>NZ_VFNE01000001.1:0-4800000 GCF_006715415.1 Achromobacter sp. SLBN-14 | reverse complement strand
CAGGCACGCCTGCCGGTAGGCCACGTTCACGTCCAGGTAATGCTGCTTGCCAGCCTCATCGACCGAAATGCCTTCAAAAATCAGAAAGTCCTTGTAGGCCGGCGTGATTGGACTGGGCTTGAAGATCGGATTGCGGATCGCATACTTGTCCATGCCGCCCTTGATCAGCGACACGCGCATGTGCACCCAGCCGGCCATTTCGATCGCGCCGCAGAACGTGATCTCGCCGTCGCCCTGCGAAAAATGCAGATCGCCCACCGACAACCCGCCGCCCTTCACATACACAGGAAAAAACACCCGCGCCCCGCGCGACAGGTCCTTGATGTCGCAATTGCCGCCATGCTCGCGCGGCGGAACCGTGCGCGCCCCCTCGCCCGCCGCGCGATCGCGGTCCGCGCCCTGCAACGCGCCCATGTGCGCGGTCTTGGGCGCAGGCGGATTGGCCAACGGCGGCACGCGATTCGGATTGGTATCGATCAGCGCCTGCTCACGCCGGTTCCATTCGTCCAGCAGCTTGCGGTCCGGCAGGCACCCGATCAGTCCCGGATGAATCAGACCCGCGAAGCTCACGCCCGGAATATGCCGCGACGACGTGAACATGCCGTGAAAATCCCAAATGGATTTCTGCGCATGCGGAAAATGATCCGTCAGAAACCCGCCGCCATTGTTGCGGCTGAAAAACCCATTGAACCCCCACAGGCTGTCGGACTTGGCGCCGATATCCAGCAGGTCGACCACCAGCAGGTCCCCCGGCTCCGCGCCCTCCACGCCCACGGGCCCGGACAGAAAGTGCACGGTGGACAGATCCACATCCCGCACATCGTCGGCGCTGTCATCATTCTTGATCGCGCCGCCCGTCCAGTCGTAGGTTTCCAAAATGAAATCGTCCCCGGGCTTGACCCACACCGCCATCGGAATATCCGGATGCCAGCGGTTATGGATCTGCTTGTTGTCGTAGGGGGATTGTTCCAGATCGACACTGATAAGCGTGTTGGTCATTCTCTTTCATCTCCGTCGTAAAGCGTTGATAAAACAGAAGGGTTGACCGCTGGCTGCTTACATGGAAGCGATAAGCGCACACCCGGGCTTCGTGAGCCAATGATCTGGAAACGACGGTAGGACAGTTTGAGACATCGGTAAACTGGCTTTTTGCACAGTGCACGACGCCTGCGCCGCAAATGGCTGGGGCAGCGCGCCAGGAATGCCGATCAAGCAACAGTTATGATGCAAGCCGATCATCGCGCTACATCAAGGTTTTCCAGCATGCCCGTACTCCATCGCCCGTTACTCGGCATCGCACTACTCATCACCGCGTGCGCCAGCGCGCCCGCCTTTGCCGACGACGGCTGCATCGCGCGCGTCGATGCGGAGCTGGCCCGCATCAAACAGGCGCAAGACGTCCAGCGCACGCGCGAGGCCGCCAATAATTTGGAATTGAACCGGGAGCTTTGCCAAGGCCGGCTGGACCTGCTGGACGCGCGCTTTGCGCTCAGCGACGACTTTGAAGCCTGCCGCCGCGACGGTGTGCAGTTTTCGGATCAGGTCACGCGCACGCTGACGGGCGCGTCCGACGATCTCACGGACATGAAGGCGTCGTGGATCCGAACCTGCGGCCTGCACATGAAGAATTGAACGCGGGCCTGCGGTTGCGGCCGTTCCAGCGCCGCAACCGCAGTCATCCCCTAGCGCACGTCAAGCCGCCTTCTTTTGGGCGTCATGCGGAAAGAAAATGGCGCGGCTGGGATCAAAGCCATAAAGGTGCGCGTATTCCGTGGCGTCGGCCGCCAGTGCCAACACCGATTCCAGAATGAAATCCGCCTTCGCGTCCGACAGCAACGCACTGAAGTTCAAGCGCACAAAGCCGGGTTTTTCGATTTCCCGGCCATCCAGAATGGCCTGCCGCATCTGCAAAGACTGCGCGTCATCGATTTCCAGCAGACGATGCACGTACGGACCCGCGCACGCACATCCGCCACGAGCCTGAATGCCAAAACGGTCGCTCAGCATCCGCGTCACCAACTGCTGATGCACGAACCCGCCCTTGCCGTCGCGCACCCGGAAAGAAAAGATCGGCAGGCGATTTGCGGTCAACGACCCCAACAGTTGCAGGCGCTCGGGGCCCTTCCACGCCGCCAGCGCCCGCTGCACGAAATGCGCATGGCGCTGCTGCATGAAATCCGCGCCCAATGCTTCCTTGACCAGCACCACCAACGCGGCGCGGATGTCCCCCACCACGTTCGGCGTACCTGCTTCCTCACGCGACTCCAGGCTGCCGCTGTAGTCATGACCCACGGGCGACACGAACTTCACCGTGCCGCCACCCGGCCACGTCGGCGTCGTATCCAGCACCGCATCGCGGCGCACGATCAGGACGCCCGAGGCACCCGGGCCGCCAATGAACTTGTGCGGCGAAAACACGATGGCGTCGATCTGCGCATCAGGCGCCGGCGACATGCGGATCGGCAGGTACGGCGCGCCGCCTGCATAGTCCCACAGCATCTTCGCGCCGGCTGCCTTCACCCGCCGCGTGATGCCTTCGACGTCCGCCACGATGCCCGTCACATTCGACGCCGCCGACAGCGCGCACACGACCAGCGCGCCCGCCGGCGCGTCCAGCGCTTGAGCCAGTTGAGCCAGATCCGGCCCGCCTTCGGCGCTTTCTTCCAGTTCGACGATGTCAGCGCCGCATTCGCGCCATGGCAGGATGTTCGAATGATGTTCGTAGGGTCCGATAATGACCCGGACCTTCCGGCCAGCCGCCACCGCCGCCTTCACGCCAAACAGATTCACCAGCCGGTTGATGCCGGCCGTAGCGCCCGAGCCCGAGAAAATCACCGCGTGTTCGTCGCCCGCCCCGCAACCGCGGCCAATCGCCGCACGCGCCTCGCGCCGCAGACGCGTAATGAAGCCGCCGCAGAACGAGGCTTCGGTGTGCGAATTGGCGTAATACGGAAGCACCTGTTCCAGGACAAAGCGCTCGACCTGAATCAGCGCACGGCCCGACGCCACGTAATCGGCGTAGACAAGCGGCTTGGAACCAAACGGTCCGTCAATGCTGGCGTCCTTTCCGATAAGCCCGTCGGCAAGCGCGGCGGCTATATCGGAAGTCTTCAAGCTGTCCTGGAACTGCTGCAAAGGCGAAGCCGGGGCGCCTGCGGGCGCACCGGCGAGGGTCGTATTCATGGGGCGATAGATCCGAAAAGTTCGGAAATATCATACGATGGATGCCAAGATGAAACATCACCGTTTTTTTGCCTATATGTTGCATAAACGGGTCATTTGATCGAATCCATGGAAAAAATAGACAAGCTTGATCTAAGCATCATCAACTGCCTGCAAAAAGACGGTTCCTTGTCGCAGCGCGAGCTAGCCGATCGGGTCGGCCTGTCCCAGAACGCGTGCTGGCGCAGGCTTCAACGCTTGAACGCCTGCGGCATCATTCGCGGCACGCGCGCAGAGGTCAGCCTGGTCGCCCTGGGCCTGGATCTGACCGTCTTCGTCATGATCCGCACCAGCCACCATGCCAAGGCCTGGGCTGACGGATTCCGCCAGCACGTCGAACGACTACCCGAAGTCACTGAGTTCTATCGCATCGGCGGCGATTGGGACTACCTGATCAAAGTCGTCTGCCGCGGCATGGCAGGGTACGACCGGTTCTATCAAAAGCTGATCACGGATTTTGAGCTGTCCACGGTGACGGGGTTCTTCAGCATGGAAGCCATTATCGAAAACCGGCCGCCGGATTTGCGGCTGCTGGAGGATTGAGGGGAATCGGGCGGCGTCGCTGACGACCGCATGTTTTTTTTACCGGCTGCTTGAGCCTTAACGGTCATGTGTTTCAATAACGGCCGCCTATGTCCTACCGTTCACAGGTTTAAATGCCAGCCGCCCTTTCAAAACGGCCCAGCGTTTCGCTTGCCAGTTGCCGGTGTAGAAACGGCAATGCACCTACGGTGCCGCCCGCCCGTTAAAATGCTTCGCAGCGTGCAGCCCGGAACTTTCCCGCGGCACACTGCTCGAACCTCCCTTATTCCCTCATCGCGGAGACTCGTCCGGCCATGACCCTCTAAGCCCTCCCCCAGATCACCGCTTGCGCTACGCGCAACGCGCCTTGTCGATTCCGGAGAGCTTTCCATGGCCCAGTCTTCTCACGCGCCCGCGCCGGCGCATCTTCAGCCGCCCGCGTCGGCGCCTTTCCTCAGCCTGCGTCACGTCAGCCATGCGCTGCCAGACGGCCGCGTCCTGCTCCGTGACGTCAGCCACGACTTCGCCCCCATCCGCCACGGCCTCATCGGCCGCAACGGCGCGGGCAAGTCCTTGCTGCTGCAATTGGCGCACGGCGTTATCGCCACACAAAGCGGCCGCATCGTGCGTCGCGGCCGCATCGCCTACGTCCCGCAGGAACAACTACGATCCACCCGCACCACCTTGGCCCACGTCGCCGGCATCGCGCCGATTCTTGACGCCTTGTCCAACATCGAATCCGGCAGCACCCGCCAAGCGGATTACGACCTCGCCGAGGGCAATTGGCGCATCCGAGATGAATGGACCCGCATGCTTGCCGACGCGGGCTTACCTGCGTGGCAGCCCGAACATCCCGCATCGGCCGCCAGTGGAGGCGAACTGACCCGCGTCGCGCTAGCCGGCGCCCTCATGCAAACCCCCGACGCCTTGCTGCTGGACGAACCCAGCAACCACCTGGACGCAGGCGCCCGCCGCTGGCTCATGGACCACATCGCCGCCTGGCGCGGCGGCTTGATTGTCGTCAGCCATGACAGGACACTGCTCGATGCCATGTCCTCCATCGTCGAATTGGATCGCGGCAACCTCAATGCCCATTCCGGCAACTATTCCGCCTACCGCGACCACCGCGACCGCTTGACCGCCGCGAACGAAGCGTCCCTCGCACACGCCCGCAACGAACGGGCCGCCACCCTGCGCGCGCTGCGCCAACAACACGACGCCCAACAACAACGTACCGCCCGCGACGCCCGCAAGGCCCGGGATGCGAACCAGGCGCCGATACTGCTGGGGATGAAGAAGGCGAATGCCCAAGCTCATGCGGGCAGAGAGAACGTGCGGCGGCAGGATGCGGTTGCCGCGCTGGATGATGCGGTAAGGCAGGCAGCCGCACAGATTGATCAATCGGCCAACGTCGCACTAGCTTTGCCCGAAACAGCGGTGCCGCAGGGCCGCCGCGTACTGCATCTGGAGCATGCGAGACCGCCCTATCCAGCGGACGCTTGCGCGCTGACGATGCCCCTGTCCGGCCCTTTCCGTTTGGCAATTCGCGGGCCGAATGGCTGCGGCAAAAGCGCGTTGCTATCGATGTTGGCGGGGGAGTTGATTCCGCACGAAGGCCTCTGCGCCGTCCGCGTGCCGACCGCCATGCTGGACCAGCGGGCGTCTGTCATTCCGGAAGATAAGTCCCTGCTGGAGACGCTGCATGTGCTGGGCGCCACGTTATCGGAAGGTGAACTTCGCAGTCGGTTGGCGTTGCTGGGCCTAGGGTCTGAGCAGGTCAATGCGCCCGCGGGGACCTTGAGCGGCGGGGAACGCCTCAAGGCTGCCCTGGCATGTGCGTTGTGGCGGAAAGCGCCTGCGCAGTTGCTACTGCTGGATGAGCCGACGAATCATTTGGATATTGAGTCGGCGGAGGCGATGGAGAAGGCGCTGCGAGGGTATCCCGGTGCGATGGTCGTGGTGTCGCATGATGAGGCGTTTTTGGAGGGGATTGCGCCTACGCATGAAATGGTTTGGGGAGTTCGAGGCTGGCTGCTGACTGCGGTATGAAGGGTCGGCCGATGAGGGATTTGCAGGAATGGTCAAAAAAGACCTTACCTCCAGTGTTGACCGATACGGATATTCGGCTGGCACGTCAAGCCTGCCTTATCTCCCGGCAGCCAGCTTGATTGCTATAGACAGCTTTAATTGCGACTGACGCCCTCGAAGGGCCTTACGATACTCGTCAACGCTGATAGTGACTAAATCTCTGGGTTCAGCATTAGAGCTTCTTGAAAGCTCGAATTTGGCAATAGTTGATCCATTCACAAGCACAACACAAAAGTCTTCGCCTTGATCCGGAGTATGGCCCAGCACATAGGCGGATGAGAGGACCCCAAATGTCCGCTCAAGAAAATTACGAATAATTGAGTTTCCAAATACATACGAGACCGACGAAATTAGCCTTTCTCTAACTTTTTGATCGGATGTACTTTCCATTGGCTTCTTTAGCACTCCTGGGAACGCTGATACCAATTTCCCCGCACCATCAGTAAGCTCGGTCATTTTGGTGGACTGAGAGAAATTATTGAACTTATCGGTTCCAATACCACCGCCGAAAAGCTGGGCATCAAACCGCTGGCCCGCATCCGACGTGCCGCTTCGGCGTCCAGCACGGCGAACTCAGTTTCTTTGCTTCAAAGAGTTTCATAAAAACTCAACACAGATCTGCGACTCACACTCCACTGAGAAATAGCCACGCCATCATCGTTGACCTGTAACCGAGCCGCAACATATCTATTAATGGAGTTTGGGTCAAAATCTTCGACCAGGTCGCTCAAAAACAGAACGCTATTCTGCAAATATGCAACTTCTCCCTCAAAATAAATTGCCCAGTAGAATAAAAAATTTGACGAAGCCGGATCATGCATTGATGTGATTAATGCGCAACGCTCACCACCACACAAGCCTTCAGATAAAGATCTCTTCCAACTTCTTAAATAATCATCTCTGGACCAGAAATCAACAGAAGCCAAAAAATCTTCTGTATATTCATCAATTTCTACTTTACCCCACAGCGTAAGTCCACCGAACCTTATCGAAGTCTCATGTCCAAGGGAAATTCCGAAACTCATCTTTTCACCAAGCTCAATCCTTAGCCATTACGCTCGACACTTTTCACGTAAATAGAGAAGTAGTGACTTCGAGACCTTTCTTTCCAAGCCATCAAACATATCCTCGGCTGCACGCCAGAATTGAATATGAGTTATTTCACCCAATAACCTCAGAAGATACATCCCCGTTCGGGACGATCTTTTGCTCTCCATCAACGCCCCAGGTTGCAACCCAGGAGTCATTGATATTTCCATTTTCAGACTGACCTGCGCCGCTTGACCATCGACTTCTGGTCCCGCATCAGGCCGCGTCGCTGACCTAAGAACAGAACACGCATTCCAGTCGCCTGAGGGCATACTGGCTTATACCAATATCAAGGAGCTGGTTGGTTTCTGCGGAGCAACCGGCAAAATCTATACTCGAACTCAGCCGGGGATTTGAGTGATAACTTCATCTGTCGCATTTGCGCCTACAAATCATATTCTCGGCGGCAATAGGCAAAACCGTCAAAACAATCCAGACTGCCTATCGGGTCCATTGAAAACTTGCACTCAATGTCAATATGGCTAATTTTTTCCTTACCAATTGAAGCTGACATATTCGTAGCCACCACTTCTAAGCTATCCCAATCAAATTCTTTAGGATGTCTATCAAGGTAATAACATATAAACAATTTTCGATCATCAGATAATGAAAGAGCAATTGCCCTTATTGCTGGATATATCTCACCTATCAGCGCATGCCAAACACATAAAACCAACCAATCAGGCAAAGTTCTCATTATTTTTCTCCAACAGCAGAAGGATTTATTCGAACAATGCGCTCTCCACTTAGTGGCCTTTTGCTCGAAGACGTTTCAAGCGGCCTCCAGCACGATGTCGCCTTCGGCTTTAAGCACCGCGTTGCTGTCAGGGGCGGCGTCTAAGTCGGGACGATACAGTCCGAGTCAATGCCCGCTACTCGCAACACGATGGTCAAGTTCTTTTCTGTTGCAACCGAGGATTCCACCCAATTGGACGCTGTGCAATCAGTTGCACTGCTGCTTTTGTTGGTGCCCAGGCTACGCGTGATACTGACGGCGCCCACGTTTTTTATTCCTTAGCTTGCCCCGACTCGCAGCCGCACCTACGTACTCGTGCGGCGGATGTACAGCGCAGCGGGCAATTCTGGCCACCTACCGAAAATCCGAGGGAACATTAGCCAATTGCTCACTCAAGAGCCAGCCGTCAGGCTTAGATCCAGGATCTTCCCATTCGGCCCCATTGGAAATCCAATGGTTCCTGTACGCACAGGCACCATGTTTCGTCGAATCTTGATAACCATGCTCAACGCCACAGCAAGGGCAAAAGTCGTAGAGTGGCGTTAGTCCGTCATTACCCCATGATGGAACATCTGAGCGATAGCCGCAAACCCGGCAGTTTAACGCGTTATTATTTAGCATAAAAATGCCCCAAATTCGAAAACCCCTCCAATAAACCAATGGTCCTATGGAAGGCTAAACAAATCTGAAAAGGGCCAAACTATGCACCTCACCGGAGCCGAACATAAATCTCGCAAGATTCCAACTCCCCACATTCGATCGAACTCATCAACAATTACAGCAATACCATACGTCTGGCCGAACTCGATCAGTGAATTGGCTAGAATCTGGGCCATCGGTAGCCATCAATCGATAACCATATTCGCGGATGCATCACGATCGAAGAATCATTGAGTCAAAAATCAACATTTTTTCCATTCAGTAGCGACAACGAAATTTCCAGATATACCAGCAGCAATGTGATCGGCTGCTCGCACAGGAACTAGAATCTCGCATTACTTACCGTATAAATCCCTGGGCTCAGCAAAGCGCATCTCCCCAAGCTTTTCGCACTGGTTTGGATACTCTTCGGTCAACAGCTTTAGCATGCTTCGCGCCAACTTGTTCGCAATGCTTATTTCAATAATCTGCGCCTTGGACGACTACCGATCGGAAAACTAGCGCAGCGATATCAGGTATGTGAGGTCGGCGTAGGCCCGATATTCACGCCAATAAAAAAAGATCAATTTTATTTTTCGCCCTCATTTTTTCGTTTATCCAACCATTTCGGAGGATACGGTGGATCCTCAAAGGGACGAATCTTAAGAAGATAAGCCTGCGCGGAATATCCACCAAAAGCCGCAATTCCCAGCCCGAAGATATATAACCACTCCGTATGCCATCGATACAGATCAGCCAAAACAAGCGCCCCCCCCAAAAGAACAAGAAAAACAATATATCCATAACGCATGTGTCCATCGCGGACAGCATGCCGTTTAAACAATTGCTGAAGTTTATGCCTCATTTCGCGTACCTTGATTTTAGGTATTCTCCGAGTTCGTTGAGGAGAAAGGTTCCGCTTGGCGCGGCTTTTTCCCGCAGTTTGAACACCGATATCTATTAACCCCGAAATTCCGTAGGCATGCGAATTAGGCCTCATAATCTGCTCTAGTCCTCCAAACGCTCAGCCCGCAACGACTGTCTCGCTGCCCACTAGGCGGACAGCCGGGGACGCGGTCCCAGAATAATAGCTTGCAGACTCTATGCCGGCGCCTATTCGTCCCATTCCGCTAGCCAGATACGCCAGGACGTCCGCATTCTCGTTCCGCTTATCGAGAAAGTCGCCTGCCGTCATGTTTCTTTGAAGCCCCAGCGGCACAATCGCCTGTTACGCAATATCGAGCCATCGGGGAATGCTGCAAAAACGGAAGCCCAAAGCGTTCCATTGGATCGATGCATTCCGGCGTCAGGGGGTACGAAAGCCCGGTCGGAATTGTCCCACCGCTAGCGTGGGAAACAATACGGCCCTGAAGCTGCCGGTCCAACTCCGGCGAACCAAACTCCATGAGGATTGGCTGTCCGCTCTGCGTTCTGCCGACCTCGATAAAGTTCGCTCCTCTGTCGCTTATGCCTTCGTAGCCGACGACCACAGCAGGTCCACCCGCGTAGGACTCGCCATTAGGCATGGCAACATCCATTTGTCGCATCTGTGCCTCGATCTGTTCAACCGTATAGCTCAGACCCTGGGGCCCGTGCCTCAGCTGCAATCCTTTTGGCGAGCTCCTTCTCGTCGGGATGAAGCTGTTTGCTCTACGAACCCCCAGTGTCCAGGACGAAATTCGGGCCAGCCTTCCAAAAAATCCTCGATAAGTCCCGAGAAAGTGTCGGCATCCGTGAACGAAGGCGTCAACAAAGCCGAACAATCAACATCTATAAAACGGCTTTTCATCTTAGTATCCCAAAGTTAGCGAATCCACGGTGAGACGCCTCGCTAGCATCCACCACCAACTCAAGCCCTACATCGTTCAACAGCGAGCAACTGCTGCGAGCCTGTTGGCGTGGATGAACTCCGAACCGGACACCCATTTCCCGTCATGCCCCTTGCTGCCCACCCAACACGGCAATCGCCCGTCAGAATCAACATTAAGTTGAGAGCAAACGATCCCGCAGACAAGCATCAACATCAGCACTGGCGACCCCGGGCGCTCCTGCATGAAGCCATTGCTCAAACTCACGAGGAAAAGGCGCTCTGAATTTTCCTCCCTTAACTGCCGAACTTTCCCCTTGATCAAATTCGACAACAAACCTCAAATGGTGCACCGATATAACCCAGAGCTTCTTCAAATCCGGATTATCGGGAACGCCTGCTGACTCACCCGACGTAAATTCAGATTCCCCTTCTATTAACTCCAGCACATCCCGCACAAAACCTTTATCCATAAGGAGCCTAATAGCGGCAACTTTATTCATATGTCACCTATAAAGAAACTCAACCGCTTCCCCATTTACCTCGACCACTTATAACCCCAAACTACTCACGGATTTTCCGAGCGGAGTATGCCACCCCGCCTGTTCCAACGAACTTCCGGATGAGACCGAATCTCTAGAGACCGCCGCATTCGCTGCACCCAAAAGTGCGGAAACCGAATTAATCTTGTCTGGACCAGCTAGTTCGATCGCTCTAGATATCTTTTCCGTTCCCACCCCTTTCCCTGAAATCGATGTTTCATACCAATCGATACGTAGATTTCCGTCCGGAGAATATCTCCCGATTAGGTCGCTTTGTGCAAATCTTTTATCAACGAGTGCACCCGTTTTATCGAATTTTTGCCTAGAGAAAGTGCTATCTCAATACTCCCGCCAGCCTTTAAGATTGACTTCTTTTCGAATTCCAGGCCTGACATCTCCGCAGGAACAAATCCTTTCGCACTCTTAGCCTGCCCCATAACGCCGGATTTCAATTTGGTAATATCCAAAACCTTATGCACTTCCGCAAATGCCTGAATGGATTGTCCGCCCTTCTTGGTAATGCCTCCCGCGACGGGCAGAAGGCCAAGTGCAGCAAAATAACGATTTGCCTCATCACAGGTCGCCGTCATCCCCGTCACGAGCTCGTACAGCGCACTGGCATTTGACACTCCCGGCGCCAGATCCAGCACCGCTCGCGCGAGCGCCGGCCCAGGCGTTCCACTGTCATCCCACAACCAGCCAGACGCTGGTTGTGGCGATTTAGGGCGTTCATGCCAGGCCTATTTATCTACGTTTTCAACAAGTGCAAACCACATGCAAAAATAAAGTCCGATAATGGCAACTCAGTAGAGCTTTCAACACCTGACGACAGCGCATCCTGCAACCTAACTACCCCTCTCTCGAAATCAAGAACAACGTCAAAACAATTAAATTCAAACTCCCTGAGCAAAACGTCACCCGAGCGTGCCCTTTCTTCAAGCGCCCCATTCAAAACAGAGCGCACACTAGCGTTCAATTCCTGAGCGATGAATTGCTCCATTAGAGACCCACCGTTAGCCATGATTATCTCCCTAATTAGAATGGAAACGCCGTCTGAATCACCCCACCACGAACATTAACCTTAATTGTGGAGGTTGGGACACCTGTGGAATTAATCCCAGAGTTCCCATCAGCATAAACGTGTGATCCGGTGGCTATCGGATCGCGGACACCGCTCTTGCGGTAAATCCGCACGCCCAACTCACCAGAAACAAGTCTCAAAGAAAACCGCAACCGGCGCAGCAGCAGGCGGATGCTTTGGCCCGCGCCATACAAAACGACATGGACCGCATCTGCCGGCGCCCGTGAGCCGGTTCCGGCCGAACTTGCCGCCACCCTCAATGTGTCCGATCGTCGGTTCGATGGCGCTACGCCGCTTCTTCTCCCAACGATCATGCGTTTTACCGACCCAACTTAATCCATCCACCTCACTTCAAAATCAGCTAGCTGGGCTTGAAGTCCGGTCTTATTCTCGAACCAGTAATCGAACCCCTCAACATCACTTTTCTTCAGGTAAATATAATAACCACCTGTGTCACCATCTCGGTCATCAGCAATAAAAATCTTCCAGCCAGAATACTCGCCAGACACAACAAAACCCTTCCGAACGATTGTCACATTCACATCCTAGTCCGCACAGGGAATATGGTTGTTAGTAGGTTGGGTGACAACTTATGCCCGCTGTAAGCGATACGCGTCGGCTAACCCGTACGCCGAGCCTTCTGCCGCCGATGCCTACCGGACAAGAGTACTTACGAGGAGGGGCGGTATTGTCGGACATCCACAAACTCAACCACACCGAGCAGATTATAGGGAGCGCCATCCCCGCGCCTTACCCAGGAGATAAGGTGATTTGCAATAGCCCCTATTGATTTACAAAGTAAATATCGAATGAGCACTCTAAGTCTAACTCTGCGAGCGCTTTCATTTGCTCCGGCCATAGTACTGGGCCACTATGTCCCAACAACGAAAACCAGACGCACTTGAGCGTTATTTTCATCTCATCCATATTTTGAATTTCTTTTAACGCATGGCGGCGTGGATATATTATTTTTACCAACCAATCTATGTGCTGCCTAATATCCTTTGATAGGACAAGACCTTCTGTTGACAAGAACCATCCCGAATTCTTAATTTGCCTTTTTCGACCTCGGGAGTTGGTAATCACATCACCGACAACATTAACCGACGTGGGTTGAATATGGAAAATATCTGTTATCACATCCGGATGCCGCCCACCAGGATAAATCATCAACCGGGCATAACACTCGGCGCAACTTTCGTAGTCGGGGGCAACTGGGGTAATCCTCGTTTGTAGATTCATGGCAAATAATCCCCAATATTTCCTATAACCTCACCTGTTTTGCTCACATAATCACCGTTATCTAGTATCCGCCCATGAACATCGTTTCGCATTTTTCCCGAGTCCTGCTTTAACGCTTCTAGAGCTCTTCCCCAGTCTCGAGAGGTCAAATTTTCGCCGAAAGCCTCATTCAGCGCATTAGCTGTGCTTTTATTTAGAGTATGCCCACCCGTCTGAAGAACATTCGGGACTCGACCTGCCGCGCCCACACTGGGTGGTACTGGCAACGGCAGTCCGTTGGCGTCAAACCACTTTCCATCTAGTTGATGATTTCCAGTTGCGACTACGTCCTCAAGTGTTCCTCCAACCTTCGCAACGTCAAGCGCCTTATCGCCTTCCGCGAACATGTGTATCGCCTGGCCGCCTTTCTTGATCATGCCGCCAGCCAGAGGCACTAAACCAATCGCCGCAAAATACCGGTTTGCCTCATCACCGGTCGCCGTCATCCCCGTCACGAGTTCATAGAGCGCACTGGCATTTGACACTCCCGGCGCCAAATCGAGCACCGCCTGCGCGAGCGCGTCGGCCTTCTCCTTGGTCAGGTCGGGATAGTGAGTCAGCGTAAGCACCTCGTCATAGGACGCTGTCATCCGATCCGCTTCAGCCCACCCTGCCTGCAAGCAACCATTGTCATTGCCGCACTCTGCCTCCAGGCGCCCCACGAGCTCGGCCTTCATCCGGGCAACCTTGTCGCGGTTCCTATACTGACTGTTGTTTTCCGCCTCTATGCGCGCCGCAATTTCTGCCGGCACCGCCGCTGCGGGATCAATTGACGCAGCAATGCCCGCGACTATGCTGCTAATCAGGTTGACGCGCGCTTGCGCTTCATCAGGAGACAGATCCTTCCCGTTGGCGCCGTCCATGCTTTCCAGCAGCTTGCTCAGCACTACGCCCGATAGCGCGCCGGCGCCGCCCGCGCCGCACGATGCGTGCTGAGCAGCGGCCCCAGCGCAGCCAAGTACCGCGTGCAACGCGGCATGGCCCACAGACCCTTCTCCGCCTAACGCACTACTCAACTCCTTGACTTTTGCAGCACCCAGGGTTTGCAAATAATTGACCGCAGCGGCCTGAATGAACTGGCCCGTGCCACCGGTCACATTCCCACTGGCCGCGCCGAGAATGATCGTGGCCCATTGGCTATAGGATCCTTGCGCGCCCCACTTGCTTTCCAGCTCGGCATAGTCCTGTGCCGCTTTCGCGCGCTCCGCGTACGAGAGGGTTTTATCTTCAGAACGCTCCTTCGCGGTTTGCCTTTCTTCCGCTCGATTCGACAAAAACTGCCCAACCTGCCGGCTAGCTTCCCCAACGATCTCAAACCCCGCCCGAATCTCCTTCTCATCAAATATCGGATCCAGACTGTTCAGCGTGTCCTTGGTGTCTCGGTTCAACCCCGCGATCACTTCGTCCACCGTCTGCCCCGTCAGCGCTTTCTGCCCAGCTTCGTCTCGGATGACAATCGTGCCGCCGCTGATGCCACTGAGCGTGGTGGAACTAGCTTCTCCGCTGGCACCCGCCACCACCGGCACACCCATGCTCACGCCGTTCGAACTGGGCAAGTTTGAATTCGGCGTGGCCTTGGTTCCGCCAGCGACCTCGCCCTTGCCATCGGTGCCGATGTTGCTCTTGTCTTTGCCACCTTCGTTGCCGCCGCCAAAGCTCACGCCGCCGCCCAGCTGAATGGACTGGCCTTCGTAGCTGGCGCGATTTTCAACATCGCGGCTGGTGAGGGTTCCGGTGATCAGGACGTTCTTGCCATCGGCGACCGCTTTGTCGCTGCTGGCAATGACGCCACCAATCAGGCCGGTATTCTTGGCGACATCGAGCTGGAAGCCGCCGTCGCCCGCCCACAGACCTGACTGCTCCGTGACGCTGGCGTATTCGCTGTTGATCTTGGTGTTGCCATAGTTGCCGCTGACCGAGCTGGCGCCGTAGCAGATGGGAGGGATGCACAGGCTTACGTGCACGCCCACGCTGCGGTCGCGCGCCGTGTAGTTGCTGATGTCCTGCAGGCTTTCGATAACGAGGTCACCGCCCACCGTGGCCAGAATCCGGTCGCCGGTCGCTTGCGCGCCGCGTAGAACCGTGTCGCCGCCGGACTTCATGGTCAGTACGTTGCCGGCCTGCACGTGCGTGTTGTTCCACGTCACATCCTCGCCATTGCTCTTGTTCTTGCTGCCACCCGCGCCCAGGTTGATGCTGACGCCGTTTTGGGTTCCCCCGATCGAAAAGCCCGCACCAATACTGGCGCTGCTGCTTTTGCCGTCGGTCTTTTGGCTGGCGGTGTTCTGTTGAGCGGTAAGCAGTATGTCGCCTTGCGCATCCAGCACCATGTTGCGGCCCGCGGCAAGGTCAGATCCGGACACGATGATGTCAGACTGATCGCCCTTGCCGGCGGCGATGATCGTCATGTCGCGGCCAGCGGAAATGGCCGCGCCGCTTGCGGTACTGCTTTGGCCGCTGCTGGTCTGGCTGGCGCTGCTGGCACCGAAGTCGACGTTGATGTTGATCCCGCCGACCTTGGCGGGATCTTTCGCCACAGCGTCATAGGCATTCTTGGCGGCCAAACCGGCCGCCACGGCTGCGATGGCCTGCAGGCGGCCATTGTTGGTCTCCTGGGCCGCCTCGCGCATGCGGTTGGTGCTTTGCACGGCGCTGACAACAGGGTTGCTAGCGCTGATCGTTACGCCGATCTGGCTGGTCTCCTGGAACTGGCGATAGACGCTGGTGTCATAACTGCCTTCGATGGCGACTGACTGGCCGGCCATGAGGAGGTCGCGGCCTGCACGGATATCGCTTCCACGCACCAGTACGTCGTCCATGGCCACAATCGAGACATCACCCAGATGGCTGGTGATGGTGCTGCCGGCCGCGCTCGGCGTGCTGCTGCGCTCATTCAGGCTGCCGCTACTGCTGCGTACCCCCACGGAAAAGCCGTTACCCTCACGCCCGAGATCACCCACCGTCTTATTGCTGTAGCTGCTGCTGTGGTCGCGCGTCGCGCTGCCCGTGTCGATGACGATCGATCCGCGATTAGCCAAAAGGCCCACGTTGTTAATGGCGTCAATGGCGGATCCGGCGATGCGTATGTCGCCGTCACGGCTGTTCAGGTGGACTGTGTTGCCCGTGATGAGCGACGACGTTTGCCACGTGCCTGAAGACAGCTCATCGGATTGCGCCGATTGACTGCCGTAGGGGAACATCTTGACGCCGCTGGCATTGGGACCACCGTCAACCGCCCGACCGATGTCTCCCAGGCTCATGCTTCCAAACGAGAAGTTGGTGCTCTTACTGGACTCTTCGCTGGTCTGGGTCTGGCGGTTGTCTGAGCCAACAACGGCGATGTCGCGTTGGGCATCGAGTACGACACCGCCCTGGGCGCGCAGGCTAGACCCGGAGATCACGACGTCGCCATCCTGCGCTCGTCCGGAGGCGTCGCGTACGCCGCTGCCGGTCGCGCGCACCACGATGTCGCCGGCTGCGCTCAAGGACGAGCCGCTGCTGACCTGGCTATGCGAGTCGAACGATCCACTGCTCTTGCTGCTGCTGTATGAGAACGACACGCCGGGCGTCGTGGCCCCGCTGTGAGCAAGCTCGTGACCTTTGGATTTGACGGACCCGGCATTGGACAGATTCTTGACGGTGTCCATCACCGTCCCAACTACGGCCACGCCAAAGCCGCTTTCCTTGAGGGAGTATTCGCTGTGGGTCGTCTCGACGTCACGCCCTGCCACGATAGCGACGTTTCCTCCCTGGATATCGATGTTGCCGGTTTTGCCCTTGGTGTCGCCTGCCGCCCTGCCCGCGACCACATCGCTGCCTGCGATCAGGACATCCCGCCCTCCGGTGATGATGACGTTGCCGCCCGTCGCGCCCAATAGACTCCGCGCGTCGCTTTGCGTCATCCAGTCCACGGTCTGCAGGGATTTAGCGTCGCTGCTCTTGTACGAAATTCCCAAACCACCGGTTGAGAGACCGCTTTTCTTTACTCGCTTGTAATGGCTCTCACCATAGGTGTTCGTCCCAGCCGTTACCGACAGATCGCGGCCGGCGTCGACGACCAAGTCATTAGTGGTGACGACTTGCGAAGCGTTAAGCGAAAAGTCCCTGCCCGCCTGAAACACCGCCGCGTCGCCGCTGAAGGTTGATCCCTGCGCTTGCGTCCACGCCTGTGAATCGACCGAGTGCGTGCTCTTGCTGGAGAGAAAGCCCTTGGTCTTGTAGTACATCTCGTCGCGCGCGGAAGCAGAAGCTTCTCCCGCGCCGATGTTGATGTCGCGGCCCGCGGCGACGGCCAGCTGTTCGCCCGCCGTCACGTCCGCGGCACGCGCATTGACGTCCTGCCCGGCAATCAGCGTAACGTTGCCATCCGCCGCAATCGACGAACCGACTTCAGAGCCGGTGCTCAGGTCGTGACGATTCTTCTTGTTGCGGACCAGCGATTCACCGTGGCTTTCCTGCAGTGTGGCCAGGTTGATGTCGCGACCCGCCTGCAGGCGCGCGTCTTCCGTGGCGGTGACTTGCGCGGCCGTCAGGTTGATGTCGCGGCCGGCTTGCATGCTGAGGTTGCCGGCGTCGACGCGGGACACGCCCGAGACGTACGAACCCCAGGTGGCGCCGTTGTTCTCCGAGGCGGAGGTAGACGTAAGCGCGATGTCGCGGCCTGCCGACAGGGCGACGTTGTCGCCCTTGATGAGCGAGACCAGGTTGATCAGGTCTTCGCGTGCGGCGAGGTCGACGACGGCGCCCTGGATCCGGCCGCCGGCTTGGTTGACGATGTTGGCGGCGGTCATGACGGTGGCGTCGCGCGCGCCGATGGTGCCGCTGTTGGTGATGTCGCCGTCGGCGGCGAGCTTGACGTCGCGGCCGGCCATGAGCGTGCCGTCGCCCTTCAGGTCGCCTTCGCGCACTAGCAGGTAGACCTGCGGGACCAGCACAGTCTCGGTGGTGCCGTCGGGCAGCGTGATGGTCTGCTCGACCAGCCAGACCAGGTCGGTGGTGAGCTGGCGCTGCTGGGAGTCGGTGAGCGCGGCCCCGAGTTTGATGCCGTTGTTCAGGGCGAATTGCGCGCCGTTGGCGAGCAGTTGCTTGTACTGGCTGTCGTTGTCGCCAAAACCGTCCAGGAAGCGCTGGCCGGTGGTGGCCAGGATTTGGTCGGAGACGAGCTTCTGTTCATAGAAGCCGTCGCCCAGGCGACGGGGTTCGCCGGACGGCGTGAGGAATTTTGCGTCGGCGGGAATCAGGGCGTTAAGACCTCCGGGGGTGTTGCCCAAGCCCGTCTTGATGGCGCCGGATGCGCCCGCGTTGCCGACGGGAGCGCCGGGCTGTTGCAGGAGGCCGAACAGGTAGTCGCTGGAAACGGACTCGTGGTTGCCGATGAAGCGCGGGTCGGTGGCGACGACATAAGGGGCATCAGGTGTGCCGTTGACGGCGAAGAGCTGGCTGTCGGGAATCGTGGCCGGGTTGGAGACGGTGCGCACGACGTTGCCGCCGGGCAGACCAAGGCTGGCAACCAGTACGGGACCGGTTGCGGTGGCGCCGTTGGCGCCAGGCGCCGCGCCGCTGAGTGAGACCGACAGGTTGCCGCCGGAGGTACCGACGGGCAGCTCGATGGGTTCGGCGGCGAGGGTGCGGTTGTAGTCCTCAATGTGTTCCTTGCGCTTTCTGCCGCTCGGCTGGGACAAGATGGCGCGGCCAACGCGCGTCACCACGCGCTCGCCTCCCGCTCCAATATTGTTGATGGCCGGTCCGCTTACCGACAGCGAGCCGCCAGCCGCGATCTGGCTCTTATCGTTGGTGACGGTCCCGACGAGCGTCATGGCGCCGCCAGACAGAATCTTTCCAGGATCCGATGAGATGGTGCGGGTTTCGGTGACGGTTTCCTGGACGTCGTAGATCGTGAGGGTGTACCTCATGCGATTCTGGAAATCCAGATTGAACGCCGCTATGCGCGCATCCAGCTCATCGAACGGCACCTTGTAAGCGTAATGCGCTTCTTCGTAGGCCTGCCGTCGGACTTTTTCCGCCGCATGGCAGGCGCCGTCGTTCGCGCGGCATGGAGGATCTCGCGGTACCCACTGCGGCTCCGGGCCAACCGGAGGCGTCACACCGAAGACGGCCCAGACTCGCTCATCGGTACCGTACGGATGTGTTACCGGCGGGTACACCCAGTTGTCCCCAAACCGAGTTTCGGGCGTACAAACTTCGATGTCATTCGTGATTGAACAAAGAATTCTGCGCGGGACCTCCACCCGTGCGATGGGACCCTCATCATCCGTAATGCCCGTGTACCAAGGCGCGTAATCGAAGGGAGGACCATATCGAGAGGCGGGATAGTTGTCGGACGGAAGCAAGAACCCGTGCTGGGAGTCGTTTTCAAGAAGGTCGATGCCCTTTTCGCACCTTGGGCGGTCTTTGACGCAGAACCAGTTGGATTCCATGTCGTACATTTCGGTGGAGCCGGCCGGCGTCACGTACACCTTCGGCACGGTCAACACCGGCACCACCTCGCTGGCGTAATTTGTATTGATGTTCTGCAGCGAAACCGCGGAAATCACCGCGTTGCCCGCAGCCTCAATCGTCGCCGACGCATTGACGAGCGACGCAGCCTGCCCGATCGCCTTGCGATTCGCGTCCAGCGCGCTCCCGATGCGCATATCCCCGGCCGCGTAGATCAGCCCATGTTCGCGATTCACGAGCGAACCCACGCCGATATCCAGATCGCCGCGGGACGCAATGACCGCGCCGCCGCCGGGCCCTGCTCCGTTGACGATTTCTCCCGCTCGGATGGCGATGGTGTTGCCGTAGATGCGGCCGAAGTTGTCGACGCGGCCTGCGTTGATGTGGGTCGCGCCGCCGTCGATAAGGCCCGAGTTCGTGAGGCCGTTGGTGACGTTGATGGTGTTGTTGCGTCCGGCAAGCAGCTCGCCGCTGGCCTGGTTGTTGAGCGCGTTGGCCGTGATGGTCAGGTCGCGGCCAGCGCTGACGGTGGCGCTGTTGTCCATGTTGCCGCCGACCGACATCGTCAGGTCGCGGCCGGCGGCGAGGTCGCCGGTCTGGTTGAGCGATCCGGTGTAGGTGAAGGACAGGTCCTGCGCGGATTGCAGCAGGCCCAGGCCTTGCAGCGCGTGGATCGTGACCGCGAGGCGTTCGCCGGCCAGCAACTTACCCTGGTGGTTCTTCAGCATTGCGGCCTTGATGGTCGCGTAGCGCTCAGCGGCGATGTTGCCGCCGGTGTTGTCCAGATCGCCGGTATCCAGCGTCAGGTCTTGGCCCGCGCTGATGGCGCCGGACTGGTTGTTGATGCCGCCGGCGACGATGGTGGCCGTTTTGGCCAGCACGCCTTTGGGCGGCGATCCGGATGCGGTCAGCGTGGCGCGGTTGTCCAGGCTGGCGGCGTTCAGGGTCAGGGTGTCGTCGGCCTGAATCAGGCCGCCCTGGTTGTCGACGGTGCCGGTCGCAACCAAGGTGAGATTCGCGCCCGCCAGCGTGCCGCCGGCATTGCCAATACGCGCGGCGTCGATGCGTGCATCGCCCGCAGCGGCGATCAGGCCGGCGGTGTTATCCAGTTCGCCGCCCAGTTTGACGACGGCCTCGCCGGCAGACGTGATCTTGCCGTCTTGATTGCGCAAGTTGGCGGCGGCGATGTCGACGCTGCCGCCGTGCAGGACGGCGTTGCGCGTGGTGATGTCGCCAGAGGTCGTGAGCCCGAGCTTGCCGACGGCCGAGACGTTGCCGCCGGACATATCCATACCGCCTGCGGCCAGGGTCATGTCCTTGCCGGCCGCGCTGATGCCTGGGTGGGTGATGAAGGCTGCGGTCAAGTTGACGCTGCCGGGCAGGCTGAGCGTGCCGTCCTCGCCGACACCAGCGATGAAGCGGCCGCTGTTGTTGAGCGCGCTTTTTGCCGTGGCGGTGACGTCGCCACCCGCGAGCACCGAGCCGGTGTTGGTCAGGCCGGTATCTGACAGCAGGGAGGCTGCGCCTGCCGCGGACACAATGCCTGCGTTCTTCAAGAGGCTGCCGGACCGGAGGCCGATATCCGCGGCGGATTGGATGCGGCCGTCGGCCGTGGTTGAGAGCGCGCCCTGGGCATCGATGGTGACGTTGCCGGCCTGGGTGGCCGCGACGCCGCCCAGCGCGGCGTCGCCGCCCGCGCGCAGCGTCATGGCTTGTCCGGCGGCAGCCGAACCCATGAGGTTCAGCGCGCCGCCCGCGGTGGCGGTCAGCGCTGCGCCCGCTTGCAGGCTGGACGCAGAACCCGTGTCGAGATTGCCGTTTTGCGTCTCCAGCTTCAGGTCGCCTTCCAACGCGGCCACGGTGCCGTTGAGGGTCATGCCACTGCCCGCGCTGAGGGTTTGCGTGATGCCTGCCAGCATGCTGCCGGCGGCAAGCAATGTGCCTTGCGCGGTGGACGTGAGCGTGCCGGCGGCTTGCGCCAGGCCTGCCGCACCGACCGCGACGTTGCGGCCGGTCAGGGTCAGGTTCGCATCGCTGGCGGCGGTGCCGTCCACGCGCGCATCGCGCGCGGCCGACAGCATCATGTCGCCCACGGACGCCAACGCTCCGGCGGCGCTGACGTCGCGTTGGGCTTGCGCCGTGAGGGTGCCCGCCGCCTGCAACTGCGCGCCCTGCTTGGCGATCACATCGCGGCCGGACACCAGAAAATTGCCCGCGCCCGCCTCGCCCAGCGCGGCCGCCGTGCCGCCCAGGCGTGCATCGCCGGACGCCGCGAGCGTCAGGCCGCCGCCCGCGACGATGACACCGTCGGACGCCAGGTCCGCGCCCGATTGCGCCGTGAGGTTCTGCGCGGCCTGCATGCGGCCGGTGGCGCCGACGCGCAATTGCCCGCCCGCGTCGGCGGTCAGGTTGCCGGCAAGCGCCGCCACGGTGCCGTCGACGCCCAAATTGCGCTGTGCCGTCAGGCTCGCGGGCGTGCCCGCCGTGACGAGGCCGGTCACAAAGAGATCCCGGGCAGCCTGGGCTTGCAGCAGGCCTGCCTGACCCGCAGCAGGCTCCGCGGTGCCTGCGGTGCCAGCGACGCGCAGGTCCTGGCCTGCGCCGAGGAAAAGATTGGCGTTGCCTTGCGCCAGCCCGCCCTGGCCCACCGTCAGGTCCGTGCCCGCTTCGGCGCGCAGGGTGCCGTTGGCGACCGTCTTGCCGTTCAGTTCGGCGCGGGAATCTGCGGAAAGATGAATGTCGGCTTCACCGGAGAGGGCGCCATTCGCGAGCAGGTTGCCGCCAGCCTGGGCCGTCAATTGCTGCGCGGCCTGCAGGGTGCTGGCCGAGCCGAGCGTCATGTCGCCGCCGCTGGCGGCCTGAAGCGTGCCAGCGTCGGCCAGTAGCGTGCCGTCCACCCGGAGACTGCCTTGCGTAGTGATCTGCGCGGATTGGCCCGCGATGAAGGCGCCCGCCAGCGACGCGTCGCCTGCCATGGCCGTCACCGACCCGTCCGCTTGCTGGCGTGAGGCGGAAGATGTGGCGAGAGTTTCGCCCGCCTGCACCTGCAGATCGCCAGTCGCGAGCGTTGCGCCATCAAGCGTCATGTCGCGCGCCGCCTGCATCGACAGGTCTTTCAGCGACGTGACCTTGCCCAGGCTTTGCAGGCTGCCACCAGCCGTGAGGCCAACGGGACCGGCCGCCGCCAACTGTGCATTCGCGCCGAGAGCGACGTCGCCGTCGGTCAAGACGGTCATGCTGCCGGACGCGGCCGTGATCGTGCCGTCGACCGCCAGCGTCTGGCCCGCCGTCAGCGCAGTGTTGCCGTTGGCGCGGAGCGTGCCAGCCAGCGTCATGCCGGCGCCCGCCTTGGCGGCAATCTCGCCTTCGGCGTCCCATTGCGCGGGTGCGTCCATGCGCAGATCGCGCGCCGCGTCGATGCCGATGCGGCCGGTGGCGGACCCCTTGCCCGTCACCCGTGCGTCGCGCCCGGCCATCAGCGACAAGTCGCCGCGCGCGCCGACAAGTCCGCCCAGGTTCAGGTCCGCGCTTGCACGTATCTGGGCGGGTCCCCCTGATTGAATCTGAGCGGTCGCCCCCGTCGTCAGGTCGCCGCCAGCCTGCGCATGCAACGCGCCCGCGGCGGTGACTTGGCCAGGCAGCACCATGTCGCGGCCCGCCTTGAGCGCTACCGCGCCTGCTGCGGTGACCAGACCGCTGGAATTCGTGCCGACTTGCGCCGCGCCGGTGGCGGTGCCCGCCGTGCCGCCGTTGCCCGCGTTCGAACCGCCCGCGGCCGACCCGGAGCCGGACCCCGAACCGGAACTCGAACCACCGGAGCCCGCGTTCCCCGTGCCTGCGCCACCGCCCGGCGGCGTCCCTCCCGGCGCGATGTCGCCGCCGATCCGCACATTCCGCGCGGATTCAACCCGCACGTCTTGCCCGCCCATCAGCAGCGAGCCGCCCAACGACAGATCCTGCCCGGCCGCGACACGGAGCGCTCCCTGCGTCTGCACCGAGGCCTGCGCGGCGACGCTTACGTTGCCTGCCGCGTTCACATCGATCGAACCGCCCGCGCCCACCGCCCCCGTGATCGCGGCATTGCCGCCGGCGGCCAACGCCACATTGCCCGCAGCTTGCGCGGCGCCGTCCACCGCCACGTCGCGTCCCGATGCCAGCCGCAGATCCCGCGCCGCCTGCACGGCGGCGCTGGGCGCGATGCGGACGTCGCCCGATGCGCTGACTTCCAGGTCGCCGGTCAGTGCAACCAGGTTGCCGCCCACGTTCACGCCGACGCCCGCCTCGGTGCCGATCAGCCGGATGCTGTTGGCGTACATGCCGCCCAGCGCCGCGGTGTCCAGCGCCACAACGGGCGCCGGGCCCTCGCCTGTGCCAGCGGTCGCGTTGCCGGTGGCGTAGTCCACGCGCGCCGCACCCGCCGTGACGTTGAGCCGGTCGGCCCAGACGCCAGCGTTGATTTCCAGCGTCCGGGCGATGAGGTCGACCTGGCTGGCGGCGGTGCCGTTCAGCCCCTGGCCCTCGACGCGCAGCTTGCCCCCGGCAACCTCCAGCGCAATGTTGCCGTCAGGCCCCACCTGCGGACGGCCCGTGGTCAGCGTGGCGCGATCGGCGTTCAGAAAGCCGCAACCGTTGCAGGTGATGCCTGCCGGATTGGCGACGATGACGTTGGCGCGATTGCCCGCGACTTCAAGCGTGCCCATCAGTTGCGACGGGTTGGGCGCGGTGACCTGGTTCAGGATGGTGGTGGCGCGCTGGTTGCCCAACATGACATTGCCGGCCACCTGGCCGGCCAGTTGCGTCTGGCTGGCGCCGCCGCTGTTGTTCAGCACCACGCCGGACGGTCCCACGTTGAACTGCGTGTAGCGGTTGTTGGAGACGCCGCCCGCCGAAGGCGGCGCGATGTTGACGACCGGCACGCCGTTGGTGACGCCCACGGTCGGCTTTTGCCCGGCCACGTTCCTGTCGACGGAGATCGGCAGCGTCTGCGCCAGCACGGGCGTCCAGACCTGCGTGAAGACGATGGACCAGACAATCAACGAACGAAGCTTGGACATCATGCGCACCTGACGGGGAACAGCGGATTTAGAACTCGAGCATCACGGCCATCGCGAAGACGGTGGACGCGGTTTTGAGCGATTCGGGTTTCTTGAGCGGCCAGCCGGCCGAGAGGTCGTAGCTGGCGCTGACATGGGGAATGGACAGACGGCCGCGCAGGCCTGCGACCGCGCCGACCAGCGTCCGGCCGGACAGGTACTCGGCGGACGGGCCGCCCACCCGACCGACGTCCAAGCCGGTATAAAGCTGCTGGCCGGCAAGACCGGTCAGATCGTCCAGGTTGAACGACAGATCGTTGCGCAGCGTCCAGCCGTCTTCGGCGGCGAGCGTCATCTGGCCATCGAAGCCGCGCACGGCGTAGCGGTTGCCGATCGTGAAGTAGTCAGCCGGCACAATGGCCGTCTTGGCGTGCTGGATCTGCCAGTTGGCCTGATAGGCAAGCGTTTGCCCGGCAACCTGGAACGGCAGATAAGCGCCCGCGTTGGCGGTAAGAATCGTGCTGCGCCCGTTCCAGTCCGGGTCGCCGTAGATGTAGCCGGGCTCGTCGGAGAACTGAGGCAGCGTGCCGCGCACGCCGCCGCCGATGTCCAGCACGGCCCGGCCAACGTAGTGGCGATGGCCGTAGCCGATCTCGTAGCCCGAGACGTCGCGGCGCTGAACGTCGATGGCCACGTCGTTCAGGGTGCTGTCGGTGCGCTTTCGCAGCACGGTGAGCGACAGGTTGCCCTTGTAGGAGGTGCCCCGGTACGGCACGACCGATACGCCTGCCTGGATCTGCTTGGTGGTGCCGCCGTAGACGATGGGTTCTTCGAAGCCGGCGACCGTCTGGCGGTATGTGGATTTGCTGGCGCCCGCGAAGACGGTCCAGTAGCCGAACGGCACGTTGTAGTTGATGGAAGCGGCGCGCGTGTGGGAGTCGGCGTCGCGCCAGTGCGCGTTGCTGTTCCACGAGACCGACAACTGGTCGTAAAGGAACAGCGGGGAATCAAGGGTCAGGCCGGCATTGAGTTGATACTTGCCCACCGTATCCATGCCGCCGTTGTCGCCACCCAGGTAGCCATGCCAGCGCTTGCCGGTGCCGGGCTTGATGAGAATGTCCGAGTCGCCCAGTTCGGGACCGGGCGCGATATCGATGGCGGCGTCGGCCTGGCTGCCAAGACGGCGGATGTTTTCAAGCGCCTGGTCCAGATCACGCTGATTCAGTTCGCCGCCCGGGCCGGTGGGCAACGCCGTGCGCCACCAACCGATGCCGTCCTGGCTTTGGACGGCGGAAATGCGGCCTGGCAGATAACGCAGCGTCAGCGACCCGTCCGCAAGCGACTGCTCGGGCACGACGACGCGCGCGGTGACCAGGCCGTCGTCGATCAGCAAGCCGATCAGGTGTTCTTGAAGCGCCCGCAACCCGCTGCCGCCCACGCATTCGCCCAGCACGATGGCCGTGGCGCGCGCCAGGAGATCCGGCGGCTCGGCGCCTTCCCAGATGACTTCCCGCAAGACGAAGCACGGGGTTTCGGGGGGAAGGGCCAACCCGCCCGGCTGGGCCGCGGAGGGCGCCGACAGCACGTCGGGACGCTCTGCCGCCCGCGCGCGTTGAGCATCGATTTCCTGCTCCTGCCGGCGCTGGATTTCTGTGGCGCGCTGTGCGGCCTCAGGGGCGGGTTGCGCCCACGCCGAACTGATGCCCGCTCCGGCGCAAAGCGCCGCCCAAATCAACCATGCTCCGTGAAAATGCTGCGATCCGCTCATACGTCTGGACGCTTTCGGCCAACCGCCGTGCGTCGTCTCCTGTTGATCGATTGGGGCTGAATTTTGCCGCGCAATACCGTTTATTACAATATATATCTATTGTTTCTTAGTTGAATTCCGCGCCATTGCGACGCTTTGCCGTCCGTATGCCGCCCATTGCCGTCTTTTATTGATATTTCTTAAAGACGGAACTCGGACACGTAACAAATCGACTTCAAACGGGTGCGTAGGCATCTACATCAGCCGCCTTTGTAAAACGCTGGCGAAACGGCAGAAATCAGAGAACTCTGAAATATCGGGCCGGGTTAACCCGAATGCCGACATAACTACAAATCGTCAATAATTCGCCAACGTTTTGTCGTTGATCCGTCCCTTTGCCTGCCTTGCCCATGCCTGTATCCGTTCGGGACGCCATCGTTTCGTCTTCCCACCTTGCGTCTTCCGCGCCAGAGCTGTCCGAGGTCGAATTCGGCCTGATCATTGCGTCGCATGCGTTCAACCGCTGGATGGTGCGCTGCATGGCGTGTGCGGGGCTGCCCGAACTGACGTCGCTGGATATCCTGGTGCTCAACCACGTATTCCATCGGGGCCGGGGCAAGAAACTGGCCGACATCTGCTTCACGCTCAATGTCGAAGACACGCACCTGGTGAATTACTCGCTCAAGAAGCTGGAGCGCCTGGGCGTCGTCCAAAGCGCCAAGACGGGCAAGGAAGTGATCTACACCACCACCGACGCCGGCGCGGCCGCCATCCAGCGCTACGCCGAAGTGCGCGAGCAGTGCCTCGTCAAACCGTTCATCGACTCCCCCGCCGCCGACAACGCCAGTCATCAACTGGCCAATACCTTGCGCGCCCTTTCGGGCCTGTACGACCAGGCCGCCCGCGCCGCCACCTCGCTGTGAGAATCCACGTTGTCTAGCATTCCAGTCTCCGCCCCCGCCCCGCTGCTGTCCGTGCGCGGCGTATCGGTCGATTTCAATACCGACACCGGCGGGTTTCGCGCCGTCGACAACCTGGATTTCGACGTGCGGCCCGGCCGCACGCTGGCGATCGTGGGCGAGTCCGGTTCGGGCAAGTCCGTCACGTCGATGGCGATCATGCGCCTGACTGACTACAGCGGCGGCCGCATTTCGACCGGCCAGATCCTGTTCCGCGGCAGCGACGATCGCGAGGTCGACCTGACCCAGGCCAGCGACGAACAGATGCGCGCGATCCGCGGCAACGACATCGCGATGATCTTCCAGGAGCCGATGACGTCGCTCAATCCCGTGTTCACCATCGGCGACCAGATCGTCGAGGCGATCATGCTGCACCAGCAGCTGTCGCGTTCGGCGGC
The DNA here is from genome assembly GCF_006715415.1 of Achromobacter sp. SLBN-14. Classification (NCBI taxonomy): domain Bacteria; kingdom Pseudomonadati; phylum Pseudomonadota; class Betaproteobacteria; order Burkholderiales; family Alcaligenaceae; genus Achromobacter; species Achromobacter sp. SLBN-14. Next base: position 4,772,400 of record NZ_VFNE01000001.1, on the reverse strand, counting down.
GCGCCAGTCGGCGCGCAAGCTGCTGGAAAAGGTGCGCCTGCCTGATGCCGAACAGCTGCTGGACCGCTATCCGCACCAGTTGTCGGGCGGCATGCGCCAGCGCGTGATGATCGCGATGGCGCTGTCGTGCCAGCCGCGCCTGTTGATCGCCGACGAGCCGACGACGGCGCTGGACGTCACGATTCAGGCGCAGATCCTGAACACCATCCGCGAACTGCAGCGCGACCTGGGCACCGCGGTGATCTTCATTACCCACGACATGGGCGTGGTGGCCGAGATGGCGGACGACGTGGTCGTCATGCTGCGCGGCAAGAAGGTCGAGCAAGGCACGGTGCAGGAAATCTTCAACGCGCCCAAGCATCCCTACACGCGCGCGCTGCTGGCCGCCGTGCCGCGCCTGGGCAGCCTGACGGGCCGCGACCTGCCGCTGCGCACGCCGCAGACCGTGCTGGAAGGCGACATGCTGCGCGAGGTGGGCGAGACCCGCGAACAGGACACCGCACGCTACGACGAACCGGTGCTGCGCGTGGACAAGCTGACCACGCGCTTTGACGTTGGCCACAACCTGTTCGGCCGCGTCACACACCGGGTGCATGCGGTCGAGCAGGTCAGTTTTGACGTCTATCCCGGCGAGACGCTGGCGCTGGTGGGCGAATCGGGCAGCGGCAAGTCCACCATTGGCAAGACCTTGCAGCAGCTCGTGGCGCCCACGTCCGGCGCGGTGCGCTACAACGGGCAGGACATTTTCTCGATGGACAGCGCGGGACGCCAGCGCCTGCGCCAGGAGATCCAATACATCTTCCAGGATCCGTATGCGTCGCTGGACCCGCGCAAGACCGTGGCCTTCAGCATCGCCGAGCCGATCCGCACGCATGGCCTGCTGAGCGGCGAAGACGCCATCGCGCGGCGCGTGGGCGAGCTGCTGGAACAGGTGGGCCTGAAGCCCGAGCACGCCACGCGTTATCCGCACGAGTTCTCGGGCGGCCAGCGCCAGCGGGTGTGCATCGCGCGCGCGCTGGCCAGCAATCCCAAACTGATCATCGCGGACGAGTCCGTGTCGGCGTTGGACGTGTCGATTCAGGCGCAGATCCTGAACCTGCTGATGGATCTGCAAAAGGATCGCGGACTGTCGTACCTGTTCATCACGCACGACATGGCGGTGGTGGAAAAGGTGAGTCACCGCGTCGCGGTGCTGTACCTGGGCCAGATCGTCGAACTGGGCACGCGCCGCCAGATCTTCGAATCCCCGCAGCACGCCTACACGCGCAAGCTGCTTGCGGCGGTGCCGGTGGCCGAGCCCGGCCGCCACATCGACACTTCCCTGATCGAGGGCGAGATCCCCAGCCCGGTGCGCCGCGTGGGCGATGAGCCCGCGATCGTTCCTCTCTTTGAGTTCGCGCCCGGCCATCAGGTCGCCCGCGCCGCCTGAAACCCCTTTTATCCGTCGGTCCGACCCGATTTCCCGTCCCTGGAGGCGACCATGCAATTCCTTCGCACCACCCTCTCCGCCACCGCGCTGACGCTGGCCCTTGCCGCCGCGCTGCCCGTGTCGACGGCGCACGCCGCCGGCACGCTCAATGTGGCCATCAACCAGGATCCGGGAAGCTGGGATCCGATCGACACGTTCGTGACCTTCTGGGGTTCGGTCGGCAGCAACCTGTACGACGGGCTGACCATGCGCGGCGCCGACCTGAAGCTGCAGCCGGGCCTTGCCACCAGCTGGGAATACCTGGACGACAACAAGCGCCTGCGCTTCAAGCTGCGCGAAGGCGTCAAGTTCCATAACGGCGAGCCTTTCAATGCCGAGGCCGTGAAATTCACGTTCGACCGCCTGCTGGGCGCGGAAGGCGCCAAGGGCCCGCAGAAGTCGAACTACGACTCGATCGGCGAGGTCAAGGTGGTGGACCCGTACACGGTCGACTTCATCCTGAAGCAGCCGGACCCCGTGCTGTTGACGAAGCTGGCGGGCTACGGCGCGATGATCGTGCCGCCCAAGTACATCACGGAAAAGGGCGAAGACAACTTCAACACGCATCCGGTCGGCACCGGTCCGTTCAAGTTCGACAGCTACCAGCCCAAGGTCAACGTGACGCTGGCGCGTAACGACGAATACTGGGGCGGCAAGCCCAAGCTGGACAAGGTGGTGTATCGCTTCATCGGCGAACCCGGCACGCAGGTCGCCGAATTGCAGGCCGGCCGCATCGACATCGCCACGCTGATCCCGCTGGGCCTGATCGAAACCGTGAAGAAGTCGGGCAACGCCGACGTCATCTCCACGGGCGGCCCGGTGGCCTTCGCGCTGCGCTACAACACCAAGAACGGCATCACGCAGCACCGCGACGTGCGCCGTGCGCTGATCATGGCGGTCGATCGCGACGCCATCGTCAAGCAGCTCCTGCTGGGCCAGGCCAAGACCATCGCCAGCTTCCAGGGTCCGCAGTCGTTCGGCTACAACCCCGAGCAAAAGCCCCTGCCCTTCAATCCCGCCGAAGCCAAGAAGCTGCTGGCGGCCGCCGGCGTGAAGCCGGGCGCCACGGTGCAGATCGACGTGCGCGGCAGCGACTCTAACTTCCGCGAAGTGGCGCAGGCCGTGTCCGGCTACCTGCAAGGCGTGGGCGTGCGCGCCACCATCAAGCCGTATGAAACCGGCGTGCTGCTCAACGACATCATTCCCGGCGGCAAGACCGGCGAAATGTGGCAGAACCAGTGGGGCGGCTGGACGTACGACTACGACAACACGGCATACCTGATGTACCACTCGGGTCAGAAGTGGAATCCGTACGACAACGATCCCAAGCTGAACGCGATGCTGGAAGCGCAGCGGACGGTCTATGACGTGAAAAAGCGCGAAGCGATGCTGCACGAAATCGCCGCGTACGTGGCCGACCAGGCGCTGGAAATGCCGCTGTATAGCCTGAACACGATCGTGGGCGTGAACAAGCGCGTGAAGAACCTGGAGGTTCCTGGCGACATCCGCTTCCGTTTCCTGGATACGGCCATAGAGTAAGTCCCCCCCGAGCGCTTCGCGCCTCCCCCAGGGGCATGCCTGCGGACCGGCAGAGCCCGGATCCGCGGCATCCCGCTTGGGGTGTGCCTCGTTGAGGCATCGGTGCGCATCGATGCCGCGTTAACACCCTTTTCCCGCCACGGCGCAAGCCGTTGCGGCGCCTTATGACCGGATTTCTCATCAAACGCGTGTTGCAGGCGGTCTTCGTGATCGTGGCCGTGACGCTGCTTGTTTCTTATGCCGTGCGCCTGACCGGCGACCCTGCGCTGATGCTCAGCCAAGGGTCCGGCAGCGTGACCGAACAGGATCTGGCCAACATCCGGCAGGCGCTCGGACTGAACCGGCCGTTCCACGAGCAGTACCTGTCGTACATGCAAGGCCTGCTGCACGGCGATTTCGGGCGTAGCTTCATGGGCGGCACCTCGGTCGCCAAGCTGATCGGCGACGCCCTGCCGGCCACGCTGATGCTGGCCTTCACGTCGCTCATCGTGTCCATCCTGATTTCGCTGCCGCTGGGCATCCAGGCGGCCATCAAGCGCGGCAAGCCCACCGATCAGGCCATCCGCATCCTGTCGCTGGTGGGGTTGTCGTTTCCCAACTTCTGGCTGGCGCTGATGCTGGTGCTGCTGCTGTCGATCACTTTCCCGCTGCTGCCGCCTTCGGGCTGGAGCGGTCCGGCCAGCCTGGTGCTGCCGTCGCTGACGATGGCGATCATCCTTAGCGCCACCAATATTCGCCTGGTGCGCACGACGATGCTGGAAACGCTGTCGGCGCAATACATCATGGTGGCGCGCAGCAAGGGGCTGAAAGAGCGTGTCGTGCTGTACAAGCACGCGCTGCGCAATTGCGCCATTCCGCTGATCACGTACCTGGGCCTGCAGTTCGGCGGCCTGATCGGCGGCATCGTGGTGATCGAGATGGTCTTCAACTGGCCCGGGCTGGGCACGCTGGCATTCGACGCCATTTCCGGCCGCGACTATCCGGTGCTGCAAGGCACGGTCACCGTGCTGGCCACCGTCATCGTCCTGGTCAACCTGATCGTCGACATCGCCTACGGCATCGTCGATCCCCGTATCCGCACGCGTTGAGCATCATGCAGACAACCACTTCCCCCGCCGCCCCGAAGGCCATGAAGCCGCGCAGCCGCTATCGCTCGCTGGAATTCGTGCTGGGCGCGCTTCTGACCGGCGTCATGGTCCTGCTCGTGCTGGCGTCCGGCTGGCTGTTTCCGGACGGCGGCGAATCCATGGATCTGGCCGCGCGCCTGATGGCGCCCTTCGCGTCGGCCGCCCACCCGTTCGGCACGGACCCGCTGGGCCGCGACGTGCTGGCGCGCGTGATCGTCGGCGGAAAGATCTCGTTGCTGGTGGGCTTTGCCTCGGTGCTGGGCGGCGCGCTGCTGGGCATCATCATGGGTCTCATTGCCGGCTACTACCGCGGCTTCTGGGACATGATCGTCATGCGCTTTGCCGACGTGCAACTTGCGCTGCCCTTCATCCTGGTCGCCATCACCTTCATCGCCATCCTGGGCGGCGGCCTGTTCAACGTCATCTTTTTCATGATCGTGTCGCAATGGGTGCAGTACGCTCGTCTGGTGCGGGCGCAGGTGCTGGCGCTGCGCGAGCGTGAATTCGTGCTGGCTGCGCGCGCCTTCGGCGTGCGCGACCTGGCCATGATCCGCCACCACATCGTGCCCAACCTGCTGGGGCCGCTGGTGATCCTGATGACCCTGAACGTGGCCAACAACATCCTGCTGGAAAGCAGCCTGACCTTCCTGGGTCTGGGCGTCGATCCCATGATCCCGAGCTGGGGCGGTATGCTTGCCGATGGCCGCACGTACATGCAGACGGCCTGGTGGGTCAGCGTCTTTCCTGGCCTGGCCATCATGCTGACGGTGCTGGGCCTGAACCTGCTGGGCGACTGGCTGCGCGACCGCCTGGATCCGACCGGCAAGGTCTGATGAATCGATCCGCACCCTGGGCGCGGAAGGAATATTGAGTATGTCGTTGCTGGACAAGAGTTTCGATCGCACGCTGGACGCCTGGACGCACGCCTACATGGCGCCGGCCTGGCGCGGCGCGATCGTGGAAGGCTGGCTGTTCGAGAGCGCCCAAGCCCGCCGCGCCGCGCAAGACCGGCTGCAACAGGCCGGCGTGACGGCGCGCTTTCGCAGCGCCTACAAGCCGCTGCTGCACTATTTCCTTGAAGAGGTCGAACACGACGGGCTGATCTCGGCCGAGATCCGCTACCCCTTGCACGAGCAAGCGCAGGCCAAGCGCTTCACGCTCGAAGCCTACCCCCTCGTCGCGCTGCTGAAGGACGTGCGCGTGACGATGCTGCCCGGCGCGAACGACCTGCACTACGACGTCACCCTGGGCTATGCCGACGGCCGCACGCTCGACGCCCGCGTTTTCGCGCCCAATCAGCTGGGGCACGCGCCGGACGGCACGCCAGAGCTGTCGCCCACCGGCTGGCTGCGGGTGCGCGACGCGAGCGGTGCAGTGCAAACCGATGCCGCGCAGGCCACCGAATACCAGTTGCTCTTTCGCAGCATCATGGACACGGTGCGCACCCACACCTGGGGCGCGCACGAGCCGTATTTCGACCGGCTGGAGATTCGCGTCGACCTGCCCGGCATCGACTTCGCGCTGCCGGTGGACGAGGAAATCGTCAGCACCTTCGAGGCGCTGCACGAAGACATCTATTTCTCGCTGCTCGAGCACTTCCAGCAGCACTCCGGCCGCCCTTCCGGCGACCGGGGCCTGCAACCCGGCCAGATCATTCCCGACATCCGCCGCCACGATGGCGCGCCCCGCGTGCAGATCTCGGTGGAACCTTTCGCACCCGTCGCGCCCGTGACGCCGGCGGCGCCTGCCGGTCCGCTGGCGCAGGCGCGCGAGCCGTTGTCGGCCGCGCAGATCGCCGGGTGCATGGCTGCCTTTGGCGGCGACACCTTCCAGGCCGTGTCCCGGCAGGGCCGTCCGGTACTGGGCACCTATGTGCGCGGCCCGGGACCAGCCGTCTTCATATCGGGCGCGCAGCACGCCAACGAAACCTCCGGCGTAGTGGGCGCCCTGCGCGCGGCGCAGGCGCTGGCCGCGCGCGGCGACGCGCATTTCGCGCTGATCGCCTCGGAAAATCCCGATGGCTACGCGCTGTTCAACCGGCTGCGAGAGCAGCATCCGCGCCACATGCTGCACGCCTCGCGCTACAGCGCGCTGGGCGACGATATTGCCTACCGCGAGCGCGCGCCGTTCTTCGAACGCGAAGGCCGCCATCAGGCGCATGCGATCAGCGGCGCGCAGCTGCACATCAACCTGCACGGCTATCCCGCGCACGAGTGGACGCGCCCGCTGTCGGGCTACCTGCCGCGTCACTTTGAGCTGTGGACCATCCCCAAGGGGTTCTTCCTGGTGCTGCGCCATCATCCGGGCTGGGGCGAGCGCGCCCGGCATCTGATCGAAGGCGTCACCGCGCGGCTTGCGCGCAACGTGCCGGGGCTGGTGGAGTTCAACGCGCGGCAACTGGAACTCTTTCACGCACACGCGCTGGAAAAGGGATTCGACGTGCTCAACGGCATTCCCGTGCAGGTCACGGAAACCGATCGTGAAGAATTGCCAATGGCGCTCATCTCGGAGTTTCCGGATGAAACGGTCTACGGAGACCGATTCGTTTTCGCGCATACTGTGCAGATGGAAACCGTCCTGGCGGCCACCGATCTGTATCGCGCGGGACTATAGAAGCCTGGATCCCGCCGCTTGAACCCGCAATAAAAAAATGAACATCCGAGAACGCAACCACGGCGACGATCTGGCCCTGGTGGACATCTGGCTCCGTTCGGTGCGCGCCACCCACACTTTCCTGACGGAAAAGGAAATCCAGGCCATGTACCCGAAGGTGCTGAACACGTATCTGCCGTCGGTAAGGGTCTGGGTCTGTGAGGACGATGCCGGCGAAGTCGCCGGCTTCATGGGCCTGACCGGCAACAAGGTCGAAATGCTGTTCGTGGATGCCAACAAGCGCGGCAAGGGAGCCGGCCGCCGGCTGCTTAACTTTGCGCGCTCGCTGCATGGCACGCTGCTGGTCGACGTGAACGAGCAGAATCCGCAGGCGCACGGCTTCTACAAGCACTACGGATTTCAAGACGTGGGACGCTCGGCCCACGACGACTCCGGCCGCCCTTTTCCCATCATTCACATGAAGCTGGCCGGTTAAGGCAACGCGTTCAGGCGCCGCCCGCTTCGTGCCGGGCGCGCCACGCTTTCAAGGCCTCGCGATAGCGGTCCATGGCCTCGTCATAGAGGTCGTAGACGCAGGGAATGCAACCGCTGTTGCAGCATTCGCCGGGCTCGGGGCGTTCAGGCGGAACGGGCGGCGGATCGTCGTCCGGGGATTTCTTCTTGCTCATGGCGCCATGTTAGCGCTGCGCGTCATGCGCCGGCGCGGCGCGGGCGTTCACACGCCTTCGCGCTTGCGCCAATCCGCGCGGCGGATTTCGTAGCAGACTTTGGGTTCCGGCGCGTCGCCCGTCATGCCGACGTAACGCAGCCCCGTCTTTTCCATGACGCGCTGCGACGCCAGGTTTGAGCGCATCGCCACGGCGCCCAGCACGTCCACCGGCAGCAGGCGAAACCCCAGCCCGATCAACGCGCGGGAAATCTCCGCTGCAAAGCCCTTGCCCCAACAGTCGGGATGCAGCGCATAGGCAAGCTCCACGCTGGCCCGGCCGGGCGACGCCGTCGCCTTCAGCCCGGCACGGCCAGCGGGCAGGCCCGTCTCCCGGTCCTGCAGCACATACATGCCGTAGCCATGTTCGGTCCAGTGGACGATGTTCTGCGCCACGTAGCTTCGGCTGGCCGCCGCGTCGCGCGTTCCGCCCATCGACTGCATCAGGTCGGCATTGGCGTGCATCTCGATCATGAACGGCAGATGCGCCTGCGACATGCGGCGCGCGTAAAGACGCAGGGTCTGGAAATCGTCGGGAAATTCGGTGGACGGCATGGCAGGCTCGCTCGTTACTCCGGATAAGCCCGCATGGCGGCCGGTTGATCGGCCTTGAGCGCATCCAGGATGCGCTTGCCCACGCGGCCGTCCTGCGGCAGGTTCAGGCGCGCCTGCTCCTCGCGCACGGCGTCTCGGGTCTTTCCGCCGGGGATGCCGTCGGCCACGCCGATGTCATGACCGCGACCGTACAGCTGCTTCTGCAGCTCCTTGATCTGCGCACGCGACAGGCCAGGGTCGTCGGTCGGCCACGCCGTGACCAGCGCCGGACCGCCTTGCAGGCGGTTCAGCAGCAGCGACACCGCCAAGCCGTAACGGCGCGACTGGTTGTAGTGCAGGATGGCGTCGAAATTCACGGTGGCCAGGAACACCGGGCCGCGTGCGCCGGTCGGCGCGAAAAGGTACGCCTGCTGGTCATTGCCCGAAGGCAGCTTCAGCACCGAGCCGTCGCCCTGCTTGACGCCGGCCTGCGCCCACTGGGCGATCGTGCGGCGATCCTGCGACCCCACGTACTCGGCGTCGGGCTCGGCGGGAATCGCAGCGGCCAGCTCGGCCGGCACGCGCACTTCCACGACGGCGGGCAGACCATGCGTCCATTGCGCGCGGCGCTTGCGCAGGTGGTTGGCGGTCGAAGCCAGCGCGTCGGGCAGCGAGTTGTAGAGGTCGATGCGGCCGTCGCCATCGCCGTCGGCGGCCAGTTCGTAGAACGACGTGGGGATGAATTGCGTCATGCCGAACGCGCCGCTCCACGACCCGACAAACTTGTCGGCGGGCACGACGCCGTCGCGCAAGAGGCGCACGGACGCGTAGGCGTTCTTTTCCCAGAGCGTCTTGTTTTCGGTGCAGGCGCGCGTCAGCCAGGCGTTGAGCACGTCGGTCTTGCCGACCTGGCGGCCATAGTTGGTTTCGATGCCGAAGATGGCGACCAGCGTCGCGGGATCGACCTGATACTGCTGGCTGATGGCGCCCAGCTGCGCGCCGTACTTGCCGAGCACGGCCTTGCCGTCCTGCACGCGCTCGTCGTCGACCGTCTTGGCGATGTAGTCCCACCAGCTTTCGCGGCCCTCGGGCTGGCCCTTGGCCGACGCAACGGTGGTGGGCAGCAGCGTGGCGTTGGCCGTGTACTTGTTCCAGTCGGCAACGGTCAGGCCGTTGGCCGTGGCGCCCTTGCGCAGCTTGTCGATGCAGGCCTTGGTGTCGAGTTCTGTGGGGACGATGACCGTCGGGGCGGCGGGCGCGGCGGAAGCAGCAGGAGCTGCCGCCGGCGCAGTAGCGGGCGCAGTGGCTGGCGCGGCATGGGCAGCCGGCGCGGGCGTATCGTCAAAGCTGCGCTTGGGTTTGAGCGCGGGTTGCTGCTGTTCGGGCGCGGGCGTCTGGATGCGCGATCCGGTGGCAGATCCGGGCGACTGCGCCTGCGCGGCGCCGGCGGCAGCGGCGGTCAGGGCCGCGGCCAGCAGCACGCGCGAAAAGCTGTCGATTCGAGGACGGGAGAAACTCTGGCGCATGGCTTTCCTGAAAAATCGAGGTCAGCCGGGATCGTACCGCGACCAGCGGCCGAAATCGAACGCGGCCCCTGCCCTGCCAGCGGACACCGGCCGATCATTGCGGGGCGGGCGGCGCCTCACGCAACTGCGCCAGGCGTTGCGCGGCCATTTCATACCCTTGAGCCGCGGCGGCCTCGTACCAGCGCAGCGCCTCTTTCATGTCGAAATGTTCCATGACGAGGCCCTGCAGGTATTGGGCGCCGGGATCGCCACGCTGGGCAGCAGCCAGCATCGCCCGGTCGGCCATGCCGTCCTGGCGCGGCGATTCGCCATAGATGTGGGCGTTGCCGCCCTCGATGGTGCCACCCAGTTCGCGCATCGACGGCGGGGTCTGATCGAAGAGCTGACGCCAGAACAGCGCCACGAGTACAACGAACAGCGCGAAGAAAAAGGTCCAGGTGACGATCCGTTTAGCGGTCATGTTTCTCTCAAAAAATGGGCAGGCTTGCGCCCGCGGACTTCAGGGATGATCGGTGGCGGGCGCAAACCAGTATTGGAACAAATCGCCGTCGTTGGTGTACCAGGGCAGCAGCATGCCGATGCTGTCGGACTCTCGCGCCACCGTCAGCAGCAGTCCGCCCGCGTCCTTGCGCAGGATGGCCACGTGACGCCGCACGCCCATGGACTCATGCTGGCGCCAGTCATGGCGCACGCTGACCCACAGCCGGCCTTGCGTGCATCCGGCAGCCCGCCAGATGGCATTGCCGGGATGCGGGGGTTCGCCCACGGCTGCCGTATCGGCGCCTTCCTCTTGCAGGACAAGCTGCGACACCTGGCGCGCGCCGTGCTCATCGCGCGCCTCTATCTGCCATCCGAGAGCATCCGGGACGAACGAGACGGTTGCGCGGGGCGACGGTTTCCATGCCGGCAAGGGGGCATCGCGCATGCCCGGCAGATCCAACGGATACGTCAGAAAGCCGCGCAGGTCCTCGAGCAGGAACGCATCGGCATCGCCGGCGCGCCGTTCACCCTGCGCGCGATAGACGCCGGCCAGGTCGGGGCATTGCGCTGGATCCGACGGCAGCACGACCGGCGTGCCTTGCTTGAAGGGCGGCCATTTGACGGCCACGTCGTCGACGCGTGACACGCTGCAACCGGCCAGCGCCGCGGTCAGCAGCGTGACCGCGGCAATCATCGCCGTGCGCCTGCCGCCGCAGGGGCGGCTGCCGTTGCCGGCGCATAGCCCTACGCACTGGCCGCTGCACTTGCCGCCGCGTCTTTTCAACATCAATTCCGCTTCTCCCGTTGCAAGCCGAAGCTGTTGCAGACCCCCGCGCGCGCAGCGCGGCCGCCATTCGCCGCCCCCACGCGGCCAAGCGTCGAACTATATCCCGGATCCCTCCGCGCGTTGCCAAGCGGCCAGCGCGGGAGAATAATCGGCAAATCGCTTCCGCTTCCCCGCGCCATGACACCGTTCCGAGGCAAACTCCGCATCCGGCACCTGGAAATCGTGCTGACCGTCTCAGAATTGGGCAACCTGTCCAAGGCGGCGGCCCAATTGCACAGCACGCAATCGGGCCTGTCGCGCGCCATCGCCGAGATCGAGGAACTGGTGGGCGCGCGGCTCTTCGAGCGCACCGCAAAGGGCACCACCTGCACGCCGCTGGGCGACGCCATGTGCCGCCACGCGCGCCAGTTGCTGACGGGCTTTCGCAAGGCCGAGGTCGACCTGGCCGCCGTTTCGCGCGGCGAGGAAGGCAGCCTGACGGTGGGCTGCTTTTCGATGTTTGCGGGCTGGCCGGTGGCGCAGGCTGCGCGCGACTACCGCGAGGCGCACCCGCGCATCACGCTCACCATCGAGATCGGCACGCACGAACGGCTGATCGAGGACCTGGACGCCGGCGCGCTGGACGTGCTGATCAGCCGTTTCTCCAGCACCGTCAATCCGCAGATCTACCGTTCGACCACGTTGCTTGAGGACGCCGTGGTGCTGGCCTGCGCGCCGCATCATCCGCTGACCCGTCTGCCGGGGGCCACGCTGGCCGATTATGTCGCGTATCCGTGGATCACTGCGCTGCCTGGCAGCCGCATCCGCGGCGAGCTGGAATTGTCCCTGCGCCAGGCCGGTTTGGCGATTCCGGATATGATCGGCGTCCTGTCGCTGGAATTCGGCCGCGAATTGCTGCTGGACGGTCAGTATCTGTGGATGCTGCCCGGCAGCGTTGCGGCCGTCCGGCAGGCGCGCGGCGAACTCACCGTGCTGCCCGCCCGCCCCGCCTTGCGCAAGTCTCCGCTTGCCGCCATCTGGCGCCGCGACCGTCCCAGCACCCGTCAGGCGCGCGCCTTCGCGGCCCAGCTCGAACGCACCATTCTGGCCGATGGCATTGCGCTGGCCGCCTGAGCCGCGCGCCCCCCGAACACGCCCCTTTTTCATACCGGAGCACCCATGTACGAATGGCTCAACGCATTGCCCAAGGCGGAATTGCACCTGCATCTTGAGGGCACGCTTGAACCCGAGCTGCTGTTCAAGCTGGCGCAACGCAACGGCGTGGCGCTGCCCTGGCCCGACATCGACGCCCTGCGTGGCGCCTACGACTACAACAACCTCCAGGAATTCCTGGATCTCTATTACCGCGGCGCGGACGTGCTGCGCACCGAGCAGGACTTCTACGACCTGACCTGGGCGTACCTGCTCAAATGCCGCGAGCAGAACGTGGTGCACACGGAACCCTTCTTCGATCCGCAGACGCACACCGACCGCGGCGTGCCCTTCGAGACCGTGCTGAACGGCATCAGCCAGGCGCTGGCCGACGGCGAGAAGCAGTTGGGCGTGACCAGCGGCCTGATCCTGAGCTTCCTGCGCCACCTGCCCGAAGAACAGGCCATGCGCACGCTGGAGCAGGCGCTGCCCTACCGCGATGCGTTCATCGCCGTGGGCCTGGACAGCAGCGAGCAAGGCTTTCCGCCGCGCCTCTTTCAACGCGTGTTCGACCGCGCGCGCGCCGAAGGCCTGCCCGCCGTCGCGCATGCGGGCGAGGAAGGTCCGCCCGAATACATCTGGGAAGCGCTGGATCTGCTCAAGGTGCTGCGCATCGACCACGGCGTGCGCGCGGCCGAGGATCCCGAACTGATCGCCCGCCTGATCGACGAGCAGATTCCGTTGACCGTCTGTCCGCTGTCCAACACCCGGCTGCGCGTGTTCGGCCACATGCGCGAGCACAACATCCTGTCGCTGCTTGATGCCGGCGTGAAGGTCACCGTCAACTCCGACGATCCGGCCTACTTCGGCGGCTATGTCAACGAGAACTTCCACGCGCTCTACGAGCACCTGGGCATGACGCGCGAGCAGGCGCAGGCCCTGGCGGACAACAGCCTGGACGCGCGCATCGCCAGGTAACGCCTTCCAGCCATGCGGGTTGCGCATGGCTCTGTTCAAAACCGGCATGCCCGGCGCGGCACTTTCCTCCCTACCATAGTCCGGCGGCAGCAACGCTTGCCGCCGCTGGACGATGAACAACGAGACAAGGGGCAGGATATGAGTGAACGCGTAAAGGCGGCGCTGCGCAGCGGCACGCTTGCCGGCGTGCGCGACGGCGGCGTGTGCCGCTTCGGCGCCATTCGCTATGCGCAGGCGCCCGTGGGCGAACTGCGATTTGCGCCGCCGCAGCCGGCCAGCTGGCGGGGTGAATTCGACGCCACGGGAACGGGCGCCGTGGCGCCGCAATTGCCCTCGCGCCTGCGCGGCGCCATGGGCGACTTCGATGCCGAACAATCCGAAGACTGCCTGCACCTGACGGTGTGGACCCCGGCCGCGGACGGCAAGCGCCGACCCGTCGTGGTCTGGCTGCACGGCGGCGCCTGGCAAAGCGGCGGCGGCGCGCTGGACTGGTACGACGGCTCGCGCCTGGCGCAACGGGGCGACGTGGTCGTCGTGGCCGTCAACTACCGGTTGGCCGCGCTTGGCTGGCTGTACGTGCCGGGGCAGACGGCCAATGCCGGGCTGCTGGACCAGGAGATGGCGATCGACTGGGTGCTGGCCAATATCGAAGACCTGGGCGGCGACCCCGAGCGCGTCACGGTGATGGGGCAGTCGGCCGGCGCCTCGTCGATCTGCGCGATGCTGACGCGCCAGCCGCGCTTCTCGCGCGCCATCCTGCAGAGCGCCGCGCTGGGCCGCGGCTTTCGCAGCGCGGCGCAGGGTGAAGCCTTGGGACAGGTCTATCTGCGTGCGGCCGGGGCCGAATCGCTTTCCGAGGCCCGGAAATTGCCGGTGTCCGCGCTGCTGGCTGCCCAACAGGCGCCCGAGGTGGCGCAGGCGTTGCAGGCCGAAGGCAGCAGCCGCAGCCTGTTTTCGCCGGTGCTCGATGGCCAGGTGCTGCCGCTGGACATGGCCCCCGCGCTGATGACCGCCGCGGGCCGTGCGGACGTGCTGGTCTGCTACACGCGTGACGAGATGGCCGCCTTTCCAGACCACGGCACGGACGCTGCCAGCCAGCAGATGGGCGACGCCGTGTTCGGCGCGCCATCGCGGCAGTGGGCCGGGCACGCCGCCGCGCAAGGCCGCGACGCCTGGCTGGCGCGCTTTGACGTCGCACCGACGGACCGCTTTGGCGCGTGCCATTGCATCGAGCTGCCTTTCGTGTTCGACACCCTGCAAGCCTTTACCGGGGCGCCCATGCTGGCCGGTCTGCCTGCCGCGCATGCAGAGCAGCTTGCGCGCCAGACGCAGACCGCCTGGCTGGCCTTCATCCGGGGCGATGCGCCGGCCTGGCCGCAAGCGCCGCACATGCAGATCCTGGCCTGAGCCCGCCACGCCACCCGCCATGCCGCATCTGACGCCGGGCTTGCCCCCCGCGCCTTGCACACCAACAACACAAGGGGAATTCCATGTTCAAGCAATGCCTTCTTGCGCTGGCGCTCGCGCTGCCGCTTTCCGCCACCGCCGCCTATCCCGAAAAACCGGTCAAGATCATCGTTTCCAATCCGCCGGGCGGTCCGGTCGACGTCATGCTGCGCGTCCTGGCGAGCAAGCTGGGCGCGGCCTGGGGCCAGCCCGTCGTCGTGGAGAACAAGCCGGGCGCGTCGGGCATCATCAGCACCGGCGCGCTGGTCAAATCCGCTCCCGACGGCTACACGTTGGGCATGGTGGTCGCCTCGTCGGTGACCATCGTGCCGTTTGCCGTCGATAGCCTGCCGTTCGACACGCAAAAGGACCTGCAGCCCATTTCGCTGGTGGCGCGCACGCCGTTCATCTTCATCGTGCCCAAGGACAGCCCGCTCACAACCTGGGAAGACTTCGTGCGCGAAAGCCGCGCGCGCAGCCTGAGCGTGGGATCGTTCTCGATCGGCACCGCATTCCACCTGGTCTGGGAACAGACGGCGCGGCGCGCGGGCATCAAGGCGCTGTACGTTCCCTCGTCATCGTCCGGCAAGACCCAGAACGACCTGATCGGCGGACAGCTGGACGTGGGCCTGGACGCACCGTCCAGTTCGAAGGGGCTGATCGACAGCGGACGGTTGCGGGCGCTGGCGATCACCAGCCCGCAACGCTTCGGCGGTCTGCCGGACACGCCCACACTGAAGGAGTCCGGCCTGGACTACGCGCCGCAGCCGTGGATCGGCCTGATGGGGCCGGCCGGCATTCCGAAGGACCGTGTCGCGCAGATCCAGAAGGCGGTCAGCGACATCCTGAAGGATCCCGCCATGCAGGCCCAGATGGAGACCCTGGGCATGATCCCCATCGGCAGCACGCCCGACGAACTGGCCGCGACAATCCAGGCCGACCGCGCCGACATGGGACCGCTCATCAAGGAGCTGGGGATCAAGCTGCAATAGCGCGGGCAAAACCCCCGGCGGCTTGCTTGGGGCGCGGGGCCGGCGTGGTTGCGCGGCCTTGCGGGCATCCCGCATTGACGCGTCGCCAGCCGGTGGCTACAGTGGCCGGCAGCCTTGCGGCGCGCTGCCTGCCGCATTCCCGAACCGCCCGCGGTCCTGCCGCGGGTCCAACTTTTTCGGATACCCATGAACAGCTACCGCGTCGGCATCGCCGGCTTCGGCGCCATCGGCCAGGCCGTGGCGCAATCCCTCGATGCCGGCCTGCCCGGCCTGACGCTCGCCGCGGTCGCCGTGCGCGATCCCAGCTCCCCGCCCGCCTTCTCGTGGAAAGACGGCGCGCCTGCCTTCACCACCATCGACGGCCTTGCCGACCATTGCGACGTTGTCGTGGAATGCGCGCCCGCGGCCGTGTTCCGCAACATCGCCGAACCTGTATTGCGCGCCGGCAAGAAGATGGTGGTGCTCAGTTCGGGCGCCCTGCTGCGCCACGAAGACCTCATCGACATCGCGCGCCAGCACGGCGGCCAGGTCATCGTGCCGTCGGGCGCCATTCTGGGGCTGGACGCCATCACCGCCGCTGCCGAAGGCGTCATCCATTCCGTCACGATGATCACCCGCAAGCCGGTGCGCGGCCTGCTGGGCGCGCCCTACCTGACCGACAACAACATCGACATCGAAGGCATCACCGAGCCTCGCCTCATCTTCCGCGGCTCGCCGCGCGAGGCCGCCGTGGGCTTTCCGGCCAACCTCAACGTGGCCGTCAGCGTGTCGCTGGCGGGCATCGGCCCGGATCGCACAACGCTGGAAATCTGGGCCGATCCCTCGCTCGATCGCAACCTGCACCGCGTCGAGGTCGTGTCCGACTCCGCCTCGTTCTCGATGGAAATCCAGAACATCCCGTCGGCCAATCCCAAGACCGGACGCATCACCGCGCAAAGCGTGGTCGCCGCACTGCGCAAGCTGACCGGACCGCTGCGCGTCGGCACCTGAGGCCCCTCCTTTAAGCCGCCGCCCGCCGCAACGCGTCGCCGTGGCGCGGCGCCGGCATGGGCCCGACCTGCCAGCGGCCCGTTCCGTCCAGATCCAGCCGTTGGGTATGGAACGCATCCAGCGTGCTGCGATGGCCCACGCTGACCAGCATGCCGTCCGGCAGCGCCTCGCGCAGCAGGCTGTACAGCATGTGCTCCAGCCCTTCGTCCGTGGCCGACGTGGCCTCGTCCAGAAACACCAGCGCGGGCCGGTTGTACAGCACGCGGGCAAACGCAATGCGCTGCTGCTCGCCCAACGACAGCACGCGAGACCAGTCGTGCACCTCATCGAGCCGGCCGGCCAGATGCCCCAGGTTGACCTGCCGCAACGCATCGGCCAGCCGCGCGTCGCCGGCCGGTTGCGCCAGCCCCGGATACGCCACCGCGCCGCGCAGCTCGCCCAGCGGCAGATATGGACGCTGCGACAGGAACAGCGCGGACGCGCCCTGCGGCCGCCGCACCACGCCGTGGGCGTACGGCCACAGACCGGCCAACGCGCGCAGCAAGGTGGTCTTGCCGCTGCCCGACGGCCCCTTGATCAGCAGGGCTTGTCCGGGATGCAGGCGCAGATTCAGGTTGTCCAGCAGACAGGCGCCATCCGGGCGCGACACATTCAGGCCCTCGATCTCCAGGCCATCGGGCAGCGTCTGGGTCTGTACCTGCGGCAGCGCACGCGCGGCCTCGTTGGCATCCAGGAATCCATTCAGACGATCCAGCGTCGCGCGGTACTGGGCGAACGTGTCGTAGGAACTGCGAAAGAACGACAGCGATTCCTGCACCTGCCCGAAAGCCTGCGAGGTCTGCATGACATCGCCCAGCTTGATCGCCCCGCTGAAAAAGCGCGGCGCCTGCAGGATGAACGGAAACACGACCGCGATCTGGCTGACCGACAGGTTGAAGCCGTCGAACTTCAGGCCCCGGTACACGCGCGCCCACAGATTGGCGATATAGGACGTGAAGCGCGTCCACAGCGTCGCCCGCTCCACTTCCTCGCCCTGATAGAACGCAACGTTCTCGGCGTTCTCGCGCAGTCGGACCAGCGCATAACGGAAGTTGGCCGTCAGGCGCTCGGACAGGAAGTTCAGCTTGATGAGCGGGCGGCCGATCTTGAAGGCCAGCCACGTCGCGACGATGACGTACAGATAAACCACGAACACCATGGCGCGCGGAATCTCCACGCCGCCCAGCGTCAGCGGGCCCGACAACCCCCACAGGATCGCCGTGAAGGCCACCAGCGACACGATCGCGCTGATCGCGCCGATCGCCAGCGTGCGCGACCCTGTCACGAATTGCGCGATGTCCTGTTCGATGCGTTGGTCGGGGTTGTCGACGGGTTCCGCCAGGAAGTGACCGCGGTAGTAGGCGCCCGCGCCCAGCCAGTCGCGCGTCAGCCGTTCGTTCAACCACACGCGCCAATGAATGTCGAAAGCCTGGCCCACGTAGCTGTCGACCAGGCTGCGCACCACATGCACGGTGGCCAGCACCGCGAAAATCCCCAGGAAGTGCCAGAAGACCGACTGGTCCAGCGCCTGCAAGGCACTGTAGAAGCCGTTGTACCAGAACGAAAACAGCACGGTCATGCGCACCGCGAACATCGCCAGGAACAGCAGCAAGGCCAGGGTGAGCATCGGGCGCCAACTACGGCGAGGCGTCAGGTACGGCCAAGCCAGCCGCCAGAACTTCCTGCCCCAGACCGTGGTGCGCGTCAGGATCAGCGTAACCACCGCCAGCGCGACGGCGGAGATGCCGAACGCGCGCGCAAGCCACAGGGCGCTTTCTGCAAGTTGCTGCTGCCAATTCAGATCCATGAGCCCGGAACCTCGCAATGACGTTCCTGGTTAGACGTCCGGATCCGGCGCAGTTCCGGCAAAACTGCCGCTTTAAGCCTGGCTTAAGCGACCTCCAAGGAGATTGAAGGCGCGTTGAAAGCCGAGAGGCGATTTCATCAAGTTGGACCGAGGTCCAGGTTGGCGAACAGGTCCGCCAGCGTCGGCACGCTGCGCGCGGGCCAGATCGCGCTCAGGTCGAAACTGGGCAGGCGCTCGCCATCGCGCACCTCGCAAAAGCGCACGCCGCGAAAATCCATCGCCCGTATCCAGCTGGGCAGCAAGGCCACGCCGCAGCCGCCCGCTACGCACGACAGCACCGTCAACGTGCGGCTGGCCTCCTGGTTGACGTGCGCGTCGTGTCCCCCCTTGCGCATGGCATCCAGGATGTCCGCATAAAATGCCGGCAACTGTGACTGCGGGTACATGACCAGACCGGCCTGCGCGATCTGCGCCATCGACACCTGACCGTCGGGCGGCACCTCGAACTCGTCGGGCACGGCGGCCACCAGCCGGTCCCGTAGCAACTGGCGCTCGCGCATGCGGCCGCCCACCGCAACGGGTGTATGCATCAGGCCGATATCGATCTCGCCCGTCTGCAAGGCCTCGGCCTGTTCGGCGTTGCTCATTTCCCGCAGGATAATGCGCACGCCCGGCGCCTGCTGGCGCATCTGGCGCAGCGCGCGCGGCAACGTGTCAAAGAGCGCGGAGGACACCAGACCGACCGTCAGTTGCCCAGCGCTGCCGCGCCCGATCTCGCGCGCACGGCGCGCCGCGGCGTCGATGCGCGCCACGCTGGCGCGTACGTCTTCCAGGATGGCCTGCGCGGCGGGGGTAGGCGTCGTGCCCTGACGCGACCGTTCGAACAGCCGCACGCCCAGGTCTTTTTCCATGCGCGTCAGCGCCTGGCTCAACGCAGGCTGAGCAATGCCCAGCCAGTCCGAGGCGCGGCTGACGCTGCCGTGGTCCACCACCGCCAGGAAGTACCGAAGGTGCCGGGTTTCCATATTGATTCAATATATAAAAAGCGCTTTTCCACAATGGAAAACTATACATCGACTTCCTAGAATCCCGATTTACAGAACATTACATACCGGCAGTGCCGTTCCGCGAACGCCATGCCGAATCAGGAGACTGCTTTGCCCTCGCCGATTCCAGGCGCCGCCGTCGACACCCACGCCCACGTGTTTCACCAAGGCCTCGCCCTTGCCGACACGCGCCGCCACACGCCGGACTACGATGCCACGCTGGCCGAGTATCTGGGCTTGCTGGATGCGCACGGCATGCGCCACGGCGTGCTGGTGCAGCCCAGCTTCCTGGGCACGGACAACAGCCATCTGGTTCAAGCGCTGCGCGCGGCGCCCGACCGGTTGCGCGGCGTGGCCGTGGTGGCGCTGGACATCACTGACACTGAATTGCAAGACCTGGCTGGCGCGGGCGTGGTCGGCATCCGCCTGAACCTTGTCGGGCTGGACAGCCCCGCATTGCAGACGCCCGCCTGGCAGTCGTTGCTTGCCCGCGTGAATGCGCTGGGGTGGCATGTGGAAGTTCATGTGCAGGCTGCGCGCCTGGACGGCGTGATGCCGGCATTGCTGGCTGCGGGCTGCCGGATCGTGGTGGATCATTTTGGCCGCCCGGATCCCGCGCTCGGTGTTTCCGACGCCGGCTTCCAGTACCTGCTGCGCCAGGCGGACAGCGGCCGCGTGTGGGTGAAGCTGGCCGCGCCCTACCGCAACTGGGCCGCTGCCGCCTGCGCGGCCTCCGGCCGGCTGGCCACGCAGCAACTGCTGGACGCCTACACCCCCGAACGCCTGATGTGGGGCAGCGACTGGCCCCATACCGAACATCGCCACCTGGCGTCCTATGCCGCGGCAACGCAGTGGCTGGACGCCTGGATCGACGACCCCGCGCAACGGCGGGCCGTGCTTGCCGACACGCCGTTGCAGCTATTCCAATTCAAAGGAGACACTCCATGACCCCTCTCATCAAACGCCTGGCGCAGCGTAGCGCGCTGTTCGCCGCCGCCGGCCTGCTGGCTGGCGCCGCCGGCGCCGCGCACGCCGCCTACCCCGAGCGCGCGGTCACACTGGTGGTGACCTATCCGCCCGGCGGCACCGTGGACGTGGTCGCCCGCCTGATCGGCCCGAAGCTCGCGGCCGAACTGGGCCAGCCCGTGGTCATTGAAAACCGCGGCGGCGCGGGCGGCATGATCGGTGGCGCCGTTGTCGCCAAGGCCAATCCCGACGGCTACACGCTGATGCTGGACGCCTCCAATCACGCGCAGAACCCCGCGCTGCACAGCAAGATGCAGTTCGACACGCTGTCGGCCTTCGCGCCGGTGTCGCTGCTGCTGCGCGTGCCCAACGTGCTGGTCGTGACGCCGTCGTACGAAGTGAAGTCGGTCGCCGACCTCATCAAACTGGGCCAGCCCGATGCCAAGGAGCCGGTGTACTTTGCCTCGGCCGGTCCCGGTTCGGCCCAGCACCTGGCGGGCGAGCTGTTCAACCTGCTGGCCAAGACCCAGTTGCAGCACGTCGCGTACAAGGGCGGCGGCCCGGCCATGATCGACGTGATGTCGGGCCAGGTGCCCGTCATGTTCGCCAGCATGGGTTCTGCCTGGCAGCACGTGAAGAACGGCAAGCTGCGCGCCGTCGCCGTCGGCGGTCTGGAGCGTTCGAAGACCGCGCCCGACCTGCCCACCATCGCCGAATCGGGCGTGCCGGGTTACGAAACCTACGAATGGAACGCCGTGTTCGCCCCCGCCGGCACGCCGCCCGCCATCGTCGAACAGGTGTCGCAGGCGCTGGCCAAGGTGCTGAAGGATCCCGCGATCGCCGAACAGCTTGCCGGCATCGGCGCCGAACCCATCGGCTCCACGCCTGCCGAACTGGACACGTTCCGCCGCGCCGAGATCGAAAAGTGGCAGCGCGTCGTCAAGGAAGCGGGCCTGAAACTGGATTGAGTACTGCCGGGCCTGCTGGGCCCGGACACCGCGTAGCCGGTTTGCGGCGCTCATGCTGGGCGCCGTTTTTTTTTGCCGCGCGGGCGGGGCTATCATGACGCCTTGGACAGCTTTACCGCAGGAACCCGCTGGATGGACAAGATCCGACTCGACAAATGGCTGTGGGCCGCGCGCTTCTACAAGACGCGCAGCCTGGCCTCGCAGGAAATCGGCAAGGGCCGCGTCTTCGTGAACGGACAGCCGGCCAAACCCGCGCGCGAAGTCGGCGCCGGCGACGTCGTCGCGGTGCGCAAGGAAGACCCCGCGCTGCAGGTGCGCGTCGTGGCCGTGAGCGGCGTGCGAGGCCCCGCGCCGGTGGCGCGCCTGCTGTATGAAGAAACGCCCGAGAGCGTGGCCGCCCGCGAGCGCGCCGCCGAAATGCGGCGTCTTGCGCCGGAACCGGCGCTGGGCATCGACGCGGGACGCCCCACCAAGCGCGATCGGCGTCTCATCGACCAGATGCGGGGCAAGTCTTGATGAAGCGCGGCGGCTCGGGCGGCCTGGTCTATTCCACCGAGTCCGGGCGCATGTGCCCGCAATGCCGCCAGCCTGTGGCGCAATGCCAATGCCAGGCGGCCAGCCGCACGGCCCCGGCGGGCGATGGCGTGGCGCGGGTATCCCGCGAGACCAAGGGCCGCGGCGGCAAGAGTGTGACGCTGGTGCGCGGACTGGCGCTGGCGCCCGACGCCCTGGCCGCGTTGGGCAAGCAGCTGCGGACCGCGTGCGGTTCGGGCGGCACCGTCAAGGACGGCGTGATCGAGGTGCAGGGCGACCACTGCGACCGCATCATCGACGCGCTCACGAAACAAGGCCACCGCGCCAAGCGCGCGGGCGGTTGAACCGGATCAGGACAGAACGATGGAAATTCCCGTGACGGACGTCGCGAGCTGGCACGCCCATGTGTACTTCGACGCGGCAACCCGCGATGCCGCGTTCGCCCTGCGCGAACGGATCGTCGCGACGTTCGACGGCAAGATGGAAATGGGGCGCTTCCATGAGCGCCCCGTGGGCCCGCATCCGCAATGGAGCTACCAGATCGCGTTCGGCCCGCAGCATCTGGCCGAGATCGCCACCTGGCTGACACTGAACCACGGCGCGCTGGATGTGTTCATGCATCCGAACACCGGCAATTCGCTGCGCGACCACCGCGACTGCGCGGTGTGGATCGGGCGCAGCCACGTGTTGAACCTGGCTGCGCTGGGCGGCTGATCCCCTACAGCGCGCGACCCACGATCAGCGAATCGATCGCCATCTGCGCGTCGTCGCTCTTGCCCTCGTAAGGCAGGCGGCTCAGCACATAGCGCATGGCGTTCAGGCGCGCGCGCTTCTTGCAGTCGGACTTGACCACGATCCACGGCGCATCGGCGGTGTCGGTGTGCGCAAACATGGCTTCCTTGGCGCGCGTGTAATCGTCCCACTTGTCCAGCGACGCCAGGTCCACCGGGCTCAGCTTCCACTGCTTGAGCGGATGCACCTTGCGCTGCTGGAAACGGCGGCGCTGTTCTTCCTGGCTGACCGAAAACCACAGCTTGATCAGCGTGATGCCGCTGCTGACGAGGTGGCGCTCGAAATCGGGCGTCTGGCGCAGAAACGCCAGGTATTCGTCCTGCGAGCAGAATCCCATCACGCGCTCGACGCCGGCGCGGTTGTACCAGGACCGATCGAACATGACGATCTCGCCCGCGGTGGGCAGGTGCTGCACGTAGCGCTGGAAGTACCACTGGCCCTTCTCGGTGTCGGACGGCTTTTCCAGGGCGACCACGCGCGCGCCCCGCGGATTCAGGTGTTCCATCATGCGCTTGATGGTGCCGCCCTTGCCTGCCGCATCGCGCCCTTCGAACAGGATCACGACGCGCTGGCCGGTCGCCTTGACCCACGCCTGCAGCTTCAGCAGTTCGACCTGCAGCTTGTACTTCTGCCTTTCGTAATTGCGGCGCAGCATGCGGTGGCGGTAGGGATAGACGCCCTCGCGCCAATCTCCGGCCAGCTCTTCGTCGGGGTTGCGGCGCGCCCCCGGCGGCTGCCGGTTGGCGTCAAGGAGCGCGCGGTGCACGGCCTGCGCATCATCGGCCGACAGCGCATCGATGACGGTTCGCAGGGCCGCGCGCGCCTCGCCCGGTTCGCCCACCTGGTAGCGGCCGGCGATATCGGCCAGCACCGCCGCGGTCTCCTGCCGCGCCGCATCCTGCCGCGCCGTCACGCGCTTGCTCAGTTCGACGGCGGGCTCGATGGCGGCCCCCGTGGCAGATGCGGCCGCCGGGCGGGCATTCGCCGTGCGCTTGGCCGCGCCCCTGGCCGCGGCGGGGCGCTTGACCGGCGCCGCCGGGGCGGCTTCGTCTTGATCGGGAGCCTGCGATATCTTGTCGGTCATTCGTCCTGTCCTTGCTGCGCCAAAAACTTCAACCCTAGCTTGCGCCAGGGTGCGCGAAATTGATCGGGATCAAAGGTTGTAACATTTTTACACTACCCCGGCCCCTTTACACTGCACCTCCCTGTGCCCTTTGATCGCGACACCCATGTGGTCATTCATCAAGCGATGGTTCGCCGGCCCCCCGGCAGCCGAAGACCCCTTGCAGGGAATCGTGCGCTTTGATGACGCCGGGCTGACGCGCTCGGGCGAACTGGCCCGAGCGATGGGCCTGCAGGAATTCTGGCCCTGGCGCGATATTCATGAATTCGGGTTCGTGTTCACGCAGGCGATTTATCCGGACCCGTGGTTCGGCGACTACATGGAAAGCCTGTGGTTCGTCCGCGTGCCCACCGACGGCGGCGGGCTGATGCGAATGGACTTCGACGCGCGCGTGCTGGACATCAATCAGTTGCCCCCCGCCCTGCTCCGCAACCTGCCCGGCCTGGACATGGACGTGTTGCGCGCGGGCCTGGCGACCGCCGCGCGGGGCCTGCGCCATTTCGAGGGCGAAGGCGAGTGGGTGGCCTGGCGGCGCACGGACGCCGCCTCTGCCGACCTGCCCGCCGCTACACGCGATCCAGGCCCTGCTTGAGGTCCGCCAGAATGTCTTCGGGCGTTTCCAGCCCCACGGACAGCCGCAGCAATCCTTCGGACAAACCGTAGCGCTCGCGGTCCTCGGCCGAATAGCTGGCGTGGGTCATCGACGCCGGATGCTGGATCAGGGTCTCGGGATCGCCCAGGCTGACCGCAATGCGCGCCAGTTTCAGGCTGTTCAGGAGCGCCTTGCCGGCGGACAACCCGCCCTTCAGCTCGAAGGCCACCAGTCCGCCACCCGCCGCCTGCTGGCGCGCCGCGATGTCCGCGCCCGCCGTGCCGGACAGGCCCGGATAGAACACATCCGCCACTGCCGGGTGCTCGCGAAGCAGCTTGGCCACCTTCAACGCGGATTCGCTGTGCCGCTGCACGCGCAGCTCCAGCGTCTTGATCCCGCGCAGCACCAGAAAGGCCGTGAACGGCGACAGCGTCGCGCCCGTGAAGTAGCGCAACCCCTGCAACCGGATGGCGTCGATATGCGGCTTGCGTCCCAGCACCGCGCCCGCCAGCAGGTCGCCGTGCCCGCCCAGATACTTGGTGGCCGAATGCAGCACGACGTCCGCGCCGTGCTCGAGCGGCCGCTGCAGCACCGGCGTGGCGAAGGTGTTGTCGACGATCGTCAGCAGGCCCTTGCCGCGCGCGATGGCGGAGATGGCCGCAATGTCCACCAGCCGCAGGTTGGGATTGGCGGGGGTCTCGAAGTACACGGCCCGGGTCTTGGGGCCGATGGCGGCGGCCACCGTCTGGGGCTCGGTGAAGTCCGCGAACACGGCCCGCACGCCAAAGCGGGCCAGCCCCTGCGTGAACAGCGTGAAGGCCGTGCCGTAGACAATCTGGTCGACCACGATCTCGTCGCCGCTTTGCAACAGCGAAAACAGGGTGGCCGAGATGGCCGCCATGCCCGAGGCCGTCACCACACCGGCCTCGGCGCCTTCCAGCGACGCCAGGCGTTCTTCCAGCAGCGCCTGCGTGGGATTGCGCGTGCGGCCGTAGACATAGCCTTGGGCTTCGCCAAGCCGGATCCGGTCAAAGGCCTCGATGCTGTCCTGCGTGTAGGTGGACGTCAGGTACAGCGGCGGCGACAGCGCGCCCTGTTCGTCCAGCGGGTCGTAGCCCAGGTGGATGGCGCGGGTCGCAAAACCTTGTTGCGGGTGGTCGGTCATGTCATTCACTCCTGTCATCGGTGGATGCAGACGCGCATCGCGCCTGCCCTGAAATCGGTTCCCGCCGCCGGCCCGCGGCATTGACGGGGCCCAAGCGAGTCTTTACAGTCAAACGCCGTATCCCCGTTTTCGCGCGCCACATGAACGACCCGCAAGCGCCCGCCACGGCTGCCGGCCCGGCCGCTCTGGCCACGGCTCCGCCCGAACCCGGCTGGCTCCTGAAGGCCGCCACCTGTCTGGTCTATTCCGCGATGCTGGCGTGGACCGTCTACAGCAGCCGTCCGGAAACGATGCTGGAGGTTGCGCAACTGGCCTTCGGCGGCGCCATGCTCCTGGGCGCCCTGCTGCTCGTCGTCCTGGGCGTCTTTTCCCTCTGGAAACGCTTTCGCACGCCGCGCAACCGCGTGCGCATCATGCTGGGCGCGGGGGTGTTCCTGCTGGCCGCCGTGGCCGTGCCGCTTGCCGAACGCAGCCACGACAACCGCCAGCGCGACATCGCCAACACCGAAATCCGCAAGGCCATCGACGCGCTGCGCATGCAGGCCGGCGGCGGCTCCGGCGTGCCCGAAGACGTGCCGGCCATCGACCCCTCGCCCAAGGCCACGGGTCCGTACGGCGAAATGGAACGGGCCATGAAAACCGTCGCCGGCGAACGGCTTGCGCAGCATCGCGCCTACCTGCAGGAACTCAAGGAAATCGGCCTGCCCCGGCTCTTTGACGCCGGCCGGCTGGCGCGCGACTCGGGCCTGATCGAAAGCCGCCTGATTCTGGAACAGGCCGAAAAGCTGGTGCCCGCCTACCGCCAGCAAAGCCTGGACGTGCTGGACGAAATGCCCGAGCTGGTGCGCTCGCTGACCATCTCCGAACCTGAAAAGGCAAAGATCCTGCAGGCGCTGACGGACTCGCGGGCGGCAAGCAATGAGAAACTGCGGCGCGTCTGGGACCTGGAAACGCAAATCCTGCACGAGTTCGGGCTGATGATCACGCTGCTCGATGACAACCGCCAGTTCTGGTACGCGGACCGCAACGAATTGAAGTTCGGCCGCAACGCCGACCTGACGCGCTTTCACCAGCACCAGGACACCGTCAACCGGCTGGCCCTCGAGCAGGAACGGCTGGCGACGCAATCCCTGGCGGCCATGCCGCAGGCGCCGCTGCGCTGAGCCGGATAAGCCTTCAATCAGGGCACGCATGCGCTAGCGCTTGTGGTCGGCGCGGCGCGACAGCCACTCGCCGGTAAATTGCACGATCGACACCAGCGCGATCAGGATGACGATCACCTCGAACATCACCCGCGTCTCGTAGCGTTCGTAGCCGTAGCGGATCGCCAGATCCCCCAACCCGCCCGCGCCAACGGCGCCCGCCATGGCAGAGGCGTTGATCATGGCGATCACGCTGACCGTCATGCCGCCGATGATGCCCGGCAAGGCTTCCGGGAGCAGCACATGGCGCACGATGTGCCACCGGCGGCAGCCCATGGCGCGCGCCGCCTCGACAAGGCCGTGGTCCACGTCGTTCAGGCTGACCTGCGCAATGCGCGCAAAGAACGGAATCAGGTTCGCCGACAGCGGCACGATGGCCGCCCACGTGCCCAGCGTCGTGCCTACCAGGAAGCGCGTGAAGGGCAGCATCGCGACAAGCAGGATGATGAAGGGGATAGCGCGGAGAGTATTCACCGTGACCGACAACGCCTTGTTCAAGCGCGGACGCGGGTACAGACTGCCCGGCGCGGTGACGGTCAGCACCACCGCGAGCGCCAGGCCGGCGCCTATGGCGATGGCCGCGGAAATGCTCACCATCGTCAGCGTCTGCAGAAATGCCTGCAGGTATTTATCAAGCATCGGTAGCGACATAGCCAAGTACCTTGATCTGATCGGCCACCAGCGCGGCGCGCGCGGCCTCTTCCTGTAATGCGCCTGCGGGCACCGACACCAGCAGGCTGCCTTGCGCGTGGCCGCGCAGCCTGTCCAGTCCGCCGTGCAGCAGCGTCGCGCCCGGCCCCATCGCAGCCAGCGCCTGCAGCGACACGCCGTCGGGCCTGCCCTGGCCGGTAAAGCGCAACAGCAGCACCGCAACGCCAGGACGCCCGTGCAGATCGGGCACCAGCCGTGCCGCCAGGTCCGCCGGCAGATCGTGCTGCAACGGCCGCAGCAGCGCGCGCGTGGCATCCGCCTGCGGGTTGCCGAACACGCGCCACACCTCACCCAGCTCGACCTTGCGGCCGCCATCCAGCACCAGCACGTTGTGGCAGACCTCGCGGATCACGGCCATGTCATGCGTGATCAGCACGACAGTCAGGCCCAGCTTGCGGTTGATGTCCAAAAGGAGCGCCAGGATGGATTGCGTGGTCTCGGGGTCGAGCGCGGACGTCGCCTCGTCGCACAGCAGGATCTCGGGCTCGTGGACCAGCGCGCGCGCAATGCCCACGCGCTGCTTCTGTCCGCCGGACAGCTTTGACGGGTAAACATCGGCCTTGTCCCGCAGGCCCACCATCTCAAGCAGCGCCTCCACCCGCGCCCGCGCGGCAGCCGGCTTCACGCCCGCCACGCGCAGCGGCAGCGCGACGTTTTCGGCCACCGTCTTGGCCGACAGCAGATTGAAGTGCTGGAAGATCATGCCGATGCGGCGGCGCAGGCCCACGAGCGCATCCTCGTCCAGGCTGCCCACGTCCACCCCGTCCACGCACACGCGGCCCGCGCTGGGCCGTTCCAGCATGTTGATCGACCGAAGCAACGTGGACTTGCCCGCCCCGCTGCGGCCGATGATGCCGAATACCTCGCCGCGCGCAATCGAAAACGACACGTCAGATAGCGCCGCAACCGCGCCCGCGGGGCCTTGGTACTGCTTCTGCAGGCCCTCGAACACGATGTGCGCGTCGCGCGCCGGCGCTTGCGTGGCGCGCATGGCGTCCTGGGGCAGGGAAAGTTCGCGTTGCATGATTGCCTAGAAGACCGGGATCACCGACCCTTCGAACTTCGTCAGGATGAACTGGCGCACTGCTTCGGAGTGATACGCCTTGACCAGCTCGGGTACCCACGGCGCGTCCTTGTCCTTCTCGCGCACCACGATGATGTTCACGTACGGGTTGTTTTCCTTCTTCTCGACTGCAATGCCGTCGCGCGTGGCGATCAGCCCGGCCTGGTACGCAAAGCTGTTGACGATGGCGGCGGTGTCCACGTCCGGCAGCGATCGCGCCAGCACCACCGATGCGCTTTCCACGAAGTCGAGCTTCTTGGGATTGGACGTCACGTCGGCCAGCGTGGCTGTCCCGGTCGCCGGATCAAAGCCGTCTTTCAGCGTGATGAGACCCTGGTCGCGCAGGATGACCAGCGCGCGCGTCTGATTGCTGGGATCGTTGGGAATGCCCACCTTCGCGCCGTCCGGCAAGTCCTTGAGCGACTTGTACTTCTTGCTGTAGAACGCGATGGGCGAGATCAGCGTGTTGGCCACCGGCACCAGCTTGTAGCCGCGCTGCTTGATCTGGTCGTTCAGGAAGGGAATGTGCTGGAAGGCGTTCGCCTCGAGATCGCCGTTATTCAGCGCCTCGTTCGGGCTGGCGGTGCCGGTGATGACGACGGGCTCGACGGCCAGGCCATTTTTCTTGGCCACCTGCGCCACCACTTCCCAGATCTGCTCGTCAACGCCCCCGCGCACGCCCACTTTGAGCGGCTTGGGGTCGGCCGAGAAGGCGGGGCCGTGAAACATGGCGGCGGACGCCAGCACCGCACCCAGCAAGCGCTTGAAGATCGGAGCCCATGCGAAACGCGCGGGCTGCGCGCCGCCGGAAACGGACGCGTCCGCCGCGGCCTCGGCCGCAAAAGTACGAATAGTCATGATGGAATCGCCTCTGAACCAGTGCAGTTATGAGAGGAGACGATTCTAGGGACGGGGCTTGTGCGCGCGAACGACTTGTTCGTTGAGTCGTTATTACGCGGTTGATTCGATATGGCGCGTTGTCATATCGCAGTGCAGGCATGGCGCCCCCGCCATGCGCGGGACTGGCGGTCAGGTGTGCCCGTTCAGAACGGTTTGACCACGACCAGCGTCACGATGGCCGCTGCCGCCAGCACGATGAACGGCGCCTGCAGGTCGATCAGGGGCGGCCGCTTGCCGCTGCCGCCGGCCATGCGCCGCAGCGATGCGCTCTGCATGCCGAGCAAACCGGACAGGCTGATCGCGAAGGCGACCTTGATCCAGATCCAGTTCATCGCAAACCAGCCGAACGTCATGGCCAGGTGCAGTCCGATCAACCAGGTGATGACCATGGCCGGCGTGGTGACGAACAGCGTCCAGCGGCGCAGGACGTGGAGCATCCGGCGCTCCTTGGGCGCGTCGTCGCCATGCTCTGGCTGCGACGTCAGGAGAAAAAGCGACACGAAGAGCGAGCCCACCAGCCACGCCACGGCGGCCGCCACATGGGCCATTTTCAGGAGTTGGTATGTCATGGGCGGCATTATCGCCGCTCGCGGCCAGCGCGATGCGGCGCGCTGGCCTGCAGTGTTTGCGCTACGGCAAACGCGCCGGCGGTGGATGCGCCGGCGGCAAGGACGTCAATTGCCGGTTTGCGAAGCCGGCGCGGGAGCAGTCGCCCCTTCGGCGGGCGAGCCCGTGGCGGGCGATCCCGCGGCGGGCGATCCCGCGGCGGCAGGTGCGGCCGCGGGCGAATCTGCGGCGGGCGATCCCGAGGCGGGCGTCTTTGCCGCCGGCGTAGGCGTGGCGGGCGCTGTAGCGGGCGCCGGCTTGTCGCCGCCGGCCGCGGCCGGGTTCAGCGTGTCGGCCGGCGCATCCGGCGCCACGACCGGATCGGCCGGCGCCTGGGCCGGGGCTGTGGCGGGAGAAACCGCCGACTTTGACGCGGCTCCCTTCGGCCGAGCGGACGGCTCGCGCGGCGCAGCGGCCGCCTTGGCGTCGGGCAGGTACCGCTCCAACAGCTGGAAGAACCCGTCATAGAACTTGGGGCGCGTCACCGTCTGGCTTGCCGTCTTGACCAGTGAGTCGTCGCTGCCGCCAAACGGCATCGAGACCTGGCCCAGCACGCTGACCCCCACACTGGCCGAGTTGCCCGTGCGCTTGATCGAATAGCGGTCCTGCACGGCATTGGCGAACACGGTGGCGCCTTCGTGCGAGCTGCCGTCGGGCGCGCACTCCACGTTGAAACTGATCTGCGTATGCTGCCCGTCCTCGCCCTCGAAGTTCTTGTGGCCGGTGACGCGCGACGGTTCGTACTTGTCGATGTTGTATCCCTGGCTGAGCAAGGCGCGCCGGCCCGCGTCGCAGGCGGCGCTGCTGGCCGCCGGAACGCTGCGCGAGTAGGTGTCGCTTTGGGCGAAGTCCTCTCGCTCGTAGACGGGCTTGGGGGAAGAACATCCGGCCAGGACGGCGGTCAGGGTGGCGAACAGGGGAAAAACGATACGGCGGGTGGCGCGTGGCATGAGAGGTCCGGCGTGGAGCAACGACGTGCATTATCCGACAAGAAACCCGGCCATTTATTGGGGACGGAATTGATCGGAGATATGTTGAAACAGGTTCGCATTCCGCCGTTTCCAGGCCAATGGCCGTGTCCCTATATGCGAGGCCGCCTCAGGGAACATCAGGCGTCGTAATTCGTATCGAATTCGATGCGCGGTCCATGACCTGCATGCAACAGGTTTGCCGCGCCAGCGACAGCGACTACGGCAGCACCGACGACAGCGCCATCAACGCGCGGCGGCGGGCGCCAAGGGCTGCTTGTCCACCGCCCCCAGGATTTCCGCCGCCAGACGCACGCGCGCGTCGTTCGGGTAGTTGCGGTTGGCCAGAATGACGATGCCGAGCTTGCGCGCGGGCACAAACGCCACGTAGGCCCCAAAGCCGTTGGTGGACCCCGTCTTGTTGATCCAGGTCTGGGCCTGCGGCGCCAGCGGCGGCTGCAGCGCCTGGGCCGGATGGCTCTGGCTGTTCAGCGTGCCGGCGTTGGCCGTCAGCAGCGAATCCAGCGGCACGGGATACGGGAACTGCTCCCACACCATGTCCTGCGTCATTGCGCCCACCTGGTAATAACCCACGTGGGTGTCCGCGATGGCGCGGCGGATGTCCTTGTCTAGCACGTCCATGTCCATGCTGGCCTCGACGAAGCGCAGCAGGTCGCGCGCGCTGGTTTTCACGCCATAGGCCTCGGCCGCCAGCACGCCCGGATTCACGCGCACCGGCGCGCCCTGCTTGTTGTAGCCCTGCGCGTAGCGCGACGCCTTGGCGGCGGGCACCTCAATAAACGTGCTGGACAGACCCAGCTTCGGAAAAAGGTCCTTTTCCATCGCCTGGGCAAACGGCTGCTTCAGGCTTGCAGCCGCCACGACGCCCAGCATGCCGATGCTGGGATTGGCGTACGAGCGATACGTGCCGGGCGCATGTTCCGGCTTCCAGGCCTTCAGGTATTGCATCAATTGGGCGTTGTCGCGGACCTCGTCAGGCACCTGCAACGGAAAACCGCCCGTCGTGTGCGTCGCCAGGTTCAACAAGGTCAGCTTGGCGAATTCAGTGCCGGCCAGCTCGGGCAAAAATCGCGCCGGACTGTCGGTCAACTGCAACAAGCCCTTGGCCTGCGCATACGCGGCAAGCGTCACGGTGAAGGTCTTGCTGATCGAGCCCACTTCAAAGATCGTGTCCCGATTGACGGCGCGCCGCGTCTGCAATGATTCGACGCCATAGGTGTAGAAACGTTGGCGGCCTTGATGCGTCACCGCGATCACCATGCCCGCGATGTCGTGCTGGCGGATGACCGCGCGGGCCGCCTCGTTCACGACGCTGTCGATGTAGGGCAGCTCGGAGCGCGCGACAGCCGAACTGGGCAGGGCGCCAAGAAAGCCAGCCGCAAGGAGGCTGGCGCAGAAATATCTACGGGTGAACATGCAGCGTTCTCAGGAAGGGGACGGACCGTCCGGCGGGATCGGCGGCGCGGCGATGCCGAATCGTACCGCGCCGCGCCTGCCATCAGGCGCCCTTCCCCTGCTGCGGCCGACGGGCAGGTCCGCCGACCGGGACGCCAGCCATCGGCGCCCCGCGTCAGGCCAAGGCCGGCTCGGCACGCGACGGCTGGACCGCATCCCTGTGCACCGTGCCGTCCTGCGCCGTGGCGCACGTATCCTTGCACACCTTGCCGTCCTTCATCACCAGGACGATCCGCTCCGGATCCACCAGCAGCGACAGGTCGTCCAACGGGTTGCCGTCCACCATGACGACGTCGGCCATGTAGCCGGGACGCAACATGCCCAGCTCGTCGGGCCGCTGCATGATCTGCCCGCCCAGTCGCGTGGCCGCCACCAAGGCCTCGACCGGCGTCATGCCGATGTAGTCGACGAAGTATTGAAGGTCGTTGGCGTTCGTGCCATGCGGCATCCACGCAAAGCCGTAGTCACCGCCCGGCAGGATGCGTATGCCGCGCTTGTGCATCTTGCGCAGGCTTTCCGAGGCAATCTCCAGCTCGCGCTTGTAGCCCATGCTTTCCGCGATCGCGGGGGTGATCCCGAAATCGGACGCGTGGTAGGCCGTGCGCACCAGCCAGCCGATGCCGGGCGCGACAAAGTGCCTGTCCTTGTTGGCTTCCAGCATGTCCAGCGCTTCGTCGTCCGCGAAGCTGGCGTGATAGACCATCTCGATGCCGTGGCGCACGCATTGCTTGACCGACTCGCTGGACCGGGCGTGCGCCGCGATCCGCTTGCCGTAACGCTTGGCCTCGGACGCCAGCATCGCGATTTCATCTTCCGCGAAGGGCGACATCTCGGCCGGCAGGCCAGCGATGTATTCGCCCGACAGATTGATCTTCAGGTGGTCGACGCCGTACTTGATGAACGTGCGGACCGAACGGCGGATTTCCTCCGGGCCGCTGCAGACGCTGCCAAAGCTCAGCTCTTCGAAATGCATGTGCGGCAACGTGTTGTCGCCCAGCGCGCCGATGGTCGTGATCTCCTGGCTGCCGGCAAGATAGCGCGGCCCCGGGCATTCGCCGGCCTCGATTGCATTGCGCAGCACCACGTCCAGCCGGGGCTTGGCCGCCGCCGCGCCGATGGCGGAGGTCCATCCCATTTCCAGGTAGCGCTTGGCCACGCGCACACACCACAGGATATGTTCCTCGGGCGGCATGAACTGGATGGCGGCCAACGTGGGCTGGTCGTTCCACGAGAAATGCGTGTGCGCTTCGGTCATGCCTGGCATCAGGAAACGGCCCTTGCCATCGACCATGCGCGCGCCGTCCCGATTGACCCGGCCGGGCAGGCGCGCCACCTCGGCGATGCGCCCGCCATCGATCAGCAACTCGCCGTCAAAGACGTCATCGCCGCTTCCATCAAAGATGACAACGTTGGTAATCGCAATTCTGGACATGAGTGGTCTCCTCCCGGACCCCGCGGGGCCGGTTTTTTTATGAAAAGTATTGATGCGGGTTGGGGGTTCCGCGGATCTGCCCGGCAGGCGGGTGTTAGCCCGGCAGATCCGCATGAAACGCCTGGAACGCGGCGATGCAGGCGCCGGGCTGCTCGAACGTCGTCCAATGGCCGCAGCCTTGCACGACGGTGCAGCGGCTGACCGGGATGCGCGCGGCCATTGCTTTTACGTGCGCGGGCGGCGCGACGCCGTCCTCGTCGCCCGTCACCAGCAGCACCGGCACGCCCAGCCGTTCCAGATCCGCGGCGCGCGCGTCGGCCAGCGCTTCGCAGCTTTGGGCATACCCTTCCGGCGGCTGCCGCATCACGCTCTCCCTGACCAGCGCCAGCACCGCGGGCTGTTCCGCCTTGGTGCGGCTGCTGGTGGCGCCCTTGACGATGGCGTCGGCAATTTCCTGCAGGGCCGGTGCGCCCTGGCGGGCCAGCGCCGCCCGCGCCCGGATGCCCGGCCGGCCCGCTTCGGGGGGCTCGGCAAGCGGGCCGAACAGCGCCAGCGAGCGGACCTGTGCGGGGGCTTTAAGCGCAAGATGCTGCGCGACGATGGTCCCCAGCGAATGCGCCGCCACATGCACGGGGCCGCAATCCAGCTCTTCAAGCATGCGCGCCAGCGCGTCGACGTAGCCCGCGACCGACAGGGTGTCGTCCGGCAGTGGCGATCGGGCGCTGCCCGGCAGGTCCGGGCGGATGACACGAAAGCCCGTCAGGGCGGCCATCAGCGGCGTCCACGTATTGGACGAGCCGCCCAGCCCGTGGATGCACAGCAGCGCGGGGCCGTCGCCGTCGATTTCCACCGACAGGCCCTTGATGTTTTGTGTCGTCATGCCGGCGCTCCCACGAATTCGTTCTCGATGCTTCCCAACCCCTCGACCTCCACCCGCACCACGTCGCCCGCGGCCAGATACCGGGGCGGCGTCATGCCCATGCCGACCCCTGCCGGCGTCCCGGTGGCGATCACGTCCCCCGGATAAAGCGTGATGCCGCGCGAGATCGTCTCGATCAACGCCGGGATGTCGAAGATCATGTTCTCGGTGGGCCCGTCCTGCCGCAACTCCCCGTTCACCCAGCAGCGCACACGTGTCCTTGCGCCATCGAACGCATCGGCCGTGACGATCCACGGCCCCATCGGACAGAAGGTGTCGAACGACTTGCCCATGTCCCACTGCTGATGCCGCATCTGCACGTCCCGGGCGGTGACGTCGTTGATGACGGTGTAGCCAAAGACATGATCCAGGGCCTCGCCGCGCGCGATGTTCTTGCCCGTCTTGCCGATGACCACGCCCAGCTCGGCCTCGTAGTCGATCTGCGCGGACACGCCAACCGGCAGCAGGACTTGCGCCCGCGGTCCCACCACGCATTCCGGCACTTTGGTGAAGACGATGGGCCAGGCCGCCGGGTTGGCGTCGTTGTCCTTGAAGACGGACGCGGACAACTCCTTGGCGTGTGCGTGATAGTTGCGCCCGACGCACCACAGGTTGCGCCGCGGACGGGGCAGCGGCGCCCGCAAGACGAGGTCCGACAGACGCAGCGGCGTCAGCGTGGCGGGCAGCGGACGACCCGCCGCAAGGTGATCAATCACGGCCTGCGCGCCGAGCTGCCTGCCCGCGTCGTCCAGCGCCAGCGGCGCGACCGTCACGCCGTCCTCCGACACCAGCCCGACGCCGGGCTCTCCATTCATCAAGAAACTTGCAATGCGCACCGCGGTCTCCTTCGTGCTTCTGAAAGTCGGCGAGCGGGTGGATGCGTCGCCATCAGTCACGACTTTAGGAGCGCGGCTGGGGCTGCGCTTATCGATCGGTGCGGGAACTTATCGCAGAGTCAGATCGCGTGCTAGGTGTATACACCTAGAGCCCGGCAATGCCTGAAACCGCGCCCATAAAATTCCCGCAAATGGCCTCGGTGGACAGGGGCACCGGCGAGAGTCAGCGCGCTCATCGCCCGATCAGAAATTGGGAGACAACGCATGCAGGAAACTTACGCCTTGCACGAGGGCGCATTCGGCCGCGCGGTCGTGCTGGAACTGCGCGGGGACCTCATCGCGCATGCGCACGCGGAAATGCAGCTGGCCCTTTGGCTGGGTGGCGCCCGGGCCGAAGCGCACGTCGGCTCGAAACTGGTTCGCTACAGCGAACAGCTTGCGCTGGGCACGAACACCTATGAGTCCCATGATGCCCGCCTGCTCGACCGTTCTGGCCCGGCCGTCTTCCTTGTCCTGTACATTGCCACGCCCTGGCTGGACGAGCGCCGCGCCGCCACCGGCAGGCCATTCCATTTCACCGCGCCAGGCGTGCCCATCGATCCGGCGGTGCGCCAGACCTGTTGGAGCCTGCTCGACAAGATCGTCGCGCCGCAGGACCACCCGCGCGCCGACATCGACGCGGAAGTCGAGGCGCTGCTGCATGCGGCAATCGAATCGTCTTCCCAGGCGGGCCGCCCGTCCGGCCCCGCGCCCCGACCGCAGACGCTGGACCGGCGGCTTCGCACCGCGATCCTGTACATGCGAGACAACGTGCACGAACCGGTTGCGGTGGAAGACATCGCCAGCAAGGTGGGACTATCGCGCGGCCATTTCTTCGCGTTATTCCGGGACCAGCTCAACACCACGCCGCAGGTCTTCTGGAGCGCGGTGCGTGTGGAAGAAGCCGTGCGCAGGCTCGTCCAGCAGGAACAGCCACTGACCTCGGTGGCGATGGACCTGGGCTTTTCCACGCCCGGCAATTTTTCGCGCTTCTTTCGCGATCACATGGGGGTTTCGCCGTCGCGCTTTCGGCGAGCGGCGACGGGTTCCGCGCCGCATCTATTGACTGGAATTCCCTGAAGGAGAAAGTCGCGCAGGTGATGGCGCTACGACTGGCCGCGCTCGCTGCATCGATCCACGCCGCCGACCCGTCGGTCGGCACCGGCGGCGCCCCGGCCATCAGCCGTTCCAATTCCGCCTGCATGGCCTGAGGCAGATATGCCTTCAGGATTCCGATGTTCGCCCTGACGCAGGCCACGGCCTCGGCCGGCGTGAACCCCTCTTCGACCAGATGGCCGATGTCCGACGGGCGGCGAGCGTGTTGCCCTTCCAATCCGCGCGCCATGCCGCGATGTCGCCATAGCTGGTGTGTCCGGCGTCGATCAGTTGACGCAGCATCGCAGGCAGCGCAATGCCGCAGTCTTCGGCCAGTTCGGCAAGAGCCGCCATTCGTTGATTCCTTTCGTTAAAACTCGAGCACATCCAGAAAGACCTCGGCCTCGTCCGCGTCCCCAAGGACGGCGGTCAGCGCCTGCAAGGCACGCGCCCGGTGCTCGGGCTTGATCTCCCAGTCATCGTTGCGCAGATCTTCGTCGGCCTCCAGGCAGACAAGACCCACCGCGGCAGCGGCGGCGGCGAACGTCGGCAGGTCGGGGGCCACCATCCCGGCATCCCAGGCGCCCGCGCCGTGCCGGGCATGGAGGATCTGGCCGGTACCCGTATCCAGGATGAAGGGGTCCGCGTTCTGGTCGGCGATCATCAGCCAGTTGTCCCGCCAATCGTCGACCCGTTTTCCGCTCACGGCATCCCAGCGATAGCCGGCCTGCCGGTCCCACAGCTTATGCAAGGGTGCAAAGCTGATATTGGTTTCGGACAGCGTGATGCCGACCGGTCCCACGTTCTGGTGACGGGTGGCGCCCCACGGGCCCACCTGTTCGTAAAAGTCGGCCAACCCCTGCGGCAGCGCAAGGCTGCCTTGCCACTGTTCGCGCGGCTGCGGGCGCAGCTCGCCAAACCGGGCGAACTGCGCCCGGATGTGTTCGAAGGAATTCATGTGAGTGCGTGTCCTGGCAAGCGCCGGCGGCTTGGAGATAAATCGTGCGGCGCCAAGACCGCATTTTGCTACATTTGAACGCCCGCCTTATTGCGTCCACGGACAGACCATGCGCCCACCGTTTGCTGTTTCCGCACGCCCCGCCCCCCGCCCGGGCTTTCTTCGTTTGCGGATCCTGACGCCCCTGGCCGTCCTGGCCGCGCTTTTTGCCGGCTCGGCCGCCCACGCGCAGCAATGGTTCGAGGTGCCGCCGCGGCCAGATCACCCGAACGTGTCCATTCGGATAGGTGGCCTGCCGGAAACGCGGCAGGCCTCGGGGACCGCCAAGGGCAAGATGGAAATGCGCTACACCGCCGCCCAGACGATCCCGGGCGGGGACAAGCAACGCGCAAGCTATGACCGGGCGGTCACGGACGTGCTGTTCGATTGCCGGCGGGCGCAGGTCGGTTTCCTGCCGTCCACCACCTACTACCTGCGCGACAACCTGGTGGCGGCCATCAAGGACGAGACCTTGGACGAAAGCCAGGTGCAGTTCGTGCGTTTTGCGCCAGGCAGCCCGCAAATGAAGGCTTTGCAGGCCGCCTGCGGCAAGTAGGGGCTACGCCAGCATCAGCGCCCCGCGCGCTTGCGCCGGCGCCGGATCCTGGCCGCGCCGCGCGCCGTCTTCGGCCAACCGGAACACACCTACCGCCCGCACCAGCTCGCGCGCCTGATCCTGCATCGACCCCGCGGCGGCCGCAGCTTCCTCGACCAGTGCCGCGTTCTGTTGCGTGACTTCGTCCATCTGCGCCACGGCCCGGTTCACCTGATCGATACCGCTGGCCTGTTCGTGCGAGGCGGCGGCGATCTCGCCCATGATGTCGGTGACGCGCTGTACCGCCGTGACAATCTCCTGCATGGTTGCGCCCGCCCCTTCCGCCTGCCGGGCGCCCGCGCCGACCTTGCCGGCCGAATCCTCGATCAAGGCCTTGACCTCGCGCGCCGCCTGCGCGCTGCGCTGGGCCAGCGAGCGCACCTCGCCCGCCACGACCGCAAAACCCTTGCCCTGCTCGCCCGCGCGGGCCGCTTCGACCGCCGCGTTCAGCGCCAGGATGTTCGTCTGGAAAGCGATGCCGTCGATCACCGACACGATGTCGGAAATCTTGTGCGAACTGGCCGAGATGTCCTGCATGGTGCCCACCACCGCGGACACCGCCGCGCCGCCGCGCAGCGCAATCTCCGATGCGCTGGCCGCAAGCTGGTTGGCCTGGCGCGCGTTGTCGGCGGTCTGCTTCACGGTGGAGGCCAGCTCTTCCATGGAGGCCGCGGTTTCCTCCAGCGATGCGGCCTGCTCTTCGGTACGGCTGGACAGGTCCGTATTGCCAGCGGCGATCTGGCCCGATGCGCTGGAGATGGTCTCCGATCCCTGCCGGATCGCGCGGACCGCGCCCGCAAGCCTGTCCTGCATGTCTTGCAGGGCATGAAGCAGGCGTCCTGTCTCGTCCCGGGACCCGGCTTCGATACGCTGGCCCAGGTCGCCGCTTGCCACCGCCTCGGCAGCCTTGACCGCCCGGGCGAGCGGACGCGTGATCGACCGGCTGACACGCCAGGCCAGCAGGGCCCCGACCGCCAGCGCCAGCGCCGACAGGCCCGCGTTCAGGCGCTCGGCCTCGTCGATGACCGCCTGGCTTGCGGTTCCCGCTTCGTCCATCTCGGCCGCCTGCTGCCGGGAAAGCGCAATGATGTGATCCTGCAGGCTGTCCAGGATGGGCAGCGTCTCCTGCAAGAGCCGCTGGCGGGCGCCCTCGCGGTCGCCGCTTTTGAGCACGGCGCCGACCGACTGGAATGACTTTACGTAACGGCCGCGCGCTTCTTCCAGCGCGCGCAGCCGGGCAGCGGCGTCCGCGGTCTTCATCAACGGCCGCATCGTGGCCAGGGCTTCATCGATGCGCTTGCGGTTGGCCTCGATCTGCTGGAACAGCCGCTGCGTTGCGGCCGGGTCCGGGTTGACGATCAGTTCCAGATTGGCGCGCGCGTTGGCGCGCGTTGTCACGTCGACCACCGATATCGCGTTGGCCTTCGCCCAGGTTTCCTGAGTGATCATGCGGTTGATGCCGCCAATGCGCGTCAACTCGTAGTGCGACAGGCCAGTCAGGGCCAGCAGAAGGGCCAGCACAGCGCCAAAGCCCAGGCTCAGCCGGGCGCCAATGGAGAGATTGCCGAAATGGATGCGAAGCGTCTTCATGAGGGTCTCTTGCAGGGGTGTCGATCTTCAGCCATTGCCATGCAATCAGGTGCAGCGTTAACACACGGAAATTTCATGGAACATCGAACAGGGGGAAAACCCCAGTCTAGGTTTGATGTCACATTTCGCAAATATTTATCCGTTTATTAATTTGCGATTGAACAAAGACAACGCACTTATGCTGCGCAGCAGCAACGTTATTGATATCAACTTGACGTACTGCAGTATTCAGGCGCTTTATAGGGCGCATGCAGGCTTTGGGGAGCTTCCGATGA
Source organism: Achromobacter sp. SLBN-14 (assembly GCF_006715415.1). Classification (NCBI taxonomy): domain Bacteria; kingdom Pseudomonadati; phylum Pseudomonadota; class Betaproteobacteria; order Burkholderiales; family Alcaligenaceae; genus Achromobacter; species Achromobacter sp. SLBN-14. Next base: position 4,732,347 of record NZ_VFNE01000001.1, on the reverse strand, counting down.
AACCCTTGGAAAACAGCGTGACCGTCTCGCTGGCGACGACGGCCAATGACGCGCTGGTGCAGGCCTTCGCGCGCCTGTTGCCTCAGTTGTCCGCAAACGCGGCGCCGCTATCAAAGGCGGATCTGGACGAGATCATCCACGCGCCGGGCAATCACGTATTCATCGCCAGGATGGCGCCCGATCAGCGCATCGTGGGCACCCTCACCCTTGTGCACTTTCGCGTACCCACCGGCATCCGCGCGTGGATCGAGGACGTGGTGGTGGACGAACAGGCGCGCGGCTTGAAGGTCGGCATGGCGCTGACGCGTGCGGCCATCGCAAAGAGCCGCGAGCTGAAGGCCCGCACCTTGGACCTGACGTCCAGCCCAGGGCGCATGTCCGCGCACCATCTGTACGAGTCGGCCGGCTTTGCGATGCGCGACACGCGCGTCTACCGGTATCAGGGCTGAACGCTCTGGCGCTATTGATAGCGCTCGCGGTATCCGACGGGCGACATGCCGCAGTACTTGTTGAAGATGTCGCGAAAAGCCTTGGTGTCGTTGTAGCCGACTTCGTACATCACCTCGGCGACGCTCTTGCGCGACGTTTCCAGACGCTGCTTGGCGGCTTCGACCCTCACACGCTGCACGTATTCGACGATGCTGTTGCCCGTGGCCTGGCGGAACCGCCGCTCCAGCGTACGGCGGCCAAGCGCGTGGCGGCCGGCCAGTTCCTCGACGGTGATCTTTTCGCGGTAGCGGCCTTCGATGTATTCCTGCACCGCCCGCACGATGTCGTCCGCGTGCGACTTCTGTCCCATGAAGACGGAAAACGGCAGCTGGCTTTGCCGGCTCCAGTCCAGCTGAAAATACTTGGCGCACCAGATGGCGGTGTCGCGATCCGTGTATTTCTCGATCAGGTGCAGCACGAGGTGCGCGGCCGAGAATGCGCCCCCGCTCGTATACACCCCATTTTCCGCCATGACGACGCGATCGCTGGTCCACTGCACCGTGGGAAAGAGGCTGGCGTAAAGGTTTTGCGCCACCCAATGCACGACCGCCTGCTGTCCGTCCAGGACGCCGCCCGCGGCCAGCAGCGCCGCGCCCATGCACAGGCTGGCTACCTCGCCGCCCTCGCGGTGGTGGCGCGACAGCCATTCGATCAGTTCGCGGTTGGACAGCACCGCGTCCGACACCGATCCCAGCAGCGGCGGCGCGATGCAGATATCGATATCGGTGGCGTCGGCCAGCACCATGTCGGCCTGTACCTTGATGCGTCCATCGTCCAGGCTGACCTCGCGCGTGAGGGCCAGCGTGCGCACACGAAAACGCGGCTCGCGGCCATGCGCGCGCAGATATTCGTTGGCCACCATGAACCCGTGGCGCGCGGTTTCCAGGGACGCAATATTGGCCCCCTTGGGCAGCAGGAACGCGACGTTTTTCATGTTGCCAAGCATACGCCTGCAAGCTGACGCAATCCACCCGCAAGATTGTCGCAATCGCCTATCTGAAACCCGCGCGGATCCCGATACAGTCACTCCTGCCGACCCAGAAATGCGGACGGCGGCCGGGACGGATTGCGGACGCCCGGCCAAACCAGAACAACACGGACGTGAGGAGTGATCGATGGACAAGTACATAGATGGTTTCCTGCTGTGCGTACCCAAGGCAAACCTGGAGACCTACAAGAAAATGGCGACGCACGCCGAAGGCATCTGGCGCGAGCACGGCGCGCTGGATTACCGCGAAGGCGTGGCCGACGATATCGACGGGGAAGGTTTTGCGTCCTTCAGCGCGGCCGCTGGCGCGCGCGAAGGCGAAGTCGTCGTCTTCGCCTGGATCCTGTATCCCAGCAAGGAAGCGCGCAACAGCATCAACGCCAAGGTGATGTCCGACCCGCGCCTGGCGGACATGTGCTGCGAGGGCGTATTCGACGTCAAGCGCATGTGCTGGGGCGGGTTTGCAACGCTGGTCGGCAACTAGCCAACGCGGCCGCGCACTTCTGCGCCGCCGTTCAACCTCCCTGGAGACCCACCATGGCCACCCAAGCAGCCAAGCCCATTCCCGACGGCATGCACACGCTGACGCCGCACATCATCTGCGAAGGCGCGTCCGACGCCCTCGCCTTCTACAAGGAAGCCTTCAATGCCGAGGAACTGATGCGCCTTCCCGGCCCCAACGGCAAGATCATGCATGCGGCCATCCGCATCGGTGATTCGGTGCTCATGCTGATGGATGATTTTCCGGAATGGGGCAGCCTGGGACCGAAGGCGCTCAAGGGCACCCCTGCCGTGCTGCACCTGTACGTGACCGACGCGGATGCCGCGATCGAGCAGGCGGTGGCAGCAGGCGCGCAGGTCACGATGCCTGCCGCCGACATGTTCTGGGGCGACCGCTACGGCCAGGTGGTGGACCCGTTCGGCCACCGCTGGTCCATCGCCACGCACATCCAGGACCTCACGCCCGACGAAATCCTGCAGAACATGGCGAAGATGGGCCCGATGGACGGCTGCGGCGATCCATCGAAGCAGTGATGGCAACGCAGACGCGGCTCGCGACGGGCCGCGTCCCGCGCCATCAAGGGGCCAGTTGCGGATAAGGCCCCAGGAAGTCCAACTTGCCGATCGGCACGCCTGCCTGGCGCAGGATGCCGTACGCGGTGGTCACGTGGAAATAGAAGTTGGGCAGCGCGAAGGACAGCAAATATTCATCGCCCTGGAACTCGGGCTTGAAATCGCCAAAGCTCAACGTGATCCGGCGCGCTTCGGCGCCGTCAATCTGCTCGGGCTTCACACTCTGCAGATACGCGATCGTGTCCGCCACGCGCTGCTGCAATTGCTCAAGTGTGCTTTCGGTGTCGGCGAATTTCGGGGCTTCGCCTTGCGACAACCGCTGCGCCGCGAACTTCGAGGCATCGCTTGCGCGCTGCACCTGACCCGACAGCGGATACATATCGGGCGCGAGCCGCGCGTTCACAAGATCGGCAGGGTCAATGCCGGCCGCCTGCGCATGCGCGGCGGCCTTTTCGAGCAGCGCGGCCAGCACGTTCAGGCCGCGAATGAAGACAGGCACGGACGCCTGATACATGGACAAGGGCATGGCAAAGATTTCCGTAAGGGTGTGAGTGTGCAATCGCGATGTTACGCCGCGCCCGCCCCGCAAGCCGCCGGTAGCCGCGACATCACCGTTCCTTGCGCCTGGACAATCCCGCCGGGCCGCAATTGCCCAGCGATCCAGCGCGCTCACTGCGCCCCGGCAATCGCCCCCGTGCGCCGCTGCCCCTGAAAGAACCGCCACACCAGCGCCGAGGCATCCGGGCCACTGCGCGCGTGATAACGGATGCACGGATCGCCCCCGCTCCAGGCATGTTCCAGCCGCGTGATTTCACACAGGCGCAGCACGGTCTTGCGGCCCCGCAGCACGTCCACCCGGCGGTAGGCCTTTTCGGTGCCCAGGCCCAGCACGCGTTCGACCGGCAACGCGTGCGGATCGGCGGCATTCAGCGTGCGGAATTGTTCAAAGAGCTGCTTGGCGTTGCGGGGCGCCACGGCGGGATCGAGCTGGCCATGCAGGATCAGCGCCGGCATGCCCAGTTCGAAGACGGCGGGATCCGAGACCGATTCCAGCAGCGGCGCAAGCGGCTTGATGCTGCCGCGCCGCATGGTGCCCAGGCCGTGGCCCGCGTTGTGCGCGTCGCCCACGACCGGTCCTGAGTGCATGGCAACGGCGGCGATCAGGCGCGGATGCCGCAACGCGACCAGCGCCGCCATGCCCGCGCCCGCCGACAGGCCCGCCACATAGATGCGTTCGGGATCGACGCCGTGGCGCGCCACTTCGGATCGGATCAGCGCCGCGATCAGGTCGGCCTCGGCGCCGCCATGGTCGTCGTCGGGCTGAAACCAGCGCCAGCAGCGCTGCACCTGACGCGCCAGCGATTGCTGCGGATACAACACCATGAAGCCGCCGGCATCGGCCCACTGGTTCATGCGCGAGCCGCGCGCGAAGGCGACCGAGGTCTGCCGGCAGCCGTGCAGCATCACGACCAGCGGCATTCCCGCGGGCGGGGCGGTCGCGGGGGTGTAGCGCGAAAAAGCCAGCCTGCGGCCTGTCTTGTCAGAGAATTGGCGCAAGGCTTCCCAGCGCCCGGCGCCCAGCGGCGCCGTCTCGGCCGCTGCCGCCCTGCCCGCGCCCGCGGCGCCAGCGGGCCGCGCCGCTTTGGCTGCCCGTCCGGTCGTGACGTCGGCAGCCTTCTTGCGGGCCGGGGCCGCGCGCTTGCGGGCGGGTTTTGGGGCCGCCAGGCGCATCGCCGCGCGCTGGAGCCGGGTGATCTTCTTTGCCGCTTTGAAAAACAGACTGCTGAAACTGCGCGCCATTGAGTGGGCCTGTTCGGAAGTTCCTGTTTGCCGCGCCATCCGGAGAAGCCGAGGGCGTCAGCGCCGGACGGCGGTCGCCGAGGCTATGCCGCTCCGCAAGACAGATGCCTGTCGCGTGATGAGAACTTTCCAACCGTGACGCCGAGTGCCGGATTCATGGGTGCTTCCCTTAAGAGTGTCGATCACGGCAGCGCCACGCGCGGCCGACGTGCAAGCCCAAAGTGAAGAACGCGCGCCGCCTCTGCCGGGCAGTTCGTTCGCGCGTCAAATTCGCGCGTCAAATGTATCACAGAGTAACTAACCACCCTGCCTGCGCGGCTCGTCCTGTTCGCCCCGCTCGCCTGGATCGCCTACTTGGGTCTCAACCTTGCACCAGATCAAATCTTTCCGGTATCGGCCGGCAGAACTGAACCCTTGCGCTTGAGCGCCCGAACCAAAAGGCCTAAGGTGGGCAACTTGTCACAAACAGGTCCCCCATGTTTCCCAACGACCGACCCCAGACCCTGGGCGAAGAAATCGCCAACAGCATCAGCCACGGACTTGGCGCCGCCGGCGCGCTGGCTGGCGCACCGCTCCTGATCGCCGCCGCAGTGCGTCAGGGCGATGCCGCCTTCATTGCCGGCGCCGCCGTGTTCGCGGCCTCGATGTGCCTGCTGTACCTCGCGTCCACCATCTATCACGCGCTGCCACGCTGCCGCGCCAAGCAGATCTTCAACGTACTGGACCATTCGGCCATCTACCTGCTGATCGCCGGCACCTACACGCCGTTCGCGCTGGGCGCGCTGCGCGGACCATGGGGCTGGACCCTCTTTGGACTCGTCTGGAGCCTGGCGCTGCTGGGCGTGGGCCTGAAGGCGAGCAAGCGGCTCAACCGGCCCGCTCTGTCCACCGGACTGTACCTGGCAATGGGCTGGATCGTCGTCATCGCGGTCAAACCGCTGCTTGAACTGGTGCCGGCCGGCGGACTGTGGTGGCTCGTGGCGGGCGGGCTGGCGTACACCGGCGGCGTGGTGTTTTTCGTCTTCGACAACCGCTGGCGCTACAGCCATTTCATCTGGCATCTGTTCGTGCTGGCAGGCACCGTCTGCCACTTCTTTGCCGTGTTCTGGTACGCCGCCTAACGCCGCAACGGCGCCCGGCCAGCCGCAGGCGCCTGCCGCAAATACGCCGTCGGCGGATGGCCCAGCACGCGACGGAACATCGTTGAAAACGCCGCAGGGCTTTGATACCCGAAATCCAGCGCAATGGCCGTGACGGGGTCGCCCTCGGCCAGGCGCGCCAGCGCCAGCACCACACAAGCGCGCTGCCGCCAGGCCAGATACGACATGCCCGTGTGCTGCCTGAAAACCCGGCTGAAGGTGCGCAGGCTTACGTGCAGCCGGTCGGCCCATGCCTGCGGCGGCATCCGCGCATCCGGCGCGGCGATGAACGCGCGGCATAGCGGCGCCAGACGCCTGTCGCGCGGCAGCGGAATATGCAGGGGCAGAACCGCCGCGCGCTCGATCTCGTGCAGCAGCAAGGCAGCCAGTGCCCCATCCCGGCCGCGCGGATCATAGGCGGCGGGCATGTCCACCGCCTCCAGCAACAACTCGCGCATCAGCGCGGACACTTCAATCACCTCGCAGATAGCGCGGTCCGCGCGCGCCGCGCCCGGCTCGATGTACGCGCTGCGCGTGCTGACGCCCAGCATGCGGACCTGATGCGTCACACCCGCCGGAATCCAGACGGCGCGTTGCGGCGGCACCACCCAATTGCCGTCACGCGTCACGACGTGCATGACGCCCGTCGCCCCGTATAGCAACTGCGCGCGCCGATGCGCGTGCGCCGGCAGCAGACCGCCGGGCGGATAGTCGTTGCCGATGGCCACCACCGGGCGGTCAAGGTTGTCGTAGCGGTCGATATGGGTATTGCGCATGGGATCTGCCGGGAGCGAGGCGCCAGCCTGGATGTGACGCGTCCACGGCGCAAGGCGTTGGCCGAAACGAAAACATCATTGTCCCACCCTCGAAAGCGGGCCAACCGCTGGCGTCCTATCGTGGCGCTTTTCCTGATTGGGCAACGACATGATCTATCTGGTGTTGGCGCTGGTTGGCGTTCTGAGCGGCGTCACGACGGTGCTGTTCGGCTTTGGCGGCGGTTTCGTGGTGGTGCCGGCCCTGTATGGCGTGTTGACGTCGCTGCATGGCGCGGACGACGCGATGCGCCAATCGGCGATGCACATCGCCGTGGCCACTTCCACGTGCGTGATGATCGTCAACTCAGTCTCGGCCACGCGCAAGCATTGGCGCGCCGGCAATCTTATCGGCGAATACGTCTGGCCGCTGGCCGGGTATATCGCGGCGGGCGCACTGCTGGGCGCGCTTGCCGCCATGCACGCCGGCGGCGACTTCGTGCGTCACGCTTTCATTGTCTATCTGGCGGCGACTGTCGTGGATTGCGTGCTGCGCCGGGGCTTCATGTCTGGACGCGACGGCGCGGGGCCGCGCAGGCTGGACCGCGTTACCGCGATGGGCGGCGGCGTCGTCATCGGAATGATTGCCGCGTTTCTTGGGGTGGGAGGCAGCGTCATGACCGTGCCGCTGCTGCGCCGGCGGGGTCTGCCCATGGCCAAGGCCGCCGCCATGGCCAATCCGCTATCGCTGCCGGTCGCGCTGGCGGGCACGCTGGCCTACCTGGCCGCCGCGCGCGACCTGCCCCAGGCGCTGGCGCCGTGGATTGTGGGATATGTGGACATATTGGCCTTCGCGGTGCTTGCGTTGGGGTCGCTGGCCGGGATTCACCTTGCGGCCCCGCTGATCCCGCGCATCCCCGACCGTGTGCATGCCCGCGTCTACGTGCTGCTGCTGATTCTCGTCATGTTGAGCATGATCGCGCTCTAACCCTCGATTTTCGGCAAACCTAAGGAAACATCGCGGCCAGCAGCGACTACGAAACCGCGCAAAACGTTTCGGGTGCGCTCCCGGGGCGCCCCCCCGCCCAGGCGCGGTCGTCTCGTGGCCTGCCGAAACAGGAAAACACATCGCGAAACTTGTCCGCCGCCCCCCCAGATCGTCATCATGGTCGGACTTTCAACCGGAACAAGGAGTTTTCATGCAGCGTTCCACTTTTGCATTCCTATCCGCCGCCGTGCTGACGACGGCGCTGTCCGGTGCACCCGCCCTGGCTCAACAAAGCGCGCAGGCCCCGGCGCAGACGCAGGCCCAGCCCGGCATGGCTCCCGCCATCCAGAAACCGACGGATCAACAATTGCAGAAGTTCGCTTCGGCTTCGCAGAAGATTTCGGGCGTCGTTGACGAATACCGTCCCAAGGTCGACGCCGCCAAGACCGATGAGGCCAAGCAGAAGGTCGTTCAGGAAGCCGACGCCAAGATGGTCAAACTCGTCCGCGCCGATGGGCTGTCGGTCGAGGAATTCAACGGTATCGGCCAAGCCGTGCAGCAAGATCCCCAGCTTCGCGACCGTCTGATGAAGATGGCGCCGGCGCAGCGCTGACCTGCAACGGCAACCCAAACGGACACCACATCGAATTCCGCTCGCGTACGACGCGGCTAATTCGATGACTCGGCGCCGCGAGCCCTGCTGGGGCTGCGGCGCCTTGTTCATTGGACCTGTCAGGTCTTCAGGCGATAACCCGTCTTGAAGATCCAACGCACGCCGATCAGGCACGCCACCAGGAAGACCAGTGTCATGCCCACGCTGATTTCGATACTGACGTCCGACACCCCGAAAAACGCCCAGCGGAAACCGCTGACCAGGTAGACCACGGGATTGAACAGCGTGACGGTCTGCCAGAACGGCGGCAGCATGTTGATGGAATAGAACGTGCCGCCTAGGAACGTCAGGGGCGTGATGATCATCAGCGGAATGATCTGCAGCTTTTCAAAGCCGTCGGCCCAGATGCCGATGATGAAGCCGAACAGGCTGAACGTCACCGCGGTCAACACCAGGAAGGACAGCATCCAGAACGGGTGCGCCACGTCGAACGTCACGAACAGACGCGCGGTGGCCAGCATGATGAGGCCCAGGATGATGGATTTGCTGGCGGCCGCTCCCACGTAGCCCATCAGGATCTCCACGTAGGAAATCGGCGCCGAATGGATCTCGTAGATCGTGCCGGAGAATCGCGGCATGTAGATGCCGAACGAGGCGTTGGCGACGCTTTGCGTCAGCAGCGACAGCATGATCATGCCGGGCACGATGAACGCGCCGTAGCTCACACCGTCGATTTCGACCATGTGCGATCCGATGGCCGAGCCGAACACGACAAAATAAAGCGAGGTCGAAATCACCGGTGACAGCACGCTTTGCATCAGCGTGCGCCAGGCGCGGGCCATTTCGAAGAGGTAGATGGCGCGTATGGCGTAGAAGTTCATGATTGACCGTGCACCAGGCTGACAAAGATGTCCTCGAGCGAGCTTTCCGAGGTATTCAGGTCCGCAAATTCGATCTGCAGGCGGCTCAGGTCCTGCAGCAGACGCGAGATGTCGCCGCCCCGTTCGTTGTCATAGGTATAGACCAGCTTGTAGCCGTCCGCAGACAGTTCGAGCTGGTAGGCGTCCAGCGCCGTGGGAATGCCCGGCAGCGGCGCTTTCAACGTCAGCGCAAGCTGGCGCTTGCCCAGCTTGGCCATGAGCGCGTTCTTTTCCTCGACCAGGATGATCTCGCCCTTGCGGATGACGCCGATGCGGTCCGCCATTTCCTGGGCTTCTTCGATGTAGTGCGTGGTGAGGATGATGGTGACGCCGCTTTCGCGCAGCCGACGCACCATTTCCCACATGCCGCGCCGCAATTCGACGTCGACGCCCGCGGTGGGCTCGTCCAGGAACAGGATGGCCGGTTCGTGCGACAGCGCCTTGGCGATCATGACACGGCGCTTCATGCCGCCGGACAGCGCCATGATGCGGCTGTCTTTCTTGTCCCACAGCGACAGCTCGCGCAGGACCTTTTCAATATAGGCGGGATCCGCCGGCTTGCCGAACAGCCCGCGGCTGAAGGTGACGGTGTTCCACACGCTTTCAAAGGCGTCGGTGGAGATCTCCTGCGGCACCAATCCGATCTTGGACCGCGCGGCGCGAAAGTCCGTCACGATATCGTGACCGTCGGCCAGCACCTTGCCCTGGGTGGGATTCACGATGCCGCAGATGATGCTGATCAGCGTGGTCTTGCCCGCGCCGTTCGGTCCGAGCAACGCAAAAATCTCGCCGCGCTGGATGTCCAGGTTGACGTTCTTGAGCGCCTGGAATCCGGACGCATATTGCTTGGATAAGCCTTGTACTGAAATGACTGGCTGCACGCGAGCCCCCAACTTGACCATAGCCGGAGGATTTTACCCGCCGCGCAGACCCTGCTTGTTCCGCCAGGCGGAACGGTGTGTTTGATTTTTGGAAACACTGGCCTTAGAAGTCTTCGTCCTCTTCCACCTTGGGCATCAGGTAGGCCGTCAGCGCGCTGGAAAAGCCGGCCATCACCCACAGGACGAAAAACGACACGGTGTAAAAGCCCATGCGGCCCGTGGGAACGTATCCAAAAATGGTCACGTCCAGCGGGTCGATCAGGGCGAAGATCAGCGCGCTTCCCGCTGCGGCGGCCAAAAACGATGGCCACAGGATCCACATCAGCGATCGCAATCCCATGCGTGCACTCCCCCGATCAAGGTTTGGCGGCTGCCGGGCTGGCAGCCGCCGGCGACTGCGTCCCGGCCGCAGCAGGCGCGGTCTGTTCGATGACCAGCCCCCGCTTGACCACGCCCTCCTGGATGGGCTGGCTGGCAAACTGGGTCATCGCAAAGTAGATCGTGATGAAGCAGCCTATCATGGCGGCAAACGGACCCGCCATCAGGATCCACGGCCAGGGCTCGCGGTACCAGGGCTTGACGGGATGCGCCGGGTCGGCGGATTCGAGGGTGATGTGTGCAGCGTTCATGAAATGTCCTTGTAGTGCCCAGGGCGGGTGTCAGCCCTACTCGGGCACGTAGAAACTGGCGGCTTCGTCGGTTTCGACCTGGCGGTTCTCGCCGTCCTGCCCCTTGGCGCGCAGCGTGATGGCATGCGCGCCGGGCGTCGCGCCCGCCGGGGCGCGGATGACCATCGGCACCAGCTTGTTGGCGGCCGGCTCGACCTCGACCACGTCCGATCCCTGCTGGCCGGCCATCACCGCCAGATCGGGCATGCCTTCGGCAGTCAGGCGCAGGCGCATTGGCGCGTCCGAGGTGTTGATGATCTGCAGGCGGTAAACGTTTTCGATCATGCCGCCCGCCACCTCGCGGCCCAGCACGCCGCGGTCTCGGATGACGTCGACGCGTAACGGGTTGCGGACCACCAGCGAGGCCACGAAGGCCACCGCCAGAATCAGGATCAACGTGCCGTAGATCAGCACGCGAGGCCGCAGCAGATGCGACCGCGCGCTCTTGGTGGACAGGCCGTCCAGCATGGCGCGCTCGGACGTGTAGCGGATGAGACCGGGTTCGTACTGCATCTTGTCCATCACCTGCTCACAGGCGTCGATGCACGCGCCGCAGCCGATGCACATGTATTGCAGGCCGTCACGGATGTCGATGCCCGTCGGACAGACCTGCACGCAGAGACTGCAGTCGACACAGTCGCCCAGCCCTTGCGCCTTGTGGTCGACCTTGCGCGAGCGGCCGCCACGCGGGTCGCCCCGGCGCTTGTCGTACGTGACGACGAACGTGTCCGGATCGACCATCACGCTCTGGAAGCGAGCGTACGGGCACATGTACTTGCACACCGATTCGCGCATGAAGCCGGCATTGCCCCAGGTGGCAAAGCCGTAGAACAGCATCCAGAACCATTGCCACGGCCCGAGCTGGAGCGCGAAGAGTTCGTGGCCGAGTTCGCGGATGGGCGCGAAGTAGCCGATGAATGTGGATCCCGTCCACCACGCCAGCGCGATCCACAGGAAGTGCTTGGTGAATTTCAGGCGGAACTTGCGCCAGGACCAGGGCGATTCGTCCAGGCGGATGCGCGCAATGCGGTCGCCTTCGACCTTGCGCTCGATCCACATGAAGATTTCGGTGTAGACGGTTTGCGGACAGGCGTAGCCGCAGAACAGGCGCCCGGCCACCGCCGTGAAAAGAAACAGCGCCAATGCCGAGATGACGAGCAGCACGGCAAGATAGACGACGTCCTGCGGCCAGAGCACCAGTCCGAACAAATAGAACTTGCGCGCGCCCAGGTCGAACAGCACGGCCTGTCGCCCGTTCCATTGCAGCCAGGGCAAACCGTAGAAGATGATCTGCGTGATGAAGACGAACGCGATGCGCCAGCGGGCAAATATGCCGCTGACGGACCGCGGGTAGATCTTGCTTCGCACCCCCGCCAGCGTCTGTTCCAGGGTTTCCTGGCCAGGACGCGGCGGCCGTGTATGCGGCCGCCAAGGCGGCGGGTCACCGCCAGGCGAACTGCTGACGCTTGCGGTTGACCCATCTTCCATTTGCTGCTCCGTGCTGGTTAGTGCTTAGTGATATGGAAGGCCGCTGCGCGGCCTTCCATTTACGTGCTGCCGGTTCACTGCTTGGCCGCGCCGGACTCGGCGGGCGATGCAGCGGCCTGCTTCTGCGCGTCGGGCTTGTTCGACAGACCCCAGACCCAGGCAGTCAGGATCTTGATCTGCTCGGGGCTCAGGATGTGTTCGTGTGCCGGCATGCGGTTGTCGCGGCCTTCAAGAATGGTCTTGACGATGCTGGCTTCCGAGCTGCCGTAGAGCCAGACGTCGTCGGTCAGGTTCGGCGCGCCGACGAGCTGGTTGCCCTTGCCATCGACACCGTGACAGGCGACGCAGAAGTTGGCGAACTCGCGCTTGCCGCGGAACACGCGGACCGGATCGGCGGTCAGGCCCGACAGCGAACGCACGTACTGCGCGATGTCGCCGGCCATCTTGGGATCGATCGAGTCCTTCCAGGGCGGCATGATGCCGTGGCGGCCTTGCTTGATGGTTTGCATGATGGCTTCGGGCGAGCCGCCGTGCAGCCAGTCGCCGTCGGTCAGGTTGGGGAAGCTGGGCGCGCCCTTGGCGTCGGAACCGTGGCACTGCGCGCAGGTGTTCAGGAAAAGGCGCTGGCCGATTTCGCGGGCGCCCGGATCCTGTGCGATCTGCGGCACGGTCATGGTTTCGAAGCGCGCGTAGATGGGACGCACGGCCTCGGCCATCTTGGCCTGCTGCTGCGCCACTTCGTCGGCGCTGCTGTATCCCAGCTTGCCCTTGTACTCGCCCAGCCCCGGCATCAGGAACAGGTAACCCAGCGCAAAGGCGCAGGCCAGCAGATACATCCACGTCCACCAGGTGGGGACCGGGTTGTTGAGCTCGGTCAGATCGCCGTCCCAGACGTGGCCGGTGTCCTCGACCTGGCCACTGGCCGGCTTGGCGCTGAGCCAGCGGCGTTGCGTGTACAGCAGCCACACGCACCACACCACCCCGCCCACGGCGACGATCGAGATGAAATACCCCCAGAAGCCATTGACGAAATCGCTCATGACCGATTCGCTCCATCTTGTTGTGCCTGCCCGAATTCATCGGGCAGTGCGAACGGCAGCATGGCCGATTCGCGGTTGGCGCTCTGGCGGCCGCGCGAGCAGGCCCACCAGACGATGCCGAAAAAGGTCGCCATCGAGATGGCGGTGACGATTGCGCTGATATAGCCGACCATGATCAGCCTCCCGAGGCCGCTTGAGCGGCCGGCTGCGCCGAGGACTGCTGGGACTTCTTGGCTTCTTCGGCCTTCTTGGCCTCTTCAGCCTGCTTGGCCAGCTGCGCCTTGCGCACGCCCACGCCCAGCCCTTGCAGGTAAGCCACGAGCGCGTCTTCTTCGGTCTTGCCTTCGATGGCCTTCGGCGCGGCGGCGATTTCTTCGTCGGTGTAGGGCACGCCCAAAGCGCGCAGGGCACGCATGCGCTGATCGACGTTCTGGCCGGTGATGACCGTCTTTTCAAGCCACGGATAGGCGGGCATGTTGGATTCCGGCACCACCTTGCGCGGATCGCGCAGGTGGATGCGGTGCCAGTCGTCGGAATAACGCTCGCCCACGCGCGCCAGGTCGGGGCCGGTACGCTTGGAGCCCCACAGGAAGGGGTGGTCAAAGACCGATTCAGCCGCCACGGAGTACGACCCGTAGCGCTGGACCTCGGCGGCGAGCACGCGGACCTGCTGCGAGTGGCAGCCGACGCAGCCTTCGCGGATGTAGACGTCGCGGCCCATCAGCCGCAGCGGGCTGTAGGGTTCGACGCCCGCCACGGGCTGGGTGGTGCTGTGCTGGAAGAACAGCGGGATGATCTGGACCAGCCCTGCGAAGGAGACCACCAGGATGCTGGCGATGATCATCCAGCCGATGTTCTTCTCGAGGGTCTGGTGAGAAAAGAAGCCGTGATTCTTGTTGGCCATGATGTCCTCGTCAAACAGTGGCCGGCACGGCGGTCGCGGGGACCGTCGGACGGGCGGCATGGGGATCGTCTTGCGGAATGGCGGGATTGACCGCCGTGGCGCCGCTCACCGTCTTCCATACGTTCCAGGCCATGACGAACACACCGCACAAGAACAGGGTTCCACCCAGCAAACGGATCAGGTAGTACGGAACGCGCGTCTTCAGTTCTTCGACGAAGCTGTAGACCAGGGTGCCGTCCGGCGCCGTGTCGCGCCACATCAGGCCTTGCTGCACGCCAGCGATCCACATGGCGGCGATGTACAGCACCACGCCGATGGTCGCGATCCAGAAGTGCAGTTCGATGGCCTTGACGCTGTACATCTTTTCGCGGCCGTACAGGCGCGGGATCAGGTAGTAAAGCGAGCCGAACGAAATCATGGCGACCCAGCCCAGCGCGCCGGAGTGCACGTGGCCGATGGTCCAGTCCGTGTAGTGCGACAGCGCGTTCACGGTGCGGATCGACATCATCGAGCCTTCGAACGTGGACATGCCGTAGAACGACAGCGCGGTGACCATGAATTTCAGGATCGGATCGGTGCGCAGCTTGTACCAGGCGCCCTGCAGGGTCATGATGCCGTTGATCATGCCGCCCCAGGAAGGCGCCAGCAGGATCAGCGAGAAGGTCATGCCCAGCGACTGGGTCCAGTCGGGCAGCGACGTGTACAGCAGGTGGTGCGGGCCCGCCCACATGTACGTGAAGGCCAGCGCCCAGAAGTGGACGATGGACAGGCGATACGAGTAGATGGGACGGCCGGCCTGCTTGGGCACGAAGTAATACATCATGCCCAGGAAGCTGGTGGTCAGGAAGAAGCCCACCGCGTTATGGCCGTACCACCACTGCACCATGGCGTCCTGCACGCCCGCGTAGGCGGAGTAGGACTTCCACATCGACACCGGCATTTCAATGTTGTTGAAGATGTGCAGGATGGCGATGGTGAGGATGTACGAGCCGAAGAACCAGTTGGCCACGTAGATGTGCTTGGACCGGCGCTTGATGATGGTGCCGAAGAACACGATGGCGTAGGCGACCCAGACCAGCGTGATCAGGATGTCGATGGGCCATTCGAGTTCGGCGTATTCCTTGCTGCTGGTAAAACCCATGGGCAAGGTGATCGCGGCCGCGACGATGACGACCTGCCAGCCCCAGAACGTGAAGGCGGCGAGTTTGTCGCAGAACAGGCGCGCCTGACAGGTGCGCTGCACGACGTAGTAGGACGTCGCGAAAAGAGCGCTGCCGCCGAAGGCGAAGATCACGGCGTTGGTGTGCAGCGGGCGCAGGCGGCCGTAGCTGAGCCATGCGGTGTCGAAATTCAACTGAGGCCAAATTAGCTGCGCGGCAAGAAACACACCGACAGCCATGCCGACAATGCCCCAGACCACGGTCATGATGGCGAACTGCCTCACGACCTTGTAGTTGAAGGTATCGGACTTGCTTGCGATTGCGGGGCAATCGTTCATCACCCATCCCCTAAAGTAACAAGAACTTCCAGGCTTCGATGATGGGACTAGTCACAGGAGTCGGCGTTGATTTGGATCAACCGGGGTGCGACGCCTTGGACATCGCTGCATAACCGCAACGCTCTTAGGGGTATCTGGCCGTGAAAAGACCTGGCCGGCGGCCGCGGCGAGGGGCGCGCGACCGTCAGCGACGGCTGGCGGCGCCGCTGTCGTCGTCGCGCAGGATGGCCGTGCCGGCGTTGTCGGTGTCGTCGTACTGGCCGTTGAAAACGGCCCACCACAGCGATACGCCGATGGCCAGGACAAAGAGCAGCGAGAGCGGCAGCAGAAGGTAGAGGATGGTCATGATGCCGCCCCCAGCGCGCTGCCGGCCGCCGCGGCGCCCGACCAGTCGCGGCGGCACAAGCGCCACGAGTTGTAGGCCACCGCCAGCGACGACAGCAGCATGGTGATGGCAGCCAGCCAGGGCGTGACCCAGCCGACCAGCGCCAGCGGCGTCATCAGGAGGTGCCAGACGAGCGAGCCGTAAAGGTTCTGCCGCGCCTTGCGCCGCGCCTCGGCAAGCAGCGCGTCCAGCGCGGACTCGGGCATGTCGGGGTGCGCCGCCAGCGCGCTGTGCGCGGACGCCATGGCGGTGGGCACGGCCATGGACATGGCGCACGGGCAGCTCATGACCAGCAGCGCCACCATGACGGGAATGCTGTGGGCGGGATCGATGTAGGCCCAGCCGGCGGCGGCGGCCAGCGCCAGCGCCACCTGCGCCAGGACGAACCGGGACGCCACGCGGTCGGCGCGCGCGCCCAATTGCAGACGCTGGTCTTCGACGCGGGCATGGCGGCGGCCGGCGGAACCCGCGCCGCCGAACGATTGGCGGGCGCACAGTTCGAGATAGCGCGCGGTGAGCAGGAACGCCACGAACATCGTGACCGAGTCGAAATAGACTTCGCCGTGGCCGGTGTAGGTGGCGTGCACGCTGGGGATGAAGGCGGCGACGATGCCAAGCGCCACCGGCACGTCCATGCCGGCGCGCCCCTGCCGCAGGTTGGCGCCGGCATGGCGCCAGATGGGCCATGCCGAATACAGGACAACGGGCACGGTCAGCGCGAAGCTGGCCCAGTTCATGAGGACGATGGCCCAATCCAGGGTTTCGAGCGCGTCGGCGGGCATGGATTCGTGGCGCAGGTAGCCGGGCCACGCGAACATCATGACCTGCATCATCGCCAGCCACGCAAGCGACAGCCGCACCAGCGCGTGGCGGCGTTGCTGGCGGTCGGCGTCGGGCAGGCTGGCCGGGACGGCGAAAATGGATTTGGCACGCATGATGGCGATGGTAATCAGGCCCGCCCCTGGCCGCCTTGATCTGAATCAAGGCGGTCGTGGCGATTTGCCGCCGCACCGCCCGCCCCCCTGTCCGTCCCCCCTGTCCTTCTCCCCTGTCCGCCCCCATCCGCCCCGCCCGCGCCATCCGTCCGGCCATGGCCGATATGGCCGGTGGCGTGTGCGGCGAACGCCTGATACAAGATCATCCTGACGGCCTGCATTTCCTGCGCGGCTTGAAGGGCATCGGCGCGCCCCCCCCCCCCCGCGCCTGGCTGCCCGCCGCTGGGCGCGGCGCAACTGTGCCGGGTGCTGGCCGCGTTTGACGAACAAGGCGCCACGGTGACGTATCACCTGGCGTTTAGTACGTGGAGAAAGACCATGCAGCGGCCTAATGGCGTTTTTGTGACGGGCACCGATACCGGCATCGGCAAAACCCTGGTGTCGGCCATCCTGGCCCGTGCCTGGAATGCCGATTACTGGAAGCCGGTGCAGACGGGCGTGGCCGAAGAGCCCGGCGACACCGACACCGTCGCCCACCTGGCGCGGTTGCCGCCCGAGCGCCTGCACCTGCCCGCCTACGTGCTGCAGGCGCCGCTGTCGCCGTGGGCGGCCGCCACGCTGGAGGACACGATTGTCGACGCCACCACCATCGTGCCGCCTGCGACGCGGGCGCCGCTGATTGTGGAAGGCGCGGGCGGCCTGTATGTGCCGATCGACGACACGCACATGATGATCGACCTGATCGCGCGACTGGACATGCCGGTGGTGCTGGCGGCGCGCAGCGGACTGGGCACCATCAACCACACCTTGCTGAGCCTGAAGGCGTTGCAGCGGCGCGGCATCCCGGTGCTGGGCGTGGTCATGAGCGGCCCGCCGTCCGCGGGCAACAGGGAAGCCATCGAGCGTTTTGGCGGCGTGCGCGTGCTGGCGGAGATCCCGCCGCTGCCGCGCGTGGATGCCGCGGCCGTCGATGCATTGGCCCAGGGCATCGCGCCGCTAGCCGAATGCCTGGCAGCGCTGTATGACGCCGAAACCGAAGCGGACTAGGCCGAACGCCAGTCCGCCGCGCCCGGCATCACTGCCGGGCCATGTCGATGAATGCCCGGAGCGCCGATGAGACGCGGCGCTGCCGGGGGTAATACAGCATGAAACCCGGAACCACGGGACACCAATCCTCCAGCAACCGCACCAGCCTGCCCGATGCAAGCAGGTCCGCCACATAGCTTTCGGGAACGTAGCCGATACCGATGCCATCGCAGGCCGCGCGCACTTCGGCATGCACGTCGCTCAGCGCAATGCGGCCCGGCACGTCGATTTCCACCTTTTCGCCGTCCTTCTCGAACTCCCATTTGAAATAGCGGCCGCTGGGAAACCGGTAGCGCACGCAGTCGTGCCGCAGCAGGTCTGCCGGCGTCCGGGGCGCCTCGCGCCCCTGCAGATAGGCGGGCGACGCCACCACCACCGCGCGCAGCGGCGGGCCGATGGGAACCGCGACCATGTCCTCGGGCACGGCTTCAAGCAAACGCACGCCCGCGTCGAAGCCGGATTTCACGATGTCCACAAAACTGTCGTCTTCCCCTATTTCCAGGCGGATGTCCGGATAAGCAGCCAGAAAACGGGCCGCCATGGGCATCAGCAACAGGTACGAGGCCGCGCGCGACGTGTTGATGCGCAGCGTGCCGGCGGCGGATCCGCGGAAGTGGTTCATTTCGTCCAGCGCATCGGCCAGGCCATGCAGCACCGGCTGCAGGCGCTCGGCCAGGCGGTGGCCGGCTTCGGTCAGGGCCACGCTGCGGGTGGTGCGGTTGAACAGGTTCACCCCAAGCCGCTCTTCCAGGTTGCGGATGGCGTAGCTGACCGCCGAGGTGGACAGGCTGAGCTCTTCGCCCGCCTTGCGGAAGCTGCCCAGACGGGCAACCGCCGAGAACGCGGCAAGATGGGATAGGTTGTCGAGCGGCATGATTATGCAAATTTATTCAATAAATCATGCCGAAATTCTAGCTTGAACTGGGTTGTCGGCGAGCTTATTGTGAACGACTGCTCAACAAACATCCCAAGAGGCCGTCATGATCCAAGCCCAAGGCTACGCCGCGCACAGCGCCGACACTCCCCTGGTTCCCTTCAGCTTCACCCGCCGTGAACCGGGCGACGATGACGTGCTGATTGACATCCTGTACAGCGGCATCTGCCACTCCGACCTGCACCAGGCGCGCGGCGACTGGGGCAATTCCATGTACCCGATGGTGCCCGGCCACGAAATCATTGGCCGCGTCGCACAAGTGGGCAAGAACGTGACGCGATTCAAGGTCGGCGACTACGCCGGCGTGGGCTGCATGGTGGACTCGTGCCGCCATTGCAAGGCGTGCCGTCTGAACCTCGAACAGTATTGCGAAGAGAACGCCACGCTCACCTACAACGACAAAGAGCGCGGCAGCGACCAGTTGACGTTCGGGGGCTACTCCGATCGCATCGTGGTGACCGAGCACTTCGTCGTGAAGGTGTCCGACAAGCTCGACCTCAAGGCCGTCGCGCCGCTGCTGTGCGCCGGCATCACCACCTATTCCCCGCTGCGCCACTGGAAGGTGGGGCCGGGCAAGAAGGTCGGCGTCATCGGGCTGGGCGGCCTGGGCCACATGGGCGTGAAGTTTGCGCACGCAATGGGCGCGCATGTGGTGATGATCACGACTTCGGCCGACAAGGCCCGCGATGCCAAGCGCCTGGGCGCGGACGAGGTGCTGGTCTCGCGCGATGCCGACGCCATGGCGGCGCACGCCGGCACGTTCGACTTCCTGCTGAACACGGTTCCCGTCAGCCACGACGTCAATCCCTACATGGCCCTGCTGGCGCTGGACGGCACCATGGCGCTGGTGGGCGCGCTGACGCCGCTGGATCCGATCCCCGGCGCCAACCTCATCATGGGCCGCAAGTCGCTGGCCGGCTCGGCGATCGGCGGCATGCAGGAGACGCAGGAAATGATGGATTTCTGCGCCGAGCACAACATCGTCAGTGACGTGGAAATCGTGCCGATCCAGGCCGTGAACGAGGCCTACGAGCGGCTGGTGAAGAACGATGTGAAGTATCGCTTCGTGATCGACATGGCGTCGCTGAAGGAAACGCGCGCTGCCGCGTAAGTCTGCTTCCCCGAGGGCCGTCTGGGTTCAGTCGGGGAACTTCTCGTCGTGGGCATCACCCAGGCGGCCGAAGTACGTGACGTGCCGGCCCGCGATCCACACCGCGTAGCCCACGCAGCCCGCCGCGCAACTCAGGCGCTTGAATTCCGGGTACATCACCTCGCCCCGCTGCGCGCCGCGAATCGCGGCTTGCAGCGCGGCCCGATCAAAGTCATTGGCAATGGCGACATCCGGCACATCCAGCGGGATGTCCAGCGTCTGGTCATCAGGCAGGTAGTAGGCGGTGCGGCGGGACCGGTAGTCGACCACATAGGATTCGACCCCTGCGCCCGCCAGTTGACGGATGACTTGGCCGAAGTGGATGCGGCCTTGGGCGGATGCCTCCGCGGTTTCACGAATGATGGATTGCGTGGACGCGTTCATGGATGGCTCCTGACGATGAAAAGGAGAAGACCGTTCCGGCGCCTCGGCCTTCGCACCGTCCAGCGTACTGCGGGAATGGCGCCATCGCGAAACAAAAAAAGAGGGTGCCCGCAGGCACCCTTGAATCCACCCTACAACAGCACCTGCGACTACACACCTGCATGCGGCGCCCGGCGTCCCGCGGGACAGGCCGGGCACTGCCGGCTTACGCAGCCTTCTGCGCCTTGCCGTGTTCGAACTGCGCCTCTTCGGTCGAGCCGGTCAGCGCGGTCGTGGACGACTTGCCACCCTCGATCGTCTGGGTCACGGCGTCGAAGTAACCGGTGCCCACTTCGCGCTGGTGCTTCACGGCGGTGAAGCCCATTTCGGCGGCGGCAAATTCCTTCTGCTGCAGTTCCACGAACGCGCTCATCTGGCGGCGGGCGTAGCCGTGGGCCAGCTCGAACATGCCGTAGTTCAGCGCGTGGAAGCCGGCCAGCGTGATGAACTGGAACTTGTAGCCCATGGCGCCCAGCTCGCGCTGGAACTTGGCGATGGTGCCGTCGTCCAGGTTCTTCTTCCAGTTGAACGACGGCGAGCAGTTGTAGGCCAGCAGCTTGCCCGGGAATTGGCGATGGATGGCGTCCGCGAACTTGCGGGCGTATTCCAGGTTGGGCGTGGACGTTTCGCACCAGATCAGGTCGGCGTACGGCGCGTAGGCCAGGCCGCGCGAGATGGCTTGGTCGATGCCGGCGCGGGTGCGGAAGAAGCCTTCCACCGTGCGCTCGCCGGTGATGAACGGACGATCGTTCTCGTCGACGTCGCTGGTCACCAGGTCGGCCGCGTCGGCGTCGGTGCGGGCCAGCAGCAACGTGGGCGTGCCCATCGTGTCGGCGGCCAGGCGGGCGGACACCAGCTTGGACACGGCCTCGCGGGTGGGCACCAGCACCTTGCCGCCCATGTGGCCGCACTTCTTCACGGAAGCGAGCTGGTCTTCGAAGTGGACACCCGACGCGCCCGCCTCGATCATGGCCTTCATCAGTTCATAGGCGTTGAGCACGCCGCCGAAACCGGCTTCGGCGTCCGCCACGATGGGCGCGAAGAAGTCGATGTAGCCTTCATCGCCAGGGTTCTTGCCTTCCATCCACTGGATCTGGTCGCAGCGCGTCAACGAATTGTTGATGCGGCGGACCACCTGCGGCACGGAGTTGGCGGGATAGAGCGACTGGTCGGGATACATTTCGCCGGCCAGGTTGGCGTCGCCGGCGACCTGCCAGCCTGACAGATAGATGGCCTTCAGGCCGGCCTTGACCTGCTGCATGGCCTGGTTGCCGGTCAGGGCGCCCAGCGAATTGACGAACGGCTCGCTGTGCAGGAGTTCCCAGAGGCGCGTGGCGCCGCGGCGGGCAAGCGTGTGTTCGACGCTGATCGAGCCACGCAGGCGGATGACGTCTTCGGCGCTGTAGTCGCGCTTGATGCCCTGCCACCGGCTGTTCTCGGCCCAATCTTTCTGCAGGTTGCGGATTTCGGTTTCGCGATTGCTCATGGTGATGCTCCTGGTCAGTAGTGAGAGAACTTCAAAGGATTCGCGTCGTGCATTGCGTGAATCGTTGGAGAAAGTCTATGCTTGTGCTGCGGAGCAATGTGAAGGCAGGTCTTATACAAGACGAAAAATGTTAGTCATTTAAATCAATGAGTTATGAACTTGATTTTGTATAATGAAATGCGATTGTCGTTTATGAAATGCCGCCCCGCTGCTGCGCAACACCGGCTTTCACATGCCGAGAGTTACATTTCACGTTGTGGAAAATCGGGCCCCTTCCAGCGCCTACAATGCCGTCATCCCGTTTTTGAATTCCTGCTATGACCCTGTCTCACGGCCCTCTCGGGCAGAGCGTGGCCTACGCCTCGCAATACGATCCCTCGCTGCTGTTCCCCATTGCGCGCTCGCACAACCGCGCGGCGCTCAATCTGAATGACGGCAACCTGCCCTTTAGCGGGGTGGACCTGTGGAACGCCTACGAGCTGTCGTGGCTGGACGCCAAGGGCAAGCCGCGGGTGGCGATGGCGACGTTCTCGGTGCCGGCCGACAGCCCCAACATCATCGAATCCAAGTCGTTCAAGCTGTACCTGAACTCGTTCAACCAGACCCGCCTGGTCAATTCGGCGGCCCTGCGCGGCCGGCTGGAACGCGACCTGAGCGCCGCCGCGGGCGCGCCGGTGGGCCTGGACTTCTTCTTGCCGCAGCGCTTTTCCGAGCTGCAGATGGGCGAGCTGGACGGCATCTACATCGACAAGCTGGATATCGAGATCGACACCTATGAGCCCGCCCCCGAGCTGCTGCGCACCCGGCCGGGCGACGTGGTCGAGGAAACGCTGGCGTCGCGCCTCTTGAAGTCGAACTGCCCCGTGACCGGCCAACCCGATTGGGCCACCGTGCAGATCCGCTACCGCGGCAAGCCGATCGATCGCGAATCGCTGCTGCGGTATGTGGTGTCGTTCCGCCAGCACGCCGAATTCCACGAGCACTGCGTCGAGCGCATCTTCAGCGACATCATGCAGGCGTGCGGCCCGGAGCATTTGACGGTGTATGCGCGCTATACACGCCGCGGCGGATTGGACATCAATCCCTGGCGCAGCAACTTCGAGGCGGCGCCGCCCGCCGATAGGCGAACCGTCCGCCAGTAACGCGCCTGCCACGAAAAGCGGCCGCCCCAGGGCGGCCGTTTTGCTTTTGCTGTTCAGCAATTACCGATCTGCGTTCACTTCACGAACGGCTCAGGCCGCGGCGTGTCGTCTTCGGACGGCGGCAGCACCGGGTACTGGATGACTGGCTGGTCGCCCGTCAGCGTCTTCAGGAACGCCACGATCTGGCCGTTTTCATCGGGCGTGAACGTGCGGCCCAGTTGCAGGCGGCCCATCACGTCGACGGCCTGCGTCAGCGTGGCCGCTTCGCCGTCATGGAAGTACGGGTAGGTCAGCGCGACGTTGCGCAGCGTCGGCACCTTGAAGTTGAAGCGGTCCGCGTCCTTGCCCGTGACCGCGGCCCGGCCTTCGGCCTTGTTCTCGGTGATGTAGGGGGTGACCAGCCCCATCTTCTGGAACGAGTTGCCGCCCACCGCCACGCCGTTGTGGCAAGCGACGCAGCCGCTGTTCTTGAAGAGGTCGTATCCGGCCAGTTCCCGGACGGTCAACGCTTTCTTGTCGCCCTTGAGCCACTGGTCGAAACGCGAATTCGGCGTGACCAGGGTTTCTTCAAACGCGGCCAGCGCGCTGGTCACCTCGCCGATGGTGATCGTGTCCTTGCCGAAGACCTGCTTGAATTCGGCGCGGTAGCCCGGAATGGAATTGAGCACCTGCACCGCAAGCTCGTGGGTCGACGCCATTTCCATGGGGTTCTCGATCGGGCCGCCCGCCTGCTCGCGCAGGTCCTTGGCGCGGCCATCCCAGAACTGGGCGATGTTCAGGCTGGAATTGAGCACGGTCGGTGAATTGATGCCGCCCTGCTGCCATTTGTGGCCGATGGAGGCCTTCAGGTTGTCGGACCCGCCCATGGCGAGGTTGTGGCAGGAATTACAGGAGATCGCGCCGGAGCGGGACAGACGCGGATCGAAGAAGAGTTTCTTGCCCAGTTCGACCTTGGCGGGTTCCTTGATGACGGCGGGCTCGATCGGCTGGATGGGTTCCTGCGACGCGCTCCACGCCTGATTTGCCCACAGTCCCAGTACGAGTCCCACGGCCAGCAGCGTACTTGTCTTTCTCATTTGCTTCTCCTGTGAATAACCAGTTCAACCACATGGTTATTACATCGGGGAAGCCATGCCCTGGCCTTGCGAGGCATCAAGCGGCGCCGGCCGGGGCGCACGCGGCAATGTCGTGCTTGATGGCGCGCAAGGCAGCTCTGGCGCCGTGCGGGGCGATCAAAGGGGTTGGGGCGCCCTGCGGTAACGGCGCCCGCGGTCTCACCGCATTACGGCCGCGCTGCTGCCGCCGCCGCAGGCGGTTCGGCGCGGCGCGCCTGCACCGCGATCCACTGCGCCAGGAAAGCGGCCACGGCGAACGCCACGCCCGCGCCCACCCACGGACCTTGCCGCAGGCCGGCATCCAGGAGCAGGCCGAAAGCGAGCGGCCCCAGCGCCGAGCCCACGTCCATGCCCGAATACACCAGGCCGTAGACCGAGCCGGTCGAGCCCTTGGGCGTCACGCGGCGGATCAGCATGTCGCGCGACGGTGCGGCCACGCCCGAGCAGAAGCCGGCCAGGCCCACGACGGGCGCGGCCAGCACGGCGGGCACAAGCCCCAGCGCCAGCACGACCAGCGTCAGGCCAGCCAGGATCAGCGCCACCATGACGGTGCGCTCGGTGCGCGGGTTGGCCGACACCAGGAAGCCGCCGGCCGCCATGCCCACCGCCGAGGCGACCATGTACCCGGACAGCGCGGAACTGGCCGTGACCTTGGACAGGTCGTAAAGCTGGCCCAGCAAGGGAATCGTGTAGTTCTGCACCGACGAAAGCGCGATGGAAGTGCAGGCAAAGAAGAGGAAAGCGCCCCACAGCGCGGGCTTGGACAAGAGCGCGGACAGCGTGGCCAGAACGCCCTCTTGCGGTTTGGCGGCGGGCTTGGGCGCGTTGGCGGCATCCTTGGCGTCGCCGCCGGCCTCGATGGGCGACGGGCCACCCAGCAGGTCGCGTCCCAGCACCGTCAGCAGCAGCACCAGCGCCACGAGGCCGGCGGCGCTATAGGCTGCCACGCGCCAGTTGGCCAGCAGCGTGATGGTGGTGATGAACACGGGCGTGAGCGCCCACCCCAGGTTGCCGGTCAGGCCGTGCGTGGAGAACGCATGGCCGAGCCGCGGGGCGGTGACGCGGTGATTGATGAGGGAGTAATCGGCCGGATGAAACACTGAATTGCCGATGCCGCCAATGACGGCGGCGGCCATCAGCATGACGTAGCCGGTGGCCGATCCGATCAGCACGCCCGACAGCACGAAGCAGCCGAGCCCGAACCAGAGCACGGGGCGCGCGCCGATGCGGTCCACCACGAAACCCGAGGACGCCTGGCCGATGCCGGAAACCACGTAGAACGTCGATACCAGCAGGCCCAGCCGCGCGAAGTCCAGCCCGAACTGAAGGCCCAGCGCGCCGTACAGCGACGGCAGCACAAGCTGGAAGAAGTGGGACGACGCGTGCGCCACGCCGATGAGCAGGATGATTTTCCAGTCGCGCCGGCGTACGTCGGCGTCCGAGAGCAAGGGGGTGGCGGCGGTAGCGGTGTTCATTGCACAAGGCCGCGAAGGCGGCAGGATGCGTTCCGCTCGAGGCGGTTCGCGGGTTGTCTCCGGCGGCGCGCGGGTACTTGCCCGGGCGTGATTTTTTTTGCGACTGCAGGGTCTGCAACTGCGCCGGGCCGGCTTATTCAGCCGGCCCGGAAAATCGATACTACATGGCTTTTTCGCGGATCGCGGGCCAGGCGCGCTGCAGGTAGTACAGCATCGACCACACTGTCAGCACCGCGGCCACGATGATCAGCACGTCGCCCAGCAGTTTGGTGCTGACGCCGTAGATTGTCTGGTTATACAGCAGGCACGGAATGGCGATCATCTGCGCCGCCGTCTTGAACTTGCCCAGCCGGTGCACGGCCACGCTGGCGCTGGCGCCGATCTTGGCCATCCATTCGCGCAGCGCGGAAATCGTGATTTCACGACCGATGATGATGAGCGAGATGAAGGCGTCGACCCGGCTCAGGTCAAGCAGCACGATGAGGGCGGCGCAGACCATGAGTTTGTCGGCCACCGGATCCAGAAATGCGCCAAATGCCGATGTCTGGTTCCAGCGCCGGGCGAGCCAGCCGTCGAACCAGTCGGTCAGCGCGGCGATGATGAAGGCCCATGCCGCCAGCGTATCGCGCGTGGGAACAGACATCCAGCTTTCGGGCAGATAGAACAGCCCGACCACCAGCGGAATCATGGCGATACGCAGCCACGTCAGAATAATGGGAACGTTAATTGGCATAGTGTCCGTATCCTAACAGCTAGAGCCCACCCCCGAAGCGCCTTTGGCGCTTCCCCCTCAAGGGGGCGCCTCTGCGGACCGGCGGAGCCGGATCCGCGCGGCCCGGATTGCTCGTCGGGTGGAGTGGTTGAAATTTGGGGTTTGGCATGTTGGGTCGGCGGCGAGGGTGACACGAATTCGTGACATTTGGGCAAGTCCGGGGCGTCAGCGCAGCGCCTCGTAGATGCGGATTGCCAAGTCTTGCGAGATGCCGTCTACCGAGGCCAGGTCCTCGATGCTGGCGCGGGCAACGCCGGAAAAGCCGCCGAAGCGGGCCAGGAGGCGTTGGCGGCGGCGGGCGCCCACGCCTTCGATTTCTTCCAGGCGCGAGACGTTGCGTGTCTTGGCGCGGCGGGCGCGCATGCCGGTGATGGCGAAGCGGTGGGCCTCGTCGCGCACCTGGGCGATCAGCATCAGCGCGGCGGATTCGCCGCCCAGGGCGACCGGCGGGCGGCCGTCGGCGAACACCAGGGTTTCCAGGCCGACCTTGCGCCCTTCCCCCTTGGCCACGCCCACCAGCGTCTGGATGTCCAGCCCCAGTTCCGCGAAGACCTTGCGCGCGACCTCGACCTGGCCCTTGCCGCCGTCGATGAGGACAAGGCCGGGCATCTGCGCGTCGCCATCGGCCACCTTCGCAAAACGCCGGGTCAGCACCTGGCGCATGGCCGCGTAGTCGTCGCCGGGCGTGATGCCGGCGATGTTGTAACGGCGGTACAGCGAAGGCTGCATGTCGTGGTGCTCGAACACCACACAGGAAGCCTGGGTGGCTTCGCCGGCGGTGTGGCTGATGTCGAAACACTCGATGCGCAGTGCGTCGAGCGCGGCTTCGTCGGTGTCCAGGTCCAGCGCTTCGGCCAGCGCCAGCGTGCGGGCCGCCCGGGCGCCGGATTCGGTCAGCGCGCGGGCGAGCGCCATTTCGGCGTTCTTTGCCGCTTGCTCCAGCCACGACCGGCGCGTGCCCTGCGGCCGCGTCAGCACCCGCGTCGGCCGGCCGCCCGACTGTTCGACCAGCAGCGCGATCAGTTCGGGATCGGGCAAGGTGTGCGAACACACCAGGATGGGCGGCATCGCGTTCTCGGTGTAATGCTGGGCCACGAAGGCTTCCAGCACCTGCGGCGCGGCCTCGCCTTCGGCGTGCGAGGGAAAGAACGGCTTGTCGCCCAGATGGCGGCCGCCGCGCACCATCGCCAGGTTCACGCAGACCTTGCCGCCGGCAATGGCCACCGCAATGATGTCGGTGTCTTCGCCGCTGACGTTTTCCATGGTCTGCTGGTGCAGCACGCGCGCCAGCGATCCCATCTGGTCGCGCAGCGCCGCGGCTTCTTCGAAGCGCAACTCCATGGAGGCCTGCTGCATGCGGGCCTCGATTTCGCCCATGACGTCCTTGGCCTCGCCGTTCAGAAAGCGGACGGCGCGATGCACGTCGCGGTCGTATTCGGCCGCTTCGATGGCGCCCACGCAAGGCGCCGAGCAGCGCCCGATCTGATGCAGCAGACAGGGGCGCGAGCGGTTGGCGAACACGCTGTCTTCGCACGTGCGCAGGCGAAAGACCTTCTGCAGGATCTGGATGGTTTCGCGCACGGCCCAGGCATTGGGAAACGGGCCGAAGAACTGGCCGCGCTTGTTGGTGGCGCCGCGGTAGTACGCGATGCGGGGCCAGTCATGCCCCGTGATGTGCAGGTACGGATAGGACTTGTCGTCGCGGAACAGGATGTTGTAGCGCGGCTTCAGGCTCTTGATGAGGTTGTTTTCCAGGATCAGCGCTTCGGCCTCGGAGCGCGTCACCGTGACCTCCAGCCGCGCCACCTTGGCCACCATCTGCGCGATGCGCGGGCTGGAGAGCGTCTTCTGGAAATACGACGAGACGCGCTTCTTCAGGTCGCGCGCCTTGCCGACATACATGACCTCGCCGGCCGCATCCAGGTGCCGGTAGACACCCGGCAGATGCGGCAGGTCAGACAGGAACGATTTGAGATTGAAGTCGTCGGGCATTCTGGTAACGGCTTTCGGCCTGCAAGGTATCCCAATCGGGCGCATCGAAACGCGGCATCAGGCGCCGGATGCGCGCAACGGACTCGGGCGCATGGTCGAACTCAAGGCGCGACAGCAGGTCGTCGGCCAGGTCCGGGCGGTTGCAC
This sequence comes from Achromobacter sp. SLBN-14, assembly GCF_006715415.1. Classification (NCBI taxonomy): domain Bacteria; kingdom Pseudomonadati; phylum Pseudomonadota; class Betaproteobacteria; order Burkholderiales; family Alcaligenaceae; genus Achromobacter; species Achromobacter sp. SLBN-14. Next base: position 4,704,064 of record NZ_VFNE01000001.1, on the reverse strand, counting down.
ACCAGCACCATGTCGCAACCGGCGCGCAGCGCGGCGTTGGCCCGGTCCAGGATGTCGCCCGCGACCGCGGCGCCTTCCATGGTCAGGTCGTCCGAGAACACCACGCCATCGTAGCCCAGGCGCTTGCGCAGGATGTCCTGCACCCAGCGCTTGGAAAATCCCGCCGGGTGCTTGTCCACCTTGGGATAGATCACGTGCGCGGGCATGACGGACGGCAGGACCGCATCGCCCAGCCACGCGTAGGGCGCGGCATCGTCCTTCATGATCTGGTCCAGCGTGCGCGGATCGACGGGGATCTCGTGGTGCGAGTCGGCCTCGACGTAACCGTGGCCGGGGAAATGCTTGCCGCAGGCCGACATGCCGGCCAGCGCCAGCCCCTGCACCAGCGCGCGCGACAACATGGTCACGACGCGGGGATCGGCGTGGAAGGCGCGGTTGCCGATGACCTTGCTGACGCCGTAATCCAGGTCCAGCACCGGCGTGAAGCTCATGTCCACGCCGCAGGCGCGCAGTTCGGCCGCCAGGACATACCCGGCCTCGGTGGCCAGGCGCATCGCCTGCAGCGGATCCTGGTCCCACAACTGGCCCAGCGCGCGCATCGGCGGCAACGGCGTGAAGCCGTCGTCGCGGAACCGCTGCACGCGGCCGCCTTCGTGATCCACCAGGATCAGCAGCGGCTCCTTGCGCGCCTTGTGGATCTGGCGCGTCAGCGCGGTGAGCTGGGCGCGGTTCTCGAAGTTGCGGGCAAAGAGGATGACGCCGCCCACCAGCGGGTGGCGCAGGCGCTTCTTTTCCGCCTTCGTAAGCGTGTATCCCGCCACATCGACCATCACGGGGCCGGGGGGCAGGACCGCCTTGGATTTCTTTTTGGCCATGGAGGTGTCCTTGTAGATGTGCGGCAAGCCGGCGGGAAACATCCCGGGCTCAGGGCTTGCGCTCGACCACCACGTACGCGGCGGCCATGTCGGATTCATCGGTAATGGAAACGTGGGCCGCGCCGAACCGTTCGGCATACCAGGCCTGCAATTCGGGCGCGATCACCAGCACCGGGCGGCCGCCCGGCGCATTCAGCGTCTGCACGCGCCGCCACGTCATCGGCATGCGCATGCCCAGGCCGATCGCCTTGGAAAAGGCTTCCTTGGCCGCAAAGCGCGTGGCAAGGAATCGCAGCCCGCGGACCGGGTCGCGCGCACGGCGGGCATGGAATTTGAGGAGTTCTTCGGGTCCCAGGATCTTTTCGGCGAACCGGTCGCCGTGGCGCGCCAGCGCGCGCTCGATCCGGTCGATGCGCAGGAGGTCCATGCCGATGCCGGCAATGGCGCCGGCGGGCGTGGCGGAAGAAGAGTCGGACATCGGCATCGCCTGGCTAGCGGTCAAAACGCGTCATCGGCCCGCGTTCAAAGCCCGCGCAGCGCGTGCAACCGCGCCTGCACCATCAGCGCCTTCATGTCGCGCACGGCTTTTTCCCAGCCGTCGAAGATCGCCTGCGCCACGATGGCGTGGCCGATGTTGAGTTCGGAAATGCCGTCCAGCGCGGCCACCGGCTTGACGTTGCCGTAATGCAGGCCATGTCCCGCGTTCACGCGCAGCCCGTGGCGCAGCCCTTCGGTCACGGCCAGGCGGATGCGCTGCAGTTCGGCGTGGGCGGCCTCGCCCTCGGCCTCGGCATAGGCGCCGGTGTGCAGTTCGATCACGGGCGCGCCTGCCTTGGCGGCGGCGGCGATCTGAACCGGGTCCGGATCGATGAAGAGCGAAACGCGAATGCCGGCTTCGGTCAGCAGGGCCACGGCGTCGGACACCGGGCCCATCGCGCCGGCCACTTCCAGCCCGCCTTCCGTCGTGAGCTCGGTGCGCTTTTCGGGCACCAGGCAAACGTCGCTGGGCTTGACCGCGCAGGCAATCTCAAGCATTTCCGGCGTTACCGCGCATTCCAGGTTCATGCGGGTGCGCAACTGCGGGCGGATCGCGTAGACGTCGGCATCCTGGATGTGCCGCCGGTCTTCGCGCAGATGCAGCGTGATCAGGTCGGCGCCGGCGTCCTCGGCGCGCAGCGCCGCGGCGATCGGGTCGGGGTACGCCGTGTGGCGCTGCTGCCGCAGCGTGGCGACGTGATCGATATTTACACCAAGTTCTATCATTGCACTTTCGTTGTTTCTTCCCAGCCACCGCCCAGCGCCTTGTACAGCTCCACGCGGTTGATCAGCGCGGCCAGGCCGGTTTGCACCAATGCGAGCTGGGCGTTGAAAAAGTCCACCTGCGCGGTCTGCACCTGCAGGTAGCTGTCGATACCGTTGGTATAACGCAAATTCGACAACTCCAGCGTCCGCGCCGACGAATCCTGCAGCGCGCGCTGGGCATCGAGCTGCGCCCCGTAGGTGGCCTCGCCCGCCAGCGCGTCCGAGACCTCGCGGAACGCCTGCTGGATGGTCTGCTCGTACTGCGCCACGGCGATATTGTCGCGCGCCTTGGCCAGGTTCAGTCCTTCGCGGATGCTGCCGCCCGCAAACAACGGGGTCGTGATCGACGGCGAGAAGCTCCAATACCCCTGCCCGCCCTTGAACAGATCCCCCAGCGACGGGCTGGCCACGCCCAAGAGGCCAGTCAGCGAGATGGTCGGGAAGAACGCCGCGCGCGCCGCGCCGATGTTGGCGTTGGCGGACAGCAGCTGGTTTTCGGCGGCGGCGATGTCGGGCCGGCGCTCCAGCAGGTCGGACGGCAGGCCCGACGGCACCGTGGCCAGCACCTGGTCGCGGCCGAACGTGGCCGGCGGGGGCAGCGTGTCGGGCAGCGGCGTGCCCACCACCAGCACCAGCGCGTTCATGGCCTGCGCGCGGGCGCGGGCCAGTTGCGCCAGGTCGGCAGAGGCCGTGTCCAGCAGCGACTTGGACTGGTTCAGGTCCAGTTCGGAGGCCACGCCGCCGTCGAAGCGGCGCTTGACCAGGTCATACGATTCCTGGCGCGAGGCCAGCGTGCGCTGCGTCAGGTCCAGCTGGACCTCGGCGGCGCGCAGGTTGAAATACGACTGCGCGACCGAACCCACCAAGGTGATGTGAACGGTCTTTTGCGCCTGCTCGGTCGACAGGTACTGCTGGTACGCGGCTTCGGACAGGTTGCGCAGGCGGCCGAACAGGTCGATTTCGAACGTGGTCAGGCCGATGCCGGCCTGGTAGGAACTGCTGATCGAGCTGGAATCCGGACCGCCGGCCCGCATGTTGGCCGGCAGATGCTGGCGCTGGCCCTGGATGCCGGCACCGATGCTGGGCCACTGCGCGCCGCGCTGGATGCCGTATTGCGCCCGGGCCTCTTCGACGCGCTGGACCGCGACGCGCAGGTCGCGGTTGTTGACCAGCGCAAGCTCGATGAGGGCCTGCAGGCGGGGATCGCGGAAGAATTCGCGCCAGCCCAGGTCCGCCGCGGGTGTGCCGGCCTGCGGCACGACGTCGGCGGCGGGCTGCGAGCCCAGCGTGGTGGCGCGCGAGTACGCGCCGTATTGCACCTTGGGCTGATCCGGCCACGCCGGGCTGACCGGCGCGTCGGGACGCTTGTAATCGGGCGCCAGCGAGCAGCCGGCCAACGCCACCGCCACAAAGGCGGACAAGGCGGTCTGTCTGAACATCAGGGCTTTCATTCCTTGCCCTCCTGGCCACCAGTGGGTTGTGCGGTCTGCGGCGTTGCCGGGTCAGCGCCCTTTTCGGCCGCCGCCTTCTTTTCGGCCTGCTCCTGCTCGAAGGCGCGCAGTTCGGCGCCGAGCAGACGCGGGCGGGTCTTGAACAGGCCCAGCACCACCACGAAGAATGTCGGAACGAAGATCACAGCGAACGGCGTGGCGGCCAGCATGCCGCCCAGCACGCCCAGGCCCACCGCGCGCTGGCTGGCCGCGCCCGCGCCGGTGGCCAGCGCCAGCGGAATCACGCCCAGGATAAACGCCAGCGACGTCATCAGGATGGGACGGAAGCGCAATCGCGCGGCCTCCACTGCGGCCTCGTACAGGCCCATGCCGCGCGCGTACTGGTCCTTGGCGAATTCCACGATAAGAATGGCGTTCTTGGCCGCCAGCCCGATCACGGTCACCATGCCGACCTGGAAGTACACGTCGTTGGACATGCCCAGCGCACTGACCAGCGCCACCGCGCCCAGCATGCCCAGAGGCACCACCAGCATGACGGAGATGGGGATGGCCCAGCTTTCATACAGCGCGGCAAGCACCAGGAACACGACGAGAAGCGACAGGCCCATCAGGATGGGGGCCTGGTTGCCGGCCTGCAATTCCTGGTACGACAGCCCCGTCCACTCGTAGCCGAAGCCTTGCGGCAACTGAGCGACCAGCCGCTGCATTTCTTCCATGGCCTCGCCGGTGGAGTAGCCCGGCGCCGAGCTGCCGCCGATACGCATCGACTCGTAGCTGTTGTAGCGCACGACCTGCACCGGTCCCTGCACCCATTCGCCCGTGACGAACGTGGACAGCGGCACCATGCCGCCCTGCGCGTTGCGGGCGTTCAGCTTGAGCACGTCGGACAATTGCATGCGGTACGGCGCATCGGCCTGGACCCAGATGTTCTGCATCCGGCCCAGGTTCGGGAACTTGCTCAGGTACGCCGAGCCGACCGCGGTCGAGATGAGCGATGCGGCTTCGTTGAAGTCCACGCCCAGCGCGGCCGCCTTGTCGCGGTCGATGTTCAGGCTGAGCTGCGTGCCCGCCGACAGGCCCGTGATACGGACTTGCGACAGCACGGGGCTCTTCATGGCCTCGCCCATCAGCTGCGCGGTGGCAGCCGCCAGGGCCTCGGTGCCGGCGGCGCCGCGATCCTGCAGGCGCAAGTCGAAACCGGTGGCGTTGCCCAGCGACGAGATGGCCGGCGGCACCAGCGTGAAGACCTGCGCGTCATGGATGCCCATGAGCTGCTTTTCGAACGCCGTGAAGGCGATCGCGCCGGCCGAATCTTGACGCTCCTTGCGGTCCTTGAAGTCCTTGAGCGTCGTGAAGGCGATGGCCGCGTTCAGACCGTTGCCGTTGAAGCTGTAGCCCTGCACGGCAATGATGTTCTCGACGGCGGGAATGCCCTGGAAGTATTTTTCGACCTGCTCGATGACTTCGACGGTACGGTTGGCGCTGGCGCCGGTGGGCAGCTCGATGTTGCTGACCACGTAGCCCTGGTCTTCCTCGGGCAGGAACGACGACGGCAGGCGCAGGTAAAGCCAGCCCAGCAGCAGGACCAGCACGAGGAACGCCAGCATCATCCGGCCGCCCTTGTGCAGGATGCGCGACACCCAGTTCTGGTAGCCGTGCGTGGTGGCGTCGAACTTGCGGTTGAACCAGCCGAAAAAGCCCTTCTTGTCCTCGTGGTGGCCCTTGGCCACCGGCTTGAGGATCGTGGCGCACAGCGCCGGCGTGAAGGTCAGCGCCAAGAGCGCCGAAAAGAAGATGGACACGGCCATTGCCACCGAGAACTGGCGGTAGATCACGCCCACCGACCCGCTCATGAAGGCCAGCGGCAGGAACACGGTCACCAGCACCAGCGTGATCCCGATGATGGCGCCGCTGATCTGCGGCATGGCTTTCTTGGTGGCCTCTTTGGGCGGCAGGCCCTCGGTCGCCATGATCCGCTCGACGTTTTCGACGACCACGATGGCGTCGTCCACGAGAATCCCGATGGCAAGCACCATCGCGAACATGGTCAGCACGTTGATCGAGAAGCCCAGCGCCAGCATCACGGCGAACGCCCCCAGCATGGCCACCGGGACCACGAGCGCCGGGATCAGCGTGTAGCGCACGTTCTGCAGGAACAGGTACATGACCAGGAACACCAGCACCATGGCTTCGGCCAGGGTATGGAGCACCTGCTCGATGGAGACCTTGACGTAGGGCGCGGTGTCGTACGGCACCGAATACTGGATGTTGCCCGGGAAGTACTTGGACAGCTCCTGCATCTGGTTGCGCACGCCTTGCGCCGTGGCCAGCGCGTTGGCGTTGGGCGACAGCACGATGGCGAAGGCCGCCGTGGGCTTGCCGTTCAGGCGGGCGCCAAACTGGTAGTTGTCGGCGCCCACCTCGATGCGGGCGACGTCGCGCAGCAGCACCTTGGAGCCGTCGGTGTTGGCGCGCAGGACGATACGGCCAAAGCCGTCGACCGTGCTCAATTGGCCGTTGGCCGTGACCGTGGCCGTGATGCGCTGCGATTCCGGATTGGGCGGCGCACCGATGCTGCCGCCGGAGATCAGCACGTTCTGGCTGGCGATGGCGTTGTTGACCTCGGCCATGCTGAGATTGAAGCCGACCAGCTTGTTCGGGTCCAGCCAGACGCGCATCGCGCGAGGCGCGGCGAACAACTGGAACTGGCCCACGCCCGGCACGCGCGACACCGGGTTCTTCACGTTGCGGGTGATGTAGTCGGCCAGCGCCGTCTGGTCCAGCGAGCCATCGGTGGAAGACAGCGTCACGATCATCAGAAAGCCGGTACTGGTCTGCTCGTACTGCAGGCCCTGCTGCTGCACCGCGCTGGGCAGCTGGGCGATCACGTTGGACACGCGGTTCTGCACGTCCACCTGCGCCAAGTCAGGATTGGTGCCGGGCGCAAACGTCGCGGTGATGGTCGAGGTGCCGTAGGAGTCGCTGACGGACTCGTAGTAGATCAGGCCCTTGGCGCCGTTGAGCTGGTCTTCGATGATGCTGGTGACCGACTCGGCCACTTCGGGGGCCGACGCGCCGGGGTAGGTCGCGGTGATCGTGATGGCCGGCGGGGCCACATCGGGGTACTGCGCAACCGGCATGTTCGGGATGGCCAACACCCCTGCCAGCAGAATGAAAAGGGCAACTACCCAGGCGAAGATTGGTCGATCGATAAAAAATTGCGGCATGTGGGCTGACTCTGAAAGCGATGCTCACCAAAGAGGAACGCGGCGCTTGCTGCGCCGCGTGCCGCTTACGATTTCTGGCCGGCGGCCTTGTCCTGCGGGGCCGGCTCGGCCGGCTTGGCGCCGGGCTGCGGGGCGGGTTCGGCCGGTTTGGCGCCGGGCTGCGCGCCAGGTTCGGCGGGCTTGGCGCCGGGCTGCGCGGCGGGCGCGCCGCCCTGCGCGGGCGTGCCGCCCCGGTTCCATTGGCTGACCTGCACCGGCGCGCCGGGGCGGATCTTCTGGAAGCCTTCGACCACGACCACGTCGCCTGCCTTCAGGCCGCTGGTGACCAGCCAGTTGTTTTCGTACGCGCCGCCAGTGGTGACCGGCGCCTGCGCGATCTTGTTGTCGCGCACCAGCATCAGGCTCTGCTTGCCGTCGGCCGTACGCTGCAGCGCCTGTTGGGGAACCAGCAGGGCGACATCGTCAAAGCCCTGCTCCAGGCGGACCCGCACATACATGCCGGGCAGCAGGATGCCATCGGGATTGGGGACCTCGGCGCGCAGGTTCACCTGGCCGGTGCTGGGATCCACCGTGATGCCGGTGAACAGCAGCTTGCCGGGATGCTCGTATTCGGAGCCGTCTTCAAGCACGACGGTGGCGCGGGCGGCGTCCTTGCCCACTTGCTGCAGACGGCCGCTCGCAAAGGCGCGGCGCAGAGCGGCAAGGTCGGCGGTGGACTGTGTGAAGTCGACGTAGATGGGATCGAGCTGCTGCACCGTGGCCATTTGCGTGGCGGACGTGGATTCGACCAGCGCGCCCTCGGTGACCAGCGGCTTGCCGATGCGGCCGGTGATCGGCGAGGTGACGTCCGTGTAGCTCAGGTTGATGGCGGCGTTGTCCTGCGCGGCCTTCGCGGCGGCCACGGTGGCGTCGGCCTGGCGGAAGGAGGCGACGGCGTTGTCGTATTCCTGCTTGCTGACGGCGTTGGCCTTGACCAGCGGCGCGTAGCGGTCGGCCAGGAGCTTGGCGCTGAACAGGTTGGCCTGCGCCTGCTTCAACTGCGCCGTCGCCTGATCGTAGGCGGCCTTGTAGGGCGCCGGATCGATCTTGAACAGCAGCTGGTTTTCCTTGACGTCGCCGCCCTGCTCGAAGGTGATGCGCTGCACGATGCCGGTGACGCGGGCGCGAATCTGCGCGTCGCGCACGGCATCCACGCGGCCCGGCAATTCCGAGACGATGGGCGCGCGCTGCGGCTGCACCGTGACCACGCTGACCTGGGGCATGCCGGGATTCATCTGGGGTCTTTCCCCGCATCCGGCCAATATCAGCGCGAGGACGCCACCGGAAACAGCCAGACCCGAAATTCGTTTAGGCGAAAACCGCATTGAAACCCCCGCGTAGCGTAATGAAGCGCGTCGTGAAATCGCGTCAGGTACCGCAGCAATTCGAACGTGCCGAAGAGCAGCGATCAAATCATGACCAAGCGTCACCAACGACACGTGAATAGCCCAGTAATGTAACTCAGATATTGGGGAAATCACGTACTTTTGGGGGTCCGGGGGAACTTTCAGGCGCAATTGCGCAACAGTTATTTGCTGTTGGCGAGCTCTCGGAGATTGCCCAGGAACGCATAGCCGACGCCATGCACCGTGTGCAGGGGCAGGCGCGCACCCGCTTGGCGGACCTTGGTGCGCAGCCTGCAGATCGCGACATTGAGCGACCGCATGTTCATGCCGCCGCGCAGGTGTTTCACTTCTTCGCGGACCAATTCGCGCTGCGGATTCCTGACCAGGCACGCGAAGCAGGCGCGCTCGAGTTCGGTGAGGTCCAAGCGCGCGCCGTTGGGCAATTGCAGCGTCCAGCCCCAGTAGAGCAGGCTCCACCACCCGTCCACGGGGTCTTGGGGCAGGCCCGGCGCCCAGCCGGCGGGCGGTTGCGTCCGCGCAGGGGTGCATGGGGGGCTGCATGCGGGGTTGCTAGCGGACGTACGCGCGGGCTTGCGCGTGCCGGGCTTGGCAAGGAAGGGAGCGGGCACAGGAGCATTCAAGGCGGATCTCCACCAGGATGGCCGCCGGCATGCAAGGGGCGGCCCGTCCCGGAACAAGGTTGCGGAATGTCCTTGAAGGCTACCTGCACGGCGCGGATTTCAGCCCGTCGCCGCGCATCTATCAGACCAATCCGACCTGCACACCCCGCAAACGACGGTAAGCCGCCGCTGCGCTACGAATGATGGGTCCCGTTGCGATGGATATCGTGCGTGACAAAGCAGCTGTCCTGCGTGGGCCGGGCCAGGATGCCGGGTTTTTCCAGCGTATGGCGGATGTCCGCCAGGCCCGACTCCCAGTGCTCACGCATGGCTTCGGTGCCGAACTCGTAATCCTTGGAGTAGCGCTCGCGGTGCTTGGCTTCGTAGATGAGGTTGACGATGTTGGTGGCCGGCGTGTGCGAAAGCTTGCGGATGTCCGCCAGGTCGGGCGCGCTGCGCTCGCTTTCCGGCAGGCGTTCCAAAAGGCGCTGCAAGCCGTGCCGCAGTTTCAGGACGCGCCGCAGCTGGTCGGTGACCAGCCGGGTGCGGCTCGAATACTGGATGTCCTTTTGCCGCTCGGCCACCTCTTCCAGCGACGTCGGCAGCGGGCCGCGCGCGGGCCACAGGTCGACCTGGAACGCCAGCGTGTCGCGCATGTTGTCCGTGGTCAGCACCTGCGCAAGCGGCGTGTTGGATACGATGCCGCCGTCCCAGTAATGCTCGCCGTCGATCTCCACCGACGGGAACCCGGGCGGCAAGGCGCCCGAGGCCATGATGTGCTCGGGCCGCAGGGTGTCGTGCAGGCTGTCGAAATACGCAAAATTGCCCGAACGCACGTTGACGGCGCCGAAGCTCGCCCGCACCGCGCCGCTGTTGAGCAGGTCGAAATCCACGAACTGGCGCAGGGTGGCGGCCAGCGGCGACGTGTCGTAGAAGCTGGTGGAGGCGGCGCCGCGCCCGCGCACCAGGTAAGGCGGCGGAAAGCGCGGCTTGAAAAAGCCGGGCTGGCCGGTCAACAGGGCTTGCAACGCGGAGACCTGTCCGTTCATGGCGGGCGAGCCGAACCCGAACGGCACCCCTTCGAACATGCCGTCCAAGGTATCGCCCCACGGCAGCGCGGCAAAGCCCGTGGGCCGGCAGATGCTTTCCCAGAAGCCGCGCAGGCGCTCGACGCGCTCGTCTTCCGGGGACCCGGCGATGATGGCCGCGTTGATCGAACCGATGGAAATGCCGGAAATCCAGTTGGGCCGGATGCCGGCTTCGTGCAGGCCCTGGTACACCCCTGCCTGGTAAGAACCCAACGCCCCGCCCCCTTGCAGCACGAGCGCGACGGTGTCGTAGGGCGGCGTGTCGCCGGTGTCTTCGGCCAGGGCCTGGCGGCTTGCAGTCATGCGGCGTCCTCTAGCGCTTGGTCTTGTCCGGCACCTGCGGCGTGCCGACGCCGGCACGGAACGGATACTTGGCGAAGATCTCCGCCACCACCTTGTCCACGTTCTGCTGGGAACCGGCGCTGCCGGGATTCTGGACTTCGCCGACAGCGACGCCCTCCCAGACCAGTTGCCGCCGCCGCGCATCGACCAGGTCGACGCTGAGCGTGCCCTCGGTGTATTGATAGACGTCGTCGCCCCAACCGTAGCCGGGCCAGCCGCCATAGAAGCCGGTGCGATAACCGTAATACGGCCCCATGGGCGCGAAGCCGGGCGTGACTTCGGTCTGCTGCTGGAGCTTGGCGCCAAAGTTCAACAACAGGTCGGGATTGGTGGCGCTGTAGGTATACCCGCGCATTTCCATCTGGCCGCGCGCCGCGCTCTTCAGGCGTTCAGTCAGCAGCGTGTTGTAGCCGGCCTTGTCCGTACCCAGCGGAGACATGTAGCCGAAGGTCTGATACTGCGCAAAATTGGCCTGGTGGTCATAGTCGCTCTTGACCGTGGGACCGGAGGCGCAGGCCGCCAGCAATGCCGTCATGGAACCCGCCGTCAGCATTTTCAACGCTTTCATGTGGATCTCTCCGTGAGTTCAAGGCGACAACATAGTGCCGCGAAGCCACCAAAGTTTCAACAGAATCTCATTCGCAACCGCCAAACATCCGCCCGGAATCGTCGCGGCCGCATTGCGCCCCGCGCCCGGTCCGTTACACTTCCCGTCGCTCCCGGCCACTCCTACCGACACGCGCATGCTTGAACTCGACGGCTCCATTTGGTTTCGCTCCGGCGCCCAGACCTGGGGCGGCAAGAACCGCATCGACCTCCTGGCGCAGATCGACGCCACCGGATCGATCACGGCGGCGGCACGCGCCGTGGGCATGAGCTACAAGGGGGCCTGGGACGCCATCGACGCCATGAACAACCTGGCCGGTGAACCGCTGGTGGTGCGCGCGGCGGGCGGCAAGGGCGGGGGCGGCACGCAGCTTACCGATCGGGCGCGCGGCCTGATCGCGACCTTCCGGGCGCTTGAGGTCGAACACCGCAAGTTCATGGACAACCTGACGCGCGCGGGGCTGGATGCCAGCGGCGACATCGACCTGATGAGGCGATTCATGCTCAAGACCAGCGCCCGCAATAAATTCCTGGGGACCGTCATCGAGATCCGCGCGGGCGCCGTCAACGACGAAGTGCTCCTGCGTATTGCCGGCGGTCATACCGTTACGGCCACGATCACGCGTGAAAGCACCAAAGAACTGGGCCTGGCTCCCGGCAAGGAAGCCATCGCGCTGGTCAAGGCGTCTTCGGTCATCGTTGGCGCGCCGGGCCCGGGCCTGCGCCTGTCGGCGCGCAACCAGTTGCAGGGGCGCATCGCCGACCTGCGGCCGGGCGCCGTCAACAGCGAGATCCTGATCGCCATGGACGGCGGCACGACGCTGGCCGCCATCGTCACCAACGAAAGCGCGGCCGATCTGAAACTGGACGTTGGCGCCGAAGCCGTGGCGATTTTCAAGGCGTCCAGCGTGATCCTCGGCGTGCTCGACTGACGCGCAACCGCCCGTGCAGGCGGCGGCCGCCCCGGCGCACTAGAGCCCGACGTCCTCGTCGTGGCGCCCCACCCTGCCCTCGCGCACTTCAAAGACCTCGTCGGCCAGCGCCTCGACGTCCGCGGGATCGTGCGTGATCAGCAGCATCGGCACATCCAGCTGGCGTTGCAGCGCATCCAGCTCTTGCCGCATCTTGCCGCGCAGCTGCGAGTCCAGCGCGGAAAACGGTTCGTCCAGCAGCAGGATGTGGGGCTGCAGCATCAGGGCCCGCGCCAGGGCGACGCGCTGCTTTTGCCCGCCTGAAATTTCGTGGGGGTAGCTGCCGACGATGGCGCCCAGCTCGAACGCGTCGACCCAGCGCCGGGCCTCGCGCGTGACCTCGCGCCGGGGCGGGTTGAACCACCCGCGGCGCAGGCCGAAGGCGATGTTCTGCGCCACGGTCAGGTGGGGAAACAGCGCATAGTCCTGGAACAGGTAGGCCACGCGGCGCGTCCGCGCGGGCAGGCAGATGCCGGCCTGGCTGTCGAAGAGCGTGCGCCCGTTGACCTCGATGCGCCCTGCATCCGGGCGCAGCAGTCCGGCCACCGCGCGCAGGGTCAGGCTTTTCCCCGCGCCGGACGGGCCGAACAGCGCGATGCGCTTGGCGGCCGACTTGAATTGCACGTCGAGTTCGAACTTCCGATCGCGCGACACCATGTGCTTGCGCACGGAAAGGTCGATGCTCATCGCCCGCCTCCGTTGCGCTGGCCGGCGCCAATGGGCACCAGCTTGCCGGCGGCCAGCAGCACGACGATGCAGGTCACGGACGTGACCAGCACCAGCATGTTGGCGGTGGCGTCGTCGCCGGCCTGCACGGCTTCGTAGATGGCGACAGACAAGGTCTGCGTGCGGCCCGGCAGGTTGCCCGCGATCATCAGCGTGGCGCCGAACTCGCCCAGCGCCCGCGCAAAGGCCAGCAGCACGCCCGCGGCGATCCCGCGCGCGGCCAGCGGCAAGGTGACGCGAAAGAACACGCCCGCTTCGCCCACGCCCAGCACGCGCGCCGCGTTTTCAAGCTGGCCATCCACGCTTTCGAAGGCGGCGCGAGCCGACTTGAACACCAGCGGAAAGGCCACCACGGACGCCGCGACCACGGCGCCCTGCCAGGTGAATACGAGTTCGATGCCCCAGCCCGCCAGCGTTTCGCCGATGATGCCGCGCCGGCCCAGCAGCACCAGCAGGTAGTAGCCCAGCACGGTCGGCGGCAGCACCAGCGGCAAGGTCAGGATGGCGTCCAGCAGGTCGCGGCCCGGCCAGCGCCAGCGGGATAGGCAATACGCCGCGGCCGTGCCGGCCACGGTCGCCAATAGCGTCGCCCAGCCTGCCACTTTCAACGAAAGCAGCAGGGGGACCCAGACCGGATCACTCATCGATATTCACTACGATTGAACGGACACTCAGGGCTTTTGGAATCCATAGCGCGACAGTATCGCCTGCCCGGCCGGCGACAGCACGTACTTGACGAAGCTTTCGGCTTCCTTGGCGGCGGCCTCGCGCGTGGTCAGCGCAATCGGATAGGTCACGGGCGTCTGCGACGGCACGCGCACGGCCACGTTGACCTTGCCCGGCATGACGGCCGCGTCGGTGGCGAACACAAAGCCCGCGTCGACTTCGCCACGCGCCACGTAGTCCAGGCTCTGGCGCACATTCTGCGCCAGCACGCTTTTGGCCTGCACGGCATCCCACAGGCCCTGGGCCTGGAGTGCAGCCTGCGTGTAGCGGCCCACCGGCACCGAGGACGGATTGCCGTAGGCAATGCGCTTGATCTCGGGACGCTCCAGGTCCTTGAGCGTCTTGATGCCGGCCTTGCTGTCGGTCGGGACGATCAGGACGATCTCATTGGCCGCGAAATCGACCCGCGACGCAGGCTTGACGGCCTTTTCCTCGACCGCCTTGTCCATGGCCTTTTGGTCGGCCGACGCAAACACGTCGGCGGGCGCGCCCTTCACGATCTGCTGAAGCAGCACATCGGAGGCGCCGAAGTTCAGGATCACCTTCGTGCCGGGGTGTTCCTTTTCAAAGCCGTGCGCGACGTCCTTGAATGCGTTGGTCAGGCTGGCGGCGGCCGACACCACCAGTTCCCCCGCGCTGGCATTGGCGCCCCACGCGGCGGCGAGCGCCAGGGTCAGCGCGATGAGCGGGCGTATGTGAAGCATGTCCTTCTCCTGTGGAAACCAACGATTCGGCATCGAAATATATCCAGGTATATAACGCTCGTCAATTTTGGCCCAGGCGGCATTTATGAAATATCAAGGAATAATCCAGGCCAGCCTGAAGGGCTGCCTTCTAGCCGCGGGCAACCGTCGTGACGTCGACGGATTCGGGCGCCAGGGCGGCGCGCAGGAAATCGAGCGCGTCTTCGGGCCGGGCGGCCCCGCACATGAAAATGTCCAGGGCCGCGAAGCGGTGCTCGGGCCAGGAATGGATGCTGATGTGGGATTCGCTGAGCAGGATGACGCCGGTGACCCCCGCCCCTTCCCCGAAATGATGAAAATGCGCGCTCAGCACCTGCGCGCCGGCCGCGTGGGCTGCGGCGGTCATCTGGCGTTGCAGCGCCTGCGCGTCGGTCAGCAGACTGGGCGCCACGCCGCGAAAGTCGGCCAGCACGTGGCGGCCGGGTGTTGCGTGGACGGTCACTTGTGGGATCCGCCCGATGACCAGCCCGATCCGCCCGAATAGCTGCTGCCCCAGCTGCTGCTACTGCTGCCGCCGGCCAGGCGCGTGCCCGGCGCACTGGCGCTGGTGGTGGCCAGCACGACCACCACCGCGTAGATGGCATACAACAACTTGCCTTTCATCTATTCGTCCTCGCCCATCAGCGTGTCGGCCAGGAGGGCCGGAAGCCAGAGAAACACCATCCCGATCAGCACCGGAATGAAGCGGCCGTCGAAGATGTTGCCGAAGTTCAGGAACAGCATCGCGATCAGCGCGCCCTTGGCCCACTTGCGGTAGCCCCCGGCGGCCTTGCCCGACGACATGCGCATGGCCTTCTGGCGGTTGAGTTCCGGCTGGTCGAACCACTGCGCCAGCTGCGCCGGCGACACCGGCGCCGACGCCGACCAGCCCAGTTCCTTGTCGCCCAGTTCTCGGGTCAGCTTCAGCGTGCCGACCTTGTAATCGGTGATCTGCGTGCTGTCGCCCACCTTCACGCGCCAATTGAAGGCGCCCAGCGCCATTTCCACGCGCGAGGTGTAGTCGTACAGCTTTTTGTATTCGCGGTTGCGCCAGCGCACGCTGGAGGCGTTGTTATGGCTGGGCCAGGTGTCGCAGACCTGCACGCGTTCCCAGCCTTCGTCCGACTCCACCAGCCACACAAACCCCTTGGCGGCGTTGAACAGCAGGTACTCGGTCCAGCTGGACGGTTCTTCGGGGTCGGGATCGGCGCATTTCATGAGGCCGATCAGCGTGAAGTCCACGCCTTCCATTTTGGCGACCGATCCCAGCGGGAGCGTGGCGCGGATTTTCTCGACGCGCCGCGCCTTTTCGATGACCTCGGCGGTGGGACCGGAACAATCGACGGCCGCCGCGCAAGACGGGCAAACCACATTCGTGGCCATGGCAGCCACAAACGAGATCGGCGCACCGCAGTTGGGGCAGTCCAGCGCCTTGATCTGGCCGCGAAAGCGCCCCGCCGTTTCCTCGACCTGCTCCGCGGTGCGCAGCGAGCCCGCCTGCATCGCAGACAGGTCGAACGCTTTGCCGATGTAGAGCTCGGGCTGCGGACCGTCGGAATAGTCGAGCGTGAGAAAGGCGTCCAGGCTCCGGTAGTCGGCCACCTTGGCCTGCCAGCCGTCACCCGGCACGAAGGGCAGCTCGCCCTGGGCGCCGCCGGCCTGGCTCACGCGCACGTCCGCCGCCACGAAGCGCTGGCCATCCAGCTTGAATTCGTCGCCGGGCGAAATGCTGTCGAACGCCGGCATTTCCTGTGCGGTCTTGGCCTTGCGCCGCCGCGTGACGGCGTACTGGCCGGACGCGTCCGACAGCCAGCCGTCCGTGCCGTCCTCGAACCACAGGTACCACTCGTTCCAGAAGCCCTCGTCAAAGCGCATCTGGATGCGGCCGATGACGTCAAAGCGCTTGCCGTCGTGCGCGCCCGCCGCGCCCAGGCACAGCGGCGAATAGTCCTCCAGGACCTCCGCCGCCTCGCCGATGCGCTTGACCGACTCGGCATCCTTGAGCAAGGTGCTGCGGCAGGCGCCGCAGACCGCCATGACGGAGGCTGCGGACGTGAACTTGACTGGGGCGCCGCACTGCGGACACAGAACCTGCTGCATGGCGCCTTAACTGGTGAGTTTCTTCAGCACTTCGGCCTTGGCCGAATCGTAATCTGCCGCCGTGATGAGGCCCTTGTCCAGCAGGTCTTTCAATTGCTGCAGGCGCTGGACCGGATCGGCCTGCGCGGGTTGGGCCGGCTGCTGCGCCTGCTGCGTGGCGGGTTGCTGCGGGGGTTGCTGCGGCTGGCCTTGCGCCGCGCCCAGGCCCTGCGCCATCGTCTGGCCAAGCGCCGCGCCCGCGGCCAGGCCCGCGCCGATGCCCGCGATGCCGCCCTCGTTCTGGGCCGCCAGCGGGATCGACGTCGCGGTCTGATACTGCGTGAATTTGCCCAGGTCGCCGGCCATGCCCATCGAGATCCGGGTGTCCAGCGCCTTTTGCAGTTCTTCGGGCAGCGATACGTTCTCGACCGTGAAGTTGTCCAGCTTGACGCCATAGCGGTCGAACACGGGCGCCAGCTGCTCGGCGATGCTCTGCGACATCAGCCCCTGGTTGCCGGCGATATCCAGGAACGGCACCTTGGAACTGCCCAGCGCGGTCGTCATGGCGGCCACGACCATGTTGCGCAGCTGCGCCTCCAGGTCGTCCACCGTGTACACGTCGCGCGTGCCGCTGATTTCGCGATAGAACTTGCCGGGATCGGAGATCTGGTACGAATACACGCCGAACGCGCGCAGGCGCACCATGCCGAACTCGCTGTCGCGCAGCGTCACCGGCTGGGCCGTGCCCCACCGCCGGCCCAGTTGCAGGCGCGTGCTGAAGAAGATGACGTCCGACTTGAAGGGCGACTCGAACAGCTTGTCCCAGTTCTTCAGGTAGGTCAGGATCGGCAGGGTCTGCGTCGTCAGCTTGTACATGCCGGGGCCGAACACGTCGGCCACCTTGCCTTCGTTGACGAACACCGCCATCTGCGATTCCCGCACGGTCAGGCTGGCGCCGTACTGGATTTCGAAATCCTGCATCGGATGGCGCCAGGCGAGCACGCCGTCGCGATCCTCGTTCCATTGCAGGATATCGATGAACTGCTTGCGAATGAATGAACCGAGACTCATGGAAAGTCCTCCTGTCAGATCGGGGATTGCGCGCCGCGCTCAGGTCAGGCAGGCGGCGTTGACGATGCCGGCCGCCAGCGAGATCGCGCCGATCAGGCCGCCCATGGCGATGTTGTTTTCCGCGATGGCGTCGGTCATGCCCTTTATGGCCTTGGACACGACGGCATACACGAAGATCTGCACGATCATCGCCGCCACGCCCCACACCACGAACATGACGAAGCTGGCGTGGACCGCGATGCTGGAACACAGGGTCAGGCTGAAACCGACCAGCGCGCCGCCATAGGACAGGGCGGCGGCAATGTTGCCCTCGCGGATGAGGTCGAATTCCTTGTAGTGCGTGACGGCGGTGTAGACCGCCGTGAAAACGCCCAGCATGATGAGCGCTGAAACGATGTAGATCAGATAGGTCACCGCCGGATGCATTGCTTCTCCCATTGCCAGCCTCCCAATTGCGCGCAGTATATACGTCGCGTTCGATATACTGCGAACGCATTTTTTGGCTCGGACACCCTATGCGCGACCGCGTTCTCATTCTTTCAGTACTGATCGTCGCGTCCTGCGGCTTGGGCTACGAGCTCATCAGCAGCGCGCTCGCCAGCTATTTGCTTGGGGATTCGATCCTCCAGTTCTCGTCGGTGATCGGCTGCTATCTCTTCGCCATGGGCATCGGTTCGTGGTTGTCAAAATATGTAAGAGACGAAGACGTTCTGAATCGCTTCATCGACGTCGAGCTGCTGGTGGCGCTGCTGGGCGGCGTCTCGGCCGCGGTGCTGTTCCTGGTGTTCGCGTGGCTGTCCGCGCCCTTTCGCGCGGCCCTGTATGTGGGCGTCTTCATCATCGGGTTGATGGTGGGCATGGAAATCCCGCTGGTGATGCGCGTGTTCAACCAGCGCAAGGCGGAATTCCGTGAAATCGTCAGCCGCGTTTTGACCTTTGACTACCTGGGCGCGCTGGCGGTGTCGCTGGTGTTTCCGTTGCTGCTCGCGCCCAAGCTGGGTTTGCTGCGCACCAGCTTTCTCTTTGGCATCCTGAACGCCAGCGTGGCGCTCTGGACCACGTGGCTGTTCCGTGCCGAAGTCAGCCGGCCCGGCGAGAAGGCCGTGCGCGCGGGCGTGGTGATCGGCATCCTGGGGCTGGGGTTCGTCTACTCCGGCAGCATGACCGCCTGGGCCGAAAAAGGCCTGTACGGCGACGACGTGATCCATGCGGAGACCACGCAGTACCAGCGCCTGGCGGTGACGCGCTGGCACGACGACCTGCGCCTGTACATCAACGGCAACCTGCAGTTCTCGTCGCGCGACGAACACCGCTATCACGAATCGCTGGTGCATCCGGGCCTGCAGGCGCTGCCCTGGGCGCGCAACGTGCTGGTGCTGGGCGGCGGCGACGGCCTGGCCGTGCGCGAGACCCTCAAGTACAAACACGTCGAGCACGTCACGCTGGTGGACCTGGACCCGGCCATGACGAACCTGTTTTCGCGTTCCGAGCCGCTGGTCAAGCTAAACGAAGGTTCGCTCAAGGACCCGCGCGTCACCGTCATCAATGACGACGCCGGCCGCTGGCTGGAATCCCACGCGCAGGTGTACGACTTCATCGTGGTGGACTTTCCCGATCCGTCCAACTTCGGCCTGGGCCGGCTGTATTCCGTGCCGGTCTACCACCTGATGGCGCGGCATCTGGCCGAAAACGGCTACATGGTCGTGCAGTCCACCTCGCCCTACTTTGCCCCGCGCTCGTTCTGGAGCGTGGACGCGACGCTCAAGGAAGCCGGCCTGAACACCTGGCCGTATCACACCTACGTGCCGTCGTTCGGCGACTGGGGCTTCATCCTGGCCAGCAAGCGCCGCGACTACGCGCCGCCCGAGAAGATCACGGTGGCCACGCGCTACCTGGACCCCGTCACCGTGCGCGAGCTCTTTCATTTTCCCGCCGACATGCCGGCGCTGGCCATGCCGCCGAACCGCCTGAACGAACAATCGCTCGTGCGGTATTTCGACGAGGACTGGCGCAAGGTCATCCGCTGATGCGCCGGCGCAGCTTCCTCCTGGGCGCTGCCACGGCCGCCGCCGCAGGTTCGGTCGGCTACTGGCGATCTCGCGTCGTCGAGACGACGCCCGACGTGCACTACCCGGGCATGCAGGCCGGCCACGCGTTGCGCGACAAGGCGGCCCTGCCGCATCCGTCGGGCACCCGGCAGCACCAGGTCGCCATTCTGGGCGCTGGCGTCGCCGGCCTGTCCTGCGCCTGGAAGCTGGCGCGCGAGGGCTTCACCGATTTCGTCGTGGTGCAGGGCCCCGAATTCGCGGGCAATGCCGCGGCGGGCCAGCGCGATGGTCTGGACTACCCGCTGGGCGCGCATTACCTGCCCCTGCCGTCGCTGGCTTCGACCCACGTGCGCGAGATGCTGGCCGACTTTGGCATCCTTGAACACGGCGCGGGCGACGCCCGCCCCTACTACGACGAAGCGGTTATCGTGCATTCGCCGCAGGAAAGACTGCTGCGCAACGGACGCTGGGAAGAAGGCCTGTTGCCCATGACGGGCGTGCCGGATGCCGACGCCGCGCAGCACCGGCGCTTTCTGGCGCTGATCGATCAACTGCGCACGCAGGTTGGCAACGACGGCCGCAAGGTGTTCTGCATCCCGCTGGAACTGTCCTCGCGCGATCCGGCCTGGCGCGCGCTGGACGGCCTGACGTTCAAGGCGTGGCTGACGCAAGAGGGCTATACCTCGCCCGCGCTGCACTGGTATCTGAACTACTGCTGCCGCGACGACTACGGCGCGCGGCACGACGAGGTGTCGGCGTGGGCCGGCCTGCACTACTTTGCCAGCCGCGACGGCCATGCCGCCAACGCCGGCGAAGGCGCCGTGCTGACGTGGCCCGGCGGGCTGGCCGTGCTGGCCGACCGCATGCGGGACGCCATCACCAAGCAGCTCGGCCACACCGGCTGGCTGCTGCAAGGCACGGCGATGCGCATCGACGAACTGCCCGCCGGCCCGCGCGTCCTGTGCGTGAAGGACTCGCCGGACGGCGCCGCCAGCGCCTATGCCGTGCAGACGCGCCGCACGGTGTGCGCCATGCCGCTTTTCGTCGCGCAGCGCCTGCTGCCCGACCTGCAGGCGTACGGCTACGACCCGGCCGTGCACACCGCGCCGCACGCGGCCTGGATGGTGTCGAACTTCGTCATGGACGGCTACCCGCTCGAAGCGCCCGGCGAGCCCCTGTCGTGGGACAACGTCGTCTACCAAGGCCAGGCGCTGGGTTATGTCGTGTCCACGCACCAGCTGCTGCGCGTGGCGCGCACGCCGCGCAGCGTGTTCACGGCGTATCACGCGCTAAGCGGCCAGACGCCGCAAGCGGCGCGCGACTGGCTCACGCGCGCCAGCCCGCAGGATCTGCGCGACATCGCCGCGGCGGATCTGGTTGCGGCGTACGGCAAGGAATTCTGGCGCAACGCGCGCCAGCTTGAAATCACGGTGCGCGGCCACGCGATGGCCACGCCGGTCTGCGGCTACCTGTCCAATCCGGGCCTGGCCGCGCTGCGCGCGGTGGATGGCCCGGTGCTGTTCGCGCACGCCGACCTGTCAGGGTATTCGGTCTTCGAAGAGGCCTCATGGTGGGGCGTCAAGGCGGCAGGGCGTATCCTGGGCCACCACGAACAAGGATGAAAATCGACATGGGCAATCACGTCATCGTGCTGGGCGCGGGCATCGTCGGCGTCTGCTGCGCGCTGGAACTGCGCCGGCGCGGCATGACGGTCCTGCTCGTCGACCGCCAGGAACCGGGCATGGAAACGTCGCTGGGCAACGCCGGCGTGCTGGCCCGCAGTTCCTTGATGCCCTTCAATCATCCGGGGCTGTGGAAGCAACTGCCCCGCCTCTTGAAGAACGACACCGTCCAGTTCCGCTACCGCTGGCCGTATCTGGCGGCGAACCTGGGCTGGGCGGCGCGCTTTCTGATGAGCGCGCGGCCGGCCGTCTTCCAGGAAACCGCGCGGGCGCTGGACGGCCTGATCCGGCTATCCGCGCCCGAGCACCTGAAGCTGCTGGACCAAAGCGGCGCGCGCCACCGGCTGCGCGACACCGGATGGATCTTCCTGTACCGCTCGGCGCAGGCGTGGCAGGCCGGCGCGCTGGCCCGCCGCACGTTCGCGCAGTATGACGTGCCCACGCAGGAACTGGACCCCGCGGCACTGGCCGAAGCCGAACCCGCGCTGTCGCCGATCTTTCACCGCGCGTTGTGGATCCAGGGATCGTATTCAGTGGACGATCCGCACGAGGTCGTGGCCGCCTACGCCGATCTCTACCGGCGCGAAGGCGGCCAATTCCGCCGGCTGGACGCCCGCAGCATCCGCCGCGATGGCGCGTCCTGGATCGTGAACGGGGCGACGGCGTCCGAATCCCTGTCGGCCGGCCGGCTCGTGGTGGCGCTGGGTCCGTGGTCCAAGGCGCTCTTGAAGACCACCGGCATCGACCTGCCGATGGCGTTTGAACGCGGCTATCACATGCACTACAGCGGCCGCGACGGCGCGCGCGTGACGCGACCCGTGTACGACACAGGCGGCGGCTACGTGCTGTCGCCGATGGCGCGCGGGCTGCGCCTGTCCACGGGCGTGGAGCTGGACGCCTGCGACGCGCCCGCGCGTCCGGATCAGCTTGCGCTGGCCGAACAGCGCGCGCGCGAGGCCTTCCCGTTAGGCGACCGGCTGGATGCGGCCGCCTGGCTGGGCCGCCGCCCCACCCTGCCAGACAGCCGCCCGATGATCGGCGAGGCGCCGCGTCATCCCGGCCTGTGGCTGGCGCTGGGACACCAGCACATCGGATTCAGCACTGCGCCGGGCACCGCGAAGATTCTGGCCGACCAGATGCTGGACGGCAGCGCCGCGGCGCGCCATCCGGCTTTCCGGCCCGGCCGCTTCATCTAGCGTTTACGCCACCTGTGCCACGTCCCAGCCGTCAAATAGCGCGCCGTACTCGTCGGCCAGGTCATTGAAGGCGTCGCAGCGCCGGAAGAGCTTGTCCGCGGGCAGGATCTCGACCATGCTCACGCACATCGTCCAGCCGCCGTCTTCGTCGTCGGCCTGTTCGAGGCTTTCCAATTGGTACTTGCTGTCGGCGATCTTGCGGAAGATCAGTTCCAGCGCGTGTTCCTGCGAGGCCATGAAGCAATAGCTCCATTTCAAGCGGCCGAACGTATCCCAACCGTTCTGCGCCATCTTGCTGTACATGCCGTCAATCGACGCCTGGCTGACTTCCATCGCTGCTGCTCTGCTTATCGTTTTTCAAGAGGCGGCGATGGTAGCAGAGGTCCGGCCCTGTGCTGGGCGAAAGTCCGGGAAAAAGTCCGGGCAGAAATTCGGGGCGAAAAAAAAACGCGGTCCTTGCAGACCGCGTTTTCTTCGCCATCAACCCAGCAACAGGGCGTCGTCCGACAACTTCTCGCCTCGCACCCGCTCGAACATGGCAAGCAGGTCCGGCACGTCCATGCCGCGGCGTTCGTCGCCGGACACGTCCAGCACCACCTGGCCCTGGTGCAGCATGACCGTGCGGTCGCCGACGTCCAGCGCCTGGCGCATGCTGTGCGTGACCATCATGGTGGTGAGCTTGTTTTCGGCCACGATGCGCGCCGTCAGTTGCAGCACGAAGTCCGCGGTGCGCGGGTCGAGCGCGGCGGTGTGCTCGTCCAGCAGCAGGATGCGCGACGGTTGCAGCGCCGCCATCAACAGACTGACCGCCTGACGCTGGCCGCCGGACAACAGGCCGATGCGGTCGGTCAGGCGGTTTTCCAGGCCCAGCCCCAGTGTGGCCAGACGCTCGCGAAAGCCGGCCTTCATCGAGGCCTTCACGGCGCGGCTGTAGCCGCGCGATGCGCCGCGCATCTGCGCCAGCGCCATGTTTTCCTCGATGGTCAGGTCTTCGCAGGTGCCCGCCATGGGGTCCTGGAACACGCGCGCCACGCTGCCGGCGCGCGCCCACACGGGCTGGCGCGTCACGTCCACGCCATTGATGTCGATGCGGCCGGAATCGACCGGCAGGTCGCCCGACACGGCGTTCAGGAACGTGGACTTGCCCGCGCCGTTGGAACCGATCACGGTCACGAACTGGCCCGACGGGATTTCCAGCGTCAGGCCGCGCAGCGCGCGAGTCTCGATGGGCGTCCCCGCGTTGAAGGTGATTTTCAGGTCTTTTGCGGACAACATATCAGCGCCCCTTCTTGCCGACCAGGCGGCGCTTGAGCATGGGGATGACCAGGGCGATCGTGACGAGCACCGCGGTGACGAGGTTCAGGTCCTGCGCCTTCAGGCCGATGAAATCGCTATTGAGCGCCAGGGCGATGAAGAAGCGGTAGACGATGGCGCCGATGATGACGGCCAGCGTGGCCAGCACCAGCTTGCGCGACGGCAGGATGCTTTCGCCGACGATGACCGCGGCCAGGCCGATCACGATGGTGCCGATGCCCATCGAGATGTCCGATCCGCCCTGCGTCTGCGCAAACAGCGCGCCCGCCAGCGCGACCAGCGCGTTCGACAGCGCCATGCCGCCCAGGATCATGCGGCCGGTGTTCACGCCCTGCGCGCGGGCCATGCGGCCGTTCGAGCCAGTGGCGCGCACCGCCAGGCCGGTCTGCGTGGCAAAGAACCAGTCCAGCGCCAGCTTGCACAGGATGACGATCACGATCAGGATCAACGGGCGCGCGACGTAGTCGGAAATCCACGCCGGCTGCAGGATCGTGAAAACGGTGGGTTCGGTGATCAGGGGCACGTTGGGCTTGCCCATGATGCGCAGGTTGATCGAATACAGGGCGATCATCATCAGGATGCTGGCCAAGAGATCCATGATCTTGAGCTTGACGTTCAGCCAGCCCGTGACCAGCCCGGCCGCCGCGCCCGCGATGGTGGCGATGATGGTGGCGGAAAACGGATCGGTGCCCGATGCGATCAGCGTCGCACAGACTGCGCCGCCCAGCGGAAAGCTGCCGTCCACGGTCAGGTCGGGGAAGCGCAGCAGGCGAAAGGAGATGAACACGCCCAAGGCCACCAGGCTGAAGATCAGCCCGATCTCCAGTGCGCCTAACAACGAGAACAATGACATGGGTCAGATCCAATCAAGATAAGAAACGAGCATATTAAAGAAGTGAAACGCGCGATTTCTTGCGTTCACGGGTCAGTTTTACCCGAGCTTTCGCAATAAACGTTTCCCGGCATGGATTTTCTCTCGTTTCCCGCCCACGTGTCTTCCCGCCGGCGGCGCCAGCAGACGTGCGAGACCTGTCAAGGAAGCAACAACGCCGGGCCGCGAACGTCTTGTGAACGCTGCCGCCCTATGGAACATCGGGTAAGCCAGACACCACGAAAAACGCAAGAAAAACCCCGCGCACGCCGGATAGGCATGGCGGGGCCGATATCGCGCCGTATTATTTCACGACCACCGCGGCCGACTTGATCAGCGCGTCGGACAGGGTCACGCCCTGCTTGGCGGCCGCGCCCGGATTCACGTAGAGCTCAAGCTTGGAGCTGGTTTCAGACGGAATCGCGCCGGGCTTCTCGCCCTTCAGGATGCGCACGACGATCTTGCCGGTCTGCACGCCCAGATCGCGGTAGTTGATGCCCAGGGCGGCAATGCCGCCGCGCTTGACGCTGTCGGTGTCCGACGCGATCAGCGGGATCTTGGCGTCGTTGCCCACCTTGACCAGCGACTCATACGCCGACACGACGTTGTTGTCGGTGTTGGTGTAGATGACGTCGACCTTGCCGATCAGGCTGCGGGCCGCCGAGGCCACGTCCACCGAACGCGGGGCGGCGGCTTCGACCAGGCTCATGCCTGACTTGGGCAGGATTTCCTGGAGCTTCTTGACGACCACGACCGAGTTGGCCTCGCCCGGGTTGTAGACGATGCCCACGCGCTTGGCGTTGGGCAGGATCTTCTTGATGAGTTCGACTTGCTTGTCCAGGGCCAGCAGATCCGACACGCCGGTCACGTTGGTGCCCGAGGCGTCCATGCTGGACACGAGTTGCGCGGCGACCGGATCGGTCACGGCGGAATACACCACCGGCACGTCCTTGGTGGCGGCAACGACAGCCTGCGCCGACGGCGTGGCGATCGCGACGATGGCGTCCGGGCGGTCGCCGACGAACTTGCGGGCGATCTGGGCGGCGGTGCCGTTGTTGCCCTGAGCGCTTTGATACTGCCACTTCAGGTTCTTGCCCGGCTCGTAGCCGGCTTGCTTGAGGGCGTCCTGCACCCCGTCACGCACGGCGTCCAGCGCCGGATGCTCGACGATGGCTGTCACCGCGACGGACTTTTGCTGCGCGGCGGCCGGCGCGGCGATAGCCATTGCCAGCGCCATCGCGCCAACCGTCAGAAAATGGTGTTTTCCGATCAGCATATGTTTGCTCCTTGAACCCGTGGTATTGCTTGTTGAAGTTGCCGGTGTCTTCATGGCCACCGCGGGATTTGCCACCCGTTCGGCCAGCCATAAAGCCGTATAGTCTAACGTGCCGCCCACCAAATGGAGTTGGGGGGAATCCCTGTAATGGTGCATGCATAACGGCATGCCCCGCCACGGGGCAGCGGCGTGAATATACTGACCACCGCCGGGCGAACGCCGTTCATCCCGTTCCGCGCGCCCGGCGACGGCATCCCGAGGCCAGCCATGATCAAACGCGCATTGGGCCGATCCGGCCTGCAGGTTCCCCCGCTCACATTCGGCGGCAACGTCTTCGGCTGGACCGTCGACGAGGCCGGCACCTTTTCGCTGCTGGACGCGCTGCTGGACGCCGGCCTGAACTTCATCGACACGGCGGATATGTATTCGCGCTGGGTGCCGGGCAACCAGGGCGGTGAATCCGAAACCCTGATCGGCAAGTGGCTCAAGCGAACGGGCAAGCGCGATCAGGTCCTGATCGCCACCAAGGTTGGCATGGAAATGGGGCCTGGCCAGAAGGGGCTGTCGCCCGCCTATATCCGGCGCTCGCTGGAGGCGTCGCTGGCGCGCCTGCAGACCGACTACGTGGACCTGTACCAATCCCACCAGGACGACCCGGACACGCCGCTGACCGACACCCTGGGCGAATACGCCAAGCAGATCGAAGCCGGCAAGGTGCGCGCGATCGGCGCGTCCAACTACACGGCCGTGCGGCTGTCCGAAGCGCTGATCGCCAGCGAGCGGCACAGCCTGCCGCGCTATGAAAGCATCCAGCCCGAATACAACCTGTACACGCGCGAGCCCTTCGAATCCGGGCTGCAAAGCCTGGTGAAGACCCAGCAGATGGGCACGATCAACTATTTTGCGCTGGCCAGCGGCTTTCTTAGCGGCAAGTACCGCAGCCCCGGCGATGCAGGCAAGAGCGCGCGCGGCAAGAAGATCGTCGAGACCTACCTGAACGACCGCGGCTACCGCATCCTGAAGGCGCTGGACGAGGTGTCCGAGGACGCCGGCTGCACGCCCGCGCAGGCCGCGCTGGCCTGGCAGATCGCGCAGCCGGGCATCACCGCGCCCATTGTCAGCGCCACCTCGCTCGCCCAGCTGGACGAACTGGTCAAGGCCGCCAGCCTGACGCTGACGCACGACCAGCTGGCCCGGCTCAGCCAGGCCAGCGATTGGCGGTAAGGCGCTAGTCCAGCGTGACGCCGGAGTCCTTGACGACCTTGGCCCAGCGCTGGACTTCGCTGTCGACGAACTTGCCGAACTCGGCGCCGGTCAGCGTGGGCACGCCGGTGCCGTTGCCCGCCCAGGTTTCCTTCAGCTTGGGCGTGTTCAGCGCCTTGGTGATCTCGGCGGCCATCCTTTCCGTGGCCTCCTTGGGCGTGCCGGCGGGCGCCCAGATCGCGTACCACGTCGACACGACGTAGTTCGGCACGCCGGCCTCGGCGGCAGTCGGCACGTCAGGCAGCGACGGCGAACGCTCCGTGGCGGCCACGGCCAGCGGCTTGATCGCGCCGGCGCGGATGTGTCCGGCGGACGAACCCAGTCCGTCGAAGGCCAGATCCACCTGCCCGCCGATCAGCGCCGACAGCATCGGTCCCGCCCCCTGGTACGGCACGTCCACCAGCTTGACCCCGGTCTGCATGGCGAACAGCTCGCCGGCCAGGTGGTGCGTGCTGCCCTTGCCCGCGGTGCCGAAGTTGATTTCGCCCGGCCGCTTCTTGGCGTAGTCGATGAACTCCTGCAAGGTCTTGACCGGCAGCTTGCCGGCATTGATGACGACGACCTGCGGCGGCTGCGCCACCAGGGCGACCGGCACGAAGTCCTTCTGGATGTTGTAGCTCAGGCTCTTGTACAGGGACGGCGCCAGCGCATGGTGCGCCCCGCCCATGAAGAACGTGTAGCCGTCGGGCTTGGCCTTGGCGGCAACGCCGGCGCCCACGGTGCCACCCGCGCCCCCCTTGTTGTCGATGACCACCGTCTGGCCGAGCTGCGTCGTGAGCTGCGCGGCCAGCGGACGGGCGAACGTGTCCGTGCCGCCACCGGCGGGGAACGGAACGATCAGCGTGATGGGGCGTTCGGGCCATTGCGCGGCGGCAACGCCGCCAAAACCCAGGGCTGCCACGGCAAACACGGCCGCGGCGGTGGTGCGATAGTTCATTTTGTCTCCTCTTGCTGCATCGGGGGACGGCGCCTGTTTTTGGCGTCTCGTCGCTGGAATATCTTTTTCTTCTGAATGCTGAGGGCAGGTCTTCTCGGGGCATTGGATGGGGATGCGTCTCCTTGGATGCGGTAAAAAAATGCCGGCCCCGCGGGGGACCGGCACGATGTGGGGTTATAGCGCCTTGTAGGTGTCGCGCAGCACGTTCTTCTGCACCTTGCCCATGGTGTTGCGAGGCAGCTGGTCGATGATATGCACGCGCTTGGGCACCTTGAAGTTGGCAATGCGCGATTTCAATTCCGCCTGCATCGCCGACGCATCCAGCGACGCGCCGTCCTTGGGCACCACCACCGCCACCACGGCCTCGCCGAAGTCGGGATGCGGCACGCCGATCACTGCGGATTCCGACACGCCCGGCATGTCGTCGATCAGCGTCTCGATCTCCTTGGGGTACACGTTGTAGCCGCCCGAGATGATGAGGTCCTTGCTGCGGCCGACGATCGACAGGTAGTCGTCGGGCGCGGCGCGGCCGGCGGACTCGCCGCCCCAACGGCCCACGTCGCCCGTCTTGAACCAGCCGTCTTCCGTGAATTCCTCGCGGGTCTTTTCGGGCATGCGCCAGTAGCCAGAGAACACATTGGGGCCACGCACCTGCACGTTGCCGATCTCGCCCGCCGCAAGCGGCTTGCCGGCATCGTCGACCACGCGGACCTGCACGCCGGGCAAGGCGCGCCCGACGGTGCCGGCCAGACGCTCGCCCAGCGCGGGGTCATAGGGATTGGACGTCAGCATGACGGTCTCGCTCATGCCGTAGCGCTCAAGAATGGGATGGCCGCTGCGTTCCTTGAAATCCGAGAACGTCTCGGCCAGCAGCGGCGCCGAGCCCGAGATAAAGAGGCGCATGTTGGCGCACACGTCGCGGTTGAAACGCGGATCGGCCAACAGGCGCACGTAGTACGTCGGCACGCCCATCATCACGGTGCTCTGCGGCAGGTAGTGCAGCGCCTGGTCGGCGTCCAGCTTGGGCAGCCAGATCATCCGGGCGCCCGCCAGCAGCGCGCCATGCGAGGCCACGAACAAGCCGTGCACATGGAAAATCGGCAGCATGTGCAGCAACACGTCGTCCTCGCGCCAGCCCCAGTATTCATGCAGGGTGCGCGCATTGGCCGCCAGGTTGCCGTGCGAGAGCATCGCGCCCTTGCTGCGGCCCGTGGTGCCCGAGGTGTACAGGATCGCGGCCAGGTCGTCCGGCTTGCGTTGAACCGTCTTGAAGGTTTGCGGCAGGCTGCCGGCGGCCTCCAGCAGCGTGCCTGTGCGGTCCTCGTCGAGGGTGAAGACGTGCGGGCAGCCGGCCTTGTCGGCGGCGCGCTTGACCCAGTCCAGGTTCTTGCTGGCGCACACGACGACGGACGGCTCGGCGTTGCCCAGGAAGTATTCGATCTCGGATTCGCGGTAGGCGGTGTTCAGCGGCAGGTACACCAGGCCCGCGCGCAGCGTGGCCAGGTACAACAGCAGCGCCTCGGGCGACTTCTCGACCTGCACGGCCACACGCGCGCCGTCGGGCAGGTTCAGCGATTGCAGCAGGTTCGCCAGGCACGCGGTCGCGCGGTCGATGTCGTCCCAGGTGTATTGGAGGTCGGGCGTTTCCAGCGCGACTTTGCTGCGGTCTTTGGGAAAGCCGCCTTGCAGGACAGCGTATAGGTTGGCGTTGCTCACCTGTCTAGTCTCCGGAAAAGGAAGGGTCTTCGCCGGCCAGGAAGGCACGCACGCCTTCTCTGTGGTCCCGGCTTTCGGCATAGGAGAAATAATCCTGGTACTCGTCTTCGGTCAAGGCCGCGCCCGTGGCGAGCCTGGCGGACAAGCGCTTATTAATGCGGGCGGCCAGCGGCGCGCCCTGGGCGATGCGGTCGGCGCTGCGCCGGGCCGCTGCCGCGACCTCGCCATCGTCGACGATGCGGGTCAACAGGCCCAGACCGCGCGCCTCGTCGGCGCCGAACACACGGCCTTCCAGCAGGATGGCCAGCGTCGCCGCCCGGCCGGCCAATGCCAGCAGGCCGCGCATTTCGTCCGGGGCCATCGGAAAGCCCAAGCGGTTGATCGGCACGCCGAAGCGGGCCGATGCGCCGGCGATGCGCAGGTCGCATTGGCAAGCGATTTCCAGCCCGCCGCCCACGCACACGCCCTCGATCTGGGCGATCACGGGCTGCGGGCATTGCGCCACGGCCTGCAGGGCGGGGGCCAGGATCTCGCGGTGATAGCGCTGCACCCCGGCCAGATCGGCGCGCTCGGCAGGAAACTCGCGGATGTCGGCGCCGGCCGCGAAATTGCCGCCCTCGCCGCGCACGATCACGCAGCGCACGGCATCGTCCTGCGCGATGCGCGTAAAGACCTCGCGCAGTTCGCGCCACATGCCGACCGTGATCGCATTCAGGCGTCCCGGATGCGACAGCGTCACCCAGGCCAGATGCCCTTCGCGCTCAAGCCGCACACGGTCTTGGCCTTGGCCATGGCCAGCCACGTTCTCCGTCATGTCCCCTGCCCTCGTTGTTGTTGTTGATGGAATCCGCCGCCGTGTTTCCGGCGGTCAGGCCACGCGCCCCACGCCGCGGCTGATCTGCGGCTTGCCATCGTTCAGGCGCTGAAGGTTGGTGTCCAGTTCGTCCAGGTCATACAGGTAATTGACCATCATGGCGCACGATTGCTTCAGGCCCTTGGGAGACGTATCCGCCGCCCAGTTCAACCGCTCGATGCGCGCGCCGTTGCCCAGGTGAAAACGCGCCACCGGGTCTACCGGCAGGCCGTTCTTCATGGATTGCAGATAGCACGCCGCCAGCCGGAATCCGGCGCGCTTGACGACGTCGGGCGCCTTGCCCTGCGCGGCCTTGGCCAGCCGCGCGACCCAACGCTGACCGTCCGGCACGCCCTCGCGGTTGCGGTCCTTGGCGCGGGTCTTGTCTTCGCGCACGATGGCCTCGACCGCCTGGGCGTCCTGCTTGCCCAGCCAGTCGGTGAAGCCCGGGATGGGCGACAGCGTGGCAAAGGCCTTCAGCTTGGGCAGCTCTTCCAGCAGCTGCTCGACCACGCGCTTGAGCAGGAAGTTGCCGAAACTGATGCCCTTCAGACCGGGCTGCGTGTTCGAAATCGAGTAGAAGATCGCCCAGCGCGCCTTGTCCAGGTCCTGCGGCGGCAGCGTGCTGTCTAGCAGCACCTGCACGTTGTCGGCCATCTGGCTGGCAAACGCCACTTCCACGAAGATCAGCGGCACGCCCGGCATCTGCGGATGGAAATAGGCGTAACAGCGGCGATCGGGCGCGACGCGGTGGCGCAGATCGTCCCAGGACTTGATCTCGTGGACGGCCTCGTAAAGGATCAGCTTTTCCAGCAGCGATGCCGGCGAATCCCAGGTCAGCGGGCGCAGTTCCAACAGACCCACGTCGAACCAGGCCGACAAGAGGCCTTCCAGTTCCTTGTCCAGCGACTGGATGCCCGCCACCTGTTTGCGCCAGCGCAGCATATCGGCGCGCAATTCGACCAGAAAGCGCAGGCCCTGCGGCTGGGCGTTGAATCGCTTGAAGAGCCGCACGCCTTCGCCGCCCTCGCCCGCATAGGTGGCGCGGATCTGCGCCAGCGCGGCCAGCATCAGGCGGCGGTCCTTGCCGTCGGCCGCCGAGTACTGCTCGCACCAGCGGCGCGCCAGCTTGTTGGCGGCGACGTCGGTCAGACGCGCCTCGAACAGGCGGCGGACTTCCGACTCGCTGGGCAGGCGGCTGCGATCCCACAGCCGGCCCAGCCGGGTGATCAGGCTGGCGCTTTCGGCCGCGGCGGCGGCGTCGACGACATCGGCCTCGGGCTCAGGCGTGCGTGCGCCGCGCGCGGGCGCGAGATTGGCGGGTGCGGACATGGGCGGGCTCCTCGATGACGATGGGATCGGACGGCGCCGCATCGGCGGCGTCTTCGTTGCTGAGAACGCGCAGCGCTTCAAGCTGACGCATCAAATGGGTGTGCGCCAGCGTCTGCGCGGCGTCGGAATCGTGGGCCTTCAGGGCCTCGAAAATGGCCAGGTGTTCGGCGCAGGACTGGTCGATGCGGCCGGGCCGGGACAGGCTGCGATGGCGCGACAGACTCAGGACCTTGCGCAGGTTGCCGACCATGTCGGACAGCCATTGATTGCCGGCCAGCGCCTGAACGGCCTCGTGAATGAGGTAATTGGTCTTGTAGTAGGCGTCGATGCGGCCGGCCTTGGCATGGCCGGCCAGCGCGGCGTGCAGCGGCTCCAGCTCGGCCAGTTGGGCATCGGTGGCCTTGCGCGCGGCCTCGAAGGCGCAGCGCCCTTCCAGCATCGCCATCAGCGGGAAGATATCTTCCAGGTCCTGCGCCGACAGCTCGTTCACGAAGCAGCCGCGGCGCGGCTCCAGCCGCACCAGCCCTTCCGTGGCCAGCACTTTCAGCGCCTCGCGCAGCGGCGTGCGCGAAATGCCCATTTCGCCGGCCAGCCGCAATTCGTCGATCCACTCTCCGTTGCGCAGCGACCGCGCGTGGATCATGCCGCGCAGGCGGTCCGCGACTTCCAGATACAAGGCTTGCCGGACGATGGGATGGTTCATGGGCAGGCGGCGCGGGATACGCCGTAATTCATAATTATGAATAAGCCGATGATAGACCCGGGGTTGGAGAAAGGTAAACCCCCGGGAGACTCGGGACCTTCCCTAACAAGACGAAGTGGCGTGCATGAAAGGGGGACAGGAGACGGGCTGGGAATAGGACTGAATCAAGCCCACAACAGGCCTGGTCGAGCCTAACATTCCGGAGTCGTGCTAATGCTTCACCAGAATGACGCCCATGCCGTCGAAAAACAGCGCTTACGAGAGGGTCACCTGTGAATCTTCCGAAATCCGGAAGCCGCTACCTATCGCCAACAGCGAAGCAATGCACGTCATCACGAAGCCTCCGCGTATTGAGGCCACGGAGCAGTCAAGAGCCCTGTTTCAACTGTTGGCAGGCGGCCGCGCAGACATTGATGAAGGGCGCATCATTCCCGCGGCCGACGTGTTTTCGCAGATTGAAATATTGGACGGAAGGAATGCCGGATGAACCGACCTGCCGCCCAGGCCCCTCAAAAATGCAAAACGCCGTCCACCGCATGCCGCGTCAGCGAGCGTGCCCAGCGGCGAGCGGGTAGCCCGTACTTGCCTTCCACCACCTCGGCGCGGGCCAGCAAGTCAGCGGGCGTGATCGCCAGGTTTGGGCCGGAGAAGGCCAACACGATCTGATTGCCGGCCTCGACTTCGGGCAACAGCACGATGCGGTCATCGAACGCCTTGGACAGGTTGTCGATGTTCTTGCCAAAGCTTTCGTGCCGGCCGAACAGGTTCACGGCCAGGATGCCGACCTCGCCCAGCACGCGGCGGCAGTCGCGGTAGAACTTCACGCTGTCGCGCACCGGCCCTTCGGCGGCGGCGTCGTACAGGTCCACCATCAGCACGGGGCAGCGCCCGGCGTTCAGCGGGTCGGCCACCCAGGCGCCGGCGTCGGTGTGTTCGACCTGCAGCCGGTTGGCGCCCGGCAGGCGGAAGAACATGTGGCACGCGGCGGTCACGCGCGGGTTCCATTCCACGGCCAGGAGCGGGCTGCGCGTGTGCTTGGCGCAAAAGCGCGCCAGCGAGCCCGCGCCCAAGCCCAGCATGCCGATGGCCTCTTCCTTCGGCGGTTCCAGGAACAGCAGCCAGGCCATCATCTGCGCGGTGTACTCCAGCACCAGCTCAGACGGATTCTTGATGTGCATCGCGCCCTGCACCCATTCGGTGTTGAAGTGCAGATAGCGCACGCCGTCCACTTCGGAAAGCGTCGGCTGGTCGAGTTCGGAGGGAAAGTTGGATTTGTGCATGGGCGCGATTGTAGGCCCGCGGCCAGCCTCTTCGGCTACACCGCCGCTTCCCAGATGCGCTCCAGCAGATCGGGGCCCGGCACCTCGGCCTCCAGGCTGGCATCCAGCCGCAACACGCGCTTTAAGTAAAGATGCGCATCGCATTCCCACGTGACTCCCAGCGCGCCGTGGACCTGTATGGCGTTTTGCGCGACGCGCCGGCTGGCCTGCCCGGCCAGCAGCGGCGCGAACAGGCAATCGCGCGACGCGGATGCCGCGCCGGTATCCAACGCGGCCGCGGCGGCCCACCCCGCAAGCCGCGCGTCGTCCAGCGCCATCCAGTCCTCGGCCAGACGATGCTTGATTGCCTGATTGGCGCCGATGGCGCGCCCGAACTGCTGGCGTTCGCGGGCATATGCCGCGGCAATATCCAGCGCCGCCGACGCCGCGCCCAGCATTTCGGCAGCGCGCAACACACGCAAGCGCGTGCGCAGAACCTCCCACGTGCCGGGATCGGTTTCGATATCCGCGCTGGCCACGACCTGCGGGTTGGCCGCGACCGCGACGGGCATCGTGGGATCCAGGCCGCCCACGCCGCGCACGGGCGACAGCAGCATCAGGCGCAATGACGCCGCGCCCGTCTTACGCATGGCCAACGCGCGCACGTCGTCGCACGCGCCTTCGATGAAGGCCGACCCGTCGGGACGCAGGGCCGCGTCGGCATACCAGGTGTCACCCGCCATCATGTCGCCGGTCCACCCGGCGGGCACGCCCCGTGCGTGGCACAGCGTGGGCAGCAACGCCATGTTGGCCACGAGCGGCAGGCTCAGCAGATGACGGCCCGCCTCCTCGGCCACGATCCAGGCCTCGCGCATGCCCAACCCCAGCCCGCCGTGGGTATCGGGCGCAAGCAAGGCCGGCCAGCCCTGCTCCGCCAGGTCGCGCCACAGGGCATGGCGCGCCGCCGCGTCCTGCCCGATTGCGGCGCGCGCCACGGCCACGGGATGGCGCTGCGACAGGAAACGTTGCGCGGCATCGCGCAGCATGCGCTGGTCTTCACTGAGATGCAGATTCATGAGGCGTCAGGCCTTGGGCAGGCCGAGCATCTGCTCGGCAATGATGTTGCGCTGGATCTCGGACGTGCCGGCCAGGATGGTTTCGGCGCGCGACCACAGATAAGCGTGCGTCAGTTGCGCGGCGCGCGCATCGGCGGCGTCCACGCCCAGGCTGGCGTCTTCGCCCAGCAGTTGCAGGGACAGCTCGAGCAGACGCTGGTGCGCCTCGCTCCAGTGGATCTTGGTGGACGACCCTTCCGGTCCAGGGGGATCGCCGCGCATCGCGCCCGCCAGCGCGCGCTGTGACTTGAGCGCCAGCACATGGCTGTCGGCGGCCAGCCGCGCCCACCGGTGGCGGACCGGCGCCGACGAGGCAGGCGTGCGCCCATGAGCGTCGGGCTGCAAGGCCAGCTCGCGCACCTGCCGCAGTTCTTGCGCAAAGCGCACGAGCCGAGGAATGAAATACGTGCCGCGCTCGAAGCTGGCGGCGGCCATGGCGATTCGCCAGCCCTGGTTCAATTCGCCCAGCAGCGCGTCCTGCGGCACAAAGACGTCATCGAAGAAGACCTCGCAGAATTCGGCCTCGCCCGTGATCTGCCGGATGGGTTCCACGCGCACGCCCGCGCTGCGCATGTCAACCAGCAGGAAGCTCAACCCCTTGTGCCTGGGCGCGTCGGGATCGGTGCGCGCCAGCACGAAGCACCACTGCGCCCGGTCCGCGAACGACGTCCAGATCTTGTGGCCGTTCAGGCGAAAGCCGCCCGGCTCGGCCTGCGCCCGCGTGCGCACGGCAGCCAGGTCGGACCCCGCGCCCGGCTCCGAATAGCCCTGGCACCACACCTCGCGATTTGTCAGGATGCCAGGCAGAAAGCGCTGTTTCTGCGCCTCGGTGCCAAAATGCAGCACGGTGGGCGCCAGGATGCCGTGGCCGATCAGGTTCACACCCAGCGGCGCGCCGCAACGGGCGTGCTCTTCATGAAAGACCGCCTGGCGCGACAAGGGCAGCGCCTTGCCGCCGTAGGCCTGCGGCCAGCCCAGCCCGGACCAGCCGTTTGCGCACAGCGTGTCTTCCCAGGCACGCCGGTAGTCCAGGTTGCGCGGATCGGCGCCGCCGGGCCACGACCGCGCAAAGCCGGCGTAGGCCGCGTCGAGCCAGCGGCGCAGGTCGCGCCGGAACGCGTCGTCTTCCTGCGCCGCGCCGTCCTGCGCGGCGGTTTCCAGCATCGTCATGCGATCACTCCAGCCGGATGTTCGAGTCGCGCGCGACCTTGGCCCACGTCGCCACATCCTGCTGGATGAACGCGCCGAAGGCCTTGGGGTCGCTGCCGATGATGTCCAGCCCCAGACCCACGAACTGCTTTTTGACCTCGGGCTGCTGCAGGATCTGCGCGATGTTCTGGTAGAGCTTGTCGATCACTGGCTGCGGCGTGCGCGCTGGCGCCACCAGGCCGAGCCACGGCATGGCCGAATAGCCAGGCAGGCCGGAGGCGTCCACCGTCGGCAGCTCGGGCACCGAGGCCGACGGCTTGGCGGTCGTGACCGCCAGGGCGCGCAGCTTGCCGTCCTTGACGAAGGGGCCGGACGACGCCCACGCATCGAACATCACCTGCAGGCGTCCGGCCACCAGATCGTTGAGCGCCGGCGCACTGCCCTTGTACGGAATGTGCGCCATCTGGACCCCGGCCATGCTGTTGAAAAGCTCGGCCTCCAGGTGCGTTGAACTGCCCGTGCCGACCGAGCCGTAGCTGACCTTGCCCGGATTGGCCTTCAGGTAGGCGATGAGCTCGCCAACGTTCTTGGCCGGCACCGACGGATGAACGCCCAGCACGTGCACCACCGACGCCACCTGCGAGATCGGCGCAAAGTCCTTGATCGGGTCGTAGTTGACCTTGGCGTAGATGCTGGGCGCGATTCCCAGCGAGGACGCGGCCATCAACAACGTGTAGCCGTCCGGTTCGGCGCGCGAGACGTAGTCGGAGGCGATCATCGTGCCGCCGCCCGGCTTGTTCTCCACGATCACCGGCTGGCCCAGCCTGCCGCTCAGTTTTTCTGCCAGCAGGCGGCTCATGATGTCGGTCGCGCCGCCAGGCGAGAACGGCACCACGATGCGCACGGGGCGGCTGGGGTAGTTGTCCTGGGCGTGGGCGGCGCCGGTGATGCCCATGCAAGCCAGTGCGACGCTGGCCAATGCTTTCTTGATCATGCTTGTCTCCTCCTGGGGGGGTGCGCGATCGCGCTACGGGGTTGCGGGCAGGATCAGGGCGTCCAGCACCGCGACGCCCTGCCCTGCCTCTTTGATAAGCAGTGGGTTCACTTCGATCTGAGACACGTGCGCGGGCGCGGCAAGCAAGGCGTTGCCGATCGCCACGATGCGCTGGCACGCTGCCGCCACGTCGCCGCGCGGCTTGCCGCGAAAGCCGTCCAGCAACGCAAAAGCCTTGAGTTCGCGCAACATCTGCAAGGCAATGCCCTCGTCCACCGGCAAGAGGCGGTGGCTGGTGTCCTGGTAGATTTCGGTCAGCACGCCACCCAGCCCCACGGTCAGCACGGGCCCGAAGACCGGATCGCGCGTGGCGCCGACGATGATCTCGGCGACGCCACGTTCCATCTTCTGGACCATCACGCCGTCGATGCGCGCGCCCGGCTGCGCGCGGGCCGCCGCCTGCGTTACGTCCGCCCAGGCCGCGCGCACCGCCTCGTCGTCCGCCAGGTTCAGCGCAACGCCGCCAGCCTCGGTCTTGTGGGCAATGTCGGGACTCAGGACTTTCACGGCGACGGGATAGCCCACTCGGCGCGCGTCGCGCACCGCCTCGTCCGCGCTGCGGGCCACCCCGGTGGCGGCCTCGGGCACACCGAACGCGGCCACGTAAGCGCGCGCCTGCGCCTCGTTCCACGGCAAGGCCGGCACGCTCACCGTGTCCAATTCCGGTTGATCCGCCTGGCGCCGTGCCGCGCGCGCTTCGCACCACAACAGATAGGGCGCCAGCGCGGCCACGGCCAGACCGAGGTCCTCGAACACCGCCACTTCGGCCTCGCGCAGCGCCGCGCGGCTTTGCGCCAGGCCCGTGTCGATGGCCACGAACAAACGCCGGTGCTGGCGCGATGCCTCGGCCAGCGCGTCGGCCATGCGGTCAAGCATGTAGCCGGGCGCATACACGACCACCACGTCGATGGCGTCCGACGTTCCCAGCGCCTGGAGCACGGTGCGCACGAACGCCGGATCGTTGACCACATTGCCGGTGACGTCCACCGGATTGCCCACCATGCCGTAGTCGGGAATTCCCCCGCGCAGCACCTCCTGCAGGTCCGGCGGCAAATCGGGCAGCGACAGCCCCGCACCGATGAACTTGTCAGCCAGGATGGCGCCCAGCGCACCCGACATCGTCAACACAGCCACGCGCTTGCCTGCCGCGCGGTGCCGCAGCGTTGCCAGGCTGGCCAGATGCGCCATCTGCGCGAAGTCCGTGGCCTCGATGACGTTCAGTTGCCGGAACGCCGCCGCATACACGCGGCGATCGCCGGCCAGCGCAGACGTGTGCGACTGCACCGCCTGCGCGCCTTTGTCGGTGGCGCCCGCCTTCAGCGCAATCAGCAGCTTGCCGCGCCGCTCGAGTTCGCGGCACGCCTGCACGAAGCGGCCGCCATCGCGCAGCTGTTCGATGTAGCCCAGCACGATCTCGGTCTGCGGATCGGCCGCCAGATATTCCAGATACTGCGAAAAATCCAGGCAGGCCTCGTTGCCCGTGTTGATGAAGTGCGAAAACGGCAGCCCCACACGGCGCGCGATTGCGTACACCGCGGCGCACACGTTGCCGCTCTGCGTCAGCAGGCTGACCGACCCCGGCCCGTCCTGCGCGGGCGCAGTCTTGAACACCGAGGCAAAGGCGGTGTGCGCCTGCGTATTCAGGTTCGCGAAGCCCATGCAGTTCGGGCCGGCAACCGCCATGCCGCTTTCCGCCGCAAAGGCTTCCAGCTCGGCCTGCAGGCGCGCGCCCCCGCCGCCCGCCTCGGCAAAGCCCGCGGCATAGACGATGGCAGCGGGAATGCCCTTGGCGTGACAGCGGCGCAGCATGGGCGTCACCTCCGCCGCCGCGATGGCCAGCACCGCCAGGTCGACCGGCTCGGGCACGGCTTCGATGTCAGGCCAGCAACGCAGGCCAAAGACTTCCTGGTACTTCGGGTTGACGGGATAGATGCCGCCCTCAAAGCCGAAGCGGGTCAGCAATTCGAGCGGCATACCGCCGATCCTGCCCGGATTGCCGCTGGCGCCGATCATGGCGATCGAACGGGGATTAAGCAACGGTTCAAGGCGGGACGTCATGCGGCTTCACCCGTCTTTCCCGAGACCGCGCCGGACTGTTCGGCCGCCTTGTTTGCATCGCGGGCAGGCAGGTCCTTGTTGCGCTGGATGGCCTGGGCCAGGCCTCGCTGGCGCACCGCCTGGAATTCCTCGGTAAGGTGAGAGAGCTGGTGCGTATCGAAATGGGCCGACAAGGCCGTGCGAAAGCCCTGCGCGTCGGCCGTGCGATTCAGCGAACGCTTCAGGAGGCGCAACCCGAAGGGAGGCGCCTGCGCGATGCGCTGCGCCAGTTCAAGTGTCGCAGCCTCCAGATCCGCCTCGGGCACCACCCGGTTGACCATGCCGATGCGCAGCGCTTCCTCGGCGCCGACCTTTTCGCCGGTGTAGAGCATTTCCTTGGCCTTGCGCAGCCCCATCACCCAGGGATGGATCAGCACCTCGGTGGCGGCCGCGGCCAGGGTATGCCCCACCGGGTCAGAAAAGTACGCAGTGTCGGCGCACACCACCAGGTCGCACATGTTGGCGATCATGAAGCCGCCGGCCACGCACGCGCCCTGCACCTGCGCCACGACGGGCTTGGGAAAGTCCCAGATGCGCAGGCAATAGCCGTAGTAGCGGCGCGACTCGTACGCCCAGCGTTCCTCGACGGTAAAGTCCGCGCGCTTGGCTTGCGCTTCCTTCAGGTCGTGCCCGGCCGAGAAATGCGCGCCGCGTCCGGCCAGGATCACCACCCGGATGTCGTCGTCCTCTTCAGCACGCGCCAGCGCGTGGTCCAGCTCGTCCAGCATCTGCTGGCTTTGCGCGTTGCGCGCGGATTCGCGGGCCAGGCTGATGCGGCATACCGCGTCAAACCGTTCGACGGCCAGGGTGGCGTATTCCATGGTCTCCTCGTCCTTGTAATGCCGCGCCATCGAGTGCGGCGCGATCGGCTGGATTGAATTAACGCACCACGAATCCTAAAATACAAAATATTCAATCAATTATTCCCACTATATGAACACGACAGGATCAACCGGGGGAACCCAAAGCATGCGCCGCGCGCTCGGCCTGCTGCGCGTGCTGGCGCAGCACCAGGAGGACGGCATCGATCTGCAAGGCGTGATGACCGCGACCGGCCTGGAGCGCTCCACCGCCCACCGCCTGCTCAGTTGCCTGCTGGAAGAACAATTCGCCGAACGCGACCGCGCCACCCGCCGTTATCGGCTGGGCGTGGATTCGATGCAACTGGGGTTTGCCGCCTTGCGCCGCACGCCGCTGCTGGACGCGCTGCGGCCCTTCGCGCAGAAGCTCGCGCGCCTGTCGGGCGACACGGTCTTCCTGGTGATCCGCCAGGGCGACTACGCGCTATGCCTGCTGCGCGAGGCCGGCTCGTTCCCGGTCAAGGTTTTCACCATCGACCAGGGCGAGCGCCGCCTTCTTGGTGTGGGCGCGGGCGGCCTGGCGCTGATGGCGGCACTGCCCGACGAGGAGATCGCCGCGCTGTACGCCCGGCACGCCGCCAGCTACGCGCACATCCGCGTGTCCAGCACCGCGCTGATGAAGGCGGTCCGGCAGACCCGGGCCGCGGGTTACGCCGAGATCGTGGACACCATCACGCCGGGCGTATCGGGCGTGGGCGTGGCGTTTCCCGTGTCCGAGCTGACGTGGGTGGCGTTCAGCTTTGGCGCCATCAGCAGCCGGCTCGACGCGCCCCGGCGCGCGCAGATGGGCGCCCTGCTGCACGCCGAGTGCCAGGCGTGGGCCAAGGACTACCTGGGTCAGGACGCCAAGTAAAAAGCCCGCAACGCCCCGGCGCTACCGGGACGTTGCGCGCGTGCGGCGCGAAAAGAATCAGATCCGTTCGAAGATCGCCGCGATCCCCTGGCCGCCGCCGATGCACATGGTGACAAGCGCATAGCGGCCTTGCACGCGCTGCAGCTCATGCAAGGCCTTGGTGGCGATGATGGCGCCGGTTGCGCCGATGGGGTGGCCCAGGCCGATGCCGCTGCCGTTCGGGTTCACCTTGGCCGCGTCCAGCTTCAGCTCGCGCGACACCGCGCACGCCTGGGCGGCAAATGCCTCGTTGGCCTCGATGACGTCCAGCTGGTCGACCGTCAGGCCCGCGCGCTTGAGCGCCGCCTGGGTGGCGGGCACCGGGCCGATGCCCATGATGTCCGGGTCCACGCCGGCGTGGGCGTAGGCGACCAGGCGCGCCAGCGGCTTGATGCCGCGCTTGGCCGCGACCGAGGCGTTCATCAGCACCAGCGCACCCGCGCCGTCGTTCAGGCCGGACGCGTTGCCCGCGGTGACCGTGCCGTTTTCCTTCTGGAACACCGGTTTCAGGCCGGCCAGGCTGTCGGCCGTGACGTCGCGGCGCACGTGTTCGTCGGTGTCGAACACGATCTCGCCTTTGCGCGACTTGATCTTCACGGGCACGATCTGGTCGCGGAAGTGGCCGGCATCGATCGCGGCCGCGGCGCGGCGGTGCGATTCGGCGGCCAAGGCGTCCTGGTCCTGACGGTTGATGCCGAATTTTGCGGCCACGTTTTCCGCCGTGACGCCCATGTGCATCTTGCCGAACGGGTCGGACAGCGCGCCGGTCATCATGTCCAGCATGACGCTGTCGCCCATGCGCGCGCCCCAGCGCTGGGCCGGGGCGATGTACGGCGCGCGGCTCATGCTCTCGGCGCCGGCGCCCACGGCGATGTCGGCGTCACCCAGCATGATCGACTGCGCGGCCGACACGATGGCCTGCAGGCCCGAGCCGCACAGCCGGTTGACGTTGAAGGCGGGCGTTTCCTTGGAGATGCCGGCATTCATGGCGGCCACGCGCGACAGGTACATGTCGCGCGGCTCGGTGTTGATGACGTGGCCGACGGCGACATGGCCCACTTCGTCGCCCGAGACGCCCGCGCGTTCCAGCGCGGCGCGGATGACGGTGGCGCCCAGATCGCAGGGCGGCACATCCTTGAGCGCGCCGCCGAAATCCCCGATGGCGGTGCGGACGGCCGAAGCGACGATGACTTCATTCATGGTGTTTCCTCCTTGGGGTGCGTTTTGAGTCGCGCGATGCGTGGCTTGAAGTGCGGTCAATCATACTGCCGGGCCGCCGCGCCCGCGTTTCGGCCGCCGATACCGAAGCCATATCAGAAAGGCAAAAAATACTATTGGACAGCGTTCGACGCGTTCCCCGATAGTGGCCACCGGCGCCCCTTGCGGCGCCGTTGTCCGACCCGGAGCGCCTGATGATCGATACGCTGGAACTGACTGCCATTCCCCCCGAGGACGAAGCCTTGCGCACCGAGGTGCGCGCCTTCCTGGCCGATGCGCTGGACGGGCTGGAGCCCGACGAGCGCGCGCGCTCGTGGATGGGGTTTGACGCCGGATTCAGCCGCCAGCTTGCCGAACGCGGCTGGCTGGGTCTGACGTTGCCGCGCGAATACGGCGGCGCGGCGCGCGGCCATTTCGCGCGGTTCGTGCTGTCTGAAGAATTGCTGGGCGCGGGCGCGCCCGTGTCGGCGCACTGGATCGCGGACCGCCAGAGCGCACCCCTCATCCTGAAGTACGGCACGCCGGCGCAACGGGACTTCTACCTGCCGCGCATCTGCGCCGCGCAGGCCTTTTTTTGCATCGGCATGAGCGAACCGGGCTCCGGTTCGGACCTGGCCAGCATCCGCACGCGGGCCGAGCACGATGGCGG
Organism: Achromobacter sp. SLBN-14; assembly: GCF_006715415.1. Lineage (NCBI taxonomy): Bacteria > Pseudomonadati > Pseudomonadota > Betaproteobacteria > Burkholderiales > Alcaligenaceae > Achromobacter > Achromobacter sp. SLBN-14. The sequence continues at coordinate 4,661,389 of NZ_VFNE01000001.1, read as the reverse complement.
CGGGTGGCGCCTGAACGGCAGCAAGATCTGGACGACCAACGCGCACCGCTCGCACTACATGATCGCGCTGGTGCGCACCTCGGGCACCGTGGACGATCGGCATCAGGGGCTGTCGCAGGTCATCGTGGACCTGTCTCTGCCCGGCGTGTCGGTGCGGCCCATCGAAGACCTGGCGGGCGACGCGCATTTTTCGGAAGTGTTCTTCGACAACGTGGCCTTGCCGGCCGATGCGCTGATCGGCGAGGAAGGCGCCGGCTGGACGCAGGTCAATGCCGAACTGGCCTTCGAGCGCAGCGGCCCCGAGCGTCTGTATTCCAGCATCGCGCTGCTGGAATGCTGGCTGGCGCACTGCCGCGAGCGCGACGCCGACGCCGCAAGCCGCGCCACGCTGGGCGCCATCCTGTCGCAGATGGCGGTGCTGCGCGCCATGTCGCTGGCGGTTGCCGGCAAGCTGGCCGCCAGCCTGAGCCCCGCCACGGAGGCATCGCTGGTCAAGGACCTGGGCACCGAGCTTGAACAGGCCATCCCGCGCCTCATCGGCGATACGCTGGGCCGGTATCCGGACCGGCCCGTTCCCCTGCCGCTGCTGCGTACGCTGGCGTATCTGGAACAGATTGCGCCCACGTTTTCGCTGCGCGGCGGCACCCGTGAAATCCTGCGCGGGATCATCGCCCGCGGACTTGGCCTTCGATAAGGACGACCGCCATGGACAACATTTTTGGCGATGCCGCCGAACGCCTTTTTTCCCAGACCTGCACGCCCGAGGTGATCCGCCGGACCGAACAGGGCCAGCCGCCCGCCGCCGCGTGGCAGGCCTGCGAGGACGCGGGCTTTGCGGACGCGCTGGTTCTGGAAGCGCATGGCGGCGCGGGCCTGGGCCTCGCAGACGCGCTGCCGGTCGTGCTGGCGGCGGGCCGGCACCTGTGCCCCTACCCCATTGCCCACACCCTGCTCGCGCGCGCCTGGCTGAGCCGCGCGCAGCGTCCGCAAGCGGCCGGGTCGATCGCGCTTGCGCCGCACGGCCTTGCCATCGATGGCGGACGCATCGCCGGCGTCAGCGTGGCCTGGGCGCGCAGCGCGGACTACGTGCTGGCGGGCATCGGCGGCCAGACCTGGCTGCTGCCCATGCAGGCGGCGCGCGTCGAACCGAACGGCGTGCACGGCAGCCTGGACGGCGGCGCGTCGTGGGCGCTTGGCGACGCCGAACGTATCGAGGGTCCCGCGCCGCTGGACACGCTTGCAGCCGCCGCCTATGCCGGCCTGATCGCCGGCGCGATGGACCGGGTGCTGGCGATGACGCTTGCGTACGCGAACCAGCGCGCGCAGTTCGGCAAGCCCATCGGCCGCTTTCAGGCGGTGCAACAGCAGATCAGCGTGATGGCCGAACAAGTGTGGGCCGCCCGCATGGCGGCAGAACTGGCCTTTCAAGGCGACGATGGCCTGCCCCGCCCCTTGCTTGCCGCGTTGGGCAAGGCCCGCGCAAGCCAGGCCGTGGCGCAGGTGGCCGACATCGCGCACGCGGTGCACGGCGCCATCGGCGTCACCGAGGAATATGACTTGCAGCTTTACACCCGCCGGCTGCGCGATTGGCGGCTGGCGGCGGGATCGGAAGCCCACTGGCACGAGCGCATCGGGGCGGACGCGATCGCCAGCGGGGCCGATGCGCTGACCTACCTGCGCACGGCGTTGTACGCCCGGCCAGCCGCCTAGCCACGCCACGCGTTTCGCGACAACAACGCGAAACAACGCGTCGCGCTTGCGGCAATCCCGCAGGCAGGCTTAGGATGGAGCATGGTTCGTTTCGGGAGCACATCGTGAAGACAGTTGCTGAGCTTCTCAGGGAAAAGGCCAATCACGCCGTCGTGACGGTTTCTCCGGATTCGTCGGTCTTTGACGCGATCAAGACGATGGCCGACCGCGGCATCGGCGCGGTGGTGGTGGTGGAAGGCGACGTGGTGCTGGGCATGCTGACCGAACGCGACTACGCGCGCAAGATCGTCCTGCAGGACCGCTCATCTCGCACGACCAAGGTGCGCGACATCATGACGGAGTCGGTCTACTACGTCGGTCCCGCCGACACGCGGGAACACTGCATGGCGATGATGACCGAACGGCATTTCCGCCACCTGCCCGTCATCGACAACGACAAGCTCATCGGCCTGCTGTCCATCGGCGACCTGGTCAAGGACGTGATGAGCGAGCAGAAGTTCATCATCCACGAACTGGAACGCTACATCACGGGCGAACGGGGTTAAAGGAGAGGGCTGGCCGGCTGCACCTAGCCGGCCGCGCCTAGCCGGCCGCCAACATTCTCGACGCGGGGACGATCAGTCCCAGTCCCGCGGCCAGCAGCAGCACGAACACCATGCGCTTGACCGTCTTCATCGAATTCTCGGTGCTGTAGCGGCGCGCGAACCACGTCACGCCAATCACGACCGGCAGCGCCTGCACGCTCATCCAGAAAGACGACGCCATGAAGGCGCCCTGCCCGGTCACGAGCGCAAGCCGCACCGTGGCGTTAAGCGAAAAGAGGATCAAGAGGCTGTTGCGGATGGTGGCCAGCGGCAGCGGCTGGCGGTACAGGTGATAGACCATGGGGGGACCGGCGCTGGAAAACAGGCCGCCCAGCACGCCCGACACGCCGCCGAAAAACACGCTGGACGTGCGTGAAGACAACTGCGCCAGCGGCTGGGTACGCGTCACCAGCAAGATGGCGCACGCCAGGATGGTGACGCCAAGCAGCAGTTGCAACAGCACCGCCATGGACCCGCTGATCCACGTCAGCGCGGCCACGCCCACCCCCACGCCAGCCAGGCTGCTGACCGCGGCGGGCGTCAGCAGCGACCAGTTCACCTGCGGTCTGGCGCGCAGCAGCGTGACACCCGCGTTGACCAGCGACAGCACGCTGACCACGTTGGCGACCTCGGCGACCGAGGCCAGCTGAAATACGCCCGACAGACCCAGCAGCACCAGGCCAAACGCAAAGCCCGTCATCGTCTGGGCATAGGTGGCAAGCGCCACGCAGGCCAAAAACAGCAGGTGTTGATCGATGCTCATGCGACGGGTGGAGCCAGACCTCGGCTCTGCCCGGCTGCGCGCCGGGGCGGCAGTGAGCGGATCGACGGGAAACGGCGTGGTAACAGGTTAACGAGTTAACGGGCTAATGCTTTTCGGCGGGAATGATAGCACCGGGGAAATGCGGTGATCCGGCCCCCTTCGCGCCGAATGCACACAGTTGGTCACAATCTGATGCGCTCATGCACCCCGGCCATGCCGCTCGGCCGCTATCCTTGCCGCCCGGCTATCCCCTGCCGTCCGCCGCGCAAACCTCGTTCGCGCAGCGCTGGCGGCCCGCCTGCGTACCGAGAATGACGCCCAAACAGACCACCATCAATACGGTGACGCTGACCTGCTCCACCTGCGGCAGCGCCCAGTTCACCAAGCTGGACACCAACGAATACCAGTGCAGCCACTGCCACGCGGTCACGCTGGTCGAGGACAACGTGGCGCAGCGCCTGGAAAAAATCCTGCGCAACATCCAGAAGCCTCAGCCGGCGCCCATCAAGCCCGTGGCGATCGTGGCGATCTCGGTGGCGATCCTGGCCGCGGTGATCGTCCCCCTGGTCGTCTCCACGCTGGGTTCGCGCCCGTCATCCGCGCCCACCCGCATTGCCGAACCGCCCATCGACGCCTCGCTGGTCAAGCTGACCGACGTGCAGGAAATCAAGACCCGCGGGCGCACCGAACTCGTCATGATCGTGCGCAACGAAACGGGCCGCAAGATCGACGTGCCGCGTGTATCGGCATCGTTCTTCCAGGGCGACCTGTCGCTGGCCACCGTGTCGGGCTCGGCGCCCGCGCGCTCGCTGCAACCGGGGGAATACACGCCCCTGAAGATCTCTGCGCCGGACAAGGCGTTCAGCCGCTATGACCTGCAGGTTGCCACGCCGTCGCCGGCGCGTGGCAAGAACAACGACGTGGCCGCCAGCAAGGTGCAGCTCGTCCGCAACGACGGCACCTACCGACTGGTTGGCCTGATCCGCAACCAGGGCGTCCAGCCGGCCAGCAGCACGCAGATCACGGTCATGTTGTACGGCGCCGACGGCAGGCTGATCGGCACCGGCAACGGCTACGCCACCGCCAGCCCGCTGGCCCCGGATGCGCTGACGTCGTTTGACGTGCGCTGCGAGATGCTGCGCGACGGCGAGGTCGCCGCCTACGATTACATGGTGCAAAGTGAAAGCTGATCGCTCCCCCTCCCGGCGCCTGTCGCGGCCGGCCCTGGCCGCGCTGGCGCTTATCCTGTTTGCCGCGGGCGCCTACGCCGCCTGGAAGTTCACCGCCCTCGGGCCGCGCAGCCAGCCCCCCGCGCAAACCGCCGCCAAGGCCGCGCCGGCTGCGGCCGAACCGCCCGCCAGCCGCATTGTGCGCGTCAGCCCGGCCAACACGCGGGTCATCGACCATGTCCGTCTGACCACCGAGGAATTGCTGGACCCGGACTTCGCGCTGTTCGACGCCGGGGCGCTTAAGCTGTCGGCGCCGCGCCGCCTGCTCGACGAGATCGAACGGCCCGTGCTGTATGCGGAACTGGTCAACACCAGCAAGGAATACGTGGCGCTGTCGCCGCGGGCCGAGATCGCGGTGTTCGACGGTTCGCGCCCGCTGGATCTGCGCCAGTCCTGGAGCCTGCCGACGTATCTGTATCCCGGCGAGCGCGTGCCCGTGGCGCTGACCGGGCGCGTGGAACGCTTTTCCGAGGTCAAGACGAACTGGCTGCCCGCCAAGCGCGCCGCCCTGCCCGGCCCGCGGCCGCAGCTTGCCGTGACCGTGGAAAACACCGAGGCCGCCATTGGCACCGGCACGCTGAACTTCACCTACCGCTTCCGTTACAAGTACGTGACGGTGCATGGCCGGGTGCGCAACGACAGCGAACGCGAGGTCGAGAAGGTGCGCGTGTGGGTCAGCCTGTACGACGCCCAGGACCAGCTCACCGGCGCCACCTTCAAGGAATTGCGCGTGCCGCGCCTGCCGCCTGGCGACAGCGCGCCCTTCGAGGTCGAGGTCAAGCAGTACGGCGGCAATTTCGCCCGCGTTGGCGTGGTCTACGACGCCACCGCGCCCTGATCACCCGACTGAAAGGCGTTTCCCCGGGGCGGCCATGCGGCCGCCCTTTTTCATGGCGCCCGGCCTGATATCCGGCCCGTGAGCGCCGCCCTGCCCTCCCGGACGTCGCCGCCGAGCAACAGGCTATCGGGTCAAGTCTTATATAAGATATAAGACATTTGCTACCTGCCCCCACTTGCTTCTACAATTCCGGCCGACAACCCTTCTTCCAACCCGACTTTGAGCAGGCCTCACATGCTGGATACTTACCGCCAACACGTTGCCGAACGCGCGGCTCTGGGGATTCCCCCGCTGCCCCTTACGGCCAAACAAACCGCTGAACTGATCGAACTGCTGAAGAATCCGCCCGCTGGCGAGGAGCAGAATCTGGTCGAGCTGCTGACGCACCGCGTGCCGGCCGGCGTGGATGACGCCGCCAAGGTCAAGGCCTCCTACCTGGCCGCCGTGGCCCTGGGCAAGGAAGCTTGTGCGCTGATCAGCCGTGCCAAGGCGACGCAACTGCTGGGCACGATGCTCGGCGGCTACAACATTGGCCCGCTGGTCGACCTGCTGGATGATGCGGAAATCGGCACCATCGCCGCCGATGCGCTCAAGAAGACCCTGTTGATGTTCGACGCCTTCCACGACGTGAAGGAAAAGGCCGACAAGGGCAACGCCAACGCCAAGTCCGTGATGCAAAGCTGGGCCGACGCCGAATGGTTCACCAGCCGTCCGGAACTGCCGGAAAGCCTGACCATCACGGTCTTCAAGGTCCCGGGCGAAACCAACACCGACGACCTGTCGCCCGCTCCCGACGCCACCACCCGTCCCGACATCCCGATGCACGCCCTGGCGATGCTCAAGAACAAGCGCGACGGCGCCGCGTTCGAGCCGGAAGAAGACGGCAAGCGCGGCCCGGTCAAGTTCATCGAATCCCTGAAGGAAAAGGGCCATCTGGTCGCCTACGTGGGCGACGTGGTCGGCACGGGTTCGTCGCGCAAGTCGGCCACCAACTCGGTGCTGTGGTTCACGGGCGAAGACATCCCCTTCGTGCCGAACAAGCGCTTTGGCGGCGTGTGCCTGGGCAACAAGATCGCCCCGATCTTCTACAACACGATGGAAGACGCCGGCGCCCTGCCGATCGAGCTGGACGTGTCCAAGATGGAAATGGGCGACGTGGTCGAGCTGCGCCCCTACGAAGGCAAGGCGATCAAGAACGGTGAGGTCATCGCCGAATTCGAAGTCAAGTCCGACGTGCTGTTCGACGAAGTGCGCGCCGGCGGCCGCATTCCGCTGATCATCGGCCGCGGCCTGACCGCCAAGGCCCGTGAAGCCCTGGGTCTGCCGCCCTCGACGCTGTTCCGCCTGCCCAAGGATCCGGTCGACTCCGGCCGCGGCTTCACGCTGGCCCAGAAGATGGTCGGCCGCGCCTGCGGTCTGCCGGAAGGCCGCGGCATTCGCCCGGGCACCTACTGCGAACCGAAGATGACCTCGGTCGGCAGCCAGGACACCACCGGCCCCATGACCCGCGACGAACTGAAGGACCTGGCCTGCCTGGGCTTCTCGTCCGACCTGGTGATGCAGTCGTTCTGCCACACCGCCGCCTACCCCAAGCCCGTGGACGTCAAGACGCACCACACGCTGCCGGAATTCATCAGCACCCGTGGCGGCGTGTCGCTGCGTCCGGGCGACGGCGTCATCCACTCGTGGCTGAACCGCATGCTGCTGCCCGACACCGTCGGCACCGGCGGCGATTCGCACACGCGCTTTCCCATCGGCATCTCGTTCCCGGCCGGCTCGGGCCTGGTGGCCTTTGCCGCCGCCACGGGCGTCATGCCGCTGGACATGCCGGAATCGGTGCTGGTGCGCTTCAAGGGCAAGCTGCAGCCCGGCGTCACCCTGCGCGACCTGGTCAACGCCATTCCGCTGTACGCCATCAAGCAAGGTCTGCTGACGGTTGCCAAGCAAGGCAAGAAGAACATCTTCTCCGGCCGCATCCTGGAAATCGAAGGCCTGCCCGACCTGAAGGTCGAACAAGCCTTTGAACTGTCGGACGCTTCCGCCGAACGTTCGGCCGCCGGCTGCTCGGTGCGCCTGAACAAGGAACCGATCATCGAGTACATCAACAGCAACATCGTGATGCTCAAGTGGATGATCGCCAACGGCTACGAAGACGAGCGCACGCTGGGCCGCCGCATCAAGGCGATGGAAGCCTGGCTGGCCGACCCCAAGCTGCTGGAGCCGGACGCCGACGCCGAATACGCCGCGGTCATCGAGATCGACCTGGCCGACGTGCATGAACCCATCGTCGCCTGCCCGAACGACCCCGACGACGTGAAGACGCTGTCCGAAGTCGCCGGCGCCAAGATCGACGAAGTGTTCATCGGCAGCTGCATGACCAACATCGGTCACTTCCGCGCGGCGTCCAAGCTGCTGGAAGGCAAGCGCGACATCCCGGTCAAGCTGTGGGTCGCTCCTCCGACCAAGATGGACGCCACGCAACTGACCGAGGAAGGCCACTACGGCGTGTTCGGCACGGCCGGCGCCCGCACCGAAATGCCGGGCTGCTCGCTGTGCATGGGCAACCAGGCGCAGGTCCGCGAAGGCGCGACGGTCATGTCGACCAGCACCCGCAACTTCCCGAACCGCCTGGGCAAGAACACCAACGTGTACCTGGGCTCGGCCGAACTGGCCGCGATCTGCTCCAAGCTTGGCCGCATCCCGACCAAGGACGAGTACATGGCCGACATGGGCGTCATCAACAAGAGCGGCGACCAGATCTACCAGTACCTGAACTTCGACAAGATCCCCGACTACAAGGACGTGGCGGACGTGATCGAGGTCTGATCCTGATCCCCCAGCCAGGCCTCGCGGCCTGAACAACGGCCCCGTGCAATCGCCCGGGGCCGTTTTTTTTGCCTCTGTCCGAGCGATTGGGATCATCAGGCAGCCTGTATAACGAAACGTTTCAATACAATCCAGGCATGCCGGTGAGACGTCGACCGCCATCGCCGGGAAAGCCCCGGCGCATTTTTCCTGGAGGAAGCCTGCCAATGATCCGGCTATTGCCGCCGACGCTGTTGCTGACGCTAGCCGGCTGCGCCACCGCGCCGCCCTCGAATCCCGACAACATCTGCGCCATCTTCCGCGAGAAACCGGAATGGCACGACGCGGCGCTGGATGTGCAGAAGAAATGGGGCGCCCCGGTGCCGGTGCCGATCGCGATGATGTACCAGGAGTCTTCCTTCAAGCACGACGCGCTGCCGCCACGCTATTACTTCCTGGGCTTCATCCCGTGGGGCCGCGTGAGCTCGGCGTACGGTTATGCGCAGGCCAAGGACGAGACCTGGGCCGACTACAAGCGCGAAGCGGGCGGCTGGACCTCCAGCCGTGACAACTTCGCCGACGCGCTGGACTTCATGGGCTGGTATATGAACAAGACGCAGCGTATCAACGGCATCTCGAAGTGGGATGCGTATGGGCAGTATCTGAACTACCACGAGGGCTGGACCGGCTACCGCAACCGCAGTTACGACCGCAAGGCATGGTTGAAGACCGTCTCGCAGAAAGTGCAGGCGCGCGCCGAGAAGTTCACGGCGCAGTACAAGAGCTGCGAATCGAGCCTGTCGCGGGGCGGCTGGTTCTGGTGAAGGGCCGTTGAATCGCCCGGGAGTCTGACACCCGCTGAATTGCCCCGGTGTCTGACACCCCCTGAGACGTCACCGCAGGCTGAAGATCATCTCCCCAGGGTGTCAGAAACCTTCAACACACCCCCAACCCGCCTCTGCTGCATGAACGAAAAAAAATCCCGGCGGGCCGGGATTTTTTCTGCGTGGACGCTCGCCCGCCGCGATCAGAAGTCCATGCTGGCCGACAGCGAGAACGTGCGCGGGCCGCCCAGGACGAGGTAGCCATTGCCCGGATAGCCGCCCACCGACGACCAGTAGTTGCGGTTGGCGATGTTGTCCACGCGGGCCCGCAGCGTCAGTACGTGGCCGTCCACGTCCATCATGTAGCGCAGGCCGGCGTCAAAGCGCGTCCAGCCCGGAACCTTGAGCGTGTTGGCGTCATTGGCATACGACGAGCCGGTGTAGACCACGCGGCCGTCGATGGCCAGGCCTTCGACGCCCGGGATGTCCCATTCCACGCCCATGTTGGCCTGGAAGCGCGGCACGCCGATCACGCGGTTGCCGTTCAGCGAGGCGGTGCCCGTCGACACCTGCTTGGCATCGAGCCAGGTCAGGCCGCCCAGCAGGCGCACGCTGCGCACGGGTTCGCCGAATACGGTCAGCTCGACGCCTTGGTGGCGGTCCTTGCCTGAATTGGTAAAGGTGTTATCCGCGGTGTAGGTGGCGCGTGGCTTGTCGGTGGTGAACAACGCCAATCCGCCGCCCAAGCTCTCGCCCTCGTACTTGATGCCGACTTCCTTTTGCTTCGACACGAAGGGCTGGAGGCTTTCCCCCGCGTTGGTTACCGGCCGCCCATTCGCGTTCAACGGCGCGGTGTCTCCGGCGACAAGCGCTTCAATATAGTTGGCATAGAGCGAGACGCTCGGAGAAACCTTAAACACCAAGCCGGCCGCCGGTGAGTTGTGGCTGGCGTTGTAGGAGCTTTCCACACCTCCGTCGTTCTTTCCCGTCTCGTAGGAGTAGTTCTGGTTAGAAAGTCGTTGATGGCGAATGCCTAGTGTCAGCAGCACTTTATCGTCGAAGAACGACATGGTGTCGCCTATCGCATAGCTGCTAAGACGAACGCGGCCCTGGAGCGCCGGATTGTCCAAATCATTGCCACGCAGTGCCCCGGTGCTGAACGCGGGCTTAGGATAGGAAATCGGGTCGTAGATATTTGTGGGGAACGTGTTCGAGAAGTCCATCACGTACGCGTTGTACTTCTTCAGATCGAAGAAGGACGCGGAAGCAACGATTTCATGACCCACTGAGCCAGTACGAGCTTTGGCGCGCAGGCCCACCTCGCCTGTATTCACGCGGTCTTCGCGCGTGTTGTCAAACCGGTAAAAGTTGCCAGCGCCCGTGCTTCCGTTGGTCACCGTTACGTTGGCCAGCGAATTCGCTTCGTCGCTTCTTCGCATGCCAAAGGCACCGTAAGCAGTCAGTTTGTCGCTGAAGTCATGTTCCGCACGCACCGTACCAAAAACGTCCCGCTCATTGGAATACGACCAGGGCTGCGCATAATTGGAGCTCGCATCTGGTGCGTCAGGCACCGTAGTCACCCCTCTAAGCGTCACGTTGGGACGCGCGCGTTTGAGCCTATTGTTCTGCCAACCAATATCAGCCGACAAACGCGTGTCGGCAGAGCGCCAATCCAATCCAAGCGACAGCACGCTCGTTCTCATGCGTTCATCATCGATCCCAGTGCCACCGGTACGCTGGGCAGCATTGAGCCGGATGCCGGTACTATCGTCGGGGCCAAACCTTCGTGCAATGTCAGTCGAAAGCAGGAACTGCTCGCCACTGGAGACACCCGTCGTGACGCGGGTCAAAGGTTCATTGGGAGCACGCTTGGGCACTAGATTGATCATGCCGCCAATACCGCCTCCCCCAGGGGTGGCACCCGTCAGAAAGGCGGACGCCCCGCGCAGCACCTCCACACGTTCAAACAGTTCCGTCGCGATGTACTGCCGAGGGAGCAAGTTGTAGAGCCCGTTATACGCCACGTCATCCGAGCTGGTGATGAAGCCGCGGATGAAATACGACTCCTGGAAATTGCCGAAGCCACGCGCCACGCGCACGCCAGGATCATTCTGCAGCACATCCGCCACGCTCTTGGCCTGGCGGTCCTGGATCAGCTCGTTGGTGTAGCTGGTCACGCTGAACGGCGTGTTCATGAAGTCCTCGGTGCCGAGGATGCCGACACGGCCGCCGCGGGCCACCTGCCCGCCCGCGAACGGCGCAGAAAGACCGCCGGCCGATGCGTCCGCGCTGGCCTCGACCCGGATGGCGTCCATCGAGGTCACGGAGCCGCTGGTCGTGGCGGGCTGAGTCTGGGGAGCGGTCTGGGGTGCGGTCTGGGGAGAGGTCTGGGGAGCGGTCTGGGCGTGGACGGCGCCAAAGCACGGCAAGGCGGCGGCCATGCAAGCGAGAGTTCTGATTTTCATATCGGGGCGCTGGTAAAGCGGAAGCGGGTCCGCGTTGCGGTGGGGAGATCCGCAAAAACCCGATTCGAATCGCGTGGCTATCCGGGGTGACCGGCGCCATCCAAGCTCATTCGCGGTTGGGGTCTTGAGGTCTGACCGCGACGATGTTACCAAAAGAGAATCGTTCTCATTGATTCTCTCAAACAGAATTGAGGCTCGGCGTTGCGGCCAAGCAACATATCCCGCGACGATTCAGCAGGTCGTCAGCGCATCGGCCGGTTCGGTTTCCCCATACGCCGCCAACGCCTCGGCAAGCGCCCCGTCCGCGTCGGGCAACGCTGCGTCCCCCTGCTGCGGCACTTCCCCCACCGCCGATCCCGCCACCAGCACGAAGTGCACGGGCTTCTTGCCGGCCATCAGCAGCAGGACCCCTTCTTCACCATCCCGCGTGGCGCCCGCTACCGCGGCGCTGCCGGCGGGCACGATCGCAAAATCCGGATCGCCGCCCGCCACCTTGGGCAGCGGCCCCGCCCCCTTGCTGCAATGCCTGGCGCGCACGCCCAGGTCGCCCTGGATGGCGTAAAACCAGGCGTTCCAGCCGGGCGGCATGGGCACCAGGGTGGTTGCGCCGGGCCGTAGCCAGCCGTCCAGGATCAGCAACGGTTCGGGCGTGCGCAAAGGCGACTTCAGCCCCCCGAAGCTGCCGGACACGACCCGGACCTTGCCCGATGGCGCCTGGATGGCAGGCATGTCCGCGGCGCGCAGCATCGAGGTCATGGGCGGCAAGGATTTCAGGTGCGCCGGATGATCGATGAAGATCTGCAGGCCGTGCAGCCGGGCCTCGCCCACCGGCCGCTGCGCGTGCACGATGCCGCGCCCGGCCTGCGTCCAGTGCAGGTCGCCCGCGTGAATGTCCTGGTTGTTGTCGATGCCGTCCAGGCTTTGCATGACGCCGGTGCTGTCTTCCAGCATCAGGGTCGCGGCGCTGATGCCCGCGTGCGTGTGCGGTTCGAAGGTCGGCCCCGTCATGACGAAGTGATCCACCAGCACCACGGGCGAGATGCACCGCGAGAAATCGGTATGGCGAAACTGGCGGATGGTGCAGGCGTCGCCCATGTAGCGGCTGGAGCCCGGAACGACGGCGCTAAGGTGAAGAGTCAAAAATGCTGCCTTGCTGGTTGCTGAACATGTATTGCCGCGACAGCTTATGAGTTCGGACTGCCGGACAGTAGGGGCCAATTTCAGGAATAATTGTCCCGTCCGTCAGGACAATGCCAGCAAATATTCCGAATTCCCCTATTAAAACGCTGTATGCCTAACTACGTTCACCGCCTTGAAGACCTGCTGCTTTTCAGCGAAGTCGTTGAAAAAGGCGGCTTCTCGGCGGCCGCACGTGTGTTGAATATGCAACGTTCCAAGCTGAGCCGCCGAGTCGCCGAGCTGGAAGCGCGCCTGGGGGTGCGCCTGCTTCAGCGCAATACGCGGCGCGTGTCGCTCACCCCGATGGGCGAACAGATTCATGCCCACGCCAAAGCGCTGGCCCGCGAAGCGCGCAGTGTCTTCGACCTGGCCGCGTCCATGGGCGATGCGCCCGCCGGGATGCTGCGCATCACCGCGCCCTCGCCGCTTGCGACCCGGATTCTGGGCGGCCTGGTCGCCCGCTTCTGCGCTGAGCACCCCCGCGTGCGCGTGCTGCTGGACACGCGAGACCAGATCATCGACCTGGTCGGCGAAGGGTACGACCTGGGCTTTCGCGCCCAGTCATCGTCGCTGACCGACGCCCGGTTGAATGCGATCGAAATCTCCGCCGTGCCGATGGCGTTGGTGTGCAGCCCGGCGATGGCCAAATCCCCGCCGCGTCACCCGCGCGACCTGGCCACCCTGCCCCTGCTTGCCCACGGCACGCAGGACGGCCTGCACACCTGGCGCTTGACCGGCCCGGGCGGCGAAATGGAAGCGGTGGAATTCCAGCCCCGCAGCCTGAGCAGCAATATGGACACGCTGCGCGCCATGGCGGCGGCGGGCCTGGGTCTGGCGCTGGTGCCGCGCTATCTGTGCGGCGACGATCTCGATCAAGGCCGGCTGGCGCGCATCCTGCCCGACTGGACGCCCGCGCCCGCCCGGATCTATGCCGTCATGCCGGCGCGCTGCGGCGAGCCGCTGGCCTTGAAGCGCTTTCTTGAATTCACGGCGGCTGAATTGCCCGCGCACCTGACCTGAAGCGCGGCTTCCGGAGCACAGGGCCTTGCAGGCTTGGCGCGCGTCCGCCAAAGTAAGGGTTTCGCCGAATCCGAACCGGTCTGGCGCGATACGGTGCCGGAACTTTGACGTGCCGCTCAAGTCTTATATAAGATATAAGACACAAACCAAGATATAGACCCTCGGCAAACTTGTCCAAGAGACAATGACAAACTCGCCGAAACGCCTGAAAATGCCGCCTTCAGCCTGGGCAAAACCACGGAGTCCATCATGCCGCACAACACCCTAGACACACTCAAGAATTTCAAGATCGGCAACAAGTCCTGTCAGTTCTATTCGCTGCCGGCGCTGGGCAAGTCGCTTGGCATCGATGTGCAGCGGCTGCCGGTCTCCATCCGCATCGTGCTGGAATCCGTGCTGCGCAACTGCGACGGCAAGAAGGTCACCGAAGAACACGTCCGTCAGCTGGCCAACTGGCAAGCCAACGCCAAGCGCGAAGATGAAATTCCGTTTGTGGTCGCCCGCGTCGTGCTGCAGGACTTCACCGGCGTGCCGCTGCTGGCCGATATCGCCGCCATGCGTTCGGTTGCCGACAAGATGGGCAAGAGCCCCAAGAGCATCGAGCCCCTGGTGCCCGTGGACCTGGTGGTGGACCACTCGGTCATGATCGACTACTTCGGCACCAAGAACGCGCTGGACCTGAACATGAAGCTGGAGTTCAAGCGCAATCAAGAGCGCTACCAGTTCATGAAGTGGGGCATGCAGGCATTCGACACCTTTGGCGTCGTGCCCCCGGGCTTTGGCATCGTCCACCAGGTCAACCTGGAATACCTGGCGCGCGGCGTGCACCAGGACAAGAAAAACAACGTCTATTACCCCGACTCGCTGGTGGGCACCGACAGCCACACCACGATGATCAACGGCATCGGCGTGGTCGGCTGGGGCGTGGGCGGCATCGAGGCCGAAGCCGGCATGCTGGGCCAGCCCGTGTACTTCCTGACCCCGGACGTGGTGGGCGTCGAGCTCAAGGGCCAGCTGCGCGGCGGCGTCACCGCCACCGACTTGGTGCTGACCATCACTGAAATGCTCCGCCGTGAAAAGGTGGTGGGCAAGTTCGTCGAATTCTGCGGCGAAGGCACCGCCAGCCTAACCGTGGCCGAACGCGCCACCATCGGCAACATGGCACCGGAATACGGCGCCACCATGGGCTTTTTCCCGGTCGACGAACGCACCATCGACTACTTCCGCGGCACCGGCCGCACCGAAGAGGAAATCGCCGCCTTCGAGGCCTATTTCAAGGCGCAGAAGATGTTCGGCGTGCCCGCGTCCAAGGACATCAATTTCACCAAGCTGCTGACGCTGGACCTGTCCACCGTCGCGCCGTCGCTGGCGGGCCCGAAGCGGCCGCAAGACCGCATCGAGATCGGCAACGTCAAGAACACGTTCATCGACCTGTTCTCCAAGCCGGTGGCCGAAAACGGCTTCAACCAGCCCGCCGAAAAGCTCGACCAGACCTTCACGACCAGCGCCGGCACCAAGATCAAGAACGGCGACATCCTGATCGCGGCCATCACGTCCTGCACCAACACGTCCAACCCCAGCGTGCTGCTGGCGGCGGGTCTGTTGGCCAAAAAGGCCGTGGAAGCCGGCCTGACCGTGCCCAAGCACATCAAGACCTCGCTCGCCCCCGGATCCCGCGTCGTCACCGAATACCTGACCAAGACGGGCCTGCTGCCCTACCTGGAAAAGCTCGGGTTCGACGTGGCCGCCTACGGCTGCACGACCTGCATCGGCAACGCCGGCGACCTGACCCCGGACCTGAACGAAGCCATCATCAGCAACGACCTGGTGTGTTCGGCCGTGCTCTCGGGCAACCGCAACTTCGAGGCGCGCATTCACCCGAACATCAAGGCCAACTTCCTGGCCTCGCCCCCCCTGGTCGTGGCCTATGCGCTGGCCGGCACCGTGACGCGCGATCTGATGACCGAGCCCGTGGGCCGCGGCAAGAACGGCGACGTGTGGCTGGGCAACATCTGGCCGACCACCGAGGAAATCGACGCGCTGCTCAAGTACGCGCTGGACCCGGAAGCCTTCGAAGCCAACTACGGCCAGGTCAAGAGCAATCCCGGCAAGCTCTGGGAAAACATCAAGGGCGTCACCGGCGACACCTACAACTGGCCCGATTCCACCTACATCGCCGAACCGCCCTTCTTCGAGGGCTTCGGCATGACCCCGGGCGCGATGCCCACGGTCAAGGGTGCGCGCGCGCTGGGGGTGTTTGGCGATTCGGTCACCACCGACCACATCTCGCCTGCCGGTTCCATCAAGGAAAGCTCGCCCGCGGGCAAGTGGCTGAAAGAACACGGCGTCATGAAGGCCGACTTCAACAGCTACGGCTCGCGCCGCGGCAACCACGAAATCATGATGCGCGGCACGTTCGCCAACGTGCGGATCAAGAACCTCATGATCCCGGCGCTGCCCGACGGCAGCCGCTTCGAAGGCGGCGAAACGCTGTTCCAGCCCACCGGCGAACAGATGTCGATCTATGACGCCGCCATGAAGTACGTCGCAGCCGGCACACCCACCGTGGTGTTCGGCGGCGAAGAGTACGGCACCGGCTCGTCGCGCGACTGGGCCGCCAAGGGCACCCAGCTGCTGGGCGTCAAGGCGGTCATCACCCGCAGCTTCGAACGCATCCACCGCAGCAACCTGGTGGGCATGGGCGTGCTGCCCCTGCAGTTCAAGGGCAACGACAGCGTGCAATCGCTGGGCATCACGGGTGAAGAAACGTACGACATCTCCGGCCTGGAAAACGGCATCAAGCCGATGCAGGACGTGACGCTGACGATCACGCGCAAGGACGGTTCCAAGCAGGACGTGACCGTGCTGCTGCGCATCGATACGCCGATCGAGGTGGATTACTACCAGCACGGCGGCATCCTGCCGTTCGTGTTGCGCCAGCTGCTGGCGGCCTGACCGACAGCGGGTTCGCGTCAACAAACACGCCCCGGGACCTTGCGGTTCCGGGGCGTTTTTCATTGGCCCTGCGTCATGATTCGGCAGGTGTCTGACCCCTGGTCATCTTTAATCGAACTGATAGGCGTCCATCGCCAGCGCCCCGTACGACACCTCGTCGTTCAGGCGCTTTGCCTTTTCTCCGCCCGCGCCCAGCGCCACGTACAGCGGCATCAGGTGGTCGTCGTGCGGGTGCGCCTGCATCGCGCCGGGCGCCTGCGCCTGCCAGTCCAGCAGCGCGGGCACGTCGTGGCGCGCCAGCTTGTCTGCGTACCACGCTTGAAATCCCGGCACGTAGTCCGCCGCGGGCGCGTTCTGCGGCATGCGGACGTGGCGCAGGTTGTGCGTCAGCGACCCTGAGCCAATGATCAGGATGTCTTCGTCGCGCAGGCGCGTCAGCGCGCGGCCCAGTTCCATCTGGCCGGCCGCGTCGCGGCCCATGTCCAGCGACAGTTGCACGACGGGCACGTCCACATCGGGATACAGGTAGCGCAGCGGCACCCAGGCGCCGTGGTCCAGCGGACGCCGCGGATCGCGGTCGGCGGTGATGCCCGATTCCGCCAGCAGCGCCTGCACGCGCGCGGCCAGTTCAGGCGATCCGGGCGCGGCGTATTGCAGCGCATAGAGCTCGGCCGGGAATCCGCCAAAATCGTGCCAGGCAACCTGCTGGTCACGGGTCGACAGCGCCAGGCCTTCGCCCATCCAGTGCGGCGAAACCACCAGAATGCCGCGCGGCTTGCGGCCCTGCGCGGCGCTCCAATCGGCCAGCGCGGGGCCGGTCCGGCCGGGCTCGACGGCCAGCATGGGAGAACCGTGGGAAACGAAAAGCGTAGGCCAACGCATGGCGATGCCTCCAGAAGCAATTAACGATGCTCACATTGTCAGCCGATTCAAATGCGCAATAAATCCCCTTCGTGGGGATTGTCTGTTGCCCGATCAGCATCAATCCGTCATCTTGCAGATACTGCCGGCCGCCCCGGCGACGGCGGCCGGCGCAGGGCGAACCTCGCGCCCCCGCCGCGAGTGGCGGGCGTTAAACTACGTCGTTACACACTGAATGGACGTCCCCCGAAGTTATGGCCCGATCCCGCAGCCAATCCGCTCCCCGCATGACCCGTGACGCCACCCGGCTGGTCGCGCTTGCCCAGTCGCTGAATCGCTCGGGCAGCCGCGTCGAAGACGTCTTTTGGGAGACCCAGCTTGGCGAAGCGATCCCGAAGCTGCTCAAGGCCGGTCAGGATGCGCCGCTTGAAGCGGCGCTGGACCACCTTGCCCAAAGCGACGTAGGCGCCTACGAGGTCCTGATCGAACAGGCCGAAACCCTGTCCGAATCGATGAAGATCGAGAAAAACGGCGTCCGGTACGACGTACTGCTGATCGTCGCGCCCATCGTCGCGTGGACCCGCTATGCCATTCCGACCGGCCCGATTTCCGCCAACGCGCAGCAGGCCCTGCTGGCGCAGTTGCATGGGCACGTCCTTTCCAGCAACGCGCGCACCGCGCTGATGCCCATGCTGGTCAGCGTGGACCAGATGCCGCGCACGTTCTCCGAGACCTGGCAGTGGCTGCAACGCCTGGGCGCACAAGCACTGGGCGCCGAAACCACCAAGCCGGCGCTTAATACCGACACCGAAACGGCCAACATGCTGGCCGACACGCGCTACATCGTCGGCACGGTGGCCGTCCCCGAGGGCGAGCCGATCTTCCGCTGGCAGGAACACGTGGGCGATGCCGACGCCAGCCGCGATGCGTGCCTGGCGCAATGGGCGGCGCAAGCGCAGCCCACCCTGGCCGCGCTGCTGCCCGGCTGCGGTTTTGAAGCCCTGCTACCCGATGCCTACTACGTCAGCAACCGCGAAGCCGATCGTCAGGTTCGTCCGCTGTCGCTGCGCGCGGCGGTCAGCTGGCTGGAAGGCGCCGTCAACCTCGAAGCCGCGCAATTGCGTGCGGTCGTGGCCGGCTGCGGCGAAGGCCGCATCGACGAATACCGCATCGGCTTTACCGCGCGCAACAGCAACGACGTGTACTACGGCTGCGTCTGGCCGCTGTACGGCCGCGAGGAAGACCTGGTCATGGACGAAGGCCAGCCGGACGTGGTCGACGAGATCGCGGCGCTGCTGAAGGAATACGGCGTGACCGACGTGCGCCGCATCCCCGGCGTGCTCCCGCCCGAATACTGCGAGGACTGCGGCGCGCCCTACTTCCCCAATCCCCTGGGCGAACTGGTGCACGCCGAGCTGCCCGAGGACGCCGAGGCCGCGCCCGCCCAGTTCCACTAGGCCTGCCATGCAAGCGGACATCTTCTGCCGGGTCGTCGACAACTACGGCGACATCGGCGTGTGCTGGCGCCTGGCGCGCCAGCTTGCGCGCGATTTCCACTGGGATGTCCGCCTGTGGGTCGATGACCTGGCCAGTTTCGCGCACATCCAGCCCGGCATCGTGCCAGGCGCCGCGCGCCAGCAACTGGCAGGCGTCGATATCGTGCATTGGCCGGAAACGCCCGACGCCGCGCTGCAGGCGCGCGACGTCGTGATCGAAGCGTTCGCGTGCGACCCGCCCGAGGCATTCATTGCGTCCATGCGCCGCACCCATCCCGTCTGGATCAACCTGGAATACCTGAGCGCCGAGGCCTGGGTCGAAAGCTGCCACGGCCTGCCGTCGCAGCGGCCGGACGGTCTGGTGAAGCACTTTTTCTTCCCCGGCTTCACACCGGCCACCGGCGGCCTGCTGCGCGAGCCGGCCCTGGCCGCGGAACGCGAAGCGCTGCAAGGGTCGGCCGGCTTGCAGGAGGCCTTCCTGCGATCGGCCGGGGTGCCGGACGATGCGCTGGCCCTGCGGCGCGATGGCGCCCGTACCGTGTCCCTGTTTTGCTACCCGTCCGCACCGGCGGGTGAACTGGCGCAGGCGCTGGCGGCCGAGGCGCGCTCCACCCTGCTGCTGGTTCCGCAAGGCGTCGCGCCGGCGCTGGAAGCCGCCTGCCAGACGGCAGGATCGCCACGCGTCGTCCGCCTGCCCTTTCTTGCCCAGCCCGATTACGACCGCCTGCTGTGGTGCGCCGACCTCAATTTCGTGCGCGGCGAAGATTCCTTCGTGCGCGCCGCGTGGGCCGCGCGCCCGCTGGTCTGGCAGATCTATCCGCAGGACGAAAACGTCCATCTGGAAAAACTGGAGGCCTGGCTGGCGCGCTATCCGGCCCCCGAATCCGCCCACGCGCTGATCCGCGCCTGGAACCAGTCCGAACCGGGCAGCACGGCCCCGGCCATCACGGCCGCGCTGGCGCCCGACGCCTGGCAGGCATGGGTGGACGCGGCGCACGCCTGGAACGCCAGCCAGTCCGCGCTACCCGGTCTGGCGGAAAATCTGGCCGCATTCTGCGCAGAGTTGGCCAAGAAACGCTAGAATAGAGAGTTTTCTGAGTCGCCCTGAATGTGTCGGGCCTCAACTATGACGCCTCCCGGGGTGTGCAAAAGCCTGATGCGGCTTATGCAAGCACGGCGAGTGCACCCATCACCCCCGGAGTTTTATCGATGAAAACCGCTCAGGAATTGCGAGTCGGCAACGTGGTCATGGTCGGCAAGGATCCCCTCGTGGTCCAGAAGGCCGAATACAACAAGTCGGGCCGTAACGCCGCCGTCGTCAAGCTGAAGTTCAAGAACCTGCTGACCGCCTCGGCCAGCGAATCGGTCTACAAGGCCGACGAAAAGTTCGAAGTCGTTCAACTGGATCGCAAGGAATGCACGTATTCCTACTTCGGCGACCCGATGTACGTCTTCATGGACGAAGAGTACAACCAGTACGAAATCGAAGCCGAAAGCATGGGCGACGCCCTGAACTACCTGGAAGAAGCGATGCCCGTGGAAGTGGTCTTCTACGACGGCCGCGCCATCTCGGTTGAACTGCCCACCACGCTCGTGCGCGAAATCACCTACACCGAACCCGCCGTCCGTGGCGATACGTCGGGCAAGGTGACCAAGCCGGCCAAGATCAACACCGGCTACGAACTGAACGTGCCGCTGTTCTGCGCCATCGGCGACAAGATCGAAATCGACACCCGCACGAACGAATACCGCAGCCGCGTCAACAACTGATCCGGCCCAGCGTCAAAAAAGCCAGACCTTGCGGTCTGGCTTTTTTTTGGCGCTTGGCATAGTGCGGCAAGGTGTCTGACACCCTCTGGGACGCTGCGTCAAGCTGTAGATCAACTCCCCAGGGTGTCAGACACCTTGCCACAAGCTGCATCAACTCCTCTGGGAGTCAAACACCTTGCCGCAAGCTGCAGATCATCTCTTCAGGGGACGGACACCCCGGCGCGTTATTGCAGCCGTTCGTCGTCCAGGAAGTCGGGCACGGCCATGACTTCAATGCCGTCTTCGGCGAGGGCTTCGCGCTCTTCCACAGTGGCGGTGCCGCGGATCGGGCGGTCGTCGGCATCGCCTTCGTGGATGCGGCGCGCTTCTTCGGCAAACCGCGGGCCGACGTTTTCAGTGCTGCGCACCAGCGCCCGGACCTGGCGCATGACGGCGGCCTGCAGGGCGGCCATCTTTTCGGCGTCGGACGCGCCGGGCGGCACCAGGGGCTGAGCGGCAGGCGCATGCAGGTGCGCGACGTTCAGGCGGGGCGCGGACAGGCGCTTGGTGATGGTGGCCGACCCGCAGACCGGACACGTGACGAGGCCACGCGCCTGCTGCGCATCGTAGTCTTCGTGCGACCCGAACCAGCCTTCAAAAATGTGGCTGTGGTCGCACTCGAGGTCAAAAACTTTCAGTGCCATGGCGGGTATATGGAGTTCCGCACGCAGAATACAAGATTTGATTGGCCGGCGCTGCAAGACGTCCCCACTTCTGTCGGGACGCCTCGATAACCGGATCAGGCCGCTTCGGGCGGCCCGAAGTGCAAGCGCGGCACCGCGGCCAGCAGGCGGCGGGTGACTTCCTGGCGGGGCGCCAGCAACACCGACTCGGCCTGTCCCAGTTCGACGATGCGGCCCTTGTCCATGACCGCGATACGATCCGCCAGGTATTCGACCACCCCGAAATTGTGGGTGATGAACAGATAGGCGATGCCCAGTTCGGCCTGCAGTTCGCGCAGCAGGTCCAGGATCTGTGCCTGCACCGACACGTCCAGCGCCGATGTGGGCTCGTCGCAGATCAGCACCTTGGGTTCGACCGCCAGCGCGCGGGCGATCGCGATGCGCTGGCGCTGTCCGCCCGAGAACTCGTGCGGATAACGCGTCAGCGTGTTGGCCGGCAACCCGACCCGCTCGATGAGCTGCGCGGCGTGCTTCTCGCGGTCCGGCCGGCTCATGCCGCGCTTGAGCGACGCCAGCCCCTCGTCCAGGATCTCGCCGATGCGCATGCGCGGGTCCAGCGACGCATACGGGTCCTGGAACACGATCTGGATGTCCTGGCGCAGGCGCTGCAACTGGCGCCGGTCGGCGGTCAGCAGGTCCTGGCCTTGCAGCATGGCGCGGCCCGACACGCGCGCGCCGTCGATCAGCCGCAGCAGCGCCTTGCCGGTGGTGGTCTTGCCGCAGCCGGACTCGCCCAGCAGGGCCAGGGTTTCGCCCGCGCGCAAGGTGAAGGTCACGCCGTCCACGGCCTTGACCCACGACACGATGCGGCGCAGCGGCCCCTTGCGCACCGGGTAATGGACTTTCAGGTCCTGCACGTCCAGCACCACGCCGCCCGCCTTGGCCGGTTCGCCCCGCGCGCGCTCCTGCGCGGCCGCGGCGCGACCGTGTTCGGTCAGCGGCACGCCGCGCTTGTCGAACGTGGGGATGGCTTCGAAGAGCTGTTTGGCGTAGGGATGACGCGGCGCGCGGAAGAATTCCTCGGCGCTGGCGCTCTCGACGATCTCGCCGCCGCGCATCAAGGCGACGTGGTGCGCCACGTTCTTGACCACGGCCAGGTCATGCGTGATCAGCAGCACGGCCATGCCCATTTCCTGCTGGATGGTGGCCAGCAGGTCCAGCACCTGCGCCTGCACCGTCACGTCCAGCGCAGTGGTGGGCTCGTCCGCGATCAGCAGCAGCGGCTCAGCCGCCAGTGCGATGGCGATCATGACGCGCTGCTTCTGGCCGCCGGAAAACTGGAAGGGATAGTCGTCGATGCGGCGCTCGGGCTCGGGGATGCCGACCCGGCGCAGCCAGTCGATGGCCCGCGCGCGCGCAGCCGCCCCGCGCAGGGGCGTGTGCGCGGTCAGCGTTTCGATGATCTGGTCGCCCACCCGCATGACCGGATTCAGGCTGGTGGACGGTTCCTGGAAGATGATGCCGATACGTCCGCCGCGCACGCCGCGCATGGCGCTCTCGGGCAGGCGGTTGAGGTCTTCGCCGTCCAGGTCGATCTGCCCGCCCACGATGCGTCCGGCATCCGGCAGCAGCCGCAACAGCGCCAGCGCGGTCATGCTCTTGCCGCAGCCCGATTCGCCCACCAGCGCGAAGGTCTCGCGTTGGGAGATGGCCAGCGCCAGGCGCTTGACCGCGTGGGTGATGCCGGTTTCGCCCGCGACGTCGACATCCAGGCCCTGCACGGTCAACAAAGGGGTGCCGTCGCTCATGGCGCCTCCCCGGTCTTGGAGGCGCGGCCGTCGGCCGCCAGCATGGCTTCCGGCCGGCGGCCCATAAAGCCCAGGCGCGCGAGGCGGCTGGGCTTGTAGCGGCGTGTGCGCGGATCGAAGGCGTCGCGCACCGCGTCCGCAAACAGGTTGGCGGCCAGCACCAGCGCCAGCATGAAGATGAAAGCGGTCATCAGGTTCCACCAGATCATGGGATCGCGCGACATTTCCAGCCGCGCGCCGTCGATCATCGAGCCGAAGGAATTCATGCTGGGATCCACGCCGATGCCCAGGTAGGACAGCACGGCTTCATACAGAACGAGCCCCGAAAATTCCAGCACCACGGTGATCAGGACCAGATGCGCGACGTTGGGCAGCAGGTGGCGCGTCATGATGCGCCAATGCGAAACACCGAACGCGCGCGCGGCCTGCACGTATTCCAGCTCGCGCAGCTTGAGGGTCTCGGCGCGCAGCAGGCGGCACAGCCCCGCCCAGCCAGTCAGTCCGAGAATCATGCACAAGAGGAACAGCCGCAGGTCGGCGCGCGCGGCGGACGTGTCGAAGAGGTCAGAATGGTTGTCGATGTAGACCTGCATCATCAGCGCGCAGGCGGCCACCAGCAGCACGCCGGGAATCGACGTGATGGTGGTGTAAAGGTATTGAATGGCGTCGTCGACCTTGCCCTTGAAATACCCGGCCGCGATGCCGAAGACGATGGCGGGCGGCAGCATCGCCAGCGTGGTGAGGCTGCCGATGACGAGCGCCGTGCGGATGCTTTTCAGCGCCTGCCACAGCACGTCGTTGCCGATGCGGTCGGTGCCCAACGCGTGGTAGCCGCTGGACAGGCCGGCCAGCGCGCCCACGGCCAGGCACAACAGCGCAAAGGTGATTGTCATGGCACGCCACGGGATATCGGCCCGGCCGGCCAGCAATTCCTCGGCGGCGTGGGACGCCGACCCGGTGGCGCGCGCCAGGCACGCGAACAGCAGCACCGCGCCCGCCAGCGCCACGCCCAGCCCGGCGGCCAGGCCCCAACCCAGCCGCATGGCGATGTCGCCCCCGCGTTCCTTCTCCGGATCGGTCAGGTGCAGCGCGGCGCCGCGCAGCCGCGGAAAGTCGCGCACCGGCTTGTCGTCGATCAGCATGGTCTCTTTGGTGAACTGATGCGCGGCCAGCGGTTCGGAATAGGTTTTTTCGGGGCGGGTCAGCACGGTGCCGGCCAACAGGCCGTCCAGCGCCGACCGCACCGCCGGCGCATACACCGGCGGGGCATCGGCGGCCGCGCCCGGCGCGGGCGGCAGCAGCGGACGGTAGTGCACGGAATCCAGCAGGCCGATCACCGAAAACGCGACCAGGATGACGGCCGAGCACATGGCGGGGGTATCGCGCGCCACGCGCGCCCAGGTGGCGCGCAGGTTGGGACTGCGGCGCACGTGCCACACATAGGCCAGCGCGCCGGCCACCATCAGCCACAGCGCGATATCGGTCCAGAGAAAGACGAACTTGGGCATGGCGGCTACTCGAAACGCACGCGGGGATCGGCCAGCGTGTAGGAAATGTCGGCCAGGATCAGCCCCACGATGTACAGGGCCGCGCCCAGGAACACCATGGCGCGCACGATCGAGAAATCCTGCGCATTGATGGCGTCGATGGTGTAGCTGCCCAGGCCGGGAATGCCGAAGAACGACTCGGCGATCAGGCTGCCCATGAACAGCAGCGGCAGCGCGGCGACGGTGCTGGTCAGGATGGGCAGCATCGCGTTGCGCAGCACATGGCGGAACAGCACGACGCGCTCGGCCAGCCCCTTGGAACGCGCGGTGCGCACGTAATCCTTGCCGATTTCTTCAAGAAACAGCGTGCGGTAAAAGCGCGCCTCGGGTCCCAACCGAGACACGATTGCCACCAGCACCGGTAGCGCAAGGAACTTGATCACGTCCAGGCCGCCCGAATAGCCCGAGAACGGCACCAGCCGCAAGAGCTTGGCGAACAGCCATTGGCCCGCAATGATGTAGAACAGGCTGGATATCGACAGCAGCATCACGCACAGCACGACGCCCCAGAAATCCAGGCGCGTCGCCCGGAAGTACACCAGCGTCAACGAAAACACGATGCTGGCGAACAGGCCCAGAAAGAAGGTGGGCACCGCCAGCGCCAGGCTGGGCCCCATGCGCGTCTTGATCTCGCGGCCGATGTCGCGGCCGCCGTCGGAGGCGCCAAAGTCCATGACCAGCAGCGGCACCGAGCGGCGGTAGAACACCGTGTCCGTCAACTGCGCCGTGCCCTGGGCCTGGGCGTTGAAGAACAGCGGCTTGTCGTAGCCGCGCTCGGCCTTCCATTTTTCGACGGCGTCCTGGCTGACGCGCTGTCCGCCGATGGCCAGCCGCGCCATGTCGTCCGGCGTGTTCACAGCGAAGAACAGGATGAAGGTGAAGAGATTGACGCCGATCAGAATCAGCACGCCATACAGCAGCCGGCGGATCACATAGCCGATCATGATTGATGCTCCTTGCGTTCGGGCGGCACGAATGCCGTCTGGCGTTCACGCCGCTTGAGCGCCACGTACGAAGGCCAGATCGCCAGCGCCAGCAGCAGAATGAAAACGCCGATGGGCCACCAGATCGGCGAATTCCATTCGTCGATCTTCTGCTGGCGCAAGGCCGGATCGATCTTCATGTACTGCAGCGTGTTGCGCACCATCTGCGTGGGCTTGGCGTTGCCGACCCACTGCTGGTAGGCCCCGCCCGACATCGGGAAGTAGCCGAACATCCACGGCGCATCGCGCTGGACGACGGCGATCATCTGGGCGATCAGTTCGGCCTTTTCGGGGCCGTCGTCCAGGAATTTCATTTGCTCGAACAGTTTGTCGAATTCGGGGCTGGCGTAGTTGGCCGCGTTTTCGCCGCCGCCCTTGGCCTTGGCGTTCGGGCCGTAGAGCAGGAAGAGGAAGTTTTCGGCGTCGGGGTAGTCGGCGTTCCAGCCCCACAGGAAGATCTGCGCGGCGCCGCGAAGCATCTTGTCCTGGAAGCGGTTGTAGTCGGTGGCGCGCACGTCGAGCTGCACGCCGATCTTGGCCAATTGGCGCCGCATCCAGTCGAACTGCGGGTTGGACCCGCCTCCGCTCATCGAGTCGAAATACAGCACCAGCGGCGCGCCCGTCTGCGCGTTGCGGCCATCGGGGTAGCCGGCCTCGGCCAGCAGCCGCTTGGCCACGTCGATGGACTTGCGCACGGGCTTGCCATCGACCAGGTCATACACCACCGGATTGATGCCTTCGGGCGGGTCGCGATAGCCCAGCACGCCGGGCGGCACCGGGCCGTATGCGACGGACGCCTGGCTGTTCTCGAACACGGCCACGTATTCTTCCCAGTCGAAGGCAATGCTGATCGCCTGGCGCAGCTTGCGGTTGCGCTCCTGTTGTTCGGGCGTGTCGCCCTTGCCCACCACCGGATCCAGCCAGTTAAACCCCATGTACCAGTTGGCGGTCTCGACCGTGGTGGGCAGCTTGATGCCGTGTTCCTGGTATTTGCGCGCCTTGTCCTGGCTGTCGCCGGCCGCCACCAGCATCGCCACGCCGTATTCGCCGCGCTCGATCTGCGGCACGTCGTAATAGCCCTGCATGAACTTGCCGGTCAGCGGAATGGCTTCTTTTTCGACGCTGAACTCGGCGCGGTCGATGAAGGGCGTGGGCTTGCCGCAGTCGGCCAGCAGGCCTGCGGCCTTGTCGCCGGGTTCGCCTTCGCAGGGATAGGGCTCGCCGTGGTAATTGGGGTTGCGGCCCAGCACGTGGCGGCGGTTCTGAAGCGACTCGACCAGCATGTACGGGCCGGTGCCGACCGGCCAGGTGTTCAGCGACAGGTCGTGCGCGGCCATGCCGGGCTGGCTGTAGAAACGGTCCGCCTCCCAGGGAATGGGCGCGGTGAAGGTCATGGCCAGCCAGTACTTGAACTGCGGATACTTGCCGTCGACGCGGATGCGCAGCGTGTGGTCATCCAGCGCCTCGACGCCCGTAAAGCCGTCGTCCTCGCGCAGATCCAGCCAGGGCAGCGTGCCGCTGCCGCCCGGCACGTCGCGCCGCAGATCCTGGTCGCGCTGGCGCAGCCGGTCGCCGTAGTCCTTCAGGCCCTGCACGTGCTCGGCCATGAGCGAATAGATGGGCGACACGACCCGCGGGCTGGCCAGGCGCCGGAAGGCATAGGCGTAGTCGTGGGCCGTGAGCTCGCGGGTGCCCGTCAGGGGGAAATCGGGGATGTGGAACTTGTCGTCCAGTTCGCCCGGGGCGAGCGGATAGTAGGCGTAGCTGCCGTCCTGCTTGCGGGCAAAGGCCGGGTGCGGCGCAAAGCGTATGCCGGGACGGATCTTGATGTCGTAGACGCTTTGCGCGATCTGCTCGCCGGGCGCGTCCTCGGGCAGCGGGTTGCCCGCCTTGTCCAGGTAGACCGGCGGATCGATCGACGCCGCCGCGCGCGGCACCAGCTCGTAGGGCCGCTTCAGGTAGTGATACCCGTAAAGCGGCTCATAGATGTTGTAGGTGTAGGGCGTCTCGTCGCCGGAATAGGAGCTGGCCGGGTCCAGGTATTTGGGCGAGCGTTTGACGAAAGCGGAATACAGCGTGTTCTGGCTTTCGGCGCCGGATGGATAGGGGCTGTTGATGGGGCTTTCCTGCGAGCAGCCCGCCAACGCCAGCGACAGCAGCATGGCCGACGCCCAGAGCCGCTTCAGTACACCCATGGAAACCTTCCCGTCGTTTCGTAGCGACAGAGGATAGCAAATGGGGGGCCGGGGAAGTACCCCGGCATCCCCCTAGGGACGAAATGCGGGGCTGGCGGCCTTCAGCCGCACTGGCGCTGGCGCCAGCAGTCGTAGCGCCACTTCCAGGGCTGCACGGGGTCCGGACGCGCCCACACCCCGCGGCCAGCCGCCTTGGCCTGGCGCTGCAGGTCCGGCATGGCCTTGTCGCGCAGGTAATCGCCCTTGCGGGCCGTGTAGGCCCAGGCGTAGCCGGCTTCGACCTGCACGCGGTTGGCCGAGCGGCCGTCGGCCAGGATCAGCGCGCAGACATCGCGGCCATATTGGTCCTGCTCGTAGCACTGCGCCGTGAGCGTCTTGCCGGCCACCAGATCTGCCAGGTGCTTGCGCGACGCCTCGGCGTCGGGCTGGCCGGGCTGGTCCGTGCCATGGCCCTCCTCCGGCGCGTCGATGCTGTCCATCCGGATACGCCGCTGGCCGTCAGGCGCCCGCAGCGTCACGGTGTCGCCATCCGCCACGTTCACGATCGTGCCGGTCAGGGTGAAGCTCCCCGGCGGCACACCACCCGCAGGCGCCACGGCCGACGGTTTGCCTGCGGCCGGCGCCGAGGGCTTGCCGCTTGCCGTCGGCCCCGGGCGCTGCGGCGCCGAATCCTGCGGTTCAAGCCAGTTCGCGATGGCACCCGCCACCGCCAGAACCAGGGCAACGACAAGGGCGGTCAGCTTGCTGCCGCCACGAAAGGGAGATTTGCGGCGCATCACAACCAGCCGGACTTGCGGAACCGCCAGTACAGCACCGAGCAGATGGACGCGATGACGCCCAGCGTGATCGGATACCCCCACGGAGACTTAAGTTCGGGCATGAATTCGAAGTTCATGCCATAGATGCCGGCGATGGCGGTAGGCACGGCCAGGATGGCGGCCCAGGAGGCCAGTTTGCGCGTGGTGTCGTTCTGCGCCGCCTGCCCGATCATCAGGCTGGCTTCAAAGGCGAACGCCAGCGACTCGCGCAGTGAATTGAACAGTTCGTCCACGCGCAGCACCCGGTCGGCCACTTCGCCGAAGTAGGGCCGCGCGTGCTCGTCGACGGCGGACATTTCGACCCGCGCCAGCCGGCGGCAGATCTCGGCCAGCGGCGAGACCACCGTATGGATGCGCAGCAGGTCGCGGCGCTGACGGTACAGCCTGCGGATATCCGAGTCCTTGGCGCCGCGGATCAGGAGCTTTTGCTCCGCGCCCTCGACGACGCTCTCGATCTTGACGGCCGCCGAGACATAACGGTCCACCAGCCAATCCAGCAGTTCGGACGCCACATAATCGCTGCCGCGCTTGAGCAGGTCGGGCGAGGCCTCCAGGCGCTCGCGCAGCGGGCTGTGGGCCGCCGTGGCGCCGCGCCGCACCGTGACCAGAAAGCCGTCGCCGATGAGGAACTGCGTCTCGCCAAAGATGGGACGTTCAGCCTCGACCTCGACCGTGATGGCGACGATCAGGATCATGTTGCCGTAGTCGATGATCTTGGGCCGCCGGTGGGTTTCCAGCATCTCTTCCTGGTTCTTGTCGCAAGCGCCCAGTTCGCGCGACACCTTGGCAAGCGTTTCGGGGCTGGGGTTGCGCAGGCCGATCCACAACATGCTCTGGCCCTGGCGCTGGGCGACGTACTGGCCGGCTTCAGCAATGGGCACCTCACGGTCCCGCCGTCCGTTCACGTAGGCGATCGATGCCACGACCTCGCCCTTGGGCGCGTCGGCGGCTTGTGCTTCAGTAGACATAGACTTCCTCGGACAAATCGATCCCTGCCGCGCAGCGTGTGGTTATCGGCCGATGATAGCCCAGCCCGCTGACGGGCCGCTGGCTCAGAAAAGGCTGCGCACCCGCTTGGCCACGTCGATGCGCGGGGCCTGCGGCTCGCGCGGCTCGGCCCGTCCGGGCGGCAGGTCGGGCAGCTTGGGAAGATGGTCAAAGAGCGGCAGCATCGCGTTGGTGATGAACCGCGTGCGCGATCCATAAACGTGGCGGTCGCCCATGCCTGTCTGCTGATGCACATAAAAGCGCTGCGGCACGACGAGCTGAAGCCGTTCCTTGGCCCGCGTCATGGCCACGTAAAGCAGCCGGCGCTCTTCCTCGATTTCTTCGGCGGTGCCCGTGCTCATGTCCGACGGAATGCAGCCATCCACGACGTTCAGCACATACACCGCCTTCCATTCCTGGCCCTTGGCCGAATGGATGGTGGACAGGATCATGTAGTCCTCGTCGCGCAGCGGCGCGCCGGATTCGTCACTGGTGGCGTCGGGCGGGTCCAGCGTCAGCTCGGTCAGGAAGCGCTCGCGCGACGGGTAGCCCGATGCGATGCGCACCAGCTGGTCCAGATCGGTCTTGCGCACGCGCGCATCGTCATACAGGCGCTCGAGCTGGCCGCTGTACCAGCGCAGCGCCAGGTCCACGTCAGCGGGCCACTTCAGGGCGGGGTCGCACAAAGCGGCGTAGGTGTCGGCAAAAGCGCCCCACTCTTCCTGGGCCGCCGCGCCCGGCTTGAATTCGCGCAGCGTGCGCAGCGGCTCGGACGAGGCGGACATGGCGTCCATCAGCTTGCCCGCCGTCGCCGGCCCGATGCCCGGCATCAGCTGCGCAACCCGGAAACCCGCCATGCGGCCGCGCGGATTCTCGGCCCAGCGCAGGATCGACAGCAGATCCTTGACGTGCGCCGCTTCCAGAAAGCGCAGCCCGCCGAATTTGACGAACGGGATGTTGCGACGGGTCAGCTCCAGTTCCAGCGCGGCGCTGTGGCTGGCCGTGCGAAACAGCGCCGCCTGCGACTTGAGCGTCGCGCCCCCCTCGCGCTGCGCAAGCACCTGGTCGGCCACCCAGCGCGCCTGGCCGGCCTCGTCGCTCACCGTCACCAGTTCGGGCATCTGCGAGGACTTGCGATCGGTCCACAGGTCCTTGGCATAGCGTTCGGTCGCCTGCGCGATCACCGCGTTCGAGGCGTTCAGGATGGGTTGCGAGGACCGGTAGTTGCGGTCCAGCGTGATGACGCGCGCCGGCGCGGGAAAGAGATTGGGAAAGTCCAGGATGTTGCGCACCGTGGCCGCGCGGAACGAATAGATGGACTGTGCGTCGTCGCCCACCACCGTCAAGCCCCGGCCGTCCGGTTTCATGGCCAAAAGAATGGCCGATTGCAGCCGGTTCGTGTCCTGGTATTCGTCAACCAGCACGTGGTCGAAGCGCGCGCCCACGTCGGCCGCGATTTCCTCGTCCGACATCATCTCGGACCAGTACAGCAGCAGATCGTCATAGTCCAGCACCTGCTGATCCTGTTTGGCCGCGACGTACGCGCGGAACAGGTTCTTGAGCTCGTCCTCCCATTGGGCGCACCACGGAAACGAGGTCTTGAGCACGTCGCCCACGGGCGTCTGGCTGTTGACCACGCGCGAATAGATCGCCAGGCACGTCCCTTTGAGCGGAAAGCGCGATTTGGTGGAGGACAGGCCAAGTTCATGGCGCACCATGCCCATCAGGTCCTCGGCATCGCCGCGGTCGTGGATGGTGAAGGCCTCGGACAGACCGATGCGCTGGGCGCAGTCGCGCAAGAGCCGCGCGCCGATCGCATGGAAGGTGCCCGCCCACGGCAGCGACGGCGCCTGCTGCGACGCGCGCAGGTTCATCACCCGCTGCAGCACCGATCCCACGCGCCGCTCCATTTCCAGCGCCGCTCGGCGCGAAAACGTCAGCAGCAGCATGCGCTGCGGGTCCGCCCCGTTCAGGATCAGGTGGGCCACGCGATGCGCAAGCGTGTTGGTCTTGCCCGACCCCGCCCCCGCGATGACCAGCAGCGGGCCATCGGTGCCGGGCGCGCCTGCCACGCCGAATTCGGCCGCTTCGCGTTGGGCGGGATTCAGGTCGGCCAACGGATCGGGCCGCTCGGCAGCTCGCGCGGCGGCGTTGTCGTTGTCGGGAGTATGCGAAAGAGGATCTTGGTCTGGCATGTCGCGGAGCCGCAGCGCTGCGGCCGCAAAAAAGGAAGGAGCCAAGGCTGGCTCCGGATGAACACTGTATATTTATACAGAATTTTTGCGAATCCGTCTGAACCGCCCTGGCGCCATGCCCGATTTCCCCCGCATCCTGACCGGCACCGCCTCCTGGACCGACCCTACCCTGCTGGCCTGCGGCCGCTTTTATCCGCCCGACGCCCGCAGCGCCGAATCCCGGCTGCGCTTTTACGCGTCGCGCTTTTCGCTGGCCGAGGTCGACTCCAGCTTCTACGCGATGCCCACCCCCGACAACGCACACCGGTGGGCCACGCGTACGCCGGACGACTTCGTCTTCAACATCAAGGCCTTCCGGCTGTTCACCGGCCACCAGACGCCGCTCTCGGCCCTGCCCGGCGACATCCAGCGCGAACTGGCCGACTGGCCGGATCCGGTCATCTACCACGACCGAATGCCCGCCGACCTGCGCGACGAACTCTGGCGGCGCTACCAGTT
This sequence comes from Achromobacter sp. SLBN-14, assembly GCF_006715415.1. NCBI lineage: Bacteria > Pseudomonadati > Pseudomonadota > Betaproteobacteria > Burkholderiales > Alcaligenaceae > Achromobacter > Achromobacter sp. SLBN-14. The sequence goes on along the minus strand of NZ_VFNE01000001.1, from coordinate 4,629,197 downwards.
GGCCATCGAGCCCTTGCGGATGCCGGGCAAGCTGGGCGCGGTGCATTTCCAGTTTCCGCCGTGGATACGGCGGGACGCCCGGGGCATGGCGCGCGTGGCCGACTGCGCGCGGCGCATGGAGGAACACCTGGTGTCCGTGGAATTCCGCCACCGCAGCTGGTTCGAGACCGCCGATGCGACGGCAGGCACGCTGGCCTTCGAGCGCGATCTGGGCGTGGTGCACACCGTCGTGGACGCCCCGCAAGGCTTCGACAACACCGTGCCCGCGGTCTGGGAAAGCACCCATCCTGACCTGACGCTGCTGCGCCTGCACGGGCGCAACGCGGCCACCTGGAACGCCTCGGGCGCCGCGTCGTCGGGAAGGTTCCAGTACGAGTACTCGGAAGCGGAACTGGCCGAACTGGTCGCCCGCTTCACCCGGCTGGCCTCGCAATCGGGACAGGCCCACGCGGTGTTCAACACCAACTTCGAAGACCAGGGCATGAACAACGCCGCCGCCTTTGCCTCGGCGCTGACGCTGCCGGGCGTGTGAACGGGTATCAGGCGCCCGCCTTGGCGGCAGGCCGCGCCACGGGCCGTGCCACTTCGGCCAGACTCTCCAGCAGCACCTCGAACTTGCGCGCGATGTCGTGCTCCGGCACGCAGGCGTAGCCCAGCAGCAGCCCCGGCCGGCGTCCTTCGTCGTTGACGTAGTAGCGCGAGAGCGCCCGCGTCAGCACGCCCTTGCTGCGGGCCACCTCGACCACGCGCAGGTCGTCCATGTCGGGCGGCAGGGTCAGCACCAGATGCAGGCCGGCCATGCTGGCGTCGCGATGCAGCCAGTCCGGTCCCAGCCGCCGCTCGATCAGGTTGACGAGCATGGCGCGGCGGCGGCCGTACAGCATGCGCATGCGGCGGATGTGCGCCGCGTAATGGCCTTCGGAAATGAACGTCGCCAGCGCCGCGTGCGTCATAAGGTGACCCTCGCGGTACAGCTCGGCGTGCGCGGCCTGGAACGCCGCGGTCAGCGGCTTGGGCAGCACCAGATAGCCCACGCGCAGGCCGGGGTACAGCGTCTTGCTGAACGTGCCCATGTAGATCACCGGCGCGTCGGACTCCAGGCCCAGCAGCGACGCGATCGGCCTGCCCGAGAAGCGGAATTCGCTGTCGTAGTCGTCCTCGATGATCCAGCTGCCGCACTGCCGCGCCACCGCCAGCAGTTGCCGCCGGCGGGCCAGCGACATGACCGGCCCCAGCGGATACTGGTGCGAAGGCGTGACGAAGATGAACCGCGGCGGCGTGCCCACGGTGTCCGGCAGCCGCATGCCTTCTTCGTCCACGGGCAGGTGCACCGTGCGCAGTCCGTTGGCCTGCAGAATGGTGCGCGCGCCCCAGTAGCCGGGGTCCTCGACCCACGCCGTTTCGCCCGCCTCGCCCAGGATGCGCGTGGCCAGGTCGATGGCCTGGTGCGAGCCTTCGGTGATGATGATCTGTTCGGGATCGCAGTCGATCGACCGGGTCAGCGCCAGATGCTGCGCCAGCGCCTCGCGCAGCGCCGGCAGCCCGCCGCCGTAGGAATACGTCAGCAGGTCCGGCGCGGGGTTGCGCCATAGCGCGCTGAAGATGCGGCCAAACTTCTTGTGCGGAAACTCGGTCAGGTCGGGCACGCCCGGCATGAACGCCCCCCACTGGTAGGGCGAGGCCGACACCCCATCGACGATAGCCGCGCCGCGCGGCGACAGCGAGGGACGCGAAGCCGCCTCGTGCGCCTGGCGCGCGCGGCGGCCACTGGCCAGGTAGGAGTCCGGCACCGACGCATTGACGAAAGTGCCATTGCCCTGCCGGCTGCGGGTATAGCCCTCGGCAAGCAGCTGGCTGTAGACGTGCACGACCGTGTTGCGGGCAATGCCCAGCTCGGCCGCCAGGTCCCGCGTGGCGGGCAGGCGCGAGTCCGCGGCAATGGATCCATCCAGGATGGCTTCACGGATGCCGCGGTAGAGCCGCTTGTTCATGGGCTCGCTGGCGCCATCGGCCAGGCGCAGAAGCAGCAAGTCACCGACGATGGACCGCAATTGGTTCTACCTGATTTATTAAAGTGGTTCCCACAAGTGGGGCCATCGTAGCATTAAATAAGTGCTTTACCGCCCATCACTCTCATCGAGACCGAGATGAAGAATCAGGATCTGAATACCCGCCGTTCCCTGGCCACGCCGCGCGGCGTCGGCGTCATGTGCGACTTCTATGCCGTGCGCGCGGAAAACGCCACGCTGTGGGATGCCGAAGGCAAGGAATACATCGACTTCGCAGGCGGCATCGCCGTGCTGAACACGGGCCACCTGCACCCGAAGGTCAAGGCCGCGGTCACCGCGCAGCTGGACAACTTCACGCACACGGCCTATCAGATCGTGCCGTACGAAGGCTACATCTCGCTCGCCGAGCGCATCAACCGCGTGGCCCCCATCGATGGCCTGAAGAAGACCGCCTTCTTCACGACCGGCGTCGAAGCCGTCGAGAACGCCGTGAAGATCGCACGCTCGGCCACCGGCCGCTCGGGCGTTATCGCCTTCTCCGGCTCGTTCCATGGCCGCACGATGCTGGGCATGGCGCTGACCGGCAAGGTCGCCCCCTATAAGCTGTCGTTCGGCCCCATGCCCGGCGACATCTATCACGTGCCGTTCCCCAACGCCACGCAATCGATCAGCGTGGCCGATTCGCTCAAGGCGCTGGACCTGCTGTTCAAGGTCGACATCGATCCGAAGCGCGTCGCGGCCATCATCATCGAGCCCGTGCAGGGCGAAGGCGGCTTCAACATCACGCCGCCCGAACTGATGACGGCGCTGCGCAAGGTCTGCGACGAGCACGGCATCCTGCTGATCGCCGACGAAGTCCAGACGGGCTTTGGCCGCACCGGCAAGCTGTTCGCGATGGAGCATCACACCGTGCAGGCCGACATCATCACGATGGCCAAGAGCCTGGGCGGCGGCTTCCCCATCTCCGGCATCGTCGGCCGCGCCGAGATCATGGACGGCCCCGCCGCGGGCGGCCTGGGCGGCACGTACGCCGGCAATCCGCTGGCTGTGGCCGCGGCGCACGCCGTGCTGGACGTCATCGCCGAGGAAAAGCTGTGCGAACGCGCCACCCAATTGGGCGACAAGCTGCGCGCCCACCTGGAAGGCCTGCGCGGCAAGGTGCCCGGCATCGCCGACGTGCGCGGCCTGGGTTCGATGGTCGCGCTGGAACTGAACGACGCGGCGGGCAAGCCCGACGCCGAAGCGGTCAAGCGCGTGCAGAAGCGCGCCCTCGACGCCGGCCTGATTTTGCTAAGCTGCGGTGTATACGGAAACGTCCTGCGCTTCCTGTATCCCTTGACCATTCCCGACGCCCAGTTCGCACGCGCGCTGGACATCCTGTCCGAGGCGCTTGCCGCTTGAGGCGCGAGCCCTGACTAACCGGTTATTCGGCCGGCGGGCATAACGATTGCGGGCGTAGCAGGTTCCCGGCTTGGATCTCAAGCCTGAACCCTGCCGCGCCCGTCGTCGCTTGGCCCGCCGCACCCATCAAGGAGACTCCCAAATGACAGCACTGTCCCATCCCCTCGCCCGTCCCGACCTGCTGCGCGACGCCTGCTACATCGACGGCAAGTGGGTTGGCGCCGGCGAAGGCGCATCGATCCCCGTCGACAATCCGTCCACCGGCAAGACCATCGTGTCCGTGCCCAAGCTGGGCCGCAAGGAAACCGAACAGGCCATCGCGAGCGCCCAGGCCGCCCTGCCCGCCTGGGCCGCCAAGACCGGCAAGGAACGCGCCACGATCCTCCTGAAGTGGGCGCAACTGATGATGCAGAACCAGAAGGACCTGGCTGCCATCATGACGTCCGAACAGGGCAAGCCCGTCACCGAGGCGGCCGGCGAAATCGCCTACGCGGCCTCGTTCCTGGAGTGGTTTGCCGAGGAAGCCAAGCGCGTCGACGGCGACATCCTGCAAAGCCCCAAGGCCGGTCAACGCCTGATGGCGCTCAAGCAGCCCATCGGCGTCACCGCTGCGATCACGCCCTGGAACTTCCCCGCTGCGATGATCACCCGCAAGGCCGGCCCGGCCCTGGCCGCCGGCTGCACCATGATCGTCAAGCCCGCCCAGCAGACGCCGCTGACCGCGCTGGCGCTGGCCGTGCTGGCCGAAGAGGCCGGCGTGCCGGCCGGCGTCTTTCACGTCATCACCGGCAGCTCGCGCGACATCGGCGCGGCCCTGTGCGAAAGCGACGTGGTGCGCAAGCTGAGCTTCACCGGCTCGACTGAAGTGGGCCGCACGCTGATGGAGCAATGCGCGCCTACCATCAAGAAGCTGTCGCTCGAACTGGGCGGCAACGCGCCCTTCATCGTGTTCGACGACGCCGACCTGGACCGCGCGGTCGACGGCATTCTGGCCTCGAAGTACCGCAATGCCGGCCAGACCTGCGTGTGCGCCAACCGCATCTACGTGCAGGCCGGCGTGTACGAGGAAGTCGCCAAGCGCCTGGTCGACAAGGTCAACGCCATGAAGGTGGGTGACGGCTTTGAAGACGGCGTGACGCAGGGTCCGCTGATCGACCGCAACGCGGTCGAGAAGGTGCAGGAGCACATCGCCGACGCCACCTCGCACGGCGCCAAGGTCATCGCGGGCGGCAAGCCGCACGCGAAGGGCGGCACGTTCTTCGAACCCACCGTGGTGCGAGACGTGACGCAATCGATGCGCTTTGCCAGCGAGGAAACCTTCGGCCCGGTCGCGCCGCTGTTCCGCTTCGAGTCCGAGGACGAAGTCATCGGCATGGCCAACGACACCATCTTCGGCCTGGCCGCGTACTTCTTCACGCGCGACTACGCCCGCATCTGGCGCGTGTCCGAAGCGCTGGAATACGGCATCGTCGGCATCAACACCGGTCTCATCTCCAACGAGGTCGGCCCGTTCGGCGGCGTCAAGCAGTCGGGCCTTGGCCGCGAAGGCTCCAAGTACGGCATCGAAGAGTACCTGGAGATCAAGTACCTCTGCGTCGACCTCGGCGCATGAAACCAGGCGCGCGCGGCGGCCCGCCGCGCGCGCCTGTCGACCGCGTGGCCGATGTGCGCGCCGTGTTCATTCCGATACCATCCAGGCGTGTTAGATTTGCGCGTTCCCTGGAAGAGTCCGTATGAGCAGAACCTTCACCCTTGAGGACACCCGCAGGCTGGCGGCCATCCTGGCGGAAACCGCGCAGGCGGAAGTCATGCCGCGGTTTCGCAACCTGCCCGAAGGCGTCGTGCGCGGCAAGACCTCCCCGCGCGATCTGGTCACCGACGCCGACGAGGCCGCCGAACGCCTGATCGCCACGCGCCTGGCCAAGCTGCATCCCGGCGCCGTGCTGATCGGCGAAGAAGCCTCGGCGCGCAATCCCGCCCTCTTGAACATGCTGGTCGACGCCGACCTCGCATTCCTCATCGACCCCATCGACGGCACGCGCAACTACGTCGCGGGCCTGCCGCTGTTCGGCATGATGATCGCGGCCTGCCATCGCGGCGACGTGATCGCCGGCGTGATCTACGACCCGGTCAGCCGCGACAGCGCGCTGGCGGTGCGCGGCGAAGGCGCCTGGCTGGAATTCGAAAACGGCAAGCGGGCGCCGCTGGCGGTTGCGAGCCCCGCGCCCCCGCATGACATGGACGGCATGATCTCCACCGGCGCCCTGCCCGAGCCGCTGCGCACGACCGTCAACGGCAACCTCTCGCAGCTGGGCAGCACGGCCTCGCTGCGCTGCGCCGCGCACGAATACCGCATGCTTGCCGCGGGCCATTGCCATGTGGCGCTGTACAACCAGCTGACCGCCTGGGATCACGCTGCCGGCTGGCTGCTGCATCGGGAAGCGGGCGGCTATGCAGCGCATTTCGACGGCTCGCCCTACAAGCCCACCCACCGCACGGGCGGATTGCTGTACGCCCCCGACGCCGGAAGCTGGCATGCGGCGCGCAAGGCGCTGCTGGGGGACGCATTGGAATCCATCGAGACTTGACAGCGCGCTCGAAACCACCCCGAAAAACTGGGGTTATCCCTAGGAGTTATCCCCAGTTCCTGTGGACAACCCTATGGAAAGGTCTGTAACCGGCCGAAAAAAGCGTTGCCGGGCAAGCACTTGCTTAGACCGCTCAAAAACCGGCCGACCCGCTTCTTCTTAAAGCGCTTCCAGCGCCACCGCGCAGGGCAGTTCCACTTTCAAGGTCAGCAGGCTGTCGGCGCGGGTGCGTCCCAGATTGATGGCGGCGATGGGCAAGCCGCCACGCGACGCGGCGGTGACAAAGCGGTAGCCCGAATACACCATCAGGGACGAGCCCACCACCAGCACCGCGTCGGCGCTTTCAAGGGCCGCATTGGCGCGCTCCACGCGCTCGCGCGGGACTGTCTCGCCGAAGAACACCACGTCGGGCTTGACGATGCCGCCGCAGCGCGGACAGGGCGGCACCGCGAACCGCGAAAAGTCGTGGCCGTCCAGGTCGGCGTCGCCGTCGGGCGCATCGCTTGCCTCCAGCTGCATCCAATCCGGATTCAGCGCGTGCAGCTTTTCCTGCCAGTCGTGGCGGCCGCCCCGCCAGTCGCAGTTCATGCAGCGCACGGCGTCCAGGCGGCCGTGCAGGTCCACGACATCGCGGCTGCCCGCGGCCTCGTGCAGGCCGTCCACGTTCTGGGTCACCAGGATGTCGACGTTGCCGCGCGCCTGCAGACGCGCCAGCGCCAGATGCGACGCGTTGGGCCGAACGTGCCCGAAGCGGCGCCAGCCCACCATGCTGCGCGCCCAATAGCGCGCGCGGGCCAGTTCGCCGCCCATGAACATCTGCAGCGTCATGGGCGGCTGGCGCTTCCATTCGCCTTCGGTGTCGCGATAGTCAGGGATGCCCGAGTCGGTGCTGACGCCGGCCCCGGTCAGGACGAAGAGCCGCGGATGGCGGTCGATGAAGCCGCGCAGCGCGGCCAGCTCCGGAACTGCTGTATCCAATACTCGCTCCTCGAATTGACGCACCCGCGATTGCCGCGCCCGCGCGCCGCAGCTCGCGCCGCGCGGGCCGCGGCCCTCAGCCGCCCAGCCCGCAATCGGGCATGTCGCTGACCAGGCTGGCCTGCGTCACATTGCTGCCCGGCGGCACGCTGCGCGTGAGCCAGACATTGCCGCCAATGGTCGACCCCTTGCCGATCGTCACGCGGCCCAGGATCGTGGCGCCCGCGTAGATCACGACATCGTCCTCGATCAGCGGGTGGCGCGCCAGGCCCTTCTTGAGTTCACCGTTTTCGCCGGGCGGGAAGCGCTTGGCGCCCAGCGTGACCATCTGATAGAGCCGCACGCGGTCGCCGATGATGGCGGTTTCGCCAATCACGACGCCCGTGCCGTGGTCGATGAAAAAGCTGCGGCCGATGGTCGCGCCCGGATGGATGTCGATGCCGGTGTCGGCGTGGGCGATCTCGGCGACGATGCGCGCCAGCATCGGCACGCCCAGGCGATACAGGACATTGGCAAGACGGTGATGGATCATTGCCGCCACGCCCGGATAGCACAGCAGCACTTCGTCCACGTTGTGCGCGGCCGGGTCGCCCTGATAGGCGGCCATCACATCCAGGTCGAGCGCGGCGCGCACGGCCGGCAGCTGGGCGCCGAACTGGCGCACGATCTCCGTGGCACGCTGTTGCGTGTCCGCCTGCAGGGCCGGGTCATGACGGCCTTCGTATTGCAGTTCCAGACAGACCTGATGCAGCAGCGCATCGAGCGCGGCGCCAATGGTGTGACCGACGTAGAAGTCCTCGACTTCCTCGCGCAGGTCGATGGGCCCCAGGCGCATCGGGAACAAGGCGCCACAGAGATCCTTGACGATCTGGCGCAGGCTCTCTTGAGAAGGGAACTCGCGCAGGCCGGCATCGTCGCGCAGGCGGCCGCGCGGGCCGCGCCAGGCGACGCGGGCCTCGCGCAGGCCGGACACGATGCCGTCCAGGTTCCAGTGCGCGGTGGGGAAATGGGTGGGGCCGCTCATTGCCGGGCTCCGGACAGGGAGCCGGCGGTTCCGGCAGTCGGATGGATAACGAACATGGGTTTGCCTCGCTGACGGTGCGAAGCCCCCGGGGCAGAGCGCCGGGCAATGCTGCTTCGCAATAATTCCGTCAACTGTAACCGCTCTGGCGCGCAGGCCGAAAGTCATCCGATATGGCGTTGGGGTTATGCCGTTGCCGGCTCGACCTCGTAGCCCTGCGGATTGCCCTGCTGCCAGCGCCACCCGTCCGCGCACATGGCGTCCACCCCGTGCGTGCTGGACCAGCCCAACAGCGACGCCGCCAGCGCCGGATCGGCCCACATTCGCTCGACATCGCCCGGCCGCCGCGGCAGGACGCGCAGCGGAATCTTGCAGCCATTGACGCGCTCGAACGCGTGCACCAGTTCCATCACGCTGGTGCCCTGCCCCGTTCCCAGGTTTACCGCCACGAACCCGGGATGGGTTTCCGCATAGGTCAGCGCCTGCACATGGCCACGCGCCAGATCCATGACGTGCAGGTAATCGCGCACGCCGGTGCCGTCGGGCGTGTCGTAGTCGTCGCCGAACACGCGCAGAAACGGCTGGCGCCCCACCGCCACCTGCGTGATGAACGGAAAGAGATTGTTGGGCAGGTCGCGCGGGCTCTCACCGATCAATCCGCTGGGATGCGCGCCGATGGGATTGAAGTAACGCAGCGTGACGGCGCTGAACGCGGGATCGGCCACGCATACGTCCTTCAGCATTTCCTCGACCATCAGCTTGGTGCGGCCATAGGGATTGGCCGGCGCCAGCGGATGGGCCTCGGTGAACGGCAGGTATTGCGGTTCGCCATACACCGTGGCCGACGAGCTGAACACCAGCCGCGACACGCCCGCCTCACGCATGGTGCGCAAGAGGACGAGCGAACCCTGCACGTTGTTGTCGTAATACTTGAGCGGGTTCGCCACCGATTCGCCCACCGCCTTGCAGCCGGCCAGGTGCAGCACCGACTGCACCGGCATGCCGCGTGCCGCCGCCTGCGCCAGCACGCCGGCCACCAGCCCGGGCGAACGGATGTCGCCTTCGACCAGCGGGATCGGCGTGCCGCAAAGCTGCTCCACGCGGCGCACGGCCTCGCGGCTGCCGTTGCTGAAGTTGTCCAGCACCAGCGGCCGCAGGCCGGCGGCGATCATCGCCACCAGCGTGTGGGTGCCGATATACCCTGCGCCGCCCGTCACCAGCACGTGCGTGTCCGGCATGTCGATGCTCCGTCAGAGATGGGCCGCCATGCCCGGCACCCACGCATGGCGGGGACGCGGGGCCTGCGCATGGCTGCGGTAGCGGTCGATCCAGTACGACGTGGAGGCATCATGGCCCCAGTCGACCACGCCCGCCGACACCGGCACCGCCAGCTCGCGCTCGATGCCGCTGGCAAGCCGCTTGCCCAGTTCCACGCCGTATTGGTCGAAGGGGTTGATGCCCCAGACCACGCTCTGCACGAACACCTTGTGCTCGTACAGGGCCAGCAGCGCGCCCAGGCTGCGCGGATCGAGCTGGCGCAGGACGATCAGCGTCGACGGCCGGCCGCCCGGATGCACCATGTGCTGCGCCAACGTCAGCGCGCGCTCCTGGTTGTCGATGTGCGCCACGTCCAGCATCGCCTGCTCCAGGCTCTTGCCGCGCAACAGCGCCTGGCGCTGCGCGAGGCAGTTGGCCAGCAGCATGCGATGCGCATCGGGGCTGTCGGCATGCCCTTGCAGGCTGGCGATGAAGTCGACCGGCGCGCCTTCCTCGCTTTGATGCAGCCACTGGAAGAACGTGTGCTGGCCGTCGGTGCCCGGCATGCCCCAGATGATGGGGGCCGTCGGCACGCCGACTGCCGAGCCATCGCCCGCGACCCGCTTGCCCAGCGATTCCATCTCCAGCTGCTGCAGATAGGTCACCAGGTGCAAGAGGCGCCCGCTATAGGCCGCGACGTTCAGCGAGTTGAATCCCAGCACGCTGCAATTGACCAGCCCGGCCAGCGCCAGTTGCACCGGCGCGTTGGCCGCGAACGGCGTCTGCAGGAAATGCTGATCCATCGCTTCGGCGCCCGCGCGCATGCCGATCAGCACGTCCACGCCCACCGTCAACGCGATGGACAGGCCGGCGACCGACCACACGGAATAGCGCCCGCCCACCCAGTCGCACATCTTGAAGACCTGGCTGGACGGCACGCCCAGCGCGCGCGCGGCCGGCGCATTGGCGGTGACGGCCGCCAGATGGTCGGACACGTCGGCCACGCCGCCCTGCTTGAGCCATGCAATGGCGGCGCGAGCGTTGTGCAGCGTTTCCGTCGTGGTGAAGGATTTGGACGACACCACCACCAGCGTGCGGCGCGGATCCAGCCCGGCCACCGCGTCATGGAACGCATGGCCGCAGATGTTGGAGACAAAGCGGATCTGCCGGCGCTGCAGCGGTCCGCCGAAGGCCTGCACCGCCAGGCGCGGGCCCCAGTCGCTGCCGCCGATGCCGATGTGCAGGACGGTGGAGAAGTCCGCCGTCTGGTCCACGCGCCGCACAAAGTCGGTCATGCGCGAATACTCGCAGACGGAATCCGCGTCCTGCCCTTCGGGCTGTTCGCGCGTGCGTCCCGCGCGCAGCGCGGTATGCCATGCCGCGCGGTTTTCAGTCCAGTTGACCGGTTCCCCGGCAAACAGCGCGCGGCGCGCCTCTTCCAGTCCGCGCGCCTGCAGCAGCGCCATGCCGGCGCCGTCCAGCGACGGCGACTGGCGTTGCATGGTCAGGTCCACGCACAACCCTGCCGCCTCGATCACCTTGAGCGCACTGGCGTCCAGTTCGGCATTCTGCGCAGCCTGCGCGAAAGCCATCCACTCGGGGCTGTTTGCCAGTCCGGAGTCTGCCCTTAACGCCTCAATCGCCTGTTGAGCCTTTCCCATCGCGTGATGCTCCTTAGAACGGTAAACGAATGTGAGGTGCAATGCGCTTGAACGCCTTGCGAAAGTCCTCCTCGATACGAGCCAGCGCGGCCACGTTGTCTCCTTCGAACCGGAGTACCACCGTTGGCGTGGTGTTGGACGGTCGCGCAAGGCCGAAGCCATCCGCGTAATCCACACGGATCCCGTCGAGCTCGTTGATCGACACTGCGCCGGGGAATTCCCCTTGGTCGCGCAGCGCCTGCACAAGCTCGACGCCTTCCGTGGTCTCCAGTTTCAATTCGGGGGTGGCGCAGGACTGCGGCAAGCTTTCCAGCAAAGCCGAGGGGTCCGGCGCCGACGAGAGGATTTCCAGCAGGCGGGCGGCGGCGTAGATGCCGTCGTCAAAGCCATACCAGCGCTCCTTGAAGAAAATGTGGCCGCTCATCTCTCCAGCAAGTAGCGCTCCCGACTCCCGCATCTTGGCCTTTATCAGGGAATGCCCTGTCTTCCACATGGTCGCCTTGCCGCCCGCCTCGGTGATGGCGCGGGCCACATGGCGGCTGCATTTCACGTCGTAGATCACCTCGGCGCCCGGGTTGCGCGCCAGCACGTCGCGGGCGAACAGGATCAGTTGGCGATCCGGCCAGATGATCTGTCCCGATTTTGTGACCACGCCCAGCCGGTCGCCGTCGCCGTCGAACGCCAGGCCCACCTCGCAATCCGAATAGCGCAGGCAATAGATCAGGTCCTGCAGGTTCTGGGGATCGGCCGGATCCGGGTGATGCCCCGGAAAAGAGCCGTCCACTTCGCAGAACAGTTCGGTGACCTCGCATCCAAGCGCCCGAAAGAGCCCCGGCGCCACCGCGCCCGCCACGCCACTGCCGCAATCGATGGCGATCTTCATGGGCCGCGCCATGCGGATGTCGCCCACCAGGCGCGCCGCATAGCAGGGGGTGATCTGCATCTGCGTGCGCCCGCCCGGCACCGGCGCCGAATCGATCGGCTGGCGCATCGCATCGCGCAGCGCCGTCAGGCCGTCGCCGTACAACGAACCGCCCTCCATCACGATCTTGAAGCCGTTGTGCGTGGGCGGGTTATGGCTGCCCGTCACTGCGATGCCGGTGCCGGTGTCCATCAGCCGGGTCGTGAAATACACCATCGGCGTGGTCGCCATGCCGATATCGATGACGTGCATGCCCGCCGAACGCAGCCCCGCCTGCAGCGCCGCGGACAGTTCGACGCTGCTCAGCCTGCCATCGCGCCCCACCACGATCGACCGCACCCCCTGCTCGTGGGCCTTGGCGCCCACCGCCATCCCCAGGCTGTGGGCAAACCTTGCATCCAATTCGTCCGGTACTGTTCCCCGTATGTCGTAGGCCTTGAAAACCGCATCCAGAATCTGCGGCGTGTCCCAGCCAAAAGTTCCGTGCATGCCAGTTTCTCCGGGTGGCGTTCACTTGGGACCGTTGTGTTTGAAATCACCGTAGTACGCCGCACGGGAGTAGCGATAACCACCGTACTTGGACCGGAAGCCAAAGCGTTCCGGCATCAGCTTCAAGCCATTGAAGAGCACGCCGTCCACCGGGGCGCCCGCCTGGATCAGGCGCTTGGCCGTCTCGCGGATCTCGCCCACGGTGTTCATGCCGGACCGCACCACCACCATCACGGCCGCGGCATGCGTGCCGACCACGGCCGCATCGGGCGAGGACAGCACGGGCGCCGTGTCCAGGATCACCATGTCGTACTGCGTGGCCAGTTCCCGCAGGGTTTCGCCGAAGACGGGCGAGGCCAGCAGTTCGGACGGATCGAAGGTGACGGCGCCCGTGGCGATGAAGTCCACGCCCTCGGACACGCTGTGCTTTCTGACGCGGCTGAGCGGGATCGTGCCGGTCAGCACTTCGAACAGGCCATCTTCCTTGGGCACGCCGAAGTAGCGGTTGAGCTGGCCCTTGCGGAAGTCGGCATCGATCAGCAGCACGCGCTTGCCGACGCCGCCCTGGATGAAGGCAAAATTTGCAGACAGGAAGGATTTACCCACGCCCGCCACCGGCCCCGTGAACATGACCATGTTGTTGGCCGACTGGCGCAGCGAGGCCTGCAGCACGTTGCGGAAGGACCGCAGGCTTTCGATGGGTGGCGAGTTGCCCTGACTCTGGGCCAGCAGCGCGGGCACGGTGGCGTTCTTGCGCCGGCTGCGGCGCCACAGCTTGTCCTGCACGTCGCTGTACGGAATGGCCGCCAGCACCGGCAAGCCGGTATGGCGCTCGACGTCTTCCGGCTCGGACAGGCCGCCGAACAGGGCGTTGCGCACGAACGCGCACAGGATGGCGAAGATCAGGCCGGCCGCGGTGGCCACGCCAATGATGATCGCGGCCTTCGGACGCACCGGCTTGTCGGGCTGCACGGCCGCATCCAGGATGCGCACGTTGCCCACCTTGCCGGCGCGGATCAGCTTGAGCTGTTGCGTGTTGTTGAGCAGCGCCGTGTACAGCTCGGTGTTGACGCGCACGTCACGCACCAGGCGCACCACGTCCTGTTCCAGATCCGGCAGCTGCTTGATGTTGTTGCCCAGGCGGTTGACGTCGCCGGTCAGCGATGCGATCTGACGGTCGATGCCCACGATGCTCGGGTGCGTCGGCGCAAAGCGCGTGATCAGTTCCTGACGCTTCTGGCGCAGTTCCATCACGCGGGTCTGCGCGTCCACCGACTGCGCGAGGATCAGCTTGGCTTCCTCGCTCAGGTCGATCGTGCCGCGCTTGTTGCGCAACTGGTTGTACTTGGTTTCCGCGGCGTCGAGCTCGGCCTTCAGTTGCGGCAGTTGCTGTTCCAGGAACACCAGCGACTTCTCGGCCTGGGCCGACTTGCGGTTCACGTTCTGCTGCACGTATTCCTGGCCGATCTGGTTCAGCACCGCGGTCGTCAGCGCCGGATCGTTGCCCTCCAGCGTGACGCCGATCACGCCCGAGGCGCGGCCGCGTTCAAAGATGCCCATGTGTGACTGCACGTTCTCGATGGCCGCCAGGCGCGAGCTGCGCGACACCGTGAACTCGGTGCCCGGACGGCCCGACAGCGCGTCGACATGCACGTCCATGGCGCCGCCGCCCGGCAGCAGGAAGCGTTCGGGCTTGCCCACCGTGCCGGTGAAGGTCGCGCCGGTCAGCTTGTCGCTAAGCGTGTAGCGGCCTTCGCCCAGCGTGGTCAGGCGAAACGGCTTGCCCAGCCATTCGTTGGGCACGTCCAGCTGCGAGATCGCGATGGTCTCGCCGCCCCACGCATAGCCGCCGCGCGGCAAGCCGGACGGATACGGCAGGCTCTCATAACGCTGTGCAAGCCACTCGCCCACCACCGGGAAATAGCGCGGCTTGGCGTGGATGTAGAGCAGAAACTTGTCGACAGCGGGACCGACGACCATGCGCGACCGCAGCACTTCCATTTCGCCGGACGTTTCCGCCTTGGTGTCGAACATCGACGACACATCGCCCAGCAGGCTTCGCGCCTGCCCGTTCGGAAGCTCCTCCTCGACCTGCACGATGATGTCAGCCGAATAGACCGACGGCGTCACCATCACGTAGGCCAGCGCGCCGAGAAACGCAAACAGGGTGATCGCAACGATCATCCAGCGGTTGGAAAAAATGGCGTCCACGTGGGACGACAAGGGGGTTTCCTGCTGACGGGCCGGTACTGACGGCTCGAAGGATTCGATGGGCAACGACATGCAGCTCTCCAGGAGAGGGCGCCGCCGCGGTTGCGGCGCCCCCAAAGGCGGGTTTTTCAGGCGGACTAATCGATGGACTTGACGGTCTGTACGGTTTGCGCGCTCGGGAACAGGTTGCTGATGAAGCGGTTCCACCGCACCAGGCTGGCCGTATCCACGAACACGACGTCTTTGGGTTGCAATTCAAACTTCGCGCCTACCGCAAGGGCTTGCGGCGATGCGGCGTTCAAGTGGTAGACCAAAGGCTTTGCCTCCTCCGTGGCGCGCACGACGAAAATTTGCGAAGGGTCGGCCGTGAGCTGGTTCGGCCCGCCCGCCAGGCCCAGTGCTTCGGTCAGCGACATGCGGCCATCGCGCATGACCGAGGCGCCGGGCAGGAAGACTTCGCCCATCACGAACACCTTGCTGTCGTCGCGCGGCGTGACTCTCACGATGTCCCCTGCCTTGAGCATGACCTGGTTCAGATCCTGGCCGCGCTCGATCAGCGCGGGAAGGTTCACGCGAGTACGACGGCCATCGCGGATCACATAGACCGCACTGCGATCGCCGGTAGGCAGAATGCCTCCGGCCCTGTTGAGCGCTTCCAACAGGGTCATGGGAACATCGTTGATCGCAACCGTACCCGGCGTCGTTACCTCGCCATCGACGAAGATGCGCTTGCTGCGAAATCCCAGAACGCGTACGGTGATCTGCGGGTCCTGTATGTACTTGCTAGAACTGTTGACTATGAGATTGCGCGCCTGAAGTTCAGTCAACCCCGCCACTTTCAGCAGTCCCGTATACGGAAACTGGATATATCCAGTGGATGAGACCGTATAGCCCGGAATGCCCGAGGCGGTATCCCCGATGGCTAATTCCGTTGCCCCCGATCCGATGGCGTAGGTTTGCGTCGGAAGCACGAGCTCGGGGTGATCCCACACGACGATCGACAGGATGTCTCCAGGCCCGATGAGGTAGGGACCGGGCTTGCCGACCAGGTGGCCAATGCCTTCGTTGTCGAGCAGCGCTTCACGCGCGCGCTGCTCATCGAGCACCAGCGACGGCGTGATTTCCTTGATGACAGCCTTGGAGTTCGGGTCCAGCGGATCCGCGAGTTGATTGGCGCTGAACGTCATGCCGGGAGACAAGGCGCAAGCGCTCAGCGAGGACACGAGCGCGATAGCGGCTATGGCTCGGCTCAACGTTCCGAAAAGTGTAGTCATGGCGAATCCACTGTGAATGACTTCGTTGCTTGGAAAGGAGCCCGATGCGTAACGGGTTGCGACATTCCACACGCTTTTCCTAGTCCCGCACATTCGACGGATGCCCTAAGCCTTCTCCTACATCGTTTGGAGGTTTCGGGTGAGTTGCGCTCTCAATAAGATTTTGTCGGTAGCCACATGCTTTGCGGCACTGCACAGTCGTTGCTTGCCGCAGGGCGCTTCCCCCCGAACAGGAGTGCGCGATGGACCCGTCCCAAACGGACACGTCGGCAAGGTTCAGCGGAGCAAGCTATCTGTATCGCTTGCTCGACGCCGCGATCGTCATCACCTGCGGCCTGACTGCCACCGGTTTGAAATTCTCGGAAGAGGCCTTGACGGATCCTCCGCAGATTCATCTGTTCCTGATCTACCTTTGCGGCCTGGGTGCGATCGCGATCTTCCCGGCCTTCCGCCTGTATGTGTCGTGGCGCGGACGCCTCCTGACCGATCTGGTGGTGCGCAGCCTGGCTGCGTGGGCCACCGTGTTCGCGTTGGGCATCTTCGTCAGTTTTCTCATGCACCAGACCGGCGCGATATCCCGCTTATGGGCTGCAACCTGGTTCGGCATGACGGCGCTGGCGCTGGCCGGCGTGCGCATCGCCGTGTATGCGGCGCTGGGCGCGGCGCGCGATCGCGGCATGGACAAGAAGCGCGTGCTGCTGGTGGGCTTTGGCGCGCTGGGCCACGACATGTGGCGCCGCGTGGAAAAGTACCGCGAGGCCGGCTACCAGATATCGGGGATCTACGCCGAACCGCATGAGATCCTGCCGCCGCAGGTCCGCCGTCTGCATGATCTGGACAACCTGACCACCTTCGTGCGCGAAAACAACGTGCGCGAAATCTGGATCGTGCTGCCGATGGAAGCCGGCCAGGAGCTGCGCGAGGTGCTCTATCACCTGCGCAACGACCTGGTGGACATCCGCTGGATTCCCGATGTCATGTCCATTCAGCTGCTGGGCCATCGCATCGGCGAATTCCTGGGGCTGCCCGCCATCCAGTTGAACAGTCTGCCGGCCGCAGGCGTGCGCGGCTGGGCCAAGGAAGCCTTCGACCGCAGCTTTGCGCTGTGCGCGCTGATTGGCCTGGCGCCCGTAATGCTGACCGTGGCCTTGCTGATCAAGCTGACCTCGCGCGGCCCGGTCTTTTTCACGCAGCCGCGTCTGGGCGTGGACGGCAAGGTGTTCCACGTCTACAAGTTCCGCACCATGACCGTGCACCAGGAACAGGGCGTGGTCACGCAAGCCACGCGCAACGACAGCCGCGTCACGCGCATCGGCGGTTTCCTGCGCCGCACCAGCCTGGACGAACTGCCGCAGTTCCTGAACGTGCTGATGGGCGACATGTCGGTGGTGGGCCCGCGTCCGCATGCGCTGGAGCACAACGAAATGTACAAGGACCTGGTGCAGCGCTACATGATGCGCCATCGCGTCAAGCCGGGCATCACCGGGTGGGCGCAGGTCAACGGCTTTCGCGGGCAGACCGACACGCTGCGCAAGATGAGCGACCGGGTCGAACACGACATCTACTACATCCAGCATTGGACGTTCCGGATGGATCTGCTGATCATCGCGCGCACGGCGGTATCGGGTTGGACGGGCCGCAATGTCTACTAAACCGTTGGGATGGCCTGTGCGCGAAGCGCCAGCGCCGCGGGGTGGAGTGCTGGCCCGCGCGGACTTCCGCCAGGCGGTTGAGATGCTGCCGCTGGTGTCGATCGACCTGCTGCTGCGCGACGGCGCCGGCAACTACCTGACCGGGCTGCGCGCCAATCCGCCCGCGCAGGGCGCGTGGTTCGTGCCCGGCGGCCGGATCCGCAAGAACGAATCCCTGCAGCGCGCGCTGCGCCGCATCGTCCAGGACGAGCTGGGCCTCTCGCTGCCCGATCTCGCCTGGACGCCGCGCGGCGTGTACGAGCACTTCTATGGCACGAATTTCGCGGGTGAGGCGGGACGCTCCACCCACTACGTCGTCCTCGCCTACGAGGCCGAGCTTTCTCTGGATACCGCAAGCCTTCCCTTGGCGCAGCACAGCGGCTACCGCTGGCTGCCCGGGGAAGTGATCGCCGCCGATCCCGGCGTGCATCCGTACACCCAGGCCTACTTCAAGGAGTGAGAGCCATGACCAACCCCCGTCCCCCGTACCGGGCTGTGATTCTTTGCGGCGGTTCAGGCTCGCGCCTGTGGCCGCTGTCGCGCGAGCTGCTGCCGAAGCAGTTCATCCGTTTGACCGATGACCGCAGCCTGTTGCAGAACACCCTGCGGCGGCTGGACTCGGCCGGCGCGCAGGCCCGTCCCATCCTGGTCTGCAACGAGGCGCACCGCTACATTGCGGCGGAACAGGCCGAGGAGCTGGGCATCAAGGACGCCGAGGTCATCCTGGAGCCGTTCGCGCGTAACACCGCGCCGGCCATCGCCGCCGCCACGCTGCGGGCGATGCAGGATGGCGAGGACCCGATCATGCTCATCATGCCGTCGGACCACGTGCTGGAGGATGGCGAAGTGCTGAGCGCGGCCTTCGCCCAGGCGTACGACGCCGCCCGTCAGGGCGCGCTGGTGACATTCGGCATCAAGCCGACCGCGCCGCTCAGCGGATACGGCTACATCCAGGCCGACGAGCCCGGCGCCATGGCGCCCGCGCGCCGCGTGCGCCGGTTCGTGGAAAAACCGTCGCCCGAGGTCGCCCAGCGCTTCATCGATGACGGCGGCTATTACTGGAACAGCGGCATGTTCGCCTTCCAGGCCTCGGTTTTCCTGGCCGAACTGGGGCGGCTGGCGCCCAAGATCCTGGAGCAGGCCGAGGCCGCCGTGCTCACCGGGCATGGCGACAACGGGCTCTTTCACCTGGACGGCCCGGCGTTCGAGGCGTGCCCCAGCGATTCGATGGACTACGCCATCATGGAGCGCACCGACAGCGCGGTGGTCATCCCGCTGGCGGCCTCGTGGAGCGACGTGGGCGCGTGGGACGCCGTCTGGGGCATCGCCCAGAAGTCGGTGGAAGGCAACTCCACCACGGGCGACGTCATGGTGGAGGATTCGCGCAACTGCCTCATCCATTCGACCAGCCGGCTGGTCGCCTCGGTGGGCCTGGACGACATCGTCGTCATCGAGACGGCCGACGCGGTCCTGGTCGCGCACAAGTCGCGCTCGCAGGACGTCAAGCGCCTGGTCGAGGTGTTCAAGGCGCAGCACCGCAGCGAGCTCAACCACCACCGCGAGGTCCAGCGGCCCTGGGGGTCGTACGACTCCGTTGGCCAGGGGCCGCGCTACCAGGTCAAGCGCATCACCGTGAAACCCGGCGCGCGCCTGTCCTCGCAGATGCACCATCACCGTGCCGAGCACTGGATCGTGGTGTCCGGAACCGCCCGCATCTACAACGGCGACAAGCAGTACCTGTTGACCGAGAACCAGTCGACCTACATCCCGCTGGGCGAGATCCACAGCCTGGAGAACCCCGGGAAGATTCCGCTGGAGATCATCGAGGTGCAATCGGGCGCCTATCTCGGCGAAGACGACATCGTGCGATTCCAGGATATGTACGGTCGTGTCTGAGCAGGTTTCAGTTCCCTTCTGGCGCCCGGGCATGGCAAGGATTTGCCTGCCCGCGGCGGCCCTGTTTTTCATCGTGCTGGTCACGGTGGGCAACCTGCCTGGGCTGGCGGCAGACATGTCCGATGCCTTTGGCGACAAGCGGCTGCACCTGGCCGCCTACGCCTGCCTGACCGCGCTGATCTACCTGTCGGTGAACCGGCGTCCCGCGCTCGTGGCCATGCTGGCGGTTACCGCGCTGGGCGCGCTGGATGAATCAATCCAATCCTTTTTTCCCTACCGGCAGGCGGATCTCTTAGACCTTTTGGCCGATATCTCAGCGGCTGGTGCAACAGTAATCTCTTTGCACATTGGTAACGCAGCCATCGGCTCCTTTCGTGCAGTCACTAAGTCTTAAGGACACAACCATGCCAAAACGGGCACTGATTACCGGCGTAACTGGCCAAGACGGGGCCTATCTGGCGGAGCTTCTGCTGGCCAAGGGCTATGAGGTCCACGGCATAAAGCGGCGCGCTTCGCTGTTCAATACCGCGCGGATCGACCACCTGTACCAGGATCCGCACGACCAGCCCCGTAATTTCGTGCTGCACCACGGCGACATGACGGATTCGTGCAGCCTCATCCGCATCGTCCAGTCGGTGCAGCCCGACGAGATCTACAACCTGGCCGCGCAAAGCCACGTGGGCGTCTCGTTCGAGGAACCGGAATACACGGCCAACGCCGACGGCCTGGGCACCCTGCGCCTCTTGGAAGCGATCCGCATCCTGAAGCTGGAAAACAAGACGCGCTTCTACCAGGCGTCCACGTCCGAGCTCTACGGCCTGGTGCAGGAAACGCCGCAGAAGGAAACCACCCCCTTCTATCCGCGCAGCCCCTACGCCGCCGCCAAGCTGTACGCCTACTGGATCAGCGTCAACTACCGGGAAGCGTATGGCATGTACGCCTGCAACGGCATCCTGTTCAACCACGAATCGCCCAAGCGCGGCGAAACGTTTGTGACGCGCAAGATCACCCGCGGCCTGGCGCGCATCGTGCTGGGGCTGCAGGAATGCCTGTACCTGGGCAACCTGTCCGCGCTGCGCGACTGGGGCCACGCCCGCGACTACGTCGAAATGCAGTGGCTGATGCTGCAGCAGGACACGCCCGAGGACTACGTCATCGCGACCGGCATGCAATACAGCGTGCGCGAGTTCATCAACACCGCGGCGCGCGAGCTGGGCATCCTGCTGGCATGGGAAGGCGAAGGCCTGGAAGAGACGGCGACCGTGCTGTTCTCGCCGGTGCACGACGTCAAGGCGGGCCAGGTGATCGTGCGCGTCGACCCGCGCTACTTCCGTCCGACCGAGGTCGAAACCCTGCTGGGCGATCCCACCAAAGCCCGCGAGAAGCTCGGCTGGACGCCCCGCACCTCGTTCGCGCAGCTCGTCAAGGAAATGGTCGAGAGCGACCTGAAGGAAGCGCGGCGCGATGCGCTGGTCGAACAGAACGGCTACGAAATCTACGCGTACAAGGAGTAGCCCGCCATGACGAACCTGGACCAACGCGTGTTCGTCGCCGGCCACCGCGGGATGGTGGGCGCGGCGATCACCCGCGAACTGCACCGGCGCGGCTACGAGAACGTGCTGACCCGCAGCCGCGCCGAACTGGACCTGGAAAACCAGAACCAGGTGCACCGCTTCTTTTCGACCACGCCGGTCGATGTGGTGTACCTGGCCGCCGCCAAGGTGGGCGGCATCCTGGCCAACCAGACGCATCCGGTGGACTTTCTGTACAAGAACCTGATGATCCAGTGCAACGTGATCCGCGCCGCGTATGCGGCCGGGGTGCGCAAGCTGCTGTTCCTGGGTTCGTCATGCATCTATCCGCGCGAGGCGCCGCAGCCCATCCGCGAGGACGCGCTGCTGACCGGTCCGCTGGAATCCACCAACGAGCCCTACGCCATCGCCAAGATCGCCGGCCTGAAGCTGTGCGAGGCCTACCAGCGCGAGTTCGGCGCGCGCTTCATCTGCGCCATGCCGACCAACCTGTACGGCCCGCACGACAACTACGACCTGCACAGCAGCCACGTGCTGCCTGCCCTGATCCGCAAATTCCACGAGGGCCGCGAGGCCGGCGCGGAAAGCGTCACGATCTGGGGCACCGGGGCGCCGCTGCGCGAGTTTCTGTATGTCGACGACCTGGCGCAAGCCAGCGTCATGCTGATGGAGCATCCGGACGCCGAGGGCATCTACAACATCGGCGCCGGCCAGGACATCTCCATCGCGGACCTGGCGCGGCTGGTGGCGCGCGTGATCGGCTACGAGGGCAAGATCGTCTACGACACCTCCAAGCCCGACGGCACGCCGCGCAAGCTGATGGACTCGTCGCGCGTGCAGGCGCTGGGCTGGCGGCCGGAGATCTCCCTGACGCACGGCATCACGCTGGCCTACGGCCATTTCCTGCGCGAGCGCACGCAACAGGCGCTGCCGGTCGCCTGACGGCCGCGCCAGCATGACAGACAGGGTTACCGATGCTTGGATTCGTGAAGAAACACATCGCCGGCAATGCTTCCTTCTGGGGGCTGGTGGAATACGGCATCGGTCCCGTCGCGGCGCTGGTGGCGCTGCCGATCCTCTTTCGCCAGCTCGGCACGGTCGGCTTCGGCCAATATTCCATGATCATCGCGCTGGCCGGGTTCGGCAACGCGGCGAACCTGGGCGCGGCGGTGACCGCGACCAAGCTCGTCTCCGAGAGCGTGCACGAGCCCGGCGGCGCCTATCGCGCGGCCGGCGTCAGCATGTCGCTGATCGGCTGTGCGCTGGCCGTCGTCACCCTGGCCGCCGTGCTGCTGTGGGGCGTGGTGGGGCTGGGCTGGCCGGACGCCACGTTTGGCGGCGTGGCCGTCACGATGCTGGCCATGCCCGCCCTGGCCATCTACCTCACGCAGCAGTATGACCAGCTCTTTTCCGGCTGCCTGAAGGGACGCGAGGACTTTCGCGCCACCGCGCTGTGCGAGGTCTTCAGCCGCACCGGCACGATGGCGCTGGCGTGCGCGGCCGCCTGGTACACCGCCTCGCCCACCTGGACCGGCCTGGCGCAGGCGCTGGGCCTGCTCATCGCGGGCAGCGTGAAGATGCGGGTGTTCTCGCGCGCCTATGACCGATTCATCGTGCGGCCCGTGCGCGACCGCGGCGCCATGATGGCCGCCTTCCGCTTCTCGCGCTGGTCGTGGCTGAACAGCCTGAGCGCGCTGGCTTTCGGCTCGGTCGACCGGGTGCTGGTCGGCAGCCTGATGGGACCGGCGGCGCTGGCGATCTACACCGTCGGCGTGCAGGTCGGCCAGATCATCCATACGGCGTCCGTCGCCATCTTCCAGAAGGCGATGCCGCGCGTGACGCGCCTGTCCGTCTCGCCGCCCTACCCCGGCGCCGCGGAACGCGAAATCCGCCGCATGATGCTGTGGAACCTGGCGCTATCCGCCAGCGCCACGCTGGCCGTGCTGGCGGTCAGCAAGCCGCTTCTGAACGTGCTGCTGGGCGAGAACGTCGCCAGCGGCCATCTGGGCACCTTCCAGTTGCTGATCGTGGCATCGGGCCTCTTGTCCCTGAACGCCGCGGCGCACTTCTCCCTCCTGGGGCTCGGCAATTCCCGCGCTGTCGCAATCCTGAACGGACTGGGCGGCCTGGCAATGCTGTGCGTCATGGCGGGACTGGTTCACGTGGCGGGGGAACACGCCGCAGCCTGGGGCCGCATGGCCTACGCGGCGATCACGCTGGCCGGCGTGGCCCTCGCCATCCGTCAATCCCGCCCCGACTTTCCGGGCGCCATGCCTGCGGCCACCCGATAACCAACATGCTGAGGTCCTACATGCGCAAGCGCCATAACGAGTATTCACGCCAGCTCATCGACTTCGTCCGCGAGCTTCGTCCGCCGGCGCCCATCGCCAGCGGGCTGCTGCCCAAGGTGACGATCGTGACGCCCTCGTTCAACCAGGCCAAGTTCCTGGAGCGCACCATCCTGTCCGTGCTGAACCAGGGGTATCCGCGGCTGGAATACATCATCATCGATGGCGGCTCCACCGACGGCAGCGTGGACATCATCAAGAAGTACGAGCGCTATCTGTCCTATTGGGAAAGCACCCCCGACCGGGGCCAGTCGCATGCGATCAACAAGGGGTTCGAACGCGCCACGGGCGACTACGTAGGCTGGCAGAACTCGGACGACCTGTATTTCCCGGGCGCGCTGCGCAAACTGGGCGCCGCCGCGGCCAAGGGCCGCGCGCCGATCGTCAGCGGCAACCTCTTCGTGGCGGATGCAGACAACCGCATCTTCCGCAAGATCCACTACACGCCCGTCAACCGCGGCACGCTGACGGTGGTCAAGGCCTCCATCCCGAACCAGTCCGCCATCTTCCGCCGTGACCTGCTGCGCAAGTACGGCCTGCTGCAGGAAAGCATGCGGTACTGCATGGACCTCGAACTGTGGAGCCGGCTGCTGCGCGAGGGCAAGAACCTGATCGTTCCCGACGCGCTGGGCGTGTACACCGCCCACGACGAGACCAAGACCGCCCTGATGCAGGACGTGCTGCTTGAAGAGCGCGAACAGATCGTCAGCCGCATCCGCCGGACCGAGCCGGGGTTGGGAAAGCTGTTCGAACTGTCGTGCCGCGCCTCGAAGGTGGCCGCGCATGCCCGGCAGGGCGATCTGACCTACCTGCTGGAAAAGCTGACCACCAAGATCTTCGGCCGGGACGACTGGGCCGCGCACTAGGCTGCCCTCACTGATACGGAACCGCAATGACCACGCGCCGCCTTTCCACCCTGCATCTCCTGGGCCTGTTCGTCTTCACCGCGCTGGCGCTGAACGACGACAGGTTCATCGTGGGGGTGGGCAGCTTCAAGCTGTCGCCCTTCGACCTGCTGTTCGTGGCCATGCTGGGCGTCAAGGCGCTGCGCCTGGCCCACCCGGGCGCCTACGCGCTGCCACGCGGCGCGCTGGGCGTGTTGCTCGGCATCCAGGCCATTTCGGTGATCTATCTGCTGGTGGTCTCCGCCCACCATCCCGGCATCGAGACCGGCGACGTGGCGCGCGATCTGCGCATCGTCTTCTACTTCCTGTGCACGCCGTTCCTTTGCTACAAGGACATCGACAGTCCCCACGCCTATGCCATCCTGCAGAAGTACATCGTGGCGGCCAGCCTGGCGGTCGCCACGCTGATGCTGGCGGAGCAGGCGACGGGCTTCAGCGTCGCCAACCCGCTGCGCAACGTGCGCCTGGGCGTCTGGGCGATTCCGATGGGCGTGGTGTCGCTGCTGTACTTTCGGCGCACGCTGAACGTGTCGGGCCCCAAGGCCTACGCGCTGACGCTGTACATGGTGATGGCGCTGGTGTTCTCGCTGAACCGCAGCCAATACCTGCAGCTTGCCATCTCCGTGGTCATCGCCGTGCTGCTGGCAGGCAATGCCGACATCCGCCGCCGCGCCGTCATGATCTTCGCGCCCGCCGCCGTGGCCGGCGTGCTGATCTTCGCCAGCATCGGCTACCTGGACGTGCTGACCCAACGCATCTTCAGCGTCGAACGCCTGGACGAAGACTCCAGCTATGGCGCGCGGGTGCAGGAAATGGAAGGCCAGATGCAGTTCTTTGCCGAAAGCCCCGTCTTTGGCAAGGGTGCGGGCTTTCGCAGCTGGGTGATGGGCGAGAACGGCTTTGAACTCAGCACGTTCGCGCACAACTCCTGGGCGTTCTACCTGATGAAATTCGGCGTGGTCGGCACGATCATGATCATGCTGCCGCCGCTGCTCATCCTGCTGTTCTCGCTATTTCGGCGCTACGCCCATCCCGGGCTGGAGATGCACCGGCGATACCTGCTCGCCACCGCGCCCATCTACATCTTCATCGACTCGATGTCCGGCGGCCTGGCCTATGCGCCCAAGACCGCGTTTACCGGCTTTCTGCTGTGTTACTGCCTTTCGCTGATGCGAAATGCCCAGATCATGCCCGTGCCTCGCCAAGAATCTCCCGCTCCCAGCCCCCGCCCGGACATCGTGCGCCGGGCGCCACCCACGCGAGTAATACCCCATGTCTGATGTCTTGTTTGTCGCACCGGACTTGCATGGCGGCGTCGGAAGATGCGTCGCCTTCATTGTGGATGCGCTGCCGGAACAGGGGGTGGACTCCGCCCTGTTCCTGCTGCGCTCGCGCAACCGCGAGTATCCCATCGCCAACCCCAAGGTCACCCGCGCATTTCCGATCATCGAGTCTCCCACCAAGCTGCGGCTGGCCCTGCCCGTGGCGTTCTTCAAGCTGCTGCAGCACATACGCCGCGAAAAGCCCGCCATCGTCTGCTCGCACGGCCTGTTGTGCAACATGCTGGTCGTGCTGGCCAGAAAGATCCTGCGCGGCAACTTCCGCACGGTGGCCTTCGAACACAGCAGCCCGGCCATCCACTACGGCGCCTCCAAGATGCGCCGCCTGAAGTGCTGGCTGGTCAGCCAGACCTACCGGCGGCACGACGCGGTGGTCGGGGTGTCGCGCGGCGTCAAGGAAGACCTGGTCAGCATGTTTCCGCCGCTGCGCGGCAAGGTGCACACCATCTACAACGGCGTGCCGCTGGACAACGTGCGGCGCCAGGGCGCCCAGCCGAAGACGGCCGATGGCGGCGATTCGCCCTATCACGTGGTGGCCGTGGGCCGGCTCGAGGCCGTCAAGGACTACGCCACGCTGATCGACGCGGCCGCGCTGCTGGACGATCCGCGCATTGCGTTCACGATCCTGGGCGAAGGCTCCGAGCACGCCGCCCTGCAAAAGCGCATCGACGACCGGCCGTCCCGCACGCAGGTCACGCTGGCCGGCCACATCGACAATCCGTTTCCGGTCATTGCCGGCGCCGGCGCCTTCGCGCTCACCTCCGTGCGCGAAAGCTTCGGCAACGTGCTGGTCGAGGCCCTGTGCCTGGGCGTGCCCGTCATTTCCACCGACTGCCCGCACGGCCCCGCCGAGATCCTGGACGCCGGCCGCTACGGGTTGCTGGTGCCGGTAGGCGACGCCGAGGCACTGGCCGAGGCGGTGCGTCGACTGGCCTACGACGGCGAGATGCGCGAGAAGCTTGCGGCCCAGGGCCCCGAGCGCGCGGACGCCTTTTCCCTCGAGCGGCACTGCCGCAACGTCATCGATCTCTTCCGCCCGCTCATGCAGCGCGGAACGCCCTGAACAGGACAGCATCATGCAGAAGATACCGGTATCCGTCGTGGTGATGACCAAGAACGAGGAACGCAACATCGCGAAGTGCCTGAAGGCGCTGGTGGAGTTCGACGAAGTCTTCGTCGTGGACTCCAACAGCACGGACGCGACCTGCTCGATCGCCACGGCGATGGGCGCGCGTGTTTCGAATTTCCAGTGGGACGGCAAGTATCCGAAGAAAAAGCAGTGGTGCCTGGAGCAGCTTCCCTTTACGCACCCCGTCGTGCTGTACGTGGACGCCGACGAAGAAATGACGCCGGGCCTGGCCGCCGAGATCCGCGAGGTCCTGCCGCGCTTTGCCGCGGGGGCTGGCGGCGCTTTCGTGCCCTTCGACTACGTGTTCTGCGGCAAGAAGCTGGAACATGGCCATCGCGTCTACAAGCTGGCGCTCCTGGCGCGCGACCGCTCGCGCTTTCTGGACTACGACGACCTGGACGTGGCCAACATGTGGGAGGTCGAGGGTCACTACCAGCCGCAGGTCCAGGGCGAGACCTTTGCGCTGCGCCAGCGCATGGTGCACAACGACCACGACTCGCTGTATCACTACTTCGACAAGCACAACCGCTATTCGGACTGGGAAGCGAACCTGCGCACCAAGGGCCTGATGAACGATCCGCGAGAGGCCAACGTCGGCGGCCGGGCCTTGCTCAAGCGCATCTTCCAGGCCATGCCATTCAAGGCGCCGATCTCGTTCCTGCACTCCTATGTCTTCAAACTGGGATTCCTGGATGGAAAGGCCGGCTACGACTATGCGGTCGCGCGCGCCATGTATTACTGGCAGATCCGCATCAAGACCGAAGAGATCCTGAAGGCGCGCCAGGCCAGCGAGGCCGCATCGCGGCGCGATGCCGTTGCGGGAGCGGCCAAATGAGCACCTTGCAACGCCTGGACCAGTTCGCGCTGGCGCCGGGTCAGCGCGGACGGTCGGCGCTGACCGTGCAGTTGTGGTGGATAGTGCAGGGCACCCTGTTCCGCTGGTCGCCGCAGGTAGCCTACGGCTTTCGCCGCTGGCTGCTGCGCCGCTTCGGCGCGCGCGTCGGGCACAAGGTGCTGATCCGGCCCACGGCCACGGTCACCTATCCCTGGAAAGTGGAAATCGGCGACTACGCCTGGATCGGCGACGACGCCGTGATCTACAGCCTGGGCCCTATCCACATCGGCGCGCACGCCGTGGTGTCGCAGCGCAGCTATCTGTGCGCAGCCGATCACGATGCCGGCCGGCCCGATTTTCCGCTGCGCGAACGCGCCGTGCGTGTCGAAGACGGCGCATGGGTGGCCACGGACGTGTTCGTCGGTCCGGGCGTGACCATCGGACGCGAGGCCGTGATCGGCGCGCGCAGCTCGGTGTTTCGCAACATGCCCGCCGCGATGGTGTGCCACGGCAACCCGTGCCGTCCCATCCGGCCACGCACCGCCACGCCAACATGAAAATACTCATCTATGGCATCAACTACGCGCCCGAACTGACCGGCACTGGCAAATACACCGCCGAACTGGCCGAGTGGCTGGCCGCGCGCGGGCACGAAGTCAACGTGGTCACCGCCCCGCCCTACTACCCGCAATGGCGGGTCCACGACGGCTACCGCGGCACGCGCTACACCAAGGAAACGCGCCGGGGCGTGACCGTGCGGCGCGCGCCGTTGTGGGTCCCCGAAAGACCGGGCGGCGCCAAGCGGCTGGTGCACTTGGCCAGCTTCGCGCTGTCCAGCCTGCCGTCGCTGCTGCGCGCGGCAATGCGGCGCCCGGACATCATCCTGGTCGTCGAACCCGCCCTCTTCTGCGCCCCGGCCGCGTGGCTGACCGCACGCCTGACCGGCGCCCGCGCCTGGCTGCACATCCAGGACTTCGAAGTCGACGCGGCGTTCGAACTGGGCTTGCTCAAGGGCGGCGTCCTGCGATCGATGGTCAAGCGCGCCGAACGCTGGCTGATGCGCAGGTTTGACCGCGTGTCCACGATTTCTAACCGCATGCTGGACCTGGCGCTTTCCAAAGGCATCGACCCCGCACGCGCCGTGCTGCTGCCCAACTGGATCGACGTCAATGCCATCACGCCCTTGGCAGAAGGCGGCGACTATCGCGCGCAGCTCGGCATTCCGGACAACGCCATCGTCGCGCTGTATTCGGGCAACATGGGCGGCAAGCAGGGCCTGCAGATCCTCGCCGACGTGGCACGCCGCCTGAACCGCGAAGACCGCCTGTGGTTCCTGTTCTGCGGCCAGGGCCCCGAACGCGCGGCGCTGGAGGAAAAGTGCCGCGGCCTGACGCGCGTCATCTTCCTGGACTTGCAACCGGCCGAACGCCTGGGCGCGCTTTTAGGCACGGCCGACATCCACCTGCTGCCGCAACGCGCCGGCGCGGCTGACCTGGTCATGCCGTCCAAGCTGACAGGCATGCTGGCCACCGGCCGCCCCGTAGTCTGCGGCGCGGCGCGCGGCACCGAGCTTGCCAACGTGGTGTCGCGCTGCGGCCTGCTGACCCCGCCCGAAGACGCCGCAGCGATGGCCGAAGCCGTACGCAAGCTCAGCTACAACGCACAGATCCGCGAAACCCTGGGCGCCGCCGCACGTCAATATGCAATGGCGCACCTGCACGTGGATGCGGTGCTGGGCGCGGCGGAGCGGGAGTTCATGGCAATTGCGAAAAACAAGGGCCGCGCGACGCCGGCGGGAACGCGGGCGAGTGAGGGGGATGTTTGAGGGTTGAGTGGGAGGGAATGGGCGCAGGTGTTGGCGGGTGCGGGGGCGGCATGGAGAGCGACTTGCCCCGCGCGTTTTGCTTAGCCCGTTGAAAAACCACAATGTCGATTGTTCTGTTCCGGAAATTCGATCTCCGGATACAGAAGAACAATCAGTTGGGGCAAGCTCCAGGACGGCATATATAGCAGCAGAATCGCGAGATCAACCCAGATCATCAAAGGCAACCATAGCCGCCCCTGCTTTGTAGTCAGGGACCATTTTATCCAGCGGCCACCGTAACGCATCAGCACATCACTCGGCCTTTCAGGAAGCGTAATGATTTTTGGTGGAGGTAGGTCTTCAACGTTATCCATGAAACGATGAAGCCAAGCCCAGATATGGCTCGCCCAAATCTCACCGTTATACATTACGGGTATCTTCACTAACCGAGGCTCCGACCTGCCACTCAAGTCGGGTCGTCGCAGTTCCGGCGTCGCGTAAGCAAGCAACGCGATGTTGAACACATGGGGTTGCTCAACACCACCAGCGTGCCTGACCCTTGTCGCCAACCTGGAGCGGATGCCACCGCTATCGTTCTCGATGCTCCAGAGTCTGGCATGGGTCAGCATCGTTTCGCTGGTCAGCAGGTAGACGACGTCTGCTTCTTGGGTCGCTGGGGCAGATAGATAAGGTTTGGCGCTGACCGTTTCGGGGCGAGCGAGCCGCCCGGGGATGGCATCGTCTTCGTCTGCAGGACTCCACCAGATGCGCGCAAATCGCATGTCGTCGGTGACTTGATAGTGCTGCGTCCACATCCGGCCGTTCTGGAAGTAGCAGAGGTAAACGTAGGAGCCTGGACGCAGCACGCGCAG
This sequence comes from Achromobacter sp. SLBN-14, assembly GCF_006715415.1. Taxonomy (NCBI): domain Bacteria; kingdom Pseudomonadati; phylum Pseudomonadota; class Betaproteobacteria; order Burkholderiales; family Alcaligenaceae; genus Achromobacter; species Achromobacter sp. SLBN-14. The sequence continues at coordinate 4,599,034 of NZ_VFNE01000001.1, read as the reverse complement.
ACCGTATGCCTTGCCGGCGGTCAGCGCGGGATAGCCCTCAGCGCTTAGCGTGGGAAACACGTCTTTATCCCAGGTGCGCTCTGCAACGCCGTAGCGCAAAGGGTAGATGGGCACACACCGCTGACACGATGGCGGTGAGATGGCCTTGCCCAGTTGTTTTTCATTAGGGCGGTCGGGACCCAGCGCTTTCTTGTGGGGCGTTGTCATAGCGGGGGCCTCATGGCCCACAGGCAACACGAAGGCCTTGGACAGACCTTCCCGCAAGGTGTACACGACGACGTCGAAGGACTTGTCGTCGATGGCAACTGCGAAGCGAAATCGGACTGGATAGGAATGTCGGGCTCCCGGAAACCACAGGCCTTCCACACCACCAATGCGTGCCCAGCCTGCGCGCGCCCATTACGGCACGCCCGCCCAGGCTTGGGTATCAGACAAGTACGATTTTGAAGTTCGTCAGCTTCTATTGCGACAACTGTCAGGCGCGCAAAAAAGCCAGGGCCTGTGCGGGCGGCAGCGCCACCCGCACAGGCCCTGCCTCACGTCCTCGTTTCAGCTTGCGTCGCCTTTGGCGGGCGCAGGCTGCCCATTCGAGCTGCGCACCAGTCCCATCTGCACCGCGATGTACGCGGCCTCGGCCTGGTTGCGTGCGTTCAGCTTCCAATAGAGCGTGCGCGCGTGGCTCTTGACGGTGGCGACCGAGATGCCGACCTGCTGGCCGATCTCGCGCATGGTCTTACCTTGCACGAGCAGTTGCAGGATTTCCTCCTGCCGCTGCGTGAGCTCGCGCAGCTCTTGCACGGACGCGTGCGCGGTGCTGGGCGGCCGGCCGGCGGGTTGCGGGTAGCATTCGCCACCCGCAATCACCAGGCTGACTGCCGCGGCCAGCGCATCGGGGCTGGAAGCCTTGGGCAGATAGCCCGCGACCCCGGCGCGCGCACACGCGGCCATCACGCTCTGGTCCAGCGCTGAATACAGCACCAGCACCAGCCTGGGCATGAAAAAGGCCATGGCCTGCGATAGAAGGCCGATGTCCTCTTCCGCGGTGCCGCTGCAACCGATCACCAGTAACTCCACTGGCTTGTTGATCGAGCTGGACATATTAAGGAGGTGGGCTGGCGAGATGGCCAGGATATCGTCGGCGTTGCGCACACGTTCCAGCACATGCTGAATTGCGACACGAAGCAGAGCGTAGTCTTCGATCAGTACGGTTGTCATCCCGGGAAGAACCTTGTGACGCATGGCCCATTACGGTTCCCATGACGCTGGCGCGACGCCGCGCAATGCGCGGGTTCACGCGCGTCGCCAGGTTCAGGGGAATCCTGTCCGCAGCCTTGGGATTGCAGTGGCGAGACTAAGTGATTCGCCCTATCAATCCATGCTTGCGGACACAACTCATGCTATCAGCGGCTACGTTCGCTGAATCTCGTTCAGGAGGATGATTGGTGGCGGAAAGCGAGGCGACAGCGACGTGAACACCTGCTTTCTATGCCTTAGCCGTATTGGCTATGCGCGGTCCCGGCAGCGTTGGAACGGGCGTTCCTGCTGCCGGGCAGGCAGCGCAAACCTTGCTTAACCGAGCTTGCGCCCATAGATCTGCCCGGCATCCACTTCGCGACCATTCGGTTCATGCCATTCAAGGGTCGCGCCGCGTTGCAGCGCCGCGTACACGGCTTCGCCCTTGTTCTTGACATGCAGGCGTTGGTACAGCGTGCACGCGTGCGTCTTCGCGGTTGCCACCGAAATGTTCAACATCCGGCTTACGGTCTTGATGGGATAGCCCCTTGCAAGCAACACCAACACTTCGTACTGGCGCGGCGTGATCTGCAGGAGCTGTGCGCCCGCGCTGACCGGCATGGCGCCCTTCGCACCGCCTTCTTCCGCATCCCGCGACGGCAAGGCGCATACGGCGGAGGCCGGAGCCTGCAGCGCCTGTTCGCTCGGGAAGCATTGCCCGCCCGCCATTACCAGGCGGATGGCGGCCTCGAGGATCTCGACCGAAGCCGTCTTCATCAGGCAACCGTACACACTGGCGCCAGGCAGGCCTTGCACCGGCATGGGCAAGGGCATGACGTCCGTCAGAAGCAGAATCCGCTTGGGCGTCAGCACGCGCTGAATCTCGTGCAAGGCGCTCCATGCTTCATCGGTATCCACTGGCAATCCATAGATCAGAAGATCGGCGCCCGCGTGCACGCCGTCGGCCTTGGACACGTCCGCAAGGCCCATCCCCTCGATCTCCCACACATCATCCAACTTGCTAAGAATTTGCCACAACCCCAACCGCAGTAGCGGATGGGCTTCAATCAGGACCATCTTGGCCATGGTGTCCTCCCGGTTTTTCGACGGGCCTAGAAGGGATCTTCGCTGTGCTGAAGATATTATTTATCCAGCCCTGCGGGGGTGGTCCGCATATCCCGGAATATCTAATGAAGCTGAACCGGGACGTTTAGGCTGGTCGACTTTGGTAGCCAACATAACGGATGGCATGGAACCCATCTTATGGTTCGGATTTGTCAAAATCAAGACGTTTCAGGGCGATATAATCCGACAAAATCAGAAATCAATCGTTAGCCTTAATCATGTTCCTAAATACGGATGAGGAACCTCATCTCGTCCTTTTTACCGCTAGGGTTTTCACCAGCATCAACCCGTTGCACCCGCGGCTCTCCCTATGACACGGCCTCGGTTTGCCGGCCTGCCACGCCCGGAATGCCCGTGTTACAGACGAAAAAAAGCCACGTCGGGGCATCTGCCTGACGCGGCCTTGGGGTGCCGGATGGGGAGGGAAAGCTGTCAACTTGTATCTGTCGACACATCACGCCGGTGAGCGATCCCTGCAATCGAAATAACGGTAACATTTTTATTTTTACGCCCGCAGGCGTATTTACTCCATATAGGCGAAGTCGAATACCGTGTGCCCCCCCTGATGATGCCAATGGTGCATTGAAGCATGGCGTTTTCTCAGGAAGTTAGCGTAGTGGATCTCGCCATCGGTTTCGACGTAAGTGGAAGGCGAAAGCTCCTCAATCTTGTTCAGCGAGACGCCCTTGCCGTAGTGACAGAAGCCTTGGTACTGGGCGCACCGGATCACGTCTCCGCCAGGCGAGACAACGATTCCGGCGTTTCTGGCGCGCATCGGGTTGCGCACGATCGGGTTGCAGGCGTGGGGCGTCCAGGACGTCGAGCGGGGCGAATCCGAGAAAAACGCGAACAGCTCGTCGCAGTGGCTCTGGCCGTCAGTCCGGTCGATATTTGTTAATAGCCACCAGTATTCGCCGTGTTTAAAAATAATGGTGTCCACGGCAGAAATATTGGTCATCAGATTAACATCCAGCTCCCATTTCAGCGGAAATTCCGTGCATTTCCATAGCTCGATACTGCGATTTCCGCACGTTTCCGGAACCATGTATGTCACGCCTTCGTGTTCAAAAATATACGGAAATGAAAGATGATAAGGCAGGTTCAGCGCGGTGCCCAACAGCCGGAAAGCCCCGTCGGAGTATGTCGCGACGGAGATCGTGCCCTTGCGGGACGTAAAATCATAGTCCTCGAAAAATATATATGGTTTTTTGTCGTGCGTATAAACGAAGGGGTCTGCGAAAAAACGCCCCTTGGGCGGCTGCAATACCATCGCCTCCGATACCACCGCCTGCTGCCGCGCGGAGGGAAACATACCGATCCGCCACCGGACATTGCGTTTCATGATGCGCCGCACAACCAGATCCGACATTAACCACGCCTGGCGCGCAATATATGCGGCGCTGTCCCACTCTGCCGGGTCGGCGCGGCGCGGGCCGCTCATGATCTGCATGGCGGGCGGCGCGACGCCCGGCCGGTCATGGGCCAGCGCCTGCAAGGCGTCATAGACCATGAAGTTTCCCAAACTGAATGCGCGGGCCTGATTCTTCAGCCAGAACACTTCCGTGTTGAAACTGCGCTGGTCCAGGAGTTCGTCGTCTTCCTGCCGCGCGCCGATGCGCCAGAGTTTCACGGTGGTGTGATCTTCGCGCTGAAAGACCTCCCAGAAGCCGGCATAACGGCTGGTTGCCACCGCAATATCCGAATAGCTCAATTGCCACACGCCCAGCCGCGACCAGCTGGAAAGTTGCGAGCGCGTCGCGAGCGACGCGCCCAGCGTGATCACCAGGTCCAGCCCCAGCGCCTGCACCTCGCGGCGCGCCTGCGGATCCTCATCGCCGGGCGCCAGCGGAATCACCGCCGTGCCGGCCTGCTGCAGGCTGTCGCGCATGTCGCGGCACGCCAGCATGTCGCGCTGCTTCTGCGGCAGCAGCTTGCCTTCCAGGCGCGACAGCGTGCCGAACAGCGCCTTCACGCTCAGCCTCGGTGCACTGTCGGCGACCTCACCGTTCATCACCAGCAACGCCGTGAGCTCGAACTCCTGGCTGTGGAGTAGCCACTCAACCATCTCGTGCATCCAGCCGGGTTGCTCATACCCGTCAACCAGCAATCCCACCTTGTACGTCGTCATTTCTCGTGCTCCTGTATCAGGGCGATTGGCCTGCCGCGCCGTGACTGCGCAGGGCCTCGCCCGGCACACACCCGGGGCAATGCTTTTATGTTCTCGCGCTGATACTGCGGGCTTTTGAGCGTGCGTTCCAGAGCGCATTCATCCTAGGACTGGTGTCCGAGGACATTCGGCTAAATCTCAACCTCCCGCGCGGGCCGCGCCTCATGCTTCTTCGCGGCAGGGCCTCGTCCGTACGCACGATGCGAAGCGCGCACGCGGCCAAAGCAACACCACGGCCTCTAGCGCTTAGGGGTAAACCCTATTGGGGATAGCAGAGGCTCGCCTCTCATCCAAGGCTCCCGCATAATGCATTGAAACAAACGTTTGAATTCAACCTTATGCAAGAAATCCGCTCCACACCCACGAGAGAAGCCATCCTGGACACCGCCGAGTCCCTGTTCGCGCAACAAGGACACGAAGCGACGTCGATGCGCCAGATCACCGGCGCGGCCGGTGTGAACCTCGCTTCGGTGAACTATCACTTCGGCTCCAAGGAGTCACTCGTGCAGGCGGTGCTCAAACGCCGCCTGGAAGTGCTGAATCGCGAGCGCATGCGCCTTCTGGACGAACTGGAGGCGCAATCCGGCGGCAAACCCCTGAAGCCCTCGCAGATCGTCGATGCGTTCTTCGGCACGCTGCTGCGCCTGGCCGCCGATCCCGCGCAGGCCGGCAGCACGTTCCTGCCGCTGCTGGAACGCACGATGACCGATCCCACGGATTTCATCCGGGCCCTATTCGCCGAGGAATACGCCGACGTGCTCGCGCGCTACCGCAACGCCCTGTTCGCCGCCCTGCCGGACGTCCCCCGCGCCGAGATCATCTGGCGTTTCCAGTTCATGCTGGGCGCGACGTCGTACGCAATCATGGGCACCGACCTGCTGCGTTCGGTCACCGGCCTGGCCGGCGACGAAGCCGAGCAGCCCAACGACCGCGAACTGCTTCTGCCGCGCCTGATGAGTTTTCTGCTGGGCGGACTGCGTTCGCCCTTGCCGCACGTGAACGCAAGCCCCGGAGGCGCCTGACCGCCGTCCACCGCCCGCCCGGCCGGCGCGCCCTCCTTCGAAGGCCGCCACGCACCTGAAGAACAACGAGGAGACAAGAAAATGTACGCAGTCATCGTCGCGCTGGTTGTCATTGCGCTCCTGGCCGCCGTGTTGCTGGGCGTGCGCCCCATCCGGCGGGCGCTGTTGTCCGCGCCGATCTTCAACCTGTATCGCAAGGTGTTGCCGCAGATGTCGGACACCGAGCGCGATGCGCTCGAGGCGGGCACCGTCTGGTGGGAAGGCGAGCTCTTTCGCGGCCGGCCCGACTGGAGCCGTCTGCTGGCCTATCCCCGCCCGCAACTGACCGACGAAGAGCAGCGCTTTCTGGACAACCAGGCCGAGACCGCGTGCCGCATGGTCAACGACTGGCACGTCACGCAAGAGCGCTTCGACCTGCCCGCCGACGTCTGGAACTATCTGAAGACCGAGGGTTTCCTCGGCATGATCATTCCCAAGCAGTACGGCGGCCTTGCGTTCTCCGCCTACGCCCATTCCGAAATCGTGACCAAGCTATCCACGCGTTCTTCCGCGCTGGCCGTGTCGGTCATGGTGCCGAACTCGCTGGGTCCGGCCGAACTGCTGCTGCATTACGGCACCGAGGAACAGAAGAACCACTATCTGCCGCGCCTGGCCCGCGGCGAGGAAGTGCCGGCGTTTGCGCTGACCAGCCCGTGGGCGGGTTCGGATGCGGCCGCCATTCCCGACAGCGGCATCGTCTGCAAGGGCGAATGGCAGGGCCGCGAGGTGATCGGCATGCGCGTCACCTGGGACAAGCGCTACATCACGCTCGCGCCCGTCTGCACGTTGCTGGGCCTGGCGTTCCGCCTGTACGACCCGGACGGCCTGCTGGGCGGCAAGAAGGACCTGGGCATCACCTGCGCGCTCGTGCCGCACGACCACCCCGGCGTGGACACCGGCCGGCGCCACTTCCCGCTGAACGCCATGTTCATGAACGGCCCGACGCGCGGCGCCGACGTCTTCATGCCGCTGGACTTCATCATCGGCGGTCCCGCCATGGCCGGCCAGGGCTGGCGCATGCTGATGGAATGCCTGGCCGCCGGCCGCTCGATCTCGCTGCCTTCCTCGAACACCGGCATGTCCAAGCTGACAGCGCGCGCGGTGGGCGGCTATGCGCGCGTGCGCAGCCAGTTCCGCATGCCGGTCGGCAAGTTCGAAGGCGTCGAAGAGGCGCTGGCGCGCATTGGCGGACACACCTACATGATGGACGCTGCGCGCACCATGACGGCCGGCGCGGTGGACCTGGGCGAAAAGCCGTCGGTCGTGTCAGCCATCGTCAAATACCACGTCACGGAGCGCGCGCGCCAGGTCGTCAACGACGGCATGGACGTGATCGGCGGCAAGGGCATCTGCCTGGGACCGTCCAACTTCCTGGGCCGCGCCTACCAGCAGATCCCCATCGGCATCACGGTCGAAGGCGCCAATATCCTGACGCGCAGCCTCATCATCTTCGGCCAGGGCGCGATCCGCTGCCACCCCTACGTGCTTGCCGAAATGCAGGCAGCGCAATCGCCGGACCGCAAGCGGGGGCTGGATGATTTCGACGCCGCGTTCTGGGGCCACGCGGGCTTCGTGGTGCGCAACACCTTCCGTGCGCTGGGCACGTCGCTGACCGGCGCGCGGTTTGCCGCCGTGAACGCCGACGTCTCGCCCGCCATGAAGCGCTACTACCAGCTGCTGGGCCGTTATTCCGCGGCATTCGCGATGCTGGCCGACACCTCGATGCTGGTGCTGGGCGGCAGCCTGAAGCGGCGCGAGCGCCTGTCGGCGCGGCTGGGCGACGTGCTGTCGCAGATGTACCTGATCAGCGCCACGCTCAAGCGTTTCGAGGACGAAGGCCGGCAGGCCGCCGACGCGCCGCTGGCGCACTGGTCCATCCAGGACGCATTGTGCAAATTGCAGGAAGCCTTTGACGGCGTGCTGGACAACTTCCCGAACCGTGCGGTGGCCTGGATCATTCGCCGCATTGTGTTTCCGTGGGGCCACAGCCAGATCCCGCCGTCGGACCAGCTTGGCCAGGACGTGGCCCGGCTGCTCATCAGCCCCAGCGCCACGCGCGACCGCCTGACCGCCGGCTGCCATCTGCCCGCCACCGCGGACGAGCCTGTGGGCGCGATCGAGCAGGCGCTGGCCGCCACGCTGGACGCCGAGCCGATCGAGGCCAAGATCCGCGAACTGGAAAAGCGCGGCGTGCTGGACGGAAATCCGCAAGCAAATGTGCGCGACATCGCCGACGCGGCAGTGGCCATCGGCGGCATCACCGCGGAAGAGTACGCGGTGGTCAAGCGCCGCAACCGCTTGCGCGACACCGTGGTGAAAGTGGATGATTTCCCCTTTGACCTCGGCGCCGCCGACGCGGACCGGCCCACGGCCGAACGCAAGGTCGCCTGAGGGAGGTAGCGGATGGCATTCAAACCGGTTTACGTCGTCGACGGTTCACGCACGCCCTTTTTGAAGGCCCGCACGGGCCCGGGCCCCTTCTCTGCCGGGGATCTGGCGGTGCAGGCCGGCCGCGCCCTGCTGCTGCGCCAGCCCTACGCGCCCACCGACCTGGACGAGGTCATCGTGGGTTGCGCGGCGCCCTCGCCCGAAGAGGTCAACATCGGCCGCGTGATTTCGCTGCGGCTAGGTTGCGGCGATCGGGTGCCCGGCTGGACCGTCATGCGCAACTGCGCATCGGGCATGCAAGCGTTGGATTCGGCCATTGCAAACATCCAGAACGGCCGGTCGCACCTGGTGCTGGCCGGCGGCACCGATGCGCTGTCGCGCGCGCCGGTGCTGTTTTCGGACGGCATGGTGCGCTGGCTGTCGCGCTGGTACGCCGCGCGCGGCGTGGGCGCCAAGCTCAAGGCGCTGGGCGGTTTCCGGCCCAAGCACCTGGCGCCCGTGATCGGCCTGCTCAAGGGCCTGACGGACCCGGTTGTGGGCCTGTCGATGGGTCAGACCGCCGAGAACGTCGCCACGCTGTTCAATATCGACCGCGCCGCCATGGATGCATACGCGGCGCGCAGCCACCAGCGCGCGCTGGCGGCCCGCGCCGCCGGCATGCCCGAGGTCACACCGGTCATCGACACGCAGGGCACACTGCACGCCGCGGACGACGGTGTACGCGAAGACTCCACGCCCGACAAGCTGGCCAAACTCAAGCCGGTGTTCGACAAGCCGTGGGGCAACATCACCGCAGGCAACAGTTCTCAGGTCACCGACGGCGCGGCCATGCTGGTGCTGGCTTCGGAAGAAGCCGTGCGCAAATGGAACCTGCGCCCGCTGGGCCGCATCATCGATTCGCAATGGGCCGGGCTGGACCCCGCGATCATGGGCCTGGGCCCCGTGCATGCGGCCACGCCGATCCTGCAGCGCCATGGGCTGGGCTTGAATGACCTGGACCTGTGGGAGATCAACGAAGCCTTCGCGGCGCAGGTGCTAGGCTGCCTGGCCGCGTGGCGGGACGAGGCCTACTGCCAGGAAAACTTCGGCACGCCCGCCTGGGGCGAACTGGACCCCGCGCGCCTCAACGTCGACGGCGGCGCCATTGCCATCGGACACCCGGTGGGCGCCTCGGGGGCACGCATCGTGCTGCATCTGCTGCATGCGCTCAAGCGCCGCGGCGCGCGGCGCGGCATGGCTGCCATCTGCATCGGCGGCGGCCAAGGCGGCGCGATGCTGGTCGAAACCCTGGACGAGGACCGCCCATGACGACATTGGATACGCTTTCCCACTGGCGCCTGGACCGCGACCCCGACGGCGTCGCCTGGCTGACCTTCGACCGCGCGGGCAGCGCGGTCAACGCCCTGTCGGCCGATACCATGGCCGAACTCTCGGTGGTGCTTGACGCGCTGGACCGCGATCCGCCCCAGGGCCTCATCATCCAGTCCGGCAAGGCGACGGGCTTCATCGTGGGCGCCGACGTCAACGAATTCGCCACGCTGGACACGCCCGAACAGGCGCGCGGGCTGGTGTCGCGCGGCTGGAATCTCATGAACCGCCTGGCGGGCGTGCGCTATCCGACGCTGGCGCTGATCCAGGGGCATTGCCTGGGCGGCGGCCTGGAACTGGCGCTGGCTTGCCGCTACCGGCTGGTGGCGGACCAGCCCGGCGCCTCGCTGGCGCTGCCCGAAGTCATGCTTGGCATCTTTCCCGGCTGGGGCGGCATGCTGCGCCTGCCGCAGGTGATCGGCGCGCCGGCTGCGCTGGACATGATGCTGACCGGCCGCGGCGCCGATGCCCGCCGCGCGGCCGCGTTGGGGCTGGTGGACGCGCGCGTGCCGCCACGCCTGCTGCTGGCCGCGGCGCGCCAGACGGTCCTGTCGCGCAAGCCCGCCCGGCGCGCGCGCGGCCTGGGCGCGTTGCTGAACCGCTGGCCACTGAAAGCCATCGTCGCCAACCGCGCCCGCAAGCAGATTGCCGCGAAGGATCCGCTGGGCCATTACCCGGCCGCGCCCGCCATCGTGGAAATCTGGGAAAAGCATGGCGGCAATGCGCTCAAGGCGCCCGACCTCATCGACCGCATTATTTCGTCCGGCACGGCGCGCAACCTGCTGCGCGTGTTCCGCCTGCAAGAGCGTCTGAAGGCCAACGGCAAGCAGCCCGGCGTTGCGCCTGCGCGCCATGTGCACGTGGTGGGCGCGGGCGTAATGGGCGGCGACATTGCCGCCTGGTGCGCGTACAAGGGCATGACCGTGACTTTGCAGGACCAGGAGATGTCCCGCATCGCGCCGGCCCTCAAGCGCGCCGCAGCGCTTTACACGCGCCGCCTGAAAGACCCGCGACTGGCGCGCGCCGCCTTCGACCGGCTGGTGCCGGACCCGGAAGGCAACGGCGTGCCGCTGGCCGACGTTATCATCGAGGCCATCAGCGAGCAGCCCGACGCCAAACGCGCGCTGTACCGGTCGCTGGAACCGCGCATGAAGCCGGATGCGCTGCTGGCCACCAACACGTCCAGCCTGTCGCTTGAAACGCTGCGCGAAGGCCTTGCGCGGCCGGAGCGTCTGCTGGGCATTCATTTCTTCAATCCCGTGGCCAAGATGCCGCTCGTGGAAGTCGTGCACGCGCAAGGCGGCGACCCCGACGCCCAGACCCGCGCCTGCGCCTTCGTGGGGCAGATCGACAAGCTGGCGATGCCGGTCAAGAGCGCGCCCGGCTTCCTGGTGAATGCGGTGCTGGCGCCCTACCTGCTGCAGGCCATGCGCAGCGTGGACGAAGGCGTCGCGCCGGAAACCGTGGACGCCGCGATGGTGGCCTTCGGCATGCCGATGGGGCCGCTGGAGCTGGCCGACACCGTGGGCCTGGACATCGCACGCGACGCCGGCGCGCAACTGGCCGGCGGCGCCGAGCCGCCACGTTGCCTGGCCGAGCGCCTGGCGCGCAACGAGCTGGGCAAAAAGAGCGGCAAGGGCTTTTACACCTGGCGCGATGGCAAGCCGGTCAAGCAGCGCAGCGCGGATCCCGCCGCAGCGCCCGCCGGCCTGGCCCAGCGCCTGATCCAGCCGCTCATCGACGCCACGCGGGAACGGGTCGCGGGCGGCATCGTGGCCGACGCCGATCTGGCGGATGCCGGCGTGATTTTTGGGACGGGCTTCGCGCCATTCACGGGAGGCCCCTTGCATTACGAAGCAGGCAGCACCAAGCAGGACCGCAGCACAGCGGCTCGCGCCGATTAGACCGGCGAAACCAGGCCGGCAGTGGAAGAGAGACACACATCCAACTCGAGGAGGCAGTACCATGCGCAGACGTCCATTGTCCCTGAGCACCCTGTCGGCCATCCTGGTCGGCCTGGGCGCATCCGCAACGTCCTACGGCGCCGGTTTTCAGCTCTTGGAGCAGAACGCCAGCGGCCTGGGCAACGCGTATGCGGGCTCGGCGGCAAACCCGGAGAATGCCAGCATCATGTATTTCAACCCGGCAGGCTTGACCTATCTGCCGGGCCTTAATTTCTCCGGCGGGGTAAACCTGATCAAACCGTCGTTCAAGTTTTCGGACAACGGAAACAGCCGCAACCCCAGCGCGCCGGGCATTCCCGGATCGGGCTTGAACGGTTCGGTTCCCACCGGCGGCAATGGCGGGGACGCGGGCCATCTGGGCGTCGTGCCCAACCTCTACGCCTCCTGGCAACTGAACGAGCAGTGGTACATCGGTCTGGGCGTCGGCGCACCGTTCGGCCTGATGACCGAATACGACGACGGCTGGGTCGGTCAATACCACTCGAACAAGTTCGACATCAAGACCATCAACGTCAACCCGTCCATCGCCTACAAGGTCAACGAGAAATTCTCGATGGGCTTCGGCGTGAACTGGCAACACATCGACGCCACCTACAAGAAAAAAACCGTGGTGCCCATCGCCGGGCTGCCGCTGGCCACCAATGGCGACGCCGACCTGAACCTGAAGGGCGATGCGTGGGGCTGGAACGTCGGCTTCATGCTGCAACCCACCGAAGACACGCGCATCGGCCTGTCGTACCGCTCGAAGATCAAGCACTCGGCCAAGGGCGACACCGACATCGACAACATCGGCCCCACCGGCCAGTCCGTGTCGTTCGATGCCAAGGCCAACGTCGACCTGCCCGACACGTTGATTCTTAGCGCCACGCACCAGCTCAACGAAAAATGGGAACTGCTGGGCGACGTGTCGTGGACCGGCTGGAGCAGCATCCCCCAGTTGAAGATCAAGAACTCGGGTCCGGGCGCGCGCGACGATGTGCTGCCGCTCAACTTCCGCGATACCTGGCGCGTTGCCGTGGGCACCAACTACAAGTTCGCCCCCGCCTGGAAGTGGAAGTTCGGCCTGGCGTTCGATCAGTCGCCGGTGCATGACGCCGCCGACCGTCCCACGTCCCTGCCCGACAACGACCGCTACTGGTTCTCGACCGGCGTGCAATGGGCCGCCACGAAGGACACCACGATCGATCTGGGCTACACCTATCTGTACCTGCGCAAGACGGACATCGACACCACGTCCGGCAGCGCGGCCACCAAGGGCCGTGTCGCGGGCACCTACGACAGCAGCGGCCACATCCTCGGCCTGCAACTCTCGTCCCGCTTCTAGCCGTGAACCGGGGGACGGCCGCGCGCCGTCCCCCGCTTTTTCAGGAGACTCCCTTGAGCAAGTTCGTCGTCAAAAACGTCGCCGTGCTGGGTGCCGGCGTCATGGGCGCGCAGATCGCCGCCCACCTGGCCAATGCCGGCGTGCCGGTCACGCTGTTCGACCTGGCCGCCCGCGAAGGCGACCGCAACGGCACCGTCAAGAAGGCGCTGGCCGGCCTGAAAAAACTGGAACCGGCGCCGCTGGCCGGCGCCTCGCGCCTGGCGCTCATCACGCCCGCCAATTACGATGACGACCTCGCCCGCCTGAGCGGCTGCGATCTCGTCATCGAAGCCATCGCCGAGCGCATGGATTGGAAGACGGCACTGTACGAGCGCATCGCGCCGCACGTGGCGCCCGGCGCCATCGTGGCCTCGAATACGTCCGGCCTGTCCATCGACGCGCTGGCCAACGCGCTGCCCGCCGGGCTGCGCGACCGCTTCTGCGGCATCCATTTCTTCAATCCGCCGCGCTACATGCGCCTGGTGGAGATCATTGCCACCTCGCACACGCAACCGGACGTGCTGGACCAGCTGGAAACCTGGCTGACCTCCGCGCTGGGCAAGGGCGTGATCCGCGCGCTGGACACCCCGAACTTCGTTGCCAACCGCATTGGCGTGTTTTCGATCCTGGCCGCCATGCACCATACCGCGCGGCTGGGCCTGGCCTTCGACGAAGTCGACGCGCTGACCGGTCCCAAGATCGGCCGCCCCAAGAGCGCCACGTACCGCACCGCCGACGTGGTGGGGCTGGACACGCTGGCCCACGTGGTGGGCACGATGGAAAAGAACCTGCCGGACGATCCGTGGCACCGGTACTTCGCGCTGCCGGACTGGCTGTCGGCGCTGATCTCCAAGGGCGCGCTGGGCCAGAAGAGCGGCGCGGGTGTCTACCGCAAGCAGGGCCGAGAGATCCAGGTGCTGGATCTGAAAAAGCAGGATTACGCGCCAGGAACGGGCAAGCTGGCCGATGAAGTGGCCGCGCTGCTCAAGGAACGCGACCCGGCCAAGCGCTTTGCCGCCCTGCGCGCCAGCGAGCATCCGCAGGCGCAATTCCTGTGGAGCCTGTTCCGCGACATCTTCCACTACAGCGCCGTGCAGCTCGAGCACGTGGCCGACAACGCGCGCGACCTGGACCTGACCATGCGCTGGGGCTTCGGCTGGTCGCAAGGCCCGTTCGAAACCTGGCAGGCCGCGGGCTGGCAGGCCATCGCCGCCGCCGTGGCCGAGGACATCGCCGCCGGCCGCGCCATGAGCGACACGCCCCTGCCCGCCTGGGTGCTGGAACCGGACCGCCAGGGCGTGCATGCGCCGCAAGGCTCGTACTCCGCCCGCACGGGCAAGCTGCACCCGCGCTCGACGTTGCCGGTGTACGCGCGACAGCTGTTCCCGGAACGCGTCGTGGGCGAAGCCGCCGACGACCGCGGCGTCACGGTCTGGGAAAACGAAGGCGTGCGCCTGTGGAATCTGCCGCAGGTCGACGCCGGCATCGCCATCCTGTCGGTCACGTCGCGCAACCACACGCTGGGCGCCGAGGTGCTGGAAGGCGTGCTGCAGGCGGTGGCCAAGGCCGAACGTGAATTCGACGGCCTGGTCATCTGGCACGACGCGCCGTTTGCGGTGGGCGCCAACCTGCAGCAGGTCGTTGAAGCCTGCGCGGCGGGCCAGTGGGACATGCTGGAAGCCACGGTCGAAAAATTCCAGCGGGCTTCGCAGTCGTTCAAGTACGCGCAGATCCCGACCTTTGCCGCGGTGCAGGGCATGGCGCTGGGCGGCGGCTGCGAATTCCTGATGCACGCCTCGCACCGCGTGCTGGCGCTGGAAAGCTACATCGGGTTGGTCGAGGCCGGCGTCGGCCTCATTCCGGCGGGCGGCGGCAGCAAGGAGTTCGCCGCGCGCGCGGCGGCGCTGGCGGCCAAGACGGCCACGCCCGGCGAAGTCTTCCCCTACCTGCAACCGGTCTTCCAGACCATTGCGATGGCCCAGGTCGCCAAGAGCGCACTGGAAGCCATCGAGGCCGGCTTTGCCCGCGAACACGACATCGTGCTGTTCCATCCCGGCGAACTGTTGTATGTGGCCATCGGCCAGGCACGCGCCGCGGCACAGGCAGGCTACACGCCGCCTGCCCGCCTGCAGAACGTGCCGGTGGCCGGCCGCAACGGCATCGCCAACTTCGAGATGGTGCTGGTCAACATGCGCGAAGGCGGCATGATCAGCGCGCACGACTACCGCGTGGCCCGCAGCGCGGCCGTCGCGCTGTGCGGCGGCGAGGTGGAGACCGGCACCAAGGTCGACGAAGAATGGCTGCTGGCCGTGGAGCGCAAGGAATTCGTGGCGCTGCTGCGCACGCCTGAGACCCAGGCGCGCATCCGCCACACCCTGGAAACCGGCAAGCCGCTACGGAACTAGCTTAAAGGAAATGGATATGAGCACGCAGATCCAAGACGCCTACATCGTTGCCGCCACGCGCCTGCCGGTGGGCAAGCGCAATGGCGCCTACATCACCACCCGCCCCGACGACATGCTGGCCGCCGCGCTGAACGGCGCGCTGGCGCAGGCGCCCGGGCTGGACGCCGCCCGCATCGACGACGTGATCGCCGGATGCGCCATGCCCGAGGCCGAACAGGGCATGAACGTGGCCCGCATCAGCCTGCTGCTGGCCGGCCTGCCGCAAAGCGTGGCGGGCGTCACCGTCAACCGCTTCTGCGCGTCGGGACTGCAGGCCGTGGCGGATGCCGCCGCCCGCATTCGGCTGGGCGAGGCCGACATCATGATCGGCGCGGGCACCGAATCCATGAGCGCCATGCCGCAGATCATGGGCAACAAGGTGTCCATGAACCCTGCCATCTTCGCTCACGAAGAAAACATCGGCATGGCGTTCGGCATGGGCCTGACCGGCGAAAAGGTCGCCGAACGCTGGAAGGTGTCGCGCGAGGATCAGGACGCCTTTGCGCTGGCCTCGCACCAGAAGGCCTGCGCGGCGATTGCCGCCGGCCACTTCCGCGCCGAGACCACGCCTTTTGAGGTCGTCACGCACCTGCCGGACGGCGCCAGCGGCGCGGTGCGCGTCGCGCGCCGCCTCGTCGAGGTCGACGAAGGCCCGCGTCCCGACAGCAGCCTGGAAGCGCTGGCGCGGCTCAAGCCGGTCTTCTCCACGCGCGGCAGCGTCACGGCGGGCAACAGCTCGCAGATGTCGGACGGCGCGGCGGCCGTGATCCTGGTGTCCGATCGCATCCTGCGCGAATTCAACCTGAGCCCGCTGGCGCGCTTCGTGGGCTTTGCCGTGGCCGGTGTGCCGCCCGAGGTCATGGGCATCGGCCCCGTCGCCGCCATCCCGAAGGTGCTGGAACGCGCCGGCATCAAGCAGGACGCGCTGGACTGGATCGAGCTCAACGAAGCGTTCGCGGCCCAGTCGCTGGCCGTGATCCGCGAGCTGAACCTGGATCCGGCCAAGGTCAACCCGCTGGGCGGGGCCATTGCGCTGGGCCACCCGCTGGGGGCCACGGGCGCGATCCGCACCGCGACGATCACGCACGGGCTGCGCCGCACCGGCGGCAAGTACGGGCTGGTCACGATGTGCATCGGCACCGGCATGGGCGCGGCCGGCCTGTTCGAGGCCATGTAACCAAACGGCGGCCAGCGTGAAGCCCTACTGGTTCAAGAACCTGTCGCCCGAGTGGCGCGCGCGGCTGATGCGGGTGGGCTTCAACCTGCATCCGGCCTTTCGCGCCACCGGCGGCCGCGTGCTGCACGTGTCGCCGGACTTCCAGCACATACGCATCAAGCTGCCGCTCTTGCGCCGCACCCGCAACATCGTGGGGTCGATGTACGGCGGCTCGCTCTTTGCGGTAACCGACGGCGCCCACCCGACCATGCTGATGTCGGCGTTGGGCCCGGATCACATCGTCTGGGACAAGGCGGCCAGCATCCGTTTCCGCAAGCCCGCCTACACCACGCTGTATGTCGACTTCCGGCTGCCGCCGGGCGAGATCGCCGAAATCCGGCGCTTGCTCGCCACGCACCACGAAACGACCCGCACCTACACGGTCGAACTGAAAGACAAGGACGACGTCGTGTACGCCGTCGTGGAACGCACGATCTACATCGCAGACAAGAAGTTCTACAAGCAGAAGAACACTGGAGGTGACAAATGCGTTTCAACCCCGGAGGGCGCACCGCCGCCCTGAGCCTGATTCTCGCGGCCTGCCTGGCGGGCGCGCCCGCCTTTGCCGACGTGGACGTTGCCGGCGTGCGCGTGCCCGAACAGCTTGCCGAAGGCAGCCAGGCGCTGACGCTGAACGGCGCGGGCCTGCGCACCCGTTTCGTCGTGAAGGTCTACGTGGCCGCGCTGTACGTCACCACGAAAAGCCACGACGCCGCGGCACTTATTGACAGCACGCAGCCGCGCCGCATGCGGCTGCGGATGCTGCGCGACGTCGACAGCAAGAGCCTGGACGGCGCGCTGCAGGACGGATTGCGAGACAATACGACCTCGCAGGAACTTGCCGCGCTGAAAGCGCCCGCCGAGCGCCTGTCACGCTTGATGAGCGACATCGGCGCCGCGCGCGAGGGCGACGTCATCGATCTGGACTTCGATGCCCGCGGCGTCGCCATTGCCAGCAACGGCAAGCCGCGCGGGCGCATCGACGATCCCGCCTTCGCCCGCGCCCTGCTTCGCGTCTGGCTGGGCGACAGCCCCGCGCAGGCCTCCCTGAAGAAAGCCCTGCTGGGCAACTAGGGCCTTGCGCCCCAACGGAACCGCAAGACATGGAACGAATCTGGCACAAGAGCTATCCCTACGGTGTGCCCGCCGAGATCGGGACCGACAGCGCGACCACCCTGGTGACGATCATCCAGGAGAGCTTCCGGCGCTTTCCCAGCAAGACGGCCTACATCAGCATGGGCAAATCGATCACCTATGCCGAACTGGACGCGCTGACGCGACGCTTCGCCGCATGGCTGCACGCGCACGGCCTTGGCCGCGGCGACCGCGTCGCGCTGATGATGCCCAATCTGCTGCAGTATCCCGTCTGCCTCTTCGGCGCCCTGCGCGCCGGCTGCATCGTGGTGAACTGCAACCCGCTCTACACCGCGCACGAGCTTGAACACCAGCTTGCCGATGCGGGCGCGCGCGCCATCGTGGTCGCGGACAACTTTGCGGCCACGCTGCAAAAGGCGTTGCCCGC
The DNA here is from genome assembly GCF_006715415.1 of Achromobacter sp. SLBN-14. Taxonomy (NCBI): domain Bacteria; kingdom Pseudomonadati; phylum Pseudomonadota; class Betaproteobacteria; order Burkholderiales; family Alcaligenaceae; genus Achromobacter; species Achromobacter sp. SLBN-14. The sequence goes on along the minus strand of NZ_VFNE01000001.1, from coordinate 4,581,183 downwards.
CACGCAAATCGAACGCGTGCTGGTGACGTCCATCGGCGAGATGCTGGGTCCCATCAAGGGGCGTCTTGTGGACTTTGCCGTGCGGCGCGTCAAGCGCATGGTGCCGGCGTGGTCGCTGCCCGGCTCGCAGAAACTGGGCGATGCGCTGCGCCAAGCCCGCGACCTGCCGTTCACCGACGTGCCGCTCACGGCTGCCGACCTGGCGTTTCTGCAGTACACGGGCGGCACGACCGGCGTGGCCAAAGCCGCCATGCTGTCGCACGGCAACCTGGTGGCAAACGTCAGCCAGGCCTACGCGTGGGTCAGGCCCCTGGTGAAAGACGGCGAGGAATGCATCGTCACGGCCCTGCCGCTGTATCACATCTTTGCGCTGACGGCGAATTGCCTGACGTTCATGAAACTGGGCGCAAGCAACCTGCTCATCATCAATCCGCGCGATATTCCGGGGCTGATAAAAGAGATGGGCAAGGTGCCGTTCTCGGCATTCACTGGCGTGAACACGCTCTTTAACGCGCTGCTCAACCACCCGGATTTTGCCCACCTGGATTTCTCGCGGCTGCGCTTGACGATGGGCGGCGGCATGGCGGTGCAGCGCTCGGTCGCAGACCGCTGGCGCGCCGCAACGGGCGTGTCGATCGCGCAGGCTTACGGGCTTACGGAAACGTCGCCCGCCGTCACCATCAATCCCCTGGACACCAAGATCTTCAACGGGTCCATCGGCTTGCCCGTGCCCTCCACCGACCTGTCGATCCGCGACGACGCCGGCCGCGAACTGGGGGTCGGGGAAAACGGCGAGATCTGCGTGCGCGGCCCGCAGGTCACGAAGGGCTATTGGAACCGGCCGGACGAGACGGCGCTGGTCATGTACCCGGACGGCTTCCTGCGCACGGGCGACATTGGCTACGTCGACGAGACGGGCTATGTCTATCTGGTCGACCGCAAGAAGGACATGATCCTGGTGTCGGGCTTTAACGTGTACCCGAACGAAGTCGAGGACGTGGCAGCGCTGCACCCGGGCGTGCGCGAGGTGGCGGCGGTGGGCGTGCCTGACGAGCGCTCCGGCGAGGCCGTCAAGCTCTACGTCATCCGCAAGGATCCCACGCTGGACGCGGACACGTTGATCGCGCATTGCCGCACGCAGCTCACGGGGTACAAGGTGCCTCGGTACATCGAATTCCGCGACGACCTGCCGCGCACCACCGTGGGCAAGATCCTGCGGCGCGAACTGCGCCCGGACGCGCAAGGCGGGGCGCCGGCCATTGCGTCCCACGCGGCGACCGACGCCATCGGCAACGCCGCCGCTCCCGCTCCCGCCATCACCCGCCAGGCGACCGGCCAGGACTGATCGCCGCGGGCGCGCCGCCTTTCGGCCCACGCGGCACTGTCGCACGCGGGCAACAGCGCCCGCGTCGGCCCCGGGCGCGGTCCTGCGCGTCAACCCGCTGAATTCGCAAGGCTTTTCTTCGGCAATTCCCAAAGCCCCGCGCTGCCGCAGGGCTTTTTTACATCTTCCCCGACGTCCGCTATTGGCTGTGTCCATCAACACAATTAATAATAGTTATCGTTGTTATTTCTATGAGTAACTGTTCGCGCCCTTAGCCGCGCCAGTGGGGAGATCCTTTTGAAACGCCATCACACTCCGGCCGCCCTGCGCGCGCGGCTGCGCCCCCGTGTTCCCGCCGCCGCCGCGCTGGCCGCCTGCCTGGGCGCGGGCGCCGCGCACGCGCAACCCGAGCAGCCCGCCACGCTGCCCGCCGTGCAGGTCCTTGGCACCGGCGAGACCGCCACCGGCCCCGTCGACGGCTACGTGGCCCGGCGCAGCGCCACCGGCACCAAGACCGACACGCCGCTGTCCGAGACGCCGCAAGCGATCACCGTGATCCCGCGCGAGCAGATCATCGACCAGGGCGCGCAGAACGTGCAGGACACGATGAACTACGCGGCGGGCGTGCGTCCGAATGCCTACGGCGTGGACAACCGCGGCGATTACGTGCGCGTGCGCGGCGTGGAGCCCGTGCAGTACCTGGACGGCCTGCGCCAGTTCTTCAACTACAACAACCCGCGCACCGAGGTCTACGGCCTGGAACGCGTCGAGGTGCTGCGCGGCCCGGCGTCGATGCTGTACGGACAGGGCAGCACGGGCGGCATCGTCAACCTGGTCAGCAAGCGCCCGCAGGCCGAACAGCAGGGCGAAATCGGCGTGCAACTGGGCAACTTCAACCGCCGCGAAATCCAGGCGGACATCACCGGTCCGCTGACCGAGGACGGCCAGTGGCTGTACCGCGTGGTGGCCCTGGGCCGCGACAGCGACACGCAGGTGCAGTACGCGCAGGACGACCGGATGTTTCTTGCCCCGTCGCTCACGTGGCAGCCCAGCGCGGCCACCTCGCTCACGCTGCTGGCCTCGTGGCAGAAGGACCGGTCCGGCACGACGCAGTCGTTCCTGCCCTGGAGCGGCACCGTCGACCACAATCCGAACGGCCGCATCCCCACGCGCCGCTTCGCCAGCGAGCCGGGCTTTGACGCCTACGACACCGAGCAATTCAACGTGGGCTGGCTGTTCGAACACCAGTTCAACGACACCTGGAAGGTCCGCCAGAGCTTTCGCAACACGGTCAGCAGCGTCGACTACAAGTCGCTCTATCCGAACGTTTATGGCGACCGCCGCGGCGATTCGTACATCGACGCCGCGCAGACCACCGTCGACCGCTACTACTACATCAACAAGCCCCGCATGCGCACCCTGCTGGCCGACCAGAACCTGGAAGGCAAGCTGAACTGGGGCCGCACGCAGCACACCGTCATCGTGGGCATGGACTACACGCGCTACCGCGAAACCGGCCAGTCCGACAGCGGGCTGGGATCGCCGCTGAACCTGTACCACCCGGTATACGGCAACGCGCCGGACTACACGCTGACCGACACGCCCAAGCAGCGGCAGCAGCAAATAGGCTTCTACGCGCAGGACCAGATCACGTTCGACAAGAACTGGATCCTGCTGGCGGGCATCCGCCGCGATCGTGTCGAAAGCACGACCGAGGGCCAGGACAAGGAAACCGACCAAGCCACCACCAAGCGCTTCGGCCTGATGTACGCGGCCGACAACGGCTGGTCGCCCTACGTGAGCTACAGCGAGTCCTTCACCCCCATCGCGGGCGCGGACTTCTACAACCAGCGCTGGAAGCCCATGCGCGGCAAGCAGTGGGAAGTGGGACTGAAGTACATGCCGCCCGGCGCCGACCTGGAATTCACGGCAGCGGCGTACGACCTGCGCGAAAGCAACCGCCAGACCAACGATCCGGACAACCCCAACAACCAGATCCAGGCAGGCAAGACGCGCACGCGCGGCGTCGAACTGGAGATGCGCGGCCGCGTCACCCAGAATGTGGACGTGATCGCCAACTACATCTACACCGACATCGATCCGCAGCTTGAAGGCATGCCCAAGCACATGGCGTCGCTGTGGGGCAAATACCGCTTCACGCTCGCGGGCCAGCCCGGCTTCGCGGTCGGCGCCGGCACCCGCTTCCTGTCCAAGTTCCGCGACGGCGGCGCGCCGGAAACGCCGTCGGTGACGCTGTTCGATGCGATGGTCAGCTACACGAACGGACCGTGGCGCTACGCGCTCAACGTCAACAACATCGCGGACCGCACGTATGAAGTGGTGTGCCTGGACCGCGGAGACTGCTTCTACGGCGCGCGCCGCACGGTCATGTTGAGCGGCGCCTACCGCTTCTGACGCCCAAACCGTCCCCATATCCGGGACGGACACCTCGGGTCAACCTGTACGTACATGCTGTACGTACAGGTGTACACTACGATTTTTTCAACCGTCCGACAGACGCGCATATGAACGTCTGCAACCCAGAAAAATCGTCCTGGAGACCCCGATAGTGTCGACCGCAACTACCCGCTCGCCCTTTTTTGGCACGATGCAGAAAATCCCCGGTGGATTGATGCTGGTGCCGCTGATCCTGGGTTCCCTGATCGGCACCTTTGCCCCCGATGCGCTCGCCATCGGCGGCTTCACCACTGCACTCTTCAAGAACAGCGCACTGCCGCTGATCGCGCTGCTGATCTTCGCAACCGGCACGCACGTCAACGCCCGCACGGGCGGTCCCATCCTGGCCACCGCCGGCACCATCCTGCTGATGAAGACGCTGGTGCCCGCCACCCTCATCATCATCCTGGGCAGCTACGTCGGTCTTGACGGCCTGTGGGGCGTGTCGATCCTGGCGATGCTCGCCGCCTTCGACAACAGCAACGGCGGCCTGTGGCTGGCCTACACCGGCCAGTACGGCGATGCCCGCGATCGCGGCGCCTACGTGGCCAGCGCGGTCAACGACGGCCCCTTCTTCAGCCTGCTGTTCCTGGGCGCGTCGGGCCTTGCCGACATTCCGATGATCGCCCTGGTGGCCGCGCTGGTGCCCTTCCTGCTGGGCGTGGTCGTGGGCAACCTGGACCCGAAGTGGCGCGACGTGCTCAAGCCCGTGCCAAATATCGTCATCCCGTTCTTCGCCTTTGCCCTGGGCACCGGCATCAATCTGGGCGCGGTCGTCAGCGGCGGCATCAGCGGTCTGATCCTGGGCCTGATCATCAGCCCCATCACCGGCGGTCTGGTCTACCTGGGCTACCGCCTGATCCTGCGCCGCGGCGGCAAGAGCGGCCTAGGCTTTGCGGCCGGCACGACCGCCGGCAACGCCATCGCCACGCCCGCCGTGGTCGCGGCAGCCGACCCCAACTTCCAGCAATACGTGTCGGCTGCCACCGCGCAGGTCGCGGCCTGCGTGCTGATCAGTTCCATTCTGGCCCCGGTGCTGGCATCCTGGTTCCTCAAGCGCGCCGGTGAGCTCAAGTCCGAGGACGCCGATGCCACCGTTGCCCCGCCCCTGACCGAAGCCCGCGGAGAGGCCTTGTGAAACCCGCCATCGCCATCGTCGCCGACGACCTGACCGGATCCGGCGACACCGCCGTGCAATTCGTGCGGGCTGGCTGGTGCACGCACCTGTCCATCGGCGGCGCGGACGAGGCCCTGGCCGGTCCCGCGCACGACGACGTCGAGGTGCTGGCCGTCACGACCAACAGCCGGGCGTTCAGCGCCGCCGATGCCGCCGACGTCATCGGCCGCAACGTGCGGCAATTGCGTGAAGCCGGCGTGTCGCGCCTGTACAAGAAGGTCGATTCGACCCTGCGCGGTGCCTTCAAGGCCGAGATCGACGCGGCGCGCGACGCCTGGCGCGACGACGCCATCGCGGTGGTCTGCCCCGCCTTTCCGGCCACGGGCCGCACGGTCGAGCAAGGCATTCTGTATGTGAACGGCAAGCCGGTCACCGAGACCTCGGCGGCCACCGACCCCGTGACGCCGGTAACCGAAAGCCATATTCCGACCTTGCTCGGCAGCGCCCACGTGGCGCCGCTGGCGGACGACACGCCTGAAACGCTGGCCGCGCGCATCGCGCAGGCCGGCGCCACCGTGGTGGTCGATGCCGCCACCGATGACGACCTGGAACGGCTGGCGCGCGCTGTCGGACTGCTGGGCGAGCGCGCCCTGCCCGTGGGCGCGGGCGGACTGGCCGTGCCGCTTGCCCGCGTGTGGGCAGGCGCCGACCAGACCGCGCCTGTCGTGGTCGTGGTGACCTCGCAGCACAGCGCCGCGCGCGGCCAGGCCGCCGCGCTGCAGGCTGCGGGCGCCGACACCTGGCGCCCGTCGCTCGAGCAACTTGCTGACGACGCGCAATGGCAGGCATGGAGCCAGCCGCTGCTGCAGGCGCACGCGCAGGCCCCGCTGGAAGCCGGCACGATTCTGCTGCTGGCCCCAGAAGGCCAGCGCGCCGGCCTGGATTCCGACAAGGTCGCCGACCGCCTCGGCAGCCTGGCCGCGCAATTGATTGCCGCCTCGCGCGCGGCCGGCGTGGTCGCCACCGGCGGCGATGGCGCGCGCAGCGTACTGTTGGCGCTGCAAGCCAACGGCATCGCGCTGGTGGACGAAGTGATGGGCGGCGTGCCTCTGGGCACGCTGACCGGAGGCACGGCCGCAGGCCTGCCCGTGGTGACCAAGGCCGGCGGCTTTGGCACCGAAGACGTACTGGTTCGCGCGGTGCGCGCGATCCGCGACAGGAGATTCAAGCGATGACACAAACCCCTCCCGCGAAGCTGCCCCTCTTGGCTGTGACCTTGGGCGACGTAGCGGGCATCGGGCCGGAAATCACGGCCAAGATGCTCATGGGCCACGACGAACTGCGCCAGAAGGCGCGCCTCTTCGTGGTCGGCGATGCAGACGTCATGGCCAATGCGGTGCGCAATCTGGGCGCCGACCCTGCCATCGTGCGCAAGATCGAGCGCCCGGCCGACGCGACCAACACCCCGGGCCTGATCGAAGTCCTGCAGGCCGGCCCGTCGCTGGCGCACGTGAAGCTGGGCGAGATCAGCGCGGACGCCGGCGACGGCTCGGTCCGCTTTGTCACGACGGCCTGCGCCCTGGCGCGCGCCGGCGAGATCGACGGCATCGTCACCGCTCCGCTGAACAAGGCCGCCATGCACGCCGCCGGCCACAAGTGGCCCGGCCACACCGAACTGCTGGCACATGAGTTCGGCGTCAAGACGTTCTCGCTGGTGCTGTCGGCCGGCGACCTCTACATCTTCCACGCCACGACGCACGTGTCGCTGCGCCAGGCCATCGAAGACGTGAACCCAGCCCGCATGCGCGCCGTGCTGCGGCTGGCCGGCTCGTTCGCCACCGCGCTGGGCCGTGCCGACGAACCCGTGGCGGTCGCGGGCCTGAACCCGCACGCCGGTGAGAACGGCATCTTCGGCAGCGAAGACGCCGACATCCTGGCGCCCGCCGTGGCCGAAGCCAACGCCGCCGGCATCCTGGCCGCGGGTCCCATCCCGGCCGACGCGCTGTTCCCGCAGGCCGTGCGCGGCAAGTGGAAGTTCGTGATCGCCTGTTACCACGACCAGGGCCACGCGCCCTTCAAGTCCGTGTACGGCGACGACGGCGTCAACATCACCGTGGGCCTGCCGGTCGTGCGCGTGTCCGTGGACCACGGCACCGCGTTCGACATTGCCGGCAAGGGCATCGCGCGCGAAGACAGCCTGATCCTGGCCGCCGAGCGCGCCGCGCATCTGGCCCCGGGCTGGACGCATGTATGGGAAACTGCGCGGGCACAAACCGGAGGTTGATTCCCATGGCGCCCGCCACGCACGACGCATTGCCCGATCTTGACCGCGCGGGAGACATCCCGCTGCACGCCCAGGTGGCGTCGCGGTTGCGCGGATACATCCGCACGAACAAGCTCGCGGCAGGCGCCGTGCTGCCCAGCGAGGCGGCGCTTTGCGACCGCTTCGGCGTGGCGCGCAGCGTGGTGCGCCAGGCCCTGGCGGCGCTGGCCGCCGAGGGTCTCATTCAACGCGAGACCGGCCGTCCCGCCACCGTGGCGGCGCCGCAGGAACACCGCCGCCTGGTACAGCGGTCCACCGGTCTTTACGAACAGTTCGCCCAATCAGGTGTCGCGCTGCGCACGCGCGTGCTGGCGCTGGGCCCGGCCGAGCCGCCCGCCGACGTAGCCGAGTTCTTCGGCACCACCCGCCTGTTATTGCTGGAACGCCTGCGCCACGTGGCCGAAGCGCCGCTGGCCTACGTGCGCACCTGGCTGCCCGCCGACGCGGTGCTGGGCCTCGTCGCCGACCATCTGGCCGACGCCTCCCTGCACGGCGTGCTGACGCGGCAGTTCGGCCTGCGCCCCGGCGCGGGGCGCAACCAGATCCGCGCCGTCGCGGCCGACGACAAGCTCGCCAGGCTGCTCGACACGCAGACCGGCACGCCGCTGCTGATGCTGCAAGGCCAGGGCATGGACCAGCACGGCAAACCCCTGGAATGGTTCACCACCTGGCACCGCGCCGAACAACTGGTGTTCGACGTGGACGTCAGCATGGGACACGAAAGCGTGCAGCCGCGGCTGCATGACCCCGCCCCGGAACCGCAGGCGCCGGTCAACGGACACGATCCGCTGGCGCGCGCCCAGGCGCTGGTGGCGGAGCTGTCGGCGGAACTGGAACGCTTGCGCGGGCAGTCCTGAACCACGGAACGCGGGCTGGAAACAAATCGGGGCGGCATATTGCCGCCCCGATTTTTTTTGATGCGCTCAGCGCACCATGCAAGGCCGCTTGTTGTCGAACTTCCAACCCGGCACCAGATACTGCATCGCCGTGGCATCGTCGCGCGCGCCCAGGCCATGCTGAAGGTAGAGCTGATGCGCGCGTTCAATCGCGTCCATGTCCAGCTCGATGCCCAGTCCGCCGGTCTGCGGCAGTTCGACGTAGCCGTTGCGGATCTGCAGCGGGTTGCGGGTCAGGTGCTGGCCGTCCTGCCAGATCCAGTGCGTGTCGATCGCGGTGACGCGGCCCGGCGCGGCGGCGCCCACGTGCGTGAACATCGCCAGCGACACATCGAAGTGATTGTTGGAATGCGAGCCCCACGTCAGGCCGAACGCCTGGCACGTCTGGGCCACGCGCACCGAACCTTGCAGGGTCCAGAAATGCGGATCGGCCAGCGGAATGTCGACCGACTGCAGCGACAGCGCATGTGCCATTTCGCGCCAGTCGGTGGCGACCATGTTGGTGGCGGTGGGCAGGCCGGTGGCGCGGCGGAACTCGGCCATGACCTCACGGCCGGAAAACACGCCTTCGGCGCCGCACGGGTCTTCGGCATAGGCCATCACGCCGTGCAGGTCGCGGCACAGACGCACGGCGTCCTTGAGCAGCCAGCCGCCGTTCGGGTCGAGCGTGACGCGCGCTTCGGGGAAGCGCTCGTGCAGGGCGCGGATGGCTTCGACCTCTTCTTCGCCGCGCAAAACGCCGCCCTTCAACTTGAAGTCCTGAAAGCCATAGCGGTCATGAGCGGCTTCGGCCAAGCGGACGATGGCCTCGGGCGTCATGGCCTTTTCGTGCCGCACGCGCAGCCAGCCGTCGGCGTCGGGCGCCGTCTGGTAAGGCAGCGGCGTAAGCGACGAGTCGCCCACGTAGAACAGGTATCCCAGCATCTGCACGGAGGTGCGCTGCACGCCTTCGCCCAGCAGCGCGGCCACGGGAACGCCCAGGTGCTGGCCCAGCAGGTCCAGCAACGCAGACTCCACCGCCGTCACGGCATGGATCGCCACGCGCAGGTCGAAGGTCTGGGCGCCGCGGCCCGCGCTGTCCAGACCGGCGAAGGCCTGGCGCATCTGGTTCAGCGTGTGCTGGTAGTTGCCGATGGAGCTGCCCGCGATGAGGGCGCGCGCGTCTTCCAGCGTGGCGCGGATCTTTTCGCCGCCAGGCACTTCGCCGACGCCGGTGTTGCCCGCGCTGTCGGTCAGGATGACCAGGTTGCGCGTGAAGTAAGGCGCGTGGGCGCCGCTCAGGTTGAGCAGCATGGAGTCCTGGCCGGCGACCGGCACGACGCGCATGCCAGTAATCGTGGGCGTCTGGGAGGCTTGCGATGCGTGAAGAGTCATGATTGCTTCTAGAAAATGCCCGGCCGGCGGGGCCGGGCGCGTTGCGTCATTGCACGGAGATGCCGCCGGTCTCGATGACCTGCTTCCAGCGGGCGCTTTCCTGCTGCTGGAACTTGGTGAAGGCTTCGGGCGAGTTGGCGACGACCTCCAGGCCGATGTCGGTGAAGGGCTTGCTGAGCGCCGGATCCTTCAGCGCGGCGGTCAGGGCGGCGGACAGCTTGTCGCGCACGTCGGCGGGCAGGTTCTTGGGCGCCACGACGGCCTGCCAGGCATAGACGTCGACGCCGGGCACCGAGACTTCGGCGAACGTGGGCACGTCGGGCAGCACGGGCGAGCGCTTGGAACCGGTAACGGCGATGGCCTTGAGCTTACCGGACTTGATATGCGGCAGCACGGCGTTCACGTTCTGGAACGACATGTCCACCTGGTTGCCCAGCAGATCGGAAATGGCGGGCGCGCCGCCCTTGTAGGGCACATGCAGGCCCTTGGTGCCGGTCTTCTGCCAGAAGAGTTCGGCGGTCAGGTGGTCGGACGAGCCCGCGCCGGAGGTCGCGAAACTGATCGCGCCCGGCTTGTCCTTCAGCAGCTTCAGCACGTCTTGCACGCTGTTGACCTGGGGCGCGAGCTTGGGGCTGACCACCAGCACATTGGGCGTCTGCACGGCCACGGTGAGATACGTGAAATCCTTGGCCGGATCGTAGGTGATGCCCTTCATCAGGTGCGGGGCCACGACCAGCGGGGCCAGCGAGGTGACCATCAGGGTGTAGCCGTCCGGCGCGGCGCGGGCCACCTGCGACGCGCCGATGGTGCCGGTGGCGCCCGCCTTGTTTTCCACGACGAAGGATTGCTTGAGCTGTTCGCCCAGCTTGTTGGACAGCGCGCGCGCCACCGAGTCGGTTGCGCCGCCGGGCGGGAATGGGACGACGACGGTGACGGCCTTGTCAGGCCAGGCCTGCGCCGCGCCTGCGGCGGCCATCAGGGTCAATCCAAGCATCCACTTGCGCGCATTGGTCTTCATTACTGTCTCCGGATTGGATTCTTTTATTTACGTTAACGTTAACATTTCCTTTGTTAACGTTAACATGACGGCTTTTTTAGAATATTTCGGGGCGCCGACGGTTCGCCATCCGGACAAACCCTGACACCATCTGGCCCGCAAGGCGTGCGTCTGCGGTTAGGCTTGACGCCAATTGCACCCCGCCGTTTTCGACTCCCTTTTTGATGCACCCGCCCCGCATGCCGTCCGCCGACTCCCCTTCCCGCTCCCCGGAGCGCGCCAACGTCACCGTGCGCGAGGTGGCGCAAGCGGCTGGGGTGTCGATGATTACCGTTTCGCGCGCCATCAACACGCCGCAGCAGGTCTCGCCCGCCACGCTGGACAAGGTCAACGCCGCGATCCAGGCGCTGGGCTATGTGCCCAACCTGATGGCCGGCAGCCTGCGCCTGTCGCGCAGCAACCTGGTGATGGTGCTGGTGCCCTCGATCGCCGGGTCGCTCTTTGGCGGGATGCTGACCGCGCTGACGCAGTCGCTCGAAGCCAAGGGCTTTCAACTCATGGTGGGCCAGAGCGGCTACGACTCGCCCCGCGAGGACGCGCTGCTGCGCGCCATCATCGGACGGCGCCCGGACGGCATCGTGCTGACGGGCGTGATGCACTCGCCGCAGGGCCGGCAGCTGCTCAAGGCATCGGGCATCCCCATCGTCGAAACATGGGATGCCACGGACGCCCCCATCGACATGCTGCTCAGCCTGTCGCACGAGGCGATCGGCGCGGCCGTCAGCCACTACCTGCGCGACGCGGGCAAGACGCGGCAGGCGGTGCTGAGCGGCGACGACCACCGCGCCCGGCTGCGCGCCGAAAGCCTGGTTCGCGCGGCGCTGGAATCGGGCCTGCCCGAACCGTTGGTGCACTACATGCCCGCGCCGACAACGCACGCGCAAGGCCGCGAAGGGCTGCGCGCGCTGCAGCGTTCGGGCCAAGGCATCGACGCGGTGTTTTGCAGTTCCGACATGATGGCGGCCGGCGTGCTGACCGAGGCCGCGGCGCAAGGGCTGGACGTGCCTGGGCAACTGGCGGTGATGGGCTTTGGCGACATGGACATCGCCGCGTCGATGTCTCCGGCCATCACCTCCGTGCACGTGGACGGCGCCGCGATCGGCGCGCAGGCGGCCGAGATGATCGGCTTGCGCGCCAACGGCCAGCTTCCCGCGCAGTCGGTGGTGGAAATCGGTTTTCGCATCGTGACGCGCGAGAGCGCGTAGGCGGGGCGCAGCAACGCACGGCGGCCACGGACACGGAACCACCGATCAGGTTTGGGCCATCGCACCGGGCAGGACATGAGAACCGCGTGCACGTCGCGCGCGCTTGTCGCAGCCTGGTCGCTACGGCAAAATGTTTGCCTTCCTTGCGCCTCGCCCGGCGCTGGCCCTTTCCATGACCGACTCCGCCCTCTTCGACCAGCACCGTTCCCGCCTTTATGGCATTGCCTATCGCATGCTGGGGGCCGTGGCAGAGGCCGAAGACGTCGTGCAGGAAGCGTGGCTGCGCTGGCACGACGCTGACCGCGCGGTCATCCAGAATCCCGAAGCATGGCTCGTCACGGTGACCACGCGCCTGTCGATCGACCGCTTGCGCGCTGTCAAGGCTGAACGCGAACACTACGTCGGGGTCTGGCTGCCGGAACCCATGCTGATGGCGACGCCCTCCACGCCCGAACAGATCCATGAGCAGGCGGACGATGTGTCGGTGGCGTTTCTGTTCATGCTGGAACGCCTGTCGCCCGATGCCCGCGCGGCGTTTCTCATGCGCGACGTGCTCGATGCGGACTACGAAGACATCGCGCAAACGCTGGACAAGAACCCGGCGGCCGTGCGCCAGATGGTGCGGCGCGCGCGCCAGCAACTGCGCCAGGGCGCGCCGCGCGAGGCCGTGCCGCGCGCGACGCTGCAGCGCCTGTTGCAGGCGTTTGCCGACGCGATGCAGCGCAGCGATTTCAACGGACTGCTTGCGCTCCTGAGCGACGACGCCGAACTGATCGGCGACGGCGGCGACAAGGTGACCGCGTTTGCCAGTCTGGTGGGCGGCAAGCGGCTGGCGCAGCTCTTTTATGCGGGCAAGCGCCGGTATCGCGACGCGCTGGATGTCCGGGTGGTGCAGGTGAACGGGCAATGGACCCTCTTGCGCTTCATCGACGGCGATCTCGAATCCGTGCAGTCTTACGAGACCGATGGCGAACGGCTGACGCGGGTGCTGGTGCAGCGAAATCCGGACAAGCTTGCGGGCGTTGCCGCGGCGCTCAAGCTTTCTTGATGCGCGCGGGTGGCGTGGAAGGGGAATTGCGCTGCATCGAGTTGCGGACTGGGTGGGTTTGCATGGGATTCGGCTGGGTTCTTGAGACGCCCGGCGCGGCGTGGGCCTGGGGCGGGCGGGGCTCCGATTGCGGTCCGGAGCCTTCGCTCCGGACTGCCCCGCGCTCAACCTCGTCCGCCTTCGGCTCCCTTCGGTTTCCGCCGGGCGCATCTAAACGCCCCGCCCACCCCAGGCCCACGCCACACCGGGCTCTGCCGTTGAATCTTGTCGGACAGCGGGGCGAGTTGGGTTCTTAAGGTTCTTGCATGCGACGGGGTGGAAGAGAAGCGTCTTGCGGGGCCCGCCCCCGGGCGGCCGCGCGGGCGGCCTTCGTGGGCTTACGCGGCGTCTTGCGTCGTGGCGATGGCGCTTCGCGTGTGGCTGCTTCCGCTCTTGGTGTCTGGAGTTACCAGGGTTCAGTGGACAGCCTATTTCCGCTTGCTATGTGCAGCTTCGAATTCATTCGGACTAACTCCGCCGAGGTAGCTGTGCCGTCGCACGGAATTGTAGAAATCATCAATGTACTCCGCCAAGCTCACTCGGGCAGCATCTCGATCAGAGTAGATATGCCTTTTGATGTGTTCCTTCTTCAGGCTGCTAAAGAAGGACTCGGCTACAGCGTTGTCCCAACAGTTTCCCCGCCTACTCATGCTCGGCTCAAGGTGATTGACCTTGCAAAAGCGCCGCCAAGCATCACTGCCATACTGAGTGCCTTGGTCTGAATGGATCAGCGTGCCCCGAGGACGTCGATGTCGTACGGCTTTGATCACAGCGTCTAAGACTAATTCTCGATGGATCGTTGGCTTTGTGGCCCAACCAATGACCTTTCTGGAAAAAAGATCCATAACTACGGCCAAGTAAAGCCATCCTTGCCACGTTCGAATGTAGGTGATGTCTGTCACCCAGGCCTCGTTGGGCTTCGAAACGGTAAATTTCCGCTGCAACAGGTTGGGGATCAGTGGTGATGGCTTGGGTGCCGGAATATGTCTTGTGCGATAACCATGCAACGCCCGCAAGCCGTTCTCTCTCATGAGTCGAGCCACTCGATGCTTACTGCACGTCTCTCCGCGTTCTCGCAAGTCTTGCAAGACGCGGGGAGCGCCGTAGATGCCATGGCTCGCCGTGAAAGAGGCACGAATCAAACGGAGAAGCCGAACGTCCTCCTGCGTCCGATCAGAAATTGGATCACTTAGCCAAGCGTAGTAGCCAGCACGCGCCACGCCAAGAACCCGGCACATAGCCGAAATGCTGTACTCGTCGCTATGGGCTTCAATGAACTTGTATGCTCGCCTTACTTTGCTTGGCGTCTTGTTCGCAGACATGGATCATCCCCAATCGGTTCAGATACTACTCTTGTCCACTGAACCCTGGTAACTCCAGTCTGACACCCTTGTGAGATTCGCTTCATACCAAGTTCATGTCCCAAGGGTGTCAGACACCGCCAGCGGCCCTGGCTACGCGCCGCCACTGGCGGCCTGATGCGTTGGTGCCTGGCAGGCAACACGGTGATCCCCTGTGCGTGCCTACCGCCTCGCGGGCCGCGCTTCTACGATGGACCTGTCATCACTCACACACGCAAGGACAGGCCATGTCTAAGACCACCAAGTTCGGATTGCCCTTCATCGCCGCGGCGGCGCTGCTCGGCCAGCCCGTTTACGCCGCCTCCCATCACGCATCGTCCGGCGCCACGGCCGCGGATCCCATCGTCACCGAACTGATGACCAAGGCCCTGCCGGACATTCCCGGCAAGGACGCGTTGATGCTCATCGTCGACTATCCGCCCGGCGGGGCCGATCCCATTCACCGCCACGATGCGTATGGTTTTGTCTATGTGCTGGAAGGCAGCATCGTCATGCAGGTCAAGGGCGGCAAGGAAGTCACGCTGACGCCCGGGCAAACCTTCTATGAAGGGCCGGACGACGTTCACACGGTGGGGCGTAATGCCAGCCAGACCCAGCCGGCCAAGTTCCTGGTCGTCCTCATCAAGAAGCAAGGCGCGCCCGCCCTGACCCCGGTCAAATAGGGACGCCCGGCACGCGGCGGGAGCCCTACGTCGCCCCGCCAGGCCTTCCCCTCGGGGGAAAGCCTTTTTTTTGCGCGTGATGTCACAAGATTGCAGGCTGCGCCGTCTTAGCTGTAGGATCAACCCACTTGCGGCGCCGCCACCATGTCGACACCCCACCCTGCCCCCTCGGAAACCGCTGCTTCGGCCGGACCGGACTCCCTGGCCGACAGCTTTGCCACCAGCTATGCCGGTGTCATGGCCTTCATCGCCGTCGCCGCCGAAGGCAATTTCGCCAAGGCGGGCGACCGGCTTGGCATCGGCCGCTCGGCCGTCAGCCGCAGCGTGCAGAAGCTTGAAGATCAGCTCGGCACGCGACTGTTCGTGCGCACCACGCGCAGCACGTCGCTCACGCCCGAGGGCCAGCGCTTCTACGAGCAATGCCACCCGGGGGTTGAACGCATCATCCAGGCGCTGGACGACATGCGCGACCTTCGCGAGGGCCCGCCGTCGGGCCAGTTACGCGTGTGCGCCACCGTGGGCTTCGGCCGCAAGATCGTCGCGCCGCTGTTGAAGGGATTTCGCGAGGCCAATCCGGGCATCTCGGTGGAGTTGCTGCTGGACGACGGCCCTACCGACTTCACGACCGACCGCGTGGACGTGTCCTTTCGCAACGGGCGCATGGAAGACAGCCAGGTGATTGCCAAGAAGGTGATCCCGATGCAGATGTTGCTGTGCGCGTCGCCAGCCTATGCCGCGCGCCACGGACTGCCCGCCAGCGTCGAGGACATCGCGGACCATGCTTGCGTGAATTTCAAGCTGGCGTCCGGCCGCGTGTTCGAATGGGAGTTCAAGGTGGGCGGACAGATGCGCAAGGTGGCGCCGCCCGGCATGCTGACCTTCAACGACGCGGACCTGGTGCTGCAATCGGTGCTGGACGGACACGGCATCGCGCAGATGGCGGCCTATCAGGTCTGCGACCATCTGCGGGCGGGCCGGCTGGTGGCCTGCCTGCCGCAATATGCGCCGGACGACCGCGGGCATTACCTGTGCTTTCTCAGCCGCCAGCACCTGCCGGTGCGCATGCGCGTGTTCATCGATTACATGACGGAGAACATACGCGCGATGGACCTGCAGATACTGGACAGCCTGCTGGTCAAGCCGGCGTGAAGCGCAAGGCAGCAAGGCGCGTGGAAAGGCGCCCCGGCAAGCGGCGCTATTGCGTCAGCGCGACGACGCTTTCGATGCCGCCCTGCGTCATCTTGGAATAAGGGCAGAGGCGCTCGGTGTTGCGCACCAGTTCTTCGGCAATGGCCTTGTCCAGGCCGGGCAGGTGAATGTTGACGTCCGCCTTCAGCGCAAACAGGCCATCGACGGGGTCGCGTCCGAACGCGATCGTGGCGGTAACCGAGGCGTCGGGAATGGACAGACCGGACCGCTGGGCCAGCATGCTGAGCGCACCGTGAAAGCAGGCTGCGTAACCGGCGGCAAAGAGCTGCTCGGGGTTGGTTCCGCCGCCCGTGCCGCCCAGTTCGACGGGCAACCGTAATTCCACAAGCAGTTCGCCGTCGTCCGAGATGGCGATGCCCGAGGCGCGGCCATGCGCGGCCTCCCCGCCCCGTACTGTCACGCTGGTGGTGTACAGGGGACGGAAGGCGCCGCCCCGGTACTTGTCCAGGAGGCTTTGGGGAGGAGGCCGCAGTTTGCTCATGTAGGTCCTTGTGACCGCCGCTACTTTCTTGCACCCGAACGGCTGAACCAGGTGTCAAAGCCGATCTTGCCCAGACGCGGGATGGTTCCCGGCACCAGTGTGCTGTCGTCCAGCAGCGCGCCGAAATAGCGCACGCCGGCGTCCGCGTGCACGGTGCGGGTGTCCCCGATTCTACTCATGTAGCGTTGGGCCAGTTCGGACAACCTGACCTTTTCCGGACCGGCGATCTCGACAATGCCGTTCACGGGCGCGCCCAACGTGGCGTCGGCCATGGCCAGCGCTACGTCGTCCGAGGCGATGGGCTGCACGTAGGCGGAGGACAGCCGCACCTCTTCGCCCTGCGTGCCGGACTGCACGATGCCGCCCAGGAACTCGAAGAACTGCGTGCTGTGCACGATGGTGTACGGAATGCCGGCGGCTTCGATCAGGTCTTCCTGCGCGATCTTGCCGCGGAAGTAGCCGCTTTCGGCCAGGCGGCGGGTGCCCACCACGGACAGCGCGACATGATGGCGCACGCCCGCGCGCTTTTCGGCGGCCAGCAGGTTGCGGCCGGAGGTCTGGAAGAATTCCAGGACGGCCTTGTCTTCGAAGGACGGCGAGTTGGCCACGTCGACCACGACCTCGACCCCGTCCAGGGCCGCGTCCAGGCCTTCGCCGGTGATGGTGTTCACGCCGGTGGCGGGCGAGGCGGCGATGGCCTCATGGCCGCGTTCGGCAAGCAGTTTGACGAGCTTGGAGCCGATCAGGCCCGTGCCGCCGATGACGAGGATTTTCATGATCGATCCTTAGTTGAATTGGGCCTTGTCCAGCCCATACGCCTTGTCGGCCGAGCCGGGCACGGTCTGGAATCCCACGTTCAGCCGGTTCCAGCCATTGATGGCCATGACGGCAAAGCTGAGGTCCGAGATTTCCTTTTCGGACAGTTCGCCGCGCACGCGCTCGTACACTTCGGTCGGCACGCCATGCACGCCCAGCGTGGTCAGCGCTTCGGTCCAGGCCAGGCAGGCGCGCTCGCGCGCCGAAAATTGATTGGATTCGCGCCAGATGGCGACATGGTGCAGGCGCAGTTCGCGCTCGCCGGCAAGCTTGGCCTGCTTGATGTGCATGTCCAGGCAGAAGCCGCAGCCGTTGATCTGCGAGGCGCGGATGTCGACCAGGTCAAGGATCGACTTTTCGATGGTGCCGGATTTGGCCAGCATGGTGAATTCGACAAACTTCTTGAACAGTTCCGGCGATTGGGCAAAGGCGTTGAGACGTGGGCTCATGATGGCTCCTGGGTGGGTTGGGCGCTTCCCGATCGGGTTGCCGGGCGCGGCGCTTGCTTGTTCGACGCCCAAATCGTAGGCCGGCCCGTCGGACCGCAGTAGCCCCGGCGCGGGGACCATGATGTTGCCGCAATGGCAACAATCGGCAGGCGCGGTCACGCCGACAATAGGCAGGCAATCAAGGCACGCGCCCGGAACTCATCATGAACAGAAACGATATCTCGATGCAGGACATCCATTACTTCGTCGAAGTCGCCAAGCGTGGAAAGCTGTCCGCCACCGCCGCCGCGCTCGGCATCCCCGTCGCCACGCTGTCGCGGCGGCTCACGCAGCTGGAACAGGCGCTGGGCTACAAGCTCTTGAACCGCACGACGCGCCGCGTCAGCCTGACGGCCATCGGACAGCAGTATTTCGATCATTGCGCGGAACACGTCGAAGGCGCCCTGTCGGCGCACGAAATCATCAATTCACGCTTGAACCACCTGGCGGGCACGCTGCGCGTGTCGGTCATGCCCGGCCTGACGACGATCCTGCCGGCGGTGCTGAAAGAGCTGCGCGAAACCTATCCGCAGATCTCGTTCGAGGTGGAGCTTGGCTTGGCCGACACGGGCCGCAATGGCCAGCACTTCGACCTGATGTTGCGCTCAGGCGAGCTGGCGGATTCGGCGTTCATCCAGAAGCACGTCGCGCAGGTGCAGTGGGTGCTGGTGGCGGCCAGCAGCTACCTGGACCGATTCGGCCGGCCGACCTGCCCGGAAGACCTGGGCCTGCACGAGCGCATCATCACCGGCGACCTGCAGGACTGGACACTGGGGGAAGGCGAGAGCCTGCTGAACGTCCGCGGCCCCACCCACATCGGCACCAATAGCTCGGCGCTGGGCGTGCAGCTTGCCATCGCCGGGCTGGGCATTGCCTGGATGCCCAGCCACCTGGCGCTGTCTCAAACGCTGCGGGAACTGGATCTGGAACAGATCCTGCCAGACTGGAAACTGCCCCCGGCGACCATCTACGCGCTCTCCGACAACCGCGTGACGCCGGCGCGGGCGAAGGTGTTTCTGGATACGCTGCAACGGCATCTGCGCGCGAACTAGGCGCCCGCACCCCGGGCGCACGCCCTGGCTCACCCCAGCAAGTTCTCCCTGACGTGCACCAGATGCCGGCGCACCGCTGCCATGGCGCGGTCTGCGTCGCGGTCATGTAGCGCCTCGACGATTTCGCGGTGTTCAGCCTGGTAGGCCGCGCGCCGTTCGGGGGTGAGGCTCTTGCGCTTGAGCGCGCCCCAAGTCGCCTGCGAGCGCGCCGCGGTCATCAACGCGAAGACCTTTTCGATGAAGAGATTGTGCGTGGCCGTGGCCATCAGTTCGTGCAGTTTCGCGTCCCACACCTCGAACGCTTCAAAGCTGGCCGCGGCCTCCGCCTCGTCGCACGCATGCTGCATGGCGGCGAAATCGGCCGGCGTGCCGTGCTGCACCACCAACGCCGCAATGGCCGGTTCCAGCACCAGGCGCGCGGCCATCAGTTCGGCGGGGCTCGTGGACAGCACTTCGCCACGCAAGAACGCCTCGGTCTGCGCCAGCGTCGAAGGCGGGTTGGCGTAGGTGCCGCTGCCCACGCGCTGCGAGATCAGTCCATCGTCCTTCAACTGCGCCAGCGTGCGGCGCACGGTAGACCGGCTGAGGCCGAATTCCTCGCTTAACGCGCGCTCGGTCGGCAGGCGATGGCCGGCGGGCCAGATGCCCGACTGCAGGTTTTCGATGATGACCGCCCGCATGGCGGAGGCTTTGTCCATGAGGACTCCAGGATGAATGCCGCGATGATACCAAATCAGTCCAATAAATTCCTGCTTATCCGGCAATAAACCGATTCGCCTGCGGAGAATTTTGGTTTATCCTGCCGAACAGCACCAATTGGGCCTAATTTATTCAAATTGGTATGTTTTGGTATTTCATCAACGGGCGGCGTAAGCCCCGTAGGAGCAAGCATGAAAATCGCGGTATTTCGAGTCAATGGTGAACGGCGCGTGGGCGTGGTCTCGGACGACGGCAGCACGGTTACCGCGCTGGACTTCGCGCCCGAACTGGCCACGGCCGGCGCACTGACGGCGGTGCGGTGGCTGGCCGAGGGTCGCGCCCTGCCCGCCCGGACGGGACCGTCTTATCGCTGGGATCAGGTCGAGCACGAAGCGCCCCTGCCGGCGCAGCCGCGCAACCTGTTCTGCGTGGGCCGCAACTATCACGCCCATGCCAAGGAACTGCGCGACTCCGTCTTCAAGGACAACGACGCCAACCCGGAGTCCTGGCCCATCGTCTTTACCAAGGTGCCGCAAACCGTGGTGGGCCCCTGGTCCGACGTGACGCTGCCCACGGGCATCTCCGACAAGATCGACTACGAAGCCGAACTGGCGGTGGTGATCGGCAAGCGCGGTCGCAACATTTCCCGCGCCGAAGCCATGAGCCACGTCATCGCCTACACCGTGGTCAATGACGTCACCGCACGCGACGTGCAGATGCGCCACCAGCAGTGGGACCTGGGCAAATCCTTCGACACCTTCTGCCCGATGGGTCCGTGGCTGGTCACCGCCGACGAGCTGGACGGACGCAACACGCGCGTGCGCTGCTGGGTAAACGGCGAGCTGCGCCAGGACGGCAACACGGAAGACCTGATCTTCGACATTCCCACGCTCATCGAAACCTGCTCGCGCGGCATCACGCTGTACCCGGGCGACGTCATCGCCACGGGCACGCCCGCAGGCGTGGGCCAGGGCCTGAACCCGCCGCAATTCCTCAAGAACGGGGACGTCGTCCGCATTGAAATCGACGGCATTGGAAGGATCGAGAACCGATTCGTCTGACGCCCGCGCCAATGAGCGCCGGTCAATGAAACCGGCGCCGCGCAGCACGCAAGCCCATAAGGAGTGAGACATGAAACTGCGCTGCAAACAGGTGGCTGCGGCTGCCTTGCTATGCCTGAGTGCGACGGCCACGATGACCGTGCTGGCCGCCGGCTACCCCGAACGCCCCGTCACGCTGGTGGTGCCCTTCCCGCCCGGCGGCGTGGCCGACACCATCGCCCGCCCCATTGCCCAGGCCTTGGGCGACAAGCTGGGCCAACCCATCGTCATCGAAAACAAGGGCGGCGCCGGTGGAGCCATCGGCATCGGCCAGGCGGGCCGCGCCAAGCCCGATGGCTACACGTTGCTGATGAGCCTGTCGTCGATCTCCATCCTGCCCGCGGCCGACCGGCTGCTGGAGCGCAAACCCGCCTATCAGCTGGACCAGTTCGTGCCGATCGCCCGCATCACGGCCGATCCCACCGTGCTGGTGGTGCGCGCGGACGCGCCCTACAAGACGCTGGACGAATTCCTTGAGGCGGCCAGGAAACAGGGCGGCAAGCTGAGCTACGGCAGCTCGGGCATCTACGGCACGATGCACGTGCCGATGGAAATGCTGCAGAACGCCGCCGGCATCAAGATGATGCACGTGCCCTTCACCGGCGCGGGTCCCGCGGTGCAGGCGCTGGTCGGCGGGCAGGTTGACGCCCTGGCCACCGGCCCGTCCAGCGTCATGCAGCTCATTCAAGCTGGACGTGTCCGCCCCCTGGCGCATTGGGGCGATGGCAAGCTGGAGAGCCTGCCGCAGGTGCCATCGCTTAAGTCCAAGGGGTTTGACGCGAGCTTCGTGCAGTGGTCCGGCATCTTCGCGCTGGCCGGCACGCCGCCCGCCGTCATCGACAAGCTGCGCGATGCCGTCAAGCAGATCGCGGACGATCCCGCGGTGCAGGCGCGCATCGCCGGCACCGGCAGCCCGGTGCAGTACCTGGACGCGCCGGCGTTCGACGACTACTGGAAAAAGGACTCCGCGTCGCTGGAAGTGGCGGTCAAGCGGATCGGCAAGGTCGAATGACGAGCGGAACGTAGCTGCTATCGGGGGGCTTCGAGCCCCCTTTTTCATTGCACCGTTTCGCGCCCCGCCGCTTGCCGGGCCAGCGCCTTGCGGTCCACCTTGCCCACCGCGTTCTCCGGCAAACGGTCGACCCAGATCACGTCACGCGGCACGTAGATCCGGCCCAGCCGCGCCAGCACCTCGGCCTGTATCGCGGCCGCGTCAGGCGCGGCGTCGCCATTGCCGTGCACGAAGATCACCGGCGTCTCGCCCAGATCCTCGTCCGGCGCCCCCACCACGCAGCAGGCGGCGATGCCGGGCATGCCCGTCACCACGCCTTCGATGAGCGCGGGCGAAATGTTCTCGCCGCCGCGGATGATGACGTCCTTGATGCGGCCGGTGATCATCAGATAACCCTCTGCGTCGAAGCGGCCCAGGTCGCCCGTGCGCAGCAGCCGCGGCGCGCCCGCATCCGCACTGTCCACGCCCAGATAGCCCAGCATCAGGCTGTCGCCCGCAATGCAGATCTCGCCTTCGGCGCCTGCCGGCGCCAGGCTGCCGTCGGGCAGGCGCAGGCTCACGTCCTGCCCTTCAAGCACCGTGCCAACCGATCCCACGCGCCGCGCCGCGGGCGGATTCATGGTGGACGTGCACGTGGCCTCCGACAGGCCATAGGACACGACCAGCGGACACCCGAGGAAGGCTTCGATCCGGCGGTGCAAGGTCTCGGTGATGGGCGCCGAGCCGCAACGCGCAAAGCGCAGGCCGGCCAGGCTGTCCGGATCGAACGTCAATTCCAGCATCCGCGCATACATCGTCGGCACGCCAGTGATGATCGTAGGCCGGAAGGCGGCCAGCAGACCCGGCATGTCCTGCGCGCGGAACCGGCCGGCCAGCGCCACGCTCGCCCCCGCCAGCAGCGGCGTGAAGATCTGATTGTTGAGCGCGTTGGTGTGGTGCAGCGGCATGACGTGCAGCAGGCGATCGCCGGGCGTCAGACCCGTATGCGCCAGAACGCCGCGCGCGTTGTTCACGATCCCCCGATGGCTGAGCAGCACGCCCTTCGGACTGCCCGTGCTGCCGGACGTAAAAAGCAACAGCCCCGGCGCCGCTGGCGCGACATCCGCGCCGGACCAGTCCTGCCCGCCCTGCGCGATCTTGGCCGCATCGAGCACGCGCGCCGCCGGCAGGCCGCAGCCGCGCGCGGTGTCGGCGTTGTCGCTATCGGCCAGCATCCACGTCAGCCCCACTGCCGCCACCCGCCGCGCGGTTTCCTCAACCGACAGCCGCGGCTCCAGCGGGCACGGGCAAGCACCCGCCGCCATGACGCCCAGAATGGCCAGCACCTGCGCCAGCGAGCGCTCCATCGCCACGCCGACGTAGTCGCCGGGCGCAACGCCGGCAGCCCTCAGGCCGCCCGCGGCCTGCCCCACCCGGCGGCGCAGGTCCGCGTAGGTGACGGTTTCCTCGGCGGTCACGAGCGCAGGGCGCGCGGCCCATTCCGGCTGGTCCCACAAGCGTGCAAACGCCGCCACGACCGTGGCATCGGCAATCGACATGACTGATTCCCCCTGTACCGGGCTCGATGTGATGGGTGGATGCGCGTTCAGCGCAGCGCGACGGCGGCGTCGCGTTCGAACTGCCCGTCCGCGTCCAGTTCGCGCAAGGCAAGGGCTTCGCGCTCGGTCGGCGGTTCGGTCGGCCCCGCGCCGGCGGCGTCGAACTCAAAGCCCGTGCGCTCGCGCACCTCGGACAGGCTGGACTCCGGATGCCACGATTGCAGCGCCAGCCGGCCGTCGCGTTTGATGAACACGGCAATCGGCGTGACCACCCCATGAAAGCCGCCCCACGACGTCATGAAGTCCAGCTTGGGCACAAATGTGCGGCGCGAATGCTCGGTGCGCCACGTGCAGGCGCGCCGCGCCGTGGGCAGCATCACCGCCCCTCCGCCGCCGCCGGGCAGGCGGACCTTGGGTTCGTGCCAGTCGCCAATGCACGAGTTGTTGGCGCAGCCCGCGCCGTCGATCTGCGCAGCGCCCAGAAACGTCAGGTCCATGCGGCCGCGCGTGCACAGGTCGTAGAAGTCTTCGTTCGAGAAGATCGACGCCGTGTGCTCGGCCAGCACCGGATCGGAGCTGGACAACGGAATGTGCGAGGGCCGCGGGTTCACGCCGCCGGCCACGTTGATGTAGACGAAGTCCCAGTCATACGCGCGCTTGGCCAGCAGGCACGCCAGCATGGGCATCGTGGAATTGACGCCGCTGAACGTGATTTCATCGGGGCGGATGAAGCGCGCCAGATTGGTGACGATGTACGAAAAGCCCGACCATTGCTCAGCCATGATTTCCCTCCCGCGCTTCGGGCGCCGCAGCCAGGTGCGCGCGCAGATCGCTGTTCTTGTCCATGTAGGTTTCCACCGCCGGATAGTCGATGGCGTAATCGGGCCAGCAGGATCCCGGCCACGCGCCCCCCGGCACGACCGCATAGGCCTGCACCATGAAATACGGCACCAGCGTGGACTCGGGCTGCGCCTCGAACACGGCGCTATCCACCTGCTTTTCGGCCACCACCAGCACGCTGCCGGCGGCACGCGACATGATCCGGTCCCAATGTGCGGTGCCATGCACGCGCACGTTGCCCTGAGCATCCACCTCCGACGCCTGGATCACCGCGAAGTCCGGCCGGATCGCGGGCACCACCCAGGTCTTCTCGCCGCTGCCGTAGGGGTCTTCCAGGCACTTCCAGCCGTTCAGTTCCGGCAGGCCGCTGCCATGCAGGCCGCCGCAGGGCTGAAACGGCACGCCGAAGGCCGCCGCGCGCAGGCCCGCAGTCAGGCTGGCGCAGGCATGTTCCTCCAGCTCGATCTCGTGGCGTTCCACGGCGCGCCGGTACCAGGGCGCCAGACCGAAGTTGCCCTCCATCGCGACGATGCCCGCGCGCACGCGGCGCAGCACGCCCGCCCGGCACAGGATGTCGACGTCGTACCCCGGCGACTGCTTGATGAGTTCGAGATCGCGCTTTTCCTGGCGGATCAGTTCACGCACGAACGCGAACGGGCCGCGATGCAGGAAGCTGCCGCCCAGCGCGATCGATGCCCCGTTAGGCACCAGCGCCGCCAGTTCCTGCAAGCTGCACTGCTTGTTCTTCTGATTGAATCCTGAAGCCATTGTCTTCCTCCCTGCTTGATGGGACGCGCCTAGCGCGCCTGCAGATATGCCGCCACGCGGTCCTTCAGCCCGGGCGCCGATGCCGAGCGCACCAACCGTGCCAGGTCCGTGTCCGGCGTCTCCTGCGACAGCGCTGCGTAAAGCTGCACGCGGCTGTCGTCCGTGAGCGCGCCGGCGGTTTCCAGCGCCTCGTCGCCGATCCGCGTCCAGTCGGCCGGCGCCGCAAGCCGGCTGGCAAAGCCGTCGCGCAATGCGTCTTCGGCATTGAACGTGGCGGCCTGCTCAAGCACCGTGCGCGCGCGCTCGGCGCCCACCAGCGACGCAAACCGCCGCGTGCCCAGCACCAGTCCAAACTTCAGACCGGGCATCCGGAACGTGGCGTCCGGCGCGCTGACGCGCCATTTGCAGGCGCCGAACACATCCACGCCCGCGCCGAAATTGCGCCCGTGCGCCAGCGCGACGGTCAGGCACGGCGAGGCCGCCAGCCGCTGCAGCAGGGTTTCGATCCGCACGAAGCGCAGCAGCAGATCGCCTTCGCTCTGCGTCTGCCAATCGCCGAAGTCAAAGCCCGCGCTGAAATTCTTGCCTTCGCCTTGCAGCACGATGACCTTGGCGCCCTGGCCTTCGGCCTCGTCAAGCGCCGCGATCAGCGCCTCGACCAGGTCGGCCGACAGCGCATTCATCTTTTCGGGGCGCGCCAGCGTCAGCACGTGGCGCGGCCCTTGCCGGTCGATACGCAGGACGCTCATGCCGCGCTCCCTTTGCCGCCCGCACGCAGCGGCCCCAGCACTTCGTCGTTGTGTTCGCCCAGCGCCGGGGGCCTGCGCCGCAGCGCCGTCGTCTCGCCGTCGAACCGCACCGGCAGCCCGAACGTGCGCGTCTGCACGCCGTTGGGCAGTTCAAGCGGCTGGACCCAGCCCATGTGCGCGACCTGCGGATCGTCCAGCACCTCGGAATACGTGTTGATGGGCGCGCACGGCACGCCGGCCGCGCGGAAACGCGCCAGCCATTCCTGCGCCTCGTGTTCCGCAAAGATCGCTTCCAGGATGTCGCGCAGCGCGGTCTGGTTGCGCGCGCGGGCGCTGGTGTCGGTAAAGCGCGGATCGGCCAGCAGGTCGTCGCGTCCCACCGTGGCGCACACGGCTTTCCACAGCGCCTGGTTGCCGGCGGCCATGCCGAAATACCCGTTCTTGCAGCGAAATGCCTGATACGGCGCGTTGCGCGGGTGCGCCGACCCCAGCTTGACGGGATCCTTGCCGCTGCCGAAGAACTCGGACGTCTGCAAGGCAGCGATGCCCAGCGTCGCGCCCAGCATCGGCACGTCGATGTGCGTGCCTTGCCCGCTTGCCTGCGCCGCGCGCAGCGCAGACGCGATGGCAAACGCGCCATACAGCCCGGCCGAAAAATCGGCCAG
This sequence comes from Achromobacter sp. SLBN-14, assembly GCF_006715415.1. NCBI lineage: Bacteria > Pseudomonadati > Pseudomonadota > Betaproteobacteria > Burkholderiales > Alcaligenaceae > Achromobacter > Achromobacter sp. SLBN-14. The sequence continues at coordinate 4,554,903 of NZ_VFNE01000001.1, read as the reverse complement.
CGGCACGCCGCATTTGACGGGTTCGCCGCCGGCCTCGCCCGTCACGCTCATGATCCCGCTCATGGCCTGGATGGTGAGGTCAAAGCCGCCTTCCTGCGAGCGCGGTCCGGACTGGCCGTAGGCGGAAATCGAGCAATAGACCAGGCGCGGATTGGCCTCGCGCAGCTGCAGGTATCCCAGGCCCAACCGATCCATCACGCCCGGCCGGTTGTTTTCGATGAGCACGTCGGCGCGCAGCGCCAGCTCGCGCGCCAAGGCCACGTCGCCGGGATCCTTCAGGTTCAGCGTCACCGAGCGCTTGTTGCGGTTGAGCGAAGCGAAGTTCTCGCTGTAGCCATCGGAGATGGGCGGCCAGCTGCGCAGCGTATCGCCGCCTTCGGGGTGCTCCACCTTGATGACGTCCGCGCCCATGTCCGCCAACAACATGCCGCAAAAGGGTCCCGCCGCGACGTTGCAAATCTCCAGCACTGTGATGCCGGTTAGCGCCGAACTGGGTGTCATGTCTGACCTCTCGTTATGAAAATTCAATATTTGGGATAAGAAAAACAGTATAAGACGCGGCTTTCAACGGTGGCATCATCCAGTCCGACCAAGACGGGAAGCCGTTGATTTCCTGGCTAAGCCTAGTGCAATCCCTAGGTGTCGCGGTTAATTGTTGACCAGCATAGCACCGTGTGGAATTCTACGTAAACCATTTATTGGAACGTCGATCCTATATTTTAGGATTTAGTAGAAGAGGACTGCAGCGGTCAAGTCGCCGGCGATACGCACGGCGCCTGTCGCATGCTGGCCCACCCACCGAGGAGACTTGCATGAGACTGTTGTGGCGTATTGCCTTGGCCAGCACGGTGCTGGCGCTGTCGGCCAATCCCGCTTCCGCGGATAACTGGCCAACGAAACCCGTGCGCATGGTGGTGCCGTTTCCGCCGGGCGGTGCCACGGACGCCGCCGCGCGCATCTATGCGCAGCATCTGGGAGACTTTCTCGGCCAGAGCGTGGTCGTGGAAAACAAGGCGGGCGCGGGTGGCGAGATCGGCGCGGAGTTCGTCGCCAAGTCCGCGGGCGACGGCTACACGCTGCTGATGGGCGCCGTGGGCAGCCACGCCATCCACGCGGCCATGCCCGACAAGCCGGGCTACGATTTCGGCACGGCCTTCGTCGGCGTGTCGATGGCCACCAGCATGCCGATGGCGGTGGCGGTCAACAGCAGCAAGATCTCCGCCAAGAACGTGCAGGAACTGATTGCGCTGGCCAAAAGCAAACCCGGCACGATCACGTTCGGATCGGCCGGCCCGGGCACCTCGCAGCACATGGCGGGCGAACTCTTCCAGGCGGTGACCGGCACGCGGCTGATGCACGTGCCTTACCGCGGCAGCGGGCCGGCCATCACGGATCTGCTGGGCGGCCAGATCGACATGGTCATCGAAACCCTGCCCGCCCTCTTGCCGCAGGTTGCCAGCGGCAAGATCCGCCTCTTGGGCGTCACGACCGCCAAGCGCGCCACGGCCCTGCCCGACCTGCCGACACTGATGGAACAGGGAGTGAAAGACTATTCGGTCGCCACCACGTACGCCCTGCTCGCGCCGGCGGGCACGCCGCCCGCGGTCGTCGAGAAGCTGTCGGACGGGATGCGCCGCGCCGCCGCGATGCCCTCCGTGCAGCAGGCCGCCTTGAAGCTCGGCGCCGACGCCATCGCCACCACACCCGCCGACACCAGCCGGATGCTCAAGCAGGAAACCTCGCGCTGGGCCGACGTGGTGCGCCTGTCGGTGGCGAAATGACGCACGCCCCCGCATCGGGCCGGCCGGCCGCAATCGACCTGGCCATCGTCGGCGGCGGCTCGGTCGGCGTCAGCTTCCTGTATCAGTTCCTGCTGGCGCTGCAGGCCGCGCCCCCCGCGCGGGAGGCACGGCCGCCGGTGATCCATCTGTTCGAACCGCAGGCTGTGCCCGGCCCGGGCGGCGCATACCAGGACGACCTGCGCAGCAACCTGCTCAACATCCCCGCCGGCAACATGTCGGCGCGCGCCGACCATCGGCTGGACTTTGTCGACTGGCTGCGCGCGCAGGATGCCGGCTGGCTCGGCGGCTACGGCGTCACCGCGATCGATCCCGCCGACTTTCTGCCGCGTCCGCTCTTCGGCGCCTACATGGGCGCGGTCTACGAACGCTGCCGCCAGCTCGCCCGGTCCCTGGGCGTGACGCTGGAACACGTGCGCAGCCGCGTGCACCGCGTGGCGCCGCAGCCGGACGGCGGCGCGATCATCCAGCCCGAACACGGCGCGCTGCGCCACGCGCGCCACGCCGTGCTGTGCAACGGCAACCTGCCCTCGCAGGCGTTTCCCTCGCTGGAAGGCGTGGCCGGTTACTTCAACAGCCCGTATCCGGTGTCGGCGCTAGCGCAGGACATCGCACCCGATGCGTCCGTGTGCATCGTCGGCACCAGCCTGAGCGCGGTGGACGCCGTGGCCGCACTGCAACAGGCCGGACACCAAGGCCCGATCCTGTGCGTGTCGCGCAACGGCCGCTTGCCGTCCGTGCGCAGCCCGCACAACCGTCCGCCGGACACGCTGCAACGCCTGAGCCGAGACGGCGCCCTCGCCCTGGCCGCACAGCACGGGGGAACGCTGACGCTGGACCTCATCTGGCAAGCCCTGCGCGATGAAGTGCTGGCGTTGCAGGGTTCTCTGGACCCCGACGAGGTGCTGGGCATGGACAGCGACGCGCGATCCGCGCTGGAAGACGAGATCCGCCGGTCGTCTGCCGCCCCGCGTCCGTGGCAGGCGGTGGCCGCAGCCACCAACGCGGCGGTCGATCAGATCTGGCACTTGCTGCCCGATACCGAACGGCGCCGCTTCCAGTCGCAATGGCGATCGCTATGGATGGCCCGGCGCGCAACCTTCCCCATGCGCAACGCCTTGAAATTGCAGGCACTGTTCGGCGCGAATCAGCTCAGCGTTGCGGCGGGCTTTACCGGCTGCGAACACGACCCGGCCAGTGGCCTGTTCCGCACGCGGCTACGCACGGCGGACGGCCAGATCGAATACCTGAGCCATCATCTGATCAACGCCACGAGCTTCTCGGTGGACGCAGCGCGCACGGACGATCCGCTGGTGTCTGAACTGCTGCGCGAAGGCCACGCGCAGGCCGATCCGCACGGCGGACTGACGCTGGACTACGACACGGGCTGCCTGATAAATGGCGCCGGCCAGCACGTGGCTGGCGTCTCGGTGCTGGGCAGCCTGGCCGGAGGCACCTACTTCTGGACCACGTCCATGGACGTCAATGCCCGCCTGGCGCGCGATCAGGCCGAGCGGATCGCGGCCACCCTGCGCGCCACGCCCCTCACTGATCCAGGAACCCGCGGCGATAGCCCATTCCCTGAGAGATGGACTGCGCACAGGCCGCCACATCCGGCGCAAGCTGCTTCATCCTAGCGGCGCTCAGGCGATCCAGGGGGCCAGAGATGCCCACCGCGGCCACGGGCTGGTCCAGACTGTTGAACACCGTCACCGCCAGCCCGCCCACCCCTTCGCGCCACTCTCCGCGATTCACCGCATAACCGGCGCGCGCGATCTTGCGCAGCTCGTCTTTCAAAAGCGGCATGGACACGATCGTGGACGGCGTGTGCCGCACCATCTGCTCCGCGTAGCGCTCGACGTAGCCCTCGGGCTGATACGCAAGCAGCGCCTTGCCGGTCGCCACCGCATAGGCGGGCGCGCGGCCGCCCACCATCGAGTACGCGCGAATGGGTTGCGGGCTGTCGATCTTGTCCACGTACACCACGTCAAAGCCATCCAGCACCGACAAGTGCACGGTTTCGCCTGTCTGATCCGCCAGCGTGCGCATGTGGGGCGCGGCCAGTTTGCGCACGTCCAGTTGCGCCAGTTGCCGCGCCGCCAGTTCGAAAAGGCGCACGGCCCCGCGGTAACCGCCGCCGTCGTCGTCCTTGATCACGTAGCCGGCATGTATCAGCGTCTGCAAGGTGCGATGCGTATTGCTGCGGGTCAGACCCACGCGGGCCGCCAGCGCGTCGATGGTGCGCGGCGGATTGTCCACATCGGTCACGGCTTCCAACACCATCAGCCCTTTGAGCAGCGTCTTGTCCATTCGTGATTTTTCCTAATATTTAGGACGGGAACATAGCACGGGACGCGGTGCGGGAACAGCAAATTCCGCCCGGCGGATACGCTAGCCCAGCGTGGCGCGCACGGCGGCGGACCGATCCCACAGATTGGGCAGGCTAGGCGACGAATAGCCCGAGACGAACGGCTTGGCCTGGCCGGTATCGGGGTCATACACGTGACGCGACACCGCGCCGATATTGCCGCCATACAGGTGCACGCTGATGGACACCCTATCCGGATAGGCATTGGACACGCGATGGATGTCGCCCTCGGCCGGCGACAGGCGCTCGACGTCGCCTGGGCGAAGCGTGGTCGCTTCGCCCGCCAACGCCAACCGGCCGTCCCCATCGCGCGTGAACCGCTGATTGATCTCGGCGCCGCGCAGCATGCCCACATAGCCCCAGACCTCGTGATCGTGCACGGGCGTGGACTGCCCCGGCCCCCAGACAAAGCTCACCAGCGAGAAACGCTCCAGCGGATCGCAATGCAGCAGGTACTGCTGGTAGAACTGCGGATGTGGGGCGGTACAGGCGTCGGGCAGCCAATCGTCGTGACCCACCAGGTCCGCGAACGCGGCCGCCAGCTCGGGGCCCTGGTCCAGCGCCTGCGGCGAAGCCAGCCGCGTCGCAGTGGCAATAAAACGGCGCAGCCGTTCCAGGCCGGTGTTCGATTCAGGCATTCTCAGCTCTCCAAGGCGGGATGAAATCCCAGATTGAAAAAACAGTATCCACGATTCGGGACGCGGACGCACGCGCGTCCCGCTTGCTGGCCCGCGCGGCGCCGTGTGTCCACCCTTGACAGCGCCTTGCCGGCGCGTGCAGCGTATCGAACTGTCTGCAAGGTTGGAAATGAAAAACACGCATCACGATATTCCGCCCGCGCTGGCGCAGGCCCTGCGCAGCGCGCGCCGCGTCGTCATATTCACGGGCGCCGGGGTGTCCGCCGAAAGCGGCATCGCCACGTTCCGCGATGCCCTGACCGGGCTCTGGTCGCGCTTTGACGCCCAAGCGCTGGCCACGCCCGAAGCATTCCGCGAACATCCCGACCTGGTATGGGGCTGGTACGAATGGCGGCGCGCGCAGGTCCTGAGCGCCGCGCCCAACGCCGCACACCACGCCATTGCGGCGCTGGCGCGCCATGTCCCGGAGTTGAGCGTCATCACGCAGAACGTGGACGATCTGCACGAGCGCGCGGGCAGCCGCGCCGTCACGCATCTGCACGGCAGCCTGCATGCGCCGCGTTGTTCGCGTTGCGGCGCTCCGCAAGCGTTTGCCCCCGGCCTGCCGCAAGAGCCCGACGCCGGCCGGCGGCTGGCGCCGCCCGCGTGCACGGAATGCGGCGCGCCGGTACGGCCCGGCGTCGTCTGGTTCGGCGAAAGCCTGCCCGCGCAGGCCTGGCGTGACGCCACCCTTGCCGTGCAGCAGTGCGACCTGCTTTTCAGCATCGGCACCTCGTCCCTCGTGTATCCCGCGGCCGAACTGCCGCGGCTGGCCGTCGCGGGCGGCGCCACGGTCGTGCAGGTCAACCCGGCCGCAACGCCGCTGGACGCGATCGCCCATCACAACCTGCGCGGCGCCGCTGCCCAGATCATGCCCGCCGTGCTGGCGGCGGCGCAATTCACCCCGAGCCTGCCGGCCACGCCGGCAACACCGGGCGGCGGCGAGGTTTTGTGAGCATCCGTGGCGTCCAACCACAGGCCTATGACACTTGCGCGACACTTCCAGGAAAACCCTCAAATTCACCATTACATCCGCGCTATACAGTGGTGTAATGGGCTTCGTTTGTGGAGATGATCATTCCGTTTTCCTGGAGACTTCCTGACGTCTTCGTACGTTCGCCGGACGGTGTGCTGCACCGTGTGGTGCGTCACGCCACGACCACGGAAACCATCGCCAAGCTCGAAGGCATGCCCAGCAATACCCACCTGGATTGCGAATGCAAGCTCGACAACGGCGAAACGCTGTGCTGGATGGGCAACGACAAGTATCGCCAACTGAACGGCGGCGCCATCTTTCTTGCCGTCACGGCACACACCACACCCCGGGGCGAATCGCGGCACAGCGGCGCGGTCCCGGGCGATGAAAAGGCGGCATCCGCGCCGCGCGCCTCTCGCAAGAAAGTTGCAGGGCCCAAGGCGCGCCTGCCGCCAGCTGTAGTCAATCTAAAAACCGGCAACGATTGGAGCTTGATACGCGCCTGGCGCGAGCATCTGAACATCAGCACTGCTGAGATGGCTGCCCGGCTTGGCGTCGATCACTCCATCTATATCGAGTTGGAACGGCCGCGCCCGCGGCCCCGGCAGGTCATTCTTGACCGTGTATCGGAGGCCCTGGGCGTATCGCCAGACCAACTGGATGATTCATTGTTAGGAGGACAGTTTCATTAGCGTCGCGCGCAAGGCATTGCCTCGCGCTCCCGCCGTGAATTGTTCAGACGACTTTGGCGCCGACACCTGACGGCCCGCGCATGGAGGTATTGAATATGCTCGGCACCGCAAGACGATTGACCGATGTGCTCGCCACATCGCCGGATGGCACGTTGTATCGCATCGAACGTTTCGTTTCCGATCCCGATGCGTATTCCGCGCTGGGCACGCCACGCTTTGACCCGAAGACGCATTGCGTCTGCCGCACCAGCTCCGGTGAAAAGGTCGCGTGGCTGGGCGGCCAGACCTATCAGCTTCTCAAAAGCGGCACATCCCTGACGGCGGTGGACCGACGACGCGCCTGATGCCCTGCCGCTACCGCGCAAACCGCGTCACCACGAAATCCACGAAGGTCGTGAGTTTGGGCGGCGCCTGGCGATCCTTCGCATACAGCAGCGTGATGGGCCGGGCGACCGGCCAATAAGGCTGCAGAATCGGCACCAGGCGGCCGGCGCGCACGTCGTCAGTCAGCAGCAGTTCGGGCTGCAACACGATGCCAAAGCCGGCCAGCGCCGCCTGCCGCAGCGCCTGCCCATTGTTCGACACGAACCGCCCCGTGGGATACCCCATTTCCCCGCCCTCATCCGTGCCCAGCCGCCAGCCCGTGCGCCGGCTCCAATGCGAAAAATCCAGGCACTGATGCCGGGCCAGATCGCCAGGCGTGGCGGGCGTGCCGTAGCGGGCCAGATACGCCGGCGCGGCGCAGACAATCATCTGATAAAGCCCAATGCGCCGCGCCACGAGGCCCGAATCCGCGGGCTCGCCAATACGCAGCGCGACGTCAAAGCGCGACGCTACCACGTCTTCCACGCTATCGCTCAACGACAGTTCCACGCTCACGTCCGGATAGATCGACAGGTAATCGGCGATCACCGGCGCCAGCGCGAATGACCCGAACGACACCGACGACGTGATGCGCAGATGGCCGCGCGGGGCCGATCGCAGCGCCTCGGCGCCTTGCTCCGCATCGCGAATGTCCGCCAGGATGGCCTTGCAGCGCGCAAAGTAGGCCTGGCCTGCCTCGGTCAGGCTCTGGCGGCGCGTCGTGCGGTTCATCAGCCGCAGTCCCAGCCGGTCTTCCAGCCCCTTGACGTGCTTGGCGGCCATCGCGGGCGACATGTCCAGCTGCGCCGCGGCGGCCGTCAGGCTGCCCAGCTCGACCACCACCACGAAGACTTCCATGCTAAGCAGGCGATCCATGGATTCCGTACCCTGAGTGTTGACTGATCCGACAATTCTAGGATTTTTCTTGCGGAATGCGACGCGCAGAATGCGTTCATGCGCTGGCGGACCCGCCGGCGCCACCCCAAACGGCATTCCACGGAGAACTCCATGAAGATCATCCTCATCGGCGCAAATGGCACGCTCGGCAGCGCTGTCGCCCGCGAACTGGGCCAACGTCACGACATCATCGCGTTGGGCAAGCGCCGCGGCCAATATCAGGTCGACATGACCCGCAGCGACAGCATTCGCGACCTCTTCGAACGGGTCGGCAAGGTTGACGCGATCGTGTCCGCCGCCGGCAGCCTGCACTTCGGCCCGCTTGCCGACATGACGGCGGATCAGTTCAAGATCGGGCTGCATGACAAATTGCTGGGACAGGTCGACTTGGCCCTCATCGGCCAGCACTACGTCAACGCGGGCGGCTCGATCACCCTGACCAGCGGCATTCTGAGCGACGAGCCCATCCGCTATGGCGCCAACGCCGCCGCCGTGAACAGCGCCATCGATGGCTTCGTGCGCGGCGCGGCAGTCGAACTGCAAGGGATCCGCATCAACGCGGTCAGCCCTACCGTGCTGCAGGAGTCGCTGGACAGCTATGGCCCCTACTTCCAGGGCTTCGAGGCGGCCCCGGCCAGCCGCGTGGCGCTGGCCTTCAGCCGCAGCGTCGAAGGCGCGCAGACGGGACGCGTGTACCGCGTGTGGTGATCCTCGCCAGTGATCCGCGCCAGTGATCCGCGCCACGAAAAAAAAGCGGCTTGATGAATTCATCAAGCCGCTTTTCGCGTCCGCATTGCTGCGGTTTTTTCTGCGGAAACCACGCTGTGCAGCATGATCTCGAATAAGTTGGCGCGCCCGGCAGGATTCGAACCTACGACCCCCTGGTTCGTAGCCAGGTACTCTATCCAGCTGAGCTACGGGCGCCCCGAAAGAGGCGTGTTTATAACACGAAAGAATCACACCATGCAAATCGACCCCGTTTAAACCGAGACTCGGCACACGTGGCGACCCCGCATTTGCGCGATGTCAATGAATCGCAGGCCCCGACAGCAGTACGCTGAGTTCAACAAGAACATCAGGCAGACAGCATGGCCAAGAAGTTTCCTCTCCACCCGAAGCACCCCGAACGCATATGCTGGGGCTGCGACCGCTACTGTTCCACCGACTCCATGGCCTGCGGCAACGGCTCTGGGCGCACCATGCACCCGGCGGAATCGCTGGGCGAAGATTGGTATCTGTTCGGAGATTGGGGCTTCGACAACGCGGACGAAAAATCGAAGGATGCAGAGAAGGAAAGCGCGGAAGAAAGCGCCGCGCATTGATCGGCATTGATCGGGGAGGAAGCCCGGCACTGCCGCCCCTGCACGTTTGCGATGTTGCCGTGCGGGGCAAGTAGCAAGCACAAGCACAAGTATCAACGGCAACCGGCACTACAGACCCACGCATAAAAAACCGCGCGCCAAAACAAAAAGGCCTTCGATGCAAGATCAAAGGCCTTTCCATTTTGTTTACTGCACTTTCTTTACTGCTTTTTTCTTTGCCGCATTCACATCGCGATGTTTAAACCGTGATGGTTTGGCGCGCCCGGCAGGATTCGAACCTACGACCCCCTGGTTCGTAGCCAGGTACTCTATCCAGCTGAGCTACGGGCGCTCCGGCAAAGAGGCAAAATTATATCAGAATAATCTTGCCATGTTTGTAGTGACGCATAACTTCTCTTCACTACAAACCCTGCTTTTTCATCGGTCTCGCAGACATTGCGCATAGCGCAAACAACCGCGAAATAACTTGGCGCGCCCGGCAGGATTCGAACCTACGACCCCCTGGTTCGTAGCCAGGTACTCTATCCAGCTGAGCTACGGGCGCTTGAAAAAGCAAGCCTTGAATAATAGCGTTGTTTCGAAGGTTGCGCAAGTCGGATGGCACGCGGGCCCGCCTACCCCGGGCCCGCCTGTCCGTGCACCAGCAGCGCGTAAATCTGCGCGACACGGCCGGTCGTGATCCCCTCCCGCTGCTCGATAGCCAAGGGATGGCTCGTCGCCTCCAGTTCGATGAACGGCCGGATGCCATCGCCCCTGAGATGCACATGCGTCTTCAATTCAATGGTGTCCGCTTCAGTTGTCCTCCACCCCATCCCCACCGCACCGCGTGCGAAAATCTTCCGATTCTTCCACCGAGGCGGTCTTCGTGAAACACCTGCTTGTCAGCCTGGAAAGGCTGCATGATTTCGACGAAATCATCGATGTGCGCACGCCGCTTGAATACGCCGACGACCACATTCCAGGCGCCTGCAACGCACCGGTGCTGAACAACGAAGAACGCGCGCTGATCGGCACGATGTACAAACAGGTCTCACCGTTCGAAGCGTCCCGCGCAGGCGCGGCCATCGTTGCGCGCAACATCGCCTGCCATCTGGAGACCACCTTCGCGGACCGCCCGCAAGGGTGGCGTCCGCTCGTGTATTGCTGGCGCGGTGGCAAGCGTTCGGGATCGATGACGCTGATGTTCAATATGATCGGCTGGCGCGCCCGGCAGCTCGACGGCGGCTACAAGACCTACCGCCGCGCCACGCTGGACGACCTGCAAACGCTGCCGCAACCACTGCGTGTTGTCGTCCTGACCGGCCCCACCGGCAGCGGAAAGACGCGGCTATTGCACGCCCTGCGCGAAGCAGGCGCGCAGACCTTGGATCTGGAAGCGCTTGCCTCGCACCGCGGCTCGCTGCTGGGCGCATGGCCGCACGCTGAGCAGCCCACGCAAAAGCGCTTCGACACGCTGCTTGCGGTGCGACTGCGCGAACTCGATGCCAGCCAGCCGGTGTTCATCGAAGCCGAAAGCCGCAAGATTGGCGCAGTGGAAATTCCCGCATCGCTGCTGCGCGCCATGCATCACGGCCAATGCATTGACGTACGCGCCAGCCGCGAAGACCGCGCGCGCTTCCTGCAACAGGATTATGCACAGCTCTTTGAGACGCCGGATTGGCTAAAGGCGCAATTGCAGCGCATGGTCGGGCTGCACAGCCGAGACACCATCAAGGGCTGGATGACATTGGTGGACGAAGGCCGCCGCGAAGACCTCGCGCGCGAACTCATCGACCGCCATTACGACCCGGCGTACGCGCGTAGCTCACAGTCGCACTTTGTGAATCTGCCACGCGCCGAGCGGCTGGATTTCCGGCCGAATGACGCCGATGTCATCAAGCAGGCGCAAACGCTGATTGACAGGCTGGGGTGAATCGCAGCGCGCCTTGCTTTAAGTCGGCACAACTGCGGCCCGCAGTGGACCGCACAAAACAAAAAACCCACAGAGCAATAAGCTATGCGGGTCTTGAGGCAACCTTGTGTCACTGGTGCAAGTGTCTTTGGCGGAGACGGTGGGATTCGAACCCACGATGCAGTTTTTAGCCACATACTCCCTTAGCAGGGGAGCCCCTTCAGCCTCTCGGGCACGTCTCCGAAAAGAGAACGAGATTCTAGCACGATTTTTTTGGCTCTCGCCCGCGTTTCGGGCATTCACGCAAAAAAATCGTGCCGGACCTGATTCGTCAGACCTTGGTGGCGGGCGCCTGGTCCAGACCGAAGGCCTTGTGCAGCGCGCGCACGCCCAGTTCCATGTACTTGTCGTCGATGATGACCGAGGTCTTGATTTCGCTCGTGCTGATCATCTGGATGTTGATGCCCTCTTGCGAGAGCGTCTGGAACATCAGGCTGGCAACGCCGACGTGCGAACGCATGCCGATGCCGACGATGGAGACCTTGGCGACCTTTTCGTCGGTGGACAGTTCACGCGCGCCCACGGCGGGGATGACTTCGCGCTTGAGCAAGTCCACGGCGCGCGCAAATTCATTGCGGTTCACGGTGAACGAGAAGTCGGTCGTGCCGGCCACGGACTGGTTCTGCACGATCATGTCGACGTCGATGTTGGCGGCGGCGACGGGGCCCAGGATGGAGAATGCGATGCCGGGTTTGTCGGGAACGCCCAGCAGGGTGATTTTGGCTTCGTCGCGGCTGAAGGCGATGCCGGAGACAACGGCGGCTTCCATTTTTTCGTCTTCCTCAAAAGTAATCAGCGTGCCCGAGACCATTTCTTCCTCGAGCGGGATAAGGGGGTCGGTCAACGAGGACAGGACCCGGACCGGAACACGATACTTGCCGGCGAATTCGACCGAGCGGATCTGCAGGACCTTGGAGCCCAGCGAAGCCATTTCCAGCATTTCCTCGAAGGAAACGACGGCCATGCGGCGCGCTTCAGGCACCACGCGCGGATCGGTCGTGTAGACGCCGTCCACGTCGGTGTAGATCAGGCATTCGTCGGCCTTGATGGCAGCCGCCACGGCCACGGCCGAGGTGTCGGAGCCGCCGCGGCCCAGCGTGGTGATGTGGCCGTCGGGGTCGATGCCCTGAAAGCCCGTCACGATGACCACGCGGCCGGCGTCCAGGTCGGCGCGCACGCGGGCGTCGTCGATGGACGTGATGCGGGCTTTCGTGAACGACGAATCGGTGCGCACGGGCACTTGCCAACCGGCATAGCTGCGCGCGGGCACGCCTTCGGCCTGCAACGCAATGGCCAGAAGGCCGCTGCTGGCTTGCTCGCCGGTGGCGGCGATCATGTCGAGCTCGCGGCCGTCGGGCTGGGGCGAAATCTCGCGCGCCAGACCCAGCAGACGATTCGTCTCACCCGCCATGGCGGACGGGACAACAACAACTTGGTGGCCGGCGGCGTGCCACTTTGCGACGCGACGCGCCACGTTTCTGATGCGCTCGACCGAGCCCATCGAAGTACCGCCATATTTGTGAACGATCAGGGACATCTCGTACTCTGGCTGGACACCCGCCGCAAGTGTTGACGGGCAAAACCATATATTCTAGCGCGACGGTAAAAATTTGCGCAGATTGCGGAAATTTATGTCCATTCCGCGCGCAAAATCGCTGGCAGCCACGTTAAAACCTGCGATCCCGCATCGCCGCGCCCCGATTACGAATCCGAACCGTCCCGGGCCTCGACCCACACGCGGCCGCGATGGCACCGGACCACGTGGCCTGCCTGCTCCACCCGCAACTGCCGGTCGTGGCCCAGGCTGTGCAGCCCCCGCAACTGCCGCAACAGATCGGCCATGCGCGCATCGGTCGGCATGCGGGCGCCGTTGCACGCCAGCCAATGGCGCAGCACGTGCGCCTGCCGGGCGGGCGACAGACCGCGCCATGCCTGTAGCGAAAAGCTCACGCCGTCAGGGCTGGGGTCCAGCCGCGCAAAATCCTCGGCCGCGACTTCGTCCAGGATCTCGGCCGCCTCGGCCATGTGCCGCGCATGGCGCGCGACGATGGCGCGCCAGCCGGGCCACCGCGCATCCAGCACGGGCGCCAGCAATTCGCGCAGCGCGGCGCGGGTGTAGCGCGGATCGGCGTTGGTGGGGTCCTGCACGGCGCGCCAGCCGATGGCGGCTTCGAGGTCGTTCGCCGCGCCCAGGATCTCGCTGCGATCCCGCTCCAGCCACGGCCGTAAGTAAGTCACGCCATCGCGCTGCGCCACCGGCGCCATGGCGGCCATGCCGGCCAGTCCGGTGCCGCGCAGCAGGCGCAGCAGCACGGTTTCGGCCTGATCGTTGCGATGGTGGGCAAGGAGGATGTGATGGACTTCGTGCTGGCGCGCCAACCCGGCCAGCGCGGCATAGCGCGCGTCGCGTGCAGCGGCCTCGATGCCCTTGCCGGCGGCCGGCTCCACCTGGACGCGCGCTTCATATAGCGGCAGCGCAAGCCGTGCGGCCAGGTCCTGGCCATGCCGCGCCCAGGCGTCCGCCTGCGCCTGCAGGCCGTGATGCACATGGAATAGCAGCACCTCGATGCCAAGCGCCGGCGCAACAGCGGCTGCATGAACGGCCAGCACGGCCGAGTCCGCCCCGCCGCTGAAGGCGATGGCGATGCGGCGCGGACGCTCGGGCAATGCCGTGAGCGCCTGACGCAACGCCGCGGCAAGCGCGGCGCAAAGAGGCAAGGAGAAACTGCCGCCCGCGTCGGCCCGAGGGGAGATGCCGGGCGGCGGGACGTCGGTCATGGCAGAAGGCGCGGGGGCCGCGGCGCCGGCACTGGGGGCCGGCGCCCTGCCCGCTCTACGCGCGCACTTCCTGGAAGGCGCCGTACGAGAGCACGCGCTGCACGCGCTGCTCGACGAGCTGTTCGGGCGTCAGGCCCTGAAGCTGGCGCAGGGCGTCGCCGAGCGCGCGGCGCAAGAGGCGCGCCATGACGCGGGGGTCGCGGTGGGCGCCGCCCACGGGTTCGTTGACGACGCGATCCACCAGGCCCAGATCCTTGAGGCGCGGAGCGATGATGGCCAGCGCATCGGCGGCCTCGGGGGCCTTGTCGGCGCTGCGCCAGAGGATCGAGGCGCAGCCTTCGGGCGAAATCACGGCATAGGTGGCGTATTGCAGCATCAGCACGGCATTGCCCACGGCAATGGCCAGCGCGCCGCCCGAACCGCCTTCGCCGATGATCGTGCAGATCACCGGCACCTTGAGTTCGGCCATGGCGTACAGGTTGTGGCCGATGGCTTCGGACTGGCCGCGCTCTTCGGCGCCGATGCCGGGGTAGGCGCCGGGGGTGTCCACGAACGTGAAGACGGGAATGCCGAATTTTTCGGCCAGGCGCATCAGGCGCAGGGCCTTGCGATAGCCCTCGGGACGCGGCATGCCGAAGTTGCGCGCGGCGCGCTCTTTGGTGTCGCGGCCCTTCTGGTGGCCGATGACCATGCAAGGCGTGCCGTTAAAGCGCGCCAGGCCGCCCACGATGGACTGGTCGTCGGCATACATGCGATCGCCATGCAGTTCATGGAAGTCGGTGAACATTTCGCGCACGTAGTCCAGCGTGTAGGGACGCTGGGGGTGGCGCGCGACCAGCGCCGTCTGCCAGGGCGTGAGCTTGGCGTAGATCTCTTTGGCGAGCGTCTGGCTCTTCTGCTGCAGACGTCCGATTTCATCGGAGATGTCTACCGCCGAATCGGCCTGCACATAGCGCAGCTGCTCGATCTTGTTCTCAAGCTCGGCGAGCGGCTGTTCAAATTCCAGAAATGTATTGCGCATGTAGTGTGGTTCCGTAGATGGGCTGCCTGGTTTGCGTCAGTATTGGACCGGCGTCGGTTCCAGACTGCGCCACAGATACCAGGTTGCCACGGTACGCCAGGGTTGCCACGCCAACGAGACTTCGCGAGCCTCGAAGCGAGAGACAGGCTCGCCGCTGAAATAGTGTAGCGAGATTGCCTTGAGCAACCCAGGATCATCCAGCGGCAGGACATCAGGCCGCTGTAGATTGAAAATCAAAAACATCTCCGCCGTCCAGCGTCCGATGCCGCGGATGGCGACCAGTTCAGAAATGACGGCCTCGTCGTCCATGGCCGCCCATTTCTCGGGGTGGACCCGGCGTTCGCCGAAATGCACGGCCAGGTCGAGCACGTATTCGGCCTTGCGTTGGGACAGTCCGGCCTTGCGCAGGCCGTCCACGCCCACGCGCAGCACGGCGACGGGCGTGGGGCGCTTGCCCACGGCGTCGATGAACTTGGTCCAGACGGCATCGGCCGCCTTGGGGGAAATCTGCTGCCCGATGATCGCCCGCGCCAGCGTGATGAACGGCGTGCCCCGCGAGGTCAGCCAGACCTCGGGGTGCTGAGGGATGATCTTTTTCAGGATGCGGTCGCGGCGCATCAAGTGCGCGACGGCGGCTTCCCAATATTCAGGCTTGGGAATGTCGAGATCTGCGGTGGACATGGCCGGCGTATCCTGCTTGGTCACGCGCGGCGCCATTGCGTGAGGCCACCCGGTTTGTCGTCCAGCTCGATGCCGGCATCGCGCAGTTCGGCGCGGATGCGGTCGGCCTCGGCAAAGTTGCGGGCGGCCTTGGCGGCCGCGCGCGCGTCGATCAGGGTCTGGATGGCGTCGGCGTCGAGCGTGCTGCGCGCGCCCTGCTCCATGGCGACCGCCGAGTAGCGGGTGGCGGACTGGAAGTAGGCGGCCGGGGCTTGCTGCAACAGACCCAGCAGCGAGGCAAGCGCCTTCATCTGTCCGGCGCTGCGCGCGCTCTTGGTACGGTTGGCCTCGGAGGCCAGTTCGAACAGCGCGGCCACGGCGCCCGAGCTATTGAAGTCGTCGTCCATGGCCGCCTTGAAGGCTTGCGCCTGCGGCTCGTTCCAGTCGATGCCCTGGTCGTCGGCCGGCACGTTCTGCAAGGCCTGGTACAGGCGATCCAGCGCGTTCTGCGCGTCGACGAGGTTATCCGGCGTGTAGTTCTGCGGGCTGCGGTAGTGGTTGCGCACGATGAAAAAGCGCACCATTTCGGCTTCGCGCGGGTTCACCGCGTAATCGGACTGGTCGGCTGCCGGATCGCTTTGGGCAATGGTCTGGCGGATGGTCCGGAAGTTGCCGAGCGACTTGGACATCTTGTCCGAATCGACCATGAGCGGGCCGCAATGCATCCAGATGTTGGCCAGCGTGCCGCCGAACGCGCCTTCGGTCTGCGCGATCTCGTTTTCATGGTGCGGGAATTTCAGGTCCGGACCGCCGCCGTGGATATCCAGGGGCAGGCCCAGCAGCGACTTGCTCATGGCCGAGCACTCGATGTGCCAGCCCGGGCGGCCCAGGCCGTAGGGCGATTCCCACTTGGTGTCAGCCGGTTCTTCGGCCTTGGCGGACTTCCAGAGAACAAAATCCAGGGGGTCGCGCTTGCCGGAGCCGACGGCCACGCGCTCGCCGGCGCGCAGGTCATCCAGTGTCTTGCCGGACAGTTTGCCGTAGCCGGCAAACCCGCGGACGGCGTAGTTCACATCGCCGTCTTCGGCTTGATAGGCCAGGCCGTTTTGTTCGAGCTTGCCGATGATGTCGAGCATCTCGCCCACGTATTGCGTGGCGCGCGGCTCGCGGTCGGGGGATTCAACGCCCAGCGCGCGCTCGTCGGCGTGCATGGCGTCGATATAGAACTCGGTGACTTCGCCAATGCGGCGGCCGGTCTCGACCGCGCGGCGGATGATCTTGTCGTCGATGTCCGTGATGTTGCGCACGTAGTCGACAGCCAGGCCGCTGGCGCGCAGCCAGCGCTGCACGACGTCGAACGACACCAGCATGCGAGCGTGGCCCAGATGGCAGAAGTCGTAGACGGTCATGCCACACACGTACATGCGCACCTGGCCGGCCTGGGCCGGTTTGAACGGTTCTTTGGTACGCGATAACGTGTTGTAGATTTGCAGCATGGCGCGATAGGCTTCGATTAGTGTTCCGTGGCGGTTCGGAAAATTGCAGTCGGCGGAAGATCCGCCGACGCGTGCCGCCCCATTTACAGTGCCGACCCGTTTGCAGGGGGCTTCCATTGCTCAGGGTCGTCCTTCAGCGTCGTCCCATTGCACTTTGGCAGGCGGGTTCGCGTAAAAAGAATGACTTCGCGACCTGCTTTCCCTTCCTGCCCTGAACGCGATGGTCGAGCCAAAACCCAACCGGGGCTAAAATGGTGGTCGTCAAGTATAGCAAGCGGCCCGGTCGAGCGCGTAAGCGCCGGCCGGCCAAGACTTTTAACGGAACCCACACGTGACTATCAAGCCGCGTTTTTGCGTTGCCCTGCTCGCCCTGGCCCTGGCCAGCTCGCCCGCGGGCGTCGCCATCGCCCAGTCGATGAGCGGTGGCGCGGGCGAAAACCCCAACGCCACTCGCACCACCCTGGACCCCATCCCGCCCGAAGGCGGCTGGGACGCCCTGGCCAAGCTGCTGGAGGCCGCCAAGCCCAGCGTGGATACGCGCCTGACCCCGTCCGCCTCCCAGATCACGACGCACATCGAGCTTCTCTTGAACCGCGGCGATAACGAGAAGGCGCTGGCGATGATCGAAAAGCGCGAGGCCGAGATCAAGGACCAGCGCGGCACCGATGTCCAGCTCATGTTCCAGCATGCGCGCGCCCTGGCGGCGCTCAAGCGCACGAACGAAGCCATCGACATCTACAACGACATGACGACGCGGTTCCCCGAATTGCCGGAACCCTGGAACAACCTGGCGGCTCTATATGCAAGCCGCGGTGAACTCGACCGGGCGCAGGATGCCTTGCAGATGGCCCTGCGCGCCGACCCGAACTACGCGGCTGCCCGCGCCAACCTGGGCGACCTGCAGTTGCTGCAGGCCCTGCGCACCTACAAGGAAGCCGCCGGCGACGGCGTGCCCGGCATGCGCGAAAAGGTCCGCGAAGTTGAAACAATGTTGAAGGATAAACAAGGCAAATGATGTCCCGTTACTCCCCTCTACACCTGCTGCGCCTGACGGCGTGCTCGTTCGCGCTGGCTGCATTCGCACCGGCGCTGGTCAGCGCCGCCCCGGCAGCCTCTTCTTCCCCCTCCACCTCCGAAGGCACCAAAACCATGAGCACCAATCCCCGCGTCAAGCTTCAAACGAACCAAGGCGACATGGTCATCACCCTGGACGCCGCCAAGGCGCCCAAGTCCGTCGAAAACTTCCTGACCTACGTCAAGGAAGGCTTCTACAACGGCACGGTGTTCCATCGCGTGATCGACGGCTTCATGATCCAGGGCGGCGGCTTCGAGCCCGGCATGAAGCAAAAGCAAACCCACGCCCCGATCGAAAACGAGGCCAACAACGGCCTGAAGAACGACAAGTACACCCTGGCCATGGCCCGCACCAGCGACCCGCACTCGGCCACCGCCCAGTTCTTCATCAACGTGTCCAACAACGACTTCCTGAACTTCACGTCGCCCACGCCGAACGGCTGGGGCTATGCCGTGTTCGGCGCCGTCACCGAAGGCCAGGACGTGGTCGACAAGATCAAGGGCGTGAAGACCGGCAACAAGGGCTTCCACCAGAACGTGCCGAACGAAGACGTCATCATCGAGAAGGCCGAAGTTCTTGAATAAGATCACGCTGCCCGGCCCGGTCTGGCTGGCATCGGACCTGCACCTGGGGCCGGCCACGCCGGCCACCTCGGAGGCCTTCCTGGCCTTTCTGCAGGTTGCGCAAGAAGAGGCGGCAGCCCTGCTGCTGCCCGGCGACATCTTCGACGCCTGGATCGGCGACGACGTGATCCGCGCCGCCCCGCCGTGGCTTGCCTCAGTGCTGGCGGCGTTGAAGACCACGGCAGCCCGCATCCCGGTCTGGCTGGGACGCGGCAACCGCGATTTCCTCATCGGCGAGGAACTGGCGAAGGCCGTGGGCGCGCAACTGCTGCCCGAGCCGGCGCTGCTGGAAACCGATTTCGGCTCGATCCTGCTGACGCACGGCGACGAATTCTGTACGGACGACGCCGCCTATCAGCAATTCCGCCAGATGGTCCGCAATCCGCAATGGCAGGCCGAATTTTTGGCCAAGACCATCCCCGAGCGGCTGGCCATGGCGCAGCAGGCGCGCGGCGAAAGCCAGGCGGCCAACCAGACGAAGTCCATGGAGATCATGGACGTCAACGCGGGCGCCATCGAATCGATCTTCCGCGAATCGGGCGTGCGCGTGCTGGTGCATGGCCACACGCATCGCCCCGCGCGCCACGTGCTGGAGGTCGACGGCGAAAAACGCGAACGCTGGGTGCTCCCCGACTGGGACTGCGACCACGTGTCGCCTCCGCGCGGCGGCTGGCTGGTCATCGACCGCGACGGACTGCAGTTCTACGATCTGGAAACGGAAGCGTAGCCGCTGCCGTACCGCGCAAGTCAAACACAAGGGCCGCTTGAAAAAGCGGCCCTTGTGTTTTCTGCGCCCCGCCGTGGCGGGGAGGCATCAGCGTGTGAAGATCCAGGCGGCCACGACGCCGCCGAAGATGATCCGGTACCACGCAAAGACACGGTACGTATGGTTGGCCACGAAGCGCAGCACGGCGCGCACCACCACCATGGCGCTCAGGAATGCGGCGACGAAGCCCACGGCGATGCCGGACAGGTCATGCTGGGTCAGCAGGCCAAAGTTCTTGTACATGTCGTAGGCCGCCGCGCCCAGCATGGTCGGCATGGCCAGGAAGAACGAGAACTCGGTGGCCGTCTTGCGCTGGATGCCCGCGATCATGCCGCCGATGATGGTGGCGCCCGAGCGCGAGGTGCCTGGAATCATGGCAAAGCACTGGGCCACGCCCACGCCCAGCGCCTGCTTCCAGGTGATCTGCTCCAGCGTGTGGGCCGATGCGCGCTCGTCAGATGCGGTGTCGTCCGCCGCGCCCGGCGCGTCGCCCGGCGTATGGCGCGTGCGGCGTTCGACGTACAGCATGATCAGCCCGCCCAGCACCAGCGTCACCACCACCACTGCCGGGTGGTAGAACACCGATTTGATGGTCTTGATGAAGATCGCGCCGATCACCGCCGCGGGCAGGAAGGCCAGGATCAGGTTGCGAGTGAAGGCCACCTCGCTGGGCACGCCGGTCAGCGTGCCGCGAATCAGCTGGAGCAGTCGGGCCCGGAAGACCCACATCACGGCAAGGATGGATCCCAGCTGGATGACCACCTCGAACACCTTGCCGTCGCCCGAATCGAAATTCAACCAGTCGCCGACCAGGATGAGGTGGCCCGTGCTGGACACGGGAATGAATTCCGTCAGGCCTTCCAGGATGCCCAGGATGAATGCTTTGATCAGATAGAGCGTGTTCTCGGTCACGGGCTGGGGTCTCTTTCTGTTAGTCGTTGGCTAGGGAGGATTCGTCAGGGAAATGCTCTTGCGGGCGCTTTTCGACGCGCACGAGCGCGATGCGGCGGCCGTCCATTTCCAGGACTTCGAAACGGAAATGCTGGTGGTGAATCTGGTATTCGCAGACGTCGCCCGGCTTGGGCAGATGTCCGAAGCGCGAGAGCAGATAGCCCGCAAGCGTGGAGAAGTCCTGGGCGTCGTCGACCAGGCCTTCGGTTTCCAGCACCTGTTCGACGTGGTGCAGGTCGGCCGCCCCATCGATCTTCCAGGTGTTTTCGCCGTCCGCCACGATGTCGGGCAGTTCGTCCTCGTCGGGGAATTCGCCGGCGATGGCCTCGAAGACGTCAATCGGCGTCACCAGGCCTTCGATGGCGCCGAATTCGTCGGCCACCAGCACAAGCTGGCCGCGCGAGCGCTTGAGGGTGTCCATGAGACGCAGGATGCCGATCGACTCGTGCACGATGATGGGATCGCGCAGGCGGTTGCGGCGCACCCTGCCCTCGGTGATCAGGTCGGCAATCAGGTCCTTGGCGCGGCCAATGCCCAGCACTTCGTCGAACGAGCCGCGGCACACCGGGAAAAAGCTGTGGGGCGCTTCGGTGAGCTGTCGGCGGATGTTCTCGGGATCGTCGTCGATGTTGATCCAGGACACGTCGGTGCGCGGCGTCATGATGGACCGGATGGAGCGCTCGGCCAGGGTCAGTACCCCGCTGACCATGTTGCGTTCCTCGACCCCGAACGCCTGGACGGACGGGCCGTCGGCGTGCGGCAGGTCGGGTTCGTCGCTGGCGGGCGGCCGCTTGCCCAGCATGCGCAGCACGGCCGACGCCGTGCGTTCGCGCATCGGACGGCGCGCATCCAGCTTGAGCAGATTGCGACGGGCCACCTGGTTCAGCGCCTCGATGGCGACCGAAAAGCCGATGGCAGCGTACAAATAACCCTTGGGCACCTTGAAGCCGAAGGCTTCGGCCAGGAGCGAAAAGCCGATCATCAGCAAAAAGCCCAGGCACAGCACCACCACCGTGGGGTGGGCGTTGACAAAGCGCGTCAGCGGCTTGGACGCGATCAGCATGATGCCGATGGCGATGATGACCGCGATCATCATGATGGCCAGGTGATCCACCATGCCGACGGCGGTAATGACCGAGTCCAGCGAGAACACCGCATCCAGCACCACGATCTGCGTGACGATCACCCAGAAACTGGCATAGACGCGCGGCCCGGACGCGCCGGTATGGGCGCTGCCTTCCAGGCGCTCGTGCAGTTCCATGGTGCCTTTGAACAACAGGAACAGGCCGCCCACCATCAGGATCAGGTCGCGCCCCGAGGGCGACAGGGGACCAATATTGAACAGCGGGGTGGTCAGGGTGACCAGCCAGGACATGACGGACAGCAGGCCCAGGCGCATGATCAGCGCGAGGCTCAGGCCCATGATGCGTGCGCGATCGCGCTGCGCGGGCGGCAGCTTGTCCGCCAGGATGGCGATGAAAATCAGGTTATCAATGCCCAGGACGATCTCTAGGACGACCAGGGTAAGCAAGCCGACCCACGCAGCGGGGTCCAGCAGCCACTCCATCAGGAGCTCCAGAAGTTACACGACCGGTAATCGTACATGGAAAATCCGTGACATGCCGGTGACGTATCCCCTCCGTAAGCCTGATGGACAGAGGCTTTGGCCCGAAAGGACTAAGGCTTGCAAGCGCCTGAACGGGGCGGCCCGGCAATGAAAAAGCCGGCCCCCCGGCCGGCTCTTGCTTGTCTCAACAGACCCGCCGGCGTATCAGCCGCCGACTTTAAGCGTGCCCTTCATCATGGCCCAGTGGCCGGGGAAGGAGCAGAAGAATGCGTAGTTTTCGCCCGCGGCGAGCTTGGAGACGTCGATCTTGACGGAGTCGGATTCGCCGCCGCCGATGACCTTGGTGTGCGCGATGACGCGGGTGTCGCCCGCCTTGACGTAATCCTGTGCGAGGCCGGCGCCCATGCCGTCGGTGGCGACGCCCTGCTTGTCGGCTTCCTTGGTGAGCACCCAGTTGTGGCCCATGGCGACCTTGGCCATCTTGCCGACGTGCTTGAGGGTGACCGTGAATTCCTTGCAGCTCTTGTCGACGACGATTTCCTTGACGTTGAACTGCATGGCGTCGTTGCTTTCGACGGTGGCTTCACATTGCGCGGCCAGCACGGGCAGGCTGGTGGCGGAAAGAAGGATGGCGAGGGTGGCTTTTGCCAGCATGAAATTCTCCGATGACACAGCGGTCGATGCACGTACGCCAGCCATATGCAGACGCCGTTGCCGCCGCGGACCAGTGTAGGACCGCCTTCGCATCGCTCTCTTGACATCCATCAAGCCCAACCCCGCATACCCCCCAAAACTAGGGAACTTCCCCTACATTTCGTAGGGCTATTACGCATTCAAAAGGCCAAATTGACAAACCGCAATCCGCCGCGGAGTGCATGTTCGTAGGATGCCTGTAAGCAAACACGACGAATAGAGTTCAGCATGCGCGGCAGTACCGAAGTACACCACCGGGTCGCACGATACGTTCAAGCCGCGTTGATTGCATTTTGGCTTTCCTGCCTGTTCCTGGCGCCAGCGGCGCAGGCGCAACGCCTGCCTGAATTCCTGGCCGCCACGCCCATCACCGAGATCTTTCCCGGCGCCGACCGCACCGGCCCCGTCGAAGGCAAGCCCGCCGTCGCCCGCGTCTATGCGGGCGGCAAACAACTGGGTCTGGTCTATCTCACCACCGACGTGGTCAACACCCGCGGGTACTCCAGCAAGCCGATCGACGTGCTGGTGGGGCTTTCGGACGACGGCCGCATCATGGGCGCAAAGCTCGTCGAACACCACGAGCCCATCGTGCTGATCGGCATTCCCCAGTCCAAGGTCGACCACTTCATCCAGGGCTACGTCGGCCTGAACTTCGTTGAGGCCCCGCCCCGCCACGGCGCGCCGCCGCCCGTGGACATCGTCAGCGGCGCCACCGTCACGCTGATGGTGATCGGCGACACGATCACCCGATCGGCCATCGCGGTGGCGCGCGCGCACGGCATCGACAAGTCCGGCGCGGCGCGCCCGGCGGCGCAGCCGGCCGCCACGCGCGTGCTGGACGAGGACAAGGACACGGTGCAGAGCTGGCAGGAACTGCTCGACGCGGGCGCCGTGAAGAACCTGCGCCTGACGCCCGACGACGTCAATCAGGCGTTCCTGCGATCCGGCCGCAAAGACGCCGCCGAACACGGCGAAGGCGGCCCCGACGACACCTTCATCGATCTGTATGCGGCGCTGGTCAGCGCGCCGTCCATCGGCCGCAGCCTGCTGGGCGACATCGGCTGGCAGCGACTGAAAGAACGCTTGAAGCCCGGCCAGCAGGCCGTGCTGGTGGCGGGCAACGGCCTGTATTCCTTCAAGGGATCGGGCTACGTGCGCGGCGGCATCTTCGACCGCATCGAGGTCATCCAGGACGAAAGCGCCTTCCGCTTTCGCGACCGCAACCACCAGCGTCTGGCCGACGTCAACGCCAAGGGCGCGCCGGCGCTGCGCGAAGTCGCCCTCTTTGTGGTGCCCGAAGACGCGTCCCTCGACCCGGTCAAACCGTGGCGCCTGCAACTGATGGTGCAGCGCGTGCTCAGCGTGTCGGACAAGGCGTTCGTCACGTTCGATCTGCCCTACGAACTTCCCCAGCCCTACACCCGCTCCGTCGCGCCCCCGGCCGCCTCCGCGCCCAGCCCGGCGCAAGCCTCGCCCGCGACCGCGCCCGAGGCCGATTCCGCGCCCGCGCTATGGAAACAGATCTGGCACGGCAAGGCCGGCCAGATCGCCATCCTGACCGTCGCCCTGACGGTGCTCGTCGGCATCTTCTTCTTCCAGGACCAGCTCACGTCGCGCCCGCTGCTGCACGACCGCCTGCGCCTGGCGTTCCTTGCCTTCGCGCTGTTCTGGATCGGCTGGTACGGCCAGGCGCAGCTGTCCATCGTGAACGTGCTGACGTTCTTCTCTGCCCTGCGCACCGACTTCCGCTGGGAATACTTCCTGATGGACCCGCTGGTGTTCATCCTGTGGTGCGCCACCGCCATCTCCATGGTGTTCTGGAACCGCGGCGCGTTCTGCGGCTGGCTGTGCCCGTTCGGCGCGCTGCAGGAACTGACCAACCGCATCGCCCGGCGGCTGGGCGTGCGCCAGCTGAAGATCCGCCACGGCGTGGCGCAGCGGCTGTCCACGTTCAAGTATGTGATCTTCCTGCTGCTTTTCGGCTTCTCGCTGTATGACCTGGCGGTCGCCGAGCAGCTCGCCGAAGTCGAGCCCTTCAAGACCGCGATCATCCTGCACTTCGTGCGTCACTGGCCCTTCGTGCTGTTCGCCGTGGCGCTGCTTGTCGCGGGCCTGTTCATCGAGCGCTTCTTCTGCCGCTACCTGTGCCCGCTGGGCGCCGCCCTGGCCATCCCCGCCCGGCTGCGCATCTTCAACTGGCTCAAGCGCTACCGCGACTGCGGCAACCCCTGTCAGCGCTGCAACATCGAATGCCCCGTCCAGGCCATCGACCCATCCGGCGAAATCAACCCGAACGAGTGCATCCAGTGCCTGCATTGCCAGATGCTGTACCACCACAAGCAGAAGTGCCCTCACCTGATCCAGAAGCAGGCCAAGCGCGAACGGCGCCCGGCGCCGCCCCCGGAGCCGGCGGTGCACGAAGTCGTTCTGCACCGCATGCCCAGCCCCAACCCGGCGAATCGCCCCAACCCGGAATCGTGAAACACGATTTTCGTACCGCGGCGCACCGCGCCGCCACTACCTAGGAGTTATCCATGTCCGACAAGACCCCCGAAAAAGCCGGCCTTACCCGCCGCAGCTTCCTGGGCACCGCAGCCATCACCGGCGCGGCCGGCCTCGTTGCCGGGGCGCAGATGTCCACCGCGCACGGCAAGGACGCCAAGTCCGGCAACGGCGGCGTGCTCGGGCACGTCGCGCCGGGTGAACTGGACGAATACTACGCGTTCAACTCCAGCGGCCAGTCGGGCGAAGTCCGCGTGCTGGGCCTGCCGTCGATGCGCGAACTGGTGCGCATCCCCGTCTTCAATCAATGCAGCGCCACGGGCTGGGGCCGCACCAACGAAAGCCGCAAGATCCTGACCGACGGCCTCACGCCCGAAACCCGCGAGTTCCTGAAGGACAAGGGCGGCGTGTTCCCCAACGGCGACGCCCACCACCCCCACCTGTCGTTCACCGACCAGACCTACGACGGCCGCTACCTCTTCATCAACGACAAGGCCAACAACCGCGTCGCGCGCATCCGCCTGGACGTGATGAAGACCGACAAGATCACCGAGCTGCCCAACGTGTCGGGCGTGCACGGCCTGCGTCCGCAGCGCTATCCGCGCACCGGTTACGTGTTTGCCAACGGCGAGCACATCATTCCGCTGCCCAACGACGGCAAGGTGCTGGACGACCCGAAGAAGAACTTCTTCTCCGTCTACACGGCGCTGGACGGCGACACGATGAAGGTGGCGTGGCAGGTGCTGGTCGACGGCAACCTGGACAACGGCGATGCCGACTACCAGGGAAAGTATTCGTTTGCCACCTGCTACAACTCCGAGAAAGGCGTCACCGTTGAAGAGATGTCGGCCAACGAGCAGGACTGGGTCGTGGTCTTCGACCTCAAGCGCATCGAGCAGGCCGTCAAGGACGGCGACTTCAAGACGATGGGCGGCGTGCCGGTCGTCGATGGCCGCCACGGTTCCAAGTACACGCGCTACATCCCGGTGCCCAACTCGCCCCACGGCTGCAACGCCGCGCCCGACGGCATCCACCTCATGCTGAACGGCAAGCTGTCGCCCACCGTGACGGTGATCGACGTGCGCAAGCTGGACGACCTGTTCGCCGACAAGATCAAGCCGCGCGACTGCGTCGTGGCCGAACCGCAGCTTGGCCTGGGCCCGCTGCACACCGCGTTCGACGGCCGCGGCAATGCCTACACCACGCTGTTCATCGACAGCCAGATGGTCAAGTGGAACATCGACAAGGCCAAGCGCGCCTACAAGGGCGAAAAGGTCGACCCGATCATCCAGAAGCTGGACGTGCACTACCAGCCCGGCCACAACCACTCGACCATGGGCGAAACCAAGGAAGCCGACGGCAAGTGGCTGGTGTCGCTGAACAAGTTCTCCAAGGACCGGTTCCTGAACGTGGGCCCGCTCAAGCCCGAGAACGACCAGCTCATCGACATTTCCGGCGACGAAATGAAGCTTGTGCATGATGGCCCCAGCTTTGCCGAGCCGCACGACATGTGCCTGGTGCACCGCTCCAAGATCAACCCGATCAGCGTCTGGAAGCGCGACGACCCCATGTGGGAAGACGCCCGCCAGATCGCCAAGAAGGACGGTGTGTCGCTGGAAGACGCCGCCAAGGTGGTGCGCGACGGCAACAAGGTGCGCGTGTACATGATGGCGGTGGCGCCGATGTTCAGCCTGAAGCAGTTCGAGGTCAACCAGGGCGACGAAGTCACGGTGTTCGTGACCAACATGGAAGTGATCGAAGACCTGACGCACGGCTTCACGCTGGAAGGCCACGGCATCGCAATGGAAATCGGACCCCAGGCCACGTCGTCCGTGACGTTCAAGGCAGACCGCCCGGGCATCTACTGGTACTACTGCCAGTGGTTCTGCCACGCGCTGCACATGGAAATGTCCGGCCAGATGATCGTGCACCCCAAGAAGTCCGCGTAACGATCCATGGCTGCCATCGCAACCTTGCGACACGCGGCATGGGCCGCGGCCGGCTTCGTGCTGGCCGGCTTCGGCCCGGCCCTAAACGGGGCCGCCGCGGCCGCCACGCTGGACGTGGCGGCGGGCGCGGACCTGGCGCAGGCCGTCGCCGCGGCGCAACCGGGCGACACGCTGCGTCTGGCGCCGGGGTCCTACGCGGGCGCCGTCGTCATCGACAAGCCGCTCACCCTTGAAGGACCGCAGGACCGATCCGCGATCATCGCGGGCACGCGCCAAGGACGCACGCTGTGGGTCAAGGCCGCGGACGTATCGCTGCGCCATCTGACCGTCACGCGCTCGGGGCTGGATCTGCCCGCCATGGACGCGGGCATTTTCCTGGACCGCACCGCGCATCGCGCCGTAGTGGAACACAACGACATCCTGGACAACCTGTTCGGCGTGTATGTGTGGGGTCCGCAAGATGCGATGGTGCGGGGCAACCGCATCGTGGGCAATCAGGAACTGCGCGTGGCCGAGCGCGGCAACGGGGTGTCCCTGTGGAACACGCCCGGCAGCGCGGTGGTGGACAACGACATTTCCGCCGGCCGCGACGGCATCTTCGTGAACACCAGCAAGCAGAACCGCTTCACCGGCAACCGCTTCCACGACCTGCGCTACGGCGTGCACTACATGTACACGAACGACAGCGAGATCAGCGGCAACGTGTCCACCGGCAACGACATCGGCTTTGCCATCATGTATTCGCACCGCCTGGTCGTCACCGGCAACGAGGCCGTGAACAACGTCGAGCAGGGCCTGATGATGAACTACGCCAACGACTCGGACATCTCGGGCAACACCGTCGATGGCGCGGCCAAGTGCGTGTTCATCTACAACGCCAACAAGAACCGCTTTGCGGACAACCATTTTTCCAACTGCGGCATCGGCATCCATTTCACCGCGGGCTCCGAAGGCAACCGCATCTCGGGCAACGCCTTCATCAACAACCGCAACCAGGTCAAGTACGTGGGCACGCGGGTGATGGAATGGTCGGACGGCGGCCGCGGCAACTACTGGAGCGACAACACCGCCTTCGACCTGGACGGCGATGGCATCGCCGACACGGCCTACCGCCCTAACGACGTGGTGGACCAGCTGCTGTGGCGCGCCCCGGCTGCGCGCATCCTGCTCAACAGCCCCGCCATCTCGGTGGTGCGCTGGGCGCAATCGCAGTTCCCCGCGATCCTGCCGGGCGGCGTGATCGACAGCGCTCCGCTGATGAAGCCCGCCAGGCCGCGCGGCGCAAAAACCGGCGCGAAACGCGCCGAGGACATCCAATGAGCAATCCACTGGTGACGCTTTCGGGCGTCAGCAAACACTATGGCGACCACCGGGCCATCAGCGTCCTGGACCTGGACCTGCGCGAAGGCGAATGCGTGGCGCTGGCCGGTCACAACGGCGCGGGCAAAAGCACGCTGATCAAGCTGATCCTGGGACTGATCCGCCCCACGCACGGGCGCGTCACGCTGTTTGGCCAGGACGCGCACAGCCCGGCTGCCGCGCGCCTGCGGGACCGGATCGGCTACCTGCCTGAAACCGTGGCGCTGCATCCCGCGATGACGGGCGCCGAAAACCTGGCGTTCTATGCGCGCTTGAAGCGTCAGCCGTTATCGCGCAACGCGGAACTGCTTGAAAAGGTGGGCATTTCCGGCGCGGCGCACCGCCGCGTGGGCGGCTATTCAAAAGGCATGCGCCAACGGCTGGCGCTGGCGCAGGCCCTGCTGGGCGAACCGCGCATCCTGCTGTTCGACGAGCCCACTACCGGCCTGGACCCCGCGTCGCGGCTCAAGTTCTACGAGATCGTGCATGAATTGCGCGCCAGCGGCGCGACCATCCTGCTCAGCACGCACGCCTTGTCGGAACTGGCTGGCCATGCCGACCGCATCGTCGTCATGAAGGCGGGCGTGAAGATCGCCGACGGCGGCATGTCCGCGTTGCGCCGCGATACCGGCCTGCCGATCCGCATCAGCGTTACGCTCGGGCCGGACGATGCGTCCGCCCCCCCGCCCTCCTCGTCCTGGCGACAGGTCGAAGCCGGCCGCTACGAGCGGCTGTGCCACGAATCGGACAAAGTCGAGGCTATCCGCAGCATCGGCGCCATCCGGGCGCCCATCGGCGACCTGGACATCCAGGTTCCCGGGCTGGACGACATCTACGCCCACCTGCTTGAACGGGAAGACGCATGAACGCCGTAAGCACAATCATCGGCAAGGAAATCCGCGACGGCTTGCGCAACCGCTGGGTCCTTGCCACCTCAGTCCTCCTGGCCGCGCTGGCGCTGGCGCTGGGCCTCTTGGGCAGCGCTCCCACTGGCGCAGTCAAGGTCGATCCCCTGACCGTCACGGTGGTCAGCCTGTCCAGCCTGTCGATCTTCCTGGTGCCGCTCATCGCCATGCTGCTCGCCTATGACGCGATCGTCGGCGAGGTCGACCGCGGCACCATGGCCCTGCTGCTCAGCTATCCGGTGTCGCGATGGCAGGTCATCATGGGCAAGTTCATCGGGCACCTGGCCATCCTGGCCATTGCCACCGGCGCGGGCTACGGGTCTGCGGGACTGGCGCTGCAATGGGTCTATGGCGGCATGGATGCCGGCGCGTGGCGACCCTTTGCCATGCTGATCGGGGCCAGCGTGCTGCTGGGCGCGAGCTTTCTGGCGATGGGCTACCTCATCAGCACGCTGGTGCGCGAACGCGCGACCGCCGCGGGCATCGCGCTGGGCGTGTGGCTGTTCTTTGTCGTCATCTACGACATGGGCCTGCTGGGCGTGCTGGCGGCGGACCAGGGCCGTCACGTCACGCCGGGCATGCTCAACGCGCTGCTGCTGGCCAACCCGTCCGACGTGTACCGCCTGCTGAACCTGACGGGCTTCGAAAACATCTCGATGTACGCGGGCATGGCGGGGGTCAGCGACCAGGCCCAGATGCCCGTGCCGCTGCTGGTGGCGGCGCAATTGCTGTGGATCGCGGTGCCGTTCCTTCTGGCCGCCTTCTGCTTCCGGAGGAAACAGCTATGACACTACAACGTTGGGCCGCAGTGACGGCCTTCTCGGCCATCATGCTGGCGCTTTCGGCCTGCGGCGGCGACGAACCCGCCGCGCCGCCGCCCGCGCCTCAGGCGGTGTCCGCCGACGCCGTCGGCCACTACTGCGGGATGATGCTCAAGGACCATGCGGGGCCGAAGGGCCAGATATTCGTCAAGGGCCGCGCGGCGCCCGTGTGGTTCTCGTCGATCAAACAGGTCTTTGCCTACACCCGGCTGCCCGAGGAACCCAAGGGGCTTGCCGCCATCTACGTCAACGACATGGCGGCCGCGGGGCCCGACGGCGCCGCCGACCCGAAAGCCTGGGTGGACGCCCGCGAGGCGTTCTATGTCATTGGTTCCAGCTTCCTTGGCGGCATGGGCGCCGAAGACGCCATGCCGTTTTCGGATCAATCCCGGGCGCTTGCCTTTGCCCAGACCCACGGCGGCCGCGTTGTGCGCTTTGCCGACGTGCCCGAGGACTACGTGTTTGCCCAATAGCGATCGGCCGCCGCCCTGCCTCGAAGCGTCCCTGCCCCTTGCGCCCTTTCAGTAGATAACGCCATGAACCGTCCCACCCGCCGCCGCTTCCTCGGTATCGTCGCCGCGTCATCCGCGCTGGCCCTCGCCCCCAGCTTATGGCGCCGCGCGCAAGCGGCCATCGCACCCACGCGCTGGCAAGGCGTGGCGCTGGGCGCCGATGCGGAATTGCGGCTGTACCATCCCGACCGCCAGGCGGCCGAACGGCTGATCGAACAGGCGCTGCAAGAACTTCGGCGGCTGGAAGGGGTATTCAGCCTGTATCGCGACGACAGCGCGCTGTCGGTCCTGAACCGCCAGGGGTATCTGGCCGATCCGCCGTCCGATCTTGTCCGGCTGCTGAGCGAAAGCCGGCACTACGCCGAACTGACCGGCGGCCTCTTCGATCCCTCCGTGCAGCCGTTGTGGCGTGTGTATGCCGATCACTTCGCGCGGCCGGGGGCATCGGCGGCCGGGCCGGCGCAGGCCGACATCGCAGCGGCCCTGCAGCGCGTCTCGTACCAAGGCATCGAGATCGACCCGCAACGCATCGGCCTGCAGCCGGGCATGGCGCTTACGCTGAACGGCATCGCCCAGGGCTACATCACGGACCGCGTGACGGACCTGCTTCGCCATGCCGGGCTGGAGCGCGCGCTGGTCGATATGGGCGAAATCCGCGGCCTGGATGCATCGGCCGGCGCAACGGGCTGGCGCGTCGGGCTGGCCGACCCGTTGTCCCCGGAACAGATCCTGACGCAGGTGCCGATCAGCAACCAGGCGCTTGCCACGTCCGGCGGCTACGGCACGCCGTTCGATGCCGAGGGACGGTATTCGCATCTCTTCGATCCGCACAGCGGCCGGGCGCGGCCGCTGTACCGCAGCGTGTCGGTCATGGCGTCCACGGCAACCGCGGCCGATGCGTTGTCGACCGCGTTCTCGAACATGCCGCTGGATCGCACCGCGCAGCTGGTGCGACGCCTGGGTGTGCAAGCGTGGATGGTGCTGCCCGACGGACAGCTCATTACGCAGAACGGCGACGCCTGATCGGCCCGATTGATAAAAAGAAAACCGGCCACGAGGGCCGGTTTTTCTTTGTGCCGCGCCGATCAGGCGGCGGACGGCGGGTTCAGCGTGGCAAGCATCTGCGTGAAGATCTTGGGGCTGGCGGCCAGCACGTTGCCGCTGTCCATCCAGCCTTGTTCGCCGTCGAAATCGGCGACCAGGCCGCCGGCTTCCAGGACCATCAGGCTGCCCGCGGCCAGATCCCAGGGCTTGAGCCCCACGCCGCAGAAGCCGTCCAGGCGGCCGGTGGCCACGTAGGCCAGATCCAGCACGGTGGAACCCAGGCGGCGCACGCCCGTGGCGCCTTCGGCCATCTGGCGGAAACGCTGCGAACCCTGTTCGGGGTCGCCGGCGTTGGGCCAGTGCGCGCCCAACAGCGCGTCGTGGTAGCGGGTACGGCCCGAAACGCGCACGCGGCGATCGTTCAGGAACGTGCCGCTGCCGCGGCTGGCCGTGAAGAGTTCGTTGCGCGACGGATCATAGATGACCGCTTGCGTGACCTGGCCGCGCTGCGTCAGCGCGATCGACACGGCGTAGTTGGGCAGGCCGTGGATGAAGTTCGTGGTGCCGTCCAGCGGATCGATGATCCATTGGAATTCCGCCTGGTCAGGACCCTGCAGGCCGAACTCCTCGCCCAGAACGGCGTGGTCCGGATAGGCCGCGTGCAGCGTTTCGACGATGGACTCTTCGGCGGCCCGATCGACTTCCGTGACATAATCGCGCGGACCCTTGCGAGCCACGCTGAGTCGTTCCAAATCCATGCTGGCACGGTTGATAATGGTGCCGGCACGCCGGGCCGCCTTGATGGCGATGTTGAGCATCGGGTGCATAAAATTCCGTACGTATGCGATGAGTTGGCTTGATGATAGGCCGCTTGCCGCCCCCCGCCGCGCCGTCGCCCCCACGGGGAAATCGACCCAAAAAACCAGGAAGGCACGAAGCCAAACGTGCCATTTTAAATGACTCAAGCATTTTCACGTGTTCGCTTCGTAATGGTGAACCCCAGCCACCCCGGAAACGTCGGTTCCGCGGCCCGCGCAATCAAGACGATGGGCTTCTCGGAACTGGTCCTGGTGGACCCCAAATTCCCGGATGTAACAAGCCAGCCGGAGGCCGTGGCGCTGGCCAGCGGCGCGCTGGACGTGCTTGAAAACGCCCGCATCTACCCGACGCTGGAAGAAGCCCTGGCGCCCGTCACGCTGGCGTTTGCGCTGACTGCCCGGGTCCGTGACCTGGGCCCTCCGCCTTGCGACATCCGGCAGGCGGCCGACCTGGCCTGCGCGCATCTGGCGGACACGGCCGAGGGCGTGGCCGCCGTGGTGCTGGGCACCGAGCGCGCCGGCCTGACGAACGCGCAGATCGCGCTGTGCCACCGTATCTGCCATATCCCGGCCAATCCCGAGTACAGCTCGCTGAACGTCGCCCAGGCGCTGCAATTAGCCGCCTGGGAGCTGCGTTACGCCCTGCTGGTGGACCAGGGGGCCGAGCTGCTGCCCCGTTCCACCGCCCAGGAGCCCGCGCGCGGCGCGGCCCCTGCCTCCAGCGAGGCGGTCCAGGCCTTTCTGGCCCACTGGGAAGAAGCGCTGGTCGGCGTCCAATTCCTGGACCCCTCCCATCCCAAGAAGCTGATGCCGCGCATGCGCCATCTGTATTCGCGCCTGTCGCTCACCCGCGACGAGGTGGACATGATGCGTGGCGTCTGCACGGCGATGCTGAACGCGGTCAAGAAGAAATAGCCGCCCGGACCGGCAGGCCGGCAACGGCATTGCCAAATGCACGAATAAAAAAGGGACGGGCATTGCCCGTCCCTTCTTGTTTGGCCCGTCCGCCGGCAGCTCGCCGGCGGTCATGCCGGTCAGTCCACCTTGGCGCCCGAGGCCTTGACCACGGGGGCCCAGCCGTCGACTTCCGACTTGATGAACTGGCCGAATTCGGCCGGCGTGGTCTTCACGCCCACGGCGCCCAGCTTTTCAAAGCTGGTCTGCACAGAGGGCTTGTCCAGCGCC
The DNA here is from genome assembly GCF_006715415.1 of Achromobacter sp. SLBN-14. Lineage (NCBI taxonomy): Bacteria > Pseudomonadati > Pseudomonadota > Betaproteobacteria > Burkholderiales > Alcaligenaceae > Achromobacter > Achromobacter sp. SLBN-14. The sequence goes on along the minus strand of NZ_VFNE01000001.1, from coordinate 4,521,133 downwards.
TGCTGCATGGCGGCGTTGAGCTTGTTGATCACTTCCGGCGGCGTGCCGGCCGGGGCCAGCAGGCCGAACCAGGACGACACGTCGAAGTCCGCAAAGCCCGATTCCTGCATGGTCGGCAGGTCCGGCGCGCTCTTGGAGCGCTCACGCGTGGTCACGGCCAGCGCGTTCAGCTTGCCCGACTGGGCGTGCGGCCAGGCCGACGGCATGTTGTCGAACATGAACTGCACCTGGCCGCCGATCAGGTCGGTCATGGCCGGGGCGCTGCCCTTGTACGGCACGTGCAGGACGTCGATGCCCGCCTTCATCTTGAACAGCTCGCCCGCCATGTGGATGGAGGTGCCGCTGCCGGACGAGGCGAAAGCCAGCTTGCCCGGATTCTTCTTGGCGTAGTCGACCAATTCCTTCACGGACTTGACCGGCACCTGGGGATTGACCACCAGGATATTCGGCACCTTGGCGCCCAGGGCGACCGGTGCGAAGTCCTTCGTCAGGTCGAACGAAACGTTCTTGTACAGGGTCTGGTTGATCGCGCTGGTCACCGCCACGAACAGCAGCGTGTAGCCGTCGGGCGTGGCGCGCATGACCTGGTCGGTGGCGATATTGCTGCCGGCGCCCGGCTTGTTTTCAACCACGAATGACTGGCCGAGCGACTCGGTCAGTTCTTTGGCCATGATCCGGGCGATCACGTCGGTGGTGCCGCCGGCCGAGAAACCGACCACGATACGGACGGGCTTGTCGGGATAGGCAGCGTGGGCGGAACCCATTGCAAATGCGCTTGCGGCGGTGGCCAGAAGGGTGGCGGCCAGACGCCGCATGCCAGGCTTGTGACCTGTAGTCATAGTGTCTCCGTGCAGGTACTGTCCATTAGATGGACGATTTGAATTATTGGATGAACGCATTCTGCGCTATACATGCGGATGGCATCAAGGTAGAGTCCACCCTACGGACAATGGTTTTCCCTCGTCCGTTCGTTGATAACCCTTAGTTTTCAGAGATTTGCATGCAAGACAGCGATGCCGCGTCCGCCGGCCCACGCACGCTACGCCGTGGTTTGGCCGTGCTGGCAGCCCTGCGAGACCAAGGCCCGGACGGCCTGAGCGTGACCGACATTGCCCGGTTGACCGGCATTCAGCGTCCCACCATCTATCGGTTGCTGGCAGCGCTGCTGGACGCCGGCCTGGTGTTGCCGGTCACGGGCACCAAGAAGTACCGCGCCCAGCTCGCCGTGGACCCGGACACGCGTTCGCGCGACCCGCGCGTGCGACAGCTGCTGCCCGTGCTGCGCCGCCTGGCCGACCGCACCGGCGACGCCGTGTTCCTGGTGGTGCGCGAAGAAGACGATTCCATCAGCCTGCATCGCGAGATCGGCAGCTATCCCGTGCAGATCCTGGCCACGTACGCGGGCAAGCGCCAGCCGCTGGGCGTGGGATCGGGCGGCATGGCGCTGCTGGCGGCCCTGCCCGACGACGTGGCGCGCGGCATCGTCGAACGCAACTCAGGCAGGCTGGACGAGTACGGCGGCATGACGCCGCAAGAGATGTTCCGCCTCATCGAAAACACCCGTGCGCGCGGCTATTCCGTGGTGGGCAACCATGCGGTACGCGGCGCCCTGGGCGTGGGTTGCGCGCTGCTGGACGCACAGGGCGCGCCCCTCTTGGCGGTCAGCGTGACGGCCATCATCGACCGCATGCCCGCGCAGCGCCAGCGCGAGATCGCGGGCTGGATCAAGACGGAACTGGCCCGGCTGGCGATGCCGGCCTGAACCGGGGATCGGCCTCGTCGCTTTCATGCACTGAAGAAAGCCACAATGCTGCGACGTAAAAAAATGGGAGCCCCGCGAGGCTCCCATTTTCATGCCCGACGCCCTGCGCGCCTCGTTCAGGAAGCCGCGGCGCCGGTTTTGGGATTCTGGATCTCGCGCAGCGGGATCGGGGCCTGGAAACCGGCCTCTTCGAGCGCGCGGCGGATTTCCTGGTACAGGCTCCAGCGCAATTCCCAGTACTTGCCCGACTCGGCCCACACGCGCACGTTCACGGTGACGCCGTTTTCCTTGTAGTCGAACACCTTGACCTGCGGCGCCGGATCCTTCAACGCATCGGGACGCGCATCCACGATCTGCTGCAGCTTGGCGACCACCGCATCCAGATCGTCGCCATAACGCACCGGCACGGGGATATCCAGACGGCGCGTCTTGTTGCGGCTGTAGTTGGTGATGGTGGCGTTCCAAACCGTGCTGTTGGGCAGCGTGAGATGAATGCCATCGCCCTGCACGAGACGCGTGAGAAACAGGCCCACCTCCTCGACCGTGCCGTCGGCGCCCGAACTGAGGGCGATGTATTCGCCGGCGCGGATGGGGCGCAGGATCAGCAGCATGATGCCGGCCGCGATGTTCTGCAGCGTGCCCTGCAAGGCCAGACCGACGGCAAGACCGGCGGCGCCCAGCACCGCGATCAGGCTGGCCGTCTGCACGCCAAAGCGCGCCAGCACCGCGATCACCGTGAAGATGCGTACCGCCCAGATCACGGTCGTGGAGAACATGGGAACGATCGTGGGATCGATCTTGGGCGACCGCGTGGCGGCCCGGCGGACCCAACCGCCCAGCAACGAAGACACCCACCAGCCGATGCCCAGGATAAGCAAGGCAACCAGCAGATTGATGCCCATGTCCATCAGCCTGGGCGCCCACAGATAGAACTCTTTTACGGCCTCATCCATGGAGGAACCTCCTGCGAAAAAAAATCGACGGAAGAATGTATCAGAAGCGGCTTGCGCAAAACGGCGCGGCGCCTGGCGGGAGTGTCAGGCTTTGTAAAGAGAACCGACCTGCAGCATAGGTCTTCCGGCGCCAGCAGGCAAAGCCGCGTTACGCAGGCACGATGCGAAAGTGGTTGTCCCAGGAGACATCGCGCGACGGCGGCAGGACCGGCTTTTCCTTGCCTTGAGCGTCAGTGCGGATCATCGCGCCCAAACCGTTCGTGACCAGGAAGCCCGCTTGCGCGGCGGGCGCGACGCCGCAGCCGTCGGCAAGCGCGGTGGTCCCCAGGCACTTGCCGCTGGCGGCATCCCAGTAGATCACCTGCCCGCCAACCGGGCTGGAGGTGGCCACGATGCCGCCTGCGGCATCGACCGCGACGGAGCCGACGTAGTTGCGCATGTTGCGCAGCGTCTCGGGCGGTCCTTCGAACAGTTCAAGGGCCGCGCCGCGGCGGTGCCGTCCGACCAGCGCGGGCCGGTCGGCCGCCGGCCCCATGTATTGGCAACCGAACCACACCGCGCCATCGGCCGCCAGCGCCAGATGCCGGATCGACAGCCGATGCAGCGATGGCGCGAGCTCCACCTTTTCCTGCAGCTGGCCGGTGACCGCGTCGATATACGCGAGCGACGGCCGCATGGTGTCCAGGTTCAATTCCAGCTTGCCGTAGTCCGGATGCGTCAGGATGCCGCCATTGGCCACGCATAGCGTCTTGCCGTCAGGCAGCAGCACGACTTCGTGCGGACCGATGCCGCCGGCGTCGAACTCGCCCACGCGCCGGTAATCGCCGCCCGGCGTGGCGTCGTACAGACCCAGCACGCCGCGCCCGGCCTCGAAGTCGTTTTCCGTGGCGGCCAGAAGCCGCCCGCCTTGCACGAACGCGCCGTGGCCGAAGAAATGGCGATCGTCGGGCAGCGCCAGCGCCACCGGCTCGCCCCCGGCCAGCGAAAACCCCAGCGCGAAAAAGCCCGGCTGGCGGCCAAATACGACCGCGCGCCCCGTGGCGCCATCGATCGCAAAACTGTGGCCGCGGGCGGGCATCGGGATGGCCAGGCGGTCGCGGCCGGTCTCGTCCAGCACCACGGCCTCGTCGCGCCCGCCGCGCTTGCGCGCGGTCAGGTACAGCGGCCCGCCATCGGCGGGCATGGCGGCGCGCGCGGCGGCGGGCGGCAAGCCCAGCGCGGCGGCCAGCGCCAGGAACCGGCGCCGGTCAATCACCATCGAGCGCATTGAACCCGATGGTCACGCCCAGCGCAGGCGCCAGGTTCTCGTCGACGATGGCCTTGGCGTTCTTGAGCGTCAGCGATGCCAGCATGAGCAGACGGCGTCCCTCTTCACTGGCCAGCGCCGCATCCAGCGGAACCGGCACATCGCGCAGCGTGTGCGCCGCGCTGGACAGCTCGCCCCGCACCGACGCATCCATCCAGCCCTCGCCCGCCGGCAACGGGTACGCGCCCGCCACATAGAACGCCTTGAGCGCATCCACGTTGGCGGCCAAGAGGCTGGTCGACAGATTGCTGCGCCAGAACGCCGCCCGCTTGGGCCGCGCGGCCTGCGGCGAATCGCCCAGCACCGGTTCGATCTTGACGTCGCGCGCGAACTGCAGTCCGGTCGACAAGGCCTTCATGGCCTCGGCCGCCACCTCCTGCGAACTGCGGTACAGGTCGTTGCCCGGCTTGGGCGCAGCGAACTGGCGGCCGAACGCGCCCTGCGGGCTCCAGGCCTCGCCCACATCGCGCGAGATGCTCGCCACGTTGGACGCGATGGCCGTGGCATAGCCGCAGGCGTAGGCAAAACCGGGCGCGCCGGTCTGCTTGAGCAGATCCGGTTCGCCATAGAGCACATATTCCAGCGCGGGCAGCCCTTGCACCGCCACGCTGCGTCCGGCCAGCGCGCCGGGCTGGAGCAGCGCGTCGTCCTTGGCCGCGATCAGCGCCTGCACCTGGCGGGGCATCACGCCACGCGTATCGGGCCAGAACGCCAGCCGTTCGAAGCGGTTGGCCTGCACCAGCGGGCCGAAGCGCAGGATCTCGACACCGGACCACGCGTGCGCCAGCGCGCCGAAGGCATCGCCGACGCGCTTGGCGCCTGCCGCGTCAGGCTTGGCGCACCAGCCGCCCAGCGCCCCTTCCAGGGCCACGGCGGCGTCCGTCATCTTGGCCACCGCCGGCCGCGCGTAATCGCGCGCCAGGCGTTCACCCAGGTCGCCGGGCAAGGCGGCCTGCGCGGAACTCGGCGCAGACAGCGGCGCCGCCAGCATCAGCGCCACGGCCGCGGCGCGCTTGAACGGAAGGCGGACAGAACGGGCCATCACAGCGACTCCAGGAAGCGGATCAGGTCCGCGCGTTCGTCGGGCGTCATGTTCACGACGCGGTCGCGCGCGGGCTTGGCCGCGCCGCCATGCCACAGCACGGCTTCCAGCAGCGTGCGGGCGCGCCCGTCATGCAGCCAGGTCGCATTGGGATTGACGGTCTTGGTCAGGCCGATGCCCCACAGCGGCGGCGTGCGCCATTCGCGGCCGGTGGCCATGCCGTCGCTCACGCCGTCGGCAAGGTCGTCGCCCATGTCGTGCACCAGCATGTCGGTGTACGGCCAGATGAGCTGGAAGCGGTGTTCCGGCTGCTTGGCATTGCGGCTGGTCACGTACTTGGGCACGTGGCAGGCCACGCAATTGGCCTCGTAGAACAGCTTCTTGCCGGCCAGCACGCGCGCGTCGTCCGCATCGCGCCGCTGCGGCACCGCCAGATTCGTCGAATAGGTGGTGATGAAGTCCATCAGCTTGGCTGGCACTTCCTCCGGGCCGAAGCGCGGCTGCGCGCCATGCGGCATGTCCAGGCATTGCGGCTGCGCGGCGGTGCAGTCGCCGGAATGCTTGGGGAACATCGGCGTGGACAGGCCCATGTCATTGGAGAACGCCGCGGCGCTTTGCTGCTCGACCGTCGGCTGTCCGGCTTTCAGGTTGAAGCGGCCCAGCGCCCGCTGGCCGGTGCGCGCGTCGGTGACCCAGTTGGCCTTGCCGACGATGCCGTCGCGCTTGTCCGCGCCGATGTTCGCCAGGATGTCGGCCTCGTGGATCGATTCCAGCAGGCCCAGGCCGATCATCGGCGGCGCCAGCCGCGGCGAGATCTGCGTGTCCGCGCGCATGGGCCCGTAGCCCAGGTTCTCGATGCGGTAGGTAGGCTTCATCAGCGTGGCGGTCTCGCCGCCGCGCAGCGCGACCGGCACGGGTTCGTACTCGATCTCCATGCGGCCTTCGGCGGGCAGGCCCGCGACCGCGAAATTCTGAAGCTGCACGCCGTAGACGGGTTCCGGCAAGGCCGCGATCTCGCCGGCGCCCAGCTTGGGATGCCCCCGGTCCGCGCCTTGCGGCACGGCCAGGCGCAGCAGCAAGGCGACGGCGTCGGTGCGTTCCAGCGGATCGAAGCCCGGCACCGTGCCGCGGCCGTCCTTGGTGTGACAGGCCTGACAGGAGCGCGCATTGAAGAGCGGTCCCAGGCCGTCGGACGCCTGCGTGGACGCGGGCGCGGACACCCAGTCCTTGCGGAACAGGCCGTTGCCGACCTGGAATTCCTGGCGGCCTTCAAAGCTCATGTTGGCCGACGGCTGCGAAAAGATGTCGGCGTTGATGAGCTTGTTGGTGGTGGCGGCGCCGGCCTGCATGGTCTCGAACGATTCGATCTTCGAGAAATCCTGCGTGGGCGCCGTGATGGCGGTGACGCGCTTCTGGTCTTCGGGCGTCAGGTCGTCACGCCCGCCGGACGCGGCGGGCGCGGCGGCGGCGCCGGCATGGGCCGACGCCGCCAGTACGGCGGCTAATACGAGTTTCACTTGAATACGGCGTCAGGTTTGTCCAGGCTGTCGGAACCTTCGATGGCGACCTTGCCCAGTTCCAGCAACGTAATCACGCGCTCCAGGCTGCGCGTCTGCGCCACCAGGCTGTCGATGGCTGCCTGCACCACCGCGTTGCCCTCCTTGTTGCCGTCCGCGATCATCTGGTCATAGGTCTCGACCGTCTCGGCGCGGGTCTTCATGGCCTGCATGGCCGCGACCGTGGCGTCCAGCTTGGCGCGCACCTCGGCGTCCAGCTTGGGATCCTTGGCCTTGACCAGTTCCGACAGGCTCGCGCCCGACACGGTCTTGCCGTCGATGCGGGTGTACGAACCCAGATAGACATTGCGGATGCCGATCTGGTCGTAATAGTGCGAGTTGTGCGTGTTGTCCGAGAAGCAATCGTGCTCTTCCTCGGGATCGTGCAGCATCAGGCCCAGCTTCATGCGCTCGCCCGCCAGTTCGCCGTACGACAGGCTGCCCAGCCCGGTCAGCATGGCGATCAGGCCCGCCTTCGGATCCTCTTCTACGGCCTTGCGCGCGGCGCCGTCCTTCTTCCAGTTGCCCACCATTTCTTCCAGGTCGGTCACCAGCAGGTCCGTCACGGCCTTCAGGAATTCGATGCGGCGTTCGCAGTGGCCGCCGGTGCACTGCTTGGGATCGAAGTCGGTGTGCGGGCGGTTGCCGGAATGGCGCTCCTGCGGCGTGCCCTTGCGGTCCTTGGGCGCTGCGCCGGTGCCGTTCAGGTCCTGGCCCCACAGCAGGAATTCGATCGCGTGATAACCCGTAGCCACGTTGGCTTCGTTGCCGTCGGCCTCGTGCAGCACTTCGGACAGCAGTTCGGGCGTGATCTTGCTGACGTCGACCGTCTTGCCGCCCACCGAGATCTTGGAATTGGCGATGACGTTGACGGCGTAGAAGGCGTTCTCGTCGTTTTCGGTGCCGTAGGACGCGTCGACATAGTCGATCAGGCCTTCATCCAGCGGCCAAGCGTTCACGCGGCCTTCCCAGTCGTCGACGATGGGGTTGCCGAAACGGTAGGCCTCGGTCTGCTGGTAGGGCACGCGCGCCACGATCCACGCTTCGCGCGCGGCCTTCAGGGTGTCGGCGCTGGGCTTGGCGACCAGCGCATTGATGGCCTCGCGCAGCTTCTTGGCTGCCGTCAGCGAATCCTCGTAGCCGGCCAGCGCCAGATCGGAGTACGTGGCGACCACGGCCTTGGGTTCGACGGCGGCCATCGCCGTTCCGCCATACACCGCAGCAGCCAGCACCGCCCCCAAAAGCAACTTGCGCATCGAATTTCTCCCGTAATCCGGACGGCTCGCCCCCGCGGCGGACCGTTCCGGCTTGAATTTTGTGGATGCGAGTGTAAACAATTTTCGTTTGTTATTCAGGCCCTGTTCAGATAGCTGACAACTTTTTGAACAAAAAAAGTATGCTGCGGCAGGCCGCAAATGGTCTTGCCGGCCCTGCTTTTTCACTCTGGAATTCGCCCCATGGAATTGCGCCAACTCCGTTACTTCGTCCGCGTCGCCGAACTGGGCAGCATTGGCCGGGCCGCGCGAGACCTGGGCGTGGTGGCCTCGGCGCTCAGCCAGCAGATCAGCCGGCTGGAAAGCGAGCTGGCCACGCGGCTGCTCACGCGCAGCACCACGGGCGTGACCACCACGCCCGCCGGCGCGGCCTTCCTGCGGCAGGCGCAGCTGACGCTGCGGCATGCGGAAAGCGCCATTGCGGCCGCGCGCGAGGCGCGGTTGGCCGGCACGGTCAGCGTCGGTTTCGCGCCCACCACCGCGTCGCTGCTGGCGCGTCCGTTCTATGCCGCCATGACCGAGCGCTATCCCAACGTGCGGCTGCATCTGGTCGAGGGCCTGTCGGGCAACCTGGGCGACCTGCTCAACGCCCGCCGGCTGGATCTGGCCGTCCTGTTTCAGAACGACAGCGCGCAAGGCCGCAGCGTGGTGCCGGTGCTGGACGAACGCCTGTTCCTGCTGGCCCCGCGCGGCATGATGGAGCGTCCCGATGGCGAACCCGTCCGCATGGCCGATCTGGCGGGGCTGCCGCTTGCCGTCACCAGCAAGGCGCACGGGCTGCGCGCGTGGGTCGAGGCGGCTTTCGAGCGGGCCGGCATCGAGCCCTGGATCGGCGTCGAGGTCGACGGCCTGACCACGCTGATGGACCTGGTCCAGGCCCATCCCATCGCGACGATCCAGCCCGGCGCTGCCGTGGCCCGCGTCGAAACCGGGCTGCTCAGCATGCACCCCATCGACGACCCGTATCTCTTTCGCCGCAACCAGATCTACTGCATCAGCGACGACGAACTCTCGCCCGCGGCCCTGGCCGCGCGCGTGGTGCTGCTGGACGCCATGCGCGCCCTGGTCCGGCACGGCGGCTGGCCAGGCGCCACCCTTCTCGATTCGTGATGCCCCCATACGCTTAGGATCCCTAGGCGGTCGGTTTTCTAGAAGATAAATTGATCCACATCAAGTCGCGGCAGCGTGCCGCGGCGATTTACCTTCACGAAATCCGATGACCACTACTCCGAATCGCCCCGGCCAGCTGGGCATTTCCTCCATGCGCCCCCACTGCTCCGACGCCGAGTGGCAAGCCCGCGTGGACCTGGCGGCCTGTTACCGGCTGGTCGAGCTTTACGGCATGGCCGACATGATGGCCAACCACATTTCGGCCCGCGTGCCCGGCGAGGACAACGCGTTCCTCATCAACCCCTACGGCATGATGTACGAGGAGATCACGGCGTCCAGCCTCATCAAGGTCGACCTGGACGGCACCATCCTGTCCCAGCCCGATTTCGGCGATCTGAACTACGGCATCAACAAGGCCGGCTATGTGATCCACAGCGCGGTGCATGCCCACCGCCACGAGGTGGACTGCGTCATCCACACCCACAGTTGGGCGTCGATGGCCGTGTCGTCGCTGGAATGCGGCCTGTTGCCGCTGACGCAGACCGCCATGCGCTTTCTGAAGATCGGCTACCACGATTACCAGGGGGTGGTGCTGGGCACCGACGAACAAGCCTCGCTGCTGGCCGATCTGGGCCAGGGCGAGGCGCTGATCCTGCGCAATCACGGCGCGCTGACCGTGGGCCGCACCGTGGGCGAGGCCTTCAACTGGATGCACCGCCTGGAACTGGCCTGCCGTTCGCAACTGGCGGCCATGGCAACGGGCGCTCGGCTTCAGCCCGTGCCGCAACCGGTGCTGGAAGAAACCTGGAACAACTACCAGCCTGGCACCCGCCGCCCCTACGGCGTCATGGAGTGGCCCGCGCTCTTGCGCAAGCTGGACCGGATCGATCCCGGCTACCGCGACTGACCTTCCGATTTTTCAGCGTCCCGGCCGGCGTGGCGGCACGGGGCCCTCATCACACGACAACGACCACGCGAGGAGACATCATGAAAACTGCCCAAGCCCTGCTCGCTTGCGCGGCGCTGGCGGGCGCCTGTACCGCGCCCGCCGCCATCGCCGCCGGCTATCCCGACCGGCCGGTCAAGGTCATCGTGGCCTTCTCGCCCGGCGGCACCACCGACACGCTCACCCGCAGCGTCACGAACACGCTCACGCAGAAGCTGGGCCAGCCCTTCGTCGTGGAAAACAAACCCGGCGCGGGCGGCAACATCGGCACCGAGTACGTGGTGCGCGCCGCGCCCGACGGCCACACGCTGATCGTGAACTCGGTCGGCCCCATCGCGGTCAACCCGTCGCTGAACAAGCTGTCCTACGATCCGCTCACCGACCTGGTGCCGATGGTGCAGATCGCGACCGTGCCCAACGTGCTGGTCGTGCCGCCCTCCTCGCCCGCCAAGGACATCCAGGGCTTTCTGAAATACGTGAAGTCCGCGCGCGATCTGAACTACAGCTCCACCGGCGTGGGCACGTCGTCGCACCTGTCCAGCTACATGCTGATGGACGAACTGAAGGTCAACGCCACCCACGTGCCGTACAAGGGCGCGGACGCCGTGAACGACCTGCTGGCCGGCCGCATCGACTTCATGTTCGCCACCATTCCGTCCGTGATCGGGCACATTCGCGCCGGCAAGCTGCGCGCGCTGGCGGTCAGCACGCAGCAACGGTCCGCCACCCTGCCCGAGCTGCCGACCATCGCGGAATCCGGTTATCCGGGTTTTGACGCGGGTTCGTGGTTTGGCTTCTTCGCCCCCAAGGGCACCCCGCAGCAGGTGGTCGATCTGGTCAACCGCGAAGTCAACGCGACGCTGCCCGCCTTGAACGAGCAGATGCTGCGTGAAGGCGCCGAGCCGGTCGGCGGCACGCCGGCGCAGTTCGCCACCTTCATCAAGAGCGAACACGACAAGTGGGCCGTGCTGGTCAAGAAGTTCGATCCGCAGGCGCATTGACGCGCTGGGCCGCAAGCGGCAAGCCGCTACGCGAGGTCCGCCCCCTCCAGCTTCCACCCCAGCGCGTACCACCACGCTGCGGCGGGATCGGCATCAAAGGCCGCGGCGGCGCCATCGCGCAAGATTCGCGCCGCGGCCGGCGTGCTGGCCTCGACAACAAATAGGGGCGACAGCACGCGGCCGCTGGCGGACTCTCGCGGCAGGGGCGTGCTGAGCGCCGCGTCGGGCACCAGCAGACAAGACCGCACGAAGCCTTCGACCTCATGCAATTCGGCGCCGGCATTACGCGCCCGTCCCACCGGCGCACCCGCACAGCCCACCGGCAAGGGCAGCACCACAAGCTGGCTGCCGCTGCCCGCGCCGGTCACCGCTTCCACCGCGCACACGCGGCGCATCGGATCGCGCATGCGGTCCAGGTTGGCCACCGACCAGGCGGTCTGGCGCTCGAACGCGGCGCGGTAAGCCGCCGTGGTGAACGCGCCCAGCGACTGGGTGCGGTACAGGCCCAGATACTTGCGCCCGCCCTGCACGGACACATAGCGCGCGCCCGACAGGAAGCCGGGAATCCGCACGCGTTCCTCGACATGCTCGCGGTCGTACCAGCGGTTGAAATCCGGTTCATCGGCGGGATCGACGTCGGTTGCGACGAAAAGCAGCCCGTTGGGCACAAGCGGGAATTCGGAATCAGGCGTCATGGCGTCAGAGGGTCGGGATGAGCAAGGCCTCATCTTCGGGCGCAGGCCGCCGCGCGGCAAACCAATAAATCTTGCGCCCGGCAACAGAATTACTGAAGGCGATCCGGGGTTTTCACCCTTGCCAACGGGCCGGTTCGGCCTGCGGGGCCACCACTGCGGCCGTGAATTGATCCGACGCGCGGCAGGCCAGCTCGGCAACCAGCCGGATGGCGTCGGACCCGCCGCTTTCCAGGTAGCTCACCACCAGCAGCTGCGGCGGCGCCGGCAGGTCGGTGCGGATCACCTGGATCTCGCCGCGCGCGACGTATTCGTAGATGGGCGGCAACGGCACAAGCGCGCGGCCGAACCCGCTGCGCACCAGCCGCGCCAGCGCCGAGATCGAGCTGACGAAATGCACCTTGCCTTGCGGCATGCCCACCTCGCGGTACAGCGCCTTGAGCGCCTCGTGCGGCTGCGAGCCCGGGCTCATCGTCAAAACCGGCTCGCCCAGCAGGTCATGCACCGTCATGGCGTCTTCACCCCCCGCCGGCCCGACCCAGCCCATTTCCATCGGCAGGCACGGCATGCTGATGATGCCCGTGTCGTTCAGCACATCCGTCTGAAACGCGATGTCCAGCGTGCCCTCGCGCAGGCCGCGATGCAGGGCGCGCGTGGTTTCCGACGTGAGCTGCACCTCGATGCCCGGATACGTCGACCGCAGGTTCGTCAGAAAACCGATCAGCCACGTATGCACGACGGTTTCGATCGCACCGATGCGCACCAGGCCGGCGACCTCGTCGCCCCGCTTGCCCAGCGACAGGATCTGCTGCCGGATCTCGAGCAGACGCTCGCCGTAGTCCAGCAGCCGCGTGCCGACCGCGGTGAGCTTCAGCTCCTTGGCGTCGCGTTCGAACAGGCGCGCGCCAATGTCTTCTTCCAGCGACGCGACGCGGTTTGCCACCGCCGCCTGCGTGATGTGCAGGCGGTCGCTGGCGGCGCGGAAACTGCCCAGCCGGGCGGACCACAGAAAGGCTTCGACAAAACGCGTGTTCATGGGCCACATGCTACTGCCATCCCGGCGGCCGCGCGTGCCCGACTGCGCGGCGAGGCGCTATGTCCCCTTATGTGGTGCGCCTTGCACCATTTTGGTTCACGGCGGGCACCAGCCTGAAGCGGCAAGGGGCGCACCACGGGGCAAACCCTCCCGCGCGCAACCTGGCACGGGTATTGCTTGATGACTGGTATGCAAGCTTGTCTACAAGCGCCCCCACTCAAGCAGCCCAGGAGCCTCACATGATCGATCGCAACGCACCCTACGCCTTCAACGCCACCCGCCGCCGCCTGATCCAGGGCGCCGCCATGGGCGCCGCGGCGCTCGCCGCCCCGGCGCTGGTGCGCGCGCAATCGGGTCCGGTCATCCGCATCGGCTTCTGGCCCGTGGCCGCAGGCCTGCCGTTCTACGCCGCCATCGAGAAAGGCTACTTCAAGGAAGCGGGCCTGAACGTCGAGGCGCTGAAGTTCGCCGGCGCGCAGCAGGTCATGGAAGCCATGCTCGCGGGCCGTGCCGACGGCAGCGCCAACGGCACGGGCTCGGCCAACCTGGCCATCGGCGAGATCGCCTCGCCCGGCCTGTTCAAGATTTTTGCGTCCAACCCCAGCAACGTAAAGAACGTGCTGGACGAGTTCATCGTCGCGAAAGACAGTCCCATCAAATCCATCGCAGACCTCAAGGGGAAAAAGGTCGGTTCTGGTCCCGGCATCCAGAATTCCACGCTGGCCAAGGCAGTACTGGAGCGCGCCGGCGCAACCGGAGCAACCGTGGTCGAGTTGGCGATCAGCCAGCACGTCGCCGCGGTTGCCGCCGGCCAGTTGGATGCGTGCTACACGCTTGAACCCACGGGCACGGTGGGCCGCCTGAACGGCACGACCCGCGTGCTGGAAACGGGCGTGATCGCCAAATACGTGCTGGGCGATCCCATGGCGCCGTGGTTCGGCGGCTCGGCCTCGCTCACCACCGCCTTCCTGAAAAAGCATCCCGAGGAAAGCAAGAAATTCATCGCCGCGTACGCGCGCGGCATCGAACTGATCCGCACCAACCCCGCCGAGGCGCGCCCCTTCCTGAAGGGCTACACCGCCATCGAAGGTCCGATGACCGAGGAAGTGCCGCTGGCCGCCTACACGCTGCATAACGAGTTCACGCCCAGCGACGTGCAGTACTTCCAGAAGTTCTTCGACCTCTTCACCGACAAGGGCATCTTCGCGCAAAAGGTCGACGTCTCGACCATGCTTTACAAGGGCTGATCCATGACCGCGACCACGGCTACGGGCGCCACGCCCGCCCCTTCCACGGCCTCCAGCACCGCGCCACCCAAGGCGCAGCCGGCCATGTCCAAACCGCCGCGCAAGTTCAACAGCGCGCGCCTGCTTCCTTTGATCGGCCCGCTGGCGCTGTTCATCGTGTGGGACCTGGTGGTGCGGCTGCAGCTGGTCAGCCCCGTGCTGCTGCCCACGCCCAGCGCCACCATCGTGGCGCTCGTCAAGGGCATGGCGGGCGGCCCGCTGCTGGCCGACTTCCTGTCCTCGCTGAACCGCACGGTCCAGGCCTTTCTGATCGCCGGCGTGATTGGCGTGCCGCTGGGCGTGCTGCTGGGCAGCAATGAAAAGGCCTACCGCAGCGTCGAGTTCCTGGTGGACTTCTTCCGCTCCACGCCGTCCTCCGCGCTGATCCCGCTGTTCCTGATGATCTTCGGCGTGACCGATATGAACAAGATCGCCATCGCCGCCTTCGCGGCCGTGCTGGTGATCCTGTTCAACAGCGCCTACGGCGTCATCAATGCCCGCAAGCAGCGGGTGATGGCGGCGCGCGTGATGGGCGCCTCGCGCTGGCAGATCTTCAAGGACGTGCTGATCTGGGAAAGCCTGCAGCCCACCTTCGTCGGCCTGCGCAGCGGCGTGTCGATGGCGCTGGTCATCGTGATCGTGGCCGAGATGTTCATCGGCTCGGACAGCGGCCTGGGCAACCGGATCATCAATGCGCAGCAGGTGCTGAACGTGCGCGAGATGTATGCCGCGATCCTGGCGGCCGGCGCACTGGGCTATGTGCTCAACATTCTCTTTCTCGTGCTGGAAAAGCGCGTGGTTCACTGGAGCGGCCGATAATGTCCACCGTCATCAATCCCGCCATCGCGCCCGGACCGGCCGCCGCGCCCTTTCAGCCGGGCCCGCTGGGCACGCACATCACCATCCGCGGCCTGACCAAGTATTTCGCCGGCTGGCCGCTGTATGAAGACTTCAACCTGGACATTCCCAAGGGCAAGATCGTATCGGTCTTCGGTCCCAACGGCTGCGGCAAGTCCACGCTGATCAACATGATCGCGGGCCTCATCCCCATCGATGCCGGCGAAATCCTGTTCGACGGCAAATCGCTGGCGCAGACCAAGATCGGCTACGTCTTCCAGAACTACCGCGAAGCCATGTTTCCGTGGCTGCGCACCATCGACAACATCGCCTATCCGCTGCGGCTGGAAGGCCGCAGCAAGGCCCAGGTCGACGCGCGCGTCGAGGAACTGGTGGCCTCGTTCGACGTGAAGTTCGATCTGAACCGCTATCCCTACGAACTTTCCGGCGGCCAGCAGCAGACCGCCTCGATCATGCGCGCACTGGCGCCCGGGCCCGAGGTGCTGTTCCTGGACGAACCGTTTTCGGCGCTCGACTTCGAGATGACGCTTTTCATCCGCGAGAAGCTGCAGGAAGTCTTCCTGCAGACCGGCACCACCATGCTGCTGGTCTCGCATGACCTGGAGGAAGCCGTGTACCTGGCCGACCAGGTTTTGCTCCTGACCAAGCGCCCCACGCGGGTCGCCGAGATCCTGGACTACACGGATGCGCGCCCTCGCACAGTCGAGACGCTGTCCGAGCCCAGCTTCATCCAGATGAAGAAACTGAGCCTGGAGATCTTCCAGCGCGAAGTGCGCAAGTAACCCACGCCATCACCGGGAGCATCCGCCATGACACAGGAAACCATCGACCAATACGTGCGCAGCGCGCTGGCGCTGTCGGGGTATGCGCTGCGCGAGTCCGCCACCGAGCAGGTCGCGCAGCAGTTCGCCCGCATCCACGACATCGCCGCCGCGTTTGCAGACGAGCCGCTGCCGGTGGAACTGGAATCGGCCTCGGTGTTCCGCCCGTGACCGGCCCCGCTCACGATATCGCCCGCCAGGTGCGCAGCGGCGAACGCAGCGCCGTGGCGGTGCTGGACGCCACCCTCGCCCGCGTGCGCGAGCGCGATCCCCGCTACAACTGCTTCACGGCCCTGACGGAAAGCCGCGCGCGGCAGGAAGCGCTGGCCATCGATGCGCGCCGGGCGCGCGGCGACACGCTGCCGCCGCTGGCCGGGGTGCCTTACGCCGTGAAGAACCTCTTTGATGTCGCCGACGAAGTCACGCTGGCCGGCGGACGCGTCAACGCGTCCAATCCGCCCGCCAGCCGCGATGCGCTGCTGGTGGCGCGGATGCGCGAGGCGGGCGCCGTGCTGATCGGCGCACTGAACATGGATGAACACGCCTACGGCTTCACCACGGAAAACACGCATTACGGCGCGTGCCGCAACCCGCACGACACGGCCCGCATCGCGGGCGGCTCGTCCGGCGGCAGCGCCGCCGCGGTGGCCGGCGGTCTGGTGCCGCTGACCCTGGGGTCGGACACCAACGGCTCGATTCGCGTGCCGGCCTCGCTATGCGGCGTCTTCGGCCTGAAGCCCACCTTCGGCCGCCTGCCGCGCACGGGCTCCTTCCCCTTTGTCGGCAGCCTGGATCATCTGGGGCCCTTCGCGGGCACCGCCGGCGATCTGGCCGCAGCTTACGACGCGCTGCAAGGCCCGGACGAGGCCGACATCGCCTGCGCGCAGCGCCCCGCCACGCCCACATTGCCGGCCCTTTCCGAGGGCGCGGGCGCGCTGCGCGTCGGGGTGCTGGGCGGGTATTTTTCGGAATGGGCGGGGCCGCAGGCGCGCCGCGCCGTTGAGATTGCCGCGCGCGCGCTGGGCGCCACCGATGAGGTCGACTTTGCCGCCGCGGCGCAAGCCCGCGCCGCCGCCTTCGTCATCACCGCGGCCGAAGGCGGGGCGCTGCACCGCCGCCGGCTCGTCACGCACTACGACTACTACGAACCGCATTCGCGTGACCGCCTGGTGGCCGGCAGCCTGGTCCCCGCGGCCTGGGTGCAGCAGGCGCAGCGCGTGCGCCATCGCGCCTATCTCGAAGCGCTGGCCCTCTTCGAACACTACGACGTCCTCATCGCCCCGGCCACGCCCGTCAGCGCCACGCCCATCGGCGCGGATTGGCTGACGCTGGCGGGCAAGCAACTGCCGGCCCGCGCCAGCATGGGCCTGCTGACGCAACCGATTTCCGCGATCGGCCTGCCGGTCTGCACCGCGCCCACGTGGCCGGAGCTGGACGAGGACGGCCATCTGCCGCTGGGTGTGCAGCTTATCGCCGCCCCGTGGCGTGAGATCGACTGCCTGCGCGCAGCCCATGCGCTGGAACAAGCCGGCGCAGCCCGCGTCCGGCCAGTCTGACCGCCCATCCCGCCCCACCACCCGCAACGCCTGGAGCCTCGACATGGACACCGCCTTCGCCGCCATCGACATGCCGCGCACGCTGGCCGACTCCGCGTACACCACGCTCAAGCGCGACATCCTGGATTTCCGCCTGGCGCCGGGCGACCGCTTCACCGAGACCGAGATCGCGGATCGCCTGCAGGTCAGCCGCACGCCCGTGCGCGAGGCGTTGTTCCGGCTGGAGCGGGAAGGCTATCTAGAGGTGCGCCAGCGCAATGGATGGCTGGTCAAGCCGCTGGATTTCGAAACGCTGGATCATTTCTATGAGCTGCGCAGCGTGCTGGAAGCGGCCGCGGTGCATGCGCTGTGCGCGCCGGGTCAGTCGCCCGATCCGCTACTGGCGCTGCGTCCGCTTGCCGAGACGTGGCTGGTGGACGAAAACGACCGTTCCAGCGATTGCGAATGGCTGGCGGACCTGGACGAACGCTTTCACGTCGAGCTGGTGGCGGCCGCCGGCAACCCGGAGATCGCACGCGTGCACCGCGCCGCCACCGAGCGGATACGCATCGTGCGGCGGCTGGATTTCACACAACCCGACCGCATCGGCACCACGTACCGGGAACACGCCGCGATCCTGTCCGCCATCCTGGCGCGCGATGCCGTGGGCGCGGCGGAACTGTTGCGCGCGCATATCCAGGACAGCCAGAACGCCGTGCGCAAGATCACGCTGCACCGGCTGTACTCGACCCGCCGCGCCAAGGCCGCGTGAAGGTGAAGGACACCGCCGCGCCCGGCGCGCGGCTCAGCGCCCCCGCGGCCTCAGCCGGCGCGCAGCCAGCGATGCAGCACGCGCGAGATGAATGGAATGCAGAAGAACACCATGATGGGCGTAAGTATCACGCTCGTGATCAGCACGCGCCAGAACACCGGCAGGATGTTCAAGTGTTCGCTCACCAGCATCGAGAACACCAGCAGCACCGGAAAGTAGGCCAGCCAGATGCTGACCGCCTGCTTCCAGCGCGGCGGCGTGCTGGCCTTGGGCGCAAACCAGCCTTCCGTGCCCTTCACGCGATGCTCGTGGCTCGCCCGCACCAGGCTGGCGCCGCGCTCCAGCCACATGCGGCGCGGCAGGGATTTCTCCCACCGGCTCAGGCTCGCCTCGTCCGTGAAGCGCAGCAAGATCTGATATTCGTCGCCGCCTTCGGGCGGTTGCAGCACGCCAGATCCCAGAAACCCCGGGAAGCCCGCCGCCAGGATTTCGCCCTGGCGCATCCAGGACAGGAAATCGCTATAGCGTTCGGGCGCGATGTGCCGCGTCACCATCATGGTGACCGGAACGGAAACGGCGGATGCGGACATGGTGATACTCCTGGGGCAGCGTGCAGCGTGTTATGCACGTTAACCCTAGCAAACGGCGTGCCAGCCTTGCAGCGCAGCAATCCCGCCTTGCGAGGACTTCCGGGGTCCGGCGCGTGGATATTTGCGCACCGCAACACACCCCATATTGGTGATTACCCCTACCTCACGCACCAAGCTGGTGCATACCGGAGATAAGCAGCAATGGACATCAATCTGCCCGACGTCGTGGCCGAGGTCACCGCGGTTGTCGAACGCTACGAAGCGGCGCTGGTTTCCAACGACGTGGAGGTGCTGGACACCCTGTTCTGGAACAGCCCTCATACCCTGCGTTACGGCGCCGGCGAAAACCTCTACGGTTACGACGAGATCCGTGCCTTCCGCGCACAGCGTTCGCCGCAAGGCCTGGCAAGACAAGTCTTGCGCACCGCCATCACCACCTATGGCCGGGACTTCGCCACCGCCAACCTGGAATTCCAGCGCGAGGGTAGCGCCCGCACCGGACGCCAGAGCCAGACGTGGATGCGCACCCCCGAAGGCTGGCGCGTCGTCGCCGCCCATGTCAGTCTGATGACGTGACATCGTCGATCGCCCGCGTACCGTCAAGGCGCGCGGGCCCTGCGGGCATAAGGCCTACATTACCGAACGCCTTGTGAATATTCGCAAACGGCATTGAGCCCGGACTTCTGCAGGTCTACACTGGCCGTTCCCTTTTCCTTGTTGGAGCCCCTGCTCATGAGCACATACAAGATTGCGGTTTTCGTCGGAAGCCTGCGCGCCGCCTCGATCAATCTGCGCGTGGCGCGTGCGCTGGAAAAGCTGGTTCCGGCCGACTTCAAGTTCGAGTATGTGAGCCTGGGCGACATCCCGCTCTACAACCAGGACAACGAAAACAACCTGCCCGCCCCCGCCGCCAAGCTCAAGCAGCAAATCGCCGACGCGCAGGGCATCCTGTTCGTGTCTCCTGAGCACAACCGCTCGGTCCCGGCCGCCATCAAGAACGCCATCGACTGGGGTTCGCGTCCGTGGGGTCAGAACTCGTGGACCGGCAAGGCCGTCGGCATCCTGGGCGCATCGCCCAGCGCCGCGGGCACGGCCATGATGCAGCAACACCTGCGCAACATCCTGGCCGCCGAAGGCGCCAACGCGCTCACCACACCGGAAGTCTTCCTGCAGTATTCCGAAGGCCTCGTCGACGACCAGTTCACCATCACCAACGAAGGCACCCGCAAGTTCCTGCAGGGCTGGGTGGACCGCTACGTCGACTGGATCAAGAAAATGAACGCCTGATCTGCCGCCGACGCCGGCCACGCCCCGCGCGTGCCGGCGCCGATCGCCCGATCTACCTCCGGGCGATCAAGCCCCTCGATGCGTCGAGGGGCTTTTTTTATCGTTGGGTGCCAGACACCATCGCATCTTCCGGCTCGCCCCCACTTATCCCCTCCAACTGTGGAGAAAGGTGAGGACAGCCTTGGGGCAGATCAAAAATTCCCTGTCTCGGCAAGCACTTGCGACGCGCGGTCAATAAATGCGCAATCATCCTTATGGACGATTTCTGATGGAGTTATCCCCGGTTTTCGGCGTTGTTGGGGGTGTCAGGGCGATGGCGCGCGCCCAAGTGTGGATTTGTCCCCGCCTTCTGTGGACAAGGATGAGGACAGTATGAGGGCAGGTGGAAAATCCCGTTTCATATCAATGCCCTACATAGCGTGGTCAAGAAAGGCCCAAACGCGGTTTAACCGTGCTGGGGTTGTCCCCGCCAAATGTGGATAAGCCTGAGGACAGTCTGCGAGTACTCTGCCAAAAGCCTTGCAGATCATCGACTTGCAGGGTGCGGGCAAGAATCGCTCACCGTGCCGCCGCCGCAGCGCGCGGGATGAGGACGAGATGGGACGGTGGACAAGCGGACAGGCTTGTCCCCATGGAATGTGGACAAGCCTCTGAACAGTCGCACAACAAGTACAGAAACTCGTTATGCGACAGTCACTTGCGAGGCGTGGTCAAGCAATGACCAGCGGCGGGATCAGGAATCGCCTTCCAGGCGCATGCCGATCTTCAACCCTACCTGCCAGTGCGCCACCTTGCCGTCCTTGATGTGGCCGCGCACTTCGGTCACCTCGAACCAATCCAGGTTGCGCAAAGTTTCGGACGCGCGCTCGATGGCTTTCGCGATCGCATCGTCGGTGGACTTGGTGGAAGAGCCCACCAACTCGATCTGCTTGTAGACATGATTCGACATAGCTCGTCTCCGCATAGGGGGTGAGTCGTGAATCGTCGGTACTTTCGCCGTGTTCCGGCGCTTACGACCGGCAATCCATTCGAACACACAGGATACCTGCGCAGCGATAGAGTGGTGTTACGAGTTCCGTCGCGCGGTCTCGACCGGCGACGGAATCACTTTTGCAATGCGAAGCAAAGGAGACCACCATGCCTGAACGAAAGACCATCGAGCGCGCGAAGCGAGACAAGCGCGAAGGCAAATCAGCATCGACGCAAGCCGGCGAATTCGTGCGCGAGGAAATCGACAATGTGCGCGAGGGCAAGCATGGCGTGCGATCCAGCAAGCAGGCGATCGCAATTGGCCTGTCCAAGGCGCGCCGCGCCGGGGTGAAGCTGGGTACGCCCAAGAACGCCAGCGCCGAGACCAAACGCAAGGCAGCGCAGGACACCCGCGCGGCGCACGACGGCCATGCCAAGTCGAGCACGCGCTCCAAGGCCACGACCAAAGCCCTGAAGAAGGAAAGCACCAAGCCCGCGTCGAAGTCCGCGCTGTCACGCAACGCGACCAAGACGGCCAGCAAGCGCACGGCTGCGGACCGCTCGGCCGCCGCGCGCAAGGCAGCCGCGACCAAGGGTGCGGCTGGACGCTCAGCCGCTGCCAAGAAGGCGGCACGCACGCGTGCAGCGAACAAGCAGGCCGCAGGCGGGCATCATGCGGCGCATTGATATGGCGGTCTGACATAGGCGAACCGATGCTGCGTGGCGATACCGCAGCAATTCCTGAACGTGCGGCTAGCCCGCCTCGAATGCCTTGAACCGTTCCTGCAGAAATTCCCGCAAGCGCCGCACCGCGGGCGATAGCAGCATGCGGTGCACGCACAGCAGATAGAGCGGCGACGGCTCGCTGCCATATCCGGCCAGCAGTTCGACCAGCCGGCCCGCGCGCAAGTCGCTCAGCACGTCGTAGCGCGATTTGTACGCGATGCCGTGCCCAGCCAGCGCCCAACGCCGCACCAGGTCACCGTCGTCGCCCACACGATCGCCTTTGACCGGAATGGTGAGGCTGGTCCCCTCGTGCTCGAAGGTCCAGCGATCGTGCAGCGTTTCGCCCAGCACGAACGACAGGCAGTTGTGCCGGCGCAGGTCCGCCGGCGTTTGCGGCACCCCGTGCCGCGCAAGGTACGCGGGCGCCGCGCATACGACACGCCGGTTGTGTTCGGATAGCGGCAGTGCGACCAGGCCGGAATCGTTCGGCGTGCCGTAACGCACCGCGATGTCGACCGGTTGCCTGTACAGGTCCGCCAGCCGGTCGCTGATGCGTAGCTGGAAGTTGACGCGCGGGTGCTGGCGCTGGAACTCGTCCAGCCACGGCAGCAGCACGTGGCGGCCCAGGTCGGACGGGATCGATACCGACAAGGTGCCGGCAATGTCCGTCTTGTCGCGCGCCATTGCGTTCTTGCCGGCTTCCAGGGTGGATAGCGCCGAGCGCGCGTATTCCAGGTAGCGTTCGCCATCGCTGGTCAAACGTAGACTACGTGTCGAGCGCACGAAAAGCCGCGTTTCCAACGCCTCTTCCAGCCGCTTGAGCGCGGCGCTTGCCACCGCTGGCGTCAGGTCTAGCTCACGCGCGGCGGCCGAAAAGCTGCCCAGATCCGACGCGGCGACAAAGATCTTCAAATCCTCGAATCGGACCACTTCGGCCTCATTTTCAAAAATTTATTGAAACTGCCTGCGATGCTAGCCCGTTTTTCATCGGTGCGGAGTGGGTAATCATGCATTCATTCCCCCGACACGCAAGGAGTCCCCGCATGAAAATCGAACTGAAGGGCAAGAAGGCGCTTGTCACCGGATCCTCCGGCGGCATTGGGCTGGCGATTGCCATTGGACTGGCCGAGGCCGGCGCGCAGGTCGTCCTGCACGGCCGCAATGCAACCAAGCTGGCGCAAGCCGCTGAGACCGTCACGCAGCAAGTTGCAGGCGCCCAGGTCACGACCGTGCAGGCGGACCTGGCCACCGCGGACGGCGCCGCCTCGGTATGCGCCGCGCATCCCGACGTGGACATCCTGGTCAACAATGCCGGCACCTTCACGCCCAAGTCCTTCACCGAAATCACCGACGACGACTGGCAGTCCATGATGGACACCAACGTCATGAGCGGCATCCGGCTGTCGCGCTACTACCTGCCGCGCATGCTGGCTGCCAACTGGGGCCGAATCGTGTTCATTTCCAGCGAATCCGCCGTGCAGATCCCGCCCGAGATGATCCACTACGGCGTCAGCAAGACCGCCCAGCTCGCGGTCTCGCGCGGCCTGGCCGAGCTGACCGCGGGCACCAACGTCACCGTCAACGCCGTGCTGCCCGGCCCCACCCGGTCCGACGGGGTCGCCGACTTCTTCGCGGAAATGGCCAAGGAGCAAGGCGTCTCGCAAGCGCAGATGGAGCAGGACTTCATCGCCCAGCATCGCCCCACCTCGCTGCTGCGCCGGCTGGCCACCGTGCAAGAAGTGGCCAACATGGTCGTCTACACCTGCTCGACCCAAGCGTCGGCCACCAACGGCGCGGCCCTGCGCGTGGACGGCGGCGTGGTCCGCTCCATCATCTGAACCCCTGAACCGCCGGATGCTCCCGCCATGAAAGCCATTGCCTACTTCAAGAACCTGCCCGCCGACAACGCCGACGCCCTGCAGGACATCACCGCCCCCGAACCCGTGCCGGGCGACCACGACCTGCTGGTGGACGTGCACGCCATCTCGGTCAACCCAGTGGACGTCAAGATCCGCGCCAACCGCAAGCCCAAGGACGGCCAGCCCGAAATCATCGGCTGGGACGCCGCCGGCATCGTGCGCGCGGTCGGCGCGCGCACCAGCCTCTTCAAGCCGGGCGACCGCGTCTGGTATGCCGGCGCCCTGACCCGTCCGGGCGCCAACAGCGAACGCCATGTCGTGGACGAGCGCATCGTCGGCCACATGCCCAAGAGCCTGGATTTTGCGCAGGCGGCCGCCCTGCCCCTTACCACGATCACCGCGTGGGAACTGCTGTTCGACCGCTTGCGGGTCCTGGATAATGCCGCGCCCAGCCAGCGCAGCCTGCTCGTCATCGGAGCGGCAGGCGGGGTTGGCTCGATCCTGGTGCAGCTGGCGCGACAGCTCACCGGCCTGACCGTGATCGGCACGGCGTCGCGTCCCGAGACCCAAGCCTGGGTGCGCGACCTGGGCGCGCATCACGTCGTCGATCACACCCAACCACTGGCCGGCGAACTCAAGCGCATCGGCTATGACAATGTGAGCTACATCGCCGGCCTGACGCACACGGACGCGCATTTCCCGCAGATGGCCGAAGCGATTGCACCGCAGGGCAAGATTGCGCTGATCGACGACCCGGCCGCCATCGATGTGCGGCTGCTCAAGGGCAAGTCAGCCTCGCTGCATTGGGAATTCATGTTTGCCCGGCCGCTGCACAACACGCCCGACCTCATCGCGCAGCACGAACTGCTGAATCAGGCTGCCCGCCTGATCGACAACGGCACGCTGCGCACCACGCTGGGCGAGCACTACGGCAAGATCAACGCGGAAAACCTGCGCCGCGCCCACGCCTTCATCGAAAGCGGCAAGGCGCGCGGCAAGATCGTGCTGGAAGGGTTCTAGAAACGCGGCGATCCCGAACGGGATCGCGTGCGCCGGCGCGCCGCGCCGGGCGCGATCAGGCCAATCAGCCTCGGCCTTCGCGCTTGGCGCGCGCGTGCGGGTCGTTGATTTCGGCTTCCAGTTCGGCGATCAGCCACTGGAACCAGCCGTTTTCCGTGCGGGCATAGACGGCGGCCGCCGGCGTCTTGCCCTCGCGCCAGCCCGGCTGGTGCGTGTCCATCCAGGCCGACAGGCTCTTGTGAGGCGCCAGCAGACCGGACAGCCAGGACCACACATAATCGGGCACGTTGCGGCGAAAACCCTTGGCGCTGGCGTAGATGGTGGGCTCAAGCGGCAGGTTGCCCGCGCGAGCCAGCTTGGCCTGCGTCCGGCGAAGCGTCTCGACCGCAGCCTGCAATTGTTCGGTGCTGAGCTTTTTCACGTAACGACTCCTGATTCTGGTTTGAGCGGATTATCGCCGCAGGGTGCGGCGCTTACCAAGCTGCCATTCACTTTTTCCGCGCTGGCGCAAGCCCCAGCAGAAGCGTGGCGGCAAAACGCTCTCCAGGTTCCAGCACCTGCATGCCGGTTCGGGTCTCGCCCGCCGCCGCCAGATTGAACGCATCGGCCACGTTGCTGACCGGTTCCACGCAAAGGAACTCCGCACCCGGCGCCGTGTACACCACCAGATGCGCGAACGCCGGGTCGGCATGCAGCGCCAGTTCGTGGCCGCCGGGCCAGTGCAGCGTCGCGCGGCCCTGCCACTGCGACAGGTACGTGTCGCAGCCGTCGGCGGACTGGCGCAGCTCTCGCACCGTCGTCGTCTTGCTGCCCGTGGGCAAGCCATTCTCGTCCGACGGCCAGATGCGCCGGGCGTGCAGCGTGACGCGCTGCGCCGTGAAATACGGATGGATGCCCATGCCGCACGGCATCGGCGTGTCGCCTCGATTGGTGATGGCCATCTTCAGGCTCAGCCCGCGGCTGTCCAGCCGCCAGCGCTGCACGCATTCAAACGGCCAGGGCCAGCCCAGCACGCCGGCCGGCTGATCCAGCACCAGATCGACACTGTCGGGCGTCAGATTGCGGACCTGCCAGGACTGGAACAGCCCCGAGCCATGAATCGCCTGCGGCCGGTTGGGCACGGACTGCAATGCGTGGCGGGCGCCGTTGAACGTGAAGACGCCATCGCGGATCCGGTTGGAATACGGCGCCAGCGGATAGGATCCGGCACGCGGCCATCGGCCCGCCGGCCATTCGGTGGCGGTCAGCGGCACGATCCAGTCGTGTCCGCCGGTGGACAGCCGCGCCAGCCGCCCACCGCCGCCGGGCGCGAACTCGGCCTGGTGGTCGCCGCTGGAAATGGACACGCGCTCGCTGGCATCCAGCACGTCAGGAACGGCAATATCGGGCATGGCGTTGAAACTCCCGCGGCGTCCACACGCGCCACGCCGGGAAGATTGTGCCCGGCTGCGCGTTGGGGCTGCAAGTTGGCGTAGCCGGGGCGCCGCTCACGCGCCTCGGGCACCCCACCACAACCAGGCCGCCACACCAAAGGATATCCAGATCGCCACGATCAATATCGCGCCAAGGCGGCTTCTGGGCTTCGCACCCTTTTCCCGCATCCATTCGTCCGCGCGCAGGCGGCATTCGGCAACGACATCCGCAGGAAGCAACTTGATCGTCAGCCAAATCAGGACGGGAAGCAGCAGGACGTCATCGACATATCCCAGCACCGGGATGAAGTCGGGAATCAGGTCGATCGGACTCAAGGCATAAGCCACCACGAACACGCCAAGTGCCTTCGCGTACCAAGGCGTTCGCGGATGCTTGCCGGCGAACCACAGCGTCACACCGTCACGCTTGATGCGCCTGGCCCAGGCCTTCAACTTTTCGCTTGTGTTCACGGCTGGGCAGGTTATTGATGGGAAACGGCGATTGTAAGAGCCGCCCACCGAAGAACCCATCGCGTCTTCAACTTCGGCGATGCGATCAGCAAGTAATCCGCGGTCGTCCAAAAGTCAAAGGGCCGAATCCCTTGCTTCAAAGGATTCGGCCCCACTTGCTAGGTGCCAGCCCGCTTGCCTTAAGGCAAGCCAGCCAGTTCTTAAATCGGTTTGATCATTGTCGCCTGCGGACCTTTCTGTCCTTGGCCGGCGACGAACGATACACGCTGGTTCTCTTCAAGAGATTTGTGCCCGCTGCCCTGAATCTCAGAGTAGTGAGCGAAGAGGTCCTTACCGCCCAGCTCCGGCATGATAAAGCCGAAGCCCTTGTCGTTGTTGAACCACTTCACAATACCAGTTTCAATCTTCAATGTAAGTCCTAGATTTTCCAGGGAAAAATATCCCTGCACGCACTATGGGTCATTCGCAGCCACAAAGATATGACCGTTACTAAATGACGCATGTGCCGGCGATGCCACTGAACGCATTCTTGGAAGCCATGCGCGCTACGGCGTCTTGCCCCCGCGGGGCTGGGTGGCCGTCGCCGGTGTCAGACACAAACATTATTCAGCGGGCGCCGGCCGGGCGGCGGGTATCGGCCTTGCCGTCTTTGTCACGCCGGGCTTGGGTGTCCAGCGCGCCGTTGTAGTTTTTCCGGCTGGAAGACGATGAGCCATCGCTATAGCGGGTGTCGTAACCGCCCGTGTAGTTTTTCCGGCTGGAAGAGGACGAGCCGTCGCTATAACGCGTATCGTAGCCGCCGGTGTAATTTGACCGGCTGGTGGAGTTGCTGCCATCGCTGTAGCGGGTATCAAAACCGCCAGTGTAGTTTTTCCGGCTGGTGGAGGTCCTGCCATCGCTATAGGTCGTATCGAAGCCGCCTTGGTAGTTGGAGCGGCTCGACGACGTGGTGCCATCGTCGTACCGGCAATCTTCCCCGCCTTGGTAATTGGCCCGGCAGTTGTCTGCCTGGGCGCCCGCGGCGGCGAGCAAGGAAAGCACGACGAAAGACAGCATGGATTTGACTTTCATTTTGATCCCGATGGCGTGGAGGTCGATGTCATCTCACCGCGTTGTTGTGCGGCCAGGCGACAACCATAGCGACATTTATCGCGGGCAAATGCGCGTCCATTTCCGAAGGTTATTTCAGCCGATTTCGGCGCGATTCAGCCTGTTTCGTATGCGCACCATTCGTCCAGGTGCGCAGTCATGCGAAAAATCGCAACCCACCGCCAAATCGCCACGCCCCGGCTCGGCGGGGACTTGTCCGCCCCGATACAATCACGGGCATGAATTCTGCACTGCAAAATACCGCCGCCGACGCCCACGCGGGCCACACCCCCATGATGCAACATCATGCGCGAAAGTTTGCCTAACTCTTTGAATTGCCACGACTAATCGCGCTACACGTCTAATAATCTGTGCCTAATTAACACAGCGTAGTCCCGCATGTTTCCTAGTGGACTCTGCGTGTATTAGACGCAGGGAATGTCCTACTTCATTACCTGTTCGAGCGCCCAAGAGGCTGCTGCACCTGCCCGAGCCGCCCCACGTTTGATTGGCCTTAAAGCTTGGGGCTGCCGCTCGTATACTGTCCACTTGGCCAATATATAAGGAAGGCTCGCGACACATGATCCCTCCCTTCGAAGACCGCAGAGTGGTAATGCACCGGCAGCTCGTAGACGCGCACCAATATCACCTACGTGCGACGGATGTATGGGGAATTGAGGTCTTAAAGACCCTCTTTTTGCTGAACGCTGCGGGATTGGCGGGTGTTTTCACCCTTGCCCAGACCTCCATACCTCGCCAATCCCTTCCGTTCTTGCCATTTTCGTTGGGGATCATACTCGCGGTGGCCAGCCTGACTTTCGGTCGATATATGCACTCAGCCGGATCCGACGGCTGGAAAGAAACCGCGAACAACTATGCGGAATCGTTCGACGACCAAGATACCGAACTGACCAACAAACGAAAGGTCGGATGCTGGGAGTTTGCACAGACAATTTGTGCATACGGTTCCGCCGCATCGTGTCTGTGGGCGGGTTACGGCATGTATAAAATCTTCGGCATTCTTTCGGCGAGCTAATTCGCTATGTGTAGCCACTACCAAACGCTGAAGGACGCCGAACTGCTGCTGAAAAAGTTCGGCGTGACCCGGCCCGGAATCCTCGGCAAATACGAGATGTGGCCGCGTTATCAAGGCATCTTTGTCCGCCGGCCACCGGAGCATGACGCCGGTGACGAGGCGGTGCCGAGGGTGGAGGCCATCATGGGCCGCTGGGGCCTAATCTCGGGATCTACCCGGCCGGACGCGCTACCTGGCGCGGAGAAGCTGTCCACCTTCAACGCACGCGACGACCGCGTCGCCAACGCCTTCACCTTCCGCAGCGCCTGGCGCCGGGCGCAGCACTGCATCATCCCTGCAGATGCAATCTTCGAGCCCGACTGGCGATCCGGCAAGGCGGTGGCTACGCGATTCACCCGGGCCGACGGCGCGCCGCTGGGCATAGCCGGGTTGTGGGACCGCTACCGGGATGCGGCCGGCCAGTGGCAGGACAGCTACACCATGCTCACCATCAACGCCGATCACGATCCGCTCTTCCGCGACTACCACCAGCCAAACAAAGAAAAACGCATGGTGGTGATTCTGCCCGAGGGCGCCTATGGAGACTGGCTCACCGCCAGCGCCGACCAAAGCCGCGACTTCCTCGTGCCCTTCCCCTCCGACAAGCTCGTCGCCACGCCGATGGCCTGACCCCGATTCTGCTGCCATATACTGTATATCCATACAGCAAGATCACAGCAGAATCATGCTTTGCTCCGTCGTCCGCACCCACTACCTCGGCCAGAAGCGTCGGGACAATGACCCCGCGCCAGCGGTGACCGGCACTGTGCGGATGTACTCGATCACGCGCGAGGACATGCGCCGTCAGGTGCGCGTCATGACAATGGACGGCCTGGCGAAGTTCGGCGCGACCGCGAAGGGTCCGATCCCCGACCTGCTGGAACCGGAGCTACTCACCTTCTGCTCCGACAGGGGCATGATGGTCTGTGGCTTCGAAGAGATCGACGGACGGCGCTACTACCAGGGATGGTGGATGCAATGGCTCGAAGGTTAGGCCGTTATTGAAAATGGAATTCAACCCCATTTTCATAAAGTAATTAATGTAATAATTATGTCGCCTCCCACGTGCATCAACAACGAAGAGAGACACATAATGAAAAGAATAGCGCTGCTTGTATCCGTCGTCGCCCTATCCGGCTGCTCGACCTATGACATGGCCCTCATGGACCAGAAAAGCGGCACCACCGGCCGTGGCTTCGCAAAATGGAACGGCGCCGACGCAACTGTCGATCTCGCCGGCAAGATCTACACCGGGGAATTTCGCTACAGCCCGAATCGGACCATTTCGGTGCCCTCCATATCGCTCGCGGACAACCTGCCGCCCGCGATGGAGGAGAAGAAAAAGAATCTTGGATTTGTTGGCGGCAACGGGACCTTTTTCGCGCGCTCCGCCGACAACAGCGGCCTGCGTTGCGTGTTCGCGCTCAATCCCCGGAACGAAATCGGCTCCGGCGCCTGTATGGATGATGCAGGGGTCATGTATGACCTCCAGATCAACTAAGCCAGGTAGTGGCGTCGCTGGCCCGGCGAAAAAATCCCGCTCAATCAGCGGGCCACCAAAGCCGACACCGCTCCTCGCGCTCCTCGACGCCAGCGCCGAGTGGGGCAAGTCCTGTCGAACCGAAGGTCTCTCCGTGGCCGGATGGAGCATCAACTTCCAGAAGAAATGCGTCAGCGTGTCCGGCTGGAATGTTCGCCTTGCACCCGTGGAATTGATGATCTTCGCCCGGCTTCTGGCCTCACCTGGTGATTTGATCAGAAGCGGGGAATTTCACTCGTTGCTAGCCCGATGGAGCGGTGACGCCCAACCCGACGAGCTCAACCTGCGGCTTCGAGTGAACATCTCGAAGATGCGGGCCAAGTTTTCCCGACACGGGATCAAATTGCCGATCCTCGCGGTGCCTCGCCAGGGATACAGATTCTCGCTGGCGCCTGAAGATCAGCCATCGCAGCGTCAAAAGAGCAACGACGGCTAGGGCAGCCGGGCCTGACACGCTGCCAGTTGTGCGGTCACTTGCCGGAAGGTCTAGCACAAACCGTCGGTTTTGAGGGATGTGTGGCGAAAGCCACATAACGACCCAAACATCTGCGGCGGAAAACCCCCAAGAGGATTTTCCCAAGTCGTGACAATAGTATTTAGGTCGTCCTTACCTCTGAGGCGACCCCATGAAACGACTCGAATCCTACCTGCGCATCGCCGACCTCATTACGAGGGTGATCCAGCGCGTACTGGTCTGTGCCGTGTATCTGCACGTGCTCATCTCGGCCACGCCTCCACAGTAGCCCGATGCCGGGCCGAGCATTCCCCATACCGGAGCGCCAGCGCCATGTAACTGCGCGCGAAGTCGTCCCAGCTATCGCTTGTCACCTCCGGCACCGGCAGGCACAGCTGGGCCAGGTTGGCGGGCAGTATTGGCCAGGCGGCCGGCTTCGTTGATGTGCTGCAGCCGCTCAGCATCAAGGCGGCAGCTAGCAGGCAAAGGGGTCTGAACTTCGACACGGGTGTACCTTTCGATGGTTTTGGGCTCGGAATCGCGCAGCGCCACCAAGGCGCCCTCCAGGGTGTCGGAGATTCCGCCCAGGCGCGCGGTCTGATTCTTGAACTCAGTGAGCTCGGCCAGCATGTGATCCGCATTCGCCTTGTCGACGCCGGCCTGATATTGGCTGGCGCCATACCAGCGCACCCCGAAGACGACGGCAGTGAGCATCGCCGCGCCGATCAGGTATGGCAGCGCCGCGCGCAGGAGCGGATTCATCGTGTCACCTCGGCCACCGCCCGCGCGTAAAGGGCCGGCCACGTCGCCGCATGCGGTTTCCCCGGACGCCAGGTGCGCAGGTAGAGATTCCAGGCCCCCTGCTTATCGCCGACCGCAGGCAGCCGACCGGGGTCACTCCACAGCAGCAGGCGCGCCAGGCCAGCCGCCAGCACGTCGTCGTGCTCGATGGCATCCCAGATAGCGGCGTCGCGAGCCGGCACGCCCCGCGCCTGGTAAAGGTGCGCGGCCGCAGCGCTGGTGGCGACGTGCAGCCGGACGCCATGTACCATCCCGCCGCCCTGCTCGGCCTGCCAGAAGCTCTTCGCGGGCCCGACCGGGCGCGGCGGGTTGCCCACGAGCTGGCGCCGATGTTCGAAGCGCGATTCCTGCAGCCCGATCGCCAGCAGCATGATGCGCGCTTCGGGCGTGTCCATGCCGGCGGGCAGCAGCGCCAGCGCCGGGTTGATGCCGGCGGCGATGATTTCGGATAGCGTCATTGCTTGGGGCTCCTGATGTGCTTGGCCGTCACGGCAGCCACGTAGAAGGCGGCAGAGGCCGCGAACGCCGCGTCCCCCGCGCTGGCCCAGCCCGCCACGAAGATGCGGCAAGCGGCACCCGTAGCCGTCAGGCAGATGGCCGACAGGCCGATCCGTTCAAGCGTGGTGTCCTTGATGGCTCGGGCGAACACGGCCAGGCCGGCGCCCCCGGCTACCACCAGCCAGCAGACGAACGCGAGAACTGCCCACAGCGTCAGATAGATGGTGCTGTCCATGTCATGCCCCCTTGCCGCGTACGCGGTCGATGACTGCCTGCCAAAGCGCGGCGATGGGCGCGGACTGAACCGCCTCCCACGCGCGCGAGACGATGGCCATGCCGAACATGCCCATCAGGAAGCCCGCCAGACCTTCGGGAATGCCCAGCGCGAGGGACAAGTACGGCGAAGCGTAATAGGCCACCAGCGAGCCGCTGACGGCCATGCTGATGCGCGCCGGCCAACTGCCTTGCAGGTAGCGCATGGACACAGCTGCGCCCAGGACGCCGGCGAACTTGGCCGCAAAGGCGTCAAAGTCTTGGATGTTCAATCGCGTCTCCTTGAGACGAAAAAAATCCCGCCTTGGCGGGATGAATTGAGATCGAGGTCGCTGCGGTGCCACTTGCACCCGTCACGCCTTCAAGGTCGCGGCGAAGAGGAACAAGGCGCGAAGGTCCGCGGCAGCCAGGCCCAGTGTGTCGGCGATCGCGCTGAGCATCGGGCTGGTCGGGTCGAACACCTGCATCTCTTCCCAAGCGGTCCGGTAGTACGCCGGCGTCTCAGGCCGGGCAAGTAGTTGCTCGGTGGCTTCGAACAGCGAAATGCCACCTTCCTCTAGCGGTATGTCGCCGTAGGGCGTAGCTCGCATGGCCTCGCGCCCTTGCCAACGAGACACTGGCAAAGGCTCGGGCTCGGGAGGGACATATGGCGGAGGCGGAGTGCTCCGGACAAGGGTTTGAGGAACGGAAAGTTCAGCGCCATGAACCGCAACGAACCTCAGCCCGGCGTCCACTTCGACCACTGAAACATCATCCTCGAACTGCCAATACTGGCCGGTTTCGGTGTCTTTGAATGTTTGCATTTATCGGTATTCCCACCATGCGGAGATGGCGCTTGCCACGGGCACTATCCGGTATGTGGAACCGGCGGGAACAACTACCTGGGCGCCCAGGCTCGCGGCCGACGTAGGATTGAAAGAGTCTTGCGCAAGCCGATCATCCACGTACATGATGATGCGGCCATTCGCGGCATTCAGCGCGACAGAAGCCATCACTAATATGGGCTTACTGGTTGAGTTCGTGAAGTTTGTATTTGGCGCGCGAGAGGCCCCTACGTTCTGCCAAGACTGCCCGATGCCAAGCGCATTGATGGCTCCCAGGTCCGCGATTCGGGCATTCTCCTGCCATCCCTCCCAGACCTTGCTGGAGGTAAAGCGCACGCGCCTGAATGTGCGGCCTGTTCGCGTGGTGTACGCCTGCGTCACCTGCATATTGCCCGCGTTCGAAGCCTCCACTATGAGCGTGCCAGCTAATTGAATGGGCCAGTTGAGCGCTGCGGTGGCGTTCGCATCGGACTGGATGACGTAGAAGCCTGGGCGCACCACGTCGTTGGCATTCGTTCCAGCAAAAATGATTTCGCTGAAGCCGTTCGCGAGCACATCGATCAACCCGTTGATCTTCGTAAAAGCCGATCGGGGAGACTCTCCGCGCCCTCCTCCGACCTGCGGCGTATCCAGATCGATCTGAAAGTCGGAGTAATCAGGCATCGCCTTCTCCCGTGGGCATCCTCGCGGCCTCCTGCGCCTTGATCGCGTCGGCGATGCCCTGCCTGGCGATCATCTCCAATCGGGCCGTCAGCCCATTGATGAGCTCGTGGGTCAAGCGATTGCCCATGTTCTGGAGAAGGACCTGATGAATTTCCTGTTGCATGTTTTGCTGTGCCCAAAAATAAACCGCCTGCAGGCGGTAGTGTTTTAGAGTCCGCCCACGTCTATAACCGTGTAATTCCACGGCTGTCTGCGCATCTGCGGCGGGTTTATCGGCTGCTGGTAAGGCCCTTGGACGCGCACGCAGCTGGCAACGCCGATGACAGATCCAGACTGACGGACGCAAGAGGATTGCCAGAAAAACATAAAATCGGGCAGGCTCACCCCGGTTGGAACCTCAGCTATGTTCGTGGCCAAATTCCCCTGCAGGACCGCAGGAACCGCACCCACAGGCATCGTGTAGCTCAAGAATTGGGGCGGCGCATTATCCTGCGTAACAGGGAGATCTGTGTCAATGCCACTCAGCGATGCCAGATATTTCATGTATTGATTGCGGGAATCGAACGAAGAAACGCCGGCAGCATTCTTAACCCGAAGCCCGTAGTTCTGGCCGGCAGGGAACCCCGTAAAGTTGGGCGGCGCGAAAAGATACCAGTAGATGGTGGCGGCGGATCCGCCGACGATGTAGGAAAGGAAATCCACCTGCATCGTGGAGCCCGAGATCACCGTATTCAAGATAAAAGTGGGGAAATCTGCCCTGAAAGCGAAAGCACTGGCCGGGGTATATGGGACAGTAATTGTCCCAGAGCGCCAGGAAGAAAACCCCGTGGCTTGACTGGCCACTGCAACGCCTTTCGTCCAAAAAGCTAGGTTCTGGAATGTGCTGTCTATTTGGATCAGATTGCTTTCGTTCCGGACTTGCAAACCATAGTCTGCCATCTAGCCGATCCTCCCGTATGCAACACGCGCAGACACGCGTTCCTGCGGAGAAACGAAGTACCAGGAGAAAGAGGAAGCGCCTGGAACGATGACAGGAAGATTCAGAAAACTGGCCACACCTGGGGAGCTAAGAATAAGGAAAAAGGGTGTCCCACCAGCCAGCCCGGGTGTGGAAATAGAACCATCGGCCACGCCCGTATCAAACTGACCAAGGATCCGAGGCAGGGTGGAGGTGTATTCCACCTGCACCGCGCCCAAGGCGTCCTTGATACGCAAGCCGTAAGGCATGAAAAATCTCCTATGCAAGCCATCCCAGCGTGCAGCGATCAATACCGTTGTTGTCGTACACGATCACCTGCTGCGGAGTAATACGCATGCGACCACCGCCAGGAAGCGGCGAGTTCAGTTCAAATGTGCCAGTCTTCGAGAGACGCCAGCCGGTCACGCCTGCCACGTAGTCGTCGGACTGAATGTAGGCGCCGATCATGGCGTTCGTGATGGTCCCGTTTTTGATGAACAGGCTGTTCAAGAACGCCGTGTCGTTTGCTACGTCAAAGATGAAAGGGGCGTGCAGTTGGCCATTGATCGAATTGAGAAATGCAATCGTGTCGGCCATCACAAGGAACTCGCTACGACTGGTGCCGTCGGGGTTAATCGCAGCGCCCAGCGCCACACCGGTCTGTACGACCCGCCCATCGGTTCGAACCTGCGTTTTCACTTGCCAGCTCGACGACAACGCGCCATCCAGACTCGCGACAACAGAGGCCGCTTCCTCGACGGTCGCCTCCATCCCAGTCACCGCCGCGGACAGCACCGTCAGGCTATTGGCAGTTGCCTGGGTCAGATCCGCCGTCACCTGAAGCTCTTGACGAATGATCGCCAGGTTTCCCGCCGTCTGCGCGGCAAGGGAGGTCGTACGCTTTGCCTCGCGGTAATCGCCCTCGTTGATCACAGAGGTCGTCGTCACCGTTCCGACGAAGCTGTCGCCATCGTCGCCTGCGAACCACTTTTGATCGAGTACGTCGTCACCGGCGAGGTCGCCAATGATCTTTTCCAGCACGTCCTCGGTAACGCCTGCCTGAATCTCCCTGATCACTCCAGGTGCGAATTGGCCCTCCCCGAGTCGGCCTTCCAGGTAGTCCAAGATGGTCTCGGGGTCCTGGTTCGGCTTCCCAAACACGCCGGCGCCGGACGAAGCCGGATACCACTGTCCGGCCGTGCCGTTCTTGTCGATCAGCCGGATCCAGAACCACATCTCGGTGGAGTATCCCAGGCCGTACAGCGTGTAAGAGGTATCCGGATAGGACACCTGGGTAACCACATAGCTGTCAAAGAAGTTGTTCGTCAGGCTCGCGCGGATCTCCGCCTTCTCAAGGATGTTTGGCGTGTCCGGGTAGGACCAGTTCAAGCGGATCGCCATAATCTCGCCAGTCGTGACGAGCGACGTGACAACCGGCGGACTGCCGATTACGCCGGACAGCGTCGTCAAGGGCGAATAGGCCCACAGCGACGGAACATCCAACCCGTTGATGGCGCGGACTCGCACCACATAATCCCCGGAGTAGATATTCAGGACTTCCGCGAGCAAGGTTCCCGTGCGCGGCATCTGCACCCAGTCACCACTGTCGCGGCGCCACTGCACGTCATAGGACACCGCGTTCTCGGCTGCCTCCCAGGTGATCTCGGCATTGTGCCGCGTGATGCCTTGGTGAAACGTCGCGAACTCGGCGATCATGACGTTGTCGGGCGCAAGCTGGGACCGTGGCGGTACCACGCTGACGGGCAGCGGGTCCAGCCGTGCGCCGTTGTCAATGGCGGCGAACTTTCCCGGGTGATGAAACACCCCGGACACGTCAAAGATCGTGCCCTCGTTCCGTTCCTTCACCGAAATGACCCGCACATACTGAGCGACGAGATCATCCGCGTCCACGGACCAACTGGCGTCCGCAACCGGTGCCGCCGAAAAAGCTGGGCTGACAGTGACCACCCGGTCGGATACCAGCGCCACCCGGCGCCGCTCTGCCTGGCCGCTCGGCAAAATCACGGTCAGAGTGTTGCCGGG
This sequence comes from Achromobacter sp. SLBN-14, assembly GCF_006715415.1. NCBI lineage: Bacteria > Pseudomonadati > Pseudomonadota > Betaproteobacteria > Burkholderiales > Alcaligenaceae > Achromobacter > Achromobacter sp. SLBN-14. The sequence continues at coordinate 4,484,631 of NZ_VFNE01000001.1, read as the reverse complement.
CTGGATCGGGTGATCTCGATCCAGCGTCACCGTCGAGGCCGAGGCTTGCCGCACCAAGCCGCCGATCGGACGCCCGGCCCTGTTCTGATCAGCGATCTGAATGATGCTCCCCGGCTGGGGAATCACGCCCTCGAGGCCCACGGAGAACGACACCCCGCCGGTCTCCAAGCGCGACGTGTAGAGCTGATACAGCCCCACGCGCTGGGCCTGGCCTCGGGACGTACACCCGAAGGCCGTGACTTCGGTTTTGCGAATACCGAATCGGAAAATCCCGTCATCGTCATTCACCACCTCGACCTTGGCACGGTAGAAGTCGCTCGGATCGTTCCAGGACACCAACGCCACGGTGTTGCGGGTCGAGATGTCGGCCCCCGTGTAATTGAATTCGGAATTAAGCACCTTGCCATTCGGGTAGGTGTAGACCGGATCGCCGGGCGCATCTGCCACGGCCAGAACCTGGCCATTCGCCCAATACGCCATGCCACGAAAGACGCTCGCCAGATCGTTGATGACCTTGAGAGCATCGGCCCGGCCCTGGATGTAGCAGTTGCACGTGAAGCGAGGCTCCTGCCCGCCCTGTCCATCGGACACCAACTGGTCGCAATATGCTCCGATCTGGTACAGGGCGTAGCGGTCGATCATCGACGCGTCGATCCGGTCGCCAAGTCCGTACAGCTTGCTCGTGACAAGATCGTAAAAAATCCACGCCGGGTTGTCAGTCCAGGCGCGCTTGAACGATCCATCCCACACCCCCGTATAGGCGCGAGTCTCCGGGTCGTAGTTGCTCGGGACACGAATGATCTGACCCTTCCAGCGATACGCCCGGGTCGGGATGCTCTGGTAATGCGCGGCATCGATCTTGATGCCGACAAGCGCGGTCATGGGATATCGGAACTTGCCGTCAATCACCTCCGCAAAGCTCATCACCTTCATGGCGTCGGCAATGGCGGTGTTATTCGCCTCTGCCGTCAACCTGCGCACGCGAATTGTCCAACCGGCGTTCGTGGCCGGCAGCTCGACCCGGTGCGTTCGGCTATACCCGCCCACCGACTTCCCATCGACGGTGGTGGTCAGAACGTTTTCGAAGGCGCCGCTGCCGACAGCGAGGTCGATTGCGTACTCGATGACGTAGCCGACTCGATCGCCAACGTTCTTGCCAGACTCGATCGCCTTCATGAGCTGTGGCCATTGCAGGGTCACGCGCACCGCCGACAGCTCGGGGTTGGTGATGAGCTGCGTCCACGGCTGTGTGGTCTTCACATCCGCGCCCACCGCGGTCACGTCTGCCGACGCGGGGAAGCCGGCAATGTGCTCCTGGTCCTGCGTGCCGTAGCGAATCTCGACCTGCACATTGGGAATGTTGAGCGTGCCGTTCTCGTTCTGGATAGGCGTTCCATCCAAATAGATGCACCGCAGTGGCTCTCCCGGGTGGACCGGCCCAAACACCTCGCCGTTGCTGATCACGTCCAGCAGAACGGCGTAGGCGGTGCTATGCAGGCTGTCGGGCTGCTCAACGGGAGTTCGAGCGCTGCCGCCCCCCTTCCCGCCGCCCCCCGAGCCCACGATGCGCATCCCGCCTTTGCGCTCAAGCAGCTCAACCGTCATTGCTGATCCTCCGAATACATATCGCCGGACACCGTCACGGACCCGATGGTCATCTCGCCGTAGAAGACCGGAACCGGGTTTCCTTGCGCCGTGACGTTGACGGGCCCATTGAAGTTGTAGGAGGCGCCGTTATCCGGGCTGTCAACGCTCGACAATCCGCCCTGCTGCTTCGTCAGAAGCTGTGACACGCCGCCCAGGATCATCCCCACGCCCAGCATGAAGGCCATCTGCCCCGCCACGCTGGAGAAGGCAATCGCGCCGCCAGCGGCAATTGACGCGCCCCCGGTGAAGAATGCCGCCGCCACCAGGACGGCGCCCAGAATGATCTGGAATGCGCCCCCACGACCGGACCCCTGGATCACTGGAGCGATGCGGATGTCATCATGTCCAACAGGAAAGCTCAGCCCGCCCTCGGCAATGTTCTCCTTGCCAATGAAGCAGGCATATCCGATACCCCGGTCCTTGCTGTCGTAGAGGGCGGCCTGAAATCCCGGGACCATCTGGCACAGCGCGCGGATAGCGCCTGCAGTGTCGTTGCACACGAACCGATGGACCCGGCCGAATTTTGCGCCCAGCCAGCCGTACAGACGGATCGTCCGCACTCGATCGGGCGCAAAAAAGCCCGCCGAAGCGGGCTGTCCCATCGTTGCTGCAGTCATCTCGCATACCTCACTATCATTCGGGTTATGTCGGCCCAATATCCGCCGTACACCACCCTCTCCGACAGCCGCGGCATGGCGTGATGCAGCATCGCGCCCGGCACGCGGTGCAAGCCCGGCTGCGACTTAAGATCGGCGTCGCCAAGAAACACGCCTCCGTGGTTTGTGCGATCGCTGCGGTATTGCATCAGCAAGACATCGCCATACCGGGGCCCGTCACTGACTTGAACGAACCCGGCTGCTTGGAAGTTGTCCAGGTAGATTTCGCCGCACTCCGGTTTTTCCCACCAGCGATCTGGGCGAACGAAGTCAGGCAACGTAATGCCCATCTCGCGCTGATAGAAGTCTCGGATCAGCCCGTAACAATCCAGAGATCCATGATGGAAATTCCGCCCCACCAATGGCGCCACGTATCCGCTCGGCGCGAACGACTGCCAGTGCGCGATCGCCGGCGCTTCATCGCCCGCGTTCTTCTTCACGCTGACGATGTGCCACGGCAGCCCCGTCGCCTCGCAACTGACCAAATCGACTTCAGTCGGGGTCGCGTCCCTGTCGATGTGCGAATGAACAACGGCGATGACCTGGCCCTGGTCCTCTGCCGCTGCGTAATCCTCAGCCGAGATGATGAAGTCTTGCCCATCCTCGGCTATGTTCCTGCAGGCAATGAACCGCTGTTTGGCGCCATCGGCGACCAGCAATCCGCACGCCTCGCGCGGGTAATCGCGCAAGGCATGCGCTTCGATTTTCCTTCTGATCGCTGCGCGCATCATCGAATCCTATCGGCGCTCGGAAAGCCGCCAAAAGAAAGGGGTTGCCACTCCCCGAAACGTCGCTTGCAGTCGGAGACACGCCCACCGCATTTGTCGAGCGACGGGTCAGAAACTGGGTTTCCATCACGATCGAACATCGCGCTGCCGGTGTATCCGCAATAGGCGCCGCGGTAACCTCCCTCAGGCCCGTCGATGACGAGCCAGCCGCACTTGCCTGCGATGATCTGCCGTCGCGGCAACTGAACGCCCTCGAACTGAAATGGAGAGGTCAGCACGAACGTCACGGCCTGCTTGGTCTCCAGCCGTTTCTGGGAGACGGTCCATACCTCGTCCGGCAGATGCGCCGTAGGATCCGCGCTCGGGTTTCCCCCCTCGAAATTCTCCGCGTCCAAATACTTGGTGAACGTGCGCCGGCGGATCAGCTTCGCACCGACCAGGTCGTCGAGCGCGAGACAGAGCGCCGTGACGACTCCCGGTATCGGGTTCCCGTCGTCGTCCTGTCCGATGTTGCCCACAGACACCTCGGGGAGGGGCTGCTCTCCATTGCCGGTTCGCTCGAAATTTCGACCCTCGATTGCCCACGGGAGGTACGTCTTTCCCTGCCAGACGATAGGCCCGTCTCGGTGATTGTGGTAGCGCTCAGTGCTGCCACCGATGCCGGTGCAGTCGATCTCGAAACCCACAAACAGGTTTCCGGCATCCAGCTTCTGTACTTCGACTGGAACTGACATAACCTCACCTCACACTGCGCCGATCTGTTGAAACGTGACGGAAACGGTGTAAACACCACCACCCACCGGAACCGGGTTGTAGCCGACCGCCTCGTACACACCTTGGACGCCGAGTGGCGGGGTCCAATAGAACGCCATAACGCCAGCGTGACGGTCCAAGAAGTCCAACATCGGCGCCAGCTCCGCCGCGCTGCCCTGGAACTGCAGGGGCCAGGATTGCATCTTGTTGTTGATGCCATCGCCGACCGCCTGCCTGTATCCGTCACCAAACTGGGCCACGGTGCGCCGGAACTTGATCTCGCCCTGCGGCGAGTTGATCGGCCGCCACGAGAATGTTTCCCTGGTCAAGATAGCCCTCCGTTTTGTTGGCGCCAGGCCAAGCCCCCGGGGCGGTAGCTCTGCACCTGGAACTGCTGAATCCGCTCATCCACGAACCTGCCCAGATCGTCGCCGAACGATCGGTACTGATCGGACGAAGCCGACGAACTGACGTTTCCGTCGGAGCTCACATTGACCTGGACGTTGACGACACTTCCGCCACTGGAACCTGCAGCCGCCTGCTTCAGCGGGGTGACGAAGCCACCGTTTGCACCGCTCATCAGGTAGGTTTCCCCGCCTTCCGAGTACAGCTCTGGACCCAGCTCGTTGACGCGATAAAGCGAGTTGGCGGCAGTGGGGCCGCCGGAAGCTCTAGCCCCGGCGACAGCGCCCCAGTTTCCCGTCATGCCATCGGTACTGCCCACGGCGGCCATGCCGGAGCCTTGATATCCTGCCCCCGCGGTAATACCACCGATTGCAGCGCCGGCAACAGTGGTAAAGATGCTGCCCAAAAGCCCGGCGGCGGCTTGGCGCGCCGCAATCCGCGCCATATCAGCGATGACCGACGTGGCGAAGTCCTTGAAAGAAAGCTTGCCGGTCGTGGCGAATCGCACGATCGCATCTTCCATCCCCTGGAAGGCATTCGAAAACAACGTCTTCGTCTGCCCGGCTACGTTCGCGGCGGAGTCCAGATAGTTGGCCAGCGCCGAGGTTGCCCCGTTCTTCCAGTTGCCCTGCGCTTCGCGGACCTGGTCGAAGTACTGCTGCTGCATCGACAGACGCAGATCCAGGTGTTCCTGCAGGAGAGCAGTCTGGCTCTGGTAGGTCTCCTGCAGCATCTGCCCAGACGCCATCGAGCGGTCAAACTGTGCCTGCTGGCGCTGGTAGTCGCGCAATATCGCCTGACGCGCGCGAAGCTCCTCTTGCGCGCGGTCACCCAGCCCCACCCCGGTCACCTGGTCCGCATACTGCTGCTGCTCCAGGTCTCGGGTCGCGGCCAGGCTGGCGCGCAGGGCTTCGACTTTGGCAGTCTCCTGCTTGGTGCGTAGCTCCTTCTCTGCGGCAACATTCAGATCAAGCTGGCGGCGCAGCAGGTCTCGCTGGGCGAGCAGGCTTTTTTGATCCGCCGTCAGGACCTTCTTGTCCTTCAGGTCCGCAATCTGCTGCTCGAACTCGGCACGCTTTTGCCCCCAGGTGGCCAGCCTGCTTTCGCTGCTGATCTGGGCCTGAAGGGAGGCACCCGCCTCACGGTATTGCTGCAAGAGCTTAGTAGCGGCGTCTTCCGTGTACGCCTTTACCGCAGGGTCCTTGTACTTCTCGTTGATCTGGTCGATCAGCTTCTTTTGCGTCTCGAGAGTCGCCCCTGTGATCTCGGCATCCTTCTTGACCTGGGCGATCTCGCGCTCGCGTTTCTGCCGATTTGTCTCGGTTTCCTTGGCGAGGGATGAGAGGCGGGCCTCAGCTGCGATTTTTTCCGCTTCCTGGCGCTTCTGCCAGCCCACAACTGCGGCCTGGTCGGCCTGATCCTGAAGCGCTGCAGCCTCTGCGATCAGTCGATTTTGGTCCCGCTCGAGCGGTTTCGCCCGACGCCGCGCCGCACGTCCGCCATCTCCAACGAATGCCTTGGTTTCGTCGTCTTGAGGAGCCGCGTTATCGCGAAGCTGCTTCAGCTCCGCGTTGACGGTCCTGAGCTGTGCCGTGATCTGGTCGAAGGTCGGCGCCCGGCCGAAACTCTTCATGGCCTCCCACGCGCTGCTGGCCCCCTGCGTGACTGCGTTCCACGCCGTTTCAAGCGTGCCAAGGCTCTGCCGTACTTCCTCGGCCTGCTGCTTAACGGCGTCCGCATAGGTCCGCTGCGCCAGCGCGGCAGCTTCCTGAGTACGTCCTTGGCGCTCCAGGCTGGCGATCTGCTGATAGACCTCCAGCGTCAGAAAATGCTGCTGCTCGTTCAGTGCGGCGATTGCCTCCGCCGGCTTGCCGCGGAGCGTTTCGAACTCCTGCACGGTGTCGGCAATAGCCTTTCCGGTGGCGCGGTTCGCTGCAACCGCCGCTTCTCCAACCACCGCGAAGTTCTGCCCCGCAATCTTGCCCGAAGCCGCGATCTGGTTGAGCGCATCAACGGCCTTCCCGCGAGACCCCGCCACGTCCGCGATGCGCGTGGCCAGGTTGGACATACCTGCGGCAGTCTGCCCGGCTGCGTTACCGCTCAGAATCAGCGTCTTGGTGAACTCCGGCAGCTCGCCTTTGCCCGACACGAGCGCAGTTGAGAAGACGGCGACCGCTGCTGCGGCGACCGTCCAGGGATTCACCAGTCCCAGGATCGTGCTGCCGAGAGCCCGCGCCGCCGGCACGATGCCGCCAAACATGTCCTTCAACTGGCCGCCCTGCTGCAGCAACACCGTGAGGGGCTGCTGACCGCCCTGTAACGAAACCACAATGTCGGTGATCTGCGCAGGAACGCCGCGAAGCGCTGCAGCCTGCTGTGCGGCGCTCACCCCGTACTGATTCAACTGCTTGGTGGCGCCGACTGCGGCGGTCCCCGTCGCCGACAGCTTGGTCTTAAGCTCGTCCAAGATCGAAGTCGGCACACCTCGCAGGGCGGCGTTGTAAAGGATCTGCTCCTTCCGCGTCATGCCGATGGTGTTGGCCTGGTTCACCAGGGCGTCAACGCGACGGCGCTCAGCGGTTGCCAGCTTCGTATAGTCCGCCTGCGCGGACTGAGACATGTCGCTGGTTCCGCGCTTGGCCGAAGCGATCGCAGCGTCGAATTGCGAGGTATCGACGACGATATCTAGCCGCGCGGTGCCAATGCTTTCCTGTGCCATGTTCAACTCTTATGGAAGATTTCCAGGGCCGCCCGCTCGATGATCCGAAGAACGTCCATGATTTCCTGCTGCTCCGCCCTGGGAAGCTCTTGACGGTCCAGATCGTGATACAGGACCCCGTAATCCAGCCCTATCGGCCCTCCCGCCCCCACGCGCCACTGCGTGTAGTTGCGCGTGAACAGGTTGAACGCCGGCACATGCTCCGGCCATAGTTCTGCGCGAGGCCGGGGAAAGTCGGTGAGCCGTAACCCCGCCTTCGCTAACGTTGCGGCTGATGGCGGCTCCCAAAGGAAGGCCGCCACAGCCTCAGTCAGTTTTTTTTGCGCTCAACCCGGATTGCGTCGTTGAAGGCGCTCGCGATCGCGAGGTCGGCGCCGGGCTGGTGCTCGCAGAGCAAGTCGACCGACTCCTTGCTTACGGGCATGTCCGCGTCCCAGTTCTCGATCAGCAGGAGCAGCAGGTCGGCGGTCGAGATCTCGCCGGCGGCCAGCTGCTTCATCAACGCGTCGTACTCTTTGCCGGTCTTGTGGCGGTACGTGACGTTCAGTTGCTGCTCGCGCCCCTGGCCGATGATGGTGATGCTGGCGTTGATGGTGGGGTCGGATTTGATCTTGAACGTCATTACGCGGCCTCGTAGCGGATGGGATCGGCGATGAGAGAGAAAACCGCCGTGTTCTGAAGGTTCTCGTTCACTTGGCCGACGGGGACCTTGTTGAACGAGGGATAGGCGTAGTAGAAGAGCGTCGAGCCGTTGGGCAGCACCCCGCGCACGACGACGGGCTCGCGCAGGCGGTCAGCCTCGATCAGCGCCGCATACCAAGGCTTGTCCGGGTCGTAGTCCAGCGAGACCGTCATAGTCATCGCGTTCTTGAAGGTCGGCTTCTGGCGCTGGCGGCTGGTCGGATCTTCGACGTACTGATAGTTGAAGAACTGCTGATCGCCGCCGGCCATCACCACGTCGCGCACCTGGTCCAGATCTACCCAGGAACTGACTTTCTGATAGGAGCCAGCGCCCCCGCCTGCTGGGAACAGGACGGTGCTCGTGGTGTCCACGCCTTCCAGCTCGAAGCTGTCGGTGTCTGCATTGGCGCTGCGCGCCACGGTCTCGCTCAGATTGGTCCACGCCGATTTCAGAACCAGGATGGAGCCGTCTTCCGGCGGGGCGACCGCGGAGGCAACAGCCGGATTCGCATTGGAGATGGCCGAGATGGCGGCGGCCGCGGCAAGCGCCGTCGAGATGGAATACCGCGTGCCGTTGATGAAGATGGAAGACATTTGTGTTCCTCAAATGAAAAAACCCGCCGCGTGGCCGGGTTCGATGTAGAAGCGGGGGGAAAGGTCAGGAGTGAAGAAACCAGATACCGAAGTCCTGGCGGGTGCCGTACTTCTTGATTGCCTCTTGGTAGAGGCTGGTGGGCGAGCCATACGGCTCAACAGCAGGAAAGTCGCTTTCACACAAGGCGGTGCCGATCTGGTACGCGATTCCACTTGCCTGCGCCCGCGTCGCGGCCCATACGAATACCTGCACGCGCTGATGCTGCTTCTCGCGGCGTTTGCGCTCCACATACCACTGTTCTTGCCCGCCCGCGCCTTGGTAAACGATCAACGGAAACACAGGCTTGTCCGGGGTGACATCTGGATAGGCACGCCCGCCGACCAACGGCCCGAGCACTGCGAGCAATTGCGCTTCAAGTGACATCGCGCACCTCCTGTCCTGCCAAAAGCTCAGGCAACCGTTGTCGACCCCGCTGAATCATTGCAGTCTGGGCGCGGGCCGCAGCCGCCTCATACGCCGGCCGCAAGAACGGATAGGCGGGCACCCATTTCGGTGACGCAAGCTTGCGGCGCTTGTCGGTCACATAGCTTCCGTCGGCCTTCTTGATCACCGGATAGATCTGCCAGTGCCCGAACTCCACCAGGTGGCCGTGAGGCGCCTTACGCTTGTTCCAGGTGACGGCGTACTGGACTTCTTGATCCGTCGAGTACCGTTCCCGGAAAGCAAGGTAGATGGCGGCGCCCAAAACACCGTTGTGCGTATTCACCCGCGCCTTGGCCTCATCCCGCAGCACCTCGCCGCCAGCAACGGCCATGGAGCGCGCCAAGCTGACCCGTGCGGGTCCCAGCAACCGATCCAAGCCCACCGCCCAGCCCGATGTGTCGAAACTTGCCTGAAGCCCCCTAGCCATCGCTGCCCCCCTGCTCGCAGATCAAGTCCGTCCACTGCCGTCGGGCAAGGTCCATCCGCACGTTCTTGATGTCAAAGGGTTCGCCCACCGGCTGCCCGTCGTAAAGCTCCAGGACGCGCATCCCCTGGTCGATGCCGCGGCGGAACCGGATCCGGAAACTGTATGCGTTGATAGACGCGCCAATGTTTTCCTGATTGCGGGTAATGGCACCCATACCGGTCTGACCGCGAGGATCTGCCGGTACTGTTGCAACTTCCACCCAGGATCCATTCGGCTGCCCCGCGTCGTCTTGCCCATCTTCCCGCCTTTCGATCCGAATCCAGGTACGCAGCGTCCCAGCCCTCATGGCATCATCTCCCGCCTGTCAGCGCGCAGGAGTTCCGGCACCCCTTGGGGAAGCCGAGCCGCGCTCGCACCGACAACCACCTCTTCGCGGTTGGCATACAGATTGCCGAGCGTCAATCGCACCGCGGCCCTGACACGAGGTGTCGCCACCATGCCGAACAGCACGCGCTGAAAGCCGATCTTCGCTTCTTTCAACCGCTCCGTCGCAAGTGCGGTTGCCATTTGGCGCGCAGCCGGGTTGAGAAGCTCCGCCGCAGCGGCCATCGCAGCCTCATATGCGTCCTGAGCGTCGCCGGCAGCCTGCGGCAGCGCGTCCTGCGCGGCGATGAGGTCGGCTTGCGCCGAAAAGAATGCGCGATTGAGATGGCCTGCCACCGCGCTTTCGGCAGCGGCGAGCAAGTCGGTCAGCAAAGACGCGTCCGCAGGATCGGCGTTGCAATGAGCAATGCACTCTTCAGGCGTCAGCAGCGGCATGATCAGTCCTTCTGGCCTTCTGCGAGCGCGGCTCGCAGCTTGTCCAGCCCCCAACGCTTGTCATACTTGATTTGCGCCGCATCCAGTTGGGCCATCAGGTCTTTCTTTTCGTCGGACTCTTCCTCAGCCCCCTCCAGCGCGCCCAACTCACGCGCACCGGCCTCCAGTTCAGGCGGGCAATCTTGGCCCGCCTCATAGGCCACGGGGTAAATGGCGCCCTTCGGGACACCACGGAATGCCTTGATCAGCTTCGGCATGTAAATCTCCTCACATACGGGAGGGCGTCAAGCTGCCGCCCTCCCTTGGGGTGTTTAGGCCGCGGCGATCTTCATCGCGCGCATCGGCTCGGGGTTGTGGACGCCGCCCCCCACACGCTTCGTCGTGTAGAACAGCACATACGGCTTCGCCGTGTAGGGATCCCGCAGCACCCGCACTCCCACGCGGTCATAGACCGTGTAGGTGCGCTTGAAGTCGCCAAACAACACTGAAATGGCGTTGGCAGCAACGTCCGGCATATCCGGGACCTCGGTGATCGGGAAACCGCTCAGCGTTGCCGGCTGGCCGGCGACATACGACGGCTGCCACAAGTAATTGCCCTGCCCGTCCTTGAGCTTACGGATGGTTCCCTGCGTCTTGCGGTTCATACTGAACCGCGCATTGCCAGTGAAGGCCGACGGCAGGTCGTAGATCAGGTCGATCAAACCATCAGAGGTGATCGCCGCCGCCGCCCCGCTGTTAACGGCCTTGATGGCGCCGAACGGATGCTTCGCGGCGTTCGCGCCGCCAGTCACATAGGTCAGGATGCCGAAGGGCTTGTTGGTCCCATCACCCGACACAAATGCCAAGCCTTCTTGCTTGGCAAACTCGGTTTCGACTTCGCCTGCCAACCACGATTCCAGATTGATCGCCGCATCGTCCAGGATCTGCTGCGTCGCGGCGGGGTTTGCGTAGATTTCGCCCCAGCCGAAGCCCAGCGATGCGAACGTACCCGCCCCAGTTTGCGGCCGTGCCGTGGTTTCACCAACCCAGCCAGACGCGGTGCCGCCCATGTTAAACAGCTTGGAATGGCCCGCCCCGGACACCGGCTGAACGTGCGCCAACTGGCGCATCGGCGACACCAGCACCAATTTGTCGGTGATGGTGCGATCCCACTCCACGGGGGCCAGATAGCCACCTTCATCTGCGGCGCCCTTGTTCAGCGCGGCCTGCACGTCGCCTTTTTTGAAGTGCGCGTTGAAGGCGTTGCTGTATTCCGAGTCCTGCAGGCGATGGCCGGTGCCGTCGCCCATCTGCGCCGACGCAATCTTCATGTTGGCGTCGTCGATGGCCGATTGAAGCCGGGAGATGTCCGCGTTGATCTTTTCGACCTTGAGGGCCTGGAGTGCGTCATGCGTACCCTTCTTGACCTCATCCAGCTGCTTGGAGTGTTCGTCCTTGAACGTGGCGAACGCTTGGTTCAGCTGTTCGATGAGGGCCTTCACCTCGCCCGGGCTGCCGGCGTCGGCGCGTACGGAAACCAGCCCGCGGGGGACGCGGGCATTCGATTGTTGCTTCATGTTTAACCTCGCAGGGTTGTAAGTGTGGTTTGCAGCAGGGCTGCTACGTCGTCACCAGCGCACGGCGTGGTGGTTGTGGCAGCGCTCGGCTTGCCGGAGAAAAGTGCCTTGAAGGTGTCGCGGCGAGACGAGCGGCTATATCCGGCGCGAGCCATGGCCGCCTCCACCTGGGCCAGGGCCCGCCGTTCGCCGCTCGATTGCGGCTGCTCGGTGACTGCGGTGCCATCCAGGAGCCCGGAGGCGAAGCCATCCTCGACTGCCTGATCCGCGCCGATCCAGGTTTCTTTGTCCATGAGGGCTGCGGCCTGTTTCGGCGTCATGCCCGTTCGAGCCGCATAAACCTGTGCCATCGCCTCGTCAAACGGCTCCAACTTCGCGGCTGCGTCGATCAGGTCGTGGCGGTTCCCGATAGCTACTGCCCAGGCGTTATGGATCATCAGGAACGATCCCTGACCCATCAGGATTTCGTCGCCCGCCATCGCAATTACCGACGCCGCTGACGCAGCCAAGCCCAACACCTTGACGGTGACCTTGGCCTTGTGCTCGCGCAGCGCGTTGTAGATCGCGACCCCTTCGAAGAAATTGCCGCCGGGTGAATTCACGTTCACCGTCACGTCACGGGCCCCGACAGAACGCAGCGCGGCCTGAATACGCTTGACCGTTACGCCGCTGCCATCCCAGGTTTCCCCGATGGCGTCGTAGATGGAAATGGTGGCGTCTTCGTCCGTGCCGGCGGCGCGCACGTGGGGCGCCCACCGCTCCAGCGCGTCCGGGCGCAGATCGAAGTCGGCGGCACCCAGACGGGCGTCCGCCTTGATCTCAGGCAGTTGCAGCAGGCTCATTGGATTTTCCTTTTTGGGTAATGGGATCGCGTAGCTTGTTTGCCTGCGGGTCATCGCTCGCCGGTAGGTCCGACAGGTCGCGGATCTCGTTCTGCCACATCCACGGGGCATGACCACCCGCGCCGGACGCTTTGGCGAAGTAGTCCGCCTGGTCCTTCAACGTGCCGCGCATCAGAGCCCGCTCGTTGACCTTGTAGGCCAGCTGGTCCAGTTCCTCGTCAGTCAGAAAGGTGCGCATCGCCGCCTGTTCCCACGCCGTGAACCAGAACTGCAGCCCGTACTGCACGAAGAAGATTCCCAACTGCTCGATGCCCGACCCCCAACTGGTGTCGTCCATCATCAAGAGGGGCCGCGGCACGCCGAAGGCGCGCGCTACCTCTTCAATCTGGGCGTTGCGGTTCTCGATGTGCTGCGCTTCGGCTGCGGTCACCTTGAACTTGTTTGCCTTGGCGCCCTCTTCCAACAACATCCAGCGCTCAGCGTTCTCCGCGCCCGCAAAATCGGTGTCCAGGGAATTGCGCATCCGCCCGTAGGCCGTGTCCGATAGCGCCTTCGGCACCTCCACGGCGCCGCCCGCCAGGTTGCCCGTCCGAAATACGCGCCCAGCGGCGCGCTCGGCGTCTCGCGCCAGTGAGATGGCATCGCGCGCGAGCTTCATACGGCCCAGCCCTTCCACCCCATCTACGGTTATGTCCCGCAGGTGGAACACCTCCTTCTGCGATAGCTTTACCTGCTGTCCATCCGGCCGGGTGTACGTGTAACGCATCTCCCAGCCCACAAGCTCGGCCTTGACGGAACCGAGCGCCATTGGCACTAGGGCGATCGGCCTGCCAGCTGACCAGATAACCCTGGCGTAGGCATTGCCTTGCTGCAGGACATGCAGCTGCATCATGCTTTTGAATTCGAAGGGCGTTTGCCACCCATTCGGCTTCAGCTTCATCAGCCGATAGCCCGGGTGGTCTTTCGCTGGTGCCTTGGACGCGTCATTTCGAATCAGGTTGAGCGGCAGCATGCCAAGCGAAGTGGCAATCAGCGACACGCACCGCAACGCGGCCATGTTCCGTAGCGACTCCACCCGGCTGTTGTAGTCGCCGCTGCGGATGTACTCCAGCAGCGCTGGATCATCCAAGCCTCGGAACGCCTGCCCCCGGGGCTGCGCCGACGCCTGCGCGCTTTCTAGCGCAATGGTGGGCTCCAGCCGTGGGCCGGCTTCAGGCGCCGACTCGTCCGCCGAGCCGCCCAGAAAGCGGTCCAGTAATTTCATGGGTTCTCTCAGATAAATCGAATCCCGCGGGACTCGTATACCGACCGGCCGGAGGCCTCGGGATTAAGGACCATCAATTGCGCTGCATCGAATGTCGCCATCAAGGGATCAATCTTTGCGGTGCCGCTGGCCTGCTTGGTAATCAAGATGCCGTTGGCGCGCAGTTCTATACGGGCATTGCCCACAGCCCAAGCCATCAGAGCCTGATCGCCATGTACGAAGGTGCCTTCGGCAAGCTTGCGCTCCACTGTCTTGATGATGCCGCCCAGCTTCCAGCCCTGCGACACACCGACGATCAATTCCTCGGGGATTTCAGCCTCTACCAGCGCGTCATTGAAGGTCACGCCGTTTTGGTCGGCACCGATTCCACATTTATCGGGGAACAAACCCGCGTCATACACCTGGCGGATGAGAGCCGCCAGTTCTGCGGTGTCATCGCCGATCTGCTTGACTATGACCAACTCGCCAGCCCGTTCGAAATCGCGCAACCTGGCCTCAATCTCTTTGCGGCGCTCCAGAACAGACGGGTGTGCCCAGGCTCGCGCCCAATGCAGCCAGTTTCCCGTCCCACGCTCGCGCCCTAGAAATGCCAGGCCCAGCAGGTCATCCAGGCCGCCGCCGTCGATACCGGCCGTGACAACTTCGGAACGCTCCATCAGCGCGCGAAGTGTCAGTACGCGCTTCCCCCGCTTTAGCCAGTGATCAGCACCCGCCCAGCGGTCAGAACGCAGGTTCAGCCCAATCTCGATATTCAGATGCTTGGCAAGGAATTGTTGGAATGCTCCGTCCGTTCTTGCCTGCAATAGCTTGAGCTGATCCCCCAACCATTCGGCGCTGACCGAGCGGCCGAGGTTCGGATTGGTGATGTAGAAGTTGGCCGGGTCGAGATAGGCTTTTGCCTCGACCATTTCTTCCGGAAACTCGTACAGGATGCCCAGCGTCTTCGGATCGACCACCCGCCCGTCTCGCACGTCGCGCCAGTAGGCGAGCTTTTCTTTGAAGACCCCCGCCGGCGGATCGTCGCTCTGTGTGGTCAGGTAGATTACCCAGCCTTCATCACGCGATATTTGGCCGCCGAGCGCCTCCAGGAACATCGCCACCGCGTTAGCGCGCTTGCCGAATAGCCACAATTCATCGACCAAGATGCGGCCGGACTTCTTGCCCGATACCGTATCGGTGTCGGCGGCCACCACCTTGAGGCTATTGCGCGTCGTCCGGTGAGTGATGGTGCGGATGTGGTCCTGAACGTGGAACATGTCGGACAGTTCCTCGTCCGCCCGAATCATCGCGGCTGCTGGCTTGAAGCTGTTGTCTGCGACTTCCTTGGTCGGGGCCAGGATCAAGTGTTCCTCTTCCTGGCGCCAGCAGATGATTACCGCCGTCAGCATGATGCCGGCGGCGATAGTCGATTTCGTGTTCTTCTTGCTGATCAACAGGCCATATTCCCGGATCCGTTGCTTGCCGGTGGCGGCGTCATATCCGCCGAAGATCGCCCGCACAAAGTCGAATACCCATTCTTCGGAGCACTCCCCGAAGGTCTGGTGTCGGTACGCCCCGATGGCCTCGTCGTAGACCTGCGCCAGATCTACGACCTTGAGCTGCTTGAAGATGCCGAGCGCATATTCGGCCTGGTCTGGGTAGATCGGCGGCGGAATGATCGACTGTCGCGCGCGCAGGCGTGCCGCCCAATCAGGGCACGCGGTTGTCCAGGCCATGGTTTACCCCTTCCCGACAACGCGTAGATGCGTGGGAGGCGGTGGCGGCGCGAATCGCCCACCGGTAGCAGCCTTGTTTGCCGCCTCCTGCTTCGCGCCCTTCTTGCCCTGTTCCGCAATTTTCCCGTGCGTGAACGGCATGAGCGCTTTGGCGGCCTCCAGCCGAAGTTTCGGCTCTTCCCCCGCGTCGTTCATGATCGCCACGAGAACAGCCCGCGGATCTGAGGTAAGCCCGAGAGCTTTCAGGCCGATTCCGTCGATGAGATCAGTGTCGGCGGCTGTGGCTTGCGGTCCGCTTGCCGGAGAATCCGGCTCCTTGGGATTCGGTGATTCGGCCTTTTTGTTAATCCGATTTTTGTTAACTGATTTGTTAACCTGGGCAATGCGCCCCACGGCGGCCAGAACATGCTTGTCACGCATCAGTCGGGCGGCTGCTTGGGCCGCCCCGTTTTCGCTGTAGCCCGCATGGATAGCGGCTTTCGCACCGGTTAGACCCGACAGCAGCGCATCGACGAATCGGCGCTTTTTGTCGGTTAATGCCATAGGTTTTGGTTAACAAGATTGGGTTAACAATTTTCCGAAACGGGGAAATTTTCTGTGCGTGAGGGAACAGGTGGTTTCCAGTGTCGAGCCACCCTAGACTTTCGACACGCCCCCCCCTGCCTGCCGCCTGACCGCCGTCCGCCTCCCCTCTGCCGATGGCGCAGGGAGCCGCGCAGAGGCCCTGCAGGGCGCGACGATAGCCGGGCGAACCGCAGACCCAGCCTCTATGCCGCGGCGCTCTACGGCGTCCTGCTGGCGTGGACGGACAGGCCGCGCCTGATCCACCGTCCCACCTTCGTCATGTCCGGGGTTGCGCCAGTCAGCCGTGCCGCGATGGCGACGCCCGCCAGGTACCAGCGCACCCACCACGCGACGCGAAAGGAAAGCTTGACCGTGATCTGTGCCATTACGTGCGGCTCCTGTACCCCATGTCCTGGCGCGTCTTGGCGTCGTGGCAACCGACCTTGCGACCGTGCACATCGCGCGAGACGCACAGCACCTGCGAGTTCTCGTCGGTATCCGCACCGCCATCGTTCAGGCTGACCTTGTGGTCCAGCTCGAACCCATCGGGGTACACGGTCAGCGCGCCGCAGTGGGCGCAGTGCGGATCGGCAGACCAGACACGTAACCGGCGGTCTTGCAGCTTGCGGCCCGCCAAGCGCTTGGTGCTGGGCGTAGGCGCAGCGGCCAACCTTGATCCAGCCATCGCAATGCGGGGCTTGAGTGTCTTAAGCTTTGCCATTCCTATGCCGCCGTCACTTTGGCCGCGCGGTCATCGACAATCTCGACAAACACGTCCTTCCGAAATCCAGTGCTGGTGTCGCACGTATCCACGCGGGCATGGAACGAAACCCCGGGAGAGTCAAGGCTCAGCCCGAGCTTTTCCGCCACGCGTTCCGCGACGATGCGCAGAGCGACATCCTGGTCCACCGTCGCCTGGTGAACGTCTCGATCCAGCTTCGTGGTTCTGATGTTCATTGCACGTGGCCTCTAGTTGATTGGGTGCCGGGTGCTACCTACTGCACATCGCCCGGCGGCGATGACCGAATCCCCGCAAGCCATGCCCAGCGTGCAGACCCTTGATAGCGAAAGAGCGGCTGAAAACCTATAAATTCATTGCAAAACTATATAGCTTTAGCTATAATGCTTTCATACCAAACGGAGAGCGGGATGTTCAAGATCAACTGGAACAAGAAGGCGGTGAAGCAACTTGCGAAGGTTGACGGCCAAGACCGCAACCGCATCGCCACCGCTGTCACCGCCCTGGCTGATCTGCCGAATGCCCAGAATGTGAAGGCCCTGACGAATCACGAATACGGCTACCGCCTCCGGGTTGGCAACTACCGAGTCCTGTTCGATGCTGATACCGTCATCCGCATCGTAGAAATCCAAGAAGTGAAGAAGCGCGACAGCAACACCTACTGAGAGGAACCAGCCATGAACCTGCATCCCACCATTGTGGAGGCCGACGGCAAGCCGGCCTTCGTCGTGCTGCCCTACGCTGAATACGTTGAGCTAACCCGTACGTACGTCGCCCCTGCACGCCCCGACACTCGCATTCCCGCCGATGGGAGCATTCCGCATGAGGTCGTCTTGCTGATGACCGAAAACGATTGGAGCCTCATCCGCGCCTGGCGCGAGTACCTGGGCGTGACCCAGATGGAAATGGCGGCGCGCCTGGACATTCGTCAGCCCAGCTATGCAGCCATGGAGGCGACCGACGCCCGCCCGCGTAAAGCTACGCGGGAGCGAATCGCCGCCGCGCTTGGGCTTCAGTTCGATCAGGTCGACGGCTGAGTATCCTTCGGCCAGCTCTGAATCAGCAGTTCCGTGCGGGGCACTCCTGCGCCCCCGGCGACGATGTACCGGATATCCAGCACTCGCATCGGGAAGCCAGCGAAGACCTCACGCATCTGCGGGTTGTCGTTCACGCTGACCAGGGCGCGGCCTTTCATTGTGCGCATCGCTCCGGCCATCGCCACGTACTCGTCAAGACCGAACTCGATGCCATAGCCAGCCGTGCCCCAGTACGGCGGGTCCATGTAAAACAGAGTGTGCGGCCGGTCGTAGCGCTTCACGCAGTCGCGCCAAGACAGATGCTCCAGATAAGCGCGCGCCAAGCGCAGATGTGCCGCCGATAGCGTTTCCTCAAGCCGCAGGAGGTTCAGTCCAGGCGGTGAGGTCGTAGCCGTGCCGAAGTTCTGGCCATCGATCTTTCCGCCGAAAGCGTTTTGCTGAAGGTAGTAGAAGCGTGCCGCCCGCTGAATATCAGTCAGCGTTTCGGGCCGCGTTTCCTTCTGCCACTTGAACATCTGCCGGCTGGACAGCGCCCATTTGAACTGACGCACGAACTCTTCCAAGTGGTGCTGCACCACGCGATACAGGTTCACCAGGTCGCCGTTGATGTCGTTCAACACCTCAACCTTGGCGGGTTCCGGCCGCGCGAACAACAAAGCCGCGCCCCCGGCGAAGGGTTCGACGTAGCAGGTGTGCTTGGGGAAATGGGGGAGAATCTTGTCGGCCAGACGGCGCTTGCCGCCGAGCCAGGGAATGATCGGTTTTGCCACTTGTGAGCGTCCATGTAAACTTGCCCCCGCCTGTACAGGTCGGGCGGCCTTGGGTCGTTCACGGGTCCAATCCGTGATTGGCTGTCACTTGCGGAACTCGCGATTTCGCTCGTGTCGCCGTCTGTTTCTAGATTGACACGCACCCGAAGGGCGCGCTTCTAGGGAATAAATATGAAAAAAAAGCCGAAAACCGCACCGGTAAAGACACTCCGAGGCGCCGCTGAGCGCGTCCTTGAAGCCTTACGGTCGAGCGAATTTGAGTACCGCACCGCGAAAGGCATCGCAAAGGAAGTTCGTCTACCGGTTGCACAAGTTGAAGAGACGCTTACGTCTCGCTCCGATGTCGTTCGAGTGTCGGCAATCCGACGCGCCGACGGATCAAAGCTATTCGCCGACAGAAAGAAGGTATCTGCGATAAAAGACGCATGGTCGGCGGTACGAGCAATCAGCTTCGAGAAATTTAAATAATGGATGTTTGGGACGGTTTTTTTTTGGGCATGGGTGGCGGAGCACTACCCGAGGTCTATGCCCTTTACAAACTTCGTGAAGACTTCCACAGGAACAAGCCGGCGTGGATCACATCGAAGTTCTATTGGCTGATAACCCTCGGCATGATCGTGTTGGGCGGTCTGGCCGTCGTTTTGTACCTTAAGAGCGGCACGCCCCTGAACTTAGTTTTGGCCCTGCATTTGGGAGCGGCCACACCTGCCATGCTTCAAGGCTTCATCGCATCTAAGCCAAACATTGAAGGTGCGTGACGCGAATGCGCCAACGGCGCAACAACTCGCCGTTTTCAGGCGGTGGTTGATCCAGGGTAGTTGCAACAGGCCGCAGGAATTGAATCCGCGTAGGCGGCTTGGATCGCCGCAGTCCGACCGCTCGGCCAAGCGCGCAAAATGCAAAAAGCCCGCTGCTTTCGCTCGCGGGCTCTTTCTGGACGCACTGATAGACCGTATCAGGATTGGGCGTATTCTGCGTGAGAAATTCCCAACGGTCAATGAATATCGTCAGACACGCCCACAATGCCCGCGTTCGTTAATGCCCAGTGCGCCGCGCCAGCTGCGATTGCCTCCTGGCCTTCCAGCGCACCGCCCTGCTCTCGGTTCCCGTGAAGCCAAAGCTTCAGCCTGGAAAGGTGATTAGTCGCAGTGTTGACGGAAACTGCCGCGTCCTCTGCGATCTCGCTCATTTTCCTGCCCTTGGCATGCCCAAACAGACGGGCAAGCAGTTGTAGCGTCAACGCGCGTTTGATCGAGCAGTCTGCCAAGGCTTCCCTTTCTGCGTAGTCCGCAACCAGGCGAACAGCTGCGCTCCATTCGAGATTCGCTTGACGCCCCTGGCAGCATGGCGCTCCGCAGCTGCACACCAGCGACGGCGGCGCAGTCCGAGATACCATGATTGCCTGCTGCAACGGCGGAAGAGTCGAAAGGCGGCGGCGAATCATGCCCGCCTGCGCGGCTCCGTCCTGGCCAGACAGTCCTTTGCCTTCATGTTGCGCATCCCGGCTGGCAACCTTGTTCATGAGCGGCCGGTCGTATTGCTGCATCGTGAAGTTGAATGCGAAGACCAGCGCGGCGTGGGCGCTGCGGAAGAGAGGCTCGTTGTTGATCGGTGTGTGGCCCGCCACGGTCGGGCGTTCGAGTGTCGTCGTAGTCATCAGATAATCCCCGGGGAATAAGTCACTTTCGCGGGCAGCATTTCCCGCATCCATTGCATTGCTGCGTCCCATCCCAAGGTGACGGTGTGCCGCCCCCGGACGGGAAAAATCTTGGGGTTCACGTCGTGCGCGTCGACCATCACCATTTCGCCGCGCGCCCCCGTCTGCCTGTAGATCAGTACCGGCACGCCAGCCAGCCCCGCCTGTTCCACGGCCTGGCGCCACCAAGCGGACAGGCACAGCACATTCGCGTGCTTGCATTCGATGCTGATCCCGGCAAAGGCTGGCTCATCGGCCACCACGTCGCTGTCACCAGCTTGGTTGCGCACGCGACGGCGCCAGGTCGTTCCGGTCGCGTCGGTCAGCAGGTTGGCAACCTTGCGCTCAAAGGCCGCGCCCTTGTTCCGTTGCATCGCACTCATGCCGCGCCCCCGGCGTCGATCGGCGCGCCCACTGCGGCCTGTGCCATGCCCAGCACCGCCAGGGATGGCACCCGCCCGCCCTTCCGCTGTGCTTCGGCCAGGATGCGCTTTGCCCAGCGGCGGGGATCGCGACCAGAATCGTTCAGGATTGCGCTCGCGCCCATTGCCTTCAGGGCCTTCGCTGCCTCTTCGGGCGTGGCGTGCGTGGCGCCCGGAGCTGGCAACGCGACCGCCGGCGCTGGGATGGCAGCCCAATCGCTGCGGCTCAGTTCCTCCGAAAGCGCCCGCTCCCAGCGGGACTGCATGACCGAGTAACCGCAATTCAGCAGGTCGTGCGACCCAACGCGGACAGCAGCCCAGTACACCGCCGGATGAGTCCACTGCCCCATTTCGCCGCGACGGCGCGCGGTCATCCCGGCAACGGCGTCGTGAAAGGCGTTCTCAGGAATCAGGCCCGGACGGCATGCCCGGATGAACTCACCCACTGCAGGCGGCCAGTCGGGGAACATGCGGCGGCAGATGCGCAGCCCTTCGGCCACTTCCTGCGGCGTCACGCGATCATCGTCCAGCGCCTCGGCCCATGCCGCCTTCCAGTTCTCGATGCTCTGCATGTCCGGGAAGTCCTTCAGCCAACGCCCCCCGTACGTGCCCGAGAGCCGATTCCACAGGTGGTCGATGAGGGAAATGCCTTCCAGCTTCGCCAGCGGCACGGCCCAGCCAGCTCGCTCACTCGTCGATTGTGCGACCGTCGTCATAGTCGGGGCCTCCCTGGGTGCGATTGCGATTTACGTAGTCGGTCGGGTTGAACTTGCCGGGACGCTGCGCGCCCCCAACTGCGGTGCCGCTCGGGGCGAACAGGCCTTGCCAGCTTTTGCCGATGGCGTTTTCGATAACTGCGGCGGGCGTGTGCCCCTGCTGGCGAAAGGTCGCCAGGTCCTTGACCTGCTGCCGTGCGGCTTCCTCGGTCAGTGGTTTGCGCAACTGGATGCGATGGCGCACCCAGCGCTCCCACAGTTCCGCATCCAACCAGGCGGGCAACTCCACACGCATCGGATCGAATCCCGACGAGCGCTTGCGCGCGGGTGACGGTTCTTGACGGTTCTTCTTTTGTTTCTTGACGGTTATATGCGGGTGCAACCCACTGCACCCTTTTGCGTCGTCGTTTGCACCCTTTGCGCCGTCAGTTGCACCCTTTGTGCTGCCGTTTGCACCCTTTTCCGTGCCCTCCGAAAAGGGTGCAACTTTTTCGTCTGCCCCTTTTTCGTCTTTCTTTGCAGGCGGAATTGCTTCTCCCCCGGCAAGCCACTCCGGCGAAATCCGATACTCCGAAGCTTGGCTGCGCCCACCGTTCCCAGAGTTCACAGCAATCAGCCAGCCGGCTTCGCGCATGCTCTTCAGTTGATACTGCACCGCGCGAACGGACTGGCGGGTCTTGACGGCCAAGGTCTCCACATAGGGAAAAATGTGCGTCCCGTCATCGTGCGCGTGGTCCGCCAGGGCAAGAGCAAGCAGCAGCTCGCCCCCTCCGTTGCGGTAGCGCTCGAACACAGCGCCGAATACCTTTGCGCTCATTGCGCACCTCCATACAAAAGTTGATACCCGCGCTCCGCCTCTTCGGGCCATTTGCCCATGGCGATGATTCGCAAGCGCGTAAGGCGCAAGCCGGGGATGAAATAGGTGAGCTTTTGTGCCAGCGGTGCTGGCGATTGGTCTATGAACCAGTGGCAAGGGCCGCATCCGAACGCAATGGCCCAGTCGTGCGCCTTGATGCCCTTCCCCTTGCCGTCGCGCAGCAGGTTTGAATGGCAGGCCACAGTGGTATCGGTGCCGCCCTGGCAGTACCTCGGCACGCGCAGCAAGCATTCCTCGCCTTCGGCAAGGTCCAGCAGCGCCTGATTGCGGTAGACGGTCTTGGGCGGCTTCTTGCCCTTCTTGCGCGCCTTCATGGCGGCACGTGGCGGCGGCATGGGCGTTGCGCGCATCATCGGCGCACCACGCTTCAGCGGCGTCTTTTGCTTCAGGGGGGCCTTGCGCGTCAGCGACATACCGCCCCCGTCTGCTTCTTGACCCGATACCATGCGGGGAACTTCCACGCGTTCACGCGACGCTTAACCAGGCCGGCACGTGCTGCGTCGAAAACGATCGAATCGACCGCGCATGCCGCAGCGACTTCCCGGGACGTGCTGGACCACGGGTCCACGGCCTTCATGGCAGGCTGCACGATGGCCCGCAATGCAGCCAAGTCGACACGGCCCCGCGTATCAAGGATTGCCTGACGGACCTGCTCCACCGTTTCAGGTGGCACCTGGTAGCCGCGAAACATGTGCAGGCAGTCAGCCATAGATGCCGCTCCACTTCACGAAGGGCTTGCGCACCGCCTCGTGAAACAAGGCCGCAGCCTGAGCGTTGTGGTCCAGCTGCGCGCGGCTTGTGATCCCGCATGCGTTCCGAACGAATTGCGCCGCGTGCTGGCTCGCGCTCACGCCATCAGGGGCGGCGCCGATACGGGACACAACCCACCGCTGGAACTTCGCGCCGTTGCACATCATTGCAGCCGCGCGGGACAGCGCCGCCCCCCTACGCATCGTGGACGCGACACGCTCCCGCACCGGTACTCCGGATGTTCCGCGCTGAATCATTGCTCGGCCATCCCGCTAAGCCGGCGCGCGACGCCTGCGACCGCCTCCATCAGGGCGCGGCCCGCGGCGTCGACGCGCTGCATTTCTTGCTGGTCAACGCCCCCGTCAGCCAGGGCGTCATACACCTCATGACCGAACCTGCCATGCGCGATCATCAACGCCGCGACCTGCTCCAGCACTGACATGTCGCTCTCGCCGCATGACTCGGGCGCCTTGACCAGCAGATAGCCGTTGCCGTGCGCGAACGCGGCCAGGATGCGCACATCGCCCGTCATCCGCACAATGCGGTCGGCCTCAGCCAGCGTCAGATGATGCGTGGTGTTGTTGGGGTTGACCTTGTTGCGCAGCACGGCCGGCGACATGCCGATAACCGCCCCCAAAGCCTCGCTGCCGCCCTTGTAGTCATGCACCGTCAGATCGGCCGCAGTGGTGATGTTCATATGTGAATTTCCTGAACGTATCTATTGCTGAGCAGCGGCCTTACGATGCGCTGCATGGAAAGACGAATTGCGCCCTACACGTCCAACGGCCCGATCTGGACCTTGTCGCTAGGCTTTGCCGGTGCCGCCGGCTGCGGTGCCGGCGGCGCCGGCGTCGTAGCGCTATCCATGCGCTCCCTCCTGAAAATGGGTGGTCAGCCCCTTAGAATGGTTGCTCTCACACAAGACACCCGCCCCAGTAAGGAGGGGGCCGACCATGACTTTGAAGTTTGTATCCATCGTGCAGCCCACCGAAGATTCGGAGTTTGTCGACGTGAAGTTCATGCTCGAGTCGGATTTCACGGCGGTTCCACCCCACTTCGTCGGAAAGGCGCAGATCTCGATTCCTCTTCGGGAAGCATCGGAAATGACGCTCGCAAAAATCATCGAATCCGCTCGCGCTCAACTCGCGTCGAAGTTGATCGATTGCGCCAAATAGCGCCGCCAGGCTGCATTGCCGCGGCGATACGCTCGTCGGCAATGCGCTCAGCGGCGGCTCGAATCAGCCACAGCACGAAGCGGATGTAGAGGCTATGCATTGGGGGGCTCCTGTCGAGCGACAGCCGAACGCAAACCGAGGCGGTGCATTGATGTCATGCCGCCTCCTGCTGCACCGGCGCAGGGGCACGCAACCATTCATGCGCCAGCAGGACGCTCGACGGGATGCCCCGGCGCTTCCAGTTGCTAACGCGCTGGACTGCGCCGGGCTCTTCAGCGATGCCGAGCCGCTCGGCAACCTTTGTGGGTCCGCCAAAGGCATCTATCCGCGCCGCGTCCCGATGAAGTTGTTCCATTCGTTTCTCCATATGCGCCCAATTAAACACCATGTTTAATCTTTGGGTCAACACGGCGTGTATCAACAACGCGTTTATCCCGGCAACAATCGCCCTATGAAGCAAATGCACGAACAGATGGCGAGGATCTACGAGGCTGCGCGAGCCTCGGGGATGCTGGTGAGCGGCCCAGAGCAAGCGAATCTGGCGCGGCTGTTGAACGTCGCCCAGCAGAACGTCAACAATTGGGAGCGCCGCGGTCCATCGAAGGAAGGGATGTTGGCTGCCCAAAACGTCCTGGGAGTCAATGCCACCTGGGTGATGACTGGCGAAGGCGCAATGTTCACGACGTCCGCACCCGCCAAGGCATCGGCCGAGCCTGAACCGGCGAAGGCGCAGCCGTGGCCCTTCCGCACGATCCCCGAGGACCAGTTGCGGGCATTGCCCGAGTCGCAGCTCAATGCGCTCGAGGGCGCCATCGCACTCGCGATCGCCCAGATGAAGCTAGGGATCCAAGTGTCGCCACCGCCCGCTGCTCCGTCGGGCAACGTCATTCCTTTGCGGGCTCACAAGCCTGGCGGCCTGGTCGACATGGACCATGCTGATGACCCCTTCCCTATGCGAATTGCGGGCTTGCCGCCTGCTCCGTGGGAAGGCGGCCACACCACGTTCCAGGCCGAGCGCAATCCGAAGATCAGGATCAGCACGCAAACGGGCGTGACGGCGAACGCCGGACCGGGCGAGCCGCACGCCGCCAATGACAGATTTGAGAAAGTGCCGGAGCTGGCTGAGGTGCGCCTGGCCGCGGGCGACGGCATCGAGAACCACAGCGAAGACCAGACCGGCATGATCCAGTTCCGCCGCTCCTTCCTCAAGGCGGTGGGCGCTGACAACGGAAAGGCAAGGGTGGTGTATGCGAAAGGCGACAGCATGGAGCCGGTCATTCGTGACGGCGCCGCCCTGCTCGTCGTGCCTAACGAGAACCTGACGCTGCAAGATGTGGCCAGTGGCGGGGTGTACGCAATCAACTACGACGGGAAGATGCTCGTCAAGACCGTGACCCGGGATAGGCTCACAGGGCGCTGGGTTGCGCGCTCTTTCAATCCGGCCTATCTGGACATCCCGCTGGAAAACGGTCACCCCGTACGTGTGCTTGGCCAAGTCGTCTGGGCTGGAGCCAAGCTGCGGGATGATGAGGCGGGACAGTGGGTGCGGTCGTAACGTGGAGGTTGACAACTGGCACAGCACGCATCGCCGGTCGATAGCGAATTTTCACAGGAGAGGCAATAATGGCTACAAAACCCGGATCAGGCGGCAACAATAAGAGCCCTGTTCCCAATCGAGACACCGGATTTGGCCAGGACCAGAGGCCAACGTATATTCCTGGCAGGGTCCAGGAACGAAGTGATCATGGCAACACCGTATCTCGTGTACAGCCAAGGCGCGACGGCGGCGGCAGTAGTGGCGGCGGTTCCGGAGGCGGATCTAACGGACGATAGGCAAATGAGCGACACCATCGACGAAATCCTGTATGACGCAAAGCTCAGCATAAGCTATCACCGCAAAAGGGAAAGCTTCTTTCGCGTGCTGGATGCTTCCTCGAAGGCGGTGTCCTTAATTGCTCTAGCGTCCATTGGATTCGACGCGAATGCATTTACGTTGGGCGCAGCGATTGTCAGCGGTGTATTTACCATCGCAACGATTGTGGTTGATTGCCCAGGCATGGCAGGAAAACATGGCAGTCTGGCCAACCGATTTAACGCAATCCTTTCACGAGCAGTGCTCGCCAAAAACACCCTGGATGAAGTGAGCCAGCTTCGGCATGAGTACCATGTGGTCGAGGCTGACGAGCCCCCTTCCTTGCGTGGGTTAGTTCAGCTTTGCCAGGACGAGCAAGACGCAGCCGAAGGCAAGCACGTGCAATCCGAGTGCCTTTCGATGAAAAGACGAATTCTCGCTCAATTCGGTTTCGGTCAACGCACCATAGACTTTTGCCCACCAGGAGGCGCTGCGTAAACAGGATAAAGCCACCTCCGGGTGGCTTTTCTTTTGGGGCCATGAGTAGCCCGAATTGATCATGACTATCCATGTACCTGGGCAATCCGGCCCAGATGCAGGAGCCCGCATGATGAAAGTCATCATCTGGGTGGCGGTAGCGCTGGTACTGGCCCTCTGGGGACAGCCAGCCTACTAAGCCACCTTTCCCCCTTCACGCCCGCCTCGAGCGGGCTTTTTGGCGCCCCCAATTAAACACGATGTTGACTTCAACAATAAACGTAGTGTTTAATTCCATTGACGCGCTGCAAACACGGCGCAGCAAGAACCCCCACGGACCCTCAGCCAGCAGTCAGGGCATCGCCTCAAGAGGGAGACGTACCGCCACGAAGTCGGATGGGGAAGGCGAGCACCGCTCTTTAACAACCGAGGCCGCCCGCCCCCGAGAGGGACGACGGGCGAAACAGGACAACCAACCACGCGCCAGCGCGCCCCCGGTCCCTGTGTGCTTGGGCTCTCACAGCCAGGCAACGCCCAGCCGGGCGTGGCGACGATAACCCCGGCCATCCGAACCGCTGAAAAGCGGGTTTCGGCCAGCGCTGCGAGTCAGCGCTTACCGAAGCCAACCCCAGAGGAAATCACCATGCCCAACCCTGAACCTTACGGAATCAACTGGGAAATCACAGACGACGATAGGGAACTGATTAGTCAGATCCTGAACCGCGCAGAAAGGATGGGCCACCTGAAGAAGCCCAACCGCCTTAACAGCGAAATGGACATTGCGGCTTGTCACCTGAACGGCACGCCATTGCGTCTGGCCGACTGGCTTGCCGCTGATGACTTCAATTTTGTTCATGACCTGTACGGCATCGACTCCCATATGGACCGCGCCACCGGCCGGCTGACTGGATGCTTCGTGCCACGGTTCGGGCGGGTTGAACCCCAGTCTAAACACTGAGGAAATGACCATGCTGAAACTGATTTGGCGCATGCGCGCCGCGCTTGCCTATCGCCGCATCACTGGCCTCACGCTCACGCAAGCATGGGGCTTCGCTGGCGCGCTGGCCGACGACTACCGGCCTGACGGATGGACGCCAACTGAAGCCGTCCGCGAAGACATCACCTACTGGCAAACTTGACAGTCCCGGCTCATGCCCCGCGTGCGGGGTATCGGCGGCCCCTCGATACGGACTAGGCTTCACGCCGAGGCGGTTTTGGCATGTTCTTTGTGCGATGAACAATTCGGCCAATAAAGGCACGTTGACTTTCGTACGAGATCACAGATTTATACGTGCAAAGGCCATAAAAGAAGATCCCAGCGCAAACCCACAGCAGATAGGTCAATGGTATTGCCACCCTTGCTGAGCCGCCATTGCTATACGAGGCTAGGCCACACCAAACGGACTGATTCTCCCGCCAGGCAGAGCAGCTTGCCAGCGTGAACTCTGCCCACGATATGGGGTAATCGAACATCCACCCCGCAGCCACGCACAAGCCAAGGGCGAGCAATATCGCAACGCCCATTACAAAAAAACCAAGCTTCTGACCCGCGTTCATTCTCGTCACTTTTTTGGCTTTGGACGCATTATGTTACATCAACCAACCTGGGCAGGGATGTCGCGTGCCCGGCAACTCCCAAAGGACCCCGCATGCTCGAAGCACTCGTACGCTTTATCGAAGAACTGATCGACGTTTTTAACTTCGGAAGCTCGATCAGCAAGTAGCAGCACCGCCTGCCCCGGCACCGGGGCGGCTTCGGAGAGCGGACCGGCGCCGCAACGTCACCGGCGCTGAAAGTGACTTTCAGGATCTAACCGGGCTTCCGGCCCGCTCCCCCAAGCTGACCACCGCGCAACTCTGCGCAGATTCCCATGACCTTGACTGAAACCCTCGCCTGGGGCCTGGGCCTGCTCGCGTTCGCGCGGCTTGTGCTGGCACCCCTCGGCGACTACCTCTCCCGCCGCCACGCCGCGGCAGATCCCTGGAACCCGACATGAACACCGTCAGCGCAAGCGCGTCACCGGTGCGCCCCCGCCTTCCCATCACGATCAAACAGGCCGCACGGAAGCTCGGCGCCCTGATTGCTCCCCGCGACCATGCCGGCAAGGGCAACTGGAACGACGACGCGGATATCCCGCTGTGGGCCTGGCCCGCCAGCCTGGCGCTGGCCGCGTTCTTCCTCTTCGGCCCGCAGTTGCTGGGCTGGATGCTAAGGATAATCGTTTGAACGCAGCGCTTCGAAGTGAAGGAGCGCATCGACTGAGCGTTGTCACCCGTTTCACCAACATCGTCTAGCAGTCAGCTTCAGACAAATTTCCCGCTTCCTTCAGCTTGCTCTTGGCAGTCCTGATATGGGCAAGGGCAGCATCAACCTCTATACGTAGCAGCCCAACGCCGTCCACGATTTGCTGTCCATTTGCGTTCAGCTTTTCCCGTGTGCGGTCCAGCTTCTTCGAAATCTCGTCAAACTCCGAGGAAATAGCTTGGCCGGCATCACTTGGCACAGAAGAGCGAGACGCAGTTGCCCGTCTGAAAGTGAGCTCCTCTTCTTTCGTAGACAGTTCGTTGTGGAGCTTCATTTTCAGGAGATACGCTTTGGCCGATGAGTACAAGTGGAGAATCCGCTGTCTCAAGTCATCATTTTCGATAACTCCAATTCGTGGAACCTGGGCCTGATATACCGGGAACAGGGAGTCCGAGTATGCAAACGTCCAATCCCTAGGACCTTTCGTCTCGCGTTCTAGTGCCGCGCCGACGGCAGCATCAAAGTTCGCCCAAACAGCTTCAATTTCTGTGGCCAAACTTTCAAGCATGACGATCTGCTCAACTCGCGCATGCTCGGTATCTCGCTTTCTTTGCAGCTCGGCTTCGCTGCGGAACACCCAGATTGCAGCCGCAATAGCCGCTACGGAACCGAACGCCTGGATCCACGCCGCCCAGTGATCAGAATTGGTGGGGTAATGCAACGCGAACGCGATGCACATCGCGATAAACCCCAATCCAATTAATGCCTCTCCGCAAGAGGTAGATCGAGTGCTTTCCATAATGCCTCCTATTTGACGCTCGAAACGGGTTCAACCTGGCTATGGTCCCGTGAATTCAGCGGGGGCAGCCTCCGCGCCTTCGCTGTGGCTCTGCTGATGGCGTTCGGCGTCTATAGAGAAAACCGCAGTCAAAGCGCCCCCAAGAAAGAACACCAAGCTGAAAACGCACGCGCGGAACGCACGCTTCAAATAAACCACGTGGGACTTCGGCATGGGACGTTTCATCGACTCGTTATAGAGCGCGTTCTGAGTCGCATAAGCGGCCAGAAAGGCCACCCCCACAAAGACCAGCCCTATCGCGAAGCATGCGATCGAGATTTGCAGGGCGAACGGTGGGATGGACTTCGATAGATGTGGGAACGCGGCCAGCATTCCGGCTGCCGCCCCGCCGTTCAACAGCGCCAACAGCTTAAAGCCTTCTGTCGATATCGAAATCATCGACTTGTAGGTTTCTTGTGGGTGCCAATCTTCACTCATATGCACGCCTCCCAATGTTGGAGGCATCGTATCCCAACCACTTCCCAGGTGTCATATGACCCATCCCCCCGCATCGTTTAAGACGATGATCAAGGACGGCACGATCAAACGCGCCGACGCAATGAAAGTCCGCTATTCCGACATCCGCGTGAAAGAGGGTTTCAACCTCCGCGACTTGGATGACGAATACGAAACCGGTATTGAAGCCCTGGCCTCCTACATTCTGGCTGGCGGCACGTTTCCCGCGCTCGAAGTCATCGCCCTGCCGGACGGTTCCGGCGTAGAGGTGGTAGACGGTCACCGTCGCTATGACGCGATCGGACGGGCGATCCGGCGCGGCGCCCCCATTGAATGGGTGTCCGTCGTCGGGTTCCAGGGCAATGAGATAGAGCGCCGAGCGCGCATCTACACCAGCAACGAAGGCGTCAAGCTACGCCCGCTTGAAGCGGCACTCGGCTTTAAGCGGTTCCGCGGGATGGGCCTGGATACAGAGGAAATTGCGGCGCTCGTCCACCGCAGCCGGCCCCACATCGAAAACTATCTCGTTCTGGCGGATGCTGAACCTGATGTGCATGCGCTGATCCGCAAAGGCGCTGTCTCTGTCGAGGTCGCAATCGACGCGATACGCAAGCATGGCACTCAAGCCGGGGAGTTTCTGACCGGCAAAGTGGACCAGGCCAGAGCGGCCGGCAAAGCGAAAGTGACTGCCAGCACCATCCACGGCCGCGCCCTGCCGCGCAAAGTCGTGTCCCCGCTCATCAGGGGCGTGGACACGTTCATGCAGGGACTGGACGCCAACCAGCGCGCGACCCTCTTGGACATCCAGGAAGGCCGCGTAGCCAGCGAAACGATCACCATCCCGGCCGCCGCTCTCCTTGAACTGTTCCAGGCCCACGGCGCCGTCGAAACCGTCCGCGCCAAGCAGGC
The DNA here is from genome assembly GCF_006715415.1 of Achromobacter sp. SLBN-14. Lineage (NCBI taxonomy): Bacteria > Pseudomonadati > Pseudomonadota > Betaproteobacteria > Burkholderiales > Alcaligenaceae > Achromobacter > Achromobacter sp. SLBN-14. The sequence goes on along the minus strand of NZ_VFNE01000001.1, from coordinate 4,453,818 downwards.
GGAGAAGCAGCGCCGCCAGGCAGAGGCCGCGGCAACGGCCAGTCAGGCCGAAATCCCCACCACAGAGGATGCCCACGCATGAACGCCCTCCAAAACCTCGACGACCTGGACGACGTTGACCTGGCCGCGCTGTCCACCCGTGTGCTGCACGACATGGTCGCAAAGATGACCCCGGAAGAGCGCCAGCGCTATCGCGACGCACTCGACGCCGCAGACGCTCCCCTCCGCAGTTTCCTGGGCGCGGCCCTCGGGACGCCCGAAACGTCGCCTTCCGCCCCCGGCCAGAAGTGCGCTATCTGCCGCGGCGCATTCTCCGGCATGTCCTGGGACACGCTTTGTCCTTCTTGCTGGGATGGAGAGCTCTGGGAAGAGCTGGTGGCTCGCCGTGCTCGGCCTGCCCCATCGGATCGAACTGGCGGGCCGGCCTAGTCTTGATTTAGCCCTATGGGCTTTTGGAAAACCTGCTCTCTGTGCACTTTCAAAAACTCCTTCTGTCGAGGGTGAAAAGCACCGACGTTGGCGGGGTAAGCGATGCCCCACGACGGGAGCAGCGTTTTCACACGCTCGTGGGCAATCAAGTCGCCGTTGTCTTCAAACGATATCCAACCGCGATCAAACAATTTGTCCACGTGGGGCGCCAACATGAAGCCGTTGTGTGGGCTCAAACGTTCTTCGTCTGTGTCGCAGGCACTCCATGGTTTGATGTGGCTGGCAATGAGGAACGAAGCATCCGAAGTCCCCGTCAGGCGGCATTTGGGCTCCACTTTAAGAAGATCTGCCCGGAACGCTCCCTGCCCGAGTCGCGCCTTCTGCAAGCGCAGCTTTTCCGCGGCGGGAATATTGCGCCCACGAATCTCAGCAACCTCAACCTCGTCCTCCAAGGCTTGAGTGTCGAGGCCAGAAGTGGCGACTATCCAATCCGCTAACCCCTTCTCGATCCTATGAAGGTAGGTCATGTTTGCGTCGCCATTCGGCTTAAGAGGCGAGTATCGCTTGGGCAGCCACTCTGCTATTTCGGCGATGTGCTCTTTCGGAGAGAGCCTGTCCGGAAGCGCCGTCCACAGAATAGACACTTCCCACCCAAGCTGATTCCAACCGTTCGCGGCGTATCCGTCTCTCGGATGAGAGTCGAATGGCGCGGACTGAGCTATTCCCACCGCCCGAACCGCCTGCTTGGCATGCGAGACGACAAGATCGCCGGGCTTCACTGACTGCATTACCTCCCAGCTCTCCCGGCGGCGGTCACCATCGCCAACCTGAGGGCACCAAATGTACCCCCCTGCTAGTTCCCGCTTATAGGACGTGCCATGGTTCACCCACCAGTACTGCATCTGCTTCTCCTTTGGACCGCTAAATCGTACTGCGGCAAACAAATGATCTGCAACAGCCGAGAGAAACGCGCGTGGCAGGCCCGCGCCGCCCTGTCCGCACAACCCAGCGCACAGAAGAAGGAAGGCACATGAACCCCTATCAAATAGATGGGCCGGCACTGATCCAATTTAGCGGCGGCCGGACAAGCGCCTACATGTTGCGCCAAATACTGGACGCGCACGAAGGCAAACTGCCCGATGACGTGCATGTGGCGTTCCAGAACACGGGCAAGGAGCGGGAGGAAACTCTAGCTTTCATCGAGGAATGCAGCCAGCGCTGGCGGGTGCCCATCACCTGGATGGAGTGGGACGGCTTTGAGAATGGCAGCCGCTCCCGCTGCCTGTTCCGTATCGTCGACTTTACGACCGCCAGCAGAGACGGCGAGCCGTTCGAGCGCATGATGGACGCTTTGGGACTGCTCCCGAACCCCGTTGCTCGCACCTGCACCGCAAACCTTAAGGTGAAGACGAGCAAGGCGTGGATGATCGCCCGCGGGTACGTCGAATGGGATTCCGTCATGGGAATCCGGGCCGACGAGCCGACCCGCATCGCCAGGCTGAGCAATCCTAAGCGCGACAACAGCGCAGGCATTCCATATCTGCCACTGGCAAGGTCAAGGGTCCGTAAGGCTGACGTCCTGGCCTTCTGGGGGGCACAAGCGTTCGATCTTCGCTTGGATCCGGCGGGGGACCTTGGCAACTGCGATTTGTGCTTTTTGAAGTCGCGCGCAAAGGTCGTGGCCGCCATCCGTCGAGAACCGGCCCGCCACGTCTGGTGGGCTAGACAGGAATCGCGCCCGAGTGGCGCCACGTTCAGATCAGACCGCCCGCGATATACCGAACTGGCCCGCGAGGCTGAATTCCAATCACGCCAGAACACCCTGCCCTACATCGAGAGTGAGGATGAGGCCCTGGCCGACTGCATGTGTGGAGACTGATAGATGCCCCACCCAAGAAGCACAACGACGGAGGCGCTGTGTATGCCTAACCTGATCGAACGACTGGCTGCCCAGCTCCGCGAGTGCGCCGAAACCCTCGGGGCCGACCAGATCGACGAGCAGCGCGCCATGCGGGCCTATGCCGACTCGAGGGCGCTGCTGGAGGAAATGCCTCATTTATGACGCAAAAGCCCCGTCAATGTCTCATTGCTGGATTCAGCCCGCCAAGTGTGGGCTTCTTTTTGGAGGCGATATGCTGACCCTTACCGAGAAAGAAATCGGCGAGATCACCGCTCGCCAGCGCCGACCGGCCCAGATGAAGGTCCTCAAAGCCTTGGGAATCCGGTATCAAGTCAGGCCTGATGGCTCACTGTTGGTCTACCGTCGATACGTGGACAAGGGCCACACCGATACAATCCCGACTCGGGAACCGCAAATGAGGCTGAGAAATGGGCCGTCCGCGCAAATCTGACAAGCATTTGCCGCCCTGCGTCTACGAAAAGCACGGCGCTTACTACTACGTCAAAGCCGGTAAGTGGACTCGCCTAGCGGCGGATCTGCCTGCCGCTTTGGCCGAGTACGCACGTCGGTTCGACAACCCACGTGGAGGCATGCCGGAGCTTGTCGAGAAGGTCCTGACCCACATGTCTCCCAAGCTGTCGAAGAACACCATCGACCAGTACAAGATCGCTGCAGCGCGGATCAAAGAGACGTTTGCCGAGTTCGCTCCGGACCAGATCCGGCCGAAGCACGTTGCCGCGCTCAAGATGGACATGTCCGATACGCCAAACATGGCGAACCGGGTTCTATCGTTCCTGAAGACGGTTTTTAGCTATGCCGTCGAATGGCAACTGGTCGACAGCAATCCTTGCGTCGGGATCCGCCGTCATGCTGAGGGCAAACGTCAACGCTACATCACCGACGACGAATACGCCGCCATTTACGCAAAAGCAAACCCTCGGATGCAGGTCATCATGGATTTGCTGTACCTTACCGGGCAGCGCGTCGGGGATGTACTCGCTATCAAACGGTCTGACATTAACGACGAGGGCATAGCGTTCGACCAACAGAAGACCGGCGCGAAACTGCTGGTTCGCTGGACGCCTGAGCTACGCGAGGCGATCGCTCGAGCAAACGCCCTGAATGGTAACGTGCTGGCCCCCACCCTGTTTCGCACCCGGTCCCATGCCAAGGGAGCGCCTTCTTATGGCGCCACCAGAGACCGTTGGCGTGAAGCTGTGGCTGCTGCCGGCGTCGAAGATGCCAACATCCATGACCTGCGCGCAAAATCCCTGACGGATGCGAAACGGCAGGGCAAGGACGCGCAAATGCTGGCTGGCCACACGACCGCGGCCATGACTGACCGATACATCCGGCTGCGTGAAGTGCCTGTAGTTGATGGCCCCTCGTTCAGCCGCCGAGTAAAGAAAACCGCCTGAGTTTTAGACTGTCTAATATAAGCATGTCGCAAGTCATTGATTCACAACATACTCCCATGATGCAACAGTACCTGCGCCTCAAAGCCGAGGCCGGGCCGTTGCTGTTGTTCTATCGCATGGGCGACTTCTATGAAATGTTCTACGAAGACGCCGAGCGTGGCGCGCGGCTGCTCAATCTGACACTGACCAAGCGGGGCTCGTCCAACGGCGTGCCCATCCCCATGGCTGGCCTGCCTGTGCATGCCATGGAGCAATACCTGGCCCGGCTCGTGGCGATGGGCGAATCCGTCGCCATCTGCGAGCAGATCGGCGATCCCGCCGCCTCGAAGGGGCCGGTCGAGCGCCGCATCGTGCGCATCGTGACGCCCGGCACCTTGACCGACGACGCCCTTCTGCCGGCCAAGGCGGATCGCGCGCTGGCGGCCATCTGCGTCAGCGGCAGTGCTCGCGCGCCGCGCGCGGGGTTGGCGTGGCTGAATCTGGCCAGCGGCGAGTTCCGGGTGACCGAATGCGCGCCCGCGCAGCTGGAATCGGAATTGCACCGCATTGCGCCGGCGGAGATCGTTTGCGCCGACACCGCAGAGTTCGACTTTCCGTTCGAAGGCGCCCGCTCCCGCGTGCCGGACTGGCACTTCGAAAGCGACGGCGCGCGCGCGCACCTGCTGGCGCATTTCAAGACGGACACGCTGGCGGGCTTTGACATCGAAGACATGCCGGCCGGCATCTGCGCGGCCGGCGCCTTGCTGCGCTATGCGGCGCGCACGCAGTCGCAGGCGCTGGCGCACGTGCAGAGCCTGTCGGCCGAGCGGCCCGGGCAGTTCGTGCTGCTGGATCCGGTCACACGGCGCAACCTGGAACTGACGCAGACGCTGTCGGGCGAGGATTCGCCCACGCTGTTTTCGCTGCTGGACGGCTGCCGCACGCCGATGGGCAGCCGCCTCTTGCGCCGGTGGCTGCATCACCCCTTGCGCGAAAACGACCAGGCGCTGGCGCGCCAGCAGGCCATTTCGGCGCTGCTGGCCGGGCGCATGGACGTGGAGCAGACCTTTGGCTCGGCCGGTCTGCTGGAAGCGCTGCGCGCCGCCCTGAATGCCTTTCCCGACATCGAGCGCATTGCCGCGCGCCTGGCGCTTCGGTCGGTGCGCCCGCGCGAGCTCGCCAGCCTGCGCGACGCGCTGCAGGCCTTGCCCGCGCTTGCCGACCTGGTCGAACCGATGTCCGCCTCGCCGCGCATCGGCGAACTGATCTCGCATCTGTCCGTGGACCCTGCCCTGGCCGCCCTGCTGGTGCGCGCCATCGCGCCTGAGCCTGCCGTGGCCATCCGCGATGGCGGCGTGCTGGCAGCCGGCTTTGACGCCGAACTCGACGAGCTGCGCGCATTGGCTGCGGACGGCGGAGACTTCCTTGTCCAGCTCGAAGCGCGCGAGCGCGAGCGCACCGGCATCAGCAACCTGCGCGTGGAGTTCAACCGCGTGCATGGCTTCTACATCGAAGTCACCAAGGGCCAGACGGCGAAGGTGCCCGAAGACTACCGCCGCCGCCAGACGCTCAAGAATGCCGAGCGCTACATCACACCCGAGCTCAAGACCTGGGAGGACAAGGTGCTGTCCGCGCAGGACCGCTCGCTGGCCCGCGAAAAATGGCTGTTCGAGCAATTGCTGGACGTATTGGCCGAGCACGTGCGTCCGCTGTCCAACTGCGCCGCGGCGCTGGCCGAGCTGGATACGCTGGCCGCGCTGGCCGAACACGCGCAGCGCCACGACTGGATCGCGCCCGAGCTGTCCGAGCAGGCCGACATCGACATCGAGGCCGGCCGCCATCCGGTGGTGGAACGCGCCATCGAACGCTTCACCCCCAACGGCTGCCGCCTGGATCCCGCGCGGCGCATGCTGCTCATCACTGGCCCGAACATGGGCGGTAAGTCGACATACATGCGGCAGGTGGCGTTGATCGTGCTGCTGGCGCGCATTGGCAGCTTCGTGCCGGCCTCGCGCGCCCGGATCGGCAAGATCGACCGCATCTTCACCCGCATCGGCGCGGCCGACGACCTGGCGGGCGGACGCTCGACCTTCATGATGGAAATGACTGAGGCCGCGGCCATCCTGTCGGCCAGCACGCCCAACAGCCTGGTGCTGATGGACGAAATCGGACGCGGCACGTCCACGTATGACGGCCTGGCGCTTGCGTGGGCCATTGCGTGCCGCCTGCTGTCGCACAATCGCGCGCTGACGCTGTTTGCCACGCACTACTTTGAACTGACCCGTCTGCCCGCCGAGCAGCCCACGGCCGCCAACGTCCACCTGGCCGCGGCCGAGTCGGCGGGCGGCATCGTCTTCCTGCACGAAGTGCGCGAAGGCCCCGCCAGCCGCAGCTACGGGATTCAGGTGGCCCAGCGCGCCGGCGTGCCCGCCGCCGTCATCCGGCAGGCGACGCGCGAACTTGAACGCCTGGAAGCGCAAGGCGCCCCCACGCCGCAGCTGGGGCTGTTCTCGGCTGCTGCCGAGGCCGACGCCCAGGCGTATGCGCAGGCCGAACGCGCAGACACCATCGAGGCGCTCGACTCCCTGCGCGAGGAGCTTTCCGCCATCGATCCCGACAGCCTCACGCCGCGCGAAGCGCTGGATGCCCTTTACCGCTTGAAGAAGCACCTCCAATGAACCTCGACCATCCGCTTGCGCTCCTGGGCAATCAAAGCCCCAACGACTTCATGCGCCGTTACTGGCAGAAGAAGCCGCTGCTGATCCGCCAGGCCATTCCGGCGTTCAAGCCGCCCGTCACCATCGCGGCCATCAAGAAACTCGCGCGCCGCGACGACGTGGAGTCGCGCCTCATCTGGCGCGAGAACGGCGAATGGCAGATGGAAAACGGCCCCTTTGCGCGTCTGCCCAAGGACAACGAGGGCGACTGGACGCTGCTGGTGCAGAGCGTGGACCTGCATAGCGATGCGGCCGCCGAGCTGATGGCCCAGTTCCGGTTCATTCCCGATGCCCGGCTGGACGACGTGATGATCAGCATCGCCAGCCAAGGCGGCGGCGTCGGCCCGCATTTCGACAGCTACGACGTGTTCCTGCTGCAGGCGGCGGGCGAGCGCGAATGGCGCTATGGCCGCCAGAAGGATCTGTCACTGGAACCGGACTTGCCGCTCAAGATCCTGAGCAACTTCCAGCCCGAGGAAAAGGCGGTGCTGGCGCCCGGCGACATGCTGTACCTGCCGCCGCAGGCCGCCCACGACGGCATTGCCATGGGCGATGGCTGCATGACGATCTCCATCGGTTTCCGGGCGCCGACGCAGGCGACGCTGGCACGCGGCCTCCTGGAAGCGGCCGCGGACCAGGTCATGGCCCGCGTGGGCCTTCTGGGTGGTCCCTATGGCGAGCCCGCCCTGCCCGGCCCGAAGCTGTCGGCCGTCTACCACGATCCGGCCCAGCCGGCCGTGGATACGCCCGCGGCGCTACCCGACGCACTGGTGGCCGCCACGCTGGAAACGGTGGAAAAGCTGCGCTTTGACGACGCGCTGGCGTCGCGCTTTCTGGGTTGCTGGCTGACCGAGCCCAGCAACCTCAGCGTGTTCGACGCGCCCGAGGGGATGGACGTCGATCTGGAGGAAGACTGGCCCACGTCGGGACGCCTGGTGCTGGACCGCCGCAGCCGCATGCTCTATCGCGGCAAACAGCTGTTCATCAATGGAGAAACCGCCATGACGCCCGCGGATGCGGCGTTGCGCCTGCTGGCCGATTCACGTAGCCTGGATTGTGCGCATCCCGCCTGCGCCCGTCTTTCCGACGAAGCACGGGCATGTTTGGCCGATTGGCTGGACTCGGGCTGGATTCATTACCGAGCCGAGTAGTATCTGGAAACGTTCGCGTATCCGTGTCACACAGAAAGAAATCAGGTCTGTAAACCGGGTCACATCAAGAAAGACATAACACCAAGCTGAAAGGTTTGTTGCCGTTGGGATGCGAACGATTTAACTTTCCTACGCGATCGGCCTGAACCTTCCTGTAGCCTGAGTTCTGGTTTCCCCTAACGGGGTTTCAAGAGTCGTCATCTACAGGAGTTCAAATAATGATGAGCAAAACCTTGATTATTGCCTCGGTGCTGGCCGTCGCGCTCAGCGCTTGCAACAAGAAGGAAGATGCCCCGGCGCCGGCGACCAGCCCGACTCCCGGCGCCACCACGCCCGCACCTGGCGGCACGCCGCCGGCCTCGCCCGCACCGGCGGCCCCGGGCACGACGCCTGGCTCCGGTTCGACCACCCCGGGCGGCTCGACCACCCCCGCGTCGTAATCCTTCAGGCACGAACCCCCGCACTGAAGACGCAAAAAAAACCCTGGCATGTGATGCCAGGGTTTTTTTGTGCCTTGCCGGAACGTAAGCGACGAAAGTCCGCGCTTGCCGCCGGCCGGGCATGGGGCCCCGACTGGGGACCCTGCCGGCGGCCGCTGCGCGTGAGCGCGCGGCCCGGCGGTTCAATTACATCTTGTCCTTCAGGACGCTCAGCAGGCGCTGCGCGGTCGGGCTGCTGTCCGGCGTGCCGTTGGCGTCCAGGACCGAGACGGTCGTCTGTTCGCCGTTGCCCACCAGGTGGATACGGTACTGAGCAGCCTGGGCCTTCTTGTCGCCAGAGAACATGCGGCTGAAGAAGCCGGGCTGTTCCATCTTTTCGCCGGTGTCGGTGTCGACATAGCGGACGAAGTAGTCGCCGGAGGAACGATCGCGGTCATCGACTGCGAAGCCGCCGCCATCGAGCGCCACGCCGACACGGCGCCAGGCGCGGTCGAAGGATTCGCTGACGATGAGCGACGCGCCCTGGGCACGAACGTCCTGCTGCACGGCGGGACGCTGCGGCGAGGCCTCGGCCTGCTGCACCAGCTTGCGGGCGTTGTCGACGTCGGTACCCAGGAAGACCATCATGCGCGCCAGCATGGCGGCGTTCAGGCCCGGGTCTTCCTTGCCGTTCTGCCACTGCACCTGCGAGCCGTCGGAGCCGACACGCTTTTCGAGCATCTGGCGGTGGCTGACGTAGATTTCGGTGTGACCGTTGACGCGTTCGACGCGGGTGCGGAATTTCTCGCGCTCGCCGCTATCCCACGCCGATTCCAGCACCGCCCCCAGCGCCTGGCGCAGCCAGCTTTCGGGGATCTTGGCGCGGTTCTCGGCCCAGTCCGTTTCGATCAGGCCGGCACCGGGATTGTTGGTGGCGACGGTAAAGCCGCTTTCGGTCCAGAAGTCGATCAGGCGGGGGAAAACCTGCTCGGGCGGACGGTCCACGACGAGCCAGCGCAGATCGCCGTCGCGTTCGACGCGCATGTCCGAACGGTTGGGAAGCACGTTGCTGGTCTTCGGGGCGCTGGCCTGGGCCACACCCTGTTGCTGGAATTCAGAGAAGGTGGTGGAACCCGAGGCCGGCGCGCGGTAGCGGGGATCGCTATTGGCCTGCGTCAGGTCGGGCGGAATGCTGAGAGGCTCTCCACGCTGGTTTACCGCGCTCTTGTAGTCGACCGATTCTTCATTGCCCAGGAATTGGTTGACCTCGGAGCACCCGGCCAGCAACACCAGAGACATCAATGCCGACAAACCGGCATGACGTTTGTTCATACGTTTCCTCACGATATTTAGAGCAGTCCCGTTTCCTGGAGCGCATTGCGCACCGCTGCGTGATGCTGCGCGCTCAGTTCGACCAGCGGCAGCCGGTAGCCCAGCGCGCTGCGGCCCATTTGGGCCAACGCCCACTTGACGGGGATGGGGTTGGCTTCGACGAACAAAACCTTGTTCAGACGCGCCAGGAACGCGTTAAGTTCACGGACCTTGGGCACATCGCCCGCGAGGGCGGCGGCACAGAGGTCGCGCATGAGCTTGGGCGCCACGTTGGCCGTGACGGAAATGTTGCCTCGCGCGCCCAGCAGGATCAGGGCCGCAGCGGTGGGATCGTCGCCGCTGAAGACCTGGAAGCTGGCAGGCGCTTCGCGCAGCAAGAGGCCGCCGCGGGCGATGTCGCCGGTGGCGTCCTTGATGCCGATGATGCCCGGCACCTGCGCCAGGCGCAGGATCGTCTCGTTGCTCATGTCGGCAACGGTGCGGCCCGGCACGTTGTAAAGAATGGTGGGCAGGTCGACGGCTTCGGCGATGGTGCGGAAGTGGCGGTACAGGCCTTCCTGCGACGGCTTGTTGTAGTACGGAACGACCGACAGGCCAGCCTGCGCGCCCACTGCCTTGGCGTGGCGGGTCAGGTGGATGGCTTCGTCGGTGGAGTTGGCGCCCACGCCGGCAATGACCGGAATGCGGCCGGCGGCATGTTCGACCGCAACGCGGATGAGTTCCGCGTGTTCTTCCATGGAGACCGTGGGCGACTCCCCGGTGGTGCCCACCACCACCAGCGCGTCGGTGCCTTCCTGGACATGCCAGTCGATCAGCGACCGGTAGGCAGCGTAGTCCAGGCTGCCATCGGGTTGCATTGGGGTGACCAAGGCCACCAAGCTGCCCTGGAAATTAACGCCTGCGGCGGTAGCAGGGGATGCCATAGATGTCGGGCTCCAAAACCCCGCGGCGGGATTGCCCCAGGGCCTGATTCAGTGAAACCGCTGAGTTTAACGGATATTGGGTGGAATCTTACAGAAACCACTGAACGATCGTCGTTCCCAGCCCGAGCACCGGTTGCATCAATAACCAGAGCACATCGGTGACCAGCAGGACTATGACGATGATCAATCCATACGGCTCGATTTTCGAGTATTGCCAGGCCAGGCGATTGGGCAGCAGGCTGAAGAGAACGCGTCCGCCGTCCAGCGGCAGGATGGGCAGCAGGTTCAGCGCCATCAGCACCAGGTTGACGTTGACGCCCGCCACCGCCATTTCGAACCAGAAGCTTTCGTGCAGGCCGCTTTCCATGAAGAGCCGCAGCGACAGCGCCCACAAAATGGCCATGAACAGGTTGGCGGCCGGTCCGGCCAGCGCGACCCAGGCCATGTCTTTCTTGGGACGGCGCAGGCGGCCGAAGTCCACGGGCACCGGCTTGGCCCAACCGAAGAGCAAGCCGGGACTGCCCATGAGCTTGGAGGCAAGCAGGATGGCGACCGGGACCAGCAGCGTGCCGACGGGGTCGATGTGGCGTGCGGGATTCAGGCTGACCCGTCCGGCCTGGTAGGCGGTCGGATCGCCCAGCATGCGCGCCACGTAGCCGTGCGCCGCCTCATGCAGGGTGATGGCGAAGATAACCGGTATCGCGTAGACCGCAATGGTTTGGATGATGTCATTCATGGCGAACCGGATTGTAGATGAGCCGCGCGCCAGCGCGGCGCGTCTCGTGCATCGTGGCGAGGGGGAATATCAGACAAGTCCGAGGGTAGCGGGATCGCCGCGGCCCAGGCGCACGACGACCGGCTCGTCGCCGGTCAGGTCGATCACGGTGGTGGGCGCTTGCGGGCAGGCGCCCGCATCGATGATGGCGGCCAGATCGTGGTCGTAGCGCTCGCGGATTTCCTCGGCGTCGTTCAGCGCCTCGGTTTCATCCTTGGGGATGAGCGTGGTGGACAGCAGCGGCGAACCCGCCTGTTCCAGCAAGCCCAAGAGGACGGCGTGATCCGGCACGCGGATGCCGATGGTCTTGCGCGAGGGATGCGACACGCGCCGCGGCACTTCCTTGGTGGCTTCGAGGATGAAGGTCCAGGGGCCGGGCGTCGCGGCTTTCAGCAGCCGGTATTGCTTGTTGTCGACGCGGGCGAAGTGGCCGATTTCGGCCAGGTCGCGGCACAGGAGGGTGAGGTGATGACGTTCGTCCAGTCCGCGCAGGCGGCGCAGCCCGTCGGCGGCGCTTTTGTCGTCCAGGCGGGCGACGACGGCGTAACTGGAGTCGGTGGGCACGGCCACCAGGCCCCCGTCATTGAGCCATTGCGCGGCTTGCTTGAGCAGCCGCGGCTGGGGATTTGCGGGGTGGACAGAGAAATACAAAGCCATGGGTTTATCCTAACATCCTTGAAGGCCGCCCAATAGCGCGGCGATGCAAAATGGCGGTAATGACGATCCGCCCGGAGAACCAGTATGCGCCTCGATAATTCGCGCCAGAGCGACAATGTGGAAGACCGCCGTTCCAGCGGCCCACGAATCGGCGGCCGCGGGACCATTGGCATAGGCACGATAGTACTTGCCTTGGTGGCGATGTACTTCGGCGTCGATCCGCGCGTGGTCCTGGACATGGCGGAAGGCCCGGCCGTGCAGGAGCAGGCGCCCGCCTCGGCCCCGCCGGCCAACGATCCCCAGGCCGTCTTCGTGTCCAAGGTCCTGGGCGAAACCGAAGACGTGTGGACCGGTATCTTCCAGAAGGAACTGAACCGCCAGTACGTCGAGCCCAAGCTGGTGCTGTTTCGCGGCGCCACGCCCACGGCCTGCGGCACCGGCCAATCCGCCATGGGCCCCTTCTACTGTCCGGGCGACAGCAAGGTCTATATAGACCTGTCGTTCTTCGACGAACTGCAGAACCGGTTCAAGGCCCCCGGCGATTTCGCGCAGGCGTACGTGATTGCGCATGAAGTCGGCCATCATGTGCAGCACCTGCTGGGCATCTCGGACCAGGTCGACCAACTGCGCCGGCGCAACCCGTCGCAGGCCAATGCGTTGTCGGTTCGGCTGGAACTGCAGGCGGATTGCTTTGCCGGCCTCTGGGCGCAGCGCGCGGATGCCGCGCGCAACATTCTGGAAGGCGGCGACGTCGAAGAAGCGCTGGCGGCCGCCACCGCGATCGGCGACGACCGCCTGCAGAAGCAAAGCCAGGGATACGTCGTGCCCGACGCCTTCACGCACGGCAGCTCCGCGCAGCGCGTGCGCTGGTTCAAGCGCGGCCTGGAAAGCGGCAGCATCAAGCAGTGCGACACGTTTGGCGCGACGTCTCTGTGACGCCCGGCGCTGCGCGGCCCTCGCCCGCTCCGGGCCGCACGGCGCCAACACCTGTATATCCATCCAGGCCACAGACCCCGGCCGTCTTCATCTTGTAAGATTACGCCCCCTCGCAATGCTGCGCGCGCGTGTCTTCACCGCGGCGCGGCGGGGCGCAGCGCATGCCGCATGCACGTTTTGCTTCGCGCGCCCCCAGACCCTAGATTCGTTTCCATGGCCAACAAGTTCGAACCGCTAATCACCGTTGATGAGGTGCAAGAGATTCTTGCCGAACCCAAGGAAACCGCCAAGCCGATCCTCTGGCTGCCGAAACCCGCCGCGGGCAATGCCCAGTGGATGGAGTTCAGCTGTCCATGCAAGATCAAGGGCGAGGTGCGCGAAGACGTGATCTTCCGCGTCATGTACCGGGGCGCCCGCACGGCGGTGCATGGGCAGGCCACCATCTTCCTGACCGAGGCGTTCTGCGCCAGTCTCTTCGTGGGCCCGCACCGGGTGTATGGCGTCGATACCGACGATTCGTTCCACACCAGCCTGGTGGGCGCGGACCGGCCGCAATACCGCAAGCCGCTTGCCGACCGCAGCCATGAACACATCTGGGTCGAGGAAGGCGAAGGCTATGCCGAGCCCATCGTGCCCGCGCTGGACACCATCGGCGCGCTGATGCAGTATTTCCTGCCGCGAGCGAACCTGACGCTGGCCGGCGGCTTTGCGCATCCCCTCAAAGGCCGCCAAATCGAACTGATCCTATGAGCAATTTTCTGGAAGCCTCCGGCTGGACCGTCCTGCCGGCGGGCGAACACGCCATTCGCGCCGTCTCTCCCATGACGTTGGGCCTGGACGGCCAGCACGCCGCCTTTTTCATCGCGCATCCCGATGAGTCGTCGTTCTACCTGACCGACGCCTGTGAGACCGCCATGCATGCGTCCAGCTTTGGCATCGACGTGGCGGCCAAGCGCATCGACATCCTGAACGAAACGCCGGGCGTCACGCTCGCCCATTTCGACCGGTCCGGCGCCATCGTGGCCGAAGGTCCGATCGAGCAGTTGCAGGAAGCGCTGTGGGACGCGGTGAAGCTGGCGATGGCCTTGTCGTTCCAATGCGCGAAATGGATGCCGCGGTTCAGCCAGCTGCGATTCCGCGCGCAGGTGGGCCGCGCGCTGGCCGAAGGCGTGGGCGTGAACCGCATGGTCAAGGGCGCGCGCGCCAAGGGCAGCAGCGGCCACACGGCGGACTTTGCGTACGCGGTGCGCGCGGCGGGCAGCACCGCCCTCACCTACATCGAGCCGATCGCCCTGAAAGCGGGCAAGAAGATGGACTGGACGCAGGTCTACCAGACCCACGGCAAGATGTCGGATGTGAAGATGGCCGATGCGCGCAACTCGCGCATGGTGATTCTGGAAGACGGCGCTTCGGCCGAGGAATTCAAGAAGGCCGTGACGATCCTGGAGCAGTCCGCCACCGTGCAGACGCTGGCCAAGACCCGTGACTGGCGAGAGGTGTTTTCGGCCTAGCCGTCTCAGGACGGCGTGTTGGTCAGGCCGTCGACGATTTCGCGGCCGTGCACGATGGCCGCATGCACGGCCTCGCGCGGACTATAGACGAAGCCGCCGCCCGCAAACTGGGGCACGGGGTATTCGTCGCCGCCTTCGAGTATGGCGCCTGCCTGGACAACCATCACCGAGGCAGTGAAGACAGGGCCGCTGGCTTCGGGCGGGGGCACGATAGCGCCGCCGCCCCGGGACACCTTGGCCGTGAGGCGGTATCCCTTGTAGATCAAGTTGTTCTGATGCACTTCGGTAGTCCTCTATCTGCCGTCGAGCATACTCCGTGATTTCATGACAATCCGGATAAGTTTTGTAACTCAAGCAGAAAATAGAAACACTGTTGCGCCAACGCAGGCGTGTCCCCGTTTCTCAAATGTTGAGAAGCGAATCCGCTTTCATGCCTGAAAGGTAGCGCCGGCGCGGCTTGCGAGCCGGCGCCTGCGCTGCACGCAATGGCGCCCACCGCCGATTCCGGGGGATTACCCTAGGGTCTGTTGCGAAAGCGCATCCTCGGACATATTCATCCCTGTCACGCGCATGTAGTCGTCCAACCGCCAGCCCTTGCCGAGCAGGATCATGCGGGTATGCAGGTCATCGCGCACGCGGGGCGCCACCTCGCGCCCCAGATAGGTGAGCTGCTTGCAGCGCAGGTCCACGTAACCCACCGCGTAGTGGCGCGACAACCCCATCCACAGGCGGTGCGCCCCGACGGACTGGCGGGCGCCGCTAAGAATGCACAGGCCAGCGTCAAGCGCCCACCGGTACACCGCGGTGGCCAGGCCCATGCCCTGGTAGGGCGCTGCGTACTTCGAATGCGGCGCGCGCACGTAGGGATCGGCACGCCGGCCCACTTCGATCAGCCGGTTGAACACCGTATAGCCCGCCAGCCGGTCCCGCCGCACGTCCACCACATACACGTAATACTCGCCGTCGGCCTCGCGATAGCGAAGCACGATGCCAGGAATGTCGGTCTTGACCTCCGGCAATCCATGCAAGCGGTCCATCGGACGATTCATGCGGTTGTGGATGGCATCGAGCTCCTTGTCCACTTCCTGGGGACTATGGTTAACGTCGATGCGCAATTCCGTCACGATCGACATGACGTGACGGAACGCGTGCAAGGCCAGCGTAGGCAAGGCCACCTCCTGTACAGGGTTGAAGAACGGTCCGCGAGGGACGGGAGACGTAAAAAAAGCCGCATCCGCGGCTTGAAAAGTTGTGTGCGGGTGCACCGCCGGTCAGGGCGGTGAATGGGGCCAGGCGAGGAATCGATCACGCTGCTGCATGCGTGTCCCTTTGGGCTGCGGGCTGGTCGCCCGCCAGACCAAAAAATGCCGGAAATTGCCGCTCGCCCTTGGCCGTGATGCGCAATGCGCGCGAGTCCAGGTCCTTTGCGACCCAGCCGCGCGCGAGCAGCGCATCGAGCAGCGCCGCGCCCAAGGCGCCGCCCAGATGGAAACGCCGTTCGCTCCAGTCCAGGCACGCGCAGGCGAAGCGGCGGCGGCGCTGGCGCGCCTGGGCCACGTCGACGCCCACTTGCGCGAGCGACGCTTCGCCCAGCGGCGTGAGCACATAGGCGCGCCCGTCCGGCGTCAGCCAATGCCGGCCCAGCATCGCGTCGTGGATGCGCACGGCCAGCGTGCCGGCCATGTGGTCGTAGCAGGTGCGGCTGTCGCGCAGCGCGGACGGCGTGGTCGGCTTGAACGGCGCGCGCTCGGCGCCCGCCACCACCAGCAGCGCCTCCAGCGCGTGGCCGACCTCGCCGCTGGCCAGGCGGTAGTAGCGGTGCTTGCCCTGCACGGCCATTTCCACCAGGCCCTGATCGCGCAGGCGCTGGAAATGGCTGCTGGCCGTGGACGCGCCGATGTCGGCGGCCGCGGCCAGTTCCGTGGCGGTGCGCGAGCGGCCGTCCAGCAACAGGCACAGCATGCGTGCGCGCGCGGGATCGGCGATGGCGCCTGCCACGGCGGACAGGTTGATGTCGGCGAACTCGGAATCCATGATTCGATATTGGCCAAAGTATTGTGTGTAGGCCGTAAGCATACTTCGCCGCATCGAAACTCGCATCAATCGCCCAGACCATGTCCGCCTCCCCTCCCTTTTTCGGCTGGAAAGTCCTTTGCGCTACCTTCGTGCTCGCCGTCTTCGGTTGGGGCGTGGGTTTTTACGGTCCGCCGGTATTCCTGCACGCCGTCGTCCAGCGAACCGGCTGGAGCGTCGCGCTGGTATCGGGCGCGGTCACGCTGCACTTTTTGGCCGGCACGGTGGTGGTGGCCAACCTGCCGCGCCTTTACCGCCGCATCGGCGTCGCCCGCACGACCGCCGGCGGCGCGGCGCTGCTGGCCGTGGGCGTGGCCGGATGGGCGGTGGCGCAGACGCCCGCGCAGCTGTATGCCGCCGCGGCGTGCAGCGGGATGGGCTGGGTGACGTTGGGCGCCGCCGCCGTCAACGCCCTGATTGCCCCCTGGTTCGTGCGGCGGCGTCCGGCCGCCCTGGGCATGGCCTACAACGGCGCCAGCGTCGGCGGCGTCGTCTTTTCACCGCTATGGGTGTTCCTGATCGCGCACGCCGGCTTTGCGCAGGCGGCGTTGTGGGTCGGGCTGGCGATGGTCGTTGTCATCGGCGTGCTGTCGCGCAAGGTGTTTTCAGTGACGCCGCGACAGCTTGGCCAGGCCCCGGACGGCGACGCGGGGGGCAAGCCGCCCACCGCCACCCAGACCGCGCCGGCGGCCGCCGGCCCGCTGCGCCGCGACCGCGCGTTCGTGACGCTGGCCGCCGGCATGGCGCTGGGCCTGTTCGCCCAGATCGGCCTGATCGCGCACCTGCTGTCGCTGCTGGCGCCGCTGCTGGGCGCGCAGACGGCGGGACTGGCAATGGGACTTGCCACCGCCAGCGCCATCGCCGGACGCTCGCTCGTCGGCTGGCTGATGCCTCCGGCGGCCGACCGCCGCCGGATCGCCTGCGCGGCCTATGCCGTGCAGATCGCCGGGTCGCTGGTGCTCATGTTGGCCGGGGACCACGCGTGGGCGGTGTGGGCGGGCGTGGTGCTGTTCGGGTCGGGCATCGGCAACGCCACGTCCCTGCCGCCCCTGATCGCGCAGGCGGAATTCGCGCGCGAGGACGCTGCCCGGGTGGTGCCCCTGATCGTGGCGCTGTCGCAAGGCGCCTATGCCTTTGCGCCGGCCGCATTCGGGGCGCTGCGGACCCTGTTGCAGCCGACGGGGCTGGCGCTGCCGGGTTTCCTGGCCGCCGCCGCCGTATTGCAGTTGGCCGCCATCCTGTGCTTTTCCGCGGGTCGTGGCGCCCACGCCAGGCGCGGCGCGCTCTGACGCCTCTGGCGCCTCAGGCGCCGCCGCCGCGCCGCGCCACCAGGCCGGCCATGACCGCGTCGCCGCGTTCGTTGACCAGCCCCTCGGCCACGCCCTCGCGATCGGCCGCGTTGCGGTTCTGGCTGACCTTCCACTTGCCTTCGATGCGCGCGATGGGGATTTCCACGCCGATGATGGCGCGCATCTGCGCCGCGATGAAATCGGCGGGCGCCTCGTCCACGCGCCACGGCTGGGCGCGCGCACGCTCCTGGCTGTCGGTCAGCGCCTCCAGCTGGGCGCGCAGCCACGCCGGATCGTCCTGGATGACAGGCGTGCCCCACACGTGGACAGCCACGAAATTCCAGGTGGGCACCACCTTGTGCGTCTCCGCCTTGGTCGCGTACCAGGACGGCGTGATGTAGGCCTGCGCCCCGTGGAAGGCCACCAGGCACTCGCGTCCCGAAGCCAGTTCGGCGAGCTGCGGATTGGCGCGCGCCACGTGCAGGCGCAGGACGCCATGCGGGCCTTCGGGATAGAGCAGACAGGGAATGTGATTGGCCATCAGCCCGCCGTCGCCGCTGGTGCAGACGACGCCCAGCGGGTGGGCGCGGATGAACTCGTGCTGGATATCCAGCGAATCTTCGCGAAAGGCGGACGGCAGGTACATGATGGCGGCGCGATGAAAAGGTCGGAAAAGCGACAACATACCGCGCGCGTGGCCCCACTGAAAGAGCCACACCTTCCGCGTTTCATGGAGCCAAGCACCTCGTGCGCCAATTGGCGCCGCCAATGCGTCTCGCTGCTATCGTCGGGATCGCGCGTAAGCGGCGTTCATGCGTTCGCGGGCCTCGGTTTCATGCGCAAAGGCGCGGTCGTAGTTTTGTAGGCAGCCGGGCGTGGGACTGGGCCATTGGATCGCGGCGATCGCTTCGGTCAGTTCATCGCGGGCCCGCTGCCATTCCTTGACGGCGGCATACCATTCGTTGGCGGTGTCCATAGATGTCTCCTTCTATGTGCACATGCCCATCGTAGCGCTGGCCACAGCCGGCAAGACAGCGTTTTCGCATGGCCAGAAGGATGATGCGGCCAGGCGCGCAGCCGATACCCGCAGCCAAAAAAATAGCCGCGGCAGCGCGAGTTTCGGGCAGATAATTGCCAGCATGAATCGTGCCGGTCGTGAGTCCGCCGCCGCGGACGCCGTTGCCTGAAAAGGAAAGCCCCCATGAAGCCCAACCTCGCACTGCGCGCGGCCTGCTGCGCACTCATCGGACTGGCCGGCTGCACCAATCTTCCCAAGGCCAAGGACTATTCCACCGCGCTTGGCGAACCCCAAAGCCAGCTCCAGCAGGACCCGA
This sequence comes from Achromobacter sp. SLBN-14, assembly GCF_006715415.1. Lineage (NCBI taxonomy): Bacteria > Pseudomonadati > Pseudomonadota > Betaproteobacteria > Burkholderiales > Alcaligenaceae > Achromobacter > Achromobacter sp. SLBN-14. The sequence continues at coordinate 4,434,975 of NZ_VFNE01000001.1, read as the reverse complement.
ACTGGAGCGGCGGCCGCATCTGGGTCCGGCCGGGGCCGCCGATCGGCAGCCAGTTCGACAAGAAGCTGCTCTTGGAGAATGTGACCTACATTCCCGGCGACCGGCCTGACGAGTTGGACTTTCGCGACAATGCCGAACTGCGGCAGCGCGTGCTGGACTACATGAACGCCGCCTTGCGCCGGGAGTTTTCGCAGGCCGGCTATCAGCTGATATCGGCGCCCGCGCCGCGCTCGGTGCGGCTGCGGGCCGCCATCACGGGCACCTTCCGCAACGATCGCGATCCGCGCCCGGGCGAATACGTGCCGATCGGCTACGTACTGGGCCAGACGGCCAAGGCCGCGGGCCTGCGCGATCAATCGGCGCGGCTGTTGATCGAAGCCTCGGCGCGCGATGCCTCCACCAACCAGCTGCTGATCGCCTCGATGGGCGCCGTCACGGGCAGCAACCTGCCCGAGAGCCGCAAGCCCACGGCGGCCGACGTGCAAGGCGCCATCGACGACTGGGCGCGCCGGGTTCGCGAGCAGTTCGACCGCATCTGGGTCGCGGAAATTCCCAAAACGCCGTGATGCGCGGGTGACCATTTCCCGCTGCATATCACGATGTGATGAATATTGACGTCAACCCTCACTTACCCAGGGACCACGGCTAATGCTACTGTTCCGCCTGTGCAAGGAGTACATGCAATGGATCAGAAAACAAAGCCCTGGGCATTTCCCAAACCCCACCCCGAAAACACGCCACGCGGCGAGCGCAACAAACAAGAGTTCGACACGCCGCCCAAGGAAGAAAAGCCCGCGGCCAAACCGCGCGCCAAAAAGCAGACGCCTGCGACAGGACGGGCTCGCCCGTGAGGCTGGCGGCAAAGGTCTGTGCGGCCGCCGGGGCAGCGCTTTGCGCGCTGTCCATGGCCGCCGCCGCAACGCCCGACCTGCAGACGGGCGACATGGTTTTCCAGCAGTCGCGATCGGCGCAAAGCCTGGCCATCCAACAGGCCACGCATTCGCCCTATAGCCACATGGGCATGATCGTGACGCGCCAAGGCCAGGCCTACGTGCTCGAGGCCGCGGCGCGCGTCAGCTACACCCCCCTCTCGCAATGGATCGCGCAAGGCGAGCGCGGCCATTACGTCGTCAAGCGGCTGCGCGACGCATCGCAGCTCACGCCCGACGCGCGCGCCCGCCTGGCCAAGGCGGGCGCCGCCTATGTGGGCAAGCCCTACGATCTGGTGTTCGCCTGGTCGGACGACCAGATCTATTGCTCCGAACTGGTCTGGAAGATCTACGAGCGCGTCCTCGGCGTGCAGATTGGCGCGCTGGCCCCGCTGAAAAGCTTCGATCTGGCCTCGCCCGCCGTGCAGGCCAAGATGCAGGAACGCTACGGCAAGCGCATTCCCTGGGAAGAACCCATCATCTCGCCGGCCGCCATGTTCGCGTCGGACCAACTGGTGACCGTCGGCACCTTCTGACGGCGGCGCCGCGCTGATAACGGCGCGCGCCGTGGGGCATCACACGCGCGCCGCCCGCCTGAAACGCTCAGCGTACCGGCACGGTGTCCTTGTAAAGCACACCGTCCTTCATGATGACCAGGAAGTTTTTCTCCGGGTCACCGATCAGCGAGATGTCTTCAATGGGATTGCCATCGACCAGCAGCAGATCGGCAAGCGCTCCCTCGCGCACCACGCCCAGGTCGCCGCGGTAAGGATTGCGCTTGCCCGACAACTTGAGCAATTCGGCGTTCGTGCCGGTCGCCATCATGAGCGTCTGTGCCGGCGTGTACCACCGCGTGAGGCTGGCGAGGATCCTGCCCTGCTGCGCCGCCAGCTGGCTGGAAAAAAGGATGTCGGTGCCGAACGCCGTCTTCAGTTTGTACTTGATCGCCAGCTGATAGGTCCGGTCGGTGCCGGCAAAGACCTCCTGCGCTTTTTGCCATTGGTCCGAGCCGCGGGGAAAGGCGTCTGCCAGTTCGTCCGGAAAGGGCTGCGTGCTAAGCCATGCGCCCGATCGGGCCATCAGCTGCGCCGTTTCCTCGTCCATCATGCTGCCGTGCTCGATGCTCTGCACGCCCGCCTTGATGGCCCGCTGGATGGCGGTGGGCGTGTAGGCGTGCACCGCCACGTAGGTGCCCCAATCCGTCGCGGCCTCCACCGCCGCGCGAAGCTCGGGCTCGGTGAACGTCACGACGTCCAGCGGGCTGTGCGGCGACGACACGCCCCCACCGCCGGTCAGCTTGATCTGCGTCGCGCCCTGCATGAGTTGCTCGCGCGTGCGCAGGCGCACTTCGTCGGGGCTGTCGGCAATGGTGCTGTCGCCGGCCAGATCGTGCCGCGACGCTGGCGCCCCTAGCGTGCGCGGCAGGTCCGCCATCGAACGGAAATCGCCATGCCCGCTGGTCACGCTGATCATCGCGCCGGACGGGTAGATGCGTGGGCCCGGGATCACGCCCTGGTCCACCGCCTGCTTCAGGCTGAATGCCGAGCCGCCCAGGTCCCGCACCGTGGTGAAGCCGCGCATCAGCGTCTTGCCCGCCTCCACGCCCGCGACAATGTTCAGGTAGGTCGGATCCTGGGTCATCGCCACGGCCAGCGGCACGCCGACGAACATACTGTGCCAGTGCATGTCGATCAGCCCCGGCATCAGCGTGCGCCCGCCGCCGTCGATGACCCGCGCGCCGTCGGCCGGCACCTTGTCGCGCGACACCTTCTCGATGACGTTGCCGTGGACCAGCACGCTGCTCGCCGGACTCAGCTCGCCCGACACGCCGTCGAAGATGCGCACATTTTCGAAGAGGATCCGGGAATCGGCCGCGGCCTGCGCGCCCGGCGGCGGCGCCGCCTGGGCCGCGGGCAAGGAATGGGAATGCGCCGAAGCAGCCCCGAAAATCAGCAATGCCGCCGTGAATGCAATACCAGTCCTGACAACCATGATCGCGCCTCTGGGTAAGTCATCCGCCCTCAGGACGGAAACAGGATCGGGATCAGCAACACGCTGACCACCAGGGAAAACAAGGTCAATGGCGTTCCGATCTTCAAATAATCGGCAAAGCCAAAGCCCCCCGCCACGCTGACCAGCGCATTGGAAGGCGTGGACACCGGCGACATGAACGCCGCGGACGACGCGATGGCCACCGTCATCGCAAACGCGTAGGGCGAAGCATGCAGGCTTTCGGCGATGCTGATCGCCACGGGGCCCATCAGCACGGCAGTGGCCGTGCCCGACACCACCACGCCCAACGTGACGGTCGCCACGAACACCAGCGCCAGCTGTCCGTAGATGCCCCAGTCGCCCGAATAGTGCAGCAGGAACTGCGCGGCCATATCGACGCCGCCGCTGCGCTTGAGCGCCAGCGCAAAAGGCAGCATGCCCACGATCAGGATCAGCGCGCGCCAGTTGATCGACCGGTACGCCACGTCCAGCGTCACGCAGCCGAACAGGCCCATCATCAGGCCGCCGATCAGGCCCGCCATCACGTTGGGCACCCAGTCGGTCAGCATCAGGAACACGACCGTCGCCAGCGAGAACAGCGCGTGAAGGGCGCGATTGGGCACCGGCACCAGCGAATCGGCTTCGACCGGCATGGCCAGGCTGACCAGATCGTGCTCTTCGGCCTGCAGCGAGAAAATGCCTGCCCACGGGCCGACCACCAGCAGCGTGTCGCCCACGCGCATCTTTACATTCGGCAGGTCCCGCATGGCCTCCTTGCCGCGCCACAGGCCGACAACAAAGAGCCCGTGCCGCGCCAGCACCACGGATTCGCGGGCATTTGCGCCCTCCAGCCGCGACTCCGAGGGGATGATGACCTCCACCATGCCCACGTCGCGCGCCTGATCGGTGAAGTACACCCCGGACATCGCCAGCCGCTTGACCTGATGCCGGGCGCAGAATCCGTCGATGTCGAAACCCTCGGCGTCCATGTCCAGCAACAGGATGTCGCCCGCTTCCAGCACGTCGTCCGCCGTGGGGCGCATCACGGCCCGGGCGAAGCGCGAGTGCCGCTCGATGGCGATGACGAACGCCGCCTTGCCCAGTTCGCCCGCCCACATGCCAAGCTGACGCCCGGCCAGATCGGAATCGTCCTGCACCAGCAGGCGGCAGGCCCGGTTCTGCAGGGAATACTTGGTGGCCCAGTCGCCGAAGCTGGGCCGGTTCGCGGCGCGCGGCCCCTGGCCCGCGTCGATCAGATTGCGCGCAAACAGCATGTAGGCGATGCCGCCGGCCAGGACCACAATGCCGATCGGCGTGAAGTCAAAGAAGCGAAAGCCCTCGTAGCCCGCATAGCCCAGCGCGCTGTTGAGCACCAGGTTCGGCGTGGTTGCCACCAGCGTCAGCATGCCGCTCATGGCTGCCGCCGCGCCCATGGGCATCAGGATCCGGCGGCTGGCCATGCCGGACTTGCGCGCGATCCGCAGGACGATGGGAATGAAGATGGCGACCACGGCCGTGGAGCTCATCACCGCGCCCATCGAGCCGACGGCCCCCATCACCAGCAGCACCAGCCATCCCTCGCTCTTGCCGCCATGCCGCAGCAGCAGGTCGCCCACGGCCTGCGCGACGCCCGTGCGCACCAGCCCCTCGCCCACGACGAACAGGCAGGCGATCAGGATGATGTTGGGATTGGAGAATCCGTCCAGCGCCTCGCGGTAGGTCACCGTGCCGCTCAGGGGCAACAGCAGCATGACCAGCAGCGCCACGGCATCCGACCGGGGCCGCCCGATGACAAACAGCACGACAGCCGCGCAGAGGATGGTGAGGACGATTGCCAGTTCGCTGACCATTGCCGTGCGGCTCCTTCGCGTCCCTAGAACGCCGTGTTGCCCGTGCTGATCGCCCACACGCCGATGCCGCACGACACCAGCACCAGAATCAGGATCGGCCATTCATACGGGGCAAAGATGTTGCCGCGCTGCTCCCGGCGGGAGATCAGAAAGAGGATCGTGCCAGGCGCATAGATGACGCAAGACAGGACGAAATACCGGAAGCCGCCCGCATACACCAGCCCGGCCGCATAGACCGTGGCGGCCACCGCCAGCGCCAGCTCGACCTTGCGCCGCCCGCTCCAGCCGTTATAGGTTTCGCCGCGCACGGTCAGCATCAGCCCAAACGCGGCCACGAAGAAATACGGCATCAGGCTCATCGAACTGGCCATGTTCTTGAGCAGCACGAAGGTGTCTTCGGTAAAGAGCGTGACGATCAGAAAGAGCTGCACGATGCCGTTGCTGAGCCAGAGCGCGGCTGCCGGCACGCCGTGCCGGTTTTCGCGGCCCAGGAACGACGGCATGATGCCCGCGCCGGCCGCGGCGCGCAGCACTTCGGCCGCCAGCAGGATCCACGCCAGATAGGCGCCTGCCACCGACACCATCAGCCCCACGCTGACCAGCATGCTGCCCCACGGCCCGACCACCGCGCGCAACACGCCCGCCATGGACGGGTTGCGCAGCGCCGCGATCTCCGCGCGCGGCAGCACGCCGTACGACAGCATCGTCACCATCACCAGCAGCGCCAGCACCAGCAGAAAACCCACAATGGTCGCCACCGCCACGTCCTCGCGCCGCTTGGCGTAGCGCGAATAGACGCTGGCGCCCTCCACGCCCAGGAACACGAACACCGTGACCAGCATCGTGTTGCGCACCTGCTCGAAAAGACTGCCCTTGCCTTCACCGCTGAGCCCCTCGGCGATGTTCGCGCGCAGCACGTCCAGGTCGACGGCAAAGGCGGCAAAGACGATGAAGATCGCGATCGGGACGACCTTGGCGATGGTGACGACCGTGTTCATGCCGGCGGCCTGACGGATGCCGCGCAGGATCAGGAAATGGGTGGACCACAACAGCACCGAAGACACCAGCACCGCCGGCACGGTGTCGCCGTCGCCGAAAAATGGCAGCACGGCGCCCAGCGTTCCCTTGAAGATGACGAAGTAGCTGACGTTGCCCAGGCACGCGGCCGTCCAGTAGCCCAGCGCCGCCAGAAACCCCAGATACAGCCCGAAGCCGGCCTTGGCGTACGCGAAGATGCCCGTATCCAGATCGGGACGCCGGCGCGCCAGGAACTGGAAGACCATCGCCAGCGTCAACATGCCCGTGCCGGCGATGGCCCAGGCCACCAAGCCGCCCACCGGACCGGTATTGCGCGCAAACACGCTGGGCAGCGAAAAGATCCCCGCTCCCACCATCGAACCCACCACCATGGCGGCAAGCGCCATGCGAGAAAGTTTGGCAGTTTCCCCGCTCACGATCTTCTCCTGAAAGAGACCCAGTGCTTGCCCTGCCCGCGCAGCCGTCCCCCGCCGGGACGGCCGCGCGCGCCGATCCCCCGCTAGGCGGCATCCCGCGAGATCGGGCACGTCATGCAATGCCCGCCGCCGCGGCCCCGGCCCAGTTCCGCGCCGACGAAGGTGATGACCTCGATGCCCGCCTTGCGCAGCAGCGTGTTGGTGTAGACGTTCCGGTCATAGGCCAGCACCACCCCGGGCGAGATGCAGACCAGATTGGCGCCGCTGTCCCACTGCGTGCGCTCGCGGACATAGGCGTTGCCGCCGGTCTCGACCACGCGCATCTTCTTGACGCCCAGCGCCTCGCCGATCACGTCCACCAGCGAGCCCTTGTCCTTGTGCAGCTCCAGCGAGCCCGGCGTGTTGCCCGGCCGGTAGGAGAACGCCTGGACGTTGTTGACGATGTCGGGGTACATCAGCACGCAGTCACGGTCCGCGAAGGTCAGCACGGTATCCAGGTGCATGGCCGCCCGCAGCTTGGGCATGGCCGCCACGATCACCCGGTCGGCCGCGTTCTTGGCAAAGAGCGTGGCCGCCAGCTGGCTGATGGCCTGGCGCGACGTGCGTTCGCTCATGCCGATCATCACCGTGCGGTTGCCGATCGGCATGACGTCGCCGCCTTCCAGCGTGGCCAGCCCGTGGTCGGCCGTGGGATCGCCCCACCAGACGTTCACCTTGCCGGCAAAGCGCGGATGGAACTTGTAGATGGACGACGTCAGGATCGTCTCTTCGTGCCGCGCGGGCCAGTAAAGCGGATTGAGCGTCACGCCGCCGTAGATCCAGCAGGTCGTGTCACGCGTGTACAGCGTGTTGGGCAGCGGCGGCAGCAGGTATTCCGTGACGCCCGCGGCCTCCTTGATCAGCATGAGCTGTTCGCCGCCCACCGACTCGGGAAACTCGTCGGTCGACAGCCCCCCGATCAGCGTCTCGGCGAGCTTGCGCGGCGCCAGCCCGTCCAGGTAGCTGCGGATCTCATCGAGCAATCCCAGCCCGACCTGGTTCGCCACCACCTGGTTGTCCAGGATCCACTTCTTTGCTTCGGGTATCGCGACCGTTTCGGCCAGCAGGTTGTGCATTTCCAGCACGTCCACGCCGCGGTCCCGCATCTTGGTCATGAAGTCGAAATGGTCCCGCTTGGCGTTGTCGACCCACATGACGTCGTCGAACAGCAAAGCATCGCAATTGGAGGGCGTCAATCTTTCGTGGGCGCGTCCTGGCGCGCAGACCATCACCGTGCGCAATTGCCCGACTTCTGAATGGACTCCAAATTCCTCGGTATCAGCCATGACTAGCTCCCAGACGTTAAATGGCGATCCAGCCGTAGATCAGGCCGACGATGGCGGCCAAAGCTCCGACGCATGCCACGATGAATACGACCAACTCCCAACCTGTGAAGAACGACCTGCCCTGCTCGCGCCGGGCCCAGAAGTACAGGACAGACCCGGGCGCGTACAACAGCGCCGACAGCAGCAGGAATTTCAATCCGCCGGCGAGAATCATGAACACGGTGTAGATGGCCGCGATGCTGGCAAGCGTCAGATCGCGCTTGCGGTCCTTGCCGTCGACATACGTCTCGCCGCGCTTGGCAAGCTGCCAGCCGAAGCCGGCGACCAGCAGGTAGGGGATCAACGACATCGCGCTGGTCAGGCTCAGCATCAGCGCAAAGGCGTCGCGCGACCAGTACGTACTGATGACGAAAAGCTGCACGATGATGTTGGTCACCCACAGGGCCACGACCGGCACGCCGTTCTTGTTCTCGCGGGCGAACGCGCGCGGCATGTCTTCGTTCTTGGAAGCCGCGTGCATCACTTCCGCGCAGATCAGCGACCAGGCCAGATAGGCGCCCAGCACCGAGATCAACAGCCCCACGCTGACGAATACCGCGCCCCACGGACCCACCACCGATTCCAGCACGCCGGCCATCGACGGCTGGCGCAGCCCGGCGATGTCGCTCTGCTGCATGACCGCATAGGGCAGCAGCGACACCAGCACCATCAGCAGCAACGCCGTCACAAAGCCGATCAGCGTGGCCACCCCCACGTCCGAGCGCTTGGACGCGAACCGCGAGTACACGCTTGCGCCCTCGATCCCCAGGAATACGAAGACGGTCACCAGCATGGTTCTGCGCACCTGCTCGAACAGGCTGTAGCCGCTCATTTCGCCCCAGAAGTTGATGCGGAACAGGTCGACCTTGAACGCCACGAACAGCACGACGATGAACACCAGGATCGGAATGATCTTGGCGACCGTCACGACCGCGTTGATGAACGCCGCCTGCTGCACGCCGCGCAGGATCATGAAGTGAAACAGCCAGATCCCCACCGATGCCACCGCGATCGCGATGACGGTGTTGCCGTCTCCGAAAATGGGAAAGAAGGCGCCGAGCGTGGACTTGATCAGCACCCAGTACGACACGTTGCCGATGCAACTGCCGATCCAGTAGCCAAACGCGGACAGAAAGCCCATATAGTTGCCAAAGCCCGCCTTGGCGTACGCAAAGACGCCCGCGTCCATGTCGGGTTTGCGCTCGGCCAGCGCCTGGAACACGCGCGCCAGCGTGTACATGCCCGCCCCCGCGATAATCCACGCGATCACCGCGCCGACGACGCCCGTCGCCCCGCCAAAGGTCCTGGGCAGCGAGAAAATCCCGGCGCCGATCATCGACCCCACCACCATGCCGGTCAAGGCAAGCAATCCAAGCTTCTTGGGAGTACTGCTTTCCATCATGCACCTCCAGTAATGAGCAAAGACGTGAGCGGGTCGGCCAGCTTGCCGGGCGTGGCCCGGACCGGCCGGCTCAGCTGCGGGCAACGCGTGAACTGCGGCCTGCGCCGTACACGGTGGTCATCGTGATAAGTAGGGGCACGCCAATGAACGTGCCCGGAATGCCCCACACAAACCCCCAGAAAAAAACAGCAAACATCACCATCAGCGGCGATAGCGCAAACGCGCTGCCGGCAAGCCTGGGCTCCAGATAACAGCCGTAGACGATCTGGATGCAGTTCAGGACGACGAGCACCGCAATGCTGGTCTGCAGCGATCCCACCTGCACGAATGCGAAGAAAGCCGGAAACACCGTCGCCACCAGCGGCCCGAGAAACGGGATGTAGTTCAGCAGGAACGCGAGCCCGCCCCAGGCGGTCGCCAGTTCCAGGCCGGCATAGATCGCAAACAGCCAGACCGTCACGCCCGTCAGCACGCTTGCGATCGTGCGGATCACCATGTACCAGCGCAGCTTGGCGGCAACCTCGCGCCCGATCGCCATCCAGCGCTGCGCCCGGGCCTCGCCCAGCAGGCGGATCAGCCGCGCTGGCGCCTCGTCAAGCTCGAACAGGCCCAGCGCAATGAAGACAAAGGCGATGAAAATCATGCCCAGCATGCTGTTGATCCGCAGCGCCACCTCCTGGATCGCCCGCACCAGCCACGACACGTTGAAGCTGTCCTGGAACATCTGGATCGCCATCGCGCCATGCGGGTGCAGCGTTTCGGTCTCCAGCGTGAACAGACGCTGGAAGCGCGCGGCATTGGCCATGACCCACTGCGCGACCAGGCTGAAGCCCCAGGCCGCCAGCGACAGGAACACCACCGACACGACCACCGTGACCACCAGCGCCAGGATCGCGGCCAGCGGCGCCGGCATCCTGCGGCCCAGGTACTGGCGCAGCGGCGCAACCAGGCAGATGACGAACAACGCAAACGCCAACGGCACGAAGATCGGGCTGGCCAAATACAGCAGGCCGAGCAGCAGGAGGGCAAAGATGCCGGACATTGCGAAGGACGTCATCGTGGTATCACCCCATCAACGCGCTTGACCAGATAGGCATAGAACGGATTGGAGGTCAGCCGGGTCAACGTGTCCATGCCGATCACGAAGGCGCCGACTTCGCCGCGCATGGACATGGCGCCCAGGCTGATGCCAAATTCTTCGATGTTGTCCGGATGCGTGCCGTACAGCGCGTCGTCGGTCGGGAACGGCAGCGCAACGTGCGACAGCGAATAGACCTCGCGCGGATAGTCCATGCCGATGGCCCGTTCCACGACGGCGGTGGCGTTCGGCTCAATGACGCGCTCGATCATGGCGCTTGACGTGGGGCTGGCGTTGGTGACGAGCGTCAGGCGATAGTTGCGCTTTTCGCCGGGCAGCGTGCCCGCCAGTTGCCAGGCGACACCGCGCCGGAACAGCGGCCCAAGCTTGGTAGCCCGGTTCAGGTCGAACAGCACCAGGTCGCTGCCGTTGGCCGGCAGCCGCGCATACAGCGCGTTGATCAGCGCGCGCGTGCTGACGGTGAAATCCAGCACGGAGTGGAACGTGATGATGGGCGGCAACCGTTCCAGGCCGCCCGCGCGCTGCTGCGCGACCAGCCTGTCCTGCAGCGTCTGCGTCAGCTCGAACGACTGGCGGGCCGCGTGGACGGGGAAAGAGTTGTACTTGAAGGGATTGAACTCCGGCACGATGCTCAGCCACGCGGCCTTGGCAAACGCGGGCAGGATGGCCGGCAGGCCCGCCAAGCCCGCGAAGCGCGCAAACGACGTGATGCCGACCATCGGCGAGATCAGCACCAGGCGGTCGGGCTTGTCGAGTTTGGGGTTGTCCAGCGCATCCAGCGCGTGCATCAGCGCCAACGCCCCGCCATTGGAAAAGCCCACCATGTGCAGCGGTTTGGGCGCCGGCACGCGGCGGCGGGCTTCGCGCACGGCCAGGCGCGTGGCCGCCGCCCAGTCTTCCCAATGCGCGTCCGTCAGCCCGCCGGGCACTGTGCCGTGGCCCGGCATCCGGATGGCGATCGCCACGTAGCCGACGGATTGGTAATGGGCGGCGACGTGGCGCAGGCTGTAAGGCGAATCCGTCAGGCCATGCAGCAGCACGGCCACGCCCCGCGGTTCGCCCGCCGGCAGCAGCATGAACGACCGGTTCCAGTCATGCGCGAAATGCTCGGGGTACACCTTCGCGTCCGCGAAATAGCGGTTGCTGTCCACCTTGTCCTCCGGCAGCAGCTTGTCGCCCACGTTCTGCCTGACCAGCGCAAAAAGCTGATCCTCATGCGCCAGGTAATCGTCCCAGGTGCTGCGGTCCAGCCGCTCGGCGTCCAGTTCCTGCGGCACATATGTGTGCCACGCCGCCAGCGGCGGCCCCTGCTGGATGTCGTACAGGCGCACGCCCATGAGCGTGAAGACGACCAGCAACGCCACCCCGGCCACGATGAACAAGGCCTTGCGCAGCCGGCGCCACCGCGGGCGCTGGACGGCGTCGGTGGGCTTGCCGGTGTTCACTGCGCGGCTCCCGAGGAGGAAGAATCTGCCCCCGCCGGCAGAACGGGCGTGGACGTGGTGCCCGCCGCGGGCGGCGCGTCCGCCATGACCACTTCCGGCTGCTCGTCCCCGCCGCCCAGCGCCACGTACAGCGACACGCCGTTCTGCAATTGCGAGGCCCGCAGCGTCAGCATCTGCTGCTCCGCATTGAACAGGCCGCGCCGCGCATCGACGACTTCCAGATAGATGGAGATGCCGTTCATGTAGCGCAACTCGGCGGTTTCAGCCAGCCGGCGCTGCGCCTGGATCGCCGTCTCCTGCGCGGCGACCTGTTCCTGGAAGCGCTTGCGGTTTTCCAGCGCGGTCGCCACTTCGCTGAACGCGGTCTGCACCGTCTTGCGGTAATTGGCGACCAGCTCGTCGCGCTGCGCCGTGGCCAGGTCAACCGCCGCCCGCCGCTGCCCGTAGTCGAAGATCGGCCACCCTATCCCCGCGCCGATGTTCCAGATCTGGCTGGGCGAGGAGAACAGGTCCGACAGCTCGGTGGACGCGTAGCCCAGCGATCCGGTCAGCGCAATGCGCGGAAAGAGTGCCGCGCGCGCCGCGCCGATGTTGGCATTGGCGCTGCGCAGGCGGTTCTCTGCCTGCCGGATGTCCGGCCTGACCACCAGCAGCGAAGACGGCAATCCGGGGCTAAGCGCATCGAACTGCCCTGCGGCCTCGATGGGCTGGCCGGCGGCCATCTCCTGCTGCAGGTCTTCGCCGACCAGCACCCACAGCCGGTTCCAATGCCCCGCCGTGGCGCGCTGCCATTCGGCAAGCTGGGTCTGCGCCTGGGTCAGCAGGATGGCGGACTGCTCGAAGTCGACGCGCGACGTGACGCCAGCGTCCAGGCGGTCCTTGGCCACGCGAAGCGCATAGCTGCGCGTCTCCACCGTGCGCTGCGCCAGCGCGATGCCCTCTTCGCCTGCCTGGGCGTCGTAATAGGTCGAGGCCACGTTTGCGATCAGCGACAGGCGGAACGCGCGCCGGCCTTCCACCGTCGCCAGGTACTGCTGCAACGCCGAGGCGGTCATATTGCGCACCCGCCCCCAGAAGTCCAGCTCAAACGACGAGACCATCACCTGCGCGTTGAACTGATTGAATTGCACGGTCTGCCGTGACCCGGCCAGCGCCGGGTCCAGCACGGTCAGCGGCTGCTGGTTGCGCGACGCCGCCGCGCCGGCGTCCAGTTGCGGCAGCTGATTGGCGCGCTCGATGCGGTAGAACGCGCGGGCCTGCTCGATCCGGGCCGTGGCCGCTGCCAGGTCCTGGTTCAGCTCCAGCGACCGTGCAATCAGGCGCTTGAGCTGCGCATCCCCAAAGAACTGCTCCCAGGTCACGTCCTGCGCCGCCTTGGCATCCGGGGGGACCTCGCCCGGGAACATGGCGGGCGTGGCCACTTCGGGCCGGCGGTGCTCGGGCGCAAAATTGCACGCGGACAGCCCACCGATAAGCAGCGCGGCGGCGGCAAGGCGGGCGGGGGTCATGGATTCTCTCCCCGCTCTTCGGCCTTGGCCGGACCGCTCTCGCCAGGCTTGGGCGCAGGTTTCCGGGGCCCGGACCAGCGCCGCGCCACCATGTAGAAAAGTGGCGTGAAGAACACCCCGAACAGCGTGGCGGTCAGCATGCTGCCCATCACGCTGGTGCCCACCGCCTGCCGGCTGGCCGCGCCCGCGCCGGTCGCCAGCACCAGCGGCAGCATGCCCAGCACGAAGGTGACGCTGGTCATGATGATGGGCCGCAGGCGCTGGCGGGCCGCATCGACCACCGCTTCCTTGCGGTCGCGGCCTTCAAGCTCCTCTTTCAGCGCGAATTCCACGATCAGGATGCCGTTCTTGGCGGCCAGCCCGATGATGGTCACCAGCCCGATGTTGAAGTAAATGTCCGCCGACATGCCGCGCCCCAACGTGAATGCGGCGGCGCCCAGGATGCCAAAGGGCAGGATCAGCAGCACCGACACCGGCACGGACCAGCTTTCGTACAGCGCGGACAGCAGCAGGAACACCACGACCAGCGACAGGGCCAGCAGCAACGCCACCTGGTTGCCCGCCTGCTGTTCCTCGTACGCCGTCCCCGTCCACTCGTAGGTGATCCCTTGCGGCAGGACCCGCGCGGCGATGGCCTCCATTTCGGCCAGCGCCACGCCGCTGGAGCGGCCCGCCGCGGCTTCGCCCGAAATCGTGATGGAGGGAAAGCCGTTGTAGCGTTCCAGCTGCTGCGGACCGTCGATCCAGCGCATTCGCGAAAACGCCGAGAACGGCACCATCTCGCCACGGGCGTTCGGCAACTGCAAGGCGGCGATGTCCTGCGGCTGCATGCGCTGGTCGGCTTCGGCCTGGATGAACACGCGTTGCACCGACCCATCGTGCAGGAAGTCGTTGACGTAGTTCGAGCCGAACGCCAGCGTCAGCGCCTGGTTGACCTGTGCCACCTGCAGTCCCAGCGCGCGGGCATGCACGCGGTCGATCTCGACATACAGGCGGGGTCCCGGCGGCATGCCGTCCAGCCGCACGCCCGTCAGCAGGGGACTGGCCGCGGCGGCCGCGATCATCGCCGCGCCCGTGGCGGCAAGACCCGCGCCACCCTGCGCCGTGCGGTCCTGCACTTTCATGGAAAAGCCCGACGCGTTGCCCATCGACGGGATCGGCGGCGGATTGAGCGCAAAGATCATCGCCTGGGGAATCTGCCGGAAGGCCAGGTTACTGCGCCCGACCAGCGCATCGACCGCCTTGCTGCGATCCGTGCGCTCGCTCCACGGGTACAGGTCCACGAACGACAGCGCGGCCGTCTGCCCCTGGCCGAAGAAGTTGAACCCGACCACCGACGCCACGTTGCGCACGGCAGGCTGCTCACGCAGCAGGCTTTCGGCCTGTTGCACGGCCACCTCGGTCTGGTCGGCCGTGGTGCCGGGCGCGCCGGTGTACGACACGAAGAAATAGCCCTGGTCTTCCAGCGGCAGGTAGCCGCCCGGCAAGCGCGAGAACAAGAAGATCGTCAGGCCGCACACGCCCAGGAAGATCAGCATCCAGCGCAGCGGCCGCACCAGCATGTGCTCGACCGCCCGCACGTACTGGCGCGTCATGGCGTCAAAGCCCGCGTTGAACTTGTCGAACACCCATTGCTTGGCCTTGGACACCCGTCCCTTCGGCGGTTTGCCGTCCGGCAGCTTGAGCAGCGTTGCGCACAACGCGGCGCCCAGCGACAGCGCCAGCACGGTGGACACGACGATGGCGACCGACAGGGTGATGGAGAACTGGCGGTAGATCGCGCCGCTGGACCCCGGAAACATCGCCATCGGCACGAACACCGCCACCAGCACCAGCGTGCTGGCGATGATCGGCCCCCACACCTGGCCGACCGCCTTGCGCGTGGCCTCCGGCGCGGAGAGCTTTTCGTCCTGCATGATGCGGGCCACGTTCTCGGACACCACGATCGCGTCGTCGTTCAACACGCCGATCGCCACCACCATGCCAAACAGCGACAGCAGGTTGATGGATGCGCCAAACAGGAACAGGCCCGCGCAGGTGCCGATCAGCGCAATCGGCACGATCAGCGTCGGGATCAGCGTGCTGCGCCAGCTTTGCAGGAACAGGAACACCATCGCCGTGACCAGCAGCAGCGCCTCCACCATGGTTACCAGCACCGAACTGATCGAGGTCGTGATGAAGGGCGTGGTGTCGAACGGCACCGTCCAGCCGACGCCCGCCGGAAAGACCGATTCCAGCTCCGTCATGCGTTGGCGGACCTGGCGCGCGACGTCCAGCGCGTTCGCGTCATTGGCCAGCTGGATGGCGATGCCGGCGGCCTCCTTGCCGTTGACGCTGAGGCGGAAGTTGTAGCTTTCGTTGCCCAGTTCCACCCGCGCCACGTCGCCCAACCGCACGAGCGAGCCGTCGTTGTTCACGCGCAGGATGACCTGGCGGAACTGCTCGGGCGTGGAAAAACGGCTCTGCGCGACGATCTGCGCGTTGAAGTCCGCGCCGCGCGCCAGCGGCAGGTCGCCCAGCGAACCGCCGATCGTCTGCGCGTTCTGCTCCTGCACCGCGCGCATCGCGTCGCTGGCCGACATCTGAAAACTCGCCAGCTTGCGCTCGTCCAGCCAGATCCGCATGGCGTAAGACGAGCCAAACAGCTGCACATCGCCCACGCCACGGATGCGGCGCAGCTCATTCAGGATGTTGTTGGACGCGAAATTGCCCATCTCGACGGCGCTGACGTTGCCGCTTTCGGACTGCAATGCCAGCAGCATCAGGAAGCCGGATGACGCCTTGGTCACGGCCACGCCCAACTGGCGCACCTCTTGCGGCAGCCGCGGCTCGACCCGGCTCAGGCGGTCCTGCACCTGGCTGCGCGCCACGTCCAGGTCCGTGCCCGGCTCCAGCGTCACCGTAATCTGCGCCGTGCCGTTGGCGCGGCTGACCGACGCCATGTACAGGAAGTTGTCGACCCCGTTCATTTCCTCCTCGATGATGGAGGTGACGGTGCGATCGATGGTGGTGGTATCGGCGCCCCGGAAGGTCGCCTGGATGGTGATCGAAGGCGGCGCGATATTCGGGTACTGCTCGACGGGCAGCAGCACCACCGAGATCAGGCCGAACAACAGGACGAAAAGCGCCACTACCCAGGCGAATACCGGCCGCAACACGAAGAATGAACCCATGGCCGGCTCCGTCAGGGTTTCGCGGCTTGCTGTTCGACTGGATCGACCTGCTGACCGGGCCTGATTCTGTGCCAGCCGTCCACCACCACCCGCTCTCCGGGTTCAAGGCCGCTACGCACCAGCCAGTTGCCGGCGACCTGCTCGCCGACCTGGATTTGTTTAGGCACCGCCGTATCGCCCGGCCCGATGACGAACACGGTGGCCGTGTCGCCGTTCAACCGCGCGGCCCGCGCCGGGATCAGGATGCCCTCCTTGCGCACGCCCACCAGGATCTGCCCGGTCACGAACTGCCCCGGCAGCAGTTCCCGCTTGGCGTTGTCAAAGCGGGCACGTATGGTCTGAGCGCCGGTCGTCCGGTCCACGCTCAGGTCCGCAAAGTCGACGACGCCCGTTTCGCCGAACTCGCGGCCATTGGCCAGCATAAGACGCACCGGAAATGTGTTGCCCGCCGTGGCCAGCGCGCCCGAGCGCGCGTAGTCGGTCAGGTCCATGATGGCGGTGTTGGATTTGGTGAACGTGGCGCTGATCGGCGAAAGCTGGTTGACCTGCGCCAGCAGCGTTGCGCCGGATGCGCTGACCAGCGCCCCTTCCGTGACCAGCGCGCGTCCCACCCGCCCGGCGATGGGCGCCCTGACCGTGCAACGGTCCAGGCGCAACTGCGCCAGCGTGACCGCGGCCTGCGCATCGGCGACATTGGCCTGCGCCTGGCCCAGGGCGGCGAGCGCCGCCTCGTACTCCTGTGCGCTGACCGCCTGGCGCTGCACCAGCGGGCGGAACCGCTCGGTGACCGAGCGCGCGTTCTTCTGCACGGCCTGTGCGCGCTGCAGCATGGCATTGGCCTGCGCCAGCTGCGCCTTGTAGTCGCTCGGGTCGATCTGGAACAGCGGGTCGCCGGCCTCTACGTCGCTGCCCTCGGTGTACAGCAGCTTCTCAACGATGCCATCCACGCGCGCCCGCACTTCGGCCGTGCGGATGGGTTCGATCCGGCCCGGCAGATCCACGTTCAGATCGACCGGCTGGCTCCCCACGGTCATCACGAAAACCTTTACGGGCGCCAGGGGGACGGCAGCCGCATCGTTCCGGTCCCCACACCCCGCCAACACCATCGTCCAAGCACTCAACGCATACAACACGACACGACGGACATTGCTGCTCGCTTGCATCATCCCCTACTCCCAGGCGGTCGGACTCAAGGTCCCACTTCCCTCTCCCCCCACCGGTGGAAAGGGCCCAGCTCGGACAGCTCAATGGCGCGGCGGGTGCGCCGGTTCAGCGTATTTATTGTGGATTACGGGCGCGACGCGGCGCAAAGGGAATAACGCGCCGGAAAAGGGAGGAGGGCCCGATCGGGAAACAACCGATCCAGGAAGAACCTGCCCAACTGGGCAAGGCCGATGCGTGCCGGGCGTGCGCCGGCCGCATCGTGATACCAACAAGACCATCGACTTTCGCACAAGGATCCTTTATGTCCGGGACAAGGGAAACTGGCTGACAAAGTGTTGCGTGGTCATTCGGCGGAAAGGCGCTGCGATCCGCTTGCCGACGCTGGCACGTCACGTGCTGGGGCGCGGCGTTTCGGGACAGCTTAAGTAGCGGCGACGCTGAGCGCAAGCTTTTCTCGATGGTGTCAATCGCCCGCATGGCAGCATTTTTCACGCCTTGCATCGAAACCTTGGCGCATGCGTGTCCGGATTGGTGGTCGCAAATATGCGAATTTTCGCAGCATGCTTTGCGCGCAACCCAAAAGAGGCGCCATCACGCTTTACGGCAATGCAGGTTAATTATTTCCAGAAGCGGAAAATTGGCACTAATTGAAACTTCGCGGCGGTGGGGGGTGCGGCGGCCGCTGCGCGCGGCCGCCGGCGACATTCAACTGCGGGGACGAATCTTGCGCACGACTTCTAGCAGATCGTCCAACGACACGGGCTTGCTGATGTGCGCCGAGAAGCCGGCGCTGACGGCCTCTCGCATGTCTTCCTTGGCGCCAAACCCGGTAAGCGCGATGGACGGCAGATCGACGCCGTCATCCCGCTCGCGGATGGCCCGCATCAGCGCATAGCCGTCCATGTCGGGCATGCCGATGTCCGACAGCAGCAGATCGAACGGGGACTGATCCAGCCGTTCCAAGGCCTCGCGGCCGCTGGAGACGGCCGTCACGATGGCCCCTTCCAGATCCAGCAGTTCGCGCATGACCTGCAGGACGTCCTCGGAATCGTCGACCAGCAGCACATTCAACCCGTCGAGCGGCATGTCGCCATCGGTTTGGGGCGCGTCCTGTTCTTCGCGCGCCCCGGCCAAGTCCAGCCAAACCGTGAACCGCGCGCCGGCGCCCCGACCGTCCGAGTGCACCTCGATCGTGCCTCCATGGGCGCCGACGAGTTCGCTGACGACCGCCAGTCCGATACCCAGCCCGGGGCTGGTGCCGGCCTTCTGACGCATGTCACCCTGGCTGAACATGTCGAAGACCCGGCCGACAAACTTCGGGTCGATGCCTTGGCCCGTATCGGCCACGTCCAGCCTCAAACGGTTGTCTTCAACAGCGAGCTTGAGCGCGACCCGCCCGCCTTCCGGTGTGAACTTGATCCCGTTGTTCAGCAGATTCCAGATCACCTGCTCGATGCGTACGGGGTCGGCATCCAGGTAGATCGCCAAGGCGGGATCGAAGTCCGCGCGCAGATCGACGCCGGCCGCGGCGGCGGCGGGCCTGAGGACATCTAGGATATTTTTCGCGATGGCCGCGACGTCGATGATCGATTTGTTCAGCGCCAGCTTGCCGGTGCGCACGCGCGACAGGTCCAGCAGGTCGTCGATGATGCGGGCCTGGCCCCTGACCGACCGCTGGATCAGATCAATGGCGCGCGCTGCCGGCGCCAGGTTGCGCACGGCTGGCGTGCGGGCCAGCAGCTCGGCATTTAGCTGAATCAGATTGAGCGGGTGCTTGAGTTCGTGCGACACGACCGCGAAGAATTCGTCCTTGAGCATGCTGTCGGCACGCGCGCGATCCAGCCGCGATTCCTGCTCGGCGTCGCGCAGCTTCAGTTCTGTCACGTCGCGCACGATCTTCGCGAACCCTTGGTAGACCGGGTCGTCCATGCGGTTCACGCCGCCAGTGCAGTAAACCAGGCTGCCATCCTTGCGCTTGTGCCATCGCTCGTCCGGCGCGTAACCGATCTGCCGGGCGCGATCGAGTTCGTATTCCGGCCGGCCGGCGGCAATGTCCTCGTCGGTGAAGATGATGGATATCGACTTGCCTTCGGCTTCGGCGCTGGTGTATCCGAACATCAGCTCGGCGCCGATGTTCCAGTTGGTGATGATGCCCTGGTTATCCAGTGTCATGATGCCGAAGTCGCGGGCGCTTTCCGTCATCAGCTTCAGGTGGGCTTCGCCCAGACGAACCCGGTCTTCCGCCTTGCGCCGGTCGGTGATGTCGATGAACGTCAGGACCGCGCCTTCGATGCGGTGTTCGGCACTGCGGTAGGGCAGCAGCCGCGCCAGATACCAACGGTCGGTGGCGCTGCGCACCTCGCGCTCAAGCGGCCGCAGCGATTCGAACACGCCCGCGGCATCCTTGGCCAGGTCCGGATATTCCAGCCGATGCGTGATGTCCAGCACCGAACGGCCAGCGTCGCTGGGAATCACATTGAAGATATCGGAGGCGCGCGGCGTGAACCACTGAATGCGCATCATGCGATCCACGAACACCGTGGCGATGTCCGTGGACGCGATCAGGTTCTGCAGGTCGTCATTGATCTTGGCGGTTTCGTCGACCTTGGTCTTGAGTTCCGCATTGACGGTAATAAGCTCTTCGTTGACGGACTGCAGTTCTTCCTTGCCGGTTTCCAGCTCTTCGGTGGTCGAACGCAGCTCTTCGTTGATGGCCTGCAGTTCCTCGTTGGAGGCCTTCAGTTCCTCCGTCGAGGTCTCGGCCTGCTCGATAGTGGCCTGCAACTGATCCTTGGTGCGCTGCAGCTCTGCCTCCAGCTGCGTCAGCACGGCGGCAGAGCCGCTCGTCGGGCCCTGGCTGCCATCGGCGCTCATGACGTCTTCGACCTCGTCGAACAGCACCAGCATGTAGTCGCTGGCGGACTCCTCGTGCCGGAACGGCCGCACCACCATGTTGATGTAGGCCTGGCGGTCGCCAAAGGTCATCTTGACCCGCCGCGCCTCAACGCTCTTGCGCGAGTGCAGCGCCTGGAACATTGCCGTGCGCAGTTCGGTGCGAAGTTCGGGATGCACCGACGCCGGGAGATTCCGGGAAGGCTCGCCGCCCGGATGGCGCAGGAAACGGCCTGCGCGGTCCGAGATATGCACGATGTCGCTGTTGGCATCGACGATGACGCTGGGTGGCGCGTACATTTCAAGCGCGCGCTGGTGCACCGCGGCGTACGACACCTTGGTCTCACGCACCGGCGCGGTGGAGGCGTGGATGGGCCGCACGTGACTGAAACCGCCGTCCGTCAGTTCGGGCATGCCGCTCAGCTGCGCCGGGGTTTCGCGCGCGGCGTAGATGCGATAGCGCTTGTCTACCACTTGGAACAGCTGCGGGCACGCATCGGCCGATTCGGAGCTGCCCAGAAAAAGGAAGCCGCCCGGCTTAAGCGCAAAATGGAACATGCGCAGCACATCGCGTTGCACCTCGCGATCCAGGTAGATCAGCAGATTGCGGCAGCTGACCAGATCCAGCCGCGAAAAAGGCGGGTCGCGCAGGATGTTGTGCACGGCAAACAGAACACGCTCGCGCACGTCTTTCTTGATGCGGTATTCGTCGTCCTTGCGGCTGAAGAAGCTTTGCAGCATTGCCTCGGGCACATCGGCCTTGATCGCCATGGGATAGGCCGCCGCCCGGCCCACCGTCAGCGCCGATTCGTCGATGTCGGTGGCAAAGATCTGGATCCTGGGCGGCTGAGGCATCGCCGCAGCCCGCGCGCTCATCAACATGGCGAGCGAATACGCCTCTTCGCCCGTCGAACAACCCGCCACCCATGCGCGCAACGCGGAATCCGGCGCATGGCTGAGTGCCTTGAACAGCTTGGGCAGCACAAATTCATCCAGATTGGCGAAGGCGTCCCGGTCACGGAAGAACTGCGTCACGCCGATCAGCATGTCGGACAGCAGCTTGGGGGTTTCGTCGCTGCGTTCCTGAAGCAGCTTTCCATAGTCCGCCAGGGTCGCGGTGCCCGTGATCTGCATGCGGCGCTCGATCCGGCGCAGCACCGTCGCTTTCTTGTAGTGACGAAAGTCGTGCGCCGTGCGGGCGCGCAGCAAGGCAAGGATCTCGCGCAACGTGTTGCGATCGTGCTTGGACTCATCCACCGCCTGCTCGGCGTCGGCCGCGCCCGCGGCTTCCTCCTCGGTCAGCGGCGGCAGGTGGATGCTGCCCATGTTCTCCGCGATTTTCCTGAGGCGATCCGGCATGATCGACACCGGCAGCACGATGTCCACCGCGCCCGTTGCGATCGCGCTTCGCGGCATGGTGTCGTGTTCGGCGTCCTGGGGCGACTGCGCGAACGTCACGCCGCCCTGTTCCTTGATACGGGCAAGGCCCACCGACCCGTCCGATCCGCCGCCGGACAGGACGATGCCGACGGCGCGCGTTGTGTGCACGTCGGCCAACGTCCGGAAAAACGTGTCGATGGCGATGTGGCGGCCTTCCGGTCTGGGCGTGGCGGCGGTCACGCGCAGATACCCGTCGTTCATCGCCAGCGTCGCGCCCGGGGGTATCACATAGATGTGATCACGCTGGATCGGGACCGGCTTGGTGACCTGCGCGACCGGGATGACGGTGCTGGACTGCAAAATCCTGTCAAGGACGCTTTCGTGATCCGCGGACAGGTGCACCACCACGACGAAGGCCATGCCGGGCTTGGCCGGCATATGCGAAAAAAATGTTTTAAGCGCGTCGATCCCCCCGGCTGAGGCGCCCAGGCCGACCACAGGAAAGCTGAGGTCACTACGGACGACGCCGGGCTTGTTGTTCGGAACGGACGGCGAATCGGACATTTTTTGCCTGGGGTGACGGGCTGAAGGGTATCGGCAATGATACAGGTCGCGAAAAGCGCGGCGGCTTCACGTCACGATGCAGGCCCCGGCGGCAGCGCACGCTTGTGCGCGGTGGCGTTGAACTGCCGCTCGATCACCGCCACGGCGTCCGGCGCAATCGCCTCGCCTTCCAGATATCCATCGATCTGGGCATACGTGACACCGTACGCGTCCTCATCCGGGCGCAACGGCCGCAACGATTCCAGGTCGGCCGTGGGCACCTTCATCACCAGACGCTCCGGCGCCCCCAACTGCGTTCCCAACGCCCGTACCCGCCGCTTGGTCAGTCCACGAAGCGGCAGCACATCCGCCGCGCCGTCACCATGCTTTGTGAAGAAACCCATCAACGCCTCGGCCGCCTGGTCCGTGCCGATGACCAGGCAATCCAGCGCGCCGGCTATTGCGTACTGGGCGATCATGCGCTGCCGCGCCTTGATGTTGCCCGCGCCGAAGTCCTCGGCCGCCTCGTCCGCGTAGGCCACGCCCGCTGCGCGAAGCGCCTCGCGCTGCGCGTCCACCGCCGGCTTGATGTCGATGCGCATGCGGCGGTCCGGCGCGATGAAGTCCAGCGCCTGCGCCGCATCTTCCTCGTCGCGCTGTTCGCCATAGGGAAGGCGTACCGCGATAAACGTGGCCGGCCTGCCTTGGGATCGCACACGTTCGACGGCAAGCTGCGCCATTCGAGCGGCCACCGTGGAGTCCACCCCGCCGCTGATGCCCAGCACATAGCCCGCGCGCCCGGCGCGAGTCAGGTAGTCGGCCAGGAATGCGATCCGCGCTTCCAGTTCTGCCGCCGCGTCAAAGTCCTTGGTGACGCCCAGTTCGCGCGCAATGACGTCTTGCGCCCGCAAGGACGAGTTCTCGGATTGCATATTCACTCCTTTCAGCTTCTGGCGGATCCTCGCAGCAAACCGTGTGCCCAGCGGTTTGCCCGCCCCTGGGCTGCGGCCGCGCAGGCACACAACTTGCTCGCCTTGCCCGGGGATTGCGTTTTGCTTGAAGGAGGCGCCGCAATGGACCCGAATTGGTCGACGATGTTTTCGTTTTCCGTGGCCCCGCTGGAAATCTTCATCCGCGGGACAATCGTTTATTGGTTCATCTTCCTGCTGCTCCGGCTTGCCGGGCGACGCGATGTCGGTTCGCTGGGTGTGGCCGACATGCTGGTGCTGGTGCTGATTGCCGATGCCGCGCAAAATGCGATGGCCGGTGAATACAAATCCATCCTGGATGGGATGGTGCTGATTTCCACGATTCTCGGCTGGACAGTGTTGGTTGACCGCGTCAGTTATTTTTGCAAGCCGCTGGGCCGCCTGCTGGAGTCGGATCGCGTGTGTCTGGTGCGGGACGGCGTGATCGCCAAACGGGCGCTCCGGCGTGAATACCTAACCGAAGATGAGCTCATGAGCCAGCTTCGGCTCAAAGGGGTGCTTGAACTATCTGAGGTGCGCCGGGCGTATATCGAACCGGATGGCGACATCAGCGTCATCAAACGTCGGACGCACAACCGGTTTCGCCGGGTATAGCGCCGGTCCCGTGAAGCACCCGGCGCTCAGGGCATCGTATGCGCGTCCTCGGTCAGCACCTGCATCAGGGCTTCAACGGAATAAGGCTTCTGCATGACCGGAAAGCCCAGCGCCCGGGGCCCTGCCATCGCCTCGCTGTAACCGCTGGCCAGCACGATCCGGATGCCGGGCCAGCGCTCCCGGATCCGATAGGCCAGATCCATGCCGTTCATGCCGGGCAGCACCAGATCAAGAATGGCCAGGTCGAACCCGCCGTCGCGCTGTTCCAGTTCCTTCAGGGCCTTTTCGGCGTCAACGGTCCAGGTGAGCCGTTGTCCCAGCTCCCCCAACCACGCAGAAACGACCTCGCCGACCATGCGGTTGTCTTCCACCAGCAGCACCTCGCGGCGCACCGGCACGTTGGCCAGCTCAACGGAGACGGGCGATTCGGCCGTGGCGCCCGACGCCTTCGCGGCTGGCAGGTACAGCGTGAACGTCGTGCCCGTGCCCACCGTGCTGTCCACCGTAACGTCGCCGCCCGATTGCCGGACAAAGCCTTGCACCTGGCTCAACCCCAAGCCGGAGTTCTCATGCTGGCCCTTGGTCGTGAAGAAGGGTTCGAAGACATGCGCCAGCACCTCCGGCTCAATCCCGCTGCCGGAATCCTGCACCGACAGCGCCACCTGCGGCCCATTGAGCCTCGCCAAGCCGCCAAGCGTCGCAGTGTCGGGCACGATCTGGGCCGATATCCTCAATTGGCCGCCCGAGGGCATCGCGTCGCGCGCGTTGATGACCAGGTTGAGCAGCGCCGACTCAAGCTGGGTGGGATCGGCGAAGATCGTACAGTCGCCCGGCCCGAACTCGTAGCTGACCGCCACGGACGACCCCACCGTGGTTTCGAAGAGCGGCCGCATCGAAGCCAGGCTGTCGCGCACGTCGAACGCGTGCGGCTGCAGCGGCTGCCGCTTGGCGTAGGCAAGCAACTGCCGGGTAAGCTGGGCCGCTTTTTCCGTCGTGTCGATGATGATGCCCACATAACGCATCAGCGAAGCAGGCAGGTCGGGATAGCGCTTGATGAATTCCGCGGAGAACCGGATCGCCGTCAGGAAATTGTTGAAGTCATGCGCCACGCCACCCGTCAGCCGGCCAATGGCCTCGTTGCGCTGGGCATGGTGCATCGAATCGCGGGCTTCCTGCAGTTGCTCGTTCCGCTCTTTCTGCTCGGTGATGTCGCGCGTGATCTTCGCGAAGCCGACCAGTTCGCCGCGATCGTCAACGACCGGGTCGATCACCACGCTGCACCAGAACCTGCTGCCGTCCTTGCGCACACGCCAGCCCTCGGCCTCGAAGCGCCCCTCGCGCCGTGCCGTCTCCAGCGCGCGCCCCGGCACGCCGGCATTCCGGTCCTCCGGCGTGTAAAAAACGGAGAAGTGCTGCCCGATGATCTCGTCCGCGCCATAGCCCTTGAAACGTTCAGCGCCCGGATTCCAGCTGCTGACGCGGCCATTGGCGTCCAAAAGGTAGATGGCGTAATCCCGTACTGCCCCTACCAGCAGACGATAGCGATCCTCGGACGGAAAATCCGGTAAAGAAGTCATGCAATGTCCCCACCTGCGTGTCTATTCATGCTCAAGCCCCCGTCAGCAAACGGCGTGCCATCCCGAAAACTCTGTTACAGCCGCCGCCCGGCAGGCACAAAATTTGCTGTAACAGCGATCAGTGGGCGGCCCATCCCTGGCGCCGTCCGGGCATAGAGGGCCTTAGCAATGCAACCCATTCGTAAAGCTGTATTTCCCGTCGCGGGCCTCGGCACGCGGTTTCTTCCCGCCACCAAGGCCATGCCCAAGGAGATGCTTCCCATCGTCGACCGGCCGCTGATTCAGTATGCCGTCGAGGAAGCGGTCGCCGCAGGCATCACGGAACTGATTTTCGTCACCGGCCGAAACAAGCGCGCCATCGAAGATCATTTCGACCGCGTGCCGGAACTGGAATACGACCTGGAAGCGAAAAACAAGAACGCCCTGCTGGAAACCGTCCGCAACGTCATTCCGGACAACGTCAAATGCGTGTACACCCGCCAGCCGGCTGCCCTGGGGCTGGGCCATGCGGTGCTCTGCGCGGCGCCCATTGTAGGCAACGAACCGTTTGCCGTGCTGCTGGCGGACGACATGATAGACGCGGATGCCCCCGTCATCGGCGAAATGGCGAAGGTAGCCCGGGAGTTCGACGGCAGCGTCCTCGCGATCCAGCAGGTGCCCAAAGCCAACACCCACCAGTACGGGATCGTCTCCGGCAGCCGCAAGGCGCACGGCGTGATGAGCCTGACGGGCATCGTGGAAAAGCCCAAGCCCGAGGATGCGCCGACCGACCTGGCGGTCGTCGGGCGCTACATCCTGGAGCCCGAAATTTTCGCGCTGCTGGAGAGCACCCAGGCGGGCGTGGGTGGAGAAATCCAGCTGACCGACGGCATCGCCGCCCTGCTCAAGGCCCGAAACGTCTTCGGCTTCGAATACGAGGGCGTGCGCTACGACTGCGGCAGCAAGGAAGGCTTCTATCGTGCCACGATGGAAATTGGACGCAAGTATCACAACCTGGGTTGACCGCGCGGGCACGCGCTCCCATCTTTACAAAGGAACCTACCCCATGACCGATTCGAAAGCCGCCCCACCGCCCAATCCGCCGCCGTCGCCTCACGTGGATCGCGCAGAGACCGGCTACACGGGTCAACCGACCGAGGACGGCCCGCCCACGGGGGACGTCAATCAGAACCCCGACACCAATTCGGGGTATCCCGCCGGCGGGTCCCAGGCGCCCGCGGGCAAGGATCCGTACGGACGCCCCAAGAAATCCGAGTCCTGACCATACCTGACCGGAAGGCCCAGGAGACCGCGCACACGCTTCGCGGTTTCCTGGTCCATCGCATCGCCATGTACCTTCCCTTTCCCGCCGACGCAGACGCCTGATTGGCGCGCGGGCGGCCAAGCTCAGATGTTTCCTCTTTACGCCCAATTTCTTAAACGCGCCGCCGCCTATCGCGACGCGATCGGACAGGACAATGTCCGCCTACCCCTGCAAACCATTACCGCCGTCTTGCTGGCCTATGGCTGGATGCGGTGGCAGCAGATGCCGGATCTGGCATGGGGCGCCTTTTCCGCGCTATTTGTGGTGCGGGCCACGGTGGAGGGCACGGTCGGCGAAGCAGCCGCGCGCATCCTGGGCGCAATGATCGGGGTGGCGCTGGGCATTGCCCTCGTGCCACTTGCCGCGGTCACCGGCCTGCCGGCGCCATGGAGCATCGTGGTCGGCGTAGGCGCCGCCGCTTGCCTGACGTTACGCTGGCCCTCCTTGAACTACAGTCTCGTCACGGCGACCATCCTGACCGTGACCCCGGACGCCGACCTCGTTGCAGGCGCCGTCAACAAGACACTTGCGATCGTCGTGGGCTCGGCCGCCGGCATCCTGGCCGCCTTTGCCGTGCTGCCGCTGTCGGCCCGTCACAGCATGCGCTACAACCTTGCCGCCTCGTTGCAGCTGTACGGGGAATTGCTGGTCGAATGGGCCGCCGCCCTGAACGAAGGCCGAGAACGCCCGCGGCCGCGCGACAAGCCCGCCCTGGAACGCGCGCACTGGCGGGCGATCGACATGGCACGCCAGTCCCGATCGCTGCCCATCGACTTTGTGGGCCGCGACACCCAGGCGCAGCGATTGCAGGAGCGGATCGAGGAGCTATGGCTTACCGTCCCGCTGATGGAGCGCGTGGGCGGCGTGCAAGTCACCGAGAACGTCTCACGCCGTCTGGGCCCTGCCCTGCATGCGGTTGCGCAGGCGGCGCAAACGCAGATCGACGGCCTGGCGCGCGCCATTCGCGAACGGGGCGCCGACGCGCCCCTGTGCTGCACCAGTCAACAATTTGCTCAGCTGGACGCCGTGGTGCAGGAAGCCGCCAGCGGCGGCGGCTTCACGTGTGACGAACGGGTGGCGGTGGATCTGATCCGCTGGTCCTGGCACGAGGTCACGCGGGAATTGGATGCCCTGTGCGACACCGTGCAGCCTGCCGCGCAACAGACCCCATCCCAGGCCGGGGCCTGAAGCGCGCCACGCGTCATGGCGTGAGCACCACCTTGATGCACCGATCCTCCTTGTCGCGGAAGGTCTTGTACATATCGGGTCCGGCCTCAAGCTTTGCGCGGTGCGTGATGACAAACGACGGATCGATCCTGCCCTGCACAATCAGGTCGAGCAGCTCGTCCGTCCAGCGCCGCACGTGAGTCTGGCCCATGCGCCACGTCAGTCCCTTGTTCATCGACGCGCCAAACGGAATCTTGTCGATCATTCCCCCGTAGACGCCGGGGACCGACAGGATGCCGGCGGGCCGGCACACATACATCATCTCGCGCAGCACGTGCGGCCGGTCGGTCTCGGCGCCCACTGCCTGCTTCATCCGGTCGTAAAGGTGCTCCATCGAACTGCTGGCGTGCGACTCCATCCCGACCGCGTCGATGCATTTCTCGGGGCCCTTGCCGTGGGTCAGCTCCTTTAGCCGCTCCACCACATCCTCGTCCTGGAAGTTGATCGTGACCGCGCCGCAGTCGCGCGCCATCTTCAGCCGCTCCGGCACGGATTCGATGCAGATCACCTGTCGCGCGCCCAACAGGATCGCGCTCTGGATCGCCATCTGGCCCACGGGTCCGCCGCCCCACACGGCGACGGTGTCGGTCGATTCGATGTCGCACTGCTTGGCCGCCTGCCAACCGGTGGGCAGGATGTCGCCCAGGAAAAGAACCTGTTCATCCGACAGCTCGCCGGGCACCTGCACATGGGTCGAATCGGCAAACGGCACACGCACGTATTCCGCCTGGCCGCCGGCATAGCCGCCGGTCAGATGGGTGTAGCCGAACAGCCCCGCCGTCGTATGCCCGAACATCTTGGCCGCCTGGTCCGCGTTGCGGTTCGTGCGCTCGCAGACTGAAAAGTTGCCCTTCTTGCACTGGTCGCATTCGCCGCAGGTGATGGTGAACGGAATCACGACCCGGTCCCCCACCTTCAGGTTCTGCGCCTGCGCGCCGACGTCCACGACTTCACCCATGAACTCGTGACCCATGACGTCCCCGGACTTCATGCCGGGCATGAACCCGTCGAACAGATGCAGGTCCGATCCGCATATCGCGCACGCGCTCACCTTGATGATCGCGTCGCGCGGATGCTCCAGGATCGGATCGGGCACCGTGTCGTAGCGGATGTCGTGTTTGCCGTGCCAGCAAAGTGCTTTCATTGGAATCTCCTTTGGCGTGACCGCAACACGCGATCAGGCCTGGCGCAGCAACTGCCATGCCGCCGCGTCGCCTCGTGAAGTCCATCGGAGCGTGACCGCGGCACGCGGATGAACGCAGAACTTGCAACGTCGGTCAAAAAATATCCAAGACACCCCACGCGCCGCGCGGCCACGCGTGGGGTGCCGGGCATCACGTGCCGTCCCCGGCAGCCCAGGGCTTCGGCACGTAGCTTGCGACGACGTTGCACACGCTTCGGTTGCCCCTTCGGCGCCAGCCGCTCCCATCATCACCACCCCGCTTCCTTTCTGGAGTTTCCATGCGTACCGTCGATGCCTCGATTGGCGGCGCGCCTCACGCTCACGCTTCCGCTTCGCCGCAATCACCCGCAGCGAATGGATGGCTGACGCGCGAGCGCCCTGCGATATTGTGCTTTTCCCATTTGCGCTGGAACTTCGTGCACCAGCGGCCGCAGCATCTGATGACGCGCTTTGCGCGTGGCCACGCCGTCTTCTATATCGAAGAGCCCGTCTGGGAAGACGCGGCACAACACGGCTGGCTCGAGTCCAGCCACGTGGACGGCGTCACCGTGATCACGCCGCATGTCGCGAGGGAACAGGCGGTGCAAGACCAGCGCCGCCTGTTAAGCGACCTCTTGCATGAACACGGGCTCAACGCGCCGGTCCTGTGGTACTACACGCCGATGAGTCTGCCCTTTACCGAAGACATCGAGGCCGGGCTCGTCGTGTACGACTGCATGGACGAGCTGTCCGCGTTTCGTGGAGCGCCGCCAGACCTGGTTGGACTGGAACATCAGTTGCTCGCGCGTGCCGACGTCGTCTTCACAGGCGGCCACAGTCTGTACGAAGCCAAGCGCCGCCTGCATCCCAACGTGCATGCCGTCCCCAGCAGCGTGGACCGGGACCATTTCGCGCGGGCCCGGACCTCGGTCAGCATCCCGTCCGATCTGCTCGCAATCCCGACGCCGCGCCTGGGCTTTTACGGCGTGCTGGACGAGCGCTTCGATACCGGTCTGCTCGCGACAGTTGCCGGGCTGCGGCCCGATTGGCAGTTCGTGCTGATTGGCCCGGTCGTCAAGATCGATCCGGCAACGCTGCCGCAGGCGCCCAACATCCACTATCTCGGCGCGCGGGGGTATGACCAGCTTCCCGGTTATCTGGCGGGATGGGACGTCGCCTTGATGCCGTTCGCCATGAACGAATCGACGCGCTACATCAGTCCCACCAAGACGCCGGAATACCTGGCGGCTGGCAGGCCCGTCGTGTCCACGCCGATCGCGGACGTGGTGCGCGCCTATGGCGGCTGCCCCATCGTGCAGATCGCCGCCAACGCGGCGGACTTTGCGCAGGCCATCTCGCGCGCGCTCGCGTCCTCGGCCAAGCCCGACACGGTCGCCCAGCACGCCGACCGCGCGCTGGAAGGCATGTCGTGGGAACGCAGCTGGGAAGGCATCTGCGACGCGATGAATCGCGCCTGGACCAGCTCCCCGCGCGGTCTGCGACAAGGCCCCGCGGGGCCAAGCGCCGTTCGCATGGCACGCAAGATGCCTTCCCAGCGTTACGACTTTTGATCGTGGGAGCGGGGTATGCCGGCAGCGTGCTGGCCGAGCGCCTGGCTCGTGGCAGCGGCAAACGTGTCATGGTGGTGGACCGGCGCCCGCACATTGCCGGCAACGCGTACGACTTCCATAACGAGTCGGGACTGCTCGTGCACCGTTACGGGCCTCATATCTTTCACACGAACTCGGACAAGGTTCTGCAATACCTGTCACAGTTCACGCAGTGGCGTCCCTATGAACACCGGGTGCTGGCGCGCGCCGACGGGATGCTGGTGCCGATGCCGATCAACCTCACCACGCTCGAGCGCTTGAACGGCCGCAGCTTTACCGCGGCCCAGGCCGAGCAGTTCCTGCAGACGGTGGCCGAACCGGCGTCGGTCGTCTCCAGCGCCGAGGACTACGTGGTCTCGCAGATCGGACGCGTCCTGTACGAGAAATTCTTTCGCGGCTACACGCGCAAGCAATGGGGCCTGGATCCCTCGCAGCTGGATCGGTCCGTGGCGGCGCGCGTGCCAACACGGCTGTCGCGAGACGACCGCTACTTCACCGACCGGCACCAATGCATGCCGCTCATGGGCTACACGCGCATGTTCGAGCGCATGCTGGACCATTCGAACATCTCGCTGGCGCTGGGCATGGATTTCGAGGAGGCCAGGTCCGCCTTCCAGTACGACGAGCTGGTCTATACCGGCCCGATCGACGAGTACTTCGGCTACTGCTTTGGCCCATTGCCTTACCGGTCGCTCAAGTTCCGGCACGAAACGCTGGACGAAGAGTGGCACCAGCCCGTGGGCGTGGTCAACTACCCGGCCGAAGACGTTCCCTACACCCGCATCACCGAGTACAAGCACCTGACGGGCCAGCGCCATCCCAAGACGGCGGTGACCTACGAATACCCCAGCGCGCAGGGCGATCCGTACTACCCCGTTCCCCGGCCCGAGAACGCCGCGCTCTTTCGCCGGTACCAGGAACTGGCGGACGCGTGTGAGGGCGTGCACTTCGTTGGGCGTCTGGCCACCTACCGCTACTACAACATGGACCAGGTCGTGGCGCAGGCCCTGGCTACGTATGAGCAAATGGCAAGCCGCCAATCGGAGCCGCGCAACGCAATGATGGCCGAATGAGTCCGGGCATGCGCTTCCGAAGTTTCCTGCAGGCCGGGTTCGAGTGTTCGTGCCACCGGTTTCCAGACGGGCGGCAGCTGGATCTCATCGAATCGACGGGGCACGCAAGGTGGGCGGCGCAGGACTACGCCGCCATCGCCGCGCTGGGGCTGCGGACGGCCCGCGACGGGGTGCGCTGGCATCTCGTGTGTCCCGCCGGCAACGTGTACGACTGGTCCGCGGTCCTGCCGCTGGTGCGCGCGGCCCGCGACAGCGGCGTCGAGGTGATCTGGGACCTTTGCCACTATGGCTGGCCGTCGTGGCTGGACATCTGGTCGTCCGCCTTTCCCGAAGCGTTCGCCCGCTATGCCGCCGCCACGGCCCGCCTGATCGCCGGAGAAACTGGAATGCCAACCTGGTATTGCCCGATCAACGAAATCTCTTATTGGAGCTGGGCCGGCGGCGACATGGCGCACTTCGGGCCGTGCACGCTGGGCCGCGGCCTTGAATTGAAGCGGCAATTGGCGCGAGCCGCGATTCAGGCCAGCGACGCAATCCTTGAAGCCGACCCCGCCGCCCGGCTGGTCTGCGCGGAACCGCTGATCGCCGTCCAGCCGGCGCTTCCCGGCGACGCCCGTGAGGCTGCCGCCGCCAGCGAGGCGCAGTTCGAGGCGCTGGACATGCTGTGCGGACGCGCGCATGCGGATCTGGGCGGCGACGCGCGCTATGTGGACGTGGTCGGCCTGAACTACTACCCCCACAACCAGTGGCTGCACCGCGGCCCGCCGCTGCCGTGGGACGACCCGCGTTACACGCCGCTCGCCCAGCTCCTGCAAGGCTGCGCGCACCGTTACGGCAAACCGCTCTTCATTGCCGAGACGGGCGCCGAGGGCCTGGCGCGCACACCCTGGATGCGGTATGTCGCGGACCAGGTCGCGTCGGCGCGGGCACGCGGCGTCGACGTGTCGGGCATCTGTCTGTATCCCGTGACGGACTACCCCGGATGGGAGGACGACCGCCACTGCCCAACCGGTCTTTTGAGCGCCCCTGCCGCCGACGGCCGCCGCAGCGTGTACGCCCCGCTCGAAATCGAGGTTCGCGCGCAGGCGGCACGCGCGGGACTCGGCCCCAGCGGCCTGCTTGCGGCGCCCGCCCCCCGCGCCGACGGAGATTGAACATGCCCGACCTGCCCGCCCTACCGTCGCAGCCTGCGGCCTTTCTCTGGCGATACGTCCGCCAGCGGCCCTGGGCCTTTGGCCTGCTGGCGATGATCGTCGTCCTGGCCGGGGTGTGCTCGGTCACGGTGCAATACGCCATGAAGCTCATTGTGGACGCCTTGGCGCTGGGCGCCTCCGCGTCCGTGCAGGTATGGTGGGCGCTTGGCCTGTTCCTGGGGCTGATCGCGGTCGAGGCCGCGCTGTGGCGATGCGGCGGATGGCTAGGCTGCCGCAACATCGTCGCCGCCTGCGCGGCGCTGCGGGTCGAAGTCTTCGAACACCTGAGCCACCATTCGACCCGCTATTTCCGCCAGCATCACTCGGGCGCGCTGGCTAACCGCATCTCGTCCACCGCCAGCGCCGCCGGCGCCATCTACGGCGCCATGGTCTGGAGCATCGTGCCGCCGTGCGTCGATTTCCTGGGCGCCGTCGTGGTCCTGGGCACCGTGGACTGGCGCATGGCGGCCGCGCTGCTGGGCTTCGTGCTGGTGCTGGCTGCCATCATCGTGTCGTTCGGCGCGCGCGGGCGCAGCCTGCATCAGCAGTACGGCGAGCAGGCCGCGCACGTGGGCGGCGAAATCGTGGACGCCATTTCCAATATCTGGGCCGTGCAGGCCTTTTCCGCGCAGGCGCGCGAGCGCGCCCGGCTGGAAAAGGCTTTGGGCGAGGAGGCGCGCGCCCAGCGCAGAAGCTGGATGTACGTCGAGAAGGCGCGCGTCATCCATGACGCCTGCCTCTGGCTCGTGGCTGGCGCCATGTTGTTTTGGGTGCTGCGGGCGTGGGAGGCGGGCCGCGCCAGTCCCGGCGATGTGGTGGTGGTCAGCGCGCTGACCTTCCGAATCCTGCACGGCTCGCGCGATCTGGCGCTGGCGCTGGTGGGCACCGCTCAGCAATTCGGGGTCATTGCCGAAATGCTGCGCCTGGTAGGACGGCCGCACTCAGTGCCCGACGTACGCGGCGCGCATCCGCTGCGCGATCCGGCCGGCGCCATCACCTTCGAAGGGGTCCACTACACCTATCCGGACGGCTGCCACGCGTTGCGCGGCATCACGCTGTCCATCCGGCCCGGGCTGAAGGTGGGGCTGGTCGGCGCGTCCGGCGCGGGCAAGTCGACCCTGCTGTCGCTTCTGCAGCGCGCCGACGAGCCGCAGCAGGGGCGGATCCTGATCGGCGGCCAGGACATACGCGCCGTGACGCTGGAAAGCCTTAAGGCCGCGATCTCCGTCGTGCCGCAGGACGTCAGTCTGTTTCGCCGCTCCATCATGGAGAACATCCGCTATGGCCGCCCCGAGGCAACCGAGGACGAAGTGATCGCCGCCGCGCGCCAGTCCCATTGCGAGCCGTTCATCAAGCGGCTGCCGCAAGGCTACGACACGATCGTCGGCGAGCGCGGCGCGTTGCTGTCAGGCGGCGAGCGGCAGCGCATCGGCATCGCGCGCGCTTTCCTGAAGGATGCGCCGATCCTGCTGCTGGACGAGGCCACGTCCGCGCTGGACAGCTACTCCGAGCAGCTCATCAAGGAGGCGCTGGCCGAATTGATGCGCAGCCGCACCGTCGTGGCGGTGGCGCACCGCCTGTCGTCCCTGACGCGTTACGACCGGATTGTGGTGGTGGACGCGGGCCGCATCGTGGAAGACGGCCCGCTGGACGAACTGCTGGCCGCACGCGGCCCGCTACGCGCGCTGTGGGACCTGCAGTCGGGACATGATGGGCGCGGCGGCCAGGAAGCCCTGCGCACGGTGTCCGCCCCTGCCTGAACGCCTGCCCGGGCGTGCGTTCCCGCGCGCGCATGCAGGAACAGGACATGCGGACCGCGCCGCCGACGGCGCGCTTGCGACGCCACTCAAGGAAACTGCCATGGAACTCGTCCGCACTCCCGATGACCCTGCCGCCCCTCGCCGCCTGCGGCGAGCCAGCTTTTTGCTGGGTTTCGCCATGGGCGGCTTCTTTGACGGCATCCTGCTGCATCAGATTTTGCAATGGCACCATCTGCTCTCGAACGTGCGGGCCGGGCCGCTGGGGTCGCTGGGCGCCCAGGTCGCCGCCGATGGCGTCTTTCACGCCATCATGTACGTCATCGCCGCCGCCGGGCTCATCGAATTGTTCCGCGCCCGGTCAGCCGCGTCGCCGGGCACGCCGATCCGCCCGCGCTGGGGCCACTTCTGGATCGGTTTCGGCTCCTGGCACATCATCGATGCGCTGCTCTCGCACTGGATCACCGGCATTCATCGCATCAAGATGGATGCGGAACAGCCGCTCATCTGGGACATCGCCTGGTTTGTCGTATTTGGCCTGGCGCCGCTGCTGGCCGGCTGGAAGACCCGCAATCATCGCCGCCCGCCGCCCACCGGCCGCAACGGCACAACGCTCGTCGGCCTGCTCGCGGCGGCCGTGCTGGCGGGCGGGATGCTGAACCTCTTTCCCTTGCGTGCCGACGCGGACACCACGGTGGTCGCGCTGCGCCCGGACGTGTCCCCCGCCGCGATGTTCCAGGCGCTGGCCGCAACCGATGCACGCATCGTCTGGTCGGATCCGCAAGGATCCGTCTGGGTCATGACCGCCGTCCCCACCGCGCAAAAACTGCGCCTATTTGCGGCAGGCGCGATGTACGTCAGCGGGTCGGTCGCGCCGGCGGGATGTTCGGCATGGCTGACGGCCGGGGCCTCGAGCTGACGCGTCCGGTTGACGCAGCCGGCTGGTCAGCACTGCCCGCCCATTACCGTCAGCGGCGCGCGCGCAATAACCAGCACGCCGCCCCGCCGATCACCACCGCAGCCGCCACAAGCGACGTGCTGGGTTGGTTCATGGCGACCTTCGTATATACGCTGCGGCGGCCTGCCTGCTGCTCCGCGGGATGCGACCCGCCGCCTTCGTAGAGCGAATCCGATCCGCCCCCAGCTGGCGTGCCGCCGCGTTGCTGGCGAAACAGCCACCCGGCCATGCGATCGGCCAGGGACGGCATGTTTTGGCCCAACGTCGAGATGGCGCGCGACGCGCTACCGACATACAGGTCGCGAGCCGGATGCTCGGCCGCGTGCAAGATGGCGTCGGCCACCGCTTCGGGCGCATATACCGGCGGCGGCAGCGTCGGCTGCACGTCCATGTAATTGCGCGCGTGCGACGTAAAGCCGGTGGCAATCGACGCGGGCTTGATAAGCGTGACGGAAACGGGAGCGCCTTCTTCGCGCAATTCCATGCGCAGCGCGTCGGTAAAGCCCTTGACCGCATGTTTGGCTGCGGAATAAGCGCCCTGCAACGGCACGGCGCGGTCCGACACTTCACTGCCCACGTTGATCAGGGCGCCCCCGGATTTCTTCAGGTGCCGCACCGCCACCATCGATCCGTAGACCACGCCCCAGTAATCCGTGTCGAACAGTTTTCGCTGGTCTTCCAGCGGTACCGATTCGAGCTTTCCGAAGATCGACACGCCCGCATTGTTGACCCACGTATCGACGCGGCCATAGCTCTGGATCGCTCGCTCCAGAATGCGATCATGATCATCCTGCACGCCCACGTCCGCGGCCACGCTGATGGCGGACCCGCCGCCGCGCACAATGTCGTCCAGCACGGCCTTCAGCGCCTCTCCCTGGCGAGCGACCAGCACGACCTTGGCGCCGCGCTCGGCGGCCATCCTGGCCGTTGCGGCGCCAATGCCGCTGCTCGCGCCCGTGATGACCATCACCTGGTCGCGTAGCGGTTTCAGTTTGAGTTTCATTGAGTGCTCCCGGTTGGCAACGCGAGAATCGCGCTGGCGGCGGGGCCAGCAATCTCCATTCCTGGTTCGCGCCGTATATGCGGAGCCGTCAGCCCCAGCCGGCTGCCGTTGCTCCCGAGCGCGCCAAGCCAGCGATCCCAGCGCCATCCCCAGCCCGAAAGCCCCATACACCAGCGCCAGCGCCCACGTGCCAAGCCGGTGCTCAAAACCGGGCGTCAGACGTTGCGGCGTCGCCCGGTAATCCACCAGGCAGGCGATTGCCGCCGCGGTCAATCCGGCCACGACGCCCGGTCCCGGCCGATACGTGGCGGGCATCGCCTGCGTGGCGCGCGCATGCAGCACGCCCCAGAACACCGCCGCCGTATGGTGGATTGCATAGCCGGTGGCGGTATGCCGCCAGCTGGGCGCATCGGCCCGCAGCGCCGGGCTTCCCCACACCCAATGGCTTGTCGAATTCGTCGGCGCAGTCCAACTTGCGGCCTGCCTGCGTCCCGCGACAGCCAGGACAAGTGTTGAAAGCACGCTGGCGGCAGAGCCGCTGACCGCGCCCTCGCGCAAAGCGGTGAGCCATGGGTTCATGAGCATTCCTTGTCGAGGTGAACGGGAACGCAGCTTGCGGCCCCGGGCAATGAAAGGCGGCGCGCGGTCGCGTCCGCCAGGGAGATTTGGCTTGAAGATCTTGTTGACGGGCGCCAATGGCTTCATAGGCAGCCGCCTCGTTCATGCCTTGCTGGCCGAGGGACACACACTGGTCTGCCCCGTGCGCCGCCCGCCGTCAGGGCATAACGCGCCCGACGCAACTTTCGTACCCATGGATTTCAGCGGGGCGCTGTCGGAAGACGCCTGGATGCCGCTGCTGAAAAACGTGGACGCCGTCATCAACACCGTGGGCCTCTTTCGAGAACGGCGCGCGGGCGACTTCGCCGCAGTGCACGTGCGCGCTCCGCAGGCGCTGTTTCACGCCGCCCGGCGGCAGGGCGTCCGGTGCGTGATCCAGTTTTCGGCGCTTGGGGCCGACGCGGGCGCGGCCAGCGGCTTTCATCTGAGCAAGCGCGCCGCCGACGACGACTTGCGCATGTCCGGCATGCCCGCCGCGATTGTGCAGCCATCGCTGGTGTATGGCCCGGGCGGCGCGAGCGCGGCGCTTTTCAATCGGCTTGCCGTGCTGCCGTTGCTGCCGCTCGCTGGCGGCGGACGCCAGCCGGTGCAGCCGGTCCATCTGGACGACGTGGTGGACGGCGTGCTGGCGTTGCTGAACAGCCCGCCGCCGACGCCTGTGACGATCGCGTTCTGCGGCCCCACGCCAATCACCTTGCGCGGGTACCTGGCCACGCTGCGCCGCTCGCTGGGCCTGGACACGCCGCTACGCGTCGTCCCCATTCCCATGACGATGGCAACGGGCCTGGCTGCCGCCGCCTCGCTGCTGCCGGGCAGTCTGACCGATCCCACGGCGCTATCGATGCTGGAGCGCGGCAACACCGCCGACCCCGCCCCATTTTCTGCCTTGCTCGGGCGTGCGGCGCGGGCACCCGACCGCTTCATCGTCCCGCAGACGCGCGACAGTCTGCGTGCCAGCGCACTGCTCGACGTCACGTTGCCTCTGCTGCGGTTCAGTATCGCGCTGGTGTGGTTGTGGACGGCCGCGGTGTCCTTCGGCCTGTACCCGGCTGCAGCCAGCCTGGACCTGTTGCGCCGCACCGGCGTGCCCGACTCCCTCGCGCCGTTCGCGCTGTATGGCGCGGCCACGCTGGACTTGGCCTTCGGCGTGCTGACGCTCGCGCTGCGCGGCCGCGCCCGGCAGTGGCTGTGGATCGCACAGGCGGTTCTCATCGTGGGCTATACCGCGATCATCACTGTGCGGCTACCGGAATTCTGGATGCACCCGTTCGGACCGTTGTCGAAAAATTTACCGATGCTTGCAGCGTTGGCACTGCTTTACCTGCATGAACCCGCCACGGCCAGGAAACGCCAATGGAATACCTGATCCTCAAGCTCGTCCACGTGATCTCGGCCACGCTGCTGTTCGGCACAGGCATCGGGTCGGCCTTCTATCTGCTGTGCGTCGTGCTCCGGCGCGATGTCCATGTGATCGCCGGCGTGGCGCGGCTGGTGGTCATCGCCGACTGGCTGTTCACGGCGTCCACCGCCGTTCTGCAACCGCTCACCGGCCTCTATCTGGTTCATCTCATGCAATTGCCGCTGGCCACACCGTGGATCGGCTGGTCGCTCGCGCTGTACGGCGTGGCCATCGCCTGCTGGTTGCCCGTGGTGTGGCTGCAGATGCGGATGCGCGATGCTGCCGCGGCGGCGGATCGCTCCGGCGAGCCCCTTTCCTCCGGGTTCTGGCGCAGCTTTGCGTGGTGGGTCGCGTTGGGGGTGGTCGCCTTCGTCGCGTTCCTGGCGATCTTCTATCTGATGATCTTCAAGCCTGCTTGAAAAAAGGCACATCCGGCTGCCCGCCAGGAACGCTTGTTGCGGCACCGGCGCACCGGATCGAATGGGGCACGTCTATCGCCGCCCGCCAATTTCCCGAAAGGATGAATGAGGCATAGGCAACGGCAACCATGGCGTCCGAATCCCGCGCGCCGGCTTTCGATGCTACCGCGCACCACAAATCCCGAAAGGTACTCGGGAACAGGAGATCACTATGTTTGCCCATAACAAACGGCTGCAATACACCGTTCGAGTCAGCGAGACCAATCCAGGTCTAGCCAACCTGCTGCTGGAACAGTTTGGCGGCCCGCAAGGCGAGCTTGCCGCGGCTTGTCGCTATTTCACGCAGGCACTGGCCGAGGACGATCCCGGCCGCAAGGACATGCTGCTGGACATCGCCACCGAAGAACTCAGCCATCTGGAAGTCATCGGCACGATGGTCGCCATGCTGAACAAGGGCGCCAAGGGTGTGCTGGCCGAGGCCACGGAATCCGA
Source organism: Achromobacter sp. SLBN-14 (assembly GCF_006715415.1). NCBI lineage: Bacteria > Pseudomonadati > Pseudomonadota > Betaproteobacteria > Burkholderiales > Alcaligenaceae > Achromobacter > Achromobacter sp. SLBN-14. Next base: position 4,395,406 of record NZ_VFNE01000001.1, on the reverse strand, counting down.
GGCGGAAATCTACCGGCGGCTGAACGGACCTGGCAACGATTCGCACGTCACGCAGGTGCTTTACGGCGGAGGCCCCGCGCTGGTCAACTCAGGAGGCCAGCTGTGGAATGCCGGCTACATCGACACCATCGGCGATCCATCCGCCGACCTGCGGTCCAACATCGCCGCCGAGGCGCGCGCCAAGATCATCTACGAGCGGCTCATCAACGCGACGGACGATCCCGGCGTCAAGGACGCCCTGGGCTTTCTGATGACCCGTGAAGTGTCGCACCAGCGCTCCTTCGAAAAGGCGCTGTACTCGATGGAGCCGAACTTCCCGCCCGGAAAGCTGCCGGGCGATCCGCGGTTTGCCTCGGTCTACTTCAACATGTCGCAGGGCGAAGGCGACACGCGCGGACCGTGGAACAGCGACGCGAATTTTGAATACGTGTCCGACCGGGAGCAACAGGGCGCCATCGACGGCGACGGCATGCCCAACGTGAACCTGACCGAAGAGGAAGCGCTGGCCTTGCAGGCAATGGCGGCACGGACCGCCTCCGACCCCAGCAGCGACCCGGTGACAGGCACCGAACTGGGGCAGGTGAACTCGCCCGACGAGTTCAAGCAACCGTAAACCGCTGCGTGAGCCTATCCCCGCCACTGCCCTTGCGGCACGGCGGGGTTTATTGAAGGCGTGAATCGAAGGCACGTGAACGCGAGCGCGTGCGTGCCGCAGCACATCGCGCGCCAGCAAGCGCTGTGCCGCCGAGCCCGGACGGCCGCCCGGTCAAGGATGCGTCTGTGGCATTGCCCAGGCGTTCGGCCGGGGCACCCGGCCCTCACGCCGCGCGCGGTCGCGGTCGGCACAGAAGTAGGCGACCGTCCGCGCAATGCCGTCGACGGGATGCACGCGCGGAGACCACCCCAGGCTGCGCCTGGCAAGCGAGATGTCCGGACATCGATGAGTAGGGTCGTCCACCGGCAAGGCACGGTGAACGACGGGCACGCGCGAGCCAGTCAGTTCGCGCACCATGTCGGCCATTTCCAGCATCGTCAGCTCCACCGGATTGCCCAGGTTCACCGGCGTGTCCACCTCGACCGGGCTTTCCATCAGACGAACGAGCCCGTCGATCAAGTCGTCCACATAGCAGAAAGACCGCGTCTGCGTGCCGTCCCCGTACACGGTGAGGGGCTCGCCGGCCAAGGCCTGCACGATGAAGTTCGACACCACGCGGCCATCGTCGGGCGACATGTGCGGGCCGTAGGTATTGAAGATGCGCGCAATCTTCACCACCACGCCCTCGTGGCGGGCGTATTCCATGAATATCGTTTCGGCGCAGCGCTTGCCCTCGTCATAACAGGACCGAGGGCCGACGGGGTTGACGTGGCCCCAGTAGCCTTCGCATTGGGGATGCTCCAACGGATCGCCGTAGACCTCGCTGGTCGATGCCTGCAACACGCGCGCGCCGGTGCGTCGCGCCAGCTCCAGCAACTGCATCGCGCCCAGCACGCAGGTGCGCAGCGTCTTGAGCGGATCCGCCTGGTAATGCACGGGCGATGCCGGGCAAGCCAGGTTGTAGATCCGGTCCACCGCCATGTCCCCCAGGGGTTCGACCACGTCGTGGCGAATGACCATGAAGCGCGGATGCGACGCCAATGCCGCGACGTTGCATGCCCTGCCAGTCTGAAAATTGTCCAGGCACACCACCTGCCAACCGTCGTTGAGCAGCCGCGCGCAGAGGTTCGAGCCGAGAAAGCCGGCACCGCCGGCGACCAGCGCGCGGCCGGTACGGGGGATTGCATCCATCATGCTGCCTCCATCAACGATTCGAACACGCCAAGCCAATCCGACACAAAGCGGTCCATGCCGAAGCGCTGCCGCGCCATGTCGCGGCCTGCAGAGCCCCAGGCCCGCGCAAGCTCGGGCTCGGCCAGCAACTGGCGCCCCACCTCCACCAGCCGGTCCAGGCGGTTGTCCACGTAGCCGTTCTCGCCGTTGCGTATCAGCACCGGCAGTTCCGTGCCGCCAAATCCCACTACCGGCACACCGCAGAGCATCGCCTCCACCAGCGAGAGGCCCAGACTGGCGTACCGGATGGGGCTGAAGAAATACCGGTAGCGCGACATGAGCGCCGCCACTTCCATGTTGGGCACCTCGCCCAGTCCGCCCAGCCGCTCGGAATCCATGCCGATCAGATCCAGCGGCGTGCGGGCCCGCACGTGTTCGAATACATCGACGCCGATGCGCCGGCCACGGCGCGCCAGGTGGTTGACCACGACGATGCCTTTTTCGATGCCGCCGTCATAGGTCACGTCCGGCTCGGGCACGCCATGCTCGACCACGCGGCTGGGCATGTCCGCGCAGTCCCACATCACGGCGTTGTACGGGGTCACGTGCACGATCATGCCCTTGTCATGCCGGAACACGTGGCGCGTCTCCGTGGGATGCGGCATGGGCGGATCGTGTTCCAGATACGCGGATGGCAAGGCGCGCTGCGCGTCGCTGAGCAACAGCCGCGCGTCCTCCAGATTCTGGCGCGACTGATACAGCACGCAGTCGAACTCCATATCCCGCAAGTTGAAGGCGGGCGCCTCGGTGAGGCCTGCCCCCCACGGGATGCGGTTGCCCAACGCCCCGTAGCCGGGCGCGCGGCCGGGCAGAACCGGCACGATGAAATCATGCGGCACCTGACTGAGCGCATACAGATAATTCCCATGCACGTGCCAGGTCAGAATGCGCAGGCGGCGCTGCGGGTGGACGGCAGGCGTCATTGTCTTCCCCTTGCAAGCTGGCGGCTCGCTTCACGAAGCACCTGAGGCACCGTGACAGCCAGCGCGCACGGGTGGCCGATCGGACAATGCTCGTAGGCGCAGGGCCGGCACGGCGCATCGCCGGCCAGCACTACATGCAGATCGTGGTTGGTGGGCGCCCAACGCCGCGCGTCGCTTCCGCTGGCGATGACGACGCTGGGCGTGCGCACCGCCGCGGCGATGTGCGACACCCCAGTGTCGTTGCACAGCAGGAGCCGACTCGACTCGACCAGCGCGGCGAGGCTGCCCAGCGTGGTCTTGCCGCACAGGTCCGGCAGATTGCGTCCCGACAGGCGTCTCAGCTCATCCGCGAGTGGCCGCTCAGCCGCCGTTCCGGTCAGCGCCACCTGCCATCCCTGAAGCAGCAAGGCCGTCGCCGTGCGGCCGTAGCGCTCCAGCGGCCACCGGCGCGATGGCAGGCGCGCGCCGACGTGCATGAGCACCAGGCGGGCAGCATCCAGCGAATGGACCTTCAGCAGGTCTTCGGCAGCGCGCCGGTCTTCCACCGTGCACGGGAATTCGAGCTTGTCGTCGTCAGCCGGCACGCCAAGATGCCGGAGCAGCGCCAAGTATCGATGCGGCTCGGGCAAGTCGTCCGGCCAGGGCATCCACTGTCCGGGAATCCCCTGGTCTGCCTGCGACACAAAGCCGCCGCAGCGCCTGGCGCCCAGTTGCCCGACGATGGGATTGCTTTGCTCGCCGCTGCCGTGCATCTGCAGCGCCACGTCAAACCGCGCGTCGCGCACCCGCGCATAGAAATCCGGCAGCCCCTCTTCGCGGGCAGGCTGCTCGGGAAACGCCTCGATGCCCGGAAACTCGATCAGCTCGTCCACGTAGCAGGCAAACCTGCCGACGAACTCGCGCGCGTTGGCAAGACCGATCAGGGCGATGTGCGCGTCGGGAAACGCCTTGCGCAACGCGCGAAGCGCCGGGACCGCGCAGAGCATGTCGCCCAGTTGCAGCGCCCGAAAGACCGCGATACGCGCCGGCGCGGGGGCAGATCCGAGCAGCAGGTTATTCATGCGGCGCTCCTCGCAAAGCGCAGCAACCCGACCGTGCGCCAGAAAATCGACAGCAACGGAATGCATGCCGACGTGATCGCCAGGTCGGCAACGTTGCGCAATGACATGCTGGTTCCCCGGATACGGCGCATGAAAAAGTACAGGGTCAGCGCGGCCCATACGACAGCTGGCGCGATGGCCGCTGCCGCATGGCCGGTTGCGAACAAACCAGCAGCCAGCAAAAAGGCGCCCGTAACGCTCAGGTAAAAGCGCGGGCCATGCCGGCGGATGCGTTCCTGATACAGCGCGGGGTACTTGCGGCGCAGCAACATGTCGAACATCACCTTTTTCTGCATGCCCAGTCCAGCCGCGAAACTCACCGGCCGCACCGGGTGCTGCACGCGCGCGTGCTCGCACCGCGCGATGCGCAAGCCGGCATCGAGCAGCGCAAATTGCAGGTCCGAGTCCTCACGCCAGGCCATCGTGTAGCGCGTGTCGAATCCGCCGACCGCCAGCAACGCCGACCGCCGGACGAAGCAATTCGCGGTGATGAACTCGGCGCGCGTCAAGCCCGAGGCGTCGCGCTCGTAGTCGCTGGGCGGGTCCGGGATGGGCATCTCCGTGACGCCGGTCACCGCCGCCACGTCCGGCGCGAAGCCGCGCAGTCCCTGCGCAAGCCAGTCCCGATGCGGAATCGTGTCGTCGTCGGTAAAAGCGATGATCTCGGCCTTGGCACTGCGCCAACCCAGGTTGCGGGCGCCCGACGGCCCGCGGGTGCCGGACACCGGCAGGTACCGCACCGCCCGCGCATCGCCCCAACGCGCCGAATAGGCCGCAACCTGCCGGTGCGTGGCCTCGCTGGCGGCGTCGTCGCACACCAGGATCTCGTACGGCACGGAGAGCCGCTGCCTGCAGAGCGCCTCAAGGCAGCGCGCCAGCAGGTCTGGCCGCTTGTAGGTCGGCACCACCACGGATACCGCGACTGTTGCGCCCGGGGCCGTCATCGCGGCTTCTCGACAAGGTAGGAGCCGATCACCAGCGCATCCAGCGGCGAGGTCCAGAAGCATTCAACGGCATCGCGCGGCGTGCAGACCACCGGTTCGCCCCGCGTATTGAACGACGTATTGACCAGGACCGGCACGCCGGTCAGCTGTTCGAACGCGGCCAGCAAGTCGTAATACCGTGCATTCTGATCCCGACGGATGGTCTGCACCCGTGCCGTGCCGTCGATGTGCCGCACCGCCGGAATCTGCTTGGCGCGGTGCGGCAACACGTCATAGACAAACAACATGAACGGTGCGCAGATCGAGGCCGTGCCGCGTCCGTCGAACCACTGAGCAGCCCGCTCCTCCATCACGACGGGCGCCACGGGGCGAAAGTCCTCGCGGTCCTTCAGACCGTTTAACCGGGCCTGCATCGCACTGTCCCGGGGCGACGCCAGGATGGAGCGCGCGCCCAGCGCGCGAGGGCCGAACTCCATGCGGCCCTGGAACCAGCCCAGCACCTTTTCCTGCGCGAGCAACGCCGCAGCCTCGCCCGACACGTCGCTCAACTTGCGATAGGAAAGGTGCGCCTTGTCCAGGAAGCGCTCGATCTCCTCGTCCGGGTATGACGGCCCCAGATACGCGTGTTCCATGGTCCACGCGCGCTTGCCCCCGCGCCGATGGTAGTCCACGTACAGCGCCGCGCCCAGCGACGTGCCGGCGTCGCCCGCGGCCGGTTGCACCCACACCTCATCGAAGGGGCCGTCCCGGGCGATGCGCGCATTCATCACGCAATTGAGCGCCACCCCGCCGGCCATGCACAGGCTCTTCGCGCCCGTCTTCTCGTGCAGCCACTGCGCCATGTGCAGCGCGGTTTCCTCCAGCACATACTGCAATGAACTGGCCACATTCTTGTGGCGGTCTTCAAAAGGCGCGCCGCGGCGTCTGGCCGGGCCGAAGCGCTCGGTAAGGCGTGCGGGTTGCAGCGAATAGCCGCCCTCTTCTTCCAGCCGAAGGATCTCGCGGAACTCCTTGCGGTACTCGGGCTTGCCAAACGAGGCCAGGGCCATCACCTTGTACTCGTCCGACGAATGCAGAAAGCCCAGCCAGGTGGTGACTTCCTCGTACAACAGGCCGAGCGAGTGCGGCAGGTCGATCTGCTTGAGCCGCGCGTACTCGCCGCCGGCGAACTGCCCATAGCTCGTCGTCGTGCGCTCACCCCGGCCGTCCATCGTCAGCACCGCGCATTCCGCGCACGGGGCCGCCAGGAACGCGCTGCTCTCGTGCGAAAGGTGATGGTCCAGATAGATCCATCGATCCATGATGTGCTTGAGCGTCAGATCGTCAAAGCGTGGCGACTTCAGATGCAGCGGGGCGCCATCCAGAAGCTGGCGCGGCGCGTTCACCAGATACGAGAGAAACAGCGCGTCCCACGGCGACGCGCCTTCCGCGCCGGCGCCGGCCCGCGATGGCTCCAGGGGCAGCGTGATCTCCTGCGGCAGCGCCGCACCGCCGGCCAGCAGCGCCGGGTCGTAGGAATAAACGATGTGATCGACGTCGCGCAGCCGAATGTCCGCCGCGGACAGACAATAGTCGATCGCGTAATACGGCAACTGCCAGGTGGTGAACGGGACGGGCCGCTTGCCGTGCTTGACGCGGGTAAAGCGTTCTTCCTCGGCGGCTGCCACCACGACGCCGTCATGAACCAGTGTGGCGGAGCAGTCGTGATACGCCGCATTGATGCCTAGAGTGAACATGAAATCGTCTCCTTGACGGCGCGCGGGCCCGTCTGAAACCGTGGGTGATGCCCAAGCAGCTCGCGGGCCGCAAATGCGACTTCCCCGGGCGGTACGCCCGCCAGGCACGCATGGTGTCCCTGCGGGCACACGCTGCGATAGCAGTACTTGCAGGGCACATCGTTACTCAGCACCCGGGCGTCGGTGCGCCAGGGCGTATGCTGCGGATTGGTCAGCGCGTACAGGTCCACGATCGGCGCGCCGACCGCGGCGGCGATGTGCGCGGGGCCGCTGTTGTTGCAGATGACCACCGCCGCGCCTTCGAGCGCGGCGCCCAGTTCGCCCAGGGTCAGGCCATCCGACAGGTCGATCAGGCCCGGCAGCCAGCGCCGCCCCTCGGCCAGCGCTGCGGCCAACGCGGGATCCTCGTGACCGCCGAGCAGCAAAATGCGCCGGCCGTCGCCGCGCAACGCAATCAGCGCCTGCACCATCAGCGCGGCCGGATACCGGCGCGACGCCGCCGTCGCGCCCGCATGCACGCAGATCCATCCGTCGGTTTCGGTGACGCCCGCGTGGTGCAGCTTGTCACGCAGCGACGCGCGGTCGCGCTCGCGCACCCTGAACGACATGCAATCGTCTTCGCTGCGGGCGCCCACGGTAGCCACGAGGTCGAGCTGACGCTGCACCTCGTGCCGGATACCCTCTTGCGGCTCGACCTCCCGCACCCAGTCGCTGATGAGCCGATACGGGTTCTCGCGGCAATGCGCCAGCACGCGCGGCACGCCAGCCAGGTGACAAAGCAGCGCCGCCGGCAGGGGACTTTGGCTGAACGTCGTGAAAACCACAGCCGCGTCAGGCCGCAGCGCGCGCAGCCGGCCGATGGCGCCCACGTCTTCCTCGCGGCCCTGCGATGCGTTCTTGACCCAAGCGGCGTCATAGGCCATGACGGTGTCGACTTCCGGCATGAAAGGCGCGAGGGCCGCGCCCGATGGCGAGGTCAGGAGGGTGATGCGGCGAGCGCCTTGCTCGCGCAGCGCGCGCATGGCCGGCGTGCACATCAGCACATCGCCCATGTTGTCCAGCCGGATGCAAAGGACATGCGCGTCGCGCGGCCACGGCGCATTCCCGTTCATGCTTGCGCTCCCGGACGCATGGTGGCGTCTTCGGCAACGATCCGCGCCGCCGCATCCAGGTCCGGGGCGCGGCAATACGGCTCCCGGTCTGGGCCCGTGCGCCACTCGGTTTCGTTGCCCACGTCAAGCAGGATGCTGCGGCATCCGGCCCGATTTCCGGCTTCCACGTCATCCAGGATGTCGCCGATGAACCAGGACTCGGCCAGGTCCAGCCCCAGCTCCTGCGCGGCCCGCAGCAACAGCCCCGGCTTGGGCTTGCGGCAGTCGCACGCCATTGCGTAAGGCTGCACCACGCCCTCGGGATGATGTGGACACCAATAGAACCCGTCCAGGTGCGCGCCGGCCGCTTGGAACATTGCAGCCAGTTTTACGCCCACCGCGTTCAGGGCATCGGCCGCGAAGAGGCCCCGCGCAACCCCCGGCTGGTTGCTGATGACCACCAGGCTCAGGTCCGTCTGAGCAAGCCGGGACAGGCCCGCCAGCGCCATGGGCGCATACGCCATGCGCTCGGGCGCCACGTTGTAAGGCACATCCGCGAGCACGGTCCCGTCCTTGTCCAGAAACACGGCTGCCCTCAAGGCCATGACGTTTCCTTCATCGGCAACACCATGACCTCAGGCACCACCGTTTCCGGAGGTTGCGTCAGCACGAAGCGCACGGCGCGCGCCACGTTGGCGGGATCCTGCAGCGTGCCGGTGTCGATATCGGGAAACCGGTCCAGGAGAAACGGCGTGCGCATCCCGCCCGCGATCACGGCGCTGACCTTGATGCCCATGCCGCGCAGTTCCGCGTGCAGCGCATGCGACAAGCCCATCAACCCCCATTTGCTGGCATGGTAGGCAGACGCGTTCGGCCAGGCGCGCCGCGCTGCGGTGGACGCCACGTTGACGATATGCCCGCCGGGGCTCAAACGGTTCTTGCCCAGCTTGGCCATCAGGAAGGGTCCGGTCAGATTGGTGCGCAGCACGCGCTCCCAGACGTCCGCCTCCAGCTGGTCGATGGGGGCCGTCACGTCAACGCCGGCGCTATTGACGATGGCGTCCAGCTTGCCGAACTGCCGCACGACGGCATCCATGCATTCGGCCACGTCTGCTGCAACGCCGACGTCCATGATGCAGGCCATGACGTCCGCGCCGCTTTCCTTCAGCTTGGTGGCGACCGCATGGGCGCGCTGCTCGTCGATGTCGCTGACCGCGACGCGGGCGCCTTCGGCCGCCAGCTGCTCGCAAAGCGCCGCGCCCAGGCCGCTGCCGCCGCCAGTGACCAGGATTACCCGCCCGTCCAGGCTCTCGAATTCGTGCATGGTTCCGCTCCTTTAAGCCGCGATGCGCGCGGCGATCCGATCTTCCCGAGGCGTCTCGGCCGCCATGCGCCCATAGACGGACTGCAAATCCTGGCCCACGCGCTTCCACGTATAGAGGCGGCGCGCACGCATGCGTCCCGCCTCGCCCATGCGCTCGCACAAGGCCCGGTTCCCCGCCAGTTCCGCAAGCCTGTCGGCCAGGCTGTCCGCGTCCTTGGGCGGCACGAGAAACCCCGTTCTACCGTGCACCACGGTGCTGCGTATTCCGCCCGTGTCCGCGCCGATCACGGGACGTGCGCACGCCATCGCCTCGACGGGCGTAATGCCAAACGGCTCGTACCAGGGTGTAGTCACAAACACGTCGCTCGCGCTGTAGTAGGCGGCCAGTTCCTCGCGCCGCCGCCGCCCCGCGAACTCGACCCACTCTGCCACGCCCTCTTCGCGCGCAATACCGCGCAATCGGCCGATCTCGGGGGTGGCCAGCTCGCTGGCATCCTCCGTGTTGCCGCCGACCACGCACAGCCGTGCCTGGACACCATGGCGGTGGCGCAGCCGCGCAAGGGCACGAATGACGTTATCCACGCCTTTGCGCGGCACCATTCTTCCCAGCTGTAGCACGGTAAACACGCCGTCGTCCCAGCCCAACGCCTTGCGAGCCAGCGCCATCGGCTGCGCGGTCATTTCCGCGGCGTCGTAGCCGCAGGGAACGATATCGATGCGGCGCGGATCGGCCCCGTACAGCTCGATGAGATCGCGCCGGTCTTGCGGGCACTCAGCGATGAGACGGTCCGCGCGCCGCGCGATGTCGTCCTCGATGTCGAAGCGCGAATCCGGAAACAGATCAGCCGACTGCTGATACTGCCGCCGCACCTTGCCCAATGCGTGGAACGTGACGGCCAGCGGCACGCCATAATGCTGCGCCACCGGCAGCGCCGCCATCGCCGACATGAAAAAGTTGGCGTGGATGACGTCATACCCCGCGGGCTGACGGCCGACGTACCGCATCAGATACGCGGAGAAGTCGTCCATGTAAGGCAGCATCTGCTCTTTCGGAAGAAAGCTGGCGGGCCCTGCGGGAACATGAATCACCTTGACGTTGCGCATCCACCGAAACTCGGTATCCAGCGCCGCATTGTCCCGGCGCGTAAATACATCGACCTCCATGCCTGCGCGCGCCAATTCACGCGCCACGTTTGCGACATACACGTTCTGTCCACCGCTATCCACGCTGCCCGCCAGCGCAAGGGGCGAGGCGTGTTCGCTGATGATGGCAATCTTCTTCATGAGGGCAACTCCGTTATTCGAGCCGGAACCGTGCCAGCATCGGATCTCGCAACGGAGAAGCGCATGCCGATGACAACGGCTGCTCGCATTCGTGGACGAGGGTTGCGCACCTCATTTGGGGGGACTCCGCGCGATTCGTCCGCATCGGGCATACGCTGGGTCAAGAGCAAGTCGTGTGCCGATACGCTTTCACGCGCGTCGAATGGAAGAACCGCTTTTATCCGGCACTTCTTACAAGCACGCGTAAGAAGTGCCGGGTTACTCGAGCCATCAGGGCTCGCGCCGTTGCTGAGCCGGCGCCGCCGGCAGCAAGGCGCCCACCGTGGCCAGCAATTCGTGCGGATCGACGGGTTTGGACAGATGCACCTGAAAGCCCGCCAGCAACGTGCGCAGGCGGTACTCCTGGCTGACGTGGCCCGACAGCGCGATGGCAGGCAGGCGGTGCGAGAGCGCCGCCCCACGGTCCGCTTCCATCGCTCGCACCCGCGCCACGACCTCGTAGCCGTCCACGTCGCCCAGCGAAAGATCGCAGATGAGCACCTGCGGCCACGTTGCCGCGGGCATGGACTCGAACGCGGCCATGGCAGTTTCACCATCCGCATACGTCGTCACGTTGGCGCCGTTGTCCTTCAGGATTTCGGCCACCATCTCGCGCGCCTCGGCCTGATCGTCCACCAGCATGATTTGCGCGCCGCTCAGATTTGGCACGCTGACATCCGCGCGCAGCGGTGCTGGCTCCATGGCGCGCACGGGAAAATCGACGGAGTAGCAGCGTCCGCCCGAGGGTGCGGCCGTACTGTGGAACGTGCCTCCCTGGCGCTGCGCTCGCACGGCCAATTCCGCCGGATCCAGCGCTGCCGCGACGCGCAGGCCGTCCGTCGGGTTCTGCATGCCATCGGTGGGCAACAGCGCGGGATCCGCGTCCTGCTCAGTGCGGCCGTCCGTGACCGACAGCCGCGTCAGCGGGCCCTCGCGGCGCAGGCTGATCTCGATGCGCCCGCCCGGCGGTGTGACCGCTATCGCATGCAGGCACAAGTCCCACACCAGCTGCTGCAACGCGCTGGGGTCGCCGGTAATGCGCGCCGCCTCGTTGCCGATCAGGGTGTAGACATTCACGCCTTTGTCCTGCGCGGCTTCCCGCGAGCCATCCAGCACGCCAGCCACCACGGCAACCAGGTTGACAGGCTGCCGGGTATCCCTTCCCATTGCCTCTTCCAAGGCGGACTGCTGCCGCTGCAAGGTCCACATCTGCGCGTAGATGCCCTGGCGCGCAAGTAGATCGTCGTGGCGTCCCTGCTCGACGACCCTGCCCCGGTCCAGGACCGCGATATTGTCGGCATGCACAATGGTCGATAGCCGGTGCGCAATGATGAGCGTCGTGCGGCCGCGCGACAGCCGCTCCAGTTCCGCCTGGATCGCCCGCTCGGTACGCGTGTCCAGCGCCGAGGTCGCCTCGTCGAACACCATGATCGTCGGATCCTTCAAGATCGCGCGGGCGATGCCCACGCGCTGGCGCTCGCCGCCCGAGAGCTTCACGCCGCGTTCGCCCACGGGCGTTTCGTATCCACCCGGCAGGCTTTCGATGAAATCGTGGATGCGCGCGCCGCGCGCGGCCTGCACGATCTGATCGCGCGTCGCATCCGGCCGGCTGTACGCAATGTTGTAGGCGATGGTCTCGTTGAACAGCATGGTGTCCTGCGGCACGATGCCCACCACGCGCCTCACGCTGCGCACATTGACGGCGCGCAGGTCGTGTCCATTGATCAGGATGCGCCCGGCATCCGGGTCATAGAAGCGCAACAGCAGGCGGCCGAGCGTCGATTTTCCCGAGCCGCTGCCGCCCACCACGGCCAGCGTCGTCCCCGCAGGCACCGTCAGGTCCACGCCCCACAGGATCTGCCGTCCGGGCTCATAGCCGAAATCCACGCCTTCGAAGCGCACTTCGCCCGTTCCCGCCTGCAATGACGGCAGCGTGGCGTCGTCCCCCGTTTCCGGCGGATATCTCAAGAGGTCGCAGACGCGCTCGGCATTGACGAACGCTTCCTTGGCCTGGCGGAAGATGAGGCCCAGCGTATTCAACGGCAGGCAAATCTGGATGATGTAGGCGTTGACCAGCACCAGATCGCCCACCGTCATTTCGCGTCCCACGACCTGCTGCCCGGCCAACAGCATGACTGCCGCCACGCCGCAGGCGATGATGCCGCTCTGGCCGACGTGCAGGCGCGACAGCGAACGCTGGTTGCGCTCGCCGACCCGCGTCCACTCCTCCAGCACGCGCGACAGGCGGTCCGATTCCAGCGCTTCGTTGGCATTGAGCTTGACGGCCTCGTAGTTGAGCAGGCTGTCGACCATCTGCCCGCTTGCGCGCGAGTCCAGCTCGTTCAATCGGCGCTGATAGGCGACGCGCTTGCGCAGCAGCACCGTGGTGTAGGAAAAATAGGCGATAAAGGTGATGGTCACGATGGCGGCGAACCAGATGCTGTACCCCATGACCAGGATCAGCACGACCGACACGATCTCCACCAGCGTCGGCAGCAAGGTGAATAGCCCCGTGCCAAGCAAGAACCCCACGCCCGCAGTGCCGCGCTCCACGTCGCGCGCCAGCGCGCCAGTCGGCCTGCCGCCGTGAAACCGGGCGCCCAGCTGCTGTAATCGCGAAAACACGCTGACCGTAAAGTCCGCCACGGTGCGCAGCGCCACCCGCGCGAACACGACATCGCGCAACTCCGTGAAGACACCGCCCCCAAATCGCATGAGTGCGTAGCCCAGCAGCAGGAATACCGGCAACACCAAAGGTCCTGGCGCGCTGAACAGATCGACGATGGCCTTCAGCACTGCCGGCACGGCCACCATCAGCAGCTTTGCCGCCACAAGCAGCGTTACAGCCGCAGCCGTGCGCCCGCGGTATTTCCATAGCGCCCGCAGGATGGTGCGATTGACCTCCTTGCGGGAAAAATCACTGGTGCTGCTGTCCGGCTCGCTCATCGTTCGCGCCCTCCTGAGGAGCCCGGCGGGCCAGCAACTGGCGTTCCGAGGCGCCCCTCACGCAGCAGACCAGCCTCGCGCTATCGCACCTGCAGCGCTTCCCGCCGAGCCTGCACGGCCGCCTTGAACAGCGAGGCGACCGCGGCGGCAAACGCCTCATCGAACCACGGGTTCGCGCCGCTGACCGCCACCACGATCCCGTCCAGGCACACGCTGCCCCAGACCTGCGTATCCCGGGCGCGAAGCAGATGGGGCCTGAGCGCCATCACCTCGTGCGTTCCCAAACCCGTGCGCCAGCTCACGCGCGCCTTGCCGCGGGCGTAGGCGCCATAGTCCGCGTCCCACCCCGCGGGATCGCCGATGCTTTCCTCGTACAGGATCGCGTCAGCGAACTCGCAGCTGCCCGGGTGCGCCAGCGGATTCATGACCACCACGTGCAGGAATCCGCTTTCGCCAACGCGGGTGTTCGAGAGGGCGGCCTCCAACATGGGCCGGGCGAGCTGCACCGCCTCTTGCGCGGCATCGCGCTCCCAGTAGGCGGCCAAAGGAATTGCGGGCATGTGGAATCCTCCTGTTCGTACCGCGCGTGCAGCAAAACCCGTACCTATGAACCACTCGCGACGGAACGACGCTTGCTGACCACCGCATATACGTGACCGATGCTGCGATGCGTATTGACCCCGTACCGGCAGCATGCCCCAATACTCCGGCCGGATGAACAGGAGACAGAAATGTCAAACCCAACCTACAAGCGCGTCATGGAAGTGGTTGCCGCCGCCGCCGACGGCAATACCTACCGCATCGACAGATATTCTTCGCAGCCCCTCGGCGACGGAAAAGCCCGCTCGTACTGCTGCCTTCCCGATGGCCAGCTCGTGACCTGGGAAGGCGACGGACACTACAAGCTTCCGGATGGCACCGTCGTCACCATGGTGGCGTCAAGGTTGTGCCAATGATTGCCGGGCCGCTACATTCCGCGGATCAATACGCCGACCAGAAACAAGACGGCGACGGCGCCTATCCAGAAGGCAAGCATCAACCAGGGCCCGCGGCCGGTCCTGGCCCCACGCCGCGCGGGCCGGCCGCGCGAAGGTGACTCGTCTGCTGGTTTCATGATGCTCTCCTGGGCGCCCCATTTCAGCGCATAGTACGAATTACGGCCCTGCACGCGCAAGTGCCGCGCAGGGCCGTCATCGCCGCAGCGGGCACGCTGCCGCGCCTTCCACTACTTTGCCTTGCCTGCCTTGGCGGCCTCGGCGTTGGTCTGCTGTAGCGCCAGCATGCTCAGCTTCTCGTCGGTGGCCTTTTCTTCGGCCAGCGTTTCCTTCAACAACGTCAGCGCTTCGGTCTCGCCCAGTTGCTTGGCAAACGTGCATAGCGTTCCGTAGCTGGCGATCTCGTAGTGCTCGACCTTCTGCGCCGCTGCGATCAGCGCGGCATCGCGCACCGGGCCTTCTTCGACATCTTCAATCACGTCGCGGCCTTCTTCCACCAGCCCTTCCATCGCGGCGCACTTGATGCGCTTCAAACGGAAGTCCGCGCCTTCCACGATCTTGTCGATACGTTCGATCTGACCACGGGTTTCTTCAAGGTGGGCGGTGAATGCGTCGGCCAACGCAGGGTCGCTGGCGGCGCGGGCCATCTTCGGCAGGGCTCGCGTCAATTGCTTTTCGGCGCTGTAGATGTCGGACAGCTCGTGCACGAACAATTCCTTCAAGGTCTTTTGGCTCATGATCACTCCTGTAGGTGGATCGATTGGAAAGCGGGCCTGGCCCAGCCCCAGTACAGCAAGGGGCATGCCGGTGAGCCCTGGTGCAACGAGTGGCGGGCAGGCCCGCTTGAACGGCCCGGCGCCGGAGAGGGCGCCGGCGCACGCGTGTGCGCTACTTCTTGGCGGACACGCTTTGCTGCAGCGCCTTGGCGGCCTGCAGATGCTGCTGAAGACTGGGCAGCGTTTCGATCGCAAATTGCTTGACCTCGGGATCCTTCACTTCCTTCGAGGCCTTTTCGAACAGCTTGACGGCGTCCTCGTGCGCATCCACGCCGATCTCGTCCGCGTAAGCCTTGTCGAAACCTTCGTCGCGCAAGCCCATCGCCTTGAGCTTGGCGGACTGCATCATCGACGGGTCCTTCGGCGGTTCGAAACCCTTGCTCTTGGCCAACGCCTCGAGCTTCTGGCCCACCTTCGTGTGATCGTCGATCATCATCTGCGCGAACTTCTTGACCTCGGCGTTCTGCGACTTTTCGAGCGCCATCTTGCTGCCAGCAATCTCGAGATGACCGGACTCGGCCGCGTCGCTCAAAAAGCCACGAGCCTCGCTGTCCAGCTTGTTCGTTGCGGCGGGCACCTGCCCGCCAGGGGCGGCGGGCGTCTGCGCCAGCGCAACCGAACCCATGCTGAGGACAATTGCAGCGCCAAGTCCTGCCTTCAAAAGACGGTTTTTCATTCGGACCTCCAGTAGAAGTAGCGTCGCCGGATGACGGCGCGATGCCGTCTGACGAACGGGCACGTTCCAGCAAACGTCATTCCCAATGGCGAGCTTCGTTTCGCGCCCGGCGAGCATCGCCGGGCTCACATTCAACCGAAATCGCCTTCGCCCACCGCTATCGGCCCATCGGTCGGAACCCATTGCGTACGATGCGCCAAGTCGCGCAACGCGTCCTCGCTGCGCTCGAAAGCGCGCAGCAATTCCGGCGCCGTATCGTCCGCGGCGCCAAAACGGCGCCGCAGCACATCACCGGATATTTCGAACTGCCGCGTGACGCCGGCTGTCTCCATCTCGAACACAATGGCGTCGCCTTGCGCTTTGGCGTTGGTGGCTTTGGTGAACTTCATGCGGTCCTCCTGTCGTGTGGTCGATACGCGATGCCCGAGCGCCGCAAGTCGCGGGCCTGACCGAACCGCGCCAATTGGCGGTGCCGCGAGCTGTTCACGCACGCGGCGCGACGCCAGTCATTTTTTCCGGTCGTGTAGAAATCCCCTCACCCCGCACGCGTCACGAGGCGGGCGTCACGCAGTGCGCAATCGCTTTGCAATCAGTAGGCCGCGCACGTGTGGGATGGGAACGTTAGTTGCGGACGTCGAGGTGTCACAGCGACACAGTTATCGGATTCTGGTTGGGGAGCCCGGTGGCTGGCACGGCCTCGCCACGTCGCTGTGGCCTTGCGTTTTGTTTGAACCGTGAGTCTTTGCCCCGCATTGCGGGGCACTTTTTTGCGGATCGGCAGGCAGGTCTTACGGCGATGTAACAGAGAAACGCGAAGTTACACGCCCTTCGTTGCGCGAGCGTTTTGCGCTGGGCAAACTAGGCGCTCGCATCTTTTGGGAGAGTTGCCATGCAAGTGGATATCCAGAAGCTGGGAGCAGACGCCGCGCGCCAGGGGTTGACCCTTTTGGATTGCCCCTATCTTCGCACCGCAGCCATGCCTGCGCACACCGGCGAATCCGTCAATGAATGGCGCAGCCGCGTCGAGATGTGGAAAGCCGGCTGGAAAGACGGCGTCAAATCTCGGGCAGTGAGCCGCGCCCCTTCGTCCCCCTTCATGAGCACGCGCAGGTAGTATCCGCCTGCTGTGCATGTCCCGCCGGGCCCTGGACCTCGTCCAGGGCCCGAATTGCTTGGGGCCCTGGCAGCCTGGCCAGCCAACTACTGGTCGGTCGCTCAAACCATGCTGAGGTTGGTTGGGAATTATTGCACTTTGTTGCACCCTGGCGGAGGCAGTTTTTGGAAAATCCCGTGGCAGCACGATTCTCATACACCACACTCTCTGGAGCGCACGATGAATACTGAACAAGGTATTTGCGTAGATGGATTCAAAGTCCACTGCGACGTCATTGAGTTGCCCAGCGGCAAGTACCGGTTGGACGTCACGACCCGGCGTGACGGCGACCTTGAGGACCAGCAAGCAGTCTGGCCCATTCCGAGCGGCAAGCTGTTTTCGGCTCAGCATGAAGCCGAGCGGCACGCGAAGTGGATTCTCAAGGGCATCCGGCGCGTCGACCCTAGCGGCACGCCGCAGTTCTGCCTGACCTGACGCGCGCCGCGCGCGGTCCGCTGGAGCGCCTTCGGGCGCTCTTTTCATGGGACTTACCGGCCGCCCAGGCACGCGCATTGCTAGGGCTCGACGGCCACACCCGGCCGGCAGCCCCTGGTGAACAAAGCTCCGGTCTTCACCCTGAGGAGCATCCATGGATCGGCCATGCCACGGCTCACAACCGGATTCAACGTTGACCGCGTCTGCGCTTGCACGTCTTGCGGCAGCGCGCGGCCTCTTTTCGGGATCGTATTAAGTGCCCCGCCAGACTTCCCCAGCCGGCCAGGCGCTGCCGGACCCGCGGACCTCGATGCTGAGAGGTCTGATGGGAACGGGTCTGCTCGTCGTGTGCGGGCTGGGCGTGTTCGCGTTATGGCGATACCTGGACGCCGGCCATCCCGCAGTTGGCGCCGCCTTGTTGGGCGGCTTGCTCGCGGCGGGCGCGACCGCGCTGGGCGCGTTGCCGGTCGCGTTCTCGCAACGCGTGCCCGAGCGGGTGCAGGACACGCTGCTGGGATTCGGCGCGGGCATCATGCTGGCCGCCTGCGCGTTCTCGTTGATCATTCCGGGCCTGGACGCGGCCCGGCAACTCGGCAGCGGCCCCTGGGCCGCGGGACTGACCATAGCCGGCGCCATCCTGCTCGGCGCACTGGCGTTGCTGCTCTTGGACCGCGTGCTGCCCCACGAGCATTTCATCAAGGGCAAGGAAGGCAAACCGGCACGCAACCTGCGCCGTACCTGGCTGTTTGTCTTCGCCATCACGCTGCACAACTTTCCGGAAGGCCTGGCGATCGGCGTCGGCTACGCCGGCGCCGATCCCGTGCAGGCGGGTTCGCTCGCCATGGGCATTTCAATCCAGGACGTTCCCGAGGGACTGGTGGTGGCCATTGCCCTGCTCGCCGCGGGCTATCGGCGCGCATTCGCCGTTGGCTTCGGGATGGCATCGGGGCTCGTGGAGCCGCTGGGCGCCGTGCTTGGCGCGGCCATTGTGGGCTGGTCGGCCTCGCTCTTGCCCTGGGGATTGGGCTTTGCGGCTGGCGCCATGCTGTTCGTCATCAGCCACGAAATCATTCCCGAGACCCATCGAAAAGGCCACGAGGTTCCCGCGACCTGCGGCCTCATGCTGGGATTCGTGCTCATGATGCTGCTGGACACGGCGCTGCAATGATGTCGCCGGGCGTTGCGGCGTCACCGGTATAAGCGGATCCCCCTCCGCCATTGGATGTCGGCCGCGTTGACGACGCCCATCCGATTTCAGTAATGTAAATCGGTGAGCCTCCCGGCTCACTTATCCCTGTAAGCCGTTCCATCTGCAAGCCAACCCAGGAGCTCGAACATGAAGAAGCACCTACTGATGATTGGTCTCATTGGCTCGCTGACCTTTTCGGTCACCGGCCAGGCAGCTGATGCGAAAAAGCCTCTCGGCATGTGGCAATGCCAGGACTTCCTCGACGTCCAAGAGAGCTTCCGTCCCGTCGTCGTCAGCTATGCAGAAGCGCTGAACAACAAAGGCAAGCCCGAAGAGGCTGTGGTCGACGTAGAGGGCATCAGCACCCGCACGCCGATGCTGGTCAAGCAGTGCAACGAAAACCCCAAGCTCATGCTGCGCGACGCCTTGGCGGGTCTGAAAAAGTAAATGTCTCGACGCCCCTGAGGCTCAGGCTTCGGGGGCCTGCCTCGGCTTCCCAAGCGCACGAGGAACAACATTTGCTGCGGTCGGCGCTCCGTGCATGGGAGGCCCCGTAATGAATTCATGGATATTTGGAGATTGGCTCAACGCGCACCCGATGGCGCTTTGGATCATCGCACTCGGCGTGGGCGCGGTGCTTTTCATGGTGCTTGCGACCGTGCTGAAGGTGGTGCGCGCGCGGCTGGAGGCGCGCGCGCAATTGCCTGGCCATGGTTTCGCCAGCGCCATGTCGCAGATACTGCGGCGGACCAACTGGGTCGTGCTGGCGCTGCTGTGCCTGATGGCCGGCATCGACGTCAGCGATGCGCCCCTGCCCTGGAGCGGCGCCACCATCAGCCATCTGTGGTTCGTGCTGCTGGCGCTGCAGGGCGCCTTGTGGCTGGAGCGCGCCGTGGACGTGCTGGTGCGCCGCGCGGTGCTAGCACGTGGCGACGCCAGCCGCGTGACCGCCACCCTGCTCGGCCTGCTGCTACGCACCTTCGTCTGGGCCGTGGCGCTGCTGGCCATGCTGGACAACCTGGGGGTGAACATCACGGCGCTGGTCGCCAGCCTGGGCATCGGCGGGGTCGCCGTGGCCCTCGCCGTGCAGACCATCCTGAGCGATCTCTTCGCCTCCATTTCCATCGGCCTGGACAAGCCGTTTGAAGTGGGCGACTTCATCGTGTTCGGGGCAGTGGCCGGCAGCATCGAGCACATCGGCCTGAAGACCACGCGCATCCGCAGCCTGGGCGGCGAACAGATCGTGTGCTCGAATACCGAACTGCTCAAGCAGACGATCCAGAACTACAAGCGCATGCAGCAACGGCGCATCGTCTTCTCGGTACGCATCAGCTATAAGACCGACGTCGAACGTGCCGCGGCAGTGCCCGGCATCCTGCGCGACCGGATCAACGAGCAGAGCGATGTGCGATTCGACCGCGCCCACCTGGCGCGATTCGGCGACAGCGCGCTGGAGTACGAGGCCGTCTACTACTTGATGAGCGCGGATTACAACCGCTACATGGATACGCAGCAGTCCATCAACCTAGGCATCATGCGGTCGCTCAAGGCGGCAGGCATCGCGCTGGCGCTGCCCGAACGCATCGTCCACGTCAGCGCCGCCGATGGCGAGGCCGAGGCAGAACCCGTGATGGCGTCCGAGCGTGGGTAAGCGCGGGATGCGCGAGGGCAGGCACGGCACTTGCCGCCCAGGGACGTTTTCAAGGAGAGCACCATGAACGCACACCCTTCCCGCAGCCTCGATGCATCCGGCACCCGCGATCCGCGGCACGCAGGCGCGAACGCGGATGGCAATCCCGCCCCGGAACCGTCAACCGAAGACCAGGTGGACATCGCAGACCGTGTCCAGAAGGGCCTGGACAAGGCCAATGACCGGGAACGCGCACGCGAGGGCGAGTCCGTCGGCAAGGCGCCGGCCATCGATGGCAATCCCGCTCCGGAAGCGGATACCGACGGCGGAGTGTTCAAGCCCGCTGACGACACCCCTGCCGTGCTGCCCAAGAAATCTGGCCCGAAGGACTAGCCCTTACCGCCCGGAAAGCGGCACAGCCATGACCGGGCGAGCGCTTGCACCTGGCCCGCCCGCTACAACCCCAGCGACAGCAGCATCAGGAACGCCCCAAACAGCACAAAGTGCGTCAGGCCCTCGATGGCGTTCGTCTGCCCGTCGTTCAGGTTGATGGCCGCGACAACCAACGTGACCAGCATCATCAGCGTCTGCAGCGGCGTCATCGCCATGTTGATCCGCTGACCGGTGATCAAGGCCATCGCCTCCATCGCCGGCACGGTCAGGATCACCGTGGACAGCGACGCGCCCAATGCAATATTGACCACCGATTGCATGCGGTTGGCCAACGCCGCGCGAAACGCCGTCAACATCTCGGGCGCCGCCGAGATTCCCGCGACGACCAGTGCGATCAGGCCGACGGGCACATCCATCCCTTTCAGGCCGCGATTCAGCGAGTGCGACATCAGTTCGGCCAGCGCGCCCACCGCCACAATGCCCACCGCCATCACGACTGCCGACTGGCGCCAATTTGGCTGCGCGCCCGCCGGCGCGGGCTTGCGCGTCTTCTTGTCCGGATAGCTGTAGCTGAAAAAATAGCTGTGGGGCCCGGTCTGCATGCGCACGAACACGCCGTACATCAGCAGCATCGACACCACCGTGAAAGCGCTGTAGGCCCGCCAGCTTGGCTGCGGAACGAACTCGGGGATGATCATCGACACCGTGACGGCGGTCAGGATCATTACGCTGTACGTGCGCGCCGAATCGTCGTTGTAGGCCTGCTCGCCGTGCTTGAAGCCGCCGATCAGCGCGGCCACGCCAAGGATCCCGTTGATGTCCAGCATCACCGCCGAATAGATGCTGTCGCGCACCAGCGTCGGCGAGCCCGCCTTCGCCGACACGATCACCAGCACGATCACTTCGACCAGCACGGCCGACAAGGTCAGGATCATGCTGCCGTAGGGGTCGCCCAGCTTCTGCGCGATTCGTTCCGCATGGCGCGCAACACTGAGCGACGCGGCAAGAATCGCGGCGATCAGCACGACCGTTTCAACGAGGCTACCGGCTTGGCCTAGCCCTTCCAGATGCGGCTCAACAAAGAGCCCCGCGACCGCAAGCCCGCAGGCCAGCAGCAGGAACATTTCAGACTGCAGTAGGGATTTCATTGCGATATGGCGGGCGAAAAACACCGTGAGCCTAGCACGTGCCGTGCCGCGTGGCGCGCAAGCAATCGGGCATGAGGCTTGCTGTCGGGTTTTGCGTCACGCAGGTCCGAGCGTGTAGGAATGGAGCGCCATGCCGAAGAGAAATGCAGCAAAGCGGCGAGCAAAGTGCGAGCCGAAATCCCGGCCCGGGAAGGCCGGAAAAGTGAACCCGATCTCCCATTTTTTTGACCGCTTCGCATCGCAAGTCACGAAGAGAGCGGGATCGCCTGTCGCGTTCGGCATCGCGCTGATCGCCGTGGTCGTGTGGGCGTTCTCGGGCCCGGCCTTCGGGTTTTCCGAGACATGGCAGCTTGTCATCAACACCGGCACCACCATCATCACGTTTCTCATGGTCTTCCTGATTCAGCAAAGCCAGAACAAGGACAGCGAGGCGCTGCACCTGAAGCTGGACGAACTGCTGATTGCGGTGAAAGGCGCCGACGAGCAACTGGTCGACGCTGAACGACTGGACGAGGAAAAGCTGCTTGCCCTGGCGTCCGCGCTGACAAGCCGGGCGCGGAAACAGCATCGGCAACGCGCACGCAGTCGCCGCCGGCAGTGATGGGGTGCGGGTCCGTGGGCGCTCTTGGACCGGCCATGATCCGCCCGGGCATTGGACCCGCGAGGGTCCGCCCGTGCAGCAGGCGCGGTCGCGCCTCGCGTTTGCCTTGCGCTATGGAATCGATGAAACGTCACGGCCCGCCGGCGCGGACGGCACGGGAGGGGTCTGCCGGGTTCGCGGAGTGGGCGGAATGGTCTGCATGACTTGAGACTGCTGGACGTGCTGGGCGCGCTGACCTTGCTGCACACGCAATTTGCGCAGCCGCGCCACTTGAAGATCCAAAAGAGCCCGAAGCCGCTCGATCTCCGCGTCGTCGGCCGACCTGGCGGCAGCGGCGCGCACGTCCGCCATCATCTTCTCCAACCGGGCCAGTTCCGGGTCCGACATCGGATCGCTGACGCGCCGCACCTGCATGCGGCCCATCAGTTCCGCAACCCGGTCGCGCATGGCCACCGCTGCCATGGCGCGCAGCGGCTGGCGCAAAAAGCGCGGCCATCCCAGCGTCGCACCGGCGGCCAGCGCGGCCGTCCGGGCCCACGCCCCGCCCGCTCTGTTGAGCGGTAAACGTCGCGGCATGGGAACATCGAGCGCCTGGCGGTCGCGCTCCATCTTGGCCAGCAGGGCCTCTTTATCAGCCAGTGTGGTCGTCTTGGGCATAATGGCTCCGTGCAGCAGCGGTATCCAGGCGCACCTGATGACTCAGTTCCGCGAAGGGCGACGCTTTCGGCGCGCTCCGTGTCGAAATGACCAGCGAAATCATCGTGATCAGCAGCCAGGCGCCGGCCACCAGCCACGCGGCCAGCTTGCGATGCTCGGTATCCCAAAAGCTCACAATCGCGGCCACCGAGATAAACCCCAGCGTGCCCAACCCGCAAAACACAAGGGCCACGCTGCTGATCACGGTGGCCACCAGCGCCGAGCGGTAAAGGGACAACTCGATCCCCACCAACTCCACATAGTCCCCCGAGCGTTCGGCGGCAAAGGCCGCGATGCGGCGCAATCTACGCAATCGTTCTGCAATCATGGCGTCTCCTTGGCGCGTGGCTGTCAAGCCTGGCGGGCAGGGCTCGCGCAGCAATTGCCATTCCCGCGCCAGGACGGCTACGTCCGCCCCGACGCGCGCCCGCCAGTCAATCGGATCAATAGGCCCGCCAGTTGCTCGAGCCGGTAAGGCTTGGGCAGAAGCGGAATGCCTTCCTGCCCAGCCTTTTTCACTTCCTCGCCCATGAATCCGGTCATCAGCGCCACCGGCAGCCCCGGGTTCCGGATACGCACTTCCCGGGCCAATTGGATGCCGTTCTTACCGCCCGGCATCATGGCATCCGTCAACATGACGTCAACGCGGCCATCGCCGTTCAGCACTTCCAACGCCTCGGCGGCACTGGAAGCGGGCGTGACCGCATAACCCAGCTCTTGCAGCATGCTGGCCGTCAACGCGGCCACTTCGGCGTCATCTTCAACCAGCAAGACATTCAACGTCGAGGCGCGTTCCCGAACCGCACGCACATCGGCCGGGCGGCCGCGCGTGGCGGCTTGTTTTGCCGACCGGGGCAGACACACCGAGACGGTGGTTCCCATGTCCGGCTGTGTGGAAAGCTCGATGGCGCCGCCCGACTGCTTGGCAAATCCATACGCTTGCGGCAGCCCCAGGCCCGATCCCTTGCCAACATCCTTGGTGGTGAAGAATGGCTCGAACACGCGCGCCGCCACCTCTGCGGACATGCCCGTGCCGGTATCCGTCACGCGCAACGCAACGTGGTCGACCGTCAACTCGCCCTGCCCCGGCGCGGCCACGTTCTCGGTCCGGATTTCAATCACGCCGCCGTTGGGCATGGCATCGCGCGCGTTGACCGCCAAATTCAGGATGACGAGTTCAAGCTCGCCCGGATCGACCTCCACCGGCCACAGGCCGTCGGCCAACGCCAGCGACACGACAATGTCGCCGCGCAGACTGCGCTCCAGCATGTCCAGCATGTCGCGAACGACTGTGTTCAGGTCCACCACCTGTGGGCGCAAGGCCTGGCGGCGGGCAAACGTCAGCAACTGCCGCGACAACGAGGCGCCCCGGTCCACCGCCTGCCGCATCGACGCATACAGGCGTGTGCGCCGCGCGTCGTCGATGGGACGCTGCAGCATTTGCAGTCCCCCCGAAATGACCATCAGCAGGTTATTGAAATCGTGGGCCACGCCCCCCGTCAGTTGTCCCAGCGCCTCAAGCTTCTGGGCCTGGCGCAGCGACTCTTCAATCCGGCTGCGCTCGAGCATCTGTTGCTGAAGTTCGGCATTGGCCATTTCCAGCTCCCGGGTCCGGCTTGCCACCATGGACTCGAGCGCCTGGGCCGCCTGCTTCTCGGCCAACAGCAGAGAACGGATCTCATACTGGCGCATCCTTGCGCGCGCTGCCGTCTGCACCATCGTGGTCAGGGCAAGGCTTTGGGTCGGCCGCTCCAGCAGCGACACGTTGCCCAGCAGCTCCGTCATCTTCTTGCGCCACCGCACGACGGGTCCGCTCTGCGACTTGCCGGTCAGCACGACAAACGGCAGTCCGGACCAGGCCGGCTGCGCCTTCAGCCATTCGCTCACCAAGTCCAGATTCTTGCCGAACAGCCCTTCCTCGGTGATGCAAGCCGTCAGGGCGCCGGTTTCCGCCTGCATCAGCAGGTCTTCCGCATCCTTGCACACGTATGTAGAGAAGCCGGCGCGCTGCAGCAGCCGCGCGCCGGCCGTGCCATCGCGACCGATCGGGGCATACACCAGAACACGCGCTTCGGCATCCTCAGGACGAAGCATCGGGTACGCTCAATAGTCGCAGGTCTTCGCCCGTGTACTGCGGGGTGCCCGAAAACAGTCCATGGAAGGCGGTCAAGGGCGGCCCCAGGGTCAGACCTGCCGACGACATGGTGAACTCGCGCATCACGTGTTCGTGCGCGCCGCTGCGTTTCTTGACGACCGAAATCGCACGGCGCACGCGTCCGCCGTATTCGAAGTAACGCAACATGATTACCGTATCGCTCAGATAACTGATGTCCAGCGGCGTTTCCATCGGGCCCACCAGCCCATGCTCGGCAAGCACCATCACGGTCGTCACCCCCTGCTGGCCAAGGTAACTGAGCAGTTCGTGCATCTGCAGAATCAGAAACCGTCCGTCGGGCATGGCGTTCATATACCCGTTCAGGCTGTCGAAAATCACGATGCGCGCGCCGCCCTGCTCGACAGCGCGGCGCACCAACGCCGTAAATTCGCCCGGGGACATTTCGGCCGGGTCGATTTGCTTGAAGTTCAGCAACCCGGCATCCAGCGCGGTATCCAGTTCCATCCCCAGCGCGCGGGCACGCGCAAAAAATGTGGACCGGGTTTCGTCAAACGCAAAAATTGCCGCATGCTCGCCTCGCTGCGTTGCGGATGCCGCGTAGGTGGCAGCCAACGAGGACTTGCCCACGCCGGCCGCGCCAATCAACAGGGCGTTGGTACCACGGTCCAGGCCGCCGCCCAACAGGCTGTCCAGCTCCGCATTGCCGCTGGGGGTGGGCGTCGGGTGAAACTCCCTGTGATGCTCGGCAGCGACGAGCCGCGGATAGACCTCCAGGCCTCCCCGCTTGATCGTGAAGTCGTGATAACCGCCCCGAAAGTCCACGCCGCGCATTTTAAGAACGCGCAGCCGTCGCCGCTGGGCGCCGTAATCGACCGCCACCTGCTCAAGAGCGATGACGCCGTGCGAAATGGAGTGCAGCTGCAGGTCGTCCTCTTTGGCCGCCTGGTCGTCCAACAGAATCACGGTGCATTGGCGATTCGCGAAGAAGTGCTTCATTGCCAGGATCTGGCGGCGATAGCGCAGAGAGCCCTGCGCCAGCAGTCGAAGTTCAGAGAGGCTGTCAACGACGACCCGCGACGGATTCAGCGATTCCACCTTGTCCAGAATGAGCCGCGTGGTTTCGGTCAGCTCCATCTCTGCGGGGTGCAAGACCGTGAGCTCGCGCTCGGGGTCCAGCACGTCTTCCGACACGATTTCCAGGATCTCGACGCCATCCAACGACCATCCATGGCGGTGCGCGACGAGGTTGAGCTCAGCCGGACTTTCCGACAACGCGACATACAGCGCGCGCTCGCCCTGGCGGACACCCTCCAGCAGAAACTGCATGCCCATGGTGGTCTTGCCAGCGCCTGGACGCCCTTCGCAGAGATACATCCTGTTGGGATCCAAACCGCCGCCCAGAATATCGTCAATCCCGGAATTACCGGTCGAAATGCGGGGTTCAGGCTTGAAAGCCGCAGTCTGTTCTTCAATCGATGCGCTCATGGCTTTCCCGTAAATACGAGTTAAGCACCAAGCATATCGCCATCGGCAAATGGGATCAGCCGCTCAGACGGAAAGAGATGTTACGTACTGAATCGCTGCGGTGGGGCACAGGGGGGTTGTGCAATAAAAGGAAAACCCCGGGGTGCAGCACCACAGGGCGCGATTCCAATACGTCCCCAAAAAATAAAAACCCGCCTTCCAGAATGCGGAAGGCGGGTTTTTTATTCTTACTTAATGCTTCGGCTACTCGAACGAAATCTGAAGCTGGGGATTGATCTTCCATTCGAATCGGGCACTTGCCTCGCCGCCACCGGCGTCTTGGGCCAGCACCACGTAACGGCCCTCTTGCGGCGTGGGCGGCACCAGACCGCGCAGCGTGCCGGTGGCCTCGTCGAACTTCAGGCCTTCGGGAAGTCGGGCAGGCGTCGTGCCGTCCTTGTCGAAGAGCGCGTAGCGCACCGCGCCGCTACCGCCCGTGGCGTTCACCACCGGCAATGCCGTCGGCATCGTGGCGCCGGCTGTGAGTTCGATCGGGTTGGTCGAGATTTCGAGCGCGGGCGCCAGGTTGAAGTCGACCGGAATGGAAACGCGGGCGCCGCCTTCGTCGCTGATGGTGGCGGTCAGGCCGGCCATTTTTTCCAGAGACTTGGGCACCGCGCCGCTGACGCGGCCGCTGCCGTCGAGCACCAAGCCGGACGGGATACGCATGGCGCTGCCATCAGCGTTTGAATAGGACACCGCGTAGTTGCCGGTGCCGCCGCTGACGTTGATGAACTTGACGGGGCTTTTGATCCGGCCGCCCGCCGTCGCTTGAATGGAACCGCCTTCGACATTCAAAGGCGGGTTGATGGTCAGTTGCACCGCCCGGCTGGCCTTGCCGCCACCGCTGTCTTCGACCTGGATCAGGTAGGTAAGCGTCTTGGGGCTGGCGACGGAGGGTGCGGCGCCCGAGAGCGAGCCGTCGGATCCGAACACCAGGCCGGCGGGCAGTTCGGCGGGCTTGCCGCTGGTGTCGAGCAACCGGAAGTTCAAGGTGCCGGTTCCGCCGGAGGTACGCACACGGATCAATTGCGAATTAAGCGTTGCGCCCGACGTGATGGACAGCCCCTTGTCGGGAGCAATGGCCGTGCCGCGGGACCGGGCAATTTCCTGACTGCCCGTGGACGTCGGGGAGGCGGCAGGCGTGCCCTTGACGGGCGCGGCGCGTTGCGAGATTTTGCCCACGGGCGGTTTGAAGTCTTCGGCAGCGATGGCTTGGCCTGGCTTGACTGCGATCAGTCCAACAGCGACTCCCAAGCACGCGAATCGGGAGATTATTTTTTTATTCATAACAGTCCTTGTGACTCAATCAACGATGCGCTCTGCGCGTTAAATATCACTCAACAGGCCGAGCGCAAAAACGCTCGGCCTGCGAGACCCAATAACCGCGTGCGCCTCAGACAAACTTGACGCTCCGCCATGTCTCTTTGCATTTACATCGCAGAACCGCGCAAGGCTGCAGGCCACGATCAGCACTGACGTATCGGAAGACTGGGCGACACATTATTTCAAGAACAAGACGCTGGAATGGAGAGTAAAACTACCCTTTTGCCAGCACATAATCGGATTGCCCCTCGCTCGAGCGCCAGTCAGTGCCAGGCTTTATCAGACCGATGAACAGCCGGGCCAACGCAAGCGAAGAATTGATATTCAGCTTGGAATAAACGCGCGCCTTGTGGTTGTCGACGGTTCGCACGGAGATATGCAGATGCTCCGCGATTTCCTTGCTGGAATGACCTGCAATCACGCCTTGAACGATCACAAGCTCACGCTGCGTCAGCAGCGCCTTTCGCGCTTCTTCCTGTTCCGCCCGCACGCGATTCAGATGCGCGCGGCGGCTCAGGCGCAGCGCAAAGTGAATGGCATGGGATAGACGGCTGGAATTGAGCGGCTTGGCAAAGAAGTCCACCGCACCGCGCCGCATGGCCTCGACGGCGTCGCCGAATTCAGGCTCGGACTTGATGAAGATCATCGGCAGGGCGGCGTTTGCCTGGGCCAAATCACGATCGACAGCCCTGTCTGCGGTCAATTTTCCAAAGTCCATGATCAGGCAGTCGCACTCGCCCTCGGAATAAATAGACAGGAAATCACGCACTGTCCGGCTCTGTATGACGTCGATGGAAAAATTGGCCAGGATCCGACGAACGGCCCATTCCGATGACTCGTCCTCGTCGACGATATAGGCCTTGGCGCCGATGGGAAATGGGTCCGCGTGGGCCGCCCGCACCGCCACCCCGCGCGGCGCATGGAACGCGTCATGGATAAACCGAGGGTGGTACTGCCCCCAGTGCAGCGACTGTTCGGAATACGGCATCGTCTGTTATGGCAAGAACGCAAAATCGCGCATCCCGGCAATCTGGGTAGCACTGCGCGCAAGTGACGAAGTATAGGAACGCGTCCACAAGCGTTCCCATCAGAAATCTTCGATTCTTTGGGCCGTCCGTCGCGCTGGCGCCTCGCGTGGCACCGGCATCCATTGCTGTCGGCGTTTTCATGATGGAAGTCAACATCGACGCTGCCCTAATCCGCAATTCTGTGCTGATGGTCGTCATGCCGGTTGAATCGTCCGGAGCGAGCCTTGCGCCCACGCTCGCCGGTGAAGCACGACTCAACGATGCGGTGAGCGTGGGAGACACAAATGGCCCGCAGACTCAAGTCGTTCATCCTGGCCGCCGTGTTGTTGGCGCCCCTGCTCGCGTTCGGGGCCGCTGGCGACGAGGCGCGTTCCACGGCCCCTGCCCTTGAATTGACGCTGGAAACAGCCCCCGTCGAGATCGACGGGCAGGTGCTGTTCACGGTCCGTGGGCTGTCATCGTTTCCCGCCGAGAAACGGGCGCAATCCATTGGGCGAAGAATCGAGGAAGCGGCCGGCAATGCCGCCTTCGCGAGCGCCGGACTGAAAGTGGACACCATCGAAACCGGCTCGGTCATCCTGGCAGGCAAGACGGCATTGATGGTCGTCACGGATGCGGACGCCCAGCTCGAGCAAACCACGCGCGAGAACCTCGCGGCCTTGCACCTGGCGCGCATTCGCCAGGCCATCGACGAATTCCGGCTGACCCGCAGCACGGACTATCTGATCAAGGCGGCCCTACACGCGGCCGGCGCCACCGTCCTGCTGGCGGCAGGCATTGCGGTCTTGCCGTTGCTCAATCGCTGGCTGGACAAGGCCCTCTCCAGGATTCTGAAGCGTCGCGTTCACGACGTGGACATCCAGTCGTTCGAGGTCGTGCGATCGGACACGATCTGGAAAGCGTTGCATGGCGTGATCCTGGCGATCGGGATCATGACCATCGTCGTGTCGATCTACGCATACCTGCAATACGTGCTTGCGCTCTTTCCCTGGACCCGTTCTGTCTCGAACGACTTGCTCAACCTGTCGACCCATGCTGTCCGCAGACTTGGGAAGTCCACGGCCGAGATCATTCCCGACGTCCTGATTCTGATCATCATCTATCTCCTGACCCGCTTTACGCTGGCCCGGGCCCGGAAATTCTTCGCCGCAGTGGAGCAAAAGCGCGTCGTCTTCACGCAGTTCGAACCGGAATGGGCCATGCCGACCTACAAGCTGCTCCGGGTGCTGATCCTGGCGTTTGCGGTGGTCGTTGCGTACCCCTACATTCCTGGCTCCGAAACCGCAGCCTTCAAGGGCATCTCGATCTTCATCGGCCTCATGCTGTCGTTAGGCTCTTCCACGGCAATATCCAACCTTATCGCGGGCTACCTGATGACCTACCGGCGGGTTTTCAAGGTCGGGGATCGCGTAAAGGTGGGCGATGTCGTCGGCGAAGTCGTGACCGTCCGCCTTCAGGTGACGCATCTGCGTACGACTAAAAACGAAGAGGTGACGATACCGAACTCCCAGATTCTGAACAGCGACGTCACGAATTACAGTTCCCTTGCCGGCACCAAAGGTTTGATTCTTCACACCACGGTCGGAATCGGCTACGAGGTGCCGTGGCGGCAGGTCGAGGCGATGATGCTCACCGCCGCCGGGCGGACCGCCGGCGTGCTTTCAGATCCGAGCCCCTTCATTCTCCTGACCAAACTGGGAGATTTTTCGGTTTCATACGAACTGAACGTCTATGTGCGCGACACAGAAATGATCGGCAAACGCTACGCCGAGCTGCACCGCCACATCATTGATGTCTTCAACGAATACCAGGTGCAAATCATGACGCCTGCCTACGAGGGAGACCCCGAACAGCCCAAGATCGTGCCGCCGGAACATTGGTACTCCGCGCCTGCGTCTCGGGACGTAAGAGCCAAGCCCTGACACGCGCGACGCACCCCGCGATCTATTTGCCGGGTGAATCAACCGTCGGCAACGCGAAACCCGGCGGCGCATGGGACCACGGGAAGCCCTTCAATGCCATGTCATAGGCGGTGTCGTAGAGCGATCGCATGTATTCCGTGTCGAACTCCTCTCGATGCGGCGCCCGAAAGCTCGATGGAATGAACGCAAGGTTGAACTGGACGCCATCACGGTGCGCCGTCGTGTAGATGCGGTAAAGATCACCAATACCTTGGCTTTGAATCATGGACGCGACCGCGCGCGCAGCGATGCTCATTGTGGCGCGCTGCACCTGAATCCAGTCCGCGTCCAGACGGGCGTTGCGGATGATATAGAGTTCCCGCTCGCGATTGGCGCCGCGCAGCGTCGCTTCCTCAGCGATGCGCAGGGTAACGGGATAGGCAAAAACTTGCGCCACCACACCGCCATCAACGTGCATCTCCTGGTAGCGTCGTCCGCCGGCTTCCACGTCAATCATCATCGGAGGAAAAGCGCCCGGAATCGACGTCGAGGCGACCATGACCTTTACGAACAGGTCCAATGCCGCAGGACCGCCGTAAGCGGCAATCTTCCCCATATCCCAGATGACGCCACGGCCGGTATCGAGGTCCGTGGTGCCGATCATCAGCATGCGCCCCTTGGCGTGCTCGGCGGCGATCTCCTCCAGGAACTCCTGGGTCACGAACTTTCGGGTCAGGGCCAATAGCGGACGGTTGTCCGCCATCGCGTCGCTCAACACGCCGCCAAGCAAACTGCGCTTGATCATCACGTCGTCTGGCGAAGTCGTTGTATAGACTTCCTTGAGCGTCGCATCATATTTCTTGCCGGCAAAAGCGAAAGGGGCAATCAGCGCACCCGTGCTGATGCCGGTCACAAGCTTGAACTCCGGTCTGGTGCCTGTTTCCGTCCATGCGTTCAACAACCCCGCAGCAAACGCCCCGTTGTCGCCACCCCCAGAAATCGCAAGGAATACAGCGGGTCCCAGCTTGCCCGAATACCCCCGCCTCGCAAGATAATCCTGTTCCCTTTTCAACGACTCGTAGGCCGCCTGAATGATTTTTGGCGAGTCGGCCACAACCAGATAGCGCACACCAGGCATTCCAGGAACTTCAACCTGGTCGACCAAGCCGTGTGGCACCGCCTGCAACCTGGCGGGTGTCGCGGTGCACCCTTGAAGAAACAGCCCGGCCGCCATGATCAGGGCAAGGCCGAACGCAGCGTCAAGGCGCCGCCTTCCTGCAAAAAGCGTCTTGAACAGCGTCACGAAGATTCTGCTCATGCTCTATTTCCTTCGGCGCCTCTGAAGACCGACGGCTTTATCAGCTTGATGCCGCGCGCCCCGTTATAGCCATGGATCTCTTTGACGTCGAGCTTGCGCATGAACTCAATGGTGTTCGCGTCGATGATCTGGCCTGGCACCATGATCGGAAAGCCCGGCGGATAGGGGATGACGAAATTCGCTGACACCAGCGGGGGGCCCGCCTCCAGGCGCTTGTCAATATCTTGACTAGACAGCGGCAGGTATTCGCAATCCGCTTCGTTGTAGGCCGCGAAGAAGGCGTCTCGCATGTTGCCTTCCTGCGTGGGGCTGCGCGGGTCATCCCGGTAGCCGTCATGAAAGCGGCTGAAGTTGGGAAGGCTGGGCACATCTTCCATCAGGCTCCTGACTTTCTCGGCGAACTCTGCCCTGCCCGCTTCGCCGCTTTCCTTGAATCCTGATTCGATTTCCTCGGAAATTTCCAGCAGCACCTTGATAAGCATCGCGACGTCACTGCGTGTGTTGTTGATATTGCTCTGAAGCAAAACGCTATTGCGTGAGGTCTTGTTGAGTTGGATGTTGTAGCGGGAAGCCAGCAGGTTCTTGAACGTGGTGCCGTCGTATCCCGCCGTGCCGCACACCAGCGTCAGCCGGGTCGGGTCCAGGCAGAACTCGTCTTCCTTGAAAGACTTCACGGCCGTCAGCCAGTTCATGCCCGGCGCCAGATAGTCGGCAAAGCCCGATGCGCGAAATTCCTCGGGGATCATCTTGTCGGCCCCCAGCACGCTGAAGTACCGCGAAATCAGTGGATGATTCGCGACCTCGCGGCGGATGGCCAGGGCGACCTCGATGGCGCGCATGACCAGCTCGTAGCCCTCCAGCTCCATCTGACGGCGAGCCACATCCAGCGAGGCAATGATCTGCGCATTGGGCGAGGTGGATGCATGGATGAACACCGCTTCGTGGAATGCCGAGACATGGTGCTCGTAGTCTTCATCGCGCACGGCGATGATCGATCCCTGTCTTAGGCTAGACATGGATTTGTGCACCGAATCCGTCTCGTAGACGCGTACGCGCATGGCCCGCGGATTGGGAACCAGGACGCGATCCAGCAGCCTCGGATCCTGGGGGTCCAGATCCTCGCCAAGTTCGCGGCACTGTGCCTGCCAGGCCTCGAGCGCCTTGGGGTCGTCGCGCCATGCCTGCAGCGCGGCCGCGGCGCCCATCGCCGTGCGCATGCGCAAGAATGGCGACCAGCGCGCAAACCCGAACCACGCCTCGTCCCACAGGAAAATCAGGTCGGGCTTGATGGCCAGGCACTCGGCCATGACGCGCTGGGTGTTGTAGATGTGCCCGTCGAAGGTGCAATTGGTCAGCGTGACCATGGCCACCTTGTCCAGGCGCCCCGCCGACTTCAGCGCCAGCAGCGCCTCTTTGACCGTGCGCAGCGGAACCGCGCCATACATCGAATACTCCGTCATCGGAAAGGCTTCCACATAAAGCGGCTGCGCGCCCGACAGAACCATCCCGTAGTGGTGCGACTTGTGGCAGTTGCGGTCCACGATCACGATGTCGCCCGGTTTCGTCACTGCCTGGTAGACCATCTTGTTCGACGTGGACGTGCCATTGGTCACGAAGAACACGTGGTCCGCGCCGACTGCGCGCGCGAACTTCTCCTGGGCGACCTTGATGTTTCCCGTGGGCTCCAGCATGCTGTCCAGGCCGCCTGTCGTGGCGGACGTCTCCGCCAGGAAGAGGTTCAATCCGTAGAATTCGCCGAAGTCGCGAATCCAGTTGGACTTGATGATCGACTTGCCCCGCGCGATGGGCAGCGCATGAAATGTGCTGATCGGCTTGGCAGCATACTGCTTGAGATTGTCGAAGTGAGGCGTGGATTGCCGATCGCGCACGCCCTCCAGAATGTTCAGGTGCACCTCCATGGGCTCTTCGACCTCATAGAAGACGCGGCGGATCGCCGAGGCGCTGGGGTCGCCCGCCAGTTGTTCCACGTTTCGGTCGGTCAGCAGGTAAATGTCCAGCTCCGGCCGGATGCGGGAGATCATGTGGGCCAGCCGCACGCCGATCTCGCGCGGCGCGTCGACCGTCATGTCCAGGTGCTCGTAGACGCTCAGAAAATCCCGCAGCAATGGGGCATCGTGCTTGGAAGGGATGGGGATGCCGTCATAGATGACGACGGCCTCCAGCTTGCCGTTGAGAATCGTGGCAAGCAAGGCATCTTCGACGCTTCCGACCAATACGGGCTCGTAGATCAGCGGGTCGTCGTGCCGCCGCAGCTCACGGATTTCTCGGGTAATCGCCGCAGCGCGGGCGGCGGGCGCCGGGCTCACGAATAGCGCCTCGAAGTATGGCCGGCTGGAGTGGCTTCCCGCCAGTCCGGGCGGGGTGCGGTCGGGCCCTTCGGCGGAGAATTCCTCTGTCGCCTGCCATTCGCCCTCGTCGTAGCGATAACTGCCCGATAGCAGGGAGTTGCTCATGCGCAGGATGAGACGCGCCGCGCCCATGCCGTCGCCGTCTGCAATCCGCTCGTCCAGCGCGTGCAGCAACCGCACGCCAGGGTAGGCGAAGTAGCTCTCCATCGGGCGCAGGTCCGCCAGCGCTTCCTGCACAGGTTCCGCGCCCGCGCCGGTCCTGGCGCACCGGACTTCGGCGGCCCAGGCTTGCGCCTTGGCATTCAGGTCGCGCCACCGGTCCAGGCGCGCGGCCGAGTTCGAGAGCAGGTGGTCAAGTTGGCGGTGATCGTTGGTGTCGGATGTCATGGCAGTCCCCAGATGGCCGGCATAAGCCTCGGCAGACAACCAGCCGAGGCGCGTGGGTGTCGTTACGAAAGAATCATGATCACCACCATGCCCCAGATCGTCAGCAGGGTATTGCCGACGGCGTAGGTCACCGTGTATCCCAAGCCGGGAACCTGGCTTTGCGCGGCCTCGCAGACCATGCCGAGCGCCGCGGTGGTGGTGCGCGCTCCGGCGCAGATGCCCAGGATCAGGGCCGGGTCGAAGCGAAAAATGAACTTGGCGATCAGCATCCCCAGCACGAGCGGAACGGCGGTCGCGAATATGCCCCACAGGAAGAGGCTGATGCCCAACTTCTGCAGCCCGGCGACGAAGCCCGGGCCCGCCGATATACCGACCACGGCGATGAACACATTTAGCCCGACGGAGTTCATGAACCACAGCGTGGGCTCGGGAATGCGGCCAAAGGTAGGATGGATGGCGCGGAACCAGCCGAAGACGATGCCGGCAATCAGCGCACCGCCCGCGGTGGAGAGCGTGAGCGGGATGCCGCTGACGTTGATCACGACGGCGCCGACAAGCGCGCCGATCGTGATGGCCAAGGACATGAACGCAACATCCGTCACCGTGGTCGGCCGGTCAACGTATCCGAGATTCTTGGCGGTGGCATTGATGTCCTGGGTGCGCCCGACGACGGTGATGACGTCGCCCCGGAACAACTGGGTCTTTGGCAGGATGGGTATCACCGTCTCGGTCGGACCGCGCCGGATCTTTTTCAGGAACACGCCACGGGCGCCCGGCCAATGCGCCAGTTCTTCCAGCGGTTTGCCATCCACATTTTTGTTCGAGATGTAGATGTCGACGCCCTCGGTCTTGATGTCGAGCAGCTCGGCGTCCTCGACTTCGCGCCCGCTGGGGCCAAGCCGTTCGATCATCTGGTTGCGCTTGCCGCCGATCGCGACCACGTCCCCCGCCTGGATGACGGTTGCCGGATCTGCCTCGATGATTTTTCCGCCTCGCCGGATCCGCTCGACAAACGCGCGGAATCCGGGCTGCACGCCGGCCTCGATCTCGCTGACGGTCCTGCCGATGAACGGGCTGTTCTGTGCCACCGAGTAGGCACGGACGTCGAACTCGTACCAGTTGGTCGCGTCCGCCCCGCCCTGCCCGGCTCCCAGTTTCACCTCGTAGGCCTTGCAGGCGGCCACCAGGTCGATGCCAAGAAGCTTCGGGCCGATCTGCGCCAGGATGATCGCCGAGCCCACGGTGCCGAAAATGTACGTGACCGCATAGGCGATCGGCATGGCGTCCAGCAGCGCCTGGGTATCTTCGGGCGAGCGGCCAAGACGTCCGATCGCATCGGTCGCCAGCCCCATGGACGCGGAGATGGTCTGCGACCCCGCGAAGAGGCCGGCCGCGGAACCCAGGTCGTAACCGGCAAGGATTGCGGCAACGACGGCCGCGCCCAGGGACAACAGCGCCATGACCACGGCAAAGATCGCCTGGGGTAGTCCATCCTTCGCGATGCCGCGCACAAATTGCGGCCCCACCCCGTATCCCACCGCAAACAGGAACATCAGGAAAAAGACCGACTTCACGTTGGGGGAGATCTTGACGCCCAGTATGCCGATGACGATTGCGACGAGCAGCGTCGAGGTCACGGCGCCCAGACTGAAGCCCTTGAAGCTTTTGCCGCCTATCCAGTATCCGAAGCCCAGCGCCAGGAAGATGGCGATTTCCGGATAGGCTTTAAGCGTGTCCACAAACCAACTCATGATTCTCTCCTTGACTGTTCCTGAATGGAAAGCACTGAGTCATGCAGGTTCGGAAATCCAGTGCGACGCCCGCGCAGCGCGGATGTGCAGCGCCAGAGTAGAGCAGCCCGCATCAACGAAATTGACATTGGTCAACATACCCAACGGCCCATGTCTGAAACTGTTTGGGACGCAAGTCGCTGCCATCTGCACAATCAAAATCAAAGCGCGGTGCCGGCTCGAAGCCGGACCTGCTCGAAGCGCTGGAGCTTCCTCTTACGGGGAGACAAATGCCATGGACTTCTTTAGCAATTTGCTGCAGCGCAACCCGGAACTGGCGGTTTTCCTTGCCATCGGGATCGGCTATTGGGTGGGTGGATTCAAGATTCGCGGCGTCGGCTTTGGTCCTGTAACGGGATCGTTGCTGGCCGGGCTGCTGATCGGATACTTCGTTCAAGTTCCGATATCGGATACCGCAAAGCAGGTGCTGTTTCTACTATTCATGTTCGGAATCGGATACTCCGTGGGCCCGAGCTTCTTCCGGGGAATGAAGGACGGCGGGTGGCGATGGGCGGTGCTGGGCGTCGTCGTGCCGGTTGCAGGGTTAGTTACCGCGTGGGCACTTGCCACCTTGCTGAAGCTCGAGATCGGCTATGCGGTGGGCCTCATCTCAGGCGGGCTGACCGAATCTCCGGTCATCGGAACGGGCAGCGAAGCGATCCGGCACCTGCCCATCAGCGCCGACGAACAAAATCGCCTTATCAGCCAAATCGCCGTGGCCGACGCGCTGTGCTACATCTTCGGTACGTTCGGCGTCATCTGGTTCTGCTCGAGCCTGGGACCAAAGCTGTTGCGCATTGACTTGAAAGCTGAAGGCGCGAGGCTTGAACAGGTCTATGGCATCGAACGCGAGAAAGCCGGCGTGACCTCCGCATGGCGACGATTCGACCTGCGCGCGTATCTGGTCCAGGACAATCACGCGATCGCCGGAAAATCGGTCGCTCAAGCCGAATCACTTTTCGCGCCGGAGCGCCTGTTCATAGAGCGAATCAGACGTAACGGCAGTCTGCTTGTCTCTACCCCCGAAACCCGCCTGCTACCGGGCGACGTCATCGCGGTCTCCGGCAAAAGCGAAGTCCTTCTCAGAGTGCTGGATCGTAACGCCATCGAACAAGCCGACCGAGAGCTGCTCGACATTCCAAGCGCCATGTTTGATGTCGTGCTGTCCAAGCGAGAGTTTGTCGG
Organism: Achromobacter sp. SLBN-14; assembly: GCF_006715415.1. Classification (NCBI taxonomy): domain Bacteria; kingdom Pseudomonadati; phylum Pseudomonadota; class Betaproteobacteria; order Burkholderiales; family Alcaligenaceae; genus Achromobacter; species Achromobacter sp. SLBN-14. Next base: position 4,357,555 of record NZ_VFNE01000001.1, on the reverse strand, counting down.
TAAAACGGTCGCTCAAATCGCTGATCGCGCCGAGGAAGTGCGAGGCGTATTCCTGCGAGATATCCGGCGCGGAAGTGAAAAGATCCCGATTGGCCCCGGCACCGTACTCCAACGCGGCGATGTCCTGACCATTGTTGGCCCGGAAACGGCGGTGGAGCGCGTGGCCGCGCTTGTGGGGAGCGTGGTGCAGGAAGCGGATTCCACCGATTTCGTCGCGCTGGGCTTCGGCGTGTTTCTTGGCGCGGTGATCGGCACCTCGCTCGTATTGCCCATCGGCGGCATGCCGATCGCCATTGGAAGCAGCGTCGGAACGTTGGTGCTGGGCCTTTTGGTTGGCTGGCGCAACGCTGGCAAGCCGTTGTTCGGCCGAATATCCCACGCTTCCCTGGAATTCATGAAGTCGATCGGGCTGGCCGGCTTCGTCGCCATGATCGGATTGAAAGCCGGGCCTCTTTTTGTCGACGCGCTGAAAGAAGTTGGACTGACGATCTTTCTGGCGGGCATCGTCGTGACGTTGGTGCCCTTGTTCGTTGGCTTGCTGGTGGGCCGATATTTGTTGAAGCTTGAGCCGCTTTTATTGTTGGGCGCATTGGCCGGCGTGCAAACCATGACCGCCGGCCTTGCCGCAGTGCAAGAAAAATCCGATAGCCCCGTTGCGGTCATCGGCTATTCCGGCACGGTGGCCTTCGGACATATTCTGATCACGACATGGGGCACGGTGATCGTCTGGCTGCTGTTTTGAGCCTGCATTTACCCTATCAGGGTCAGGACGGCAGACCGGTCCATTATCCAGATCACGACAGCCGCAACCGAGGCAACTACCAAAAAGGCACGCCTGGCATTCCGAAGTCCCGCGGATGGCAATGAAACCGCCTTTTTCCCCTTGAGCCGCCCTTTTTCCCAAATCTTCAGGACCAGCAGGTAGCCGGCATAAACGAGGGGATACGCAATCAACAGATTCAAAAAAGTGCGATGCGGCAGCAGATCATCATGCGCCGTCAGCGCCAGCGCGCAGGCGGAACTGACCAGCAACATGCCGCTTTCGATGTAATCCTGGATCGACGCAATGGCCAGCTCTGCCTTGGGCGTTCCCCGCTGATGCCGGACGACGCCACGGCCCGCAGTCATCCCAGCCATGGCGGCAAGCCAGAACGAGCAATAGGAAAGAAAGTACGCCCGTCCGTCCGAGGAAGTGAAAAACGAAGCAGCGTCGGCGTCATTCAGAAACATGATCACCACCACGGGAGGGGCCAGCAACAGAAGCGCCAGCCCAAACAGCGCCCAATCCGCGCCGGTCAACTTTTCCATGTGGTTCATCTACTTGCGCTCCGACAAGGCATCGTCATATTCAGATAACGGCACCGGACGGCCGAACTGAAATACCGTTCCGATGGAATGCACGGCAATCAGGGTACGGGGCCGCCACGCACGACTCATTCGGCTCCCGCGAATTCACGCAGTGTGTTGTTTCTGAAAAGGATCGGGCCAAGATAGCGCGCACCACCTTCTGTCAGATGGATGCGATCGTAGGAAATCAGCTCATCGTCCGGGGTTACGGCAGGGCAGCCATTATCTGCGCATACCGCGTTGAAAAAGTCCACGTATGTCCCAAAGCCCGCAACGCCCTCTTGCAGCGTTCGGCCGAGTTCCAGGTGGCCAGCGTTGGGGAAAGACCGCACCTCGGCACGCTGCTTTGCCGTCATTCTCATCATGTTGCGAATGTCCGGTGGAGCAAACTCCTTCGTGCCAACCACAAACAAGCGCTGATCCGAACGCAAATTCATGCGTCGAATCGTCTCCCGCAGCCTGGATGCGGACCATAGATGCCAGTTTGCGACCAGGAAAATCACGTCAGCCTTCGCAACCTGAGCCGTGGACTTCTTCAAGGAACGGGCGTTCGCACACATATGCCGCTCGGCGGCCGGAATGTGCGCCGACACATCGTCATCCGTCCAGACAATCTGACATTGCGCAGGCACGTAAATAGTCCGGACCTCGTCGGCCTTCCAGGCGCCGGCCTCGGCAGCCATATTCACGAAATCCTGCGCCTGGCTGTCTCCGATCACCAGCACGCGCCGCTTGCCGACTTCGTCGAAGTCCTTCTCAAGCGCGTTAAAGCGAGTGATGACGTAGGGCGTCTGCGCCTGGACGTTGTCGTACTCCTGCCAGCGCTTCTGTTCCTCGTTGTGACGAACAATGGCGCCCTGCCAGACCCACAGCGCCATGCCGATTCCAAAGACGGCCAACGATCCAAGCCCTAGGGTCCACATGGCCGGCCGGGTCTTGAATTTTGCACGGTCACGAAATGGCTTTTCGACCACACGCCAACTGATCCAGCCCAGCACCAGCGCCAGTCCGGTCAAGATCAAGCTGCCCCGAATCCCGAAGCCGGGCCGGATAATGTGCGCGAACGTGAACAACGGCTGATGGACCAGGTAGGCGCTGTAGGAGATTAGCCCTACCCACACCAGCGGCCGCACCGACAGAATCCGCCCCAGCGAATTGGTCCGCGTGGCGCCCAAGAGAACGAACGCCGAACCCACGGCGGGAATCAGCGCGGACAGGCCCGGGAAGAACACGGCGCTGTCGAAAGTCAGGATGGCGCCAAACACGCCGGCAGCCCCCAGCCAGCCGACGAGGCCGCGAATATTCGGACGGGTTGCCAGGAATGTCCCCAGGGGGGACAAGGCGGCGAGGGAGCCAATCAACAGCTCATAAGCGCGGGTTGGAAGCCAATAGAACGCGGCGAGAGAACGCCCAGTCTGTACCGCCGCCTCGCTCACCGCCAACGATGCAAGCGCGCAAAGCAACAAGATCCAGACAACGGATCTGCGCGCAAAACGCCAAATTGCGATCATGAGCAGCGGGAATAGCACATAGAACTGCTCTTCGACGCTGAGGCTCCATGTGTGGAGCAGCGGGTTATCCAGACCAGCGGTGAAATAGTTCGTCGTGTTCCAAAAGAAGATATTGGAGACGAAAGTGGTCACCGCGACCAGCCCCTGTCCAAGACGAACGAGTGCATACGGTCCCTGCAAAAACCAGGCGGCAATGGTGGTGCCGATCAGGACGGCCAAGAGCGCGGGAAGAATACGCCGCGCGCGCCGTTCATAAAAGCTGCCGAACGAAAACGACCCGGCATCCAGTTCACGCGCGATGATCGTCGTGATCAGGTAGCCGCTTATGACGAAGAAAATATCAACGCCGACAAAACCACCCGCCATCCCGGGAATTTTCGCGTGAAACAGAATGACCGCCAACACTGCAATAGCGCGTAGTCCGTCGATTTCAGGCCGGTACTTCAGATGCACGTCTGACATTCGTAATGTTCTTCTAATCTGCGTGATGTGATAATCGGGCGGCCGCTGCTTTCGGCCCGGGGCGATTATAGACACCGATTTTCTGCCAGCCCTGTTACGGGCGGGATTCTGCAGGAGCTTTCAGGCGTCTCTCTAGCTCAATCGGAATATCTCGTGCCAGCATCGCAATATTCCTCAGTGCAGGCTTTGAGAACATCCCGGCTCGGCTAGCGCCCCGATCGAATGGACTGCGGCCCTGCGCCAACTGTTTGCCGACCTTGCTCAGTTGGACCAAATAACGCGGGGCGTTAAATTGGCCATTCGGGAATCCGTGTACCTGGTCAGAATGGCCAGCAACTATGCGCCGAACAGGGCTTCGGGGCGCTATGTTCCAAAATCAGGGGAGATTGGGTTAAGACGCCTGGCCGCGAGCGGTTCACGTTTCACGGCCTGCACGCCTACTTTGCGATAGTGCTGGTGGGCAGGGACGAGAACCCGGAAACGCACGCGACTCCGGCAACGACACACCGCGTTGATGATGGGCGCCGGGTGGCCGAAATCGAGGGCAGCGCTTAATGCTTGCCACCATTTTGCAGAACGCACAAAAGAAAAAAGCCGCTCTAGGCGGCTGATTTCTAAGGAATTCTTGGGGTGGCTGATGGGACTCGAACCCACGACAACCGGAATCACAATCCGGGACTCTACCAACTGAGCTACAGCCACCACTGGTACTGCTAAGCACTGCTTAACTTCTACAGCGCTTTCGCCGCAAACTTCTCTGAAACGTGTTTCGAAGGAAGCTCAACAACGAAGAGGCCGAATTCTAGCACGTTTTTTTAAAGCGTGTGAAATCGCCCCGAAGTCGCACGTTTGCCACCCGCGGCAGCCTTGCTATCCTTGCGCTTGGATAACCAATGGAGGCCGCGTCTCAAGCCCTCGCCATGGATCGCATACACGCATTTTTGATCGAATATTGGCCTCATATTGCCTTTGCCATCAGCATCGTGGCGGGCACGGGCGCGGCGGTGCATGCCGCGATGACCAAGCAGGATGTGCGGGCGGCCATCGGCTGGGTGGGGGTGGCGATGTTCTCGCCGATCCTTGGGGCGCTCTTCTATTTCGTCGCCGGGATCAACCGTATCCGCAAGACGCGGGTATCGCAGCAGCGCGACGACGCCATGCTGGAAGATGCCGAGCAGGTCGAGACTGCGCCGGTCGATGTGGTGGCGATCTCGGGCGAGCAGTTCGCGTCGCTGAAGGTGCTGGGTGACCGGGTCAGCCGGTTTCAGCTGCTGGCCGGCAACGAGGTCCGGCCGCTGGCCGGTGGCGACGAGACGTATCCGGCCATGCTGCAGGCCATTCGCGAGGCCCGTCACACGGTGGCGATGCAGAGCTATATCTTCGACAACGATCCGATCGGGCGGGAAGTGGCCGAGGCGCTGATCGAGGCGCAGGCGCGGGGCGTGCAGGTGCGGGTGCTGATCGACGCGGTGGGGTCCAAGTACTCCCGTCCGCCGATCGTGCGCATGCTGGCGCGGGCGGGCGTGCCGGTGGCGCGGTTCATGACCAATCCGATGGGAGTGCTGCGCATGCCCTATGCCAATCTGCGCAGCCACCGCAAGGTGCTGGTGGTGGACGGCCGGGTGGGCTTTACGGGCGGCATGAACGTGCGGGCGGCGTTTGTCAGCGCGCTGGCGGGCGACGCCACCAACCACGATACGCATTTCCGAGTGGAAGGACCGATCGTGACGCAACTGATGTCGGTGTTTGCGCATGACTGGAATTTCACGACGCACGAGTCGCTGCCCGCCAAGCCGTGGTTCGATCCCGACTTCATGCCGCCGTCGGGCCGCGTGCCGATCCGCTGCGTGCCGTCAGGACCCGACCGCGCGCTGGGCAGCACGCACAACATGCTGCTGGGCGCCCTGGCCGTGGCGCGGCATCACGTGCGGATCCAGTCGCCGTACTTCCTGCCGGACCAGACGCTGATCGGGGCGCTGGCCACGGCGGCGCGCCGCGGGATCATTGTGGACATCGTGATCCCGGGTAAGAACAACCTGCGGCTGGTCGATTACGCGATGACGGCGCAGCTGGACCAGGTGGTGCGCACGGGCTGCCGCGTCTGGCGCTCGAGCGGCGCGTTCGACCACTCAAAGCTGATGACGGTGGACGGGGCCTGGACGTATGCCGGCTCGTCGAATCTGGATCCGCGCAGCCTGCGGTTGAATTTCGAGCTGGACACCGAGATCTACGACCGCGACGTGGCGCGGTGGCTCGATGCGCGCTTCGATGCGTTGGTCGCCAACGCGCACCGCGTGACGCTCGAGGACCTGCTGCAAGCGCCCTTTGCCAAGCGCCTGCGCAACAAGGTGATCTGGCTGGCCACGCCTTATCTGTAGCGCCCCCTGCCCCGGCGGTGATCACCGGCATTGATCACGCACGCGGCTCGCTGTGGCTAGCCGTCCGAGGCGGGCACGGCGGCGTGGCGGACCGCAAACACGGCGCTGGCCTTGAGCATGGCGCGGCCTTCCACCTGCAGGCGGCAGGTCGCATAGATCAGGCGCTTGCCCTGCTTGTCGATCTGCACGTGCGCCTCAAGCCAGTCGCCCGGATTGACGGCGTTCAGGAATTCAACGGACATCTGCGCCGTAACGACGGAAACGTGGGCGTCTTCCGAGATGACAAGCCCCAGCGCGCTGTCGGCAAACGTTGCCAGGAATCCTCCGTGCGCCATGCCGTGCATGTTGCCGTGCGCCGTGGTGACACGCAGCCCCAGCACGTTGTCGGCCTTGCGGCGGTAGAACGGGCCAAGATCGTTCAGGTGGCGCATGAACTGGCTGCTGGGATACCAGGGCGTGAAACCGGCGGGGATGGAGTCTGTCATGGCTGCCGCTGCAAGAGTCCCGATGGACGATCCTCGAAAGTATTGCAGACGCGCCCGCCCCGGCATAGCGCGGTGATCGGCGCGCGGACGCCCGGCGAGCGGCCGCGAGTGCGCGTTGGCCCCGATTGCGGCTTCTGCGGGTAAGATTTACGGCACAACAATCACCCTACATGGCAGGAGCAGTGGAAGATGGCAAAAGTCGGCATGGTTGGAATCGGCCTCATGGGCCACGGTATTGCAAGCAACCTGGTCAAGCACGGTCACGCGCTGACCGTGCTTGAGCATCCGGGCAATCAGCCCCTGGACTCGCTCAAGGCTGCTGGTGCGGTCAGCGTGGCCAGCGGCGCCGAGCTTGCCGCGCAGTCGGACGTGATCATCCTGTGCGTGACCGGTAGCCCGCAGGTCGAAGCCGTGCTGCTGTCGCCGGGCGGCGTGCTCGAGGGACTGCGTCCGGGCACCGTCATCATCGACTGCTCGACCGCCATCCCCTCGTCCACCGTGAAGGTCGCCCAGGCGGTCACCGAGAGCGGCGGGCGCTTCCTGGACGCGCCCATGACGCGCACGCCCAAGGAAGCCGCCGAGGGCCGGCTGAACCTGCTGGTGGGCGGCGATGCCGCGCTGTTCGAGGAATGCAAGCCGCTGCTGGCCTGCTTTGCCGAAAACATCACCCATGCCGGGCCGGTGGGCGCGGGCCACCGGATGAAGCTGCTGCACAACTATGTGTCGTTGGGCGTGGTGGCGCTGCTGTCCGAAGCCGCGGCGTGCGCGCTGCGCTCGGACATCGACCCGGCCGTCTTCACCGAGGTCCTGGCAAAGGGCGGCGGCGGCGGCGTGGCGTTGGAGCGCATCAAGCCGTATCTGCTGGAACAGGATCCGTCGTCGCTGCGCTTTTTCATGTCGAATGCGCAGAAGGACCTTTCGTACTACAACACCATGGCCGCCGAAGCCGGCGCCGTGCGCGAGATCGGCGCCGCCGTGCAGCACACGTTCGACCAAGCCGTCACGCAAGGCGGCGGCGAACGTTATGTGCCCGAACTGGTGTCGCTGCTGAAAGACCGCTAGCCGCCCCGCGCGCCGGGGTGCGCCGCATCCCTGGCCGGTTGCCGCGGCGCGGCGGGTTCAGCGTCCGGCAGCGGCCGCCACGGGCGGCGCCCGCAGGACGCCGCGCGGCGGCAGGCGCAGCGAAATCAGCGCCGCCAGCAACAGCAACACCCCGGCCGACCCGAACGCGACCCAGTGCGTGCCGAAGGTTTCGAAGGCCCAGCCGCCCAGCCACGAGCTGATCATGCCGCCCACCTGGTGGCCCAGATACGTCAGCCCATACAGCACGCCAACCAGCCGGATGCCATACACGTCGGCCAGGATGGCCGAGGACAGCGCGATGCTGCCGGCCCAGACGATGCCGCCGATGGTGGCGGCCAGGTACAGCTCCCAATGCGCACCCACCATGACGAGCGCAAAGAATCCCAGGCCTCGCACCAGATAAATGGCGGCGAGAATGTTGCGGCGCTCGACCTGATCGGACATGCGGCCCAGCACCAGCGTGCTGAAGATGGCGACCAGGCCAATCAGACCAATGCCCAGCGAGCTGGTGGTGGGATCAAAGCCGTGATCCATCAGCATGGGCATGCCATGCGTGCCGAGCAGGTTCATGCTGAAGCCGCAGGCAAACAGACCCAGCGCAACCTGCCAGAACGGCAACGTGCGCAGCGCCTCGCCCAGCTGCGGCGCGGGCGCCTTGGCGGCCGGCTTGGCCGAACTGGATTTCTCGATGATCTGATGCGGCAGCAGGTCGGTGTGCTCGGGCGCCTCGTCGCGCATCACGAAAAGCGCAATGGGGATGGTCAGCACGGCAAACAGCACGGCAAAGCCCAACAGCGTCTCCTGCCAGCCCGCCGCCGAAATGGCGTAAGTGAGCGTCGGGGTCATCAGCGCAATGCCGGCCATCGACCCCGTGGACAGGAAGAAGAGCGCCATGCCGCGCTGGCGCGTGAACCAGCGGCTGATCACCGGGGTCAGCGCGACGGGGCTGGTGAAGGCAAGGCCGATGGACAGCGCGACACCGAAGGCGAGCAGGAATTCGAGGGGGCTGCGCGCGAAGACGGTCCAGATGGAGGCGGCGACGACGATGGCCGTGCCGGTCAGGAGCACGAAGCGCGTGCCGCGGATGCTGACCAGATAGCCGGCGAGCGGCATGCCCAGGCCATAGCACAGCATGCCGATGGCCACGATGCCCGACAGCAGGCTACGCGAAAAACCCAAGCCTTCGGCCATGGGCAGAAAGAACGGTCCGATCCCCATGCGCAGGCCGACCGTAAACAGCGTGAGTACCGTGGCGGAGCCAACGATGTTCCAGCCGAAATACCAGCCGCCCGACTCTTGCTTGTCCAATTCCTCTTCTCCTCGGTCTCTTTTTTATGGCCGGTTGCGCGCCAGGACTTGCAGACACCGAGGGCAGGCACGGAGGGGGCTCCGCTGTCGACAGGGGGTGGGAAGGACCAGGCGTGATTCGGCTTGCGCGCGCCAGCGGACGTGCGCCGCCGGACGCGTCACATATTACTCCCGGCTATATGCGAAGGGGACGGGGAAATGGAAATCCTGTCCGGTGAGCGGTCAGCGCATTGAAGCCGTTTGGCAGGCGCGGATGGCGCCGTGGCGGCCGGGTGTCGGACAACCGGCGCGGCGGCGCGGATCAGCCCGCCTGTTCGAGGAACGCCTGCAGCGCCGGGACGGTGTTCAGGACGTGTTGGCGCATGGCGGCCTCGCAGCGGGCGGCGTCGCGGGTTTGCAGGGCGTCGATCAATTCCTGATGCGATTCGCGCACGCGCAGCACGCGGCCGGGTTGGGCGGCCCACAGGCGCATGTAGGGTTCGACGACCGAGTGCAGTTCCGAGATCTGGTTCAACAGGCGCGGCTGCTTGCAGAAACTGCACAGGTATTCGTGGAATTCGCGGTGAGCGGCGGTCCAGTCCAGGTCTTCGTTCGCGCCCTGGTCCAGCTGCGCCAGCATGTTGACCAGCCGGCGGATGTGTTCGGGCCCCATGTTGGCCACGGCGTTGCGCGTCGCCAGCCCTTCCAGCACCGAGCGCATTTCAAAGACCTCCAGCATTTCCTGCTGGTTCAGGCCGCGCACCACGGCGCCGCGGTTGGCGCGGATCTCGACCAGGCCCTCCGAGGCCAGGCGGCGCAGGGCGCCGCGCACCGGCATGCGGCTGGTGCCGATTTCAGCCGCCACGACGTCCGGCACCAGCCGCTGGCCGGGCGCATAGTGGCCCAGGCGGATTTCACGCTGCAAATGCAGGTACGCCTCGTCTTCGGCGCTGATGGCTGTCTTCTGGAATTGCAGCACTTTCGTCCCCGGGCTTGGAAAGCCGCCATGATAGATAACGGCGAAAATAACACAAACTGGATCCAATGATCCATGAATACAAATCCTAATGGCCGGATGCGCGCCGCTTGCGTTTAATCCAGGGCAGGACGCGGCATGCCGCGCCCGCTCGGCCGGAAGGGGCAAGAGACCCGCCTGGCCCATACGCTTTCCATAACGCGATCAAGGGGAATCCATGAAATTTCGTCTCATCCGGGCGCTGGCAGGCGCTGCCGCCGTGGCCTTCGCGGCGCAGGCCGGCGCGCAAGCCACGGACTGGCCGCAGCATCCCGTGCGCATCGTCGTGCCCTTCCAGGCCGGTTCCGCCACGGACCTGATCTCGCGCCAGCTTGGCGCGGCGCTGTCCGCCGAACTGGGTCAGCCCTTCGTCATCGAAGCCCGTCCCGGCGCCGCGGCCGCCATCGGCAGCGCGTCTGTCGCACGGTCCGCGGCAGACGGCTACACGCTGCTGATGGGCGGCCCGGCCGCCGTCGTCACCAACCGCTTCCTGCAAAAGCGCCTGGCCTACGATCCTGACGCGTTCGAGCTGGTCTCGATGGTGGCCTACACCCCGAACATCCTGCTGGCCAACCCCAAGCAACCCTTCAAGACGCTGCCCGAAATGGTCGCCTATGCGCGCGCCAACCCCGGCAAGCTGACCTATGCCTCGTTCGGCACGGGCACGACCTCGCACATGGCGGGCGAGATGCTCAAGTCTGTTGCCGGCATCGACATCCTGCACGTGCCGTACAAGGGCGCGGGCGAAGCGATCCCCGCCCTCCTGAGCGGCCAGGTGTCGATGTACTTCGACACCATCATGACCGGCCTGCCCCAGGCCAAAAGCGGCGCGCTGCTGGCGCTGGGCATGTCCAACTCGCAGCGCTCGGCGCTGGCGCCGGACATTCCCACGATCGCCGAGCAGGGTTTTTCGGGCTACGACATCGCGCCGTGGTACGGTCTTGTCGCGCCGCAGGGCACGCCCGTACCGATCCTCGACAAGCTCAACCGCGCCGTCAACAAAGTGCTCGCCGATCCCGCATTGCGCGGTAAGCTCGCCGAAGCCGGCGCCGAGCCGCGTGGCGGCAGCCGCGAGGAATTCGCCGCCTTCATCAAGGCCGAGATTCCGCGCACCAAGCAGCTGATCGACCAGGCCGGCATCACCCCGCAGTAATTTTTCCAACGAGTTCCAGCATCCATGTCCTCCCCCTTCGATTGGTCTTTTCCGTACGCTTCCCGAAAAATGCCGGTCCTGGCCGCCAACGCGGTCGCGACCAGCCAGCCACTGGCTGCGCAGGCGGGACTACGCATGCTGCTGGCCGGTGGCAATGCCGTTGACAGCGCCATTGCCACCGCGATCGCCCTGACCGTCGTCGAACCCGTGATGAACGGGATCGGCGGCGACATGTTCGCCCTGGTCTGGCACGACGGCCAGCTCCACGGCCTGAATTCCAGCGGCTGCGCGCCGGCCGCGTGGACACCCGAATACTTCAACGGCCGCGAAGCGATGCCGGGCACCGGCTGGGGCACGGTCACCGTGCCGGGCCAGGTCGCCGGCTGGAAGGCCTTGTCCGACCGCTTCGGCAAGCTGCCCTTCGCCAAGCTGTTCGAACCGGCCATCGCCTACGCCGAAGAAGGCTTCGCTGTGTCGCCGACCATTGCGCGCCAATGGGCCAACCAGGCGCCCAAGCTTGCCGCCGAACCCGGCTTTGCCGACGCCTTCCTACCGCAAGGTCGCGCGCCGCAAGCCGGCGAATGGTGGCGCTTTCCGGACCAGGCCAAGACGCTGCGCGACATCGCCGAGACCGGTGGTGAAAGCTTCTACCGCGGCGAACTGGCCCGCAAGATCGCGGACTTCGCCAGCAAGACGGGCGGCGCCCTGAGCGCGGTGGACCTCGCCGAGCACCGGCCGGAATGGGTCAAGCCCATCTCGCAATCGTTCCGCGACTACGAGCTGCACGAGATCCCGCCCAATGGCCAGGGCATCTCGGCGCTGATGGCGCTGGGCATGCTTGAGCAATTCGACCTGGAAGGCATGGGCCGCGACAGCGCCGACTACTACCACGTCAGCATCGAGGCCATGAAGCTGGCGTTTGCGGACCTGCACCACCACGTCGCCGATCCGCGCCACATGCGCACCGACGCGCGTGCCCTGCTCGACCGCGCCTATCTTGCCGAACGGGCCCGCCTGATTTCGATGGACCGCGCCAGCGTGCCAACCGCCGGCACGCCGGCCACCGGCGGCACGGTCTACCTGACCGCCGCCGACGCCAGCGGCACGATGGTGTCCTTCATCCAGTCCAACTATCACGGTTTTGGCTCGGGCGTGGTCGTGCCCGGCACCGGCATCAGCCTGCACAATCGCGGCCTGAACTTCGTGCTCAAGCCGGGTCACGCCAACCAGGTTGCGCCGCGCAAGAAGCCGATGCACACCATCATCCCGGCGTTCGTGACGCGCCGCGGCCAACCTCTCATGTCGTTCGGCGTGATGGGCGGGTCGATGCAGGCGCAGGGCCATCTGCAGATGGTCACGCGTCTGGCGGCATTCGGCCAGAACCCGCAGGCCATGAGCGACGCGCCGCGTTTCCGCGTCGAGAACGGCCCTGTCGTGAACGTCGAGTCGCACCTGCCGGCCGACGTGGTCGATACGCTGCGCGCGCGTGGCCACAACGTGGCGGTCGCACCGGTGGACAGCCTGGAGTTCGGCTCGGCCCAGCTCATCTGCCGCCTGCCGCAGGGTGGCTACGTCGCGGCGTCCGACTCGCGGCGCGACGGCCAGGCCGTCGGATTCTGACCACGCGGGGCACGCCGGACCGGGCGTCAAAGTTCGGCGACAATCCGTGACCGCTCGCGCGCCGGCCGCAAGCCGCGCGCGTCGTCACACGCGTGCAGCGGGGACGGTGAATACTGCCGCCTCGTTGCCGGAAGGATCGATATGCCCCGCCTGGCCTTGCCGCCTCTTGAACCCCGCCATTTCGCGCGTAGCGCATTGCGCCGCGCGCGACGCCTACCCGCATACCTTGCCACGGCCTGCTGCGCCCTGCTGCTGGCCGCGCCGCTACCGCCGGCGCGCGCCGCGCTTCCGCTGGCTGTCGACGGACAGCCCTTGCCCTCGCTGGCCCCGATGCTCGAGCGCGTCACGCCCGCAGTCGTGAACATCTCGGCGCAATCGGACGGACAAGCGGCCAACCCGGTGCGCGCGCCCGGCGGCATGCGCCAGAACGTCGGATCGGGCGTCATCGTGGACGCCAGCCAAGGCAACGTGCTGACCAATCACCACGTAATTCGCGGCGCCGCCACCATCCGCGTGTCGTTGCAGGATGGCCGCAGTTTCAACGCCACCGTCGTGGGCAGCGATCCGGACACCGATCTGGCGGTGCTGCGCATCCCCGCGCAAGACCTGCAAGCGCTGGCGTTGTCCGATTCCAGCGATTTGCGCGTGGGCGACTTCGTGGTCGCCATCGGCGATCCCTATGGTCTGGGCCAATCTGCATCGTCGGGCATCGTGTCCGCGCTGGACCGGTCCAGCCTGCGCGCCGCCGGCTACCAGAACTTCATCCAGACCGACGCCTCCATCAATCCCGGCAACTCGGGCGGCGCGCTGGTCAATCTGAACGGCGAACTGGTGGGCATCAACACGATGATCTACACGCCGTCGGGCGGCAACGTGGGCATCGGCTTTGCCATTCCGTCCAACCTGGCGGGCGAGGTCATGCGGCAGTTGCTGCAGCACGGGCAGGTGCAACGCGGAGGACTGGGTCTGGACACGCTGGACATCACGCCGCGCAATGCGCGCCAGCTTGGCCTGGCGCCGGGATCGACGGGCGTGGCCGTTGCCCGCGTGGCGGATGGTTCTCCCGCGCAGAAGGCCGGCATCCAGGCCCGCGATCAGATCCTGTCGATCGACGGCAAGGCGATCGGTTCCAGCGCGCAGTTGCGCAACGCCGAAGGCCTGCTGCCGGTGGGCCGCCAGGTGCGCCTGGGGCTGTTGCGCGCGGGCGCAAAGCGGGACGTCGTGCTGCGCATCGAACCCGAACAAAACGAGCGCCTGCATGGCGGCTCGCTGGACGCGCGCTTCAATGGCGTCGAGTTCACCGAGGTGGGACGCGCGCAGCGCGTGCAGGGCAATGACGGCGCGGCGGTCAGCGCCACCTATCCGGACCGGGGCCCGGTGGCTGCGCGCCTGCAGCGCGGCGACATCGTCATCGGCGTGAACCAGCGCCCCGTCAGCAAGCTGGCCGACCTGCGCGACCTCTTGAGCGGCGCGGGCGCGCAGCCGCTGGTGTTGACGCTGCTGCGCGGCAAAGCCGCCTACACGCTGCAAATCAATTGAGACCAGCGCCGGCGGGGAATCGTGGCAGAATGGCCCGATTCCGGCCCCGCCGGACCTTGGGCCAAGCGCGCCCGCAACTGCCACCGCGGGCGCCCTGCCCGCCCGAAGGAGCATGGATGAACCGCATTCCGACTCACCCTCGCCCGGCGTTGGCCGGACTGTTCCTGGCGGCCAGCCTGGCCGCCTCCGCCGCGGCGGCCCAGGACAACGTGCCGCAGATCATGCAGGTGCCGGCAGACAATAGCGTCGCATGGCGCGCGCCGGCTGAAGGCGTCATCACCTACGAATGCCGGATGATTCAGACCGACGGCGCGCGCTACGCCTGGGTCATCGCGGGCGCCAGCGCCACGCTGGGCGCAGGCCAGGCGGGATCATCGGAGCCGCGCGGCACGTACAAGAGTCCGCCTGAAAGCTGGCGGGCCGCCGACGGCTCGACATTGACGGGGATGGAAACCGTACGCGCATATGCCGGACCGGACCGGCTGTACGACCAGCTCGTGCTTGCCAATCCTTCGGCAGGCGTGGGCGTGCTGACCGGCGTCACGTACATTCAGCGGCTGGTTCGCGCAGGCGGCGGCGTGCCGCAAACGCCCTGCTCGCCGGCCAACAAGGGCCAGAAAACGCAGGTGGCATACCAGGCCGATTACGTGTTCTGGAAGCCGAACTGATTCCCGCCGGCATGACGGGCGCTCTGGCCTGTCGCGCCCATTACGGCGTTACCGACATGCCCTTTTTCAGTTCTTCGACCAGCCCGGGATGCCGGGCTTTTTCTTGCGCCAACGTATAGACCGAAAAGGTCACGACCTTTTTGCCCGACGCCGCGAACAGCGCCGTCAGTTCGGCGGGACGGCCGGACAGCCTGCTGGTTGCATCAAGTTGAAAGACGCCGATGCTGCCGACCTTGAACGCGCCGTCGCCCGTCTTCTTGAACGTGGGCACCGCGGCCTGCTGCTGCGATTGGAAGCCCGCGGCCATCGCCCCGAGCGTGAATGCGTCGTCATCGCCAACAGCCTGTTCAACCGGCACATCGATCACGATGATGGCCTGCATGGTCGCGCGGTTCAGGTAGATCTTGCCCGAGACCTCGGGCGTGGCCGGATCGGACGGAAACTCGGTTTCGGCGAAACCCGCGGGGATGGCGACGCGGAGCTTGCCGTCCAGGACCAGCAGCGGCGGTGGAGGTGGCGGCGGCGCCACCGCGGCGTCCACGGGTGCGCCATTCGGATCCTGCGCGGCGGCGGGGTCGCCGGACGCTTTGGCATCGGCGGGCTTGGCTTCTGCTGGCTTCGCTTCTGCTGGCTTCGCTTCTGCTGGCTTCGTTCCAGCCGGCTTGGCTTCGGCCGGCTTGTTTTGCGCGGGCTTCGCTTCGGGCGGCTTGACCTCGGCCGGCTTAGCGTCTGCGGGCTTAGCGTCTGCGGGCTTAGCGTCTGCTGGCTTGGCCTCTGCTGGCTTAGCGTCTGCAGGCTTGGCTTCGGCAGGCTTCGATTCGGCAGGCTTCGCTTCAGCCGGCTTGGCGCCAGCCGGCGAGGCATCCGGGGTCTGCGCAGGCGCGGCCGTTGCGGTCAGGGCCAGCGCCAACGCCAAAGTCATTTCCGCGAGCCGAGCGTTGTGCGTTTGCATAGCTATCCGATGTTTAGGCTGAGCTTCCAATACTACAACGCCCGCGCGGCCCTTTTGGGCCGCGGCCGCGCAATGAGGGATTGTGGGAAGGCTTGGCCGATGGTCAGCCAGAAATGGCAAAGCCCGCGCCAGAATGCGCGGGCCTTCGGTTTGCCATGATCGAAGTTCGGGTGAGCGGACTGAGAGTGGAGCTAGGGAGGTGGCCGCTTTTTTCGCGTCTGTGGCCGGGTAAGACGCCCAATCCGCTCAGTGCAACCGCGGTGCAGGGCGCAAGCGGCGCGCGCCGGGCGCGCCGCTCATCACGTCTGCCGCTTAGAAGCGATGACGGATACCAACCATGCCGACCGTGCTCTTGACGCCGTCGATGAACGCGAAGTCCGTGGCGTAGGAACCCAGCGCGTACACGTTCGTACGCTTGGACAGGTTGTACGTGTAGCCGATGCTGTACACGTTCATGGCCGAATCGCCACCGGTCAGCAGATCGCTGTCCGGATCGGCACGTTGCCACGAAGCCAGGATCGAGCTGGCGCCGAGCGGCACGGTCAGGCCGACCATGTACGAGTTGGCCTTGAAGTCTTCGACGCCAACGTTCGAACGGAAGCCATCGGCGATGGTTTCGGTGCTGCCGAAGGCGTTGATGCTCTGGCCGGTGAACCAGCCGTCACGCGTCTGGCCGAAGGCGGCGGCCAGCTTCACGACTTCGAAGTCGTACGAGGCGCCGACGTTCCACGACTTGGGCGTGGCATCGTTGCCAAGCTGGTTGGCGGGGTTCAGCTGGTCGTACGTCAGGGCGACGTTCAGGGGGCCATTCACGTAGCGCACGCCGGCCGTGATGGCGCGGGTGTTGTTCGCGGTGCGAAAGCCCGTCTGCGCCGCGGTCGTGTCAGCGACGTTGAACGAGTAGCCGATGCCAGCCTGGAAGCCGCCGAACGACGGGGTCGCGTACTGGACCATGTTGTCGTAACGGACGGTGTTGGCGGCGCTGAACGCGTTGCCGATGTTGGCCTGGCCGTAGCTGGCGCCGAACGGATCGATCGCGCCCAGGTACTTGGAGGCGATGTTGGTCTGACGACCGAATTCCAACAGGCCCCAGGACGAGCTCTTCAGGCCGATGGTGGCTTGGCGGCCGAACAGGCGGCTGCTCTGGCCCGATTGGCCGTTGGCCGAATTGAAGCCGCTTTCAAGCGTGAACACGGCGGAGAGGCCGTCGCCCAGATCTTCCGAACCGCGCAGGCCCCAACGCGAACCGCTGGAAACGCCATTGCTCATGCCGACCTTGGATTCGTGGAAGCCATCGCCCTTGATCCGCTGATAGCCCACGCCCGTATCGATCAGGCCATACAGCGTCACCGAGGTTTCCGCCTGCGCCATGCCGGACAGCGCGGCGAAGATGGCGGTGGCGAACAGAGTCTTTTTCATTACAGATTCCCATTGATGTGAACAGACATGCGCAGGTAGCCAGACCCGCGTTGCGGGTGGCACAGTGATGCACACGGCGCATGGCAGGAACGAATTCTAGGGACGCAATGTGTCAGTTCTGGGGACGCAAGGGATGTGGCGCAAAGAAGCGCAAATCAATCGTCTTTTTGTGGCGCGAGACCGACAGCGGCGCACGCGCGCGCCACACCGGCAGGCGTGTCACGCGCGTGTGATATGAAGGCAGGAAGCCGCTATTTGAAGCTGCAATTTGAAGCCGCCATGCCAAGCGGCTATGCGATTCGGCTAGGCGAAGCGCCGCGCAAAGGTGCGCAGCAGTTGGCGCGCATCGTGCGTGGGTCCCAGCCCGGCGACCATCGCCGCCACATCGTAGCCCTCTGCCTCGAAGACCGGCGCCCGGCGCGCCAGGCAGGCCGACATCAAGGTGGAAGAGAACTCGGGGTGGAACTGGACGGACCATGCGTTCGGTCCATAGCGCAGGACCTGGTGCGGATCGTGCCGCGACCGCGCCAGCACCTCGGCGCCCGGCGGCGGCGTCAGCACGCTCTGCTCATGCGTGAGATTGGCAAGAAAGCGCGGCGGTAGCGCGCCAAACAACGCATCGCCGGCGACGTCCGCGCAGACGTCGATGGCATGTTGGCCGATCTCGCGGCCTTGGGGATGGAAATCGACCACGCCGCCCAGCGCGTGCGCCATCAACTGATGGCCGTAGCAGATGCCCAGCAGCGGCAGCTGCTCGCGATGCGCGCCGCGCAACCATTCGGCAGTGCGTTCGCTCCAGGGTTCGCGATCCGTCACCATGGACCAGGATCCGGTCAGCACGGCCCCGGCCAGCTCGTCCCACGCGGGCAGCGCCTCATCATCGTGGGGTCTGCAAACGCGCACCGGCAGGTCCGGGTCGTCCAGCGCGGCCAGCATCCGGTCGGACTGTTCGCCTTGCGCCTGCCGCAGGTCTTCGGGCGGGCGGCCCATCTGGATGATGGCGAGCGGTTTTCGGGTCATCGACGACGGTTCTACGGCGTTGGGCAAGACTTAACGGTGTGGATTACTTATCGAACAGGCGGCGCAGGCGCTGGGACTCGGCCAGGTTCAGGCGCTTGGCCTCGTCTTCCGCGTATGCCCGCTCGCCGACATCGTAAGAGCCTTCGTGCAGGCACTGCTTGCGATTGGATTTGCACTCGTTGCTGGCCCGAGCGGGCGTGGTAGTTGTCGCGCTGGCCTTTTCCTCTGCCGTCGGCTTGGTGGACGAGCAACCGGCCACCAGCGCGACGAAGAACAAGGCCGCGCCGCAGCGGCTGATCGTAAGAATCGACATTTTCCCGGCCCTACAGAAATGCTGTAGGCGCTTTTATAGCAAAGCCTGGCCGGAAAAGACGTGTTAAGTCGTAGCAAAAGCGGGGTAAGGCGGCCGCCCTCCCCGCTTTGCCACGCGATGCCTACTCGATTTCGATGCCGGCTTCGTCAATCAGCGCCGTCCACTGGGCGGTGTCGCGCCGCACCGTGTCGGCAAGCTGCTGCGGTGTGCTGGAGACGAACTCCACGCCCTGCGACTCGAACTTCTGGTTCAGCTCGGGATTCTTCAGTGTGTCGACCACCGCCGCGTTCAGCTTGGCCAGCACCTCGGGCGGCGTTCCCGCCTTGGCAAAGAGCGCGTACCAGGTGGTGTACGACACGCCCGGCAAGGTCTGCGAAATCAGGGGCAGCTTCGCCGTGTCCGCGCCCTTGCTGGGCGCGCTCATCGCCAGCGCCTTCACGGACCCCTTGTCGATCATGGGCTTGAGCGACGGCATGCTGCTGAACAGCGCCTGAACCTGACCCGACGCCAGGTCGGTCAGCACCTGCGAGGTACCCCGGTAAGGCACGTGCACCACGTCCACCTTGGCTTTGCTCTTGAAAAGCTCCATGCCCAGATACGCCACGCCCCCCACGCCTGCCGACCCGAAATTGACCTTGCCGGGATGGGCGCGCGCGTAATCGACGAGTTCCGGCACCGAATTCACCGGCAACTGCGCGTTCACCACCAGGACGTGCGGGCTTTCGGTCAAGAGACTGATGGGCGCCAGCACTTCCAGCACCTTCTTGCCCTGCATGGCCTTGGACGGCACGGTCATGTTGCCCGAGGCAGGCATGAGCAGCGTATAGCCGTCCGCTTCGGCCCCCAGGACCTGGTTCAACGCCGGCACGCCGTGACCGCCGCCCGCATTCACAACCACCACGGGCTGCCCCAGCTTTTCGCCAAACAGCTTGGCGAATTCGCGTCCGACCATGTCCGCGGGGCCGCCTGCCGCAAACGGCACGATCATGCGTATCGGCCTTTCGGGATAGTCGGCGTGGGCCGCGGCAAAGGGCGCAAGGCCCGCCATCAGGGCGATCGCGCCCAGCGTGTGCTTGAAGTTCATTGTCTTCCTCCTGTTGTATTGAATAGCGGTTATTCGGACGCAGGCAGCGACGGCCCAATGTCCAGCGTGGCCTTGGCCAGCGCGTCGTCAAGCCACACGGGCCGCAGTTCGCCGCGCGCGATGGCGGCCATGCGGCGGGCTTCGGCGCCGGCCTTAGCCAAGGCTGCCGCAACCATCGCGTCCATTTCCGCCTGGGCGACCACGACCAACCCGTCGTCATCGCCCAGGATCCAGTCGCCCGGATCGACGCGCACACCGCCGCACTGGATCTGGCGGTTCACACTGCCGCCGCCGGCCTTGGCGGGCCCCGCTGGCGAAATCGCAGCGGCGAACACGGGCAGCAGGCCCTGGCGCAGCTCTGCCGCGTCGCGCACCGCCCCGTCGATCACCACGCCGGCGATGCCGCTTGCGGCGGCCTGCGCACACATGATTCCGCCCATCACCGCGCGTTCGGTGTAGCCCTGCGCATCCACCACCAGCACATCGCCGGATTGCGCAAGCGCGAGCGCCGCGTGGATCGCCAGGTTGTCGCCCGCCGGGACCGACACCGTCACCGCGCGGCCGCGCACGGTCCATCCCGCACGCAGGGGTTTGATCGCCGCGCGCAGATAGCGCGCGCCGGCGTCCGCCAGCAGTGTGCTGGTCAAGCCGGATTCGTAGATGTCGCGCATGGGGGTCACTCCATCAAGGCCGAAACCACGGCCGGGAAAATGCTCTGATAGGCCTCGCCATAGCGCGTGCCCGCCGTTTTGCCCCGGCGCCCGGCCTGCGCGCCGCGTTGCAGCGCGACACGCTCGTAGTACGCCCACAGGTTGCTTTGCGTTGGCATGGCCTGCATGGCTTGCCACTTGCGTTCCCACACCTCCGTGATGTCCAGCAGCACATTGGGCTTGAAGCCGCACAACTCGGTCTGATGCGGCTCAAAACACAACACTTGCGGCGGCACCACGAAATCGGCGCCATGCCCCGGCGCCATCGCCTGCATGCGGCCGCGCAGCGTCATTTCGAACGTGCGGCAGTGATCGAGGTTGGAAGGATCGTGCTCAGGGTGGGTGAGCACCACCGACGGCTTCGTGCGGCGCAGCGTCTCGGAGATGCGGCGCACGGCGTCCGGCGAGTCTGGCAGCGGATAGTCGCCCAGGTCGTGAAAATCCACGCTGCTCACGCCCAGGATCTGGGCGGCGGCTTGCGCCTCGGCGTGACGCTGGGCTTTGACCGCCTCGCGCTGCGTATCGCCTTTCCACGCCGCGTTGGACTCTCCGTTTTCGCCATAGCTCAGGCAGACCAGATGCACCTGCACGCCACGCTGCGCGTGCAGGGCCATCGCGCCACCGCAGCGCCAGACGAAATCGCCCACATGGGCAGTTACCACCACCATCGAATTTTCCATCCCGGCCTCCCGAATCAACAGACTGGGTGCATTTTAAATTTACGAAACGATGTTGTATTACGTACAATCAGCAAGCAAAAAAGCACCTCTTGGAGAATTCATGAGCAATGATGGCGTCGTGGCCGTTGAACGCGCGCTCAGCGTGCTGGACTGCTTTCGTCCCGGCGCGGAGCACCTGTCGCTGGCCGATTTCGCGGCCCGCCTTCCCTTGCACAAGACGACGATCTTTCGCCTGCTCAATTCGCTGGCGCGCTGCGGCTATGTGGTGCGCGAGCCCGACGGCCGCTATGGGCTGGGCCCGCGCGTGCTGTTCCTGGCGCGGGTCTACGAGCGCGGCTTCGACCTGGAGGCCGTCGTCATGCCGGTGCTGGAGCGGCTGTCGGCAGACACCGGTGAAAGCGCGGCGTATTACGTCGAAGGCGGAGAACCGGGCCAGCGCCTGTGCCTTTTCCGGCACCAGCCGCACGAAGGCCTGCACAGCCAGGTCATTGCCGGCAGCGTGATGCCCCCCGACAAATCATCCACCGGTCAGGTCTTTGCGATCTGGGCGCAAGGCGAACGGCGCGATCAGGTCCGCCTGCCGATCTTCTCGTGCGGCGCTCGCGATCCGTATACGTCGTCCTGGTCTGTTCCGGTCATCGGCCAGGAAGACCGCTTCGTCGGCGCGCTGACCATTGCCGGCCCCTCGGCACGGCTCAAGACCGTCGATGCCAACGCGTTCGAGGCCATGATCCTGGAACGCGCCGACGACCTGTCGCGCCGGTTGGGCGCTTCATCCGACATGCGCGCCGTGCTTTACCGGCCGGACGCGTCGTAGCGCAACCAGGGGCCGGTTTCCGCGCAGGCATAACCGGTCCTTAACAGGCCTATTAGTAGGGCTAATGAATAAAACCGGGATTTTTTCGGCAAAATTCCGGACTCAAGAAGTTATCCCCCCACCCGAGGCAAGACGACTGCGCCGTGCCTCTCAGGAACTGCCCCCATGACGCAACTGCAAATCAACGGTCAGACCCAGGACGTCAACGTCCCGGACGACATGCCGATCCTATGGGTTCTGCGAGACGAGCTGGGCATGACCGGCACCAAGTTCGGTTGCGGCATGGCGCTGTGCGGCGCCTGTACGGTGCATATCGACGGCACGCCCGTGCGCGCCTGCCTTACCCCCGTCTCGGTGGCTTCCGGCCGCCAGCTGTCGACCATTGAAGGCATGGATGCCGATCCGGTCGGCCGGGCGGTGCAGACGGCCTGGGTCGACAACAACGTCGCGCAATGCGGCTACTGCCAGGCGGGCCAGATCATGACGGCGGTGAGCCTGTTGAAGGCCAATCCCACTCCCACCGAACAGGAGATCGCGGACGCCATGAGCGGCAACATCTGCCGCTGCGGCACCTACCCGCGCATCCTGGCCGCCATTCAACAGGCCGCAAGCCGCCTCGCCCAAGGAGGCAAGCAATGACCGCCGCCGCTCAACTTTCGCGCCGCGCTTTCCTGCAGGGCAGCCTGGGCGTCTTGACGCTTGCCGTCACGGCCAAGGGATGGGTCACGACCGCGGTGGCCGCCGAGCCGGCCGCCAAGGCGTATGGCGCCGACAGCATGCCTGGTGGCACCGTGGATGATCCGCTGGTCTTTGTCAGCATCGCCGCCGACGGCACGGTCACCATCGTGGCGCACCGCGCGGAAATGGGCACGGGCGTGCGCACCAGCCTGCCGATGGTGGTGGCCGACGAGATGGAAGCCCGCTGGGAACGCGTGAAAGTCGTGCAGGCGCCCGGCGACGAAGCGCGCTACGGCAATCAGAACGTGGACGGCTCGCGCAGCATGCGGCACTTCCTGATGCCGATGCGGCGCGTGGGCGCCGCAGCCAGGCAGATGCTGGAAGCCGCCGCCGCAGCACGCTGGGCCGTGCCCGTTGCCGAGGTCAAGGCAGAACAGCATGAAGTGCTGCATGTGCCCACCGGCCGTCGTCTGTCCTATGGCGACCTGGCGGCGGACGCGGCCAAGCAGCCCGTGCCGGCCAGCGACGCGCTCAAGCTCAAGGACCGGTCCGAATTCCGGTACATCGGCAAGGACCAGGTTCGCCTCGTGGACCTCGAAGCCATCGGCAAAGGGCAAGCCACCTACGGCATGGACATGCGCCTGCCCGGCATGGTCTATGCCGTCGTCGCGCGGCCTCCCGTCGTCGGCGGCCGGCTTCGGCGTTTCGACAGCGCCAAGGCGCTGGCCGTGCCCGGCGTGCTGAAGGTCGTCGAGATTCCCCCCATGCAAGGCGCCCCCGCATTCCAGCCGCTGGGCGGCGTGGCCGTCGTGGCGCGCAACACCTGGGCCGCCCGCCAGGGACGCGACGCGTTGGAGATCGAATGGGACGATGGCCCGAACGGCAGCTATGACTCGGCCGCCTACCGGCAAACGCTGCAGGCGGCGGCCCGCGCGCCCGGCAAGACGATGCGCAACCAGGGCGACGCCGCCAATGCCTGGGCCAAGGCGCCCGAAGCCGAGCGCGTGGCCGCGGAATACTACGTGCCGCATCTGGCGCACGCATCGATGGAACCGCCGGTCGCCACCGTGCAGATCAAGGGCAACAGCGCCGAGGTCTGGACGTCCGTGCAGAATCCGGCAGCCGCTAAAAGCGCTGTCGCCGCGCGACTGAAGCTGGAACCGGCCAACGTCAAGGTCAACGTGCTGCTGCTGGGCGGCGGCTTCGGGCGCAAGTCCAAGCCCGATTTCGTGGACGAAGCCGCCATCGTGGCCCGCGCCATGCCCGACGGCACGCCGGTCAAGCTGGTCTGGACGCGCGAGGACGATATTCATCACGACTATCTGCACACCGTGTCGGTCGAGCGACTGGAAGCCGTCATGGACGCGCAGGGACAAGTCCAGTCCTGGCTGCACCGCAGCGCCGCCCCCACCATCGCCTCGCTGTTCGCTCAAGGCGCCAAGGGGCAGCAGATGTTCGAATCGGCCATGTCGGCGATCAACATGCCCTACCGCATTCCGAACGTGCGCGTGGAGACCGCCGAAGTCGACGCCCACGCCCGCATCGGCTGGTTCCGGTCCGTCGCCAACATTCCCCATGCCTTCGCGGCCCAGTGCTTCATCGACGAACTGGCTCACCGCGCGCGCAAGGATCCGCAGGCCTTCGCGCTGGACCTCATCGGCCCGGCCCGCCAGATCGACCCCGGCACGATGGCCGACACGTGGAACTACACCGAGTCGCCCGAACGCTACCCGTACGACACCGGCCGCCTGCGCGGCGTGATCGAGGCCGCGTGCAAGGGCGCAGGCTGGGGCCGCACCTTGCCCAAGGGCCATGGCCTGGGTTTGGCCTTTTGCTACAGCTTCATGAGCTACACGGCCACGGTCGTCGAAGTGGCGGTGGACGACAAGGGCGAGGTTCGCGTCGTCGCCGTGGACATGGCCATGGACTGCGGCCCGCAGATCAATCCCGAACGCATCCGCGCGCAAATGGAAGGCGGCGCCATCATGGGCCTTGGCCTGGCGCTGACCAGCGAAATCACCTTCGAAAAAGGCCGCGTGAAGCAAAGCAACTTCCATGACTACGAAGTCCTGCGCCATAACGCCTCGCCGCGCGTGATCCGCACGCACCTGGTCAATGACGATCACGCGTTGCCGCCGGGCGGCGTGGGCGAGCCGCCGGTGCCGCCCGTGGCCCCCGCCCTGTGCAACGCCATCTTCGCCGCGACAGGCAAGCGGATCCGCAGCCTGCCGGTGCGCAAGGTGGCATGATGGAAAGTGTTGATGTGCGCGTGCTGCGCGCGGCGCGCGATTGGCAGGTGGCCGGTCATCGCCTGATGCTGGCCACCGTCGTCAAGACGTGGGGGTCGTCGCCGCGGCCCGTCGGCTCGATGATGGTGCTGCGCGAGGACGGCCGCTGCATCGGGTCGGTCTCCGGCGGCTGCATCGAGGACGACCTGATCCACCGCTACACGCGGGCCTACGGCGACGGGGCCATTCCGCAGTCGGCGCCCGAACTCGTGCGCTATGGCGTCACGGCCGACGAGGCGCACCGCTTCGGGCTGCCTTGCGGCGGCACGCTTGAGCTGCTGCTTGAATTCGAACCCGACGGCGCGGCGCTTGACGCATTGGTCCGCCGGCTTGAGGCGGGCCACCTCGTGCAGCGGACCGTGGATTGCGCGTCCGGGGCCGTGACGCTTGGCGACGCATCGGCGCCCGAGGCCCTGCATTTCGATGGCGTCACGCTGTCCAGCACGCTTGGACCCCAATACCGGCTGCTCCTCATCGGCGCCGGATCGCTGGCCGAATACGTCGCCACCATGGCGCTGTTCAATGACTTCGCGGTGACCGTGTGCGACCCACGGATCGAACACCTGGGCACGTGGTCCGTGGACGGCGTGGCCTTCACCACCGAAATGCCCGACGACGCCGTGCGCGCGCTCGCCCCCGATACCCGAACCTGCATCGTGGCGCTCAGCCATGACCCCAAGCTTGACGACATGGCCCTGCTGGAAGCGCTGCACAGCCCAGCCTTCTATGTGGGCGCCATCGGCTCACGCCGCAACGCCGCCAGCCGCCGCGAGCGGTTCATGGAACACTTCGATGAAACGGAAGCGTCGCTGCAACGGCTGCACTCGCCGGTCGGACTGCACATCGGCAGCAAGACACCCGCCGAGATCGCGGTGAGCGTCATGGCGCACATTCTGGCGGTCAAGAATGGGGTCACGGCCCGGTAAGAACCGGCGCCGCTCGCAGGCGCCGCCCGCCGCCAGTCCGGATTCGCGCTTGTCTTTGCGCGAATCCCCGCAAACGGCCGAGCCGAAAGCTAGCTGATCAATCCTCAAGAGCTTTATAAGATCAGCGAATCAATTTCCTCATTCGTCCCATGGCCCGTCGCAACCTCAATGACCTCCTTTACTTCGTGACGGTCGCGCGCGAAGGCAGTTTCACCCGCGCGGCGTCGCTGCTGGGCGTGACGCAATCGGCGCTCAGCCAGTCCGTCAGCGGCCTGGAAACGCGCCTGCAGATCCGGCTGCTCAGGCGCACTACGCGCAGTGTTTCCCCCACTGCGGCGGGCGAGAGGCTGCTCAACGCCATCGGCAACCGCTTCGACGAGATCGAGGCAGAGCTGGACGAGCTGACCGAACTGCGCGACAAGCCGGCGGGAACCGTGCGCATCACCTGTGGCGACTACGTGCTGCACAGTATCCTGCTGCCCAAGCTGACGCCGCTGATGCGCGAGTATCCGGACATCAAGCTGGAGTTCGACGTGAACTACGGATTCCGCGACATCGTGGCGGACCGGTTCGACGCCGGTGTGCGCATGGGCAAGACCATCGACAAGGACATGATCGCCGTACCCATTGGTCCGCCAATGCGCCTGGCCGTAGTGGGGTCGCCCGGCTACTTCGAATCGCGGCCCGTCCCGAAGGTGCCCCAGGATCTGATGCAGCACGCCTGCATCAATCAGCGCATGCAAAGTTCAGGCGGCCTGTATGTGTGGGACTTCGAGCGCCGCGGCCGCCAGGTCAACGTCCGCGTGGACGGCCCGCTGATCTTCAACACCACCCAGCCCCAGATCGACGCGGCGCTGGCGGGACTTGGCCTGTCGCTGTTGCCGGAGGACGAACTGATGCCCTATCTGGAATCCGGCCAGCTGGTCCGGGTGCTGGAGGACTGGTGCCCCAGCTTCGAGGGATACCATCTTTACTACCCCAGCCGGCGGCAACCGTCGCCGGCGTTTTCGCTGGTGGTCGCCGCGCTGCGGGTCAGCAGGCCGGCGCGAGGCTGAGGCCAGGCCCCCGCGCGCGATGTGTACCTGTCTATACTAGAGCCCGCATTTTCACCGCTCACACGTTGCATACCCAGGAATCCTCGTGGCTGCTTCCCCTCCCCGATTGCCTGTTCCAGCCAATGCCCCGCCCGCTCCGCTGTACGCGCAGGTCAAGCAAATGATTGCGCAGCAGATCCGCAGCGGCGCCTGGCCCGCGCATTACCGCGTGCCGTCGGAAGCCGAACTGGTCGAGGAACTGGGATTCAGCCGCATGACGATCAACCGCGCACTGCGCGAATTGACATCGGAAGGCCTGCTTGTGCGGATGCAAGGCGTCGGCACCTTTGTCGC
Source organism: Achromobacter sp. SLBN-14 (assembly GCF_006715415.1). Taxonomy (NCBI): domain Bacteria; kingdom Pseudomonadati; phylum Pseudomonadota; class Betaproteobacteria; order Burkholderiales; family Alcaligenaceae; genus Achromobacter; species Achromobacter sp. SLBN-14. The sequence continues at coordinate 4,330,732 of NZ_VFNE01000001.1, read as the reverse complement.
GCAGCCCAAGGCGCGCTCGGCCCTGTTTGCCGTGAACAACATCGCCGACGAGATCGCGGCGCGGAACCACCGGCACCACAGCCGCGTGGTGCGGCTGGCTGAAGAGCCGGCCGGCGCCGAACAAGCCCAGGCGCTGGAAATCCGCGCGGGGCAGCCGGTCTTTCATTCGGTCATCGTCCACTACGAGGACGACGTGCCGATCCAGCTGGAAGACCGCTACGTCAACGTCCGCCTTGCGCCCGACTACCTGAAGCAGGACTTCACGCAAAGCACGCCCTATGAATACCTGACCCGCGTGGCGCCGCTGAGCGCGGGCGAACACGTGGTTGAGGCGATCCTGGCCAAGCCGCGCGAGTGCCAATTGCTGCAGATCGAACGCGATGAGCCATGCCTGCTCATCAGCCGGCGCACCTGGTCCGGCGACCGCGCGGTGACGCTGGCCCGCCTGATCCACCCCGGCTCGCGCCACCGCCTGGAAGGCAAGTTCACGACGTGACGTCCGCGCCATTGCGGCGCCCCCTGCTTCTTTCGCCAATGCCGAATCCCCACGGGTTTCGGCATTTTTCATTGGGGTAATCCCTGATTCGAAAACAAGTCATCTACTCTTGTCTATACAACCATAGGCATCATAAGATTCGATGACCTTGGCGCTGGATCACCGCGCGCCTCGACCCGATCCAGGAGACACACTTGAAGCCTTCGACCCGATTCCGCGACGCCCTCATTCGCGCACCGCGTGGCAGCCAACTCACGGCCAAGAGCTGGCTGACCGAAGCGCCCTTGCGCATGCTCATGAACAACCTCGACCCCGACGTGGCCGAGAACCCGAACGAGCTCGTCGTCTACGGCGGCATCGGCCGCGCAGCCCGCGACTGGGATTGCTACGACAAGATCGTTGAATCCCTCACGGTCCTGAACGACGACGAAACGCTGCTGGTGCAATCGGGCAAGCCGGTCGGCGTGTTCAAGACGCACACCAACGCGCCCCGCGTGCTGATCGCCAATTCGAACCTCGTCCCGCATTGGGCCACGTGGGAACACTTCAACGAACTGGACGCCAAGGGTCTGGCCATGTACGGCCAGATGACCGCCGGCAGCTGGATCTACATCGGCAGCCAGGGCATCGTGCAGGGCACGTACGAAACCTTCGTCGAAGCGGGCCGCCAGCACTACGGCGGCAACCTCGCCGGGCGCTGGGTCCTGACCGCCGGCCTGGGCGGCATGGGCGGCGCGCAGCCCCTGGCGGCCACGCTGGCCGGCGCGTGCTCGCTCAACATCGAATGCCAGCAAAGCCGCATCGATTTCCGCCTGCGCACGCGCTATGTGGACGAACAGGCCGCCAACCTGGACGACGCCCTGGCCCGCATCGCCAAACACACACAAGCAGGCCGCGCGGTGTCCGTCGCGCTCTGCGGCAACGCCGCCGAGATCCTGCCCGAGCTCGTGCGCCGGGGCGTCAGGCCCGACATGGTCACCGATCAGACCAGCGCGCACGACCCCTTGAACGGCTACCTGCCCGCCGGCTGGACCTGGCAGGAATACCGGGACCGCGCGCAGCGCGAGCCGGCGGCGGTCATCAAGGCCGCCAAGCAGTCGATGGCCGTGCACGTGCAGGCCATGCTGGCATTCCAGCGGCAGGGCATCCCCACCTTCGACTACGGCAACAACATCCGGCAGATGGCCAAGGAGGAAGGCGTTGCCGACGCGTTCGACTTCCCCGGCTTTGTGCCGGCCTACATCCGGCCGCTGTTCTGCCGGGGCGTGGGTCCGTTCCGCTGGGCCGCGCTGTCCGGCGACCCCCAGGACATCTACAAGACCGACGCCAAGGTCAAGGAACTGATTCCCGACGACGCCCACCTGCACCGCTGGCTCAGCATGGCGCGCGAACGCATCAGCTTCCAGGGGCTGCCCGCCCGTATCTGCTGGGTGGGCCTGGGCGCGCGCGCCAAGCTGGGCCTGGCATTCAACGAGATGGTCCGGTCGGGCGAGCTGTCGGCGCCCATCGTCATCGGCCGGGACCACCTGGATTCCGGCTCCGTCGCCAGCCCCAACCGCGAAACCGAGTCCATGCGCGACGGCTCGGACGCCGTGTCCGACTGGCCGCTGCTCAACGCGCTGCTCAATACCGCCAGCGGCGCGACCTGGGTCTCGCTGCATCACGGCGGCGGCGTCGGCATGGGCTTCTCGCAGCATTCCGGCATGGTCATCGTGTGCGACGGCACCGACGCGGCCGCCGAGCGCATCGCCCGGGTGCTGACCAACGATCCGGCCACGGGCGTGATGCGGCACGCCGACGCCGGATACCAGATCGCCATCGATTGCGCCCGCGAGCAGGGCTTGAACCTGCCCATGGTGACCGGCAAGCGCGACTGACCGCACAACAACGATCGCAAGCAGCCGGGCAACCGGCGTGGGAGAAGAGGAAATGGAATTGCATGTGAAACCGGGCCACCTGACGCTGGCCGACCTGCGGCGCGCCTACCGGCAGCCCGTAAGCCTGACGCTGGATCCCGGCGCCGCGCAGGGCATCGACGCCAGCGTGGCCACGGTTGAACGCATCATCGCCGAAGGCCGCACCGTCTACGGCATCAATACCGGCTTTGGCCTGTTGGCTTCTACCAAGATCGCGCGCGAGGACCTGCAGGCCTTGCAGACTTCGCTGGTGCGTTCGCATGCCGCCGGCGTGGGCGAGGCGCTGGACGACGCGATGGTGCGCCTCATCATGGTGCTGAAGATCAACAGCCTGGCCCGCGGCTATTCCGGTGTGCGCCGCAAAGTCATCGACAGCCTGATTGCCCTGGTCAACGCGGGCGTCTATCCCCACATTCCGCTCAAGGGTTCGGTGGGCGCCTCGGGCGACCTCGCCCCGCTTGCCCACATGTCGATGGTGCTGCTGGGCGAAAGCCAGGCGCGCCATCAGGGCGAATGGCTGCCCGCGCGCGACGCCCTGGCGCGCGCCGGCCTGACGCCGCTGACGCTTGCCGCCAAGGAAGGCCTGGCGCTTCTGAACGGCACCCAGGTGTCCACCGCGTTTGCCCTGCGCGGTCTGTTCGAAGCCGAAGACATGATGGCGGCCGGCCTCGTTTGCGGCAGCCTCAGCGTCGAAGCCATGCTGGGCTCTCGCACGCCCTTCGATGCCCGCATTCACGCCGCGCGCGGCCAGACCGGCCAGATCGACGTGGCCGCCGTCTACCGCAGCCTGCTGGGCGAGGACAGCGAAGTCGGCCATTCCCATGCCGACTGCGGCAAGGTGCAAGACCCCTACTCCCTGCGTTGCCAGCCCCAGGTCATGGGCGCCTGCCTCACGCAGATCCGCCACGCGGCCCAGGTGCTCCAGATCGAAGCCAACGCCGTGTCCGACAATCCCCTCGTGTTCGTCGAACAAGGCGACGTCATCTCGGGCGGCAACTTCCATGCGGAGCCCGTGGCCCTGGTCGCCGACAACCTGGCGCTGGCGCTGGCCGAGATCGGCGCCCTGTCGGAACGGCGCATCGCGCTGATGATGGATAAGCACATGTCGCAATTGCCGCCGTTCCTGGTCCGCAAGGGCGGCGTGAACTCCGGCTTCATGATCGCCCAGGTGACGGCCGCGGCACTGGCCAGCGACAACAAGGCCTTGGCGCATCCGGCCAGCGTGGACAGCATGCCCACGTCGGCCAACCAGGAAGACCACGTCTCGATGGCGCCCAACGCGGGCAAGCGTCTGTGGGCCATGGCCGACAACGTGCGCGACATCCTGGCCATCGAATGGCTCGGCGCGTGCCAGGGGCTGGATTTCCGCGAGGGGCTCAAGACCTCTCCGCAACTGGAACAGGCGCGCCGCGCCCTGCGCGAAAAAGTGTCCCACTACGAAGAAGACCGCTTCTTCGCGCCCGACATCGCCGCGGCCAGCGGCCTGCTCGCCGCGCAGGTCATGAACGGCCTGATGCCCCCGGGTCTTTTGCCCAGCCTGTGATGCCGTCCGTGACGGCCGGATGACGCCGGCCGCCATTGCCACGCCGCGTGCACGCGCCCACCAGAAGGCGCCTCTCGCGGCGGTTGATGCCGAACGTCCAAGGGAACACGAGAGAGACACAATGCAAGCAACCAAGCAGTCCGACGCACCGGCCCCCGCGCAGGCGCTCACACGGGGCCTGAATGCCCGGCACATCCGCTTCATGGCATTGGGATCGGCCATCGGCACGGGGCTCTTCTACGGATCGGCCAAGGCGATCCAGGCAGCCGGACCGTCAGTGCTGCTGGCGTACCTGGTCGCCGGCGCCGCCGTGTACATGGTGATGCGCGCCCTCGGCGAGATGGCGGTCCGCAATCCGGTATCCGGCTCGTTCGGCCATTACGCGACGCAATACCTGGGCCCGCTCGCGGGCTTTCTGACCGGTTGGACCTACGCGTTCGAGATGATCATCGTCTGTCTGGCCGACATCACCGCGTTCGGGTTGTACATGGGCTTCTGGTATCCCGACGTGCCGCGCTGGATCTGGGTGCTGTCCATCGTCTGCTTCATCGGCGCCATCAACCTGCTGTCCGTCAAGGTGTTCGGCGAACTGGAGTTCTGGCTGTCGCTGCTGAAAGTCAGCGCCATCATTGCGATGATTGCGGGCGGCCTGGGCATCATGCTGTTTGGCCTGGGACTGGGTGCGGACAGCGCCGCGACCGGCGTGCACAACCTCTGGGCGCACGGCGGCTTCATGCCCAATGGCGTGGGCGGGCTGATTGCGTCGCTGGCCGTGGTGGTGTTCGCGTTTGGCGGCATCGAGATCATCGGCATCACCGCCGGCGAAGCCAAGGACCCGGGCCGCACCATTCCCCGCGCCATCAACGCCGTCCCGATGCGCATCCTGCTCTTCTACGTGCTGACGCTATTCGTGCTGATGTCCATCTTCCCGTGGACGCAGATCGGCAGCAAAGGCAGTCCGTTCGTGCAGATCTTCGACAGCCTGGGCATCGGCTCGGCGGCCACCATCCTGAATATCGTCGTCATCTCCGCGGCCGTATCGGCCATCAACAGCGACATCTTCGGCGCGGGCCGCATGCTTTTCGGCATGGCGCAGCAAGGTCAGGCCCCGCGCGGCTTTGCCTCGGTCTCGGGCAACGGCGTGCCGTGGATGACGGTGGTGGTCATGTCCGTGGCGTTGCTGGTCGGCGTGTTGCTGAACTATCTGATCCCGGAGAATGTATTCCTGCTCATCGCCTCCATCGCCACCTTCGCCACCGTATGGGTATGGCTGATGATTCTGCTCTCGCAAGTGGCGATGCGCCGCAAGATGCGCGCCGAAGACGTCGCCGCATTGAAGTTCCCGGTTCCGTTCTGGCCGCTAGGTCCCTTGCTGGCCATTGCCTTCATGGTGTTCGTGATCGCCGTGCTGGGATATTTCCCCGGCACGCAGACGGCGCTCGGTGTGGGCGCGGTGTGGATCGCGCTGCTATGCGTGGCGTACCGCTTGTGGGTGCATCCCAAACGCCCCGGCGGCGGCGCCCCCGTGCTGGCCACGCAGGGCTCGGATTGATCGACGCGGCGCCTGCCGGGGCAATCCCCTGGCCGGCAGCTGCTTGAAGGAGAAGTGCATGAGACAAGTCTGGCGGCATTGCCACGCGGCCACGATGGCGGGTGGCGCGTATTCCATCGTCGAACACGCAGCCATCGTGACCCGCGCCGAGCGCATCGAGTGGATCGGTCCCGAAGCCCAATTGCCAAACGTGGACGGCGCGCACGTGCATGACCTGGGCGGCGCGTGGGTCACGCCAGGCCTCATCGACTGCCACACTCACCTGGTGTTCGGCGGCGACCGCAGCCGGGAGTTCGAGCAACGCCTGCAAGGCGTCGACTACGCCACCATCGCCGCCCAGGGCGGCGGCATCGCCAGCACCGTGCGCGCCACGCGCGCGGCCACCGAAGACGAGCTCTACGCCAGCGCCCGCCGCCGCGCCGTGCAACTGCTGCGCGATGGCGTCACCACGCTGGAGATCAAATCCGGCTACGGGCTTGATCTGGAAAACGAACGCAAGATGCTGCGCGTGGCCCGTCACCTGGGCCAGACGCTGCCCCTGACCGTGCAGGCAACCTGCCTGGCCGCACACGCGCTGCCGCCCGAGTTCCAAGGCCGTGCGGACGACTACATCGACGACGTTGCAGAGCGCATGCTGCCCGCCCTGGCGGCCGAGGGCCTGGTCGATGCCGTCGACGCCTTCTGCGAACATCTGGCGTTCGCGCCCGCTCAGGTAGAGCGTGTGTTTCAGGCCGCGGCACGGCTGAACCTGCCCGTGAAGCTGCATGCCGAGCAACTGTCTTCGCTGCACGGCGCAAGCCTGGCGGCGCGCCATGGGGCGCTGTCAGCGGATCATCTCGAATACCTGACCGAATCGGATGTGCGGGCGATGGCCAAGGCGGGGACGGTGGCGGTGCTGTTGCCTGGGGCCTTCTACGCGCTGCGCGAGACCCAACTGCCACCGCTGGATCTGCTGCGCCAACACGGCGTACCCATCGCCATTTCGACGGATCTGAATCCCGGAACGTCGCCCGTGCTGTCGCTGCGCCTGATGCTGAGCATGGCGTGCACGTTGTTCCGGATGACGCCGGAGGAAGCGCTGGCGGGCGTGACGGCGAATGGGGCCCGGGCGTTGGGCTTGTCAGCGACGCACGGGACGCTGGAGGCGGGCAAGGTGGCGGATTTTGTCGTTTGGGATATTGCGCATCCGGCAGAGCTGGCTTACTGGGTGGGCGGGGATTTGGCCAAGCGCGTGGTACGGCATGGGGCGACGGTGAATTTGGCGGGTTGACGTTGCGATTTAGTTGATTAAATCAACGACTTGTCCGAGAATGGTTGCTTTCGGACGAGACGCCATCATGACCTTGCAAACCCCGCTGACCCATCTTCTGGGTATCCGATACCCCATCATTCAAGCCGGCATGAGCTGGGCGTCTTCCAACGCGGAATTGGCTGCCGCCGTGTCGGCCGCCGGCGGCCTGGGCGTGGTGGCATCCGGTCCGATGTACCCGGAGGCGCTGCAAGCCGCGCTGCGCAAGCTGCGCACCCTGACCGACGCGCCCTACGCGGTCAACATCCCGCTGTACAACAAGCGCGCGCGCGAACATCTGGACATCGCCATCGCCGAAGGCGCACCGATCATCATTGCCTCGCAAGGCGGACCGAAAGAGCATCTGGCCCGCGTGCACGATGCCGGGATGAAATGGCTGCAGGTCATTGCCAGCCCCGTCCACGCCGAGAAAGCGCAAGCAGCGGGCGTGGATGGCGTGATCGCGGTGGGCCTGGAAGCCGGCGGACATCCAGGCCCTGACGAGATCACCACACAGGTGCTGCTGCGTGCAACGGTGCAGCGCGTGGACCTGCCGGTCGTCGCCGCAGGCGGCATCGCGGATGGCGCCGGCATTGCCGCGGCGCTGTGCCTGGGCGCGGCTGGCGCGCAACTGGGAACGCGCTTCCTGCTGACGCCCGAGGCGAGCGTGCACGCCGATTACAAGGCGGCCGTGATGGCCGCCGGCATCAGCGACACCACCTTGGTCGGCCGCGGCCGCTCGCCGGTACGCATGCTGCGCAACGCATTTGCACAGCAGTACCTGAACGCCGAACGCACCAGCAGCGACGAAGCGCTGGACGGCTTGTTCGCGCAAAGCACGCTGAAGCAGGCCGCGCTGGAAGGCAATGTCGACCTCGGCAAGGTGGAAGCCGGTCAAAGCGCGGGACTGATCGGCGACTTGGTGCCGGCCGCCGAATTGATGCAGCGCCTGGTTCAAGAGACGCTGGTTGCGATCCGGCGGCTTAGCGCGCTGGGGTGAAGCGCAAGTCCGCCACCCCGCGCGCGCCCTACTTCTTCGTCAGACCAGCACTGTCCACCAGCTTGCGCATCGCAAGCTGGTCTTTTTCCACGTATTGGGTGGCTTCCTGCGGCGTCAGGGTCCAGAGCTCCACACCCTGGGCATCCATCAGCTTGCGATACTCCGGCGACTGGTTCACCGCCTGCACGGCCTTGTTCAATTTCTCAAGCACCGCTTGCGGCGTGCCCTTGGGTGCGGCCAGGCTGTACCAGGACGCCGATTCGGCGCCGCTCACCCCTGCTTCAGCCAAGGTGGGCACATCGGGAAACAGCGCCGAACGCTTGGGGTTGGCATACGCCAGGGCCTTCAGTTTGCCGCTGCGGATGAACTGCACGCTGGCCGCCAGGTTCAGGACGGCCATATCGACCTGCCCGCCCACCAGATCATTGATGGCCGGCGCGGCGCCGCTATAGGGAATGTGCATGATGTCGACCTTGGCCTGCTGACGGAACAGCTCGCCGCCCAGATGCGGAGAACTGCCGGGCCCGGCCGACGCATAGTTGATCTTGCCCGGTTCCTTGCGCGCCAGCGCGATCAGCTCCGGCAACGTGGACACCGGCAAGGACGAACGCACGACCAGCATATTGGGCTGGTTGGCCACGATGGTCACAAAGGCAAAATCCTTGATGCCGTCGTAGGCCGTCCGCTGCATCAAGGGCGTCACGACATGCGCGGCCGACGTCCCCAGCAGCAGGGTGTAGCCATCCGGCTTGGCCCGCGCCACGAAATTTGCGCCGATCGCCGCACCGCCCCCGGCCTTGTTCTCCACGATGACCGGCTTGCCCAACTGTTTTTCCAGCTCGCGCGCCAGCGCGCGTCCCAGCACATCGGCGGGGCCGCCGGCGGCATAAGGATTGACCAGCGTGATCGGCTGGGTTGGGTAGGCGTCCGCCGCCAGGCTCGCACCGCTGCAAATCATGCTGACACCCAGGCCGCACAGCAATCGCTTCAAGGTCTTCATCGTTGTCTCCTGATCCTCATCGGGATGCTTTTTTTGTATTGCTAAATGGCGCCAAGCTGCCTTAACGCCGTGATTTCCTCGGCCGTCAGCCCCAGCCTTGCGCGCAATACCTCGTCGGTATGCTCGCCCAGCAATGGCGGACGTTCGACCTGCGGATCTTCATACCCCTCGAACTTGAAGGGCACCGGCACCGCGCCAAAACGGCCGATGCGGGGATGTTCATAGCTCGAGACCATGCCGCGCGCGCGGACATGCTCGTTATTCAGGATTTCGCCGACATCCAGAATCGGCCCGGCCGGCACGCCTGCCGCATCGCAACGGCGGCAAAGCTCGTCGCGATCCAGCCGGGCCACGGAAGCCTGCAAACCGGCCATGACTTCCTCCCGGCGGGCTACCCGCACGGCATTGCGCGCCAATTCGGCATCCGCGGCCCATTGCGGTAGATCCAGAAGGTCACACAGCGGTTTCCAGTGTTGATCGCTGCCGGTGATCTGCACCCATTTGCCATCGCGGCATTCAAACGCCGCCGACGGCACCCGGCCAGGATGTTCCGTGCCCATGCGCGGCGGCACCTCTCCCAAGGCGAAATAGCGCGCCGCCGCCAGCGACAACAGACCCACCTGCCCGTCCAGCATCGAGAAATCGATATGGCACCCGCGCCCGGTACGCTCGCGCCCGACAAGGGCGGACAAGATGCCGATCGCCGCCCACAGGCCCGAGGTCAGGTCGGCCACCGGCAATCCCGGCTTCACCGGTCCGCCATCGCGCTCGCCGGTCAGACTCATGATCCCGCCCATCGCCTGGAACACCGTGTCATAGCCCTTGCGCGGGGCGTACGGCCCGGTCATCCCAAAGCCGGTGCACGAGAAATAGATCAAGTCCGGGTTTCCCGGCGCGATGTGGGCCTTGTCCAGGCCGTACCGCGCCAGGGTGCCCACCGGAAAATTCTCGACCACCACATCGGCATCCTGCGCCAACCGGCGTATCACCTCCTGGCCCTCGGGCTTGCGGAAATTGACGGTGATCGATTGCTTGCTGCGGTTGAAGGCCAGGTAATACGCCGACTCGTCCCCGCCCTCGCCGTGCACCTTGGGTTCAAATGCGCGCGTCTCGTCGCCGCCATCGGGCTGCTCCACCTTGATCACCGTGGCGCCCAATTCGGCCAGGATCATCGACGCAAAAGGGCAAGCCAGCACCCGCGACAAATCCAGGATGGTGATGCCATCAAGCGGCTTCATCGCGACGCCCCCTGACGAAAACCGCGCATGATGACGTTGGCATCGCGGCCCACCCCCAGCGCGTCTTCCAGCCCCAGGTCCGCGCACCGATGGAACGCGCGCTTGGTCAGGCCCATGGCCGCCGCTTCCCACCCGGCAAGACGCTCGGCAAAGGCCAGCGCCTGTGGCATGACGTCGGCGGCGGGCACGGCCCGGTTGGCCAACCCCAACGCCACCGCCCGATGGCCGTCGATGGGCTCGGCCATGGCCACCAGTTCGAAGGCCTGCTTGCGGCCCAACTGCCGCACCAGATTGGCCATCACCACGGCCGCCACGATGCCGTGACGCAGTTCGGGATAGCCAAAGCGCGTGTCCTCGGCCATCACCACCATGTCGCACGCCAGCGCAAGTCCAGCCCCGCCGCCCAGCGCATTGCCATGCACGGCGGCAATGACAGGTTTGCTCATGCGCGAGAAGACCAGATGCAGATCGGTGGTCAGGCTGGCGCGCGCCAGCACGGCCTCGGGATGCTCGGGCGTCAGCGCCGAAAACTCCGTCGTATCCGCGCCGGCGCAAAAGGACTTGCCATTGCCGGTCAGCACGATGCTGCGCACCGCCGGATCCTGGTCGGCCTCGCGCAGCGCGGCCAGCAACCCGGTGGTCAAGGCGGTGTTCAGCGCATTGTGCTTCTCCGGGCGATTCAGCCGAAGCACGCGCACCGCGCCTTGGTTCTCGACAATCAATTCAGCCATGGTTTTGCCTCTATTTAATTGACTTAATCAACTTTATGAATAAAAGAAAGCCTGTCTTGGACAGGCAATCGTCTCAGCGCGGCTGGACGCCGCGGCCACGGCGGGCCGGCACTTCGGCCTTCAAGTCATTGAGCATGTCCAGCATGTGCGTCGTCATCTTTTCCAGGGCTCGCTCCAGCACTTCGCGCTCGTCTTCGCTCAGCACCGCCAGCATCTCCTCGTTACGCTCAACGGCAGCGGGAAACATCTCTTGATAGAGCTTCTTCCCGGCGCGCGTCAGGTCCAGGTTGACCCCGCGCGCATCCTGGGCATCCGCGCAGCGCTCGATCAGGCCGCGCTCGATCAGGTCGGACACCGTGCGGCTCGCCTGGCTTTTGTCGATGTTGGCTTCCCGGGCCAGCGCGTTCAACGACATATTGGGCGCGGCGCCCAGCAAGGCCAGGATCCGCCACTCACGCGGGCCCACGCCATAGCGGCTTTCGTTCAGGCCCGCCGCAATGCGGCTGGACACGTAGGCCAGCCGGTTCAAGCGATAGGAAAACAGCTCCTTGAGCGCGGCGGGCGCGGTACGGCCCGAGGAAAGCTTGCTTCGAGTTGCCATGGAGTTCTCTTGGAGCGGTTGCGGTGACGAGGGCATGATATACAAACGCCGCTCAAGCGCCGGCGCGGATCAGCGGATTGAAGCCGCTGTCGGCCACGCGGCTGTGCAGGTCGCGCCCCAGCACCGCGCGGCAACGCTGTGACACGACAGCCAGCGCGTCCAGGTCCAGACCCGTGCGCACCCCCATGGATTCAAACAAATTGACCAGGTCTTCGGTCGCCACATTGCCGGTATGGCCCCCGCCATACTTCACCTTGGCCGGATGCCCCCCCACGCCGCCGACGGCGCAATCGAACCAGCGTACGCCGGCGTCCAACGCTGCCACGTAATTCACCAGGCCGGTTGCGCGGGTGTCATGAAAATGGGCCACCAGCGTGAGCTGCGGGAATTCGCGTTGCAGGGCGCCATACAACTGGCGCACGGCTTGCGGCGTGGCCATGCCGGTGGTGTCGCCCAGCGTGACGATGTTCACCCCTAGCGCGGCGTAACGCTCGGCGTCGCGCAGCACGCTATCGGCCGAGACCGCGCCTTCAAAGGGGCACCCGAACGCCACCGAGATCGTGCCGATCATGCGAAATCGGCCGCTGGCCAACGCGGCCATGCCGGCGATGTTTTCCCATTGGTCCGCGCGGCTGCGCTTCAGGTTGCGCTCGGAATGCGATTCGCTGGCCGATATCAGCAAACTGATCTCGTTGGCGCCCTGCCCCTGCTCCAGATCCGCCAGCGCCCGCTGCACGGCGCGCTCATTGGCGCAGGTCGCCTTGTACCAGACGCCGTCCCGTCGCGGCAGCGCGGCCAGCATCTCGCTGGCATCGGCAAACTGCGGCACCACCTTGGGATTGGAATACGAGGTTGCCTCTACCCGCTCGAAGCCCAGCGCCGCAAACGCGTCGACCAATTCGGTCTTGACGCCTGTCGCAATGAAATCCGGCTCATGCTGCAGGCCATCGCGGGCAAAACACTCGCACAGCACCACGTCGCGCGTCATGGCTTTTCTCCCAGGCCGAACAGGCTGACCGCGTGGGCGCGCAATTTGTTCTTCTGCACCTTGGAGCTCCCGGTCATGCCGATGTTTTCAAAGGTATCGACGATTTCCAGATAGCGCGGCACCTTGAAATTGGCGCAACGGCTTTTGCACCAGGCGATGAGCTCGGCGGTCTCGGCCTGCTGGTCTTCACGTAGCAGCACAAAAGCGGCCGGCACTTCGCCCAGCCGGGCGTCCGGCACGCCCACCACCTGCGCCATGCGCACGGCGGGATGACCATGCAGGACCTCTTCAACCTCGGCGGGCGCCACGTTTTCGCCACCGACCCGGAACATGTCCTTCAAGCGGCCCACCATGCGCAAGCGGCCCTCGGCATCCATTTCTCCCAGGTCGCCGGTGCTAAGCCAACCATCCGCGCTCAGTGCGCGAGCGGTTGCCTCGGGCATCTTGTAGTAGCCCTTCATCACGCTCCAGCCACGGGCCTGGATCTCGCCCTGCCCGCCCGGCGCCACCACCGCGCCGGTCGCCGGATCGACCAGACGGATTTCCATGCCGGGATGCGGCAAGGCCCAGCCCTGCGCGCGCAGCGAAAACGCATCGTCCCAGGCCGACATGACGATATTGGGCGAGGCCTCTGATTGCCCATAGGCGTTGCACACCGAGGGCACGCCCATGACATCGCGGATCTTCTGCATCACCTCGGGACCTGCCGCCGCCCAACCGCCCCGCAGATGGATCCGCTGCCGGTCGAAATCGGGGTGGCCCATCAGCATCAGGAAGATGGTGTCGTTGCCGGACGTCAGCGTGCAGCGCTCTTCGTCCAGCATGCGCAAGGCGTCGCCCACTTCAAAACGCGGCAAGGTCAGCAGGCAGCATCCCGTCACCAGACTCACCAGAATGGACAGCGTGGTGCCGGCCACGTGGAAGTACGGGCGGATACTGAAATAGCGATCTTCCGGCTGCACGCCCATGCGCTGCGCCACCGCCGCGGCATTGCCCAGCATATTGGCATGGCTGAGCATGACGCCCTTTGGAAAGGACGTCGTGCCCGACGTGTATTGAATCAGCAGCACATCGTCGCTGCTCACGGCGCGCGCAGCGGCATCAAAACCGGCGGCATCGGCCCGGGTTGCACCCTCGATGAAGTCTGCCCAGGCGGTCGTGCCCGGCAGCCCGCGATCGCCCAGCACCACCACTTTCTCCAGCCTCGGCAGCACCGCGCCTGGCAGGCTTTCAGCCAGGGCGGGCTCCACCGTTTGCAGCAGATCCAGGAAGTCGATGCCCAGAAACGTATCGGCGGTCAGCAGCAGCTTGACGTCTGCCTGTTGCAGGCAGAACGCCAGCTCTTCCGTCTTGAACCGGGTATTGACCGGCACCGTCAGCGCGCCTATCAGGGCGCACGCGTAAAACAGCTGCAGCCAGTCGCCGCCATTGCCGAGAAAGATGCCGACATGGTCGCCCCGGCGCACACCGGCCGCATACAGCGCCTGCGCGCGCAGCCGCGCCCCGGTGGCCAGTTCATCCCAGCTGAAACGTTCGCCCGGGGCGACAAAGGCCTCTTGCTGGCCTCGCGCCGCCACCGTCTGCGCCAATACGGCCGCCAGCGTCATCGTCTTCATGCCTGCGGCTCCTTGCCAAAGCCGGCGATGGCGCCTTGCCAATCCGTGCCGCGCAGGTTTTCCTCGATCGCCAGCAGTTCGATGGCCATCGCGCCTTCGCGCGTCGTGGCAAGGCCCTGGTCGATGCTGCGTTTGGTCAGGCGCATCGTCAGCGGCTGGGCCCGGGCCATGGCCGCCGCCATCGCCAGCGCTTCCTGACGCAGCCCATCGGGCGCATACACATGGTTGACCAACCCGATCTCGCGCGCCTCGGCGGCGTCGAACCGGCGGCCGGTAAACAACAGCTCTTTGGCCTTGCGAGCGCCAGCAATACGCGGCAGACGCTGCGTCGCGCCCACCGTCCCCCAACCTACTTCGGGGTAGCAGAACACGGCCTCGCTGGAGGCCAACACAAAGTCGCAAGCGCCCGCGATCTCGCACCCCGAACCAAACGCCGGACCGTGGACCACGGCCACCACAGGCTGCGGCAGACGTTCAATGGCGGCATAGGCGGCGAAACCCTGCACCCGCCGCGCCGTCATCTCCTGGCTGTTCATGGTCTTGCGCTCCTTGAGGTCAGCGCCCGCGCAAAACGCCGGGCCGTTGCCCATGATCAGCGCCACATGCACGCCAGAATCGGCAGCAATCGCCTCCATGACATGCACCAGCTCCGCGCACATCTGCGAGCTAAGCGCGTTACGACTCTCGGGCCGGTTCAACGTCACCGTGGCGACATGGTCCTGCACGTCAAACAGAATCGTGTGATAAGTCCGGGTCATGCCTGCTCCTGATCGTTCGGTTGCTGTCACCGCAAGAAGCCGCGGCCACGGAGCGACTATAGGCTTATTAGTTGATTTAATCCACTATATTTTGGTGAGGCGGCGGGGTTGGGTTGGGCTTGATTGATCCATCTGTCGAAGGGGATGGGTCGAATCGAAGTGTGCGGGGCTCCGGGGCGCAGAGGAATCGGGATCAAAAAGAAAGGGTGTCTTTCGGCACTATGACCATCTCCTAGTCAGCGATAGGCGTCGTGAGAGGAGGTTTTATTCTGATGATGCCTCGTTGACGACTCACACACCGACTGATCGCCTGATTTAATTGGGTTAGACAGGTCATCGCCACAACGCCACCAGTGAAGGTTCACAGGCTCATGCCCCAGAATTCCGGACAAATGGGCTGACCCGACTGATGGATCCTTCCAATCAGCGGCGCCGATGCGAGCCACCTCTTGCATAAGTCGGCCGGTGCTGCTGCTGTTGCTCTCGGAGCCATGGTCCGCACTTCCCATCCGCCAAGAACGCTTTGCCCGCGCTGCATAAGTGAACTAATGCTCAAGCCTCAGCGTTTTTCGGATGGTAAGTATGCTTGTAGCGTCGAAAATAATAATGTTCATCTTTACGAAGGATGATCTTTCTTTCCGACAAGACCAAGGCGCGATTTACCCCTCCTACACCGAAGATCACTGCCCCAGCGCAGTCAGCAGCAATTCCCCTGCTCGGCAAAGCGGCGAACGCCAATGCGCATGCCATCAAATCCGGATCCTAAGCGGCTGATAACCACGCCCCATATGGAGACGACATCGACAAGTCGTGAACGCACCGAACCGGCCGTGCCGCTCGCGGTGACCTGCTCGTTATCGCCTGCACACCAACAGTGATGAAAACCCTACCATGCGCATACTCAATATTTGGTATGCGGGTCACCAACCATCTCATATAAATTAATAACGGCCATTCATTTTTTTATGCCTTCACGGGCTGCCATTTACAAAGGATAGCGAAATGAACATCACAGTGGCCAATCGTTTTTTTGCTTCGGTGTTGTTGTTCTGCGTAACGACGACCCAAGCACAGTATTTAGTTCCTAGAAGTCAAATCGAGGATTTCGACAGCAAGGCACTGGGAGCCGCGCCCAACCCGCCGGCCCCGACCCTAATTCCTATCGGAATGCTATTGCTAATGGACTTTGAAGGGTGGCGCCCTACCGCATACGACGATCCCGCTGGATTTTGCACTATCGGTTATGGCCATCTAATATCCAAAAGCGCATGCAAAGATTCTACTCTGGGAAACTTCTCAAAACCGCTAAGCGTTAGCGACGGGCGCCTTCTATTAGAAACTGACACCCAAAGCGCAAGAGAAGCCGTACATTCCCTCGTTACAAAGCCGATTAGCGAAAACCAATTCAGCGCGCTCTCCTCATTTGCGTTTAATGTCGGAAAGAAGAACTTCAAAAACTCCACACTTTTAGTACTTGTAAATCAAGAAAAACATGATTTCGCAGCGCAGGAGTTCAACCGTTGGATTAAGGCCAATGGCACAATTTTAAAAGGATTGAAGGACAGAAGATCGTGTGAATCAAAATTGTACGCAGGAACGCTAAAAGGAACTCCGACCGGTCCATTTTTGCGCGATGAATGCGTCATCTCAGGGGTTGGCGCCACCCCCTCGTTTGATGTTCTTTATGACATAGATATCGGGGAGCCCTAATGCGTACTTTGATTATAGCGATGAGCATCATAATTAGTACATTCCCCAGCATTGCAAGGTCCAACGATGACGTTGCGCTATGCGTTCAAACGCACCTCGCAAGAGAAGCGAAGATGGGCCCTGCTCTCGGTGTTTCGCCTTCTGAGGTAGAAGTAATTGTCTCGGACATTGCAAGACGCATCGCATTCCAGGGGACCATAAAAATTACCTACTGCGAAAACTACATTCGCACCGCAATAGCGTGGCGAGCCACGAAAAAAAATGCACCGATCCCCGAAGGCGAGTATATCGCGATAAATAATACGTGGCTGAGGGAAACCATCGGAACAGATAAATTTTTGGCTGTTGCATTACTGGGCCACGAACTGGGACATATCTATAACCAGCACTTTGAGGGTCGACAACACATACCAAGATTGCAAATGGAAACAGAAGCCGACCTGAGCGCGGGATGCGCTGTTGCGAGTCTTGGAGGAGACGCCAAGACATTAGAGGACTTATTCTATAAGCTTCGACTGGAGCAAGGGACGTCCGACTACCCATCTCGAGCGGACAGTCTTGCCGCCGCCAAGCAGGGATATGCGAATTGTGGTGGAAATAAGTCGAATGACTCGGACCACAAAGCATCACTTAGAGTAGCAGCCGATCCAGATACCGTCGGCATATACCCTAACGGATATCGTCCCGTCAATTATGTGTTTCAGTCATTAAACAATGTTGGCTTTCAAGTTGAAAGCGAGGATGCACAATGGGTACTACTGGACGGAACGCCTATATCTCCAGTTACCAGATTCAATAGAATTCTTGGGGGATCGTTTCCCGTTCGAGCAAATAGCCGCGGCATCTACCACAACAATATCTACCTACCGCCTAGAGAAGTCTCCATTGCCAATTCCCGCAACGAAGGCATCGTCCAGCTGAGACATTGGTTCAACCTGCGCGACGATAATGGCAACGTGTTCCAAGTGCCGGCGACGTTGCGAATTCACATTCTCAGGTAGAGTTAATAGCGTTTACACATCACTATTGGCATCCCCAGGCTAAATACCTGCTATAGCACAGTGGTTTAGTGGAGCCGGGTTGAGTGAAATGACTGTCATGAACAAACACCTGACCCTACTTGTACGGCATCATAGTCCGCGTTCCCCGCTCGATACTGCGTGACATCCGCCGCGTTTAATTGATCCCGGCTGGCGGCACATGCGGGATGCGGGGGAACCCCACCACCGGGAGGGAAAAGCCGGAGCGAACGGATGCGTGTTACCCCTCGTAAAGAAATTGGGGCCGTGCGCAGGCTCGATTATCCGCGAGCTTTTGGAATACTGCCGACTTCAATGCCGCTATGTGGGCGTAAGCGCCCGCCCCCCAACACCGACACGACCAATTTATTTAATTATTATTTCTGGCGCGGCAGGAGGGGCTCGAACCCCCGACCTCAGGCTTAGAAGGCCCGTGCTCTATCCAGCTGAGCTACTGCCGCGCGGTGTGAAGACGCCCGGAACCTGTCCGGGCCGCGCATTTTACCCTGTTGCGGAAAAAAGTTTGTCGCCCCCACGCGTGGCGCCCCTAGCTGGGCGCCCTATGCCAGGCGCCCCCTACTCCTCGCCAATGTCCGTATGCGTGGACACCCACAGCACGATCGCATCCTCCGGGCTCAGGCTGATCACCCGGTGCCCCATGCGGCTGTCTATATAGAAGCTCTCTCCCGCCTTCAACCGCGCGGGCTCATAGAACTCCGTATAGAGCTGCACCTCTCCCTCCAGCACATAGACAAATTCCTCTCCCCCATGGCGGCTCCAGTCCTGGAATTCGTCGAAGGAGCGGGCCTTGACGCGCGTGTGGAACGGCATCATGCGCTTGTGGGACAGCGCGGTGCACAGCAGGCGGTGGTCGTAGTACGGGGTTTCGTATTGGCGGCCTTCGCCCTGGCGGCTGAGGCTGCGGCGGCCGGTGCCCATGTGGGCGTCGGACGCGGTGAAGAGTTCGGCGACGTCCAGGTCCAGGCCGGCGGCGATCTTGATCAGGTTGTCATAGGTGGGGGACAGCAGGCTGTTCTCGATCTTTGACAGGGTCGACGCGGACACGCCGGTGGCCTCGGCCGCCTGCTTCAGCGTCCACGCGCGCGCCTGGCGCAAGGCTCGCAGCCGTTGTGCCAATGCGCTCTGTTTGTTGCCTTGCATTCTCTACACCCTGTCATGCCCGCAGTAGTCGGGCCTGAATAATCAGGCCCGCAATAATCAGCCCCGCGATTGACGTTCACGCCACCAATCGCGCGCCTGGTAAGACCAATAAGTCAGCTGAACCGCCGCCGTGCCCAGGCTCCCGCCATTCCAGGCCAACCCGAACGGTTCGAAGAGCTTGTAGCGCTGCGTGTCGCCGGTGATCCCCTCGGCCACGACGCGTCCGCCTATGGAGGTGGTGTTCATGCCGTGGCCGCCAAACGCCGTGCAGTACCAGACGCCCGGGCCCAGCAGCCCGATCTGCGGCATCAGGTGCCGCGCGTAGGCCATGCGTCCCGACCACGCCGCCTCAACGCGCACCCCCTGTAATTGCGGGTAGACGCCAAGCAATTCGCGGCGCAGGGACTCGGCCAGATCGGGCGGGTCGTCGACACGGGTGGTGATTCTACTGCCCCAGCCGATGCGGCCGCCATCGAGGACGCGGTAATAGTTGCCGGCGCGCCGGTCGTCGCCGATGGCGGCGTTGCTGCGGATGGCTTCGCGGACGCGGTCGCCCAGCGGTTCGGTCAGCATGATGTAGGTGGCGATGGGCAGCATGGCGCGCCGCAAGGCGGGCACGACGTCGCCGGTGTAGCCGCCGGTGGCCAGCACGACGTTGGCGGCGTCGATCTGCCCTTGTTCGGTCTTCAGGTGCTTGACCGCGCCGTCGAGCGTGGCGTGCACGACCGGCGAGTCTTCATGGATGCGAACGCCCAGCCGGACGCACTCGCGGGCCAGCGCGCGGGCGTAGTTCAGCGGATGGAAGTGAAAGGACGACGGGTCTTCTATCCCCTGGAAGTAGACGTCCGACACCAGCCGTTCGCGGACCTCGCTGCGCGAGAGCAGCCGCACGTCGCGCCCGAAGTCGCGCTGCTGGCTGTCACACCACTGGCGCAGCGCGTCGGTCGCCTCGTAGCGCACGACGCGCAGGCGACCGTCCACCTTGTGGGCGTCGGCGATTCGCAGATCGCGGATGTTGTTGCGGATGATCTCGACGCCTTCCATCGACAGCCGGTAAAGCTGGCGGTAGTGGTCTTCGTCGACGTGCTTGCGGATGGCATCGGCGCCGGCCGAAAAGGCCGGCGACACCGAGCCGCCGTTTCTGCCCGACGCCCCCCAGGCAATGCGCCGCGCCTCCAGCAGGGTGACGTTACGGCCGCGCCGGGCCAGTTCCAGCGCGGTGGACAGGCCCGCCAGGCCCGCCCCGATCACGCAGACGTCGGCGCTGGCCGCACCCGCCAGCGGCGGATAGTAGGTTTCGCTGTCGGCGAGCGTGCGCTTGTAGTAGGTGTCGATGTACTCGGAGACCATGGTGTCCGCTCAGTGCAGGCCCGCGCCTTGCAGGCCCCCGGTCAGGCGCTTTTCCAGCCAGTTGGCCAGGCGCAGGAGCGGGTAGCAGTAGATGAAGTAGATGGCGGCGATCATGCCGTAGATGAAAAGCGATTTCGCCGGGAACGTGATGATGAAGACTTCGCCCTGGCGGGTCAGTTCGGTGATGCCGACGACCGACAGGATGGCGGTGCTTTTGATCAGCATCACGTAGACGCCGCTCATGGGCTGCACGATCAGGCGCATGGCCTGCGGCAGGATGACCAGCCACAGGATCTGCAGCGGTCGCAGTCCCAGCGTCATCGCGCCTTCGGTCTGGCCGCGCGGCACGGCCTGGATGGCGCCCATGACAATTTCCGCCACGTAGCAGGACGTGTAGACCGACAGCGCCACGAAGGCCGCCGTGCCGGAATCCCAGTGCAGCATTTCAATGCCGGAGCTGGGCAGCACGAAGTAGAAGATGTAGAGCTGCACCAGGAATGGCGTGCCGCGCAGGATGTGGATGTATAGACCCAGGATCTGGTGCACGCCGCGAATGCGGTAGCTGCGGATCACGCCGATGACAAAGCCCAGCAGCGACCCCGCGATGATGGCTACGAAGGAGATCTTCAGCGTTTCCCAGAAGCCCTTGAGCAGAAAGGGCAAGACGACGCCGGCGGTGGAGAGATAGGATTCCAGCATGGTTACCTCGCGTTCCAGGCCGGGCCGGCCAGCCACAGGCTTACGCCCTTGGACAGCAGCAGCATGACGCAGTAGATCAGCAGATAGCCTGCGGCGATGGTCAGGAAGGCTTCGTTGGGCACGATGCGTTCGCTGTTCATCTGCACGCCGGCGGCCACCAGTTCAAACACCGTGATCAGCGACAGCAGCGAGGTGTCCTTGATCAGCACGGCGGTCTGGCCCAACAGCGGCGGCAGCGTATTGGCGAAGGCTTGCGGCAGCACCACGTAGCGCAGGCGCTGGTGGTAGTTCATGCCGCAGGCCTTGGCGCCTTCGATCTGGCCACGCGGCACGGACTCGATGCCGACGCGGATGATTTCGCTCATGTAGGCCGCATGGTGCACGGTCATGGCGATGATGCCCAGCACCATCTCGCTCCAACCCTTGGCGCCGGGCACCAGGTACGGCACCGCGTAATAGACCAGGTAGATCTGCACGAGCAGCGGCGTGGAGCGCACGAATTGCACATAGGCCGCCACCGGGCGCCACACCGCGCCGCGGGACGACATATGGGCAAGCGCCAGCGGCACCCCGGCCAGCACCGACAGCACGAGGCTTGCGCCCGCGGCAATCAGCGTATTGGCCAGGCCTTCGGCGAATTGGCCCGTGTACTGGCTGACGATGCGCCAGTTATAGAAATCGATCAGCCAGTCCATGGGCGGTCCCGTCTCCGATCAGTGGTCTTTCTTCCAATCGGTCGAGTACCAGTACTGCACCAGCTCCGGCAGCGAGTTGTCGGCGGTCTTCAGCGTCTGCCAGTTGTCCAGCCAGAACTTCAGGCGGAATGCGTTGGGGCCGACGGCGAACGCCAGCGGCTCGCGCACCATGACGCCTTCCAGCACGCGCAGGTTGCCGAAGTCCACGAGGAACTGGTTGGCGGTGGACAGCGACATGATCCCCGCGTCCAGCCGGCCGCTGGACAGCGCCTGGCCGACCGGGGCGCTGCCGCCCGAGAACTCCTTCAGCGTGGCCGACGGCAGCATCTTCTTGCCGACTTCGGCATAGGTACTGGCGCCCAGCGCGCCGACGGTGACGCCGGACTTGTTCAGTTCGGTGAAGTTCTTGTACGGGGAATCCTTGGGCACCACGGCGACGGTGTCGGCGTAGAACATGGGCAGCGAGAACAGCACCTGCGCGGCGCGCTGCGGCGTGGGCGTCATGTCCGCGGCCACCATGTCGGCCTTGCCCGACAGCAGCGCAGGCAACAGGCCCTTCCATTCATAATCCTGCAGCACCAGCTTCACGCCCAGGTCGTCCGCCATGCGCTTGGCCACTTCCACTGCCAGCCCCGTGCGCTTGCCCGACTTGTCCATGAAGCTCATCAGCGGCCCGGAAGTCTGCACCGCCACGCGCAATTCACCGCGCTTGATGATGTCGGAAAGTTCGTCCGCCTGTGCCGGCAGGGCCACGGTGGCGGCCGCCAGGGCGACGCTGGCCACGCCCAGCCATTGTTTGATCTTCAGCATTTCTAACCCCTTTGGTGATTGGACCCATATCGTTCCGGGCAAGGCACATCGCGCCGGCAGCGCCCGGATAAGCCGGACCGGCGGGACTACAGAATCTTTTCCAGGAAAGCGCGGGTGCGCGCCTCTTTGGGGTGGCCGAACACTTCGTCGGGCGTGCCCATTTCCACGATGCGGCCGGCATCCATGAAGAGCGCGCGGTCGCCCACGTCGCGGGCAAACCCCATTTCGTGCGTCACAACCGCCATCGTCATGCCGTCGCGCGCCAGTGCGCGCATCAATTCAAGAATGCCGCCCACCGTCTCGGGATCGAGCGCCGACGTGGCTTCGTCGAACAGCATCAGTTGCGGGTCCATCGCCAGCGCGCGTGCAATGGCCACACGCTGCTGCTGACCGCCAGACAACTGGCTGGGATAGCGATCGCCGAATTCCGCCATGCCGACGCGGCCCAAAAGCTCGCGGGCGTAGCGCTCGGCGTCGGCGCGGCTGCGCCCGCGCACCACGCGCTGGGGTAGCGCCACGTTGTCGAGCGCAGTACGGTGCTGGAACAGGTTGAAGTGCTGGAACACCATGCCCACGTCGGTGCGCCAGCGGTTGACGTCGGTGGCCGGGTCCGTAAGCGACACGCCGTTGACGCGGATGCTGCCGCTGTCGATGCTTTCCAGGCCGTTCAAGGTGCGCAGCAACGTGCTCTTGCCCGAGCCGGATGGACCCACCACCACCATCACCTCGCCGCGTTCGAGCTGGCAATCGATGCCGTCCAACGCCAGATGCGGGGGATGCCCGTCGCGCTGATAGGTCTTTCTGACTGCCTGAACTACGAGCAAGGGTTCGGCCACGAATTCACCTTCAGGTGCAGTGCACCTCAAAAATATTTCGCATTTCACGTCATAGTTTCGTATAGTAAATTTTTTTCCAGAATCGCCACTTAGGCATAACCCTTAAGCGAAGACGCTGACTTCGCTAGGCATTGAAGGAACCGGCATGGACACTCCTCAAGACATCCTGCGCAATCTTGGACTCAACTCCAGCGCGCTCACCGGCGGCACCCTGATCGCCCGCAGCCCGATCGACGGCGCCGAGCTGGCGCAGGTGCATGAGCACACGGTGGCCCAGGCCCACGCCGCTATCACCCGCGCCCGCCAAGCCAGCCTGGCATGGCGCGACGTCCCCGCCCCCCGCCGAGGCGAGCTGATCCGCCTATTTGGCGAGACCCTGCGCCAGCACAAGCAGGAACTCGGCCGCCTGGTCAGCCTGGAAGCCGGCAAGATCGTTGCCGAGGGCGAAGGCGAAGTGCAGGAAATGATCGACATCTGCGACTTCGCCGTCGGCCTGTCGCGTCAGCTCTACGGCCTGACCATCGCCTCCGAACGCCCCGGCCACCGCATGATGGAAACCTGGCATCCGCTGGGCGTCGTCGGCGTCATCAGCGCCTTCAACTTCCCCGTCGCCGTCTGGTCCTGGAACGCCGCGCTGGCGATGGTTTGCGGCAACGCCGTCGTCTGGAAGCCGTCGGAAAAGACGCCGCTCACGGCCCTCGCCTGCCAGGCCCTCTTCGCGCAAGCCGTGCAACGCTTTGGCGACGCCCCCGCCGGCCTGTCCGAAGTCCTGATCGGCGGCCGCGAAGTCGGCGAAGCCTTGGTCGACTCGCACACGGTCGCACTGGTGTCCGCCACCGGCTCCACCCGCATGGGCCGCCAGGTCGGACCGCGCGTCGCGCAGCGCTTCGGCCGCGTCCTGCTGGAACTGGGCGGCAACAACGCCATCATCGTCGGCCCCACGGCCGACCTGGACATGGCCGCGCGCGGCATCGTCTTCGGCGCCATCGGCACCGCTGGCCAGCGCTGCACCACCACCCGCCGCCTCATCGTTCACGAAAGCATTGCCGACGAACTGGTCCAGCGCCTGCACAAGGCCTATGCCAGCGCCCCCATCGGCAACCCGCTCGACAGCGGCAACCTGGTCGGCCCCCTGATCGACCGCGCCTCCTTCGACGCCATGCAGGCTGCCCTGACCGCCGCACGCGAACAAGGCGGCAAGGTCGCCGGCGGCGAACGCGTGCTGGCCGACCAATACCCCGACGCCTGGTACGTGCGCCCCGCCATCGCCGAAATGCCTGGCCAGACCGACGTCGTCTGCCATGAAACCTTCGCGCCCATCCTCTACGTGATGCGCTACAAGGACTTCAACGACGCGCTCGCCATGCAGAACGGCGTGCCGCAAGGCCTGTCGTCCGCCATCTTCACCAACGACCTGCGCGAAGCCGAAACCTTCCTGTCGGCCGCCGGCTCCGACTGCGGCATCGCCAACGTCAACATCGGCACCTCTGGCGCCGAAATCGGCGGCGCCTTCGGCGGCGAAAAGGAAACCGGCGGCGGCCGCGAGTCCGGTTCCGACGCCTGGCGCAACTACATGCGCCGCGCCACCAACACCATCAACTACTCGCGCAACCTGCCGCTGGCCCAAGGCATCAAGTTCGGCGAATAACCGCCGATCATCGTGCCGCAAGGCCCGCCGGATCCGCCGCGCAGCGCCTTCGCGCAACACCTCTCTCCAAGCCCCGCGCATTGTCGACAATGCGCGGGGTTTTCGCATTGCTTACAGCCCATACAACCAATTAGCCTGACTTACAAACTGTTGCCGGGGACGATGCTACATTGCCTCATCACAAAAACCATACACGTCCTCAATGACCTCCAGCCGTCCCTTTCATCGCTCTCCCACTTCCCGCCTCATCGCCGCCATCCTGGCCCTGGGCGCGGCCGGCTCCGCCGCGGCAGGCGTGTCTTACCGGCTGGACCGCCCCTCCGCGGCGCCCGGCGAAACCGTCACCATCGAGGCCGTGTTCTTCAACGAAGGGGGCTCGCGCGTGGACTGGCAGGCCCCGCCTGAACTCGTCCTCCAGTGGCGCAGCCCCAACGGCCAGATCGTGCGCAGCCTGGCCAAACTGAAAAGCGGCCGCGACAACTACGGCGTGCCCGTCAACAACTTCGCCCGCATGTCCTGGACCGCCGAAGTGCCCGCCACCGCGCGCGGCCTGCAAGCCGTCTCCATCGAAGGCCAACCGTCCATGATGGCGCTGGACGCCACCGGCCGCGATAGTGGCACCCTGGCCACCACGCCCGCCCAAACCCCCGTCGTCGACGCCCGCAGCGGCCAGCCCGTCCCGCCCGCCGCCGTCGCCGCGGCAGGTGCCTCGCCCGAAGCCGGCCCCGCCCCCGCCGCCGCCGTCGAACAGACCGTCGAACAGGCCGCCTTCGACAAATTCCGCAGCGCCTTCTCGGCCTACAAACCCGTCTACTTCGCCGTCGGCACCCGCGGCCTGACCACTGCCCGCTTCCAGATCAGCGCCAAATACCGCCTCATCAGCCCCCGCGGCAGCGCAGACACCTGGCACGACGACTTCTACCTGGGCTACACCCAGACCTCGCTCTGGGACCTGGAAAGCGACTCCAAGCCCTTCATCGACACCACCTTCAACCCCAGCGTCTTCTGGCTATCCGACGACGTCTGGAAATCCGAAAACCAGAACTGGCGCATCGGCATGAACGTCGGCGTCGAACATGCCTCCAACGGCAAGGACGGCGAAGACTCGCGCTCCCTGAACGACGGCTACATCGAACCGCGCTTCCACTACCGCTTCGACGGCGGCAGCACCCTCACCTTCGCCCCCAAGGTCAAGGCCTACTTCGCCGTCGCCAACGAGAACAGCGACTACTCCGCCTACGCCGGCCACGTCGACTGGCAACTGCGCTGGGCCCAGGACAACGGCGCGGTCGTCACCGCCATGTACCGCCAGGGCGACCAACGCCGCCGCACCACCCAACTGGACTTCGCCTGGCCGCTGCAACGCACGTTCCTGAACTGGAACGGCTACCTGCACCTGCAGTACTTCAACGGCTACGGCGAAACGCTGCTGGGCTACAACCAGCGCAACGAAAGCCAGTTCCGCGTGGGCCTGTCGCTGATTCCGTAAGGGCTTAAAGCGGCACGGAATCGTTGAATGAAAATCGCCGGCTTGAAACGCCGGCGATTTACTTTGGGCGCGCGTTTGGGGTCTATCTCTGTTGGCGAGACGGTGTCAGACACCCGGGAGAGAGGGGCGTCAGCCCGTGACGGCAATTCAACGGGTGTCAGACACCTTGCTATAGAACGCCGCCGCAATTCAACGGGTGTCAGACACCTCGCTATCGAGCGCCGACGCAAGACACCCGAACGCCAGATAAGGCCGCCCGCGCGGCCGACATCTGGCAGCCCCGCAAGATCTTCCGAACCCGAACAGACCTGTAGAAAAAGGTCAAGCAAGCCACCCTCCCCAACGGCCGCCCGACCTTTTACGACGCAGCCCGGCGCGGCGGCGGCCTGGGTGCGCGGGGCGTGTAGATGCGCCCGAGGGAATCGGAAGGCAGTCGCCGAAGGCGACAACGACGATGACGACGGGGCAGTCCGGAGCGAAGGCTCCGGACCGCAATCGTAGCCCCGCGCACCCAGGCCGCCGCCGTGCCGGGCGTCTCAAGAACCCGCACCAAGCCCGCCCCAGACCCCGCAAGAACCACCAGAGAAAACCAACAAAGGGATTTCCCTCAATCCCCCCGAAACTCCAACCCCGTCCCGTAAACTCCGCCCCAAAGCGCACCCAAAAACACCGCGCACCAAGGGGATCCGGGCCGCTAGCCCCGGACAGATAAAGCACAAGCAAAGCCATTCATGTTCGCCGACCTGAAGCACCTCTCGCACCACGCCGCCTGGCGCCGCCAGCTTGAAATGCTGCTCGAATCCGCCGGCGAAGGCATCTACGGCATCGACCTGCGCGGCCGCTGCATCTTCATCAACAGCGCCGGCGCCGACATGCTCGGCTACACCCCCGATGAACTGGTAGGCCGCAACATGCACTACCTCATCCATCACTCCCACGCCAACCGCACCTTGATGCCCGTCCACGACTGCCGCATCTTCAAAGCCTTCCGAGACGGCCGTGGCGAACGCGCCGACGACGAAGTGCTCTGGCGCCGCGACGGCACCTGCTTTGATGCTCAGTACGCCTCTTACCCCATCCGCAACGACCAGGAAGTCGTCGGCGCCGTCGTCACTTTCTCGGACATCACCGCCCGCAAACAGATCGAGCGCGAACTCCAAAGCACGCAGGCCTTGCTCGAACGCCGCGTCGGCGAACGCACCGCCGAACTCAGCGCTGCCCACGAATCCCTGCGCCGCCTGTCCTCGCACCTGAGCACCCTGCGCGAAGAAGAACGCGCCCACATCGCCCGCAACATCCACGACGATCTTGGCGCCTCATTCACCGCCTTGCAGCTCGACCTGAACTGGCTGCGCCGCCAGCTCAGCGCCGCGCCCGACCTCCAGGCGCACCTTGACCGCATGCTCGAAGTCACCCAGACCGCCATGGGCGCCACCCGCCGCATCCTTAACGACCTGCGCCCCGTCGTCCTCGACCACCTTGGCCTCTGGGCCGCCCTTGAAGCCCTGCTGCAGGACCTGCAGACCCGCAGCGGCCTGCAGTGCCGCTACCTTTGCCCGCCCGACACCGAAAGCCTGCGCCTGGACCGCAACGCCGAAATCGCCATCTACCGCATCGTCCAGGAACTGCTAACCAACGTGCAGCGGCATGCCCGCGCCCGCAGCGTCAGCGTCAGCGCCGTCTGGGGCGCCGACGGCCTGGTGCTCACCGTCGAAGACGACGGCGTCGGCATGCAACTGCCCGAAGACCGCCACACCTTCGGCATCCTTGGCATGCGCGAGCGTGCCCGCGCCATTGGCGGCGATCTTGCACTGGACAGCGCCCCCGGCGCCGGCATGCGCGCCCGCCTGCGCCTGAACCCGCTGGCTGCTTGAAGGAAACCGCGCCATGCCCCTGAACCTGCTCATCGTCGACGACCACCTCATCATCCGCCGCGGCCTCGCCCGCATCCTTGAAGAAGATCCGCGCGTCGCCCTTGTCCACGAAGCCGCCGACGGCCCCGCCGCCCTGCGCGCCCTGCGCCAGGCCCACTACGACGCCATCGTCCTGGACGTTGCCCTTGGCGAGCGCGACGGGCTGGATGTACTGAAAAGCGTGCGCGCCGATCATCCGGGATTGGGCGTCGTCATGCTCTCCGTCTACCCCGAATCCCAGTTCGCCGTCCGCGCCCTGCGCGCCGGCGCCCATGCGTATCTGAACAAAGGGTGCGAGCCTGAAGAACTGCTTGCCGCCCTGACCAACGCCGCCGCCGGCAAGATGTACGTCACGCCCACTGTCGCCGAACTGCTCGCCCACACCGTGCGCCAGGACAGCTCCCGCCCGCCCCACGAATTGCTGTCCAACCGCGAATTCCAGGTGTTGCAGCTGCTGGTGGCCGGCCGCTCCGTCTCGGCCATTGGCGAACAGCTTGCCCTGTCCGTCAACACCATCTCCACCTACCGCAGCCGCATCTTCGAAAAGCTCAACGTCCGCACGCTGGTGGAATTGGTCGCCTACGCCAACACGCACCAGTTGGGTGCGATCTGAGCGCCTGCCGCACTATCCCGGCGCAACCCGCGCACCACGTAGTAAGGCCCCTACACGCGTATCGTTGAACCGGCGATACCGGCCGCCGCCGGCCAGCCCCATGATGGCTCCATTCCCGACCGAAGGAGCCACCATGTCCCTTTTCAGCAACCCGTTTGACGCCAACAGCCGCCTGGCATGCGGCTGCGGACGCCACGCCTCGCAGGCCGAACACGAGCGCGCCACGCAAGCCGTCTTGCAGGGCGACGCCGCCGGCAGCGCCGTCGAACAGGCCGTCATGCGCGCCCTGTTCCCGCAGGATGCGCTGCGCCGCCGCTTCCTGCGCGCCGTCGGCAGCGGCACCGCCATGGCCGCCATCGCGTCGATCTTCCCGTTGGCCGCCGCCAAGGAAGCCTTCGCGCAGACCGCCGGCCCGCTGGAAAAACAGAAGCTCAAGGTCGGCTTCATCCCCATCACCTGCGCCACGCCCATCATCATGGCGCACCCCATGGGCTTTTACGGCAAACAGGGCCTGGACGTCGAAGTCGTCAAGACCGCCGGCTGGGCGCTCATCCGCGACAAGGCCATGTCCGGCGAGTATGACGCCGCCCACATGCTGTCGCCCATGCCGCTCGCCATCTCGATGGGCGTCGGCGCCAGCCGCGCCGTGCCGTGGACCATGCCCGCCGTCGAGAACATCAACGGCCAGGCCATCACGCTGTCCATGAAGCACAAGGACCGGCGCGACCCGAAGGACTGGAAGGGCTTCAAGTTCGCCGTCCCCTTCGACTACTCCATGCACAACTACCTGTTGCGCTACTACCTGGCCGAACACGGCCTGGATCCCGACACCGACGTGCAGATCCGCTCCGTGCCGCCGCCCGAAATGGTGGCCAACCTGCGCGCCGACAACATCGACGGCTTCCTGGCGCCCGATCCCGTCAACCAGCGCGCCGTGTACGACGGCGTGGGCTTCATCCACACCTTGTCCAAGGCCATCTGGGACGGCCACCCCTGCTGCGCGTTCTCCGCCAGCAAGGAGTTCGTCACCACCATGCCCAACACCTATCAGGCCCTGCTGAAAGCCATCATCGAGGCCACCGCCTACGCCCGCAATCCCGCCAACCGCAAGGAAATCGCCACCGCCATCGCCGCGCCCAACTACCTGAACCAGCCCGTCACCGTGGTCGAGCAGGTGCTGACCGGCACCTACGCCGACGGCCTGGGCAAGGTGCTGACCGATCCCAACCGCATCGACTTCGATCCCATGCCCTGGCAGTCGTTCGCCGTCTGGATCCTGACGCAGATGAAGCGCTGGGGCCAGGTCAAGGGCGACGTCGATTATCAGAAGGTCGCAAGCGACGTCTTCCTGGCGACCGACGCCGTGCGCCTGATGCGCGAAGCGGGCCTCACTCCGCCCGCCGAAACCGGCAAGACCTTCAGCGTCATGGGCAAGCCCTTCGACCCCAGCCAGCCCGAGGCCTACCTCGCCAGCTTCAAGATCCGGAGGACCTGATGGGGTCCGTGCAACACTGGCGGGCCACATTCCTGTCCATCGCCCTGTTCCTGGCGTTCCTGTTGCTCTGGCACGCCGCCACCCGCCCCGATGCGGGCGAGGCGACGGTGGACCCGGCCTATGCGGCGCTGGTCGGCAACGCCGCGGCCAGCGGTTCCAAGACGCCGTTCCCCGGCCCCGCCGAAGTCGGCGCGCAGCTGTGGCAGCACTTGAAGGATCCGTTCTACGACCGCGGACCGAACGACAAGGGCATCGGCATCCAGCTGGGCTACTCCGTGGCGCGGGTGCTGACGGGCTTCGGCCTGGCCGCGCTGGTGGCAATACCGCTTGGATTTTTGATCGGCATGTCGCGCACGGTGTACCGCGCGTTCGATCCCTTCATCCAGGTGCTCAAGCCGATCTCGCCACTGGCGTGGATGCCGTTGGCGCTCTACACCATCAAGGACGCCAACACTTCCGCCGTCTTCGTGATCTTCATCTGCTCGCTGTGGCCCATGCTGGTGAACACCGCGTTCGGCGTGGGCGCCGTGCGGCAGGACTGGCTGAACGTGGCGCGCACGCTGGAAGTGTCGCGGCTGCGGACCGCGCTGCAGGTCATCCTGCCCGCTGCCGCACCCACCATCATGACCGGCATGCGCATCTCGGTCGGCATCGCGTGGCTGGTGATTGTCGCCGCCGAAATGCTGATCGGCGGCACCGGCATCGGCTACTTCGTCTGGAACGAATGGAACAACCTGTCCATCTCCAACATCATCTGCGCCATCGTCTTCATTGGCCTGATCGGCATGCTGCTGGACAACCTGCTGGCGCGCGCCGCGCGGCTGGTGAGCTATCGGGAGTAACGCGCATGAGCCAATCTTTCCTGCAGGTCCAAGGGCTGGGCAAGCGCTACCCGGGGCGCGATGGCCGTCCGCAGCCGCCCGTCTTCGAGAACATCGATTTCCAGATCGACAAGGGCCAGTTCGTCTGCGTCATCGGCCACTCAGGCTGCGGCAAGACCACCATCCTGAACGTGCTGGCCGGCATCGACGATAGCAACGAAGGCATCGTCATCATGGACGGCCGTCAGATCGCGGGGCCGTCGCTGGAACGCGGCGTCGTCTTCCAGGCCCACGCGCTCTTGCCGTGGCTGACGGCGCTTCAAAATGTGGAATTCGGCGTGCGTTCGCGCTGGCCGGCCTACAGCCGCGAACAAGTGCGCGCGCACAGTCAGCGTTACCTCGACATGGTCGGGCTGGGCCACGCCGCCGGCAAGAAGCCCTGCGAACTGTCCGGCGGCATGAAGCAGCGCGTGGGCATCGCCCGCGCCTTTGCGATCCAGCCCAAGATGCTGCTGCTGGACGAGCCCTTTGGCGCGCTGGACGCGCTGACCCGCGGCGCCATCCAGGACGAGCTGCGCGCCATCGTCCAGGAAACCCGCCAGACCGTCTTCATGATCACGCACGACGTCGACGAGGCCATCCTGCTGTCGGACCGCATCCTGCTCATGAGCGCCGGTCCCTACGCCCGCATCGCCGAATCCGTCACCGTGGACCTGCCGCGCGACCGCACGCGCGCCAGCCTGCATCACGAACCCCGCTATTACGACATCCGAAACCATCTCGTCGACTTCCTGGTCGACAAGGCCATCCACAAGGAGTGAACCACCATGATGTCCCGCGCTGAAGTCACCGAACTCGTCGTCACCCGCAAGCTCGAAAAAAAGCTCTCGTGGGGCGCCATCGCCGAAGCCGTCGGCCAGAGCAAGGAATGGACCACCGCCGCGCTGCTGGGCCAGATGACCATGACCGAGGAACAGGCGCAGGCCGCCGCCCGCGTGCTGGACCTGCCGGCTGACGCCGTCGTGCAGTTGCAGGTCGTGCCCTACAAGGGTTCGCTGCCCAGCACCGTGCCCACCGATCCGCTGATTTACCGCTTCTATGAACTGATCAACGTCTACGGCACCACCTTCAAGGCGCTGATCAACGAAGAGTTTGGCGACGGCATCATGAGCGCCATTGACTTCAAGATGGATCTGTCGCGCGAGGCCGACCCCAAGGGCGACCGCGTGCAGATCGTGATGAGCGGCAAGTTCCTGCCGTACAAGACGTACTAAAGGCGCGCCAGGCGGGGCGGGCCGCGCCTGCGGTTAGCCCTCGGCGGCCAGTTCTTCCCAGCCCAGTTCGCGGGTGCGCTGCAGCGTCACCGTGACCTGGGCTGCCGCTTCGCGCACCGCCTGAACCAGCGTCAGGCCGTTCAGCAATCGCGACGACACGCCCGCCATGAACACGTCGCCCGTGCCGTGCACCGACGGTGGAATGGCGATCTCGGGGTGGGTCACCACCGTGACGTCGTCCTGCGTGACCACCACCAATTGCAACGTGCCGGGCGCCGCCGTCATCGGCGCGGCGCTGGTCGCGACGATCCACTGCGGCCCGCGCGCGATCAACTCACGGGCGGCAGTCACCACTTCGTCGACCGACGACAGCGTGCGACCCACCAGCAATTCCAGCTCGAAATGATTGGGCGTCATGCCCTCGGCCAGCGGCACCAGCAGATCGCGATACTGCGCGACGAGCCCCTCGTCCACGTAGAGCCCGTCATTGCGATCGCCCATCACCGGGTCGATGAACACCCGCAGCTCAGGACGCGAGGCCCGCACGGCCGACAGCCATCGCGCCAGCAATCCGGCCTGCCCCGGCTGCCCCAGATATCCGCAGACCACCGCGCGCGCCACCTGGCTCACGCGACGCTCAACCAATCCTTGCAGCAAGCCTTCGAACCAGTCCAGCGGCACCGCGCCGCCGTGCAGCGTGGGATAGTGCGGCGTATTGCTGAGGATGACGGTGGGCAGCGCAATCGCGCGCAGCCCCGCCTTGCGGAACACCGGCATGGCGGCGTTGTTGCCGACATAGCCGTAGACGACCTGGGACTGGATCGAGACGACATCCACCTGCGCGGTGCGGGCGGGCAGCGCTGCGCCCTGCATGGGGGCAGCGGGAATTGCGGTCATGAGGATTGCTCCGGGGTGTGGACGGGGTGTAGACGAGCGAGTCAGCCCATGCGGGTGATGAAATAAATCTTCTTGACGAAGTGGTCGACTTCCCAGCGGCCCGTATAGCCTTCGGGCATGACAAAGGCTTCGCCCACGGTCAGCTCGTGCACCGTGCCGTCCGGGTCCACCAGACGCGCGGCGCCTTCGACGATATAGCCGAATTCGATGTAGCCGGTGGTGTTGGACTGGAACGAGCCCGCCGTGCTTTCCCACACGCCGGCCTCGGCCTTGCCCGCGTTGCCTTCAAAGGCGGTCACGGTACGAAACGCGGCATCGCCCGAAATCGGGCGGCGCGGCTTGCCGGGCACCGGGTTCTTCATCGGGCCGGCATCGATGCGGACAAGCCGCGATTGATCGTTTTTCATG
The DNA here is from genome assembly GCF_006715415.1 of Achromobacter sp. SLBN-14. NCBI lineage: Bacteria > Pseudomonadati > Pseudomonadota > Betaproteobacteria > Burkholderiales > Alcaligenaceae > Achromobacter > Achromobacter sp. SLBN-14. Next base: position 4,297,167 of record NZ_VFNE01000001.1, on the reverse strand, counting down.
GTTGATCCTGTGTCTTTCAATAGCGAGTCAGTGCGCCGGCCCCGGGCGTTCAGTGCGCCGCCACCACCAGCACCTCGGCCATGGCCCGGCTGACCGTGCGCATGCGGTGCGGCAATTCAGAGTCGAAATAGACGGAATCGCCGGTTTCCAGGCGGAACTGGCGTTCGCCCACGTGGACCTCGATGGCGCCTTTGAGCACCAGCAGGAATTCCTCGCCCGGATGCGGAAACACCGCAGCGGCGTCCGGAAATTCGCGCGGCGGATGCACAACGAAAGGCTCCATCGCCTTGACCTTGCGCCGCCCCGCCAGCGACTCGTAATGGTACTCGCTGCCCAGGCCGCGCCGCTGCAGGGCCTCCCGGTCGGCCACGCGCACCACGCTGACCACTTCGTCTTGCGCGGCGCCGTCGTCCCCGACCAGTTGGGACACGCCCACGCCATAGGCCTCGGCCAGGCGCAGCACCGTGGAAATCGACGGCTCGCTCAGGCCCCGCTCCAGTTTGGAGAGATAGCTTTTGGTCAATCCCGTGCGCTGCGCCAGCTGTTCCAGGGACAGGGTTTGCTGGCGGCGCAGGGTGCGTAGGCGGTGCGGCAGGTCGATCATGGGCGGGGAAGGCGCAAATACAACCGGCAAGAATGCCCCAAAAGCCCGCCGCCGTCGAGCCGCCCCGCCCTGCTTCGCCTAGCTCAGCACATCAGGGTGCGCCCGCAGGGCGCGGCGAGCGTAGTACGAGAACCCCACCTGCGACCGCTTGGGCGTCAGAATCCAGTCGTGCGCCTCGCGGCCCAGTTCCGGCGGAATCGGCTGGATCTTGCCCGCGGCCATCGCCAGCAGCTGCATCCGGGCGGCACGCTCGAACTGCAGCGCCAGCACGCAGGCTTCTTCCACCGACCCGGCCGCAATCAGCATGCCGTGATGCGACAACAGGATGGCGCGCTTGGAACCCAGCGCCTTGGAAATGATTTCGCCTTCCTCGTTGCCCACCGGCACGCCCGGCCAGTCCTTCAGGAACGCCACGTCGCCGTAGAGCGGGCAGTTGTCCATGTGCGAGACCTCAAGCGGAACCTCAAGCATCGACAGCGACGCCACGTGCAGCGGATGCGTGTGGATGATGCAGTTCACGTCGGGCCGCGCGCGGTAGATCCACGAATGAAAGCGGTTTGCCGGATTGGGCATGCCGCCGCCTTCCTGCACGCGCAGGTCTTCGTCCACCAGCAGCAGGTTGCTGGCCGTGATCTCATCGAAGCCCAACCCCAAACGCTGCGTGAAATAGCGGTCGGGCGCGTCGGCGCGCGCCGTGATCTGGCCCGCCAGGCCCGAATCATGCCCGCCGTCAAAGAGGATGCGGCAGGTCAGCGCCAGCCGCTCGCGCAATGTCCATTGCGGGGTGTCGAACTGGCGCTGCATCTCGGCCTGCGCGCGCGCAATCAGTTCGTCCTTTCCCAGGTGCATCGTATCGGCCATCATGTCTCCGTCATGCCGTTTCCATCAACGGCGTAAATCCCGGCAAGGCGCGCATGCGGGCCAGCCAGGCAGTGAGGTTCGCAAAGCCGGACAGGTCGTAACCGCCCTCGCCCGCCATGCTCGTGTAGGGGTACAGCGCGATGTCCGCGATGGTGGGCGAGGCGCCCACCAGAAACTCGCGACCGGCCAGGTGAGCGTCCATCAGCGCGGCGGCCTTCATGCCCGCCGCGCGCCACGCCACCATGTCAGGATCGTCCGTCTTGGCGGTCTGGCGCAGGTGGATCAAGAGGCGCGGCTGCGCAAACGCGTGCATGTGCTGGGTCTGCTCGAAACTCAACCAGCTCGACACCTGCGCCTGCGCCAGCCGGTCCTCGGGCAGCCACGACGTGCCCATGCCCAGATACCACAGGATCGCCTGCGACTCCGCCAGCCACTGCCCTTCCGGCGTCAACAGCGCCGGCACCTGCCGCCACGGATTGATGCGCGCGAACGCCTCGGTCTCCAGGTCGCCCTGAACGATGTCGAACGTGCGCCGCTTGAGCGGCAGACCCATCAGCCCGCAGGCCAGCCGGATCTTCCATGCGTTGCCCGACCGCAGCGTATCGGCCAGTTCCAGCGGCTTGCCCGCCAGCGGGTGGGACGCCCCGGTATTCATGCGTAGCTCCTTTCCATTTGCGTGTCTCCTATTCCATCTTGATATTGGCGCGCTTCACGATTTCTGCCCACTTGGTCTTTTCGCCGCCGATGAAGCGCTGATATTCCTCGGGCGTACCCGTGTAGAGCTGCGTGCCCTGCGCGGCCAGCCGTTCCTTCAAGTCGGGCAAGGCCAGCGTCTTTTGCAAGGCCGCGCTCAACGCAGCCACCACGTCCGGCGGCGTGCCGGCGGGTGCAAAGAACGCATTCCACGAACTGATCTGCAGGCCCGCATCGCCCGCCTCGACGCTGGTTGGCACTGCGGGCGCAGACGGCAGCCGCTTGTCCGACGCCACCGCCAGCGCCCGCAACTTGCCCGACGCGACGTGCGGCATGATGACCGGACTGGCGTCCATCACCACATCCACCTGCTCGCCGATCGCCGCATTCACGGCTTCGCTGCCGCTCTTGAACGGCACATGCACGATGTCCACGCCCGCCGTCAGCTTCAAGAGCTCCAGGCCCAGGTGCGGCGAGCTGGCGTTGCCGGCCGAGCCGAAATTCAGCTTGGCGGGATTGGCCTTGGCATACTTGACGAACTCAGCGAACGACGCCGCGGGCAAACCCGACCGCACGGCCAGCAAATAGGGCGACCCGGACACCATGCCCACCGGCGCAAACTTGTCCGCGTCATAGCTGAGCTTGGCGTAGATCAACGGGTTCACGACCTGCGTGCCCACTGTCCCCATGAATATCGTGTACCCATCGGCCGGCGCCGTCGCCGCCACCTGCGCCGCGATCACGCCGCCCGCGCCGGGCCGGTTCTCGATCACGATCCCCTGCCCCAACACGTCCCCCATTCCCTTGCCCACCTGCCGCGCCACGATATCCGTGATGCCGCCGGCGCCAAACGGCACCACCAGCCGGATCGGCCGCTCCGGAAACGCCGCCTGCGCGTGCCCCGCCAATCCCGCCGTCATCGCCAACGCTGCCACCATGCCCAAGACCTTCATGCCATTCCCCTTGTATGCGCCGTCGCGGCGCTATGACACAAAGTGTCCTATAGAGCATTGATTTTCCGCAAGGGGAATTTGATTAGGGGAAACCTGGGGCGGGGGGAATGGTGTTCGGTTTTTTGGCTTTGCGTGGTAATGCCCGCCATTGCGCGGGCGACTTCTCGTTCTGTGCGAACGGAGGGCTTGCAGTTGTAGACGGCCAACTTCGCGCAAGAGTCTAAGCCCGCGGATTCGGGGGATGCGCATACGGGCATTGCGGAGGGCGCACGGATATCTCGAGGCACTCGGCTACACCTTGGGAGCGTACGAGAGAAAAGTCGTGCCTTGCATGGAAGCCCCCCGTGCTCCCGTGGTCAGTGGTCGCTCTCGGCCATGAGCCGCCGCTGATGAAATCAAGAAGCAGACATTCGACGTTTGACATGAGAGGCATAGCCCGGCTTGCCGGGACACGTCCTCTCGATGGAAGGGTCAGAATTTACTGCGGGACGATTGATTTGAGTTGCGGGCTCGCTTGCAGCTTGTAATGCTTCAGTAGCTCACCGACATTAAGCCCAATCACCTTACGGACTGAACCCAAAGAAAAGCTGAGTTCCTTCATATCTGGATGATCGGGCGTGGTGTTCATGTAGTGGCGACATGCCCGAGCAATGGATTCAAGGATGACGTCTAGCGGTGAGTCCGGTGCGACTTGGGCACGCAGGGCCGTGAGGGTCGTCCGAAGTTCTTTAAGAGATTCCGCGACCCGCTTCGGATCTTCTTGATCGTAGGGCTGATACAGAGCGCCCTTGTCTTCCAAGATGTGGATCAGCTGTAGCGCGATGCCTTCATCTGGCCTGTGAGGCAGGAACTGGAGGACGATCCGTTTGCCGCCTTCAACGCACTCCTTCATGAGTATTTCGTGGTCGCGTTTCCACTTTCGAAGATGTTCTACCGGATAGCTGTGGCCACTATTCTTGTCAATCAGGTCGGCGCATGCTGCACAAAGCCAGATGGCGTTTCCGATCCCCCTTCGTTCTGACTGGAGCTGCGACATGTCGTATCGAGGTCCACCCGGACTGGCGGCGCATATGTGTGCAGCTTCTCCTGTCTTGATGGACTTGTGCGCTGCTGCGCTGTCGGGGCCAATCGTCACCCGATGGCATTCCGGATTGCTGCAGAGGTAGGCGGCGCGTTCAGCGACTTTGCTGATCACATTCGGCGGAAACGAATGTCTGAGATGTGCAGGCATATGGTGATGGTGAGTTCTGACGTTGACATGAAAGGTGGCGACCGGCTTGCCGGGCGAAATTCTCTCGATGGAAGGATTAGGCTCCATTGGGCACCAACTGTGTGAGACCACAGATCAGGGCGTTGTTCGCTTGCTCGAAGTTGCTACGCTGCCCTTGAATGCCGTAGGCCCACTTCACGCCGTGGAAGAGATTGTTTCTCAAACGGTAGATGACAATGAGCAATGCGGCTACGGAATCTCCCGGATCGCTGTTGCTTCCACTTAAGACCTGCTTCACCAACGTTGGGTTGTCATTGTTCCGAAGGTTTAGGCCGTAGAAGTGCTCAGTGAACTGCCCCTCAACGAAATATCTCTGCTGAAAGTAGGCCAAGCTAGACTGAAAAGCGGCTGCATCAAGCCGGCCTCCTGCTTTTCGCTCGTGGACAAGTGCCAGGATGGCTTGCGCTGATGCGCGTGTTTTCAACCCCTTGGCCTCGAAGAGGCTCCACAGGAGGGCGAAGTGGAGAATTGCCCGACGATCTTCTTCTGGAAGATCTCTGAAGCCGGGTGCTGCCTGCTCAAGCCACTCGATGGGATTCATGGCGCCTGACGTAAGGTAGACCGCTCAAATCCGAAGACCATACCTGGCGCTTGCGGTTAAAACGGCACAACAAGACGCGGAAAGGCTTTGTGCTTGGCTTGAAGGCGGGAGTACCGCATGAAAATACAGTACTAAACTCAGCCATGAAACCCGCGTCTCCTGCTGTGTTGCGCGCCGCACGGATGCCGGACCAGGTCCGTGAGCGAATCCGTTACAAATACTATAGCCTACGCATTGAGCAAGCCTACGTGCAATGGATGCGCATGTTCGTGAAATGGCACGGCGTGCGGCATCCACGAGACATGGGGCAGCTGGAAATCGAAGTTTTTCTGGCCATCATGGCTGAATGACGGCTTTGGAGCGTCAAGCTGAACGGCTGCTCAGGGGCGGGTAGCGACCGTCCGTAGGAGCACACTGAATCTCCCTTTACGCAAAAGGAGATTGTCATGGAATTCGCGAATGTCACCGTTGGCCGACGTGTGCCATGGAACAAGGCATACTCAACGGGCATAAGCCACCTTTAAAGCTAGGAGAAATTTGGGCAATCCGAACGAGACTGCAGATTGCGTCGAACGTCCGGGAACTCGCGATGTTCAATCTCGCAATCGATAGCAAGTTTCGAGCGTGCGATCCCACTCGGTTGCAGGTGCAGGACGTCCGTCACGGAAGCCATGTGGCCGCGAGAGCCACCGTCATGCAACAAAAGACTCAGCGTCCGGTTCAATTCGAGATAACGGAGCAAACCCGTGAGAGCGTTGAAGAATGGATCGAGGCGCGAGGACTAAAGGCGGATTTTCTGTTCCGAGCCGCTTGCATACGTCGCCGCATCTGTCGACGCGACAGTACGCCCGGATTGTGCATCGCTGGGTCGCATCGATTGGCCTCGACGATACCGCACATGGCACCCACACTATGCGCCGTACAAAAGCCTCGCTGATCTACCGCCGGACGCAGAATCTTCGGGCGGTACAGCTGCTGCTTGGGCATACGAAGCTGGAAAGCACAGTTCGCTACCTTAGCGTCGAGATCGACCACGCTCTTGAGATGGCTGAAAAAACAGAGGTTTGCTGCATCCTGGCCGGCAAGCTGTCGCTTGCCGGCCAGGCGCGGACGGCTACTAACGTCCGCGTGCAACACGGCCAAACCTCAATCTCGATCACATATCGATTGTCAGTGTGCTATTCCCGCCATCAACTTTGAAGCATCCATTCACAGAGCATGACCATGCCATACCCTTTGTAGTGACACCACGGACGTAGATTCGGCAGGTCACCAAGATTACGACTCCATAAGCTTGCCATCAGGAAGTTTTCTATTGAATCGCTAGCTTCCGATCGACGCTACAAAAGTCAGCCAGCACACCGATAACCCCCTGACAAGTTGCTGGGAGCGTGCTTGGGAGCGGTAAAGCTGGAGCAAATGCAGCGGCCTCGAGCTTCAATGCGATATCGAAGAAGCCCGTGGTGTTCTTCGCGAAGAACTCAGCCAAAATTTCCGCCTTGACTTGCGATGCTTGATCCTCAATCTCTTGCCTCACCGTTTTTGCTAGGCCCGGCTGCGCCGCCACGCTTTCAATCAATGATGCCGCCATTCGACTGACTTTCTCCGTGAAGGCCTCACCGGATTGGCCGAAGCGTATACCAGCATCAATGATGGCCTTCCGTTGATCGTGATCCGAAGTAACGTACTCTCTAAGGATAAAGTCGACGGCGATTAGCAGGTGTGCGCAAGTGACGTAGAGAAGCCTCCATCGTTGCGCGCCAGCCCCGATATCGGACAACAGCAGGCCGATATCTTCTAACCAAGCATTGCAGCCGTCGAAGTTCAGCGAATGAAGGAGTCGAGACTTTCCAAGCTCGTACCTTCCGCGCCAGTCGCCACCGAGGCGTCCAAGGGACCCATCGTCCAAGGCGAGCAAAAACGCTTCTTCGCTGATCCGCTCTTGCTGGCTCTTAGCGCTCTTAGTTAGACGTGCCAGAAATTTTCCGTCTAAGACCTTCACGTCATGTTGGAGCCCGAAGTCACGCACATCGGGCCTGCTGTCGGTGGTGGCGACAACACATGCGTCTAGTCCTAAGACCGTTTGTAATCCTTTGGCCCAAAAGATACGTTCAAGAGCCTGCGGCGTCTTTTTGTTTTTAATATCCACACTAACCCGCTCGCGGCTCAATGGAGAGTTTCGGGCGTACAACCAAAGATCTACGTCCGTCACATCGAAGCGGTTATACGTGAACTTACAACCGCGAACCACAAAGTAGCCAATATTCAAGAAGTAGTTGCGCAGAGCCTCTTCCGCAGCCGGCCCCTTGGGAATCTGTTCGACCATTAGCGCAGTCCCCCCGTTCTGATTTCTTGCAGAAGGTTCCTTGCCTTTAGTTTTACTGCCTCGGTGGAATGCTTGCGCTTCACCTCACGCGTCGCTTCAGGCCCCAAGTATTCAGTCACCTTGGCCCCCGGGAGATTAGCGACAGCTTCCGCCGTGATGTCTCCCTGCTGGATCACTGCGAGGGCCAATCGACCGACCTCAGGCTTCAGTAGGCGCATGTTGAACATCCCCTCGCGTGCTGGCCTCACTTCGAGCACCCCCTTGAATTCAAGAGCCTGATAGTCGTTACCGATGGCCGTCGCCGGACCTACTGTGCCGCCAGCAATCAACTTGTTCATGAGAGCCGATACCATCTGGATGCGGCCGCGATAATAGCTGCTGATAGTCATGCCATAGGTCAACGATGAAACAAGGGCCTTAGCGAGGTCCAGAGCGTCGTCGGCAATAGAGTCGCTGAACTTTGAGAAGGCGGCAGGCCTCGTCACAAAGTAGTTCCTGCCCTGGTCATTGCCGACCACGTTGACGTCAAACATGGCGATGGAATGCAGGCGGTCAAACAGATCTTGTCCGAGTATGTCCGTCGCGGTTCGGAGTGGCAGGCAGCCCGAAGCTTGCAACCTTGCAGTTAGTTCATTCAACTTGGCGGCTTCGGCCATCCCAAGGGTACTTAATACACCATTGATCTTGCGCGCGTCCTCTCTGCGGAACAAGTTGCCATTGAATAGAAGCTTCTCGGTCGAGGAAATTGCCTCTGAGTCGAAAAAACCGATATTGCACCCCAGTTGGAGGGTGTCTAGAACCTCTTTGCTCGGCAGCTTGAATTCATCCGACAGAGTCTCGACTGCCGACTTGTCCGTCAGGGGATTCTCCGAAGCCGCGTCAGAAACTGCAATAACAATCTCTTCGTGCTTTTCGTGGGTATTCTCGTTGAAGATGCGCGCGGTTGATTCGAGCACACCTTGTCCGGTTAGGCCCATGACTTCGATAGCGCCAGTGCCGGGGAGGATCAGGCGTTGACGAGCCAGTTCTGCGAGGATGGTTGGCAGTTCGGTCTTAGGGCTGATGTGGTTGGCTTTCGCTAGCGCGTCGAGCCGACGCTGAGGAATTTGAAGTTGCTTTTCCGCCGAAATAGCGGAAAGTAGGGCCCCACTCTTACCAGCAAAGCCTATTGCGTCGAAGTCTTGACTAAGAGTCTCCTGGAGTTTGCGCGCATGGTGAATGACCCAAGCCCCCTTTGTCTTATCGTCCATCTGCCGTGATCCTCCTGAATGTATCATAAGGTAACGGATGGGGATCACATAGTCAACCAGCGCGATTCGTAGGGAGCACGATTTTTTATGAGAGCAAAGGATTCTTTCAATGCGGAATGACTGCATTAGGGGCTATGGGACCGGTCGGGGGGCAGTCGGCTGTGGGTAAAGCCAAAGGTCGGCGGTGGAAAGCAGGACTGCCCCAACACCGCCGCAACACTTACGGTGAGCACTCAATTCCGCGAGCCTACTCAAATCAATACACCGGCCCTCTTTCACTTGGCAGGCTCACTCACACCTGCTGTAACATTTATAAAAATTATCAGACAAAGTTATGGCAACCAACGACGGCTTGATCAAGGTGCTAACGGAGCCAAGCTCCGCCTCGGAATTTTTGGACTCGGTGGTGCACGCTGCAGACAGCGACAGGGATGCCCTTGGTTTCTTTCCCCGCAGCGTTTATGGAGGCTTCTGCCGAAGGGGACAATTGTTCGTGGCGCGGGAATCCTGCAGTAGTGGCGAGGTCTATGCAGGTCACTTGCTGTTCGATCTTCGTTTTCCCAAGGCGCATGTGCGGCAGATTTATGTGCCCAAGACGCATCGAGGGCGGAATGTCGGACGGAAGCTGCTAGCCGCGATGAAGAGCATGCTGATCGAAGGGCAGTTCATTTCAATTCATGCCCGCGTCGCTGAAGACCTAAGAGATGCCAACATATTCTGGGAGGCACAGGGGTTTTACGCCCAACGGGTGGAGGCAGGAGGGGCCAGCCGCAATCGGATGATAGTGGTACGAGCTCATGAGCTAGACACTCCTCAACTCTTTTGTTCCAGTGGAATCAGCGCCGCTGACCCGCTCGGGTTGGATGCCGTGGGGGGAGGAGGCAAACCACTCTATTTGCTGGATCTGAACGTGTTCTTTGACCTAGGGCCTCGTCGACCCCGCCATGAACTGGCCATGAGCGTCTTTAGAGCCGAGAGAATGCAGGCCTGTTCGCTCGCCGTCAGCAGCGAGATAGAGACGGAGTTGAACCGCACCGTCCACGACGGCAAGACAGATCCAATGCTCTCTTTCGTAGGAACACTTGCGAAGTTTTCTAGGCCGCCAACTGATGAGTGGGCACGCCTAATGCCAATACTTGCCACGTTAGTGTTCCCCGAGCGCCACGCCTCGGGCTCACTATCAGACAACGACCGGTCTGATCTGATGCATCTTGCAACCGCAATTCACCACGGTCTTCCAGGTCTTATCACGAGCGACGGACGAATTTTGGATCGAGCGCCTGAGCTTAGGCAGCAGTTTGGCGTGGACGCCATATCGCCAGAGTTGTTTCAAGTGGAGCCAGTCCACACGGCGGGCACAGTAGCTCACGAGGCGCATAGTACCGACATAATTGAGGTACAAGCAGCATCAGGTGCTCATACGGCGGCCGTTCGGGGGCTGCTGACTGCCTTGGGCATCGATACAGCAACCCAAGTCAACGAGTGGGCTGCAACGGACTCAGGTAGCTCGGCTTGCCTCCGTCACGTGGTGCTTCTTAACGGCGTCGTTGCAGGCTACCTTGTATTGCCAGCAAACATTCAAGGCATTGAGATTCGCGCCTATGCCGCCGTCGACGAACACCAGAAGGATGCTTATGAAATTGCACAGTCCTTGCTGAGACACGTTCTGGGCATCGTGAGGCCCGGCGAGGTCGACCGTATACGGTTGAGCTGCCCCCCGCGTCAAGCCTCGCTTCGGGAAGTCGCCGCCACGTTTGGCTATGTAGCATCCACGTCAATATCAAACGACTTACAGAAGATCGTCGCCAAGGGTCGTTTAACTGAACGTAATTGGGCTGCCAGCCGTGACTCGCTGGCCGCTGTGGGTAAACTCGGTTTTCCCGACACGCCCCCCATGTTCCGACATATCGATCAGCAAATTTCAGTCGTCCGACCGGATAGCCAAAAGGTCTTGGTCTCTCTGTTCAAGTTGGAGTCCCTGCTGGCCCCAATGCTCTTGTGTTTGCCGGGGCGCCAAGGTGTGATGGTCCCCATTCGCAAGCAATTTGAAGAGCACCTCTTGGCGGATTCACCGCAGGACACTTTCCTTCCTCGGGGAAAGGCCCAACTAGCTCCTTTACGCCATTACCTAAGTGACAAGAAAGCAATGAAGAACTTTGCTCGGGGCGATCTGTTGTTCTTCTACGAGTCTGTGAAGAACAAAGGTGCAGGCGCGGTCATTGCAGTTGGACGTGTACTGCGAGCCTACCTTCGTGATGAGTCTGCCATGCAGGCTGGCGACTTGGCCCCTTCCGTGTTAGACAGCAGCCAACTTGCGACCATTGGGGTCTCGAAGACCAAGACCATCACTGTCTTTGACAACGTGCTGCGCTTGCCGAGACCTGTACCGCTGGCTGAACTTAGACGCATAGGATGCGGCGAAGCTCATCAACTTATCACCAGCCAACGACTGTCTTCCGAGCAGGTTCAGGCAATCCTAGACAAAGGTCTTTGATGCAACCAATCCAGCATGTGCTCATTTCACTCGACAAGCGCCATGCAACCAACATTCTCGCAGGTACTAAGCAAGTGGAGCTCAGGCGCAGAACCATGCATGTTGAGCCAGGCTCGACCATTTGGTTCTACGTAAAAAAGCCTGTTGGAGCAGTGGTTGGCTTTGCGACGGTGGGGACCACATATTCGGCCGCACCGAGCACCGTTTGGCGAAAGTATGGGCCTGTCTCGGGCCTTAGCAAGTCCGAGTTCATGAGCTACTTTGACGGGGCAGTTGTAGCGTCAGCAATGGCTCTATCTGGCTCAAAGAAATTGAAAATACCCGTCACGCTTGACGCCCTCCGGGCGGCAATGCCTGGCTTTCACCCACCGCAGTTCTACTGTCGAATCAAGACTGACTTGTTGATCAAGCTGCATCTTTCAATGGGACAGTGACATGCGGAGACATACGCTCAATGACCTCGAGTGACCGGAATGCCGTAGAAAACTGGATTTAACAGATTGGCAGCACAACCGACGGTAACGCTGCCAGCTAGACGGGGGGCGATAGAGCGCGAACGGCCGCAATGGGCCGCAAGCAGACGGCCACCAAGGTCTGCAACTGCCCAGACGCATACGGTAGGGAAAGGCAGCTCAGCGCCTTCGGTGATAGCCCCCGCCAGCGATCGGAGACAAGCGACGGTACCAACTGGATCATCACCGCCTAATCGAGAAACGCAAGTGAGCAGCAAGAAGATGTACTTTCGCCTTGCCAACACGATCCTCACGGTGCCAATTTTGGCGCTGTCTACCACGGGATCGGCTTTCGCTCTAGGCAATGACACATCGCCTGATGGTGAGCCATGGGTAACCCGGCAATTCGATTTTTCAGCACCTGCCTTAAATTTCGAAAGCACCGTTCCACGAGATGCGAACGTGCAGACCGCGCCCATGGAGCCCAATCCGCAGGACACCATCGGCAACGTGAAGGTGATTGGAAAAATCACGTCGGATATAAACAATCCGGAAATCGAAACCAGCATTTTGGGCTACAACCTCCCGGCGCCCGCCACGGCATGGCGACTCTGCACTTTCGAAGTGGAAGCACTCGGGTATGTACCGCGAATATCCAAAAGCTCGGATGACCAGACAGAAGTGGGACTTCTCGCCCAGAAAGCCGACAACGGCAAGCCAAAGAGCGCCGCTATCAGTTATTGCTTTGTCCGCGAAAAACAGGCCGTGGGCGTTTTCTTCATCGTCGACGTGAGCCGTGCCGCCAGCATGGATGCTGCGAACAACCTGGTGCATAAAGCCGATCGATACGCCACTGCGCTCATTGACAGCCTTTCATGGGCCAATGGGCGGCAATCGAGCTTCGGACGGGAAATGCAGGAGATCCCGCTTCGTATCGGCAGCGTGGAACACCGGATTAGCATCCCGAAAGGATGGGACGTTCCCATCAACGATTTTCACGGACCACTTCCCGCCGAGCTGCACATGGTCAGGCGTAAGAACGGAAAGGATGTCGGGTTGGTTTGGCTCTTTGTTCAAAACATGAAGGAGAAGCCCGACCTCGAAACAGCCGGTGCCGCGCTCGTGAAGGATTACTTCGTCAAGCAGACATCCGACGCGCGGTCGCCCGTGCTGCTGTCGAGCGAAGAGGACAATGCGTTGGCGGACCAGGGGTTTGCCGCGCGTACCTTCCGGTTTTCCGTCGAAGACAAGAAGGGCCGCGACGCGGGCGACATCGAGGCGCTCGTCGCATGGAAGCATGGCCAGCTTTCCGTGCTGACGCTGTGGTCTGCGTGGACAGCTTCCGCCGATAGGAACACCTTCTTCTCGCGGCTTCCGGGCCTGTCGGTCTACGACATCCTGCGGCAGGCCGTGCTGAAGACGCAACCGTAGAATTTGCACCGTCATTTTGATAAAAGCAAAGTTGCTGAGCACCTGAGGATCGATAGCTGCCATGTCCGAACCCTATTCCGCCTTTCTCAAACTCCAGATGTCCCGCGAGAATCTATCCAGATGGCTCGCTGCCCCTGTGCCGGCGGCATCAAGATGGTCGGATTGGCGCACCATCGGCGGGCAGTGGCATCTGTCGGAAGGCAAGGATTTGGCTGCCTCCAGCGATCAGGATTTGGGCAAGCTTATTTCGGAATGCGACGCCATGCTGGCTCGCCATTCGGACAATCGCGCGGCGCTGCGGGCCATCCTGCAATCCGCCGAGGCCGACAACATCAAGGTTGCGGCCTACGATTCTTCGGAAACGCACTTCGTTGCAGGGTCGCTGACCTATTCCGAAAATCTCTACGACCTCATCGTTTTTCTGACGGTAGCGCGTGGCGCGGCCGATTTTTTCGAGGCGGATGGTCGAGGCCTTGCGGTGGTTCACGATTACATCTGGGGCGAGGAAGGCGAACGGGAAACCGTTGCTGCGCTTGGACTGGACGGAATAGGCGGATCCGAGTTTCTGGCTTCCGATGCGTTCGGGAATGCCGCTGGCGCATTCGACGCCATGGTGGACGCGATGCTGGACGGCAAAGACGACGCCGAGTTTCACCCGCGAGATCAACTCGACCGTCTTTGAGACCAGGCCTGCGGCGACGCGCAGCAGTGGTTGTCATACTGTCTGCCTGCGCGATCCCCAGGCGCAGGCAGCCCGGACCCGACACTCGCACCGCAAATTGGCGATGTTTTCATGGCTGCTAACATCAGCGCACTCAGAAATTCGACGCGCAAGCGGCGCATTCCGCAGGATGACGAAACTTTCCTTTGCCTTTTGGGCTGAAGCGTTCCGGACCGCCCTCTGCGCGCCCTTACGATCGCCGCCTTCGAGCGGGACGGGGCCGGCGCCCGTGAAAAAGCAGGCATCGAACGCCGGGCACGGGTGCTCGCTGCGACAATCGCTTTGCGCCCTGCTGTGGGCGTGCACCATCGTGCACGCGTCTGCCGCCGCCATGACGCGCCAGGAAATCGAAGCCACGCTCGCGGCTGCCATGACTCAGGTTGTAAACCAGTACGTTGATCCCCTGGATTCACGTGTCCTTGTGGCGAACGGCCTGAGCGCGCTCAAGGCGCTGCCAGGCGCTGAAGATCCATCGCGCAAGGCCGCGATCGAACAGGCCGTCCTGACCGGGCATCGGACGGAAGGCATGTCACCGCAGATCCGCATCCTGACCGACGAGATCCTGCGTTTTGCCGACGGCACACCGCGCGAGATGGCGCTGGACGCGGCCCTGCGCGGCATGATGGCGGGTCTGGACCCCTACAGCCGCGTCGCAACGCGCGCCGAACTGGCAGCCCCGCCGGCATCCGTCGGCCTGGAGCTGTCGATCCGGGACGGTGCCCTGACCGTCGTGCGGCCCCTGCCCGGCAGCCCGGGCGAACGCGCCGGCGTCCAGGCCGGCGACATCGTGACCCACGTGGACGACCGTGCCACCGCAGGCCTGCCCTTGCCAGAAGCCGTCGCATTGCTGCGCGGCACGGCAGGCACCCGCGTCACGCTCACCCTGCTGCGGCCGAGTTCGGTCAGCGCGATCACGGCGCAGCCCGTGCGCGGACCCGTACAGGCGCCTCCCACGGTACGTTGGGACCTGGATGGCGCGCTTGCGGTGATCCGGATCTCCGCTTTCGACAGCCGAACGGGCCGCCAGTTGAAAGATGCGCTCGACGCAGCGTCCGCGCATGCCAAAGCGCCGCTGACGGGACTGGTGCTGGACCTGCGCGGCAACGCCGGCGGGCTGCTCGACGCAGCCGAACAAGTCGCCGGCATGGTGTTGCCCGAAGGATCCGGGATCGGCAGCTTGCGCGGTCGCACGCCTGATAATGCGCGCACCTTGCGCGCCCGCGCCCCCCTCGTGCCGCAGGGGGTTCCGGTAGTGGTGCTCGTCGATCACCGCACGGGCGCCGGCGCGGAGATCGTGGCGGCCGCGCTGCAGGACCACGGCCGTGCCTTGCTGATCGGCACGGCAACCCTGGGCGCGGGCACGATCCAGACCGTGCGGTCCCTGCCCGGTAACCAGGGCGCGTTGGTGATCACCACCGCCCGCGTCCACCGCGCCGATGGCGCGCGGTTGGACTCGGTGGGGGTGGCGCCGGACATGCTTCTGGACAAGACCGGCCGGCGGGTCACACTGCGCACCGACATCGCGGCCGATTTCAACAGCGCTTTGGCGCAACGGGTGCGCGCGGCGGTAGCCTCCGCGCCTGATGGTGCCGACACGGCGTTGCTGGCGGCGCTGACGGCCCTGGCGGCAGCCACGACCGGCGATTGAGGCTGGCGTCGCCTCGACAAAGATTCAAGGAGCGATTCAATGAATACCGGCCAGATTCCATCAGACTATGTGCCGCTTTCGGTAGCGGGACTGCCCACGCTCTATGGGCCGAAAGGCGCGTGGTGCGTCTGGATCACCGCGTTGCCACTGCCCGCAACGTCGCGATTGCGCGGCGCCGATGCCCTTCCCGCTTCAAAGGGCTACGCGCGCGACGACGCGATCGCACAAGCCGGGGAGGTCATCGCTTTGTTTGAAAATGACGATGGCTCCGGCGAAGCGCCGGCGTCAACGATGATCGAGGCGGCGCGCTGGCTGCTGGACCATGACGAGGCGTTCTACCAGGCGGTGATGAAGGCGATGCTGGCGGATCTGCCGCGCCTGCGCGCCGAGCAGGATGGCATCGTTCTGGACGATGACGCCTTCCGCCTGCCGCAGCACTGGGATGGCCAAGCCTTGCGGAAACTGATCCGTCTGCACAGCATCACGCTCCATCCTGTCGCAGGCGGGCCTTATATCGGCCTGGACTTCCGCTGCGCCTGGGAGGAGGAACACGGTTACGGATTGATGATGGCCGGCACCACCGTCATCGAGTCTGGAGGGGCCGACGTCGGCACCTTGTCATGGATTGCGGCGCGGCACGCAAAGTCCCGGGGCTCGGAACCATAGCGCCGCGGGGCGCGGTTCACCCGCCCTTCCCGCCTTGCCTGCGCCTCGGCAGTTCTCTACAATAAATAATAATTATCATTTGCAAACGTATGCGATGTCCCCTACCAAGCAGGCCCAAGTCGAGACGCTCTATGCGGACCACCACGGATGGCTGCGGGGCTGGATACGCAAGCAACTAGGTAATTCCTCCGACGCCGCCGACCTGGCTCACGACGTTTTCCTGCGCTTGCTGGGCCGGCCGGCGGTGATCGAGACGCGCGAGCCGCGCGCCTATCTCAGTACGATCGCGCGCGGGCTGCTGGTGGACCACTGGCGCCGCCGCGAGCTCGAGCGGACCTGGCTCGCGGTGCTGGCGCGCACGCCCGAAGAACTGGCGCCGTCGCCCGAGAACCGGATGCTGGTGCTTGAGGCGCTCATCAAGATCGATCAAATGCTGGACTCCCTTAAGCCGAAGGTGCGCCAGGCCTTTTTGTGGGCGCAACTGGAGGGCATGCGCTGCCCACAGATCGCCGAACGTCTGGGCGTGTCCCTTGCCACCGCCGAGCGCTACGTGGCGGCGGGCTTGCGCCAATGCTATGCCTACCGGTTTGGTGACGCGTGAGCGAGGCTGCCGCGATTCCTGCCGCCGTGGTCGATGAGGCCATCGCCTGGTCGGTCAAGCTGAACTTCGGCTCACCGGATCCTGACACCTGTGCCGCCTTCGAGCGCTGGCGCCGCGCGGCGCCCCTGCATGAACGGGCCTGGTTGCGCATGCAGGCGCTGAATGCCGATTTCACCGCAGTGCCGCAGGGGCTGGCGCTGGACACGCTCATCGCCATGGGAACGGCGCACGACGCGCGGCGGCAGCAGCGCCGTGCCCTGGTCAAGGGCATGCTGCTGCTGGGCGGGCTGACGGGCACGGGCTGGGCCGTGCGCGAGCACACCCCATGGCAGCGCATGCTGGCGGACGTGAGCACCGGCGTGGGCGTGCGCGACCGCCTGACACTGGAGGACGGCACCATCCTCGCGCTGAACACCGACAGCGCGGTGAGTGTCCGGATGGAAGGCGACAACCGCGTGCTCGTGCTCTATCGCGGCGAGATCTCGATCCAGACCGGCGCCGATGCGTTGTCACCCATCAAGCGGCCGTTCCGCGTGCAGACGCCGTACGGCGCGGTCCAGGCGCTGGGCACACGATTCGTGGTGCGACTGGACGACGATTGCGCCCGGGTCAGCGTGCAGCAGCATGCGGTTGCGCTGCGGCCCGCCGACGGCGCCGCCCCGGTGATCGCCGAGACAGGCCAGACCGCCCAGCTGGACCGCCTGGGCGCACGGCTGACGAGCAAGCCTGCCATGGTGGCCGATGCCTGGCTGGACGGCGCGATCGAGGGCACGGACATGAGGCTGGCGGACCTGCTGGCCGAATTGTCGCGATACCGCCATGGCCGCATCAGTTGCGCGCCGGAGGTCGCCGATCTGCGCGTATCGGGCACCTATCATGTGAACGACACCGATCGGACGCTTGCGTTCCTGGCCCAGACATTGCCGATCCGGCTGCGCTACAGGACCCGCTACTGGGTTGCCGTCGGGCCCGCGTGAAGCCCTTGCCCGCCCGGTTTTTCGGCTGCCACGATTTTTTTTCATGAAAAGTGAGGGGATTTGCGTTTTCGACCGGCCTACAGGGAAAGACATCTTTCAACCTGGCCTATCAAGATTTCGCAATGACCCTCGCTCGTACCTCCAGGACGGCGCGCCTGACGCCCGTCCCGACCGTGTTGTCCACCGTTCTTTCCGGCCTGCTATGCGCCGCCGCCCTAGGCTTCATTGCCCCCGCTGTCCAGGCGCAGGCCGGTGTTGCCGCGCAGGAAACGGAATACACCTTCGCCATCGACGCCGGGCCGCTGGAGCCGGCGCTGAACCAGTTTGCCCGCGCCGCCGGCGTGAATGTGTCGTTCGATGCCGCGCAGGTGAGCGGGCTGCGAACCGAGGGTCTGCAAGGACGCTGGAGCGCCGGGCGCGGCTTGAGCGCATTGCTGTCCCGTACCGGATTCGAGGGGGTCAGGCTTTCCAGCGGTGGCTATGCCGTGCGGCGCCTGCCCGGCGGCGGCGCTGCCATGCTCGAACCGGTCACCGTGACGGGGCAGGAGTACCGCCTCATGACCGAAGGCACCGGCTCCTACACCACGTCGGCGGCCACCATCGGCA
Source organism: Achromobacter sp. SLBN-14 (assembly GCF_006715415.1). Lineage (NCBI taxonomy): Bacteria > Pseudomonadati > Pseudomonadota > Betaproteobacteria > Burkholderiales > Alcaligenaceae > Achromobacter > Achromobacter sp. SLBN-14. The sequence continues at coordinate 4,279,073 of NZ_VFNE01000001.1, read as the reverse complement.
AGGGAGAACAGCAGCTGCGCGACATTCCGCAGTCGGTCAGCGTGGTGACCCGCCAACGCCTGGACGAGCAAAACCTGACCTCGGTGTATGACGCGCTGGAAAACACCACTGGCGTGACCTTGCAACAGAGCCCGCAGGGCGGCAAATACATCTATTCCCGCGGCTTTAACAACAGCGTGATCCAGTACGACGGCGTGCCGCTGGAACGCAGCATGTATGGCCGAGCCAGCAACTACTCGGGCGGCACCGCGTTTTATGACCGCGTCGAAGTGCTGCGCGGCGCGGCCGGCCTGCTGCAAGGTTCCGGTTCGCCTGGCGGCGCGGTGAACCTGGTGCGCAAGCGGCCGTTGCAGGAAGACCGTTTCATGGTCGAGACCCAGGCCGGAAGCTGGGACCGCTACGGCATGCAGCTCGACGGCAGCGCGTTGCTGAACGAAGACGGCAGCCTGCGTGGCCGCGCCCTGATCGACCGCCAGGACGAACACTCATTCGTGGACCGGGTGAACCTGAAGAACACCACCGTCTACGCCACGGTCGAATACGACTTCTCGCCGCGCACGCAGGTGAATCTGGGCTACAGCTACGAAGACCTGCGAGGCCGCCCTTCGATGTCGGGCCTGCCGCGCTACAGCAACGGTGAAGAGGTCGGTTTCAAGCGGTCCACCAGCTTCGGCGCAAACTGGAACCGCCAGGAGACCTCGAACCAGGGCTTCTACGCCGACTTCACGCATGCGTTCAATGACGACTGGCGCTTCAAGATGACCGGCGCCTACGTGCAGGAAAGTCAGTATCTGAAATACACCGCGTCGAGCCGGGCGGTGAACCCCGTAACGCAGATGGCGACAGTCAGCGTGGCCAGGACGGTGGCCGACATCGACACCTCGGGCGTGGACGCGAATCTGACCGGCAAGTTCCGTGCGTTCGGCCGCACCCACGAGGTGGTGGTGGGCGCCAACTACGGACACACCAAGATCGACACGTCCTACGCCTACCTGGTCAACTACGCGACCTTCAACGCGTTCAACTTCAATCCGGACCTGCCCGAGCCCACCACGGCCGAGATACGCGCAGGCACTGACGAGGCGCGCATCGGCTCAAACCGCGAACTGGGCTTTTACGGCACCACGCGCCTGCAACTGGCCGATCCCCTGAAGCTGGTGCTGGGCGGCCGCTTCAGCCGTTCCAACCGGGTCTGGACGACCGACACGACGACCGCCGGCGAGCTCGTCAACGGTCAGACCAAGCAGGCCAACACCCACTTCACGCCTTATGCCGGCCTGATGCTGGACCTGTCGCCGCAATGGACGACGTATGTGAGCTACACCGACATCTTCCAGCCGCAAAGCGAGGTGAACGCCGCGGGTGAGTCGCTAAAGCCGATCGTTGGAGAAAGCTACGAACTGGGCTTGAAGGGCGAGTTGCTGGACGGCCGCGTCAATGCCGCGTTCGCGCTCTTTCGGATCAACCAGAACAACCGCGCCCAGGTCGATTTCAACACCAGCCCGACCTGCGCTGCCGGCTATTTTTGCTACACCGATGCGGGCAAGGTGCGCAGCCAGGGCTTTGACGCGGAGATCAGCGGCGAGCTGACCCCTGGCTGGAACCTCTTTGCCGGCTACACCTTCAACACGACCAAGTACCTGAAGGACCAGGACAGCGAAGGCCAGGCGTTCGCGTGGTACACGCCCAAGCACATCTTCCGGCTCTGGACCACGTATCAATTGCCTGGCGACTTGAACGCCTTCACGGTGGGCGGCGGCGTCAATGTGCAGAGCGGGCAGTCGCGCCAGATCGGCGCCACCACCGTGCACGCCAGCGGACGCGCGGTGTGGAGCGCCTACGCGAAGTATCAGATCAACCGCAATTGGGCCGCCACGGTCAACCTCAACAACATCTTCGACAAGACGTACTACAGCGCCGTCGGCAACCTGGTCAACGGCGTGCATTACGGCGATCCCCGCAATGCCATGCTGACGCTGCGGGGCACGTTCTGACAATGAAGACCGGTCTGCGCCAGCGCATGAGCTGGCTGCACACCTGGTGCGGACTGGTGTGCGCGTGGCTGCTGTGCCTGATCTTCCTGGCGGGCACCATCAGCGTGTTCCGGGAGCCGATTACGCGCTGGATGACGGCCGAACCCGCCTTGCCGCCCGCGACGCACGTGCTGCCGCAGGAGGCGGTGCTGGCGGCGGCCTCGCGCTTTCTGGCTGACCAGGAAGGCGACGCGCGTTTCTGGCGCATCGAGCTGCCCGAAGCGGCGGCGCAGGCGATGCGGCTGGTGTGGCGCACCAACGCGGGCGTCACGCACGAGGCCGCGATGGATCCGCGTGACGGCTCCCTGCTGCCCCAGCCTTGGGGACGCAAGAGCGAAGGCGGTCGCCATTTCATGACGCTGCACTACAGCCTGCATGCCGGCACGTTCGGCTTCTGGCTGGTGGGCTGGCTGACGATAGGTATGCTGGTAGCGCTGCTGTCGGGCATCGTTGTTCACAAGCGCATCTTCAAGGATTTCTTCACCTTTCGTCCGGGGCGCGGCCAGCGCGCCTGGCTTGACGGCCACAACGCATCGGCCGTACTCACGCTGCCGTTCCAGCTGATGATCGCCTATACCGGGCTGGCAATCTTCTACACCAGCTACATGCCAGGCCCGCTCCGCGCGGTCTATGGCGAGCAAGGGGCGGCGCGCTGGCAGGCAGAGCTTGCCCAGCGGGCCCCGCAAGCCGGGGCCGCCACGTTGCCCTCACGCCCTCAGCTGGACGGCGGCCTGCCGGCGCGCCAGCAATTGGGTGCCCTGCTGCAAGCGGCCCAGACGGCACTGGCAAGCCCAGCCCGCATGATCATGGTGGAGCGTCCGGGTCAGCCGCGGGAGCGCATCAGCGTGTATGGCCGGCCGGATTCCGCGGCCACGATACGCGATCTCACCAGCCCTGCGGGACGCGCCGTGTTCGACGGCGCCAGCGGCGCGTTCTCCGCCCTGCATCCCGCCGCTGGCCGGCAAGCGGGCGACGCCGCACATGAAGTGATGGAGCGCCTGCATGTGGCCTCGTATGGAGGCTGGACGATCAAGTGGCTGTACTTCGTCTGCGGACTGGCGGGCACGCTGATGATGGCGACGGGAGCGGTCCTCTACACCATCAAGCGGCGCAACAAGGGCCAAAGCGAATTCGGCGCCGCCACGCCAGCGTTCTACCGCATTGCCGAAGCACTCAACGTGGCGGCGATTGCGGGAGCCAGTCTGGCCTGCATCGCCTACTTCCACGCCAACCGCCTGCTCCCGGCAGCGCTGCCCGGCCGCGACGCCTGGGAGATCAGGGGCTTTTTCCTGGTTTGGCTGTTGAGCCTGGCGCATGCCTGCGTGCGGCCGGTGCGGCGCGCCTGGGTCGAGCAGGTTGCCTGCACCGCGCTGCTGTGCCTCTTGCTGCCCGTGACCAACGTGCTGACCACCGGGGAACATGCGCTGGCCTATGTGCGTCGCGGCAATTGGCAGGCGGCAATGGTGGAGTCCACCATCGTGGTGCTTGGCGGCCTGTTCACCCTGCTGGCGTGGCGCCTGCGGGCGGGGAACTGGACCTCCCCCCGGCAGGCGCGCGTGACGGCCGCGCCGCGCGGCCATCGCTGGCGTGTGCTGGCGCGCGTGCTCTGCGCGGTGTTTGGCGGCTACACGCTGGCGACGGTGAGCGCGATCGTCCTGGCTCAAATCCTGCCGCTGGGCGGCCTTGTCAGCCCCGCGATCGGGGTGGTCGTGGCCAGCCTGCTGAGCTTTCTGATCTACACGGTGGCGGCGCTGTGGGTGTTCGCGGCGCAGGATGCGTGGCGTTGGCTGCTGACCGGCATTGCCGTGCTGGCAGCGCTGGCTTGGGCGATGGGGATTGCATGAGCACCACGATCGCAGCCCTGGCCGCGCTGGCGCTGGCCTTTGCCACCTTTGCCTGCCTGGCGCTGGCAATGGACCGGCATCATGAACAGGCAACCGGTCACGAAACCATAACCTTCGGGATCACGTGCGGCTTGCGTCTGAGCGCCGCGCTGCTGGCGCTTGCCGCGATGGCCGCCTGCCTGCAGGCCTGGGGCATCGCGGTGGCGGCGCTGGTCTGGCTGGGCATGCTGTCGTGCGGCGCGATCCTGACCACCCTCACGCTCAGCTATGCGCCACGGCGGCTCCGGACGCTGGCCGCGATGGCGGCCATTCTGGGCTTGGGCTTGGGCTTGTGCCTGGCCTGCGCCTGAAACCGCCCGGCGGAACATCGACACATTGCCTTATTCTTACCCCCCATACCCAATAGCCACCTCAGGACAAAAGAGAAATCCTTATGCACATTAACCGGATCGCTGCATTCACCAGCCACGGTCAAGGCGGAAACCCCGCCGGCGTCGTTCTTGCGGATCAACTGCCCTCGCCCGAGGAAATGCAAAGGGTGGCGGCCGAGGTCGGCTATTCGGAAACGGTCTTCTCCTGTCCAAACGGCGATGGCTCGTGGCGCACCCGGTACTACTCGCCCGAAGCCGAAGTCGCCTTTTGCGGGCATGCGACCATCGCGCTAGGCGCGGTGCTCGGTCAGACCTTTGGGCCGGCCCGGTATCCGCTGGCCCTGGCAAACGCCCAAATTGAAGTGTCGGCTGGAATCCAGGATGGCGAATGGGTAAGCGTGCTGCGCTCGCCGCCGACGCGCAGCGCACTCGCCAGCCCAGGGTTGTTGACCGAGGCGCTCGAACTCTTCGGCTACGCCATGGACGACCTGGATCCCACGCTCGCGCCCTGCATGGCCAACGCGGGGATCGACCACTTGATTGTCCCGCTCATTTCACGCGCCGCGCTGGCGCGCATGAATTACGACCTCGACCAAGGACGCCGCTTCATGCAAACCCACCGCATCGGAACCATCGCGTTCGTGTTCAGCGAGACCGATACCCTGTTCCACGCGCGCAACGCGTTCGCCATTGGCGGCGTCCTGGAAGACCCGGCAACCGGCGCGGCCGCCGCGGCCTTTGCCGGCATGCTGCGCGACCTGGGCCGCAAAGCGCATGGCGAAATCGTCATCCTGCAAGGCGAGGACATGGGCATGCCCTGCCGAATCGAAGTGGAATTCACCGGGGAGCCGGGATCCCCGGTGAATGTGCGCGGCAAGTCCTCTGTCATCGGCTAGGCGCGCGGGCCGTTCCGTCACGCCTTCGGTCGTATGACACTGCCAGCATGTGTGCCCGTGCTGGCGCCAAAGCTCCACGCCAAGCGCCCGTTGACCAATACGTGATCGATACCCTGCGCCTGGCGGGTGGGCGCGTCCCAGGTGGCGGTGTCCGCAATGGCATCCGCGTCGAAGACCACGATGTCGGCCGCGAAACCCTCGGCGATGCGCCCTCGCGCGGGAAGCCGGAAATACGCGGCCGGCTTGCCGGTCATCTTTTGCACCGCCTGTTCCAGCGTGAACAGCCCGACGTCGCGGCAATAGTGGCCCAGCACCCGCGGAAAAGTGCCCCACAGACGCGGGTGCGGCGCGGGATCGTGAGGCATGCCGTCCGAACCGATCATCGTGCCCGGGTACGCAAGAATCCGTTCGACGTCGGCCTCGTCCATGATGAAGTAGATGGCGCCCGCCGGCTGCAGCGCATCCACTGCATCTTCCGGACTCAGCCCCATGTCGCGGGCAATATCGTCCAGATCCCGCCCCGCGTACTGCGGATACGGGACGGACTTGGTCACGATGACCCGGCTGGATACCGCCAGGCGGTCCTTGCGCAGGATCGTGGATCCGGCCACGTAGGGATAGCAATCCAGCGCCACCTCCTGGCGCTGGCTGGCCTGGCCGATGTGCGCCAGCGTCTGCACCGAACGCCCATGGTTGCGTGGTCCGATCAGCTTGTGGTGCGAGATCAGCACGGGCGCGCCGCCCGCCGCCCCCACCGCAAACGCTTCATCCAGCGCCGCGAAGATGCGATCGCCTTCATCGCGGATATGGCTGGCGTACAGCCCCCCATACTCGCGCAGCACGCTGGCCACCGCCATCAGTTCATCCAGCGTCGCCGGCATGGCGGCCGGATACGCGGTGCCGGTGGACAGCCCGATGGCGCCGCTCTGCATGGCCTCGTGCAATAGCGCCTGCATGTACTCGATCTCGGCGGCGGTTGCCGGCCGGTCCAGGTCGTCCATCGCGGCGGCGCGCAGCGAGGTGTGTCCCACCAGGCAGGCCGCGTTCACGGCGGGCGGGTGGCGATCCAGGTTTTCCAGATAGGCGCGGAACGTCTCGTACGGAAAATCGCCGGCGTCGTTGCCCAGCAGATTGACAGGCGCAGGCACCTCGCTGCGCCAGCCCGAACGCCACGGCGCCTGGCTGATGCCGCAGTTGCCGGTCACCACCGTGGTGACGCCCTGGCTCAGCTTGGCGGGCATGCCGGGATCGATCGACAGGTAGCGGTCGTCGTGGGTGTGCGTATCGATGAAGCCGGGCGACACGATGCGGCCGTCCGCCGCCAGCACCTGGTCGGCCACGGCGCCCGCCAGGTCGCCGATGGCCGCAATGCGGCCGTCGCGCACGCCCACGTCGGCCCGGACGCGGTCGGCGCCCGTCCCGTCGATCACCGTGCCTCCACGGATCAGCAGATCGTAGCGTTCGTGATTCATAAGGCTCAGTCGATCTTGACGTTGGCTTGCTTGATCACCTGCGCCCAGACTGGACGCTCGGCGTGTGCGCGGTCAAACAGCTGCTGGCGCGGGCCGATGTTCGGCACATAGGACAGCGTCTTGAGCTTTTCCTGAACGTCAGGCGACTGCAGCGCCTTATTGATTGCGCCGTTCAGGTAGTCCAGCACCTTGGGGTCGGTGCCGGCGGGCGCGACATAGCCCGTCCAGGCCACGGCGCGATAGCCCTTCAACCCCTGCTCGTCCAGCGTCGCCAGATTGGGCATGGACGGATCGCGCTGCAGGTCGGTCACGGCAAGCGGCACGACCTTGCCCTGGTCCACGAACGCGGCGATGGACGAAATATTGTCGAACACCAGGTCGGCTTCGCCGCGCAGCACGGCCAGGTCCGCCTCAACGCCGCCCTTGTAAGGCACGTGCATGAACTCCACGCCCGCCATCGCGCCGAACATCGCCGCGCTCAGATGGCCCGTCGTGCCGTTGCCGCCCGACGACACCACCAGCTTGCCCGGTTCCTTCTTGGCCAGGGCGATCAGCTCGGCGACGCTTTTGACGTTCAGGCCCGGACGCACGGCCAGCAGGTTCTGCACGGAACCGGTCAGCGCGACCGGCGCCAATTGCTTGTCGGCGTCGTACTGCAGCTTCGCGTACAGGCTTTGGTTGATCGCCAGCGTGGCCACATTGGCAAAGCCGATGGTGTAGCCGTCGGGCGCGGCATTGGCCACCGCCTGCGTGCCGATGATGCCGGATGCGCCGGTGCGGTTCTGCACGACGAAGTTGCCGCCGGTCTGCTTGGCCATTTCGGCGGCCAGCAGGCGCGATACAAGGTCGGGCGTGGTGCCGGTATTGAACGGCACCACGATCGTCACGGGATGCTCGGGATAGGCGGCCTGGGCGGCGGACACCGCGGTCAGGCTCATCACTGCGCTCGCGGCCGCGAGCCAGCGCTTGGCGCTGCTTTGGAACGTGGACATGGTTTTCTTCCTTGGACTGTTATAGGTGTAGCCGCGCGGGCTCTGCGTCCCCCGCGGATCTTGCACGGCGCCTGAACGACGCCGGTACTACGCGGCGGGGCTTGCGGCCCCGCCGGCCTGGACGGTCGCGCGAACGCTCAGTCCAGTGCGATCTGACGCAACAGCGGCAGATCGATGTTTCCGCCCGACAGCACGATGACCGCGTCGCGGCCTTCGGCAGACAGCTTTCCCGCCAGCAGCGCGGCCAGCGCCACCGCGCCGCCCGGCTCGACCACCAGGCGCAATTCGTCCAGCGCAAAGCGGATGGCGCTGGCGACTTCGTCATCGCTCACCGACACGGCCGCGCTCAGGCAGCGACTGTTGATCGCGTAAGGCAGTTCCGCCGGCGTCGCAGCCTGCAACGCATCGCACAAGGTCTTGGCGCCTGCGGGGTTGGTTTCGCGCTTGCCGGAGGCCAGGGACCTCACCGTGTCGTCGAATTCGTGCGGTTCCACCGCGACCATCCGCGCCTGCGGCGCCAGCTCGCGCAGCACCAGCGAGCAGCCCGCCGCCATGCCGCCGCCGCCGCAAGGCGTGGCAAAGAGCCCAAGGTTGGCCCGCGCCGCGGCCGGCAGATCCTGCAACGCCTCCAGGGCCAGCGTGCCCTGTGCAGCCAGCACGTCAGGATGGTCGCCAGGCGGCAGCAGCGTGGCGCCGGTCTCGGCCAGCAGGCGCATCCCGATCTCTTCGCGGCTTTCGCGCGTGCGGTCGTAGCGCACAACCTTGGCGCCGTGGCGCAGCGCCTTCTCGACCTTGTTTTCCGGCGCATCCACCGGCATCACGATGGTGGCCGGCACGCCCAGGCAGCGGCTGGCCCAGGCAACGGCCTGGCCATGATTGCCGGTGGAATAGGCCACCACGCCGCGCTCGCGCTGCGCCGGGCCCATGTTCAGCAGAGCGTTGAATGCGCCACGAGCCTTGAAGGAGCCCGTCACCTGCAGGTTTTCCAGCTTCAGCCAGATGGGCGCCTGCGCCCGTTCGTCCAGGGCCGGCGAGCGCAACAGCATGGTGCGCCGCACGTAGGGCGCCAGGCGCTCGGCGGCGGCGGTCACGTCGGCGTATTGCGGCACGCGCAGGGTGCCGAGCATTTCGTGTTCGATGGTCGGAGGCAGAAGCATCGCGGTCATGAGGCTATCCAGCAAGGTAGGGAAATTCGGACGGGTCAGGCCGAAGGCGTCCAGACGGCGGGCGCGACGCTGCCGGTCTGCTCGACCAGGCGGCCGTAGGCCTCGGGACGGCGATGCTTGGCGAAATTGAAGACGGTGCTGCGGCCCAATTCGCACAGGTCCAGGTCGCAATCGGCGACGATCAGCTCATCGTCCCAGGTCGCGGCCATGGCGATGATTTCGCCCTGGGGGTTGACGATGATGGAATGGCCCAACAGTTCATGGCCGTCCTCAGTGCCGGCCTTGGCAACGGCCGCGGCAAAGGTGGCGTTCTGGTAGCAGCCCGCCTGGATGGACAAGTGCGAGTGCAACACGCGCAGGTGATGCGCCTCGAAGCCGCGGTTATCCTGGTTGCGGCTGGGCGTGTTGTAGCCCAGCATGACGAGTTCGACTTGCTGCAGGCCCAGCACGCGCCAGGCCTCGGGCCAGCGCCGGTCGTTGCAGATGAGCATGCCCAGGTTCGCGTCCACGCCGGGCGCAACGGGCGCGCGCACCACCGGGAATCCCAGGTTGCCCACTTCGAAGTAGCGCTTCTCCAGATGCTGGACCTGGCGATGCTCGGCGAACTCGGCGTGCCCCGGCAGATGAACCTTGCGGTACTTCAGCACGATCTCGCCGTTGGGCGCGATGACAACCGACGTATTGAACCGGCGCTTGCGCACGATGCCCCGTTCGTCCGGTTCCCAGGCCAGTTCCGCGTATCCCAGGTACACCATCAGGCCGTAGCGCTTGATGGCGTCGAACAGCGGCTGCGTGGCGGGCGACGGCAGGCTGGGCTCAAACCAGGCATCCGCCTCGTCAAGGTCCTCGCAGTACCAGCGCGGAAAGAAGGTCGTCAGCGCAAGTTCCGGAAACACCACGACCTGGGCGCCGCGTTGATGCGCGCGCTCCATCAGCCGGACCATGCGGCCGATCGCCACGTCGCGCCCTTCGGAACGTTGAATCGGACCCAATTGGGCGGCAGCGACGGTGACGATGCGGGACATGTGGTAATCCTGGGTTGTGTGAGCGATATCCGACGCCAGCATGACGTGCGCGCCCGGCCGCGGGAAGACCGTCCGCCAGGCGGGACGCGGATCGCGGCGAGCCGTAAAACGGGCCCGCAACCCTTGAAAACAAAGGGTTTGCCGCCGCCGGACAAGGCTCCAGCCGGCCGCGGGACTGTGCATTTAGTAATGGGCTGCGCGCAAAACGTCATGGCACCCGTGTGGCGCGCACGCCGCGCCGGCCTGCAGGCCATAAAATGGCTGGCGCTGACATCCCTTCCACTTACGCCCCCTTCCCTATGGCCGGCCCCCTTCCCTCGGCGCCCGGAGCGCTGACGCTTCGCCAGATCGAGGTCTTCCACGCCGTGATGCTGACCGGCTCGCTCAGCGAGGCGGGCCGCATGCTGTCCGTCACGCAGCCCGCCGTGAGCCGCGTGCTGGCCTCGGCCGAGAACCGGCTGCGCTATCGGCTGTTCGAACGCGTCAAGGGGCGGCTGCACCCCACTCCGGAGGCCCGGCGCCTGTTTGTCGAGGCCGAAGAGATCTTCGGCCGCGTCAACCGGTTCAATGCCCTGGCGGGCGCGTTGGGCGCAGGCTCGGCAGGCACGGTCAGCCTGGTGTCCAGTCCCAGCTTCAGCGAATGGCTCATCCCGCACGCCATCCAGAAGTTCCGCGAGCGGCATCCCGACACGCCCATCCGCTACCGGCCGCTGGCTTTTGACGCGCTGCTGCCGCATCTGCTGCTGGGACAGGCCGATTTCGGCATCGCGTCGATGCCGCCACCGGTCAACGCCAATATCGTCAGCGAAGAGATCGGCCAGGGCTGGCTGGGCTGCGCGGTGCCGCGCGGCCATCCGCTGGCGGTGCGCAGGCGCGTTCGCGCCGAAGACCTGCAAGGTCATCTGCTGATCGGCTATGGCGCCGACACCCCCTTCGGGCGGCTTGCCAGCCGCTTTCTGAACTCCGGCCCCGCGCCGGTGCAACCGCAGATCGAAATCCGCTCGACGCCCGAGGCGCTGGCGCTCGTGCGCCAAGGCGTGGGCGTGGCGCTGATCGAATCGTTCGGCTATCACCCCAGCTTCGGCAAAGACTTCGTGCTGCTTCCCACCGAACCCGCCCTGAGCCACGCCATCCATCTGCTGCATTCGGCCAGCAGCCCGCTATCGAGCACCGCCAAGCGCTTTGCGACCGTGCTGAAGACGCTGATCCGGCAGGCGCAAAAAGACGCGCCCTACTGAAAGTCCATCTGCGAGATCGGCCGCAGGCGCACGCCCTCTTCCAGCAGCGCCTGGCGCACGGCCCGCGCGATATCGACGCCCTGCGGATTGTCGCCATGCACGCAGATCGTGTGCACCGGCATGGCGACCACCTTGCCGCCCACCGTGCGGATCGCCTGCTCGCGCACCATGCGCACCGCCTGCGCGGCGGCCGCGGCCGGATCGTGAATCACCGCCCCGGGCTCGCTGCGCGGCAGCGTCAGGCCATTGTCGCCATAGAGCCTGTCGGCAAACACCTCGCAGGCCACGCGGATGCCGGCCCGGCGCGCGGCGCGCTCGGTCTCGTTGTGCGGCGTGCAGACCAGCACCAACTCCGGATCGAGCGTGCGCATGGCCCAGGTCAGCGCCTCTGACAGCGCCCGGTCTTCAAAGGCCAGCGTGGCCAGCGCGCCGTGCACCTTCACATGCGTCACGCGATGGCCCGCCGCGCGGGCCATGCCCTGCATCGCGGCGATCTGGTACGCGAGCATGTCGCCGATGGCCTGGGGGCTGTCGCCGACGATCTTGCGCCGGCCGAATCCCCACAGGTCGTTGAACCCCGGATGGGCGCCCACATCGATGCCCCGCTTTAGCGCGGATGCCGCAGTTTGGTGCATGACCGATGCATCACCACCGTGAAAACCGCAAGCCACGTTGGCCGACGTGATGAGGTCCAGCATGGCCTCGTCCGCACCAATCTTGTAGTGGCCGAAGCTCTCTCCCAGGTCGGAATTGAGGTCTACGTCGCGCATCTGAAGGACTCCGAAAAAAACGAAATTCAATGTTTGGCATACCGTTGGCATGCAATTTGCATGCCAAGGACTTGCTGAGGCGATATGCCCAGGATCGGGGCAGGTCTGCCCACCGCGTTTTTTTAATGAACGGAGTCCAAGCAATGAATTTCAAATGGAAGAACGCCACATGCGCCGTGGCCGCAGCATTGGCGATGGCGACTGGCGTGGCGCAAGCGGCAGAACTCAATTTCGCCAGCTGGGGCGGCAACTACCAGGGCGCGATCCGCGACGCCTGGCTCAAGCCCTTCTCCAAGGAAACCGGCATTACCGTCCACGAAGACACCGATCCGCAGGTCGCCAAGATCCGCGCCATGATCGACACCAAGTCGGTCACATGGGATGTGGTTACCGAGAACAGCGCCCGCCTGACGCGCGGCATCAAGCTGGGCGTCTTCGAGAAGATCACGCCGGAGATGGTCAACCAGGACCACGTAATCCCCAGTGCCCGCAACGACTATGGCGTGCCGTCGGAAATCTTCTCGACCAACATCGGCTTCTCGACCCAGGCCTTCCCCGCCGGCAAGCCGCAACCCAGCACCTTCGCCGACTTCTGGGACGTGAAGAAATTCCCCGGCAAGCGGACCCTGCAGGACGATCCCGCCACGGTGATCGAGGCGGCGCTCATCGCCGACGGCGTCCCGCCCGCCGATGTGTACAAGGTGCTGGCCACGCCCGAGGGCCTTGACCGCGCGTTCAAGAAGATCGAAGAGATCAAGCCCCACGTCGCCCGCTGGTGGAAGAGCGGCGCCGAACCCGTCAACGCGCTGGGAACCGGCGAAGTCGTGATGGCGCTGGGCTGGAACGGCCGCTTCCAGGCCGGCATCGACTCGGGCCTGCCCATCGCCATGGGCTGGGGCGACAGCATCGCCCAGGTCGGCTACTTCGCCATCGTGAAGGGCTCGCCCAACCGCGACGCGGCGATCAAGCTGCTGAACTACATGATCCAGCCCAAGCACCAGGCTGAATTCAGCAAATACATCGCCTACGGTCCGACCACCGAGCAGGCCCTGCCCCTGATCGACGCCAAGCGGCTTGAGCGCCTGCCTTCGACCACCGAGCGCCTGAAGAAAAGCATCTTCCTGAACTCGGAGTTCTGGGATACCCACGGCCCCGCCATCACCGAGCGCTACAACCAGGTCCGCGCCCGCTGATCCTTCTGCTTCCTTACTCAGACGCCGGCGCGTGCGCCGGCGCCCCAATGCCATGACCACGAGCACCGACGCCCTTCCCCTGCCCGTCGCCAGCGTGCGCCCGGCCGCCGCTTCCCGGCGCGGCCGCGTCGCGGCCCTTGCTGCATTGCCGCTGCTGCTGTTTCTTCTGCTGTTTTTCGCCGGCCCGATTGCGGGTTTGCTGGGCAACGGCTTCAAGGGCGAGGACGGCAGCCTGACGCTGGACCATTACCGCCACCTGCTGGACACGCCGATCTACCGGATCGTGCTGGTCAACACGTTCACCATTGCCGCAGCCGTCACGGTGGCCTGCGTGGTGTTGAGCTATCCGCTCGCCTACCTGATGGCGACCGTATCGCCGACCGTGGCGCGCGTGGTGTTCTTCGCGGTGCTCCTTCCCTTCTGGTCCAGCGCGCTGGTCCGCACATCGGCCTGGATCGCGCTGCTGGGCAAGAACGGGCCGTTGAACACCTTGCTGACGACCGTGGGCATCCTCGACCAGCCCATGGCGTTTCTCTACAACTTTACCGGCGTGATGGTGGGCATGACGCACGTGCTGATGCCCTTCGTGGTGCTGCCGCTGTATGCGTCGTTCCGGTCCCTGGACGGCAGCCTGGTGCAGGCCGCGCAAGGCCTGGGCGCGGGATCCGCGGGCATTTTCAGCCGGGTCATCCTGCCGCTTACCAGTCCGGGCGCGGTCGCCGGCGGCATCATTGTCTTCATGAATGCGGTGGGCTACTACATCACCCCGTCGCTGATGGGCGGTCCCGCCCAGCGCATGGCCGCCGAACTCATTTCGCACAACATCACCGAAGAGCTGAACTGGGGATTGGCGTCGGCGCTAGCAGGCGTGCTGCTGGCCACCGTGCTGCTGTCGCTGTGGCTGTTCAACCGGCTGTTCGGCCTGAACAGCCTGATCAGCGCCAGTTCCGGCAAAGGCAGCAACACCAGCGGGTATCGCCGCACGCCGGGCGGCCGGATGTCGGCCTTCCTGGGCGTGGCGTGCGCGGTGTTCCTGCTGCTGCCCATCGTCGTCGTCATTCCGATGAGCTTCGGCACCACCGACTTCCCCATCTTCCCGCCGCCCAGCTACGGGCTGCGCTGGTACGAGAACTTCTTCACGGACGGCAAATGGCTGGCCGCGCTGGCCTCCAGTACGCGGATCGCCGTCGTGGTGACGCTGCTGGCCACGGTCCTGGGCACCGCCGCCGCGCTGGGCGTCAGCCGGCTGGCAAAGCGCCACCAAGGCTGGCTGGATGCCTTCTTCATCGTCCCGATGTCGGTGCCGGCCATCGTCACGGCGGTCGCGCTGTACTACCTGTTCGCGCCCATCGGCTGGGTCGCCAATTCCATGGCGGTCATTCTGGGCCACACCGTGCTTGCCGCGCCCTACGTCTACATCACCATGCGGGCGGCGCTGCGCAGCCTGGACCCCAGCCTGGAATTGGCCGCGCTGAGCATGGGCGCTTCCTGGCCGACGATGTTCCGGCTGGTCATGCTACCGGCCCTGATCCCCAGCCTGATCGGCGGCGCCGTCTTTGCCTTCGTCAGCTCGTTCGACGACGTGGTCATGGCGCTGTTCCTGACCACCATCCGCAACCGCACCTTGCCCAAGCTGATGTTCGAGGGCCTGGCCAACGACTTCGATCCCACCGTGATCTCCGCCTCCTGCCTGCTGGTCGGGGCGACGGCGCTGATCCTGCTTGCAAACCTGCTGATCAGCAGGAAGAAGGAACACTGACATGCATATCGCCAACGACATCCTCCCGCAACGCCCGCCGGAACGCCAGGGCAAGGAGCTGACGCTTGCCGGCATCCACAAGCGCTACGGCGATTCGATTGCGCTGCCCGACGTCGACCTGACCGTGGCGCGCGGCGAGTTCTGCACGCTGCTGGGCGCGTCCGGCTCCGGCAAGACCACGCTGCTCAAGATTATCGCCGGCTTCGAATCGCCGGACGCCGGCGTGGTGAAGATCGGCGGGCGCGACGTCACGCATACGCCGATCGCGGACCGCAACATCGGCATGGTGTTCCAGAACTACGCCCTGTTTCCGCACATGAGCGTGTTCGAGAACGTCGCGTTCGCGCTGCGCATGCGGCGCCTGAACGAAGAGGACATCCGCCGCCGCGTATTTGACGCGCTGGACCTGGTGAGCCTGGCGCCGCTGAAGGACCGCAAGCCCGGCGCGCTGTCCGGCGGCCAGCAGCAGCGCGTCGCGCTGGCGCGCGCCCTGGTGTTCACGCCCGACATCCTGCTGATGGACGAGCCGCTGGGCGCGCTGGACAAGAATCTGCGGCAATCCATTCAGCTGCAGCTGCGCCGGCTGCACCAGGAACTGGGGCTGACCGTGGTCTTCGTCACGCATGACCAGGAAGAGGCCATGAACCTGTCGGACCGCATCGTCATCCTGGAACAGGGCCGCATCGTCGAGGCCGGCTCGCCGGAAAGCCTGTACCGCAAGCCCGCCAGCGCTTTTGTCGCCGGCTTCCTGGGCGAATGCAATTTCCTGCCCGCCAACGACGGCGTGCTGGGCGTGCGCCCCGAGCACCTGCGCCTGGGCAGCCGCCTGGCCGGCGCCGATCAGCGCCACCCGGGCAAGGTCGTGGCGTCGACGTTCTGCGGCGTGCACTGGAAAGTCTTCATCGAAGCCTTCGACAAGGTGATCCTGGCCTACGCGCCGCTGGACGTGGACTCAGCCCAACGCACACCCGGACAGGCGGTCACGTGGGGCTTTCATCCGGACGACGCCATGGAATTTGCCAACGCAGCATGACGACCGACGCGCCAACTTCTTGCGGGACTGCCGCGCCGCGCATCGTGGCGGCGGGCGATCGCACGCTGCTGGTCGAGTTTCCCGACCGCATCGACGCCGAGACCAATGCGCGCGTGCTCGCGCTATCGAAAGCGTTGCGAGGCAGCCTGCGCAAGGTCCGCGGACTCCTGAGCGTGGTGCCGGCGTACCGTTCGCTCGCGGTGAGCTTCGATCCGCTACTGATCGGGCACGACGCCATTGGCGAGCTGATCGGCCGCAGCCTGCAAGCCAGCGCCTTGGCGCCTGTCCCCGCACCGCGCCGCTGGCAAGTCCCGGTCTGCTATGGCGGCGCCCACGGCATGGACCTGCAGGCGCTGGCGGATCAGCATCGGCTTGATCCCGCGCGGGTCATCGCCCGGCACATCGCGCCGGTCTACCGGATCTACATGGTGGGATTCCTGCCGGGCTTCGCGTATCTGGGCGGCCTGGATCCCGCGCTGCACACGCCCCGCCGCGCCATGCCTCGCGCGCACACGCCCGCCGGCAGCATCAACATCGGCGGCCAGCAGACGGCCATCGCCTCCGTGCCCGGACCCAGCGGCTGGCACCTGATCGGGCGCACGCCGTGGCGCAGCTTCGATCTGCGCCACGAAAATCCATTTCTATTCGAGGCCGGCGACGAGATCGTGTTCACCCCCATCGACGAAGACGAGTTCGAACGCCTTGCCGCCTTGCAGGACGACCCCGCCCGCCGGCCGCGACCGCTGCCAGGAGACGGCCCATGAGCGCGCGCCTTCGCGTCGAAAAGGCCGGCTTGCTGACCACGGTGCAGGACCTGGGCCGCCCGGGCTATGAACACATGGGCGTGCCGCCGTCGGGCGCCATGGATCCCGGCGCGCTGCGCATCGCCAATGGACTGGTCGGCAACGCACCCGGCCTGGCCGCACTGGAATTCACCCTGCTGGGCGGCGCGTTGCAGGTGCTGGATGCGGATTGCACCGTCGCCTTCGCCGGCGACGCCTTGCTGCACGCCAGCGCCACGGCCGCCTCGCCCGCGCGGTCACTGAGCCCGTGGCAATCCCACCGCTTGCCGGCGGGCGCCACCTTGACGATCGGGCCGCTGGAACGCGGCGTCCGCGGATATCTGGCAGTCGGTGGCGGCATCGCCGTGGCGCCGGTGCTGGGCAGTGCGTCCACCCTGACGCGTGCCGGCCTGGGCGGCCTGGACGGCCGTGCGCTGGCGCGCGGCGACGTGCTTGCCACCGGCGACGGCCGGCGCCGTTCGCTGCGTCGCTGGCTGGCCGCCCGCGACACCGGCTGGTTCTATCGGGATGCGCCCATCGGTGTCGTCCTCGGTCCGCAGCAGGATCACTTCGCGCCCGCCGAGATCGACCGTTTTCTCGGCGCCACCTATCGCCTGGCGCCGCAGTCCGACCGCATGGGCCTGCGTCTGGATGGGCCGGCCATTGCGCACGCCCGGGGCGCCGACATCATCACCGATCCCATCGCCGCGGGCAGCATCCAGATCCCAGGCGCGGGACAACCCCTCATTGCCATGAACGACCGCCAGACCACCGGCGGCTACCCCAAGATCGCCACCGTCATCTCGGCCGACCTGCCTCGTCTTGCCCAGATCCGCCCGGGCCAGCCGCTACGGTTCGAAGCCCTGGACCTGGCGCAGGCCGTGCAGCGCTGGCGCGATTACACGGAATGGGTCCACGCCCGCGAAGACGACCTGCGCGCAGACCCGAACTTTGCCATCTTCCCCTTACTGTTTCCATGATTCCTATGTCCATCATTCATGCCATGGAAAGCCCCTTGCTCAACGCCACGGCCGCCGCCCCGGCCGCCGACGACGCGCGCGACCTGGTCGACGAGGCCTACTCGACCATGCTGGGCATGATCCAGCTGGGCCAGTTGCCCATCAACCAACCGCTGCAGGAACGCAACCTGGCCAGCGCGCTGGGCGTGTCGCGCACCCCGCTGCGCGAGGCGATGAGCCGCCTGATCGGTGCCGGATTCGCCATGCGCACGGCGCGCGGGCAGCTCATCGTGCCCGAACCTTCGTTGCGGCAATACCTGGAGATCTTCCAGATGCGCGTGCTGCTGGAAGGCGACGCCGCCGCGGCCGCCGCCACCCGCATGGCGCCGGAGGAGGCCGCAGCCCTCCTGGAGCAAGTCAGCGAGATCCGGCGCCGCAACGAAACCACCCACGAGGAGAACCATCGGGTCGACAACCTGCTGCACGACAGCATCGCGCAGGCCAGCGGCAACCGGCTGATGGCACAGACCATCCACGACCTGCGCATCAAGGCCCGCTGCTTCGACCAGAACGGCGCGCCCGAACGGCTGATTCCGGGCTGCGACGAGCACATGGCCGTCCTGCAGGCCATCCTGGATCGCAACCCCGACGCCGCGCGCGCCGCGATGCAGGCGCACCTCTGCAACGTGCGCGTTGGCTTGGTCGCCCGCCACACCCAGATTTAACTGCCTCCCTTTATCCGCATGTCATTCCCCACCCCCAAGCCTCTGCTCATCATCATGAACCCGGTCACGCAGGCCGACCGGGACCAGATCGCCCGTCACTTCGAAGTCGTCTTCGCCCCGACGCCGGAGCGGTATGCGCAAGCCGTCGCCGAGCACGCGCCGCGCGTCGAAGTGGTCATGACCATCGGCGCGATTGGCCTGACTGCAGGCCAGATCGACGCGCTGCCCAACCTGAAGCTGATCTACTCGATGGGAGCCGGCTACGAAAAGATCGACCTGGATTACGCCAGGCGGCGCGGCGTCAAGGTCGCCAACGGCGCGGGCACCAACGACAGCTGCGTCGCCGACCACGCCATGGGCCTGATGATCGCCGTCATCCGCGGCATTCCCCGCCTGGACCAGCTCACGCGGCAAGGCGTCTGGCGCACGCAGCTGCCCCTGCCGCCCAACGTCTCCGGAAAAAAGCTGGGCATCATCGGCCTGGGCGGTATCGGCGAAAAAGTGGCGCTGCGCGCGCAGGCGTTCGAGATGCAGATCGGTTACCACAACCGCCGCCCGCGCCCGGGGTCGCCGCACCGCTACTTTCCTTCCGTAGGCGAACTGGCCGGGTGGTCCGACGTGCTGCTCGTCGCCATCCCAGGTGGCGATTCAACCCACCATCTGATCGATGGCGCCATCCTGGACCAGCTCGGCCCCAACGGCTACCTGATCAACATCGCGCGCGGCAGTGTCGTGGACACCGTTGCCTTGGAACGCGCCCTGCGCCAGCGGACCATCGCCGGCGCGGCACTGGACGTTTATGAGGGCGAACCCGAACTGCCAGCGGCTTTGGCCGACCTGACCAACTTGGTGCTCACCCCCCACATTGCCGGCTGGTCGCCTGAGGCCATGCAATTGATGGTGGATAAATTCCTGGAAAATACGCGCCGGCTGTATGCGGGCGAACCGCTGTTGACGCCGCTTTGAGGCGGGATTGTCATTCAGCCAGGGCCGAAATGCCCTGCTTGCCTGGCGCTGCTGCCAGCCGAACCCGTGCCTGGTATCAGACACGCATCCGGGGAAGCGCTTCCCGGACCTCACATGCCTAGCGGCTGCATTGCTTGCTCAACTTCATCTGCGGAAAGGTCTTGCACGATCACGACCATGGCGCCCGTCGCCCGTGCAGCGCCTTCCGGCTCGGCAATCGGCTCGGGCGTGGCGAATACGAGCCGCACGCCATGCGCGGCGCGCAGACTGCCGTCGTCCCAACGCAGCACGCCCTTGGCCCTTAACAGGCGCTCTCCGACATGGCGTTGCATGTGCCGGGTCCAGTTCGCATAGGCTTCCCAGGTTACGGGCGTATGCTGCCGGAATGCATAGGACACAATGCCGTAGCGCAACACATGTGCCACCGGCTTGAAGGCGGCTGGCGCTGCCTCCTTTAACACAGCCGCGTCCAGATGTTCTGGACGCAGGCCGTCAAACAGCGCGGGCGCGTCCTCGTCCACCGTGCCAGGCGACACAGCGCGGATTGGCGCATTGGCGTTGTATCCCCTTAGCGCTGCCTTTACCGCCTGAATCGCGCCATCCCCGGCCAGATCCACCTTGGTCAGCGCAATGCGGTCGGCGATGGCGACCTGGGTGCTGGCTTCGCGATAGGCGTCCAGCGTCGCCATCCCGTGCAGCGCATCCGCCGTCGCCACAACGCCGCCGAACCGGTAATGGCGGGCGATCAGGGGGTCGGCAGATAGCGTGTTGATGACCGGACACGGGTCGGCCAGCCCTGAGGTCTCTACCACCACCCGCTCAAATTGCGGAATTTCACCGCGCTGGCGACGGTAGTACAGCGACTCAAGCGTGTCTTGCAGCGAGCTTGTCGCCGCGCAGCAGAGGCAGCCGGAATCCAGCAGCACGACATCGGTGTCATCCGCCTTGCCGACCAGCATATGATCCAGGCCGATCTCGCCGAACTCGTTGATGACCACCGCCGTATCGGCAAAGCGCGGGCTGCGCACCAGACGCGACAACAGTGTGGTCTTGCCGCTTCCCAGGAAGCCGGTCAATAGGTAGACGGGAATCGGTCCGGCATTGCTGGCCATGGCGTCGGCATCCTTCTCCGGATCATTCACGGGCCGCGTCGGCGGGCGCGGGCAGGCCGCGCAGATAGTCCTGCACCTCGCGAGAGGGAATCACGTCCGCATACTTGCAATTCAGATCGAACAAGCTCATGGCGTGGCTGGCCTGGAAGCGGTCGAACGCCGCCTCTTCGGGAATGATTACCTTGAAATTGTAGGAGTAGGCGTCAACCGTGGTGGCGCGCAGGCATCCTGACGACGTGCATCCCACCAGGATCAGCGTGTCCACGTCAAGAAAATTCAGGTGGCTCATGAAGATCGTGCCGAAGAAGCAGGATGGCTTCTGCTTGGTGATGCGAATGTCTTGCGGACGCGGCGCCAGCGGCTCCACGGTTTGCGTCGCATGGGTGTTTGCCAGCACGGTCTTTTCACCGCCGCGGTGGTTCTTGCCTACCTGCACGCCACTATCCAACAGGTCGGCGCGCCGGCCGCTTTCGGTATAGAAGACGGGGATATTCTTGTCGCGCGCCAGTTCCAGCAACGGGACAATATGCGCGACCGCGTCCCAGGCCTCGCGGCCGCAATGGGTGCGATATTGCTTCAGGCCTTCCAGGATGTCTTGAGGCGTGTCGCCGCAAAAGTTGTATTGCACGTCGATGATGAACAGCGCGGGGCGCTTGCCGAAGCCGCCACGCTTGCCGTAGCCGGCCTGAGCCAGCACTTGCTTGTCGCGTTCGGTAAGGAAGTCGTCCCAGATTCGCTTGGTGTCGCTCATAATGATTTCCGTCAGAAGGGAGATGGATTCAGTTCAAAGACGCTTGAGATAGCGGCCGCCAGGATTGGCGCGGGCCGCGTCCGTGATGCGGCCGTCCTGCGCCACGGTGCGCCCGCGCACCAGCGTGCGTATGGGCCAGCCTTTCAGGGTCATGCCCTCGTAAGGCGAATAGTCGGAGTTCGATTCCAGGGTGGCCGCATCGACCGTGCGTTGCAGGTCGGGGTCGACGATCACCAGGTCCGCGTCCTTGCCGATCTCGATGCTGCCCTTGCCCGGCATGCGATAGATGCGTGCCGCGCTCTCGGCACTGACCTTCATCAGCGTTTCCAGCGGGACGCCACGGCGGTGATAGCCTTCGTGCAGCAAGATCGGCAACATCAGGCCGGTGCCCGGGAACCCATTGCTGGCCGCCCAGATGTCGGTGTCCTTGGTGGCCCGCTTGCGGGGCACGTGGTCGGTGCCTATCGTGGTGATGGAGCCGTCCAGCACGCCTTCCCACATGGCTTCCACATCGCTTTGGCCTCGCACCGGCGGGTTGACCTTCGCATAAGTCCCGGCGGGCGATTCATCGTTCAGGAAGAGGTAGTGCGGGCAGGTCTCGACGTAAATGGGCGGTGCGCCAGGCGTGCGGCGATGGCGCCGCGCCTCGTCCAGCGCTTCGCGGCTGCTCAGGTGCACAATATTGACCGCAGCGCCCGTCTTCGCCGCGAAATAGCACACGCGATGTACGTTCTCGGCTTCCAGGAAGTCCGGGCTCTGCTCGTTCCAGGCCTTCAAGTCGTCACGGCCTGCCGCGCGCAGGGGGTCTCTCAGGACAGGGATGACCTCGACGTTTTCGCAGTGCACGCCCATGATTGCGCCGGGGATGGCGGCCGTGGCGCGCAAGGCCGAATACAGCAGGCCGTCGTCGATGTCGGTAAATCCCTTGGACAGTCCGGCCGCCCCTTTGTACATCATGTAGAGCTTGTAGGATGACACGCCGAATCGGCGAGAGGTTTCCTCGAGCGTATCCACATGCAGATTGCTGGTGATGCCGAAATGGAAGCCGAAGTCGACACAGCTTTGCGACAGCGCGCGGTCGCGCACCTTTTCAAAAGATTCACGGATGTCGGCGGAACGATGGAACGACAGCACTGTCGTGGTGCCGCCAAGCGCGGCGAAGCGCGACTCGGTCTCGAAGTCGGTCTCCGGAGACCCGAAGCCGAAGTGAACGTGAGGATCGATCAGGCCTGGCAGCACCCACAGTCCCTGGCAATCGATCGTTTCACGGGCCTCGAGCGGCGCGCCTGGTTCGGCGATTATGGCGATGCGGCCGTCAATGACGCCCAGCACGCCCTCGGTCAGGCCTTGCTGCGGCAGCAGCAGCCTTGCATTGGTCAGTAAGAGGTCCAGCATGATGTCGAGTTTCCTGAGTGATGCGCGTTGTCAGCAATGGGCCGTGTCGGCGGCCGCCGTGTCGGTCAAGAATGCGTTGAGGACGCTGGCGGGGATGCCGCCTTCCGTGATGAGTTTGCGTTCGGCGTGCGTAAGCACCTGGGCATAGGCCTGGAAGCGCACCTGGCGATCCCCGTCCTCGGCGATCACGTCGATGGGTTCCCCCTTCAATACGCCATCCGCCACATTCTGCAAGCGCAGCGTCTCCGCGCCGGTCAGCCCCAACGCACGCCAGCCTTGGCCGTGGGCGAACGCCAGCGGCAGCACCCCCATGCCCACCAGATTGGCGCGATGGATGCGTTCAAACGACTCCGCGATCACCGCGCGCACGCCCAACAGCGCCGAGCCCTTCGCAGCCCAATCCCGGCTGCTTCCCATGCCGTAGTCTTTGCCGCCCAGGATGACGCAGGCCTCGCCGGCATCGCGGTAGGCCGTCGCGGCATCGACAATCGGCATGAGCTTGCCGCTGGGATAGTGGCGGGTGACGCCGCCTTCCACGCCCGGCGTCAGCGCGTTCTTGATGCGGATGTTGGCGAAGGTGCCCCGCGTCATGACGTGATGATTGCAGCGGCGCGCCACATAGGTGTTGAAATCGCGCGGCGCAACGCCCTTGCCGATCAAGTACATGCCCGCGGGCGTGTCGGCGGGAATTTCACCGCTGGGCGAAATATGGTCGGTGGTCAACGAATCGCCGAACGCCGCCAGCACCCGTCCGCGCGCCAAGGCGCACGCCAAGTCGTCCAGCGCGTCGCGGCCCGGTTCGGTTTTGAAGAATGGAGGCTCGACCAGGTATTGCGAGTCTGGGTCCCAGGGAAAACGTAAGCCGGCCGGCGCGGACAAGTCTTGCCAGATCGCGCTGTCCAGGCTGGCGGGATCATAGACTTCGGCAAACAGCGAAGGGGCCGAAGCAAATGGCATCAAGGCCGCGATCTCTTCCTGGCTGGGCCAGACATCGCGCAGATAGACCGGTGCACCGTCCGCGCCCGGCCCCAGCGGCTCGTGCTCGAAATCCAGGTCGATGCGGCCCGCCAGCGCGTACAGCACCACCATCGCCGGCGACCCGATGTAGTTGGCGCGAAGCAGCTTGTGGATGCGACCTTCGAAATTCCGATTTCCTGACAGCACGGCGGCGGCGACCAGGCCGCGTTCGACAATAGCGTCTGCCACCGCGGAATCCAGGGGGCCTGACTTGCCGCCGCAAGTCGTGCAGCCGTAGCCGATCACATGAAAGCCTTGGGCTTGCAGCGCCGTCAGCAACCCTGCGGCTTCCAGGTAGCGGGTAACTGCACGCGAGCCGGGCGCCAGCGATCGCTTGACCCAGGCGGGCGGCGTCAGGCCAAGCGCCAGCGCCTTCTGTGCGATCAGCCCGGCCGCCAGCATCACGCTGGGGTTGGAGGTATTGGTGCAAGAGGTAATCGCCGCCAGCGCCACCGAGCCATGGCCGACGACGTCCCGGCTCGCCGGACGCGCGGCGTCCGTGGTCACATTGAACCCGCCTTCCGACTGCGGCACGCTCAGACGGCTTAGGAAGTCTGCGGCAACATTCGACACATCCATGCGGTCCTGCGGGCGGCGCGGACCAGCCAGGCTTGGGCGGGCCGCCGACAAGTCGATGTCGATCACCCGGCTATAGGCGGGCGCCGCTTGCGACGCGTCACCCCACAACAGGTTGACGCGCGCGTAGGCTTCGATCAGCGCGAGTTGTTCTTCATTGCGCCCGGTCATGCGCGCGTATTCCAGCGTGCGCGCGTCGATCGGAAAGAAGCCACAGGTGGCGCCATACTCGGGCGCCATGTTGGCGATCGTGGCTCGCTCGGGCACACTGAGCGCCGCCACCGCGGGGCCGAAGAATTCGACCATGCTGCCCACCACGCCTGCGGCGCGAAGTCGCTGTGTCACCAGCAGCGCGGCATCCGTCGTGAGGGCTGGCGCCTCAATGGCGCCGTGCAGCCGCACCCCAACCACCTCCGGAATGGGAAAGGTGTAGGCATGGCCCAACAGGGCCGCCTCGGCGTCGATGCCGCCCACGCCCCAACCCAACACGCCCAGCGCGTTGACCATGGGCGTGTGGGAATCGCCGCCGATCACGAAATCCGGGTAGACCCATTCGCCGTCCTGTCGTGACTGACGCGCGACCACCGGCGCCAAATACTCGAGGTTGACCTGATGAATGATCCCGATGCCAGGCGTGATGACGCGCAGTCCCTTGAAGGCCTGCTGCGCCCACTTCAGGAACCGGTAGCGTTCGTCGTTACGTTCGAATTCGCGGCGCAGATTGCGTTGCATCGCCCCCGACTCGCCCCAATAGTCGACCTGAAGCGAATGATCCACGATCAGATCCACCGGAATTCGCGTGTCGACCTGCGAGGCATCTCCGCCAGCCTGGGCGACCGCGTCGCGCAGCGCCGCCAGGTCTTGCAATACCGGCAGCCCGCTGGAGTCCGGCAGGATCACGCGGGCCACATGCAGCGGCAAATCCGCCCCAGGGTGCGTTCCCCAATTCCACAGCCTGCGGATTTCCGCATCCGATACGGCCGCGCCCCAGGCTCGGTGCCGCAGAAGATTCTCCAGCAGCACGCGGATGACATAAGGATACGTCTGGATGTCGCGCCCTTCCGATTGGGCGGCAACGGACAGATCCGCGTAGCGCAGCACCCTGCCGCTACAGGAGAAAGACTGGATCATGGCAATCGTAATCGCGAGAATATCAATTGAAGCCATCTTACGGCCTCGAAAACAATAGTGTCAACACTAGCGCCGAGAATACGCAAAGCGTCAGCAAGCTTAATAGTGCGACGATCACCCCCCATCGAAAGTGCCAACATCCGATCCGTTGTTTCCCACCTAGGGAAGACCCTGATAAATAAGCGTAAAATCCTCTGATCGCTGTAGAAATACCCCGCCAACCCGGAATTTAATCAACCGATTGTTCATTCAAAAGAGTTGACACTTTTATAACTCCCTTGATAGGCTGTTAACACTATGACCATCTCCACGGCCCCCATCACTCCCAAGGAAGACGCCTCCGGCCCGTTGGCCGACGTGGTGTTTGACCGAGTGCTGGAAGCGATCTACCAAGGCCGGCTTGCGCCGGGCAGCGTCATCAACGAGGTGGCGCTGGCGCAGGAGTTCGGCGTCAGCCGCGGCCCGGTTCGTGAAGCGGTGCGGCGCCTGCAAGGCATTCAACTCGTCACGCGCGAGCCCTACATCAAGGCGCGCGTGGTGACCCTGTCCGCGGAGTCCGCGCTGGAACTGTTCCAAATGCGGATGGCGCTGGAAGGCGTAGCCTGCAACCTGGCCACTCGCCGAATGAGCGACGAGGAAATCGCGCAGTTGCTCGCCGAACTGGAACAGGACCGGCAGCGCCGCCTGGCCGCGGCCAGCGGCGGCGCGCCCGCTCCGCGTGTCTTCGACTTTCACGAGCGCATCGTGCTGGCCAGCGGAAACAACCGCATCATCAATGCCCTGTGCGGCGACCTCTATCACCTGTTGCGCGTCTATCGCCGGCACTCGGGCACCGTGCTCGAACGCAAGGACGACGCTTACGCCGAACACTGGCAGATCTTGCGCGCCATCCGCGCGCGCGATCCTGAGCTGGCTGAGTCGCTCATGCGCTCTCACATCGAACGCGCAGCACAACACCTTTTTGAACACCTGGCAGAAGGGGCATCCGGCATCGCCGGACATCCCGTCTCGGCCGCATAACGCCCTTTGGAGCAGCACGACATGAACAACCCGCGCCACCAGTTCCGGCAATTGCTGAAGAACGAACCTTTTCTCGTGTCCCCCGGTGTCTACGATGGATACAGCGTTCGCCTGGTTGAAGCTGCGGGCTTCAAGACCGCCTGCACCAGCGGCGCGGCCGTGTCGAATGCGCTGCTTGGCATCGCCGATATCGGCGTAATGGGCCTGGCCGAAAACGTTACCCACTGCCGCCACCTGGCAAGGTCCGTCTCCATCCCCCTTACTGCCGACGCGGATACCGGCTACGGCAACCCCGTCAATGTCTACCACACCGTGCAGATGTTCGAGGAAGCCGGCGTTGCAGGCATCAACCTTGAAGACCAGGTCAGCCCCAAGCGCTGCGGTCACATGCCCGGCAAAGACGTCGTCAGCCAGGCCGAGATGGTCAAGAAGATCGAGGCTGCCTGCCTCGCACGACGTGACGACGATTTCGTCATCATCGCCCGCACGGACTCGCTCGCCATCGAGGGCATTGAAGGCGCAGTCAAGCGTGCCCGCGCTTACGCCCAGGCGGGCGCGGACATGTTGTTCCCCGATGCGGTCCGCACCGAAGACGACATCAAGCGGCTTGTCGACGCCGCGGGCATCCCCGTCAGCATCAACATGGGCTTCGGCATCCGCAACCGCCCCACCACGCCGCTGATTCCGCTGCCGCGCCTGAAGGAGATCGGCGTCAAGCGCATCAGCCTTCCGCGCATGTTGCCCGCTGCCGCCATCTACGGCATGCGCCAGGCCCTGCAGGTCATGCAAGGTGTGATCACCACGGGCGAACCCGCGGATCGCCCCGATTTGCTGGTCGGCATCGAAGACATCATGCAACTGATGGGCTACGAGCAGATGCGCGCGATGGAAAAGCGCCTGACGACGCTGGACAACTAATCAGGCACTGACATGATCGAGCGTAGCGCGTCGGCGCATTGCGTCCTGACAGGCGCGGCATCCGGCATCGGTCTTGCGTTGACCGAGCGGCTTCTGGCGGCGGGCTGGCGGGTGACCGGCGTGGACATTGCGCCCGCCGCCGTCCACGACAACGCCCAGTACTGCCACCACGTTTGCGACCTGTCCGACCCGGCCGCGCTGCACGCCCTGTGCGCGGGTCTGGGCGATTGCGCCCCGACTGCGCTGGTGCACTGCGCCGGCCTGGTGCGCACGGGCGGCGCGCTGGACACGCGACCGGAGGACGCAGCGCTGCTCTGGCGCCTGCATGGCGCAGCGCCGATGGCGCTGGTCCAGGCCTTGGCGCCGCAACTCCCAGACCGCCGCGGCCGCGTCGTGCTGGTGTCCAGCCGCGCCGTGCTGGGTCGCGCGCACCGCTTGGCGTATGCCGCCACCAAATCCGCACAGATTGGCATGGCCCGAAGCCTGGCAGCGGAGCTCGTCGGGCGCGGCATTACGGTCAATGTCGTCGCGCCCGGCGCGGTGGACACCCCCATGCTGAATGATCCCAAGCGCGGGGCCGCGCCGAGTGTGGACCTGCCGCTGGGCCGCCTGATTGACGCGCGCGAAGTTGCCGCGACCATCGCCTTCTTTCTGAGCGACGAGGCGGGAGCTATCACAGGGCAGACGCTCTACGTCTGCGGCGGCGCCTCGTTGGGGGCAATGACGGCATGACAACAGCGAACGCACTCGTGCTGGACGGAAAGATCGTGATTGTGACCGGCGCCGCCGGCGGGCTAGGCCAAGCTATCGCCAAGCATTGTCTGGATGCCGGCGCCCGCGTGGCCTTGCTGGATCGGGATGAGGACATGCTGGCGCAATGCTGCCGGACGTTGGCCGTCGCGCCATCCCGAATCTTGGCCCTGCGCTGCGACGTCGCGGACGCCAACGCCTCGCGTTCGGCCGTGGAACGCGTCGCTACGCACTGGGGCGCCATCGACACGCTGGTAAACAACGCCGCCACGGTCACGCCAGGCGCGAAGGTCGCTGACCTGACACCTGAACAATGGCGGCTCGCGCTGGACGTGAACCTGACCGGCGCATGGCTGATGAGCAAGTGGGCGATTGCGCATATGGCGCGCAATGGCGGCGGCGTCGTGCTGAACATTGCTTCGCAATTAGGAAGCGTGGCCGCGCCAGGGCGCGGCGCCTATGGCGCGAGCAAGGCAGGCATGATCGCGCTGGCGCGCGCCATTGCCGTGGACCATGCCGCCGACGGAGTCCGTGCGCTGAGCTTGTCGCCCGGCGCGGTATTGACCAGCCGTTTAGTGGATCGCTACGGGGGCGAACACGCTGCCACCGCCGCGTTAGCCACCAAGTATCCGGTCGGGCGGCTTGGCACCGCGGAAGAGATTGCAAGGACCGCAGTTTTTCTGATCAGCGAGGATGCCTCGTTCATCACCGGCACGGACATTCGTGCCGACGGCGGCTACACCGCGCAGTAGCGCGGTCACCGTCTTATTCACGCAGTGCTTACACCACATAACAAGGGGCTTGAATCATGACGCACTCGATTACTTCCGCAACGCACACGCGCATGTCGCGCCGCAGAGCCCTGGGCCTGCTGGTCACGCTTGCCGGGTCCGTCGGGCTTGTCGCCGCCCCTGCCTTTGCGCAGGGTACTGACAACTTTCCAACGCGACCGGTCACGATCGTGGTGCCGTTCCCGGCCGGCGGCGCCACTGATCTTACCGCGCGCCTGGTAGCCGAAGGTCTGTCCAAAAAATGGGGGCAATCCGTCGTCGTCGAGAATAAGCCGGGCGCGGGCGGCAACGTTGGCTCGGAATACGTCGCGCGCGCAGCGCCCGATGGCTACACCCTTGTGCTGGGCGTTACGGGGTCACACGGCATCAACACCTCGCTCTACAAGAACATGCGCTACGACCCGATCAAGGATTTCGAAGCCATCACGCAAGCCACGCTCTATCCCAATGCCATCATCGTCAACAATGACGTGCCGGCCAACAACCTGCAAGAACTCATCGCACTGCTGAAAAAGCCCGATGCGCACTATTCCTATGGCTCCGACGGCAACGGCACCGCTTCGCACCTGGGGATGGAGCTGATCAAGAGCCAGGGCAAGTTCGAGCTCTCGCACATTCCCTATCGCGGCAGTGCGCCTATGGTGACCGACCTGCTGGGCGGTCAGATCCAGGTAGGCATCACCGGCCTGCCCGCCGTGCAAGCCTACGCGAAGAGCGGCAAGCTGAAGATCGTGGCGCTGACCACGGCTGAGCGTTTTGCAAGCGCCCCAGACTACCCAACCGTTGCTGGGCAGGGCTTTGCGGGCTATGCCGCGCCGCCCTGGTCTGGCTTCTTTGCACCCAAGGGCACGCCCAAGCCGCTCGTGGAGAAGATCTCGGCGGACATACGCGAAGCGATGTCCGACCCGAAGGCGAAGGAAAAGATGATCGCCGCCGGTAGCGAGTTCACGCCTAGCACGCCGGAACAGTTCCAGGCCTTCGTGCAGAAGGAAATTGCGAAGTGGGCCGAGGCGGTCAAGATCTCCGGCGCCCGCATCGACTAATGCAGCATCCCGCCCACCCCGCAAGCGCGGGGCTGGGCAATTGGGTTGGAGTGGCAGCTCATTCCGGCTCGATTCCAGCCGCCTTGATGACATTGCCCCATTTTTGAATCTCGGCAGCCTGAAACTGTCGCAACCCGTCGGGGGTCGTCGTCCACGCCTGGGTTGCCGAGTTCCGAAAGAACGTCTGCGCGCCGTCGCTCCCGACCGCCTTGACCAGTAGCTGTCTAAGCGTCGCTGCCACCGGCGCGGGTGTGCCGGTCGGTACGTAGGCGGCGAACCAATAGCCCATGTCATAACCTTTGATGCCGGCCTCGTTCAGCGTGGGCAACTCTGGAAGTTGAGGCAGGCGTTCAAGGGTTGACGCGCCGAGCGGACGCAGTTTGCCCGCTTCGATCTGCGACAAGCCCGTCACGGTGTCAATCACCATCATGTCGATGTGACCACCCAGCAGATCGTTGAGCGCATTGGGATTGCTGTTGTAGCCGACCCAGACGATATCGGTGCCGGTCAGTTGCTTGAGCATTTCGCCTGCCATGCGGCTGGACGAATTCCCGCTGCCGAAGCTCAATTTTCCCGGGGCTTGCCGTGCCGCGCGAATCAACTCATCGGCGGTGCGATACGGAGAATCGGCTTTCACCACCAGAATCTGGCCGCCCCGTCCCAATCCTGTCAGCGGCGTGAAATCCCCCACCGGGTCATAGGGGAGCTTCTTGAAGAGGTGCGGATTGGCGGCTTGCGTCGTATTGCTGGTGATTAACACCGTATAGCCGTCGGGGGTAGCTCGGGCAACATGCTGCGCGGCGATCATGCCGCTCGCGCCGGGTCGGTTCTCCACGACGACAGCCTGCCCCGTTTGTTGCGTCAGCGACGCTGACAATGCGCGTGCCAGCAAATCGGTCGCGCTGCCCGCGCCGAAGGGAACGACAAACGTCAGGGGTTTTGCAGGGTAATCAGCCGCTTGCGCCGATACGGCCCAGGCCAGACCGAGGGCGGCCGACAACGACGCCGCCACGCGGATCATAAAAGCAGTAATGCGGATCATGATTTTTGTCTCCTGTGATTTGTCCGTGCCGGCGTCGAGGACCCGCACGTTGCGTATGCCACCGTCCGCGGTTGCGCTGTCAACGCACGCCAGCGGGTTTCGGCTGGAGATCGCGTCGGGCGCGTTTTGCCAGAAACTCGCGCACGACGGTCTTGTGTTCATCGCCGCAGAGCAAAATCGCCTGCATGGCGGCTGCAGCCTCCAGCGCCATCGGCAAGGTGGATTCGGCGGCATCCAATACCAGGCGCTTGGCCATGCGCAAGGCCTGGGGTGGGTTCGATGCGATGCGGCGGCCCAAGGCGGCGCTTGTCTCGTCCAGCTCTTCCGGTGCCACGACACGGGAAACCATGCCTAATTGCAGCGCGGTCTGGGCATCGATGAACTCGCTGGTCAGCGTTAGCTCCAACGCCTTTGCCCTCCCCACGATGCGCGTCAAGAACCAGGCGCCGCCGATGCCGGATACCAGGCCGAGCCGCAGGAAGCTCTCGGCAAACGTCGCGCGTTCGCTGGCCACACGCAGGTCGCACATGAGCGCCAGGTCGCAGCCGGCTCCAACCGCGGCGCCGTTGACCGCGGCAATGGACGGCACCTGCAGTGCTTGCATTGCATGCGTGATTCGATGCAGCGTCGATTTCAGCCGGGCGCGTAGCTCTGTGACCGACCCCTGCATCAAGTCGGATCCTCGAGCCATGTCTTTCACATTGCCGCCCGTGCAGAAGTACTTGCCATTGGCGCGCAGCAATACGCAGTGAACGTCTGGCAGCGTATTGGCCTGCTCCAGTGCCTCGGCAATGGCCTCAGCCATGCGCACCGACATGACATTGCCTGAGTCCGGGTCATTAAGGCTCAATGTGAGAACGCCGTCGGCGACATCTTGCCGGATCAGCACATCACCCGGGACGCAGGCACTTCCCGAGACGCTGGATTCATTGGTTTTCATCGGTGTCTCCTTGGCTTATGTAGAAAATCGTTCGGGCTTACCCAGCACGCCGCTACTGAACATGGCGTCTATCTCGGCTGTGTCATAGCCGCATTCATTCAGGATTTGGCGGCTGTGCTGGCCCAGCGTTGGCGCGGCGGTGATGGGGTCGTGCGCGCTTGCCGCGTGAGCAGGCCCAGGCGCAAAGCCCGGCATGCGCACTTTTCCAGCAACAGGATGGTCAACCCAACTGTCGATTCCGCTAGCGGCGTATTCCTGCGAGCGGACGACATCGTCGTAGTTCGCTACCGGCGCACACAGGATGTCCAGTCCGGACAGCCGACTTACCCACGCTTCGGTGGCTCGCTGCCGAAACAACGGCGTCAGCACCCGGCGCAGTTCTTCGCGATGCGCGACACGGCACTCATTACTGGCAAAGCGCGGATCATGTTCCAGCTCGGCCGCCCCCAAGGCGGCGCACAGCGCCTGCCAGCGCTGGGGATGGTAGGCGGCCACCATGATCCATCCATCGAGGGTCTGGTAGGCCTCATTGGGTGCGGCGTAGGGAGCGGCGCTGCCAGCCTTGGCGGGTACAGCGTCCGAGGCGAAGAACGATGCGTACCCGATCTGCTGCAGCATCAGCGTAGCGTTGTAGAGGCTGATGTCCAGGTATTCGCCTTGGCCGCTGCGCTGTGCCGCGTTGCACGCCGCCAGAATCGCAATCGTCGCGATATAGGCAGTGACCATGTCGGCGACGGGCGTTGCGACTTTTACCGGCTCTCCGCCCGCGATGCCCAAGGTGCTCATCAAGCCGCTGGCGGCCTGGATGATGCCATCCACACCAGGCCGGCCTCGCAGCGGGCCGGTTTGGCCATACGCGGAGATCGAGCAGTACACCAATCCGCGGTTGCTGTCGGCCAGCGTGTCGTAGTCCAGCCCAAACGATTGCATGACGCCCGGCCGGTAGTTTTCGACCACCACGTCCGCACGGTTGATCAAGCGACGGGCGACTTCTCGGCCGCCGTCGGACTTCAGATCCAGCGCCATGCCGCGCTTGTTGCGATTCACGCTCAAATAGACGGCGCTTTCTCCCGCGATCCAGGGAGGGCCGATCTGCCGCCCAAGTTCCCCGCCCGGCGGCTCGATTTTGATTACTTCCGCACCCATATCTGCGAGCATCATGGTGCAGACGGGCCCCGCGAGTACGTGCGAGAAATCCACGACTCGCACACCTTGCAAGCTGCGTTTGAACATATCCTGGCTCCTGCGCGACACGGCCTGATAGGTGGTCGTGATCACTTGTCATGCGGGCAGAATAGGCAGGGCCGATCTAGCCGGCAAACGACTTTATCGGCAGGACGCTTTGACTTTTTGTAAAGAGGTCAGTGCAGGCGCGCGCGGTTCAGAGGGCGACGAGGGTGACCAGCCAATCGCGGAATAGACGCAACGCCCTGGATTGGGGCTTGCCCGTAGGCCACGCGAAGTAATACGTGTAATCCTCACGATCCAGAACGCGATCCAGCGGCGCCACCAAAGTCCCGTCTGTCAGCTCTTTCTCGATCAGGGCCTTTTGGGCAATGGCAACGCCATGACCTTCGATGGCTGCCTGGTAGGCAAGCAAGGAGGTTTCGTACTTCATGCCTTGCGCGGGGTTGACGTTGCGCAAACCTGCGGCGCGCAGCCATAGCATCCAATCGTCGGGCCGGGCCATCGAATGCAGCAAGGTTTGCGTCGCCAGTTGTTTCCTTTGCGACAGCCGAAGCGTGGGCGCCACCACAGCAACCAACTCGTTGCGCACAAGCTGCAGGGTGCGCATCCCCGGCCAGCGGCCATCGCCCAGCTGTATGCCTGCGTCGATGTCTTCGCGCTGGAAATCCAGTGGTGCGAACGAGGTCATGACTTGAACGTCGATGTCTTTATGCTTCTGATGAAAACTCGCCAGTCGCGGGATGAGCCATCGTACGGCAAAGGTGGCGGGCGACCTGATGCGCAAGGTATCCCGGCCCACGTTGCTGCCGGAAACCGCCTGCGTGGCTTCGCGCAAGGTTGCGAACAACGGAATCAAGTCCGACAGATAACGTGCGCCCGCCGGCGTCAACTCCAGGCGGCCGCGTATGCGTAAAAGCAGCGGCGTGCCCAGATAGCTTTCCAGCGCACGCACCTGCCTGCTGACCGCCGCAGGCGTCACGCACAATTCATCGGCTGCCTTGGATACGCTAAGCAGGCGTCCAGTGGCTTCGAACGCTCGGGCGGGATTCAGTGGCGGAAGTAGATCGCGGCGGGCCATGGCAGTGAGAGTCTTACGTTGACGCGACGCTACTATAGCGCCGAGCCCACCCTCGCGACCGTAGCCTGAATGCTTGACGCCGCCGAAAGGCACAGAAGCGGTGCCAACCGAGCCGGCGTTCAAGAGCATCATGCCGCCTCGATATCGCCAGACAAGCGGCGCGTCCGGACAACATCGCGTGTGTAGGCCTACACGACTGAGCCTGACCTCGGCATCGCGGCTAAAGTGATGACTCGAACAAGCGTCACCCCCAGAGCGTTATCCGGCCTCGGCGGGCAAGCTCGCCAGTCAAGATCTTCCGTATCACGCGCTTATGCCGCCATCGACGAGGATTCCCGACCCGGTGACATAAGCAGCGCCAGGTCCCGCCAGGAAGGCGACGGCTTCGGCGACCTCTCGGGTCTTTCCGTAGCGGGCAATAGACAGACTTGGCAGGATGGAGGCGGCGAGATGACCTTCGGCGGGGTTCATGTCCGTGTCGATGGGGCCAGGACGAACCAGGTTAACGGTGATGTGACGGTGACCCAGCTCACGCGCCAGCCCACGGGTGAAGCTCTCCATCGCCGACTTGGTCGCCGCATAGACCGCGATGCCCGCGAATGGCACAGACAGGCCGGCATTGCTGCCAATCGTGATGATGCGGCCGCCATCGGGAAGATATTTCAGCGCGGCCTGGGTGGTCATGAATACGCCTCGCACGTTGACGTTCAGTTGCCGGCTTATCTGCTCGAGCGATTGTTCGGAGAATGGGCCTGAGATCAAAACGCCAGCGTTGTTGACAAGGATGTCCAGCCCTCCAAGTTCTTCCGCGGTGCGCGCAACCGCGGCCTTCACGGCATCGGGGCTTGCCGCATCGGCTTGGATGGCGATAGCTTCGCGGCCGAGGGCGCGAATTTCGGCAACCAGCGCCTCGGCCTTCTCAACCGATTTTTCGTACGTGATAGCAATGTCCGCGCCTTCTTCGGCCAGCTTGAGCGCGATGGCCGCGCCGATGCCACGCGCCGCGCCCGTTACAAGCGCGCGTTTATGGGCGAGACCAGGCAAGGGATTTTTCAAGGTATTGTTCATGACGGCGTGTTCTCTTGAAAGCATGCATCCACGATGCAAAAGGAATGTCGAATTCTCATGGTTCTTGGCGTCTCCAAATTAGTGCTGCGGCCAGCGCCAGCGACGCGCCTATCGCCAATGAAGCCACGGCAAACCCACGCTGAACGTCCTGAGCGCTTGCCCCATCCGGGGCGATCGCGATGAATAGGCCACCGAACAAGGCAACACTCACTGCGGCGCTGATCTGCAAGGTGGCGTTTACCAAACCCGAGGCCAGACCGGCCCAGCGTGTTTCCACATGGTCCACGTTCAGGCGCACGAGCGCAGGTAGGGCGATACCTTGTCCTGCGCCAATCAGAAACAAGGGCAACGTCAACCACGACGACGCACCGGCCAACGCCAGCGCTGCGACCATGACCAGACCGAGCACCTCCATGACCATGCCAATGCCGGCGGTTCGTGAGCCCATTCGCCGAGCGATGTGCGGGCTGCAAAAAGGGCCAAGGAAAAACCCGACGCCAAGCGGCAGGATGGCCAGGCCGGCTGTCAACGCATCGTGCCCCAGGCCGGCGTGTTCGTACACGGCGAATACCAGGAAGAACGCGGCGAGCGCATAGAAGAGGAACGTGGATGCCAGACTGCGTCGCAACCCGCGCCCGGCAAGAAGCGATGGCAGAACCAGCGGCGTTCTGCCGGCGCTCTCCTCTGCCTTTTCGTGCCGCCAGAAGCGCCATAACAACGGCATGCTCAACGCCAGCGGCACGATGCACCACCACGGCCATCGATGTTGCTGCCCTTCGATCAGTGGCACCACGAGCGCCAGCAAGCCCATCGCGAGCAGCACCGCCCCCCGTACGTCCAAGCGGGGCGAATGTTCGGCGCGACTTTCGCGCAGCAACTTTGTTGCGGCTGGAATGGCAACGATGATGATCGGAAGGTTGATCAAGAACACACTGCGCCACCCCAATCCCCAAGGACTGGTGGAAACCAGCACTCCGCCGAGCAATTGGCCGCCCACGGAGGCCAAGCCAAAGGTCGCGCCGTATCGGCTGAGCGCGCGATTCTTCTCACTTGGCGGAAACATGGCGTGGATCGATGCCAACGATTGCGGCGCCATGACCGCTGCAGATATCCCTTGCAGCAGCCGGCCGGTGACAAGCACGCCCGGTGACGGCGCCAGGCCGCACAACGCCGACGCGACGCCAAATCCGAGCATGCCAGCGATAAATACCCGCTTGCGGCCATACAGATCACCCAGACGACCGCCCAAGATCAATGTGACGGCGTAGGCAGCGGCATACACCGATATCACCAATTGCGAGACGTCGGAAGAAGCTTGCAGGTCCGTCCTGATCGCAGGTAGCGCCACGTTGACCACGAAGAAGTCCAAAGGTGGCAGCAGTGTGCCGGTCAACAGGACGGCCAAAGCGAGCCAGCGACGGGGGTCAGGGGCTGGTTTCCCAGCGGCGTGTTCGGATGACGCCAGCGCGGCTTCGAGCGCGCCTGCGACGTGCCGGGGTTGAACATTCATAGCTTGAGGCTCCAAATCAGATGTGCCTGAGCGTGGGCGCGAAGGTTCGCCAGGACATTTCATGAAGCGCATGATGCTCTGAACAATATTGTTCCACCACTGACATCAATGTATATTTTCCGTACATTTTTGTACGGTGGGACGGGCATGGATTGGAACGACGTTCGCATCTTTCTAGCGGTCGCTCGCAGCGGATCCTTGGGCGGCGCAGCCCGTGCGCTGAACGTGAGTCATCCGACAGTGGGTCGCCGAATCAAGGTGCTTGAGGAGGAAGCCAAGCAGGCGCTCTTTCGGAGAACAAAGGATGGCCTGGTGCTCACGGATGCCGGTGACACTGTGCGGGCGCTGGCGGAGTCCATGGAGGATTCCGCGCTATCCATGGAAAGGCGTCTGACCGGCAACGACCAGCGTCTTGAAGGCATCCTGCGAATCTCTTCAGCGGATTGGTTCGCCGGCTATGTCCTGGCGCCGGTCCTGGTCGAGTTGACACACCGCCATCCCGCTGTCGTGCCGGAAGTGATTGCCAGCCATCGCTTGCTCGATCTCTCACGGCGGGAGGCCGACGTGGCCTTTCGCATCGTGCCGTTCAGCGAACCGGATATCGTCCAGCGCCGTCTGATGCGCATGTCATACGGGGTGTATGCGTCGGCGGCGACCGCCCAGGCCTTGCAGGACAACCCCGCATCCGTGGGTGTCATTCTGATGAACACCGCACAGTCGCATTTCCCCGATGTGGCTTGGGTGCTGGAAAGGTTTCCGCACTGCCGGCGCGCGTTTACCAGCACGAATCGCTCGGTGCAGGCGCAGATGTGCTTGCGGGGCGTAGGCATCGCCGTACTGCCAAGGCCGCTGGGCGATGCAGTTTCCGGATTGCAGCGGCTGGACACGCCGGATCAGCCGCCTACGCGGGATATATGGGTTGGCTACCACCAGGACCTGCGCCACATGGATCGCTTGCGGGTAATGCTGGATATCGCCGACGCGATGCTATCGAATTCCATCATTCCCACGCCTTGAACGCTTCCTGCGGCCATTGAGCTGGACGCGGAATACCTTCTCTCAATGGGCTGGCCAACGAAATCTTGACACTCTACCGTCCAACTAGTAGATTGGTCGGCAGTCGTCCAAGGACGCGCCTCTTTCACCCTGCACGCCGTCCTTTTCAAGGTCCCACCCAAATGAGCCTCGAGCTGTCCCCACGTGCCGCCGAAATCGTCGAACAGGCCAAGCAACTGCTTGCTGCGGGGGGTTACCACGGGTTTAGCTATGCCGACATATCCGAACGGGTCCGCATTGGCAAACCCAGTATTCACCACCACTTCCCCAGCAAGGCGGACCTGGTCCTCACCGTCGTTGTCCAGCACCGAAGTCAGTCGCGAGAAGGCTTGGCGGCACTGGACCAGCGGGTTCTTGATCCGCTCGGCCGCTTGACGGCCTACACCGAGTATTGGGCCCAGTGCATCCGCGAGGGCACGATGCCCCTTTGTATCTGCGCGATGCTGGCGGCGGAACTGCCCATGATTCCCACGACGATCGCGGACGAGGTGCGCGCTTATTTCGGTGAGTTGGCCGCCTGGATCGCGGCAGTGCTCGAGAGCGGCGCGGCAAAAGGGCAATTTCAGCTCCGTGACAACGTGCAGGCCGAAGCCCAAGCCTTCATGTCCACCGTGTACGGCGCCATGCTGACTGCGCGAGCGTGTGGAGACCCCCAGGCATTCGCGGCCATTTCGCGGGCTGCCCTCCGTCAACTGACCAACTCCCCCTGACACAACCATGGCGCGCACCCCGGTGTGTGCCCTTTTTTTGCGCCCATAACCGACCAACTAGTTGGTTCATTCGCCCAATGCTGCCGCAGCCATGCAGCCTGTCTCGTGATGAACCCTCATCCATAAACCACAAGGACCATTGCCATGCCACACCCCATTTCCGCGCTCGGCGTCACCCACACCCTTATCAGTCTGGCAGCCGCTATAGCCGGGCTGTACAGCTTTGCACGCTATCGCGAAATCAATGCAGCCACTCGCGCCGGCAAGCTATATCTAGGCGGCTTGGTGGCCGCCGTCCTGACATCATTTGGGCTGTCCAGCTCCGGCGGGTTCAACGCCGGACATGCGCTCGGCATCCTGGCCCTGCTGTCGGTGTCAGCCGCCCTGCTCATCTCGCGCACGTCATTGCTTTTGCGTGCGCGGCCTTATCTGTCGCAATTGGGGTACTCATTCAGTTTCTTCCTGCTGTGGGTCCCAGGAATCGCGGAAACGTTGACGCGACTTCCCGTGTCCCATCCGCTTGCCGACGGGCCGCAATCTCACTTGGTTCGCAGTGCGCTGGCGGGATGGCTGGCTGTATTTGTCGTGGGGGCCGTGTCCCAGTTGATCTGGATTCGATCGCAGCGGCGCGTCCTCGGACAGCGGTCGTAGCCGTCCCAACCACCAATGCACTTTAAGACGCCTGAACCAGGAGCTCTCTTGCGCTTAGCTGCCCTAAACCCGCTGGCGCCGGCCCGCGCCGACGACGCCAGCGATCCTTACCGTGTTGAGCGCCTGCGCGCCCAGACGCACACAGAGCGTGCGGCGCGATCACAGGCGCCGCGGTTCATACCGCTACCGGCCGTGCGTAACGCCGCATCGGAGGCTATAGCCTCAACCCCCAAGCTGCCCATCGAACCCGTTACCAAGACTCGCTCTGCCATCAATCCGCTGGGCGAGGCGTACACGGCGCATTGCCTGAAACTCGCCATCGAGGCCTATCACGCGCAGCAGGCCAGGCAAGTGGCGCATGCGCAGGCGGCAAACCGGGCCGCCCAAGAAGAAATGTCCAAACAGCAGGCGCGCACGAACGCGGCCAATGACCTCGGCACGATACAGGGCCTGTTGCCTCAGCAAGCGTACCGGTACGCGGCGGGCGTCCCGCCGGTCGTTGCAGAGCAGATGAGCGCAGCCGCATTCGTTGCGCCGGACAGGGTCGGCCCCGTCGCCGCAGCCGCGAAAGCGCGTAGCAGCACGGATGAAGCGCATGGCCGTGAACTCGACCGAGCCGCGAAAGCCGCGCGCCGTACACCTGACTCGCGCTTCCTTTTTCCCGCTCGCAGCAGCGCAAACTGACGGCATGAACACCGTGGCGAGTGGCGTGGTATGGGAATGCGCTGGTCTACAGCGTCGTCGGACATTCGCGAAAGTCTCGGACCGCGTTGATCGTTGGCGCGAACTCTGGCCGCCCAGGCCACGTTCAACCCGGCCCGTCGCTCGCCGCAGCCAGCAAGGGCACGATGATGTCGCTGATCGGCGTGGATAGGCCATTGGCCTGTGCACGACGCGAGATCACGCCGTTTCGTATCTCCCATTCCAGTTGCCGGCCGGCTTCGCGGTCCGTCAGGATGGACGTGCTCAGGTCGGGGGACGCGGCTTGAAACTTGGCGAGGATTTCCTGCGGGACCTCGTCCCCCAGTTTTGCGCCTTCCGCGCGCGCGACAGACAGGCACTCTTGCAAATACGCCAAGGAGAGCTTGGCGATGTCCGGCCGGGCAAACATGCCCGCGCGGCGATGCGTGAGGGCCGTGAGGCCAGCGACTGCGTTTTGCAGCAGCTTGCGCCAAGCCACAGACTGGAAATCGTCGCTGATATCCACTGCGCACTGAGTCCCCTGCAGCGCCTCGGCCACCACGTGAGCGGCCGGCATGTCGGGCAGGCTCAGGCGCGCATCCCCGCGCAAGCGTACCGAGCCGTCGGCTTGCGCCTGAGCGGGGAACCACACCACAGCGGGGATGATCCGCGCGGGTGGCGCATGCGTTGCAACCGCTTCCAATTGCTCGACGCCATTCTGCAACACGCAGACCACGGTATCTGGCCGGCACAATGCCGCGAGCCATCCCGATGCAGCCTCGGTCTGCGTCGCCTTGACCGCGAGGAAAACGAGGTCCATCTTGCGGCCGGCCTGACCTGGATCCGTCAGTACAGGGCCGGGAACGTCAACGCGGCGATCGCCATCCAGGAGCGTCAGCCGGTCCCGGGGCGTGCGGCCGCACAAGAGCGGCGTACGGCCGGCCTGATGCAGCGCGGCGGCAACCGTTGTGCCGATGGCGCCTGGACCAACGATGGCGATTGCGGTGTCTGTTGCGGGTGTCATGGCATGGCCTCCTTAATGGCTTGCAAACGACACCTTAAAGCGAAAACGTTGTCTGCCGCCTGAAGGCAAGCGTGCTTGCCAAGGCTGCTGGCACGTCAATAGGCCGCCCCGCCCTGGGTGCCGGCCCGCTTACCAGCGAATCGTGTAGGGCCTGTCTCCCAGCCCCCATACGCCGTCTTTTCGTTCCAGCATGATGTGGCGGGTCTGCCATTCGTCCGGCTGGTCCTTGGGGGGAAAGCCGCTTATCTGAGGATAGAAGGCGGGGTCCGCCGCCCAATCCGCGGTGGCGCGATCCAGCCGCCATTCGAACTTGACCGCCGAAACCGCATTGGGGTTGTCGTCGAACGGATTCTTGCCCGGCTTGGTGTAGTTGAGGATCTTGCCCACTTGCAGGCCGGGCGCGCAGAACTTCGCGGTGTAGAGCACTTTGGAACCGATGTGAGCCTCTCCGTCCGTGTAGTACGCGCGGCCTTTTTCGGTCAGCGTCATGTGGCTGGTGGCGTCTTCGGGTTTCTCGCCCGGTTTGGGCGGTGAACCGTCGCCGTCGGCGCTGACGCGCTTGACCGTGATGAGCTGGTGTTTGATCAGCCCTTGCACGATCTTGTCCTGCTCTTGCAGGAAGACGGTATAGACATCCGTCGGCAAGGGACGCACGCCCACCACGTTGACGCAGGCGCTGTCAGGCGCATTGGTGGGCGTCGCCATGGCGTCGACCAGGATCTTGTGTATCTTGCTTTCGGTCAGGCCCGGACCCAGCGGGGATTCATTCCAGGCATAAACCGCCGCGCCTGCGGCGATGGCCAGACCCGGGGCCCAGACCATGCGCGGAATGCGGCGGCGTTTGGTCGTGCGCGGCTTCTGATTCATTCCCTTCCTTGCGGCTTGTGGTCTGGCGATAGTAACGCCCGCCGCACGGCAACCTCAGGCTTCAGTGCCGGATTTCCGCCAGGAATTTCTGCGCCCGGGCCGTTTGCGGCCGGTTGAAGAACGCGTCCGGGGTGCCGGTTTCGACGATGCGGCCGGCGTCCATGAACCAGACGCGATCGGCCACTTCCCGGGCGAAGCCCATCTCGTGCGTCACGCAGACCATCGTCATGCCGTCCTTTGCCAAGCCTTTCATCACCTGCAGCACTTCGCCCACCATTTCCGGGTCGAGCGCGCTGGTGGGCTCGTCAAACAGCATGACGGGCGGGCTCATGGCCAGGGCACGCGCAATGGCGACGCGCTGCTGCTGGCCGCCGGACAAATGCGCGGGGAAGGCATCGGCCTTGTGCGCAAGGCCCACGCGTTCCAGCAGTTGCATCGCGCGCTCGCGCGCTTCTGGGCGGCGGGCGCGCTTCAGTTGCAGCGGCGCCAGCATCAGGTTTTCCATCACGGACAGATGCGGGAAGAGATTGAACTGCTGGAACACAAAACCGATATGGCTGCGCAGTGCGTCCAGGTGCACGTCCTTGCCGTAGATGTCCTTGCCGTCGACTTCGATCACCCCTTTCTGGATGGGCTCGAGCCGATTGACGGTGCGGATCAGCGTGGACTTGCCGGACCCGGAGGGTCCGCACACCACCACGACCTCGCCCCGGGCGACCTGCGCGGTCACGTCGGCCAGCGCCTGATAATCGCCATACCACTTCTGCACTTCGGAAAATCGGATCATGTGGGCACCACTTTCTGGGTAGGCGCAGGTCCGGCGCGCCGGCGGCCAATGCGGCGTTCGGTCAGGTGCACCAAAAGACTCAGGCCAAAATTCAGGACGAAATAGGTCAGCGCAAGCAGCCCGAAGACTTCAAAGGGCTTGGTCAGCAGGACGCTGTTGATCTGGTTGGCGGCGTAGGTCAGCTCTTGCACGCTGATCACGTAGGCCAACGACGTCTCCTTTACCGTGGACACGAACTGGCTCAGCATGCTGGGCAGCATGTTGTAGAGCGCCTGCGGCAGGATGACCCGGCGCATCGTCTGCATGTAGGACAAGCCCAGCGCGCGGCTGGCTTCCTGCTGGCCGGGCGGCAGCGCCTGGATGCCGGCGCGGATAATCTCGGCCAGATAGGCGCTTTCGTAGCAGACAAGCGCGACCACCATGGTGGTCGTGCCCGCCACGGGACGGCCGATGATCAGGGGCACGAAGAAATACGCCCAGAAGATGAACATCAGCAGCGGCAGGCCGCGTACCAGGTAGACCACGGCCGACGAAGGCCAATAAAAGATGCGATAGGGGCTGATGCGGCCCAGCGCCAGCAGCACGCCGCACGGCAGCGCCAAGGCAAGACTGATCGCGGCCAGGCCCAGAGTGGCCACCAGCCCGCCGATGGGTCCATGCGGATATTGGCCGATCAGAAGCAGCAGCCAATTGTCTTTGAGTATGTCCCACATGTCAGCGGACTCCCAGCGGACGATAGCGTCGTTGCAGCATTGCGCCCCCGCCCATGATGACGAACGAGAGCAAGAGGTAGATCACCGTCACGACCGCGTAGGCCTCGAACGTGCGGAACGTGTTGTTCTCGATCTCGCGCGCGGCCGCCGTCAGTTCGGTGACGCCGATGGCCATCGCCAGGCTGGTGTTCTTGAGCAGCAGCAGGGTCTGATTCAAGAGTGGGGGAATGGCGATGCGAAAAGCCTGGGGCAGCACGACTTTGCGCATGGTCTTCAGAAAACTCAGGCCCAGCGCGCGCGCGGCCTCGACCTGGCCGGGCGGAATGCCGCGCACCGCACTGCGCAGGTCTTCGCAGACATACGCGGACATCACCAGCCCGATCGCGATGCACGACAGGATGAATTCGCTGCCGTGGCTGTTGAGCCAATCCGTGACAGGCGCCGGCAGCAAGGCCGGCACACCGAAATACCAGAACAGGATGTGCACCAGCATGGGCACGTTGCGGTGGAACGCGACATACGTCGCGATCAACCCATTGGCAATGGGCGAGCCCGTCAGGCGGATCACCGCCAACAGGCTGCCCACAACGAACGCCAGGATCCAGGCAAGCCCGGCCAGCGCCAGGGTGGTGATCAACCCCCTGAGCAGCCAGTCAGGATACTCACCCTGGAAAATGGCGCCAAAGTCGAAGATGTAGTGCATCGAACCAGGCTCCAGGACGCTTGGCGCGTCAACCCTTGATTTCTTCGATGCGGAAGTCGCGCTTGATGTTGAACTGCGTGCCGGGGCCAAACCACTTGTCGAAGGTCTTGGCGGCCTGTCCGGACGCCTCCATGCCGTCCAGCACCTTGTTCACCTGGTTCAGCATCGCCGTGTCGCCCTTGCGCACACCGACGCCCCACGGTTCGATGAACAGCGCCGGCTCCAGGATCTTGACGGGCACCGCGCTGGATGCGGCCTGGTGTTGCAGCTTGACCAGCATCAGTTCGGACCCGACAAAGCCGCTCACCTTGCCCTGCTGCAGCGCCAGGAACGCGCCGCTGGGATCCTTGAACGTCACGGGATCGACGTTCGGGATGTTCTTGCGCGCACCTTGCTCCGATGACGATCCGCGCACCGCGCTGACCCGCTTGCCCGCCAGGTCGGCCGGCGCCTTCAGGTCCTTGTCCGACTCGCGCGACAGGATCTTCTGCGGGCTCACGAAGTGCTGGTGCGAGTAATCGATCTGCTTGGCGCGTTCGGGCGACCACCCCAGGTTGGCGGCCACGACGTCCACACGGCCGGCGATCAGTTCGGGAATGCGCGCCTCGACGGCGATCAGCTTGAGCTCCAGCGGCACGCCCAGGCTGTCGGCCAGCGCCTGGCAGACATCCACTTCGTAGCCGACGATGCCGCGCGTTTTGGGATCCTGGAAGCTGAACGGCTCGGCGGTGCCCATGGTGCCGCAGATGAATTTGCCGCGGGCCTTGATGTCCTGCAGCGTGTCGGCATTGGCGGCGGGCGCCAGCGTGGCCGCCAGGCCGACGATGGCAACGAAGGAGGAGATGAACGTCTTCATGGGATTCCCTTGATGTGTAGGTATGGGTGCTACTTAAAAATCCGGTTTTCAGGCCAGCCGGGCGCAGGCTTCGCGGATGCG
Source organism: Achromobacter sp. SLBN-14 (assembly GCF_006715415.1). Classification (NCBI taxonomy): domain Bacteria; kingdom Pseudomonadati; phylum Pseudomonadota; class Betaproteobacteria; order Burkholderiales; family Alcaligenaceae; genus Achromobacter; species Achromobacter sp. SLBN-14. The sequence goes on along the minus strand of NZ_VFNE01000001.1, from coordinate 4,234,390 downwards.
GCGGCAGCCTTCTTCGATGTTTTCCATCGACGTCGCGAAACTGAGCCGCAGGTAAGGCGACAGTCCGTAGGCCGCGCCGTCCAGGCCCGCGACGCCGGCCTCGTCCAGCAGGAACATCACGACGTCCAGGTCGCTTTCCAGCTTGCGGCCGTTGGGCGTCGTCTTGCCAAGCAGGCCTTCGACCGACGGATATACGTAGAACGCGCCTTGGGGAACCGGGCAACGGATGCCGGGCACCTCGTTGAGCAGCGCCACAATGCGGTCGCGCCGGTCGTGGAACAGGGCCGCGGCATCGCGCACGCATTGCTGGTCGGCCGTCAGCGCAACACGCGCGGCCGACTGGCTGATGGCGCTGACGCAGCTGGTGCTCTGCGAAATCAGGGTGGCCATGGCCTTGATCAACGCCTTCGGGCCGCCTGCGTACCCCAGGCGCCAGCCCGTCATTGCGTAGGCTTTGGAGACGCCGTTGATCGTCAACGTGCGCGCGGCCAACGCCGGCTCGACGGCCGCGGGCGACGCGTGGCCCTCGCCGCCATAGGCCAGGTGCTCGTAGATTTCGTCGGTCAGGAGCCAGACCTGCGGATGACGCGCCAGCACCTGCGCCAACGCGCGCAGCTCGTCGGCGCCGTACATCGCGCCAGTCGGATTGCTGGGCGTGTTCAACAGCAGCCACTTGGTGCGCGGCGTGATGACGCGCTCGAGCGCGTCGGGGGTCAGCTTGAATCCGTCGGCCTCCGGGCAGGCCACCACGACCGGCGTGCCGTCGTTGACCAGGACCATATCGGGATAGGACACCCAGTACGGCGCCGGAATGATGACTTCGTCGCCGGCCTGCACAGTGGCGGCCAGCGCGGTGAAGATCAATTGCTTGGCGCCCACGCCGACGATCAGTTCATCCAGGCCGTAGTCCAGACCGTTTTCGTGGCGGAACTTGGCGCGCACCGCTTCAAGCAGCGGCTTGGCGCCGACCGACGCGGTGTAGCGGATGTCGCCGCTGTTCAGCGCGTCGATGCCGGCCTGCACGATGTGGGCAGGTGTGGGCAGATCCGGCTCGCCCACCGTGAAATCGATGATGTCGCGGCCCTGAGCGCGTAGTTGATCCACGCGGCTCTTGGCCATCATGCTGGGCGAAGGCTTGATGGCGCGCGCGCGTTGCGCCAGGAATTCGGGGGTGACGGCGTTCATGCCAGCCCCTTTGCCGCAAACGCGGCCTGCATCCAGCTCTGCGTTTTCTCGCCGGTGGCGATTTCGGCCATGATGCGCGCTTCCTTGTCGGCGTGCGCATGGGCCGCGGCAATCAGCGCGTCGGCGTCCGACGCGGCAAAGCTGACCAGCCCATCTTCGTCGCCCACCAGGATATCGCCGGGATTGATGACCTGACCGCCGATCGAGACGGGCACATTGACTTCGCCGGGACCGTCTTTGTAGGGACCGCGGTGGATGTGGCCGCGCGCGTAGCAAGGGAAACTGTCGGCTTCGAACGCTGCCACGTCGCGGATGGCGCCGTCGACGACCACGCCCGCGCAGCCGTGGATCTGCAGATAGCGCTTCATGATTTCGCCGAGCACGGCGTTGGACAGATCGCCGCCGGCGTCCACCACCAGTACGTGGCCCGGCTGGATCTGCAGCATGGCCTTGTAGATCATGAGGTTGTCGCCGGGGCGGGTCTTGACGGTCAGCGCCGTGCCCACGAGCTTGCCCGCTCGGTTGTAGCGCCGCAGCCCGGTGATGCCCTCGCGCCGCGCAAGGTTGTCGCTCAGATGCGGCGTGACGATGCCTGCAAGCGCTTGCAGGATGGCGGCGGGCGCGACGGGAGATGCCGGCAGTATGCGTGCGCCGGTGGAAATGGTAGCCATGACGATCTGCTTGTCCTGAATCGAAGGCCGCTCGTTCTCCGGCTTTTTGAAGCGGATCCGGTCGGCAGGAATTAAGTCAGAGCGAATGGTGCGAGCTTTTGCGATTCCGAAAAAGGGATTAAATTTCAGCGAACTTCATCACTTTTCAGAATATAGGGGTTACCCCTTAAGGGAAAATTCGGAATGAACTCTACCGATCTCACGGGCACCGCATGCTGACTTTCAAGCAAATCGAGGCGCTGTATTGGACGGTGCGGCTAGGCACGTTTTCCGCGTCTGCGCAGAAGCTGCACACCACGCAATCGGCAATCACCAAGCGCATCCAGGAGCTGGAAGCCGATTTCGACATCGCGCTCTTTGACCGGTCGGGCCACCGTGCCGAGCTGACGGCCCGGGGTCACGAGATCTACGCGCTGGCCGAGCAGATGCTGGGTCACCGCGACCGCCTGCTGGCGCGCCTGAAGGGGCAGCACACCCTGACGGGCACCTTCCGCTTCGGCATCACGGAGATCACCGCGATGACCTGGCTTCCCGCGCTCATCCGTCTGCTGCGCGTCCACTATCCGCGCATCACGCTGGAGCCCCATATCGATCTGGGCGGCGACCTGCACAAGCGGCTGCTGGCCGGGCAGCTGGACATGGCCTTTCTGCACGGCGAATTCGCCGAGCCGAACCTGCAGGTCGTGGCGTTGCAGCGCCTGGAATTTGCGTGGATGGGCAGTCCCGACCTGATCGACACGAGCCACGTCTACACGCCGGCCGACATCGCCCGCCTGCCGCTGCTGCGTCAGAGCCGCGAGTCCGGCCTGAACATGATCTATGACGAATGGCTGCGCCCCCACACGGCGCAAAGCAACATTTTCACCATCAACAGCTTGATCGCGATGGCCGGGTTGACCGCCGCGGGCTTTGGCGTGAGCTGCCTGCCGCGCGACTATTTTGCCGAGATGGTCAGCACGCGGCAGCTCGTCATTGCGCGCACCAGCGTGGCGCCGCCGCAATCGGTGTACAGCGCGATGTTCCGCCGGGATGCGGACGTGGCGTTTTGCGAGAGCGTGGCCGAACTGGCGGAAAGTTGCTGCGAATTTTCCGTGGGTTGGCGTTTACGTTGAAGTGCGCGCACAACCAGCACCTGGCCAGGCCAGCCGAGGATGCGGCCCGCCACGACGGCCGCCCAGGCGCGCCACGGCGCCGCCGGGGCTGCTTGTAGAGGAATCAGGCCCCCGGCCGGATCGCAACCTTCAGCACGTTATCCCGCTGATTGGCGAACAGGTCGTACGCGTCCTCGATCTGGTCCAGCGCAAAGCGATGCGTGACCATTTTTGCGAGATCCAGGCGGCCCGACTGCAACACGTTCATCAGCCGGCGCATGCGCTCTTTGCCGCCCGGGCAGAGCGCCGTGTTGATCTTGTGGTCGCCCAGACCGGCGGCAAACGCGGATACCGGGATCTTCAAGTCGGCGGAATAGACGCCCAGACTGGACAACGTGCCTCCCGGCTTCAATACGCGCAGGGCAGATTCAAAGGTGCTTTGCTGGCCCAGCGCTTCGATGGCCGAGTCCACGCCCTTGCCGCCAGTGAGACGCAGGATTTCCTCGACGACGTCGCAATCATGGAAGTTCAGGACGATATCGGCGCCCCACTGGCGAGATATTTCCAGACGCCGCGCATTGCCGTCCACGCCGATGACCGTGGTGGCGCCCAGCAACCGGGCACCCGCCGCCGCGCACAGTCCGATCGGGCCCTGCGCAAACACGGCGACCGTGTCGCCAATGCGGATGTTGGCGTTTTCGGCGCCCTTGAATCCGGTGGACATGATGTCCGGGCACATCAGCACCTGCTCGTCGCTCAGGCCGTCTGGCACGGGCGCGAGATTGGCCTGCGCGTCGGGAACCAGCAGGTATTCGGCTTGGGCGCCATCGATCATGTTGCCGAAGCGCCACCCCGCGGTGGCGCGGTAGCCGTGACATCCGCACATGCCACTGGCCACCAGATAGCTGCCGTCCTGCGAAGGCGCACCATCCTGCGCGGCGTAGGAATTGAAATTCGGGCAAATCGCGCCGGCGATCACGCGCTGGCCCTCGGAATAACCCGTCACGGCGCTTCCCAGCTTTTCGATGACGCCGACGGGTTCATGGCCGATCGTCAGGCCCGGCTGCACCGGATACTCGCCCTTGAGAATGTGGATATCCGTGCCGCAAATGGTGGTGGTGGTGATCTTGATCAACGCGTCATTGGGCCCGACGTCCGGAATGCGTTTTTCGCGTATTTCAATGCGGCCCGGGCTGGCAAAGACGACTGCTTTCATGGTGGTATTCATGCCCTACCTCCAACTGTTGACGAGTGGTTGAACGGCCTTTGGCGCAGCCTCGCGCACGAGCAGCAAGGGGACGGCCACGCCGCGCGGCAGATTCGGAGCCGGGCTGGCCATCGGCATCCTGCGCACGTCGCGCGACCGGTGCGCCCCGATCACGATCAGATCGGCCTCCCAGGCCCGGGCCTCGGCCGCCAGGCATTCCTCGAACGAGCGTTCGCCTGCTTCGACGAGCGCGCTATCGACGGCAATGCAGTTGGCGCGCACCTTTGTTGCCGCATTGCGCAGCAGTTCGGCGGCATGCTCAAACAATAGCGCCTGAATTTCCGCCGGGAAATAGCAATTTGCGCCTAGCGCGCCGGACGACGGCCGAGGCTGGACGATACAGATCAGCCGAATGACACCGTCATGGAGAAAGGCCAGGCGTATTGCCTCATCCAACCCCGATTCAGAGGTCGAGCTGCCGTCAATCGGTATGAGAATCCGTCTATACATGGCCGAGAGCATCAAGGTTGGAAGGGAATTCCGGTTTTTCCGTGGCAGGCATCGGCTTCATCGGCGCACATGTAAACCGGGACCTTGACGAACAGCATGCCCTGGAGCGACAGGCCTCGAACCAGTTCGGTTGCCGACAGGATGAAGCCCGCGATCGGTTCGACGACCAGCTCGCGCGCGGCCATGGCGGTTTCGTCCAGGATCTGGATGGTTCCGCTGGCGCCCTCTTCCCACCCAGGCCCGGCCTGGAACCCGCGCAGGGCCGCATAGGACGAGAAGACCAGGATCAGCGCCTTGTCGTTCAGCCCAAGCACCGAGCCCGGCGGACTGGCGATGACGTTGTAGTAATAGCGCCCCTCGGCGGCGTCGATCAGTACACCGCGCCCATAGGCCATCCCCAGGATGCTTCCGTCGGCGTGCAAGGCCGGCACGACCAGCACGCCAAATGACCGGCCAACCAGCGCCTTGGCCGCGGGCGACAGACGATAGAGCCGCGACAGCGTGGCCTCGGCTTCCTGATCAACGCGGTTCAACAGGCCGGGCGGTACCGGCATCAACGAATCCGCCGGCTGTCCGAGCGCGGCGCTAGCCGGCAGCAGAGCCAGAATCAGGTGAAGCAACACGGCGAGGACGCTTGTCTTCATGGGTTTCATCTTGAACCTGTCTGGCAAGCGCTTGTTGACCAAAATCACGAATTCGACGCTGACCGGCGGCCCTTGCGGTGGGGCTTGGTCGAACGATCCTTCGCACGCGTGCCGCATCCTGGCCGGCACGCACGCCGCAATTGGAAGAGAGATTGACCGGCGTCAATCGCGTCCGCGGCAGCCGCGCGATCATGCTTGCATGGCCAGGCCCGCGGCCTGGTACGCGAAAGCGCCGGAGACACCATGAAAAACAAGCCGAGTTCCGTGGAGGGATCGGGCCATGGCCCCGCCACCGCGCGGGCTGCCGTGTGGTGCGCCGTCCTGTCGGCGATGATGACCAGCCCGGTACCGGCCCAGGTCACGCCGCAGGACGTCATGCAGACCTTTGCGCTGCGCGTGGCGCCCGCGCTGACGGTTCCGGCCGACGAGCAGATCCGCTATGCAAGCCTGGCGCTGGGGATGCTCAAGGAAGCGGGGCTCGGCCTATTGGGCCCCCAGTACGCCCTCGTGGTCGACCGCAATCCAAAGGTACAGGCGGTCTTCCTCTTTTGGCTGCCCGCCATCGGCATGCCCGTCCATGTGGGCGCGGCGCCGGTGTCTACCGGCAGGATCGGCCAGTTCGATCACTTTGAAACGCCCACGGGCGTGTACCCGCATACCTTGGCCAATCCGGACTTCCGCGCCCAGGGCACGAAGAACGCGAATGGCATCCTGGGCTACGGCGCCAAGGGCATGCGGGTCTATGACTTCGGCTGGCAGCAGGCATTGCGGGGATGGGGCAATGGCGGCGTCAGCACGATGCGCCTGCAGATGCACGCGACCGATCCCGTCCTGCTGGAGTCCAAGCTGGGAACGCCGCAATCCAAAGGCTGCATCCGCATTCCGGCAACCCTGAACCGCTTGCTCGACAGCTACGGATTGCTGGACGCCGACTACGAGCTCGCGGCCGATCTGATTGCACGGCCGTGGGTGCTGCAACCCGGCAGGACGCGCGCCGATGGCGCCGGACGCTATCTGATCATCGTCGACACCGAACGCGAGAGCCGGCCGGGCTGGACCGTGCCGGCGCGCGCTGCCGCACATTGATTGAGCAGTCCGATTCGCCTGCCTGGTGGATTCAAGACGAGTCGACGCGATACGCAAGCCTAGAGGCGATTTCGGCCTGACGCCCGCCGTGCACTGAGAGGCGTTGCGCTTTTCGCGCCGATTCGTGCACCAGCAGCATGGGCGCGGCGCGGCGGGCGCTCCTGGCCCCGGCGCCCCGGGGGATGGCGTTAAAGCCGTCGCCCCCGCGAGCGCCCATGACGATCAGATCCGCGCCCCACGCGTCGGCCTCCTGGGCCACGCGCTCCTCGAAGGATTGTTCGCCTGCCTCGAACAGCGCGCTATCGACCGGGATGCAACGTGCGCGCACCCGGCGCGCGGCGTTGCGCAGCACTTGAACGCCAAGCTCGCGCGACAGCATGCGCACCTCTTTTGGGGAATAGCAATCCGCGCCGATCCGCGAGGACAAGGGCAGTTCCCCGACCACGCAGATCAATCGAATGCGGGCGCCGTTGCACACGGCCAGACGCATGGCTTCGTCCAGCCCCAGTTCGGCGGTCTGGCTGCCGTCGATGGGAATGAGGATCCGTCTATACAGGGACATGGCTGTAAACCGCCGTCATTCGATCTGCAGCGTCTTGTTCCGGCTTCCGGCCGATTTGGGTAGTGTCAGGGTCAGGACGCCGTTCTCGCAGACCGCCTTGGCGGCCGCTTCATCGATGGGGCTGGCCAGCGACACGGAGCGTTGAACCTGGCCCCAGAAACGCTCCCGGCGGATGACGTTTCCCGCCTCTTTCGTTTCACTGTGCTTTTCCTTGTTGGCCGAGATCATCACCGTGTTGCCATCGATCTGCACGGTGATGTCCTTCTTGTCGATCCCGGGCACGTCGGCCTTCAGGACGTACTTGTCGCCTGCCTCGGTGACATCGATGTCCATCCGGGGGGCCTGATCCTCCCCGTTCTGCCGGATCGGCCGCAGGAACGCCTGGAAAACGTCCGCGAAGGGTTCGCTCGAAAATGGGCTGTATTGCGTCAAGCGCGACATGGCTATCTCCTTTTCGTGAGGATGAGACGCGGGAGGCTCGCCCGCCTCTCCATGTTGCCCCCGTCTGAAATCGCCAAATTGACCTTTGTCATGGAGAAATCGGGGACAAACGTCGGGTCCCGCGCAGGCCTGGCCGCGCTCGCCCACGCGATCGGGCGAAAGCTTGACTGACGTCAACTTCCACGACCGCATCGGCGCGATGATGGCATCACGCCCGAGCCATGCGGCCCGGGCAGACACTGCTATCGGAGGGGTCGTGAAAAACGTGCTTATCCCCGTTGACGGATCGGGCAATTCCCTGCGCGCCGTGCGCTATGTGGTCGACCAGGTCCGCGAACATGGCCCTTGCGCCATCCACCTGCTGAATGTGCAGCCGCCCATTGCTTCCGGCACGATATTGGCGTTCTTTGAGCCGGATGCCATCGAGGAATTCTATGAGGACGAAGCCAAGGCCGCCCTCGCGGAGTCGGAGGCCTTGCTGGACCGCTCGGGCATCGTCTATCAAAAGGCGACGCGGGTGGGCAACATTGCCGAATGCATCAAGGCCCACGCCACCGAGCAGGGTTGCGACCATATCGTCATGGGGTCGCGAGGACTGGGCGCGGCCGGCAGCCTGTTTCTGGGATCGACCACGCTGAAGGTGCTGCACACAGTTCACATTCCGGTGGTGCTGATCACCTAGGCCGATGCGCCATGCCTTCGCCGGACCATCAACGCACCCTGGCCTCGATCAGCCTGGATCTGGTCAAGGATCCGATGTTCGCGTTGCTGCTGGCCGGCGGCGGCCTGTACACGCTTCTGGGCGCCTGGCAGGAAGCGGCGCTATTGCTGCTTTTTGTACTGGTCATTTTTGCGCTGACGGTGGCGCAGTCATTACGTACCGCACGCGCCCTTGACGCATTGGATCGTCTGGCGGCGCCCCGCGCCCTGCTGCTGCGCGACGGCAAGCGGCACTGGGTGCCGTCGGCCGAACTGAAGCCGGGCGATGCGGTGCTGCTTGCCGAAGGCAACCGCGTCCCCGCGGACGGCCGGTTGACGGACGGCGAGGGTCTGCTGGTGGACGAGTCGCCGCTTACCGGCGAGTTCCAGCCCGTTTACAAGCGGCCATCGGGCACGGTTGAGGGCGATGCCGAGGTGCTGAGCGGGACGCTGGTGCTGTCGGGAACCGGCACCCTGCGCGTTCTTGCCGTGGGAGACGACACGCGGTTGGGCGCGCTAGGGCAGTCGATGCGGCAACTGACGCCGGAACGCGCGCCCCTGGAATTGCAGACCCGCCATTTCATCCTGCGGTTCATGTGGGTGGGGTTCTTCCTGTCGCTGGCCACCTGGGCCCTGTACGTCTACATGCGGGGAGGATGGTTCGAAGGGATGCTGGCGGGCATCGCGTTGGCGATGAGTCTGCTTCCGCAGGATTTCCCCGTCATCGTGACCATCTTCTCCGCGCTGGAAGCCCGGCGCATCGCGGGCGAAGGCGTGCTTGTCCGCAAGCTGAGCGTGGTCGAAACCCTGGGCAAGACCACCGTGTTGTGCGCCGACAAGACGGGCACCATGACGACAAACACCATGGTCGTTCGCGCGCTTTACGCTAGCTCAGTGCGCATCGATGCCGCCGATCTCGCGGGCGCGACGGCGGCGGATAGCGCGGCCGAGGCCAGGACCTTGGCCGAAACGCTTGCGCTGGCGAGCGTGCCCGATTCCGGGGATGCAATGGAGGACGCCTTTCGCATTTTTGCCGCGTCGCTTGGCAGGCATCCGCCGGCGGGCGGTCTTGCCTTGGTTAAAGCCTATGCCTTCTCGTCCGCACGGTTGGCTGTGATCCACGTCTGGACTACGGCGCAAGCGGATGACGCCCGTCTCGCGTGCAAGGGCGCGCCGGAGGCGGTGTTCAAGCTTTGCCAGCTGTCGCCGGCGCGCACGGCGCAGCTGCAGGCCGAGGTCCAGCGCATGGCCGCGGCGGGGCTGAGGGTGTTGGCGGCCGCCACCGGGCGCTGGCCGAACGGGCGGCTTCCCGATCAGCCCGACGACCTGCCGCTGCAGTTCGCGGGCTTGGTGGGCCTCGAAAATCCGCTGAAGGAAGGCGTGGCCGAGTCGGTCGCCGCGTGCGATGCGGCGGGCATACGCGTGCTGATGCTGACGGGCGATCATCCGGAGACGGCCCGCGCCATTGCCCGCCAGGCGGGCATTCCGGCGGACTACGTGGCTGAAGGCGATGTGCTGGCGCGGGAAGGCGGCGAGCATCTGGCCGAACTGGTCGGCCGCACCTGCGTTTACGCGCGCGTAAAGCCGGAACAGAAGCTGCGCCTGGTCAAGATGCTCAAGCGGCAAGGCGCCATCGTTGCAATGACGGGAGACGGCGTCAACGACGCCCCCGCATTGCGAGCGGCCCACGTCGGCATCGCCATGGGCGCGCGTGGCACCGATGTCGCGCGCGAAGCCGCCGACCTGGTCCTGACCCGCGACGATTTCTCGGACATCTTGAACGCGGTCCGGCAAAGCCGCCGCCTGTTCGACAACCTGTCCAAGGCAATCGTCTACATCGTCGCGGCGCATGTGCCGATCGCCGGGCTGGTGATCCTGCCACTGCTCTTTGGCTGGCCGGAACTGCTGCGCCCGGCCCATGTGGCGTTCCTGGAGATCGTCATCGGCCCCCTGTGCGGACTGGCTTTCGAGTCCGTCGCGGCAGAGCCGGACCTGATGCGCCGCCCTCCCCTGCCCGTCGAGAAGCCGCTGTTTTCACTACGAACCTTCCTGATTGGCCTGGCCCAGGGGCTGGCGCTGTTGGCATCCGCCGGCGTTCTCTACGCCTGGCTGCAGCAGACCCAGACGCCCGCGGATACCGCGCGCGCCACCGCCTTCTGTGCGCTGGTGCTGGGCAATCTGACCTTGATGGTCAACAACCGCTCGCCACATCAGCGGCACGCCGGCACTTGGGACGGCGCCACCCGGCTGGCGGTCGCGGCGACGCTGGCGCTGCTGGCCCTGACGCTGCAATGGCCTGCCCTGCGCGGGCTGTTCGAATTCGGCCCGCTGGGCCTCCGGGAATGGGCGGCGGCACTGCTGGCCGCGGTGACGGTGTGGCCGGTGGCGCGAGGACTGCGGCCGCTGGGCCGGCCGCTGAGCGCGGCAGGCGCGCTGCCATGCGGGGCCGCTCGATAACGCGGCGACGCGACTGGCGTCGCCGCTGCCAGGCGCACGCGCCCACCGCGGCGGTCACCGTTGTGGCGTGGCCGAATTGAGTTGCTGCTGCAGCATCTGCTCCATCATCCGCTGCTGCATTCCCATGTATTGGTCGCGCATGTATTGATGTTCCCGGACCTGCTCAGGCGTCAGTCCGGAGTAATTGCCTCTCATGGCGTTCCACCCCATCATCGGGCCTCCCCGATGATGGGGGCCGCCGCCACCCTGCGCGCAGCAAGGTCCCATGCCGCCCGTCCACATCTGGCGCATCATGCCCATGGTGTTCTGCATGAGCTGCCGGTGCTCAAGCATGAGCTTCTGCCGCGCATCCGGATCGGTGGTCTTCTGGATCGCATCCATCTGCTTTTGCATGTTTTCCAGATTCTCCCTGACTTGCGCAGCCTGCTTGTCGAAGTCCTGGACATTGCCGCCCGGCGAGGCCGGCTGGGCCGGGCGCGCGGGCGCGTCGGTGGGCGGCGCGGCAAGCGCCAGGCCAGGGGCCGACAAGGCAAGCATCGCGGCAATGGCCGCAGTCTTCATGTTCATGATCGATCTCCACCCGATTGCCAATTGCACAAGATTCACTGCGCGCAACGCCTGCGCAGCGCCAGCATAGATCGGCCAGAAACCCCGAAATTGACAATCGTCAACATCCCCTGGGCCCCTTCGCAGGGCCGCTGCAAGGGCTCCGCGGCCCGTCTGGACCGCATGCGATAGACTCGTGGCCTGTTTCGACGAAGTAGTGAAAAGGAGTTCAAGCAATGCCCAGCATTTTTCCAGGCGATCTTTGGGCGGTGGGCGAAGCCCGCGTCAACGGACTGCCGGTCGTCATCCGCTTTCGCACCGGTCTGCCGGCCGAGGCCGACCGCCCGATCAACGAGAACCTGATCATCATCACGTGGCCGTACGAGGGCATCGAATCGGGCATGCCCAATGATGAAGACAAGCAGCGCACCAACCGTTTCGAAGAGGCCGTCGAGCAGGGCTTCGAGAATTCGGACGCCGGCGTGCAGGTGGCTTGCCTGACGGGCAATCATCAGAAAGAGTGGCGCTACTACACGCCGAATGTCGAGGCGTTTCTGGATGCGTTCAACAAGTGCCTGGCGGGGCATCCCGTGTATCCGATTCAATTGCGCATGTTCCAGGATCCGGACTGGAAGGCGCTGTCGGAATTGCAGCCGGAAGGGTCCGACCAGCTGCATTGAACGCACGCCCGCGAACACCGGGCAGGCCCGCTCAGGGCTTATCCGTGATTCCGGCGTCCTGGATGATCCGGCTCCAGCGCGCCTCTTCCTCCTTCACGTACTCGCCCAGCGCGGCGGGCGTGCCCACATCGGGCGCCAGGCCTTCCAGCTCCAGCGCCGCGCGGAAATCCGGGTCGCCGGACGCCTTCCTGATTGCCGCGTTCAACGTGTCGATGACGGCGGGCGGCGTGCCGTTCGGCACGAACACGCCATACCAGCTATCCACGAAGTATCCCGCCTCGCCCGCTTCCGCGACGGTCGGCACATCGGGATAGGCCGGCGAACGCTGCTTCGTGGTCACGGCCAGTGCGCGCAGCTGGCCGCTCTTGATGTGGCCGCTGACGCTGGCCGAGGTCGAGAAGATCATGTCGATCTGCCCGCCGATCAGGTCGTTGATGCCGGGACCGGCGCCCTTGTAGGGCACGTGCAGGATGTCCACCTTGCCCAGGCTCTTGAAGAGCTCGCCCGCCAGATGGGCCGAGGTGCCGTTGCCATAGGATCCAAACGTCAGCTTGCCGGGATGGGCGCGCGCATAGGTAAGGATCTCCTGCACGCTCTTGAACGGCGAGTTCGGCGGCACCACCAGCACGTTGGGCGATTTGCCGATCATCGCGACCGGCGCGAAGGCCCGCTCGGTATCGTAGGGCAGCTTCTTGTGAATGGCCGGGTTCACCGCATGAGCAAACGTGGCCATCAGCAAGGTGTAGCCGTCAGGCGGACTCTTGGCCACGTTCTCCGTGCCGATGATGGTGCTGCCGCCCGGGCGGTTTTCCACCACCACCGTCTGGCCCAATTCCTGCGTCAGGCCCTTGGCCAACTGGCGCGCGATCAGATCCGTGCCGCCGCCCGGCGTGAACGGCACGACGATGCGCAAGGGCCTGTCGGGGTAGGCCGCGCGCGCCTGCGGCGCGGCCAATGCGCCCAGCGCCAGTACCGCCGCGGCCATGGCGATGCCGCCACGCGTGAAGAAGTTTTGCTGTTTCATGGTTGTCTCCTGTTTTTATCCACCCGCCTGAACTAGTTCAAGCGGCTTTGCAGGACGGCCACGCCGTCCGCCGCGCAAACGCCCTGGCCCGCAGGCCGAACGAAGAGCGGATTGATTTCGGCTTCGACGAGGACGTCTCCCAACGCGCCCGCCATGCGTGAGAACGCGACGACGGCGGCGACCAACGCCGGCACGTCGGCGCGCTCGCGCCCGCGGTAGCCGTCCAGCAAGGGCCAGGTCTTGAGCCGCCGCAGCCCGGCCATCACCTGCGCCGGCGACAGGCCGGTCCCGTCTTCGGGCAGCATCAAGAGCGTCGTATCCCGGACCAGTTCGGCGACAACGCCTCCCATGCCGAGCAGGATGGCCGACCCCAGGGGATCCCGATGCAGGCCGACGATCACTTCCGCCGCGCCGGTCACCATCTCCTGGACCAGGAAGGCGCGAGGCGCTTCGCCGGTATGGCGCAGGACGTCCTCGCGCATCTGCCGCAGCCGTGCGGGCACGTCCTCCTGCGCCACGTTCACGGCTACGCCGCCCACGTCGCTCTTATGCGTGATGTCGCGCGACAGCAGCTTGAGCACGACCCGCGGGCCCAGCGCGGCCGCGGCCTGCGAGGCCTGTGCCTCGTCCTGCACGACGATTTCCTTGACGCCAGGCACCCCGAACCGGGCAAAGAGCGCCTTGGCCTGCGCCTCGTCGAGCGATCCGCCTTCCCCAAGTTCCAGGCCGTCCGGCAACCCGGCGTTCGGCAGCGCCGTGTTGTCCGCCTCGACGCGCGCCTGTGCCTGCCACATCGCCGCAATGGCCGCGCTGACGCCTTCGGGCGTGTGAAACGCCGGTATGCCGTAGCGGCCAAGCACCTCGGCGGCGCGGGGCGCGTGCGGGCTGATGTAGGCCATCACGGGCTTGGTGGCGCCAGCCAACGTGTCCTTCAACGCGCCTGCCATCAGTTCGGGCTGCGCCACGCCGGACGAACCGACGATCACCACCAGCGCGTCATAGCTGCCGCTGTCGAGCAGAATGCGGATGGCGCCGCGCAGCAGTTCGGGCTGCAGGCCCGCCAGCGTGACGTCGATGGGATTGCGGTCCAGCGCGGCGGGCGTGCCGGGTTGCAGGGCGCGCAGCGCCGCGCCGGTGGCGTCGTCAGGCGCCGGCAGCTCGAACCCCGCGAGGCCCAGGCAGTCCGCCACCAGCGTGCCGGCGCCGCCCGTCGATGTCAGGATCGCAACGCGGCGTCCGGGGAGCTTGCGTGCGTGCGCCAGCGCAGCCGGAATATCCAGTAGGCCCGAGAATGTCTGCGCCCGGATGACGCCCGCATCCTCGAAAAGCGCGTCGTACATGGCGTCGGCGCCGGCCAGCGCCCCGGTGTGCGACGCCGCCGCACGCGCACCCGATTCCGAACGCCCGATCTTGAACGCCACCACCGGTTTACCGGCGGCCCGCGCCTTGCGCGCGGCGGCGCGGAACTTGGCGGGATGGCGAATGCTCTCGACGTACAGCGCGATGACGCGCGTGGCGGGGTCGTCGGCCAGCGCGTCCACGAAGTCGGCCAGTTCCAGGTCGGCCTCGTTGCTGGTCGAAATCAGCTTGGACAGGCCCACGCCGCGGGCGGCGGCGCGCGACAGCAGCGCCCCCAGGATGCCGCCGCTTTGCGAGACGAGCCCCACCGCGCCGGGCTGCAGGTCGTCGATTTCCAGGGCGCCGCTGGCCGACAGCGTGACCCGGTCGGTCAGGTTGACCAGGCCGATGGTGTTCGGTCCCAGAATGCGCATGGCGCCAGCGGCCTCGCGCAGCGCTTGCTGGCGGCGCGCGCCCTCCTCGCCGCTTTCCGAGTATCCGCTTGCCAGCACGATGGCCGCGCCCGTGCCGATGGCGGACAGCTCGCGGACGGCCTGCTGCGTGCGCTCGGCGCCCAGCACCACGATGGCGACGTCGGGCGCCTGCGGCAGCGAGCGGATGTCGGGGTAGCAACGCAATCCGTCGATCTCGGACGCCTTCGGATTGACGGGGTAGATGCTGCCCTGAAACCCGTGCTTGCGCAGGTAGGCCACGGGCCGGCCCGAGGTCTTGGCGGGGTCGGCCGACGCCCCGACCACTGCCACGCTGCGGGGCCGCAGCAGCTTGTCCAGGGCGCTCACGGCTTCTCTCCCTGAACGCGGGCCGCCTGCGCCTGCGCCATCTTTTTCAGAAACGCGGCCACGGCGTCGCGGTGCTCGGCGCTGGTGTAGCAGATGCCTTGCGCCTGGCTGCCCATGGCAAACACCTGGTCGGCCGTCAGTTCGAACGTCTGGTCCAGGATCGACTTGCCCAGCGCCAGCGCCGTGGCCGAGCCCTGGCTCAATTCCGCCGCCCACGCCTGGGCCGCCTCCACTTCGGTGCCGGCCGGCACGAGCCGGTCGGCGATGCCCAGTTGCAGGGCCTCCTGTGCCGCCACCTTGCGCCCGGAATAAATCAATTCCTTCGCGCGCGCCAGGCCGACGCGGCGCGGCAGGAAATACATGCCGCCACCGTCCGGGATCAGGCCGCGCGCAATGTAGCTCCACGTGAACGAGGCGCTGTCGGACGCCACGATGAAGTCGCAACTGAGCGCCGTATCCGCCCCCAGGCCCGCCGCCGCGCCGTTCACCGCCGCGATCGTCGGCTTGGGCATGTTGAACAGCAGCCCTTGTGCGTGGTGCACGCGCTGCTGGCGCGACCATCCGTTGAATCCGACCTCGCCCGCCGGCGCGTCCATCCTGCGCTGCATGCCCGCGATGTCGCCGCCCGCGCAGAATCCCTTGCCCTCGCCCGTCAGCACCAGCGCGCGGATCGCGCGGTCCTGTGCGACGTGCTCCAGCGCCTGGATCAATTCGCTGCGCATTGCGTCGCTGATCGCGTTGCGCTTGTCGGGGCGGTTCAGTGTCAGCGTCGCCACGCCGTCCCGCGTCTGCAGTCTGATGAATTCGTAGTCAGCCATTTCCGTGCTCCGTCGTTTCCGGGGCCAGCCCCGGAATCCACAACGGCTGCCGGGCTGGCAACACCGACAAGGTAGGCGCTACAGTGTGCAAATGCACCGCCCTATTTCCATCTAGTGGAATTGCTTCAACCATGCCCGCCGCAACCGAATCCGCTACCGCCGCCAGCCGCCGCTTCACCGGCGTCAGCCAGAACCGCTCGCTGGAACGCGGCCTGGAGATCCTTCGCGCGTTCAAGCCGGGCACGGACCTGCTGGGCAATGGCGATCTGGCCGAACGCACGGGCCTGTCGGCGGCAACGATCAGCAGGCTGACGCAGACCCTCGTGACCAGCGGCTTTCTGGAACACGACCGGCGCGCGCGCGCCTATCGCCTGGCCGCGCCGGTGCTCAGCCTGGGACACGCCATGCACGCCTCGTCTCCGGTGCTGCGCGCGGCCACGCCGCTGATGCGCGAGGTGTCCGTCAAGCAGCGCCTGAACGTGGGCCTGGCCAGCGCCGACCGGGCCGACATGGTCTACCTGGAATCCATCCGCTACAACCGCAAGGCGTCCCTGCGCACCATCGTTGCGGGCCAGCGGGTTCCGATCGAGCTGACGTCGCTGGGCCGCGCCTACCTGGCGACGCTGGACGCCGACACGCGCGACGCCCTGCTGGACCAGATCCGGCGGGGCTATCGCAGCGCCACCTGGAAGCCGATCCGCGCGGACATCGACAGCGCCATCGCCAAGGTGACGGCGCGCGGATATTGCGTGGCGTCGTGGCAGCCGGGCGTGGTGGCGCTGTCCACGCCGCTACGCCCGCTGGGCGGCCCGGCAATGGCGCTGAACATCAGCCTCACCACCGACGACGCGCCGTCCGCGGTGGCGCAGCGGCATGCCCCGGATCTGCTGGCGCTGAAAGCGGGCATCGAGCACGAGCTGGAAAGCCAGCGTCCCGCCTGACACCTGCCCCCCCTCGGATTCCCTGATGCCGCCCCCCGCAAACCGCTGATACAATAAGAACCATTCTCAATCTCGACACCTTCCGTCCGGGATTGCCAACGTCTCCCCTTTCGCCGCACTTCCATGACTCGCAGCCTGGCGCCGGATCACCATCATGTGGGCGCACTCTATGTGGACCATCACCGCTGGCTGGTGAACTGGCTGCGCAGAAAGCTGGGGTGCGGCTTTGACGCCGCGGATATCGCGCAAGACACCTTTCATCGGCTGTTGGCCGCGCCCGAGCGCGCCCGCGGCCTGCAAGAGCCGCGCGCCTACCTGACGACGCTGGCGCACGGTCTGGCCGTGGACCACATCCGCCGGCGCAAGCTGGAGCGGGCCTACCTCGACGAGCTGGCCCTGCTGCCAGAAGCCCAGGCCCCTTCTCCCGAAACCCGCGCCCTGCTGCTCGAAACCCTGGTGCGCATCGACCGCATGCTGGACGGCCTGAACGCCAAGGCGAAGGCGGCGTTCCTGATGTCCCGGTTGGACGGCATGACCTATCCCGACATCGCGGCAACCTTGCGCGTGTCGGTGAGCTCCGTCGAAAAATACATGGCCGCCGCCATCCGTCATTGCTACGAGCTGCGCTATGGCTGATCGCACCGTGGTGCTGGATCGCGCCATTTCCTTTGCGGTGCGCCTGAACTCGGGCCACGCCGATGCCGCCGAGCACGAGGCCTGCCGCCGCTGGCGCGAGGCCGACGCCGAGCACGAACGGGTCTGGCGCCAGTTGCAGGCGATCGAGACGGATCTGCGCACGGTGTCCGGCTCTGCGGCGGCGTCCGCGCTGCGCGCCGCCCCCGCCCGCGGCCGCCGCCGCGTCCTTGCCATGCTGGCGTTGGGAACGGTGGGCGCTGGCGCGACACTGGCGTGGCGCGACGGCGCCTGGGATCGCATGACCGCCGACTACCGCAGCGGCGTCGGCGAGCGCCGGCGGTTCGCGCTGGAGGGCGGGGCCGAACTGTGGCTGAACACGGGCAGCGCCGTGCGGACCGACCCGGGCGGCCGGCGCCTTACCCTGCTGGCCGGCGAGCTGCGCATGGACACGGGCGCGGCGCCCGCCCCGTGGGAAGTGCGCACGCGCCAGGCGCGTTTCACCGCCACGCAGGCGCGCTTTCTGCTGCGCACGATCGAAGACGCCACGCTGCTGGACATGCAGCGCGGCGACTTGCGCATTGCCCCCTTGCACGGCGCGGAATCGCGCGCCGAACCCGGCGGGCGCTACCGCGTGACGGACCGCGATGCACGGCGCGAACCCGCCGCGCCGTTTGACGCCGATAGCTGGGCCGACGGCGTGCTGACCGTGCGCGGCATGCGGCTCGCGGACTTCCTGCAGGAACTGTCGCGTTATCAGCGCGGCTGGATCAGCTGCGATCCCGCCGTGGCCGATCTGCGGGTGTCGGGCGTCTTCCTGCTGGACGACCTGCCGGGCGCGCTCAATACGCTGTCCCGCGCGCTGCCCACGCGGATCGAGCGCTACGCGGGCCTGTGGACCCGCGTACTGCCCGCCTGAATGCCGTTACAACTTTTTGGCGATTTCGTTTACGGGTTTTGGCGTCCTCGTTCGACATAGGGAATGACAACCCCCGTTTGAACCAGGATCGCCTACGTCATGTCCCGCTCTGCCCGCCCCACCCCGACGCGCCTTCTGCGCCTGCTTCCGTTGTGCGCCGCGCTGGCGCTTGCCCCCGCCGTTCATGCCCAGTCCGCGCGCGTGACGGTCGAACAGGCCGCCGCGCCGCTTGAGACCGCCTTGAACCAGTACGCCGCGTCGGCGCGGGTGACCCTGTCGTTCGATCCGTCGCTCACCACGGGCCGGCAGGCGCCGGCGCTGCGCGGGCCCTACGCCATCGCCGAGGGCTTTGCGGCGCTGCTGGCGGGCAGCGGCCTGGTCGCCGAACAGACGGGCGAACGCCACTTCGTCATCCGGCCCGCTGCACCGTCGGTCAGCACGCTGGCCCC
The DNA here is from genome assembly GCF_006715415.1 of Achromobacter sp. SLBN-14. NCBI lineage: Bacteria > Pseudomonadati > Pseudomonadota > Betaproteobacteria > Burkholderiales > Alcaligenaceae > Achromobacter > Achromobacter sp. SLBN-14. The sequence continues at coordinate 4,215,689 of NZ_VFNE01000001.1, read as the reverse complement.
CGTCACGGTGACGGGCGACTCGGCCGCCGAACGCTACAACCCGCCGACCACGGTGGGCTCCAAGACGCCGCTCACGCAACGCCAGATTCCGCAGTCGATCAGTGTGGTCACGCAAGAGCGGATGCGTCAGCAGGCCATGCAGACGCTGGACGACGCGATGCGCAACACGGCGGGCGTCACCGTCGAACGCCGCGACAACAGCCGCTCGATCTTCCATTCGCGCGGCTTTGACATGACGTCGTATCAGATCGACGGTATTCCCACGCAATACGACTGGCGCATGCTGTCCTCGACGGACCTTGCCATCTACGACCGCGTCGAGGTCCTGAAAGGCCCGGCGGGCCTGTACAACGGCGCGGGCGGGCTGGGCGGCGCGATCAACCTGGTCCACAAGCGCCCGCAAAAGGAATTCGGCTTCGAAGGCAGCGTCTCGGCGGGATCGTGGGACAACTACCGCTCCGAGGTCGACCTGACCGGCGGCCTGAACGAGGACGGCTCGCTACGCGGGCGGCTGGTTGGCGTCTACCAGGACCGCCGCTTCTTCTACGACAAAACCAACGAGCAGCATTCCGTGCTGTACGGTGCGCTGGCGTATGACTTCACGCCGCGCACCACGCTGACGGTGGGCGGCGGCCGCCAGGAACGCGACATCCACGCGTCGATGTGGTCGATCCCGGCGCTCATGACCGTGGGCCCCGGCGGCCAGCCCAGTTTTTCGCTGGCCGACATCAAGCGCTCCACCTTCATCGGCGCCGACTGGAACCGTGACCAGTTCACGTCCACCGAAGCCTTCGCCGACGTGGAGCACCGCCTGCACAATGGCTGGACCGCCAAGCTGTCCGGCCGCTACGCCGAAAACAAGCTGGACCGCGAACAGGCGTACGGCTGGGGGCCGGCCAACACCTCGAACAACCTGATCCAGCTGCTGTCGGCCAAGGGCCCGACGCGGCAGGCGCAGACGTCCTACGACGCCTATGCCGACGGCCCCTTCCAGCTGTTCGGCCGCCAGCACAATCTGACGCTGGGCGCCAACTACACCGACTCGCGCTTTGACAACGCGTGGAACTATCCGACGCCGAACTGGGCGCCGCGCATCGACATCACCAACCCGCGCTCGGACTTCGACCGTCTGGACTATGCCTTCAACAACAGCAACCACGCGCGCACCAAGCAATGGGGCCTCTACAGCAACCTGCGCCTGCGTCTGGCCGAGCCGCTGACGCTGGTGGCGGGCGGGCGCTTCAGCTGGTGGGACCTGACTTCGAACCAGCGCACGCTCACCGCGGAAAAGGCGCAGCAGGCCAATTACGACGGCAAGTTCACGCCCAACCTGGGCCTGATCTATGACCTGAACGACACCTATTCGGTCTATACCAGCTACTCCGAGATCTTCCTGCCGCAGAACGGATACACCACGGCGGACGGCAGCATGCTCAAGCCGTTGGAAGGCAAGCAGATCGAGGCCGGCATCAAGGGCGAATACCTGGACGGCGCGCTCAATGCCTCGTTTGCGGTGTTCGAGATCCGCGACGAGAACCGCGCCACGCTCTCGCCGGATTCCACCACGGTCTACACGGCCAACGGCAAGACGCGCAACCGCGGTTTCGAACTGCAGGTCAACGGCGAGATCCAGCCGGGCTGGAACGTCTACGCCGGCTACACGTGGCTGCAAACGCGCGTGGACCAAAGCGCCTCGTACGACTCGAACGTGACCGCCGTCGCGCCGCGCCATCTGCTGCGGCTGTGGACGGATTACCGGCTGCCGGGCGTGGCAAACCGGTGGACCATCGGCGGCGGCGTCAACGTGCAAAGCGGCACCTACGTTGCCCTGCCGCAGTACAACGGCGCGCGGCTGGAGCAAGGTGGCTATGCGACGGTCGACATGAAGATCGGCTACGAGATCAACCGCAACCTGGATGTGGCGCTCAACATCACCAACCTGTTCGACCGCAAGTATTACGCGACCATCAGCTCGCCGCGCTCGCAGAACATCTTTGGCGAGCCGCAGGCCTTCCTGCTGACGCTGCGCGCCAAGTACTGAGCGCGGCATGGCGATCGCAGCGCGCCCGTTCTGGGTCCGCGTGCACCGATGGGCGGGGCTGGCCACCGCCCTGTTCCTGTGCGTGGCCGGGCTGACGGGCAGCATCCTGGCGTTCAAGGAAGACCTGGACGTCTGGTTGAATCCGCAGCTGTTCCTGGCGCCCGCCGAGGGACGCGCGCTGCTGGATCCCTTCGTCCTGCGCGACACGGTTCGCGCGCAGTTGCCGTGGGCCGGCATCGAGCAGGTGCCGCTGCGGCGCGAGGCGGACCGGGCCGTGGTCTTTCGGCTGACGCCGCGGCAGGATGCGGCCACCGGGCGCATGCTGCCGCTGCCCGCCACGCATGCCTTCGCGGATCCCTACAGCGGCAAGGTACTGGGCTGGCGCAACGAGGGTGCGGTGTCGCTCGCGCGCGAGAACCTGCTGCCCTTCATCTACCGGCTGCATCTGGATCTGACGCTGCCCGGCGTCTGGGGCCGCTTGCTGTACGGCATGATCGCGCTCATCTGGACGCTGGACTGTTTTGCAGGCTTTTACCTGACCCTGCCGTCCAAGGGCGCAAAGCGCGCGGGATTCTGGCGCGGGTGGCGGCCCGCCTGGTCGGTCAAGCAAGGCGCCTCGGCGGCGCGCGTCACGCTGGATCTGCACCGCGCCTTCGGCCTCTGGCTGTGGGCCCTGCTGCTGGTGTATGCATGGTCCAGCGTCATGTTCAACCTGCGGGCCCAGGTGTACCAGCCGGTGATGTCGGTCATCATGCCGTTCGACACATCGTGGCGCGGCGCGCCCGTCCTGCCGCAGCCGCTTTCCACGCCCGCGCTGGAAGGCCCGGCCGCCCTTGCGGCCGCGCGCCGCGCGATGGGCGAACTGGCAAAAGAGCGCGGCTTTACCGTGGATGGCGAGGAGTCGCTGATGCTGGACCGGCGGCGCGGCGTGTACGCGTACCTGGCGCATAGCGACGCCGACCTGCGTCGCCACGTGGGCAACACCGCCATCCTGATCGACGCCAACACGGGCGAGCGGCGCGGCATGTACCTGCCCACGCGCGGCGCATGGGGCGACACCTTCAGCAACTGGCTGGGCGCGCTGCACATGGCGCATGTCTTCGGCCTGCCCTATCGGATCTTCGCCTGCCTGCTCGGGCTGATCGTCGTCATGCTGTCCGTGACCGGCGTGCTGATCTGGCGGCGCAAGCAGCGGGGCCGGTCGCATGCCGCAATGCGCCGGCCGGGCTGACACGCCGCCCCGCATGCCTCAAGGCGCGGACGGCCTGATGTTCTGGTTGTGCCGGAAGAGGTTGTGCGGATCGTAGCGGGTCTTTACCTGCACCAGCCGGTCGAAGTTTTCACCATAGGCCGCGCCCACCCTTGCCGTCTCGTCCTGCGTCAGGAAGTTGACGTACACACCGCCCTGCGACCAGGGCTCGGTCGCCTTGAAAATGTCGCGCGTCCAGGCGATGCACCGCGCATCGTCTCCGGGATCGTCCCAACGTCCGTGCACATTCATGGCGAACTGCGCGGACCGGTGCGGATAGGCCGTGGCGGAAACGGGCACACGCATCGCCGCGCCGGCAATGTGGCCGAAAAAAATCTCGCATTGCGGTGACGGCACGTTCTGGACCGCCGACACGACGGCGTCGATCAGCCCGTCCTGCAGCTCACCGATGTTGTGAGACTTCCAGTAGTTGCGCGCGCCGGGCGTCAGCAAGGGATCGAACGCCTTCTGCCAGGCTGCATAAGGCATCGGCCCGAGGTGCTCGCCATAGGGTTCGCCCAAGGCCCGCACCGCCTCCAGCGCCTGCGGCCCCTTGTCCACCCCGCCCGTGTAGCACGCGGCGAAGGCGACGATGGGCTTTCCGTGCACGGACGCCGGCAAGAACGGCAGCGGCGGCGCCTGGCGCAGCACGGCCCACACGGTCAGCTCCGGCGGCATCGATGGCAATGCGTCGCGGTAGCGCGCCAACGCCTTGCGGCCCTGCTCGAGCGGCATCACCACCAGACCGCCGTAAACCTCGGGGCCCACGGGATGAAGCTGGAACTCGAACATCGTGACCACACCGAAATTGCCGCCGCCCCCGCGCAGCGCCCAGAACAGATCCGGGTTCTCCGATTCACTGGCGCGCAGCATCTGGCCGTCGGCGGTGACGACATCCGTAGACACCAGATTGTCGATAGTCAAGCCAAACCTGCGCGTCAACCAGCCAAAACCGCCTCCCAACGTCAGGCCCGCCACGCCGGTCGTGGAGTTGATGCCCAAGGGCACCGCCAGGCCGAACGCCTGCGCTTCGTGATCCAGGTCGGACAACGTGGCGCCCGGTTCCACGTAGGCCCTGGCGCGCGCCGGATCGATACGCACCGATTTCATGGGCGACAGGTCGATCATCATGCCGCCGTCGCAGACGGCGGTGCCCGCGATATTGTGGCCGCCGCCCCGCACCGAAATCACCAGGCCGTGTTCGCGCGCGTAATCCACGGCGCGACGCACGTCGGCCGGCCCGGCGCATCGCGCGATGACGGCAGGCCGCCGGTCCACCGTGGCGTTCCAGATTTTTCGGGCCTCGTCGTAACCGGCATCGCCGGCCGACAGGATCTGACCCCGGGCCGCCGCCCGCAGATCGTCCAAACTACTGCTGGACAGGTTGTTCATCACACATCTCCTTGATGGCGATGTCTTTACAAACCGCGTGTAAAGCCGTCTATCTGCTGGGGCGCGACATGGGAATTGCCTCCTTGGAAAAGGGGCCATGACCCTGTGCACATGAATGCCCGGCGAACGCCGCGCGGGGGGAAGGCGGCAGACGCCCTGTGTCGTGCGCCGGAGCGTGCGTGATGGAAAAAGTATAGGCCTTTGGCCCGGCCGTCAGGCGCCCTATGAATCGTTTTTCAGGACGCCGCGCACGTTGAGCACGGCCAATCCTAGTTGCAGCGCAATAAGCGCCCACGCGTCGTCGTGTAGCCCCCAGGCCACCCACAACACGTTGCTGGCAAGAAATACCCAGAAACCGGCCGTGCGCCGGGCAGGGCTGCGCGAGGCGACCAGCCAGGCGGCGGCAAGCGACGCCGCCATGGCCGGCCATTGCAGGAAGTCCCAAAACGCGTCCAGCGTCATCGGCTACGGTTCCTGCTCAATGCACAGGACAGGATCAAGGCTTGGACCGCGCGCCCTGCCCGCGGTTGCGCTGGCTCTGCTGGTCCTGGCCAGTCCCGATCTGCGTGGTATGGCCCTCCTTTTTGGTGCGGTTCTGCGTGTCGCCGTGGCTCGCCTGCGATTGCCGGGGCGTATCGTCCTGGGTGCGGTCCGCGCCGGTCTCGTTGTGCTTGTCGTCCATCTGCTTGGTCATGATTTGCTCCTTTCACTGACGCGGATCCGGTTGTCGACGTCGTTGACACCGGCGCACTCCACGGTGCAATCCTCGATGTGATGCTTGATGCGGCGGTTGGGGACGGTGCCCTCCAGCACGACCCGGCCATCGGTGACCGAAACCGACACGTCGCTCACGTCCAGGCCGCTATGGGCGAGCGCCTCGCAGACGTTCTCGCGAATCCGGTCGTCCGAACGGATGTAGCCCTTGGGATCGGTCCTGCGCGATGCGCGGTCGCGCCACGCCGTCGGGCCACGGTTGTACCCGCCGCGCTCGGCGGTTTCGAAGGACATGGATTCCTCGCGCCAGGCCGGACGGTCGCCGTAATAGCCGCCTTCGTCGTCGCCAAAGGACGTGGGGCCGTCGTAGGACTGATCGCGGCCGTAGGCGCGGTCCCGACCGCCCTGATCGCGGCCCTGGCCGCCCGCGCCGCGGCGCTGATCCCCATATCGGTCTCGCGCGTCATGGTGGCGGTCATCGCCGCCACGCCCGCGACCCTGCCCCTCATACACCTGTTGACGCTGAAACGAGGGATCTTCGTTCGAGAATCCGCCGTAGCTGCTCTGGCCAGGATCCGCGCTGCGGCTGCGCACAGGCTCTCGCGTCTCGCGCGCGCCGCCCTGGCGCGTGCCTTCGCTCTGGTAGCCGAACGAAGGCGCGGGATCCTGCCACGGTTCCCGCTCGCCGCGAAATGCCGGCGTGTTCCTCGGGTCTCTACTCATATCGTCTCTCCCGTTGCAAGTTGCACATCAAGCGGGCCGGCTTCGGGGGCAACTGCGCGCCCTCGCCTGCCCGACTTGTCAGGGCAGCAAGTGCTGTGCCGGAAGGACGCGGCCGGCCGGACCGCACCAGGTCCACGCTGTATGGCCGATAGGCCAAAGGCGGTCGCGGTGCTAAGAATGGAGCATGCGGTCAGAACGCCGTGGCAAGGCCCAACAACCGCATCCGGCAACACGACACACGACATTCAGGAGATGAAATATGGCTTCAGGATCCAGGCTGTCCGATGTAATCGTAAAACTCCCCGATCGCTCCACCTGCCGCGTAGAACGGCGTTTGATCGCAAGGAGAACGCAAGAGGCATCCGGTGTCCCCATCTACGTCTGCACCCTTCCGACCGGCGAGCCCGTCACGTGGCTGGGGGGAGGCAAATACCGGCTGCCGTGCGGGTCGGTGGGGGTGGCGGTGGCGCACAAACCGCCTGACAGGTGACGGGGCAGGCAGTTGGCACGCGGGCGGCACGCAGCTTGCTGGCCGCCCGGGCATTCACGCCAGGAGGGACGCGAATGAATGCCATCGAACGAGTCGCCGCGTACATGCACGAACACTCGCTGCAACTGGTGACGGCCGAATCGTGCACGGCAGGGCTGATTGCCGCCACGCTTGCCGACATACCGGGCGCGGGCGCGTTGCTGGATTGCGCGTTCGTGACCTACTCGCCGCAGGCCAAGCAGAAGTGCCTGGGCGTGGCGGCGCGTACGCTGCAGCGCCACAATCTGACCAGTGAAGCGGTGGCCAGGGAAATGGCGCTGGGCGCCGCCCGCAACAGTCCGGCGAACGTCGCAATTTCAAACACGGGCGTCACCGACGGCACCGACCCCGACATTCCCGCCGGCACGCAGTGTTACGCATGGGTATTCAAGGCTGGCCCCGCCGATGGCGCGCCCGCCGTATACACCGAGACGACGCGTTTCGAAGGCGACCGCAACGCGATCCGGCGGGCCAGCGCGCAGCACGCGCTGGTCCGGATGATTGCCTATCACGAGCAGTGGCAGAACGGCGTCCCGGCCTCCCCGTCCGGCTCCGGGTCCGGCTGAGCGACCTCGACGCCTGCCGCCGCGTCCCACCCTCTGCGCAGCGCGGTCGCGAATCCGCCTTCGACGCGCGAATACGGCCGGGCGCTGGTGGTCACGCGCGGCAGGCAAGACCATGCGATGTGCGCGCCGCCGGCTTCCAGCTTGTCGACCAGGGCCTGGTCCTCGCTGCAGGTCAACGCCGCAAAACCGCCAATGCGCCGGTACACGTGCGCCGCGACGCCCAGGTTCGCCCCGTGCACATGCCGGTGGCCATCGCGGTCCTGGTAATGCGCGGCGAACGCACCGCGCGCCCGCTGCGCAAACGCGCCGTGCGCTTCCCATCCCGCGACCGATATCGTGCCGCACACCACTTCCGCGTCCAAGGAAAGCTGGTCGGCCAGCCAATCGGGCGACACGTTCGTGTCGGCATCGGTGAAGGCCAGCCACCGCGCGCCGGCATCCAGCAGATGATGCGCGCCGGCGGCACGCGCAACGCCCACGTTGCGCGCGTGGACCGTCAACAGATCCACCGGCCAGCCGGCGACGATTCCCGCAGTGCGATCCACGCAGTGATCCAGCACCACCGCGATCCGCACCGCTTCGCCGCCCAGCCGCGCATGGCGCGAGGCGCGCAGTACGGCGCGCAGGCAGTCCTCGATATGGCGCTCTTCGTTGTGCGCCGGAATACACACGCCGATCATGAATCGCTTCCTTGAGATTGTCTGCGCCATACATCCAGGCGGAACTCGGGCTCTTCGTGCCGCGCCGTGCACACCAGGCCGGGCAGCGCGCCGAGCGCGGCATGCAACGCATCCGTGGGCTGGAGACGGTCATCGAAGTCCGGGCGCCAGTGGCAGGCGACGAGTTCGCCGCCGGCGCCCAGCGACGCGTCCACGCCATGCAAAAAAGCGCGAAGCGCCGCGTCGTCCAGGTAATACGCCACTTCCGACAGCACGATGAGGTCAAAGCCGTCCGGCGGCACGTCAGGCCACTGCCGCGGCAGGTCCAAGGGCAGCACCGCGACGTGGTCCAGGCCCTCGCCCGCCATGCGCTCGCCGCAACGCGCGGCTGCCGCAGGCGCGACGTCGACGGCGCAGACCTGCGCGCACCGCAGCGCCAGGCATCGGGTCAACTCCCCCGTGCCGCAACCCGGCTCAAAGGCGTGGCGATAGTGTTCGCGGCCGAGCGCCGCCAGCAGCAGGCCGCGCTTGCGGCGTTCGTACCAAGCGCTTGCCACGCGCCACGGGTCGGCGTCGGCGCGGTACAGCCGTTCGAAGTGATCCGCGGCTACAGCGCCCATGGCGCGCCCTCGTGGTTAAGCACCGCTTGTCCGTGCGCGGCCTGGTCGCGTTCGGCATGGCTCTGACGGATGAAGACGGGCAGATCGGCCATCACCTGCGCAAAGCCGGCGTCGCGGCACAACGGCCCCGCGCCCAGCGCGCGCGCCGCCCGTTCCACCACCACGGCCGCCGCCGCCTCCACGGCCAAGCGGGCTCGCGCGCAAGCCATCGCGCACGACTGGCGCGGATGCGCATCGATCTCGGCAGCGGTCTCGCGCAGCACTGCCCGCGCCTGCGCCAGGGCGACGTCAACGGCGCCCAGATGCGCGAGGCGATGCTGGTCGGCGGACGTCACCGGCAACGCCGCGCGCAACGACTGCGCAATGTGCACCAGCCCGCCATACCAGCACGCCGCGACACCGGCGCCGCCGTGCAGGAAACCGGGGCGATTCACGTAGGCGCCGGGCTTGCCTACCAGCGTGCACGGCACGTGACTGAAGGCCACGTCGACGCTGGCCGACGCGCGCATGCCCACGGCGTGCCAGCCGGCATCGGTCACCTTGACGCCATCCTGATCCATTGCCACCGCGACCAGACAGGGTTCTCCGGCCGGATTCCAACCGCTGACGAGCGCGTGCGTCACGGATGCCGCGCCGGAACACCAGGCCTTGACGCCGTGCAGCAGCGCCGAACCATCGGCGCGCTGCGTGATCTGGACGCGGTGATCCGGGGGTTCGGCGCACCACACGGCCCAGCGGCTATTCGCCATCGAGGGCGCGGGCGACGCCTGTAACTCCGCCAGGATGGCGAGCGCATCGGTGTGGCCCTCGAAAAGCTTGGCCAGGCTGAGATCCGCTGCCGCCACGCGGGCCAGCGCCTGCCACCGTTCGCGCGTGCGGCCCGAGGCGGGCAGCGGCAACCGGCCGCAACCCTGGTCGACAAGGATCCGCAGCCACCGCCCGGGATCGAGCGGCGCATGGGCATCTGAAAGTGCCTGATCGAGGATGTGCAGGCAGGACGGCTGAGCGGCAGGGCCGTGATGGTCTGTCATGAAGATTGGGACACAAGGTGCGCGAGAAGATGCGCCCTGTTCAGCAAGCGTCGTGCCCGTCACGGCGGGGCGTCACGGCCGGGGTGGGGACCACCCCAGCGCCAGCGCATCGCCTTCCACGCATGCGACTAACGACGCGCCCTGCCCGCCTTGCACCGGATGTCCGCCCGTGAAGTCGGAAAACGCCGGCAGGACGGTGATGCCGGGGCGCAGCCAGAAGGCCGGCCAGCTGCGCGGCACGCCCGGCACGCGCGTCTTCGGATGCACGTGGCCGGCAATGACGTGCCGGCCCTGCGTGTCCGGCGTTGGCAGATGCCGGAAAAGAAATGGGCCGTCGGCCCACGCCTGCCCAAGCTGGCGCATGCCCAGCGCCGGCGCGTCCAGGGCCCGGTCGTGGTTACCGGCCAGCACCGCCACGTCCACGCCGGCATGCGCCTCGCGCCACGCAATCCACGCATCGCGCCAGGCCGCCTGCGCAGCAGGGCCGTGCAGCACGTCGCCCACGATCAGCAGTTCGGTCGCCTGCGTCGCCGCGATCAGCGCCGACAAGCGATTCAAGTCATCCATCGTCGCGCCGCGCGGCACGGCGATGCCCGCCTGGCGAAAGACATGGCTCTTGCCCAGATGCAGGTCGGCAATCACCAGCCGGGACCGCGCCGGCCAGTGCATGGCGCGCGCGCCCAGCAGGACGACGCGTTCGCCCGCCAGCGCCATCGCCAGGCCTGCGTCAGGCGACGCGTGCATAACGCTTCTCCAGTCGCTCGGCGGCGCGCTTGACACGCGCCTGCCACGTCTCGGTGCTGAGCTGTCCACGCAGGCTTTCGGTCCACAGCGGGAACGACAGCGGCGTGAGCGCGCGCGGTTCGCACAAGGCCAGATCGCGGCGCTGGCAGTCTTGCAGCGCCGCCAGCAGGCGCGGCGCCTCCAGTTGCAATTCAAAGACTTCGCGCTCCGCCTGCGCCAGCAGAAGGTGATCGGGATCGTAGCGGCGCAGCACGTCGTAGAGCAGACCGCTGGACGCCTGCACCTGCCGCAGCGAGCGCGCCGCCTGCCCCGGCAACGACGGCGTCAGCAGGCCGGCAACGCGGGCAATCTCCCGGAACTGGCGGCGCGCCATTTCGCCAAGATTGACGCCGTCGCGCAGGTCCTCGGCCATGTTGTCGGGACTGAGCAGCGCGCGCAGCAGCGCGTCGTCCAGCGCGGCGGGTTCGGCCAAGGTCAGCATCAGGCCGTAGTCATTGACGGTGTAGGAAATCGTGTTGGGCTGGCGCCGGCCCCAGCGCAGCGCGACCATCGCGGCGATGCCCTCGTGCACGGCGCGGCCGGCGAACGGAAACAGGAACAGATGCGTGCCGCGCCGCGTCTTGATGAGCTCGGCCACCAGCCGGCCGTGGTCGGGCAGCGCGCTGGCCGCTTCCTGAATCCGCAGCAGCGGCCCGACCGCACGCATTTCTGGATGGTCGCCGGGATGGGAATACAGGCTTTCCACTTCGCTCGCCAACTGCGTCGACAAGGGCATGCGGCCGCCCTGCCACGTCGCGACGGGCCCGTCGCCGGCCTTTGCGCGGCGCACGTAGGCGACCATGCCCTCCAGCCGCACCAGCTCCAGCGTGCGGCCGGCGAACTGAAAGCGGTCGCCGCGCCGCAGACGCGCCAGGAACCCTTCCTCGACGGACCCCAGACTGCCGCCCCGCAGATACTTCACCGCCACCGCGCCGTCGGACGTAATGGTGCCGATGGACAACCGATGACGGAAGGCGATGCGCCGGTCGTGCACGCGGTAGCAGCCATCCTCGTCGCGCACCACGCGGTGGTAGTCCGGGTACTTTGCCAGCGCGCGCCCTCCTTGCACGATGAAGTCCAGCACGGCCTGCCACGTTGCAGCGTCAAGCGTGGCGTAGGCATGCGTGCCGCGAACTTCCTCGTACAGTTCGGCGGCGTCGAACCCGCCGCCCAGCGCCAGCGTCACGGCGTGCTGGGCCAGCACGTCCAGGCTGCCGATGGGCGGCATGCGCGATTCGATCTCACCGCGCGCGATCGCCTGGCGGGCCGCGGCATATTCGATCAGTTCCAGCGCCTGTGCGGGCACGCAGACGACGTTGCCCGATTCGCCCGGCCGATGCTTGGCGCGGCCGGCGCGCTGCAACAGGCGCGCCACGCCCTTCGGGCTGCCGATCTGCAGCACCTGGTCCACCGCCGGGAAATCCACGCCCAGATCCAGGCTGGACGTCGCGACCACGCAGCGCACCGTGCCGTCGCGCAGCCCTTGCTCGACCGCCGCGCGCAACTTGGGGTCCAGCGACCCGTGATGCAAGGCCAGCGTGCCCGGGGCTTCCGGCCAGATCGATTCCAGCGCGCGATGCCACAGCTCGGCCTGCGCCCGGGTATTCGTGAACAGCAGCGTCGCGCGCACGTCGAAAAGGCGCTTGAAGACGCGTTCGAGCTGCGACAGCCCCAGGTGGCCCGCCCAAGGCAGCGAGCGGCTGCGTTCCGGCAGCAAGGTCGAGATCTGGATCTTGCGCGGCTTGGCGCCCGCCACCAGCGCGCTGTCCGGCGCCTGCGGCAGCAGCACCGCTCGCGCCTGCTCCAGATTGCCCAGCGTGGCGGACAGCCCCCAGGTCCGTGCGGCCGGCGACAGCTTCCGAACGCGCGCCAGGCATAGCTGCAACAGCACGCCCCGCTTGTTGCCCAGCAGCTCGTGCCATTCGTCCACCACGATGCAGCGCAACGCGCGAAAGCGCAGCGACGCGTCGGCGTACGACAGCAGCAACGCCAACGATTCGGGCGTGATGACCAGCACGTGCGCCTTGCCCTGCCGCGCCAGCCGCTTGTCACGCGCGCTGGCGTCGCCGGTGCGCAACGCGACCGTCCAGTCGATGCCCAATTCGCTCGCCGTCTGCGTCAATGCCCGCGTCGTATCGGCGGCCAGCGCGCGCAGCGGCGTCACCCACAGCACGCGCGGTCCCTCGCCCGCTGCCGCGCGCACCGGTGTGTCGTCTTCAAGCGCTTCGAGCAGCGGGCCGCCAAATGCCGCCAATGTCTTGCCGCTGCCCGTCGGCGTATGCAGCAACCCCGACTCGCCATCCAGATAACGGCGCCACGTTTCGCGCTGAAAGGGCGCGGGCTTCCAGCCGCGTGTCTTGAACCACGCGATCAGCGGCGCGTCCCTGCCCCGGGCCCCGCCACTCATCGCGCCAGCGCCTTCAGGGTGTCAAGCTGATCGGCCTCGCCCGCAGGCTTGTCGTGCCGCCAGCGCAAGATGCGCGGAAAGCGCACCGCCACGCCGGACTTGTGCCGTTTGGACAGGTTGACACCCTCAAAGCCCAGTTCGAAGACCTGCACCGGCTCGACCGAGCGCACCGGCCCGAAGCGCTCGCGCGTGTGGGCGCGCAGCCAGCGATCCAGTTCCAGGATCTCTTTGTCGTCCAGCCCCGAATATGCCTTGGCGATCGGCACCAGCGCATCGCCATCCCACAGCCCGAAGGTGTAGTCGGTGTAGAGCGTGCTGCGCCGGCCATGACCGGATTGCGCGTACAACAACACGGCGTCGATGGTGAGCGGATCGATTTTCCACTTCCACCAGTCGCCGCGCCGCCGCCCGCTTTGATAGGGCGCGCTGCGGCGCTTGAGCATGAAGCCTTCGACACCGCGCTCGCGCGATTCCGCGCGCAGTGCGAGGGCCTCGTCCCAGTCCGAGGGCGCCACGGCCGGCGACATGCGCAGCCGCGGATCGGGGTGGCGGCGCAGCAGCGCTTCCAGTCGCTCACGCCGCTGTGCCTGCGGCAATTCGCGCAGGTCCTCGCCCTCCAGTTCAAGCAGGTCGTACGCCAGCATCTGCACCGGCGCCTCGGCCAGCCACTTGGGGCCGGGCTTCAGGCGCTGGATACGGGTTTGCAGTGCTGAAAACGGCATGGGGTCCGTCTGGCCATCCTGCCAGGCCAGCAACTCGCCATCGATGACGCAGTCCACGTTCAGCGCGGCGGCGGCCGCTTCCACTTCCGGAAAACGCCCGTCCAGCCGCTCTTCGCCGCGCGACCACAGCGACACTTCGCCGTGGCGCCGGATCAGCTGCGCGCGGATCCCATCCCACTTCCATTCCAGCAGCCACTCGTCGATGGGGCCCAGAATGGCGGGCTCGCCTTCAAGCGGCGAGGCCAGGAAGAAGGGGTAAGGCTGCTGGCGATCACCGGGCAGCTCTTCGACGCTGAGCAAGTCGCGCAGGAACGCCGGGCTGGGGGACCACGCGCCCAGCATGCGCTGCGCGATGCGGGCGATGGGCACCCCCGACATCTCGGCCAGCGCCTGCTGCACCATGCGCTGCGACACCCCGACGCGCAGCGCGCCGGTCAGCAGCTTGTTGAACACGAGACGTTCGGCATAGGGCAGGCCCAGCCACGCCGACACGACGACCTCGCGCCGCTCGGTCTCGTCGCGATTGGCCACAGGCAGCAAGACCTCTTCGATCCAATCGGCCAGCCCGCGATCGGGCGCGGCCTGTACCGGATCCGGCACCAGCAACGCCAAGGTTTCGGCCAGGTCGCCGACCTGGTCATAGCAGGCGTCCAGCAGCCACGGCGCCGTGCCGGAGGCGTCGGCCGCCCAAGCGCGCAGCTCGCCCACGCCGGCAATCTTCTTGCGCGCGCTGGTGATCTTGCCGCCCGCCAGCAGATACAGCGCCCAGACCGCGTCGCGCGGCGGCGCATCGCGGAAGTACGCCACCAGCGCCGCGCGCTTGTCCAAGGTGGCTGTGCTGCGGTCGAGCTCCTGATACAACCCCGCGAATCGCTTCATGCCTGCGTCCGTTCCCCTGTCGATGATCCAGGATGTTCGTGTCCGTCCTAGTCGTCTTCTCCGTACTGCGTCACCAGCGTCTCCGCGGCGATGCCCGAATCATTCAGCGTCCGCACCAGCGCCTCGGTGTCGCCGTGCGTGGCGATGACCCGCTTGGCGCCGGTGTCGCGGATCGTGCGCACCAGATCGGGCCAATCCGCATGGTCCGACACCACGAAACCCCGATCCATGTTGCGCCGCCGCCGATTGCCCCGCAGCCGCATCCACCCGGACGCAAACCCATGCTGCGCCTTGCGAAAGCGCCGCAGCCACGGGCTGCCGGCAGCTGACGGCGGCGCAAGGATCAGCTCCCCAGCAAATCCCGTGCCCGAGGCGGCAGGGCCGTCCGCGTCGATGACCAGCCGCGTCTCGGCCAGCGGCACGCCCGCCTTGCGGTACACGTCCACGCCTGCGGCGATTGCGCCATGCAGGTAGACCGGGCGGTCGATGAACGGGATCAATTCCGCAAGCACGCGTTGCGCCTTGCCTAACGCATAGCAATACAGAATGGCCGCCTCGCCACGCGCGGCGCAGTGGTCGCGCCACTGCACGATGTCGCGCGCCACGTCCGAGGCGCTGGGCCAGCGATAGATGGGCAACCCAAAGGTGGCCTCGGTGATGAAGGTGTCGCACGGCACGACTTCAAAGGGGCTGCACGTCGGATCGGGTTGGCGCTTGTAGTCGCCGGACACAACCCAGACTTCGCCACCGACTTCGATGCGCACTTGCGCCGATCCAAGCACGTGGCCGGCCGGATGCAGCGACACGCGCGCGTCGCCCAACGTGAAGGTCTCGCCGTACGCATGGACCCGGTAATCCTGGTCGCCCAGGCGCCATTGCAGAATGGGCAAGCCTTCTGCGCTGGTGTGATAGCGGCCCATGCCCGAACGCGCATGATCGCCGTGACCGTGCGTCAGCACGGCCACGTCCACCGGCCGCCAGGGATCGATATGAAAGCCGCCGGCCGGACAGTACAGCCCTTCCGGACGCAATTGCACGATATCGCGCATGGCACCTCCCGATCGGCGCGGCGCACGGGGTTCGCGGCCGCTTGCCTTGGTTATACCCCGCGCCGCCGCGGGAAATCCGCGCGAAACGCGCGCCGCTAACATCCGATGAGAATTTAAAACTTCAGTTGCAGACGAAGGGCGTCGCAAGCAAGTAGTGTGTAGCGGTGGCTCAAAGGAGAAAATATGCGTACAAATCACATCCTCACCATCATTGCCCTGGTCGTCGTGGTATCGATCGCCGTGTCGGTCGTACCCTGGTAGTTATCTAGCGACGAGGCCGGGCATGCCACGGAACCTTCATGCCCGCTGCCTTACCGCCCGCCTTGATCGAACAGACGCTGCGCGCCGTGGCGCGCCGCTACCGCGTCGCGGCGATGTCCGCACCCACGCGCGGGCTTGAAGATTCCGACCCGGCGGCGGCGCTTGCCGCCGCCATCGAAGCGGGCCGCGCGGCGCTGACTTCCGGCGCCGAGCCGCAGTGCGAACATCAGCATTTCTTTGTCGCTGCGCTGTCGCGGTTGATCCGTGATGCCCTGCGGGACCCGGGCGGAGATCCCGTTTTCCAGGCCATGGTCCTGCGCCATCAAAGTGCGCAGGTGCGCGAACATGCTTCGCTGTCGGCGCACGCGGGCGCGGACCGGCGCGCCGTGCGCACGGCGGTGGCTGCGTTTGCGCATCCCGGCAAGCGTCGCCGGATGCCGGGCGGGCCGTTGGCGGATGCGCTCGCTGACTTGGATGGCGCCTGCGCCGCCGGCGAATGGCGCGCGCTGACGCAAGGCGTGCAAACGCTGCTTTCCGCACTGGCGTCCGATGAAAAAGCGGACGCGGCGCTTGCCGGTCAACTGGAGGGGTTGCTTCGCGATCCCGCCTTGGCGCGTCTGCGGCGGCAGGACGACTTGGCGTCGGAGCCCCAGGTTCAACGCTATCAATCCCTGTGGCAGCGCCAAGGCCCGCGCACCGGCACGCCCGAGGCCGCCGCCCAGGGGATGGACGCCCGGCGCCGCGGTGTGGCCGTCGAGGCGCGCGCGGAATCGTCAATCGCTGCGCTGGCCCAACACCTTGCGCAGGCGGCTGGCGAGACCTACCGGGTGGCGACGTCCCTGCGCGTACCGGCATCGATACCCGGCAATGCGGACCGCGCCAAGACCGAATGGGACGTGGCCCTGCTGCGCCAGTCGGGTGGCGATGCGGCGGAGCCCGTCTGGGACGTGTGTCTGCTGGTGGAGGCCAAGGCTTCCACGGATGCCGCCACCACGGATCTGCCGCGGTTGCTGCGCGGCCTGCGGCTGCTCAAGCATGCCGATGCGCAGACCACTTATGTGTTCGACAGCCATCAAGGGCCCCTGCGGCTGCGCGGCGCGGCGCTGGCCGCGCTGCCGGCGGACCCGGACGAACTGGCCAGCACGATCCTGTATTTCTCGGACGCGCCCGCGGAAACCGCGCCCCGGCTGCTCAGCGCCGCGAGCCGCATGCAGCTGCTTTCCGCGCAAGAAAGCCTGGACTATGCCAGCCAGACGATTGCGGGCGAAGCGCCAGATTCGCAGACGCTTGCGCCGCTATGGCATCAACTGCTTGCGCAGCCGCGCTGGAGCCCCGTGCTCAATCAGTTTCCGTGCTTGCAGCAGGTGCGGGCGTTGATGGTGCATGCCGACGATCTTGAGGCGGCCATCGCGCGGTTGGGTCAGGACGGCGTAAAGACCTGACCGCTGCGCACGCGCCAGGTCCTGCGCATTACTGCGCGGCGGCAAGCGTCCCGCCCCAGTCCCGCGCATGCCGCTCGATGTGCTCGCGGATGAAGTCGGCAAGCACGCGCGTGGCCATCGACGGAAAGCGGTTCGGTGCAGTCAGCAGATAGATGGCATCGCCCACGCCCTCGGGCTCGAACGTGGGCAACACCTGAACCAACGTCTGATCGCGCAGCATTTCCCACACGGCGTAGCGCGGCAGCAGCGCCACGCCCAGGCCCGCCAGCACCGCGTCGCGCAGGAACGGATAATCGCCCGACTGCAGCCTCGGCGCCACACGCAGGATCAACGGATCGCCGTGCGCCTGCTTGAGCCGCAGATCGAAGCGCCGGCCCAGCGATTGCGGCGCGATGAGGTCGCAACGGCCCAACTGTTCGATGTGCTGCACCGGCCCGTTGCGCGCCAGGAAGCCGGGCGATGCGCACAGGCACCACTGGATGCCGCATAGCCGCCGCGCCACGTGATCCTCGGGCGGAGACGAGGTGATCTTGAGCGCAATGTCGACCTCGGCGGAGATCAGGTCGCCGATGCCATCGTTGATGTGCACGCGCAGCGCGATGTCGGGATGGGCGCGCGCGAATTCCAGCAGCACCGGCGCCAGATAAAGATGGCCCAGTCCCGTGGGCAGGCGGATGCGCACGTCGCCGCGCACCGCGCCATCGAGGCTGTCGATGGCCGCCTGCACCGCGCGCATCTCGTCCAGCAGCCGGATGCCGTGCTGGTACAGCAACTGCCCCGCCTGCGTCAGTTCGACATGGCGGGTGGTGCGCCGGAACAGTTGCGCGCCCAGGTCGAGTTCCAGCCGCTTCAACCGGTGCGACATGTTCGACCGCGTCATGCCGCAACGCTGGGCGGCCGCGCTGAGATTGCGCGACTCGACCATCGCGACAAAAAGCCTGACGAGGTTCAGGTCCGGCATATTGTCAATCATGATTCACCATTCCCGGCACAAACCGATGGATTGTCCAATGCGTCGGCCGAGTCTAGCATCGTCTTCATTGCCCTAGACCCCTTGCCGAGGAGCGCCCGATCCCCATGCAGACCCCGCCCATTGACGCTTCTTGCGGCCCCTACGCCGGACTGCGTGTGCTGGACCTGAGCCAGGGCATCGCGGGCCCGTACTGCGCGCAGATCCTGTGGCAGCAAGGCGCCGACGTCATGAAGGTGGAGCCGCCCGACGGCGACTGGGGCCGGCACGTGGGCGTTGTGCGCGACGACCAGAGCGCGCTGTCCATTGCCTACAACGCCGGCAAGCGCGGCGTGTGCGTGGACGCGCGCCAGCCGCGCGGCAAGGCGCTTCTGGCGGAGCTGGCGCAACGCGCGGACCTGGTGATCCAGAACTTCCGGCCGGGCGTGGCCGAGCGCATGGGGGTGGGCTACGACAGCCTCGCGGCGCGTTGCCCGGGCCTCGTCTACGTGTCCATCAGCGGTTACGGACCGGACGGCCCATACGCCAACGCGCCGGCTTCGGACTCGGTGATGCAGGCCGACAGCGGCTTGATGTTCGCCAACCAGACGCCCGCCGGCGAGCCCCGCCGCATCGGCCTCTTGATGGCGGACATCGCCACCGCGCTGTACGCCGTGCAAGCCGCCAGTGCCGCGCTCTACCAGCAGGCGCGCAGCGGCCGCGGCCAGCATGTGCAGCTCAGTCTGCTTGCGGCCTGCGCGGCCTTGCAGGTGAACGACATTCTTGCCTACGGCATCGCGGGGCAGCGCGAGGCGGTGGCGGTCAGCGCGCCCAATGGCGTGTTCGACACCGCCGACGCGCGCCTGTCGGTGCTGGCGCTGAACAACGATCAGTTCGCGCGCTTGTGCCGTGCGCTGGAGCGGACCGATTGGCTTGCCGATCCGGCCCTGTCCACCAACGCGGGGCGCATGGCGCAGCGCGACCGCCTGCATCGGGAAATGGCCGAGCAACTGGCGCTGCATCCCGCCGCGCACTGGGTGGAACGCCTGACGCGCGAAGACGTGCTGCATGCCCGCGTGCGCGATTACGACGGTCTGGCCGCGCATCCGCAGGCCGCGCACCTGGGATTGCTGGAACCGCTGGCGCAGCCGGGCGGCGAGCCGCTGCCCTATGCGCGCGCGGCTGGCGCCTTGTCGCGCCGGCCCCTTGCCGCCGCGCCCGCGGTCGGTGAGCACACGGTCGAGGCGCTGACCGATTGGGGCGTGCCGCGCGGGCAGATCCAGGCCCTGCTTGAGGCCGGCGTGCTGCGCCAGGCTGCTTGCAGCAAGGAGGCCGTCTGATGCGCGCCCTGGTCTGCCATCGCCACGGTCCGGTCGAGGACGTCGTGCCCGGCGAGCTTGCCGACGCGCCCGCCCCCGCCCCCGACGAGGTCACCATCGCCATCGAGCATGCTAGCGTCAGCCATGCAACCAAGCTGCTGATCGAGGGGCGCTATCAAAGCCGTCCGCCCCTGCCCTTTGCGCCCGGCACGGAGGCCGCCGGCCGCGTCGTCGCCTGCGGCGCCAAGGTCACGCGCCTCAAGCCCGGCGACAGGGTGGTGGCGCTGGCGCGTTGGGGCTGCTACGCCGAACGCCTGACCGTGCCCGAATACACCGTCTATCCGGTGCCCGAGGACTTGCCGCTCCTGACCGCGCTGCCCATCCCGATTTCGTACGGCACCGCCTGGACAGCGCTGCTCTGGCGCGCCGCCATGCAGCCCGGCGAGACGGTGCTGGTGCTGGGTGCCGGCTCCGGCGTGGGGCTTGCGGCCGTCGAGATTGCCTCGGCACTGGGCGCGAACGTGATCGCCTGCGCCAGCACGCCGGAAAAGCGCCAGGCCGCGTTGGACGCGGGCGCGGCCCATGCGTTCGCGGCCGATGCGCACATGCCGCAGGCCGTCAAGGCAGCCAGCCACGGGCATGGCGCGGACGTGGTGCTGGACGCCGTGGGCGGCGACGCCTTCGAACACAGCGTGCGCGCCGCGGCGGCCAACGCGCGCATGGTGTCGGTGGGTTTCGCCAGCGGCCGCATTCCCGACGTGCCGCTGAACCTGCTGCTTGTGAAGAACATTGCCCTGCATGGGTTTTTCTTTGGCCGCTACATCGGCTGGACGCCCGCGGACGAACGCATCGTCCACGCGCCCGCCGTGCAGCGCACCATGTCCACCCTCTTCGACTGGGCCCGCCGCCAGCGGATCCGGCCGGCTGTAACGGCGATCTATCCGATCACCGGTCTTGCCGCAGCACTCGCCGCCCTGGAAAGCCGACAAGTCGTCGGCAAGGTGGCGATCACCATAACGACGGAGACAACCCCATGCGTACCCACGACTTCCGGCGCGCCGCCTGGCCGCGCCGCGCCCGCGCAGCGATCGATGTAGCGCCCCGCGTTCGCCAGCTTGCAGCCTTGGCCCTGGCGGCCAGTTGCGCCTGCATTACGGTCGCGGCGCAGGCTGCCGATGCCTACCCCAGCAAGCCCATCACCATGGTGGTGCCCTACCCGCCGGGCGGCCCGACCGATATCGTGGCGCGGCTGGTGGCCGCGGAAATGTCCAAGACCATCGGCCAGAACATCGTCGTCGACAACAAGCCGGGCGCCAGCGGCATGATCGGCGCGGACCTGGTGGCGCGCGCCGCGCCCGACGGCTACACATTCCTGGCCAACGCCTCGCTGCATGTCATCAACCCGTACATCTACGCGTCGATGCGCTATGACGCCTTCAAGGACTTCGTGCCCATCACGCAGCTGGCGGACGTGCCGCTGGTGCTGGTGGTGCCGCAGACGTCCAAGGTGCGGACCGTGCAGGACCTGGTGGCGCAGGGCAAGACCCAGCCGCTGAACTTCGGTTCGGCCGGCTCGGCGTCTGCGCAGCAGCTTGCGGGCGAGTCCTTCAAGGTGCGCACCGGCCTGCCGATGCAGCATGTGCCCTACAAAGGCAGCGCGCCCGCGCTGACGGATCTGGTGGGCGGACAGATTCAGCTGATGTTCGATTCCATGCCGTCGGCCATGCCCTTCATCAAGTCCGGCAAGCTGCGCGCGGTGGCGGTCACCACAAGCCGGCGCGTGGATGAGCTGCCCGACGTGCCCACGATGGCCGAGTCCGGATTTCCGGGCTTTGACATCAGCACCTGGTACGGCCTGTGGGCGCCCAAAGGCACGCCGCCGGCCATCGTGGCCAAGCTGTCCGAGCACGCGGCCCGGGCGCTTCGCCAGCCCAATGTCGTGACGCAGTATGCGGGCCTGGGCGCCAAGCCGGTGGGATCGGACCCTGCGACGTTTGCCCGATTCAACGTGTCGGAAGGCGAAAAGTGGCGGGACATCGTCAAGGCGGCGCAAATCAAGCCGCAGTAGTGGTAAAGGCGGGCCGCAAAGACCTTCAGTCCGGACGCGGGCACGCGCGGCGCGGGTAATCCCCCATAAGCAGCGCCGCGCCGCTGGATAAGAATTCATGGTTTGCGAGCCAACCAGTCCAGAGGTCCCAGGCATGAAGGCGTTCTTTCACGACGATCAAAAGCTTCACCATCCGCAGACCTATTTTTCGCGCGGCAAGATGCGCACGCCGCAGGAGGTGCCGTCGCGGCTGGACGGCCTGGTGCAGGCGGCGCGCAAGCTGGGCTTCGACGTCCAGGCGCCGGCCGACGACGGGGCGGGCGCAATCGCGGCGGTGCACAGCCTGGATTACCTGCGCTTTCTGCAGGATGCGCATGAAGACTGGATGAAGCTGCCCGGAGACTGGGGCGGCGAGGTCGTGTCGAACGTCTTCGTGCGCGAGCCCAACGCGCTGCGTGGCGTGCTGGCCAAGGCCGGGCGGTACCTGGCCGACGGCAGTTGCCCGGTTGGCCCGAAGACCTGGCATTCGGCCTACTGGTCGGCGCAATGCGCCATCGCGGGCGCCGATGCGCTGCTGGCCGGCGACCGCGGCGCCTACGCCATCTGCCGCCCGCCCGGCCACCATGCGCGGCGCGATGCCGCGGGCGGCTTCTGCTACCTGAACAACGCCGCTATCGCCGCCCAGCGGCTGACCCGCCGGTTTCCCCGCGTCGCCATCCTGGACACCGACATGCACCACGGCCAGGGCATCCAGGAAATCTTCTACGAACGTAGCGACGTGCTGTACGTCTCCATTCACGGCGATCCCGAGAACTTCTATCCCGTGGTGGCGGGCTTCGAGGACGAACGCGGCGCCGGCGCGGGTTATGGCTACAACATCAACCTGCCCATGCCGCACGGTTCTCCGGAATCCGTGTTCTTCGAGCGGCTGGCGCAGGCGCGCCGTGCGATCGCATTGTTCCAGCCCGATGCCCTGGTGCTGTCGCTGGGCTTTGACATTTTCGAGAAGGATCCCCAGGCCATGGTCAGCGTGACGGAAGACGGTTTCGAGCGCCTGGGCCGCGAGGTCGGCGGCCTGAACCTGCCCACACTGATCGTGCAGGAAGGGGGCTATTACATCGATGGGCTGGAATCGAATGCGACGCGTTTTTTTGCGGGGCTGACGGGCGCTGGGCGCTAGGCGGCGGCCCCGGCCAGTCACGCGCCGCCGGCAACCGGCAGGCGCATCGCCACACGCCGCTGCGCGGGCAGCCCGTGCCCGGCTTCCTCTTGCAGCACCGCGTAAAGCCGCGTTCCGGGCAACGCGGTCTCCTCGCGAAATCCCATCCGCGCATACCACGGCGCGTTCCAGGCCAGATCGCGAAAGGTCGTCAGCGTGACCGCGGACAGCCCCGCCGCCGCGGCATGGCCGCACGCGGCCTGCACCAGACGCTGACCGAGCCCCATCCGCTGATGTTCGGCATCGACCGCCAGTTCCCACACATGCAGGTCGTCGTCAAAGCGCTCCGCGCATAGAAATCCGCACACGCGCTCGGCGTCCTGCGCCACCCACACCGTGCCCTGCGCGATCAGGCGCCGATGCTCGGATTCAGACATGACCGCATCGTCCGCGATCCATTCCAGCCCGGGCGCGGCGCGAAACACCGCCGCCGCGGATCGTTCGATGGCGGGCAAGAGGACGGCATCTTCGGGACGGGCGAAACGGATCGACATGGGGCGCAGGAATCTCCAAATGCAGGCGCCAGCGATTCTACGCCGCGCCCTGTTTCAATCCCCCCCCCGCAATCCGTTGTTTAATCGGCGATCCCTCGCGGGACACTTCGCCCGGGCGGCCGCAATAGGCTGGCCCCGGCGATTCCAACAACAAGATTCAGGATGTCGCACGTGTTTCATGTCATCACCGCGTTTATCGCGCTCTACGTCATCTGGCGCTTCGTCTGGCGTCTGCGCTGGCCGGCTGCCGGCAAGCTGTTGCTGTCGGCATTGGTGCTGCTTGCCGCCGAACATCACCTCATCACCCGCACCTTCTTCGGCACCATGGCCTCGCCCGAGGTGCCCGCCGCCGTCCTGATGGCGCTGGGCTGGGCGTTTGGCGCGCTGATCCTGCTGGCCGTCCTCCTGTTCGTCTCGGACGTGGCGGGGCTTGCCGTGTCGTTGTTTTCGCGCCGCCGCGGCCGCGCGCTGCTGGGCTGCCCGCGCCTGCGCGCCGTGTCCGCCGTGGCCGCGCTGGCGCTGTCCGCGCTGGGTGTCTGGCAGGCGGTGCGCGTGCCGCAGGTCGAAACCATCGAGGTCGCCCTGCCCAATCTGCCGCGCGCCTATGACGGCTTTCGCATCGTGCATCTGACCGACCTGCACGCCAGCCGCCTGCTGCAACGCGACTGGATGCAGGCCGTCGTGGCGCGCGCCAATGCGCTTGATCCGGACCTGACGCTCATCACCGGCGACCTGGTCGACGGCACGCCCGCGGCCCGCGCCGCCGACGTGCAACCGCTGGCCGATCTGCGCGCGCCCCATGGCGTGGTGGCGATCCCCGGCAACCACGAGTATTACGCCGAATACCTGGGCTGGCTGCAGGCCTTCGAGAAGCTGGGCCTGCGCATGCTGCTGAACGAACACATGGTCCTTGACCGCGACGGCCAGCCGCTCGTGTTGGCGGGCATCACCGACAGCGTGGCCGCGCGCGTCGGCCAGCCGCTGCCGGATATCGACGCGGCCATGAAGGGTGTGCCGCCGTCGTCGGCGGTGATCCTGCTGAGCCACCGGCCGGTCGGCGCCAAGCGCCACGCGCAGGCAGGCGCCGGCCTGCAGCTGTCGGGCCACACGCACGGCGGCCAGATCCTGGGTCCGCACTTCATCACCCAACTGGCCAACGAGGGCTATGTGTCCGGCATGTATCAGGTCGGCGGCATGCAGCTCTACGTGAGCAACGGCGCGGGCCTGTGGCCGGGCTTTCCCATCCGGCTCGGACGGCCGTCGGAAATCACGCAGATCGTGCTGCGCGCCGCGCCCCCCGCCTGACGCTGGCGTGCGGGCCACTGCGGCGGCGCATTGACAAGCGCCGCCGCGCTGACTTAGCATTCGGCCCTGCTTTTTCAATCCTTGCCATTTTCTGGGTGCAACCGTGTCTGCCATTCGTCAATTCGCCTGAACGCCGACGAGTACCGTCCTGGTACCGCGGTCAGCCTGCCCGCATTCGCTGCTCAACGCCATGTCATGAGCACACCCCGCCCGGCAGGCGCGGATCCAGGAAGCGCAACACCACCCCATCTCTGCTTCCCCTCCCGTAAAGACTGCGTTGTCGGCTTTTCCCATCTGCTGGAGAAGACCCATGACGCTGGATTTCTGCGCCTACGCGCAATCGCTGGACCTGTTCCGATATCCCCGAACGCCCCACCTGGAAGGCTCGCGCCTGCAGGAAGGCGACGAAGGCCACGGCCACGTGCCCTATCGCACGCTGGCGGGCCAGACCCTTGTCGTTGAAGAAAAGCTCGACGGCGCGAACACGGGCATCAGTTTCAGCCCGTCGGGCGAACTGCTGCTGCAATCGCGCGGCCACTATCTGGTGGGCGGCGGGCGCGAACGGCAGTTCAGCTTCATCAAGGCCTGGGCCGCCGCGCATGCGGACTGGCTGCTGGACCGGCTGGAAGACCGCTACGTGATGTACGGCGAAACCCTGTCGAAAAAGCACTCCGTGTTCTACGACGCGCTGCCGCATCACTTCTTTGAATTCGATGTACTGGACCGCCGCACCGGCCAATTCCTGTCGACCGGCGCGCGCCGCGCGCTGCTGGCCGGCGGCCCGGTGCTGTCCGTGCCCGTGCTGTACGAAGGCCCGGCGCCCGCGCGGCTGGCCGATCTGAAGGCCCTGCTAAAGCCCTCGCTGGCCAAGACGACCGGCTGGCGCGACGCGTTCGAGGCCACCGTGCTGCGCGAAGGCCTGGACCTGGCGCGCGCCTGGAAGCAGTGCGACAAGTCGGATCTGTCAGAAGGCCTCTACATCAAGGCCGAAGCCGACGGCAAGACGCTCGCCCGCTACAAGTGGGTGCGCCGCGACTTCGTGCAGGCCATCCTGGATTCGGACATGCACCATTCGGAGCAGCCCTACATCCCCAATCTGCTCGCCGACGGCGTCGACCTGTACGCGCCGCGCCTTGCGGTGGACTGGGACACCTTGCGCGGCGCCACCCGCGACGGAGAGACATCATGAATTACGAACAGATCCGGGCACTGGTTCCCACGCCTGCGCGCGGTGCGGACTATGCCGCGTGCCTGGCGGCCTTTCCCGCGCTGGAGCTGGCCAAGACCACGCCGCAGGACCCGCGCTATCACGGCGAGGGCGACGTATGGACGCACACGCAGATGGTCGTGGACGCGCTGCTCGCGCTGCCGCAGTACCAGGCTGCGTCTCGCGCCGACCAGGAGATCGTGTTCCTGGCGGCGCTGCTGCACGACGTGGCCAAGCACAGCACCACGGTGATCGACCCGGTGACGGGGGCCATCGGCCAGCCCGGCCATTCGCGCAAGGGCGCGATCGATGCGCGCATCGCCTTGTGGGACGCCGGCGTCCCCTTCGCGGTGCGCGAAGCCATCTGCCGGCTGATTGCCACGCATCAGGTGCCGTTTTTTGCGCTGGAAGGCTCGCGCCGCGGCCGCTCGCCCGAATTCATCGTGCGCGAGCTGTCCTGGCAGGTGTCCCTTCCGCTGCTTGCCATGCTGGCCGAGGCCGACATGCGCGGCCGCCTCTGCGCAGACGCGGGCCGCGTGCTGGACAACATCGCCCTCTTTTGCGAACTGGCGCGCGACGAAGCGTGCTTCGGCCAGCCCCGCGCCTTTGCCGATGCGCACACCGCCGTCAGCTATTTCCGCGGCGCGGACGTGCATCCGGACTACGCCTTGTTCCAGGAGCCCGGTTCGCGCGTCATCGTAATGTCGGGCCTGCCCGCTTCCGGCAAGAACACCTGGGTGGCGGCGCATCATCCCGACCTGCCGGTGGTGTCGTTCGACGATGCGCGCGAGGAACTGGGGCTGCGCCATGGCAAGAACGAGGGCATGGTGGCGCACCTGGCCGTCGACCGCGCGAAGGCCCTGCTGCGCGCCCGCGCGCCCTTCGTGTGGAACGCCACCAACCTCAGCGAACTGATGCGCAAGAAGACGCTGGACCTGCTGTACGCGTATCAGGCCGACGTTGAGCTGGTGTATCTGGAAAAGCCGCGCGCCGAGCTGCTGCGGCGCAATGCCCGGCGCGACACGTCGTTGTCCAACAAGACGCTGACGGGCATGCTGCACCGCTGGGACCTGCCGCTGCCGACCGAGGCGCACCGCGTCGTCTACGCGGTGTAGCGCCGGTCAGGCTGGGGCCGGCGCCAGCATGCTGTCCCGCAGCCGCAGCACGGACGCGCAGGAGGTGTCGCGATGCGTCACCAGAGACAGGGACAACGCACCCTGCGCGTCCGCGTCGGTCAAGGGCACAAAGGCCACATGCGGCGTCGAATAGGCGCGGGTCACGCCGGGCACCAGCGCCACACCCAGGCCGCTGGCGACCAGGCTGACCAGCGTCTGCACCTGGATCGCTTCCTGGCTGATGCGGGGCGAAAACCCCGCCTTGTGGCATAGCGCCAGCGTCACCCCGTTCAGCCCCGGCACCTTGGCCGGCGAATACAGCACGAAGTTCTCGGACCGCATGCGTTCCAGCGCGATCGGGCCGGCGCCGGCCAGCGGATGCCCGGCGGGCACGGCCAGGATCAGGTCGTCGCGCTCGACCACCCACGAATCCAGTTCGTTGTCTTCGGCCAGCGGACCGCGCACCAGGCCGGCGTCAATTTCGTTGGCGCGCAGCATCGCCACCAGGCCGACCGTGCTGTCCTCGCGCAGATCCAGCTGCACGTCCGGGTATTGCGTCCGGAAGGCGGGCAGGCAACGCGGCAGCAGCATGTAGGTGGCCGAGCCCACGAAGCCCAGCCGCAACGTCCCCCATTCGCCCAGCGCCACCCGGCGGGCGGCCTGGCGCGCCTGGTCGGTATGAAACAGCGCGCGGCGCGCGTCCGCCATCAGCGCATCGCCCGCCGGCGTCGTCGAGACGCCCTTGGCGCCCCGCACCAGCAGCGGAACGCCCACCGCGTGCTCCAGTTTCTGGATCGACACCGACAGCGCCGGCTGCGCGATGTGCAGCGCGTCGGCCGCGCGGCGGTAACTGCCCAGTTCGGCAATCGTGACGAACTGCCGAAGCTGGCGCAAATCTATAGCCATAACAGATTCCGTATCAAGCAATACCGAAGCCATATTAGACGCGTATGTGCGGCACCGATAGGATTTCCGCCATGACCACGCCTCCCTCCCCGACCGCCTCCGCGCTGGACGGCATCCGCATCCTGGACCTGACCTCCGTCGTGTTCGGCCCCTATGCCTCGCAGATCCTGGCCGACTACGGGGCGGACGTCATCAAGGTCGAAGCGCCCGGCGGCGATTCCACCCGGCACACCGGCCCCGCGCAGGAGCCCGGCCTGTCCGCGATCTTCCTGGGGCTGAACCGCAACAAGCGCAGCATCGTGCTGGACCTGAAGCAGCCGGCCGCGCGCGAGGCGCTGCTGACGCTGGTGGACCAGGCCGACGTGCTGATGCACAGCATGCGGCCGGCCAAGATGGCCGCGCTGGGGCTGGACCCCGCCACGCTGTGCGCCCGCCATCCGCGGCTGGTGTATGCCGGCCTGTATGGCTTTGGCGAAGGCGGCGCCTACGACGGCCGCCCGGCTTACGACGACATCATCCAGGGCCTGTCCGGATTTGCCGACCTGGTGGGCCGCCAGACCGGCGCGCCGCGCTACCTGCCCACCGTCGCCGCCGACAAGACTTGCGGCCTCATCGCCGCGCACGCCATCCTGGCCGCGCTGTTCCAGCGCGAGCGCACGGGCCGCGGCCAGCAGCTGGAAGTGCCCATGTTCGAAAGCATGGCGTCGTTTGCGCTGGTGGAGCATTACTACGGCCGCCATCTGGCCGATGCGCCCGGCCCCGCCGGTTATCCGCGGGTGCTGACGCCGTGGCGCCGGCCCTGCCAGACCGCCGATGGACACGTCTGCCTGATGCCCTATACGGACGCCCATTGGCGCGATTTCTTCAACGCCGCAGGCCGCCCCGACCTGGCGCGGGATCCGCGCTTTGCCGACATCTCGGCGCGCACCCGGCACATCGAGACGCTGTACGAACTGCAGGCCGGCATCGTCGCGGCCCACGACACCGCGTACTGGCTTGCCCTGTGCGAGCGGCTGGAGATTCCGGCCGCACCCGTGAACCGGCTGGAAGACCTGGAGACCGATCCGCACCTGGAGAGCGTCGGCTTCTTCGTGCCGCTGCAAAGCGCGTCCGGCAGCCAATACCGCTTTCCCCGCAACCCGGTGCGCCTGCAGCAGTCCAGCGTGCCGCCCGCCATGCCGCCGCGCCTGGGCGAGCACACCCACGAAGTGCTTCGCCAGGCCGGCCTTGCACCGGCCGCCATCGACGCCCTGCTGCAAGCGGGCGCCGCCGGCCAAGCGCCCTCCCCCTCTTCCGACAACGCCAAGGACACCGCATGACCCAAGACCGCAACGCCGCGCCCGCCGCCCAACTGGGCCAGGGCTACTACTGGCAGGACCTTACCGTCGGCCAGCGCTTCCAGACGTTTCGCCGCACGGTCACCGAGACCGACATCGTGAACTTCATCAGCGTCACGGGCATGCTGGAGACCATCTTCATCGACGCCACCTACAGCCACGGCGCGATAAAGGGCCGGCCCGCCCCCGGCGCGCTTACCTACGGCCTGATCGAAGGGCTGATCATGCAGGGCATGGTGCAAGGAACGGGCCTGGCGCTGCTGGAAGTCCACAAGAAAATGATCGCGCCCGTGGTGGCCGGCGACACGATCTGGGCCGAGATCGAAGTGACCGGCGTGCGCCCCACCTCGCAGCACAACCGCGCGGTGGTCACGTCCGAGATCGACGTCCGCAACCAGCATGGCCAGCCGGTGATGGCCTACACGGCCGTGCGCATGCTGGCCGGCAGACCCGGCTGAATGCCCTGCGGCGGCACGGGTCCCGCCAGAGGACGCGGCCGCCAGTTCGCAGTATCCATAACAGCACAAGGAGACAACCATGAAAAAAGCAATGCTGGCCGCGACGCTGGCCATCCTGGCGCTGGGAGGCGCCGCAAGCGCCCAGGCCGCATGGCCCGACCGCCCGATCACGATGGTGGTGCCCTTCCCGCCCGGCGGGCCGACCGACCTGGTGGCGCGCGTGCTGGCCAAACAGCTCACCGACCAGCTCGGCCAGACCGTCGTCGTCGAAAACAAGGGCGGCGCCAACGGCAACATCGGCATGCTATACGCAGCCGCGGCCAAGCCAGACGGCTACACGGTGCTGTACAACACCTCGTCCATCGCACTCAGCCCCAACCTGTACCGCTCGCTCGCGTTCGACCCGGTCAAGGACTTTGCGCCCGTCTCCAGCACGGCCGTCATTCCACTCGTCCTCCTGGTGCATCCCTCGGTGCCCGCCGACACCGCATCCGCGTTTGTCGACTACGCCCGCAAGCATCCCGGCAAGCTGTCGTATGGATCGGCGGGCGCGGGCAACGTCACGCACCTGGGCGCGTTGCTGCTCCTGAAGTCGCTGAACATCGACGCGGTCCACGTGCCCTATCGCGGCAGCGCTCCGGCCATGACCGACCTGGTCGGCGGCCAGGTCCAGGTGATGACCAACACGCTGAACGACTCGCTGGGATTCATCCGCGAAGGCAAGCTGCGCGCCCTGGCGGTGACCAGCGAGACCCGCAGCGACCAGTTGCCCAACGTGCCGACGGTGGCTGAGACGGTGGCGCCGGGCTTTGGCATGGGCGCCTGGCAAGGCGTCGTCGTGCCGGCAGGCACGCCCGCGCCCATCATCGACAAGCTCAACGCCGAGATCCTGCGCGCGCTCAAATCCCCGGAAATGCAGAAGCAGCTCAAGGTGCAGGGCGCGCAGGCGCTGGGGTCGACACCGCAGGAGTACGCCGCCTACATCAAGAGCGAGATCGCGCGGTGGGGCGAGGTGGTGAAGGCGGCAAACGTGAAGCTGGACTGACTGCACAGCCCACGTATTCGCCCATGAGAAACGCCCGCGGCAAGCGGGCGTTTCCTGTTCTGAGGGCGGGCCGGATCAGCGTCCGGCGGCCTTGGCGCTCAGTCCATTGGCCACGCCCATGTCCGTCTTGGGCACGTCGCGCAGGATCACGCGCACGTCTTCGCCCGACATGTCGAGGCTGGCGCACACGGCCTGGTTCAGCGCCGCGATCAGCGCCGCCTTCTTGGCCTCGTCGCGCCCTTCGATCAGGTCCACGTCCACGCGCGCCATGCGCTTGCCGATCTCGCCCGCCACGATCACGTGTTCCGCCGGGATTTCGTGCAGCACGGCGCGCACGCTGGGCACCGGGGCCGCGATGCTTTCGACCACCGCGTTGGACGCCGCCTTCAACAGGGCGGCTTTCTGGGCGGCCGAGTGGCCTTGCATGATCTGGACGTTCAAGAGGGGCATGGCAGGTTCCGAGGGTGCATGACGAGGAAAGCCGGCCAAACCGGCCGGCAAGCCATCATATCGTGACTGCGCCCGCATGCAAGCGGGTGCACGCGGGCGCATGGGGTCATGCCGACGATGCGGGGATCAGGCGGCGGCCTTGCCCTCGCTTTCCTGTTCGGGCTGGGCCGTCAACGCAGCGGCATCGGGCGTGGCGGCGGTGTCGCCCGCCACCTGCGTCTCGGTCAGGGCCGGGGTCACCAGCTCCACGACCTTCTTGCGCGACAGCATCCCCAGGAACTCGTCGTCCTCGCCCGTCACGGCGACCGGCTGGTCGCTGTGCACCAGTTGCGCCAGCACCTCGCCCAGTCCCGCGGTTGCGGGCACCGACGCCAGGTCCTCGACGAAGCGGGACACGTCGCGCACGCCTTCCTGCATCGCCTTCTCGGCGGCCTCGGCGGTCAGCACGCCAGCCAGACGCTTGCCATCCAGCACCGGCGCATACTCGTAGTTCAGCGCCTTCATGCGGTCCACGGCGTGCGCCGGGCGCGAGCGCATCGTCAGCGTCAGGCGCGCCGGATTCACGGCGTGCGTGGCGTTGAGCACCTTGGTGCGGTTCACGTCCTGCAGGAACGACTGCACGTAATCGTTGGCCGGGTTCAGCAGGATGTCTTCCGGCGTGCCCTCCTGCACCAGTTCGCCGTCCTTCAGGATGGCGATGCGGTTGCCCAGGCGCAGCGCTTCGTCCAGATCGTGCGTGATGAAGACGATGGTCTTGTTCAGCTTGGCCTGAAGCTGCAGGAGCTGATCCTGCATTTCGCGGCGAATCAGCGGATCCAGCGCGGAAAACGCTTCGTCCATCAGCAGGATCTCGGCATCGGTGGCCAGCGCCCGCGCCAGGCCGACACGCTGCTGCATGCCGCCCGACAGTTGGTGCGGATACTGGTTCTCGAAGCCCGACAGGCCCACCTGTTCCAGCCATTCGCGGGCACGCTTCTCGCGTTCGGCCTTGCCAACGCCCTGCACGGTCAGGCCGTACGCGGCGTTGTCCAGCACGGTGCGGTGCGGAAACAGGCCAAAACGCTGGAACACCATGCTCATCTTCTTTTGGCGGAAGATTTCCAGGTCGCGCTTGTTCAGGCTGACCACGTCCACGCCGTCGACCAGGATGTGGCCCGCGCTGGGCTCGATCAGGCGGTTGAAGTGGCGGATCAGCGTGGACTTGCCCGAACCGGACAGCCCCATGATGACGTAGATGCTGCCTTCTTCGATGGACAGGCTGATGTCGCGCAGGCCGAGCGTGTGGCCGCTCTTGGCCAGCAGCTCTTCCTTGCTCATGCCGCCCTGCGCGGCTTGCAGCCATTTCTTCGGATGCGCACCGAAAATCTTGTAGATGTTCTTGACTTCGATCTTGCTCATCGCTGGCCTCCCGTGCGCATGCGCTGTCCATACGATTGCGTGATCCGGTCGAACAGCACGGCCAGCACCACGATACCCAGGCCGGCGAGCAGGCCCCGGCCCACTTCCAGGCGGTTGATGCCCAGAAGCACTTCATAACCCAGGCCGCGCGCGCCGATCATCGACGCAATCACCACCATCGACAGCGCCATCATCGTGGTCTGGTTGATACCGGCCATGATGTTGGGCAGCGCCAGGGGCAGCTGCACGCCGAACAGCTGCTGGCGCGGGTTGGCGCCAAAGGCGCGCGACGCTTCCAGCACTTCGCGGTCGACCAGGCGGATGCCCAGGTCGGTCAGGCGGATGAGCGGCGGCACGGCGTAGATGACGGTTGCGATGATGGCGGGGATCTTGCCCAGGCCGAACAGCATCACGACAGGAATCAGATACACGAAGCTGGGCATCGTCTGCATCACGTCCAGCACGGGCAGCATGCCCGAGCGCAGCCAGTTCACCCGTGCCATCAGCACGCCCAGCGGAATGCCGATCAGCACCGACAGGCCGGCGGCCATGATCATCAGCGCCAGCGTCTGCATGCCGGCGTCCCACAAGCCCAGCACCCCGATGACGCACAGCAGCGCGCCCATCGCCAGGCTCAGGCCGATGCGGCGGCTCACGCCGTAGGCGATCGCGATGGTGACCGCGACCACCGCCCACCAGGGCGAATTGCGCAGCAGTTGCTCCAGCCACACCAACGCGTGCAGCACGGGCTGGGACATCTTTTCCAGCGTGTCCGCGTAGTTGGTGACCAGGTGATCGACGAAACCGTCGATCGCCCCCCGTACCTGACGGGCGGGAATAATTTCAGGAAACATACATTCGACTCCATTCTGGCGCGCTCGCCGCCCGTGTCGCCACCGGGCACGCTGGCGCAGGACAAGACATCGAGACTGAGACTGGCGCCAGGCACCCGGAAGGACCGCTGATTGCGCAAATCCATTCCGCATCGGTGCCCGGCACCGGAATCACTGCCACCGCGGGTGGCGGCACAAGCACGCTTGCCGGGCCGGACGCATGCGCCCGGCCGGCGGCCATCCCGGCAAAGAGTTCCGGCCCCTTGACGGGCCGGTACGCGCCACCGCGGCGCGCAGCCAGGATCACAGTGCTTTACAGCGCGCTTTGGACGCGCCCGGCGACGTCGGCGGGGACCCACTTGGTCCAGACGTCGGGTTTGTTCTTCAGGAACCACTTGGCCACGGCGTTGGACTCATCGCCGGACTCTTCCATGTGGGCCAGGGTTTCATTGATGACCGGCAGCGGCACCGAGACCTTGGACAGGAATTCGGTCAGCTTGGGCGCATCTTCGGAGAACTTGGTGTTCACCGCGGTAAAGACAGGGTTGTCGGGGTAGGCGCTGGGCTCGGGCTTGGCGCACTTGGGCGACGTCAGGCACTTGTGCTTTTCAGCATCGTAGGCCGGCAGGTCCAGCTTGACCAGATCCATGGCGCCGACCAGCGGCGTGGGCGACCAGTAATAGAAGACCACGTTCTGCTTGCGCTTGTAGGCCGACATCAGGGCCGCCTTCTGCGCCGCGCCCGTGCCGGGCGAGTACAGCGTGTAGGTGTCGTCCAGCTTCAAGGCGTGGAACAGGTTGTTGCTGGTGACTTCGCAACCCCAGCCGGCCGGGCAGCCATAGAAGCGGCCCTTGCCGGGTTCTTCCGGATCCTTGAATTCATCCTTGAACTTGGGCAGGTCCGCCGCCGACTTTAGCTCGGGCAGACGCTCGGCCGTGTACTTGGGGATGTACCAGCCTTCGGCGCCCATGTACAGGTCGCCAATGCGCTTGACCTTGCCGGTCTTTTCGGCGCGGGCCCAGGGATCGGCCACGCTGTTCAGCCAGATCTCGGTGTTGATGTCCAGATCGCCGCGCTCAAGGGCGGCCAGGGCGGGCAAGGTCTCGGTGGGCAGGGTTTCGGTCTTGCAACCGTAGCCCTTTTCCATGATGAATCGCTCGACGTCGACCAGGACCAGGTTGGATTCCCAGTTCATGGCGCCGAACATGACCGGACGCTTGAGTTCACATTGCGGAGCGTCGGCGGCTTGAGCCGTGCCAGCAAACGCAAACAAAACGGCCGCGGCGGCCAGGGACTTGACAGGGGTAAAACGCATTGGCTTTTGCCTCCATAGGTTCAGGCACTCACGCCAGGATGAAAGCCTGGGCGGCACCGTGGAGCTAAGGGGGTTGTGCGGAAGACGGGCTGAACCGCCAATACAAACCGACACTAGCAACAAGACTGCCCGCGAGGGATGCGGCGTCTTGCAAGACAGGGAGCTTCAAAAACGGGTTTTTGAATACTCACAGAAAGAGAACAAACTGAACGAAGAAGGCAGCATCTTAAACGAAATTGCTGCGCTGCCCAACCCCAAGGGTGAATGAAACAGATACATTCGCGGCCAAATTGCTCCGGGAAAACCCCAGTAGATCAGGGGGAAACGGCAGATTTCTCCTAGGAAGACCAAACCCGAAAAAGCCGATACATTTAGTTAATATTATGTGCCTATTAATACGTTCAGCGCGTTCCAGAGTGCACTGCAACACGGGAATTGGTTCCAGAAATTGCGAACTTTTATGCTATTACGATGGCTCCAATTGACACCGCGGCCCCTCACTCCCCGGACCGCGATCCATACATATAGTCCCGCCGCCACGGATAAGACAGATCCCCAGGCCCATCCAGTTCGTCCGCGCGGCCCGACGCCGGATGCTGGACAAGAATCTGATGCAGTGCGATCCACCCATGTTCGAAGGCCATGGCGCAGCCGGCCAGATACAGCCGGTACGCGCGCAGCGACCGCTCGCCCTGGTCCCCGCCCAGGATGCGGGCCGCTTCGGGCAACCGTGCCTCCAGTCCATCGCTCCAGGCCCAGAGCGTGCGCGCATAGTGCGGCCGCAGGTTCTCCACGTCCAGGTCTTCCAGCCCGCCATTGGCCAGCGCCTGCATCACCACGCTGACGTGCGTCAGCTCGCCGCCTGGGAAGATGTATTTCTCGATGAACTCGCCCATGCCATTGCCCAGTTCGGCGTTGTACACGCCGGCCGCGGTGATGCCGTGATTCATGATCAGCCCGCCCGGACGGAGCAGCCTCCGCAGCTTGGCGAAGTAGCTTTCCAGTTGCGCGCGCCCCACGTGCTCGAACATGCCGACCGATGCGATCTTGTCGTAGGGCTGGGATTCGTCCAGCTGGCGGTAATCCAGCAGCATCATGCGGACCCGCCCGGACAACCCCTTCTCTTCGATCAGCCGGCTGACGTGCGCATGCTGGTTGCGCGACAGCGTGATGCCGGTGGCGTCGACGCCATAGTTCTCGGCGGCCCACAGCAGCAGCCCGCCCCATCCCGCGCCCACGTCCAGGAACCGCTCGCCGGCCGACAGACGCAGCTTGCGGCAAATGAGATCGAGCTTGGCCTCCTGCGCCTGCGCCAGCGTCATACCCGGTTCGCGGTAGTAGGCGCACGAATAGACGCGGCGCGGATCCAGCCACAGCGCGTAGAAGTCGTCGGACAGGTCGTAGTGGAACTGAATCTGTTTGGCGTCGCGCTCGACCGAATGCCGCCACACGGACATCACCTTGCGCACCAGCTCGGTCAGCCATCCGCCCCGCGCGGCGTCCATGGGCGAACCGGGCAGCAGCTTTGCCGCGGCCGCCATGACGTCGCGCATGCGCCCTTCGATATCGATGCGGCCTTCGACGTAATCCTGGCCCAGCACGCCGACGGCCCCTTCGGCAAGATGGGCCAGCGCGCTCTTGTCGTGCGTCACGAACCGCACGCGGGGCGCCGGCGCGCCGAGCACGGCGCCATCGGGCAGCACAAGCTGCACAGGGACAGGCAGGGCCTGAAGTTTGCGTTCCACGACAGATAGCAAAGGATTCACGGCTTCTCCTCCGGATGCGTAGTGGCGCCAGGGACGCTTTCGGAAAGCACCCGCAATTTTCCTGTAAGCCCGCCCATGATAAAGTCCCCGGCTTGGCGCGGCCAGTACAGCTCCTGCACCGCCACGCGCCCTGTCCCTGCGCTTCATCGCGATCTACATGCCCCCATCACAGACATCCCGCAGCAGCCTGCCCGGTTGGCTCATCCTCATGGGCGCGCTGACGGCCATCGGCCCGTTCGCCATCGATATGTACCTGCCCGCGTTCCCCACGATCGCGGCCAATCTCGGCGTCTCCCGCGGCGATGTCGAGCGCACGTTGGCGGCGTACCTGATCGGCCTGGCGATGGCGCAGGTGTTCTACGGCCCGATGGCCGACCGCTACGGCCGCAAGCCGCCGCTGCTGGTGGGCCTGACCCTGTTCATGATCGCCTCGCTGGGGTGCGCGCTGTCGGGATCGGTCGAAGCCCTGACCGGCTGGCGCGTCGTGCAGGCAATGGGTGGCGCGGCCGGCATCGTGATTCCGCGCGCGGTCATCCGCGACCACTACGAGACCCACGAAGCGGCGCGCGCCATGTCGCTGCTGATGCTCATCATGGGCCTGGCGCCGATCCTCGCGCCGCTGATCGGGGGCCAGTTGCTGGCCATCACCTCGTGGCGCAGCCTCTTCTGGGTGATGCTCGCGGGCGGCGCGATGCTGATGACGGCCGTCATCCTCATCATGAAGGAATCGCTCACGCCCGAGCGCGTGGTGCCGCTGCGCTGGAGCACCATCCTGCAGAACTATCGCGGCCTGTTCGCGCACCGCGGCTTCATGTCGCACAGCCTGGCGGGCGGTTTTGGCCAGGCCGGCATGTTTGCCTACATCATCGGCTCGCCCCGCGTCTTCATCGAACTCTACGGCGTGCCGCCGCAATACTACGGCCTGCTGTTCGGCACCAATGCGCTGTCGCTCATCATCTGCTCGCAGATCAGCGCGCGGCTGCTGCGCACCTACACCCCGCGCCAGCTGCAAAGCCGCGCGCTGGTCACGCTGGCCTGCGCCAGCCTCGCCGCCGTCGCGCTGACGCTGGCCGGGCTGCTGACGCTGCCGCTGCTGATGTTGTGCCTGATCTGCTACATGGGCAGCCAGGGCTTCGTGAACCCCAACTCGGCGGCGCTTGCGCTGGCGGACCAGGGCAAGCGGCTGGGCGCGGCGTCTGCGCTATTGGGGACGCTTCAGTTGTCGTGCGGCGCCCTCGCGGGTTTCGCCGTCAGCGCCTGGCAATCCGACACCGCCCTGCCCCTGACCACCACCCTGGCGGCCTGCGCATGCCTGTCCTGGACGGCCGGGCGTGTGGCGCGTTCGCACACCGCGTAGCCCTGCAGCTTGATTTACTTAAGATTTTCGTATTAGAATCGCGGTCTTCACATGAAGTTTCCCGTGCAGGACTACTATGCTTTGTAGTTCAGCACTCTGACCCCCAACCGCGTGTTGTGAATGCAAGCGGGCGGCAGGCAGCGGGTATAAGCACTGGGGTGAAATCACTTTCCCCCTCATCCACTAAGACTGGGTGGCCGGCCAAGGCAGCGTACAGCAGCCTTCACAGCCCGGCGGCTAAACCCCCGTCTACTCCCCCGAAGCGATGCGCGGCAAGAACGACACTAAAGAGGTGCATCCATGGCACGCGTATGCCAAGTGACCGGCAAAGGCCCGATGGTGGGCAACAATGTTTCGCACGCAAACAACAAGACCAAGCGTCGCTTCCTGCCCAACCTGCAATCGCGCCGGTTCTGGGTTGAAAGCGAAAACCGCTGGGTTCGCCTGCGTGTTTCTGCCAAGGCCATCCGCACGATCGACAAGAACGGCATCGAAGCCGTGCTGGCCGAAATGCGTGCCCGCGGCGAAATGGCCTAATCGGCCGCCCCGCCAATCTACATACTAGGAGCACGACATGGCCAAAGGTATCCGCGAAAAGATCAAGCTCGAGTCGACCGCCGGCACGGGTCATTTCTACACGACCACCAAGAACAAGCGCAACATGCCCGAGAAGATGCTGATCAAGAAATTTGATCCGGTCGCTCGCAAGCACGTCGACTACAAGGAAACCAAGCTGAAGTAATTCAGCCGGTATCCCGCAAAAAAGGCCCTGTCATGCAGGGCCTTTTTTATTGCCGGCCATTTTTATTGCCGGCTTCTTGTCGCCCGCTTTTTGTTGCCGGCTTTTTATTGCCATTAATTTGCCGCTGCGCCAAGGCCCATGTTTCAATTAGGCCGCACCGGCGGCGCCCCAGGCGCGCGCGAGGCCCGATTCATCTTCAGCCTGCGATTACTCCACCATGATCCGTCCCTGCCTCACTTTGCTGCGCCGCGCGCTTGCGCCCGCGATCCTGGCCCTGGCCCTGGCTCCGGCCGCCCCCGCCGCCGCCAAAGACAAGGAACCGCCCATCCGCATCGGCGAGATCAACAGCTACAAGGCCATTCCCGCCTTCCTGGGCCCGTACAAAAAGGGTTGGCAACTGGCGCTTGAAGAGGTCAACGCCGCGGGTGGCGTCCTGGGCCGAAAACTCGAAGTCATCTCGCGCGACGACAACGGCAATCCGGGTGATTCGGTCCGCGCCGCGCAGGAACTGCTGGCGCGCGAAAAAGTCGAGCTGCTGTTCGGCGGGTTCCTTTCCAACACCGGCCTGGCGCTGACCGATTTCGCCAAGCAGCAAGAGGTGTTCTTCCTGGCCGCCGAACCGCTGACCGACAAGATCACCTGGCAGGAAGGCAACCGCTACACCTACCGCTTGCGTCCGTCCACGTGGATGCACGTGGCGGCAGTGGCGCCCAAGGCGCTGGCCCTGCGCAAGAAGCGCTGGGCCATCGTCTACCCCAATTACGAATACGGGCAATCCGCCGTGGCCACGTTCAAGGCCATGATGCAGTCGTTCCAATCCGACGTGGAATTCGTCGCGGAACAGGCCGTGCCGCTGGGCAAGGTGGATGCCGGCGCGGTGGTGCAGGCGTTGGCCGACGCCAAACCCGACGCCATTTTCAACGTGCTGTTCGCCGCCGACCTGACGCGCTTCGTGCGCGAAGGCAACACGCGCGGCCTCTTTGAAAACATGCCGGTCGTCTCGCTGCTGTCAGGCGAACCCGAATATCTGGAACCGCTGGGCGCCGACACCCCCACCGGCTGGATCGTCACCGGCTACCCCTGGTATGCCATCGACACGCCGGCCAACAAGACCTTTGTCGAGGCCTACAAGAAGCGCTTCAACGAAACGCCCAAGGTCGGGTCGGTGGTCGGCTATGCATCGTTGATGTCGATCGCACAGGGCCTGAAGGCCGCCGGTTCCGTGGACACGGAAAAGCTCGTCGACGCCTTTGCCGGCCTGAAGGTGGACACGCCCTACGGCCCGATCCAGTACCGCAAGATCGACCATCAATCCACGATGGGCGTCTACGTGGGCGTGACCGCGGTCGAGGACGGCAAGGGCATCATGAAGGACTTTGCCTACATCGACGGCGCGCGGCTGCAGCCGCCCGACGAACAGGTGCGCAAGATGCGGCCGGCACACTGATGAATGTATCCGGGCTGCTGCTGCAGCTGCTCAATGGCCTGGCCGACGCCAGCGCGCTGTTCCTGGTCGCCGCGGGCCTGTCGCTGATCTTTGGCGTAACCCGCGTGGTCAACTTCGCGCACGGCTCGTTCTACATGCTGGGCATCTACCTGGCCTGGACCTTCACCAGCCATTTCGGCAGCGGCGCGGGTTACTGGTTCGGCCTGCTGCTGGCGGCGCTGGCGACCGGCCTGATCGGCGCGGCGGCCGAGCTTCTGGTGCTCAAGCGCCTTTACCGCGCCCCCGAACTCTTCCAGCTGCTGGCGACCTTCGCCCTCGTCCTCATCATCGGCGACGCGGCCCTGGCCATCTGGGGCCCCGAAGACCTGTTCTCGGCACGCGCGCCGGGCCTGTCGGGCGCCGTGCAGATCCTGGGCCGCCGTTACCCTGAATACGACCTCCTGCTGATTGCCGCCGGCCCCATCGTGCTGGGGCTCTTGTGGCTGCTGCTCATGCGCACCCGCTGGGGCCGGCTGCTGCGCGCCGCCGCTGAAAACCGCACCATGCTGGCGGCGCTGGGCGTGAATCAGGCCTGGCTGTTCACGTCCGCCTTCACGCTGGGCGCGTTCCTCGCCGGCCTGGGCGGCGCGCTAGCGGCGCCGCGCGTGCCCGCCACCCTCGGCCTGGACCTTGAAATCATCGCCAGCGCCTTTGTCGTGGTGGTCGTGGGCGGCTTGGGATCGGTGCCGGGCGCGTTCCTGGCGGCCGTGCTGATCTGCTCGGTCAAGGCGCTGTTCGTGTTCCTGGGCCAGGTCGCCATCGGCCCGTGGGTATTCAACCTGTCCAAGCTCACGCTGCTGGCCGAATTCGCCGTGATGGCCGTGGTGCTGGTCGTGCGGCCGTGGGGCCTGATGGGCAAGCCCCCCGCCCCTACTTCGCACGCGGGCATGCCGGAGCGCCCCATATCCCCGGCGGGTCCGCGCCTGCGTCTGGCCTACGGCGTGCTGCTGGCCTTGCTGGCGCTGGTGCCCGTCGCGACGCTGTACTGGCCCTACCTCAGCATCCTCATGACCGAGATCCTGATCGCCGCCCTGTTCGCCGCCAGCCTGCACTTTCTGACCGGGCTGGCGGGCATGACCTCGTTCGGCCACGCCGCCTGGTTCGGACTGGGCGCCTACGGCGCGGCGCTGCTCCTGAAACTGGCCGCAATCCCCATGGAGGCGGCGCTGCTGCTGGGCCCGTTTGCCGCCGCGTTCGGCGCCCTGGTGTTCGGGTGGTTCTGCGTGCGGCTGTCCGGCGTGTATCTGGCGATGCTGACGCTGGCGGTCGCGCAGATCCTGTGGGCCCTGACCTATCAATGGGATGACGTGACCGGCGGCAGCAACGGCCTGACGGGCTTGTGGCCGTCGGCCTGGCTGGCGCAGGGGCCCTGGTTCTACTACCTCACGCTGGCGCTGTGCGCGGCCGGCGTCTGGTGGCTGCGCCGGCTGGCGTTTTCGCCGCTGGGGTTCGCGCTGCGCGGCGTGCGCGATTCGGCCTTGCGCGCCGAAGCGCTGGGCATGGACACGCGCCGCATCCAGTGGGCCGGATTCGTGGCCGCCTCGTTCGCCGCGGGCCTGGCGGGCTCCCTGTACGCATTTTCCAAGGGCAGCATCGCACCCGACGTGCTGGCCGTCAGCCGCTCGGTCGATGGACTGGTGATGGTGCTGCTGGGCGGCATCCAGACGCTGGCCGGCCCGCTTGTCGGCGCGGCATCCTACACCTGGCTGCAGGATGCCGCGGCGCGCAGCACCGAGTACTGGCACGCGGTGCTGGGCCTGGCGATCCTGGCCCTCGTCATGGCCTTCCCCGAAGGCCTGGCGGGCGCTGCCGCCCGGCTGCGCAGGAGGTCCGCATGACCCCGGCCGCCCCCCTGCTGCAGGTGCGCAACCTGCGCAAATCCTTCGGCGGCATCGACGCGCTGGCCGATGTGTCGTTCGACCTGGACGCGGGCCACATGCTGGCCCTGATCGGCCCGAACGGCGCGGGCAAGTCGACCTGCTTCAATGTGTTGGGCGGCCAGTTGCGCCCCGACTCGGGTTCGGTGCGGCTGGACGGGCGCGAACTGGTCGGCATGTCCGCCGGCAAGATCTGCCGGCTGGGCGTGGGCCGCAGCTTCCAGACCGCCGCCACGTTCCGCTCGATGACCGTGCTGGAAAACGTTCAGACCGCCCTGCTGTCGCGCGACCGGTTGCTGTTCAACCCATGGCGGCGCGCCGACCGCCATGCGGCTGAAGAAGCGAAGACCCTGCTGTCGCAAGTGCAGATGGCGGACAAGGCCAGCGAGGCGTGCGGCACGCTGGCCTATGGCGACGTCAAGCGGGTGGAGCTTGCGATGGCGCTGGCGCACCAGCCGCGTCTGCTCTTGATGGACGAGCCCACCGCCGGCATGGCCACCAACGAACGCCATGCGCTGATGCGCCTGACCCGCCAGTTGGCGGACACGCAGCGCATTGCGGTGCTTTTCACGGAACACAGTCTGGATGTCGTGTTCAAGCACGCGGATCGCATCGCGGTGCTGGTACGGGGCGGCCTGCTGGCCGAAGGCGCGCCGGCCGCCATCGCGGCCGACGAGCGGGTCAAGGCCGCTTATCTGGGCACCGAGACGCCGCAGAAAGCCTGACCCGCCAAACGCCTCAAC
The DNA here is from genome assembly GCF_006715415.1 of Achromobacter sp. SLBN-14. NCBI lineage: Bacteria > Pseudomonadati > Pseudomonadota > Betaproteobacteria > Burkholderiales > Alcaligenaceae > Achromobacter > Achromobacter sp. SLBN-14. The sequence continues at coordinate 4,173,254 of NZ_VFNE01000001.1, read as the reverse complement.
CGTCGCGCTGCGGGCGGTCCGGCTGGCATTCCCAGAAAATCCGGGCCGTGCACCCTGCGCAGATGTTCCGGTCCAGCTTGGCGTAGATCTCGTGCAACGCCGTCGCCTTGTCCGGAAAGATGTGGTCCTCGCCCAGCCGGGCCAGAAATCCGGTGCGGCGCCACATGTCCATCACCTCGGGCCGCGGCCGATGGAAATACAGATCTCCGCCCATCGCGCGCCGCGCCGCCAACTCGTCGTCCCAGACCTGCGCGCCGGCCAGGTCGATGAAGTTCATGCTCTTGGCCATCACCAGCAGATGGCGCGGCGCGCCCGGCGCCGAACGCAGATCGTGCAGCCGCTGCGCCACGTGCGCGGCCGCCCCGAAATAGACTGACCCCTCCATGCGCAGCAGCTTGAGCTGCGGGCATTCCGGCAAGGCGTCCGGGTGGTGCTCGAGGACGACGAAGCGGCGATCCGGCCCGCGCGAATCAAAGCCCATCGTGCGCATCGCCGGCCGCGACGTGCGGTGCAGGTACACCATGAGCGACAGCACCGTGCCCAGCAGGATCGCGACCTCCATGCGGATGGCGATCGTGGCGGCCAGCGTGGCCGCGGCGATTGCGCATTCGCCGCGTTGCGTGCGCAACAGGTGACGCCAGCGGGGAATGTCCAGCAGCGTCCAGGCCACCAGCAACAGCAGCCCCGAGATCGCCGCATGCGGGATCAACGCCAGGAGCGGCGCGGACACCGCCACCAGCAGCATCAGCAGCAGCGCGGAAAACACCGACGCCAGCGGCGTTTTCGCGCCCGCCTCGAAGTTTGGAATGGAACGATTGAGCGAGCCGCAGGACAGGTAGCACGAAAAGAAGCCGCCCACGATGTTGGACAGGCCCTGTCCCACGAACTCCCGGTTCGCGTCGATGCGCTGGCCAGATCGCGTCGCAACCGCCTTGGCAATCGAGATGGATTGCGCCAATGCGACGATGGTCAACGCAAATGCCAGGCTCAAGAGATCGGGCAGCGCGCGCCAGTCGACGCTGGGCACATGAAAAGGCGGCCACGGTTGGGCGATTGCGCCCAGCACAGGCACCGGCGTGCCTGCCTGCGGCGGGACCACCGAATTGAAGACCCACGCCGCGAATGTCCCCGCCGCCAGGCCCAGCAGCATGTATGGCTTGCGCTTGTCCAGCCTGCGCGCCAGCAGCGCGGTGCCCAGCGTGACCAGCGTCACCAGCAAGGCGCCCGGATGCGCCTGGCCGATATGCGTGGCGATGCTTTCCAGCACCGCGCCCGCACCATGCGCCTCCGTCGACGGCAAACCCAGCGCGTCCTTGAGCGCATGCACGGCGATCAGCACGGCCGCACCGCTGGTAAAACCAAACAACGCCGACGGCGAAATGAAGTGCGCCAGCGATCCCAGCCGCAAGGTGCCCACCAGCCACTGCATGATCCCGACCAGCACGGTCACGGCAAGGGCAAGCTGGATGTAGGCGGGGGTGCCCGCGGCTGCCAGCGGCGCCAGCACCGCAAACAGCGCCAGCGAATTGGCGTTGGTCGGTCCGGACATCACATGGCGGCTGGAGCCGAACAACGCCGCCACGATACAGGGCACGATGGCCGAATACAGGCCGTATTCAGGAGGCAGGCCCGCCAGCGTCGCGAACGCGACGCCCTGCGGCAGCACCAGCAACGCGCCCAACAACCCCGCCGCCAGGTCGGCGCGCAGCGTCACCCGGTTGACGTCCTCGACCCACGAACCGAACAGCCGGCGCGCGACGTTCATTCCCCCCAGCATCATCCTGTCTTGTTCCCTGACATCGGCGTTCCCGCCTGTCCGGCAAGGGTAAACGCTCGCCCCCGCCCGCGCAACGCGCCTTTTCAGCCGGCCTCGCCGCCGCGCCGCGCTTTCATGGCCTGACCGATCGCAGCCAGCGCGTCGTCCGGTATCAGCCGCGCCGCCATCGGCAGCAACTCGTCCTCTTCGCGCCGGATGTGCGCTTCGTAGGCCTCGGTGAAGGTTTGGACCTGCTGCGGCGGCAATTGCGCCGGCCGCCCCGCCGCGATCTCGGACAGCGTCTGGCGCAAGGGTTCCCACAGGCCCGCCAAGCGGCGATGATCGGCCATCAGGCCGTCCACCAGCGCGTGCAGGCACACCGCGTCCGACCCCGCCATCGAGTCGATCAAGGCCGGAAAGAGGTCTTCTTCTTCGTCTTCATGATGATGCGCGGCCGCGGTGTCGAAATACCGGCGGACGCTGGTAGCGGCGGTTTGCGCCGCCGTGTCGCTGCCGTGCGATGGCAGGTGCGCCGCCAGCCGCGCCAGCGTCGCGCATTGGCGTGCGATGCGCCCATGACAGGCCGACAGCAGCGCCAGCGGATCGTCTGGGCCCGGCGCCGCAGCCGGACCGCCTGGAAAACTCACTGCCATCGCCTGCCTCCGAATCGTGTTGCGTTAACCCGCTGTGCCGCGCCACCACAAACGGATGGAATCCCACGCGCGCCCGGCGATGCCCGCCTCGGCCACGGGCTCCAGCGCCACCACCGGAAAGTGCATGGCGGGCTTGCCGTCCACCGTCACCTTCAGTTCGCCCACCGTCGACTGCGCGGCAATGGGCGCGATCAACGGCGCCTGCGGCGCCCAGGCCGATTCGACCTTCGCGCCGGCCGGCACCGTCACGTAGGCGTCGCGCGAGAATCCCACCTTCAGGCTGTCGGTCTCGCCCTTCCAGACCTCGGGCGTGGCCACGGCCTGTCCGCGCGCATACAGCTTGATGGTATTGAACCCCTGGAAGCCCCATTCCAGCAACTCGCGGCTTTCCTGCGTGCGCAGCTTGTCCGACGCAGTGCCCACCACCACCGTGATCAGCCGCCGCTGATCCTTGCCATTGGGCCGCTGCGCCGTGGCAATGATGCAATAGCCGGCCGAAGCCGTATGGCCCGTCTTCAGCCCGTCCACACTGGGATCCAGCCAAAGCAGCCGGTTCCGGTTGGGCTGAGTGATCTTGTTGAACGTGAACTGCCTGGCCGAATCGTAGGTCTTGTAGAGCTGCGGAAAGTCCCGGATGAACCGCGTGGCCAGGATCGACAGGTCGCTGGCGGTGGAATACGTGTTCGGATCCGGCAGCCCGTGCGGGCTGGCAAAGTGCGTGGCGTGCAAGCCCAGCCGGGCGGCGGTGTCGTTCATCCGCGCGACAAAGGCTTCGACGCTGCCAGACACCGCCTCGGCCAGCGCAACCGCCGCGTCATTGCCCGACTGGATCATCAGGCCGCGCAGCAGGTCGTCCACCGACACCTTGGAGTTGGGCTCCAGGAACATCTTGGAGCTGCCTGCCGGCACCTTCCAGGCCCGCGTCGAGATGGTGACCAGCTGGCTGGCGGTCAGCTCCTTCTTCGTCATCGCATCGAACACGACGTAAGCCGTCATGATCTTGGTCAGGGACGCCGGCTCGATGCGGGTGGTGGCCGCGTGCGACGCGATGACCTGGCCGCTGGTCTCATCCAGCAGCAGCCACGCCTTGGCCGAAAGCGCCGGCGCCGGCATCGATTGCGCCATGGCGCTGGATATACAGGCGGTCGCAACGAGCAGGCTCGCCGCCAACTTCTTCATCAACATATAGCTGCTTCACTTCCATGTTCTGTTTTCTTCGGGCGCGCGCAACGCGCTTGGGACAAGTCCGAATCACGGGACGTTCCGCCCATGCCCGCCGCGCGCGCCGCCCGCAATTGGAACATGCGCCACAAGATAGGTTCATCCGCACGCGCGGCAAGGGTCCCTGAGCGCGCACGTGGCGCCCTGGATTGGCCCACGTGCGCGTCCCGCAAACGCGAGCCGTCAGAACGTCAGCGAACGTCACGACTTCTTGCGAAACCCCTTGCAGAAGGCACTTTTCTGCGTGGAAACAACAAACAGTGGCTTAAAACCCGCTGCAAAGCCGCTTTTACCGCCACTCTTCCGCTATCATCGGGCGCGTAGCGTCAAATGCCGATATCCGGCACGCGCTGCTCCATGTCCTCAACATACGGATTTTGACCATGGCCACGAAAGCTAAAGCTCCTGCCAAGAAAGTCACCAAGACCGCCGTCAAGGCGCCCGCAAAGAAGGCAACTGCCGCCAAGCCCGCCGTGAAGCCGGCTGCCAAGAAGGCCGTCGCCGCCAAGAAGGTCGCTGCCGCCCCCAAGGCCATCAAGGCCGCGATGAACAAGACCCAGCTCATCGCCTACATCGTTGAGCAATCCGGCGTCGAAGCCAAGTCGGTCAAGGCCGTCCTGGCCAGCCTGGAAACCTCGGTGCTGGGCTCCGTGGACAAGAAGGGCGCTGGCGAATTCACGATGCCCGGCCTGTTCAAGGTCGCCGTGCAGAAGGTTCCCGCCAAGGCCAAGCGCTTCGGCAAGGATCCGTTCACGGGCGAAGAGCGTTGGTTCCCCGCCAAGCCGGCTTCGGTCAAGGTTAAGGTTCGCCCGCTCAAGAAGCTGAAGGACGCCGCGCAGTAATTTCATTACGCGCAGTATCCGGTCAAGCCGGGAAGGGCCCGCCTCGCAAGAGGCGGGCCCTTCTTCATTTGCGCGCGTCTTTGGCTCGGCAGGTGGCGCGCGCTTTGCATCGGCGGCAAGCCGCTGCTAGAATTTTGTCTTTACGTGAAGATACTTCACATTGACACACTAGCCCGCCGCCATGAATGACCTTGTCGATCTCGTGATCTCGCAATGGACGCAGGAATGCCCTGCGCAGGACTTCGCCGCCATGTCGGTGGTCGCCCGCCTCTTCCGCCTGAACGCATTCGCCGCCCGCAACGTCAATCGCACCTTTCGCCAGTACAACCTGCATCAGGGCGAATTCGACGTGCTCGCCACGCTCTACCGCACCGGCGCGCCGTATGCGATGAATCCGCAAAAACTCGTGCAAGCCCTTCTGCTGACGTCCGGCGCCATGACCAACCGCCTGGACCGGCTGGAAGAGGCCGGGCTGCTCGTGCGCAGTCCCAATCCCGACGACCGGCGCGGCGTCATTGTGTCGCTCACCGCCGATGGGCTGCGCACGATCAAGATCCTGCTCAAGGACTATCTGAGCGACCTGAACGACCTGCTGGAACCGCTGTCCGCCGCGGAACGCCGCCAATTGGCGGGCCTTCTGAAAAAGCTGCTGATCAAGCAGGACCAGGAAACGCCCGGCAGCGTCGACGCCTGAGCTGCCTGCCGCCCACCGTCATCACCCTTTTCAGCCTCAGATCAGTGACTTCTCCTACGCAATCCACGCCCACGCTCACCGCGCCCATCATCCTCCTGATGTCCGTGGCGACCGGCCTGGCAGTTGCCAGCAACTACTACGCGCAACCCCTGCTGCACACGATCGGTCAGCAGTTCTCGATTTCGAACGCCGCCGCCGGCACCATCGTCACAACGGCGCAGCTCAGCTACGCGGTGGGCCTGATGTTGCTGGTGCCGCTGGGCGACATGTTCGAGCGCCGCGCGCTGATCGTGCTGATGAACCTGCTGGCCGCGGGCGGCCTGCTGATCTCGGCCTTTGCCAGCAACATCGCGGTGCTGATCCTGGGCACCGCCCTGACCGGCATGCTGTCCGTCGTCGCCCAGATCCTCGTGCCCTTCGCCGCCACGCTGGCCGCGCCCCACGAGCGGGGCAAGGCCGTCGGCACCGTCATGAGCGGGCTGCTCCTGGGCATCCTGCTGGCCCGCACCGCGGCCGGCGCGCTGGCCGACGTGGGCAGCTGGCGCACGGTGTACTGGGTGGCCGCCATCCTGATGCTGTGCATGTCCGCCGTCCTGTGGCGCGTGCTGCCCCGCTACCAAAGCCCCACGGCAATGAGCTATCCGCGTCTGCTGGGGTCGATCCTGCGCATGTTCGTCGAGGAACCGTTGTTCCGCGCCCGGTCCCTGATTGGCGGACTGCTGTTCGCCGCCTTCAGCATGCTGTGGACCCCGCTGACCTTCCTGTTGGCCGGCCCGCCTTATGAATACAGCAACACCACCATTGGCCTTTTCGGCCTGGCCGGCGCCGCCGGGGCCTACGCCGCCAACCGCTTCGGCCGCCTTGCCGACCGCGGACTGGGCAACCTCGCCACCCGCGTGGGCCTGCTGCTGCTCCTGGGTTCCTGGGGACTGATGGCGTTCGGCCAGGTGTCGGTCGTTGCGCTGCTGGCGGGCATCCTGGTGCAGGATCTGGCGATCCAGGGCGTTCACGTCACCAACACCAGTTCCATCTACCGGCTGCGGCCCGAAGCGCGCAGCCGCCTGACCGCCGGATACGTCACCTGCTACTTCATCGGCGGCGCATCGGGTTCGCTGGTATCGTCCTGGCTGTACGCCCATTTCGGCTGGCCGGCGGTGGTCACGGCGGGCGCCGTCCTGGCAGCCCTCACGCTGGCTTATGGCGCCCTTGCGCCCAGTGCGCGCATCCCGGAAATGCCCTCGCCCCCTGCCCGCCCCTAGCACCTCCTATAATCAGGGGTTTTGACCGCCACCGCGCCCCGGCGCGATGGGGCGGCTCACCCCTTTTTCGCCACCGCGCACGAGCCCATGCAGGAACGCTACCTCCCCACTACCGTCGAAGCGGCCGCCCAACAAGACTGGCAGGCCCGCGACGTCTATCTGGTCCAAGAACACGCAAAGAACCCCGACGGCTCCGAAAAGCCCAAGTTCTACGCCTGCTCCATGCTGCCCTATCCCAGCGGCAAGCTGCACATGGGCCACGTGCGCAACTACACCATCAACGACATGATGGCCCGCCAGCTGCGCATGCGCGGCTACAACGTCCTGATGCCCATGGGCTGGGACGCGTTCGGCATGCCGGCGGAAAACGCAGCCATCAAGTCCAAGGTCCCGCCCGCCAAGTGGACCTACGACAACATCGCCTACATGAAGAAGCAGATGAAGGCGATGGGTCTGGCAATCGACTGGACGCGCGAAATGTGCGCCTGCGATCCGCAGTATTACAAGTGGAACCAGTGGCTGTTCCTGAAGATGCTCGAAAAGGGCGTCGCCTACCGCAAGACCCAGGTCGTCAACTGGGACCCGGTCGACCAGACCGTGCTGGCCAACGAACAGGTCATCGACGGCCGCGGCTGGCGTTCAGGCGCGCTCGTCGAAAAGCGCGAAATCCCGGGTTACTACCTGCGCATCACCGACTACGCCGACGAACTGCTGGGCGCGGTCCAGAACGACCTGCCCGGCTGGCCCGAGCGCGTTCGCCTGATGCAGGAAAACTGGATCGGCAAGTCCGAGGGCCTGCGCTTTGCCTTCCCGCACCAGATCGCCGGCCAGGATGGCCAACTGATCCAGGACGGCAAGCTGTACGTCTTCACCACCCGCGCCGACACGATCATGGGCGTGACCTTCTGCGCCGTGGCGCCGGAACACCCCCTGGCCACGCACGCCGCCGCCAACAATGCGCCGCTGGCCGCGTTCATCGAGCAGTGCAAGCTCGGCGGCACGACCGAGGCCGAAATGGCCACGCGCGAAAAAGAAGGCATGCCCACGGGCCTGTTCGTCACGCACCCCATCACCGGCGCGCAGGTTGAAGTCTGGGTCGGCAACTACGTGCTCATGACCTACGGCGACGGCGCCGTCATGGGCGTGCCGTCGCACGACGAGCGCGACTTCGCCTTCGCCAAGAAATACGGCCTGCCCATCGTGCAAGTCGTGGACGTGCCCGGCAAGGAATACTCCACCGACGCCTGGCAGGAATGGTACGGCGACAAGCAGTCGGGCCGCACCATCAATTCCGGCAAGTACGACGGCCTGTCCTACAGGGAAGCCGTGGACGCCATCGCGGCCGACCTGGGCGAAAAGGGCCTGGGCGAAAAGCAGACCACCTGGCGCCTGCGCGACTGGGGCATTTCGCGCCAGCGCTACTGGGGCACCCCGATCCCGATCATCCACTGCGCCGACTGCGGCCCGGTGCCGGTGCCCGAAAAGGACCTGCCCGTGGTCCTGCCCGACGACCTCATCCCCGACGGCAGCGGCAACCCGCTGGCCAAGAACGAAGCCTTCCTGTCCTGCGCCTGCCCCAAGTGCGGCAAGCCCGCCCGCCGCGAAACGGACACGATGGACACGTTCGTGGACTCGTCCTGGTACTTCATGCGCTACACCTCGCCCGGCAACGACAACGCCATGGTCGACCAGCGCAATGACTACTGGATGCCGATGGACCAGTACATCGGCGGCATCGAGCACGCCGTGCTGCACCTGCTGTACGCGCGCTTCTGGACCAAGGTCATGCGCGACATGGGCCTGCTCAACTTCGACGAGCCCTTCACCAAGCTGCTGTGCCAGGGCATGGTGCTGAACCACATCTATTCCCGCAAGACGCCCCAGGGCGGCATCGAGTACTTCTGGCCCGAAGACGTCGACAACGTCTACGACGACCGCGGCGCCATCGTCGGCGCCAAGCTGAAGTCGGACGGTTCGGCCATCAACTACGGCGGCGTGGGCACGATGTCCAAGTCCAAGAACAACGGCGTCGATCCGCAATCGCTGATCGACACGCTGGGCGCCGACACGGCCCGCCTGTTCGTCATGTTCGCCAGCCCGCCCGAGCAGACCCTCGAATGGTCCGATTCCGGCGTCGAAGGCTCCAACCGCTTCCTGCGCCGTCTCTGGTCCATCAGCTACAACCGCCGCGAAGCCATCGCCCGCGGCCTGGCCCACGGCGCGGACTGGGCGCAAGCGCCCGCCGCGGTCAAGGACCTGCGCCGCGAGGTCTACGGTCTGCTCAAGCAGGCCGACTACGACTACCAGCGCATCCAGTACAACACCGTCGTGTCCGCCTGCATGAAGATGCTGAACGCCATCGACGATGCCAAGCTGCCCGAAGGCGCCGAGGCCGATGCCGCCTATGCCGAAACCGTCGGCGTCCTGCTGCGCGTGCTCTACCCGGTCGTGCCGCACATCACCTGGCACCTGTGGCAGGATCTGGGCTACGCCAAGGAACTCGGCGACCTGCTCGACGCGCCGTGGCCGCATGTGGACGAAGCCGCCCTCGTCGCCGACGAGATCGAGCTGATGCTGCAGGTCAATGGCAAGCTGCGCGGCTCGATCCGCGTGGCGGCCAAGGCGGCCAAGGAAGATATCGAAAAACTGGCAGCCAGCCAGGAAGAGGTCGCCCGATTCCTGGAGGGCCGTCCGCCCAAGCGCGTCATCGTGGTTCCGGGCAAACTGGTCAACGTCGTAGGCTGATGAGGTCAAGCATGCACTTCGCCGGGCAACAATCGCAAGTCTCCCGCCAAACCTGGCTGCTGCGCGGCGCCTGCCTGGCGCTGTTCATGCTGCTCTCCGCCTGCGGCTTCGCGCTGCGCGGCACCACCCCGATGCCCTTCGACACACTGTACGTGGGCATTCCCGACAACATCCAGTTCGGCGCAGACCTGCGCCGCGCGCTGCGCGCGGCCTCGCCCAACACCAGACTGGTGGATTCGCGCAAGGAAGCCCAGGCGATCCTCCAGCAGGTCAACGACACGCGCACGCTGCGTGAGGTCTCGCTGAACGCGCAAGGCCGTGTCGAATCCTACGAACTCGGCATCAACTACACGTTCCGCCTGATCGACGCCAAGGGCCGCGCCCTGGTCCCCGACACGACGCTGTCCATCTACCGCGAAATGCCGTACGACGACCAGGTCGTGCAGGCCAAGCAAGGCCAGATCGAAACGCTGTACAAGGCCATGCAGCGGGACCTCGTCTCGCGCGTGCTGCGCCGCATCACCGCGCCGGACGTGCACAAGGCATTCGAAGCCGCGCAAGCGGGCGGCGACGACGCAAACGCGCCGTTGTTCGACCCCAACGAGCAGCAACGACCGCGCGTGCCCACGCCCTGGCAGACGCCGTCCGTCACCGATCCGGCCATCGTCCGCTAGTCCATGGCACAGCCTCTGGACGCGGATCGGCTGGCCGAACACCTGCAGCGGCCCGGCAACCGCCTGGCGCCGCTGTACACGGTGTCGGGCGACGAGCCGCTGCTGGTGACCGAAGCCGTCGACTCCCTTCGCGCCGCCGCGCGCAACGCTGGCTACACCGAGCGGCTGTCCATGGTGATGGACGCGCGCAGCGACTGGAGCGCGGTCATTGCCGCCACCCAGAGCGTGTCGCTCTTTGGCGACCGCCGCATCCTTGAAATCAAGATACCCACCGGCAAGCCGGGCAAATCCGGCGCCGACACCCTGACCAAACTGGCCGAACAGGCCGAAAAGCAGCCAGACGCCGACACCCTGGTGCTGATCGCGCTGCCCCGTCTGGACAAGGCCACCCGCGAAAGCCGCTGGATGCAGGCGCTTGCCCGCGCCGGCATGTCTGTCGATATCGCCAACATCGAACGCGGCCGCCTGCCCGCCTGGGTCGGCATGCGCCTGGCGCGCCAGAACCAGCGCGCCGACAGCGCCACCCTGCAATGGATGGCGGACAAGGTCGAAGGCAACCTGCTCGCCGCCCACCAGGAAATCCAGAAGCTGGGCCTGCTCTACCCCGAAGGCCAGCTTGCCCCCGAGGACGTCGAGCGCGCCGTGCTGAACGTCGCCCGCTACGACGTCTTCGGTCTGCGCGATGCCATGCTGGCCGGCGACATCGGCCGCACCATCCGCATGATCGACGGCCTGCGCGCCGAAGGCGAGGCGCTGCCGCTGGTGCTGTGGGCAGTCGGCGAAGAAATCCGCTTGCTGGCCCGCATTGCCGAAGCACGCGCGCTGGGCCAGGACGCGGGCGGCCTCATGCGCCGCCTGCGCATTTTCGGCGCGCATGAACGCCTTGCGCTGCAGGCCCTGAACCGGGTGCAGCCCAACGTCTGGCCCGCTGCCGTGCAGCACGCCCACGAAGTCGACCGCCTGATCAAGGGCCTGTCGGTGCCCGGACGCCTGTCGGACCCCTGGGAAGAAATGACCCGGCTGGCCCTGCGCGTGGCCGCCGCCGGCGGCCGACCGTGAAGGCGGCTTCGCCGCCTGCCTCCCGCCCCCATCCGGTCCGCCGACCGGATCTCGCCCGGCCCTCCCGCCGGATATACACTGACTCTTCAGGCGGCGCCCGCGCCGCCTTCTCCACAAGATCGACGCCGCCATGTCCTCGTCCTCCATCGAACAAGCCATGCTGACCCTGGGCGAAAACGCCCGCCGCGCCTCGCGCGCCATGATGCGCGCCGACAGCGCCGCCAAGAACCGGGCGCTGATCGCCATGGCCGACGCGCTGGCCGCCAGCCACGACGAACTGAAAGCCGCGAACGAAAAGGACGTGGCCGCCGCCCGGGCAAATGGCCTGGAGCCCGCCCTGCTCGACCGCCTGACCCTGTCGGACAAGACGCTGGCGCACATGGCCGAAGGCCTGCGCCAAATCGCCGCCCTGCCCGACCCGATCGGCAGCATCACCGCCACCACCGTGCGGCCCAACGGCATGCGTGTCGCCCAGATGCGCGTGCCATTGGGCGTGATCGGCATCATTTATGAATCGCGCCCCAACGTCACCATCGACGCGGCGGCCCTGTGCCTGAAGTCCGGCAACGCCGCCATCCTGCGCGGCGGCAGCGAAGCCCTGCACTCGAACGTGGCGCTCGGCCGCATCGTGCAGACCGGCCTGGCCGCCGCCGGCCTGCCGCAGGATGCCGTGCAGGTCGTCGCCACGACCGACCGCGCGGCCGTGGGCGCGCTCATCACCATGACCGAGCACATCGACGTCATCGTGCCGCGCGGCGGCAAGGGCCTCATCGCCCGGCTGTCCCAGGAAGCGCGCGTGCCGCTCATCAAGCATCTGGACGGCAACTGCCACATCTACATCGACGCGGCGGCAGACCCCGACAAGGCCCACGCCATCGCCCTGAACGCCAAGACCTACCGCTATGGCATCTGCGGCGCCATGGAAACGCTGCTGATCGACGCCGTGGCCGCCGTGTCCATCTTGCCCAGCCTGGCCGCCGCCTTCGCCGAACACGGCGTCGAACTGCGCGGCTGCCCGCGCACGCTGGCGCTGCTGCCGCACGCCACGCCCGCCACCGAGGAAGACTGGGCCACCGAATACCTGGCGCCCATCCTGGCCGTGCGCATCGTCGACACGCTGGACGACGCCATCGAACATATCGCGCGCTATGGCTCGGGCCACACCGACGCGATCGTGACGCAAGACCTGTCTGCGGCCCAGCGCTTCCAGCGTGAAGTCGACTCCAGCTCCGTGTACGTCAACCTTCCCACCTGCTTTGCAGACGGCTTCGAATACGGGCTGGGCGCCGAAATCGGCATTTCCACCAATCGCCTGCACGCGCGCGGTCCGGTCGGTCTGGAAGGCCTGACCACGCTCAAGTGGGTCTTGAACGGCGAAGGCCAGACCCGCGGCTGACCCAGCCCAAGCGCCCGACCGGCGCTACTGACGCGGCCCTGAACACGGGGCCGCGCCAAGCCCTCTACAATAGGGCCAGCTTTTTTTGCCTGAATTTGTCCATCCCACGCGGTCCCGCCGCGCATCGTTGAGATCCCCCATGCATTCACCCGTCATGGCAACGGCCTTCAGCCTGTTTGTGCTGTGTTTCATCACCTGCACGATCAGCGGCATCGTGCTGTTCTTCTTCAAGACCCAGCAGGTCAATGCGGCCCTCAAGCACCCCTATCTACAGCATCGGCCGTTCAAGCAATTCCCGCTGGCGATCCAGGCTGCGATCATGCTCGATTATTTCTTCCGCCTGATGTTTCCCGGCACGCGCATGTGGTTGATCGGCAATGCCAACGACCTGCTTGCCCACGTCGATCCCAAGAAGGTTCCGCTGTCCCTCAAATGGCCGATCGTCGGCTTCTGGGGTTCGTGCTGGCTGGGCCTGATCGCCATGATCGTCTTGTGGATCATGCTGTTCGTCGGAGCCTGAACGCATGCAAATCAGATTTGAAGACTATCCCGGCAGCATCGACGCCGCGCGCTTTCTGATCGCCGCGCGCCAGGCAGGCGTGGCCGGCCCCCGCCTGCCTGCGGAATGCCGGCCGCAGTCCCTGGGCCAGGCCTTCGCCGTGCAGCAGCGCACCGCTGAACTTCTGCGCGAAACGCGCCAGGACACCATCGCGGCCTGGAAAAGCGCGCTACCCTCGCCCGAAAAAACCGTCGTGGCGCCCATCTATGCCTCGGGCACGGCTGACGCCGCGGCCGGGCCGGTCGCCACCCGCGATGCCCTCGTTCGCATCGAACCCGAAATCGCGTTCGAAATCGTCCGCGACCTGCCGCCGCGCGACACACCCTACACCGAAGCCGAGATCGATGCCGCCGTCGGCGGCGCCCGCCTGGCGCTCGAAGTCCTGGGCTGCCGCTACGCCGCCCCCGAACATGCAAGCCTGCCCGAGCTGCTGGCGGACCACATGTTCAACCAAGGCCTCGTCCTGGGCCCGCGGATTTCATCGCCCGACGCAGCCCCCGGCTGCATGACCATCACGTTGACGGTCGATGGCGTTGAAGTCGAGCAGCACGCGGGCATCCACCCGAACGACCGCCCCAAGGCAGGCCTGTACTGGCTGGCCAATTTCCTGCGCGAGCAAGGCCTGGGGCTGACGGCCGGCCAGCACGTCATCACCGGCTCATACGCGGGCTTTCTGGACGTGCCCGCCAATCAAGACATCGAACTGGCGTACGGCGATCTGGGCGTGCTGAAGGTGCGCTTCGGCGGCTAAGGCCGCACGGACGGCCACCTTCAGGCCGCCTCACTTTCAGGCTGGCCCACCTTCTGGCCGTCCCACCTTCAGGCAGCCCCGCCGTTATCCACCAACCGCCAATTACTTCGGCGCAGGCCCGGCGATACTGATCGGCTCGCCGGCCGCCTCGATGATTTCGCCGGCCGCCAGGCACAGGTCCTCGCGGTACCGCCCCGCCACCACCTGCACGCCCACCGGACTCGGGCCCGCGCTGCTCATGGCGCTACCCATCGCCACGGACAGTCCCGGCAAGCCCATGAACGGCAGACCGATCTGGGTCATCTGCGCGCGCCACACGCGCGCATAGGCCGCGTCGCCTTGCAGATCCAGGTTGTCGGGAAATGGCAGTTCGGCCGACACCGGCAAAAGCAGCACCGGATACTCGGCAAAGAACATCTCCCACAAACGCGTGAGCGTGGCGCGACGCGTCAGCACCGCCGAAAAGGTCGTCAGATCCGCGCCCGCCGCTTTGTCGCGTTGCCCGGCCAGCGCCACCAACGCGCCCGGGTCGCCTTCTTTTTCCGCAGCCGCCAGCATGGCGTCGTAGCCGTCGGCCATCCACATGCGGATCTGCAGGTCGGCGGCCTCCTGCATCGGCGGCAACGCTTCCAGCGTATCGACTGTCCAACCCGCCTCGCTCAGCCGCCGCGCCGCTTCCTGCAACGCCTTCACCACTGCGGGATCGGTATCCATGCCTTCCGGGTTCAGACACAGCGCAGCGCGCCGCGGCGCCTCCGGGCCGGTCAGCGGCGCCGGCACCCACCACGGATCGCGCGGATCCGGCGCAGCCAGCGCGGCCAGCCCCACCCGCACATCGGCAATCGTGCGGCCCAGCGGTCCCGACACGGCGGTGATCTGCCCGCCGATCGAACGCTCCGGCAGCGAGGCGTTGTAGGCCGCCACCCTGCCCAGCGATGGACGCAGGCCATGCACGCCGCACGCATAGGCGGGGTAACGGATCGACCCGGCGATGTCGGTGCCATGCGCCAGATGCCCAATGCCTGCCGCCACGGCAGACGCGGCGCCGCCCGACGAACCGCCGGGCGTCAGCGCCGGATTCCGCGGATTGCGCGTGTCGCCATGCAACACGTTGCCGGTGAACCAGCGCAGGGAAAACGCCGGCGTGTTCGTGCGGCCCAAAATCACCGCGCCGGCCCGCCGCAAGTTGTCGACGACCGGACTGTTCCGTTCGGCAATCAGGTCTTTCTGCAATCGCACGCCGTTGGTCGTAGCAAAGCCCGCCTGATCCACGTTGACCTTCACGGTCACGGGCACGCCGGCCAGCATGCCGGGATCTTCTCCGCGCGCGATTGCCGCGTCCACCTCGGCCGCCTGCGCCAGCACGTCTTCCGGCCGATGATCCACCACCGCGTTGATCGCGGGATTGACGGCATCAAGCCGCTGCAGCGCGCTTTGCGCGGCCTGCACGGCGGACACTTCACGCTTGCGGACAAGGGCGGCAAGCTCAACTGCGGACAAACGCCAAAGATCGGACACGCGCAACTCCTGAGGTCGTGGGTTTTCCTGCGGGCCAGCAAACCTTAGCGCCAGTCGCGCCGCGCGACAAGCCTCGGCTTGCCGCTAATTGCTCTCTTCAAAGACCTCGACAATCGCGTCGGCCACGGCCCGCACGCGCGCGGTGCGGTTCAGGTCGCCATGCATCACCAGCCACAGGTCATACGCCTCGGCGCGCGCTGGCCAGATGCGCACCAGGTCCGGATGGTCGGGCGCCATGTGCGTGGGCAGCTCGCCAATGCCAAGACCCGCCACGACCGCGTCGATGATCATCAACCCCGAATTCACCTCGACACCGATGCGGCCATTGCGCGTGGGTTCGCCGCAAAGGGAATCCGACCAGCCCGGCAGCACGGCTTGCTGATAGGCGATCAAGGTGTGCCCCGCGAACGCGGTGCCGGGCTTGGGCTCTCCGTGCGCGTCCAGGTACGCGCGCGACGCATACAGGCCGACCTCCTTGCGCGCCAAGTGGCGATGGATCAGATCGGGGTTGTCGGGCTTGATGTTGCGGATGGCCAGATCGGCCTCACGGCGCGTCAGATTGCTGATCTGGATGCCGGTCGTCAGCACCACGCGAATGTCAGGGTGTTCGGCGTGGACCCGCTTGATGGCCTCCATCACGAAATAACGGGCAACCGTCTCCGAGGCTGCCACGCGAACCCCCCCCGACAGCCGATGGTCCAGCCCCTGCATCTGGCGCTGCAGCTGGTCCGCCGCCTGCTCCATGCGTTCGGCGGCCGCAAACGCAAGCTCGCCCGCCGAAGTCGGGACGTAGCCACCGGGCGTGCGCAGGAACAGGCGCGCATCCAGCGACGCCTCCAGCGCGGCTAGGCGCCGGCCAGCGGTGGCCTGGTCGATCTGCAGCACCGCCGCCGCCCCGCGCAGCGTTCCCACGCGGTAGATGGCCAGAAATATCCTCGCGTTGTCCCAATCCATTTGATGTCCTTGATGCACTTTTGCATGACTATAAAGCCGTTATGCGGCTTTTTTGCATCACAACAAGCGCCTAAGCTTTGCACCTCCCGCTCCCCGCCCCCTCGAAAAGAGTCCCATCATGTCATCCGCCTGCCGCCCCATCGCCGCCCAAGACGCGCTGCCCGCCGCCGCCACGGGATGGGTGCCGCTTGTCACCCTGGCCATCGGATTCGTCATGGCCATGCTCGACGTAACCGTGGTCAATGTGGCGATTCCCAGCATCGCGCTCCAGTTCGCCGTCCCGCTGACCGACCTGGTGTGGATCGTCGACGGCTACACGCTGACGTTCGCCGCCCTGCTGCTGGTCGCCGGCGCGCTGGCCGACCGCTACGGCGCCAAGACCCTCTACCTTGCCGGCTTGGGGGTGTTCACCGCCGCGTCACTGCTCTGCGGCCTGGCGCCAAACGCCGACACCCTGATCGCGGCCCGCATGCTGCAAGGCGTCGGCGCGGCGCTTTTCATGCCAAGCTCGCTCAGCCTGCTCACACACGCCTATGACGACGAAAGCGTGCGCAACCGAATGCTGGCCGCCTGGTCCGCCATCGTGGCGGTCGCTGGCGCATCGGGACCGTTGCTGGGCGGCGCGCTGATCCACCAATTTGGATGGCGCGGCATCTTCCTCATCAACATCCCGCTGGGCCTGGCAGGCCTGTGGCTCGCCCGCCGCCGCATCGCGTCCGCGCCACGTCGCGCCCGCGCGCTCAACCCCATGAGCCACGTGCTCGGCGTCGTGGCGCTGTCCAGTCTGTGCTTCGTGCTGATCCAGGGCAACGCCTATGGCTGGACCTCCCCGGCCATCGCAGCGACGATGCTTCTGGGCCTGGCCGCCGCCGCGCTTCTGGTGCACCGCGAACGGCAGCACGCCGAACCCATTCTCCCGCGGACGCTCTTCGCCACCCCGCAATTCTCCGCGGCCAACGCGGTGGGGTTTCTCATCAACCTCGCGTCGTATGGCCAACTGTTCTTGCTCAGCCTGTTCCTGCAGCATGCACGCGGCGCCGATGCGTTGCAGACCGGCATCGAGCTGGTGCCGATGCTGGCGGTATTCTCCATCGGCAACCTCATCTCGGGGCGCGTGTCGGCGCGGTGGAACGTGTCGGCATCGCTGCTCGGCGGCGTCTCGCTCGCGGCCGCAATGAGCGCCGTCGGCATCGCCGCGTTCACTCCCGGCGTCGCGTACTGGCCATTTGCCATCGTCGTCGCACTGGCCAACCTGGGCGTAGGGATCGCCGTGCCGGGGATGACCAGTATCGTCATGCAGGTATCCGGCCGCCAGCACGCCAACAGCGCGGCCGCCGCCCTGAATGCCAATCGCCAGTCCGGCGCGCTGGTCGGCGTCGCGGTGATGGGCACCCTTCTGCATCTGCTGCCAGACTGGCACGCCACGTTGCCTGCCGCCTACGGCGTCATCACCGCCAGCTATGGCATCACGGTTGTGCTCGCATGGCGCTATCTGCGCCGCACCCGCAACGCCTGAGCCGGCATGTAAGCCTCGTCAACCAGCGGGCGGGATTTCCACGCCGCGGCCGGCATAGAACCTGTCGAAGTCGGCCAGCGGCAGCACCACGTCCGCCTGCGAGCCCGGCTCGCCCGACGGGTTATGAAACGTCACGGCGTCGGGCGTGGCGCGCGTCACCAGCACCAGATGCCCGCCCTTTTTCGGCGGCTGCACAGCGGGCCAGCGAATCGACGGATGTACCGAGGCCATGAAGTAATCCGCCCGCGCCATCAGCTCAGGCAGGCCTGAAGCCGGCAAGTCCACGCGCACGTGCGCACGCATGCCAAAGACTTCCGCGACGTATTGCACGAACGGTGCGTAGATCAGGCCCCTGATGCTTCCGTCCGGTTCCTCGACGTACGCCCCGTAAGACAAGCTGCCCCGCGCCAGCCCCAGGGTCGGATGGGCGTGGCCGGTGCGCGCCGCAAGCACCATCTTCAGACACGCCATCCCGCACACATGGCTGGCCCAACGCACGTACTCGTCCAGATCCCGCGCCCCGGAATTGCGCCACGCGGGGTCGTCAGCCAGCGCCAGTTCCCCGCGAATGATCTCGCCCGCCCGATGCGCGGATTCCCATTGGCAGAAATACGGTACGGTCGCGCGCGCAGGCGTCGGACGCATGCAAGCCTCCTGGCGATTTTCGAAAAGCCCTATCTTGCCGCCGCTCGGCTTGCGTGGCAACGGCATCGGCTTTGCTTCACAATGAAGCAAACCCAACAACGGAGACCTGCATGTCCAGCCTTGCTTCGTCCAGCTCTGCTTCGTCCAGCTCTGCTTCGTCAAACCCGCCGTCGTCGCCGTCTGACTTGCACGGCTCCGCTTCATCCACCGCCATCCCCATCCACCGCGTCGCCATCGTCGGCGCCGGCACGATCGGCGCCAGTTGGGCAGCGCTGTTTCTCGCGCGCGGACTTGAAGTCGTGGTCAGCGATCCCAGCCCGCATGCCGAAGCCCAAACCATCGCCCGTGTGCAGGCGGCTTGGCCGGTCCTGGCCGAACTTGGCCACGTGCGCCCCGGCGCCACCGCCGACGCGCTACGCTTCGAACCCGATCTCGAAAAGGCGTTGACCGGCGTGGATTTCGTGCAAGAAAACGCGCCCGAACGCGAAGACTTCAAGACGGACCTGTTTGCCCGCATCGACGCCGTCCTGCCCCCGCACGTCATCGTCGCATCGAGCTCATCGGGCCTCATCATGAGCCGGCTGCAATCGCGCTGTCGCCATCCCCAACGGTTCGTGATCGGCCACCCCTTCAATCCGCCGCACCTCATTCCACTGGTCGAAGTCGTCGGCGGCGACCAGACGTCCGCCGACACCATGGACCGCGCCATCGACTTCTATCGCAGCATGGGCAAATACCCCATCCGCCTGAACAAGGAAGTCCCCGGCCACATCGCCAACCGCCTGCAAGCCGCCCTGTGGCGCGAGGCCATCCACCTTGCCGCCGAAAACGTCGCCAGCGTCGCGGACATCGACGCCGCGGTATCGCAAGGCCCCGGCTTGCGCTGGGCGCTCTTCGGCCCGCACATGACGTTCAACCTGGGCGGCGGCGAAGGCGGTCTGGCGCATTTCATGCACCACCTCCTGGGCCCGGTGCAAACCTGGTGGGACGACCTAGGCGCACCCGAGGTCACGCCAGCGCTGCAGCAACGCCTGATCGAAGGCGTCAACGCCGAGGCCGGCCACCGCAACATCGCCGACCTCGTCGAAACCCGCGACGCGCAACTTACCGCGTTGATCAAGGTGCTGCACCGGTAAAGCCCTCAGCATTGAGCCGGAGCTGCGCGCCGTCGGCGCTAATATCTGGGAACCCGTCATCGTTATGGCCATCCGCCATCGCCCGCCGATCCCCGGGGCCGCACCCGGCGAACCGACTCCGGGCGCGGCTTTTTTTGACGGCGTCTTGTATACGATGGCAAACGCCTGGCGCCACGGCGGCGGATTTCCGAGTCGGCCACCCTGGGCGCGGGCTCGAAACTTGCTCGCTGAACTGAAGGCCATCCTTTCCCGGTTTACAGAGCGGGGTTGCCGTTCTGCCCGCGAGAGGGGTTTGAAACGCGTTCGAAGCGGAGCGGGGCTGCCCGGTGTGACTCGCACGCGGTGTGCACGATTTATGCCCGGCGCGATCCTCAATTAGCGCGTTGTTTGTGAATGCGGCGCAGGCCTCAACAAAGCCCGCTCAGCCGCCACCCAAGGAGTTTCTTGAATGATTTCCGTAATACACGACACCGACCGCTCCCGCTTCACCGCCACCGTCGACGGCGTGCTGTGCGTGCTGGACTATGAACTGCAAAACGGCGCCATGGCAATCACGCACACAGGCGTACCCAGCGCGGTCGGCGGCCGCGGCATCGCCGCCGAACTGACCCAACAAGCCCTGCTGACCGCGCGCAAAAACGGCTGGAAGGTCAAGCCCTATTGTTCCTACGCCGACGCCTACATCAGACGCCATCCCGAATACGCCGACCTGCTGGCCTGACGCGATCTCCCGATCCGTTCTCCGCCTTTACCTGCGAGTCCTTTTCGCCCGACCTGGCGCTAATGCAGAATGCCCTCCGCCTGCGCCATATCTTGGCTGCAGTCGCAGCGGCGCTCGGTTTGGCAGGTTTGCCCGTCGTCCCGCGGGGTTGCCGTTATTTGTTGCGGTGATCAGGCACGAGCTCTTCTCGCACGATTGCGTTGCCTCGATCGGCTCCCCGATCCGTTGCTTCGATCCGTGGTTTCGATCCGTTGCCTCGATCCTCCGCCCCGACTCGCTCGCTCGTTTCGCTGGCTCGATCCGCTGCCTGGGCCCGTTGTCTCGATCTCTTGCCTCGACTTGCGGGCCAGATCCATTGCCTCGATCCGTTGCGTCGACTCGCTGCCTTGGTCCGTCGCATCGACTCGCTGCCTCGATCCGTTGCCTCGATCCGTTGCCTCGATCCGTTGCCTCGGTCCGTTACCTCGGTCCGTTTCCTCGATCCGTTGCCTCGACTCGCTGCCTCGATCCGTTGCCTCGGTCCGTTGCCTCGGTCCGTTGCCTCGATCCGTTGCCTCGACTCGCTGCCTCGATCCGTTGCCTCGGTCCGTTGCCTCGAGCCGCGTCGCCTCGATTGCTTGCCTCGATTTGATGCCCTGTCTAGCGGCCATATCAATCGCCTCAGCCTCTCGCGGCCCAGGTGAAGCGACCCCTTGTTTTTTGTTCTGCCGTATCGTCAGAAGCCTAGATCTGACGAATCGAGCGGGCTTCCGGCCTCGCTTCCAAATTGGTTTTATCTGCCGGTCGCCTCGATCCGTTATGCTGACCGCTTGAACACTTCTGATTCTCTGATCCGCGTCCGGATCCAATTGCCCCAAACCGTGCCAAAGCAACCAAGCCCCTCCAATCCCTCCTGCCCCTGCGGCAGCTCCCGTAGCTACGCCGAGTGCTGCGGCCGCTGGCACGACGGCCCGCAGGCGCTGCAAGCCCCTACGGCCGAAGCCCTCATGCGCTCACGATACAGCGCCTTTGTGCTGGACAACCTGCCTTATCTGTTGGCAACGTGGCACCCGCGCACGCGCCCTGCGTCACTCGATCCCAACCCGCCCGGCCTGAAATGGCTGGGCTTGCAAATCAAGGCCGCGGCAAATCAGGACGCAGAACACGCAACCGTCGAGTTCGTGGCCAGAAGCCGCCTTGACGGCCGCGCCAGCCGCATCCACGAGACCAGCCGCTTCCTGCGAGAAAGCGGACAGTGGTTCTACCTAGACGGCGACGTACGCTGAAGGGAAACCTCCCGCCACGATCGCGGCCATAATTGACGCCAAATTTGACGCCGAATTTGAAGCCGCGATGAGGCAGCGATGAGATCACGATTGACGCCGTACTTGAAGCCGCGATGTTGTCGCGATTGACGCCGTGTTTGACGCCGCAATATTGCCGCGACTGACGTCGTGTTTGAGGCCGCGATGCTGCCGCGAATGTCGCGGTGTTTGAGGCCGCAATGGTGCCGCAATTGACGCCCTGTTTGGCGCCGCAATGTTGCCGCGACTGACGCCGTGTTTGACGCCGCAATGTTGCCGCGATTGACGCCGTGTTTGACGCCGCAATATTGCCGCGACTGACGTCGTGTTTGAGGCCGCGATGCTGCCGCGAATGTCGCGGTGTTTGAGGCCGCAATGGTGCCGCAATTGACGCCGTGTTTGGCGCCGCAATGGTGCCGCGACTGACGCCGTGTTTGGCGCCGCAATGGTGCCGCGACTGACGCAGTGTTTGGCGCCGCAATGGTGCCGCGACTGACGCAGTGTTTGAGGCCGCGATGTTGCCGCGAGTATCGCAGCAGGTGAGGCCGCGATCGGGTCCAGGATTGGGACCACGACTGTGGCCATGATGGTGCCCGTGACTGTCGCCGTGACTGCTACCACGACCGCTGCCGCGACTGTATCCCTGACCGCCGCCGTGACCGCCACCATGACTGTCGCTTGTGCTGAGGCCGTCACCACGGCGTGGATTTGACTCTACACCGCGCGGCCTCTCCCGCTTAGCCCGACCATCCAAAACGTCCCTGCTACGTCACCGGCTGCTTCATCTCCCCACCAATCGCCTGCTTCAGCGCACCCACCAGATCCTGGCCAACACTGCCGAGGGCGCGCGCGTCTCCCACGATCGCGAGCTCGGTCGGCGGCACATCGGCAAACCCGTCCGCGGTGCCCAATTCGACATGCGTATCAAGGCGCGCCGAAGCCGGCAACAGACTGACGCCCAGCCCCGCTGCCACGGCCGCCTGCACGCCGGCCAGACTGTGGCTGTGGTAGGCGATATGCCACGGCCGCCCGGTGCTCTCCAGCGCATAGATCATCCGCTTGCGATAGACGCATCCCTGCGGAAAAAGAACCAGTGGCACGACGGCCGCCGCTTGATTGCGCCCTTGTCCGCCCACCCACACCAGCCGTTCCGGCCAAGCCGCAAGGCAAGGCCCTTCACCCGGATCCCGCTTGACCAGCGCCAGATCGAACTCGCCGGCCGCCAGCCCCGCCCGAAGATCCGTGCTCATGCCGCTCAACGTTTCCAGCCGCACCTGCGCATGCCGCGCCGCAAACTCCGCCAACAGCACCGTCAACCGCGACACATCGAAGTCCTCAGGCACGCCCAATCGAATCACGCGAGCGCTTCTCGGCGCTGACAGTACATGCTCGGCCTCCCCCGCAATCGCAAGCAAGCGCCGCGCGTACGCCAACATGACTTCGCCGTCCTCGGTCGCAGACACATTGCCGCCGGCGCGGTCCCGCAGCAGCAAGGTCTTGCCCACGCTCTGTTCGAGCTTGCGCACCTGCTGGCTAACCGTCGACTGCGTGCGATGAACACGGCTGGCCGCCCGAGTGAAACTGCCTTCGTCCACGACGCAAACCAGCGTCTTCAATAGTTCAAGATCGAGCATCGGCTTTGATTAATTGATGTTGAAGTGCCGCTCACGAGCGAGCTGGATCGCTTCCAAATCTTCCCGCCCTGACCGGCTCGGCTAGCCCTGGCATCTAACCTCTACACCTAGACAACAAAGCAGGTCGGGCGCGGCGCGCTTGTACGTCGGCGTGGGGCCCTTCCCCCAGCGCCGTTTGCGCACTCGCGGCGTGCGGCTCATCAGCTGGATGGGACGGCCCTTCTTGCTAGCGGAGCCACCCATGCACTACGGCGCTTGATAAGCATACCGCACCTCATTGGCTGCACAACTAAGGTAAGCGCATTAATTAATTTTACAACTTATAGCAGCGGGCCTTACGCTGAAGCTCCGAACTCTCTCCGAGCACCGACATGCCTTTTAACCAAGCTCCCCGCCCGCAATGGCTGACTTTCGACTGCTACGGCACGCTCATTCAATGGGACGAAGGCTTGCAAGCCGCGGTGGAAAAGATCCTCGCGGGCCGCGAGGCCGCAATGAACCGGCCGACCGCCGCGCAGTTTCTGCATATATACGATGGGCACGAGCACCACCTTGAACGGACGCCGCCCTACCGCAACTTCGCCGAGGTCACCCGCGAATCCTTACGCCTCACCATGGCGCATTACGGCCTTGAGTACCGGCCCGAAGACGCGGAGACACTCACGGGCAGCATTTCCCGCATGCCGCCCTTTCCGGAAGTCGTCGACACGCTCGCTAGGCTCAAACAAGCCGGATTTAGCCTGTGCATCATCTCCAACACCGATGACAACATCATCGCGGGCAACGTGGCCCAAATGGGTGGCCATATCGACCGCGTCATTTCAGCTGAACAGGCCCGCGCGTACAAACCCTCACCCGCCATCTTCGCCCATGCTCATCAAAAGCTTGGCGTCACCCCGGCAGACGTCGTGCATATCTGCGCCAGCCCTCATCTGGATCTCGCTGCAGCACGCGACATTGGCTTTCGCTGCATCTGGATCGACCGCGGCACCGGCCGCAAACCCTTGCCTGACTATCGGCCTGACGCTACCGTAGCAACTCTGGATCGCGTGCTGGACGTTTTCAGTAAAGCCGGCTGGCTCTGATCCCCAACCCATCCCTTGAAGGTTGTCATGAACCAGGAACCCGGTTTTGCCAACGCACTCTTCCATGCAGATCCCGTCACCGCTCTACGCACGGACCTGGCGCTGGCCCTACGTGCGGCTGCGGCCCACGGACTGGGCGAAGGCGTCTGCAATCATTTCAGCGTGGCACTGCCGGGCGATCCCGATCATTTCCTTCTGAACCCACGTGGCCTCATGTGGAACGAGGTGCAGGCGGACGACATCGTGCTGGTCGACGCGCACGGCAACAAGCTTGCCGGCCGCCACGAAGTCGAGCCCACCGCCATGTTCATCCACGCCGCCATCCACCGCATCGCCGGCAAGGCCTGCGTGCTGCACACCCACATGCCCTACGCCACGGCACTCACGCTCACCACGGATCGCGGCTTGGACACCACCCTGTCCCAAAACGCCATGCGCTTTCACGGCCGCCTCGCCATCGACCACGCCTATAACGGACTGGCGTTGGACGTGTCCGAAGGCGAACGCATCGCGCACGCCATGCAAGGCGTGGACATCGTTTTCCTCGGCAACCACGGCGTCGTTGTCTGCGGCGAACGTCTCGACTACGCCTACGACGATCTCTTCTTCCTCGAGCGGGCCTGTACCGCCCAGGTCTTGGCACAATCCACCGGCCGTCCCCTGGTTCCCGTCAACGCCGACCTCGCCGCCAAGGTTGCGGCCCAGATTCAAAGCGAACGCCTGCAATCCGAGCTATTTTTCGCAGCGCTGCGCCGCCAGCTTCCGTAGTCAGAAAAGCATCCGACTCAAACAGCAGAGCACCCGATCCAGCCATAAACAAACCCCCCTCGCGGCGCCAGCCGCGAGGGGGGTTTTAATAAATTCCGATCCTGCATTCCCGTTGCTGCATCCCTGATACCGCATTTCCGATATTGGAATCTCAATGCAGTAATCCCGACGCCACAAAAACAAAACCCCGCAGGGGATACCTGCGGGGTTTTGAGCAATAAAAGCCTGACGATGACCTACTTTCACAGACGTCCGTCCACTATCATCGGCGCAAAGGCGTTTCACTGTCCTGTTCGGGATGGGAAGGAGTGGGACCACCTTGCTATGGTCGTCAGGCGTAACTGGTTGAGCAGTTGCGGGTTAGGCAACGGCTCCAATCTTGGAAGAAGCGCAACGCGTGACGATCAGAGCCTGGGGCTCGATGATCGGCGCACGGTGGGGTGTAATTGTGTTGGCTGGCTGCTGACGGTGCAGCCAGTATTTTGTATTGAACGACACTTGGAACGCTATATCACCAGGTCATAACCATCAGTGTTATAGGATCAAGCCTCACGGGCAATTAGTATCGGTTAGCTTAACGCATTACTGCGCTTCCACACCCGACCTATCAACGTCCTGGTCTCGAACGACCCTTCAGGGGGATCAAGTCCCCGGGATACCTAATCTTCAGACGAGTTTCCCGCTTAGATGCCTTCAGCGGTTATCTCTTCCGTACTTAGCTACCCGGCAATGCCATTGGCATGACAACCGGTACACCAGAGGTACGTCCACTCCGGTCCTCTCGTACTAGGAGCAGGCTCCGTCAAGTATCCAACGCCCACGGCAGATAGGGACCAAACTGTCTCACGACGTTTTAAACCCAGCTCACGTACCTCTTTAAATGGCGAACAGCCATACCCTTGGGACCGGCTACAGCCCCAGGATGAGATGAGCCGACATCGAGGTGCCAAACACCGCCGTCGATATGAACTCTTGGGCGGTATCAGCCTGTTATCCCCAGAGTACCTTTTATCCGTTGAGCGATGGCCCTTCCATTCAGAACCACCGGATCACTATGTCCTGCTTTCGCACCTGTTCGACTTGTCAGTCTCACAGTCAAGCACGCTTATGCCATTGCACTATCAGCACGATTTCCGACCGTACCTAGCGTACCTTCGAACTCCTCCGTTACACTTTGGGAGGAGACCGCCCCAGTCAAACTGCCCACCATGCACTGTCCCCGATCCGGATAACGGACCAAGGTTAGAACCGCAAACAAACCAGGGTGGTATTTCAAGGATGGCTCCACGTGATCTGGCGACCACGCTTCAAAGCCTCCCACCTATCCTACACAGGCCGGTTCACAGTCCAATGCAAAGCTACAGTAAAGGTTCATGGGGTCTTTCCGTCTAGCCGCGGGTAGATTGCATCATCACAAACACTTCAACTTCGCTGAGTCTCAGGAGGAGACAGTGTGGCCATCGTTACGCCATTCGTGCAGGTCGGAACTTACCCGACAAGGAATTTCGCTACCTTAGGACCGTTATAGTTACGGCCGCCGTTTACCGGGGCTTCGATCAAGAGCTTGCACCCCATCACTTAACCTTCCGGCACCGGGCAGGCGTCACACCCTATACGTCGACTTTCGTCTTTGCAGAGTGCTGTGTTTTTAATAAACAGTCGCAGCCACCGATTCTCTGCGACCCCATCATGCTAAGCGCGCAGGCGCTTCACACTACCGGGGTATACCTTCTCCCGAAGTTACGGTATCAATTTGCCGAGTTCCTTCTCCTGAGTTCTCTCAAGCGCCTTGGAATATTCATCCCGTCCACCTGTGTCGGTTTGCGGTACGGTCTCGTACAGCTGAAGCTTAGAGGCTTTTCTTGGAACCACTTCCGATCACTTCGCAAGCAATGCTCGCTCGTGCCACACCCTTGATTTACGCGCCCGGATTTGCCTAAGCGCCATCTTCGATGCAGCAACAGGGACATCCAACACCCTGATGATTTTCCGCGATCCGTCCCCCCATCGCACTGTACGACGGTGCTGGAATATTAACCAGCTTCCCATCAGCTACGCATCTCTGCCTCGCCTTAGGGGCCGACTCACCCTGCGCCGATGAACGTTGCGCAGGAAACCTTGGACTTACGGCGAGGGGGCTTTTCACCCCCTTTATCGCTACTCATGTCAGCATTCGCACTTCTGATACCTCCAGCAGCCTTTACAAGCCACCTTCGCAGGCTTACAGAACGCTCTCCTACCGCGTGCACTAAAAGTGCACACCCGCAGCTTCGGTTTATCGCTTAGCCCCGTTACATCTTCCGCGCAGGACGACTCGATCAGTGAGCTATTACGCTTTCTTTAAAGGATGGCTGCTTCTAAGCCAACCTCCTGACTGTCTATGCCTTCCCACTTCGTTTCCCACTTAGCGATAATTCGGGACCTTAGCTGGCGGTCTGGGTTGTTTCCCTCTTGAGTCCGGACGTTAGCACCCGGTGCTCTGTCTCCCAAGCTGTACTTGCGGGTATTCGGAGTTTGCCATAGTTTGGTAAGTCGCCATGACCCCCTAGCTATAACAGTGCTCTACCCCCCGCAGTAATACTTGAGGCACTACCTAAATAGTTTTCGGAGAGAACCAGCTATTTCCAGATTTGTTTAGCCTTTCACCCCTATCCACAGCTCATCCCCTAATTTTTCAACATTAGTGGGTTCGGTCCTCCAGCACGTGTTACCGTGCCTTCAACCTGGCCATGGATAGATCATCTGGTTTCGGGTCTACACCCAGCGACTAAATCGCCCTATTCGGACTCGCTTTCGCTACGGCTTCCCTATTCGGTTAACCTTGCCACTGAATGTAAGTCGCTGACCCATTATACAAAAGGTACGCAGTCACCCCACAAGGAGGCTCCTACTGTTTGTATGCATACGGTTTCAGGATCTATTTCACTCCCCTTCCGGGGTTCTTTTCGCCTTTCCCTCACGGTACTGGTTCACTATCGGTCGATCACGAGTATTTAGCCTTGGAGGATGGTCCCCCCATCTTCAAACAGGATTTCACGTGTCCCGCCCTACTTGTCTTACGCTTAGTTCCACACACAGAATTTCGTCTACAGGGCTATCACCTGCTACGGCCGGACTTTCCATTCCGTTCGACTATCCTGCGCGCTAAAACGTAAAGGCTCATCCGATTTCGCTCGCCACTACTTTCGGAATCTCGGTTGATTTCTTTTCCTCGAGCTACTGAGATGTTTCAGTTCACCCGGTTCGCTTCCACTAGCCTATGTATTCAGCTAGGGATACTGCATTGCTGCAGTGGGTTTCCCCATTCGGATATCTGCGGATCAAAGCTTGTTTGCCAGCTCCCCGCAGCTTTTCGCAGGCTACTACGTCCTTCATCGCCTGTGATCGCCAAGGCATCCACCATATGCACTTAGTCGCTTGATCCTATAACGCTGTAGGCTATAGGACCTGAGTATTAGCGTTTGTGCCGTTCATAAGTTTCAAAGCAGTCTGAGGCTTATCACCCCAGTCTTGAGAACTTGGAACAAAAAATAATGCAATCACAACCCGTGCCCATCTTCATCAGCAACGCTGATTACTCGATGAACACATTTTCGTTGTGCTTCTTCCAGATTGTTAAAGAACAAATATAGCTGTTGGGTAAAACCCAACTGATAACGCTGCAAGCAGCGCTATCAGTTAGTTTCTACGCTACGCCAAACCTTGACGCCAGCTACAACAAACAACCGATAAGAGTGGACGCTTAACACGAGCACGTAAGCTCTGAAAGGAGGTGATCCAGCCGCACCTTCCGATACGGCTACCTTGTTACGACTTCACCCCAGTCATGAATCCTACCGTGGTAATCGCCCTCCTTGCGGTTAGGCTAACTACTTCTGGTAAAACCCACTCCCATGGTGTGACGGGCGGTGTGTACAAGACCCGGGAACGTATTCACCGCGACATGCTGATCCGCGATTACTAGCGATTCCGACTTCACGCAGTCGAGTTGCAGACTGCGATCCGGACTACGATCGGGTTTCTGGGATTGGCTCCCCCTCGCGGGTTGGCGACCCTCTGTCCCGACCATTGTATGACGTGTGAAGCCCTACCCATAAGGGCCATGAGGACTTGACGTCATCCCCACCTTCCTCCGGTTTGTCACCGGCAGTCTCATTAGAGTGCCCTTTCGTAGCAACTAATGACAAGGGTTGCGCTCGTTGCGGGACTTAACCCAACATCTCACGACACGAGCTGACGACAGCCATGCAGCACCTGTGTTCCGGTTCTCTTGCGAGCACTGCCAAATCTCTTCGGCATTCCAGACATGTCAAGGGTAGGTAAGGTTTTTCGCGTTGCATCGAATTAATCCACATCATCCACCGCTTGTGCGGGTCCCCGTCAATTCCTTTGAGTTTTAATCTTGCGACCGTACTCCCCAGGCGGTCAACTTCACGCGTTAGCTGCGCTACCAAGGCCCGAAGGCCCCAACAGCTAGTTGACATCGTTTAGGGCGTGGACTACCAGGGTATCTAATCCTGTTTGCTCCCCACGCTTTCGTGCATGAGCGTCAGTGTTATCCCAGGAGGCTGCCTTCGCCATCGGTGTTCCTCCGCATATCTACGCATTTCACTGCTACACGCGGAATTCCACCTCCCTCTGACACACTCTAGCTCGGTAGTTAAAAATGCAGTTCCAAAGTTAAGCTCTGGGATTTCACATCTTTCTTTCCGAACCGCCTGCGCACGCTTTACGCCCAGTAATTCCGATTAACGCTTGCACCCTACGTATTACCGCGGCTGCTGGCACGTAGTTAGCCGGTGCTTATTCTGCAGGTACCGTCAGTTTCCCGGGGTATTAACCCGGAACGTTTCTTTCCTGCCAAAAGTGCTTTACAACCCGAAGGCCTTCATCGCACACGCGGGATGGCTGGATCAGGGTTTCCCCCATTGTCCAAAATTCCCCACTGCTGCCTCCCGTAGGAGTCTGGGCCGTGTCTCAGTCCCAGTGTGGCTGGTCGTCCTCTCAAACCAGCTACGGATCGTCGCCTTGGTGAGCCGTTACCCCACCAACTAGCTAATCCGATATCGGCCGCTCTAATAGTGCAAGGTCTTACGATCCCCTGCTTTCCCCCGTAGGGCGTATGCGGTATTAGCTACGCTTTCGCGTAGTTATCCCCCGCTACTAGGCACGTTCCGATACATTACTCACCCGTTCGCCACTCGCCACCAGACCGAAGTCCGTGCTGCCGTTCGACTTGCATGTGTAAGGCATCCCGCTAGCGTTCAATCTGAGCCAGGATCAAACTCTTCAGTTTAATCTCTGTATTTGTTTCGTATTCTTGGTCTGAATAAATCCAAACCAGGTCATACGTCGCTACTCAAAGGAAGTGAGGTATGTTCTTAAACTTGACGTCTAAGGTACTTCACTTCTAGTGAGCACTTGATTTCTTGTGCTTGCGATAAGGCCGAAACCTAATCGCTGCACTCGCATCAAGCGCCCACACTTATCGGTTGTTTAGTTGTTAAAGAGCGGTACTGCTAAATTCTGTACTACTGGTTTCTGCTCTCAACTTCGGCTAACTTCGCTTTTGCGTCGTCGCTGTTGTTGCTGTTGTTGCAGCAGAGAAACGAGATTATGAAGAAGTTTTTATCGCTTGTCAAGTCAGCTTCGCTTTTTGCTTTACGCTGTTGCGTCACTTACTTGCGGCGACCTCTTCAAGTCTCGCCAGGACTTTCGTCCTGCCCTAGCAGCTATTGAAACGTCAGGGTAAACCCTAATTTTTCAGTAACTGCCAAGCCCAAAACTATAGCACAATTTTTGCAGATCTTGCAACTGGCTTCCGCCTGATTTGCGTCGATCCTTGCAATAACCGCTTGGCGTTCATTACCGAGTGCCGTTGCGGCAGGTGAGATTGGGTTGCCCCGCCACCTGTTGCACTTGCTTGGCTTCGCGTCTCAAAACTGTCTGAGCTGCGAAGGAGCGAGACTATAGCACAGAATTTTGGGCTGTCATGCCAGTGTCGCAAATTTTTGGTGTGCCGTCGGTGGCGAGGAGCCGCCGACCACGGGTAACGCGATTCGCTGTCTATATATAGCGAACCAGCGAGAAGCCAGTGGGTGGTAGGCGGCGGACGCGGCGGGCGGGGTCATTTACCAGCGCAGGTAATGATTGTTGCGCAACCGCGCGAGATCGCGGCTCAGAGCGACTTCGTTCACCAGCCATTGGGGCGCGCCCACGTCATTTAGCAGGTGGGTATCCATGTCTTGCGCGAGGTTGCGCATACGCCGCTCGTTGCGGCGAATGC
The DNA here is from genome assembly GCF_006715415.1 of Achromobacter sp. SLBN-14. NCBI lineage: Bacteria > Pseudomonadati > Pseudomonadota > Betaproteobacteria > Burkholderiales > Alcaligenaceae > Achromobacter > Achromobacter sp. SLBN-14. The sequence continues at coordinate 4,142,099 of NZ_VFNE01000001.1, read as the reverse complement.
AGTAGGCGTTCCACAGACGCGCCATGAAACTGCGGTCTGGCGCCTGGGCGCTTTCCAGCACGGCGACCGGTTCGGCGTGCGCCAGGTTGGCTTTGGGGGGTGCACCGGCCAAGGTGACAGGCGGCATGAAAGGCTGAGCGGTCATCACGGGCTCCTTTGCTGATCCGTTTTGGTAAGCGTAGTCGCCCAATATCCGCCTGAAAATCTAATTGTTTTGGCATGATCGGTAAGCTACGATGACCAGTCGAATTCCAGTCTGGATCTGCCATGCGATTGCCCCTCAATACGCTTCCTGCGTTTCGCGTTGTCGCGGAATTGCAGAACCTTCGCGCTGCGGCGGAGCGCCTTCACCTTACACATAGCGCGGTCAGCCAGCAGATCAAGGTGCTGGAAGAGCAGATTGGTTTTCCGCTCTTCGAGCGCAGCGGGCGCGGCATCGTCCTCAACTCCGCGGGCGCGGCACTTCTGTGCAGCGTGCAAGGCGCCATGGCGCTGCTCGATGAAGGGCTCATGACTGCGAGCGCGGCTGCGTCCGGCAGCGAGCAAAGGCTGCGGGTGTCCGTGCTGCCTTCGTTTGCCCAGCGGTGGTTGCTTCCGCGCATGGCGCGTTGGCGCGCACGGCATCCCGGCCTGGCGTTGGAGATCGAGACGTCCCAGCAATTGGTCGACTTGTTGCGCGACGGATTTCATGCCGCGCTTCGAATCGGGCAAGGGCCCTGGCCCGGCGTGGAATCTGAGCCGCTGTTCGATGTGCCCTTGCCGCTCATCGTGCTTGCTTCGCCCGAGACGATGGCCGCCCTGCCCGACAACTCCCCCCAAACGTTGGCGCGCCAACCGCTGCTGGGCGAACGTGAGCTATGGCAGCATTGGTTTGCAGCAGCCGGATTTCCGACGCAGGTCACGCCTGTGGCGTCATTCAACGATGCGGGGATGATGCTGCAAGCAGCTGAGCAGGGGCTGGGGATTACGTTGGGCCGAGAACTTCTGGCGGCGGATGCGCTGTGCGCGGGGCGGCTTGTGCAGGTGTCGCCGGTGCGGGTGCACTACGAATTGGCGCAGACCTATCACCTGGTCTATCGGCCAAGCTTGCGGGACTGGGCGCCCCTGGCCGAGTTCAAGCAGTGGCTGCGCGACGAACTGGAAATTTCGCGCCAGACTCTGGTGACCTCCAAGTCCGAGGACGAGAACGAGGCCCAGTGAAAAAAAAGGTAAAGCAGCATGCAGCCGCTTTACCTTGACCAAAACACGGCGTCCGGCAGGACCTAGCCTCAAATAGCCTGGGTTCGCTTCGCTCGAAACCCAGGCGGACGCCGCGACGGCGGCAGTCAATCTTTAGTCCCGCATCAGGCGACCTTGCGGGCGGATGCGGCGACCGGCTGCATCGAGTCGGTTTCGTTGAACCGCTGATGCCACGAGAATGCTTCTTCGAGCAGGTGCGGCGTCTGGCCGCCGCGTTCGCAGGCACGATCGAAGTAGTCTTGCAGCGCGGCGCGGTAAGACGGATGCACGCAGTTCTGGATGATGGCCCGCGCGCGCTCGCGCGGAGCGAGACCGCGCAGGTCGGCCAGACCGCATTCCGTGACCAGCACATCGACATCGTGCTCGGTGTGATCGACATGGGACACCATCGGGACCACGCTGGAGATGTCGCCACTCTTGGCCATCGACTTGGACACGAAGATCGAGATATGCGCGTTGCGGGCGAAGTCGCCTGAGCCGCCAATGCCGTTCATCATGTGCGTGCCGCCAACGTGCGTGGAATTCACGTTGCCGTAAATGTCGAATTCCAGCGCCGTATTGATGGCAATGATGCCAAGACGCCGCACGATTTCAGGCGCGTTGCTGATCTCTTGCGGGCGCAGCACGATGCGCTGGCGGTAGTGTTCCATGTTGGCGAGGATCTTTTCATACACCGGCTTGGAGACGGTGATGGAGGACGCCGATGCGAATGCGAGCTTGCCCTGGTCGAGGAGCTCGATGGCGCTGTCCTGCAGCACCTCGGAGTACATGACCAGGTTCTCGAAGTTGGATGACTCGAAGCCGTGCAATACCGCATTGGCGATGGTGCCGATGCCTGCCTGCAGCGGCAGCAGCGAATTGGTCAGACGGCCGGCGTTGACTTCGCCGCGCAGGAATTGGTTGATGTGGCCCGCGATCGCGTTGGTTTCTGCATCGGGCGGCAGCGCGTTGGAGGGACTGTCGGGCTCCTGCGTGATGACGATGGCAGCGATGCGGGAAGGATCCACCTCGATGAAGGGCTGGCCGATGCGCTGGTCTGCCGACACCAGTCCGATGGGCTGGCGGGCGGGACGATCGCCGGGGATGTAGATGTCGTGCAGACCTTCGATGGCCGCGGGCACGCTCGTGTTCAGTTCGACGATGATCTTGTCGGCCTGTTGCACGAACGACGCCGAATTGCCCACCGACATCGTCGGCACGATCGCGCCGGTTTCGGTGATGGCGGCGGCCTCGATGATGGCCACGTTGATGGGGCCCAGGTGACCGGCCCGCAATTGTTCCACCGTTTCGGACAGGTGCTGGTCGATGAAGGCGATTTCGCCTTGATTGATCTTGCGGCGCAGGGTCGTGTCGACCTGGAACGGCAGGCGCCGCGCGAGCGCATTGGCCTGCGCCAGCATCTTGTCAGTGTCGTGCCCGAGCGATGCGCCGGTGATCAAGGTGATGGAGAGCGGTTCGCGTTCGGCTCGCGCGGCCAGCGCGGCGGGCACCGACTTACAGTCGCCCGCCCGGGTAAATCCGCTCATTCCGACGGTCATTCCGTCCTGAATCAGTAAGGCGGCCTGTTCGGCTGTGGTGATCCGGGCGTGCAGTTCTGGGTTGCGGATCCGGTCGAAAGGCATGTTGTCTCCAAATTCAAAGGCTTGCGGCTTAGGGCCGGGCGCGGCGAAGGATCTTCAGCGCCCGGGCACCGTCTGACGCGGCGTTTCCCGAGGTTCCAAGGGCCGCGGATGCGGGCGATGGAACGATTTTTCGGCAGTATAGGAACGCGGGCGCAAATCTCGTAATGACTTAAAATCATCCAATCCAGTCGTTTTTTTCATCATTTGCGTTTTTGTCGCGCATCGCGCGAAGGGGTCAGCTTTCCCATGGACGTGCGCGCTTTGCGGTATTTCGTGGAAACCGTCCGCCATGCCAGCTTCACGCAGGCAGCGAAGGCGCTGTTCGTCACGCAGTCCACGGTGAGCAAGATGATCCGGCAGCTGGAAGAAGAAGCCGGTACGCCGCTCCTGATTCGCGATGGGCATACGGCCCGCCCCACCGATACAGGCCGGGTCATGTACCAGCGCGGTCTGCAGGTGCTGGAGACCATGCGCCAGCTGTCGGAAGAACTGCGGCAAACCGCGGAACTGGGGCGCGGCGCGCTGGAGGTCGGCATCCCCCCCATGATCAATCTGCTGTTCACGCCGGTGGTCAAGCGGTTTCGCGAATTGCATCCCGGCATTCATCTGACGCTGCGCGAAGGGACCGGCCAGGCCGTGGAAGGCCTGGTGGCCAGCGGCGAACTGGAGGTTGGAGCCACCATCCTGCCGGTCGCCCCCGACGGCGGCCTGGTTGCTCAAGCGTTTGGCAGCTATCCGATTTGGGTGATTGGACCGCCCGACGCGCCATGGTCCGGAAAGACCTCATTGCCGCTGAGCGCGTTGCGCGACGCGCGGCTGCTGATTCCCACCGACGACTTCGCGATCACCCGGCGGTTGCGCCAGGCGTTTGCCGATGCGGGACTGCAGCCCAGCATCGCGGCGCAGAGCGCTCACTGGGATTTCCTGGTTGCGATGGCATCGGCAGGGCTGGGGGTGGCCCTGCTGCCCGAACCCCTGATGCAGCGGATGAAGACGCGGGGCCTTAGCACCGCCAAGCTGGCGAAGTCCGGCATGCAGTGGGAAGTTGGGCATATCTGGCTGCAATCCGGCTATCTGTCGTTCGCCGCCCGCGCCTGGCTGGAGGTGTGCGATGCCGTGCTGGGCAAGCCTCGGAGCCGGGCGGCGCGCGCCCCCCACGGCTCTGGGAGTTGAATCCAAACGTTCGGCTCGTAAACAGGGGTTGCGAGGTGGCCATGGCCGCCCGCGGGCGAGGCGCAAGCGCCGCAAATCCGGCCCCGTTTTTCTTCCCGCCGACGGCGTTATTCACCGCGCAGGCAGGGGCTCTGAAATATAGGGACGCAACGGCATTTTTGTTGCAACGGGCAGCCCGGCAGCTTGTTATGCTGCCGCCTCGACGCGAGCAACTCGCCCCAAGAACATGATCCCCACCACGTACCCTCTGCTCATGCGCGCCCGCCTCGTTCGCGCGCCCAACCTGGCGGCGCTGCTTGCCGCGCTGCTGCTGGTGTTCAGCTTGCTGCCCGCCTTTGCGGCGCCGCCCGCCCCCCCAGCCGACACCGAAGCCGTGTTGGCCTCCGCGCGTAAACAGATCGACGAGATCCGCAAGCAAATCCCCGACCAAACGGACGACGCCGTGCTGCTCAAACAGCGTGGCGAGGCGCTGGACATCCAATCGAAGGCGGATGCCGCCACGGAGGCGCTGACGCCGCAGCTGGCCAGCGTGACGGCGCGCCTGAGCGAACTGGGCACGCCGCCGGACGGCGCCAAGGAAGCGCCCGATGTGGCGGCACAGCGCACGCAGCTTGAGAAAAACAGCCGCGCCCTGGACGCGCAACTCAAGCTGGCGCGGCTGCTGTCGGTAGACGCCGGACAGACCGCCGAACAGATATCGGCCCAGCGGCGCAAGCAGTTCCAGGCGCGCCTGGGCGAGCGTCGCGATTCCTTCCTGTCTGGCCAGTTCTGGACCGAATTCCGCCAGGAATTCCCCCGGGATCTGGAGCGGCTGGAAGCCTTGCGCGATGACCTGGCTACCGCCGTCGGACAGACGCCCAAATGGGGCTGGCTGCTGCTCGCCGTCGTTGCCGGTCTGGCGATTGCCCTGCGCGTCTGGGTTGGCCGTTACCTGCTGCAGTTGACGGCAACGCGCGTGCCGCCTGGCCGGCTGCGCCGTTCTTTCCTGGCCGTGGCCCTCGTCGCGCTCTCGGTCGCGACGCCCGGCGTGATCGCCTTGCTGATCCAGGCCGGCCTGGACTGGCGGTCGCAACTTTCGGACCGCACCGCGTCACTCCTGACCAACCTGGTGGCGACCGTGTGTTTTGGCGGGTTCGTTTCGGGGCTGGGCTTCGCGCTGCTGTCGACCAAACGTCCTTCCTGGCGCCTGCCGCCGGTCAGCGACATCGTGGCGAACCGCCTGCGCTGGCTCCCCGGCACGCTGGGCGTGCTGGTGGTCCTGATCTGGCTCGCCGAAAGGTTGCCCGTGCTGCTCGACGCCAGCCTGACGACGACCATTACGCTGACCGGCATCGTGGGCGTGCTGAGCATGGCGATGCTGGCCGCCGTATTGGCGATCAGCCGTCGCCTGCGCCGGCAGGTCATGCAGGACAGCGAAGCGCCGATCCCGCTGTGGGTCTCGCTGATGCTGGCCGCCATCTGGACGGTGCTGATCGTCAGCCTTGCCAGCCTGCTGGCGGGGTACGTGGCGTTTGGCAGCTTCCTGGTCAAGCAGGTGTTGTGGGTGCTGATCGTGCTGGCCTCGGCCTACCTGGCCTCCACGCTGATCGAGGACGGTTTCAGCACACTGCTGGGGACGGCGCATCGCGAGGGTGGCGAAGGCGAAGGGCCCAGCATGCGCGATCAGGCCGCGGTGCTGCTGTCGGGCCTTGGCCGCGTGGCGATCGCGCTGCTCGCCATCATTCTGGTGCTGGCGCCCTTCGGCGAGGCGCCGATGGATCTGGTGCAGCGCTTTGACCAGCTGCGTAAAGGTCTGGCCATCGGTGAGGCACAGATCCGCCCGGGCGCGGTGCTGCAGGCGCTGATCGTGCTGGCGCTGTCGTTGCTGAGCGTCAAGATGCTCAAGCGGTGGCTCTCGAACCGCTACCTGCCCACGACCGAACTGGATCCGGGCATGCAGTTGTCTGCCGCGACGCTCTTCGGCTACGGCGGTTTCGTGCTGGCGGTGGCGTTGTCGCTGTCCGCGGCCGGGATCGGTCTGGAACGGGTCGCGTGGATTGCGAGCGCGCTGTCGGTGGGTATCGGTTTCGGCCTTCAGGCCGTCGTGCAGAATTTCGTGTCGGGCCTGATCCTGCTTGCCGAGCGGCCGGTGAAGGTGGGCGACTGGGTGTCGCTCGGCGGCGTGGAAGGCGACATCCTGCGCATCAACGTGCGCGCCACCGAGATCCAGATGGGCGACCGGTCCACGGTGATCGTGCCCAATTCCGAATTCGTGACGAAGACGGTGCGCAATGTGACGCGGTCCAACCCGCTTGGGCTGGTGCAGATCAAGCTGCCCATGCCGCTGTCGACGGATGCCGAAAAGGTGCGCGAGCTGATGCTGCAGGCCTTTGCCGATCACGAGGACGTGTTGGAGTCGCCTGCGCCCAACGTATTCCTGGACGGGATCGATGCAGGCCACCTGATCTTCAACGCTCGGGGCTACGTGTCCTCGCCCCGTGCGGCGTACGGCGTGCGAAGCGCGCTGCTGTTCACGGTACTCAAGCGGCTGGACGAGGCCAAGCTCGAAGTGTCGTCGCCGCCGACGATGCTGATTGCGGCGGCGCCGGAGCCCGCGCAGGCGCCTGCGCCCATCGCGGTAGCCCCGCCCGCTTCACCCTGATTGCCCGCGCGGCCATCCGGCCCCGGCCCCGCCGTCTCAGCCGGGCGAATACAGGTCGGCAAACTGCTGACGCTCCAGGCGGGGATTGCGAAGCGGCGGCGCGGTAAACGCCGCGCTGCGAGCCGACATCACGGGATAGCCTTGCGGTGCCTGCGCCTGGGGCGCGACGGGCACGGGGCCCGCCGTCTGGACGGGCGTTTGCGGCGCGACCTGCGCCACGGCGCCGCTGTCGAACCGGTGATCCGCCGTCGTCAAGGCCGGATTGGTGCAGAGTCCCTGCGCCACCAGCGCCGCCTTGGTGCGGTCGTCGGTCTGGCACAGGATATCGATGGCTGCCGTTTCCAGACGCCGCGAGCGGTCCGCGTCCTTGGTCGAAGCCGCCGCCTGCATCGTGCGCTCGAAGTTGCGGCGAAGGCTGCATTTTTGGTCTTCGATCGGAATCGCAACGTTCATCCCGAATCCCACGACGGAACCGCCGCCGCCCGCCGACACCATGCAGCTGTCGGATGAGAACGAGCCGTAGAAGCTCTGGCCGCCGACCGGCGGCGCGCTGCGCAACGTGCTGGTGCCGCTATTGCTGGAATTGAGCGTGATGCCCTGGTTGTTGCCCGCATTGGTCGACCCGGACGATGCCGAGGTCGAGGAGCTGGACGTGCTGGTCTGCGCCCCGGCCGACATGGCGGCAAGCGACAGGGAAATGGCTAGAACTATGGTCTTCATGATGTCCCCTCGCCCGGACGGCCGAAGCCGTCCGGATAATTCGGTCAGCGATTGAACCCGCCGACATGGCCCACCGCGCCAATGCCGTGTATCGACCCGAAAGCGCCGATGTTCGCTGCATGGAACGTCCCCGTCGCCGATGCGCTCGTTTCCGTCTTGCCGAATGTGGCGCCGCCGTTCGCGATGCTGTCGCCGACCATGATCGGCGCGTTGCCCGACACATGCCCGTAAGACTCGCTATTGGCGTATTGCCGTGTGCTGGTGACGACTTGCGTGCCGTCGCGGCTGAACGTGCCGCCGACCTCCGCGATGCCGCCCGTGCTGCCGAACGACGTCTGGCTCGATGAGCCGTAGCCGTTGATCTGGGTGGCGACCACCGAACTGCCGGTGGAGATGGATGACGCGGTACCGTTGATGGCGCCGGCGTGGCCGGTTACCGAACCTCCGACCTGGCCCGGGCCAGTGGCGTAAGCCGATGCGGCGAACAATGACAACGCGGCGACTGCTGCGAGCTTTTTCATTTGAGCTCCTCCTGATCCGTCTGCACGGATGCACAGGTGCCGGAGACCGACCGGCGCGGACCGTTACTCCCCCAAGTACTGCGCCCGTCCAGGGCCAGGGCGTGGGACTTTCGTATTGGTACGGAATGATTGCGCCGTCCTAGGCAGGTCGGTATCGGTTAAACGAACGACCGGGTCTTTCTGGCGGATGGACGCGCGAATTACACAAACCTGAAAGAGGAGACGCCGGGCCCATGCGGCCATGCGTATGGATGACGCCAAGCGTGCGCGAAGACCCGCCGTCCGGGCGGCTGTCAGCTCAAAGGATGGGTGTGCGCGCGGGCGGCTCGCGCATGATATCTAGCGCGCAAGAGGGCGAGCCTCCTCTTGCGCCAGGCGCAGCCACCAGCCGGTCTCGCGCCGCGCCAGCATCAGGTCCACGGCAACCATGACCAGCAGGAATCCGCACTCGGCCAGATTCAGATTGGCGACAACTTGATAGGTCGCCAGCAGGGCGATGCCGGTGACGCCGGCAAGATATGCGGGCCAAGCGGGCGGCACCCCGGACGCGACGGCTCGCGGGCGGCGCGACAGGCACAACCACGCCACCAGCGGCAGGCTCAGCATCGACAGAGGGATGTAAATGGCGATGGCCGACAGCAGCACGTCGACCGCGAACTGGGTATGCAGGAACAGGGACATCAATACGATCATGCCGACGCCCACATACCAGAGCAGGCGAAGGGAAATGAGACGAGTCAAGGTAACGGCTCGGTGATTCATCAATCGGACTGGAAGCGGAAATTTCGGCCATACTACTCCCGGCCTTGCCCCCCTCCCCCTTCAATCGGAGACAAAACCATGATTCAGGAGATTGCCAGCATCCACGTCCGCGAAGGACAGGAAGCGCTGTTCGAAGCCGGTGTGACTCAGGCGAAGCCGCTTTTTCTGCGCGCCAAGGGTTGCCATGGCATGGAACTGTACCGCAGCATCGAGCAGCCGCAGCGTTACACGCTGGTGGTGGACTGGGAAACGGTCGAAAACCACATGGTGGATTTCCGCGAATCGCCCGATTTCCAGGAATGGCGCAAGCTGGTGGGCGGCTTTTTCGTCGAGCCGCCCCAGGTGCACCACGAACAGAAAGTGATCTGAACGCCTCTGCGGCGGGCCGGGCGGCAGCACCGCCCGGCGCTAATCTTGCGGCGGCTCGTCGTATTTTCGCGCGCTGCGCCGGAACGCGTCGGCGGGGTACTTGCTGGCGTTCTTCACCATCTTGCCGGCAACCGCCTGCGAGATATCGATGCCCAGTTGATCCGCCAACGCCACCAGGTACATCTGCACATCGGCGATCTCGTCAGCGGCATCCGCAAGGCGGGCAGCAGGCAGATTTCGCGACTCGTCTTCACTTAGCCACTGAAACAGCGAAACCAGCTCGCCCGTTTCGCCCGCCAGGGCCATGGCCAGATTCTTGGGCGAATGGAACTGCTGCCATTCGCGTTCGGCCGTGAACTGACGCACGGCAAGCCGGATCTCATGCAGGTCTGACATGGAAACTCCCACAAAAATGACGCCGCGCTAAACCGAGGCCAGCCGAGCGCTGGCCGCAAGCGCAACCGCAACCGTCGTGCGCACGTCGGCCAAGGCCCGGTGGGTGGGCTGCGAAGCGCCCACGTGCCGCGCAAGGATGTCGAGCTTGTGCGACGTCAGCTCGGGCCACGCGCGGCGCGCCAGCGCCAACGTGCAGTGGGTGGCGTTCGAGAAAAGCATCCCCGTCTGGTCTGCCGCCGCGCTGAGGAAGCGCCGATCGAACGAAGCGTTGTGGAAAAACACCGGCAGGTCCTCGACAAACGCCAGGAACGAAGAAAAGGCCTGCGCGACCGGTATGCCGTCGCGATCGACTTCGGCCTGCGTGATGCCGGTAAGGCGGGAAATGAAGGAGGGCACGCGTGCGCAGGTCCGCACGACCTGTGTGTACTCGTTCACCACGACGCCGCCCTCGCCGACCCTGACCGCCGCGAATTCAAGGATTTCGCAACTGGCAGTGGACAGGCCGGTCGTTTCAAGGTCGGCCACGATGAACGGGCCGCCCAACGCGTCAAGGGCTTGCGTGACCGCGGCCTGAACTCGGGCCGCCGGCCGGGAGGAGCGTGCCGGTGATGCGCCGCTCGAAGGCGTGCGCCGATAGAAAAAGCTCACGGGCCTACTCCGCGGGATGCAGCGCTGCGAAGCGGTCCGAACCGTCGGCAAGCTTGCCAAAGAACAGCTCGGCCGGTCGCACCCACAGACCGCGCGCGTGCGGCCAAAGATGTTCGTACACCACCATCGACTCCTCGGTCTCGGAATGGCGGGCAGTGCCCACATAGCGATACAGGCCGCCCTTGTAGTGGCGGTGCGTGGCAAGTGCTAGGGCTTCGGATTCGGTCATGGACATCGGCGGCAAATGGCGTGGCCCGCGGCGGAAACTGCCCGCGCGGGCCACGGCGGATCGGCAATGCCGTCTTTATAGCGCAATCGGGACCCGCTTCGCGCGGGCTGGGCCGCGTCACGCGGCGCGCAGACGTGCCGTAGCCTCGACGCGGGTTTCGGTCAGGTCTTCGGTGACGCCGGCCAGCTTGGCCGATTGCGCGAGCGACACTTCAACGACCTGACCCATGATTTCGGTGACGCGGCGCGATGAGGCGACGATGCCCTCCATCGTGCCTCCTGCTGACTGGACGTGCACCGCGCCACCTTCGACCTGCGCGACCGACGTCGTGATGAGCGCCTTGATCTCCTTGGCGGCGGCGGCGCTGCTCTGCGCCAGGTTGCGGACCTCGGACGCCACGACCGCGAACCCCTTGCCGTGTTCGCCCGCGCGCGCCGCTTCGACCGCGGCGTTCAGCGCCAGGATGTTGGTCTGGAATGCGATGCCGTCCATGACCCCGATGATTTCGGAAATTCGGCGCGAACTGCCGGTGATGGCTTCCATCGTGGCCACCACCTCGCGCATCGTGTCGCCACCGGTTTCCGCGACGCGGCTTGCGTCCTGCGCAAGGCTATTGGCCTGCCGCGCCCGTTCGGCGTTCTCCGTCAGGCCTTGCACGGCGACCTGCAACGTCTGCGCCGCCGTAAACCGCTTGGTAATGTCGGTGGCAAATTTCACGACCTTGAAGGGCCGGCCGTGCGCGTCGAAGATCGGGTTGTAGCTGGCTTCGATCCACACCTGGCGGCCGCCCTTGCCCAGGCGCATGTACTGACCCGTGTCATGTTCGCCATTGCGCAGTCTGCGCCAGAAATCCTTGTAGGCCGTGCTTCTCGCCTCGTCGGCAGTTACGAACATGCTGTGGTGCCGGCCCAGCACCTCGTCCGCGCGATAGCCCACCGCACTGAGGAACAGGTCGTTGGCGCGCATGATGGTGCCGTCCAGTTCGAACTCGATGATCGCCTGAACCTTGGAGATCGCCGCGAGCTGGCCTTCGGAATCCGCCTGCCGGTGTTGCTGCTCGGTGATGTCCGTGGCGTACTTGATGACCTTCAGTGGCTGCCCGCGCTTGTCAAATATGGGGTTGTAGGACGCCTGCAGCCAAACATCCGATCCGTCTTTGCGAATTCGCCGGTAGCGGCCGGAATCATGGGCGCCCTGCCCCAGCCTTTCCCAGAAGGCCGCATACTGCGCCGACCCGCGCTCTTGCGGCGCGATGAACATACGATGGTGCTGTCCCTGGATCTCGTCGAGCGCATAGCCCATGGTGTCCAGGAAATTCTGGTTGGCCGTCAGTATGTGGCCGTTCAGATCAAACTCGATGACCGCCTGCGATTTATGGATCGCGTCGATTTGTCCGAGCAGATCTGCTTTGTCGGTACCGCGGTATCCACGGATGAAGCGGCCAAGAGTATGCCAAAGCATGGTGACCTCCAGGGGTGAGTTTGCCGGCGTGCCTGGTACACGTGTATCTAATAGATACTATTAATCCCAGAAATTATCACGGCTCATCGCGTTTTTTGGGATCGGTCAAAAATAAATCCAAATCGTCGTCATGACGCACACCCCGGGTAATCCCGGGTTCAAGCCGCATCCAGCTCGCGATACCGACGGAAAATCCCTTCGCCAAATGGAAGACGGCGTCCGCTTGCAAAATACGCCTGCAATTCGGGCAGCGCAGTCACGCGTTCGTGCAGCGCAAACACATTGGGATAATCCGCCGCCACCGTGGCCATGCGTTTGGGAAAGGCGTACAACAGCCCGTCGACCAGGTGATACAAGGACAGGTCGACATATGTCCATTTGCCGCCTCCCGCCAGCCAGGCATCCGTCCCGTCCAGCAGCCGCTCGAAGTATCCCAAAAACTTCGGAATACGCTCTTCGCGAAAGACCCGGGCGCGACGAGCAGCCTCTTCCTTCTGGTCTTCGTAATAATCGCTGGCGGAAATGGGGTGATGGGTGTCGTGCGCTTCGGCCACCATGTCGGCGATCGTGAGTTGCAGCTGATTTACCCACAATCGTCCTTCGAGCGATTCAGGGGCAAGGCCATGTTTCTCGCCAAGGAAAAGCAGGATGTTGGCCGTCTGCCCCAGCGTCATTTTTCCGGCCACCAGATAAGGCGGGGCAAACGGCGGATGCTTGCGGGCGGATCGCATGTCCTCGATCAACGTGCCTTCGTCGGCGCCTGGATCACGCGCCCGCTCCCGATAAGGAATGCCGCCCGCTTCCAGCGCCAGGCGCACGAATTCTCCCCGTCCGGGAATGCCATCCCAATACCAAAGGTCGTAAGTCATACGGTCTCCTTTCAGTTGGCGCAGCCGAATCTGCAGTCTGCAGCCGCAGTCGGCTGTTAGCAAGACGCATGCCGCAGACGCGAAAAAACGCGGCGATAAAAAAACGCGCAGACGGCGGGCCTGCGCGCTTTTTCATGCTGGGGTCGTGTATTTACCCCTGCGCCGCGTCTTCAAGAATCAATTCGGCGCCGCGTTCGGCCACCATCATGACAGCGGCCTGCGTGTTGCCGGAAACCATTCTCGGCATGACCGACGCATCCACCACGCGCAGGCCCGTCAGCCCATTGACCCGCAAACGCACGTCGGTGACGGCCGCCGCATCCGTCCCCATGCGGCAGGTGCCGATGGGATGATAGATGGTCTGACCGTTGCGCCGGGCGAAATCCAGCCAGTCGTCGTCGGTGTCCACATCGGGCCCCGGGCTGATTTCCGCTTGCACATAGCGCTGCATGGCGGGCCGGCCCACGATGCGCCGGGCCACCTGCATGCCGCCCACCAGGCTATCGCGGTCGACCTGCGCGGACAGGAAGTTGGGCCGGATGGCAGGTCCGGCCATGGGATCGGCCGACTTGATGTGAATGGACCCGACCGACTCGGGACGCAATTGGGCCACGCCGATGGTCATGCCGGGGTGGCGATCCAGAATGCGTTCGGCTGCGTTGGCGTAACTGGCGTGCACAAAGAAAAACTGCACGTCCGGCGTGGGCAGGCCGGGACGGCTTTTCACGAAGCCGTGCACCAACCCCGTGCCGAGCGTCAGGATGCCTTTGCGGCTCAGGTAATAGCGCGCCACCTGCTGCGCCAGCCGCCAGCCGCGCGACATCTCGTTCAAGGTCACCGTGTTCTTGACGCGCCAGTTCATGCGCGTGGCGAAGTGGTCGATGTAGTTTTCGCCCACCGACGGTTGCGCGTGCACGAGGTCGATGCCATGCGCCTTCAACAGGGCCGGATTGCCCACGCCGGACAATTCCAGCAATTGCGGCGACTGCACCGCACCCATGCAAAGCAACGTTTCGCGGCGCGCACGCACCGTGTGTTCTTGCCCGTTCTTGCGATAGGCCACGCCGACGCAGCGCTTTCCTTCGAATACCAGCCTCGTGACATGGGCACCGCATTCGACACTGAGATTGCGCCGGCCGGCCGCCGGTTTCAGGTAGCCGTCCACGACGCTCCAGCGCCGGCCGCGGTGCTGGAGCACCTGGTAATAGCCCACGCCTTCCTGATCGCCGCTGTTGTAATCCGGATTGAACGGCTGACCGTCTTCGCGCGCGGCCTGCAGGAAGGCATCCGACACGGGGAAGCGTTCGGCGACCTCTTCGAGGTGCATCGGCCCATCCTTGCCGCGGTGCTCGCCCCCCGGCGCGTAGTTCTCGATCTTGCGGTAGATGCGCTCGGCCACGTCGCGGCCCCAACCTGCCGCGCCGGCCGCTACCCAGCCGTCGTAATCCTGGGGCTGGCCGCGCACGTAGATCATGCCGTTGATGAGCGTCGATCCGCCCAAGCCCTTGCCGCGCGGCACGGCGATGACCCGGCCGTGGACGTTGTCCTCGGGCTCGGTCGCAAAGCGCCAGTTGTATTGCGGATCGACCAGCAGCTTGGAAAAGCCCGCTGGAATCGGAATCCACATGCTGCGCGCCTCGTGGCCGGCTTCCAGCAGCAGTACGCGATACCTGCCATCCGCACTGAGGCGGTTGGCCAGGATGCAGCCGGCCGTTCCGCCGCCCGCGATGATGAAATCGTAGTCGCCCATCTTTTTCCACCGGGTTCCAGAGATGCGCCGCGCGCCTAGCGCGCGGCCGTCACGCCCAGCGTTTCCACCATCAGTTCGATCTGGCAGGCCAGCATCGGCGCGCCGTAATGGACCTTGCAGCCGCGCGCCTGCGCCGCGACGAGCAACGCGGTGTCCTTGGGCTGCATGATGACCTCGCAGACCAGTTGATCCGGCGTCAGGCGGCTGGCGTCCAGCGGGAGCGGATCGCCTTCCTTCATGCCCAATGACGTGCCGTTGACGACCAGGTCGTGGCCGGACGGATCGGCATTGCCCACTGAGATCTGCGCGTCCGGATGCAGCGACAGGATGCGGGCCTTGAGGTCCTCGGCCTTGGCCGGCGTGCGGTTGGCGATGGTCAGGCGCGACACGCCAGCCTGCACGAGTGCAAAGCCGATCGCGTTGGCCGCGCCGCCCGCGCCGGCCAGATAGACGCTCTTGCCTTCCGGCGAGACGCCGCAACTGCGCAGACCGCGGACAAAACCTTCGCCGTCCAGCATATGCGCCACCAGACGCCCATCGGCCTCGCGCCGCAGGACGTTGGCCGCGCCGATCTTGCGCGCGACAGGCGTGGCTTCGTCGGCCAATTCCAGGATGGCCGTCTTGTGGGGCACCGTGACGATCACGCCTCCCAGGTTTTCCAGCCGGCGCAGGCCTTCAACCACGGCAGCAAGGTTGTCCGGCCGCGCGTGAAACGGCACGCAAACCCCGTCATAGCCGATCTTGGCGAAATGCTCGTTCATGCGCTGCGGCGTCTTCACATGGTGAATGGGGTCGGCCAGGATGCCGAACAAGCGTGTGTTGCCGCTGATTTCGTTCATGAATGTCTCCGGATCAAAGCTTGATGAATTCCCGCGCGACGCCGGCAATGCCTTCGGCGTCGAGCTTGTAATGGGCGTACAGGGTGGTCGGCGGCGCAATGAGGCTGTATTCGTCATAGATGCCATGACGGCGCAGCCGGGTACCGGTGCCTGCGTCGGCCAGCACCTCGGCGACCGCCGATCCGAGGCCGCCCAGCACATTGTGCTCTTCGACCGTCATCATCAGCCGGGATTGGCCCGCAGCCTTCAGGATGGCGTCGCGGTCCAGCGGCTTGATCGTGGGCATGTCGATCACGCCTACCGACAGGCCCTCTTCGCGCAACTGCCGGGCGGCGGCCAGCGCGCCGTGCAGCGTGATGCCGCACGCGATCAGCGTCAGGTCGCTACCAACATCGTGGAGAATCGCCCGGCCAAACTGGAACGGCGTGCCGTCTTCATAGACCTGCGGATCGCGTCCGCGTCCGATACGGAAGTAGATGGGCTCGGGCCAGTCCGCGGACGCCTTGATGGCGGACGCAAGTTGCGGCCCGTCGGCAGGCGACACCACCGTCAGTCCCGCAAGCGCGCGCATGGTGGAGATGTCTTCGGTGGCGTGGTGGGAGGTGCCATAGAAGCCCAGGCTGATTCCGGTGTGATGGCCTATAAGGCGCACCGGCAGCCGGGTGTAGGCGACATCCATCCGGATCTGCTCGCAGCACAACAGGCCGAGGAACGAGGCAAAGGTGGCGACGAACGGCATCATGCCGGTCGTCGCAAGCCCGGCCGCCGCCGACACCATGTTCTGCTCGGAGATGCCGAACTGCACATAGCGATCGGGGTAGGCCTGGGCGAAACGGTTCAAGCCGTTCGAGTACTGCAGGTCGGCCGACCCGGCCACGACCGGATGCCCCGCCTTCGCCAGCTCGATCAGCGCGTCAGAAAGATAAGACAGCCCGGGGTTCACCGCATTGAGGGCGCGGTACTGCCAGGAATCGGGAGAGAGGACTTGTGCCTGTGCCATTCAGATCTCGCGGGAGAGGATTTCTTCGACAGCGCTTTGCGCATCTTGAGGAGCCAGGTAGCCCAGGTGCCAGCCCGGTTCGGTTTCCATGTAGGTCACGCCCTTGCCCTTGACGGTGCGGGCGATCACGCAGGCGGGCCTGGCGCGCGAGTCGTCGTCGCGCAGGCGGCGCAGCAACGCCGTCAGCTCGGCAAGATTGTGGCCGTCGACCTCGTGGACCTCCCAGCCGAACGCCTGCCATTTCTCCTTCAGCGATTCCACGCCCATGACGTCGTCGACCTTGCCGTCGAGCTGATAGCCGTTGCGATCAACGATAGCAATCAGGCGGGACAATCGATTGTGCGCCGCGAAGAGCGCGGCTTCCCAGACCTGCCCTTCCTGCATTTCGCCATCGCCCAGCATCACGAACACGTTGAAGTCGCGTCCGTTCATGCGCCCGCCCACCGCCATGCCCACGCCGTTGGACAGGGCGTGGCCGATGGAACCGGAGCTGAAGTCCACGCCGGGCACCTTGCTCATGTCGGGGTGGTCGCCCAGGGGACTGCCCAGCCGCGTGTAGCCGTCGAGCAGCTCACGGTCGATGAAGCCAAGATCGGCCAGCACCGGGAACAAGCCCACCGCGGCGTGGCCCTTGCCCATGAGGAAACGATCGCGATCCGGCCATTGGGGCTCGCCTTGGCGCAGGCGCATCACGTCGTAGTAAAGCGCCGCGAAGATCTCGGCGCACGAGAACACGGAACTGTAGTGCCCGACCTTTGCAATTTCGATGAGGCGGATCGTCTCAAGCCTGATATGGCGGGCCTTTTCCCGCAGCATCGCGATTTCCCCTGCGGTAGGGGTCCCCTGCTCCTTGCGCATCGCGCCTCCTCGTGTTGTATGGATATATGATATATAATATACCCATTGCGCTCGAATTGGCTACGCCGGGCTAGAATCGCTCCTGGGTTCGTCCCGCATCCCCTATACAGCAAGCCAGAAACGCCATGCCCAGCCTCAAACCGGTCAAAAAAGAGAACCTTTCCGTCAGGGTCTACAACGAAATCCGCAATGCCCTGATCAACGGGCAGTACGAACCTGGCGAACGCCTGATCATTGGCGAACTGGCACAGGAAATGGGCGTGTCCATCACGCCGGTTCGCGAAGCCATCTTCCGGCTCATCAGCGAGCAAGGCCTGGAAATGCAGGCCGCTACCGCGGTGTACGTTCCGTACGTCAACTCGGAAAAGCTGCGCGAGATCCAGCAGATCCGCTTTCACCTGGAAGGCATGGGCGCCGCCGAGGCCGCGCAGCACATCACGCGCAAGCAGCTCGACAACCTGATCGCGCTGCAGCGCGATTTCATCTCGTGCACTTCCACCGATCCCAAACGCGCCAGCTACCTGAACCGCAAGTTCCACTTCGCCATCCTGGAAGCCAGCAACAAGCCCATCCTGCGCAACACGGTCGAGTCGTTCTGGGTCATCACGGGCCCCATCCTCAAGGTATTCCACGTCAAGACAGCGGGGCTGGATTACTCGCAGAACGAACATCGCCACGAGGCCGTGATCGAGGCCCTTGAGGCGCGCGATTCGGAAGCGGCGCGGGAAGCCATTCAGGCCGACCTGGTTTGGGGCGGAAAGATCATGATCGACTGGCTGGTCGAACGGGAAAAAGAACTCGACTACCGCCCCCCCGGGGCCCGCAAATAGGAAGACGCCATGCTGAAGATTTTTGGAGCGC
Organism: Achromobacter sp. SLBN-14; assembly: GCF_006715415.1. Lineage (NCBI taxonomy): Bacteria > Pseudomonadati > Pseudomonadota > Betaproteobacteria > Burkholderiales > Alcaligenaceae > Achromobacter > Achromobacter sp. SLBN-14. The sequence continues at coordinate 4,124,141 of NZ_VFNE01000001.1, read as the reverse complement.
CCAGCCGCTACATCCAGGGATCGGGCGCCCTGGAAACGTTGGGACAATATGCGGCGCTGTTCGGAAGACGCGCCGCGCTCGTCATCGACAGCTATGTCCATGGCGTGCTGGGTCCAAGAATCGAGGCGTTGTGCGCCGGGCACAGCGTGACGCTTGTCCCGCTGATCGTGGAAGGCGACCTGACGCCCGAGGTCATTGACGGCTTGCGCGCGCAGGCCGCGCCCGCGGGCATCGACATGGTCATTGCGGTGGGCGGCGGCAAGTCGCTGGATGCGGGCAAGGCCGTTGCGAAGTCGTCCCACTGTCACCTGATCACCGTTCCCACGGTGGCGTCCAACGACGCGCCCACCAGCAAGAACTACGTGCTTTACGACACGCATCACAATCTCCTTGCCGTCGAGCACATGCTGTTCAATCCCACCATCGTGCTGGTCGACACCGCGATCATCGCGACCGCGCCGGTGCATTTCTTTCGTGCCGGACTGGGCGATGCGATTTCCAAGAAGTTCGAAGCCGAGCAATGCCAGCGCAATGGCGGCAAGAACATGTATGACGCGGCGCCGCTGCTCACGGCCCAGCTCATCGCGGACGGCTGCCTGCGCACGCTGATGGCGGACGGCGCTGACGCCGTGGCCGTGGCGGGAACCGGCCAGCCCACGCCCGCGTTCGAGCGCGTGGTGGAAGCGACGATCCTCATGAGCGGTCTCGGTTTCGAAAGCGGCGGCCTGTCCATTGCCCACGCCCTGACGCGCGGGCTGCCTAAGATCAACGGCATCGCGACGGCGCTGCATGGCCTGCAAGTCGCGGTGGGCCTGCTGGTGCAGCTGGACCTGGAAAACCGCGGCGATGGCATGCTGGCCGATCTGCAACAGTGGTACGCCCAGGTCGGCCTGCCGACCACGCTGCGCGAACTCGGCGCGCCCGGCATGCCGACGGACGCGGAATTGACGATGGCGGCGGACCTCAGCCTGAAAGCCAGGCATGCCGCCAACTTCGATCGCACGCTGGATGTGAGCACGCTGGCTGAGGCCTTGCGGCGCCACGCCTGATCCGGCTTAGCGCAAAAAAGCGGGCGGCGCTGACCGCCCGCCCGCGCCGCTTGCCCGGTCAGAACGCGACGTTGTCCTTTCCTTTCAACCCCAGCTTGGCCCGCGCCTCGTCCGGCGTGGCGACCTCGAGGTTCAAGGCTTCGAGAATGCCGCGGATGCGTTCGACCTGAACGCGGTTGGATTCGGCCAGCTGACCCGGCCCGATCCACAGCGAATCCTCCAGCCCAACCCGCACGTTCGAGCCCATGGCCGCGCCGATGGTCGCCAGCGGCATCTGGTTGCGTCCGGCGCCCAGGATCGACCACTCGTAGTCGTTGCCAAACAGGCGGTCCGCCGTGCGCTTCATGTGCATCAGGTCTTCCGGATGCGGACCGATTCCGCCCAGAATGCCGAACACGGACTGGATGAAGGGCGGCGACTTGACCAGACCGCGGTCCACGAAATGGGCCAGGTTGTAGAGATGGCTGATGTCATAGCACTCGAATTCGAACCGCGTGCCGTTGGCATTGCCCAGCGTCAGGATGGATTCGATGTCCTGGTACGTGTTGCGAAAGATCAGCGAGCGGCTGTTTTCCAGATGCTCGCGCTCCCAGTCGTGCTTGAACTCCGAGAAGCGGTCCAGCATGGGAAAGAGGCCGAAGTTCATGGAACCCATGTTCAACGACGCCAGCTCCGGCTGGAACGTGGTGGCGGGCCGCATGCGCTCTTCCACCGTCATGTGCGGGCTGCCGCCCGTGGTGATGTTGATGATGGCGTCGGTCTCGCGCTTGATGCGTTCCAGGAAGGGCTTGAACAGCGCCGGGTCCTGCGAGGGCTTGCCGGTCTGGGGATCCCGCGCATGCAGGTGCAGCACTGCAGCGCCGGCCTTGGCGGCGCCAATGGCGGCCTCGGCGATCTCGTCGGCCGTGACCGGCAGATGCGGCGACATGCTGGGCGTGTGGATGGCGCCCGTCACGGCGCAGGTGATGACGACTTTCGATTTGGGCTTAGCCATTGTTGTCTCCGTTGCATTGTTTGTGACGCATGAGGCGCATCAGCTTTTCGTCACGCCAGAAGCGGCGTGCGGCAAGATCCTCTTCGGGCAGCAAGGCGCGCCGCTCGTCGGACAGTGAGTCGACCAGCGCGCCTTCCCAGGCCACGCAATCGCCTTGCGTGGCGCCGATGGATTGGTACAGGCCGCCGTAACGCCGGCAGTAATCCGCGATGCCGCCCGGCGCATTCAGATCGATGGTTTCAAAGGGGCCCATGAAGGACCAGCGCAGGCCAAGTCCGTCCTTGACCGTGGTGTCGATGTCTTGCGCGCTGGCGATGCCCTGGCTTGCAAGACGGAAGGCCTCTTGCAGCAACGCGCCTTGCAGACGGTTCAGGATGAAGCCTTCGATTTCGCGCCGCACCAGCACGGGCTTCTGGCCGATGCCGATCATGATTTCCCGCGCACCCGCCAGCGCTTCGGGACTGGTCCAGGGCGCCGGACACAGTTCGACCACAGGAATCAGGTAAGGCGGATTGACGGGATGAGCGACGAGGCACCGACGCCTGCCGGCAAGATGCTCGGTGAACTGGCTTGCCGGGATGCTGGACGTGGAACTGCCGATGATGGCGTGCGGTTCGGCCAAGGCATCCAGTTCGGAAAAGAGCGCACGCTTGATCTCCACTTTTTCCGGTGAGTTCTCCTGGACGTAGCTGGCGCCGGCCAGGGCTTCCTGCAGGCTGGAAGACACCTGCACACGATCGACGATGGCATCGGCGTCGTCCAGCAAGCCCTGCGCTTGCAGCACGCGCAGCTGCTGCAGGATCAGGGTGCGCGCCTCGGCGAGCATGGCGGCATTGACGTCGTGAAGCCGCACTTCCCAGCCCATGCGCGCAAAGACAATGGCCCACCCCTGCCCGATCAATCCCGTTCCAATGATGGCGGCGCGCCGCACGGCGTTTTCCGTGCCCATCAGTAGAGCTTTTGTGTGAAGCCGTCCACCACGATGGCCTGCCCGGTGACGCTGCGGGCGGCTTCGCTGGCGTTGAACAGGACCATGTTGGCGATATCGCGCGCGGTGACCATGCGGCCAAGCACGGCCTGGTTTTCGTATTGGGCCGCGATCTCTTGAACCGGCCGGCCCAGTGTGCCGGCCTTGGCGGCGATCACCGCGCGAATGCGGGGACCTTCGACCGCGCCGGGCAGAATGGCGTTGACGCGGATGTTATGGGGACCCAGTTCGATGGCAAGCGACTTGGTGAAACCGATCACCGCCCACTTGGATGCCGAATACACCGACCGGCCGGCGAACCCGAGGTGCCCGGCCGCCGACGACAGATTGATCATTACGCCCGCCTTCGACTCCTTGAGCAGCGCAATGGCCTGGCGCGCGCACAGGAATTGTCCCGTGATGTTGACGGCAAGGGTGCGATCCCAGTCCGCCTTGGAAAGCGTTTCCACAAAGCCCGTGGGACCGGCGACGCCGGCGTTGTTGATCAGGATGTCCAGGCCGCCCAGCGTCTGGCGGACCGCCGCGAAGAGCTGCTCGACGCTGGCCTCGTCAGACACATCGGCATGCGCCACGTGCACGCCGGGCAATTCGGTGGGCAAGGCTGCCAGCCGCGCTTCATTGACATCGCACACGAACACGGTGGCGCCGGCATGATGAAAGACCTTGGCCATTTCCAGACCCAGTCCATCGGCGCCGGCCGTGATAAGCACTTTCTTGCCGTTGAAATCGACTTCCTCGAACATGCTCTTGTCTCCTCGGATCGTTCTTATGAGCGCGAATCATCATATACGATATATGATAAAACCGGCTATGCTGTGATCCGCCAAGCGGCCCTAACCTCGTACAAAAGGCGTGGTCCGCCAGACGGAATCAAGTGTGGTTTTTTCTTGTATATCGGCCGCTAAGGCTTTATTCATGCGGTTTCAGGGAATTCCCTGATTCGGCATGCAGCGACCGCCACTAGAATCCAAGGCGAGGGTTTCACGCCCCGCCGGCACATATATCATATAGCAAAAGACGGACGGACCTCAGGATCCAGTCCGCATCCCATACCGACAAAGGAGCGTAGACAGTGTTCAAGTTCAACAAAATTGTTTTGGCGCTGGGTGTGTGCGGCGCGCTGGCAAGCGGCACCGCAGCAGCCGACATGAAGGTGGGCGCCCTGTTCCCGTTCAGCGGCGCGCTTGCGCTGCTTGGACAGGAAAGCTATCGCGGACTGGAACTGGCCGTGAACGAGATCAACGCCGCGGGGGGAGTGAACGGCGAAAAGATCGAAATCATCAAGGCCGACGCCGTGGATCCCACGCAGGCCGTGTCGGAAACCAAGCGTCTGATCTCGGCCAACGTGGTCGGCGTCTTCGGCAGCTACGCGTCGGGCATTTCGTACGCCGCCTCGCCGGTGACCGAGCTGGCCGGCGTGCCCTACTTCGAGTTGGGCGCCACCGCGCACAAGATCACCACGCGCGGCTACAAGTACCTGTTCCGCAGCAATCCCAACACCGCGCTGTACGGCGTGTCGGTCGTGAATGCGCTGCACGAGACCATCGCGCCCGGCATGGGCCTGAACCCCAAGGACATCAAGATTGGCATCATTCACGAAGACGGCCCGTATGGGACCGACGTGGCGGCCACCGAAAAGAAGCGCGCGCAGGAACTTGGCTACAACGTCGTCGAAGTTCTGCCCTACTCGGCCAAGACCGTTGACCTGTCTTCGCTGATCTTGCGCCTCAAGGGCGCCAAGGCCGACGTGGTGCTGCAGACGGCCTACCAGAACGACGCCATCCTGTTCTTCAGCCAGGCGCGCGCGGCGGGCTTCAAGCCCAAGGTCGTGATCGGCGCGGGCGGCGGCTATTCGCTTGCCGACACCGCCAAGGCTGTCGGCGCCGACATGAACGGCGTGTTCGACCTGGACTTCCCGCAAGCGTCCATCAACCCGGCCGGCGCGCCGGGGCTGGACAAGTTCCTGAAGGCCTACAAGGACACGTACAAGAGCGATCCGCAATCCGGCCACAGCCTGACCAACTACGTCGGCGCCAAGGCGTTCTTTGAAGCGATCGGCAACGCCAAGTCCACGGACAAGGACAAGATCCGCGCCGCGGTGCTGGCCTACAAGAAGCCCGCGGGCCAGACGGCCAATGGCTGGGGATTCGACTTCGGCGAAGACGGACAGAACAACGCGTCCACCTTCTACGTGATGCAGTGGCAGGACGGCAAGCTCGTCACCATCGGTCCTGACAACCTCGCTCTCGGCAAGCCCATCTTCAAGAAATAAAGCGCGATGCCAGCGGCCGGACGCGGGGGGCTTGCAGCCCCGGCGCGCGTCCGGCATTACCCGGGGTTCGAGCGCCCCGTCCCTGGAAGCTGCGGGACGGGGACGGGGCGCCTCCCGCACTTAGAGGTTGCACAATGGAATTATTCATTCAACTGGTCATCAATGGCCTGTTGCTGGGCGGCGCATACACGATCATCAGCCTGGGGCTGACACTCATCTTCGGCGTCGTGCGCGTCGTGAACTTCGCGCACGGCGAGTTCCTTATGATCGGCATGTACATGGTCTATCTGATCGCGGCGCAGTTCGGCATCCACCCCTACGCCGGCCTGATTCCTGTCGCCGTGATCCTGTTCGCGCTGGGCGCGCTGACGCAGAAGGGCATCATCCAGCCGTTGCTGCACGCCGACCAGCACATCCAGATCTTCGCCACGGTGGGGGTATCCACCATCCTGCTGAACCTGGCGCTCGTGATTTTCGGGGCCAACGTGTACCGCGCGCCGGTGGAGTTGGGCACCAACGCCATCGACGTCGGCCCGTTCTCGATGGTCACCGGCCAGCTCGTCACCTTCGTCATCGGCCTGACCCTGGCCGTGCTGCTGCACCTGTTCATGCACCGCACCTATCTTGGCCGCGCGCTGCGCGCCGTGGCGCAGCACCGCTATGCCGCCACGCTGATGGGCGTGAACGTCAACAACGTGTACGCCATCGCCTTTGGCCTGGGCACCGCATTCGTGGGCATCGCCGCGGGTCTGCTTGCGCCGCAGTATCCGGTGTTCCCGACGGTGGGCACGTACTTCGTGCTGACCGCGTTTGTCATCGTGGTGCTGGGCGGCCTGGGCAGCCTGTACGGCGCGGTCGCCGGCTCCATGATCATCGGCATCGTCGACACGCTGGCGGGTTTCTACATCGCGCCCGACCTGAAGGAGGTCGTCTATTTCGGGATCTTCCTCTTGATCCTTGTCCTGAAGCCTAACGGTCTGTTCGGCATCGGCACAGAGTGACCAGAACAACAAGGAGCAAGACGTGTTTCCCGACTTTCGACATCCCAAAGCCTACGTCAGCCTCATTCTGCTGATCACGATGTTCCTCGTGCCCGTCGTCATGGGCACGCCTTTCTGGACCAACCTTTTGTCCTGCTGTTCGTGTTTTCCGCGCTGTCGGTCGCCTGGAACATCGTGGGCGGCTATGCCGGCCAGTTGTCCCTTGGCCACGCAGTGTTCTACGGCATCGGCGGCTACACGGCCACCCTGCTGACGCAGAACTTCGGCATCTCGCCGTGGATAGGCATGTTTGCGGGCGCGGCCATTTCCGCCGCCGTCGCCATCCTGATCAGCTATCCCACGCTGCGCCTGCGGGGTCCCTTCTTTGCGCTGGCGACCATCGCCATCCTGGAAGTCGTGCGCCTCCTGGTCATCCACGAGGAAAGCTGGACGGGCGGTTCCAGCGGCATCAGCCTGCCCTTGAACATCGGCTGGGCCTGGATCGTGTTCCGCGAGAAGATCAACTACGTCATCATCGCGTTCGGCCTGTTCGTGCTGGTGACCTGGGTCTCGTGGTACATCCGCAAGTCACGCATCGGGCATTACCTGATCGCAATCCGCGAACGCGAGGATGCGGCGCTGGCGGTGGGCATCCACACCGTGCGCGTGAAGATCATCGCCGCCGTCGTGTCGGCCGTGCTGACCAGCATCATCGGCACCTTCCACATCACGTATCTGACCTTCGTCGACCCCAGTTCCGCGTTCTCGCTCGAGCTGTCCATCCAGGTCGCGATGTTTGCGCTGATCGGCGGACTGGGCACCGTGTCCGGCCCCATCGCGGGCACCTTCCTCGTGCTGCCCATTGCGGAACTGGCGCGCGGCTGGCTCAGCAGCGTGGGCAACGGCATGCACGGGTTGATCTACGGCCTGATCCTGGTGGCGGTGGTGCTGACGATTCCGCGCGGTCTGGCCGGCGCGTTCGGGCCCTTCATCGAGCGCATGCTGGCGCGCCTGCCCTACCTGGGCACGCCCCCGGCCAAGCGCAAGCTCGCCGACGAGATCCGCATCCGCAACGCCACGCTCAGCGAGCAGCCCGTGCTGAAAGCGGAGGGCCTGTTCAAGAGCTTTGGCGGCCTGCGCGCCACCAACGACGTGTCGCTGACCCTCAACCAGCACGAAATCCTGGGCATGATCGGCCCCAACGGCGCCGGCAAGACCACGGTGTTCAACCTGCTGTCGGGCTTTCTGTCGCCGGACAAGGGCGACATCACGATGCGCGACGAGCAAGGCAACTGGGTCAGCTGCAAGACGCCCGACGCCTTTGCGCACAAGGGCTTGGGCCGCACGTTCCAGATCGCCAAACCGTTCACGGGATTGACGGTGCTGGAGAACATCATGCTGGGCGCCTTCATTCACACGTCCGACCGCGACGAAGCCGAGCAGATCGCCCTGAAGGTGGCCGAGCAGACCGACCTGGTGAAGTACTTGAACACCGAGGCGCGCAGCCTCACGGTGGGCGGCATGAAGCGGCTGGAGGTGGCGCGGGCGCTGGCGATCAAGCCGCGCATCCTGCTGCTGGATGAAGTGATGGCGGGCCTGAATCCCACGGACATCGAGAAATCGATCCAGATGATCCGGCGCATCCGCGATTCCGGCGTCTCGGTGCTGCTGATCGAACACATGATGCAGGCGACGATGGCGCTGTCCGACCGCATCATCGTCCTGAACGAAGGCGGCGTGCTGGTCAGCGGCGCCCCGAAGGACGTGGTCGAGAATCCGGCCGTCATCGAAGCCTATCTGGGCAAGGAGTATCAGGATGCTTAAGGTGTCGAATCTGACGTCGGGCTATGGCAAGAGCCAGGTGCTCAACGGCCTGAATTTCGAGGTGCACGCGGGCGAGATCGTCACGCTGATTGGCGCCAATGGCGCGGGCAAGACCACCACGCTCAAAACGCTGTGCGGGGTGATCGCCGCCACGCAAGGCAAGGTGGAATTCGAAGGCCAGGATCTGACCAACCTCCAGCCCTACGACATCGTGGATGCCGGGATCACGATGATTCCCGAAGGCCGCCAGCTCTTTCCGCACTTCACGGTGCGCGACAACCTGCTGATGGGCTCGTACAAGCGGGCGGCCCGCCCGATCGTCGAGCGCAAGCTCGAGGAAGTGCTGCGCATCTTCCCGCGCGTGAAGGAACGGCTGAGCCAGTACGCCGGATCGCTGTCGGGCGGCGAACAGCAGATGGTCGCCATCGCGCGCGGCATGATGGCCGATCCGAAACTGCTGGTGTTCGACGAGCCCTCGCTGGGCCTGTCGCCGCTGCTGGTGCAACAGATGTTCGACATCATCCGCGACGTCACCTCGCATGGCGTCACGGTGCTGCTGGTGGAGCAGAACGTGTTCCGCACGCTGCGCCTGGCCGATCGCGGGTACGTGCTTGAGAACGGCGCGATCGTGCGCACGGGCACCGGCGCCGAGCTGCTCAGCGATCCCCATGTCAAGAAGGCCTACCTGGGCCACTGAAATCCAAGGACCATCGTCTCATGTCACAACGCTGCACATTCATCGACCATGGCAAGGGCGGCGCGCCCGATTGCATGCGCGTCGCCGAACGCGACATGGAAGCGCCCACGGGACGCCAGGTGCTGATCGAAGTTGCCTACGCGGGCGTGAACCGCCCCGACGTGTTGCAACGCTCCGGCTCGTATCCCCCGCCCCCGGGTGCTTCTCCGTATCTTGGCCTGGAAGTGTCCGGCACCATCGTCGCGACCGGGCCCGAGGCGCGTGACTGGAAGGTGGGCGACCAGGTCTGCGCACTGACGCCGGGCGGCGGCTATGCGCAGTTCTGCCTGGCCGACGAGCGGCACTGCCTGCCGGTGCCGCGCGGCATCGACCTCCTGACAGCCGCGGCCATTCCGGAGAACTATTTCACCGTCTGGACCAACGTGTTCGACCGAGCGCGCCTGGCGCAGGGCGAGAAATTCCTGGTTCACGGCGGCTCCAGCGGCATCGGCCTGACCGCCATCCAGCTCGCGCGCGCGTTCGGCGCCGAAGTCTGGACCACCGTGGGCAACGCGCAAAAGGCGCAGGCGTGCCTCAAGGCCGGGGCGCATCATGCCGTGCTGTACCGCGACGCGGACTTCGAGGCCGCCGTGCGCGAGGGCACCGGCAACGCCGGCGTCGATGTGATCCTGGACATGGTGGGCGGCGCCTACATCAACAAGAATCTGCGGCTGCTGGCGCTGAACGGCAGGCTGGTGCAGATCGCCTTCCTGGAAGGCAGCAAGGCCGAGATCGACGCGCTGCCCATCATGACCAAGCGCCTGCAATTCACAGGGTCCACGCTGCGCCCGCGCTCGGACGAGGACAAGGCCGCCATCGCACAATCGCTGATACAGAAGGTGCTGCCGCTCATGGAGGCAGGACAGTGCCTGCCGCTGATCCACGAAGTCTTCCCGCTGGCCGAGGCCGCGCGCGCGCACGAACTGATGGAAAGCAGCAAGCACATTGGCAAGATCATGCTGCAGGTGAAGCCATGAGCGCACGCTTTGCGGACCAGACCGTCATCGTCACGGGCGCCGTGGGAGGCATCGGCTCGGCCATCGTCGAGGCATTCCTGGCCGAAGGCGGGCGTGTCGGTCTTGTCGACTTCAACGCGCAGGCGGGCCAGGCGTACGAAAAGGAACTTCGCCAGCGCGGCCACGACGCGTGCTTCGTGCCGGCCGATGTCGCGCATTTCGATCAGTGCCAGGCGGCCTATGATCGCATCACGCGCGATCTGGGCCCCGCGACCATCCTGGTCAACAACGTCGGCATCTCGCCCAAAACCAACGGCCGCGCGCTCAAGGTCTGGGAAATGCCGCCGGCAGAGTGGAACAACGTCGTCTCGGTGAACCTGAACAGCGTGTTCTACATGACGCATCTGGCCACGCCGCACATGGTGCAGGCGCGGCAGGGGCGCGTCATCAACATGTCGTCGGTGGCCGGCAGGGCGTATTGCGATATCGTGGCGGCGCATTATGCGGCCACCAAGGCCGGTCTGATCGGGCTGACGCGCCACTGGGCGGCGGAGCTTGGCGAGCACCAGGTGACGGTGAATGCGCTGGCGCCGGGCCGCATCAGCACGCCCTTGCTGAAAAGCGTGCCGCAGGAAATCAACGACGCCGTGGCGTCCGTGACCGCGCTGCGGCGGCTGGGCACGCCCGAGGAAGTGGCGGACGCGTGCCTGTTCTTCGCGTCAGATCAGGCCCGTTTCGTGACCGGCCAGGTGCTGGACGTGGCCGGCGGCTGGCTCATGACCTAGCAAAAGGCCCGTTCGAATCGAACGGGCCTTTTACCGGGGCGCACGGGGTCAGGCCTGCACGCCCAGCCGGTAGACCACGGTGTCCAGGCGGCTTACGCCCGCCGACTGGAACTTGGGTTCCTTGTCGAGGATGTCGCGGCGGTCGATGATGACCGCGGGCGAAACGCCGGAAAAGATCGCCTGCACCTCGCTGTCCACCACGGAAAACGGGGGACCGGCCATCTCTTCTTGGGGATAGTCCAGCGTGATGAGCAGGCCCCGGTAAGACGGCGACAGCTGACCGTAGACGTGCCGCACGTAGTCGGCACGCATCGCGTCGGGCAGCGCAACGAGCGCCGCGCGGTCATAGACGCCCACGCAATGCGACAGCACCTGGGCATCCAGCTTGAAAATGTCGCCGCAGACGATCTCGATGTTGCCGGCCACGTAATGGGTCCCGTACACCGAATCGTGAATCACCGGCCGCAGCTCGTTCTCGTCAAAGAATTGCTCGACGGCAAGCTTGGACAGTTCCGCGCCCAGCACCTGATGGCCTTGGGCGGCCAGCCACACCATGTCCAGCGACTTGCCGCAAAGCGGCACGAGCACCTTGCCGCCCTTGGGCACGTCCAGCGACGGCCAATATTTCTGCAATAACGGCGTGACCCGCGTCTGATGAAAATGCGTGCGCCCTTCGCGCCACCGTTCCAGCCAGAATTCCGCGTCCATGACTTGTCTGCTCCTCCAAAGGATCCGTGTCGCACACGTTGCGCGCAGGACGATCGCTGGATTGTATTCCCGGCCCGGCACCCGCGCGCTTTTCCCCGCGCGCCGCGCTTTTCGGTATCTTATGTCCCCTCGCGTTCACTTCTCTGAGCCCCATGCAACGCCGCCCCCTGCTCCTGACCTTGGCCAGCCTGATCGCCGCACCGTTGCGCGCCCTGGCATCGCCCAGCCGAGACGCCATCATCCGCGGCGTGTTTTCGGCGCCGGCAGACGGATTGCCCTACACCGCGCAGCACGCCGCGCTGATGCGCCTGTTGCGCGTGCAGTGGATGCCGGTCGAGTCCGGGGCGCCCGCCATCGATTTCGAGCAGCCCCTGCTGGGCGGCGACGATACGCTGGCCATCGTCCGCCGCACGCTCGATACCGCCGACGATGCACTGGCGGTGCGCAGGATGGCCGAAGTCTGCCGGCTGGTGCCGCGCTATGTGCGCGCGATTGGCAAGCTGTCGCCGGGCCGTTATGACGTGCCGGCCGAAATGCGCGAGGCCTTCGACTTTCCGGAAAGCGGCGTGGGCGCGGACGGCACGTTTGCGCTGCGCGATGCGCACCTGATCCTGCTGCGCGCCGCCGACTGGCGCGAGGCCGAGGGGCCGGCGTTACAGGCCGTGCTGGGCGAAGGCGATCGTTTCTGGCCCATGCCCTACATCGATGGCAAGCGGCCGTACGGCGGCGCGAGCTTCTATCAAATCGACATGGCGCGGTTGCTCAAAGCGCCTTATCCGCTGGATGCCAGGGGCTATGCGGTCACCGAACCCGCCAAGGACGCCCGCCTGGCACGGCTGCATGCCGAAACGCTTGCCGCGTTGCAGGTGTTCCTGCGCCATTCCGCTGCCGCCAAGCCGAAGCGGCAGCGTTAGGCGCCCTTTGCGCGGTGCATGAAGCTGCGGATGTCGTCCAGGATCGGCACCGCGGCCAGCAGCATCAGCAACAGCGCCAGCGGCCAGGTCGATCCAAAACCGAAGTTGTAGAACGAATACGCGCCGGTCACGCCGCCCACGAAGAACAGGGTCACCATCAGGCTCAGGACGATGAGCTTGCCGCGGTCGGCCAGCACCCGCGGCATCGTCTGCGGATCGCCTTTGGCGACGTTCCAGTAAAACAGCTTGCCAAGCTCGATGCCGATGTCGGTCACCATGCCCGTGACATGCGTCGTGCGGATCTCGGACCGCGACACCTTGGTGATCATCGCGTTTTGCAGGCCCATGATGTAGCACAGCAGCATCACCGTGCCGGGAACGTAAAACCAACGCAGCGTTTCGAGGTTGGCGCCCAACAGGCCGAAGACGAGCAGCAGCACGGCCTCGAGCAGCAGCGGCAACGCATATTCGCTGGCCAGCCGGGACCTGCGGCCAAAGTTGATCAGAAAGGCCGAGCTGGCGGCGCCGGCCATGAACGACAAAAGCGCCGCCAAGCCTTGCAGCACCACGATCACTCCGCCGAGCGCCATGTGATCCGCCATCATGGAGACGATGCCGGACATGTGCGAGGTGTATTGCTGGACCGCCAGGAAACCGCCCGCGTTGACGGCGCCGGCGGTAAAGGTCAGCAGATAGGCGAGATGGCGGTTGGCTTGCGGGCTTCGGCTGACGGCGGTCAGCCGGCGCAGATACGGGATGGTCACGCCAGTCCTTTCAACAGAAGAGCGTATTCACTGCGATTCGGAAAACATTCTAGACGCGCCGGGGTGGGGTCGATCAAGGCCTGGATACGGGATAGTAAACACCGCCCAGCGCGCCGTTCAGACCGCAGTACGGCCGGCCCGCGGCATCGGCCACCCCCGCCGGCGGGTTTTCCGACACCACAAGGCCGTACCCCTTGCGCGACAACGTCAGCGTCCAGCCCTCGGCATCGACGGTCTCGACGACCAGCACCTTGTTCTTGATGGCGCCCGTGCCCCGGACATCGCACACCCAACGGCCGTTTTCCGGATGCGCCGCGGAGCCGTCGAACGACAGGCTGCCGTCGGGCTGCCGCTTGATCGAGACGCCGCCCGCGAGGTTCTCCCAGTCTCCCTCGAAGCCCTGCCGCCGCTTGAGCACCAGCGACGCAAGAAAGGCATCCCGGTACTTCAGGCGGTCGGCAAGTTCCTTTTGCGGCGGATCGTTGCCGGGCGGCGACGCAAACGCCTCGTCGCGCACCTGAACGAACCAGCCCTGATCTTGCGTCAGCGCCTTGCCCGTCGCGGCATCGAAGGTCATCCTGGCCTTGCCGAAGTGTCTGGCAATGCTGGCATCCTGCCCGGCCAGCGCGCCATCGGCGCAGATCGCCTTTTCGACCTCGGTGCGCGCCTTGGCGCAATCGAAGGAGGCCGTGCCGGCCGCCCATGCCGCCGCGTTGCCCAGCGAGAGGCACAGCGCCAGCGCGGCCAGGCGGCGATTCATAGCGAAAATTCCCGCAGGTTGGCGACCCGCTCAGCCAGGCCTTCCGCGCCCAGGTAGTGCCCCAGCGAGCCCGCGCGCACGCGCTTGATGTCTTCCTGGTAGCGGCTGGCCATCGAATCGCGGACCTGGGCATAGGCGTCGGCAAGCCCATCCCCGCACGCCTTGGCGATCAGACGCGCGGCCTCCGGGGATCCGCAGGCAACGCAGCGCGCCATACCCAGCGCATCGGGCACGGCGCCGTGCGCCAGCAGCGCGGCGACCAGCGCGACGGGCGGCTGCCGGTCGAACCGGTGCAGGGCCGTCGGGCTGACCGGCGCGCCCGCGTCCAGCAGCGCCTGGGCCGCGGAGTACGCATGCTGCATCAGGGCCACGTCCAGCGGTTGGGCGCTGCCGAGCAGCGGCGCATCGAAGCGCATGCCCTGCGCCGCCAGGCGATGCACGAGCCCGGCGTCGTCGTGCGACAACGCGTGCTGCAAGGCCAGCGTGGCAAGACTGGGGGTGCCGGCCAGCGTGCCGGCCTCAAGCGGGCCGCGCCAGTCCACCAGCGCCCGCCGGTGGAACGCGGCCACGCGGTCGGCAAGCGCCTGCGGCATCCCATGGTCCGACACGCGTTCATCCAGATACTCCAGCACGCGCAGGCCGGTGCTGTTCTCGTCTTCGCCGGGGTCGGTTTCCAGGCGGAGCGCGGCAAAGGCCGCGTGCAGGTCCGGGGCGATCGTGGCGATGCCGTCCTGCTGCAAGGCGTGCGTCCAGCCCGGCAGGCCCTGCTTCCACGCGACCACACTGCCGGCCTGCGGGCCTGGCTCCACGGCGACGTAGATGCGGTCGCAGTATTCGAAGCCGCCAATAGGCAGATAGCGCAACTTCCCGTTCCAGGTGGCGCCGTCCTCGGCGGCGGCGTCCTGGGCGCACTCCTGTTCGTGCTCGATCCAGCCTTGCAGGTCACGATAGTGATCGCTGCCGTCATAGAAGAGTTCGGACCAGCTCAGGGCCTCTTCATTGCCATCCATCTGGGCGCGCAGGTCGTACGCCAGTTCGCCCCCGGCGGTGAGCCGCCACAGGTCGAGCAGCGCGGGCGGGAGCGGCCCTTCGCACAGGGCCTGGATCTCGGCGATACGGGCGTCGGGCAATGGCGGCTGCACATCGATCAGCAGGCGGTCCGCGAACACCGCGATGCCGTGCTCGCGCAAGGCCTGCAGTTCGGCCGACGTGAAAAACTCGCTCATGGTGATGCTTCAAGGAAAAAGGGACTGGTCCGATTCTACTAGCGAGCGGTGAATCGTCGCCGGGCCAAGATGGCCGACCGCCGTTGATTTACGGCGTTTGTCCTGGGCCTTCTCCATGAGGCTGCGCGGCATCCCTCCGGCGCGGACCGGCGGCAGGACGCCGGCCCGCGAGGATTTCCCTAGCGCGGTGCGGGTCAGGCCTCGCCCGATTCGCGCAACTGCTGGCGCCGGTATTCGCCCTGCCGCACATGCATCCAGCCCGGGTATTCCGGCGGCAGCGCGCTGACCTTGTCCAGCGCGGCCAGTTCCACCCCGGTCAGCCGGATGTCCGTGGCCGCCAGGTTGTCCTCGAGCTGATCCACGCGCTTGGCGCCGATGATGACGCTGGTGACGACCGGCTGGTGCAGCAGCCAGGCCAGCGCAACCTGCGCCACCGACACGCCGCGCGCATCCGCAATCAGCCGCAGCGCGTCGATGCTGTCGTAGGCGCGTTCGCGGTTCACGGGCGGGAAATCGAACGCCACGCGGCGGCTGCCCGCCTCGGCTTCGCCGTCCCGGCCGTACTTGCCGCTGAGCAGGCCCCCGGCCAGCGGGCTCCACACCATCAGCCCGACGCCCTCGCTTTGCAGCATGGGGACGAGCTCGCGTTCCAGATCGCGCCCGGCAACCGTGTAATAGGCCTGCAGCGACTCGAAGCGCGCCAGCCCCAGGCGTTCGGAAATGCCAAGCGCCTTCATGATCTGCCAGGCGGCCCAGTTCGACACGCCGATATAGCGCACATGGCCATGCTGCACCAGCGTGTCCAGCGCGCGCAGGGTTTCCTCGATGGGCGTGGCCGGGTCAAAGCCGTGGATCTGATAGAGGTCGATATGGTCGAGCTGCAAGCGCGACAGGCTTTTCTTCACGCCGTCCAGGATGTGCACGCGCGAATTGCCCCGCGCGTTCACGCCCGCGCCGGTCGGTCCGAAGACCTTGGTGGCAATCACGACATCTTCGCGCGGGATGTTCAGATCGCGCAGGGCCTGGCCCGTGATGATTTCCGAGCGTCCTTCGGAGTAGACGTCCGCCGTATCGATGAAATTGATGCCTGCGTCGAGCGCGCGTCCCACCAGGCGGTTGGCGTCCTCCTGCTGCAGGCTGCCGATCTTGCTCCAGAGCTCGCCTTCGCCGCCAAAGGTCATGGTGCCCAGGCACAGCTCCGAGACGAACAGGCCCGTGCTGCCGAATTTCTTGTATCGCATGTTTGCTCCTTCAGGGGCTGGCGGGCGCGCCGGGTTCCGGGACGGAACGCCGCTGCGGCAGCCTGCCGGGGTGCGGACAGTATGCGACCTGCGGGCCCGGCACGCGCTGCTTGATCCTGCCCTTTTTTTGCCTGATTCTCCGGCACGGCGGCCAGGCCGGACCGACCCGTCGTTTTCTCCGGAATTCCTGCCTGATTCTCCATTCCCCCAAGTGAACACGCCACCTGAGGCCCGAGATGGCAATACACTGGCGGACACCCAATCCTCCGCCGTCGTCGCCTCTCAAGGTGACGAACGGTGCGCCTGCGAGAGCCCGTCAATGTCCCTGAATCCTGCCCGATCGCTCGCCCCCACCGGCGCCGGTCACGACGCCGCCTGCGAACTGGCGCGGTCCGAGCTGCTGTGCATGCTGGAACGCATGACCGGCAACCTGGAAGGGGCGCTGGATACGCCGATCGAAGGCTTGTACCTGCACCGGTTGTCGCAGCCGTCCGGGGCGAAGCCGGTCCTGCAGAAGGCGGCGCTGGCGGTCATTGCCCAGGGGTCGAAACGCCTGCTCATCGGCGACGAGACCTATGAATACGATCCCTTCCATTTCCTGATCTCGTCGGTGGACCTGCCCGTGGTGGCCAAGGTGTCCGTCGCCAGTCCCACCCTGCCCTATCTGGGCTTGCGGGTGGACCTGAACCCCGAGGAGATCACCGCGCTCATCAGCGATGAAAACCTGCCGCCGCTGGTTTCTTTGGAAGCCTCGCGCGCGCTGTGCGTCAACCCGCTGGGCAGCACCCTGCTGGACGTCGTGCTGCGTCTGCTGCGGCTGCTGGACACGCCCCGCGACATTCCGATCCTGGCGCCGATGATCAAGCGCGAACTGCTGTACCGCCTGCTCATGAACGGCCAGGGTGTCGTGCTGCGCCAGACGGTGCTGCAAGACAGCCAGCTCAACCGCGTGGCCAAGGCGATCCGCATCCTGCGCGACAATTTCGCGCAACCGTTGCGGGTGGAAGAGATTGCGCGCGACGTGCACATGAGCGTGTCGTCGCTGCATCATCATTTCAAGCAGGCCACCGCCATGAGCCCGTTGCAATATCAGAAGCACCTGCGGCTGCAGGAAGCGCGGCGGCTGATGCTGACGGACGATGCCGGCGTTGCGCTGGCCGCGCATGCCGTGGGCTACGAGAGTTCCTCGCAGTTCAGCCGCGAGTACAGCCGCCTTTTCGGTGCGCCGCCGCTGCGCGACAAGCAGCGCTGGAAGGACGAGACCGCGCTGGCCGCCTGAGCGCTGCCCCGACCCGCGGGTCCCAAGCCGATCTCCCCCCAAGCCTCGAAGACGACCGGGATTTGTCCGCGTAATGCCGCATTTCTAGGGAATCGGCGCCGCGCGCCTTAATATGCTCGGCGGCCCACCGACGACCTGAGAGGATTTTGCATGCACGACCTGAATGACCTTTATTTCTTCGTGGAGGTCGTCAAGCATGGCGGATTCGCGCCGGCCGGCCGGGCGCTGAACATCCCGAAATCGCGCCTGAGCCGGCGCATTGCCCAACTGGAAGAGCGCCTTGGCGTGCGCCTGATCCAGCGGTCCACGCGGACGTTCGCCGTGACCGAACTTGGACAGGAATACTACGACCAGTGCCTGGCAATGCTGGCGGGCGCCGAAGCGGCGCAGGATGTCATCGACCGCACCCACGCTGAACCGCAAGGCACCATCCGCATCGCCGCGCCGCCCGCGCTCATCTACTACTTCCTGGGCAACGTGGTGGCGCGTTACATGGAAAAGTGCCCGAAGGTGAACGTCTACCTGAAGAGCTTCAGCCGGCCCGTGGACGTCCTGCGTGAAGGCTTTGACCTGGCCGTGCGGGTGCGCTTTGGCGCCATCGAAAGCAGCGATCTCGTGATGAAGAACCTGGGCATGAGCTGCCAGAGCCTGGTCGCCAGCCCCGCGCTGGCCCGCTCGTTGCCCGACCCCGCCGACTTGCAGACGATCAGCCGGCAACCCACCCTGGCGCTTGGGACCGAACAGCGCGAATGCCAATGGCGCCTGCTGGGCCCTGGCAACGCGCGCCTTGCCGTTCCCTTCATGCCCAGGCTGGTCACGGACGACATGCTGGCGCTCAAGCAGGCCGCGCTGCGCGGTGTGGGCGTCGTGGCCCTGCCCCTCTTGATGATCCGCGAGGAACTTGACGCGGGCACGCTCGTGACCGTTGGCGCCCCCTGGCAACCCGAGCCGGGCAGCGTGCATGCCGTCTTTCCGTCGCGCCGCGGCCTGCTGCCGGCCGTGCGCGAACTGTTGGATTTCATGGGCGCGGAGTATCGTGAAAACGCGCGCCGAGAGGCTGAAACCCAGGCGCGCCACGGCATTCCCACGCTGAACGCGCTATCGCCGGCGTTCAATTTATAGAACGCTGAGGTGCAAATCACCCGACTACCGGCTGTATCGTCCTGAAATTAGTATTCCTTCTACGCACTCAGCGTTGTTCTCAACACCGCGCACCACTGCGCAAAACTGAATCGACCAAAGGAATCAGCCATGACCAAGCCCTACGTTAAGCTCGACAAGTCCCAAGCCGCCGTTCTGCTGGTGGATCACCAGGCGGGCCTGCTGTCCCTGGTGCGCGATTTCCAACCCGATCAATTCAAGAACAACGTGCTGGCCTTGGCCGACCTGGCCGAATACTTCAAGCTCCCCACCATCCTGACGACCAGTTTCGAAGACGGCCCCAACGGCCCGCTGGTCCAGGAGCTGAAGGACAAATTTCCCGACGCGCCGTACATCGCCCGCCCCGGCAACATCAATGCCTGGGACAACGAAGACTTCGTCAAGGCGGTCAAGGCAACCGGCAAGAAGCAACTGATCATCGCCGGCGTCGTGACCGAAGTCTGCGTCGCCTTCCCCGTGCTGTCGGCCATCGAAGAAGGTTTTGACGTGTTTGTCGTGACCGATGCGTCGGGCACCTTCAACGAAGTCACCCGCGATGCGGCGTGGCGACGCATGGAGCAGGCCGGCGCACAGCTGATGTCGTGGTTCGGCGTGGCGTGCGAACTGCATCGCGACTGGCGCAACGACGTGGAAGGCCTGGGCACCCTGTTCGCCAACCACATCCCCGACTACCGCAACCTGATGGCTTCGTATTCGGCCTTCAAGGCGGCAAAGTAAGGCGCGCGGCCGGACTGCCGGCCGTAACCCGCTGAGACGGCAATGAAAAAGGCCCAGGCGATATGCCTGGGCCTTCGTCATTTCGCCTTGCGGGCAAAGGGATACGCCTGCTGCGCCAGGAAGGTCCCTGGCATGTCGTTGTCCAGAATGCCGTAGTGCTGTGGCAACCGGTTGCCCACCCCGCGCACCGCGGTGCCGAACAGGTAGTCGATGAAGGAAAAGTGCGCCGCGTAGTTCTTGTCGATCGCCTCGGTATCGGACGAATGGTGCCAGTGGTGAAAGTCCGGCGTGACGATGATGTAGCGCAGCCAACCCCATGGCAGCTTCACGTTGGAATGGATCAGCACCGCCTGGAAACCCACGATGATGATGTAGGCGTCGAGCACCGCCTTGGAGAACCCCAGGACGAACAGCACGCCCAGCACGGCCACGCGCGTGATCAGCAGTTCCACGATGTGCAGCCGCGAGCCGGCCAGCCAATCCAGCGTGCGCGTGCTGTGGTGCACCGCATGGAAGCGCCACATGAACGGCACCTCGTGATAGATACGGTGCGCGGCGTACTGCGCCAGGTCCGCCACCAGCACCGCCACGAATAGCTCGAGCAGATACGGCATGGACTGGATGGCTTGCTGCAGCGGTTCATAAGCCGCCCAGGAGAACAGGCGGTGAATGAAAAAGTTGATGCACAGCAGCACGGCCCCCACCGACAGGTGATTGAAGAGGAAGTGCTTCATGTCCACCTGCCACTCGCCCCGGAATACGGGCTGGCCAGGATAGAGCGGTGTCAGCTTTTCGAAAATGATGAAGACGGTGCTGGACGCCAAGAGGTCCAGGATGAACCAATCGAGTCCCAGATAGGGGTGGCCGCCTGCGTTCGATGCCGTGACGGCAACCTGGCTGCCGCCCGCGGCCACCGCGCAGCAGACCAGCACGAAGGCCGAGATATTCAGCCAGCGCTGACGGCCAAGCACGGTATTGGCCAGCGCGATCGAGCCCGACACCAGCAGCGCGCTGAACAGCAGCGTGCGCATTGCCTCCACCGAATAGAAGCTGCGCAGCTCCGGGGTGGTGAGATAGGCGGGAAAGTGGAACGCCAGCACGCCCAGCACCGAAAGGATCGCCAGGAAAAGCGCGATCACGCCGCTCATCATGCCGGTGCCGGGGTGGATCCGGCCATCCTGTTTGAAAAGGTCCATCACTCTGCGGTAGACCGGGGCACGCTCTTTCATGGGTGTTCTGGGACAGTCCAAAGGGAAGCGAGTGTATCGCCGGGGACAGGGCGTCCTGTAATGAAAGGTGAACGTACGCGACAGAATGACTCATTTCAAGGCAGCCCTTGCGCCCCATCAACGGGCGGGAGGCGCGCCGCGGTCCCTGAGGTTGACAAGCCGTTGGCGTTGGCGTGTCATGGGCTTGACGCTGATGAGGGCGTCGAGCCAGGCGCATCGTCGGTCCCGTCAACCGGTTCCTCAAGAGGCCTTTATGTTCCCTGAATACCGCGAGCTCATTACCCAACTGAAATCCGAAAACGCTCACTTTTCGGCGCTGTTCCAGCGGCACAACGATCTGGACCAGGAAATCCAGAACATGGAGGACGGCATCACGCCGTCCTCGGGCACCGCGATCGAGGTGCTAAAAAAAGAAAAACTGCACCTCAAGGACAAGCTCTACGGACTGCTCCGCGCAGCCGACCAGAACGGTCACGACAAGCGCAACGGCAGCTGACCTGCCGCCCCATGCGGGCTACATCAATTCCAGGCCCGCGCCCTTGACGACGGCGGCGTACTTCGCCATTTCGGACCGAAAGTACGCCACCGTCTGCTCAGGCGGCATCAGGACGATACGGTTGTTCTGAGTCGCCATCGACTGCTTGACCTCCGGCGAGTTGAACGCGCGCGCGAGCGCATCAAAGATGCGGCGCACGTCCGCCTGCGGCAGCTTTGCCGGTCCGGCGGCCGCAAACCACCCGCCGATTTCGTAGTCCGCCATCCCTTGCTCTCGAAGCGTGGGCAGATCGGGCAGCGCCGCCATGCGCTCGCCGCCACAGGCCCCCAGCGCCTTGAGCGCGCCACTCTTGATCTGCGGCAGCACCGAAGGCAGCGACAGCACGCCAAAGTCGACCTGTCCGCCGATCAGATCGGCCATCATCGGGCCAACGCCCTTGTACGGGATGTGCCGCGCTTTCACGCCCGCCTGCTGCACATACATCTCGGCGGCAAGGTGCAGAATCGTGCCATTGCCCGACGACGCGTAGTTGAAGCGGCCCGGCTCGCGTGTCAAGAGCGCCGTCAGCGCCTGGATATCGTTTGCACTTATCTTCTGCGGATTGGCCACCAGCAGGAAGGGCGTCATGCCGATCATGCTGATCGGCGTGATGTCGGCGAGCGGGTCGAAGGGCAGGTTCTTGTAAACGCTGGGAAAAATGACGTGGTTGTTCGACAGCATGCTGAGCGTGTAGCCATCGGGCGCCGAGCGCACGAGCGCGGAAGTGCCCACGATGCCGCCCGCGCCGGGCTGGTTCTCGACCACGACCGTGTGCCCCAGCGCGGCGGACAGCGCCGGCCCCGCGGCCCGCGTGATCGTGTCCACGCCGGAACCCACGCCCACCGGCAAGATGAATTTCACCGGCCTGTCCGACTGCGCCCGGGCCAGGCCGGGCATGCCCAGCACGGCGGCGCCCACCGCACCGAGGACCTGGCGGCGGCTCCAGCGCCCGCCCGCACGTTGATTGCTCATGTCTGTCTCCTGATGGTGTTATATGCCGGCCGACTTGTGCGGCCGTTTACTACAACGGTTGTGCGGCGTCCCTTCCACAGAACGGGCGCGATGCCCGTACCCGCTTCACGCCGCCGCGCCCTGTGCGCGCAATGCCTCGATCTGTCCGGCGTCGTATCCCAACCCCTGCAATAGCGCGTCGGTGTCCGCCCCCAGCACGGGCGGATCGCGCCGCACGCCGAGCCGCTTGCCGTCCATCATCAGCGGAAACAACGCCGCCCCGGCCGTCTGCCCTGCCCGCTCGCCGTCGGGCAGCCGAATCTCGGCCAGTCCGCCCGTGGCGCGCAGGTGCGGATCGTCATACAGCTCCTCCGGTTTGACGATGGGCGCAAACGGCAGCCCTATGCGTTCAAATACCGCCGCCAGTTCGGCTGCGCGGAAATTCGCCAACCGCTTGCGCAGATCCGCCAGCAAGGTGGGGCGCAGCCGGACACGGTCGTTGTTCGTGGCCATCGCCGGGTCGTTCTTCAGGTCGTCAAAGCCAAAGGCATCGCAGAACGTCACCCATTGCGCGTCGCTGACCGCGGCCAGGAAGATCTGCTCGCCGTCCTTGACGGTAAAGACGTCGTAAAGCGCCCAGGCCGACACCCGATCAGGCATCGGCGCCGACGGCTGGCCGGTGATCGCGTATTGCAGCATGTGCTGACCCACCAGAAACACGTTGTTCTCGAACAGCGCCGACTGCACTTCCTGGCCTCGACCGGTGATGCCGCGCTGAATCAGCGCCGCCATCGCGCCGATGGCGCCAAACATGCCGCCCATGATGTCGTTCACGCTGGTGCCGGCGCGCACGGGGTCGCCTGGCCGGCCCGTCATGTAGGCCAACCCGCCCATCATCTGCACGACTTCGTCCAACGCTGTGCGCATCGCGTAGGGCCCCGGCAGGAATCCCTTGTGGCTGACATAGATGAGGCGCGGATTTTCCTTGGACAGCGAGGCATGGTCCAAGCCGAATTTCGCCATCGTGCCGGGCCGGAAATTTTCCGCCACCACGTCGGCGCTGGCGGCCAGTCTGCGCGCGGCCTCGGCGCCCGCCGGGCTTTGGATGTCCAGCGCAATGCT
Organism: Achromobacter sp. SLBN-14; assembly: GCF_006715415.1. Lineage (NCBI taxonomy): Bacteria > Pseudomonadati > Pseudomonadota > Betaproteobacteria > Burkholderiales > Alcaligenaceae > Achromobacter > Achromobacter sp. SLBN-14. The sequence continues at coordinate 4,100,950 of NZ_VFNE01000001.1, read as the reverse complement.
CTTCTTGTTCCGGTTGAACATGGGAAAAAACCCCGCGCCCACCCCCAGAAGATGGCGCGTCCGGTCGCCGCGCACCGGCTCGACCTTGATGACCTCGGCGCCCAGATCGGCCAGCACCATGCCGCAAGTAGGGCCCATGACCATGTGCGTGAACTCCACGACTCGCAGGCCGGCGAGCGGTAGCGGGCGGGACAATTGGGGAACGTCGGTGTCGGAAACGGGTTGCATGGCAAGGCTCGATGAAGATTCGTGGATGCGCACGGTCAGGCCAACTGGCCGTGACGTGCGGGTAAAGTCTTGGGCAGGCCGGCGCGCCACAGGGCGCCGTGCAAGGGCTGATCCGGCAGCCAGCCGGCCACGGCCGCGCGCAAGGCCAGCAGGCGCTCCAGGTCAACGCCGGTCTCGATGCCCATGCGCTGCAGCATGAACGCCAGATCCTCGGTGCTGACATTGCCGCTCGCGCCAGGCGCGTGCGGGCACCCGCCAATGCCAGCCAGGCAAGCGTCGAAGCGCGCCACCCCGGTGTCCAGCGCGGCCAGCACGTTTGCCAGCCCCAGCCCTCGCGTGTCGTGAAAGTGCGCGCAACACAAGCGATCGCCCGCGATGCGGCGCGCCGCATCGAACAGTCGGCCGACGGACGCGGGGTCGGCATATCCCACCGTATCGGCCAGGCTGACGCGGTCAGCCCCGGCGTCCAGCAACGCCTGCATCAGGCGCAGCACTTCGTCCTGCCGCACTTCACCCTGCAACGTGCAGCCAAAGGCCGTGCCAACGCCCCCTTCGATCAACATGCTCGACCCCGCCGCGTCGCGCGCGGCGCGCATCTGGCCAACCATCGCCACGACGTCGTCGGGCGTCTTGCGCAGGTTGGCCAAGCTGTGCGCGTGGCTGGCCGACAGCGGCACCAGCATCAGGTGCGCGCCGGTGGCCAATGCAAGTTCCGCGCCCTTCAGGTTGGGGACCAGGACGGACACGGACAGGCCAGGAAGCTGCGTGGCATGGGCGATCAGTTCGGCCGTGTCCGCCAATTGGGGCAACAGGCGCGCGGGCACAAAGGAGCCGACTTCGATCTCGCGCTGGCCCGCGGCGTAGGCCGCATCGATCCAGTCGAGTTTGGTCTGCGTGGGCATCACCACGGAAAGGCTCTGCAGGCCGTCGCGCAGGCCGACCTCTCGGATCGAGACGGCCCGCGGACGACGGGAAGATTCTTGGTTGGACATGGCGAGCGACTCGAATTAAGAGATTCCAGTTTTAGATATTCTCAATAGCGTCACAAGCGGTATTTTGGAACGCTTAAAATTCCATATTGGAATATCACACCGGACAACAGCCCATGCGCGACCTGGACATCACCACCCTGCGGCTCTTCATCTCCGTCTGCGAGACCGGCAACATTGCCCGCGCCGGCCAGCGCGCCAACATCGTGGGGTCGGCGATCAGCAAGCGGCTCGCACAGCTGGAAGACACCGTGGGCGCGAAACTCCTGACGCGCAGGCGCCGCGGTGTCGAGCCCACCGAGGCGGGGGAAACGCTGCTGGAGCACGCACGCGCCATCCTGGCCAGCTCCGAGCGCATCGAGCGCGACATGTCGGCCTACGCCAGCGGCGTGAAGGGGCAGGTCCGGATCCTGGCCACCGCGTCCGTCCTGGCCGAGTCCCTGGCCGAGGACATCGCCGCCTTTCTCCAGGCCGCGCCCCACCGCAATATCCGCGTCGACATGGAAGAACGGGTCAGCCACGAAGTTGTGCGCGGTGTCCGGGAAGGCATCGCCAGCCTTGGCATCTGTTGGGACGCCGCCGACTTTCATGGGTTGGAACAGCGCCCATACCGGGGCGACCGCCTGGCTGTCGTCACCGCCCCAGGCCACCCGCTCGCCGAGCGCGACGCCGTTTTTTTTGAAGAGGCGCTGGCATACGAGCATGTCAGCATGCCGGCCGCGGGCGCCGTGCTGCGCATGCTGCAGACAGCCGCCAGCGACAGCGGCAAGACGCTGCGGCACCGCGTCACGGTCAGCAACTTCGACTCGGCCTTTCGCGTCGTGCTGGCGGGGTTGGCGATCAGCGTGGCGCCCATTGAAGTGGCCACGCCGTATGCGCTGGCGCACGGTCTGCGGGTCTTGCCGCTGAAGGACACCTGGAGCCGGCGGCGCTTTGCCATCTGCATGCGCAGCGCGTCGGCGCTGCCCGCGGCTGCCGCGTTGCTGCTGGAGCATCTGGTGGCGGCAGGCGCCAACGACAATCCGTGAACCGCGCCCCTCGGCTTGCGCGGTAATCCCTCATCCTTCTGGCGGACGGCGAAGGCGGCGGTGCGCTGCTACGCTGCCCTACCCTCGTCCATCAAGGAACGTCCGCCATGAGAACCGCAGTTGGCGTCGCGTGCGCATCGGCCATGCTGCTGTGCGGCGGTCCGGCCTTTGCCCAGTATGTGGTGCGCACCCAGGACATGAGCGGCAAGTGGAGCGTGCCCAACCCGCACTACGAAGGCGTGCCCGAGCTCTTTCGCGCCAGTTCCGGCGCCAAGCGCGCGTGCCTGGATCGCGGCCCGCCCAGCAACCTTTACCGTGCGACCAAGGTGATCGACCTGCGCACAGGCGAAGAGGTGCTGGTCGTCGATTGCATCCCGATTCGCGCAGAGCAACGCCAGCGGTCGGAACAGATTCGGGCGAACGCCTCGAAGGCGGCGCCGGCGCAATGAGGCATTGCCGGCCGGCGCAGAGGGTGAAACTGCGCGCTATCGCGTCCGGGCGCCGTCCTTCTCTCCAGCGGACGAATTCACGTATTCCTTGACCGTGCCGTCCTTGTTGTAAGTCACGGTCAGCGTGCGCTGATCCTGCATGGCGCCGAACTCGCTGTTGTTGAAGTAGAACCACGACGCCGTGCGCAGCCCCTGCTTATTGACGCTCTGCGTGCGGGGCGGGCCAAAATCGCGAACCATCTCATCGAACGTCGTAACGTTGATCTTGATGGCTTGCACCTTCGATTGCGTGACCAGGTCTCCCGGCGCGGGCGAGGCGCAACCCGCCACGAGCGCAGCCACGAAAAGCACGGACGATCTCATTGAATTTCCCCAATCCTGGCGGCCGGCATGTGCGGCCGTTGTGATTATGACGTTGTGGTTATGAATTTGGAACGAGCATAAGAATACCCCGGCCAATGATCTTGCCGTTGTCGGCGTCGGCCCGATTGCCCGGTCTGCGCCTGTCATGTTGCGGTCATCTACAATGCCGCCAGTTGCCGAGCGCGAAGTGGCGCCGGCCCGCAACAAACAGGCAGCATGACCCGCGCGAAGAAATCAGCACCCAGAAAGAAAGCCCCAGCCAGCAGAAGCAAGGCCGCAAGCGGCGGCCGCATCTTCCGGTTCCTGCGCACATTCGCGCTGACCTCGGTGGCCGCCTTCGGCGCAGCCACGTACGCGCTGAATCCGCAGTGGCGCCCTCAGTTTTCGCTTGACGAAATTCTTGCGCGCGTCGGCTGGCCGACCCACGAAAAGTTCGCGCCCGCGGCGGTGCCGGCAGGCGGCATGGCGCACACGCGCTTTGCCGAGTGTCCGCAGTTCTTCCCGCAGCAACGCCCGCCGGTCGTCCCGGCCAGCCAAGCCCTGCGCGAGCTGTGCTTTTCCAACTTCGCCATCTTGCACAATGGCCAGACCAAGACGCCCGTATTCGTTGCAGAGCGCCTGAACCGCAAGATATTGACGCAGGCGCAGGACATGCAGCGGTCCGACAAGTTCTATGCCGAAGCGCGCGTGCCCCGCGCCGAACGTGCCGAACTGACGGACTACCGCGGCTCGGGCTATTCCCGCGGGCACATGGCTCCGGCGGGCGACATGTCCACGCCCGAAGCAATGGCGCAGAGCTTTTCGCTGGCCAACATGGTGCCTCAAGACCAGCGTCACAACGGCGGACCATGGAGCCAGATCGAACAGGACACGCGCAAGTACGTCATGCGCGCCTCGGGCGACGTGTATGTCTTCACCGGCCCCTACTACGGCGACAAGCCCAAACAGATCGGCTCGGGCGTGGCCGTTCCAAGCCATCTGTTCAAGGTCGTCTACGACGCGTCCACCGGACGCTCTTGGGTGCACTGGCAGGCCAACAGCCCCAGCACCACGGCAGGCGCGCCCATCAGCTACGAGGAATTCGCGCGGCGCACGGGCATGCAGCTGCTGCCAACGTCGAAGCATTGACGATCGTGCAAGACGGGAATCGTCGTTCTACTGTGCCCACATCCAGACCTGCATGGCTGGCTGCATGCGTTTCGCGGTCTCACTTTCAACGGCGCAACGAGTGCAGTAGGATGCACCGACCGACTGGAGGAAATTATGCAGACCGCAAAATGGGACTTTCAGATCGCGCAGCCGGAGCAGGACGGCGATGATTGGCGCATTGGCTATACGCTGATCTCTCCCATCGCCGGCGTGCCGTCCGAGCGCATTGCCATCGATGAACGGTTTCATTCCGCCCACGGCGCAATTGCCGAGGCCACCCGCCTCGCGCAGATCCACGTCGCGGATCTGAACGGCGAAGCGCCGACGTTCGAAGCGCCTAGCGATTCCGAGGTGCCGTTCGACAAGGATCAGCGGTTTTAGGCAGCGGCGCCCATTGGACAAACGCTGCCACGCAAGCATGTGCCGCATGGCAGCGAAACACCGCGTTTCATACGTGCGAAAACGACCCGTTCAACGCGCGGGCGCCGGTGCACTGCCGGCCGGCGTGGCGGGATTGGCCGGGGTAGCGGGCACCTGGATCTCTTTCTTGCGCAGTACGCCGCCCCCCTGCACGCTGCCTTGCACACTGGTGGGCGAGTTCATCTTCGCCACGCAGGTCTGCCGCTGGGATTCCGGCAGACGGTTGCAGCGCGCCAGCTCGTTCTGGCGGAGCTGTTCCGGGCTCTGCGCATTCAGGTTCTGACGATCACGCTCTTGCCGTGCCGCAGCCGCTTCGCGCAGGCACGTCTCTAGCGGTTGGCCAGAGGCGCCACTCTTGCAGGTCGCGACATCCTGCTGATGCTGCGCTTGCGAGGTAGCGCTGGTGTCGGCAGCATAGGCCGCGCCAGCCGTCCACGCCAGACCCGCCAGGCAAAGGATCGCGGAAAAGCTTTTCAGGGACACTTGAACAGCATTCATCTTGTGAACAGCATTCATGGTCGGCTCCTTGGAAAAAGGGGGATGCGCCCGGCGACGCGCCGCGCGGCAACTCCCGCCGATATATCTACCATGCGGCAATCATCGGCCGCCACGAACGCAGTAACGCGATGTGTCAGGCCCGATGCCCGTCCAGGTGTGCAAGGACGGACGCGGCGACACATTCCAGCGGGCGTTGCGCATCGACATGCGTCCAGCCTTTGACGTCGCGTTGCCGCGCCAACTGGGCGCGCACCACATCCTCAGTGGCGTCCGAAGGGTCGTTCGTGCGCTGATTCACGCGTGCCGACAACGCGGCCGGTGACGCATCAAGCCAAAATCCGCTGAAGCTAACCCCTGCGCGCGCCGCGCACTGTTCAATACGCTGACGGCAGGCCTCCCGCTCAAACACTGCATCGGCGATCACTGCGCAACCGGCCTGGGCCAGCTTCTGCGCGCAATCGGCATGTGCCGCGTAGACGTCTTCGGAAAAGTCGGCTTGATAAGCCATTTCGGGCAGCTTCGATGAGGCCGGCACTCCCCACATCTGCTTGCGAATACGGTCGCTGGACAGTATCCGAGCCCCCGGCATCGGGCCAAGCGCATGCGCGATCGCGACGGCCAACGATGATTTTCCCGAGCCGCTGAGCCCGCCAATGGCAACCAGACGCCCGACGCGCGGCGACAGGCAGGCGAGCGCGGTATCGATATAGCGCTGGGCCTTTCCCAGCAGAGACGTTCGCGTAGTGTCGATGGCTTCTTCGGCCTGCGCGACCAGGACGTGGGCGCGGATGACGGCTCTGATGGCCAGGAACAACGGCATCAGCGCCATGCCAGCGTCATCGTGGCGGAGATCCAGATATCGGTTCAGCACGACGTTGGCCTGCCGCGAAAACCCCTGCGAGCAAAGATCCATGATCAGAAATGCCAGGTCGTAGAGGACATCGATGGTGGCAAGGGCATCATCGAACTCGAGGCAGTCGAACAGCATCGGCGCGCCATCGATCACACAGATATTGCGCAAGTGCAGGTCCCCGTGACAATGGCGCACATGCCCCGCCGCCGCCCTCGCGGCCAGCAGCGGCGCCTGCTTGTCCAACTCGTCACGAATCGCGGCGCAGAGCACCTTGATCTTCGGTCCGGGCAGCACGCCGGCCGCGGCAAGAAGTTTCTCCGCCGCGGCCAGCACGTGGGCCAGCCTGGAAGGCACATTCACGCCGCCCACGATCGGCGCGTTGTCATGAGACTTGGCAATCTCTCCCGCAATGCGCTCGGCCAGCGCGTCGGTCAGCCCTTCCCGCTGCGCGACGGCTTCCAGCAGCGCATCGTCCGGGAAGCGACGCATTTCCACGACGGCGTCGATCAATTCTCCGGGGCCGTCGAAATTCAGATTGCCCTTGTCGTCCCGCCTGATTTCCCGCACCGCCACATACAGATCGGGCGCGGTTCGCCGGTTGAGCTCAAGTTCACGCAAGCAGGCCGCCAAGCGCCGCGCCGCAGTGGAAAAATCGGCATAGGGAAAACGCACCGCCTTTTTCAGTTTGAAGGCGCGAATCCCGGCAAGGACAATAACGGAGATATGGGTGCGTATCGTGACGATGTCGCCCGCAGGGACGCCGTGAACATCAGGACGGGTCAAGAATTCCAGCGTTGCGGCCTGGCACCGCGCGTCCGGGTCCACGTGTTCATCTGTCCGGTTCATGCTGGTCCGTCTCGCATCGCAATGCCGCTCCGTCTGACGTGCCGGCGCCGCTAAACACCTGCCGGGAAGGTTTCTGGCGCCTCATCCAATTTCCAGGTGTCGCCCCATTCAAGAGGTTCAACCGCTCGCGTCTCGTCAACATGCAGCACGCAGTCGAACTGCCGTGGCAGGCAGGCGTAAAAATAATGGCTGCCTCGTTCCGTTTCCGGACGGTAGACGACTCCAATGGCGCGCTCCAGGCGGGACGGCGACAGCGCCCGCATCACCTCTTGATCGCTGTTGAGCGGCAACATGAAGCGGCTAAGGCCCGTCTCATGGAACAGCGACTCGTAGCTTCCCCGCAGGCCTGGGCGCACCCGCATGCGCTCGGCGGGCAAGTCCCAATCGGCCGCCGCCGTCACGCTGCCCTGGTAGGTGGTCAGTCCGATCAGAAACGCCTGCTTGCCATAGGCTTCACGCGCCAACTGTCCCACGGTCAACTCGCCGGCCTGGCCCACTTGCGTCGCGCGCGCGTCTCGCACATGAGAATTGTGTTCCCACACCACGATCTTTGGTGGCAGGCCGTCTTCTGTCCGAGGCAAATGCCTGGCTAGCGCATCAAGCGTTTCCATCATGTGCCGATCCCGCAGATTCCAGGACGAAACGCGCTGGTCGAACATGGTTCGGTAATACTGCTCGGCGTTTGCGATCAGGCGCGCGTTCTGCTGCACGTGAAAGAGCGCATCGCTTGCCGCCTGGCCATCGCGCCGCATGTATTCGGCCGCACGGGCATTAAGATCCTGCATTTGCGCGATCACGGCGTCCCTGCATGACGCCGACAGGCCATGGTGCGCCAAGTAGCCATAGCGCTCGCTACTGCTGCCGAAATGATCGAAGCAGGCGTAACGCTGACGCGCATCACGCGCAGCATCCGGGTCGACTTCATCCAGGTACTTCAGCACTTCGGCAATGGACGTGAACAGGCTGTATAGATCGAGCCCATAAAAGCCGACGGGCGCCGCGTGTGCGGGCAACGATTGGTCGAAAGACCGAAGCCACTCCACGAACCGGACGACCTCGGTATTGCGCCACATCCACGTTGGAAATCGCTTGAACCCCGCCAGAGCCTGCTCGCCGGCATTGTCGTCGCCTTGGCCGCGCAGATATCGGTTGACGCGATAGGCATCGGGCCAATCCGCCTCGACCGCGACCGCAGAGAATCGCCTTTCGGCGATCAGCCGCTGCGTAATGCGAGCCCGTTCTTCGTAGAATTCGTGCGTGCCATGACTTGCTTCGCCGATCAGCACGAAGCGCGCGCCGCCGATATGTTCAAGAAGCGCGTCATAGTCCGTCATTCCTCCCGTAAGCGGCCGCGCGGCCGCAGACAGTTGGGCAAGCGTGGCGGCGTGAGCATCGATGGCGGTTTCCATGTGCACTCCGAAGGCTGGACCAGGGGGGGAATCAGCCGTTGCGCGACGAAGAAGTCGCCGTCGACGCGGTGGGCGGATGCCGGCGCTGCGCTTCGTGCAACAGATGCAGGACCTCGTCGTCCGCGGTCTGTTCAAAATCCGCATACCATTGCCCGACGCCATAGAACGGCGTCGGCGTATGCAGGCACGCGACTTCGTCCGCTTCGCCCTCAAGTTCTTGCCTGATTTCGGCGGCGGCAACGGGCACGGCGGCAACAACCCACTCGGGATTATTCTTGCGTACGGACTGAAGCGCCACGCGCATGGTCGAACCCGTCGCAAGGCCGTCATCCACCACGATGACGACCTTTCCCTGCAATGGAAGCGGTGGCCGCCCCGCGCGATAGACCGATTCACGGCGCTCGATTTCTTTCCGTTCACGCGACACGATGGACTCGATCGCTTTTGGATCGACGCCGTAGGCCTCAATTTCCCTGGTCTGGAACAGAGACTGATCGCTGCTGATCGCGCCGATGGCGTATTCGGGATGCCCCGGCATGCCGATCTTTCGCACCACCTTGATGTCCAGGGGGGCATCCAGCTCGGCCGCGACTTCAAATCCCACCGGCACGCCGCCTCGCGGCAACGCCAGCACGATCACATCCGGCCGCCCCGCATATCGGGCCAATTGCCGCGCGAGCAACAGCCCGGCCTCGCGCCGGTTTCTGAAGAGAATGTTCATGATCTCTTGCGTCCCCAGCCAGTTGTGTTGCCAGGCCGTGACCCGCGCGGATATCAACGCGCGCCCTTGTGATCTTTCTGGCCAGTATTTTTGTGCCGTCCCAGCGACTCGGCCATTTCGGCCTTCTGCCGCTGTGCCACGGCGTCTTCCTTCTGGCGCGACTCTTCTTTTCTGGCTTTCGGCGGGGGAGTTTTGGCGGGTTGCTGCATGATGGCCTCCTGGACGTTCGCCGCCCGACGCGGCGGGATAGCCCATCATGAACCGGCGCCACGGCGCCTTGTTGACGAAAATCACGAATTTTCCAACCACCCGTTCATCGAATCTTTGCCAGGGGCACAGACGAGCCCCGCTTGGCGGGCGTGCACGCGTCGCCCCCCGAACGCCCGGCACAAAACGCACCCCATTTTTCCATTGACGATCGTCAAGACTGACTCGCCCTGCCCCGGGAAAATCGATGCGAAGAGCGCCGAATCCGGGGTGCGCGACGGAACACGCGTACCTCTTAACTCGTCCCTTATTCCGACAGGAGAGCCATCATGAAAGACGAAGAACTTCGCCGTCACGTGCTGGACGCCTTGGAGTTCGATCCCCGCGTCGATGCGACCGGCATCGGGGTCGCGGCTTCCCAAGGGGTCGTAACGCTGACGGGGCATGTCAGCACGTTCAGCGAAAAGTACGACGCAGAGAAGATTGCCGCACACGTGAAAGGCGTCAAAGGCATCGCGCAGGAGCTCGAAGTCCGAACCGGCTACGAGCAAGGAAACTCGGACGAAGAGCTGGCCAAACGCGCGATCACCAGCATTGGGTGGAATGTGTCCATCCCCGACAACAAGGTGCAGGTCAAGGTGCAACACGGCTGGGTGACCTTGAGCGGAGAGGTCAGTTGGAACTTCCAGCGCGTGGCGGCCGAAAGCGCCATTCGCCGCCTATCCGGCGTCAAGGGCGTCGCGAACCAGATCAAGTTGTCGAACAACGCGCAGATCAGCGATGTGAAACAGCGAATTCAGGACGCGTTGAAACGAAGCGCTGCGCTGGAAGCACACGATATTCAAGTGGCCGTGCACGACAGGCACGTCACGCTGATGGGAAAAGTGAATAGCCTGGCCGACAGGCGCGTCGCCGAGCAGGCCGCATGGAGCGCGCCAAGCGTCATCAGCGTGGAAGACAAGCTCACCGTGGGCTGATGGCGGCGCTTGCGCTGCGGCTTGCCGGCGGGCAACGGCCGAATCAATTGGCGTGACTCAACGCGCAAGGTAGGCGCGCACGAGTTCCATCAGATACTGGCCTTGGGGCGTCGGCGTGCTGTCACGCCGGCGCACGATGTACACATCCCGCGTAATGTCGGGATCCAGGACCGGAATCGACTTCAGGCCATAGCCATGCGCCTCGAACAATGCCGGCATGATGGTCACGAAATTGCCCGACTGCACCAGTCCGATCATGGTGGCCAGCTGATCCACTTCGATGGTCCACGGCAACTCCAGCCCGCGGGCATTGAGGACGCTGTCGATCTGCAAGCGGGTGGAACTGACCGGATTCAGTCCCACCACCGGCAGGCCGGGCAACTTTTTCCACGACAGCTTGCGGCTGCGTGGCGCCAGGGCAGAACCCTCGGCGTACACCAGGTTAAAGCCATAGGTGGCGACGCGCTCGGCCTCCAGGGTGGGGCCGAATGACACCGGCGTGGTAATGCCGAATTCCACCTCGCGTTCTTCGACCAGACCCGTCGTGACGGTGGCGTTGCCGTCGCGGATCGACAGGTACACCTGCGGATGCCGTGCATAGAACTCGGGCAGCACCTTCGGCAGCACCGAATAACCTACCGAGGCCACCGTGCTCACCATCAGCGTGCCTTCGTGCCCCCGCGCGCGGCGGGCTGCCTCGGTCAGGCTGGCATCCATCTGCGTCACGATAGGCAGCACGCGCTCGTAGAGCGCGCGGCCCACCGACGTCAGCACCACGCTGCGCGTCGTGCGTTCGAACAAACGCCCGCCAATTTCCGACTCCAGCTTTGCGATGCGCCGGCTCAAGGCCGACGTCGTGACGCACAGCAACGCGGCCGCCGACGTGTATTGACCCATGCGCGCCACGCAGCAGAACGCGCGGATATCTTCCAGATCGTAATTGATTCGCATCGATCAATAATCGTTGAAATTTTTTGGATAGACGTAACTATACGCGCTGGCCGAACATGCCGGCATCACTTCGACGAGCCATCATGAATTCACAAGGCAAGGGCATTTTCCTGAAATCGATGAGCAGCTTCTTCGTGGGCGGCGCGACCGCCGTGCTGGAAGGCCTGCCGGTCGAATATCGCAGCATGGTCCTGAACGGATCGCCGCGCGAGGTCAACCCGAACGGAGAGCAGGTCTATGGGCAGATGTATGTCCAGGAGTACCGCCTGGCGCAGCCTCGCCATCCGGATCCGGTGCTGCTTTGGCATGGCGGGGGCATGACAGGTTGCACCTGGGAAACGACCCCCGATGGCCGCAACGGCTGGCTGTGGAAATTCCTGGACGCCGGTTACGACGTGCTGGTCAGCGATGCGGTGGAACGGGGCCGTTCGTCATGGGCACGGTTCCCGCAGGTGTATCGCGAGGCACCCGTCTTTCGCACCAAGCGCGAGGCCTGGACGACGTTTCGCATCGGGCCTGTCTATGACCCGGACCCTGCGCGGCGCGAAGCCTATGCAGGGCAACAGTTTCCCACCGAGGCGTTCGACGCGTTCGCCAATCAATGGGTGCCGCGCTGGCCGGGCCACGAGTCCATGATCCTGGCGGCCTACGAAGCGTTGATCGAACGGGTGGGACATTGCCATATCGTGGCCCACAGCCAAGGCGCGGGCTTTGCAGCCGAAATTGCCCGCCGGCGGCCACGCGCGGTGCGCCGGGTGGTGGGCGTGGAGCCCGGCGGCATGCCGCAAGCGGCGCCGATTGAAGCGCTGCCGCCGCATCTTGTTGTGTGGGGCGACTTCATCGAACCATCGGGATCGCACTGGGTCGGCTACCGCCAACAAGCCGAGCGTTATCTGGATTCCATTCGGGGGTGCGCCGACGTCACGGTCCTGGACCTGCCCGAGAGCGGCATCGCGGGCAATTCGCACCTGCCGATGATGGACCGCAATAGCGACGAGGTATTCCAACACGTCCTGAACTGGCTGCAAAGCTGAAGCAACACAAACGACAACAACGGGAGACAACCATGAACATCCGAACGCTTTCCAGCGCAGCGCTGCTGGGAGCCCTTGTGTTGGGAGGAACGAGCGCGGCGCATGCGCAGGCGTACCCTGCCCATCCCATCAAGCTCATCGTGGGCTACGCGCCGGCAGGCTCGGTGGACACGTTCGCTCGCATCATCGCCCCCGAACTGGGCCGCGAGCTGGGCCAGACCGTCGTCATCGAGAACGTCGCGGGAGCCGGCGGCATCATCGGCGTCACGCGCGCCGTCAACGCCAAGCCCGACGGGTACACGGTACTGATGGGCATCGTGTCCGACGTCGTGATCGCACCCATTCTGCAGTCGTCGGCCAAATACACCTACCGCGACCTGGCCGCCGTCGCGCCGCTGGGCACAAGCGGCGTCGGCGTGGTGGCGAACCCGAACCTGGGCGTGAAATCGTTCGGCGACCTGATTGCGCGCGCCAAGGCCAACCCGGGCAAGCTGACCTATGGCGCCACGGGCGTCGGCTCGCTGCCCGCCATCGCCATGGAGAGTTTCAAGCTCACCACCGGTACGGACATCACCTTCATTCCCTATGCCAGCGCCTCGAAGATCGCGACCGATGTCATCGGCGGGAACGTGGATATCGCGGTGTCCGGGTTGCCCGCCCTGCTTGAACTGATCAAAAGCGGCCGTGTGACGGGCGTGGGCGTCATGAGCCGCGACCGCGACATCGGCAACCCGGACTTGGCGTCGGCGGGTGAAACGCCGGAACTCAACGGGATGGACTATTACTTCTGGACCGAAATTTTTGCACCGTCGAATACGCCGGAACCCATCGTCCAGACATTGAACGCCGCGTTCAGCCGTGTCATGGCCAAGCCGGAGATCCAGGCACGATTCAAGGAATTGGGCGTAAAGGTCAGCCCGCCCACCTCGCCCACGGCGTTTGGGCAGTTCGTGGCGAGCAGCGATGCGCAATGGCAAAAGCTGATCGAAGACGCGAAGATCCCGCGGCAGTAGGAGGAAGGGACACAACAAAATGGCCCCAAGCTTTGTGAGCTTGGGGCCATTTTTTTTGTCCTACCGATTGGTGGTCCATAGGATGGGCCACCATTCGTCTTTTCTTGCACTGCGGAAATCCGAAGACCCGCATGAATATTGGTCGGGGCGGTGGGATTCGAACTCACGACCCTCTGCTCCCAAAGCAGATGCGCTACCAGGCTGCGCTACGCCCCGAAGGGTGGAGACTATACCAGAAACTGGTGTCTGGCGTGCGCTGCGCCCGACCCTGCGGTCAGCCGAAGCGGCCCGTAATGTAGTCCTCGGTTTCCTTGCGCGAGGGCTTAACAAAAATCTGGTCGGTCTGACCGAATTCCATCAGTTCGCCCAGGTACATATACGCCGTGTAGTCCGAACACCGCGCGGCCTGTTGCATGTTGTGCGTCACGATCACGACGGTGTAGTCGTTCTTCAGTTCGGCGATCAGCTCTTCGATCTTGGCGGTTGAGATGGGATCCAGCGCCGAGCACGGCTCGTCGAGCAGCAGGACTTCGGGCTTGATCGCCACGCCGCGGGCGATGCACAGGCGCTGCTGCTGGCCGCCGGACAGGCTGTTGCCGCTCTGGTGCAGCTTGTCCTTCACTTCGTTCCACAGCGCGGCCTTGCTCAGCGCCCATTCGACGCGCTCGTCCATCTCGCCCTTGGACAGGCGTTCGAACAGACGCACGCCGAAGGCGATGTTGTCGTAGATGCTCATGGGGAACGGCGTGGGCTTCTGGAAGACCATGCCGACCTTGGCGCGGATCAGCGAAATGTCGGTCTTGGCCGTCAGCAGGTTTTCGCCATCCAGAAGGATTTCGCCCTCGGCGCGCTGGCCGGGGTAGAGCTCGAACATGCGATTGAACGTGCGCAGCAGGGTCGATTTGCCGCAGCCCGACGGGCCGATGAAGGCGGTGACCTTCTTCTCCTGAATCGACATGTTCACGTTGCGAATCGCGTGGAACTTGCCGTAGTAGAAGTTCAGGTCCTTGACCTCGAGCTTGTTCTTGACTGCGGTAGCGGTGTTTTCCATTGCATTTCCCTTGGCTCCGGCGCGCCTGGCGCGCCGGGATAGCGATCTTTACTTGCGGAACAAGTTGCGGGCGATGATGTTGATGCCCAACACCAGCAGCGTGATCAGCGTCGCGCCGGCCCAGGCCAGGTTGTTCCAGTCCTTGAAGGGGCTGGCGGCGTATTGGTAGATGACGACCGGCAGGTTGGCCATCGGCCCGTTCATGTTCAGCGACATGAATTGGTTGGACAGCGCGGTGAACAGCAGCGGCGCGGTTTCGCCGGAGATGCGGGCGATGGCGAGCAGCACGCCGGTGATGATGCCGGACTTGGCGGCGCGATAGCACACCATGGTGATCATGCGCCACTTCGGGCAGCCCAGCGCGGCGGTGGCCTCGCGCAGGCTGTTGGGCACCAGAAGCAGCATGTTGTCGGTGGTGCGGACCACGACGGGAATCACCAGGATGGACAGCGCGACCGCGCCGGCCCAACCGGAGTAATGCCCCACCTGCGCCACGTACACGGCGTAGATGAACAGACCGATGATGATCGACGGCGCGGACAGCAGCACGTCGTTCAGGAATCGCGTGGCGGGCGCCAGCCAGCCGCGCTGGCCGTATTCAGCCAGGTAGGTGCCGGCCAGGATGCCCACCGGCGTGCCGATCAGCGTGCCGACGCCCGCCATCATCACGCTGCCGAGAATGGCGTTGAGCAAGCCCCCCGCCTGGCCCGGCGGCGGCGTGATTTCGGTGAAGAGCGTGTACGACAGCGCGGGCGCGCCCTTCATCAGCAACGTGATAATGATCCAGAACAGCCAGAACAGGCCGAAAATCAGCGTCGTCATCGACACGGCGAGCATGATGCGATTAACCACGCGGCGCCGGCGATAGATGCCGTTCTGCATGTTGAGTACGGATTCAGCCATGGTTTTTCCTTGTGCTTCCGGGCGTCAGGTCTTCTTGCCTTCGCCAGCGGACAGGCGGACCAGCAGCGCCTTGGCCAGGGCCAGCACGATGGTCGTGATGAGGAACAGGATCAGGCCCAGTTCCAGCAACGCCGCCTTCTGGATGCCGCCCGCCTCGTTGAATTCGTTGGCGAGCGCCGAGGCGATGGAGTTGCCGGGCGAAAACAGCGAGCCGGACCACTTGAACGCATTGCCGATGACGAAGGTCACGGCCATGGTTTCGCCGAGCGCGCGGCCCAGGCCGAGCATGATGCCGCCGATGACGCCCGACTTGGTGAAGGGCAGGACAACGCGCCACATCACTTCCCAGGTCGTGCTGCCCAGGCCGTATGCCGATTCCTTGAGCATCGCGGGGACCAGCTCGAACACGTCGCGCATCACGGCGGCGATGAACGGGATGATCATGATCGAGAGGATCAGGCCGGCGGTAAAGATGCCGATGCCGAACGGCGGGCCCGCGAACAGTCCGCCGATGATGGGAAGATTGCCCAACGTCGCGATCAGGAACGGCTGCACGTACTGCTGGAACACGGGCACGAAGACGAACAGGCCCCACATGCCGTAGATGATGGACGGGATGGCCGCCAGCATTTCGATGGCGGTGCCCAGCGGGCGGCGCAGCCAGGTCGGCGACAGTTCGGTCAGGAAGATGGCGATGCCGAAGGACACCGGCACGGCGATGATGAGCGCGATCGCGGACGTCAGCAACGTACCGATGATCGGCACAACCGCACCGTAATTGGAATTGACCGGATCCCAGTCATTGAGCCACAGGAACGACAGGCCGTATTTGGCCAGCGATTCGCGGCTGCCATAGATGAGGGAGATAAGAATTGCCGCCAGCAGAATGAACACCAGGAAGGCGAACAGGCGGGTCAGATTCTTGAACAGCGCATCCATCAGCGCGTTTTTTGTTTGCTTCATAGGCGAAGGCGTGCCGGTAGTCACGGAATCCGCCACGCTGGGCGGAAGCGGCACACTATTATCCATTACCGCGCTCATGGATGGACTTTCCTTAGGAAACCTGGGGGGAACAGCAGGTAGGTCGAATTACAGGCGGCGGCCCCGCCCGCCAGGTGGCGTCGGGGCCGCGCGTTACTGATTTACTTCCAGACAGCCTGGCCGTCGGCGGACTTCACTTCGCCCCAGGCGGCGCGGATTTCCTTGGTCACGGCTTCCGGCAGCGGCACGTAGTCCATGGCTTCAGCCGACTTGGCGCCGTTCTTGAAGGCCCAGTCGAAGAATTCCAGCACCGCCTTGCCCTGAGCCGGCTTGTCTTGCGACTTGTGGATCAGGATGAAGGTAGCGGCGGTGACGGGCCACGAATCGGCGCCCGGCTCGTCGGTCAGGACCACGCCCATGCCCGGCGCGCTCTTCCAGTCGGCGTTGGCGGCCGCGGCGGCGAACGCCTTTTGCTCGGGCTGGACGAACTTGCCGTCCTTGTTCTGCAGTTGCGTCCAAGCCAGCTTGTTCTGCTTGGCGTAGGCGTATTCGACGTAGCCGATCGAGTTCTTCAGCTGGCCGACGTAGGCGGCGACGCCTTCGTTGCCCTTGCCGCCCTGGCCGGTGGGCCACTTGACGGCCTTGCCTTCACCGACTTGCGACTTCCACTCCGGCGACACCTTGGACAGGTAGTTCGTCCAGCCGAAGGTGGTGCCCGAGCCGTCCGAACGGTGCACGACGATGATGTCGGCCGACGGCAGCTTCAGGTCGGGGTTCAGCGCCTTGATGGCGGCGTCGTCCCACTTCTTGACCTTGCCCAGGAAGATGTCGGCCAGGACCTTGCCCGACAGCTTCAGCTTGCCCGGCTCGACGCCGTCGACGTTCACGACGGCAACGGTGCCGCCGATCACGGCGGGGAATTGCAGCAGGCCGTGCTTTTCCAGGTCGGCAGCCTTCATCGGGTCATCCGAGGCGCCGAAGTCGACGGTCTTTGCAATGATCTGCTGCTGGCCGCCGCCCGAACCGATGGACTGGTAGTTGACCGCGTTGTTGGTCGCAGCCTTGTAGTCGGACGCCCACTTGGCGTAGATCGGGTACGGGAACGATGCGCCGGCGCCGGTCACGTTGGCGGCCTGGACAGCGAAAACGGCGGCGCTCAGCGCGACGCCCACGGAAACTTGCTTGAAGACACGTTTGAACATCTGGGTTCCTTCTGTGCTCGTTAAAGGAGTCTTGGCAGGCTTTTTAGCTGCCTGTCTTTCAGCGACCCTCGCATCTTAGGAGCCCAACGTGACAAGACCATGACAGTCATGATCCCCAGTGGCCGACCGGCAAAGCCAGATCCATTCGGCTGCATTGGCAAGCCCGTCCCCGAATGAAAAAAGCCCATTTCCACTGCGGAAATGGGCTGGCCGGGGCCATGCTCAAGCTCGGGGACCGGCATGGCGCGGCGGTCGGCACCTGGTGCAATATCAGGGACGGTTTACCGCCGTGCCGGTGTTACACGCCCAGCTTCTGCATCAGGAACTGGTGCAGGTTGAAGGGCTCGCGGCGGCTTTTGACGCGCGCGTAGTCGCCGCTGGGTTGCTGCTGCCAGGCGAGCTGGTTATCGCGCAGGGCATAGGTGAATGCCTCGTCGATGACGCGCTTCTTGAGCGTCTTGTCATAGATCGGGAAAGCGATTTCCACGCGCCGGAAGAAATTGCGGTCCATCCAGTCGGCCGACGACAGGTACACCGTCTCTTCGCCCTCGGCATAGAAATAGAAGACGCGGGAGTGCTCCAGGAAGCGGCCCACGATGGAGCGCACGCGGATGTTCTCCGACAAGCCCGGCACCCCGGCGCGCAGGGCGCACACGCCGCGCACGATCAGGTCGATCTTCACGCCCGCCTGGCTGGCTTTGTAGAGCTCGGCGATGATCTGCTCTTCGAGCAGCGAATTCATCTTGGCCATGATGCGCGACCGCTTGCCCGCCTTGGCGGCGCGCGCCTCGGCGCGGATCAGCGACACCATGCCCTCGTGCAGGGTGAACGGCGACTGCATCAGCGACTTCAATGCCCGCCGCGCGCCCAGGCCGGTCAGCTGGGCGAACACCTTGTCCATGTCCTCGCACAGCTTGGGATCGGCGGTCAGCAGTCCGAAATCGGTGTACAGCCGCGCCGTGCGGGGATGGTAGTTGCCGGTGCCCAGGTGGGCGTAGCGGCGCAGACGCCCTTTTTCGCGGCGCAGCACGACCGCCATCTTGGCGTGCGTCTTGTGCGCCACCACGCCGTAGACGACATGCGCCCCCACCTCTTCGAGCTTTGAGGCCCAGTTGATGTTGGTCTGTTCGTCGAATCGCGCCATCAGCTCCACGACCACCGTCACTTCCTTGCCGGCGCGCGCGGCCGCCAGCAGGATCTTCATCAGCTCGGAGTCCTCGCCGGTACGGTAGATGGTCTGCTTGATGGCCATCACGTCGGGATCAAGCGCGGCCGCGGTCAGGAAATCGATGACGGGCTGGAACGACTGGTAGGGGTGGTGCAGCAGGCGGTCGCACTCTGCCACCGCTTCAAAGAGATCGGCCGGCTTGTCGCCGACCCGGTCAAAGGGCGCGGGCACCGGGGCGCGATAGTCGGGAAACAGCAGATCCGGGCGCGCCGCGGAATTGCACAGCTGCATGAGGCGCGACAGGTTCACCGGGCCGGGCACACGATAGGTGTCGTCCGCCTTGAGCGAGAACTCGCGCTGCAGGAACGTTTCGAGCTCAACCGGCGTCAGCTTGTCGATCTCCAGCCGGACGGCCGCCCCGAAGTTGCGCTGCGACAGCTCGCCTTGCAACGCATGGCGCAGGTTGGTGACTTCTTCCTCGTCCACGAAGAGATCGCTGTTGCGCGTGACGCGCCACTGATAGCAGCCCAGCATTTCCAGGCCCGGAAACAGCTCGCCCACGAAGGCGCGCAGCAGCGAGGTCAGCAGGATGTAGCCTTCGGGCTGCCCCGACAGTTCCTGGGGCATCTTGATCAGACGCGGCAGGGCCCGGGGCGCCTGGACGATGGCGATCGATGCCTGACGGCCGAAGGCATCGGCGCCCGCCAGCGACACGATGAAATTCAGGCTCTTGTTGTAGACGCGCGGAAACGGATGCGCGGGATCCAGCCCGATGGGCGTCAAGAGCGGCATCACGTCGCGATGGAACACGTCGCGCGCCCATTCCTGCTGCGCGGCGTTCCATTCGGAAGCGTGATGCAGCGCGATGCCCTCGGCGTGCATCGCCGGCAGGATGTCGTCGTTGAGCAGGTTGTACTGGCGGCCCACCAATTCATGCACGGCCTGCTGAACGCAGTCGAAAGCCTCGTCCGGCGTCATGCCGTCCGGTCCGACCAGGTTGGGCGACTGGCGCTGCTGCTCTTTCAAACTGGAAATCCGGATCTCGAAGAACTCGTCCAGGTTGGAACTGACGATGCACACGTAGCGCAGCCGCTCGAGCAGCGGCGTCTTGGGGTTCTCCGCCATCGCCAGCACCCGTTCATTGAACTTGAGCAGCGACAATTCGCGATTCATGAGCAGAGGCTCGCCTGGCGGACGTGTGGGCATACCGGATTCCATACGAAAAGAGAGCGTGAAGTTTTACTGCAAAAGAGTGACGGTTCTATGACAGCGCCCATTCGCTAAGGGTACGTCAAATACGGGACGTATGGCGCATCGGCCTGACGCTTGCAAGCGCCTGTTCCATAAGCAAAAACCCGAAGCCGAAGGCGTTGTCACATGGGGTCTCTATAATCGGTCCACCTCACAGCCAATATCACGAGCCGCATGGATCAACTTCTGGCCGCGGTGGACCTCGGGTCCAACAGCTTTCGCCTCTCCATCGGACGCATCGTTCAGCAGGACGGTACGCCCCAGATTTACCAGATCGACCGCCTCAAGGAAACCGTCCGGCTGGCCGCCGGCCTGGATGCCGATAAACGGCTTAGCGACGACGCCATCGACCGCGCCATCGCCGTGCTGGAACGCTTTGGCGAACGGCTACGCAGCTTTCACCCCAATCGGGTGCGCGCGGTGGCCACCAACACTTTTCGCGTCGCCCGCAACACGCGGGACTTCCTGCCCCGGGCCGAAGCCGCGCTGGGGTTTCCGATCGAAGTCATCGCCGGCCGCGAAGAGGCCCGCCTGATCTTCACGGGCGTGGTCAACACCCTGCCCCCCTCCCCCAACAAGCGCCTGATCATCGACATCGGCGGCGGTTCCACCGAAGTCATCATCGGCAAAGGGCTCGAGCCCGGTCTGATGTCCTCGCTTTACATGGGGTGCGTCAGTTACAGCCGCCAGTTCTTCTCGGACGGCGTGGTGGACGCCCACCAGATGAAACAGGCCGAACTGGCCGCGCGCCGCGAGATCGAAGTCATCGCCAAGCAGTACCGCAAGACGGGCTGGAAAGAAGTGTATGGCTCTTCCGGCACGGCCAAGGCGCTCTTTGCCATCCTGACCGAAGGCGGCTATTCCAACCGCGGCATCACGCGCGTGGGGCTGAACAAGCTGAAAGACCGCCTCGTGCGCTCGGGCCGCGTCATTCCGTCCGAGCTGCCCGGCATCAAGATCGAGCGCGCCGACGTGCTCCCGGGCGGCCTGGCCATCATGAGCGCGTTGTTCGACGAACTGGGCATCGACGTCATGCACACCGGCGACGGCGCGCTGCGGCTGGGCGTGCTGTACGACCTGCTGGGCCGCGACGACGAGCACGACAAGCGCGATGAATCGGTGCGCCAGTTCATGAAGCGCTATCACGTCGATGTGAACCAGGCGCGCCGCGTGCGCCACGCCGCCCTTACCCTGTTCGATGCGATGTTCCCGGAAGGCCAGGAACGCGCCGAACTGCGGCCCGCGCTCGGCTGGGCGGCAGACCTGCACGAAGTGGGCCTGTCGATCGCGCACAACGCGTATCACAAGCACACCGCCTACGTGCTCGAAAACGCGGACATGCCCGGCTTCTCGCGCGCGGACCAGCAACTGCTGGCCCTGCTGGCGCTGGGTCACCAGGGCAAGCTCGTCAAGCTGGAACCCCTGGTGCGGTCGCGCCCGCAGTGGAAAGCCATTCTGGCCCTGCGTCTGGCCGTGCTGCTGTTCCGCCGCCGCGGCGAGATCGAGCCCCTGCCGCTGACCGCCTCGGTCCGCGACAACTCCATCGTGGTGCGCGTCAATCGCGAATGGCTGGCCGAACATCCGCTCAGCGACTTCACGCTGCGCGCGGAAGAAGCCGAGTGGAACAAGGTCGGGTTTTCGTTCGAGTTGCTGGAGTTCTGAAGCGGCCGCGCGGGGCGGCCTGGCCGCACCGGCGCTTCAAAATGGCGACAGATCGGTTTCGCGATCGAGCCGCCTGAGTTCCATGCGCAGCGGCCGGGTGGCCCGCCGTATCAGTCTGATAGTCATTCGGCGGAGCAGGCGGCGCATGGTAGTGGCGTCTAGCGCTGAGTATTAAGGACGGCCGGCTGATCCAGGCCGAAGTGGCGGCGGTAGCGCTCGTCCATGCGCTCCATCTTCAAGAGGACCGGAAAGTCGGCGGCGTTGAAATCCGGATCCCAGGCGGGTTCGCCGCAAACCTTGGCGCCCAGCTTCAGGTAACCCTTGATCAGCGGCGGCACGCGAGCCGGCAGCGTGCTGTTCAGCTTTTCGACCGGGTAGCGGTGCAGCGGCGTGACGCGCGGCTCGTTGCCCTGGGGCATCTGCTTGGCAACCGTGCGCCAGACTTCGGCGGCGGTGACGCCATCGTCGCGCAGGCTGACGCTGGCGCAACCCAGCACATATTCGTAACCGCCGCGGCGCAGGTATTCGGCCAGGCCGGACCACAACAGCATGATGACCGCCCCGCCCCGGTAATCCGCGTGGGTGCACGAGCGGCCGACCTCGACGACTTCGTCGCGGATGGCGCCCAGACCCGACAGGTCGAACTCCGATTGCGAGTAATAGCCGCCGGCTTCGAGGGCTTTTTCGGGGGTCAGGATCCGATAGGTGCCGACGACGCGGTCTGTGTCGAGCTCGCGCACCATCAGGTGTTCGCAGAAGGGATCGAAGCGGTCTTGTTCGATGCCGTCTTGCGCATCTGGAAAGACGGCGCCCATGTCTTCCGTGAAGACGTCATAGCGCAGGCGTTGAATCTGCTCTATTTCTTCGGCGGTACGCGCCAGGCCGACCGCCAGGACTTTGGGGGCGGCGCCCGTCCAGGGTTCTGCGGTACTGCGGCTCGGGTTGATGCGTGCTAATTCCAGCATTGCGCGAAGCTCCTAGAGAGTCCAGCCAGTGTGGACGCCCTGTATGTCAATGACTTGACCAATATGTTACGTGACTATGAAGATTAGGCCGGTACAGAAAGTGCACATAAACAAAGGCCACGCGCCGATTTTCGACGCGTGGCCCACATATTAAAACGAAAACTCCGGGTTTACCCCAAGCTTTGCGCAAGCTTCTCGGCGGAATTGGTCGCCAGCGCCTCGTCTTCGGCCTCGACCATCAGACGCAGCTTGGGTTCCGTCCCCGAAGCGCGGATCAGGATCCGGCCGCGGCCGTCCAGTTCGGCTTCGACCGCCTGGCGCGCCGCCGTCAGACCGGGATGCGTCTTCCAGTCCATGCCGGGCGTGAGCGGCACATTGATCATCTTCTGCGGATACATGCGCAGATCGCTGACCCAATCGCCCAGCGCAGCCGAATTGCGGCGCAGCGCCGTCAGGACCTGCAAGGCGGCCACGATGCCATCGCCGGTGGAGTGGCAGTCCAGGCACAGCAGGTGGCCGGAGCTTTCGCCGCCGTACAGCCAGCCGCGCGACTGCATCTGTTCCAGGACGTAGCGGTCGCCGACGTTGGCGCGGTCAAAGCCCACGCCCAGTCGCTTCATTTCGCGCTCGAAGCCGAAATTGGTCATCAGCGTGCCCACGACGCCTTCGACCTTGCCGCGCTGCATGCGCTCGCGCACGATGGCGTACATCAGCTCGTCGCCGTTGTAGATGCGGCCCTCGCCGTCGACCATCTGCAGGCGGTCGGCGTCGCCGTCCAGCGCAATGCCAAGCTGGGCGCCGCGCGCCTTGACTTCCTTGGCCAGCAGCTCGGGGTGCAGCGCGCCCACGCCCTTGTTGATGTTGAAACCGTCCGGGTTCACGCCGATCGCGTGGACTTCGGCGCCCAGCTCACGGAAGACGTGCGGGGCGATGTTGTAGGCGGCGCCGTGCGCGGCGTCGACCACGATGGTCATGCCGTTCAGGTCCAGATCGTTGGGGAACGTGCTCTTGCAGAACTCGATGTAGCGGCCCTGGGCATCGCCCATGCGGCGCGCGCGCCCCAGGCCTTCGGAGCTGACGCAGCCCAGCGGCTCGTCCAGCGCGGCCTCGATATCGGCTTCGATGTCGTCGGGCAGCTTCATGCCCTGCGCCGAGAAGAACTTGATGCCGTTGTCCTGGTAGGGATTGTGCGATGCGCTGATGACGATGCCGGCGACCAGGCGCAGGGCGCGGGTCAGGTAGGCCACGGCGGGCGTGGGGATTGGGCCGGCCAGCAGCACGTCGATGCCGGCGGCGGACAGCCCCGCCTCCAGCGCGGATTCCAGCATGTAGCCGGAAATCCGGGTGTCCTTGCCGATGACGACCTGCGGGCGCGTCGCGCCGCGCACCGCGTGCTCGCGCGCCAGCACGCGGCCAGCCGCGTAGCCCAGCCGCAGCGCGAATTCGGCGTTGATCACCGGACCGCCGACTTCACCGCGTACGCCATCGGTACCGAAATATTTGCGTCGAATCATGAACTGATAGCTCCTTGTTCAGCCGCCTGCCATACCTTAAGCGCATCCACGGTGGCCGCAACATCGTGCACGCGCACGATGGAGGCGCCACGCGCGACGCAGGCAAGCGCGGCGGCAATGCTGCCGGGCAGCCGGTCGCCGACCGGCCGGCCTGTGGCCTGGCCGATCATGTTCTTGCGCGACAGGCCGATCAGCAATGGATAACCGGTGCTGCGCAGGCTGGACAGCCGGCGCAGCAGTTGAAAGTTCTGGTCGGCCGTCTTGCCAAACCCGAAACCCGGGTCCAGCACGATGCGCCGAGGATCGATCCAGGCCGCGCGCAGCTTTTGCGCGCGTGCCCCCAGGAAGAGGCCAATTTCACCGATCAGGTCGGTGTACTCGGGCGGCGCCGCCTGCATGGTGCGCGGCTCGCCTTTCATGTGCATGACGCACAGGCCGCAGCGCGATTGCGAGACGGCCTCGATCGCGCCCGGCTGCCTGAAACCATAGATGTCGTTGATCATGTCCGCACCCGCGTCCAGCGTGGCGCGCATGACTTCCGGCTTGAAGGTGTCGATGGACAGCGGCACGCCGCAGTCGCGCAGCGCCTCGACCACCGGCAGCAGCCGGTCCAGCTCGTCGGACACGGACACGGGGTCTGCGCCGGGCCGCGTGGACTCGCCGCCCAGATCCAGGATCTGCGCGCCTTCGTCGATCAGCCGGCGCGCATGCGCCACCGCGGAATCGGTATCGTCGTGCTGGCCGCCGTCGGAAAACGAGTCCGGCGTGACATTGACGATGCCCATGACAAGCGGGCGCTCGAGATCAAACTCGAAGCGCCCGCAAAGGAAGTTATTTGCCATAACCCAGAACGAAGGACCTCAGACCGCAGCTGCCGTGTTGCCGCCTGCAGCCAGGCCGGTCGGCGGCGTATCGGACGTATCCGACGGGCCTTGCGGCGTCTTCGGGGGACGCGGGGGACGGCCCTCCATGATGTCGTTGATCTGGTCGGCGTCGATGGTTTCCCATTCGAGCAGCGCGGCGGTCATCACTTCGACCTTGTCGCGGTTGTCTTCCAGGATCTTGCGCGCAACGCCGTACTGCTCGTCGATGATGCGGCGGATCTCGGTGTCCACCTTCTGCATGGTGGCTTCGGACATGTGCGTGGTCTTGGTGACGCTACGGCCCAGGAAGACTTCGCCTTCGTTCTCGGCGTAGACCATGGGACCCAGTTCGTCGGTCATGCCGTAGCGCGTGACGATGTCTCGGGCGATGGCGGTGGCGCGTTCGAAGTCGTTCGAGGCGCCCGTCGTCATCTGGTCCATGAAGATCTCTTCCGCGATACGGCCGCCGAACAGCACGGCGATCGTGGACAGCAGGCGGCCCTTGTCCATGCTGTAGCGGTCGGTTTCCGGAAGCTGCATGGTCACGCCCAGCGCACGGCCGCGCGGGATGATGGTGACCTTGTGGACGGGGTCAGTCTTGGGCAGCATGCGCGCGACGATCGCGTGGCCGGACTCGTGGTACGCGGTGTTCTTGCGTTCCTCTTCGGGCATCACGATGGAGCGGCGCTCGGCGCCCATGATGATCTTGTCCTTGGCCTTCTCAAAGTCGGACATATCCACCGTGCGGCCATTGCGGCGGGCGGCGAACAGCGCGGCTTCGTTGACCAGGTTGGCCAGGTCGGCGCCGGAGAAGCCCGGGCAGCCGCGCGCCAGGATGGTCGCGTCGACGTTGGGCGACAGCGGAACCTTGCGCATGTGAACCTTCAGGATCTGCTCGCGGCCACGGATATCGGGCAGCGGCACGACAACTTGGCGGTCGAAACGGCCCGGACGCAGCAGCGCCGGATCCAGCACGTCGGGACGGTTGGTCGCGGCGATCACGATGACGCCCTGGCCGGATTCGAAGCCGTCCATTTCAACCAGCATCTGGTTAAGCGTCTGTTCGCGCTCGTCGTTGCCGCCACCCAGACCGGCGCCACGCTGGCGGCCGACCGCATCGATTTCGTCGATGAAGATGATGCAAGGCGCGTGCTTCTTGGCGTTTTCGAACATGTCGCGGACACGGGCCGCGCCCACGCCGACGAACATTTCAACGAAGTCCGAGCCCGAGATGCTGAAGAACGGCACCTTGGCTTCGCCGGCGATGGCCTTGGCCAGCAGCGTCTTGCCGGTACCGGGCGAGCCCACCATCAGCACGCCGCGCGGAATGCGGCCGCCCAGCTTCTGGAACTTGCTGGGGTCGCGCAGGAAGTCGACCAGCTCCTGGACGTCTTCCTTGGCTTCGTCGCAGCCGGCAACGTCGGCGAAGGTGATCTGGTTGGTGTTTTCGTCGAGCATCCGGGCGCGCGATTTGCCGAAGCTGAACGCGCCGCCCCTGCCACCGCCCTGCATCTGGCGCATGAAGAACACCCAGACGCCGATCAGCAGCAGCATGGGGAACCACGACACGAAGATGCTCATCAGGAGCGACTGCTCTTCACGCGGTTTGCCGGACACCTGCACGCCGTACTTCAGCAGGTCGGAGACCATCCAGAGATCGCCGGGCGAAGTCAGCGTATAGGCGCGGCCCGCGTCCGGGGTGACGTACAGCACGTCGCCTTGAACGTCGACCTTGCGGATGCGTCCCGCCTTGGCGTCGTCCATGAACTGCGTGTAGGTCACGCCGTCCTGGGTCTGAGCGCGTCCGTCGAACTGTTTGAAGACGGTGAACAGCACCAGGGCTATCACCATCCAGACAGCGACTTTGGAAAATGAATTGTTCAAGGTCGATCTCCTGCTTTCGATTCCGACCGGCGACTGTGCACCCGCGTATGGCACAGTCACAAGTATGTCAATAGCCCATTCTAACCTGTAGGACGGAGTTGCGTCCTGGCAGCCGTGGGGCCCATTTAATTACATTTGATTCTTGAGTTTTCTGGTCGTTGTCTCGGCGGGACGGGGTTTTCTTGGCCAGGGCACCTTGCCCCGGATGGATACGGAAGGGTTACTTCAGATCGCGCGCCACCAGAAAGGTTTCAGAGGACTTGTCCCGTGACGCCTTCGGTTTGCGTTCAACCACCCGGCGAAAGCGCTTTTTGAAGGATTCGACGATCTGCGAAAAGCCAGTGCCGTGGAATGCCTTGACGATCAGCGCCCCGTTGGGCTTGAGGTGGGCGCAGGAAAATTCCATCGCCAATTCGCATACATGCTGGATGCGCGCGGCATCGGCAATACCCACCCCGGACAAGTTGGGGGCCATGTCGGAAATAACAAGGTCCACCGCGCGGGTTCCGACCATGTCTTCCAATTGTTTCAAGACTTCGTCTTCGCGGAAGTCGCCCTGGATGAATTCCACGCCTGCCACGGGTTCCATGGGCAGGATGTCCAGCGCGATAATGCGGCCGTCCACGACGCCGCCCGGCCCCGCGAGCCGTTCGCGCGCCACCTGTGACCAGCTGCCGGGCGCGGAGCCCAGGTCGACGACCAGGTCGCCGCGGCGCAGCAGCTTTTCGGTGTCGAGAATCTCGATCAGCTTGAAGGCGGCGCGGGCGCGATAGCCCTTCTGTTGCGCCAGCTTCACATAGGGATCGTTGATGTGCTGGTGAATCCAGTCTTTAGAGAATTTATTCTTGGCCATTACCGTACAATTCCACGCATGCCTATATTAGAACTTACCTCTCGTGAGCGCAGCGACCTGCGGTCCGCCGCTCACCCTCTGCGCCCTGTCGTCCTGATTGGCGACAACGGCCTGACCGACGCCGTGCTGAAGGAAATCGACCGGGCGCTGACGTCGCATGGCCTCATCAAGGTTCGCGCCGGCGGCGACGACCGCGAGGCCCGTGACGCCATGCTTGCCACGATCTGCGACACGCTATCGTGCGCGCCCGTGCATCACCTGGGCAAGACCCTGATCCTGTTCCGCCCGCTGCCCGGCAACATCAAGCCCGCCGCGCTGGCCGCCCAGGAGCCCGAAGCCCCGGCCAAGCGCCGCGCCTCGGAGCCGTACACGCCCAAGAAGCTGGCCGCCGAAGGCCGGACCCTTGCCAAGCGCCCGCGCCGCAGCGAGTCCGAAGAGCCCGCGCCCGCCAAGAAGCGTTACGTCCCCCAGGACGAACTCAACAAGAAGGGCAAGCCCATGCGGCCGTCCAACAAACGCGCCACCACCAGCGGCCACGGCATTCCGCGCCGCGCCGGCAGCGCGCTGAGCCTGCGCGCCGGAGCCCGCAGCGGCACCAGCCGCAAGACTCCAAAACGGTAAGTCCAGGCACAAAAACGGGCGCTTTACGCGCCCGGTCCACCATAGCGATCCGCAATGTACCGCGGAATTCAGACGAACGTTGCGTCAGGGCCAGGGTGGTTTGACATTTTTACTGCTTGACGGGTTTGCGTCAGATGTAACGCACACCCAGGACTTCATACTCGCGAACGCCAGCCGGGGCCATGACCTCGACCACGTCGCCTTCGCTCTTGCCGATCAGCGCGCGAGCCACGGGGCTGGACACGGAAATCAGGTTGGACTTGATATCAGCTTCGACGTCGCCGACGATCTGATAGGTGACGCGATCGCCCGAATCCAGGTCTTCGATGTCGACGGTGGCGCCAAACACGGCGCGGCCTTCGGCCTCGAGCGAGGACGGATCGATGATGTGGGCATTGGAAAGCGTGCCTTCAAGCTCGGCAATCCGGCCCTCGATGAAACCCTGGCGCTCGCGAGCGGCATCGTACTCGGCATTTTCCGACAGATCACCCTGCGCGCGAGCCTCGGCGATCGCGTTGATCACAGCAGGACGTTCGACGGTTTTCAGCCGTTGGAGCTCTTCTTGCAAGCGCTCGGCCCCGCGCACGGTCAAAGGAATGGCAGACATGTCGTTTCCCAAACAAAAAGTAGAAAAACGCCCCGAAGGAGCGTTCTCGGTGAAGGCCGCTGGACCGGCGCGCTTGCCATCTGATGCTTGAAAAAACCTGGCGAGCGGCGCGGGCGACCAAAACAAAACCCCGGCTCGGGTCGGAACCGGGGCAATCAAGTTCATATTGTGGTCAAACTTGCTGGGAAATGCAAGCCGCCGGAGAAAACGGCCTTTTCGGCGCATTTCGCCGCTGTAACCCGCTAAAAACGGCGATTTCGCGCCAAAAACGCTGGCGATGCCGACCGTAGCGGCAAACCGGGATGCGGAGTGCGGGTTTTCCGGGATCCGCTATCGCTGAAAAACACCTGAAAGATTGCCTGTGCGGCTTGAAACGGGGCGCCAGGGCGCCCCGGCCCGCAGTGTTTACTTCGTGCGGCGCAACAGCGCATACAGGATGATGGCGCCGAAGGTGGCGGTACCGATGCCGCCCAGCGTGAAGTCGCCCAGCTTGATGGTGAAGTCGCCCGCGCCCAACACCAGCGTGACAGCGGCCACGATGAGATTGCGGTTGTCGGTGAAATCCACCTGATTGACGACCCAGATGCGGGCGCCGGCAATGGCGATCAGGCCGAAGACGACCACCGACATCCCGCCCAGCACGGGTCCCGGGATCGTCTGGATCAGTGCGCCGAACTTGGGCGAGAAGCCCAGGACGATCGCAATCACCGCAGCAATCACGAACACCAGCGTGGAATAGATGCGCGTGACCGCCATGACGCCGATGTTCTCGGCGTAGGTGGTGACGCCCGTGCCGCCAACGGCGCCCGACACCATCGTGGCCACGCCGTCGCCGACAAAGGCCCGGCCCAGGTAGCGGTCCAGGTCGCGCCCCGTCATGGCGCTGACGGCCTTCACGTGCCCGAGGTTTTCGGCCACCAGGATGATGGCGACCGGAACGATCAGGCCCATGGCCTCGGCCTTGAAGACAGGCGCCGAGAACTGCGGCAGGCCGAACCACGCGGCGGCGGACACCGCGGAGAAATCGATGGGCTTGCCCAGGCCCAGGCCGTTGGCCAGCACCGCGTACACCACGCAGGCAAGGATCAGGCCGACCAGGATGAGCAGGCGCTGCACCATGCCGCGGGTATAGACGGCGATGCCGCCGACGCAGACGATCGTGACGATGGCCATGGCGCTATCGAAGCCCGACGCCCCCATCGCGCCCTTGGCGGCGATGGGCGCGAGATTCAGGCCGATCACCGCCACCACCGCGCCCGTGACGACGGGGGGCATAAGCGTATCGATCCAGTTGGCCCCGCCGCCTGCCCGGGCGTTGACGATCCAGACGATGACGCCGATCAGCGTGTAAGCCAGACCGCAGGCAATGATGGCGCCCAGCGCGACGCCGATGTTGGCGTTGGCCCCGCCGCCGGCATAGCCGGTCACCGCGATGACGCCGCCGATGAACGCGAAGCTGGAACCCAGGTAGCTGGGCACCCGGCCGCCCACGAACAGAAAGAAGATCAGCGTGCCGATGCCCGACATCAGGATGGCGACGTTGGGATCGAACCCCATGAGCAACGGCGCCAGGACGGTCGAGCCGAACATCGCGACGACGTGCTGTGCGCCCATGGCGACGTTCTTGGGCCAGGACAGCCGTTCGTCGGGCGCGATGATGACGCCGGGCTCGGCGTCGTCCGCCAGGCGCCAGCGCGGAAAGTAGGAGTTGGACATGGATTCCCCGGGGTGGTACGAGAGGGTTTCAAACTGCGAGCGGGCGCCAGTGTAAAGGGGGCCATCAAGCGGGGGCAACGTTTAAGTTTTGCCGGCCGATTGCCGTATTAGTGGAAACCCCGAAATCCCAGGCAAAGGAACAGTCATGGCGATCAACAGCATCAGCGGCACCTCCCGGATCAGCAGCCTTGCAGATCTTTGGGCCGAGAAGATCCAGGCCAACAAGGAAGCGAAGAACGCTTCGGGACAGGATGCGGTGTCGGTGACTGCGGAAGGCAAGATCCGCGTCAACAATCCGGGCGCCACCAAGGTCGGCAACGCGCAGGCCACCGAAGAAACCGACAACGACGACGAATACACCCGCCAGATCAAGGAGTTGCAAAAGCAGCTCAAGCGCATCATGGATCAGATCGCCAAAGTAAAGGCGAGCGGAATGTCGGCCGAAATGAAGGCGCAGCAGATCATGGCGCTCAATGCCCAGGCTGTGCAGATCCAAGGCCAGATTTCCCACCTCCTGGCAAAACAGGCGCAGGCTGCCAAACAGGCCGGCGTGTCGGCCCAGGCCTGATTCGGGGCAAGCGATGTGGCGCCGTCGCTGATGGCGCGCATCAAAATTTCTGATTGGACGCTCCTCGGGCGTGCCGGTACTGTCTCCAGACAAATCTAAAACCACGGAGACAAACCATGCACGCTATGCGCACAGCCCTGGCCGGGGCGTTGCTGGCCGTTTGCGCGGCGCCGGCGCTCGCCGGCACCGTTACGGTGATCACGTCGTTCCCCAAGGACCTGACCCAGGCCTACAAGACCGCGTTCGAAAAAGCGAACCCAGGCATCACCCTGGAAATCCTGAACAAGAACACCGTGTCGGGCATCGCCTTCGTCCGCGAGACGCCGGCAGGCCAACGCCCTGAGGTCTTCTGGGCGAGTGCGCCCGATGCGTTCGAGGTGCTGGGGCGCGACAAGCTGCTGGCCAAGTCGGCCGACATCGCCAACAAGGACGTCCCCGACAAGATCGGCAGCTACCCCATCAACGATCCGGGCGGCATGTATCTGGGCCAGGCGCTGGCGGGCTACGGCATCATCTACAACACCCGGTACATCGCGGCGCACAAGATCCCGGCTCCCGTGGAATGGAAGGATCTGCTGTCGCCCAAGTGGTTCGGCCACGTGGGCATCACCTCGCCGTCGCGCTCGGGCACGATGCACCTGACGGTGGAGACCATCCTGCAGGGCGAAGGCTGGGATGACGGCTGGAGCACGCTGCTTCGCATGTCGGGCAACAGCAGCGCCGTGACCGAGCGCTCGTTCGGCGTGCCGGACGGCGTGAACAACGGCCAGTTCGGCGCAGGCCCGGTCATCGACTTCTTCGGACTGTCGAGCAAGTATTCCAAGTTCCCGGTCGAGTTCGTCTATCCCTCCGAGACGGCCATCGTCCCGGCCAACATCGCGCTGATCGAGGGCGCAAAGAATACCGAGGAAGGCAAGAAGTTCATCGCCTTCACGCTGAGCCAGGCAGGCCAGGAGCTGCTGCTGGAGCCGAAGATCTCGCGGTTGCCGGTGCTGCCCTACTCCGCGCTGGCCGGAAAGATTCCGCCGGGCTATCCCGATCCGGCGGAAATCGCCAAGCGCAGCAAGGTGCATTTCGATGCGGACCTGTCGCAGACGCGCTACTACGTCGTGCAATCGCTGTACGACCAGACCGTGACGTTCCGGCTGAAAGAGCTGCAAGCGGCCACCAAGGCCATCTACGACGCTGAAGCCAAGCTGGGCGACAAGGCCAAGAGCGGCAAGGCGGCGGAACTGCTGGACCAGGCGCGCAAGCTGGCCTGGGCGCCGTTGGTGGACAGCAAGAAGGCGGCCGATCCTGCCTTCCTGGCGATCTTCGCGGGCAACAAGAAGGACGCGGCGGTCAATCAGCAGATCACGCATCTCGAAGGCGAGTGGAACGGCCGCGCGCGCGCCAACTACGAAGAAGCCGTCAAGCTGGCGCGGCAAGCCGCCGCGCTCTGATACGCAGGACGCACTGAACGCGGCGAGCGGGCCTGACCTGCCCGCCGCGGGCAGCGCTTGTCTTCTGGCAACGATTTTCGGGAATCTCGATGAATCATTCGGGCCATTTGCGCCTGCCCCCCGGCCCCGTCCTGGCGGCGCTGCTGGTGTTGGGCTTTCTGCTGCTGTTCCTGATCGTGCCGGTGGGCACGGTCTTTCACAGCGCCTTCGTCAACGCCGACGGCAGCTTCACGACCGGGCACTTCGGCGCCTTCTTCAACCAGCCGTTGATGCGGGAGGCGTTCTTCAACAGCCTGTACGTGGCGGGCTGGTCGGCGCTGCTGGCCTCGCTGATCGCGGTGCCGCTGGCGTACTTCACGGTGCGCTTCGATTTCCGGGGCGCCCTGCTGATCCAGACCCTGGGCGTGCTGCCGCTCATCATGCCGCCCTTCGTGGGCGCGGTGGCCATGCAGCTGATCTTCGGCCGCTCGGGCAGCGTGAACCTGCTGTTGAACGATTGGTTCGGCTTCACGATTCCGTTCATGGAAGGGCTGAACGGCGTGATCTTCGTGGAGGCCATCCATTATTTCCCCTTCATCCTGATGAACCTGGTCGTGGCGCTGCGCAACATCGACGGGGCCATGGAGGAAGCGGCCTTCAACCTGGGCTCGCGGGGCTTCCGGCTGTTTCGCCGCGTGATCTTTCCGCTTGCCCTGCCCGGCTACGTGGCCGGCGCGTCGCTGGTGTTCGTGAAGGTGTTCGACGACCTGGGCACGCCGCTTGTGCTGGGCACCACCAACATGCTGGCGCCGCAGGCTTATTTGCGCATCACGCAGGTCGGATTGGAGGACCCGCTGGGCTACGTGATCAGCGTCATCATGGTGGGCTTCTCGATCCTGGCGCTGTGGCTGTCGGCGCGGGTGCTCAAGGGGCGCGACTACTCCACGCTGCAGAAGGGCGGCAATTCGATCCAGAAGCGCAAGCTGGGACCGGTGGAAAGCGTGCTGGCGTATGGCTGGATCGTGCTGGTGCTGCTGCTGGTGCTGTCGCCGCACATCGGCGTGTTGCTGCTGTCGCTGGCCAGTGTCTGGAGCTACGCGCCGCTGCCGGACGGGTACACGCTGGCGCACTACTCTGCCGTGTTCTCGGAATCGCAGGGCATGATCGCCAACACGTTGCTGTACTGCGGGCTGGCTGCCGGCATCGACGTGATCCTGGGCACCGCGATCGCGTACCTGATGCTGCGCACCCGGCTGCCTGCGCGCCAATGGCTGGATTTCCTTGCCTCCGCGGCGCTGGCGATTCCGGGCATCGTGCTGGCGATCGGCTTTTTGCGCACCTTCCGCGGCATCGAATTGCCGGGCACGGGCACGCTGCTGACTTCGTCGTGGATCATCATCATGCTGGCGTATTCCGTGCGGCGGTTGCCGTATGCGCTGCGCTCGTGCGTGGCGGCGCTGCAGCAGATCCACGTGTCGCTGGAAGAAGCCGCCCAGTCCCTGGGCGCCACGCGCATGAGCACGATCCGCCGCGTGGTGGTGCCGCTGATGGCGGGCGGCATGCTGGCGGGCTTTGTGACCAGCTTCGTCACCGCGGCCGTGGAACTGTCGGCCACCATCATGCTGGTGACCAAGGACAGCCAGGCGCCCATGAGCTATGGCATCTATCTCTACATGCAAAGTGCGGCGGGCCGGGGCCCGGGCGCCGCGCTGGGCGTCCTGGCGGTGGTCGCCGTGGGCATCGGCACATACATCTCGCACCTGCTGGTGGACCGCGCGTCCAAACGCCAGCAGCCGGCGCGCAATGAAGGGGAATCCGCATGAAGAAAGTCAGCGTCGAATGCCGCAACATTCAGCTTTCCTACGGCAACACCGAAGTACTCAAGGACGTCAGCATCAGCATCGAACCGGGCGAGTTCTTCGCGCTGCTCGGGCCGTCGGGGTCCGGCAAGTCCACGTTGCTGCGGCTGATTGCGGGGTTCAACCGGCATAGCGCCGGCCAGTTGCTGGTGGACGGCAAGGACATCAGCGGCACCCCGCCCTGGCACCGCAACATCGGCATGGTGTTCCAGAACTACGCGCTGTGGCCGCACATGACGGTGTGGGACAACGTGGCGTTCGGGCTGGTCGAGCGCAAACTGCCGCGCGCCGAGATCCGCACCAAGGTCGAAGCGGCGCTCGATCTGGTCGGCCTGTCCCAATATGCCAAGCGGCGGCCAAACCAACTGTCCGGCGGCCAGCAGCAGCGGGTGGCGCTGGCGCGCACCATCGTGATCGAACCGCAGGTCTTGCTGCTGGATGAACCCCTGTCCAACCTGGACAAGAAGCTGCGCGTGCAGATGCGCCAGGACCTCCTGAGCCTGCAGCGCCGCCTGGGGATCACGACGATCTTCGTCACGCACGACCAGGAAGAAGCGATGACGACCGCCGACCGCATGGCGGTGCTGGACCACGGCGTGGTGCAGCAGATCGGCGCGCCCAGCACGCTGTTTGACTATCCGGTGAACCGCTTTGTGGCGAACTTCGTTGGCACGATGAATGTGCTGGAAGGCAACGTGCGCGAGCGCACCAGCAGCAGCGTGACGCTGGCGGTGGACGGCGTGGGCGACCTGCATCTGCCGCTGGCGGGCGACGCGCCCGCGGCCACGCGGCTGGCGGCAAGTTTCCGGCCCCACACGGTGCAGATCGAGATGGCGGACGGCCTGGGCGATGCGCGCTACGTCTGGCTGCCCGGCATTGTGGAAAGCAGCGAATTCCTGGGCGAATTCACGCGCTATCAGGTGCAGGTCGGCGAACAGCGCCTGACCGCGGACCAGGCGCATCTGGCCGGGCTGTCGCCGTTTCCGGCGGGCGCGCCGGTGTCCGTGGGGCTGGAGCCGACACAGGTGCGGTTGCTGGCGGCCTGACCTACACTCGCGGCCATGGAAATCTACCAGATCCGCGCCTTCGTCACGGTCGCCCGGCTGGGCAACCTGACGAAGGCGGCCGAGGCGCTGTCGCTGACGCAGCCCGCTGTGACGGCACAGATCAAGGCGCTGGAGCAGAGCCTGGGCGTGGCGCTGTTCGATCGCAGCGGCGGCCGCCTGGCCCTGGCCAAGGCGGGCGAAGTATTGCTGCCAACGGCGGAATCGCTGCTGGTGCTGGGCGCGCAGTTCAAGTCCGAGGCGCAGCAGCTGCAGGGCAATCTGCACGGCATTGTCGAGCTGGGCGTCCCCAGCGAAAAGCCCGATTTCCTGCGCCTGGGCGAGTTGGCGTCGGCCGTGACGCAGCGCTTGCCGCTGGTTGAGTTAAAGACACAGACGCAGCCCGCGGCGGCGCTGGCCGAACAGGTGAGCACGGGCCGTCTGCCTGCCGCGTTGACCATCGCGGCCAACGCGCCGCGCGGCGTGCTGTGGCAACCGCTGCGCAGCGTGCGATACCGCATCGCCATGCCCGGCGAGCACGCGGCGGTGCTCAAACGCGGCGGCTGGCGCGAAGTGGCGCAACTGCCGTGGCTGGACGGGCAGTCCGGCAGTCACACGCATCTGCTGCTGCGCGATATGTTCGAACGGCACGGCCTGTCGCCGCGCATCGTGATGCAGAACGACGACCAGGCCAACATGGACGCGCTGGTGCGGGCGGGTGCGGGCTGCGCGTTGCTGCGCGAGGAAACCGCGCTGGCGGGCGCAGCGTCCAACGACTTCATCGTGTGGGGCCAGGCGCGCGTGGACGCCGTGCTGGGCTTCATGCTGCCTTACGAACGCGCTAGCGAGCCCGCGCTGGTCGCGTTAAGCTCGATCATTCAAGCCATCTGGAAACCGCGCGCGCCCATCGCGCCCGCCCAGGCTTAAGGCTCAATTCCCGCAACAAGACTGCAATGACTGAAATCTGGTTCATCCGCCACGGCGAAACCGACTGGAATCGCCAGCGGCGCCTGCAAGGCTGGCAAGACATCCCCCTGAACGAATTTGGCGTCAACCAGGCCAGCCTGCTGGCCTCGCGCCTGCACGACGAGGCCAAGCACACCCCCATCCACGCGATCTACAGCAGCGATCTGCAGCGCGCGCACGCGACCGCCGTGCCGGTTTCGGAGCAGCTTGGCCTGCGCGTGCGCGTGGAGCCCGGCATCCGCGAGCGGGGTTTCGGTGTGCTGGAAGGCCTGGACCATGAGCGCATCGACGTGCTGGCGCCCGAGGCTGCTGCCGCCTGGAAGAGCCGCGATCCGCTGCGCCCGCTGGACGGCGGCGAAACGCTGGGCCAGTTCCAGTCGCGCGTCATCAGCACGGTCGACGATATCGCCAGCCGCCATGAAGGCGAGCGCATCCTGCTGTTCACTCATGGCGGCGTGCTGGACATCATCTGGCGCCATGCCTCGGGCGTGCCCCTGAACGCGCCGCGCGACGCCGCGCTGCTCAATGTCAGCATCAACCGCGTCGGCGTTGATGGCCGCAAATGGGAAGTGTTGGACTGGGGCGATGTCAGCCACGTGGCCGCCGAGGTCGGCGACGACGTGGTGCCTTGAATCGGACCCGGGAGTCCGTGGGTGTCCGACCCCCCTGAAACAGGTGCGGCAGTTGAAGGTCGTTTCCGCCGGGTGTCGGACACCGGAGAACAACGCAGCCAGACTCAGGCCGTCTTGCGCGGCTTGCGCGGAGCGTTGCGGGCGAGCCTGTCGTACACGGCGTTGGGCAGCAGGCGCATCAGCCTGGCCACCACACCCATCTGCCACGGAATCACCGTGTAGCTCGTGCCCTTGTCGATTGCCGCGCGGGCGCGCGATGCGAAGGCGTCGGCTTCCATCAGGAAGGGCATCGAGTACGGGTTGTGCGCCGTCATGGCGGTTTTGATGTAGCCGGGCGCGATCGTCACCACGCCAATGCCCTGGGCGGCCAGTTCAAGTCGCAGGCTCTCGCAATACGTCACCACCGCCGACTTGGACGCGCTGTAGGCGCCCGCCCCGGGCAGGCCGCGCACACCGGCCACGCTAGCGATGCCGACCAGCCGCCCCGCCCCCGCCGCGCGCATTGGTCCGATGAAGGGCTCGAAGGTGGAGACCGTGGCCAGCAGGTTGGTGTCGACGATGGCCTTGAACACGTCGAAATCCTCGCCATGGTCAGTCAGCGTGCCGGCGCTGATGCCCGCGCTGGCGATGACCACGTCCACCCTGCCCTGGCAGAACGCGATGAAGTCCTGCGCCGCGGCATGCAGCGCCTGGCGGTCGCGCACGTCGACGGCATAGCAGCGGTGGACGCCAGGCAGACTGCCGGCCAGTTCCTGCAGCGCGTCCTCGCGCCGGCCCAGCAGGCCCAGCGTGGCGCCCGATGCGGCGTATTGCTGCGCCAGCGCGCGGCCCAGTCCGCTGCTGGCGCCGGTAATGAAGACGTTGACCATGTGTGCCCGTCGCTGTGTTGGCGTTGCAAAGAATTAGGGCACGCTCTCGCGTGCCCTAACGTTGACTACCGGCTTAGCCGTGCAGGGAAGCGTGAAGCTCTTGCAGCGGGTACACCTGCAGGCCGAGGCCCTGGCGCAGATACTGCATGCCTTCGACCGCGGCGCGGGCGCCGGCGATGGTCGTGAAGAAGGTCACGCGGGCGGCCAGCGCCTGGGTGCGGATGGTGCGCGAGTCGGCGATGGCGTTGCGGCGTTCTTCGACGGTGTTGATGACCAGCGAGATTTCGCCGTTCTTGACCATGTCGACGATGTGCGGACGGCCTTCGTTTACCTTGTTCACCACTTGCACCGGAATGCCGGCGGCTTCGATCTCGGCGGCCGTGCCGCGCGTGGCGACCAGCTTGAAGCCCAGGGTGTGCAGACCGCGCGCCACTTCGACGGCGCGGGGCTTGTCCTGGTTCTTCACGCTGATGAACACCGTGCCGGATTCCGGCAGGCGCACACTGGCAGCCAGCTGCGACTTCACGAAGGCTTCGCCGAAGCTCATGCCCACGCCCATCACTTCGCCGGTCGACTTCATTTCCGGTCCAAGGATGGTGTCCACGCCAGGGAACTTCACGAACGGGAAGACGGCTTCCTTGACCGAGAAGTAAGGCGGCACGACTTCCTTCGTGATGCCTTGCGCGGCGAGGGTCTGGCCGGCCATGGCGCGCGCGGCGATCTTGGCAAGCTGCAGGCCCGTGGCCTTGGAGACGTAAGGCACCGTGCGCGAGGCGCGCGGGTTCACTTCCAGCACGTAGACGTCGCCGCCCTGGATGGCGAACTGCACGTTCATCAGGCCGCTGACGTTCAGGGCCTTGGCCATCATCGTGGTCTGGCGCTTGATTTCGGCGATGACTTCCGCCGACAGCGAGTACGGCGGCAGGCTGCACGCCGAGTCGCCCGAGTGCACGCCGGCCTGCTCGATGTGTTCCATGACGCCGCCGATGAAGACGGTTTCGCCGTCGGCCAGGCAGTCCACGTCGACTTCGGTGGCGTTGTTCAGGAAGCGGTCCAGCAGCACGGGCGAGTCATTGCTGACCTTCACGGCTTCGCGCATGTAGCGCTCGAGGTCCTGCTGCTCGTGCACGATTTCCATCGCGCGGCCGCCCAGCACGTAGCTGGGACGCACGACGAGCGGATAACCGATTTCGGCGGCGTGGGCCAGGGCCTCGCCTTCGGTGCGCGCGGTGCGGTTGGGCGGCTGACGCAGGCCAAGCTTGTTGAGCAGCTTCTGGAAGCGCTCGCGGTCTTCGGCGACGTCGATGGATTCGGGGCTGGTGCCGATGATGGGCACGCCGTTGGCTTCCAGGGCGCGCGCCAGCTTCAGCGGGGTCTGGCCGCCGTACTGGACGATCATGCCGACCGGGTTTTCCTTGTGGACGATTTCCAGCACGTCTTCCAGCGTCAGCGGCTCGAAGTACAGACGGTCGGAGGTGTCGTAGTCGGTGGACACGGTTTCCGGGTTGCAGTTGACCATGATGGTCTCGTACCCGTCATCGCGCAGCGCCAGCGCGGCATGCACGCAGCAGTAGTCGAACTCGATGCCCTGGCCGATCCGGTTCGGGCCGCCGCCCAGCACCACGATCTTCTTGCGATCGGTGGGGGCGGATTCGCACTCTTCCTCGTACGTGGAGTACATGTAGGCGGTGCGGGTGGCGAATTCGGCGGCGCAGGTGTCGACGCGCTTGTAGACCGGGCGCACGTTGAGCTGGTGGCGCAGCTTGCGCACTTCGGATTCCGAGGAGTCCAGCAGGAACGCGAGGCGGCGGTCCGAGAAACCGCGGCGCTTCAGTTCGAACAGCGTGGCGTAGTCCAGGTCGGCCAGCGTCTTTTGCTCGAGCGCCAGCTCGATGTCGACGATTTCCTTGATCTGCGAAAGGAACCACGGGTCGATGTGCGTGATGTTGTGCACTTCGTCCAGCGTGAAGCCTTGCGCGAAGGCGTCGCCCACGTACCAGATGCGTTCCGGACCCGGTTCGCCCAGCTCGACCTGCAGCTTTTCGCGGTCGGTGGTCTTCTGGTTCAGGCCGTCGACGCCCACTTCCAGGCCACGCAGCGCCTTCTGGAACGATTCCTGGAAGGTGCGGCCGATGGCCATGACTTCACCCACGGACTTCATCTGGGTGGTCAGGCGCGCGTCGGCGGTGGGGAATTTTTCGAAAGCGAAACGCGGCACCTTGGTGACCACGTAGTCGATCGTCGGTTCGAACGAAGCCGGCGTTGCGCCGCCGGTGATTTCGTTGCGCAGCTCGTCGAGCGTGTAGCCGACGGCCAGGCGCGCGGCGACCTTGGCGATGGGGAAACCCGTGGCCTTGGAGGCCAGCGCCGACGAACGCGAAACGCGCGGGTTCATCTCGATGACGATCATGCGGCCGTTCTTGGGATTGACGGCGAACTGCACGTTCGAGCCGCCCGTATCCACGCCGATCTCGCGCAACACCGCGATCGATGCGTTACGCATGATCTGGTATTCCTTGTCGGTCAGCGTCTGGGCCGGCGCGACGGTGATGGAGTCGCCCGTGTGGACGCCCATCGGATCCAGGTTTTCGATGGAGCAGACGATGATGCAGTTGTCCGCCTTGTCGCGGACCACTTCCATCTCGAATTCCTTCCAGCCGAGCAGCGATTCTTCGATCAGGAGTTCGCTGGTGGGCGAGGCTTCCAGGCCGCGGCGGCAGATGGTTTCGAATTCTTCGGCGTTGTAGGCGATACCGCCGCCCGAGCCGCCCATCGTGAAGCTGGGGCGAATGACGGCGGGAAAGCCGGAGGTGCCGACTTCGGCCGCGATGCGGCGCTGCACTTCCCAGGCTTCGTCCATGGTGTGGGCCACGCCCGACTTGGCCGATTCCAGGCCGATGTCGGTCATGGCCTGCTTGAACTTCTGGCGGTCCTCGGCCTTTTCGATGGCGTGTTCGTTGGCGCCGATGAGCTCGACGTTGTGCTTCTTGAGCACGCCGTGGTGGGCCAGGTCCAGCGCGCAGTTCAGCGCGGTCTGGCCGCCCATCGTGGGCAGGAGCGCATCGGGCTTTTCACGCTCGATGATCTTTTCGACGGCTTGCCAGGTGATGGGCTCGATGTAGGTGACGTCGGCCGTTTCCGGGTCCGTCATGATCGTGGCCGGGTTGCTGTTCACCAGGATGGTGCGGTAGCCCTCGGCCTTGAGCGCCTTGCAAGCTTGCGCGCCGGAGTAGTCGAATTCGCAGGCCTGCCCGATGATGATGGGGCCGGCGCCGATGATGAGAATGCTTTTTAGGTCTGTACGCTTGGGCATGATGCAATCTTTACTTTTGGCCGGACATCAGGCTGATGAACTTGTCGAACAGCTCGAGGATGTCGTGCGGACCCGGGCTGGCTTCGGGGTGACCCTGGAAGCAGAAGGCCGGGCGGTCGGTGAGCTCGAAGCCTTGCAGCGTGCCGTCGAACAGCGACACGTGCGTCACGCGCGCGTTGGCGGGCAGGCTGGCCGCGTCGACGCCGAAACCGTGGTTCTGGCTGGTGATGAACACGCGCTTGGACGCCAGGTCCTGCACAGGGTGGTTGGCGCCGTGATGGCCCGTCTTCATCTTGACGGTCTTGCCGCCCACCGCCAGGCCCATGATCTGGTGGCCAAGGCAGATGCCGAACACGGGCAGCTTCTTGTCCAGGAAGGCACGCGTGGCTTCGATGGCGTAGTCGCAGGGCTCGGGGTCGCCGGGGCCGTTGGAC
Organism: Achromobacter sp. SLBN-14; assembly: GCF_006715415.1. Classification (NCBI taxonomy): domain Bacteria; kingdom Pseudomonadati; phylum Pseudomonadota; class Betaproteobacteria; order Burkholderiales; family Alcaligenaceae; genus Achromobacter; species Achromobacter sp. SLBN-14. The sequence goes on along the minus strand of NZ_VFNE01000001.1, from coordinate 4,059,469 downwards.
AGGAACACGCCATCGGGATTGAGCTTGAAGACCTCTTCGGCGGAGGTCTGGGCGGGCACCAGCGTGATGCGGCAGCCGCGGTCGGCCAGCAGGCGCAGGATGTTGCTCTTCACGCCGTAGTCATAGGCGACCACGTGGAACTTGGACTGGTCGGGCGACGTGTATCCGCCTTCGAGCTGCCAGGTGCCTTGCGTCCAGCCGGTGCTTTCCTTGATGGACACGACCTTGGCCAGATCCTGGCCGGCCATGCCGGGAAAGCCGCGGGCGAGTTCAACGGCGCGCTCGGCGTCGGAACCCACGAGGATGCACGCGCCCTGGGCGCCTTTTTCGCGCAGGATGCGCGTGAGCTTGCGGGTGTCGATGCCGGAAATGGCAACGATGCCCTGCTCGTTCAGGTAGTCAGGCAAGGATTGCGTGGAACGGAAGTTCGACACGCGCGCGGGGCAGTCGCGTACCACCAGGCCGGCGGCATAGACGCGATTGGATTCCACGTCTTCGGCGTTGACGCCGGTGTTGCCGATGTGCGGATAGGTCAGCGTGACGATCTGGCCGCTATAGCTGGGATCGGTGAGAATTTCCTGGTACCCGGTCATCGCGGTGTTGAACACCACTTCGGCGACGGTATGGCCAGGCGCACCGATCGACACGCCTCGAAAAATGGTACCGTCCGCCAGAGCCAGAATTGCAGGAGGGAAGCGGTTGATCCCCTCGGGAAAGAGTTGCGGCAGCACAGTAAACCCCGGTTTTAGAATCGATAATCAAACCTTCGGATTATACCTTGACCGGCCGTTTTTCCCGGAGAACCGCGCCAAATAAGGCCGAAATCGGTGTTTTCGGCTGTTTTGCCGCGCCGTTGCGCGGCATTCCATGACCGCCCTCGGCCTTGCGGCGGACAGCGGCGTGGCGGCGTCGGTGATACGCTAGCAGCACCTTCAACCCTAGCCTGCTGCGAGTCGTATAAGTCCATGCCCAGCCAACTTGACGCCCTGCGTGATCACACCACCGTTGTCGCCGATACCGGCGATTTCGAAGCCATGAAGGCGTTGCGTCCCACCGACGCGACCACCAACCCGTCCCTGATTCTGAAGGCCGTGCAGCAGGACGCCTACCGCCCGCTGCTGGAAAAGACCGCGCGCGAACACCGCGGCGCCTCGACTGCCGAGCTCATGGATCGCCTGCTGGTCGCCTTCGGCCGCGCGATTCTGGACATCGTGCCGGGCCGCGTCTCCACCGAAGTGGACGCCCGCCTGTCGTTCGACACCCGTGCCACCATCGAGCGCGCGCGCGGCCTGATCGCCCTGTACGAGGCCGCCGGCATCCCGCGCGAGCGTGTGCTGATCAAGATTGCCTCCACCTGGGAAGGCATCCAGGCCGCCCGCGTCCTGCAGTCCGAAGGCATCCGCTGCAACCTGACCCTGCTGTTCTCGCTGCCCCAGGCCGTCGCCTGCGCCGATGCGCACGTGCAGCTCATCTCCCCGTTCGTGGGCCGCATCTACGACTGGCACAAGAAATCGGCCGGGGCGTCGTGGGTCGAAGAGGACAATACCGGCGCGCGCGATCCCGGCGTCCAATCCGTCACCAATATCTACCGTTACTACAAGCACTTCGGGATTCCCACGGAGATCATGGGCGCGAGCTTTCGCAATGTCGGGCAGATCCTTGCCTTGTCCGGCTGCGACCTGCTGACGATCAGCCCGGACCTGCTGAACAAGCTGGCCTCCACCGAGGGCGACGCCCCGGCGCAGCTTCGCGCCGGCGACGCGCGCGGCGGCATCGAACGCATCGGCGCGGATGAAGTCACGTTCCGCACCCTGCTCAATGAAGACGCGATGGCCAGCGAAAAACTGTCCGAGGGCATCCGCCTGTTTGTGGCCGATGCCATCAAGCTGGACGCTCTGATCGACGCGCAGCGAGGCTGAGCCAGCGTGGCGCGCGGCGCCCGTCCGCGCGCCCCTTTCCTACCGGTGATCGTGGGAGTGCACCTGCAGCGCTTCCAGGAACCGCGATACCATGTTGTACGCGGCGATTGTCGCCGTCAGCTCGACCACCAGTTTTTCCGACCCCATGGCCGCCCGGACGGCGTCGAACACCGCTTCGGGAACCTGCACGTGACGCGTCATGGCGTCCGTGTAGGCCAGCACCGCCCGTTCGCGTTCGCTGAACAGACCCGAGGTTTCCCACGCATCCAGCGCATCGAGCTGCGCCTGGGACACGCCTTCCTTCAACGCGATCGGCGCATGCTGGTCGGCCTCGTAGGGCGCACCGTTGATGGCCGCCACCCGCATGATGACGAGCTCGCGCAGATCGCCCGGCAACGTGCTGAGCTGCCGGATCGACGTCAGGTAGTTCAGCCAGCCGTCGGCCACGGCAGGACTGTGCAACAGCATCTGATACAGATGCAGCACACTGCCTCGCTGCGCGACGATGCGTTCCACCAGGGGCCGCGCTTCGGGATGAGTCAAATCAGCGTAGGGCAAACGGGCCATGCGAACTCCGGCAGGTTAAGGGCAGCAAATGCACACATTCTCACAATATCTTTGACATAATGGCACTACATCCGCGCGTCCACGGTTACTCACTCGCATGAATGCGCCTACAGAATCCTACCCTCAACTCACTCTCGCCAATTGCGATAGCGAACCGATACATATTCCGGGCGCCATCCAGCCGCTGGGTGCGCTGCTCGCGTTCGACATCGACGGCAGGCTGCGCTACGCCAGCGAAAATGCCGCCCAGTTGCTCGACACGTGTCTGACGCTGGACCAGCCCTGCCCGCCCGAGGCGCTGCCGCCCGGCCTGGCGTACTGCCTGTCCACGTGGATCGGCAACCATGACCCCATTTTTGATCCGCTGACCATCACGCTGGATCGCGCCACGTATGACGTCATTGGCCATCGCAATGCCGACGGTCTGACCATCGTCGAACTCGAGCGCCGCGCCGACGGCGTCGGCATTGCCGCGCCCGAGCGCATCTACCGCAGCATCGAGCGCGTGCGCCGGCAGCGCGACATTCCCTCGCTTCTGGACAGCATGGTGCGCGAAGTGCAGCGCGCCACGGGCTTTGACCGGGTGATGGCGTATCGCTTCCATCCCGACGACAGCGGCGAGATCGTGGCCGAACAGCGCCGCGCCGACCTGGACGACTGGGTGGGCCGCCGCTACCCCGCCGGCGACATCCCGGCGCAGGCGCGCCGGCTCTATACGGTAAACACCCTGCGCCTGATCGCCGACGCGACCTACCAGCCCGTGCGCGTGCTGAGCGGCCCGTCGCCGGAGCCGCGTGCGCTGGACATGAGCTTTTCGGTCTTGCGCAGCGTGTCGCCCATCCATCTGGAATACATGGCGAACATGGGCGTGCGGGCGTCGATGAGCCTGTCGCTGGTGATCGGCGGCCGCCTGTGGGGCATGATCGCGTGCCACCACCACACGCCGCGGGCCTTGCCATACCCTGCCCGCCTGGCGTGCGAAGCCATGGCGCAGGTCGTTGCCGCCACCGTGTCTGGCATCGAAGCGAACGAGCGGGCTGAACAATCCCGCCAGAACGCCGCGCTGGTCAGCAAGCTGGTCGAGCGCGTGTCGGCCTCTGAAAACGTGCATCAGGCGCTGTCGCAGGGCGGCGAAACGCCCGCCTCGCTGGTCCCGAACGACGCCGCGCTTTGCCTCTGGAGCAACAGTGTCACCGTGTTTGGCGGCATTGCGCCACGCGGCGAACTGGCGGGCATTCTGAACGCGCTGGACCAGAGCGGGCAGCGCGTGGTGCACACCACCAACATCGCGCGCGATTTCCCTGATTTGCAGACCGAAATCGTCCCGTACGCGGGGCTGCTTGCCTGCAAGTTCGACCCCATGAACAATGGCTGGCTGATCTGGCTGCGCAAGGAACAGATCGAGACCCTTGTATGGGGCGGCAAGCCGGAAAAGCAGTACGCCGTCGGCAGCCTCGGCCCGCGCCTGACTCCGCGCGGTTCGTTCGAAGCCTGGCGCGAAGTCGTGCGCGGGGTCTGTCTGCCCTGGCTGCCTTCCGAACTGGAAGCCGTGGACAATCTGCGCGACGAGCTCTCGCACATTTCGACCAGCCGCGCCGCGGACGTCGACCGCGCCCGCACCGCGCTGCTGGCCATGCTGGGGCACGATCTGCGCGACCCGCTGCAATCGATCTCCATGGCTGCAACGCTCTTGTCGCGCACCGATACCGGGGCGCGCATGGGTGAACGCATCCGCTATTCCAGCGGCCGGATGCAGCGCCTGATTTCGCAGGTGCTGGACCTGTCGCGCCTGCAGGGCGGGCTGGGATTGGGCATTGAAAAGCGGCTGTGCGACCTGTCGGCATTGGTCAACGGACTCATCGAGGAAAAGCGCCAGGCCTACCCTGGCCTGCGCATTGAAACCGATGTGCCGGACGGCCTGACGCTCATGGCCGATACCGACCGCATCGCGCAGGTGGTGACCAACCTGATGAGCAACGCGCGCCAGCACGGCGCGCCGCGTCAGCCCATTGTGGTGAACGCGGCGGCGTCCGGCGACGGCGTCACGCTCAGCGTCATCAACCATGGCGCACCGATCGCCGATGACGTGCTTGCGCATCTGTTCTCGCCTTTCAAGCCAGAGTCCGTGGGCCAGTCGCGCAACCGCACCGGCCTTGGCCTTGGCCTGTACATCGCCGAGCAGGTCGTGCGCGACCACGGCGGCGACATCTCGGTCCAATGCCGCGACGGGCTCGTCATCTTCACGGTCTCGTTGCCCCGCGCCTTGCCGGAATCAACCCCCTCTTGAACCTGGGAGACATAACTTGAACGAAGTGCGCGCCATGCGCGTCCTGCTGGTGGACGACAACGAAATGGGATCGGAACTGCTGGCCGAGTTCCTGGCGCTTTCAAACCTGGAGACGCGGTGCGCCGCCACCGGCGCCGAAGCCCTGGAGCTGGTCGGCACGTTTGCGCCGGATGCCGTGCTGCTGGATATCCTGCTGCCCGACATGGACGGCTACGAGCTCGCCAAGCGCCTGCGCGAGCGCGCCAATCCGCCGCGCATCTACGCGCTGAGCGGCCTGGCGCGGCACGAACGACGCGATGCCATCAATGGCATCTTCACCGGATGGATCGAAAAGCCGGCGGACCCCGACGCGCTCCTGGCCATTCTGCACGAGGCCACCTGACGGTTCTTTCATGATGCAATCCGACACCCTTGGCCGACTGGCCGTGAAGGGCGTGCAGCTCAAGGTGCTCAGCCAGATCTTTCCGGTGCTGCGCCACGAAGTCCTGGGCCCGCTGTCCAGCGCCTCTCTTGCGGCCGCCATGCTGCGCCAGGCCCCTGAAGGCGCCAGCGACGAAGCCGTGCAGCAACGCTGCGAACGCCTCGCCGGCGACCTTTCCGACATGCTCGACGAAAGCGTGAACGTGGTGCGCGACCTGGAAGGATGGCTGAGCGACGGCGGCGCCAACGTGGCGTGCGGCGACTTGCTGCAGGACTGCCGCAAGCTGATGTTTTCGCACCTGCTGTTGTCGCACCACGGCATTCGCTGGCCGGAGCAAGTCGCCCACGCCGACGTGCCGCTGTTCAGCACCCGTTACCTGGTGCTGGCGTGGTTGTTGTGCCTGTTGCCGCTGGTGCCGGCCGACACCCACCTTGAACTGGATGCCTCCGAACCCGGCGTCTGGCGCGCCCGCGTCCCCGAGGGCGAAGCGGCCTCCGAACGGCCGCCAGCGTTCGACGCCCAGGAAGTCGAGCTGCTTGCAACGGCGGCGGGCTGGCGGCTGGAACGCCAGGACCGCTGCTGGTCGCTGCATCTGCCCGCTTAACCGATTCCATCGAGACTCGTCTCGTCAAGACCCTTCACTACAAGAACGCCATGATTTCTCCCGTCCACCAGGTGCTGCGCGAAGGCACCCGCGACCGTCACGAAACGCTGGATCATGGCCTGGCGCTTGCCGACGGCGATGTGGATCGGGGCAACTATCTGGCTTACCTGCGTGCGCTTCTGGGATGGCTGGAACCGTTGGAAGAGCGGCTCTGGCAACTGGATTGGCCGCGGGAACTGCGTGCGCCGGAACGCGCCGGCAAGACCACCTGGCTGTACGAAGACCTGCAGGCGGCCGGCGATACCGCGCCCATCGTGCATTGCGCGCATCCCCCGCAGGTGGCGGCGCCCGACGCCTACGCATTGGGCGTCGCGTACGTTGTGGAAGGTTCGCAGTTGGGCGGCCGGTTTCTGGCCAAGCGGCTGCAGGCGGCGGCGCCCGACCTGCCCCAGCGGTACCTGCGCGGCTATGAAGAAGAAGTGGGACCGCTGTGGAAGGCGTTCTTGCTGTATCTGGACAGCGAGGCTGGCGCGCGGGACCGCGAGGCGCAAGCGCTGCAAGGCGCCCGTGACGCGTTCGACAGCCTGACCGGCTGGCTGCGCAGCCAGGGTGCGCTGCGGGCCTGAGCCCGGCAGCGCACCGGCAAGGCATCTATAGCTTTTCAGTTTCGCCCGACTTGGGCTGCCACTTCATCAGGCGCTTTTCGCCGACCCCGACGATGGTGTCCAGGATCAGTGCAAAGGCCGTCAGCACGATGATGCCGGCAAACACGGTGTTCACGTCGAACGTGCCCTCGGCCTGCAGGATCAGGTAGCCCACGCCGCTTGCCGACCCGAGGTATTCGCCCACGACCGCGCCCACGAAAGCAAGCCCCACCGACGTATGCAGGCTGGAGAACACCCAGCTCGTGGCCGACGGCAGATACACATGGCGCAGCAACTGGCGCTTGCGCGCGCCCAGCATGCGGGCGTTGTCCAGCAAGGTGGGGCTGACTTCGCGCACGCCCTGGTAGACGTTGAAGAACACGATGAAGAACACCAGCGTCACGGCCAACGCCACCTTGGACCAGATGCCCAGGCCGAACCACATGCCGAAAATGGGTGCCAGGATGACGCGCGGCATCGAGTTGGCCGCCTTGATGTACGGGTCGAGGATGGCACTGGCGCGCGGCGACAGCCCCAGCCACAGACCAAAGCCCAGACCCGCGATCGTGCCGATGAAAAACGCCAGCACGGTCTCGGTCAGCGTGACGGCCAAGTGGCTGTAGATGTCGGCATTGGTGACGAACCACGCCCAGATCCGCCCCCAGACCTTCAGCGGCTCGCCAAAGAAGAAGGCGACCTTGGGATCGCGCGACGCGAAATGCCAGACGGCCAGGATGATGACGAGAAGCAGCAATTGCCAGATGCGCAGGCTGCCGGAACCGGATTTATTCAGTTTGGGCATGGTTCAGGCTCGCTTCTGTTGGGCATAGCCCTTGAGCACTTCCTCGCGCAGCACACCCCAGATGGCGGCATGCAGCTCGACGAAGCGCGGGTCGACGCGCACTTCGGCCACATCGCGAGGACGCGGCAGATCGATGGCAAATTCTCCGATGGGATGGGTGCCCGGACCGGCCGACAGCACGATCACGCGATCGCTCATCGCGATGGCTTCGTCCAGGTCATGGGTGATGAACAGCACCGCCTTGCGCTTGGCCATCCACAGATCCAGGACCTCGTTCTCCATGAGCTGGCGCGTCTGGATGTCCAACGCGGAGAACGGTTCGTCCATGAGGATGATGTCCGGGTCGCGGATCAGCGTCTGTGCCAGCATGGCGCGCTTGCGCATGCCGCCCGACATCTGGTGCGGGTAACGGCCCTCGAAGCCGCCCAGGCCGACCCGGCGCATCCATTCGCGTCCGCGATCCAGGGCTTCGGATCGGGCCACGCCGGCGAACTCCAGGCCGGCGATGACGTTGTCCAGCGCGCTGCGCCAGGGCAAGAGCGCCTCGCCCTGGAACATGTAGCCGGCGCGTTCGTTGATGCCGGCAAGGGGCTGGCCGAATACCTTCACCTGCCCCGACGACGGCGCCAACAAACCGGCGCTGACGTTGAGCAGCGTGGACTTGCCGCAACCGGTCGGGCCCACCACGGACACGAACTCACCTGGCGCAATGGCCAGGGTCGTGTCGCTGACCGCGGTGTAGCGCTGCGACCGGTCGTCACGCGAGACAAAAGTGCAACTTATGTTTTCCAGCGACAGTGCAGCTTCAGCCATTGGCATACTTCTCGTTGGCGCGGCGCGCGAAATCGTTGGTCCATACCTTCGACGGATCGACCTTCGTGCTGTCGAAGTCAGTCTGATAGGCGGCCAGCGCCTTGAGCGCGGTGGCCGCGCCATCTTCTGGAATCATGCCGTCAGGCGACAGGCCTTCCATGCTCTTGCCCAGCGCGGCCTTGTACACGGCCGGATCGCCGAGCAGATAGGTTTCCGGCACGACCTTGGCGATTTCGTCGGGGCCGGCCTTCTGAATCCACTTGTCGGCGCGCACGATTGCGTTGGTCAGCGCCTGGACAGTGTTGGGATTGGCGTCGATGAACGCCTGCGGCGCGTACAGGCAACCGGCCGGCATGTTGCCGCCGAAAATCTCCTGCGTGTCCTTGAGCGTGCGCGTGTCGACGATGATCTGGATCTCGCCCGGCATTTCCAGCATCGAGACCACCGGGTCCGTGTTGGAGATGGCGTCGATCTGGCCGCTGCGGACGGCGGTCACGGCGCCCGCGCCGGCGCCCACGCCGATGAAGGAAACGTCCGAGGCCTTAAGGCCATGCTTGGCCAGGAAGAAGCTGACGACCATGTTGGTGGACGAACCCGGCGCGGTCACGCCGATCTTCTTGCCCTTCAGGTCGGCCGGGCCCTTGTAGCCCGGGATGTTCTTCTTGGACACGCCCACGCCGATCATCGGCGCGCGGCCTTGCAGCACGAAGGCGCGATAGGCCTGGCCCTTGGAATGCATGGACAGCGTGTGCTCGAAGGCGCCTGAGACCACGTCGGCGCTGCCGCCCACCACGGCCTGCAAGGCCTTGGAGCCGCCGGCGAAGTCGGCGATGCTGACGTCCAGCCCTTCGTCCTTGAAGTAGCCGCGCACCTCGGCAATCGTCAGCGGGAGGTAGTAGATCAGCGGCTTGCCGCCGACTGCGATCTGAACCTTGGTCTTTTCGAGTTTCTGCGCGCGCACGATGGCAGGGGCCATGCCCATGACGCCGGCAGCGCCGGCCATCTTGAGCAGTTCACGGCGGGTGACTGTCATTGGTTTGTCTCCTGGTTGTCGGGTTTTCCGATAGCGCCGGTCTTCGCCAGCTCGTCGATAGCCGCTGAATCATACCCCAGCGATTTCAGGACTTCCTCGGTATGTTCCCCTAATTTCGGGCCTACCCAGCGCGTCTGGCCGGGCGTTTCCGAGAGCTTTGGAACCACGCCTGGCAGCTTGACGGGGCTGCCGTCGGCGAGGCGATGCTGCTCGATCATGCGGCGCGCAAGGAACTGCGGATCGCTGAACATATCGGCCACGCTGTAGATCTTGCCGACCGGCACGTCGGCGCGCTTGAGCGTCTCAAGTGCCGATTCGATGCCGCGTCCGTCGCACCATTGCTGGATGGCGCCGTCGATCTCCTGGACACGCCGCGCGCGGCCGTCGTTGCGCACCAGGTCCGGATCCTCGGCCAGATCGTCGCGGCCGATGGCCCGCATCAGGCGATGAAAGATCGCGTCGCCATTGCCGGCGATGACGATGTTCTGGCCGTCGCGGGTGGTGTAGGTGTTGGACGGCACGATGCCGGGCAGCGCGCCGCCCGTACGCTCGCGCACCACGCCGGCCACGTCGTATTCGGGGACCAGGCTTTCCATCATGTTGAACACGGCTTCGTACAGGGCCACGTCAACCATCTGGCCCTGCCCTGCCCGGCATTCATCGCCCGTCTTGCCGTTCCAGCGGCCGCCGGTGGCGTCGCGATGGCGCAGCGCCATCATCGCGCCGATCACGCCATGCAGCGCCGCGATGGAATCGCCGATGGAGATGCCCACGCGCAGCGGCGGACGGTCCGGATGGCCGGACACGTAGCGCAGGCCGCCCATCGATTCGCCGATGGCGCCAAAGCCGGGCTGATCCTTCATGGGGCCGGTCTGCCCATAGCCGGATAGGCGGACCATGATGAGGGCGGGATTGATGGCTCGTAGCTGTTCGTAGCCCAGCCCCCACTTTTCCAGGACGCCGGGGCGGTAGTTTTCGACCACCACATCGGCGTCCAGCGCCAGCTTGCGGGCGATCTCCTGGGCGCGGGGGTCTTTCAGGTTGAGCGCGATGGATTGCTTGTTGCGGGCCTGCACCGTCCACCACAAGGAATTGCCCTCGTGCAGATGGCGCCAGCTGCGGATGGGATCGCCGCCGCCCGTGCCGTCAGGCCCGTGCGGGGTTTCCACCTTGATGACGTCGGCGCCGAATTCGCCGAAGATGCGCGCGGCGAACGGGCCGGCGATAAGCGTGCCGAGTTCCAGGACTTTGAGTCCGGTCAGCGCTGACATGGTTTGTCTTCCTCACATTGGTTGCCCTGCCGATGCGTTGCCGGCGGGCGTTCTGGTACCGCGAGCGTCAGGTGGTCTTGCGCTCCATCAGGGCCCAGGCGATGGTGCCGGCGTCGACGTATTCGAGCTCGCTGCCGGCCGGCACACCACGCGCCAGGCGCGTGACCCGCAGGCCGCGCTCGCCAAGGGCCTCGCCCAGGAAGTGCGCGGTGGTCTCGCCTTCGGCCGTGAAGTTGGTGGCCAGGATGACCTCCTGTACCACGCCGTCGGTCGCGCGTTTGATGACGCGGTCGAAATCCAGCTCACGCGGGCCGATGCCTTCCAGCGGCGCGACGCGGCCCATGAGCACGTAGTACAGGCCGCGATAGCCGTGACTGGACTCGATCATGTTCTGGTCGGCCGGCGTTTCCACGATGCACAGCAGCGAGGGATCACGCTTTGCGTTGGAGCAGGTCGCGCAGACCTCGTCTTCGGAAAAGCTATTGCAGCGCGCGCAGTGCTTCAGATCCCGCACCGCGCCGGCAAGCGCCCGCCCCAGCATGTCCGCGCCTTGCGGATCATGCTGCAACAGGTGGTAGGCCATGCGTCTGGCCGATCGCACGCCCACGCCGGGCAGGCGACGCAGCGCTTCGATCAGCGAGACCAGCGGCTCGGGTTCAGGCAGTAAGGGATCCATTGCAGCCTATGGCAGCGGCTATCAGAACGGCAGCTTCATGCCCGGGGGCAGCGGCATGCCGGCGGTCACCGACGCCATCTTCTCCTGGGAGGTGGCTTCGGCCTTGCGCAGCGCGTCGTTGAACGCGGCGGCGACCAGGTCTTCCAGCATGTCCTTGTCGTCGGCCAGCAGCGACGGATCGATCTCGACGCGCTTGACGTCGTGACGGCAGGTCATCGTGACCTTCACCAGACCGCCGCCCGAGGCGCCTTCGACCTGGATGTCGGCCAGCGCGTCCTGCGCCTTCTTCATGTTTTCCTGCATCTGCTGCGCTTGGCGCATCAGGCCGGCGAGTTGTCCTTTCATCATGATGGGAGCTTCCTTGAACGAGGGGAATGAGGTTGGCCGCCGTCAGGCGGCGGCCGATGAATCAACGTGGCGGATCGAGCCAGGCACGACATGGCCTCCGAAATCCGCCAACAGCGCTTGCACAAAGGGATCGTCGGCCACGGCATTTTCGGCCGCCAGCTGGCGCGCCGCGCTCTCGGCCTGCGCCACGGCATACGCCGTGGCATCGCCGGTGACGCCGACCCGCACGTCCAGCCGGATGCCCTGCCCGAAATGTTCGCACAGGACGGTCTGCAGCCGCACGCGGCTTTCGCTTTCGGCCAGGGTCTTGACGGCCACGCGCAGGATGATGGCATCGCCCTGCACACCGGCCCATTCGCTCTGGCGCGCCAGTTCCGAGGCCAGGCCGGTCACCGGCAGCCGTGCGGCCAGTTCGGGCCAGGACGCCGCGTCCATGTCTGCCAGGCGCGGCGCGCGCGATTGGCGCTTGCGTGCGGGCGCGGGGCCATCGCGGCGGGCGGCGGGCGGTGCGGGTGCGGGCGACGGTGACGTGGCCAGCGTTTCAAAATCGTCGTCGGGGTCGGACGTGAAGCCGCTGTCGGGCATGAACCCGCCTTCGGCTTCGAAAGGAATTTCTTCGTCGACCCATGCCGGGGGACCGTCGGCGTCGTCCACGGCCGGGGCGATCGCCGCCGCGGCGGGCGTCACGGCCAGGGCGGCGGAATTTTGCGCTTTGGCGGAGACCGGGTTCGGCGAAGCGGCGTCGGCGGGGAGGTCTTCCCAAGGCGGGACATTGTTGGGATCCCCGGATTGCGGGGCGGACGCGGCGGACGATTGCGCCGGCGCCGCTGCGGCCGGCGGGGCCGGTTGCGCGGGGGCTGCCGCATCGTTTGCCGACGATATCGAGGGGCTATGGGCGGCGTCGGGCGAGGACGCGGAGCCGTCTGCCGGCGTGGCGGCGGCTGCGGCTGCGCCATCGAATGGCGCGCTGGCGTTGGCTGCCGGGGCGTCGGCAGTGCCGGCGTCGGATGTCGCTGCGATGGGCTGACCGGCGGCTGCCGACTGAGCCTCTGGCGACTGAGCCGCTGCCGAAGGAGCGTCTGCCGCCTGCGCGGATGCCGGCACAGCGGCGGTCGATACAGCGGCGGTCGATACCGCGGCGGTCGATACCGCGGCGGTCGACGCAGCCGACGTCGACGAAGCGGCCGTTGACGCAGCACCTGGCTTAGAAGCGCCTGCCTCGGCGCCCGTGGGCGCGGCGATGGCCGCAGCTGCGGCGGGCGCTGCCGTCTGGCGGGCGGGTGCGGCGGGCGCTTCCAGCGCCGTCTGCGGGCCAGCGTCGCCATTGAGCGCCAGCATGCGCAGGCACGCCATGATGAAGCCTGCGTATTCGTCAGGCGCCAGCGTCAATTCGCCGCGGCTGTGCACCGCGACGGAATAGAAGAGTTGCACGGCGTCCGGATGGAGCGCCAGCGCCAGACGGGCGATGTCGGCGGCCAGCGGATCTTCGGCGGCGGTGACGCCAGTCACGCGCTGCTCGATCGCGACGCGCGACAGCAGCACGGCCAGGTCGGCCAGCGCGCCGGCATACGACAGCCCGCGGATCGCGAGCTCATCGGCCACGGCCAGCACGCCCTTGGCGTCGCCCGAGGACAAGGCGTCGAGCAGGCGGACGAGATGGCGCTGGTCGATGGTGCCGAGCATGCCGCGCACGGCGTCCTCGGTCAGGTTGCCCGCGCTGTAGGCAATGGCCTGGTCGGTGAGCGACAAGGCGTCGCGCATCGAACCCGACGCGGCCTGCCCGATCAGCCGCAGGGCCGGGATCTCAAAGCCCACGTCTTCCTGGCCGAGCACGGCCTGCAAGTGTCCGACGATGGAGTCGGCCGGCATCTGCTTCAGATTGAATTGCAGGCAACGCGACAAAACCGTCACCGGAATCTTCTGCGGATCGGTGGTGGCCAGGATGAACTTGACGTGCGGGGGCGGCTCTTCCAGCGTCTTGAGCATGGCGTTGAACGCGTGCCCGGTCAGCATGTGGACTTCGTCGATCATGTAGACCTTGAAGCGTCCCGCGCCGGGCGCATAGACCGCCTGCTCCAGGAGCTGCGTCATTTCCTCTACGCCGCGGTTGGACGCGGCGTCCAGCTCAAGGTAGTCGACGAAGCGGCCGGCATCGATCTCGGTGCAGGCGCGGCAGACGCCACAAGGCTTGGAGGTGATGCCGGTCTCGCAGTTGAGCGATTTGGCCAGGATGCGCGAGAGCGTGGTCTTGCCAACGCCCCGGGTTCCGGTGAACAGCCAGGCGTGATGCAGGCGTTGCGTGTCGAGCGCATGGGTGAGCGCGCGCACCACGTGATCCTGTCCCACCAGGGTATCGAACGATCGCGGCCGCCACTTGCGGGCCAATACCAGATAAGTCATGGCTGGATTGTAGAGCCTGATTGTTGAACCCGTTGATCGAGCGGGCTGGAATGCAAAGGGGACGGGCTTATTCCCGTGGAACGAATCCTTGGAAAATAACCCCGTCCCCTGTGAAAGCGATGTAGCAAACGCTACTGCCTTGAAGAATCCGGTTGGCGAGCCTTACTCCGGCACTGACCCTAAACGACTATGGCTGCTTCGTTCCCGACCTGACCAGGTTCACCGTCGAACCATGCGAAGGGGCCCGCCAGCCGAGATTCTAGCAGAGCTGCGCTTCGCGCGCTCGCTCGAATCTCGGCAGGCGGGCCCCGAGGGGCAATATGTGGGCCCCCTCCCCGGCCCTCCCCCCGAGGGGGAGGGGGTGGGGGCTTTGCTTCGCTTGCCCCTTCGGCTCGCTTCGCTTTGCCTTGCTTGGCTGCTTTGCATGGGGCAATTTCTTGGCGCGGGGGCGTTGCTTCGCTTGCCCTTTTGGCTCGCTTCGCTTTGCCTTGCTCCTATCCGGCGCTGCTTAGCGCGCGGGGCGTTGCTTCGCTCGCCCCCTTTTACTCGCTTCGCGTGGTTGCCTCGAATGCCGCAGTTGCTTTTGCTTGGGGCGTTGCTTCGCTGGCCGTTGTGCTTGCCCTGTTGCGCGTTACTCCAGCAGATCTATCCATGCCTTTGCGCGCGGGAAGTACAACGCGGCTCGGGCGCTGCGGCCGTCCAGGGCGGTGACTTGGGTGCAGTAGCGCTGCAATTGTTCGCCGTGGCGTTGGCGCATGCGGATTGCGAAGGCGGCGGGGGATTCTCCGGGGTGGGGGCGGCCGGTTTTGTAGTCGACGATCAGCCAGCCGTCTTCGGTGCTGAGCGCCAGGTCGATGACCGAGACTTTTCCGGCCGCGTCGATGAGGGGCCATTCGCGGCGGGCACCGGACTGGGATAGGAGCCAGAGGCCGCGTTCGTCTGCCAGGGTGGCTTGCAGCGTTTCCAGGACGGCCTCGGCGGCGGCGTCTGCCTGGCTGGCGGGGATGCCGGCTCGGGTGAGTTGGCGGCGCATGGCGGGCAGGCGGGGCGTGAGGGCTTCGGGGGGCCAGGCTTGTATGCCGTCCTGGCCGATGCGGGCCAGCCAGGCGTGGGCCAGGGTGCCGATGGCGGCGTCGTAGCCGGCTTCGAGTTGCCAGGCGGGATGTTCGGCGGCTTCGCCCCAGGCGCCTCGGGTGGCCGTGGCGAAGCCGGCGCTCATGGTGATGCTGGATTGGCGTTGCAGTTGCGCGAGGCCGGCGTTGTCGATGCGTCGCAGGGGTTCGCCTTGCCACTCGGGGGCGTCGGCTTCTTCTTGCACCGTTTCGCCATTCAAGGAAGGTGGAATGGGTGGGGTCAGGCACGGCCACAGGCGGCCCAGCAGGCTGGCTGCGGGCGGGGTCTTGATTTGGCCAGAGGCTTCGTCGATCGAGACGTGTCCGACCAGATGCAGACGTTTGCGGGCGCGGGTGGCGGCGACATAGAGGAGACGGTCTATTTCGTAGGAGGCGCGGCGCGCTTCGCGGGCGCCCAGGTAGCGTGAGACCGGGTCTGCTTCTGTTTCGGCGCGAGGCTTGACCGGGCCGAAGAGGACGCGGCTGCCGCTTTGTTCGAAGCGCACCAGGGGAGCCTGATCGCCGCGCGGCGCGCGGTGCAGGCCGTACAGGATCACGGTTTCGAACTGCAGGCCCTTGGACTTGTGCATGGTCATGATCTCGACCGCGCCTTCGTCTTCATCGGCAGCGTCGGGCGCGGCGAAGAGGCGGGAGATGCCGGCGTCCAAGGCGGCCACGTCGATGTTGCCGTGCGGGGCAAGGCGTTCGACCAGTTGGAACAGGCTTTCCGCGTCGTTGGCGACCGACAGGCCAGCGTACAGGCCCGGTCCGCCCAGGCGGCGCCACAGCGATTCCACCCACGCGGCGAAGGGGATGGCGCCCGATGCGTTGCGTTTGTCCAGGAGGACCGACGCGACTTGGCGCAGGCGCGCGAATTCGTCGGGGCTGAGTATTGCTTGCGCGGACGGGGCTTGCGGTTCTGGGGCGGGTGCGTCAAAGAGCGAGCCTTGCGGGCCGGATGCCTCGGGCGCTGCCGTTGCAATGGGCTGCGGGGCGATGCGCAAGGCGCGTTCCAGCAGCACGGGCACCGGCGTGATGTGGTCGTCGCCGAAGAGCCGCTGCAACGAGGTGAGCGTCAAGCCGCAATAGGGCGCGCGCAGCACGGACAGCCAAGCGAGGCGGTCGGCCGGATGCGACACGGCGCGCACGAGTTGCACCAGGTCGGCCACCACCGGCCGCAGCGCCAGCGGCACCAGGTCGACGGCGCGCGAGCGTATGCCTTCCTGTGCGAGCCGGCGCGTGAGGTTGCCCAGGTGACTGCGGGCGCGCACGAGAATCGCGACGGGGTGCTTGGCGCCCTTGTGATCGATCAGCGCCTGGCGCACCAGTCCCACGGCGATGTCTTCGGCCTGTTCTTCGGCGGGCGGCGCGCCCTCGCGCGACCATGCCGGATGAAAGCGCACCGCGGGGTCGGGCAGCGCCGGGTGGAAGGCCGTGGACGGACTGTACGCGATGGCGCCGGCGGCGGCGTCGCTACGCCGGGGCAGCAGGTCGACGAACGACTGGTTCACCCAGTCGACGATGCCTGCCTGCGAACGGAAGTTGTCCGTGAGGTTCAGGAAGTCGGGCTTGACCTCGCCCACGCCGATGTCGGCGACTTCGAGAAACAGGCCGACCTCTGCCTTGCGGAAGCGGTAGATCGACTGCATGGGATCGCCCACGAGGAACAGGCTGCGGCCATCGCCGGACTGCCAGCCTGCCGTGAGGGTACGCAGCAAGTCGAGCTGTGTCTGGCTGGTGTCCTGGAATTCGTCGATGAGCAGATGCCGGATCGAGGCGTCGAGTTTGAGCAGCAGTTCGCCCGGGTCGTCAGCGCTACCCAGCGCGGCCGCGGCCCGCTGGGCGATCTCGATGAAGTCGACCTCGCCTTTTTCGGCAAAGCGCAGCCGCAACTGCGCCACGGCCAGGGCAAGCGTCATGAGCTGCGCGCCCAGCACTTCCCATTGGGCATCGGTGAAATGCGGCGCCGGAATATCGCGCACGGCGTGCAAGCGGCGCACCCAGGCGGCTTGCGCGTCGGCGGCTTCCAGCCAGGCGACGAAGGGTTCCTTGTGCGCGCACTTGGCCGGGAACCCCAGGTTCTTGTTGACGGTCTTGCGCAGGGAGCCGGTGCTGGTCAGCAGCAGGTGCGCGACGGCGCGCCAGGCGTCCAGCAGTTCGGCGTCGGGTTGCAGTGCTTCGGTCCAGTCCAGCAACGCAGCCAGCTTGTTGTCGTCTTCGGCGTCCTGCAGGTGGGCGGCGGCCAGGCGCGCCGGGCCGCAAAGCGATTCGGACCAGCCGTAGGGCATGGCGGCGCACAAGGCATCGAGGTCTTCGCCGATGGCCTCGGCCAGCATGGCCTCCATGGCCTCGCGGTCGGAACCGTGGCGCAGCAGCGGCAGCCATTGATCGCGCTGGCCCAGCATGTCGGCGATGGCGTCCTTGGCGGCCTGCACGTCGACGTCCAGGTGGCGCAGCAAAATGCGGACGGCCTCGTAGTCGTCCGCCAGATCCAGCGTGGCGCGCGCGGCGGCTTCGTAGTGCGAGCGCGCATCGTCCGTGATGTCCGGCATGCCGCCCAGCTCCGACAGCCACGGCATGCTGCGCACCAGCCCCGCGCAGAACGAGTCGATGGTGCGGATGGCGAGACGCGCGGGATGCTCGAGCAGATGCCAGCCCTGTTCGGCATTGCGCGCCAGCGCCGCGCGGGCGAGGTCCCAGCTGCGGCGTTCGTGCGCAGCCTCGGGAGGCGCATCCAGCCCGCGCCGCAGCTTGCTCAGCACGCGGGCGTGCATCTCGGACGCGGCCTTGCGCGTGAACGTGATGGCGACGATTTCTTCGGGCCGGTTCACCGTGGCCAGCAAGGCCAGGATGCGGTCGGTGAGGAGTTCGGTCTTGCCTGAGCCTGCGGGCGCCTGGACGAGGAAGGACCGCGCGGGGTCGAGCGCATCCGCGCGAGCGGCGTGGTCATGCGGAAGGCGATCGGGTTCGGCCATGTTCATGCGTCCTCGTCGTCAAGATGCAAGCGCAGGAACGGCAAGGCATCGCAGTATTTCAGATCGTCGCGCCGGTAGGCGACGTTGGCCGCGTACCCCGCCACGTATTCGTCGGCCAGGGATTCGATCGCCACGCGCCAACGTTGGCGGATCTCGGGCCAGGACAGGCCGTCGAAGTATTTGCTTTCGCTGGCGAGTGTGACGCCGGGCATGCCCAGGTCTTCGTCGGCCAATCCTTGCGCGGCGACCTGCCGCGCGTGGATCTGCGCCAGCACCAGCCCCGCGGCTTCGCCGCCGGCCGCGTCGGCCAGGACCGATGCATAGAACGGCAACTGCACGTTCACGGGACGGCTGCGGGACCAGTCGGGCTCGGGCTTGGCCGCCGCCACGCCGGTCTTGTAGTCGACGATGACGTTGCGGCCGTCGGGCAGACGGTCGATGCGGTCCAACCGCAACTTCAGGTTCAACGCGCCACGCTGCCATTGATGATTTTTTTCGACCTGAGCCACCGCGAACGGCAGGCGCTGCGCTTCGAGGTCCAGCCATGAGGCCAGCACGGCCTGGGCGCGCTGGCATTCCAGCGCGCGCAAGGCTGGCGCGTATTCCTTGAGTTCTTCGTCGGCGGCCTGCGCCACGGCCTGCTCCAGCAACGCCGGCAGACGGCCAGCCGCAAGCTGCTCGTGCAGCGCGTCCTGGTCGGGCATCATGCCCCACACCACTTCAAGCGCCTTGTGCAGGAACTGGCCACGCACGTTGACGGTGGCGGCATCGGCATAGGGCGCGAGCTCCCGGCCGCCGAGGCGATGGCGCACGAACGCCCAAAGCGGATTGCGCGCCTGCGTGTCCAGCACATCCAGCCCGCCCCCGCCGCGATTGCCGGCCGCCAATGGAGGCCCCTGCGAATCGTCGAGCGATTCCTGCGGCAAGGCGGCCTGCGCCGCCGTAAGCGCGGGCGTCCAGTCAGTAAGAGAGAGCGCCGCGATCAGTGGCGAAGGACGCAGCTCGCGCTCGCCATCCATGTGGGCGTGGCTGACGATGATGTCGGGCGCGCAGCGGCACAGCGCGGCAAACATGCCTTCGGCCCATTCGCGTTCGCGCTCGGGCGTGGCGCGCGGCGCCCGGGCCTGGCGCAGCACGGCAAGCGGCAGCAGCGGGTTTGGTTTGGGCGAAGCGGGCAACACGTCGTCTGTCAGGCCCAGCAGCCAGACGCCATCCCAGTAACCGCCTTCGGCTTCCAGCAACCCAAGGACGTCCAGCCGCGCGAGCGGATCGCGCTGCGGCTGGAACGAGGAGGACCGCGCCACGCTTTCCAGCAGGTTCACGGCGGCCACGCCGCCCAGGCGGCCCGCGGCCGGCGCCAGCGCCGAAAAGCTGCCGAGCGCATCGCCCAGCGCGCCCATGACCTGATAACCCACGCTGTCGAGCGGGGCTTCGCCGGGAAAGCCCAGCGCCGTCAAGGCGGCCTTCATGCGCAGCATCCAGACGTCGCACGTGGCCTGGCGGCCGCCTTGCGTCCAGATTTCGGTGGCGTGGTTCCAGGCCTGCGCCAACGCCGGCAGATCGGCAAGCAACTTGCGCCATGCTTGCGGGGCGATATGCAATTGCCCCTGGCGCCGCCAGCGCGCGTCGATGGCGGCAAGCCGCGCGCGGTCGCGCACGTCGCCGGCGCAATGGCCTGCAAGCAACGCGGCGCCCAGGACACCCACGCCGCAGCCCTTGCCCTGCGCGCATTCGGCCAGCGCCCGCAGCCAGGCCAGCGCGGCGCGGGCCATGGGCCATTCATCGAGCGGCCGGCCCACGGCAACGTTGAACGCAAACGCCGGCGCGCCGTCGCGCCCGGCCAGCGCCTGGCTGAGGACGCGGCGCGCGAAGGGGGATTCGGCTTCCAGTTGCGGCGACACGATGGCATAACGCCCGGCGGGGTCGGCCTTCAAACGGCTGGCCGCCCAGTCGGCGGCGGCGCGCCATTCGGCGCCCTGATCCGCGGCCTCGAAGCGCTGCGCCACAGCCGCCACACGCTGGGTATCGCGCCATTGCGCCACGCGTGTGCCCTGGGCCTCGAATGCGTGCAGCAGGCGCTGAAAGCGGGGCGAGATGTCGGTGAACCCGGCAAGCACCAGTTGCCGCGGCGTGGCAAGGCGTCCGGCTTCGAGGGCGCGCAGCACGCGCGCGTAACCCTGGTTGGCGTCTTCGGCATCGATGCCGGCCAGCGTGTGGCGATAGCGCTCGCGCCAGCGCGCAAAGCCGCGGTATTCGTCGGTGTCCGCGCCGGACGGCACCTGCAGCGCCCATTCGTCCATGAGCAGGTCCGCATCCATGGAAAGCCGCGCCGCCTGACTGGCATCCAGCAGGACGCGCTCGGCTTCTTCGAGGCGGATGGCTTCGGTCCAGACGAGCTGCGTTGCAAAACTGTCCAGCCGGTAGGCGGGCACGTCTTCGTCGGATTCGAACGCGAGTTCGTTGGCGGATTCAGCGAGCCAGGCGGACAGCGGCAGGATGCGCGGCAGCTCGCTGACCTGGCGTTCCTGGCGCAGCAATCCGGCGAGCTCTAGCGTGAGGCGGCGCGACAGGCGGTTGTTCACCGTGAGCACGAGCGTGTCTGCCGCGGGCAGACTGGCGATGTCCGGCAACGAGAAATCGGAGTAGGAAGGCGCTGCGTCCTGCATGGTCATCCAAGGGCACGGGCGGCGGGCCGCCGCGCGACGAAGAGCAATGAAAAAGGCGGAGAAAATCTCCGCCGTAGGATACCGCGAGGCGGCCGCCGCGACGCGGCGGTTGCGGTAAGCCGAGCCCTGTCAAAACCCGCAGAGTGCGGCCAGGTTTTCCCAGTGAATCTGCATCTCGGGCGTGGTGTAGCCCCAGAACGCCAGCCCCAGCACCGCGGCCAGCGCCAGCACGCCCACCGCTCGCCAGCCTTTGCGGCGAGGGGTTTCGGGTTGCGGTCCGAGGGTCATGGCGGGGCTCCGGCAGGTCGCGGTCAGGCCGTGGCGGGCTGCGCCGGCGCGACCGGCTGCTCGCGCACGGGCAGGCAGAGCAGCGCCGCGATGACGGCCAGCGCCACGCCCAGCCACCAGACCAGATCGTAGCTGCCGGTCTTGGCATACGCGTAACCGCCCAGCCACACGCCAATGAAGCTGCCCAACTGATGGCCGAGAAACACGATGCCCGAGAGCGTGGCCGCATAACGCAAGCCGTAGATCTGGCCAATGAGTCCTTGCGTCAGCGGCACGGTGCCGAGCCAGAACAACCCCATCCAAGCCGCGAAGGCATAGAGCACCCACGGCGTCAGCGGCACCGACAGCAGCAACAGGATGCCGAACGCGCGCATGAAGTACACCACCGCCAGCAGCCGCTTCTTGCTGTATTTGCCGCCCAGCTTGCCGGCGTAGAACGAACCCAGGACGTTGAACAGGCCGATGAGCGCGATCGCGGTGGCGCCCTGCCCGGCCGTCAGCCCGCCGTCGGTCACATAAGCCGGCAAGTGCAGCGTGATGAACGCGGTGTGAAAGCCGCAGACGAAGTAGCTCCAGAACAGGAAGTGGAACGACGGATGGCGCACGGCCTGCTTGATGGCGGTGCCCAGCGACTGATGCGGACCGGCGTGCGCTTGGGGGCGGCCGCGCAGGAAATACGCCAAAGGCGCGCCGCAAGCCACGAACAGCGACAGCACCCAGAGCGCGCCCGTCCAGTCCAGCCCGCTGATGAGCAACTGCCCGGTCGGCACCACGGCAAACTGGCCCAGCGAGCCGCCCGCGCTGGCGATGCCCATCGCCGTGCTGCGGTAGGCGGGCGGCACGGCGCGCGCGACGACGGGCAGGATGACGGGGAACGTGGTGCCCGCCTGTCCCAGTCCGACCAGCACGCCCGCGGTCAGGTAAAGCGTAGCCTCGTCGGTGGCAAAGCGCGTGCCGATCAGGCCCAGCATGTACAGCACGGCGCCCAGCGCAATGGTGCGGCCAGACCCATAACGGTCGGCCAGCATGCCCATGAAGATACAGGCCACGCCCCAGACGAGGTTCTGCAGGGCAAACGCCATCGAAAATACTTCACGGCTCCAGCCGTGCGTCAGGCCCATCGGCTGCATGAACAGGCCGAAGGTGGCGCGCACCCCCATGGCAAGCAGCACGACCAGGGTGCCCAAGACAATGGTGCGTGCGGAAATCGTATCGGTTTGGCTAGACATGAAACCCGTGTCTGGTTGTTTTTTGGGTTTGCGCCCCCTCCTCGGGGCGGCCCCACGCAGCGGTGGGACGCGAACATCATATACAAGTCGGCATGCGGGTCCGTGAATACCCGCGTTGCCGCAACAAGCTTCACCCGCGAGGCCATCCCGGGCGAGCGCCCGGCGCGCGGTGATTTGGGCGTTGCCGCGCCTGCTGATAGACTTGCGTCCTGCTTCGAAGCCCGCGTCTGCAGTGCTAAACTTCGGCTCGCAAGTTCCGCAGCAATTTCAAGGCCTTAGTGCGAAGCGCCCCCCGTTTTGGCGGCCCTTTTCCGTCGATGGCGACGGCACTGCCTTGCGCCCCCCCTCCTCGCTCGCCGTAGTTAAATGGATATAACCGGCCCCTCCTAAGGGTCAATTGGTGGTTCGATTCCACCCGGCGAGGCCAGCTTCGGCCTCGGCTCCGCGCGCAGATTCTTCTCAAAAAAGTCCACCTATTCAGCCAGATGAGGGTTAATCCGGGCTACGCTCTTGCGCGCCGCGCGGTTAGCTTTGCGGCTTCCGACTTGTGACTAATTGATGCGGCCACAACCCGTCACGGTGTTTTTTCTGAAAAACTCGCAAATCGCCTTGCGCACTACTTGAAATTGCTGTTTAAATTCGACGCGTAAGCCCATAATTCATCTGGACTTTTTCTGATCCGACGAAACGCCGGCGTAAGAAATATTTGCTCACAGACCACAAGCCTGCCCAACCATGGCCTTTTCCTGGAAACGTGCAATTGCGAACGCCATAGCGCCTGCCGCGCTGGCGGTGTGCGCGCTCCTGCCCCCTGCGGCGCAAGCAGCCAAAAATTCCGACCCTTGCAAGACCAACGCCAAGTCGGCGGCCTGCAAGGCGCAACAAGCCAAGAAAGCGCCGGCGCCCAAGGCGGGCTCCGGCAAGAGCGCCGCCGCCAAGCAGGCGGCGCCGTCCGCCAAGAAGGCGCCGCCCAAATCCTCGTCGGCCAAGAAGGCACCCCCCAAGAGCGGCAAGCAGGTGGCCGCGAAAGGCACGCCGCCCAAGAAATCGGGCGCTGCCGGCAAGGGCGGCAAGACGGACAAGGCCGCGCGCGGCCGGCGCGTAGCCGCCGCCGGCGCAGCCAGCGCGGCCATGCCGCCGCCCGCCGCCTCGGCGCGCGCCGAAGCGGCCGCGCTGCGGTCCAGCACCGCTTACGTGCAAGACCTTGAAACCTCCACGGTCATCTTCGCCAAGAACGAAAACGTCGTGCGCCCCATCGCTTCCATCTCGAAGCTGATGACGGCCGTCGTCGTGGTGGACGCCAACCTGCCGATGGACGAAATGCTGGAGATCACCGACGAGGACGTCGACGAGCTCAAGCACACGACGTCGCGGCTGCGGGTGGGCACCAAGCTGTCGCGCGGCGACATGCTGCACCTGGCGCTGATGTCTTCCGAGAACCGCGCCGCCAACGCGCTGGGCCGCCACTATCCGGGCGGGCTGCGCGCCTTCGTGGCCGCCATGAACGCCAAGGCGCAGTCGCTGGGCATGACCAGCACGCGGTTCATCGAGCCGACGGGCCTGTCCAGCAACAACGTGTCGTCGCCGCATGACCTGGCCCGCCTCTTGCGCGCCGCGTCGCAGCGCCCGCTGATCCATCGCTACTCCACCGATACCGAGTACGAGGTCGAGATCAACAACCGCACGCAGACCTTCCGCAACACCAACCTGCTGGTGCGCAAGCCCGACTGGGACATCAAGGTGTCCAAGACGGGTTACATCAATGAAGCGGGCGAATGCCTGGTGATGCTGGCGCGCATCAACGGCCGCGATCTGGCCATCGTGCTGCTGGATTCGCAGGGCAAGCTTTCGCGCATCGGCGATGCCGTGCGCATCCGCCGCATCGTGCAAAGCGAAGTGGCCATGGCGTCGATTGCCTCGGGCGGCTGATGCCAGCCTGACCGCTCCACACGGCAAAACGAAGGGCCCGATCTTATCGGGCCCTTTTGCATGGTGCGGCAAAGCGGTTCACGCCGCGCGGCGCTTAGCGGGGACGGGCTGGGCGTCGCAGAGCGAAGGCGGCAGCCCTTCCAGGACGGCTTTCGCATTGAGCGATCGGATCGGCACGCTGGCATCGCGCGGGATCCTGCCCTCGGCCTGCAACAGCTGATACCGCAGGCAGCACACGCGCAGGAACGAGGTGAAGTTGGCGGCCTCGCCGCGGTACTCGACCAGTTCGTCGTACAGGCGTTCGATCAGTTGGGTGACCCGCAGGCCGTCTCGGCCGGCGATTTCTTCGAGGACCTGCCAGAACAGGTGCTCGAGCCGCAGGCTGGTCGCCACGCCGTGCAGGCGCAGGGACCGGGTTTCGCAGGCATACGAATGCTCGGTGGCGCGGATGAAGATTTCACACATGGGAGCTCCTGGGCATCGGCGACACGCAGCCGGACCGGCGCGCCTGCGATCGACTGTACGACGATTGCCTCTCCCCCGGCAATAAGGCCCCGAACCTGTAACGATCTCGACCTTCCCGCGCCGATTGATGTACATCATGGATTTGAGCGCGCAAGCGTTCGAGCATAGTGAAACTGATCAGACTTCGGAGGTAGCGATGGAAAAAACCATGAAGGCCGCAGTTGCACGCGCATTTGGCAAACCCCTGGTGATCGAGGAAGTCGCCGTGCCGCGCCCGGGCCCGGGCGAGCTCCTGGTGAAGATCGAAGCCTGCGGCGTCTGCCACACGGACCTGCACGCCGTGGAAGGCGACTGGCCCGTCAAACCCAATCCCCCCTTCATTCCCGGCCACGAGGGCGTTGGCCACGTCGTGGCCGTGGGCGCCGGCGTCACCCACGTCAAGGAAGGCGACCGGGTCGGGATCCCCTGGCTGTATTCCGCCTGCGGACATTGCGAACACTGCCTGGGCGGCTGGGAAACCCTTTGCGAGCAGCAGCAGAACACGGGTTACTCCGTCAACGGCGGCTTTGCCGAATACGCGCTGGCGGCAGCCGACTACGTGGGCCTGCTGCCCAAGAACGTCGGCTTTGTCGACGTGGCGCCGGTACTGTGCGCCGGCGTCACGGTTTATAAGGGCCTGAAGATGACGGACACCCGCCCCGGCAACTGGGTGGTCATTTCGGGCATTGGCGGCCTGGGTCATATGGCGGTGCAGTACGCCAAGGCGATGGGCCTGAACGTGGCGGCCGTGGACATCGATGACGCCAAGCTCGACTTCGCGCGCCGGTTGGGCGCGGAAGTCACCGTCAACGCGATGAACACCGATCCGGCCGCCTACCTGAAGCGGGAAATCGGCGGCGCGCATGGCGCGCTGATCACTGCGGTGTCGCCCAAGGCCTTCGAGCAGGCGCTGGGGATGGTGCGCCGGGGCGGCACGATTTCGCTGAACGGCCTGCCGCCAGGAGACTTCCCGCTGTCGATCTTCGACATGGTGCTCAATGGCGTGACGGTGCGCGGTTCCATCGTGGGCTCCCGGCTGGATCTGCAGGAGTCGCTGCAGTTTGCCGAAGAAGGCAAGGTCCACGCCACGGTCGCCACCGAAAGCCTGGACAACATCAACAGCGTGTTCGACCGCATGAAGAAGGGCCAGATCGAAGGCCGCATCGTGCTCGACTTCGCCTGATCGCTTTGCGCCCATACTCGCCACGGGGTGCGGCACTTGCCGCACCCCGTGGCTGATCGCAAAGAATTGGCGCTCTCACGCCCGCCCCGCGCGAGCGGTCAGGGCGTGATCTTCGTGCCCAACACCGCCAGAAACTGCGCCATCCACGCCGGATGGGCGGGCCAGGCCGGCGCCGACACCAGGTTGCCGTCGGTGTAGGCCTGGTCGACGGCGATCTCGGCATAGGTGCCGCCGGCCAGCCGGACCTCGGGCGCGCAGGCAGGATACGCCGAGCAGGTGCGGCCCTTCAGCACGCCGGCTGCGGCCAGGATCTGCGCGCCGTGGCACACCGCGGCGATGGGCTTGTTGGCCTTGTCGAATTCACGCACGATATCCAGCACCTTTTCATTCAGGCGCAGGTATTCGGGCGCGCGTCCGCCGGGGATCACCAGCCCGTCGTAGGACGAGGGCTCGACGCGGTCGAAGTCGTAGTTCAGCGTGAAGTTGTGGCCGCGCTTTTCCGTGTAGGTCTGCGCGCCCTCGAAGTCATGGATGGACGTGGCCACCGTGTCGCCAGCCTTCTTGTCCGGGCAGACCGCGTGCACCGTGTGCCCCACGGTCAGCAGCGTCTGGAACGGCACCATGGTTTCGTAGTCTTCGGCGTAGTCGCCGACCAGCATCAGCAGTCGTTTGCTCATGATTGTCTCCTTGGGATGAGGGTGCGGGCCAGTTCCTGGTCTTCTCGTCCCATTGTGCGCGCCGCGCCGGCGGGGCGGGTGGTAATGGGATACCACCGGCGCGGGATACGACCGCGAAACGCCGCCCTACTCCAACGCCACCGTCACCGGCCGCGCGCCCAGCAGGTCCACGAGCACCTTGGGATCGATGCCTACCAGATACCCGCGCCGCCCGCCGTTGATGTAGACCGCCGGATATGTCAGCACCTCGGCCTCCACCCACACCGGCATCTTCTTGCGGGTGCCGAAGGGCGACGTGCCGCCCACCTGGTAGCCGGAGTGGCGCTGCGCGACCTCGGGCTTGCAGGGTTCGACCTTCTTCAGGCCGGCCTGCCGCGCCAGGTTCTTGGTGGAGACTTCGCGGTCCCCATGCATGACCACGATCAGCGGCTTGGCTGATTCGTCCTCCATCACCAGCGTCTTGACCACCGCGTGCGGGTCCAGGCCAAGCTGGCGCGCGGCTTCGCCTGCGCCGCCGTGGTCGACGTAGTCGTAGGTGTGTTCGGTGTAGGCCACCTTGTGCTGCTTGAGGAACTGGGTGGCGGGTGTTTCGGAAACGTGGCGGGCTTTGCTCATGGGTGTGCCGGTTGAAAAGGGAATGGTGGGCGGCGGCTAGCCGCGCGGGTGATGGGCCGCGTGCAGTGCCTTCAGGCGTTCGCGCGCCACGTGGGTGTAGATCTGCGTGGTGGAGATGTCTGCGTGGCCCAGCAGCATCTGCACCACGCGCAGGTCCGCGCCGTGATTCAGAAGGTGCGTGGCAAAGGCGTGGCGCAGCACGTGCGGCGACAGGGGCGCATGCACGCCCGCGATCACGGCGTATTTCTTGACCAGTTGCCAGAACGCCTGCCGCGACATCGCCTCGGCGCGGCTGGTGATGAAAAGCGCATCGCTGACGCGGCCCGCCGCCAGCTCCGGGCGGGCAGTATTCAGATACTGCGCAATCCAGTGCGCGGCTTCGGCGCCCAGCGGCACCAGACGATCCTTGCCGCCCTTGCCCAGCACCACCCGCACCACGCCTTCGTTCAGGCTGACGTCCAGCGAGCGCACGCCCACCAGCTCGGACACGCGCAGGCCGGTGGCATACAAAGTCTCGAGCATGGCGCGGTCGCGCAGGCCGCGCGGCTGGCCGAGGTCAGGCGCCCGCAACAGGGCGTCCACCTGCTGCTCGGACAGCGTCTTGGGCATGCGCGGCGGTTGCTTGGCCGCCACCAGCGTCAGGCACGGATCGCGTTCAGCGCGGTGTTCGCGCAGCGCCCAGGCGTAGAAGCGGCGCAGCGCCGCCAGCCGGCGGTTGGCGGTGGTGGCGCGGGTTTCTTCGTGGCGGAACGCGAACCAGGCCTCGATGTCCGCCTTCTGCGCATCGCGGATCGGCTTGGCCGGCCCGACGGGCATGGTCTGCGCACGCTCGGGTTCACCGTGCCGGTCGGCCAGCTCCCGGGCGTAGGCCACGGGGTCTTCGAGCCAGCGGGCAAAACCGGTCAGGTCGCGGCGGTAGGCGGCCAGGGTATTGGCGGAAAGGCCGTCCTCGAGCCAGACGGCGTCGATGAAGGCGTCGATATCGGCCTGGGAGGCCAGCGGCTGGCGGGCGGTGGACATGGCGGGATTCTACGGCGCGGCGCGGTTGGGCAGGCGCTCGCCCACACCGGCGGCGGCGGACTTGAGCCAGGACTCGAACACCTTCAGCGCCTCGGAGCGCTCGCTGCGCTGCGGATAGCCGAAGTAATACCCCTGGCTGACCGCCAGCGACTGCGGCACGGGCATGACGAGGGCGCCCTGGTCCAACGCCGGTTGCGCCAGAAAGCGCGGCATCAGCCCGACGCCCAGCCCAGCCTGCACCGCCGCCATCACCATGGTGAAAAGCTCATATCGGGGGCCGCCGGCCGCCTGCGGCCCGTACAGATGGCCATTGGCTGCGTACCACTGGCGCCAGGCGTCCGGCCGCGAGGCCAGATGCAGGTGCGTCATGCCGGTCAGCGCGGCGCCCCCCGCTTGCGCCACGCGTTCGGCCAATTCGGGCGCGCAGACCGGCACCAGCTCGCGCTCGGGGAACAGCAGCCCGCCCTGCGTGCCGGGCCAAAGCCCGTCCCCGTGATACAGCGCGCCATCGAACGGCTGGTCCTTGAACTGGAACGGCAGCGTGCGCACGGAGAGGCTGACGGTGATGTCGCCGTGCTCGCGCTGGAAATCCGCGAGGCGCGGGATCAGCCAGGTGGTGGCCAGGGTGGGCACGACGGCAATGTGGATGCTGCGCCCCATGCCGGTCCGGCTGACAAGCCCGAAGGTGTCTTTTTCGATCTGGTCCAGATGGTGACGGATGCGGCCGGCGTATTCGGCGCCGTGGTCGGTCAGCACGATGCGGCGGCGCACCCGGGTGAAAAGCTGCACGCCCAGCCGCGCCTCCAGGCTGGCCACCTGCCGGTAGACCGCGCTGTGGGTCAGCGACAGCTCCTCGGCGGCGCGCGAAAAACTGCCCAGCCGGGCCGAGGCCTCGAATGCCTGCAGGGCGCTCAGATTGGGAATGCCGTTTCTCATGGAGGGAATGCCGCCTGAAATGCGGCCCGTCGCGGCGCGCGCGCATGTTGCAGCGCACCAGGCGGGACGTGCCGGGGGATCAACAGAATGTGCAATTTTATCAATTGCGTTGTGCGCTCAGGGAACATATGCTCGGCAGTTCTACCCTAGGCTAACCACGACACCACCATGCCTCAGCAAGATTCCCGCCTTGGCGGTCACATTCTGGTCGACCAATTGGTCGCCCAGGGCGTCAAACATGTATTTTGTGTCCCCGGCGAAAGCTATCTGGCGGTGCTGGACGGCCTGCACGATGCCGACATCAAGGTCACGGTGTGCCGCCAGGAAGGCGGCGCGGCCATGATGGCCGACGCGCACGGCAAGCTGACGGGCGAACCCGGCATCTGCATGGTGACGCGCGGCCCCGGCGCCGCCAACGCGCTGGCCGGCGTGCACATCTCCAAACAGGACTCCACGCCGATGATCCTGTTTGTCGGCCAGATCGAGCGCGGCATGCGCGAGCGCGAGGCCTTCCAGGAAATGGACTACCGCGCCGTGTTCGGCACGCAGGCCAAGTGGGTGACCGAGATCGATCAGGTCGAACGCATTCCCGAACTGATCTCGCGCGCGTTTCACATCGCGACCTCGGGCCGCCCCGGTCCGGTGGTGATCGCGCTGCCGGAAGACATGCTGGTCGAGGCCGCCAAAGTGGCCGACGCCCCGCGTTACGAAGTCATCGATGCGGCCCCCACGGCTGGCCAGCTGGCCGATCTGGAAAAGCTGCTGGCCGGCGCGAAGAACCCCGTCGCCATTCTGGGCGGCACGCGTTGGGACGCCCGCGCCGTGCAGCAGTTCGCCGATTTCGCGCAGTTGCATTCGCTGCCGACCGCCGTGTCGTTCCGCCGCCAGATGCTGTTTCCCGCGGACCATCCTTGCTTCATCGGCGACGTGGGCCTGGGCATCAACCCGGCGCTGCTCAAGCGCGTGGCCGATGCCGACCTGATCCTGCTGGTGGGCGGACGCATGTCGGAAAACCCCAGCCAGGCCTACACGCTGCTGGACATTCCCGTGCCCAAGCAAAAGCTGGTGCACGTGCATCCCGACGCCGCGGAACTGGGCCGAGTGTACCGCCCCACCCTCGCCATCAATACCTCGCCGTCCGCCTTCGCCGCGACGCTGGCCGGCCTGAAGGCGCCTGCCGCCCCCGCTTGGGCCGACGGCACGAAGGCGATGCGCGAGTCGTACCTGAAATGGAGCGATCCCGACGCCATCACCACACCGGGCGCGCTGCAGCTGGGCCAGGTCATGGCGTATCTGGAAAAGACCCTGCCCGCCGACGCGATCATGACCAACGGCGCGGGCAACTACGCCACCTGGCTGCACCGCTTTCACCGCTTCACCCGCTTCGGCACGCAGCTTGCGCCGACTTCCGGGTCCATGGGCTACGGCCTGCCGGCAGCGGTGGGCGCCAAGCGCGTGTGGCCGGACAAGACCGTCGTGTGCTTCGCGGGCGACGGCTGCTTCCTGATGCACGGCCAGGAATTTGCGACGGCCGTGCAATACGACCTGCCCATCATCGTGGTGCTGGTGGACAACGGCATGTACGGCACGATCCGCATGCACCAGGAAAAGCACTATCCGGGCCGCATTTCCGCGACCCAGTTGAAGAACCCCGATTTCGCCGACTACGCGCGCGCCTTTGGCGGCCACGGCGAACGCGTGGATACCACCGAACAGTTCGGTCCGGCATTTGAACGTGCATTGGCCAGCGGCAAGCCGGCGATCCTGCACTGCTTCATCGATCCGGAAACCATCAGCCCGTCCACGACCCTCGAAAAGATCCGCGAGGCGGCGCTGAAGGCCCAGCACTGAACCCTGCACGGGCGTCAGGACCGGCGGCGCGCCCAGGCGCACTGCCGTGCAAACCCCAACTTGCCGCCCGAATTATTTTAAGTTTAAACTTTCTAGATTCCGATCACGGAAATCCATAGCGGAGACCCAGCATGTCCTCGAACCCCTCCTTCCACTGGCAAGACCCCCTGTTGCTGGATCAGCAGCTGACCGAAGAAGAGCGTATGGTGCGCGACGCCGCCTACGCCTACTCGCAGGACAAGCTGGCGCCGCGCGTGCTCAACGCTTTCCGCAACGAGAAGACCGATCCCGAGATCTTCTCCGAAATGGGCGAGCTCGGCCTGCTGGGCGCCACCATCCCCGTCGAATACGGCGGCGCTGGCCTGAACTACGTCAGCTACGGCCTGATCGCCCGTGAGGTCGAACGCGTCGACTCCGGCTACCGCTCGATGATGAGCGTGCAGTCCTCGCTGGTCATGGTGCCGATCAACGAATTCGGCAGCGAAGAACAAAAGAAGAAGTACCTGCCCAAGCTGGCGCGCGGCGAATGGATCGGCTGCTTCGGCCTGACCGAACCCAATCACGGCTCCGACCCCAACGGCATGGAAACCCGCGCCGTCAAGACCGCCGACGGCTACAAGCTGAGCGGCAACAAGATGTGGATCACCAACTCGCCGATCGCGGACGTGTTCGTGGTGTGGGCCAAGTGCGTCGGCGGCGACTTCGACGGCAAGATCCGCGGCTTCATCCTGGAAAAGGGCATGAAGGGCCTGTCCGCCCCCGCCATCCACGGCAAGGTCGGCCTGCGCGCGTCGATCACCGGTGAAATCGTCATGGACGAGGTGGAAGTGTCCGCCGACCAGATGATGCCCGGCGTGTCCGGCCTGAAGGGTCCGTTCACCTGCCTGAACTCTGCCCGTTACGGCATCGCCTGGGGCGCTGTCGGCGCCGCCGAAGCCTGCTGGCACACCGCCCGCCAATACACCCTGGACCGCAAGCAGTTTGGCCGCCCGCTCGCCGCCAACCAGCTGATCCAGAAGAAGCTGGCCGACATGCAGACCGAAATCACGCTGGCGCTGCAAGGCTGCCTGCGCCTGGGCCGCATGAAGGACGAAGGCACCGCCGCCGTGGAAATCACCTCGATCATGAAGCGCAACTCGTGCGGCAAGGCGCTGGACATCGCCCGCCTGGCCCGCGACATGCTGGGCGGCAACGGCATCTCCGACGAATTCGGCGTGGCCCGTCACCTGGTGAACCTGGAAGTGGTCAACACCTACGAAGGTACCCACGACGTGCACGCCCTGATCCTGGGCCGCGCCCAGACCGGCATCCAGGCGTTCTATTGATCGCCTGCCTGGTGTAGCAAAGGAGGCCGCCCATGGGGCGGCCTTAATGAGATGGTCAGCCCGATCCCCACGAAGCGGTACGCTGAGTGGGGATTGTTCTTTCTGGGAGACCTCTCATGAGCACCGTCACGCTGATTGGCATCGATCTGGGTAAGCATAGCTTCCATCTGCACGGGCAGGATTCTGCCGGCAGGATGGTGTTTCGCAAGAAGTGCTCTCGCCAGCAAGTGTTCACGTTGCTGGGTAATAGCCCGTGCAGCACGGTGGTGATGGAGGCCTGCGCAGGAGCCCATTGGATGGCGCGCCGCATCCAGGCGCTAGGCCACCAACCCAAGCTGATCTCCCCACAGTTCGTGCGCCCTTTCGTGCAGGGCAACAAGAACGACTTTGCCGATGCGCAGGCGATCTGCGAAGCAGCCTCGCGCCCGAGCATGCGGTTCGTGTGCGTGCGCAACGAGGCTCAGCAGACCGTCTCGGCGCTGCACCGCGTCCGAGAGTCGCTGGTGCGCGAGCGCACCGGCGTGATCAACCAAGTCCACGCCTTTTTGCTGGAGTTCGGCATCAGCCTGCCGCGCGGCCAGGCGATCCTGCGGCGCCTGCCAGCGGTGTTGGCCGAGCATGAGCTGCCGCCCCGACTGGCGGCATTGCTTGAACGGCTGCAGGCGCACTTCAAGTATTTGGACGAGCAGATCGGCGAAATCGAACGCGATTTGTGCCAGCAACTGCGCGAGGATGAACGCAGCCAGCGGCTTCTGGAGATCCCCGGCATCGGGCCGATCACCGCGAGCGCGCTGATGACAGAATTGGGCGATGCGCAGCAATTCGGTTCGGCCCGCCAGTTCGCCGCCTCTGTGGGTCTGGTGCCACGCCAATACAGCACTGGCGGTACGCCTAAGCTGCTGGGAATCAGCAAGCGTGGCGACAAGAATCTCAGGCGGCTGTTGGTGCAGGGCGCACGAGCGATCATGCAACGCGTAGAGCGGCGCACGGATCGGCTGGGCGTCTGGGTGCGCGAGCTGCTGGCACGACGCCACTCGAACGTGGTGGCCTGCGCGCTGGCCAATAAATTGGCGAGGATAGCCTGGGCCATCCTCGCCAATGGAACGAACTACCGAAGTGAGCAGGCTGTTAGCGCAACCTGACATTCATCACCGTTTTACGCAGTCACTTCCTGGTTTTGCGACGCGAGTACGTGAAGACATAAACGGCTCAACGGCCTGGCAAGAAACCTGGTAAAAAATTCAGCACCTGGATGCTGAGGCCCT
Source organism: Achromobacter sp. SLBN-14 (assembly GCF_006715415.1). NCBI lineage: Bacteria > Pseudomonadati > Pseudomonadota > Betaproteobacteria > Burkholderiales > Alcaligenaceae > Achromobacter > Achromobacter sp. SLBN-14. Next base: position 4,026,109 of record NZ_VFNE01000001.1, on the reverse strand, counting down.
TTTGAGGTTTGCCGGGCGCGACTCTCATCATGGAGCGGGGGACCTGTCCCCAAACGACTCCGAATAGATTTGAGCAAAGCCCAATTTACGCCAACACAAACCCGCTTGCAAAAATCGGGCTGACCATAGATTTTTTTGGCGCGTTGCGGCAGCGCCAGGTGTCTGACACCCTCTGCGCCGCCGCTACAAGCTGATGGTCATCTCCCCAGGGTGTCAGACACGGACCGTATTGGAATACGCCATACGTCCGATCCCTCCCCGCCTGCGCATTGCCGAAAGCCCGACTAGGCGTACGCCTGTATACCTCTTACGCTTCACGGGTCCCTTCACGAGGAGTCGCGCATGCACGGCATCACCCCCCTGCGCCTGGCGGCAGTCGTCGCCATGGCGTTCATCGCCCAAGGCGCTCAGGCCGCCACGACGCTCACCATGACCACCGAGTACCCGGCCACCTCCATGCCGGGTCAAGGCGTGTCCACGTTCGCCGAACTGGTTCGGGCCAAGTCGGCCGGCAATGTCGTCATCGACGCGAGCTTCGACGCCGCCAAGGGCATCAAGTCGGGCGACATGATCGAGGCCGTGCAGACGCGCAAGGTGGATGCGGGCGACGCCTTTGCCGGCGCGCTGGCCACGAAGTATCCGATCTTTGGCGTCTCGTCCTTGCCCTTCCTGGCCGACTCGTTGTCCAAGGCGCGCAATCTGAACAAGGCGGCGCGCCCGGCGTACGAGAAGCTGCTGGCCGCGCATGGCCAGAAGCTGCTCTACACCACGCCGTGGCCCGCGTCGGGCATCTGGTCCAAGCAAAAGCTGGACAGCGTGGCGGCGCTCAAGCGCCTCTCCATCCGCACCTACGATGCGACCTCGCAGGACGTCATGCAGCGGGCCGGCGCAAAGGCGCAGAACATTTCGTTCGCGGACGCCATGCCGCGCATCGCATCCGGCGAGGTGAACGCGGTGCTGTCTTCCGGCGATGGCGGCGCGGGCCGCAAGCTGTGGGAATACCTGCCGAATTTTGCCGAGATCAACTACGCCATGCCGGTCTCGGTGGCGACGATGAACCTGAAGGCCTACGAGGCGCTGGATGCGCGCTCGCGCAAGGCCATCGACCAGGCAGCCGCGCAGACCGAGGCCGAGCAGTGGAAACGCATCGAGGGCCGCCTGCAGCAGAACTACGCGAACATGCGCAAGAACGGCGTCGCGATCAACACCGCCGTGCCCCCGGCGGTGAAGAAGGCGTTGAAGGACGCTTCCGCCGAATCGATCAATGCGTGGAAGGCGGCGGCCGGCCCGGAGGCGGCCGCCATTCTCAAGCAGGCGAGCAAGCGGTAGCCGCTGCGCCTAGTTGTTGCCGGACAGGTCGAACAGGCTGGTCGCGTCCATTTCCAGCACGCTTTCGTCGTGCTGGTTCACGACCGTCCATGCCCAGTTGATGATGCCCAAATCGGGGCGCGAGGACGAGTGCCGCGCGCCCTGCACGCGCGCGTGCAGGCGCAGGGTGTCGCCGGGGCGTACCGGCGTGCGCCAGCGGACTTCGCCCAGGCCGGGCGAACCGAAGGATTCGGAATCATGCAGGGCGGCGTCGACCGCCATGCGCATGGCCATCGCGCAGGTGTGCCAGCCGCTGGCGATCAGCCCGCCCCAGCGGCCTTCCGCGGCGCGCTGCGGATCGGTATGGAACCACTGGGGATCGTACTTGCGGGCGAACTCCAGGATCTCCGCTTCCGTCACGGTGACCGGCCCCGCCTTGATCACCATGCCGTCCTTGAATTCGGCGAACTTCATGTTGTTTTTCCCCTGCCAACGAAAACGGCGCGCCCAGGCGCGCCGTTCGTCACGCAACTGTTGTTGGAATCAGTACGTCTCGAAGTGCAGCCGGCCTTCACGGCGCAGCGCATCATGCAGGATAGACCAATCCTCGCCCGACTGCACCACCACGTCGCGCAGGGCGTCCAGCACGCCGACTTCCATGCCCTTCAGCCCGCAGACATAGATGCAGGTATTGCGGTCGGCCAGCAGCCCGCGCACGAGCGCGGCCCGTTCGCGGATCAGGTCCTGCACGTAGCGCTTGGGCTGGCCGGGTTCGCGCGACAGCGCCAGGTTGATGTCGATGAAATCCCGCGGCAGCTTCATCAACGGGCCAAAGTACGGCAGCTCGCGTTCGGTGCGCGCGCCGAAGAAAAGCATGAGCTTGCCGATGTCCGCCGTGCCGATCAGGCGGCGGCTGCGTTCGGTCATCGCGCGCATCGGGGCAGAACCCGTGCCCGTGCAGATCATGATGAGATTGGCCTGCGGGTGGTTCGGCATCAGGAAGGTGTGGCCGAAGGGGCCGATCACCTGCACGGTGTCGTTCTTGGCCAGGTCACACAGATAGTTGGAACACACGCCATGCGCGGCCGCGCCGCCGTGGTCCTGGGTGACGCGTTTGACCGTCAGCGACAGGTTGTTGTATCCCGCCCGTTCACCGTCGCGCGGACTGGCCAGCGAATACTGGCGCGCGTGATGCGGCCGGCCCTGCGCATCCACGCCCGGCGGCAGGATGCCGATGGACTGGCCCTCCAGCACCGGGAACGGCTGCTCGCCGAAGTCCAGCACGATGTGGTGAATGTCGCTTTCCGTGTCGGCGCCGGTGACGCGATAGTTGCCCACCACGGTCGCGGTGATCGGCGTCTTGTGCGTGTAGAGATTCACGTAAGGGTGCGCGGCCGACCACGGCGGCACCGCGGCGCCGGGCGTGGCGGCCGTCACGGCCGCCGCCGTCTGCGCGAGGCCCGCTTCGGCCTGCGGCGCCGGCATGGGCTGACCGCCCTCGCCTTCCGCCGCCGCATCTACCGGCAGCGGCTTTTCCTGCGGCAGCTCTTCCCAGCCTAACTGGTCCTGCACCGAATAGGCCTCGGCCCGCACGACCAGCCGCCAGTTGTCGATCGAGCCCGTCGGGCACGGCGGCACGCAGGCCATGCAGCCATTGCAGATTTCGGGATCCACCACGTAGTTGTTCGCATCGTGGGTGATCGCATCGACCGGACAGGTCTCTTCGCAGGTGTTGCAGCGGATGCAGATCTCGGGATCGATCAGATGCTGCTTCAGGACTTCCACCGGTAATGGGGCGTTCATCGCCGTCCTCCCTACGCGCGGGCACGCGGCCCGCGCGGCCTTTAGTTGAAACGCACGTACTCGAAGTTCACCGGCTGGCGGTTGATGCCCATGACGGGCGGCGCGATCCAGTTGGCGAACTTGCCCGGCTCGGTGACGCGGCCCATCAGCGACGCGACGAACGCCCGATCTTCCGGCGTGGGCAGCCACTTGTGCTGGTTGGCCTGCCACTGCGACTCGGACAGGATCTCGCCTTCCGGCGACATGCGGATGCCGGCCAGGGTGCCGATCTGGCGGTTGAACGCCTTGTGCGGCACCTGCAGGCGGAACGCCAGGCCGCTCTTTTCGATCACCTTGTTCCAGCGGCCGATGCCGGCCACCGAATCGCGGATGAAGTCGTCGCGCAGCACTTCGTTTAGCGCATTGAGCATCGGCACTTCGGTCTCGGACAGCTTGCCGTTGCTGACGTTGAGCACCCGGTAGGTGTCGTTCTTCAGTTGATGGTCGTCGGTGCGCTTGCTCTCTTCGTACCGGCCCTTCAAGCCCGATCCATAGAAGATGGCGGCGTTGGACGACTGGTCCGCGCCGAACAGATCAATGGTCACGCTGTAGTGGAAGTTCAGGTAGCGCTGGATGGTGGGCAGGTCGATCACGCCCGCCGCGCGCACGGCTTGCGGGTCGTCGGTTTTCAGTTCCTTCATCACTTCGCAGGTGCGCTGGATGACGCGCGAAATGCCGGACTCGCCCACGAACATGTGGTGCGCTTCCTCGGTCAGCATGAACTTGGTGGTGCGTGCCAGCGGGTCGAAGCTGGATTCGGCCAGCGCGCACAGCTGGAACTTGCCGTCGCGATCGGTGAAGTAGGTGAACATGTAGAACGCCAGCCAGTCCGGCGTCTTTTCGTTGAAGGCGCCCAGGATGCGCGGATTGTCCGAATCGCCCGAGCTGCGTTGCAGCAGCGCATCGGCTTCCTCGCGCCCGTCACGGCCGAAATAGCGGTGCAGCAGGTACACCATTGCCCACAGGTGCCGCCCTTCTTCGACGTTGATCTGGAACAGGTTGCGCAAGTCGTACTGCGATGGCGCCGTCAGGCCCAGGTGCCGCTGCTGCTCGATCGACGCAGGTTCCGTGTCGCCCTGCGTGACGATGATGCGGCGCAGGTTGGCGCGGTGCTCGCCCGGCACGTCCTGCCACACGTCGCGGCCGATGTTCTCGCCAAAATGGATCTTGCGCTGGCCGTCCTGCGGCGCCAGGAAGATGCCCCAGCGGTAGTCGGGCATGCGCACGTGATTGAAATGGGCCCACCCGTCGGGCTCGACGCTGACCGCCGTGCGCAGGTAAACGTCAAAGCCGTGCGAACCGTCGGGGCCCATGTCCTGCCACCATTGCAGGTAGTTGGGCTGCCAGTGTTCCAGCGCGCGCTGCAACGCGCGGTCGCCGGACAGGTTGACGTTATTGGGAATCTTGTCGCTGTAGTTGATGCCGGACATGTCTCTCTCCTGATTTTTTTAAGATGGGCCGCCAGCCGCGCGGCGCTCAGACGCGGTTCCAGTCGAATGCCGCCTGCTCGCCCTTGCCGTACAGCTTGAGCGCGCCCTTGTCGCCCGCCGCATTGGGGCGGTTGAAGATCCAGTTCTGCCAGGCAGTCAGCCGACCGAAGATGCGGGTTTCCATGGTTTCCTGCCCGCCAAAGCGCAGGTTTGCCTCCAGGCCCGTCAGCGCATCGGGCGACAGCGCGCGGCGCTCTTCCAGCGCCAGCCGCACCTCGTCGTCCCAGTCGATGCTGTCGGGCGCATAGGTGATGAGGCCCAGCGCCAGCGCGTCGGCGGCCGGCAGGCTGCGTCCGGCCTGGGCTCGCACCGCTTCCAGCGACCCGGTTTCGCCGTAGAAACGGCGCTGCAGTCGGCTTTGTCCATTCACCATCGGGTACGCGCCGAAGTTGCGCTCGCCCACCACAAGGCGCGGCGGCGCAGCGTCGATGTCTTCCTCGTCCTCGACGTCCAGCATGTAGCTGCGGTCGGCCGCCAGCGCCAGTTCCAGCAGCGTGCCGGCAAAGCAGGAGCCCGGCTCGATCAGCGCGAACAGGCTGCGGGACGTGACATCCAGCCGCGCAAGCGTGCGGCGCAGCATGCCTGCGGTCTCGCGCACGAACCAGTGGCCCGCGTGCTGTTCCAACGCGGCGTCCGCCGCCAGCACTTGCTGCGCGTCGCCCTCGGTCTTGAGGATCCAGGTGCCGATATCCAGTTCATTGGTGCGCATCGTCAGGATGGCGTCGTCCAGCTCACGCGCCATCTGCAGCGGCCACCAGGCCGCCCCCGCGGCAACGATGTCCGCAAGATCGGTTTCCACTTCCCCTTGCGGCGCGCGCACGGTCCAGGTGGCCTGGCGCTTTTCGCGGTCGAGCTGCACGTCGACATAGCGATAGGAAAGACTGCTCTCCGTCTCGGTGCGTTGCAGCGGCGTCAGCGCCACGCCCTGCTCGCCTGCCGGACGGTCGCTGTCCTGCGCCAAGGCAAGCGCGCGGGCCCGGACTTCCTCCTCGAAGCGGGCGGGCTTGACCACGTCGTCCACCAGCCGCCAATCCTTGGCGCGCTGCCCCCGCACTCCCTCGACCAGCGTGCAGAAGATGTCCGCGTGGTCATGGCGCACGCGGCGCTTGTCGGTCACGCGGGTCAGCCCGCCTGTGCCCGGCAGCACGCCCAGCAAGGGCACCTCGGGCAGCGCAACGGAAGACGAGCGGTCGTCGATCAAGAGGATCTCATCGCAGGCCAGGGCCAATTCATAGCCGCCGCCCGCACACGCGCCGTTCAGCGCCGCAATGAACTTCAGGCCGCCATGACGGCTGGAGTCTTCGATGCCGTTACGGGTTTCATTGGTGAACTTGCAGAAGTTGACCTTCCAGGCGTGGGTGGACAACCCCAGCATGAAAATGTTGGCGCCGGAACAGAAGATGCGGTCTTTCATGCTGGTGACGACCACGCTGCGCACTTCGGGGTGTTCGAAGCGGATGCGTTGCAGGGCGTCGTGCAGTTCGATGTCGACGCCCAGGTCGTACGAATTGAGCTTGAGCTTGTAGCCGGGGCGCAGGCCGCCGTCTTCGGCCACGTCCATGGCCAGGGTCGCGACGGCACCGTCGAAAGTCAGGCGCCAGTGCCGGTACTGGGCGGGATCGGTCCGGAAATCGACCCGGTTGATGGGACTGCTCATCGTGTGTCTCCTCGTACGCCCTGTTCACTGACAGGAAAAATACTGCACTACATGAATTATTATGCAGATTAGTGCAGGCGTTTTGGAGCGTCAAGCGGAATATGCAGGAAAGTGCAGGTGCTTGGGTTCGGGGGGGGCGCTTGCTTGGGGCGGTGTCAGACACCCCGTTGAGAGGATCGTCAGCTTGTGACGGCGGTTAAGCGGGTGTCAGACACCTGGGCAATCTAGGCATGCTGCCACTTAAAAGGTGTCTGACACCCGGCAGAAGGGTTCGTCGCACTGATAAGGCGCCACGAGGGTGTCTGACACCTGGCCATCGACACCTGCTCAATCGCACCGCTACAGCGGCAGCCCGCAGGCCTTGCGGACCTGCGTGCGCAGGCCAGCGAAGCTTTCCGCCACTTCCAGGTTGCTGGTCACCCAGGTCAGGTCGGCTTTGGCGTAGAACGCTTCGCGCCCGGCCAGGATGCGCTTCAAGTCGGACATGGCTTCGTTGTTGCCCGACATGGGGCGGAAGTCACCCTGCGCCATGACGCGTTCCATGTGCTCTTCGGGCGTGGCGCGCAGCCAGACCGTATAGCAATGGGTCAGCAGAAGGTTGAGCGTGGCGGGTTCGGACACCAGCCCGCCCGGCGTGGCCAGCACCATTTCCGGGTAGATCTGCACCGCCTCTTCGAGCGCGCGCCGTTCGTAGCGGCGATAGGCGTTTGGACCATACAGGTTATGGATTTCCAGGATGCCGCAGCCGGCCACCCGCTCGATCTCGCGGTTCAGTTCCACGAACGGATAACCCAAGTCGTCGGCCAGCATCTGGCCCAGCGTCGACTTGCCCGCGCCGCGCAGGCCGATGAGCGCCACGCGCTGGGTGCGGTTGGGCCGCTGCGCGCCGGCACCCACGCCGAACAGCTGCGTCAGCGCCTCGCGCGCGCGCTGCAGATCGGATTCGGTGCGTCCGCTCAGCAACTCCCGGATCAGCAGCCAGTCTGGCGATTCCGTGGTGACGTCGCCGACCAGCTCAGCCAGCGCGCAGTTGAACGCCCGGGCAATCTGCAGCAGCACCAGGATCGACGCATTGCCGACCCCGTGCTCCAGGTTGGCGAGGTGCCGTTCGGATACGCCGGTCGCCTGCGACAAGCCCTTGCGCGTCATGCCGCGGATGGCGCGCAGGCGGCGCACGCGCTCGCCCAAGGCGATCAGGAAGGGCTCGCGCCGGGGTTCGATGGGCGCCGTGTCTAGCGCTTGATTCATGGTTCGACTGACTCCGCAAAAACCCTGATTACCGCTCTTTTATGCACTATAGTGCTTGACCCACGCCAACGGAAGCACTATTTTTCCATCCAACGAGTCCACAGCCGATCCGGTGCAAAAAAACAGCAGTCCAAATGCGGACTGCCTGAGCGCCGACAGTGTAAAGGAGCCGCTTGGTGAGTACGCCCGACCAATTCCACGCCCTGATGCGCGATGTGACGCGCCTGACGGCCGGCCAGCCGCTGGACGCGGCGCTGCAGACCCGGCTCAACCAGGCTGCCGGCCCGGAAAGCGCCCTGTTCCAGGACATCTTTGCCACCTGTAGGCAAGGCGTGGCCGACGGCTGGATGTGCAACCGCGAAGGCGGCGGCATCAAGTACGGCCGGGTCATCAAGCCCGCCGACGACCTGGGCGGCTTCTCGGTGGACGTCGTCGACATGAATGACCTGGCCGGCCCGCACCACGCCCATCCCAACGGCGAGATCGACATGATCATGCCGCTTACCGGCGACGCGCGCTTTGACGGCCACGGCGCGGGCTGGCTCGTCTACGGACCGGGCTCGGCCCATAGCCCCACCGTCACGCGCGGCAGGGCCCTCGTGCTGTATCTGCTGCCCGGCGGGGCCATCGAATTCACGCGCCCCGGCTGAAAACCGGCCCGGACGCCGCAACCGTGCCGCCAACAACAACCACAGGCACGGCGTCCACCCACCAGGACACCAGGAGACAACAGTGAACACCTGCCCCGCCGAACTGAATTTCGCCAGCCATCTTGCCGCGCTGAACGCGCCGCGCGCCGCCAAGCCGGCCTACATCGACGACACGCGCCAGCTCACGTATGGCGAGCTGGCCGAGCGGGTGGCCCGCATGGCGGGCGCGCTGCGCAACCTGGGCCTGCGCCGCGAGGAACGCATCCTGGTGCTGATGCAGGACACGGCCGACTGGCCGGTGGCGTTTTTGGGCGCCCTGCACGCCGGCGTCGTGCCGGTTGCCGTCAATACCCTGCTCACCGCGGACGATTACGCCTACATCATTGCGCACAGCCGCGTGCGCGCCGTGTTCGTGTCCGGCGCCCTGCTGCCGGTGCTGCAGGCGGCGCTGGCTCAGGCGCCGGCGGATGTCGAACATCTGGTGGTGTCGCAGCCCGGCGCGGCCTTGCCCGATGGCGCCCACGCGTTCGACACGCTGCTGGCCGCCGCCCCGCTGGCGCCCGCGGCCCGCACGCTATCCGACGAAATCGCATTCTGGCTGTATTCGTCCGGTTCGACCGGCAAGCCCAAGGGCGTGGTGCACACCCACGGCAACCTCTGGCACACGGCGGAACTGTACGCCAAGCCCGTACTCGGCATCCGCGAAAGCGACGTGGTGTTCTCGGCCGCGAAGCTGTTCTTCGCTTACGGCCTGGGCAACGGCCTGACCTTTCCGCTGTCGGTGGGCGCCACGGTCGTGCTGATGGCCGAGCGCCCCACGCCGCAGGCCGTGTTCCAGCGGCTGGTGCGGCATCGCCCCACCGTGTTCTACGGCGTGCCGACGTTGTATGCCAGCATGCTGGCCTCGCCCAACCTGCCGCCCCGAGAGCAGGTGACGATGCGCGTCTGCACATCTGCCGGCGAAGCCTTGCCGCGTGATATCGGCGAGCGTTTCACGCGGCATTTCGGCTGTGAAATCCTGGACGGCATCGGCTCGACCGAGATGCTGCACATCTTCATTTCCAACCGCTCGGGGCAATTGCGCTACGGCACCACGGGCAAGCCCGTGCCGGGCTATGAGGTGCAGCTGCGCGACGACAACGGCGCGCCCGTCGCGCCCGGCGCCATCGGCGACCTGTACATCAAGGGTCCCAGCGCCGCGCTGATGTACTGGAACAACCGCGACAAGACGCGCCAGTGCTTTCTGGGCGACTGGTTAAAGAGCGGCGACAAATACGTTTGCGATCCGGATGGCTATTACACCTACGCCGGACGCAGCGACGACATGATCAAGGTCAGCGGCCAGTATGTGTCGCCGGTCGAGGTCGAGAACATCCTGATCCAGCACGAGGCGGTGCTGGAAGCGGCCGTGATCGGGGTGCCGGACCACGACGGGCTGGTCAAGACCAAGGCCTATGTGGTGCTGCGCGACGGCTTCGAACCGGACGCGCAGACGGGCGCCGCCTTGCAGCATTACGTCAAGCAACACCTGGCGCCCTTCAAGTATCCGCGCCAGATCGATTTCCTGGAGGAACTGCCCAAGACCGCCACCGGCAAGATCCAGCGCTTTCGCCTGCGGGCGCTGGAAGAGGCATCGCTATGACGGCGGCCGCCAACTCGGATACGGTCTTTGCCGGCGTCCACGCGCGCGGCCGCGACCTGCGGCTGGAATGCCGATGGATCGCGCCGGAGCGCACGGACGCCCCGCTCATCGTCTTTCTGCATGAAGGGTTGGGGTCGGTGTCGATGTGGAAGGACTGGCCCGTGCAGGTGTGCGAGGCCGCCGGCTGCCGCGGGCTGGTGTATTCGCGCTACGGATACGGCCGGTCCACCGCGCGCCCGCAGGATGATGCGTGGCCCGTGGACTTCATGCACCGCGAGGCGCACGACGTCCTGCCGGCCTTGCTGGAGGTCCTGGGCGTGAACGCGCGCCGCGACAAGCCGGTGCTGTTCGGCCACAGCGACGGCGGCTCGATCGCCTTGCTTTACGCCGCCCGGTATCCGGACGCGGTCGCCGGTGTGATCGCGGCGGCCCCGCACATCCTTGTCGAAGACGTGTCCCTCACCAGCATCGCGGCCGCGCGCCGCGCCTATCTGGAATCAGATCTGCGCGCGCGGCTGGGCCGCCATCACCAGGATGTCGACTCCGCGTTCTGGGGCTGGAACGACATCTGGCTGAACCCGGAATTTCGCGCCTGGAACATCGAGGACGATCTGAGCCGCATCACCTGTCCCGTGCTGGCCATTCAGGGCACCGGCGACGAATACGGCACGCTGGCGCAGGTGCACGGCATCCGCCGGCGCGCGCCGCAGACCGAACTGCTGGAGATTCCGGATTGCGGGCATTCGCCGCACCGGGATCAGCCCGCCACCGTTGTCCAGGCCGTCGCACGCTTTGTCGGCGCGCTGGAAAAACCCGGTTGACACGGGCCGCGCATCAAGGCCCCGCGTCCGCCCATAACAAGCACGGAGACAAACCATGAACCACGTCCTGACCCGGGCCGCGCTGGCCGCCGCCCTGACGATCGCCGCAAGCGGCGCGCATGCCGACGACAAGCTCAAGGTCGGCTTCATGCTGCCCTACAGCGGCACCTTTGCCGCGCTGGGCAACGCCATCGAGAACGGCTTCAAGCTCTACGTTGCCGAGCAAGGCGGCAAGCTCGGCGGACGCGAGATCGAATACTTCAAGGTGGATGACGAATCCAATCCGGCCAAGGCCGCCGAGAACGCCAATCGCCTCATCAAGCGCGATCAGGTCGATGTGCTGATCGGCACCGTGCATTCGGGCGTGGCGATGGCGCTGGCCAAGGCGGCCAAGGACGCCGACACCACGCTGATCGTCACCAACGCGGGCGCCAACGCGATCACCGGTCCGCTGTGCGGCCCGGGCATCTTCCGCACCTCGTTCACCAACTGGCAGCCGGCCTACGCCATGGGCCCGGTGGCGTACGCCAAGGGCCACAAGACCGCCGTGACCATCACCTGGAAGTACGCGGCGGGCGACGAGGCCATCGGCGGCTTCAAGGAAGGTTTCGAGAAGGCCGGCGGCAAGGTCGTGCGCGAACTGAGCCTGCCGTTTCCCAACGTGGAATTCCAGTCGCTCCTGACCGAGATTGCCGCGCTCAAGCCCGACATGGTGTTCACCTTCTTTGCGGGCGGCGGCGCCGTGAAGTTCGTGCAGGACTACCACGCGGCAGGCCTGGACAAGACGATTCCGCTGTACGGCTCGGGCTTTTTGACGGACGGCACGCTGCAAGCGCAAGGCGCATCGGCGCAGGGGCTCTTGACCACGCTGCATTACGCCGACGGCCTGAACACGCCGCGCGACAACGCCTTCCGCGCCGATTATTCCAAGGCGTACAAGATGCAGCCGGACGTCTACGCGGTGCAAGGCTATGACGCCGCGCAGCTCATGCAGTCGGGGCTGACCGCCGTGAAGGGCGACTTCACGAAGAAAGACGCCTTCCGCAGCGCCATGCGCACGGCCACCGTGGACAGCCCGCGCGGCTCGTTCACGCTGTCCAAGGCCGGCAATCCCGTTCAGGACATCTACCTGCGCCGCGTCGACGGCCTGGAAAACAAGGTCGTCGAGGTCGCGGTGCAGAAGCTGGCCGACCCCGCCCGCGGCTGCAAGCTGTAGCCCGCCGAACGCGTCCGCCACGGGAGGCCCCATGGACATCAGCATCCTGCTCATCCAGAGCCTGAACGCATTCCAGTACGGCTTGCTGCTGTTCCTGGTGGCCAGCGGCTTGACGCTGATCTTCGGGATCATGGGCATCATCAACCTGGCGCACGGCAGCTTCTACATGATCGGCGCGTACATGGCGTTTGCGCTGGGCCCGCTGGTCGACCGCTGGCTGGGCGGCGGGTTTCTCACCACGCTGGCCGTCTGCGTGCTGGCGGCCGGCGTGATGGGATACCTGCTGGAAGCCGCGTTCTTCAGCTACCTGTACAAGCGCAATCACCTGCAGCAGGTGCTGATGACGTACGGCCTGATCCTGGTGTTCGAGGAACTGCGCAGCATCCTGGTGGGCAACGACGTGCATGGCGTGCCGCTGCCCGATTGGCTGCGCGGGAGCATTGCGCTGGGCGACGTGATGACCTATCCCGTCTACCGCCTTTTCATTTCCGCCGTGGGCATCGTCGTCGCGCTGCTGCTGTACTGGATGATCTCGCGCACGCGGCTGGGCATGATGCTGCGCGCCGGCGCCAGCAACCGCGAGATGATCAGCTCGCTGGGCATCGACATCAACAAGCTCTACCGCGTCGTGTTCGCCGCGGGCGTGGCGCTGGCGGCGCTGGCCGGCAGCATCGCCGCGCCCGTGTCGTCCGTGTATCCCGGCATGGGCAACGGCGTGCTCATCATCTGTTTCGTGGTGGTGGTGATCGGCGGCATCGGGTCGATTCGCGGCGCCTTCCTGGCCGCGATGCTGGTGGGCTTTGCCGAGACCTTCGGCCAGGTGCTGTTCCCTTCCGCGGCGGGCGTGCTGGTCTATCTGCTGATGGCCCTCATTCTTCTCTGCAAGCCCGAAGGGCTGTTCAAACAGGGCTAGGTCCTGTCGACCTCAAAAGGACCCACGCATGCGCGCGCCTCTGCTTAACCGACTTCTGCCCATCGCCACGCTGCTGGCGCTGGCGGCCTTTTCCTTCAGCGGCAGCGATTACTACACCGGCCTGGCGGTGAAGATCATGATCTACGCGATCTTCGCGCTCAGCCTGCAACTGCTGGTGGGCGGCGCGGGGTTGGTGAGCCTGGGACACGCGGCGTTCTTCGGCATCGGCGCCTACGTGGCGGCGCTGTTGTCGCCCGAGTCGGAAGCGGCCAGCCTGTGGTGGCTGCTGCCGGCCGCCCTTCTGGCAGCCGCCGCGTATGCCCTGGTGACCGGGGCACTGGCCCTGCGCACGCGCGGCGTGTACTTCATCATGGTCACGCTGGCGTTTTCGCAGATGGCGTACTACGTGTTCCACGACACCAAGATCGGCGGCGGCAGCGACGGCATCTACCTGTATTTCCGGCCGGAACTCTCGCTGGGCGGCTGGATGCCGTTCGATCTGGGCAACGCCGGCACGTTCTATTTCTTTGTCCTGGCCTGCCTGGCGCTGACGTGGGGCTTTCTGGCGTTGCTGCGCCGCTCGCCATTCGGCGCGGCGCTTGCCGGCATCCGCATCAACGAACAGCGCATGCGCGCGGCAGGCTATTCGACTTATCCCTACAAGCTCGCCGCCTATGTCGTCGGCGCCACGCTGGCCGGCCTGGCGGGCTTTCTGTTCGCGCTGAAAGATGGCTTCGTCACACCGGAGCTGTTGGCCTGGGAACAGTCCGGGCTGGTGCTGCTGATGGTCATCCTGGGCGGCATGGGCAGCCTGGGCGGCGCAGTGCTGGGCACGGTGACGATGGTGCTGCTGCAAGAGCTGTTCCAGTCGCAGGACCTGTTTGGCGATTACGCGCGCCATTGGCACCTGCCGCTGGGCCTGGCGATCATCGCGCTGGTGGCCCTGTTGCCGAACGGGCTGGCAGGTCTGCCGGCCCAATGGCGCGAACGCCGCCACGCTCGCGCCGCGGACGTTCGCAAAGACGCGGCGCCCCCGGCCCGCGCGGAAAGCAAACCGGCGGCCGCGCGCCTGCCGCTCCAGGGAGAACGCCATGTCTGATGTCCTGCTCTCGGCCGCCGCGGTCACGCGCCGCTTCGGCGGTCTTACCGCGGTCAACGGCGTGTCGCTCGATCTGCTGCGCGGCCAGGTGCATGCCGTGATCGGCACCAACGGCGCGGGCAAGTCCACGCTCATCAACATCCTGTCGGGTGAACTGGCGGCCAGCAGCGGCCAGGTCACGCTGGGCAGCCGCGACATCACCACCTGGCCTCAGCCCGAACGGGCGCGCGCCGGGCTGGGCCGCAGCTACCAGCGATCCACGATCTTTCCGGAACTGACTGTGTTTGAAAACTGCAGGCTGGCCGCGCAGGCCAGCCGGCAGCGCTTCTGGCACTGGTGGCGCGATGCCGCCAGCTGCCGGCGCAGCGCCGAATTGGCGGGCGCGGCGCTGGACCGCACGGGCCTGACCGGCGATGCGCGGCAACCGGCCGGCCTGCTGCCGCACGGCCGCAAGCGCCAACTTGAGATCGCCATGTGCCTGGCGGGCGAGCCGCAGGTGCTGCTGCTGGACGAACCGCTGGCGGGCATGGGCCCCGAGGAAACTGACCGCATCCTGGCTCTGCTGCATACACTGAAGGCCGGCCACGCCATCCTGCTGGTCGAGCATGACATGGATGCCGTGTTCCGCATCGCCGAAACCATCACCGTCATGGTCAACGGCAGCGCTATCGCCAGCGGCGCTCCCGCACAGATCCGCGCCAATCCGGAAGTGCGCACCGCCTACCTGGGCGAAGACGGACAAGGAGCGCATTGATGCACGCGCTGATCGAAGCAGGCGGACTGCACGTGTACTACGGCGCCAGCCATGTCCTGCGGGGCGTGGACATGCACATCGCGCCGGGCGAATCGGTGGGACTGGTGGGCCGCAACGGGATGGGCAAGACCACGCTCATCCGCAGCCTGATGGGCCACGTGAAAAGCGCGCAGGGCAACGTGCGCGTGCGCGGCAGCGACTGCACCCACGCGCAGCCCCATGCAATCGCCCGGATGGGGGTGGCCTATGTGCCCGAGGGCCGCGGCATCTTTCCCAACCTGAACGTGCGCGAGAACCTGCAGGTGGCGGCGCGCCCGGGCAAGCGCGCAGGCCAGGACTGGACCTATGCGCGTGTGCTGGACACGTTTCCGCGGCTGCGCGAACGCCTGGGCCACGGCGGCCAGCAGTTGTCGGGCGGCGAACAGCAGATGCTGGCCATCGGCCGCGCGCTGATGACCAACCCCGACCTCCTGATCCTGGACGAGGCCACCGAGGGCCTGGCGCCGCTGATCGTGGCGGAGATCTGGCGCATCATCCGCGAGATCCGCGCCACCGGCATGTCCACGCTGATCGTGGACCGCAACTACCGCGCGGTGCTGGAACACACCGACCGGTGCCTCGTGATGGAAAAGGGATTGATCGTGCAGGATGGCGACAGCGCGTCGCTGGCCCGGCAGCCCGAGCAATTGACGCGCTATCTGGGGGTGTAGCGGCGCGGCGCTTGGGAAGAAGATCCACGAAGCGTCCGCGCCACGGCGGCAACCGTCAGATCACCGCTTCGATCAGGAAGGGACCGCGCCGCTTCAGGCCTTCGGCCAGCGCGCGCGCAAAGCCTTCGACCGTATCCACGCTGACTGCTTCCACGCCCATGCCGCGCGCAAGATGGGTCCATTCAAGATGCGGGTCCTGCAGGTCCAGCATGCGGCGCGCATTGCGGCCCGGTTCCTGCACGCCCACGTTCTTCATCTCGCCATGCAGCGTGGCGTACGAACGGTTGGCCAGGATGATGGTGAGGCAATCCAGGTTTTCGCGCGCCTGCGTCCACAAGGCCTGCAGCGTGTACATGCCGCTGCCGTCCGCCTGCAAGGTCACCACCTTGCGGTCGGGGCACGCCACTGCCGCGCCCGTCGCCAGCGGCAGGCCGATGCCGATCGCGCCGCCCGTCAGCATCAGCCAGTCGTGCGGCGCGCTGCTGACGCTGTACAGCGGAAACTCGCGGCCCTGCGTGATGGACTCGTCGCAAACGATGGCCTGTTCGGGCAGATGATGGGCGACCAGGATGTTGACGGCGGCGCCGGTCAGCTTGCCGGACGCGGGCACTTCATAACTGGCGGCGGGCGCCGTCAGGCGCGGCGCATCGGCGGCGATGCCCAGTTCATCGGCCAGCCACTCCAGCGCGTGCGGCAGGTCCTGGTCGGCCGTGGCCAGCACCACCTGGTTGCTGTCCTGCGGCGCCAGCAGGCTGGGCTTGCCCGGATAGGCAAAGAAACCGACCGGCGACTTCGCGCCCGCCAGCACCAGGTGCTTGACGTCCTTGAGCTTGGCGACGGCCAGGTCGATCGGATACGGCAGACGATCCACCGGGGTGCGCGAGCCGCCGCGCTCGATGCGGCGGTTCGACGTTTCCGATACCAGGCGCACGCCGGTGGCGCGCGCAATGCGCCCCGCCGCGTTCAATGCGCGCTCGCGCAGCGCGGCGCCGCCCAGCATCAGCACGGTGACTTCGCCCGAGCGGATGGCCGCGGCGGCGGCGCGCACGGCATCGGCGGTGGTCTGCGCCAGCGCGTCGTCCTTGGCCACGATGGGCGCGGGCGCGTTATCGGGCAATTCGGTCCAGGCCGTGTCGGCCGGCAGGATCAAGGTGGCGATGTTGCCCGGCGCGCGGCGCGCCACGGCGACCGCCTCGGCGGCGTCCGCGGACAGGGCCGAGGCCGTCATCGTGCGCTTGACCCAATGCGACATCGGGCGCGCCACGCCTTCCACGTCGCTGGTCAGCGGCGCGTCGTACTGGACGTGATACGTGGCGTGGTCGCCCACGATGTTGACCATGGGGGTGCGGGCGCGTTTGGCGTTATGCAGGTTGGCAAGGCCATTGCCCAGGCCCGGGCCCAGATGCAGCAGCGTCGCGGCCGGCTTGTCGGCCATGCGGGCGTAGCCGTCGGCGGCGCCGGTCACCACGCCTTCGAACAGGCCCAGCACGCAGCGCATCTTGGGCTTGCGATCCAGGGCCGCCACAAAATGCATCTCGGATGTGCCCGGATTTGCAAAGCAAACGTCCACATCATTGGCAAGCAAGGTGTCGCAGAGGCTGTCGGCGCCGTTCATCGTTGTTTCCCTGGTAGTTATCAATGGCAGGCGGGTGGCATGGCCACCCGCGCAACGGACATCATAGGGAGCCTGGCGGATTCGCGATAGAGCCATTTACGATCGGGCGCATGGAACCATTCCTGCAAGGTTCCGTCAGCCGAAACAAGGCGGCGGCGTGCGCCCGGGCGGATCGTGGGGCCAGCTCAAGGCGTCTGCAAAAACGGCAAGGCCTCCCGAGGGAGGCCTTGCATGGGTCGGAAGGATGCCTTATCCGGCCGCTACGGCTGCCGGCACATCAACGGATCGGCCACGGATACATCGCGCCGCCCTGGTTCCACAGCGCGTTCGTGCCGCGCTGCAGGCCCAGCTTGCTGTCCTTGCCCACGTTGCGCTCGAAGATTTCGCTGTAGTTGCCCACCGCCTTGATGGCGTTGTAGGCCCACTTTTCATCCAGGCCCATGTTCTTGCCGGCGCCCGGCGTCACGCCCAGGATGCGCAGGACGTTGGGATTCTTGCTCTTGAGCATTTCATCCACGTTCTTTTGCGTGATGCCGTATTCCTCGGCTTCCAGCAGCGCGAACAGCGTCCAGCGCACGATGCCCAGCCAGTTCTCGTCGCCCTGGCGGACCATGGGACCCAGCGGCTCCTTGGAGAAGCGCTCGGGCAGGATTTCGTAGTCGTTGGGGTTGGCGACCTGCGTGGCGCGCACGGCGGCCAGTTGCGAGGCGTCGTCCGTGAAGGCGTCGCAGCGGCCGGATTCAAAGGCGCGCACGACTTCGGTCACCTTGTCGATCACGACCGGCTTGAACTCGATGTTGTTGGCGCGGAACCAGTCGGCCAGGTTCAATTCGGTGGTGGTGCCGGGCTGCACGCAGACGGTGGCGCCGTTCAGTTCCTTGGCGCTCTTGACGCCCAGCTTCTTGCTGACCAGGATGCCCTGGCCGTCATAGAAGCTGGCGGCCACGGCGGACAGGCCGAGCGACGTGTCGCGCGTCTGCGTCAGCGTCACGGTGCGCAGCAGCACGTCGACTTCGCCCGACTGCAGCGCCGTGAAGCGCTGCTGGGTGGACAGCGCGGTGCCCTTGAACTTGGAGGCATCGCCAAACACCGCCGCCGCCACGGCACGGCAGATGTCCACATCCATGCCTTCCCATTCGCCCTTGCTGTTCGTCGCGGAGAATCCGGAGACGCCGTCCGTCAGGCCGCACTGCACGAATCCCTTCTTTTTCACCGCGTCCAGCGTGGGACCGGCCATCGCCGCCTGGGACGCGCAGGCCAGGGCAATCGCGCCGGCCGCAACCATCAATTTCCGCTTCATGTTCTGCTTCTCCTGAGATAGATGACCGCTCTGGGCTCGTAACCGGGAGCGGCTGAAACCGGGTCCCGCCTTACTGGACCGGCCGCCAGATTAAGGCATGTCCACAGCGTGAACAACGCACGAATCCCTAGTGAAAACCCGTAAGACGCGTCGTCCTCGAACGTCGCCGCCGTGTCCGGTGATCGAACTTTATTGCCGCGGCGCCCCGCCGCCCCGCGCATCCCCGCGTGCCATACTTTTTTTGCGTCTTTGTCCGATAGTCAGCAAAGCCGCAGCCCTTTAAAAAAGCCGGTCGCGTCACACAAAAACCCGGACGCGCACCGCTGATCGGCCAATTCATGGAGGAGACAAGTCCATGGCACAAGCATGCAAGTCGCAGCCCCCTCGCCCGGCGGCCACTGACCGCCGCCAGGCCCTCAGGAACCTGCTGTTCGCCGCGCTGGCGGCAACCGGTGTGGCCGCCGGCCCTGCCCACGCGGCCGACAACTGGCCCAGCAAGCCCATCAAGATCATCGTGCCGTACACGCCGGGCGGATCGACCGACATCGTGACGCGCATCGTGATGGAAAAGCTGGGACCCAGGCTGAACCAGACCATCGTCGTCGAGAACCGCCCCGGCGCCAACAGCAGCCTGGGATCGGCGATTGCCGCCAAGGCCGAGCCCGACGGCTACACGTTCCTGTCGATGCTGCCGGCCTACATCATCAACTTTCATCTCTACAAGCTGGGCTACACGCCCGCGGACCTGACGCCGGTCGTGCAGATGGCGGACCTGCCGCTGTTTCTGTTCGTGGCGAACGAGCTGCCGGTCAAGAACGTGGCCGAACTGGTCGCCTATGCGCGCAAGAATCCCGACAAGCTCACCTACGCGTCCAGCGGCAACGGTTCCAGCGCGCATCTGACCGGCGCCGACTTTGCGCTGCAGAACAAGATCACGATGACGCACGTGGCCTACAAGGGCAGCGCGCCGATCCTCACGGACCTGCTGGGCAACCGCGTGTCCATGGTGTTCGATCCCGTGCTGGTGCCGATGCAGTACGTCAAGCAGAACCGCCTGAAGGCGCTGGCGTTCACGGGCAAGGAACGCTGGCCCACGGAACCTGACATTCCCACGATGGAAGAAGCCGGCATGCCGGGTTTTGTCACCGGCTCGTGGGCCGGACTGATGGCGCCCGCCAATACGCCCAAGCCGATCATCGAACGCATGGCGCGTGAGATCAGCGAAATCGTCAAGGAACCCGACGTGCGGCAGAAGTTCGTGGATGCGGGCTTCTTGCCGGTGGGCGGCACGCCGGCGCAGTTTGCCGAATTGATGAAGAAGGACTCGGCACGCTACGCCGAGATCATCAAGCAGGCCAACATCACCGTGAACTGAGCGGGCCGGGCGCCGCCGCGCCCGCCCCATTGGAGCCCTCCATGATCGACAAGTTCATCGACACCCCCGCGGCCGCCGTGGCGGACATCCACGATGGCGCCACCGTGCTGATCAGCGGGTTCGGCGGCGCCGGCATGCCCACCGAACTGATCCATGCGCTCATCGACCAGGGCGCGCGCGACCTGACCGTGGTCAGCAACAATGCGGGCAACCACGAAACGGGCCTGGCCGCGCTGGTCAAGGCCGGGCGCGTGCGCAAGGTCATCTGCTCGTTTCCGAAGGCGTCTCACTCCTGGGTCTTCGACGCGCTCTACCGCGAAGGCCGCATCGAACTGGAATGCGTGCCGCAAGGCACCATCGCCGAACGCCTGCGTGCGGCCGGCGCCGGCCTGGGCGGCTTTTTCACGCCCACCGCGTACGGCACCGAGCTTGCGCGCGGCAAGGAGACGCGCATCATCAACGGCCGCGGCCATGTGTTCGAAGAACCGTTGCATGGCGACTTCGCGCTGGTCAAGGCCGACCGTGGCGACCGCTGGGGCAACCTCACTTACAACATGAGCGCGCGCAACTTCGGTCCCATCATGTGCATGGCCGCCCGGACGACCATCGTGCAGGTGCGCGCCAAGGCCGAACTGGGCGAACTGCCGCCCGAGGCGGTGGTGACGCCGGGCATCTTCGTCAAGCGCGTCACCGAAGTGCCCAACGCCGCCTTTTCCAGCTGAAGCAATCCTTCAAGGAGGAGTCCGCATGTTTCGTCCCCTGACCCGCGAAGCCATGGCGCGCCGCCTGGCCCTGGACATCCCCGACGGCAGCTACGTCAACCTGGGCATCGGCATGCCCGTGCTGGTGGCCGCCCACCTGCCCGAAGGCCGCGAGATCGTGCTGCACAGCGAGAACGGCATTCTTGGCATGGGCCCGCCCCCGGCCGAGGCCGACATCAACCTGGACCTCATCAACGCGGGCAAGCAGCCCGTGACGCTCTTGACGGGCGGGTCGTATTTCCATCACGCGGACTCGTTCGCGATGATGCGCGGCGGCCACCTGGACATCTGCGTCATGGGCGGCATGCAGGTCGCGGCCAACGGCGATCTGGCCAACTGGTCGCTCAATAAGCCGGGCGAGGCGCCGGCCGTGGGCGGCGCGATGGACCTGGCCGTGGGCGCGCGCAGCGTGTTCATCATGATGGAGCACAACAGCAAGAACGGCGATCCCAAGATCGTCGAGCGCTGCACCTATCCGCTTACCGGCGCCGGCGTGGTGGACCGCATCTACACCGACCTCGCGGTCATCGACGTGACGCCGGACGGGCTTGTCGTCCGGGATATGATCGACGGCATGACCCTGACCGAATTGCAGGCGCGCACCGGCGCGCCGCTGCGTGCCGGCTGATGCTGCCGAACCTGCCTCCTCCGGGCTACGCCGCGCCGCCCGCGGCCGAAGACCATCCCGACCAGCTACGCGGCGATCCGGACTACATGCTGACGCTGGCGCGCGGCCTGCACGTCATACGCGCGTTCGGCACCCGCCGCCATCCCCAGACCGCCGCCGAACTGAGCCGGCGCGCCAACCTGCCGCGCGCGGTGGTGCAGCGCTGCCTGCACACGCTGATCCTGCTGGGCATGGCCGAACAGCATGGCCGGCTGTACGTGCTGACGCCGCGCATCCTGGGGCTGGGCTACGCGTATTTTTCGTCCACGCCGTTCGTCTCGCTGGCGCAGCCCGTGCTGGAGGAACTGAGCGCCACCGTGAACGAGACCTGTGCGCTCGCCATCATGGAAGGCCACGAGATGCTGTACCTGGCGCGATCGGAGGTGAATCGCCTGCTGGCCACGTCGATGGGCCTGGGAAGCCGCTTGCCGGCGTACTGCACGTCCATCGGGCGCGTGCTGCTGGCAGAGTTGCCCGAGCCCGCGCTGGCCAGGTATTTCGCGGCAACCGACCTGCAGCCCTACACCGAGTTCACGTTGACCACCGAGGCAAAACTGCGCGCGGAACTGGCGCGCATCCGCGAGCAGGGATATGCGGTGGTCGACCAGGAACTGGAATTGAATGTGCGCGCGATCTCGGTGGTCGTGCGCTCGGCCAGCGGCAAGGCGTGCGGCGCCGTGAACGTCAGCGTGAAGGCCGCGCGCGTGCCGCTCGAGCGCTTGCAGGAAGAATTCCTGCCGCCCTTGCGGCAGGCCGTTGAACGGATCGGGGAATTCCTGGCCGCCTGAGCGGCCAGGCTACAGGCCGGTGGTGTCCAGCGTGAAGGCGGCGGCGGCACGGCCGATGCGGTCGTTGACCGCGTGCCAGTCGTCGGTGGCGGGCGGCGCCTGCACGATGATGCGCGCATAGTCCTGCCCGTCCAGATCGCGCAGCAGGCCATACAGCGCCTGCGCGTAACGGGCCGGGTCCGCCGGCACCGCTTGCCATTGCACGCGCGCATCGACGGCGGCAGGCTGCGGGCCGTAGGCCACCAGCACGACGCGCCCTTCTGGCAGGTTGCGTCCCAGCAGCACTTCCTGCATGCGTGCGTCGCTTGCCAGTTCCAGCGGCGTGCGCGGCGCGTAATGCGCCTTCAGCGTGCCCGAGGCGCGCGGCGCCGCGGCGTCGGGCGCAAACACCTGCACGCCCAGCACGGCTTCGATTTGCGCGGCGCTGATGTGGCCGGGCCGCAGCAGCACGGGCCCCGCGCCCGTGTCCAGGCGCGACAGATCGAGGATCGTGGACTCGATGCCCACCTCCGACGCGCCGCCTTCCAGCACGGGCATGCCGGCCGCGACTTCGTCCGGGAACTCGCTGCGCACGTGCTCGGCGCGGGTGGGCGACACTTGCCCGAACTTGTTGGCGGACGGCGCGGCCACGCCGCCCTGTCCGTTCGGCTTGCCGGCGGCAAAGGCAGCCAGCAGCGCCTGCGCCACCGGGTGCGAGGGACAGCGAATGCCGATGCTGTCCTGGCCGCCGCTCACCGTGTCGACGATATGCGGCGCGCGCTTGAGGATCAGGGTCAGTGGACCCGGCCAGAACGCGTTGATCAGCAGCCGCGCCTCGGGCGGCACGTGCGCCGCCCAATACGACACGTCGCCGTCGGGCGCGATGTGAACGATGACGGGATGGTTCGACGGCCGGCCCTTGGCCGCATAGATCTTGGCAACCGCCTGCGGGTTTTCGGCATCCGCGCCCAGCCCGTAGACGGTCTCGGTCGGAAAGGCGGCCAGTTCGCCGTCCAGCATGCGCTGGGCGGCGTGGGCGATTTCCGCGGCGCTGGCGGTGGCGGGCGTGGATGAGGACATCGGTTCGCCGCTTTAGTCAGGCGCCTGCATGCCCAGCGCGGCCGCCACGCGGGCGGCATCGTCGCGGGCCTGCTGCAGCGTGGCCGCCACGATGGTGACGTGCCCCATCTTGCGGCCGCGCCGCGCCTCGTGCTTGCCGTACAGATGCAGCTTGGCGGACGGCACGGCCAGCGCAGCCGCCCAGTCGGGCTCGCGTTGCGCGGTGTCGGTGTCGTTGGCGTACCAGATGTCGCCCAGGATGTTCAGCATGACGGCCGGCGCCAGGAGGTCGGTGCCGCCCAGCGGCAGGCCGGCCATGGCGCGCGCCTGCTGCTCGAACTGGCTGGTGACGCAGGCGTCGATCGTGTAGTGGCCGCTGTTGTGCGGGCGCGGCGCGATCTCGTTGACGATGAGGCTGCCGTCCTTGAGGACGAAGAATTCCACGCACAGCACGCCGTGGTAACCCAGGCCCTGCGCGATGGCCTGCGCGGCCTCGGTGGCGCGCGCCTGGCGTTCAGCGTGGGCGGCGTCCTGCTGCACGGGCGCGGCGGTGGACACCGCCAGGATGCCGTCGCGGTGCACGTTGCGCGCCACGGGAAACACCACGCTGGCGCCGTCAAAGCCGCGCGCCAGCACCACCGAGATTTCGTAATCCAGCGGCATCAGCGCTTCCAGCACGCAGGCCACGCCCCCGAACTCGGCGAAGGCCGCGATGGCTTCTTCGCGGGTGTCGATGCGGGCCTGGCCCTTGCCGTCGTAACCCAGGCGGGCAACCTTGAGAATGCCGGGGAACAGGGCTTCGGACGCGGCGTGCAGGTCCGCCTCGCTGCGGATGGCGGCGTGCGGCGCAACCGGGATGCCTTGCGCGGCGATGAAGGTCTTTTCCGCGATGCGGTCCTGCACGATCGCCACGGCGTCGCCCGCCGGGCTGACGCGGCAACGGGTCGCCAGCGCGCGCAGGCTGTCGGCGGGCACGTTCTCGAATTCGGTGGTGACAGCCTGGCAGGTTTGCGCCAGGCGGGCCAGGCCGGCCTCGTCGTCATAGGCGGCCTGGATGTGCAGGTCGGCGACCATGCCGGCCGGGCACTCGGCGGCCGGATCCAGCACCGCCACCTTGTAGCCGAGGCTTTGCGCGGCGTGACAGAACATGCGGCCCAACTGCCCGCCGCCCAGCATGCCCAGCCAACCGCCGGGCGCAATCATGAAAGAAGTCGATTGAGTCATACGCGTCAGGCCTCGGGCGGAACTTTCATGTCGCGCGCGGCCTGCGTCTGCCGGGCGCGGAACGCCAGCAGCTTTGCGTGCAGGCCGGCGTCGGTGCCCGCCAGCGTGGCGATCACGTGCAACGCGGCGTTGGCGGCGCCGGCTTCGCCGATGGCGAAGGTGGCGACCGGCACGCCCTTGGGCATCTGCACGATGGACAGCAGCGAGTCTTCGCCGCGCAGGTACTTGGACGGGACCGGCACGCCGAACACCGGCACCTCGGTCAGGGCGGCCATCATGCCCGGCAGGTGCGCCGCGCCGCCGGCGCCGGCGATGATGCCGCGCAGACCGCGCTGGTGCGCGGCGGCGCCGTATTCGGCCATGTCCTGCGGCATGCGGTGCGCGGAGATCACGCGCGCCTCATAGGCGACGCCAAAATCCTCCAGCATCGTCACCGCGTGCTTCATGACCTCCCAATCGCTGGAAGATCCCATAATCACGCCCACCACGGGGGAGGCTTGCGCCGCTGCGGAAGTCTGGTCTGTCATAACCGGTGTCTAGTAGTTGAGACCACGGCGCACGCGCCGCGAAATGTCAGGAAACCGCGGGACCGGCCCGCGAAAACCCGCTATTTTACCCGGCGCGGCGGACCCTACGGCGTGGCCGCAGTTTGCAGCCAAAGGTAGCTGACCGGATCGTCGGGGCACGGCCCAAAGCCGCACTGCAGCGTGGTGCTGCCGGCGTTGGCCAGCGCGACAATGAAAAACAGGGCCATGACCACCATGCCCAGCGCCGACACGGGCTTCTTGAGCATGCTGTCGCCCCATTTGCGGTCCACGCACAGCATCACGACGCAGAACACGATGATCGCCGTGAAGGCGACGAAGGCCCACGTATAGAAATGCAGGCCAAGAAAGGGCGTGCCGTAGCCCGCATCGCCCGGCGCAATATGCAGCAGCACCTGACGCCCCGACGCAAGCATCCCGGCCAGCGCGCCCGCGATGCTCATGGCGTAGTGCATTGGCGACGGACCGAGCCGCAAGTTCAAGAGGAATCCCACGCCGGCAAGCATCAGCGCAACACGCTGCAGCAGGCATAGCGGACACGGCAGTTCGTCGTAGGCGAATTGCCAGACGAAGGCCATGCAGAGGATGACGGTGACCCCGAGCAGGGCCAGACCGTTGAGGATGCGTGAACCGCGCGCCGGGTTGCGTGAAAAGATCATTGCCGGCGCTTCACAGGGACAACGCCAGCGGACTGGTCATGTGGTAATTGCACCAGGCAGCAAAGATGACCAGGGTCAGCAGCCAGAACGTCCCGCAGGGGCGGCGCCGGCCCACGAGACCAAACCATACTGCCAGCGTCCCCGTCACAAAGGGCAGCATCATCACCATGCGGCGCTCCTTTTATCGGAATTCCCGAACCAAGCAGCGCACGAGTATAGCGTAACAATCCGAAATAATTTCATGCGAAGGCTGCGGGTTTGCCCGGGTGCCGGGCATGGGTATCAAGGCGCCGGTTGCACCGCTGCGGGCAAAAAAAAACCGCTCGGCAAGGAGCGGTTTTTTGGAAAGCAGGCCGATCAGGCGATCAGGCGGTCAAGCGCTTCGCGGTACTTCGCGGCGGTCTTTTCCAGCACGTCCTGCGGCAGGCGCGGCGCGGGCGGGGTCTTGTCCCACGTTTGCGTTTCAAGCCAGTCGCGCACGAACTGCTTGTCGAAGGACGGCGGGCTGATGCCCACGCGGTAGCCGTCGGCGGGCCAGAAGCGCGACGAATCGGGCGTCAGCACTTCGTCCATCAAGTGCAGCGTGCCATCGTCGTCCAGGCCGAATTCGAACTTGGTGTCGGCGATGATGATGCCCTTGGTCGCGGCAAAGGCGGCGGCCTCGGCGTACAGCTTGAGCGTGACGTCGCGGATGCGCTCGGCCATTTCCTGGCCGACTTCCTTGACCACGTGCGCGAAGTCCACGTTCTCGTCGTGCATGCCGAATTCGGCCTTGGCTGCGGGCGTGAAGATGGGCTCGGGCAGCTTGCTCGCTTGTTGCAAGCCCGCCGGCAGCTTGATGCCGCACACGGCGCCGGTCGCCTGGTAGTCCTTCCAGCCGGAACCGATCAGGTAGCCACGGGCCACCGCTTCGACCAGGATCGGCTTCAGACGCTTGACCACCACGGCCCGGCCACGCACCTGGTCGACCTCATCGGGCGCCACCACGTCCTCGGGCTTCACGCCGGTGGAGTGGTTGGGCAGGATGTGCGCCAGCTTCTGCAACCAGAATTCGGTCAGTTCGGTCAGCACCTGTCCCTTGCCGGGAATGGGGTCGTCAAGGATCACATCGAAGGCGGAAATGCGATCCGACGCGACGATCAGCAACTTGTCGTCGCCGACGGCGTACATATCGCGCACCTTGCCGCGTCCCAGCAGCGGCAGGGACTTGATGCTGGATTCATGCAAAGCAGAAGTCACGGGAATGGCCTATGGCAAAAATGAACATTCCCGCCACGGGCGGGCGCCAGGGCGGGAAGTGGAACGAAATCGGATACCAGGCAGGGGCGGCGCCGCGCGGCGGCTCCTGCAAAGCGCATAGATTACTGCAAATAAGTTCACCTTGCCGCAGGCCAGACCCCGGGTTAGGCTTTGATCCCCATCCATAATTCGCGCCGGCCGCCCCCGGGCGTCACGGCGCAACCCGTCCGGAGACAGAGTCGTATGCAGGATGCTTCCCCCAAGCGCATGCCCCACGCCGACGCGCAGGTGCACATGACAGGCGGCTGCCAGTGCGGCGCCATCCGCTACGCCCTCACGGACGAGCCCATCACCGCGGCGACCTGCCATTGCCGGGACTGCCAGTACTCCAGCGGCGGCGCCCCAGCCCACGCCCTGATCTTTCCCGCCGGCGCCGTCACGCTGCTGCGCGGCCAGCCCAAGGAACACCGCTACCAGGGCGACTCCGGCCACACCGTCATGCGCAGCTTCTGCCCGTCCTGTGGGACGCCGCTGTTCGGCAGCTCGGAAGGCATGGGCTATGAGGTGGTGCGCGCGGGGTCGCTGGACGATCCCGAGGCGTTTCATTCCAAGGTGAGCCTGTGGACGGACTCGGCGCCCTCGTGGCACCACGTGGACCGGACGGTGCCGAGCTTTGGGCGCAATTCGCCGGCGTAGGCAGCGCGCATCACGTCCACAAAACAAAAGGGCTGGCCCTCGCGGACCAGCCCTTTTTTGCCTGAGCCGCCTTCACAGGGAAGGCGGCGCCGGCGGGGACCTTACTGCACCACTTGCGACAGCTTGCCCGACGCGTATTGCGCGGCGATCTCGGTCAGCGGCAGCGGCTTGATCTTGCTGGCGTTGCCGGCGGTGCCGAATTCCGTGTAGCGAGCGACACAGATTGCCTTGGCGGCGGCGCGCGCGGGCTTGAGGTATTCGCGCGGGTCGAACTTTTCGGGGTTCTCGGCAAAGAAGCGGCGGATCGCGCCGGTCATGGCCAGACGGATATCGGTGTCGATATTGATCTTGCGCACGCCGTACTTGATGGCTTCCTGGATTTCCTCGACGGGCACGCCGTAGGTTTCCTTCATGTTGCCGCCGAATTCACGGATCTCGGCCAGCAGTTCCTGCGGCACGCTGGAGCTGCCGTGCATCACCAGGTGGGTGTTGGGCAGGCGGGCGTGGATTTCCTTGATGCGGGAGATCGACAGGATGTCGCCGGTGGGCTTGCGCGTGAACTTGTAGGCGCCGTGGCTGGTGCCGATGGCAATCGCCAGGGCGTCCAGTTGCGTGCGGCGCACGAAGTCGGCGGCTTGTTCCGGGTCGGTCAGCAGCTGATCCATGGTCAGCTTGCCGTCGGCGCCGTGGCCGTCTTCCTTGTCGCCTTCCATGGTTTCCAGCGAGCCCAGGCAGCCCAGTTCGCCTTCGACGGTCACGCCCAGCTTGTGCGCGATGTCGACAACCTTCTTGGTGACTTCGACGTTGTAGTCGTAGTCGGCGATGGTCTTGCCGTCTTCCTTCAGCGAGCCGTCCATCATGACGCTGGAGAAGCCCAGGTCGATCGCGCCCTGGCAGATCTTGGGCGACTGGCCGTGATCCTGGTGCATGACCACGGGAATGTGCGGGTAGGACTCAACGGCGGCCTGGATCAGGTACTTGAGGAAGCCTTCGCCCGCATATTTGCGCGCGCCGGCCGAGGCCTGCATGATCACCGGGCTGTCGGTCTCCGCCGCGGCTTCCATGATGGCCTGGACCTGTTCCAGGTTGTTGACGTTGAAAGCCGGAATGCCGTAGCCGTGCTCGGCGGCGTGGTCGAGCAACTGGCGCATGGAGACTAGGGCCATGAGTGGTCCTCCTTAGGTACTGTCTATTGAGAGATGGTTGAAGCCTTGCTGAATGGCGTGATTTTACGGGGGAATCGAAGAAAGGTCTTGCAACGGCCGGTATCCTATCCATTCAGGTGATACCGCAAGGGGCGGGACGGCTGATATCCCGCCTTGCGATCTCGTCCATGCGGACCAGAAGTCCGGCACGCCAGGCCTTTGCCGCCCCGCTTGTGACCTAGGGCTGTGGCCTACGGCCTGCCCGCGTGCGGCACGTCCACCTGGGTCATCAGGATGCGGGCCTGGGGTTTGGCCCGGCGATTGGCTTCGACGAAATCCGGCGCCGCCGCCATGAAGAGCGTCCTGCCGTCGGCGCCGCCCAGCGCGGCCGCGAAGATGCCGAACTCGCCCGTGTCGATCTGTTCCAGGATCCTGCCGCCCCGTTCGACCCGCACGATGCGCTTGCCGATGGCATCGCCCACCCACAGCGCGCCTTCTTCATCCAGTGCGCCGCCGTCCGGGGCGATCTTTGACGCGGCGATCAGCGTGGCCAGGTCGTCGCTCGGCGGCAGCTCGCCGAAGTTGGCCCAGTCGCGGCGCGGGCCCAGCACGCCATTGGGCTCGATGTCGAATTCAGAAATGCGGTTCGCGAAGGTCTCGTTGACGATCAGCGTCTTGCCGTCGGGCGTAATGAACGACCCGTTGGGAAAGCACAGCCCGTCCGCCACCACCTGCGCCACGCCGTCCGGGTCCACGCGCACCAGCGTGGTCGTGCGGACCGGTTCGCCCGCCATGATGTCGAACCCGAAGTTGCCCACATACGCCCTGCCCTGCGCGTCCACCACCATGTCGTTGATGGGGCCGCCGGTCAACGCGGAGAGGTCAGCGTGAACCGATAGCGTGCCGTCCGCCTCGCGGCGCAGCAGCTTGCGGTCTTTCATGGAGGCGATCAGCAGGCGGCCGTCGGGCAGCCAGCCCAGGCCGGAGGGCTGCTGGGGCACCAGGCAGACACGGTCCACTGCGCCCTGCAGCGTCACCGTGATGACCTGCCCGGTATAGAAGTCCGAGGCCCACAGGCGGTTTTCGTGCCAGCGCAGCCCCTCCAGATAGGTGTAGCCGGAAGCCAGTACGGACAATTCGCGATTCGGCATTGCTTTGTCTCCCATGTCGCCCCGCTCGGGGCCGGTTCCCAGGTGGCGCCCGGCCTGACTTGATAAGACCGGAAGGGGCATTCTGGCATGGCTGATCCGTCCCTAAACTGACAACTGGCTGTCAGGTTTGCGGCGTTAACATCGCGCCCCAAGGGTTAACCCGAGCAGTACCTGGACCCCTGGCATGTCCGTCACTGGACCGCCCGCCCCCGCCTTCATGCCGGCGGACCTGCCCCTCGGGCCAAGCGGCGGCTCCCGTTTTCCCGTATTCAAATGAACACTAAGAAGCTGACGCGTTATATCGGCATCGCCATGGTGCTG
Organism: Achromobacter sp. SLBN-14; assembly: GCF_006715415.1. Lineage (NCBI taxonomy): Bacteria > Pseudomonadati > Pseudomonadota > Betaproteobacteria > Burkholderiales > Alcaligenaceae > Achromobacter > Achromobacter sp. SLBN-14. Next base: position 3,996,235 of record NZ_VFNE01000001.1, on the reverse strand, counting down.
GGCATCGTGGTGGGCTACTTCTGCAACAAGTTCGCGCAGAACCAGCAGGAGGCGGCGCACATCGCGTCGTACTTCAGCCTTGTCACCGACATCTTCCTGCGCATGATCAAGATGATCATCGCGCCGCTCGTGTTCGCCACCCTGGTGACCGGCCTGGCCAGCATGAGCGACGCCAGCGCGGTGGGCCGCATCGGCATGCGCGCCATGATCTGGTTCATCGCGGCCTCGGCGATCTCGCTGCTGCTGGGCCTGGCGCTGGTCAACATCTTCCAGCCCGGCGCGCACATGAACCTGGCGATTCCGGACGCGGGGCTGACATCGGGCCTGAAGACGGGCGACTTCACGCTCAAGGCGTTCATTGCGCACGTCTTTCCCAAGAGCATCGCCGAAGCAATGGCCAACAACGAGATCCTGCAGATCCTGGTGTTCTCGCTGTTCTTCGGCGCCGCACTGTCGTTCATCCGCGGCAAGGGCCACAACACGATCTACAACATGATCGACGAACTGGCCAAGATCATGTTCCGCGTCACCGACTACGTGATGCGTTTTGCGCCGCTGGGCGTGTTCGCCGCGATGGCGGCCGCCATCACGACCGAGGGCCTGGGCGTGCTGATCAGCTACGGCAAGCTGATCGGTGAGTTCTATCTGGGCCTGGCCCTTTTGTGGGCGATTCTGTTCGGCGTCGGTTACCTGTTCCTGGGCAAGTCCACGCGCCGCCTGGGCGGCCTCATCAAGGAACCGACCCTGCTGGCGTTCTCGACCGCGAGCAGCGAATCGGCCTACCCCAAGACGATCGAGGCGCTGGCGCGGTTCGGCGTGTCCAAGCGCATTTCCGGATTCGTGCTGCCGCTGGGTTACTCGTTCAACCTTGACGGCTCGATGATGTACCAGTCGTTCGCGGTGCTGTTCATCGCCCAGGCCTACAACATCGAGATGAGTTTCACGCAGCAGCTCACCCTGCTGCTGGTGCTGATGGTGACGAGCAAGGGCATGGCCGGCGTGGCGCGCGCCTCGCTGGTGGTGGTGGCCGCGACGCTGCCGATGTTCCACCTGCCCGAAGCCGGCCTGCTGCTCATCATGGGCATCGACCAGTTCTTCGACATGGGCCGCACCGCCACGAACGTGGTCGGCAACAGCCTGGCCACGGCCGTGATCGCCAAGCTCGAAGGCAATGAAGAGGATCTGCCCGCGGATACGGACGCCGAGATTGCCGGCGAGACGGTTTCCGGAACCGTGGACGCGACCCCGCAACCGGCGCGGACCGCCAGCCAGAACGCATGAAAAAACGGGCCGTAACGGCCCGTTTTCAATGGTGCGCCCGCTTGACCGGCGCGAGTGCCGGGCGCAACATAAAAGCCCTTTTCGTCACGCACCGGCGAGGCGCGCATGGGCGCCGCGCCCGGCCCCGCACACCATGAATCTTCTGTTTTCGCCCCGCGCGGCGGCGGCGCTTGCCGCCGGCCTGTTCGCCTGCATTCCCCCTGCGCATGCCTGGACCCGCATTTCCTGCGACCTGACGGGCACGGTCTCCACCTTTCCCACCACCTACCGGCAGTTCCGGACCGACGGCACGGCGCTGACGCAGGTGCTGTTCAAACTGAAAGTCAAAGCCGCCGACATTCCCGACGGCGAAAGGGCTGACACGGACTGCGGCGAGTTCGTGGACAAGGAGGTGGAGGTGGCGCTGGAGAACGTGCCAGCGCGCACCATCTTGCGGGGCAAGCCGTTGAAGGTGCGCTACAAGTACGACGAATCGCTGGGGCAAAGCCTGGCGACGCGGTACGAACTGCCGCGCTGACCTTGCCCCGGCTGGCCGGGTGGCGTCAGTCGTTTCGTCAGTCGTTTACCGAGCAGGACACGGGCGCGCCGTCCTCGAACTCGACGTCGTAGGTGTGCACCGGGTCCCAGGGCAGCGTGAACCAGAGCTCGTAGCCGTCGCCGTCTTCGTCGAACAGCCACAGCGCGCGCAGCACGGCTTTTTCCGCCATGGCTTCGGCCGTTTCTTCGGCCAGGAGCTGGTCGTCTTCGATGCCCAGCTTTTTGCAGTGCTCGTACGAATAGTTGTCGAGCAGGAAGTCGGCCGCGGCCAGAATCTGGTCGTCCAGGTTGTCCAGGATGCCCTTGACCACCTTGGATGCGCCCGCATCGGGCTCTTCGCCGTCGGTCTGGATCATGACGTGGATGGGGGGCCGGCCCTCGCCGGCGGGGACGTTTTCCGCCGCCCACAGATCGGGTTCTTCGAGGTCCTGGGTGAAATTGAATCGTGCCATCTGGGGCTCCGTGAATTGGAAGGGCAAGCCGGAAAAGGCAGCGGCTTGCCCGGGGCCGTGTGGCCTTTCAGCCATTTAACCAGATGCCGGCTACTTCGTCTGTGGCGGGAAGCGACGTTTTTGCGCCTAGGACATGTGCATGTCTTGCCAGACAGGCTTGCGCCGCCCGTGCAGGTCAGGCCTGCGCAGGCGCGGGTGCTGCCGCGTTTGCGCAGAGGTCCAGCAGGATGTCGGAAAACTGCGACTCGGCCGTCAACGCCTGTTCGCGCTTCCTCCGGATCAGGTTGATCGGCGGCAGCTCCCAGCCAAAATCCCACGGCACCATGCCCAGCCTGCCCCGCTGGCAAAGTTCGCGCGCGATGTCTTCGGGCACCACCGAAATCGACGATTCGTTCTGCGACAGGATGCCCTCGATCACATCCGTCGAATAGGCCTCCAGCACGGGCGACGGCGGCTGCAGCCCGGCACGGATGAAGTGTTCGACGATCAATTGCCGCGTGGGTGTATTGGCCGCCGGCAGGACCCAGTCCAGCGCCGCCACCGCAGCCCAGTCGGGCTTGCGCCGCGCCAGCCGCTGGGCCAGCCGGCCGTGCGCGACCAGGCGGGGCCGTTGGCGGTACAGCACGCGATGAATCAGGTCTTCGTGCATCACCGTGGACGTGGCCCGGCTGATGATGCAGTCCAGCTCGTGCTGGCGCAGCATCGGCACCAGATGATCGGTCGTGGCGCGGTGCAGGCTCAGCGTCACGCCGTGGCGCTGGTGCAATTGGCTGATGGCGGCGGTAAGCAAGGCGCTGGACACGTACGGGACCACGCCCACGTGCAGGTGCGCGGAGCGCCCGGCCTGCAAGGCCTCGACTTCGCGCTCCCACAGGTCCAGATCGCTGAGCATGTGACGCGCCCGCACCAGCGCCAGATTGCCCAGCTGGGTAGGCTGCAGGCCGCTGCCCGTGCGCAGGAACAGGGGCGCGCCGAAGATGTCCTCCAGCTCGGCCAGGGACTTGGTGACCGCGGGCTGGCTGATGCCCGTCTGCGCGGCGACCCGCGTCAGCGATTTATGGCGGTCGATATTGACCAGCAGCATCAGGTGCCGGTGCTTCAGGCGGTTGGCAAGTCGGACGGCATCGCGGCTCATGGCGTTTTCCAGATAACCATTTGGTTATGCAATTATGCCCATAAAGATAAAACCAGTTATTTCTGGGTCCTATACTGCACGCATCATTTCCTGCCCTCCCGGTATCCCGCGATGAATCCGTCCTTCACCACCCGACCTGAAATACGCGGCACGTACGGCGTGGTCTCGTCCACGCACTGGCTGGCCTCGCAAGTGGCCATGAGCGTGCTGGAGCGCGGGGGCAACGCGTACGACGCGGCCGTGGCGGGCGGATTCGTCCTGCAGATCGTCGAGCCGCACCTGAACGGACCCGGCGGCGAAGTCCCCATCCTGATCTGGAGCGAACGCGAGCAGCGCATGCGCGCGCTGTGCGGCCAAGGCCCGGCGCCCGCGCTGGCGACCCCCGCCTACTTCCGCGAGCTGGGCGTGGACCTCGTGCCCGGAATCGGCCTGCTGCCCGCCACGGTGCCGGGCGCGTTCGGCGCCTGGCTGACGCTGCTGCGCGATTACGGCACGTGGGAGCTGGCGGACGTGCTGCGGCCAGCCATCGACTATGCGCGCGACGGCTTTCCGCTGGTCCCGCGGATTTCGCAGGCGATCCTGGCCGTGCAGGCGCTGTTTCGCGACGAATGGAAAAGCTCGGGCGAGGTCTGGCTGCCCGGCGGCCGCGTGCCCGCCCCCGACGCGCTTTTCCGCACGCCGGCCATCGCGGCCACCTACACCCGCATCCTGGACGAAGCCCATGCCGCCAGCACCGACCGGCGCGGCCGCATCGATGCGGCGCTGGACGTGTGGTACCGGGGATTCGTCGCCGATGCGATTGACAGCTTCTACACCAACGAGGCCGCGCTGGACACCACCGGCCAGCGCAACCGCGGGCTGCTGCGCAAGGCCGACCTGGCCGATTGGCGCGCCACCTACGACGAACCGCTGACCACGCAATATGGCCGCTACACGGTCGCCAAATGCGGCGTCTGGTCGCAAGGCCCGGTGCATCTGCAACAGCTGGCGCTGCTGCGCCACCTTGACGTGGACAAGCTGGACCCGCTGTCGCCGCAGTTCGTGCACCGTGTGGCCGAAGCCGCCAAGCTGGCGTTTGCCGACCGCACCGCCTGGTATGGCGATCCCGATCACGCGCAGGTGCCGCTGGCGGCGCTGCTGAGCGACGACTACGCGCGGGCGCGCGCCGCCACCATCGGCGACCGCGCCTGCCCCACCCTGCAACCCGGCAGTCCGGGGGGCCTGCCGCCGCGCCTGCCCGACCTGGACGCCGCCATCCGCACACTGGCCGCCTCGGACACGCGCTACGGCGTGGGCGAACCGACCTTCGCGGCGTTGCCGCCCGTCGACGAATGGGCCTCGCGCGAATTGTTCGTGGGCGACACCTGCCAGATCGACGTCATCGACCGCGACGGCAACATGGTGGCCGCCACGCCGTCGGGCGGCTGGCTGTCGTCAAGTCCCGTGGTGCCCGCGCTGGGCTTTTCGCTCACGACGCGCCTGCAGATGACCTGGCTGGACGATGGCGTGCCGGGCCAGTTGCAACCGGGCAAGCGCCCCTGCACCACGCTGTCGCCCGGCCTTGCGCTGCGCGACGGTCAGCCTTACATGGCGTTCGGCACGCCGGGCGGCGACCAGCAGGACCAATGGACCGTCGCGTTCTTCCTGCGGCACGCCATGGGCATGAACCTGCAGGCGGCGATTGACGCGCCGTCCTGGCATATCGATCACTTTCCAGGTTCGTTCTGGCCGCGCGCGCTGACGCTGAACCGGTTGACGGTGGAGTCGCGCATGCCCGCGGCCACGCTGGATGCGCTGCGCGCGGCCGGTCACGACGTCAAGGTAGGACCGGACTGGTCCGAAGGCCGCATCAGCGCATGCACGCGCGAACCCGCCGCGGGCGGACGCCTGCTGCTGCGCGCCGCCGCCAATCCCCGTGGCATGCAGGGATACGCCGTCGGCCGCTAAATCACTTTTTCTTTCGACCGGCTCTCAGAAGCCGGACACTACGCAAGGGGTAAACACCATGACACTGCAACTCAAACGACTGCTGCGCACGTTCGCGCTGGGACTGGCGATGGCCGCGCCCGCGCTTTCGCAGGCCGCGTGGCCCGAAAAGCCCATCACGCTGGTCGTGCCGTGGGCGGCCGGCGGCTCCACGGATATCCTGGCGCGCGTGTTGTCCGAAGGCCTGACGCAATCGCTGGGCCAGCCCGTGATCGTCGAAAACCGTTCGGGCGCGTCCGGCAACATCGGCACGGCGTTCGTGGCGCGCGCCAAGCCGGACGGCTACACGCTGCTGGTGGGCTCGATGAGCACCCACACGATGAACCAAGCGCTCTATTCCAACATGCCGTTCGACGGCGTGAAGGATTTCACGCCGATCGCCGAGTTAGCCCTCGTGACCAACACGATGGTCGTGCATCCGTCGGTGCCGGCCTCGAACCTGAAGGAATTCATCGCCTACGTGAAGGCCAATCCCGACAACGTGGCCTATGCCTCGGCGGGACAGGGCTCGACCAACCACCTGAGCGCCGTCCTGTTCGAGAAGGCCGCCGGCGTGAAGATGATGCACATCCCCTACCGCGGCGGCGCGCCTGCGGTGCTGGACACCGTGGCCGGGCGCACGCAGGTGCTGTTCAGCGCCGGCACGCAGACGCTGCCGCACGTGCAGTCGGGCAAGCTCAAGCTGCTGGCCGTCACGGAAGAACAGCGCTCGCCGCTGCTGCCCGATGTGCCCACCGTGGCCGAAACGCTGCCCGGCTATGAATTGGCGGTCTGGTACGGCGCGTTTGGCCCGGCCGGCATGCCGCCCGAACTGACGGCCCGGCTGAACCGCGAGATCAACGTGATTCTGAAGCGGCCCGATGTCATCAAGAAGATGGGCGACATGGGCGTGCTGCTGACCGACACCACGCCCGAGCAGTTCGGCCAGATCCTGGCGCGCGACGCCGACAAGTACGGCAAGTTGATCAAAGAACTGGGCATCACCGCGGAATGACGGACCACGCCCTCAGCCCGGCCGCCACGGGCGTGCAAGCCATCGGCCAGGCGTACGCGCAGGGCAATGCGCAGGCGGCCTTTCAGGCCATCGATGCCTACGCCGGGCTCGCCCTCGCGCACACGCTGTGCACCGTGAATCGTTACGACGCCAGCGCCATGCGCGTGGTGCGGCTGTATAGCTCGAACCCGCAGGCCTACCCGCCGGGCGGGAGCAAGGACAAGACCGGCACGGCCTGGGGCCGGCACGTCCTGCTCGAGCAGCAGGTGTTCGTCGGCCAGGGACAGGACGCCATCCGCGAGTTCTTCAACGACCACGACGCCATCCGCGAACTGGGCTTGAAATCCGTCATCAACGTGCCGGTCGTCTATGGCGGCGCGTGCCTGGGCACCGTGAACTTCCTGATGCCGCGCGCCGCGGTGACGCAGGCGGACATTGACGCGGCACGGCTGGCGGCCCTCTTGGCCCTGCCCGCGTTCCATGCGCTGCAGGCGGCACAGCCCGCCGCCTGACCGCTGCCCGGCCCGGATGCCGCGCGTTGCCCGGCATCCGGCGGAAACCCCGACGCAGCAACGATCTGAAAGACATCCGGCTCAAAAGCGGGAGCCGACGCCCGGCGCCGCGGGTATATTGGGGTTATTCCCCAACCTGCCTGGCGCTCATCATGATCAAAGGTTCCTGCCTCTGCGGCCGTGTCGCCTACGAGATCAACGGTACGCTCACCGACGCCCTGAACTGCCATTGCGTGATGTGCCGCAAGACGCATGGCGCGGCCTTCCGCAGCCGCGCAACGGTCCAGTCCAAGGATTTTGCCTGGACCCAGGGGGAAGACCACGTGACCTGGTACGCCTCGTCGCCCGGCAACTACCGGGGCTTCTGCGAGGCCTGCGGCACGCCCCTGCTCAGCCGCTTTGACCAGACGCCCGACGTCTACGGCCTGCCGCTGGGCCCGCTGGACGACGATCCGGGCGTCAAGCCCGAGGCGCATTACCATGTCGCGAGCAAGGCGCCGTGGTACGACATCACGGATGCGCTGCCCCAGCATCCCGGCGCCATGGACGAAGCGCCCGAGCACGATCCGCAGGTGCCGCCACTGACCTTTTCACACGGAAGATGAACCCACGTCCGGCTCCGGACTTCACAGGAGACTGATATGAGCGACTTTGGCGTCGTACTGGACCCCACCACCCTGCGTTTCACGCGCACGCTGCCGGCCAGCGTGGACGAGGTGTGGGCCTGGCTGACCGAATCCGACAAGCGCGGCCAGTGGCTGGCTTCAGGCGACATGGACCTGATGGAAGGGGGCGGCGTCACGCTGCGGTTCCTGCATGCCGACCTGTCCTCCGTGCGCGAACCGACGCCCGAGGCCTACAAGCCCTACGAAGAAGGCCTCACCACGCAAGGCCTCATCACCCGGTGCGAACCGCCGCACCTCCTGAGTTACACCTGGGGCGGATCCGCGGGCGCGCCATCCGAGGTGATGTTCGAACTGTCCCCCAAAGCAGATTCCGCCCTGCTCGTCCTCACTCACCGCAAGCTTGCCACCCGGGACGACATGGTCGACGTGGCGGGCGGCTGGCACACGCATCTGAACGTACTCGCAGCCCGGCTGGCCGGCCGCGATCCGGGCCCGTTCTGGTCGGCCAATGCCGCCTGGGAGGCCGAGTACCAGCGCCGCATCCCCCGGCGCTAGAGTCGTTCAAGCGCAACTATCACGGGCCGATCTGGCATAAAAGCTGGCTAAACCGCCCGCTTTGCAGTAACATAAGACCGTGATTTTTCCGCAAAAACCGGACTTCGGTCATCCTGCGTGCCAACCTGTAGCGCCCACCAAAGGGCGCTACTGAATGAACGTCAGCGACGCGAACGAGATCCGGTTTTTTATTGGGCGCCCCCGTCACTGCCCAGCACGCCGCTGCAGTCCTCGTGGCGCCAGGCGTTGCCGCAACCGCTGCAACCCCGCTTCTTCCGGCCAGGTGCCCGCAGCACCCACGCCGCGACCCCGGCGCGCACCGCGCGCACTTACCTCAGGGCGCGAGTATCCGCCATTTCAGACATCCCTTCGGATGCCGTGGCCCATACCCACGCTTGCCCGAACGTTTTTTTGCGTTCAAACCGCTGGACCGGTTTATCCGAGTCCGACGCGCTTGCCGCCTTGCGCGGCGCCTCATGCCGCCGGCATGGCTGCGCGTTTTGATCAAGGAGTAGAGCATGGCTAAAGAAGAACTCATCGAATTGGATGGCATCGTTGACGAAGTGCTGCCCGATAGCCGCTACCGCGTCAAACTGGACAACGGCATCGAAGTCGGCGCCTACGCATCCGGCCGTATCCGCAAGCACCGCATCCGCATCCTCGCGGGCGATCGCGTCACCCTGGAAATGTCGCCCTATGACCTGACCAAGGGCCGCATCAACTTCCGCCACAAGGACGAACGCGCTCCCGCCCCGCATCGTCCTCAGCAATACCGCCGCTAAGCCGGCCGCCCGGGCCGGCTTCATGCCGGCGCCCGGCACCTACTTTTCGCGAATCCTAAAGCCCGATTCGCGTTCTGCCGTAATGCGTGGAACGCCTGTTCATGAAAGAATGGCGCTCCCTCGCCTGGCGCAACGCCAGGCCGGATACGCACGAAGCACGATGGACCTGAAAGAAGAATTGCAAGCCGCCGCAGACCAGCTTGCCCTGGCGCGAAGAAGATTCGCGAAGGGCGAGGAAGGCCTGCGCCTGCTGCGCCAGTCGCGCGAGGCCTTCATCAACAGCCTGCGCAACACCGGCCTGACCTACGCCGAAGCCAAGACCAAATACGACAACTGCCTGGATGACCAGGAGGCCGGCCAACGCAGCGTGCAGCAGCAGATGGAATACGCCGAGCGCATGCACCAGTACGTGCTCAAGCGCATCGCGCTGGCGGCAGAGCAGGCCTGAACCCGGCCCGCCCTCGATCCCCGCCGTTCGTCAGGGCTTGAAGGCCCCAATGAAGATCGCCGGATCGATGCGCGCATCGTTCAGGCTGACGTTCCAGTGCAGGTGCGGGCCTGTCGCCCGCCCGGTCGCGCCCACCTTGCCCACCACGCCGCCGCGCGGCACCTCGTCGCCGACTTTCACGTCGACGGCCGACATATGGCAGAACATGCTGATCAAGCCCTGGCCATGGTCCAGGAATACCGTCTTGCCATTGAAGAAGTAATCCCCCACCAGCACCACCACCCCGGCAGCCGGCGCCTTGATGGGCGTTCCGGCCGGCACGGCGAAGTCCAGGCCTGAATGGGGATTGCGTTCCTGGCCGTTGAAGAAGCGGCGCAGGCCGAACGGGCTGGACAGGCGTCCGCCGTTGACGGGCCGGTCCAGGATCAGGTTGCTGGGCGTGACGCCGGCACGAAAGCCGCGGTAGGCCTCGATCTGCTCGGCCAGCTCGCGTTCGATGCGCTTGAGATCGTCCGGGTTCGGATCCACCTGGCGCCGGTTCTTGAGCGTGATGTGCTGGGCGACGTAATCCTTGGCCCCCACCGAGAAGGCCACCTGGCGCGTGCCGGCGGCGTCCTTGACCTGGACGTGCTCCTGGCCCGGCTTCACGCTGAGCGGGATGCCGACCACGGCGATCCACTGCTTGCCCTGTTCCCGCACCACCAGCACGCGCCGGTCCTGGTATGTGACCTCGGGCGCGCTGGCCGCGTCGCCCAGCGTCAGGACGGCCACCCCGCCCGGCACGCGGGCGTCGAGCTTGCGGCTGATGTAGCTGCCCTGCTGCGCCCGCGCGGGCCAGGCCAGGCACAGGCTGGCCGCGGCCAGCCCGGCGCGCAGGACGTCGCGGCGTTCGAACATGGGGCTTACAGGCACAGGTTGGCCGGTTCGATGATGGTCTGGTCGCGGCGGGCGATGCGCGTGGACAGGCGGGTCTCGGTCTTGCCCTGCCAGTGGGTCGTCGTCATGACGGCCTCGACGCCCAGGCTGCCGTGCAGGATGAGCTCGTAACCATTGCGCACCGGCTTCTGTTCGAAATTGACGCCCAGCCCCTTCCAGGCGTCCGCCACGCATTGCGTGTAGTCCTGGGCGGTGCGCGCGGTCGAGCCGTAAAAGACGGGCTCGCGGTCGCGGACGTCTTTGACGTTGGCGCAGGCGGTCAGGGCAGCCAGGACGGTAAGGGACAGGATGATACGAGCCTTCATGACGATGGAAACTCTCGGTCGGTAGGGATTGATCGGGGCGGCCAACTATACCGCACGGTCTTTTGGCGCCTTGGCCCGGCAACGCCCGGCCAAGGCTTCACGCCTGCGGCGGGCGGCGGGCGGACTTGGGGCGGAAGGCCGCGATGACCTCGGGACGCGTCTCGGCGTAGGGACCGCCGATGAGGTCGATGCAGTACGGGATGGCGGCGAAGATGCCGGGCACCAGCACGGCGCCGTCCTCGCCCTTCAAGCCTTCCAGCGTCTCGCGGATGGACTTGGGCTGGCCGGGAAGGTTCACGATCAGGGCGGCATGGCCGTCCGTTTCGCGGATGACGGCCACCTGACGTGACAGGATGGCCGTGGGCACGAAGCGCAGGCTGATCTGGCGCATCTGTTCGCCAAAACCGGGCATTTCCTTGGTGCCGACGGCCAGCGTGGCCTCGGGCGTGACGTCGCGCCGCGCCGGGCCGGTGCCGCCGGTCGTCAGGACGAGATCGCAGCCGCAGCCGTCGACCAGCTCGATCAGGGTCTCGGAGATGCGGGCCGGCTCGTCGGGAATCAGCCGGTCGACCGCCTGCCACGGCGAGGCCAGCGCCCCGCCCAGCCACTCGCGCAGCGCGGGCAGTCCTTGGTCCTGATAGGCGCCGGTGGAGGCGCGGTCGGAAACGGACACCAGGCCCACGATGAGTTCGTCGGGGTGGCTGCGGGCGATGCGGGCAATGTGGGTCATGGCGTAGCGGGGAATCCGGCAATGAAGCGCCGCGGCGGCGGCAGGCAGCGCGGCCGCCGTGGCTTGCCGGACGGCCGCGCGACATCGATGCTATCGCATTCTCTAAGGCGGCATGCGGCGGGGTCGGCGGCGCCAAGTGTCGCAAAAAGGGGAAACCGCCCGCCGCCCAGGGTTTCCCGCGCTTGTTCGCGTCATGGGCGCTGGATAACATCCGCTAACAATCCCGGCCCAATATCGCGGCGCGGCGCATTTTCAGGTTTTCCATGTTCACACGCACTCTCCGGCAGCACGCGCTTGCCGCGGCGCTGGCCCTGTCCGCCGCGGCCGTGGCCGGCTGGGCGGCCCTGCACACGCTGGCCTTGAAGACCGAACCGGTGCCCGCCGCCGCGCCGGGCCTATACATTCCCAACCTGGGCAATACGCTGGACGAGCAGACGCGCAACCTGTCGCGGCTCAGCCAGGCGCTGCGCACGGGCGACCGGCTGGTGATCCTGGGCTCGTCGGAGCTCACCAGCAACGACCTGCGCTTCGTGCCCTACCGCTTCCTGGCCGATGAACTGCAGATGCCCGTCCTGGCGTACGGCCATTCGGGCTTTCAGTCGCTGGGCATGCAGTTCGTGCTGGCGGCGCTGGCCGACGACCTGTCGCCGGCCTCACGCGTGGTGGTTATGTTGTCTCCCGGCTGGTTTGATGGCGACGGCGGACTGGGACCGGACGAATTCAAGGAGCACGCCAACCCGCTGTTGCCGCGCCTGCTGCGCCAGCCAGATGGCCGGACCGAGGTCATGCGCTGGCTGGACGCCAAGGCGGACGCGGGCGTGTACTGGTCGATGGCGGCCGAACAGGCGTACGTGTTCCGCCAACGCCTGGCGGGCCTGTGGGCGCCGGCGTATGCCGCGCCCGCCCCCGAACCGGAGCGCGAGGGCCCGGCGATGGCGGCTCGCGTCGTGGATTGGGACGCGCTGGCCGCCGACGCCCAGGCCGCCGAACAGGCGCTGATGACGGACAACCGCTATGCCGTGCGCGACGAATTTTTCAACAAGTATTTGCGCACCATCCCCGCCGGCGGCAAGACCGCCTACCAGCCGCAACCCCTGACCGGGCGCGACGAACTGCGCGAACTGGCCGCCCTGATGGCGCTGCTGCGCCAGCACGAGGTCAATGCGCTGTTCGTCATGCAGCCCCTGCACCCCATGGTCTTCAAGGACCTGGACCGGTTCGACCCGATCCAGCGTCAGGTCGCGGGCCTGTGCCAGACTTACGCGATGACCTGCATGGATATGTATGACGCGCCCTTCGAGGTGGGCACGCTGCGCGACGTGCAGCATCTGGGCGAGCTGGGCTGGCTGCGCGTCAATCAGAAGATCGCCGAGGTATTCCGCCCATGAAACGAACACTGTGGCTCTGCCTGCTGTATCTCGGCATCCTGGCCGTGATGGTCATCCAGGCGGATACCTCCGCCAATCTGGGCAAACCCATGGAGATCGAATTCCAATATTCGAAGTTCTAAGATTTGGGGGCCGCTTCATTCAGGGACAGGTCATAAATCTGCAATAATCGGGGCATTCTCGCCGGAACCTCGCCCCCTCCCCCATGTTCGACCTCTTCCACGGCCTAGACCTTTGGGTTGGCCTCAGTCTTGTGCTGGCCCTGACATTCGTCCTGGCCTTCGAATTCATCAACGGCTTTCATGACACGGCGAACGCCGTGGCAACCGTCATCTACACCAAGGCCATGCCGCCCCACCTGGCGGTGGTCCTGTCCGGCATCTTCAACTTTCTGGGCGTGTTGCTGGGCGGCGTGGGCGTCGCCTACGCCATCGTCCATCTGCTGCCCGTCGAGCTGCTGATCAATGTCGATACCGGCCGCGGACTTGCGATGGTGTTCGCCATGCTGGCGGCGGCCATCGCCTGGAACCTGGGCACCTGGTACTTCGGCATTCCCGCCTCCAGTTCGCACACGCTGATCGGCTCGATCCTGGGCGTGGGCCTGGCCAATGCGCTCATCACCGACCTGCCGCTGGGCGAAGGGGTGAACTGGGGCAAAGCCGTCGACATCGGCATGTCGCTGGTGGCCTCGCCCATCGCCGGCTTTGCCGTGGCCGGCTTGCTGCTGCTGGCGCTCAAGCGCTGGCTGCCGCTGTCCAAGATGCACAAGACGCCCGAACAGCGCCGCGCCATCGACAACAAGAAGCACCCGCCATTCTGGAACCGCCTGGTGCTGGTCCTGTCGGCGATGGGTGTGAGCTTCGTGCACGGCTCGAACGACGGGCAGAAGGGCATCGGCCTCATCATGCTGGTGCTGATCGGCATCGTGCCCGCCAATTTCGTGCTGGACACCCACAGCACCACCTACCAGATCGAACGCACGCGCGACGCGGCCAATCACCTGCTGGTGTTCTACCAGCGCAACGAGGCCCTGCTGGGCGACTACCTGTCGCTGCGCCGCGTCGACATGCAGGAAGAACTGCCGGCCAACTTCCGCTGCGATCCCACGCTGACCGTGCCGACCATCATGGCGCTGCAGAAAGACCTGCACGGCGTGTCCAACTACGCCGACCTGTCCGCGCAGAAGCGCATCGACGTGCGCCGTTACCTGCTGTGCCTGGACGACACCGCCAAGAAGGTGGCCCGCCTGGAAGGGCTGCCCGCCCGCGAGGCCGCCGACCTGCAACGGCTGCGCGCGGACCTGACCGCCACCACCGAGTACGCGCCCCTGTGGGTAATCGTGGCCGTGGCGCTGGCGCTCGGCGCGGGCACCATGGTCGGCTGGCGCCGCGTGGTGCTGACCGTGGGAGAAAAGATCGGCAAGCAAGGCATGACGTACGCGCAAGGCATGTCGGCGCAGCTGACCGCCGTGGGCGCCATCGGGCTGGCCAACGTCTTCAGCCTGCCGGTGTCGACGACCCACGTGCTGTCCTCCGGCGTGGCGGGCACCATGATCGCCAACAAGTCCGGACTGCAGGGCAACACCGTGCGCAACATTCTGCTGGCGTGGGTGCTGACCCTGCCCGCCTCGATGCTGCTGGCCGCCGGCCTTTTCTGGATCGGCGTGCAGTTCACCGGCTGATGAAACCCGGCGGTGCAGGCAATCTGCACGGCCGCTGCAACACTCTGGGTACTGCGCAGGCCTATGCGCCCGCGCCCCGCGCCGTCTACGATGGCGCCATGACTACCGCCTCCCCCACCCTGCATTACATCTTCGATCCGCTTTGCGGCTGGTGCTATGGCGCCGCGCCGCTGGTGGAGGCCGCCCGCGGCATTGCGGGCCTTCACATCGAGCCCCATGGCGGCGGCATGATGACGGGCAGCAACCGCCAGCCGGTCACCGACGCCCTGCGCCGTTATGTCATGCCGCACGACGAACGCATCGCCGGCCTGACGGGCCAGCCGTTCGGCAAGGACTACTTCGACGGTCTGCTACGCGACACCGGCGCCGTGTTCGATTCGGAACCGCCCACCACCGCCATCCTGGCCGCGCAGACGTTGGCGGGCCGCGGCCTGGACCTGCTGCGCCGCCTCCAACGCGCGCATTACGTTCAAGGCCTGCGCATCGCCGACCCCGCCGTGCTGCGCGCGCTGGCTGCCGATATCGGCCTGGACACCGGTGCCTTCGACGCCGCCTACGTCAAGGCCGAGGGCGACGAGACGGCCGCGCATATTGCCGCCAGCCGCCGATTGCTGGCGCAGGTGGGCGGTACGGGTTTTCCGACGCTGGCGCTGGAGCGCGATGGCGTTTTCACGCTGCTCGAACCCAGCCGCTATCTGGGCCGCCCCGACGCATGGCGCGATCATCTGCAAACGCGCATCCAGGGCGGCGCCTGACGCCTCGCGCGCTTGCTAGGCCGCCAAGGCCAGCAATACCCCGTACCCGCCCATGCCAAGCAGCACCGCGACGCCCGTATTGCTGACCAGGCGCGCGGCAACGCCGGTGACGACCAGCCCGCCCACGTACGGCGCCATGCGGGCCGCCTCGTTTGCCGCGCCCAGCAGATCGGGCACGATGACGGCGGCCGCGATGCCCGCGAGCAGCGACGGCCCCAGCGCGGACAGCGCCGAGCCCTCGCGGGACAGCCGCCGCAGCAGCCGGCTGCGCTGGGACAGCATGAAGGGCAGCGCGCGCGTCAGGTACGTGATGACCGCCATCGCGATGACGGCGCCCCAGAATTCCAAGCCATGGGTGTTCATGCGGCCCTCTTCATGCGATAGGCTGCGCAGCCGATGACCGCGCCGGCCAGGATGGCAAGGCTGGTGTATCCCAGCGCGGCAATCAGCCCGGCCCCGCCCACGGCGGCCAGGATGGGCCATCCCATGCCGCGCCGCGCGCTCTGGCACACCAGCGCCATGAACAGCGCCGGCAGCGCAAAACGCATGACCTGCGACAGCATCGGATAGTGTTTCTCCAGGCCATCGCCGGCGTACACGCCCACGGCCGTGCCGGCGATCCAGGTCAGCCATGCGCCCAGGCCCAGCGCAATCATCCACCCCTGGCGGCGGCCGGGCTCGACGGCCTGCAGGCGGTTGAAGGCGGTGGCAAAGACTTCGTCGGTCAGCAGGAAGGCGACCTTCAGGCGATCGCGCAGCGCAGCGGGCAGGAAGCGCGACAGGAGCGGGCCGTAGAGCAGGTGCCGCGCGTTCAGCAGCGAGCACAGCGCCACCACCCAGAGCCAGGGCGTTCCCGCCTTGATGGAGGCCAGCAACAGGAACTGGCTGGCGCCGGCGTAGACCAGCACGGAAATCAGGACGACCTGCAGCGGAGTCAGGCCGGCCGCGACGCCGGCGATGCCGAAGGTCACGGCCACCGGAAAGTAGCCGATCATGACCGGCAGACACGATTTCAGTCCATCGATGCGCGCGCTGCCGGACGGGGCGCGCGCGGCGTCGGGGGGAGTCTCCAAGGCGCTCATTGCTTCTACGTAGTGCGGCGGGCGCCCATTTTACCTAGCGCCGCACGCGCGCTATCGCGTGGCCCGCGTGGCCCGCGCGCTCAGGGCATCGCCCCCAATGCCCGCAGTTGCGACTTCAGCCGGCGCACCTCCTGGCTCAGGTCCAGGATGAGGGCCACGGCGTCCAGGCCCGCGCCAAAGTCGTGCTCCAGCCGGCGCGCGTGCAGGGCACGCTGCAGGTCCACGCTGTAGAAGCGCCATTCCGAGGGGCCGCTGCCGCTGGCGTTGACGATGCCGACCTCGACCAGTTGTGCCACCCACTCCACTTCCGCGCCGCACGCGCGGGCCAGGTCGTCGGCGCTGAGCGGCTGCGACTTGCCCACGACGGTGGCGCTGGTGATCACTATCTTTTTCATGCTCAGACCCCCAGGTTGCGGCGCGGGTTGAAGGGCAGGTCCTGCTGTAGCTTGCGGTAGGCGGCCTTGGCGGCGTCGCTGTCGGCGGGCGGCAGCACCAGGTCAAGGACCAGGTACAGGTCGCCCGGCGGATCGCCCGGAATGCCGCGTCCGCGCAGCCGCAGCTTGCGGCCGTTGCCGGAACCGGGCGGCACCGACACTTCGACCGTGCCGCCCGGCGTGGGCGCCTTGACGCTGGCGCCCAGGGCGGCTTCCCAGGGCGCGACCGGCAGCGTCATGTAGAGATCGCGCCCTTCGGCGCGGTAGCGCGGATGCGGCCTGAAGCGCACCTCCAGGTACAGGTCGCCGTTGTCGCCGCCGCCGTAGCCCGGCATGCCCTGCCCCGCCAGCCGGATGTACTGGCCTTCGCGCACGCCTGCCGGAATCTTGACGCTGAGCGTGCGGCTTTGCATGTGCGGGCGGCCCTGGTCGTCCATCTGCATGGAACGCAGGCTGATGTCGCGCGTGGCGCCCTTGATCGCGTCTTCCAGGTCGACCTCGATCGCGGCGTGGTGGTCCTCGCCGCGCGCGCGGAATTCCTGTTGCCGCGCGCCATGCCGGCCGCCCCGCCCGCCAAACAGCGACGAAAAGAATTCGCTGAATTGCGCCTCGTCGCCGGGCGCCGCGCCGCGGTGGAACTCGAAGCCTTCGTCCCAGCCGGGCGGCGGCTGGAAGCCGCCGCCGGGCGACACGCCTGCCGCGAGATTGTCATAGGCCTGGCGCTTTTCGGCGTCGCGCAGCACGTCATACGCTTCGTTCACGTCGCGCATGCGGGTTTCGGCGTCGCTTTCCTTGCTGACGTCGGGGTGATATTTGCGGGCGAGCTTGCGGTACGCCTTGCGGATGTCGTCGTCGGACGCGCCCTGTTCCACCCCGAGAATGCTGTAGTAGTCCTTGAACTCCATATTCCAGCTCACGTAGAGGGTTGAGGCCGCGTCCGGCACAGCCGGATCCGGCCTTGAATAGCCAGAAGATAGGGGTTATGGACCGATTTTTCAATGCGATTGCGCAGTTGGCGGCCAGGCGCATAATGGTCGGTTTGCGCGGCTTACCCCAAAGGACCGATCGTGCTGGAAATCATCGACGCCGACTTCAACGACCCTGACCACGGCCGCCAGGTGCTGGCCATGCTGAACGAATACGCGAGCGGTCCCATGGGCGGCAATACGCCCTTGCCGGCCCATGCGCAGGCCAACCTGATTCCCGAGCTCGCCCGCCGCCCGACCGTGCGCGCGTTGCTGGCGCGCGTCGACGGCCAGGCCGCCGGCGTCGCAATCTACGTGGAAGGCTTCTCCACCTTTGCCTGCCGCCCGCTGCTGAACCTGCACGATCTGGCGGTGTCGCCCCGGTTTCAGGGCCAGGGCGTGGGCAAGGCGCTGCTTGCGGCGCTTGAGGACCGCGCCCGCCAGATGGATTGCTGCAAGATCACGCTGGAAGTGCTGGAGGGCAACACCGTCGCCCAGGGCCTTTACCGCAAGCTGGGCTTCGAGGGCTACGCGCTGGACGATGCGACCGGCCGCGCCATGTTCTGGCAGAAAAAGCTGGCCGCCTGAATGGCGTAGTATGTGTTTTTCGCCCCGGATGCGGGGGCGGACCGACCCTGCAGGAATCACGATGAAGATGAGCAACATCCCCTTCGGCACCACCGACTGGTCCGAAGTGGAACGCACCGAACATGCCGGCGACACCGGCATGGCTTACTGGCGGACCCGCCATTTCGGCGACCTGCGCGTGCGCATGGTGGAATACACCCCCGGTTACCTGGCCGACCACTGGTGCACCAAGGGCCACATTCTGTTCTGCCTGGAAGGCGAACTGCACACCGAACTGGAAGACGGCCGCCAGTTCGTCCTGACGCCCGGCATGAGCTATCAGGTCGCCGATCAGGCCGAACCGCACCGCTCGTCCACCGCAACCGGCGCCAAGCTCTTCATCGTCGACTGACGCGCCCGCGCGACACGCCTGTATTGCACTTGCGTTACGCTTTGCAAACCAGACGCCGCGCGCAGCCTGACCATTCGTTACCCCGCCTGACCGGAGACAAGCTTTGGGCGCCCCGATTACGCTATACGTCGATTCCCTGTTTCTCAGCCCGTACGCCATGTCGGTCTACGTGGCGCTGACCGAAAAGCAGTTGCCTTTCGAAGTGCGCCCCATCGACCTGAGCGCCGGCGAACAGCGCATGCAGCCCTTCCAGTGCCGCGCGCTCACGGCCCGGGTGCCGGCCTTGACGCATGCGGACTTCAACCTGACCGAATCCAGCGTCATCGCCGAATACCTGGACGAAGCCTTCCCCGCGCCCGGCCACGCCCCCCTGTTTCCGTCAGGCATCCACGAACGCGCACGCGCACGCCAATTGCAGGCCTGGCTGCGCAGCGACCTGGCCGCCCTGCGCCAGGAACGCCCCACCGAAACCGTGTTCTACGGCGAAACAGGCCAGCCGCTTTCCGACGCCGCCCATGCCGCCGCCGCCAAGCTGATCCAGGTGGCCAATTACCTGATCGGCGTTGACCAGACGACGCTGTTCGATGCGTGGTGCATCGCCGATACCGATCTGGCGGTCATGCTCAAGCGCCTTGCGCACGACGACCTTCCCGACACGCTGCGCGCCTACGCCGATGCGCAGTGGCAGCGGCCCGCCGTCCAGAAATGGCTGGAACACAACGCCGCCGCGCGTTGAACTGATCCCTGCCCCAGGGCGGCGCTCCGTCCTGCTGCCCGGGTTGACCTGACGCAAACGCTCCGATGTTGCACCGCACCATCCATTGCGGTGTAATGGGGAGGTCAACTCCGCCGGTTCCACTGGGGACCGGCTTGGCGGCCATTTGCCGCCAGCAGCTATTTACAGGAGATCGCCATGGCCGGATCCGGCACCGATCACACGCTTGCCCCGTCCTTGAACCCCTGGACGGCCGCCTATGAATACGCCATCGATGCCTGGCAGCGCGGCGTGCTTTACGCCGATGTGATGCGCCAGCGCGGCAACCAGTACCACGATCACATGGCCAAGCGGGCGCCCAACGTGCTCAGCATGGAATTCGAACTGGTGCTCGATGGCCGCGACCTGCCCCGGCCGGTCAATTACGGCCTCTTGCGGATCAAGCCGCCGGCCGGCGTCGAAACGGACCCGATCAAACGCCCCTTCCTGGTGGTGGACCCGCGCGCCGGCCACGGGCCGGGCATTGGCGGTTTCAAGCCGGAAAGCGAGATCGGCGTGGCCGTGCGTGCCGGCCACCCCTGCTACTTCGCGACGTTCCTGCCGCAACCCATGCCCACGCAGACCGTCGAAGACGTGATGATGGCCGAGGCCCGCTTCCTGGAAGAGATCATCGCGTTGCACCCGGATGCCGAGGGCAAGCCCGTCGTCGTGGCCAATTGCCAGGCGGGCTGGCAGATCATGATGACCGCGGCGGTGCGCCCTGAACTCTTCGGCCCCATCATCGTCGCGGGCGCGCCCCTGTCGTACTGGGCGGGCTGGCGCGGCATGAATCCCATGCGTTATGCCGGCGGCCTGTTGGGCGGCAGTTGGCTCACGGCCATGACCAGCGATCTGGGCAACGGCAAGTTCGACGGCGCCTGGCTGGTGCAGAACTTCGAGAACCTGAATCCGGCCAACACGCTGTGGTCCAAGCAGTACAACCTGTACGCCAATGTCGACACCGAGGCCAGCCGCTACCTGAGCTTCGAGAAATGGTGGGGCGGCCACGTGTTCCTGAATGGCCCCGAGATCCAGTACATCGTCGACAACCTCTTCGTGGGCAACCGCCTGGCGACCGCGGGTCTGGTGACCTCCGACGGCATCCGCATCGACCTGCGCAACATCCGCTCGCCCATCGTGGTGTTCTGCTCCAAGGGCGACAACATCACCCCGCCTCCGCAGGCGCTGGGCTGGATTCCCGACCTGTACCAGAACGAGGCCGAAGTCCTGGCCCACGGCCAGACCATCGTCTACGCCATCCACGAAAGCATCGGCCACCTGGGCATCTTCGTGTCCGGCAGCGTGGCCCGCAAGGAGCACCAGGAGTTCACCTCCAACATCGACATGATCGATGTGCTGCCGCCCGGCATCTACCAGGCCGAAATCGCCGACAAGACGCCGGACACGCCCAACGCCGACCTGGCTTACGGCAACTACGTGCTGTCATTCGAACAGCGCAAGCTGGACGACGTGCGCGCCATCGTCGACCGCAAGGAAGAGGACGACCAGCGTTTTGCCGCGGTGGCCCGCATCTCCGACATCAATCTGGGCATGTACCGCAGCTTCGTGCAGCCCTGGCTGCGCGCCCTGGTCACGCCGCAGTCTGCCGAATGGATGCAGCGCATGCACCCGCTGCGCCTGCCCTACGAACTGATCTCCGACCGCAACCCGGTCATCGCGCCCATCGCCAAGGTAGCCGAACAGGTGCGCGAGAACCGCAAGCAGGCCTCGCCCACGAATCCGTTCCTGGTCGCGCAGGAGATGTTCTCGAACATGATCGAGACCAGCCTGAACATCTGGCAGGAACTGCGCGATTCGGCCGACGAACGCACCTTCATGAGCGTCTACGGTTCGCCCGTTGTGCAGGATCTGGCCGGCCTGGGCGCCAAGTCCGGCCCGCCGCGCAGGCATCCGGGCGTCTCGCCGGAGCATCGCCGCTTCATGGAAGAACGCGCCGCGGAACTGCGCTCGATGCTGCAGGAAGGCGGACTGCGCGTGGCGGCAATCCGGATGCTGCTGTACGTGTCGGGCGCCGAGGGCGGCCTGGACGAGCGCAGCTTCGCGCTGATCCGCAAGATGCGCGCCGAGGCCGACAACGCCCTGTCGCTGGAGGAATTCAAGGACGTCATCCGCGAGCAGGCGCTGATGATGACGCTGGATTCGACCGCTGCCATCCAGGCCATGCCGCACTTGCTTGACGGCTCGTCGGCTGCCGAGATCCGTGCCGGTCTGGACGCCATGAAGGGCGTCCTGGAAGCGGCCGAACCGCTGAGCGACGCAGCGCGCGAAAGCCTGAACGAAATGGAGCGCATCTTCGAAGCGGCCGAGCGCCGCGCACAGCGCCGCGAACAGGGCCAGAAGGCCGAGCCCTCGCGCGGCGCCGAAGACGCGAAGCTGGATGATCCGGTCACCGACCTGGTCGACAAGGCCGCGCAGGTGCCCGGCAAGACCGCCCGCCCGCATCCCGACGCCGCGCGCAAGGCCGTGAATGCGGCGTCCGCGCCCAAGGCTGCGGGCAAGACCGCCGCAAAGACTGCCGCAAAAGCCGCCAATAAAGCCGCCCCCAAAACCGCTCCCAAAGCCGCCAATAAAACCGCGTCCAACGCCGCCAAGTCGCCCGCCAAGCGCGCGGCTGCCACCCGTCAACCCGCCAAGGCCTGACAACCATGAGCCTCCCGACGTCCACGCACTACGACAAACTCATCGCACGCGCGCAGACGCTTGAACCGGCCGCGTGCGCCATCGCCCACCCGTGCGACGAGCCCTCGTTGTCCGCGGCGCTGGAAGCGCGCGACCTGGGCCTCTTGCGGCCCATCCTGGTCGGGCCGGAAGGCAAGATCCGCGACACGGCCGCACAGTTCAACCTGCACCTGGGCGATGCCCGCATCGTGGACGCGCCGCATAGCCATGCCGCCGCGGAAAAGGCGGTCGCGCTGGTGCGCAGCGGCGAGGCGTCGCTGCTGATGAAGGGCAGCCTGCACACCGACGAACTGATGCATGAGGTCGTGGCACGCACGACGGGCCTGCGCAGCGGCCGGCGCATCAGCCATGTGTTCATCATGGAGGTACCGACCTATCCCGAGCCGCTCTTCATCACGGACGCGGCCATCAACATCTTTCCGGACCTGGAGACCAAGGCCGACATTATCCGCAACGTGATCGACCTGCATCTGGGACTGGGGCTGGGCGAACCGCGCGTGGCGATCCTGTCGGCGGTGGAACAGGTCACGCCCAGCATCCCCAGCACGATCGAGGCGGCCGCGCTGTGCAAGATGGCCGACCGCGGGCAGATCACCGGCGGCGTGCTGGACGGCCCGCTGGCGCTGGACAACGCCATCAGCCCGGAAGCCGCACGCATCAAGGGCATCCGTTCGCCCGTGGCGGGCGTGGCGCAGGTGCTGATGGTACCCGACCTGGAAGCCGGCAACATGCTGGCCAAGAACCTGACGTTTCTCGCCAATGCCGAAGCCGCCGGCATCGTGCTCGGGGCGCGCGTGCCGATCATCCTGACCAGCCGCGCCGACAGCCCGCGCTCGCGTCTTGCCTCGTGCGCGGTGGCGGCAATCTACGCCCACCACCTTGCCCAGCAGCAGGCCAAACCGCTGGCCTGACGCCAGCGCCCTGCCCCCGGTTCGCCGCCGCGGGCTTTCGCGCGATTTGTCCCAACATGGAAGCACACCGCCATGAGCGACACCATCCTCGTCATCAACGCCGGCAGTTCCAGCATCAAGTTCTACCTGTATGACATCGATGCCAGCCACCAGCTCGCGCCCCGGCTGGGCGGCCAGCTCGAAGGCATCGGCACCACGCATCCGCGTCTGCGGGTGCGCGACGCGGCGGGCGAGACGCTGGTCGAGCGCGACATTGCGCCCAGCCACGCGCCCGACGTGCCCAACGCGCAGGAGGTCGTGGGCACGTGGTTGAGCGGCCACCTGGGCGGCGCGCCACTGGCCGTTGGCCACCGCGTGGTGCACGGCGGGCCCGACCTGTCCGAGCCGGTGCTGATCGATGACGACATCCTGGCCAAGCTGGACACGTTCACGCCGCTGGCGCCGCTGCATCAGCCCAACAACCTGGCGCCGATCCGCGTCATCCGCGAACGCCGGCCCTGGATTCCGCAGGTGGCGTGCTTCGATACGGCATTTCACCGCAGCCATAGCGACGTGGCCGACCGCTATGCGCTGCCCGAGCGCCTGTACCTGGAAGGCGTGCGCCGCTACGGTTTTCATGGTCTGTCCTACGAGTACATCGCGCAGCGCCTGAAGCAGGCGCTACCGGACATCGCCATGGGCAAGATCGTCACCGCCCACTTGGGGTCCGGCGTGTCGGCCTGCGCGATCCACCAGGGCAAGAGCGTGGACAGCACCATGGGTTTCACGGCGCTGGAAGGCCTGCCGATGGGCACGCGCCCGGGCCGCCTGGACCCCGGCGTGGTGCTGTGGATGATGGAACAGGGCATGAGCCACGACGAGATCGAGCACATGCTGTATCACGACTGCGGCATGAAGGGCCTGTCGGGCATCAGCAACGACATGCGCGAACTCCTGGCCAGCAATGCGCCGTCGGCCAAGCTGGCGTTGAAGTACTTCGCCTGGCGCGTGGCCGAAGGCATGATCGGCCTGGGCTGCGCGATGAACGGCATCGATGGCATCGTCTTCACTGCCGGCGTCGGCGAAAACTCCGCCGAGATCCGCCAGGCGATCAGCGAGCACTGGGGCTGGCTGGGCATCAAGCTGGACCCCGAACGCAACGCCCGCCACGGGCCGCGCATCTCCACCGACGACAGCCGCATCGGCGTCTACGTGGTGCGCACGAACGAAGAGCTCATCATTGCCCAACACACGCTTGCCCTCGTGAGGCAGCAATGAGCGCGCACCTGCCGCTGGCCGGCAAGCGCGGGCTGGTGACCGGCATCGCGAATGCCGACTCCATCGCGTGGGGCTGCGCCAAGGCGTTTCGCGCGATGGGCGCCGAACTGGCGGTGACCTACCTGAACGACAAGGCCCTGCCGCACGTGGCGCCGCTGGCGCAACAGGTGAACGCGCCCTTGCTGATGCCGCTGAACCTCTTGAACGACGGCGAGCTGGAGGCCGTCTTTGCCCGCATCACGGACGAATGGGGCGCGCTGGATTTCGTGCTGCACTCGGTGGCCTACGCGCCGCGCGAGGACCTGCACGGGCGTGTGACGGACTGCTCGCGGGCGGGCTATCTGCAGGCGATGGACGTGTCATGCTGGTCCTTCATCCGCATGGCCAAGCTGGCCGAGCCGCTGATGCGCAATGGCGGCGCCCTCTTCTGCATGAGCTATTACGGCTCGCAGATGGTGGTCGAGCACTACAACATGATGGGACCGGTCAAGGCCGCGCTGGAATCGGCCACGCGCTACCTGGCCGCCGAACTGGGCCCGCAAGGCATCCGCGTGCACGCGATTTCGCCGGGACCCTTGAAAACGCGCGCCGCGTCCGGCATTGCGGAATTCGACACCATGCTGGACCGCGCCCAGGCCAAGGCGCCCGCGCGCAGCCTGGTGTCGATTGACGACGTTGGCGAAGCGACCGCCTGGCTGGCCACCGATGCGGCGCGTCTGATGACGGGGCAGACGCTGTACATCGACGGCGGGTATCACATCATCGATTGAGGCGGATCGCTGGCTTGCAAGGTGTCAGACACCTGGTCATTCGAGGGTGTCAGACACCGAGGCATTACACCTGGCAATTCGCAGGTCAGCCCAGCGTCGCCGGCCCGCCCTGGCGCCAGCGCTCGATGGCTTCCACCGCCTGCTCAGGACTGACGAAGATCCTGTCCGGCCCGATCTTCTTGACCAGCCCCGAGCGCTGCAGCGCCTCGCGGAACTTGCCGTGGCCGCCCGCGACCAGCAATGAGATGCCGCGTTCGTCCAGGATGCGTTTGAGTTCATACAGCGCCTCGACGGCGTCGGCATCGGCCTGGGTCATGGCTTCGGCGTCCAGCACGAACCAGCGCACGTCGCCCGCCTGTTCGATGATTTCGCGCGCGCGGCGCCGGAACGCGTCTGCATTGAAGAACCAGACCGAGGACTCGAACAGCCAGATCACGGCGCCCGGCACGGGCTGGGCCTGCGGATTCAGGTGCATCTTGCCCAGCACCGTTTCGCCCGGCAAGCGGCCCAGCAGCGCATCGCGGGGATTGCCGGACACGTACATGGCATAGAGCAGCGTTGCGCCCACGGAAACCGCCACGCCCTGCAGCACGCCGAATCCCACCACGCCCACGGCCGCCAGGATGCCGAACGCGAGTTCGATCCGGGAGATCCGCGCCAGCCGCTTGAAGGCATGCCAGTCGAACAGGCTGGCCGCGGCGAGCAGCAGGATGGCCGACAGCGCAAACTGCGGCAGCCAAAACAGCGGCTCGCTCAACAAGCCCACCACGACGGCCAGCGCGGCCGCTGCGCTGATGCTGACGAGCGGCGACGACCCGCCGGCCACCAGCCCGACCGCCGTGCGCGAATCGGCGCCCGTCACGACGTAGCCCTGGAACAAGCCCGCGGCCACATTGGCCGCGCCAAACCCCACCAGTTCGCGGTTCGGGTCCACGTGGTCGCCCGTGCGCGCCGCAAAGCTGCGCGCTGTCACGATGCCACTGGAAAAACTGACGACCAGGCCCCCCGCCGCGCCCAGCAGGATGCCGTCCACGCCTTCCAGGCTGACGGGCAGATGGAAGGCCGGCAGCCCGGCCGGCACGTCGCCCACCACCGCGATGCCCATCGCCGGGAAATTAAACAGCCAGGAAAGCAGGCAGGTCGCGACCACCAGCAAAATGGGGCCGGGCCACGAAGGCCGCCAGTGTTTGATCGCCACCAGGAAGATGCACGAGGCCAGCCCCAGGAACAGCGTCGGCAGCCGGATTTCGGACAGCCGGTGGGACAGTTCCATGAACGGGTGGATCAGGCCGCTGTTGCGCAGGCCCACGCCCGTCAGGCCGCTCAGTTGCGACGTCGCCAGCGTGACCGCCACGCCGGCCATGTACCCGATCAGCACCGGCCGCGACAGCAGGTTCGCAAGCACGCCCAGCCGCAGGACCCGGGCGATGAGGCAACCCACGCCAACGGTGAGCGCGATGCTGGTGGCGGCCTGCAGCCGCGCCTCGGGTGTGGTCAGCGCCATGCCGGTCAACGTGGCGGCAATGAGGGTGCAGGTGGCGGTGTCGGGACCGACGATGAGGGTGCGCGACGAGCCGAAGAACGCGTAGGCAAGCATGCCCGCAATGGCGGCCCAAAGCCCAGCAACCGGCGGCACCCCCATCATGGCGGAATAGGCCAGCCCCACCGGCAGCGCCACCGCGGCCACGCTAAAGCCCGCCGTGATGTCGCGCCGGGCCGAGTCGCGGGTGATGCCCCGGAAGTTGGCCAGGCCAGGAATGACGCGAAGGTTCATGGTGCAGCAGGACGACCTGAAAAAAAGGACTCCCACACGACGCGGGACGACCACCAAGCCTAAACCAACTCGCTCAAGGGCGGTGCAAGGTAAATCAATCCGGGTGTCTGACACCTGCCGGCCGCCAGACACCCGTCACACCGCGGGATCAGCCCGCGGCGCGGTCTTGCAGCACTGCAACGGCGGGCAGGGTCTTGCCTTCCAGGAATTCCAGGAAGGCGCCGCCGCCGGTGGAGATGTAGCCGACCTGCTCGCCGATCTTGTACTTGGCGATGGCGGCCAGGGTGTCGCCGCCGCCGGCGATCGAGAAGCCTTCGGAGTCGGCGATGGCGCGGGCGACCACTTCCGTGCCATTGGCGAACTGGTCGAATTCGAACACGCCCACCGGGCCGTTCCAGACGATGGTGCCGGCCTTCTTGAGGATCTCGGCCAGTTGCGCCGCGGTCTGCGGGCCGATGTCCAGGATCATGTCGTCGTCGGCCACGTCGGTGGCCGCCTTCACGGTAGCCTCGGCGTCGGCGCCGAACGACTTGGCGCACACCACGTCAACGGGAATCGGCACGGCCGCGCCGCGCTTTTTCATGATGTCGATGACGGCGCGGGCCTGCTCCACCTGGTCGGGCTCGGCCAGCGACTTGCCGATGGACAGGCCGGCGGCCAGCATGAACGTGTTGGCGATGCCGCCGCCCACGACCAGCTGATCGACCTTGTCGGCCAGCGATTGCAGGATCGACAGCTTGGTCGACACCTTGGAGCCGCCCACGATCGCGACCAGCGGACGCTTCGGTTCGTGCAGCGCGCGGCCCAGGGCATCCAGTTCGGCTTCCAGCAGCGGGCCGGCGCAGGCCACGGGGGCAAAGCGCGCGATGCCGTGCGTGGTGGCTTCAGCGCGATGCGCCGTGCCGAAAGCGTCGTTGACGTACACGTCGCACAGCGCGGCCATCTTCTTGGCAAGCGCCTCGTCGTCCTTCTTCTCGCCGACGTTCACGCGGCAGTTTTCCAGCAGCACGACCTGGCCGTGATCGACCTTCACGCCATCGACCCAGTCGCGCACCAGCGGCACGGGCATGCCCAGCAGTTCGGACAGGCGCTGGCCGACCTTGGCCAGCGAATCGGCGTCGGTCAAGACGCCTTCTTTGGGGCGGCCCAGGTGGGACGTGACCATCACGGCGGCGCCGGCGTCCAGCGCCAGGCGGATGCCGGGCACCGAGGCGCGGATGCGGGTGTCTTCGCTGATGCGGCCGGCGTCATCGAACGGGACGTTCAGGTCGGCGCGGATGAACACACGCTTGCCGGACAGGGCGCCGGCCTTGGCCAGCGCGGACAGGGTTTGGACCTTGGACATAGTTGGATTCCTTCGGTAGGCGAACAAAGGGGACGAACCCATTTTCCGCAATGGCGGAAAACAAATCCGTCCCCTTATGGACTGGCGGCGTGCTTACTTGGCCGACATCAGCGCGACGGTGGTGTCGAGCATGCGGTTCGAGAAGCCCCACTCGTTGTCGTACCAGGACGAGACCTTGACCAGACGCCCCGAGACCTTGGTCAGCGACGCGTCAACGGTGCTGGAGGCCGGGTTGTGGTTGTAGTCGACCGAGACCAGGGGTTCGGTGTTGTAGTCCAGGATGCCCTTGAGCTCGCCTTCCGAGGCGGCCTTCAGGATGCCGTTCACTTCTTCGGCGGTCGTGTCGCGGCTGGCCACGAACGACAGGTCGACCAGCGACACGTTGATGGTCGGGACGCGGATGGCGTAGCCGTCCAGCTTGCCGTTCAGTTCCGGCAGGACCAGGCCCACGGCGGCGGCGGCGCCGGTCTTGGTGGGGATCATGCTCATGGTGGCCGAACGGGCGCGGCGCAGGTCTTCGTGGTAGACGTCGGTCAGGACCTGGTCGTTCGTGTAGGCGTGAACGGTGGTCATCAGGCCGTTTTCCAGGCCCAGCTTGTCATTCAGCGGCTTGACCAGGGGGGCCAGGCAGTTGGTGGTGCACGACGCGTTGGAGATGACGGTGTCGGTCGACTTCAGCACGCCGTGGTTGACGCCGTAGACGATGGTGGCGTCGACATCCTTGCCGCCGGGGGCCGAGATGATGACTTTCTTGGCGCCGCCCTTGATGTGCGCGCCGGCCTTTTCCTTGGTGGTGAAAAAGCCCGTGCATTCCAGCACGACGTCGACCTTCAGGTCGCCCCACGGCAGTTCGGCCGGGTTGCGGTTGGCCAGCACGCGGATCTTGTCGCCGTTGACGACCATGAACTCGCCGTCGACTTCGACGGTGCCCGGGAACTTGCCGTGGGCGGTGTCGTAGCGCGTCAGGTGCGCGTTCGTCTTGGGATCGCCCAGGTCGTTGATGGCGACGATTTCGATATCGTGCTTCTTGCCACCTTCGTAGTGGGCACGCAGGATGTTGCGGCCGATGCGACCGTAACCGTTGATGGCGACGCGAATGGTCATGACTAAGCTCCTTTTTTACAAAACTTGCTTGACGGTCTCGGCCACCTTGTCGGCGGTCAGCCCGAAGAACTTGAACAGGGCGCCGGCCGGCGCGGACTCGCCGTAGCGGTCGATGCCGACCACGGCGCCTTCCAGGCCCACGTACTTGTGCCAGAAGGCGGTGACGCCGGCCTCGACGGCCACGCGCGGCAGGCCCTTGGGCAGCACGGATTGCTTCCAGGCGGCGTCCTGCTTGTCGAAGACGTCGGTGCTGGGCATGGAGACCACGCGCACGGCAATGCCTTCCTTGGCCAGCTGCGCCTGCGCGTCCAGCGCGATGGCGACTTCAGAGCCGGTGGCGATGATGACGGCGCGGGCGCCTTCGGCGTCGCGCAGCACGTAGCCGCCGCGGGCAATGGCGTCCACGGTGGCCGCGTCGCGCTGCACGAAGGGCAGGTTCTGGCGCGACAGCAAGAGGGCCGTCGGGCCGCCGTCATGCACGTCCATGCCGATGCTGGCCGGACGCGTCACGGCGGCGTTCCAGGCCACGGCGGTCTCGGCCGTATCGCAAGGACGCCACAGCGACAGGTTGGGGATGAGGCGCAGGCTGGCCGCGTGCTCGATCGACTGGTGGGTCGGGCCGTCTTCGCCCAGGCCGATGGAGTCGTGCGTGAACACGTGGACGACGCGCTGCTTCATCAGCGCGGCCATGCGGATGGCGTTGCGCGAGTAGTCCGAGAACGTGAGGAACGTGCCGCCGAACGGCAGGTAGCCGCCGTGCAGTGCGATGCCGTTCATGATGGCGGCCATGCCGAATTCGCGCACGCCGTAGTTGATGTGGCGGCCGAACTGGATGCCCTTGTCGCCGGCGCGGACGGCGCCAACGCCCTTCCAGTCGGTGAAGTTCGAGCCGGTCAGGTCGGCCGAGCCGCCCAGCATTTCCGGCAGCATCGGCGCCAGCGCGGCGATGGCGAATTGCGAGGCCTTGCGGGTGGCGACGGTCTCGCCCTTTTCCAGCGTGGCCGACAGGAAGGCCTTGAACTGGTCCGCGTAGCCCTCGGGCATCTCGCCCTTCATGCGGCGCGTGAATTCGGCGGCTTCGGCGGGGAATTCGGCGGCGTAGGCGTCAAAGCGCTTCTGCCATTCGCCCTGGGCTTCGGCGCCCTGCTTGCGGCCGTCCCAGCCGTCGTAGATGTCTTGCGGAATCTGGAAGGGTTCGGACGACCAGCCCAGCGCGGCGCGCGTGGCGGCGATTTCGTCCTTGCCGAGCGGCGCGCCGTGCACGTTGTGCGTGCCGGCCATGTTGGGCGAACCCTTGCCGATCACGGTACGGCAGACGATCAGCGTGGGCATGTCCGACTGCGCGCGTGCGGCCTTGATGGCGGCGTCCACGGCAGCCACGTCATGGCCGTCCACGCCGCGGATGACGTTCCAGCCGTAGCCTTCGAAACGCTTGGCGGTGTCGTCGGCGAACCAGTGTTCGACGTGGCCGTCGATGGAAATACCGTTGTCGTCGTACAGCACGACCAGCTTGCCCAGCTTGAGGGTGCCGGCCAGCGAGCACACTTCATGCGAGATGCCTTCCATCAGGCAGCCGTCGCCGGTGAACGCGTAGGTGTGGTGATCGACGAGCGTGTGGCCCGGCTTGTTGAATTCGGCGGCGAGCAGCGCTTCGGCGAGCGCCATGCCCACGGCGTTGCCCAGACCCTGGCCCAGCGGACCGGTGGTCGTTTCCACGCCCGGGGTGATGCCCACTTCGGGGTGACCCGGCGTCTTGGAATGCAACTGGCGGAAATTCTTGAGTTCTTCGATCGGCAGGTCGTAGCCCGTCAGGTGCAGCAGGGCGTAGATCAGCATCGAACCGTGGCCGTTGGACAGCACGAAGCGGTCGCGGTTGGCCCAGGCGGGATCCTTGGGATTGTGGCGCAGGTTGCCGGCCCACAAGGCTTGGGCGATTTCCGCCATGCCCATGGGAGCACCCGGATGCCCGGAGTTCGCTTGTTGCACGGCATCCATCGCGAGGGCGCGGATGGCATCCGCCAAGGCAAGTTTAGGGGCGGTCGGATTGCTCATTCGGAAGGCTCTTTGAAACTGGCGCGTCTACGACAAGAAATAGGGCCAGTTGAGTAGGTTGCGAAGCAGGTGATTTTAGCATCAGGGGATTTCCCGGAGGCCATCGGCCGGATGCCCTATGTAATCGCGGGTTTCAGGGTGATCGGCAAGCGATGGTAGGCTACGCGTACTCCGTCAGTCCCCTATCATTTCGAGTCCCCTTCCCCATGCCCGCCCCCCGTTTCTACTGCGACGCCCCGCTGGCCGCCGGCGCCCGCATCGCCCTGCCGGAAGCGCTTGCCCATCACGCGCTGCGCGTGCTGCGCCTGCGCGCCGGCGAAACCGTCACGCTGTTCAATGGCCAGGGCGGCGAATACCCCGCGGTGCTGGAAGTCGAGGGCAAGGCCGGCTTTGCCCAGCTGGGCGACTTCAACCCTCGTGAAGCCGAACTGGGCGGACGCATCACGCTGGCCCAGGGCCTGCCCTCGGGCGACAAGATGGATTGGGTGGTGGAAAAGGCCGTGGAACTGGGCGCGGCCCGGGTCAGCCCGATCGCGGCGCAGCGCAGCGTGCTGCAGTTGTCGGGCGCGAGGCTGGAAAAGCGTGTCGGGCACTGGCAGCGCATCGCGCAATCGGCCGCAGAACAATGCGGCCGCAACCGTCTGATGGCCGTTGATGCGCCGCAGTCGCTGGAAGACTGGCTGGCCCAGCCCGCCGACGGATTACGCGTGCTGTGCCACCCGGAAGCCACCGACGACCTGGCCACCGCGCTGCAAGGCGCATCGGATCAGACGTCCATCACCCTGCTGGTCGGCCCGGAAGGCGGCTGGTCGGACAAGGAACTGGACGCGGCCCGCAAGGCCGGCGTGCGCGCCGTGCGCTTTGGCCCCCGGGTGCTGCGCACCGAGACGGCCGGCCTGGCGCTGCTGTCGGCGGTCAGCGCCCTGCGCGGCTGGTAGGTCAGTCGTTTTCGCCGTAGGGCGCCGCGGCCACGCCGGGCTCGGGATCGGGATGCTTGCCGGCGTGCTCGATCACATACGCAAACACGCGGCCGTTTTCGTGCGCGAAATCCGCCGCGTCGGAGCAGACGGTTTCGATGCGGCCGGCGTCTTCCGCCAACGCCGGGTCGCCGGAATGCAGGCGATACAGCCACAGCACCACGCCGGATTTGTGGTCCAGCACCGTGTCGCACAGGCAATCGTAGAGGGCGTCCAGGTTGCCGCCGAAGTATTCGGGGAAATCCACCGCCTTGACGATGGCGCGCAAGACCGCTGAGCGGCTGCGGCAGGGGTCGCAATTGGCAACAAACAAGGACAGGCCAAGCTCATGCGCGGCGTCCACCACGGCCTTCTTGTCCAGCCCGTCGTGAGCCAGCGCTCCGCCGCGCATCAGCTGCCGCTGCAAACTCGATTGGCCATTGCGCGTCATGCCTGAGCCTCCCTGAAAAAGGCGATCACTTCGTCGTTACGTCGCATCGTATCGGCATAACCCAGTTCGATCAATCGCTTGGTGTAGCCGGCTTCGAACAGCAGGTAGGACATCAGCGCCCCTCCCCCCGGACGGTGTGGATCGGACGATACACCGAGTACGCGGAAAAGCGCACGCGCCTGTGCCGGCATGTCGTGCAAATGCTCAAGCGCCATCAGATCCAGCGACTGGCTGGGGGTGATGGTCAGCACCTCGATGCGGCGCACGGCGGGCGGCACGCCCTTCGGGTCGGCGTGGTCCATCAGGTAGTTGATGCGTTCCAGGCGCTCGACATCCGCGGACAGGCCGTCCAGGAAGATGCTGGACAACGCATGTCCGCCCACCTGCGCCAGCGACGGATACGGGGGCGAATCCTCGCGATTTTCCGGATGGGTGTCGTCGCGGTAGCCGGTGCCGATCACCAGCACGCGGTGCGCGCCCAGGTGGATCGCCGGACTGATCGGCGCCAGCTGGCGCATCGAACCGTCGCCGCACCATTCGCCCTTGCCGTGAACCTGCACCTGACGCGCCGGAAAGACGAAGGGAATGGCCGACGACGCCATCAGGTGCTCGATGCCGATGGGCGTGGGGATCGCCAGCCGCAGGTAGCGGTGCCAGGGCTCGATGGGGGTGTGCGCCTGATAGAACGTCAGGTGCTCGCCGCTGGTGTAGCCCGACGCGGTGATGGCCAGCGCGGACAGCGACCCGCCTTCCAGGTTGGCGCGCAGGTTGTGAAAGTCGAGCACCCGCTCCAGCAGCCCTTGCATGGGGGCATTGTCCAGCAGCGAGTGCGGGCGCTTGCGCGTCAGGCCTGAATACATCCAGCCCAGCGACAAGAGGCCCAGCCATCGCACGCCGGTGCGGATGAGGCCCGGCGCGTCGGCCCGGTAGATCATGTCGGTGTTCAGCGACGACCACAGGCGGCGGATGCGCCGCACACCCAGATGCGGCCGGTCGGCGCGGCAGGCCAGCGCGGCGGCGTTGATCGCGCCGGCCGAGGTGCCGCAGATGATGTCGAAGGGGTTCTGAAAACGGGAGTGCCAGTCGGGGTCCAGCAGCTCCATGATGGCGCTGAGCACCCCCACCTGGTACGCGGCGCGTGCGCCGCCGCCCGTCAGGACCAGGCCGGTGGGCGTGCGCGGGCACGACCCGCCGGCCGGCTTGACTTCAACGCGGTGTATTGACATCGACCACCGTCATCGCGGTCATGTTGACGATGCGGCGCACGGTGGAGCTGGAGGTCAGAATGTGCACGGGCGCGTTGGCGCCCAGCAGGAAGGGCCCCACCGCCACGTTGCCGCCCGCGGCCGTCTTGAGCAGGTTGTACGCGATGTTGCCCGAGTCCACGTTCGGGCACACCAGCAGGTTGGCTTCGCCCTTGAGCGTGGAGGACGGCAGGATGCGCATGCGCAGCGCCTCGTCCAGCGCGCAGTCGCCGTGCATTTCGCCGTCGATTTCCAGGTCGGGATCCATCTGGCGCACCAGCTCCAGCGCGCGGCGCATCTTGGCGCCCGATGCCGAACTGCCCGATCCGAAATTGCTGCGCGACAGCAGCGCGGCCTTGGGCGCCAGGTACATGCGGCGCATCTCGCGCGCGGCGGCCACGGTGAATTCGGCGATTTGCTCGGCCGTCGGTTCGTCGTTCACGTGCGTATCCACCAGCACCACCGTGCGCTCGTTGAGCAGCAGGATGTTCATGGCGGCGTACACGTTGTGGCCGGGACGGCGGCCGATCACTTCGTCCACGAAACGCAGGTGGTCGTGATACGCGCCGACGGACCCGCAGACCATGCCGTCGGCATCGCCCAGGTGCACCATCATTGCGCCGATCAGCGTCATGCGGCGGCGCATTTCCACACGCGCCATTTCCTTGGTGATGCCACGGCGGCACATGCGTTCCCAATACGTCGTCCAGTATTGGTGGAAGCGCTCGTCGTATTCGGGGTTGGTGACTTCGACGTCCTCGCCCAGGCGCAGGCGCAGGCCCAGCTTTTCGATGCGGGTCAAGAGCACCGAGGGGCGGCCCACCAGGATCGGACGGGCCAGGCCCTCATCCACCACCACCTGCACGGCGCGCAGCACGCGTTCGTCCTCGCCCTCGGCGAACACGATGCGGGCGGGGCCGCCTTCGCGCACGATGCGCTTGGCGGCCGAGAACAGCGGCTTCATGAACGCGCCCGAGTGATACACGAACTGCTGCAGCTGTTCCTCGTAGGCTTCCAGGTCGGCCAGCGGGCGCGTGGCCACGCCGCCTTCCATCGCAGCCTTGGCCACGGCGGGCGCGATGCGCACGATGAGGCGCGGATCGAACGGCTTGGGGATCAGGTATTCAGGACCGAACGAAATGTCGAACGTGCCGTAGGCCGCGGCCACGACTTCGTTCTGCTCTTCTTCGGCCAGGTCGGCGATGGCATGCACCGCCGCCATTTCCATCTCGCGCGTGATGGTCGTGGCGCCCACGTCAAGCGCGCCGCGGAAGATGTACGGAAAGCACAGGACGTTGTTGACCTGGTTCGGGTAGTCCGACCGGCCCGTGGCCATCACCACGTCGTCGCGCACGCCGTGCGCCACTTCCGGCAGGATTTCCGGCGTGGGGTTGGCCAGCGCCAGGATCAGCGGGCGCGGGCCCATGGCGGCCACCATTTCCGGTTTCAGCACGCCGCCGGCCGACAGCCCCAGGAACACGTCGGCGTCCTGGATCACTTCGGCCAGCTTGCGGGCGTCGGTCTTTTGCGCAAAGCGCGCCTTGTCCGGGTCCATCAGCGTGGTGCGGCCTTCATAGACCACGCCTTCGATATCGGTGACCCAGATGTTTTCCAGCGGCAGGCCCAGGTCCACCATCAGGTCCAGGCACGCCAGCGCCGCGGCGCCCGCGCCGGACGTGACGACCTTCACCTTCTTGATGTCCTTGCCCACGACCTTCAGGCCGTTGATGAAGGCTGCCGACACGCAGATCGCCGTGCCGTGCTGGTCGTCGTGAAAGACCGGAATGTTCATGCGCTCGCGCAGCTTGCGCTCGACGGTGAAGCATTCCGGCGCCTTGATGTCTTCGAGGTTGATGCCGCCGAAGGTGGATTCCAGGCCGGCGATGATCTCGACCAGCTTGTCCGGGTCGGTTTCGTTGATTTCGATGTCAAAGACATCCAGGCCGGCGAACTTCTTGAACAGCACGGCCTTGCCTTCCATGACGGGCTTGGAGGCCAGCGCGCCGATGTTGCCCAGGCCCAGCACCGCGGTGCCGTTGGTGATGACGCCCACCAGATTGCCGCGGGCGGTGTAGCGGTACACGTTGGCCGGGTCGGCCACGATTTCCTCACAGGCCGCCGCCACGCCGGGCGAATACGCCAGCGCCAGATCGCGCTGGTTCGTCAGTTGCTTGGTCGGCGTGACCGAGATTTTGCCGGGGCGCCCGTGCTCGTGATATTCAAGGGCGGCTTTGCGAAGGTTGGCATCCATAGGGCGGCTACTGGCTAGAGTGTGTGACACGAAAGAGGGAGGAATTCTATTCCCATGCCGGGCGGCGCGATACGCGCGCCTCGCGCTTTCTTGAGGTCGAGCGCCGAAATCTTACAGTAAGCTGAACGTTTGTCAGACTTCCGGCCACAGGAATTCCGGGAAGCAGCCGTCCGGGTCGAACAACGTCTTGACCCGTCCGTCCAGCCGGACGGTGGCCAGCCCGGGGGCCGCCGGCCCGGGGCGGGAAGCGGGCTCGTCCGCGGCCTGAGCGTCGTTGCCAGGGGGCACGTCGGTCAACACCGCGCCTTGCAACCAGACGAGCGTGCCGCCGTGGCCCAACAGCAATTGCGCCAGGTTGACGGTGGCCGGCGCCTCGGGCTTGAGCGCATCCAGCCGGTAGCGGCCCAGCCAGTGATAGCCGTCGTTGGTGGCGAACGCGTCGCCGCCGGAGGCCAGCTGGAACAGCGCGGGCACCAGGCGCTGGACGGTGGCCGAGCGCAGGGGCTGGACATCGGCCTCGCCAAACGCCCCCAGCGTTTCCTCGACGCCATCGGCCAGCAGCACGTCCGCCGCCGCAAGGCCCGAGGCCGCGCAATGGCCCGCCGGCCAGGCAGCCGGCGCCGCCACCCATTGAGCCAGCGTCAAGTCGCCCGGCAACCCGGCAAATTGCCGCAGGCCGGCGCTGGCCAGCTCGGCCAAGGTCACGCCCGGCTGCGCGTGCCAGCGGGGCGTGCCGCCCGCCAGCCGCGTCAAGCCGGTCAGCAGCACGGGATCGACCCGCAGGCGAGGCCGGGCCGAAGGCGCGAACGGTCCCGCCGCGCCCTCCAGTTCCAGGACCACCCGGTATTCGGCGCACAATTTGCGGGCCTGCACGACGTCGGCGCCGCGGACGGGCGTCACGACGGCGCACGTGCCGTCTGCGCCGCCCTCGCCCAGGTCGCGGACCTTGCCCTGGCACACCAGCGCCAGGCGTTGCACGAAGGCCGCCCACGGCGTCTGGACGGGCCGACGTCCCAGGAGGAAGGCGCGCCGGGATGGCTGCATGACTACAATTCCTTTTTTGCTAGATGACGCTTTCGAGATTCCGATGCCCCGCCTTGCCACCCGCACTCACGATTTCCTGACGTTCCAGGTGATGGAACTGTTCAAGCAGGCGCAGGCGCTGCAGGCGGCCGGAAGAGACATTATCAGCCTGGGCATCGGCGAACCGGACTTTACCGCGCCCCCTCAGGTCGTGGAAGCGCTGGACCGCGCCGCGCGCGCGGGCCTGAGCGGCTACAGCCCGGGCGCGGGGATCGCCCCGCTGCGCGAAGCCATCGCGCAGTTCTACCGCGACCAGTTCGGCGCCGCCATCGATCCGCGCCGCGTCATCGTCACCGCGGGCGCCTCGGGCGCCCTGACGCTGGCTTGCGCGGCGCTGGTCAACACGGGCGGCGAGGTGCTGATGCCCGATCCGTCCTATCCCGCCAACAGCAATTTCGTGCTGGCCGCGGGCGGCGTGCCCCGCCTGATCGCCAGCACGGCCGACAAGCGCTTCCAGTTGTCCGCCGACGACGTCGCGCGCCACTGGACGCCGGCCACGCAGGGCGTGATGGTGGCCTCGCCCAGCAATCCCACTGGCACCTCGATCGCCCACGGTGAACTGGCCGAGCTGCTGGCGCAGGTGCGCGCCCGTGACGGCTTTGCCATCGTCGACGAAATCTATCTGGGGCTGTCGTACGACGGCCAGCCGCGCTCGGCCCTGACGCTGGACGACGACGTCATCGTCATCAACAGCTTTTCCAAGTACTTCCACATGACGGGCTGGCGCCTGGGCTGGATGATCGTGCCGGACGACATGGTCGCGCCGGTGGAGAAGATTGCCTCCAGCCTGGCGATCTGCGCGCCCACGCTGGCCCAGCACGCCGCGCTCGCCTGCTTTACTCCCGCCGCGCTGAAGATCTTCGAACACCGCCGCGAGGCCTTCAAGCAGCGCCGCGACTACCTGCTGCCGCAATTCGAACGCCTGGGCATCGACGTGCCAGTCAAGCCGGACGGCGCCTTCTATATCTATGCGGATATCAGCAGCCTGGGCATGGACAGCGCCGCGTTCTCGCAGCGCCTGCTGCTGGAAGCCGGCGTGGCCGCGGTGCCGGGCCTGGACTTCGGACCGGCGCACGCCGCCCACACCATGCGTTTTTCCTACGCCACCGGCCTGGATCGCCTGGAAGAGGCGGTGGCCCGGATGGGCGTGCTGCTGCAACGCTGACCGGACGAAAAAAAACGCGCCCCGATGGGGCGCGCCTGTTGCCGGAGCAGGACGCAGGATCAGTCGCGTGCCAGCGCGATGCCCGAGGCGAGCGCCAGGCGGCGGCGTTCCGCCTGCACCTTCGCCCCATAGCCGTTGTCGTCCGGACCGGTGGACCCCACGTAACACGCCAGGCCGCCGTCCACGGAACCGCGGCGGTTGATGCAGTCGCGCAGGATCGTGGCGCCCACGCCGATGTTGGCGGCCGGGTCCAGCGGGTTCTTGCCGACCGCGTCAAACTTGTCCTGGTGCACGCTGGTCATGACCTGCATCAGGCCCTGCGCGCCCACGTGGCTTTCGGCCAGGGGGTTGTAGCGCGATTCGATGGCGATCACGGCCAGGACCAGCAAGGGGTCAAGCTGCTTTTCGCGGCTGACCTTGTACACGGTGTTCAACAGCGGGCCGGTCGCGTCATACGCGACCTTGTATTTGCGCGAGATATAGTTGCGCAGTGCTTCCGCCTGTGGCCCCGTGGCCGCCGAAGCGGTCTTCTTGGGCGCGGGCGGCGCGAGTCGGGCCGGCCCCAGCATGCCGGTGGCGTTGCTGATAGGGGCGGCGGGTACGGCCATGGCAATTGCCGACGACGTGTCGGCACCCAGTTCGGAGCCGGCTTCGGATTCGGAGCTGGCCTGCATGGATGAAGGCGCGAGGGCGGTCAACAAGGCTTTGTGCACTTGCAATGCCTGGTCGCGCAAACCAGGCAGGGCGAATCCCATGCTTACCGTCACAATGACCGCAATGCCCAGATAGACAGAGCAAATGCGCAGGGATTCGGCAAGATATTGGTGCACTCCTTGGGCCATGTTCCTGAACAGGCTGGCCACTGACGCATCGGGCATAAAACCTCCTGCGTAAAAAAGAGGGAGTCAATGTTAACCTCTCTTTGAACCTGAAATGTAACCAAATCGCTGGGATCTGTAGTGAAATACCGCGACCTTAGAGACTTCATCGCCCAACTTGAACGCATGGGCGAGCTCAAACGCATTGCCGCGCCGGTGTCGACGCAGCTTGAAATGACGGAGATTTCCGACCGCGTGCTGCGGGCCGAAGGCCCCGCCCTGCTGTTCGAAAACGCCCGCCACAACGGCCAGCCCGCGCAGATGCCGGTGCTGGCCAATCTGTTCGGCACCCCCGCGCGCGTGGCGCGCGGCATGGGTGCCGACGACGTCAGCGCGCTGCGCGACATCGGAGAGCTGCTGGCCTCGCTGCGCGAGCCCGAGGCGCCCAAGGGCCTGCGCGATGCGCTGGCCAAGGTGTCGATGCTGAAGTCCGCGCTGTGGGACATGAGCCCCAAGAACGTCAAGAGCCCCGCCTGCCAGGAAATCGTCTGGGAAGGCAAGGACGTGGACCTGACGCGCCTGCCCATCCAGACCTGCTGGCCGGGCGACGTGGCGCCGCTCTTGACCTGGGGCCTGGTGATCACGCGCGGGCCCAACGCCAAGCGCCAGAACCTGGGCATCTACCGCCAGCAGTTGCTGGGTCCGAACAAGCTCATCATGCGCTGGCTGTCGCATCGCGGCGGCGCGCTGGATTTCCGCGACCACGCGATCGCCAACCCCGGCACGCCCTTTCCCATCGCCGTGGCGTTGGGCGCCGATCCGGCCACCACGCTGGGCGCCGTCACGCCGGTGCCGGACAGCCTGTCCGAATACCAGTTCGCGGGCCTGCTGCGCGGCTCGCGCACCGAAGTCGCGCAGGCGCTGGGCAGCAACCTGTCCGTGCCGGCCTGGGCCGAGATCGTGCTGGAAGGCCATCTGCTGCCCTCCTCGGACCCGCGCGCCAACAAGCCCGTTGTTCCCGACGGCGTCAATCCGCCGCCCGACACCGGCTACGAAATGGCGCTGGAAGGCCCGTACGGCGACCACACCGGTTACTACAACGAGCAGGATTGGTTCCCGGTCTTCACGGTCGAGCGCATCACGATGCGCCGCAATCCGATCTATCACTCCACCTACACCGGCAAGCCGCCCGACGAGCCCGCCGTGCTGGGCGTGGCGTTGAACGAGGTGTTCGTGCCGCTGCTGCGCCGCCAGTTGCCGGAAATCGTGGACTTCTACCTGCCGCCCGAAGGCTGCAGCTATCGCCTGGCCGTCGTGTCGATCCGCAAGCAGTACGCGGGCCACGCCAAGCGCGTCATGTTCGGCCTGTGGAGCATCCTGCGCCAGTTCATGTACACCAAGTTCATCGTGGTCGTGGACGAAGACATCAACCCGCGCGACTGGAAGGAAGTGGTCTGGGCGATGACCACCCGCATGGACCCGGTGCGCGACACGCTGCTGGTGGAGAACACGCCGATCGACTATCTGGATTTCGCCTCGCCGGTGTCCGGCCTGGGCGGCAAGATGGGTCTGGACGCCACCAACAAGTGGCCGGGCGAAACCAACCGGGAATGGGGCACGCCCATCACGATGGACGCCGACGTCAAGAAACGCGTGGACGACATGTGGGGGCAGTTGGGGCTGTAGCCGGCTGCACCGCGCGCAAATAACAAAGCCCCGTCAAACGGGGCTTTGTCTTTTCAGCTGGCGTCAGTTCAATCGCGTTCCGGATCATCATCCTGGCGCATGCCGCGCACGGCCTTCAGGATCTGCCAGCCCACGAACGCGCCGCCGGCAAGTTTGAGCAGTTTGCCCCGCTTGCCGCCACGCATGAACATGGCGGACAGCGACGAACTGATGATGGGATAGCGCCGCGCCAGCGTGATGGCCTGCAAGGCCCAGCGGGACGCGCCGCCCGATGCCAGGCCCGGCAGCATGCCGCGGATGAGCGCGCTGGGTTCCAGCCTGCGCCCGGCCGACACGATGTTCTGCGCCAGCGACTCGCGCTCGATTGCCGCGCGGGCGCGCAGCAGTTCGATGCGCACGGCGCGGTCGACGGTGGGAGATCGTTTGTGCATGACTCAGAACCCCTCGCGCCGGCGCACCGCCGTCTCGTCGTCGGCTTGGGCTTCGCGCACCCTGTCCAGCAGCTCCGCATCGCGGCCCAGCTCTTCGAGCGTGGCCGAGAACGGCGCCGGTCCGTAGACGAGTCCGTGGCGCACCACCAGCAGCAGCACCACGCCAGCAACACCATAGAACCCCGCCAGCAGGCCAAGGGCCAGATAGCGGTCTTCCGTGGGCCAGAACGCCACGGCGATGGTGATGGTAGCC
Source organism: Achromobacter sp. SLBN-14 (assembly GCF_006715415.1). Classification (NCBI taxonomy): domain Bacteria; kingdom Pseudomonadati; phylum Pseudomonadota; class Betaproteobacteria; order Burkholderiales; family Alcaligenaceae; genus Achromobacter; species Achromobacter sp. SLBN-14. The sequence continues at coordinate 3,954,667 of NZ_VFNE01000001.1, read as the reverse complement.
ACCAGCACCGCCAGCGTCAGAAATAGCAGGGCCGCAAACGCCAGACCCAGCAGCTTGAGCAGGCGCGCCTTTTCGTCCGCGGCTTCAAGAGCCAGCAGCTCCAACCGCGTGCGCATCAGCCCGACCAGGCTGGAGGCAACACCGAATACAGTTTTTCTTAGACCCATGGCTGAAAGAACGCCGGGCGGCAGGCAGCGGCGTATCGCCGTGCCTGCCGCCCGGACATCCTGCCCTGTCAGCGGCGGCTGATCAGCAAGCCGAGCAGCAGGCCGGTCACGCCTGCCACCCCGATGGCTTGCCAGGGATTGTCGTGCACGTAGTCGTCCGTCGCGCGGGCAGCCTTGCGGCCGCGTTCGAGAACGGCGTCCTGCGCTTCGTACAGCGCCTCACGCGTGCGACGCAGCGACGTCAGCGCGCGGTCGCGCAGTTCGTTGGCCTTGTCGCCGGTGCTGCTGGCGGCTTCGCGCAGCAGGCTTTCGGCGTCGTTCAGGCTGGTCTTGACACTGTCGATCAGTTTTTCTTTTGCGACGTCTTCGGATTTTCTCGTTGCCATTTTCTGAGCTCCTGTTGTGTGTCCATGACGAGACGATGATACCAGCGGCCAAGCGGGCGCAAACGCCCGCTTGCTACCGGGTGCTACTTGATCTGCGTAATCTCAACGGCGGACTTCACGCCGCCCTGATCGATGTCCTGCTTCATCACCAGATTCACGGCCGGGCAATACCAATCCGTGACCGTCGTGTTCATGCCGGGAATGGGAATGGTCAGGCCCTGGAACGTGGCCATCGTGGGATCCGAATTGCGGGTATAGGTGATCGGGTGGCAAGACTGCTTGCCCAGCGCCGTGGTCAGCGCGGTCTTCTGGCCGACGGTTTTTTCGCCGATGCGCACCGTGGTGCTGGGCTGGCCGCCAACGGGCGCTTCCTTGCCGATCTTCAGGCGAAACGACGAGCCGGGCAACTTCTGGCCCGAAGCCAGTTTGCCGTCGTAGGCAAAGAGGCCGAGCATGCGCAGGTCGAACTGGCCTTCGGAGGGTTTGGGCGCTTCGCCGGCGGTGGAGTAGCGCAGGAAGGTGGCTTGGCCGCCCTTGACCGTCATCAGGTAATCGAGCTTGGATTTGCCGGGCGGCAGGCCTGCGTAGCTGAACGTGGCCAAGCCCTGCACGCGGGCGCGGCAGTTGTCGCCATTGCTTTTTGTAACCTCGGCAAAAGTCAGGTCGGCGCCCAGCGCCAGATTGCCCGTGCCGGTCAGTTGGACCGAGCCGCCGTCGTGCATGAATTGCGCGTCGCACACGCCAGCCTGCACCGAGGCGGCCGCGCCCAACGCGCCGGCCGCTAGAACCAGGGATGCCATTTTTCGCATCGTCGTCACAAGCCACTCCAGAAAACGGAAAATGCCGTCCCCGCCTTGAGGGACGGCTGGCTTGATACTACACCGGTTGCCGCGCGCGGCGTATGTCCGAACGTGTCGTCACGCAAGCGCCGCCGCCGGGGCGCGCGTCATCAGCGACCTGATCTCCGGCACACACGAGCCGCAACCGGTGCCGCAGCCCAGCGTGTCCTTCAGCGCCGCCAGGTCGCAACCCTGCTCGATGCCCTTCAGGATGGCCGCTTCGCTTACGCCGTTGCAGACGCAAACCGTCCGGGAGCGCGCCGCGCCCGCGACGCGTCCCATCAGCAGCGCCGCGGCGCTTGCCGGCGCCTCGCCGCCCGCCGCCCAGGCCAGCATCGCGTCCTGCGCACGCAGATCGCCGGTCAGCAAAAAGGCGCGCGGCACGCCCTGCCCGACCGCGACCCGCCGCAAGCAGCCGCGCGCCGGGTCGTCGTACGCGACCGCCGGGCGCCGCAGGTCCAGCGCGTCGGCCAGTTCATGCAGCACGGCGGCATCCGGCGCGACGCGGCTCGCCAGCCGCAGCCGCACGCCCCCGGCGACCGCCGGCAGCACGACGGCGTAGTCGAAACGGCGCAGCCACGGCGCAAGCCGGGCCCGCAACGCCACGGCGTCGCCCTGCCGCCAGGCCGCGGCCTGCCACGCAAGCCCGGCCGGTTCCGCGCGCAATGCGGTGAACTTGAGCTCCGGCTGGCGCGAGACGGGATCGGACGCCGGATTGGTCAGGGCGTTCACGCCCAACCCGGCCATGAAGGCGCCGCCCCAGTGCATCGGCACAAAAGCGTGTCCCGGCCGCAGCGTGTCGTCCGCCTGCACCGGCAGCACCAGACCGCCGCGCCGCGAGTCCAGCCGGGCCAGGTCGCCGGCCGCAAGGCCAAGGCGGCGCATGTCGTCCGGATGCAGCGACACCCACGGCTCCTCGACGTGCTGGATCAGCGCCCGGGCAAGCGAGGTGCGCGCCATGGTGTGCCAGTGATCGCGCAAGCGGCCGGTGGTGAGCTGCAGCGGATAGTCTTCCGAGACCGCTTCGGCCGTCGGCCGCCAGGACACGTCGCAGAATCGGGCCCGGCCGCTCGCCGTGGGAAAGACGCCGTCGGCATAGAGGCGCGGCGTGCCCTGTCCGGCGCGATACGGCCACTGCTGCGGTCCGCCCGCTTCCAGCGCGGCGTAGTCCAGCGCGCTGTAGTCCAGGTCCCGGCCGGCCGTCATGCGCGCGTGTTCGGCGAAGACCTCGCTTTCATCGCGATAGGCGAAAAGACCCGCCTTGTGCGGCGCAATGCGCGCGGCCAGCCGTAGGGCGACCGCCTGCGCCAGCCGCCAGTCCGGCTGCGCGTCGCCGGGCGGCGCGATCGCCGCGCGGACCCGGCTGATGCGCCGCTCGGAATTGGTCACGGTGCCGGACTTCTCGGGCCATGTCGCCGCCGGCAACACCAGGTCGGCATGGGCCAGCGTCTCGGTGCCGGCATACGCCTCCTGCACGATAACGAACTCGGCGCGCGCCAATGCGGCCCGCACGCGCGCCTGATCGGGCAGCGACTGCGCCGGGTTGGTCGCGGCAATCCACAGGACCTTGATGCGCCCGTCCGCCACGGCGTCGAACATATCGAGCGCCGTGGCGCCCGGCGCGTCGGGCAGACTGTCCACGCCCCACAGCCACGCGACCTCGGCGCGGTGCGCAGCGGACGCCGGATCACGGTGGCCCGGCAGCAGCGTCGCCATGCCGCCGGCCTCTCGGCCGCCCATGGCATTGGGCTGTCCGGTCAGCGAAAACGGCCCCGCGCCGGGACGCCCGATCTGACCCGTGGCCAGATGCAGGTGAATCAGCGCCGCGTTCTTGTCGGTGCCCGCGACCGACTGGTTCAAGCCCATCGTGTACAGCGACAACGCCGCGCCCGCCTTGCCGAACCAGCGCGCGGCCTGGACGATGTCGTCTGCCGGCACGCCGCAGATGCGCTGCGCCGCCTCGGGCGTGACCGTCTGCACGCTCGCCCGCAGCGCCTCGAAGCCCTCGGTATGGCGCGCAATGTAGTCCTCGTCGGCCAAGCCTTCGCGCAGCATCACGTGCAGCATGGCATTGAAGAGCGCCACATCCGACCCCGGCGCAATCGGCAGATGCAGGTCGGCAAACGCGGCCGTGTCAGTGCGGCGCGGATCGGCCACGATCACCTTCATGTCCGGACGCTGCGCGCGTGCGGCTTCCAGCCGCCGGAACAGCACCGGATGCGCGTAGGCCATGTTGGACCCGGCGATCAGCACCGTGTCGGCCAGCTCCAGGTCTTCATAGCAGGCGGGCGGCGCGTCCGCGCCCAGCGTGCGCTTGTAGCCCGACACCGCGCTCGACATGCAGAGCCGGGAATTGGTGTCGATGTTGTTGGTGCCCGCCAGCGCCCGCGCCAGCTTGTTGAAGACCGCGTAGTCTTCCGTCAGCAACTGGCCCGACAGGTAAAAGCCCACCGAATCGGGCCCATGCTTGGCGATCGCCTCGGCCAGCCGGTCCGCGGCCATGTCCAGCGCGGGCGTCAGCCCGATATCCCGCAGCGGCTCGCCACGGGCCTCGCGCCATTGCGCCGACAGCACGCGCGCGTCATCGCGCCGCACGGTGTCGCCAAGCGCCAGGCCCTTGCTGCAGAGGCGCCCGCGATTCGCCGGATGCGAGTCGTCGCCGCGCACGCCCGCCACCGCGCCGCCGCGCACCTGCACGCGCACCCCGCAGCCCGTGCCGCAATAGCAGCAGATGGACGCGACCTCATGCGCCGCCTCACTGACGATTTCAATCCGTCGCGCCATCGGCATGTCCATGTCCTACTCCCTTGCCGCGCCTTCGCCAAGCATGAGCTGCTCGCGCAGCACGCCGATGCCGGTTCCTTCACGAATGAGCCGCATGTACCACGCGCTGTCCGCCGTATCGCCGTACAGGCAGGCGCCCACCAGCCGGTCGTTCTGGATCACCAGCTTCTTGTAGACGCCGCCCGGCATGTCGGCCAGCGTGATGGTCTCGGTCTGCGCGCCGCCCGCAAAGTCGCCTGCGGAAAACAGGTCGATGCCGGTGACCTTGAGCTTGGTCGACGTGACACTGCCTTCGTATCGGCCGATGCCATGCTGCGCAAGGTGATTGGCCGCGACCTTGGCCTGCTCGAAAAGCGGCGCCACCAGGCCGTATGCCGTGCCGCGATGGCTGACGCATTCGCCCACCGCGTAGATGCGGGGGTCGAAGGTCTGCAAGGTGTCGCTGACCACAACGCCGCGATCCACATGCAGGCCGCAGCGTTGAGCCAGCTCGGTGTTGGGCCGCACGCCCGCCGCCATCACCACCAGGTCGGCGGGGACTTCGGAGCCGTCCGCGAAGCGCACCGCGCGCACGCGCCCGTCCGGCCCGCCGAGGATCGCCTCGGTCTGGTGCTGAAGCAGGAACGTCAGGCCACGGGCCTCCAGGCTTTCGCGCAGCAGCGCGGCGGCCTCGCCGTCCAGTTGCCGGTCCAGCAACGCCGCGCCCAGATGCACCACCGACACGGCCATGCCACGCGCCGCCAGGCCGTTTGCAGCCTCAAGCCCCAGCAATCCGCCCCCGATCACCACGGCGTGGCGGTAACGCGAGGCGGCGTCGATCATCAGGTTGACGTCGCCAATGTCGCGAAACGCCACCACGCCCGCCAGGTCGTGACCCGGCACCGGCAGGATGAAAGGCTTGGATCCGGTCGCCAGCAACAGCCGGTCGTACGGCGTGCGCGTGCCGTCGTCGGCCACGACCATACGCCGCGCGCGGTCGATGCCGGTCACCGTGCACTGGCGCCGCAGGCGGATGCCGTGGCTGGCATACCAAGCCTCGTCATTCAGCACGATGTCCTGCAGCGTGCGCTCGCCGGTCAGCACCGGCGACAGCAGGATGCGGTTGTAGTTGGTGTGGGGCTCGGCGCCGAACACCGTGATGTCGTAAAGATCGGGCGCGAGCTTGAGCAGCTCCTCCACGGTCCGGATGCCGGCCATGCCGTTGCCGACCACGACCAGCTTCTGCCTGGCTTGCATGACCGCCCCCTTACGCGGCGGCGCGCGCCGCTGCTGCTGCGCTGGCTTCCTGCAACGGCGCGGGCACGACGGCAAGCGCGGCGTTGGCCTGGACCGCGGCCTGGGAACGCTCGGGATTGCCATGCCGGCGATGCAGGAAGTCCACCACGCCCGCGCGGCACGCCAGGTACGTCGGATCGTTGGCGAGCCGCACGCGGTCGCGCGGCCGGGGCAGCGGCACCTGCAGGATCTCGCCGATGGTCGCGGCCGGTCCATTGGTCAGCATGACGATGCGGTCCGACAGCAGCACGGCCTCGTCCACATCGTGCGTGACCATGATGGTGGTCGTGCGGGTCTTGGCCACGATCTTGAGCAGCTCGTCCTGCAGATGCGCGCGCGTCAGCGCATCCAGCGCGCCGAACGGCTCGTCCATCAGCAGCACGCCGGGCTCGATCGCCAGCGCGCGCGCGATGCCCACGCGCTGCTTCATGCCGCCCGAGATCTCGCGCGGCAGCTTGTTCTGCGCCGGCAGCAGGCCCACCAGGTCCAGGGCGGCGCGCGTGCGCTCGGCCAGCTGGGCGCGCTTTTCCGTGGCGCCGAACACCCGCTCGACCGCCAGGTGCACGTTCTGGAAACACGTCAGCCACGGCAGCAGCGAATGGTTCTGAAACACCACCGCGCGGTCCGGACCCGGGCCGGTGATCTCGCGTTCGGCGCACAGCAGCACGCCGCTCGTCGGCCGGGTCAGGCCGGCGATCAGGTTCAGCAAGGTGGACTTGCCGCAGCCGGAGTGGCCGATCAGCGTGATGAACTCGCCCTGCTCGACCGTCAGGTCGATGTCGCGCAGCGCCACGAAGGCGCCCTTGCGGGTGTCAAAGGTCTGTCCCACGCGCTCGATGCGTACGAATTTCTTCATGGCGCTATTCCTCGGTGTAGGTGAAACGGCGGGCCAGCGCGACCAGCAGGGTCTCCAGCAGCAGCCCCACGATGCCGATCACGAAAATGGCGATGACGATGTGCTCGACCTTCAGGTTGTTCCACTCGTCCCACAACCAGAAGCCGATCCCGGTGCCGCCCGTCAGCATCTCGGCGGCCACGATCACCAGCCATGCCGTGCCGATGGACAGCCGCACGCCGGTCAGCATGTAGGGCAGCACCGCGGGCAAGAGCACCTTGGTCGTGAGCTTCCATTCGGACAGGTTCAGCACGCGCGCCACGTTCAGGTAATCCTGCGGCACGCGCGACACGCCCACCGCGGTGTTGATGATCATCGGCCAGATCGAACAGATGAAGATGGCCCAGATCGCGGCCGGATTGGCCGCCTTGAACAGCAGAAGCCCAAGCGGCAGCCACGCCAGCGGCGACACCGGCCGCAACAGGCTGACGATGGGCGAGAACATCGCGCGCACCGCGGCGTAGCGGCCGATCGCAAAGCCCACGGGGATGCCGACCAGCGCCGCCAGCCCGAATCCCGCCGCCACGCGTTCCAGCGAAGCCAGCAGGTTCCAGCCGATGCCCTTGTCGTTCGGACCGTTGTCATAGAACGGATCGGCGAACAGTTCCACGGCCGCATGCCACGTGACCCCGGGCGTCGGAATCTCCGGGATGCGCATCGCCACCACCTGCCAGACGAGCACAAAGAGCGCAAAGCCGGCAACCGGCCCCACCACGGCCTTCAATGCCGATTCCAGGCGTTCCCGCCACAGCGCGGCAAATTCGCTGCCGCGGCTTGTCATCGTTACGGTAGACATCGCCAGTCCCCTTCTCGTAGCGGCCGTCAGGCCTTGACCTTGAAACCGTCGGCATAGGCCGCGGGATTGCTGCCGTCCCAGACCACGCCGTCGATCAGCGTGGACGTGCGCGTTTCACTGGCAGGCAGCGCAACGCCCGCGGCCTGCGCCGCCTGCTTGTAGAGGTCGATGCGGTTGATCTGCCTGGCAATCGCCTGGTAGTCCGGGTGTTCCTTGAGCAAGCCCCAGCGCTTGTGCTGCGTCAGGAACCACATGCCGTCGCTCAGGTACGGAAAGTTGGCGGCGCCGTCGGCGTAAAAGCGCATGGCGTGCGCGTCCGACCATTTCTTGCCCAGGCCGTCGTCGTACTGCCCCAGCATGCGGTCCACGATGCCGCTGGCGTCCGTGTTGACGTAGGACTTGGCGGCGATGGTCTCGGCCGTCTTGCGGCGGTTTTCGGGCGACGCGTCGATCCACTTGCCGGCTTCCAGGATCGCGGCAGTGACGGCGCGCGCGGTGTTCGGGTTGCGGTTCACGAAATCGGCGCTGGCGCCCAGGACCTTCTCGGGATGGTCCGTCCAGATTCCCTGCGACGTCACCGTGGTGAAGCCGATCTTGTCCATGATGGCGCGCGCGCCCCAGGGCTCGCCCACGCAGTAGCCATCCATGTTGCCCACCCGCATGTTGGCCACCATCTGCGGCGGCGGCACGGTGATCACCTTGGCGTCCTTCATGGGATTGATGCCATGCGCCGCCAGCCAGTAATACAGCCACATCGCGTGCGTGCCGGTCGGAAAGGTCTGCGCGAACGTGTACTCGCGCTTGTCCGCGGCCATCAGCTTGGCGAGCGATTCGCCGTCGCGCGCGCCGGCTTCCAGCAGCTTGTTCGATAGGGTGATGGCTTGTCCGTTCTGGTTCAGGCTCATCAGCACGGCCATGTCCTTCTTCGGTCCGCCGATGCCCAGGTGCACGCCGTAGACCAGGCCATACAGCACGTGCGCCATGTCCAGCTCGCCGTTCATGAGCTTGTCGCGCACGGCGGCCCACGAGGCTTCCTTGGATGGCGTGATCTTGACGCCGTATTTCTTGTCGATGCCCAGCACCGACGCCATCACCACCGATGCGCAGTCGGTCAGCGGGATGAAGCCGATCTTCACCTCGGTCTTTTCCGGGGCGTCGGTGCCCGCCGCCCACGCGCCGGCGCGCACCAGCGGGTCGACCAATGAAAGCAGACCGGCGCCAGCCACCGCGCGCGCCGTGCCGCTGAGCCATTTGCGGCGGCCGGCATTGGCGGTCATGTCGGCGCGGGCGGCGTCGGTCGAGGGACTGCGGGTCATAGGCGTCATGCGAGGCTCCTTGCGGGTGGCGGCAAAAAAAAACGTTCCGCGCGCCACGGATCTCTATCCAGTGGCGCAGCGGAACGTCGTTGTCCCTGGCCGCATGATGCGGCGCGTTGCGTCGGGCGACCGCCGTTGGCCGCCCCGACTTCACTCAAGCAATCGCCGTGCCAGATTTCTGGCGGTCTGCGCAAACCGCGCCGCAACCCGCGCCAGCGCTGGCGATGCGCCCAACCCGCGCCGGTCTGGCCTCGCCGGGCTGAATCAGGGGCGGAGCCAAGTTGGTGCGCAGTCTGATGCCGCACCGCACCATCGCTGTGCGGCGCACGCCCCGCCATCGTGCGCGCACGCCCCGCGCCGCGCGCGGCAACGATGGCATGGAACTTGCATCAGTCATCGCACAGGGGGGGTTTCATGTTGAAGGTCATGCTGCTCAACGATGGCGAGGGACGCGCGGCGTCGCTGCGGCAAACGCTTGCCGCGGCGGGCGTGCACGTCGTGGCCGAGGTCGCGCCCGGCACGGACCTGGCCGCCAGCATCGCGCAGTCCGCCGCCGACGTGGTGCTGATCGACAGCGACGCCCCCGGCCGCGACACGCTGGAGAACATCTGTGTGGCCAGTTCGCACAGCGACCGCCCGGTCGTGATGTTCACCGACGATGGCAATCGCGAAACCATCCGCACGGCCTTGCGCGCAGGCGTTGCCGCCTACGTGGTCGGGGACGTGCCGGCCGCACGCATCGAACCCCTGCTGACCGTGGCGATCGAGCGCTTCGCCATGGAAAAAACCCGGCGCGAGGAATTGCGCGAGGCGCAACTGAGGCTGGCGGACCGGCAGTGGGTGGAAAAAGCCAAGGGTATCCTGATGAAGACGCGCGCCGTGACCGAGGACGAGGCCCACCGGCTGCTGCGCGAGCGCGCCATGCAGAGCCAGAAGCGGCTGGGCGAGGTCGCCCGCGAGGTCGTCGAGATGAGCCAATGGCTGGGCAGCGCCTGACGGGCAGCCAAATAAGTTATGGCTATATGAAATAAAGAAATCAAAAGTTGTGGGGATGAGAGCCCGTCCCTATCATCGACCCACATTGAGCCGGGTGCGCCCGAGGCTGGCATACATGAAGCTTTTCCCGATTTTTGCCGATCTGACAGACCGGCTGGTACTCGTTGTTGGCGGCGGCGCGGTCGCCGAGCGCAAGACCCTGGCCCTGCTGGAAGCCAGCGCAAACGTGGTCGTGGGCGCGCCGGCACTGACGCCCGCGCTGGCGGCGCTTGTGTCCGAGGGCCGCGTGCGCCACCTGCCCGGGACGTTCAACCCCGATTGGCTGCAAGACGTCTGGCTGGTGGTGGCCGCCACCGACGATCGGACGGTCAATGCCGCGGTGTCCCAGGCCGCCGAGGCGCGCCGTATTTTCAGCAACGTGGTCGACGACCCCGAACTGTCGTCCTTCCAGGTGCCGTCCATCGTAGACCGCTCCCCCGTCATCGTCGCCATTTCGTCGTCGGGCGTGGCGCCCGTGCTGGCGCGCCGCATCCGCGAACGCATCGAGTCGCTGTTCGACCACACGCTGGGCCAGCTGGCCGGCCTGGCCGCCGTCTACCGCAAGCGCATTCGCGCCAGCCACCCCGACCTGGGCGCGCGCCGGCGCTTCTACGACTGGCTGCTGGACGGCCCGGTGGCGGGTTTTCTGCGCCAGCAGCAGCCGGCGCAGGCCGAGGCCGCGCTGGCCGACGCGTTAGCCGCGCCGATTGCGCCCGCCGAGGGCAGCGTCGTGCTGGTGGGCGCGGGGCCGGGCGATCCGGGCCTCTTGACGCTCAAGGCCTTGCGCGCGCTGAACGAAGCCGATGTCATTCTTTACGACCGCCTGGTCAGCGACGAGGTCATGTCGCTGGCCCGGCGCGACGCCGAACGCGTGCCCGTGGGCAAGCTGCCGGGCGAAAACCATCACGCCACGCAGGCGCGCATCCATGGTCTGCTGGTGGAATACGCGCAGGCGGGCCGCCGCGTGGTGCGGCTAAAGGGCGGCGACGCCTTCATTTTTGGCCGCGGCGGCGAGGAACTGGAGTTTTTGCGCGCGCATGGCGTGCGCTATGAGGTGGTGCCCGGCATCACCGCGGCGCTGGCCTGTGCGGCCTATGCCGGCATTCCGCTGACGCACCGCGAACACGCCCAATCGGTGCGCCTCATCACCGCGCATTGCCGCGAAGACGAAGACAACCTGGATTGGCCCGCGCTGGCGCGCGAAAAGCAGACCTTGGCGTTCTACATGGGGGTGGGCCAGCTTGATCTGCTGACGCAGCGCCTGCTCCGCCACGGCCGCTCGCCAGACACGCCGTTCGCACTGATCGAGAACGGCAGCCGGCCCGAACAGCGCGTGGTGTCGGGACGGCTCGCGCAACTGCCGGAACTGGCCCGCGACCATGCCGTCCGCTCTCCGGCCCTGCTGATCGTGGGCGAGGTCGCCGGCCTGGCGCCCCAATTGCACTGGTTTGGCCAGCATCTGGGGCAGCCGGCGCTGACGGCCTAGAACCGCTGTCCGGCGCGGCATCGGCGCTGCGCCGGTTCTTCACGGCCGATATCCCTGCCGGGCACGGCCGGATGGGGCTTCAGCCCTTTTGCTGCGTGCCGAAGATGCGGTCGCCGGCGTCGCCCAGGCCCGGCATGATGTAGCCGTGCTCATTCAGACCCTCGTCGATGGACGCCGTGTAGATATGCACGTCCGGGTGCTTGTTGAGCACCGCGTCGATGCCCACGGGCGCCGCCACCAGCACCAGCGCGCGGATCTCCTTGCAGCCGGCGCGCTTGAGCAGGTCGATGGCGGCAACCATCGAACCGCCCGTGGCCAGCATGGGATCGACGATCAGCGCCAGGCGCTGGTCGAGTTCGCCCACCAGGCGTTCCAGATAGGTGTGGGCTTCCAGCGTCTCTTCATTGCGAGCCACGCCCACGACGCTGACCTTGGCGCCCGGGATCAGGCTCAGCACGCCGTCCAGCATGCCGATGCCGGCGCGCAGGATGGGCACCACGGTGACTTTCTTGCCGGCGATCTTCTCGACTTCGACCTGCCCGCACCAGCCCTCGACCGTGGCGGGCGCCAGCGGCAGGTCCTTGGACGCTTCGTACGTCAGCAGCGCGCCCACTTCCTGCGACAGTTCACGGAAGCTCTTGGTACTGAGGTCGGCGCGCCGCATGATCCCGAGCTTGTGGCGGATCAGCGGATGGCGGATTTCGTGCACGGGCATGTGCGTAACTCTCCAGAGTATTTGTTGGTCAGAATGCTTTCGGCCTCAGGCGGACCCGGCGCGGCGCAGCGCACCTGCGCCACCCGCTCGCGAGCCACACGAGAGGATCGTAATCGTTTTGGGCCCGCCCCGCCGCCGGGCCGCCCCAAGGCGGGGCAGCCCCCTTGGGGGGCAGCAAGCGCATGAAATGCGCGCGGCGTGGGGGCTCATATTCATTGTTCGGCGAGCCAGGAGATCAAGGCGTCGTCGAATGCCCGGACGGCGCCTGCCTGCTCGTGGTTCACGATGCTGACGACCACGTAGCGCTTGCCGCTGGCGCCGAGCACGTAACCGGCGATCGAGCGCACGTCGCGCAGCGAGCCGGTCTTCAGGTGGGCCATGCCCAGCGTGCCGTTGCCCTTCAGGCGGCGGCGCACGGTGCCGTCCACGCCGGCGATGGCGAAGGACGAAATGTATTCCGGCATCACCGGCGAATTCCAGGCCACGGTCAGCATCGACGCCAGGCTGTCCGCCGACACGCGGGCGTCGCGCGACAGGCCGGCGCCGTTGTCGATGACCAGTTCCGGCATGTCCAGCCCCTGCTTGGCCAGAAGCTGCTTGGCCACTTCCTCGCTGCTGCCGACGGTGGCCGGACGGCGGCCCCGCTCGGCGCCCAGCGTCAGCAGCAGGGTGCGCGCCATGACGTTGTTGCTGCGCTTGTTGATCTGGCGGATCGCCTCGGCCAGCGTGGGCGAGTCGTGCGAGGCCAGCACCACGGCGTCGGCCGGCACCATGCCGGACCGGACCTGTCCCTTGAACGTGCCGCCCAGCTCCTTCCAGAGCATGCGGAAGACTTCGGTGGCGTATTCGGGCTGGGACAGCGCCAGGCGATACAGGCTGAACTCGCCGCAGGAACCGGCCACCTTGCCGTTGACGCGGATGGTGACGCCCTGCTGGGTAATGAGGGGGTCGGTCGTGACCACCGGCGGGCCGGGACAGCGCACGTCGCTCCATTCGACCTGGCCTTCGATCTTCAGGCCGGGCAGCGGCGGATCGATCAGCGGCACCCATTTGTTGGCGACCGGGTCCGGCGTGAACAGCAGCCGCAGCGCGCCAAAGCCCACCATCAGCGCGTCCGGGCTGGCGTTGTAAGCCCGGTCGGGCGCGCCGTCGAACGCGCCCGGGTCGGTCGTGACCTGGCCGAAGATGCTGCGGTCGATCACGAGATCGTTGATCTGCTTGACCCCGCGCAGCCGCAGTTCGCGCAGCAGCGTCCACAGGTCCTGCATCAAGAATTGGGGATCGCCGCCGGCCCGCAGGTACAGCGGCCCGGCCAGCACGCCCTTGGCGTCGGGACGCGCGCCGGGCGCCGTCATGAATTCGGTGCGCCAGACGTAATTGGGGCCCAGCTCGGACAGCGCTGCCCAGGTCGTGACCAGTTTCATCACCGAGGCCGGATTGCGGGCTTCCTTCGCGTTGAGCGCCACGAGCCGCGGGCCGCCGACCTCCTGGACCACCAGCGACAGCGAACTTTCCGGCAGCTTGCTCGCCTTCCAGGCCTTGACCACGTCGGGGGGCAATCCTGGAACCTGCGCAAAGGCGGCGTGCGCGGCCAGGGCCAGGACACCGCCGGCCAGCCATTGCTTCAGTCCGCCCACCCGCCTGATCACTTGTCCCGTCATTGCACGCCCACCCGGTTGCTCGTCCAGCAAAACCGAGAGCATACAAAACCTGGACGGATTGCGGGCGGCGCGAGGCCGCCCCGAGCGCCGGCGCAGACGCATTTAACTGCGCAAGCCGCCGTTCCGCCCCTATTAACCGTCCCCTTTACAATAGCGGGTTGCCCCAAGCCCGCCAGGCGGGCCCCACTCATCCCGATATCCGCGTGACCCAGTCCTTCACCGTTTCCGATTTCGACTACGAACTGCCGCCCGAGCTCATTGCGCAGACGCCCGCTGCCCAGCGCACAGGCAGCCGCCTGCTGCACCTGGATGCCGCCAGCCAGCTCCATGACCGCCAGTTCGCCGACCTGACCTCCCTGCTGCGTCCGAACGACCTGCTGGTGTTCAACGACACCCGCGTCATCAAGGCGCGCCTGCCCGGCCACAAGATCACCGGCGGCAAGATCGAGGTGCTGGTCGAACGCATCACCGAGCCCGACCGCGTCCTGGCGCACGTGCGCGCCAGCAAGTCGCCGGGCCCCGGCATGGTCCTGCGCCTGGCCGACGCCTTCGAGGCCACCGTGCTGGGCCGCGAGGGCGAACTCTTCGACATCCGCTTTCCGGGCCCCGTGCTCGACCTGCTGGACGCGCACGGCGCCACGCCGCTGCCGCCCTACATCACGCATGCGGCGGACGCGGGCGACGACGACCGCTACCAGACGGTCTACGCGCGCGAACCTGGCGCGGTCGCCGCGCCCACGGCCGGCCTGCACTTTGACCAGCCCACGCTGGATCGCCTGGCCGGGCTGGGCGTGGCCCGCGCCTTCGTCACGCTGCACGTGGGCGCCGGCACCTTCCAGCCAGTGCGCGTGGACAACCTGGCCGACCACGTCATGCACGCGGAATGGTTCACGGTGCCCCAAGCCACCGTGGACGCCATTGCCGCGGCCCGCGCCAAGGGCGGACGCGTGATCGCCGTCGGCACCACCAGCGTGCGCGCCCTGGAATCGGCCGCCGCGCAGACCGAGGGCCACACCGCCCCCGGCGTCCCGCTGGCCACCGCCCAGGGCGACACGCGCCTGTTCATCACCCCGGGCTACGCGTACCGTGTGGTGGACGCGCTGGTCACCAACTTCCATCTTCCCCAGTCGACCCTGCTGATGCTGGTGTCGGCGCTGGCCGGCGTCGAGCCCATCCGCCGCGCCTACGCCCACGCCGTCGCCGCGCGCTACCGCTTTTTCAGCTATGGCGACGCCATGTTCATCGAAACCCCTGCCCAATGACCGGACTCAACTTCGAACTGCTCGCCACCGACGGCGGCGCCCGCCGCGGCCGCATCACGCTGAACCACGGCGTGATCGAGACCCCCATCTTCATGCCGGTGGGCACCTACGGCAGCGTCAAGGCGATGATGCCGCACGAGCTCAAGGAAATCGGCTCGCAGATCGTGCTGGGCAACACTTTCCACCTGTGGCTGCGCCCGGGCACCGAAATCATGGAAAAGCATGGCGGCCTGCATGGCTTCATGCAGTGGGACAAGCCCATCCTGACCGATTCGGGCGGCTTCCAGGTGTTCAGCCTGCAGGGCATGCGCAAGATCACCGAGGAAGGCGTCAAGTTCGCCTCTCCCATCGACGGCGCGCGCCTGTTCCTCACGCCTGAAGAATCGATGCGCATCCAGCGCTCGCTCAACTCCGACATCGTCATGGTGTTCGACGAGTGCACGCCCTATGAAATCGACGGCCGCCCCGCCACCGTCGAAGAAGCCGCCCGCTCGATGCGCATGTCGCTGCGCTGGGCGCGCCGCTCGCGCGATGAATTCGACCGCCTGGGCAACCCGAACGCGCTCTTTGGCATCGTGCAGGGCGGCATGTACGAGTCGCTGCGCGACGAATCGCTGGCTGGCTTGCAGGAAATCGGCTTTCACGGCTACGCGATCGGCGGGCTGTCGGTAGGCGAGCCCAAGGAAGACATGATGCGCATCCTGGCGCATGTCACGCCCAAGCTGCCCGCGCAGGCGCCGCGTTACCTGATGGGCGTCGGCACCCCCGAAGACCTCGTCGAGGGCGTGAGCCGCGGCGTCGACATGTTCGACTGCGTGATGCCGACCCGCAATGCGCGCAACGGCTGGCTGTTCACGCGCTTTGGCGACGTCAAGATCCGCAACGCCAAGTACCGAGACGATACCCGTCCGCTGGACCCGAGCTGCAGCTGCCACACTTGCGGCAATTTCTCGCGCGCATACCTGCACCATCTGCAGCGCGCCAACGAAATCACCGGCGCGCGCCTGAACACGCTGCACAACCTGCACTTCTATCTGACTATCATGAAGGAAATGCGCGAGGCAATTGCAGAAGGCCGTTTTGACGCCTGGCGCGCCCAGTTCGCCGCGGACCGTGCCCGCGGCGTGGAGTAGTCCGGTAAAAAAGCCGCCGCCGGGGGCTTTTTCCGGCGGGTTTCGCCCCCATTTGACCAGGCACGCCGCCATTGCAGGCGACCGCCGCCTGGCGCTTGGGATGACGCCCTAGTTAAAGGCTGGCGATAACCTATATACAATAGTCGGCTTGCCCTATCCATGGCTCGCGCGGGGATGGGCGCATCAAAAACATAGCGATAAACCCAAACAGACTCAAACGCAGGAGAATTCAATGTCCGTTATCGATACCGCCAGCCTCGTCGTGGCCCAGGCCGCCGCTCCCGAAGGCAATGCGCTGATGGGCATGCTGCCCATCATCCTGATGTTCGTGATCCTCTACTTCCTGATGATCCGTCCGCAGATGAAGCGCCAGAAGGAACACCGCAACCTGATCGCGGCCCTGGCCAAGGGCGACGAAGTCGTCACCGCCGGCGGCATGCTCGGCAAGGTCACCAAGGTCAACGACAGCTACGTCACCGTCGAAGTCTCCGAACTGGCCGACAAGCCCGTCGAAGTCATCATGCAGAAGTCGTCGGTGTCGACCGTCCTGCCCAAGGGAACCATCAAGGCCCTGTAAGCGTCCCAAAAGAGCCCCATCGGGGCTCTTGTCCTAGAAGGCGCCTACCGCCGCCCGCCGCGTTTCGCCCGGGCGGCCCTTTCATCTCTTTCAATGAAGTAGCCGGCAATGAACCGCTATCCCCTCTGGAAGTACATTACGGTCCTGGTCGCGGTCCTCATTGGCCTGCTGTACACGCTGCCCAATTTCTACGGCGAGTCCCCCGCCGTTCAGGTGTCCAGCGCCAAGGCCACGGTCAAGGTCGACACGACCGTGTTGGCGCGCGTGGAACAGATCCTGGCCGATGCCAAGATTCCCAACGACGGCGCCTATTTCGAACTGAACGGCACGCTCGGCACGGTTCGCGCCCGCTTCCCGTCGACCGACGTGCAGCTGCAGGCCCGCGACCTGATCGAAAAATCGCTCAACACCGTTCCCGGCGACCCGCAATACACCGTGGCGCTGAACCTCTTGCCCGCCTCGCCGCCCTGGATGCGCGCCCTGGGCTGGTTCGCTCCCAAGCCCATGTACCTGGGCCTGGACCTTCGCGGCGGCGTGCACTTCCTGCTGCAGGTCGACATGCAAGGCGCCCTGACCGCCCGCTATGATTCCCTGGCCGCCGACGTGCGCTCGGTGCTGCGCGACCAGAAGATCCCCGTGGCCGGCGTCGAACGCTCCGGCATGGGCATTGCCGCCACCTTCGCCAATTCCGACGACCGCGACCGCGCCATCTCGACGCTGCGCTCGCGCCTGCCCGACCTGGAATTCACCGAACGCGAAGAAAACGGCAAGCAGCTGCTGATGGCCGCCCTGAACCCGGCCGCCGTCACCCGCGTGCAGGATTCCGCGCTCAAGCAGAACATCAACACGCTGCACAACCGCATCAACGAGCTGGGCGTGGCCGAACCGGTCATCCAGCAGCAGGGTTCGGACCGCATCGTGGTGCAGTTGCCCGGCGTGCAGGACGTGGCCAAGGCCAAGGAACTGCTGGGCCGCACCGCCACGCTGGAAATCCGCATGGTCGACGACTCCCCCGCCGCGCAGGCCGCGTTGCTGGGAGGCAGCGTCCCGTTTGGTCTTGAGCGCTACAACGACCGTGACGGCCGTCCGATCCTGGTCCGCCGCCAGGTCATCCTGACCGGTGAAAACCTGCAGGACGCCCAGCCCGGCCGCGATTCGCAGACCCAGCAGGCCGCCGTCCACCTGACGCTGGACTCCAAGGGCGCCCGCATCTTCCGCGACGTCACCCGCGACAACATCAACAAGCGCATGGCCATCCTGCTGTTCGAAAACGGCAAGGGCGAAGTGGTCACCGCGCCCGTCATCCGCGGCGAAATCGCGGGCGGCCAGGTGCAGATCTCGGGCAGCATGACCTCCGAGGAAGCCGCCGATACGGCCCTGCTGCTGCGCGCCGGCGCGCTGGCCGCGCCGATGTCCATCATCGAGGAACGCACCATCGGCCCGAGCCTTGGCGCCGACAACATTTCCAAGGGCTTTTACTCGACGCTGTACGGCTTTCTGGCGATCGCCGCGTTCATCATCATCTACTACCACCTGTTCGGCGTGTTCTCCACGATCGGCCTGACGCTCAACGTGCTGCTGCTGCTTGCGCTCCTGTCCATGCTGCAGGCCACGCTGACGCTGCCCGGCATCGCGGCCATTGCGCTGACACTGGGCATGGCCATTGACTCAAACGTGCTGATCAACGAGCGCATACGCGAAGAACTGCGTGCGGGGGCCACACCCCAGCAGGCCATCCATCACGGTTTCGAACGCGCGTGGGGCACCATTCTCGACTCGAACCTGACCACGCTGATCGTGGGCCTGGCGCTGCTGGCGTTCGGTTCGGGCCCGATCCGGGGCTTCGCGGTGGTTCACTGCCTGGGCATCCTGACCTCGATGTTCTCGTCGGTCGTGGGCGTGCGCGCGCTGGCCAATCTGTACTACGGCCGCAAGAAGAAGCTCACCTCGATCTCCATCGGCGAAGTCTGGAAGCCGAAGGCAAACTGAAAATAAGGCGGACGGCCCCGGCCGTCCGCCACAGAAAAGAACCGAAGGCGAAAAATGGAATTTTTCCGGATTCACCGCACCATCCCGTTCATGCGCCATGCGCTGGTGCTGAACATCATCAGTCTCGTCACCTTCCTGCTGGCGGTCTTTTTCATCGTCACCCGCGGCTTTCACCTGTCGATCGAGTTCACCGGCGGCACGGTCATGGAAGTCAACTACGCCCAGACGGCGCAGCTTGAAAACGTGCGCGGCGTGGTGTCCAAGCTGGGCTACACCGACTTCCAGGTCCAGAACTTCGGCACGTCGCACGACGTCATGATCCGCCTGCCCCTGCAGGAAGGCCAGACGTCCGCCACGCAAAGCGAAACCGTCATGGCCGCGCTGAAGGCCGCCGATTCGGGCGTGGAATTGCGCCGCGTCGAATTCGTGGGCCCGCAGGTCGGCCAGGAACTGCTGCACAACGGCCTCATGGCGCTGCTGGTCGTGGTGATCGGCATCATGGTCTACCTGGGCTTCCGCTTCGAATGGAAGTTCGCGGTGGCCGGCGTGATCGCCAACCTGCACGACGTGGTCATCATCCTGGGCTTCTTCGCGTTCTTCCAGTGGGAGTTCTCGCTGGCGGTGCTGGCCGGCGTGCTGGCCGTGCTGGGCTACTCCGTGAACGAATCCGTGGTCATCATGGACCGGATCCGCGAAAACTTCCGCAAGTACCGCAAGGCGGACGTCCACGAAGTCATCAACAGCGCCATCACCCAGACCATCTCGCGGACCATCATCACCCACGGTTCGACCCAGATGATGGTGCTGGCCATGCTGTTCTTCGGCGGCCCCACCCTGCACTACTTCGCCATGGCCCTGACCATCGGCATCTGGTTCGGCATCTACTCGTCGGTGTTCGTCGCCGCCGCGCTGGCCATGTGGATGGGCGTCAAGCGCGAAGACCTGATCAAGCCGGTCAAGAAGGAAGGCGAAGAAGGCGAAGTCGCCTGATTGCCACGGCCCTGACACCAAGAACCCGTCGCTTGCGACGGGTTTTTCTTTTGGGGCACGGGCAGGTGCGGCGAGCACGAATAGTCCACCCCACCGTTTTTGGTTAGTTTGTCCGATCCCCCGCCACGGCGGTTGATTTATATATCCGAACAGGTATATCGTGTGGACAGAAAAACCCAAGCTTCTCTACTGGGAAGGATCTTCCAGAAAGGACTTCAAGGCGTTCCCGCTTCCCGTGCAAAAGCGAATGGGAATGTCGCTGTACACCCTGCAATGCGGCCGTTGGCCCGATGCTGCAAAAGCCATGAAAGGGCTGGGGCCGGGCGTTTATCAGCTTGCCGAAACCGAGCGAGGCAATGCGTATCGGACTGCCTACGCAATGAAGATCGACACCGCCATCCATGTACTGCATGCATTTCAGAAAAAATCCAAGTCGGGCATCAGCACGCCCCAGACCGACCTTGATCTCATATCAAGCCGGCTGAAGCGTGCAACGGTTCGGCAACATCCCCACCGGAGCGCTCCATGACCCGCACGCCCCATCCCGGCACGCAAAATGTGCTCTATGACCTTGGCTTTGACGACGCGGCCGAGTTGACCGCAAAGGTCCAGCTGGCCATCAGGTTCAACGATTTGATCGATCAGCGTGCCCTGAGCCAGCGGGAGGTCGCTGCGCTGACCGGAATGACGCAACCCAAAATCTCTCAAATGCGGCGGTACAAGCTCCAGAACATTTCCTTGGAACGGGTGATGCAGGCGCTGGTATCGCTGGATCAGCATGTTGAAATCCGCGTGCGCAAAGCCCGCCGGTCTGACGCGGCCGGCATCTCCGTCGCGGCTTGACACCAACACCGAACCGGACGAACGAGCGCCCATTCGTTACCATGCCCCTCATGAAACTCACCATCGACCACCTCGTCATCGCCGCCGCGGACCTCGCCAGCGGTACCGAATATGTCGCCGGACTGCTGGGCATCGCGCCGCAGGGCGGCGGCGCGCATCCGCGCATGGGCACTCATAACCGGGTGCTGGGCATGGCGGACGGCCTGTATCTGGAAGTCATCGCGATCGATCCCGACGCGCCGGCGCCCGAGCGCCCCCGCTGGTTCGGGCTGGACCAGGGCGACGTGCGCGCGCGTCTCGAACAGGGACCGTTCCTGGCGCACTGGGCCGCGCGTGTCGAGGCGCCGCTGGACCTGACGCGCATGCAGGCCGAGCACCCCGACCGGCTGCCGCCCGCCATCGCCATGACGCGCGGCGACCTGCGCTGGCGCCTGACCGTGCCGGAAGACGGCAGCCTGCCGGCGTGGCGCGAGGCCGGCTACGAAGCTGGCGAAGGCCTGCTGCCCACGCTGATCCAATGGGACGTCGAGAATCCGCCCGGCGCGACCCTGCCGCGCCAGCCGCTGCGCTTGCTCCGCCTGACCGGCTGCCATCCCCGCGCCTCGCTGCTGCGCCAGGGGTTGGCCTGGATGGGCGCGGATAGCCTGATCGACGTCGAGCAGGCCGACGGCCCGCCCCGCCTGCGTGCGCAGATCGAAACGCCGTCCGGGGTCAAAGTGCTGGCCTGACACGCACGCGCCGGCCCCGTTTTAAGCCGGCATTCCGTCCCCGGACGCCGTCACCGGACGAAAAAAAGGCCGCGGATTCCGCGGCCTTGTCTGCTTCCCGAGCCCTGCCTCAGGCCTTCTTCCACCAGCGCCACGGGGCGCGCAGCGGCCATTGGTACTTGCTGCCGAGCACCCGGGGGGCCAGATAGTGGCCGACCAGCACGGCGATGCCGGCGGCCGTCATCACGTCCGACAGATAGTGATCCAGGTTCACCAGCCGGCTGATCGCCACCAGCGCCGCCAGCAGCAGAAAAATCCAGCGCCAGCGGGGCGCCAGGATGCCCAGCACCACCGCCACGGCAAAGGCGGCGTAGGTGTGGCTGGAAGGAAAGGAATTGAACTGCTGGGCGCGGGAAAACGATTCGCCCAGGCCGTAGATGCCCTGTTCGAAATACAGCTCGGGGCGCGCGCGGGCCACGGTGCGCTTGAGCACCAGCACCACCAGCCCGCCCACCGCCATCGTCGACAGCATCAGCAGGCTGCCGCGCGCCATGGCGGCATAGCTGACGCGCAGCGGATTGCGCCACCCGCGCGACAGTCCCACCAGGCCGATCACATAGAACGCCAGCGCCATCGCGATGTAATGGCCGCTTTCACCCAGCTCGCCCACCCATTCAAACGACTGGTCCACGCCAGCCGACACCGATTGCTGGATCCAGATCGCGAGCGGCAGGTCGACCCACAACGCGCAGGCCGCCGCGGCCAGCGCCAGTGCGCCTGCCAGCAGCGCCCACACCGACGTGGGATAGGGATTTCGGTATTCGTCCTGGACGGCGGAACCGGCGCCGCCATCGAGGGACGGAGTGGCTGCCGCAGGCGTGAGGCGATTGGAATTCATCGGTTCCGCACGAGCATAAAAAGGAGATCTTGCCGGCGCCACCCGGCGCTCGGACCGCTATCGTAACGGCCAACGCGCGCCCGACCAAGAAACAATTTTTGGGCAAGGGTTAAAATTCCGCCTTTCCCCTCTTTCCAGCCCCCGGGATCTACACCCGTCACGGCGATCATCATGCAAGAAACTTCTCTCAAGCGCGCGGGCAATGTCCCCGGCGAAACCCGCGACGGCGGCTCCCCCGTCCTGCCTTCGGCCGTTCCCGGCGCCGGCTCCCCCCGCAAGCTGTACATCCGCACCTTCGGCTGCCAGATGAACGAGTACGACTCGGACAAGATGGCAGACGTGCTGCGCGAGGACCAGGGCGGGCTCGAGCTGACCGACAACCCCGAAGAGGCGGACGTCATCCTGTTCAACACCTGTTCGGTGCGCGAAAAGGCGCAGGAAAAGGTGTTTTCGGACCTGGGCCGCGTGCAGCACCTGAAGAAGACCAATCCGAACCTGGTCATCGGCGTGGGCGGCTGCGTGGCCAGCCAGGAGGGCGAAGCCATCGTCAAGCGCGCGCCGTACGTCGACGTGGTGTTCGGCCCGCAGACGCTGCACCGCCTGCCCGACCTGATCAAGCGCCGCCGCGACGAAGGCCGCTCGCAGGTCGACATCAGCTTTCCCGAGATCGAAAAATTCGACAACATGCCGCCGCCGCGCGTCGACGGCGCCACGGCGTTCGTGTCCATCATGGAAGGCTGTAGCAAGTACTGCAGCTTCTGCGTCGTGCCTTACACGCGCGGCGAAGAGGTCTCGCGTCCGTTCGACGACGTGCTGATCGAAGTGGCCGACCTGGCCGACCAGGGCGTCAAGGAAGTGACGTTGCTGGGCCAGAACGTGAACGCCTACCGCGGCCGCATGACCGATTCCGACGAGATCGCGGACTTTGCGATGCTGCTGGAATACGTGCACGAGATCCCCGGCATCGAGCGCATCCGCTACACGACCTCTCACCCCAAGGAAATGACCCAGCGCATGGTGGACGCCTACGCCCGCCTGCCCAAGCTGGTCTCGTTCCTGCATCTGCCGGTGCAAGCCGGCAGCGACCGCGTGCTGGCCAGCATGAAGCGCGGCTACACCACGCTGGAATTCAAGTCCGTCGTGCGCCGCCTGCGCGCCGCCCGCCCGAATCTCACGCTGTCCTCCGACTTCATCGTGGGCTTTCCCGGCGAGACCGAGGAAGACTTCGAAAAGACGCTCAAGCTGATCGAGGACGTCGGCTTCGATACGTCGTTCTCGTTCGTGTATTCGCGCCGCCCGGGCACCCCCGCCGCCGACCTGACGGACGACACGCCCCAGGACGTGAAGCTGCGCCGCCTGCAGCGCCTGCAGGCGCTCATCAACGAACAGGCGGCAACGATTGCCCGCAACATGGTGGGCACGCGCCAGCGCCTGCTGGTGGAAGGTCCCTCGCGCCGCGACCCGAACGAACTCATGGGCCGCACCGAAAACAACCGCATCGTCAATTTCCCCGCGCCCGCGCGGCTCATCGGACAAATGGTCGACGTCATCATCACCGAGGCGCACACGAACTCCCTGCGCGCCCGGGTTGCCGACGTGGACCGCACATCGCAAGAGGCTGAATGACCACTCCCCGCTCCCGCGCGCGTCGCAGCATGCCCGTCATCGTCACCCTGGACGGCGACAACACCCACCTGGCCAACCTCTGCGGCCCCCTGGACGAAAACCTGCGGCAGCTTGCCGACGGCATGACGGTCAAGCTGTCGCGCCGCGGCAGCCGCGTCACCATCGAAGGCGAGCGGGCCGAACTGGCCGGCCGCATCCTGCGCCGCTTCCACGAACAGGCCGTGCACCGCGCCCTGTCCATCGACGACATCCAGCTGGGATTGGTCGAGATCGGCGTGGGCCGCCAGGAAGACAAGCTCAAGGAAGAGCAGGCCCAGGAACTCGATGCCCTGCCCGCCCTGGACGACGAAAGCGACGGCATCGCACTGCGCACCAAGCGCAGCGACCTGCGTCCGCGCACGCCGCGCCAGCGCGACTACCTGAATAACATCCTCAAGCACGACATCACTTTCGGCGTCGGCCCTGCCGGCACGGGCAAGACCTGGCTGGCCGTGGCCTGCGCCATCGACGCCATGGAGCGCGACACGGTGCAGCGCCTGGTGCTGACCCGCCCCGCCGTCGAAGCCGGCGAACGCCTGGGCTTTCTGCCCGGCGACCTGGCGCAGAAGGTCGACCCGTACCTGCGCCCGCTGTATGACGCGCTGTACGACCTGATGGGCTTCGAAAAGGTGCAGCGCCTGTTCGAGAAGCAGACCATCGAGATCGCGCCCTTGGCCTACATGCGCGGGCGCACGCTGAACCACGCCTTCGTCATCCTGGACGAGGCGCAGAACACGACGCCCGAGCAGATGAAGATGTTCCTTACGCGCATCGGCTTTGGCAGCAAGGCGGTCATCACCGGCGACCCCTCGCAGGTCGACCTGCCGCGCGGCCAGGTCAGCGGGCTGGCGCATGCGGTGAAAGTGCTGCATGACGTCCAGGGCATCGCCACCACCAAGTTCACCAGCCGCGATGTCGTGCGCCACCCCCTGGTCGCCCGCATCGTCGACGCCTACGACCGCGCCGCCGAAGATGAAGCCTGAGCTGTCCCTGTCTGTGCAGTACGGGGTCGAGGAAGCCCGCCTGCCCCGCTGGCGCCTGCGCCGGTGGGCCGAACGCGCGCTGGGCGCCGCCCATGAAGACGGCCTGGTCGCGTTCTCGGCCGCCGAACTCAGCCTGCGGCTGGTCGGCGCGGCCGAGGGACGCCGCCTGAACCGCGACTTCCGCGGCCGCGACTACGCCACCAACGTGCTGACCTTCGAATACGGCGTCGACCCGATGGGCGTGGCCCGCGGCGACATCGTCATGTGCGTGCCCGTGCTGGTGCGCGAGGCCCGCGAACAGCGCAAGCCCTTGCTGGACCACGCCGCCCACCTCACCATCCACGGCGTGCTGCATTCGCTGGGCTACGACCACATCAAGGCGCGCGAAGCCAAGCGCATGGAAGCCCTGGAAACCGCCACCCTCGCGCAAATGGGCATTGCCGACCCCTACGTCGCCGCCTGAGCGCAGCGGCTCCGGGTCAACCCTGAGAAATTGCCGGAAAATGGCGTGCAGCAAGGCGCAGATCGCGTCCAATGCACTCATTTTCCCGGTTGGCGTTACAAACGATGGGCCAGTATCGGTTATGCTGGCTCCTCCATAACTTGTCCTCCCGGACGATGTCTGACCCTTACCCTGCTCCCGAAGCGACTTCCGCTCGCTCTGCCAAACCCGCCACCAAATCCCTCCTAGACCGCCTGCTTTCCCTTGTGCGCCGAGAGCCCGAGGACCGCGAAGGCATCAAGGCCGTCCTCGAAGCCGCGCACGAGCGCGATCTGCTCGACGCGGAGTCGTACAAGATGATCAAGGGCGCGCTAGCCGTGTCCGAGGGCACTGTCGGCGACATCATGGTCCCGCGCTCGCGCATGGATCTGCTCGATGTCACGCAGCCCATTCCCTACCTGGTGGCCTCGGTGATCGAAACCGCGCATTCGCGGTTCCCCGTCTACGAGGGCGATCGCGACAACATCATCGGCATCCTGCTCGCCAAGGATCTGCTGCGCTGCATGCTGGAACCCAACATCGACGTGCGCTCGCTGGTCCGCCCGGCCGTGTTCATTCCCGAATCCAAGCGCCTGAACGTGCTGCTGCATGAGTTCCGCGCCAGCCGCAACCACCAGGCCATCGTCATCGACGAGCACGGCGGCATTTCCGGGCTGGTCACGATGGAAGACGTGCTGGAACAGATCGTCGGCGACATCGAAGACGAGTTCGACGAAACCGAGGAAGACTCCATCTTCCCTGAAGGCGAAAACCAGTGGCGCGTGCTCGCGGCCACCGACATCTCGCACTTCAATGAAGTATTCGGCTGCCAGTTGCCCGACGACGAGTACGACAGCGTCGGCGGCTGGATGGGCGGTCAGCTCGGCCGCATCCCGCGCCGCGGCGACCACGCCGACATCGAAGGCCTGCGCCTGGAAGTGGCGCGCGGCGATGCCCGCCGGGCCATCTGGCTGCGCGTCAAGCGCCTTGCCGCTCCGCAGTCCGCAGCACCCGCCAACGACGCATGACCAGCACTGCGCGCAGCCGACTCCTGCGCGGCGCCGCCGGCCTCGTGCTGGCGGGCGCCGTCCACGCCCTGACCTTTGCCCCCGGCCCGCTGCCCGGATGGGCGCTGGCGTTCACCCAGATCGCCGCGCTGGCGGTGCTGGCTCGCGTCACGCTGTACGCCCCGTCTGCCCGTCAGGCTTGGCTGCGCGGCTGGCTATTCAGCTTCGCCAGCTACGCGCTGGGGCTGTACTGGATCTTCATCAGCCTGCACCGCTACGGCGATCTGGCCGCGCCGCTGGCCGTTGCCGCGGTGCTGGCGCTGTCGGCCTTCCTGGCCCTGTTTCCCGCCACCGCCAACGCGCTGGCGCGCCGCTACGCGCCGCTGGCCGCGGACGCCACGCCATCCCGCATCCTGACCGCCACACTGGCCTGGGCCGCGATGTGGGCCGCGTTCGAATGGCTACGCGCGGTGCTCCTGACCGGCTTTCCGTGGCTGAATATCGGCTACGCGCAGGTCGACAGCCCCATCGCGGGCTGGGCGCCGCTCGTCGGCGTGCACGGCATGGCGTTCCTGGCCGCGTTTGTCGCGGCCGCCGCCGCAAGCCTCTGGCAGCCCTCCCGCAAGGCCGGCGTGGCCCCGCGCCACGCGCTCGCCGCCGGCATCGCGCTGGCCCTGGCCGGGGCGGGCTGGCCGCTGTCTCGCATCGACTGGTCGGCGCCCGTAGGCGACCCGCTCAACGTGCGCCTCGTGCAGGGCAACATCGGACAATCCCAGAAATTCGATCCGGCGCTTCTAGAGCAGAGCGTGCGGCGCCACCTTGATCTGACGGCCATGCCGCCCGCGCCCGGCGTGCCCGCGCCGCAACTTGTCATCCTGCCCGAAACCGTGCTGCCCATCTTCCAGGATCAGCTCGATCCGCGGGTCTGGGAGGTCTGGCGCGACCTGGCCCGCCAGCGCAACACCGTCATCGCGATGGGCGTGCCGCTGCACGATCGCGTGGACGGCCGCGAACGCTACACCAACAGCGTCATCGGCTTTGACGGCGCCACGCCGGTCGAACAGCTGCTGGGCGGCAATACCGCCATGCGCTACGACAAACGTCATCTCGTGCCGTGGGGCGAGTACGTGCCGCCCGGCTTTCACTGGTTCGTCGAAATGCTCAACATTCCGTTGGGCGACTTCGACCGGGGCGGCGAACGCCAGACGCCCTTTGCCGTCGGCGGCCAGCACATCGCTTTCAACATCTGCTACGAAGACCTCTTCGGCCCCGACCTGCTGCCCGCCTTGCAGCCCGGCCCCAACGGTGAACCAGGCGCGACCATCCTGGTCAACGTCAGCAACCTGGGCTGGTTCGGCGACAGCTGGGCCCTGCGCCAGCACTTGCAGATCGGCCGGCTGCGCACCATTGAAACCGCGCGTCCGATGCTGACCGCCACCAACACGGGCATCACCGCTGCCATCGGTGCGAAGGGCCACGTTGCCGCTCAGCTCGCGCCGCTGCAGGCGGGCGTGCTGCCCGTCTCCGTCCAAGGCATGACGGGGCTGACGCCCTACGCGCGTTTTGGGGACAAGACCGCGCTCGCGCTGATCGGCCTGGCCCTCATTGCCGCGGTGGGCAGCGCCCGCCGCCCGCGCCGCGGCTGATCCCGGCTCACGCAAACAGGTTCGCGGGCAGCGAGCCTGTTTCGTCGGGCGGCGCCAACGGTCCGCTTCCCGCTCCCGTGGTTTCGATCGCCTCGGCAATGGCCTGCATGTCCTCGGCGTCCAGTTCCAGCTCGGCCGCGCCGATCACGCCATCCACCTGCGACGCGCTGCGCGCCCCCACAATGGCGCCCGTCACGCCCGGCCACGCCAACGTCCAGGCCGCCGCCGCGGCAGCGACGGTGGCGCCGTGCCGTTCCGCAATCGGCTTGAAGGCATCGGCCAGCGCCAGATTGCGCTCCAGGTCCGGTGAGCGGAAATCCGCGTGCCGCGACCGCCAATCGTCCGGCGGCAAGGCCCGTGCACGCTCGGCGCTGAACTTGCCGGTCAGCAGGCCCGAATGCATGGGGCTGTACACGATCACACCCGTGCCGTGTGACGCGCACCAGGGAATCAGGTCGCTGGCCGCAGTACGCTGGATCGCCGAAAACGGGGGTTGCAGCGTGTCCACGTGTCCCAGGTATTCGGCGGCACGCAACTGCGCCAGGTTGTGGTTGGATAGTCCGACAGCCCGGACCTTGCCCGCCTGCTTGAGGTCCAGCAACTCCTGCCAGTAAGCCTCCAGCGGTGTGCCGTCGCCCGCAGGCCAGTGCATCTGGTAGAGGTCGATGCGCTCGACGCCCAGCCGCCGCAGCGACCCCTCCAGCTCGCGCCGGATACTGGACGGCGCGCCCGTGCGCCGCGGCATGGCCTGCGGCTGCGCCGCCGACCACGTCAGGCCGCACTTCGTGAAGACATAAGGGCGGTCGGCGGCCGGCATCTGGGCCAGCGCCTGGCGCACGATGTCCTCGGAATGGCCCAGCCCATACACCGCGGCGGTATCGATCCAGTTGATGCCACGGTCGACCGCATGTCGGATCGCCTTGATGGATTCGGCGTCTTCCTGCGGCCCCCAGCCCACCGCCCATCCATTGCCGCCCATCGCCCAGGCGCCCAGGCCGATGCGCGTGATCTCCATGTCCGTGCGGCCCAGCGCGACGGTGGGAAAGGCGGTGCTGCTCATGGAGAAGTGCTCATGTGTCGATGTCCTTGCCGGTCTGCGGCAGCTTTCCGTGCGGCTCGCCACAGGGCGAGCACGTGTAAAAAAAGGCGAGCCTCGCAAAAAAAAATCAGCCGTTTAAGATAGCACCTGCACAAGCCGTTGATTTTATTGATTTCTGCATCAATCGACCACGGCCTGCAGCGTGGTTTTCGCGCCAAACAATGCCCTTCCAACGGCTATCCATCCCTCTTTTTTCGCAACTTTTTTGTTTTTTGCCATGAAGCGACTTGCACACCAAATTTAGTTCGTGCATAATCTCGTTTCTTCGCCAACGGCACTAAACAAAACCGGCAACGAAACAGCAAAAAACGCGCTTTAAACAGTAAGTTTCTAGCAAAAACGTTGAACGGATTGATTAGCGGAACGGGGGTATAGCTCAGCTGGGAGAGCGCTTGCATGGCATGCAAGAGGTCAGCGGTTCGATCCCGCTTACCTCCACCAGTCCAAAGCGAAGAGTAGTACAGCAAGTCCAAGTCCCCTTCGTCTAGAGGCCTAGGACATCACCCTTTCACGGTGAGTACAGGGGTTCGAATCCCCTAGGGGACGCCAGTCTTCTGGCATGCAGTAGAAGTGATGCAGTTGAAGTGACAATGTAGTTGAGTTAAGCCGCTGCGGAGCGGTAGTTCAGTTGGTTAGAATACCGGCCTGTCACGCCGGGGGTCGCGGGTTCGAGCCCCGTCCGCTCCGCCAAAAGCTCTCTCGCTCAGAGTCTTTCAAGAGCTCCGTTTTCGGGGCTTTTTTGTTTTATAAGTGTGAGACCTTGTTGTTTGAAGTTTGGGACAGCAGGACGCCCTGGGGGTATAGCTCAGCTGGGAGAGCGCTTGCATGGCATGCAAGAGGTCAGCGGTTCGATCCCGCTTACCTCCACCAGTCGCAGTACAGTAGTAACGCAGTACAGTAGTAAAGTTGTTAGTTCCGGGTCCCCTTCGTCTAGAGGCCTAGGACATCACCCTTTCACGGTGAGTACAGGGGTTCGAATCCCCTAGGGGACGCCAGCTTCCGCTGGCAAGCAGTACAAGCTGTCTTGACACCACAGCCGCAGTAAATAAGTTTGAAGACATCAGTAAGCCGCTGCGGAGCGGTAGTTCAGTTGGTTAGAATACCGGCCTGTCACGCCGGGGGTCGCGGGTTCGAGCCCCGTCCGCTCCGCCAAGCACATTGCGCTTACCGAACGCTGCTCGCAGCACGCATCGAAAGCTCCGGATTCCGGAGCTTTTTGCTTTTGCGGATCTGCTTCAAGGCGATGCGTTCGCGGTGCAATCCCCTCCCGCTGTACCCCTTCCGCGAGACTCGTCCGTTTTGACCTCTGGACAGTACCGGCGCGCGGCTTCATGCTTGCGCGTACACGCCATGCGAAGAAAAAAGAGGCCTACGTGACCCCCAACGACGCCGCACCCCAAGCACATCGCCAACACCTGCAAAGCATCATCGCGGGCCTGAACGAGGGCATCATCCTGCTTGAGGCCGACGGCTCGATCGCCTGGGCCAACGCCAGCGCACTCGCGCTGCACGGGGCCAACGCCATCGAAGAGCTGGGCGGCACGCCCGCCGGCTACCGCAAGCGGTATACGCTTACCTACCGCAATCATCACCGCGTGCCGGCCCGCCAGTATCCAATGGACCGGCTTTCGGCGGGCGAAGAGTTCGAAGACCTGCTGCTGGATCTGGGCCGCAAGGACGACGACGAATTCACGCGCAACCTGATGGCGCGCGGGCTGGACCTGGATGATGGCGGCCCCATTCCGTACCGCGTGCTTATCCTTCACGACCAGACGGCCCAGGTCAATGCCGAGGAACGCTTCGAGCGCGCCTTCTCCGCCAATCCGGCGCCTGCGCTGATCTGCCGGCTTTCCGATCTGCGCTACGTCAAGGTGAACCAGGGCTTCCTGGAGATGACGGGCTATTCGCGCGACACGGTGCTGGGCAAATCGGCCTACGAACTGGACGTGCTGGACGGCAGCGACGACAAGGAAACCGCCGTGGCGCGGCTCAACGAAGGACAGACCATTCCGCAGCGCGAAGGCGTGCTGAAACTGCCGGATGGCACCAGCAAGTTCGTCGTGGTGGCGGGCCAGCCCATCGACATGCACGACGAACCGTGCATGCTGTTCACCTTCATCGACCTGGAAGGCCGCAAGCGTACCGAAGAAGCCTTGCGGGAAAGCGAAGAGCGCTTTTCCAAGGCGTTCCAGCTGGCGCCCGTGCCGATGGCGGTCTGTGACGGCGACACCCTGAACGTGCTGAACCTGAATGACGCCTTTGCGGCGGCCACCGGCCTGTCGCTGGACGACAAGGCGGAACAGGACCTCGTCGAACTGGGACTTCGTCCGTACGAAGGCATGCTGGCCGGCCTGAAGCGCGGGGAAAGCGTCCGCAACCGCGAAGCCGTGATGATTGCGCGCGACGGCGGCGAGCTGGACTGCCTGGTGTCGGCCGAACCGGTCATGATCGGCGGGCTGCGCCGCGTGCTGATCGTCATGCAGGACATCACCGAGCGCAAGCGATCCGAGACCGAACTGCTGACCGCGATCGAGGCAGTGATGCAGGACACTTCCTGGTTCAGCCGCGGCATCATCGAGAAACTGGCGCAACTGCGCCAGCCCGCCCCCGCCACGCGCGACGTGGCCGAACTGGCGCAACTCACCTCGCGCGAGCGCGAAGTCCTTGGGCTGTTATGCCAGGGGCACGACGACGACGGCATCGCCAAGGCGCTCAAGCTGTCGCGCAACACCGTGCGCAATCACGTCGCCACGATCTACAGCAAGATCGGCGTGCATCGGCGCAGCGCCGCCATTGTCTGGGCACGCGACCGCGGCATCACCGGTCACGAAAGCGCTCGCAACCGCGATAAGCAGTCGAAGTCCTGAGACCGGCCGGGGGTTGATTTACAATTTGAATCAAAATATTCACCCCCTCGGCGTCTCCGAAGATGCCGTCGCTTTAGAACTCGTGGCCGCCCAAAAGCGGCCATTTTCATTGATCGCCCCGGCAAACCAACCTTAAATCCGCGCTTATCACCCGCATTGCGCAAATCGGCCGCCCCTTCTTACGATCCGCCGATCCAGCCCCTGGCCCACTGGCCACCGGGGCGAGATCCGGCCACGAACGAAGGAGCCCCCGATCATGCAGACTGCGACCATTCCCGTTCCAACGGTGCCCAAGCGCCCGCCCGCCTCGGCATGGAGCACCGACGCCATCATGGCGCTCTACGAGCTGCCGTTCATGGATTTGATGCACCGAGCGCAGCAGACGCACCGCGCCCATTTCGATCCGAACGTGATCCAGCTGTCCAGCCTGCTGTCGATCAAGACCGGCGGCTGTCCCGAGGATTGCGCGTATTGCCCGCAGTCCTCGCACTACGACACCGGCGTGGACGCCGACAAGCTGATGCCCCTTGAGGACGTGGTCGCCGCGGCGCGCGCGGCGCAGGCGGGCGGCGCCCAACGATTCTGCATGGGCGCCGCGTGGCGCAGTCCCAAGCCGCATCACCTGGATGCCGTGGCCGAGATGGTCAGCGCCGTCAAGGCGCTGGGCCTGGAGACCTGCGTGACGCTGGGCATGCTGAAAGACGGCCAGGCCGAACAGTTGAAGGACGCCGGCCTGGACTACTACAACCACAACCTGGATACCTCTCCGGAGTTCTACGGCAAGATCATCTCCACGCGCACCTACCAGGACCGCCTGGATACGCTGGACCGCGTTCGCGACGCCGGCATCAGCGTATGCTGCGGCGGCATCGTCGGCATGGGCGAATCGCGCCGCGAGCGCGCCGGCCTGATCGCCCAGCTCGCCAGCATGGAGCCCTACCCCGAGTCGGTGCCGATCAATAACCTGGTTCAGGTCGAAGGCACGCCGCTGTCCGCCGTGGAGGCGCTGGATCCGTTCGAGTTTGTCCGCACCATCGCGGTGGCGCGCATTGCAATGCCGCGCGCCGCGGTCCGCCTGTCGGCCGGACGCGAGGCCATGGACGACGCGCTGCAGGCGCTGTGTTTTCTGGCAGGCGCCAATTCCATGTTCTACGGCGACGCGCTGCTGACCACCGCCAACCCGCAGATGGCCGCCGATCAGCGCCTGCTCGATCGCCTGGGCATGCGGGTCGACGCGGCCGCCCACTCCTACCACGAGGGGCCGGCATGCCCCTGACCCCAGGCCTTCTCTATCTCGCGGCCAGCGTCGCCTGCAGTGTCACCGTGGCCGTCATGCTGAAACTTGCACGCGGTTGGCAGGTGGACGTGCGCCAGGCGATCGCCATGAACTACGCCGTGGCCGCCCTGCTCTGCTGGCTGGTGCTGCGCCCCGACCCGGCGCGCCTGCTGGCGCCGCAAACGCCCTGGCTGGTGCTGGCGGCGCTGGGCGTGCTGTTGCCCAGTGTCTTTCTGGCGATGGCCGCGGCGTTGCGGCATGCGGGCATCGTGCGCAGCGATGCCGCGCAGCGCCTGTCGCTCTTCATTCCGCTGCTGGCCGCGTTCGTGCTGTTTGGCGAGCCGGTCACGGGCCGCAAGCTGGCCGCGATCCTGCTGGCGTTCACCGCCCTCTTCTGCCTGTTGCGCCAGCCGCCGCGCATCCGCCTGTCCGAGGACACGGCTGCGGGCGACAGCCGCGCCATGTGGCTTTGGCCGCTGGTGGTGTGGGCGGGCTATGGCGTGATCGACATCCTGTTCAAGCAGGTCGCGCGCACCGGCACCGCGTTTGCGGGTGGCCTGCTGCTCGCCTTCCTGATGGCGGGCGCGCTGATGCTGGCGTATCTGTTGTGGCGCCGCGTGCGCTGGCAGGCACGGCATCTGGCCGCGGGCGTGGCATTGGGGATGGCCAACTTCGGCAACATCCTCACCTATGTGCGCGCACACCAGTCGCTGCCCGAGCATCCCGCGCTGGTGTTCGCGTCCATGAACATGGGGGTGATCACGCTGGGCACCCTGGTGGGCGCCCTGGCGTTTCGTGAGCCGCTCACGCGTCTGAACCTGCTGGGCATCGCGCTGGCGTTGTCCGCCATCGTGCTGATGACGCCCTGGTAGGCGGGATTCAGGTGCCCGTGCGCCGCTGGCGTTCGGGCTCGGCCTCCGGGGTTGCATCCGGGGTTGAATCGCCTGCCGCACCTTGCGTGGCATTCTCCCCGGCGGCCGGCCCCGCGACGGGGTCTGCAAAGGCGCCCATCGGCGTATCGGCAGCGGGCGGATCCGCCGGCGCGGATTCTGCTGCGGCCTCGGGCGGCGCCGGCGCCGCGGACGGATCGGGCTGCACCATTTCCATGGCGATGTCGTTCTCGGGATCCACCCGCGGATCCAGCACCGCCGCCGCCGGCGAGCTTTGCAGGGTGTCGGGCATCGGCACGAAATGCGTCGGCGCCTCGTCGACCTGGTGCGCGCCCGTGACGCGCGTTGGCCGCACCTGCCAGACCAGAATCACGGCGCAAGCCGAGATGAACACGTAATACATGGCGGGGCCGCCCAGCGACATCATCCAGCCGGCGATCATGGGCCCGACGCAGGCGCCCAGGCCGTACGTCATGAGCAGCACCGCCGACAGGCTGACGCGGCGCTCGGACTCCACGTGGTCGTTGGCAAACGCCGCGCCCAGTGGATACAGCGTGAACTGCAGTATGCCGAAGATGCAGGACATGGCGACCAGCGCCCAGAACGGCAACGCAATCCAGCCCCACATGACGGCGGGCAGCAGGACCAGCAGCAAGGCGTTGAACCGGATGAGACCGGCGCGATTGATGCGGTCGGACAGCCAGCCCATCGGCCATTGCGACAAGAGGCCCGCCGTGACGGCGGCGGCAACGAAGATGGCAGCCTGCGAGGTGGACAGGCCGTTCTTGGCGCCGTAGACCGCCGCCAGGCCATAGAACGCGCCGGACAGGTTGCCCGCCACGAAAAGGACAGTCATGGAAAGCGGCACGCGCCGCATGAAGAACCGCACGTCCAGTGGCGCGGGCAGCGGCGTGGGCGGGTGCGAGCGCGCCGTGACCGCGAGCGGCACCAGGCACAGCACCAGGCACATCGCAACCAGGGTGAGCGGACGCAGGTCGAGCGTGGCGTAGGCGGTGAGCGCCAATTGGCCGAGCACGGTGCCCAGGCCGGAAACGACCATATACACGGAGAACACGCGGCCGCGCTGGTGGTTTTCGGTCTGCTCATTGAGCCAGCTCTCGATCACCATGAACTCGGTCACCATCACGATGCCGGAGATAACGCGGAACACCAGCCACAGAGGCATGGAGTCGACCAGCGTCTGCGCCAGGATCATGCTGGTGGCAATGGCCGCACAGGCAACGAAGGCGCGGATGTGCCCGACGCGGATGATGAGCTTGTGTCCCAGCCGCGCGCCGCACACAAGACCCAGGTAGTAGCCGGCGATCAAGGTGCCGATCCACACCTCGCTGACGGACTGCGCAGTCAGGCGCAGACCCATGTAGGTATTGAACAGACCCGTGCCGATGAGCATCAGCAAGGTCGCAAAATAAAGCGACGAGAACGATGAGATCGTGGAGAGCATGGCGTGGACAACCGCTGCTGGCTTTCAGCGCCGCGGGCCGCCGGGGCGGCCCGCAACACTGGCGGTAAAACAGGAACCTGCGGGGATCAGGCTTGCGAGAGCATGGTGGCCGCGTCGCTGACTTCGAACTTGCCAGGCGCTTCCACGTTCAGTTGCTTCACGACGCCGTCGACGATCAGGGCGGAGTAGCGCTGCGAGCGCACGCCCATGCCGCGCTGGACCAGGTCCAGTTCGAGGCCGAGTTCCTTGGTCCACAGCGCGGAGCCGTCGGCCAGCATGCGGACCTTGCCGTCGGTCTTCTGTTCGCGGCCCCAGGCGCCCATGACGAAGGCGTCGTTGACGGACACGCACCAGATCTCATCGATGCCCTTGGCCTTGAGGGCGGCGGCCTGTTCGACGTAGCCCGGCAGGTGCTTGGCCGAGCAGGTGGGCGTGAAGGCGCCCGGCACGGCAAACAGCGCGATGGTCTTGCCGCGGGTCAGGTCGGCGACCTGGAACGCGTTGGGGCCGAGCGAGCAGCCGGCGGTTTCGGTTTCGATGAATTCGGTCAACGTGCCATCGGGCACGCGGTCGCCGACTTTGATCGTCATGTAGATCTCCAGGAGGAAAGGGGGCAATGCATTGAGGCAGGATCGCCTCACAGCCCCCATCATAGTTCGTGCGCGGCCGGCTTGCTGCCTTTGGCGTAAGCACGAAAAGAAGATGAACAGTTCGAAACGACTCCACACGGCAGCCTCACGGAGAGGAAACGCGCGCTTGCCATAATGCCGTGGTAAAGACATCGCCCGCCGCGGCCATGAGAGGCACTGCGCCGCGAATCGGGCCTTACAGGGAGATTTCGATGCGCAGATTCCTGACCGCCCTGACCTTGACCCTGGCGGCAGCCGCCCCCGTGATGGCGGCCCCCGACGCCGCCGAGCAGGCCCAATACGATTCGTTTGTCGTGGCCGCCGGCGCATCAAACGGCGCCGCGCGCGCGTGCGGCGCGTCCGAACCCGACCTGGCGCAGCACCAGGACACGGCGCGCAAGAATCTCACGCGCTATGCCGAAGAGTATGGATTTGCCGCCAGCGCGTATGACGCCGAGTTTGCCAAGGGGCAGGCCGAGGGCAAGACAATGATGGAAGACATGAAGCGGTCCGGCGTCGATGGCTGCCGGGGCGTGCTGGGCGGGTTTCAGAGCGAACGGGTGATGAAGTACGAGGATATGAAGCGCGCGCTGGCAGAGGTCAGCGACGGGCTACCCGGGGAGAAGGCGCGGTAGCCCGTGGGCTCAGCCCGCGCCGCCCTTCCCTTACAACCCGTTCTGCTTGAACCAATCCAGCATCCGCGTCCACGCCTGCTCCGCTTCTGCCTTGCGGTACGACGGGCGGTAGTCGGCGTGGAAGGCGTGGCCGGCTTCGGGGTAGATGTCGATGCGCGAGGCCTTGGCGGCGGCGGAGCCCTTGGCCAGTTCGACGCGCATGCGGTCGACGTCGGTTTGCGAGATGCCGGCGTCTTTGCCGCCGTAGGCGCCCAGGACGGGGGCCTTCAGGTCGTTGACGATGGCCAGGGCAGACTTGGGCTTGAGTTCGGAGGGGTCGCCCGCCAGTTGGCCGTACCAGGCGGCGCCGGCCTTGAGTTTGGCGTTGTGGGCGGCGTAGAGCCAGACCTGGCGGCCGCCCCAGCAAAAGCCGACGATGCCCAGGCGGTCCGGGTTGCCGCCATGCGCCGCCGCCCAGGCGGCGGTGGCGTCCAGGTCGGCGGTGACCTGTTTATCCGGGACCTTGCTGACGACTTCGGCCTGCAGTTTGGGGATTTCGGTGTACTTGGACGGGTCGCCCTGGCGCACGTAGAGTTCCGGCGCGATGGCGAGGTAGCCCAGGTGCGCCAGGCGCCGGCAGACGTCCTGGATGTATTCGTGCACGCCGAAGATTTCCTGGACGACCAGGATCGTGGGCAGGTTCTTCTTGCCTTCCGGCGCGGCGCGGTAAGCGGGGATCTTGCCATCCGAAGTGGGGATCTCGACCTTGCCGGCCACGAGGCCCTTGGCGTCCGTGGCGATTGCAGTCTGTGCCGCCACCGGGCCTGCCGCCAGCGAAAAGCCCGCCGCCGCGGTGGTGGCGAGAAAGCCTCGGCGGTCCAGCCGCAAGGGCGGGAGCAGGCTGTCGAAGTGCGCGTCCTGGTCTTTCATCGAACAATCTCCGGGTAAAAGACGGGCACGGCGGGACGCGCCTCGCGTCCCTGCCGGGGCCTGCCGAGTTCACTTCAGGGAGAAGTCCACGCGCGAGGGTTGCCCCTCGTCCTTGATGCCATCGGCGTCCAGTTGCGGCGCGACGATGAACACGCGATCCGCGAGTCCTTCCTGGGCTTGCAACTTCTCATAAACCGCCTGCGCGCGGGCATCGGCCAATTGGCGCAGCTGATCCTCGCCGACGGGGGCCGCCTCGCGCAGCATCGCTTCCATCTGCGCGGCCGGAATGGATTTGGCCATGCCGATGAAATTGCGCGGCTTGTCCTTGAGGTCGGTGTCATCGTAGACGGCTTCGAGGTATTTGGCACGTTCCGCGCCGGAGACCTCGACGCCCTTGGGGTCGGGCTTCTTGCCGCGCGGCGCGACGTCCGCGGCCTTGGCGGCGCGGATCTTGGCGTCGACCCAGGCCTGGCGCAGGCCTTCCGTGTCGGTCTTGGGATCGGCGCGGCCGCTGATGTCCATCTTCAGGGCCGGACGGTCGGCAAGCGCCTTGGTAAGGGTCTCGATGCGCTGGAGCGAATCTTCGGTCAGCACGGCGCTGCCCGGCGCAAATTCGACATAGGACAGCTCTTCGCCGCCGCCGAACGCGGACGCGAGCAGGCTGAAGGGCGAGGTCACCGCCTTGACCACCAGGTTCATCAGCACGCGCACGACGATGCCGCCGACCGAGAACTCGGGGTCGTCCAGCGAGCCGGAGATCGGCAGATTGATGTCGATGTTGCCGCGCGAGTCCTTCAGCAGCGCAACGGCCAGCAGCACGGGCAGTTTGGTCGCGTCCGGGCTGTTGGTCTTGTCGCCGAAGGTGAGCTGATTGAGCACGACGTGATTGGTCGCCTGCAAGGCCCGGTTCTTGATCTTGTATTCCAGGTCGACCGACAGCTTGCCGCGCTTGATCGGATAGCCCACGTACTTGGCCGAATAGGTGTTGAAGCGCGGCAGGTCGACGCCCTTGGCCGAGGCCTTCAGGTCCAGCGTCAGGTACTTGGCGAAAGGCTGCACGATGCCGCTGATCGAGAGCGGCGCGGTCGTGTAGACACGGCCCGTGACCTTGACCTTGGCGGGCTGGGGATTGGTGGACGAAACGGCGGTGATGTCGCCCTCGATGCTGGACAGTTCAGCGACGTAGTTCGGCTTGACGAAACGGTCGGTGAAGGTCATGCGGCCGCGGGTCAGCGTGACGCTGTTGACCGAAATGTCCGGCATGGCGGCCGCGCCGCTGCCCTTGGCCGGCGCGGCGGCCGCGGGCGGCGCGGCCGAGGGCTCGACGCTGCGGCCGGGTGTCTGGGTGTCTTGCGTGATCGAGCCGCCGGCCTGCCCGGGCGCGGCCACCAGATCCATGACGTTGAGCCGGCCCTGCGCGTTGAGCAGGATGCGGCCGTAGAAATCTTCCAGGGCGATATCGCCCAACCGCGCGC
Source organism: Achromobacter sp. SLBN-14 (assembly GCF_006715415.1). NCBI lineage: Bacteria > Pseudomonadati > Pseudomonadota > Betaproteobacteria > Burkholderiales > Alcaligenaceae > Achromobacter > Achromobacter sp. SLBN-14. The sequence continues at coordinate 3,915,886 of NZ_VFNE01000001.1, read as the reverse complement.
CGATCTTGTCGCCCGCCACGGAGATGTCCATGCCGGTAAAGCCAAGGCGCTTCCAGTTCAGGAAGTCGTCCTTGTTGACGCGGTCCTGCAGGTCCAGGTCGGTGATGTCGACGCCGCCCTTCCAGCCGGCCTTCATCGGCGCACTGCCGGCGGCGGCGGTGAATTCGGCGTTGCCCTTGGCGCTTAGCGTGACGGCGCGGACGGTGGCGTTCAGGCTGGAGGCGAAGTACGGCGCGAAGCTGGCGACGTTCAGGTTGGACAGGTCGACCGCGGTCTTGAGCGTGAGCGGCTGCGGCGTGAAGACCCCTTTGAGGTCCAGCTTGCCGTCGCCCTGGACGCCGGCTGCGGCCACCGTGAAGTTGCTGGGGCCCGGTCCCAGGGCTAGACGGTCGGCCGTGATGCGAAGGGACTGCATGGCGATGTCCAGCACCGGCTTGAGCGATTCGTCGCGGGCCTTGAACTGCGTCAGGTCGGCCTGCACCGCGGTGGCGGACGCATCGATCGCGCCGCCCTTCTCGCGCACGTGCAGTTGCGCGGTGGCGCCCAGCCGGCCGTCGAGCAGGGTGATGGGCGCCGCGCTGCGCACGGCCGGCGCCAAGGGCGCCAGCGCGATGTTGCCCAGACGCACGTTCATGTCGAGCGACAGCGGCTTGATGACCAGCGGCCCCTTGGCGCGCAGCCAGCCGCCGTCGGTGCTGTTGTCCATGGTCAGCCACAGGTTGATGGGCTGGTCCGGCGGCTGCGGCAGCGCCACGCCTTCGACGGTGGCGGCCAGGCCGGTAATCACATAGTCCAGCTTGCTGACCGCATCGGTGACGTAGACCTCGCCTTCATGCAGGTTGAAGGCGTCGAGCACGACCTTCCATTCGGCGGGCGCGGGGGCCGGCGTGGCGGGCGCTTGACCGGCGGGCGCCGTGGCTGCCTGGTCTGGGCGCGGTGCCGGGGCTTGAGCGGCCGGCGCGGCGGGCGCTTGACCGGCCGGTGCAGGAACCGGCGCAGGCGCGCCGGCCGCGCCCGGCGCAACCTGCGCTCCGCTTGGGGAGAGCGGCTTCAGGCCGCTGGCCTTGCGCATGTCGTCCCGCACCGGCGTGGCCGTCGGCTCCACGCCGCCCAGCGCCTTCAAACCCGCGACGACGTCCTGCCAGTTCAGGTGTTCGTTGGCGTGACGACGCACATGGATTTGCGGCGCCCAGAGGCCGACCTCGCCGATATACACCTGCCGCGCAATCGGCTCCAGTTCCAGCCGGCTGACGGTCAATGCGCTCCAGGCGGCCAGATTGCCGCCGGACGGGTCGCGCACGTCCAGGCGGCGCAACCCCAGGTCGCCGACGATGCGGATCTTGGGCGGCGCGTCCTTGGGCTGTTCGAAGACGACCTGCAGATTCGAGTCGAGCAGCGCGCGCTCGACCTTGAAGGGAAGCGGCATGGGCCAGACGTCGGCCCACTTCTCGAGCTGCAGGCCGTCGAAGGCCACGCGCAGCGTGGACGAGGGGACCACGTCGAACGGCCGCGCCACCCCGGTCAGGTCGAAGGGGCTGCCATTGATGCGCAGGTGCAGGCGCGGCTGCACGTCGATATCGGTGGCGTAGCCGAAGGTCGAGATGAACGGCACCCCGATGGTGAACTCGTCCACGACCTGCTTGCGGCCGGTGACCTTGTCGTCCAGCGTGATGGCGCCGTCCTCGATCACCATGTTGTTGAGCGAAAAGCGCGGCAATCCTTCGTCCGGCTTGGGCGGCTCTTGGGGCTTGGCGGCGGCCAATTCGGCCACGCGTTGTTCTATGTCAGAGAAATTGAAGCGCAGGACGTCTTCGCGGACGATGGCGATGTTAGGCTGCCGAAGCGTCAGACGGTCGACCACCGGCGCGAACCAGAACAGCGATGTCCACGACGCGCTGGCATCCAGTTCAGCCAAGGTCAACAGCGGCGTCTGCGAGCCAGGCTGCGCCACGGTCAGGTCTTGCGCGCGGACGGTCAGCGTGAACGGATTGAAGGTGATCTTGCCCACGGAAACGTCGCGCCCGATCATCTTTGCGACGTCATCGGTCAGCACGCCGTGCAGCACTTTCGGCACCTGCCACGCTGCCACGCCAAACAGAATCAGCACGAACGCCACAATACCCAGGAGAATCTTGCCGGCGCGTCGGGTGAACCGTAGCTTGGGCATCCGCACGGGCATTGAAAGTCTCCTGATACACATTGAAGGCGATCCAACCTTCCTCTGACTGCTGGCGCGATTATCGCGCCCCCTTAACTGCTCGTCTATCATAGGCGGAACAGCGGACCCCGCCGGCCAGCCCGGCCCCGCTCTTTTCATTCATTAACAATTCTTGATCCCGATTTCCATGTCCGAGACCACCCCCACCTTGAGTCACCTGGACGAAGCCGGCCAGGTCCGCATGGTCGACGTCATCGCCAAGACGGACACCGAGCGCGTGGCGGTTGCCGCCGGCAGCATCCGCATGAACGCCGTCGCCTATGGCCTCTTGACCCAACCCGGCCAAGGCAAGGGAGAGGTGCTCAACACGGCGCGCGTGGCCGCGATCCTGGCCGCCAAGCGGTGCGCCGACATGATCCCCCTGTGCCACAGCCTGCCGCTCGCGTTCGTCGGCGTGGAATTCGCCTTGAACGACGCCGAGCATCGCATCGACATCCTGGCCACCTGCCGCACCAGCTACAAGACGGGCGTCGAAATGGAAGCCATGATGGCGTGCAGCGTGGCCGCGCTGACCATCTACGACATGTGCAAGGCTGCCGACAAAGGCATCGTGATCGAACAAGTTCGCCTCAAGTACAAGGCGGGAGGTAAAAGCGGTGAATGGCGCAACGATTAATCTGCTGTACTTCGCGCGCGTTGCCGAACTGGTCGGCAAGCGCACCGAAACCTGGCCCCTCGCGGGCGAATCCACGGGCGCGCAATTGCTGGCCGCACTGGGCGAACGCTATCCCCAGCTGGAACCGGCCACGCGCCTGAAGCTGGCCATCAACCAGACGCACGCCAAGCCCACCGCCCCGATCCGCGCGGGCGACGAGGTCGCGGTGTTCGAACCGGTCACCGGAGGCTGACGCCATGATCCGCGTCCAGGAAGCCGACTTCGACGGCGCGGCGCTGACCTCCGCGCTGCGGGAATCCGCCGGCCCCGGCGTGGGCGGCATCGTGACGTTCGTGGGCTACGTGCGCGACTACGCGCCCGATACCCCCACCGACACGCTTTTTCTCGAACACTATCCGGGCATGTGCGAGCGCGAGCTCGAAGAAATCGCCGCCACGGCCCGCGCGCGCTGGAATCTGGCAGGCACGGTCATTGTGCACCGCGTGGGCGCGCTGCACCGCAACGCGCAGATCGTCTTCGTGGCGGCGGCCAGCGCCCATCGCGGCGACGCCTTCCGCGGCTGCGAATACATCATCGACGCGCTCAAGACGCGCGCGCCCTTCTGGAAGCGCGAGACCCTCGCCGGCGGCGACAGCTTCTGGGTGGAACAGCGCCAATCCGACCAGGACCGCACGGACGCCTGGGATGAAGACACTGCCGGCAACAAGGAGAATCCATGAGCGAAGCCACCCCGGTCCCGCTGGGCTGCGGCGTACTGACCATCAGCGACACCCGCAGCGCAGGTGACGACACGTCCGGCAATCTGCTGGCGCACAGCCTGGCGCATGCCGGCCATCAGTGCGTGCGCCGCGACATCGTGCGCGACGACATCTACCAGATCCGCCGCGTCATCAGCGACTGGATCGCCGACCCCGAGGTGCAGGTCATCCTGACCACCGGCGGCACGGGCTTTTCGCATCGCGACCACACGCCGCAGGCCATCCTGCCGCTGCTGGATCGCGAGATTCCGGGCTTCGGCGAACTCTTCCGCCAGATTTCCTACACCGAGATCGGCAGCTCCACGATCCAGTCGCGCGCGTTCGCGGGGTCGGCCAACCAGACCCTGATCTTCTGCCTGCCGGGCTCGAACAACGCGTGCGAGACCGCCTGGACCAAGATTCTGCGAGAGCAGCTCGACAGCGGCCACGGCCCCTGCAATTTCGCCTCGCAGTTATCGAAACGCGAACAAGAAGCCTGACCCATGCTGGATTTCGATCAAGCCCAGACCCTGCTGGCCAACGCCGCCGCCCCCCTTCAACGCACCGAACACGTCGACCTGACGCAGGCCAGCGGCCGCGTTCTGGCCACGCACCTTGACGCCACCGTGGACATTCCACCGGCCGACAACAGCGCCATGGACGGCTATGCCCTGCGCCTGGCCGACTGGAACCCGCAAGCGCGCCTGCCGATCCAGCAGCGCTGCTACGCGGGCGACGTGCCCGAACCCTTAAAACCCGGCCACGCCATTCGCCTCTTCACGGGCAGCGTGATCCCGGCGGGCGCCGATGTGGTCGTCATGCAGGAAGACACCACCGAAACCGACAACCACGTCCAGATTTCGCGCGAACCCCGGCTGGGCCAGCACATTCGCCGCCGCGGCGAAGACACGATGGCGGGCGCCGCGCTGCTGCCGGCGGGCACGCTGCTGCAGGCCGCGCACGTCGCGCTCCTGGCCTCGCAAGGCATGGCGACGATTCCCGTCTACGGCCAGCTTCGCGTCGGCATCCTGACCACGGGCGACGAGCTCGTCCTGCCGGGCCAGCCGCGCGCCACGGAACAGATCTACAACTCCAACGGGCCGATGCTGGCCGCGATGGTGCGCGGCATGGGCGCCCTGCCCGTTCACGTGCTGCACGCCCGCGATACCGAAGCCGATCTGCTGGACGCCTTCAAGACCCTGCTGGCCGATTGCGATCTCGTGCTGAGCGTGGGCGGTGTGTCGGTGGGCGAGCGTGACCTCGTCAAACCGGCGCTGGCCGCGCTGGGCGGCGAACTGTCGTTGTGGAAGGTGCGCATGAAACCCGGCAAGCCGGTGGCCCTGGCGCAGATCGACGGCAAGCCGGTGGTCAGCCTGCCTGGCAATCCGGTGTCGGCCTATGCCGTGTTCGCCACGCTGGTGACGCCGCTGATGCGCCGCATGCAGGGCCGCGAAGAGATCTTCCCGCCGGTCAGCCAGTTGCCGCTGCGCACCGCGCAGCCGCGCCAGGACAGCCGCGAGGAATTCCTGCGGGTGCAATGCCGCGTGGCCGACGAAGGCGGCAGCGAACTCGTGCCGTACGGCCATCAGGGATCGGGCGTGATCAGTTCATTGCCGTGGTCCACCGGCTTGGCGCGCCTGCCGGCCGACGTGCTGGTGCAGGACAGGGACACGGTCGCGTATTACGACCTGCGTCACTGGCTGGCGTAGCGCTCGGCCAGCGCCAGGTCTTCTGGCGTGTTGACGTTCATGAAGGCATGCGGCGGGCAATCGTCGAACACCGCTTCGACCGCGCCCGCCCTCGCCTGCCAGAGACCCACCTTGCGGTCGCCCGACCGCAGATATTCCCGCAGGTTCGGCAGCAACGACGTGCGCAGCGCCATGCAGGCCGAATGGCGCTGGCCGTGGGCCGCGGCATAGGCCAGCGGCGCATCGGCCGCGGCAGCCGCGCCGATCAGGCGCGCGGCCAGATCTTCCGGCAGGAAGGGTGTATCGCAGGGCACCACCACCAGCCACTGCGCGGCGGATTCGGGCGGCGCAGCAGCCGACGCATGCAGCGCCTGCAACGCCGTCGCGATACCCACCAGCGGACCCTGCCAGGCGCCCAGTTCGCGTTCGCCATCGGCAACGACGTCGCCATACTGCGCGTAACGTTCCGGGTGCCGGTTGGCGCTGATGATAAGGCGGCCGACCTGCGGCGCAAGCCGGCGCGCGATGTGCGCGACCATGGGTTCGCCGTGCAGCGCGACCAGTCCCTTGTCCTGATGATTCATGCGGGAACCCTGCCCTCCGGCGAGGATCAGGCCGGCCAGCCCGTCGCGTTGAAATTCAGCCACCGATGTAGCTCATCTCGATCTTGCGCGATGGGTCCGCCATGTTCTGGCCGCGCAGTTCGGAATAGTTGTCCCCGCGCGCCGACCAGATGCCGGCCAGGATGCGCGCCAGTTCCTCGTCCGTCGCGCCATCGCGTAGCGGCGCGCGCAGGTCGTGGCCTTCGTGGGCGAAGAGGCACAGGTAGAGCTTGCCTTCGGGCGACAGGCGCGCCCGCGTACAGCCGCCGCAGAAGGCGTGCGTGACGCTGGAGATGACGCCGATCTCGCCGCCGCCGTCCACGTAGCGCCAGCGTTCGGCGACGCGCCCCATTTCGACCGATTCCACGGGTTCCAGCGGATACACGGCGCCGATGCGATCCAGCACTTCGCGCGATGGCACCACTTCGGCGAGATTCCAGCCGTTGCTGTTGCCCACGTCCATGTATTCGATGAAGCGCAGCACGTGGCCGCTGTGGCGAAAGCGTTCGGCCATGGGCAGGATCTGCCCGTCGTTCAGTCCCTTGCGCACCACCATGTTGACCTTGACGGGCGCCAGGCCCGCGTCCGCCGCGGCGTCAATGCCGCGCAGCACGTCGTCCGGCGTGAAGCCGCTGTCGCTCATGCCCTGGAACATGGCGGCGTCGAGCGCGTCCAGGCTGACCGTCACGCGCGTGAGCCCGGCGCTTTTCAGCGCGGCGGCCTTGCGCGCGAGGACGCTGCCGTTGGTGGTGAGGGTGAGGTCCAGCGGACGGCCCTGCGGCGTGCGCAGTTCGGCCAGCATGCCGACCAGGTTTTCGATGTGCTTGCGCAGCAGCGGCTCGCCGCCGGTCAGGCGGATCTTTTCGACGCCCAACTGCGTGAAGATGCCGGCCAGCCGGCTGATTTCTTCGAACGACAGCAGCGCCGAATGCGGCATGAAGCTGTAGCTGCTGTCAAAGACCTCGCGCGGCATGCAATAGGTGCAGCGGAAGTTGCAGCGGTCAGTGACGGAAATGCGCAGGTCGCGCAGCGGACGCGCGCGCTGGTCCAGCGCGGGCTGCCCGTGCGGCGGAAGTTCGCCGGGCTGGGCAAAAGGCCGTGGCGAACTCCGGTGATCGGCAAGGAATATCACTTTGCTCATTGGCACATCATATCCCGGCGGATCGCGGTGCGCGTTCTCGCGGAAAGGCCTCTTCCAGGGTCTGCAGCCGGCCGGTGTCGCGGGCGTCGTAGCCGACAAGCTGGCCCACGTAACCGACATAGTCCGGGCCGCGCATGATGGACAGCAGGTCCTGCATGGCCGGCGTGTCCAGCGACGCCTTGCGGATGGCAAAGAAGTAGCGCTCGCGCACCAGCGGAATGAAGTCCAGGCCGAAACGGCAGGCCGCCGTCTCCACGCCGACCCCTGTGTCCGCCATGCCGCTGGCAATGTGCGCCGCGATCGCCATGTGGGTGAATTCGTTGGTTTCGTAGCCCTGCACTTCGCCGATGGACACGCCGGCGCGCTGCAACATCAGGCCGACCAGATAACGCGTGCTGGAGCCGATCTGCCGGTTCACGAAGCGCACGTCGCTGCGCGCCAGGTCCGCCATGCCGCGGATCTGCTTGGGGTTGCCGGCCGTGACGAACAACCCCGTATTGCGCACGGCCAGATGGATGAGCATGTATTCGTCGGCGTTGAGCCACTGCGCATAGCGTTCCATGATGGGGGATTCGAAATCGCCCAGCGGCACCTGAAAGCCCGCGAGGTCGCATTCGTGCCGTTCCAGCGACGCCAGGGCCTCGATTGCGGTGCGATAGCGCAGTTCCAGGCCGGGCGTGCGGTTGCCCATGTGCTGCATCAGGGATTCCACGGCAAAACCGTGGCTGGCGTGCAGGCGCAGGTGCGGGCCGCTTTCGGGCAGCAGGCGTTCAAGCTCTTCCTGCAATTCGGAGGCCATGCTGTCCAGCGTGGGCATCAGCCGCGCCTCGATGCGGCGGTTGGCCCATAGCAGCCGCTGCGCAAAAGGCGACAACTGCGTGCCCTGGCGGCGGTTGGTGATGAGCAGTTGCGTGCCGAAGATGGACTCGAAGCGCCGCAACACGCCCCACGCGTGCCGGTAGGACAGGCCGCAGGCGCGGCAGGCGCCCGCAATGTTGCCAGTGGCGTCGATAGCCGCCAGCAGTGCAAGCATGTCTTGCAACGGCACGGGCGTCGCGTCGTCGTCTCCGCCCAATGTCCATTGCGGCCGCAGGCCGATTCGGAACTTATATGTCATTTATTTCTTATTGAAGGCGTTCAAGTACCTCGTTAGAGTACACAAATAACGCGGCGGACGCGCGGTTTATATGTTTTTTTAAACATATTAATTGACCGTGATCCACCCGCCACATAAGCCCCCGTTGATGGGGTCACGCAACACAGGAGGAGACCGACGTGCACCTGCGCGAGGCAAAATCCGATCTGGCATCCAGCGGTGGCGCCCGGGGCGGCAAGCTGGCCCTGGACGCCGCCCAGGCATCCGCCACCCCGGCCATCGCGGCCACGGCCCGCATCCTTGCCCGGCTGAAAGACCAGCCCGGCCCGCTGCTGCCGGTGCTGCATGCGGTGCAGCACGAACTGGGCTGTATTCCTGCCGAGGCGGTGCAGACCATCGCCGAGGCCCTGAACCTCTCGCGCGCCGAAGTCCACGGCGTCATCACGTTCTACCCCCACTTTCGCACCGAGCCGGCCGCGCGCCACACGCTGGAGGTCTGCCGGGCGGAAGCCTGCCAATCCATGGGCGGCGAACGCCTGGCCGCCCATGCGCGCGCCGCGCTGGGCTGTGATTTCCACGCCAGCACCCCGGACGGCAACTTCACGCTGGAACCCGTGTATTGCCTGGGCCTGTGCGCGCAGTCGCCCGCCGTCATGATCGACGGCCAGCCCCACGCCCGCGTTACCGAAGCCAAGCTGGACCTCCTGCTGGCCCGCACGCTGGAGGACACGCCATGAGCGCCCCCGTCGTCATCTACGTGCCGCGCGACGCCGCGGCGCTGGCCATGGACGCCGATACCGTTGCCCGCGACATCGAGCGCATGGCCGATCAGCGCGGCCTGTCCGTGCAAGTGGTACGCAATGGTTCGCGCGGCCTGCTGTGGCTGGAACCCCTGGTTGAGATCGCCACGCCGCACGGCCGCATCGCCTATGGGCCCGTGCAGCCGGAAGACGTGGCCTCGCTGTTCGACGCCGGCTGGCTGACGGGCGGCGAACACGCGTTGCGCCTGGGCCTGACCGAGGAAATCCCCTACCTCAAGCACCAGGAGCGGCTGACCTTCGCCCGCGTCGGCGTGATCGATCCGCTGTCCCTGCAGGACTACGCCGCGCATGGCGGGTTGCAAGGCTTGAAGCGCGCGCTGGCCATGGCGCCGGCGCAGATCGTCGACGAAATGGTGGAATCCGGCCTGCGCGGCCGCGGCGGCGCGGCGTTTCCCACCGGCATCAAATGGAAGACCGTGGCGGGCACGCCCGGCGACACCAAATACATCGTCTGCAACGCCGACGAAGGCGACTCCGGCACCTTTGCCGACCGCCTGCTGATGGAAGGCGACCCGTACGTCCTGATCGAAGGCATGACGATTGCAGGCCTGGCGGTCGGCGCGACCTACGGCTACATCTACGTCCGCTCCGAATACCCCCACGCCATCGCCACGCTTGAAGCCGCGATCGCGCGCGCCCGCAGCGTCGGCTGGCTGGGCGACGACGTGCACGGCAGCGGCCGCCGCTTCGACCTGGAAGTGCGCAAGGGCGCGGGCGCCTACATCTGCGGCGAAGAAACCTCGCTGCTGGAAAGCCTGGAGGGCAAGCGCGGCGTGGTGCGCGCCAAGCCGCCGCTGCCCGCCATCTCGGGCCTGTTCGGTAAGCCCACCGTCATCAACAACGTCATCTCGCTGGCCACCGTGCCGATCATCCTGGCCAAGGGCGCGGCGTATTACCGCGACTACGGCGTGGGCCGTTCGCACGGCACGCTGCCCTTCCAGCTGGCCGGCAACCTCAAGCAAGGCGGGCTGGTGGAAAAGGCCTTTGGGCTCAGCCTGCGCGACCTGCTCTACGAATTCGGCGGCGGCAGCGCGTCCGGCCGGCCGCTGCGCGCGGTGCAGGTGGGCGGTCCGCTGGGCGCCTACCTGCCCGAGTCGCAATGGGACGTGCCGCTGGACTACGAAGCCTACATCCAGATCTCGGCCATGATCGGCCACGGCGGCCTCGTCGCCTTCGACGACACCGTGGACATGGCGCGCATGGCGCGTTACGCCATGGAGTTTTGCGCCATCGAGTCCTGTGGCAAGTGCACGCCATGCCGTATCGGCTCCACGCGCGGCATGGAAACCATCGACAAGATCGCGGCCGGCAGCCAGAGCCGCGAACAGCGCGAACAGCAGGTGCATCTGCTGCGCGACCTGTGCGACACGATGCTTGGCGGTTCGCTGTGCGCGCTGGGGGGCATGGCGCCCTACCCGGTGCTGTCCGCGCTGAACCATTTTCCGCAGGACTTCGGCATCGAGTCCTCCCAGTCTGCCGCCCACGCGGCCTGAACCCGAGACCGCCATGCTAGAAACCGTCATCAAGCGCGATCGCGACATGGGCACGCCGGCGCGCGTGTCCGAAAAGACCGTCACCCTGACCATCGACGGCCAGGAAGTCACCGTTCCCGAAGGCACGTCCCTGATGCGCGCGGCCGCGGACGCCGGCATCAACATCCCCAAGCTCTGCGCCACCGACAGCCTCGAACCGTTCGGATCGTGCCGCCTGTGCCTCGTGCAGATCGAAGGCCGCCGCGGCTATCCCGCGTCCTGTACGACGCCCGCCGAGAACGGCATGGTCGTCTTTACCGAAACGCCAAAGCTGCACGACCTGCGCCGCGGCGTGATGGAGCTATACATCTCGGACCATCCGCTCGATTGCCTGACCTGCCCGGCCAATGGCGATTGCGAGCTGCAGGACATGGCCGGCGTCGTGGGCCTGCGCAACGTGCGCTATGGCCAGGACGGCGCCAACCATCTCAAGGCCGAAAAGGACGAGTCCAACCCCTACTTCACGTTCGACGCATCCAAGTGCATCGTCTGCAACCGCTGCGTGCGCGCCTGCGAGGAAACCCAGGGCACATTCGCGCTGACGATCTCGGGCAAGGGTTTTGACTCGCACGTATCGGCCGGCCAGGACCAGCCGTTCCTGGATAGCGAATGCGTATCCTGCGGCGCCTGCGTGCAGGCCTGCCCCACCGCCACTCTGCAGGAAAAGACCGTCATCATGATGGGCCAGGCCGAGCACTCGGTCGTGACGACCTGCGCCTACTGCGGCGTGGGTTGCGGCTTCAAGGCCGAAATGAAGGGCCAGGAAGTGGTGCGCATGGTGCCGTGGAAGGACGGCCAGGCCAATCGCGGCCATTCCTGCGTGAAGGGCCGTTTTGCCTGGGGCTACGCCACGCACAAGGAACGCGTGCTCAAGCCTATGATCCGCAAGCACATCACCGATTCCTGGAAGGAAGTGTCCTGGGACGAGGCGATCAACTATGCGGCCTCCGAATTCCGCCGCATCCAGAGCCAGTACGGGCGCGATGCGGTCGGCGGCATCACGTCCTCGCGCTGCACCAACGAGGAAACCTGGCTGGTGCAAAAGCTGGTGCGCGCCGCCTTCGGCACCAACAACGTCGACACCTGCGCGCGCGTGTGCCATTCGCCCACCGGCTATGGCCTGAAGCAGACATTGGGCGAATCGGCCGGCACGCAGACGTTTGACTCCGTCATGCACACCGACGTGGTCATCGTGATGGGGGCCAACCCCAGCAGCGGCCATCCCGTGTTCGCCTCGCGCCTGAAGCGCCGGCTGCGCGAAGGCGCGCGGCTGATCGTCATCGATCCGCGCCGCATCGAACTGGTCAGTTCGCCGCACATCAAGGCCGACTTCCACCTGCAGGTGCGGCCGGGCACCAACACGGCGCTGCTGTCCTCGCTGGCGCATGTCATCGCCACCGAGGGCCTGATCGCCGAGGATTTCGTGGCCGAGCGCTGCGAAGAAAAAGCCTTCAAGGAATGGCGCGACTTCGTCTCGCTGCCCGAGAACTCGCCGGAAGCCATGGAAGAAATCACCGGCGTGCCCGCGCAGGCGGTGCGCGGCGCAGCGCGCCTGTTTGCCACCGGCGGCAATGGCTCCATCTACTACGGCCTGGGCGTCACCGAACACAGCCAGGGCTCGACCACCGTCATGGCCATCGCCAACCTGGCGATGGCCACCGGCAATATCGGCCGCGAAGGCGTGGGCGTGAATCCGCTGCGCGGCCAGAACAACGTGCAGGGATCGTGCGACATGGGCTCGTTCCCGCACGAGCTGCCCGGCTACCGCCACATTTCGGACAACGCCGTGCGCGCGCAGTTTGAAAAGGACTGGGGCGTCACGCTGCAGCCCGAACCGGGCCTGCGCATCCCCAACATGTTCGAGGCCGCGCTGGGCGGGTCCTTCAAGGGCCTGTACTGCCAGGGCGAAGACATCGTGCAGTCCGATCCCAACACGCAGCACGTGGCGGCATCGCTGGCGGCCATGGAGTGCATCGTCGTGCAGGACCTGTTCCTGAACGAGACCGCCAAGTACGCGCACGTGTTCCTGCCGGGTTCCTCGTTCCTGGAAAAGGACGGCACCTTCACCAACGCCGAGCGCCGCATCTCGCGCGTGCGCAAGGTGATGGAACCCAAGAACGGCAAGTCCGACTGGGAAGTGACGGTGGCGCTGTCCAACGCGCTGGGCTACCCGATGAACTACAAGCACCCGCGCGAAATCATGGAAGAGATCGCGCGGCTGACGCCCACGTTTGCCGGCGTCACGTACGACAAGCTGGACAAGCTGGGCAGCCTGCAATGGCCGTGCAACGACGACGCGCCGGAAGGCACGCCGATCATGCACATCGAGCAGTTCGTGCGCGGCAAGGGCCGCTTCATGATCACCAAGTACGTGCCCACCGACGAGCGCAGCACGCGCCGCTTCCCGCTGCTCTTGACCACGGGCCGCATCCTGTCGCAATACAACGTGGGCGCGCAGACCCGCCGCACGCCCAACGTGATGTGGCACGGCGAGGACGTGCTGGAAATCCATCCGCAGGACGCCGAGGACCGCGGCGTGGCCGAAGGCGACTGGGTCGGCATCCAGAGCCGCGCCGGGGAGACCGTGCTGCGCGCCACGCTGACCGACCGCGTGCAGCCGGGCGTGGTATACACCACGTTCCACTTTCCCGAGTCCGGCGCCAACGTCGTCACCACCGACAGCTCCGACTGGGCGACCAACTGCCCCGAATACAAGGTCACGGCCGTGCAGGTGACGCGCGTGTCGCAGCCGTCGGAATGGCAGCGGCAATGGTCGCGATTTGCGGACATCCAGCAAAAGCTCCTGCGCGAACGCTCGCGCGAGACCGAGGCGGCGCTGACCGGGAAGTAACCGACAGCCAGCCAGGGATCCCATGCCTACGCCGACCACCGCCCGCCCCGACTGCACGCCGACCCAGGTCATCCGCGTGCGCTCGGGGGTCATCGCCACCGACGCCGAGACCGATTACGTGGCCGAGGAAACGCCGGTGGCGCTGGAATTCAACGGCATCAGTCACTCCACCATGCTGGCCACGCCCGCGGACCTGGAGGACTTTGCCGTCGGGTTCTCGCTGTCCGAAGGCATCATCGGCAGCGTGAGCGACGTGCGCGGCATCGATCTGCTGCCGCAATGCGGCGGCATCGTCGTGCAGCTGGAGATCTCGTCCGCCTGTGAAATGCGCCTGAAGACGCGGCGCCGCGCCATGGCTGGGCGCACCGGCTGCGGCCTGTGCGGCGTGGAAACCCTGCCCGAGGTGCTGCGGCCCGTGGCGCCGGTCGCCAATGGGGCGCCGGTGCGCATCAAGTCGGTGCTGGCCGCCATGCGCGACATGCGCGGCCGCCAGACGCTGCACGACATCACGGGCGCCACGCACGCCGCGGGCTGGGCGGGCGCCGACGGCGCCGTGGCGCTGGTCCGCGAAGACGTGGGCCGCCACAACGCGCTGGACAAGCTGGCCGGCGCGCTGGCGCGCCAGGCGGTCAACGGCGCCGACGGCATCGTCGTGGTGTCCAGCCGCGCCAGCTTCGAGATGGTGCAGAAGACGGCCGCGGCCGGCGTCGCGGTGCTGGCTTCGGTATCCGCTCCCACCGCGCTGGCCATCCGTCTGGCCACCGACGCCAACGTCACCCTGCTGGGCTTCACGCGCGATGGCGACGCCGCCATCTACACCCACCCCGAACGCATCCTTACCTGAACCGGACGCAAGACAGCAATGGAAATCGTCAACCTGATCCGCATGGCCAACCGCATCGGCCAGTTCTTCGACGCCATGCCGGACCGGCCCGAGGCGCTGGAAGGCGTCACCAACCACATCCAGAAATTCTGGGAACCGCGCATGCGCACCGAACTGCTGGATTTCCTGGCGCGCAACCCGGACGGCGACGCCGGCGAGGAACAGCTGCATCCGCTGGTGCTGCAGGCCGTCACCCAGCATCGCGAGCGCCTGACGCCGCGCGCGCGCGTCGCATAGCGCACCCCGACCGCCCGCGCGGCGGTCCACCCGCAGTGGCAGGACAGCAACAGATCCATAAAAGAGGCGGCGGGACCGGGCACTTCCGGCCCACGCACGCTATAAAGCCGCACCCCTGAGGAGACATCATGGAAAGTAGCGCCACCCTGGACCTGCCGGGCTCCCGGCCGGGATTTTTCGACAAAGAACGCACCATCGCGGGACCGGGCTTCTCGCGCTGGCTGGTGCCCCCCGCCGCGCTGGCCATCCACCTTTGCATCGGCATGGCCTACGGCTTTTCGGTGTTCTGGCTGCCGCTGTCCAAGGTGGTGGGCGGGGCCAAGCCGCTGGCCTGCCCGCCCGACATGAGCCTCGTGGCCGAACTGTTCACCACGAGCTGCGACTGGAAGATCTCGACCATGGGGTGGATGTACACCCTGTTCTTCGTGCTGCTGGGGTGTTCGGCCGCCTTGTGGGGCGGCTGGCTGGAACGGGCCGGCCCGCGCAAGGCCGGCGTGGTGTCGGCGCTGTGCTGGTGCGGCGGCCTGGTCATCTCGGCCATCGGCATCTACCTGCACCAGATGTGGATGCTGTGGCTGGGGTCGGGCGTCATCGGCGGGATCGGGCTGGGACTGGGGTATATCTCGCCGGTGAGCACGCTGATCAAGTGGTTTCCGGACCGCCGCGGCATGGCAACGGGCATGGCCATCATGGGCTTTGGCGGCGGCGCCATGATCGGCGCGCCGCTGGCCGACATGCTGATGCGCCACTTTGCCACCCCGACCTCGCCGGGCGTCTGGCAGACCTTCCTGACCATGGCGCTGGTGTACTTCATCTTCATGATGTCCGGCGCGCTGGGCTACCGCGTGCCGCCCACCGGCTGGAAACCCGCCGGCTGGACGCCGCCCGCCAAGCAGGTCAACAACGTCATGATCACGCAGCGCCACGTGCACGTGAAGCGTGTCTGGGGCGTGCCGCAGTTCTGGCTGGTGTGGTGGGCGCTGTGCCTGAACGTCACGGCGGGCATCGGCATCCTGGGGATGGCTTCGCCGCTGCTGCAGGAAGTGTTTGGCGGCGGCCTGATCGACAAACCCGAACTGGGCTTCGGGCAACTCGACAAGGACCAGCTCGCGGCCATCGCCGCGATTGCCGCCGGCTTTACCGGCCTGCTCAGCCTGTTCAACATCGGCGGCCGCTTCTTCTGGGCCAGCCTGTCCGACAAGCTGGGCCGCAAGATGACGTACTTCGTTTTCTTCGTCCTGGGCTTCGTCCTGTACGCGGCCATTCCGTGGACCGCGCACATGGGCGCGCTGGCGCTCTTTGTGGCCGCGTTCTGCGTGATCCTGTCGATGTACGGCGGCGGCTTTGCCACGGTGCCCGCCTACCTGGCCGACCTCTTCGGCACCCAGATGGTCGGCGCCATCCACGGCCGGTTGCTGACCGCGTGGTCCGCGGCGGGCATCTTCGGGCCGGTTCTCGTCAACTACATCCGCGAATACCAGCTGTCCATCGGCGTGCCGCGCGCCCAGGTGTATGACATCACGATGTACATCCTGGCCGGCATGCTGGTCGTGGGCTTCCTGTGCAACCTTGCCATCCGCCCGGTCAACGCCAAGTACTTCATGACCGACGAGGAACTGGCCAAGGAAAAGGCGCTGGCGCACGAGCGCGCCGTGGCCGCCGAAACCCACGGCGTGGGCAGGTCGAACTTCCGCACCCCGCCCGCGCTGATCGCCTTTGCATGGGCCTGCGTCGGCATTCCGCTGGCCTGGGGCATCTGGATCACGCTGCAAAAGGCCGTCGTGCTGTTCCACTGACCCCGCCATGCCGCGGCGCCCGGTGCGCCGCGCGACGGCCCCAGGGCGCGAAGCTGCTACATTGGCAGCCCGCGCCCTTCTCTTTTATGTGCCTTTCCCAATGATCCTGCCCTTCCCCCCATTCCCCGCCGGAGCGACCTCTTGAACGCGCCCGAACTGCACTGGGAAGAAAACGGCGTCGCCCGCTCGGCGCGCTGGCACTCGGAAACCGGCGCCACGCCGCCCAAGCGTGTCATCGTCGCCGACGACACCCTGACCGCGGACATGGCTTACCGCCACGCGTGCGAAGGCGTGGGCCTGCTGTGGCGCGGCGACTTCCAGAACGCGCGCCAGCTGTTGCAGGCCATCACCCGCCGCGTCGACAAGCGTCCGCGCAAACCGGTGGAAACCCAACTTGAGGCCTTCAACCAGCATCGTCAGGTCCAATCGCAGCGCGCCCGCATCCTGGGCATGCTGCTGATTCCCTTCGACGCCGGTCATACCATCCCCCTGCGCCGCGCGCCCGGCGCGCATCTGGCCTGCGAAGCCGCGAACGTGCCGGGCGATACGCCCTACGTCGCGTCGCTGCGCGAACTGCTGGGCCTGATCGGCGCCTACGAATGGCGCAGGAAGGGCGTGGAGATTCCGGCCCTGAACAACCGCATCCACCCGCACTACGGCGTGTTCTCGCCGGTGCGCGGCGAATACGTCGACCTGGTCGCCAACACGCCGATGCCGCGCGGCAGCGTGGCCTTCGATATCGGCACGGGCACGGGCGTGCTCGCCGCCGTCATCGCCCGCCGCGGCGGCAAGCGCGTCATCGCCACCGACATGGATCCCCGCGCGATTGCCTGCGCGCGCGAGAACCTGGAACGCCTGGGCTTGTCCGGGCAGGTCGAGGTCGAACAGACCGACCTCTTCCCCGAAGGCCGCGTGTCGCTCATCGTCTGCAACCCGCCGTGGCTGCCCGCGCGGCCCAGCTCGCCGCTGGAACATGCCGTGTATGACCCGGACAGCCGCATGCTGCGTGGCTTCCTGAATGGTTTGAAAGACCATCTGACGCCGAATGGCGAAGGTTGGCTGATCCTGTCGGATCTGGCCGAACATCTGGGGCTTCGCACGCGCGAGCAACTGCTTGCGATGATCGAGGCCGCCGGCCTGCGCGTGATCGAAAAACTGGACACCCGGCCGGTGCACGGCAAGGCCCGCGACGCGAACGATCCGCTGCATGCGGCGCGGTCCCGGGAGATGACGTCGCTGTGGCGATTGGGCGCGGTTTGAAGGCATACGGACAACGATGAAAGGTCTGCGGCCCCCGGCGGGTGGGACCGCAACGGCGCGTGAAAAGTATTCGCCACGCGCCGCTGATTGGCTACAATTAGCAATCATTCCCATTAGCATCTGCCAAGCCGACCCGTGCCGCCCGCCCACTTTGCGTCCTCCGCCGAATTCGTCAGCCTGTACCGCGAGCACCACGGCTGGCTCGTGCAGATGCTGCGCCGACGGCTTGCCGGCAATGCCGACAACGCCGCCGATCTGGCGCACGACACGTTCGAACGGGTCATGCGCAGCGAATCGCGTGCCGCGTTTGCCGAGCCGCGCGGTTTTTTGACCACGGTGGCCAAGCGCCTGTTGATCGACCAGTCGCGTCGGCGGGCGATCGAGCAGGCTTATCTTGAGACGCTTGCCGCGCGCAGCGAAGCGGTCGAGCCCAGCCCCGAGACGCATGCGCTGGTGGTCGAGGCGCTGGATGCCGTGTGCCGCATGATGGAGCAGTTGCCGGCGCGCGTGCGCCGGGTTTTCGTGCTGGCGCAGGTGGAAGGCCTGCCCTATCTGGACGTCGCCCGCGAGCTGGGCATTTCGGTGGCGGCCGTGCAGCGCGACATGATCAAGGCGTGGGAACACTGCTACGCGGTGCTGTACGCATGAGCGCCGCCCACGCCGAACGGGTGCACCCGGACATCATCCGGCAGGCGGCGCAGTGGATGATGCGCACCGGAGATGCGCCCGACGCCGCCACGCAAGCCGCCTGTACGCAATGGCGCGAGGCCGACGCGCGCCACGAACTCGCCTGGCAGCGCCTGCAAGGCATCAGCCAGGACCTGAAATCCGCCACCTCCGCCAACCTGGCCGGCGCCGCCGCGGGCCAGGCGATCTTGCGCTATTGCGACCAGCGTTCGCGCCGCGGCGCCCTGAAGTGGATGGCGGCCGGCGTCGGTCTGGGCGCCATGGGCTGGTTGGGCGCGCGCGAAGGCGTGTGGGACGGCAGCACCGTGTACCGGACCGCCACGGGCGAGCAGCGCGTCGTGCTCCTGCCCGACGGCACGGTGCTGACGCTGAACACCGATTCCGCCGTGGCGATGCGCTACGACACGCGGCAACGCCGCATCACGCTGCGCAGCGGCGAAATCCTGATCGCCACGGGCCACGACGACGCGGGCCGGCCGTTTGCCGTCAGCACACCCAATGGCCTGCTGACGCCGCTGGGCACCCGCTTTTCGGTGCGGCAAAAGGATGACGGCCAAGGGGCCACGCACGTCGCGGTCTTTGAAGGCGCGGTGCGCGTGGAGCCGGACTCGCGCGTGCAGCCGGCCCGTGTGGTGCATGCGGGCGAGCAAGCCGAATTCGACCGCAACGCCCTGTCGCCAGTGACCGCGGTGGACGGCGCGGCGCCGGCCTGGACCGAAGGCATGCTGGTGGCTAACCGCATGCGGCTGGACCGGTTCGTGCAAGAGCTGGGCCGCTACCGCCCGGGCATCGTGCGCTGCGACGCCGACGTGGCACACCGGGAGGTCACGGGCGCATTCCGTATCGACGACACGGACAAGGCGCTGGAGGTGCTGGCCAGCGTGCTGGACCTGAGGCTGCGCTATCGCACGCGCTACTGGGTCACCCTGGGCCGGGCGTGAGCCACCCGGTCACCGCAGGCCCCACCCCGCCCATTCCGACTATTTTGTAACCGCGCCGCAGATTTTCATTTCTGGTTCGTTAGACGAAGAGAAGGCCCCGAGGCGCCCGAGGGCCGCACTTTTCAATCGACGAATCAGGAACCTCCAGTCATGGCACGACGCCATTCCCGCTCTCCCCTTGCCTTGTCATCGTCACCGCGCATGCGTTTGCGCCTTGCCGTCCACCTTGCCCTGACGGCGGCCGCCTCGCTGGCCGCCCCTGCCGCGTCGTGGGCGCAGGCCGCGCCCGCCGGCGAGATTGCCTTCGCCATCGCACCCGCCACGCTGGACGTGGCGCTGGGTCAGTTTGGCGTCGCCGCCAAGGTCACGGTGGCGGCCTCGCCAGCGCTGACGCGCGGCGTGCGGACGCAGGGATTGTCGGGCCGGTACACGCCCGAGCAGGGACTTGCCCGGCTGCTTGCGGGCACGGGCCTGCAGGCAGTGGCCAACGCCAACGGCGAGGGCTATCAATTGCGGCGCATGCCGCAGGACGCGCCGGGGGTGTCCACGCTGGCGCCGGTGACCGTGACCGGCATGACCGACGATCCGGTCACCGAGGGCACGGGCAGCTACACGAGCCGCGTGGTGACCATCGGCAAGGGCCGCCAGACGCTCAAGGAAATTCCACAGTCGGTCAGCGTGGTCACGCGCCAGCGCATGGACGACCAGAACGCCAACACGCTGGACGACGTGCTGGCCAACAGCACCGGCATGACGCTCTACAAGAGCCCGATGGGCGGCAGCTACGTGTATTCGCGCGGTTTTCGCGTGGACAGCTTTCAGTTCGACGGCGTGAACCGCGACTTTTACTACCCACAGGCCAACAGCTTCACCACCGAGACCGTGACGCTGGACCGCGTGGAAATCATCCGCGGCGCCACGGGCCTGTTGCAAGGCGCCGGCTCGCCCAGCGCGGCCGTCAACCTGGTGCGCAAGCGCCCGCTCGCCGAGCCCCAGGTGCAGATGCTGGCCAGCGGCGGCTCGTGGAACAACTACCGCGCCGACATCGATGCCAGCGCGCCGCTGAACGAAGCCGGCACCCTGCGCGCCCGCGGC
The DNA here is from genome assembly GCF_006715415.1 of Achromobacter sp. SLBN-14. Lineage (NCBI taxonomy): Bacteria > Pseudomonadati > Pseudomonadota > Betaproteobacteria > Burkholderiales > Alcaligenaceae > Achromobacter > Achromobacter sp. SLBN-14. Next base: position 3,895,685 of record NZ_VFNE01000001.1, on the reverse strand, counting down.
GTGGCCAGCTACAACGACCGCGACTACTTCTACGACGAAGCGCAAAGCCGCACCGGCGTGCTGTACGGCGTGCTCAGCTATGACTTCAGCCCGGACACCACCTTGACCGGCGGCGTCAGCTACGAGGAACTGCGTTCCACCCCCTTCTTCCACGGCCTGCCCCACTACAGCAATGGCGACGACATCGGCCTGAAGCGGTCGACCTCGCTGGGCCAGGACTGGAACCGCTGGAACGGCAAGCAGACCACCGTCTTTGCCGAACTGGCGCACCGCTTCAACAAGGACTGGTCGTTCAAGCTGACGGGCACGTCCTCGCAGGAATCCAACGATTCGAAGTACGCGTTCACGGAAGGCGCCGTCAACCCTGAGACGGGCCTGGGTCCCATGCTGTACGCGGGCCTGTTCGACATGTCCACGCGCAACAAGGCGCTGAATCTGGACGTGGACGGCGCCTTCGACGCGCTGGGCCGCAAGCATTCGGTGAGCTTCGGCGCCAGCATCAACGAGCTCACCAGCAAGAACGATTTTGCGTTGAATCGCCTGAATCGCGCCGTGAATGTGTGGAACCCGGATCATCATGTGCCGGAGCCCACCGATGACTGGATGCGCGAAAACGCCTACCGCAGCGCGGCCACGATCGTGAAGATGAAGCAGACGGGCGTCTACGGCGTCGGCCGCTTCAGCCTGGCCGACCCGCTGACGCTGGTGGCGGGCGCGCGGGTGAGCTGGTACGAAAACACCAGCCGCTATCGCGACAGCGGCGAGCAATACGTCGATCCGTACAAGGACAACGGCGTCGTCACCCCCTACGGCGGCCTGATCTACGCGTTCAATCCCCAATGGTCCGGCTACGTCAGCTACGCGCAGATCTTCGAGCCTCAGAATGCGGTGGACGCATCCGGCAAGGTGCTCGATCCCATCGTGGGCAAGAACTACGAGATCGGCCTTAAGGGCGAGCTGATGGACGGCCGCGTGAACACGTCCATCGCGCTCTTTCGCGTCGACCAGAAGAACCGCGCGCAAGAGGATCTGACCAGCGTGTGCGCGACGGGCGACATCTGCTACCTGTCGAGCGGCAAGGTGCGCAGCCAGGGCCTGGACGCCGAGATCAGCGGCGAAGTGGCGCCGGGCTGGCAGCTGTTCGCGGGCTACACCTTCAATACGCTGAAGTTCCTGGACGACACGCAGGTCACCAACACCAACTTCGCCCGCACGGTCACGCCCAAGCACATCCTGCGCCTGTGGTCCGACTACCGCCTGCCGGGCGAACTGTCGGCGTGGTCGCTGGGCGCGGGCGTGAACTACCAGACGGGCAGCTACACGGAAACGCGGTCGGTGCGCGTCTCGCAAGGGGCTTACGCGGTGTGGAATGCGCGCGTCGGGTATCAGATCAACAAGAACTGGTCGGCCGCATTGAACGTGAACAACATCTTCGACAAGACCTACTACCAGACCATCGGCGCGCCGGGCTGGGGCAGCTTCTACGGCGATCCGCGCAACGCCACCCTGACGGTGCGCGGCACATTCTGAAATGGGCGCGCGCCTGCGCGATGTCAGCTGAACACGTGCAGCGCGCCCAGCGCCAGGATCAGCGCCGGCGGCATGACCACGATGCCCAGCCGCAGGAAACTGAGCGCGCTGATGTGCATGCCCTCGCGGCGCACCGCCAGCAGCCACAGCAGGGTCGCAAGCGATCCGCTGACGGACAGGTTGGGGCCCAGGTCGATCCCGATCAGCAGCGCTGCAGTGGTGGCGCTGGGCAGGTCGGCCATGCGCGCCAGCGTGCCCGCCATCAGCCCGGCCGGCAGATTGTTGATGACGTTGCCCGATAGCGCGGCGCCCACGCCGCCGGCCCATAGCGCCGCGTCGGCGGACAGGCTGCGCATCAGGTTCGCCAGGTCTTGCAGCACGCCGCTCGCGGCCATGCCCTCGACCAGCACGAAAAGCCCCGCGACCAACGGCAGCACGCCCCACGCCACGCCTTTGATGAGGCGAATCGGGCTGGATCGCGTGACCGCCAGCACCAGCGCGGCCGACACGCAGCCGGCGATCAGCGTGGGCAAGCCCAGCCGCTGGCCAAGCGCCGAGGTGATGAGCAGCGTGCCCGCGGTGATGGCCACGCCCAGCGCAGCCATGCGCAGCGGCAAGGTCATGGGCGGCAGCGGCGGCGACGGCTTCAAGGGCTGGCGCAGGTCATGGCGAAACACCAGCCGCAACGTCACGTAGGTGGCGCCGATGGCCAGGGCGGACGGCAGGGCAAAGTGCGCCAGCCACGGCCCCAACGCAGGCATGCGGTCGCCGAACACGACCAGGTTGGCCGGATTCGAGATCGGCAGCACGAAGCTGGCTGCATTGGCGATAAAGGCGCAGACATACAGATACGGCAACGGCGGCGCGCCGACGACACGCGTCACCGCATAGACGGCAGGCGTCAGCACGACGGCCGTGGCGTCGTTGGACAGCAGCACGGTAACCCCGGTGCCCACCAGGAACACCAGGTCGAACAGCCGCCGCGCCGACCCGGCGGCGTGATCGGCCGCCAGCACGGCCACCCAGTCGAACAGGCCGGCCTGCCGGGCGACCTCCGCCACCAGCATCATGCCGATCAGGAACAGATAGACGTCGGTGCCTTCCAGAATGGCGCCGCCGGCCTGCCGCGCAGGCAGCAAGCCCAGCACCACCAGGGCGACCGCGCCGGCCGTTGCCCACACGTACTCGGGCAGCCGCCAGGGACGAAAGAGAATGGCCATGGTGGTCGCGGCGGCAATCAGCCAGATCACGGCATTGGATAGCGACATGCTTTCAGGAACGCATCAAGGAAGGGAAGAGGAAGCCGGCGCGGGGACCGATGCCGCGGACGCGCGCGTCTCCGGCAAGACCAGCAGGGTCACGCAGGCCAGCGCGGCAATGCCGGCCAGCGCAAGAAACGCTGCACTGTAACCCGCGTGCTGAACGATCACGCCGGCGAGCCCGTTGCTCAGCGCGGCCCCGATGCCGAACACCGTGGTGACGGCGCCCAGGCTGGCGTTGAAGCGGCCCGTGCCCTGGGTCAGGTCCAGCACCATCAAGGGCAGGACGGCGCCGAAGATGCCCGCGCCAATGCCGTCGAGCAACTGCACGCCCACCAGCCACGCGGTGTCGTCGGAAAACGTGTACAGCACGCCTCGCAGCGGCAGGATGAGAAACCCGATCAGCAGCAGCGGCTTGCGCCCCCATTGGTCTGCGTACCGCCCCACGGCCATCGCGGCGGGAATCATCACGAACTGCGCCGCCACGATGCAGACGGCGGTCAGCGGCGTGGCGAGCGCCGGGTTTGCCAGGGCGAGCTTTTGCCCGACCAGCGGCAGCATGGCGGCGTTGGCCAGGTGAAACAGCGCGCAGCTCAAGGCCAGCAGCAGGAGCGGCCGGTTCGAGAGCAACTGGCGCAGCGGCACGGGATGCGCATGCGCCCCCGCATTGGCGCTCGCGCCCAGGCCGCGCGCCTTGTCAGGATCGATATGCGCGGGGATGCGCAGGGTGGCCGCCAGGCTGGCCAGCGCCATCGCCGCCATCAGGTAAAACACCGCGACCGGTCCCCACACATACGCCAGCCCGCCCGCCAGCAGCGCCGCGAACCCGTTGCCGGCGTGATTGAACGATTCGTTGCGCGCAATGCGCGCCGTGAAAGCGTGGGCCGTGGTCAGCCCGAGCGTGATGCCGGCGATGGCGGGCGCGAACACCGACGACGCGACGCCGGCGACCGCTTGCGTCAGCGTGACCCAGGCGAAGTTCGGGCTGGCCAGGACGGCCATGCACGCCACCGTCACCACCACGGCGGCGGCGATCAGCAGCGCGCGCTTGTTCGACGCGCGGTCCACCAGCGCGCCCGCCGGCGTCTGCGCCGCCAGCGCGGCCAGCCCGGAGATCGTCATGACAAGCCCGATGCTGTCGGGCCGCCAATGGTGGACGGCGAGCAGGTAGATTGCCAGGTAAGGCCCAAGTCCATCCCGCACATCGGCCACGAAAAAATTCAGCCAATCGAGAGGACGCGTCGCGGGTGATGGAGAGTGCAAGGCAACCGTGTGAACGTGGATACCGCATGCGCGGCTAGCGGGAATGGCGCATGTTAGATCACAACGATCCGGGAGTCAGCGACATTGCGCTACGGCGCCCGCGCGTTCAACTCAATGACAGTTTCACGGCGGCGGCGGGTCATCCGGCGCGGTCATTCGCCCCGCGCGCCGCACCCCGCTGGGCGGCTGGCCATAGGCGCGCAGGAACGCCCGCCGCATGCGGTTGCGGTCGGCAAAGCCGGTGTCCCGCGCCACGATGTCCAGCGAATGCCGTCCGGCTTCAAGCATGGCGCGAGCCGCCTCCAGCCGCAGCAGCTCCACCACCTTGGCGGGGGAATGCCCCGTCTCCTCGCGGAACACACGGCTGAACTGCCGCGGCGACAGGCGCGCCGCCTCGGCCAACTCGTCCACCGTCAAGGGATTACGCAGGTGTTCCTTGGCATAGACCAGCGCCCGTTGCACCCGGTCGGAGCGCGGTTCCAGTTCCAGCAAGGCGGAAAACTGGGATTGGCCGCCCGGGCGCCGGTGATAGACGACCAGCCGCCGTGCCACATCGCGGGCTAGCGCCGCGCCGTGGTCGTCTTCGATCAGCGCCAGGGCGAGATCGATGGCGGCCGACATGCCGGCGGACGTCCAGATGTTGCCGTCACGCACGAAAATGCGGTCGGGGTCGACGCGCACCTCGGGAAAACGGTCCTGAAGGGTGCGTGCATGCGCCCAATGGGTGGTGGCCGTGCGGCCATTCAAGAGACCCGACTCGGCCAAGACAAAGGCGCCCGTGCACACGCCCGCGACCCGCCGCGCTTCGGTGGCGGCGCGCGCCATGTAGCGCGCCAGGCCGGGCGTGATTGGCCGGGGCATCAACTCGCCCGCCACGATCAGGGTGTCGGGCATGACGCCCAGGGCCACCGTCTCGATGCCCGCGTTCATGGTCGAGCGGATGATGCCGCCTCCTTCCGACAGGATGGTCACGCGGTATCCGTCGCGCTCCAGCGCGATGTTGGCGAACTCGAAGGCCGCCAGCGCGGCCAGGCCCATCACCTGGAAACCGTCTTCGAGAATGAGGCCGATCTGGCGCATGCGCGTATCCGTGACAGTAATTGACGGATATAGGCTATTAAAGCCATCGGCAGACGTCAATGAGCGAATCGTTTCTAAGGCGACAACCTCCCCATTCCACGGGAAGCTTTTCAGTCCGGCCGCCAGCCTGGACCAAGCCTTGCAGAACCTTATGTCTTAAATCGACGCTTTATTGACATTTGAGACAAAACCGATCTGCCGCATAGTGGCTGCACCGCGATCTGATTCCAATGCAGACGCTCCCCCCACCGAGGCACCCGCATGCAACTGACCCAGAACACCATCTTCATCACCGGCGGCACCTCCGGCATCGGCCGCGCGCTGGCCGTCGCCCTTCACGACCTGGGCAACAAGGTCATTGTCGCCGGCCGCCGGGAGGCGCTGCTGGACGACATCGCCGCAGCGCATCCGGGCATTGACGGTATCGCGCTGGATATCTCCGACGCCCAGGACATCGAGCGCGTCGCCAAGACGCTGATCGCAACATATCCGTCGCTGAACGTGCTGATCAATAACGCCGGCATCATGCCGTTCGACGACCCCTCGTCCACGATCGACGACGCCGTGTCGCAGCGGATCCTGGAAACGAATCTGCTGGGTCCGATCCGCCTCACGTCCGCGCTCATCGAGCATCTGAAGGGCCAGGCGCGCGCGACGATCATTCACAACACGTCGATCCTCGCCTACGTGCCGATCGCCTCGAACGCGGTGTATTCCGCCTCCAAGGCCGCGCTGCATTCGTACGCGCTGTCGCAACGGTTCATGCTGCGCGACACCAACATCACGGTGCAGGAAATTGCCCCGCCGTGGGTCGATACGGACCTCATCAAGAAAAGCGGCGATCCGCGCGCCATGCCGCTGGATGCGTTCATCGCCGAGACGATGCAAGGGCTGGGGTCCGACGCGCCCGAGGTGCTGGTCCAGGCCATTCGCCCGCTGCGCGACAACCCTGGGTCGAATGAGCACGCCTTCGTGCATGCGTTCAACCAAAGCCTGGTGGACGAACCGATTCCGGTCTGACGCGGCCGGCACGCGGCGCCCCCGTGGGCGCCGCCCCCTCTGGAAAGATCCCATGACAACAAAATTGGATATCGCAAGCTCCGGGCCGGCGGGCACAGCCGCGGCAGCGAGCCGCAGCGCAGAACTGCTGCCGGCCGGCTTTCTGGCGCTCGGCACCTTCGCCATCGGCACGGAAGGTTTCATGATTGCACCGCTTTTGCCGACGATGGCGGCGGATTTCCGTATGACGGTCCCGCAGATGGCGTCGCTCATCGTGGTGTTCACGCTGACGCTGGCGGTCAGCTCGCCCATCATGACCGTCCTGACCGCACGTTGGAATCGCCGCGCGGCCCTGCAGCTCGCCATGGGATTGTTCGCTTTGGGCAACGTGCTTGCTGCCTGGTCGCCCACCTTCTGGACGCTGATGACGGCGCGGGTCGTCATGGCGGTGGCAGCTGGCTTGTACGTGCCCGGCGCAAATGCGCTGGCCGGCGTAATCGTAGCGCCTGAAAGGCGGGGCAAGGCGCTGGCCATCGTCAGCGCCGGCATGACGTTGGCCATTGCGCTAGGCCTGCCGCTGGGCGCGGTGGCCGGTCACTTTCTGGGCTGGCGCGCCACATTCTCCATCGTCGCGGTGATGAGCCTGGTGGCCATCGCCGGCATCGGGGTGGGCATCGCCGCCGATGCAGGAACAGGTATTGCGGTCGCAACGTTTCGGCAGCGTCTTGCAGTCGTGCGCCAACCGTCGATACTGCGATTGCTGTCGGTCAGCCTTTTCTGGGCGATTGGCGCGTTCACGGCATACCCGTTCCTCGCACCGTACTTGGCAAGCGTGCTGGGATTTCGAGACGCCGCCATCAGCGCGACGATATCGCTCTGGGGCGTGGCGGCCGCGCTCGGCGTGACAACGGGCGGTGCGCTGACCGACAGGCTGGGCGCAAATCGCGTGGTACAGGTGTCGCTGACCATGCTGGGACTGGCGTTCCTGGGATTGTCGCTGGCAACGGCGCTGCCTGCGTCCGCCGCGCGAGCCCCCGTGTTGATCGCCGTGTTCCTGTGGGGCTTCACAGTCTGGTCATTCTTTCCCGCGCAGATGGCACGCCTTATCGGCGCGGGGGCCCCGGGACAGGCGCCGGTTGCACTGGCGTTGAATACGTCGACGATGTATTTCGGCTTTTCGGTGGGCAGCGCGCTGGGCGCCGCCATCCTTGGCGCCGGTGCAATTTGGGCAATTGGACTGGTGGCCGCGATGGCGCAGGCCGCGGCGTTTGTGTGGGATAAGCGCCGCCAGACTCCGGGGCAGGACGCAGCACCCCTCGATCCTACGCCCGCCCCGCCGCCACGTTCACGCTGATCGCGATGATGAACACGTTGAAGAAGAACGCGATGACGCCGTGCGTCATCGCCATGCGGCGGCACCGGCGGTTGACGATCTGCACGTCCGACACCTGGAAGGTCATGCCCAGCACCAGCGAGAAATACGCGAAGTCCCAGTAGTCGGGCTCGTCCGTGCCCGGAAAATCCAGGCCCTTGTGCATGGCGTTTTCATGCCCGTAATACCCGTGCGCATAGTGCAGTGCGAAGATCATGTTCATGTAGAGCCACGACAGCACGATGGTCACGGCCGCGGCCAGCATGTCGACCACCGCGCCCACATTGTTCTGCGCGCGCATTTCCACCCACAACGCGACCAGCACCATGCAGGACAGCGCGACGCTGCTCCAGAGGACGCCGCCGCGCCCGACGTCGTGCTGGCGGGCGTGCCGGCGCATGGCGGCGGCGCTGGTGCGTCCGAACACACGGGCGGTCAGGATCAGGAAGATCAGCGCCCCGGCGTCAAAGCCCAGCAGGATGGCCAGACTGGGCGGCAGGCCGGCTGCGTACAGCCCGCCCGCGACCGCGAGCAGCAGGCCGGCGCACAGCATCAGCCGGCGATGGGCATGGAAGAACGGCAGCCGGTCGGCGTTCGAGGCGTTTCCGGCGCTGTCATCTTTGAGCGGCTGCATGGCGGGCTCCTGTCTGCGCCGCGGGGCCGGGGCGTGTTGCCCGTGGCGGTCCCGCGATAGGTCCCTACGCTAACCGATACCCAGCAAACCGGCCAGCGCGCCGCCGAACAGCAGCCACAGCGGATGTATGCGCGTGCCGCTGCCCAGGATGGCGACGACGGCGGTGATCGCGCCCAGCAGCCAGGTGTGCACGGACGCCTCGGTGATGAGCGAGGCGCTGGCGGCGACCAGCCCCACGGTCATGGGGAAGATGCCCGCCTGGATGACGCCGCGCCACGGGCGGTCCTTGAATTTTTCCCACAGGCCCAGCGCGAGGACGGTGATGAGGGACGACGGGCCGAACTTGGCGATGGTCGTGGCCAGCAGGCCCGGCAGGCCGGCGACGTGCCAGCCGACCAGTGTGACGACCATCAGGTTGGGCCCCGGCGCGGCCTGGCCCAGCGCAAAGAGCGCGGAGAAGTCGGCGGCCGTCATCCAGCCGTGGACCTCGACGACCTGGCGCTGCATCTCGGGCAGGATAGTGTTGCCTCCGCCGAAGGCCAGCACGGACAGTTCGGAAAAAATGAGGACGAGGGCGACAAGGGTATGGATCATCGGCGTTGCCTCCAGACCATCAGGATGCTGAGCGGCGTCAGCACCAGCATCGTGGGCAGAAGCGGGATGCGCAGGACGGCGATGGCGATGAAACAGGCGGTGGCGACCACACCCGCAAGCCAATCGCGGCGCTTGACGACCGGCATGCCGATCTTGACCGCCATGGAAATCAGCAGCCCGGCCGCGGCCGCCGCCAGGCCGGCAAACAGATGCTGGATGTCGGGATCGTTCTGGAAACGGTCATAGACCATGCCCAGCATGACGACGATGATGGACGGCGCGAGGATCAGGCCCATCAGCGCGGCGAACGCGCCGCGCGGGCCGCGGAATTTCATGCCCAGGGCGACGGACAGGTTGATGATGTTGCCGCCCGGCAGGAATTGGCACAGGCCCAGCAGTTCGGTGAATTCGGCGCCGGTCAGCCAGCGGTGCTTTTCGACGACCATGCGCCGCGCCAGGGGCAAGGCGCCGCCGAAGGCGGTCAGGCCCAGCATCAGAAAACCGTGGAACAGCTGGCCGCAAGTGGGGGGAGGCCGTAAGCCGGCCTCGTCGGTGGAGAGTGCTGCGTTCGTCATTATTGTGGCCGGCGCGGAACCGGCTAAGGGAGCTGGCGCGGGGAACGCGCCGGGGGTGGATCACGAGATTGCAGGCTACTCCTCGCGTCAGATAATGTCTAATATATGACTCGTCAAAAACTCATATCCACAGAATATGGCAAGCGTTGATTTGCGGCTGTTGCGGTACTTCCTGGCCGTCGCCGAGGAATCCCATCTGACCAAGGCCGCGGCCCGGCTCGGCATCCGCCAGCCGCCGCTCAGCCAGCAGATCCGCGTGCTGGAGGCGGAGCTGGGCGTGACGCTCTTTCACCGGCTGCCGCGCGGCATGGAGCTCACCGAAAGCGGGCGCGCGCTGCTCGAAGACGCGCGCAACATCATCGCCCTGGTGGACCAGGCCGTGGACGGCGTGCGGCGCGTGTCTCAGGGCGAGGCGGGCCGCTTGACGGTGGGGTTCACGGGCTCGGCGGCGTTTCATCCGTTCGTGCCGTCGGTCATCCGGCGTTTCCGCGAAAGCGCGCCGCACGTGCATCTGGTGCTTGAAGAAAGCAGCACGGGCGAGCTGCGCGAGGCGGTCGCCGAGGGGCGCGTCGATGTCGCGTTCATCCGCGGCGCGCATGGCGCGGACCCGGGCGTGCAAATGGAAACCGTGCTCGAGGAAGCCATGCTGGCGGCCTTTCCGGCCGACCACCCGGCCGTCAGGGGCCGCGCGCGCAAGCGCATATCGCTGTCGGAGCTGGCGGACGAATCGCTGATCCTGTACCGGCGTCACAGCGGCCCGGGGCTGTACGACGCCATCATCAGCGCATGCCGCGCCGAAGGCTTCAGCCCCCGCGTCACGCAGGAAGCGCCACGCATGCTGTCCACCCTGAGTTTTGTCGCCGCGGGACTGGGCGTGTCGCTGGTGCCCGCGTCGCTGCGACGCGTGAACATCGAGGGCGTGGTGTATGTCAGCGTCACCCATCCGGCGGCGCTGCGCGCGCCGCTGAACCTGATCTGGCGCGACGCGCCCCTGTCCGGCGCCGCCCGCAAGCTGATCGACGAAGCGCGGCGCCAGCGCGACGAACCCCGGGCGGGCGAAAGCCCCTGACGCGGGGCCGCCTTCGGTCCGCCCTGCCCCGGCGCTACACTTGCCGCCACCGCATCCTGCAATGACCCCCGACTTTCCATGCATTCCGAATCCCCCATCGGCGTATACGACTCAGGCGTCGGCGGGCTGAGCGTCGTCCGGGCGATCCGCGACCTGCTGCCCCACGAGCCGCTACTCTACGTGGCGGACTCCGCCCATGTGCCCTACGGGGAAAAGACCCAGGCCTTCGTCGAGCAACGCGCCTGCGCCATCGCGGACTACTTCGTGTCGCAGCGCGCCCGCGCCATGGTGGTGGCCTGCAACACCGCCACGGCCGCGGCGATCGCGCTGCTGCGCAAGCGCCATCCGGCGCTCATCATCATCGGCGTCGAACCGGCCATCAAGCCCGCCGCGCACCTGACGCACACGGGCGTGGTGGGCGTCTTCGCCACGACCGGGACGCTGGCCAGCCCCAAGTTCGCCGCGCTGGTGCAACGCGAGGCACCCGAGGTTCGCATCGTGCTGCGGCCCTGCCCGCAATGGGTGCGGCTGGTCGAGCAAGGCTTGCTCTCGGGCCCCGAAGCCGCCGAGGCCGTGCGCGGGCCGGTCGCCGAACTGCGCGAGGCCGGGGCGGACGTGCTGGTGTTGGGCTGCACGCACTTTCCTTTCCTGCGCGACGTGATCCAGGACGCCGCCGGGCCCGGCGTGCCGCTCTTGGAGACGGGCGCCCCGGTGGCCCGCTGGCTGCGCCACCAGCTGCATGAACGCGGCCTGCTGGCGATCCAAGGCCCGGGCGCCCTGCAATTGCAGACCACGGGCGACGCCGACGCGCTGGCGCAGCTGGCAAGCCGCCTGCTGGGTACGCCCATGCCGGCCGGCACGGTGCCCGACGCGTGGCGGGGACTGCGCCCCGCTTGATCTGCCGCAGCGCCCGGAGGCGCCGGCGGGGCGAATGTGAGATACAGTGGAACGCACGCCCCCACGGCCCGCAAGGAGACGCCATGAAACGCATCCTGATTCCCGTCGATGGTTCGGAAACTTCCCTGAACGCGGTCAAGGCGCTGCTCGATGCGCGCCGCTACGACCCGGTCGAACGCGTGGACCTGCTGACGGTCCAGATGCCCTTGAAGGCCGGCGCGTTCGGCAGCGGCCTGTCGCAGGAAGAGATCGATGCCTATCACCACGAGGAAGGCGAGGCCGCGGTGCAGGCCGCCAGCGCGCTGCTGACGCAGGCCGGCGTCCCGTTCGACATACACATCGAGGCCGGCGCGGCTGCCGAGACCATTACGCGCGTGGCCGATGAAACCGGCGCCCACGAGATCTTCATGGGGACACGCGGCCTGGGTTCGGTGTCGGCGCTTTTCATGGGGTCGGTCGCCACGGGCGTGCTGTCCCTGACCGAACTGCCTGTCACGCTGGTCAAGTAAGGAGCCGCCATGCTGAACATTCTCGTTCCCGTCGACGGCTCCGACAACGCGGACCGCGCCGTCGACTATGCCCGCCGCCTGGCGCAGGGCGCAACATCCGCGCGCATCCACCTCATCAACATCCAGACACCGCCGCGCGGGCGCGCCGGGTTGTCGCGCCTGATCACGCAGGACATGATCGACGATTTCTACGCCCGCGAAGGCCGCGAAGCCACCGAAGCCGCGCGCAAGCTGCTGGACACGGCCGGCGTGGACTACGTCAGCCATGTGATCTTTGGCAACGCGCCCGCCGAAATCGCCGGCTATGCGCAGGACCACCGCTGCGCCCGCATCGTCATGGGCACGCGCGGCAACGGCAAGCTGACCAACATCCTGATCGGCTCGGTGGCCAATCAGGTGGTGCAGCTGGCGCAGGTGCCGGTCACACTGGTGAAGTAAGCCCGCCTGGGTATGATGGGGCGAATTGCAAGCCCTGGAATCCCCATCATGGTCCACCTGCGTTTCGCGCTGGCGGCCGCCCTGGCGCTGACGTTGCTCAGCGCCTGCGGCGAGGTCGCCAAGCTGCCCGTCGAAGCCGGCATGGGGCCCACGCCTCAGCTGCCGCCCCCCAACACCACACTCATCCCCACGGTGAACACGGCCAAGGCCGTGGGCTGGAAGCCGGGCGCGCAGCCGCAGCCCGCGGACGGCCTAACCGTGACGGCGTTCGCCACCGGGCTGGATCATCCGCGCTGGCTGTACGTGCTGCCCAATGGCGACGTGCTGGTCGCCGAGACCAACGCGCCGCCCAAGCCCGAAGACGCGCCGGGCGGCATCAAGCAATGGGCCGCCGGCCTGGTGATGAAACGCGCGGGCGCCAAGACCGACAGCGCCAACCGCATCACGCTGCTGCGCGACGCCGATCACGACGGCGTGGCGGAAACGCGCACGACGCTGCTGGAAGGATTGAATTCGCCGTTCGGCATGGCGCTCGTCGGCAACCAGCTGTACGTGGCGAATGCCGACGCCGTCGTGCGCTTTCCCTTCGAACCGGGCCAGACGCGCATCACGGCGCCGGGCGTCAAGGTCACCGACCTGCCCGCCGGCCTGAACCACCACTGGACCAAGAACCTCATCGCCAGCCCGGACGGATCCCGGCTGTATGTGTCTGTGGGGTCCAACAGCAACGCGGGCGAGAACGGCATGGACATCGAGGAAGGCCGCGCCGCCATCTGGGAGCTGGACGTGGCCAGCGGGCAAAAGCGGCTGTACGCCACGGGGCTGCGCAATCCGGTCGGCATGGCCTGGGCCCCGGACGGCAAGACGCTGTGGACGGCCGTCAACGAGCGCGACGAGCTGGGCAGCGACCTCGTGCCGGACTACATGACCTCGGTGCGCGACGGCGGCTTCTATGGCTGGCCGTATAGCTACTTCGGGCAGCACGTCGATACGCGCGTGCAGCCGCCGCGGCCCGATCTCGTCGCGCAGACAATCGTGCCCGATTACGCGCTGGGCCCGCACACCGCATCGCTCGGCCTGGCGTGGTCGGGCGGGACCACGTTGCCCGAGCCCTATGCCCACGGCATGTTCGTGGGCCAGCACGGTTCGTGGAACCGCGATCCGCGCAGCGGCTACAAGGTGATCTTCGTGCCCTTCGACCAGAACCAGCCCGGCGGGCCGGCCAAGGACGTGCTCACCGGCTTTCTGGACGAGTCCGGCCAGGCGCAGGGCCGGCCGGTGGGCGTGGCGATCGACAAGCAGGGCGGCCTGCTGGTGGCGGACGACGTTGGCAATGTGGTCTGGCGCGTGGCCGCCAAACCGTAGACGCGCCCCCGCGCAGGTGCTGTGCGCAGCGCATGCCCGCCCCTACAATGGCTGCTCCCGAATTCCAGACTGGAGCGAGCATGAGCACGGAAAAAGTGGCGATCCTCACGGCGGCCGGCAGCGGCATGGGTGCGGCGGCGGCGCGCAAGCTGGCGGCGGACGGATACCGCGTGGCCATCCTGTCGTCGTCCGGCAAGGGCGCGGCGCTGGCGCAGGAACTGGGCGGCCTGGGCGTCACCGGGTCGAACCGCTTGCCCGAAGACCTGTCGCGCCTGGTGGACGCCACCCTGCAGAAGTGGGGCCGCGTCGACGCGGTGGTCAATAGCGCCGGCCACGGCCCCAAGGGTCCGCTGCTGGAACTGAGCGACGACGACTGGCACCTGGGCATGGAGTTCTACCTGCTGAACGTGGTGCGCATCACCCGCTTGGTGGCGCCGGTGATGAAGCAGCAGCAATCCGGCGCCATCGTCAATATCTCCACCTATGCCACGTTCGAGCCGGAAGCGCTGTTTCCGACGTCGGGCGTGTTCCGCGCCGGGCTGGCCGCCTTCACCAAGGTGTTCACGGACGAGTACGCGCAGTACAACGTGCGCATGAACAACGTGCTCCCGGGCTTCATCGACAGCCTGCCCGAAAAGGAAGACCGCCGCGTGCGCATCCCGATGGGCCGCTACGGCACGGCGCAGGAAGTGGCGGACCTGATCGCGTTCCTGGCGTCGAGCGCGTCGTCCTACATCACCGGCCAGAACATCCGCATCGACGGCGGCATCACGCGCTCCGTGTGACGCGCGCGGGATCGCCGGCCTCATGCATTTGGCGTAGTCCCTCGTCCGAATGACGGTATTGAAGGCCCCGGCGGGCTTTTAGTACCGTAGGTTTTCACATTCGACGAGGTGTTTGGCGCATGTCCGCTACATCGTCAGCGGCTGCGCCGCAGTCCGCCCCCCCGACTCCCGGCCAGGCCTCGCGCTTTCTGGCGCAGGCCACCTTCGGCCCCACGCCGGCCGACATCGACGCCGTCGTGCGGGTCGGCTATGCCGCCTGGCTGGACGCCCAGCTCGACATGCCGCCATCGCAGACGCATTTCGACTGGCTGCTCCAGAAAAACCGCAACACCGAGGCCTTCAAGGGCAACGGCATCAATGCGCCGCTGGAATCCACGCTGTGGCGCAAGTTCATCAGCGCGCCCGACCAGGTGCGCACGCGGGTCGCGTTTTCGCTGTCGGAGATCTTCGTCGTCGGCGTGTCCGCCATCACGGCGTCGTGGCCGCTCTTCGGCGCGGCCGGTTTCATGGATCTGCTGGCCAGGCACGCCCTGGGCAATTACCAGGACCTGCTGACCGCGGTGACGCAGAACCTGTCGATGGGCTGCATGCTGACCTATCGCGGCAACCGCAAGGAAGACCCCAGGACGGGCCGCCATCCCGACGAAAACTACGCGCGCGAGGTGATGCAGCTGTTCAGCATCGGCCTGCTGGCGCTGGAGCAGGACGGCACGGTCAAGCTCGTCAACGGCGCGCCCGTGGAAACCTACACCAATGCCGACGTGCAGGGGCTGGCCAAGGTCTTTACCGGCTGGGACATCAACGGCCCGGAAACGGACGTGGAGTTTCATCGCCGTCCCATGGCGCTGAACAACGCGCTGCACTCGATGTCGGAGAAGCGCTTCCTGGGCGCGGTCATCCCGCCCGGCACGGATGGCCACCTGTCGCTCAAGCGCGCCATGGAGGTCATCAGCGCCCATCCCAACGTGGGACCCTTCATCGGCATGCAGCTCATCCAGCGCATGGTGACCAGCAATCCCAGTCCGGCGTACGTGGGCCGCGTGTCGGCCGTGTTCAATGACGACGGGAAGGGCCAGCGCGGCAACCTGAAGGCCGTGGTGCGCGCGATCCTGCTGGACCCGGAGGCGCGCCAGCCGGACCTGAGCTCGCCCTATTGGGGCAAGGTGCGCGAACCGATCCTGCGCTTTTCGGGATGGGCCCGCGCGTTCGGCGCGGATTCGACCAACGGCGAATGGGCCATGCCCGACACGACCGACAACACGATCCGGCTGGCGCAGAGCCCGATGCGGTCGCCGTCGGTGTTCAACTTCTTCCGGCCCCGCTACGTGCCGCCCGTCACCGAGCTTGCGCGGCGCCACCTGGTTGCGCCGGAGCTGCAGATCACCGACGAGACCAGCATCGCGGGCTATCTGAATTTCCTGGCCATCTACGTGGACCGCGGTTGGGAGGACCTGCAAACCGCCTACACACCCGAGATCGCGCTGGCCAAGGACCCCGAGGCGCTGGTGGCGCGCGTGGTGCTGCTGCTGGCGGGCGACGCCTTCAGCGCACGCACCGCGGCCGCCATCGCCAAGGCCGTGGCCACGCTGCCGCCGGACCGCCCGCGCGACCGGGTCCGCGCCGCCATCATGCTGGTGGCCGCCACCCCGGAATACCTGGTGCAGAAATGACAGACCGCCAAGGCCTCGACCGCCGCAACTTTCTCCTGCGCGCCATGGCGCTGGGCGCAACCCGCGGCGCCGCTCCGCTGGCGCTGAACCTGGCCGCGATCGGCGCCGCCGCGGCGCAATCCGCCCCGCCCGCATACAAGGCGCTGGTCTGCGTCTTCCTGTACGGCGGCAACGATCCGTACAACACGCTGGTCCCCTACGATCCGTCGTCGTATCGCGCCTACGCCGCCGCGCGCGGCGACATCGCGCTGCCGCGCGACGCGCTGCGCGCTACCGTGTTGCGCGGCAAGGCGGACACCCAGGGCGGCATGCAGTTCGCCCTGGCCCCCGCGCTGGCGCCGCTGGCCCCGCTGTACGAACGCGGCGAGATGGCCGCGCTGTTGAACGTCGGCCCGCTGATCGTGCCCACCACCAAGGCCGAATACATCGGCGCGCGCGTGCCGCTGCCGCCCAAGCTGTTCTCGCACAACGACCAGCAGTCGGTCTGGCAGGCGCTGGCGCCCGAGGGCGCGTCCTCGGGCTGGGCGGGCCGGCTGACCGATCTTTTCGCGGGCGCGAACGCGCACCGCACCTTCACCGGCATCACGGCGGGCGGCAGCACGGTGCTGCTGGCCGGCCGCAAGGTGGCGGGTTATCGCGTGGGCATCAACGGATCCACGCAGATCGACCTGCTGCATCGCGACATGTATGGCTCCAGCGCCTGCACCGCCCTGCTGCGCGAACTGATCACCGAGCCGCGCGAACACCTGATGGAACGCGAGATGTCGCGCATCGCCGCCCAGTCCATCTCGGCGGACACGCGCCTGCGCGCCGCCTTGGCCGACGTCGCCGTGCCCGGCGATTTTTCGTCGCCGCTCGCGCAGCAGTTGCGTATCGTGGCGCGCATCATCGCGGCCCGCGACACGCTGGGCGCGCGGCGGCAGGTGTTCTTCGTCTCGCAGAATGGCTATGACAACCACACGGGCCTGTCCGATACGCACCCGGCGTTGTTGAAGGAACTGGGCCAGGCGCTGGCGGCATTCCAGAACGCCCTGTCGGACATGGGCGTGGCCGATCAGGTCACCACCTTCACGGCCTCCGAATTCGGCCGCACGCTGGGATCCAACGGCAACGGCTCGGACCACGGCTGGGGCGGGCACCACTTCGTGATGGGCGGCGCGGTCAACGGCGGGCGCTGCTACGGCGCCCACCCGGAAATCGCCCTGAACGGCCCAGGATTCGTCGACAACGGCCGCCTGCTGCCCACGACAGCGGTGGATCAGCTGGGCGCGGATTTGGGCGCCTGGTTCGGCGCCAGCCGGGACGATCTGCGGACGGTGTTTCCGAACCTGCGGCACTTCGGGCCGGAGCCGTTGGGGATGTTGACGGGGTAGGCACTAGCGTCCCCCCCACTTCCGATCTATAACCTCAGACACCCCGCCCCGCCATTCGGCGGCGCGCGCGTTTCCACGGTCCTTGCGCATCGCACCATGAACCTGCCTCCCGATCTGGCGCTCCAGCCCGCCACCGAAGAAGACGTGCCGTTCCTGCTGGCCCTGCGCAAGCGCACGATGACGGAGCATCTGGAGCGTGCAGGCGTGTCGCTGGACGATGCCGGGCACCTGGCGCGCATCCAGTACCACTTCGATGACGCCCAGATCGTCTGGCTGGGCGGGCGGCCCGCGGGGCTGTTCAAGCACTACCGCGATGCCGCCGGCTGGCGCATCGTGCAGATCCAGATCGATCCGGATTTTCAGGGCCAGGGGCTGGGCCGCCGGCTGGTGGCCGGCGTGCTGGACCGCGCGGATCAGGAAGGGGCGCCCGTCACGTTGAGCGTCCTGAAAGGCAATCCCGCCCGGCGGCTGTACGAGGCGTTGGGCTTTACCCCTGTCATGGAGACCGAGCTGGAGCACGAAATGCGGTATGACCCCGGCGCCGTCCGGCCGGGTGGTTGAGCCCTTTGCGGCACATTTTTTTCCGGACCGCGGAATAAAGCGGCGCCGGCCGGCGTCCGTAGAGGGCAGTCCCCCCAAATCCTCCCCACCTACGAGGCACACCATGCGCAAACACACCGCCGCGGCCCTGGCTCTCGCCTGCGCCGCCCTGTTCTCGGCCGGCGCCCACGCCCAGGCCGTCAAGACCCAGGACGGCATCCTGGTCAATAGCGCCGGCATGACGCTGTACACCTTCGACAAGGACTCCGCGGGCAAGAGCGTCTGCGTCGACGCATGCGCGAAGGCCTGGCCGCCCGCCATGGCCGCCGCCGACGCCAAGCCGATGGGCGACCTGACCGTCATCACCCGCGACGACGGCAGCAAGCAATGGGCCTTCAAGGGCAAACCGCTGTATCTGTTCGCCAAGGACACCAAGCCGGGCGACAAGACTGGCGACAACTTCAAGGAAATCTGGCACGTCGTCAAACCCTGATCCGGACACCTGCCTGATCAGCCCATGCGCGCCGAAGACGAAGCCCAGATCCTGGCCTGCATCCCCAGCCTGCGCCGCTATGCGCGCGGGCTGACGGGCGACCCGGATCGCGCCGACGACCTCGTGCAGGACACGCTGGAGCGCGCATGGAGCCGCTATTCCCGCTGGCAGAAGCGCGGCGAGCTGCGTGCCTGGATGTTCGGCATCATGCACAACCATTTCATCGACGGCGTGCGCGCCGCGGGCCGGCGCAGCGACCAGACGGTGCCCGGCGACCTGCCCGATGCGCCAGTGCGCGCCACCCAGACCGACCAGCTTGAAGTGCGGGACCTGGACCGCTGCCTGCTGGCTCTGCCGGCAGAGCAGCGCGAGGTTCTCTTGCTGATCGCCGTCGAAGACCTGTCCTACCAGGAGACCGCACGCATCCTGTCGGTGCCGATCGGCACCGTCATGTCGCGGCTCTCGCGCGCCCGCGAAAAGCTCGGCGCGCTGATGCAGGGCCGCGAACCCGCCAGACGGCTGCGGCCCGTTCCCTCCCCGCGTGAAATGCCATGACCGACAAACGCCTCCATCCGGTTCCCGCCGCGGGCACGCCCATCACGGAAGCCGACCTGCATGGCTATGCCGACGGCCAGTTGTCCGCCACGCGCCATGCGGAGGTAGCCGCATTCCTGGCCGCGCACCCGCAGGACCAGACCCGGGTGGACGACTGGCAGGCGCAGCGCCGCGCGCTGCACGCCCTGCTGGACCCCGTGCTGGACGAACCCCTTCCCTTGCGCTTGCCGCTGCGCGCGCCGGCGCGGACGTGGCCCTGGCGCGCGTTGGCGGCCAGCGTGGCCGTCGCCGTGGTCAGCGCCAGCGCGGCCTGGATGCTGCGCGGCGCCGTGGATGCGCGCCATCTGCAGACGGTGCTGGCCACCGCCAGCCCGGAGCGGGCTGCAGGCGGCTATGCCCAGCGCGCCGCCATCGCCCACGCGGTGTATGCGCCCGACATGGGCCGGCCCGTCGAAGTCAGCGGCGAAAACGAGAAGGCGCTGGTGACGTGGCTGACCAAGCGCATGGGCGCGCCGATGCGTGCGCCGTCGCTGTCGAAAACGGGTTATGAACTCATCGGCGGGCGGCTGCTGCCGGGCGGCGCCGGTCCGGTGGCGCAGTTCATGTATGGCGCGGCCGATGGCCAGCGCCTGACGCTGTACGTCACCCGCGAAGCCGCCGGCGGACAGACTGCCTTCCAGTTCACGCAGGAAGGCCCCGTGCGGGTGTTCTATTGGGTCGAAGGCGAGTTCGGCTACGCGCTCTCTGGCGCCGTCAGCCGCGACGAGCTGCAGCGCGTGTCGCAAGAGGTCTACCGCCAGCTGCAGGGCTAGACGCACCCGCTGCGGGCTACGCGCGGTCAGCTGCGGGACGGCGACGTGCGAGCAAGCGGGCTGCCGGCTGCCGCTCAGCCCGCGCTCGCGCGCGCCTCGTGCAGCATGTGCAGCGTGATCTTGCGCACCTCGGCCTTGCTCATCTCGATGTGGGACCGCAGCATGCGCGCGGCCTCCTCTGCCCGGCGCGCCAGGATCGCCCGCAGGATGGCCGCGTGTTCGTCGTAGGTGGCGTCCACGCGGAAGTCCTTGGTGAAGTCCAGCCGCCTGACGATGCGGATCTTCTCCGTGACGTCGCGGTGGATCTGCGCCATCTCCGGATTGCCTGCCGCGGCCACCAGCGAGCAATGGAAAGCTTCATCCAGCTGCGCCACCAGCCGGCCGTCCAGGATGCGCTGCGGCGGCGGCACCAGCCAGACGTCCGTCAGCGCGCCCAGAATGCCGGCCGGATCCATGTGTTCGCGGGCGCACAGCTTTTCCACCGCCGCCTGCTCCAGCACCACGCGCACGTCGTACAACGCTTCGAAGCGCTCGAAGTCGAACGGCCGCACCTGCCAGCCGCTGCGCGGCCGGGCCAGCACGAAGCCTTCGCGTTCCAGCCGCGCCAGGCCCAGGCGCACGGGCGTGCGGCTGACGCCCAGGCGCGCCACCAGGTCGGCCTCGGTGAAGCGTTCGCCGGGCAGCATCCGAAAGCCGAACAGGTCGTCCTTGATGCGCTGGTAGACCTGATCGGCCAGCGAGCCGGCAAGCGCCGGCGCGGGGCGGATGGCCGGGCCGGCCTGGACGGCTTCCAGCCGCATCATCCGGTCACGACGCACGTGGCGTCTTCGGTGATCACGACCAGCGGATCGCCCGCGTTGACGGGCTTGCCGGGCACGCAGCGGATGGCGGAAACCGTGCCCGACGCCGGCGCGATGACGGACAGCTCCATTTTCATGGCCTCGACCACCACCAGCGTGTCGCCGGCCGACACGCTCTGCCCCACCTGGACCGGAATCTTCCAGATGTTGCCGCACATGTCGGCGCTGACCAGCCGCTCGCCTTCGCGCAGCACGGTCTCGGCCTCGGGTTCGGCGGCAGGCGGTTCGGCCGCCACGTCCTCGGTCTTCCAGAGCGCCACTTCGGCATCGAACGCCGTCTTCTGGCGCGCCTGGAAGGCGGCGATGCTGTCCGCCTGCTCGGCCAGGAAGCGCTGGTGCGCGGCGAAGTCGAACACTTCCTCCTCGATGCGGACGGTGGCACGGCCTTCACGGAAGTCCTCGCGCAGGACATCCAGTTCCGCCTCGGTGACGGGATAGAAACGCACCTGATCGAAGAACCGCAGCAGCCACGGCTTGCCGTCCTGGAACACCGGGTTCTTCAGGAACTTGTTCCAGATGGGTAACGTGCGGCCCACGAGTTGATAGCCCCCGGGCGAGTCCATGCCGTAGATGCACATGTACACCCCGCCGATGCCCACCGTGCCTTCGGCGGTGAAGGTGCGCGCGGGGTTGTACTTGGACGTCAGCAGACGGTGACGCGGGTCGATGGGCACCGCGCACGGCGCGCCCAGATACACGTCGCCCAGACCCATGATGAGATAGCTGGCATCAAAGACGATGCGGCGCACCTCGTCGCGCGCGTCCAGCCCGTTGATACGCTGGATGAAGTCGACGTTGTTCGGCAGCCAGGGCGCGCTGGCGCGCACCGTTTCCTGATAGCGCTGCACCGCGCCCAGCGTGGCGGAATCCTCGAAGGCCATCGGCAGGTACACGACGCGCGTGGGCACCTTCAGGGTCGCCACGTCGGCCAGCCCTTGTTCGATCTCCAGCAGCTTCGCAATCAGCGCGCCCTGCAGGATGACGCGGCTGTCGTAGCGGATCTGCAGCGAGCGCACGCCGGGCGACAGCTCCAGCACGCCGTCAACCGGATCCGCATTGAGCGCCTCCATCAGCAGGTGGATGCGCATGCGCAGCGCCAGGTCCAGCACGTTGTCGCCGTACTCCAGCAACAGATAGCCGTCGCCGGCCTGCCGGTACGACACCGACGGGCGCGCCCCGTCGGCGGGCAGCGCGGCGATGATGGTCTCCGATACCGTCGCCGGCACGGGCGCGGGCTCGGTCGCGGCCGGCGCCGCGGGCGCCAGTTCGGCGATGCGGCGGTCCTGCGCGGCTTCCAGCGCCACGGCCTGCGGGTAATCGATGCGCACGAAGCGGATGCGGTCGCCAGGCTTGACTTGCCCCACCTTCCACAGTTCGGCACGCGCGATGGTGACGGGACACACGAAGCCGCCCAGGCTGGGGCCGTCGCGCGTCAGGATGACGGGACTGTCGCCGGTGAAATTGATGCTGCCGATTGCGTACTCGCAATCATGGATGTTGGACGGATGCAGGCCGGCCTCGCCGCCGTTCTCCCGCGCCCACGTGGGCTTGGGACCGATCAGCCGCACGCCCAGGCGATTGGAGTTGTAATGCACCTCCCAGTCGGCCGCAAAGAAGGCGTCGATGGCGTCGGGCTGAAAAAAGTCCGGCGCGCCATGCGGGCCGTACAGCACACCGATCTCCCAGGTGTTGCCGTATTCGGGAATCAGCGCGGCGGGCGCGGCCTGCGGCAGCGTCTCGGGCGGCGCGGCCGTGGCGCCCGCCAGTTCGGGACGCACGACGGGCAGCATGTCGCCCACGCGCAGCGTGCGGCCGGCATGGCCGCCAAACTGGCCCAGCGCAAAGGTGGACCGGCTGCCTAGGTACACCGGCACGTCCAGCCCGTTGCGCACCGCCAGGTAGCTGCGGCAGCCGGACAGCGCGCGGCCGGTGGCCAGCACCTGTCCGGAAGTGACAAAGATGGGCTGCCACATCGGCACCGGCTCGCCATCCAGCGTGGCCGCGCACGACGCGCCCGTCAGCGCCACGACGGCATCGCCGTGAAAGCGCAGCGTCGGGCCGATCAGCGTGGTCTCGATGCCGGCCGCGTCCGGCGCATTGCCGACGATGCGGTTGGCCACGCGAAATGCGTAATCGTCCATGGGACCGGAGGGCGGCACGCCGATGTCCCAGTAGCCCGCGCGGCCAGGATAGTCCTGCACGCTGGTGTAGGTGCCGGCTTCCAGGACCTCGATGGCCGCGGGGCGGTATGCAAAGCCTTCCAGAAACCGCGTGGACAGCTGGCCAGCGCGAAAGCGTGCATCGGCCACGATCTGGCGCAGGTAATCCAGGTTGGTCGCAATGCCGTGCAGGCGCGTGCGCGCCAGCGCGTCGGCCAGCTTGTCCAGCGCGGCCTCGCGCGTGTCCGCATGCACGATCAGCTTGGCCAGCATCGGGTCGTAGAACGCGGGCACATCGGTGCCGGTCTCGACCCAGCCATCGATGCGCACGCCGTCCGGGAACGACACTTCCGTCAGCACCCCGGGCGACGGCTGGAACTGGCGCAGCGGATCCTCGGCATACAGGCGCACTTCAATCGACGCGCCTTGCGGGGTGCGCGACATGGCGGCGTAATCCAGCGGCTCGCCCGCGGCAACGCGCAGCATGCACTCCACCAGGTCCAGGCCGGTCACGGCCTCGGTTACCGGGTGCTCGACCTGCAGGCGCGTGTTGACTTCCAGGAAGTAGAAGCTGTCGCGCGCCGGATCGTAGATGAACTCCACCGTGCCGGCGGAGCGGTAGTTCACGGATTCACCCAGCTTGACGGCGGCATCCAGCAGCGCGGCGCGCGTGGCGGCAGGCAGCAACGGCGCCGGGGTTTCCTCGATGACCTTCTGATTGCGGCGCTGCACCGAGCAGTCGCGCTCGCCCAGCGCCAGCACGCGGCCCGCGCCGTCGCCAAAGATCTGCACCTCCACGTGCCGCGCGTTGTCCACATAGCGTTCGATGAACGCGCCGCCGTCGCGAAAGAAGTGTTCGCCCATGCGCTGCACGCTGTCGAACGCGACGGTCAGTTCCGCCTCGTTCTCGCAGCGCGACAGGCCGATGCCGCCGCCGCCCGCCGTGCTTTTCAGCATGACCGGATAGCCGATGCGTTCGGCCTGCGACAGCGCCTCGCCCAGGCTGGACAAGAGGCCGGTGCCCGGCGTCATCGGCACGCCCGCGTCAGCCGCCAGTTCGCGCGATCGGTGCTTCAGGCCGAACTCGCGAATCTGCAGCGGCGTGGGGCCGACAAAGGCAATGCCGGCAGCCTCGCAGGCTTCGGCGAAGTCGGCGCTCTCGGATAGAAAGCCGTAGCCGGGATAGATCGCCTGCGCGCCGTGTGCGCGCGCCGCGTCCAGCAACAGGTCCATGCGCAGGTAGCTGTCGGCGGCCTTCTCGCCGCCGAGCGCCACGGCCACGTCGGCCTCGCGCACATGCGCGGCATTGCGGTCCGGATCGGAATAGACGGCCACGCTGCGGATGCCCAGCCGCTTGAGGGTGCGGATGGCGCGGACGGCGATCTCGCCGCGGTTTGCAATCAGAACGGTATCGAACACGATGCGACTCCCTGGGGTGAGGCGGGGTTATCGGGTGGCGGCGTTCAGGCTGGCCAGGTAAGCGCGCCAACCGCCGAATTCGGTGATGTCCTGCGCCCCGTCCAGGCCGCGCGGTTCGCAGATGAAGCCCTTGACCAAGCGCCCGTCGGCCAGCTCCAGCGTGCCGATGCCCAGCGGCGCGGGAATCTCGGCCACGAACGCGCCAAAGGCCGTCACGGGCACGTCCCACAGCTCGACTTCGATGGCGGCGCCGCTGTCCATCTTCACCAGGCCCGGCTTGGGCGGCGTGGTGTTGGCCAGCGCGAAGAGCCGGTAGTCGCCGGCTGTCGCGGTCTTCTCCACGAACACCGCGTGGCGCGAGGTGAGCTGATGATTCAGCGGCATGCCGGTCAGGTGGGCGCCCACCACCGCGACGCGCACGGTGTCCGCGGACGGCGCGCCATCGGCGGCCAGCGCGGGCAGCGGTGCGCCCGTCGCGCCCAGCGGCAATCCGCGGCGCACCTGCCATTGCCTGCCGAACTGCGCCAGCGCGCGGTCCTGCCACGCCAGGCCGATCAGCGTGATGCCCGAGGGCAGGCCATCGGCGCGCATGCCGGCGGGCACGGCCAGCGCGGACAGGTCGGCCAGGTTGGCGAAGTTGGTGTAGACGCCCAGGCGGGAATTGAGCGTGACGGGGTCCGCTTCCAGCTGGGCGATCGTGTAGATGGACGGCGAGGTCGGTACGACCAGCGCGTCAAAGCCTTCGAGCGCGCGGTGAATCTGGCGGGTCAGCTCGGCGCGGCGGTACTCGGCCTTGAACGCGTCCAGCGCGCTGTAGTTCGCGGCCTGCTCGACGATGCCGCGCACGACCGGATTGATGGCGTCGGGGTTCTCGTTCCACAACGCCTGGACCGCGGCAAAGCGCTCGGCCACCCACGGTCCCTGGTACAGCAATGCCGCCAGTTCGCTGAACGGCGAGAAGTCGATGGCTTCGACCTGGGCGCCATCGGCGCGCAGCGCGCGCACGGCGTCGTCGAACACGGCGGCGGCTTGCGTGTCGCCAAAAAATTCCAGCGACGCCGGCACGGCCAGCCGCGGCGCCTTGGGCCACGGGCGCGCCGCGCCCGCCGGCACGCTGCGCGAATAGGGATCGGCGTCGTCATACCCGCCCGCCACCTGCGCGACCTTGTCGGCATCGTCCACGGTCAGCGCGAAGATCGACACGCAGTCCAGCGTGCGGCATGCCGGCACCACGCCCGCGGTGCTGAGCCAGCCCTTGGTGGGCTTGAGGCCGACGATATTGTTGAAGCCCGCCGGCACGCGGCCGGAGCCCGCCGTATCCGTGCCCAACGAGAACGCGGCGATGCCGCGCGCAACCACTGACGCTGAGCCCGAACTGGAGCCGCCGCTTACGTAATCGGGATTGAACGTGTTGGCCACGGCGCCGTGCGGCGAGCGCGTGCCCACCAGGCCGGTCGCAAACTGGTCCAGATTGGTCTTGCCGATAAGGATGGCGCCGGCCGCGCGCAGACGGCGCACGACGGTCGCGTCTTCCTGCGGTGTGTAGGCGAACGCGGGGCACGCCGCGGTGGTGGGCCAGCCCGCCGCATCGATGTTGTCCTTGATGGCAAACGGCACGCCATACAGCGGCAGGCGCGAGAGATCGCCGCCCGCCGCGGCCAGCAAGAGACGCAGGCCGTCGAGCTGTTCATCGAGCTGGACGCGGTCCACGCGCCGGATCCAGGCGTTGTCCTTGTCTGCGTTAGCGCCGGGCTCGCCGGCGTAGCTGGCCAACAGCGCTTCGGGCTGCGCCCCGCCGCGATAGGCGGCCTGCCATTGCGCGATGGTCCAACCGGCGGGTTGCTTCTGCGTTGCTGCGGCATTCATGCTGGAATCCTTTCTTGTATACAAGTACGGATTCCCAAGCAATCTGCGTGCCATGTTGGCGGCGCGCGGCGCTTTCCCTCTGACGCGCGGCCAGACCGCACGCAAGCCGCCGGCGCCGGTCCCCGCATCGGCCCGTGCGCCGCACCGGAATCGGGCGCAACGCGCACCGATGTTGTGCGGACGGCACCGTTCTGATCGCACGCGCGCCACGCCCCGGCCGCCACGCGTCTTCGCGTAAACCCACCCCCTTCATACAGCAGCGTGCAGCGTTGCCAGCACTTGGCACACGTTTTGCTTTTGACTCCTGTGCGACTGCTTTTTCTGAACGTTCTCGCCGGCCCGGCCGGCCTATTCCATCCAGGAGTCACCATGAAACGCAGACTAGCCCTTAAGCAACTGACCGCCGTGAGCCTGTTGGCCATGACCGGATGGATGCCGCAGGTTCACGCCGCCGAGGACACCATCAAGGTCGGCATCCTGCATTCGCTCTCGGGCACCATGGCCATCTCGGAAACGTCGCTCAAGGACGTGGCCCTGATGACCATCGACGAGATCAACGCCAACGGCGGCGTGATGGGCAAGAAGCTCGAAGCCGTGGTCGTCGACCCCGCGTCGAACTGGCCGCTGTTCGCCGAGAAGTCGCGCCAGCTCCTGTCGCAGGACAAGGTGGCCGTGGTCTTCGGCTGCTGGACCTCGGTATCGCGCAAGTCGGTGCTGCCGGTGTTCAAGGAACTGAACGGCCTGCTGTTCTACCCCGTGCAATACGAAGGCGAAGAGCTGGAGAAGAACGTGTTCTACACGGGCGCCGCGCCCAACCAGCAAGCCATTCCCGCCGTCGAATACCTGATGAGCGAAGACGGCGGCGGCGCCAAGCGCTTCGTGCTGCTGGGCACCGACTACGTCTACCCCCGCACCACCAACAAGATCCTGCGCGCCTTCCTGCATTCCAAGGGTGTGAAGGACAGCGACATCGACGAGGTCTACACCCCGTTCGGCCATTCCGACTACCAGACCATCGTCGCCAACATCAAGAAGTTCGCCACGGGCGGCAAGACCGCGGTCATCTCCACGATCAACGGCGACTCGAACGTGCCCTTCTACAAGGAACTGGGCAATGCGGGATTGAAGGCCACCGACGTGCCGGTCGTCGCGTTCTCGGTGGGCGAAGAGGAACTGCGCGGCGTGGACACCAAGCCGCTGGTCGGCCACCTGGCCGCCTGGAACTACTTCCAGTCCGTCAAGAACCCGGTCAACGACGCGTTCATTGCCAAGTGGAAGGCGTACGCCAAGGCCAAGAACCTGCCCAACGCCAACACGGTCGTGACGAACGATCCGATGGAAGCCACCTACATCGGCATTCACATGTGGAAGCAGGCCGTCGAACAGGCCAAGACGACCGATGTCGACAAGGTTATCGCGGCGATGGGCGGCCAGAAGTTCAACGCGCCCGACGGCTACACCATCGAGATGGACAAGACCAACCACCACCTGCACAAGCCCGTCTACATCGGTGAGATCAAGGCGGACGGCCAGTTCAGCGTGGTCTGGAAGAGCAAGGGCCCGATCCGTGCCCAGCCGTGGAGCCCGTACATCCCGGGCAACGAAGGCAAGCAAGGCCTGTAGTCTCAACATCAAGGAAAAGGCAGCCATGCGCATCGCGGCAATCGCACACTTCTTGCGTCGTTTCCTTCTGGCATGGCTGATCGCCGTGCCGGCGCTGGCCGCACCCGCGGCCGCCGCCGGCGTGGACCAGGCCCTGCTTGCGCCGCTGGCCGGCGACGACACCGACGCCAGGCTGCAAGCGATTGCCGCGCTGGGCCAACTGCCCGATCCGGGCGCCGCGGCGGTGCTGCAGGCGCTGGGTAGCGACCAGCTCTACGCCACCGCCGACGGCCGCGTGCTGATCGGCACGAGCGGCACGCGCGCCACCGATCCGTCCACGGGCGCGGCCGTGGACCTGCCTGCGGATGCGGGCACGATTTCCATCAACAACCGCCTTCGCCGCGCCATCGAAGCCGCGTTGGCGGGATCGCGTCTGTTCTCCGACGACGCCAACGAACGGCTCGCCGCGGCCCGGCGGCTGCAGCAGACGGGAGACCCCGCGCGCCTGCCCATGCTGGAAAAGGCGCTGGCGGCGGAAAAGAACGAGGCCGTGCGCGATGCGCTGCTGATCGCGCAGGCCAATCTGGAACTGAAAAGCGAAGACCCCGCAAAGCGCCGCCACGCCGTGCAAGTGCTGGGCGACACCCAGAACGCCGCGTTCCGGCCCACGCTGGCCGCCCTGACGCAGGAGCGCGACGGCACGTACGCGGAGCCCGACGCCGGCGTGCGCGAGGCGGCGGCCAACGCGGTCAAGCAGATCGACCGGCACCTGGCCACGATCGAATGGGCGGGCAATCTGTTTTACGGCGTCAGCCTGGGCAGCGTGCTGCTGCTGGCGGCGCTGGGTCTTGCCATCACCTTCGGCCTGATGGGCGTCATCAACATGGCGCACGGCGAGCTGCTGATGATTGGCGCCTACGTGACGTATGTGGTGCAGACGCTGTTTCGCGCGTGGCTGCCGGGCTGGCTGGACTGGTATGTGGTGGCCGCCCTGCCGCTCGCGTTCGTCGTGACGGCGCTGGTCGGCATGGCGCTGGAGCGCACCGTGATCCGCTGGCTGTATGGCCGCCCGCTGGAGACGCTGCTGGCCACCTGGGGCATCAGTCTGATGCTGATGCAGGGCGTGCGGTCGCTCTTCGGCGCGCAGAACGTCGAGGTCGGCAATCCCAGCTGGATGTCCGGCGGCGTGACCGTGCTGGGCGGGCTGGTGCTGACGTACAACCGGATCGTCATCATCGGCTTCGCATTCTTTGTGGTCTTTCTGGTGTGGGCACTCTTGAACCACACACGGCTGGGCCTCTTTGTGCGCGCCATCACGCAGAACCGGCGGATGGCCGACTGCGTGGGCGTGCCGACCGGCCGCATCGACATGCTGGCCTTCGGCCTGGGCTCGGGCATCGCCGGGCTGGCGGGCGTGGCGCTCTCGCAGCTTGGCAACGTGGGGCCCGACCTGGGCCGCGGCTACATCGTGGACTCGTTCATGGTGGTGGTGCTGGGCGGCGTGGGCCAGCTGGCCGGCACGGTCATCGCCGCGCTGGGCCTGGGCGGCGTGAATAAATTCCTGGAGCCTTACGCGGGAGCTGTCATGGCCAAGATCACCATCCTGGTGCTCATCGTGCTGTTCGTCCAAAAGCGGCCGCAAGGCCTGTTCGCCCCCAAGGGCCGGAGCGTCGAATGAAACAGACCGCGCTGACCGACCTGAACCTGCTTGCGCGCCGCCCGCTCTTCTCGGGCCGGGTGTGGGCCGCGCTGGCTGCGGGTGTTGTCCTGCTGGCCCTCCTTCCGCTGATGAATCTGTGGTTTCCGCCGGGCCATACGCTGCACGTGTCCGCCTATGCCGTGGCTTTGCTCGGCAAGTTCATGTGCTACGCCATGGCGGCGCTGGCGCTGGACCTGGTGTGGGGCTATGCGGGCATCCTGTCGCTGGGCCATGGCCTGTTCTTTGCGCTGGGCGGCTATGCGCACGGCATGTACCTGATGCGCGCCATCGGCCGCGACGGCGTCTACCAGAGCGACCTGCCCGACTTCATGGTGTTCCTGGACTGGAAGACCTACCCCTGGTATTGGTCCTTCACCGAGCACTTCTGGTACGCGATGCTGCTGGTGGTGCTGGTGCCCGGCGTGCTGGCGTTCGTGTTCGGCTACTTTGCGTTCCGTTCGCGCATCAAGGGCGTGTACTTCTCGATCATCACGCAGGCGCTGACCTTTGCCGCGATGCTGCTGTTCTTTCGCAACGACACGGGCTTTGGCGGCAACAACGGCTTTACCGACTTCAAGCGCATCCTGGGCTTTGACATCACCGCACCGGGCACGCGCGCCACGCTTTACTGGGTAACGCTTGCCGCGCTGGCCGGCGCGCTGATCCTGGCGCGCGCGGTCACGCAAAGCAAGCTGGGGCGCGTGCTGACCGCCGTGCGCGACGCCGAGAGCCGCGTGCGGTTCATCGGCTACGACCCGTTGGGCTTCAAGCTGTTCGTGTGGACGCTGTCGGCCGTGCTGTGCGGCATCGCGGGCGCGCTGTACGTGCCGCAGGTGGGCATCATCAACCCGGGCGAAATGTCCACCGAGAACTCCATTGAAATGGTGATCTGGGTGGCCACGGGCGGGCGCGGCACGCTGATCGGTCCCATCATCGGTGCGGGCGCCGTCAACGGACTGAAGACCTGGTTCACCAGCGTGCTGCCGGAATATTGGCTGTACGCGCTGGGCCTCATCTTCGTGCTGGTGACCCTGTTCCTGCCCACCGGCATCGTCGGTCTTGCCCGCCGCATCGCGGCCCGCATCCAGGAGAAGAAGGCATGACCACCACGCACACCGAATCGGCCATGCTGGACGGCGGCCCCAGCGGCGACGCCGGCTACGGCCGCGTCAGCCCCAAGGGCCTGGACACCAGCCACGGCGCGATCCTGTACCTGGAAGGCATCACGGTCAGCTTCGACGGGTTCAAGGCGCTGAACGACCTGACGCTGGACATCGGCGTGGGCGAGCTGCGCTGCATCATCGGCCCCAATGGCGCGGGCAAGACCACGATGATGGACGTGATCACCGGCAAGACCCGGCCCACGTCCGGCACGGCCTATTTTGGCCAGAGCATCGACCTGACCACGCTGAGCGAGGCGCAGATCGCGCACGCCGGCATCGGCCGTAAGTTCCAGCGCCCCACGGTGTTCGAGCAGCACACCGTCTTCGAGAACCTGGAGCTGGCCATGAAGACGGACAAGCGCGTGCGCCCCACCCTGTTCTCGCGGCTGACCAGCGAACAAGCCGACCGGATCGGCGAGACACTGGACCTGATCCGGCTGCGGCCGGAGGTCTGGCGCCCCGCGGGCCTGCTGTCGCACGGGCAGAAACAGTGGCTGGAGATCGGCATGCTGCTGATGCAGGAACCGCAGCTGTTGCTGCTGGACGAGCCCGTGGCGGGCATGACCGACGCCGAAACCGAACGCACCGGCGAACTCTTGAACGAACTGCGGGGCCGCCATTCCCTGATGGTGGTGGAACACGACATGGACTTCGTCAACCAGATCGCCGGCGACGGCAAGGTCACCGTGCTGCACGAAGGGTCCGTGCTGGCAGAGGGGCCGATGAGCCGCGTGCAGGCTGACCCGCGCGTGATCGAAGTCTATCTGGGGCGCTGAACATGCTGGACGTAAGCACGATCGACCAATACTACGGCGGCAGCCACACCCTGCGCGGCGTGTCGCTGTCGGTGCGCCAAGGCGAATGCCTGGCACTGCTGGGCCGCAATGGCGTGGGCAAGACGACACTGCTCAAGTGCGTGATGGGCGTGCTGCCCGTGGCGCGCGGCGGCATCGCGTTCGACGGCGCCGACATCACCCGCCTGGCGCCGCACCAGCGCGCCGCGCGCGGCATGGCGTATGTGCCGCAGGGCCGCGACATCTTTGCGCGGCTGACGGTGGAAGAGAACATCCTGATGGGCATGGCGACCAAGCCCGCGGCCCGGGCCCGCCGCATCAAGGAAGAAGTCTTCGAGCTGTTTCCCGTCTTGAAAAGCATGCTGTCGCGGCGCGGCGGCGACCTGTCGGGCGGACAACAGCAGCAGCTGGCCATCGCGCGGGCGCTGGTGGCCGAGCCCAAGCTCATCATCCTGGACGAGCCCACGGAAGGCATCCAGCCATCCATCATCAAGGACATCGCGCGCGTTATCCACATGCTGCGCCAGCGCGGCGACATCGCGATCCTGCTGTGCGAGCAGTATTTCGACTTCGCGCGCGAATTGGCCGATCAGTTCGTGGTGCTGTCGCGCGGCGAGGTGGTGGCCCGCGGCGGGCGCGATGCGATCGACGGCGAGGACGTGCGGCGGCATCTGTCGGTTTGAGGGGCGCCGCGGCGCTAATCGCTGGGCGCCGCGGATGGACTATGCTCCGGGTCTGCTGGCGCGCATTGGCATCGCGCATTGGCATTACGCAACACCCGAACAGGA
Source organism: Achromobacter sp. SLBN-14 (assembly GCF_006715415.1). Classification (NCBI taxonomy): domain Bacteria; kingdom Pseudomonadati; phylum Pseudomonadota; class Betaproteobacteria; order Burkholderiales; family Alcaligenaceae; genus Achromobacter; species Achromobacter sp. SLBN-14. The sequence continues at coordinate 3,863,523 of NZ_VFNE01000001.1, read as the reverse complement.
GCTCTCATGTCCGACGTCACCATCTACCACAACCCCAAGTGCGGCACCTCGCGCAACACGCTGGGCCTGATCCGCAACGCAGGCATCGAGCCGCAGGTCGTGCTGTACCTGGAAACGCCGCCTTCCCGCGACACGCTCAAGGCGCTGTTCAAGCAGGCTGGCATCGGCGTGCGCGATGCCCTGCGCGAAAAGGGCACGCCGTATGCGGAACTGGGTCTGGACGACACGTCGCTGTCGGATGACGCGCTGCTCGATGCGGTCGAACAGCATCCCATTCTTTTGAACCGTCCGTTTGTGTCGACGCCGCTGGGCGCGAAGCTCTGCCGGCCTTGCGAAGGGGTGCTGGACATTCTTCCGTCCCCGCAGCAAGGCGCGTTTGCCAAGGAAAGCGGCGAGCCCGTCATCGACGCGCAAGGCAATCGCATCCAGAAGTAAAAACGGCCGCATCGAAGCGCTTTGCAAGGGAACTGACGGGTACGGTCATTACCATCGCGGCAACCGAATTATTACGCCGCGATGACGTGTCATGGATTTCCTGGAAAGCTTCAACCAGTCCCTTTTTCTTTTGATCAATGCCGATCCCGCCACGCCCGCGTGGCGGATCCACGCCGCCATGCTGGTGGCAAACCAGCTCATTCTGCTGGTGCCGGGCGTCATGGCCGCCGTGTGGCTGTGGGGCAGACAAGCCCAGCGCAGCCTGATGCTCAAGGCGCTGGCCAGCGTCGCCGTGGCCCTGGGACTCAGCTACCTGTGCGGCGCGCTATGGCCGCATCCGCGTCCCTTCGTGATCGGCCTGGGCCACGTCTTCTTCGCGCACAAGCCCACATCGTCGTTCCCCAGCAATCACACGATCATCATCGCCGCCTTTGCCTTCGCGCTGATCCTGGACCGGCGTTGGGCGGGATGGGGCTGGCTGGCGTTGGCGGGCGCCTTGCTGGTGGGGACGTCGCGCGTGTATCTGGGCGTGCATTTCCCGCTGGATATCGTGGGCGGATTGCTGCTGGCGCCCGTGGCTGCGGCCATCACGGTTCCAGTGTGGCGACGCGCGGGCGAGCCGCTGACGGCAGCGACGCAGGGGGTGTACCGCAAGGTGCTGGCCCTGCCGATCGCGCGCGGATGGATCCGGGCGTAACGGGGGCCGCGACGGCCGTCGCGGCCACCCTGCGCCTCAATTGATCGCGACCTTGGCTTCCTTGACCAGCTTCGCGTAATTGGTGGTGTCGGCGCCGATGCGCGCCTTCATCTCGGCGGGCGTGTCGCCGATCGGCACCGCGCCGATCTCGGCCATGCGCCGCGTGAAGTCCGGCGAACGGATGATCTTCACCATCTCGGCATTGAGCCGGTCCACCACGTCCTTGGGCGCCGCCGCGGGCGCCAGCACGCCGAACCACGTGCCCATGTTGAAGGGCTTCAGACCCGCCTCTTCCATTGTCGGCACGTCCGGCAGCGCGGCCGAACGCTGGTTGGTGGTCACGGCCAGCGCGCGCAGCTTGCCGCTCTGGATGTGCGCAAGCACCGGGGTGATGGTGTCGAACGACATGTCGATCTGGCCGCCCAGCAGGTCGGTCGTCAGCGGCCCGCTGCCCTTGTACGGCACATGCAACAGCTGCACGTTGCCCGCGCGCTCGAATTGCGCGCCGATCAGGTGCTGGCCCGTGCCCATGCCGTTGGACCCGTAGGTCAGCTTGCCGGGAGAGGCCTGCGCCAGCTTCAGCAGCGAAGCCACGTCCTTGGCCTGCAGTTTGGGATTGACGACCAGCACATTCGGCACGAGCGCCACGGTGGTGACCGGTGCGAAGTCCTTCTGGAAGTCGTAGTTCAGGTTCTTGTACACGCTGGTGGCGATGGTGTGATGCACCGCGCCCATCAGCAGCGTGTAGCCGTCCGGCGCGGCCTTGGCCACGTAGTCGGCGCCCAGCGTCGACCCCGCCCCCGGCTTGTTCTCCACCACCACCGGCTGACCCAGGCTTTTGGCCAGCTCCTGCCCCAGCGCGCGCGCCAGCACATCCGTCGTGCCGCCGGCCGGAAACGGCACGACGAGGTTCACCGGGCGCGTCGGATAAAACTGCGCCTGCGCGCCGCCCGCGAATGAAACGCCGATCAGGCAGGCGAACGCCAAGGCGCGCGCCGTCATCGCTTTCTTTTGCATGAGTTGTCTCCTGACTACGAATGAGCTTCGCTTGTTGTTGTGTTGGCCGCCGCAGGCGTCGGATCTGATGTCCTCGTACCTGCATCCGGAATCCCGCTACGCCGCCTTGGCCTGCGCCGATTCGGACAGCTTTTTGCATACTGCGTTGGTCACCTGCTCGGTCGTCGCGCGGCCGCCCAGGTCGCCGGTGTGCAGCGCGGGATCGGCGGTGACGCTTTCAATGGCCTGCATCAGCCGTGCAGCCGCTTCGGTTTCGCCCAGGTGCTCCAGCAGCATCACCACCGACCAGAAGGTTCCGACCGGATTGGCCAGGCCCTTGCCCATGATGTCGAAGGCCGAGCCGTGGATGGGTTCGAACATTGACGGATAGCGCCGCTCGGGATCGATGTTGCCGGTGGGCGCGATGCCCAGGCTGCCGGCCAGCGCCGCGGCCAGGTCGCTCAGGATGTCGGCGTGCAGGTTGGTGGCAACGATGGTGTCCAGCGACGCGGGGCGGTTGACCATGCGCGCGGTGGCGGCATCGACCAGTTCCTTGTCCCAGGTCACGTCCGGAAACTCGCGGCTGACCTGCACGGCGATCTCGTCCCACATCACCATGGCATGGCGCTGCGCGTTGGACTTGGTGACGACGGTCAACAGCTTGCGCGGCCGCGACTGCGCCAGCTTGAACGCAAAGCGCAGGATGCGCTCGACGCCGGCGCGGGTCATGATCGATACGTCGGTCGCGGCCTCGATAGGATGGCCCTGATGCACGCGGCCGCCCACGCCGGAGTATTCGCCTTCGGAGTTCTCGCGCACGATCACCCAGTTCAGCTGTTCGGGCGTGCAGCGCTTGAGCGGCGCGTCGATGCCCGGCAGGATGCGCGTGGGACGCACGTTGGCGTACTGGTCGAAGCCCTGGCAGATCTTCAGGCGCAGGCCCCACAGCGTGATGTGATCGGCGATGTCGGGGTCGCCCGCCGAACCGAACAGGATCGCGTCCTTGTCGCGCAGCGCGTCCAGCCCGTCGGCCGGCATCATGACGCCATGCTTGCGGTAATAGTCCCCGCCCCAGTCGAAATCCTGGAACTCGAAACGCAGCCCGCCCTGGGCCGCCAGTTCCTGCATGACGCGCTGCCCGGCGGGAATCACTTCCTTGCCGATGCCGTCGCCGGGGATGGTTGCAATGCGATAGGTCTTCATGGTGCCAGCGCTCCGTGCGGGGTGAATGCTGCTGGCACTTTACCGAGCGCGGCGCGTGGCGCACGCGCCCAGATTCACAACATTTTCAACCTGAAGTTGAAAGTGCCCGCACGGCCGCGGCCGACGGCTGCGCGCTGCGCCAGCCCGCCTCGTGCGCCAGCAGCCAGCGCTTGCGGGCCAGGCCGCCACCGTACCCGGTCAGCGCGGCGTTGGCGCCGATCACGCGGTGGCACGGAATCACGATGCCCACCGGATTGGCGCCATTGGCCAGCCCGACTGCGCGCACCGCCGTGGGCCGCGCGATCCGCGCCGCAAGCGTGCCGTAGCTGATGGTGCAGCCGCCGTCGATGCCGCGCAGCGCGTGCCAGACCTGCTGCTGGAACGGCGTGCCGCCAAAGGCGACCGGAAGCTCCGAGATGGCGTCCACATCGCCGTCGAAATACGCTTGCAACGCGCGGCTAGCCTGCGAGGGCTGCGCGGCGCTCTGCAGTTGCACCGCGCCCCGGCCATACTGGCGCTGCAACAGCAGGTGCATGCGGGATTCGTAGTCTTCCCAGTCCACGGCGCGCAGGTGGTCCTGCGCATCCGTCAGCACGAGCATCCGGCCGATGGGCGTGGACACGCGTTCGAGCAGAAAGGTGTGTACCGGCATGATGCCGCTCCGCAAAGGTGAGCAAGCCGCCAATATAGACCTGCCGCCGGCGCGTGCGCTGGCGGTTTTCGGACAGCTGTGTGACATTCACATCCCCGTCCGAAATCCGCTAGATCTTGTCCGCCCGGCGGCGTTAGCATCGCCTCATGAACCTGAACCACGATGCCTGCTACAGCGCCATCCAGGTGCGCGACGCCCGCTACGACGGCCGCTTCTTCACGGCCGTGAAAACCACGCGCATCTACTGCCGGCCGGTCTGTCCGGCGCGCACGCCCCTGTCCAAGAACGTCACGTTCTTCTCGACCGCCGCGGCCGCGCAAGAGGCAGGTTTCCACCCGTGCCTGCGCTGCCGTCCCGAAACGGCGCCCGAACTGGGCCCTGGCCACGAACTGCCGGCCAGCGTGACGCGCGCGCTGCAGCGCATCGAACTGGGCGCGCTGGACGAGGCCGGCGTCGACGTGCTCGCGCTGCGCCTGGGCATCGGCGAACGGCAGTTGCGCCGCCAATTCCGCCAGCATCTGGGGGCCTCGCCCGTCGCATTCGCACAGACGCGCCGCGTGCTGCTGGCCAAGCAGCTCATCCACGAAACGCAGCTTCCCATGGCCGAGATCGCGTTCGCCGCCGGTTTCGGCAGCATCCGCCGTTTCAACGAGGTGTTCCTGGACCTGTTCGGCCGCGCGCCCGGCGAATTGCGGCGTTCAGGCAAGCCGGAAGTGCCCGCGGGACGGGACGGAGAAATCAAGCTGTTGCTGCGTTATCGCCCGCCCTACGACTGGGAGGCCATGCTGGCCTTCCTGCGGGTGCGCGCCATCCCGGGGGTGGAATCCGTGACCGGCGACACCTATGCGCGCACCATCAGCCTGGACGGCGCGCAGGGCACGGTCACGGTCCGGCCGGGCGCCGGCGACGCACTGCACGTGACGGTGCGCTTTCCCCGCCTGCAATCGCTGCCCGCGATAATTGCGCGCCTGCGCCGCGTCTTTGATCTGGCCAGCGACCCCACGGCAATCGCCGCGCAGTTTGCCGCCGATCCGGTCATGACGGGGCTGATGCACGCGCGGCCGGGCTTGCGCGTGCCGGGCGCGTGGGACGGGTTTGAACTCGCCATGCGCGCTGTGCTGGGCCAACAGATCACGGTGGCCGCGGCCATCCGGCTGGCCGGCAAGCTGGTGGCGGCGCACGGCGCGCCGCTGACGCAACCGGACGGTGCGCTGACCCATGTGTTCCCCGAGCCCGCAACAGTGGCCGCCGCCGAGCTGGCATCGCTGGGCATGCCGCGCAGCCGCGCGGCGACGTTGTCGGCGGTGGCCGCAGCCGCCGTCGCGGACCCGCATCTCTTTGACGCCGCCGTCGATCTGGAAGACGCGGTGCGGCGGCTGCGCACTATACGCGGCGTGGGGGACTGGACGGCGCAGTACATCGCGCTACGGCAACTGCGCGAACCGGATGCGTTTCCGCATGCGGACATCGGCCTGATCCGCGCGCTGGAAAAGCTGGAGTCCCGGCCCTACACGCCCGCACAGCTGCTGGCGCGGTCCGAGGCCTGGCGGCCATGGCGCGCCTATGCGGCGCAGCACCTTTGGACGGCCTGACTACGGCATGGGCGGCCGGCCTTCACCAACGACCCTCCGAGTCTTCGCCAAAATACGCCACCAGAAAGTCCACAAACACGCGCACCTTCGCGGACAGGTGATGGCGTTCGGGGAACACCGCGTAGATGTCCGCCTGCGGCAGCGCATAGTCTTCCAGCACCTGCACCAGCCGGCCGCTGCGCAGGTAGCGGGCCAGGTCCCATTCGGCGCGTTGCAGGATGCCCAGGCCCGCCAGCCCCCAGGTCAGCGTGACCTCGCCGTCGTTGCTGCTGAGATTGCCGCGCACCTTCACGGTTTCGCTGCGCCGGCCGCGGGTGAACCGCCACAGGCCATAGGCCGCCTCGTTCTGGCGCAGCACGATGCATTGATGCCGCGCCAGGTCGTGCGGCGTGGCCGGCGTGCCGTGCTTTTTCAGGTAGCCGGGCGACGCGCAGACCAGGCGGCGGTTGGGCGCGATCTTGCGGGCGATCAGGCTGGTGTCGGGTAGATCGCCGAAGCGCACGGCAACGTCGAAGGCCTCGCGCACGAAGTCGGCGGGCCGGTCGGTCAGCTGCAATTGCAGCGAGACTTCGGGGTATTTCTGCGCGAATTCCGCGATGGCGGGCGCGATGTAACTGCGCCCGAAACCGAGCGGCGCATTGACCTTGAGCAGCCCGCGTGGCGCGGCCTGCCGGCTGGCGATGAGCGCATCCAGATCGTCGATTTCGCCCAGGATGCGGCGGGCGTTTTCCAGGTAGACCTCGCCCTCGGCGGTAAGGCTCAGGCGCCGCGTGCTGCGGTTGAACAGCCGCACGCCCAGCCGCGCCTCGATCTGCGCGAGGCGCTTGCTGACCGCGGCGGGCGTGACGTCAAGCTCGCGCGCCGCGGCCGACATGCCGCCCGCGCGCGCAAGTTCCACGACAAGAAGCAGCTCGCCGGAATGGCCCATCGGTGTGGACCGGCCGCTCAGTCGCGGAAGTTCTCGAACTGCAGCGGCAGGTCGACGTCGGTCTTTTTCAGCAGCGCGATGGCGGTCTGCAGGTCGTCACGCTTCTTGCCGGAGATGCGCAGCTTGTCGCCGTTGATCTGCGATTCGACCTTGAGCTTGGCGTTCTTGATGGCGGCAATGAGCTTCTTGGCCACGGGCTGCTCGATACCCTGCTTGATCGTGACCTTCTGGCGGGCGCCGCCCAGGTTTTCGAGCGGGTCGGCCACATCCAGGCAGCGCACGTCGATGCCGCGGGCAGACAGGCGGCCGCGCAGGATGTCCAGCATCTGCTTGAGCTGGAACGCGCTGGACGCGACCTGGGTCACGACGAAGCCTTCGAGTTCGAACTTGGCGTCCGTGCCCTTGAAATCGAAGCGCGTGGCCAGTTCGCGGTTGGCCTGGTCGACGGCGTTGGCCAGTTCGTGTTTGTCGACTTCGGAGACGACGTCAAAAGTAGGCATGACACGGGATCCTGTGAAAATTGGCGGAAAAATGCAATGCCCGCCATTTTACCGGCCTCGCGCGCGGCGTCACGCCGTCATGCCATCACCACCAGCAGGCGCTCGGGTTGCAAGGGATGCGGCATGACGTGGGCGTCGATGCCGTAGGCCAGGAACAGGTTCCGCGGGGTCAGCACCTGCGCCGGCGTGCCCGCCGCAATGGCGCGGCCGCCGCACAGCAGCAACAGGCGGTCGCACCAGCGCGCCGCCAGATTCATGTCGTGCAGGATCACCAGTACCCCTGTATCGCCGGCGTGGGCCAGGCCTGCCGCCACGCGCAGGAGATCCCCCTGGTGCTTGGGGTCCAGGCTGGCGGTGGGTTCGTCCAGCAGCAGATAGCGCGGTTCGCCCTGCCCGCGCGCCGCCTTGCACTGCACCAGCACCCGGGCGAATTGCACGCGCTGCTGCTCGCCGCCGGACAGCTCGGGGTAACGGCGCGCGCGCAGATGCGCCACGTCGGCCCAGCCCAGCGCCTGCTCCACCAGCGCGTCCACCTGGGCGGGCGATAGCTCCGGAAACGGATAGGCGCCCATCCCCACCACCTCGCGCACGGCCAGATCGAAACTGAGCCCTGGTTTTTGCGGCAGCACCGCGCGCAAGCGGGCCTGCTGGCGGTGCGCCAGCCGCCGCACGTCGGCATCGCCCAGCCGGACCCTGCCCGAATCGGGCGCCAGTTCGGACGACATTGCCCCCAGCAGCGTCGACTTGCCCGCGCCGTTGGCGCCCAGCAGGCCCACCACTTCGCCCGGCCGCACCGCCAGCGACACCTTGTCCAGGATGCGGCTGCCCCCGCGCGTCAACACCAACTCATCGGCCGCGAGCATCATCCATGCCTCCGGCCGCGCGCCAGCAGCCACAAGAAAAAGGGGCCGCCCACCAGGCTAGTCACCAGCCCGATCGGCAGTTCGGCCGGCACGACGGCCACGCGCGCCAGCCAATCAGCCAGCGTCAGCGCCAGCGCGCCGCCCAGCACGCACGCGGGCAGCAGCCAGCGGTGGTTGGCGCCCAAGGTCATGCGCACCAGATGCGGCACGACCAGGCCCACGAAGCCGATGCCGCCGGTGGCGGCGACCAGCGGGCCCACGATCAGCGCGCAGGCCAGCACCAGTTGTGCCCTGACCCGCTTGAGCGCATAACCCAGATGCTGCGCTTCACGCTCGCCCAGCAGCAACGCGTTCATCACCCGCCACTGGCGCATCAGCCACCAGGACATCGCCAGCACCCACGGCCCAAGAAAAGCCAGCAGCGTCCAGTTGGCGCCGGCCAGGCTGCCCATGGTCCAGAACGTGAGGTCGCGCAGTTGCGCATCGTTGGCCACGAACGTGAACAGGCCAATCATCGCGCCCGCCACCGCGTTGATGGCGATGCCCGCCAGCAGCAGTCCCGCCATGCCGGGCACGCGCCGACCCAGCGTGTACGCGCAGAAGGTGGCGAGCAGACTGCCCGCAAAGGCCGCCGGCGCCAGCACCCAGAAGCCGCCCGCGGTCAGCACGATGGCGGCCACCGCGCCCAGCGAGCCGCCCGCCGAAATGCCGATGAGGCCGGGCTCGGCCAGCGGATTGCGAAAAAGCGCCTGCATCGCCGCGCCCGATATGGCCAGCGCCGCGCCCGCCACCATGGCAAACAGCACCCGCGGCAGCCGGATGTCGATCAAGACATTGCGCCACAGCGCATCGTCCGGCGCGGGATTGCCAAACAGCAGCGCGGGCATGTCGCGCAGCGGAATCTGCACTGCGCCGCTGGCGCTGGCGGCCAGTGCCACCCCCACCAGCACGGCGCCCAGCACGGCCAGCGCCATCGGTGCCGAAACGCGCCTTGCGCTAGCGCCCCATGACACCGGCCGCCTCCCGCTTGAGTTCGGTCAGCGCCAGCGGCAGGCGCGGGCCCATGCCCAAGAGGAGCAGATCGTCCATGACAATGACGCGCTTGCGCGCCGCGGCGGGCGTGGAAGCCAGGCCGGGCAGCGCCAGCAGCTTATCCACACCGCCGGACGCTTCCAGCGACGTCCGCGTCACCACGATGATCTCCGGCGCCAGCGCGCTGACGGCCTCGGCAGAAAGGGGCTTGTAGCCGTGCTGGTCCTTGAGCACATTGGCCAGGCCCGCCATCGTCATGACCTCGTTGGCCGCCGTGCCGCCCCCGGCGCCTTGCAGCGTGCCCGTGCGGTTGATGACCAGGATCGCGCGGGCGCCGGTGGCCGGAATCGCCTCGACCGCCTTCAGGTCGCGCGTGATCTCGGTCACCAGCGCGTCGCCGGCCGGGGCCACGTCCAGCGCCTCGGCGATGTTGCGGATGCGAGCCTTCAGCGAGTCCACAGACGGCGCGTCCGGCACCGTGACGATGCGCACGCCGACGTCGCCCAAACGCTTGAGCGCATCGGGCGGGCCGGCCTGCTCGGACGCCAGGACCAGATCCGGCTTGAGCGCCAGCACGCCCTCCACCGGCACCGCGCGGTAATAGCCGACGCGCGGCAGCTTGGTCGCGGCCTCGGGGTACAGGCTGGACAGATCGTCCCCCACCAGCTTGCCGCCCTGCCCGAGCTGATACACGATCTCGGTCACACTGCCGCCCAGCGTCACCACCCGCGTCGCCACCCGTTCGGGCGGCGACGCGTGCGCGCCCGCCGCCAGTAACCAGGCCGCCACTGCCAACCATTTCTTCATCGCTTTCGCTTCCTTATGCGCTCGGGGCTCAAGCGGCCAGCGGCGCGCTGCACAGGCCGACCATCATTTCGCGCCATTGCGGGATTTCCGGCTGGCCGGGCTTGCGTTCGCCAAAGAACTGCACGATCAGGTCGCCCGTGCTGGCATACACCTCGAGCGAGGTGACCCAACCGTCCGTCGTGGGCTTGTTGACCACCCACGCCGAGGCGATCGCGGTGGTGTCCAGGTGCAGGTTGAACTTGGGATCCAGCACGTTGAACCACGGCCCCGTGCGGCGCAGCGACTGCACCGGTCCGGAATGAATCTGGATCATGCCGCGGTTGCCGACGAAGCACATGATGCGCAGGCCCGATTCCGAGGCGGCCTGCAGCATGCGCTCGACGGCGTCGGCCGGCACCGGCTGCGCCAGGTCTTCACCCGCGGCCGACAGCGCCGCCAGGCGCGACACCTTGAACTTGCGCAGGAGCGGGAAGAACTCGTGCGTGTCCTTCATGGCCAGCCAGGCCTCGCGCCACGCTTGCGCGTCCTCGACCTGCGCGGCGTCCGAAGACGGCGCGTAGGCTTGCGTGACGGGCCACTGCGCCTGGCCCGCAAATCGCGCAACCAGCGCGTCCCACGCGGCGGCATCCGTGCCGTCGGTACGGTAGACCTTGTGCACCGCCACGCCCGCGCCGTCGAAGAACTGCAGGCTGCGGCGGCCATCCTGCTCGACCGACCAGGCCGACTTCCAGGCGGTAAAGAAAACGCGCAGGTCGATGTCCGGCCCCAGCACCAGGCCTACCGGACCGTCGGCCTGGATGTCCTCATACCGGCCGTGGCGCTCGTGCACACACCAGTCGTTGCGCGTCAGCGCCATGACCTCGCCCAGCGTGCCCAGCTCGCGGAAGATCTCCTGCGGCGTGCCAATGAGCGCCGTCGCCTGTACCCCGCCACAGCCCGCGGCCACCCATTCGGCCTCGGACACGCCCAGGGCTTGCGCCAGATTGCGGGCGCGCAGCCCGGGTTGCGAGGCGGCGAGCGCCTCGTTGCGAGCGCGCAGTGCTTGCGCGCGGGTGGTGAAATCGGTAGTCGTCATCGTAGGCCCTCCGGCCAGTGCAAAACACATTGCTGAAAACCGCCGCCGGGTCCGGTCAACGCCGAATGGCGGCGGACCGAGCTCAATATTGATACGTCAGCGAGACGCGCACGCTGCGTCCCGGTTCCGTGTACCAGTCCACCGGGCGCGGAATCGCGGTGGCGCCAGCGGTCGGCACGTTGATGGCCTCCCAGTACTTCTTGTCGAACAGGTTGAAAACGCCCGCCTGCACCTGCAAGCCCTTCACCGCGGCCGGACGCCAGTAGCCCATCAGGTCGACCACGCCGTAGCCCGGCGCCTTGAAGTCGGGATTGGGCGCGTCGGCCGACGCCTCGGGGTACTCGACCTTGTTGCGCTGCATCGCCGTGGTCAGCATGGCGTCCACGCCCCACACGTCGCGGCCATACCCCAAGCCCAGCACCGCCTTCAGCGGCGCCACGGAATTCAGGTACTGCCCCGTGCCCTCGTCCTTGCCCACTGCCCACGCCAGCGAACCCCACGTGCGCCAGCCCGGCGCGAACTTCCAGTGCGCGCTTGCCTCGGCGCCGTAGATGCGGACCTTGGCGCGGTTGACGTTGCCCGTCACGCCCAGCGGATACTGCCCTGCCCAACCCGGCTGCCACTGCGGCGAACTGGCGTTCAGCGGCACATCGCCATCGATAAAGTTCCGATAGCGATTATCAAAGAACGATACTGCACCGCCCAGGTCGTCGGACCCCATCTTGGCGCCCAGTTCCCAGCCCTTGCTGGTCTCCGGTTTCAGGTACGGATTGCCCACGCGCAGATAGGTGCCCGGGCCGCCATAGTTGGTGTAGAGCTGCGTGGCGCTGGGCGCCTTGAAGCCGTAGGCGTACTGCGCATAGAGGCTGAGCTGCTCGGCCGCCCGCCACGTGCCCAGCAGCTTGGGTGAGAAGCGGCTGCCGCTGTTGCTGGGCGGCAGCGCGCCCGCGTTGGGATTGCTTTCGTAGCCGGCCGTGGACTGCGGCCGTTGCTCGTAGTGGTCGTAGCGCAAGGCGGGGGCCAGCGTGTAGCGCCCGTCGGCAAAGCTGAACTCGTCCTGCACCCACAGCGCCCACTGGTCGCCCTTGGACTGCGGCACGTCGGCCTGGTTGGTGTGCAGCATGTCGCACGCACGCGGACCGAACGGCGCGGGTGTGCCCGGACGGATCACCGGGCAATTGTCATAGCCGCTGGAGTTCTGCTCGGTCTTGTTGCCGTACCACTCGCCGCCGAACGACCACAGTTGCGACACCGACGCGCCCGCGATGCGCTTGGTCAATTCCGTGCTGGCGCCAAAGAGCGTCTGCTGGATCGAGTTGCTGCGGCCATACGGCCCGTTGGGAAAGCCGTAGCGGAACGGATCGCCCGGAATAATGCGAGCACGCGCGTCGACGCCGCGGATGCCGGTGAGCGAGTTGTCCAGGCGCACGCGCTGCCAGTACACGACGGCGTGGGCCGTGTCGATGAGGCCGCCCGAGTCCGGCGCCGTGTACGTGTAGTCGAACGACACCCGCTCGCGCTCGGTTTCCTTGCGCGTGCTGTTTTCGCCGATGAGGTAGCTGGTGCCGGGGCCTTGCTCCCACATGTTATCGATGTCGGCATTGCGCTTGAAGTATTCGCCCGTCAGGCCGAACAGATGCGCGCCGTCCACGCGCTGCTGCAGCTTCAGAAGGAAGCTGCGCTGGTCGTAGTCTTCTGGGCTGGGCTCGCTGCGGGTGGCGCCGTAGCCGCCGACGTCGCCCCGGTTGTCCAGCTCGTGACCGTTGCGCACACCCGCCTGCACCAGCCAGAACGTGTTGCTGTGGATCTGCCCGGCCAGCGCGGCGTTGGCGCCCCAGCTGTTGTCCGCGGAGTCGAAGTCGGTCTTGGCCAGCGCGCCGAAGGTCTTGCCGCCGCTCAGCAAGTCCGCGGGGTTCAGCGTGTGCAGGTCGGCGATGCCCGAGATGGCGCCGGAGCCGCCGCCGGTCGCGTCCGCGCCGCGCACGATGTCCAGGCGCGACAGGCTGTTGAAGTCCACGGCCTCCAGGCCGCCTTTCACGCCGCGCGCGCCGTCGTCCAGCCACGGCAGGCGGATGCCGTCCACGCGGGTCAGCACGCGGTCCTGGTCGAGGCCGCGGATATTGATGCTATTGGTCGTGCGATTGAAGTTCACGCCCGGTTCGGCGCGCCGGCCCAGGTCGGTCCAGTTCCGGATCTGCAGATCGTCCATGCGGCGGCGGTCGGTGCTGGTGTCCCAGGCCGGCGTGACGACGGCGGCCTCGCCGTCGATCCGCACCGGCGCAAGCTGCGTCACGCCGCCCTGCGGCAGGGCTTGCAACACGAAGACGCCCGCGCTGCGTTCCTGCACGCCCAGTCCGCTGCCGGCCAGCAGACGCGAGAACCCCTCATGCACGGAATAGGCCCCCTGCAATCCCGCAGTGCGCCGTTGCCCCACCAGCGCCGCGTCGAACAGCACGGTCACGCCGGCGCTGTCCGCAAAGCGCGGCAACGCATCCGCCAGCGCCCCGGCCGGGATGCTGTAGCCGCGCATGCCGGCCTGCGCCGCCGCGGCCCCCTGCGCCTGCGCGGCGGACATCGGCAGCATCGCGGCGGATGCCGCGCACAAGGCCAGCGCCGCGTGCACGGCGGCGGCCAGACGGGTCAGCCGGCATTGCGCGCCTCGGGCTGATCGGGAGCCGCTTGCGCGGCCGGCGGGGTAGTAAGCCATGGTCGTCCTTTCGATCCAACAGGTATCGGCATCTGTGTGCCCATACAGACCATGACCCTCGTGAATTCAAAACCGGACAACAAGGATCGAAAAAATTTCGGTGCGCTGGAAATCGCGCCCGCCAACACGACGCGCGAGCGGCCTGTCATGTCTTCGCCCGGCCTCATGCCGCGGCGTCGCGCGGCAGGATCGTCACCCAATACGGCGTGCGGTAACGCACCTGCACGGGCAGGGTCGCGGGCAGCGCAGCGAGCACCGCATCGGTGTCGTGCAACTGGAAGGCGCCAGAAATGCGCAGGTGCGCGATGTCGGGATCGCAGCGCACGATGCCCTGGCGGTAGCGGCCCAGTTCGGCCGCAAAGGCATCCAGCCGCAGCGCGCTGGCGTACAGCACGCCGCGCAGCCAGTCGCTGGCGTGCGGGTCCGCGGGCGTGGCCACGGCCACGGACCCGGGCGACAGCTGGCTCTGCTCGCCGGCCGACACGTCGACGTAATGCCCTGGCTGCCCGCTGCTGGCGACGCGCACGCGCCCTTCCTGCACGCTGAGCTGACAGCGTCCACCCTCCTGGCGCACGCAGAAGCGCGAGGCCTGGGCTTCGATATCGCCCAGCCGCGTGCGCACGATGAACGGGCGCGGATGGCTGGCGGGATCGGCCACCGCGTGCACGGCGATCTCGCCGCCGCGCAAGCGCAACAGCCGCGTCGCGTCGTCAAACAGCACGTCGACGGCGCTGGAGGTGTTCAGATGCAGCGTCGACCCGTCGGCCAGCACCACGTCGCGCCGCTCGCCCGCGGCGCTGCGGTAGTCCGCGCGCCAGTCCAGGGGATCGGCCCGCCATGCGGCCCAGCCTGCCGGCCCCGCCACGATCAGTGCGATCAGCGTCTTGACGGCGGCGCGGCGGGACTTCAGATCCGGGCGATTCAGCGCCGCCATGCCCAGCGCCGACGGAATCAGCCCGAAGCGCGCATTCACGCGTTGCGCCCGCTGCCAGGCATGTTCGTGTTCGGCCTTGCTGGCGCGCCATTGGGCGCAGGCATGGACGTCGGCGTCGGTGGCGCGTTCCGAGCTCAGGCGCAACAGCCAGCGCGCGGCCTCGCGCGCGACGTTGCGTTCGACGGCGGGCAGCTCGCCCGCCGGATCGGCCTGCGCGCTCACATCACCGCCATGATGCATTGCTCGAGTCCCTTGGTGATGTAGCGATGCACCGTGCGCAGCGACACATCGAGCCGGCTGGCGATCTCGGCGTGGCTCAGCCCCTCCAGCTGCGCCATCAGGAACGCCTGGCGGGCGGGCAGCGACAGGCCGGCCAGCATTTCTTCGATCTCCTGCAGCGTTTCCAGGATGATGAGACGCTGCTCCGCGGACGGCGCCAGCGCCTCGGGCATCAGCGCCAGCGCCTCCATGTACGCCTGCTCGACCGAGCGGCGGCGATGGTGGTTCAGCAGCAGGCGCTTCGCGATGGTGGTCAGGTAGGCGCGGGGTTCACGCAGCGCATTCAGTTCGTGCCGGTGGCGCAACACACGCACGAACGTGTCCTGCGCAAGATCGGCGGCATCGAAGCTGTTGCCCAGTTTGGCGCGCAGCCAGCCATGCAGCCATCCGTGATGGGCGCGGTACAGCAGGTTGACGGCGTCGCCCGAGGCGAGCACGGAATTCGGCACGGATGGCTCCCTGACTCACAACTGCAAAAATCACAACTACAAATAGAAATCAATCTCATTCTAAATGCAAAACCATGATCCAGGTCAAGTCCGCGCGCCGGCTTCGCGCCATATATCATCCCAACCACACGCGCCGCCTTCCGTGGCGCCGCTTTCTACAGGCTGATCCCCATGCTCTACGCCGTCCTGCAATTCGTCCACGTCATGGCCGTGATCCTTTGGGTGGGCGGCATGCTCTTTGCCCACTGTTTTCTGCGGCCGGCGGCCGCCAAGCTGGAGCCTCCCGTGCGGTTGCCGCTCATGGCGTCGGTGCTGGGGCCGTTTCTGAACGCCGTGCTGGGGGCCATCGTCCTGATTCTGGTGACGGGCGCCTGGATGATCGGCGCGTCGGCCAGCCAGGCCGCCCAGACCGGCGGCGCGTTCTTCATGCCCCGGAACTGGACGCTGATGGCCAGCGGCGGCATCGTGATGATCGCGATCTTCGGCCACATCCGCTTCGCGCTGTACAAGCGGCTGGCCACGGCCGTGGCGGCGTCCGACTGGCCGGCGGGCGGCCGCGCGATGGCCGGCATCCGGCGCTGGGTCGGCGTGAACCTGCTGCTGGGCATCGCCATCGTGGGCGTCATGTTCCTGGGCTAGCGAAGGGGCGTGCCGCCCCCCGGACCGATCGGACAATTGCCGGTTGCCATCGGAAATCTTGGCCTTGGTGCAATACGCCGTACATCCCCGTTGGCCACACTGCGGATGACTCTCGCGGGTCACGTCCACAAAAACAGGGAACACCCATGATCAAACGTGCATTGCATCTGGCCGCCATCGGCCTTCTCGCCACCACCGGCGCCGTCCACGCCGAGCCCATCGACAACAGCGCCCTCGCCCAACCCGGGTTCCGCGCGCACCAGGCCACCTACGGCGTGGTTTACCGCCTGCCGGCCGAGGTCAACGCCATCCTCGACGCCAAGGTCAACGGCACCCTCAAGCAGGACCTCATCGTGCTCGGCCTGAAAACCGAGGCCGACACGCCCAACCTGCCGCACGTGACCGTGGTCCACATCCATAACGCCGATCCGCAGACGCCCGCGCGCATGCTCAAGGCGCTGCCCAAGCCGCCCGGACCGCTGCCCGTGACACTGAAGACCTTCTATCCCACCGAGGCCGCCAAGGGCGCGGGCCATCCGTGGTGGCTGGACCTGGGCGT
This sequence comes from Achromobacter sp. SLBN-14, assembly GCF_006715415.1. NCBI lineage: Bacteria > Pseudomonadati > Pseudomonadota > Betaproteobacteria > Burkholderiales > Alcaligenaceae > Achromobacter > Achromobacter sp. SLBN-14. The sequence goes on along the minus strand of NZ_VFNE01000001.1, from coordinate 3,847,176 downwards.
CGTCAAGAGCGGCCAGGGCTTCGAGGACATGATGCGCTACAACACCGTGGCCACCGCCGCTCTTGCCCCGCTGCGCGACGGCCCGCTGCCGCGCGTGACGGGCCCGGTCTACGCCAAGATGAGCGACGCCGGCAAGGAGCTGGTCAAGACGCTGGGCGTAAGCGGCGTGAACACCGTGCAGGACGGCAAGGAAGTCCGCGCGCACAACCCGCACACCACGCTGGTCTACAGCATGACGCCCTACGACGCGCGCATGCAGGAAGCCATGAAGGCCGAATCGGACAAGTTCAACGCCGTGCTGCCCGACGGCATCCAGACCACGTTCAAGGACGTCTCGATCGTGGAGATCGGCTTTGCCGGCAACGTCGTGCGCGAGATCTACCGCGTCAGCCTGGAGGACGGGTCGGTGCTGGACGTCGCGTCGGGCAAGCCGGTCCGCAACTAAGGCCGGGCAGGTAGGGCTGGCAAACGGCGTTGAAGATCGGGGACGATCCGCGGCAGACTGTTCCCGCCTGCTGCCATTTCATGGCAGTATTGCGCCGTCCGCCCTGCGCCCGCCCCCATGTCCCGCACTGAACGCCTCCTGGACCTGCTCCAGACCCTGCGCCGCCACCGCCTGCCCGTCAGCGGCCATCGGCTTGCGGCCGAAATGGGCGTCAGCCTGCGCACGCTGTATCGCGACATCGCCACTCTGCAATGTCAGGGCGCCGAGATCGAGGGAGAACCCGGCGTGGGCTACGTGCTGCGGCCCGGCTTCATGCTGCCGCCGCTGATGTTCAGCACCGAAGAGATCGAGGCGCTGGTGCTGGGCACGCGCTGGGTGGCGCGCCGCTCGGACGAACGCCTGGGGCTGGCCGCCAGCAATGCGCTGGCCAAGATCGGCGCGGTGCTGCCGCAGGAATTACGGGACGAGCTCGACGCCATCCCGCTGCTGGTCGCGCCCAGCGCCGTGGCCGTCACGGATCGCGTGGACGTGTCGCTGATCCGCCAGGCGATCCGCGGCGAACAGAAGCTGGAAATCACGTACCGCGATGACAAGGGCGCCGACTCCAACCGGATCATCTGGCCGTTCGCGCTGGGCTTTTTCGACAGCGTGCGGCTGGTGATGGCCTGGTGCGAATTGCGCGGCGACTTCCGGCATTTCCGCACCGACCGCATCGCGACGCTGACAATTGCAGGCCGATATCCCAGGCGCCGCCACATCCTGCTCAAGGAGTGGCGCGCGCTCGATCACGAGGCCCGCAAGAATTGATATCGACTACTGCCAAAATCTGACAGTACCCCTGCCTATCATGAGCGCATCACCCCCCTGGAGCGCATCATGTCAGACACCAATTTCGTCATTCTGTATGTGGAAAAACCGCAGGCCAGCGCCGCCTTCTACAGCGCGCTGCTGCAGCGCCCGCCCGTCGAGTCCTCGCCCACGTTCGCGCTGTTTGCGCTCGACTCCGGACTGATGCTGGGATTGTGGTCGCGCTACACCGTGGCGCCCCCCGCGGCCGGACGCGGCGGCGCGTCCGAACTGGCATTCACCGTGGCGGATGCCGACGCGGTCAACCAGCGTCATGTGGACTGGAGCCTGCGCGGCCTGCCCATCCTGCAGGCGCCTACCGACATGGACTTTGGCCGCACCTTTGTGGCGCTGGATCCCGACGGCCACCGCCTGCGGGTATTCGCCCCCGCGCCGGAACCGGCTGCCGTCCGGACAGAGCGCGCGGTCGCCGCCGTTTGAAGGCATTTCGGCGGCCGTATTGGCCGCAAACGGCCGCTTGACGGCAAACGGCCGCGCCTTTGAGCGCGGCCGCCGATAATGCATCACGCACGCTGCCGGCGCGCGCTCATGGCCACCGCTTCGCCGCGCTTCTTGAACAGCAGGTAATACGCCGCGGCCAGCAGCACAAGAAACGGCACGCCAAACACCAGCGTCAGCTTGAAGACACTGGTGAAGTACGTGGTCACCAGAATCGCCAGCATCGCCCCCGCGCCCAGCAGCGTCAGCACCGGAAATCCCGGCATGCGGAATGACAGCTTCGCGCCGCCCTCACGCACCCAGCGGCGGCGAAAGAAGTAATGCGTGACAAAGATCATCATCCAGGTAAAGAGCGCACCGAACATCGAGATCGCCATCATCAGCGTGAAGGCCGTTTCCGGATAAAGCACGTTCAGCACCGTGGCGATGGCGATGCCGCTGGTGGACAGCAGCAGCGCGTTCAGCGGCGTGCCGTTGCGGGACAGCCGGCCCATCGCCGACGGCGCGTGACCCGCCCGCGACAGGCTGAACATCATGCGCGTGGTGATGTAGAGCTGGCTGTTCATGGCCGACAGCGCAGCCACCAGCACGATGAAATTGATGACGCCCGCCGCCCCCGGAATATCCAGCACCTGCATCACCTTCACGAAGGGGCTGCCGTCCTTGCCGGCTTCATTCCAGGGCACGATGGCCAGGATCAGCGCCAGCGTCAGCAGATAGAACACGACCAGCCGGACGATGGTGGCGCGAAACGCCTGCTTGACCGCACGTTCCGGGTCTTCGGCTTCGCCGGCCGCCACGGCGATCATCTCGACGCTCAGATAGCTGAAGATCGAGATCACGACCGCGATCCACATGCCCCACACGCCGTTCGGAAAAAACCCGCCATGCGCGGTGTAGTTCGCGGTGCCGTACTGCGGATCGCCCCAGACCACATAGGCGCCCAGGATGATGAAACCCACGATAGCGCTGATCTTGATGGTCGAGAACCAGTATTCGATCGTGCCGAACGCCTTCACGCTCAGGGCATTGATGAGGATGAGCGCCGCCGAAAATACGCAGACCCACTGCCATCCCGGCACACTGGGAAACCAGAAGGCCATGTACTTGGCCACCGCCGTGACCTCGGTGCCCACGGCCAGCACCACGCAGGACCAGTACGCATAACGCACCAAAAAGCCCGCAAGCGGGCCGATGTAGTGCTCGGCGTAGGCGCCGAACGAGCCGGACGTGGAATGCGCGACCGTCATTTCCGCCAGGCAGGCCATGAGCAGCAGCGTGATGACGCCGCCGATGGCATAGCTGATGAGCACGCTGGGACCGGCAAAGCCGATGGCGAATTTGCTGCCCAGGAACAGCCCTGTTCCTATGGCCCCGCCAATGGCGATCATGCTCATCTGGCCGGACGTCAGCCGGCGCTTGAGTCCCTGTTCGCGTTCGGCGATCTGGCCGAACCCCTTTTGTTGTTGCATTGTCTCCTCCTGTACTGCGCATTCTTGTTGGATGTACGGCCCCCGGGGCCGGCGCGATGAGGCCTGATTTCCGGCGATCAGGTCACGGCGGACCGCTGCTTGAACTCGGGCTTGTCCCATTCCCGGTTGTCCAGCACGTCCTTCAGGATGTCGACCGCGTCCCACACGTCGGCATAGCCGAAATACAGCGGTGTCAGGCCGAAACGCAGGACCTCGGGCTCGCGGTAATCGCCGATCACGCCGCGCGCGATCAATGCCTGCATGACTTCAAAGCCGTTGGGATGGCGAAAGCTCACGTGGCTGCCGCGATCGGCATGCGTGCGCGGCGTCACCAGCGTCAGCGGGTGGCCGGCGCAACGCGATTCAACGAGGTCGATGAAAAGGTCGCCCAGCGCCAGCGACTTCTTGCGGACTTCGTCCATGCCGGCGGCGTGCGCCACGTCCAGGCCGCACTCGACCAGCGACAGCGACACGATCGGCTGCGTGCCGCACAGGTAGCGGCGGATGCCGCCCGCGGGCTCATAGGCCACGGCCATGTCGAAGGGGCGGCTGTGTCCCCACCAGCCGGACAGCGGCTGCCAGAAATCCTTGGTATGGCGCGGCGCGACCCAGATGAAGGCCGGTGAACCCGGGCCGCCGTTCAGGTACTTGTACGTGCAGCCCACGGCGAAGTCGGCGTTGGCGCCATTCAGGTCGACGGGCACCGCGCCGGCCGCATGCGCCAGGTCCCAGATGGCCAGCGCGCCACGCTCGTGCGCCTTCGCCGTCACGGCGGCCATGTCGTGCATCTGGCCGCTGCGGTAATTGACGTGGGACAGCAGCATGACGGCGACGGAATCGTCCAGCGCCTTGTCCAGCGGCAGGTCGTCATCGATCAGGCGCATTTCGTAGCCCTGCTGCAGCAGGTCGATCATGCCCTGGATCATGTAGAGGTCGGTGGGGAAGTTGTCGCGCTCGGACAGGATGACGCGGCGCGCGGGTTGTTTGTGCTGCTGGATGCGCAGCGCGGCGGCCAGCGCCTTGAAGATGTTGAGGGACGTGGTGTCGGTGACGACCAGTTCGCCCTCGCGCGCGCCCAGCAGGCGGCCCAGCTTGTCGCCCAGGCGCGCCGGCAGGTCGAACCACCCCGCCGTGTTCCAGCTGCGGATGAGGCCGTTGCCCCATTCGTCCGCGATGACCTGCGCGGCGCGGGCGGCGGCGGTCTTGGGCAGGACGCCCAGGGAATTGCCGTCCATGTAGAGCACGCCGGGCGGCAGATCGAATTGTTCTTTCACGCCAGCCAGGGGGTCCTGGCGATCGGCGTTGACGCAGGCTTCACGAGTGTTCATGTTCCGTTCCTTCCAACTGGATTCGGGATACATGCTATCAGCGCACTCGGTCCGAAAAATTGCAAAATCGGTCGTGACTTACCCGAGTTTTCCGCATTAAATTGCATTCACCATCATTTTTTCGAACTGGATTGCGCCATGCAGATCGACGCCATAGACCAGCGCATACTTGCCCGCCTGCAGGAGGACGGACACCTCAGCAATCAGGACCTGGCCGAACAGGTGGCGCTGTCGCCGTCCGCCTGTCTGCGCCGCGTGCGCGCGCTTGAAGAAGCCGGCCTCATCCGCTGCTACCGCGCGGTGCTGGACGCCGAAAAACTGGGCTTCGAGCTGGAAGCCATCGTCCATGTGTCGCTGGACCAGTCGCGCGCCGGCTGGCACGAGGAATTCATGGCGGGCATCGCGCTGCACGACGAGATCACCGAAGCCTGCATCGTCACGGGCGCGTCCAATTACATCCTGACCGTGCGGACGCGCAACCTGTCTGCGTTTTCGAATTTTGTCGAAGACAAGCTCAGCAAGATCCCGGGCATGCGCGATCTGTGCTCGCACATCGTCATGCGCAAGGTGAAGAACCGCGAGGGCATGCTGCCGCTGGCGGCTTGGCGATAGCCGCTTCCGTCCGCCGTCCGCAACCGGAACGCGCTATACCGGCGCGTGCTCCAGAAACCCGAACACCGTCACGAAATGGCAGGCCGTGCCAGCCATGACGAAGAGGTGCCAGATGCCGTGCGCATGCCGCCAGCGCTGGTCGTTGGCGTAGAACAGCGTGCCGCAGGTATAGATGGCCGCGCCCGCCAGCAGCCACGTCAGCCCCGCCGTCGACAGCGCGCCTGCAATCGGGGCGGCGAAGGCCACGCCCAGCCAGCCCATCGCCAGGTACAGCGGCAAGGCGGGCGGCGCGTTGCGCGCCCACCAGAGTTCGCGGCTGATGCCCACGAAGGCCAGCAGCCAGATCGCCACGCCCATCGCGGCGCCCCAACGATGGTCCACGGGGCCAAACGCCAGCGGCGTGTACGTGCCGGCGATCAGCAGGTAGATGGCGCAGTGGTCCGCCTTGGCCCACATTTCCTTGCGGCGCCCCCGCGAGCAATGAAACAGCGAAGACGACGCATACACCGCGATCATCGACGCCGCGAACACCGCGCAACTGATGATCTGGCGCGTGTCCACCCGCAGCTCGGCCGCGCGCGTGATCAATGCGCCGGATGCCAGCACCGCCAGCGCCAGCCCGGCCAGATGCGTCACGCCATTGAGTCGTTCGCCTTCCTGCATGTGCGCCCCCGCGCCGGCGGCATGCCGGCGCCTGTCATCATGGCGCGCTTATATGACAGCGGCGGGACAGCGGCATCACCCCACGAAATCCACCGCGGCCGGATAGCCTTCGATGGCGCGCGCGGCCAGGACTGCGCGCTGCACCGCGATCGCCATCGCTTCGGCCGCCATGACGCCCAGCAGCATCACGTTGGCCGTCTTGCCCGACGCGCCCGTGCCCAGCGCAAAGATCGTGTCGCCGTCGAGCATGGTGTGGATGGGGTTGATCGTGCGAGCCAGGCCGTCATGCGCCATGCCGGCGATCTTCTGGGCTTCGGCCTTGGTGAGCCGCGCATCGGTGGCCACCGCGCCAATGGTGGTGGCCGCGCCCGCGCGCATGGACTTGGGCAGATCGCCCGCCAGGATGGCCGCGCGGGTGTCGTGCAGCGTCCTGCCGTCCGCCGTGCGCGCGCCGGCCAGGATGCGCCCGGTAGCGGGGTCCAGCACATCGCCCACCGCGTTGACCGCGACAATCGCTCCCACCGTCACGCCCGCCACGGTCAGCGACGCGCTGCCGATGCCGCCCTTCATGGCGCGCTGGGGACCATATAGCTTGCCTACCGTCGCCCCCGCCCCCGCGCCCACGTTGCCTTCCTGGGGCGCGTCGGCGGTGGCGGCCCGGCAGGCCTGATAACCCGCGGCGGCATCGGGCCGCACCGACGCATTGCCCACGCCCAGGTCGAACAGCACCGCGCTCGGCACGATGGGCACGAAGGCCACGCCCACATCAAAGCCGATCTTCTTTTCTTCCAGATACCGCATCACGCCCGAGGCCGCGTCCAGCCCGAACGCGCTGCCGCCCGTCAGCACGATCGCGTGCACCTTGTCGACCATGTTGATCGGATTGAGCAGGTCGGTCTCGCGCGTGCCCGGCGCCGCGCCGCGCACGTCCACGCCGCCCGTCGCGCCCGCGTCGGCAATGATGACCGTGCACCCGGTAGGGCGACGCGTTTCCGTGTAATGCCCGACCCGCAAGCCCGCCACGTCGGTGATGCTGCCGCCGCCCGGCAGCGCCGCCGCGCCACCGGCGCCTTGCGCGGGCATCGATCCCGCCGCCGCCGCGCCCGCGGCCGCCATCATGAACGCGCGCCTGTTCCATTGCTGTTGCACATCCGTCTCCATCAAGGTAATGCCTGAAGGATCCCGGGCCGACTGCGCCGGGTGTCTGGTAACGCTATATGACCTGTGGCTATATTTTTACTATTCCTTATGCTTTGTGGAAAAATAGGCCGGTTGTTAGAGTGCCGCTACGCCGGAGGGCATTGCAGGCCCACATGCTCTCCACAGTGATCATCCGTGGAGCATTGCCATGAAACTCTTTCGCACGCTTTTCATCGCCGGCCTCGTCCAGGTCGCCGCCCTGTCCGCCGCTCATGCCCAGTCCGAACTGGACCAGATCAAATCCGCGGGCGTCTTCAAGATTGGCACCGAAGGCACCTACGCGCCGTTCACCTTCCACGATGCATCCGGCAAGCTTACCGGCTTTGACGTGGACATCGGCCGCGCCATCGCCGAGCGCCTAGGCGTGAAGGCGCAATTCATCGAAGGCAAGTGGGACGGCCTGATCGCCGGCCTGGATGCCAAGCGCTACGACGCCGTCATCAACCAGGTGGGCATCACCGATGCGCGCCGCGCGAAGTACGACTTCTCCGATCCGTACATCTCGTCGGCCGCCGTGCTGATCGTGCGCGACGACAACACCAGCATCAAGTCCTTCGCGGACCTGAAGGGCAAGAAGTCCGCCAACACGCTGACCAGCAATTTCGGCAAGCTGGCGCAGAGCCACGGCGCGGAAGTGGTCGCCGTGCAGGGCTTTAACGAAGCCATCGATCTCCTGACCTCCGGCCGCGTCGAGGCCACCGTCAACGACAACCTGTCGTTCCTGGACTTCAAGAAGCAAAAGCCCAATGCCCGCGTGAAGATCGCGGCCACGGACAAGACGGCGGAGTTCAGCAACTCGGGCGTCCTGATCCGCAAGAACAATCCTGAACTGCAGGCCGCCATCAACAAGGCCCTGGCCGACATCAAGGCGGACGGCACGTACAAGACCATCTCGGTCAAATACTTCGGCACGGACCTGTCCGCGCAGTAAACCTCTGGAGCGCCCATGACGCTGCCTCCTTGGCTTCACGCCTTCCTGCCGGACTGGCTGCTGGCAAAAATAGGCGAATGGTCGGTGCCGGCCTGGGTGCAGCTGATGGCGGATTCGTTCTGGCCGCTGCTGCACGCGGGGCTGGTGTTCACGGTGCCGCTCACGCTGATGTCCTTTGCGCTGGGCCTGGCGCTGGCGTTCGTGGTGGCGCTCATCCGCCTGTTCGGCCCGGCGCCGCTGGTGGCCGTGGTGCGCTTTTACGTCTGGCTGATCCGCGGCACGCCGCTGCTGGTGCAGCTGTTCGTGATCTTCTATGGCCTGCCCAGCGTGGGCATCGTGCTGGACCCGCTGCCCGCCGCGCTCATCGGCTTCACGCTGAACGTCGGCGCCTATAACTCCGAGGTGATCCGCGGCGCGATCGAATCGATCACCAAGGGCCAATGGGAAGCGGCCTATTCGCTCAGCATGACGCGCGGCCAGGCCCTGCGCCGCACGATCCTGCCGCAGGCGGCCCGCGTGGCCGTGCCGCCGCTGTCCAATTCCTTCATTGCGCTCGTCAAGGACACCTCGCTCGCCGCCGTGCTGACGGTGCCCGAGATTTTCCAGGCCGCCCAGCGCATCGCCGCGGTCACGTACGAGCCGCTGATCCTGTACACCGAGGCCGCGCTGATCTATCTGGCCTTCAGTTCCGTCCTGTCCGCGGCGCAGGTGCGGCTGGAGCGGCGCTTCGGCCAGCACGCGATGTTTAGCGAGAAGACCCGATGATCCGGCTTGAAAAAATCGAAAAGTCCTTCGGCGGCAATCCCGTGCTCAAGCAGGTGGATGTGCAGATCGACGAAGGCAGCGTCACCGCCCTGATCGGCCCATCCGGCAGCGGCAAGAGCACCCTGCTGCGCTGCGTGAACCTGCTGGAAGTGCCGGATCGCGGGCGGCTGGAGATCGGACCGGAAACGGTCGACTTTGAACCCGGCCGTAAGCTGACGCGTGAACAGGTCCAGGCCGTGCGCATGCAGACCGGCATGGTATTCCAGAACTTCCAGCTCTTTCCGCATCAGACCGTGATCGGCAATGTGATGGAAGGGTTGGTGACTGTCCAGAAATGGCCTGCCGATCGTGCGCGGGCGCGGGCGGAGGAACTGCTGCGCAAGGTGGGGATGCTGGAAAAGGCCGATGCGTGGCCCGCAAACCTGTCCGGCGGCCAGCAACAACGCGTGGCGATCGCCCGCGCGCTTGCGCCCGCGCCGCGTGTTCTGCTGTGCGATGAGCCGACGTCGGCGCTGGACCCGGGTTTGGCGGCGGAAGTCGTGGATGTCCTGCGCCAGCTGGCCGCGGAAGGCATGACGATGCTGATGGCCACGCATGATTTGCGGCTGGCGGCCAGCGTGTCGCGGGAAGTGGTGTTTCTGCTGGATGGCGTGGTGGTCGAAGCCGGCGATTCCCGCACGGTGTTCTCGCGACCGCAGGATCCGCGCACGGCCACGTTCATCTCGACGCTGACGCAGGAAGCGCCGTAGATCCGGGGGGCTCGTGGATCTCGGTGTCTGACACCCTCTGCGAGGCTGCCGCGAGTTGACGATCATCTCCCCAGGGTGTCAGACACCTGCCGCCACGCCTGCCGACTATCTCGGTGTCTGACACCCTCTGCGGAGCTGCCACGAGTTGACGGTCATCTCCCCAGGGTGTCAGACACCTGCCGCAACGCGCAGATGGCCGGCTACTTCGGCGGCAGCGAGCCCGCCGGGTCGACCGCCTGGCCGTCGTAGCGCAGTTCGAAGTACAGCCCGACCTGCTTGCTGTCGCTGTTGCCCATCTCGGCGATCTTCTGTCCTTGCGTCACGCGCTGGCCTTCCTTGACCAGCAGCTTGCTGTTGTGCGCGTAGATGCTGAGGAAGTTGGCGTTGTGCTTGACGATCACCAGATGCCCGTAACCGCGCAGGCCGCTGCCCGAATAAGCCACGGTGCCCGGGGCCGCCGAGACAACCGGCGTGCCGGCGGCGTTGCTGATGACGATGCCGTTCGAGCCGGAACCGTCGTAGCCGCGCGTGACCTTGCCCTGTGCGGGCCAGACCAGCGAAATCGCGCCGGGCGGCGCCGTGCGCCGCTTGCCGGACGAGGTGGTGGCGCGCGGCGCGGGTTTGGGTTTGGTGCTGGCCTTGCTGGGCGGCGAGGAGCGCGCCTGCCCGGCGGGCGGCTCGACCCGCAGCAGCTGGCCGACTTCGATCGTATTGGAGTTCGACAGATTGTTCCACCGGACCAGATTACTGACCGTGGTGCCTTCCTTGCGCGCAATCTGATAGAGCGTGTCGCCCGACTGGACCCGGTAATACCCAGGCTGGACCTTGGTCGTGCCGCACGCGGTCAGCAGCACAAGCAATGCCGCCATCAACGCGCCCAACCATAAGCGCGTATAGGGCCCGGCACGCCCCCGTCCGGCGGGCGGTACGCTGCTGGACAAGTTGGAAATGGGCAAGGTCGAAGCGGACACGGTCGAAACGGACAAGGTCGGAACGGACACGCTCGAAACGGACAAGGAAAGCTCTGAAACCTGGGGCACGGGGTCGCGTGTCGGAAAGAAGTGCGTTCAAGGGTACCAAGAAATCGGGACCGCTTGGCATAGAATGCCTCTCATGTCTTACGCGACCCGGTCTTACCCGACCCGCCTCCTTTGCACGCTGCGCGCTCTGCGCGCCGACGGCGTGCTGTGGCTGGCACTGCTGGCCCTGGCGCTGCGCGCGCTGGTGCCGGCCGGTTATATGCCGGACACCCGCGCCCTGCATGACGGCCGCCTGGAAGTCACCTTCTGCTCGGCGGCGGGCAACCTGTCGGCGATCAGCCTGGCGCTCCCCGCCGACGGCGGCAAGGCCGGGCACGACACCGCCAATACCGGCGCCCAATGTCCCTTCGGACTGCTCGCCCACGTCACGCCCGCCACCGCGCCGCCCATGGTGCCGCTGCTGCTGACGGCAGCCGGGCACGCCCCGCCCTGCTCCGCCCATCGCGCGCTGCCCGCGCAGCCCGCCCACGGTCCACCCCTCGGATCGCGCGCCCCACCCCCGCTGGCCTGACCCCGTCCCGGATCTTCCGTGCCCCTTGCGCATCCGCAACGGGCACGGACTGCCCCGCCGCGCGCCCCGGCTGCGCGGCCGACTCGTCAATCCAGAGGTACCCATGAATTCGCTGTTTACCCGCGCGTCCGCTGGCGCGCCGCGCGGCGTCGCGCCCGATCCGCGGCGCCGTCTGCTGCTTTCCACCCTGGCCCTGCTGCCCCTGGCCGGCTGCGGCAAGGACACCCCGCCCCTGCACGGCATGGATCTGTCCGGCATGCCCACCGGCGACTTCCAGCTGCAGGACACCGACGGCCAGACGCGGCGGCTGGCCGATTACCAGGGCCACCCCATCATGCTGTTCTTCGGCTTCACGCAATGCCCGGACGTCTGCCCGACCGCGCTGACCCGCGCCGTCGAGATCAAGTCCCTGCTGGGCGCCGACGCGGACAAGCTGCGCGTGCTGTTCATCACCGTGGACCCCGAGCGCGACACGCCCGAGATCCTGCGCGCGTACACCCAGGCCTTCGATCCCGGCTTCATCGGCCTGCGCGGCACGGCCGAACAGACCCGCGCCGCCGCCCAGTCGTTCAAGGTGTTCTTCCAGAAGGTGCCCACCGGTTCCTCCTACACCATGGACCACACCGCGCTGACTTATGTCATCGATGCCCAGGGCAAGCTGCGCATCGCGCTGCGCCACGAACAAAGTGCCCAGGACAGCGCGCAGGATCTGCGCACCGTCCTCTGATCCGATACCCAAGGAAACGCTCATGAAGAAGATTTCGATCAAACCCGTGGCCGCCGCGCTCGCATTGGCGCTGGCCGGCTTTGGCCCGATGGCGCTGGCCCAGAACGCCGGACTGACCGTGGAGGACGCATGGGTGCGCGCCACGGTGCCCAACCAGCACGCGACCGGCGCGTTCATGCGCCTGACCGCCGCCGAATCCGGCCGGCTGGTCGGCGTGGAGTCCCAGGCCGCCAAGCACGTCGAAGTGCACGAAATGGCCATGCAGGACAACGTCATGAAGATGCGCCAGGTGGCGGGCATCGACCTGCCGGCCGGCAAGGCGGTGGAACTGAAACCAGGCGGCTACCACGTGATGCTGATCGACCTGGCCAAGCCCATCGCGGCCGGCGACCACGTCGCGCTGACGCTGATCGTTGAAGACGGCTCCAAGCAGCAGCGGCGCATTCCCGTGGACGCGGTGGCGCGGCCGCTGAACGCAACTGCCGCGCCGGCGGCCAGCCACGGCCACTGAACTATATAGTGGCCAGTGCCGCGTCGCGGCAAGGGCGCCATTCAGTAAGACCGGCGATATCAGGGACGCATAACGCCGGGCATCGCCCGGCGGCTGGCTCCGATTCGCCATACAATGCCTGCACATCCGCCGCCCGCGCCCACCCGGCCAGGCGGCAGCCGGCCACCGCCGCCGCGCTCAGGATGCCAGCGTTCCGCGCAGCCGGGCGCCCGTAACTGCCGGCAGGCTGGCCGGCGCCTCTGTATCTGGATATGCCCGGTAGTTCCGCCTTTTCATTCCTGCGTACCCTCTGCAGCCTGCGCTGGCTCGCCATCGCGGGCCAGGCCGCCACCGTCCTGCTGGCCAGCAGCCTGCTGCGCCTGGATCTGCCGCTGGAACCATTGTGGCTGGGCGTGGGCCTGTTGATCGGTTTCAACGTCTACGCCAGCCTGCGCCTGCGCCACCCGCGCGACCTCTCCCACGCCACCGCCTTCGGCCATCTGTTCGTCGACATGGCGGTGCTCGCCTGGATGGTGGGCTGGAGCGGCGGCATCAGCAACCCGTTCGGAACGATGTTCCTGATCCTGACCGCCCTGGCGGCGCTGGCGCTGCCGCGCAACTGGGCGCTTGCGGCCGCGCTGGCCGGCGTGCTGGGCTATGGCGCCGCCGCGATCTTCGGGCAGCCCCTGCGCGGCGACGTCGATCCCCATAGCCTGCTGCTCTGGGGCCTGGGCGCCAATTTCCTGATTTCGGTGGTGGTCGTGCTGGTGTTTTCGACCCGGCTGGCCGCCGACATGCGCGCCCGTGAGCGCGAGCTTGCCCGCCTGCGCGAACGCTTCACCCGCAACGAGGGCATCGTCGCCCTGGCCACGCACGCGGCCGCCATGGCGCACGAGCTGAACACGCCGCTCGCCACCATGACGCTGCTGACCGACGAGATTGCCGCCGAAGTCCAGGACGACGAAGACCTGCGGGCCGACGTCACCACCCTGAGCCAGCTTCTGGCCCTGTGCCGGGAACGGATCCGCAATCTGGCGGTCCCAACCGCCGTGGATCTGGTTCGTGTGGTGGGGCAATGGCGCCTGATCCGCCCGACCATCGACCTGCAGCGCTCGGGCACGTTGCCCACCAGCCTGCGCGTCGATCCGGCCATCGCCCACCTCTTGCAGGCGCTGCTGAACAACGCCGCCGACGCGGGCGAGGCCGCCGACGCGCCCCGCGTGGACCTGCACCTGGAATACGGCTACGGCGCCCTGCGAGGCGAAGTCCGCGATTACGGACGGGGTTTCGATCCCGACCATGCCATGCTGCCGGCGACCAGCCTGTTCAACAGCGGCAAGCCGGGAGGACTGGGCGTGGGCCTGGCCCTCTCGCATGCCACCGTGGAGCAACTGGGCGGCGAAATGACCATGACCGCGGCCGAAGGCGGCGGCACCCGCATCCGCTTTTATTTACCTCTCGGCAACCCCGGGACCTGAATGTGATGAATGCAAACGATCTTGGCCTGCTGATCGACGACGACGAACTCTACGTGCGCACCCTGCAACGCAGCCTGTCGCGCCGTGGTCTGGAAACCCGCACCGCCACCGGCATCGCCGAGGCGCTGCGCGTGGCCGAAGAAATCCGTCCGGCCTTTGCCCTGGTCGACCTGCGCCTGGGCGAAGACTCCGGCCTGACCCTCATCCGGCCGCTTCGCGCGCTGCGCGAGGACATGCGCATCCTGCTGGTCACGGGCTACGCCAGCGTGGCCACCGCCGTGGAAGCCATCAAGCGCGGCGCCGACGACTACCTGCCCAAGCCGGCCACGGCGCCCATGATCCTGCGCACGCTGGGTCTGGTGAAGCCAGAAACAGTTACGATCGAAACGACCATGACCCCATTGCACCGCCTAGAATGGGAGCACATTCATCAGGCCCTGCACGAGACCGGCGGCAACGTTTCCGCCGCGGCGCGCCTCCTGGGCATGCACCGGCGCTCGCTCCAGCGCAAGCTGGCAAAAAAACCGGGGCCGGAACGCGAGGTCGTCGCGGATTGAATGCTGCGGGGCGACACATCTTTACAACACCCCCGTGTGCAGGTGCGACATATCGTCGCACCCCACCCCCTCCCCTCGGGGCGTCTGCTCCCCTAGGAAAACCCTGAATCCGACGCCCTTGGGCCGGATTCTTCCCAGGCAATGCGACCATTCGTCGCACGCTTGACCAAAATCAAACCGATAGGATGGAGGTTGCTGCCTAGCAGCATTCCAGTCTGCTGCTTTGCAGCATTTCCCACCTTTCCATCCAAGGCTGTACGTGAAACACCCCCTCCTTGCGACCCTTACGCGCATATTTGGCGTCGGCGCGGTCATGCTGCTTGGCGGCTGCAACATGGAAATCCTCTCCCCCAAGGGAGATATCGGCATCCAGGAAAAGACGTTGCTGCTGACGGCGACCGGGCTCATGCTCATCGTTGTCATTCCCGTCCTCATCATGATCGTGGCTTTTGCGTGGAAGTACCGCGCTTCCAACACCAAAGCCGACTACCAGCCCAAGTGGGCTCACTCCACGGCAATCGAAGCCGTCGTCTGGACCGTCCCTTGCATCATCGTGGCGATCCTGGCCGTGATCACCTGGCGCTCGACGCACGCGCTGGATCCCTACAAGCCGCTCGTGTCCGAACACAAGCCGGTGACCATTGAGGTGGTCTCCCTGGATTGGAAGTGGCTCTTCATCTACCCCGAGTACGACATCGCCACGGTCAACGAGATCGCGTTCCCCGTGGACGTTCCGGTCAACTTCCGGATCACGTCGGCATCGGTGATGAATTCCTTCTTCATCCCCCAGCTCGGCAGCCAGATCTATTCGATGGCCGGCATGGAAACCAAGTTGCACCTGAATGCGCGCGAAATCGGCACCTACGCCGGCATTTCGGCCAACTACAGCGGCGGCGGTTTCTCGGGCATGCGCTTTAAGGCCCACGCCATGTCGCAGGAAGGATTCGACAACTGGATCAAGGAAGCCAAGGCTTCTCCCACCGCCCTGACCCCCGAGGTCTACGCGGAACTGACCAAGCGCAGCGAGCGCAATCCGGTCGTGAAGTACTCGTCGGCGCCGCCCGCCATGTTTGATTTCATTCTGGGCAGCACGATGAGCAAGATGGCCGGCGTGGACTCCGCCACGTGCACCTCCACGTCGAATAATCTGATCGCAGGAATCAACTAACAATGCTCGGGAAACTCACCCTCGAGGCCATTCCGTACCATGAACCTATCGTCATGGTTACGCTGGCCGCCGTGTGCCTGGGAGGCCTAGCGGTCTTCGGCGCCATCACCTACTTCAAGAAGTGGAAGTACCTCTGGACGGAGTGGCTCACCACCGTCGACCACAAGCGCATCGGTGTGATGTACATCATCGTTGCGCTCATCATGCTGCTGCGCGGCTTTGCCGACGCCATCATGATGCGCACGCAGCTTGCCGTCGCGTCAGCAGACTCGGCCGGCTTCCTGCCCCCGCACCACTACGACCAGATCTTCACCGCCCACGGCGTCATCATGATTTTCTTCATGGCGATGCCCTTCATCACCGGGCTGATGAACATCGTCGTGCCGCTGCAGATCGGCGCACGCGACGTGGCGTACCCGTTCCTGAACTCGCTGAGCTTCTGGCTGTTCGGCGCCGGCGTCGCGCTGATGATGATCTCGCTGTTCGTGGGCGAATTCGCCGCGACCGGCTGGCTCGCGTATCCGCCGCTGTCCGGGCTGGACTACAGTCCAAGCGTGGGGGTGGATTACTACCTCTGGGCGCTGCAGATCTCGGGTCTGGGAACAACGCTTAGCGGCATCAACTTCATCGTCACCATCCTGCGCATGCGCGCGCCTGGCATGACCCTGATGAAGATGCCGATCTTCACGTGGACCTCGCTGGTCACCAACGTCCTGATCGTCGCCGCCTTCCCCGTGCTGGCCGCGACCCTGGCGCTGCTGACGATGGACCGCTACCTGGGCACGCACTTCTTCACGAACGACGGTGGCGGCAACGTCATGATGTACGTGAACCTGATCTGGATCTGGGGCCACCCCGAGGTCTACATCCTGGTGCTCCCGGCTTTCGGCGTGTATTCGGAAATCGTTGCCACGTTCGCCCGCAAGACGCTGTTCGGCTACAAGTCCATGGTCTACGCCACGGCCGCCATCGGCGTGCTGTCGTTCCTGGTCTGGCTGCACCACTTCTTCACCATGGGTGCGGGCGCCAACGTCAATGCCTTCTTCGGCATAGCGACAATGATCATCTCGATCCCGACCGGGGCGAAGATCTTCAACTGGCTGTTCACCATCTACCGCGGCCGCCTGCGCATCACGACGCCGGTGCTGTGGACGCTGGGCTTCATGATCGTCTTCGTCATCGGCGGCATGACCGGCGTGATGCTGGCCATCCCCGGCGTGTCGTTCGTGCTGCACAACAGCCTGTTCCTGATCGCGCACTTCCACAACACCATCATCGGTGGCGTGGTGTTCGGCTGCATCGCCGGCATGATCTACTGGTTCCCGAAGGCGTTCGGCTTCACGCTGAACGAACGTCTGGGCCGCTACTCGTTCTACTGCTGGTTCGTCGGTTTCTTCCTGGCCTTCATGCCCCTGTACATCCTGGGCTTCAAGGGCATGACGCGCCGCCTGAACCACTACGACAACCCCGAATGGCAGCCGTACCTGCTGGTCGCGCTGGCTGGCGCCGCGCTGATCATGCTGGGCATCTTCTTCCTGCTGCAGCAAGTGTTCGTCTCCGTGCGTCAGCGCAAGCAGAACCAGGACGTCACCGGCGATCCCTGGGATGGCCGCACCCTGGAATGGTCGATCTCGTCGCCCGCGCCTTTCTACAACTTCGCCCACGTTCCTCACGTCGATGAACTGGACCAGTTCTGGGAAGACAAGCAAAGCGGCAAGGCCTACAAGCGCCCGGCCAAGTACGAAGACATCCACATGCCGAAGAACACCGCCGCTGGTGTCTGGATTGGCGCCTTTGGCCTGGTCATGTGCTTTGCGCTGATCTGGCACATCTGGTGGCTGTCGATCGCCGGCCTCGTGGGCATGATCGGTTCGTTCATCGTTCGCGCCTATGACCGCGACGTCGACTACTGGGTCCCGGCCGCGGAAGTCGAACGCATCGAAAACGCTCACTTTGACAAAATGCAGAAGGCCGCCTGAGCCATGATTCAAGCCGTAGCCACTCACCCCCACGCGGGTCACGACGATCACGCGCATCACGACGATGGATCCAAGACCGTTTTCGGTTTCTGGGTCTATCTGATGAGCGACTTGCTGATCTTTTCGGTGCTGTTCGCCACGTTCGCGGTGTTGTCCAACGCCACCGCGGGCGGACCGTCCGGCAAGGAACTGTTCGACCTGAACTTCGTCCTGGTCGAAACGCTGTTGCTGCTGGTGTCCAGCTTCACCTTCGGCATGGCCAACCTGAACGTGCACGCCAACAACAAGAGCCGTGCCATGGGCTGGTTGATGGTCACGTTCCTGTTCGGCGCGGGCTTCATCGCGATGGAACTCTATGAATTCCATCACCTGATCAGCATCGGCGCCGGTCCGGGCCGCAGCGCCTACCTGTCCGCGTTCTTCACGCTGATCGGTACGCACGGCCTGCACGTGACCTTTGGCCTGATCTGGATCATCGTCATGCTCGACATGATCCGCCGCCATGGCCTGGACTCGATCAACAAGCGTCGTCTGGCGTGCCTGAGCCTGTTCTGGCACTTCCTGGACATCGTCTGGATCTGCGTCTTCACCTTTGTCTACCTCCTGGGAGCCCTCTGATGTCGCACTCCGCTGCGGCCGCACACGGCCACGACGATCACGCCGCCGATCACGGCAGCCTGAAGTCCTACATCATCGGTTTCGTGCTCTCGCTGCTGCTCACCTTCGGCTCGTTCGGCCTGGTGATGCACGGCGCGCTGTCCCACACCGCCACCATCATTGGCGTGGTGGCGCTGTGCATACTCCAGCTGCTGGTCCAGCTGGTGTACTTCCTGCACATGGGCGCATCGAAGTCGTCCCGCGACAACCTGGCCACGTTTGTCTTCACCGTGATGATCATCTTCATCATCGTCGGTGGTTCGGCCTGGGTGCTGTACAACATGAACGTCAACATGGGCCACGCCATGTAAGACGGCCTGCCGTCAGGCAAGCGGAACAGGCGCCCTCGGGCGCCTGTTTTTTTTTTCTGCGCTCAAATGAAAGCCGCGACCGCGCGTGGTGGGCAACACGGCGGCAGCGGGCTGCGCTGCCGGCGCGCCCGCGTGGGTCAGCGCGCCGGGCCGGCAGCCGTAAGGGTCACGTCGGCGCGACGCGCCAGTTCCGCGGCCGTCACGCCAACGAAGGGCTGCACGCGCGCGGTCTGGTTCAGGTCGCACCCCGCCGGGCCTGCGGCCGCATCGAGCACCTGCTTGACCGCGCGTCCGCCCATCGGGCTCACCGGACCGCTATTGCCCAGCTGCCAGGCCAACACATCGGCCACCGCCATGCCGCAACGCGCCGGCGTCCGGGGCCTGCCGCCGTATTCCAGCAACAAGCGCACCTTGTTGTCCTTGCCCAGGTTCAGCATGGTCACGAGCGGCAGCGCGTCCGGCGCGGCAACGCCTTCCAGCCGCAGGTCCGGATCGCTCCGGTCCGTGGGGTCCGCCCCCGCCTTCAACCAGGACTCATATAGATCGTCGGGCAGCCACGGCAGGCCGAGCGGCGCGATCCGGTTGCGCAGCGGCACCGCCGCGTCCGCGGCGGCCGCAAGCGGCACGCCCGCCGCCACCAGGCGGTCGGCGGTGGCGCGCAGCCGCGCGCGCTGACCGTCCCATGCCGCGCTGTTGCCGTCAGCCGCCGCGCGTTGCTCCGCGCGGTTCCACACCGACAGCAGGCTGGACAGCGGCTCCGTGGACAGCGGCGCCTGAGGCGGGCGCGCGGCCTGCACCAATTGATCGATCAGACCCGGCTGAAGATAGCGGGCCGCCAGCGACAGGCCCTCGTCCAGTCCATTGCGGTCCGGCTTCTCTTTCGTCGCGCCGTAGCCGCCCACCGCGGGATCGGCCCCGTGCGCCAGCGCAAACGTCACGCGCTCGGGGACGGGAAAGGTCGCGGCCGGCGTCAGGTCGCCGCCCGGAAATTCGCGCAACGCCGAAAGCAGCGGCGTTTCCCACATGGGGCTGTTTCCGTAATACATGCGGATATAGGCGGCATTGATGTCCGCGCCGCGCGCGAGCAGCTTTTCGGCGAACCAGAAGTTCTTCGGGGTTTGCAGCGCCGCGTGCAGCAGCGAGCGCCCATTCTTTTCGCGCGCGTTCGGATTGGCGCCCTTTTCCAGCAGGTAGACCAGGTTGTCCTTGCTGTCGCTGTAGTAGGAGATGCGGCGCATCAGCAGCGGTGTGCCGTTGGAGTCCAATGCATCCACCGGCGCGCCCGCGGCGATCAGCATGTCGGCCAGCGCGTAGCGCTCCGCGGCCGGGCGGGTGTCCTTGGCGTCGGGCAATGCGCTGGCCACCAGCGAGAACCCGTTGTCAGGGCCATCCGCCTTCGCGCCCGCATCCAGCAGCGCGCGCACCATCTCGAGCTGTTTGCGCGACACGGCCACGGCCAGCGCGGACCTGCCGTGTTCGTTCACGCCATTCGGATCCTGACCGCCGGCAAGCTCGGCGCGCACCGCGTTCACATCACCGGCCTGGATCGCCTGAAAGATCGCCAGGCGCGGACGGCAGGCCGTCGCATCAAGCGCCGGGGATTCCAGCGCGGCGCCGATGCGGGCGGCAACGTTGCCGGGAATGGCTTCCTTGGCCGCAAGGCGCCGCGTGCAATACAGCCGGTAGTCCTCGCGCGCCAGCGACTCGTAGTAGGCACGTTCCTCGCGCGACGTCTCGCGCTGCTTCCAGCGGGCGTCGGCGCGGTTCAGGTAGGCGGCGGTGCGCGACGGATCGCGCCGCAGCACGTCGGTCAGGATGCGGTCCGCCTGCGCCGTGTCGCCCGACTCGGCCAGCCAGAAGCCGTAGTCGTTCAAGGCGGTCGTCATCCCGGCGTCCTTGCCGGCCGGATCGATCTCGCGATAATCCTGCGCCATCACAAAACGGCGCAGATCGGCCAGCGCCCGCTGGAACTCGGCCGTCTTGGCACGCGGAATGGCGCGCGCCACCTGATGCAGGGTTCGGAACGTGGCCGTCACATCCGGGGCCGTCTGGTGCTCGAAGCGCACCTGCGCGGGAAACGCGTCCAGCCGCGAGGGATACTCGCGCAGCACCGCCTGTAGTGTCGTCATGGCCTGCGCCCGGCGCGCCTCATCCCACGGCCGGCCGCTCGTGACCACGGCAAGCTGCACGTCCGCATTCACGGATGCAGCCTCGCCCTTGCCGTCCACCAGAAACCCCGTGGCCTTGCTGGCCGGGGTGCGGTGATCGGCCAGGCCGACCCAATAAAAGGCTTCGCCTGCGCGCGGCGACCTGACCGCCACATTCTCCTCTCGCGAGGCCGTCCAGCCTTCGGGGTCGATCACCAGCGGCTGCGACCGGAAATCCAGCCGGAAGTCCTTGCCTCCCTCGCGCACATAGCGGTACAGGTACAGGCGGTTCTCCATCTGCCCGACCAGCACCACGTCCTTGACGTTCTCGGTACCCCAGACCCGGCGCTCGGGTTCGCGCAGCGGATAGCGCGACAGGCGGATCGATTCGATGACCGCGCCGATGTCGGATGCCAGGGCCGGTGGCGGCGCTGCCGCCATGCCGGCCAGCGTCAGCGCGACGGCGCCAAACAGACGGGTGACAACGGGGCGGAACGGGCGCGGCATGTACAGGAGACGTCGGCAATGAAAGGGATGCCGATGATACCTGTCCCCGCTGGACACCCTCGGGTATGTCCCAACGGGATTGACCCGTAGATGGCACAAACCCGCCGATTATTCGTTATATAGTCGCCCCTACATTGTTTAGTTAACACCTTAGCAAACCATTTCCGCAGCAGATCACCATGGACGCCGAGCCCGTGCCGACCTTTACTCCCGACCCCCGCATCGCCGATCGGGCCCAACGGTTTGCCGACGCCTTGTTGCGTCACGCGCCGCCCGTCCATCCCGATGCCGGTTTTTTTGCCGCGGTCCTGGGTACCAGCATCGCGCACGAGGACCTTGCCCGCAGCGGCTTGTCGCCCGCCGAACTGAAGGACCTTCTGGACTATCTGTTCCCCGGCGCCCTGACCGGATTCGACACGTCCCTGTCCGCGCTGCGCGAACAGTTCGCCGCCTATGTGGGCAGGGGCGCCAGCGATCCGCAACCCGGGTTCACGCTACTGATGCGCGTGCTGCTGGACGCCTACCGCGCGCCCGGCCCCGAGACGACCCAATGGGTCAGCAGCATCCTCGCGCACGCCTGCCTGCGGCCCGATCACCTGTGGCGCGACCTGGGCCTGTCCGGACGCGAAGACGTCACCGTGCTGCTCGCGCGCCACTACCCCGGACTGGTGAGCCGCAACGTCGACAACATGCGCTGGAAGAAATTCCTGGCCTACTCCGCCTGCGAACACGCCGGCCTGCCCGGCGCAGCCGCGCCCGGATGCGGCGACTGCGAGGACAGCGAGTTCTGCTACCGGGCCGCGGCATAAGCAGCGGGGCGGGCCATATTTGACCCGCCCGGGCCAAATATGGCCCGGTCTCTTATCTTATGAATCAACGGCTTACGATGAGCCGGGTCAAAACTGGCCCGGCTCATCGCGCAAACACGCGCGTGGCCGGACAAAGACGGCGGCCCGCGTGCAGCGCATTCGGCGCTTATTGTTCGTAGAGCGTTGATTTCACTGCAGTATTTTTCGCTTCGCCAAACCTGGCACGGATTTCGCATATGTCGTTGCATCCCACCTTCGGGATGCTTCTGGCCCCACCGGGCCCAACGACGACACAGGAATCCGTCATGCCTACTCCCGCCTATATCAGCATCACCGGCAAGACCCAAGGCAACATCACCCAGGGCGCCTTCACCGCCGACTCGGTCGGCAACGTCTACGTGGAAGGCCACGAAGACCAGATCCTGGTGCAAGAGATCGAGCACCGCGTCAACACCCCGACCGACCCGCAAAGCGGCCAACCCTCCGGCCAGCGCGTGCACAAACCCTTTACGTTCACCAGCGCGCTGAACAAGGCGACGCCGCTGCTGTACCAGGCCCTGGCCGCCGGCGAAATGCTGCCCAAGGTCGAAGTGAAGTGGTACCGCACTTCCATTGACGGCAAGCAGGAGCACTTCTTCACCACCGAACTGGAAGACGCCACGATCGTGGACATCACCAGCGTCCTGCCGCATGCGCAGGACCCCAGCAAGGCGGACTACACCCAGCTCATCAAGGTGGCCATGGCGTATCGCAAGATCACCTGGACGCATGCGATCGCCGGCACGGAAGCTTCGGACGACTGGCGCAAGCCGCTGGAAAGCTAAGCCGGGCGCGCCGGGCCGCGCCAATCGCCGCACGGCCCGGCGCCTTCGCGCTCATCGCGCCTCACAGGCGCCGGAGTTGCCCACACCGGTAACTCAGTCCTCTTCTTGACCATCTGCGGCCATAACGATTGCCCCAATCGTCATGGCCGCACAGGATACCGAGATGCCCCGTTTATCCGACATGCGGTTCACGTTCGCCCCCATCGCAGCCAGCGCCAACTTCGAAGTGATCGAATTCACGCTCGACGAAGCGCTCTCCTCGACCTACCAACTGCGCGTGGAGCTGTCCAGCTTTGACCCCGCGGTGGACTTTGGCGCGCTGCTGGACCAGCCTGCGCTATTCACGATCTGGCGCGGCGACACGCCTGTGCGGCACGTGCACGGCGTCGTCACCGGTTTCGAGCAAGGCGATACCGGTTTCCGAAGGACACGCTACCGCGCTGTCGTCGAACCAGCCTTGGCGCGCACGGCGCTCTGCTCGGACTGGCGCATTTTCCAGCAGCAATCCGTGCCCGAGATCCTCGAGCAGATCCTCAAATCCCATGGCATCACCGACTACGAACAGGTCGCTACCAACGAGCACCTGGCGCGCGAGTACTGCGTGCAGGCGGGCGACACCGACCTGCAGTTTCTCGATCGACTCGCCGCTGAAGAAGGCTTGTTCTACCGGTTTGTCCATTCGGACCACGGCCACCGCCTGATCCACGGCGACCGCATCTACGTGCATGGGACGATCGACGGCGGTCCCGTGGCTTACAACCCGACGCCCGGAGGCGACCAGCCGGAACCCGCACTGCACCGCTTCACCTACGCCGAGCACGTGCGCACCGCGCGCCAGACGCACCGCGACTACACCTACACGCATCCGCAGTACGACCAGGAACATTCTTCGGTCACGCGCGACATGCCCCATCACTCCACCCGCTACGAACGCTACGACTATCCCGGCCGCTACAAGCGCGACGAAGCCGGCAAGCCCTTCACCCAAAGCCGCCTGCTGGGCCTGCGCCGCGATGCGCGCATGGCCACGGTCGAGGGCGACGACGCGCGGCTCGTGCCCGGCGTCGCGTTCGACCTGACCGGCCATCCGCGAGAGGACTGGAACCACGGCTGGCGGCCGGTGCGCATGCGCCATCACGGCGTGCAGCACACGAGCCAGCAGGAAGAAGCCGCAGAAGCCCTGCAAGGAACCCAGTACCGCTACACCGCCGACATCATCCCGGACCGCGTGGACTGGAAGCCGGAACCCGCTCGCAAACCG
Organism: Achromobacter sp. SLBN-14; assembly: GCF_006715415.1. Taxonomy (NCBI): domain Bacteria; kingdom Pseudomonadati; phylum Pseudomonadota; class Betaproteobacteria; order Burkholderiales; family Alcaligenaceae; genus Achromobacter; species Achromobacter sp. SLBN-14. The sequence goes on along the minus strand of NZ_VFNE01000001.1, from coordinate 3,823,240 downwards.
CGCATCGACGGCCCGCAAATCGCGTCGGTGGTGGGTCCCGCCAACGAAGAAATCTACTGCGACGACTACGGCCGCGTGAAGGTCCAGTTCCCGTGGGACCGCCTGGGCAGGCACGACGAACACAGCTCCTGCTGGATCCGCGTCTCGCAAAACTGGGCAGGCGCCGCGTGGGGCCACATGGCGATTCCGCGCATTGGACAGGAAGTGATCGTGGACTTTCTGGATGGTGATTGCGATCAGCCCATCATCATCGGACGCACGTATCGCGCGACCAACCTGCCCCCCTACGAATTACCGCAGCACAAGACGCGGATGACGATCAAGAGCAAATCGCACAAAGGCGACGGGTACAACGAGCTGCGTTTCGAGGATGAACTGGATCAAGAAGAGATCTACGTTCATGCGCAGAAGGACCAGAACATTCACGTCAAACACGACGAGACGACGTTTGTGGGAAATGACCGCAGCGAAAGCGTCGGTCGTGACGAAATGCTGAAAGTCGGACAGGACAGGCAAGACCGGATCATGCGCGACGAGCGCATCGATGTTGGCCAAGACCGGCATCTAATCGTCAAACGCGATCAAATCATCGTTGTTGAACGAAGCCAGCAGGTGTCGATCTCCAAGGATTACCTAGAGGAAATTGGTAACCATCGAGTGGAGCGGATCGCAGCGGACTACACGACGACAGTGGGAGGCCACATCGAAATCGATGTCGAAGGACATCATAGACTTCGAGCCGCCCAGATGGCCTCTATCACGACACAACATCATGAAGTCCATGCGGACTCGATACGCTGGAGCACGCCCGGCGGCGTTCTCTCGTTGGATTCTGGAGGTCTGAAGTTCAATGGCGCGGCCGTCAATTTCAATGCGGGCAACATCGACCTGTCGGGCGGGCAAGGCGGAGTTCCCCTCAACCTCGACGGAATGCCCGTCGTGGGCGAACCGGTGTGCGTTGGGTGCTGGATCAAAGCTGCCGTCGATCACAGCCCGGTGGTGAAAACATGAGCGAGCTGAGTCGGAAACTGATCACCGAGCTGTCGGCGCCAGGGCCGCAGCGCCACCTGATCGCGGTAAGCGATATCGCCGGTCTGGACGATTCAATGCGCCATGCGGTGAACGATCTATTCGGCGGCCGCTGTTATCCGCTACTACAAAACGAGAAATGGGCTGCGCTGCGCCCCTACTCGCCGCTTCTTCTTGCAGCTCGCTCCACGACTCTCGCAGATTGCGGCAACCTGATGGAAGCGTTTCACGGCCGCCTTCTCAATGCCCTACAGGGGTGGATCATCAGCACACAACCGGCCGACGCACTGGCAACCCATCTTAGCGATGCGACGCTCGCGAGGGGGCCCGACGGTTGCACTTACTTGCTGCGGTACTACGACCCGCTGGTGCTGCCGATACTTCACCAGCGGGCGGATCCAGGCTGGTGGAACTCCTTTGTCGCGCCGATTGTTTCTTGGTGGGTACCGGGGGCCAACGTGGAGCGCCGGCTGTGGGGTCGTGTTCCGGGTAATGGCGCCCAAGCCGGCAACACCTTTCCGCTGGAGATGCTGACCATGGACGCCGACCTGTGGCAAGCGTTGGCTGAAGACCCATTTCCACATCGCTTGCTCAGAGAAGCACAAACACACGAACCGTCCCTGTTCGACACGGATTGCCGGTACGTCAGGCTTGCGCGGGTTCGAACACACCTGAAAGCGGCAGAAATGCTGGGCCTGTCATCGTCTGAAGACCTCCATGACTACGTCTTCATGGCGTTGAGCCGGCCCGCTCAGCAGCTGAGAGATGACTCGCAGTGGCAACTAGCGCTCCAAATGGCCGCATCGGGCAACGGACGGCTCGGCGCAGCGTATCTGGCGCTTGTCAGTCAGAAAACCTGAACCTTAAAAAATTCGACAATTTCTATGACCAACTCCACCGACGCTATCGAGAGGTTGTTTTTATCCAGCGGCAACGCTGCAAATCGGAATCCCGCAAACACGCCAACGGGCCCCTGCGTGGGATGCAAGCGCTCGGTAAAGATACTACCGCTTCGATACGGCGTTATCGCCAGCACGGATGTGTCTGCGCTGAAAATACTGGCCCCAGATCGGCCCCCTACCCTCGGAAAGGCGCTTGTGCCCAAATTGAGCACGCCGCGCTATGCCATACGCTGGCTACGAGAGGGATACGTATACGTGCTTACCAAGCGGATTGGTGGACACTTCACGTGCGAGGCGGCTTATCAGGTACACGCGAGCGGCCTACTGCACCCCGTGTGGCCCGACAATCCCGGTGTACCTCGGACGGGCATTGCCGCGCTCGGATCATGGACCATCACCCTTCCAGACCCCGAGGATGTGGAGGAATCGCGATTCCTGTTTTCGAGAGATCCACTGAGCCCCGTCATATTGGCGCGCTATCGCGATATCAGCGCCTTCCGCAATCGCTTGCAAAAGTTCGACGTTCGGGGTCTCGTTCAAGGATGCAGCGTTTATCACGACGTCCTTGCTCCAGATGAGATCCCCGCCAGAGTCGCCGAGTATCTCGCAAGCTCCAATCCGGCTACCCAAAACGCGCTGGAAGATCAGGCGTTTCCGCCTTTTCGGAGCGGACTCAATCCTGGTGCCGCCCCGGCCGACATGGGTTCGATCTTGACCAGCGTTCATCGGGAGCTGTGCGTAGACCAAGGGTTCGCCTTTGTCCTGGAAGATGCAATCGGCATCGCGCAGGAGCTCAATACTTGGCGCAATGACGCGGTCGAAAAAATGCGCCCCTGGCTGGAAACGAAAGACCACGAGGGTATCAGTAACGAACGCCGTTACGCCGTGGCCCAGGCACTGGACAACGTCAAGTCCGCAATGCAGAAAGGTCACCTGGCGCGTGCGACACGGCGAGGTGAGCGGCTATTGGAACAGGTCACGAAAATCAACGCTGGGTACCCACCCGGGTTGCAGTTTGGAGGTCAATACCAGCATCTTTATACGCCCGAACGCGTACGAGAGATCGCAGCCAAAGAATCGGCGACTGCCTTCGATAGGTATCAGAAGCTTTTGGACTGGGATACCGCCAAGGCAGGTGTACAGCGCGAATTTCATCAACGCGACAAAGCGGTCCAGCAAGAAATGGATGCGCGTAGCGCGGATCACCTGGCCTGGATTGCAAGTCCGGCGATGCACGCCGCGCTTGACTTGTACGACCGGGACGAGCCAGTGTGGGGGATGGCCTTTGCTGAACAGATCGGCCTGAGCGTGATTGGTCTGAACGGATGCCCTGATGGCAACTCACATCTGGAAAGCTGGTGGACCGACACCGAGATTGGACCGGGAAATTTAGGGCTGCGTGCGATGACGCGCAATCAGATTGCCATCGAGGTTGAAACAAGGATGGCACTGGCAAAAGCAAAAGCGGACGACGTCTTGACTGTTGATAATGCTGCCTTGCTGCTCGGTACGGCGGGGGAACGTTTTAAGAATGTGGCTGACCTTATTGCGAAGTCGGATGCGGCAGTCGAGGCGGCTAGAAAGGCAGGCACTCACGCTTGGTTCACCGGCAGGCCACTGGGGCACGTTTTTACGCTCTTCGCGCAGCTCAACCAGTTCGTGCTCAAGCAAGTGCCAGGCAACGCCGTTGACCGCCGATTACTTGTTCCCTTTATGGGCCTGATGCACGCCCAATTGGGGCGTGCAGCAACGAACATACGGCTTCAAGACCTGGCGCATGCGGGTCAGGCTGCCAGCGCGTCGCGCGTTTCCGGTCAGTTGAATGCACATATCGGACGCGCCCGAGAAGCGCTTGCGCGCGAATTCCAGACCGGAGGTAACAGCGAGTTCTACAAAATTCGAGGCGGGGCAATCATCGCGCTTATCGAGGCCGTCTTGCTGCTGGCCAAGGGTAGCGCCTCTGACAAGGACACACGGCAATGGGCGGAGTTGACTGCCGCAGGACTGACAACGGCGGCCGCAGGTTTCGAGTTGGCTGCGATGAGCGTGGGATCGGTGGCTGCAAGGTATGGCCCCGCTACGGTAGTAGGCAGAGGTTCATCGATTATGTTGGGCGGACTGAAACTGGCGGGAGGGGGATTGGCGACGCTCGGCGGCGCAATTATGGCCGTGTTGGATGCCGTAGACTTTCAGAGAGCATTTAGTCGGGATCGCTACGCCCTGGCCTCGGCATATCTGGCTCATGCAATCGTTTGTTTTGGAATAGCCGGACTTTCCGCTGCCATTTCGCTATCAGCATCTGCCCCGTTTCTTCGCTGGTTACTCGAGAGCACGCAAAAGCAACTTCTCCGGGCACTCTTGCCAGCGGTCGTCCGACAAGCGGAAGCCCTCGCCACCACTCAGATTGCCGCCATGCTAGGTTTGGCCTTGGGTTGGTCCGCAGCGCTAGGAATTGCCATCACAGTGGTCGTTTGGACGCTTGAACCGGACGCGATGGAAACTTGGTGTCGCCACAGCTGCTTCGGCTTGAGAGATCCCGGCAGCTTTGAGAAGCCACACAAGGACGAAGCGACAGAGATTCAGAGGCTGTATGAAGCACTTGAGGCGGTGAATTAAATGTACCTTATTGAAGAGCGCGCGTGGAATTTGCAGACGACCGCAAGATCGCGAATGGAGCTTGACGAGACCATCCAGGAATCGCTTGCTCGCGAAGAAAAAGCCGAAAGAAATAATTCGGTGGAGCGTGATCTCACAATCGGAATTCGTGATCGGGTCAGCGATCAACCAGATGCTGAAGGGTCAATATTGGCATTTAACAGAACTTATATTGAGGTGCAGGCTGGGGCTCTTCAAACGAAGCGTGGAGTCGTCACCCTAGTAACACTGCCATGGATGTATCTCATGTGGACACTCGTCTACACCACGGTACTCTCGTGGGTAAGTTGCATCAGGGGTGTCAATGTAATGAGCGGTAGTCCAGCGACCGTTGAGCTCTACATTTTCACGATCTTTTTAACCTTGATGACGGTGGCGGCATGTATTGGGTCTTACCAATTCCTATGGCGCTGGCTACGCCTCGAAAACTTTGTTCAACGCCGTCTGCTGATCCGCTTCAATCGCATTACTCGCCAGGTGTATCTGCACCGCCCTCGATACGCCGGTGGAATTGCGGTCCTCGCATGGGAACAGGTCTCGGCGGAAGCTGGGGTGGGCAAGCCTGAGGTTTCCGGCACGGGCACTCAGCTTTTGCTGGCCTGGACGCAGGACATGACGGGACTGCCTCACAGCCACCTCATGTTTGTGGGCAAGACGGCCGATGGGACCAGTGACTTGGTCAATCTCTGGGAGTTCATTCGGCGATACATGGAAGAAGGCCCCGATTCCGTACCGCGCCCCCGCAGACTGCTGACCAAGCTGCCTTGGCCTTGGCTGTCGCTCGCGGCCCCCTGGAGCTTCCTTAAGCCGCTCTGGCGAGCTGGCCAGCGGCGGCTAGTCGTTTGGCTGTCGGTGTTGCTATCTCCCGTCATGTTGATTCATGCAGCAGGGCATTGGATTTCGTTGCTCCTGTGCTGGGAGCCGCGCTGGCCCAAGATCATTCGCCAAGCGGGACTGCCTGGAAAGCCGTGCCCCCCCCTGTCGGTGGCAGCCGACTGGCCCCCTGTTCCCCCACCGACGAGCGCTCCTCATCCCCATACGGGGCGTCCATGAACAAACCATTTGTTGTGTTGAGCGATTCGACCACACACGCCGGGAAGGTGGTCTCAGCGACGACCGGTTTTACCGCAGGAGGCTCACCCGTGGCAGGGCATGGAGATGCCGTTCAATGTCCCCTCCACGGTGCCACTTCAATCATTGCTAGTTGCGCTGGCCTCCAAAGTAACGGCAAGACCCCTGCTCGCGAGGGTGACAGCACTTCGTGTGGCGCCATACTAGTTGCGTCTCAGCGCGGCGTGAACGCAGGAAGCTAGCCGTACTGGAGGGCAATGACTGATGCCGCACCCAAAACCCCTACTCACGTTTCAACAAATGCTGGCCAACCTGAAGGCGCGTCCGGATTGGCAGGCGCTTCCAGACATACGGGTTGCCATGTGGCCGCAGCAGGTCAGCTTCTGCGACGACATCTCGGACGAACGGTTATTCAACGAACAGTACATTGAAAGTCGCCTATTTGCAGGAAAGGCAGCGTTCGTTCTCTACCTATTGTGTGGTGCCACATTGGCCTCGCTCGTTTGCTTCGCCTATGACGCATGGCTGAGCCATTCTGCGGGCAGCACGCTCTACAGGTTTCTTTCCAAGAGCTGGATATTGCTGACTTTCGCCGCGTTCACAGGCGTTTTGGCGATTGCGCTCCTGAAGCTGGAGCCGATATGCGTGCGCTTTAATCGCCAAGCTCAGGTCGTTCACATCTACAAGGGGCGGAAAAGCGCAGCAACGGTTGCATGGAGAGACGTGCATCCTTTCACCGAATTCAGTCCGACCGCAGACGGCAAGTTTGCAATCAACCTCGTGTTTCAAACGGGGCCGACTGCCTTCACGATGGCTTCTGGCGCGTTCGACATCGGCGACGAGTCGGCGTTCGTCGACAACCTCACCCGTCTCGAATTCCTGCGACGCTACATGGCCGAAGGCCTGTGCGCGATCCAACCCGATCCGGCACGTACACCCTACAGACCCAGCGGCTTTTCCAAGGCAGTCACGTTCAAGGAAGATGGGCTGCTCACTTATCTCTTCGCGATCCTGCTGGTGAAGCCCGCCTACTACCTCACCGGCGGCCCCTTGATCGATCGCCATCTAGTCCGTCGCACGGCGAACGTCGAGTGGCCGGAGGAGGTGGAGCGCTTGTGCTCGCCGGGCGCTGATGTGACCGGCTATGACGCCACGCCCGTGCAAGCGAGCAGGGACGTCTTTTACCGCTTCAATGGCCGGGGATTCGACTTGGTAAATCTACAAGGCGAAGTGATCGGTTGAGTACCCGTTACCTCACGCCAAAATCAATTTTCCGCCGGCCGGCTTTTCTCATATCGCTACTAACGGATTCTGTTCGGCTTAACGCTTTCACTGAACCACAGCCGCCATCAGAGATGACCCACCAATGACCGAATTGCAGCCGACCCACAGCTTCGATGAGATGCTGGCAAATTTGAAAGCCGCACCAGATTGGCAACAACTTCCTGATATCCGACTTGCAATGTCGCCGCAGCACGTCACGTTCGTAGACGATGTGTCTGACAAGACGATGTTTAACGAGCGTTACATGGAGAGTCACGTCTTCGTTGGGAAAATGGCATTTGCGCTATACGGGACGTGCGGCGCGTTCGTCGCTACATCAACGGTCCTGGCTATTGCCATTACGCATGATGTCCTTGCGAAAAAAAGTTTGGGCGACATCGCTTTCCAGTACGGGATAATGGTTGTCTTCGCTGTCCTGATGGTCGCATTGGCATACTTTTTCGGCAGATCCGAGCCGGCTTGTGTTCGGTTCAATCGGCAAGCCCAGTTGGTCCACATATATCAGAGCCCTGGAAAGGCGATCACTGCCGCATGGCGCGAGGTTCATCCTTTTACCAAGTTCAGGCCACCCGGCGAAGGTTCGTTTTCGCTCAAACTCGTCTTTCGCATCGGCACCGCAAATTGGGTGGTAGCTCCAGGCGCATTCGATTTTGGTGACGACTCGTCCTTATCAGACAACCTCCTTCGCCTGGAATTTCTGCGCCGATACATGGCCGAGGGCTTAGGTTCCATACAGCCAGATCCGGCGCGCAGCGCGTACAAACCCAGCGGGTTCTCAAAAGCCGTCTCGCTTAAAGACGACCATTTGATCACGGTTCTGTTTGCAAAACTCGTGGCCCTGCCCGGCTACTACCTGGCGGGCGGCCCGCTCATAGATCGATATCTTTTGCGCCGTGCCTCGAATCTGCAGTGGCCTGCCGAAGTCGAACAGCTCTGCGCCCATGACGCCGACCTGAGCGGTTATGACACGACGCCCGTGCAAGCAAACAAAAGCATATTCCACCGATTCAACGGTCAGGGCTTCGACCTGGTCGACATCAACGGAACCGTGCTCGGCTGAACGACATACATAGATTGCCTCCGCCATGTATCCGGCGCATTACCTAACAGCATCAGAACTATCCCGGAAGGACTCATGCAACCTATCGTCCTGTCTGCTTCATGTCGGCAGCGCAGATACCGCTCCTGCGCAGCGGGCGTCCGGTTCCAAGAACGCGCACCCATTCGCCACTACGACGCGAACTAGCTCATGTCCAACCAAAATGCTCTGCTCACTTTTCAAGAAATGCTGTCCAACCTGCGGGCACGATCAGACTGGCAATCGCTACCCGATATCCGTCTCGCAATGTGGCCGGGCCAGGTGAGTTTTTCCGACGATCTCTCAGATCGGAGTCTGTTTAACGAGCGATACATAGAGAGCCGGATCTTCGTCGGAAAGCTGGCTTTTGTTCTCTATCTCGTATCCGGCGCATTCATCTTCACGACGAGCGCGTTCGTGTGGCTCATGTTCGACTGGATATCAGGCGGCGGGTCTGTGGCAGAGGGGCTGGTGCTGCACTGGGACATGGGCGCCTTTGGACTGTTCAGCCTCGTTTTAGGATATGCGCTAAGCAGAATTACACCTGCTTGCGTCCGGTTCAATCGCCAAGCTCAGGCCGTTCACATCTACAACGGAAAGTACAAGGCAACTACGGTCTCGTGGCGAGACGTCCACGCGTTTACCGAATTCAGCGCGTCCGCGGACGGTAAGTTCACCCTTCGACTCGTGTTCAAGACGGAGCCCTCCGGCCTCGCCATGACCTCCGGCGCTTTCGATGTGGCTGATGAGTCAGCGCTCGTCTCGAACCTCACCCGCCTCGAGTTTCTTCGTCGCTACATGGCCGGAGGCCTTTCATCCATTCAGCCCGATCCACGTTGCGTTTCCACCCAGCCAAGCGGCTTCACACCGCGCGTCATGCTCAAAAACGACGGTTTGATCGACTTCCTCATCGCAAAATTTGTAGTGCTGCCGGCGTACTTATTGGCGGGCGGCCCGCTGATCGATCGTTATCTACTGCGGCGCGCTGCCGACGCTCAGTGGCCAGCCGAGGTTGAACGCCTTTGTGCCACAGAAGCCGATCTGAGCGGCTACGACACGGCTCCCGTGCAGGCCCATGAACACGTGTATCACCGATTCAACGGCCGAGGATTCGACTTGGTCAATTTGCAAGGTGAAGTGATCGGTTGAAGACGGAATGTCTTGCATCCACATCACGGATTTTTGCCTGGTATTGAACACCCCATGAAAGGAGCTCGCATGCAGCCCATCGTCTTAGTCGGCCATCGCCACGCCTGCCCCACTCACGGCCGCGGCACTGTCATTACCGGCGCCGCGCAAGCCCACGTCAACGGCCGCCCCATCGCGCGGGTCGGGGAAAAGATCAGCTGTGGGGCAGTGATCGTGACCGGGTCGTCCACTGCCACGCTGGAGGGACGGGCCATCGCCCGGCTGGGCGACACCACGAGCCATGGTGGAGTATTGGTCGAGGGAGAATCGGCGTGGCTGGTGGACTGAGGGCATCAAAACCAATAAGTCGCCCCCACCCCAACGCCGGCATTCCGGCCGGGCGCCGGTTCGTAGTAGCGTCCGTTCGCTTCGTTGACGATCACCGTACCCGCGTAGTCGCGAGAGACCAGGTTGTCGACGGGGGCGTAGGCGTTCAGTTTCCGGGCGCCGCGGCGGTTGATGTAGCCGATGCTCGCGGTCGCCCCGGAATCGGTCTGGATGGCTGGTGGACCGATACCGAAATTGGGCTCCCAGAATTCAGGCTGCGCACTCTGACGCGCAATCACACCGGAATCTCCGCGTCCATATCGCTATCGCTATCGACCTCCTGCGCGCTGCTCCGTTGGATCCTTCTGAACACGGAGCGGCAACTACTTCGAGCCGCCCTGCCCGTTCTCGTTCGCCAACGTGGTGCGCCCACTGCTGCTTCGGCTCGCGCTCGCAGGATAGTTTTGCCAAGCCATTCGTAGACGAGGCGACCGAACTACGGAAATTGTATGAAGCTTTGAGGACGGTGAACTGAATGTATTTTATCGAAGCGCAGGCCTGGGCAATGCAGACAACGGCAACATTACGCGGGGAGTATGAGGATGCCATTAAGGTAGCTACAGCGGATGAAAAGGAGCTTAAGGCCAATATCGGGAAAGAATTTGTACGGGAGATCGGCATTGATGAGAAAGTCAGCGAGCATCCCAGTGCTGCAGGGTCTATCTACGCGTTTAACGATATCTATATCGAGCTTCGAGCTGGCGCACTTCAAGATAAGCGTGGTTTCCTTACGCTATTCACTTTGCCGGCGCTCTATCTAGTGTTGACGCTGCTGGAGATGAGTAGCATTTTCAGCACAGTATGGTGGACTCACGTCTATCCATGGTCGAGCAGGCCGGCAGATGCGGGCGACTACATTGCCGCTCTTGCGTTGCCCCTGATAACGCTGGTGCTGATTCTCGTGCTTCGCCGATTTGCATGGCGCTGGCTACGCCTCGAGAACTTTGTTCAACGCCGTCTGCTGATCCGCTTCAATCGCATTACTCGCCAGGTGTATCTGCACCGCCCTCGATACGCCGGTGGAATTGCGGTCCTCGCATGGGAACAGGTCTCGGCGGAAGCTGGGGTGGGCAAGCCTGAGGTTGCCGGCACGGGCACTCAGCTTTTGCTGGCCTGGACGCAGGACATGACGGGACTGCCTCACAGTCACCTCATGTTTGTGGGCAAGACGGCCGATGGGACCAGTGACTTGGTCAATCTCTGGGAGTTCATTCGGCGATACATGGAAGAAGGCCCCGATTCCGTACCGCGCCCCCGCAGACTGCTGACCAAGCTGCCTTGGCCTTGGCTGTCGCTCGCGGCCCCCTGGAGCTTCCTTAAGCCGCTCTGGCGAGCTGGCCAGCGGCGGCTAGTCGTTTGGCTGTCGGTGTTGCTATCTCCCGTCATGTTGATTCATACAGCAGGGCATTGGATTTCGCTGCTTCTGTGTTGGGAGCCGCGCTGGCCCAAGATCATTCGCCAAGCGGGACTTCCTGGAAAACCGTGCCCCCCCCTGTCGGTGGCAGCCGACTGGCCACCTGTTCCCCCACCGACGAGCGCTCCTCATGCCCATACGGGGCGTCTATGAACAAACCATTTGTTGTGTTGAGCGATTCCACCACACACGCCGGGAAGGTGGTCTCAGCGACGACCGGCTTTACCGCAGGAGGCTCACCCGTGGCAGGGTATGGAGATGCCGTTCATTGCCCCCTCCACGGTGCCACTTCAATCATTGCTAGTTGCGCCGGTTTCCAAAGTAACGGCAAGACCCCTGCCCGCGAGGGTGACAGCACTTCGTGTGGCGCCATACTCGTTGCGTCTCAGCGCGGCGTGAACGCAGGAAGCTAGCCGTACTGGAGGGCAAAGACTGATGCCGCACCCAAAACCCCTACTCACGTTTCAACAAATGCTGGCCAACCTGAAGGCACGCCCGGATTGGCAGGCGCTTCCGGACATACGGATTGCCATGTGGCCGGGCCAGGTGAGTTTTTCAGATGACCTATCTGACCCTCGAATGTTCAACGAACGCTACGTGGAGAGCCGCGTATTTGCGGGAAAAATGGCGTTTGTCCTCTATCTGCTTTGCGGAGCATTTTTGACGTCGTTTGCATTCATCGTCTACTTCGTATGGTGGACCTTAGACGAAGGCGGAACGGCATACGAGGCATTGACCGACAGTTGGGTAATCCTGCTGCTTTCGGCCCTTACAGGTTGGCTAGCTGGCGTCCTGCTCAAGCTGGAACCCGCCTGCGTTCGGTTCAACCGTCAAGCTCAGGTCGTTCACATCTATGACGGCCCGAGCAAAGCGACCACGGTTGCATGGCGGGATGTGCACCCCTTCACCGAGTTCAGTACCTCGGCAGACGGAAAGTTCGCTATCAGACTAGTCTTTCAGACTGGGCCGGCCGATCTGGCGATGGCGTCAGGTGCATTCGACATCGGTGATGAATCGGCAATGATCGACAACCTAACAAGACTGGAGTTCTTGCGCCGTTACATGGCCGAGGGCCTAACAGCCGTGCAGCCCGACCCTCAGCGCATCCCTTGCAAGCCAAGCGGATTCACAAAATCTGTCACCCTGAAAGAAGATGGAGTGCTCAGTTTCCTCCTAGCGAAATTTTTCGTCTTTCCCGCGTACTGCTTGGCCGGCGGTCCGTTCATCGATCGCTACCTCCTGCGTCGCGCGTCGCTTCTCCAATGGCCCGCCGAGGTCGAGCGCCTCTGTGCGCCGGACGCGGATCTTAGCGGCTATGACACCACACCTGTTCGACCTCACAAGCACCACTTTTACCGATTCGATGGGCGAGGGATCGAAATCGTCGGCAACGACGGGAACGCAATTGGATGAGCACCGCCCCAGCGTTAGCGCCGCATGCCACTGTCCTTCGCGCCCACGTCCTCTGACGATGCGCCGCCAACGGTCAATGGCCTGTTGCGGACGAACGACCTTGTGCGCCGGAAGCCTATCTCAGCTTGAGGCATTGCTTCCGCGGAAGTCGCATCACAGCATTTCTACCGCGCTTTGAACACACGATACGAGGAACCACCCATGCAACCCATCGTCTTAGTCGGCCATCGCCACGCCTGCCCCACTCACGGCAGCGGCACTGTCATTACCGGCGCCGAGCAAGCCCACGTCAACGGTCGCCCCATCGCGCGGGTCGGGGACAAGATCAGCTGCGGGGCAGTGGTCGTGACCGCGTCGTCCACTGCCACGCTGGAGGGACGGGCCATCGCCCGGCTGGGCGACACCACGAGCCATGGTGGAGTGTTGGTCGAGGGAGAATCGGCGTGGCTGGTGGACTGAGGGCATCAAAACCGATAAGTCGCCCCCACCCCAACGCCCGCATTCCGGCCGGGTGCCGGTTCGTAGTAGCGTCCGTTCGCTTCGTTGACGATCACCGAACCCGCGTAGTCGCGATCGAACAGGTTGTCGACGCGGGCGTAAGCGTTCAGTTTCCATTGGCCCACCTGCTTCACGTACCCGACGCTGGCAGCGGCCACGAAGTAGGCGGGAGCGTCCGCGTTGTTGGCGTCGTTGACGTAGATTTTGGACAGGTAGCGGCCTTCCACGCCTGCTTGCCAGCCTTCGGGCGGCGCCCAGGCCAGGGACGCGAAGGCCGCCTGGCGTGCGATGCCCGGGATCTTGTTGCCCGCGCGGATGTTGCCCGAACCGTCGTCGGCGTAGCGGGCGTTGAGCAGCGTGTAGGCCACTTGCGTGCGCCAGTGCTGCGCGAATTCTCCGGACCAGCTCAGTTCCAGGCCATCGCGGCGTGTGCGACCGGCGTTCTGGTAACTGGTGCGGCCGCCTGAACTGCCGGCGGAGACGATCTCGTCGTCGGTGCGGGTATGAAAGACTGCAGCCGTCAGCAGGCCGCCAGCCATGCGCGCCTTGATGCCGGCTTCAAGATTGGTGCTGACCGACGGCATCAGGCCGAAGTTCAGGCCCGGGTCGCCGTCGGGCCGGTACGAGATTTCGTTCAGCGTCGGCGTCTCGAAACCGCGACCGTACGAGGTGTAGACGCTGACGTCGTCATTGACGGCGTAGCGCAGCGCGGCGACGGGCAAGGCCTTGCGGTAGCGCGCGCTGCCGCTGTCGTCGGCGTTGCCGGGGGTGATGTAGTGGTCGTCGGAATCGAAGCGGACCGTGCTGTATCGCAGGCCGGCGTCCAGCGTCCAGCGGTCCGCGAAGTTCCAGGACGCCTGGACATAGGGGTCGGCGTTGTAGACGCGGTTGGTCTCGTCGCGCCGCAGGGCGCCCTGCACGCCGAGTTGCCGGCTGGAGCCCGCGCCAGTGAAGTTCTGGTAGCCCTTGCGGTCTTCCTGCATGGCGTCGTAGGCAAAGCCGCCGATCAGGGTCAGCGCCCGGCCGCCCAGGGCAAGCTCGGACGTCCAGCGCACGTCGGCGCCGCCATATTCGCGCTTGAGGTCGATGACGCCGCCGGCTTGCGTGGGTGGGATTTGCACCGCGGGAGGAATCGACTGGTACTGCGTCGTGTCGCGCTGGCCGTAGTAGACCATCACGCGCAGCGCGTTGCGGCCGTCGACCTGGTGGTCGAAGACCAGCCCGCCCTGCGTCTGCTTTACCGTCTTGCGCGTGTTGTATTGCTCGGCAAGTGGCGCGCTGCGCGGGTCGTCCTGGAACTGCTGGTAGGTCAGGCCCAGCGGATCCTGCGCCTTCAGGTCGACGCTGTTGACGACCAGCGTCAGGCGGCTGTCGTCATTCAGTTGCAGGCCGAGCTTTGCATTGCCCAGATTCTTGCGGGCGGCGCTGTGGTCGCGATAGCCGTCGGTGGTGAAGCGCGACAGGTCCAGCACATAGTCCAGTTGACCGGCGCCCGTGCCCGACACCCCGCTTGCCATCGCGCCATAGCGCCATGTGCCATAGCTGCCGCCCCAGCCGCTGGCGGTGATCTCGGGCGGGTCGGCGCCGTCCTGCGTGAAGACCTGGATGACACCGCCGGATGAGTTGCCGTACAGCGCCGAGAACGGGCCGCGCAGCACCTCGACGCGGTCGATGGAGCCGATGTCGATATTGGAGGTCTGCCCCTGGCCATCCGGCATCGTTGCGGGAATGCCGTCCACGTAGAGGCGCACGCCCCGCACGCCAAACGTGGAGCGCGCGCCAAAGCCGCGGCTGGATATCTGCAGGTCTTGCGCGTAGTTCTGGCGGTTCTGGATCTGCAGGCCCGGCACGCTTGCCAGCCCTTCAGACAGGTTGATGCCCGGCTGCTGCCAGCGCATGGCGCTGCCTTGGACGACGTCGACCGAAGCCGGCGTCTCCAGCACCTCGGTGCCCAGCCGTGTGCCGGTCACCACCACCGGGGCCAGCGTGTCGGCCTGCGCCAGCGCGGTGGCAGCCGGCGCAAGCGCCAGTATTGTGCCCGCCGTCCACCGCCAGGTCCCGCTGTCCCGCCATTGCCGCTGTACCAAACTTCTCTCCTGTGCCTGGGCGGGAATGGGTTCTAATACCCGCCATGGAAAATACGCAAGACATTGAACGCCGGCTGTTGGACCTGGAGGTCAAGGCCAGCTTCTCGGATGATCTTCTGGAGCAGTTGAACCAGATCATCGTCCGCCAGCAACAGCAGATCGACCGGCTCATGCGCGAGGTCGCCGACCTGCGCCAGCAGGCGCCCGAGGGCGCAGCCCCTTTTCGCAGCCTGCGCGACGAACTGCCGCCGCACTACTGATCGCGAAGCCTGAAGGCGCTGCAGCCTGGTCATCCTACCCAAGGGTCCTGGCTGGCGCATCCGCCATAGGGGCGCGCCCGCGCCCGCAGCGAATATCGTGCCCGCTGCGCGGGGGCCATCGGGTTCTTGGCCGCGGCTCGTCGAAGCGGCCGGTGCGCGCCGGCGACGCCGAGACTATCTCACGACCAAACGTTCCATCAGCGGCATCAAAGCCTGAAATACGGCCAGAATTTTCCGTTGATGGAATTATCTTTTACGGATATCCGGGTTTATCCGCATTCTAGATCGGCGCAAGATTCAGCCATCGGGAAACAGCAACGAACCACGACGGAAAGGCCGCCGTATTCGCTCCCAGGCTCTAGAAATCGGAGGTTTACCATGAAGACCCTTGCAACCGCTGTGATGTTTTCGCTGGCTGCACTGAGCGCCGGCGCCTACGCCTCGCCCAACATCGAACCCAACAACGTGCCCTTCCAGGGTGTCTATGGCACCCCCTACGAAGGTCCGACCCGCGCCCAGGTGCAGGCCGAACTGGCCGCCGCGAAGGCCGCCGCCAAGGCCGCCGGGATCAACACCAACGCCGAACCGAACAACACGCCCTTCCAGGGTGTCTACGGCACGCCGTACACGGGCAAGACCCGCGCCGAGGTCCAGGCCGAACTGGCCGCCGCGAAGGCCGCGGGCCAGGTGTCCAACGTGGAACCGAATGACATGCCGTTCGCGGGCGTGTATCGCGGCAACTGAAGCGGCGCAGATTTACCCTCCCCTTGTTGTATGTTGGCCGCCCGGTTGGGCGGCCTTTTTTTGGCGTACTATCGGCTCAGATTCATGATGCAGACTCGCTTACCGCCAAACCGGCTGTTCACATCAGGGAGCCCATCTTGATATACCCCCGCGTTCTTGCCGCGTTGCTGCTGTCCGGCGGCATGGCGTCGGTGGCGGTTGCCGCCCCGCCCGTCATGCTCAACGACGCCCTCATCACCCAGATATCCAAGGCCGACCGCGCCTCGTTCCACGAAGCCGTGGCGCAAGCGCTGAACAGCTCGGCCGACGGCCAGAGCACCGAATGGAAAAGCGCGCACCAGCCCAAGCGTGCGGCGCCGATCACGGTGCAGCTGACTCCCAAGCAGACCACCCGCGCCGGCAACGACCGGGTTTGCCGCTTCCTGGTGGGCAACTTTGCGCGGACCAGCACCACGGAAACGTGGCAGTTCTGGTTCTGCAAACAGCCCGACGGCACCTGGAAGGCCAGCGCCAACTAGGCCGCCCGGCGCCCCCCGAAGAAAAATGCGCGCCAGCCCCGTAAGGGGTGGCGCGCATTGTCATGCCCGCGCAAGACGCGCGGGCTGGTGAAGGCCGATCAGGCGCCTTCGACGCGGTTGGCGTCCAGCACGGTCATGGCCGTCATGTTGATGATGCGTCGCACGGTGGAGCTGTTGGTCAGGATGTGCACGGGGGCATTGGCGCCCAGCAGGAACGGACCCACCGCCACATTGCCGCCCGCGGCGGTCTTGAGCAGGTTGTAGGCGATGTTGCCCGAGTCCACGTTCGGGCACACCAGCAGGTTGGCTTCGCCTTTCAGCGTGGAGGACGGCAGGATGCGCATGCGCAGCGCCTCGTCCAGCGCGCAGTCGCCGTGCATTTCGCCGTCGATTTCAAGTTCGGGCGCGGATTCGCGGACCAGTTCCAGCGCGCGGCGCATCTTTTCGCCGGAGGCCGAGCTGCCCGAGCCGAAGTTCGAACGCGACAGCAGCGCGACCTTTGGCGCCAGGTTCATGCGCGCCATTTCCTGGGCGGCCATGATGGTGAATTCGGCGATCTGCTCGGCCGTGGGATCGTCGTTCACGTGCGTGTCCACCAGCACCACCGTGCGCTCGTCGAGCAGCAGGATGTTCATGGCGGCATACACGTTGTGGCCGGGGCTGCGGCCGATCACTTCGTCCACGAAACGCAGGTGGTCGTGGTACGCGCCCACCGTGCCGCAAACCATGCCGTCGGCATCGCCCAGGTGCACCATCATCGCGCCGATCAGCGTCAGGCGGCGGCGCATTTCCACGCGTGCCATTTCCTTGGTGATGCCGCGGCGGCTCATCAGTTCCCAATACGTCGTCCAGTACTGATGGAAGCGCTCGTCGTATTCGGGGTTGGTGACTTCGACGTCCTCGCCCAGACGCAGGCGCAGGCCGAATTTTTCGATGCGCGAGAGCAGCACGGCGGGACGGCCCACCAGGATGGGACGCGCCAGGCCCTCGTCGACGATGACCTGCACCGCGCGCAGCACGCGTTCGTCTTCGCCTTCGGTGAAGACGATGCGCGCCTTACCGCCCGAACGCACGATGCGCTTGGCGGCCGAGAACAGCGGCTTCATGAACGCGCCCGAGTGATACACGAACTGCTGCAGTTGTTCTTCGTAGGCTTCCAGGTCGGCCAGCGGACGCGTCGCAACGCCGCCTTCCATCGCGGCCTTGGCGACGGCGGGCGCGATGCGCACGATGAGGCGCGGATCGAACGGCTTGGGGATCAGGTATTCAGGGCCGAACGAGATGTCATACGTGCCGTAGGCAGCAGCGACGACTTCGTTCTGCTCTTCTTCGGCCAGGTCGGCGATGGCATGCACCGCCGCCATTTCCATCTCGCGCGTGATGGTCGTGGCGCCCACGTCCAGCGCGCCGCGGAAGATGTACGGAAAGCACAGCACGTTGTTGACCTGGTTCGGATAGTCCGACCGGCCCGTGGCCATCACCACGTCGTCGCGCACGCCGTGCGCCACTTCCGGCAGGATTTCCGGCGTGGGGTTGGCCAGCGCCAGGATCAGCGGACGCGGCCCCATGGCGGCAACCATTTCCGGCTTGAGTACGCCGCCGGCCGACAGGCCCAGGAACACGTCCGCGCCGCCGATCACTTCGGCCAGCTTGCGGGCGTCGGTCTTTTGCGCAAAACGCGCCTTGTCCGGGTCCATCAGCGTGGTGCGGCCTTCATAGACCACGCCTTCGATGTCGGTCACCCAGATGTTTTCCAGCGGCAGGCCCAGGTCCACCATCAGGTCCAGGCACGCCAGCGCCGCAGCGCCCGCGCCGGACGTGACCACCTTGACCTGCTTGATGTCCTTGCCCACGACCTTCAGGCCGTTGATGAAGGCCGCCGACACGGTAATGGCGGTGCCGTGCTGGTCGTCGTGAAAAACCGGAATCTTCATGCGCTCGCGCAGCTTGCGCTCGACGGTGAAGCATTCCGGCGCCTTGATGTCTTCGAGGTTGATGCCGCCGAAGGTGGCTTCCAGGCCGGCAATGATCTCGACCAGCTTGTCCGGGTCGGTCTCGTTGATTTCGATGTCAAAGACATCCAGGCCGGCGAACTTCTTGAACAGCACGGCCTTGCCTTCCATGACGGGCTTGGAGGCCAGCGCGCCGATGTTGCCCAGGCCCAGCACCGCGGTGCCGTTGGTGATGACGCCCACCAGGTTGCCGCGCGCCGTGTAGCGGTACACGTTGGCCGGATCGGCCACGATTTCCTCGCAGGCCGCCGCCACGCCGGGCGAATACGCCAGCGCCAGGTCGCGCTGGTTGACGAGCGGCTTGGACGCCACGACAGAGATCTTTCCCGGGGTGGGGAACTCGTGATAGTCCAGGGCTGCCTGGCGGTCGGAGGGGTTGTTCATGGGCTGTGGCCTCGCTGTCTTGAATGAGCAAAATTCTAGGCGTTAAGACATAAGGCGATCATTCGGATTTAATATTGTTCCATTATGTTTTCCTAATGCCTTGTCTATGACAGCCTTCGACCCGGATGCCGTCTTCCGGAAACTGACCTCGCGCCTGAAGATGCGCCACCTGATGCTGCTGCTGCAAATCGAGCAGCACGGATCGCTGACCCGGGTGGCCGAACACATGGCGACCAGCCAGCCGGCCGTGACCAACGCACTGGCCGAACTGGAAAGCATGTTCGGCGTGCCGCTGTTCGACCGTTCCGTGCGGGGCATGACGCCCACGCCGATGGGCGCGGTGGTGCTGGCGCGCGCCCGCGGGCTGGTGCACGATCTGGGGCATCTGGTGCAGGAAATGGAAACGGTCGCGGCCGGGCACGCCGCCCACCTGCACATCGGCGTCATCCCCTTCGTGTCGGGCCAGATGCTGTCGGCGGCCATCGGCCGCACGCTGCCGCAGGGCCGGCAGCTCACGGCCACCATCCACGAAGGCCAGGGGCCGGCCCTGCTGCGCCAGCTGCGTGACCACACGTTGGACGTGGTGGTGGGCTGGGCCACGCCTTCGGTGGACCTGACCCATATCGGCTTCGAGGTCCTGTATCACCAGCAGCCGCGCCTGATCGCCAGCCGCCGGCTGGCCGCGCGTCTGGGCCGGTCGCGCCTGGAATGGAACCGGCTGGCCGACCTGGACTGGATCCTGGGCACGCCGGGCAGCCCGATCCGCGAGCAGGTGGCCGACATCTTTCTGCGGGCCGGCCTGGCGCCCCCGCCGCCGTCCGTGCAAAGCGACTCGTCCAAACTGATTGGCGAAATGATCGTGGCCAGCGACCGCGCCGTCACGATCCTGCCGGCCGACATCGCCGACGAACTGGTCCGCATCGCGGGCGCGGCCATCGTGCCGTACTCGTTCGATTGGACGCTGCCGCCGATCTCGCTTTTCACGCGGTCCGATGGCTTGCGGCGCAACGTCGAAGCCCTTTTCGCCGCCGCCTTGCGCGAGGTCTATCTGAAGGGCGCCCGCCCGCCGCTCTGATCGTCCACGGGCAGTTGGCCGTCGTATCATGGACGCCGGACTGACGCGTGCGGCCCCCGACCCCCGGCCCGGCCACGGCGCCGGTCCTCCCGGGAGGCCGTCGCAATGACGCAGGCGCACACGCAGGCTCCGCAAACTCCTCGCCCCTGGCACCAGCTCTCCGTCGACGAGACGCTGGACGCGCAGGTGACCAGCCCGTCGGGCCTGACGCAGGACCAGATCCGGCGCAGGCAGGAAACCCACGGCCTGAATGCCCTGCCCCCGCCCGCCCGCCGCAGCGCCTGGCTGCGCTTTCTGGGCCACTTCAACGACGTGCTGATCTACATCCTGCTGGCGGCGGCCGTGGTGACGGCGCTGATGGCCCATTGGCTGGACACGATCGTCATCCTGGCCGTGGCCGTCATCAACGCGGTCATCGGCTACGTGCAGGAAAGCCGCGCCGAACGCTCGCTGGACGGCATCCGCAACATGCTGTCGAACCACGCCCGCGTGGTGCGCGACGGCCAGAAGGAAGAGATCGACGCCCGCGACCTGGTGCCGGGCGACATCGTGATCCTGCGTCCCGGCGACAAGATCCCGGCCGACGTGCGGCTCTTTGACACCCACAACTTCCGCGTCGAGGAATCGATGCTGACCGGCGAGTCCACCGTCGTCGAGAAGCACGATGCGCCGCTGCCCGGCGAGGCGCCGCTGGGCGACCGCCTGAACCTGGGCTTCTCGGGCACGAACGTCAGCGCGGGCAACGCGCGCGGCATCGTCGTGGCCACCGGCAGCGACACCGAGATCGGCCACATCAACCGGATGATGAGCAACGTGCGGACGCTGCAGACGCCGCTGCTGCGGCAGATGCAGCTGCTGGGCAAGCGCATCTTCCAGGTGGTGCTGGTGATGGTGGCGGCGCTGTTCGTGCTGGGCCGCTACGTGCTGGACATGCCCCTGCCCGACCTGCTGTTGTCGCTGATCAGCATCGCGGTGGCCTCGGTGCCCGAAGGGCTGCCGGCCATCATCTCGATCATCCTGTCGCTGGGCGTGCAGCGCATGGCGCGCAATCGCGCCATCATCCGCAAGCTGCCCACCGTGGAAACGCTGGGCGCGATGACGGTGATCTGCTCGGACAAGACCGGCACGTTGACCATGAACGAGATGACCGCCAAGAATGTGCTGCTGGCGCAGGGCGTCTATCGTGTGTCGGGCGACAACTACCGCCCGGTCGGCGAGGTCACCCGCGAGTCCGACGGCATGCCGGTGGACTGGAGCCAGGAGGACGCGCTGACGCGCTTCGTGCGCGCGGCGGCCATTTGCAACGACAGCCAGCTGCACGAAGACGCCGACGGGCAGTGGCGCATCGTGGGCGGGCCCACCGAAGGCGCCATGATGGTGCTAGCCGCCAAGGCGGGCCAGGGCCTGGATGGCGTGGCCAAGCATGGCAAGGTGCCGTTCGACTCGGGCTACAAATACATGGCGCGCCGGTGCGACGACCACGGCCAGAACGTCATCTACGTCACCGGCGCGCCCGACGTGCTGTTTCAGTTGTGCGCGCAGGAACAGGGCGAAGACAGACCGCAGCCGTTGCGGCTGGATTATTGGGAAAGCGGGCTGCAAGCCTTTGCGCACGAGGGCCTGCGCACGTTGGCTGCCGCCTACAAGCCCGGCGCCGCCGGCGCCACGGCACTGGACCATCCGGATTTCCAGACCGGCCTGATACTGCTGGGCGTGGCCGGCATCATGGATCCGCCCCGGCCCGAGGCCATCGAGGCCATCGCGCAGTGCAACCAGGCCGGCATCCGCGTGAAGATGATCACCGGAGACCATCCCGAAACCGCGCTGGCCATCGGGACGATGCTGGGCATGACGCACGTCAGCGAGGCGGTGACCGGCGCGCAGCTGGAGCGGACCAGCGACGAAGCGCTGGCTGCGCTGGCGCGCGACCACGACATCTTTGCCCGCACCAGTCCCGAGCACAAGCTGCGCCTGGTGCGCGCGTTGCAGGCGATGGGCGAAGTGGTCGGCATGACGGGCGACGGCGTCAACGACGCGCCCGCGCTCAAGCAGGCGGACGTGGGCGTGGCCATGGGCATCAAGGGCACCGAGGTCACCAAGGAAGCCGCCGACATGGTGCTGGCGGACGACAACTTCGCCTCGATTGCCTACGCGGTGCGCGAAGGGCGCCGCGTCTACGACAACCTGAGAAAGACGATCCTCTTCATCCTGCCGACCAATCTGGCGCAAGGGCTGCTCGTCATCGCGGCGCTGCTGGCGGGCGCGCAGGCGCCGCTGACGCCCCTGCAGATCCTGTGGATGAACATGGCCACCTCCATCACGCTGGCCTTTGGCCTGGCGTTCGAACCGGCCGAGCCCGGCGTGATGCAGCGCGCGCCGCGCGATCCGGCCAAGTCCATCCTGGACGCCTTCGCCATCTGGCGCATCGCCTTCGTGGGGCTGCTTTTCATGGCGTCGGCCTTCGTCATCGAAAAGAGCCTGATCGCCGCCGGCCGCGATCCGGACTTCATCCGCACGGTCATCCTGCAGACGCTGGTGACGGCGCAATGGACCTACCTGTTCAACTGCCGCCTGCAGGACCGCTTTCCGCTTACGCCCAGCATGTTCCGCAACAAGGCGCTTTGGCTGGTGACGATCATGCTGGGCGTGCTGCAAGGCGCGCTGATCTACCTGCCCGTGATGAACCGCGTCTTTGGCACCGTGCCGCTGCCGCCGGAGTACTGGACGCTGACTCTGGTGGCCGCCGGCATCCTGTTCTGCGTGGTCGAGGCCGAGAAGCTGGTGCTGCGCATGTGGCGGGCGCGGCGCGACCGCGTGGCGCTGGCGCAGCGAACGGCGGCGTGAAGCGTCCGGCGGCGTAAGGCGCCCGCCCACGAAAATGCCAACAAATGTAAAGCCCGCGGCCGCAAGGCCGTGTGCGCTCCTATACTTGCGCCCGCCAAGTTTCACGCAGGAGGGCACGCAGCGTGTTCACCATCTCGCCAATCCTTGCGAGCCGCCGCGCGCTTACCGCCGTGGGCATCGCCGCGCTGACCGCGCTTTCCGGCTGCAGCTCGATGCTCGGCGAAGGCACGGGCGCCGCGGCCGGTATCGCCGGCACGGCCATCGCCAATAAAGTCACGGACAACGCTACCGTCGCCACCGGCATCGGCCTGGGCGTGCAGGCCGGCGCCAAGGCCGCGCTGGCCTATGCGCAGCGCCAGACCCGCGGCGAAGAACAGGACGCCATCGCCAAGGCCGCCGGCCCGCTCGCGGTGGGCAAGGTCGCCAGTTGGAACGTCAAGCACAAGCTGCCCATCGAAGACGACGCGCGGGGCCAGGTCACCGTCAGCCGGCTGATCGGCGGCGGCGATCTCCAATGCAAGGAGGTGGTGTTCTCGGTGGACACCCCCGCCGACAAGCCCGGCGCCGATCCCGAGCGCGAGTTCTACGTCACGACCGTCTGCCGCGACGGCGAACACTGGCGCTGGGCCAGCGCCGAACCGGCGACCGCCCGCTGGGGTTCGCTCCAGTGACGCGCGCGTTTGGGATGCTGGCGCTGGCCGCCAGCCTCGCGCTCGCGGGCTGCCAGAGTTCGTCCATCGGTCCGGCCACGGGCGCGGTGGTCGGCACGCTGAGCGGCGCGGCCACGGCCAATCCCGTCGCCGGCTTCGCCATCGGCGTATCGGTGCAGGCCGTGGTCGACGCCACGGTGAAGTACGTGTTGCGCGAGTGGAAGAACGACCAGCAGAACGTGATGGCCAACGCGGTGGGCGCGCTGCCCCTGGGCGAAGTCCGGCAATGGCAGGTCAAGCGCACGCTGGCGGTGGGCAACGAGCGCGGCAGCATCCAGGCGGTGCGCGACATCAAGACGCCGCTGGCGCATTGCCGCGAGGTGCTGTTCACGGTCGAGGTCGAAGGCGCCGCCCCGGCCTACGCCAGCACGATCTGCCAGCGCCCGGACGGCCAATGGAAGTGGGCCGCTGCCGAGCCCTCGGTGGCGCGCTGGAACGGGCTGCAATAGCCCGCTTGAATGGGCCAAACGCCGGGCGGCAGCTACCCCCGGCTGAAGGCCAGCGCGAACTCGTCGGAAAAGATGTCGGCCAGCGCGTGCCGCAGGGCCGCGGCGCGCTCGGCGCCGTAGGCGGCCTCGAAACGGTTCTGCGCGTCCTTCCACAGGCGGCGCGACTCGGCCAGCTTCGCGCGGCCGGTCTCGGTCAGTTCGACCCGGCGGCTGCGGCCGTCCAGCGGGTCGCGCATCATGCGCACGTAGCCGTCGCGCTGCAGGGGCTTGAGGTTGTGGGCCAGCGCAGACCGGTCCAGCACCATTGCGCGGGCCAGATCCGTCATCGAGGGCGAACCTGCGCGCGCGATGTGCACCAGGATTGAATGCTGCGACACTTTCAGCCCGCAGGGCGCCAGCACCGTGTCGTACAACTGGGACACGCGGCGCGTCGCCTTGCGCAACGCCGCGCCGTTGCAGATGAGCGGATCCGGAGGAACGGCGGGGCCAGGGAGCGGGGCGTCGGACATGGCGAGCGGCGAAGGAAAGTGTGCGGGCAAGGACATAACGCTAACGCCGGGGCAGGCCCCGCGTCCAGCGCGATATTGACAGATATTGGCATATGCACGTAAATTTTGCCGACCCCTTTCACCGGCCCGTCCCATGACCGCGACCGTTCCGCCTCGCCCCGCCAATGCGCGTTTGCAGGCCATGCTGCACGCCCCCATCGCGCCCACGCTCGCGCGGCTGGCGTGGCCCAACATCCTGATGATGCTGGCGCAGTCGTCCACCGGCCTGATCGAAACCTGGTTTCTCGCGCGCTTGGGCACGCCGGTGCTGGCGGGCGTGGCGCTGGTCGTGCCGGTCCTGATGCTGATGCAGAACATGTCGCAGGGCGCAATGGGCGGCGGCATATCCGCGGCGGTGGCGCGGGCGCTGGGCGGCGGCCGCCAGCAAGAGGCGGATCAGCTCGTGCTGCACGCAGTCGTGCTCAACGCCTTGCTGGGGGTCCTGTTCTGCGTGCTGCTGCTGGCCTTCGGTCCGGCGCTGTACCGGGCGCTGGGCGCCGAGGGCGCGGCCCTCGATGCGGCGCTGGCTTATTCCAACGTCATCTTCGGCGGCATCGTGCTGATGTGGCTGATGAACGCCTTTGCCAGCGCCATCCGGGGCACCGGCAACATGCTGGTGCCGGGCGCGGTCATCTGCGGCGGCGCGCTGCTGCTGATTCCCCTGTCGCCGTGCCTCATTTTTGGCTGGGGCCCCTTCCCCGCGCTGGGCGTGGCCGGCGGCGGCTGGGCGCTGGTGACCTACTACGCGGTGGGCACGCTCATCCTGGGCGCGTACTGCGCCAGCGGCCGCAACGCGGCGCGGCTCGTGGCCAGCCGGCTGCACGTGACGCTGATGCGCAACATTCTCAGCGTGGGTGCGCTGGCCACCATCAACCCGCTGCTGACCAACGCGCTGGTGGCCCTGACCGCCGCATTGGTGGGCGCCTACGCGGGCGAGGCGGCTGTCGCGGGTTATGGGGTGGCGGTCCGGCTTGAATACCTGCTGATGCCGATTGCATTCGGCCTGGGCGCTCCCATGGTGGCGATGGTGGGCTCCAACATCGGCGCCGGGCAGCCCGAGCGCGCCATGCGCATCGCCTTGACCGGCGGGGCGATGGCTTTCGTGCTGGCCGAGGCGATCGGGCTGGCCGCGGCGTGTTTTCCCGAGGCATGGCTGCGTCTCTTTGGCGCGCAGGATCACATGCTGCAGGCGGGCGCCGACTACTTGCGCACGGTGGGCCCGGTGTACGGATTCTTTGCGCTCGGCTTTTCGCTGTACTTTGCGTCGCAGGGCGCGGGACGGCTGAAGTGGCCATTGACCGCGGGATTCCTGCGGCTGCTCATCGGCATCGGGGCGGGCGGCATTGCGCTGCACCTGACCGGGTCGCTGACCGTGTTCTTCGTGATTGCGGCCGTGGCAATGTGCGTCTACGGCCTGGTCATCCTGGCCGCCGTCGCGTCGGGGTCCTGGTTCGGCCCCGGGCACCTGCCGGGGCGCCGGCTGTTCGCGCGGTGACGCCTGCCGGCGCTTTTTCCGGCGCATTTTCCGGCGCATTTGCCCGTGCATTTCCCGGCGCATCCCGCAACGCATACGCCACCAGCTCGTCCGCGTACGCAGGCAGATCGTCGCGAACGCACAGCACCAGGTCGCGCGCGGCCCAGGGATCGGCCAGGGCCACCCGGCTCACGCCGGCCGCGCGGCCATAGCGCAGGGCCGCTGCCCGCGGCACGATGGCCACGCCCACGCCCTGGCCCACCATCCGGCACACAGCGTCAAAGCTGCGCAGCCGCACGCGATAGGACAGGGGCCTGCCGCTGCGGCGCGCATGATGCGCAATGTGTTCCTGCAGCGCGCTGCCCTGCACCAGTCCCACGAAGTCATGCCCGGCCACGTCCTGCAGCAGCACCTGCGACTGCGCCGCCAGCGGATGGCCGCGCGGCACGATCAG
Source organism: Achromobacter sp. SLBN-14 (assembly GCF_006715415.1). Classification (NCBI taxonomy): domain Bacteria; kingdom Pseudomonadati; phylum Pseudomonadota; class Betaproteobacteria; order Burkholderiales; family Alcaligenaceae; genus Achromobacter; species Achromobacter sp. SLBN-14. The sequence continues at coordinate 3,796,822 of NZ_VFNE01000001.1, read as the reverse complement.
CGTCAGTGGATCGTGCCGGAATATGCGCGTGCGCAAGCCATGCAGGTCGGCCGAGTCCGCCAGCACCCCGATGTCGCACGCGCCCGCCCGCAGCGCGTCGGCGATCTCGTGGCTGAGGCGCTCTTCCAGGTCGACGGAAATATGCGGGCGGTCTTTGAGGAACGCGCCGAGCACGGGCGGCAGGTATTCGCTGAGCGCCGTGGTGTTGCACAGCACGCGAACGTGCCCCTTCAGGCCAGCCCCGTAGTGGTCGAGTTCGCCACGCATGCGGTCGATCTGGCCCAGCACCAGCCGGGCATGGTGGACCAGCGTGCGCCCGGCGGGTGTGACCTGCACGCCGCGCGGCTCGCGCACCAGCAGCGGCACGCCCAGCGCGTCTTCCATGCCGCGGATGCGCTCGCTGGCCGAGGCCAGCGTCATGTGCGAACGCCCCGCGCCCGCCGTGATGGAGCCGGTTTCGTGCACATTCAGAAATAGGCGAAGGTCGGTCAGGTCGAAACGCATGGAAAAAAGCGTAGCACGCGAGCCTCAGGCGCATCCATAGGCTGGGTAAGCCAGATCCCGATAGGTGTAGCGGGGCGCGATCGGCAGAATGTGTTCACCCCCCTTCAGAACAGGCGAAACACATGAACCTCGCACCCTTGCGTACCCGCGCCGCGCGCTGGACGGGCGCCGCCGCGATCGCACTCGCGCTGCCGGCCTCAGGCGTGGCCGAAGCGAACAACGGCCTTGGCGGCGCCATCACGCCCGCCCAACAATACGCGCTGGCGCTGGAAGCGCAGACCCAGGGCGATCATGCCGCGATGCTGGCGTGGCTGCGCGCCGCGGCGCGCGGGGACCACGCGCCCGCGCAACGGATGCTGGGCGTCGTCCTGATCGCCGGCCCGGCGTTATATGGTCCATCGCTGCCCGCCGATCTGTGCGAAGGACGCGCGTGGCTGCTGCGCGCCGCCCGCCAGAAGGAGGGCCCGTCGCAGGACGTGGTCTATGCCTTGTTCGGCCGGCCCAAGGATGCGCTGACCGCGCACTGCGAGCCCGCATGAATCTCTTGGATCCGGTTTTGCTGGCCGCCGTTGTCGCGGTGTTTGTCCTGGCCGGCGTGGTCAAGGGCGTGGTCGGCCTGGGCCTGCCCACGATTTCCATGGCGCTGTTGGCGCTGGTGATGGCGCCCGCGCAGGCGGCGGCGCTGCTCATCGTGCCGTCGCTCATCACCAACCTGTGGCAGGCGCGGCCGTGGGTCACGCTGCGGGCGGTGCTTGGCCGGATCGCGGGCATGCAGGCGGGCGTCTGCGCCGGGACGGTGGCGGGCGCGCTGTGGCTGGGTCCGCCTTCGGGCGAGTGGGCGGGCATCTGCCTGGGATTGGCGCTGGTGGCCTATGCCGGGTGGGGACTGTTTGGCGCGCCGCGCATGGTGCAGCCCCGTCACGAACCCTGGCTGGGCATCGCCACCGGCGCCGTTACTGGCGTCATCACGGCGGCCACGGGCGTCTTCGTCATCCCCGCCGTGCCGTATCTGCAGGCGCTGAACCTGGACAAGAACGCGCTCATCCAGGCCATGGGAATTTCGTTCACAGTGTCGACCGTCGCGCTTGCCGCGGGGCTGTGGCTCAACGGCGGCTACACGGCAGGCGCGGCAAGCGCGTCCCTTCTGATGCTGCTGCCCGCGCTGGCCGGCATGGCCTTGGGGCAACGGCTGCGCAACCGGATGTCCGCACGCACCTTCAAGCTGTGCTTAATGGTCAGCCTGGCGCTGCTGGGCGCCTATCAGGCCGGACGCGGTCTGCTGGGCGTCTAGGCGGCCAGCCGTCTTGCGTCGGCAAAACCGATCGAGACCGACATCTCGCGCCAGCGCGCCAGCTCCTGCTGCACCGACTGGATCTTGCTGCGCGCCTGGTCGAAGGAATCGCGGCCCAGGAACAGATGCAGCGGCGCGTATTGCGCCTGCGCGGCATCGATCAGCGCTTGCGCCGCCTTGGCCGGATCGCCGCTCTGATCCCACCCCTGCGCGCCGCGCGCGGAAAGCTCTGGCGACACCTCGGATTCGCCTGTGCGCATCGCCCCGGGATAGACGAGCGAAACCCGGATGCCCAGCGGCGCGGCTTCGGCGGCCAAGGATTCGGTCAGCCCGCTGACGGCGAACTTGGCAGCGCTGTAGGCGCCCCATTCCGTCGTGCGCCCGTCGAAGCCCAGGATGGACGAAATGTTGAACACATGCCCGCCGCGCTGCGCGCGCAGGCGCGGCATCACGGCGCGGATGACGTTCAGCACCCCGAACACGTGGGTATCGAACGTGCCGCGCAACTGCGCGTCGGTCAACCTGTCGAGCGCGCCCTGCACCCCTTGCCCGGCGCCATTCACCACCACGTCGATGCCGCCGAACGCGGCGACGGCGGCATCGACGGCGCGGCGCGCCGCGCGCTCGTCGGCCAGGTTGACCGTCAGCGGCAGGAACCGCCCTTCGAGCTTGGCGCCCACCGCCTCCAGCAACGCATCGCCATCACCCGAGGTGGCGGCCACCTTGTGTCCCTGGTCCAGCAGCATTTTGACCAGGGTGATGCCCAGGCCCGCCGATACGTCCGTCACCAACCAGATTTTTTCGGTATTCATGCGATTCCCTTTCCTTGCTTGCGGCGGCCGGCAAGATGCCGTGCCGCCCGGCCGATGCCGCCGCGCTTGGCAAAACCACGGCCGGCGCGGCCCTGGACAGGATAGTAAGAATCGCCCGCGCGGGCGTACAGGCAGGATCTTGCGTGAAACCTGCCTATTTCTACGGCAATGCGATATGGCGGATAATCCGTCTGTTTGCCGCCGCCTTGCGCGGCGGATCATCACGGGGGCAACCGCCCCCGCTGCTTTCGGAGTCAGCTATGTATCGCGGCATTGAGGCGATCGAACACTTCATGGAATCCATTGGCCTGACCTGGCGGCCCGGCCAAGCCGAACGCGCCGAACTGCGCGTCAGCTACCGCATCGGCAACACCCGCCCGCTGGGCATCGACCGCACGCTGGTGGAATTCCACTGCGATGCGAAGCGCGCAAAGGTGTGGGTGCCGGAGTTCTCGCGCACCAGTTTTCACCAGTGGTTCGAAGTGCCCTACCAGGAATTCGAGTTCACGCCGGGCGGCTCCATGCTGAAGATCAAGGCCGCCGCCCGCGGCAACGCGCCGCCCTACAGCGTGGGCATCAAGCCGCTGGCCTGATCGCCCCGCCCCGAACGCCGGTCATAGCTGCTTGTACATGATCGTCGTTCCATCCACCTTGTCCGGGTCGAGCGGATCGCGCGCAAAGCCCGGAATCACCCCCACAGTCTGGTAGCCCAGCGACGCATATAGCGGCTCGGCCGAGTCGCCCGTGCGCGTGTCCAGCGTGAGCAGGCTGCGATGCAGCCGCCGCGCCATGTCCTCGACCTCGCCCATCAACCGCCGCGCAATGCCCTGGCGCCGGAAATCCGGATGCACCAACAGCTTGCGCACCTCGGCGCGGTGCGGCTGATTCGGCGGCGTATCCACATCCAGCTGCACGGAACCGGCCACCCGCCCGTCCACCCGCGCCACCCACAACTTGACCCCGCCGCTTTCCACGGCCGGCAGCACCTTGCTGCGCCAGAACGCCTGCGCGTCGTCATGGCTGTACGGCAGCACGAAGCTGACGCTGGCGCCGCCCTGCACGCACGCGTGCAGCAAGGTGGCAAGGTCGGACACGGCGGCCGCGGCGGCGTCGGCCGGCAGCAGGATCAATTCAAGATTTGAAGGGGACATGAGGGGCTCAGACGATGAAAAGCAGGTAGCGGGCGCCGCGATGCGGCGGGGTGACGAAAGCGCTGGCGCCGAATAACTGGTAGCGCAGGCAGTCGCCCGGCAGCAGGCGGTGCGCCTGCCCGTCCACCGTGACGGACAGCTCGCCGTCCAGCATCAGCAGGTGATGTTCAAGACCGGGCCGGGGCGATTGCTCGTAATGGATGCGGGCATCGGCAGCCAATTCACAAGCCAGCACCTCGCCGGCCAGGCGTTGCGAGGGCGGCGACACCGAGCGGCGCGTAAAGCCCACGCTCTCGTCCACCCAAACGGCCTGCGTGGCTTCGGGCACGCAGGCGGCAAAGTCGACCTCGACCAACAGCATGAGGCGCGACATGGTCATGCCGTGGGCGGCGCACAGCTTGCCGAGCACGCTGGCGGTGGGACTGACCTCGCCATTCTCCAGCCGGGACAGCGTGGCGCGGCTGATGCCGGCCCGGCCGGCCAGGTCGTCCAGGGACCAGGCGCGTTCCTGGCGCAGCATTTTGAGCCGGGCGGCAAGACGAAGGTCCAGCCCGGCGTCGGCAGAAGCGTTTGCGTTTTCCATATTTGGGAATTTATCCCGTATATGAAAAACCGTCGACTGCGTGGTTTCCCCAATGCGCGATTCGTTCGGCCGCCGGACACTACGGAGGACCCGCGCAGGATTCGGCACAATAGCGGTCATGCAACTGGGCAAACTCCTCTACATGACCATCCTTTGCGCGTTGACCTCCGGTTGTTCCCTTCCCTCGCTCGACAAGCGCAGCGTGTCGCAGGCGCTTCCCGAAGACCAGGCCCAGACCACGCCGCTGGGACAGGCGATTGCGCCGCTGGCCGCCGCGCATCCCGGCAAATCCGGCATCCATGCCCTTGCCAACCCCCTGGACGCGTTCGCCGCCCGCATCATGCTGGCGCGCGCGGCCGAGCGCAGCCTGGACGTGCAGTACTACATCTGGCACGACGACATGACGGGCATCATGCTGTTCGAGGCGCTGCACGAGGCCGCCGATCGCGGCGTGCGCGTGCGCCTGCTGCTGGACGACAACGGCACGGCAGGGCTCGACCGGACGCTGTCCGCCCTGGACGGGCATCCGAACATCGAAGTCCGCCTCTATAACCCGTTTGCGGTGCGCTGGCCAAAGCCGCTCGGCTACCTGACCGACTTCAACCGGTTGAACCGCCGGATGCACAACAAGTCGTTCACCGCCGACAACCAGGTGACCATCGTCGGCGGCCGCAACATCGGCGACGAATACTTTGGCGCCACCGACGGCGTCGTGTTCACGGACATGGACGTGCTGGCCATTGGGGAAACGGTCAGCGACGTGTCGGCCGATTTCGACCGCTACTGGTGCAGCGATTCCGCTTATCCCGTGGAAGGCCTGGTCAAGAAGGCGGCCTCCAACGAACTGGAGGAACTGGAAGCCGATGCCGCCACGGTCGAGCGATCGCCGCAGGCCGCGGCCTATGCCCAGGCCATGCGCGACCTGCCGTTCATCCGCCAGTTGCTCAGGGGCGAACTGCCCCTGGAATGGTCGAAGACACGCATGGTCAGTGACGATCCCCGCAAGACGCTGGGCACCGCGCCGCCCGAGGCGATGCTGCCGCACCAGCTGCACGACATCGTGGGCGTGCCGGCCAAGGATCTGCTGCTGGTGTCGCCCTACTTCGTGCCCACCGCCGCCGGCACGCGCGCGTTCGCCAAGATGGCGCGCAACGGCGTCAGGGTGCGGGTGCTGACCAACGCCCTGGAAGCGACCGACGTGGCGGTGGTGCATTCCGGCTACGCCAAGCGCCGCAAGGATCTGCTGGCCGCCGGCGTCGAGATCTACGAAATGAAGCGCGCGTCGCACGGCGTCGAGCGCAACCGAAGCATGGGCCCCTTCGGCAGTTCGGGCTCCAGCCTGCACGCCAAGACCTTCGCCGTGGACGGTGAACGCGTCTTCGTGGGTTCGTTCAATTTCGACCCGCGTTCGGCGCGGCTGAACACCGAGCTGGGCTTTGTGATCGACAGCCCTGCATTGGCCCGCGGCATCGAAAACGCATTCGACAAGGAGCTGCCCCGCACCGCCTACCGCGTCCGGCTGGACGACATGGGCAAGCTCTATTGGCTGGAGGAACGCGACGGCCAGACGGTGCGGCACGACCGCGAGCCGGGCGCCACCCTGCTGCAACGCGCGACCGTGTGGTTTGCATCGAAGCTGCCGCTGGAACCGCTGCTATAGGCGGCCGCAACAAGCGGAGTGGCCGGCGCATGCACAAGGCGTAGACTGGACGCAGCGATATTCCTTTTTTTGCCGATCATGACCCTGACGCCCGCCGACGCCTTGCTCGCGCAGCAAGACTGGACCCGCGCCGCCGCAGACCTCGACGCGCACGGTAATGCCATCCTGCCCGCCCTGCTGACGCCCGCGCAATGCAATGTGCTGTCCAATGCGTACGACCAGGACGACCGCTACCGCAGCCGCGTCGTGATGGCTCGCCACGGATTCGGACGCGGCGAATACAAGTATTTCCGCTACCCCTTGCCCGGCCCGATTGCCCGGCTGCGCGGCGCGTTGTATGCCCGGCTAGCGCCCATCGCCAACCGCTGGAACCGCCAGATGGGCATCAACGTGCAGTACCCGGCAGACCACGCCGGCTTTCTGGCGCGGTGCCACGCGGCCGGACAGCGCCGGCCGACGCCGCTGATCCTGCGGTACGGGCCGGGCGACTACAACTGCCTGCATCAGGACCTGTACGGCGAACACGTCTTTCCGTTGCAGGTCGCGCTCTTGCTGTCGGCGCCCGGCGTGGACTTCACGGGCGGAGAATTCGTCATGACCGAGACCAGCAGCCGCGAGCAGCGCGCCGACGTGCTGCCCTTGCAGCAAGGCGATGCGCTGATCTTCACGGTGAACCAGCGCCCCGTCGCGGGCGTGCGCGGCTGGCGCAAGGCGGCCATGCGCCACGGCGTGAGCGAACTGCGCGCGGGCCGGCGCCACACACTGGGCATCATCTTTCACGACGCGGTGTGACATGACCTCGACCCTGGACCTATTCGGCGGCGACGATCCCGCCCAGCACGGCCGCGTGGCGCTCGGTGCGCAGTCGGTGGTGCTGCGCGGGTTTGCGCTACCCGCCGTGGACGCGCTGCTGGCCGGCGTGGACGACGTGATCGCGCAGGCCCCGTTCCGCCACATGGAAACGCCCGGCGGCTACACGATGTCGGTGGCGCTGACCAATTGCGGCGAGCTGGGTTGGACGACGGATGCCCGCGGTTACCGCTATAGCCGCATCGACCCCGTGTCCGGCCAACCCTGGCCGGCGATGCCGCAGGCCTTCAGGCAGCTGGCCGAAGACGCGGCGCGGGAAGCCGGCTTTGCGGACTTCGCGCCGGATGCGTGCCTGGTCAACCGTTACGCGCCCGGCTCGCGGCTGTCGCTGCATCAGGACCGCAACGAACGCGATTACGGCGCGCCGATTGTCTCCGTGTCCCTCGGCATGCCGGCGATGTTTCTGTTCGGCGGCGACGACCGCGCGGACCGGGCCGCGCGGGTGCCGCTGTTTCACGGCGACGTCGTCGTGTGGGGCGGCGTGGACCGCCTGCGGTTTCACGGCGTGATGCCGCTGAAAGACCTGCCGCATCCGCGGCTGGGCAGCCAGCGCATCAACTTCACGATTCGCAAGGCGGGTTAGGCGCGCGGCGGCCATGACGTGGCCGCACGCCTTGGTGCGACTTGGCAGGATGCGCATGCTGGCCGTCCGATGCCTGCAACATGAGGGTTCACCATGTCTGGCGGCGGCTGCGCGGCGGCCCTACTATGGCGCACCCTCTGGCCCAACCCGTCGGACACCCATGCGTACCCGCACCGCCATCGCCCTCTTCTGCACCCTGACCTGCGCGCCCGTCCTGGCGGCCACGCCGCCCGACATCATCGAGAACTCGCTGGGCATGACGTTCGTGCGCGTGCCGGCGGGCACGTTCCAGATGGGCAGCGACGAAGACCCCCGCGCGCTGGCCGCCGCCTATCCGCAGTATCCGCCGGAGCGCCACGCCCAGCTCTTTGACGAAGCGCCGGTGCACACCGTCCGCATCACGCGGCCGTTCTACCTGGAACGCACCGAAGTCACGGTGGGCCAGTTCCGCCGGTTCATCGAAGCGTCCGGCTACGTGCCGGAGTCCGAGGCCGACGGCACGGGCGGCTACGGCTACAACGCCGCCTACGACCCGGAAACGTCTGCCTCGGGCGACGCCTTCGAAGGCCGTGACCGCCGGTATTCGTGGCGCAATCCCGGTTTCGCGCAGGGCGACGATCACCCGGTCGTGAACATCAGCTGGAACGACGCCACCGCGCTGGCGCAGTGGCTGACGAAGACGGAGGGCCGCGTGTACCGCCTGCCCACCGAGGCCGAATGGGAATACGCCTGCCGCGCCGGCACGCGCACCCGCTACCAGAACGGCGACGACCCGGCCGCGATGCCGGACGTGGGCAACGGCTTCGATGCCGACGCCAGCCCGCTGTGGCCGAAATGGCAGGCCTTCGCCTCGCCGCGCCACGACGGCAACAGCTTCACCGCGCCCGTCGCCAGCTACGCGCCCAATGCATTCGGCCTGTACGACATGCACGGCAACGCCTGGGAATGGGTGGCGGACTGGTACGGCGAGGACTACTACGCAAAGTCCCCCACGGACGACCCGCAGGGTCCGGACACCGGCAACGTGCGCGTGCGGCGCGGCGGCTCCTGGCACACCTGGGCGCTGTACACCCGCGCGTCGTACCGCAACTGGAACACGCAGGAAACGCGCTATCCGCTGGTCGGCGTGCGCCTCGTGCGCGAAGCCCACGCCGCCGACTGAAGAAAAAGACTGCCTGGTGGGTTAGCATGGCCGCACGATCCATTTGAAGAGAATCCTCACATGCACACGCTGGGCCGTCTCGTCCTGCTTGTAAACGACTACGACACCGCCATCGCCTTCTACCGGGACAAGCTCGGGATGGAGGTGTCTGTCGACATGCCTGTCGGCCAGCAGCGCTATGTGCACCTGCGCCTGCACGATCAGCCTTCGGTGGGCGTGTGGCTGCTGCAAGCCCAGACGCAGGCGCAGCGCGATCGCGTGGGCGACCAGACCGGCGGCCAGCCGGTCGGCGTGTTCTACACGGACGACGTGCTGCGCGATCATGCGCACTTCGCGGCCAAGGGCGTGCGCTTTACCCGCGAGCCCGTGCACGAGGAAACCGCCGCCTACGCGCACTTCATCGACCTGTACGGCAACGAGTTCGTGCTGGTGCAATTGAAGCAGCCGGGCTGAACACGGACCCGCGGCCATGCCCCGCCATGCGCGCTGCAACGACTGGATCCGGCGCGCCGCGCCGACCAGCCGCCTCGAGCGCATCGAAGCGTATTTCGGGGGGCATGGCTACGACATGCACCGCCACGACACCTACGCCATCGGCCGCACGCTCGCCGGGGTGCAGAGCTTTCACTATCGGCGCGCAATGCAGCACAGCCTGCCGGGCGGCACCATCGTGCTGCATCCGGACGAGGCCCACGACGGCCAGGCGGGCACGGACGCGGGCTTTCATTACCGCATGATCTACATCGAGCCGGCGCTCATCCAGCAGATCCTGGGCGGGCAAGCCCTGCCGTTCATTCGCGACGGCATCAGCGCCGACCCGCGGCTATACGCCGCAAGCGGCGCGCTGCTGCAGGCCACGGGCCACGCCATCGACCCGCTGCAGGAAGACGACGCGCTGTTTGCACTGGCGCACGCGTTGTGCGCCGCCGCGGGGCGCAGGACGGGCAGGCGCGCGCCTGACTACATTGCCGCCGAGCGCGCGCGGCATTACATCCTTGCGTCGCTGGACCAGCCGATCACCCTGGATGATCTGGCGCGCGCCGCGGACACGGACCGCTGGAGCCTGTCGCGCGATTTCCGCGCCCTGTTCGGCACCAGCCCGTACCGCTACGTGATGCTGCGTCGCCTGGACCTCGCGCGGCGGCTCATTGCCGCGGGTCATCCGCTGGCGCAGGCGGCCATCGACGCCGGGTTCACCGACCAAAGCCATCTGACGCGCCGCCACGTGCAGGCTTACGGCATGGCGCCCGACCGCTGGCGGCGGATGCTGCACGCCTGAGGCGCGGCGCCGGCAGTAACCCGGCAAACCTGCTCGATCGTACAAGACGCGTTGCCCGGCATGGCCGTATCGTGGGGGTTCCCCCATCCCGAGGCAACGCCATGTCCGCTCCCGCCCCCATCAATCTGGCCGCCAAGCTGGCCCTCATCCACGACCACTGGATGCCCAAGGTCATCGCCGAGATGAACGACTACCAGTTCAAGCTCGTCAAGCTGAAGGGCGACTTCGTCTGGCACGCGCACGCCGACACGGACGAGACGTTCATCGTCATCGCCGGCCGGCTGCGGATCGCGCTGCGGGACGGCGAGATCGACCTGGGCCCTGGCGAAATGACGGTGATTCCCAAGGGCGTCGAGCACAAGCCCTGTGCGCTGGAGGAAACACAAGTCATGCTGATCGAGCCGCGCGGCGTGGCCAACACGGGCGACGCGGGCGAGGAGCGCCGCGCGCCCAACGACGTATGGATCTGAGCGTCAGGCTTTGCTAACGTGATGCCCCAACAGGAGGAAACCATGTCCAAAGTCATGCTGGTCACCGGCGGCAGCCGCGGCATCGGCGCCGCCATCGCCAAACTGGCGGCCCGCCGCGGCTACGCCGTCGGCGTCAACTACCATGCCAATGCCAATGCCGCGCAAGCCGTGGTGGACGAGATCGCACGCGGCGGCGGCAAGGCGGTTGCCATCCAGGCAGACGTGGCCGACGAGGATCAGGTGGTACGCATGTTCCGCACGCTGGACGAGCGCCTGGGCCGCATCGACGCGTTGGTCAACAACGCCGGCATCCTGGAAAAGCAGATGCGCGTCGAAGACATGGACGCCGCCCGGCTGCACCGGGTGCTGTCCACCAACGTGGTCGGGGCATTCCTGTGCGCGCGCGAAGCGGTGCGGCGGATGTCGCCGCGCCACGGCGGCCAGGGCGGCGCCATCGTCAACGTGTCCTCGGCCGCGGCCCGTCTGGGATCGCCCAACGAATACGTGGATTACGCCGCGTCCAAGGGCGCGATGGATACGCTGACCATTGGCCTGTCCAAGGAAGTTGCGCCCGAAGGCATCCGTGTGAATGGCGTGCGCCCGGGCACGATCTACACCGAGATGCACGCCAGCGGCGGCGAACCGGGCCGCGTGGACCGCTTGAAAAGCGTCATTCCGCTGCGCCGCGGCGGCACGGTGGAAGAAGTGGCCGGGGCGGTAATGTGGCTGTTTTCGGACGAGGCCGGCTATACCAGCGGATCGTTCATCGAGGTATCGGGCGGCAGCTAACGCGCGGCCCGGCAAGCTTGTGCCGGGCCGGCACCGGCATCCGGCCAGGCCTGCAATGCGGGACGGCTACTTGTCGTCCGTGGAAATCACGGGCTTCGCCTGGCTTTCCGAAATGCGCGCTTCGACGCGCCGCAGCACGGCCAGCACGAAGAGCGCCATCAAGGTGCTGACGACAGCCGTGGCCTCGCGTCCCATGCCCGCGGCCACGCCGATGGCGGCCGTCATCCAGATGCTGGCCGACGTCGTCAGCCCGTGGATTTCGCGCTCGGCGCCCAGCTTGATGATGGCGCCCGCCCCCAGAAAGCCGATGCCCGCGATCACGCCTTGCAGCACGCGGCTCAGGTCGCCGACGTCCATGCCGCCCTGCAACGGCACCAGCACGAAAATGGCCGCGCCCAGCGCGACCAGCATATGCGTGCGCAACCCGGCCGCCTTGCCGCTGCGTTCCCGTTCGTAACCCAGCAGGCCGCCCAACAGGACGGCCATGCTCAAGCGCAGCACGATGCGCGTTGCCTCTGCCACATCGGGAATATCGGCAAATTCAGTGCGCACGGCAGTCCAGATTTCCAGCCAGATTTGCGACATCGACGAGTCCTTGGATTCGAGGAGAAACCGAGCATAGCAGGCGGCCGGCAGTCCGCCACGCCCGGACGCCCGCGTGCGGCGCGGCCGTTGCGTGTCAGGCGGCCGCTTGCCAACCCGCCAGCAGCGCCGGCAGCGCGCGCATGTCGGTAAAGACGTGCGCCACGCCCACGCTGCGCAGCGCCTGGGCGCCGCTGTGGCCGGGTTCGCCCGGGCTATAACCGAACACGGTGGCGCCGGCGGCCACGCCCGCCGTCGCGCCGGTGACGGTGTCTTCCACGATCGCGCAACGCTTCGGATCCACGCCAAGCGCCTGCGCGGCCGCCAGGTACACATCCGGGAAGGGTTTGCTGCGCGGCATTTCGTGGCCGCTGAAGACGCGGCCCTCGAAGCAGTCGGCAATCCCGACCTTGACCAGTTGCAGCTCGACCTTGCGCCGGTCCGCCCCCGAGGCCACGGCAATGCGTCCGCTCAGCGCGTCGTGCAGCGCGCGCACGGCATGCGGCGCGCCGGGAATCTCGACCAGGTCGCGGTCCAGCGCGTCGTTGCGGCGCTGGCGGAACTGGTCGAACCACGCTGGCGTGATCGTGGCGCCGGTACGCGCCTGGATCAGCGGCAGTTCGTCCTTGACCGCCTTGCCCGTGAAGATCTCCATCGTCTCGGCGTGCGTGATGCCCCAGCCCAGCTCATTGAGCATCTCGGTCAGCACGCGGCTGGTGATGGGTTCGGAATCGACCAGCACGCCGTCACAGTCGAACAGCACGGCGTCAAAGGGAAAATCAGTCATTGGGGGCAGCGAAGGGAGTGTCCATGAAGCGGGTAAGCATACTGCACGGCCACGGCCTCCCCGGGCGGGCGGGGCCGCCACGCAGCAAGCGGCGGAGTGCCCGGGCGGGCGGGAGTGGCTAAGCTGTCGCTTCGACCACCAACTGACCATGACCACGCCCGCCTCCCGGCCGCTCGGCCACTACGACTGGACACGCGTTGCCCAGGACCTGGACACGCAGGGTTGGACGATCCTGTCCAAGCTCTACGCGGCGGACGACGCGCGCGCGCTGGCGTCCGAGCAGTCTGGCCCCCTGCCCGCGCCCTTGCCCGCGCCGCTTGCCCGCTTGCGCGCCGAGCTCTATGCCCGCCTGCTCCCGGTCGCACGCGCCTGGGCGGCCGCGCTGGATCTGGACACTTTGTATCCGGACACGCTGGCCGCCTACACGCAAATGAACCGCCAGGCGGGCCAATCGCGCAGTCTGTCCGCCCTCCAGCGCACCCCCACGGACGGCTACCAGCCGCTGCTGCAGCACGCCGACGGAACCTGCGTATTTCCGCTGCGGCTGATCGTCCTGCTGTCCGAACCCGGTGTTGACCACACGGGCGGCGAACTGGTCATGACCGAGCAGCGCCCTCGGATGCAGTCACGTCCCCTGGTGCTGCCGATGGGATTGGGCGACGCGGCGGTGATCGCGACGTCGCACCGGCCCGTGCAGGGCGCGCAGGGCATCTACCGCGTCACCGCGCGCCAGGCGATCAGCCGCGTGCGCAGCGGCGAACACGTCAGCCTGAATCTGATGCTGCACGACGCGCCGTAGCCGCACACCACGCAGCGGTCCGGCGCGCGTCCCGATCAGTTCTCGGCCGTGATGTTGCCGTCGGCCACGACCTTGGCAAACACCGCCGTCTGCGCCTTGATGAATGCCCGGAATGCGTCCTGGCTCATGGGCTGCACTTCGCCGCCCAACTCGCGGATGCTGGCCACGAATTTCTCATCTTTCAGCGCGCCGTCGATGGCGGCTGCCAACTTTTGCTGCACCTGCGGCGACGTGCCCGCCGGGACGAAAACGCCGAACCAGTTTTCCAGCGCGTAGTCCTTGAGCGGCGCGTACTCGGCCAGCGCCGGAATGTCCGGCGCAAACGACGCGCGCTTGGCCGACGTCACCGCCAGCGGCTTGACCTTGCCGCTCTTGATGAAGGGCAAGGCGCCCGCCAGGCTGACGAAGGTGAGGTCCACGCTGCCCGCGGCCACGTCCACCAATTGCGCCGCGGCGCCCTTGTACGGCACGTGAACCATCTTGATGCCCGCCAGCGACTGCAGCAGCTCGCCGTTCAGGTGCTGCGGATTGCCCACGCCGCTGGTCGCATACGTCAGCTTGTCGGGATGCGCGCGGCCATAGGCGACCAGCTGTTCGACCGAGGCGACCGGCAGCTTGGGATTGGCGACCAGCACGTTGGGAACACGCGCGATCAGCGCAATGGGCGCCAGGTCCTTGTCGGGCTGGTACTGCATCTTGGTCTTGAAGACGAGGGGATTGATGGCGGTCTCGCCGGCCGACCCCAGCAGCAGCGTGCCGCCGTCCGGCGCGGCGCGCACGACCGCCGCCGCGCCCAGCATGCCGCTGGCGCCGGGCTTGTTCTCCACGACGACGCCCTGCGGCAGTTCGCTGCGCAGCCGCTCGGCCAGCAGCCGGCCCATGCCATCCACGCCGCCGCCCGCCGCAAACGGGACGATCAAGGTGATCGGCCGGTTTGCCGGCAGGTCTGCGGCGTGCAGGGGCGATGAGGCGGCGATTGTCAGGGCCGCGGCAGCGGCCAGGATGCGAATGGGGGGCATGGTTTTGTCTCCGGTGGGGCCAGCGTCATTGCGCGGCCGGGTTTTTCCTTAATTGCATTTTATGCAGTCAATATGCAAAACTGGCAGCTATGGAAAACACCAATGCCCCGCTGCGCCGCACGCACTTCACCCAGGACGGCACCCGGTACACCTGCCCGGACCTGCCGGCTGCGTTCGGCGCGGACTATTTCCGGTTGCCGGTCGTGCTGCGCCTGCTGCTGGAAAACGCGCTGCGCAACATGCAGGGCGCCGAGCGCGACGCCGCCGTGGCCGCCCTGTTCGGCTGGCTGGCGCACGGCACCAGCGAAGCCGAGATCGCCTTCCAACCCGGCCGCGTCCTGATGCACGACACGACCAGCACCCCCGCGCTGGTCGACATTGCCGCAATGCGCGACGCGCTGGCCGAGGCCGGCGTCGATCCGGCGGTCCTGAACCCCGTGCTGCCGGTTGACGTGTCGGTCGACCACTCGCTGGCCGTCGAAGCCTATGCGCGCGCCGACGCGGCGCAATGCAACCTTGACCTTGAGTTGCGCCGCAACGCCGAGCGCTACCGCTTCCTGCGCTGGGCCTCCAAGGCGCTGACGAATGTGCGCATCCACCCGCCGGGCACCGGCATCATGCACACCATCAACCTGGAGCAGCTGGCCACGGTGGTCTGCCAGCAACCCGGTCCCGACGGCATCGCGCTGTATCCCGACATGATGATCGGCACCGACAGCCACACGCCGATGATCAACGGCATCGGCGTGCTGGGCTGGGGCGTGGGCGGACTGGAGGCGCAGACGGTCATGTTCGGCATGCCGACGATGCTGCGCATTCCCGATGTGATCGGCGTGCGGCTGACCGGTGCGCTACAGCCGGGCGTGACCGCCACCGATCTGGCGCTGACCGTCACGCAGCGCCTGCGCGCCATCCACGTCTCCGGCGAATTCGTCGAATTCTTCGGACCGGGCGTGGCCACGCTGCCCGCCGGCAGCCGCTGCGTCGTCGCCAACATGGCGCCCGAGTACGGCGCCACCACGGGCTACTTTCCGATCGACGGGGAAACGCTGGCCTACCTGCGCCAGACGGGCCGCGACGAGGCGCAGATCGCGCGCATCGAGGCCTACGCGCGATGCACCGGCATCGCGCTGGATCCGCACGCCGAACCGCGCTATACCCGCGTGGTCGACCTTGCGCTGGACGCCGTGCAAATGCACGTGGCGGGCCCAAAGCGCCCGCAGGACCTGCATCCCTACGGCCAGACCCGCGCCATTCTTGCCGCGCTGGCTTTCACGCCGCGCACGCACGCGGCCCTGCCCCGCCACGCCATCGCCATCGCCGCGATCACCAGCTGCACCAACACGTCCGATCCGCGCCTGCTGACCGCCGCCGGCCTCTTGGCCCGCAAGGCGCGACAGGCCGGCTTGCGGCCGCCAGCGTGGGTCAAGACCTCGCTCGGTCCGGGGTCGCCGGCCGCCGCCGATTATCTGGCGCGCGCGGGTCTTCTGGACGACCTGGCCGCCGTGGGTTTTGACATCGTCGGCTACGGCTGCACCACCTGCATCGGCAACTCGGGCCCGCTGCCGGCCGTGGTGCGCGATGCCCTGGCCGACGGCGCCATCCACCCCGTCGCGGTGCTGTCCGGCAACCGCAATTTCACGGGGCGGATTCATCCCGACCTGGACCTGGGCTTTCTGATGTCGCCGCCGCTAGTCATCGCGTTCGCGCTGGCGGGCGACGCGGAACGGGACCTGAGCCGCGAACCCATTCAGGTGACGCCTGATGGCCGCGCGGTGCATCTGGCGGACCTGTGGCCGGCGGAAGCGGAGATCGATGCGGCCCTGGCCGCGGGGCAGCGTCCCGAGGACTATCGCGCAGCCTTCAAGATCGCCAGCGCGAATCCCGCCTGGCAGGCCCTGCAATCGCCCGACACGCCCCGATTTCCGTGGGACCCCGCCTCGACCGCGCTGCAACGGCCGCCGTTTGCCAGCACCGAGGCGGGCAGCCAGCTTGGCCGCTACACCGCGTATCCGCTGCTGGTGGTGGGCGACGACGTCACGACCGACCATCTGTCGCCGGCCAGCGCGATCCCGCCGGACAGCCTGATCGCGGACTTCCTGGTCGAACGCGGCGACGACCGCAATGACCTGAATGTATTCGCCTCGCGCCGCGGCAATTGGGAAGTCATGATGCGCGCCGCGTTCTACAGCAAGAGCCTGACGAATCTGCTCTGTCCGCCGGCGCCCGTGGGCCACACCCTGCACGCGCCCAGCGGCAGGCTGGAACCCATCTGGGAGGCCGCCGCGCACTACGCCGAGGCCTCCCAGCCGGTGGTGCTGGTGGCGGGCGCACGCTTCGGCACGGGCTCGTCGCGCGACTGGGCGGCCAAGGGCCAGCGCCTGCTCGGTATCCGCGCGGTGCTGGCTGTCAGCTTCGAACGCATCCACCGGTCCAACCTGATCGGCATGGGCATCCTGCCGCTGCGCCTGCCGGACGGCGTAACGCCCGGCACCCTGCGGCTGGAAGCGGGCGACCGGATCGACATCGATGCCGATGCCGCCGCGCTGACGCCCCGCGCCGCCATCCCGGTGCGCGTCCTGCGCGCACAGGGCGGGACCGAACCGCTAACCGCCACGGCCGCGGTCGAAACGCGGCTGGAGATCCGCCTGTTGCAGTTGGGCGGCGTCATTCCCGCTATCCTGTCGGACACCCTGTCATCGGCCGTCCGCCACCCATGAGCGCGCAAACCAATACCGTCACAAAAATCCTGGACCTGATCCGGGAAGACCGCCTGCTGGAGGGCGCGCACCTGCGCGCGCAACAGATCGCCGACCGCCTGCGGCTGTCGCGGTCGCCTGTCAACGATGCGCTGGGCATCCTCGCGCAGCACGGCGTCGTGGCGCGCAAGCCCAACCGCGGGTATTTCCTGTTGCGCGACTTCGACGCGACGGGCGACGCCCCCGCGGACATCACGCCCCCGTCGGCGGACGACATCGTCACGCAGACGTACTTCGCGCTGGCCGACGATCTGCTGCGCGGCGAATTGCCCATGCAGTGCAGCGAAGCGTTGCTGCGCACGCGCTACGCGCTTACGCAGGCGCAGACGCAAGCGCTGCTGGCCCGCATCTCGCAGGAGGGCTGGGCGCAGCGCCGGCCGGGCTACGGGTGGGAGTTTTCGTCCATGATGACCACGCCCGACAGCCTGCTGCAGTCCTACCGGCTGCGCCTGGCGCTGGAGCCGGCGGCGCTGCGCGAACCGGGCTTTCACATCGACAAATCCGTGCTGGCGCGCTGCCGCGCCGCCGAAATGCACCTGCTCGAGGGCGGCATTGCCACCGACACGGCCGATCAGTTGCACGATCGCGGCGTGCGATTCCACGAGTCGCTGGTGGAAGCCTCGGGCAATCCGTTCTTCATCGACACGATCAAACGCGTCAATCGCGTGCGCCGCCTGCTGTCGTACCGCTCGATGCAGGACCGCAGCCGCTACAAGCAGCATTGCGATCAGCACCTGGCCATCCTGGACCTGCTGGAACGCGAGCGCAACGACGAAGCGGCCGACGCGCTGGCCGCCCATCTGCGCAGCACCCTCGACAACCTGGCCCGCATCAGCGGCATCCTGACTTCGTAGGCCGCGCGGGGCGCGGCCGTTTTCAACTGGCAGAAAAGAGGCTCGCGCCATGCATGTCTACATCGGCTCCCGGACCACCCGGGAACGCAACGCCCGCGGCGAGGGCATCAGCGTGTACGACTACGCGCCCGGCGCGGGAACGCTGACGCTCAAGCAGGTCGTGGGCGGGTTGCACAACCCGTCGTATCTGTTGCCGCACCCCACCCTTGCCGTGCTCTACACCGTGCATGGCGACAGCAGCGAGGTCAGCGCCCTGCGCCGCGATCCGCGCGACGGCACGCTGACGCCGTGGCACACGCAAGGATGCGAAGGCCGCAATCCCGTGCACCTCGCGTTGGGGCCCTCGGGCCACTACCTGATGGTGTCCAACCACCTGACGGGCACGCTGGCGGTGCTGCCGGTGGCGGCGGACGGCGCGTTGCAGGCCGTGGCGCAGACCGTGCCGCTGGCCGGCGAGCCGGGACCGCACCGCAAGGAACAGCCGTTTTCCAAGCCGCATTTCAACGTGCTGGCCCCCTCGGGCCGGTATGTCGCGGTGCCGGACAAGGGACTGGACCGGGTCTTTCTGTATGCGGCCGACGCGCGCGGCCTGGCCGCGCAGCCCGCCAGCGCCGTCGCCACGCGCGAGGGCGCGGGGCCGCGCCACGCCGTCTTTCATCCTTCCGGCCAATGGCTGTATGTCGTCAACGAACTGGACAACACCGTCACCGCGTACGCCGTGCAGGAAGGGGTCTTGCTACCCTTTCAAGTGCTGCCCACGCTGCCCGACACCTACACCGGCAACAGCCGCGCCGCCGGCATCGCGCTCGGCGCGGGCGGCCTGTATCTGTATGCGTCGAACCGGGGCGGCGACAGCATGGCGGTGTTCAGCGTGGACCCGGCCAGCGGACGGCTCGCGGCGGTGCAGCACGCCCGCACCCACGGCCGCACGCCGCGCTTTTTCACGCTGTCGCCCGATGGCCGGTTCCTGTTCGCGCTGAACGAAGACAGCGATACGCTGCAACGCTTTCGCGTCGATCCGGCCAGCGGCACGCTGACGCATGACGACTACGCGCTGCCCATTGGCAGCCCGGTGTGCATGGTGTTCGCCGGCGCTTAGAAGTCCATCGACGCCGACAGCATCACGGTGCGCGGCACGCCTTGCGAGATCGTGCCGTACGACGCCACACCGGACCAATACGCGCGGTTGAACACGTTGACCACATTGGCGCGCAGCGTGACGTCCCGGCCCTGCACCTTCAGGGCATAGCGCGCGCCCAGGTCGAACGTGGTCCACGACGGCACGGACTGCGTGTTGGCCTGGTTGATGTATTCGCGGCCGGTATAGACCATGCCGCCCGTCAAGGTCAGCCCGGTCACCCACGGCGTATCCCATTCGGCGCCCAGATTGACCGCGACGGTCGGCACGCCCACCGGCCGGTTGCCCTGCGTGGCCGCGCTGCTGGTGCGCGTCAGCTCGGCATCCAGCAGCGTCACGCCGCCCAAGAGGCGCAGGCCGCGCAACGGCTCGCCGGACACATTCAGCTCCAGCCCGCGGTTGCGCTGCTCGCTGTCGGCGGCATACACCCCGTTCGTGAGCTGCCCGCTGGGCTTGGTGATCTCGAAGGCGCTCAGCGTCACCATCGCGCTGTCCACCTCCACCTTGACGCCCACTTCCTTCTGCTTGGCCTTGTAGGGCTTGAAGACCTCTCCCGAATTGATGGCGGTGGCGGGCGCCACGTCGCCCTTGCTCAGGCCTTCGATGTAGTTGGCATAGAGCGACACGTTGTGCCAGGGCTTGATGACCAGGCCCGCCAGCGGCGTGGTCGCGCTTTCGTCGTAGCTGACGGTGCGCACGCCCGTCGCGCCATTGAAGTTGCGTGACTCGATGCGCTGGTGGCGCAGGCCCAGCGTCAGCTGCGCGCGCTCGTCCAGGATGCTGAGCGTGTCGGCCAGCGCCAGCCCGGACAGATCGGACGAGGACACCTTGGGCACGTTGGCCGGCGCGGGAATATGCTGCTCGGGACGGGTGATCGGACGGTAGATGTTGGACGTGAGCGGCGTGCCGTTCACGCCGGCCTGGCTGTTGCGGTCGCTGTACAGGCTGCCCATGAAGCTGACGGCGTGGCGCACCGGCCCCGTGTCCAGTTTGGCGCGCAGCCCGGCGTTGTAGGTGCTGCGGTCGACCTGGAAGCGGAAGTTGTTGGGCGTCACCACCGTGTCGCCGGCCTCGTTCACGATGGTGGGCGTCTGGTCCGACAGGCGCGAGACCGCGGTGTCCGAACCGCCCGCGTCCGCAAAGACGGTCAGCCGGTCGCTGATGTCGTACTCCACGCGCAAGAGCGCCGACTGGCCGTCGGACTTCCACCATCCCCACGGCTGCGTGGCATTGCGGCGGCCGTCCGCCGCGCGGGGCACGGCAATGCCGGGCGCCACCAGGAACGGCCGCGTCGGGGCGTCGATCTTCTCGTGCTGCGTCAGCAGGTCCAGCGAGGCGCGCAGCCGTTCGCCCTGGTAATCCAGCGACAGCGCGCCGATGGTCGTGCGCGAGGACATGTTGTCCAGCGGCGTGTCGCCCTGCCGTTGCATGCCGTTGACCCGCACGCCCCACTCGCCAGCGTCGCCAAACCGGCGGCTCAGGTCGACCCGGGCGCCGAACTGCGAGTCGCCGACGTAATCGGCCGACACGCGGGTCAGGTCCTCGGGCAGCGCGCGTTTGGGCACCATGTTGATCACGCCACCCACGCCGCTGTTGGGCGACATGCCGTACAGCAGCGCCGCGGGCCCTTTCAGCACTTCCACCCGTTCGATGTAGTCGGTGAAGACGTGGTAGTTGGGCGCCACGCCATAGACGCCGTCGAAGGCGATTTCGCCGAGGTTGCCCTCCCCGATCGGAAAGCCGCGGATGTAGAACGAGTCGGTCACGCCGCCGATCTGGCCGGTAAAGCGCACCGACGGTTCGACGGTCAGCGCATCAGCCAGCGTCACGGCCTGGCGGTTCGCCAGCAATTCCGACGTATAGCTGGTGACATTGAACGGCGTATCCATCACGTCGCGATTGCCCAGAAGGCCCAGACGCGCCCCGCGCGCCACCTGGCCGCCGGCAAATTCGGCGGGCAGCGCGGACGGGCTCACGCCTGCCCCGGCGACGGTCACCGCGGGCAGCACGGTGGTCTCGCCAGCGGCCACCGGCAGCTTGCGCAACGAGTACGCGCCGCCGCCTTGTTCCGACAGCGCATAGCCCGACCCCGACAGCAGGCGGGCGAACCCTTCGCGCACGGTGTACACGCCCTGCAGCCCGTCGCTATGCTGGCCCGCCACCAAGGCGGGATCGAACGACAGCGGCACCCCTGCGGTGGCGGCAAACTGCGCCAGCACGTCGCCCAGCGGTCCGGCCGCGATGGCGTAGGACTTGCGCGCGGCGGCAGCGGCGGGCTCGGCCGCGTGCGCCGGCGCCAGCGTTCCCGTGGCCGCAATCAGCGCCAGCCCAAGGCCGGCGGCCCGGACCAGCGACGCCGCTGGCGATAGAACGGCAAGGCCGCGCGGCAGGCGGGGCGGACGGGAGAGTCGGGAAACCATCAAGCGATCCTTCGTGGGTATGGGGTGGCGCGCATGTCGCGGCGGTTCACCCGGTACACCGGACGAAGCGGAAAAAAGTGTCAGCCGTTCGGCGATTAATGTGTAACGGCGTCGCGCGGGGCGACCGTGATCCACCACGGCGTCACTTGGCTCACCCGCACCGGCAGCGTCTTTTCCAGCAGGCGCAGGCTGGCGTCGATGTCGTTCAACGGGAACGCCCCCGACACCCGCAGGCCGGCCACCGCAGGATCGCAGCGCAGCACGCCGTGGCGGTATCGGCCCAGCTCGGCCACCAGGTCGGCCAGCCGCCAGTTGCGCGCGGCCAGCATCCCGTCCGCCCACGATGCCGCCAGCGGATCGGCGGAGACGGGCGCGGCGGCCCCCCCGGCGGAAAAGACGGTCTGTTCGCCCGCGGCCAGCACCAACGGGTTTGCGCCTTCCCGGGCAGGCCGGACCTCGACCGCGCCCTCGTACACCGCCACGCGGACGCGGGCGCCCTCGTCGCGCACCATGAAGCGCGTTCCCAGCGCACGCAGCACACCCTGGGTCGTCTGCACAAGGAAGGGGCGCCGCACGGGCGCGGGATCCTGCCCCGTGGTGAGCAGGATTTCTCCCGCGCGCAGCCACAGCACGCGTTGGGCAGGGGTGTAGTCGACGTCCACGGCGCTGGCCGTGTTCAGCACCAGCTGCGTGCCGTCGGCCAGCGCGATGCGGCGCTGCTCGCCCGTGGCCGTGCGCAGGTCCGCGCGCCATTCGCGCCAGGGCAGTTCGCGCGCGCCCATCCAGGCCGCCGGTCCCAGCACCAGCAACCCGGCCAGCGCCCGCACGGCCTGCCGGCGCCCGGCGCGGTGCGCCTGGCGCAACGTCTGCCCGCCGATGTGCGGCGGGACCTGGCCGAAACTGCGCAACATCGTCTCGGCGCGTTGCCACGCGGCTTCGTGATCGGCGCTGCGGGCCCGCCAACGGTCCAGCGCCGCGCTGTCCGCCGCCGACAGCGTCTCGGACTGCACGCGCACCAGCCAGCCGGCCGCCTCTTTAAGGATGGCGGGGTCGATGACCGCGTTCATGCCGCATCTGCCTGGTAGGCGATCAGGCAGGCGGCGAAAGCAGCCTGCATATGGCGCTTTACGGTCGAGAGCGACACGCGAAGCTGCCGGGCGATCTCGTCATAGCCCATGCCGTCGAACTGCGACAGCAGGAAGACCTCGCGTGTACGCGACGGCAGCGAATGCAGGGCGGCGTCGATGGCGTGCAACGTTTCCAGGATCAGTGCGCGCGCCTCCGGCGAGGGGGCTTCGGCAGGCGGCACTTGCGCCACCGCGGCCAGGTAGGCGTCTTCGACCGACCGGCGGCGCCAGTGGTCCGCCACCAGGCCCTTGGCGATGTGGGCCAGCAGCGCGCGCGGCTCGTCGCCGGTGTCTTCCCGGCGCCGCCCCGCCATCAGCCGCACGAACGTGTCGTGCGCCAGGTCGGCGGCATCGAAGGAACTGCCCAGCTTCTTGCGCAGCCATGCCGAGAGCCAGCCGTGGTGTTCGCGATAGAGCTTCGTGACGTTGTCGGCGGATGGAATTAGCGGCGCAGGCAAGGCGCACCTCGGCTTTCATGCAAATAGGAATTGTTTTTATTCTATACGAGCCGTCCTCACCCGCGCGTGCTTCGGGGTGGTGCGATAGAATCGGACACCTTCCCGCCACAGCCACGAGTGCCATGCCGAACGCCCCGTCCATGCCTCAGTTCCTTGCCAGCGGCGGGCAAATGGGCGCCCGGGTCGCCAGCCATGACTGGTCGGCCACCCCGCTCGGCCCCCTCTCCGACTGGTCCCCCTCCCTGCGCATCGCCGTCAGCATGGTGCTGTCGTCCCGGTTTCCGTCCTGTCTGGTGTGGGGCCCGGACCTGATCTCCATCTACAACGACGCTTTTGTGCCCATCCTGGGCGCCAAGCCCGATGCATTGGGCCGCCCGTTCAGTGATGTCTGGCGCGAAGCCTGGTCCCAGATCGGCCCCATCGCCGAACGCGCTTTTGCCGGCGAGGCCACCTTCATCGAGGACTATCCCGTCGAGCTCGCGCGGTACGGCCGCCTGGAGTTGGCGCACTTCACGTTCTGCTATAGCCCGGTGCACGACGAACATGGCAAGGTCGTCGGCATGATCGACACCGTCATCGAGACCACCGCGCGGGTCGAAGCCGAAAAGGCCCAGGCCGATGCGCTGCGCCTGACGGAAGAGGCCCTGCGGCAAAGCCAGAAAATGGAAGCCATCGGCCAGATGACCGGCGGCGTCGCGCACGACTTCAACAACCTGCTGACGGGGATTTCAGGCAGCCTGGAACTGCTCTCGCAACGTCTTGCGCGCGGCCACACCGACGACCTCGACCGCCACATCGCCGTGGCAAAAAGCGGCGCCGAAAAGGCGGCCGTCCTGACGCGGCGCCTGCTGACCTTCTCGCGCACCCACCCGCTCGAGCGCACGGTGGTGGACATCAATGGCGTCATCGCCGGCATGGAAGCGTTGATCGCGCGCAGCGCCGGATCCGCCGTCACGCTGGAAATGGACTGCGCGCCCCGGTTGTGGCCCGTATGGGTCGACTCGCACCAGCTCGAGAACGCGCTTCTGAACCTGTGCCTGAACGCGCGCGACGCCCTCGGCGCGTGCGGCCTCTTGCGCATCGAAACGCGCAACGTCACGCTGGACGCGCAAGCCGCGCGCGACCGTGGCCTGCAGGCCGGCGATCACGTGCTGCTGCGCGTCTCCGACACGGGCTGCGGCATGACGGCGGAAACCGTGCAACGCATGTTCGAGCCCTTCTACACCACCAAGCCGGCCGACCGCGGCACGGGTCTGGGCCTGGCGCTGGTGCACGATTTCGTCCGGCAATCGGGCGGGCACGTGCAGGTGCGCTCCCAACCGGGCCAGGGTACCGACATCGACCTGTTTTTCCCGCGCCACCGCGGCGCCGACATTGACATGGCCTCGGCCGTCGCGGCGGCGGCCCAGCCGCCCCGCGTCCTGCAAGGGGGCACGGTCCTGTTGGCCGAGGACGACCCCGCGGTACGCGAGGTCACGGCCGAAGTGCTCAGGGAAATCGGCTACGACGTGGTCGAGGCTACCGATGGCGCCAGCGCGCTGCGGCAACTGACCGCCCTGCCGCGAATTGATCTGCTGGTCTGCGACCTGGCGCTGCCGGGCGGCGTGAACGGCCGGCGCGTGGCGGAAACCGGCCGCGCGATGCGGCCCGGCATGAAGGTGCTGTTCATCACCGGTTACGGCGAAGGCGGCGAAGGCGCCAATGTTCCGGCCAGCGACGCGCCGGTGCTGCTCAAACCCTTCATGCTCGATGACCTGTCGAGCCAGGTGCATGCGTTGATGCGCTGACGGGGCGGCGCTCAGGGGTGCCGGCCCCGCGTCGTGCGGATCCAGAACAGGCCGGCGGCCGACAACAGCATGGCGCACAGCAGATACGCAAAGCAGATCAGCAGGCCGAAGAAATAGTAGCGGTCGTAGACGCTGGCCGCCCACCATGCCGTGCCGCCATACACGGCCATCACGATGAACGGCAGCCACAGGACCACGATGCCTGCGCGGCGCCAGCCCGGCGTGTTCAGACGGGGAAACCTGCCGGCCTTTGCGCGCAGCACCAGGGCTAGCGCCGACAGCGCCGGCAACAGGAAGGCCAGCACCGCCAGCACCAGCAGGCCCGCATCCAGGAACGTCGCAACAAACTCGCGCAAAATCAGCTCCTTGCACAGCGCGCACCGGTGGCGCCGTCCAGGAGGTTATACACGAGCCGCCGAGAGCATCCTTACAGCTTGGGCGCGTAGCGCACCGTCAGCATCACATTGCGCGGCTCGCCATAGTAGTTGTTGCCGGATAGCGTGTTGTAGGACGGCACGTAGTACTTCTTGTCGAACACGTTGTTCACGTTCAGTCCGAAGCTCAGTTCCGGCGTGGCCTGGTAACCCAGGCGCGCATTCCAGATTGTGAATCCCGCCAGCTTGAACGCACGGTCCGAACTGATCGTGGCGGTCTGCGTATTCACGCCGGCGCCCACGCTCAGGCGGTTCAACGCGCCCGGCAGCCTGTAATTGGCCCACAGTCGCAGCATGTGCTTGGGCGTCCAGGTGCTGAAGACCTTGCCCTGGTTGTCCGGATCTTCCAGGAACTTCGTGGTGTTGTAGGCATAGCCCGCATACAGTTCCAGCCCCTTGACCACCTCGCCGGAAATCTCGGCTTCCACGCCCTGGCTGCGGACCTTGCCCGCCGCGCGCGAGCAGTACCAGCCATTGCAGGCAAACCCGGCGTCGTAATCGTTGACGGCGCGGTTCTTGTGGTCGTAGCGGAACAGCGCAAGCAGGGCGTTGACCCGGCCGTCCGCCAGTTCGCCCTTGACGCCGACCTCGTAGTTGTTGCCCTCGATCGGCTTGAGCAGGCTGCCCGATACGGTGCGCTGGGTCTGGGGCTCGAACACCGTGGTGTAGCTGCCGTAGACCGACCAGTTGTCGGTCAGCGAATACACGATCCCGGCGTAGGGAATGAAACGGCCAGACGTGGTGGATGTCGTCGTGTCGCCGTCCCCGCTGTAGCTGTAATCGAACCAGCCGACGCGGCCGCCGCCGATCAGCGCCAGGGATTGGATGGGCTTGACGCGCCACGTGCCATAGACGCCCTTCTGCCGGATGTCGTAGGCGCTGCGCGAGTCGTAGCCGCTGGCCTGGGCGATGGAGTCCATGTCCTGCCACGGACGGTGGTGGTCAAGATCGAAAATGTTGCCGCCGCTCTCCCAGGCACGGGTGAACCGGTCATTCGTCGTGAGCTTGGAATAGTTGGCGCCAACCACCACTTCCTGCGCCATGCCCCAAGCGTCGAAGTCGCCCGCCACCGACATGTCCATCCCGCGCTGGCGGCTTTTGAAATCCACGCCGAAGTTGCCGTAGTCCAGACCGCTGCCGTCGCGCTGCACGGCCCCGGCAACGCGCTGGTGCACGGTCGTGTTGTCTTCGTCCATCGCCACGCCGGCAAGCCTGAAACGCCACGATGCGTTCAAGCGATGCGTGACGTCGGCATTGAAGATGGTCTGGTCGTTGGTGGCGCGGTTCCAGGTCGAGCCGGTGAACGTCGAGCGCGGCAGGTCGATGCTGCCACCGTCTTCGAACCGCGGATAACCGACGAACATCGGCCGCGACCGGCTGTACCGGTTGCTCACTCCAAGGCCTACCGTCGTCGCTTCGGTAACGTCGAAATCCAGCGCGGCGTACAGGTTGCGCGTCTTGTCCCACACGTAGTCGATGTACGAATGGCTGCGATCCTCGTCCAGCACGACCCGCCCGCGCAGCGTGCCCGATTCATTGAGCGGGCCACCCGCATCCAGCGTCAGGCCATAGTGATCCCACGACCCAACCTTGCCCGTCACGACCACCGACGGCTCCGCGCCACCCCGCTTGCGCACCAGGTTGATCGCCCCGCCCGGACTGCCCGCGCCTTGCAACAGGCCGGCTGCGCCGCGCAGGATCTCCACGCGGTCATAAAACACCAGCGAGTCCTGCTCCCAGTTGCCCAGGCTGTAGCTGTTGCGCAGCAGGGACACGCCATCGTATTGCAGCAGGTCCACGGGAAAGCCGCGGGAATTGATCGCGACGCCGGCGCCCACGCCCTGCACGCCCACCATGCCCGCCGTGTTGTTGACGGCGTCGGGCAGGCTGGTCATGTCCTGGTCGTCCATCCGCTGGCGCGTCAGCACGGTGATGGATTGCGGAATGTCCTTCAGCGCCTGCGCGGTCTTGCCGATGGTGACCGCTGGCGACGTGTACGAACCCGTCCCGTCCGTCGTGGTGTTGTAGGTGCCCGTCACCATCACGGGCGCCAGTGTCGCGGTCGTCTCGGCGGGCGCCTGCCGCAGGCGGTATCCGCCCTCGGCGCGTGCCACCGCCTGCAGTCCCGTGCCCGCCAGCAGGCGCTCCAACGCGGCCTGCACGCCATACGTGCCCGTCAGTCCCCGCGTCATGGCGCCGGCCGTCAGGCCGGGATCGGACGCCACCATCACGCCCGCCTGCACGCCAAACGTGCCGAGCGCCGCGCTCAGCGGACCGGCGGGAATGCTGAACGCCACGGTGCGCGGCGCCGGGGCCTGGGTCTGCGCCTGGGCCTGGGCGTGCACCGGCGCCGGCGCCAACACGGCCGCCGCAAACCAGGGCGCGAGACGGCGCAATGCGATGTTCAGCGCCGTGCGCCGCAGGGATGGACGGACAAGCGCCGCGGCGCTCGCGGCGCGGACAGGACGAGGTGACATGAAAGGGTTCCCAGGCTCATGAAGGATCGGCGCAGCCCCAAGACACGGGCTGCTTTTCCTACATGAAGCGCGAGGTCGGGATATCCGCCGTTGCTGTTACAAAAAAGCCCGCTGCCACCGGGAATCGGCCTGCAACGAGGTGGCTCACGTCCGGCTCACCGTCACCCAGTAGCGGGTGTAGCGGCGCACCCGCACCGGAAGGATTTCCTCAAGCATGGCCAGCACCTTGTCGGTGTCAGCCAGCGGGAACGCGCCCACCACATGCAGCCCGGCCGCCTCGCCGGTGCAATGCAGCAGGCCCGGCCGGTAGCGTCCGAGTTCATTCAGGAATTCCGACAAGGGCATTTCATCCGCGATCAGCATGCCGTCAAGCCAGGCGGACACGCCCGGTTCCAGCGTCCGCGCCGTAAAGCCGCCGTCCACGGTGAAGTCCGCCTGCTCGCCGGCCCGCACGCGCCGCGGCGCCGCGTCCTGCGCCAAGCCGCGAACGTCCACCGCGCCTTGCAGCACCGCCACCCGCATTCGGCCCATTTCCAGATCGCGCACCACAAAGCGTGTGCCCACCGGCGTAAGCACGCCGCCGCGCGTGCGTACGCGGAACGGCCGGCCATTCGCGTCCGGCGCAGTTTCGATCAGGATCTCACCTTGCAGCAGCACCAGTTCGCGTTGGCTGGCGGTATAGCGCAGGTCGACCGCAGTACCTGCGTTCAACTGCACCTGCGTGCCGTCGGGCAGCGTCACCGACCGGCGTTCGCCGGTGCCGGTGCGCAGGTCCGCGGACAACTGGCGGATCGTTTCACGCTCGCCGACGGCCCAGGCGCCCAGGCCCATGCCAACGGCCGCCACCATCAGGCGAATCGCCGTGCGACGCGATTGGATCAGCGGCGCCTGCGCCAGGGTGCGCGACGCCACCGACGGCCCGGCCTGCGCCACGCCCGCCGCCACGTCGCGCGTCAATGCGCCAAGCCGCTGCCAAGCCAGCTCGTGGGCGGGCGCCGCCCGCCGCCATTGCTCGAAGCGATCCCGGTCTGCGGCGCTGGCGTCTTCGCGCAGACGCGCCCACCAGTCCGCCGCTTGCCGGATCACCTTGGGGTCGATGGCGCCCGCCTCGGGTGCGTGCGGCCGCAGCAGCTTGGCGTTGTCCATGGAACCGGGATTCAGCCGTACACGGCCGTGTAGCAGTGCACCAGCGCGCGCGCCAGCGACTTCTGCACGGCGTTGGGCGTCAGGCCAAGGGCCTTGCCGATCTCGGCATAGGAAAGGCCGTCGATCTGCGCCATCAGGAAGATCCGGCGGCTGGTCATGGGCAAGGTGTCCAGCAGTTCGCAAACCTCGGCAAGCGCCTCCAGAATCAGGGCGCGAGCCTCGACCGAAGGCTCGACCGCCACGGGCTGCAGCGCCAGCGTCTCGGCATAGGCGGCCTCCAGCGCGGCGCGGCGTGCCCGGCCGATCAGCAGACGCGTGGCGATGGTGCGCAGATAGGCGCGCGGCTCATTGAGCGGTTCGCGGACATTGGCGCGGATCAGTCGTTCGAACGTGTCGTGAGCCAGGTCGGCCGCGTCCGACGCATTGCCCAGCTTGCGTTGCAACACGCCACGCAGCCACTGGTGATGGGCTTGGTAAACGGACTGCACCTCTGCATGAGAGGCAAACGAGGAGGATGGCATGACGGTGCGGCCCGGCGTCACCGCCTGAGAGCAAAGACAAGATGAAAATGATTCGCAATTATAAATGCGGTTTTCGTCTTTGCAAGGCGTGGCCCGCCGGCAACCGTCTGGCCGCGCAGCCTAGTAATCCATCGGCACGTGGCTCTGCGCGGCGCGGATCTCCTGCAGATGCCGTTCGGCCTCCTGGCGCTCGACGGCGGGGGGCAAGGCGCGCCAGCTCACCAGGTTGCCCGGTGTCTTCACGGGCATCCACCCCAATACGCTGTACAGCGAAATCGCGGTGCCGCCCGTGTCCAGCCGCGTCTCGTAATAACCCTGACGATCCGGCACGGTATCGCCGGGCGTCCAATCCAACTGAGACATCCAGGTCTCCTCCTGGTGAAGCGTGTGCGCTAGGCGCCGCCGTCTACGAAAGAGCGGCGTTCCTCCGATCGTATAGCGTCCGGCCAGACTTGTCCCCGGTCGAAAAGCCGGGACAACGCATTATTGACAGAGGGGAATCCCTAGGCCGACCGCATTTTTTTGGATTGCTAAAGCCCGAATTCAGGCGCTAGCATGCGGCAACGGATTTTTACCCGCCGGACGGACACGGGCCGCCCGCTCCCCCTGCGCCCTACGACGGCAATGCCGAAATCGATCTTCCCGCAGTACCCGAGGGATCGGCTGGCCGCTTTGGCAAGCGCCAATTCCCTGCGCGCCATCCGCGAAGGCCTGCTTTGGGCCATGCCCTGCCTGCTGGTGTCCGCGCTGTTCCTGGTGCTGTCCGTCTGCGCCCGGCTGCTGGGCCTGCCGGGCGGCATTGCCGATGCCCTGGCCGACCTGCACGGCGCGCTGTCCGCCGTCATGCCGCTCCTGGCCGGCACGGCCATCGGCTACATGCTGTCGATCCGCCACCGGCTGCCGCACCTGCCCACCGCGTTGCTGTGCCTGTGCCTCGTTGTCATCGCAGAACGCCTGCTGGCGTCCTACCCCCGCGCGGCGTCCACGCTCACCCTGTTCATCGCGATCGTGATCCCGATCGCGGCCGTGCCGCTGATGGCCTGGCTGCACCGGCGCCGCTGGACGCAGCTTGCGCCGGACGGGCTTATCGGCGAGAACGTGCGCGACTCGCTGAACATGATCGTCCCAGGCCTGCTGACCGCCGGCCTGGTGATGGCGGCGTTGTCCGCGGCGCTCTCGATCCCGGCGGTGGCGCAGGTCGACATCCCGCTCAGCATGGCGTCTCTGGACAGTCCCTACAGCGCCGGCGCGATCGTGGCCGCGTTGAATTCGATATTCTGGTTTTTCGGCATCCACGGCGCGCACGCCATGGCGCCGATCATGGACGTGCTGGACCAGGCCACGCGGCTCAACGCCACGAGCGTCGCCGCCGGCTACGAAGGCGTCTATGCGCTGAACGGCACGCTACTGGGCGCCTTCGTCTTCATCGGCGGCTCGGGTGCGACGTTGTCGCTGGTGGTGGCGATCCTGCTGTTCTCGCGCAGCGATTCGCTGCGGGTACTGGCGCTGGCGAGCATTCCCGTATCGCTCCTGAACATCAACGAGATTCTGCTGTTTGGCCTGCCGCTCATCCTGAACCCGCGGCTGTTGCTGCCTTTCGTGCTCACGCCCGTCATCAACGTGCTGATGGCGCTGGCAGCGGTGCAACTGGGTTGGCTTGCGCCCGCCACCGTGGCGCTGCCATTGACGTCGCCCGTGCTGTTCAACGCCTATCTGGGCGCGGGCGAACAGGTGGCGGGGATCGCGTTGCAATGCGCGCTGGTGGCGTTGGGCGCGTGCATCTATGCGCCCTTTCTGATCGCGCTGGAGCGCCAGCGCAAGGCCGATTCCACGGTGTATTTCAAGTCGCTGGACGCGACCTTTCCGCAACTGCAGGAAGAATCGCTGCTGTACGCGCACGACCCCGTCGCGTCCACCTACGCCACGCGCGCGCGGCGCCGCGCCGAAGTCGCACGCATCCGCGCCATCAGCGAGTACGACTTCTACCTGGAATACCAGCCGCAGGTCTCGCTGCGCACGGGCCTGTGCACCGGCTGCGAGGCGCTGCTGCGCGCCACCGGCCCCGAAGGCACGCAACAGGCGCCGCTGGAATTCCTGCGATGGCTGGCGCAAGCTGGCCTGATGGGCGAAGTGGATCTCTGGGTGGCGCGGCAAGCGGTGCGGCAATGCCTGGCTTGGCGCGCGCAGGGCTTCTTGCTGCCCATGACGATCAACGTCACGGGCGCCACGCTGACCTCGCCGGCTTACCTGGACCGGTTGATCAAGGTGCTGGACCAGACGCGGGGCCAGGTCTCGGTGGAGCTGACAGAAGATGCGCTGGTCGAGGACGCGCAGGCGCTGCACACCGCCTTCGACCGGCTCCACGGCATCGGCGCCCGAGTCTACATCGACGACTTCGGCACGGGCTATTCCGCGTTGAGCTACCTGCACCAGTTCCAGATCGATGCGGTCAAGATCGACCGCAGCTTCGTGATGGCGCAAAGCCATGACCGGGGCGCGCTGGTGATGAGCGGCCTCTTGCGCTTCTGCGAGGCATTGAACCTGCAGATCATTGTCGAGGGTGTGGAAACCGATGGTCAGTTGTCCGCGCTGGCGTCCAGCGCGGAGATCGTCGTGCAGGGCTGGTACTACAGCAAGGGGGTGTCGGGCGAGCTTGTCGTGGACTTCGCGCGCCGGCGGCAGGAAGGGCCTGCCCTGCCGGCGAAGCTGCCCGCCGAAGCAAAGGCTATTTGATGCCGATGAACGGCAGCGCCGCGCCCGGCACCTGGGTGGA
Source organism: Achromobacter sp. SLBN-14 (assembly GCF_006715415.1). Lineage (NCBI taxonomy): Bacteria > Pseudomonadati > Pseudomonadota > Betaproteobacteria > Burkholderiales > Alcaligenaceae > Achromobacter > Achromobacter sp. SLBN-14. Next base: position 3,764,587 of record NZ_VFNE01000001.1, on the reverse strand, counting down.
CGGCAGCACGCCATCCCATTTTTCCACGGCGTTCAGGCTGACGAGGTTGGTGTTGGCGGCCAGCGCCTCGGCCTTGGCGCGGATCGAGGCCGCCTCGGCTTCGCCGCGCATGCGGATGCCGTCGGCTTCTGCGGTGAACTGCTGACGGCGCGCGTCGGCTTCGGCCTTGGCCTTGACCACCTGGATCTCGGCGTTGATCATCGCCGTTTCCTTTTGCTGGCGCGTGGTTTCGATCTGCACCTGGGCCAGCATGCGCTGTTCGATCGAATGCTCGTAGGCCTGCGAGAAACCCACTTCCTCGATCTGAACGCCCACCACCTGGACCGGCGCGCCTTCCATCGTCTTGAGGACGGCGTTGTTCACGTCCAGGCCGAGCTTCTGGCGTTCCTGGATGGCGCGCACGGCCGTGTACTGGCCGAATACGTTCTTCACCGCGTCCGGCGTCTTGCGCTCCAGCACGCGCATCTGCAGATTGGCGATGGTGCCGTATTCGGAATAGAGCTCTGCGACGTGCTCGGCCGGCACGCGGTAGGTCACCGACACGCGCAGCGTGGCCGGCTGCTGGTCATAGCTGTAGGCCTCGAGCTTTTCGAACACGAAGGTGTGGTCGCGCACGGACACCGTCATCACGTTGTCGATGAACGGCGTCTTGAAATCCAGGCCGGGTTCGGCCACTCGCACCAGCTTGCCGTTACGCAGCACCACGCCGCGCTCGCCCTGATCCACCTGGAACCACGAGCCGAACGCGATGAACAGGATCAGCAGAAAGATGAGCGCGGTGCCAATGGCGAATGTCAGTTTGCGCGGCTTGACCGCGCCGATCGTCTTGACCATCTGGATATCTGTCGGCTTCATCTTCACTTCCAATCCCTGTCTGTTCTTTTGCGTTTACGGTCCGAGAGCACCGCTGCGATGCCGCGCGCGAGCAGATAGGCGATGACCGCCGCCCCCACCAAGATCAGGAAATACCGCATCGAGCGTCCCCCCCGGGAAAGAAGGACGGGATTCTAGCCCGCAGCGGACGCGCTGCCGCAGACGGGTTTCAACGTAATGTGGCGATACGTTTCCGAACGTTTCGCCGGCCGTGATTTCGGCGGATTTACGCCCCGTACCAGCGCACCCCCAACCGGGACAGCGGATCGGGATAGTCCCAGAACGCGTGGTCCAGCGTCTCCATCTCTTCCTGCTCCGCCTCGGTCATCGCCCCGTAGATATCGTTGAGCTGCACCACCTCGGGCGAGGCCTCGAAGCGGTCGATCAGCGCGCGCATGCGCGAGAGCACGTCCAGCATGTGCACGGCCCCGATCTTGCGCAGCGCCTGCAAGGCAAGCTGGCAGGTCTCGTCGCCCCAGTTGCACAGAAACTGCATGAAGCCGCCATTGTTGATGTCGGCCTCCATGCGCCACAGCGCAACCAGTTCCTGGTCGGTGGGGGACAAGCGGTCGAGCTTCCATCCGGCTGCCTGCAACGCCGCCATGGCCTGCTCGTATCGCAAGTCCCACAGCAGATCGTGCACGTTGAGCATGCCCTGCGGCACGGGCTCGGCCAGCGCGGGCCACACGACGCCGTGCCCGTCATCCACCAGTTGCCACGCCTGCCGCGCCTCGGGCGTGGCCTCATGCAGGCGGATATGCCGCCGTATCGGCTCCCTGACCTCGCGGCCGTCGGCAAGCGTCAGCAGCACGTGCGTATCGGTCAACGTCAGGGCAGTGATGCGGTAGTCGGGAGTCGGCATTGCAAGGGTCCGGCATGACAGGAAAGCGCAAGACCCTACCGGATCGGCGCCGCGCTGTCGAGGCGCGCCCGTTGCCGGGGCGCATCGCGCCGCATCCTGTTACGGCTCCCTGTTCACCCATCTGCTACGTTAAACAGGACCGCGCCGGGGTCCCATCCGGTGCGCTTGTCGGAGATCGACCATGCCCCGCCCTTCCGAGTCCGCTCCCCTCATCGGAGTGGTCCCGCCATACATGCTGGACCGGCTTGCGCAGCACACCGATGCGCGCGTCAGCATGCCTGCCGTCAAGACGATGATCATCGATCAGCAGCAGCGCAGCCTGCGCGAGATGGCGGGACAGCCGCCTCGCGCGACGCTGGCGCCGGCGCGCCAGGTGGCGCCGGCGGGCACGCCCGACCGCGCCGTGCACGACGCCGGCAACGGCACCACGCTGCCCGGCAAGCTGGTTCGCGCCGAAGGCGCACGGCCCAGCGGCGACCCCGCGGTGGACGAGGCCTACGCGCATCTGGGCTCGACCTACAAGCTTTTCTGGAATGTGTACAAGCGGCACTCCATCGACGCGCATGGCCTGCCGCTGATCGGCACGGTGCATTACGGCGAGGACTACGAAAACGCCTTCTGGAACGGCGCGCAGATGGTGTTCGGCGATGGCGACGGCGAGATCTTCAACCGCTTCACCGTCGCGGTCGACATCATCGGCCACGAGCTCACCCATGGCGTGATCGACACCGAGGCCGCCCTCCTCTACCAAGGCCAGCCCGGCGCGCTGAACGAATCGCTGTGCGACGTGTTCGGCGCGCTGGTCAAGCAGTATTCGCTGGGGCAGACGGCCCGGGAGGCGGACTGGCTGGTCGGGCAGGGTCTCTTCACGGAAAACGTGCAAGCGCGCGCGCTGCGCTCGATGGCCGAGCCGGGCACCGCGTACGACGATCCCGTGCTGGGCACGGACCCGCAGCCCGCGCACATGCGGGACTACGTCGATACGCCGCGCGACAACGGCGGCGTGCACATCAACTCGGGGATTCCGAACCGCGCGTTCTATCTGGCCGCCACGGCGCTGGACGGCAATGCGTGGAACAGCGCGGGGCACGTCTGGTACGACACGCTGTGCGACAAGCGCCTGCGCCACGATGCCGCGTTCAAGGATTTTGCGGGCCTGACGCTGCTGGTCGCCGGCGAGAAACACGGAGCGGACGTGCGCCGCGCCATCGACGAGGCCTGGAAGGCCGTGGGCGTGCTGCCATGATCGAACTGCCGCCCCTCGACCTTGCCCAGCTCGTGCGCCTTAGCCGCGAGGGCGGCCTGGCATACCTGCCCGGCCTTGCCCAGCCGCGCCGTATCGACATGGCCACCTGCCCGCCTGGCGTGCGGCAGGAGGTCTGCGATGCGATCCTGCATGCCGCCCCGAAAGCCATGCCCGGCAGCGCCGGCGCGGGCGGCGATCAGCGCTACTTCCACGTGGAAGTGGAATTCGAAGGCGCGGATACCGCGCGGGTCACTTTTGACGTGCCGGAGGCCGATGCGCCGGAAACGCTGGTGCGTCTTTGGAAGCGCCCGCCCGGCCAATCTGAATAGCGCGCCCCGCATACAGCCCGGTCACCGCCATGACGGCGCACAACGCCGCGCACACGCCCAACGCGGCGCCCCACCCGCCCAGCTTGTCATGCAAGCCGCCCACCAGCGCGGGGCCGGTCGCGGCGAACAGGTAGCCGGCACATTGCGCCATGCCCGACAGCGCCGCGGCCTGCTGCGCATGGCTGGCGCGCAGTCCCACGAACGCCAGGCCCAGGATGATGCCCGCGCCGGTGCCCAGGCCCAGCAGCGCGATCCACAACGCGCCCCACGTGGGCGCCGCGATCAGGCCCGCGAACGCGACGCACGACGCGCCCGCCGCGCAGAACGCCGCGACCCGCTGGTCCGTCAACCGGCGCAGTAGCGGCGCCATGAACAACGCGGGCGCCGCGGACGCGAGCTGCATGAATCCATGCAGCGATCCGGCGCGTTCGGCCGAGTAACCCGCGTCGCGCAAAATGGCGGGCAGCCAGCTCACCGCCACATAGAACACGAAAGAATTGATGCCCAGGAACACGGTGACCTGCCAGGCCAGTGGCGAACGCCACAGCCGCACGCCGTGCGGCGCGTGCGCGGTGGTCGCGGCGGGCGGCGTGTGGCCCGCAAGCTGGGGCAGCCACAACAGCAGGCTGATCAACGGCAGCGCCAGCATGCACAGCGTCGAAAACCGCCAGCCGCCCAGAGGCAGGTTGGCAAGCGGAATCGCAATGGCCGAGGCCAGTCCCGCCGCAAGGCCCATCGTCAGCACGTAGGCCGACGTCAGCCCCGCCAGGCGCTGCGGGAAGTCACGCTTCAACAGGCTGGGCAGCAGCACGTTGCCCAACGCAATGCCCGCGCCGATGATGGCCGTGCCCGCGTACAGCCCCGCCGCCGCGCCCAGCGTGCGGATCACGATGCCGCCAGCGACGAGCAGCATCGCCGCAAAGAGCGTGCGCTCCAGGCCAAACCGGCGCGCAAGCCCCGCGGCGAACAGCGACACCACCGCGAAGGCCAGCAGCGGCAGCGTGATGAGCATGCCGGCCGCCGCGGACGACAGATCCAGCTCGGCGCGGATCAGGCCGATCAGCGGCGGCACGCCGGTGAATGGCGCGCGCAGGGCCATCGCAATGCAGAGAATGCCCAGGATCAGCAGCGCCGGGCGGCTGGGTGGCGTCGAAGGGCGGGATACGTGCATGGTCACTCGGGCGTCGGCAAAGGGAAACGGAAAGGCCACCAGCTTACGCGCCGCGCGCCTTACCGAATTTCGAGATAATGACAACCTTTCCCGCAATTCGGCCACATTCCCCTTTTGCAGCGCCGACGCCCATGCGCACGCCCGACACGCCGCCCGCCCCCTTCGATCCGGATTCCGCCACGCAATGGGCGTTCGCCATGCCCGTGCATGCGGCCGAGCAGGACAACGAATCGCCGACGCACCGGCATCACATGGGCCAGCTTGTCCTGGCGCTGCGCGGCGGCGTCACCTGCTCGGTGCCGCAAGGCCTGTGGATGGTGCCGCCGCAGTGCGCCGTCTGGATCCCCGGCGGCGTGCCGCACAGCAACCGGGTCACGGCCAATGGCCGCGTCTGCTTCCTGTTCGTGCCGGCCGACGCGCCGCGCCTGCCCACGGCATGCTGCACGCTGGCAATCACCCCGCTAGTGCGCGAACTGGTCGTGCACCTGGCCAACCTGGCGCCTGCCGACGCGGCGGCGCCCGCCAACCGCAGACTGGCCGACGTGCTGATGGACCAGTTGTCGCAGATGCCCACCGAGCACCTGCACCTGCCCATCTCGGATCATCCGCGCCTGCGCGAAATCGCCGGCGCGTTGAACGCGGATCCGGCGGACCGCAGCACCGTCGCGCAGTGGGGCAAGCGCGTCGCCATGAGCGAACGCACGCTGGCGCGGCTGGTGCAGCAGGAGGTCGGCATGAGCTTCGGCCGCTGGCGCCAGCAGCTGCACATCATCCTGGCGCTGCAACGGCTGTCGGCGGGCGTGTCGGTGCAGCGCACGGCCGAAGACCTGGGCTACGAGTCGGTCAGCGCCTTCATCACGATGTTCAAGAAGACGCTGGGCAAGACGCCCGCCCGTTATTTCGCGGACAAGAGCGACCCGCAAGCCACGCCGCCATGAACGCGCGCGCGGGTCACGCCTGTCTGGAACCGGCCACGATGAACAGGCGCGGGAACGGCAGCAGCACGGTGCCATCGGCCAGCGCCGGATAGGCCTGCTCGATCAACGACTGATAGCGCGCCAGGAAACTGGCCTGTTCGGCGGCATCCAGCTTGTCCAGATAGGGCCGCAAGGCCGTCCCCTTGAACCACTCGACCACGGCGGCGGCGCCCGCGAGCGGATGGTGGTAGGTCGTGCGCCATACGTCCAGCGTGCCGCAATGCGGCTTGAGAAGTTCGTAATACCAGGCCGCGCTGTGACGCGGCGGATGCTTGACGCCGCCAATCTTGGCCTCCCAGGGCGCCTCGCCGGCCACCTGCCTGGCCAGGCGATGGGCGGGTTCTTCCAGGTTATCGGGCGTCTGCACCGCCAGGCTGCCGCCGGGGGCCAGCTTGGCCACCAGCGCGGGGTACAGCGTCTCGTGGTCGGGCACCCATTGCAGCGCGGCGTTGGCAAGGATCACGTCATAGCGCTGCGGCGGATTCCACGTGGCGATGTCGGCCAGTTCGAACGACAGCGCCGGCAAGCGCTTGCGCGCCGCATCGATCATGTCCTGCGAGCTGTCCATGCCCGAGATCTCGGCGTCCGGATAGCGGCTGGCCAGCACTTCGGTGGAATTTCCCGGCCCGCAGCCCAGGTCCACGGCGCGCTTGACGAGCAGATTGGGCAGGGCCGCCACCAGGTCCCGCACCGGGCGGGTACGTTCGTTTTCAAAGGCGGAATACTGCTTGGCGGACCAGCTGTTCATGATCGTTCCTTGCGTGGCGATGGGGGTAGCGCCGACTGTACGCTTCGCCTTTTCCGCTGACAAATTCACAGTGGCGTCGCTTGCCATATCGGCTGCATATGGACTGCACAAAAAGGCCGCCATAAAAAAACCCGCCGGTTGTCGCCGGCGGGCGGTTGGAAGGCGGGACGCCAGGGTTACTGCGGCTTCAGTTCATCCGAGCGGGTTTTCCACAGCGAGAACAGCACGCCGCCAAGGATCAGGCTGAAGGTCACGCCCAGCGAAATCGCGGGAGGCACCTTGCCGATGAAACCGACCAGGAAGATCTTCGTGCCGATGAACACCAGGACCAGAGCCAGCGCGTACTTCAGGTAATGGAAGCGGTGGATCATCGCCGCCAGCGCAAAGTACAGCGCACGCAGGCCCAGGATCGCGAAGATGTTGCTCGTGTACACGATGAACGGGTCGGTCGTGATGGCGAAGATCGCGGGCACCGAGTCCACGGCAAACACCAGGTCGACAAACTCGATCAGCACCAGCGCCAGCAGCAGCGGCGTCGCATAACGCACCTTCTTGGACGTGGCCGGATCGACCTCGGTCACCATGAACGCGTTGCCGCGCAGGTCGTCCGTGACACGCATGTGACGCTTCAGGAACTTCAGGATCGGATTCGTGGCGATGTCAGGCGTCTGGTCCGCGATCATCCACATCTTGATGCCCGTGAACACCAGGAACGCGCCGAACAGATACAGCAGCCAGCCGAAGTTGCTGACCAGGGCGGCGCCCAGGCCGATCATGGTGGCACGCAGCACGATCACGCCCAGGATGCCCCAGAACAGCACCCGGTGCTGGTACTGGCGCGGGATCGCAAAGAAGCTGAAGATCAGCGCGATCACGAACACGTTGTCCATGGACAGCGATTTTTCGATCATGAAGCCCGTGTAGTAGGCCATGCCGCTTTCCGCGCCCATGTTCCACCAGACCCAGCCGCCGAACAGCACGGCCGCGGTGATGTAGCCGGCGGACAGCAACAGGCTTTCGCGCACGCCGATCTCGCGGTCTTCCTTGTGCAGCACGCCCAGGTCAAAGGCAAGGAGGCTGACGACGATACCGATGAAGAGCAGCCAGCTCCAGGTTGGAGTGCCAAGGAAATCGGCGTTGAAGAAGGTGATCAAAGTGTCCATGATTGCCCCGCTAGATTCGAAGGTGCCCATGATCCCGCTGTGCCTGGAATGGAGAAATCAGCCTGAAAGTGAGTTAAGGTTCGAAAAAACCGAAGTGAGCCGACACCCATGCTGAACTACCGCCACCTGTATTACTTCTGGATGGTTGCCAAGGAGGGCGGGTTTTCCCGCGCCGCCGAGCGCCTGGACATGGCCATCCAGACGATCAGCGCCCAGGTCCGGGAACTTGAAAAAAACCTGGGCCATCAGTTGCTCAAGCCGGCCGGGCGTGGCGTGGCGCTGACCGACGCCGGCCAGGCGGCGTTCGCCCGCGCCGAGGAAATCTTCCAGATCGGACAAGTGCTGCCGCAGGAAGTGCGCGCGGCCGCCACCAAGCCGGTCGTGCGGCTGTCGGTGGGCCTGTCGGACGGCATCTCCAAGCTGGCGGCCCACGCCTTGCTGGGCCCCGTGCTGCACACGCCCGATCTGCACCTGACCTGCCATGAAGGCGAAGTGGAGGAGCTGCTGGGCGAGCTGGCGCGGCATCACCTGGATCTGGTGCTGGCCGGCCAGGGTGCCCCCGCCAACCCCAACCTGCGGCTGACCAGCGACCGCCTGGTGTCCTCGCCCGTGGACTGGTACGGCCCCGCCAAGCTGGTGCGCAAGTCGGACACGCTGGATTTTCCGCGCTGCCTGGAGCGGCTGCCGGTGCTGCTGCCCACGGGTCACTCGGTGCTGCGACAGACGCTGGACCGCTGGTTTGCCGAACAGAACGTGTATCCGAACGTGGTGGGCGAATTCGAGGACAGCGCGCTCATGTCGGTATTCGCGGCCCGCGGCCTGGGCGTGTTTCCCCTGAGCCGCCTGGGCGGGGACGACGTCGCGCTGTTGCGCGGCCTGCGGCCGCTGGCGCGCTGCGAGGACGTGCACGAGGAAATCCACGCCATCCGCAACCGCCGCGGCCAGCACCATCCCCTGGTCCGAGAGATTCTTTCCCAGGCCAAGATTTCGGTTTTATCTTAATGTTTGTCACATTCACTCTGGTTTTTCGGAAATAGAATCGCCGCTATCGTGGCGGTTCTTTTTGAGTCATCGGAGTACCACATCAATGAAGAAAATCATCTGGCTCGCTTTTGCCGTCCTCGCGGCGCTCTGGACCGGGCTGGTGGCGCTGACCCTGCAACTGACCGACTGGGTGCTGGCCACCATTGCCACGACGCAGGTGCCCGGCTCCGCCGTCGACACCTCGCAATGGGTTGCGCCGGCCTGGGCGGCCCCCTGGGTGGATCCGGCATGGCTGGAATCGCTGCAGGGCGGCCTGGTCTGGGCCGCGCAGGGTCTTAACCAGGTGCTGCCGTTCGCAGGCAGCCTCGGCACGCTGATCTCCGTGCTCGGCTGGATCTTCTGGGGCTTCATCATGGCCGGCCTGCTGGTCGTTGCCCTGATCCTGCACTGGCTGGCTGGCAAGCGCGAGCAGCAGGCCCCGGGGCGGCAAGTGGTGTAAAAAGGGGGCAGGCAACGCGCCGCCCGGTACGCTGCCCTTACCCGGAGCGTGCCGTGCTGTCTCGATCTACCCGCTGCCTGACCCTGCCGTTTTCGGCGCTGCTGGCCTGCGCCGGCGCGGCGTCCGCCCAGGCAGCGTCTCCCCACGGCGTGGCGGTCTGCACCGTGACGGGAACATCGGGGCAGTACAGCGTGCGGGTGCGCAACACCAGCGACAGGACGCTCTCGCACGCCGACGTGGTGGGCGTGCACCTGGATGCCGCCGGCCAGGGCGGCGCGCAGGTCACCGTCAACCTGCGGGACGTGCCGCCCGGCAAATACAAGACCGCCGTGCTGGCGCGCCCTGGCGAATCCGCGGCGCTGGTCAGCATCGCCACCTACCAGACCATCGACGGCGTCGACACCCCCCAACAGGAACTCTACGCAGGCAAAGTCGCCCATGTCGCGCATGGCTCGGCCCTGCAATACACGTTGGCGCCGCTGGCCTTGCGCGGCTGGACGGTGGCCTATGGCACGGCGCAGAGTCCCAAGCTGGAACCCGGCAACGCCGTGCTGCTGATCTATCCCGCCCGCACCGGCAAGAAACGCGACGTCACGCGACCCGACGCCGGGCGCGCGCCGGCGGACGTGGTGCCGCTTGCGCCCTGCCCCGCCGTTCGCGGGAACTGACCGCGGTCCTTGACCGCGATCACGTGCCGCTCAAGAGGTCGCGCTCGTTCAGGAGCGCATAGACGATCTCGGGCCGGTTGTCGAAACCGCGCCGAATCGCGGCGGGCAGCGACGCCCGCGTCTTGCGGCACAGGCCGGGCAATTCTTCCAATTGAATCGAGATGCCGCGCGAGGTCCGCACCTCGTTTTCGCTGGGCGTGATGTGGATCACGATGCCAAGCTGAGCCTGGATGCGCCCCTGCATGGCCCGCAGGTCGTCCAGGCTGGTGATGTTTTCCAGCCGCGCGACCAGGCGTTTTTCTTCTTCCCGGGTCAGCCGCAGCACGCGCAGGTCGGAGGCCGGATTGGCCAGCAACCGGTCCCGGTCGCACACACAGGCGCCGGGAGGGCATTCTTGGCGGATGGGAAACGGCAGGTTCATGGGGACGGTGCGCCAGCCACGACGGCGCGGGACGGTATCTTCCGGATTCTAACCAGGATGAACGACCGCCCGCCCACGCGCACTGCTCGTTTACCCGCAAGCGCGGGCCGCACCCACCCCTTTTCCTCTACCAGTAATAGTTCATGCTCAGCATCGCCTCGCGCTCCATGCCGCGGAACGTGTAGGTGTAGTAACGCTTGTCGAATACGTTGTTCACGTTCAGGGCGATGCGGTAGCGCGGCGTTTCATAGGCGATGGCAACGTCGGCCAGCGTGAAGGCCGGGTTGTATTGCGTGGTGCCGTCCGCCGCGGTGTTCAGCGGCGCCTTGCCGCGATAGCGCAACCCGCCACCCAGCATCAGGCCCTGAACCTGCTGCGGCCGGTAATCCAGCCACAGGCTTGCCGTCTGACGCGCGGTCTGCGTGAGTTGGCGGCCCACGTCCTGCAGGCGGTTGCTCTTGGTCGTGCGCGGGTCGATGTAGGTGTAGCCGGCCATCACGCTGAGTTCACGCGAGAGCGGAAACTTGGCCTCCAGTTCGACGCCGGTGGAACGCACCTCGCCCGTCTGCACGCTGAATCGCGGATGGTCCGGATCCTGCGTTGTCACATTGGTCTGGCGGATGTCGAAGACGGCTGCGGTCAAGAGCGCATCCGTGCCGGGCGGCTGGTACTTCACGCCGACTTCATACTGCTTGCCCTCGCGCGGCTTGAACGCCGTGCCGTCGAACTGCTTGCCCGTGATCGGATCGAACGCCGTCGAATAGCTGACGTACGGCGCCACCCCGTTGTCAAAGAGATAGAGCAGGCCCAGGCTGCCGGTGGTGGCCGAGTCGCTGATGCGCGGTTGCGTGGTGCTGGTCTGGGTGGTGCGCACAAAGTCGCGGCGCAGGCTGACGTTGCCGACCCAATTGTTCCACTTGAGCTGGTTCAGCGTGTAGATGCCGGTCTGCTTCAGGTCCGTGCGCGACGGGTCCAGCTCGGGATAATCGATGTTCTGGCCATAGACCGGCGCATAGATGTCCAGGTTGGGCACGTCCCAGCCAAAGCCCAGCGCATCGTTCTCCTTGTAGCGCAGGTAGTCCACGCCCAGCGCAAAGGTGTGCTGCAGGCCGCCCCACTTGAAGTCGCGAGACGCGCGGCTGTCCACGGCGACCGTCTTGCCGTTGGTGCGTTGGGCGAGGCTGCCGCGCGTGACCGTGCGCCGGTCATCCAGCAGGTCCATCGCGTAGATGTGCCGGTAGTCGATGTCGATCTCGGAATAGCGCAGGTTCTGGCGCAGACGCCAGCCGTTGTCCGTGTCGTGCTCGAAGGCGTAGCCGATGGACTTCGTGTCGCGGTCGAAGCGGTCGAAATCCGGATCACCCGCGGTGCGGCTGAGCGGCAGGTCGCCGATCTCCGGATAGGTATACAGATTGGGCCACCAGCTCTTGGGCGTCGCACGCTCCTTGGAGTATGTGCCCAGCAGGGTCACCCGGGTCTGGTTCGTGATGTTCCACAGGATCGAAGGCGCCACGGATATCCGGTCGTCGCGCGAACCGTCCGTACGGCCGTCGCTGTCGCGGCCCAGCACGTTCAGGCGATACAGCACCTTTCCTTCGCCGTCGAAAGCACCACCCAGGTCTGCCGTGAGCTGACGGCGGTTGTACGTGCCGTAGCTGGCGCCGACGCTGTTGACGTGATCCGCGGAGGGCCGCTTGGAGACCACGTTGATGACACCGCCCGGCCGCCCCTGGCCGAACAGCACCGACGCGGGCCCCTTCAGCACTTCGATGCTGTCGAGCTCTTCGATGTTGTCGTTCCAGGACGCATAGGTGCCGGTCGACAGCTGCTTCAAGCCGTCCTTGAAATAGGCGCTGCCGTCGCTGAAGCCGCGAATGACGGCGCCCGTCATCCGCGCATCGCTCGAGCCCGACACCTCCGTCTGCACGCCGGGCGTGTAGGCCAGCGCGCTTTCCAGGTTGCGCGGCGCCTGCACCTTCAACTGCTCCTGCGTCACGATCGACACCGAACGCGGCGTCTCGATCAGCGGCACGTCCAGCTTGCTGCTCTGGCTGGACAGGGCGACGTAGCTGTCCGCCGTTCCCACCGCCACGCCATGCACCGTCACCGGCTCGAGTTGCGCGGAGCCGCCGGACGGCGCGGTCAGGGATACATTGCGGCCATCCCGCTGGAAGGCAATGCCGGTGCCCGCGAGCAACCGGCGCAGCGCCTCGTCCGGCGTCAACTGTCCCGCTACCGCCGGCGCGGTGCGGCCGCGCACGGTCTCGGGCAGATAGAAGATCACCAGCGACGCCTGCTCGCCCAACTGCAGCAGGGCATCGCCCAGCGGCTGCGCCGTGATGCTGATCTGCACCGGCGCGGTCTGCGCCACCGCATCGTTGGGCATGGCGCCCCACGCCAATGCCAGGGAAATCGCCAGCGCGCCGCCCGCGCCGTGCGCACCGCGCCTTGCGGCCTTACGCGCCGCTGCGCGCTGCTTAACTTGCTTGTCCATCATCAGAAGAAAATTCCGGTACAACTGCCCGCGCTGTGAGCGCCCGTCACCCTTGGCCAAAGGTTGCTTCCAGGGTCGATCGGCCTCTCGCGTACGACCCCTTTCATCGGATAGACGCCGCAAGCCGGAAAAAACCGGAATGATTCTCGATAGAATATTTGAAACAAAATAATTCTGAACAGCGACGATCGCCCTTCCGCTTCTGAAAGCGGGAGTGGCCAGCAGCGGCGCTAGCGCGGCGCCAGGACTGCGCCGCCCACCGCTGGATACAGCACGATCACCGGGGCGATGTGAGGCAGCACGTCCAGCACCGATTCGGGCTCGTCGATAGGCAGGGTGCCAGCCACGCGCAGTTGCGCAAGCTTGCGGTCGTCGATCCGCAACGGATTACGCAGGTAGCGGTTCAGCTCCGCCACCACCTGTGCCAGCGGCGTATCGCGGAACACGAGCCGGCCGCGCTGCCAGGCCGTGACCGCCGCCACGTTTTCCTGGTGCGGCGCATCCAGGGGCCCGCCGGGCGCGTAGCGCGCGGCGTAGCCTGCCGTCAGGTGGCGTGTGGTCCTGTTCCACCATGCGCCAGCGGAGAACGCCACGCTGCCCTCGTCCACCGCCAGCGCCACGGCATCGCCCTCGCGCCGCACATTGAAACGCGTACCCGTTACCCGCACCTGTGCCGCCCCTGCATTCACCGTAAAGGGCCGCGCCGCGTCCGGACTGACCGTGAACAACGCCTCGCCCGCCAGCAGTTCGACCTCGCGCCGGTCCGCGTACAGCGCCACCTGCAATTGCGTGTCGGTGTTCAGCTCCACCAGGGAGCCATCGGGCAGGGCCACGCGCTTGCGCTCGCCCCGCGCGGTCGCCAGCGATTGCGAGAAATCGGGCGACGGCGACCACAGCCGCGGGGCAATCACACCGGCAGCAAGCGTCAAGGCACAGGCCGCCGACAGCCCCGCGGCGAACCTGCGGCGGCCCGGCCGGGCGGGCGCCTCGTCGGACCGCGCCAGGATCTCGCGCATCTCGTCTTGCGGCAGGCTATCCGCGACCCGCCACACGGCCTGCATCGCGCGGTACTGGCGCGCGTGTTCCGGGTCCGCCGCCAGCCACGCGTCGAACGCCCGACGTTCTGCCCCATCCAGCGCGCCCAGTCGCTCGCGCGCGAACCAGTGCGCCGCCTGGTCGCGCGGCGTCGCAGGCGTGCGGGAGGCGTCCGCTCGGGAATCAGTGCGGGGCATGATCTTGCAACCGGTCATGGATATGGGTCAGCGCGCGCTTCATGTGTTTTTCGACCATGCTCTGCGTCAACCCGAGTTTCTCGGCGATTTCGGCCTGGGTAAAGCCTTCGAGCTTGTTCCACAGGAACACCTGCTGGCATTTGAGGGGCAGCTCGGCCAGCGCCGACTTTAGCGCATCGGCAAGCTGCGCCGCGCGTATCGAGGACTCCGGATCCGCCTGGACGGGATGCTCGGCATCCGACAATGCATCCAGGCTCAGCACCTCGCGCCGCGACTGGCGGCGGAACTCGCCATTCAGACGGTTCTGGCTGGCGCCATACAGGTAGGCCTTCGGGTCCAGCACGGCGGATTCGCCATTGCGCAGCATGTTGGCCACGACGTCCTGCGCGGCATCCTCCGCGTCGTGCCGGCTCGTGCTGCGCCGTGTCCACGTCCCGATCAGCTCGCGGTAATGCGCGAGCCAACCTTTTTCGGAGGGCGGTGGACGGGACATGGAGAGCAGCAGAAAATCGCAGGCGGAAAGGGTCGCATTATCAATCATGATTCTCATTACGACAAATGAGACCTCGACGCCCTTTGCCGTAAGCTCCTGCCCTCGCCTTCTCTCCGGCATACGCCATGACATTTTCGATCTACCGATTTGCGACCCGCGCCGTGACGATTCTGGCCGCGCTGGTGCTGCTGGCCGCCTTTGCCCTGGCCGCGATTGGCCTGATGACCGGCGCACGCCACGCGGACGTGGCCGTCGTGCTGGGCAACAAGGTCGAACCCGGCGGCCAGCCTTCGCCGCGTCTGGCCGCGCGGCTGGACCGCGCCTACGACTGCTATGCCGCGTCGCAATGCCGCATTCTGTTCGTCAGCGGCGGCGTGGATCCGGCCGGCACGGACGAAGCCGCCGCCATGCGCGACTACCTGCTGGCGCGCGGCGTGCCCGCGGACCAAATCGTCGTCGACAGTGCGGGCGTGGACACGTGGGCCACCACCCGTCACGCCAGCGCCTACATGCGCGAACACGGCTACACACGGGCCCTGGCCGTGACGCAGTATTTCCATGTGCCGCGCACGATGCTCGCGCTCAAGCGCCAGGGCGTGGCCGAGGTCAGCGGCGCTTATCCCGCATTTTTCGAAATGCGCGACCTCTATTCCGTTTTCCGTGAGCTGCCCGCCGTGGCGCTGTATATTTTCCGGCCGCTCTAAGGGCGAACCATCAGGGCGCATCCGCCCGCCTGATCCATCCAGGACTTCCCATCGTGCTGATCTTTCACAACCCCGTTCACAACAAACACAGCGGCCGCCACGAAATGTTCCGCGGCAAACTGGTGCCCTGCCATGAAACGCCGGCAAGGCTGGCGTTCGTGCTGGACGCGCTGCGCCAGCGCGGCATCGGCGAACTGCGCGTGCCCGGCAACCCGGACATGGATCTCATCAAACGGGTGCACACGCCGCGTTATGTGGATTTTCTGGCAAGCGCCTGGAACGAATGGGTGGCGCTGGATCCGGCCAATGCCGATATCGACGTGCTGCCGTCGATCTGGCCGGTGCGCGGATTTCGCCACGACATCGAGCCCACCAATTTCGCGGCGCGCGTGGGCCTGTTCTCATTCGATAGCGGCTGTCCGCTGACGGCCGGCACCTGGGAGGCAGCCACCGCGGGCGCCGCCTGCGCCATCGACGCCGCGCGCGCCGTATCCGCAGGCCAGGGCCCGCGCGCGGCGATGGCGTTGACCCGGCCGCCCGGCCATCACGCCGGCCCGGACTTCTTTGGCGGCTATTGCTTCCTGAACAACGCGGCCCTGGCGGCGCAGGCGCTGCGCGACGCGGGGGCACAACGCGTCGCGGTTCTGGACGTGGATTATCACCATGGCAATGGCACGCAAAGCATCTTCTATGAGCGCGGCGACGTGCTGACCGTGTCGGTCCACGGCGATCCGACCACCGAGTATCCGTTCTATCTGGGCTATGCAGACGAGCGCGGCGAAGGCGCGGGCCAGGGCTGCAACCTGAACCTGCCGCTGCCCGCCGGCAGCGACTTCGCGGCCTGGACCGCCGCCTTGCAGCAGGGGATAGACGCCGTGCGCGCGTTCAAGGCCGACGCGCTGGTCGTCGCGCTGGGGGTGGACACCTACGAAGGCGATCCGATTTCGAAGTTCAAATTGAAGAGCGGCGACTATCTGCAGGTCGGTCAGATGCTGGCTGGGCTTGGGCTGCCCGTGGTGTTCACGATGGAAGGCGGCTATGCGGTCGCGGACGTGGGTGTCAACGTGGCGAATGTGCTTCAAGGGTATCTGGGCTGAACCGTCTGGAAGGTCTGAAAGGTGTCAGACACCCGATGCACACCGCGGCAAACCCGAGACCGTCTCCCCAGGGTGTCAGACACCGCTGCCAAACCGCAGCCCCCATTCAATCGCGCGTCTCAAGCACCTTGTTGATCCGCAGCGCCAGCAGCGTGCACGCCACACCCGACAGCAGGTACACGCTGACCGCCACCAGCCCGAATCGCGCGGACAGGCCCAGTGCCACCACCGGCGCGAAGGCCGCCCCGACCAGCCATGCCATGTCGGACGTCAGCGCCGCGCCGGTATAGCGGAACCGGCGCGTGAAGTTGGCGGTGACCGTGCCCGACGCCTGGCCGTAGGACAGTCCCAGCAGCGCGAAGCCGATCAGAATGAACGCGTCCTGCGCCTTCGGCCCGCCGCCCAGCAGCCAGGGCGACACCACCGCAAACACGCCGATCAGCATGGCCAGCAGCCCCAGCGTCGTGCGCCGGCCGATGCGGTCGGCCAGCCATCCGGAGGCGATCGTGCCCAGGATGCCGATCACCGATCCAATGATCTGCACGATCAGCACATCCGAAATCTGTTGCGTGCCGCTGACAGCGATCCACGACAGCGGGAAAACGGTGACGAGGTGAAACAGCGCATAGCTCGCCAGCGCGGCGAAGGCGCCGATGAAGAGGTTGTAGCCTTGCTGGCTGACGATTTCGCGGATGCTGATGGGTTCGAGTTCGCCTTCTTCAAGCAGCTGCGTGTATTCCTCGGTCACGACCAGCCGCAGCCGCGCAAACAGCGCCACCACGTTGATGGCAAAGGCCACGAAGAACGGATAGCGCCAGCCCCACTCCAGAAAGTCCGACTGCGTGAGCGTCACGTGCAGATAAAGAAAAAGCGCGCTGGCCACCATGAAGCCGACCGGCGCGCCCAGCTGTCCCATCATCGAATACCAGCCGCGGCGATTGGGCGGCGCGTTCAGCGCCAGCAGGGAAGGCAGGCCGTCCCACGATCCGCCGAACGCCAGCCCCTGCAGGCAGCGGAACACGGCAAGCAAGGTGATCGCATGCACGCCGATGGATTCATAGCCCGGCAGAAACGCCATGCCCACAGTCGCGGTGCCCAAGACGAACAAGGCAACGGTCAGCTTGGTGGCGCGGCCCCATCGGCGCTGAATCGCCATCGACACGGCCGTGCCGATGGGACGCATGATGAAGGCAAAGGAGAAGATGACGAAGGCCCAGAGCGTGCCTTCCAGCGGGGCTTCGAAGGGAAAGAACACCTTCGGAAAAACCAGAACGCAAGCGATGCCGAATACGAAGAAGTCGAAGTATTCCGAGGCGCGTCCCACCACCACGCCCACGGCGATCTCACCAGGCGCCACCTTGGCGTGGCTGGTCCCGCCGCTGATCGCCCCAGGTCCGGAAACGGGAGAGGGATGACCAGGATATTGCGTGGTGGTCGACATGGATTCGCTCGCAAAAAAAGGATCTGAATACGCCTTGTCTACGATCTTGCAACACACCTGCATGACAGTACGCGCATCATGCCGCACGCCGCAAGCCTTACGGCCCAGGACGGCTCCGCATGCGCGGCCGTGCATACTTTTGCTCTTTTTACCCTAGATTTTTCGCGGCTTCCAGCGTAGTGTTTCGTTTACTTCGCACGGTTACGTTTCGGGGTATGACTATGTCGTCCTTCGCAAGGCTTCGCGGATTGATCCTGTTTGCCGCCCTGCCGCTGCTCGCCGGGTGCAATGCGGTCTTGCTCTCGCCGTCGGGCGACGTGGCCGTGCAACAACGCAACTTGATCATCATCTCCACCGGCCTGATGCTCATCATCATCGTGCCGGTGATCATCCTGACCTTGCTGTTCGCATGGCGCTATCGCGCCAGCAACAAGGACGCCGCCTACGATCCCGACTGGAACCACTCCACCATGCTGGAGCTTCTGATCTGGGCCGCGCCGCTGCTCATCATCATCGCGCTCGGCGCGCTCACGTGGGTCAGCACCCACCAGCTCGATCCCTACCGCCCGCTGGCGCGGCTGTCCGAAGGCCGCGAGGTGCCGCCCAACACCAAGCCGCTGGTGGTCGAAGTGGTGGCGCTGGACTGGAAATGGCTGTTCCTCTATCCCGAGCAAGGCGTGGCGGCGGTAAACGAAATGGCCGCACCGGTGGATCGTCCCATCCAGTTCAAGATCACCTCGTCGTCGGTGATGAATTCGTTCTTCGTGCCCGCGTTGGCCGGCCAGATCTACGCGATGCCCGGCATGCAGACCACGCTGCACGCGGTCATCAATCACCCCGGCGAATACGAGGGCCTGTCCGCCAACTACAGCGGATCGGGCTTTTCCGGCATGCGCTTTCGCTTCCATGGCCTGGACCAGAAGGGCTTTGACGACTGGGTCGGGCAGGCGCGCAAGTCGCAAGCCACGCTGGACCGCGCGGCCTACCTGAAACTTGAACAACCCAGCGAGCGCAACCCGGTGCAGCTTTACGCCACCGTTGCGCCGGGCCTGTTCGACGCCATCGTGAACCGCTGCGTCGAGCCCAACCGCATGTGCATGCGCGACGCGATGGCGATCGACTCGCAAGGCGGCGCCGGCATTCCGGGCGCGCATAACCTGACCACCCTGGATCCCCAGACGCGCGAGCGCCTGGGGCTCACGGACACGCCGCCGCGCAAGTACGTGGGCGCCATGTGCACGGCCTCCGAAGGTCTGGTGCTGTAGCGCGGCAGGTTTTTCGGCACGGCACGTGCGCCATGTAAACGCGGTCTTTTTGCTGGAATCGAGATGCCTGATCAACCTGACCTCACCAAGCTGATCTTCGGCCGTCTGACCTGGGACGCCATTCCTTTCCACGATCCCATCCTGCTGGGCACGTTCTTCGTGGTGGCGATTGGCGGCATCGTCGTGCTGGGCTCCGTCACTTACTACAAAAAGTGGGGATATCTGTGGCACGAATGGTTCACCAGCATCGACCACAAGAAAATCGGGATCATGTACGTGATCCTGGGCATCGTGATGCTGCTGCGGGGCTTTGCCGACGCCATCATGATGCGGGCGCAGCAGGCCGTGGCCTTTGGCGATTCCACCGGCTACCTGCCGCCGCACCACTACGACCAGATCTTCACGGCGCACGGCGTCATCATGATCTTCTTCGTGGCGATGCCGCTGGTCACGGGGTTGATGAACTACATCGTGCCGCTGCAGATCGGGGCGCGCGACGTCGCGTTTCCGTTCCTGAACAACTTCAGCTTCTGGATGACCGCCGGCGGCGTGATCCTGGTGATGATGTCGCTGTTCGTCGGGGAATTTGCCCGCACCGGCTGGCTGGCGTATCCGCCGTTATCCGGCATCCTGCACAGTCCGGATGTCGGGGTCGATTACTACATATGGGCCTTGCAGATAGCGGGGGTGGGCACACTGCTATCCGGGGTGAACCTGCTGGTCACCATCGTGAAAATGCGCGCGCCCGGCATGAAGATGATGCGCATGCCCATCTTCACGTGGACGGCGCTGTGCACCAACGTGCTGATCGTGGCGGCCTTTCCGGTGCTGACGGCGGTGCTTGCCCTTCTGTCCATGGACCGCTACGTCGGCACCAATTTCTTCACGGCGGACTTTGGCGGCAACGCCATGATGTACGTGAACCTGATCTGGATCTGGGGCCACCCCGAGGTCTACATCCTGATCCTGCCGGCGTTCGGCATCTTCTCCGAGGTGGTGTCCACCTATTGCCGCAAGCGTCTCTTCGGCTATGCGTCCATGGTGTACGCCACGGTCGTGATCACCGTGCTGTCGTACCTGGTGTGGCTGCACCACTTCTTCACCATGGGGTCCGGCGCCAGCGTGAACTCATTCTTCGGGATCACGACAATGATCATCTCGATCCCGACCGGCGCCAAGATCTTCAACTGGCTGTTCACCATGTATCGCGGGCGCATCCGCTTCGAAGTGCCGATGCTGTGGACGCTCGGGTTCATGGTCACGTTCGTGATCGGCGGCATGACGGGCGTGCTGCTGGCCGTGCCGCCCGCCGACTTTGCGCTGCACAACAGCCTGTTCCTGATTGCGCACTTTCACAACGTGATCATCGGCGGCGTGCTCTTCGGGCTGATGGCCGGCATCACCTACTGGTTCCCCAAGGCGTTCGGCTACAAGCTCGATCCGTTCTGGGGCAAGTGCTCGTTCTGGTTCTGGCTGGTGGGCTTTTACGTAGCCTTCATGCCGCTTTACGTGCTGGGCCTGATGGGCGTGACGCGCCGCGTGAACCACTTCGAGGACATGTCGCTGCAGATCTGGTTCCAGATCGCGGCCTTTGGCGCGCTGCTGATCGCATGCGGCATCGCCAGCTTCATCATCCAGCTCGTGGTCAGCTACCGCCGCCGCGACCAGTTGCGCGACACCACCGGCGATCCGTG
Source organism: Achromobacter sp. SLBN-14 (assembly GCF_006715415.1). Lineage (NCBI taxonomy): Bacteria > Pseudomonadati > Pseudomonadota > Betaproteobacteria > Burkholderiales > Alcaligenaceae > Achromobacter > Achromobacter sp. SLBN-14. The sequence goes on along the minus strand of NZ_VFNE01000001.1, from coordinate 3,744,226 downwards.
GGATGGCCGCACGCTCGAATGGTCCACGTCGTCGCCCCCGCCCGTATACAACTTTGCGTTCACGCCGCGGGTGCATGACCTGGACGCCTGGTGGCAGATGAAGCAGCACGGCTACCAGCGTCCGCAGCAGGGCTTCATTCCGATTCACATGCCGAAGAACACGTGGGCGGGCATCGTGCTGGCCGGGATCAGCGTGGTGCTGGGCTTTGCGCTGATCTGGCACATGTGGCCGCTGGTGGTGCTGGCGTTTGCCGCGCTGATCCTGGTGTCGATCATCCATACCTTCAACTACAAGCGCGACTACTACGTGCCGGCCGAACAGGTCGTCGCCACGGAAGACGCCCGCACAAGGCTGCTAGCGCAACATGTCTGATACCCTCGCCCACCCCATGCCCGGCGGCGCCGCGCCGGCCCAGGAACCGGTCTTCTACGTTCCTGGCGAACACCATCCCAAGAACGGCACGCTGCTCGGGTTCTGGATCTACCTGATGAGCGACTGCCTCATCTTCGCGTGCCTGTTCGCGGTCTACGGCGTGCTGGGCCGCAGCTTCGCGGCCGGGCCGTCCGGCGCGGACCTGTTCGACCTGCCGCTGGTGGCGGTGAACACGACGCTGCTGCTGCTGTCCTCGATCACGTATGGCTTTGCCATGCTGGAGATGCGGCGCAACCGCATCGGGGCCACGCAATTGTGGCTGGCGGTCACCGGCATCCTGGGCCTGGGCTTTTTGTCGCTGGAAATCTACGAATTCTGGCACCTCATCCACCAGGGTGCGGGCCCGCAGCGCAGCGCCTTCCTGTCGGCCTTCTTTACGCTGGTCGGCACGCACGGGCTGCACGTCACCTTCGGCATCGTGTGGCTGGTGACGATGATGCTGCAGGTCCGCCTGCACGGCCTGATCCCGGAAAACCGCCGCCGCCTGATGTGCCTGTCGATGTTCTGGCACTTCCTGGACCTGATCTGGGTTGGCGTGTTCACCTTTGTGTACCTGATGGGAGTGCTGCCATGACGTCGCACATGGATAACCTGGCCGACACCGGCCACGGCGGCCATCATGGCCACGATCATCACGATGGCCACCATGATGATGACGACGCCGCCGCCCACGGCACCTTCAAGAGCTACATGACCGGCTTCGTGCTGGCGGCCATCCTGACGGCGATCCCGTTCTGGCTGGTGATGGACCGGGTCATCGACAGCTCGCGCGTCACGGGCCTGGTGATCCTGGCGTTCGCCGTCGTGCAGATCGTGGTGCACATCGTCTACTTCCTGCACATGGACACCAAGTCCGAAAGCGGCTGGAACATGTTGGCGTTAATATTCACGCTGGTGCTGGTCGTCATTACGCTCAGCGGATCCATCTGGATCATGTATCACTTGAACTCCAACATGATGCCCATGTCCCCGCATGACATGCGCAAGATGCCCTGATGGCAGCAGTCAAAGACATTTCTTCACGCGACACCTCCCGTAATCCGCGCAGCAAGGCAACCCTGATCATCCTGGGGTTGCTGGCTGTCGCCCTCTTTGCCGGGCTTTGCGCCCTGGGCACCTGGCAGGTGCACCGGCTGGCCTGGAAGCGCGCCCTGATCGCGCAGGTGGATCAGCGGGCCCACGCGCCCGCCACGCCCGCCCCCGGCAAAAGCGAATGGGCGCAATTGACCCAGGACAACGCGGAATACCGCCACGTCACCGCCGCCGGCACGTACCACTTCGACAAGCAGACGCTGGTGCAGGCCGCGACCGAACTGGGCAGCGGCTATTGGGTCATGACCCCGCTGCAGCTGGCGGACGGCGGCACCGTGCTGGTCAACCGCGGCTTCGTGCTGCCGGCATGGCGCAAGGACCCGGCCAATGCCGCCCAGCCCGCCGCCCCGGGCCAGGTGACGGGCCTGCTGCGCATGGGCGAGCCGGCCAGCGGCTTTCTGCGCAACAACGACCCGGCCGCCAACCTCTGGTATTCACGCGATCTGCCCGGCATCGCGGCGGCGCGCGGGTTGACCGACGTGGCGCCGTACTTCATCGATGCGGATGCGGCGTCCAGCCCCGGCAAGGATCCCGCGCGGGAACCGGTGGGCGGCCTGACGATGCTCAACTTTCCGAACAACCATCTGACGTACGCCATCACCTGGTATGCGCTGGCGCTGATGGTGATCGTGGGCGTGGTGATCTTCGTGCGCGAGGAAAAGCGCGCGCGCCGGCAGGCCTGAACCTCATGCGGTAAAAATAACGGCGCCCTTTCGGGCGCCGTTTCGCTTGGGCGGCCGGCTCACGCCGGCGGCATCAGCAGGCCGGCCAGCGAATGCTGCCCGGATCGGGGCACACCCACGATCCCTGCAGCCGCGCCCGGATCTGGGCCAAGCTCTGTTCGACCAGCAGCTCGCCGTCGCGGAACACCGGCACCAGCGCCCCGCCCGCCGCCTGCTCGGGCGTCTGCTGATCGTGCAGCACGTAGCCGCTTGGCGTCTCTTCCACGCGCAGCAGTCCCTTGGCGGACTTCTTCACGCCGGAGTCGGTGACCGGGTCCTTGACCAGTTCCTGCGGTTCGCCGTTGACTTCGGCGTATGTGGCCTTCAGCGCCCAGCCGAAGGTGTCGCGCGTCAGGTACTGATAGGTGTATGACCCGATGCCCAGCACCACGTTGCCCGAGGCAAAGCCCTTGCGCTCCAGCCGCACCAAGATGTCGCGCGCCCGGGTCAGCGTGATGGAGTCGCCATAGATCAGGCCGACGTGCGGATCCAGAAGCTTGTAGCCGCGCTCGGTCTCAACCCCGCCGAAGGTATCCCACAGGCATTGCACGGCGCCCTTCACCTCGGCGGCGCGCAGGGCTTGCCGCGCGCTGGCGTCTTCGCCCAGCAGCCAGTAGTTGCCCGTGGCCGCATCGCGCACGGCCTCAAAGCCGGCGGCTTGCGCCGCTTGCAGGGCAGCGCGGTCGTCTACGCGCGGCACATCGGTGCAGAAGTAGCCGGTCAGGATCTTCACGGGATCGCCCGAGTCCGGGCGGAACACGACCTTGGCATTGCCCAGCGCATCCGGCTCGCGGCTCATGATCTCGGACTTGAGCGCCGCGGCAAAATCCGTGACCACCTGCCAGAAGTCCCAGGTGTCCGACACCACGGACACGATGCCCGCCGGATAGACCTGCTTGACCAGGCGGCGGATGGTTTCGATCTCGCCCTCCTTGCTGCCCAGGCACATCACGGAGTGTTCGGTCGCCGGCACCGAGCCGCCGATGAGTTCCCGATCTGAATCCGCGAGGTAGAGGTCTTCGAGGTAATCGATGGCCGGGATCGTGTCGGTGCCGGTAAAGGACAACAGGTGGCCCGCGCCGCACTTGCGCGCGTCGTACAGGCCGGCCATGCCGCGCATCGAGAAGTCGTGGCCCTGCCAGTCCACGAACGCCATCGGGCTGCCGGTCAGCTGCGCGAAATAGGTCAGCAGCTTGCGGTATTCGAAGGCGATGGTGGCGACCGTGGACGGCTTCCAGGATTCGCAGCTGAACAGGGTTTCGATGTAGGTCACCAGCCAGGCGAATTCCGGCCGGGTGTTGACGAAGGTGACGGGCGGCACGCGGATGTCGACGCGGGCGCCTTCGGGCACCGAGCGGATTTCCAGCGGCAGGTAGCCCAGGTCGTGCAGCGCCTGCAGGTGGTCCACCGTGACCGCGCCCTTGCCCAGCGCGTTGTCCACGCGGCGCTGGTACTGGCGCACCGCCGTCGCGGCCGGCTTGCCAAAGAACTCGCGGTTGAAAAGACCGATCAGGATTTCCTTGATGAAGCCCTGCAGGCCGAACCAGACGATCTTCTCGTCGAACAGTTCGGGCAGCACCGGCGCCAGGCGCGCGGAACGCGGCGTGAAGTTGGCAAGGATCTTGTTGGTGCCCTTGGGGTACTGGAAGGGGTGGCCGGTCTTGTAGAAATCCGCCTGCAGAAAGGGATTCAGGCCGTTCTTGAGCGCGGGGGCCAGGGTGTCGGGGGCATTCATGGCGTTTTCCTTCTAGGCTGCTTCGTTGACCAGGACGGCTGCGGCGGCGCCCGGCACAGGGGCGTCTTCGGTGCGAGTCCAGTCGTAGGCGGTGAAAATCTCGGCGTAGTTGGCCTTCAGTTCGGTCAGACCCTTGCTGAAGATGCCGTGCGTGACATACAGGTAAAGCGGCTGGCGGGTCCTGCCGCGCAGGGCGGCGGCCAGTTCCAGGAACGTGCGGCCGCCGTCGCAGATGTCGTCGACCACCAGCACCGGCTGAGCCGGGATATCGTCGGGCACGCGGGTTTCCGTAATGCGGCCGGTCTGCGGATCGCGGACCTTTTCCGCGTAGCGCACGTCCGCCACGCCCAGCGCCTTGGCCAGCGCCTGCACCCGCTTGCGGGCGCCGGCGTCCGGCGCCATCAGGGTGACGCCCTGCGCGAAGGCCGGGGCGGCCAGCGCCTTTTTCAAGTAGGCGGCGGAATCGACGACCCGCACCCGCGCAAGCAGCGCGGGCGTGACGTCGCTGTGGGGTTCGACGATGGTGACGGTGGCGTACTGCTGGTCGTTGATCAGCTTGCAGAACACCGCGGCGCCCAGCGCCTCGCCCGGATTGCACACGCGGTCCTGGCGGGCGTACGGCACGTAGGGCATGTCCAGGTGCACCGGCACGGCGGGGTTCAGGCGGCGCAGGGCATCGGTCAACAGCAACAACTGCATCACGTCGTCGGCCGACTTCAACAAGGCATGGATGCGAAATTCGCGGGCGGCGTCTGCCTGCTCGCGCAACCCGGCCGGAATGGTGACCTGCATTTCGCCGCCCGGAAACCGGAACGCTGCCGGCGTATCGGTCAGGCGTTGTCCTTCAATGACCGCAGTGATGGTGAACATGATCGTCCCTTAGTGGCATTTCAAAACTAAGTGACGCCAGTATAAGCCTACTTATTGTCGTTATGCAACTATCTTTGCGTTTGAATGGGCGCGCTCATGCATCACCCGACGCTGCGGTCGAAAAACGTGAAGTCCTTCAGCCGATACAGGCGCGCCGGCCGCTGCGCGCCGCCGACCTGTTCGTCGGTGGCCTCCAGCGCGCCCCACGCTTCCATCTTGCGGCGGAAATTGGACTTCTCGAGCCGGGTCTGCAGGATCGCCTCATAGGTGTGCTGCAGCTGAGTCAGCGTGAAGCGCTCGGGCAACAGGAAGAACGGCAGCGTGGAATAGGTGGACTTGCTGCGCAGGCGGTCCACGGCCGCCCGGACGATGGCGGCGTGGTCGAACGCCAGCGGCGGCAGCGCGTCCACGCTGACAAAGCGGAACTCGGCGCGCGTGGCGGCGGCCAGTTCGGCGGCGGGCACCAGGGCCACGTAGGCCACCGACAGCGACCACTGCCGGGGGTCGCGATCCATGCCCGAAAACACCTGCAGCTGCTCAAGGTAACGCGGCTCGAAACCGGTCTTTTCCCGCAACACGCGCCGGATGCTGTCTTCGGTGGACGCGTCCTCGTCGGCGTGCACCACGCCGCCGGGCAGCGCCATCGCGCCCTGGAAGGGCTCGCGGTCGCGCTGGTGCAGCGCGACTTCCAGGCCGGATTCGCGCAGGGTGAGAAGGACGGCGTCGACAGTGACGAGCGGCTGGGGAAATTCCAAGACGAGGGTTCCAAGATTGGGGTTTTGGGCAAGATGCCACTATGACGGATCCAGGTCAATCCGGCCCCGATCCGCCTGCGCAGGTTTCAAACGCGTGCGCCACTAGAACAACTTCGAATTTTGGCAAAAATTGACGGCGGATAACGACAATTAACGCATTGTTCTACACTATGCCCCGAGGAACACAGCCGGGTTGATGCTTGGCGCCGTGTTCCTTTTGCTTTTTCTTCAACTGCAACACAGGAGTTTTCCGGATGAAAAAGACGCTGCTCGCCGCGGCAATGCTGGCCTCTTTCGCAGGCGTTGCCCAGGCAGAACCGTCAGTCACCCTCTACGGTGTCATCGACACCGGCCTCGGCTACAACAAGATCAAGGGCGATGGCTACAGTGGTTCCAAAGTCGGCATGATCAACGGCATCCAGGCCGGCTCCCGCTGGGGCCTGCGCGGATCCGAAGATCTGGGCGACGGCTTGCGCGCCGTCTTCAAGCTGGAAAGCGGCTTTGACTCCGCCAACGGCAGCCGCGGCCAGTCGGGCCGCCTGTTCGGCCGCCAGGCCACCATCGGCCTGGCCAACGACGCGTGGGGCTCGCTCGAATTCGGCCGCCAGGCCACCGTCGGCTCCAACTACCTGGCCGACATCGATCCCTTCTACACCAGCTACACCCAGTCCAACCTGGGCCTGGGGTTCAGCGCGGCCAACACCATGCGCTGGGACAACATGGTCATGTACCGCACCCCGTCGGTGAACGGCTTTGAATTCGCCGTGGGCTACTCGTTCAGCGTGGACGACACCACGACGGACCAGACCGGCTTCAAGACTGCGGACAACACGCGCGGCATCACGACCGGCCTGCGCTACGTGCAAGGTCCGCTGAACGTGACGCTGACGTATGACCAGCTAAACGGTTCCAACCGCGGCTCCATCGACAACGGCGCCACGCCGCGCCAGTACGCCATCGGCGCGTCGTACGACCTGGAAGTCGTCAAGCTGGCCGCCGCTTACGGCCGCACCACTGACGGCTGGTTCGTCGGCCAGGACCTGCCGGCCGGCACGCCGTTCAGCGATGAGTTCGGCATCAACCGCTTCGTGGACGGTTTCAAGGCCAATTCCTACATGCTGGGCGCAACGTTCCCCGTCAGCGCAGCCGGCAGCCTGTTCACTTCTTGGCAGCACGTGGCCCCGTCCAACGACAAGCTGACGGGCGGCGACGCCAACATGAACGTCTACAGCGTGGGCTACACCTACGACCTGTCCAAGCGCACCAACCTGTACGCCTACGGTTCGTACGGCACGGACTACGCGTTCATCGACGGCGTCAAGAGCACCGCCGCCGGCGTGGGCATCCGCCACCAGTTCTAAGCGTGTGCCGGGCCGGTCCGCTTGCGCGGCGCCGGCCCACCCCGCCGCCCGGGCCGCTACCGCGCCCGGGCGCGCTCCAGCATCTGGACGATCTCTGTCTGCCCGCGCTGGCGGGCGTGCTGCAACGGCGTGCGGCCGTCCTTGTCCGGCAGATTCACGTCCGCGCCCCCCTCTATCAGCATCGCCACGATGGCCTGATGACGCGGTCCGCCATCGCTCAGAATGATGGCTTCCAGCAGCCCGGTCCAACCCAGCCGGTTGACATGGTTCGGATCCACCCCGGCCTGAAGCAGACGCTTGACGACCTCGACATGGCCCCGCTCGCAAGCAGGTATCAGCGCCGTGCCGCCGTAGCGGTTGGTGCTTTTCAGGTCCGCGCCGTGCGTCAGCGTCAGTTCAAGGATCTCGCGATATCCCTGCGCGCCCGCCAATAGATAGGCGCTGTCCTGCATGCCGTTCTTGGCGTTCACGTCCGCGCCGGCCTGGATCAGCGCCGCCGCGGCCGCTTCGTGGTTGCCCTGCGTGGCGCGCAGGAGCGGCGTGTTGCCCTGCCCGTCCCGCGCCTCGAGCGGCGCGCCTGCGGCCAGCAATTGGCGCACCCGCGCCGTGTCGCCCTTGCCGGACGCCTCCAGCAGTTGCGCGCCCCGGTCGTCCGCCGCCGCACCGAAGCCGATTGCACTGAGCGTCAGCGCGAAGCAGATGCGCCAGAAGTTGATGTAAGCCATTGCCGGCAGCCTCCCTGGTTTTTCCGGTATCGCGCCACGGTCCTGCGCCGGGCGCGCTGCCATTATCTCCCTGCTGCGCGCCGCGCAAGCTATGCTCGGTCAGATTCATGGTGACGTGCAATGCGCAGGAAACACGCGTCCGGCATGATCGGCCTCCCTCACTGATCGCAGCCCCCCACGAACTGTCATGCCTCCTCGTTCCCCTTCCGAGTTCTCGCCCGTGTTCCGTCCGCAAACGCGCCTTGCCCGCGCCCTGGCCCTGGCGTTGCTGCCGCTGGCCCTGGCCGCCTGCAATGGCGGCGGCGACGATGACGATGACGCCGTCCAGCCGCCTGTCGCCGAAACCCCGGCGCCGCCGCAGACGCCCGCCCCGGAACCGCAACCTGAGACGCCCCCGCGCAATACGGCCTACCTGCAGACCAAGCCGGGCGACGTGATCCAGGTCCGCATCGAGGAACTGCACCCCACGCAGGCCGCGATCGGCTATGACCAGATCTATTACAAGCTGGGCCGCTGGCAGGGCGACTTCGACCGCGCCACCTGGGCGGCGGATCCGGTGCTGCAACTGGATTACCTGAACCGCACGGTCGGCAAGAAGTTCGACGATTACTGCGAAGACGTGGGTGGCGCCGAGCGCGCGCAGAAGTTCCAGAGCATCGCCGAGGCCCGCGCCGCCCGCCTGGACCAGCCCGACACGTTCGCCTGCCTGGACGCGCCGGGCACCCACACCGCCAACCTGAAGACGGTGGTGGTGGGCTGGGACGGCAATCTGTACCTGACCGACGGCCACCACACGTTCTCGTCCCTGCGCGAGATCTCTGACGGCGGCCCCGAGCTGCCGGTGTGGGTGAAGGTCGACGCCAACTACAGCGACCTGACGACCGCGGCCGCCTTCTGGCAACGCCTGGTGGACGAGCGCCGCGCGTGGCTGCGCGACGGGCAGAATCAGCCCATCACCGTCGACCAGCTGCCCACGCGCCTGGGGCTGTCCCATGCGCAGGAACCCGGCGGCATGCAGGAAGACCGCTATCGCTCGCTGGTGTACTTCACCCGCGACATCGCCTACAGCAACGGCAACCTGCCCGAGTTCGCGGAATTCCTGTGGGGCGACTGGCTGCGCCGGCAGGCCGCGGCGGGCCAGCTGCCCGGGTTGGATCAGTACAAGATGCAGGCGCCGGCCACGCCCGCCGAGATCCTGGCGGTCAGCACGCTGAACAAGGACATCCTGCCGACCGGCGCCAGCGACAGCTACGCCGCCGCCGTGCGCGATGCCTCGTTGAAGATGAGCGCGTTGAACGACACGGATATCGTGTTCGAGGACCGCGATGCCGCCAGCCTGGGCCGCATCGTGCTGGCGCCCAACGCGGCCAGCGGCTCGCCCACCAAGACCGCGCGCGACACCTTGGAAGAACTGCCGCGCAACGACGTCAAGACGTCAGACGGCACGCCGCGCGGCGCGGGCAAGCTGTGGTTCGCGGTGAATTACCGCACCTGCGGCAAGCCGGCGGCGGGCACCTGCTGGGGATGGTGATGTGAAAAAGGCCCGCGCAAGCGGGCCTTTTCGCATTGGGCCGTCAGGACCTCAGAGCACTTCCTTCGTATTTTCGGCCTTGGCTAGCTGCTGCATTGCCAGGGACACCTTCTGGGCGACTTCCAGGCGTTCGGCGGCCGACATGGCGTCGTACTCTTCCTTGGAAATGCCCAGGCTTGCCAAGGCCGCGTAGAACATCTTGTCCTCGATCGACATCGCGGCGTAGTCCATGAACTCCTGCTCGGCCTGCGACGGCGCGGATTGCGCGGCGCCCGAGACGCCACGGCCCATGGCCGAACGGTTGCGCTCGGTGGCGTCGGCGAACGCCGCGCGAAAGCCCTCGCCGGCAGTGGCGTTGGCGTTGCGGGCGGACGCGGGTTGGCCGGCGCCGGCATTGATACCCAGGAAATTCACGCTGCTCATGGAGGCTCCAAAGGGAATGGCGGTCAGGCTGCCAACATACTCCCCGCCCGCGCCGCCGGAAGGCCCGGTCAGGCGCCCGATCGGCCCGCTTCTCGCGGGATTGCCGCGCGACCATTTTCAGCGTCCTTCGAGTATCTTGTGCCTCTTGCAAACCTTTCAGAGACCCCTCTCATGAGCATCGCCCCCTCCGCCGCCAGCCAGCCTGCTGCCGCCGCACCCACCGCGGACGCGTTCCTGCAGTTCCTGGTCAACCTGGTCAACAACGGCAGCCAGATCGAGAGCATTGGCGTGACCTTGCAGATGGGCGGCATGCTGGTGTCCGGCTCGATCGTCTCGGGCGCCGAGTACTTCGACACCTTCGCCGCCAGCTTTTCGGGCTCGCTGGCGTCGATGGACGATGACACGCGCCAGACCGTGCACGCTTCGCTGGCCGAGCTGGGCGATGTGTTCCGCCTGCCGCAGCCCGTTGACCCGCTGCCCAACTACATCCACCTGGCCGACGCGCTGTTCTTCACCGCTGACGGCACGCCCATTGCTGGACAGCCGACCCTGTGGCGCGGCCGCACCAGCGCCGTGGACGGATTCATCCTGGGCCGCATGCAGTCCGACGCGTCGGCCTGATCCGCATGACGCAAACCGTACCGCCACCGATCGAGGGCCAGGACATCGACCGCAAGGCGATGCTGGCCCTGATCGAGGCTGCCCCGGGCGTCCCGCTGTCATTTGTCGACTGCGACTTCCAGGAGGCGGACTTTTCGCGCCTGGATCTGCGCGGCTTTCAATTCAGCGGCTGCGCGATCGCCGGCGCCTCATTCCAAGGTGCAGACCTGACCGACACGCAATGGCTGCGCTGCCGCGGCGGGTCGGCCAATTTCGCCTCGGCCGACGCCAGCGAGGCCTCCTTCCAGAACTGCGACCTGAACAACGCCAACTGGCGCCGTGCGCGGCTGGCCAGCGCGCGCTTGCGGGCATGCAAGCTGACGGGCTCGGATTTCGATGGCATCGCGTGCCTGGGGTGGTCGCTCGAGGAATGCCTGCTGGTCGGCGCCCTGCTGCGCGGCGTGTCGTTTCGCAAGTGCAACCTGCTCCAGCTCGATTTCTCGGACGCGGATCTGTCGGGCAGCGATTTCCGCGAGACGGTCTTTCACGGCGGCAGCCTGCGCAACGCCACCCTGAAAAACGTTCACTTCGAAGGCGCGGACCTGCGCGAGGCGGATCTGGGCGGTCTGGACCTGACGGCCGCCGCCCGGCTGGCGGGCGCCACCATCTCCAAGACCCAGGCGGCGGCGCTGCTGGCTGAACTGCGCATCAGCGTGGTGTGACGCCTTTCCGATGCACCGCGTCCGCGCGGGCGCAGGCCGGCGTTGCGGCGCGTTGATTCAGCCGGGTCGACGGAAGCGCACCCGCGCCGCCTCGATCTGCGCGTGGCAGACGCACCCGCTCATGTGCTCGTTCACCATCCCGACGGCCTGCATGAAGGCGTGGATGGTGGTCGGCCCGACAAATGTCCAGCCGCGCCGCTTCAACGCGCGCGAGAGTTCGATCGACGCCTTGGATGTGGGATTGTTGTCCCAGTAGTGCCGGTCCACGGCCGCCGGACGCGTCTGCGGCTCGTGCGACCATAGCCAGCCGGCGAGCGACCCGGTTTCATCGGCCAGTTCGCGCGCGCGCTGCGCGTTGTTGATGGCCGACACGATCTTGGCGCGGTTGCGCACGATGTCGGCATTGCCCATCAGGCGCTCCACGTCGCGCTCGGTGTAGCGCGCCACGCGCTCCATGTCGAAATCGTCGAACGCCTCGCGAAACGCATCGCGCTTGCGCAGGATGGTGATCCACGCCATGCCGGCCTGAAAGCCTTCCAGGCAGATCTTCTCGAACAGGCGCCTGTCGTCGGTGACGGGCCGGCCCCATTCATGGTCGTGATAGTCCGGCATGGACGGCTGCCAGAAGCAGCGCGGCACGCCGTACTCGTCGACGATCAGGCCAGGATCGGGGCTGCCGGTGTCCGGGCTGCCGGGGTCCGGCTTGCGCTGATCCCCGCCAGTCTGCCTGGCGGCGCTCATGGCTTGCGGGGCACCGGGCAGCTGGTGTCGCCTTCCTCGCACGCGAGGTACGCGCGCAATTCCTTGGTGCGGGCCTGCGTGAGCTTGTCCAGGCACTGGCTCAGCACCATCGGATACGCGCTGCCGCCCGTAACGCCTGCTGACGAAAACGCGCATTCGGCATCGCGAAAGAACAGCCACGCCTTCTGCGCGGCCTGCAATTGCGTCAAGGCAGCCTTGCTGTCTTTCAGACGCTCGGTCACTTCCTTGTACGCGGCGTTCAAGTCGGCGTCGGACTTGCGATAAGCCTGGTCCGCGCACAGGTTCATGTCGGTCTGGGTCGACGCCTGGTCACACTTGAGCACTTGGGCCTGCGCCCCCGCTGCAAGCAGGAGCGCTGCGGCGGCAAACACGATACGCATGGGAGTTCCTCCTGTATCCGGTGGGTGGTGGGTTTGGGTGATTGCCGTGGGGTCGGCAAATGCTTGGGGGAAAGTGTCGCACGGATGCCGGCCCGGCGCAGCGCGTCCGCTCGTCGCCTAAGATAGGGCCCATGAAGATCCAATTGCTTTCCGATTTGCATCTTGAAACCGATCCCACCTTCGTGGCACAACCTGCGGCCGGGGCCGACCTCCTGGTGCTGGCCGGCGACATCGGTTCGTATCGCCAGGGCTCACGGCTGGAGCGGGACGATTTCGGCCTGGGCGACTATTCGCCCCGCCAAGGCTGGCCCACGCCTGTTCTTTTCGTGCCGGGCAACCACGAATACGACAACGTGGATTTCGACGAGACGCATGAGCGCCTGCGCGACCTGTGCGAGCCCCTGGGCATCCAATGGCTGGAACGGGAGACCACGGTGATCGGCGGCGTGCGGTTCGTGGGCACGACGCTGTGGACCGACTTCGACGCGCTTGCCGCGCCGGGCGACGCGTTGGGAGAAGTCCTGAAAAAACGCGCCAAGGCTTTCCGGGCCGCGGACTTCTATCTGGAAAAGGCCGAAATGCGCCGCCACGGCGCCCCCTTCATGGCCGAACAGATGCGCGAGCAGGGCCTGGCCTGCCAACAATGGCTGGACGCCGCGTTGCGCGTACCGTTTGACGGCACGACGGTCGCGATCACGCATTTTGCGCCCACCCTGGCCAGCGCCGATCCGCGCTACGGGGTCACGCCGGGGACAGCGGGATTCTGCAACGCGCTGGACGGGTTGCTGCCGCTGGCCGACGTGTGGATACACGGACATCTGCACTGTCCGCAGGACTACGTGAAGGACGGCTGCCGGGTGATTGCGAATCCGCTGGGGTATGCAAAGAAGGGGGAACAGGAGGGCTTCGCGCCGGGGAAGTTGTGGGAGGTGCCGGCCGATCACCGTCCGTGATCGGCAACCTTGCAGGGCTCACTTGGCGACGTGAATCGCGCGAAATACGCGTGCCTTGTCTGAGCGCTGAACCGTGCTTGCGCATCGATGCACACATCGACGCGACTGAACTTGCCTGTAATTTCCAAGCCTCGGCGATTGACGAATGGCGCGCTTACATCAATCCATGAATCCGGCGACGCGAACATCGCGGTCGAAAATCTGACTGACTCGCCGGGGTCAAAGGCTTCTCGTCTGAGACGGTGATTGTCATTGAAGTAAATCACCACCGGCTCTGGGGCGTCTTGCGCGTAGTGAATCACAACAGCAGGCGCCAGTGAGCCCCAAAGAATGAGGGTTACACATAACCCACCCAGTAGGGCAAGCAGGAAGCAAATTGACTTTCCCAGAATCCGCATGTTGTCCACCCGCTACCGTTCACAGTCATGAATTTCTTTTGACCTGTCTTGACCGCTTCCCCAAGGCACCGGTACCGCTTGGACTGCTCCGAGCAGGATGGCCGGGGTTAGCGCGTGAGGTTTTACGTCTACATACAGGTCGCACCCCAACCTGATTGAAATGTGATCCGGTCTGTCGTCTGCGCTGGCAGGCCAACCGCCGTTCTCCGGATGGTTCTGCATGGACGGTAATCGCGGTTCTGCCAAGGCGCCCAAGGTGTCATGCAACGCTTGAGCGATCCCTGCGCCATTGATCAGTTCATCGGGGGTGAAGCCGACCGCTACACCTACATAGCCATAATGAATGTTCGACCAAATGTCATAGAAATAGTCGTAGGCACCAGACTTTTGCCAGCCCGAATTCCAAACGCCTTTAAGCATTTTTTGCAGCATCGGCTTGTGATCCCAAGGCTGCCCAGGTCCGACGATATCGGCCCAGAGAGCATAAGCTCGGAGTTTCTCCTCGGGCAGCGCCTCAACATAGGTAGGGCGTGACGATAGCTTTGCATACCAGGGGGACTCGCTCCACTGTCTGCTATATGACCCAAAATCGAAATGGTTCGAGTCATGGATTTGCCGCCCTCGAATCGAAAAAGGATTGGTCTTCATTTCTCGAACGATGTATTCGGCAGGAATCACTGCTGTATCCGCGTGTTCACAACTGCTCTGCCGCAGAACATCAGAATGCGGCCTTTCCGACCCGGCCCCGCCTTCCCTCAGCTCTTTCTCGCGTGTGCGCCAATTTCGTGACACGCGAGCGATGCCACCCGAATCCGGAATCACAGATGCAATATTCTGACTTGCGATCAACGTCGCCCCGCAGGCCGTCCTCATCCCCTCAATAGCGACGTATCCGCCGTCAATAGTGAAACTGCTTACCCCCTCAACAATGGGATAGATGCCATTGCATGTTGGGCACTCCACGTTATGACCGAGACCGGCCGCCGCTCGGCCGTCGATGGAGTAGGACGAAAATCCCTCCATCACCGTGCCGCCATGGGTGGTCTTGTCGCCAACACGAATGATCGGGCGCCCTGTCATCATGGCTCCTGGCAATTGCAGATGCACCGGAGTTTGAGCGCCGAAGAAAGCGGCTTGAATCAGATAAACACGAAAATCGCCTGACGCATTGGCATCCCCTCATGCAAAGCAAAAAGCCCACCGCTTTCGCAAGTGAGCTTTTGCACGTAGACCGCTGCAGAGATCAATAGCGTCCGATCAGGGCATTGAGTTCTTTCTGCCCTGCACGCCTTGCTCGCCTTGCTCGTTTCAAGGCGCCGGATTCGGATGCCGCGTGTGAATCTGGTTGATCGCGTCCAGCACGTCCGCCGGCAAGGTCACGTCGACGCTGTCGATGTTTTCCTTGAGCTGTTCCAGCGACGTCGCGCCGATCAGGTTGCTGGTGACGAAGGGGCGCTGGTTGACCCAGGCGAGCGCCAGGTGCGTCGGCGAGATGCCGTGTGCGCGGGCCAGTTCCACGTATTCGCGCGTGGCGGCTTCGGCCTGGGGGTTGCTGTAGCGGGTAAAGCGCGAGAAGACCGTCAGGCGGGCGCCGGCCGGCTTGGCGCCGTCCAGGTACTTGCCGCAGAGCATGCCCATCGCCAGCGGCGAATACGCAAGCAGGCCCACGCCTTCGTGGTGGGTGAATTCCGACAGGCCGATCTCAAACACGCGGTTCAGCAGGCTGTAGGCGTTCTGGATCGAGGCGATGCGCGGCAGGTTCTGGTTTTCGGCGTGGCGCAGGAACTGGCTGACGCCCCACGGCGTTTCGTTGGACACGCCCACGTGACGCACCTTGCCGGCGCGCACGAAGTCCTGCAGCACCGACAGGGTTTCCTCGATCGGCACGGTGTGCTCGTCTTCGACCCACGGGTAGTTCAGCTGGCCGAACGTGGCCGTGGTGCGGTCGGGCCAATGGAGCTGATACAGGTCCAGGTAGTCCGTCTGCAGCCGCTTCAGGCTGGCGTCCAGCGCCTCGGTCAGGTTCTTGCGGTCCAGGAAGGTCTTGCCGTCGCGGATGTGGCCGGGACGCTTGGGGTCGCGCACGGGGCCGGCGACCTTGCTGGCCAGCACGATGTCGTTGCGGCGGCCCGTCTTGGCCAGCCACGTGCCGATGTAGGTTTCGGTCAGGCCCTGCGTTTCGGGCTTGGGCGGCACCGGGTACATTTCGGCCACGTCGACCAGGTTGACGCCGCGCTCCAGCGCGTAGTCCAGTTGTTCGTGCGCCTGCGCTTCAGTGTTCTGCTCGCCCCAGGTCATGGTGCCCAGCCCGATCAGGCTGACGTCCAGGTCGGTACGGCCGAGTTTGCGGTATTTCAAGTTCTGCTCCGTGCGGGGTCTTCAAGTTGGGAAGCGACACCTTACTCCAAGATGTTGGCATTTCGCTGACGGGCGGGGCGTCAGGGCCACGCCCGATTGCCGCCGCCGCGCAATCGGCTTACGCTGATGCGCACATCCAAACCGGGGGAAGACGGCATGCTGCGGGAAGTTGACGAAGTCATCATCTTTTTCGTCGTGCTCATCATTTTCCTGGCCGTCATCGAGCTTGCCTACCGGCTCGGCCGCCGGCTGCGCAAGCCGGCCGACGAGGCCGCCAAGACGCACATCACCGCGCTGCAAACCGCGCTGCTTGGCCTGTTGGCCCTGCTGCTGGGGTTCACGTTTGCCATGTCGGTCACGCGTTTCGAGACGCGCAAGAACCTGGTGCTGGAAGAGGCCAACGCCATCGGCAACGCCTATTGGCGATCGCAGCTCATTCCCGCCGAACACCGGCCTGCGGTGGCCAAGATGCTGCATGAATACGCCTCGGCGTCGCTGGACTACCACCTGGCGGATCAGGATTCGCCGCGCTTTGCCGCCGCCAACGCCACCGCGCGCCGCATCGAACGCCAGATCCGGGCGGCGGTCGCGGCCCGGGCAGAGAACCCGCCGACCATCTCCACCATCATGTTCATCCAGGCCATCAACGACATGGCGCAGATCAACGAGAAGCGGCGCGTTGCGCTGGAAAACCACGTGCCGGAGCCGGTGTACTACCTGCTCTTCATCGTGGCCGCCGGTTCGATGGCCTACATCGCCTACGGCACTGGCCTGTACGGACGGCGGCGGCCCGTGTCGACCGGCATGTTCGCCGCGCTGATCGCGCTGGTGCTGACCTTCATCCTGGACATCGACCAGCCGATCGGCGGCTTGATCGAGGTGGGCCAGGAAAGCATGGAACGCATGCGGGACACGCTGGCCGATGAAATGCGGCAGCAGCCCTAGCCGCGTTCAGGGAAAGTATTCCAGCACCTCGTCGTTCCTGTCGTCGAACGTGCCCGTGGAACGCCAGCCCAGGTGCCGGTAAAAGCCATAGGAACGCACGGCGGGGTCGCGGGCGCACCCCAGGGTCAGCCGTTCAAAGCCAAGCGCCGTCAGATCGCGCACCACCAGGTTCAAGAGCGTCTTGCCCACGCCCTGCCCCTCGTAGTCAGGCAGCAACGCCAGGACCACGATTTCGCCGGCCTGCCTGTCGCCAAAACAGTAGCCCGCGATCTTGCCGTCAGACGTGGCCACGTAGCCGGGCAGCGAACCGTCGTCGATTGCCGCCGCCCAGGACGCACGGGTGACGCCCGCCGCGGCCAGGTCTTCGGCTGAAAACGCGTTCTCGCGGGTTTTGCCGCGAATGTCGATGCAGGCCGCCACGTCCTCGGCGCGGGCGGGCCGGTAGATCAATTCCATGTTTCCTCAATCAAAGAAGGGGCGCAGAAACTGCGCCGTTACGCCGGCGTTGCCGCGGCTGACCGCCTGCGGCGTGCCGGCTGCCACGATGGCGCCGCCCGCTTCGCCGGCGCCGGGCCCGACGTCCAGCATCCAGTCGCTGCCCGCCACCACGCGCAGGTCGTGTTCCACCACGACCACGGTGTTGCCGGCGTCGACCAGGCCGTGCAATTGCGTCATCAGTTTGTCCACATCCGCCGCGTGCAGGCCCGTGGTGGGCTCGTCCAGGACGTACAGCGTGTTGCCGCGCTGGCTGCGTTGCAGCTCGGTCGCCAGCTTGATGCGCTGCGCCTCGCCGCCGGACAGTTCCGTGGCGGGCTGGCCCAGGCGCAGATAGCCCAGGCCGATTTCAGAGAGCAGCGTCAGGGGACGCTCCACGACGGCTTCGTCCTTGAAGAACGCGCGCGCCTCGTCCACGGTCATGTCCAGCACCTGCGCGATATTGCGGCCATTCCATTCGATCTCGAGTGTCTTGGCGTTGTAGCGGCTGCCGTGACACGTGGGGCACGGCGCGTACACGCTGGGCATGAACAGCAATTCGACGTGGACGAAACCTTCGCCCTCGCAGGTCTCGCAGCGCCCTTGCGCGACGTTGAAGGAAAAGCGGCCGGCGCCGTAACGCCGCGACCGGGCGGCCTTAGTGCCGGCAAACAGCTTGCGCACGTGGTCAAAGAGGCCGGTATACGTGGCGAGGTTGGACCGCGGCGTGCGGCCGATGGGCTTCTGGTCCACATTGACCAGCCGCTTGATGGCTTGCGCGCCGGCATGGATGCGGCCCGTCGTGCGCGGCAGGTTGCCGGGCTGCGGCAGGTCGCTGTCGGATTCCTCGGCGGGCAGCTCCTGGCCCAGAAGTTCACCCACCAGTTCGACCAGCGCCTGGCTGACCAGGCTGGATTTGCCCGACCCGGACACGCCCGTGACCGCAGTGAACGCGCCCAGCGGAAAGCGCGCGTCCACGCCATGCAGGTTGTTGCGGTGGATGCCGCGCAGCTCAAGCCACCCGGTGGGTTCGCGCGGCGTGCGCCGGCTGGCGGGCCGCACATCGAACAGGTATTTGGCCGTGACCGATTCCTTGACCTTGCGCAGGCCGTCTGGCGGACCGCTGTACAGCACCTGTCCGCCATGCTGGCCCGCGCCGGGCCCCACGTCCACCAGCCAATCGGCGCGGCGCAGCGTGTCCAGGTCGTGCTCCACGACGAAGAGCGTGTTGCCGCCCGCCTTGAGCTGGTCCAGCGCGCGGTGCAGCGCCTGGCCGTCCGCGGGGTGCAGGCCCGCCGAGGGCTCGTCCAGCACGTACACCACGCCAAAGAGGTTGGAACGGATCTGCGTGGCCAGCCGCAAGCGCTGCAATTCGCCGGGCGACAGCGTCGGCGTGGACCGGTCCATCGCCAGATAGCCCAGGCCCAGCGCCTGCAGCGTGCCGATGCGCTCGACCAGGTCGTGCGCGATGCGCTGCGCGGCAATGCGTTTCTCGGGCGAGGCGTCCGGCGTGCGGCGCACGTCGCTGCTGCCCGCGTGCGACAGCCCGCCCGCCGCCACGCGGCGCGCGTTGGCGCGCACCCCGGCGGCCTTGCTGCGGGTCGAGCCGCCCTTCCCGGCCGCGTCGTCGAAGCGCCCTTCAGCGGCTGGCGTCAGGATCTCGGCGATGCGGGCCAGCGGCAGTTGCGACAGGCTGCCGATGTCCAGGCCCGCAAAGGTCACGGACAACGCCTCGCGTTTCAGACGCCGGCCGCCGCATTCCGGGCAGGGCGCGCCGGTCATGAAGCGGGCCACGCGCTTTTTCATCATGGCGCTTTGCGTGGTGGCGAACGTGTGCATGACGTATCGGCGCGCGCCGGTGTAGGTGCCCATGTAGCTGGGCTCGGCCTTGCGGCGCAGGGCGGCGCGCGTCTCGGCGGGCGTGAAGCCGGCGTAGACGGGCACGGTCGGCTGCTCGTCGGTGTACAGAATCCAGTCGCGATCCTTCTTGGGCAGGTCGCGCCACGGCTTGTCCACGTCGTAGCCCAGCGTCACCAGGATGTCGCGCAGGTTCTGCCCATGCCAGGCGGGCGGCCACGAGGCAATGGCCCGCTCGCGAATGGACAGCGACGGGTCCGGCACCATGGACGCCTCGGTCACGTCGTACACATAGCCCAGGCCGTGGCAGTGCGGGCAGGCGCCCTGCGGCGTGTTCGGCGAAAAGTCCTCGGCGTACAGCATGGGCTGGCGCGCGGGATACGTGCCGGCACGCGAGTACAGCATGCGCAGCATGCTCGACAGGGTCGTCACGCTGCCCACCGTGGAGCGCACGTTGGGCGTGCCGCGCTGCTGCTGCAATGCCACCGCGGGCGGCAGGCCGTCGATGGCGTCGACGTCGGGCACGCCCACCTGATCGATCAGGCGGCGGGCATACGGCGACAGCGATTCCAGGTAGCGGCGCTGCGCTTCGGCATACAGGGTGCCGAACGCGAGCGAGGATTTGCCCGACCCGGACACGCCGGCGAACACGACGAGCGCATCGCGCGGGATGCTGACGTCGACGTTCTTCAGATTGTGTTCCCGCGCGCCTCGCACGCGGATGCAGGCATCGGGGCCCGGCTTCGAAGGTGTCTTGCGCTGGCTCATGGCCCAAATAGTAATAGACCGAAGGGCGATTGACGCCGGCATCGCGCTGCTTTAATTTCGCATCACGCGAATGGGCACGAGCGGCGCAACAGGCCGCCCTTGCCGGGCTACCGGCTCGTTCGGCGGGACCGCGCTGCTTCCGACTGCCGGGCAGGCTGCATCCCATGCGGCAGGACACGAGGACCCCATTTCCAAGGGCAAATCATGGTGATCCCGATAACCGTCCTGGTCGTGGGCGCGGGCCCGGCCGGCCTCTTGACCGCCGCCGAACTGCAGCGCCGCGGCGTCGACTGCCTGCTGATCGATGCGCACGAACGTCCGCTGGACTGGGACCGCGCCACCGTCGTACATCCGCGTTCCCTGGAAATCCTGGATACGCTGGGCATCGTCGATCCCCTGCTGGCCGCGGGCGTGAAACAGCGGCGCGCCCGCATTCATGCAAACGGCAGCGAGCTGGGCGTGATCGACCTGGAACTTGCTGGCAGCCGCTATCCCTTCAACATCGGCATCTCGGAAGAAGTCACCGAAACCGTGCTGGCCGACCATCTTGAGCGGCTGGGCGGCAAGGTCACGCGCGCCACGAAGCTGGTGGGATTGCAGGAACGGGAAGACGGCGTGCTGGCCACGGTGGAGCGCGACGGCAAGCTGTCGCAGGTGCTGGCGCAATGGGTCGTCGGATGCGACGGGCATCACAGCACCGTGCGGATGCTGACCGGCATCGCGCAGGACGGCCACGACATCAACCAGCCTTGGGCGGTGTTCGACGCCGCCATCCGAGACTGGCCTGAAGCGTTCGAGGCAAATTACGCCTACCTGGACGAGATTCCCGTCATTCTGACCGCCCTGCCCGGCGAGCGCTGGCGCGTCTACCTGCGGCCCAGTTCGGCAGAGTCGGACCTGGCCGAGGACGCGCTGTCGACGCTGCGGCGCTACCTGCCCGGCGCGCAATTTGACGACGTCTCGCACCCGGCGCGCTTCGAATGCCACACCAAGGTCGCGCGCGCGTTCCGGTCGGGCCGCGTGCTGCTGGCGGGCGACGCCGCGCACACGTGCAGCCCGGCGCAGGGGCACGGCATGAACACCGGCCTGCAGGATGCCTTCAACCTGGGCTGGAAGCTGGCACTGGTGTGCCAGGGGCATTGTTCGCCCGCGCTGCTGGACAGCTATCACGCTGAACGGCGGCCGGTGGCGGACATGGTGATGGCGTCGGGCGATGCGGCCGAGAGCGCGCAGATGACGCATGGCCAGCAGGCGCGGCGCGCGCGCGACGGGGCTATACGAGCTGCCTTCGGCAACCCCGAGGCGCGGCACCGCGAGGCCGTGTCGGAGGCCGAACTGGATATCGACTACGCCGGATCGCCGATCGTCATGGGAGACCGGCACGAGGCCATCTGGCCGGGACAGCGGCTGCCGGACCACATCGACGTGCGGTATTCCACTGGCGGATTGGGCAAGCTGCATGACTACGCCAAGCGGCGCGGCCACACCGTCCTCCTGATTGGCGGCCCCGGCACGGCGCAGCAAGCGCTGTCGGACCTGCGCCGCGACCTGCAGGCGCTGTCGGACGGGCACATCATCGAGGTCGTGGTGGCCCTGACCGCCAGCCAGGCGGTCACGGAGGTGGACGCTTACCTAGACCCCGCCGCGGCGGCCCGGCTGGGCGTGGGCGACATGGTGCTGCTGGCGGTGCGGGCAGATGGGCATGTCGGCCTGCGCGCCGACGCGCGGCACGCCGAGACGCTGTCGGCTTACATCGAACGGCTGCGGGCCTGATGGGAAAACCCATCGCGACCTAGGGAAATCCCCAGCAAATTGCTTGTCGATCCGGGTGTTGGCGGTTCGTCGTAGTCATGCACCCACCCTCACTTCAAGGCGGACTACACCATGACTACCGGAACCGTACGACACCTTCGCGTCCTGCGCACCACCCCCGAACGCGTCTATCGCGCCTTCATCGAGCCCGATGCGATAGCCAAGTGGCTTCCGCCCTATGGTTACACCTGCTCGGTCCAGGAACTGGACGCGCGCGTGGGCGGCCGCCACAGGATGGCCTTCCACAACTTTGCCACCGGCCATGAAGAGCCGTTCGGCGGTGAGTACCTGGAGCTGGTTCCGGGCGAGAAGATCCGCTACACGGACCGCTTCAACGATCCCAACCTGCCGGGCGAGATGACCACCACCGTCACCCTGCGGCAAGTGTCGTGCGGCACGGAACTGGTCATCGTGCAGGAAGGCATACCCGAGGTCATCCCGACCGAGATGTGCTACCTGGGCTGGCAGGAGTCGCTGCTGCAACTGGCGCAGCTGGTCGAGTCCGATGCGCCCGACGGCCCCGTGCGCGACTGACGCCGCCGCAGCGGGCGGCGTCGACGCCGATACGTTTGTTCATGTTTTGACACCATCAAGTCGCGCGCAACGGTGCGACTGCCTACAAAATGTGGCGCGCCCCCGGAGGGCGTTGCGCGGGGCCGTAACATACGGCCCCGCGCGCATCCCACAAGAAGGAAGAATCGTGTCAAAAGTGCTTGCCCTGCTGCTTTGCGCCGCCCTGCCCGCCGCGGCAATGGCCGCCCCCGATACCGAGCCCCTGAAGCTCAACGCGGACAACAAGCTGTACTGCAATGCCCAGACCGACTGGTGCGTGGGCATCAAGACGGATGGCGCTTTCGGAGAAAACGGTCCCTTTGCCACCAGCAGGACCCTGCGTGCCGACTACCGGTTCTGGGATTCGCCCGAGATCCCGGACTTCAAGGATTTCACCGTGTGGCCGGAACTGATCCGGCTAAGCGAAGAACGGGCGCTGGTGGGCGTGGTCGGTCCGGCCGAGCCGGACTTCGAGGCGTCCACGCCGTTCTCGGGCGGCGGCTTCTCGCGCCGCGACCTGTATCTGTACGACGTCAACCTGGGCGAACAGACCGGCGCCAGCCTGGTGCTCGTCATGCCGTACACGGCCGACGCGTCGATCCGCGCGTGCTTCAACGAGGCCGACCCGCAAAAGCGGGCCGGCCAGTGCAGCGACATCTACGAGTTCAAGGCATCGCTGAAGGCCGTGCCGGGCAAGGAACTGCCCGATCTGCAGGTCAAGACGCAGGCGACGCGCTCGCCGGCGGGCGCCAGCCGCTTTGAAGATTCCAGCACGCGCCCCGCGCTGACCCCGGCCCAGCTTGCGCCGCAGATCGACAGCCAGTGCAGCTACACCGTGACCTACGCGTGGCAACCGGGCACATCGTCCTACGAGCCGTCCAAGCCGCTGCCTGACTGCGCGGAATTCCTGTCCGCCGACCCGACCGCGAAAAAATAGGCGCGCTTACTCGGCATACCCCGGATTGCGCCGGTCCAGCCGGCGCAGCAGGCCCGGCCACGCAAGTTGGGCCTTGCGGGCGCGGTCGGCGGGCGATTCCGCCGCCGCGCGCGCCAGGATGTCGGCCGGAATGTGGGTCAGTTCGCCGCCCGCCTGCGCGCGCACCTGCACCATGCAGGCCGCTTCCAGGCGGTGCATGGCCTGGAAGGCTTCCGCCATGCTCTGGCCGACGGTCAAGAGGCCGTGATTGCGCAGGATGAGGTAGTTGTTGGCGCCCAGGTCGCGCACCAGGCGCGGCTGCTCGTCGGGGTTGAGCGCCAGGCCCTCGTAGTCGTGATAGCTGAGCGAGCGCAGCACGATGAACGCGAATTGAGACAGCGGCAACAGGCCGGCCTTCTGCGCCGACACGGCCACCCCGTTGATCGAATGCGTGTGCAGCACGCACATCGCGTCCTTGCGGGCCGCATGGATACAGCTATGGATGGTGAAGCCCGCGGGGTTGATGTCGTATTCGGACTCCATCACCTTGTTGCCGTGCAGGTCGATCTTGACCAGGCTGGACGCGGTGATTTCGTCGAACATCATGCCGTAGGGATTGATGAGGAAATGCTCCGTGCCCGGCACCTTGGCCGTGATGTGCGTGAAGATCAGATCGTCCCACCCAAAAAGCGCCACCAGCCGGTACAGCGCCGCCAGATCCTTGCGGACCTGCCATTCCGTTTCGCCGACCTGTTCGCGCACGCTGGCGCCCTGCTTGCCTGCCGTATCCATCCTGTCTCCGTATTGTTGGTGTCTTCCCGAGGCCACTGCCCCGGGATCCGTCATGCACTGTATTCCTTTTCGCGCGCAACGCGCAGCGCGGCGCGGGACACGCGTCCGTCTGGTGAAACAGGCCCGGACCCATTAACCTGTGGGCCACGCCCCAGGAGACGTCGAGCATGCTGCCTGCACTTTACGGTCATCCCTTTTCCTCGTACACCCAGAAGGTGCTCGTCGCGCTGTACGAAAACGCGACGCCCTTCGAATTTCGCGGCATCGGGCCGGACTCGCCCCAGCACGGCGCCGACTGGCTGCAGCGCTGGCCGCTGCGCAAGTTTCCGCTGCTGGTGGACGGCGGCCGCAACATCGCCGAATCCAGCATCATCATCGAATACCTGCAGCTCGCCCACCCCGGGCCGGTCCGGCTGATTCCCGACGACCCGATGGCCGCGCTGGACGTGCGCTTTCTGGACCGCTACTTCGACCTGCACGTCATGTTCTGGATGCAGCACGCAGTCAACGGCGCGCTGACCGGCGACCCCGCCAAGCGCGACGAGGCGCTGGCGCTGACCGCGCAGAAGCTGGAACCGGCGTACGCCTGGATCGACGCGCTCCTGGCCACGCGCACGTGGGCCGCGGGCAGCGACTTCACCCTGGCCGACTGCGCGGCGGCCCCCGCGCTCTTCTACGCCGACTGGACGCATCCGATCGCCGACGCCTATCCGCACCTGCGGGCCTACCGCGCGCGGCTGCTGGCGCGGCCGTCTTTCGCGCGGGCGGTCGATGAAGCCCGGCCGTACCGGCCGCTGTTTCCGCTGGGCGCGCCCGACCGCGACTGAAAACGCCGCGCCCCCCGCGGCAACATGCGAGAATCCCCGCCATTCCCTCCCCGATGAGGACGCACCGTGCAGCAGACCTTGCATCGACACCTGCCTTCCTTCTTCCGGTCGCACCTGGAATCCCTCTCCGGCGTCGGCCTCATGCTCGGCACGTTGTTCTTCGCCGCGGCGCTGACGCCCACCCTCATTCCCCGAACGCACGTCACCCAGGGCGTCCTGGCGGGCGCCTGCCTTGCGGCCGGGTATGGCCTGGGCGTGCTGTGGCATTGGCTATGGACCTACCTGGAACTGCCCTCGCCCCGCGGCCGCGCCGCGTGGGTCATCAATGCCGTCATCGGCCTCTTGTGCGTGGCGGTGGCGATCGTGTTTCTTGGCCGCGCCGCCGAATGGCAGAACACCATCCGCGCGCTGATGCAGATGGACCCCGTGACCAGCGCCCATCCCATCAAGGTCAGCCTGATCGCCCTGGCCACCTTTGCCGTGCTGCTGGCGCTGGCGCGGCTGTTCAAGCTGATCGCCCGCTACCTTGCCCGGCAGGTGCGGCGCGTCGTGCCGCGGCGCGTGGCCAACGTGACGGGCGCGCTCATCGCCATCCTTATCTTCTGGCTGCTGGCGACCGACGTGTTCTTCCGCGGCGCGCTGCACGTGCTGGACGCGTCGTTCCGCGAATTCGACGCGCTGCTCGAGCCCGAACGCCCGCAGCCCACCGCCGACCTGAAGACAGGGGGGCCCGCCTCGCTGATCCGCTGGAACGAACTGGGCCGCGCCGGCCGCGAATATATCGCCTCCGGCCCCACCGCCAGTGAAATCCAGACGCAGTCGGGACGCATGGCGCTGGAGCCCATCCGCGTCTACGTTGGTCTGCGCGGCGCGGCC
Source organism: Achromobacter sp. SLBN-14 (assembly GCF_006715415.1). Classification (NCBI taxonomy): domain Bacteria; kingdom Pseudomonadati; phylum Pseudomonadota; class Betaproteobacteria; order Burkholderiales; family Alcaligenaceae; genus Achromobacter; species Achromobacter sp. SLBN-14. The sequence continues at coordinate 3,718,587 of NZ_VFNE01000001.1, read as the reverse complement.
ACCCCCGAGGCGCGCGCGCGGCTCGCGCTGGACGAGATGAAGCGCGTGGGCGCCTTTGACCGCTCGGTGCTGGTCGTGATCACCCCCACGGGCACGGGATGGGTCGACCCCGCCGCCGCGGACTCGCTGGAATACCTGCTGAACGGCGACGTGGCCAGCGTGGCCATGCAGTATTCGTACCTGTCCAGCCCGCTGTCGCTGCTGGCGCAACCCGAATATGGCGCGGAAGCCGCGCGCGCCCTGTTCCAGGCGGTGTATGGCTACTGGACCACGCTGCCCAAGGACCGGCGGCCGCGGCTGTACCTGCACGGCCTGAGCCTGGGCGCGAAGAATTCCGCGGGGTCGGCCGAACTGTTCGAGATGATCGGCGACCCGATCCAGGGCGCGCTCTGGAGCGGCCCGCCCTTTGAAAGCCGCGTCTGGCGCACCATTACCGATGCCCGCAATCCCGGCTCGCCCGCCTGGCTGCCCGAACTGCGCGATGGCGCCTTCGTGCGCTTCATGAACCAGAACGGTTCGCCGGTGCCGGCCGACGCGCCGTGGGGGCCGATGCGCGTCGTCTACCTGCAATACGCGAGCGACCCGGTCACGTTCTTCGACTATCGCGACCTGTATCGTCCGCCCGCGTGGATGAACGCGCCGATGGGCCCGGACGTGTCGCCGGAACTGCGCTGGTATCCCGTGGTGACCATGTTGCAGCTTGCGCTGGACATGGCGGTGGGCACCGCGACGCCGATGGGGTATGGACACGTCTACGCGCCGCAGCATTATGTCGACGCCTGGGTCGCGGTGACCGGCGTGTCCGGCTGGACGCCCGACGCCCTCGAAGGCCTGAAGGCCTACCTGCTGGAGCGCGCGCAGGCGGCAATGGAAGACGAAGACGGCGACGAAGGCGCCTACGAGGGACGCGGAGGCTAGGCGCGGCAGGCGCGGCTCATGAATCACCCCATGCAGGATCGATTGACGTCGTTCTTCTTTTCGCGCGATGACGCCTTGCGCAGCCGCAGCGTCAGCGCGCGCCTGCTGGCCGCTAACCTGGACGTGCCCGCGCCACCCGCGCGCCTGACGGCCGATTGGGACCGCGAGATCCGGACCCGGCTGGCGCTGGAGCCGGGCGACGTCGAGCAGATGCCGCTGTCGCGCACCCGCGCCCGCTGGCCGGAGTTCGGCCTTTGCGTGCAGGCCATGCGCGACTGGACGCACGCGCTGGGATTGGGCGACGTCCTGGCGGCCAGCGACATGGCGCTCATGGCCTGCCGCGGCGCGCGCTATCACCACGACGGCAGCCAATACGGCGGCGCCGCGTTCTGCAATCTGTTCCTGTCCGACGACAAGGGCCTGGACGTGCACTTTCCCGGCACCGGGCACCGCATCCCGCTTACGCGCGGCGTCGCCATCGTCTTCGACACCTGCCAGCCCCACGCCGTCATCGCCCGCCACGCCAGCGGCTACGACGAAGCGGACTTCCCGGCGGCGCGGGATCTGTCGCAACTCTTTCTGACCTGGGAACTGCCCATCGAAGACCCGGCGGTGGCGCAGGCGCTGGGGATCGCGTTCGATATCGAGCCGGGGCTGGCGTCGCGGCTGGACGAAGAAGCGGTGTGGGCGGGCGGCCGCCGCGTCAGCGTGGACCCCGAGCGCGGCCGTTGGCAACCCGCGGCGCTGGACCTCTGACCCGTCGGGTATATTGACCGGCCCACGTCTCAGGGTCCCAAAGCCGATGTCCCTTCCCTTTGCACGCACGCGTCCGTTCCGGTTTGGCGTCCTGACGCTGGCCATGCTGTGGCAGGCAGGCCATGCCGGCGCCGCCGAGCGCACCGTCTACACCGGCACGCTGCAAGGCGTGGGCGACATCGTGATGGAGCTGGACAGCGCCGCGGCCGGCAACGAATTGACGGGCCGCTACTTCTATCCGAAACATGGCGTGGACATTCCGCTGAAAGGCAGCGAAGCCGCGCTGCAAGAGCCGATGACCTTTGCTGCCGCCACGGCGCCCGGCGCGCAGCCGGCCGCCACCTGGCAAGGCAAGCGCGACGCGCAGGGCTATCACGGCGTGTGGATCGACACGCGCACGGGCAAGCAGCGCACCTTCACGCTGCAGCGGGTCGCGCAATACGACGCCGGGGCGTTGGCGCCCGATGGCAGCATCGGCTTTGACGAAGACATCGACGCGGCCCGCGTCCCCTACGACACGCTCAAGCTTTCCGGTCACGCCGTGCCCGTGGGCGCCGACGTGGGCAGCGCCACCGTCGCATATCGCATGTGGCGCGACCCGCGCACCCAGTTCAGCTATCCGCGGCTGTCGCGCCATCCGGACCCGCAGGTCATGGCGCGCGTCAATCACCTGCTCGAGCAACGCCATTGGCGCATGAGCCACGCGGCGTTGGCCTGCAAGGCCTCGGCCTACACCAGCGGCAATCCGTCGGCCGGCACACTGGCCAACTACGAGGAAGAAGTCGTGGCCGTGCCCTGGCTGTCCCGCGCCATGATGACGGTGACCGAATCCGGCAGCCTGGACTGCGGCGGCGCGCATCCGAACAACCACTTCGATCCCTACACGTTCGACCTGCTGCGCGGCGAAACCCTGGATTGGAACCGCGTGTTCGATGCCTACCAGCCGGGCAGCCGCGAGCCTCGCCCCGCGCTGACGGCACTCGTCGGCCAGGCGCAGAAAACCCTGGCCGCGCGCGACGAGGCCGGACTGACCGAGGACCGTTCCAAGGAAGGTTGCTGGGACCTGTGGCCGGCCTACCTTGCGCTGGGCGCCACGACGCCCGGCGCGCTGAGCCTGTCGGTATCCGGCGTGGGCCACGCGTCGGGCGTGTGTCTGGGAACGCTGGCGCAGGTGCCTTTCGGTGATCTCACGCCGTACCTGAAGCCGGGCGGCGAGGCGTATCTGGTGCAGGACTGAACGAGACGCTCAGCGCCTGAATCCGCCGCCGCCCCTGAATCCGCCAAACCCGCCGCCAAAGCTGCGGCCCTCCATGCCGCGGCCCTGCCAGCCGCCTTCGCCACGGCCTTGCCAGCCGCCCGCGGATTCGCCCATGCGGTTCTGCCAGCCGCCGCCATTCATGCCGCCCGCCGGCTGCGTCGAATAATCGCGCGCCTGGCGCTGCGCGTTCAGGTAGTTGGACTGCGTGTTCGGCTGGACCGGCTGCCAGCCCGAGGACGTGTGCTGCTGCCAGCCGTTGTCGCTGTGTTCGTACACGTTGCCGTTGTGGTCCGCGTACACGTTGCCGTTGTTCCACGCCATGCCGCTGCCGGTGTTGCGGTCGTAGGTGGCGCCGCGCCGGTCGACGCTGTCCGCGCCCTGCCCCGCCGTGCCGGTCGCGCCGGCGGCGGAATACGTGGTGCGGCCGGTATCGGCATTGGTGCGCACGTTCTGCCGGCCCGCGGCCCATTGGCCGTCATCGTTCTCGACCGCGCCCGCCCGGCCCGCGCCCGATGCGCCGGTGACCGGGTCGGTGTAGGCGCCCCGCCGGCCCGCTGCGGCATTGCCCGTGTATTCGTTGTAGGCCGCGCCGCGCGTGCCTTCGAAGGCGGCGCCGGTTTGCGGGTTGTAGCCTTCCGCGTGCGCGCCCTGCCATTCGGTGCCCGTCCAGCCATTCCACCCGGCCGCGTGCGTGACCGTGCCGGAACCGCCCCACGCGCCGTAGACGTCCACCTTGTTCACGTCGACGCCGCCCCAATAGGGCGCGCCGTAATACGGGCCCCAGTAAGGCGCCGCCCCGCCCCAGGCTTCGGCCGCGGCAAACCCGAAGGCAAAGCCCGCCGCGGAATCGAAGGCGGCGTTGTAGCCGTAGCTGGGCGGATAGCCGACCCAGGTGTTTTGCACGATCGTGGGCGGGTAGGAATAGCCCGTGCCGTAGACAACCGTGCCGTCCGGCGCGACCACCACGCCCATGTAGCCCGGCGAATAGCCGAACACCACGCTCTGCGGCGTCGAGCCATAGACCTGCACGTAGGTCACGTAGTGCAACGGCGAAGTGGCGGGAATGGCGTAGATGGCCGCGGGCACATGGTCGGCCACGCGCCACGGTCCGGTGGGCGAATCCGACACGAACCACACCGCATGCGATAACGCGTAGTAACGGCCTTCGGCCTGGATGACCGGCACCTGCGAATTGGCCGCGTAATGCAGCGTGGTGCCCTCGATGGGCCGCAGCACCGGCGCGCCGCCGGCGTATTCGACCTGCAGTCTGGCAGCGCTGCGCGACACGGTTGCGGTCTGCGGAATGGTCGATGCGATGACGGCTTCGCGGGCCTGCGGCGTGCCGGGCACCGACACCAGCACGCCGCCCTGCGGATCGCGCGCCGGGATGCGCGCGAAGTCGCGCGGCAGGTCCTTGCCGGGCACATACGACCACGGTCCTTCAAGCCGGGGGCCGCGGAACCAGCGGCCCGACACAAGCAGGTAATAGCGGTTGTCGCCCGGATTCATGAACACGGCGTGGTCGGCATTGGTGACCGACAGCAGCGAGGTCCCGGGCACCGGCCGCAACTCGGCCTGGCCGATCGTGATCAGAAGCTCCGCCGGCACCGTCGACACCTCGATATCGGGCGCGCGATGCGGCGCCTTGCCGTCATGCGGCATCAAGGGGTCCGCCGCAGGGCCGCGACGTGCGGCGTCGGCGGCGGCCAGCAGCGCGGCTGACGGTTGCGCCACGGTGCGCCAGGGCCCGTTGATGTCGCCCGCGTCATACCAGTGGCCTGCCGCCTGCAGGTACAGACGTCCGGCGCTGTCGCCCAGGATCAGCGCGCGGGTGTTGACGACCCGGCGCCAGCCCGGCGTGCCGGACAGCGCCGTCCACGCGGGCGGGCCATCGACCAGCACCAGGATCGCTGGGATGGTGCGGTAGATGATGCGCGGCGGCGTGTTGTCCACGGGCACCGTCCTGGTGGCCGGGTTGTTCTGCGACAGCGCATAGCTCAGCTGCAACCCGTCCAGCGGCGTCACCACGCCCTTTGGCGGAATGCGGGCCTCCAGCTCGCTGCGCAACCGCGCGGCCTCTTGGGGCGCCGTCGGCACCTGCACGCGTTCGATGCGGATGTCCGACAGGCGCACCAGCCCGGCGGGCTTGTTCACGTCGGCGCGCGCGGAGAATTCCGCGACGCCGTAGGTCGGATTGCCCTTGGCCGGCCCCACGGCGACGGCCATGCGGCCGGACAGGCGGTCGGCGGTCCAGGTGTCGATCTGCGGCTGGTAGAGCTCGACGCGCGCGCCGTCCGGCGCGGAAAAACTGCGCGGCCATTGCAGCGCGCGCGCGGCGGACGAATCGGATTGGGGTTGGCCGGCGCCGGGCTGCGCGGCGGCAGACTGGACCGCGCCCGGCGGGGTCGCGGCCGAGGCGCCGGACTGGCCGGGACTTTGCGGCTGCGCGGCGGCGCCGAAGGCCAGCGTCGTGCCAGCCGCCACGCCCAGCATCACCCGCGCAATTCGCGGCCGGTGGCCGGTATCGTAGGATGGGGCAGGCAAGCGGAAAAGCCAGGCATGCAGATGCAGCCATCGGGACACGCCATGCATATCACGCTCCTTGAGGTTCGAACCGCCTGACCGAATGAAAGCGGGCGCCGCCGCTTCGGGTTATACGCCAGCGGGGCCCCGCGTTCAATGGCGGCAAGTGCCGAGCTGACCGCGCCCTGAATAAGAAACAGATCGTTAATGCCGTTAAAAAGCTATTGATCGCATCAGACAGAACTTCTATAACTCGTTCCTACCAGGGCTTGCTGCTTTTGCCCGATTGCCTTTCCGCTGCAATCCAACTAGAGCGGCGCAACGCCCGCCAACCCGCGCAAGCCTCGCGCGAATCGCCAGCCCTTCCTGCCGCTCTCAAGCGGCGCGCTGGCGGCTCTCTAAGCCTCTCCTGCGGCATGGACCTCCCGTCCGGACAGCCGCGCGAAGGAGCAGCTCATGGCCCTTACCCTGTCCCATCCCGGGGTTTACATCCAGGAAATTCCCAGCGGCGTTCGCACGATTGCCGGGGTCGCGACCTCGGTCGCCGCCTTCCTGGGCGCGGCCCCGCGCGGTCCCGTCAACAAGGCGGTCCGGATATTCAGCTTCTCCGACTATGAGCGCGCCTTTGGCGGGCTTGCCGACGACTCCGAGCTTGGTTACGCCGTCCGCCAGTTCTTCGTGAACGGCGGCACGGATGCCTGGGTCGTGCGGGTGGTCAAGGAGGCATCGCCCGCGCAGCGCGTCCTGCGCAGCGCCACGGCGGTGGACGTGCTGACGGTCCGGGCGCTGGACCCCGGCGTGTCCGGCAACAGCATCCAGGTGCGGGTGGACTACGCCACCGCCGTGCCGTCCAGCACCTTCAACATCCAGTTCATCCGCGCCAGCGATGGGCGGGCGGAAAGCTATGCCAACGTGTCTCTGAACGCCAAGGACCCGCGTTATCTGCTGGACCTGGTGCAGGGCGTATCGCAGCTTGTCAGGCTGGAGCGGATGCTGTCGCAGGGCGCGCTGGATGCGTTGCCGGCGGGCACCAGCGTCAGCGGCACGTTGGGCGACGTCCAGACGCTGCTGGATGCGACGCACACCGATTTCCGCGTGGCCGTGAACGGACTGGAGCCCGTCGGCGTCAGCATCGCGTTGCCGGGCGACATCGCGGGCGGCACCGCGACGCAGCGCCTGACGGCACTGGCCGCCGCGATCCAGGCCAAGGTGCGGGCGCAGGCGATGGGCCGCCCGGCGCTGGCCAATTTCACGGCGGCGCGCAGCGGCAACACCCTTGTCATGACGTCCGGCGCGGGCGGCGAAAACGCCAGCGTGCGCGTGCTGCCCGGCGCGCGCAACAACGCCGCGGGCGTGCTGATGCTGGGGTCGCTGGCAGGCGGTGTCGAGACCGATGGCGCGGCCATCATCCGCCCGGCGCCCACCCCCGACGCGGCCACGCTGACGAGCGACACGTTCGGCGCGACCGATCTGGACGCGCTGCCCGACGCCACCCACACCAGCCTGCGCATCACCCTGGATGGCCTGGGCCCGGAACTCGTGAGCGTGGGCGACGCCGCCGCCGCGGGCGGGTCGCTGGCCGCCAAGCTGGAAGACGTGGCGGCGCGATTGCAGGCCGCGGTGCGCGCGCTGCGCCCGGGCACGCCCGCCTTCCGCGACTTCACGGCGCGGGTGCAGGGCAGCACGCTGGTGCTGGCCAGCGGCTCGCGCGGCATGGGCTCCACCATCGCGGTGGCAGCAGCCCCGGCCAACGATCTGGCGGCGTCGCTGCATCTGATGGCGGGCGCCGTCGCCTCGCCCCCGCCGGTCGACGCGCTGCTGGAAGGCGGCACCGAAACGCCTTACGGGCCGGACGACGTCTATGCCGCGTTCATCGGCAGCCGTGCGCTGCGCCAGGGGCTGTATGCGCTGGAAGACGCCGACATCTTCAACCTGCTCTGCCTGCCCGCCATCACGCACGGCGGCGTCCTGGCCGACGCCGCGTCGTACTGCGAGGAGCGGCGCGCCTTCATGATCGTGGACGCGCCGCCCACGGCGACCGACCCCGCCTCGATGGTGTCGGTGGCCAACGGCACCGCGCTGCCCAAGTCCGATCACGCGGCCGTCTACTACCCGTGGACGTACGTGTCCGATCCGCTCAAGAACGGCAAGCCGCGCCTGGCGCCGCCCTGCGGCACCGTTGCCGGCCTGTATGCGCGCACGGACGGCAACCGGGGCGTATGGAAGGCCCCCGCGGGCACCGACGCCAACCTGACCGGCGTCGTCTCGCTGGCCACGACGCTGACCGATGGCGAGAACGGCAGCCTGAACCCGCTGGGGGTCAACTGCCTGCGCACGTTCCCGGTGTACGGCGCGGTCTGCTGGGGCGCGCGCACGCTGCGCGGCGCCGACCAGCTCACCTCCGAGTACAAGTACGTGCCCGTGCGGCGCCTGGCCCTGTACCTGGAGGAATCGCTCTACCGAGGCACGCAGTGGGTGGTGTTCGAACCCAACGATGAGCCGCTGTGGGCGCAGATCCGCCTGAACATCGGCGCGTTCATGAACACGCTGTTCCGCCAGGGCGCCTTTCAGGGCAGTTCGCCGCGCGAGGCCTATCTGGTCAAGTGCGACCGGGAAACCACCACGCAGGACGACATCAATCGTGGCGTGGTCAACATCCTGGTGGGGTTTGCGCCGCTCAAGCCCGCCGAGTTCGTCGTCATCAGCATCCAGCAACTGGCCGGCCAGATACAGGCTTGAGCCCGGCGGGCGGCGGCGCCGCTTGCGGCCCGCAACGCCCGCCGACCAGGGTTACCAGGAGATTGCCATGGCGCAGTTCACCGTCAATCCGCAGCGCTTCGACCCGTACAAGAATTTCAAATTCCGGGTGAAGTGGGATGGCCGCTATGTGGCCGGCATCAGCAAGGTGTCGGCGCTCAAGCGCACCACCGAAGTGGTCGAGCACCGCGAAGGCGGCGACCCGTCCAGCGGGCGCAAGTCCCCCGGCCGCAGCAAGTACGAGGCGGTGACGCTGGAGCGCGGCGTCACGCACGACCGCGAGTTCGAGCAGTGGGCCAACAAGGTGTGGAACTTTGGCTCGGGGCTGGGCAGCGAGGTGTCGCTGAAGAACTTTCGCAAGGACATCATCATCGAGGTCTACAACGAAGCCGGGCAACTGGTGCTGGCCTACAAGGTGTTCCGCTGCTGGGTGTCGGAATACCAGGCCATCCCGGATCTGGACGCCAACGCCAACGCCGTCGCGATTCAGACCATCAAGCTGGAAAACGAAGGATGGGAGCGCGACTACGAAGTTGCCGAGCCGTCCGAACCGAGCTTTGTCGAGCCGGCTTGATGGAGCGCCGCGATGAACGCCCTGATCGAATCGCAGATTCTTGCGCTGTGGGAGGCAGGCCGTGACCGCCACCCGATAGATCGGGGCCTGCGCGCGCTGGCCGTGGCAATGCCCGGCGAGGAGGTGGCGTCACGGCCGGTCGGATGGCGGACGCTGGCATTGCTGCGCCTGCGGCGCGCGACGTTCGGCGCGCGGCTGCCGGCCTGCGCCGATTGCCCGGCGTGCGGCGCGGCGATGGCGTTCGACCTGGATCTGGCCGCGCTGATCGAGACCCTGCCCGCGCCGCCGGAGCGCGGGTCCGCCGAACCCATGTTCGACGCGCACGGCGCCGCCTGGCGCCTGCCCAGCAGCCGGGACCAGGTGCACGCGGCGATGGCCGCCGACAGCGAAGCCGCGCTCGCCCTGTTGCTGCGCGCGTGCCGCGTCGGCGCACCGCCCGAAGCCAGCCTGCCGCAAGGCGCGGCTCTGGACGACATCGAGGCGCGCATGGAGGCGCTGGACCCCGCCGCCAACATCGCGCTGTCGTTGCGCTGCGCCGACTGCGCCCACGCCTGGACGGCCGCGTTGGATGCCGACATCTGCCTGTGGGACGACATCAGCCTGTGCGCGCGCGGCCTGTTGCGGGACGTGCATCGCCTGGCGCGCGCCTACGGCTGGACCGAGCCGCAGGTGCTGGCGCTGGGCCCGGCCCGGCGCGCCGCCTACCTGGCGATGGCTGACAGCGAGGCCATGCCATGAGCGAATTCCTGCGCCAACTGGCCAGCCGCAGCCTGGGCACCGCCCCGCGTCTGCGCAGCGCGCCTTCGCCGCTGGCGGCGGCGCTGCATGGCGTCGTGCCGCCGGATCCGTTGGGCGCGGATGGGCAGGGTCAGGAAGCTCACCTTGCCGGGCGCGATTCGGCAGCGCAGGCCGGGCGTGGCTTGGAGGACGCCGGGAACGGTCTGGGGCAGCGGTTTTCACAAGGGGCGGCTTTCGGCGCATACGAACATGCCGACGAGGCGGCGGACGTGCATGCACGTGCCTCCGGGCGCGAAGCGGCGATGCCGCAGAGGCACTTCATTGCGAACGCGCCAGTAACCGATGCCGGTATGCGAACGTCCGGCGCGCCGCAGCGCACGGACGCGGCGCCCCCGCCATTACGCAGCGCGTTCCTGCCCGATCCGGGCGATCAGGATTCAATCTCCATTGAGGCGCAGCGGCCCGTTTCCGCAAGCCTGGCGCCGCCCGCTCGCACCGAGTCCGCAACACCGATGCACGCCGCGCAGGCGATTACCGATGTCGCCTACGCACCGGCTGCGAGTAATGCGGCCGGCGCAGCATCGCTGCCCTTCCCTGCCGCACGGCGCGACGCCCCATCCCCTGCGTCTCGTCCCGCCGAGCAATCATCCGCGCCCGACGTGCACATCACCATCGACCGCCTTGAGGTCGCGCCCCCGCCGCCGCGTGCCGCGGCCGCTCCGCGATCGTCCGCGCTCTCGTTGCGCGACTACCTGGCCGCACGGCGCGCGGGGCTGCCATGAGCAACGCGCTGGCCATCGCGGCGGTCACCGCCGTCATCAAGGACCTGCTCGACTCGGGCATGATCGACCACGCCGTGACGGACACGCTGGGCGCGGGCGTCAAGGTTTCCGCGCTGGCCCCCGACGCCGTGTCGCTGGACAACCAGGAAGACCCGCAGCTGAACCTGTTCCTGCATCAGGTCACGCCCAACGCCGCATGGCGCAATGCGGCGCTGCCGTCGCGCGATGCCGCCGGCGACCGCATCGCCAATCCGCCGCTGGCCCTGGACCTGCACTATCTGCTGACGGCCTATGGCCGCGCCGAACTGCAGGCCGAAGTGCTGCTGGGCTACGCGCTGCAACTGCTGCACGAGTCGGCCGTGCTGCCGCGCGAGGCCGTGCGCCGCGCGCTGGATCCGGACGTGGTCGACGGCGCCATCCTGCCCACCGTGTACCAGAGCCTGCGCGGCGCGGACCTGGCCAGCCAGATCGAATTGTTGAAGATCACGCCCGCGGCGCTGGGCGCCGAAGAGATGTCGCGCCTGTGGTCCGCGCTACAGGCCCACTACCGGCCGACCGCGGCGTTCCAGGTGTCGGTGGTGCTGATCGAATCGCGCCGGCCCGCGCGCGGCGCCCTGCCCGTGCTGACCCGCGGCGAGGCTATTCCCGGCACGCCGCGCGACCGGGGCGTGCTGGTCTTTCCCGGCCTGACGCCGCCGCTGCCCACGCTCTTGTCCGTGCAACCGGCGGGCAGGCAACCGGTTACCGTGCCCGGCGGATCCGTGACGCTCGTGGGGCATCATCTGGACGGCCTGGCGCGGCGGGTGACGCTGCGCCACGCCACGCTGGACGCCGAGCGCGACGTGCCCGTCGAGGCCGGCACGGATACCTGGCTGCGGCTGACGATGCCGGCAGACCTGCCTGTCGGCCTGTACCGCGTGCATGCCCACGTGCAGGCCGCCGATACCGGCCTGCCGCGCGACAGCAATCAGCTTGCGCTGGTGCTGGCGCCCGAACCCGTACTGCCGCCGGCCTCGGCCACGCGCAACGCCGGCACGGTACGCATGACGCTGGGCATCGCGCCCCCGCTCTTGCCCGGCCAGGCCGCCAGCCTGCTGTTGGGAGACCGGGAACTGCCCGCCGAACCCGCCGCCGCGCCCGCCAGCGCGCTCATCTTCGAATGGCGCGACGCGCCGCCAGCAGGTACGCGCTTTCTGGCGCGACTGCGGGTGGACGGCATCGAAAGCCCGCTGGTGGACCGCGAGTCGGTCCCCGTCCGCTACCTTGACCGCCAGATCGAGCTGCCATGAACGCGCGCGCGCCCACCGGCTGGACCGAAGCCAACCAGCAATTGCTGGCCGCGGAGTTCACGCGGCTGCGCACTCGGCTGCGCAAGCCCGGCAGCCGGCCGCCCCGGCACGGCGCGCAACAGCTGGTCCAGGCGCGCGCCGCCATGGACGGCGACGCGGCCATCGACCAGTTGACGGCCATCTTTGGCCTGTCGGCGTTCGAGCGCGACCTTCTGCTGTTGTGCGCCGGCATCGAGATGGACGCGGTGCTGGCGGACCTCTGCGCCCACGCCAACGGCCGCAGCGGCGGCCAGCGCCACGCCAGCTTCGCGCTGGCGCTGGCCGAGCTTGAAGGCGCGCACTGGAGCGCGCTGTCGCCGCAACGCCCGCTGCGCCGCTGGCGTCTGCTGGACGTGGACGACACCACCGACTTGAGCACCGCGCGGTTGCGCATCGACGAACGCGTGCTGCACTACCTGGCCGGGTTGAACGAACCCGACGCGCGCCTTCGCCCGCTGTTGCGTCCAGCGCTGCCCCTGCCCCACGCCGCGCCCGCGCACGCGGAGGCGTCGGAGCAAATCGCCGCGCAGGTGGCCGCCGCGCAAGGCACGCCATTGCCGGTGTTCGTGCTGGAAGGCGACGATGCCGGCGCGCACGAGGACGTGGCGGCGCGCGCCGCGCATGCCGCCGGGCTGGCGTGCCTGGCGCTGGCCGCCGAAGACGTGCCGGCGGACGCGGCCGAGCGCAACGCCATGCTGACGCTCTGGCAGCGCGAGGCCGTGCTGCTGGGCGCCGGCCTGTATGTCGATGCGTCCGACGGCTTGCCGCCCGCGGCGCGGCATCTGGTGGAACAGGCCGGCGGCCTGTGCCTGGTGGGGGTGCGCGAGCCGGTCGCCTTGCGCGCGGCGTCGCGTCACTACCCCGTGACCCGGCCGCAGGAGGCGGACCGCCGAACCTTGTGGCGGCAGGCATTGGGTCCGCAGGCAGCCGCGCGTGCGGGCCAGGCGGTGGACCATGCCGCCAGCCAGTTTGGACTGGACTCGCGCACCTTACAGCTCACCGCCGCGGCGCTCGCCCCCGCGCTGCTGGCGGACGGCGCCGATCCGGCCGCCGTGCTCTGGCAGGGTTGTGCGCAGGCCAGCCGCCGCCGGCTGGACGGATTGGCGCAGCGCCTGACGCCCGCGGCAGGCTGGAACGACCTGGTGCTGCCCGAGCCGCAGTTGGCGGTATTGCGCCAGATCGCGGCGCATCTGCGCCAGCGCTACCGCGTCCACCAGGATTGGGGATTTGCCGCCGCGCAGTCGCGCGGCCTGGGCCTTGCCACCCTCTTTACCGGCGAAAGCGGCACCGGCAAGACCATGGCCGCCGAGGCGCTGGCGCGCGAGACGGGGCTGGACCTGTACCGCATCGACCTGTCCGCCGTCGTCAGCAAGTACATCGGCGAAACCGAAAAGAACCTGCGGCGCCTGTTCGAAGCCGCCGAGGACGGCGGCGCGATCCTGCTCTTTGACGAAGCCGACGCGCTCTTCGGCAAGCGGTCGGAGGTCAAGGACAGCCATGACCGCTACGCCAACATCGAGATCAGCTACCTGCTGCAACGCATGGAGTCCTACCGCGGCCTGGCGGTGCTGACCACCAACCTGAAGTCCAACCTGGACAGCGCATTCCTGCGGCGGCTTCGCTTTGTCGTGCAGTTTCCGTTTCCCGACCAGGACCAGCGCGCGCGCATCTGGCGCGGCGTGTTCCCGGCCGCCACGCCCACCCGCGACCTCGATCCGCGCCAGCTGGCGCGGCTGAACCTGACGGGCGGCAGCATCCGCAACGTCGCGCTGAACGCGGCCTTCCTGGCCGCCGACGCCGGCTCCGATGTCACCATGGCTCACGTGCTGCAAGCCGCGCACGCCGAAGCCGCCAAACGCGAGCGGCCCCTGGCCGACGCCGAAACGAGGGGATGGCCATGAAATCCGCAATCCATCTGCATATCCGCGCGCTCAGCCTGCCGAGCCACGACGCCGCCCAGCGCAATGCGTTCGTGGCCGCGCTGGTGCACGAACTGGTGCGGCGCGCCGCGCAGCACAACGGCGCCGCCGCCGATGGCAGCGCCGATCAGGTGCGCACCGTGGCGGACGGCCCGCAGCCGGAGCAGGCCGGCGCGCAAGCGGGGCGCGCCATCGCCGACACATTCCACCTCAAGCATTGAGCCTGGCCATGCGATCGGCTTTGTTCACGCCGCAACCTGACACCGCGCCGCCGCGCTCGCGCCTGGTGCTGCGCCGCTGCGCCTGCGGGTGCGGCGGCAAGAGCGGCGGCAAGTCCGGCTGCACGGCCTTGCCGCTGGGCGGGCGCGCGAAGACGACGGTGCCCGATCAGGTCGAGGACGTGCTGCGCAACCCCGGCGAGCCGCTGGCTGCCGCCGACCGCGCGGAATTCGAGCAGCGCTTCGGCCACGACTTCGGCCGCGTGCGCATCCACGCCGATGCCCGGGCCGCAGACTCGGCGCGCGCGCTGCATGCGCAGGCCTACACCGTCGGCCCGCACGTCGCCTTCGGCGCCGGACGCTATGCTCCGCGCACGCGGCAGGGCCGCGAACTGCTGGCGCATGAGCTGGCGCACGTGGTGCAGCAACAGGCGCGCTACCGCCCCGGGCTGCCGCTGGAACTGGGCGCGGCCGACTCGCCGCTTGAAGCGCAGGCCGACCGCGCGGCGCGCAGCCTGTCCCAGCCCATCGCCGCGCCAGGACTGGCGCAAACCGTGCAGCGCGCCGGCATGGGCGACCTGCGCGTGGCCGAGGCCGAAGCACGCAAATGCCCCGGCACGCACACCATGCCGGACGACGTGTACGACGCGGTCAACGACGCCTGGTCCAAGTCCGGGCACGGCGGCGACACCGTGCAGGAGCACGGCGGCCGCATCGTGTCCGACAAGGACGGCAAGCGCGTCATCCGCACGGGCTCGGGCGGCGGCGGCAGCATCAGCCTGCCCGCCGAGAAAAAAGGCGACTACACCCTCGGCACGTACCACACCCATCCCTACAGCAGCTCGGAAGGATCCAAGCTGGGCGTAGCGTTTTCCGGCGCGGACGTGGCCAACTTCATGGCCGGCAACCAGGGCTGGGTCAAGTACATCGGGGCGGGTAGCTGCCACTACGCGCTGAACATCCAGGACTACGAAGCGGTGTACGACTGCCGCAAGCGCAACGTCGATTTCAAGACGCGCTGGAACGACGCCTTTGCCGCCGCCACCGGCACGTTCCAGGCCAAGGTCGAGACCGGCGTGCGGGCATCGATCGACGGCTGCGGCGTCTGCTTTTACCGCGCCTGCCGGCCCGACGCCGCCAGCGCGGTCCCCAAGAACATGAGCCTCATCTAGGAGCCGTCATGCAAGACTGGATTGGCAAGACCGTGGGAGAGGTGCTCGACCTGTGCCAGACGCGCTATGCCGACGTCACCATGGTCGACGAGCCGCCGGGCAAACTGCGCGCCGTCGAAATCGATTGCGTGGCGCGCGTGCCGGTATCGCGCTTCGTGCTGGAGTTCGACTACCGCCCGGATCTGTTCAGCGCGGCGCGCAACTGGCCCGAATCGCTGGTGGGCGCGCAGCGCATCACCGCCGTGCGCAACGCCGCCGAGCCGCAGGCCTACCCATGAGCGGACCGCTTTCGCCCCGCCTGCTGCGCGGCGGCATCATCCTGATCGATCCGTCCAGCGGGGCGGTGCAGCGCGTGATTTCGCTGCAGTACAACCCCGAGACGCTGACGCGATCGCTGCAGCCGCAAAGTGTGGATGACGGCGGCGCGGCGGGCGAGCCGCTGCGGCTCAAGGGGCCGCCGGCCGAGACGATCCGGCTGGACGCCGAGCTGGACGCGACCGACCAGCTGGAGTTTCCGGACGAACACCGCGACGCGCGCGACACCGGCATCCACGCGCAGCTGGCGGCGCTGGAGACCATCGTCTACCCGGACAGCGCCGCGCTCATCCGCAACAACCAGATCGCGAATCTGGGCACGCTGGAGATCGCGCCCACGGTCGCGCCGCTGAGTCTCTTCGTCTGGAGCCGCGAGCGCGTGGTGCCGGTGCGCGTGACCGATTTCTCGATCACCGAAGAGGCTTTCGACGCGCGCCTGAATCCGATCCGCGCCAAGGTCTCGCTGGGCCTGCGCGTGCTGCATGTCGGCGACCTGGGCTTCGGCGACAAGGGCGGCCATCTGTACCTGGTGTATCAGCAGCGCAAGGAGCGGCTGGCCGCGCTGGCGGGGCTGGGCGACCTGGGCTCCGTCGGGCTGGAGTCCCTGCCATGAGCGTGGAACGCTTTCCCGCCAACAGCCGGTATCACGGCGTGCCCACCGCTGACATGCCGGGGCCCGACGGCCGGCCGCTCGTCTACCTGCGCCGCCGCTTCCTGCCGGACCCGGCGGCCCTTACCGCGGTCGGCGAGGTGGCCGTCGCCCCCGGCGACCGGCTGGACCGGCTAGCCGCGGCGGCGCTGGGCGATCCGCTGCAGTTCTGGCGTCTGGCGGACGGCAACGACGCGCCACGCCCGGCCGCGCTGGAGACACCCGGCCGAAGCCTGCGCGTGACGCTGCCCGCCGCGCTGGGCGCGCCATTCAATGGCCAATTCGGAGGCGGCGATGCTTAGCGGCGTGCACCTGACGCTACTGGTGGGGCCCGGCCTGCCCGTGCCCGCACCGCGGCCCATCATGGATGGCCTGGAGCGCGTCGAGGTGTCGTCGTCGGCCGACGGCCCGGGAGGCTTTCAGCTGTCGTTCACCGTCAGCAACCGCTCGCCGCTGCACACGCTGCTGGTGATCGCGGGCGGCCAGGTGCCGTGGCTGCGGGTCATCCTGATCGCCACGCTGAACGGACTGCCCACCGTGCTGATGGACGGGCTGGTCACGCGCCAGGAAATCACCGACGGCAACGCGCCCGGCCAATCGCGCCTGACCGTCACGGGCGAGGACCTGACGGTGGCGATGGACAAGCAGGACATGAGCGGCCTGCCCTACCCGGCGATGCCGCCGCCCGCGCGTGTCGCGGCCATCATCGGCCGCTACGCGCTGTACGGCATGCTGCCGCTCGTCGTGCCGTCGCCGTTCACCGATGTGCCGATCCCCGTCGAACGCATTCCCCTGCATGAAGGCACGGACCTGGCCTACGTGCGGCAGCTGGCCGCGGAAGTCGGCCACGTGTTCTACATCGAACCGGGGCCGCTGCCCGGCGCCAACGTGGCGTACTGGGGCCCCGAAATCCGGGTGGGGCCGGTGCAGCCGGCGCTCAATTTGGGCATGGACGTGCACAGCAATGTCGAGTCGCTGTCGTTCTCGGTGAACCAGTCGGACGCCGCGCTGCCCGTCATTTTCATCCAGAACCCCCTGACCAAGTTTCCGATCCCCCTGCCGGTTCCCGACATCAGCCTGGCCAGCCCGCCGCTGGGTCTTTTGCCGCCGCTGGCCAAGGGGCTGACGCTGCTCAAGGACACGGCCAAGCTGTCGCCGGCCGCCGCGCTGGGACGCGGCCTGGCCATGGCCGCCGGCACGACCGCCGACGCGGTCACCGCCGATGGATCGCTGAACGTGCTGCGCTACGGCCACGTGCTCAAGTCGCGCCAGCTTGTGGGCGTGCGCGGCGCGGGCCTGGCGTTCGACGGCCTGTACTACGTCAAGCGGGTGGACAGCACGCTCAAGGCGGGCGAGTTCCGCCAGCAATTCTCGCTGGCCCGCAATGGCCTGATCTCGACCCTGCCCCTGGTGCCGCCATGACAGACCCCCAACGCCACTACGGCAAATTCCGCGGCGTGGTGATCAACAACGTCGATCCCATGCAGATGGGCCGCATCCAGGTGCAGGTGCCCGACGTGCTGGGCCTGGGCGTCTCAAGCTGGGCCATGCCCTGCGTCCCGTTCGCCGGCCAGCAGAGCGGCGTCTTCGTGGTGCCGCAAGTCAGTTCGGGCGTGTGGGTGGAGTTTGAACAAGGCAAGCCCGACTACCCGATCTGGGTCGGCGGATTCTGGGGCTCGGCCGCCGAAGTGCCCGCGCTGGCGCTGGCGGGGCTGCCGGTGTCGCCCAGCATCGTGCTGCAGACGGGTGGACAGAACACGCTGATGATTTCCGACCTGCCCGGCCCCACGGGCGGCATCCTGCTCAAGACCAAGACCGGCGCGATGATCTCGATCAGCGACGTGGGCATCACGCTGTCCAACGGCCAGGGCGCGACCGTGATGCTTGCCGGTCCGGCCGTCAACATCAACCAGGGCGCCCTGACGGTGACCTGACTTTGCATCACAGGAGGCGCAGCCATGCCCGGACCCTTGCTGCATCTTGGCGCCACCGTGCAGTGTTCGCACGGCGGCCAGGCCGTTCCCCTGTCGCCCAACCCGCGCGTGCTGTTGTCGGGCCAGCCGGCCGTGACCATCCTGTCGACGTATTCGATCGCGGGCTGCGCCTTTCCGCCCCCGCCCTCGGGCAACGGCCCCTGCGTCACCGGCATGTGGTTAAGCGGCGCGACGCGTGTGCTGATCGGCGGACAGCCGGCCGCGCTGCAGGCCGGCGCGTCGATCTGCACGCCCACCGGCACGCCCATGCTGGCGCTGCAGGCGCAGGCGCGCGTCGTGGGCATGTAAGGCGCACCGCCATGGCCATCCTGCGCTTTCCGTTCGAGCCCGACGCGCGCGGCCGCAGCCGCGATGCCGATGACGCCGAGCACGTGCGCGACATGATCGAACAGGTGCTGTTCACGGTGCCCGGCGAACGCGTCAACCGGCCGGACTTCGGCTGCGGCCTGCTGCAACTGGTGTTCGCCCCCAACAGCGACACGCTGGCCGCCGCCGTGCAGATGAGCGTGCAGGGTGCGCTGCAGCAGTGGCTGGGCGAGCGCATCGCGGTGGAGTCCGTCAACGTCGCGCATCGCGATGCCACCCTGCAGGTGGACGTGCAGTACGTGCTGCGCCAGGGCCAGCAACGTCGGCTGGCGCGCTTTACCCGGGACGTGCCATGAACCGCCAGTTCCGCAGCGCCAACCCCCGCCGCCTGCAACTGCTGCGCGCCCAGCAGCCGCCCGGCGACAACGGCATCGCCTTCGTCGAGATCGATGCGGCCGACCAGCGCACGCTGCGCGTGGTGTGCGTGCATCCGGTGTCCGGCATCGGCCGCGCCCACGTGCGCATCGAAGGCGGCACGCGCATCCGCGGCATTGCGCTGGCTGCTGACCCGGTACTGTCCGGCAACGAGATCCGGCTGAGCGTGGACAAGGCCGGCGACTTCTCGTGGTACACGCTGGCGCTGGTGAACCCCGCCGATCCCGACGCGCCCGCGCCGGGCTTTGACCTGTGCCTGTCCACCATCGAGATCAACTTCAAGGCCGGGTGCCCGTCGGAATTCGACTGCGCCGATACGCGCGCGTGCGATGCGCCCGCGCCGCCCGAGCCGCTGCTCGATTACCTGGCCAAGGACTACGAAAGCTTCCGGCGGCTGATGCTGGACCGCCTGTCGCAAAGCATGCCCGACTTCACCGAGCGCAATCCCGCGGATTTCACCGTGGCGCTGGTGGAAACGCTGGCCTATGCCGCCGACCACCTGTCGTACGCGCAGGACGCCGCCGCCACCGAAGCGTACCTGGACACCGCGCGCCGCCGAACCTCATTGCGCCGTCATGCGCGCCTCTTGGACTATCCCTTGCATGACGGCTGCAACGCGCGCGTCTTCGTCACTGTCCAAACCCACGCGGCGGGCGAAGGCAAGGTCATCCCGGCCGGCACGCCGCTATTGACCAGTTCCCCGGAAGCCGCGCTTGCGGCCCCCGTGCGCCGCCGCGACGCGCTGGACGGGCTGCCCGCGCCCGGCATCGAAGTGTTCGAGACGCTGCACGACCTGCTGTTGCACACCGCGCACAGCCGCATCTTTCTGCATGACTTCGCCGACCCGGCGTACTGCCTGCCGCGCGGCCAAACGCAGGCGGCGCTGGTGAACGATCCGCCGCTGGCGCTTGCGCCCGGCGACGTGCTGGTGTTCGAAGAGACGATAGACCCGTTGACGGGCCGCAAGGCCGATGCGGACCGCACGCATCGCCACGCCGTGCGCCTGACCGAAACGCGCACCGGCCGCGACGACCTGACCGGCACCGACCTGCTGCTGATCGCCTGGCATCCGGACGATGCGCTGCCGTTCCCGCTGTGCGTGAGCCAGGAGTTCGACGAGGGCGGCGCGCTGGTCAAGCGCGCGGTATCGGTGGCGCGCGGCAACGTGGTCCTGGCCGATCACGGCATGCAGCGCGATTGGACGCCGTTGCTGCCGGATACCGCGACGGCGCGCGATGCGTTTGCCGCGCGGCCCTACCGGCCGCGCCTGCCGGATGCCGGCCTCGCCTGCGCCGAGCCCTACCGGCATGCGCTTGCCGTGGCGGGGCCGCTGCCCGCCAGCGCGGCGCTGGCCCAGGACCCGCGCCGCGCGCTGCCCAGCGGCATGTCGCTGCAGGCCGACGACGCCGATCAGCCCGGCGACGTGCCTGCGCCGGCCAGCCCGCCGTGGTCGCCCCAGCGCAGCCTGCTGGCCAGCGCGCGCGACGCGCGCGAATTCGTCGTCGAACTGGAACACGACGGCGTGGCCTGGCTACGTTTTGGCGACAACCGTTATGGCGCCGCGCCCGCGCCCGGCGAACGCCTGCTGGCGCGGTATCGGCTGGGCGGCGGACCGCAAGGCAACGTCGGAGCGGAAGCCATCGGCGCGCTGGTCAGCGACGATCCCGACCTGATGCTGGGTGTGGCGCGCGTGCGCAATCCCCTGCCGGCGCAGGGCGGCGCGGCGCCGGAACCGGCCGATGCGATCAAGCTCAACGCGCCCGAGGCCTTCCGGGTGCAGGAGCGCGCGGTCACCGCCGACGACTATGCGCGGCTGGCGCAGCGCCATCCGCAGGTGCAGCGCGCGGCGGCCCGCCTGCGTTGGACGGGCAGCTGGCACACCGTCTTCCTGACCGTGGACCGGCGCGGCGGGCTGGCCGTCGATGCGCCGTTTCGCGCCGCGCTGCGCGCCTTCATGGAACGCTTCCGGCTGGCCGGACAGGACCTGGAGTTCTCGGACCCGGTGCATGTGCCGCTGGACATCCTGGTGCGCGTCTGCGCCGCGCCCGGCCACTTCGCCGCGGACGTCAAGGCGGCGCTGCGCGACGCCTTCACCGCGGGCCTGGACCGCGCTGGCCGGCCGGGCTTCTTTCATCCCGACCGCTACACCTTCGGCACGCCGCTGGCGCTGTCGGCGCTGATGCGCGCCGTCATGGCCGTGCCGGGCGTGGCGTCGGCGCGGGCAGAACGCTTTCAGCGCTGGGGCCGCGACCCGGCGGGTGAACTGGACACAGGCCGTCTGCTGGCCGCGCCGCTGGAAGTGCTGCGCGCCGACGGCGATCCGAACTTCCCGGAGAACGGCCGCATCGACTTCATCGTGGAGGGCGGATCATGACGACTCGCGACGACTGCGGCTGCTGCGCCGGGCAGCCCGCGCTCACGCCGTCGGACCTGGCCAATCCGCCCGGCCAGCCCGCCTTGCGCCTGCGCATCGGCACCCATGGCCGGTTTCTTGCCAGCCTGACGGCGGACCTGGCGCGCTCGCCGGCCCTGGCGGCGCTGACGACGCGCGACCGCGATGACCCCGTCATCGCCCTGTTCGACGCCTGGGCGGCCGTGCTGGACGTGCTAGCGTTCTATCAGGAGCGGATCGGCAACGAGGGCTACCTGCGAACCGCGACCGAGCGCCGGTCGGTGCAGTCGCTGGCGCGGGCCATCGGCTATGAACTGCGGCCGGGCGTGGCAGCGACGACCTGGCTGGCGTTCTCGCTGGAAACCGCGCCGGGCGCGCCCCCGCGCGCCCGAATCGAACCCTGGACACGCGCGCAGAGCGTGCCCGCGCAGGACGAACGCGCGCAGACCTTTGAAACCCTGCAGGCCGTCGAGGCGCGCGCCGCCTGGAACGCGCTGGAACTGGCGTGGCTGGAACCAGCGCCCCCGCGCTTTGGCGCGCGCACGCTGTGCCTGGCCGGCGCGGCCACACGCCTGAAGGCCGGCGACGCCGTGCTCATCGTTGGCGACGAGCGCGCGCGTGATCCGGGCAACGAGAATTGGGACTTCCGCCGCCTGACACAGGTTCGCGAATACGTGCCCGGTCCCGGTGAAGACGGCGCGCCCGCCTATACGCTGATCTCGCTGGAGCGGGGCCTGGGCAGCGCCGCGCCGCACGTGCAGCCCGCGGGGCGCAACCCGCGCTGCTTCGCGCTGCGCGCGCAGGCCCGCCTGTTCGGCTACAACGCGCCCGATTGGCGCGCCATGCCCGCCACGCTGCGCGCGGCTTACCTGGGCATGGCCGACGACGCCAAGCCGTCATTCAGCCAGTTTCCGCAGTGGCCGGGCTATACGCTGGCCGAGGTGTCCGATCCGCCCGGCGCCAGCGGCCCCGGCGCCGGGCTGTACGGCGAGTATTACCGTGGCCGCACCTTCAGCCAGCGCGTGATGACCCGCACCGATCCGCAGCTGGATTTTCATTGGGCCGCGGGCGGCCCCGGCGACGGCGTGCCCGCGGACAATTTCTGCGTGCGCTGGACGGGCTGGGTGCGGGCCCCGGACAGCGGCAGCTACACCTTTCACGTCACGGCCGACGATGGCGTGCGGCTGTGGGTGGATGGCAACCTGCTCATCGACCAGTGGCGCGAACAATCTCCCACCGAATACAGCGCCAGCGCGCGGCTCGTGGCGGGGCGCAAGCACGACATCCGCATCGAATACTACGAGGCGGGCGGCGACGCCACCTTCGTGCTGGCGTGGTCCGGGCCGGGCCTGGCGCGCCAAACGATACCCGCGGCCAGCCTGTACCCGGGCGACGTGCACGGCGTGCACCTGGACGCCTCCTATCCCAAATGGGTGGCCGGCGGCTGGACCGTGCTGTCGATGCCGGGCTATGAAGAGCTGTACCGCATTGCCGACGCGGGCCCCGACGCGCGCACGGGCTTTGCGCTGGCGGGACCGACCACGCGCCTCACGCTGCGGGGCGAGCGCGTGCGCGAGCAGTTCAACGATGCCCTGCGAGAGACCACGGCCTACGGCGAATCCGACCCGCTGGACTGGGGCGTGCGTCCGGCCTCGGGGCTGACGCAAGGCCACACGCTGGTGCTGGCGTCGTACGAGCCCGACCTGCCGCAAGACCGCGTGCTGGCGGTGTCGGGCCTGATCCTGACCGAAACCGATGCCGCCAACGTGGCGCCGCGCGAGCGGCTGTTGCGCGGCGATGCCGTGGCCAATGTGCGCGTGGCGCGCGACCGCGCAAGCGCCGACCTGGAATTCGAGGATGGCGCGCGCGCCACCGTCACGCTGGCCGACGCCAGCGACATCGTGCGCATCCAGCGCAACGACAGCGCTGGCGGCCGCACGACGCTCGTGCTGGACGCCGACCTGGCGCACGCCTATCTGCCCGCCACGGTGCGCATCAACGCCAACGTCGCGCCCGCCAGCCACGGCGACAGCCGGCAGATGCGCATCCAGCCGGAGGTGCTGGGCAGCGGCGCCGGCAACCGCGCCTTCCAGCGTTTCACGCTGCAGCAAAAGCCGTTGACGTTCGTGCCCGCGCCCACCGCCAGCGGCGCGGCGAGCAGCCTGGAAGTCCGCGTGGACGGCCTGCTGTGGGACGAGGCGCCGCGCATCACCGCGCTGGCGCCGGACGACCGCGCATATCTGCTGCGCGTGGACGACAGCGGCGGGGCCACCGTGCAGTTCGGCGACGGCCTGCATGGCGCGCGTCTGCCGTCCGGATTGGGCAACGTCCAGGCGCGTTACCGCGTGGGCCTGGGCCGCGAAGGCAACGTCGCGCCCGGCCAGTTGAGCGTGCTGCTAACGCGCGCGCCCGGCGTCAAGGCGGTCGTCAACCCCGCGCCCGCGACCGGCGGCGTGGACCCCGAAGCGGGCGACGCCGCCCGCCGCAATGCGCCGCTGCGGGTGCGCACGCTGGACCGCATCGTGTCGCTGCGCGACTTCGAGGATTTCGCGGCCGCCTTTACCGGCATCGGCAAGGCGCAGGCGGTATGGCAGTGGGACGGCGAGCAACGGCTCGTGCACCTGACCGTCGCGGGCGAAGATGGCGCCGCGCTGGATCCGGCCGGCGCGTTGTATCGCAACCTGCTCGCGGCCATCGACGCGGCGCGCCCGCCCTACCAGCCGCTGAAGGTGGCGCCGTGCCGCTACCTGGATTTCGGCCTGCGGGCGGGCCTGGGCATCGATCCGCGCCTTGAAGCGGCGGCCGTGTTGGTAGCCGCCCGCGCGCGCGTCCTGGATGCCTTCGGCTTTGCCGCGCGGGCGTTCGGCCAGCCGGTGCACGGCGCCGAGGTGCTTGCGGTCTTGCAGGGCGTGCCGGGCGTCGCGTGGGTGGATCTGGACGCACTGGTGCTCAATGCCGGTCTGGACGGCGCGGGCGCGCGGCGCAGCAACGGTCCGGACGCCCTGCTACCGGCGCGCACCGCGCGTTGGCAACAGGGCGCCCTGCAGCCTGCCGAGCTGCTGCGCCCGGATCCCGCCGGCATCGACTTGTCGGAGCGCACATGAACACCCGCCTGGATGCCGATGCCCTGATGGCCCTCTTGCCGGCGTTCTACCGCGAACGCGACGCCGCCGCCGGCGGGCCGCTGCGCGCGCTGCTGGACGTGCTGGCGCGCCAAGGCGCGCTGGTGGACGCCGACGTGGACCGGCTCTACGACAACTGGTTCATCGAAACCTGCGAGGACTGGGTGGTGCCGTATCTGGGCGACCTGCTCGGCGTGCGCGCGCTGTATCCCGTGGGCGCCGCCTTTTCGCCGCGGGCGCTGGTGGCCAACACGCTGCGGCTGCGCCGCCGCAAGGGCACGGCGCTGGTGCTGGAAGAATTGGCGGCAAACGCCACCGGCTGGCCGAGCCGCGTGTCCGAGTGCTTCGAGCGCGTCGCCACCACGCAGCACGTCAATCACCCCCGCGCGCATGCGCTGCGCACGCCCGACCTGCGCGATTCGCGCGCGATGGAACGCGTGGACGGCCCCTTCGGCGCCGAGCTGCACACCGCCCACGTGCGCGCGCTGCCGGCCGGACGCTACAACCTGCCCAACGTCGCACTCTTTCTTTGGCGGTTGCAGTCGTACACCGTGCAGCGCGGCGATGCGGCGCGCGCCACCACGCACGACGGCTTCTACACCATCGATCCGCTGGGCCGCGACCAGCCCCTTTTCAACCGGCCGCGCACCGAGACCGACATCGACCACCTGGCCGAGCCGATCAACGTGCCCGAACCGCTGTCCTGGCGCAATCTGCATGCGGAACTGCAAGCGCGCCGCCAGGCCCTGACCGATGGCGACGCGCCCCCGCAAGGCTGGTTTGCCGACAGCGCCGCCGGCCCCGTCGTGCAGGTGTGGCTGGACGGCCAGCCGGTTCCCGCCGAGCATCTGGTGATCTGCAATCTTGCGCCCATCCCCGGCGTCGCTCCCGAACAGTGGCGCCGGCCCGACACCGCCCTGCTGTTCAAGTCGCGCAAGTCCGGGCGGCCGGACCGCAGCTTTCCCGGCGCGGGCGGCGTGCTGGTCGGCCTGGATCCGCACCGCGGTCGGCTGGCCCTGCCGCCGGGCGTCACCGCGCAATCGGTGCAGGTGCGCCATGCCTACGGCTTTCCCGGCGACATCGGCGCGGGCCCCTACGCCCGCAGCACGACCGATGGCGATGACGCGGATGGGGCGTTCGACAACGCGTTAGACGCCCTCCTGCGCGTGCCCTCGGCGGCCACGCCCACGCTGACGGCGGCGCTGGCCGCGGTGCTGGCGGGCCAGCGGGTGCGCATCGTGATCGACCACGATGGCACCGAGACCCTGGCCCCCGATCTTGTGCTGCCCGACACGCGGTTGTCGATCGAGGCCGCGCCGCTGCGCCGTCCCGTGCTGCAAGGCGATTGGCGCGTGCGCGGCAACGCCAGCACCCGCATCCGGCTCGACGGGCTGCTTCTGGATGGCCGCCTGCGGCTGGAAGGTGCGCTGCGAGCCGTTGCGCTGCGCCACTGCACGCTGGCGCCGGCGCGCGGCGGCGTGCGTCACACGGGCGCCGCGCCCGAACTGGAACTGCGGTTGACGCGCTGCATCTGCGGGCCCGTGCGCTGCGCATCGCCGCTTGCGTCGGTGGAGATCGACGCAAGCCTCATCGATGCGCAAGGCAGCGCCGCGGCCGCGGTCGATGTGGACGACAGCGCCCTGCGCATCCTGGCCAGCACGCTGTTCGGGCGCGTGGCCGCCGGACGGCTGGACGCGTCCAACACGTTGTTCGGCGGCACGCTTGCCATCAACCGCCGGCAAGAGGGCTGCGTGCGCTATTGCCACGTGCCCATGCCGTCCGTCACGCCGCGCCGCTACCGCTGCCAGCCCGATCTGGCCATGCAAGACCTGACCGGCGCGGCCGCCAAGCGCGCGGCGGCGCGTGTCGCCCCGTCGTTCACCGCCACCACGTTCGGCTCACCGTCGTATGGCCAACTGGCCCGCAGTTGCGCGCCCGAGATCCGCGAGGGCGCGGACAACGGCGCCGAGATGGGCGCCTGGAATTTCCTGCTGCAGGCCCAGCGCGAAGCCAATCTGCGGCAGGCGCTGGACGAGTATCTGCGCTTCGGCCTCGAAGCGGGATTGATCCCTGTGAACTGAGCCCTCTGTCTTCGGGAACAACATCATGAAAGCCGATCTCAGCCGCCTCACCTTCGACCCCGCCCGGCGCTACCGGGCCGTCCGCATGCAGCAGGGCCGCGTGCAGATGGATTCGGACTGGAATGAGCAGCAGGACATCCTGAACCGGCGCATCGAAACCGAAACGGCGGACACCATCGGCCCCGTGGGCGTGCCGCTGGCCGCGCCCGGCTTCGCACTGGCGCCTGCCGGCAAGGACCTGTCGCTGTCGGCAGGCCGCCTGTATCTGGACGGCCTGCTTTGCGAGAACCCGCAGCCCGCCACCGTGGCCAAGCAGCCCGACATGCCCCCGACGGCATCGCCCGTGCTGCCCGCCGGCGCGTCCGTCCTGCCGCTGCCGCCGCCCGCGCTGACGCCCGCCGACATCGACGGCATCGTCGTCTTCGGCTCGGGCGGCCAGACCGCCCCGCCGCCCGAAGGCCTGTACCTGGCGTATCTGGAAGCGTGGCAGCGCCACCTGTGCACGCTGGACCTGCCGGCCGGCGACACCAGCATGCGCGAAGTCGCGCTGGGCGGCCCCGACACCGCCACCCGCGAAAAGACGGTCTGGCAGGTCAAACTGATGCAGGTGGGCGCGCCGGACGCCGCCCTGACCTGCCTGTCCGCGCTGCCCGCGTGGGACGCCCTGACCGCCGCGCCCGATGCGCGCATGGCGGCGCGCGCCGAGGCCAGCGTGCCGCCCAAGACGCCCTGCCAGCTGCCGCCCGACGCCGGCTACCGCCTGCTGGAAAATCATCTGTACCGTATCGAGATCCACCAGGACGGCGCGGGCGCGGGCAAGGCGCGCTACAAGTGGTCCCGCGAAAACGGCAGCATCCTGTCGCGCGTCGTGCGCTGGCTGGACGATCCCGTGGCCAACGAGTTCGAAGTCGCCAGCATCGGCCGCGATGACGTGCTGGCCATCACCGCGGGCTGCTGGGTCGAGTTTCTGGACGACACGCACGAATTGCTGGGACAGCCGGGGCCGCTGGCGCAGGTCGTGCGCACCGACGGCAACACGGTCACGATCGATCCGGCCAGCCTGATCGGCCACGCGCTGGACGCCGCCCGCTTTCCGGCCAACCCGCGCGTGCGCCGCTGGGACGGCGTCGCGGAGATCACGCCCGCGCCCATCAACAGCGCCAACGCCGGCTGGGTAGAACTGGAACAGGACGGCATTGAGATCAAGTTTTCGCCCGGACGCCTGCGCGTGGGCGACTACTGGCTCATTCCCGCGCGCACCGCCACCGCGTCGATCGAATGGCCGCAACTGCCCGACGGCAAGCCCGCCTTCAACGCACCTGCCGGCGTCCTGCGCGCATTCGCGCGGCTGGCGCTGCTGCGCTGGCAGGCCGGCGCGTGGACCGCCGTCAGCGACTGCCGCCCGCTCTTCCCCGCGTTGACGGAACTGACGCAGCTTTATTACGCGGGCGGCGACGGCCAGAGCGTCAAGCCCAACCCCGCGATGACGCCGGACGTGGTGGCGTTGCCGTCGGAACTGCGCGCGGGCGTGGCCAACGGCAGCCTGCCGGTGGCGGGCGCCGTCGTGCGCTTTACCGTGGATGCTGGCCGGCTGCCCAATGGCGCCGCCACCCAGGACGTGACGACGGGCGCCGACGGCATCGCATCGATTGCCTGGTCGCTTGCGTGCGACGCCGCCCGTCCCGTGCAACGCGCCACCGCGCAATTGCTGCGGGCGGGCCAACCCGCGCCCGACCACTATCTGCCGCTGCGCTACACCGCCGCCCTCGCCCTCGCATCCGAGGTCGCCTACGACCCGAGCCACTGCGCGGACCTGCTCGCCGAACAGGCCTACTCGGTGCAAGAGGCGCTGGACGCGCTGTGCCGGCGCACGCATGGCGGCGGCTGCTGCCTGACCGTGGGCCCAGCGGGCGATTTTCCAACGCTGGACAAGGCGCTGCGCACGCTCATCGGCCAGGACCGTATGGACATCTGCCTGTGCCTGACGCCGGGCGAGCACAAGCTGGACGACGACCTCATCATCAAGGGGCCGCGTGTGCGCCTGATGCTGCATGGCTGCGGACCGGCCAGCCGGCTGATGCTGGACGAGCGCCTGTTCAGCCTGGACGGCTTTGCCAGCGTGTCCATGGCCGACCTCGCGATCGCGCGTCGCGGACAGCCGGGCGCCATCGCCTTCAATCAATGCGCCGACCTGCGGCTTTCGCGCGTCGATTGCACCGGTCCGGCCGGTCCCGGCAACAGCCTGGTGCGCGTCGACGGCAGCCGGCGCGTGCACATCGAAGCATGCCGCCTGTATGCCGCCGGCCGCGGCGCCGCCGAGCGGCTTGATCAGCTCTTTGCCCGCGCCCCCACGCTGGCCGCGCTGAAGCGGGCGCTGGCGCCCTATGCGCTGCTGGACGATGACGACAATCGCGCCGCCCTGGCGCTGTCGCGCCAGCCCATGGACGCGCGCAAGGCGATGACCGCCGAGATCGCGGCCTTGTTGCGCGCGGGCACGGCCGGCAATGCGTTGACGGTGACCCCGCGCGTCCAGGCGGCGCTGACCACGCTGGCCACGCAGGTCGGCCGCGAGACGCCGGTGGCCAAGCGCTTGCGCCCCGCCATCGCCGCGCTGGCCGCCGCGCTGCTGGCCGATCCGCTGTCGTGCGCGCTGGCGCTGCTGGACAACGATGCCGACACCACCGTGCGCGACAACCGCCTGCGCGGCGGCATTGCGCTCTTTGCGGAATCAGGGGATTTTCCGGAATTGACGACGGATCAATTGAAGCTGTTGGGCGGCGGCATCCGCACCGGCAAGATGGTGCCGGAAGGCGACGGCACGCTGACCCTGCAAAGCAATCACCTGCCCAGCATGCGGCTGGGCGCCGAGGCCGCACGCGCCATGCTCACGATCATCCAGACCGGCGGCGAGTTTGCCGCGTGGCGCTGCCTGCGCGCCGCCGACAACGCGCTGGAGGCCTACAGCCATTTCCCGGCGTTCGACGCGGCGGTCACGGGCAACAACCTTCTGACCAACGGCGACGCGGGCGCGCTCATCGCCACGCAGGCCAAGGTGATCGGCAACTTTGCCCACAACGATTTCCGGTTGTTCGTGTCAGGCGCCAATCCGGAAAGCCTGGCGAACGGCGGGTTGAACGTGGTGACGGTGTGAGCGTGGGCCGAGACCTCGTCACCACTGCATCGAAGCGCCGACCCCGGCCGTGGGCCCGCCCGAGGCAATGCCCACGCCGGCCTTGAGCTTGACGCGGTCATTGACGCGCGCCGATGCGCCGACCGCGACGGCCTGGTAGCCGCGGTACGTGGCCGCGCCCACGCCCAGCGCGAACCGCTTGCCGGGGTCGACCTCCGGAACCATGGTCAGCGCCGTCGTGGCGGCGATACCCGAGTAGGCATTGCGCGCCACCTCATCGATGGCGCGGTTGGTCTGGTCGATGCGATTGTCCAGGCGGGCCAGGCCTTCGCGGTTTTGACGCACGCCGGTGTCCAGCGAACCCAGCGCGTCGCCCACGTTGTAATACGTCTGGCCATCCAGCTGATACGACGGACCGGTGACGGCGCCCGTGGACGCATCGATATGCGCGCCGCCGCCCAGGCTGGCCACCACGGGGTTCAGTTGCCCCACGTTCACGGCATCGGTGCTTTGCGTGCCCGCAGCCACGTGGGTGACTTGCCGCTCGGCGCCTTGCGCGCCGATGGACACCGTGTTCGCGCGGTCGGCCACCGAGCCCGCGCCCAGCGCAACGCTATTTGCCGCGGTGGCCGATGCGTTGGCGCCGATTGCCACGCCGTTGGATGCGGTGACGGTGGCGTTGGCGCCCAAGGCCGCGCCCTGCGTGCCCGCGCCAACCACGGCGTCGTCGCTGCCATCGTTGGCGCCATCCGCCCGCACGTAGGCATTGGCGGCATTGAGCTGACCGACCTGTTGGGAAATCGCATAGAGCTGGCTGCCGTTCACGGCGTCGGTGCTGGTTGCCGAGATGACGCCGTTGGCCACGCCCGTGACGGTGCGCGTGCCGTCCGTGCCAGCCATGTCGATCACGTTGCCGCCCTTGCTGGCGGCAATGGTGATGGCGCCGCTGACCGGGTCCTGCCGGACCAGGCCGACCTCGCCGTTGTTGAGGCTGGTGGTCAGGGTGTTCAGCGTGGCCGTGTTCTGCGCGACGGTTGTACCCAACGTCGTGATGGCTGCGCTGTTGGACTGCACTAGCTGGTTGGTGGCGTAAAGCTGCGAACCATTCACCGCGTCCAGGCTGGTGGACGACAACACGCCCGCGCCCACCTGGGTGATCCGGTTTCCGTTCATGTTGACGGTGTTCAGCATGGAGATGCCGTTCTCGCCCTTCAGTTCCAACGTGCCATCGGCGTAGCCGGTGACCCGGGCCGTCGCGGCGGTTAAACCGTCAAACGTATTGGCGCCATAGATGTTCTGCAGGGTAAAAAGCGGGCTGCCGTCGGGGCAGTCTAGCAAATAGACTGGAGTGCCGGAATTGACGGACCTTCCCGACATTGTGTCGGCACTGCATAGCTGCAATTGGCCGTTTGCATGGGTATTCGCCGCCAATCCCAGGCCGCCCGCGCAGGCTAGCGCAACAGCTGCAGTAGAGGCCGCACGCTGCACCCTGCCGGGCTTACGCCGGCGGCGCGTGGCGCAAGACAAGGCTTGCTGCGTGGTTTGCATAGTGATTGGCGTTGCATTCAGGACGGTCGAAAAGATGTGGTTCATGGCGTGTCCACCCAGCGCTGGTGCGGGCTCGTTGTCAAAAAATCAGCTTCAAGAAAATCACCTAAGCAATTGAGGCATAAGGATTTTTCTTTCAATCTAATGAGCGCCTGACACCAGAGCCATCGAAACTTTTCTAATGTTCGAACGTGTAATGCAACAAATATCAATAAATGCAAAGATCCTCGCAAGGCGCCCGCCAGACCTTTCCGCCGGATGCCGTTCACACCGCACGGACATGCCGCAACGACCCGACATGCAAATGACAGGTTCGGCCCTCTACAATGCCGCTGTTGCATCGCAGCATTCCGCCATTCCTCTTCCGTAGTCTCCATGTCCCATACCGTTTCCGCGCAGCACCGGCCCGCTCTGGTGCTGCTGGCGCTTGCCATTGGCAGTTTCGCGATCGGCACCACCGAATTCGCGACGATGAGCCTGCTTCCGTATTTCTCGCAGTCGCTGGGCATCGATGCCCCCACCGCCGGGCACGTGATCAGCGCCTACGCGCTGGGCGTGGTGGTCGGCGCGCCGATCCTTGCGGTGCTGGGCGCGCGCATGCCGCGCCGCCGGTTGCTGATCGCCCTGATGGGCCTCTTTGCCATCGGCAACGGCCTGAGCGCCATCGCGCCCAACTATCACTGGATGCTGTTCTTCCGCTTTCTGAGCGGCCTGCCGCACGGCGCCTACTTCGGCATCGCCTCGCTGGTGGCCAGTTCAATGGTGCCGGCCAACCGCCGTACCGTGGCCGTGGGCCGCGTGTTCCTGGGCCTGACGGTGGCCACCATCATCGGCGTGCCGATGGCCAACTGGCTGGGCCAGGTCATCGGCTGGCGCTGGAGCTTCGGCCTGGTGTCGCTGCTGGCGGTGCTGACGATGCTGAGCGTGCGCGCCTACGCCCCGGACACGGCCGCCGATCCGCACGCCAGCCCGCTGCGCGAACTGAGCGCGCTGGGCCGCGGCCAGGTCTGGATCACGCTGGCGATTGGCGCCGTCGGATTCGGCGGTCTGTTCTCCATTTACACCTACCTCGCGGACACGCTGACCGCCGTCACCCAGGTGTCGCCCGCGACCGTGCCGCTGGTGCTGAGCGCCTTCGGCGTCGGCCTGACCGTGGGCAACATTGTGGTGCCGGTCTTTGCCGATCGCGCCGTCATGCGCACGGCCGGCCTGCTGCTCTTGTGGTCGGCCGTGGTGCTGGCCCTCTTTCCGCTGATGGCCCACAACGTCTGGCTGATTACGCTGAACGTGTTCCTGGTGGGGGTGGGCGGCGCGCTGGGCACCGTGCTTCAGACGCGCCTGATGGACGTCTCGGGCGACGCCCAGGGGCTGGCCGCCGCACTCAACCATTCGGCCTTCAACACCGCCAACGCGCTGGGCCCCTTCCTAGGCGGCCTTGCCATCGCGGCCGGGTTCGGCTGGACCTCCACCGGCTGGGTGGGCAGCCTGCTTGCCATCGCCAGCATGCCGCTGTGGCTGTGGGCAGTGATGCTGGAACGCCGGGCGCGAACCGCGCGCGCGAACAAGCTGGTCGTCAGCACCGAATCGGCCCGCTGAACACGTCCCCCATTTCACGGAAGGTGTCTGACACCCAACGAGAACGACGTCATCCTGCAATGTCGTCTCAAGGGTGTCAGACACCTTCCTAAAACGTCCCCCATTTGGCCTGTCACAAACCGTCGGCCCCGCGCCACACCGGGCAAGCGCCTATTGCAGCCCGCGTTCACGTCGCAGCTATACTTTCCGCACTCTTTACCACCTCAAGACGCGCTGCACCTCCACCATGCAGCGCTTTTTTTATGCCCGCTTTGACTGCCTTGCTGCGCCCGCTGTGCCAGGCGCTTTGCTGCCTGGCCGCAGCCCTCTTTTCCGCCCAGGCCTGGGCCGCTCCTCCGACGCTGGCCCAGTGCCACGGGATCAAGGACCTGGCCTTCGTCGCCCATCTGGATGACGACCTGCTTTTCATGAACCCGGACGTCGCCTCCAACATCGAGGCGGGCGGTTGCGTGCGCGTCGTCTATCTGACCGCCAGCGACGCGGGCGAAGGCGAAGGCTACATGCTGGGCCGCGAGCGCGGCGTGCGCGCCGCCTACGCCTACATGGCGCGCGAACCCGACGCCTGGAAGGAAGATACCGGCATCGTCGCGGGCCGCCAGATCGCGCGCTTCACGCTGCAGGGCAATCCGCGCGTGCAGCTCTGGCACATGCGGCTGAAGGATCCGTGGCTGGGCAAGGGCTGGGGCAGCCTGACGCCGCTGAGCCGCACCGAATCCGAACCCGGCCAGAACGTGGACACGCTGGGACCGCACGCCGAGGTCTATACCCGCGAACAGCTCGTCGACACGCTGGCCGAGATGATCCGCCAGTACGGCCCCACCACGGCGCGTCACCTGGACGACACGATCAGCGTGCCCTACACCCAGCTGTGCTGGCGCTGCGCCGGCCACGGCCACCCCGACCACATCGCCAGCGCGCGGCTGGCGCGCGAGGCCATGTTGCGCGCGCCCGGCAACTACGCCGAGACGGGATACATCGATTACCCCAGCCAGGAACGAGCCACCAATCTTGCCGACGCGGAAATCGCCAGCAAGTCCGTTATCTTTCAGCACTACGCCTGGAACGACTACCACTATTGCGCCGGCCCCACCGGCTGCAAGGAACCGGCCGGCCCCGCCGCCGCGTGGGTCCAGCGCGCCTACTATGTGTCGCGCCAGGACGTCGCGCCGCAGGTGTACCCGGACGGGCGAGGCGGACTCGTCGTGTTCGCCGCCGGCGAAACCAATGCGGCCGTCAACAGCTGGGATTCGGCCGAAAAGCGCTGGCACACGCTGGGCGGACGCACCACCGGCCCCGTGGTCTCGTTTGCCCACGCCGACGGCACCGCCGGCCTGATGGCGCGCGATCCGCTGGGCGGCGTATGGGCCAACAAGCAGCGCCATGACGGCACGTGGCAGGGCTGGCAGGCGCTGGGCGGTTTGCGCGTCACGCAGATCCCCGCGGTGGCGCCCCGTGGCGAAGCCGCCGCCGTCGCGCTGGGCTACGACGGGCTGCTGCACTGGATCACCCCGTCCGGCATCGACGGCAGCTGGAGCACGTGGCAGGCGCTTCCGCCACTAGAGGGCGTCACCGGTTCACCGGCCGCCGCGCGCGGCGCCGACGGGCGCTATGTCGTCTTCGCCATTGCCGCCAAGGGCGAGCTTTTCTATACCCGCCAGTTGCCAGCCGCCAAGAGCCACCGGTCGGAATGGCAAGGCTGGCGCCGCGTGGCCGCGCCGCAAGCCGCGGGCGGCCTGGCTGCCATCCGCAACCATGAAAACCGGGTCGAGCTTTATTTCCGCCAGCGCGCCAACAACCACCTGACCAAACTGGTGGAAGCGGGCGACACCACCGACCTGGACATGGACTGGAGCGCGCCGGCGGACTTGGGCGTGCCCTTCATCGGCCGACCGGCCATCCAGGCCGATACCGCCGGCAACGTCGTGCTTGCCATTCTGGAGCGCTCGGGCGGACACCTCTGGCTGCTCGAACACGGCAAGCTCGCCAAGATGGATGCCGAAGCGGCATCGCCGCCCGCCATCAGCCTCATCGACGGCGCGCTGTATGTGGTCGCCCGCGCCGCCGGCGCACCGCAGCGCTACGAGGTGCTCTCGCGCCGCGGCGGCACGTGGTCCGCCAGCCTGACGCTGGACGGCGTGCCCGCCACCGGCGGCGGCCCCTTCGCGTCCGTGGCGGCGCGGCCGGCCGACCTGCCCAACCTGGGCGCGGCCAGCGCCGGCAAGGCCGTGGTCGTGCGCCCGTCCGCGTCGGAACCGGATGCGCTGACGGTCGAGCGCATGCCCGCGCAAACCTCACGCGTGGCCACGCCAACCCGCGTGCAGTGACAGGGCGGGCGCGACGCGCAGGCACGCCGCTTGCTGCCCTCCGGGCGTTACAACCCGGAGGACCCAACCATGTCAGACGACCTGAGCAAGCGCGGCCCGCAGGACCGCTCCCGGATAAACGTGAACGAGCCGCACGAGCTGCGCTATTGGACCCAGGCGCTTGGCGTCACCGAGGCCCAACTGCGCGAGGCGGTCAAGGCCGTCGGACCATCGGCTACCGCGGTGCGCGAACATCTCGGTAAATAGCCGGACCCGGGGCCCGTGCGCGGGCCCCGGCAAGCCGTGATTGGCCGACGCGGCGCATCCGGCCAGATGCCGCGCGGGACATAGCCGCTCAAGCGGCCATCTTTCCGCACATGTCGGCGCATTCTCGGCACGTGCGCGCACAGTCGGCCATGCCGTCCATGCCTTCGCAACTGGCCGCGCAGTCATCGCAAATTGCGGCGCAGGCGCCGCAAACCACCTTGTGGTTTTCAAGGCCTACCAGCATCGCGTGCGCTGCGGTGCGGCAGATCTCGCTGCACCCAATCATCAGCCTGAAGTGGTGAGGCTCGACGTGCTCGCCGCCGGCCTCCAGGCAATGGCTCATGGCGGTCTTCACGCACATGCGATAGCAGGCCAGGCAACTATCGATGCAGCGTTCCATGTCGTTCATTTGGGCAGTCATGTCGGCTCCTTGCGTGGTGGCAATGCTTGCGGGTCAGCACACTGCGTTCCCGCAAGGGCGCACATCCAGGGGGCCGGCAGCGTTCCCGCCTATTACCCGGCCTTCCGTTGCGATTTGCGCGCCAGGAACGGCGCCATGTAGCGGCGCGGCTCATCGGTGGTGAACGCCTCGCCGAAGGCCTCCACGCTGCGGTCCAGACCGGCCTGGATCGAGGACTCGGTCCAATAGCGCAGCAAGGCCTTCTGCGAGCGCACCGCGGCCGGCCCGCTGGCCGCGATCGCCGCCACGGTGCGTTCGACCAGCGCGTCCAGCTCGCCGGCCTCGCACAGAAATTCCAGAAAGCCCCAGTCCCGCGCCTGCGCGGCGTCCACCGTCTCGCCGGTCAGCAGCAGCCAGTTGGTCGGACCCTGACCGATGAGCGCGGGCAGCAGCACCGCATGGATCACCGACGGAATGCCGACGCGCACCTCGGGCATGCCGAACACGCCGTCCGCCGAACCCAGGCGGATGTCGCAGGCGGCCGCCAGCTCCATGCCGGCGCCCAGGCAAAAACCCGGCAACCGTGCGATGGTCGGCACCGGGATATCCGCCACGGCGTCGCACAGGTCACGCAGCCGCGTGATGAACGCGCGCGCGGTCGGCGGGTCCAGCTCGGCCATCTCATGGATGTTGGCCCCGCCCACGAAGGCCCGGTCGCCCGTGCCGCGGATGACCACCGCGCGCGCGTCGTCCTGCGCGGCGATCCAGCGCGCGGCCTCGGTCAGGCCACGCGTGACGGCCGAGGCCAGGATGTTCAGGCTCTTCGCGTCGTGGATCTGCAGGGTGTAGACGCCGCGCGAATCGCGCGTCACGCGGGCGTGGGGGAACGTGGGGATGGGCGCAGTCATGAAGTCTCCGGCTAGAAATGTTTGCCGTCGATGCTACCGGCGGCTTTTGATGACAATAAACCTCTCGTACACTTGCCGCATGCTACGCATCGACAACCTCAGCAAGCGCTACGGCGACCATATCGTGTTCCAGGGCCTCTCGCACGCCTTCGCGCCGGGCTGCGTGGCGCTCTGCGAAGAAGACAGCACCGGAAAATCCAGCTTGCTCGCCATCATTGCCGGCGCGCTGGCGCCCGATAGCGGCGACGTCCTTATCGACGGGCACTCGCTGCGCGATGCGCCGCTTGCGGCGCAGTCCCGTCTGGCCTATGTGCCGGACAACTGCATGGCATTTCCCGAGCAGACGGGCCGCGGCCTGCTGCAGCAGGTGGCGGCAGCCAAGCACGTTGCGCTGGACGACGCCGTGCTGGACCTGGCCCATCGGCTGGGATTGGAGCCGCATCTGGACAAGCGTTTCGAGCAGATGTCCACGGGCACGCGGCGCAAGGTCTACCTGACGGCCGCCGCGCTGGGCGACCCGGCCGTTGTCGTGGCCGACGGTCCCAGCAACGGGCTGGATGCCCAGGCGCGCGGCGTGCTGGCCGACATCTTCAAAACCTGGGCGCAGACACGCGTCGTGCTGTTCGCCAGCCATGACCCCGAATTGGTGCAGGCGTGCGGCGCCCGCACCGTCAACGTGGCCGACCTGCGCTGAGCAACCGGTTGTCCGGCGCTGCCGTCAAAAGCGGATGGTCACCCCTGCAATGGGCCCCTGCAGCACCACGTCGTATTTGAAGCCGTTGCGCTCGTAGTCCACGCCCATTGCCCGGTAGCCCACCGTCGCCGACACCGATTTGTTGAAGCTGTAGCCCACGCCAAGACCGAGGTCCCAGTCCGCCTGCGCGCCCCCGGCGCCGATCATGCCCCAGCCCGTCAGATAGGCCTTGGGATGAAAGTTATAGGTGCCTCGCACGCCCACCATGGCGTCCACCCACGTGGCGCTTTCGCTGTGCTTGCGGCCGTCCGTGAATCTGCCCTTGAAGGTGACGTCCGAATCCACCGACCAGACGCGCAGGCCGCCCACCACGTCCAGACTGTGCTCCGACCGGTCGAGCACCGAATAGCCCGCGCCGATCAGGCCGGTGAACGATTCGTTCTTCACGTCCACACTGCTGGCCAGGATTCCCCTGGGGGTGTCGCCTTGCGCACCGACCTTCACGTACAACAGATCGCCAAAGATGCTGTACCGGCCCTTGCGCGCATCGCCCATCAGCATGGCGGCAAAATCCAGGTTGTCCAGGATCTTGTCGAAGCTTGCATTGATGTCCACCGTCGGCAGGCGGCGATGCGTGACGGTGCCCGACAGCGCCGGCGCCCACAGATACGGCGAGACCGAGAATTTCCATTCGTCGGAAACCGCGGCAGCCGAAGCGGGCGCCGATGGGGTTTCGGCCGCGATGGTGGCCCCTAGCGGGACCGCTGCGCATGCCAGGCAGACAGTGATGTGCTTTTTCATCGCGAGATCCCCGAGGCCCGAAGGCATGTCGAAAAAAAGGCGCCCCGCCCAAACGCAGGGCGCGTCCTGCCGCCGTAACCGCGTCAGCTCACCCGCCGCACCGGCGGCACCGTCCACGACCCGTTGATGATCGACGGGTCGCTTTCGTTGGGCCAATACAGGCGCATCATCAGGATGAATCGGCCCTTGGGCGCCGGCAGCCAGTTCGACTCGTGCTCGGGCCCCGGCGATTCGTTCTGGATCAACAGATCGATCGACCCATCGGATTTGCGCTTGAGCGGCTGGCGTTCGCTGATGGAATAGCGGTTCAGCGGGTTATCGACAAAGAAGTAGTTCTGGTCATACATGGTCAGCGACCAGAACCCCGACACGGGCGGCGTCAGGCCCTTCTTGAACGTCAACACGTACTTTTCCGACCCGTTGTATTCGCGCAGGATCGCCCCGTTGGCCGACCGCAACGAGGTCGGGTAGACGGCGTCCTGCGGCCGGTTCGCACCCAGCCCGATGGCGGTGACCAAGGCCCGTTGCAGATAGTTGGTGCCGTAGATCCCCGTCTTGGTCGTGAAACCCCAGCCGTCGATATGCTGGATGTCGCCATCGGTGGACCGGAAATGCGCCATGATCCGCGCGAATCCCGTCTCGGGCACCCGCCTGGCAAAATCGGCAGGCAACTTGGACTTGTCGAAATCCTGCCCAGGCACGATGCCGATGGTGGCCATTTTTTCCACCATGGGCGCGTCCGCCGCGGTCGGCGGATTGCGCTTGAGCAACTGCGCAAACAACGCAAAGTACTCGTGGGCATCCATGTTGTTGACCTGGTCGCGCACCGGCGTCCTCATGTCGATGGCCGGATCCACCTTGCCCTGCGGCGCTGTCCACGCCTTGCCCCAGCCGCTCAGCGGCGCGATCTTCACCTGGTCCTGCAGCTTGTGCACTTCTGCATAGTCCTCCGGCGTGCCCGTGCAATAGATGCGGCCCAGCAGCCAGACGATGCTCGTGGGCGACTTGTATTGCTTCATGCCCTGCGGCACGGCGCCTTCCCAGCCCGGCCCCGTCACGACGAAGGTCTGCGCGCCGGTGCCCGTCGTGCGCTTGCCCGGCACGTCGAACACGGTTGTCCATCCATCCAGCAGCGGAAACAGCGCGTAGCGGCCGTTCATGTCGGGCAGGCTGATGACCCAGGGCTCGTCGCCGACATCGAAAAAGGCGGTGGTGTACAGGGTGTCGGCGTTCGGCGCCGTCACGTCGCGGAACTTGGCGTCCGGATACTCGCGCAGCTTGATGAGCTGGCCCATCGGGGCGCGCGTTCCTTTAGGTTCGGCGACGTTGGTGATCACCCGGCGGGTCATCTCCATGGTCACCAGCGGGTAGGCGTAGATGTAGGCTTCGGTGGCCAGGACGAAACGGTCGTCGGCTTCCGGCAGGTTTGCCACCAGCCCTTCGGAGGCGGCTGCCGAGGCCCGGAACGCCGGTCCCAGCGATCCTGCAGCCAGCAGGGCCAATCCCCCTGCGTTCAGTTTGCGGCGAGTTAGCTTCATTGTTATCGCTCCAATGGATGGGTCTGACGAAGTTCACTTCGGGGACTTCCAACAAGCACGACGATGTTCTTCAAGCTACTGCGCATTCGGTGTCGATGTGGCGGGGCACGCTCCACAGATCAGGGTCAGGGAAACCACGGCAAACGGCGGGCAGCGTGCCGCCGAAGGGCGGAGCTGCCTTTGTGCGCATGGCCAAGGGGAAAGCACGGGTGCGCGAGCGCGCACGCGTGAGAAAGGCGGGGTGGACGTCCAAGAATGGGCTCCCTGAAGAAATCAGAGCAAACGCACCACTGAAGGAACTGGGCTACGGACCATCCATTCGACCGGCTCGCGCGAGGACGAAGCGGTTTCGGTCAATCTATGCGCAGTTTTTTAGCTGCTCAAGTAGCCGGAATGACTACGACCATCCGCCATTGGTCGCAATCCGCTGCCCTATTTGCCCTTGCCGATCGACAGCGGCACGCCCCACACCGGATCCTGCATGCCCTGCTTGCCCAAGGGCGTGATCTGCATCGGCTTGAGCTTGGACAGCAATTCGCGCTGCGCGTCGGTCAGGTTCGTGCGCTGCGCGAAGTACTTCTGCGCAAAATCCATCGGCGCCGGCCACGTGTAGACCGTGAAGTCTTCCAGCGGGCACTCGATCATCTTCGGATCCACCGCGCGGCAGGCGGACTGCTTGAACTTGTAGCTGGGCGTCTTCATGTGCATGCGCTGGCTGAGCACCAGATCCCCGCCCTTGAGCGTGAAGCTGGCCAGCGCCAGCTTGGGCAGCACGCGGGACTGCACCTTGATGGCCGGGATGTCGCGCGACGTGGTGTCTTCGTAGTAACCGGCGCGCGATCCCGGCGTGGTTTCGGTGACCTGCTGCTCGCCCCAGGCGACGCAGGCGCCCGACCCGCGATGCACGGCCGTGCAGACTTTCTGAGTGCTGGTCCGCGAGCCCGTGGTGCCTTCGTGCCAGTTCGTTTCCTTGTAGAACTCGCGGTACAGCTCGGGCGACAGGTACGCGGTGCCGTTGGCGCCCCGGCCCGACCCTTCAGCGCCGGGGCGCGCGCCGATCTGATTCAGCGTGGCATTGAGCTTGTAATCGTCTCCACCTGTCAGCAGGTACTTGCCCGGCGGCAGGATGTGGACTTCAAACGCCTTGAAGAGGTAGGTCGTGTCCTTGTCCCGCTGCAGCGAGTTGTTCTGGAACTTGCGGCCGAAGGTGATGCGCGGGTCCGGTTCGAACATCCAGACGGTGTTCCCGGTCCAGGTCGTCATCAGCATGGCGTCCTTCAGCGAGGCGTGCGGCATCAGGTCCGCCACCAGCACCACGGCCATGTTCGCCTTCATCGCCTCGCCGATCAGGTCGACCAGCTTGCCGTATCGCGGATCGTCCGCCGTGCCCTCGCCGTTTGACGACGGAATCGTGACGCAGCCCGACAGGGTCAGGGCGAGCGTCAGGGCAGAGAGGGCAAGTCGCGGGCGCGGCAGGGACATGGAATCGATCCTTGGGTCGGTAAGACGGCAATGTGCGCGCATCCTACCGGCTTCGGAACGGTTCGCAACATCCGGTTTGGCCGATGAAACAGTTGGTGGCAGGCAACGTGACGCAAAACCGCGCCGCCAAAGCGCATTCCGGGCAAACCAGCCGTAATGGGTTGTTTCGAATGTTTCGCTTGGGGCCCGACGACGCTCCGCCGCCCCGCCTTGTCCGCCAGTAACTTCGCCGCTATGCCCGGCTCAATGCCCGCGGCAGATCCGTGCCGTAGTCGTCATGGGCATAGACCATCGCCGGCAGGGGCGACACGGCGCGGCCGGCTTGGTCCCATAGCATTTCGACCCAATCGGCCGCCACGTCGGCTATCGCGTCCTGCACGCAGAACGCCGGCTCGGTGGAAAACATGGGCACCGGCGGCTCCAGTCCTGCTTCTCCGTGCACCACGTCAAAGAGATCGCGGAAGCCCTCGATGGCTTTATTGAGCACATACAGATCCGGCCCTTCCAGCCCAATCACCACCGAAAAGGTCCCTTCGCCGCCCTGGTCGGGAAAGATGCCGAACTGGATCTCGCGCGCCTTCTCGGGCAATCGCGCGAACATGCCGGCCAGCGTGTGCAGCGCGGCCGCCGTGTGCGCGTCCAGCGCGCGGCGCAGCGCGTCCTGATAATCGTGTTTCGTCATCGCGCCAGCATAGCGCATGGCGGCAAGGCATCACGCGTCGACGGGCATCCCGTCCAGCAGCTTGTCCAGCGTCACCGGATAGTTCCGCACGCGCACGCCGGTCGCGTTGTACACCGCATTGGCGATGGCCGCCGCCACGCCGCACAGGCCCAGCTCGCCCACGCCCTTGGCCTTCATCGGCGACGACACCGGATCGTCCTCGTCCAGGAAGATGACCTCCTGACGTGGAATGTCGGCATGAACGGGAACCTCGTAGCTTGCCAGGTCGTGGTTGACGAAATACCCCAGGCGATGGTCGACGGCCAGCTCCTCCATCAACGCCGCGCCCACGCCCATGGTCATGGCGCCGATGACCTGGCTGCGCGCGGTCTTGGGATTGAGGATGCGGCCCGCGGCGCAGACTGCCAGCATGCGGCGCACGCGGGTCTCGCCGGTGGCGGCGTCCACGGCCACTTCCACGAAGTGCGCGCCGAAGGTGGACTGCTGGAATTTCTTGTCCAGGTCGCCGAACTCGATCGCGTCTTCCGCGACCAGCTCGCCGCCCGACGCCGCGCGCACCAATGGCGCCGAGCGTCCGCCGGCATCGATGACCATCCCGTCGGCAAACACCGCGCCCGCCGCATCGAATCCCAGGCGATCAACGACCAGCCCCCGCAACTTCTCGCACGCCGCGTAGACGCCCGCCGTGGAACTGTTCGCGCCCCATTGGCCGCCCGAGCCCGCCGACACGGGAAACGACGAATCGCCCAGGCGCACGACCACGCGCGACAGCGGCACGCCCAGCATTTCGGCCGCCGTCTGCGCAATGATGGTGTAGCTGCCGGTGCCGATGTCGGTCATGTCGGTCTCGACGATCACGCGGCCCGTCGCGTCCAGCCGCACGCGCGCGGCCGACTTGGTCACCAGGTTGTTGCGAAAGGCGCTGGCCACGCCCAGCCCGATCAGCCACTGCCCTTCCCGCCGCGCACCGGGTTTGGGATCACGCTTGTCCCAGCCGAAGTGGCGGGCGCCGGTCTGCAGGCATTCGACAAAACGCCGGCGCGAGAACGGCCGCGACGGATCGGTGGGATCGACCTGGGTGTCGTTCACCACGCGGAACTGCACGGGATCCATGTCCAGCGCCTCTGCCATCTCGTCGATGGCGATCTCCAGCGCCATCATGCCCGGCGCCTCGCCGGGCGCGCGCATCGCGTTGCCCTCGGGCAGGTCCAGCGTCATCAGGTTCAGCGCGGTGTGCTGGTTGGCGCCGGCATACAGCAGCTTGGTCTGCTGCACGGCCTCTTCCGGCTGGCCGTCCGGCAGGTCGCCGGACCAGCTTTCGTGCGAAATCGCCGTCAGCTTGCCGTCCCGCCCCGCGCCCAGCCGGATGCGCTGGATCGTGGCAGGCCGGTGCGTGGTGTTGTTGATCACCAGCGGACGCGGCAACGCCACCTTGACTGGCCTGCCCGCCTCGCGCGCGGCCAGCGCGGCCAGCAAGGCGTCCGCGCGCACGAAAAGCTTGCCGCCGAAACCGCCGCCGATGTAGGGCGACACCAGGCGCACGTTTTCCTTGGGGATACCCAGCGTGCGCGCCACGTCCGACCGCCCCCACGCAATCATCTGGTTGGACGTCCACAGCGTAAGCTTGTCGCCCTTCCAGACGGCGAGCGAAGCGTGCGGCTCCATCATGGCGTGCGACTGGTCAGGCGTGGTGTAGGTGGAGTCGATCTTGACGGGCGCTTCTGCAAACGCGGCATCGAAGTCGCCCGTGTCCGTCTTGGGAATGTGCTTGCCCGAGGCGCCGTTGTTCCGCAACGCCGCCAGGTCGTACGCGCCCGGGGCCCGCGCATACTGCACGCGGATGAGCTTGGCGGCCGCGCGCGCCTCCTCGAACGTGTTGGCCACCACCACCGCAATGGCCTGGTGATAGTGCTGGA
Source organism: Achromobacter sp. SLBN-14 (assembly GCF_006715415.1). Taxonomy (NCBI): domain Bacteria; kingdom Pseudomonadati; phylum Pseudomonadota; class Betaproteobacteria; order Burkholderiales; family Alcaligenaceae; genus Achromobacter; species Achromobacter sp. SLBN-14. The sequence goes on along the minus strand of NZ_VFNE01000001.1, from coordinate 3,675,085 downwards.
TTTCCGGGCCGCCCAGCAGCGTGGCCGTGTTCATCTTGCCCTTGCCGAGCTTGCCGGCGTTCTGCGCGGTCACGATGGCCAGGACACCCGGCGCGCGGCGCGCAAGATCGGTGTCCATGGCGGTGATGGCGCCCTTGGCGATTGCCGCGCCCACCACATAGCCGACCGCCGCATTCGGCGCGATGTCGTGATGCTCGTAGGCATATGGGGCCTGGCCGCTCGTCTTGAGCGGACCATCGATGCGATCGACGGGCTGGCCCACGATCTTGAGCTGGTCGATGGGATTCTGTGTCGCGGGAGTCTCGAATTTCATAGCCTTACGTCCTCGCTTGCGTCAAGACGGCGCCAAGCGCGCGCCGCGCCAGGGTCAGCTTGAAGGCGTTGTCTGGCGTGGGCGCGGCGCCCGCCAGCAGCGCATCGGTCACGCGCGCCGCGCCATCCGGCAGCTGCGCTTCCGCCGACGCATCGCGCCACGGCTGAGGCGCCACGCCGCCCAGCGCCACGCGCCCGGCGCCATCGTCCTGCACCACGGCGGCCACCGACACCAGCGCAAACGCATACGACGCGCGGTCGCGCACCTTACGGTAGAAGTGCTTGCCGCCCAGGGGCTTGGGCAGCACCACCGCGGTGATCAGTTCGCCCGCGTCCAGATGGGTTTCAAGGTGCGGCGTGTCGCCGGGAAGCCGGTAGAAGTCGGCAATGGGAATGACCCGCCGCGTCGCGTCCGGGCGCACCGTCTCGACCTTCGCGTCCAGAACGCGCATCGCCACCGCCATGTCGCTGGGATGCGTGGCGATGCAGGCCTGGCTGCCTCCGATCACGGCCAGTTGCCGCGTCACGCCGCCGATTGCGGAACAGCCGCTGCCGGGCACGCGTTTGTTGCAGGGCTGATTGGTGTCGTAGAAATAGGGGCAGCGGGTGCGTTGCAGCAGATTGCCGGCGGTCGTGGCGCGATTGCGGATCTGTCCCGAGGCGCCCGCCAGCAGGGCGCGCGCCAGCACCTCGTAGTCGCGGCGCACGGTCTCGTGGGCCGCCAGATCCGCATTGCGCACCAGCGCGCCAATGCGCAGACCGCCGTCGCCGGCCGGTTCGATCCGGTCCAGGTCCAGGCCGTTGACATCGATCAGATGCGAAGGCGTTTCCACCTCGATCTTCATCAGGTCCAGCAGATTGGTGCCGCCGGCGATGAACCGGGCGCGCGGCTCGCGCGCGGCGCTGGCGGCCGCTTCGGCGCCGGTCCCGGGACGCTCGTACGTAAAGGCTCTCATGCCTTGCCCTCCGCGACGTCTTCGATGGCATCCAGGATGTTGGCGTAGGCGCCGCAGCGGCAGATGTTGCCGCTCATGCGTTCGCGGATTTCCTCGGGTGACAGCAGCGGGCGTTCGTTCAGCGATCCGCTCACGTGGCTGGGCATGCCGCGCGCGGCCTCGTCCAGCATGCCCACCGCCGAGCAGATCTGCCCCGGCGTGCAGTAGCCGCACTGGTAACCGTCATGTTTGACGAACGCAGCCTGCAGCGGATGCAGCGCGCCCGGCGTGCCCAACCCCTCGATGGTGGTGATCTGCTGGCCATCGTGCATGACGGCCAGCGTCAGACAGGAATTGATGCGCTTGCCGTCCAGCAGCACCGTACAGGCGCCGCATTGCCCGTGATCGCAGCCCTTCTTGGTGCCGGTCAGGTGCAGGTGCTCGCGCAGCGCGTCCAGCAGGCTCGTGCGCAGGTCCAACGCCAATTCGTGGGTGTTGCCGTTCACGGTCAGCGTGACGGTGGCCTTCAGGCTTTGCGGCGGCGCGGTGCTCTGGGCAGCGGACATGGCAGGCGTTCCGAATGCGGTGGCGGACGCGGCGCCTGCCTTGAGCAGGTTGCGCCGCGACATATTGATATCAGTGGGATTTTCCAAGGTTGGAACTCCTGTAAGCGTCCGGCGGGCCGAAGCCCGGACATCCAGGGCGGGTTCCCAGCAAGCGGTGTGCCTGGCCGCGAGCCGCGGGCGTGACAATGCGCACGGCCGCGTGCATGGCATCCTGGAATTCCCGATAAGATCGTCATCAACAATCGATGATAGCGACGGCAATCGCCCGGCCGCCACGCCAACCTGACAAGAAAATGTTCGATCTCGAAACCAATCCGGACAACGCGCCGCCCCCGCGCTGCCTGGGCATCCTGCTTGCTGCCGGGCGCGGCCGGCGTTATGCCGACGCCGCCGGGGGGCAGGACAAATTGCTTGCGCCCCTTGCGGACGGCGTGCCCGTGGTGGCCGCCGCCGCGGCGATGCTGCGCGCGGCCACCACGCGCGTCGTGGCGATCACCCGCGCGGATAACGACCGCGTCGCCGCGCTACTGGCGCAGGCCGGGTGCGAGGTCGTGACGATCGATCCGCGCGCCGACGGCATGGGCGACAGCCTGGCTGCCGCCGCGCGCCACGTCATGCAGACCGCCGGCGCGGACATCCAAGCCTGCCTCGTCGCGCTGGGCGATATGCCGTGGATCCGCCCGGACACCTGCCTGCGGGTAGCGCAGGCGGCGCTTCTGCATCCGATCGTGGCGCCGGCCTGGCGCGGGCAGCGCGGCCATCCGGTCGCCTTTCAGCGGTCCATCTGGCCGGCGCTGGCGGCGCTGTCGGGCGATGTGGGCGCGCGTGCCGTGCTGGCGCGTCATGGCGTGACCGAACTCGCGGTCGACGACGCGGGCGTGTGCGCGGATGTGGATACGCCGGACGACCTGGCGGCCGCGCGGCGGGACAGCCAATAAACCGGCAATCAGGCCGGCGTCGCGTTGCCGACGCGCTGGCCGATCACCGGCGCCCCGGCCGGCTCGGCATGCCGCGGCAGGGCCACCCGGAAACTCGTCACGTCGTCGCGCGAGTCCACGCTGATGCACCCGCCATGCGAGGCCACGATCTGTTGCGCAATGAACAGGCCCAGGCCCAGGCCGTGATGACCGCCGGGGCGGCGCGCGCCGCTGCGGAACGGGTTGAACAGGTGCGGGAGCAGCTCGGGCGGAATGGTGCCGCCATTGGACACCGTCACGACAACCTCGCACGGGGCCTCGCCATTGACCTCGACGCGAACCGGCGCGTTCTTGCTGCCATGATGCAAGGCGTTGCCGACCAGGTTGGCGATGACCTGAGAGATGCGCGCGCCGTCCCATGAACCGGCCGCGTCGCCGCGGCTAAGCGACTCCACGTGGCGCTCGGGAAAGCCCGTGCGCACCTCGTCCAGCGTGCGCTCGACCAGCGCATCCATGCGCAGGGCTTCCGGCGACAGCGCAAGGCCTCCCGCCTGGCGGATGCGCGTCACATCGAGCAGGTCTTCGATCAGGCACGACATGCGCTCGCTGCTTTGCAGCATGCGCCGCGCCAGGCTGGCCACGCGCTCGTCGTCGCCGCGGCGCTGCAGCACCGTGGCGCCCATGATGATGGCCTGAAGCGGCGTACGCAGGTCGTGGCTCAGCACCGCCATGAACATTTCGTTCACCCTCAGTGCCTCGGTGCGTTCTTCCAGCTGCTGCGCCAGCGCACGCTTGCGCTCGTGCAGTTCGAAGAACACGTTCGCCTTGCTGCGCAGCATGTACGGGTCCACCGGCTTGTACAGGAAGTCCACCGCGCCGCTCTCGTAGCCGCGGAACTGCCAGTTCTGCTCGCGCGAGCCGGCGGTGATGAAGATCAGCGGAATGTGGCGCGTGCGCTCGCTGCCCCGGATCAGTTCGGCCAGCTCGAAGCCGTTCATGTCGGGCATCTGCACGTCCAGCAACGCCAGCGCGACGTCGCTGTGGCGCAGCAGCAGCTCCAGCGCCTGCGGGCCGGATTGGGCCTTCAGCACCTCGACACGGTCGCTGGCAAGCAGCGCCTCGAGCGCAATCAGATTCTCCGGAATGTCGTCGACCAGCAGGCATTTGATGCGGTCGTCGTGGGAAGGGGCTGATGTCGGGATCATGGTGTCAATGCGGTTGGGTCTCAGGGCAGCCGCCTCGTGGGCAACTGCGCGAAAACGGCGGCAATCTCGTCGGGTGTCAGGGCCCGCGCCGCCGGAACCAGCGCCAGCGCGGCGTCCGGCATGGTGCGCACGGGGGCCGACTCAGGCGACTGCACCAGCGTGCGGCCGCCGGCCGCCTGGATGGCGGCCAGGCCTTCGGCGCCGTCCTCGTTGGCGCCCGACAGCAGCACGCCCAGCAGCCGATCGCCATAACAATCGGCCGCTGATTGAAAAAGCACGTCAATGGACGGGCGCGAAAAATTCACCGGCGGGTCGATCGACAGCGCCAGGCGCGGCCCCCGATCCACCAGCAGGTGGTAGCCGGGTGGCGCGAAATACACATTCCCGGGCTGTATCGGCTGCTGGTCCTGGGCTTCCAGCACGGTCAACGCGCAGCGGTAGCCAAAAATGTCCGGCAACAGGCTGCGCCGGTCGCATGGCAGGTGCAGCACGACCACCACACCGGCGCGCAGGCCGGCCGGAAGCGCCGGCAGCAAGACATTCAAGGCGTCGATCGCGCCCGAGGATCCGCCGATGACGATCGCATCCCAGGAGGCCGCGGCCTGCGCATCGGCACGAGGGTCCGGTGCGCGTGCGGTCACAGGTCGGCCTTCTTGCGGTAGATGCGGTCCGCCAGCACGAAGTCGTCAAAGCCGTCGGCCTGCGCCGAGAACCGGACCGATTCCCGGGACCCCAGTCCCAGGAATCCGCGATGCACCAGCGCATCGTGGAACAGTCCCAGCGCCCGGTTCTGCAGGTCGCGCTCGAAGTAGATGAGCACGTTGCGGCACGACACCAGATGCACTTCGGCGAACACGCTGTCCGTGGACAGGCTGTGGTCGGAGAACACCATGTGTTCGCGCAGCGACTTGTCGAACACCACGCGGCCATAGCGCGCCGTGTAGTAGTCCGACAGCGAGCTGCGCCCGCCGGACTGGGCGTGGTTGGCCGTGAAGGCCGCCGCCCGGTCCAGGTCGAAGACGCCCTGCTCGGCCGCGCGCAGCGCGTGCGGATTGATATCGGTCGCATAGATCAGCGACCGGTCCAGCAGGCCTTCCTCGTGCAGCAGGATGGCCAGCGAATAGACCTCTTCGCCGGCGCTGCAACCGGCCACCCACACCTTGATCGAGGGATAGGTGCGAAGGATGGGCAAAACCTCGCGGCGCAGCGCCAGAAAGTAGCTGGGGTCGCGGAACATGTCGCTGACCTGCACCGTCAGGTACTGCAGAAGGCCCGTGAAGACGGCCGGATCGTGCAGCACGCGGTCCTGCAGTTGCGACAGCGTTCTGCAATCGAACTCGCCCAGCGCGGTGCGCAGGCGGCGTTTCAGCGAGGCCTGCGCATACTCGCGAAAGTCATAGTGATACCGGTGATAGATGGCATCGAGCAGCAGCCGCTGCTCGATGTCTTCGATGTGCGCCTTGTTCTGTGTCGGCATGGGCGTGATCGCTGTGTCCTGATCCGGTCCGGCCTACTTGCGCATCCAGACGCGCACCAGCGACAAGAGGCGCTCGACGTCCAGCGGCTTGGAGATGTAATCGTTGGCGCCCGCGGCCAGGCACTTCTCCTGATCGTCCCTCATGGCCTTGGCCGTCAGGGCGATGATGGGCAGCCGGCGCCACTCGGGCCTCGCGCGGATCTCGCGCATGGCCGTGTAGCCGTCCATCTCCGGCATCATGATGTCCATCAGCACCAGGTCGACCGCACGGTGGCCGTTCACGCCGGCGCGGCCCAGCGCATCCAGCGCCTCGCGTCCGTTGCGCGCGATCTCCACGTGCAGGCCGGTGGGCTCCAGGATGCTGGACAGCGCGAACACGTTGCGCACGTCGTCTTCCACCACCAGCACGGTGCGGCCTTCCAGCGTGGTGTCGCGGCTGCGCGCCAGCTCCAGCATCTGGCGCTGCTGCGGCGGCAGTTCGGCTTCCACCTGGTGCAGGAACAGCGTCACCTCGTCCAGCAGGCGCTCGGGCGAGCGCGCGTCCTTGATGATGATCGACTTGGAGAAGCGGCGCAGCTGCTGTTCTTCGTCGCGCGACAGCGCGCGGCCGGTGTACACGATCACCGGCGGGAACGACACGCTGTCCTGCTCGGCCATTTCGCGCAGGAGTTCGTAACCGCTCATGTCGGGCAGGTTCAGGTCCATGACCACGCAGTCGTACGTGGTGTCGCGCAGCAGCGTCAGCGCATCGCCGGCAGTGGCGGCCAGCACGATCTCGACGTCGTCGCGCGCCAGCAGTTCGCGCACGCTGTCGCGTTGGCGGTCATCGTCCTCGACAACCAGCACGCGCCGCACGTTCTGCGTGAACTTGGCTTCCAGCCGGTGCAGCGCGTGCACCAGTTCCTCGCGCTTGACCGGCTTGAGCGCGTAGCCCACCGCGCCGCGAACCAGCGCTTCCTGCGCGTAGTCCGCCACCGACACGATGTGCACCGGGATGTGCCGGGTGGCCGGATTGCGCTTGAGCTGATCCAGCACGCCCAGGCCGGAAAAGTCGGGCAGGTTCACGTCCAGCACGATCGCGTCGGGCCGCCGCTGGGACGCCAGCGCCAGGCCATCCGTCGCGGTATGCGCGGTCAGGCAGCCAAAGCCCATCTCGTGCGCCAGATCGGACAGGATGCCGGCAAAGCGCTCGTCGTCCTCGATGACGAGGATGGTGCGGGCATACGTTTGCGCGGGATCCGATTCGGCGGTCTCAGCCGGCGCTTGCGGGTCGGCCTGAGAGGTGGCGGGAACGGCGGGCGTGGCCGGGGCCGGTTGCGCCGGGATCGCGGGCATCGCGGGCGCATCGGTCCGGTCGTTGGCCGACGGCGCGGGCGAAATGACCAGCAGGTTCATCGGCAGCAGCAGCGTGAACACGCTGCCCTGCCCGGGGGTGCTGGTCAGCGACAGCGTGCCGCCCAGCAGCTTGGCCAGGTCGCGCGAAATCGACAGGCCCAGCCCGGTGCCGCCGTGCTTGCGGTGCGTGCTGCCGTCGGCCTGGCGGAACGCCTCGAAAATCAGTTCGTGCTGTTCGGCGGGCACGCCGATGCCGGTATCGTGCACCGCAAAGGACACCATGCGCCCCGGGGCCCGCGCCACGCGCAGCGCCACGAACCCTTTGTCGGTGAACTTGATGGCGTTGGACAGCAGGTTTTTCAGCACCTGCCCCAGGCGCTGCGGATCCGTGCGCAGGGTGTCGGGCACGTCGCGCGCGATATCCAGCTCCAGCGTCAGCCCCTTCTCTTGGGCCAGCGGCTGCAACGGCTCCAAGAGGCGCTGGAGGGCCGGGGCAACCGCCACCTCTTCGACCTCCACCGTCGCCTGCCCGGCTTCGATCTTGGCCAGATCCAGGATGTCGTTGATGAGCGCCAGCAGGTCGCGTCCCGCCGCGTGAATGGTCTGGGCGTACTTCACCTGGTCGGCCGACAGGTTGCCCGTCTTGTTATCGGACAGCAGCTTGGCCAGGATCAGCGTCGAATTCAGCGGCGTGCGCAGCTCGTGGCTCATGTTGGCCAGGAACTCGCTCTTGTACTGGCTGGCCTGCGTCAGAAGGCGCGCCTTGTCCGTCAGCGCGCTTTGCACGCGCAGAAGCTGTTCGGTCTGGGATTCCAGGTTGAGGTTGGTCTGCTCAAGCTCGGTCTGCTGCAATTCCATGCGCGCCTGCGATTCCTGCAGGATGCGGCTTTGCTGCTCCAGCTCCTCGTTGCTGACGCGCAGCTCTTCCTGCTGGGTCTGCAGCTCTTCGGACTGGCGCTGCGTCTCGGCCAGCAGCGCTTCCAGACGCGAACGGTCCATGCCCGCCCGGATCGCCGACGCCAGCATTTCCGACGCGCCTTCGAGCAGGCTGCGCTCGCTCTCGCTGACCGAATGATTGAAGCCCAGCTCGATCACGGCATACACGCGCTCGTACTGCATGGCCGGCGCCACCACCAATTCGGTCGGCGTCGAGCGCCCCATGGCCGACGACACTTCCAGGTGGCCGGCGGGGACATTGCGCACGTGCAGCAGTTTGCGCGACGTGGCCGACTGGCCGGCCAGGCCTTGCGCCAGCGGGATCTTTTGCGGCAGCCGCTCGGGCGGCAGCGCATAGCCGCCAAAAAGCTCCAGGTCGTCACCGTTGACGACATACCCAGCGCCGACACTGGCATGCAGGTACTCGGCCAGGTAATCCAGCGCCCGCCTGCCGATTTCATCCAGGCGCAGGTCGCCCCGCAACCGCATGCTGAGACCGGACAGGCCCGTCGTCACCCACGCCTGCCGCGCCTTGATGCGGTATTCGCGGATGGTCATGCCGGCCGAGGCCACGATCAGGGCCAGCAGCAGCAGCGCGCCGCCCCACGAGTAGTAGGTCGAGATCGTCGAGGCCTGGTTCCACGCATCCCGCTCGCGCTGGATCTGATCCATCTGCAGGGCGTAGAGCTCGCCGACCAGATCGCGCAGCCGGTCCATGGCGTCCTTGCCCGAATCGGTCCGCACCACCGCCATTGCGCCCTCGGCGTCGCCCGCCTTGCGCATTTCGATGGTGTTGTTCAGTTCGCTGAGCTTTTGCTGCGTGATGCCGGCGATGTCATTGGCGATCCGGCGCTGCGCGGTATTGTCATTCGCGGCATCCTTCACGACCGACAACCGCTGCTCGATCAGCGGCACGGAGCGCACGTAGGGTTCCAGATAAGACGGGTCGCCCGTCAGCAGATATCCCCGCTGGCCGATCTCGGCGTCTTTCAAGGCGGAATTGAACAGGCTGAGCTGTCGCAGCGACTCGGTGGCGCGGTCCATGGCCTGGACGGCGCGCGCCCGGGTGTCCGCGGACCGGACGTTGACGAAGGCGATGACCAGCGTGGCCACCGCCGCCAAGACGAATCCGGCCATCAGAGTGCGAGGAAAGGCAAGGCGGCTGGCGGGCTGCGGCGATTTCAGCATGAGGTCGATTTACCAGATCAGGAAAGGCGCGCGAATCGCGCAATGCGAGGATCGGAAGGATTATGCGGATTGAAAAACACCATAGAAATCCTTCGAACTGTGGAACTATACAGGTCCTTGCGGCCCGATGGTTGCGTATGGATACAACTACGACACCCTATCAGCCCGGGCATGCCCTAGGATTTCGCCTGCACGCACTGCGCCCCTACTCGCGGATGCCGCCTAGCCCGGCATGTCCCGGCCCTGCCCGCGTGACCGCGCGGCCAGCCGATGGCGCAGACAACCGAATTCCAGCCGTCCGCGGCACTGACAATCATGAAGAAAATCCTTTTGGTGGACGACCAACCCACGTTGGTCGCCCTGATGAGCGAGTTCCTGAGCAGCGAAGGCTATGACGTCACGACGCATACCGACGGACTCACCGCGCTGCAGCAGATGATTGCGCTGCGCCCCGACCTCGTCATCACCGATCTGTCCATGCCCGGCATGGACGGCGGCGCCCTCCTGACCGCCATGCGGGAAAACGCCTACCTGCACGAAACGCCCGTGCTGGTCCTGAGCGGCCGCCCCGAACATGAAATGCTGGAAGCCTGCGGCGAACGCGCGGTCCTGATGCGCAAGCCGGCCAACCCGGATGAAGTGCTGAAGGCGGTGCGCCGCCTGACGCAGGCGGCGCAGCCGCCCTCGCCGGCGCGCGGAGGTTCGGGCCGGCTGACGGCCTCTTTCAGCCGCTTGGGCGCCGCCAGCCTGGAGCGGCTCGTTCAGGCGGCATGACGCCGCCTGAACGGCGTCCTCACCCCACGTGCCCGCCCGCCACGTACATCACCTGACCCGTGATGTACGACGCCTCGGGCGCCGCCAGAAAGCAGATCGCCGCGGCAACCTCTTCCATGCTGCCCATGCGGTGCATGGGCGTTCCGGCCAGACAATCCGTATACATTTCCCGCTGCCAGATGCGGTCCTGCTCCGAAGGTGCTTCGGTGTTGCGCGGGATGGCGCGCACGCCATTGTCCAGGGCGCCCGGCGCCACGCCGTTCACGCGCACCCCGGATTCGGCCAGTTCCAGCGCCATGCAGACGGTGGCGGCGTGCACGCCGCCCTTGGACGCGGAATACGGCACGCGATAAATGCCACGGGTGGCGTTTGAGCCCACGTTCACAATGGCGCCCCGGCCCTGTTTGCGCATCACCGGGATCACCTCGCGGCACGACCACAGCGTTGGCCAGAGCGACCGGGTTACCTCCCGTTGCATCTCGTCCGGCGTGTATTCCCAGAAGGGCTTCATCCAGATCGTGCCGCCCACGTTGTGCACCGACACGTCGATCCGGCCATGCGAGTCCATCGTGTACTGCACCATCCGCTGCGCGCCCGCATGGGTTTCCAGGTCGGCGTCGATGAACGACGCCTGCCCGCCGGCGTCGCGGATCTCGCGGGCCACAGTCTCGCCCAGTTCGGCGGCGCGATCGACGAGGACGACGATGGCGCCTTCGGCCGCCAGCCGCTTGGCGGTGGCGCGTCCCACCCCCTGCGCGGCGCCCGTGACCAGCGCGATCTGATTTTCAAATCGATTCATGCCGACTCCCCCTCAATGCGCGCGCGACAGCTCGCCCGGCGCGGGCTGTGACGACCGGTTGTCCACGGCCAGCACGGCCAGCAGCGCGCCCGCCAGCGGAATGGCCAGCACCATGAAAAAGCCCGACGGTCCGAACCAGCCCAGGAACGTGCCGCCGATGGCCGAGCCGATGATGGCGCCGGCGCGGCCGATGCCGATGGACCAGCCCGTCGCGGTGGCGCGCAGCGCCGTCGGATACGCGCCGATGACCAGATAATTCAGCGCCAGCTGCTGGCCGCCGATGCCCAGGCCCGCCGCGCCGATCAGGATGAACACCAGCGTCCAGTCCGTTCCCGCGTAGCCCAGCCCCAGCGCCACCGCAATGCCCAGCGCGAACATCGCGATCAGCAGCGACCGCGTCGACACGCGCGGCATCAGGTAGGACAGCGGAAAGGCGCACACGATGAACACGAGGTTCACGGTGAACGTGCCCATCGGGGCCTGGTCTGCCGGCAAGCCCGCCGCCTTGAGCACCGTGGGCAGCCACGACAGCAGCATGAACCACGCCACCCAGTTCAGCAGGTACACCGACCAGATCGCCAGCGTCTTGCGGGCATAGCCGTCGGCAAAGAGCGCCTTGACGCTGGCGCGGATCGTCGCGTCTTCCGGCACCGTGAAGCGCGTGCCGGCCGGCAGCGGCTGGCGCGAGATCTTCGCCAGAATGCGGGCGACATATCCCTGGCCCGCCGCGTCGCCGCGCATGGCCTTGAATTGCAGCGACTCGGGCAGCAGCACGACCAGCGCCCCAAGCAGCAGCAGCGGCGCCACGCCGCCAACGATGAAGATGCCCTCCCAACCGATCACCGGCAGCATGCGCGCGGCCAGCAGGCCGCCCAGCATGGCGCCCGCGGGCAGGCCCAGCAGCACGCCGGTGATCACCGAGCCACGATGGCGTGCCGGCGCGTATTCCGCCGCCAGCGCCAGCACGATCGGCGTGCAGCCGCCCATGCCCAACCCCGCGATGAACCGAAGCGTAAGGATGTGCCACGTTTGCGTGGCGCCCGCCGTCGCAAGCGTCGCCAGCCCGAACACCGCCACGCCGATCAGCGCCGCCGGACGGCGGCCGATCCGGTCGCCCACCAGGCCCAGCGTCATGGCGCCCACCGTCATGCCGACGATGCCCGCCGTGAGGATCGGCGCCAGTTCGCCGGGCTGCAGCTTGAATGCCGCGAGGATCGCCGGCCCGGTGAACGCCATTGCCTGCGTGTCAAAGCCATCGAACAGCGCGATCAGAAAGCACAGGGCAAGGACGCGCCATTGAAAGGCGCCCATCCGTTCCTGATCGATCAGGCTCGGGATGGAGAGGGTTGAGGCCATGAGAGTCTCCCCGGGCTCCGCGCGGAGCCCGTTATCGGTATGAGGTATGGGGTGGTGGCGGCATCGCGTCACGGCGATGCCTGCCGGGATCAGGCCTGGGCGGACGCGCGCAGGCGATTGACGATCTGGTTGTCCTTGCCTTGCACAAGACCCGTGAGCACGACGTCGAAGACGATTTCCTTGTACGCGTCTGCCTTCAGGCCCAGTTCGGCGCCGCCGGTCTTGTCGGTCACCGGCGGGATCAACGCTTCGCGGGTGGCGTAAGCGAAATCGTCCCAGATGAGGGGATCGCCCTCGATATTGAATTGCGTCGTCAGCTTGCGGTGCTGATCCGCGCTGACAAAAAGGTGCACGTGCGCCGGGCGGTTGCCGTGGCGGCCCAGCGCGTCCAGCAGCTGCTGGGTGGCGCCCTGGGGCGGACAGCCATAGCCGACCGGCATCAGGGTGCGGAACTCGTACTTGCCGTCCGGGCCTGTACGCACCGCGCCGCGCAGGTTGAAGTCGGTCTGCGCGCCCGTCGGGTCGAAGTGTGAGTAAAAGCCGTTGGAATTGGCATGCCAGCACTCGACGACCGCATTGGCCAGCGGCTCGCCGCCGGTATCGCGCACGATGCCGCGGATCACCAGCGGACCGGCGTTGGCATCCGGATCGGCATCGATGCGCGACACGCCATCGCGCACCGGCGCGCCGGCCACGTAGAGCGGGCCCTCGATGGTGCGCGGCGTGCCCCCATCCAGGCCGGCCAGCTTGTCTTCGTGGTCCATGCGCACGTCCAGATACTTCTCCAGGCCCAGTCCGGCGGCCAGCAGCGCGGCCTCGCCGTCGCGGCCAAGCTGATTCAGGTAATTGACGCCCGCCCACACTTCATCGGGCGTGATGTCCAGATCGTCGATGGCCTTGAAAAGGTCGCTCAACAGGCGGTTCAGAATCTGCTTGAAACGCGGATTGCCTTCGCTGCCGTCCAGATTGGTCGCGGCCTTCAGCAGGTCCTGCACTTCCTTCGTGTTGAATACGTCGAGGCTCATGTCTGTCTCCAGTGGGTTATCTGTTTGTTTGGTGTGTTCAGTGTTTCTTGTTCGTGACCTTGACCAGTCCGTCGCGCGTGAAGCGCTTGACGCGGTCGTCGTCCAGCGTGATGCCCAGACCCGGGCCGGCCGGCACGGTCAGCTCGAAGTCGCTGTAGTCCAGTGGCTGCGTCAGGATTTCCTCGGTGATCAGCAAGGGGCCAAAGAGCTCCGTGCCCCATTGCAGCTGGGCAAAGCTTGCAAACAGGTGGGCCGATGCCACCGTGCTGACCGCGCCTTCCAGCATCGTGCCGCCATAGAGTTCGATGCCCGCCGCGTCGGCAATCGCCGCCACGCGCTGCGCCGCAAAAAGGCCGCCGTTCTGCTCGATCTTGATGGCGAAGACATCGGCGCCGTGCTGGCGCGCGATCTCGAACGCGGTATCCGGGCCTTGCAAAACCTCGTCGGCCATCAGCGCCACCGGAAACCGGCGCATTAGCCGCGCCAGCGCCGCGGCACTGGCCACCGGCTGCTCCACCAGTTCGCAGCCCGCCTGCGCCAAGGCCGGAATCGCCCAGGCCGCCTGCGTTTCGCTCCACGCCATGTTCACGTCGACCCGCACCGAACCGCGGTCGCCCAGCGCGCGCTTGATGGCGGCCACGTGCTCGATATCCGTCTTCGGATCGCGCGCGCCGATCTTCAGCTTGAAGATGCGGTGGCGGCGCTCTTGCAGCATCTGTTCGGCTTCCGCAATGTCGCGCGTGGTGTCGCCGGATGCCAGCGTCCAGGCCACGGGCAGACGGTCCCGGCGGCGGCCGCCCAGCAGTTCGCTGACCGGCACGCCCAGGCGCTTGCCCTGCGCATCCAGCAGCGCGGTCTCCAGCGCGCTCTTGGCAAAGTGATTGACCTTGACGAGCTTGCCCAGGTGCGCCATCAGCGCCTGGATGCGCGTGGCGTCCTGGCCGATCATGGCGGGCGCGAAGTACGCATCGATCGACAGCTTCATGGCCTCGGGGCTTTCCGGGCCGTACGCCATGCCGGCGATGGTGGTGCCTTCGCCGATTCCCACCACCCCGTCGCTGCAGAACACCTTCACCAGCATCAGCGTCTGGCCATACATCGTGGCCACCGACAGTTTGTGCGGGCGGATGGTGGGAAGGTCGACGAGAGAGGTTTCGATGCGTTCGATGAAGGCTGCGGGCATGGACGGCGGTGTAGAAGAGGTGGTCACACGGCGTTTATAAGAGCCGGCGACTTTGCGCGTCCAATACTTTGAAAATCCGAATTGATACCTTCAAGGCATAAATAAAAAGCCCCGTCTCAGAGGAACGGGGCCAAAGGCCGATACTTTTCAGGTTATATCGAGCTGGAAGCGAACGGGAGCGATCAGGCCTGAACACGGTGCGGACCACCCGCTCGGGACCGCCTCCTGCCCCCCGGGCCAGATCAATTTGCCGTGATCTTGCCCACTTCGATCACCTTCTTCCACCGGGCAAACTCGTCGGCCTGGAACTTGGTGAATTCCGCCGGCGTATTGCCAACGATCTCAAAGCCCAGTTCCAGCAGACGCGGTTTGACCGACGGGTCGTTCAGCGCCTCGACGATGCCGCCGCGCAGCTTGTCGCGAACGTCGGCGGGCATGTTCCTGGGACCGGCAAACGCCTGCCACGACGTCACGGTCACGCCCTTCAGGCCCAACTCTTCCATGGTCGGCACGTCCGGCAGCAGGGGCGAACGCTTCGCGCTCGTGACCGCCAGGGCGCGCAGCTTGCCGGACTGGATGTGCGTGAGGCTGGTGTTGATGTTGCTGAAGCTGGCGTCGACCTGGCCGCCCAGCAGGTCCACGATGGCGGGCGCGCCGCCCTTGTACGGCACGTGCGTGGCCTGCGTGCCGGTCTCTTGCCAGAACAGTTCGGCGGTCAGGTGGTCCGAGGTGCCGTTGCCCGCCGAGGCGAACGTCATGCGGCCCGGGTTGGCCTTCAGGTACGCCAGCACGCCCTTCAGGTCGCGGAACTGCGAGTTGGCGTTGACCACCAGCACGTTGGGCGCCTGCACGGCCACCGTGATGTATTCAAAATCCTTGAGCGCGTCGTAGCCAGGATCCTTGACCAGATGCGGGCCGATCACGAAGGGCCCAAGCGACGACACCAGGATCGTGTAGCCGTCGGGCGCGGCGCGCTTGGCCTGCCCGGCGCCCAGCGTGCCGCCCGCGCCGGGCTTGTTCTCGATCACGAAGGTGGCGCCAAACTTTTCCTGCAGCTTGGGCGCCACCGTGCGGGCGATGAGGTCCGTCGAACCGCCTGGCGGGAACGGCACGATCATCGTGACGGGCTTGGCCGGCCAGTTCTGCGCCTGGGCCGACGCCGTGACGGCCAGGCCAAGTGCGAGCGTGGTGAACCATTTTTTCATGCGAGTCTCCTCTGGGATGGCGTCTGTCGCGCCGGTGGTGTTGCATGCGTCCCGCCGCAAGGCCCGTGGCGGGAACAGGAAATGGATCAGATCCGCTTGCCGACCTCGACGCGCTCACGCGTCCAGGCGCGCGCCTGATCGCTGAGCGAGATGCCCAGGCCCGGCCGGTTGGGCACCAGCATGCGGCCGTCCCGGATCTCCAGCCGCTCGTTGAAAAGCGGCTCCAGCCAGTCGAAGTGCTCGACCCACGGTTCGGTCGGATAGATGGCGGCCAGGTGCACGTGCAGCTCCATCGCGAAGTGCGGCGCCAGCATCGCGCCGGCCTGCTCGGCCTGCGAAAGAATCTTCAGGAACGGCGTGATGCCGCCCACGCGCGGGGCGTCGGGCTGCACGTAGTCGGCGGCGCGGTGGCGGATCAGCTCGCTGTGCTCGGCCGCGCTGGTCAGCATTTCGCCGGTGGCGATCGGCGTGTCGAACTGTGCGGCCAGCGCGGCGTGGCCTTCGTGGTCGTAGGCGTCCAGCGGCTCTTCGATCCACACCAGGTTGAATTGTTCAAAGATGCGGCACATGCGCTGAGCCGTCGGGCGGTCCCATTGCTGGTTGGCATCGACCATCAGCGGCACGTCGTCGCCCAGGTGCTTGCGCACGGCTTCGACGCGGCGGATATCGAGCTGGCGGTCGGGCTGGCCGACCTTCAACTTGATGCCGCCAATGCCGCGCTCGCGCGACGCGCTGGCGTTCACAAGCAGTTGCTCAAGCGGCGTGTGCAGAAATCCGCCCGACGTGTTGTAGCAAGCGACCGAGTCGCGATAGGCGCCCAGCAGCTTGGCAAGCGGCAGCTTGGCGCGGCGGGCCTTCAGGTCGTAAAGCGCCACGTCGAACGCGGCGATGGCCTGCGTGGACAGGCCGCTGCGGCCCACGGACGCACCGGCCCAGCACAGCTTGGTCCAGAGCCGGCCGATATCGCTGGGGTCTTCGCCGATCAGGACAGGCGCGATCTCCTTGGCATGGGCAAACTGGCCCGGGCCGCCGGCGCGCTTTGAGTAGCTAAGGCCGATGCCTTCGTCGCCGTTTTCGGTCTGCACTTCGACGAACAGCATCGCGACCTCGGTCATCGGCTTTTGCCGGCCGGTCAGCACTTTCGCGTCGCTGATCGGGGTGGCCAGCGGCAGATAGCAGGACGAGATGCGCATCCAGGCGATGCGGTCGGCGGGGATCGAGGCGGTCATGGGAGTCTCCAGGTGTCTTGAATGGGCATTGCAGGCAGCAGGCGCTGGGATGTCCAAGCCAATGGACAACGTTGTCATTCGTGGCCAAATAAAAAGCGCCGGGATGCGGAGCCTTGCTGGCGACGGCGATGAGAACGTGGCAGCTGGCGGTCATGATAACGTTGTCCAAAATTCACGGCAAGCCGCGTCGCGATCCGTACATACCCGTACTATCCTTCCATCCCATGAAGCCCAAGTCCATCACCCTGCATGACGTCGCCCGCGCCGCTGGCGTGTCGCTCATCACCGCTTCGCGCGCGCTCGGCAACCCGGGGCGCGTCTCCGAGGCCACCATCGCGAAAGTCCAGCAGGCCGTGACGGAAACGGGCTACATCCCGAACTTGCTGGCCGGCGGCCTGAAGTCGCGGCGCAGCCACACCGTCGCGGCGCTGGTCCCGATCATCTCGGTGCCGCAGTTCCTGCCCACCATCGAGGCCTTGACCGCCGAGCTCGACCGCGACGGCTACCAGCTCATCCTGGGACAGATGGGCTATGACCGCGGCCGCGAGGAAGCCTTGCTCAATGCCATGGCGGGACGCCGGGTCGACGGCGTCGTCGTCGCCGGCCTGCTGAGCGACATACCGGCCGCGCACCGCCTGCGCGAAATCGGCATCCCCGTCGTCGAGACCTGGGACCTGACCGGCCACCCGCTCGACATGCTGGTGGGTTTTTCGCACCGGCGGGTGGGTAACGCCGTGGCCGAATTCTTCCTGTCCAAGGGATGGCGCAACGTGGGGCTGGCAACCGGCGACGACCAGCGCGCCGCCGTGCGCCGCGCGGGCTTTCTGGAAACCTTGGGCCACGACGTGCCCACGGCCGTGGTACCGGCGCCCAGCAATGTGGCGTCCGGCCGGCGCGCCGCCGCCGAACTGTTCGACAAGGCGCCCGGCCTGCAGGCCATTTTCTGTAGCGCCGACGCGCTTGCCGAGGGCGTGCTGACCGAAGCGCGCGTGCGCGGCCTGCGCGTGCCGCAGGACCTGGCGGTCTGCGGGTTTGGCGGCGCTGATTTTGCCGCGCATCTGGCGCCGTCGCTGACCACCGTGCAGGTCGACGGCGCGAACATCGGCGCGCAGGCCGCGCGCATCCTGATGGCGCGCTGCCGCGGCGAGAGCACGCAGGAGCGCATCATCGACGTGGGTTTCCAGATCGTCGAGCGCGAGTCGACGGGCGGCTGTGCGGCAACGTAGCCAGGTGTCACCTGGCTGGGCTCCTGGCCGCGACCGGCAGTTGTCATGCCGCGCCGCCGGTAGGAGAATTCCGCCGAGCCGCGCGCGTCCGACAGCGCGCCCCCGAAGCGCGTCGCCGCCTCAAGAGGATCCGCCCGTGAAGGATGATGTTGGCCAATACCAGACTCACCCCGTCACCCTGCTCCAGCCGGACCCGTCATCGGAATGGGTCTACCACTGCGCGATGAGCCTGCTCAAGCTGCCCGCGGACGATGCGATCTCCGAGCAGCTTGCCTACATGGGTGAAACCTCCGACATCGACCGCTCCTGGATGATCGAGTACCGCCCGGACATGCTGCGGCTGCGCAATACGCACGAATGGTGCCGCGGCCAGACCGAACCTTTCGTCGCCGAGCTGCAGGATGTGCCCACCACGCTGATCGCCTGGCTGCACCGCTTCATGGTCAAGGGCCAGGCAGTCGCCATCCACGACGTCAACGACCTGCCCCGCACCGCGCGCACCATCCAGGCCGAGTTCCAGCGCCAGGGCAACAAGAGCGTGCTGAGCGTGCCGGTCTCTCATGACGGCAAGCTGCAAGGCATCATCGGCTTTGACACCACGTTGCGCCACCGGCACTGGTCCGCCGCCGAGGTCGGCGCCCTGTACCAATGCGCGAACCTCATCGGTCAGGCCAAGTACGGCAGCGGCCGCACTCGTGCGCCGCTGGGCAACCCTGCCGCGTCAGTGGTGTACCTGAGCATGCGCGGCGTGGTCCGCGGCGTGCAGCCAGAGGCCATCGTCGGCGTGCGCTCAGCCGGCAATTACAGCGAAATCTGGCTTGAGGACGGATCGATGGTGCTGGACTCGCGCGCGCTCGGCGTCTGGTCGACGCTGCTGCCCGAGCAGACATTCTTCCGGGTGCACCGCACCGCCATTGCGAACGCGTTGCATGTCATGGACGTGGACCGCAGAAGCGTCGACAAGTGGCAGATCCGGATGCGGGCCGTGGACGACGCCTGGCCGGTGTCCCGCGCCTATCGCAAGCCGCTGCGCGAGCGCATGGGGCTTTGAGCCCGGGTTTGCCGGTTGCGGCGCCGCCCAATATGCCATTCATCATGCGGGAATGTTGTTTCATCCTGGCGCAGATGGCTGCGTCGGCGGATTTTGGGATCATCGCGGCATGCGGACGGGACACCCCCAGCCGCGCCTCTTCGAGAGAACCGCATGCTGACGTCCCGCCTTCTGCCGCGCATCTCCCTTCTTGCCTTGAGCGCTGTCTGCGCACTGGCTTCCGGCCCGGCCCGGGCAACTGACCTTGCCCTGCAGGATGCCGTTTCCATGGCCGGCATGCAGCTCTACCTGAACGCCGGCGCGCCCGCCCTGATCATCGCGGCGGTGCGCGGCAATGACGTCGTTGTGCAGGGCTATGGCGAGACCGCGCCCGGCAGCGGCGTCGAACCCGACGGCCAATCCATTTTCCGCATCGCGTCGGTGTCCAAGGTGTTTGCCGGCGATGTGCTCGCGTCGTTGGCGGCCAAGGGCAAGCTCAAGCTGACCGATCCGCTTGCGAAGTACGCGCCCGATCAAGCCAAGGTCGACGCCAACGGCCGGCCGATCACGCTGCTGGACCTGGCAACGCATTCGGCCGGCCTGCCCCGCGAATTGCCCAATCCCGACGCCAAGCCCTCCGACAACCCGTTCAACGCCTTCGACCGCGCCTATTACTGGAAGTGGATGGGCACCCACAAGCCGGCCTATGCGCCGGGCACCACCACGCTGTACTCCAACCTGGGCTATGGCCTGTTGGGCGACGCGCTGGCCAAGGCGGGCGGCGCGGACTATTCGACCGTGCTCGCCAACGAGGTCTTCAAGCCCGCCGGCATGACCGACGCCACCAACATGCTGACCGAGGCGCAGAAAAAACGTCTGATGACCGGTCTGGATCCCTTCGACAAGCCGGATCCCAATGCGGTGGCGCCCGACATCATGTACTCCAGCGCCGGAATCTATGCCACGGCGGACGACATGGTGCGCTGGATGCGCTGGCATCTGGATGGCGCCCGGCAAGCCCGCGAGGCCGCGCTCCTGGCCCACACGATGTGGCTGCCGTACGACGGGCTGAAGTCCGTCGTGGGCACGGAAGTCACGGATGGCGACGGCATGGGGCTGGGCTGGGTGGTGACCCTGCCGCGCAACGGCACGCCGTTCCTGCTGGGCAAGAGCGGCGGCATCGGCGGCTTCATGTCCTACGCCGTCCTGTCGCCCAACCGCGACCTGGGCGTGTTCGTCGTCGCCAGCCGGGTGAACTTCGGGATGTTCAACAACATCCATGCGCAGGTGCGCGAACTGGCGGCCGAGCTGGGCCGGTGATGCGGCGCCTTCGTGCGCCGCGCCTGGCCGCAGCGGCGCTGTTGCTGGCGTGGGCCGCGCAGGGCGCGTGGGCGCAGCAGGCGCAAGACATTTTCAAGACCGAAATCTTCCTTACGCCCTACAGCGACCTGTCGGGCGGCGACGACTCGTATCCGCGCCTGAACGGCAGATTTCTGATGATGACTGGCTACACGGGCTTTTTTGGCGTGCGGGACGACAACGGCCAGCTGCCTCGCTCGCACTGGAGCAGCGTGCAACCGACGGCCGAGGCGGCGCTGGTGCTGCAATTGACGCGGGCGTTCTCGGTCCGGACCAAGGCAACCTTCAACTCGTCCACCAACGACACCAAGGACAACGCGTTTTCCGATCTGGGCGTGAATCTGGACAACCTTTTTGCCGCCTACACCGCCGACAACTACGCGCTCTACGGCGGCAAGATGGACCTGGGATTTGGCGACGCCTGGCACATCGTGGACGGCCTGTATTCGGGATTCAACGAGAACTCGGAATTCCGCGGCTCGATCGGCGTGGGCGGACGCTACACGCTGGACACCGCGGGCCGCGGCGCGCACTCGGTCGCCGTCATCCTGTTCAAGCGCGACAACACCGCCATGAACCGCCGGTTCAGCCTGGACGGCGGCCTGCTCGGGCCCGATGAACCGCCCCTGTTCAGCGACCAGCTCAAGTCATTCGTCGTGTCGTACGACTTTCGCGATCTGCCCGGATTGCCGGGCGTCTCGGGCGGGGTGGACGCCGGCCGGCTGCACCTGGATCCGGTCCAGGGAAAAAGCGCCAACACGGTATCGGCCCGCCTGAGCTACGACACGCCGCTGGGCAACGCATGGCACCTGAACTGGTTCAACGAAGCCACCTACTCCAGCGCCTTTCGCGGCGCGCCGGTCGCCAACGGCAATGGCGTAACCTCGGTGTCGTTGTCTCGTGACCGCTGGCAGGTTACCGCGACGGCCGCCGCGCGCAAGCTGACCGGCGGCGGCCAGACACTGGCGCGGCATGGCTTGCAGGACGGCACGGATTGGGGAGTTTCGGGCGCAGTCACCTACGTCACGCCCTTGGGATTGATCGTGCAGGCCGGGCTGACGCATCAGCGTGACCAGGCCCTGCGCATCAACCAGGGCGTTTTCCGCATCGCTTACCAGGCAGGATTCTGAGGCCGACATGAACAACACCATCACGCGCATCACCGCAACGATCGTTCTGGCCCTGGGCGGCGTCATGCCGGCCGGGTCGCAGCCGGTGCCGATTACCCGCGCCGACTACCCGCCGGCGGACGCGGTCGCCATCCCGGCCGGCAGCCGCGAACGCGCCGTGCGGGACTTGCCCGGCATCGTCACGGACATCATGAAACGCAGCCATGTGCCCGGCCTTGCCGTGGCCGTCGTCATCGACGGCAAGACCGTGCTGGCGCAAGGCTACGGCACGCGCGAGGCCGGCAAGGACGCGCCGGTGGATGCCAACACCG
The DNA here is from genome assembly GCF_006715415.1 of Achromobacter sp. SLBN-14. Taxonomy (NCBI): domain Bacteria; kingdom Pseudomonadati; phylum Pseudomonadota; class Betaproteobacteria; order Burkholderiales; family Alcaligenaceae; genus Achromobacter; species Achromobacter sp. SLBN-14. Next base: position 3,653,587 of record NZ_VFNE01000001.1, on the reverse strand, counting down.
TGTTCCAGATCGCGTCCATCTCCAAGTCGTTGTCGGCAACCGTCGCGGCCATCGAAATCACGCGGGGCAAGGTGGCGTGGGACGACCCCGTGTCGCGTCACCTGCCCGGCTTTGCGCTCAGCAACGCCTATGTGTCCCAACACGCCACCATCGGCGACTTCTTCGCGCACCGCACCGGGCTGCCGGGCACGGCGGGAGACGATCTGGAGGACCTGGGCTTTTCCCGCAACGACGTCATCGCGCGCCTGCGCCTCGTGCCGCTCACCCCTTTTCGCACGTCGTACCACTACGCCAACTTCAGCACCACGATAGGCGCCGAGGCCGTGGCCAAGTCAGCGGGACGACCCTGGGAGCAGCTTGCCGACGAGCAGCTGTTCAAGCCGCTGGGCATGGCTTCGACGAGTTACCGCCATGCAGCCTTCGAGGCCCATGCCAATCGCGCCTTGCTGCATGCCTACCAGAACGGCCGCTTCGTACGGGCGGGCCAGCGCAACGCCGATGCCCAGGCGCCCGCGGGCGGCGTGTCCTCGACGGTGGTGGATCTGGCGCAGTGGCTGAAGCTGCTGCTGGCCAACGGGCAGCACCAGGGCAAGCCGCTGGCCGCCCCCGGCGCATTGCTGCCAGCGCTGTCGCCTCAGGCCTTCAGTGCGCGCGCGCCCGATGTGGATGCGCGTTCCGGCTTTTATGGCTATGGATTCAACGTCAACACGGAAACGGGCGGACGGCCGTCGATGGGACATTCCGGCGCATTCCTGGTGGGCACGGGAACGACGTTTCGCATCGTGCCTTCCGCCGGCACCGGCATCGTCGTGCTGACCAATGGCGCCCCGGTGGGCGCGGCGGAAGCCGTCGCGGCCACATTCATCGACACCGCGCTGTACGGCCAGCCGAGCCGCGACTGGTTTGCGGCGTACCACGGCGCCATGAAGGTGCTGTTCGAGCCACAGGCCGATCTGACCGGGAAAGCCGCCCCCGCCAAGCCCGCCGCGGCCAAAGCCTTGCCGCAATACGCCGGCACGTTCGACAACCCCTATTACGGCCCCGCCCGGATCGAGGAGGCGAAAGGCGCGCTGACGCTGGTGCTCGGCCCCAAGGACATGCGCTTTCCCGTAAGCCACTGGGACGGCGACACGTTCGCCTTTTCGCCGGCCGGCGAAGCCGAAATGATCGGCTCGCGCGCATCGATTGTCTTCAAGATGGACAAGGGCCGGGCCCAGGGCTTTGACATCCAGTACTACGACGGCGCCGGACTGGGGCGCTGGGTCCGAAAGTAAAGCGGGCGGGCGCGGGTCGAATGTCGACATTCGCCGGATCGCGTCCCACCATTCCCGCCACCACACGCTTCGGGCTACAGTGCCCGTTCATCGGAATCCACGAAGGATCGAGCATGGCCGACGACAGCACGCTTCTCAACGACAACGCGGTGTACAGGACTTTGCTGGAATCGACCAAGGCGATTCCCTGGAAGATCGATTGGGCCACCATGAAGTTCGCCTATATCGGCCCCCAGATCGAAGCGTTGCTGGGCTGGCGCGCCGACAGCTGGGTCAGCGTGGAGGACTGGGCCATGCGCATGCACCCCGAGGATCGCGAATACGTGGTGAACTTCTGCGTCTCGCAGTCCCCGGCCGGCATCGACCACGAGGCCGACTACCGGGCGCTGACTCGCGACAACGGGTACGTCTGGATCCGCGACGTGGTTCACGTCGTGCGCACGGAAAGCGGAGAGCCCGAGGCCTTGATCGGCTTCATGTTCGACATCACCGAACGCAAGAAGACCGAGGAAAAGCTGCTCAGCCTGCAGAAAGAGCTGGAGGTGCTGTCCTTCAAGGATGGCTTGACCAACATCGCCAACCGCCGGCGCTTCGACAGCAGTTTCGAACTGGAATGGGAGCGTGCGCGCAGCGAGGGGCAGCCCCTGTCGGTACTGCTCTTCGACGTCGATTTCTTCAAGCAATACAACGACCTGTACGGCCACACGCAGGGCGACAAGTGCCTGATCGAAATCGCCCAGACGCTGAGCCTGGCGCTGGATGGGCCGCGCGACCTGGTTGCGCGCTACGGCGGAGAGGAATTCGTGGTGCTGCTGCCCGAGGCCGACGCCGAGATCGCCCGCAAAGTCGCCGAACGCTGCCAGCGCCAGCTTCAGAAAAAGGCCATCGTCCACGCGCTGTCGCCGCACGGCAGGCGCGTCACGGTCAGCGCCGGCGCGGGCACGGTGTCGCCGGCCGGCCCGGTGACGGCGGCCGATTTCATCAAGGGCGTGGATCAGGCGCTGTACCTGGCCAAGAACAACGGGCGAAACCGCGTGGAGCATGTGCAGGTGGGCCAATAGCGCCGATCCGCCTTTTTCACCCGTAGTTCCCCGTATTGCAGTGCAACAAAATGTGCTGTAGTGGCCGGGTGGAGGGCGCATTCCGCGCCCCCGTCGCGTGCCCATCATGTCCAAACTCAGAAATCTCTCTCTCCGGAGCAGCCTGACTGCACTGGTGCTTTTTTTCATCTTGATGCTGGTGGCCGTCGGCGCCATCGCCATGCAGCAGCTCTGGAGCATCAGCCAGAAGCAGCGCGCCATGTACACGGAAACCGTCATGCCGCTGCGCGTCGTCGTCGATGCCGCCCGTCAAGGCGCCACGCACTTCCGGCGCATGTATGTCTACATCTGGAACACCGATCCGCAAGCCCGGCAGAACGAACTGCGCCTGAACGACGATTCCGAGAAATCGGTGCTGCAAGCGCGTGACCGCCTGCAGCAGGAGCAGGACCCTGCCCTGCGCGCCCTGGGCGGTAAGCTGGCCGATACCTGGACCCGCTACAAGGCGGCCGTGAACAACGTGAAAGGGCTGGCCGACCGCAACGATCCGACCGCGATGACCGTGCTGCACAAGGACTCGGCCGAACTGCACGTGGCCGCGCGCAATATCCTGATGGAAGCGGCCAAGCGCCAGGAAGAGCTGGCCCGCCTGGATACCGAAGACGCCGCCGCGGCAGTCGAACGCACGTTCTGGACACTGACCGCGCTGATCGTGCTGTGCGCGCTGATCGGCAGCATCCTGGGCCTGGGCCTCGTGCGTTCCGTCATGCGCCGCCTGGGCGGCGAACCGGCCTACGCGGCCCAGATCGCGCAGGAAGTCGCGAAGGGCAACCTGGCCGTGCGCGTGCAGCGGCGCGACGGCGACCAGACCAGCGTGCTCGCCAACATGGACGCCATGCGCGCCAACCTGGCGCAACTGGTCAGCCAGGTGCGCCAGTCCAGCGAATCGATCGCCACGGGCGCCACCCAGATCTCCACCGGCAATACCGATCTCAGCCAGCGCACCGAAGAGCAGGCCGCCAACGTCGAAGAGACCGCGGCCTCGATGGAAGAGATGAACGCGGCGGTCAAGCAGAACCTGGAGTCCGTGCAGATGGCCGCCAGCCTGGCCGGCTCGGCCAGCGAAGCCGCCGCGCGCGGCGGCCAAGTGGTCGGCAACGTGGTCAGCACCATGGACGCCATCTCCGCCAGTTCGCGCAAGATCGTCGACATCATCGCCGTCATCGATTCCATCGCGTTCCAGACCAACATCCTCGCGCTGAACGCCGCCGTCGAAGCCGCCCGCGCCGGCGAACAGGGCCGCGGCTTTGCCGTCGTGGCCAGCGAAGTGCGTGCACTGGCCCAGCGCAGCGCCAGCGCCGCCAAGGAAATCAAGCAACTGATCGGCGACAGCGTCGGCAACGTCGAAGCCGGTTCCAACCTGGTGGGCGAGGCGGGCAGCACGATGAACGACATCGTCACCCAGGTGCGCCGCGTGGCCGACCTGATCGCCGAAATCGGCGCCGCCGCGCATGAGCAGGGACAAGGCATCTCGCAGGTGGGCGACGCCATCAACCAGCTTGACCAGACCACGCAGCAGAACGCGTCGCTGGTGGAAGAATCCGCCGCGGCCGCGCACAGCCTGAACGCCCAGGCCGCGACACTGGTGAAGCTGGTCAGCGTGTTCCGCCTGGCCGAAGACGAAGCGCCGCGCCCCGTGGCGCACGCGCAGATTGCGCAGGCGCGCCCCGCTCAGGCGCACATTGTTCAGGCGCGCGAGACGCAGCCCGAGCCGACTGCGCCGCCGCCTGCCAAGCCGCAACGCGCGCTGGCCAAGCCCAGCGCGTCGCGCCCGGCTGCGGCCGGCAAACCGGCTTCGCCCCGCCGCGCCGAGGCGAAGCCGGGCGCGCAGCCCAAGGCGCCGCTGCGCGTGCCGGGCGATAGCAAGCCCGCGCAGTCGAATGACGATTGGGAGAGTTTCTGATCGGGAATCCTTGACGACGGGAGTCAGGCGCGCGACGCCCCTGCTCTGCGCCGAAAACGGGCCTGACACCTTTTGGGTGGCAGGCCCGTTGTGCGTTTGAAGCCTCTCGATTGCGCTGCCCCACGCCACGCCGATTAGGGTCAACCCTTATATCAGTCCCAAATACCTGAACGATACACTGCGATTTTGTACAACAGAATGCCATTCTGTCAGACAGAACCGCTAGCGCGTCGCAAGGTACCGCATCGCTTCCGAAGGTTCTGCACCTGACCAGAGGCGAGGAGACTTGATGCTTGTGTTTTACGGCTATGCGATGGTCGCAACGTTCATGGCGTTGATCATGACCAAGCGTATGTCGGCCCTGGTTGGGCTGATCGTCGTTCCCATCGTTTTCGCCCTGCTTACGGGTCACCAGAGCGACCTGGGGACGATGATGCTGGACGGAATCCGGAAGCTGGCGCCGACCGGCATCATGCTGATGTTCGGCATCCTGTACTTCAGCATCATGACCGACGCCGGCCTGTTCGATCCCATCGTTCATCGCGTGGTGCGCATGACCAAAGGCGATCCGTTGCGTCTGCTGGTGGGAACGGCCGTGATGGGCACCATCGTGGCCCTGGACGGCGACGGCGCCACCACTTATGTCATCTGTGCCGCCGCCCTGCTGCCGATTTACCGCAAGCTTGGCGTCAAGCTCCAGTACATGGCGACGATCCTTCTGATGTCCATCGGCATCATGAACATCGTTCCTTGGGGCGGACCCACGGCGCGCGCCGCCAGCGCAATGCACCTGGACGTCGCGGAGGTTTTTCTCCCGCTGATCCCCGCGATGCTGGTGGGTTTTGGATACCAGGTATTTGTCGCCGCCATCTTTGGCATGCGCGAACGCGTGCGGATCGGTGTGATGCGCGACCCCGCGCAACTGGAAGGCATCGAGCGTGCGCTGGACGACATGCCCGAACATCGCCGTCCCAAAATGATGTGGGCCAACCTGGCCCTGACAGTGGCCCTGCTGTATGGCTTGGTTTCGGAGCTCCTGCCGCTGGCCGTCCTCTTCATGGTGGCAACGGCCCTTGCGCTGATGCTGAACTATCCCCAGCTCAAGCAACAGCAAGAGCGGGTCGCCTCCCACGCCGCCAACGTGCTGGCCGTCGTGTCCCTGATCTTCGCGGCCGGCATTTTCACCGGTGTCATCGGCGGCACGGGCATGTTGAAGGCGATGTCGGAGAGCCTGCTTTTTGTCATGCCGGACTGGCTTGGCCCGTATCTCGCGCCGGCCACGGCCTTGATCAGCGCGCCGGCGACGTACGTCCTGACCAACGACGCGTTCTACTTTGGCGTCCTGCCGTTGCTGGCCAGCACGGCCGACGCCTACGGCATCGGCGCCGCCGAGATGGCGCGCGCATCCCTGATCGGCCAGCCCATCCATCTGCTCAGCCCGCTCGTCGCCTCCACGTATCTTCTGGTCAGCCTGCTTGACCTGAACTACGCCGACAACCAGCGCGCTTCCATCGCGTGGGTTTTTGGCCTGGTTCTCGCCATGCTTGCCGCGGCGCTACTGTTCGGAATCATCCCGCTCAGGGGTTGACCAAAGGATCCGCCATGTCCGGGAATTTTCCGCCGAGCTCTCTGGTCAACCGCCTGGCGCACGCCAGCACGAGGGGGGCATGATCATGATTGAGACGATGCGCAGGCATGGTCAACGTCACAGCGCCCGCCAGGACGTCTCCGTGGCCGAAGACGGGCGCCGATATTCCCGAGATCTCGGAGGACCGGTCCCTTTCCATCACGATCACGCCTTCGCGGCGGATCCGGTCGTACAGCGCTCCCTTTGCGCCATTGAACGCCATCAGCACGCGCGCGCCCGCGCCTCGGTCAATCGGCAGGATGTCGCCGACCTGAATGTGCTCCCGCACGAGTTGCGGCGACTCCACACGGAAAAGGCAGATCCGCTGGCCGTTCTGCAATACGTGGAAAGCCGCGCTTTCCCGCGTTTTCTCGACCAGTCCAGCCAGCTCGGGAACCACCACGGACTCCATCGAGAAGGACTTGGAGTAGGCAGAGAAAAGCCGCGGAACCTCGTTGCCCAGCTCGTAGCCGGCGGCCGTCTTGCGCACCAGCGAACCGTGTTCCAGCGAAGCCAGGAGGCGAAGCACCGTGCTTTTGTACAAGCCCGTCGCCGTGGCCAGTTCAGTCAGCGTCAGCGTCTTGCGCTCTTGAGAAAACGTGTGCAGGAGCGCGATGGCGCGATCCACGGCAACCGCGCCGCCGGGAGCAACGGGCAGATCGGAAGCGCTCTCGAGCGCGGACTTCTTGGGCATCGGTGGGGTTCTCTAGACCGCCGCTGCGCGGCAGTGGGTTTGACAGGGACTTGAACCCGCATTCTATCTAACAGAACCGAACGAACAAAAGGTGAAATCATGAGCGATGTGCTGATAAGCGAAGTGGGACCGCGAGACGGTTTGCAGTCGGTAAAAGGCGTCATGCCCACCGAAGACAAGTTCCGCTGGATCGACGCCCTGGTCGCCGCCGGAATCAAGGAAATCGAGGTGGCTTCCTTTGTCCCGCCAAGACTGCTGCCGCAAATGGCCGACGCCGCCGAGGTCGTCCGCCACGCCAGGCAGCACAAGGGGGTGACCATCATGGCGCTCGTGCCCAATCTGCGCGGCGCCGAGAATGCACTGAAGGCCGGCGTGGACAAACTGACGTTGCCCGTGTCCGCCAGCCACGCGCATTCCCTGGCGAACGTCCGGCGCACGCCCATGGAAATGGTTGATGAAGTGCGCGCGATTGCAGCGCTGCGCGACGCCACGGCGCCGCACGTCAAGCTGGAAGCGGGCATCTCGACAGCGTTCGGCTGCACCCTGCAAGGCAACGTCCCGGAAGACGATGTGATCCGGTTGGCAGCAGCGTGCATCGCGGCCGGCGCGAATGACGCGGGGCTATCCGACACCGTTGGCTACGCCAATCCGCGACAGGTCCGCCGGCTGTTCCAACGCCTGCGAGCTGAGATCGGCGACCACGCCGGCGCGGCGCACATGCACAACACCCGCGGGCTGGGCTTGGCCAACTGCCTTGCCGCCTGGGACGTCGGCGTGCGCACCTTCGATTCCTCCCTCGGCGGGCTGGGCGGGTGTCCCTATGCGCCCGGCGCGTCCGGCAACGTCGTGACCGAGGATCTGGTTTTCATGTTCGAGGCCATGGGCATCAAGACCGGTATCGATCTGGACAAGCTGTTCGCCGCGCGAATCCCCCTGGCCGAAGGCCTGCCAGGCGAGCCGCTATACGGCATGACGCCCGAAGCGGGCATGCCCAAAGGATTCAAACCGTTCGACTGATCGGCAACGCCTGCATGGCGCCGCTCGTCGCGCCCGACAGGTCCCCGCCACAAGGCCGGGCCGCCCACCGAAATTCTCAATTTGGCACCACATCATGACCAATCACACTGCAGCGCCGCTTCCGTATGAAGGCGTGCGCGTCATCGAATTTACCCACATGGTGATGGGTCCCACGTGCGGCATGCTGCTCGGCGACCTGGGCGCCGAGGTCATCAAGATCGAGCCGATCGGCGGGGACACCACCCGAAAGCTGCTGGGATCGGGGGCCGGCTTCTTTCCGATGTTCAACCGGAACAAGAAAAGCGTCTCGCTGGACCTGAAGCGCCCCGAAGGCGTGGAGGCCGCGCTGCGTCTGATCGACTCCGCGGACATCGTGAGCGAGAACTTCAAGCCGGGCGTCATGGAAAAGCTTGGGCTCGGATACGAAGCGCTGAAGCTGCGCAATCCCCGGCTGATCTACGTGAGCCACAAGGGCTTTCTGCCCGGCCCCTATGAAGACCGCACCGCGCTGGACGAAGTCGTCCAGATGATGGGGGGACTGGCCTACATGACGGGACGGCCGGGCGACCCGCTACGGGCCGGCACAAGCGTGAACGACATCATGGGCGGCATGTTCGGCGCGATCGGCGCCATGGCGGCATTGGCGCAGCGCGGGAAGACCGGACTCGGCACGCAGGTGCAGGCGTCGCTGTTCGAAAACAACGTCTTCCTGGTCGGGCAACACATGATGCAGTTCGCCGCGACAGGCAAGGTTGCCGCCCCCATGCCGAGCCGGATTTCCGCCTGGGCAGTCTACGACGTGTTCACGGTCAAGGATGACGAACAGATCTTTCTGGCCGTCGTCAGCGACAAGCAATGGGCCATCTTCTGCCAGGCGTTTGGCCTGCAGGACCTGCTTGCGGACACGCGCCTGGCCACCAACAACGACCGCGTGCAGGCGCGCGACTGGATGATGCCCGTATTGCGCAATCACCTGGCGCGCTTCAGCGCAGCGGAACTTGCGGCGGTCTTTGAGCGCGAGGGTTTGCCGTTCGCGCCGATCACCCGGCCGGATCAGCTTTTCGAGGATCCCCACCTTCTGGCCACGGGCGGTCTTGCCCCGATTGAGCTGCCGGACGGCACGCACTCGCGGGTGCCGCTGGCGCCCTTCTCGTTGAACGGCCGTCAACCCGCGCTGCGTCTTCAGCCCCCCCGCGTCGGGCAGCACACCGACGAAATCCTGCGCGCCGCCGGATACAGCGACAGCGAAATCGGCAGCCTGATTGATCGCGCCATTGCCCAAGGAGATCGCTGACGCCGACGCCACCACGGTTTTCGCCAGGAAGGGCTCTGGCGACTGAAGTTCCCCCTTTTTTTTGACAAACGGGCGCCCTGCATAGACATCCGGCCCCATCGATCCGCAAAGAACCATCGGGCACGCGCCCGGCTTTGACGGAGCGATCCATCTCGAGGAGACAACCATGAAGCACCCCGCTATTCACCGGCTGGTATCGGCCAACGCAAGGGCCAAGGCAACGGCCAAGGCCATGGCAATCGTGGCCACGACAGCCTTGCTGGCGATTTCTGCTGGCGCAGCCAATGCCCAGACCACCTGGCCCGACAAACCCGTGCGCTTCGTCGTCCCGTACGCGCCTGGCGGAACAACCGACTACGCCGCGCGCCAATTGGCGCAAAAGCTGTCCGTCGCCACGGGATCGCCGTTCGTGGTCGAGAACAAATCGGGCGCCTCCGGGACGATAGGCACGCTCGACGTTGCCCGGTCTGCTCCGGACGGGTCCACCTTTCTGGTGACCGACACCACCTACTCCATGCTCCCGCTGCTGTTTGCCAAGCTGCCGTGGAATCACCAGACCGATCTGATGCACGTGTCGAACATCATTGAAACGCCCGTCATTGCGATCGTTCCGGAGAAGTCCCCATTCAAGACCCTCGGCGACCTTATTGCCTACGCCAAGGCGAATCCCGGAAAGCTCAATTTCGGATCGGGCGGCCCTGCCAGCTCGACGCACCTTGCGGGCGAGGTGTTCAAGGACGACGCGAAGATATCGCTCACGCACGTGCCCTACCGAGGGGCCGGCGCGGCACTGACCGACGTGATGGCGGGCCAGATCGATCTTCTGATCACGGCAGCCCCGACGGCGATACCGCCGGTCAAGGGCGCGCGTGTCCGGGCGCTTGCCGTCACCGGCGATAAACGGCTTGCCGCGCTGCCCGACGTGCCGACGTTTGCCGAAGCCGGATTGCCCGAGTACAAGGTCGTGAATTGGTTTGGCGTCGCGGCGCCCAAAGGCACGCCGCCCGCCATCATCGAAAAGCTGAATCGCCTGACCGCCGAGATCATGGCCGATCCCGCGCTGCAATCGACGCTGCAGGAGCAAGGGGCGGCCTACAAGAAGATGACGGCGCAGGAAACCGAAGCCTACGTCAACCGCGAGAATGCGCAGTGGGCGGCGGTCGGCAAGCGCGTCAATATCAAGCCCGACTGATTGCGGAGATGACCACCATGTGGAACTTGTCCTTTACGCCACCGGCGATCCTCGACGCCGAGCCCTTCGCATCCATGCCCGCCCCGCTTCGCCTGCAGCACGAAAGCGAATGGGCGCAGGCCAACAAGCCCGGGCAGATCGTCGACTGCTTTCTCGAGGGGCCCGTCTTCGACCCCGAGGGAAATCTATACGTAACGGACATCCCCCATGGCCGCATTTTCCGCATCGGCGGCAATGGCGATTGGACCTTGGTCGCCGAAACGGGCGGCTGGCCAAATGGGCTTGCACGCCACCCGGACGGCAGTCTGTGGGTGGCGGACTACCGGCGGGGCATTCTCAGGTGCGACCTGACCAAGGGCGACGTCACGCCCGTCATCGGCCACCGCAACAGCGAGAGCTTCAAGGGCGTCAACGACCTGGTGTTCGACCGCAACGGGCTTCTGTACTTCACGGACCAGGGGCAGACCGGTTTGCACGACCCGTCCGGTCGCGTGTACCGCTACGACAGCCAAACCCGTCGGCTGGACCTGCTGATTTCCAACGCGCCCAGTCCCAACGGGATTGCGCTCGATGTTCAAGAAAAAGTGCTCTACGTCGCCGTGACCCGCGGCAACCAGGTTTGGCGCGCGCCGCTCCTGCCGGATGGTTCGATCAGCAAGATGGGCGCCTTCCAGACCTTTTACGGCACCAGCGGCCCGGATGGCCTGGCGGTTGACGCCCACAACAACCTGCTCGTCGCGCACGCAAGCCTGGGCGGCGTGTTCGTGTTGAACCCGCACGGCGATGTCACCCACTTCCTGCGCAGCCCGGCCGGCAGAACCGTGACAAATGTCTGCATCAGCCCGGACGGAAGATCCGTTGTCTTCACGGAGTCTTCCACCGGTACCGTGTTCAAAGCGCCGGCGCAGTTCTAGGGCGTGCCGGGCGGACGCACGCCCAGCGCGCGCATCCACGGCATGTCCGGCAGACCCTGGATGGGCGCCCCGCCCGGCATCGGAAAGCCCACGGGATTGAGCGCGGCGTCCTGCAGCACCCGGGCCCATTCGCGCGGGTCGATCGGTTCGCCCATGCGCGCTCGCACGTCCAGCAAGTCCAGCGCCGCGCGCCGGTGACCCGCCTCGGCCGCGTCGCGGAACAGGCGTTCGGCCACGGCGTAGTTCTTGGGCACGCCGCGGCCCATGCCGGTCAGTTCGCCCAGGTAGGTCTGCGCGGGTGCGAAGCCCTGGTCGGCGGCGCGCTGGTACCAGCGGGCGGCGACGGGGTAGTTCTGTTGCACGTGCTCGCCGTTCTCGGCGATCAGGCCCAAGGTGGTCATGGCGACCACGTCGCCCGCCTTGGCGCGCGCCTGCAGCGACGCCAGCCGGGGTTCATCCACATACTGGGCGCCCCGCTCGATCTCGTATTCCCATGCGCTCATGCGCGCCTTGATCAGGTCGCGGCCCAGGGTGGGCGACGGGCCGCGGCCCTGCGCGGTCTGGCCGACGGATCCGCCGGGCGTCGCGGGCGTCTGCCCGTCCGCCAGCGTCGTGAAGGTCACCGTGCCGACCAGGCTGCTGGCGTAGTGCGGAATCTGCCGGTAGGCGGTGGCCACCTGCACGTCGGCGGTCAACTGCTTGAAGAAGGTTTCCACGGGCGCCGTGGCGGGCAGCGCGCGCAGGCCCTGCGCAAAGTAGTACGCATAAGGGCTGTGACGCGGTCCTTGATTGCCGAAGCCGTCCTCGGCGGTCGCCCCGGGCTGCGTCGAAAACGCGATCAGCTCCCCGCCCGCGGGCACGGCATGCACCAGCCCGGCGGCAGGCGTGCCGCGCGTCAGGTTGGTGCGGCAGGCGTCCAGCACCATCAGGCGCGCGCGCACGTTGGCGCGCCGCAGGGCCTGCGAAACGCGCCTCAGGCTTAGCGAACTTTGCTGCGCCGTGCGGATGCGCACGTCGCCCAGCGGCAACGGCAGGTCCACGCCAAACAGATAGTTCACGTCGTCCACGGCGACGGCGTGTCCGGCGAAGTACATCAGCGCCAGATCCCCGCCGGCGGCGCGATCGGCGAATTCGTCGACGGCGGCTTCCATCTGCGCGGTGGTCAGATCCGTGAGCAGCGTCACATCGATGCTTCGCTGGCGCAGCGCCTCGGCGATCAGGCGCGCGTCGTTGACCGGGTTGACGAGCGCGTTGGCCGGCACGGCGTAGCGGGCGTTGCCGATCACCAGCGCGTAACGGCGCCGGGCGGCAGCCGGATTGGATGCCGCCTCGCGGTCCGCCTGGGAGGCCGCATGGGATTCGGGGTTGGGCGCCGCCGCGCTGGCGGCGGGATCGTCATCCGGCGCCGGCGCGGGCGTGGCGGGCGGGTTCGACGGCGCGGCGGACGGCGGCGGGTCGTCGTCCACCATGTTCCGATTGTTCAGCCCTCTGGCGTTGCTGCCCGCCGCCCACACGGCGGTCGCCGGTCCGCCGCTCAGGGCGGCGCCAAGCAGAGCCGTCAGCAGACGCCGCCGCATGAGGGGGTGTGCGCGCGAAATGGGTGCGCTGGCACGGGCGGGTGGGTCGATGCGCTTCATGAGGGTTCGCGAACGGGGTTTCAAAGGGGGGCTTTAAGGCGTGGGGCAGGCGCCGGCCGGCGCTGCCGTGGCGGACAGCGCGCCCAGCGCCGCCGCGGCGTCTCGCAGCGACGACTCGCGCGTGGCGGCCAGGACGTAACGGCCATCGGCGTCGGGGCCGTCGACGATGGACACGGCGTACTGGGACAGGGTGTTGCGCAGTTGCCGGGCGGTCAACGCGTCGGGCAGGTCCACCACCAGGCGCGGGCACGAGGCGCCCCCGCGCGTCAGCACCGCATCGGGCGCCGCGCCGCCAACGTCCGGACCGACGGGCGCCTGTTGCGCCACCATGACGGACAGCACGATCGCCAGGGCCCAGCCCAATGGCATCAAGGGGCTGGCGGGCGTGGGCCACAGCCACTGCCACAGCCGGCGCGCGCGGGAGGCTGGCGCGTTCCGCGGACGCTGCTGCGCTAGCGCGCGCAGAAAGGCGGCATCGCGCTCGGCCTGCCCGATCTCGTTGTGCGCCAGCTGGCGGGCTTGTGCCAGGTTGCGCCACGCCTCAAGCTCTGCCCGCAGCGCGGGGTCGCGCGCGAGGTCCGCTTCGAAGGACCGGCGGGCATCCGGATCCATGTCGCCCGACAGATAGCTCAGCACTCGGTCTTCGGGAATCATCGGTCCATTCCTTTACGCGTGCAGTCGGTCACCAGCTTGCGCGCGGCGTGCAGGCGGCTCTTCACGGTGGGCACGTGCAGGTCCTGCTGCCGCGCGATCTGTTCCATCGGCATGTCGTCCAGATACAGGAACATGGTGGTGCGCAGCGTGTCGCTGAGTTTGTTGATGCAATCGCGCATGCGCTTGATGATCGACAGGTGCTCGTAGGCGCGCGCCGGGTCGTTGAACTCGGAAGGATCGGCCACATGCCGCGCATCGCCGAGCGCCGCGTCCTCCCCTTCCTCATTGCCCTGCGGGCCAGTCCAGTGCACTTCGTGCCGCGTGCGGCGATGGATCTGGATCAATTCATGCAGCGATCCGCGGTACAGGTAGCCGCCCAGCTTGCTGACCGCCAGCTCATGCGCCGTCCATCCGCCCTCGGGCTGGCCGTGCATCAGGGCTTCGTCCTTGAAGGAGCGCGTCTGCAGGAACTTCATGAGCGCGTTATTGAACGCATCCACCACGCCTTCCGGCGGTGCATTGAAGAACTTCCTGCGCAGCTTCAGCGTGATGTGCTGCTCGGCCTTGTTGCGAAACGCCAGCGCGTAGCGCGGGTCGGCGTGCAGGATGCGCAGCAGCGCGTCGACGTTATTGATGACGTAACGCTTGGAATCGAGCGTGTTCATGATTCGGATTCTGGGAGCTGCGGCACCTTAGCCGCGCAGGGGCGGAAAATCAAGCGCGGCGGCGCATCGCGGCGATCCCGCGGACGGTAAAGGCGATGGCGATGGCCGCGCACAGATAGAAGCCGAATCCGAACGACAGGCTGTTCCACAGGTTGGACGCCATGTCGCCCGCCAAGCTGCGGCTGGCGCGCGAACTGCCCATGAAACCCGCGAACTGGCGCGTCGCGTCCATGACTTCCCGCACTTGCGAAACCACGCCCGCCAGCGCAATGGCCCACAACGCCAGCGGCGCGAAATAGCCCAGGCGCGCCGCGCGATGTTCCATGAGCGAAGGCAGCAGCGGCCCTGCAACGGCCAGCAGCCACAACACGGCATACACGCCCGCGCCCGCACCCTGCCCGGCGATTGCGCCCTGCAGGCTGGCGCCGTTCTGCAGGCGAAGCATGTCGTAGAAGCTCAGGCTGGCGGCCGATCCCATCATGCGAACGGTAATGACGGCAAAGAGCGTCGAGCCCAGCAGGAACAGCAGTGCGCCCGCCGCGTCGCCGCGGTTGACGCGCCGCGCCGCGATCGCCGTCCAACGCGCCGCATGGGTCCTGGCCTGCGCCAATACGTCTTGTGCTTTGTCCTGCATGGTCTTTCCTTGTAAGGGTGAGGCGCGAAGGCCGGTACTTGTCGCTACGCGCGGCCGAACAGAAGGTTCGATTTTTTTTCGGGTCTTATTTGGCGATTGCCATTTCGGGTTCCGGTTTATGCTTCGCCCCAACTTTTTTCGAACCTTTTCCGAATCGGCGCGTAGCCATGGTCAAGGGCTCGCCTTTTCAGCCCCGCCTGCTGGAAAGCAAACCGCCACTTCCACCTGCCGATATTTCCCACCATCAAGAACGGAGCCTTCAAACATGTCCACCCCTACCCCGCTGTCCGCCCTGTACCAGACCCTCGTGCAAGAAGAACTGGGCCTGGTCGCCAGCCAGGACGATCAAGGCGACGTGGTCTTCAAGCATCCCGATCTGGGCATCATGTACTTCAGCCTGAGCGATGCAGACCCCGAGTTCCTGCGCCTGGTCTACCCCAGCTTCGTGCAGGCCGACGAACTGGACCTGACGCGCGAGCAGTTCCTGGAGGTCATCAACGTCGTGAACAACCGCTGCAAGGCCATCAAGCTGACGCTGGCGCCCGAAAGCGCCGACCGCCCCGCACGCGTGTCGGCATCCGTGGAGAGCTTCGTGGCCGCCCCCGACACGCTGCCCGACCTTGCGCTGCTGCGCGGCATCGCGGCGCGCTGCGTGTCGGCCGTGCGCCATGGCGTGCACGAACTGGTCAAACTGTCGATGGAGTTCAAGCAGGCCGCCATCTGAGGCGCGCCCGCGCCGCGCAATTGAAACAAGTCTGGCCCCGCGTTGTAACTTTGCGATACATTGCAGGGCTTTGATGAAAATGGCGCCCAAGAGGCGCCAATTTTTTCTGCCTCCTACATGATGTCGATGCGCCTGTCCGATTCCCGTTCGTTGCTCCTTCGCCTTGCGGCCAGCTTGCTGCTCCTGGCAGGCTTGTCCGCCTGCGCCGTCAAGACCAATTCGCGGGGCAACCTCGTGTACGGCGTGGACACCGCTGCCCTGTTCGGCACCGAGATCGGCCAGTTTCCCTTGCAGGATGGCGGGCTGGGCACCTTGCGGCGCGAAGGCAAGAACTTCTCGGTCAAGCTGTCCGGCAACCAGCGCGTGGTGCCGATCAACAACGTGGAATCGGCGCGCATCGCGCGCACCGAGAACGTCGGCTCGCGCACGGTGGTCGTGATCGAAACGCAGCGCCGCAACTGCGATTACCGCTACAGCGTGCTGGCCATCGAAGGGTCCGACGTGCTGTCGTGGGACGTGGGCAATTGCCGCGACCGGCCGGTCGTGCTGGTCCAGGATGACCGCAGCGCCCTGACTTTCGACTTCCCCAAGGGCTCGTCGATCGAACGCTTCGTCTACACGCAGGACGGCCGCATGCGCCGCGGCAACGTGAAGGCGGTGGCCGGATTGAATCCGCGCGCCAAGCCGTTCGCCGACGAGTCGCTGTATCCGCCCGGGTACATGGATTCGATCCGGCTGCATGGCGTCTATCCGCCCCCCGCCGCGCCGGCCGCCCGGCCGGGCAAGGCGGCAAAGCCCGCCAGCGGCAATCGGCCGAACCGGCGCACCGCCCCCGACGCTCCCGCAGCGGTGCAAACCGAGACGGCCAGCGGCGCGGCCAGCGCAGGCCGCGTCGTGCCACCGCCCCCGCAACGCGTGCCGGCGGGCGACACGCCCGCGCCGGCCCGCTCGGGCACGGCATCGCGCACGCCCGCCAAGCTGGACCTGCCCGACGAGGAAATCACCTCGACCCGCCTGGATCTGAGGGATTGAACGTGCGCCAAGCCCAGATTCGCCAGATCCTCTTCCTGATCGTCCTGACGGTCATCTACCTGAGCTTTGAACTCGGCTTCAACGCCCGGCTGCTCGATGTGGTGGGCAGCCGCGCGACACCGCACGACATCGAGGAGCTGGAATTCTTCGGCCGCACCCTGTCCGGCATCGCCGCGGCGCTGGTCGTGCTGCAACTGATGCTGGCGCGGCGGCTTGCCACCGGCGGCCGGCCGTCGTACGTGAAGATTGCCGTTGCCTGCGTGGTGACGGCGCTGCTCGTCTTCAGCGCCATCAAGATGATGGTGAACGTGCTGGTCGACTCGCGCGACGGCGAGTTCCGCCGCGTTGCCACCAACGCCGGACTGCTGCAACGATCGCTCGTGCAGGGCGACCTGCATCTGGATGGGCTGGTCGACGATGGCGTCTACGCGCGCCCCGAAGGCAAGGCGTTCCTGGCGGTGTTCCAGGTGCTGCTGTCCAACATCGACAACCTGGACGACAAGGTCGAACCCAAGAAGCGGCAGGTCATCCGCACCGACCTGCAACGCCAGATGAAGACCTTCACCTTCGATGACCGCGAAGTCCGCATGACGGCGCCGGGCATTCGGGGGTATCACCAGGTCTACACCAGCGTGATGCAGTCCGTGGCCGAGCGCTGGAAGAAGTACGCGGGCGTGCCGGTGGCATCGGACATCGGCCTTGCGCGCGAACAGGACCGCGCCTGGGGCGATTACCGCCGCAACCTGTCGCGCCGCGGCTGGACCCCGGAAAGCGTGCCCGCCCGCTATCAAGGCCGCGTGGTGCAGGACGTGCGCAAGCGCATTCCCGTGCCTGCAGGCTGGCAGCCGCACGACCGCGCCACCTTCAACGAAGCCGTCGCGCAACAATACTGGAAAACGATGCGCAGCCGCACGGTGCACGTCGAAGGCGACGCCATCCCGCCGGGGCTGTCGTACGAAGATTTCGTGGCGCGGCCCGGCGTGCAGAAGCTGCTGCGCCAGACCTTGATGGTGCCGGCCACCATGAACGTCGCGCCCAACTACACCGACGCCGCCGGCTTCAAACGGCTGTACGACGGCATGCTGGACCGCGCGGTGGACGAAGCCCTGCCGCGCTTTTCGGCAAGCAGCGCGGATTTTTTGCGCGGCGGCCAGCACTACAAGCTGGGCGAAGACGCCGCGCGTGCGGCGATCGTGCCGCCCGTCGCGCTGCTGTTTTCATTGCTGGGCGCGGTGGGCCACTTCGGCAAGCTGCTGTACCTGATCGTCAAGCTCATCGTCTGGCTGCGCACGCCCGCCGGCCAGCAGCCGGGGCGCACCGCGACGCGGGCCGCGGGCCTGGCGCTGGTCCTGACGCTGGCCTGCGTCTGGACCGCGTTCTCGTTCATGCAGAACGGCGTCACGCAAAGCGACCTCTTCCAGCAGATGTCGCGCGTGGAAGGCGGCCGCGATGACGAATCGATCGGCCAGGCGCTGCGCCGCCGCGTGCTGGCCAACGTGGCGCACGTGATCGTGGTGGGGCAGGCCTACACCTACCCCTTCAACGAGGCCGTGCGCACTTACGTGCTGGGCGGCTTCCGGTTTGGGTATCACGGCAATGCGGGCTGATCGCCTGATGGCCGGATACCGTCAATAGGCGGGCGGCTTCGCCTCCCGCCCGGCAGAGGCGGCCTGCGCCAGCGCGCGGGTGATGATGCTGGTCGACACGTTGGCAAAATAGCGCGCGCCCATTGCCCCGTACTTTTCCTCGTCCTGCGGCGTCAGCGCGATGATCCCCGAGCACTTGCCGGCCCCGGCGATGGCGCGCAGCCCGGCCTCGATGGCGCGTTGCACGGGTTCGGCATTCCAGTCGCTGCCGTGGCCCATCGCGTGCGCCAGATCGTTGGGCCCGATGAACACCGCATCCACGCCGTCCACCGCCGCAATCTCGCCCGCCGCCGCAATGGCCTCGGGCGTTTCGATCATGGCGATAAAGCCGATGCCGTCATTGCTGCGCTGCGTGTGACCTGCGCCGCCGAACGCCCCGTAACCCGCCGCGCGCGTACTGAAGGCGCTGCCGCGGCGGCCCACCGGCGGATAGCGGATCATGCCGGCCAGACGCCGCGCCTGCTCGGCGGTCTCCACCATGGGCACCTGCACGGCGCTTGCGCCCATGTCCAGGATGCGCGGCAAGTCGTGCTCAAAGCAGCGCACGATCGGCACGATGCCTGTAGCCCGTGCGGCGCGCAGCATGTGTTCGGTCATGCCGAAATCGGCACTGCCGTGCTCGTTGTCCAGGATGATGAAGTCAAAGCCGGCATACGCGCACATCTCGACGATGGCCGGGCTGGGCAGTCCGTTGAACAGGCCACGCAGCGGCTTGCCACTGCGCAGCATGTCCGTCAGGCGGCCGTCCAGCGGGAAGCGGGGGTCGGTCATGCAAGTCTCCTGTGTCGGGGCGGGGTCAGTCAGCCTGAATGCCGGCGTCCTTGATCACCTTGCCCCATTTTTCTATTTCGCTGCGTTGGAACGTCGAGAATTCTGCCGAACCGCGGCCGTCGGGCGCAACGCCCAACGTCAGCAGCTTGGCGCGCACGTCCGGGCTGTTGACGATAGCCGCGATCTCGCGGCCCAGGCGGTCGACGACCGGCGCGGGCGTTCCGGCCGGCGCGAAGATGCCCTGCCACGATTGCATCGCGAAGCCGGGCACGCCCAGCTCGGCGAGCGGCTTGACGCCGGGCAGATCCGCCAACGGGGCCGCGCTGGTCACGCCCAAAACCTTGACGCGCTTGGCGTCGATCATGGGACGCGCGGCCGCGACGGTTTCGAACACCATGTCGATCTGTCCGCCGATCAGATCCACCATTGCCTGCGATCCCCCCTTGTAGACGATCTGGCGCAGGCGCGTGCCGGAAATGGACTGGAAGAGCTGGCCCGACAGATGCTGCGACGTGCCTGCGCCGGCCGTGCCGTAGGTCAGGCCGTCCGGATCGGCGCGCGCGGCGTCGATCACCTGCTGCACCGAATTGAACGGACTGTCGGCGCGCACCACCAGCGCATTGCTGACCATGCCCACCAAGCCGACCGGCGTGAAGTCCTTGACCGGGTCGTACCCTAGCGACTTGATGAAAAACGGATTGACGGCGTGCGTGGTGATGGTGCCGCCCACAATGGTGTAGCCATCGGGCTCGGCGCGGGCCACCAGTTGCGTGCCCACGATACCGGACACGCCCGGCTTGTTCTCGACGATGACCGACTGCCCCAGGCGGGCGCTCAGTTGCTCGGCCATCAGGCGGGCCACGCCGTCGGATACGCCACCCGGCGAGAACGGCACGATGTACCGGATGTTCTTGGTGGGCCAGGCTGGCGTGCCGCCTTGGGCGTGGGCCATGCCGGCGGTCAGCCCGATCGCCGCGATGGCGGTCAGGGTACGGACGAAAATGCTGCGCATGCGTTTGTCTCCTGGAGTCGATGAGCGCGGTCTGCGCGCGCTTTTTTGGGTAGTGCCGGAAAAAAGAAAAAAACGTGTGTCAGGGCCCCGCCCGGACCGTCGCGCGTTCGACCAGGCCGCAGGGCACGACGATGTCGCGCGGCCGCAGTTCGGCCTGCATCTGTTCGCGCAGCAGGTCGACGGTGGCGTCCACCATGGGTTCGACCTGCTGACGCACGGTAGTCAGGCGATACGCGCCCCACGCGGCCTGCGGGACGTCGTCAAACCCCACAACGGCCACGTCCTCGGGCACGCGCAGGCCCAGTTCCTGACGCAGCACGTCCAGCGCCGCAATCGCCATGTGATCGTTGCCGGCAAACAGCGCGTCCGGCGGATCGGCGGCAAACATCTGCCGCACGGCGGCCTGCGCCAGATCGAAGTCGTAGTGGCCCACGTTGCGGCAGGCGACGTCGTGGCCGAGTTCCCGCAAGGCGTCGCGGTAACCGCGTTCGCGCTCGATGCTGGTGGACGAATCCTCCAGCCCCGCCAGAAAGCCGAAGCGGCGATAGCCGCGTTCGACCAGCAGGCGCGCCACCAATTGGCCGCCCGCGTAGTTGTCGGACGTGACCGAGCTGCTGGCGTGGCGCGCCAGCCCGCCCAGGATGGAGACGCGATTGAACTGCACCACGGGCACCCCCACCTCGGCGCAACTGCGCGCCACGTTGGGCGACAGCATTGCGGAAGCCATCACGATGCCGTCCACCTGGTACTGCAGAATCTCCGCCAACACGCCATCGGCCGCCTCGTCCACCTCGGCGATGAACATCAGCACGTGGTAGCCCTCTTTCTGAAGCTTCTGCGACAGCCGTTCGATGACCAGCGGATAGAACTGGTTTTCCAGGTAGCTCATCACCAGCGCCACGATGCGGCTGCGGCGCGTGATGAGGCTGCGGGCCAGCGCGTTGGGCCGGTAACCCAGCTTTTGCGCGGCGGCCAGCACCTTGCGGCGCGTGGCTTCGGACACGCTGGCGCCCGGCGTGAAGGTGCGGCTGACGGCCGACTGCGACACCTGCGCCAGATCCGCCACGTCCTGCGCACGGGGCGCGGTCCTCATGCCGCGGTCCATCCTGCATCCAGCATCAGCGCGCTGCCGGTCATCAGGCTGGAGGCATCGCTGGCCAGGAACACGATCGCGCCCATCACCTCGTCCAGGCGGCCGACGCGGCCCAGCGCGTTGCGCGCGCAGACCCAGTCGCGAAACCCGGGCTGCTCCAGCATGCCCGCCGTCATGGGCGTTTCGATGAAAGTCGGGCACACGGTGTTCACGCGAATGTTGGCGGCGCCCAGCTCCCAAGCCAGCGCGCGCGTCATGCCTTCCAGCGCATGCTTGCTGGCGCAATACAGCGTGCGCCGGGGGCTGCCCACGTGCCCCATCTGCGAGGACACATTGATGATCGATCCGGCACGGCCTTCCGTCAGCAGGCGGCGCGACACGGCCCGGCTGGTGTAGAAGGCCGCCTTCACGTTCAGGTCCAGCACGGCGTCGATGTCCTCGTCGGACTGATCGATGAGCGGTTTGGGACGATTCATCCCGGCGTTGTTGACCAGGATGTCAAAGGGCTCGCCGTGCGCGACCGCCTGATCCACGGCCGCGGCGTCCGTCACGTCCAGCACCAGCGGCGCACAGCCGATGCCTTCGGCCCGCAAGGCTTCGCACACTTGCGCCAGTTCCGGCTCGCGCCGGGCTGCCACCGTGACATGCGCGCCCGCCCGGCCAAGCGCGGCGGCCGCCGCCAGTCCGATGCCGCCGCTGCCGCCTGTCACCAGGGCGCGGCGTCCGTCCACCCGGAAGTCCGGTCCTTTGGGTAGCGCAATCATGCCTGCGCCTCCACCGGCTGATACCACGGCAGGTCAGGACGATTGCCATGGCGGCGCACGCGAATGTTGGCCTGTTCGCCGTGGCCGGCAAAGTTCTCCATGTGGCACAGGCGCGAGCAGTATTCGCCCATCGTCACGCTGGCGGCGTCCGTCAGCACGCGCTGGTAGGTGCAGGTCTTGAGAAACTTGCCCACCCACAGCCCGCCCGTGTAGCGCGCATTGCGGTTGGTCGGCAGCGTGTGGTTGGTGCCGATCACCTTGTCGCCGAAGCTGACGTTGGTGCGCGGCCCCAGGAACAGCGCGCCGTAGTTCGTCATCCGGTTCAAGAAGTAATCCGGGTCGCGCGTCATGACCTGCACGTGCTCGAACGCCAGGTCGTCGGCCACCTGGAGCATTTCCTCAAGCATGTCGCAGACGATGACTTCGCCACAATCGGCCCAGGCCCTGGCGGCAATCTCGGCCGTGGGCAGGATGGTCAGCTGGCGCTCGACCTCGGCCAATGTGTCGCGGGCCAACTGTTCGCTGTTCGTCAGCAGCACGGCCGGCGACGTCGGACCGTGTTCGGCCTGACCCAGCAGGTCGACCGCGCACAATTCGCCATCCACGCTGTCGTCGGCGATGACCAGCGTTTCGGTGGGGCCGGCAAACAGGTCGATGCCGACCCGGCCATACAACTGCCGCTTGGCTTCGGCCACGAACATGTTGCCGGGCCCCACCAGCATGTCCACAGGCGCCACGCTGGGGGTTCCCACCGCCATTGCCACGACGGCCTGCACGCCGCCCAGCACCAGGATCTCGTCCGCGCCCGCCATGTCCATGGCGGTCACGATGGCGGGATGCGGCTTGCCCTGATAGGGCGGCGCCGTGGACACGATGCGCTTGACCCCTGCGACCTTGGCGGTCAGGACGCTCATGTGCGCCGAGGCCAGCAGCGGATACTTGCCGCCCGGGATGTAGCAGCCGACCGCATTCATCGGCACATGCTTGTGGCCCAGGACCACGCCGGGATAGGTCTCCACTTCGACGTCGCGCATCGAATCGCGCTGGATCTGCGCAAAGTTGCGCACCTGGCTCTGCGCAAACGCGATGTCCTCGATCTCGCGCGACGACAACTGCTTGCGCGCCGCCTCGATTTCGGCGCGCGACAGCCGAAAGTCAGCCGGATCCCAGTTGTCGAATTTGCGGCTGTAATCCCGCACGGCTTCGTCGCCCCGGGTTTCGATGTCGCGGATGATGTCTTCGACGGTGGCGCGCACCTTGGCGTCGTCTTCGGTCTTGACGGCGGCGGTCCGGCCGCGCTTCAGATAACGGATCATGGTCTCGGGTCCTGCAAGTGTGGAAAGTTCTTCGATGGAGGGCACTTTCAAATCCTTGCATACGTATGCAAATAGGGAGAAACCCGGACCTTTCGATACACTCACGGGATTCCGCACCGATGACCGCCGCGCCGTCCGGCGCACCCACGCCCCCCTCATGTCGCATCCCGAATCGTTCAATCTGAAGCAGATCGCCGTGCCGGCGTTCGGTCCGTCGCTGCTTTACGGCATCAGCAACGGCGCGATCCTTCCCGTCATCGCGCTCACCGCGCGGGAGCAAGGCGCGTCCTTCGCGGCCGCCGGCCTCATCGCCGCCCTGATCGGCGTCGGCTCGCTGCTTTCGAACATTCCGTCGGCGCTCATCACCGAGCGCTTCGGCGAAAAACGCGCCATGGCCGGCGCCGCGCTGCTCAGCGTGGCCGGACTGCTGCTGGTCATTGGCGTGCCGCATCTCTGGGTGCTGGCGCTGGCCATGCTGATGCAGGGATGCGCGCAATCGGTATTCCAGCTGGCGCGGCAGAGCTACATGATTGAGGTCGTGCCGCTGGCCTACCGCGCGCGCGCCCTGTCCACGCTGGGCGGCACGACGCGGATCGGCACTTTCATCGGCCCCTTCGCGGGCGCGGCGCTGATCCACTTCCTGGGCCTGGATGGCGCGTACTGGATCGCCGTCTGCGCGATGCTCGGCGCGGGATTCATCGCCATCAAGGCGCCGGACATCGAACCCGTTCACGTCAAGGCGGCTGGCAAGCCGCGCGCCCGCATCGGCGAGGTCGCGCGCGATCATCGCAGCGTGTACGCCACGCTGGGCGTGGGCGTGATGCTGATCAGCGCCCTGCGGGCATCGCGTCAGGTGGTGATACCGCTTTGGGCGGACCACCTCGGCCTGGACGCCACCACCACGTCCCTCGTCTACGGGCTGGTTGCCGCGGTGGACATGTCCGTGTTCTATCCCGCGGGCAAGGTGATGGACCAGCGCGGCCGCCTGTGGGTGGCGCTGCCGTGCACGCTGCTGATGGGGCTGAGCCTGATGGCGATCCCGCTGACTAGCGGCGTGACGAGCTTCATCCTGGTGTCGCTGCCGCTGGGCTTTGGCAACGGCATCGGCTCGGGCATCGTGATGACCCTGGGGGCCGATGCCGCCCCGCCGGGCGCGCGCACGCAGTTCCTGGGCATCTGGCGCTTCATGGCCGATTTGGGCGCAAGCGGCGGGCCGGTGGCGTTGTCGGCGCTGACGGCGCTGTTATCGCTGGGCGGCGCATCGTTTGGGGTGGGAACGTTGGGCTTGGTCGCGGCCGGGGTGTTCTGGCGGTGGTTGCCGCGCCGGGCGTCGCCATAACAGACCGCGGCAAGCGGCATTGACGCACTGCGTCATCGCAAACCGCTGAATCTACCGCGTCGCGGCAACCCCGCAGCGCCACGCGACGCCCCTCGGGCCGTCCGAAATAAGTTCAAAAAATATCAACCAAATCTGTATTGCTTCAGAGATTCGCAAGTTCCAGAATTCTGTTCATGGGCGCAGCATGCCGCTTGAGGACGGAAAATGGATACGAAGCACACCGCGAACCCAAAGCAACTGACGGTTCGCATTTCGCGAGGCACGGAGGACGGCAAGTTCTCCACCTACCTGGTCCCGTGGCGTGACAACCAGACCGTCCTGGACGTGGTGACGGAAGTCCAGCGAACGCAGGAGCCCGGCCTCTCGTACCGCTACGCCTGTCGCGTCGGCGTGTGCGGATCCTGTGCGATGACCGTCAACGGCACGCCGCGCTGGACATGCCGCACGCATGTGAGCCGCGTCGAAGAAGCCGGCGTGATCGTCATCGAACCCTTGCGCAACATGCCGCGGATCAAGGACCTGGTCGTCGACATGCGCGAGTTCTTCCAAAAGTGGGCACGCGCCGGAAATACCTTTATCGGCACCGCCACGCGCGACGATCCGCCGGCACAGGTGTTGCCGCAAAGCAAGCAGCGCAAGCTGGCCGACGCGGCCATCGAATGCATCAACTGCGGCGTCTGCTACGCCGCCTGTGACGTGGTTTCCTGGGACAAGGACTACCTGGGTCCCGCGGCGCTGAACCGCGCGTGGACGCTCTACAACGACGAACGGCACGCCGATCCCAAGGACGTCCTGCACAAGGCCACCTCCGGCAGCGGCTGCAATTCCTGTCACACGCAGGGCAGCTGCATGAAGCACTGTCCGGTCAGCCTGAGCCCGACCGGCAGCATTGCCGGGCTGAAACGCAGCGCCATCTTCAGCCTGCTCAAGGGAGACTGACATGGAGGCCCGTCTGTTCGCGCTCCAGCGCCTTACGGCAATGGTGATGGCGCCCTTCGTCCTGGTGCATGTCGGCCTGGTGATCTATGCGGTCCGCGGCGGCCTGACCGCGGGCGAAATCCTCTCGCGCACCGAGGGGAACTGGCTGTGGATCGTCTTTTACGGCCTGTTCGTGGTCAGCGTATCGGTCCACGTCCCCATCGGCTTGCGCAACATCCTGATCGAGTGGCTCAAGCTCGGGCGGCCAGCCGCCTCCGTCGTCGGCCTGGCGTTCGGCGCGGCGCTGCTCGTCCTGGGCATGCGCGCGGTCGCCGCGGTGGGAGGGCTGTCGTGATGAAGTCCGCACGCAATCACCGGGCGTACTGGGCCTTCCTGGGACATCGGCTCTCCGGCCTGGCGCTGGCGCTGTTCGTTCCCGTGCACTTCTACGTGCTGGCAATGGCGCTGGACGAAGCGAGGCTGGACGCCTTCCTGAAGCTGGCGGAGATGCCGTGGATGAAGGCCGGCGAATGGGGGCTGGTCCTGCTGCTGACGCTTCACATGTTCTTCGGCCTGCGCCTGCTTGCGCTGGAACTTCTGCCCTGGCGCTCTCCGCGCGACGCGCGCGTTGCCTGGATCGGATGGGGATTTGCGATCTCGATGGCCACCGGACTGGCGTTCATCGCCGGAGTGATCTGACATGCGTATCGAAAACCACAAGACGGACATTCTGGTGCTGGGCACCGGCGGGGCCGGCCTCTTTGCCGCGTTGCATGCGAAGAAGGCAAACCCCTCGCTGAAAGTGACGGTGACCGTGAAAGGCCTGCTTGGCAAATGCGGCTGTACCCGCATGGTCCAGGGCGGCTACAACGTCGCGCTGGCGGCGGGCGACTCGGTCGAGCGCCACTTCATGGACACGATCGAAGGCGGCAAGTGGCTGCCGCGCCAGGATCTGGCGTGGCGGCTGGTCGAAGGCGCGGTCGAACGCGTGCGGGAACTCGAAAACGAAATCGGCTGCTTCTTCGACCGCAATCCCGATGGATCGCTGCATTCCAAGGCGTTTGCCGGCCAGAGCTTTGACCGGACCGTGCACAAGGCGGACCTGACCGGCATCGAGATCATCAACCGGCTGATGGAGCAGGTTCGCGCGCTGGACGTGGAAGAACTTGAGGAGCACCGCGCCATCGAGCTCATTCCGGCCGCCGACGGGTCGGGCATCTCGGGCGTGCTCTTCATCGACATGCGGGCGGGCACCTACCGCTTCGTGCAGGCCAAGGCTGTCCTCCTGGCCACCGGCGCCGGCCCGACCATGTACCGCTATCACACGCCGTCCGGTGACAAGACCTGCGACGGCCTGGCCATGGCATTGCGCTATGGCCTGAAGCTCAGGGACATGGAAATGGTGCAGTTTCATCCCACCGGCCTGCTGGGCGGACCGGATACACGCATGACCGGCACGGTGCTGGAAGAAGGCTTGCGCGGCGCCGGCGGCTATCTGCTCAACGGCGAAGGCGAACGCTTCATGACGAACTACGACAAGCGCGGCGAACGGGCCACGCGCGACGTGGTCAGCCGCGGGATCTACGCCGAAATGCGCGCGGGGCGCACGGGACCGATGGGCGGCGTCTACATCCAGATGAGCCATCTGGGCCCGGAGAAAGTCGCCAAGACCTTTCCCGGCATGGTCAACCGATGCAAGGACTGCGGATTCGACCTGGCCGGTGGCAAGGTCGAAGTGGTGCCGACCGCGCATTACCTGATGGGCGGCGTTGAATTCAATGTGGATGGCTCGACCGCCTCGCCGGGCCTGTATGCCGCGGGCGAAGACTGCGGCGGCGTGCACGGCGCGAACCGGCTGGGCGGAAACGGCGTCGCCAATTCCACGGTCTTCGGGGGCATCGCGGGCGATGCGATGGCCGCCTATGTCGCCCGCGAAGGCCACTGGCGCGATCCGGACCAGCAGGTCATCGCGCGCGGTGTCGAACGCGCCGAGTTCCCGTTTTCGCGGCGCGCCGGACGCATCCATGAACTGCGCGATGCGCTGTCGCAGACGATGTGGGACGACGTGGGCGTGCTGCGCAATCGGGATGCCATGGAACATGGCCTTGACGCCATTGCCGCCCACCGCGCCGCCCTGCGCGATATCGGCGTGGCGGACGGCGACCGGCGCTTCAACCTGACCTGGCACGACTGGCTCAACCTTGAAAGCCTGGTCGACATCTCAAAGGTCATCACCGTGTCGGCGCTGGCGCGTGAAAACAGCCGCGGCGCGCACTATCGCGAAGACTTCTCCGAACCCGGCGACCTGCACACCAGCTGCTACACGCGCGTCAGCGCGCGGGACGGCGACGTAAAGCTGGAGATGGTGCCGGTTTCCTTTGACATCGTGAAGCCCGGCGAATCGCTGATCGAAGGCGAAGCAGGCAACCCCCAAAGCTGAAGGCAACCCACCATGAGAATTCCCGTCCAGAAGATTGAACAAGCCGCGCTGGAAATCATGCGCCGCGCTGCAATCGAGATCCCCAAGGACTACAAGGAAGGCATCCAGGCGCTCCAGAAAAAGGAAACCGGCAAGCTGCCGCGATTCGTCATCCACGCCATGATGGACAACTGGGAAGCCGCCGACCAGGACCGGCGCCCGATGTGCGCCGATACCGGGCTGCCGCGGTACTACGTCAAGGTCGGCAACGAGGCATCCGTGGACGCCGGGTTCGTGGCCGTGGAACGCGCGCTGCGCCACGCCACGGCCGAAGGCACCGTCACCATCCCGCTGCGGCCGAATCGCGTGCATCCGCTCTGGCGCACCGACCACAACAACAACGTCGGCATCAACGCGCCAGAAATCGAATGGTCGTTCGAGCCGGACGCCGACTGGATCGAGATCACAACCGTGCACAAGGGCGGGCTTTTCGGCACCGACTACCGGATGCTCTTTCCGGGCGACGGCATAGACGGCATCAAGCGCTTCGTGCTGGACACGCTGATCGCGTTCGGCAAGCGCGGGCTGGCCTGCCAGCCCGCCATCGTCGGCATCGGTCTGGGCGGCTCCAAGGACACGTGCATGCAGCTCGGCAAGCAGGCGGCCTGTCTGCGCACGGTAGGCGACCGCAATCCCGATCCCAAGGTGGCCGAGCTGGAGCTTGAACTGATGAAGCTCGGCAACTCGATCGGCATGGGCGCGATGGGCTTCGTCGGCACCGGCATGGTGGTCGACTGCCACATCGAATGCGGCTACACGCACACCGGCGGCATGCCCATCAGCCTGCATACGTTCTGTCTGTCTTCGCGCCGCGCCACCGCGCGAATTCATGCCAACGGAGAGATCCAGTACCGCACGGATCCCCAATGGTTCACGCCCTACATGCGCCGGGAGACGGTCGAATGGTAAACAACGACGACGACATCAAGGTCTTTCACCTGGACCTGCCCGCCAAGACGGAAGACATCGCCAAGCTTGAACTGGGATCGGCCGTGTACTTGAATGGCTTGGTGTACACGGCCCGCGAGGGCGTCTACAAGAAGGTGCTGGACGAGGGCCTGCCGTTGCCGGTGGATCTGCGGTCCGTCAGCAACGTCAACTTCCACTGCTCGCCCGCCGCCGCACCCGACGGCCACGGCGGCTACAACGTGGGCGCGGTCACCGCCACCGCATCGTTCCGGTTCTCCAAATGGATTCCCCGGTGGCTCAGCGAGACAGGGTGCCGCATCCTGATCGGCAAGGGCGGCATGCCCGCCGACGACTACAAGCAGGTACTGGCTCCGGGCGGGGCCATCTACCTGACCACGGTCGGCTACGGCACGGGCGCGTTGCTGGGACGGGGCATCAAGCAGGTGCGCGAGGTGCATTGGCTGGATGAGCTGGGTATCGCGCAGGCGATGTGGCTGTTTGAAGTCAAGGACTTCGGGCCTTTCATCGTCGAAAGCGACCTGGACGGGAACTCGCTTTTCGCGCAGCACGCGGAAACGATCAACGCCGGCATCGAAAAGCTCTATGCCGGGTTGAAGCCGCCCGCTTTGCACCGCTACGGCGAGACCGACGACCGCAAGGACGAAGTGATGTAGGCGCCGCCTTGCCGCTCCCCCAATCGGATTCCATTCAAAGAGACTGCGATGATCATCGACTTTCGGCTTCGGCCGCCCGTGGGCGGCTTCCTGAACACGCTGATGTATTCAGCGGGAGAACGGCGCGACGGCTTCACGCGGACGGTGGGATTCGAACCCTCCAAGGCAGCCCAGCAGCAGTCGATGGACCTGCTTCTGCAAGAGATGGAGGCGGCCCGCATCGATCGCGGCGTGGTGGTGGGCAGGCTGGCCGGCGTGCTGGGCAGCGTGTCCAACGACGACGTGCGCGGCATTGTAGCCGCGCACCCCGACCGGTTCATCGGCGCGGCCTCGATCGACCCCACCGACCGGCGCAAGGCCTGCCAGACCATCAATCAGGCCATCGAAGACGGCTTTCGGCTCATCAACATCGAACCGGGCTCGTATCCGGTGCCCATGCATGCGGACGACCGGCGTCTTTATCCCATCTATGGCCATTGCGAAGACGTCGGCGTGCCCGTGATCATGATGGTGGGCGGCACCGCGGGGCCCGATTTGAGCTATTCCGATCCCATTCGGACCGATCGCGTCCTGACGGATTTTCCCAACCTCAATATCGTGGTCGCCCACGGCGGCTGGCCCTGGGTCAACGAAATCCTGCACCTGGGCTTCCGGCGGCCGAATCTGTGGCTGTCGCCAGACATGTACTTTTCGCGCATGCCCGGCTGGGAGGAATACGTGAAGGCGGCCGACAGCTTTCTGTCCGACCGGATGCTGTACGCCAGCTCGTTTCCCTTCTGTCCCGTGCAAGGGTACAAAGAGTGGTTTGAGCGCTTGCCGATCCGTGAGGAAAACCTCAAGAAGATCATGGGAGGCAACGCCCGGCGGCTGCTCGGGATTTAGCGCCCGAACCCCGCGCGTTTCGCAACGCGCCCCCTACCAGGACGACTCTTGCATGGACATCCGGACCCTCTACACGCTGATAGCGATCGCAGACCACGGCAGCTTCGCCGAGGCCGGCAACACGATCGGCCTGTCGCTGTCTGCCGTGAGCATGCAGGTCCGCGCCCTGGAGGATGAACTGGGCATCACGATCTTCGACCGAAGCCGCCGCCCGCCGATCCTGACGGACACGGGCCTTGCGCTGGTCCACCGGGCGCGCGACCTGATCACGCATTGGGAGAGCATGAGCGCCTCGCTAAAAAAGGGAACGTCGGCCGGCCTGCTCAAGCTGGGCAGCGTGCACACCTGTGTGTCGGGTGTGCTGCCGCTGGCCCTGCGCCACCTGCAAAAGCAGGGGCATGGGCTGGAGGTTCACGTCACCACCGGGCTGACGCACGACCTGGAGCGGGCCATCTACCACCGCCAGCTCGATGTCGCCATCGTGACCGAGCCCGATGCGCCGCGCTCCGGCCTGGACTTCCTGCCCTTCGTCGAGGAAGAGCT
Organism: Achromobacter sp. SLBN-14; assembly: GCF_006715415.1. NCBI lineage: Bacteria > Pseudomonadati > Pseudomonadota > Betaproteobacteria > Burkholderiales > Alcaligenaceae > Achromobacter > Achromobacter sp. SLBN-14. The sequence continues at coordinate 3,622,880 of NZ_VFNE01000001.1, read as the reverse complement.
TGTCGTCATCGCGCACCGCTCGGTGCAGGGCGCCAGCGACCAGGAGATCCTGGAGCAGACCCCGTACGTGCGATTCAACCGCTCTGCCCGCGTCGGCCATCTGGTGCAGGAAGAAATGGTGCGCCGGCGCATCACGGTGCGATCGACCATGGAAATCGACAACCTGGAAGGCGTCATTGCGATGGTGGCCAATGGCCTTGGCGCATCCGTGGTGCCGGCCAGGCGCGGCCGCAACGAGTTCCCGGCGGGAATCCGGGTCACGCCGTTCGGCTCTCCGACCATCAAGCGCCGTCTGGGCATCCTGGCGCCCCAGGAGAATCCCCGATCGCATCTTTCGCAGTTGCTGCTCGACGCATTGAAGTCGGTCTGCGCCAGCCAGACCCGATGACGACGCGAGGCGCATCCCCCTACCTGATCCGCAGTACGTAGCTCAGCAGTCCAGCAGTGCGTAACCCAGCAGTCCAGTAGTCCGCCAACAATCACCGCGACGCCCCAAAAAAAATCGAGCCGGCTGGCCCGAGGGACAGTTGCTGCCTGGCAAAACCCGCCCTTCCCGCAGATCGGCGGGCCGCGCCTACCGCGAACGAAGGAGACAACACCGTGAAAGACGAACATCAACTTCTGTATGCACGCCGCCGTCTGATCAAGGCCATGGGATATGGACTGGCGCTGTCGCCCTGGCTGGCGGCGCCCGCGCGCGCGAACTGGCCATCGGACAAGGCCATCCGCATGGTCATCCCGTTCTCGGCGGGCGGCGCCACCGATTTGCTGGGGCGCGCGCTCGCCTCCGAAATGGCCAAGGGCCTGAACCAGACCATCGTCGTCGAGAACCGCGCGGGCGCCGGCGGCAGCGTGGGCGCGCAGGCCGTGGCCGGGTCACCCGCGGACGGCTATACGCTGTTGCTCGCTTCGGGAAGCATGTTCACCGTCAATCAGTTCATCTACAGCAAGCTGCCCTACTCGCTCAACGACTTCAGCCTCATCGCCAAGGTCGCAAGCGGACCGATGGTCATCACCGTCAATGCCGAACTGCCTGTCAAGAACACGCGGGAACTCATTGCCTACGCCAAGGCGCGGCCGGGCAAGCTCAGCTTTTCGTCCGCAGGGGTCGGCAGCCAGACGCATATGGCCGGCGAAGCCTTCACGGACGCCGCCGGCATTGAACTCATGCATGTCCCGTACAAGGGTGAAGGGCCCGGCTATACGGACCTGATGGCAGGCGTCATCCAGGTGGCCGTCGGCAACATCAATGCGATTGCGCCGCTGCTCAAGGGCGGCCGCCTGCGCGCGCTTTCCGTCACGGGCAAGGAGCGCGCGGCCTTGCTGCCCGGCGTGCCGACCACCGCCGAGGACGGCGTGCCCGGCTTCGAGTTCACCGGCTGGTTCGCGCTGATGGCGCCTGCCGGCACGCCGCAAGCCGCGATAGACCGGTTGCTCGCGGTGGCCAACCAGGCTGTTGAGCAACCGGGCTTGAAGCGGTACCTTCAAGACCAGGGCATGGCCCCCACCATCGTGTCTGGCGCGGCGCTGCAAAAGGAGATTGCCGCGGAGTCCGCCAAATGGCAGGCTCTGGTGCAAAAGAAAGGCATCACCGCCAGCTGACCCACCGCAGGGCTTCGTCGCGCGCCAGCCCTGCTTCGACCATCGAGGTGCTGTTTCCCCCCATGCCCACCGAATCGCTTGCGTTTGTCATCCCCGTCATCTTCGTCGCCTACACGGTATTCGGGATGACGGGATTCGGCGCGGCCATGGTCGCCGTGCCCGTGCTGGTCCAATTCATTCCCCTGCAACTGGCCGTGCCGCTGGTCGTGCTGTTTGACCTGACCTGCACGGCCCTGGTCGGCGGCAGAAACTGGAGACGCGTCAGCCTGGCCGAGTTCAAGCGTCTGCTGCCCTGGATGCTGCTGGGCATCGCGCTGGGTGTCACGCTGCTGCGCGACGCCGGGGCCCGCTGGCCCCTGATCCTTCTGGGCGCGTTCGTCCTGGTCGTGTGCATCCAGGGCCTGCGAGGCGCCCGGGGCGGCCCCAAGCCGCTGCTCAAGCCCTTCTGGGCGTTTCCGTTCGGGGTGTTCGGCGGCGTCTTCAGCGCGCTGTTCGGCACCGGCGGCCCCATCTATACGATCTACCTCTCGCGACGCCTGGACGCGCTGGAGCAATTCCGGGCCACCATTTCGGTCGTGATCCTGCTGAGCGGAATCGTGCGGGCGGCCGCGTTCGGGGCCGCGGGGATGTACTCCAATCCGGACATCCTGCGCGCCGCCGCCGTGCTCCTGCCCGTCGCGCTCATCGGCCTGTACGCCGGCTCGCGCTTCAGGACGCGCGTCTCGCCCGAACTGCTGAAGCGATCCATCTTCGTGCTGCTTGCGATCGCGGGCGCCGGCGCGATCTACCGCGGGTGGATGTCGCCCGCATGAGCGGCATTGCGCCGCGCGGGCTGGCGACCTGCGGCACGGTCAGGCGGCCGCGTGCCGGCCGCCCGCCGCCACGTTCACTTCGCCGTCGGCATCGCGAATTCGGCTCCCTTGCCGATGCTCTCCGGCCAGCGCTGCATGATCGACTTCTGGCGGGTGTAGAAGCGCACGCCTTCTTCGCCGTAGGCATGCATGTCGCCAAAAAGGCTGCGCTTCCAGCCGCCAAAGCCGTGCCAGGCCATCGGGACGGGAATGGGCACATTGATGCCCACCATGCCGACCTCGATGCGCCGGCCGAATTCGCGCGCCACGTTGCCGTCCCGCGTAAAGCACGCGACGCCATTGCCGAACTCATGCGCGTTGATGAGATCCACGGCTTCCTTCAGGTCCTTGACCCGCACGCAGCCCAGGACCGGACCGAAGATTTCTTCCTTGTAGATGCGCATGTCGGGCGTGACGTGGTCGAACAACGTGCCGCCCATCCAGAAGCCGTCGCCGCACCCCTCGCCTGCCTGCGTGCCGTTGAAGCCTCGGCCATCGACCAGCAGCTTCGCGCCCTCCGCTTCTCCCTGCGCGATGTAGCCGCTGATGCGCTCGTGCGCGGCGCGGGTCACGATCGGTCCCATTTCGGCGGCCGGGTTCTCGCCGTCCAGCACCTTCAAGGCCTTCGTGCGCTCGATCAGCCTGGGCAGCAGGCGGTCGGCCACGTCGCCCACCAGCACGGCCACGCTGATCGCCATGCACCGCTCGCCCGCCGATCCGTAGCCGGCGCCAATCAGGGCATCCACGGCCTGGTCGATATCGGCATCGGGCATCACCACCATATGGTTCTTCGCGCCGCCCAGCGCCTGCACGCGCTTGCCCAGGCGGGCGCCCGTCTCATAGATGTAGTTGGCGATCGGCGTGGATCCGACAAAGCTCACCGCCTTCACGCCGGGATGCGTGAGCAGCGCGTCCACGGCGACCTTGTCGCCCTGCACCACGTGGAACACGCCATCGGGCAGACCTGCCTCGCGCAGCAGTTCGGCGATGCGCAGCGACGCACTGGGATCCGTCGGGCTGGGCTTGAGCACGAACGTGTTGCCTGCGGCGATCGCAACCGGAAACATCCACATCGGCACCATCACCGGAAAATTGAAAGGCGTGATGCCGGCCACGACGCCCAGCGGCTGGCGCAACGTCCAGTTGTCGATGCCGGTGGAAACCTGTTCGGTATGCGCGCCCTTGAGCAGTTGCGGAATGCCGCAGGCGAACTCCACAATGTCGATGCCGCGCGCGACTTCGCCTTGCGCATCGCTGAACACCTTGCCGTGCTCGGCGGTGATCAGGTGAGCGAGCTCGTCGCGGTGGCGGTTCAGCAGTTCAAGAAATCTGAACAACACGCGCGCACGGCGGATCGGCGGCGTGTCGGCCCACGCCGGAAAGGCGGCTTGCGCGCTGGCTACCGCGCGCTGCACCTCGTCGGGCGTGGCCAGCGTGACGTGCCGGGTGACGGCGCCCGTGGCCGGATTGAAGATGGGCTGGCGCGCGCCTGTCCCATCGACGCGGCTTCCGGCGATAAAGTGTCCGGCAATGGATTCGCCGGCGCTGCGCGGGGTTGCATGCATGGTGTTCTCCTGTGCTCAAGCGTGAAGTGCGGGTGCTGGCACTATGTCGTGCCGCCCGCCGCGCGTCGAGACCAGAAGGCCGGAATCAGTGTTTGCGGTTCTGAACAATGGAAATTGGCATGACAAAGACAAGACGCCTGGAAGACCTGTGGTCGCACATTCACTGCCTGGGCGTGCTGGCCGACACGGGAAGCTTCACGGCCGCCGCGCGCCGGCTGCAGATCAGCAAGGCGTCGGTCAGCCAGCGCATCGTGGAACTGGAGCAGGCAGCCGGCGTTCCCCTCGTGCGGCGAACCACGCGCAGTGTCAGCCTGACCGAGGCGGGGGCAAGCCTGGTCGACCACACCGCGTCGGCCTACCAGCGCATCGAAGCGGGATTTTCCGCGGTCCGCGACTTGTCCGACGGCCCGCGCGGCGTGTTGTCCGTGACGGCGCCCGTCGCCTTGGGGCGCCAGGTCATCGCGCCGCTGATACCCGGTTTCCTTGCGCGCTTTCCGGACGTCCGGATTCAGCTTGAGCTGAGCGACCACCTGGCTTCCCTGGCCACCGAGGGATTCGACCTGGCGATCCGGCACGTCGCCGGCGTGCCCGACACCCATGTCGCCTCGTTGATCTGCGAGACGCGCTCGGTGCTCGTCGCCACGCCGCAGTATCTGTCGGCACATGGCACGCCACGCACGCCCACGGATCTGGAGGGCCACAATTGCCTGCACTACCTGCGCCGCAGCGGCGGCGCGACCTGGTCGTTCGAATCGCTGGACGGGGACAAGCGCATCGCCGTGCCGGTGCGCGGCAGCTTCACGGCCAACAACAGTGAAGTCCTGCGCGAGGCGGCCGCCGGCTCGGTCGGCATCGCGCTGCTTCCTGATTTCAGCGCGGGCCAGGCGCTGCAGTGCGGCACGCTGGTCGAGGTTCTGCCAGGATGGCGCGTCGTCGGCGACTATGCCGAACGGCTCTATGCCGTCAGGCCCTACACGCCCCGCGTGCCCCTGGCCGTGACCTCGTTCGTCCAGTATCTGCGCCAGGCGATTCCGGCCGCCGAAGGCCTGGCGGCCGGAATCGCCCCGCATGCCACGGCTAATTGACCTGCAACCCCGCCTTGGCCACCAGCTCGGAATAAATGGTGGCGCCCTGATCGACGTACTTTGCCGTATCGGCAGGCGACAACACATGCGGAATGCCGCCGAAATTGGCGTTGCCCTCGATCCACTTCGGGTCCTTCGAAATCTGCTGAAGCGCGGAGGCCCACTTGTCCACCGCTTCGGCGCTCATGCCCGACGGCCCGAACAGCCCGCTCCAGCCGATGACGGCCTCAAGCTGCGGCAGGTTCGATTCGCGTGCGGTCGGAATGTCCGGAAACTGCGCAAGGCGTTCCGGCGTTGTCGTCAGCAAGGCGCGCAACTTGCCGCCCGCAAGGATTCCGGTCATCGAGCTCAAGTTGTTGCAGGCGAAGTCCACATCGCGGCTCAGCACCGCCATGGCCACCTCGCTGCCGCCCTTGTACGGGACGCTGACGGCCGCGTCGGGCTTCAATCCCAGACTGCTGAGCAACAGTTGCGGGGCAAGGTTCTGCACGGTCGCGGGGCCGGAATGGCTGTAGTTCAGCTTGCCGGGCCTGGCCTTCAATGCCTGGGACAGGTCGCCGATGGTCCGATAGGTGCTATCCGGATGCACCACACAGACGACGGGGTTCAGCTCCAGCAGCCCGATGAACGTGAAATCCTTCGAGGTATAGGGCGTTGTCTTGGGCTGCAACGCGGGCAGGAGGACCTGGGAACCGATGCGGCCCATCAGCAGCGTGTACCCGTCGGGCGCCGCATTCTTGACCGCGGCCGATCCGATCGCGCCGTTGGCGCCGGCCTTGTTGACCACGACCACCGGCTGCCCCAGGACGCCTTGCGCGGCGGCGGACAAATTGCGCGCCGCCATGTCGGCGTCGCCGCCCACGCTGAAAGGCACGATGAGCTGGATCGGTTTGGCAGGGTAAGCCTGGGCGGCGGCCAGGCCGGGACAGGCGAGAAGCAGGCAAAACGCGGCGCGAGCGGACCCGCCCGGGACGATGCCGGTGAGGCTGATCATGGGATGTCTCCTGTTCGTTCTACGGGACGAAACCGGACTGCGGCAACGCTCGATGCCTTGAGCTCAATGACCGGTCGTGGACTGCATTGATGCTGCGTGGAAAACCGGCGCGGCCTCGCCCGCGAGAGACACGTTGATGCAGGCTGGCAGGCCGCTGGCGGCGGCCTGGCGCAAGACGGTGGCCAGGCCTGCGGCGTCGTGCGCCGCAAACCCCGCGCCGCCCAGCGCCGAGACGACATCGTGGTAGCGAGCCGCCGGAGAAAGCTCGCACCCGATCAGCCGCTGCGGGCCGTAGGTGCGCATTTGAATCAGGTGCTCGGCGTTCCAGCGCAAGTCGTTGCCGATCACCGCCATGATCGCCGCGCCTTCGCGCACCGCCGTGTCCAGCTCCATCAGATGGAACCCGGCGGTGCCGTCGCCCATCATGACGACCACCGTGGCGCCTGGCCGTGCGATCTTTGCGGCGATCGCATAACAGACCCCTGCGCCGATCGCCCCGGACATGCCGTTGATGATGCGGACCGGCGCCTGGCAGAACGCCTGCGCCCATTGGCCGAACTCGCCGCCGTCGCAGATCAGGATCGGATCGGGCGCGGACGCCAGGAACGCCTGCACGGTCTCGCACAGCGCGCGCGGATCCAATGCGCCCTGCGCCGGTGCGGACGGCGTCTTCACCGTCCGGCTTTGCAGCGCTTCATCGACCTGGGCGCGCCACAAAAGGCGTTCGGCCGACGGTTGCGCCACCGCCACCGCCGCCAGTGCCGCCGACGGGTCGGCCTGCAATGCCAGGACCAGACGCGCGCCAAGCAGCCGGCCCGCGCGTTCCAGCATCGCGGGGTCCGGGTCGATGACCGCGACGCGGGCCTCTTGCCCCAAGGCGCCGGTGCTGCCGAATCCCAGCGTGAAGTCCAGGCACTTTCCCGCCAGAACGATCAGGTCGGCGCTTGGGATGATGCCGGCCAAGGCCCCCAGCGACGGATCTTTCAGCCCGCGGGGGCTTTCCATCGGGATGATGCGCAGCCCCAGCGCGGCTTCGGCTGCCGCGCGCGCGGAACGTCCTTGCGGCCGCGCGCTCGACGGCCCGGCCAGCACCAGCGGACGCCGGGCCGAATGCAACAGATCAGCCAGTTGGTTCACGCTGACAGCATCCAGCGCGGCGACCGGCTGAACGGCGGGCGCGTCGGGAAGGTCCGCCATGCCCGATTCGGCGGTCAGCAGGTCAAAGGGCAACGCCAGGTGGACGGGGCCGCGACGCGGCGCAAGCGCCTGCGAGATCGCCGCTTCGAGCGCAGGGCAAAGCTCTGCCGCGGACCGCGGGCGGACCGACAGTTTGGTCAGCGGACGGGTGATGGAGACCTGGTCCAGTTCCTGGAACGCGCCAGAGCCGTCTTCCGACACCGAGGAGTCGCCCGAGATGAGCAGCACCGGGCTTTCCGCCTGCGAGGCCGAATAAAGCGGCGCGAGTCCGTTGGTCAGGCCCGGCGCGGCGGTGATCAATGCCACGCCGAGTTCGCCGGTGATCTGCGACCACGCATCGGCCATGAAGACCGCGGCCGCTTCGTGCCGGACGTGGATGATGCGGATGCCTGCGTCGATACAGGCATCGTATAGCGGCATGATCTGGTTGCCGGACAGGCTGAAAATGGTATTGACGCCCCGCCGACGCAGCGAGCGAATGATCAACTCAGAACCAAGCACGTTTGTCTCCCCCCGAGGTTGCGCTTGGCTGTGCCTTGCAACCTTTTATTGATCCGACATGTTTCTTTGACCCATTTGCGGCTCAGTGTATCGGGTAACGGCGGCGTTTAGGTTGATGTTTTTTGAACCAAGGATCACGCCCGCCGACGCGTGGCGGCCTGCCCTCACACGCTGAAAGCGGATCCCTCTATACAGATCGGCGCGCCTGGTGTTTCATACCGTCTTGGCGATCCATGACATTGCGCGGCCGTCGCGCGGCCCTCTTCGAAGGCGACACCATGGCAAAACGACACCTTGGCGCGGCAGTTGGCCTCATGACCTGGATGATGACGATGACCCCCAGTTTTGCCGGTTCCATTGGTTACCTGGGGCCCGCGGGCTCCTGGACCCATCAGGCGTGCCTGGACCTGTTCGGGCCCAAAGCGCTTGTCCCGCTCACGCGAGATGAACTCTTTTCCGGCTACGCATCGGGCAAGCTGACCCAGGCGTGCGTCCCCGTGACGACGTCGGTCGTTGGCGTCACGCCCTATCTGGACGCGGTGCTGGATCTGCCCAATGCCGTGGTGGTCGGCGAATACCCCAAGATGCTGGGCTACAGCCTGCTGGCGCGTCCCGGCGCGAAGCTGCAAGACATCAAGGAAGTGTTCGCCCACCCGGTGGCATTCGAGGAAGTGAAACCCTGGCTGGACCGGGAAATGCCCACTGTGAAGCGAACCGAGGCCGCAAGTGGCGGCGCCGCAGCCAAGACCGTCGCCGAAAGCGCCACCCTCGACAAGGCCTCGTTCGGTCCGAAGGTGGGCGCCAGCGTGTATTCGCTGAGCGCGCTGGTCGATGGGATCGAGGAAGGACCGCACAATGTGACGCGCTGGTGGGTGCTGGGCCGCGACCTTCCCGCGCCCACGGGACATGACAAGACCTCGCTGGTGCTCTCGACCGCGGACGACAACCTGAATGATGCACTGCGCGCCCTCGTGCAGGCCAACGTTGCCGTGCTGACGATCTATGAGCGTCCCAGCAAAAAGACCCTGGACACGCATCGGTATCTCGTCGAGGTCGCGGGCCATGCCGCGCAGGAACCCCTGGCCGGGCTTTTGAAGGCGCATCCCGAGTTCCGGTTGCTGGGCTCCTACCCGCGCAAGTGAGCGGCGGTTGATTCCCCGTGCGGTGTTGCGCGCGCGCCGCGCACCCGCCACCCGAAAACTCTAATTAATAGTATTTCTTATTCGCATTCGGTAGACTGCTGGGCATCTTGCAATCTCCCGACTCCCTATCCCTCCCCGCAGTCGAGCAGCTTTATCGCCATCACCATGGATGGCTGCAAGGCTGGCTCCATCGCAAGCTGGGCGACAGCGGCGACGCGGCCGATCTGGCGCAGGACACGTTCGTTCGGCTGATGGCCGCGCGCCGTCCGCCCGTGCTGCGCGAAGAGCCGCGCGCGCTGATCACGCATATTGCCAAGGGGCTGCTGGTTGACCATTGGCGCCGCCGCGCCGTGCAACAGGCCTACCTGGACGCCATCGCGCACCTGCCGGAGCCGCAGGTGCCGTCTCCGGAAACAGGACTCATGATCGTGCAGACGCTGGTGGCGATCGACGCCATGCTGCAGCGCCTGCCCGCCGCCACGCGCGACATGTTCCTGCTGGCGCAACTGGACGGTCTGACGCTGCAAGAGATCTCCGAGCAGACCGGCAAGCCCGTGATCACGGTGCGGCGCCATCTGCGCAAGGCCCTGATGGCCTGCATGACGGCCGCCGCATGAGCGCGCCGGACGATCTATTGCTGGAGGAAGCGGCCGACTGGGTCATCCGGCTGCGCTACGAGACCTCCGACGCGGCCACGCGGCGGGCATTCGAGCGGTGGCTGGCCCAAGGCGAGGCCCACGCGCAGGCCTGGGCCCGCGCCGAGCAAGTGCTGGGCGTGTTCGAAGGCGTACCCTCCTCCATCGGCCATCGCGTGCTGCGCGCCACCCGCAAGCGCCAGGGCCGCCGAACCGTGCTGCGCGCGGCGCTGGGGCTGGGCGTGCTCGCCCCGGCCGGCTGGATGGCGTGGCGCGAGGCGCCCGCCTGGCGCGCCGACCTGCGCACCGCGGCGGGCGAGCAACTGACACGTCTGCTCGACGATGGCACGCAACTGGTGTTGAACAGCGGCAGCGCCGTCGACCTGCGCTACGGCGCCGGCGAACGCCGTCTGATCCTGGTGGCCGGGGAAGTGCTGGTGACGACCGGCCAGGAATCGCAGGCCGCGTACCGGCCCTTCGTGGTGCAAACCCCGCAAGGCGAGGTAGAGGCGCTGGGCACGCGATTCTCGGTGCGTCTGACCCACGACCGCACCGAGGTCATGGTGTTCGAGCACGCAGTGCTGGCGCGCCCCGCCAGCGGCACGCCCCTGCGCATCGACGCCGGGCAACGCAGCAGCTTCACGCTTGGCCAGACCGGCGCGCTGGCGCCGGTGGACGACAGCGCGGCGCTCTGGGCGCAAGGGATGCTGGTCGTGCGCGACCAGCGCCTGGCCGACGTGGTGGCCGAACTGGCGCGCCATCGCCCGGGCTTTCTGCGCTGCGCGCCCGAGGTCGCCGACCTGCGGGTCTCCGGCGCGCTATCGCTTCGAGATACCGACGCAGCCCTGCAGGCGCTGGCCGAACGCCTGCCCATCGCCGTGCAACGGGTCACCCGCTACTGGGTATCGGTCGGTCCCGCCGGCGCTTGAGCCGCCGCGCGGAAAAATATTTTGCGTCGAGGTGATCACTTTTTCGATGTCGTGCGGAGTAGGAAGTAAGACCGCATCAAGGGGATGCGGGCGCTTCTTGCTTGACGATGTAAGGATGAAAGAGTGATGGCACGTGTACGCGCAGCGCGGGACAGAGGATCCCGCAAGGCAATGATCTGGACGGCGCTCTGGTGCGCGGCCGCGGCAAGCGCGGCGGCGGGCGCGCAATCGGCAGCCCCGGCTGGCACGGCGCCGTCCTCGCAGATGCGCTCCGTCGCGATTGGCGCGGGCCCGCTCGACAACGTGCTGGCGCGTTACGCCGCCGCAGCTGGCGTGCAGATCGTCTACGACCCCACCTGGCTCGCTGGCCGCCAAAGCCCCGGCATTTCGGGCGAGATGACCGTGCAGCAAGGCTTCGACCGTCTGCTCGCGGGCACCGGCTACCGCGCCCAGCCCAGCGCGGCCGGCACTTACTCCCTGCAGGCCGTCCAGCAAGGCGCGGTCACCCAACTGGCGCCCGTCACCGTGACCGGAACGGCAGAACGCGCCACCAGCGAAGGCACGAACTCGTACACCAGCAATGCGGTCACGCTGGGCAAGGGCGTGCAAACGCTCAAGGAGATCCCGCAGTCCGTGTCGGTCGTGACGCGCCAGCGGCTTGACGACCAGAACCTGAACAGCCTGTCTGACGCAATGCGCAACGTGACGGGCATCACGGTCGAAACGCTCTCCAGCGGCGGCAACATGTCCGGCTTCATATCGCGCGGCTACACGCTCGACTCGATCCAGGTCGATGGCATGCGCGCCCCCGCCGGGGCAGGCAACCTGTCGGCGGGTTTCGACCTCGCCATCTACGACCGCATTGAAGTGCTGCGCGGCCCATCCGGCCTTTACCAGGGCACGGGCGAACCGGGCGGCAGCGTGAACCTGGTGCGCAAGCGTCCGCTGCAGGAATTCGCATTCGGCGCGCAAGCCAGTGTGGGGTCGTGGGACTACTACCGGGCCGTGGCCGACCTGAGCACGCCATTCGATAGCGAAGGCAAGGTCCGCGGGCGCTTCATCGCGGCCTACGAGGATCGCGGCTCCTTCGTGGACCGGGTGAGTTCCGAGCGGCCCACGCTGTACGGAATCATCGAGGCCGATCTAACGCCAAGCACCACGCTGGCGGCCGGCCTCACGCATCAGCGCTCCCGCATCAAGCCCGCGTTCGGCCTGCCCGCCTACGCCGATGGCTCGCTGCTCGACGTGCGCCGTGGCACCAATCTCAGCGCGGAATGGAACCGCATCGAAGAAGAGACCACCGAGATCTTTGCCGACCTCTCACATCGCCTGGACGGCGGCGGCGCCGTGAACGCAAGCGTGTTCCATCGCGACACCGACACCCCCACCCGCCTGACCACCTGGCCCAACCGCGCCGTCGATCCGCTTACCGGCGACACCAACCTCATCGCCTGGTCGTACCGCAACCACTGGAAAACCACGGGCGCGGACGCGCACGTGAATCTGCCCTTTGAAGCCTTCGGCCGCGAACACAGCCTGCTCATGGGCGCCGACTACAGCTACACGCGCAAGCAGTTCAACTACGGCGGCGGCACGATCTTCCCGACCAACGTGTACGACCCGATCATCGACATGCCGCTGCCGGAGATGGAACAGGTCAACGGCAACGACGGGCGCACCCGCGAATTCGGCCTGTACACGCGCGCGAACATCCAGGCAACCGACAACTTGAAGGTCATCGCGGGCGCGCGCCTGTCCTGGTGGAAGAACGACGCGCGCAACGATAACCAGTACTTCGGCGACTTCAGCCAGACAACGACCCGCATCTCCGCGCGCACGTCGCCCTACGCCGGGCTGGTGTACGAGCTGACGCCGCAGCTGTCCGCCTACGCAAGCTACACCAGCATCTTCCAGCCCCAAACCGAGATCGATGCGCAAGGCAACACGCTGTCGCCACGCGTGGGCCGCCAGATCGAAACCGGCCTGAAGGGCGCGTTCATGGACGGCGCGCTCAACGCGCATGCCGCGCTGTTCCAGATCGTGGACCGCAACCGCGCGATGAGCGACCTGAACAATCCCATGTACTCCGTCGCCGCGGGCAAGGTCCGCAGCCAGGGCTTCGAAACCGAAGTCAGCGGCTTGCTGCTGCCGAACTGGGACATCGTGGCCGGCTACGCCTACACGCAGACCAAGTACCTGGAAGCGGTCCAAGCCCAGCAGGGACTGTCGTACAGCACCATCACCCCGCGCCACGCCATCAATCTCTGGACCCGTTACCGCTTCACGCAGCCGGCCCTGGAAGGTTTCAGCGTGGGCACTGGCGTGCGCTGGAACAGCGGCAACTATCTGCAAAGCGGCAACGTGCGTTGGGAACAGGGCAGCTACGCGCTCGTCTCGGCACAGATCGGCTACCGCTACAACCGGCACCTGGAAGGCACGCTCACCGTCGATAACCTGTTCGACCGCAAGTACTACGAAAAGCTGGGCGGCGCCTCCCGGCAAAACTACTATGGGCAACCGCGCAGCGTGATGCTGACCCTGCGCTATCAGTATTGATTCAGCGCGCTTCCTTCAGCAGCGTCCGGACTTCCTCCCGCCGGCCCTCGTCAGCCACTTCGCGGCCGGGACGGGCCGGCGCTTTCAGCGCCTTTTCCAGGTACGGAATCGCCTCGGACTTGCGGTTCCGGTACACCAAATAATCCGCGTAGAAGTAGTTCGGATCGATCCCGTCCGGGTTGATGGTCAACGCCTGCTGCAGCAAGGCCTCGGCGCGCTTGTTGTCGCCGAATCCCACTGGCCAGCCGGGCACCTTGTAATACAGCACGCCCAGGCTGTTCAGTGCGGACCCGTCCAGCGCCTTGCTGTCGATCTGGATGGCGGTTTCGTACTCGGCCTTGGCCTGTTTCGCCAGGCTAAGCGCCCCCATGCCGCCCTTGGCGCCGGCCCACGAGCTCAGGATGATGCCTTCCCAGATATGCGGTTCGGCTTTGTTGGCGTAACGCTGCGTCAGGTCGTGGGCCTGCTTGGACAGCGCCTCGAAGCGCTTGGCGCGATCGTTGGGCGGGGTCTTGTATTGAATGTCCGCCCAGCCGTTTTGCAGCTCGCGGATACCCTGGTCCATGTCGGCGGGCGCCGCGAGGGTAAAGGTGGAAAACAAGCACGCCACACCCGCCAGCAAGCCGGCGGCCGCATTGCGCAGGCCGATATTCTGATTCATGACTAGGCTCCAGTAGGAAATTTCAACGACATCAAGGCGCGGCGATGCTTCGCAAACGCGCCGTCCAACCATTCAGGGCAAAGACCATTCAACCGTGCCGCGACGGATTCGATTCCGCCCGCGAAGCGTTGGCGCGATTCGCTTTGCAGCATGCGCGATACCGCCTCTGCGATTTCTTCCGGGCTATCGCTGGCCGAATCGGTTTCTTTGTTGAACGCCAGCACTTCGGGCGAGTTGAACGGCGTGTCGATGGCCCGGGGCGCGTAGTACTGCACCCGGACGGACGAGTCGGCCAGTTCGCGGCGCAAGGTTTCGGAGTACATCCGAAGCGCGGCCTTGCTTGCCGCATAGGCCGAGAACCCCGGCACGCCCAGACTGCCCAGCGTCGATCCGATGTTCAGCACCTGGGCGCGCGGCTGCGCCAGCAACAGCGGCAGCATGCCGGCGGTCAGCATCATGGGCGCGACGACATTCGTGTCCATGAGCTGGCGCAGCGCTTCGGTCTGCAGGGACTGCGCCGGCCCGAACGCGGCCAGCGCCGCATTGTTGATGAGCACGTTGGCATTGCGGGCGCCGGCGGCATCGATGACCGCGTTGCGGCCGGCATCGGTGGTCACGTCCACCACCAGCGCGTCCACACGCGACCGGTCGCGCGCCCCGGCGCTCAGCGACTGCGCCAGCGCCAGCAAGGGCGCTTCGCTGCGGCCGACCAGCAGCAGGCTCGCGCCTTCGTCGAAGAGCCGGCGCGCAATCGCGCTTCCGAGGCCGCCCGCGGCGCCCGTCAACACGACGGAGGCATCGCGCGGGCTCATGCGCCTTGTCCTTGCGAAGACGAGCGCGGCAGGGAACGGAAGATCGCCCCATAAAGCCCGTAGAACATGTTGGCGGCATGGATCACGGCGGCGCGGTCGGCGTCGTCGTCCAGGCGGTTGACCAGATCGGCGAAATGCGCGGTGTGCTCCTGGTCCAGCGTGCCGTGGGACCGCAGATAGCTGAAGGCGCTTGGCGGCAGCGCCAGCGCGCGCTGGATCTGATCGGCGGCGTTCAAGGCCAGCGTGACGCTGGTGCCCTCCAGCACGTGCACCATGCCGAAGAATCCCACCGGATTCTTGCGCGCGATGGTGTCGTAGGCGTACGCCACCATGATTTCGGTGGCCGGCCCGGGTCCGGCACGGCGAACCTCGTCCGCATCGTGTCCCAGCGCACGCAGGTCATTGAGGATCCAGTCATCGTGGCCGGTCTCCTCCTCGATGTATTCATCGATCGCGGGCAGCATCCATGCCAGGCGTGCCGGCATGCGCGCGCGGCACGCGTGCATCAACGGCACGGTGTGGCTGACGTGGTGATAGGCCTCGCGCAGAAACGCCGCATAGGCGGGCCGCGCGACCTGGCCGCGCAGGCAATCCTGGATGATGGGCGTGGCCACCAGGGACTCCCGGGCCTCGCGCGTCTGATCAAGCAACTGTTCGAAAAAGGTCATGATGGGTCTACATCGATAGTTGAGCGGTAACCCGCGGAAAAGAGATCGGCATGCAATTGGGCAACGGCCTGCCGGCGCGGACGCCCATTCACCGTCGCCAGGCCGCTGGTGGCAGAGAACTCGGCCCGCGCGCGCATCCAGGACCCGATCCGGGCATAGTCCGGCAGCCCCTGGTTGACCTGGTCGACGCACGCTTGAATGGCGCTATCGCTGGGATTGCCCAGCGGCCAGATCACGGCGCCCAGCGCTGCCTGGCCTTCGCCCAACACGACGCAGTGGGCGATGACGGGCTGGTTCGCCAGGCGCAGCTCGACCCATTCGGGCGACACATTGCGTCCGTATCCGGTAATCAGCACATTCTTCTTTCGACCGCGGATATGCAGGAATCCGGCATCGTCGATGCGGCCCAGGTCGCCTGTCGGCAGCCATGTCGAAGGCATCGCGGGCTGCCCCAGATAGCCTAGCGCCAGCGCGCCGGCCACCTCGACTTCACCGTCGGCAGCGACGCGCACGCGCGCATGTGGCAAGGGGCGGCCCGCCGATCCGGGACAGTCCGCGCCGGGCAGGTTCAGGGTCTGCACCGAGCAGGCCTCCGACAGCCCGTAGCCTTCATAGGCGGGTATCCCCAGCGAGCGGGCGTATTCCAGCAGGTCGCTTCCCACTGCCGCCCCGCCCACCGCAACGAAACGCAGCGTGCCGGGGCCTGCGAGGCCCGCCGCCCGCAGCCAGCCCGCATAAGCGCGCAACATCTGCGGCAGCACGATGACGCTTTGCGCGCGGCCCGCCACGAGCGCCTGGTGAAACACAGCCGGATCGAAGCGCGACGATCCCTGAAGCCCGATGTCCTGCAAGGGGTTGACGCAGATCGCCGCGCCCTCGATCAGGGGCGCGTAAACGCCCGCGATGTTCTCCAGCAGCACGGGCAGGGGCAGCGCCGTGAAATGGCGCGCAATGCCTAGCGGCTGCGTGGCGGCCGCAAGCCCCCCCGCCACCGCTAGCATCTGGTCCGCGCCCAGGCACACGCCTTTCGGGCTGCCGGTCGACCCGGACGTAAAAGTGATCTTCGCCGTGCCGGCGGGCAACGGCACCTTGGCGAAAGCGCGCCGGAACAGCGCCGAGTGGCCCTGCGCTTGCGCGGAGATCTCGAACCCGAAGGCCTGCAGCATGGGCTGCAGTGACGCAGGCCCGACGACGGCGTTCACGCCAGCAGCATCCAGGGTCTCGCGCCACTGGCCCGGCGTGAAGAACAGCGGCAGAGGCACGTGCACCACGCCCGCTTGAAGACAGGCCAGGTCCAGCACGATCCACTCAAGACCGTTGTCCATCAGCGAGGCCACCACCGTCGCCCCGCGCGCCGCAAGGGCGTCGGCAAGCGAGTCCACGCGGGCGAGCAGCGCCGCGTAGTCCAATCCCTCTGACTGGGTCTGGACCGCAACGGCACGCGCGCGGGCAGGTTCCCTCAACAGCGAGAAAAAGTGGGACACGTTCATACGTCCAGCTCCGGAAGGCGGCCAAGAATGGCATTGAGCCGCCCCGCGAACACCGTCGGCGCATGCGCGTAGTAATTGCCCCAGTCCTTGCGCTCGGCTTCGTTCAGGTGGTCCGAGGTGGCAGCCGAGATCGGCTGATGCGCCAGCCCCATCCGCTGGAACAGATGGTGCAGTTCGATGGTGAGCGTGCTGACCGCCCAATCAAAGCCCTCGGCGTGCAGATGCCGTGCCAGAAGCGGCACCAGCAACCTGCCGCCGCCGGGACGCACGGCGGCGAACTGCCCGGCTTCAACGATGAGGCTGCGTGCGACGGGCGCACCTTGATCGCGCACGTATTGCTCGATGGGCGCGGACAGGTAGCGCTCCAGAAAAAGCGGATCGCTCGCGCTGCGATAGCCCGCCGCCGCCAGGATCTCGCCGTCGCGCTGCACGCTGACCAGCGTGGGCAGCCACTCGGTCAGCCGGGCGCCGAAGCGCTGTTGATAACGTTGGTGAATGTAG
The DNA here is from genome assembly GCF_006715415.1 of Achromobacter sp. SLBN-14. Classification (NCBI taxonomy): domain Bacteria; kingdom Pseudomonadati; phylum Pseudomonadota; class Betaproteobacteria; order Burkholderiales; family Alcaligenaceae; genus Achromobacter; species Achromobacter sp. SLBN-14. The sequence continues at coordinate 3,605,691 of NZ_VFNE01000001.1, read as the reverse complement.
GACTCGATCCGCGCGCGCATCGGATCCTCGAGGGGATGGATGTGCAGCGTGGCGGGCATGGCCCGAGGCCGCGCGGCCATCGCCGTCCAGGCGGACGGGGCGAAACATTTGTTGTGGGGCATGCGGTATTCCATGCTTAGGAACTGATTTTCCCGATACGATGGAGCGCAGCTTAGGCATGGAACCTTAATGAGAAATTAACCACCCGGGCGGTGGTAATCTCAGTCCTGCACGGCGAGAAGACGATAAATGAGAATTCTCATCATTGAAGACGACCCGCTCATTGGCGATGGTCTTAAATCCGGCTTACGGCTTCTGGGCTATGCCGTCGACTGGTTCTCCAGCAGCCGCGAAGGCGATCAGGCGATCAGCGTCGTGCATTACGACGCCGTGGTCCTCGATCTGGGCCTGCCCGGCGAGGACGGCGTATCCCTGCTGGGCCGCTGGCGTCGCGAAGGGCGCACCGTGCCGGTTGTCATCCTGACGGCGCGCGAAGCGGTCTCAAGCCGCATCGCGGGCCTGGATGCCGGCGCGGACGATTACCTCATCAAGCCCATCACCCTGGATGAACTGGCGGCGCGGTTGCGCGCGGTGACGCGGCGCGTGGCCGGCAAGCCCGAGCCCGTCTGGCGTCATGGCGATCTCGACTACCACCCCGCCCTGCATGAAGTGCACTGGAAGGGCCAGAAGGTGGACCTCACGACGCGCGAAGCGCTGCTGCTGGAACTGTTCCTGACGCATCCGAATCGCGTGCTGACACGCGACTTCATCCGCGACAAGCTCTACGACTGGGAAGCCGAACTCGAAAGCAATGCGCTGGAGGTTTTCGTGCATCATCTGCGCAAGAAGATCCACCCGAAGATCGTGCGCACCGTGCGGGGGTCGGGCTACGCGCTGGGCCAGGTGGAAGCCGACTCATGACGTTGCAACGACGCCTGATCATTGCCGTGCTGCTGGCGGCGCCAGTCGCGTGGCTCATCACCATCGCCGGCACGTACTGGCGCGCCGCCCACGAGATCAACGAGCTCTACGACACCGACATGGTGCGCCTGGCGCAGCAGACCATCGCCATATCCGCGCTGATCCCGCCTTCCGCCCAGACGCAGCCGGCGCGCGCCCAGTTGCCGGCGTCGGACAGCGCCGGCGATGCGGGCCTGGGCGATCTGTCGGTGGCCATATGGCGCGGATCGCAAGCCCCGTTGGTGCTCGACCCCGAAGCCCTGCAGTTTCCTCGCAACGAGGACCGCGAAGGGTTTGCGGAAAGCATCGTCAACGGCGAACGCTGGCGCCTCTTTTACCTGGACGATCCCTCGGGCCAGACGCGGGTCGGCGTGGGACAGCGCATCGGCGAACGCGACGACCTCGTGATCGCCTACGTGGCCGGGCAGATCCTGCCGTGGCTGTTGGGCCTGCCGGTGCTGATCGCACTGCTGATCTACGCGGTGCGCCAGGCGATGTCCCCTGTGCGCAGGCTGTCGTCCGACCTGGAACGGCGCAGCCCGGACGACGCCAAGCCCTTGCCGCTGTCCGGCGTGCCGGGCGAGCTCACGCCGCTGGTGACGTCCATGAATGGCCTGCTTGCGCGGATCGGTACGCTGATCGAACAAGAGCGCCGGCTGACCGCGGATGCGGCGCACGAGCTGCGCACGCCGCTGGCTGCCGTGCGGGCGCAGTGGGATGTCATGCGGCGCACGCAAGACCCGCAGGCCCTGCAACAGGCGCAGACCAGCGTGACGCGCGGGATGGAGCGGCTGGACCGGCTGGTCTCGCAGCTGCTGACGATGGCGCGATTGGACAATGCCAATCACACGGACTTCGGCGGCGCTGTCGACTGGGGCAGCGTGGCCGAGCAGGCCGTCAGCGACTGCCTCTGGATCGCCAACCGGCGGGACGTGGACATCGCGGTCGAATGGCCCGAGCCGGGCGTGCTGCCGCTGCCCATGGCCGGCGATGCCGACGCGCTGGTCATCATGCTGAAAAACATCCTGGACAACGCCATCCGGTACGGCCCGCGCCATGGCCGGGTGCGTCTGGCTTTCTCGCCCTCGCAAATATCGGTCGACGACCAGGGGTCGGGCGTTGCGCCCGAGGTGCTGCCGCGGCTGGGCGACCGCTTCCTTCGCGCCGCCGGCAACGAGGAAGCCGGCAGCGGCCTGGGCGTCTCCATCGCGCGCCGCATCGCCCATGCGCACGGCATGCGCATCGCATTCGCCATGCGAGATGCGCAAAGCGACTTCGGCCCGGGCCTGCGGGTGACGATACGCCGCGGCGCGTAGATGGCAAGCCCGCGCGAAGGCACTAGAATCTGCGCTTCACGTTTCCCTTCAGGCCGGCCCGGACGGCGGCCGCTGGTCTGACCATGGCCTCCACGCCCGCACCGCCACCGCCAACGACAGGCACGCAGCTTTCGCTGCGCGAAGCCCTGCAACAGGCCCACGCACACTGGAACGCCGGACAGGCGGCCCAGGCAGAGGTCCTCTGCCGCCGCATTCTGGCCGCATCGCCAGGACAGGCCGATGCCTCCCACCTGCTGGGCCTGATCGCGCACGCGCACGGCCAGCCCGCGCTGGCGCTCGACCTGATGCGGCACGCTTGCCGGACCGACGCCGCGCCCGCGGTCTACTTCGGCAACCTGGCCGAAATCTGCCGGCAGCAAGGCCTGCTCGCCGAAGGCGAGGCCGCCGCGCGCCATGCCACGCAACGAGAGCCCGGGCTGGTCATGGCGTGGAACAACCTGGGAATCATCCTGCAGGAATCCGGGCGCCACGCCGACAGCGTCGAATGTCTTGAACGGGTGGCGCAACTTCAGCCGAACAGCCCGGAAGCCCTCAACAACCTCGGCAACGCGTACACGGGCGTCAATCGCCTGGACGAAGCGCGCCAGCATTACGTCCGGGCGCTCGCATTGCGCGGCGACTACGCCGAGGCGCACAGCAACCTCGCTTTCGTGCTGCGCGAACTGGGCGATCACGAGGCCGCGGCAAACGCCGGGCAGCGCGCCATCGAATGCAACCCGCGCCTGGCGAACGCGTACATCAATCTGGCGGAAATCGAAGCGGCGCGGTCGCGGCCCGCACAAGCGCTGCAATGGACCGAAGCGCTGCTGGCCTTCGCGCCCAGCCACCCGCAGGCGCTTGAACTGCGCACGCGCTTACGGACGGCATGCGGCTCGCAGGCTGCAACAGCCGAAGCGCAAGACTCGGAAGACTTGGCACGCCGCGTCCGCGATCTGCTGACTGAGCGGCAGAACGCCGAAGCCGAGCGGCTACTGCGCGAGAACATGGACCCGCGCGGCGCTCCCGCCGTACTTTGGCGCCTTCTCGGTCTGGCAGTGAAATTTCAAGGGCGCGTTCAGGAAGCCGCTGACATTCAGGCCATGCTCGCCACCGCCATGCCCGGCAACCTGTCCGCCCGATTTGACCTGGCCGAAACGCGCTTGCTGCAAGGGGATTTCGAGCGCGGCTGGACGGAATACCGTTGGCGCTACAGCCTTTCCCATACCGCGGCGATGGACCGCAAGGTGCAGCGGCCGCGCTGGGACGGCAGCCGCATCGCGGGTCAGACGCTGCTCATTCATGACGAGCAGGGGTACGGCGACACGCTGCAATTCATGCGCCTGATCGACGCGGCCCGTGCCCGCAGCGGCGCGCGCGTCGTGCTGGAAGTCCATCCCGACCTGCTGTCCTTCGCCCGGCGCCTCGTCGGCCCGGACGCCTTCCCGCGCGGACAGATCCCCCCGCCGTTCGACCAGCACTGCGAACTGATGTCCCTGCCCATGGCGATCGGCCTGCGCATGGCCGACCTGCCGGGCCAGGTCGGCTACCTGTCGGCCGATGCGGCACGCGTCGAGAAATGGCGCAAGCGGCTGACCGGCTTGCCACGGCCATGGGTGGCGCTGGCCTGGGCAGGCAGGCCCACGCATTCGAACGACGCCAACCGGTCTCTTGCCTTGGCGGACATGGCGCCCCTGGCCGTACCCGGCATCACGTACCTGGCCATCCAGAAAGGCCCTGCCGCAGCCCAGGCCGCCACGGCCCCGCCCGGCATGAACATCGTGCCGCTGGATGCCGAGATCGCCGACTTCGAGGACACCGCCGCGATCCTGTCCCTGGCCGACCTGCTCGTCTCGGTCGACTCCTCGCCCGTGCATCTGGCCGGCGCATTGAATCGGCCCGCCTGGGTGCTGCTGCCTTTCCTGCCCGACTGGCGCTGGCTGTTGCAGCGGTCCGACTCCCCCTGGTATCCGTCGCTGCAATTGTTTCGCCAGCCCGCGCCGGGCGATTGGAAGCCGGTCATGCACGACGTGGGCCAGGCGCTGGAAAGCCGGTTTCACCGCGGCCAGGCCTGAACATGCGGGCGCAACCGGCGCCCAAGCCGGCACGCCCCCAGTGTCAACCGGAAAAAGGCATGAATTTCGGCATTATTGCGGCCTTTGAGACCGCGCCATCGCCAGTAATGTGCCGGGTGAGATAGTACGCCCCAGCAAAAGGCCGCCTGTCTGCCCTCATACCCTGGCACCGGCCGCGCGGATAGTCCATAGCTCCAACGGTTGCCGCACATTCCAACCGACATCGCCCCAGGCGGGAGCTTGCCTTGAAGCTGAAACACCGAAAAAAACGTACCCCCTCTTTTCCCGTGGCATCCGCGCGAGCCGGCTCGAGGCCGGCGCTTGCCCGGTCGACGCAGATTCTGTCGGGTGTTTCCCTCGTGGCCGCCAGCCTGCTTCCCGGCATGGTCCATGCCGCGGCGTGCCTCACAATTGCGAACAACACGACGCTCTTCGGCTCCACCGACTGCATCGAATGGACGGGCGGTAACTTTTTGGTCACCGGGACCGGCACGCTCTCCGGCGCCGACATCGGTCTGCACGCCTCCGGCACCATTTCCGGCCGCACGCTGACGAACCTCGGCACCATCGTGGGCACACTGGCGGGCCTGCAGAACGACGGCGTTCTGGCTCAGGTGCAAAACAATAGCCTGATCTGGTCCAACGGAACGGGCGTCACTGTGGCCGGCATCCTGAATACGGGGTCCGGAAGCATCACCAACGTAGTCAATAACGCGGGCGGCTCCATCGCCGGCGCACGCGCCGGGATCTTCAATGAGGGCAGCATCGCCACGATCAGCAATGCCGGGATGATCAGCAGCAACAGTTCCTTCGGCGGCACGATTGCAGCCATCTGGAACGACGGCGGAACGATCACCAACCTGACCAACACCGGCACCTTGCAAAGCGCCAAGATCGGCAGTTTTCTCACGGGGTTCGGTGTGGTCACCGAAAATGGCGCCATCGAAACGCTGCAAAACGAGGGGACCATCGTCGGCCAGCTAGGCATCCTGGCTCAGGACAACGCCCGGTTAGGCACGCTCACGAATTCCGGGACCCTCTCTGGCGACATCGCAGGCATCTTCATGGATGCCAGCACAGCCGGCACCATCACCAACACGGGCCTGATCGTGGGCGCGCCCAGCAGCGCCATGGGCGGGTCGTTCGATGCCGGCATCTACCTGTCCCGCGCCAGCAGCGTAAGCCTGCTCGCCAATAGCGGCACCATCACCGGCCGGAATGCGGCGATCCAGCTCGATAGCAACAGCTATATCAGCACGATCACGAACAGCGGCCTCATCGCGGGCGACCTGACCTCCGCCAGCGTCATCCCCCTTTCCATCGCAGGCGGCAGCGGCAACGTCTTCGGCACCCTTACCGGCGCGAGCGGCGGCCTGGGCGTGGCCGATAAAGGCCTCATCAAGGTGACGGGCGCAAACCTGGTGTTTTCGGGCGGAAACCTGCTGCTGAACAACGACATCGCTGCGGTGGGCCGTTCCGTCCTCAACTATGGCGCGACCCTTCAGATCAACAACCCCATCACCGTCACGGGCAACTATTCGCAGACCGGCGGCGGACTGGCCTTCAATGTCGTCGACACCAGCAGCTATGGCTACCTGGACGTGAACGGCTCGGCGTCCATCAGCAGCGCGGCGATCAGCCTGGGCGGCACGGGGTTGGCCAATGGCCAGTCCTACACGGTCGTGCGCGCGACCGGGTCCGGCACTTATGCCAACAACACGGCCTTCGTGTCCACCAACAACGGCCTGCTCGCCCAACTGAGCGACGTGAACGGCGCGCTGACCGTGACCATCGCGCCCGACGCCCAGACCCACTACTGGGACGGCGCCAACACCGTGGCCGACGGCACGATTGCCGGTGGCTCCGGCACCTGGACGGCCAACGGCAAGAACTGGACCTCGACCGACGGCACCGCCAACGGCAAGCTCGATCAGACCGACGTGCGGCCCGTGTTTGGCGGCGCGGCGGGCACCGTGACGGTCGACGCCAGCCACGGCGCAATCGCCGTGAACGGCATGCAGTTCTCCACCGATGGCTACCGCGTCACCGGCGACGCCATCGGGCTGGCGGCAGCCACCTCGGCCATCGAGGTCGATGCCAACGCCACCGCCATCATCGATTCCACGCTGAACGGCAGCGGCGCGCTGGCCAAGACCGGCAGCGGCATGCTGATCCTGAACGGCGTGAACACCTACTCGGGCGGCACCTCGGTGTCCGCGGGCACGCTTGAGATCGGCGATGCCGCGCATCCCACCGCCAGCATCCTGGGCGACGTGGCCGTCGGCAGCGACGGCACGCTGCGCGGGCACGGCTCCATCGGCGGCAATGTGACCAACGACGGTATCGTGCGTCCGGGCGGCTCCATCGGCACGCTGACGATCCTGGGCAATTACACGCAGTCCCCGACCGGCACGCTGTTCGTCGACGTCAGCCCCACCGCTGCTTCGCAACTGAAGGTGAGCGGCACCGCCACCCTGGCCGGCACCCTGAACGTGCTGTACGGCCCGGGCACCTACAGCGCGACGTCCTTCCGCATCGTCGACGCGGCCAGCGTCACCGGCCGTTTCGCGTCCGTGACCAGCAACGCGCCGGCCGAACTGGCGCAAAGCGTGCAGAACCTGGCCGACGGCAGCACCCTCACGCTGGCCGCCAGCGGCACGGATAACGGCGGCGGCACGGATACTGGCGGCGGTACGGATACCGGCGGCGGCACGGACACCGGCGGCGGCACCGACACCGGCGGCGGCACGGACACTGGCGGCGGGACTGTCGTCATTGCCCCCACCAACGCCACGATCTTCGGCGCGGTCGCCTCGGCCGCCATCCGCGAAGGCCAGCGCGTGAACGACACGCTGCTCGCGCGCCTGGGTCAGGATTGCGCGGACGCCGCGACGCCCGCCAATTGCGCGCGCCCCGGCCGCCAGGCCTGGGCCCAGATCGTCTCCAACAGCGTCAACGTGCGCGGCAACGACGACGCGCCCAGCTACAAGGATCGCCATTACGGCTTTCTGGCCGGCCTGGATCAGCAGGTCGGCGCCTGGACGCTGGGTGTCGCAGGCGGCTATAGCCACGTCGATGTGACCGAAGACGAGGCAAGCGGCAAGATCGACACCTTGCGCATCGCCGGCTATGGCAGCCGCCGCGTGGGGGCCGTGACCCTCGCCGCGACGGTCGGCGCCGCCTACGACTTCCTCAAGACGAGCCGGTCCTTCCCCGGCCCGGGCAAGGCCCGCGGCGACTCCGACGCACAGGAGATCACGGCAGGCCTGCAAGCCAGCCTGCCGCTGGCCGCCGGCCCGCTCACGATCACGCCGCGTCTCGGGCTGCGCTATCTGTACCTGCACACCGAACGCTTCAGCGAATCCGGTTCGACCAGCCAGAATCTGGATGTGGGCGCCCAGGACTTCAACAGCCTGCAACCGTATGCGCAGCTCGTCGTGGGTCTGCCGTTCAGCATGAAGTCGGACAAGCCCGCCGTCGTCGAGGCCCGCGTCGGCTACGCCTACGAAACCCTGGACAGCAACCGCGCATTCCACGCCACGGCGACCGACGGCACCGGCTTCACGCTGCCCGGCGTGTCGCCCTCGCGCGGCATGTTCTCTGCCGGCATGGGTCTGACGATGCCCGTCAGCAAGGCCATGGATCTGACGGCCAGCTACGACCGGCTGTTCGACACGGGCAACGTGTCGGGACAGACGTTCCAGCTGCAGGCGACGTACCGGTTCTAAAGCGCGGTAAATAAAAATAGGCCCACGCCATGGCGTGGGCCTATTTTTTTTGGAACAACGTGCGCCAATTCGCGTTCTGCCCGGAGGTTTCCAGCGTCAGAACGCACCCGACGTTGGCGCAGGCCTCAGAACGGCACCATGACCTTCAACGTGCCGCTGTGGCTGCGCACATTCTCGGAAAACTGGCCGTCGTACTGCAGCCGGAAGTCGACCCCCGCGGCGCGCATGACGTGCAGCCCCGCCCCCACCTTGCCCACCACATCGTCGATGGGCAGCGACGTATCGAACGATCCCGTGCCGGCGGGCGCCCCGCGCAGGCGTGAAGTGGTCGTCCAATCGTCCTTGGACAGGAACGACACGCCGGCGTACACGAACGGCCGCAGCATCGCGCCATTGGACAGCTTGGCGCGTCCGCCGAACTCGATCATGGGCGACAGGCCCAGGATGAACTGGTCGCTGCCGTCCACCGACAAGGCCAGCGGGTTCGCGCCCGATTCCTTGTAGCCCGGCATGCGGGTATAGCTGGCGTCGAAGTCCAGGTACGGCTTCACGTACACGCTCTCGAAGGCGAAGGTGCGGGCGGCGCGCAAACGTGCATTAAAGCCATAGACGTCGGGGCGGCTGGTCAAGGTGTCCTGGTATCCCGCGATGTCGATGTTGCGGTCCATGCGATAACCGCCATAGCCGCCGCCGACCGCGGCAGAGAACACCCACGGCCCTTCCTGGCGCTTGACGACCATGCCGGCGTAGCCGCTGTCGCCATCGCCGCGCACGCTGCCGTCGTTGGCGCGCACCTTGCTGCTTTCGTAGGCCACCGAGCCGCCGACGAACCAGCCCGGACTGACTTCGCGCTGCCCGCCAATCTGGTAGGTCACCGTGTCGTAGTCAAAGCCAGCCGTGCCTTTGCTGCCGTCCTGGCTGGTCGCGCGGCCCGTGACCTGGCCCCAGTAGCAGTTCTGCTCGCCCGAGAAGGCATCGACTCCGGTGAACGTGGGGCAGGACATCATCGCGCCCGTGAAATGCCCCAGGTTTGCGGCCGATTGCGCCGCCGGCGCGCTCGTCACGCCCGGCGACAGGCTGGACACGCGGTCGCGATACGTGCCCGCCCCCTGGCGCGAAGCCTGATCCAGCTGCCCGAAAAGCGGTGCCAGGGCGGAATTGCCGCCTGCATCCCAGATACGCTGGAGCTGATCGGCGACCTGACGCTGGTTGGCCTTCAGTTGCATCGACGGCGCATTGAAGTCGGCGCCCGCCACGCGGATGCGCGTGGACTGGCCGACCTGGCGCGTGGCGTAATCGAAGACCGGACTGTCGACGGCGCCCACGCTGCCTTGCGAATCGCCCTGCACCGTCAGGACCGTCAGCTCGCGGTTCGGCATCAGCGTCGCGGCCAGCACGTCGACATTGCCATTCAGGTCGCCATTGCCTTGCACCACCATCTGCGAGGCGCGCATCTGGTCGAAGTCCACGTCGGCGCGCAGGACGCCGCTGGCGGACTGCCTGAAATTGCCGCTGACGGTCAGGGTCTGGAACTGGCCCGGCGAGCCGATCACGACCAGCCCCGAGTTGATGACGTTGGCCTGATACGCAGTGGCCGCGTTGGCCACGCCGCCCGACTGCACGTAGTAGTTGCAGGCATTGGTGGAATCGCCGTTGCCGCAATAGACGTTGCCGGAGATGGTGCCGTAGTCGTTGATGGTGAGGAAAGACCCCGCCGCCGTGGTCGAATCGCCGTTGAACGTCAACGCCGTGCTGGACAGCGCGCTGAGCGAACCGCCTGCGTTGACGTTGACCACGTTGTCCCGGCCGCTCAGTATCCACACGCCTTTGCCGGAGTTGGAGCCGCCCGACACGCTGCCGTTGATGTTGACCGTGACGCCCTGCTCGCTTTGTCCGCCCTGGCTTTGCGCCATGATGCCCGTCGCATCCGAACCCGTCACACTGAGCGTCCCGCTCTGGTTCACGGTGACGCTGCCGGCATTGCCCGTGGCGCTGCTGACCGACCCGGCAAAGCCGGCCTGCGGCCCGCCAGCCAGCCCGCCGCCGCCGCCGATCGACTGCGCGATGATGCCGTAGGCGTTGGCGCCCGCGGTCGACAGATTGCCGTCAAAGGAAACCGTCACATTGCCGGCGGTGCCCGAACTGAACGCGGTCGGCAGGAATCCGGCCGCGTTGGTGGTGATCAGCTTGGTCGTGTCGCCCAGGATGCCCCCGCCGTCCGCGATGGACTGCGCCACGATCCCGTGCGCGCCCGCGCCATGCGTGGCCAGCGTGGAGCGCAGATCCACGTTCACGGCGCTGGCATTGGCGTTCCCGCCGCCCAGCACCGTCGTGCCGACGCCGGTCGCCGTGCCGGACGTCACGATGCCGCCGCCCCCGCCGATCGATTGCGCGATGACGCCAATGGCCCGATCGCCATGGGTGTTCAGATTGAGGCCGGTGGACAGATTGACCGTGCCGCCCGCGCCGGCCACGCCCGCGCCGCCCGCATGCAGGTTGAATCGCTGGCTGCCAGGATTCGCGGCCGACGCCGTGCTGCCTGCCATCGCAATGCCGCCGCCCCCGCCGATGGACTGCGCCACCAGGCCGTAGGCGCTGTCGCCGGTGGTCTGGATGGCCGCGTAGCTGCCGCTCGTGACCGTGATGCTGCCGCCCGCGCCACCGCTGCCGCCGGTCGCGCCGGCCCGCAGCGAGCCGTTTGCCAGCGGCGATCCCGTGGCGCCCATGCCGCCGCCCCCGCCGATCGACTGCAAGACGATGCCCATCGCGCCATAGCCGGCCGTGTTGAAGCTGTTGGTGCCGTTGCCGTTCAGGAAGGCGACGATGCTGTTGCCCGCCCCGCCGCTTCCGCCCGAGCCGCCCACCGAAATCGACACGTTGGACGACGAAATGCTGGACGAGGCGGTCGATGCGCCGCCCGCGCCGCCGCCGCCGCCGATGGATTGCAGGACGGCTGCGTCCGCGTAATCCCCGTACGTGTTCGTGGACGCCCCGACGCTCGCGGCATTGGACGTCGTTCCGATCGGGCCGCCATTGCCGCCCGCGCCGCCATTGCCGCCCACCGAGATGTTGAACTGGTAGGTCGTGCCGGAGTCATCCAGCGCGTCGGAGGAATTGTTCTGGCTGCTGCCGCCGACCGCGCCGCCCAGCCCGCCCGAACCGCCGATGCTCTGCACCAGCAGCCCGTCGGCATCGGCGCCATAGGTGGTGACATTGCCATCGCTGTTCAGGTTGATGGCGCCGCCGTAGCCCCCGCCGGTGCCGCCGCGGCCAACCGACACGGTGCCCCTGACGTCGGTCGTGCTGTCTTCGCTTTCGCTGTTGACGGCCAGCCCGACCTGGCCGCCTTGCGACGCCCCGCCGCCGCCGCCGATGGACTGCACCAGCACGGCGCGCGCGCCATCGCCGTGCGTGATGATGGTGCTGGCCGGATCGACGGTCAGCGACGCCGTGCCGCCCTGTCCGCCCGATCCGCCGATCCCGCCCACGTTGGCCGTGATCGACACGTTGGCATCCACATTGGGGCTGCGTCCCGTGGCGGAACCCACGCCGCCCGCCCCGCCGCCGCCGCCAATGCTTTGCAGCACCAGCGCATTCGCGGAGTCTCCCCACGTGGTGATGGAACTGCCCGCCAGGCTGAGCGTGGCGTTGCCGCCGTAGCTGCCCGATCCGCCGCTGCCCCCCACCGACGACTGAACCGTGCCGCCGACGGAATCGCCGGTGCCGACCACCGTCGAGAGGGCCGATGCGCTGCCGCCCAGCCCGCCGCCGCCACCGATCGATTGCACCAGGACGCCTTGCGAATTGGGACCATACGTGGTCAGGATGGAATTGTTGATGGCCGACGACGCGGTGCCGCCCGCGCCGCCCGAGGCCCCGGACCCGCCCATGGCAAACGTGACCGCGACGCCAAAGGACGCGTCCTCGTCTGGCACCGCGATCGCCAGCGCCTTGGCGACGGACGCGCCACCCGCTCCGCCGCCGCCGCCAATGGATTGCACGACCACGCCGTGCGCATCGCCGTTCGTGGTGCCCGAGGAACCGGTCGTCAAGGTGGCGTTGGACACGTTGCCCGCAGCGCTGCCACCCGCGCCGCCGTTGCCGCCCGTGCCGCCCACCGCGACGGACATGGCAAAGCCGACGCCGGCGTCGTAGGAAGAGGCTGCCCCGCCGGTTCCCCCGCCGCCCCCAATGGACTGGGACACGATGCCGTACGCATGGTCGCCGCCCGTGGTCAAGGTGTAGCCGTTCATGCCGACAGTGGACGAGCCGCCGTTGCCACCGCCGCCCCCCTGCCCGCCAATCACGGCAACCCCGCTTGCCGCGCCGCCATCCCCGCCGCCGCCGCCGATGGACTGGCCCAGCATGCCGATGGCAGACGTCCCGCCCGTGGTCAGCGTGCCGGACTGGTTGATCGTGACCGTGCCGCCGGAGACCGCCGTGCCGCCCGCCCCGCCCAATGCAACGATGCCGCTGCTGACGCCCGCCGTGCCGCCGCCACCGCCGATGGCCTGCGCCGATATGCCGTGCGAGGACTGTCCGGTGGTCGTGATCGAGGACTGGCTGTTGATGGAAACCGAGCCGCTGGCCCCGCCAATCCCCGCATCCGCGCCGGCATTGCCGAACAGTTCGAAGTTGGACGTGGTCGTGCCGCCAATGCCGCCCATCGACTGGCCGAGGATGCCAATGGAATAGTTGTTGGAAGTCTGGATGGAACCGCCGGTGGTCGTCACCGTCACCGCGCCGCCGGCCCCGCCGCTGCCGGCGTTTTCGGGCGTGAAGTCGATGATGCCGCTGCTGGTCTCCACCCCCCCGCCCACGCCGCCCAGGCTGCTGGCCGAGATGCCGGTGGACTGCACGCCATTGGTGCGGATGGTGGCATTGCCGCTCAGGGTGACGTTCACCGTGCCGCCATTGCCGCCCGCCGCCCCGTTGCTGTCCTCGCGCCCCGCGCCGCCATTGCCGCCCTGCGTGATCACGTTGACGCCCGGCAGGTAGTCGCCCGAGGTCGTGACCGACGACCCGCTGTTCAGGGTGACCGTGGTGGTCGTATTGCCGTTGCCGCCGCCGTAGCCGCCGATTTCGCCGCTGGTGTTGGTGATCGTCTGCGGACCCATGCCGCCATTGCCGCCCAGCCCGATCACGACGATCCCGCCGGACACCTTCGACAGGCTCGCGGGCTGCACGGTCGAGGTGCTGGACACGGACACCTGACCCGAGTTCACCACCGTCATCGCGCCAAACTGGCCGCCGGTGCCGCCGTTGTCGCTGCCGTCCTCGGACGTCGTGCCGTTGCCGCCCTGGCTCAAGACATACAGGCCGCGCACGCTGCTCAAGGCTGTCCCGCTGACGTTCACCGTCACGGAGCCCGTATTGGTGATGATCGTCGGATTCGAGTAATTGACCGCGCCGCCACTGGAACCGCTGCCGTTGTCCAGCCCGCCACTGCCGCTGATGGATTCCGCGCCGATGCCCCATGCATAGCGCGATGTGGAACCCGTGACCGACACGGCCCCGGCATTCGAGATATTGACGATATTGCTTCCGCCGCCATTACCGCCGACCTGGTCGCCCGTCGCCGCGTTGTCCTGATTTCCGCCCGTCGCGCCGATGCTGGCGCCATAGAGGCCCACGCCGCCATAGGGCAGGTTCAAGACGCTGACGTTGCCGCTATTGGTGATGGTGACGGCAGAGCCATCGCCCCCCTGGCCCCCGTTGCCCCCGCCAATCACCGTCTCGTTGGCATTGGCGCCGATGCCCCCGACCGACACGCCGTAGATCCCGAACTGCGCGCCCGAATCCGCCCAGATGCCAGGACCGCTGCCTTGGGTGCTGGAGGTCGGCGCGTTCTGAACGGTGATCGTCCCGCCGTTGTTGTTGATCGTGATGGTGCCGCCGTTGCCGCCGTTCGTCGCATTGTTGCTGGTGTCGCTGGACCCCATGCCGCCGGTCAGGCGAACGAAAATGCCGCCCTGCGGGACGCTCGGCTGCAGCACGGCGCCGTTGTTGACCACCGTGTAGTTGCCGCCATAGCCGCCGATGTTGTCGCCGGTGCCGGCGCTGGCGGTGTTGACGACACTGACCTGTGCACCCGATCCGCCCTGGCTGGACGAAATGGTGCAGGTGGTGGAATTGGAAGGATTGGTGTCGACCGAAGGACAACTCAATGCCGCGACGGCGGGCTGCGCCATGACGAGCCCCACGGCGGTGACGGAGAGCATCTCGCGCCAGTCCGGGGGACGTGGCAGGGAACGACGAGGTTCCAGTGTCCCAACAGCAGTGCCCCTGGCTCGCAAAGGTCGCTTTGCGGACGGCTTTCCCATCGTCTTCCCCTCGGCGCGAACCGTAACAACGGGCCGCATAAGTCTTCTGATTTATTCTGCTCCGGACGTTTTTTACCAGTGGCGCTTGCCTTTGCACAGCGCTGTTGCACTTCAGTCCGCCCGCCTGTTGCCTCGCCGCCATGCGACCATCGCGAACCGGCCAGCCTGGAATTGCCTCAAGAATTTGGCTTAATTCCGCGAATGACGGCCGGCGGCCCGGTGATATAGTCCGACCGCCTCATGCGAATGCCGTAGGCGGCATGTCGACCTGTCGTACCCGAGCTCTCGGGAGGATCGCCGCCCGGCTCCACCACCACGATTGAATAAGCGCTGCGTCAGTTGTCAGCGAATGCCGGCTCCGGGCCGGCCGGCCAATGGGCGCGCAAAGGGAAAGCAACGATGAACCGCAGCTATCGGCTCGTCTGGAATCAGACCTTGCAAATGATGCAGGTCGCGCCCGAAATCGCCACATCCAGATCCTCAGTCCCAGGCAGCGCGACGCATTGCAGGACACCACGGCGCTCCCTTCCCCGCGCCGCACACCAGGCCGGGCAGATCGCCTTGATGCTCGGCCTGACTTGCGCCTTTCCTTCCGCGTGGGCCGCCGGGTGCGCCGCCAGCGATGCCAGCGCCTGCGGCGCGTCCGGCGGCGCGGGTTACCCGGCACGCAGCGGCAACGGCGGCGCGGGCAACGGCCAGGGCGGCGGCTCCAGCGAGCTCGATGCCAATACCGTCACGGTGCAGGTTCCGGGCGGCGCGCCCGGCGCCAGCGGCAGCGGCGGCAGCGGCGCCGCGGGCGACGCGGGTGGCAACGCTTCCGGCGGTGCCACCGGCCTGGCGCTCTCGTCCACCAACGTCTCCGTAAATACAAACTTCGGCGGAACCGCGGGCGACGTGGGCGCAGACGGCACCAACTTCGGTGGCGGCGGCGGCGGTGGGGGCACCGGGCTGTACTACGGCGGGACCGCGGCGACGATCGGTGTCAATGCCGTCCTCTCCGGCGGCGCCGGAGGTGCCGGGGGCGCCACGTCCAATGGTGTCGTCGGCAATGCGGGCGCCGGTGGCGGTGGCGGCGCCGGGATGATATCGATCACCACCGGCACGAACATCACGTCGAACGGGTTGATCCAGGGCGGCGCCGGCGGCGCGGGCGGAACGGGCGGCTTTGGCGGAGGCGGCGGAGGCGGCGGCGATGGGCTGGTGGTGTTTGGCGTCAGCTCCAGCGTCATCAACCTCGGCACGATAGGCGGCGGCGCGGGCGGTGACGGGGGCGCCGGCGCCAGCGGCAACGGAAGCAGCGGCAACGGCGGCGCCGGCGTCAATCTCGTGGGCGCCTTCAGCTCGCTGGCCAACGTCGGAACCATCACCGGCGGCAGCAGCAACGGCGGCGCGGCGGGCGCCGGCGTGATCACGCACGGTTCCAACTACATCACAAATGCCGGCACCATCGTTGGCGGCGTCGCCAACGGCACGCGCGCGGCTGCCATCCAGTTTGGCGGCACGGGGAACACACTCACGCTGCTCTCGGGCTCCACGATGGTGGGCGATCTGGTCGTCGAGGCCGGCGCCTCTGCCGAGATCAACCCGGCACACCAGGGTCTATCGCTCGGCAATGCCGTAATCCTGACCGACGCCGCATCCGTCGTCTCCTTCAACACCAGCACGGCCCCCCTCACGTTGACGGGCACCATTTCCGGATCAGGCGGCGTGACCGCGATGGGCGGCACGCTGTCCACGTCGGCCGTCCACGACTACACGGGCGCCACGACAATCACAAGCGGCACGCTGGCGCTGACGGGCAACGGCAGCATCGCTGCCTCGTCGGGGCTGGTCAACAATGGCCGGTTCGATATCTCGGCCACCGCCGCGGGCGTTTCGCTCAAGGCGCTGTCTGGCACCGGCGTCATCGAGCTGGGCTCCCAGTCCCTGACCGTGAACAGCGCCGCGGGCGCCTTCAGCGGCGTGATCGGCGGCGCCGGTGGATTCACGGTGGCGGGCGGCACGCAGACGCTTTCGGGCGTCAACACCTATACCGGCGCGACCGCCATCGGCAATGGCGCGACCCTCGCGCTTGCCGGCAACGGCAGCATCGCGGCTTCCAACGGGCTCATCAACAACGGCACGTTCGATATTTCCGGCACCACGGCGGGTGCTTCCGTCCAAGCCCTGACTGGCGCAGGCGTTACCACGCTTGGCTCGCGCACCCTGACGCTGACGAACGCGGCGGGCACCTATGCAGGCGCCATCGGCGGGACGGGCGGAATCACGCTGAACGCCGGCACGCAGACGCTGACCGGCAACAACACGTACAGCGGCGCGACCACGATCAATGGCGGCACGCTGGCGCTGACGGGCAACGGCAGCATCGCGGCCTCGTCGGGGCTGGTCAACAATGGCCGGTTCGATATCTCCGCCACCACCGCAGGCGCTTCCGTCAAGGCGCTGACCGGCGCCGGCGTCGTCGAGCTGGGCTCCCAATCGCTGACCGTGAACAGCGCCGCTGGCGACTTCGGCGGCGTGATCGGCGGCGCCGGTGGTTTCACGGTGGCGGGCGGCACGCAGACGCTTTCGGGCGTCAACACCTACACCGGCGCGACCGACATCGGCAATGGCGCGACCCTCGCGCTTGCCGGCAATGGCAGCCTCGCGGCCTCCAGCGGGCTCATCAACAACGGCACCTTCGATATTTCCGGCACCACGGCGGGTGCTTCCGTCCAAGCCCTGACTGGCGCAGGCGTTACCACGCTCGGCTCGCGCACCCTGACGCTGACGAACGCGGCGGGCACCTATGCAGGCGCCATCGGCGGGACGGGCGGAATCACGCTGAACGCCGGCACGCAGACGCTGACCGGCAACAACACGTACAGCGGCGCGACCACGATCAATGGCGGCACGCTGGCGCTGACGGGCAACGGCAGCGTCGCGGCCTCCAATGTCGTCGTCGACAACGGCACGTTCGATATTTCCGGCGCCACGGCGGGCGCATCGGTCACGGGGTTAACGGGCAGCGGCGCGGTAACGCTGGGCAGCCGCACCCTGACGATCAGCAACGCGGCGAGCGCCTTCGGCGGCAACATTGGCGGCACGGGCGGCCTGACGGTGGGAGGCGGCAAGCAAACGCTCACCGGCGCAAACACCTATACCGGCGCAACCACGATCAGCCCGGGCGCCACCCTCGCCATCAACGGCGCGGGCAGCATCGCTGCCTCCAATGGGCTCACGAATCAAGGCACGCTGGATATCTCGGGCACGGCGGCGGGCGCGTCGGTAACGAGCCTGAGCGGCTCGGGGAACGTGGCCCTCGGCGCGCGCACGCTTACGCTGACCAACGCCGCCGGCAATTTCTCGGGATCCATTGCCGGCACGGGCGGCCTGACGCTTAACGGCGGCACGCAGGTCCTGGCGGGCGCCAACAGCTACACGGGCGCCACCACCATCAACAGCGGCACGCTTGCCGTCACGGGCAGCCTGTCGTCCGCGTCGAACGTCGTGCTGGCCGGCCCGGGCGCCGCGCTCGATGTGTCGGGCGCCGGCCCGCAGCGGGTGACCGCGCTGGCTGGCGGGACAGGCACGCGCCTGCAACTCGGCACAAGCACGTTGACGCTGGATTCGCCGGCCGACAGCACGTTTGACGGTTCATTGAACGGCTCTGGCGTCTTCGCCAAACAAGGCGCCGGCATGCTGACCCTGAACGGCAACAGCAGCGGTTTCGCCGGCCTCACGCGGGTGGACGGCGGCACGCTGGCCGTGGGCGATGCCAACCACGACGCCGCGCTGCTCGGCGGCAACGTGGCCGTGGGCGCCCAGGGCACGTTGAAGGGTCACGGCACGATCGCCGGCAGCCTCTTGAACCAAGGCATCGTCATGCCGGGCGGGTCGGTCGGCACGTTGAGCGTCGGCGGCAACTACACCCAGGCCAGCAACGCCACGCTGTCCATCGAGGTCAATCCGCTGGAAAGCTCGCTGCTGCGCGTCGGTGGCACCGCCACCCTGGACGGCGGGCTATCCATCGTCTACGCGCCCGGCACCTACACGGCGCGCCGCTATACCCTGCTTTCGGCCGCCAACGGCGTCAACGGCACCTTTGCCACGGTGACCAGCACCACATCCGCCGGCGCGGATCTTTCCACGCTCGACCAGTCGGTCACCTACGGCGCAAACGAGGTCGGCCTGCAGTTGTTCACCCCCGACGCCCCTGGCCCCGTGATCGTCGCTCCCACCAACACCAGCATCTACACCGCGCTTGGCACGGCGGCGATCATGCGCGCGCAATCGGTCAACGCAACGCTGCTCGGCCGCTTCGTGCCCTCGCCGCAGACGCAGCCGGCCGCGCGCGGCGCCTGGATCGAGGCCACCGGATCCAGCACGCGCCTGCACGCCGACGACGGGCAGCCTGGCTTCAAGGCAAACCAGTTCGGCTTTCTGGCGGGCACCGACCGGCCGGTCGGCGACTACACCGTGGGCCTGGCCGGCGGCTATGCGCACACGTCGATCAACGAAGACGAAACGGGCAGCTCCGGCGCCACCGACACCGTACGCCTGGCGCTCTATGGCGGCCGCGACTTCGGGCCGGTCATCGTGTCGGCAACGCTCGGCTATGGCCTCGACTTCCTGTCGCAGAAGCGCCCGTTTGGCGCATCTGGCACCGCGCAAGGCGATCACATCGGGCACGAAATCTCGGCCGCCACCCAGGCCGCCGTGCCGATGCGCGTCGGCAGTGTCACGCTGACGCCCGCCGCCGGGCTGCGCTACGCCTTCTTCCGGGGCGCAAGCTTTACCGAAAGCGGCGCCTCCGCGCAGAACCTGGACGTCGATTCCGACACCGCGCGCAGTCTTCAGCCCTACCTGATGCTCAAGCTGGACAAGACGTTCGGCGAGGGAGATCGCGCCATCGATGCCCAGTTGCGCGTGGGCTATGCGCGCGAACTGATGGGCACGAGCCGGCAGGTCACCGTCCTGTCGCAGGACGGCACCCGCTTCGCCGCACCCGGCGTCGCGCTGCCGCGCAACTACGTCACGGGCGGCGCGAGCATCGGTTTTCGCCCCTCAAAGGCCACGTCGATCTCGTTGGGCTACGACGCGCTGATCAATACCGGTCACGCGTCGGCGCAAGCGGGGTATGCGCGGTTCGAGTATCAGTTCTGAAATCACGTTCAACTTCAGCGGCCGATGGCCGCGACCTTTCCCACTGAAGCGGAGCCGAAACTCGCGCACCAAGATTTGTTTCCATTTTTTCCGAACCGCAAGCATGGCCCGGAAACCGCGCAAATATAATTTCCAGGACTCAAATTCAGCGGAGGTTTGCCATGCGCCATGTAGAAGCCGGTCGTCGTTTTACCCACCCGTTGCGGCGCGTCGCGCCGTGGGTGGCGTTGGGACTATTGGGCTTGACGTTGTATGGCTGTGCCGCGACGACGCCGCCCAAAGGCGTGACGCCCGTGGGTGCCTTCGACGTGCATCGTTATGAAGGCCGCTGGTTCGAAATCGCGCGGCTGGACCACCGTTTCGAACGCGGCATGACGGACGTCACCGCGAACTACACGCTTAAGGACGACGGCACCGTGCGCGTCGTGAACCGCGGATTCGACCCGGCCAAGGGGTCGAATGGCGATTGGCGCTCGGCAGAGGGGCTGGCCCGCTTCACGGGGGATCCGTCCGTGGCATCGCTGAAGGTGTCGTTCTTCGGCCCCTTCTATGGCGGCTACCATGTGGCCGCATTGGATCCGGATTATCGCTGGGCCCTGGTGGTGGGCCCGGATCGCAGCTATGCCTGGATCCTCGCGCGCGACAAGACACTGAATGCGCAGACGCGCGACGACATCCTGAGCCGCGCCAAGGCGTTGGGCCTGGACACCGACGCGTTCATCTGGGTCAGCCAGGACCGCGAACAGCCGCCGCTGGAACCGGCTTCCTGATGCCGCGTCGCGCGCCATGACAGCCACGGGCGCTGGCGCGCACACCCTGCGCTTGATGCTCGGCGACCAGCTGAACCCGCTGCACAGCTGGTTCGCCCGGACCGACCCGGACGTGGTGTATGTGCTGATGGAAGTGCGTCAAGAGACGGACTACGTGCTGCACCACGCGCAAAAAATCCTGGCGATATTCGCCGCCATGCGAGATTTCGCGCGCCATCTGCGCCAGGCGGGACATCGCGTCAGGTATGTCGCGATCGACAACCCCAGCAACCGGCAGGACATCACCCAGAATCTGACTGCGCTGATGGCGCACTACGGCGCCCGCGAACTGGGCTACCAGCAACCCGATGAATGGCGGGTCAGCCAAGTCCTTGGCGCCTGGAGTGCGACGCAGGCATTCTCCGTGCAGCAGGCCGACAGCGAGCATTTCCATACGACGCGTGACGAAGTGGCCACGTTCTTCGGCCCCCGCAAGAGCTGGCTCATGGAGACGTTCTACCGCCATATGCGCCGGCGTCACGGCGTATTGATGGATGCCTCTGGCGAGCCAGTGGGCGGGCGATGGAACTTTGATCACGACAACCGCAAGCCCTGGCCCGGCACCCCGCCGCTGCCGCCCGACGTCCGGCCGGTGCATGACCATCGCGCGCTGTGGGAAACGGTGCAGCAGGCAGGCGTGCAAAGCTTTGGAAATCCGCAGGCGGATCAGTTCCGCTGGCCGCTGAATCGCGCGCAGGCGCTTGCATGGCTGGACCATTTCATCCAGCACACGCTGCCCAACTTCGGGGCCTACGAAGACGCCATGAGCGCGGGCAATCCGCGCCTGTTTCACTCGCAGTTGTCGTTCGCCCTGAACACCAAGATGCTGCACCCTGGCGAGCTGGTGCGTCAGTCGCAGGCCGCCTACGAAACGGGACACGCTCCCTTGGCAGCCGTTGAAGGCTTCATCCGGCAGATTCTGGGATGGCGCGAGTATGTTCGTGGCGTGTATTGGGCGCACATGCCGGGGTACGAGACGCGCAACGCGTTGGGGCACACGCGCCCGCTGCCGGCCTGGTTCTGGACCGGGCAGACCCGCATGCGCTGCATGAGCGACGCCATCGGCAATTCGCTGGAGAACGCCTACGCGCACCATATCCAGCGCCTGATGGTCATCGGCAACTTCGCGCTGTTGGCCGGCCTGGACCCTGCCGAGGTGCACCGTTGGTATCTGGGCGTCTACATCGACGCGTTCGAATGGGTCGAGCTGCCCAACACGGTGGGGATGAGCCAGTTTGCCGACGGGGGCTTGCTGGGCACCAAACCCTATGTCAGCAGCGCGTCATACATCGACAAGATGAGCGATTACTGCCGGGCGTGTCCGTACGACAGGAAGCAGAAGACGGGCGAACGCGCCTGTCCGTTCAACGCCTTGTACTGGGATTTTTTTGCTCGCCACAGATCGCAGCTTGAGGACAACCGGCGCCTTGCCATGGTGTACCGGCGATGGCAGGACCTTCCCGAGGAGGCGCAGGCCACGTTGCGTAAGCAGGCGGCGCTGACGTTGACGCGCCTGGAAGGCCTGTAAGACTTGCTTAACGCCAGAGCGCGAATCATTCCGGCGGCATTCATCCTGCGTTAAGGTCGGGCCGCTATGCTGGGCGCCCAAATATCCCATCGCAAACACCAAGCATCGGAGCTGTACCCATGACACCCCTTCGGCCCGCGCCCGACGCCCCCGAAGATAACGAACACACGCCGGCAGAGCGCGCTGCCGCCGCCTCCCGCAGCACATGGGTCAGCGTGGGCGTCAATGTGGCGCTTGCGACCGCCCAGATCATCCTGGGCATATTCTCGAAATCCCAAGGCTTGATAGCCGACGGCATTCACTCGCTATCCGATCTGGTCGCAGACTTCATCGTGCTGCTTGCCAACCGGCATAGCCAGAAGGAGGCCGATGCCGGTCATCACTATGGGCATTACCGCTACGAGACCGCGGCGTCGTTTGCACTGGGCATCTTGCTGCTGCTCGTGGGCGGCGGCATGCTCTGGGCGGCAATCAGCAAACTGGAGCAGCCCGGCGCGATCCCGCAGGTGCATGGCATTGCCCTGTGGGTGGTGGGCATCGCCCTGGTCGCAAAGGAACTTCTGTTCCGCTACATGCTGGCCGTGGCCAAGCGCGTGAAGTCCAGCATGCTGGTGGCCAATGCCTGGCATGCGCGCTCGGATGCCGCTTCCTCGTTGGTGGTCGGCATCGGCATCGTCGGCAACCTGCTCGGCTACCCGATCCTGGATCCCGTGGCGGCCGCCATCGTGGGGTTCATGGTGGCAAGAATGGGCTGGAATTTTGGGTGGGATGCCCTGCACGATCTGATGGACCGTGCGGCCGACGAAGACGAAACCGCAGCCATACGCCGGACCTTGCTGGATACCGCCGGCGTTCAAGGCGTGCATGACCTGCGGACCCGAAAAATGGGCGACATGATCCTGGCCGATGCCCACCTGGAAATCGACGCGGCGTTGACCGTGGACGAAGGCCACAAGATCGCGGTCGAGGCCCGCCACCGCGTCATGCAGCGACACCGTGTATTGAACCTGATGACCCACGTCGACCCCTGGCGGCGCACCGGCGCGCCGGCAAGCTCCGATCAGGGTGCGTCCGGCATCACGCCCGCTATTCAGCAGCAGTCCTGAAAATAAGGAATCCTCATGGCAATCAAGAACACCGATACACAGTTTGGCGGCCTCGTTATCGCGCTGCACTGGCTCATGCTCATCGTGCTGGCGCTCGTATACGCCTGCATGGAACTGCGCGGACTGGCCACGAAAGGCACCGATCTCTACAACAACGTCAAGGCGCTGCATTTCTCGCTGGGGCTGTGCGTGATCGGGCTGGTTGCCTTGCGGCTGGCCATCCGCGTGGCCGCTGGCGCCGCGCCTGCCGTTAGGCCGCCGATGCCGACTTGGCAGGAGGTGCTTGCCCGGCTGATGCACTATGCCCTGTATGCCTTCATGATTGCCACGCCGATTCTCGGATGGCTGACGCTGAGCGCGGGCGGTAAAACCATTCCGTTCTTTGGCCTTGAGGTGCCCGCCTTGGTGGGCGCGGACAAGGCGCTGGCAAGCCAGCTGAAGGAACTGCATGAATCCCTGGCGACGGCCGGCTACTTTCTGGTGGGCATGCACGCCGCCGCGGCGCTGTTTCACCACTACATCCTGCAGGACAATACGCTGGCGCGCATGTTGCCGGGGCGCCGCTGACGCCAGGCTCAACGCAACGCGAAACGCCGAACGTGCGCTAGCCCCTAGGGAAATCCCGGGGCTAGCCTGGACTTTGCCCTTCCCCTAGAATTTGCCCTGCCTTCACGCATTGAAGGCCGGCTCGGCAAGTTCCAAAGGCGCAACTGCCCGCAAGGCCGCTCAGTTTTTCTCGTCGACAACGGCGTCGACATCCTGCCGGGTTCTCGGCATACCCACACACCTATACACGTCTACGCGACTTTCGGCGTCGGCCTCTGCTCGTCCCTGCACTTTGCGCCGGGCGCCAGACCGTGCGCGCCGCGAGCGCTCAAGGGGCCATCAACATGAGCATGAACCGCCGCCAGTTCCTCTCGTCCACCGCTGCCACCGCCGCCTCCGCCACCCTGATGGGGCTGGCGGGCTCGCGCGCCTTTGCGGCCGGCGAGGAAAAAATCAACGTTGCCGCCATCTACGATCTGTCGGGGGGCCTGGACATCTACGGCAAGCCGGTGATGGACGCGCTGCGATTCGCGGCCGAGGAAATCAATGCCAAGGGCGGCCTGCTGGACAGGCAGATCAACTTCATCGCCTATGACGCGCAATCGAACATGCAGCTGTATGCGCAGTTCGCGCAGCAGGCCGCGCTGCGCGACAAGGCCGCCGTGGTCCATGCCGGCATCACGTCGGCCTCGCGCGAGGTCGTGCGCCCGGTGCTCAACCGTTATCGCACCCTGTACTTCTACAACAACCAGTACGAAGGCGGCGTCTGCGACCGCAACTACTTCGCGGCCGGCGTGACGCCTGCGCAGACCGTGCAGAAGCTCGCCCCCTACGCCGTCAAGCACTGGGGCAAGAAGGTGTACATCGTGGCCGCCGACTACAACTACGGCCAGATCGTATCCAACTGGGTGCGCAAGTACGCGGCCGACGTGGGCGGCAAGACCGTCGCCACGGAATTCTTCCCGCTGGATGTGACCGATTTCGGCGCCGCCATCTCCAAGATCCAGGCCGCCTCGCCCGACTTCATCTGGTCGGGTCTCGTGGGCGGCGCGCACATGTCGTTCTACCGGCAATGGAAGGCCACTGGCATGACGGGCAAGATCCCGCTCGCCTCGACCACCTTTGCCGGCGGCAATGAACACATCGTGCTGTCGCCCGAGGAATGCAACGGCTTCCTGGTCTGCCAGAACTACCTGCAGGAGCTGCCCGGCGCGGCCAACGCCGACTTCGTCAAGCGCTTCCATGCCCGCTATGGCGCCGACTATCCCTACATCACCGAACTGGCCATGGGCGCCTATCAGGGCTTCATGCTGTGGGCCGAAGGTGTGCGCAAGGCGGGCTCGCTGGACCGCATGAAGGTCATCGAGGCGCTGGAATCCGGCATCGCCATCGATGCGCCGAGCGGCCGCGTGTCGCTGGACCCGGCCACCCACCACTGCACGCTGGACGTGCACATCGCCGAAGTGCGCGACCGCAAGCTCAACCTGGTCGAGAGCTTCCCGCAGCAGCAGCCCGGCGACACCGCGGCGGTGTGCGACCTGATCAAGAACCCGGCGGACAACCGTCAATACGCCATCAAGTTCTGAGCGTTCCATGGATCTCGTTGCCATTTATGCCATCGATATCCTGGGTGCGATCGCCATCCTGGCGCTGTTGAGCGTCGGGTTGGCGGTGATGTTCGGGATGATGAAGATCATCAACCTCGCTCACGGCGAGTTCATGATGCTGGGCGGCTACGTCGCCATCCTTGCCACCAACCAATGGGGCGTGCCGATCTGGATCTCCATGCTGGTGCTGGCTCCCTTGATCGTCGGCGTCTTCGGCGTGCTGGTCGAGCATCTGCTGGTGCGCCATCTGTACGGCCGCATGATCGACACCATGCTGGCGACCTGGGGACTGTCGCTGGCCGTCATCGGCCTGGCCACCATGGTCTTTGGCAACACCACCGTCGGCATTTCGTCGCCCCTGGGCGGCATCACGATCGGCGCGCGCCAGGCAAGCGGCTACACGCTATTTCTGATTGCGCTGGCCGCCGGCGTCATGGTGGCGCTGTGGTGCCTATTGCGCTTTACCGATTTCGGCCTGCGCGCCCGCGCCTGCATGCAGAACGCCGCGATGGCCAATGCCCTGGGCATGAACCCCAATGGCGTCTACAAGATGACCTTCGGTCTGGGCGCCGCCCTATCCGGTCTGGCGGGCGCCGTGCTCGCCCCGCTGACCGGCGTCATCCCGACCATTGGCGCGGCCTATATCGCCAAGGCCTTCATCACCGTCATCAGCGGCGGCAGCGCCGTCATCGCCGGCACGGTGAGCGCATCGGGCTTTTTCGGCGCCATCAGCCAGGGCGTGACCTTTCTTGCCACGCCGGTTTACGGCCAGGTGGCCTTGCTGCTGGCCGCCATCGTGCTGATCCGTCTGCTGCCGCAAGGCATCACCGGCCGATTCTTCAAGCGAGCGATCTGATGCGTGTACCTGTGATTTCTCTGGCGCTGGGCGCGGCGGCCGTCGCCGCCGCGATCCTGTTGCCCACCGTCGTCGACATGTTCAGCCTCTTGTCCATGACGGTCTACCTCGTCATGGCGTTGCTGGCGCTGAGCCTGGCGTTCGTCTGGGGGCACGGCGGCATCCTGTGCTTCGGGCAGGCCGCCTTCTTTGGCCTGGGCGCCTATGCCTGGGCGATCGGCGCCTTCAACTTCGGCCCCGGCCTTGCCGCGATGGCCGTGGCGGTCGCCGTGCCGGCGGCCTTTGCCGCCCTGCTGGGCTACTTCATGTTCTACGGCAAGATCAGCGACGTCTATCTGGGCGTCATCACGCTGGCCGTGACCTTGATCCTGTTCAACTTGATGAATTCCACCTCGGGCGACAGCTATCGCATCGGCGAGGCGCTCCTGGGCGGATTCAACGGCATTCCGTCCATCCCGCCGCTGACGCTGCCGGGCGCGGCCGAACCCCTGTCACCCGAAGGCACGTTCACGCTGGCCGCGCTGATCCTGATCGCGGCGTACTTCGGCCTGCGCGCCGTCA
Source organism: Achromobacter sp. SLBN-14 (assembly GCF_006715415.1). Lineage (NCBI taxonomy): Bacteria > Pseudomonadati > Pseudomonadota > Betaproteobacteria > Burkholderiales > Alcaligenaceae > Achromobacter > Achromobacter sp. SLBN-14. The sequence continues at coordinate 3,579,134 of NZ_VFNE01000001.1, read as the reverse complement.
TGGCCTCGCGCTTTGGCCGCGTGGTCGCCGCCGTCCGTGAAAACGAGCAGCGCGCGCTGCTGCTGGGCTACAACGCCAGCCTGTACAAGCTGGCCGCGTTCACGCTGGGTGGCGCGCTGGCTGGCCTTGCCGGCATGCTCTACGCCAACTGGGGCGCCTTCGTCAGCCCTGGCGTGTTCGGCCTGTCGCAGTCGGCGCAGATCATCATCTGGGTGATCGTCGGCGGCCGGGGCACGCTGATCGGCCCCATCATCGCCTGCGTGGCGCTGCAAGCCATGGTCACGCAACTGGGCGCGCAGCACACCGTCGACACCGGACTGGTGCTGGGCGTCATCCTGATTCTCTTCGTTCTGTTGATCCCGCGCGGCCTGGCCCCGACGGTGCTCGACGCGTGCCGCCGCGTGGTGCGGCCGGCCAAGGAGCAAGCATGAGCACGCTGCTGTTGGAAACCCAGGGCCTGGGCGTGAGCTTCGGTGGCGTGCACGCCGTCAGGGAGGTCGATTTCCGGCTGGAACGCGGTGAAGTGCGCTGCCTGATCGGCCCCAACGGCGCCGGCAAAAGCACGTTCTTCAAGATGCTGTCGGGCCAGTTGCAGCCCAGCCGCGGCGAGATCCGCTTCAAAGGGCGCCCCCTGCGCGGGCTGGCCACGCACGAAGTGGCGCGTTTGGGCATCGGCATCAAGACCCAGGTGCCCAGCGTCTTCGAAGGGCTGGACGTGCGCGAGAACCTGCGCCTGGCCGCGGCGCGGCGCGCGCAGGGCGTGCCGGCCGAGATTGCCGCCCAGGTGCTGGCGGAAATCGGCCTGGACGCTGTGGCCGGCACGCCGGTCAACGCGCTGGCCCACGGCCAACGGCAATGGGTCGAGCTTGGCATGATCCTGGCGTCGCGGCCCGAGCTGGTGCTGCTGGACGAACCGGCAGCCGGCATGACGCACCAGGAGGTGCGCAAGACCGCCGACCTGATTGGCGCCATCAACCGCCACAGCACCGTGGTCGTGGTCGAGCACGACATGGCCTTTATCCGGCTGATCGCCGGCCGCATCACGGTATTCAACCAGGGCGAAGTGCTGGCCGAAGGCAGCTTCGACGACATCATGGCGCATGCCGAAGTGCGTGCCGCCTATCTGGGCAAGCAAGGAGAGACACATGCTCCAGGCGCGTGACCTGAAGGCCGGGTACGGCCGCATCCCGGTGCTGCATGGCGTGAGCTTCAGCATGGCCGCCGGGGAATTCACCGGCATTCTGGGCCGCAACGGCATGGGCAAGACCACGTTGCTGCGCACCTTGATGGGCGAGCTGCCCCTGACCGGCGGCGACCTGACGCTGGCCGACCGGAAGATCGGCGCGCTTGCCCCGCATGCGCGCGCCCGCCAGGGCCTGGGCTTCGTGCCGCAAGGCCGGCAGATCTTCCCAGCGCTGAGCGTGGCCGAAAACCTGCGCATGGGCTGCGTGAAGAACCTGCGCGGCGCCGATGCCATGATCGCCTCGGTGTTGAAGGTCTTTCCGCGTCTGCAACGTCTGCTCGATCGCCCCGGCGGCAGCCTGTCGGGCGGCGAACAGCAATTGCTGGCGCTGGCCCGCTGCCTGTGCGGCGAGCCCAGGCTGATGCTGCTGGACGAACCCACCGAAGGCATCCAGCCGTCTATCTGCGATGAGATCGTCGAGGCCTTGCAGACGCTGCGCGCCTCGCATGGCATCGCGATCCTGCTGGTCGAACAGGACATCGACTTCCTGTGCGCGTTATCCGACCGCATTCTGGTGCTGGAAAAAGGCGAGCTGATCGCCGACGTTCCCACCGCCACCACCACTGCCCAAGAGATCGCCCGGCGTTACGGCGGTCTGCAATCCTGATACGGAATCCAAGATGTCCCTTCCCCGTCCCACCCTGGAAGCGCTGGACCAGGCCGCGCGCCGCATCGGCCTGAATCTGGACGATGCCACGCTGCGCGCCTACGGCAGCATTCTGGAGGCCACGTTCGCCGACTACGACCAGGTCGATGCGCTGATCGATCAGCCGCCGGTGGTGCGCTATCCGCGTACGCCCGGCGTGCAGCCCGAAGACAACCCGCTGAACGCCTGGTATGTGCGCACCGAGATCGACGGCCGCCCGGGCGGTCCGCTGGCGGGCAAGCGCGTGGTGCTCAAGGACAACGTCTGCCTGGCCGGCGTGCCCATGATGAACGGCGCGGCCACGCTGCGCGGCTACGTGCCCGATCAGGACGCCACCGTCGCCACGCGCATTCTGGATGCCGGCGGCCGCATTGTCGGCAAGGCCCATTGCGAGTATTTCTGCGTGTCCGGCAGCAGCCATACCAATGCCGCGGGCCCGGTGCGCAACCCGCGCAATCCCGAGCACTCGGCCGGCGGCTCGTCCTCGGGTGCGGCGGCCCTGGTCGGCGCCGGCGAGGCGGACATGGCCATCGGCACGGACCAGGGCGGGTCGGTGCGCATTCCGGCGGCGTACTCCGGCATCTACGGCATGAAGCCCACCCACGGCCTCATTCCCTATACCGGCATCATGCCGATCGAAATGACGCTGGACCACGCCGGCATCATGACCGCCAATGTGGCCGACAACGCCTTGCTGCTGGACGCTATCGCCGGTGCCGACGGACTGGACCCGCGCCAGCAAGGCCTGCCCGCCGAGCGCCCGTCCTACCGGGACGCTTTGGACATGCCGCTCAAGGGGTTGCGCGTTGGCGTCGTGCCCGAGGGCTTTGGCTGGGCAAACAGTGAAAGCGAGGTGGACGAAGCGGTGCGCAAGGCGGCCCGGGAGATGGCCGCGCTGGGCGCCGAAGTCGTCGAGCTGCCGGTGCCCCTGCACCGCAAGGGCCATGCCATCTGGACGCCGATCGCGGTCGAGGGCACCACCCAGCAGATGAAGGGCTTCAATTACGGCACCAACTGGAAGGGCCTGTATGTGACCGGCCTGATGCAGGCGCAACGCCACTGGCGCGACCACGCCGACGAGTTCCCGCACGACGTCAAGACCTGCCTGCTGGCCGGCGAGTACTTCTACGCGCGCTACGGCGGCCAGTACTATGGCAAGGCGCAAAACCTCGCGCGCCGCCTGCGCCAGGCCTATGATCAGGCTTTGGACCGCGTCGACCTGCTGTTGATGCCGACCGTGCCCATGCGCGCGCCCCGTCTCATCGATGCCGGCGCGGCCCCGGACCTCTTCGTCACCCGCGCCCTTGAAATGAACGCCAACACCGCGCCCTTCGACGTCACCGGCCATCCGGCCATCTCCGTGCCCTGCGCCCTGCGCGACGGCCTGCCCGTCGGCATGATGCTGGTGGGCCGTCATTTCGACGAAACAACGCTGTATCGCGCCGCCCATGCTTTCGAGCAATCGCTCGACTGGACATCGCTGTGACCGCCACCACCGGCCATCGGGTCGGCCTGCTGTTCTCGCACGAGAGCCTGACAGCGGCCACCGAGATCACCCAGGAAAACGCCACGCTGCTGGCCATCGACGAAGTCAATGCCGCCGGCGGCATCGGCGGCGTGCCGCTCGTTCCTGTCAGCGCAAGCGTGGGCGCCCAGCCGGCCGACTATCGCCAAGCCGCCGAATGGCTCTGCGACCGCGAGCGCGTGCCGCTGATCTTCGGCACCCACATGTCCAGCACCCGCAAGGCCGTGCTGCCGGTCGTCGAAAGCCGCCGCGCGCTGCTGTTCTACGCCACGCTCTACGAGGGTTTCGAGTACTCGCCCTATTGCTTCTACGGCGGCTCGGTGCCCAACCAGAACTCGGTGCAGCTGGCCAGTTACGTGATCCGCCACTTCGGCAACCGCGTGCTCTTCATTGGCGGCCAGTACGTCTACCCGCGCGAGTCCAACCGCATCATGCGCGAGCTCTACGAGCAGGCGGGCGGCGAAGTCGTCGACGAGGTCTACCTGCCGCTGAACGCGCCGCAGGAGGACCTGGCCGATGTGCTGAAGCGCGCCGTGGCGTTACGTCCGGACGCCATCTACTCGACCATGGTCGGCCGGGACATCGTCAAGCTGTACCGCGCCTACCGCGAGCTGGGCCTGGACCCGGCGCGCATGCCCATCGTCAGCCTGGCCACCAACGAGACCGACGTTGCGGCGCTTACCGCTGAAGAGGCCGAAGGCCACATCACGGCCGCGCCCTACTTCGCGTCCCTGAACACCGCGCCCAGCCGCCGGTTCGCCCAGGCCTACCATGCGCGCTTCGGCGAAGACAGCCCGATCACGGCAGGCGCCGAAGCCGCCTATTCCCAGGTCCATCTCGTGGCCGACGCCGCGCGCCGCGCGGGCGGTCTGGCCGTGCCCGACCTGGTGCAGGCCCTGGACGGCGCCCAGTTCGAAGCGCCCCAAGGCCTGGTCACCATCGATGGCGATACGCAGCACACCTCGCTCTGGCCGCGCATCGCGCGCATCGACGCGCAACGCCAGTTCAAGATCATCTACGCCGCGCGGGCCGCGGTGCGGCCGGTGCCGTACCTCGTGGACCACGCGCTCGACCCCGAGGCCCTGGCGCTACCGTGACCGCCTCTCTGACCCGGCCCGGCCGCAGCACCACGGCGCTGCGCGAACTGAACGGCCTGCGCGTGCTGGTCCTGCACCCGCAGGATGCCGAATCGCGTCTGTTGATGTCGCATCTGAAACGCATCGGCTGCGTGCCGACCCAGCAATGGCCGCTGCCCGATACGCTCTGCACCGATACCGACGTGGTCGTTCTGCCCATCGAAGAAGACTATCGCGACGCCATCCAGAAGCTGGCCGACGGCCTGAACGCGCTGAGCCCGCCGCTGGTCGGCATCGTCGAGTACGAAAACCCCGCCACGTTGCAACTGGTGCTGCATAGCGGCTGCACCGGCGTCATCGAGCGGCCGATCCGCCCTTTTGGCCTGCTGACACAGCTGCTGCTGGCGCGCACCGCCTGGCGCCAGCAGGCCGCCACGATGGCTCACATGCGCAAGCTGGAAGGGCGATACGCCGCGGTCAGCAAGGTCGCCACCGCCAAGACGCTGCTGATCGCGCGCGAAGGCATCACCGAAAACGAGGCGCACCGCCGAATCCAGGGGCGCGCCATGGCCACGCGATCGTCGCTCGAAGACGTGGCGCAAACCATCATCAACGAATTCTCCTGATCCCATGTCCGCCTTTTCATTTCAGACCGTCCCCCACATTCTTGTCGAACCGGGCCTGGCCCGCCGCCTCGGCGCCCTGCTGCGCGAGCGCCATGCCGGCGCGCGCGCGGTGCTTGTCACCGACAACTTCTTGAACCGCAGCGGCGCGCTGCAACCGGCGCTCGACAGCCTGGCGGCCAGCGGCTGGCAGACGTTGGTGATCGACGATGTTGTCGCCGACCCGCCCGAAGCCGTGGTGCAGGCGGCTGCCGAACGCGCCCGCGCATTCGACGCCGACGTGGTGATCGGCTTTGGCGGCGGTTCGTCCATGGACGTGGCCAAGCTGGTGGCGTTGTTGTGCAAGAGCGATCAGCCGCTGGCCGCCATGTACGGCGTCAACCAGGTGCAAGGCCAGCGCTTGCCGTTGATTCAGGTGCCGACAACGGCCGGCACAGGCTCGGAAGTCACGCCGATCTCGATCGTGACCACGGGCGCCACCACCAAAAGCGGCGTGGTCGCGCCGCAGCTCTATGCCGACGCGGCCTTTCTGGATGCCGAACTGACGGTCGGCCTGCCGCCCGCCGCCACGGCCGCCACCGGCGTGGACGCGATGGTGCACGCCATCGAGGCCTACACCAGCAAACGCCTGAAGAATCCGCTGTCCGATCATCTGGCCATCCTGGCGTTGAAGCTGCTGTCCGCCAACCTGATCACCGTTTGCCGCGACGGCGCCAATCTGCAGGCGCGTTCGGACATGCTGCTGGGCGCGATGCTGGCCGGCCAGGCATTCGCCAATGCGCCCGTGGGTGGCGTGCACGCGCTGGCCTACCCCATCGGCGGCATATTCCATGTGCCGCATGGCCTGTCGAACGCGCTGGTGCTTCCCGCCGTGCTGCACTTCAATGCGCAGGCCGCGGCACCTCTCTACGCCGAACTGGGGCGGGCCGTGGGCTTGCCGGCGGCCGCGGATGACGCCAGCGGCGCGGCCGCCTTCATCGCCTTCCTGGAAGACCTGATCCACCAGGCCGAGTTGCCGAAGGGGCTGCGCGCCGTAGGCATCTCGGAAGCCGACTTGCCCACGCTGGCAAGCGCCGCCATGGCGCAGCAGCGCCTGCTGATGAACAACCCGCTGCCCATCGATGAGGCGCAGGCGCTGGCCATCTACCGCGCCGCCTACTGAGCGGCCAGCCGCGCGGCCCTCGGCGTCATTTCAGCGCCTGGATGACCACGAGCGCAAGCCACATGCCGAGCAGGCCGCCGGCCAGCCAGCGCCACCGGCCCATGCGCCGCCACGCGGCCGCCCATGCAGACGGCTCGCGGGAATGCGGTGCGCCCGCTGGCGCACCGCGGCGCTTGAGCGCGGCGCGCGCCGACTCGGCGATGCGGATGCCGTAGAGATACGCGCCGGTCAGGGATAGCGTGGTCAACAACATTCCGAAAAAGCACCACAACGCCCGCACCGGCCAACCGCCAAACGTGCCGAAATGGAGGGGGTCGGCCGCCTCGCCGATGCGCTGGTGAACACGCATGTCCTGCCCGTCGTTGCGTCCCAGGATGGCGCCCGAGGCGATCTCCACGCCGATGACGTTGGCGCGCTCGCGCAACAGCCATCCGTTTGCCTGCCCTTCCAACAGCAGCGCCTTCCCATTGGGGCTCGGCCGCACGCTGGAGATCTTCAAATCGGGCCACGCCGCCTGCGCCGCAGCGATTGCCCGGTCCACGTCCTGGGCGGCCAGCGGCGCGTGCGTGGCCGCGCCCTTGAGCTGCACGATCGTTGGCGGAAGCGGCGCCTTCGCGCCCAGTGACTCGGCCAGATACCAAAACGCGGTCACGCCGATGAGCAGCATGAACCCGAGGCTCCAGACGCCCGCCAGGCGATGCACGTCGCCCCACGTCAACCGAGGTTTGCCCTTGCGTGGCCAGGCCAGGAATCCGCGCCACCAACGCTTGTAGATGTAGAGGCTGCTGGTCACCATCAACAGGAGCGGGATCGACAGAAGGGCGACCAATGGCACGCCATATTTCGGGGGCAGCATGAGGTTGCGATGCGTGTCCCGCAGCCATCGCTGCGCGCTCCACCACGACGACTGCCCGGTCACTTGCGCGGTATGCGGATTCACCCACACCCGCAGCAATTCACCATTGTCCCGACGCATCAGCGCTTCGGCGGCAAAGCGCTCGCCGTGCGGCGCGGCCAGGCTGCGCAGGCGCAAGCCGGGGTGCGCCCGCTCCGCGGCCGCCAGCATTTCTCCCCAACTGGCCTGGCGGTCCTGGGGTGTCACGCGCATGGCGGGTTCGATCAGCCAATCGATCTCGGTCGCCACCACCGCCAGCGTCCCCGTACAGAAAATGAAGCCGAGCAGGAGGCATAGATTCATGCCAATCCAGCTATGCAGATCGAACCAAAGCCGGCGGGCGGACGAACGCGTCTTGGCTGCGGCAAGCGTGCCGGCGGAAGATTCAAGCGAAGACGGCATGAGACATGAACGTGATGTGAAGCGGCGCAAGGACGAAATTTTCGGGCGCAATGCGCGCCCAACGCGCATTGTAATGCTTATAATTAATCGTTGTTATTCTCATTCGCAAAGCGCGTTGATCATCGATCTAGCGTGCCGCCGCGCATGCATACCCACCGCTTCTCCTGCGCCCGCCGTCCTTCCATGCCCTTGAATTCCTATTCGGCACTGGCCGCCGCCATCGTGCTGGCCGCCCCTTTGCCGCTGTCGCTCAGACTGACGATTCCCCCGTGCAACTGCCCGCCGTGCGCGTCACCGGCGACGATGACGCCGGCCAGGACGGACTCTTCAACCCGGTCGCGCCGCCCGCCGTCAACAAGTCGTCCGTTCCCCTGTCCAAGACCCCGCAGTCGATCACCGTCGTGCCGCGAGCGGTTCTGGACGCGCAGCAGGCGCAGACCCTGGCCGACGCGCTGCATAACGTGCCCGGTGTGGTCGCCAATCAGTTTGGCCGCCGCGGCTGGGACGACCTCATCATCCGCGGGCAGGTCGCCTCCGATTCCCTGTTCCTGGACGGGCTGCGCACGGCGGCAAGCAACCGTGTCGCCGAACAACTCTTCGGCGTGGAACAAGTGGAAGTGCTGAAGGGGCCGGCCTCGCTGCTTTACGGTCAGGTCCTTCCCGGGGGCCTGGTCAACATGGTCAGCAAGCGCCCGCGCGCCGAAACCTTCGCCGAAGCGGCCACCACACTGGGCAGCCACGAATTCCGGCAGGCCACCCTGGACATGGGCACCCCGCTGTCGGACAACGGCAAGGCGGCGTTTCGCGTCAATGCCCTGGCCATGAATTCGAATGACGAGACCGACCACGTGTGGTTCAAGAATCGGTTCATCGCCCCTTCGCTGTCGCTGGATCTGGGGCCGCGCACGGATTTCACCATCCTGACCAGCTACCAGGAACGCCAGTACATCCGCCAGCAGGGACTGCCGATCGTCGGGACGGTCCAGTCCAACCCCAATGGCGCCATCCCGCGTGACCGCTTCACCGGCGAGCCCGGCCAGGACCCCTATCGCGGCTACCAGAGCCGGGTGGGCTACGCGCTGACGCACCGCTTCGACAATGGCTGGACGGTCAACCAGAACGCGCGTTGGCAATCGTTCACGCTCAATGGCCAACTGGTCGCCAATGGCTTGCTGCGCGCCGACAATCGGACGCTGCGGCGCACCGCCACGGACCAGCACTGGGACGGCGACACGATCACGCTGGACACCAACGCGCAGCGCAGATTCGATACGGGATTCGGCGCCCACGACATCACGGTCGGCGTAGATTACCTGCGCACGCGCGAAAACAGCCTGTCGTACAACTGCTCGGTGCGGGACCTGGACGTCTACCAACCGGTTTACGGCAGCCCCATCAACTGCCCGGCCAATCCGCGCACCGACAGCAGCACCACCGTGCGCGCGATCGGCGTGTATGCCCGTGATCAGATCGCGCTGGGCGAGCGGTGGAACGCGGTCTTCGGCCTGCGCCATGACACCGCCAGCACCTATTCGACCGACCATCTCACGCAAGCCCGCGAGGACAGCAGCGATAACGCCATCACCGGGTCAGGTGCGCTGATGTACGAGATTGCGCCCGGCGTGCGCCCCTATATCAGCTACGCCACGTCGTTCTATCCCAACAGCGGCACCAACGTCGACGGCAACACCTTCAAGCCCGAAAGCGGCAGGCAATGGGAAGCCGGCGTGAAGATCGATCTTGACGACGGCGCCACCAGCATCACGGTGGCCGCGTTCGACCTGGAGCGGCGCAACGTCCTGCAGGCGGACCCGGTGAATGACGGCTACAGCATCGCAGTCGGCAAACAGCGCACGCGCGGCGCGGAACTGGGATGGGCGTCGGACCTGGGCAATGGCCTGAGCCTCATGGGCGGTTATGCCTATCTATCGGCCGTGGTCGTGGACGACGGCGGCCAAGTGCCCTCCACCAACAACACCCGGCTCAACAGCGTGCCGAGGCACAGCTTCAACGTGACGGCGCGCTATCGGATGCAGGGCAGCCTGGCCGGCTGGGAGCTGACGGGCGGCCTTCGCGCAGAAGGAAGCCGCTATACCTACGGCTACGACATTCCCGGATATCTGGTGGCCGATGCAGGCGTGGCGTATGACGCGGGGCGTTGGCGGGCGGCCCTGACCATGAACAACCTGTTCGACAAACAGTATTACGCCGGCGGCGTGCGCAACGCCGTCGCGCTGGGGGATGGACGCACCACGTTGGTCAGCCTGGCCTTGCGCTACTGAAGCGACGCCCCTACCGGCAAGGGAACGACCGCGCCAGCGCCTCGCCCACCAGCGGCCCGGCGTTCCCGTTCACCCGGCTGCCTGGCAGCGCAGTCAGATAGCTGTGCACCCGGTCTTTCAATTCATGCGGCAGGACGCCGGTTCGGGTGCACCAGACCGTACCTTGCGTCTGATCGGCAATTCCGCTCACATAGGCCTGCGCATAAGCCGAAGAAAACTGGCGTGCCAGCGAGGCATCGCGAATCTCCGAGGGCATTTTTCCTTCCATGGCGGCGATCAGATCGGCGCCGGAAAAATGCCAGGTACGGACATCCTGCGCCTGGACGGTCACGCAGGAAAACAGCATGAAGATCGATGCCACGCGTTTCATTGCTCAACGTTCCTCTTTGAACCGGACTTCAGAATCTGACCGGAGAATAGCGTAGTCGCCACCGAACGGCCCAAAGCGGTCTGCCCGACTTGCCGCATGTGGCAGGTATCAACATACCGCGTTCCCCATAGACTCCCCGTTCAAGTCCGGCCTGAGGCCGGGCGCCTCTTGAATGCGGAGCCACTCATGACAGCACCTCGGGCGGGTCTCAGACCCGCCGACTTCCTATCCCCCACCGTCGCAGCCCTGATCTCGGTCCTGGTGAACTACGGCGGCACCTTCGTCCTGGTGTTCCAGGCGGCCGAGCTGGCCCGGTTGTCGCCGGCGCAAACCACCTCCTGGGTATGGGCGGTATCCGTCGGGGTGGGCGTGACCGGCGCGCTGCTGAGCTGGCGCTACAAGGCGCCGATCATCACGGCGTGGTCCACGCCTGGCGTCGCGTTCCTGGCAACCGTCATGCCTTTCACGCCTTATGGCGAAGTCATCGGCGCGTACATGCTTTCGGCGCTGGGCTTCATCGCGCTGGGGCTGTCGGGCGCTTTTGAAAAGCTGGTGCGCAGGATCCCGGGCGGCATTGCCGCCGGCCTGCTGGCGGGCATCCTGCTGCAGTTCGGCGTCAATGCCTTCGGCGGCGCCAGCGCCGACCCCCTGCTGGTGATCGTGCTGGTGATCTCCTACGCGCTGCTCAAGCGCTTTACCTCGCGCTTTGCCGTGGTCGGCATCCTGGCCATCGGCCTGGGACTACTCATCGTGCAAGGCCGCATCGACTTCTCGGCCGTCCATCTGCGCCTGGCGGTACCCGTGTTCGAAATGCCCAGCTTCTCGTTGCAGGCCTTGCTGGGCGTCGCCCTGCCTCTATTCATCATCACACTGACCGGCCAGTACATGCCCGGCATGCTGGTGCTGCGCAACGACGGCTACCGGACCAGCGCGAATCCGATCCTGACCGTGACGGGGCTGGGGTCGCTCGTCATGGCGCCCTTTGGCGCGCACGCGTTCAATGTCGCGGCCATCACCGCCGCCATCTGCACCGGCAAGGACGCCCATGAGGATCCCGCCAAGCGATACATCGCGGGTCTGGCCTGCGGCGTGTTCTACATCCTGGTGGGCACATTCGGCGTCACGTTGGCGACGCTGTTCATGGTGCTGCCCAAGGCCTTCATCACCACGCTGGCCGGGCTTGCGCTGCTTGGCGCAATCGGCGGCAGCCTGGCCAACGCCATGGCCGACGCACGCACCCGGGAAACGGCGCTCATCACGTTCCTGGCCACCGCCGCGAACGTGACCCTGCTGGGCGTGGGCGGCGCATTCTGGGGGCTGGTGGCCGGCCTGACCGCGCACCTGCTGATGCATGGCGGCCGGGCCTTCGTTCTGCCCAGTGAAGGCCGGTCAGGCGCTTGACAACGCGTTCGACAGACGCAGCACGGCGTCCTCGATCTCGTAGGCCGTCAGCGACGCATAGCCCAACAGCCAGCCCGGTTGCTTGAACTCGCCCGCATACAGGCGGCTCAGCCCGGGCAGGCGCAGACCGGCGCGCTCTGCCAGACGGAGGGTCTTTTCCTCGGTCCAGCCTGGCTGGAGCAGGCATGGAATCTGCAACCCGCCCGGCGGACGCACGGCCTGCACGACGCCGTCCAGCCGCTTTACCAGCGACGCCAGCAGCACCTCGCGGCGTCCCGCGTACAGCTTGCGCATCGCCCGCACGTGCGTGTGGTAATGACCGTCTTCCATGAAGCGGGCCAGCGTCAGCTGCAGTATCTGCGGCGTGTGTCCGTCCATGATGCTGCGCGCCCGTGAAAAGGCGTCGACCAGTTCCAGCGGCAGCGCCATGTATCCCATCCTGAGGCCCGGATACAGTGTCTTGCTGAACGTGCCCAGGTACAAGGTGCGTTGATGCCGGTCCAGGCCCTGCACGCAAGCGGTCGGCAACCCGTCGTAATGGAATTCGCTGTCGTAGTCGTCCTCGATGATCCACTTGCCATGGCTTGCTGCCCAACCGATCAGCGCCAGCCTGCGTTCCAGCGACAACGTCACACCGGTCGGATACTGGTGCGACGGCGTCACGTACACGCAACTGGCGCCGCTGCGGTCCGCGTGCAAGAGATCCGTGCGTATGCCCTGCGCATCGACGTCGATGGGTACGATCCGCGTCTCCGCGGCTTCGAACGCCTTGCGGGCGCCGAAGTAGCCGGGATTCTCCATCAGGATGGGCGTGTCCGCGTCCGCCAGCAGTTGCGCGCACAGAAAGAGCGCTTGCCGGGTGCTGCTCAGCACCAGCACCTGCTCAGGCAACACCTTGGCGCCACGCTCCAGGTTCAGGTAGGCCGCGATCGCGCGGCGCAGCGGTTCGGCGCCCTGCGGGTCGCCATGCAGCAGCACGTGGGCGCGGTTGTCCTTCATGACCTGGCGCTGCAGGCGCTCCCAGACGCCGGTGGGAAACGTGCGCGTCTCGGGCAGTCCGGTGGCGAACGCCTTGATGACCTGCTGGTCGGAAACGCCGCCGCTCTCCAGGATCGCCCGCCCGCGAAGGCTCAGGCCTGTGCCGGGCTGCGCCGCGCCCGGCTGGCGCGCAAGCGTTGCCCGCTTGCGCGTCGCGCCCCGCAGCTCGATGCCCACCGTCTCGGACACATAGCTGCCCGAGCCCTCGCGGCGCACGATGTAGCCGTCGCGGTGCAGTTGCACATAGGCGTTTTCGACGGTGTCGCGCGACACGCCCAGCGACTTGGCCAGGCCACGCGTCGCGGGCAGCTTGACCCCCGGGCCCAGCGCGCCGTCCAGGATCAGCGCGCGCAGCGCCCGCTGGATGCGCTGATGCAGGTCCAATCGCTGGAGCGCCACCTCGCTCATCCGAATCTTGAGCGTGTCCAGCTGGAATGTCGTTGCCATGAGGTCGCGTAACAGTCTGCCGCCGCCCTCAGCCCCGCTTGCCGAATAGCAGGGCCAGGCCGAACACCGCGCCAAGGCCGCCCACCACCGCCAGCGAGATCGACGGTTCGCGCAGGTTCAGCGCCATGATGGCCGAACCGGCGCCCAAGGCCGTGATCACGCCGCCCACCAGACGCCCGCCCGTCGATCCGTAGAAATGCGTGCGGCGCGCGGCGGCCGTGCCCGCCGGCTGCCGCGCCTGCCACGCGGCCAACGCCGCTTCAAATTCGCGCAGCAGCCTTTCGCGGCTGGGCAAGTCCGCCGGGCTGACCAGCAGCGTGGGCAGGCCGGGGCGGACCAGTTTCAGGTAGTCGTCCGTACCCCAACTGCTCAGGTCGGCAAAGGCGATTGGCGACCGGCGTGAAAACTCCAGGCCATCCGGCGTCACCCTGACGGCGTTGCGCGTGGGAAAGCCCTTGAATGCCACCAGCGGCGGCACCAGCAGGCCCAGCACGGCCAGCGCCGCGCCCAACCCGATCGGCCCCCGGTTCAGCACCACCAGCATGAAGCTGCCCGCTGCCAGCACGAACGCCAGCGGCACCGACAACTGATGCCATCGCGTGTACACCGCCGCCTGGATCCCTTCACTGCTTTTCATGCTTGCCGCCCGTGCTGGTCTGTCGTTTACGAAATCATCCGGCAAACTGCCGGGTCAATTGCTTGCTTTTATCAGATTGGAGCCGTTGCCGCCCATCGGCACCGAGCGGATGTCGGGCATGCGGTCCGGATCGGGCCAGTACTCGACCTTGATGATCGCTTCCTGGAAGATGTCGTCATCGACCAGCACCTCGGTGCGCAGCACCGCGCAGCCATTGCTGACGTGGAACTTCACGACCTCTTCCCACGGTTTGCTCGTGAACTCGATGGGTTGGCTCCGGTCCTTGCGTATCCAGCGCCACGCATCGGCCCACCCCGGGCGCGAGGCCATGTTGTCCACGTACTTGTCCATGCGGTCGGCCCAAGTCTCCGGCTTGGGCCGGCCTTGCACGAGCTGCGCATTGGAGGGACCGCGCGGCTGCAATTCGGGGTCATTCGAACGCATTGACCCCTTGCTGGACACCACGGCGCTCACGCCCTCGCCCACCAGCTTCAGGCTGTAGGCGTAGTCGCTGTGCTCGGTATAGCCGGGCATCACCACTTCCAGCACCAGCCGGTCGCGGCCAAAAATTTCGCCTTGCCACAAGCCCTTCCAGTCCAGCGTCACGCGCACGCCGAACACCGCGCGGTTGAACTCGTAAAGTTCCTCTTCGCGGTTCTCGTACAGCGGGCGGTCCTCCACGTTTTCAAACGCCGCCGAGCGCATGCAGCATCGGGTGAACCAGATCTCCAGTTCGCTGTCCTTGGCGCTATCGCCCCAGAACTTGAAGTACAGGCCGGCCGCGAGCAGGCACAGGCCCAGCACGATCCAGCCCCAGACCGGAATCCCCAGCAGCACCGTGCCGCCGCTGGTCAATCCGACCATCGCGCTGCCAAACCCGCCGGCCCCCGCCACCACGCCGGCCGCGCTGAAGGCGCCGCCCAGGCTGACCAGCGCCGTCGCCACGCCGGTCAGGCCGGACAGCAACAGGAACATCGAGGACGTCGCATACGCGCCGCCGGCCTCGTAGTTCTTGACGTCGTACTGGTCCACCGCGCTGAGCGCGTTGTTGGCGCCATCGACGAACGTGGCCGCCGCCGCGAACACCGCTCCCGCCGTGCGCACGGTAGCCAGACGCATGTTCAGGGTCAGGTTCATCGAATACGCGGTATTCGTGCCCACGCGCGCGCCGATCGCGCCCGCCGTGGCTTCGATCGCCACGCTGCCCACGCCCAGCACGCCCGACGTGATGCCGAACCAGGCCTTGCGCGCCGCCTTCGCATCGCCGATGGCGTCGGCCTTGTTCAAGTCCGACACAGACGTGTACAGGGCCACCAGCGTCAACACGCCCGTCGCGCTGGCGTTCTGGCCGTCCCGCGTCTTGGCCCACTTGACCAGCCCCGCCAGCGGCGACATCGTGGGCGCCGGCAAGGCCAGCACCCTGGGCGGCGACGGCAGGGACAACTGCGGCGACGCCGCAGGGCGAGAAGGCGGCGGCGCGTTGGCGGCCGCGTTCAGCTGCGCGTCGACCTCCTCGGGAATGATGTAGTTGATGGTCAGCGGGGTGGAGCGTTCGGCCTGCGTGCCGATCCAGCCGGACTGCATGTGTTTGTTCGCGTAGATCCCGCCTCCGCCACCGACCGTGACCGACGTCAGATTCGGCTCCCAGACGATCTGGTGCATGTCCGCGATCATTCGCGGCAGCGTCGTCGTATGCGTGCGCACCGCCACCACGATGTTCATGCGCGCCGACACGGACAACGTGACGCGCGCCGCCACCCGTTCTGCGATGGGGTCGCCCGACAGGGTCAGGCGCAGAAGCTGCGTGGCCATGAAGCGGCCAATCGCCGAGCCCGCCGCCCGCATGGGCGGCAGCTTGCCGTCGGCCGCCCGCAACTTGATCCAATCGTTGTAGCTCTTGACCATCTTGCGCAGGTTGGACACCTGCTTGGAGATCACCTTGCCTTTGCCTTCCCGGTTCAGGAAGGCCAGTAAGTCGCCATCGTTGCCCGCCAGCGACCGCCATATCGCCTCGTACGTGCCGTCGACCATGTCCTCGTCTTTCAGCGAGTCGTCGATGGCCTTGTGCTCGCTAGCCACCGCGCCCGCGCCATCGACGCACATCGCCATGTCGTCTTCCAGGCGCTCGCCGGCGGCGGCGTCCTTGGGCGAATACGCCTTGCACGCCAGCCAGAACGTATCTCGGCCATACCACCAGGCCCAGTCCTTGCCCGCGCCCTCGATCTTGTCGCGCATGCGGGCAATGGCCGCCTTGTTTTCGCTGAGCGTCCTGGTGACCTTGCCGGTGTCGATGCGCTCGCGCAAGCGCTGGCGTTCGTCGCTGGACGAGTCCATCTGCTTTTCCAGCCCGTCGATGATCTGCGCCACCGCCACTTCGCGCAGCCGCGTCGGCTCCAGATGATGCTCGGCCAGCTCGCCCATGCACTTGTTGCGCCACGTGGAAATGTCGGCCAGCACGCCCACCGGATCGCGCAGCGCCAGCGCCACGCCGCCCTTGGGCGTCATCTGCCGCATCTTGCCGGCCATCGCCGCGGCCTGCCCGCCAAACAGCGTGACGCCGGGGGTCAGCGTGTTGGCAAACAAGGTCGCCGCGCCGGCGGCGTCACGGAACTCGATCGAATGCTTGGCCAGATTGGCGCCGTCTTCCGCCACGCGAAAGCCCGTTTCGGGCTTGGGGTAGCCCCCCGCCCAGACGGCCTTGGCGTCCAGCTCCACCATGACCTTCTTGCGCCAGCGATCGTTGCGCGCCAGCTCGCGGCGGATATCCTGCGTCCACCACACGCGCGAATAGCCGACCCACACGCTGCGCGACGCGTTTGCGGGCGCCTCGACGTTGATCAGCGCGGATTCCAGGCCGTGGCCTTCGCGCGTGCACGTGAACGTCGGTTGCTCGGATGGACGGTTGTCGTCGTCAACCGGCACTTCCTTCATCTGCCCCGTTGCCGTGGCCGCGAACGCGCGCCAGCCGTAGCTGCGGCGCGGATCCCAAAGGTACACGTAGCCAGCCGTGATGGCGCGCAGCATGTAGGCGCCCTGGCGCATGGTCTCGTAGTACAGCTCGGGATCCGTGTACACGCCGTCGGGCAAATCGTTCTTGCCGCCCGGCACGTACGCAATTCGCATCGGCAGGATGGGCAGCCCCGGCCGGCCGCAGAACTTGCCCTTGCAGGGCAACGCGTCGTAGTCAGTCGTCATGCTTGCAGATCCTCCCGCGCCTGCGCCTCTTGCGCAAACCGCTGCCAATCCTCGTCGTCCATGTCCTGCGCGGCGCCGCGCAGGCGGCCGCCTTCTTCTTGCACCTCGCGCAGCAAGGCCGCAAACGACGGCGCACGTTCCAGCGGCGCGTCCAGGCGCACTCGCCAGGCGGCGAACAGCGCCGCGTCTTCATCGTCGTCAATTCCGCAATCCGCGGCCGCGTCCAGCGCGCGGCGAACCGAGTCCAGCACGGACGGCCCCACGCACAGGCCTTTCGCGTTCAAGCGCTGCAGCACCGCGTTGATACGCCCCAGCCGCGCAAGGCGCGGCCAGTCAGGCGTCACGGTCTGCATCGGACCCGGCACATCCGGCAGCACCTGCCAGCGCGCAAAGCCGTCCACCGTCATCCACGTGACGCCCGGTATCCACGAGGCGGGCGCCGTGCCCGCGTACAGCTCGCTCTGGTATTGCGTGGTGCGCGGGTCCCAGAATCGCAGGATGCGCACGCGCGCCTGCGCGTCGCGCAAACGGGCGCGCAACGCGAGCCGCTGCGCCACTTCGGCCAGCGGCAGGTCCGTGGCCAGCCACGCCGCCATCGACCGGGGCCGCTTGGCGGCGGGCGCGGGACGCAAGGCTTCGTCCACCGCCACGCGGATGCTGGCGTTGATCAGCCGCTCATGGCGGATCTCGTCCGGCACCTCTGCCAGATACAGCGGCGGCGCGGCCGCACCCTGCGAGATCAGATCGACCTCGCGCCGCGCCAATCCCGCAGCCGCGATGTCGTCGGCCAGCGGATCGGCCAACGTGGAATCGCACAAGAGCAGCACGCGCCGGCTGGCGCGGCCGTCCAGCACGGCCCGCAAGCCCGCGATGGCGCGTTCGACACAGTCCTCGGCGCGCGGCGGTTCCCAACGTGCTTGAGACGCTTGCGCCAGACGGGGCGTTGACGATGCCATCATGCCGCCAATGCGCCGCTGCCGGCCGCGTCTTCGAGCGCCGCGGCGCAGCCTTCCATATCGCCCTGCGGCGGTTGCGCCGGGCCGGTCCCGCTTTGCGGTCCCACCCAGTTGTGCACACCCGCCTTCAATTCCACCTTGCCGGGCGCATGCAATTGAATCCCGCCGCCCTCGATCCGCATGTACGCGCCGGCCGCCGTGGCCAGCACCTTTTTCGATGCGTTAACGTCCACGGCGCCTTGGGCCGAGGCCAGCGTCACCGATTTCTCGGCGGCCAGGCGCATGCGCGCCTTCTGGCTTTGCATCCGCAACTGCCCGCCTGCCGCGTGCAACCGGATCCCTTTCTCCGGCACGGCCCGGCCGTCGCCGCCCAAGCCTTTGGTGAACAAGACCACGCCCTGCGCCACGCACAGAGACAGGTGCGCGCCCGCGGCCCAGTTCACGTCCGGCGCCACCTGGCACAAGGTGGCGCCCGCCACGGCGAACGCATTCTTCGGCGTGTATTGGCCAATGCCCTTCGGGGCGCTGACCTGGATGTGCGGCAGGCTGTACGCCGGCACCTGCACGCCTTCCTCGGCGCGGGTGCCTTCGATGACCTTGCGCACGGCGTCCAGTTCATCCAGCGGACGCGTCTTGTCGCCGTCGCCGTCCAGCTTCGCTTCCTGGCGCGCCGCCGTGGCCGACAGCTCTTTGGCCTGCTCGATGGCCTTTTCCATCTGCTGGATGGCCGGCTCGCTATCCAGCAGGCCGCCCGTCGCGCCCTCGCGCTTGTCCGCGCTGATCAGCAGGCCCTCGCCCGCGCGCAACGCCACGGCCTCGCTGGTCGCCAGTTCCGCGCCATGTCCCAGGTCGGACAGACGCTCGTTGTCGCGCTGCTGCTTTAGGTGGCCCAGGTTCAGCCGCGCCTCGGCCTGCGTGGTCGATGCCGTCAGGCGTGACTGTCCCGGCGTGTCGTCCTGCACCAACTGGTTGTAGCCGCCCATGCCCTGCCCGCTATCGGCCAGCGCCTGTGTCTTGAAGCCCGACATCACCACGTTGTGCGCGTGCCCGGCCTCGCTGCCCGCGAACCAGGCAGGCGCGTTGCCGGTGGCCTTTGCGGCGCCGGCCTGCACCTGGTTGTTGGCGGCGTTCTCGCTGCCCGCGCCGTTATACAGCGCGCCCACCACCACCGGCCGGTCGATGTCGCCGTGCATGAACTGCACCAGCACCTCCTGTCCCAGGCGGGGCACGAAGTGACCGCCCCAGTCCGATCCCGCCACCGGTTCGGCCACGCGCACCCACGTGCCCAGCGCGTCGCTGGCCGGTGCGTTGTCTTCGCCCGCGGGGTGATCCTGGCGATTGCTGGACGCGCTGCCGCGCTGCCAATGGAATTGGATCTTGATGCGGTGGTCGCGGTCCGTATGGACCGGATCGTTCGCCCCGACCACCAGCGCCGTCTGCGCGCCGTGCACGGTGGGACGGGGATGCAGGCGTGCGCCGTGGCCATCCACCGTGCTGGGGCGGTACTCCAGCGTGGCGGCGATCGCCTCGAAGCGGTTGCGATAGAAATCCGCCGCGGCGTCAACGGCGTTGCCCGGGCCCTGGTTTTCCCCGGCCGCGCCCAGGGCGTCGGCCACCGCGCGGCCCAGGCTTTCATCGAAATTGTTGCGGGCCTCGTGCGCGATGCGCAGCACCACAAATTCGGCGCCCGCCCCCTGCGACGGCCCGAAATGCCCCGTCAGCGTAAAGCGCTGCCCCGGCGCCAGCGTGCGCACGGTGCCCTCGCCTTCATGCAACGACTGGCGCACCCGCTGCGCGGCCAACGCGTTGTGCGCAAGCCGCTCGCCCTGGGCGCCGTCTTCGAACAGATACTGGCCGGGGTAGTCCGAATCCGCCAGCTCCACAGCGTTGGCCAGCTTGTCCTCGACCTGCGCGCTGACCCGCCGCGCCTGCATCGCGCGGTAATCCCACGTGGCCAGCCGAACGGCGTTGGTGCGCCACGCGCGGCGCTGGCGCCACGCCTGGATGGTGTCTTCGGTTTCGGTCGCGTCCGCGCGCTGGAACTTGACGCTGTCCTGGGGCCCGGCCTTGAACGCGCCGTTGTGGTCGGCAATGACCACGGTATGGCCGCCCGGCGCGCCGTCACCGGCTTCGTGCTCGACCCAATAGAAGAGCCCCTCTTCGGCCAGCAGCCGCTCGACAAAGGCGAAGTCGGTCTCGCGGTACTGAATCGTCAGGCTGCGCTTGGCGTAAGCGTCCCGGTCCTTCACTTCCCAGCGCCACTGCGCCGCCACCGCGCCCTGCCCGTTGTAGTCGCCGAACACGCTGTCCACGATGTCGATCACCGACAAGTCCTGGAAGGCGAAGCTGTCGCGGCGCTGGCGCAGCAGCGCCAGCCACGGCTCGATGCGCAGCCGGTAGCGCGCGAAGCCGCCATTGGCCCCTTCAAAGCGCGCCTCCGTCACCAGGCCGCACCACACGCGGTGCGCGTCGCGGCCCAAGGCCGTTTGCAGCTTTACCTGCGCCGGCTGGCCGATCAGTGACTTCAGCGGCACATGCGCATCGTCCGACAGCGCGTCGACCATCAACGCAAAGCCGCCATCGCTCAGTTGCTCGGTGCCCTGAAGACGCTCGGCCAGCAGCTTGTCCGGCCCCAGCGGCGTGCACAGGTCGAGCAGGCGGTCGGCCTGCGTGAAGCCCGCGCCCAATGGGCTGGCGGCGGCAAGTGTCTGAGCCATGTTGGCGTAACCTCTCTGTCTTGAATCAGCTCATGCGGAAGCGGAATTCGCCGTTCTTGCCCGCACTGACACGGATCTTGGCAATCGCCTCACCTTGCGCCATGCGGCTGAGGACCTGCCCGGCAATCTCGGGCAGCAGCGTTCCATTGAGGATGTGATCGACATTGCGCGCCCCCGTGTCCACTTCGGTGCAGCGGGCCAGCACCGCCTCGACCAGCGCCTCATCCCACTCGAATACCGCGCGGTGCGTGGCCGCCACGCGGCGTGCGATGCGGCCCAGCTTCAGTTCGATGATGTGCGCCAGCGCGTCATCGTCCACGGGGAAATAAGGAATGGTCTTCATGCGGCCCAGGAAGGCCGGCTTGAAGGCCTTGTACAGCTGCGGCATCAACAGCTCGGACAAGGCATCCGGCGTCGGGCGCTCCGCGGCCGGCTTGTTCAGGCACGCCTGCATGATGGCGCTGGAGCCGACGTTCGACGTCAGGATGATCAGTGTGTTGCGGAAGTCGATCTCGCGCCCCTCCGCGTCGTCCATCACCCCCTTGTCAAAGACCTGGAAGAACAGCTCCAGCACATCGGGGTGGGCCTTTTCGATTTCATCCAGCAGGACCACGCTATAGGGCTGGCGGCGCACCGCCTCGGTCAGCACGCCGCCTTCGCCGTAGCCCACATAGCCCGGCGGCGAGCCCTTCAGGCCGGAAATGCTGTGGGCCTCCTGGTACTCGCTCATATTGATCGTGACGAGCTTGCGTTCGCCGCCATAAAGAATGTCTGCCAGCGCCAGCGCGGTCTCGGTCTTGCCCACGCCCGACGGGCCCACGAACAGGAACACGCCTTTGGGCTTGTCCGGGTCTTCCAGCCCCGCGCGCGCCGTGCGAACGCGCTGCGCGATGGCCTCCAGCGCGTGGTCCTGCCCGATCACCCGTTCAGCCAGCAGCGGCTGCAATTGCAGCACCGTGCGGATCTCGTCGTTGACCATGCGGCCCAGCGGAATCCCTGTCCATGCCGAGATGATCTCGGCCACGATTTGCGCGTCCACGCAGGCCGGCACCAGGGGCTGTTCGCCTTGCAACGCCCGCAGCTCGTCCATCAAGCCCGCCAGACGCTGCTGCGCCGGGGTCAGCGGCACCGCTTGCGCGGCCTTGCGGCGCGACGAGGACGGCGGCGGCGCCTTCTCCGCGGACGCCTCGGCGGCCGCTTCCTGCGGCGCGGTCTCCAGCTCCGCGCGCAAGGCGTGTATCCGCTCCACCAGGTCCATTTCCGCCGCATGGCGCGACTCGGCATCGGCCAAGGTTTGCGTCACCGCCGCGATCTCGTCGCGCAATTCGTCCAGGCGCGCGTGCGGCGCGCCCGTGGCGGCTTCGCGCTGCAACGCCGCCTGTTCGGCGCCAAGACGCGTCAGGCGATGCCGCGCATCATCGATCAAGGCCGGCGTGGCGCTGCGGCCCAATGCCACGCGCGCGCATGCCGTATCCAGCACACTGACCGCCTTGTCGGGCAGCTGGCGGCCGGTGATGTAGCGATGCGACAGCCTGGCCGCCGCGCTGATCGCTTCGTCCAGGATGCGCACACCGAAATGGCGCTCCATCAGCGGCGCCATGCCGCGCAACATCGATGCGGCCAGCGTCTCGTCCGGTTCCTCCACCTTGATCACCTGGAAGCGGCGCGCCAGCGCGGCGTCCTTCTCGAAGAACTTTTTGTATTCGCTCCAGGTGGTAGCGGCGATGGTGCGCAGTTCGCCGCGCGCCAGGGCCGGCTTGAGCAGGTTGGCCGCGTCGTTCTGCCCCGCCTGCCCGCCCGCGCCGATCATGGTGTGGGCTTCGTCGATGAACAGGATGATGGGCGACGGGCTCTTCTTGACCTCGTCGATGACGTTCTTCAGGCGGTTCTCGAACTCGCCCTTGACGCTGGCGCCCGCCTGCAGCAGACCCATGTCCAGCGTGCGCAGCGTCACCTCGGCCAGCGCGGGCGGCACGTCGCCCGACACAATCCGCAGCGCCAATCCCTCGACCACCGCCGTCTTGCCCACGCCCGCCTCGCCGGTCAGGATGGGGTTGTTCTGCCGCCGCCGCGTCAGGATGTCGATCATCTGGCGGATTTCGGCGTCCCGTCCGATCACCGGGTCGATCTTGCCCTCGCGGGCGCGTTCGGTCAGGTTCGTGGTGTATTGGTCCAGGGCCGGGGTGGCCGACAGCGCCGGCGCCGGCTGGCCAGCTTCGCCCTGCGGCCCCGCGCCATCGGCAAAACCCACGGCTTGCCCGGCCTCTTCCGAACCGGCCGTCAAGGCGGCAAAGTCATGCTTTAACGCATCCAGCCGGAACGATTCGAACAGCGTCGATCCGCGCCGCGCCAGTTGCGCCAGATCGGGCTCGGTCAGCAGGGCCAGCAACAGGTGGCCGGACCGGATGCGCGTCGTCTGGGTATCAAGCGACGCAATCAGCCACGCGTGTTCAAACAGCTTGGGCAGATGCGGCGAAAACACCGGCGTGCGCGTGTTGCCGTTCTTGAAGCGGCCGATCTCCGCATTCAGGTCCGCCTCCAACGCGTCGGTCTTGATGTGGCAACGCTGCGCGATGACGCTCACGTCGCTGGCCGGCTTTTCCAGCAAGGCCAGAAACAGATGCTCCAGATCCACTTCGTAGTGGCCTTGCGCCATGCACAGGCTGGCGGCGCGTTCGGCGGCCTGGCGGCAGGTCTGGTTGAGCTTTCCGATCAAGGTCTTCAGCGGTGTGGCCATAAGTGTCTGAGGGTGATGGGGTCAATGAATGGTGTGCAGTTCGTAACTGGCGTCGTCGCGGTCTTGCCGGGCGGGCTCGGTGCACAGGAACGAATTCCAGCCCAGGCGCACCTCGGCGCCTGCGCCCAACTGGCTGGGGGTGACGCTCTCACGCGCCAGCACCAGCCGCACCTCGTATTCGAACGTCATCCCGCCGAACATCGTCAGCAGTTTCTCCAGCGCCTGCGCGCGCTCGCCGCCCGGCAGGAAGTCGGTGAACGCCTGGCCCGACAAGGGGCCGATCCAGAGCCGGATGCGCAGGTCGCGCTGCCAGATGCGGTCGCCAGCAAGCGCCGACACGCCCAGCACGGCGCCAGGATGCCCAAGCTGCGTGCGGTTCTGCGGCGGCACGTCATACCAGCGGCCGACAAACTGTTCCACGCGCAGCGGCACGCCAAAGTAATCCTGCAGCACGCGCTGCAGGTACGGCGCCGACACCGGACGCTGACGCGCCGCCGCCGCGTAGTGCGCGATCGATTCGTCATGGACGCGGCCCGCGCCGTTGTGCAGGCGGTCCCGCAGCGCCGGATGGCCGATGCCGCCCAAGGCCAGCAAGAGCGGCAGGTAATGATGGTCCGGTTCGGTTTCGTGCCGCAGCGGCATGCGGTACTTCTTCCACGCCGCGTAGAACAGCGCCGCCGCCCGGTTCGAAAAGATGTCGAAGAACGCGCGGGCGCCCCGGTCGCGCCGCAGGCTTTCGCGGTTGGCCAGCATTTCCGAGTAATGCAGCGGCAATGCGCCCTGCCCGCCCAAGAGGCCAAAGAACGCGGGCGTCACGTCCACGCGGCCCAGCCGGCCTTCGGCCACGGCGGCCTGCCGCGCGGCCTCGTCCGCCAGCACTTCGCCGTTCTTGTCGTACGCCACCGCATCCACGATCTCGCTGGGCGGAAAGCCCAGGCCCGGCGCGTTGGGAAAGCGCAGGTGCACCGGCACCGGATGACGCGTCGCCCCGCGCTCCTGCCGCGCAAAGCATTGCTCCAGCAGGCGCACCGCCTGGAAAAACTTGAAGCGCTGCGGCTCGGCCAGCAGCGCGTCCATCACGCTAGGATGGCGTCGCCGTTGCAAGGGGGGCATCGTAGAAGTTCCTCCGCGCCGCGGCGCGACAACACAACCAACTGCACGAAACTGTTCGCGTGCACATACAGGCCGAAGAAGCGATTGATGACCGCCACGAACGTGTGCAGGCTGGTGCCCACGAAGTGGTCTTCATTGACGGTCAGCCGGATTTCGATGCCGCGCACGAAGGTGGCGAACGGTTCGCCCGGCATCCAGTGCGTGGCGGGCTTGTAGTCCAGACCGACCAGCCCTTCGATCTGGCGCGCGGCCACCGCGGAGCCGGACAGGTCGTACAGGCGCAGCGTTTCCTTGAGCGCCGGCAACCCGCTCTGCACCAGGGACAGATGGTTCAACGCCAGATGCGAGATCAGGCGCCAATGCGCCGCACGGCCCTGCTGGAACCGGTGCGAATGCGTCGGGCGGCGCAGCATGCGGATCGTGCGCGCCACCGAGCCGCCTTCCAGAAACAGATCGCCGCCCGCCTGCCCCACCGCGATCTGCGACGGCAAGTCCCGATTGGTGCAGGTCAGGTCCAGGCTCAGCGTTTCGGTCTGCGGCACCGACGGGTCGAAGTCGATATCGACGATCGAAATCTCCGTCTCGTAGCCCGGGCTGCGCTGCGCCATCGACGCATCGCGCCGCATCGTCCAGTAGTGGCCCGCCTTGTCGGGCGATTCGCCATGGTGCAGCGAATAGAACGGCCTGAACTCCACGACCGCATCGCCCTGCGCGTTTTGACGCACCTGGCGCACGCGGTCGATCGAATAGACCTCGTAGCCGTAGGCCCGCCGCGCGTCCGCCACCACCGGGTACGACGCCGACGCATGCGTGACGCGGATGGGATCCGCACGCTGCGAAAACAGGTTTGACACCGGCGTGCAGCCGAGCCGCAGATTGTCGGCGGACGTCGATTCCAGCAGCCGCGCGGTATTGGAATCCGCGCGCAGGCCGCTGACCGGCAGGTGAAGCGTGAACTGGCGCACCGTGCCCAGATAGGGGCGCAGCGCGGCCAGGTCGATGTCCACGAAGTTGAATTTTTCCGAGAACACGAAGTACTCGGCCAGCAGGCGATACGCCGGGTGCGAACTGGCCGGAAAGTCGATCAGCGCGTCTTCTTCCGCCAGCCCCACCTGCCAGACCGGAATGGCGGGCAGACGATCCCAGCGCCCCGGTTGCAGCTCGACGTAGGCCGCGGCGGCGCGCAGGAACAGCGCGTCGCGCAATGCCGCCACGAATGACGGTTCACCGTGCAGGTACACCCGAAGCCGGTCCACGCCCAGGGCCCCGAAATGCTGGTTCTCGCCCTGGCAACCCAGGGTGACGGAAAAGCGTCCGGTCACGCCGGCCGGCAGCTTGGCCGTGGCGGGCGCATTGGCGCTGGATTCAAAGCCGGCGCGCAGCACTTCAACGGGCGCCAGCGTGACCTCATAAGTGGTGCGAAAGCGGCACGACACGCCCCGGACCGGGTGCGACTTCAGTTCCGTGCCGCGCGCAATCCGGACCGGCGCGGTCAGTTGCGCGCCCGCGCCGCCAAGGTCGAACTGCGCGATGCTGCAAGAGGGAAATGGCCGCAGGTAATGCGGGTACATCACCTCGAACAACGCTTCGGTGAATTCCGGGTAGTCGTCGTCCAGCTTCTTGTTGATCCGGGCGCTCAACAAGGCGAACGACTCGATCATGCGTTCAACGTGCGGATCTTCGCAGGTCTCGCCCGACAGGCCCAGCCGCGCGGCGATCTTCGGGTATCGTTCGGCGAAGTCGCGCGACGACGTGCGCAGAAAGCCCAGTTCGCGCTCGTAATAAGGCAGCAATTCTTCCATTGTTGTCTTTCCTTCCAGCGCGCCAATGCACCTGCGTTACGAATGGGGGCCTCAGACCGTGGCCGGGCTCTTGGCCCAGCCCTTGGTCACGGAGTACTGCAGCGTCGAGGGCTGCAACGTGGCGTCGAAGGTGACGGGCTCGTGGGCGGGTCCCACGTCCAGCATCGCCGTGATCGCGAAATACAGCACCGAGGTCGCGCGGCTGTCCACCTGGAGCATCACCCGCACGTGCGTCAGGCGAGGCTCGTGGCGCGCGATCGCCTGCTCCAGCGACCGGCAGATGAATTCGCGGTCGTAGTGGCTGGCAAGACTCAATCCGGAAAAGTCCGACAGGCCGTACGTCAGCACCGACCGCTGGCAGTTGGGGAAGCGCAGCAAGTCTTCCTCGGTGAACACCATGCGGGTGTTCAGCAAGGCCTCGATGTCGCGCGCCACCGTTTCCTTCATCTCTTCGATCGACAGGCGGCGCAGCGCATAGGGCGATTGGCCCTCCGCCTCGAACAGCTTGTCGAACAGACTCGGTTCGAATCCTTTCATCGGGGCCTGATCAATCCGGAGACAGCAAAAAAATGGACAGCGGCCCGGCTCGGGCCGCGGTCTCTTGGCAACCTGGCAGCGATCAGACCGAGTAGGTCTTGTCGTTCTTGGTCAGGCTCCAGGCGCCCTGGGCGTTGCCGCCCTGGTTGCCGCCGACCTTCTGCTGCGTGTACTTCCACTGCACGGCGGCGTACTTCAGCGAGAACGACTCGTGCGGCAGGCCTTCGGCAACCACTTCCGGCGCCACACGCGCAATGATCACGTACTTGAGCTTGATTTCCAGGTACTTGACCCGATTGCCCTCACCGTCCGCGCGCAGAAAATCGATGGTGACTTCATCGAACGTCGTGCCGCCGGACGCGTGCTGATACAGCAGCGGGCTGACCACGTCCAGATCCTTGGTGAAGACCATTTCGCCGTGTTCGGTGCGCTCGGCGGTATGGCCGCCCGAGGTCGATGCGGTGGCCGAACGCGGCTGGATGATTTCATGGCGCCACGAGCTGACTTCGATCCAATCCGGGTGGTCCTTGTCTTGCGATTCGCCCTTGAGCGCCGGATTGCCGAACTTGACGTAGATGTCCTTCATTGTTGATAACCTCTTTCAATGGATGAGTGGTCAGTGCAATGACGATCAGGATTTCTGAGCCTGAGCCGGCAGTTCGGCAACCAGGCGCAACGAGATCGAGAGTTCGTCAAGCTGGAAATGCGGCCGCAAAAACGCCACGGCGCGGAAGACGCCCGGACGTCCCGGGACCTCGGCCACCTGCACCGAAGCTTCGCGCAGCGGAAACTGCGCTTTTTGTTCCTGCGTCGCGTTGTCGTCCAGCAGCACGTACTGCGACACCCAGCGATTCAGGAAACTCTCAACGGACTGCGCCGACGCGAAGCTGCCGATCTTGTCGCGCATCATCGCCTTCAGGTAGTGCGCCACGCGCGACACCGAGAAGATGTACTGCAGCTGCGCCGACAACACCGCATTGGCGTTGGCGCTGTCCGTGTTGTATTTCTTGGCCTTCTGCACCGACTGTGCGCCGAAGAAGGCCGCGTAGTCCGAATTCTTGCAATGCACCAGCGGGATCAGGCCCTGATCGCTCAGTTCCTTTTCCCGGCGGTCCGTGATGGCGATTTCGGTCGGGCACTTGAGCGCGATTTCGCCGTCGTCCGTCTTGAACGTGTGCGTCGGCAGGTTCTCGACCAGACCGCCGCCTTCCACGCCGCGGATCGCGGCGCACCAGCCAAAGTCGGCAAACGCGGCCGTCAGACGGGCGCCGAACGCCCACGCAGCGTTGCACCACAGGTACTTCGAGTGGTCGGTGCCGTCCACGTCCTCAACGAAGTTGAAGCCTTCGACCGTGGTGCCTTCCACCGGATCGTAGGGCAGGCGGCCCAGAAAGCGCGGCATGGTCAGGCCCACATAGCGGGAGTCTTCCGAATCGCGGAAGCTGCGCCACTTGGTGTATTCCACGGTGTCGAACACCTTGGCCAGGTCGCGCGGGCGGCCCAGGTCGGCAAAGCTGTCCAGGCCCAGCAGTTCGGGCGAGGCCGAGGCGATGAAGGGCGCGTGCGAAGCCGCGGCCACGTGCGACATCTGCTCGATGAAGTACATGTCCTCGGGCTGGCGCGTGATCTCGAAGTTGCCCAGCAATGCGCCGAACGGCGCGCCGCCGAACGTGCCGAACTCTTCTTCGTAGACCTTCTTGAACATCAGGCTCTGGTCGAAGTCGATGGCGGTCTGGAAGTCGCGAACCAGGTCACGCTTGGTGGTGTTCAACACCTTGATCTTCAGCATCGGGCTGGTGTCGGTCTCCTGGCACAGGTAGTGCAGGCCGCGCCACGTGCTCTCCAGGTTCTGGAATTCCGGCGCGTGCATCACCTCGCTCAGTTGCGCGGAGATCAGGCGGTCCAACTCGGCCACGCGCGCATCCAGCATCGCGGAAAGATTGTCGGACACGACCACGGTGCCCTTCATGACTTCACGCACCAGCTCACCGATGATGTCTTTGGCGCGATCGTGCTCGGCGGTCGACTTGGCGACCCGGCTTTGCTCGACGATCTGGTCCAGCAGGCCGCCTTGCGCGTCGGCCGGGGCGGCAGCGGTGTTTTGTGCAGCGGCGGAATTACTCATTGCGGCCTCCCTTGTCGGTCTCGCTGGTCAACTGTTGCAGCTTCTCGGTGCTGGACAACACTTCGCCCAGCAGGTCTTCCAGCTTGTCGTTGCCCGCCAGCTTGTTGCGCAGGTCCGCCAGCTTGGTGCGTATGTCGAGCAATTCGCGCAGCGGATCCACCTGCTGGACCACGGCTTCCGGGCGGAAATCCTCGATCGAACGGAACTTCAGGTCCACGCCGAACGTGCCGCCTTCCTCGGTCAGCGCATTCTTGACGCGGTACGCGGCGCGCGGCTCCAGCCCACGCATCACGTCGTCGAAGTTGTCGACGTCGATGTTGACGAACTTGCGGTCCTTCAGACGCGGCAGCTCGGCTTCGGATTGCGCCGAAAAGTCCCCCACCACGCCCACGACGAAGGGAAGCTCCTTCTGTTCGATGGCGTCGCCCTTCTCCACGTCATACGTGAGCTGAACGCGCGGCGGACGGACTTTCTGCAATCGTTTCTGAACGCTTTCTTTCTTGGCCATGGATGGCTCCGTGCAAAGGATCGTGGCGGTCGGTCAGGCGCGCCGGGCTACCCGGCGCTGCCTGGGCGAATCACTTGGTAAGCAGGTCGCCGAACGGGTTCGGCGCGCGGTTGGGCTGCTGGGCGGGCTGGGTTGCGGCGGGCGACGCATTGGAGGCGGCCCCCGGCGCGGCGCTGGGAGTGACCTTGGGTGCGGCAGGCGTCGATGCGGCGGGTGCGGCACCCGTAGCGGCGGCGCTGGAAGGCGACGCACTCGCCGGGGCGGGGTCGGCCTTGCGCGGCGGCTGACGCGGACGCGGCGGCGGGCGGCGGCCTTCCGGGAACAGCACATCCTGCCCCAGCGTCTCGCGCATTGCCGCGGCCAGCGCCACGGCGTCTGCGCGCGCATTGCCTGCCAGCAACGCATCGGCGCGCAGGTCCGCCAGCGACTGCATGGCCACACGCAGGCCGCCGACGGCGCGCACGCTCTTGGCCACGAAATCATCCGGGTCGCGGCTCAGCGCCTCGTCGGCCGCGACGATGGCTTGACCATATTTCTGTTCGTCGAAACGAATCTTCGCGATGTAGGACCACGGCAATCCCTTGGACGGATTGCGGACCGCAATCTCCTCGAATTGCGCGACGGCCTGGTCGGCGCTCTTTTGCTCAAGCGCCTTTTCCGCTTCGGCCATGGATTGTTTGTATTCGGATTCCGACTGCGGTTTTACCGACGCGCAGCCGGCCATAACGGCAACGACACCTGCGAGAACGACGAGGCGGGGAAAGCGCATTTTTAAGCACCTAGCGGGGTTGTAACTAGGGGCCGTATTTCAACAACCTTTTGTTAGCCCAGCGCTACAGCAAGTGTCTTCATGTTACTTGCGTCGAAATTGCGCCTAACGTGCTGCGATCTGTATTGCTTCACACACTTCCGGTATAAAGGGCCATGTCCAAACATATCCATTTATCACGCTTCTTCGCAGTCGCGGCTTGCTCGCTTGCAAGCACCGTCATTACTGGATGTGCGGCCGTATCAGCCATCGGCGCGGTAGCCGGCTTGACCGGAAATGCGATGGAGATGGCGGGCCTGAAAAAGCCCGAAAACGCGCCTGTCGAGGTGAATTTGACGATCCATGCCGGAGAAAATTTGAATGCCAGCAGCGGACAGTCGATGGCTGTAGTTACAAAAATATACTACCTGAAGAATCCTGAGCAATTCCAACGTGCGCCGCTCACGCAATTGATAGACACTGCTGCCGAGAAAGCCACGCTCGGGGAATCCGTGCTGGGAATACGCGAGCTGACGCTCACACCCGGCCAACGGTTCGAAGCCGTCGAAAAGGTCCCCAAGCAAGCCGATTACATCGCGATCGCCGGGTTGTTCTACGCGCCCGCGCCGATGCGTTGGAAGTATGTATTCAAGGTCGACGACGTGGAAGACAGTGGGATTGTGCTGGGCGCGCACGCGTGTGCGCTCACCGTCGCCACTGGCAAACCCACGTTGCCGGCGGGCCTGCCAGCCTACGACCCGGCACGCCTTTCCGGCGTGCAGTGTCCCGGTTGACGCGCATTGCGCGTAGGCCCGCCTTCTATATGAAGACATGGAAAGACAAGCAAAGGGAGCGCCAACTTGAGTCACTCAGCCAAAGTCCTTTGGGGCGAAGGGTTGTTTCTGCGGCCGCAACATTTTCAGCGGCAGGATGCCTATCACGAAGACCGGCTGGCCGAGATGGCCCGAGCCTTGCATCCCTATGCGTGGGGCCTGCGCGCCGCGCGCTTCGATGCATCGGCACTGGCCAACGGCATGTTGCGCGCCACAGAAATGAGCGCGGTGTTTCCGGACGGTGAACTCTATAACGCCCCCCATGGCGATGAACTGCCGCCGCCGGTAGCGCTGACCGCGCTGGATGGCGTCACCGAAGCGGTC
Source organism: Achromobacter sp. SLBN-14 (assembly GCF_006715415.1). Taxonomy (NCBI): domain Bacteria; kingdom Pseudomonadati; phylum Pseudomonadota; class Betaproteobacteria; order Burkholderiales; family Alcaligenaceae; genus Achromobacter; species Achromobacter sp. SLBN-14. The sequence goes on along the minus strand of NZ_VFNE01000001.1, from coordinate 3,547,792 downwards.
TTTTATCTGGCCATCCATCCGCTCAAGGCGATTGGCGGCAATTACCGCGATGGCCAGTCGGCAGCCAGCTTCGACTCACGCTACACGCACAACAATGCGCCGGCCCCCGACCTGTACACGGGCGCCACCACGGCTGAGCTGGCGTTCCTGCGCAAAGACGTGCGCCTGATCTCGGAGTTCGAACCGCGCGACGCGCTGCTGGCCATTCCGGTGGCGCGCGTGCGCCGCACCGCCAGCGCGGGCTATGAGCTGGACACCACCTTCGTTGCGCCGAGCCTGTCGTTGACGGCCTCTGGCGCCCTGCATGAACAGCTGCGCCGACTGCTGGACGCGCTGCAGGCCAAGGTGAATGCGCTGTATGGCTTTCACCGCGAACCCAGCAAGAACATCATCGAGTTCCGCTCGGGCGATGTCGCCTCGTTCTGGCTGCTGCACACGGCCAACGAGGCCTACGCCACGCTGTCGCATCTGTTTCACCACCCGCAACTCCACCCAGAACGCCTGTTCCAGGAACTGGCGCGGCTGGCGGGCGCGCTGATGACGTTCTCCAAGCTGCATACGCTGGCCGACCTGCCCGTCTACCGGCATGACGCGCCCGGCCCGGCGTTCGCCCGCATGGACGAAATCCTGCGCGACCTGCTGGAAACGGTGATCTCCACACGCTACTTCTCCATCGTGCTGGAAGAGTTGCGGCCGTCGTTCCACATGGGCAGGCTGGATTCGGAAAAGCTCGACGAAACCACGTCGCTGTATCTGGCCGTGCAGGCCGCGATGCCTGCCTCGGAACTATCCGAAAGCGTGCCCATGCGTTTCAAGGTGGGCGCGCCGGAAGACGTGGACAAGCTGGTGCTGTCGGCCATGCCCGGCGTGCCGCTGGCCTACACGCCGCAGGTGCCGCCGGCGGTGCCCGTCAAGCCCGGGGCGGTGTATTTCGCGCTACAGGCGCGGGGTTCGCTCTATGACCGCATGCTGCAAGCGCGCAGCATCGCGATCTACGCGCCCGCCGGCATCCCTGAGCTCAAGCTGGATTTGATTGCAGTCACCCGCTGACAGGACACGTACTTCCATGACCGCAGACGCTCCCTCCCTGATGCCCGGCGCCACGCTGCCGCCCCGGGCCGCCGAGTTCCACGCCAGCCGTCCGGCCAGGTCCTTGCTGGACTTGTTGTATGACGGTTTCCTGATGCTTTTCCTGCTCAAGAGCGGACAGGAGCCCACCGACGCCGCGGCGTTCTCGGCGCGGGTGCAGCAGTTTCTGGCGGACTACGAACGCGCCGCCAAGAAAATGGATATTCCCGCGGAAGACGTGTATGCCACCAAGTATGCATTCTGCGCCGCAGTGGACGAGACCGTGCTGAATTCGCAGTTCGCCATTCGCGACGCGTGGATGCTGCAACCCCTGCAGCTCACCTTGTTCGGCGAACAACTGGCTGGCGAGAATTTCTTTGCCCGGCTCGAAGACCTGCGCGCCCAGGGCGCGCCGCGCCTGCAATCGCTTGAGATCTATTACATGTGCCTGTTGCTCGGTTTTCAGGGCAAGTACCTGATCGAGGGCCAGGAAAAACTCGGCTATCTGACTGCGCGGCTGGGCGACGAGATCGCGCTGCTGCGCGGCAAGCGCACCGGCTTCGCGCCGCACTGGCCGCTGCCCGACAAGGTGGCGCACACGCTGAAACGCGACGTGCCGCTGTGGTCGATCATGGCGGTCTTTGCGCTGCTCGGCCTGCTGGCGTTTCTGGGGATGCGCCACTTCCTGAACACCGAGATGCAGACGGCGATGGCGCCGTACCACGACATCGTCAAGCTGGGTCCGCGCGCCGCGCACCTGACGATTTCGCTGCCATAGCGTCCGGGCCGATGCCCGGCCCCGCTTTCACCCGTCCCCTCCCGGCGCGTGCCCCGCGCCCCGGCTCTGCCGACCGACATTCGCCACGTCCTATGAACGCCTTGCCTTCGAACGCCCCGGCCTACTCGTCATTGAACATCGCCACGCTGTCGCAGCAGGCGCGCCTGCTGCGCCTGGACACCCCGCTGAACGCCGAACTCGTGGTCGAACACCTGAACCTGCGCGAAGGCGTTTCGCGCCTGTTCTCGCTGACGCTGGACTGCCTGGCGGCCAGCGCCGAAGTGGACGTGAGCGCGTTGCTGGGCAAGGAGATCAGCGTCAGCCTGCTGCAGGCCGATGGCGCGATGCGGCGGTGGCACGCGGTGGTGGAAGGGGTGGACGCGCTGGGCGCCGACGGCGGGCTGGCGCGTTTCCGCCTGCATGCCGCGCCGTGGATGGCCGCGCTGGCGTTGCGGCGCGACAGCTTTATCTACCAGGACCTGTCGGTGCAGGACACCGTCAGCGAGGTGTTTTCGGATTATCCCCAGGCCGCGTTCGCCTTTGAATTGAGCCAGGCGCTGGAGCCGCTTGCCGTCTGCACGCAGTATCGAGAGTCGGACCTGGCGTTCGTCGAACGCATCCTGGCCGAGGCGGGGCTGAGCTATCGCTTCGAACATCAACAGGACGACGGCCAGTCCGCCAGCGGCGGCGCGCGCCACCGCGTGGTGATCTTCGACGCCGACGCCGCGCGTCCGCAGGACCCGGCCTCGCCCTTGCGCTTTCACCGTAGCGACGCGACCGAAACAAGCGACAGCATCACCCGGTTTGCCGCCCGGCAGGCCGTGCGGCCCAACCGCGTGGCGCGCGCCGCCTGGAACGAGCGCACGCTGAACGCGCACGCCGCGCAGAGCCAGTCGCAGGTGCAGGTGGAATCGCTGCCCGTCCTTGAAGACTACGACTACGCCGGCCATGGCCGCTATGGCGACGACGACGCAGCCGAGCAGAGCGCCGCGCGGGCGCTGCGCGCCCATGAATCCGAGGTGGTGCGCTTTGAGGGCGCGGGCACCGCCCGCTCGCTGGCGGCAGGGCACGTGTTCGCGCTGAGCCAGCACGCTCGCTACGCCGAAGGCGGCGGCGGACAGGCCGCCGATGAACTGGGCGGCAACCGTTACGTGGTGCTGGACGTGACGCACGAAGCCACGAACAACCTGGGCAGCCAGGCCGCGCAGGTGTTGAACACCCCGGACATGGAGCGCGGCACGTATCGCAATGTCTTCGTTGCGCAGCCCGACGCGGCCGCGTTGATGCCCGCGTGGCGCGCGCGCCCCACGGCGCCGGAAAGCCTGGCTGCGGTGGTCGTCAGCGCGGCCGATACGCCCATCACCGCCGACCGCGATCTGCGCGTCAAGGTGCAGTTTCCGTGGCAGCGCGGCGAAAAGCCGCTGCCGGGCGGCCTGCCGCATCGCACGCATGGCGATGCCAGCGGCAATGCGCCCGGCGATGACCGCTCGGGCACGTGGCTGCGCGTGGCCAGTGCGCAGGCGGGCCCGAACTGGGGCGCGCACCACATGCCGCGCGCCGGCACCGAGGTCATCGTTGAATTCATCGACGGCGATATCAACCAGCCCGTTGTCGCGGGGCAGCTCTACAACGATGCGGATCTGCCGCCCTGGTCCGCCGGCGAAGACGGCGACGCCAATCACGCCGGCGTGTTGAGCGGGTGGCACAGCCAGGGCCTGGATGGCGCGGGCCGCAACCAATGGCTGTTCGACGACACCAAGGGCAAGCTGCGCACGCGGCTGGCCAGTTCCACCGCGGCCACGCAACTTGGGCTGGGCTATCTGGTGGAACAGGACCTGGACGACGCCAGCCGCGGCCAATGGCGCGGCACCGGCTTTGAACTGCGCTCGGATGCGTGGACGGTCGTGCGTTCCGGTCAGGGCATGCTGTTGTCGGCCACCGCGCGGGAACAAGGCAAGTCGACGCAAGCCGATGCAGAGGAAGCCTTGCTGCTGCTGCGCGGCGCGCAGGACGCGTCGCGCCGGTTGAACGACAGCGCGGGCCAGCACAAGGCGCGCCCGCTGGCGGCGTCCGAAGGCTACGAGGACCTGCTCAAAGCGCTGGACCCCAAGCTGGAAGGCCGCTACGCGGCCCAGGTGAATGGGCAGGCCGCGGGCAAGGCCGACGATGGGCAACGCACCGGCGAGGCCGCCGTCGAGCGCATCAACGGTCCGCATCTGTTGATCGATTCGCCGAACTCGCTGAACCTGGCCACGCCGGCCAGCGCCGTGTTGCACGCGGGCGAACACCTGCACGCCACGGCGCAGTCCGATGCGCATGTGGCCGCCACGCAAACCTATGCGGCGGTGTCGGCGCGGTCGGCCAGCGTGTTCGCGCAGCAAGGGGCGATACGCGCGGTTTCGGCGCACGCGCCCGTGTCGCTGCACGCCCACACCGACATTCTGGAAGCCCTGGCGGGGCAGGACATCACCGTCACGTCATCGGCCGAAGGCATCGAGATCCTGGGCCAGCAGCGCGTCACCTTGCAGGCAGCGGGCGGCAGCGTCATCCTCGACGGCGCCGATATCGTCTTCAAGGGCCCGGGGCTGTTTTCGGTCAAGGGCGCCACGCACAACTTCGTCGGCCCCGGCAGCGATGCCGCCGCGCTGCCGGCGCTGCCCAGCACCACGGTCGACGACCCGCTGATCGTCAGCGCAGAGCTTATCCACAAGGACGGCGCCCTGGCCTCGGCCGCCAAAAAGGCCGGAACCAGCCTGATGGCCGGTTTTGGCGGCGCGGCGGGTGCGGCCGGTGCGGGCGGGGGCCTGGGCGGATTGGGCGACCTCGCGCCCAGCGGCTTGGGCGAACTGGGCAAGACGGCCGCCGGCGCGGCGGCCAAGCTCTCGCAATTTGCCGGCCAGGCCAACACATTGGCCGGGCTGGCGAAAAATCCCATGGGCGCGTTGTCGCAGGCGCCGGGCTTGCTCGGCGGCATGGGTTCGACACCCTCCGCCGTGGGAGGCTTGCTGAACACGGCCAAGAACACGATGGGCATGGTGTCGCAGGCGCAAGCCATGATCGCCAACCCGATGTCCGCGCTGCCCGCCGCCTCCGGCATGCTGGAGTCCGTCGCGCCCGGCGCGGGCGGCATGATCGACGGCGCGACAGCAGCGGTTGGCACGGTCTCGAAGGCGGCTGAATGGGTCAAGGACCCCACCGCTGCCCTGCCCGCTGCGACCGACATGCTGGCCTCGGCCGCGCCCGAAGGCGCGTCCAAGATGATCACGAGCGCCGCGTCGATCGCGGGACTGGGCAAGGGTGCAGAGGCAGGTTCGGGCGCGGGGCTCGGCGCCGACGGCGGACTGACGGGCGCGGCCGCGACGCCGTCTTTCGCGCCGACGGGGACCGGCCCTGCGCAATCGGCGGCTGCAGGATCGGCGCCAGCGTCGGCATCAAGCCCGATGAATGCGGCGAGTGCGTCGCCGGCCGCCGACCCGGCAGGCGCAGGCGCATCGGCTACGGAAGGGACATCGGCAACGGCTGGTGCCTCGGCTACTGCAGGGGCATCGGCAGGTGCATCGGGAACGGCAGGTGCGTCGGCAACGGCAGGCGCATCGACGCAGGCCACGGCTTCCGCGACCACGGCAACACCGGCATCCGCGGCCCCCTCCGCCGTTTCAGGAACCCCGGCGTCCGCGTCGGCACAGGCCTCGTCACCGGCCTCGCAAATGGTCTCGCAATCGGCCTCGGAAGCGGCGTTGGGATCGGCAGCAACGGCGGAATCCGCCGCGACGTCTGCCCCGCAGGCCACGGGGGCCGCAACGCCTCCGTCTTTGGCGGCCCCCGCCGCTGCGGCGGCCGCGGCATCGCCCGCAGGCGCCATGGCTGACAACAGTGCGCATCCGACCAACGGCACCCTGCAAGCGCCGTCCGCATCCGACGCCGCAACACAAACGCCCACGCTTGCCACGGCAGCGGCCGGCAGCGGCGCCGCGTCCGCAATTCCTTCCCAAGCAAGCACCAGCGCCGGCGTGGGAACTAGCTCTGGCGCCGGCGCGGGCGCGGGCATCGCTTCAGTCGCTGGCGCGGGTGTCACATCGGGCTCAGCCCTGGCAGGCACAAGCATCGCGTCCAATGCGTCGCTCGCCAGTGCGGACACCGGCGTCGCCTCCGGCATGCACCTGGCAGATGCGAGCCCGGGCATTGCCTCCGGTACGTCCTTCACAAGCGCGGACGCAGGTATTGCCTCCGGCACGTCCCTTGCAAACACGGACGCCGGCATTGGCTCCGCCACTTCCCTCGCAAGCACGGACGCCGGTACAGCCCCCGCCGCGTTCCTCGCAAACACAGACGCCGGTATTACCTCCGCCGCGTTCCCCGCACACACAGACGCCGGGGCACCCGCCGCCGCGTCGCTCGCAAACACAGACGCCGGTGTTGCCTCCGCCGTGTCCTCCGCAAGCGCGGACGACCTTCTGGCATCTGGCGCCGTGGCCGCTGGCGCGGATGCGAACATCGCCTCGCCGGCATCTGTTGCTGGCGCGGACGCTGGCGTTGCGTCTGCCATCGCCACCTCAAGCTCCGGCACGGCCGTCCCATCCATCGCGTCGGCTGCTGGCGGCGCCGCCGCTTTTGCTGCTGGCGCAACGGGAGTCGGCATCCCGGCCACGGGCTCGCTGGCTGCCTCGTTGGCGGGCCGCAGCAGTTCGGCGTCCGCAGCGATGACCATCGCGACCCAATCGGGATCGGGGTCGGAGTCGGGATCGGGGTCCGGATCGGCGTTTGACTCGCAAGCGTCCAAGGCAGGCGAGCCCGCTTTCGGCTCGTCCTCATCGGTCGCGTCCACCGCCGCTACGCAATCCGACGCTGCCGCCCGCTCGCATCTCTCCCGCATCGCGGGCACGGAAGCGCCCGGCCGCATCGAGGCGGACGCCAGGACGGCGCCGGGCTCGACCCACGATGCAGCGCCGTCCGCGTCCATGGCCGCGCCGGGCCAAGCCCGTCAGACAGTGGGATCGGGAGCCGCCATCGGCCTGCTCGCCGCTGTCGCCGGAACCGTGGCCGCGACGACGTCGCGTCGTATGCACGCCCAGGACGGCGATGACGACACGCAGCACCCGCAGGTCGACCCGACACGCATCGGCGCCGCCGCCGCGGGACTGGCGCCCGCGTTCACCCAAGGATCGACAGCGCAGCATCCGGGCGCGTCGCCTGACGCGCATCGCTCGACCGGCCCAGCCCCGCATCTCGAACGCACGGCGGAACGGGACGAGCAGACCACCCACGCGGAACAGACTGCGCGAGACGCGCGCGACTGGCTTGCGCGCGGCACGTCCGCCCACCGCGAAGGCGGCAGCGACACAGCGTCCGGCGTACACGCAAGCCAGCGTGCCGATGCCCCCGTGGCCACCGGCGCGGCCGCTGCGCGCGGGTCGATGAACGCCTCCGCTCATGACTCGGCCGCCGCGGCTGCCGCCGCGCAGCAGGACGACACGACCAAGGGCCGCAGCCCGGCTGCGAATGCCGCGCTGCTCGCGTCCATTGCGGCGGGCGCGGGCAGTCTGTTGGGCGCCACCTCTGCCGCAGCAAGCAGCGTCACGCAAGCGGCGTCCGGCTCGACCGCTGCGCCGGGCAGTCTGCCCGATGCATTGGCGTTGCCGACTGGCGCGCCCTCCGTTGCGGCGCCGAGCGTGCCGGTCGCGTCTGACGCGGCGATAAGCGGGTTGCCGGTCTCCTCCGGCGCCACGGACCCGGGCGCTACGCTGGCCGGCGCGCCGTCGCTGCCCGAATCGGCCGGCGTTTTCACCACGCCGCCCTTGTCTGGCGCGGCGCCGCAAACGCCCGGCTTCGTGCCTGCGTCCGGCGAGAGCCTGCCTCAGGGAACCGGGCTGCCCGGTGCGACCGGGGACGGCACTTTCGGACTTCCGAACATCGAAGCCTCTCCCAGCCCGTCCGTTGCCGTCGGCACGGCGGGCGCGGGAGGGGCGGTTGACGCGGCCGCGACAAGCGGCGCCGCGACCTCGACCCTTCCCGCAGCCACAGGCGGCATCGCCAGCGCGGGTCCGCTCGCAGGAACAGACGCGGTTGCAGGTTCCGCGGGGGCTTCTCCCCGTTTGGCAAATGCCGACGTCAGCGAAGGCACGGTGGCAGGCGCCGGAATAGAGACAGGCTCAGCGGATGCGGGTGCTGGTGCAGGTGCAGTTGCCGGTGCAGCAGGTACAGGTGCCGATGCAGGTGCAGTTGCTGGTGCAGCAGGTACGGGTGTCGGTGCAGGTTCTGGCACAGGTGCTGGAGCTGGTGCTGGAGCTGGTGCTGGAGCTGGTGCTGGTACAGCAGGTGCGGGCGTAGGCGCAGCAGATGCAGGCGCAGGGGCAATCCCCGGCACCGACGCGACCGCAAGTTCAACGAATGCCTCGGCGGCCTCCGCTCCCATCGGCGCGAATGGCGCGGCCGAGCCGGGCGGTTCCGCAGCGGCCAATGGCAGCGCACCGGCAACCGTCACCACGCAAACTCCCGGCGCGCCCTCCCCGGCGGACGTCTCTTCGACGCAACCCGCCGATACCACCGCCCCCATCGCTGGCGGCGGCGCCAGCCCAACGCCTCCCCTCGCCGCCGGCAACACCACCGGCGCAACGCCGCCCCTGGCCAGCGCAAGCACCGGTGCCGATGCCACCAGCGCAACGCCGCCCTTGGCAAGCGCCACGCCGCCCTTTGCGCCGGCCGGAACCACAGCCCCCGCCGCCCCGCCGGACACCGTGCTCGGCGCCGAGACCGCGCGCGCGGCGGGCATGGCCGACAGCACACCGGCAACCCGCGCAACGGACCTGTCGGCCGCAGGCGGTGCAGCCGGTGCAGCCGGCGCTGCCGCAGGCGGGGGTGGCGGCGCCGGGGCGTCCGGCATTGCCGCCGTGGCTGGCGGAGGCACCCTGGCGGCCATCGCGCAACAGGCCAGCACCGCCTCCACCGTGCTATCTAGCGCCAGCACGCTCGCCAGCGGCGGCGTCAGCGCCAACGTTGGCGCAGCCATCGTGCCCGTCATGACGCAAGCGCTGAACGCGGCGGGCGACCGCGCCGCTGCGCTGAGTTCAGCCGTGGACACGCTGTTCTCGCTGCCCGACGTGAAACAGGCCAACATTCCCGCCGTGGCCGGCGCCATTCTCAGCATGCCGGGCCTGTCGTCCTCGTCGGTGCCGGGCGTTATTGGCGCCATCCTGCAATCGCCCACGCTCGCCACCGAAACGCTGCCCAAGGTGGCCGAGGTGTTGATGAAGATCCCGGGCGTGGCGGACTCGCCGCTGCCGCAGATCGCGCGGGACGTGCTGGACACGATCGGACTGGGCCCGGTCGCCCGCACGCAGGGCACCAATCTGCCTGGCGGCCTGCCCGGCCCGTCCGGCTCCGGGCGTGTGGTGCCCAGCGTCTCCACGTATCGCGGCCGCCAGGATGGCGCGCGCCTGCAATACGTCAACCTGGAACGCGCGGACGAACGCTGGAACGACGGCAACGCGTTGACCACCACCGAGCGGCAGACCCGCCGCCCGCGGATCCACGTGGAGTTCAACCGTCCGGGCGCGCACCGCTTCACCATCACCGTCAAGGCCGACGCCGGCAACATCGCCTACTCCAGCCGCGAGCGCGGCCGCCGCGCCAGCTACCAGGAGCCGCACGCCAACCCGCGCAGCTACGTCACGGACGCCGACGGCACCCGCATCGTCGATGACATCGACCTGCCCGCCGCCGGCCGCAACGTCTATCTGTTCGAGGTGCGCGACGAACGCGGCCAGCTCATCAAGACGGAGCGCGTCGAGACCGCGCGCCGCCTGTATATCCAGGAAGTGATGTGCATGAGCGCCCGCCCGGCGAACCATCTGGCCGACGTGACGCCGGTCACCGCGGAATTCGCGCTGCACGGCATCGACATGATCCAGCTGCCGCGCCTGCAATTCCGCGGCCGCTCGGCGGTGGATGCGGCGGACAACGTCGACGCGCAGCAGGCCATCATGGACGCCGTGCGCCGCGTATACGCCACCTCGCCCGGCAAGCAGCGCGAGCCTTACACGCTGGTGGTGTGCCACGTCGACCGGCTGGCCGCGCCCGGCACCAGCGGCGACATGCGCCTGCCCGTGCCCGCCGGCCCGGGCGGACGCGTGATGACGGTGCCCATCGTCAACGACGACCGAACCCTTGCCAGCCTCTGGTACGAGTTCGACGACAGCGACGACTGGCTCGTCCACGCCCGGTATATCTACACCGACGCGTCGGGCGCGGAACGTTCGATTCCCATTCCGCGCCATTTGATGACGCCGCTGCGCGAAAGCTCCGGCGCCGTCTTCTCCGTGAAGGTCGACCTGACCCAGATTTCGTCCACGCCCCTGAACGGCGTGCTCAACATCCAGTTCAACACGGTCGCCGCCAGCTATGCTGGCCTGGCCATCACCGGCACCAACCTGCTGTTCGTGTCCACGCTGGATCCCTACGTTCCTAACTCGCAGGCGTACCTGACGGAAACGCTGGCCCACGAAATGGGCCACCTGCTCGGCATGGTGCCCAGCGGCCCCGATTGGCCCGGCCTGCGCAACGAAGACTCCTCGGCCGACGATTCCAAGCTGGATCCGCCGCAGTACTTCTACTACAACATGGGAGGACACTGCTACTTTGGCCTGCCCAACCGGAACGGCCAGTACAGCGATGAGATCGGGCAGTGCGTGATGTACGGCATCACCTGCGCCAACATCCACTTCTGCCCGAGTTGCAGCAAGGCCGTGCGCAAGGTGGACTGCTCGGAAGGCTGGACCTCATTCTGACGACGCGCCCCGGATCACCCTCGCCCTCTGAAACGACATCGACATGCCCATCATGACTACCGACTGGATCGAGCCCGCCTCCTTTGCCTCGGTGCCCACGCACTCGCAGCAGGAACACGCCTGCATGCCGCCGCTGCAAGGCTACGACGCGCAGATGCGCATCGCCGCGCCCTCGCGCGTAAGGATCCGCGACGGCAGCACCCTGACGATTCCGGTCTGCGCACGCGGCATCCTGCCCGTCATCGACAATCCGCAACTTCCGCGCTTCGTGGCGAAGGATACGCGCACCGGCAAGGTCTACCGCGGCGTCGCGTTCAACTACGTGCGTCCCAAGCTGCCCAATGTCTCGGTGGACCCGCGGGAAGGCGGCCCCCGCCCCCCGAAGATTGCCCTGCCGCCGGGCATGACCGTGGAAACGCGCTTCACCACCGACATGGCCGGCGTGCTGCACCTGCCGGCCACGCCGGCCACGTATGAGGTCTACATCGAGGCCGAGGACGTGAAGTCGAACACGGTGACCATCGAGGTCGAAGAAGGCCAGAAGTGAAACTCGGCCAGAAGTAAAAGCCGGCCAGGGAAAGCGACGGCCAGTAGAAGATCCGGCCGCCAAACGAACGGGCCGGTCAAATGAAGACGGCCCCGCTCTGCGGGGCCGTCGCTCCATTACAACCACGCGGCCGCTCAGGGCCGTGCGGGCGTCATCTGCCGGATGTTCTGCTCGTTGCGCGCGGCCATCGCCTCCACCTTCTCAGCGTTGCGCATATCCTTGGCGCGCTGTTCCATCTCGGCCTTCGCGTCGGTCTTGGCGAACACATCCTTGTCGCGCACGCGGAAATACATGCGGGTGCTGGCCAGCAGATGGTCTGGCCAGCTGCTCAGCATCGCGTCATGCACCAGCCAGTCGAACAGCGTCATCACCTTGGGCGGCAATTGCGTCTTGCCGTCGCGCGCATCGCGCCAGGCGGTCAGCAGACGCCGCTGCATGGCGCGATCGGCCTTCATGTCGGCGAAGGGGTCCGGCAGCTTCTCCACATAATCTGGGTCGCCCGGCTTTCTGCCAAGGCGCATGTTTTCCATGAAGACCGCGTCCTGATCCCACCGTTCAATGGCCCGAAGCTGCTCGGGTTGATTGCGTTCCATGTCCTGCCGCCGCTGCTCCGTCGCCGCATCCTGGCGTTCGGCTTCTTCCAACCCCTTGTACTCCTCCTCCAGACGCTCCCACAGCGGCAGAAAACGCTGCGGCGGCGCTTCGCCACGGCTGGCATTGGCGCGCTCGCGGCGCTCATTGGCCAAGGCTTCCAGCTCGCGCACGCGCGCCGTGGTCTCGGGTTTGGCAAGCTCCTCCCGCGATACCATGCCCAATCGCCTGCGCTCTTCGATGAGCTCCTGCTCCGGGGTGAAGAAGTCCCGGTCCTTGATCCACTGCTCCGCGGGATCCGACATCCCGGCGCGAAATACGGGGTCCTGATAACGCACCGCCAGCCACCGCAGGAAAACTTCCATGTGCGGCACGAAATCGCAGCCAGGTTCGTATTTGACGATCTCGCGGTAGGCATCGACCAGTTCCTGGACGTGATAGGTCTGCCCTTCGTCTTCGATCGCGTCGGCCAGGCTCAGCATCCGGTAAAGCGCCAGATCACGGACCGCCAGGCTTTCCATGCTATGCATTGCGGCGCCGTGTGCGAGCGCCAGGTTCATCATCTCGCGCAATGGAACCCGGGACAGCGACGCGCGAGTGCCCAGCGATCCCATTGGGGCCACGCCGGTCACGTCACCGCTCGAGCCCGGATAGAGATACTGCAGGCCACGCGTCTTTTCCAGGGAATCCAGCCGCTGATTGCGGCGCAACTCATGCGCCGCGGCGAAATGCACGGCCTTCTCCACAGCTGCGGGTATGGTCAGCGTGCGGTCCTTGTGGGTCTGTTTGATCAGATCCGTGAAGGGAATGAATTCAAGGAACCAGCTTTCTTCCATGATGGAAGCGACACTGTCAAACAATCCCAGGAATCGAATGACAATCTTCGCGTCCAGCGCACCGTCTTTTCCGATGATGGCCAGGTCGGTGTCGTGGCGGCGTTTGTACTTCTTGACGATATCGTTGACGAATTGCTTGGCGATGACCCCGCCGCGATCCGCTCCAAAAACGCAGACCTCGATACGCACGACCTTTTCCGTGCCCGCGTTCTCAGCCTGATAGGCTTGCTCGAACTGACGTCTGGCTGCATCCAGGCGCGTGTCAACGCCCGTTCCCATCAATTCGGCGACGACGGCATTGTCCCGCACTACCGGCACGCCCTCCAGCAACGTTGCCTTGGCGGCGTTCTTTCCCGCAGTCCAGGCAACCTTCAGCGGGTTCTTCTTGAAATCCGACCAGAAGCCCCGCAAGGTGGCCTGTGCGCGATTGCGGATCCGGTCGGGATCCAGGGCATTCCAGATTCTGACCGTCTTCTCCGGAAGCGTCTGAACGTCTTTGACGACGTCCTTGTACGCCTTCACCATGGGGTGGAAGGACCCGTCCTTGATGGATTGCTGGACAGCCTTCTTGGCACGCCCGGTGGCATCCACATCGGGCACTTCATCAAGACGCGTAATGTTCTTCGCAGCATCCTGCGCACTAGAGACTGCCTTGTCTACCATCTTGCCGCCAGCAAGCGTGAGCGCGCTGACGAGGATTTGTTCCTTTGCGCCCTCGTTGAGGTCGACGCCAAGGCCGGAATAGTAAAACCCATACCAGCGTTGTTTGTTCGTGACGGGCTTGTTGCCCGCGTTGTAGTGCGCCATCCACAACCGGCTGACGTTGGACAGGAACGTAGGATTTTCCTTATCCAGATCCTTGTTCCGCCCGAACCCGTCAAAGAAGAATCCCAGGCGCAACGTGACGCCGCATTCCGTGCAGGAGTCCTTTGGATAGGCCGCCTCATTCTCCGCCATCGCCTTCAATACCGATGCGGGCGTTCTATCCTGATCCGGAAGCTGATCACTGGACATGCTTTCCTCCCGCCGGCTCGCCGGTCGCCTTGATCCGTGCGATCTGCTCTTTCGACAAAGCGGCCACGGCGCGGCCAAAGTCACCGGGCTTGCGGTCAGGGTCGTTCAGAACGGATGCCACATCCGGGTCTTTGCCAAAGTTGGAAGACACAATGAAGTGCAGATACATATATCCGCGCAAGTCTTCGGCGTCTTCTAGTCGATAGGACATCCACGCCTGTTTTGTGACCCTGGCAACTTCGTTGGCCAAATAGCCTGCACTCTTGTACCCCGCAAGCTCGTCTCGGTACTTCCCATACAGCCAGCGAGTGGTATCGACGATTGGAATTCTGACTTGCCCTTTCAACTCGCGGCTCAAGGCGAGCTCCATGTGTTCATCCGGATAGATGTGCAACTCCAGAATCAGCGTTCCATCCCCTTCGGGCACTTTCGTGGCCGGGAAGTGCACCGTCGTTTCCTTCTTGAACAGTACCTCGTCGAACTTGCCGTCAAACAGATGTTTGCGGAGCAGGTCGGGGTCACCTCCGCTCCATTTCACCTTGAATTCGGTACCGGAAAACGTATAGCAGCAAGAGACGCTCCCCTCGCCGCCGCCCGATGGGAGCGTGCTGGAACTTGCCACGCGACCCGATGCATCACTGATGCGTACGGGCTCCAGGTTCCATGGCGTGTAGTTGTACGTGACAAAGCTCACCCCCTTATAGATGGGTTCGCCATTGCACCCCGCCAATAGGCCCAGCCACAGCAGTATCCCGATCAAACCCTTACGCATTCATTTCTCCGAAATCGTCTCGCGCCACTTTGCATGCACCGCATCCCACACCGCATCCGGCACGCCTTCCAGCGCTTTCGACAGCCCGCCTTCTGCGTTTGCCCGATACGCACGCAGCCCGTCGGCGATCGCCGGATGCTCATCGAAGCGCGGCGAGATCGCCACGCCCCACGCGACATAGTCGAACGTGTCCTTATCTCCTGCCACGCCGTGAGCACGCGCGCGTTCCAATTGCGCCTGCACGCGCGGCACCAGGGCGTCCTGATCGGGATTGCCGGGCAGCAGGTTCGGATAAAGCCGGCGCAACTGCACCGCCAGCTTGTCCGGGTAGTCCAGATCGAACAGCATCTGGTGCTGTTCGGGCGTGAAGCGTTCGATGCCGTCCGGCCGCGCGGCGGGTAGCCGACCCGTGCCAGCCAGCTCGCCCTGCGAACCATCTCGCAGCGCATAACGCAGCGTGATCAAGGGCGCCGCGAAACGCGCGCGCTGCTCGGGTGTCCAGACCTGGACCACGCGCGCGAGGATGCGGCTGTCGTACCAATGCAGGAAGAACTCGCTGGCATCCGGCAAGGCGTAGTCGCAGAACGCGCCGAAGTGCGCGATGAGCTTCTCCAGCGGCACCGCCGATGCGAAGCTCATCATCGCGTAGCGGCCTGCGGCGCGCTCATGCAGCGCTTCCAGCACGCGCACCAGCACGGTGCTGAAATCCCCGTGACGCGGCCCGCGCAGCACGCCTTGCGAGGCGCCGTCCACTTCGATCAGCAGCGGCGCCACGTCGCCGTAGATGTCCAGCCCGGTCTGCGCCCACACCGAGCCGAAACTCAGGTCCTCGGTCGCGGTCAGCCGCGCCAGCAGATCCGGATGGCCGCGGAAGTCGACGATCACATACGCGCGCGCGGCCTCGCCATACGGGCCGCGGTGATGGGGCAATTCGGCGAATGTGGACAGCAGCGCGTCCTGCCAGGAATAGTGCATCGCCGTCATCCCTTGTCGGTGATGGACTGCACGCTCTCCAGGGCGTCCAGGATGCAGGTCTTGCAGACGGTGAACTGGGGCAGCGGATACGGCATCTGCGTCGGGCCGGCAAATTGCTTGTTGCCGGTCTTGACGTCGATACGGCCCGGTGCGGTGACGGTGATGTTGCCGCCTTCGATCACGATGCTGGCGCCCGCCGCGTTGGCGATGCGGATTCGCGTGGGCGACGCGTACTCGATGCCCGCGTTGGCGCTCACCATGCGCAGATCCTGCTGCGCCTGCACCGTCAGCACATCGTGCTGCGACAGCACCTCGACATCGCCCGTGCCCGCAATCAGGTCCAGGCCCGATTCCGCGCCGCCCTGCTGCACCCCGGCCACGATGCCCAGCGCCTGCCCGGTATGCACGCGCAACGACCCGATGACGGCCAGGTTGTGGTCCTGCCCGGAAGACCAATGCACCAGTTCGCCCGCCGCCACCTGCAGGTTGCGTCCGGCCGCTTGCGTCAGGCCCGCCCGGCCCGCCATCAGCACCAGCGGGTCCGTCAGGTGGGGCACCTTGCCGTCCACCACGTCCGTATGTTTGGCCGAGGCATCGCCCGCCGCGCCGCCCAGCGCCTCGCCGGCCACGGTGCCGGACACGGCGTGCGTCATGGCGGCCAGCGGCGCGCGTTCGCCATCCAGGCGGCTGGCGCCTTCGGACGTCGTGCCGCGCGCGGACGCCAGCCGCACGCCCTGGTGGGCGCCGACCACGCCATCGAACGACTGCGCCATGATGTCGGCCTGCCCGGCCAGCGTCAAAGGCGCCGCGGCCTCGCCCGCCGGCTCGCTGCCGCCCGCGTTATAGGTCGTGAGCAGCACGCCGCCTGCGCCGCGCACCGCGCCGAACGCATCGGTGCGCAGCTCTGCGCCCACGCCGCGCACGTTGCCGCGATAGTTGCCGCTTTGGTGAATCAAGTGGCCCAGGTTCAACTCCGTGGCGGCCTGCGTCGTTTTGATCTGCATGCGCAACTGGCCATCGCTGTCGTCGAACACGATCTGGTTGTAGCCGTCGCCGCCGAATTCCTTGCTTTTGAAGCCGCTCAGCGCGGCCGCGTTGCGATGCTGTTCGTCGCCACCGGCCGCGCCATGCCAGGCAGGCGCATTGCCGCTGGCCAGGTTGGCCTGCGCACTGGGCTTGCCGTCCAGGGCGGCGGCGTAGACGTCGGTGTTCATCGGTTCGCCGGCCCTGCCGCCGGGCGTGGAAGGGATGCCGCCCTCACCACGTCCGTTGTACAGCGCGCCCACCACCAGGGGCTGGTCGATGTCTTCATCCAGAAACCGCACCAGCACTTCCTGGCCGACGCGCGGCACGAAGCTCATGCCCATCCCCGCGCCTGCCTGGCGCTGCGCCACGCGCGCCCATCGGCTTTTTGCCAGGCCGGCGCCTTCCGCCTGCCAATGAAAGCGCACGCGGACATCGCCGCGTGCATTGCGGTAGATCTCGTCCTCGCCACGGGCCTCGGTGGACCCTTCAGCGTTGGTGACGATGGCCGTGTGCACGCCCACCACCGACGGCGCGCCCGCCAGCCGTGCGCCTCGCCCCGCAGCGAAGGCGGCGCGCCAGGGCCGGTCGCAGCGCACGGCGCGGAACCGGTTTGCATAGCCCACGTCGTGCGCGCGTGCCAGCACGGCGGCATCGGGCTGCGCCTGGCCAAAGAAGGCGTCGCTGCGCGCAGGCTCATCCCCGTCGGCGGCGTGCGCGACGGTCTCGTCGTCAAAGCGCAGAAAATCATCCAGCGCGCCCCGCATTGCCGCCATGCCGGCATCGGCCTGGCCAGGCAGATTGTTCACACCCACCTGCTCCAGCAGATCCAGCGCGAAGACCGGTTCAAAACCCGCCTCGCCGGACGGACCCAATGGCGACATGTCTTGCAGCGTGAACCGGGTTCCCGACCGGAAGGTGCGCACATTGCCGCGCCCCACGAACGTTTCAGCGCTTGCCTGCACCGCCTGCATCATCAGCGTGGCCTGAAACTGCGCATGCGCCTGATTCAACAAGGCGCCGTGGCCCAGCGGCTCGAACCATTCCAGCCCGGCGCTCTCGTCATCGGACCCGCTGGCCGGGCCCGCCAGGGCCTGCCCCGAAATGGCATGCTTGCCGCTGCCATGCCATCCCAGCACGGTGACGCGTTCCACGCCGCGGCGTTGCCGCCGCGCGAACACCTGCACGCCATCCCGCGATTCGGTGGCGTGCGCGCGCTGAAAGCGCACGCCCACGCCGGCGGACTGCGCGTCCTCGGCCAGCGTACGGCTGTCGGCAAAGATCAGCACCGCGTGGCGCGCAGGCGCGCTGTCGTCTTCGACGGTGGTCCAGCCCAGGCCGGACTCGGCCAACAGCCGCGACAGAAAGTCGTAATCGGTTTCGCGATACTGCGTGGTGTAGGGGCGCGCGGGCAGATCGGCCAGATGCGTCTCGACCTCGGCGGACACCTTGTACGTGTAGCCCGGGTAGGTATCCAGCACGTGCCGCACGATGTCCAATACGGGCTGGCTTTCATAGATGCGGCTTTCGCGCCGCTGCGTCGCCAGCCACAACCACGGCGCCAAGGTCAGGCGATACCGCGCCATGCCCGGATTGCCGCCCAACATCTCGGCCTCGCGCACGACGCCGCTTCGCCCAATTTCTGTGCCGTCCGCACACGTGGTCCACAAGGTGGCCGGACGCGAGATCATGTCGTTCAGGTCCAGCCCGGCATCTTCGGCCAGCGCCACCACGCGCATCTGACCAATTGTCGACAGCCCCTCGCGCGCGGCCCAGCCTTCCACCTGCAAGGACGACATCGCCCCTTCGCCGTCCAGCCGGAAAAGGCGGGTCTCGGCGCTGAAACTGCCGCTGCTTGCGTTGACAGCCATGGAACAAAAACCTCTTCGAAGACGTTGACGACATTCGCCCGCTCCGGGCGATGCGAATTCAGGGTTCGACGTTGGCTTGCGGCGTGGGGCATTCCGGGGCCGTGCCCCACTGCCCCGCGCACACGCGCAGGCGGCATTGCTCGCCTTCAATGAAACTGAGTTTGCGGCACGCCTTCAGCCGGTCGGCCAGCGGCGAGCCGGGCATCTCGCGGATGAACACGCCGTCGGACTTGTAGACGCGTGTGCCCGGCGGAGAAGCTGGCGGCAGCCCGTAGCTCATCAATGCCGAGAGCAAGGCGGCGTCGGTATCCGACTGCTTGGCGGCCGTACGCGGTGTGTTGCTGGCGGGCTTGGCCGCTTGCGGCGCGCCAGACTGGCGCGCGCGTTGCTGTTCGGCTGCCTGACGCGTGGGTCCAGGCGCAGGCGCGGCCGCGGGCGGCGGCGTCATGGCCAGCACGGACAGCGGATTGGTGGGTTCGCCCAGCGGGTCCGGATCACCCCGGCCGATGTTCGCATCGCGCGCGGGCGGCGCTTCGTCAACGATGGCGGCAACCGCCGGCGGCGTGTCCAACGCAGAGGGTAGCGATGTATCTGCCGCGGAGGCCGCGCCAGACGCTTGCGGCGGCGCGGAGACGGGGCGCTCGGCCGACGCCACGGCGGGCGCCGGCGCTTGCGCCGTCATGGGCGCCGCGCCATCTTCATGAATGAACCAGGTGACGCCGCCAGCCAGCAAGGCCAGCAACAGCGCCAGCGCCAGCCACCGCCCCGCGCGGCGGCGCGGCGGCGCAAGATGTTTGACCTCGGCTTGCGGTACGCGCCCCTCTAGCGCCGCCAGAATGCGCGCCGATTCGATCTCGCGTGACGAGGACGCCGTGGCGCTGAGCAAACTCGGCGCGGTCTTCGTAGGGCGAGATTCTTGTTTGTCTTCTGCCATGCGGATTCCCGTGTCAGCAGGAGGCGTGTGCAGCCCCCCTGTAACCAAGCCCCGCCGAGAATACCCGATCGATCCGTTTCGATCATCGCTCCTTGTTACGATTCCTAAGGGTCGGACGCTACTTGCAACGCCCGAGCACTTGCCTCGTGCGCGAATAGAACAAAAGATTACGCCTTCATATGAGGGACCTATCTTGTTGCTGCTACTGCCCCTGTATTTTTTACTGGCGGTGGGCGTCTCCGCTCTCCTTTTTTTTCCCGCGTTGCGCCACGGCGCAGCCCGGGGTCTGCGCGCCTGCGTACAAGGGGTGGCGCGGGGTGCGACGCGTGGCGTGACCCACGCGGGCGGGGCAGTTGGCGGGACGGCGGGCGTGCTGCGCAGCGGCATGAACGCGTCGAGGGATTGGGTCGGAAGGTATCGCTGGCAAGTCGCAATCGGGCTGACAGTTGTAATGCTTCCGTCACTTTTTGCTTTCTTCATGCGACACAATCACACATTCGTTTACAGCACCCAAACGGCCGGTCCGGACCGCCGGATACAGGCTTTGCTGGAGGGCGAAAGGCTGGCTCCGCCCGCCCCGCTGCCCCCCGACGCGTTCACCACCCGCGAAGTGGAATTGGTGCGTCCGAAGCTGGGCGGCGCAAGCCGGAACTGGGATTTGCTGGACGCGGATTTCCGCCAGCGCCTGCTCTTGGCGTATCGCATCATGCGTGAACAGCATGGGTACGAAATGGCGCTGATCGAGGGCTATCGCAGCCCCGAGCGGCAGGAAGAACTGGCGGGCATGGGCACGCACGTGACGAACGCGGGCGCGTTCCAGAGCTATCACCAATATGGCCTGGCCGCCGACAGCGCATTCTTCCGCGACGGCAAGATCGTCATCTCTGAAAAAGACCCCTGGGCCATGCGCGGCTATGAACTCTTCGGCGAAACCGCCGAACTGGTCGGCCTGACGTGGGGCGGCCGCTGGAAGATGATGGACTTCGGCCACGTCGAGCTGCGCCGTCCCGGGGTCATGCAACGCGCTCGCGAGGGCGCCAAGTGATGGCCCGCGTAGTCAAGAAAGGCCTGTTGGTCCTGATGCTGTTCGCGGTGGTGTGGCTGGCCGTCATCATCTGGTGGCAGGAATCCCGCACGCTGCCGACCGGCGTGGACATCGGGCTGTATCTCTTCGCGCTGCCCCTGGCGATGCTGGCGGCCCTGTGGCTTGGGGCGCGCGCGGTGCGTGCCGCACGCGCCCCCAAGCCTGCCGCGGACGCCGCCACGCCGGCGGCGCAAACGCCGGCGCACGCGCCTGCGCAACTTGTCCAATTGCGCGTGGCCGCCGTGGCGGCGCGTGCCGCCGCCGGCGACGACACCGCCGCCATCGCCGAGGCGCTGGCGGCGCAAAAGCGTCCCGAGCTGGATGCCGAACTGAAAACGCCGCAAGGCTATCCCATCTTCGCCGCGCGCGTGCCCGGCGTGAACGACCTTGCGCTGTACGCCGCTGCCCGCGAGCGCGGCGCGCCGCCCGAGGCGACGGGCACGGCAACCCTGCGCGTGACGTCCTTGCTGGCCGACGTCGCCCGCACGCTCACCAACGAGGCGCATCGCCACGTCACCGCGCTGGATGTGCCCGCCCGCGATGAGGACTGGCCCCTGCTGCGCGTGGAGCTCGTCCTGCCGGCCGATTGGCCCGACGCGGCGCGTGAACGCGCGTGCCAGGAGATTCAGGCCGCGGCCGGCGTCTGGCCTGATAGCCGCATCAGCGTCGCGCAACACCAGGCGCGCGACACCATGGCAGCCGACGGCCTGCTGCGCGACCTGGCGGCGGCCCCGCACGACGCGCAGACGCCCGAGCCCTGGCGCATCGTGCTGGCTGGCGACGGCTATATCGATCCCGAGCAAGTGGCGATGTGGGATGGCATGTCGACACTGCTGACCCCCGCCAATCCGCAAGGCCGTGTGCCGGGCGAAGCGGCCGCCGGCCTGCTGCTGGGCCCGGCCGGCACCGACGCCCCACTGCGCGTGGCCCTGTCGCCCGTGCTGCGCCGCCAGAAGCCGGCCGACGCGCGCGGCGCGCAGGCCGAAGCCCCGCTGGCGGACGCTGTGCAAGACCTGCTGCAACGCGCGGACGTCATGCCCGACAGCGTCATCCACGTCATCAGCGATGCCGACCACCGGGGCAGCCGCCCGCTAGAACCGATCAACATCGCGTCACAACTTTTAAGTCACCTGGACGCCGCCAAGGATTGCCAGTCGGTTGGCGTTGCCTGTGGACATACCGGCGTGGCCGCCTCCCTGCTGACGCTGGCCGTGGCCGGGCAAGCCTGCATGCAGTACGCCCAGCCGGTCCTGACCCTTACCCTGCAAGACCCCGTATTGCGCTCGGCGGCACTGGTTACCCAGCCCGCCGCCGGCGCTACCGCCTGACCCCATAACAACAGCGAAAACCATGCGTAGCCCATCAGGATTGTTTTCTCGATTTTCCAGCGCCATGAGCGACTTCCGCTACTGGAGCGCTCGCGTGTTCGCCAACCCGCGCACCTTCATGGCCATTGGCCTGATTGCGCTGATCGTGTTCCTGTTCCTGTTTGCCGACACCATGCAGATCGCGATGGTGTGGGCCGGGGCCTTGCTGGGCGTGCTGCTGTTTCTGTGGTTGTGCACCTACCTGTGGCGCCGCCGCAAGGCGCGGCGCGCCAACCAGAAGCTGGGCGACATGCTGGAACAACAGGTGCAGACGGGCGCGGCCGCCAGCCCCGCCGCCAACCGCAATGAGATCGAGGCGCTGCGCACGCGGCTGACGCAGGCCGTACGCACCATCAAGACATCGAAAATCGGCCAGACCTCCGGCAACGAAGCGCTGTACGAGCTGCCCTGGTACATCGTCATCGGCAACCCTGCCGCCGGCAAGAGCAGCGCCGTGATCAATTCCGGCTTGCAGTTCCCCTTTGCAGACAAGAACGGCGCAGCGGTGCGCGGCGTGGGCGGCACGCGCAACTGCGACTGGTTCTTCACCACGGAAGGCATCCTGCTGGACACCGCGGGCCGCTACTCGGTGCACGAAGAAGACCGCAACGAATGGATGAGCTTTCTGGACCTGCTCAAGCGCCATCGTCCCAAGGCGCCCATCAACGGCATCATCGTGGCCGCCAGCATCAGTGAACTGACGGATGCCGGCCCCGAATTCGCGATCAACCTGGCCAAGAACCTGCGCCAGCGCGTTCAGGAACTAACCGACCGGCTGGAAGTGTTTGCGCCGGTGTATGTGATCTTCACCAAGGCCGACTTGATCGCCGGCTTCTCGGAGTTCTTTGCCGACGCGGATGCGCGCGAGCGCGATCGAGTCTGGGGCGCCACGTTGCCCTATGGCGCCGATGAAAGCCGCGACGTCCTGACGCTGTTCGACGAGCGCTTCGACGAACTATACGAAGGGCTCAAGGAAATGGGCACGGCGCAGATGTCGCTGCGCCGCAGCGCCGCCCTGCCCCCGGGCCTGCTGACGTTCCCGCTGGAATTCGCGGGCATCAAGCCGGCGCTGCGCACGTTTCTGTCGACGCTGTTCGAGACCAATCCGTTTCAGTACAAGCCCGTGTTCCGCGGCTTTTACTTCACCAGCGCGCTGCAGGAAGGCGCATCGCGCAGCACATCCACCGACAAGCTGGCCGAACGCTTCACGCTGCGCCCGGCCAACCGCGAGCCCGCGCGCGGCGTCAATTCGCACAACGGCTTCTTCCTGCGCGACCTGTTCTCCAACGTGATCTTCGCGGACAAGAAGCTGGTGCGCCAGCACGCCAGCCCGAACAAGGTCCGCATGCGTTACCTGACCTTCTTCGGGTTGGTGCTGGCGCTGGGCCTGGTGCTGGGCGGATGGAGCTGGTCGTACCTGGGCAACCGGCAACTGGCCACCAACGTGCAGGCCGACCTGGACAAGGTCGTGCGCCTGCAAGGCGAGCGCACGGACCTGCAAAGCCGCCTGGAAGCGATGGAGATCCTGCAGGACCGCATCGAACAGCTGGACCGCTATTCCGCCAGCCGGCCGCTGTCGCTGGGCCTGGGGCTGTATCAGGGCGATGTGCTCAAGCAGCGCCTGCTCGCCGAGTACTACAACGGCCTGCGTCAATTCATGCTGGCGCCCGTCAAGGCCAGCCTGGAGGACTATCTGGGACGGGTGGACGTATCGCAGGCCGCCGCTTCCGGCGAGCGCCCCGCCACCCCGCCCGCGCAAGCGCAAACCGTGCGCGCGAACGCGGGCGACACGCTGTTCCAGGACGCCTCGCCCACCAACGTCGACGACGCCTACAACGCGCTCAAGACGTACCTGATGATGGCCAATCGCGAACACGTGGATCCGACGCACCTGTCGGATCAGATCACGCGTTTCTGGCGCGGCTGGCTGGAAACCAACCGGGGCGCGATGCCCCGCGACCAGCTCATCCGCAGCGCCGAACGGCTTATCTCGTTCTACGTCGCGCGCGCGGCGGACAGCGACTGGCCGCAGATCGAAACCAACCTGGCCATGGTCGAGCGCACGCGCGGCAACCTGCGCAGCGTCATGCAGGGCATGCCGGCGCGCGAACGCGCCTACGCCACGCTCAAGGCGCGCGCCGCCACCCGCTTCCCCGCGATGACGGTGGCGCGCATCATGGGCGAAGCCGACGCCGCCGTGGTCGCGGGCAGCTACGCCGTGCCGGGCACCTTCACGCGGGAAGCGTGGGAACAGTACATTGAGCCGGCCATCGGCGAAGCCGCCCGCAAGGAAGTCCAGACCAGCGATTGGGTGCTGGGCGTGAACGCGCGCGACGACCTCACGCTGGAAGGCAGCCCCGAGCAGATCCAGAAAAGCCTGGCCACGATGTACAAGACGGAGTACGCGCAGGAGTGGCAGAAGATGCTGCGCGGCGTCACGATCAAGCCTTTCTCCAGCTTCGATCAGGCGGTGCAAGGCATGAACCGCCTGGGCGATCCGCAGAACTCGCCGCTGGTCAAGCTCATCAACACGACGTACGAGCAGACCTCCTGGGACAACCCGTCGCTGATCAACACCGGCCTTTCGCAGGCGCAGACCGGCGTGGTCGCGTGGTTCAAGCGGGTGATCCTGCGCCAGGGCCAGCCCAAGCCCACAGAAGTCGCGCCGGGCGGCGAACAGATGCCGATGGGACCGGTGGGCCGCGAGTTCTCCGACGTGGCGCGACTGGTCGTCACGCGCGACAACCAGTCGCTGCTGGGCAACTACATGAACGCGCTGTCCAAGATCCGCACGCGCTTTAACCTCATCAACAACCAGGGCGATCCGGGCCCCGGCGCGCTGCTCCTGATGCGGCAGACGCTGGAAGGCAAGGATTCGGAACTGGCCGATGCGCTGAAACTGGTGGATGAGCAGATGCTGGCGGGATTGACGCCCGCGCAGCGCGAGACGCTCCGTCCGCTGCTGGTGCGCCCGCTGATCCAGGGTTACGCCGTCGCAATGCAGCCGGCCCAGACCGAGCTGAACAAGGTATGGAACGCGCAGGTGTACCAGCCCTTCACGCAGACGCTGGCCGACAAGTATCCGTTCTCGACCAAGGCCGGCATCGAGGCCAGCGGTGAAGAGATCGGGCAGATCTTCGGCCCGCAGGGCAGCATCGCCAAGTACGTCAATGAGACGCTGGGTCCGCTGACCGTGCGTCGCGGCGACATCCTGACCGCGCGCACCTGGGGCGACATGGGCATCGAGCTGCAACCGTCCTTCACGGCGAACTTTGCCCAGTGGGTGGCGCCGCTGTCCGGCGGCGCAGCCGGATCGGGCGCGGCAAGCCAGCCGCAGACGCTGTTCCAGATCCAGCCCAGGCCCGCCGGCGGCGTGACCGAATACACCATCGAGATCGACGGCCAGCAGCTGCGCTACCGCAACACGCCGGCGCAATGGGTGAACTTCGTATGGCCCAACGCGCAGGGCGCGCCGGGCGCGCGCATCACGGCCACCGCCTTTGACGGCACCGTGGTGGAAGTGGTCAACGAACCCGGCCGCTTCGGCCTGGAACGCCTGATCTCGGGCGCGCAGCGCAAGCCCAACCCGGACGGCAGCTTCGAGATGAGCTGGAGCAAATCCAACATCACCGTGCCCGTCCGTCTGCGCATCATCAGCAACGCGCAAGCCGCCAGCGCCGGCGGCGCCGAGCCCGGCAGCCAGGGCCTGCGCAACCTGCGCCTGCCCGCCACGGTGGCCGGCACATCCCCTCAACCCTCCGTCGCCCCGACGCCTGCCGGAGCGCAGCAATGAGCAATCCGCAGTCTCCCATGTTCCGTACGGCTTACTTTGGCAAGATTCCGTCCCGTGGTGATTTCGTCAAGAACACCTCGCACCCGCAGCTGATGGCGACGCTGGATGCGTGGGTGGCCAACACCATGGAGGTGCTGGCGCAGGACCCGCACTGGAAGACGCTGTACGACGAAGCGCAGCCCGTTCCCTTCGCCGTGCTGGGCTCGCGCGGCAAGCTGGCCATCGCCGGCCATCTTCAGCCCAGCCGCGACCAATCGGGCCGGCGCTTTCCGTTCATTACCGCCACGTCGGTGGAAGTGACCCGTCCGCTGGACTTCATCGCGCGCAGCCCGCTCGCCTTCAGCCGCATGTGGAATCGCATGGGCACGGCAGCGGCGCAGCTCATGCACGACGGCGACCCCGCGCCCGCGCTGCAAACGCTGAACGACCTGGAAGGCGAGATCCGCACCGCCGCCGACGACGGCTTCGATGCCTTCATCGACCTTCAGACGATCGAACGCGTCGAGGCCATGCTGCGCGGCAACGGACACGCGGCCAGCATGCACGACATCGTCCTGGCGCTGGGCATCCTGCTCACGCCCGTGATGTCCAGCGGCTCATCGCAACTGGACACCGGGCTTGCGCTGCCGCTGCCGGACGATCCGCTCTACATCAATCTGGTCGCCAGCTACTGGATGACCTTGATCGCGCCGTTCCTGACACGCGCCGATTTCGAGATCGCCATTTTCATCGGGCGCATCGCCGGCAAGCATCGGCTGGTCGTGGGCTTTCGCGGCGCCTCGCCGCGCACGCTGGCAACGCTGCTATCCACCCCGCAGGCGCTGTCGCAGCATTACATCGTGCTGGAAGACGCGCCGTGGGTGCGCGATCACGTCAGCGCCAGCCACGGGCTGGCCAAGCTGGCGAGCTATCTGGATCAACCGCGGCTCTCCTTGCGCCAGGCGCTGGAGACGTTCCGCGAAGTTTTCATCGGAGCCTAGGACATGCGTACGCTTACTCTGGTCCTGGCCGCCTCGCTGGCATTCTCGGCCCACGCCCAGGACGCCGCCACGGTCGTGCCCGCCAACGTCATTCCCCAACCCGGCCAGGTGGTGGCCAGCGGCGCGGTGCCCGACGAGGCCACCAAGGCCGATGTGCTGGCGCGGCTGCAAAAGGTCTATGGCGTGGGCAACGTCATCGACCGCATCGACGTCGGCGGCGTGGTGGCCCCCCCGAACTGGTCCCAACACGTGGGCAAGCTGCTGGACAGCCCGCTCAAGCAGATCAACCGCGGCCAGCTGGAAATCGACGGCACGCAGATCCGCCTGCGGGGCGAAGTCGACAACGAAGCCTCGCGCCAACAGATCGCCAGCAACTTTGCCACGTCGCTGAACCCGACGTACAAGATCGTCAACGGATTGCGCGTGTCGGCCGGCAAGGATGAGCAGGATGTGCTGGACAACCTGTTGACCAACCGCGTGGTGGAGTTTGAGACCGGCAGCACCCGTTTGACGACGCGCGGCCGGGAATTGCTGGATCGCGTGGCCGACACCGTGCCCAAGCTGCGCGCCGACAAGATCCAGATCATCGGCCACACCGACAGCTCCGGCAGCCGCAGCACCAACCTGGCGCTCAGCCAGGCGCGTGCGGACGCGGTTCGGGACTATCTGGTGGACAAGGGGTTGCCGGCGTCGCGCTTCGAAGCGATGGGCGCGGGCCCGGATCAGCCGGTGGCCACGAACGCCACGGCGGAAGGCCGCGCCAAGAACCGGCGTATCGAGTTCCGGGCGGCGCGGTAGTCAGGGGTGGCGGCGGCGGCCGCTCAGTTGCCGTCGCCCGCCTTCTTGATGCCCAGCAACTCTTCCAGGCCCGACAGCGTCTCGTCGTTCTTGACCACCGTGCGCAGCCACAGGTGCAACGACATCTCGCCCCAGCTTGCCGCCTTGTCGGCCAGGTAGGCCACCGGGCTGTGCGGCTCGGTGCGGCGGAAGAACTCGGCCACGTCCCGCAACTGCGC
Source organism: Achromobacter sp. SLBN-14 (assembly GCF_006715415.1). NCBI lineage: Bacteria > Pseudomonadati > Pseudomonadota > Betaproteobacteria > Burkholderiales > Alcaligenaceae > Achromobacter > Achromobacter sp. SLBN-14. Next base: position 3,520,360 of record NZ_VFNE01000001.1, on the reverse strand, counting down.
CAGCGCCTGTTCGCGGGTCTGGATGGGCCCGCGGGCGGTGGCGGGCGGTACGGCGTGCAGCGGCGCGGCGGCGCCCGGAGCGCCCGACGCAGCGGCGTCATCGAAGTGATCGGCGGCAGTCAATGTGGGCTCCACGCGAACAGGGGCGGCGGGCGCGGCCGGCGCCGGTGTGGCGGCAAGGTCCGTACGGACCAGAAGGCCCGCATCGCGCGCAAATCGGTGCACCAGTTCGGTCACGTTGCGCAGCGCCTCGCGCACCCGCGAGAACGCGGGGCTTTCGTCGCCCAGTTGCGCATCCAGGGTGCGTTCCAGTTGATCCAGGGCCTGCGCGCAGCCCTGCAGCTGCGCGTCCAGCTCCGAATAGAAAGACGGCGGCGTGTCGCGCCGTGCGGCATCGAAGCGGTCCAGCGTGAGCTTGCCGCGTGTCAGTTCGTGGGCGTTGTCGGGCGTGCGCTTGACCGCATTGGCCAATTGGCTTGCCGCCTCCCAGAGCACCGCGCCATAGCGGGCGCCGTCGGCTTGCGTCAGCGGGATCTCGCCGATCAATTGCTGCGACCGCGACAACAGCCACGCCAGATTGCCCACGCGCTGCTGCACATCGCCATCTTCGGGCACCGGGTGCAGCCCGTCCCAATAGTTGCGGCACAGGCCGTCGATCAGCAGGTAGCCATCGCGCAGCCCCGCGAAGCCGCGGGTCTTGGCCCAGGATTCGGCAAGCCACGATGCGATGCGGATGTCTTTGCTGCGGTCGCGCAGCACGGTGGTGCAGATGCGCGTCACCTCGGGCCAATCGGCCTCTTTCAGGTCGATGACCCAGTCGCCTTGGTCGAGCTGGGGGTCGTCATGCCGGCGGGCCTCGCGTATCGCGTCGAACTCGGGCGAGAACACCAGGTCCACGCCGCAAGGCGCGTCGCCGGGAATGGGTTGCAACAGGGCGTTGATGTCGGTCATAGGCGTCAGGGCTGTTGTAGGCGCAAATCATGCCACATCCGCTTACGTGTAACGTTCAAAGATGACACGTCCTATTACAAGGCGCATCACGATGCTTCGTTATGATTTGCCCTCATCCCCAAGGAGCATTCATGACGTCGAAGACCATTCGTATGTTGCCCGACGGACACTTCATCGCCGGCACGCCGCGCCGCGCGCCCGATGGAACGTACGTGGGCGGCGAAGGCCCCATCACCCGCGCGCCCGACGGCACCTATGTGGCCGGCAAGCCCCAACGCGCGCCCGACGGCAGCTACAAGGGCGGCGGCGGGCCGGTGCGCATGGCGCCGGACGGCACCTTCGTGGCCGGCCCCGCGCGGCTCGCGCCGGATGGCACGTATCTATAAACCTGACTCTCGCGCACCATGTCCCAACGTTCCGTCATCCGCAAGGGCGATAAAACTTCGCACGGCGGCGTCGTCGTCACCGGCGACGAAACCGTCGTGATCTTTGGCCAGCCGATGGCGCGGGTCGGCGACCGCGTCACCTGCCCCAAATGCGGCGACAACCACACCATCGTGGAAGGCGTGCAGAACGTCGGCTCCGACCGCCTGACCGCCCTGGAAGGCATGCGCACGTCCTGCGGCGCCACGCTCATCGCCAGCCAGAGTTTCTATCGGCTGGAATACGGTTGACCCGGGCGGGCAGCCTTACCGGTCGCAGCGCTGCGGCACCTTGCGCGGCGCTTCCGTATAACCCAGCGCCGTCACCCTGCGCAGCAGGTCGGCGTACACCGCGTCGTCCAGGCACGGCACCCTGGCCATGATCCAGACGTAGTCGCGCTTGGACCGGCCAATGATGGTGGTCTGGTATGACTCGTCCAGATAGGCGATCACGTACTCGGCCTTGATGGGCCAGATGAACTGCATGCCCCACACCGCATTGCCGGTGCCGGGCCGCACCGTCGCCACGGGGTGCATGGTGTCGATGGGCGCATCGAAGCTGCCATCGCGATAGCGGAAATCCGTCTGCACCCGGCCGTCGGGCAACAGCCGGTAGCTTTCCACGGCGTCATAGGCGTTGCGCTCGGGCCAGCTGGGAATGTGCGCGATCACATACCAGTCGCCCATGAAACGGTCCAGGTCCACTTGCGCCACCGGCGGCATGGGCGGCGGCGATGCGCAACCGGCCAATAGGGCCGTCACGCCGATAAACAGGGTTCGCAACATGATCGTTTCTCCTCAGGGCCGCGTGTAGCGATAGTGCGCGACGCCCCATTGCTGTCCGTCGTCGTAGCCGAAGAGTTCGGCGCACGCCATCCAGAACATGCGCCAGCGCTGATGCCACAAGCCGGCCAAGGGTGCGCCGTAAGCCTGCGCCAGCGCCGCCCGTGCGGGTTCGGCTCGGGCGTCCTGGTTGGCCAGCCAGTGATTGGCCGTGCGGGCGTAATGCGTGCCGTCGAGAAACCAGCGTTCCTCAAGCGTCAGGTCTTGCTGGAAATGCAGCAGCGTATGGGCCGACGGCATGATGCCGCCGGTGAAGAAGTGCCGCCCCATCCAGTTGCCGGCCCCGTCGGTCTCGAACGGATAGGCGCGCTCGCGGTGCGCGAAGATGTGCACGAAGAGCTTTCCGCCGGGCCGAAGCCACTGCCCGATGCGCGCCAGCAGGTCCTGGTAGTTGCGCATGTGCTCGAACATTTCCACCGAGACGCACCGGTCGAAGGCGGCGCCGGGCAGTGACAGGACATTGACGTCGCAAGTCACCACGCGCACATGCGTCCAGCCGCGCGCGCGGCATTGCGCCTCGATATGCTGGCGTTGCGTGGCCGAGTTCGACACCGCAGTGATGCGCGCGTTGGGATACTGTTCGGCCATCCACAGCGTCAACGAGCCCCAGCCGCAACCCAGCTCCAGGATGTCCTGGCCGTCGGCCAGCCCGGCGCGCTCGCCATACAGGCGCAGCATCGCGTCTTCGGCCTGGTCCAGCGTTTCGGCGCCGGTCGGGTAATAGCAACTCGAATACTTCATGCGCGCGCCCAGGCAAAGCTGGAAGAACGCAGTGGGCAACTCGTAGTGCTGCGCGTTGGCGGCGTCGGTATGGATGGCCACGGCGCTGGCGCGCAGGCTGGCGATCAGCTGGCGGTCGCGTTCGGTCCAGGCCTCGATGCCGCCCGCGTATTCCTGCGCCAGGCGCTGGGCGCACAGGCGCCGCATGCCCAGGCGCAGGAGCGCATCGGGCAGCAGGCCGCGCTCGGCCAGGCCAAGCAGGCCTGGCGCCGGACGGTCGGAGGCCAAGGGAGAGTCGTTCAGGATGGCGGTCGTCATGGCATGCCTCGTCAGCGTTTCGGAAACCAGGGAAAGAACGCCGGCGTGCGGCGTTGATAATCGCGATAGTCATCGCCGCGCGTGCGCAGCGCCTGTTGCTCGGTGAACGGAATGCCGCTGATCCAGCGCAGGAACACAAACATCAGCACCGGTCCCAGCCACGACAGCCATGCCAGCGGAGAACCCCACGCCAGGGCGACGTAGCCGAACCAATGGCACCACTCGAAGAAGTAGTTCGGATGCCGCGAGTAGCGCCACAGGCCCTGCCGGCAGGTGTTGCCGCGATTCGCGGGGTTGTCGCGAAAGCGGTCGAGCTGGCGGTCGGCGATCACCTCGCCCGACAACGCGGCCAGCCAGATCAGCAGCCCCAGCGCCACGGGCCAGCCCTGCGCGGGACTGGCGCCCACCGCCAGGAACGGCAGGCAGAACAGCATCACCAGCCCGGCCTGGAACATGAAGAGCCCTAAGAACTTGCCCTGATGGCCGTCCCAATGCTCGCGCAGGGCGCGGTAACGGCCGTCTTCGCCTTCGCGCACGCGGCGCCACAGGTGCCACGCCAGCCGCAGCGACCACACGCCCGCCATCACGGCCAGGGCCAGCCTCGCGGCACCGCTGCCCGCGCCGGTGGCCGCGATGAGCCAGGCCGAAGCGCCCATGCCCAGCGCCCACACCACGTCCACGATGCCCGCATTGGCATGGCGGCGCTGCCAGCCCCAAGCCAGCGCCATGGCGGCGATCATCACGATCGCGATGGTGGACCATTGTTGCCAGATCGTCATGATGCCTCCCGGGTCCATCGCCGCGCCCCTGCCGTCAGCGCGGGCAACGCCAGCGCCCAGCCCGCCGCCAGCGCGGCGGTCGCGCGCCAGGCGGGCGGTTCGAACTGCACCGATTGCCAGCCGCGGGCGGCGCCCCAATATGCCAGCGGCGCGCCCACCGCGCCGAACACGCAGGCCATCCACGGCCGGGACCGCAGGTAGACGAGCGAGTGGTTCAGCGTCAGGGCAAAGGCGGCCCACAACGCCAGGATCCACAGCGGCGCGGGCCAGGCGTCGGCCGCGTACCGCGCCCATCCCAACGCGGACAGCGTGCCCTCCAACACCACGCCGCACAGCACGGCGGCGGCCGCCAGCCTGAAGTCGGCGCGCGCCGTCGCCGATACCGCCAGTTGCGCCGCGACGAACACCACAGCGGCAGCCACGCCCGGCCAGGCCAGCCCGCAGCCCGCGCCGATGACGGCGCTGAACCAGACGAGCTGGTAGCCGATCAGGTTGGCCCAGAAGCGCATCATGCATCCTCCCGCAGCCAGCGCTCGCCATCGGGGCGCGCCTGCGGATGCGTCAGCAGCAGGTGCGCGACGCCGATGGAGCGCTCGCGAAAACCGCCTTCGCAGTACGCCAGGTAGAACTCCCACAATCGGCAGAAGCGCGCATCGAAACCTTGCGCCCGCACCTCGGGCTGCCGAGCCAGGAAGCGCTCGCGCCAGGCTTGCAGCGTGCGCGCATACGACAGGCCGAAGTCCTCCAGGTGCACCAGCGCCAGGTCGCAGGCGCGGGTCTTGGCGCGCAGCATCGCCTCGATGGACGGAATGAAGCTGCCCGGAAAGATGTGGCGCTTGATGAAATCCACCGAGGCCAGCGCCTGCTCGTAGCGGTGGTCTTCGATGGTGATGGCCTGGATCAGCGCGCGGCCATGCGGACTGAGCAGGCTGGCGACCTTGGCGAAATACACTTCCAGGAAATTGGCGCCGACAGCCTCGATCATTTCCACCGACACTACCTTGTCGTACTGGCCCTGCAGGTCGCGATAGTCCCGCAGCACGACGCTGATGCGGTCCTGCAGCCCGGCGGCCCGCACCCGCTCGACCGCCAGATCATGCTGCTCGCGCGACAGCGTGGCGGTGGTGACGTGGCAGCCGTAATGACGGGCGGCGTGGATGGCCAGGCCGCCCCAGCCGCTGCCAATCTCGACCACGCGGTCCGACGGCTGCAACGCCAGCTTGCGGCAGATCGTGTCCAGCTTGCGATGGGACGCCGCCTCCAGTGTGTCGTCGCCGTCGGCCCACAGTGCCGACGAATACATCAGGTCGCCGGAAAGAAACAGCGAGAAAAACGGATTGCCCAGGTCGTAATGCGCGGCGATGTTGCGGCGGCTGCCCTCGCGGGTGTTGGCATTGCGCGCATGCCAGCGCCGAAGCGCCCAGCCGGCCAGCCGCGCCAGTCCCGACTCCATGGCGTCCAGCGTGTCGCGGTTGCGCACCAGCAGCCGCACCAGCCCGACCAGGTCGTCGCAGCGCCACAGGCCATCGCCGTAGGCCTCGCCCGCGCCGACGCTGCCTTGCGCGGCCACCAGCCGGTAGAACCCCAGGTCGCTGACGGTCAGGCGCACCAGCGGCTCGCCGCGGCCCATCGTGGCGCTGCCCAGGCAGTCCTCGATCAGCAGTTGACCGTGGTCCAGCGCCGCCAGGCTGGCGAACAGACGCTGGCGCAACAGGCGGTCGAGCGCCGTGGCGGGGCGGCTGGCCGCGATCGAGGCATGTTCCGAGGACGTCATGGGTTTCATTGCGGTTCTCCGTTGGGCGTGCGGGGATGGTCGTAGACGGGATTGCGCTTGAACCACAGGCGCAGCGCCTGCCAATGGATCGCGCCGACGACTTGCAGTGTCATCAGCGGATAGCGCCACAGCACGCGCGCCAGCGCCGCGCCGTCCAACGCGCGGCGCTGCAGGCTCAGGTGCGCGTCGAACTGCGTCACGCCTTCCCGGCTGACCTGCATATGCACACGCAGGTCGTCGGCGGGCAGGTTGAAGCGCCAGTCGTAGGCGCAGTCCATGGGCATGAAGGGCGACACATGAAAGCGCTTGTCAAAGCGCCAGGCCAGCGCGCTGCCCTCGCGCTCGGCGGCGGCGGCGGGCAGCACCACGCAATGGCGCTGCTTCCAAGGGGTATTGGTGATCTCCGCCACGATCGCCGCCAGCGTGCGGCCGTCGGCTTCAAAGCAGTAGTAAAAGCTCACGGGGTTGAAGACGTAGCCGGCATAGCGCGGGTGCGCGAGCAGCCGGATAGGCCCGGCCGGCACGTCGCCTAACTGCGTGCGCAGGCGCTGCCGCACCGCCTGCGCCAGCGGCAGGCCCTCGGCGGCGTCCAGATAATCGGCCCGGCGCCACTGCGCCAGGTTGGGCCGCTCCACCGACCACAGCCAGCGGTCCTGGAATACCTGGTCGATCTCGTCCAGGTCCAGATAAAGCTGCGCCATGCGATAGCCGAAGCCGTGCGCATGCGGGTGGTGGCGCAGGTGGGTCACCCGGCCTTCGTAGACGGCGCTTTGCAGGTTCATGCTGCCTCCCGCGCCCAAACCCCCGGCTGTTCCTGGATGCCGCGCACCACGTCCAGCGCGCTCGCCACCCCGTCTTCGTGAAAGCCCCATCCCCAATAGGCGCCCGCATACCAGCTGCGCCGCTGTCCCGAGATCTCGGCGCGGCGCGCCTGCGCGGCCACCGATTCGTGGGTGTACACAGGGTGGTGATAACGCATGCGCGCCAGCACCGCCGCGGGATCGATCGCATCGCTGCGATTCAGCGTCACGATAAAGGGCCACGGCGACGTGATGCCCTGCAGCAGGTTCATGCAGTAGCTGACCGAACAGGGCGCCTCGGGGTCGGCCGGCACGTAGGCGTTCCAGGCGGCCCACGCCTTGCGCTGGCGCGGCAGGAGGCGCGCGTCGGTGTGCAGCACCACGTCGTTGTCCTGATAGGTGATCGCGCCCAGAACCTCGCGTTCCTGCGGCGTCGGGTCGGCCAGCAGCGCCAGCGCCTGATCGCTGTGGCAGGCGAAGATCACTTCGTCGTGATGTTCCAGGCCCTCGCGCGTCGCCACCTGCACGCCCCCCGGCAGACGCCTGACCGCGCGCACGGCGCAGTTCAGCCGCTCGCGCACCGTCCACCTCTGGCGCATCGCGTCGATATAGGATCGCGACCCGCCCTGCACCACGCGCCATTGCGGACGGCCGCTGATGCGCAGCATCTGGTGGTTGGCCATGAACCGCACCAGGTAGCGCGCCGGGAACTCCAGGATGCGCGAGGCCGGCGACGACCACAGCGCCGAGGCCATCGGAATCAGGTGATCGGTGCGAAAGGCGTCGCCATAGCGGTGCTGCGCCAAGTATTCGCCCAACGTGGGGCCTGGCTCCGGCGCGCGCAACAACGCGGGCGACTCCCGGTAAAAGCGCATCAGGTCGCGCACCATGCCCAGGAAGCGTGGGGATACCAGGTTGCACCGCTGGCAGAACAGCGTGTCCAGCGACGTGGCGTTGTAGGCCAGGTCATTGGCCTCCTTGTGCACCGAAAAGCTCATGGTGGTGGGCTGCGACGCCACGCCCAGTTCCGTCAGCAACGCCGTGAAATGCGGGTAATTGAGCGGGTTATGGACGATGAATCCGCTATCGACCGCGTACTGTTGCCCGTCCTGTTCGACCGTGTGCGTATGCGTGTGCCCACCCAGGTAGTCGTTGGCCTCGTACAACGTGACCTCGTGATCGCGGCCCAGCTTCCAGGCGCAGACCAGTCCCGAGATGCCCGAACCGATGATGGCGATGCGCATGTTCACTCCTTGGCGGCGGCCAGCGCCCAGGCCGGTACGCCCTTCAAGTCCCAGATTAGGCCGGCGGCGGCCAGCAGGCGCAGGCCGTACCAGGTGATGTCGATCTCGCGGGCGCGAAAGCCCTGGCGGGCCGAGCCCGGATAAAAGTGATGGTTGTTGTGCCAGCCCTCGCCGAACGTCAGCAGCGCAAGCCAGGCGTTGTTGCGGCTGTCGTCGGCGGTGTCGTAGCGCCGCCTGCCGTAGCGGTGCGCCAGCGAGTTGATGGTGACGGTGGCGTGAAACAGCGCCACGGTGGAAATGAAAAAGCCCCACACCAGCATCTGCGGCCCGTCGGTGCCCAGTCCTGGCGCCACGCGCGCCAGCAGCGCGCCCAGCCCGTAGCACCCCACCGCCAGCGCCAGCGGCACCGCCGCGTCGAAGCGGTCGAGCCAGCGCAGTTCGGGGTAGCCGCGCAGGTCGGGCACCCGCGCCATGTCGGTGGCGAAGGAGCGGCGGGTCAGGAACCAGCCCATGTGGCTCCACCAGAAGCCATGGCGGCGCGGCGAATGCAGGTCCTGCGCATCGTCGGCATGACGATGGTGATGACGATGATGGGCCGCCCACCAAAGCGGTCCGCGCTGCGCGCACGACGCCCCCAGCACGGCAAACACCAATTGCATGCCGCGCGAGGTGCGAAACGTGCGATGCGAGAAGTAGCGGTGGTAGAAGCCGGTCAGGGCGAACATGCGCACGGCATACAACGCCGCCGCAAGCGCCAGCGCGGCCGGGGACACGCCGGTCCACAGCACGCCCAGGCAGCCGGCGTGCAACAACGCGAAAGGCAAGGCGCGGGTCCAGTCGATGCGATCGGGGTCGCCGCCCGGCGCATCCTGCGCCTGCGTATCGACCCAGCGTCGTATCGAAGCGGTCCAGCCGGTAAGAACGAAGCGCATCATGCTGTCCTGTGTGAAACGTGTCGGGATATACGGGCGCGGCGCGGCATCGGATGCATAGGGGGAAACCCTTAATCGCAACGCGCCGCGAGCGGCGTGGCTGCCGCCAGCGATCGCACGGTCACTCTCCTTCGGCGGATGGGCACGGACGGCTGACGAACGCGCTGACGTCGTCGAGCACGGGCGCACGCCAGCGCAGCGGCCGCGACAGCGCGCCCACCAGCAGCTTGTGACCCAGGTCGGGGTACTGCACCAGCTGCGCGCACGCCCCCGCCTCCTGCAAGGCGTCCGCCAGGCCGACGCTGTTGCGGCGCGGGTCGACCGTGGTGTCGGCGGCGCCCGTCAGCAGCAGGCCAGGTGGCGCGTCGCGGCTGACGTGATGGATGGGTTGGGAGTCGGCGGGCGTGTCCGGATAGCCCGCTGCGCCAGCCGCCGCCGTAGAAAAAAACCACAACGGGCGCCCCCGTGGCGTCCGTCGGCCGGTAGACGTCCAGGTGCTGACGCGGCAAGGTGCCGTAAGCCAGCCCCGCCGTGACGTCGCTGCCGTCCTCGGGCACCGCACCGCTGAGCAGCGTCAATGGCGAACAGGCGGCCAGCAGGCCCAGGGCCAGCGCGGCCACGGCCACGATGGCAAGCAGGCCACGCGGGCCAGCGGCAATCCAGGAAGACATGGGGCACTCCGCAACGGAACACCCCTCTATACGCGGGCAGGCCCGGTTTGGATGCAGCTCAGATCTTGAGCACGTCGCCCTTCATGATGACCGGTCCGGTGGGCTTGCCCGACGGCGAGCCGCCCGGCGGCTCCAGGGTGATGGCCAGGGTCTGCACCCCTTCCAGCCCTTGCGCGCGCGGCAGCGCCGTCTGGCCATCGGGCGCCACGACCCCGACGGATATCGGCGCCTGCCCCGGGGGAATCACCCAGAGCTCCAGCGCCTTGCCGTCGGCGCGCGAGGCCAGATCCTGCAAGGCATGCACGTGCAGGCCGCCGCGCTCGTCGGCGCGCACCACCAGCATCGCCTGCGCCTCGGGGCTTTGCAGCACCGCCATCAATTGGGTGCGCGCGGCGCGGTCGACCTGCATCGGGTAGACCACCACGCCGGCCACCAGCATGGCCGCCAGCGCGCCGCTAAGCACGCGCCAGAACGCCAGGCCCTGCCAGCCGCGGCTGCCGCCGGGCTTCAGGCGCGCTTCGATGGCGCGCCACACGCGGCGCGGGGGAACCCGCGGCGGCAGCGACCATAACAGCGGATAGATATCGTTTTCCCAGTCGCGCACCTGGCGGCGCAGGTTGGCGTCGGCGGCCATCAGGCCTTCGAAACGGCGGCGCGCGCCACCGCGCATGGCGCCGGCCACGTAGTCGGCGGCAAGCCGCTCGCGCAGTTGAGGATTGCTGTAGTTCATGACAGGCACCTCTTGAGCCGGTCCATGCCGCGCCGCACCCAGCTCTTGATCGTGCCCAGCGGCGCCTGGAGGCGCCGGGCGATCTCGCTGTGGCTGAGGTCGTCGAAAAAGGACAGCGCGATGGCGGTGCGTTGCTGCCCCTCGAGCTGTTTCAGGCAGTCCGCCAGGCGCTGGCCGTCCTGGTCGCGTTGCAGCCGCTCGAACGGGCCGGGCGCGTCATCGGCCCAGGCCTGCGTCAACGCGCCGTCGGCGTCGGGGCGTTCCAGGTCCGGCCTGCGTAGCAGGTCGATGCAGCGGTTGCGCACGATGCGCGTCATCCAGGTCATGACTTGGCTCTGCTCCGAGGAATAGCGGGCGGCATTGCGCCAGATATTGATGAAGCTGTCCTGGAGGACTTCTTCCGCCCAGTCGCTTCGCCGCAATATACGTACGGCAAGCGCAAATAGATGCGGGGAGGTCTGTCGATAGAGTTCCGCCAGCGCGGACTCCTGGCCGCGGGCGCACTCCTGTATCAAAGCCTGCAGACGTAGCGGGTCGGGCATGGCGGCTATCCGGGGTCACTGGCAATCAGGCCGCGCGGCGGAATACGGCGCTCGGGGGACGGATGTCTTGCAGCGGATGATACAGGCAAGTCCGGGGCGCGGGCGTGGTGGACACTGGCCCGCCGCGATCACGGAACCGGCACGGCCGATGGATTGCGCCGGAGAACACAATCCATCCGCCCTACATTCCGTGGCCGCTCTCGCGCTTGCACGGCGCCCGTGACCGCACATAGGCCATCGGGCTGCATTGCATTTCAGACCGGAACGCAAAGATGAACGAGGACGTGGAGCCATAGCCAAGTTCCAATGCGGTCCGCGTCACATCAAGACCATTTTCCAATAGCTCGATAGCTCTGAACAGCTTCAGCCGGCGACGCCAATCGCGCAACGTGAGACCGGTTTCCGCAAAGAACTTCCGGGCCAGTGTCCGGCCCGACATCCCCAGCTCCCGCCCCCAGTCGTCCGGGCTTCTGGGGTCGGCCGGCTTGTTGTACAAGGTCTCGCAAAGGGTCAGTAACGGGGGGCTTGTCGGCCATGCCAGGATCAATGAAATCGGGCTCGCACGACAGAGCTGGTCGAGTACCAGTCTGTAGATCCGGCCGAAATACCCATCCGCGTCCGATTTGCCTTGAAGCGTCGCCCCCTCGACGACAAGCGCCTTCAAAAGGGCGGATACGCCAAACACCGCCACGCCGCCCTCGGAAAGCGTCCCACCGGGGTGATCGGCAAGCCAGAGACTGCGGTATTCGGCGCCAAGAAAGGACCCCACGCTATGCACAGTACCTGACGGAATCCACGCAGCCTGATTCGGGGATATGGCGAAAGAATGCCCGTCTGCCGTCACCATGAGGACACCGGATACCGCGTAGACCACCTGGTTCCATTCATGCGTATGCGCGGCGAAATAATTCCGCGCGCCGATGGACTGCACCCTCATGGTCATTGGCAAAGGCGGCAGGACATCTGGCGGCGCGGTAATCGCTTCCCACGGCACGAGCGCTTTCATATGTCGCCGATTCTATATAACTTGGCAGGCTGTCGATAGATCGCCTTCGTAACTCTGAGTTGTAATGCCACCTCAACGTAACGCCATTGACCATAATGACAAAAAATAGCACCGCTTCCGCGCATGACCGCCCCGCTGTTCTTCCCGCGGGTGTTCAACAGGGCAACATCTGGCGACTGACCGCCGCCCAAGCCCTGGCGGGCGCGAATTCGGTGGTCGTCTATGCAACGGGCTCCATCGTCGGCAATACGCTTGCCCCGACGCCCATGCTCGCGACGCTGCCGATTTCCATCTTTGTGGTGGGCATGGCGACGTGCACGCTGCCTATGGGCGCCGTCGCCAGGCGCCACGGCAGGCGCGCGGCCTTTCTGCTGGGCACCGGCGCTGGCGTGCTCACCGGCCTGCTGGCGATGCTGGCGGTCATGATCGGAAGCTTCTGGCTGTTCAGCCTGGCCACGTTCTTCGGCGGTGTCTATGCTGCGGTCGTCCTGTCGTTCCGCTTCGCCGCCGCGGACGGCGTGGAGCCCAAGCGACGGGCGCGCGCGCTATCCCTGGTCATGGCGGGCGGCGTCGCGGCCGGGATCGTCGGGCCACAGCTCGTCAACGGCACGATGAACCTGTGGCCGCCGCACATGTTTGCCGCCACCTTTCTGGCGCAAGCGGCGGTTGCAGCAATTTCCGCGTTCATTCTTATCGGTGTCAGGTTGCCCGCCCCCACTGCCGCGGAGGTCGCAGGCGGGCGGCCGCTTTCCGAGATTGCGCTGCAGCCGCGTTTCATCGCCGCGGTGATCGCCGGCGCCGTCTCCTACATGCTCATGAACTTCCTCATGACGGCCGCACCGCTGGCAATGCACATCTGCGGCCACTCGCAGGAGTCCGCCAATCTGGGACTGCAGTGGCATGTCATTGCCATGTACGCGCCAAGCTTTTTCACCGGCAGACTGATATCGCGCTTTGGTGCGGGACGGGTCGCGACCATGGGCCTGATGTTGATTGGGTTCGCGGCCGCGGTGGGCCTGGGCGGTATCGATGTCGCGCACTTCTGGTGGTCACTGGTCCTGCTCGGCGTGGGATGGAACTTCGGGTTTCTGGGCGCGTCCGCGCTGGTGCTGGAATGCCATCGGCCCGAGGAGAGAACGCGTGTCCAGTCCCTGAACGACTTCATCGTCTTCGGCTTGATGGCGATCGGATCGTTCTCTTCCGGGGGCCTGCTGTCGGCGTTCGGTTGGAACACCGTGCTGTGGGTGTCATTCATTCCGCTGGCGCTGTCCGTCGCCGCCCTTGGCGTTGCCATGCGTAGAAAGCGCGCTGAAATGAGCCGAAGCGGGGCTTGAGCCATTCAGCGCGGCCTCCCGGATATCAAGGCGTGCCGTTACTATCCTCCTTTTCGCCGGTCTGACCTGCAAGGGCTGCCGGCGTCTTGCGTCCAACCTCTACCCTTCGATCCCCCTTATGGCGCCACGCGTTGCAATCATCGAGACCATGGACGACACGCAGCTTGGGCTGCTGTTGAGCGCGCTGCAAAGCGCCCATGCCGAAATCACCTGGTTCCGCGCGCACCGCGATGGGCTGGGCGACATCTGTCTGGACGACTTCGATGCGTTGATCGTGCCGGGCGGCTGGCCAAGCGCGCGAGACGACGAACTCCATCCCTACCTGCCCAAACTGGCGGCGCTGATGCGCGAGTTCGGCGATGCCGGCAAATCCGTGCTGGGCATCTGCCTCGGGGCGCAGGTGCTGGCCCGCGCTTACGGGGCCGACAACCTGCTCGGGGTGGCCCGGGAGTTTTCCTGGACGCCGCTTACCGTGACGGAAGATGGGCGCAAGGACCCGTTGTTTGCCGAGTTGCAGCCGGGTTTCGTCAGCTTTCAATGGCATGTGGACACCTACACGCTGCCGGATTCCGCGGCGCTGCTTGCCGAGAGCCGCCTGGTCAAGAATCAATGCTTTCGGGTGGGCCGCGCCGCGTACGGCATGCAGTTTCACTTCGAAGCCAGCGGTGATGTGGTGCAGCGCTGGACCAGCAGCAACAAGGAACGCGTCGATCGCATCGCGCCCGGCTGGCTTGAATCCCAGGCCGATGCCGACCGCGCCCTGCACGCGGACGACGCCGATGCGGCGGGCGCGAGGATCGCACGCGCCTTCGTCCAGACGATTCAGCGTCCTGACAACCTGCGCTGATCCGGACCCCACAGCGACCAAGGGCCACCATGCGGCGAGAACTCCAGACTTTCATGGCCGTTGTGCGTTACGGCACATTCGCCAATGCGGCGGCTCACATCGGTCTGACGCAGTCCGCCGTCAGCGCGCAGATCCAGCGCCTGGAAGAAGAACTGGGCTATCCGCTCTTTGACCGCACGGGACGTTCGGCAAACCTCAATAGCAATGGCCGCGAAGCCTTGGCCATTGCCGAAGAGGTGATGTCCGTCTACGCCAAGTTCGGCAAGAACGTAAGCAGCCCCAAGACCGGCCTGATCCGGGTCGGCTCCATCGCGTCGGCGCAAACAACGTTTTTGACCGATGCCCTGACCGAGTTCTGGAGCATCAACCCCGGCTATCGCATCCGGCTGGTCCCGGGCCTGTCGCTGAACCTGCTGGGACAGGTCGACTCGGGCGAAGTGGACATTGCGGTGATGATCAAGCCCCCCTTCGCCCTGCCCGCCGACTTGCGCTGGCGCGTGCTGTTCAGCGAGCCGTTCGTGCTGCTGGCTCCCCGCAAGCACGGGCAGCGCGAGTGGCTCGATCTGCTGGAAAACGAGCCCTTCATTCGGTACGACCGCGGTTCGTTCGGCGGCAGACTCGTCGATCAGTTCCTGCGGCATTCGCGCATCACGCCCAAGGAAGCGATTGAACTGGATGAACTGCAGGCCATCGCGCAACTCGTGCGCAAGGGCGTGGGCGTTGCGCTGCTTCCGCTAAGCAAAGCGCTATCGCTGCCACGGGGAGTCGTCGTCAAGACATTGGGCGACGCCACCTTCTTTCGCGAGATCGGACTGGTTGAACGTCCTTCCGACATCCGCCAGCCCGTGGCCGCGCTGCTCGCGCAACGCATCGTGGAAGCGGCCGAACGATTCAGCCGCTGAAGGCGCAGGTGCATCTGCGCTGAGGTGGCGGAGTTGAATGGACGATGGCCAAACCCTGCAAACTCTTGTGACAGCTTTGAATGACTTTGTAGCCTGTTGGGAAAACGAAGGGAATATCATCCGTCCCCTTCACAATTACCCCCAACAGGAAACAAAGATGTTTATGCCGCGCCCCTTGCGCATGTCCGCAGTTCTGGTCTTCACGCTGGCGCTTGCCGCGTGCGGCGACGATAGCGCCAAACAGGAAGCCAAGGCGCCCGAGGCGGCCTCCGCTCAGGCAGAGATCATCAAGTACAACCTGTACGTGGATACCGCGAACAGCCTCTCCACGACGTTCGCGCAGGCGCTGGACCGCTACGAGACCCATGCCGTCCCGGCCCTCAAGAGCGGCAAGCCGCTCAAGGACTTTGTCATCAGCAACGACACGGCAATTCTGCGCACCAAGGAAAAACTCGACCGCGCGCTGGCGATGCCGACGCCCATCGCCGAGATCGACGCACCGGCCAAGGCGTTCTCGGACGCGCTGGGCAAGCTGGCGCCGCTGAGCACCGAACTGCAAAACTATTCGGCGGCCAAGACCTTCCTGTCGGACAACGGCGCGCTGGCCCGCGAGAAAAGCCCGGCCTATGTCGCCGCGCTGACGGAAGTCGCAAAAGCCGAAAACAATTTCTACCGCGGCATCTCGGTCAAGGACACCGCGAACACCAAGGAAGCCTTCGAAAAGGCCAAGAAAGACACGGTCGCCTACTACCGCGCCGGCATGGTGTATTACGGCAAGGCCACGATGGACAAGGCGTCGGGCGTGTTCGACGGCCAGGGGCTGGGCGCCGACCAGGAAGCGTTCAAGCAGCAGCTGGACAAGATGAACGAAATGGCGCTGGGCTTTGACAAGAAAACGCGCGAAGCCGACCCCAAGGGCTGCAGCGGCATGATGATGAACGTCAACAGCTTCCTCGCCTCCGGCCGCCAGATTCTTGAGCACACCAACAACGGCCGCTACAAGGAAGACGCCGCCCGCACCGGCGCGTTCAAGATGATGCGCCCCACGATCGAAACCGACGCCAACAGCCTGCGCCAGGATTTCAACAACCTGATTGCGGACTTGAATACCGGGCGCTGCTGATCGCTAGTCCGGGCGCAGGGTCCGCCGTGTTGGGCGATCCGGTCTTGATGGACGCCCAAGCCCGCCGAAAAAAATTTCCGCCGCCCTGCATCCAATCGCGTCTCTCGCGTGTAGTACCTGCAACGGCGCACATTCCGTGCGCCGTATCCGCAAATTCCTTTTGCGCAGGAGACCGCTCATGACGACTCGCCCCACCCCCGCCACCGGCCTTTTCACCGCCGCCCTGCTGGCTGCTTGCGGCATGCTGCAAGCCCCGGCCATGGCTGCCTCGCAAGACGCCCTGCCCGCCGCCGTCCAGGTGCCCGCCGGCCACAAAGTGGCCTGGGAAACCGTCGGCACCGGCGAAATTACCTATGAATGCCGCGCCAAGGCCGACGCCAAGGATCAGATGGAATGGGTGTTCGCCGGGCCGAAGGCAGTCCTGAAAGACCGCCAAGGCAAGCAGGTCGGCACCTATTACGGCCCGCCCGCCACCTGGGAGGCCGCGGACGGCTCCAAGCTGACCGGCACGCAGGTCGCCGTGGCGCCGGCCGGCGCGGGCAATTTGCCCTATCAACTGGTCAAGGCCAATCCCGCCATGGGCGCCGGCGCCATGACCGGCGTCGCTTATATCCAGCGCACGGCGCTCAAGGGCGGCGTGGCGCCTCAGAAGCCTTGCACCCAGGCCGGCCAACGCAGCCAGGTGTCGTACCAGGCCGACTACATCTTCTGGAAAGCGAACTGACGCCGGGCGGGCTGCGGCGGCGGGAGTCCGGTAACATGGCCCGGATCCGCCGCCGGGCTTGCCTGCCCGGTCCGTGCCCCTCACCCCCTGCCCCCGCGCGCATGCCAAACCGACCTGTTCCGGATTTCGATTACGAAGCAGCCCTCGAGCAGTGCGCCGCAGGGCGCCGCTCGGCGCTGGAAGCCCTGTACCGCCACGAAGGCCCGCGGCTGTTGGGCGTCGCCCAGCGCATCGTGCGTGACCGCGCCCGAGCTGAAGACATCGTGCACGATGCCTTCGTCAATATCTGGAACCGGGCCGGCAGCTTCGACGCTACGCGCGGCTCGGCCCGTGGCTGGCTTTACAGTGTGGCGCGCAACCTGGCGCTGAACGCCGTGCGAGACGGCCGCCATGAAACCGCCGTCGACGACGACACCGCCGCCGCGCTGGATGCGCGCGACGCGATCGACGCCTGGCACGACACACGCGAGGCCTTCGACTGGCGCGACAGCGCCGGCCGCATTGGCCCCTGCCTGGAACAACTGGAACCCGTGCGCCGCAACTGCGTGCTGCACGCCTACGTGGACGGCCTGTCGCACAGCGAAATCGCCCAGCGCCTGGGCGCGCCGCTGGGCACCGTCAAAGCCTGGATCAAACGCAGCCTGAAAGCGCTGAAGGAATGCCTGGCATGAGCGCCCCGACAGTCCCCCCCGAAAACCTGGACGAACTGGCCGGCGAGTACGTGCTTGGCACCTTGTCCGGCGCGCGCCGTCAGGAAGTCAACGCCCGCCTGCCGCACGATGCCGACCTGCGCGCCGCCGTCGACCGTTGGGAAGCGCGCCTGCTGCCGCTGACCGGCCTGACCGAACCGATCGAGCCCTCGCCCGGCCTGTGGCCACGCATCGCCAAAACGCTGGACCGCCAGCATGCGGCCCGGCGAGCCGGCCAGCCCGCGCGTCCAGGCTGGTGGGATAGCCTCTTCTTCTGGCGCGGCGCAGCCGCCAGCGGCCTTGCCGCCGCATTGGTCCTGGCCGGCACGCTGGCGCTACGGCCAGCGCAAACGCCAGGTCCCGTGCAGTACATGGTGGTGCTGGTAGCGCCACAATCGCAGACGCCAGGCTGGGTGGTGCAGGCCAGCGCGGGTCAGCGCGAGGTGCAACTGGTGCCGATCGCGGCCATGCAGGTGCCGGCCGATCGCGCGCTGGAATTCTGGACCAAGGCGGACGGCTGGGCCGGCCCGGTGTCGCTGGGCCTGATCAAACCCGGCGAGCCGGTGCGCATCCCCCTGGACAAGCTGCCCCCGCTGGAGGCGAACCAGTTGTTTGAACTGACGCTGGAACCGCCGAATGGCTCGCCCACCGGCAAGCCGACCGGTCCGATTCAGTTCATCGGCCGGGCGGTAAAGGTGATGTAGCCAAGGGGTCCTAGTCGATCTTGGCGCCAGAGTGCGCCACGATCGGCGCCCATTTGATCCGGGCCTCCTGGATCCGGCTGCCGAACTCAGCGGGCGTGGACGTAAGCGGCGTGGCGCCAATGTTCAGGATCTTTTCTATCGTCGCCGGCTCCTGCGAGATCTCGGTGATGGCCTTGGAGAGCGTCGCCAACGTCTGCGCCGGCAGGCCTTTGGGCGCGGCCACGCCAAACCACACTTCCACGTCATAGCCCGGCACGCCCGCTTCGGCCATGGTCGGCACGTCCGGCAGCAGCGGCGACCGCTTGGCGCTGGTCACGGCCAACGCTCGCAGGCTGCCGGCCTTCACATGCGGCAACGAGCCGGGCAGATTGTCAAACATCAACTGGATCTGATCGGCCAACAAGTCCGCCATCGCGGGGCCGCTTCCTTTGTACGGCACATGCGTGAAAGACGTGCCCGTCATCGACTGGAACAACTCACCCGACAGATGGTTGGTCGTACCGTTGCCAGCCGAGCCCATGTTCAGACTGGCCGGCTTGCTCTTGGCATACGCCGCAAGCTCTTGCACTGTCTTGGCCTGCACCTTGGGATTGACGACCAGGATGTTGGGCACACTGGCAAATTGCGCGATCGGGGTGAAGTCCTTCTCCGGGTCGAACGGCAGCTTCTTGTAGAGAGAAGGATTGATCCCCAACGTGCCCTCGGTGGCGAACAACAGCGTGTACCCGTCGGCGGGCGCTTTGGCGACCAGGTCCGTGCCAATGTTGCCGCCCGCGCCCGGACGGTTGTCGGCCACCACTTGCTGGCCAAGCTTCTCCGACAGGCGCGCCGCCAGCACGCGGCCCAGGTTGTCCGTGCTGCCGCCCACGGCGAATGGAATGATCAGCCGAATCGGCTTTGTCGGATAGGCATCCGCAATCGCAGCGGAAGAAAATGCCAGCGCCGAAGCGGCGGCAATCGTGATGGCAAGCTTCATGGTGGAACCCCTTGTGTAATAAGAATAGGAAAGCCGTGATCCCGACTCGGCCTTAGTCCAGCGGCGCCATCGCCAGCACCGCGATCTCTTTTTTCAACGTGGACCTTGCCGCGGCAATCGCGTCGCGCCGGGACGCCGCCAGGGACCGGGAGCCAGCCAGCGCGCGGCGCAGGTCTTCAATGCGCTTCGACAATTGCGCAGGCGCGGGGCCGCCATAGGCGGAACGGGCGTGCACGCTCGCCTGCGGATCCAGGCAACGTTGCACGGTTGCCGCATCAAGATGAATGTCGCGTCCCGTCTGTTCCGACGCCGCGGCGTTCACCATCTCGACGGTAATTTCATCGGCACACAGCTTGGCTTCAATGGCTTGGTACACCACGGCGCCCACCGCATGATGCGCTTCCCGGAACGACAGCCCCGATTCACGCACCAGCGCATCCGCCAGATCGGTCGCCGTGGAAAAGTCGGTCTTTGCTCTGCGCAGCATGGTCTGTTCGACGGGCTCTGCCGCGTCCAGCACCAGCCGGAAAAGCGCCAGGCAGCGAACGCACTCGTCGGCCGATTCCCAGAAGCTGCGCATGCTCTCCCTGTTGCCATCGCCGCTATGCGTGAAGTGCGTGCCCTTCACCGCGGTCATCGACGCGGTGAACAGGGCGATCAGGTGGCTGGTTTTACCTTTCAGATACTCGACCACCACCGGGTTCTTCTTCTGCGGCATGATGCTGGACGTGCCGGCCACGCGATCCGGAAAATTGATCAGCCCGAACTCAGGGGTAGCCCACACATAGAAATCCTGCGCGATTCTTCCCCAGGTCAACGAGGCGATGGTCATCGCCGACATCAGTTCCCAGGCAAAGTCCCGCGAAGCCACGGCATCCAATGAGTTGTCGACGCAGCGGTCAAAGCCCAGCAGACGCGCGGTCTCTTCGCGCTGGATGGGAAACGTTGTTCCCGCCAGCGCACCAGCGCCCAACGGGCATGCGTCGATATGCGCCAACGCCTGTTCGATGCGGGCCGCATCGCGGGCGATGGCATCGGCCGCGGCCGCCAGGTAGTGGCCATAGGTGATGGGTTGCGCGGATTGCAGATGCGTGTAGCCGGGCATGACCACGCCGGCATACTGCTCGGCGCGGGATATCGCGACCTCTCGCACTGCATTGAGCGCGTCAAGCACGTTCAAGCCGGCGTCGCGCGCCCGCAACCGGTCATGCGTGGCAAGGATGTCATTGCGGCTGCGCGCCACATGCAGGCGGCCGCCCACTTCCGGTCCCGCCAGGCCCATGAGGTGGGCTTCGTAATTGAAGTACGCATCCTCCCGCTGCGGGTCCAGCGGCACCGCATCGGCGCCATCGCGCTCCATTCGCTGCAGCGCGCGGGCAAGACTGATGGCCGGCTCTCGCGGCATCAGGCCCGCGCGCAACAGCATCAGCAGATGCGCTTGATTGATATCCGACAGGTAGTCAAAGCCACTACCGAACTCGCGATTCAACCGCGGCAGATATATGTGGTCGCAGACTTCCTGCGCGGTGGCTTGCTGCAATCTGCGACTGACCTTCGATTCCATGATCTTCCTGCTCCTGTGGCCCGTGCAAGGCGCCCGATCCGATGTATGGCTGGAGTATGAAAATCGACCGGCATTACGTCAAATGACAGTATTCGGCTTACGCATGCAGTTTTGATATGCTGCGACTCACACAAGGGGATTCAACGATGAAGTTCAAACACATCGAGACGTTTCGCGTGGTGATGCTGACGCGTTCCATGACGCTGGCTGCGGGTGAACTCCACACCTCGCAGTCCAATATCAGCCGGGTTATCGGGCAACTGGAAGCCGCTACCGGATTTCGATTGTTTGAACGCCGACCGGGCGGACTGATTCCCACGCCGGAAGCCGAAGCGTTCTACCGGGAAGTGCAACGCGCATTTCTCGGCATGGATGCGCTGGCCGATGCCGCACGTCTGATTCGCCAAGTGGGCCCCGGCACGCTGCGTATCGGCGCCGTGCCTTCCATCGCCATGAGCGTCATGCCGGAAGTGATGCGCAAGTTCCGGCAACACTACCCCGACGTGCCGGTCTCGATTCACACGGGCGACTCACCCACCGTCGCCAAGTGGACCGCAACGCGCTACTGCGACGTGGGCTTGGTCTCGTATCTGGCCGATACGCCCGGGGTCGCCGTCAATCTCTGGGCGGAGGATGAAGGAGTGTGCATCGTTCCCAATGGGCATCGCCTCGCGCGCAAGCGGCGGGTAAATGCCGGAGACCTTGTTGATGAGCCGTTTGTCTCGCTTACCCAGGGTGACGGCACGCGCGCCGCGATCGATGCCGCATTTGTGCCCGATCGCCGCAAGCTCATCCTGGATACGCCCTACGCGGCCACGATCTGCCGCATGGTGGCGATGGGGCTTGGGGTAAGCGTGGTCAATCCGCTTGTGATGCGAACCTTGAAGATTCCCGGCGTCACCAGCTTGCCGTTTTCGCCGACGATCGTGTTCTCGCGCTATATCCTTGCCGCGCAGCAACAGGCCGAGTCAAGTTTGACGGCGGCATTTCTGGGGTGCCTGCGCGAGGAGTAATGTGAGGAACGCCAATCACGCCGGCTTCTTGCCGTTGCGCGAAGCCGTCGCATCCTTTGCGGCGATCTGCAGCGGCTCCGGCAGGGCCTTGAGGCTTTCCCTGAAAAAGCGTCGTTGGCCGGGACCCAACCCCTGGACGATGTGTGCCAGCCGCTCCACCGCCGCAAACACTTCACGACTCAGCCCCTTGCTGTGCGTGCGAAACCAGACAAACTCAAGCAGCAGATTGGCCACCTGATGAGCCCCGTAGAAAACCCGGCCCGCATCATTCTCCTCAAGCGTAAACGCCGCGACATTCGACCAGTCTGCGTAGCCCTTGGCGCGCGAGAAGGCGGCTTCAAACGGCTTGACCGCCTCCAGCATTTTGTCCACTGGAAGGGGCGATTGCGATTGAAAGCGCTTCACGTCCCCGCTTCTGTCGTCGCAACCGCCACGCGCGATGCGCAGCACGAATACCGTATTCCAGGCAGAACTGCCGCCAACCCCGAAGCGGTCGCATATCCATTCAGACAGCCCCAGCCAGCGTAGTGAAGTTCCTTGTACCGAATGAACGTCCTGGTCGTTGATGACAGCCAGCAATCGCTGCTGCCAGAACAGCCACAACGTCCATCCGATGTTTGCCGCCACATCCTGGGCCGCCTCGACAGAGTCCGCCTCGTAAGCGGCCTGCAGCGCTTCCGACAAGGCGCTAATCGCTTTCTCCGCCTCGTTCATTCTCATGACTCGATCCGCGCTTTTGTCTTCCAGAGCGCTGCCTTTGTGCAGCAGCGCACGCAGATTCAGATACTCAAATCGCACGCGGGGGTTATAGCGAATGACCGGCGCCAGAAACTGGTCTGCCGCCAGACGGTCCAGTCCGGCATGGGATTGCCTGATATCCCCGCGCGCATAGCTATTCCAGGCTGTGGCAACCGACGCCATTGCCGACAAGGTCGGCATGGAGGGGCCGACGGCTTCCGACTGGAGAATTTTTCCCAGCCTGTTTAACGCGGCCTCGCTACGCCTTACGTTACCGTGACGACGCCATGCCAGACTCTCTTTCAGTATGGCCAACGCTCGTTGAAAGTCGTCCAGCGCCGTTCGGTCGGCGGCCCTATAACTCGCCGCCCAATTCATACCCGTTGTCGCCATGCCATCTCGAGCCAGCCGCATGGCCTGGGTCAGGTGATTCCAGTAATCCCCCTCCTGGGTCACGTATTGCAGCAGATCTGCGCGCGGGGACACATGCCCGCTCAATCCGAGAAAGTTCGCCACGAGGTCCAGGCTTGCCGGCGCCGCACCATGGCGGCACAGCACCCTATCTGCCTGCGCTTGCGTCATCCAGAATGGTCCCTGGCTGCGCCGTGAAGCATTGAGCAGCGCAGGCGGCAGGTCAATGGCGCTTCCCCACCCCACCTCTACGCCCCACGCCGCGAAATCCCGAAACGCGCGGGAAACAAACATGCGCAAGTTGGCGTTCCCCGGATATCGGGCCTGCAATGACGACCCGGGCACAGCCCCCTCACCGGTCTGCTGCGCGTACCAGACCCTTAGCAGCAGCCAAACCGACTGATTCCGCGCAGGCTTGCCGTCCACAAGCGGTGGACGGTCCAGATCGATTTGGATGTTCTGAGTCATGCCGCCATGTTACAGGCGTTACGGCACCTTGATTGGCGCTCATGAACCGCACGCATATTCTGGCGGCCGCATGCATCCCGCATGACAATCACGGAGATAACATGAATTCGAAATTTCGTCGGTTTGCCAAAGCCGCCTTGCCGCTGCTGATGACGTTGCTCGCGTCCGCGGGCGCTCACGCCGAATTACCGCAAGTCGATATCGGCGCGAGATTCCGGGAGGAACAAGTTGAGGGCACGTTCGTCCTGCTTGACGGACAGACCGGAGCATTTCAGCGCTACGACGAGGTCCGGGCCGACAAGCGGTATCTGCCCGCATCCACCTACAAGATTCCCAACTCGCTTATCGCACTGGAAACAGGCGTAGCGAAAGGCAAGGACTTCGAAATCGCGTGGGACAGCAAGCGCAACCCTCGCCAGCCATGGTGGCCGGCAGCATGGGCGCAAAACCATACGCTTGAATCGGCGCTACAGAACTCCGCCGTCTGGTATTACCAGGAAATCGCCAGACGCATCGGCGCCGAACGTATGCAGGCTTATGTCGACCGTTTCAACTACGGAAATCGAGACATTTCTGGTGGCATAGACAAATTCTGGCTAACCGGTGGGCTCAGAATCTCCGCGAACGAGCAGGTGGAATTCCTGCGCCGGTTCTATGTCAATCAATTCGGCCTGTCCGAGCGGACGGTGCAGATGACCAAGGACATCCTTGTCCTGGAAGAGACACCTGACTACCGTTTGAGCGGCAAGACGGGTTGGGCCGGACTAGGCGAACCTGGTGCGCAGCAGACGGGATGGCTGGTGGGCTACCTGGAGCGCGAGGGCAAGGTTTTCTATTTCGCGCTTAACGTGGACGTCAAGAAAAAACAGGATGCCGCTGCACGCATGAAGATCGTGCGCGCGGTGTTTGGGGATCTGGGGTTGATGGGCACTGTCGCTCCCAAGTGATCGGCGCAGTCCGCCGAATCTGAGAGGTCTGGCGTCTCCAGACAGCGAGCATCGGACACGGCTCACCAGTTTTCCCTTCAGAGGTGGCATCGAGTCCACCGGGCCGGATGCGGACGTTAATCAACGGCCGCAATCGGCCAGGAGCGGTCCTTGATCGCACCGCTTTACATACCGAGTTCCTAAGGTCTGTCCGTTCACTTAGCGATACATCGCCTGGCGGGAGGTGTTCGACAGCACAATCACCGCGCATGCTGCGCCGGTAAGTCTACCGACGTCCGTGCGAATGACTCGGCATATTTTGCCGTCTGCGGGATTTTCCATGCCTGTGCTCCTGGGCGTCGAAAGCACGGATTCGTACCACCGCCGCTGAATGTCCAGCAAGCCGCCGGCTCGCGAGCCTAGGCTGCACTTCAAACCAAGTGTCTTCAATTTAACGGTTCGAGGTCCGGCAGACGGCATTCAATCGCGAGGAGTGCTGTCCCGTCCGGCAACCGGTAATTATTATCACCGAGCCATGTGACGGGCTCGCCGTCGCGTAAGCAGCAGTAGTAATTAGCCCAGGCCCCGTCGTGGTTCGGAGCAGCCCTGTAGCGACGTTGGATGACATACGTAATCCCGTTGGCGTCCACCGCTACTATCTCAGTGACGCGTTTGGTATGGTCTAGTGTCATCATGCGGCCTCTATCTGAGGGGTAGTGCTCACCTCGTGCGGTAAGAGCCTCTCCGCCCGTTGTGCTGACGTGGACGATCTCCGGCGCATGCCCGACGCACAGGCGAAGACGTCCAGAGCCGACTGCACTGGGTACACTTCAAGGTACGCACTTAACCGGCGTAGTGATAGTTGTCCGGCGTCCAAGGGTCATCAATCAGGGTGGTTGCTGTCTTGGGCACGACGGATCGAGCGTTGTGGTTTGACTGTAGCGCCGGAAGTGCGGCGCCCTTCGGTGAAAGATGTTTCTCGGCTATTTGATGCAGACTAGTGACGAGCTGATTGATAAAGGGGAAGGGCATTTAGGTTCCATGGTGTCTGCGGCAGACGAAGCCCGGCAGTATTTATAGCGATTCAATCTTGGGCATGTGCCACAGGTTGTTGTGGCCGACGCCCGCCTTCACAGTACGCTCGCCACCCCTGATAACCTAAGCCTGAATTGAAACAAACCAATCCCCCGTGAATCGCGAGCTTCACTCTTCCTTGAGCGCGCGCATGCGAAAACTTCTCCAGACGGCGACTCCTGGACCTTCCTGAGGACGTTGCATTACGTGCGACTGGCCGCGCTTCGCCATACCTCCCGTGCCGAAATCAAGTTAGTTGCCCCCTCGAAATCAGAAACCTTATCCGGAACGCTTTACCGGGTGCTTTCTACTCATATCGTCTTGTTGGCGATTCCGATAGAGTGTCGTTTCCAGGACCAGTACTTTTCGTGCGGGCGTCGGAAAGCTCGCTCTGACAGGTGAGGCGTTCAATGATCACAAGACGAGAGTTTCTAGGCTCCAGTGCACTTGTAGCGCTCACTGGCACGACGCTTGGTCCGAGCCGGGTTCGGGCACAGACAAGCGCGGATCGCCCCGGGTTCTTCGGTGCGAAGGACATCGCGGAGGCGGGGTTCATTTACGGCCTGCCTATCGTGATGAACTACGCCGTCATGCATGAGTACGCGGTGGATCGCGGCTCGGGGCAATTCAAGGCGCCTTTCAACCACATCAAGAACGAACCCAACGTATTCACCTACAAAGACACGGCGATTGTCACGCCCAATAGCGACACGCCGTATTCCTTCGTGTGGATGGACTTGCGGGCAGAGCCGGTGGTGCTTTCCGTGCCGGCGATCGACCCGAAGCGCTATTACTCGGTCATGCTCTGCGACGGCAACACCTACAATTACGGCTATATCGGCACTCGCACGACCGGAAACGAGGCTGGCGACTACATGGTGGTCGGACCCGAATGGAAAGGTGCCGTCCCGGTGGGCATCAAGCGGGTGTTTCGGTCCAGCACACAGTTTTCGCTCGCCGGCTACCGCACCCAACTTTTTGGTCCAGACGATCTCGACAGCGTGAAGGCGGTCCAGGCTGGTTACCAGGTGCGAATGCTCTCGGCGTACCTGAATCAGGCGTCGCCACCGGCCGCAACAGCCATCAGCTTTCCCATGATCAACAAAGAGTTGGCGAAGACCAACTTCTTCGAGTTTCTGGACTTTGCGCTGCAGTTCGCGCCTCCACAAGCCAACGAGCTTGCAGTCCGCGCGGAACTCGCGCGCATCGGCGTGGGGGCAGGCAAGACTTTCAACTTCAGAGATTTGCCGCTGGACCAAAAACTGGAGATCGGCCTTGGCATGAAAGAAGGCCAGCGCAAAGTGGACGAAGCCGTCGCCAGCACTGGAAAGGCGATCAATGGCTGGCGGCTAAGCGGACTGCCGGGTAACAGCGAACACTACAACGGCGACTGGCTCAAGCGCGCCGTCGCGGCTCAGGCAGGCATATATGGAAATGACCCGGACGAGGCAACTTACCCGTTCACCCGCGTAGACGCAAATGGTCAGACGCTGGACTGCAGCAAACACAATTACACCCTCACGTTTCCGGCCGGCGCGTTGCCGCCGGTTAATTCGTTCTGGTCGCTGACTATGTACGACGGCAAGTCGCAGCTACTGGTCAGGAACCCGATCGACCGCTACCTAATCAACTCGCCCATGCTGCCTGCGATGAAGGTTAACGCGGACGGGTCATTGACACTCTACATCCAGCACAAGACGCCGGGCGGCGACAGGCAAGCCAACTGGCTCCCCGCTCCCGATGGGCCGGTCTACCTGGTAATGCGGCTGTACTGGCCAAAGATCACACCACCCTCGGTCCTGCCAGCCGGGGAAGGGACGTGGCAGCCGCCAGGGGTGGAACGCGTCGTATAGGTTCCGGAGAAGACAGTGCCTCGACGGCGCCACGGCTCAGCCGTGATCTCCCAACGCGGCCTGGAGTGTCTCACAGATCGCATGACTGCTGGACACCGTCGAGTCAGCTTTGAATCAATAGCCCGTCACGGCTCTCAGCGGTCGGTCGGGAACTAGCTTTCGGCAGCTTCGAATAACGCAACACGCATTGTGGATGTCTCTTGTGGGTCGAAAGCTGCCGGGTCGCACCGATGGCCGCCTTGCGGATTCGAACGCGCGGCCCCGCCGTGCGTCCAAAGCAATGGCCGCCTAGTGCGGCCTTTTGCTTTGGCGGATGTTGCAGGGTCAGTGAACGTCGGCAGCCCCTCATCGCCCACCACGAAAGACCGCTCCCCAGCACGAACGGAATCTTACATGACCGATGCCACAAGGGTGCTCTGGCATCAACGCTGTCGTATTGCGGCGGCAATGAGTTTCGCCACTTGTCCATTCGCCTTGCCCGGCTGGTGCCGGGAAGTCAGGGGGCTGGCTACTTCGCTAGCGTCCCCATCGCCTGCCGGACAAACGCCAGCGTCGCGTCGTCCGCCCATGTGCCAGCGGTCAAGTCGGGCTCTGTCATCAGTGCCTGCCGGAACTTGGCGTGGGTGGCCGGGTTCTTGCCCGCATACGAACTGAACAGTTCCAACCACTGCCGCGCCAGCGCCCGGCCGGTTTCCGAGTCGGGCGCCGCGCCCGCATCAATAGCGTTCCGGACCTCTGCGATTAACGGTGGCCACTCCGAGATCCTGTCGCAGTAATGCTCGCGCATGAACCGTGCTTCGTCCGGCGTCAGATATTTTTCGTAGATAAGCAGCTTGCTTTCCGAGAAGGCGCGCAGCACATAATCGCGCATGGCTTTGGAAATGCCGACGTGCGTCTGCATGTCGGGCTCCTGCTCGTGCATTTGGTTCAGCTTCACCAACAAGCGCGGATCGCCGTTGGTATCGCGCAGCAGCAGTTCCATCCAGCGATGGGCAAGTTGGCGCGGTTTAGCCTCCTCGGGCGCCACGCCCTGCTCCATTAGCTGCTCCACTTCGTGGACCAACGCAAGCCAGTCCGGGTCGCCGTCCGGCCCACGGGTGTATAGGGGCAAACGCGCCAGTTCTTCTCGCGAAAAATATTTATCATACATAGTCATCATCTCCAAAGCTTTCAGCCAATCGGCCAGCTCAGGCTCCGTGCCGTCCGCCAGCTGCTCGTGCAGTTGCGCCAAGCGTTCGCGCAGGTGCGCGGCCTGCTGTATCTGGCGGTCCAGCATGGCAAGCTGCCGGGAGATCACGTCCGCCAAGCGCGCGCCGGGCTGGTCCAGGTAAGCGCCAATTTCCGCCAACGCCAATCCGAAACGACTCAATGCCTGGATCTGATGCAGGCGGGCAATCTCGTCGCGACCGTACAGGCGATAGCCGTTTTCGGCGCGCGCTGAAGGCGTCAACAAACCGATCGCGTGGTAGTGGTGAAGCGTGCGGACGGTCAGCCCGGTACGCTTTGCCAGTTCTCCTACGGTCAGTTGCATGTTTCCTCCTTCGAATACGCAGGCCAAACTTTGGGCCATCACGTTACGTGAGGGTCAAGCGGTGCTGCAAGTCCTGTGGGCGGTCAGGGTTTAATTGGATGTCGGCCGCCGCAGCAGGCCGGAGGTGGCACACGTAGGTCGACCGCGCAACGGTACCGGGCTATGTCACGGCCGCCCGACCGTTTCGGGTCGTCATCGGCCGGTCGACAAGGACAGTTCTCGGCCAGGAGGAGACAGGGGTCACCGTTTTTGCTGAAGCTGATCCCTATACTGTGGATGACCTACCCAACATTTCCCTAAAGAGAACAAGCAGTCATGGGAATCTTGACATTAATTTCAATCGTTTCAGGTTTTGCATCAGCCTCGGCTTGGATCTACGCGAGCCAGGTAAAGGTATCTCGCGAGCGTGCTATACGGCAGCGCCGTCTGGCGGCGGAAAAAAGGGAACGAATCCGGACCTTTCTGGCGTGACATTCGATGGATGGGAAGTGCGGGAGACTTTGGCAGCACAATCAAAGTGGAACTCCATCGGCGCAGTGCTGGCAGCAACAGCGGTGCTTTGCCAAGCAGCAGGTCAGGCGCTCGATTAGCCGTGGCTCGACCAAATGCCAACTCTCCGCGGCTCAGTTTAATTTGAACATCTACGATGCAATCCGAATTCAAGCGTCTGTTGACGAAGTTCGAGCTGAGCCGAAAAGCTCTGTGAGAAGTTCTTGAACCAGGCTTTACGGCCCGTCTAGGGTCGAAAGCAGTCAGAGGAAAGAGCTACCTTGGCCGAAGGACGCCATGTCAAATATCGGCAGTCACCGGCCAGTTCCAACGGCAGTGGCTTGGCTGAATCTAGAGAGCATCCAGAATTACCCTACCTCTTACCGTCCCCGCAATTCCGCCCTCACCGCCACGCACTCCTTCCACTCCCCCTCAACGTATCGGAAAAAACGTCCCCCCCAAGGTCCCATTCACCCCGCAATAAGGCGGACCAGATGAACCCGCACCCGGCGGCAGTTCCTCAACGATCAGCCCGTCACCCTGCCGTTGCAGGTTCAGCACCCACCCCTTGGTGTCGACGCTCTTGACACGCAACCGCTCGCCCTTGGCCTTGCCAGTGGCTTCCACGTTGCACGACCAGCGCCCGTCGTGCGGTTGTGCGGCCGAACCTTCATACAGGATATCGCCGTCGGGCTTCTTCCAGAGCGTGATCTCGCCGGAGAGGTTGCGCCATCTGCCGCTGAAGCCCTTGCGTTCTGCCAAGTCGAGCGACGCGAGGAACGCGTCCCGATACTTCAGGCGGCTTGCCAGTTCCTCGATGGGTTTGTCTTTGTCGAACGGCTTCTCGAAGGCGTCGTCGCGCACCTGGGTGAAATACCGTTGGTCGCGCAACAAGGCCTCGGACGTGACGGTGTCCAGAGATTTGCGCGCTTCGTTGTAGCGCTTGGCGATGCTTGCATCGAGCGCTGCGAGTTGAGGGTTTGCGCAGATGGCTTTTTCTGCGCCGGTGCGCGCCTTGGCGCAGTCGAATGAAGGCGATGCGTCCGGTGCCGCCATGGCGGAGATGGAAAATGCGTACAGCACGGCGGCGGCGCAGGCGGCTGGGAGAGTATTTTTGGTCGGCATGGTGCCGCTGATGATAGCGAGAATTCGTGCACCGCATGGGCCAAGGACATCAAGCGCACACCAATCAGACGAGCCCCAGCAGCCTTTCCGTTTCTCTGGCCAACGCGACCAGCCGCGGCCCGATGTCGGCCGCGCGTTCGCGGTAAGGCCCATCCTGCGTGGGCACGCCGCAATTGAAGACATACAGCAGCGATTGATACGGCCGCCCCAGCGGCGCCGCAAATCCGTAGGCGTCCGGCCGCCATTCCTGGTTGTTGCCGCAGAAACCCTTGCGTTCCAGATCGCGCCGCGCCGCGGCCAGATTGGGGAAGTGCGCCGCGTAATGCCTTGGGTCGGCCACGCGCAGCTGGTTCAGCACGACGGCGCGTTCCTCGTCCGGCACGCGTGCAAGCCATGCCTTGCCCGCGGCGCTGGACAGCAGCGGCAGCGACGCGCCGATGTCGGGCCGCGTCTGCAGCGCCTCGTTGGAGCGGGCCGTTTCCACGTACACCATCTGCAAGCGGTCTCGCACAACGAGCGACACCGCGCCGCGCGCGTGGTCGGCAAGCTGCTTCATCAACGGCCGGGCCAGCTGCCGGATCTGCATGCTGGCGAGCAAGGGGTAACTCAACGCCAGCACCGAGGCGCCCAGGCGGTAGCGTGCCGGCTCGCCCTCGCGCTGCAGAAATCCCAGTTCCACCAGCGTGTGCGTCAGACGCGCCACCGCGCTGCGCGACAGGCCGGTTTGCTGCGCGAAGTCCTTGTTGGCCAGCACGGGCCTGTCGGCACGAAAGCACGTAAGGATGTCGATCCCGCGCGCCAGCGTGGTGGTCAGTTCGCGGTCCGGATCACGCGTCATTGCGCTGCTCCAGCATTTTCTCCACACGCTTGACCAGCGTCACCAGGCGCGGCGCAATGCGGCCGCGCAGGTCGCCGGGCCGCAGCCGCGTCACCGGCACCCCGCAATTGAAGACCAGCGTCTGGCCATCCACGCGCGTGCGCATGGGCACCGCCACGGCATGTACGTCCGAGTGCCAGTCCCCCTGTCCCACGCAATACCCGTGTTCGGCGTAATCCCGTTGCGCCGCTGCCAGATCCGGCGCGTGGCGCCGCCAGATGGCGGGATCGTGCCGCCGTAACGCCGCCAGCACGGGTTCGGCCTCGCCGGGCAGCGCCTGCGCCAGCCAAGCGCGCCCCATCGCCGAAGGCAGCAGCGGCAGCAAAGCGCCGATGTCCGGTCGGAACGACACGGCATCGTGCCCGCGGCAAGTTTCCACGTAGACCATGCTCAAGCCGTGGTGCATGCCCAGCGAAGCGGAGCCGCCCGCCGCATCGGCCAGCCGCTTCATCAACGGGCGCGCCAATTGACGCACCTTGATGCTGGCCAGAAGCGGATAGCTGAGTGAGAGCACGGCCGTGCCAAGGCGGTAGCGCCGCAGACCCGCGTCGTAGCGCAACAGGCCGCGCTGCATCAGCGTCGTCGTCAGGCGGGAAATCGTGGCCTTGGACAGGCCGGTGCGGTCCGAGAGTTCACGGTTGCTGAGTGCGGGCTCGCCATGCCGGAACGCCTGCAGCACCGACAGGCCGTGCGCCAGCGTGGTGGCGAAGGCGGGGTCGGCATGGTGTTCACCGGAGCGAGCGGTCATGGGCGGGATCCTGGTCCGGCGCGCTCGGGATGCGCACCGCGTATCCGTCGATGATAGAGCAGCCGGCCTGCGGATCCCCCTTCATGCCGTTCAAGATATCGAAACACTTGTCTCAAATCCGGCGGCCTTTTGCTAGCCTGATTCGAACAAGACGCGGCACGCATCAGCGCCCACGATAAAACGGAGACTCGCCATGATCAGGGACCCCGAAGGTTTCCCGCAATTTCTCGATTCACTGCGCCGCTACGTGCGCGACCAGCTCGCGCCCCGCGAGGCCGAGATCGCCCGTTTGGATGAGGTGCCGCAGGATCTGGTCGACAGCATGGCCGAACAGGGGATGTTCGGCTATTCCATTCCGCAGGAGTATGGCGGGGCGGGCATGACGACCGAAGAGCTGATCCTGGCCGCCATGGAGCTGTCCCAGTGTTCCGTGGCGCTGCGCGCCCGCGTCGGCACCAACACCGGCATCGGGTCCGAGGCGCTGGTCGCCGACGGCACCCCGGCGCAGAAGGCGCACTACCTGCCGCTGCTGGCGGCGGGCGAACTGACCGGGTGCTTTGCCCTGACGGAGCCGCAGGCAGGCTCCGACGCCACCGCGCTGCGGACCACCGCCGTGCGCGACGGCGACCATTACGTATTGAACGGCGAGAAGTGCTTCATCACGAACGCGCCGCTAGCTGGCCTGTTCACGGTCATGGCGCGCACCGATCCCGACGCGCCCGGCGCCAAGGGCATCACGGCTTTCATCGTGGAGCGCGGCACGCCAGGCCTGACCACCGGCCAGCCTTACGACAAGATGGGCCAGGCCGGGTCCCCCGTGTCGGCCGTGCATTTCCAGGACTGCCGGGTGCCGGCGGCCAACATCATCGGCGGCCAGGAAGGCCTGGGTTTCAAGACCGCGATGAAGGTGCTGAACAAGCAACGCATCCATC
The DNA here is from genome assembly GCF_006715415.1 of Achromobacter sp. SLBN-14. Classification (NCBI taxonomy): domain Bacteria; kingdom Pseudomonadati; phylum Pseudomonadota; class Betaproteobacteria; order Burkholderiales; family Alcaligenaceae; genus Achromobacter; species Achromobacter sp. SLBN-14. Next base: position 3,487,580 of record NZ_VFNE01000001.1, on the reverse strand, counting down.
TGGCGGCCCTGTGCATCGGTCCCGCCATCCGCATGCTGGACGACACGCTGCGCTTTGTGGCCGAACGCCAGCAGTTCGGCAAGCCCCTGATGGACTTCCAGCTCATCCAGGCCATGCTGGCGGACTGCCAGACCGAGATCCAGGCCGCCCGCGCGCTGGTGCTGCAAACCGCCCGGGAACGCGACGCGGGCGTGGACGTGACGCTGAACGCCTCGATCTGCAAGTACTTCGCCTCTGAAATGTGCGGCCGCGTGGCCGACCGCTGCGTGCAGATGCACGGCGGCTATGGCTACATCGCCGATTACGGCATCGAGCGCTTCTACCGCGACGTGCGCCTGTTCCGCCTGTACGAGGGCACCAGCCAGATCCATCAATTGACCATCGCCCGCCACACGCTGACCCAGGCGGGCTACACGCCCGGCCGCTAGGGCACCCAGGGACCACGGCCACCAGAAGCCGCCGGCCCGCCAAACCAAAGGAGACTCCCATCATGCTGCACAAGCACCTGCCCAAATGGATCGGCGCGCTGGCTGCCGCCCTCGCCTGCGCGGCGTTGCCGCCACAAGCCGCGGCCGCCTACCCCGACAAGCCCATCCGCCTGATCGTGCCGTTCGCCCCCGGCGGCTCGACCGACATCCTGGGCCGCCTGCTGGCCGAGGCCCTGCACCCCATCCTGGGTCAGCCCGTCATCGTCGAGAACAAGCCGGGCGCGGGCGGCAACATCGGCGGCGACTTCGTGGCGCGCGCGGCCCCCGACGGCTATACGCTGCTGCTGGCCGCCGCCGGGCCCACCGTCGTCAACCCCAGCCTGTACGCCAACATGCCGTTCAATCCGGCCAAGGACCTGGCGCCCATCACCTGCCTGGAGCGCGAGCACAACCTGATGGTGGTGACCAAGTCGATGCCGGTGAAGACGCTGCAGGAGTTCCTGCAATACGCCCGCGCCAACCCGGGCAAGCTGTCGTTCGGCTCGCCGGGCAATGGCTCTCCCGCGCAACTGGCTGGCGAGCTGCTCAAGCAGCAGACCGGCATCCAGGCCGAGCACGTGCCGTACAAAGGCAGCGGTCCCGCCATCACCGACCTGGTGGCCGGGCACATCGATTTCATGATCGACAACATGCCCGCCCTCTTGCCCCAGGTGAAGGCGGGCGGCCTGCGCGCGCTGGCCGTGCCCAGCGACCAGCGCGCCACCGCCGCGCCCGACATTCCCACCTTTGACGAGGCCGGCCAGAAGGGCTTTGTGGTGATGGCCTGGAAAGGGTTGATGGCGCCCGCCGGCACCGACCCGGCGGTGATCGAGCGCCTGCATGCAGCCGTGGTCAAGGCGCTGCAGGATCCGCAATTGCGGGCCCGCTTCCAGGAGCTGGGGGCCGAGCCGCTGGCCAGCACACCGGCCGAGTTCGCCAAGCAGATCGCCGACGAAACCGCCTGGTGGGCCAAGCTGGTGAAGTCCACAGGCACCCGCATCCAATAGGCCGACGCCAGGAGACCGCCATGCACCCCTGCTTTCGAACGTTGCGCGCGCTATGCGCCGCCGTCCTGCTGAGCGCGGCGGGCGCCGCCCAGGCGGGCGCCTATCCGGATAAACCGGTGCGGCTGATCGTGCCCTACGCCGCCGGCGGCGGCACCGACACCGCCGCGCGAATGATCGCGCGCAAACTGGCGCCCCTGATCGGGCAGCCGGTGGTGGTTGAAAACAAACCTGGCGGCGCCACGCAGATCGGGACGGCCTACGTGGCCAGCGCGCAGCCGGACGGCTACACCCTGCTGATGGGCACGGCCAATCTTGCGACCAACAGCGTGCTGTACGCCAAGCTGCCCTACGACGTGAACAAGGACCTGACGCCGGTGATCGGGGCCACGGATGTGCCCGTGTACCTGCTGCTGCCGGCGGCCAGCCCGCTTCGGACGTTGGAAGACATCAAGCGTGCCGCCACCGCGCAGCACGGCCTGACCTACGCCACCGCCGGCACGGGCAGCATCCCGCATCTGGCCGGCGAGCAGTTCGCGCACGAGACGGGCATTGCGCTGCGCCACATTCCGTACAAGGGCAGCAGCGAGGCCGCCACCGCGCTGGTCGGCGGGCAGGTCCAGATGAGCTTTGACAACCTGCCCCCGGTGTATGCGCAGGTCAAGGCGCAGCGGCTGCGGCCCATTGCCATCGCGGCGCAAAAACGCAACCCCGATCTGCCCGACGTGCCCACGCTGGCCGAACTGGGCGTGCCGCTGTCGGCCTCGTCGTGGTGGGGCGTGATGGCGCCTGCCGGCACACCGAAGGACGTGATCGGCCAGCTCAACCGCCAGATCAACGCCGTGCTGGCCGACCCCGAAGTGCGCAGCTATTTCACCGGCCTTGGCATGCAGCCCACGGGAGGCACGCCCGAAGCCTTCGGGCAGCACATCGCCGACGAAACCCGCAGATGGCGCGCCGTCGTCAAGCAGGCGGGCGTCAAGATCGAGGAATAAGCCATGCAGGATACGCAAGATCGCTACGCGGGCGATGCCCTGCCGGACCTGTGCGCACGGGTGCGCCGCTTCGTTGACGAGGTCGCGATACCCGCCGAGTCCCCGGCCATCGCGCGCGACGTGGCCGCACTCGACCGTTGTGTCGCCCAACTGCGCGCACGGGCAAAAGAGGCCGGTCTGTACGCGCCCCAGTTGCCCGTGCAATGGGGCGGACTCGGGCTGGGCTGGCGCGCGCTGGCCGAGGTGCTGGAAGAAGCCGGCCGGAGCTTCCTGGGCCCCGCGGCGCTGAACTGCGCCGCGCCCGACCAGCCCAACATGCTGACGCTGCTACGTCTGGGCAACGCTGCCCAGCTGGAGCGCTTTCTGGCGCCGCTGGTGCGGGGAGAGCAGCGGGCCTGCTTCGCCATGACCGAACCGGCGCCAGGCGCCGGCTCCGACCCGTCCATGCTGCGCACACGGGCCGAGCGGCGCGGTTCGCGTTGGGTGCTCAATGGCCACAAGCAGTTCATCAGCGGCGGCGTGGGCGCGGACTTTGCCCTGGTGCTGGCACGCGGCGAGACCGGCGCCACCTTATTTCTGGTGCCTTCCGACACCCCGGGTTACCGGGTGGTGCGCGACATCGGCATGGTCACGGGCTACCAGATCGGCGGACATGCCGAGATCCTGCTGCAGGACTGCGAGGTGGGCGACGACGCCGTGCTGGGTGAGCCGGGCCAGGGCCTGGCCCATGCGCAACTCAGGCTGGAACCGGCGCGGCTTTCCCACTGCATGCGATACATCGGCCGCGCCCGCCGCGCGCTGGAGACGGCGCAGGCCTACGTCGCGCAGCGCGAGTCCTTCGGCGCGCGTCTTGCGGACCTGCAACAGGTGCAGGCGATGATCGCGGACTCGCACATCGACCTGCACGCCAGCCGCCTCATGACGCTGGACTGCGCGGCCCGCATGGACGCGGGCCTGCCGGTAAAGCAGCACAGCGCCATGACCAAGGTTTTCGTGTCCGACGCCGTGAACCGCGTGGCCGACCGCGCCGTGCAAATGATGGGCGCCCTGGGCCTGTCCGACGACACGCCCGTGTCGATGATCTGGCAGGAGATGCGCCCTTTCCGCATCTACGACGGCGCCAACGAACTGCACCGCGCCACGCTGGCGCGCCGGCTGATGGCGCGAGCCTGAGCCTCAATGGAGACAACGATGGACAATCCCCGATTCCAGGCCTACCGGCTGCACGCCGACGCGGCGGGCGAGCCGCCGCTGGGCCGTTTCGAGACGCTGACCGCCGACCAGTTGTCCGCGGGCGACACGCTCATCAAGGTGGCCTATGCGGGCTTGAACTACAAGGATGCGCTGGCGCAGGCGGGACGCGGCGGCATCGTGCGCGACTACCCCCGCATCGGCGGCATCGACCTGTCCGGCACCGTGGTGCATTCCGCCGACCCCGCGCTTTCGCTGGGCCGGGAGGTCGTCGTGCACGGCTTCGGCATCGGCGTGGATTGCGACGGCGGCTATGCCGAGTTTGCGCGGGTGCGCCATGACTGGGTGCTGCCGCTGCCCGCGGGCATCGGCCTGCGCGACGCGGCCGTGCTGGGCGCAGCGGGCTACACCGCCGCGCTGTCGCTGCACTGGATGGAACACTGCGGACTGACGCCCGCGCACGGCGACGTGCTGGTCACCGGCGCCACGGGCGGCGTGGCCAGCGTCGCGATCGACATCCTGAGCCAGCGCGGCTACCGCGTCTGCGCCATGACCGGCAAGCCGGACGCCGCGGACTATCTGCGCTCGCTCGGCGCGCACGAAGTGATTGCCCCGCCCGATCCGTCGGCCGGCATCAAGCCGCTGATGAGCGCGCGCTGGGCGGGCGTGATCGACTCCGTGGGCGGCGCGCTGCTGGCCCACGCGCTGGCCTGCGTGAAGCCGGACGGCGTTGCCGCTGCCTTCGGCAACGCGGGCGGCGCGGAGCTGCCCACGTCGGTCATCCCCTTCATCCTTCGCGGCATCAAGCTGCTGGGCATCAACGCCAACAGCCCCATGCCGTTGCGGCGCGAGGTCTGGAACAAGCTTGCCGGTGAATACCGCCCCGCGCACCTGGACCTGATCGCGCGCGTCATCGAACCCCGCCAGCTGCCGCAGGCGCTTGCCGCCCTGCTCGAACGCGGCAGCACCGGCCGCAGTGTCGTCCGCTACTCCTGAACGCCGATATCCATGAACCCGTCTGCCCTCCCCTCCCTGTCCCGCCTCTTCGATCCGCAAGGGATTGCCATCGTCGGCGCGTCGGCCACGCCCGGCAAGATCGGCGCGATGCCCGTCAGCCTGCTGCTGCAGCACGGCTATGGCGGCCGCATCGTCCCCGTGAATCCGCGCGCGGACACCATCGCTGGCCTGCGTGCCGTGCCCGGCCTGGACGCGCTCGACGCGGACATCGACCTGGCCATTCTGGCGGTGCCCGCCGCCCACGCCGCGCAGGCGCTTGAACGCGCCCGCCCGGGCCAGGTAGGCGCGGCCGTGGTGTTTACCTCCGGCTTTTCCGAAACCGGCGCGCAGGGCGCGGCCGAACAGGATCGGCTATGCGCCATCGCGCGCGAGCGCGGCATCCGCCTGCTGGGACCGAATTGCCTGGGCTTCATGAATGTGCGGCGCAACGTCTACGCGACGTTCTCGCCCGCGCCCGCCAACGGTGTCGTCGCCGCCGGCGGCATCGGCATGGTGACGCAAAGCGGCGCGTTCGGCGCCTACGCCTACAGCATGGCGCGCGAACGCGGCCTGGGCTTGTCACACTGGATCAGCACCGGCAACGAGGCCGACATCGACGTTGCCGACTGCATCGAATGGCTGGCCGGCGATACGCACACCCGCGTCATCATGGCCTACATGGAAGGCTGCCGCGACGGCGCCAAGCTACGCCGCGCGCTGTCCGCGGCGCGCGCTGCCGGCAAGCCCGTGGTCGTGACCAAGATCGGCCGCACCCAGGCCGGCGCGCAGGCCGCGGCCTCGCACACCGCGGCACTTGCCGGCGACGACGCCGTGTACGACGCGCTATTCCGCCAGTACGGCGCCCTGCGTGCGCGCACCATCGAGGAATTCTTCAACCTGGGCTATGCGCTGGACACCTGGAAGCGCCCGCCGCAAGGCCGCCGCCTGGGCATCTTCACCATTTCCGGCGGCGTGGGCGCGCTGATGGCCGACGACGCCGCCGACAGCGGACTGACGCTGCCCGAACCGGCCGCGGACGCGCAGGCCAGGCTGCTGGAACGCGTGCCGTTTGCCAGCGGCCGCAATCCCGTCGATGTCACTGGCCAAGCCGTCTCCGAACCCGGGCTGCTGCTGGCCACCGCCGACGACATGCTGGCCGATGGCCGCTACGATGCCCTGGCTGTCTTCCTGGCAGCCGCGGGCTCGTCCGAAGCGCTGTGGCCCACCTTCGAAGCCTTCGCGCGGCAGATGCAGGCGCGCCATCCCGACGTGCCGCTTGCAATTAGCGCCCTGTTCCCGCCTGCGCGGCGGCGCGAACTGGAGCGTCTGGGCTGCCTGGTCTTCCCGGATCCCAGCGCCGCCGTCCGCACGATCGCCGCGGTGGGCGCGATGTCATCCCATTCCGGCCGCGGAACGACGCAAGCGGATCCCGCCCCGGACACGGCTAACCGTGCGCCGCTGCGCGAAACCTATACCGAAATCCAGGCCATGGAACTGCTGCGCGACGCCGGCATGCCGGCTTCCCCGAGCACGCTGGCGGTTGATGCCGACGCGGCCGTGCGCGCCGCCGGCGACCTTCGCGGGGCGGGCCAGGACATTCCTGTCGTCCTAAAAGTGGTCTCGCCAGACATCACGCACAAAAGCGACGTGGGCGGCGTCAAGCTCAACATCCGGGGCGAGGACGCGGTGCGACGCGCTTATGCGGACATCATGGCCGCGGTAAGCCAGCATCGTCCCGACGCCCGCGTCGAGGGGGTGCTCGTCGCACCCATGGCGCCCAAGGGCGTGGAATGCATCGCTGGCGTGCATTGCGACCCGGTGTTCGGGCCCGTGGTCATGTTCGGACTGGGCGGCGTTTTCGTCGAGGTGCTGAAAGACGTCAGCTTCCGGCTGGCGCCCTTTGGCCGCGATGAGGCCCTGGACATGATTCGCGAGATCAAGGGATACGCGCTGCTGCAGGGCGCGCGCGGGGCGCCCCCGTGCGATGTCGATGCCCTGGCCGACGCGCTGGCCACCCTATCCCGGTTCGCGCATGCGCGAGCGGGGGATTTCAGCTCGGTGGAGATCAATCCCTTGCTGGCGCTGCCCGAGGGACAGGGCGCGGTGGCGCTGGACGCGGTGGTGATTCGGAAAGGCCAGCCCGCATGATGCGCTGGGCGTTTGGACCGGCAAGTCCGCATCCAGAAAGCGCGCCGGGATCTCCGGCCTCGCCGCCCGACCCGGACGCCAAACGCCCGTCGACTTCCTACAAATAATCTTTGTATCGGCGAATGTACTCGCGCGCGCTTTGGTTCAGCTCGCGCACACAGCGATCCGCCTCGTCCACATCGTTGCGAATCATGGCGTCAAGCAGCGTCCGGTATTGCTTGATTCCCATCTCGGCGCGCCCAGGCAACAACGCCACGCGGCGCATCGTCACTTGCATGCGTTCGTAAATTCGTTCAATCAGATCGCTGAGCACGGGGTTGTTGGCGATTTCGTTCACGCGATTACGGAACCGCACGATGGTGTCGACATGCGACTCGATGTCGCCGTCCCTCAACGTGTCTTCAAACTGCTGACCGAGCATCTGCTGAAGCGCTTCGTAGTCGCTTGCCGAAGCATTCTCCATGGCCAGGCGAACGGACAGGCTGTCTAGCGTCTCGCGGACCTGGTAGAGGCGATAGGTGGTTTCCATGTCAACGGGAACCACCACCGCGCCCTTGTTCGGAACCCGTTCGATCAGGCCGCGGTCTTCCAGCGTAGCCAGCACTTCGCGAGCCTTGGCGCGCGGGATTCCGTAGTTCTTCACGAGATCTTCTTCCGGCAGGCGCGACCCCGGCAGCAACGCTTGGGAAGCGATCCGCTGTCGCACATCCAATACGACTGCCTGGGTGGACGGCATGCTTTTGCGCTCTTTTGCAGGGGCGGATTGCGCTTTTGGTTTCTTCGGAGAAGTGGCCATGTTTTGGGCAGGTCGAGGCAAGGTTTTGACGCCGTCGATCATAGCACTCTTATCGCACTCACGATTGTGCACAATCTTGCGCTCATGCTCGTATTTTCTTATTGACACAATGATTTGTGCCAGCGCAAGATACCCCACATCGCATCACCCGACGCCGATTTCCGAAGGAGAGTGCCTTGTCCTCAGCCGTGCTTGCATCCCTGCCGGGCCCGATTTGCCAGCAGTACCAAATAAAGCGGGACGCGCTTGTCGCTCGCGGAGTCGCCAATGAAGCGCCCATCTTTGCGGCCCGCGCAAGCGGGCCCGAAGTGGTCGACCTCGACGGCAATACCTACCTGGATTTCGCGGGGGGCATCGGCACGTTGAACGTGGGCCACGCGCACCCGGAGGTCGTTGCCGCGGTCAAGCGCCAGGCAGACGACTATCTGCATACCTGCTTCAACATCGTCATGTACCCCGGCTACATCGACCTCGCCGAAATGTTGGTCAAAAGGCTGCCCGGCGACTGGCCCAAGAAGGTGATGCTGCAAAGCACCGGCTCAGAGGCCGTCGAGAACGCGATAAAGATCGCCCGACGCGCAACGGGGCGTCAGGCGGTTGTGGCCTTTGAGGGCGCGTTCCATGGGCGCACCAACATGGCCCTTGCCCTGACTGCGAAGGCGCCCGCCTATAAAACCGGCTTTGGCCCCCTTGCCAGCGAGGTATACCGGGCGCCCTTTCCCTACGTGTATCGCACTGGCGCCGACGAAGAAGCCGCGGCTCGCCAGGCCTTTGAGCGTTTCGAACGCATGGTCGAAACCGAAATCGGCGCACGACAAGTCGCCGCGGTCATCATCGAACCCGTGCAAGGCGAGGGAGGCTTTCATGCTGCGCCGGCCAGCTTCATGCGCCGGCTACGCGAATTCTGCACAAGCCACGGCATCGTCCTGATCGCCGACGAGATCCAGTCCGGTTTTTGCCGCACGGGCCGCTGGTTCGCCATCGAGCACAGCGGAATTACCGCCGATCTCTACACCCTGGCCAAATCCATGGGCGGCGGCATGCCGATCGCCGCCGTGGTCGGCCGCGCCGAACTCATGGACGCGCCCGATGTCGGCGGCCTGGGCGGGACCTACGCGGGCAATCCCCTGGCCTGCGCAGCGGCGCTGGCCGCAATCGCCGTCATGGAACGAGACGACTATGCCGGCCGCGCGGAGGCGCTGGGCCGTCAATTGGCCGAGCGATTCGACGCATGGAAACGCGACATTCCCATCGTGGGGGACGCGCGCGGGCTGGGCGCGATGCGCGCCGTGGAAATCGTCACGGACAAATCCACCCACCGTCCGGACGGCCAGGCCACCGCGCGCATCGTGCGGCGCGCATATGAAGCCGGTCTGATCCTCGTGAAGGCGGGTTTTCATGGAAACGTGCTGCGCTTTCTTGGCCCGCTGAACATGAGTGCCGAGCAGTTGCAGCGTGGTTTGGACATCCTTGAAAAATCCATCAATGCCGAGGTGCGCGCATGAATACGCTATTGAAGTTGGACAACGCGCGTAAGGTCGTGCATCTGTTGGGAGACGCGCGCCCCGGCATGAATGTGCTGGTGCTGTACGACTACTACACCGAGCAGAATGTCCAGCCGCTGGCCATCGCCATCAACGAATGCGGCGCCATTCCCCACATGCTGCAGATACCTGGCAGCCGCCAGCATGGGCGCCCGTTTTCGCCCATCGTGGCCGACGCCATGTGCGGCGCGGACCTGGTCATTGCGCTGACGCGCGCCAATGCCGCCCATACCGAAGCGCGGCAAAAAGCGACTCGCGCCGGCGTCGGGGTCATTGTCTTGCCCGAATCGGATTTGCCGGATTTCTTTATGGCCGAAGGCTGGAACGCCGACTTTCAAGCCTTGCGTCCGCAAATCCAGGGGTTGGCTGATGCGCTCACCCACGCCGATACGGCACGGGTCACCAGCGCTGCGGGTACCGACATAACGATGAGCATTGCAGGTCGTCGTGGCCGTGCGCTGCATGGATTTGCGAACACGGAAGACATCTCGGCGGGTTACTGCCTCGAATCCAGTCTGGCCCCCGTTGAAGGCACAGCCGAAGGCGTCATCGTGGTGAACGCCAGTATCCCCGGCGTGTCACTGATCCGAGACGAATCGGTTCGCATCACATTTGAGCGCGGCATGGCCGTGTCCATCGAGGGCGGGGCCGAGGCTGCCAAATTCCGGGATCTGCTTGCCGGGTTCCACGATCCCCTGGTCTACAACCTGGGCGAACTGGGTGTCGGCATGAACCCCTGCTGCCAGCTGGACGGAACGATGCTTTCCGATGAAAGCGTGTACGGGTCCATCCAGTTGGCGCTCGGCACCAGCGCCTACATCGGCGGAACGGTCAAGGCGGCCGCCCACTACGACACCATCGTGACCGATGCGCAACTCTGGCTGGACGGCAAGCTGGTCCTCGACGGCACCACGCTGCACCTTGGGGACGCGCGATGAGCATTCGACTGGACCGCGGCCAGAACGGAATCGTCACCGTCTTGATGGACAGGCCTGCCAAGCGCAATGCCTTCACGCTCGACATGTATCGTGAGTTTGGTGATGCATTCGACACGCTCAACGCCGATGACAGCGTCAGGTGCATCGTGGTGCGCGGCGCGGCAGGCGCTTTCTGCGCCGGTAGCGATATCGGCGGGTTCGACGAAACCCGCAGCGGCGCGGAACAGGCGCGAGAGTACGCCGAGTTCACGCTGGCCATGACCGACCGGCTCAAGCTCACGCCGCATCCCACGGTCGCATGCATCGAAGGCGCGTGCGTGGGCGGCGGGCTGGAGATCGCGGCCATGTGCGATATCCGCATTGCGGGCCGGGGCGCCCGATTTGGCGTGCCGATCAACCGCATCGGATTGACCCTGGACTACCGGGAACTGGCCGATCTGCTGGCCGTCATCGGTGGCACGCGCACGCTGGAAATACTGCTCGAAGGCGCCGTTTTTGGCGCAGACGAGGCACTGAACAAGGGCCTCGTCACCAGAGTGGTGGACGACGACAAGGTTGGCGATGAAGCTTACGAAGCTGCCGGGCGTATCGCCGCGGGCGCTCCCCTGGTCAACCGCTGGCACAAACAATTCGTGCGTCGCTTGCAAGCTGGCGGCGAACTGGCCGAACACGAACTGGCTCAGGCCTATGCCTGCTTTGACACCGAGGATTACCGCAACGGGCAGCGCGCCTTCCTGAAAAAGGAAAAGCCTGTCTTTGCAGGTCGCTGAAAGGAAAGACATGAAGCAGAACACTGCCGCGATGCCGCTGGAAGGCATCAAAATTCTGGACCTGTCCCAAATCATGGCCGGGCCGTACTGCACCATGGTTCTGGCGGATCTGGGCGCCGAAGTCATCAAGATCGAAAAGCCTGGCGCGGGCGACGATTCCCGAGAAATGGGGCCCTATGTAAACGGAGAATCGAGCTGCTTTGCCCAGATCAACCGCAACAAGCTGGGCATTTCCCTCAACCTCAAGCGACCGGAACTTCGCGAAACCGTGCTGGAAATGGTGCGGTGGGCCGATGTGCTGATCGAGAACTACCGCGTCGGCGTCGCCTCCGCGCTGGGGCTTGACTACGAAACGCTCAGCGCCATCAATCCCCGCTTGGTCTATTGCTCGATCTCGGGCTATGGGCAGACCGGGCCGTATGCGGGCAAGGGGGGATTTGACCTGGTGGCGCAGGGCATGACTGGCATCATGAGCATGACCGGCGAGCCAGACGGACGCCCCCTCAAGTCGGGTATCGCCATCTATGACGTAGGCGCCGGACTGACCGCTACCTACGCCATCCTTGCCGCCTGCATTCACCAGCAGCGCACCGGCGAAGGCCAGCACATCGACATCTCGCTCGCGGAATGTGGACTGCCCTGGTTTATCTGGGAGGCCGCGGCCTACTTCTCGGAAGGCACGGTACCCAAGGCTACCGGAAGCCGCCACCGCGTGTCCGCACCCTATCAAGCCTTTAGCACCGGCGACGGCTACATCGTCATTGGCGCCGCGAACCAACGCACCTGGGAAAAGCTCTGCACCGACGTCCTGGGTCGCCCGGAGCTGATCCACGACCCGAGATTCCTGACCAATAGCGACCGTCTGGACAACATCGCCGAACTGGAGCCACTGCTGGAAGCCGAATTCGCGCGCGCCGACGCGGCTAGCTGGATCGCCCGATGCGAAAAGGCCCAAGTGCCGTGCGGCCCCATCAACGATTTCCACCAGGCGATGCAGGATCCGCATTATGCGGCTCGCGGCATGGTTCAAGAACTGGACCACCCAAAGCTCGGCCGCATGAAAACGGTCGGCATACCCACTAAATTTTCTCGTACACCGGGCCAGATCAGGCGGGCTGCGCCCCTGCACGGCGAGCACACTGACGAAGTCCTGCTTCGCTTTGGCGCGTCGCCAGAAACTATCGCGCAATGGCGCGAACACGGCATCGTTCAGTAAAGAAGCAGATATCTCCACAGCACAAAAAAAAGCAGTCAAGGGGCCGGGCAGTCAGCCGGCATATTCGAAGTGAAGAATCGCGTCTCACGCGAAATCAAGGAACGAATATGAAAACGCAGCAACCCAAGAACACGTCCCGCCGCGACTTTTTATCGGTTGGCCTGGTGCTGGCTGGCGCAAGCCTGGCCCCCTGGAGCCTGCGCGCCGCGCCCGCGGGGCAGCCATTTCGCATCGGCGCGCTCAATTCCATCACCGGCGTGGGCGGCCCGTATGGGGTGCCGATGCTCGAAGCCATTCGACTGGCTGTCGACGAGGTGAACGCCGCAGGCGGCGCCGCCGGGCGTCAGCTGCAGCTTTTCGCCGAAGATGATCAGACCAAGCCCGACGCTGCAGTCCTCGCGGCGAAAAAGCTGATCGAGGTGAATCAGGTCCAGGCGGTGGTCGGAATTTGGCCCTCCTCGGTGGGTCTGGCTGTCATGCCCATCACCAACAACGCCGGTCTCATCATGATGAACACCTGCGGCGCCCCTGAAATGCTGACGGAGAACCGCAAAGGCCTTGCCTGGATGTTCCAGGCATCGAACGCGGTCTTTGGACGCGCCTTTGCTGAAGTGGCACGCCAGCGCGGCTTCAAGCGCCCGGCAGTCATGGCCTTCAACAACTCCACCTTTGTTGGGCTGGCCAACTATTTCAAAGAGACGTGGGAGAAAGACGGCGGCAAGGTCAGCAGCATGGTGATCTACGAACCCAATCAGACCACCTACCGAACCGAATTGAACCGCGTCCTTGCAACGAAACCGGATGTGATCGCAATGGGCTCGTATCGCCCCGACGCAACGATTTTGCTGCGCGAGTGGTACCAGACCGGTCAGGACTGCAAGTTCATCATGCCGGGCTGGACCGCCAACGAAGCGCTGGTCAAGGCGCTGGGCAAGGAGGTCACCGAGGGCATCATCTCGATTTCCAACGTCGCGGCAAGCGGAAACCCGGCTTACAAGAGCTTCTCCGAGCGGTTCCGCGCCAAGGTCAAGCACGATCCCGATGTGTTTGCCGCCCAAAGCTACGACATGGTCATTGCGCTGGCCCTGGCCATCGAAGCCGCCGGACCGACAGCCGACATCGCCGCCATCAACGGCCAGGTCAAGGCGGTCACCCGGCATGGCGGGGAAAAGATCTCTTCGTTTGCGCAGGGCCGTGATCTCATCCGCGCCGGCAAGGCGGTGGACTACGACGGCGCATCGTCAAACCTGGAGTTCGGCGCGCATGGCGAGACCGTGCCGGATTTCGGCGTATCGGAAATCGAAAACGGCAAACTGGTACTGAAAGAGACCGTGCCGGGTACGCGTTGAAGCGGAGCAACGATGGAACTCATCCCGATCTTGAACGCCGTCATCAATGGCATCGTGCTAGGCACCTTGTTGTCACTGCCAATCCTGGCGATCACCATGGTGTTTGGCATATCGCGCTTTCCCAACGCGGCGACGGGCGACTACATGACGCTTGGCGCGTACACAGCCGTCGCCACCCAGGCGTGGATCGGCAGCTCACTCGTGCTTGCCGTGGTAAGCGCCAGCGTGGTGACCGCACTGATCGCCGTATTTTTCTATCTGTGGGTCTTCCGGGCGCTTGCTAAACGCTCCAACGTGGCGCGTCTGATCGCCTCGCTGGGCGTGGCGTTCGTCGTACGCACGACGATCACCTTTTTCGCGGGCCAGGACCAGTACAACCTGGAAATGGGCCGGATCATGCGTGCGTGGAACTGGCATGGCATTCGCATCCTGCCCATGGACGTCTACATCCTGCTTACGGCCATCGGTGCGTTGGGGATCGCGTTTGTGATTCTGCATGCCACGCCACTGGGACGGCGCATGCGGGCGGTGGCCGACAACCCAGACCTCGCCGCCGCCAGCGGCATCCGCTCACGGCGGGTCATGCTTTATCTGTGGCTGTTGAGCGGCTTCTTCTGCGGGCTGGGCGGGGTTCTGCTGGCCATCAAGGCAGTGGTCGTCCCCGAACTCGGATTCGAGCTATTGATGCCGATGTTCGCAGCAGTGATCCTGGGCGGCATTGGCAATCCCATCGGGGCCGTCGTCGGTTCCCTGATATTCGGGATCTCGCAGGAAATCGCCACCCTTTACGTTGGCCCCTCCTACAAGATTGTCATCGCCTTCCTGGTCTTGCTGGTGCTGTTGTTGTTCCGGCCGCAGGGTCTGTTTGGCCGCCCGATCATGGCGAGGTAAAGAGAGATGGAATCCTATTTGATTGCAATCTCCATCGGCATTCTTATCTACATGCTGATGGCTCTGGGTCTGTCGCTGCACTATGGCTTCACGGGCCTGGTCAACTTCGGGCATGTCGGCTTTTTTGCCATCGGTTCCTACACCTCTGCGCTGCTCGCGCTTCAGGGGGTACCCATCCCCTTGGCGATGGTGGGCGCAACGCTGCTCACCGCACTGGCGGCCTGGCCGCTGGGGATCGTCGCCTTACGGCTGGGAAGCGATTATCTGGCCATCGTGACGCTCGGGTTCTCGGAGTCCGTCCGGATGATGCTCCAGAGCGAGGAATGGCTGACTCGAGGCATGCACGGTCTGCCGGGCATACCCCGTATGTATGAAGGTTGGATCCCCGCCGGCCAGATCGATCTGGCCATCATGTTGACCTTGCTCGCCGTCAACGGGGCGGTGTTCTGGTTGGTCACGCGCGTCGTCAAAAGCCCGTTCGGACGGGTCATTGAAGCGGTTCGCGACAACGAAGTCGCGGTAAGGGCGCTGGGCAAGGACCCGGCTCGCTTCAAGACCCGCTCGCTCATGCTGGGCGCAGGCCTGGCGGGTCTTGCGGGCGCCTTTCAAGCGCACTACCTCACGTTCCTGAGCCCCGAGCAGTTCGTTCCGCTCATTACCTTCTATATCTGGATCGCCATCTTTGTCGGAGGCGCCAACCGCCTGCTCGGTGTCGCCTTGGGCACCGTCATCATGGTCGGCTTTCTTGAGGGGTCTCGCTTCGTCCGGGACTTCGTGGGCGGCATCTCCGAAGTGCAGATGGCCAGCGTGCGAATCTGGGTCATCGGCATGGCATTGATTCTTATCGTGCTGTATCGGCCGCAAGGGATCTTGGGAACAAAGGCGGGGAAGTCGACATGAGCCTTTTGACTGTCAGAAACGTTAGCGCCGGGTTCGGCGGAATGCTCGCCTTGGACAATGTCAGCCTGGACCTGAACCAGGGCGAACTTCTGGGCCTGATCGGCACGAATGGCGCGGGAAAGAGCACGCTCTTCTCGGTAATCACGGGGTATGTCCCCAGCCGGGCTGGCGTCGTCCAGTTCGACGGCCGCGACATCTCTCACATGGCCGTGCACACCCGCGTGCGCCAAGGCCTGGCGCGCACATTCCAGGTGCCGCGGGAATTCTCTCAGCTCACCGTCATGGCCAACATGATGGCGGCTGCGCCAGACGCGCAGGGCGAGAAGTTGCTGTCGATCTTCTTCAATCCGGGGAAAGTGCAACGGGAAGAGGAACAGGTGGCCGAACGTGCCCGCGACTTGCTGCAATTTCTTAATCTATCGCGGGTCGCGGACACCCAGGCAGGCAAACTTTCCGGCGGACAAAAGAAGCTGCTGGAGCTAGGACGGCTGCTCATGCTGGAGCCTCGCTGCATCATGCTTGACGAGCCTTTCGCTGGCGTCAATCCGGTGCTGATCGGCGAGTTGTCAGAACGCATCGTGGCGTTGAACGAACGCGGCATGAGCGTGCTGATCATCGAGCACAACCTCGAAGAACTTTCGCGCATCGTGCCTCGCATGTATGTGATGGACCGCGGCAAGGTCATTGCAGAGGGAAAGCCGCGGGACGTGCTCTCCCAGGACGCGGTTCGCGAAGCTTACATGGGGGGTGTGATATGAACGTAACCAATGCCGCCGCACCGATCCTCACCATAGAAAACATGGCCGCAGGCTATGGAGACGTCGATATCGTCAGTGGCATCGACCTTCATGTGAAGCCGCGCGAGATCGTCACGATCGCTGGCACGAACGGGGCCGGCAAGTCCACGGTCATCAAAGCCGTCATGGGCCTGCTGCCGCGGCTGTCGGGGTCGATCACCTTCGACGGGAACGACCTGCGCCGGGCCGCCGTGGAAGATCGCGTGCGCCTGGGCATCTCTTACGTGCCGCAAGTTCAGAACGTGTTCGGCGAGCTCACCGTGCTGGAGAACCTTCAGGTCGTCGAACACGTCAGCGATGCCCGTCGGCGCACCGAGGAAATGTTTGAACTCTTCCCAGCGTTGGCGCAGCGGCGCCGCACCCACGCCGCCAATCTTTCCGGCGGCGAACGCCAGCAATTGGCGTTTGCTCGCGCGTTGATGCCTTCCCCTCGCATGGTGCTGCTCGACGAGCCGTCCGCGGCATTGTCGCCCGCACTGACTTCCCAGGTGTTCGAGGAAGTGCAACGCCTGCCCCAGTTGGATATCGCGGTGCTGATGGTCGAACAGCGGGCCCGACAGGCGCTGGCTTTCAGTGACCGCGGCTACATCCTGGATTCCGGCCGCATTGTCCTGACCGATACCGGCCCCAACCTGCTTGCAAATGAAGAAATGGCGGAACTCTACATCGGGCACCGTCACGACTCCCAAGGAGAACCCGTATGACCGCAACCAAGGCGCCCGGACGCCCTGCTCCCTCGGAGCGCGCCCACCTAACCCTGGCAGAGGGGCTGCGCGCCCTGGACAAGGGCACGCTCAGCGCCGAAGCCTGGGCGCAGGCTTGCCTGGAACGAATTGCTCAGCGCAACCAGGATGTCAAGGCGTGGGTGCACGTGGCGGGCGAAGCCGCGTTGGCGCAAGCGCGCGCCATCGACCGGCGCGGCCGCCGCACTCGCTACGAGGGTGCCCCGATCGGCATTAAAGACACCATCGACACCGCGGACATGCCCACCGAACTGGGCGAACCCGAGATCTTCACGGGGCGTCAACCTACGCAGGACGCGCCGGTGGTGAAGCGCGCGCGAGAACAAGGGTTCGTGCTGCTGGGCAAGAACACCGTGTCACGCCACGCGATCATGCTGCCCGGTCCGTGCCGCAACCCACACGACCTGACCCGTAGCCCGGCCGCCTCCTCCGCGGGTTCGGGCGCGGCCGTGGCAGACTTCATGGCCCCCTTGTCCATCGGCACCCAGACCGCCGGCTCCATCTTGCGGCCCGCTTCCTTCTGCGGCGCCGTCGGATTCAAGCCCACGCTTGACGCCATCCCGTATGTCGGCATCAGAAGCTATTCGCGGCCGCTCGATGTGATCGGTCCGCTGTGCAGGTCCGTGGAAGATGCGCAGCTCTTCATGCATGCGTTCGTGGGAGATCCGCGTTTTGCACCGTCGCTGGAAAGCGGTAACGCGCTGCGCCTTGGCGTGTGGCGCCCCCGCGCCTGGCCCGAAGCCGAACCCGCGGCGCAGGCCGTCTTCGAGGAATGCCTGAGCCGGCTGACGGCTGCGGGCGTTTCATTGCAGGTCTTGTCCATGCCTGCGGCCTATGAAGAAATCGGCGACATTCAGGATGTCATCATGGCCTACGATTTAGCGCGCGAATACGCGCATATCCGCCGCGATCACGCCGCATTATGCGACCCCGAGCTGCTTGCCTACCTGGCCCTGGGCGACACGTACACCGACGCCGACTATGCAGCCGCATTGGACGCCGCCGACAAGTGCCGGAGGGCGTTCTATGACATTGCCCGCGACGTGGACGCCATTATCATGCCTGCCACGTTGGGCGTGGCCACGCCCGCCGAAAGCACGGGCAGTTCGGTGTTCATCCGCGCGTGGTCATTGCTGCACAATCCCTCGATTTCACTACCGGTCGGACGCAGTCCGGATGGTTTGCCCCTTGCCGTGCAGCTCGTGGGCTTCCAGAAGGAAGATCCCAAACTGCTGCAGCATGCGCGCCGCGTGGAATCAATTCTCGGGAATCGGGCCGGGGAAACGTAGCGGGCGGGGCTTTTATCGCCGTGCCGTCTACTGCTCCTTCAGCCCCAACGATTTCATCAACGGCGCGAACAATTTCTTTTCGTCCTGCACGCGCGTGGCGTAGTCGGCCACGCTCAGCGGAATCGCCTCGGCGCCCGCATCCAGGAAGCGCGCCTTGATATCCGGCCGCGCCAGCACCTTGTTGATCTCGGCGTTCATGCGTTCGACCACATCATCGCGGGTGCCGGCGGCCGCATACACGCCGAACAGGCTGTCCGCGAACACACCGTCAATGCCGGCCTCAGTGAAGGTCCGGATGTCGGGCGCCACGGCCGCGCGTTGCCGGCTTGCCACCGCCAGCACCTTCAATTTGCCCGCCTGCACCATGGGAAAGACGGTGGCGGGTCCAAACGCGAAATCGATCTGGCCCGCGGCCAGGTCTTGTATCGCCGGCGCCACGCCGCGATACGGTGCATGGGTGGCCTGCATGCCCGTGGCCTGCTTGAGCAGCTCGCCGGCCAGATGCGGCGTCGTGCCGTTGCCGGCCGACCCGTAATTCAAAGGATCGGGCCGCTTGCGCGCGTATTCCACGAACTCTTCGAGCGTATTGACGCCAAGCGAGGACCGGACAAACAGGAACAACTGGCTGTTGGCCAGCAGGGCAACCGGCCGTAGATCCCGCTGCGGGTCGAACGGCATGTTGGCGAACATCAGCGGGTTGACCGATTCAGTCGTCGACGGATTAAGCAGGAAGGTATGGTTGTCGCGGCCGTTGCGGACCACTTCGGCCCCCGCCAGGTTGCCGCCCGCACCGCCCCGGTTTTCCACGATGACGGTTTGCTTCAAGGCCTCGGCCAAGTGCGGCTGCACGGTGCGGGCCAGCACGTCGACCAGCCCGCCGGGCGCCAGCCCCACGACCAGACGAACGGGCTTGGTGGGCCACGCCGCAGACGATGTTTGTGCATGGCTGCCCGTCGTCCAACCCGCCAACGCCAGCATCATCATGGCCAGACAACGTCTACGCAGCAGCATGCAATTCTCCTTAAGGGGGCTCTACCCCGCGATCATGCGCCCGGTGCGTCACGCGCCGCACCACCTTGAACCGCCCTGATTGCGCATCGCGGCGGCGGCCCCGCATGTGCCGCTCATTCTTCACAAAAGTTTAAGCATAAAGAATCCCGGATAACCCTAGCTTGCCGGCGGCAGGCCAGGCTTTCCTATTCGCCGGTCTGTGACAGTTCGTGCTCCAGCCCGGCCTCCAGCTGCCGCGCCACGCGCCCCAGTCCCCGGTTCAGGGGCCATACGATGGAAAGGTCAAGACCGCCTTCCACATCCACAGGCACGACGCTCAGCCCATGCCGACGCGCGTACAGGCCGCTCATGCTATCGAGGATGGCCACGCCCAGGCCCCGCTCCGCGAAGGCGCAGGCGGCCGAGTACTGATTCACCTCGATCACGGGCAGAAACGGCAACCGCTCCTGCTCGAACTGCCGCGCCGTAAGCGCCCCCACCTGCAAGTGCCGACTGAGCGAGATATAGGGGATGTCCGCCAGGTCGGCCAAGGCGAGGCGACGGCGGTCCGCCAGCGCGTGGCCGGCCGGCATCACGGCCTGCAGGGTCAACCGTGCCAGCGTGCGCTGACCTACGTTCGGCAGCGCGGCCGAGCCGATCACGATGCCGATATCGATACGCTGATCGGCCGCCAGCCCCGCCACGCCCAGCGTCATGTCCGTACGCACGCTGACGCGCACACCGGGCTCGCGGGCTTGCAACCACGCCATCGCACCGGGCAGGATGCTTGCGCCCACGGCCGCCACCGCCCCCACGTCCAGCCTCGCCTGCGCCCCGCCCCGCATGCTGGCCGCCACCCGTTCGGCGTTCTCCATCGCCGCAAGCGCATGAACGATCTCCGGCAGCAACATGCGGGCCTCGGCGGTCAGCGCCAGCCGGCGTTTCTCGCGGCTGAACAGCGCAAAGCCCAGCTTGTCTTCCAGCGACTTCAGCATCGCGCTGGCCGCGGGCTGCGACATCCCGGTGGCCGCAGCCGCCAAGGTGACGGAACCGGTTCGCCCCACCGCTTCAAACAGCGCCATCTCGCGTTTATTCATGCACCCCCCGTTGTTCATACATATTCATGTATGAAATGACTAAATATATATATTTGACTATATCAATCCGCCTGCCGGACACTGGCTCCACATCACAACAGCCGGCGCCGCTTCGATGCGGCGCACGGCAATACCGCGAGGAGACAACGATGCAGACGAGACCTGGCGCTCACCCACGCAGGCTGCTGGCCAGATTGCTTGCACCGCTGCTTGGCAGCGCGTTGCTGGCTTTCGTGGCCCCCGCCCTGTCCGACACCCCGGCCGGGGGCACGATCCGGATCGTCGTCGGCGCCCCGCCGGGTGGCGCGCCCGACACCGTGGCCCGCATCGTGGCGCAGCACATGCAGGTGGGCGGGCGAGCCGTGATGGTCGAAAACAAGAACGGCGCCGCTTCCATGATCGCGGCCGCCTATGTGGCCCGCGCGCGGCCCGATGGCAACACCCTCTTGCTCGCCAGCCAGACGACGGTCGCGGTCGCGCCCACGCTGCAGAACGTGACGACGTTCGACCCCATGAAGGATTTCACGGGCGTGGCGTTGGTGGGCAGCGCGCCGCAGGTGCTGCTGGCCGGGCCGAAGCTGCGCGCCAACTCCGTCCAGGAGCTTATCGCGCAGGCCAAGGCCGCGCCGGGCGAGATCGATTTCTGTTCGGGCGGCATCGGCACCTCGCCCTACATGGCGGCCGTGCTGTTTGCCCAGACCGCGGGAATCGAACTGCACAGCATCCCGTTTGCCGGCGAACAAGCCTGCATCACTGAAATGCTGGCAGGCCGCCTGCCGTTCATGTTCGCCAATGCCTCGACGGCCCTGCCCTACATGAAGGACCAGCGCCTGCGCGCCCTGGCCGTGACGAGCAACGCGCGCGTCAGCTTCGCGCCGCAGTTACCTACAACGGCCGAAGCGGGCCTCAAGGACTACGAGGTCGCTACCTGGCTTGGCCTGCTTGCCCCCGCCGCCACGCCGCCCGACGTCGTCAACGCCCTGAACGCGGAAGTGCGCCGCGTGCTGCGCCTGCCGGATGTGCGCGAGAAGCTGCAGGCGCAGGGCTATGCGCTGTCGGACGACAGCCCGGCGGCGTTCACCCGCTACTACCAGGCCGATCGCGACAAATGGGTGCGGCTGATCCAGACCGCCGGCATCAAGCAGAACCCCTGAGCGCCGACGTTTGAATGCGTTTCCCGCCCCCGAACCTTTCGAGCATCCCATGAGCCGTACCCAGTCCGCCGCTTCTTCCGACGACCCGCGCACCGTGTTGGGCGTCCATCACAGCCCTGTCGCCGGCAACATCCCGCCCGGCGCCTGCGATTGCCACGTACACATCTTCGGCCCCTTCGACCGCTATCCGCTTGCCGAAAACCGCGTGTTCATGCCGGGGCTCGCCTCGACCGACGATCTGCTGGCGCTGCACGCGGCGCTTGGGGTTGACCGGGCAGTGGTCGTGCAGGCCAGCCCGCAAGGCACCGACAACCGCTGCATGACCGATGCCCTTGCCACCCTGAACGCGGCGGGCCACGCGTCGCGCGGCGTCGCGGTACTGGCGCCCGATATCTCGCGCGAGGGCCTGCGCGCGCTGCATGCTGCGGGCGTAAGAGGCGCGCGCGTCAACCTGCAATCGTTCGGCCAGCAGGATCCGGCCATCGCCCGCGATGCGCTGACGCGCACCGCCGAGCAAGTCGCCGACCTGGGTTGGCATGTGCAGATCTACACCACGCTGCCGGTGGTTGCCGCGCTGGCGCCCGCGCTGCGCAACTGCCCCGTGCCAATCGTGATCGATCATTTCGCATTGGCGAGCGCCGTCGCCGGCCTGGGCCAGCCAGGCTTCGATGCGCTGCTGGAGACGGTGGCGGCGGGCAATGTGTACGTAAAGCTCTCCGCGCCGTATCGCCTTACGGTCTGGCAGGACGGCCGCCCGCCCATCGAGGCGCGCGAGATCGCACGCGCCCTGATCGATACGCGGCTAGACCGCATGCTGTGGGGCACCGATTGGCCGCATTCGGGAGCGTGGCCGGGTGTGGCGCGCACGCGGGATCGCAGCGAACCGCTGCATCCCATCGACGACGGCGAACAACTGTCGGCGTTTTGCGCTTGGGTCAGCGAGGCGGAAAAGCAGGCGATCCTGGTGGATAACGCGGCGCGGCTTTATGACTTTTGAGGGTGGCGCCAGGCTGTACAGCCACGTGCCGACGGTCTGAAAGCAGCGGCCCGAAACGCCCGCGTCACTCAGCCTGGGCCGATTCGCTCAGCGACTTGAGCACCGTCCATCCGGACTCGATGTGCTTGCGCATGGCCAGCATGGCGGCCGACGCGTCGCCCGACGCGAAAGCCTGCAGGATTTCTTCGTGTTCGCGCACGGCGTCCGCGCCGCGGCCCGAGGCGGAGTTGATCAGGTCGAACGGATAGCGGGCCCACAGGATCTGCACAAAATGCAGGGTCTGGGGCAATTGGGCGATGTCGTAGAGCTGGCGATGGAAGCGGTAGTTGATGCCGCGCGCGGTGGCGCGGTCGCCGCTTTCGAAGGACTTGGCGAAATCATCGGCCAGCACGCGCAATTCGGCGATGTCTTCGGTGGTGATGCGTTCGATCGCGGCACGCACAAGCTGCGATTCCAGCAGTAGACGCAGTTGCAGGATCTCGGCCGACGCGCCCGCGTCAAACGGGACGACCCGCGCGCCGCGGTAGGAATCGCCGCTGATGTAGCCTTCGGCCTCCAGCAGCTTGAGCGCCTCGCGCACGGGCGTGATGCTCAGGCGCAGTTGCTCGGCGATCTCGGCTTGCTTCAGTCGCGAGCCGCGCGGAAACACACCCGAAATGATGCGCTCGCGCAGATAGTCCGCGACCTGTTCCTCTTTTGTACGGTATTCCATCGATTAAGCCTGAGTGGCCCGGACGAACCGGATGAACCTGTTTGCAGGCCGCAAAGCCCATATGGGCCCGATTCTAACCGTTAAGCCCCGGCCGCACCCCCGGTTTCCGCGACGATGCGCCGGGCTTGCTCGACTACCGGCTTGTCGATCATCTTGCCGTCCACGGCGGTGGCGGCGCCGCCGCTTGCGTCGAACGCCTCCAGCACGCGCCGCGCCCAGGCCTGCTCGGATTCGGAAGGCAGCCAGGCCGCGTTGACCTGCGCCACCTGACGGGGGTGGATGCACAGTTTTGCGCCGAAGCCAAGCAGCCGGGAACGGACCGCGTCGGCCCGCATCGCGTCCGGATCGTTGAACTCCAGGCTGACCCCGTCGATGGGCGCGGGCAGGCCGGCGTGGCGCGAGGCCAGCGCGATGGCCGTGCGCACGGGCGTCATGGCGTCGCCCTGGTCGGCAATGCCGCTATCCATGGCGAAGTCGACGCTGCCGAACGCGATGCGCGCCAGGCCGGGCACGCGGGCGAGCGCCGCCAGGTCCATGTAGCCGTCCACGGTTTCGAGCAGCGCAATGACCCGGCGGCCCGGCAACGCGGCCAGCACCTGCGCGAGCGTGCCCGCATTGGCCTTGGGCAGCATGACGGCCGCCTGCGGCAATGCGCGTAGCGCGGCCACGTCTTCGGCGTGCCAGGCGGTGTCGGCGGGGTTGATGCGCACGCACGCCTGACCGCCGTTTGACAGCCATCTGGCCGCCTGGTCACGGGCGGCGTCCTTCGCGGCGGGCGCGACGGCGTCCTCCAGGTCCAGAATGACCTCGTGCGCGCCGCTGGCAACGGCGCGGTCGTAGCGTTCGGGCCGGTCGCCCGGAACGAAGAGCAGGCTGCGAGAGGGTCGGTTCACAAGGCGCTCACTCGAAGACGACGTCGTTGGAATTGGTGATGCAGCAGAACCGCTGCAGGCTCTTGATCGCGTTGTCGTGCTCTTCGGCGGTAAGGCCGCAGCAGCAGTCCTCCAGGACGATCATCTCGTAATCGCGGTCGTGGCCTTCGCGCACCGTGGCCTGCACGACGGCGTTGGTGGAAATGCCCGAGCAATAGATACGCTTGATGCCATGGGCGCGCAGGATGGATTCCAGGCTGGTGCTGTAGAACGGACTGACGCGATGCTTGACGATGTCGAAGTCCTGCGGCTGGCGGCCCAGGTCGGGATGCACTTCGGTGCCCCACTCGCCCAGCTTGAAGATGCCGTTCTTGCGCGCGCCCGAGAAGATCGGCGAGTTGGGCGGGCATTCGCGGTAATCGGGCGAAAATCCGACGCGCACGAAGCCGATGGGCAGGCCGGCGGCACGTGCCTTGTCCACCGCGCGCCGCGTATGTTGGATGATGCCGCGGCTGCGCACCTGTTCGCCGTAGCCGGCGCGGCCGTTGGGTCCGTCCGCATGGACCAGGTCGTTTTCCATGTCCAGCACCAGGTAGATGGCGTCTTTCATTGGGGGCTTTCCTCAGGGTTGGGGTTCGGAAAAATGGGGATAGTGGCCGGGGCGGCGGGCTTACAGGATCACCTCGCGTGCCTGCAGGTCCGCGCGTTGGGCCGAGTCCAGCCCCAGGAGCTCGCCGAAGACATAATCCTCATCCTGGCCCAAGGCGGGCGTCAAGCGGCGGATCCCGATGCCGTCCGACTTGCTGAAGCGGGCGGGCGCACCCACCGCCAGGCGGGCCGGAATGCCGGGCGCCTCGACCGGCGTGGCGGCGCCGCGTGCCTGCAGATGCGGGTCGGATGCGATGTCCTGCATGTCCCAGGATACGTGCGCGCACACGCCCGCCTGCTGCAACGCGTCGGCAGTGGCGTCGGCGTCGCACGACGCAAGCCACCGCGTGACCAAGGCGTCGATCTCGTCGCGATGCGCCAGACGCGAGGCCGCGTCCGAATAGCGCGCGGCGTCGTCTTCGTGGCCCAGGATACGCGCCAGCCGGCGCCATTGCGCGTCGTCGCGCACCGCCAGCGTCAGCCAGCGGTCCGGCCGCGCGGTGGGATAGACGCCGTGCGGCGACATGGCCAGGTCGGCGTTGCCCGGCCGCTCGGGCGTCAGGCCCAGGCTGGCCAGGACCAGGGCGTCGCCAATCATGGCCGACGCGACTTCGCGCGCGGCCAGGTCCACGTGCTGCGCCTGGCCCGTACGCCGGCGTTGGTTCAGCGCGGCCACCGTGGCCAGCGCGGCATGCACGCCGGCCGAGTGGTCCATCACGTGCCGCATCTCCACGGGCGGGCCATCGCTGTAGCCGCTCATCCAGCCCAGTCCGCCCCACGCGCCGAAAAGCGGCGCATAACCGGCAAAGTGCGAGTCCGGCCCGCTCTGGCCGCAGGACGACAGGGACAGCAGGACGAGGTCTGGCTTGACCTCGCGCAGCGCATCAAAGCACAGGCCCAGCCGCTTCATGACGCCGGGGCGAAAGCTCTCTGCCGCCACGTCCGACAGCGCCACGATCCGCTTGGCGAGCGCGACGGCCTCGGGCTGCTTCAGGTTCAGGCGCACGGACAGCTTGTTGGCCGACACCTGGTCGAACGTCGCGGCGGACATGCGGCCATAGACGGCATGGGGCTTGCGAAACGCGTCGGGCCGCGTTGCGCTCTCGATCTTGATGCACTCGGCGCCCAATTGCGACAGCAGATGCGTGCAGAAAGGCCCTGCCGCGTGGATCGTGAAGTCGGCGATGCGCACACCGGCCAACGGCGCTCGTGGCGCACGGGCCGGATTGCCGCGGGAGTTGTCGGGTGGATTCATGAGGATGCCTCCTGCGCCATTTCGTCCAGGGCGGGCACGCGTCCCTTCCTGGGCAAGGGCGTGCAACGGAATTGGAATGGCGCAACCAGGATGCCGGCGTCGCGTCCGCTGGCCAGCACCGCCGGCGCGAAGAGGCCCCGCGCGGCCTCCTGTTCGCCGGCCACCACTTCGGCGGGCAGGCGGTACTTGGCCGCCGGCACGCCCAGTTCCTGCGCGCGCCGCACGATGTCTTCGACAGGATGACGGGCCATCCACTCGCGGACATGAGCGTTGATTTCGTCGCCGCGGCGGCTGCGCTCCAGCGGATCGCGCAACCCCGGATCGGCTGCCCACGCCGGGTTGCCCAGCAACTCGACGAGCGAGGTCCATTGCCGGTCCTCCAGCGTGAGCAATTCAATGAAGCCATCCTGCGCCTCGAACACACCGCCGTAGCGAAAGCGCCGGGTGGTCCGGTGCTCCAGCGACCCATCGCCCAGGCGTTGCAAGGCGAAGGCGCCCACGGACAGCACCGCGTCCTGCACCGACACGTCCACATGCTGCCCGCCGCTGAACGGCACGGCCCACAAGGCCGACAGCGCACAAAAAGCCGCCATCGCCCCGCCCTGATATCCGCCGAAGTGGCCGTAGATTTTCAGGGGGGGCCGGTCGGGAAACAGTTCGTTCGACAGGCCATTGGGCAGCAGAAAGCCTTCGCCGCCCGCATGCAGCAGGTTGACTTCCTCGCCATCCCAATCGGCCTTGGGCCCTTCGGCGCCGAACGGCAGGACGCTGACGTGGACCAGATCGGAAAAGCGCCGGGCGATCTCGCCCGGGTCCAGCCCCTGTGCCGCACGATCGCGCACCGGCGTGTCGTCGATGAGTATGTCGGCGCGCGCCAGTTCGCGATCGAGCAAGGCCCGGCCGGCCGCGGACGCGAGGTCGGCCGCCAGGCTGCGCTTGCCCACCGCGAGATATGCAAAGAGCGCGCTTTCGCCGTCATCCGTCAACGGCGGCGCCTGCCGCAGGCGGGAGCCGCCTGGCGGCTCCAGCATCACGACCCGCGCGCCCAGGGCGGCAAGCATCCGTCCGGCATAAGCGGCCGCCACCGTGTTCGAACGCTCCAGGACCCGGCACCCGGACAACGGCAGCGTGGCGGTTTGTGGCGTTTCATTGGACTGCATATGGGCTGTCTCGCAAGGTTGCGGCCGCGGGCCGGATCAGCGCGTCACCGGCAGTTCGAGGTCAACGCCCGAACCATCCAGGAACGCCGGCAGCCGCACATCGCGCGACGGCAGCGCCACGGTGGCGATCCCCGGCGTGGTCAGTTCGCCCCGCTGGTTCTCGGCCGCCAGTTCGATGTCCACCAGGCCGGTCTTGTCCTTGACGTACTTGCGCACCACCTTGCCCTTGCAGAAGGTCGTGTCGCCCATGATGTTGAAGCGGCGCATTTCCGTGCGCACGCGCTTGATGACGCCTGCGTCGCCCATCCAGTTGGTCACCAGCGAGCACATCCACGACGACCGCTGCGGACCGTAGTCATACGTGCCGGGCACGCCGACCTCCTTGGCCACGGACTCGCGGTGGTGGCCAATACCGGTGTATTCCACGCCGCCTCCCGCCTCCGGGTTGCGGAAGAAGTGGCCCGGGTGCTTCACGGCCGCCTGCAGCACGACGCCGTGCGTGTGCCCGCGGCCGCAACCTACCAGAAAGCCCATCGTGTCCATCAGCGACAGCGGGCCACGCGCGATCGTCGGCAGCTCCTCGCCTTCCTGCACGTCTTCCCAGTAGCGCACATTGGCGCCGCGGATGTTCTTCGGCTCGTCCAGCACCATCTGGTCGATGCGGTCGCGTTCCTCGTCGGAGTACTCGTGCTGGACGATCTCCTTGTACTTGCCGGTTTCGCGCGCCGCCTTGCGCTCATGGCGGGTGCACGTCCCCAGCGCGCGGGCGACCAGTTCGCCACGCTGGTTGTAGTAGCTGGCCTCCACGTATTGCAGCACCAGCCGGCCTGAGAACTTGCTTTCCTTTTCCTCCACGCCGACCACGCGTTCGATGGCGGTGATGCGGTCGCCGGGGCGGACATGACGGAACAGTTCCCAATCGTTGCCGGCGTAGAAGCCGTGCACGCCGGGCAGGCCCCAGCGGGTGCGGCCCAGCCAGCCGAACGCCATGGGGAACATGGGATGGCCGAGAAGCGTGCCGTAGCGCGTGCCGGCGGCGTAGCCCGGATCGCGGTAGAGCGGATTGAGGTCGCCGATGCCATTGCACCAGTTGCGCAGGGTGTCCGCGGTGGCGTCCTGCAGATACGGGCCTTCGGGGCGCAGGTGCAAGCCGATCATTGCGCGGGCGGCGGTGACCGCTTCGTCCGTGATGCGGCCTTCGGCGGGCGCGTTTCCGACATCGGCTTGGGAAAGACTCATGACGTTGCTCACTTTTGATGCTCCTTGCTATCAGCGTGAATGCAGAATGCATTCTTCAAGAAATGAAAAAAAGGGGCGCACGACGGCGCGCTTTGGGGGTCATTCGATGCGGATACCGGCAGCCTTGATGATGTCGCCCCACTTTTGGCGTTCGTCCTTGACGAAGGCGTCCAACTGCGCGGGCGGCATCACCAGCGGTTCGACGCCAATGTCCAGCATGCGGCGGCGCATGTCGGGCTGCTCGAGGACATGACGGACGTGTCCGCCAAGCTCCTGCACGATGCCGGGCGGCGTGCCGCGGGGCGCGAACAGCGCGTCCCAGGCCACGACGTCGAATCCCTGAACGCCCTGCTCGGCCACGGACTTGACGCCCGGCAGCATGTCGCTGGCCTTGAGCGAGGTGATCGCGACCGCGCGCAACTTGCCGGTCGCCAGATGGGGACGCGCCGCGGTGACGGTGTCGATCGCCAGTGGAATCTGTCCGCCCATCGTGTCCGTCAATGACTGGCCGGACGCCTTGTACTTGACCGCGAACAGCGGCGCTTGCGCGGACTTCACGAACTCGGCGAAGACGACCTGCGCGGTCGTGCTGGGCAGCCCCACATTCAAGACATTCGGCTTGGCGCGGGCGCGCTCGATCAGCGCCGGCACGCTGTTGGCAGGCAAGTCCGCGTCCGACGTGGCGATCACCATCGGCAGCAGGCCGACCATGGCCACGCCGACGAAATCCTTCGCGGCGTCATAGCCGGGATTGGAATACAGGAACTCGTTGGCCGCGTTGGTGGCGTTGGTGCCAAAGAGAAAGGTGTAGCCGTCCGCCGGCGCCCGCGCCGCCGCGGCCGAGCCAATATTGCCGCCGGCTCCCGCCCGGTTTTCGATGACGATGGGCTGGTTCAGGCGCTTGCCGACTTCCTGGAACACCAGCCGGGCTAGCACGTCCGCGCCCTGACCGGCCGCGTAGGGCACGATGACGCGGATGGGCTTGTCGGGCCACGCCTGCGCGGCGGCCGCCTGGGGCAGGATACATAGCGCCGCCGCGGCCATGATCGCCGCGTTGAAGGAGCGGCGGGCACTGTTGATCGGAAGCTTCATCGATGCGTCCTTGCGTAAGGGTTCAGGGGGGAAATCAGCCGTTGAGCGCCAGGCCGGCGCGCGGCCAGCGCGCGGCGAAGAGCTGGCCGTGCCCGGACAGGGTGATGAAGGCGGTCCGCCGGCCAGCGCCCCCGAAACAGATATTGGTGCAATAGCCCTCGGGCGCCTCGTGGAACTCCAAAAGCTCGCCGCCGGGCGAGATCACGCTGATGCCGCCGCGCACGAGCGTGGCGACGCAGATGTTGCCGCCCGCTTCGAGCGCCAGCGAATCGAAGCGTTGATAGCCGGGCAGGCCATGCACCAGGCGCCCGCCGTTGGGCGATGGCCAGGGTTCGGCGCCAAGCCGGCCGCGCTCGCCTTCAAGGATCGGGTATGACCACAGCCGGCTCGTTTCGGTCTCCGACACGTAGAGCACACTGCCGTCCGGTGACAGGCCCACGCCATTGGGCGTCAGCACGGGATGCGCGGCGCGGCGGATATGGCTGCCATCGGCGCGTGCGTAATACACCGCGCCGCGCAATATGCGGTCCTCGAAGGTCTTGCCGAAATCGGTGAACCAGAAGCCGCCGTCAGCATCGAAGACGATGTCATTGGGACCGTGCAGCGCCACGCCGTCGCAATGCGTGTACAGCGTCTGCACCGCACCAGTGGCCACGTCCACGCGCTGGATGCTGCCGCCCGTGTAGCCGGCCGCGGGGCCCGTGGGCCGCGTGAAGCCGTTGTCGGTGCGCCAGCTGAAGCCCCCGTTGTTGCAGACGTAGACGTGCCCGTCCGGCCCCAACGCCGCGCCATTCGGCCCGCCGCCAAGATCGGCTACCTTGCGCAGCTCGCCATCGGGGAGCACTTGGGTCAGGCGTCCCGCGGCGATCTCCACCACCAGCACGCTGCCGTCCGGCATGGCCACGGGCCCCTCCGGAAATTCGAGCCCGTTCGCCAGGACCTCGCCTTGCAGTTTCAGATGTTCCATTGCGGTTCCGTTCATGCGTGGGTTGCGGACGACGCGGACGGGCTGGCCTGCCCTCGCGCGCCCAAGTAGGCGTCGATCGCGCGCTGGCGCCCTTCGCGGCTGCGCAGCGCCTGCTCGTCCAGCTCGCCCACGATATGGCCGTGCCGCAGCACCCAGGCCCGCTCGGCCAGCCGCGCCGCGACGTGAAAGCTCTGTTCCACCAGCAGCGCCGCCAGCTTCTGCTCGCGCTGAATGGTGGCCAGGCGTTCGTACACGCGCGCCACCAGCAGCGGCGCCAGACCCAGCGAGGGTTCGTCCAGCAGAAGCAGGCGCGGGCCGGACATCAGGCCGCGGCCGATGGCAAGCATCTGCTGTTCACCCCCGCTCAGCAGGCCGGCCGGCGCGTTGCGCCGTCCCGCGATCTCGGGAAAGAAGTCCATCACCATCTGTTCACGCCGCGCCCGCGTGCGCGCGTCGACGAAGTACGACCCCAGGATGAGGTTTTCGCCCACCGTCAGATCCGTCACGATGGCGCGCCCTTCCGGCACGTAGACGACGCCGCGCCGGAAACGCTGCGCCGCCGACAGGCCGGAGATGTCCTGGCCATCGAGAAGGATCCGGCCTTGCGCGGGCTCCAACCCGGCGATGGCCCGCAGTGTGCTGGACTTGCCCGCGCCATTCGCGCCCAGCAACGCGGCGACGGAAGACGCGCCCACCGTCAGGCCAATGCCGTGCACCACCGGCCCGGCGCCGTAGCGCACCGTCAGCCCTTCCACAGCCAGCAGCGCCGATGCCGCGTCATGCATCCTCGTCTCCCAGATAGACCCGAACGACGTCGGGATTGCCACGCACCTCTTCGGGGCTGCCGGAGGCCAGCAGCCGCCCGACATTCAGCACGTGAATGGTGTCGCAGACGTCCATGATCAGGTCCATGTCATGTTCCACCACCACCAGCACCAGTCCGGGCGCGCGCAGCCGCTTCAAGGCGCTGGACAGGTCGCCCGTCTCGATGGAATTCAGGCCGGCCGCCGGCTCATCCAGCAGCAGCACCCTGGGATCGCCGGCGATGGCGCGCGCGATCTCCGCCAGGCGCAACACGCCGGGCGGAAGCTGGGCGGGATAGTCGTCGGCCACGTGCAGCACGCCCAGGCGGTCCAGCGCCGCCAGCGCGCGCTCGCGGTTGCGGCTCCGCTCCGCGCGGCCGCGGGGCAAGGGCATGAAGGCGTCCAGCCAGTTGGCCGAGGACTGCCGGTCCAGGCCGATCATGACGTTCTCGGCCACGGTGAGCTCCGGGCACAGCGCCACGTGCTGAAAGCTGCGCGAGAATCCCAGCGCCGCGCGGCCGGTGGGCGGCACCCCCTCCAGCCGCTGGCTGCCCAGGCGGATGCTGCCCTGCTGGGGTGAATACAGGCCGGTCAGGCAATTGAAGAAGCTTGTCTTGCCCGCGCCGTTCGGTCCGATCAGCCCGGTGATCTCGCCCGACTTCAGGTGCAGGGCGATGTGTTGCAACACCTGGATGCCGCCGAACGACAGGGACAGGTCTTCGACCACCAGCGGATCGCGGTCAAGCGTGGCGTGCGCGCTCATGGGTTGCCTCCGTGCAGCCGGGCGCGCAGCCGGGCGGGCAGCGCATTGACGCCCAGCACCACGGCCAGCAGCGCCGAGCCGTACAGAATGGGCACCCAATCGCCCGCGCCAGCCAGCAGCAGGGGCATGAGCGTCAGGAACAGGCCTCCCAGCAGGCTGCCCAGGATCGACATCGAATACAGGCTGACCACCGAGCCGACCAGCAGGAAGATCGAGGTCCACAACGTAAAGCTGTTGGGCGATACCGTCGACGAGCTGAACGACAGCAGCGCGCCGGCGATGGCGGCGATGGCGCCGCTCAGGGCCATGCACGAAAGCCGCGCCCAGCTGCGGCGCACGCCGAACGATTCGGCCGCATGCGGCGACGCGCGGATCAGCAGCAGCGCCATTGCCTGGCGCGAGCGGCGGAAATGACGCAGCAGCAGCGCGACGGCGACCAGCCCGGCCAGCGGCAGGTAATAGCGCTGCGTTTCCTTGGCGATGCCGGGCAGCGCGTCCAGCTTGACGTACAGCCCCTCGTAGCCCCCCGACACCGACGAGAAATGCAGCAGCACTTCCGGCAGGGCCAAGGCCAGCGCCATCGTAGCCACGGCCAGGTAGATGCCCGACAGATAGCGCGACGGGTAGGCAAAGACCAGCCCCAGAAAGGCGCCGGCGATGGCGGCCAACGGCAGACTGGCCAACAGCGACACGCCCAGATACTTTTCCATCAGGGCGACGGTGTAGGCGCCCGCCGCGACGAACACGCCATGCCCGATCGAGACCTCGCCGCCGTAGCGCACCAGGAAGCTCACCGAGATGATGGCGATGGCGTTGGCAAAGCACAGACCAAGGGTGTAGGTCCAGTAGCCGCCTGCCACGAGGGGCAGCAGCGCCAGGACCAGCACGCCAGCAATGGCGGCGCTCGCCAACAGGCGCCCAGGCGCCGCGGTCTGGGCCGCAGGCTTGACTTGCGCCGCCAGGCGGTCGGTTGACATGATCACACTAGACACGGGCACCTCCCCGGATCGCCAGCACGCCCTTCGGAAACACGTTGAGCACCAGCAGGATCGTCAGCAGCAGATAGGTGTTGTTGAACTCGGCGGACACGTAGAACGACAGCAGGTTCATGATGGCGCCGATCAGGATGCCGCCCAGTACAGCCCCCGGCAGGCTGTTGAAGCCGCCCACGACAGCCGCGGCGAACGCCTGGAGCATGAAGGAGGACACGCTGGTCGAGGACAGGAAAGTCGTCGGCACGATCAGCAGCGATGCAATCAGCCCCAGCACGCCCGCCGTGATCCAGGAAAACAGATGCACCCGGCGCAGGTTCAGGCCGCACACGCGGCTGGCAAAGGGATTGGCCGACACCGCGCGGAATGCGATGCCGATGCGGGTGCGTTCGATCAGCAGGTACAGCAGCCCGATGGCAAGCGCGGTCGCGCCCAGCACCGCGAGGTCATAGGCGGTGATGTGGATCGGCCCGATCTGGCCGCGCCACGCCGGCAGCGGCAGGTCCAGCGACACCACGTTCGAGCCGAAAAGCAATTGCGTCGCCCCCTGCGCGATCAGGCCCACGCCCAGCGTCGCGATGGTGCTGGTCAGGTCCGACTTGAATACCAGCGGCGCAATCAGGAAGTAGCTGACCGTCATCACCGCCACCATGACCGCCAACGTCAGCACCACGGCCGCGCCCCAGGCCAGGTTCGCAAAGATGCCTGCCGTGAAGCCGAACACCAGGAATGCCGCGAGCCCCGCCAGGTTGCCGTGCGCGAAGTTCACGACATTCGAGCTCTTGTAGATCAGCACGATGCCGATCGCGCCCATGGCATAGAGGCAGCCGCTGACCACGCCCGCCCAGATGAGGCCGATGAAATCATCCATGGTCCGGCCCCTGCTGCGCCGCCGCGACGCCGGCCCCGTCGCTCCGGTCGATGATTTCGATCACCGACGGAAAGTACCGGCCGCTCCAGCCGCCGCTGGCGGTTGCGGCGTAATACCGCTGCGCCAGCTCCGTCACGCGCGCGGTCAGGCCGGTCTGCCCGGCAAGCTCCAGCACGTAGCCGAGATCCTTGAGGGCGTACTCGGGCGGAAACGATTTTTCGGGAAACTCGCGCGGCAGCATGGCCTTGCGCCCGTGGTTGCGCAGCACGAAACTGTCGCCCGACCCTTTGGATACCGCATCCAGCAGCACCGCCGGCTGAACGCCGGCGCGCTCTCCCAAGACCATCATTTCGGCCAGCGCCACGGTGTTCTCGAACACCAGCGCGTTGTTGATGAGCTTGACCACCTGGCCGCAGCCGACCTCGCCGCACCGGGTCACGTCCGAGCCGATGTAGCGCAGCAGCGGCTCGATGCGCGCATAGAGCGCTTCATCCGCCCCCACCATGATGCTCAGTTCGCCGCGCTGGGCGGCTTCGCGGGTTCGGGCGACGGGCGCGTCGGCAAATGCGATGCCCAGCGCCGCCAGGCGTTGCGACGTGGCGCGGGCCGACGCGACCGTCGTGGTGCTGAGGTCGACGATCACAGCGGGACGGCGCGCGCCGCCAGCCAGGCCACCCTCGCCCAGGCAGACCTGCTCCACCTGCGGGCCGCCGGGCAGCGACAGGAACACCACGTCGGCAAGCTCGGCCAGCTCGGCCACCGAGCCGGCGCGGCGGGCGCCGGTGCCTTCCAGCACGGCGTGGGCCTGCGGGTTCGTGTCGAAGGCGATGACCTGGCCGGCGTGCTTGACGGCCATGTTGCGGCACATCGGGCCGCCCATCACGCCCAGGCCGATAAAGCCGATCACGGGTAAGGTATCTGCGGTCATGCGAGGCTCCTGTCAGCGTTGCCGGGTGTCAGTCCATCCACATGCCGCCGCTGATGTCCAGCGACGTGCCCGTGATCCAGTTCGAAGCCGGCGAACACAGGAACAGCGCGGCCTGCGCGATGTCGTCGGCATTGCCGTAACGGCCCAATGGCACGGTGCCGTTGGCCGACGGCGCGCCGCCGCTGGTGACGCTGGCCCACATGGCCGTCTCGACGGGTCCGGGGGCAAGGGTGTTGGCATAGACGCCGTGCGGCGCGCCTGCCTTGGCGATCCAGCGCATCATGCCGTGCACGGCCGCCTTGGACGCGACGTAG
Source organism: Achromobacter sp. SLBN-14 (assembly GCF_006715415.1). Lineage (NCBI taxonomy): Bacteria > Pseudomonadati > Pseudomonadota > Betaproteobacteria > Burkholderiales > Alcaligenaceae > Achromobacter > Achromobacter sp. SLBN-14. The sequence goes on along the minus strand of NZ_VFNE01000001.1, from coordinate 3,452,692 downwards.
GCCGGTCCCGACGCCACGCCGCCATTCTTGGCGGCGATGGAACCGGCCGCCAGGATCTTGCCGAATCCCTGCTTGCACATCAGCGGAAACAGTTTGCGCGCTGGGTTCACCACGCCGCGCACGTTGACGGACATCACCGCGTCCCATTCGTCGTCGGTGCTGTCGCCCAGCGGCGTGCGGGCGATGATGCCCGCGCACAGCACCAGGATGTCGATCCTGCCGTATTCGGCCAGCACCGCGTCGATGACCTGGTCAGTCTCGGCGCGCGAGGTCACGTCGTAGCGGCGGTAGTCGATGCCGCCGCCCAGCGCCTGCGATTCCACGCGATCCGTGGCGATGACGCGCGCGCCGGCCTGCCGGAACGCCTTGGCGATCGCCTGCCCCATCGCACCCGCGCCGCCGGTGATGAACGCGACCTGGCCCTCAAGATTTGCCGGACCGCTCAAATGCTGTGCCATCTTCTCTTGTCTCCTGTCAGTGTTGTTATCCGGCCCGCGCCGCGCCTTACCGCAGCACCGCCGTGGCGGACATCGCCAATTCGCCGTCCGGGCCGCGCGCCCACAGCGCGAGCGACCCGTCTTCCTGCGTGTGGCCTTCGATGCGGAAGGCGCGGGACACGAACAAGGGGCTGACGCCTCGAAAGCCGAAGCGCGCCAGGGCGCGTCCGTCCCCGTGTTCGACCGCAAGCTGTTGCAACAGCGTGGCGGTCAGGGGCCCATGCACGACCAGATCGGGATAGCCTTCTTCATTGCGCGCGTAGGCCTGGTCGTAATGGATGCGATGCCCATTGAAGGTCAGCGCCGAATAGCGGAACAGCAGCGTCGTGTCGGGCCGGACCTCGCGGCCCCAACGCGCCTCGCCCTCGTGCCGGGCGGGCGTCGCAGCGGCCGCGCCGGGTGGCGGCGCCTCGCGGTAGACGATGTCCTGTTCCTCGACGATGCAGTCCGTACCATTGCACTCGGTCGTGTGCTGGACCGTCACGAACCACAACGCCCCGCGCTTGCCGGTCTTGTTCTCGACCTTCACGATGCGGCTGCGCCGCGTGGCCTGCTCGCCGATGGGCAGGTTGGCCAGGTAGTTGATCCGGCTGCCGGCCCACATGCGGCGCGGCAGCGTGATGGGCGGCAGAAAGCCGCCGCGCTGCGGATGGCCATCTTCGCCCAGCCCGCTACGGCGCGCGGCCGGGTTGAAGAACAGCCACTGCCAGCCGGGGGGCAGCGGTTCGCCCACGCCCGGCGCGCGTTCCAGATCCAGCGTTGCCGCCATTGCCGCCACGGCCGCCGCGTCGATGCGCTGCGTGTGCGCTTCTTCGCGGCCAACCCACTCCTCGTATGCGTTGCTCACGCGGGCACTCCTTTACTGTGTGCCGGCCTAGGCCAGCTTTGCGTCGAACACGTCGGCGGGATAGGGCTTGAAGTCCCGCACCAGCTTGAAACTGCCGCCGGAGACGGCCTGGATGATGCCTTCCTGACGCGCGCCCCGATGGTCGCCGGGCTTGAAGGTCACTTCGCGCGCGCCGCCCACGGTCTGGTTCGTCATCGTTTCCATGACGTCGACCAGGTTCTCGCGGGTCAGCGGCTTGCCGCTGGCCAGCAGCATCTGAAAGCCCTTGGCGAACAGCGCCGCGTTGCTCCAGCCATTCAGGCCAAAGACGCCGATCGGGTCGTTGGGATAGAGCTTGGCCACGGTCTCGCGGTAGGCCTTGATGTTGGCGTCGTCCGCGTCCACGGGCATCAGCCAAGACGAGAAGTAGGCGCCATCGAGCAGCTTGCCGGCCAGCTTGTACGTCGTCGGATCCGCAGTGAAGAACGGCGCCATCCACTTGCCCTGGTAGCCCAGCCGGTCAGCAGTCTTGAGCGCCGCTGCCAGGTTGGCGTTGGAACCGAACAGGATCACGACGTCCGCCTTTGCGTTGGCGATGCGGCGCACGTGGGGCGTGAAATCGGTGCTGCGGACCTCGAAGGGAATGGACTCGGCAGGCTGTTTCTTGCTGGCTGCCATGAGCATGTCGAAGCCGCGCTTGGCGGAACGGCCCAGCTCGTCGTTTTCCCAAAGCAGCGCCACGCGGTCGGCGTTAAGACCGCTGAAGGCGTATTCCAGGTTCGAGGCCGCGGACCAGCCGTAGTCGGGCAGCAGCGGAAACACCAGCCGCTCGGCAAAGAGCGCGCTTGCGCCGCCGATGGGCCCGATCATGGGCAGGCCAACTTCCTTGGCATAGGGAATTACCGCGACCGATTGCGCCGTGCCGACCGGTGCGGCCAGCGCGAAGATCTTGTTCTCTTCGACCAGACGGCGCGTGACGGCGACGCTGCGGGCCGGCTCATAGCCGTCGTCATACGTGACCAGCTTGATCTTCCAGCCGTTCAGCGCGTCGGTCTCGTTGATCCACTTGAAGCAGGCGTCGGCGGCGCGGGACAGGATGGCGTAGAACGGCACCGGGCCCGTGATGGGGGTGAAGGCGCCGACCGTGACTGTCTTGCTGGCCGTATCGATGCCGGGAGAAGCGGACTGCGCGCGCGCCCAGCCTGGAAGCGAAATCGAGGCTGCCGCGGCACAACCGGAAAGAAATGTCCTTCGATGCACGTTGTGTCTCCTGGTTGTTCTTCGATTGCCGCCGTCTGCTGAGCGACTAAGAATGCATTCTATATATTTACGAGCGACGAAAAATACGGGCTTTCCCTAGCAAAATGCCCAACGCTGCGCAAACCTCGAACATATAGAATGCATTCTTTCAATACCAACGCCAGGAGACACCATGCACTCCCCACCCCTCGCGGGACGCCGCGTCATTGAATTGGGCACCATGCTCGCCGCCCCTTTTGCCTCGCACATCCTTGCCCAGCTTGGCGCCGAGGTGATCAAGGTGGAGCCGCCGCGGGGCGATCCCACCCGCAGTCTGGTGCGCGGCGGCCCCAGCGGCACATTCATCGCCTACAGCCATGGCAAGAAAAGCGTCTGCCTGGACCTCGCCCGGCCGGACGGCCACGCCGCCTTCCTGAAAATGCTGGAAACGGCCGATGCCTTCGTGCACAACCTGGCGCCCAAGGCGGCGCGCAAGTTAAAGCTCACCAAGGCCGAATGCCAGGCAATCAATCCCCGCCTCATCTATTGCCACATCCGCGGCTACGCGGACGGCCCGCAAGCCGACGACCTTGCCTCCAATCCCGTCGCCGAAGCGTCCACTGGCGTCATGGAGGCCAACCGCATCAATGGCCGGCCCAGCAGGCTGGGCCCGTCCTACCACGACCAATTCGCCGGCGCTTATGCCGTCATCGGCATCCTGGCCCGCATGCTGCAGCCAGACGCCGCCAAGGACGGCGGCCACGTCGAGGTCGGGCTGTACGAAACCGGGCTGCACATCGCCGCGCGCGATCTGGTGGGCGTGCAACTCAAGACGCAGCTGTTGGGACGCCCCGAACGCGAACCGCACGGCGAATTCAGCATGCCGGGCTACGGCGCCTACCTGACCTCCGACGACCGCTGGATGTACCTGCTCATGCTGACCGACGCGCATTGGCTGAAGTTCTGCCAGGCGATGGCGCTGCCCGAAGCCAACGACGCCTCGCTGGCCGCGCTGAAGGACAGAAAGAAGGCGCGCGAGCGCGTCGAGGAAATCGTCAGGAATGCGATTGGCGCGCGGACGTTCGACGACGCCACCGCGCGGCTGCGGATCGCTGGCGTGGGCAGCACGGAGGTCCTGCCGCTGGAACGCGTGCTGGATGCCGAGCAGGCGCACCAGCCCGGCAAGCTGCGCAGCGTGCACTACCGCGACCTGGCGTTCGACGTGCCGGAATTTCCGCGCATGGATGCCGCCCACGATGGCATTGCGACGCTGCCGCCGCCCGACCTGGGCGAACACACCCAGGATGTGCTGCAAGCGGCGGGACTGACGGCCGAGCAATGCGAGGCGCTGATCGGCAGCGGAGCCGCCAGCGCCAGCCGGCCGGGCGATTTCGCATGGGCGCCCGTGCGCAAACAGGCGTGATCCGCGTATAAAAGGCGCCGATGGCAGGCCGGATCGATAACCGGCGCGACCGCCCGGCGAGAACCGAGGAGACAGAAGATGCAGACCAACCCCGTTGTGTCCGGCCTGTTCAAGGCCGCCATCGCCGGCTTGCTGTTCGCCGCCGCCACCGCGTCCGCCGCAGGCTACCCCGACCGCCCCATCCGGCTGGTCGTCGGCTTTCCGCCGGGCGGCGGCGCCGACTTCGTGGCGCGGCAGGTCGCGCAGCGGCTGGGGCAATCCCTGAACGCCAGCGTCGTCGTGGACAACAAGGCGGGCGCCAACGGCACCATCGCCGCGGCCGAAGTCGCGCGGGCCCCCGCGGACGGCTACACGCTGCTGCTGGGCGTCACGGCCTCCCAATCCATCAGCCCGGCGCTGTCCTCGCGACTGCCCTACGATCCGCTGCGCGACTTCACGCCGATCACGCAGGTCGGCTACACGCCGCTGGTGCTGGTCGTGAACCCCAAGCTGCCGGCCAAAACGCTGAGCGACTTCCTGAAATACGCCAAGGCCAGCCGCACGCCCGTGCCGTACGGATCGGCGGGCACCGGCAACATCACCCACATGACCGCAGAGCTTTTCGTGCAATCGTCAGGCGTGTCGAACTTTCAACACGTGCCCTACAAGGGCAGCAGCCAGGTGATCACGGACCTCATCGGCGGACGCGTCGACGCCTACTTCGACACCCTGCCCTCGTCGCTGCCCCTCATCCAGAGCGGGCAACTGCGCGCCATCGCGGTGACCAGCCCCACGCGCTCGGATACGGCGCGAGACATTCCAACCGTGCAGGAAGCCGGTGTGCCGGGCTTCCAGACCACCACCTGGTTTGGCGTGCTGGCGCCGCCCCGGCTGGACCCGGCCCTGACCGAACGCCTGTTCGAGGCACTCAAGAAAGGACTGGATGCGCCCGACGCGCGGCAGGCCCTGGTCACGCGCGGCGTGGAACCGGTGCTGGACACGCCAGCGCAATTCAGCGCGGAACTGAAAGAAGACTTGCAGCGGTGGCGCGACGTGGCGCAGAAAGCGAACATCAAGCTTGAATAGCGCGCCTGGCTCAGGCTGGCAGCTGCGCATGCAACCACCAGCCCGTTTGTCCTCTTCAGCCCGGTGGGCGTTTCAGAGCTTGGCCACGGACACCTCCGTGGCCTTCACAAAGGCGAGCACTTCGGTGCCGACCTGCAGATCCAGTTCCTTGACCGAGCGCGTCGTGATGACCGAGGTCACGATGCCCGCAGGCGTGTCGATGTCGACTTCCGACACCACGGATCCCAATACGATTTCGCGGATCTTGCCGCGGACCTGATTGCGGGCGTTGATGGATTGAATGGCCATGCATGACTCCAGTAGAAGATAGGTAATCCGGCACCACTCACCGATCGGCCCCGATGAGGCGGAAATCCTGCGCGGCGGCGCGTTCGAGCTGCGCCACGAGTTGCAGCTCCCAATCGAGATAGGCACGAAACCCGGCGTCGCGCGCCGCCAGATCGTCCAGCAGGTACGGGCTGATGTCCTGGTCGTCGTCGCCCGTCAGCACACCTTCGTCACCGCGCTCCAGTGGCAGCCCGGCCGCCTGCCAGACCCCAGTGCCGCCCTGCAGCGCGTAAACCTCAGGCGCGTGTGTCTCACGGCGAAGCCGCCATTGCAGTTCGGCGGCAACGGTCTGCGCGAGCACGCCGTCTTCCGACACGATGACCACGCGCGCGGCGTTCGCGCCCTCCTCGGCAAGGAGTGCCGGCAGCCGGTCCGGCGCGGCGAAGCGCGCGCCCGGGATGTGGCGGCGCACATAAGCCTGGCGGCGATCCACGTCATACACCCGCGTGGGGCCGTGCTTGGCCAGCCAGCCTTCGAGCACGGCGGCGCGGACCTCCGGCGCCGGTTCGCGATGGCGCAGCACGCGCACGCGCTCCGGCCCGCCCTCCAGAATGACCGGGAGCGCCGGTTCGCCAGGCTCGCCTGCGTGCGGCGCCAGCGGCGCGGCATACAGGTAGACCTCGAGGACGCCCAACTGGCGAAGCCAGGCCGCGGTGGTCAGCGCACGCACCCCGTCGTGATCGGCCAGCACCACGCGCGCGCGCCGGGTGCCGACATATTCGTCGGTCGCCTGCACCAGTTGCCCGCCGGGCGCCCAGCGCCAACCGGGAAGATGGCCGGCTTCGTACTCCTCGCGCGTGCGCACGTCGAAGCGATAGAGGCTGCGCTCGCCAGCGGCGGCATCGGCCTCGAACCTGGCGAGCCGCGCGGCGTCGATGTGGTCCACGCCCGCCGCTGCGGCCACGGCCCGAGCGCGCTCGCGCGCCTGGGCCAGGGCCTGTGGCCCCGGCTCGGGTAACGCCGCGTGGCGGCCATAGGCCAGCTCGCGCCCCGACAGCAGCCATTCCATCGTGCCATTGCGCAGCGACGCCACCTTGTTCGGGATACCCGCATCGATCAGCGTCTGCGCGCCCACGATCGAGCGGGTGCGGCCCGCGCAATTCACCACGACGAACGTGTCGGGATTGGGCGCGAGTTCGCCGATGCGGTAGACCAGCTCGGCACCGGGCAGGCTATGCGAGAACGGCAGCGTGAAGTTGTGGAATTCCTCCGTGGTGCGGCTGTCGACCACGACGATGTCCTCCCCGGCTTCCACGCGGGCGGACAGCTCGTCCACGTCGATCCAAGGCGTGTGCTTTTCATGCTCGATCACTTCGCCAAATGCCTTGCTGGGCACATTGGTGCCCCAGAAGACCTCGCGACCCGACGCCTCCCAGGCGCGCGTGCCGCCAGCCAGCACGGCCACATCGGCGTAGCCCAGCCGCACCAGCTTGCCGGCGGCGTCGTGCGCAAGCGACTCATCCTCGTCGACCAGCACGATGCGGGTCGAGCGGCGCGGCACGAGGCGGTCGATGCGTTGCTCAATGCGCCAGAGCGGAGCGTTGGCCGCCTCGAGGAGATGGCGTTCGGCGTATCGGCCCGCCTCGCGCACGTCGAGCAGCGCGATTTCGGCGGGGCCGCGCAGCGCACGCTCCAGTTCGGCCGGCGCCACACGCGCATGGAGAATCGCCGCGGGCGGACCGAAGGTCCGGTACGTGCCCCCGGCCGTGCTTTCGAACACCACACGTCCGGCCAGCCGGTCCAGGGCCAGTCCGTAGAAGTGCAGATGCGCGCCGGACGACGCACCGATGAGTTCGATGGTGTGAACGTCGTCGGGCTGCAGCACGATGGACGAGCCCTGCGCGACGTCCACGCGGCGCACGTGCGTGAGCGTGTCGCGCAAGGGGTCCGAGCTCCGGCTGCGGGCATACACCTCGTTGCGCTCCTCACCGCGCACGCCGGCGATGATCGCCCACGTCGTATGGTCGTGCGGCGGCTGCGCCTTGCCGGCTTCGCCGAGCGAGAGGTATAGCGCATAGGCGCCGTCCACGTCCTCGGCCAGGCGATAGATCGTGGCCGGCCGCTCCGGATGCAATGCGAAAGTTTCCGCATCGAACAGCTCGGCGCGCGCGGCTAGTGCGCGCAGCAGGCCCGCCGCCGACTCCAGCTGCGCCGGCGTGGCGCGTCGCGGATCGGGCAGGATGGCCCGCACGTCGCGAATGAACGCGGCGACGGCTTGCGTACGCTGGGTCTGGAGGGAAAGGTCTGCGGTGGGCGGCAGTTGTGTCATGGCGGTTCCGGGTTCGGTACGAGGCCCGGGCAATCGCCGCGAGCCGGATGCCAGCCAGACTACGGTGCCCGCCACGGGCGGCGCAACGCAGAAATCCGACTATCCATATGCGCACTGCAGGCACCGCTGCGACGCATAAGGACATACGAAAAACGACCTTCCCCGCACGCACCCCGCTCCCTACCATCGTGGCCTTCCCCATCGTCGCGTCCGAGGCGCGCGGCGTCTCCCAGACCACGAACAGGATTGTCCCCATGCCCGCAATACCTCAAACGCCCGCCGCGCGGCGCGCCGCCGTCCGGGTGGCCGTCGACGTCGGCGGCACATTCACCGACATCGTCCTCGAACAGGGCGAGACGCGGCGCTCCGCCAAGCTGCTCACGACGCCTGCCGCGCCAGAACAGGCCGTCCTGGCCGGCATCGACGAACTGCTGATCGCAGCGCAACTGAGTTGGCCGGACGTGGATCGCCTGGTGCTGGGCACCACGCTCGCCACCAATGCGCTCATCGAGCGCAAGGGCGCGCGCACGGCCCTCGTCACCACCGCCGGTTTCCGCGATCTGGTCGAGATCGGCCTGGAGGACCGCTACGCCCAATACGACATCTTCCTGGACAAGCCGCAACCGCTCGTGCCGCGCGACTGGCGCCACGGCGTGACCGAACGGGTCGACGCCCAGGGCCGCGTGCTCACGCCGCTCGACGAGGACGGTGTGCGCGCGCTGGCTGACCGGCTGCGCGAGGACCGCATCGAGAGCGTCGCGGTGTGCCTGCTGCACAGCTACGCGCATCCCGCACACGAGCGCCGCATCCGCGACCTGCTCCGCGCCGAGCTGCCCACGCTGTGGATCTCCCTGTCTTCCGACGTGTGCGCCGAGATCCGCGAGTATCCGCGCCTGTCCACGGTCTGCGCGAACGCCTACGTGCAGCCCCAGGTGTCGGGTTACCTGCGGCGCTTCGAAGCGGCCGCGCGTGAACGCGGCCTGCGGGCCGAACCGTTCCTGATGACTTCGGGCGGCGCCATCGCGACGCTGCAAACCGGCGTGGACGAGCCCGTGCGGCTCGTGGAGTCGGGGCCCGCAGGCGGCGCCATCCTGGCCCAGCACATCGCCGAGCAGGTCGGCGCGGCGCGCGCGCTCTCGTTCGACATGGGCGGAACCACGGCCAAGATCTGCTACATCGACGACTACCAGCCGCAGATCAGCCGCAGCTTCGAGTTCGGCCGCGTGCATCGCCACCTCAAGGGCTCGGGCCTGCCCATCCGCATACCCGTCATCGAAATGATCGAGATCGGCGCGGGCGGCGGCTCGATCGCCCGGGTCAATCACCTGGGCGTGATCCAGGTCGGGCCCGACAGCGCGGGCTCGGCGCCCGGGCCCGCGGCCTACGGGCTGGGCGGCCAGCATCCCACCGTGACCGACGCCCACGCGGTCCTCGGCACCATCACGCCGGAGCGCTTCGCCGTAGGCAAGGTTTCGCTCGATCCCGCGCTCGCGCGGCTCGCCGTGCAGGCCCATCTCGCCAGCCCGGCCCAGCTCACGGATCCGGAGGCAGCCCAGGCCGTGCTGGAGGTCGTGACCGAGAACATGGCCAATGCCGCCCGCGTGCACGCCTCCGAGCTGGGCAAGACGGCCGACGAACACACGCTGATCGCGTTCGGCGGCGCCGCGCCGCTGCACGCAGCGCTGCTCGCGCGCAAGCTGGGCATCGGCACGGTCATCGTCCCCCAATCGGCCGGCGTGGGTTCGGCGGTGGGATTCCTGTGGGCGCCCATCGCCTACCAGGCTGTGCGTAGCCTGCATCAGCGGCTGGACCGCATCGACCTTGCGCTGGCCACCGGTCTGCTCGCGGATCTCACCGTGCAGGTCCAGGCCGTGGTGCGGCGCGCCGCGCCGGACGAGCCGATCTCGATCAAGCGCCAGGTCTATATGCGCTATGCCGGCCAGGGGCATGAAATCGCGATCGATCTTGCGCCCGGCCCCTTCGACGCGGCCGCCGCCCAGGCGCTGGGAGAACAGTTCGCGCTGCGTTATGCGCAGATCTACGGCCGCAGCCTGCCGCACGTGCCCGCCGAGACGGTGAGCTGGTCGGTCTCCGCGCAGGCCGGCGCCCGCCGGGACATCGCCGCGGATGTAATCGACGCGGCCGGGCCCCAACCCGCCACCCCAGCCGGGCAGCGCTCGCTTTATGACCTTGCCACCGCAAGCTGGCGCGACGTGCCGGTCTACGAGCGCGGCGCCCTTGCGCCCGACCAGTTGGTGCGCGGCCCGGCCCTCGTCGTCGAGGACGAGACCACCACCCACGTTCCCGATGGCTTCGTGGCCCATCGCAGCCCGCAGGGGTCGCTGGTGCTGCACGATCAGCAACGCGTTCCCGCCACGCCTTCCCCGCTCCTGGAGACCACGGCATGACGTCGACCTCTTCCCCCGCCTCCGCGCAGGCGCGCGCCACCGCCGCGCGTGCACGCATCCGCCAACAGCTCGCCTGGAACCGCCTCCTCTCGGTCGTCGAGGAACAGGCGCAGGTATTGATCCGTTCGGCCTTCGGCACGGCCACGCGCGAGGCCGGCGACCTGTCCGCGGGCGTGTTTCTCCCCGACGGCCGCATGATCGCGCAAGCCGTGACCGGCACGCCCGGCCACGTCAACGCCATGGCGGAGTCCGTGAAGCACTTCCTTCGCATCTTTCCCGCCGACACGCTGCGCGATGGCGACGTGCTGCTCACCAACGATCCCTGGAAAGGCACCGGCCATCTGTTCGACATGACCATGGTCTCGCCCGTCTTCCACGCGGGCCGCCTGGTGGCGCTCTTCGCGTCGACGCTGCACGTGATCGACATCGGCGGAATCGGCAGCAGCGCCGATGGCCTGGAGGTCTATCACGAAGGTCTTTTCCTGCCGATCGTGAAGCTCTTTCACGCCCACCAGGCCGATCCCGGCGTGTTCGCCATCATTCGTGCCAACGTACGCGAGCCCGAGCAGGTCGAGGGGGACCTGTATGCGCTGGTGGCGTGCAACGAGGTCGGCGGCCGCCGCTTGAAGGACCTGCTGCGCGAGTTCGAACTCGACGATCTGGTCACGCTGGGCAACACGATCATCGAGCAATCGCGTCTCGCGATGCTGCACGCGATCGCCGCCTGGCCACAGGGCAGCTGGACCAACCGGCTCACCATCGACGGCTATGACGCGCCCATCGAGCTCGCCGCGCGCGTCACGGTCGAGCCCGACCGCATCCTGGTTGACTTCGACGGCACGTCCGCCCAGGTCGCGCGTGGCATCAACGTGGTGAAGGCCTACACCGACGCCTACACCTCATTCGGCATCCGCTGCCTGATCGGCGCCGACGTGCCGAACAATGCGGGCTCGCTGTCCGTGGTGCAGGTGAGCGCGCCCGAAGGCTCAATCCTCAATGCCCGCTTCCCCGCCGCCGTCACTGCGCGCCACATCATCGGGCAGATGCTGCCCGACGTGGTGTTTGGCGCGCTGCGCCAGGCGCGGCCCGATCAGGTGCCCGCGGAAGGCAGCTCGTCGCTGTGGAACCTGCACCTGGTGGGCGGAGAACCGCTCGCGGGCGCCAGCGCCGAGCAGAACGAGGCGCTCATCCGGGGCCAGCGCTTCAATGCAGTGAGTTTCTCGACAGGCGGCACCGGCGCCCGCCCGGGCAAGGACGGACTGTCCGTCACGTCCTACCCGAGCGGCGTGCGCAACGTCTCGATAGAAATCCTTGAGGCCGCCAATCCGCTGGTGTTCGAGCGCAAAGAGTTCCGCGCCGACTCGGGCGGCCCGGGCGCGCTGCGAGGCGGGCTGGGACAGACCATCGCCGTGCGTCACGCCGATCCGCGTGCGGGCATGATCGTCGCCGCTGCCTTCGACCGCGTCGTGCATCCCGCACGCGGCGCGCTGGGCGGCCAAGACGGCGCGCCCGGCCACCTCGGCCTTGCCTCGGGCGCGGTCCTGCGGGCCAAAGGACGCCAGCTCATCCCTGCCGGCGAGACCCTGGTTGTCCACACCCCGGGCGGCGGCGGCCTGGGCGATCCGGCCGGCCGCGCGCCCGCGCTGCTGCGGGAAGACCTGCAGCTGGGCCTGGTGAGTCCAGAGCAATCGCGCGACCGCTATCGCACCTCCTGAAACCCTGCCCGCACCGCTTTCCTACTCAATCACGAGCCATTGCCATGACCCTGACCCGCCGTACGCTTCTACACGCCGCCCTCGCCACAGCGCTGGCCGCACCCTTCGCCTTGCCCGGCAACGCCGCAGCCCAAGCCGCCGCCAAGCCCCAAGGCGGCACCCTGACCCTGTTGCTGCCATCCGAACCCACCGCGCTCGTGACCGTCGGCAACGTCGCCACGCCCATCCTGAGCGTCAGCGCCAAAGTCACGGAAGGCCTGCTCAAATACGATTACGACCTTACGCCGCAACCGCAGCTCGCCACGGCCTGGACGATCAGCCCCGACGGCACCGTGTACACGTTCACGCTGCGCCAGGGCGTGCGCTGGCATGATGGCAAGCCGTTCACCTCGGCGGACGTCGCCTATTCGCTCAACCTGCTCAAGAAGATCCACCCGCGCGGACGCAACACATTCGCCAACGTCACGGCGATCGAGACGCCGGACGACCACACGGTGGTCCTGCGCCTGTCCAAGCCGGCGCCCTATCTGATCCGCGCCTTCGTAGCCACCGAAACGCCGATCGTTCCGCGGCACATCTACGAGGGAACCGACCCGCTCTCCAACCCGGCGACGGCCGCCCCGATCGGCACGGGCCCATTCAAGTTCAAGGAATGGGTGCGCGGCAGCCACATCGTGTACGAGCGCAATCCCGACTACTGGGACAAGCCCAAGCCTTACGTGGACCGCCTGATCGTGCGCGTGGTCGCCGATCCGGCCGCTGCGGCAATCGCCTTCGAAACCGGCACGGTCGACCTTGGCTACCGCACACCGGTGCCGCTCGCCGACCTGGAACGCCTGCGCAAGGTGCCCAGCCTGCGCTTCGAGACCAAGGGAAACAGTTATTCGTTCAACGTGACGCGCCTCGAGTTCAATCTCGACAACCCCTATTTCAAGAACGAAAAGGTGCGCCAGGCGATCGCGCACGCCATCGACCGCAACGTGATCCTGAAGGTCGTGAACTATGGCGTCGGGCAGGTGGCCTACTCGCCAATCGCCCCGGGACTGAAGGCCTACAACGACCCCGCCCCTACACCGTATCCCTTCGACCTGAAGCGCGCCAACGCCCTGCTCGACGAAGCAGGCTACCCGCGCGGCGCGAACAACGTGCGCTTCTCGGTCCCGCTAGACTTCAACCCCATCGGCGCCGACGGCGCGCGGCTGGCGGACTATCTGCGCACCACGCTTGGCCGCGTGGGTATTGCCGTCAACGTGCGCGCCCAGGACGCCTCGGCGTTCATCAAGCGCGTCTACACCGACCGCGACTTCGCGTTCACGACAAACGGCGCGAGCAACCTGTTCGACCCGACGGTGGGCGTGCAGCGCTTGTACTGGTCGAAAAACTTCATCAAGGGTGTGCCTTTCTCCAATGGCACCCATTACAGCAACCCGAAGGTCGATGCCCTGCTCGAGGCCGCGGCCGTGGAAAACGACCCGGCCCGGCGCGTGGCGCTGTTCAAGGAGTTTCAGGAGATCGTGGCTCGCGAAGTGCCCGATCTGAACCTGTATCAACCGGAGTTCATCACGATCGCAAACCAGCGCGTTCACGATCATTCGCTCACCGCCGACGGGGTGGAGTCGAATCTGGCGGACGTATATCTCGATCCGCCGGCCGGGCGCTGAGAAGATTGGCTCGACGGGATGCGCCTGGGGGACGCGCGAGCCGCCGCTTCGGCGGCGCCCCGGTTGAGTGCGTCGTCACCCGCCGATGTCCTCGCCGCGCAGCGCCGCTTCGACGATAGGCTGCGTCAGCGTGGGCACGAAGAGCTCGATGAAGTGATAGGCGTAACCGCGCAGCCACGCGCCACGGCGCACGGCCAGCCGCGTCAGGTTGATCTCGAACAGATGCCGCGCGTCGATGGCCGTGATCCGTGTATCGCGCTCCGCATCCCACGCAACCGAGGCCACGATGCCCACGCCCATTTCGAGCTCGACGTAGGTCTTGATCACGTCGGCGTCCATGGCTGTCATGACGATATCCGGCGTAATGCCGGCGCGCGCGAACGCCTCGTCGATATGCGCGCGGCCTGTGTAGCCCTGTCCGTAGGTGATGATCGGATAGGCCGCGAGCTGCGACAGCGTGGGCGCGACGGTGCCGGCCAGCGGGTGGTGCGGCGGGACGATGACGCTGTGCGTCCAGCGATAGCAAGGCAGGTTCACCAGGCCCGAGTAATCGGCCACCGCCTCCGTGGCCACGCCAATGTCCGCCTCGCCTTCGAGCAGCATCTCGGAGACCTGCTTGGGCGAGCCCTGGTGCAGGTGCAATACCACTTCCGGATAACGCGCTCGGAATTCCTTGATGACGGGCGGGAGCGCGTAGCGCGCCTGCGAGTGCGTCGCCGCGATGGACAGCACCCCCGTCGTCGCACCGGCATACTCCGCGCCCGCATGGCGGATGTTGTCGGCGGCCTGCAGGATCTGCTCGACGAGCGGCAGGATCAGCTCGCCGGGCGGCGTGAGGCCGATCAGGCGCTTGCCGGATCGCACGAAGATGTCGACGCCCACCTCTTCCTCAAGTTCACGGATCTGCCGGCTCACGCCGGGCTGCGAGGTATGCAGGCTCTCCGACACATCGGTGAGGTTGAAATCGCGGCGCACCGCTTCGCGCACGGAGCGCAGTTGCTGAAAGTTCATTGCCGTCGTCCGTCGGTGCTCGTCTCAACCCAGCAGGGCAAGCTGGTTGCCGCTGGGATCCTTCACGTACATCACGCGCTCAGGCGCATTGTCGGCCGAGCACACCGGGTGATGGCCGGCCGCGTGCAGGCGGTCGCGAACCGCCTCGAAGGCGTCGGTGCGCAGGGCAAGGTAGTCGGCCTTGACGCCCGCCGCGAGGCTGGCCACGGGCGACAACGACAGGGTCGCGTTGCCTAGCGCGAACGTGAGACGTGCGCCGCTCTCGCCCGCCACCTCGTTCAGCCCGAGGATGTGACGATAGAACTCACGAATCGCGCCGGCCTGCCGATCGAGAAACGAGAGTTGGACGGATTCGATGGACAAAATGAAGGACATGCCTGGATTCCCGCTGATGAATCAGGCACATGATAGGCACGCAGGCCAATGAAAAACAAAGAGGATGTAGTCCGGTCTACATGAGCGCGAGACTTAAGGATGAATCGGCCTTTGCATATAGCTTGAAGCCGGGGTCGGCGCGGTGGCCAGCACCGCGCCGACCCGCGTTCAAGCGGTCAGCCGCAGCCGATCGCGCACGGCGGCAAAGCCCCGCTCCAGATCGGCGATCAGGTCGTCCGGATGCTCCAGCCCCACATGCAGGCGCACGGCGCTGCGCCCGCCCGGCCAGCCCGTATGCTCGGCCAGGCGCTGCGGTGCGGCCTCAAGCGCCAGGCTCTCGTAACCGCCCCACGATGCGCCGATCGAGAAGTAGCGCAACGCATCGACGAAGACGCCGGCCGCCCGCGGATCTTTCTGCGCGAACGCGAACGTCAAGAGGCCGTTGGCGCCGCTGAAATCGCGCTTCCACAACGCGTGGCCCGGGTCTTGCGGCAGCGGCGGGTAGTACACCTGGAAAACGTCTGAATGGGCCGACAGGTATGCGGCCACCGCCGTGGCATTGGCTTGGTGCCGCGCCAGCCTCACATCGAGCGTGCGGATGCCGCGCAGCGTGAGATACGCGTCATCAGCCCCCACGGACAGCCCCAGCGCATCGTGCGTAGCCGCGAGGCGGTCAAAGAGGTCGGGCGTATCGGCGGTGACCGAGCCCATCATCACGTCCGAATGCCCGGCGAGATACTTGGTGGCGGCCTGGATCGAGATGTTGGCGCCCAACGCCAGGGGCTGGTGATACAGGCCCGCGCCCCACGTGTTGTCGATCGCGACCACGACGCCGCGCTCGCGTGCATGGGCAGCCAGCGCCGGCAGGTCGAGCACTTCGTAAAGCAGCGAGCCCGGCGATTCGACATACAACAGTCGCGTCTGGGGCCGCAGCAGGTCGGGCAGCGCATCGCGCCCCGGCGTGAAGTATTCCACCATGATGCCCTGCCGCTGAAGCAGCACCTGGTCCACCTTGCGCACCGGCGCGTAGACACTGTCGCTCACCAGCACGTGATCTCCGGGCTTGAGCAGCGCGAGAAAGACCAGCGAGATGGCGGACAGGCCGGACGGCGCGAGCAGCGTGCGATAGCCTCCCTCGAGCGTCGTGATCGCGGACTCCAGAGCGGCGTGCGTATCCAGGCCATGCCGGCCATAGGTCGCCACGCGCTCACCCGCGCCGCGTCGCGCCTGCAAGGTTTGCTGCGCCGCGCTGTCCGCAAACCGGACGGTGCTCGTGCGAACCACCGGCACGTTCACCGGGCCTGCCCCGTCGCGCAACGCCGGCGAGCCGACGTGGATCAGGCGCGTGCGCAGGTCGGCGTCGTCATGCGAGAGGGAATCTTGGCTCATGCTCGCACCTCGACGCTGGGCGTCAACTGACTGGCGTTGTAGTTGATGATCTCGCCAGTTTCCGGCTGGATGCCGATGCGGCCGTTTAGGGTCTCAAGCGGCCGCCCATAAAGATGGAAGTGCAACGTGGGGCCGCCATCAACCACGTGGATGCTGTGGATGTCGTCGGGCAGGAAGGCGATGGCCTGGCCCGGTTCCACCAGCACCTCCCGGACCTGCTCCAGCCGGGCCACCCCTGCCGTTGCGCCATCGTCAGTGCGCCGGTAGACGCGATTGAGTTCGGCGCCGGACAGCGCCACGATCACTGCCCAGGTGGTGTGGTTGTGCGGCACCGTGGTTTTGCCAGGGTTGATCGCGTTGAGATAGAGCGCGAGATCGTCATCGCCATCGTCGGGATTGAGACGGTAGCGCGTCGACAACTCCCGGGCGCCTGGCGCCGGCGCGGGAAACGCCTCGGGCGGAAAGAGATGGCGTTCGGCCGCCAGCGCCTCCAGTCGCCGGGAGACCTGCGCCAGCGTGGCGCGGTCTAGCGCCTCGCCGCCGGCGGCGCGCGCGGCAAGGATCAGGCGGATGTCCGCCAGCGCGGCATCGACGCTGGCGCGGCGGGCCGTGGGGGCCTGCGCGGGGGATCGGGCTAGGGTCATCATGGACTCCTCGTGGTGTTCGAATGGGACGTCGTGAGAGAACGTCTGGGTGCGCGGCGCCGGGCCGTCATACCGCCAGACGCAGCGGGTCGAAGGAAAACAGGGAATCGAAAGGGTCGCCGCGGCGGCGTGCCGGCACGCCACCCGCCGCCCGTTGCAGGAATGCGCCGGTGCGCTCGTTGCGCGGGGCGCCGAAGAGTTGCGCGGGCGGGCCGGACTCGACGATGCGGCCCGCCTCGGTGAAATACACGGTGTCGCTCACTTCCTCGGCAAAGCGCATCTCGTGGGTCACCAGCACGCAGGTCAGTCCATCGCTCACCAGGTCGCGGATGACGGTCAGCACCTCCCCCACCATCTCGGGATCCAGCGCCGAGGTCACCTCGTCGAACAGCATCAGCTCCGGCTCAAGCGCGAGCGCGCGGGCAATCGCCACGCGCTGCTGCTGGCCGCCCGAGAGCTCCCCGGGGTAGGCGCCCGCCTTGTGTTCCATGTGCACGCGGGCGAGCAGCGCGCGCGCGCGCGCCAGCGCCCGCGTACGGGACACCCCGCCCACCTTGATCGGCGCGGCCACCAGGTTCTCCAGCACGCTCATGTGAGGAAACAGGTTGTACTGCTGGAACACGAATCCCACGCGCTTGCGCAGCGCGATCAGGTCGCGTTCGCGCCGCAGAGCCTGTACGTCGACATCCCCTACGCGGATCCCGCCTTGTTGCGGTCGCAGCAATCCGGTAATGCAGCGCAGGATCGTGGACTTTCCCGACCCGGACGGGCCGATGATCGACACCGCCTCGCCACGCCGCACCGAGATGTCGATGCCGTTCAGGACGGGCGTGTCGCCGAACGCCAAGTGCACGTTGGACAGGCGGACGAGGGAATCAGTGTCGGGCATGACGCCGCTCCAGGTAGCGCGTCAGGCGCGAAATGGGATAGCAGTAGGCGAAAAACAGCGCCAACAGCGTGAAATAGATGAGAATCGTGAAGTCGGTGCGCGCGACGGTATTGCTGGCCACGGTCGCGGTGTCGACGAGGTCATGCACGCCCACGAGCGATGCGAGCGCCGTGCTCATGGTGATGCTTGCGTACAGGTTCATCCACGGCGCCAGCATGCGGCGCAGGCACTGCGGCAGGATCACCATGCGGAATATCTGCGTGCGCGCGAAGCCCAGCGAGTGCGCCGCCTCCCATTGCGCGGCCGGGATGGACTGCACCGCGCCGCGGAATATCTCCGCCACGTTCGCCGACGCGGGCAGCGCGAGGCCGATCACCACCTTGATCCAGTCCGGGAACGGCAGCACCCAGCCCGCCACCGGCACTTCGAACGGAAAGACATAGGTGGTGAAGTAAACGAGCACCAGAATCGGCGCGTTGCGGAACGCCAGAACATAGGCGCGCGTCAGCGCACGCAGCGGCGCGAGCGGCGAGAGCGAGATGGCGCCAACCACCAGCCCGAGCATCGTGCCCAGCGTCATCGCGAGCAGGCTGATCTGCACGTTCATCCCCAGTCCGCGCATCAGCGCGGGCCACCAATACCAGAGACGCTCCACGGCCACCGGCGTGGTGCCCGAAGCCGTCCAGTACAGGGCTGGCACAGCGAGGATCATCAGCGTGATGAACCAGGGGTCCCGCGCCACGTTACGCAGCAGGGCCGCGGCCCCTGCCGTCCACCCGGAGCGCCGCGGCGGCGCCAACGTCAGGTCATTGTCCATAGCCGGGCATCCTCAGCCGGTTCTCGAGCCAGCGGCCCGCCACGCTCACTCCCCAGGTCAGGAGACCGAAATACAGCAGGATCAGAAGCAGGAGTTCCAGCACGTTGTCGCGTTGCGACCAGATCATGATCGACTCGTACGTCACATCGCCCACGGCGATCGCCGACGCGATGGCAGTCATCTTGACCAGGTCCACCAGATTGTTCACCAGGGCAGGCAAGGCAAACCGCAAGGCGAGCGGCAGTTGCACGCGCCACAGGATCTCCCCGCGCGAGAACGCCAGCGACCGCGCGGCCTCCAGCGTTACTGCTGGAACCGCTTCGATGCCCGCGCGCAGGGCCTCGGCATGAAAAACGGCCTTATGCAACGCCACCACCAGAACCACCCACATAAAGGGGGTGACCGGATTGCCGCCCTCGAGCTTCTGCGAGATCAGCATGTTGAGCACGAGAAACGCGCAGTAGAGCTGAACCAGCGTTGGCGTGTTGCGCGTGAGTTCGACGAAGGCAGTGAGGGGCCGTGTGAGCCACGCCCGTCCGCTCGTAAGACCGGCGGCGATCAACACGCCGAACACGAGGCTCACGGGTATCGACGCGGCGCATAGCTGCAGGGTGACCCACAGGCCGCGCACGAACGCCACGCGTTCACCCGCATCCAGCACGAATGCGTAGTTCAGTCCGAATGGGCGGGCGAACGCCACCCATCCTTCGAGCAGTGACTCGGTCATGCGGCCTCCGGCGCAACCTGGCGTACGACCGTCGCTGGCCGCAGCGCCTTCACGGCCCGCGTGATCCGCTCCACCGCCAGCTCGAGTTGCGCGTCCGACGTGGCGAAGGACAGGCGGATATAGGGCGATAGCCCATACGCTGCGCCGCGCACCACGGCCACGCCCTCGGACTCCAGCAGCCAGCCGGTGAAATCGCCGTCGTCGGCGATAACCTTGCCGTCGGGACGGGTCGCGCCGATCACGCCCTGCACGCCGATCCAGGCAAAGAAGGCGCCCGCCGGCGCCTGCACGTCCAAGCCGGGCACCGCCGCCAGGCCCTGCGCCACCAGCCGCGCCCGGCGTCCATAGGCCGCGCGCGCCTCGGCCACGAACGCATCGGCCGCACCTTCGAGCGCGGCAAGCGCAGCGGCCTGCCCTACCGAACTCGGTCCGGACGACACTTGAGACTGCACCGCCTCCAGCGCGGCGATAAGGCCGGCCGGGCCCGTTCCCCAACCGATCCGCCAGCCGGTCATGGCGTACGCCTTCGACACCCCATTGACCAGCAGCGTGCGCCCCTGGAAGTCGGGCGCCACGGTTAGCCAGTGCGCGGGGGGCTCGCCGAACCAGACTTCTTCGTAAAGCTCGTCCCACAGCACCAGCACGTCCGGATGCTGGCTCAACACCGCCGCCAGCGCTGCGAGCTCCGCCGCGCTGTAGACCGCGCCCGTCGGATTGGCGGGCGAGTTCAGCACCAGCCAGCGCGTGCGGGGCGACAGGGCCTGGCGCAGCCCGGCTGGCGTGAGCTTGAAGCCCTCTTGCGCGCGGGTCGGCACGATCACGGGCGTGCCGCCATTGATGCGCACGCTGTCCGGAAAAGTGGGCCAGTAAGGCGCGGGCACGATGACTTCGTCGCCCGGGTCCAGCGTGGCGTTGAACGCAAGATAGATCACCTGCTTGCCGCCGTTGGAGACCAGCACGTCGCGGGCCTCGTAGCGCAGATCGTGACGCGCGCCGTAGCCCCGCGCGACCGCCTCGCGCAGCGCCCACGTACCGGCGGTGGGCGTGTACTTGGTCTGGCCGGCCTGCAGTGCGGCCACCGCGGCCTGCTTGAGCTCGGGCGGCGTGTCGAAATCAGGCTCGCCCGACGTGAGCGTGACGATGGAGCGCCCCTCGGCGCGCAGGCGCGCGGCCTGGGCGCTGGCCGCCGCGATGGGCGACACGTCGGCAGCGCGTGCGCGTTGCGACAGCAAGGCAGGAAACAGGCTGGCAGTCATGGAATGGCTCCGGGACAGGGTGCGGGGATCGATGCGGAATCAGGGCTTGGCCGACTCGGGCGGGGCCGCCTCGAATTCGCCGCGCTGCGCTTTCTGGCTTGATTTGTCCAGGGTGGCATCGGCGTACACCGGCGCCACCATGCAGATTGCGGCTGCCGCGGCGGCCCCCACGGCCACCATCCGGTTCGAGGGGATAGAACGCAGGCCCATGCTCAGCTCCCCTTGACGGCCTTGTCGTGCAGCTCTTGCAGCAACGGCTGCGGCGGCGCGATGCCCAGGCGCTGCTCGGTCTGGATGAGCCAGCCGCTGCGATGCCAGCCCTGGATCACCTTGTCGACGGCGGCGATGGTGTCCGTCTCGCCCTTGCGGGTCCAGACCACCGAGTTCGCCGGCAAAACGTCCGTCGTGATGGGCGCATGGAAGTCGGTCCACTCGGGGTTGTTCTTCAGCAGCGGATGGATGAGCGTGGAATCGTGCACCGCCGCCACGCACAGGCCGCCTTTGAGCGCCAGAAGCGAATCCGAGGAAGTCTTGTAGCCCTTCACGTCGGCGCCATATTCGGCGGCCAGCGGCTTGGCGTAGCTCGATCCCTGCGACACGCAGACGGGCTTGCCGCGCAGGTCTTCCCACCGCGCCACGCCGCTGTTCTTGCGCGTTGCAGCCGCGCCGCCCACGCGATAGAACGGCGTGGGCGCGTACCCGAGGATATCCGCGCGCTCGGGATTGAGCTCCATCGATGCGATCAGGAGATCGACCTTGCCCGAGATCAGGAACTGCACACGGGTCGGCGTCTGTACCTGCACCAATTCCACCGGTACGCCAAGATCTTCGCCCAGCTTGCGCGCCAGTTCGGGGTTCCATCCCACCAGCTGCTGCGTGGCGGGATCGAGCGAGCCGAACACGCCCCCGTTGGCCAGGACGCCGATCGTCACCTTGCCACGTTCGCGGATCTTGTCCTGCGTGACGTCGGCGTGGGCAAGACCCATGCAGACGAGCAGGCCGAGAGCGGCGCCCGCACGCAGGGCATGGCGGCGCGCCTGGCGCGAGACGCGGCGTTGGAGTTCTTGTCGTGCCATAGGACCATCACCTTGATGAGAAGAGAAAGGCGGCGTTTCGCCAGCCGGAAAGTGCTGTCATCGTGCGTGTCGCCATGCCTGCTGGCAAAGAAGCCTTTCAACTATGGATATGAGACTGGGCCACCCAACCCGCCGCTCGGCCCCTGTTTCGATTCCGACTTTGCATATGCGCTTTGCTTCGTAGCCAGTGAACGCGGGCCGCCACTACGATCGGCCCATCCTCGCTTCACGACCGCCATGTCATCGACCGCTTCCCCTTCCCGCTTCTCGCGCCTGCCCGCCCTGGGGCGAACCGCCGCGCGCGCCGTGCTGCACGCGCTTCCCACGGTGGCCGGCGTGATCCTCCTGAGCTTCTTCCTGATGCAGGCCGTGCCTGGCGACGCGGCGGACGTCATCGCGGCGGAGTCCGGCTCGGCCACGGCCGACAGCATGGCCGCCACACGCCGGCATTTCGGGCTGGACCTGCCGGTGCTGCAACAGCTCGGCAACTATCTGCAGCACCTCGCGCGGCTCGATCTCGGCCTCTCGCCTCGCTACAACACGCCCGTCGTGGACCTGATCGCGAGCCGCATCGGCAACACGGCGTTGCTCATGAGCACGGCGCTGGCCGCCGCGCTGATCGCCGGCGTCATGCTCGGCACGGTGATGGCCGCGTTCGTGGGCCGTTGGCCGGATCGGGTACTGTCGCTCGCCGCGCTGTTGCTGTATTCGACGCCCGGGTTCTGGCTCGGCCTCATGGCCATCATCCTGCTGTCGGTGCATCTGGGCTGGCTGCCACCCGGCGGCGTCAGCACCCTGGGCACCGTTGAGACTGGACTCGCGCACGTGCTGGACGTGGCGCGCCACCTGGTCCTGCCGACGCTGGCGCTTGCCGGCTTCTACGTTGCCATCTTTTCGCGCCTCACCCGCGCCGCCATGCTCGAAGTGAGCCGCCAGGACTTCGTGCGCACCGCCCGCGCGAAAGGCGCCGCGCCGCTGCGAGTCACGCTGCGCCATGTGTTGCGCAATGCGCTCATGCCCGTACTCACCGTCGCAGGCCTGAACTTCGGCACCCTGCTCGGCGGCGCAGTCGTGGTGGAGACCGTGTTCAGTTGGCCCGGCCTCGGCCGGCTCGCCTACGAGTCCGTGATGGCGCGCGATTACGTGGTGCTGATGGGCATCCTGATCCTGTCGTCGCTGCTGGTGATCGTGGCGAACATCGTCGTCGACCTGGCCCAGGCCGCGCTCGACCCCCGCGTGCGGGCGCGTTGAGCTGCGCGCTTTGACCTTCTCCGATTCTCCGATCTTTGCCCCACCCCGCCCCCGCATGACGACGTCCTCCCTGCCCCATCCCGCCGCCTGGCGTGCCAGCACGCTCGGCCGATTTCTTGCCAACCCCGCCGCGCTGGCCGGCCTCGTGCTTCTCGCGGTGATCGCGGCAGCGGCGCTAAGTGCGCCCTGGCTCTTTCCCCACGACCCGCTGGACATGGTGGGCACGCCGCTGTCGTGGCCCGGTCAGGACCCCGCGTTCCCGCTCGGCACGGACACGATGGGCCGCGACGTGGCGGCGGGCCTGGCCCATGGGGCGCGCGTCTCGCTGCTTGTGGGCCTGGCCGCGGCCGCCCTGTCGCTGACGATCGGCGTCAGCGTCGGCGCCGCGGCGGGCTATTTCGGCGGCTGGGCCGATCGCGTGCTTGTGCGGCTCACGGAACTGTTCCAGACCATTCCGTCATTCCTGCTGGTGATCGTGATCGTGGCCATTGCCCAGCCCTCCGTGGGCGTGATCGCGCTGGCGATCGGCGTCTCGTCATGGCCCGTCGTCGCGCGCCTCGTGCGTGCGGAGTTCCGTTCCCTGGTCCATGCCGAGTTCGTGCAGGCAGCGCGGGCCCAGGGCTACGGGCATCTGCGCATCGTGCTGGCAGAAATCCTGCCCAACGCGCTGCCCCCCATCATCGTGACCACCTCCGTGCTGGTGGCCAACGCCATCCTTATGGAGTCGGCGCTGTCGTTCATGAGCCTGGGCGATCCCAACGTGGTCTCGTGGGGCAGCATGATCGGCGATGCGCGCGAGATGCTGCGCACCGCCTGGTACCTCGCAGCGCTGCCGGGGCTGTCCATCGTCACAACCGTGCTCGCGCTCAATCTGCTGGGCGACGCGGCGAACGACGCCTTCAATCCCCGGCTGGCGCGCTGATCGGAGTCTGCCCGCATGTCCACGCTTTCCTCCCCCCTGGCGTCGTCCACGCCCCTGCTTTCCGTGCGCGACCTGAACGTGCGCTTTGCCGTGCCGGGCGGCGTGCACCACGCCGTGCGCGGCCTGGATCTCGATCTCGCCGCCGGACAGACCCTGGCGCTGGTCGGCGAGTCCGGCTGCGGCAAATCCACCACGGCGCTCGCGCTGATGCGACTGCTCGCGCCGGGCGCCGCAGTGGCGGGATCGGTGCGCCTCGACGGCGAGGAACTCACGGCCCTGCCGGAGCCCGCGTTCCGGCGATTGCGCGGACGCGACATCGCCATGATCTTCCAGGAGCCCATGACCTCGCTGAACCCCGTACACACCATCGGGCAGCAGATTGCCGAGGCCATCCAGTGCCACGAGGACGTGCCCAAGGCGCAACTCGACGCGCGGGTCATCGCGCTGCTGGAACGCGTGCGCATCCCGCGCGCGGCCCAGCGCGTACACGACTATCCGCACCAGTTTTCTGGCGGACAGCGCCAGCGCGTCATGATCGCGATGGCAATCGCGTGCGGCCCCCGGCTGCTCGTGGCCGACGAGCCCACGACAGCGCTAGACGTGACGGTGCAGGCGCAGGTCCTATCCCTGCTCGACAGCCTGCGGCAGGAACTCGGCATGGCGCTGCTTCTGATCACGCACGACCTGGGCGTGGTGCGCGAGCGTGCCGATCAGGTCATCGTGATGCACGACGGCATCGCCGTGGAACGCGCGCCTGTCGAACGCCTCTACGCGGCGCCGGCGCACCCCTACACCCGCGGCCTGCTGGCCACCTCCCTGCATGCGGGCGCGTCTGCGCGCACCGAGCTCGCGCGCGGCGGCGACCGCCTGCCTGAGATCCGCGTGCAGCGGGATGCGCAAGGCATCGCACGTCATTTCGAGGTCGTGCGGCCTGAGCCCGTGCGCGTCTCGCGAACCATCCCGGCCGATGCCCTGCCCCTGCTCGCGGTGCGAGACCTGCAGACCCGCTATCCCGGTCCGCGCGGCGCGGTCACAGCCGTCGACGGCGTGGATTTCGACATCCTGCCTGGCGAAACGCTGGGGCTCGTGGGCGAATCTGGCTGCGGCAAATCCACGCTGTCGCGCACGCTGCTGCGCCTGACGCCGGCGCATGCCGGCACGGTCCGATTCGATGGCACCGATCTGTTGGCCCTGAGCGACCGCGCGCTCAAACCGTGGCGGCGCCACGTGCAGATGGTGTTCCAGGATCCGTATGCATCGCTCAATCCCCGGCACACCGTCGGCAGTATCCTCGGCGCGGTGCAGCAAGCGCATGGCGTGCGCGACCGACACGAGCGTGCCGCGCGCACCGAAGCGATACTGCGCCAGGTCGGGCTGCCCGCCGACGCGGCGCGGCGCTACCCCAATCAGTTCTCTGGCGGACAGCGCCAGCGCATCGGCATCGCGCGAGCGCTGATCGCCCGCCCACGCCTGCTCGTACTGGACGAGCCCGTCTCCGCGCTGGACGTCTCGGTCCAGGCACAGATCCTCAACCTGCTGTCCGACCTCAAGGCCGAGTTGGGGTTGAGCTATCTCTTCATCTCGCACGATCTGTCGGTGATCAGGTACTTCTGCGACCGCGTGCTGGTGATGCAGGCCGGCCGCATCGTCGACCGCGGCACGCCCGACGCGCTGTGGCAAACGCCAAGCCACCCATACACGCGCGAGCTGCTTGCATCGGTACCCGGCGGCCCCGACATCCTGTCCGACGCCACGCCTCAGCGTCTACGCGCCTGAACCGGCGCGAGGGCGATGACCGCGCGGCCCACGGCCTCGCGCCGTCAGTGACGGGCCTGCGAGGGCCGTGTGAGCCGCGTGGCCCCTATTTCAGCGCCACGCCCGTGCCGGAGAGCACACGCCGATAGGTCGCGA
Source organism: Achromobacter sp. SLBN-14 (assembly GCF_006715415.1). Classification (NCBI taxonomy): domain Bacteria; kingdom Pseudomonadati; phylum Pseudomonadota; class Betaproteobacteria; order Burkholderiales; family Alcaligenaceae; genus Achromobacter; species Achromobacter sp. SLBN-14. Next base: position 3,426,994 of record NZ_VFNE01000001.1, on the reverse strand, counting down.
TATCCTCCGACACAGTCCGGTCGACGTCCTGCGGCGGCGTCGCGGCCAGCGTGAAGCCCAGGTTCTCGAGCAAGGCGGCGGTCTCCGGCTCGCGCAGCACCGCCACGACGTCGCGGTTGATGCGGTCGATCACGGTCTTGGGCGTGCCGGCCGGCGCGGACAGGCCCTGCCAGCTCTCCACCTCGTAATCCTTCAACCCGGCCTCCTGCAAGGTCGGCACGTCGGGTAGCGCCTTGGACCGGTAGGTGGTCGTGACCGCCAGGGCCACGAGCTTTCCGCTTCGCACGTTTTCGGTCGCGGCTGCCAGTGTGATCAGCATCGCGTCCACGTGTCCGCCCAGCACATCGAGCGACGCCGGCCCCCCGCCCGGATACGGAATCTGGTTGGTCTTGGCGCCGATCCGCTCGTTGAGCAATTCAACGGCCAGGTGCTGCAGGCTGCCCGTGCCGCCCGGCAACGCCAGCGTGATCTCGCCGGGGCGCTTGCGCACGAGCTCCGCGAACTCCTGGAACGTCTTCACGCCCAGCCCGGGCCGTACCACCAGCAACTGGGGATTGGTCACGGCCTTGGTGACCCCCACGAGATCGCGCTCGGGATCGTATGCCCGCGTGCCTTGCAGCGCATTGAGCGACAGGGCGTCGCCGCTGAGCAGCAAGGTATAGCCGTCGGGCTTGGCATGCGCGACCGCTGCGTTGCCGATCGCGCTGCTGGCGCCTGGCTGGTTCTCGACCACGACGCTCTGCTGCCATCTCTCGCCCAGGCGCTGCGCCACCGTGCGCGCCAGCTTGTCCGCGCTGCCGCCCGCCGCCACCGGCACGATGATCTTGACGGGGCGGTTCGGATAGCGCGCGGCTTCCTCGGTGGCCACGGGCGCGGCGCCCGATCCGGACCAAAGCGCGAGCCCGGCGGCAACGGCGATCGCGGCGCCCAGGCCGCTCTTCAAAAAGGTCTTGCGGTTCATGAGACTTCTCCTGCTTCAAACCAATTCGGGTTGGATCGCGTCCTGGCCGGCGCCCTGACGCAAACCTTGCCTGGCACGGCCGTCGGCCGCAGGCGCGCCACTGTCGTCGTGCGCCGCAAAGCGTCCGCCCGCCACGGCGACCGACTCGCGGCCGTCCACGCCGACCGGCACATCGCCTGCCAGCGTGATGCGATAGAGCACACGTTCGCGATCGAGATAGGCGAAATCGCCGGGGCCCTGGTGCGCGGTAGCGCGGTTGTCCCAGAAGGCGATGCTGCCCGGCGCCCAACGAAAGCGGGCAACGTACTCGGGCTGCGTGATCGCCTCGAAGAACAGATTCAATACGTGCCGCGACTCGACTTCGCTCAGGCCCAGGATGCGTCGCGTAAAGCCGGGGTTCACGAACAGCGCGCGCTCGCCGGTCTCGGGCAGCACCCGTACCACCGGATGATCCGCGACGCGCGGCTCGGCACGAACGCGTTGCGCGTACACCGTCTCGTTGTCGAAGTCGCCGTTGTAGCCCCCGAACTGATGGCGTGCCCACAGCCCGTCGGCCAGCGCCTGGAGAGCGGGCGACAGATGGCGGTAGGCCGCGACGAGGTTCGTGAACAGCGTGTCACCGCCATAAGGGGGCACCTGGTCGCCCGCGCGCAGGATTGAGGCCGACGGCGGATTGACCACGCCGGTCACGTCGGTGTGCCAGCGCTCGCCTCGACGGCCACTGGTCGATGCCGATGAAATCGTGCGGATCTGGGGATAGCCTTCCGGCGGATTGGCGTCGTAGGGATGCGCGCTCGTCGGCTGGCCGAAATGACGCGCGAAGTCGAGGTGCTGCGCGTGATCGATGTGCTGGTCGCGAAAAAAAACGACCTTCCAGCGGTCGAGCGCGGCACGGATGGCCGCCACCAGCGCCGGCGTGAGCGGCTCGCGCAGATCCACGCCATGTATCTCCGCGCCGGTGAAGACCGAAAGCGGCCGGATGTCCAGAAGCGCGGGGCTAACCCCTGCTTCCTGTGTGCGACTGTTGTGACTGCCCATGCTGCACCTCAATGGTGGGTTGTGATGCAGGCAGGTTAGGATCGGGCCGCGCACCGGACAAAATACCGATGCGCAATGTCGTCATGACTTCACGCGCTCACCAAGCGCAAAGCCAGCATTCACGCCGTACAACGCCGCATTCTCGGAAACCGGATATCGATATGCAGCCCATGTCTCTGTCGTCCGCTGCGCGGTTCGCCACGGGGGCCGCCATGGCTCAAGCGTCTCGAACTCAAGGTTGACTGCTGTCGTCATGTTGTCCCATTGCTCGATACGTGCGAAAACGACGTCCTTAGCGCTCGTTAGCTCGAGAGAATGTCCGAAGATGGTCACGCATCAATAATGCAGCGGATGAGCATGTTTTTGAAACGCCTAAAAGCAGCCTGCGTTGTGCCCACGCTTCCTCCAACCGTACGACCTTCAAAGGCTTTGTTGGGTAGGCTCTGAGAACTGCGACCGGCAGCACCGCAATTCCCAGGTTTGCCCGAACCATCTGGCACATCGCATCGAAGCTACGAACCTGAACTCGAACGCGCATCACCTCACCGCACTCCTCCGCCGCTCGCGATGTCAGCTCAAGCAAGGAGCTTCCGCGGTTCAAGCCAACGAAGTCATATTGCAGGCATTCGGAGAACCGTACGTGGGTCCGCTGTCCTAGTGGATGCTCTTGGGAACAAACCGCCACCAATCTGTCTTCCTGAAACGCTTCGACATCCAGGTCACCTGTAGGCGTATTTTCCGCAAAGATCCCAATGTCCGCGACGCCATCCACTACGGCGCGCACGATGTCACCGCTCAACTGCTCTTCGAGCTCCACTCGGATATCGGGGAACTGACCCATGAACGTCGCAAGGCAATCCGGCAGGAATTCCGTCAGCGCTGACATGTTTGCCCACAGGTGCACGTGCCCCCGGGTGCCCTGCGAGTAGTCCTGAATCTCGCTGCTGAACTGTTCAAACCCTTGAAATAAGCGTAGCGCGTGCTGTAGCGCGAGATGGCCCGCAGCGGTCAGACTCACGCCGCGAGCGCTGCGTTCCAGCAACCTCGTTCCAGCGCTTTCCTCAAAATCGGCGATTCGACGACTGGCGGCTGAGACCGCCAGGCCGCATGCCTGCGCGCCGCGCGTCAGGCTGCCGATCTGCGCCACGGCACAAAAAAGCCGCAGCGTGACGAAGTCGATGCGCGCGGGATTAAGCAACGTGTTGACCATACACCCTCCGTCAGCGTTCGCAAAACGCGAACGCTAGTGTATCAACAAGCAATTCCGCGTTGGCTGTCGCAGACTTAAATTTCATGCATCGTCATCGGGGGATTCACCGTGCAAGCACTTCAAAGCATTAAGGTCGTCGAACTTGGCCAACTCATTGCCGGACCCTTCGCCGGAAAGACCCTCGCGGATTTTGGCGCCGACGTCATCAAAGTCGAACCGCCCGGCATAGGCGATCCGCTCCGCAAATGGCGACTCCTCAAGGATGGCACCTCTGTTTGGTGGCAGGTTCAATCGCGCAACAAGCGATCGATCGAACTGGATCTACGTACCGCCGAGGGTCAGGAATCGGTCAAGGCTCTACTCGCGGACGCGGACGTGCTCATCGAAAACTTCAAGCCAGGAACCATGGAACAGTGGGGTCTCGGCTGGGACGTCTTACACGAGCTTAATCCTAGGCTCATCATGCTGCGCATCTCGGGCTATGGCCAAACGGGGCCTTATCGCGAAAAGCCCGGCTTCGGGGTGCTTGGCGAGGCAATGGGAGGGCTGCGGCACCTGACGGGAGAACCGGGCCGCGTGCCCGTTCGATGCGGGATTTCGATAGGCGATAGCTTGTCCGCCTTGCATGGCGTGATTGGCGTACTTCTTGCCCTTTATCACCGCGATGCTCGCGGCGGACAAGGCCAGGTAATCGACGTTGCCCTGTACGAAAGCGTCTTCAACATGATGGAAAGTCTGCTACCGGAGTTCGACGCGTTCGGCGCGGTTCGAGGCCGCGCTGGGAGCGCGCTGCCAGGCATTGCACCGACGAACGCGTATCGCTGCGCTGACGGAGGATATGCATTGATCGCTGGCAACGGCGACAGCATATTCAAGCGACTCATGGCCGCTATCAAGCGGCCGGACCTAGGCGATGATCCGTCTTTGTCCCAAAACGATGGACGCGTGGCGAGGGTCGAAGAACTTGACCAAGCCATCGAAGCTTGGACCTGCACCGTTTCACTCGACGAGGCACTTCGGGTACTCGACGAGGCGCGAGTTCCGGCTGGTCGTGTGTACTCCATCGAGGACATTGCGCAGGATCCGCAGTATCTCGCGCGCGAAATGATCGTTGAGCAGACGACGGCCGCAGGGGACCGGGTAAAAGTCCCGGGAATTGTTCCCAAGCTAAGCGCGACGCCCGGCCAGATTTCTCACCCTGCGCCCACTCTCGGTCAGCACAACACCGAAGTCCTCAACCGTGCGGGCTGGCCTGAGCGCAATGAAAGGATCACGGACCATGCCTGACAGCACACCCCAAAAATTGAAGATCAACGAAGTCGGCACTCGAGATGGACTGCAGAACGAACCTATTTTCGTTGGCACTGACGACAAGATTGCACTCATAGACGAATTGAGTGGGCTTGGCTACGCGAAGATCGAGGTCACGTCATTTACCTCGCCTTCTGCAATTCCAGCACTGCGAGATGCAGAAGTGGTTATGCACCGCATCCAACGAATGCCGGGCGTGGTCTATACGGCGCTCATTCCAAACGTGCGGGGCGGAAACAGAGCGCTCGAGTGTGGAGTAGATGAGTTCAACCTCGTTATGTCTGCCAGCGAAACACACAATTTGGCAAATTTGCGCATGACGCGACGCCAGTCGCTGACGCAGTTGGGGGACGTGGTCCGACTTGCCCACGACGCGCAAGTGCCAGTGAACATCTCTCTTTCCTGCGTTTTCGGCTGCCCCATGGAAGGCGAAGTTTCCGAAAGCGAGGTCATCAATCTGGTGGGAAAGTTTGCTGAGCTCGGCGCTGTGGGCGTCACGCTATGCGACACCACTGGGATGGCGTACCCCACGCAAGTCACGCAAGTCTGTGAGGCGGTGCTTAAAGCCTATCCCGGTCTCAATGTGACGGGTCACTTCCACAACACCCGCGGTATGGGCCTGACCAATGTTCTGGCTGCGCTTCAAGCCGGCGTGACCCAGTTCGACATGTCGCTCGGCGGCATCGGCGGTTGCCCCTATGCCCCGGGGGCTTCAGGAAACGTCGCAACCGAGGACGTCGTACACATGCTCAATTGCATGGGATATGACACGGGTCTGCAGGTCGAGGGCCTTATCGCGGCAGCCCATCATCTGGAGGCCTTGATTGGCCATGATCTGCCGGCGCAGGTTAGCCGTTCTGGCCCACGACTGACTCGACACGATCCGCCTGCCGGTTTCGAAGAAATTCGAGAGCGAGCTTGGAATCGCGAACAATCAAAAGGACAAATCTGAAACATCATGATTGACCACCTTGACCATCTGGTACTGACAACCGATCACGAAGAAGCGTGCGTCTCGTTTTACACCGAAGCACTCGGAATGAAGCTCGAGCGCTTCATCGGAGGAACGCCGCCCGTTGAACGCAAGGCCTTCAAGTTCGGCAATCAAAAAATCAACTTGCACGTCAAGGGGCGCGAGTTTGAGCCGAAAGCGCACACCCCCGTTCCTGGCGCGCTGGATCTTTGCTTCATCGCTTCTGGTCCCCTGGACGAAGTGATTGCGCACCTCGAGGCGATCGGCGTACCCATCGTCGAAGGACCAGTGCTCCGAACTGGCGCAACGTCAAAAATCCGCTCCATCTATTTGAGAGATCCCGACCTGAACCTGATCGAGATCTCGGAATTGGTGGCATCCCCCTGAGCCGCCTTTCCATCAAACGACCTGGTGTCAACGTAACGCCAGGAGGGAACAGCTTTACCAAAGGAGACATACATGAACCGCAAACATCTCATCCTGGGTGTCGTACTCGCCGCTAGCAGTGCAGCGCATGCTGCGGATGACTGGCCGACTAGGCCCATCACGTTGGTTGTGCCCAGCGCCCCGGCTGGGTCGACGGACATTGTCGCTCGACTGATCGGCGAACAATTCCAGAAGGTTCTTGGCCAACCCGCGATTGTGGAAAATCGCCCAGGCGCGTCCGGGAACATTGGCACGGAGGCCGCAGCCCGCGCGAATCCCGACGGCTACACGTTGTTGGTCCAATACTCGGGCTATCACGTCGGCAATCCTGCGCTGTTCCCGCAGATTCGTTGGAAGACATCCGACTTCGCACCCATCGCATTGGTCATGCGCGCGCCGCACGTCGTGGCAGTGTCGGGTACGCTGGCAGCCAACAATTTGAAAGAGCTCATCAGTCACGGGCAGAGCAACGGAAAGGGCCTCTTCTACGCTTCGTCGGGGAATGGCTCGATTCAACATATCGCAGGTGAGATGTTTGGCAAGCGGGCGAATGTTCCTGTGACGCACGTGGCGTACAAGGGGGCCGGCCCCGTGATCAGCGATCTGATAAGCGGCCAGGTGGATATGTTCATCACAACGCCACCTTCGGTGATCGGACAAATTCAGGCGGGAAAGATCAAGGCGCTGGCATACACCGGACCGAAGCGCCACCCGTCCATGCCTAACGTTCCAACATCAGCCGAAGCGGGCTTGCCAGGATACGAAGTTGAAAGCTGGTTCGCCGTGTTCGCGCCCGCGAAAACGCCTCCGCAGGTCCAAGCGCGCCTTGCTGAAGCCCTGAAGACGATCGTTGACAGCCCCGCCTACAAAAAGCGGATCGAAGAACAAGGTGCTTTCGCAACTTACATGGGTCCTGCAGACCTGGGCCGATTCGTGGAGCAAGAAACGCAAGCCTGGGCGAAGGTCGTCCAGGAATCCAACATCCGCGCTGAATGAGGATCCCGACATGACACTATTTCTTCTGCGTGCAACCGCAGGAATACCCCGAAATGCGCGGGACGATGGACGAGGCTGCGGTGCACTGAACGGCCTACCTTGCACGCGGTGACCGCTCGGGTCCAATCCACGACCCGGGCCATGTTCCCCTTTCCAATAGCCGACGAGTGACCTCAATGATGACGTCGCGCAAGGCGGTAGTTGCGGGTGTCGTCGGCCGTGTCATTGAGGTGGTACAGGCTACACGACGCGAGATGTGCGGGCTGTGCAAGGGGGCTATCGCCAATTGTCCGGCGGCGACTTCGTCGGCCACAGCGCCCGCCGACAGAATGGTTCTGGCCACTCCAGCCTGAACCGCCTTTTTTATGTTGGGCAGCGAGTCGATCTCCGCCATGACGTCGAGACTTACGTCCGCTCGCCTGCAGGCGTCATCGATGATCCTTCGCAATCCATGCTCTTGGGACGGAAGCAGAAGTGAAAATTTTGATAGCTGCGTCAATTTGACGCCACGGTTGGGCAGGCGCTGCCCCGTCGCGGAGACCACAACCAGTCTCTCCTCGAGCAATGGCACTTGCGTCAGAGACGCATCACTATCGGTGAGAAACGTGACCGATATATCGAGGCGCCCCGCTCGCAGCCACTCCACCAAGAACCCACTATGGCTTTCGATGATTTTCAGCCTGATCCCCGGATAACGAAGGCGCACTTCTTGAAGGACGGGCAAGGTGGCGACCAGCGCAACAGTGGTTGGCAAGCCAACAACAACGTCGCCCTGCACCGCGTGCTCGGCAACCTGTACGGCTTGCTTGGCTCGATCGACGTCCGCCAGAACGACGCGTGCATGCTCAAGCATCGTTTTTCCAGCATCGGTGAGCAGCATTCCCTTGTTGGAGCGACTGAACAGCTTGACGCCAAGCTCTGACTCCAAAGCGGCGATGCTTTGACTCAAGGCGGGCTGTGCCACGTGGAGGTTACGCGACGCAGCCAGCACTCCTCCTGCTTCGTGAATCCCGATCAAGTAGCGAAGCTGACGTAGTTCCATGTCTATTGATTTTATCGATAGTGGCTAGATTTCAAATGTATTTTACTTATACCAAGGAACGCTTGACACTGGCTCCAAGGAGCAACGAATGAACGACTCATCACGGAAAATTTCTAGCGGCCAGCCTCTCGCGGATCTGCGCGTTGTGGATCTTTCGCGCCTGGTGTCCGGCAACATGCTTACTCACGTCCTTGCTGATCTGGGCGCAGCAGTCGTCAAGGTCGAGCCACCACGCAAGGGCGATGAATTGCGGGCATGGCAACGCGAAGGGATGAGCACCTACTGGCTTGCCTACAGCCGCAACAAGGATAGCGTCGAACTCAATCTTAGAACTGAGGGCGGCATGGAGGATCTTCGAAAGCTGCTTGCCGGAGCCGATGTTCTCGTAGAGAACTTCCGGCCCGGAACGCTTGAAAAAATGGGCCTGGATAGAACCACTTTGCAGGCAATTCGCCCTGGGCTTGTGGTTGTGCGCATTTCGGGCTGGGGACAGACAGGCCAATATGCAGGAAAAGGTGGATTCGGTTCCCTGATTGAGGCGATGAGCGGCTTTGCCGCAATGAATGGGTACAGCGATCGCCCGCCGGTGCTGCCTCCCTTCGCCATGGCCGACTCTGTCGCGGGCATCTATGGCGCTGCGCTTGCCCTGGCGGCCGTCCATCGGCGGAACGCTCAAAGCAATGCTCCCCTCCAAGAAATCGACCTTTCCCTCTTCGAGCCGCTTTTCTCAATCCTCGGACCTCAAGCGGCTGAGTTTCAGCTGACTCGCAAGACGACGCCGCGTTCCGGTAGCCGCTCCCCAACCCACGCTCCCCGAAATGTCTATCGCACCAAAGACGAGAAGTGGGTTGCATTGTCTGCTGGCATGGAAGGCACGTTGGCGCGCCTTTTTGACGGCGTGGGATACCCGGAAGGCTTGCTAGACCCCCGCTTTGCTACGCATGAGGCGCGTCTCGCCAACATTGACGCCTTGGACGACATCATTCAGGGCCATCTAGCCAAATTGACGCTGGATGAGGCGCTGGAGTTCTTCGCTAGCCGTGACATCACAGCCGGGCCCGTATGCGACATTGAAGATCTTATCGATCATCCGTATGTCGTGGAGCGAGAGCTGTTGGTTGAGCAGCAGGCTCCGGACGGCAGAACAGTCCTTGTACATGCTGCGCCATATCGCATCGATGGGGAACGTCCGCCCATTCGTCGCAGCGCGCCCACACTGGGCCAGGACAACGAACGCTGGCTCAACAGCCGCCCGGATATGGCGACCTGAAGGAGCCCACCGACATGACCCATACGACCATCATTCGATCGCTGCTGTTTGTTCCTGCCGCAAATGAAAAGCTATTGGCAAGCGCTATAGGACGCGCCAGCGACGCAGTCATCTTGGACCTTGAGGACGGAACTCACCCTTGCCTCAAACCCGAAGCAAGAGAAAAGCTGAGAAGTTCAATCGACCGGCTAAAGCGTGCGAGCAAGCTAGCTGCAGTGCGCATAAATGGCGACTGGCTGACCGCAGTTGAGGACCTTACCGCCGCAGTGGTGCCAGGCCTGGACATCGTCGTGCTGCCGAAGGTAGAGCACCCTCGCGACGTCCAAAACCTTGACAGCATCGTCTCGGAGCTCGAGCGTAGGGCCAATAGCCCTCAGAATTCAGTGCGGTTTCTGCTGCAGATTGAAAGCGCCGCCGCTCTTCCTCGTCTTTATGAAATCGCCGCGGCATCCCCAAGAATCATGGGCATCATGCTTGGCAGCGAAGACTATTCGCTCAACGTCGGGTGCTTGCCGACGCCCGACGCGTTGTATTACCCGAGTCTGATGGTACTCAACGCAGCACGGGCCGCTGGCATTCAACCGATCGGCTTTCTTGCCTCAATTGCGCAATTGGGGAGCCCGGAGGACTTTGAGGCGGTCTTGGAGCGCGCAAAGACTCTTGGGTTTCGTGGGGCAGTCATCGTTCACCCCAAATTCATCGACGTGGTCAACCGTTGCTACACGCCGACTCCAGCGCAATTGGAGGAGGCAAGAATGGTCATCGCCATGTTTGAACAAGCCCTTCAAAACGGTCAAGGCGCTATCAAAGTTGGCGACCTGATGGTGGACAAACCTGTCTATGAGCGGGCACGGCAGCGCTTGCTTGAAGCGGGCCGATAAAAAATCTAAGAGCAAGGAGACAAAACAATGAAACTTTCACGACGCGAGTTCGGCATTGCAACTGCTGCGCTGCTGCTCAGCACGAAGACGTTTGCGCAGCCGGCCTATCCTAGCCGCCCCGTAACTTTGCTGATCCCGCAATCTCCCGGAGGAACCAACGATGTTGTCGGTCGCATCCTTGCCGAGCAATTGACTCACCTGTCTGGCCAGCCCTTCATCGTAGAGAACCGAGCCGGCGCGAATGGCAACCTGGGGACTGAATACGCAGCGCGCGCTAATGGCGATGGGTATACGTTGCTGCTGACCGTAAGCAGTACACAGGCGATCAACCCCGTGCTGTATCGAAAGGTGGGCTTTGATCCTGTGCAGGACTTCCCACCTGTTGCGCCAGTCGGCACGGTTCCAAACGTTCTCGTGGTGCATCCGTCCTTTCCAGCCAAAACCATGGCTGAGTTCGTCAAGGTTGCGCGCGAAAGCAATCCACCGATTCAGTACGGATCCGCTGGTAATGGTTCGCTCAATCACCTGCTGGGCGCCATGTTGACTCAGCGTGCAGGTATTCCGTTGCAGCACATTCCTTACCGTGGTGTATCGCAAGCCATGACCGATGTCATGGGCGGGCAGATCCCCATGGCTTTCGCCAGCCTTCCTTCGTGCATCGAGTTCGTTCGAAGTGGCAAGCTCCGCGCTCTCGGCGTGAGTTCCGCGCAACGGTCTCCCGCGCTGCCCGACGTGGAGGCGATCGGCGAAGTAGTACCCGGCTATGAAGGCGAGCTTTGGGTGGGATTGTTCGCGATAAAAGGAACGCCCGCCCCAGTCATTCAAAAGCTGGCAGAGCTTGTCGAAATGGCCACCAGCTCTCCTGACGCACTAAAGAAGTTGAAGAGCGTTGGCGTAGAGCGCATCCAGGGTGGCCCCGATAAGCTCGCAGCCATGCTTAAAGCAGATATTGCTCGCTGGACGCCCATCGTAAAAGAGTCAGGCGCGATTGTTGACTGACGGCAATCAGCATCGCCCACAGTCTTAACGTCGCAAACCTATAGCTGTTCTAAATTCAATGGTTCCAAAATGAAGATTGTCATCTTAGATCGGGCTACCTTAGGCCCCAGCGTCGTGCTACGTGCCCCTGCCTTCGAACATGAACTCGTGTCCCACGACGTGACCGGTGCGGCACAAGTTCGGGATCGAATTATCGACGCGGACGTCGTGATTACGAACAAGGTTCGCCTTGACGCTGACGCCATCAGCAGCGCAAAGAACTTGAAGCTTGTCGCAATTGCCGCGACGGGAACTGACAACGTTGATCTGGCCGAGTGCGCCAAACGACAGATAGTCGTCAGCAACATCCGCAACTACGCCATCAACACGGTACCCGAGCACACGTTTGCACTCATATTCGCTTTACGCCGCAGCATTCTGGCGTATGCAAACTCGGTATCGGCAGGCCGTTGGCAAGAATCTGGGCAATTCTGCTACTTCGACTACCCCATCCGCGACCTGGCAGGTTCGACATTGGGAATCATCGGCGATGGCGTACTCGGACGCGCCGTTGCGGACATCGGTCGCGCCCTGGGAATGAAGGTCTTGTTCTCCGCCTTCAAAGGCTCCTCCGGCATGGGCAGCCTATACACCCCCTTTGATGAGGTGTTGGCCAAATCCGACATCATCACGCTGCATTGCCCGCTGAACAAAGCGACGCGCAACATGATTGGGGCGCCTGAATTTGCGAAGATGCTACGCAAACCTCTGATCATCAACACGGCCCGTGGCGGACTGGTCGAAGAGCAGGCACTTGCGGACGCACTTCGGTCCGGAGCCATCGCAGGTGCCGGCTTCGACGTTTGCACTGTGGAGCCGCCCGAAGCCAGTCATCCCTTCATGGAACTGTCGAAGCTACCAAATTTCCTGCTGACCCCACACGTAGCGTGGGCCTCGGAGGAGGCAATGCAAGGCCTGGCGGATCAGTTGATCGACAATGTTGAGTCTTTTGCTGCTTCCTCTCCTCGCAACGTGGTGAGTGCCGGGTAGCAGACTATGAACGCATTGCGCCGTACGAAGATCGTGGCTACGTTAGGGCCCGCGACCACGAAGGATGAAGTTCTCGAGGGCCTGATTCTTGCTGGCCTTGACGTAGCTCGCCTCAATTTTTCCCATGGAAGTGCCGACGACCACCGGGAGCGTGCCCAAAAGGTTCGCGACCTGGCCGCTCGCAACGGCCGTTTCGTTGCGTTGATGGGCGACCTCCAGGGCCCAAAGATTCGCATCGCGCGCTTTGCGAACAAGACTGTCACGCTAAAGACGGGGCAGCCTTTTACCCTCTCTAACTCGCATCCAAAAGAGGAAGGCAACGAGTCCATAGTCGGAATCGACTATCCGGCACTGGCTCGCGACTGTGCCGCCGGCGATGAGCTTTTGCTGGACGACGGACGTGTCGTCGTGAAGGTCACCAGTATCGAAGGAGATGCCGTACACACGATAGTGAGCGTAGGCGGGCCATTATCCAACAACAAAGGGATCAATCGGCGCGGTGGCGGCTTGTCCGCGCCCAGTCTGACCGATAAGGATCGAGCCGACATACTGCTGGCAACCGAACTAGGCGTCGATTACGTTGCCGTCTCTTTCCCTCGGTATGGCCAAGACATTGAGGAAGCGCGAGCGTTGGTTCGCGCTGCGGGCAGCCAAGCGTGGATCATCGCGAAGATCGAGCGAGCGGATGCGGTCGTAGATGACGAAGCGCTCGACGCTCTCATCCAAGCCAGCGATGGCGTCATGGTCGCGCGTGGTGATCTAGGCGTGGAGGTCGGAGACGCCGAACTCGTCGGCATTCAGAAGCGAATCATTTTGCATTCCCGCAAACTGAACAAGGTTGTGATTACGGCCACCCAGATGATGGAATCTATGATCAGCAGCCCGATGCCAACGCGGGCTGAAGTTTCCGATGTCTCCAACGCCGTGCTGGACTATACGGACGCCGTGATGCTGTCAGCAGAGAGTGCATCCGGACAGTATCCCATCGAGGCCGTGCAGGCCATGGCCCGCGTGTGCCTGGGCGCGGAAAAGCATCCGACTTCCAGCAAATCTCATCATCGACTGGACGAAGTGTTTCAGAGATGCGACGAGACCATTGCTCTTTCAGCGATGTACGCTGCGAACCATTTCCCGGGGATCCGGGCGATCATCGCATTGACAGAGAGTGGCCTGACGCCGCTGATCATGTCGCGCATCCGATCAAGCGTACCTATCTATTGCTATAGCCCGCATCCCACCACGCAGAATCGGGCAGCCATGTTCAGAGGCGTATACACCATTCCGTTTTCTCCTGCCGAGCACGATCCCGCGGACCTGAGCGACGCAGCTATTGAGGAACTTAGGAAACGGGAATTGGTGCAGTCCGGCGATTGGGTGATCCTGACCAAAGGTGATTTCTATCGCGATAGCGGCGGCACGAACGGGATGAAGATCTTGAAAATTGAATAGGTCTTTCGACTCGATCATCAGCGCCTCAACCCTACAACCTTCCCTTCGGACGCATTCTGCGCCAGGAGTTTCATTCTGAAAGTCGTTATTGCCCCAGACTCCTTTAAAGAGAGTCTCTCAGCGGAACTTGCCGCCGCAGCGATCGCTCGCGGTGTTCGCCAGGTGCTACCTGATGCCAGAATTTTTCGCATTCCGATGGCTGACGGTGGCGAAGGCACTTTAGACGCACTCCTGAGTGCCACCCATGGCGACCGCAAATCCTGCAGAGTGCGAGGTGCGTCAGGCGAAGATCAAGAAGCGTCTTGGGGGCTGATTGGGAATACCGCCGTCATTGAGGTGGCTGCCGCCGCTGGCCTGGCGCTGATTCCGCCTTCGCAGAGAAGACCGATGAACGCCTGCAGCTTTGGCGTGGGCCAGTTAATTAAAGCCGCGCTTGACGCTCATGCCGATCGAATTATTTTGGGTCTAGGGGGCTCGTCCACCAACGATGGCGGCGCCGGGATGCTGGCCGCCCTGGGCGTGCGCTTTCTGGACGCGAAAGGCAGTCAGCTTCCACCAGGCGGCGCAGCACTCAAGACACTAGCGAAGCTGGACACATCGGATTTAGATCCGAGATTGGCGCTCGTCAAGATCGAGGTGGCCTCTGATGTCGACAATCCTTTGTGCGGAAATAGCGGCGCATCGCATGTATTTGGGCCTCAGAAAGGCGCGACGCTCGACCAGGTCAGGGAGTTAGACCTCTCTTTAGAAAACCTTGCGAATGTCTGCGCCAGTCATTTCGGAACGGACCAGCGCGATTGCGCAGGCGCGGGTGCCGCTGGGGGTCTCGGCTTTGCAGCAATGACTTTTCTGCGTGCAAGCTTCCGACCGGGGGTTGAGATCGTTGCAGAGATCTGCGGCTTGGAAGCCGAAATAGGCGACGCTGACCTGGTCTTCACCGGGGAAGGTCGTATGGACGCACAGACACTTCATGGCAAAACCCCTGCGGGAGTTGCGCGAATCGCCCAGAGGGCCGGCGTGCCAGTGATTGCCCTCGCCGGCGCGTTGGGCGAGGGATACGATGCGCTCTACGCTTGCGGGGTATCTGCGGCCTTTAGCCTGGTCAGCGGTCCGATGACGCTGGATGCCGCTTGCGAACACGCAGAAGCCCTTTTGACTGACCGGGCCCGAGACGCGACTCGGCTATGGTCCATTTGAGGACCGGCCGCGCTCACGAACGTCCTTGCCTCCGGCTGGTAGCCCAGTCTCGGTAAGCGATTAAGCGTCGCCGTCTGCGACACCAATATGTAACAGCGCACCTCCCCCCCTTGAACCTCCAAACATCATCCCTATAATTAGCACTCGACACCGGTGAGTGCTAACACCTCCCGGGGCAAACCGACCATTCACTTACTTTTAGTTAACAGGAGTTCCTCATGGCCTTGCGTCCCCTGGGCGATCGCGTGATCGTCAAACGCCTCGAAAACGAGCGCAAGACTGCCTCGGGCATCGTCATCCCGGACAGCGCCGCTGAAAAGCCCGACCAGGGTGAAGTCGTGGCCGTCGGCCCCGGCAAGAAGACCGAAGACGGCAAGATCCTGCCGGTTGACCTGAAGGCTGGTGACAAGGTTCTGTTCGGCAAGTACGCCGGCCAGTCCGTGAAGGTTGATGGCGAAGAACTGCTCGTCATCCGCGAGGACGAAATCCTCGCCGTGGTCCAGTAAACCCTGCCTCAAACGAATTTTCGAAGGAAGCTAAGACATGGCTGCCAAGCAAGTATTGTTCGGTGATGACGCCCGTGTGCGCATCGTCCGTGGCGTGAACGTTCTCGCCAACGCTGTCAAGACCACCCTGGGCCCCAAGGGTCGCAACGTCGTGCTGGAGCGCTCGTTCGGCGCCCCGACCGTGACCAAGGACGGTGTGTCCGTCGCCAAGGAAATCGAACTGAAGGACAAGTTCGAAAACATCGGCGCCCAACTCGTCAAGGACGTCGCGTCCAAGACCTCCGACAACGCCGGTGACGGCACCACGACCGCTACCGTGCTGGCCCAGGCCATCGTTCAGGAAGGTCTGAAGTACGTTGCCGCCGGTTTCAACCCCATCGACCTGAAGCGCGGCATCGACAAGGCTGTCGCCGCTGCCGTCGCCGAACTGCAAAAGCAATCCAAGCCGGTCACGACCAGCAAGGAAATCGCCCAAGTCGGTTCCATCTCGGCCAACAGCGATTCCTCCATCGGCCAGATCATCGCTGACGCGATGGACAAGGTTGGCAAGGAAGGCGTCATCACCGTCGAAGACGGCAAGTCGCTGGAAAACGAGCTGGACGTCGTCGAAGGCATGCAATTCGACCGCGGCTACCTGTCGCCCTACTTCATCAACAACCCGGACAAGCAAGTCGCCGTCCTGGAAGACCCGTATGTCCTGATCTTCGACAAGAAGATCAGCAACATCCGCGACCTGCTGCCCGTGCTGGAACAAGTCGCCAAGTCGAGCCGTCCCCTGCTGATCATCGCGGAAGACGTCGAAGGCGAAGCGCTGGCCACCCTGGTTGTGAACAACATCCGTGGCATCCTGAAGACCACCGCCGTCAAGGCGCCTGGCTTCGGCGACCGCCGCAAGGCCATGCTGGAAGACATCGCCATCCTGACGGGCGGCACGGTGATCTCCGAAGAAACCGGCATGTCGCTGGAAAAGGCCACGCTGGCTGAGCTGGGCCAAGCCAAGCGCATCGAAGTGGGCAAGGAAAACACCACGGTCATCGACGGCGCTGGCGACAGCAAGTCCATCGAAGCCCGCGTCAAGCAAGTGCGCGTGCAGATCGAAGAAGCCACGTCCGACTACGACCGTGAAAAGCTGCAAGAACGCGTGGCCAAGCTGGCCGGCGGCGTTGCCGTGATTCGCGTTGGCGCTGCCACCGAAGTCGAAATGAAGGAAAAGAAGGCTCGCGTCGAAGACGCCCTGCACGCCACCCGCGCTGCAGTGGAAGAAGGCGTTGTGGCTGGTGGCGGCGTTGCGCTGCTGCGCGCCAAGCAAGCCATCGCTGACCTGAAGGGCGACACGCCTGACCAGAACGCCGGCATCAAGCTGATCCTGCGCGCTGTGGAAGAGCCCCTGCGCACCATCGTCACGAACGCCGGCGAAGAAGCCAGCGTCGTGGTCAGCAACGTGCTGAACGGCAAGGGCAACTACGGCTACAACGCCGCGACCGGCGAGTACACCGACCTGGTCGAGCAAGGCGTGCTGGATCCCACCAAGGTGACCCGCACCGCCCTGCAAAACGCTGCCTCCGTCGCCAGCCTGCTGCTGACGGCCGAAGCCGCCGTTGTTGAACTGGCTGAAGACAAGCCCGCTGCTCCGGCCATGCCCGGCGGCATGGGCGGCATGGGCGGCATGGACTTCTAAGTCCTGCTGTTCTTGCAAGGCCTCCCCGGCTTCGGCCGGGAAATGCAGTATCCAAAAACCCCCGGTCCTTCGCCCCGGGGGTTTTTCTTTTGTCCGGCCGGATATCTTTGCGTGTTGTTTCAGCGGCGCCGGATTTCCCGGGGTTGGCAAACTTTTGCCAACAATCTGCCCGTATCTGGAGCTTGCATGCGTCCCTACAATGAAGGTTCGTCTCACCGAGAACCTGCCCATGCGACTGCCCCGAACCGTGCTGCGTATCCTGCGCCCCTCCCAGATCGGCGGCCTGCTGGTGGACTCGGCCAAGCAGTGGTCCAGTCATCGCGCGTCCAGCAAGGGCGCGGCGCTGGCGCTGTACATGGTGTTTTCGTTGGCGCCGATGCTGCTGCTGGTGATCGCGGTGGCGGGCGCCTTCTTTGGCGAGGAAGCGGTTCGATCCGAGCTGTTTGCGCAATTGCGCGACCTGATCGGCGATCGCGGGGCCGAGGTGATCCAGACCGTGCTGGCCAGCGCCCACGAATCGGGCAGCGGCTGGATGGCGGCGCTGGTGTCGGTCTGCGTGCTGGTCTTCAGCGCGACCACGGCCTTCGCGGAATTGCAGGCCAGCCTGGACGAATTGTGGGACGTGAGGGCCAACCAGAAGAGCGGCCTGCACGGACTGGTGCGCAGCCGTCTGCTGTCGTTCGGACTGGTGCTGGTGCTGGCGCTGTTCCTGCTGGTGTCGCTGACCGTGAACGCGGCGCTCGCGGCGGCCAGGGGCATCTATGGCTCGTTGTGGGCCAACTCGACGTTCTCGATCGTGGCGGAATGGGCGTCCAATCTGTTTTCGTTTTCGGTGGTGGCGGCGCTATTCGCGGTGATCTTCAAGCTGCTGCCCAGCGCCAAGATCTCGTGGCAGGACGTGATCCCCGGGGCCATCGTGACGGCCGGGCTGTTCCTGCTGGGCAAATGGGGGATCGGGCTGTACCTGAGCCGCGGCGCGGCGGTGTCGGCCTATGGCGCGGCCGGGTCGCTGATCGCGCTGTTGCTGTGGATCTGGTATTCGGCGCAGATCTTCTTCTTTGGCGCGGTCTTCACGCGCCAGTTTGCGCTGCGCTTTGGCAAGGTGGAGCGGCCGCGCACGCCGTCCGCCGAACCGCCGGTTCAATCGCCCGCGCAAACGCCCACGCAATCGCCCACGCAATCGCCCACGCAATCGCCCACGCAGCCGCCCGCCCAATCACCCGTGCAGACGCCCCCGACCGACGCCTGACCGCCGGGGCTTCACGCCTGCCGCGTCTGATGCAAGGGCGGCAGCGCCGCGCCGAGCCGGTCGCTCCAGACGTGCATCTCGTTCCAAAGCGCCGGCGGCACGGGCAAGCCGAGGCGTTGGCGTTCCGCTTCGTGCGAGGCCTCCGGGTCGCCAGGCATGCGAGGCTTGCCGGGCGCTTCCGATAGCTCCATCGCCATTCCCGCCACCACCGACGCCAGGGCCGCGCCCCCCGCGAAGCGCGCCGGATCGATGACGATGAAGAACGCGCCCAGTTCGCGCGGCCGGTCCAAGGCGTCGTACATGGACGAGATGTGCGGGCCGTGAGGGTTGCCGTTCAGCGGTCCGCACAGCAGCTCGATCATCATTGCCAGGCCATACCCCTTGTAGCCGTATTCCTCGCCGCCCAGCGGACGCAGGGCGCGCGCGGCCTGCGCATCGGTGGAGTCGTCGCCCCGCCCGTCCAACGCCACGCCCGGCGGCAGCGCCGCGCCGTCGCGCCGCGCGTTCATGACGCGGTTCCACGGAATGGCGGTTGTCGCCATATCCAGGCAAAGCGGCTGTCCGCCCGCCCGCGGAAAGGCGAGCGAGATGGGATTGGTGCCGAAAAAGGGCTCGTGGCCGCCGAAGGGTGCGGCGATGGAATCGGAATGCGTGAAGGCGATGCCGATGAGACCCTGCCGAGCGGCCGCGCGGCTGTACAGGCCGATCGCCCCGCAGTGAGACGAGTCGCTGACGCCCACCGCCGCCACCCCAGCCTCGCGCGCCAGGTCGATTGCCAGCGCGTTGGCCCGATGGGCCACCACGATGCCCTGCCCCCGGCCGCCATGCACCTGGGCGGCCCCCGGCCCCGTCCGGTCGACGCGGATGTCGGGACGCGCCAGGATCGAGCCATGCGCCACGCGGTTCAGGTAATGCGGCAGGCGCGCGATGCCGTGCGAATCGATGCCCCACAGGCTGGTCTGCGCCAGGCTTTGCGCCAGGCAGCGCGCGTCATCGGCCGGAAAATCCTGCGCCAGCAGGCACGCCGTGCCCCAGCGTTCCCAGTCGGTGGCGGTCACGCGGCGGTCGGCGTTCATGTCCTGTCTCCTAGGTGGCCGCCTGCACGGCATGGATCACACCGTGCTCGCGCAGCGCTTCCAGATGCTTGGTCAGGGCGCCCACGAACTCGGCCGAATTGCCCAGGTCGCCGAACACCGGTTTGAAACGCGCCAGCACCGTCGCGCGCCGCTGCGCCGCCTGCGACGGCATGGCGGCATGCGCGGCCACCTCGGCGCGCGCCAACAGGCGGTCAAGGCGCGCGGCGATCGGGTCCTGGATGGGGTAGGCGCTGCCCTGCTCGTCTTCGCCGCGCAGGTAATTCAGCCATGCGGCAACTGCCAGGCACAGACGATCGATGCCGTGGCCGGCACGCAGCCGGTCGCGAATGGTGTCCAGCAGGCGCTGGGGCAGCTTCTGCGATCCGTCCATGGCGATCTGCGACAGCGGATGCGGCAGCGCCGGGTTGGAGATCCGTTCCAGAAACCGCAGACGGTATTCCACCAGCCCCGTGTCGGGAATGCCGCGCAGAGTCGGGGCGATCTCTTCGCGCATCATGGCGTCGACGAACTCCCGCAGGGCGGGCGTGTTGGCGGCATCGGCCACCGTATGCAGTCCCAGCGCCGCGCCCAGGTAGGCCAGGGCCGAATGCGGCCCGCTGACCATGCGCAGTTTCAAACGCTCGTAGGGCGCCGCATTGCGCACGAAGGTGGCGCCCCCGTACGCGTCCCAGGCGGGGCGGCCGGCGGCGAACCGGTCTTCGATCACCCAGTTCAGATAGGGCTCGCCCAGCACGGGCCAGGCATCCTCGACGCCCAGGCGTTCGGCAATCCGCCGGCGGTCCTGGTCTTCGGTGGCCGGCACGATGCGGTCGACCATGGAATTCGGAAACGTGCAGTGGCGGTCGATCCAGTCGGCCAGGGTCACGTCGACGCGCAGCGCAAAGGCCAGCACCAGGCTGCGCAGCGTGTCGCCGTTGCCGCGCAGGTTGTCGCACGACAACAGCGTGATCGGCGGCAGGTCGCGCTCGCGGCGCAGCGCCAGGCCGTAGACCAGGATGCCGATGGTGCTGCGGGGCCGGATGGGGTTTTCCAGATCGTGCACGATGTCCGGATCGTCCCAGCGCAGATGCCCCGTGGCCGGTTCGTGGCTGTAGCCCTTTTCCGTCACGGTCAGGCTGACGATGCGGGTCTGCGGATACGCGATGCGTTCGAGAACGGCGTTGGGGTCTTCCTCGGCCACCATCACGCGCAGCACGGATCCCACGATACGCAGGTGTTCGCGGTCCTGGCCGTCCGGACCGGCGTCGCGCACGGCCAGCGTGTACAGCCCGTCCTGGGGCGTGAGCGCATCGCGGGTGGCGGGGTGGCGCAGCGAGACGCCCAGAATGCCCCAGGTGAGGTCGCCGCTGGCTTGCATGGCCTGATCGGTGACAAACGCCTGATGCGCCCGGTGAAAGGCGCCCAGCCCAAGATGGACGATGCCCGGCGTCAGCCGGCTACGGTCGTAGCTGGGCTTTTCAACGTCGGCGGGCAGACGCGGCAATGACTCCGAATTCAAACGTTCAAGCATGGGTGCGCTATGCCTAAAAGGGGAGACGCCAGGGTATAGCATGCCCCGAGCCGTCTTCGCTACATCACCGCGCCCAGTTGCCACGGGACGAATTCATTTTGTCCGTAGCCGTGCGTCTCGCTGCGGGTGCGCCGGCCCGACGCCGTCTGCAGCATGAGCTGGAAAATGCGCTCGCCCATCTGCGCCACGCTTTGCGCGCCGTCGACGACTTCGCCGCAATTGATGTCGATATCGTCGGACTGGCGCTGCCAAAGCGCCGTGTTGGTGGACAGCTTGAGCGACGGCGCTGGCGCGCAGCCATACGCAGACCCGCGGCCGGTCGTGAAGCAGATCAGGTTGGCGCCCCCGGCCACCTGCCCGGTGGCCGAGACCGGGTCGTAGCCCGGGGTGTCCATGAAGACCAGCCCGCGCGTATGCACGGGCTCGGCGTACTCGTAGACGTCGGTGAGATTGGTCGTGCCGCTCTTGGCGATGGCGCCCAGCGATTTTTCCAGGATGGTGGTCAGCCCGCCCGCCTTGTTGCCGGCCGAGGGGTTGTTGTCCATCTCGGCGTCGTTGCGGGCGCAGTAGTCTTCCCACCAGCGCACGCGCGCCAGCAGCTTGTCCGCCACGGCGGGCGATTGCGCGCGGCGCGTCAGCAGGTGCTCGCCGCCGTAGATTTCCGGCGTCTCGGACAGGATGGCCGTGCCGCCGTGGCGCACCAGCAGGTCCACCGCGGCGCCCAGCGCCGGATTGGCGCTGATGCCGGAATAGCCGTCCGACCCGCCGCATTGCAACCCCACGGTCAGGTGGCTGGCGGGCACGGGCTGGCGCTGGACGCGATTGGCCTGGTCCAGCATGCGCTCGACCAGTTCGATGCCGCGCGCCACCGTCTTGCGCGTGCCGCCGGTGTCCTGGATGTTGAAGGTGTGCAGCATGCCGCTTTCGAGCAGATGCTCCTGCTCCATCAGCCCGCCGATCTGGTTGGTCTCGCAACCCAGCCCCACAACCATCAGCCCGCCAAAGTTGGCATGCCGGGCGTAACCGCCCAGCGTGCGCCGCAGCACGCGCAATGGTTCGCCGTCGCTGCCGGTGGCGCAGCCCGCGCCATGCGTCAGCGCCACGACGCCGTCCACGTTCGGACAGGCTGCCAGGGCCTCGGGCCGGATGTCGCGGCGGAAGTGATCGGCGATGGCGCGCGCCACCGTCGCCGAACAGTTCACGCTGGTCAGGATGCCGATGTAGTTGCGGGTGGCGATGCGGCCGTCAGCGCGCACGATGCCGTCGAACATGGCCGGCGCCCCCACGTAGTCGGTGGGCCGCGCATCTTGCCCCACGGCATAGTCGCGCTCGAAATCCGAGAATTCCAGATTCTGGGTATGGACGTGCTGGCCGGGCGCAATGTCCTGCCGCGCCACGCCAATGATCTGGTTGTAGCGGCGCACCGGTTCGCCGGCCGCGATGGCGCGAACCGCCACCTTGTGGCCCGGCGGCACCAGCCCCACGATGGTCACCCCCTCGCCTTCCAGCCTCGTGCCGCTGACAAGCTGGCGTCTGGCGATCACCACGTTGTCCGCCGGGTGAATGCGGATGACTGCCGTATCGGTCTGCGACATGAGAACTCCGGAATACAAGGGGGCCTTGCGGATCAGCCGTCGATCAGGGCGGGATCCCAGGCATGGACGCGCTGGCGCTGTTCGCCCAGGCCCGCGATGCCCAGTTTCATTTCATCGCCCGCCTTCAGATAAACGGGCGACGGCTTCTGGCCCATGCCCACGCCGGGCGGCGTGCCGGTGCTGATGAGGTCCCCCGGGTACAGCGTCATGAAGCGGCTGACGTACGACACCAGTTGCGCCACGCCGAACACCATCGTGCGGGTGCTGCCGTTCTGGTAGCGCTTGCCGTTGACCTCAAGCCACATCTCCAGGTCCTGCGGATTGGGGATCTCGTCGGCCGTGACCAGCCAAGGACCGATGGGGCCGAAGGTATCGCAGCCCTTGCCCTTGTCCCACGTGCCGCCGCGTTCGATCTGGTATTCGCGCTCGGACACGTCGTTCACCACGCAGTAACCGGCCACGTGCTTCATGGCGTCGGCCTCGCTGACATAGCGGGCCTTCTCGCCGATCACCACGCCCAGCTCGACTTCCCAGTCGGTCTTGACCGATTCCTGCGGCAGCACGACCGGATCGTTGCAGCCCACCACGGCCGACGTCGTCTTCATGAAGATGACCGGTTCGGCCGGCACGGGCAGTCCGGACTCGGCGGCATGGTCGGCGTAATTCAGGCCGATGCAGATGAACTTGCCCATGCCGCGCCACGGCGGCGCCACGCGGCCGGGCTGCGCAACAAGCGGCAGCGACGCCGGATCCAGCGCGCGCAACTGCGCCAGCTTGGCGGGCACGAGCGACTCGGCGGTGATGTCGGAAATGACGGACGACAGGTCGCGGACCTGGCCCTCTGCGTCGATCAAGGCGGGCTTTTCCGAGCCCTTGGCGCCATAGCGCATCAGTTTCATAGCGGTTTCCTGGTTGCTGGAAAAGAAGAATTCAATTGGACCAGCCGCCGTCGATCACCTGCGCGGTGCCGGTGGTGAAGGCGGATTCGTCGCTGGCAAGATACACCGCCAGCGCGGCGATCTCTTCGGCGCGGCCGATCCGGCCCATTGGCTGGCGCGCGGTGAAGGCGGCTTCGACCGCCGCGACGGACTGGCCGCTGGCCAGCGCCTGCGCGTCGATGCGCTGGCGCAGGGACGGCGACTCCACCGTGCCGGGGCAGATCGCGTTGCAGCGGATGCCCTGCCCCACGTAGTCGGCGGCGACCGCCTTGGTCAGGCCGATGACGGCCGCCTTGGTGGCGCCGTAGGCGCAGCGGTTGGGCGCGCCCTTGATGCTGCCCGCCACGGACGCCATGTTGACGATGGACCCCGCGCCGCGCGCCAGCATGGCCGGCAGGCAGGCACGGATCAGCAGGTACATGGATCGCACGTTCAGGTTGAACGAGAAATCCCAGGCGTCCTCGTCGCAATCCAGGATGGTGCCCGCGTGCACGAAACCCGCGCCATTGAACAGCACGTCCACCCCGCCCGCATCCTGGGCCAGCGCGCGCACGGCGCGGGCGTCGGTTACGTCCAGCACGTGCGTGCGGCAGCCGGACAGCGACTCCAGCGCGGCGCCGTTCAGGTCCACGGCCAGCACATCGGCGCCCTCGTGCGCGTAGGCCAGGGCCACGGCGCGGCCAATGCCCTGCCCTGCGGCGGTGACGATGGCGGTCTTGCCTTGCAGTCTTGCTGACATGGGCGTGCGTCCTTATTTGCCGGTCATGCCCATTACGGTGGGCAGCCACAGGGTGATCGAAGGAATGTAGGTGATGGCGATCAGCGCCACGAACAGCGGCACGAGCCACGGCAGGATGGCCATCGTGGTGCGCTCGACCGACAGCTTGGCCACCCGCGCCAGCACGAAGAGCACCATGCCCATTGGCGGATGCAGAAGGCCGATCATCAGGTTCAGCGTCATGATGAGCCCGAAGTGGATCGGGTCGATGCCCAGCTTCAGGACGATAGGCAGCAGGATGGGCACGAGGATGGTGATGGCCGCGATGGTGTCGATAAAGCAGCCGACGATCAGGATCAGCACGTTCGCCATCAGCAGGAACACCCACTTGTTCTGCGTGACGCTCAGGATGGCGTCGGTGAGCGCCTGCGCGGCCTGCGTCGTGGTCAGCAGCCAGGCGAACACCGAGGCTGCCGTCACGATGAACAGGACCGACGCGGTGGTCTCGATGGTGTCGAACGACGCCTTGGCCAGCGTGCGCAACGTCATGGAGCGATAGCGCACCAGTCCCAAAAAGAGCGCCCAGATCACGGCCGCCACCGCGGCTTCCGTGGGCGTGAACCAGCCCAGCGTCATGCCGCCGATCAGGATCACCGGCGCCATCAGCGCCATCACGGCCGAAAAGTTGAACTTCCAGTCCAGCAGCAGCAAGGCCGCGAACGAGATGCCGGTGGCGACGTTGGGCGACACGCCCGCCAGCGTCATCAGCCAGATCGACATCGGAAATGCCAGCACGATCAGCACTTCCAGCCCCGCGCCGCCCAGCCGCTTCCAGTTGAAGGCAACGTCGCCGCCCCAGTTGTTGCGGCGCGCGTAGTAGGCCACGGTGAGCATCATCAGGATGGTCAGCACCAGGCCGGGAATCAGGCCCGCCAGGAACAGCGAACCGATCGACACGTTGGCCATCATGCCGTAGATGACGAACGGCAGCGACGGCGGAATGATGGGGCCCAGCGTGGCCGACGCGGCCGTCACCCCGACCGCGAACTCGGTCTGGTAGCCGTGGTCCTTCATGGCCTTGATCTCGATGGTGCCCAGGCCCGCGGCGTCGGCGATGGCGGTGCCGGACATGCCGGCAAACACCACTGAGCCGATGATGTTCACCTGCCCCAACCCGCCGCGCATCCAGCCCACCAGCGCGACGGCGAAGTTGTAGATGCGGCCCGTGATGCCCGCGATGTTCATCAGGTTGCCGGCCAGGATGAAGAACGGCACGGCCAGCAGCGGAAACGACTCGACGCCCGCAATCATGCGCTGCGCGATCACGACGTCCGGCACGCTGCCGGAAATCAGGATGTACAGCAGGGATGCGCCCGCCATCGAGACCGCCACCGGCAGCCCCATGATCATCAACAGCAGAAAGGTTCCAATCAGGGTGCCCATGTTCGCTCCTGGCAAAGGCACTGCGGATTCGGGAATTCAGTCCAGCGACTCATAGGCCGCGGGGTTCTCCAGGATGGAGTAGCCCTGCCGCCAGTTCTGCACGGACACCTGCAGAGACCGCAAGAACATCATGACGAAGCCCGCCAACGCCACCCAGTAGACGTACGCCTTGTTCCAGAACAGCGTCGTCATGGGCTCGTCGCCGACCAGCACGATGTAGCGGTACGTCAGCCACACGGCATAGCCGAAGAACGCGGTGCGCAGGATATCGATCAGCGTGGACAGCACGCGGCCGGCAGGCTTGGGCAGGTAGCGGTACAGGAAGTCCACCTGGATATGGCGGCACGCGCGCACGCACATCGCGGATCCCAAGAACACCACGCCGATCAGGCAATACACCGCCAGCTCCTCGGTCCAGGCGTACGAGTCGTTCAGGACGTAGCGGGAAAAGAACTGCAGGAACACCAGCAGCGCCATCGCCCAGAACATGGCCAGGCAAATCCAGTCTTCCGGCTGGTAGCCGGCCAGGCTGACCAGGTGATGATCGGCTTCCTCGAAACTCTGGACGATCTCGTCCACCGAGGAAACGTGATGGGCGCCGGGCGGCTTGTCCGGCGGATGGCTGACGGCCGCCATCGGCGCGGCCTTCGCGTTGGAGTGCATGGAATCTCCCCTCGTGCGGGATCGGTGTGGCGATCAGATCGGGCGCGGCGGACCGACGTGGCGGCCCGCCGCGCCGGCGTTCACTTCACCGCCTGGATCTTTTCCCAGTCCGACTTCTCGTAGCCGTATTGCTTGAACGGCACCTTCTCCAGCACGGTGTTGCGGAAGTCGTCGATGTTGACCTCGGCCACCGTCAGGCCACGCTGTTTGAAGACGTCGACCATCTTCTTCTCGGACGCGGCCACTTCGGCCGACGCCTTTTCCGCGGCCTGCTGCGCGACCTCGGCGAAGATCTTCTTGTCCTCGTCCGACAGGCTCTTCCAGAGCTTGCCGGAGATCACCGTGTTCAGGTGATCGACGATGTGGCCGGTGAGGATGATGTTCTTCTGCACCTCGTAGAACTTCTTGGCCTCGATAGTGGTCAGGGGGTTTTCCTGGGCTTCGACCGTGCCGTTCTGCAAGGCCAGATAGACCTCGGCAAAGGCAATGGGCGCGGTGTTGGCGCCACAGGCGCGCGGCATGGCCAGATACGCGGCCACGTCCGGCACGCGAATCTTCAGGCCCTTCATCTCGCTGCACTTGGTGAACGGCTTGTTGGACGTCGTCTGGCGCGTGCCGTAGTAGGTGGTCGCGACGATGTGGTTGCCGCTCTTTTCGTCGTAGCCCTGGGTGAGCTCCTTGTAGATATCGCTCTTGGTGTAGGCGATCAGGTGCTCCGGGCTGCGGAAGGTGTAGGGATAGTACGTGACCCCGATGCGCGGAAAGCTCTTGGCCGCGAAGCTGGACCCGGAGATGATCATGTCGACCGTGCCGAGCGTCAGCCCCTGGTTGATATCGTTTTCCTTGCCCAGTTGCGAGGCCGGATAGACGTCGATGTGATAGCGGCCGTTGGTGCGCTTCTCGATCTCCTGAGCGGCCCACACCGACGAGGTATGGAACGGTTCGGACGTCTCGTAGACGTGCGCCCACTTCAGTTTGGTCTGCGCCAGCGCGGAGCCGCTGACGGCGATCGCGACGGCGGCAAAGAGCACTTTGATGGCGTTGCCTGGCTTCATGTTGTCTCCTCTCTTTGAGGTGGCGGGCTCGGCGGCCTCGCGTCATGTTTTACATATGGAGTTCACCTACTGGAGCTGCACCTACCAACTGCGACTGCGAGTTGCCGCCGGCCTCCCGGGAGGGACCGGCAGCCTGTTGCTATTCAGCGCGCAAGGCTTCCGCCGCACCGGGCCAGCTGGCCATCAGGCGGTCGTACGAGCAGGAAAGATGTTCACGCATGGCGGCCCGCGCGCCCTGTTCGTCACCGGCCGCGATGGCGTCGATGACGCGGCGGTGCTCGGTGATGGCGACGGCCCAGCTGTCGGAATTTTCGAAGTAATCGCCCAGCTTCACGGAGAGCGGGTTGTGGCGTTCGTCAAAGAGTTCGCCCACCACGCGCACCAGCACGGCGTTGTTGGCCATTTCCGCCACACGCAGATGGAACAGCCGGTCGCCGCGGATGGGCACGCTGCCGGCCCGCGCCTCGTCTTCCATCGCATCGACGGCTTCGCGCAGGCCTTCCACCAATGCGGGCACGGGATTGAGCGCCGCCTGCGCGGCCAGCTCGCTCTCGATGGTGCGGCGGGCGCGGATGGTTTCAAGCGGGCTTTCGGCGGTCAGGCTGGCGCGCGGCGCGCCGCCCGGGCCTTGCACGTACACGCCCGAACCCATGCGCACTTCCACCCAGCCTTCGACCTCCAGCGCGATCAGCGCTTCCCGCACCGACGGCCGGGACACGCCCAGCTTCAGCGCTAGGTCGCGCTCGGGCGGCAGGCGCGCGCCGGCCGGAAATTCGCCAGCCTCGATCAGCAGGCGAAGCTGATCGGCGATCTGGCGATACAGGCGGCGAGGTTCAATGGTCTGAATCGGCATATAGGTAAAGTGGCCTTACCAATTGACCAGAATCCTGCGCCTCCCGACGCTGGGTCACAATTAGGGTTTGCCCATCCGCGTGCGATGTGCCACGCGGGCAACCCTTATCTGTTAAAAAGCGGCCACCACGGCTTTCATCCGATTCCATGACCCACGATCCGCAACACTCGCCCTTCAAGAGCACCGGCGGCGCGCGCCGTATCCTCAACGCGCTGCGCTATTCCTGGCAGGGCCTGAAGGCGGCCGTCAAATACGAGGCGGCCTTCCGCCAGGAACTGGCGCTGGCCGTGCTGATGATTCCAGCGGCATTCTTTCTGGGCCGCACCACGGTCGAGGTGTTCTTCCTGGTGGGCGTGGTGGTCATGGTGCTGGCGGCGGAACTGCTCAATTCCGCCATCGAAGCGCTTGCCGATGCGTTGTCGGTCGAACGCCACCCCCTCTTGGGGCGAGCCAAGGACCTGGGCAGCGCGGCGGTGATGCTGCTGCTTATTTTTGCCGGAACGGTCTGGATGGGAGTGGCCATCAGCCGTTTCGTCATGCACTGATACGGGTTCGCATCGCGACGGGGATGCGACTCTATTTATACTGGGAGCCATGATGCCTCAATCGACGTCAGCACCCTCCAAGCGCATCGTCATCGTCGGCGGTGGCGCAGGCGGCCTTGAACTGGCCGCCAAACTGGGCCGGATCCACGGCCGCCAATACATCACCCTGGTCGACAGCCGCCCTTTTCACATCTGGAAGCCTTCGCTGCATGAAGCGGCGGCGGGCACGCTGGATATTCACCAGGAAGGCCTGTCCTACCTGATGCTGGCCCACATGGACGGCTTCTCGTTCGCCCAGGGCCGGCTTGAAAGCGTCGACCGCGAACGCCGTCTCATCACCGTGGACGCCGTCAATGACGCGCAGGGCCAGGAAGTCCTGCCCCGCCGCGAACTGGCGTACGACACGCTGGTGCTGGCGCTGGGCAGCACCTCCAACTTCTTCAACACGCCGGGCGCGGCTGAACATGCGGTCACGCTGGACACCACCGAAAACGCCGAGCAATTCCGCCTGACCATGCTCAAGGCCATGGCGCTGGTGGACCAGGCCAAGGTGCGCAACCCGTCCGCGCGGCTGGATCTGGTGATCGTGGGCGGCGGCGCCACCGGCGTCGAACTGGCGGTCGAACTGACCGAAGCCAGCCACGTCGTCAGCGCCTATGGCCTGCCGAACTTCCGCGCCGACCGCGACCTGGCGATCACGCTGGTCGAAGGCGCGCCGCGCATCCTGTCCGCGCTGCCCGAGAAGATCTCGGTGGCGGCGACCAAGCGCCTGACCGAACTGGGCATCCGCGTCGAGACCTCATGCCGTGTGTCCGAAGTGACGGACAACACCGTGCGCACCGCCGACGGCCGCGAGTTTCCCGCGCAGTTGTGCATGTGGGCCGCCGGCATCAAGGGCCCGGCGCTCTTGGCAGACCTGGGATTGCCGCTGAACAAGCTGGGGCAGATCGAAGTCAACGAGCGGCTCGAAACGCCCGATCCGCACATTCTGGCGCTGGGCGACTGCTGCGCGGCGCCGTGG
This sequence comes from Achromobacter sp. SLBN-14, assembly GCF_006715415.1. Classification (NCBI taxonomy): domain Bacteria; kingdom Pseudomonadati; phylum Pseudomonadota; class Betaproteobacteria; order Burkholderiales; family Alcaligenaceae; genus Achromobacter; species Achromobacter sp. SLBN-14. The sequence continues at coordinate 3,397,341 of NZ_VFNE01000001.1, read as the reverse complement.
CGTGACGGCCGTACCGTGCCCGCCCGCGCCCAGGCCGCGCACCAGCAGGCCGATTACCTGACCAAGAAGCTGACGGCCCGGCTGCGCAATAACCCCGAGCCCACCGCCCCCTACGTCTACCAGGACCACGGATCGCTGGTGTCGCTGGGCCAGGACGCCGGGGTGGGCAGCCTGATGGGCAAGCTTGCCGGACGGGGACTGTTCGTAAGCGGTACACTGGCGCGCCTGATGTACATGAGCCTGCACCTGATGCACCACCGCGCGGTGCTGGGCGCCTCGCGTACCGTCTCCCTCGCCCTGGCTCGCCTGCTCATGCGGCGCACGCGCCCGCGGGTCAAACTGCACTGAATCCCATGAATTTCCTGCAAAAACTCGAACACGCCTGGACCACCAGCAACTCGCTCCTGCAAGTCGGGCTGGATCCCGACCCGCAGCGCTTCCCGCGCGAATTGCAGGACAAGCCGGACGCCATCTTCCAGTTCTGCCGCGACATCGTCGACGCCACCGCGCCATACGCCTGCAGCTTCAAGCCGCAGATCGCGTACTTTGCCGCGCACCGCGCCGAAGACCAGCTGGAAGCGCTGTGCCAGCACATCCGCGACAAGCACCCCGACCTGCCCATCGTGCTGGACGCCAAGCGCGGCGACATCGGCTCGACCGCCGAAAACTACGCCCGCGAAGCCTACGAGCGCTACCAGGCCCACGCCCTCACCGTCAGCCCGTACATGGGACTGGACTCGGTCGAGCCCTACCTGGCGTGGCGCGACCGCGGCGTGATCGTCCTGTGCCGCACCTCCAACCCGGGCGGCTCGGACCTGCAATTCCTGAAGATGGACAACGGCGAGCCCCTGTACCTGCACGTGGCGGGGCTGGTGGCTGACAAATGGAATGCCAATGGCCAGTGCGGCCTGGTGGTGGGCGCCACGTTCCCCAACGAACTGGCTGCGGTGCGCCAGCGCATCGGCGACGCCCTGCCGCTGCTGGTGCCGGGCATCGGCGCCCAGGGCGGCGACATCACGGCAACGGTCAACGCCGGCGCCAACGCAGCGCGCAACGGCATGATGATCAACTCGTCGCGCGCCATCATCTACGCCAGCGGAGGCGACGACTGGCGCCAAGCCGCCGCCGAGGCCGCCAAGGGCCTGCGCGACGCGATCAACGCGGTGCGCTGACGCCACATTGCGCAAAAGCCGCTGCACCGTGCGCAAACGCGCGGTGCAGCGGCTTTTTTCATATCACCGCCCGCAAGTTCAGCGCGGGCGTTTCGGGTCGGGATTCATCGCCGGTTGATCGGCGCACCCGCGAATTCCAACACGGCCCGCAGCGCAAACTCCACCGCCGCCTGGCGCACCTGCCCCCGGTCGCCCTGGAACACGTGCGTCACCGCACGGCTGCTGATGCCGTCGCCCACCCGCATGGCAAAGCCAAAGCACACCATGCCCACCGGCTTGCCCGGCGTGGCGCCGCCCGGTCCGGCGATGCCGGTGGTCGACATGGCCACGTGTGCGTTGGGCACGGCAAGCAGCACCCCGTTTGCCATCTCCAGCGCCACGGGCTCGCTGACTGCGCCAAAGTGATGCAGCGTTTCGGGCGACACCTCCAGTTCGGTAACCTTGGCGTCGTTGCTGTAAGTGACGAAGCCGCGCTCGAACCATTCGCTGGAACCGGCCACCGCGGTGACGGCGCCTGCCAGCAGGCCGCCCGTGCAGGATTCGGCGGTGCCAAGCATCCACCCCTGCTGGCGCAGCACATCGCCCAGCCGCTCGGACAGGCCGAGGATCGTCGCTTCCGACAACTGCGCGGCCGTCATGTTGGTCCGCGCGCCTTCATGCTGATCGTTCATCCCAAGACTCCTGTGCGGGCCACCAGCGCCATTACCAGCAAGGCATAACCGGCGGCCACGATATCGTCCCACATGACTCCGAAACCGCCCTTGATATGGGCGTCGAAGAACTTGATGGGTGGCGGCTTGACGATGTCGAACGTGCGGAACAGCACGAACGCCAGCGCCTGCGACAACCAGCCGGCCGGCGTAAGCCACAGCACCAGCCAGAACGCCACCATCTCGTCCCAGACCATTCCGACATGATCCGGCTGCTGGAGTTCTCGGCCGACGCGATGGCAGGCCCAGCATCCGTACAGAAATGCCACCGCCAGGAACACGCCGATGGCCAGGTCCGACGCCGCAGGCGCCGCCGCCAGCCAGATGGCCCAAGCAAGCAGCGTGCCCCACGTGCCCGAGGCCGGACGGATCAGTCCGCTGCCAAAGCCAAACGCAATCAGCCGGCCCGGATCGCGGCAGACCCAGGAGAGCGCCGGATACGCGGCGCGGCGGCGGTCGCGCATGGAGGTGGAGTGCTTATCAGCGGAAGACATGGGGGGAAGGGTCTGTAAAAAGGAAGCCGCGGATCAGTCCGCGGGGAAGTGATCGAAGCCGGCGGGCAGCTCGGCAAGCGGCTGGCCGTGGGAGTCCAGAACGGCGATGCCCGGCTGCGGCAGGATCTCGCCCACCCGGGTCACGCGGGCGCCGGCCCTGCGGGCTGCCGCCAGCACAGCGTCGCGCCGGGACGGCGGCGCGGTGAAACACAGCTGATAGACATCGCCCCCGCCCAGCAGGGCGCGTTGCAGCGGCGCCGCGTCCAGGCCCGCCAGCGCGGGTGCCATCGGCAGGTCTGCGAACCGCAGGCAGGCGCCGACGCGGCTGGCGGCCAGGATGTGGCCCAGGTCCTGCACCAAGCCGTCGGAAAGATCGATGGCTGCATTCGCGATGCCGCGCAGCGCCATGCCCAGCCCCACTTGCGGCTCGGGCCACTCTAACGCGACGCGCGTGGCGGCCAGCAGCGCGGCATTAGCCGGGTATTGCCCGTCGAGCAGCCGGTAGGCCACGTCGGCCGCCCCCAATTCGCCGGACACCCAGATATCGTCGCCGCTTCGCGCGCCGTCGCGGCGCAGCGCCTGACCGGGGGGCACCGCACCAAACACGGTCACGCTGATCGCCAGGTCGTGCGCGCTGCGCGTGGTGTCTCCGCCGACTAGCGGGCAGCCGTGGGCCGCCGCCAGTGCGTGAAACCCTTCGGCAAACGCCGCCAGCCAAGGCTCGTCCAGGCGCGGCAACGCCAGCCCGAGCACGCAGCCGATCGGGCGCGCGCCCATGGCCGCGAGGTCGGATAGGTTCACCGCCAGCGCCTTGTGGCCCAGCGATTTCGGGTCTACGTCGGGAAAGAAATGCCGGCCTTCCAGCAGCAGATCCGTGCTGGTGGCCACCTGTTCACCGGGAGGAACAGGAAAGAGCGCGCAGTCGTCGCCAACGCCCAAGACGCCGGCAGGCGCGGCACGCGTGAAATAGCGCGCAATCAGATCAAATTCGGACGCCACCGCGCCTCCACTATGCGGCGTTCAAGAATCGCCGTCGCACTCTAACGGGTGCCACGCGGCGTGGCCGTGATCCGGGCTCCGCCGGTCCGCAGCGGCGCCCCCTCGGGAGGAGGCGCAAAGCGCTGCGGGGGGGCTCGCTATCGCCGTTGCTGCGCCGCGGCCTGGACCTCGTGCGCGCGGACATCGGCAGCCAGCTTGTCGAGCACGCCGTTGACGAACTTGAAGCCATCGGTGCCGCCGAACGACTTGGCCAGTTCCACGGCTTCGTTGATGGCGACCTTGTACGGCACTTCGACGTGATGGATCAGCTCGAAGCTGCCGATCAGCAGGATGCCGTGCTCAACGGGCGACAACTCGGCCAGCGGACGGTCGACGTAGGGCGTGAAGCGTTCGCGCAGCGCGGGCGCTTCGCGCAGCACGCCGTGCAGCAAGGTCTTGAACCACTGCGCATCGGCCTCGGAAAAGTCCTCGGTGTCGCGCAGATGGGCGTCGATCTCGCCGGCGTCCTGCGTGCCTTCGCCGCCGCGCAGCAGCCACGCGTACACGCCTTGCAGCGCGAATTCGCGCGCACGGCGGCGCGCGCTGCGCGCATTGGCGCGGGCCTGCGCCGCGCTATCAGCGCTGGTCGTCGTCTTCTTCGTCGTCAAAATCTTCGTCCTCGTCGTCTTCGTCTTCGTCTTCTTCCTCGGGTTCCAGCGCTGCCACCAGGTTGGCCATTTCGACGGCCACCTGGGCGCAATCGCGACCCTTGCCGGCGGCGCGGGCTTGCGCCTGCTCGTCGGTGTCGACGGTCAGCACGCCGTTCGCGACGGGGATGCCGGTTTCGAGGGAGATGCGGGTGATTGCCGTGGCCATTTCATTGCTGACCACTTCAAAGTGATAGGTTTCGCCGCGGATGACCGCGCCCAGCGCGATCAGGGCGTCGAATTCAAACGTTTCGGCCATGTGGGACAGGGCCACGCCCAGTTCCAGCGCGCCGGGCACGGTGGCGACCATCACGTCGCGCTCGTCCACGCCCAGTTCGGCCAGTTCCTTCAGGCACGCTTCGAGTTCGGCCTGGCCGACTTCTTCGTTGAAGCGGGCGCGTACGATGCCGATGTGCAGCCCTTCGCCGTTCAGGTCGGGGGTAAGGATGTAAGGGTTCATGTGTCGGCCTTCAGTGTGTTGCGGGAGTGTTCTGCGGGTCGCAATCGTAACCCGTAATGGTGAGCGAGAAGCCCGCCATGCTGGGCATCTTGCGCGGCCGGGCCAGGAGCCTCATTTGACCCACGTTCAGGTCGCGCAGAATCTGGGCGCCGATCCCGTAAGTGCGCAGGCCGAAGCGGTCGGCGTTGGCGGAATTGGCCTGGGCCTTCGGGTCGTTCCAGCCTGCAATCTGGCCAAACAGGTGTTCCGTGGAAGACTGGCAGTTCATCAGCACCAGCACGCCGGCCGGGGCGGCGGCGATGGCCTCGAGCGCCTGGGCCACGCCCCAGCTATGCGGACTTGCGCCGGTATCCAGCACATCCAGCACGGACGCGGGCTCGTGCACGCGCACCAGCGTCTCGGCGTCGGGAGTCACATTACCATGCACCAGCGCCAAGTGGGCGGAGCCGGTGGCGGCGTCTTCGTAGGCCACGGCCTCGAACGTGCCCCAGGCCGTTTGCATGGTGCGCTTGCCCACGCGCTTGACGATGGACTCGTGCTCGCTGCGGTACTGAATCAGATCGGCGATGGTGCCGATCTTCAGGCCGTGCTGGCGCGCGAATTCGACCAGGTCCGGCAGGCGGGCCATGGTGCCGTCGGGCTTGAGAATTTCGCAGATCACGGCGGCAGGCGTCAGGCCCGCCATGGCGGTCAGGTCGCAGCCGGCCTCGGTGTGGCCGGCGCGCACCAGCACGCCGCCGGGCACGGCACGCACGGGGAAGATGTGGCCGGGCTGGACCAGGTCGGCCGGCTTGGCGTCGCGCGCCACCGCCACCTGGATGGTGCGGGCGCGGTCGGCGGCCGAGATGCCGGTCTCGACGCCCACGGCGGCTTCGATCGATTGCGTGAAATTGGTGCCGTAACGCGTGCCGTTGCGGGCGGCCATCATGGGCAGCTCGAGCTGGCGGCAGCGTTCTTCGGTCAGGGTCAGGCACACCAGGCCGCGGCCGTGGGTGACCATGAAGTTGATGGCTTCGGGCGTGACGAATTCGGCGGCCATGACGAGGTCGCCCTCGTTTTCGCGGTCTTCTTCGTCAACCAGGATGACGATGCGGCCGGCGCGCAGCTCGGCGATGATCTCGGCAACCGAAGCGATGCCGAAGGATTCCGGCTCGGAGCCGGGCAGGGAGGACAACTGGACGGACATGGCGTGACGCGTAAACCAGGCGGGAAAGCCCGGATTTTACCGCCCCTGCGGGCCGAACCCCTATTCGTGTCTGGAGGGCCCGTCCGGATGGGGCCGTCCGGTTAAACTTTCGCCCGGAGATCCCCCCAGAAAAACGAAGGAAAAACCTCATGCAAGCCCTTGCGGCCATGCCTTTGAACGTCGCGGCAGCCGTCCGCGTCGTCCTGACCGACATCGACGACACGCTGACCACCGAAGGCCGCCTGCCGGCCGACGCGTACGCCGCGCTTGAACGCCTGGAACAGGCCGGCATCCAGGTCGTGCCCATCACCGGCCGCCCCGCCGGCTGGTGCGACCACATCGCGCGCATGTGGCCCGTGCGCGCCGTGGTCGGCGAGAACGGCGCGTTCTACTACGCCTACGACCGCAAGGCCCGCCGCATGACCACGCATTACTGGACCGACGCAGCCTCACGCCAGGAAAGCCGCAAGCGGCTGGACGCCATCCGCGACCGCGTCCTGGCCGAGGTGCCCGGCAGCGCCGTCGCCAGCGACCAGGACTATCGCGTGGCCGACCTGGCCATCGATTTCTGCGAAGACGTGCCCGCCCTGCCCGACGCCGCCATCAGCCGCATCGTCCAGATCTTTCAGGAGGCCGGCGCGCAGGCCAAGGTCAGCTCCATCCACGTCAATGGCTGGTTCGGCGACTACGACAAGCTCACGATGACGCGCACCATGTTCCAGCGCGAGTTCGGCGAGGACGTGGCGGACGCGCTGGACAGCACGCTGTTCATTGGCGATTCGCCCAACGACGAGCCGATGTTCGCCTACTTCCCGATCTCGGTCGGCGTGGCCAACATCCAGGCCCAACTGCATCGCCTGACGCACCGCCCCGCCTTCGTGGCCGCCTTCCATGGCGGCGGCGGTTTCGTCGAAATGGCCGACCGGCTGCTCGCCGCGCGCCAACCCTCCCAAGTCCAGCCGGCCTGAGGTCAGCACACCGTGGCAACTTCCAAGACCGCGGCGCCCGCCAATGACGGCCGCCGCAGCATCCAGTCCATCGAAGTGGGCGTGCCGCTGCTGGCCGCCCTGGTCGATGCCGGCAAGCCCCTGACCCTGCGCGATCTCGCGGCGGGCGCGGGCATGACCTCCGCCAAGGCGCATCCTTATCTGGTCAGCTTCATCCGCGTCGGACTGGTGCAGCAGGACGCCACCACCGGCCAGTACGAACTGGGCCCCTTTGCCCTGCAGATGGGGCTGGTCAGCCTGCAGCGCCTGGATCCCGTGCGCGTGGCCATGCCCGAGATCGCCAAGCTGCAATCCGAGATCGGCCACACGCTGGGCATCGCGGTGCTGGGCTCGCACGGTCCCACCATGATCCACATGACCGAAGCCAGCTATCCGGTCCACGTGAACATGCGCAAGGGCACGGTGATGTCCATGCTGCACACCGCCACCGGGTTGGTGTTTGCGGCCTGGCTGCCCCCGAAGGTCAGCGAACACTACATCGCGCGCGAGGAAGGCGACACCGCCGTCATCGCCAGCGTGCCGCCCCCGCGCAAGGCCTCGCGCGCCAACATCGACGCGCAATTGGCGGATATTCGCGTGCACGGCATGGCCCGCGCGCTGGGCAATCCGCTGCCGGGCGTGGACGCGCTGTCCGTGCCGGTCTTCGACAACACGGGCAGCATCGTGCTGGCGCTGACCAGCCTAGGCCCCACGGGCCTGTTCGACGTGTCGTGGGACGGCGCGATCGCCCGGCCGTTGCTGGCCTGCGCGCAGGAAATCTCCCGCAAATTGGGCTTCCGCGGCTGAGCGCGCTTTCGCGCAAAAACGAAAACAAAGCGAACAAAACGAACAAAAGACGAAAAGAAAGGCAGGGACTTTCCCGAGTGTGCCGTCCCCGGTTGTGTGTTTGAATTCAGCAAACATTCAATTAATACCCATACGAGGAGACACACGATGCAAGCCTTGCGTCTTATGCAGGCGGCCGCGCTGGCCGCATTCGCTTTTGGAGCTTCCGCCGCCCAGGCCGCCGACACCTGCTCCAACCGCGGCGACCTGGACCAGATGTACTGCGACTCGAACAAGGACCTGGTGGCCGACACGCCGACCGATCCGTCCAAGCTCAAGACGCCTTCCACGCTGGTGTTCACGTACACGCCCGTGGAAGACCCGGCCGTGTACGAAGACATCTTCAAGCCCTTCACCAAGCACCTGTCCGAGTGCACGGGCAAGCGCGTCGTGTTCTATCAAGTGCAGAGCAATGCGGCTGAAATCGAAGCCATGCGCTCGGGCCGCCTGCACGTCGGCGGCTTCTCGACCGGCCCCACCGCCTTCGCCGTGAACATCGCGGGCGCCGTGCCGTTCGCGGTCAAGGGCTACGCCGACGGCTTCCAGGGCTACAACCTGATCGTCATCGTCAAGAAGGACAGCCCCTACCAGAAGCTGACCGACCTGAAGGGCAAGAAGCTCGCGCACACCGCCCCCTCGTCGAACTCCGGCCACATGGCGCCCGTTGCCCTGTTCCCCAAGGAAGGCCTGACGCCCGACAAGGACTACAAGGTCATCTTCTCGGGCAAGCACGACCAATCGGTCATGGGCGTGAACTCCGGCGACTACGACGCCGCGGCCGTCGCGTCCGACGTCTTCAAGCGCATGGTCGAACGCGGCCAGGTCAAGGAAGCCGATTTCCGCATCATCTACACCAGCGAGAAATTCCCAACCTCGTCGTTCGCCTACGCGCACGACCTGGAGCCGAAGTTCCGCGACCAGATGCTCAAGTGCTTCTACGACTACCGCTTCCCGCCGGAGATGTCAAAGGCCTTTGACAACGCCGACCGCTTCTATCCGGTGACGTACCAGAAGGACTGGGCCATCGTCCGCCAGGTCGCCGAGTCCGGTGGCGAAAGCTTCAACCGCGCGGCCTACGACCGCGAATCCGCCAAGAGCAAGAAGTAATCCAGCATGACGACGTCGCTACGCATTTCCGGCCTGGTCAAGGAATACCGGGCCGGCCGGCCGGTACTGAACGGCATTGACCTGCAGATCGCCGGACAGGGGCTTACCGCCATCATCGGGCCGTCGGGCACCGGTAAAAGCACGCTCCTGCGCTGCATCAACCGGCTGATCGAACCCACCAAGGGCGAGATCATCCTGCAGTCCGAAGACGGCACCGTCGATCTGGCGAAAGTGCGCGGCGCGTCGCTGCGCCGCGCGCGCCGCCGCATCGGCATGGTGTTCCAGGAATACAACCTGGTCGAACGCCTGACGGTGATGGAAAACCTGCTGACCGGCCGGCTGGGCTATACCTCGGCCATGAAGGCCTGGATGCGCCGCTTCGAGCCCGAGGACATCGAGCACGCCTACAAGCTGCTCGATACCGTGGGCCTTGCCGGGTTTGCCGACCAGCGCGCCGATGCGCTGTCGGGCGGCCAGCGCCAACGCGTGGGCATCGCCCGCGCGCTGATGCAGCGCCCGCAGGTGTTGCTGGCCGACGAACCGACGTCGTCGCTCGACCCCAAGACCTCCGTCGAAATCATGGAGCTGCTGTCCGCGCAGGGCAGCGCCACGGGCATCCCCGTCATCGTCAACATCCACGACGTCGAACTGGCCCGCCGCTATGCCACGCGCATCGTCGGCATGTCGGGCGGCCACGTGGTCTATGACGGCAACGGACAGGGCCTGGACGCCACCATGCTCAAGACCATCTACGGAGGCGAGTCTTGGCTGGAATGACGCAACCCCGGGGCGCCATCCGCCCCTTCGCCATGTCCGGACGCGCCAAGCTGGGCTTGCTGCTGCTGGTGCTCTACACGGTCTATGCGGCCACGCAGCTCGACTTCAGCTGGTCGCGTTTCGAGGCCGGCATGGGGCACGCCTCGACGTTCCTCGCGCGCATGTTCCCGCCCAATTTCGAGAAGCCCGCCACCTTGTGGAAGGGCATCGCGGAAAGTCTTGAAATCGCGGTCCTGGCCTCAATGCTGGGCATCTTTCTTGCCCTGCCCGTGGGCCTTTTGGGCGCACGCAACCTGATGCCCGCGTGGATCTCGTGGCCCGCGCGGTCGATCGTCGCGTTGTGCCGTGCGCTGCACCCGGTCATCGTCGCCATCCTGTTCGTCAAGGCCGTGGGCTTTGGCGCGCTGGCAGGCATCCTGGCGCTGACCGTCGCGTCCATCGGCTTCATCGGCAAGCTCTTCACCGAGGCTATCGAGGAAATCTCGCTCAAGCAGGTCGAGGCCGTGCGCGCCACCGGCGCGTCGTTCTCCAACGTCATCGTCTTTGGCGTGCTGCCGCAGGTGTTCGCCCGCTTCATCGGCTTTGCCACCTACCAATTCGACTCCAACCTGCGCAACTCCACCATGGTGGGGATCGTGGGCGCGGGCGGCGTGGGCGGCACGTTGTTCTCGGCCTTCCAGCGTTTCGATTACGACTTCGTCAGCGCGATCCTGCTGACCCTGATCGCGATCATCATGCTGGGCGAAATCCTGGCTGGCTTCGTGCGGGCGGTGTTCCTGGACAACCTGGGTTTCGACCGCATCCTGCAAAGCCGCTTCGCCGGCGCGCGGGGCCTGGGCACCAGCAAGCCGGCAGCGGCGCGCAAGGCGGAGGTGGACGAATGACCGCCCACGTTTCCCCCTTGAACCCCGCTGGCCAGCCGCGTGTCTGGCAACGCTACAGCATGGGCCAGCGCCTGCTGCGCTTTGCGCTGTACCTGCTGCTGGTGGCAGCCGTCGTGCAAGCGATCCGCGGCGTGGAGATCATTCCGGAGTTCCTGTATGACGCGCCGGAGCAGATGGCCGATCTCTTTCGCCGGATGTGGCCGATCGACTGGGCCTACTACCCGGATGGCGTGCACGCGGCACTGATCGAAACGCTGCACATCGCCACGCTTGGCACCATCCTGTCGGTGTTCATGGCCGTGCCGGTGGGCCTGCTGGCGGCCAACAACCTCACGCCCAGCAAGACCATCAACATGCTGGCCCGCCTGATCCTGGTGTCCAGCCGGTCGGTCAATTCGCTGGTCTGGGCGCTGCTGTTCATCGCCATCTTCGGACCGGGCGCACTGGCCGGCACGCTGGCCATCGCCTTCCGCTCGATCGGCTTTGTCGGCAAGCTGGTCGGCGAAGCCATCGAAGAAGCGCAGCGCGGCCCCATCGAAGCCGTCACGGCCACGGGCGCCAGCAAGGCATCGGTGATCTGGTATGCCTACTGGCCGCAGATCCGCCCGGCGTTCTGGTCCATCGTGCTGCTGCGCTGGGACATCAACGTGCGCGAATCCGCGGTGCTGGGCCTGGTGGGCGCCGGCGGCATCGGCATGGCGCTGGACACCGCGCTGAACCTGTTCCAGTGGGACCGCGTTGCCCTGGTGCTGGCCGCCATCTTCGTGGTCGTTGTCCTGGCCGAAGTCATCATCACGCAGGCGCGCAAACGCATCCTGTAGCCTGCTTTACGCTTGTCGGTTTCCCCTGACAGCGCTCCTTCGCCGCCCCCTGTGGGGCGGCGTTTTCTATTGGCGGGTTCCTTTCTGTTCGCAAGCAACGCAAAAGCGCGTCAACGTCCTTGATCAGCCGCCTTGTTTTTGCGGCGCGATCACGTCTATCCTCCATGTGAACAAAATATGACCGGTCATCAAATCGCACCCGCGCCTTGATTAAGATCTCGGCTTTTGCCGTTGGACACCCGCTGCCATGTCGGAACAGGAATTGAAACTGCACGTGCCCACGGCTTCGCGCCAGGCCGTGTTGCGTGAAGTCAAGCAGCGAGAGGCCACGCGCCTTCGCCTGCATGCCATGTATTTCGACACGCCAGAGCGTGAGCTTGCGCGGGCGCGCATCGCCATCCGGCTGCGCCAGGAAGGGCCCGACTGGGTGCAGACGCTGAAGATGCCCGGCGCCGACGCGATCTCGCGCATCGAGATGAACCATCCGCGCCCCGGTCCCGTGCTCGACCTGTCGGTCTATGCCGGCACCGAAGTGGAAGGCCCGCTATCCGCCATCAAAGGCGAACTGGGCCTGCGCTACGAAACCGACGTGCAGCGCCTTTTGCGCAAGATCCGCACGCGTCACGGCACAGTGGAGCTGGCCTACGACACCGGCATCCTGCGCGCGGGCGCGCTGGAGCTGCCGATCTCCGAACTGGAATTCGAACTGGTGTCGGGGCGCCCCGCCGCCATCTTCGCCGCCGCGCGCGGCTGGCAGCAGCGGCATGCGCTGATCCTGGATCCGCGCAGCAAGTCAGAACGCGGCGACGCCCTGGCCCAGCTTGCGCAGCGCCTGGCCGAGGTGGACGCCGCCGCCGGCGATGATCACGAAGCGCGGCGTGCGCAGGCCATCGCCCAGTTCTGGGCACCGCGCGGCGCCGCCGCCGTGAAGCTGCGCAACGACATGACGCCGTCCCAGGCAATGGGCGCGATTGCGGCCGAATGCCTGGACCAGATCTGCCGCAATGCCGCGGTGCTGGCCGAAGTCGACACCGAAGGCGTGTACCGCGCGGGTAATTCCGAACACGTGCATCAATTGCGCGTGGGCGTGCGCCGGCTGCGGTCGGCCTGGAAGCTGTTCGATGGCTGGATCGCGCCGGTGCCCGGTTCCCTGCTGCAAGGCGTGCGCACCCACTTTGCGGCGTTCGGCGCCAACCGCGACCAGGACGTGCTGAACGAAACGGTCGCCCCCGCGCTGCTGCGCGCCGGCATGCCCGTGATCCCGATGGAAGCCGCGCCGCCCGAGGCGGATGCGCAGACCATTGCGGGCGGCCAGCCGTTTCAGGCATGGCTGCTGGAACTGCTGGAATGGTCGCTCGACGTGCCGGCGGTCCAGCCGGAAGCGGATGGCCAGACCATCGCCAACGGCACGCCCAGCGACGCCGCGCCCGAACCCGCCATCCGGCTGGAAGGCGGCGTGGCCGGTCCCGTCGTCAAGCCCACCATCATCCCGATGCTGACGCCGGAGCCGCAGCCGCAGCGTCTGCACAAGCTCCTGGCCCGCCGCCTGCACCGTTGGCACGGCAAGGTGGCCGACCAGGGCACTCACTTCGCCTCGCTGGACATCCCCACCCGCCACGAGCTGCGCAAGCGCGGCAAACGCCTGCGCTACGGCCTGTCTTTCGCCGAATCGCTGCTGCCCGCCAGCAAGCTGCGCGGCTATCGCAAGCTGCTGTCCCGCGTGCAGGACGTGTTGGGCGAAATCAACGACCTGGCGATGGCCAAGGACTACTACCAGTCGTGTACGGCAACGCATCCGCAGGCCTGGTTTGCGCTGGGCTGGATCAGTGCGCGCCTGGACGAACTGGTCATCGAGGCGCAGCAGGCCTTCGATGATCTGGCGCGCAGCAAGCCATTCTGGAAGTGACACGCATCGCGCGCCTGCCGTGTGGCGGGCGCGCAAACGACTGCGGGACGGCGCTTGCGCGTCGTCCCGCCAGGGGCCTTCAGAGGGGCGTTTCAGCCCGCCGAATGAACGGCTTCAATCCGCCAGCAATGCGGCCGCGAACTCGTCCGCCACGAAGGGCTGCAGGTCTTCCAGGCTCTCGCCCACGCCAATCCAATACACCGGCACCGGACGCACGCCCTGGCTGCCCGCGGCAACGGCGGCCAGCGTGCCGCCCTTGGCCGTGCCGTCCAGCTTGGTCACGACCAGACCGGTCAGGTTGATGGCAGCGTCAAACGCGCGGATCTGCGCCAGCGCGTTCTGACCCGTGTTGCCATCCACCACCAGCAGCACCTCATGCGGCGCGGACGCATCCGCCTTGCCGATGACGCGGCGGATCTTCTTCAGTTCTTCCATCAGGTGCAGCTGCGTGGGCAGGCGGCCGGCGGTATCCACCATCACCACGCCCATGCCGCGTGCGCGGCCGGCATTGACCGAGTCGAACGCCACCGCGGCCGGGTCGCCGCCGTCCTGCGAAATCACGCTGACGTTGTTGCGGCTGCCCCATTCCACCAGTTGCTCGCGCGCGGCGGCGCGGAAGGTGTCGCCGGCGGCCAGCAGCACGCTGGCGCCCTGGCGCTGGAACGTATGCGCCAGCTTGCCGATGGAAGTCGTCTTGCCCGCGCCGTTGACGCCGGCAATCATCACCACCAGCGGTTGCGTGCGCTTCAGGTCGAACGCGCGCTCCAGCGGGCGCAGGTGATCGGCCAGCAACTGGCGCAGGGCCGTCTTCACCTTGGCCGGGTCCTCGATGCGTTCCTTCTTGACGCGCGCGCGCAGCGCGGTCAGGAGCTTCTCGGTGGCCTCAAGGCCGGCATCGGCCATAATGAGGGCCGATTCGAGTTCCTCGAACAGGTTCTCGTCGACCTTCACGCCGACGAAGATGCCGCCAATGCTCTGACCGGTGCGCGACAGGCCTTGCTTCAGGCGCGACAGCCAGGAGGCTTTCTTGGGCGCTTCGGCAGGTGCGGGTTCCGGGACGGCTGCAACGACGGGTGCGGGTGCTGCGACAGGGGCAGGCGTGGAAACTGGCGCAGGCGCTGATACCGGCAGAGGCGCAGGCGTTGATACCGGCGCAGGCGCCGGGACCACGGGTGCGGGCGCGATGACGGGTGCGGGCGGCTGCGGTGCGCGGAATGGCTCAACCGCTGGCGCGGCGGAAGCGGCTGCTGCAGGCGCCGCGACCGGTGCGGAAGCCGGTGCGGTGCGCGTGAGGGACGGCGCGGCCGGTGCCGGGGACGGCGCAGGCTGCGCGGGCGTCGCCACTGGGGCAGGCGCGGATGAGACGGACGGCGCTGGCGTAGACGTATGCGCAGCCGGAACCGGCGGCGCCGCGGGCGGGGCCACCGGCGGGGTTACCTCCGGGGTCACCGCCGGGGTCACAGGCACCGTCACAGGCGCGCTGACCGGCGCGGCGACCGGCGCCGCAGGTTCCGGCCGAAGCTCCGGCGAAGACGACGCCGGCGACGGGCTGGACGGGGCAGAAGACGGCTCCGCGGGCGCGACTGGCGCGTCGGCAACCTCCGGCGGCGACGCGGGCTGAGCCGGCGTGGCGGGCGGAGGGGATTTTTTCTTGAAGAAGCGGCTAAACATGGGTAACAAGTATATTCGTATCGTCGGGGGCCAATACAGGCGCACCCCCATCGCCGTGCCCGACGTGGAGACGCTGCGTCCCACGCCCGACCGGGTCCGCGAGACGCTGTTCAACTGGCTTACGCACCTGTGGGGCGGCGAGTTCGCCGACAAGCAGGTGCTGGATCTTTTTGCCGGCAGCGGCGCCCTGGGCTTCGAGGCGGCCTCGCGCGGCGTGGCGCATGTGCAGATGGTCGAGCGGGACAAGACCGCCGCGTCCGCGCTGCGGACACTGCGCGACAAGCTCAAAGCCGACATGATACGCATCCATGTGGGCGATGCGATGCAGGTCGCCGAACGGATGGATGCCTCGCGGTTCGACCTCATCCTGCTGGATCCGCCCTTTGGACAGGGCTGGCTGCCGCGCCTGTGGCCGATCCTGCCGGGCATTTTGACCGATCACGGGCTAGTCTATGTCGAGGCGGAATCCGCCATCGAAGCCCCCGAAGGATTCCAGATTCTGCGGCAGGACAAGGCCGGCGCGGTCCACTTCCATCTTTTGGAATTTGCTGCGATGCGCAAATCGATCAATAATCCGGCTTCGGAGGATGGTGTAGACCACTAATAACGGTACGGAGCTCGCATGATCATCGCTGTTTATCCCGGCACTTTCGACCCGCTGACCAGGGGCCACGAGGACCTGGTTCGCCGTGCAGCCACGCTTTTCGACAAAGTCGTGGTGGGAATCGCCATTAGCCGCAACAAGAAGCCCTTCTTCAGCATCGACGAGCGCGTGGACATCGCGCGCGAAGTGCTGGGGCACTATCCCAACGTGGAAGTGCAAAGCTTCGGCGGCCTGTTGAAGGATTTTGTTCGCGAACAGAATGGGCGCGTCATCGTGCGCGGGCTGCGCGCCGTGTCCGACTTCGAATACGAATTCCAGATGGCCGGCATGAACCGCCATCTGCTGCCCGACGTCGAGACGCTGTTCATGACGCCGTCCGACCAGTACCAGTTCATCTCGGGCACCATCGTCCGCGAAATCGCGCAACTGGGCGGCGACGTCAGCAAGTTCGTGTTCCCCTCCGTCGAGCGCTGGCTCCAGGAAAAGGCCAAGGAACGCCGCGAACAGTCCTGGCCGGGCTGAGACGCCCCGTCCGCATCATCCCCGAAGGGGCGCGAAGGCGCCCTTTTCGTGCTTTCCGGGCCCCGGCCGCCCGGCGCTACAATGGCCGGGCCCCTCGCCTTTCCGCAGCCCATCATGGCCCTGACCATCACCGAAGAATGTATCAATTGCGACGTTTGCGAGCCCCAGTGCCCGAACGAAGCGATTTCCATGGGCGAAGACTACTACGTCATCGACCCGGACCGATGCACGGAATGCGTCGGCCACCACGACGAGCCTCAGTGCAAGGTGGTCTGTCCGGTGGAATGCATCGAGCTGCACCCGCAATGGAATGAAGGCCAGGAGCAACTCATGGCCAAGTACCGCCGCTTGACCGGTGCCGCATGAGCGACACGGCGCCACCAAGCATCAACCTTTCCCCCTCCCCACACCACGCCCGACGCGACCTCTCCGCGTCCGCGGTCGCTGCGGGGCTGGTCGCCGTCCTGGTCAGTTTCGGCGGCACCGCCGTGCTGATGGTGCAGGCGGGCCACGCAGCCGGCCTGGACGCGGCGCGCATCGGCTCTTGGATCGGCTCGCTGAGCCTCGTCCTGGGCCTGGGCGGCGCGTTCTACAGCCTGCGCACGGGCCTGCCCGTGGTCATGGCGTGGTCCACGCCCGGCGCGGCGCTGCTGGTCACCGCGCTGGCCGGCGTTCCCTTCAATGAAGCCGTGGGCGCCTTCGTGCTGGCAGCCGGCCTGACGCTCGCGTGCGGACTGTTCGGCTGGATCGATCCCATCCTGCGCCGCATTCCCGGCGAGGTCGCCGCTGCCATGCTGGCTGGCGTGCTGCTCAATTTCGGCATGGGCATCTTCAGCAACATCAACAAACAGCCCGCGCTGGTTCTGGCCATGTGCGCCGCCTACCTGCTGTGCCGCCGCTGGGCGCCGCGCTACGCCGTGCTGGTGGTGATGGCCGTGGCAGTGGCCATGGCCGCCGCAATGGGCCTCATGCAGGTCGACCAGCTGGACTGGCGCCTGACCGAATTCGTGTGGACGACGCCCGCCTTCAGCGCACAGGCGGCGGTCAGCCTGGGCATTCCCCTCTTTGTCGTCGCCATGGCCTCGCAGAACCTGCCCGGCCTGGCCATTCTGCAGGCCGCCGGCTACCGGCCGCCGGCCTCGCGCCTCGTGGCCGCCACGGGCCTGCTGGGCCTCCTGGCCGCCCCCTTCGGCGCGCACAGCGTCACCATGGGCGCGATCAGCGCGGCCATCTGCACGGGGCCCGAAGCGCATCCCGATCCGGGCAAGCGCTACATCGCCGCCGCCACTTACGGGGTCAGCTACGTCGCGCTCAGCATCGTTGCGGGCGCGGTCGCCGTCTTCTTCCAGGCGCTACCTGCCGCCCTGCTGGCTGCGTTGGCCGGCCTGGCGCTGCTGGGCACCATCATGGGCGGCATGGCCGCTGCCATGGCCAACCCGCAACGACGCGAGGCCGCGCTTATCACGTTGCTGGCGACGGCCTCGGGATTCAGTTTCTGGGGAATTGGTTCGGCCTTCTGGGGCCTGGCGGCGGGCCTCGTGGCCCACACCGCCTTCGAGTACAAGCGCACCCGCGCGGGCGCTTGAAAACCGGCGCTGGCCGCCTTCAGGCCGGCCAGTTGGTCACGGGTGTGTCCGGGTGGACCTTCATGATGCGGCAAGGCACCTGCACGAAGTTCGAAATCCAGGCCGCGGCCAGCTCGCCTTCGTCGACGACATCGATGGTCTGCTCGCCCACCAGCATGCTGTAGCGCACGCTGTCGTCGTCTTCGATCACGTCCAGCGGAATATCCATGCGCAGCATGCCCGGCGCCTTCAACACCAGGTAGCCCAGGCGCAGTTCCACCGACACGTCGGCCAGCCTGGGGCATAGTTCGCGGTTCAGCCACTGCCCGGAATCATTGGCGACCAGCCACTGGCGATGGTAGGCGGCGGCCTGCGCCTGCGTCGTCACGCCGCATTCGGCGATGGGCTGGAATTGGTCGTCGCTCATTTGCCCAACAGTCCCTTCAAGGCCTTGTCCACCGCGGCGCCGCTCTTGCCCTTGCCGGAGACCGCTTCCTTGAGCTTGTTCTCCAGGCTGCGCTTCAGGATGCCGCCGATGGCGTCCTTCCAGAGCAGCGTATACGAGGGATTGTCGAACGGGCCCTTGAAATGGACGGGAATGGTCACGTCCTTCAGGTCGATCAGTTCCTTGCCGTCGGGATTGGCCGCCGGGTTGATGACACGCGCGCGCGCCACCAGATCCAGCTCGCTCTTGACGAAGTCGATGGTGGCCGGATCGCCCTGCGTGACGCGCAACAGCGGCGACACGAAGCTCAGGCGCTTGACCGTCGCCACGCCCTTGGCGATGGCCAGGTCCGCATCCATTTCAGAGAACTGCGTCTGCTTGCTGGTGTCGGCAGCCACGGTCTCGTTCTGCGCGTCCGGCGAGAACCGGGCCTTCAGGTCGCGCAGCGTCTGCGTCAGGTCGATGCCCTTGACCGCGCCATCGCGCAGGCGCACTTGCAACGCGCCCGTAAGGCCGCTCTTCATGGCATAGACGTTGGCGCCCCCGGTTTTCAGGTCCAGCATCAGGTTGCCCGTGCCGCTCAGCACGTTCCGTTTGGCCAGGTCCATCAGCAGCGGCTCGATGGCGATATCGGCCAGCGTCATCTTGGTCGCGATCTGATTGCCCTGCGCCGCGTCCACCGACAGGGCGCCGGCCAGCTTGCCGCCGTAAAGCCCTGCCGCGAGGTTGGAGATGTCGAGCTTGCCCTTGTCCAGCTTGACCGCCGCCGACACTTCGTCGGCCTTCAGGCCGCGCACGACCAGCTTGCCCACTTTCAGCGTGCCGTTCACGCTGGGACCCACCAGCGCGGACAGGTTGATCGTGTCGTCGGGGGGCGCGGCCGGTGCGGGCGCCGGCGCGGGCTTGCTGTCGTCTTTCTTGCCGTCCGCAGGCGGCTTGGGCGGCGCGGCCAAGACCGGCGGCACCAGCTTGTCCAGGTCCAGCGTGTCCACGGCCAGTGCAAACTTCATCTGCGGGGTGTCAGACAGTTTGGTGATGTCGGCGCTCAGGTCGAACTTGCCGCCTTCCAGCACCGCGTTGATCTTGCTGGTGGCCTGGTCCTTGAGCAGGTCCACCGTCAGGCTGCCGATCACCGGGATCTGGAGGCTGCCCTTGGGCAGGCCCGGATCGGTGATGTTCACGTCGCCGCGCAGCGCCGACATGGCGCCGCTGCGCATCAAGAGATTCAGGCTGAGCGGCGACGCGAAATTCAGCTTCACCACCCGTTCGCCCTTCTTGGACGTGCTGTCCAGCTTGGCTTCCTTGATGTCCAGTTCGCCGGCGTTGCCGCTGATGCCGTTCAGGCCGAAGCTGGCGTCCAGGCCGCTGATGCGCACGCGGCCGGTCAGGGCCTCGCCGGTGGCGGAGGCGGGCGAAATATTGAGCGCCGGCGCATCGACCGCCAGTTCAAACGGACCATCGGCCACGCCGCCCTTGGCGCGCACGGCCAGTTTTTCGATCTGGAGCTGGCTCTTGTGCGGATCGATCGCCAATTTGGGAATTGCCACGCTGGCTTCCACATTGGTCGCCTTGGCCGAAGGTTCGGTCACGTCGCCCTGGAACAGGAGTTCCAGCCCAGCCACGTCCAGTGCGGACTTCTGCCCATTGAAGGCCAGGTTGCCGCGCATCACGAGGCTCTTGGCCTCCGCGCCGGGCAACTTGCCGTCCATGCGCAAATCAAGCTTTTGCGCGGCATAGCGCTTGGCCGAGGGGTCCAGCGTCAGCAATGCCTGGCCGGTCAGGTTGGCGTCGACGCGCGGATAACCGCCTTCGACTCGGGCCGACATCCGCACATCGAAAGGCTGATTGAACGTGACGCGGCCGGTATTGGCGTTGATACGGGTCACCGCGACCGCCATGCCGGTGATCGCGTCCTGCATCTGCACTTCGCCGTCCTTCAGATCCAGGCCGGCGATGTCGATCTGCATGTTGTTGCGCGACGTCGGCAGGGGGCCGCCGGTAATCGCCTGCGCGGCGGTCTGGGCCGCGCCCACCAGGGCCTCGGCCGGATTGCCGGGGGCATCGGTGACAGGCGGCGTGCCGCCCACCAGATTGCTGAAATTGAACTGGCCCTGCTTGTCGCGCACCACGCGTGCCTTCAGCCCGCTGATGGCAACGTGGTCCACGACGAAGCTGTTGGACAGCAGCGGCCACACGGCCACGGCCAGCCGCGTGCTTTCGATGGAGGCAAAGGTGTCCGTGCTATTGGGTTCGGACAGGGACACGCCCTGCACCGACAGGCCGATCCGCGGGAAGAGCGAAAGCTCGATCTCGCCGTCGATCGTCAACGTGCGCTGATAGCGTTCCTGGACAAGCTCTTCCAGCTTGTACTTGTACGCGTTGGGGTCGAATGTCAGCAAGAAGATGGCCAGGCCGACGACGGCCACGACAACCAACACTACCAGGCCTATCAAAATGCGCTTGAACCACGTTTTCATTGCTGCCCCGTCGGTACCTCGACTGGAAATCCTTGATGCCGACCTCCGCGCCAAGCGCGGGGGAAGGTGCGTTGCCGGCGCAAGTCCGCCGGCCTATTGAACTGTCTGCATTCCAGGGCTTGCCACGAAGGGTTTGCCTTTCAGGACGTGTCCTCGCGCCTGCCGAGCCTGCGGCATGGGCGCCAAAGGAAGGTGCTACCGAGGAAGGCCTGCTGAAGACGCCGGTAACCCAGCGTGCAGATAACCGCTATCGTAACAAATCAGGCCGGTCAGCGGGATCGGCCAAGCTGACGGCTTCCTGTCGGGCGGATTGTAGGACTAGAATGATTGATCGATCAATTATTGATGCGTCCAACAATGACCGCCCCCGCCCCCACTTCTCCACACTCGCCCGGCCAGATCCTGCCCTTCCGGCAAACCCTGCTGGCCATGCTGGGCATGTGCTTCGTGATGATGCTGGTCGCCATCGACCAGACCGTGGTGGGCACCGCGCTGCCCACCATTGTGGCGGAGCTGCGGGGCTTCGAACTCTACGCATGGGTCGCGACGTCGTATCTCCTCACCTCCGTCATCACCGTGCCCATCTTCGGCAGGCTGGGCGACTACTACGGACGCAAACCCTTCGTCGTGGCCGCCATCGTGCTGTTCACGCTGGCCTCGGTCCTGTGCGGCGCGGCTGACACGATGCTCGAACTGGTGCTGGCGCGGGCACTGCAAGGCATTGGCGGCGGCATGCTGGTCGGCACGGCCTTCGCCTGTATCCCGGATCTCTTCCCCGATCCCCACGTGCGCCTGCGCTGGCAGGTGATGCTCAGCGCCGCCTTCGGCATCGCCAACGCCGTCGGCCCCACGCTAGGCGGCGCCCTGACGGAACATTACGGCTGGCGCTCCGTCTTCTACGTCAACCTGCCCATCGGCATCCTGGGCCTGTGGTTCGTTGCCCGCTACCTGCCGCACCTGCGCAACCAAAGCCCCGGCAAGGTCCGGCTGGACTGGCAGGGCGCGCTGCTGATTGCCGTGGCGCTAGGGACCATGCAGCTGCTCGTGGAACTCCTGCCCAAGGACGGCTTCACCCCCTCCCTCGTGATGCTTGGGGCCGGCAGCATCGCCGCCTTCGCCGCCCTGATCTGGTGGGAGCGCCGCTGCCCGCATCCCCTTCTGCCCCTGGACATGTTCCGCAACCGCGGCCTGGCCACGCTCTTCACCCTGGCCCTGCTGGTCGGCGTGACGATGTATTCCCTGCTGTTCTACGCCCCCCTGCTCCTGCAGGGCGGCTTCGGGCTGTCGCCCCAGCAGGCGGGCCTGCTCATCACGCCCATGGTGGTCTTTATCACCGTCGGCAGCATCGTCAACGGCCGCATCATCACCCGCATCCGCAACCCCAACCGCATGCTGTACGCCGGCTTCATCCTCATGGCGTTCTCGTGCCTGGGCATCGTCACCACGCACAACTACACCTCGCACCTCTTGATCGCCGGCTACATGCTGATGGCCGGCCTGGGCATGGGCTTCATCATGCCCAACCTCACCGTCTTCGCCCAACAGACCGCCGGCCGCAGCCACCTGGGCATCGCCACGGCGCTGCTGCAATCGCTGCGCATGATCGGCGGCATGCTGGGCACCGCGGTTGTGGGCACCATGGTCAGCCACAGCTACTTCAACGGTGTGGAATCCACGCTGCGCGGCGCGTCCGCCCAATGGCTTCCCAAACTCAACGACCCGCAGATGCTTGTCAACCCCGCGGCCCAGACCGAGTTCCTGGCACAATTGGCCCATCAAGGCCAGGACGGAACGTCGCTTATCGAAATCGCGCGCATTGCGCTGGTGGGCGCCATCCACGAAGGGCAACTCATCGCCCTCGCCGTCGCCGTCTTCGCAATCTGGTGCGTGCGGCGCGTGCCCCTGGTGCAACTGGTCCGGCCATCCAAACCGGAGCCCGCCGGCGTCGGAGAGTAGCTTTTGCCCAAACAACAACAAGGCCTGCAAGTCATCCAGCACATGGGCCAAACCTACCGCGTCATGCAAAGCGCCTTCAGCAGCAAGGTAGGCCACGCGCTGCCGCGCTGGCGGATTCTGCTGGCGCTGCATGAAAACGGACAATGTTCGCAAAAGCATCTGGCCGAGCGCTGCCGGCTGGATCCGGCGTCATTGACGCGGCAATTGCAGGCGATGCAAAAGCTGGGATGGATTTCGCGGGCGGTGGATGCCGACGACAACCGGCTGACGAATGCGACGCTGACGGCTGAAGGGCAGGCGGTGGTGAATGAGGCGCTGCCGAAACGGGCGCAGTTTTTTGAGGAGTCGCTTAAAGGGTTGTCCGCGGCGGATGTGGATACGCTGAATCGGGTGTTGAGCGTGTTGGAAGAGAATTTTGTCAGGGCGGCGGGGGATCGGGGCGGTTAAGAGCCGCGAGTCGCCCCTCACCCACGGCGCTTTCCCACGCGCGACGAATTCGCCGGGGCGCGCCCCGGCCGCAACTTCCAGCGGTGCGCATTGGCCAGCAACTGTGACTGAACGTCCGGCGGGTAGTCAGCGACGGTAGTGAAAGCGGGCGCCGGCTTTCCCGGCTGGCCTGCCTCACGAATCACGCGCGGCCAACGCGGGCGCCAGCACAGAAGCAAAGAAGCCCAATGCGCTAAGCCAATAATGACGAAGGCGGGAGAGATCAGCACGCAACCCAACCACGTCAACGGGCCGCTATTGCGCAGAAACGGACCTAGCGCCTCGAACTGCGCCGTAAAGGCTGGCCAGGGCAAAGGCAGCTGCGAGCTGATGCGCGGCTTCTCGACCGCTTGCAGACCACCCTCGTCCATGTACCGGCGGATGAATTCCCATTCAGACTGTAGGTCGGATAGACGGCTGCTTTGCCTTCCGATGAACACGATGGTCGGAAACGGCAATGTTGTGCTGTCACCGGGATACCAACCCATCATCAAATTCAATCCGGCGATTTCGTCCGTGTGAACCCCCTCCCAAGGCATTACCAGAACGCCACCGCAACTTGCCGGTCGATGCAAGAAGACTTGGCGCGTGATTCGATTGAAGCGGATAAGGATGTGCCGAGAAGTCAACGCTTCAAGGCGGGTTAACTGGAGAGCGTACTTACAGTAGAGCCAAAGAAGGATGGCGGTACCCAGCGTCGTTAGCAACGAGAGAAGGATAGCGCCAGAGCTCCAGGTGGCACTCGGCTCGCCTCCTCCAAACAAGAACCATAAAACGGGCGCATCGAAGTCAACCCAAGTCCCAATGAGAAAGCACAGGAAAATCAATGAGCAAAGCGTTAGAAGGCCGCGCTTGTCTTCCATGCCACCACATCGCATTTCGAGGAATATGTCGTTACACGCATAGACCGGCCCCATTGTTGATGCGCGCTGGAAACGCTTTGCGGCTTGCCGTGCACGATCCTCTGCAACGCTATCCTCGTATGCGGGCTGGACGGTCGGGTACACCTGATTTCCATCCTCTTTCAGGTTCTTCTTGAACCATGCATCAGATTTGACGCAGCTGAGCCAAGCGATCCATTCAGCGACGTACATCAGATCCTCGCTCTCGTTTCTCAGGCACGCTAGCCGGCCGCAAATCCCAGCGGTGAGCGTTGGCCAGTAACTGTGCCTGAACGTCCGGCGGATAGTCGGCGACGGTTGTGAGTGCGGGCACCGGCTTTCCCGGCTGACCCGCCTCACAAATGATGCGCGGCCAACGCGGCCGCCAGCACAGCAGCAAAGAGGCCCAATGCGATAGGCCGACAATGACGAAGGCCGGTGAAATTAGCAGACAACCGAACCACGTCAGCGGACCACTATTGCGCAAGAACGGGCCTAACGCCTCGAATTGAGCGGTGAAGGCTGGCCCGGGCAAAGGAAGCTGCGAACTGAGGCGGGGCTTTTCTACCGCTTGCAATCCGCCTTCGTCCATGTAGCGGCGGATGAACTCCAGTTCGGCCTGCAAATCCGAGCGTCTACTGCTCTGCCTGCCGACAAATACAGAGGTCGGAAACGGCAACTCGGTACGTTTTCCCGGAGCCCACGCCAATACCAGCCTCAACCCCGCAATCTCTTCCGACTGCATACCGTCCCAGGGCAAAACAAGAATGCCGCCACAGCTCGCCGGTCTATGAAGATAGACCTGTCGAGTGATCCGATTGAAGCGGATGAGCAAATGGCGTGACGTAAGCAACTCCAGGCGGCTGAACCGGAAGGCGTATTTGAAATACAACCAAAGTCCGCCACCTAACGTGGCGGTCAACAGCACAAAGATGAAAAGGTCTCCGATATACAAATCCCTGTTGAATACCATCCCCGATCCGGAGACGACTGCCCATAGAATTCGCCCTGGTATGTCTACTAATGGACCGATGAGAAAGTACAGGAGCACGATCGTGATCAGTGAAATCGCTCCCCTCTTTTCCTCCATACCGCCGCAGCGCATTTCAAGGTATGTGTCATTGCACGCATAGATTGGCCCCCTGGCTCTGGCGTGATCGAATCTCTTGGCGGCTTGGCGTACAAGTTCTTCCTTGCGAGTATCTTCGTACGTAGGATCTCCAACCGGAGTGCCGGGAATCCCGAAGCCTTCGAGGTTTTTTCTGATCCAACAATCGGGCTTGATGCACACGAACCACATTGCCCATTCCGCGAAGTACATTCAGAGGACCTCCCGAACCGCGCCATAGAGCGCCCCAAGCTCTTTTTCCAGGCTCTCAAACAGTTTTTCGTTCGCGAATTTAGGGCCGCGATAAAGCGTACGCTTGCTCCACTTCTCCAAAGCATCATCCTCGAAAATCGCGATCACCATCGTGACGGTGCCAAGGACTAGCGTTCCTCGGAAAAGAACTCGCTTCAAAAACAATGTCACGGACCTTCGGCTCAAAATTGCCGACAGCTCAGCCGAAGCGCGATAGATAAGAGAAGCGGAGCTACTGACTGCTCGTTCCGCCAGTATCTTGAACATCGGCCCGGCTGTCGCGATGGCCAAGCCCGCCTGACTCAGGTACTCGCCCCTCACCCACAACGCTTTCCCACGCACGACGAATTAAGAGGGGCACGGCTCGGACGCAATTTCCAACGGTGCGCATTGGCCAACAACTGTGCCTGAACGTTCGGCGGATAGTCAGCGACGGTCGTGAAAGCGGGCACCGCCTTTCCCGGCTGGCCTGCCTCACGAATAATGCGCGGCCATCGGGGCCGCCAGCACAGCAACAGCGAGGCCCAATGCGAGAGGCCAACGATAACGAATGCAGGCGAGATCAGCACGCAACCCAGCCACGTCAACGGGCCGCTATTGCGCAGAAACGGACCTAGCGCCTCGAACTGCGCCGTGAAGGCTGGCCAAGGCAAAGGCAGCTGCGAGCTAATGCGCGGCTTCTCGACAGCTCGCAGTCCGCCTTCGTCCATGTATCGGCGGATAAATTCCCATTCGGACTGCAGGTCAGATAAGCAACTGCCTTGCTTTCCGACAAAGGCCACCGTAGGGAAGGGCAAGGAGGTGTTGTCGAAGGCGAGCCATGCAAGCACGAGCCGTTGCCCCACGACCTCGTCCGAATACACACCCTGCCAGGGCAGCACCAAGTTTCCGCCACAATTCGAAGGCCGGTGCAGGTATACCTGGCGCGTGATTCGGTTAAAGCGGATAAGCAAGTGGCGGGATGTTATCGCTTCGAGACGCGTGTAGCGGAAGACATATTTGAAATAGAGCCCTAGTGGGATTCCACAGAGCAAAGTGCCAAGAAGGGCAAATACCAAATCGCCGCCGTCCCATGGTCGACCGTCCACTTCGCCATCTGTTGCAATGGCCCAAAAGATCGGCGCGTCGAAGTCAATCCACATGCCGCCAAGGAAGCAAACTAGGAAAAGCGAAGTCAGTGTGATCAATCCTCGTTTGTCCTCCATGCCTCCGCAGCGCATTTCCACATAGGTGTCATTACATGCGTACACCGGCCCCCTCGTCCTGGCGATCGAAAACTTCTTCTCCGCTTGGCGCGCACGATCCTCTTCTAGGCAGGACCGACGAATACGATTAGGCGGGGGAGAGTTCGTCCTCCTATCCTCTCCGCCATGCTGTCCTATCCAGGCATCCGATTTCAGACACCCCTGCCATAGCAACCATTCCGAAACGTACATTACAGAATCTCCACCAAAGCGCTGTGAAGCGCTCCTAACTCGGCAGGAGCATCTTCGTTATTTCTAGCCCATGAAACTTTCGGACAATGAAAACGGTTCGCGTAGGTTATCCCTGCGCGCTCAGTGAGAACTTTGAACATCCGATGGGCGGTGGCGATGGGCGAGCGAACTGTCCTGCAGCCAAGGCGACAACCACCGCGGGCCGCAATTGATAAGCCAGAGCAAGCGTGTTGAGAGTGTTGGAGGAGATTTTTAAAATGGCGGCGCGTAGGAGCGGCGAGTCGCCCTCACCCGCCGCGCTTTCCCACGCGCGACGAATTCACAGGGGCCCTCCCCGGCCGCAATTTCCAGCGGTGCGCGTTGGCCAGCAACTGTGCCTGAACGTTCGGCGGATAGTCAGCGACGGTAGTGAAAGCGGGCGCCGGCTTTCCCGGCTGGCCTGCCTCACGAATCACGCGCGGCCAACGTGGACGCCAGCACAGAAGCAAAGAAGCCCAATGCGCTAAGCCAATAATGACGAAGGCGGGAGAGATCAGCACGCAACCCAACCACGTCAACGGGCCGCTATTGCGCAGAAACGGACCTAGCGCCTCGAACTGCGCCGTAAAGGCTGGCCAGGGCAAAGGCAGCTGCGAGCTGATGCGCGGCTTCTCGACCGCTTGCAGACCCCCCTCGTCCATGTACCGGCGGATGAATTCCCATTCAGACTGTAGGTCGGATAGACGGCTGCTTTGCCTTCCGATGAACACGATGGTCGGAAAAGGCAAGTCCGTGCTATCTCCGGGGTACCAACCCATCACCAGCCTCAATCCAGGTATTTCCTCTGTATGCACACCCTCCCAAGGCAAAACCAGAATCCCCCCGCAGCTCGCCGGCCGATGAAGAAAAACTTGACGGGTGATCCGGTTGAAGCGGATCAGAAGGTGCCGTGATGTGAGCATTTCAAGGCGCGTGAAGCGAAATGCATACTTGAAGTAAAGCCATAGCGCCCCCCCCATCATGCCGGTCAATAGCACAAAAAAGAACAGATCCCCGATATAGATTTCTCTGCTATATACGATGCCAGAACCGGATATGACTGCCCACATAATTCGCCCGGCAGTATCAATCCACACGCCAACCGCGAAGTACACGAAGATTAAGGTGACTAGCGATATCAATCCTCGCTTATCTTCCAATCCGCCGCAGCGCATTTCGAGGTACGTGTCATTGCATGTGTAGATGGGTCCCTGCGATTTGGCGCATGCGAATCGCTTCGCAGCTTGGCGCGCACGATCTTCTATTACGCTGTCCTCGTAGGCCGGCTGCACTATGGGTATCGGTGAACTTCCATGCTCTTCCAAGTTCTTCTTCAGCCACGAATCCGACTTCAAACATCCCAACCAGGCAATCCATTCGGCGACGTACATCAAATGATCTCCGTAAGGGCTCCGTACAGCGCCCCCAATTCCTTTTCCACGTCAGCGAATGACGCTTCTGTCCTGAACTTCGGCGCGCGATAAATGGTCCGCTTGCACCATTTCTCAAGCGCATCGATGTCAAAAATCGCAATAACTACCGATACAGCGGCTGTGATCAACGTTCCGCGCAGCAGCACTCGCCTCAAGAACAGCATCACAGGTTTCCTGGCAAGAGCACCCGAAATTTTGACGAAGATGTCGAAGAGGAAGTGAAATCTGCTCTCCACTGCTCGTTCGGCCAGGATTTTCAGCATCGGGCCGGCTGCTGCGATAGCCAGACCGGCTTGACTCGCAGTCAACGCCATGGCAACGGCGAGACGAACGCTATACGCCCCTACAAGGATCGCCTCCTTGTCCTTGATCGCTGACTTTAAATCTTCAAATTCGTAAGCGATAAGGACAACGCTCCCCGCCGTCGCCAACGCCCCACCCCACAGCCGCAGCCTCCCCAAGAACACCGTCGCCCCCACCCCGGTCGTGCTTCCGGGATTGAAGTGCCTCAACACCAGCTCCGTCCCGCAGGCCAGCATTTCGATCCCCGCCGCGCCGGCGGTCAGCACGGCGGCCGCCAGCTCGGCTCTCTGCCTGTCGTCCTGAGGCAGGCTGTGCATTCTTAATCCGAGCAGCCCAGCCTCAAGCAACAGCAGCCACCCGCTGGCCCTTACCTTGTAGAACTCGCTGGAGCGCGCATCCACCAGTTCCGTCGCGAAGGCGAATTGGACGTTCTGCTTGATCTGGCCTCGCATGACCGTCCGGTCCGCGCTGTGGCCGATGGCCTGCAGGTCCTCTAGCCTGAGGTTGACGGCGCGCTCGCCGATGCTGGCGGCGAGCCAGCTGCGGGTGGCCCTGTGGACGAACCATTCGTTGCCTCGCGAGGCGTGGCGCAAGGTCTGGCGGCCCAGGCTGGCGTACCAGGCCAGGACTCCGCCTGACAGTCCCGCATTGCTCGATTTGTCCATCGCTTCGTACACGCTATTGGCCTTGTCAAAGAGCTGCCCTAGCGTCTTTGCCATTTCGAGGCCCGTCCGCGTGTACTGGTAAATGGTGTCTCCGGCAGCGAGCGCCGGCTCGGATTTCGCGGATTCGCGAATGCGGTCCATTTCCGCCAGGATGGCATCCTGATTCAGTCCAAAGCTTCGCAGCGCGAGGTTCTTGCGGTCTTGCGCCCCACCCTGCCACCACTGCTGTATGACGTTGGCACTGCTTTCGCATCCTTCCGCACCGAAGACGCACAGTCCTGTCTGACCCGCAAATCGCCAGCCGCTGGCAAGATCGGCATCGTCATAGACTTCCAACCCATCCAGTAATTGCTCGCTCTGCAACCAGACTTCGTATGGCAGTGCCCGACGCGCCGCTTCCTGTTCCGCAATTCGACACTGGGTCTCGAAACCCGCGAGCGCCTGTTTCATGGCGTAGATCTGCAACGCCGCTTTCGGGTCCGGCGGAGTTACGTACTTGCTTTCGAAGCGGGCGCGGTATTCGCCGCTGTCCAGTTTGGCTTGCACCCGCGCCCTTATCGTGGCTTCGTAGTTGCGCACGTGCTCCTGGGCTGCCGCTTCCCAGCGTTTCTGCTGCGCCTCGTCGAGGATCCAGTTGCGCCCCCGCGCCATCTCGGGATTGAACACCTTGTCCCGTTCGATCTCGATGTAATGCTGCGCCTCCAAGGCAGCAGACCTTTCTTCAAACTGATTCCGAACATCGCCGAACGCCTGCGCCACCAGAATCTTGCGTTCGTTGCTGATGCCGTTGTTCGCCCCACCCCTGTTCAAGTAGTCCTTCAGCGTCTCGACGGCCTCGTTTCGCCAGGCGTTGAGTTGCTGAGTAATGCCGATGGGGTCGCGCAGCACGATAGCGGCGCCGCGGGCTCGGGTGACCGTCGGCCTCAAATCCGACGCGACCAATTGCGGGGCGTGGTGATAATCCGGGTCGGAATAGAGCTGATCGGCAAGTGTGGGCGCCAGGCGGGTATGGGCCGCGGCGATGCTCTCGGCAATGCCATTGTTCGTGGAAGACATGTCGAGCACGTCGGGAGCAAACGAGCAGCTGCTGGCGATTTCCTTGATGTCGAATGCCTGCAGCTTGCTGCGCAACGAATCGGTATCGCGAAACTTATCGAGCATGCGCTCGGTAAGCACGTCCGGAGTGAACAGCAGGCGCGCTTCCTGGATGTCTTCCGGGGCCTTGAATAGAATGGTCCAGCCGCCATATCCGAGCAGGCGGCGCGGTTCGGGCGCGTACTGCGAATCTGGCGAGTAAGGCCAGAATGGGGAGAACACCCCTGTCCCTGTCGCTCGCCACGCGCTTTCGCAATTCCATTTCCCGAGGCGCTTGATGAACGCGTACAGGTAACCCTGGCGCATGGCGCGCACGGCGTAGCGGACGCCTTTGGCGCGCAACGCGGGCAACCCCAGGCCGAGATTGCGAGGCAGATCCGGCGCCAGCGCGGCAAGCGCTTCCGGATCTTCGCTTGTCACCACGGCATAGCGCAGCGGAAGAATGGCAACTTCGGACTTGCAGTCGACGCACGGACTGGGCGCCTCGTCCCGTCGAGTACTGCGCGCGACGTCGACTGCCTGCGATAGCAGCTCTTCCAATGACACCTGACTCATGACTGCACGTCCTTAACGCTTGCCCGCGCCAGAGCGGCGAGCGATTCGTTCAACGTCTCGGCACCCGTCGCGGCGCGATCCAACGCGTTCTGCCATCGACGGTCCAGCACGCGTTGACTCCAGGAACGATTCATACCGACGATCACGTAGGTCGTAAGATCTTCGTGGCGCGTCAGCCCTGACCGGCGTCCAGCGTTGAGTTGCGCCTCGACCTGAGCAAGCCTGACCCCGCCACAAGTGCTATCGAAAACGTGAGGCAATTGCGCCTCCAGGGTGTGCAGCAGGCGGTGAGGGAGGGGGTCGGATTCCAACACTTGCCACAGAGCGGTGCTCAGGTGCAGCGGCTGCGCAGGCGACGAGCCATCGCTTCGACCTCTGCCACGGATCCGGCGCCACAACGAGGACGCTTGCGTCGCGTCCTGGAACCACCAGGACAGGACCGGACCAAAAAACCGGGACACCCATTCGCGGTCGGCATGCGCATACAGAAGCGGCGTGATCGCCGGATCGTAGTAGCGCAGCAAATATTGCTGATTCGACTCGCCGATGGCGTAAGTTGCTCCGCTAAAGTGCAACGCAAGCTCCTGCGGCGGAACAACGCTTGAGATCCAGGAATTCACGTACGCGGCGCAGCGGGCTCCGACTTTCGCCAGCACGGTTTCATACTGCGCTGGTCCGAATCCGTTTGCGCCAATGAGGATCGGGCCCAGCGGCTTCAGTGCATCCAACTGCGGGTCCATTAGTAATGGATGAGCATCACCGGCGATATGCTCGGCGATTTCTTGCCGCTGGTCTTCCGGCACAAGTGCCATGTCGATCAATGCCGTGAGGTGGCACGACCGTGAACCCTCGCCGTCATGGATCTCTTGGTTCAGCGCCCTGATCAAGTCGCGGGAGATCATGCGCCCATCCTCATCAATGCCTTGCGTTCCCGGGCGGCCTTCAACCAGCAGCTGACGCAAATCGGCTCACCCTGATCGGGCGCGCTTGCCAATGAAAGGAAGGCGCCATCCCCGTTTGCTTGCTGGCTTATGGGAGCTTTGAGATGTATTGCCACGCCGCTGAGCGTGATGCCAGACCGGTTGATATGCAACGACCCACCCGGCCCCTCCAGCACAATTTCATCCTCCACCTGAACCTTGTAGACCTTGGTCAGGTTTCGGATTTCCTGGCCCGCCCGCAGATGCGCGTGCCCTTCGATGCGCTGCTCCAGGTGCCCTCCGATCTCCGTCCAGTGATTCGCGGCGGTCTTGTCGCGCCGGTGGTTGCCAACCTCTTCGATGCGGTCTTTGACGATAGAGATGGTGTGGTCACGTCCCACGGCAAGCGAGGCGTCCTGGCCGATGTCATGGCTCCGGTCACGCGCGATGGTGACCCGCTCGTCGTTGCCGACGGTTTCCGTGCGGTCGTGGCCGATGACGATGGCTTCATCGTTCTCGACCCGCTCCCTGCGGTCGTGTCCGACAAACGTGCTCTCGTCGTTGTTGACGTGGATATTCTGGTCCTTCTGCGCATGGAGGTAGATCTCCTCTCGTCCCGCCTCATCCTCGAAGCGCATTTCATTGAAACCGTCTCCCTTGTGGGTCTGGCTCTTGATGGTCATGCGCGTTTTGTGCGCCGGAAGATCGTACGGCGGCAACTGGTGTGCGTTGTAGCTCCTTCCCGTGATGACCGGCTGATCCGGATCGCCATCGAAGTTGCTGACGATGACCTCCTGCCCGATGCGGGGGATGGCGATGTGGCCCCACAGGGCGCCGGCCACGTTCTGCGACACGCGTATCCAGCAGGAACTGTGTTCGTCCAGCTTGCCTTCCCTGTCCCAGGGAAACTGCACTTTCACGCGTCCGTAGTTGTCGCAGTAGATCTCCTCGCCCGGCGGCCCCACCACTGTCGCTTGTTGAGGGCCATCGATGCGAGGCTTGGGCAGCGGTTCCGCGCGCCACTCGACATCGTCGGGTACCAGAGTGGCAGTGCAGTGGTAGTGAGTGCCTTGCTCGGCGTCTGCGCTGTCTTCAGCCTGGCTTGTGTACTGCTTGCCGTGGTGCGCCAGGCGGATCGGCCGCCAACCGCGATTCATGTCCTCGCGCGGGTGGCCCACGAGGTCGAAGGAAACGCCTGGCGTCAGTCGCGCATCATCGCCTTGGGCGACCGCCATGCAAGCCCCGCCCCGCAGGCCGCGCAGGCGGTCTCGGGTGAACTGCACACCCGCGATGTTCTTGTAGCGTCCCGGGTAGTCGTAGCGTTCATAGTCGAGCGACTGGTGTGCTTTTTCTACTGCTCGTTCGGTGTGTTGGTCGTAGCGCGGGTTCTTGAAGTCGTAATCACGCTGGGCATGACGCGCCGTGCGTACCTGTTCCGTGTACAGAAAACTGTGAAGCGCGGGCGTTGGGCGGTCTCCGCCGGGCATGGGGTTGTATTCGACGGGTGGACCGTCGGCTCTGCCGAATACCCATAGGCGGTCACAGTGGATCAGGCGGTGGCCATCAGCCGAGTGCATGAAACCGTAGAAAAATCCTTCTTCGCGCATGATGCGTTCGACAAAGGTGTAATCGCTGTCGCCTGCCTGGACGCAATACTCCCGCGGAAGATGGGATTCGGTGCTCCATTGCTCGTAAGCTTGCGTGATGCGGTGTTTGCCGAGGACGGCTTTGGCAATGTCGGGAACAGCAAGCGCCTGGAATATGCGCCAGTCTGAAGCGAGTTTCAGACGCGCCAGGCGAGGTTCCACCGTGGCGCGATAACGCGTCCGCCTAAAGCCGGTGTCACCTTGCTGAAACGAAGACACCAGCCCATGGACAAGCCTGACGGCACGTCCGCCCGCCCAGATCGTGAACAAGGCGGGCTGGTCCAGTATCCCGGCAAAGTCGACTTCGGCACTCGCGCAGCTCAGGTCCACCTCGAGCAGAAAGGTCTCGGACAGCGCTTCAACTAGACGAAACTCGATGACATCGAACTCGTCGGCACCAGCAGTAAACGTAAAACGCAGATCAGATTGGACGGGCACGGGGCGCTCCTGCGGCTACGGCTCGCACCAACCACTTGGGTGCAGACCGAGATGGGTTCTAAGTCCACGGCACAGGGGCCGGAAGTGGACATAACACACCGTCAGGATCGTGCCCGTCGCGTCGACAGGCGTATATAGGAAGCTTCTTATTTGCGGCCTGATCGCGCCGCGGAAAAAAAATGAGCCCACGAAGTGGACTCATTGATGAAGCAAGTTGGCACGCGTTGCATCGCGCGCCCCAGCATGCTTGGCTACCGCCGAAGCCTGCCCAGGTCTCGCGGGTAAATCACACGTTAAACAAGAAATTCATCACATCGCCATCCTGCACGATGTATTCCTTGCCTTCCGCGCGCATCTTGCCCGCTTCCTTGGCGCCCTGCTCGCCCTTGTACGTGATGTAGTCCTCGTACGAGATCGTTTGCGCGCGGATGAAGCCGCGTTCGAAGTCGGTGTGGATGACGCCGGCGGCCTGGGGCGCGGTGGCGCCGATGGGCACGGTCCAGGCGCGCACTTCCTTCACGCCGGCGGTGAAGTAGGTTTGCAGGCCCAGCAGCTTGAAGGCGGCGCGGATCAGGCGGTTCAGGCCCGGTTCTTCCATGCCCATGTCCTTCAGGAAGGCTTCGCGGTCGGCGTCGTCGAGGTCGACGATTTCGGATTCGATGGCGGCGCAAATCGCGACCACGGGCGCGTTGCGAGCGGCGGCGAATTCGGTCAGGCGGTCGAGCAACGGGTTGTTGGTGAAGCCGTCGTCAGCGACGTTGCCCACGTACATCGCGCGCTTGGCGGTGATGAAGCAGAGCTGGGCGATGTCGGCCTTTTCTTCGGTCGTCAGGTCCAGCGAGCGGATAGGCTTGGCTTCGTTGAGCTGGGCGACGCACTTTTCCAGCACGGCCACGAGGCGTTGCGATTCCTTGTCGCCCGAACGTGCGGTCTTCTGGTGGCGTTGCAGCGCCTTTTCGGCGGTCTGCAGGTCGGCCAGGGCCAGCTCGGTTTCGATGACTTCGATGTCGGCGATCGGATCGACCTTGCCGGCAACGTGGATCACGTTGGGATCTTCGAAGCAGCGCACGACGTTGACGATGGCGTCGGTTTCGCGGATGTGCGAGAGGAACTGGTTGCCCAGGCCTTCGCCCTTGCTCGCGCCGGCGACCAGGCCCGCGATGTCGACGAATTCGACGGTGGCGGACAGGATGCGTTCGGGCTTGACGATTTCGGCCAGCTTCTGCAGGCGCGGATCCGGCACTTCGACGACGCCGACGTTGGGCTCGATAGTGCAGAACGGATAGTTCTCGGCGGCGATGCCGGCGCGGGTCAGAGCGTTGAAGAGTGTCGATTTGCCAACGTTGGGCAGGCCGACGATGCCGCATTGCAGAGCCATGGGAATCCTGTGTAAGTACGGTATTGAGCGTTAACGGCGTAGTTTACCCCGGCGGGGTGAAACGACGCCTTCCTGGCGGACGTGATGCGGCCCCGAGGACGCCGCCGGCGAAACGCCGCTGACATCGCTACCGGGCATGCGCCCTTGCCTTCAGACCGCGCGCCCCGGCCTGAAGCCTTAACCGGCCGCGGCCGGCGCGTAGCGCATCACCAGCCAGATCATCAGGATGGGGCCGGCGTTGAACACGGAATGCAGCAGGATCGCGGCTCCGATGCCGCGGCGCACGCGCATCCAGCCCAGCACGAGGCCGGTCAACCATTGCGGCAGCACCAGCAGCGGCAGCAGCCAATATGGCGTCTTGTTGTAGACAAAATTGGTCAGATGCACCGCGGCAAACGTCAGCGCGACCAGATGGAACACGACGCCGAAGTGCTGCAGGTAATACCTGCGCCAGTTGGTGTCCCAGCCTTTGAGCGGCTCAGGACGTGCGCGCAGCCCCCACACCGCCAGCAAAATGAACGCGGCCAGCAGCAGCCCCGTCCAGAGCTTGGGGCCCCACAGCACGACCGGCACCAGCGCGGGGATGAGCCACAAGGCCTGGCGCGGCCGGCGCAGTCCGTAGCGGAACAGCATTTCCTCGACCAGCGGCGCCCACAGCACCGCGGTCAACCAGGGAATGTTGTGCGGATCGAGGCGATGCGTCACGCCGCCCAGCCCGGCGGCGGCCACGGCCACGGGCCCCAGCGCGAAGAGGTTGATCGCCCACAGCACGGCGGCCCAGGCCAGAAGGCGCCCCGGCCCGATGCCCGGCCACCAGTCGGCGGCAAGGCCGCTGCCGCAGGCGCGACGCGGCAGCCGCGACACCGGATGCGGATGGCGGATGAAGCGCCAGAAGTCGGCGATCTCGCTGCGAAAGCGCAGCTTCCGGGTGGGCTGGCCTAGGCTCATCAGGACTCGTTGCCGCTATGCAGCTGGCGCGTGGCCAACGCGAAGTCGCCTGCCAGCATGGCGGGCACGACGGCGCGGCAGCGGTCGATGACGGCTTCGATTTCCTTTTGTTCCTCGCGGCGCGGGGGGTGCAGCACGAAGTCGGCAACCTGTTGGGCCAGGCCCAGCGTGCGCGGATGGCCGATGCCGATGCGAAGGCGCCAGAAGTTGGGGCTGCCCAGCGCGGCCTGGATGTCCTTCAGGCCGTTGTGGCCGGCGTGGCCGCCGCCCTGCTTGAGCTTGACCTGTCCGGGCATGAGGTCCAGTTCGTCGTGCAGCACCAGCACTTCTTCCGGCGTCAGCTTGTAAAAGCGCGCCAGCGCGCCGACCGCCTGGCCGGAACGGTTCATGTAGGTGTTGGGCTTGAGCAGCAGGATGTTGTCCGCGCCCTGGCGTGATTTGGCCACCATGCCGAAAAAAGACTTCTCGAGCGCAAAAGAAGTGCGCAGATCGTCCGCCAGATGGTCGGCCAGCCAGAAGCCGGCGTTGTGCCGGGTGGTTTCGTAGTCGGGACCTGGATTACCCAGTCCCACGATGAGGCGTATGGGAGTAGACATGATGGGGGTGTTTAAACCAAAAAACCCTGCGCATGCAAATGCACACGCAGGGTTTCGGGCGTAAGCCGCGGGAAAGCCGCAAGGGCTTTCCCGCAGGACTTAGGCGGCCGGAGCAGCTTCTTCGGCTTCGTCGGCAGCGGCAGCGCCACCCTTGGTGACAGCGGCGGCCAGCAGGGGGTTGTCTTCACCGCCGTGGGGGACGTAGGTCACGCCCATGGGCAGCTTGATGTCGGCCAGGTGGATCGAACCGCCGGCCAGCACGTCAGCCAGGTTGACTTCGATGAACTGGGGCAGCGCCGACGGCAGGCAGGTGATTTCCAGTTCGGTCGTCACGTGGCTGATGATCGCACCGCTCAGCTTCACGGCCGGCGAGATTTCTGCGTTCACGAAGTGCAGCGGCACCTTGGTGCGCAGGGCTTGGTTGGCGTCGACGCGCTGGAAGTCCACGTGCAGGACTTGCGGCTTGTAGGCGTGCCATTGAACCGAACGCAGCAGAACTTGCTCATCCTTGGCGCCTTCGAGCTGCATTTGCAGGATCGATGCGTGGAATTCTTCCTTGCGCAGCGCGTGGTAGATCTCGTTGTGGTCGAGTTCGATGTTCAGGGGGGCAGCCGTACCACCATAAACAATGGCGGGAACGCGGCCCGCGCGGCGCAGGCGGCGGCTCGCACTCGAACCCTGGACGCTACGCGCAGTGGCAGTAAATTTCATGGATAACTCCGAAACAATAAAGGTGAAGAGACTTCACCGGTTGAAATCACGGCGCGCAAAGGGCGCGCCGTGCTTGTTTGCACCTTGCCGCGACCAGCAAGGCGCAAATAACTGGAAATTCGGGCTGTGATCCGATCGACGCGAACGCGTCAATCGACAAACAGCGAGCTGACCGATTCGGCGTTGGAAATACGCAGGATGGTCTCGCCCAGCAGCGCGGCGCACGACAGCTGGCGGATCTTGCTGCTGGCTTGGCCTTGCTCGGAGAGCGGAATGGTGTCGGTGACGACGAGTTCGTCGAGTTCCGACGCTTCGATGCGGTCGATGGCGCCGCCCGACAGCACGGGGTGCGTGCAATAGGCGTAAACGGCGCCGGCGCCGCGGTCTTTCAGGGCCTGGGCCGCCTTGCACAGCGTGCCGGCGGTGTCGACCATGTCGTCCATGATGATGCAGGTGCGGCCGTCGACTTCACCGATGATGTTCATCACTTCCGACACGTTGGCGCGCGGACGGCGCTTGTCGATGATGGCCAGATCGGCTTCGAGCTGCTTGGCCAGCGCGCGGGCGCGAACCACGCCGCCGATGTCCGGAGACACCACGACCAGGTTCGAGAAATTGCGGCGCCAGATGTCGCCCAGCAGGATCGGACCGGCGTAGATGTTGTCCACGGGAATGTCGAAGAAACCCTGGATCTGGTCGGCGTGCAGGTCCATGGTCAGGACGCGGTCAACGCCAGCGACCTGCAGCATGTTGGCCACGACCTTGGCCGAGATGGCCACACGCGCCGAACGCGGGCGGCGGTCCTGGCGGGCATAGCCGAAGTAGGGAATCGCAGCGGTGATGCGGCCGGCCGACGCGCGGCGCAGGGCATCGACCATCACCATGATTTCCATCAGGTTGTCGTTGGTGGGCGCACAGGTGGGCTGCAGGACGAAGACGTCCTTGCCGCGCACGTTCTCGTTGATCTCGACCATCACCTCGCCGTCCGAAAAACGACCGACGGTCATCTTTCCCAGGGACATATCGAGGTGGTTGACTACGTCCACGGCCAGCCGAGTGTTGGCGGTGCCCGTGAAAATCATGAAGCTATCGTTTGCCATGATGGATGATGCGATGGTCGTTTGAGACACTAACGAGTGATGCGGGGTGGTACCTGCGGGTGAGACCTAGTGCAGCACAATCAACTTGCACCAGCGAATCCGGAAAATAAAAAAGCTGCTGAACCCGGGCCAGTGTCTTACAGGCGTGTTCAACAGCTTTTTTATGTATTCGGTTGGCTGGGGAGGAAGGATTCGAACCTTCGCATGCCGGAATCAAAATCCGGTGCCTTAACCAGCTTGGCGACTCCCCAACTATCTTGCAATCCAATTCCGCAACGGATGTTCAGCTAATCCAGTACATGCCTGCACTAACCGAAACCGTGGATGCGTTTGGCTGAATGTTTTATCAGCGCCGCGCATTATAGCGGTTATTTCTTGTTCTGCCAAAACGGCCTGCGATGTGTCGGAAAATTCGGCGAATAAACATGCGCCTGATCCCGACATGCGAACAGGGAAACCCCGCTCAGCAAGCCACCGCGATGCCCCAAGTACTTCAGGATAAAGACGGTAGACCACCGGCTCCAAATCATTTCTTCCGTAAAGCGCGCATCCTTTGGCAAATTCACCGCCAGATCCGCTAGGCAAAAATGTTTGCGAAGCAAGAAAGTCCGCTATTGTGATGTAAGAAGAATCCCTTGTCAAATCGGGTGCGGAAAAAATGCCAACAGTCGGCACGCTGGCATCCGGTTGCGCCACCAGATAGGCGCGCTCGGGCAGCGTCACGGCCGTGAGATCTTCGCCAATTCCCTGCGCGAATGCCGACTGGCCGAAGACGAAGACGGGCACGTCCGCGCCTAGCGGCAGCGCCAGCGCCATGAGCTCGCGGCGCGTCAGCCCCGTGTTCCACAACCTGTTCAATGCGATCAGGACTGATGCCGCATCGCTGGAGCCGCCGCCCAGGCCGCCGCCTTGCGGGATGCGTTTTTCAAGGCTGATCTGCGCGCCCTGGCGCGTGCCTGTAGCCTTTTGCAGCGCGCGCGCGGCGCGCACGGTGAGGTCCTCATCTTCCGGGACGCCCGGCAGGTCGGTGGCGCGGCTGATGACACCATCGGCTCGCACCTCGAAGTGCAGCGTGTCGCACAGATCGATGAAGCGGAACACGGTCTGCAGCAGGTGATAGCCGTCGGCGCGGCGGCCCACGACGTGCAGAAAGAGATTCAGCTTGGCGGGAGCGGGAACGTCGTAGAGAGTCACGAAAAACAACCGGTGCGAAAGGATTCCGCCATTCTAGCCAGACAGGCCGGCGCGCCAGGAAAATTGGCGGGCCGGCCCGTGCGCCGAACGCGTGCGGACACGCGCTGATGGCGGAACTGCGAGGTGACGTTACGCGAGTTGCGGCGTCATGCTGGCGCCCAGCCTGGCAGCGGGCGCGTCGATGACCTGACCGTCGGGCAGCTTGAAGACCGACACGGCGCCTGCCAGCTGGCGAGCCTGCTCTTCCAGCGCACCGGCCGCGGCGGCCGCCTCTTCGACGAGCGCGGCGTTCTGCTGCGTCACGCTATCCATCTGCGACACGGCGCGGTTGACCTGGTCGATGCCGGTGGCCTGCTCTTCGGAAGCGGCCGAGATCTCGGCCATCAAGCTGGTCACGCGCTGCACGGACTCGACAATCTCGCGCATCGTGGCGCCTGCGTTTTCAACCTGCTCCGATCCCACCCCGACCTTCTGCGCGGAGTCCTCGATGAGCTGCTTGATTTCCTTGGCGGCCGCGGCGCTGCGTTGCGCCAGCGTGCGCACTTCGCTGGCGACGACAGCAAAGCCCTTGCCCTGCTCGCCCGCGCGTGCGGCTTCCACCGCCGCGTTCAGCGCCAGGATGTTGGTCTGGAATGCGATGCCATCGATCACGCCCACGATGTCGGCGATGCGCGACGAGCTGCCCGAAATGGCGCGCATCGTTTCGACCACGCTGGAGACAGCTTGCCCGCCGCGCTGCGCGACGGCCTCGGAGGCGGCGACCATTCGGTTGGCTTCACGCGCGGTGTCGGCGTTCTGCTTCACGGTGGTGGCCAGCTCTTCCATGCTGGCCGCGGTTTCCTCGAGGGAGGCGGCCTGCTCTTCGGTGCGGCTGGAAAGATCGGTGTTGCCCGAGGAGATCTCGCACGCGCCGACATTGATTTCGTCGACGCCGCGGCGCACGGCCGACACGGTGCGCACCAGGCTGTCCTGCATGCCCTTGAGCGCGCTGAGCAGCGCGCCGATTTCGTTCTTGCCGAAGTCGGCGACGCGGCGCGTCAGGTCGCCTTCGGCGATGCGGCGAAAGACCTCGCCGGCCTCGACCAGCGGACGCACGATCATGCGGCGGATCAGCACGTGGGCGCCCACGGCCACCAGCAGGCCCAGCGCCAGAATACCGGCGAGCAGCCCGGTGAAGAGCGAGTTGAACATGGAGATTTCGTCCATGACCGCCTGGCCGGTGGCCTCGGCGCGCTGGATGAACGCATCGCGCTCGCTCACCAGGCGCTCTTGCACCGACTGCGTGCCTTGCTTGAAGTAGGCCTCCATGTCGCCCGCTTCAAGGACGCGGCCCACGTTCTGCAGGTTGGTGCTGAGCTTGGTGTAGGCGTCGATGATGGCGGCCGATTCCGCTTTTTCCTCGGCGGTCAGGCCGCTTGAAAAGCCCTGGAAGGCGCGGTCGGCCGACACGATGCGCTGGCGCGCCGCGACGAGCGAGGTCTTGTCGTCGGTGTTGCCTTGCGCGACGCGGGTGGCGTAGCGGCTGAGGTCGGTACGCGCCGCGACCAGCGACAGCGAAGCGGCGTTCACCGCGTTGACCTGCTGCTGCGACAGGCGATAGAGCTGCGCGACATCCTGGTTGGTCTGGCGCAGGGCGGCAAAGCCCATTGCGCCGATCACCAGCTGGAAGGTGAAAAAGATCGCGATGATTCCCAATAGCACCGTCGCGATGCGGGTGTTCCTGAACATGGCCATTCTCCAAAAGGGTGGGCGGCAGACTCGCGTCGACCCCGATTGCTGCTGCGCGTAAGTACCTCGCGCTAAGGCAGGGAGAATTATTCAGCCAAGGCAATATATTTCAAGCGGTAACACGCCCCATTTTGCGGCGCTTATTCGCTTGATTGGAAATCCGGCGGTGTGATAAGGGTTAACCCGCATTCGATGGCGCTGGATGCGCCGTGCGGCCGTAAAGCCGCACGGGATCACGATTGATTGACGACCAGCCGGACGAGGATCCGGCGGCCCGGCTCCAGACGCTCCAGCACGAGAAGCTGGGGCCCTTTTTCATCGTAGCGGGAGAGGTTGGCGCGCCAGCCGCCCTGCTCGAAGGCGATGGGGCGGCCCAATTCGTCACGCTTGACGTCAGAGGCCTGCGGATCTGCCGCCAGCTTGCCGCGCAGCCAGTCGCGCAAGCCCGACACGGGCATGCTGCTGCCCAGGGCGTCCTCTGCGAGCGCATCGGGGTTGTCGGCGACCAGGCGCGTGCCGTCGGCCTTGGTGAGGCTGGCGGCGCCGGGGCGGCCTTCCACGCGGGCTTCGGTCGACCCCAGCGGGTTGGTCAGGTCCAGCACATAGCGGCGCCCATCGTCGGACCACGAGAAGCCGCCCTGCACGGCATTCTGCTTGCCGCCTTCTTCGTTGACGGTGATGGCAAAGCGGCCAATGCGCGAGAACGCGTCGTCGCTGGCCCCTTCGATGGGCTTGGGCAAGGACGTGCAGGCAGCAAGCGTGAAGGCAAGCAGCGCCAGCGCCACCCAGCGCAGGCCGGACGCCGCGCCGCGAAATCCTGCAAAGACTGCCGTCACAGATTGACCCCCAGGCGCTTCACGACGTCCTGGACCGTCTTGTTCTTGGGATCCTTCTGCAAGGCGGCGCGCAGCAGGTCCGTGGCCTGATCGCGCTTGCCCTGCGCCCAAAGCACCTCGGCCAGATGGGCCGCGATGTCGGCTTCGGGACGCACACTGTAAGCACGGCGCAGGTAGTCCGCCGCCGCAATGGTGTCGCCCATGCGGAACTTGACCCAGCCCATGCTATCGAGGATGAACGGATCGTTGGGCGAGAGCTCCAGCGCCTGCGTGATGAGATCGAGGGCTTCGGGCAGGCGTTGGTTGTGGTCGGCCAGCGTGTAGCCCAGCGCGTTGTACGCGTGGGCATGGTCCGGATCCAGGGCGATGACCTGGCGCAGCATGCGCTCCAGGTCGGCCAGACGGTTCTGGCGTTCGTACAGCATCGCCAGTTCGTATTTGATCTCGACCGTGTCCGGCAGCGCCTGGTCCGCGGCTTCCAGGGCAGCGACCGCCTGACCGATGCGGTCGGCATCGCGCAGGATCTGCGCCTTGGTCAGCGAGCCCAGAGCGCGTTCTTCTT
This sequence comes from Achromobacter sp. SLBN-14, assembly GCF_006715415.1. Classification (NCBI taxonomy): domain Bacteria; kingdom Pseudomonadati; phylum Pseudomonadota; class Betaproteobacteria; order Burkholderiales; family Alcaligenaceae; genus Achromobacter; species Achromobacter sp. SLBN-14. The sequence goes on along the minus strand of NZ_VFNE01000001.1, from coordinate 3,354,778 downwards.
CGTCCTGCGGGCCGGCCGAGTCGATCATGGCCAGCGCGTCGTCCACGCGGCCGCTCTTGGCGCGCAGCGCGGCCTGGCGCATGCGCACGGAATAGCGCAGCGTGGGGTCGTCGATACGGCCGAGTTCGGCGATGGCTTCGTCGTAGCGGCCCTGGTCTTCGGCGATGCGCGCGAGCAGCACGTGCGCATCGGCGGCAGCCGCCCCGGCGTCAGTGGCGCCGGGCACCGTGGCCCGCTGGCGCTGGTTCTGGACGTCCAGATACTGCTGCAGCAGGGTCTTGGCCTGCGCGAGTTGTCCGGACTTGTAGGCCAGTTGGGCCTGCATGAAGAGCAGGTCGAAATCCTCGGGCGAGCGCCGCGACATGGCCTGAAGCTCGGCCAGGGCGGCGTCGTAGTCGCCGCTGTCGGCCAGTTGGCCGGCCAGCATCAGACGGACCTTGCGCGCGCCGGGATTGCGGTTGATGAAGGCGCGGGCCTCGGTCTGCGCGCGCTTGGGATCGACCTTGGAGCCGTACTCCAGCACGCGCTGGGCGGCGCCTTCGGATTTGGGCTCGGCGGCCAGTGCGGCGCGAGATTCCTGGGCGGCGCGCTCGTAGTCGCCGGCGGCGGAAGCCACGTCGGCCAGCGCGAGGTGCGCGGCGGGCAGCTTGCGCACGCTGTCGCTCAGGGATTCGTCCAGGATGCGCAGTGCAAGGCGGCGGTCGTTCAGGCGGCTGAGCACGGCAAGCGCCTGGCCGATGGCGGCCGGCTTGTCGCGCGAGGAATCGATGCGTTTGCGCAGCGCTTGGGCCAGGCCCTTGGTCTGGCCATTGGCGGCGGCCAGCGCCAGTTCGGTGGAGCTGGCTTCGATGTCGTTGGGAGCCAGACGGGCCCAGACGCGGGCGGCATCCAGCGCCCCCGGCAGATTGCCCCCGGCAAGCTGGAACTCGAGGCCGCGGCGGGCAAGTCGGGGATCGCCGGTGTCGCGGGCCAGACCGACCATGGTGGTGGCGGCGGTGCCGTACATGCCCCGCTGGGCGGCGATCTCGGAAGCCAGTACGCGGTAGAAGATATCGCCGGTCAGCGACACATAAGGCAATTGACCTGGGCGCAGGCGGATGACTTCGGTTTCAGGCTGGCGGTTCTGGGGAGCCATCCGTGGACCCGTCGCGTCACGCGTCCGGCCGTCGGCGGCCTGGGCCGGCGGGGCCATGATTGCTGCCAGCGCAAGCCCCAACGCGGCGATCCCGATATTCATTTGTTTAAAAGACGACTTCACGCGGCCCGTCCGGTTGATGGCACAATCTTCGTACACGCAATTGATGATCTTACACTGGCTCATGCCGGAACTGCCTGAAGTCGAAACCACGCGCCGAGGAATCGACGCCATCATCACCGGCCGGACGCTATCGCGACTGGTCGTTCACGAACCCCGCATGCGTTGGCCCATCCCGCCGGAGCTGCCGTCCCTGATCGGCGGACGCACCGTGCTGGCATGCGCGCGGCGCGGCAAGTATCTGCTCCTGCGCTTCGAACACGGCACCCAGATCGTGCATCTGGGCATGTCGGGCTCCCTGCGCAGCGTGGCGCCCGGCGAATTCCTGCGCAAGCACGACCATGTCGAATGGATCTTCGACGGCGCGGTCCTGCGCCTGCACGACCCGCGCCGATTCGGCGCCGTGCTGTGGCACGACGATGCCGACGGCCCCCTCGAAGCCCACCCGCTGCTGGCCAAGCTGGGCATCGAACCCTTCGACCCGCGCTTTGACGGCGCCTGGCTGCACCGGCACTTCAAGAACCACGGTGCCGCGGTCAAGCAGGTGCTGCTGGCCGGCATCGCGGTCGTGGGGGTGGGCAACATCTACGCGTCGGAAAGCCTCTTTCGCGCGCGCATCAACCCGAAGACCCCGGCCAACAAGCTGTCGCTGGCCCGTTGCGAGCGCCTGGCCGACATGGTGCGGGCCACGCTGGCCGACGCCCTCACCTCCGGCGGCAGCACCCTGCGCGACTACGTGGGCGCCAGCGGCGAACCGGGCGCCTACTTCGAGATCCACGCGGCCGTGTACGAGCGCGAAGGGCTGCCCTGCCGGGTCTGCGGCACGCCGATCCGCCGCTTTGTCCAGGGGCAGCGCGCCACCTACTACTGCCCAAAATGCCAACGGAACTGATGGGCGGCGTGACGACGCGCCTGGCGAAATCGCCGTTACAACTCGGGAATTCGTTTATAGCAAACGTATTGCACGAAAACTAACGCAGGACTATATTTCCTTCCACACACCCTATTCCTAGAAAAGTGGAAGGAGCCTCCATGAGCAAGCAATTTGCCTCGCACGCGGACATGGACGACAAGGTCGTCTCGTTCGAAAAGCTGTCCGACAACGCCTATGCCTACACGGCCGAAGGCGACCCCAACACGGGCGTGATCATCGGCGACGAGGCCGTCATGGTGATCGACACCCAAGCCACGCCGGTGATGGCCGAAGACGTGATCCGCCGCATCCGCGAAGTGACGGACAAGCCCATCAAGTACATCCTGCTGTCGCACTATCACGCCGTGCGCGTGTTTGGTGCCTCGGCCTACAACGCCCAGGAAATCCTGGCCAGCCGCGACACCTACGACCTGATCGCCGAACGCGGCGAGCAGGACAAGGCCAGCGAGATCGGCCGTTTCCCGCGCCTGTTCCGCAACGCCGAGTCGATTCCGCCGGGCCTGGTCTGGCCGACCATGACGTTCAAGGGCGAGATGACGGTCAACCTGGGCAACCTGGAAGTCAAGCTGCTGCAGGTCGGCCGCGGCCACACCAAGGGCGACACCATTGCCTGGCTGCCCGAACAGAAGATCCTGTTCGCCGGCGACCTGGTCGAATACCAGTCCACGCCCTACTGCGGCGACGCCTACTTCCGCGATTGGCCCACCACGCTGGACGCGCTGGCGGGCTTTGAAGCCGAAAAGATGGTGCCGGGCCGCGGCCCCGCCCTCAAGAACGCCACCGAAGTGCGCCAGGGCCTGGCCGGCACGCGCGCCTTCCTGACGGACCTGTACGGCGCCGTGAACCGCGGCGTGGCCGAAGGCAAGGACCTGAAGACGATCTACCGCGAGGTCTACGACTTCATGAAGCCGCGCTACAGCGACTGGGTGATCTTCGACCACTGCATGCCGTTCGACGTGTCGCGCGCCTACGACGAAGCCACGGGCTACACGCACCCGCGCATCTGGACCGACAAGCGCGACCTGGAAATGTGGGCGCAGCTGGAAGGCTGATCCCCCCACCCTGCCTCGACAAGCAAGAACCGGACACGCGCGACCCCTTGCGGCGCAGCGTGTCCGCATAACTAGAAAATGACCCACACAGGAGACAACCGTGGGAGACATCGACTTTCAGGCGATGGAGTTCGCCTATGAAAAGCACGCGGACCAGACGGCGGCCAGCCTCGCGCGCCATCAGGTCGTGGTGGTGGGCGCCGGCCCCGTCGGCCTGACGACGGCGCTGGACCTGGCGCGTCAAGGCGTGCACGTGGTGGTGCTGGACGACGACTACCGGCTGTCCACCGGATCGCGCGCCATCTGCTTTTCCAAGCGCACGCTGGAAATCTGGGACCGCCTGGGCGTGGGCCAGCGCATGATCGACAAGGGCGTGTCGTGGAACGTGGGCAAGGTGTTTTTCCGCGAGCAGGAAGTGTGGCGTTTTGACCTGCTGCCCGAGCCCGGCCACCGGCGTCCGGCGTTCATCAACCTGCAGCAGTACTACGCCGAAGGCTATCTGTACGAAGCGGCCCGCCGGCAGCCCAACATCGAGCTGCGCTGGAAGAACAAGGTCGCCGGCGTCATGCAAGGCGACGATGGCGTGACGCTGACAGTGGAAACGCCGGAAGGCCCGTACTCGCTGCATGCCGATTGGCTGATCGCCTGCGACGGCGCGCGCTCGCCCGTGCGCAAGCTCATCGGCCAGGAAAGCCACGGCCGCATCTTCCGCGACCGGTTCCTTATTGCCGACGTCAAGATGACGGCGGACTTCCCGTCCGAGCGCTGGTTCTGGTTCGACCCGCCCTTTCACCCCAACCAATCCGTGCTGCTGCACCGGCAGCCCGACAATGTCTGGCGCATCGACTTTCAGCTGGGCTGGAATGCGGACCCCGTCGAAGCCGTCAAGCCGGAGAACGTGCTGCCCCGCATCCGGGCGCTGCTCGGGCCGGACGCGCAGTTCGACCTGGAATGGGTCAGCGTCTACACCTTTGCGTGCGAACGCATGGACAAGTTCCGCCACGGCCGCATCGTCTTCGCGGGCGACGCCGCGCATCGCGTGTCGCCGTTCGGCGCGCGCGGCGCCAACAGCGGCGTGCAGGATGCCGAGAACCTGGCCTGGAAGCTCAAGCTGGTGCTGGCGGGGCTTGCGCCCGATACGCTGATCGACAGCTACAGCGCCGAACGCGAGTTCGCCGCCGACGAAAACATCCTGAACTCGTCGCGCGCCACCGACTTCATCACGCCCAAGAGCGAGATCAGCCGCAGCTTCCGCAATGCGGTGCTGAATCTGGCCAAGGACCATCCGTTCGCGCGATCGCTGGTGAACAGCGGCCGCCTGTCGCTGCCGGCCACCTACGCCGGATCGCCGCTGAACACGCCGGATACCGGCGCCTTCACCGGCCGCATGGTGCCGGGCGCGGTGGCGCTGGATGCGCCGGTGCAAATGCAGGGTGAACCGGGCTGGTGGTTGTCGCAGCTGGATGGCGAGTTTGTGCTGGCGGTGTTCTGCGGCGCCGCGCTGCCCGCCCGCGAGACGCTGGCCGCTTTGCAGGCGCTGCGCATGGCGCCGGTGCCCGTCAAGGCCGTGCTGGTGGCCGATGCGCAGTGCGACGTGACCGCGCTGCCCGCCGAGGTGGCGGTGGTGCGGGACAGCGAAGGCTGCCTGGCCAAGCGCTACGACGCGCAGGCGGGCACCGCCTACCTGATCCGCCCCGATCAGCACGTCGCCGCGCGCTGGCGCGCCTTCGATCCCGACGCCGTCGCCGCCGCCGTTCATCGTGCGACCGGCCGCGCGTGATTTCAGAGGTTATCCCCATGCTTATCACCGACACCAACCTCGCCGCGCCGGACGACTTCTACGAAGCGCTGATCGACGCCCACCGCGACCTGTCCAACGAGCAGAGCCAGGAGCTCAATGCGGCGCTGATCCTGCTCCTGGCGAACCACCTGGGCGATCTGGCGCTGCTGAAGGAAGCCTTGCATCACGCACGCGCTTCCGTGACGCAAACGGCCTGAGCCGCCGACCCCGCCATCACGGCGCGGCGCCACGCGGGCCGCTAGGAACCGACCGCGAAGGTATTGACGATCAGGGCGCGCAGCCACTGATTGCCGCCGTCGCGGTCCACCCGGCGCTGCCAGTACAGGTTGGTCTGCAGCGCCGGCACCTTGAGCGGCGGCGTCATGAAGCGCAAGCCAAACGGCGCGGCGGCGCTGGCCGCCAGCTTTTCCGGCACGGTCGCCAAGAGGTCGGTGGCGCTGACGATGTAGGGCACCGCGGAAAAATGCGGCACGCTGAAATGCTCGGCCAGGTCCACCCCCGCCCGCTCCATCGACTGGTTGACCTGCCCATAGGGCGCCGCGCGCGACACGATGAGGTGACGTTCCGCGCGAAACGCCTTGATCCCCATGCCCGCATGCGCGGTGGGATGCGCCTGGCGAAAGAGCGTGGCGTAGCCCTGGCGAAACAGCATCCGCTGCAACGTGCCCGCCCCCATTTCATCGAACGCCCCGATCGCCAAGTCCACCCGGCCCGACTCCATCTCGCGCGGCAGGTCGGGGCCCAGCACGCGCACGGAGTCGATCCGGACCTGCGGCGCCTTCTGGACACAGACTTCCATGAGGCGCGGCATGAAGTGGATTTCGCCGACGTCCGTCATGGCCACGCGAAAGCGCCGGTTGCTGGTGGCCGCATCGAACACGTCCTGGTCCTGCAACGCCTGCGACAGCAGGCCCAGCGCTTCGCTGACGGGTCCGGCCAGCCGCTGGGCCTGCGGCGTGGGCAGCATGCCCTGCGCCGTGCGCACAAAGAGTTCGTCGCCGAACGCCGTGCGCAGGCGCCGCAGGGCATTGCTGACCGCCGGCTGCGACAGATCCATGCGCCGCGCCACCGCCGACAGGTTGCGGTCTTCGAGCAGATGTTGAAACAGCAGCAACAGGTTTAGGTCGACGTCGCGCAGCTCGGCCATCGGGGCCCCCTACTATTCACAAAATTTATAGTCGCTATTTTTGCATTCCCGTAGCCGCAACAGGGATTTTTTCCGACAATGGCACATCGGCTCGGGCAACGCCCGCGCCGGCCACCACACCAAGCCGCGCGGCCAAGCACCGCGCCCGCCGCCCCAGGAGGATTCCATGGAACTGCAATACCAGACCGGCTTCGGCAACGATTGCGCCACCGAGGCCTTGCCCGGCGCCCTGCCCATCGGCCGCAATTCGCCGCAGCAATGTCCCTACGGCCTGTACGCCGAGCAGCTTTCCGGCACGGCCTTCACAGCGCCCCGCGCCGAGAACCGCCGCTCGTGGCTGTACCGGATCCGCCCGGGCGCGCAGCACAAGCCCTTTGAAGCCTTCGACGGCGCCACCGGCTGGTTGAGCACGTTTGGCCACGGCCCGGTCACGCCGAACCAGCTGCGCTGGAGCCCGATGCCGATTCCGGACGCGCCCACGGATTTCCTTGAAGGCGTGAAGACGTGGGGCGGCAATGGCGGCCCCGACGAACAGGGCGGCGTGGGCATCCATCTGTACGCGGCCAACCGCTCGATGCAGGGCCGTTATTTCTACAACGCCGACGGCGAACTGCTGCTGGTGCCGCAACAGGGCCGGCTGCGCCTGGCCACAGAGTTGGGGCTAATCGACCTGGAACCGCTGGAGATTGCCGTCATTCCGCGCGGCGTGCGGTTCCGCGTGGAGCTGCTGGACGGCACCGCGCGCGGCTACATGCTCGAGAACTTTGGCGCGGCGCTGCGTCTGCCGGAACTGGGCCCGATCGGCTCGAACTGCCTGGCCAACGCGCGCGACTTCAAGACGCCCGTGGCCTGGTACGAAGACGTGGACGGCGACTTTGAACTGATCGCCAAGTTCACGGGCGGCTTCTGGCGCGCCTCGATCGATCACTCGCCGCTGAACGTGGTGGCTTGGCATGGCACGCACGCCCCCTACAAATACGACCTGCGCAACTTCAACACCGTCGGTTCGATCAGCTTCGACCATCCGGATCCGTCGATCTTCACGGTGCTCACGGCGCCGTCGGACACCCCGGGCACGGCCAACATGGACTTCGCGATCTTCCCGCCGCGCATCCTGGCCATGGAGAACACGTTCCGTCCGCCCTGGTTCCACCGCAACATCGCCAGCGAATTCATGGGCCTGATCCAGGGCGTGTACGACGCCAAGGCCGATGGCTTCGCGCCGGGCGGCGCCAGCCTGCACAACTGCATGAGCGGCCACGGCCCCGATGCCGAGACCTTCGAGAAGGCCTCGCATGCGGACACCAGCAAGGCGCATTACATCCGCGACACGATGGCGTTCATGTTCGAGACCCGCCGCGTGATCCGCCCGACGGAGCAGGCGCTGGCGTCGGTAGAATTGCAGGGCGATTACTACCGGTGCTGGCAGGGCATCGCAAAGCACTTCGATCCCAAGAAGGCGTGACGCGCCCGCGTCAGCCTTCATTGCCGGCGGCGATGCGCGAAGAGCGCATCGCCGTTTGGCGTTTCATGCATCCGGCGCGCGGCAGGCCCGTGCGCCCGGCCGGCTCCCATAACCACACTGACCGAGACACGCAGCCATGACCACCATCAACGAAACCCACGACCCGTCCTTGAAGAGCTGGGTCGCCAGCGCCAATTCGGACACGTCGGATTTCCCCGTGCAGAACCTGCCCTACGGCGCTTTCCGCCGCAAGGGCACGCAAGAATCCTTCCGGCCCGGCGTGGCCATCGGCGACCAGATCCTGGACCTGGCCGCGCTGGCCGGCAAGCAGCCGTTCGAAGGCCTGGCCGCTGAAGCCCTGGCCGCCTGCGCCACCGACAGCCTGAATGCGTTGATGGCCCTGGGCCAATCGCACTGGAGCGCGCTTCGCCTGGCCCTGTCGCGCGCGCTGCGCGAGGGCGCCGCCCTGCGCGCCACCGTGGAGCCGCTGCTGGTCGCGCAGGCCGACGCCGAATACACCACGCCCGCCCGCATCGGCGACTACACCGACTTCTACATCTCGGTGCATCACGCCACCGCCGTGGGCAAGCAGTTCCGCCCCGACAATCCCCTGCTGCCGAACTACAAGTGGGTGCCCATCGGCTATCACGGCCGCGCCTCCAGCATCGGCGTGAATCAGAAATTCCCGCGTCCCGTCGGCCAGACCCGCCCCGCCAACGAAGGCGAAACGCCGCAGTTCGGCCCCTGCGCGCGCCTGGACTATGAACTGGAGCTGGGGATTTTCGTGGGCACGGGCAACGCCCAGGGTGAACGCATCGAACTGGCCGATGCCGATTCGCACGTGTTCGGCCTGTGCATCCTGAACGACTGGTCGGCGCGCGACATCCAGGCTTGGGAATACCAGCCGCTCGGCCCCTTCCTGTCCAAGAACTTCGCGTCCACGATCTCGCCGTGGATCGTCACGATGGAAGCGCTGGAGCCGTTCCGCACGCAATGGAACCGCGGCGCGGGCGAACCCCAGCCGATGCCGTACTTGTCGTCGGACGCCAACCGCGCCAAGGGCGCCTATGACGTGCAGATGCAAGTGCTGATGACCACCGAGCAATCCCGCGCCGCAAGCACGCCGCCGGTGCAGCTGTCCAGCAGCAACTTCCGCGATGCGTACTGGAACGTGGCGCAGCTCATCACGCATCACACGGTCAATGGCTGCAATCTGCAACCGGGCGACATGCTGGGCACCGGCACGTTGTCCGGACCGCGCCCGGCGGAAGCAGGTTCGCTGCTGGAATTGAGCAATGGCGGCAAGGCGCCGATCGAACTGCCGTGGGGCGAGAAGCGCACGTTCCTGCAGGACGGTGACCAGATCATCATCCGCGCCGAATGCGTGAAGGCCGGCTATCCGCGCATCGGCTTCGGGGAATGCTCGGGCGTCGTGCTGCCCGCGCGCGTCTAAGGCTGCGCCAGCCGCAAACCCGCTAGCCGGAGGAAGGGTTTGGGGCGGCCGGCGATCCGGGGGCCGGCCGTCCGGCGGCCGGCGCACCGGCGGCAGGCGATCCTGCGGCAGGCGATCCTGCGGCAGGCGATCCTGGCCGCGCGACAAGCGCCTCGATCTCGTCGTCCTTGGCCTGCCACTGCTGGCCGAGCCATTGGTGGAACGTGGTGCGAAACGCCTTGTCGCGCGAGTAATCGGCTTCGCAGAAGGCCGGCGGCACCGGCAGTTGCCGCATCCGCACCACCACCTGGCCAGCGCGTCCGCAGGCAAAATCCCAGAAGCTGGGCACGCCGTCCGGATAGGCGATGGTCGCGTCGATCATCGAGCGGAACCGCGCGCCCATCGCATTCAACGACACCGCCAGCCCGCCCGCCTTGGGCTTGAGCAGATGGCGGTACGGGGAACCCTGCGCCGCGCGCTTGGCTGGGCTGAAACGCGTGCCTTCGGCAAATACCATCACGCTGGTGGGCACCAGCGAAAACTTGGCGCAGGCGCGGCGCGCGGCTTCCTGGTCCTGGCGCCCCAGATCCGGGTTCTTGCGCAGGGCCGCCTTGCCGTGCCGCTTCATGAAGGGAAAGTCCAGCGCCCACCACGCCAGTCCGATGACCGGAACGTAGATGAGCTGCTGCTTGAGGAAGAACTTGAGCAGCGGGATGCGCCGGTTAAGCGCGTACTGCAGCACAAAGATGTCGACCCACGACTGATGGTTGCAATTGACCAGATACCAGTCCGCGTAGCGCAGGCCCTGATTGCCCTGGATATCCCAGGCTTGGGGCTGAATGCGCATGAACCAGCCCGTATTGCACGATACCCACGCCGTGGCGATGCCGTTGAGAATGGGATCGATGCGCCGCCTGACCGCGGCAAACGGCAACGCCAGCTTCAGCAGCGAGACCGGGAACAGTAGCAGGCACCAGAACAGCGTGTTGACGGCCAGCCAGAGGGTGCTGAGCACGCCGGTTATCCACGCCAGCCGGCCGCGCGGCACGGGGATGGCCAGGCGGCGCCGCGATTGCGGCGCCGCGGGTTGGGCGTGCGAAAGCGCCGGGGATGCGGCGCGGGAGGCTCCCGTGGAGGGGTTCGGCGTTGTCATGGCCGCCAGTGTGCTATCGGCCCGCGGAATGAGGCTTGAGTAGGATCAAGGCAGGCGGTACTTCTCTTCGCGGTACGCCCAGCTTGCCCACAGCGCGTGCGCCAGCGCCTCCTGGGTCAAGGCCGGGTCGGCCGGCTCGACCGGCGCGTACGTTTCATCCTGCCCAACCGGCGCCGCCTTGTAACTGAACTGCCGGGGCGCCTTGGCGGGCTCCAGCACCAGCAGCTGATCGCCCTTCAGATAACCGAAGTTGTCCGCGTACTGCATCATCGCGCGGTCGGGATCGCGCTGCGTCAGGTCCACGCCCAGCATGGGGTTCACGTTGTCCAGGCCGATCAGCGACAGCAGCGTCGGGGCCATGTCGATCTGGCTGACCAGGCGATCGTCCTGCCGCGGCGCGATGCCCGCGCCCAGGATCAGCGCAGGAATCTGGAAGTGCCGCACCGGGACGGGAATGGACCCGTACACGCGCGAATCGTGGTCGGCGATGACGAGGAAAACCGTGTTGTCCCAATACGGCGCCTTGCGCGCCTTCTCGAAGAACTGGCCCAGCGCCCAGTCCGCATAGCGCACCGTGTTGTCCACCGTGGCCGGATCGCCCACGGGCTGGATGCGCCCGGACGGATATTCCCAGGGCGAATGGTTGGTCACCGAGAACGCCAGCGTGAACACCGGCTTGTCGCCATCGGCGCGCAGCAGACGGTCGACCTGATTGAACATGTCTTCGTCAGAGGCGCCCCACGATCCTTCGAATACGGGGTCGACGAACTTGGGCCGGTCCACGATCTCGTCAAAGCCGTTGCCCAGGAAGAAGGCGCGCATGTTGTCGAAGTGGGACTCGCCGCCGTACACGAAGCGCGAGTGATAGCCATGCTTGCCCAGCAACTGCGCCAGCGTGAAAAAGCCCGTCTGCGAACGCGGCAGCTTGACCACGGCATCGGCGACGCTGGGCAAAAAGCCCGCCGTCACGGCTTCGATGCCACGCACCGAGCGCGTGCCGGTGGCGTAGGCGCGGTGGAACATCCAGCCTTCCTTGCCCAAGCGGTCGATGTTCGGGGTGAGGTCGCGCCCGCCCAGGCTGCCGACGTACTGCGCGCCCAGGCTTTCCTGCAGGATGATCACCACGTTCAGCGGCTTGTCCCGCCGCACGGTCGCCTTCTGTTCATGCAGGCTGGGCAGCTTGGGATCCATGGGCGCGCCGGTCATGCCGGCCTTCTCGCGCACGATGGCGTTCATCTCGTCCACGGCCATCTTGGGATACATCGCGGCCGACGAGCGCTCGTCCCGCATGCGGTACGCCGCATCGAACACGCTGTACAACGAATTGAGCGCCAGCGCGTTCACCATGGCGTCCGAGCTGAACGCCACCTTGGCCGGATTGATGGGGCGGTGTTCCAGCGTACCGCGCGCGCCCAGGAACACCAGCGCCAGGATCACGAAGGACGCGATGGGCCGCTTCCACCACGCCATGAAGGAATCGCGCGAGCGCGTCGGGAAGAACTTGACCGCCAGCCACGCCGCAAGGACCAGCACCACGAACGCGGCAAGCAGCACGCCCTTGTAGCCCTGCCACAGCATCGAGCCCACTTCCTTCGGATTGAGCAGGTAGATGAAGTACAGGCGATTGGGCCGCGTGTCGTATTCGGCGATGAACTGCGGGGTCGAAACCTCCAGCAGCACATACAGCATCCACCAGACGCGGAACCACCAGGCGGTGATGCGCACGGCAAGCGGCCGGTGACCGAACCACGGCGAAAACACCGCCGGCAGCGCGATCACCATCGACAAGAGGCACACGTCGATGCGCAGTCCGCCAAAAAGGAGCGGGCCGAGGCCTCCGGCCGCTTCGACGCGGTCCCACATCCAGAAGGCCAGCCCCAAGCGCGACAGCGTCAGGAGCGCCAGGATGGCAATGATGAATCGAAGAGTCAGGCGACGCATGCCAGCCCCTCGCGCGCGTGGAGCAATGCCTGCCCCCATGAAGAATGCGTACTGCCGTGTGTGCCGCGCAAAACCATGCCGTTTCGATGATCAAAAAAATAACCGCGCCAAGAGTAACGCGGCTTTGGATTCATAGACGGCGGCCCGTGCTGTTCAAACGTTGTACGACATCACACTTGCAGCAAGCAAGGCCACGAGCGCACTACTGCGCCCGGCGCAGGCGCTCGCGGCTGTTGCTCAGGTGCGTGCGCATGGCCGCGCGCGCGGCCTCGGGGTCCTGCCGTGTGATCGCGCTGTAGATGTCTTCGTGCTCGAGGTTCACGCGCGCCAGATACGCCGCACGGTCTTCGTGGGCAAACTTTGCCGAGTTGATGCGGGTGCGGGGAATGATGGCGGACCCCAGATGCGCCATGAGGTCCGCGAAGTAGCGATTGTCGGTGGACTGGGCCACCAGCAGATGGAACTGGAAATCCGGCGTGATGGTGTCGCCGCCGCTGTCCAGCGCCAGCTTGAAGGCATCGAGCGCCCGCCGCATCGCCTGCAACTGGTCTTCGCTACGGCGGATGGCCGCCAGGCCCGCGGCCTCGCTTTCCAGGCAGATACGCAGTTCCAGCAGGACCAGCACATCGCGCACGGTGGCGATGTCGGCCGGGTCCACGCGGAAATCGCCGCCCCCGCTGGGTTCCAGCGCATACGTGCCGACGCCGTGATGCGTTTCAACAAGGCCCGAGGCCTGCAACCGCGACAGCGCCTCGCGCACGACTGTGCGGCTGACGCCGAACTGACGCATGATGGCCGATTCGGTGGGAAGCTTGTCGCCGGGACGGATTTCACCGCTGCGGATGCGTTCGGAAATGTTCTCGACCAGGCCTTGCGCCAGGTTGCGGGGACGACGCTGCGGCAGGACAGGGGTATCGACAGGAGCGTTCATCAGGGATTATCCGAAGACGGTTGCGCAGCGCTTGACGCTGGAAAATGGCGATCATTATACTTCGCGACAGTTGTACGATAACGTACCAGACAAGTCCACTCCACCGCGCCATCACAGAGCGTTGCGTCATGAGCCGAGCTGTCAACAACATGCCTGCATCTTCCCGGTGTCATCGTTTGTTATTGACCGGCGCCGCCGGCAACCTGGGCCTGGTACTGCGTCCCCGATTGAAAGCCCATGCGGACATCCTGCGCGTGTCGGACGTGGCCGCCATGGCGCCCGCGCAGACGGGCGAGGAAGTCGTTCCCTGCAACCTGGCCGACGCCGCCGCCGTGTCGGAACTGGTGCGCGGCGTGGACGCCATCGTGCATCTGGGCGGCGTCTCGGTGGAACGCCCGTTCGAGGAAATCCTTCCCGCCAACATCCAGGGCGTCTACAACGTCTACGAAGCCGCCCGCCTGCATGGCGTGCAGCGCGTGGTGTTCGCCAGTTCCAACCACGTCATCGGCTTCTACGAGCAGGGCCAGACGCTGGACGCGGGCGTACCCCTGCGGCCCGACGGCTATTACGGCCTGAGCAAGGCCTACGGCGAAAACCTCTCCCGCTTCTATTTCGACCGCTACGGCATCCAGACCGTGTGCCTGCGCATCGGTTCGTCGTTTCCCGAACCCAAGGACCGGCGCATGCTGGTCACCTGGCTCAGCCATGACGACCTGACCGACCTCGTCGTCCGCGCCCTGTTCACGCCGGACGTCGGCCACCTCATTGTGTATGGCGCATCGGCCAACCGCGACAGCTGGTGGGACAACAGCGGCGCGGCGGTGCTGGGCTTTGCGCCCAAGGATTCATCGGAACCATTCCGCGCAAAGGTCGAAGCGCAGCCCGCGCTGGCCGCGGACGACCCCGCCGCGCGGTATCAGGGCGGCGCCTTCGTCAAGGCCGGCCCCTTCCCTTTCCCGAACGCCTGAAGCCTCCCATGTCCACCACCGCCGAACGTCTGGGAACTGTGTTGTGCGGCGTCGGAGAAAGCCCAATCTGGCGCCGGGCCGACCAGGCGTTCTACTGGACCGACATTCCCGGCAAGACCCTTTGGCGCTGGACGCCGGAAACCGGCGCGTTCGCGCAGTGGGCGCTGCCGCAGATGGCGGGCAGCATCGCCATGCGGGAAGACGGCTGGCTGCTGGCGATGGAAGATGGCTTCTATGCTTGCGACGCATTGCGTGAAGGCCAGGCCTGCGCTGTGCGCCCGCTCGCATCCGTTGCCCATGCCGCGCCCGGCATGCGGTTCAACGACGGCCGCTGCGACCGGCAAGGCCGGTTTCTGGCGGGCACCATGGTGATGGACATGGCCCTGGCCTCGCCCGCCGGCGCGCTGTACCGCCATGAAGCGCGCGGCGTGACCGTCCTGCTCGACGGCCTGATCGTGCCCAATGGACTGGCGTTCAGCCCGCAGGGCCGGACGATGTACCTGTCCGATTCGCACCCGTCGCGCGCCACCGTGTGGGCGTTCGACTACGACACCGAGACGGGTGTGCCGTCCAACCGCCGCGTCTTCATTGACGCCCTGCCCACCGGCCGTCCCGACGGCGCCGCGGTGGACGCGGCGGGCTGCTACTGGATTTGCGGCAACGACGCCGGCAAGGTGTATCGCTACACCCCCGACGGCCGGCTGGACCGCACCCTGGACGTGCCCGCCGCCAAGGTCGCCATGTGCGCCTTCGGCGGCTCCCGCATGGACACGCTTTTCGTGACGTCGATCCGCCCGGGCAATGCCGCGCCCGGCGCGCTGGACGGCGCCGTGTTCGCCCTGCACCCCGGCGTGCAGGGCCTGGAGGAAACCGCCAGCGCCGGTTAGCACCCGACGGGCGCGCCCCTTTGCGCCCACCCCGAGCAGGTCAGTGCATATCAAAGAGCTTCGGGGCCGTCCCGGCCCTCAACGAAACGCCGTACCCCATCCGGAGGTAGACATGCTGCACCCTCACCTGAGCCGCGCCGTTCTGGCCGCGGCCGCCTTGCTGACGCTGATTCCCGCCACTCACGCCGCCGAGCTGCGCTCCGCGGACATCCATCCCGACGACTACCCCACTGTGCAGGCCGTGCGCCACTTCGGCGATCTGGTCAAGCAACGGACCAACGGCCGCATCACCGTGAAGGTGTTCTCTGGCGGCGCGCTTGGCAACGAAGACGATTCGATCGAACAGGTGAAACTGGGCGCGCTGGCCATGGCCCGCGTGTCGAGCGCGGCGATGCACAACATCTGCCAGACCACCCGCGTGCCGTCGCTGCCGTTCCTGTTCCGTTCCAAGGAGCATCTGCACAAGGTGCTGGACAGCGAGATCGGCGATCAGATCCTGCGCTCGTGCGAGGGAGCCGGCTTCGTGGGCCTGGCCTGGTACGACAGCGGTTCGCGCTCGATGTACACGACCAAGAAACCGATCAGGACCCTGGCCGACGCCAAGGGCCTGAAGATCCGCGTGCAGCAGTCGGACCTGTCCGTGGCAATGGTCGAGGCGATGGGCGGCAACGCCACGCCGATGCCGATGGGCGAGGTGTACACATCGCTCAAGACCGGGCTGGTGGATGCGGCCGAGAACAACTTCCCCAGCTACGAAAGCGCGCATCACTACGAGGTCGCCAAGTTCTATTCGCTGACCGAGCACACGATGACGCCCGAGATCCTGATCTTTTCCAAGCGCCAGTGGGACAAGCTGCCGCCCGACGACCAGAAGATCCTGCGCGAAGCGGCGCGCGAATCGGTGCCCTACATGCGCAAGCTGTGGGACGAGCGCGAGCAGAAGTCGCGCGCGGTGGTCGAGAAGGCGGGCTCGCAGATCTCGCAGGTCGACAAACCCTCGTTCCAGGGCGCGATGAAGCCGGTTTACGAACGCTTCGTCACCACGCCTGAAATGAAGGACCTGGTCGCCAAGATCCAGGCCGTGCAGTGAGGACATCATGTTGGCCACACCCACGAATGAACCAGATGTCGCCGCGGGGGGCCGGGAAGAAGCCCTGGCTGCCCCGCTGGATGCCTACTCCCGCGCCTGCGCCCGATTGGCGCGGATCTGCATGTGGACGAGCGTATTCGGGCTGATCTGCCTGATTGTCGCCGTCTCGCTGCAGATCTTCGGCCGCCACGTGCTGAACAGCACGCCGACCTGGGCGGAAAGCCTGGCGCTCCTGCTGGTGCTGTACGTCACCATGCTGGGCGCGGCGGTTGGCGTGCGCGACGCCGGGCATATCGGCTTCGAGTCCCTGCTCGACGCCCTGCCCGCCGCCGGGCAACGGCGCTTGCGCATCTTCATCCATCTGCTCGTCCTGCTGTTCGGCGTGCTGATGGCCTGGAACTGCGGCGTGCTGGCCGAGTCTGTCGCGGCCTACAAGATTCCCAACCTGGGCATCTCCAACGCGTGGAAGTACGTTCCTGCAACCCTGTCGGGCACCTTGATCGCGCTCTTTTCCGTCGAGCACATCATCGCGATCCTGCGCAACCAGAAGGTGGTACCGGCATGGCGCTGACACTGCTGTCCTTCACCTTCATGGGGTTCCTCGTGATCGGCGTGCCGGTGGCCTTCGCCATCGGGCTGTCGTCCATCACGGCCATCATGTACGAAGACCTGCCGCTGGCAGTGGCCTTCCAGCAGATGACCTCGGGCATGAACGCGTTTTCGTTCCTGGCCATCCCCTTCTTCATCTTCACCGGCGAACTGATGCTGTACGGCGGCATTGCCGACCGCATCGTGGCGTTCGCCAAGTCGCTGGTGGGCCATGTGCGCGGCGGCCTGGGCATGTCCAACGTGGTGGCCTGCACGCTGTTCGGCGGGGTGTCGGGATCGCCGGTGGCGGACGTGTCGGCGATGGGGTCGGTGATGATCCCGATGATGAAGCGCGAGGGTTATCACGCCGACTACGCGGTAAACGTCACGACCCACGCGGCGCTGGTGGGCGCGCTGATGCCGACCAGCCACAACATCATCATCTACACGCTGGCCGCGGGCGGCAAGGTGTCCATCGCGGCGCTGATCGCGGCAGGCGTCGTGCCCGCCCTGATCCTGACCGCGTGCAATCTTGCGGCCGCCTACTTCGTGGCGCGCAGCCGGGGCTACCCGGCAGGCACCTTCCCGGGCTGGCACATCGTGTTCCGCTCGCTGGTGGCCGCGGCGCCGGGGTTGTTCGTGGTGGTGCTGATCATCGCGGGCATCCTGAGCGGCGTCTTCACCGCGACGGAATCCGCAGCGGTGGCGGTGCTGTATGCGCTGGCGCTGACGATCTTCGTCTACCGCTCGCTGACCTGGGACCAGTTCGTCCGCGCGGCCAGCAAGGCGGTAAAGACCACGGGCGTGGTGCTGCTGCTGATCGGCATCTCCGCCACGTTCGGCTACCTGATCAGCTTCTATGGCGTGGCCGAAAAGACCGGGCAGCTGATGGCGTCGATTTCGACGGAGCCGTGGGCCATCTTCCTGATGGTCAACATCATCCTGTTCGTGCTGGGCACGTTCCTGGACATGGCCGCCACCATCCTGATCTGCACACCGATCTTCCTGCCGATCTGCATGCAGTACGGCATGGGGCCCGTGCAGTTCGGCATGGTGCTGCTGCTGAACTGCGCGCTGGGGCTGAACACGCCGCCGGTGGGCACCACGCAGTTCGTGGGATGCGCCATCGGCGGGGTATCGGTGGGAACAGTGATGCGCACCATCTGGCCGTTCTACGGCGCGCTGCTGGCCGCGCTGGCGCTGGTGACCTACGTGCCGGCGTTCTCGCTGTGGCTGCCGGGCGTGCTGCTCAACTGACGCGCGGCGCGCGGGACGGGCCGTGCGCGGTCCGTCCCACGATCACCGGATAGAAGAAGATGGCGGCCAGCAGCCACATCAGGGCGGCGGACCACAGCGTCTGGCTGAGAAAGTGCGCGCCCTGCAGGATGCGCACGACGGAAAAGCCCACGCCCGCCGCCACCCCGATCGCCAGCCCGCTCCAGCGCCACGCAGGCCGGCCCAGCGCCCATCCCGCGAAGTACAGGCTGAGCAGCGCATAGCCCGCGCCGGCATGGCCGCTGGGCAAGGCGCCGCCGGCGCGCGCACGCGCCCAGGTCCACCAGTGCACCGGATACGGCGTGTAGCCGCCCAGCGTCTCCAGATCGTAGGGACGCGGCAGCGTCGTGTGATGCTTGAGCTGGTTGATGAGCACTTGCCCGGTCAGGCACGATGCCGCCACGGCGATCGCCGCGCCGCGCCAGCGGCGCCATGCCGGGATGCGGTAGCTGGCGGCCGCGATGCCGGCCGCGGCCAGGCCCACGCCGATCGGCAGGGCGAGCACGATGCGGTGGCCCAGCAACTCCAGCCACCGGCTTCCGTGCAGCGGAAAATCGTCGATTACCGGATCAAAGAGCGCACGCGCGATGTACATGTCCAGCCCCGACTCCTTGGCCCACCACGCCAAGCAGGCAAGCAGCAGTGTCACGGCCCCGACATGGGTGAGCAGGTAAAAGGCTCTCGTCGGCGCGTGCGGCGCCGGCAGTAATGGGGACGGCATGATCGGGATTTTCCGGACGGTTCGGGCCTGCGCACTTTACGGGGCCGACAGTCGAAAATTCGTCAAATTCGCGTGGTAGGCGCTGCCGTCTCGGCCTGCCGGAATCGCAACAGGAAGCGGGTGCCGCGCGCAGGCCCCTCTTGCGAGGACTCGACCGTGAGCGACCAGCCCTGCATGTCGCATACGCGCTTGGCGATCGCCAGTCCCAACCCGCGCGCCGCCTCGTCGCTGCCCGACTCGCCCGAATCGCGCATGCGGCCGCTGAAATACCGGCGGAACAGGAACGGCAGGTCGCTGGCGGCGATGCCCTTGCCGTCGTCGCGCAGTTCCAGCCCGCCCTGCGCATCCAGCGACGCGGTCAGCGTGGCCGGCGCGGCGTGCTCGATGGCGTTGCGCACGAGATTGCGCAGGACGGTCAGCAGGGCGTAGCGGTCCAGCGACAGCACCTGGCTGGCCGGAATCTGGTTATCGAAGCGCAGGTCTGCCAGCGCGGCTTGGGCGGCGTAGCCGCGCCAGGCGTCTTCCATGCAGGCGGCAATGTCGACGGGCTCCGGCTCGCGCAACTGGTCGCGCGCCATCGCGCGCGCGCTTTCCAGGCTGACGATCACGTGGTCCACGTTGTCGACCACGCGCGTCAGGCGCTGCTGCTGGTCCGGCGTCAGCGCCTGCGTCAGCAGCATGAGTTCGCTGTCGGACCGGATCGCCGCCAGCGGCGTACGGACTTCGTGGCTGAGATTGCCGGCGAACTCACGTTCGCGGGCGATCGACCGGTCGACTTGGCCCTGCACGCGGTTGAAGGCTTCGATGAGCCGCCCGGCCTCGTCGTCGCGCGTGACCGCCATGTCGGGCGACCCGGGCGCCCAGGTCGACAGCCGGTCCGTCAGGTCCAGCAGCGGCCCGACCGCCACTGCCGCCACGCGGCGTGACAGCGCGTAGGCCAACACCACGCACAGCGCGCCCACGCCCAGCACGATCAGGCCGAAGTCGTGCACCCGCTCTTCGTTGTCGGTGGCGTCGTACAGCAGATACACCTTGCCGCGGTCGGTTTCGGCCACCATCACGTGCCACGTGTACGCGCCCGGTTCGATGAGGTGCAGCCCGTTTTCCAGCGAGAGCAGTTCGGGCGGCATGCCGACGGGCGGCTGGCCGTCCACGCTGAGCCACGCGCGCATGGATCCGCCCAGCTCGCGCGCGCCCCGGCGCGGCAGGAATTCGTCGCTGCTGCGCGCATGCTGGACCAGGCGATCCATTTCGGTGTTGAGGATGTCGTTGACCAGATCGTCCTCCATCTGGTCGAACGTCAGGTAGGCCAGCAGCGCAAGCGCCGTGACAAACAGCGCCACCGCGCCCGTCAGCGCCCAGACGACGCGCTGGGTCAAGGTGCCGGAGGCGGCGCGGCTCATGATGCGGCGCCGGGCAACGCCAGGCGCCAGCCGGTGCCGTGCACGGTCTCGATGCCGTCAAAGCCCGCGTCGGCCAGCGCGCGGCGCAAGAGGTGCACCTGGCTGCGCAGCGCATCGGACGAGGGCGGCTCGTTGCCCCACAACACGGATTCGAGTTCCTCGCGCGTGACCACGCGGCCCGGATCGCGCAGCAGCACTTCGATGATGAGACTTGCCTTGCGGGTCAGATGGACCGGCACGCCGCTGACCGACACGACACGGCTGCGCGCGTCGAACTGAAGCGGGCCGAACGTGCGCTCGGCGTCCACCGTCGACCCTTTGGCGCGCTGGATCAGCGCCAGCAGCCGGGCCTCGACCTCGAGCAGCGCGAACGGCTTGGTCAGGTAGTCGTCGGCGCCGTGCGAAAATCCCGCCAGCTTGTCTTCGAGACTGTCGCGCGCGGTCAGCATCAGCACCGGCACGGCCAGCCGCCGTTCCGTGCGCATGGCATGCAGCACGGCGTTGCCGTCCATGCCGGGCAGGCCGATGTCCAGCAGCACGGCGTCAAAGCGTTGCGCCTGCAACTGCTGCAAGGCGGCGGGTCCGCTGTAGGCCACGTCGGGAAGAAAGCCGCGCGCCTCCAGGAAGCTGTACAGGTTACCGGCGATGATGTGGTCGTCCTCGACGATCAGCACCCGGTGATTCGCGCCCGCTGCGGGAGGGGTTGCCATGTTCTGCGATCCTGGCCGCGTTACGTGGAAAGCACCTTGCCGGGGTTCATGAGCCCCTGCGGATCCAGCGCGCGCTTGATCCGGCGCATCAGCGCGAGCTCCACGGGATTCTTGTAGCGCGGCAGCTCGTCACGCTTGAGCTGGCCCACGCCGTGTTCGGCGCTGATGGAGCCGTTGTGCGCGTGCACGCTGTCATGCACCACGCCGTAGATCTCGCCCTGCAACGCCAGCAGCTCGGCTTCGCTCTGGCCCGGCGCATGCGCCACGTTGTAGTGCAGGTTGCCGTCGCCCAGATGGCCGAAGATCACATGGCGCACGCCCGGAAAGCGCGCCTGCAGCAAGGCGTTGGTCTTGTGCACGAATCCGGCGATGGACGAGATGGGAATAGAGACGTCATGCTTGACCGACTTGCCCAGCTCCGCTTCGGCCAGCGGGATGCTTTCGCGCAGGTGCCACAGCGCCTTGCTCTGCGAGACGTTCGCGGCGATGGCGGCGTCGTTCACCAGGCCCGCCTCGATGGCCTCGCCCAGCACGGCCTCGAAACGCTCGCGGGCGTGGGTTTCGCTCTCGCTGTCGGACAGCTCCAGCAGGGCGAACCACGGCGAGGCCGCCGATTCGCCTTCGAAGGGCAGGCGCTGCTGCGGAAAAAGGCGCACCACGCCTTGCAGGCAGGCGCCGCTCATGAGTTCGAAACCGGTCAGCGAGGCGCCGAACCCCGCGCGGGCGCGCGACAGGACTTCCACGGCGTTATCGATGCTGTCCAGCGTCAGCAGCGCCGTGCAGGAAGCCACCGGGCGCGGGTACAGCTTAAGGGTGGCGGCGGTGATGATGCCCAGCGTGCCTTCGCTGCCGATGTACAGGTCGCGAAGGTCGTAGCCGGTGTTGTCCTTGCGCAGGCCGCGCAGGCCGTCCCAGATCTCGCCTTCGGCGGTCACGACCTCCAAGCCCAGCGTGAGGTCGCGCGTGTTGCCATAGCGCAGCACCTGCGTGCCGCCGGCGTTGGTGGCCAGGTTGCCGCCGATGGTGCAGCTGCCTTCGGCCGCCAGGCTCAGCGGGAACAGGCGGTTCGCGGCCGCCGCCGCCTCTTGCACGGCCTGCAGGATGCACCCGGCCTCCACGGTGATGGTGTCGTTGTCGGTGTCCAGCGCGCGCACGGCGGTGAGCCGGGCGGTGGACAGGACGATCGCGGTGCCGGAATCGTCCGGCGTGGCGCCGCCGCACAGGCCCGTGTTGCCGCCTTGCGGCACCACCGGCACGCCATGCTGGGCGCACAGCTTGATGGCGGCCGCCACTTCGGCGGTGGAGCCGGGGCGGATCACCGCCAGCGCCGCGCCGCGATAGCGGCGGCGCCAATCCAGCACATAGGAATCCGCGTCCGCGCCCGTCAGCACGTGGGAGTCGCCCAGGAGGGCCTGTAGATCGCTCAGCAATGTCATGGATGCCGCACTTGAAGTCGGCCCGGCCGCTGGGGCCGGGCGCAGTTCATCGGATGTGCGGACTATTGTAGGGGCTGGACGGCGCCCGCCGAAGCCCCGCTTGGCGGACCAGTCAGCCGACCGCCTGATCCAGCCGGGTGCCCGTCATGCCCGAGCAGAAGGCGCGGGAGGCAATGCGCTCCATCAGGAAGGCGCGGTCCACGCCGGCGGGGCCGGGCAGTTCGGACAGGGCGCGATAGGCGCGGCGCAGGACCTCGCCGCGGGTGGCGCCGCAGACCATCAAATGGGTGCACGGCAGGCGGCGGTCGCCGCAGCCGTCGATGCGCATTTCCAGCACGTGCGGCGCAATGGGATCGTGTTCGGCAAGCGGCATGTCGTGCCCGCGGGCCTGCGTCTGCGCGTCGATGACGCGGAAGACGCCGCTGCGGTCGTCCAGCGAAAACGACACGGTGCCGGCGGCCTGCCAGCCGCGGTCGCGCGCCACGCTGGCGGCCACCGTGCGCAACGCGCTTTCGATCGAAGCCGCCAGATGCGGCGCGGGGCACTCCGCAATGAGGACGCGCGCGTCGCGCCAGACGCTGCGTTCCCAGGCACGGCCGGTGGCCAATTCGCCTGTCGCGGCGGCAGACACGTGGATATCAAGCCGGCGCTCGCGGCCCGCGGCCGGGCCGGCAAAGTCCGTGGGCGGTCCCCGCCTGCTTGTGGCGCCGCCCGATGACATGACTGTGGATACTTTGGCGCCCATGGCCCCTCCTGGTCTTTCTGCTTGCCCGGCAAGCGTATCACCTTCGGATGACGAGCAACTTTTGTGCCATGCGCGGCAGCCCGGGAGCCGGCCTTTGCGCCCGCCGCCATGCACCGCAAACAGGCGGCGGCGCGCCGGGCGCCGCACCACGGCGGGGCAGGCGGCACCGGGTAAATGCCCTACTCCGCCCGAAGGATGAAGCCCCCCGCGCCGATGGGGGATAATCCAACTTTGACCCCTGCCATAGCGGCTTGGATGTACGGGTTTACCATTACCCGGCAGCCGCCGCGCTGTCCCCCTCAACAAGGAACCGTCGTGGGCAACAATACACAATTTCCGGCCTCTGTTTTCAAGGCATATGACATTCGCGGCACCGTGCCGGACCTGATCGACGCAACCTTTGCCCGTTCGCTCGGCGTGGCGCTTGCCGCCCGCGCCCGCGAGCAGGGCGTGCAGACGCTGGTGGTCGGGCGCGACGGCCGCCTCAGCAGCGACATGCTGTCGCTGGCCCTGCAGGAAGGCATGCTGGAAGGCGGCGTCGATACGCTGGACATTGGCATGGTGCCCACGCCGCTCGTCTACTTTGCCGCGAACATCATGCAGACCGGATCGGGCGTGGCCATTACCGGCAGCCACAATCCCCCCAAGTACAACGGATTCAAGATGATGATGGGCGGCCGCGCGCTGTTTGGCGACGACGTCCAGCAGCTGGCGCAGACCATGAACGGGCAAGCCCTGGCCCCCGCCCCCGAACCCGGCACGCGCCGCCAGCTCGATCTGGCGCAGACCTACATCGCGCGCGTGGCTTCGGGCGTCAAACTGGCGCGTCCCATGAAGATCGCCATCGATTGCGGCAACGGCGTGGCCGGCGCAGTGGCGCCGCAGCTCTTTCGCGCGCTGGGCTGCGAGGTCGACGAACTGTTCTGCGACGTGGACGGCAACTTTCCCAACCATCACCCCGATCCGGCCGAACCCAAGAACCTGCAGGACCTGATCAAGCACGTCGCCGAGACCGATTGCGAACTTGGCCTGGCCTTCGACGGCGACGGCGACCGCCTGGGCGTGGTCACCAAATCCGGCCAGATCATCTGGCCCGACCGCCAGCTCGTCCTCTTTGCCCGCGACGTGCTCGAACGCAATCCCGGCGCGACCATCATCTATGACGTCAAGTGCAGCCGCCACGTGGGCCTGTCGGTCGAGGCCGCCGGCGGCGCCGCGCTGATGTGGAAGACGGGCCATTCGCTGGTCAAGGCCAAGCTGGCCGAAACCGGCGCGCCGCTGGCCGGCGAAATGAGCGGCCACATCTTCTTCAAGGAACGTTGGTACGGGTTTGACGACGGTCTGTACACCGGCGCCCGCCTGCTGGAAATCGTGTCGCGCGCAGCCGACGCCTGCGCCCCGCTGGAGGCCCTGCCGCAAGACGTGTCCACGCCGGAGCTCAAGCTGGAAATGGAAGAAGGCCAGCCGTTCACGCTGGTCAAGTCCTTGCAGGAGCAAGGCCAGTTTCCCGACGCCAAGCGCGTGATCACGATCGACGGCGTGCGTGCCGAGTACGCCGACGGCTTCGGTCTGGCGCGGCCGTCCAACACCACGCCGGTCGTCGTGCTGCGGTTCGAGGCGCAAAGCGAAGCGGCCCTCGCGCGCATCCAGGCCGACTTCCGCCGCGAACTGGGCAAGCTCGCCCCGAACGCCACACTGCCTTTCTGATCCGCTCATGTCGTTAGCCAACAGCCCCGCGTGGCAGCAGTTCACCGCCGCAACACGCACGGCATCCCGGGATGGCCAAAAGCTGCGCGTCATCAATGCGCCCGGGCTGCGCCTGGACCTGAGCGCACAGGCGCAATCGCCCGAACTGCTGGCCGCCTCGCGGGCGCTGCTGGCGCAGCAGGACTTCGATACCTGGCGCGCGCGCCTGTTCGATGGCGGCCAAGCCAATTGGACGGAAGGACGCGCCGCCTGGCACACCGCCTTGCGCGCGGCCGAGCCGCCTGCAATGGTGGCCAAGGCGGTGCTTGCCGAGCGCGAACGCCTGCGCGAATTCGTGCGCGCCGCCGACGCGGCCGGCCGCTACAGCGGCGTGCTGCATCTGGGCATTGGCGGCAGCGATTGGGGACCGCGCCTGGTCACCCGCGCGCTGCGCCACGAGGGCGCGCGCCGTGACGTGCGCTTTGCGTCCAACGTGGACTCGCATTCGGTTGCCGAAGCGATGAGCCACCTGGATCCGCACAACACGCTGGTCATCGTCGCCTCCAAGTCGTTCACCACCACAGAGCCGCTGGCCAACGCCGAGGTCGCGATGAACTGGCTGCGCGAAGCCGGCGTCGCCGATCCGATCAAGCAGGTCGTGGCGATCACCTGCAACGTCGAGGCGGCGCTCAACCTGGGCATCCTGCCCGACCACATCTTCCAGATCTGGGACTGGGTCGGCGGGCGCTATTCGCTGTGGTCCGCGATCGGCCTGCCGGTCGCGCTGGCGTTCGGCAACGACACCTTCGACCGGCTGCTGGCGGGCGCGGCGGCCATGGACGACCATTTCCGCAATGCGCCGCCGGACGAGAACGCGCCCGTGCAGCTGGCGCTGGCCGGCGTGGCCAACCGCAGCGTGCTGGGCTATGACTCGCTGGTGATCGCGCCCTACGATTCGCGGCTGCATCACATCGTGCCGTGGGCCCAGCAGCTTGAAATGGAATCGCTGGGCAAGGTCGCCACGGCCGACGGCAGTCCGGCCGGTGTGCCGACCGGTCCCGCGGTGTGGGGGATGCCGGGCACCGATTGCCAGCACACGTTCTTCCAGTGGCTGCATCAGGATGCGGCCGGCGCGCCGGTGGATTTCATCCTGTGCGAACAGCCGGACCATGCGTACGCCCGGCACCACGAACTGCTGGTTGCCAACTGCCTGGCGCAGCGTTCGGCGCTTTTGCGCGGCAAGACCTTTGAAGAAGCCCTGGCGGAAACCTCCGCCACGGAACGCGATCCGGCACGCGCGCGCCTGCTGGCGCAACACCGCGTGCACCCGGGCGGACGGCCGTCGTCGCTGATCGTGCTGCCGCGCCTGGAAGCCTATACGCTGGGCGCGCTGCTGGCCCTGTACGAGCACAAGGTGTTCACGCAAGGCGTGATCTGGGGCATCAACCCCTTCGATCAGTGGGGCGTGGAGTTTGGCAAGGTGTTGGCCAAGAACATCATGCGCGAGCTGGACGCGCCCCAGCCCAGCCAGCAGGACCCGTCCACGCGCTTCTGGATCGACGCGATCAGGCGCTAAGCGCGTCGTACAGCGCAACGTGAATGCGCGCGACCTGGTTGATGTCGAACTCGCGCTCGGCGAGCGCCCGGCCCGCCGCGCCCATCGCCTGGCGCAATGCCGCGTCCTCGGCCAGGCGGGCAATGGCGTCGGCCAGGGCGGCGGCGTCGCGCACCGGCACCAGGAGGCCGGTGACGTTGGGCTCGATCGCGTCCCGGCAGCCCGGCACGTCGGTCGTCACGACTGCGCGCCCGCAGGCGGCGGCTTCGATCAAGGATTTGGGCAGGCCTTCGCGGTAGGACGGCAGCACCGCGATGTGCGCGGCCGCATACAACGCCGCCACATCCGATCGCTCGCCCAGCGCCTGCACGCAGCCGTCCTGCTGCCACGCGTCGACATCGGCCTGCGTGGCGGAAGCCGGGTTGCCGGCGTCCAGGCCGCCCACCAGTTGCATCGTCACCGGCACGCCACGTTCGCGCAGCAGCCTTGCCGCCTGCACGAACTCCTGCACGCCCTTGTCGCGCAGCAGGCGCGCCACCATCGTGACGACCACGGGCGGCGCAGGCGGCTCGGGCGTAGGACGGAAGGCGTCAAGGTCCACCCCCGCGCCGCGGATGATGACCACCTGCTCATCGCGTACCGCGCCCAGCGACTTGAGCAGGTCGCGGTCGTTGGCGTTCTGGAAGATCACCCGGCTGTTCGGATGGCCCAGCGCGATGCGATACAGGCGCGCCACCACCGCGCGCACCAGGCGCATCTTCAGCGAATTGGACAGGAACACGAATCCCAATCCGGAAATCGCCGCCACCATGCCCGGCACACGCGCCAGCCGCGCGGCGATGCCGCCATACAGCACGGGCTTGATGGTGACCAGGTGCACCACGTCGGGCCGCAGCCGGCGGAACAGGCGGACCAGCGCCAGCAACGTGCCCAGTTCCTGCAGCGGGCGCTTGCCGCTGCGCGTCATGGGAATGGCGTGATGGGTCATGCCCAGCGCCTGGATGTCGGCCACGGCGGGGCCGTCCATCGTCGCGACGTGGACGTCGTAGCCCGCCTTCTGCGCGGCCAACGCGACCGGCACGCGGTGCGACATGAAGAACGCCGGGTTGTTGACGACAAACAGCAGGCAGCGTCCGGCGCTCATGCTTGGACTCCAGAAATGCGGCGCCAGACGGCGATATAGCTTTGCACCATGCGTGCAAGATCGAAATGTTCCAGGACGCGCGCGCGTGCGGCTTCGCCCGCGCGCTCGCGGCCTCGCGCGGCCACGTCGCACAGCGCGGACTCGATGCCGCGGGCCAGGGCCTCGGCCTGCTCGGGCGGCACCACCACGCCGGTATCGCCAACGATGTAGGCGGCGTCGCCCACGTCCGTCACCACGCAATACACGCCGCACGCCATGGCCTCGGCCACCACGTTGGGAAAGCCCTCGGCGCAGCTGGACAGCACGTGCAGGTCCAGTCCGTTCATGACGGCGGGCACGTCGTCGCTGGGGCCATTGAGCACCACGCGGTCGCGCAGATCCAGTTTGTCGAGCAAGGCGCCAAGCTGGGCATTGCCTTCGGTCATGTCTCGCCCGATCAGCACGCAGCGCAGCCCCGCGTCGCGGCCATCGCGCACCAGCGCGGCCACGGCGCGCAGCAGATTGGCGTGGTCCTTAAGCGGATCCCAGCGCGCCACGCAGCCGATCACGGGCACGTCCTCGGACAGTCCCCATGCGGCGCGCACGCGCGAGCGCGCCTGCGGATCCGGCGCGTAGCGCGACAGGTCGTAGCCGTTGGCGATCACGACCATGCGGTCGCGGCGGTAGCCTTTTTCAGCGTGGCGCTGCGCGGCATTTTGCGCGGCGCACACGATGGCGCGCGGCACGCTGCCCGACAGCATGGCGCATGCGCGCAGCACCAGCCGCGCCGAGCGGCTGCTGCGTTCAAGGTGTGCCCCGGAATTGCGGATGCCCCAGGCGATGGCGCGCACGCCCGCCAGGCGGGCCGCCAGGCCGCCGATCAGGTCTGCGTGGTACATCCAGGTCTGCACGGCGTCCGGACGAATCGAGGCGATCAGACGGCGAAGCGCCAGAAAACCGCCCAGGCTGACGCGCCCGCGTTTCATGCCCAGCGTGTGCACCGCGACGCCAGCGGCGCGCAGGCGTTCGCCGTAAAGGCCTTCATCGGTCAGCGATACGACCGTGTGCTCGACGTCCGCCTGCGGCCAGGTCGTCAGGCGGAACAGCACGGATTCCGCGCCCCCCTGCCCCAGCCCGGTGATGACGTGCAGAATGCGCAGCGGCCGGGTGCTCATCGCCCCTCCCGCACCGCTTCGAACAGTTCATCCCATTCGGTCAGCACACTGGCAAGCGCGTAGCGCTGGCGCACGGCCGCGGCGGCGCGCGCGCCCAGTTGCTCGCGCAAGGACGCGTCGCTCATCAGGCGATGCAAGGCATCGGTCATGGCAACGCGGTCGCCCGCCGGCACCAGCAGCGCATCCTGGCCGTCGCGCGTCATCTCGCGCGGACCGCTGGGACAATCGAACGCCGCGCACGGCAGCCCCAGCGACATGGCTTCCAGCAACACATTGGGAAAGCCCTCGACGAGCGAACTGAGCACGAAGGCCTGGCCGCGCGCCAGTTCTTCCCACGGCGCTTCCGTGCGGCCGGGCAGGCTGACGCGCGACTGCAGGCGCAGGCGCGCCACCTGTTGTTCAAGCGCGCCGCGCTCGGGGCCTTCGCCCCAGATGCGCAGGTTCCAGTCCGGAAACTCCGGCGCAAGCTGCGCGAAGATGTCGATCAGCAGATTGAATTGCTTGTCGGGCACCAGCCGTCCCATCGCGATCAGCTCGCGCGGGCCGGCGTCCTGGCGCTGCTGCACCAGCGGCGCATCCAGCAGCGGCGCGGGCAGCGGATTGGGAATGACGGCCAGACGCCGGATGCCGGGCACCTGACGCGCGAAAGGACCCGCGGTGTCTTCCGCCTGCACGGTCACCATGTCGGCGCGCGGATACAGCACGCGGCGCAGCTTGCGCCAGACAGAGCCCGTGGTGGTATCGGCGATCGGATTGGTGCGCTCGCAGACGATGAGCGGCACATTCAGGCCGCGCGTGGCCAGAATGGCGGCCACGTTGACGTTGGTGAGAAAGGACACGACCACGTCGGGCCGGGAATCGCGGATGTGCTTGCGCAGGACCAGCAATCGCTTGAACGCCGCCATCGCGCCCGTCGCCCGGGTGCCGGCCAGATCCGCCAGCCACGCGAGCCGGACCTTGTCCGACAGGGGATAAAAGCAGGTGCCCTTGGATGAGTAGGTGGGCGTCAGGATGACGGTGTCTCCGCGCTCGGACCATGCGTTGACCAGGGTCGCCGCGACGCGTTCCGCGCCGCCGGCGTGCATGGAGCTGACCAGCATCAGTATTTTCATTCCTCAACGGTCCTCAATCGGTCCCCCTTGATCCATCCCCGCCCGGTAGCGGTCCAGCCAGGCCTGCATCATCA
The DNA here is from genome assembly GCF_006715415.1 of Achromobacter sp. SLBN-14. Taxonomy (NCBI): domain Bacteria; kingdom Pseudomonadati; phylum Pseudomonadota; class Betaproteobacteria; order Burkholderiales; family Alcaligenaceae; genus Achromobacter; species Achromobacter sp. SLBN-14. Next base: position 3,325,119 of record NZ_VFNE01000001.1, on the reverse strand, counting down.
GCACGCCCCACAGATGGCTGTCCCAATTGCGATGCCCCGACGAGTGCTCGCGCCATTTGCGCAGGATGGGCTCGGGTTCGAACCAGCCTTCCTGACGCAGGCGCGACGGATTCAGCAGCGCGTCGGCCCATTCCCGCAAGGGACCGCGCAACCACGCGGCCAGCGGCACGGCAAAGCCGCGCTTGGGGCGGTCGACCAGCGCCTGCGGCACGTGGCGATGCAGGACCTGCCGCAACAGCCACTTGCCGGTGTTGCCGCGCACCTTGTACTGGTGCGGCAGGCTCCAGGCGAATTCATAGACGCGGTGATCGATGAGGGGCACGCGGGTCTCCAGGCTGACGGCCATCGCCGCGCGGTCCACCTTGACCAGGATGTCGTCGGGCAGGTAGGTCACCGTGTCCAGCTTCATCATCGATTCGAAGAACGACCCCTGCATGGCGCGTTCGAACACCGACTCGGGTTCGACGCCGCCCTTGACCACACGGGCGGGGTCTGACCAATACGACACGAACAGGCGGTAGAACTCGCCTTGCGTGTCCGCGCGCAGCAGTTCGCCCAGCTTGCCGACCTTGCCGCGCCAGGCGCCGCGGCCGGGCAGATGGGTGGAGGCGCTGAGCATCGCGCCGGCCGGCTTGCGCAGCAGGCCGGGCACGCGTTCGAACTGGCGCCACCAATTGTCCACCCGGAAGTAACGCGAATAGCCACCGAAGAGTTCGTCGCCGCCGTCACCGGACAAGGCTACCGTGACGTGCTGGCGCGCCATGCGCGTGACGAGCGACGTCGGGATCTGCGACGAGTCGGCAAAGGGTTCGTCATACATGTCGGCCAGCGTGGGCACGACCGCCAACGCGTCGTCCGCGGTGACGTAGAGTTCGGTGTGATCGGTGCCCAGGTGCGTGGCCACGGCCTTCGCGTGCTGCGCCTCGTCGTAGCCCTTCTCGTGAAAGCCGATGGCAAAGGTGCGCACCGGCTGCGAGCTCTGCGCCTGCATCAACGCCACGATGGTGGACGAATCGATGCCGCCGGACAGGAAGGCGCCCAGGCTCACGTCGGACAGCATCTGTCCGCCCACGGCCTTGGACAGCACGCGTTCCAGCGCGTCGGTGGCTTGCGCGTCCGAATCGAACGACAGGCGGTGCTGCGCGGCCGTGTCCGCGGCCTCGCGCGCCGACCAGTACACACGCGGCTCCGGCATGCGGCGGCTGCGGGTGTCGTCCGCCGAGAACTCGACCCAGGTGCCGGGCGGCAGCTTGGCGATGCCTTCGTAGATCGACTGCGGCGCGGGGATGTAGTTGTGCCGCATGAACGATGCAAGCGCGTTGCGGTTCAGGTTGCGCCCGAACCCCGGAATCGGCATCAGGCCCTTGAGTTCCGAGGCGAACACCAGTTCGGCATTGGAGTAGCCGTAGTAGAGCGGCTTTTCGCCCATGCGATCGCGCGCCAGCACGAGCTTGCGCGCGGCCTTGTCCCACAGCGCGATGGCGAACATGCCGACCGCGGCCTGCAACGTGGCTTCGATGCCCAGCGCGGAAAAGCCCGCGAGCAGGGTCTCGGTGTCCGAATGGCCGCGCCAGGCCGGCGCCCGCGCCGAGTCCTCGAGCTGCTTGCGGATGTCCAGATGGTTGTAGACCTCGCCGTTGAACACCATCACGTAGCGCCCGCACGCGGACGTCATCGGCTGATGGCCGGCTTCGGTCAGGTCCAGGATCGCCAGGCGCACGTGCGCCAGCGCGACGCCGGCGTCAGTATCTTCCCAGAACCCATTGCTGTCGGGCCCACGGTGGCGGATGCGCCGGCAGCTGTCCGCCAGCACCTGATCCTTGTTCCCCAGGGGGCCCCAAATTCCGACTATTCCACACATGATGAGATTCTCGTGGTCACCGTAGCAACGGCGCGCGCGGGGCCCTAGCGGCCCTTCGCCCGCACGCCGTCAAAAAGTTCCTGCCATTTCCGCAGCACACGCACGGCCGAGAATCGGTCGCGCACGTCAGTGGCCGCCTGCGCCAGGCGCGCGCGGCCATTGTCATCGCCCATGACCACGCCAAGCGCCTCGCACAGCGCGGGCACGTCGCCGTTGGGCCGCACCAGCACGCCATCGATGCCGTGGCGGATGATCTCGCGCGGACCCGTGTCGCAATCGAACGAGACCGCCGCCAGACCGCTAGCCATGGACTCGAGCAACGTGTTTGACAGCCCTTCGAAGCGCGAGGTCAGCACGTAAAGATCGGCGCTGTCGTACCAGTCGCCGACATTGCCGGCACGTCCCGGCATCGAGATGCGCGATTCGAGCCCGGCCTCGCGCACCTGCGCTTCCAACGCCTGGCGCTCGCTGCCCTCGCCCAGAATAACCAGATCCCAGCCGGGATGCGACGGCGCCAACTGCGCGAACGCCTGGATCAGCAGGTCGAAACCCTTGTCGCCGTGCAGCCGCCCGACCGCCAGGAGGCGCTTCCGGCCATCCCGGGGAGCCGGCTGCAACAGCGGTTCGGCGCGCGGCAGCGGGAAGTGTACCGGGTTGGGAATGACTGCGAGCCGCGAGCCCGGCACATGCTGTTCCAGCCACTGCGCGGTGCCGCGGGTCAGCGCGACCACGCGCGCGGCGCGCGGATAGGTCAGCCGGCGCAGCCGCTGCCAGAAGCCCGACAACGTCTGGGACGGCGGATGGGTGTGTTCGGTTGCAATGACCTGGCAGTTCAGCCCCGCGGAAGCCAGCACGGCCAGCACCGACGCCGTGGTCATCATGCCCAGCACGATGTCGGGCCGGAACGACTTGATCACGCGGCGCAGCGCGCGCACGCGCTGCAGGTTGCTGAGAATGCCGCGCAGGCCGCCGCCCTCGCCCGCCGTGTGCAGGACTTCGCGGCGCACCTTGGGATGCAGCGCATAGACATCGCCGTCGGCGCTGGCCTGCGTGACCACCATGACCTCGCTGCCCTCGGACGCCCAGTGGGCGCTCAGGTCGGCAGCGACGCGCTCAGCGCCCCCGCCGTGCAGGGAATGGATGAACAGCAACACGCGCGCCGGACGGGCGGGGTCGGCTACGGACATTCAATCGGCCTCCTTGGGTTCGGCCTTGCGCATCGCCACGGCCAGGTAGCAGGCGAAGGACAGCACATACATGAGGCTGGTGGCCAGCATGATGCCGGCCGCGCCCATGCGGGGCGCCAGCACGGTGTTCAGCACGGCCTTCAGCGCAAAATTGGCGACCGCGATGGCGGCCATGATGCGGTAGCGGTTCTGGCTGGCCAGGAGTTGCACCAGGATCAGCACGCCGAAGTAGAACGGCAGCTGCAGCAAGCCCCAGCGCAGCACGTGCGCGACGGCTTCGGTGTTGTCGGCGGTAAAGGCGCCGCGCTGGAACAGCACCGACACGCCCCAGGGCGCCAAAACCCAGCCCAGCGCCACGGCGCCGGCGCCAGCGCCCACCATCAGCAACGACCATTTGAGCGCCATGCTGCGCGCGCGCGCCGTGTCGCCGCGCGCCTGCACGTCGGCCAGCACGGGGAGCGCGGCGCGGCCCACGGACACGGCCCCGATGCCCAGCAACAGGGACAGCAGCCGGCTGGCATAGCCGAGCGTGGCGTTGGCATTGGCGCCCAGGTTGGCGGCCGCGTACTGGTCCAGCGGACCCACAAAGCTCATGGCGACCTGGCCGATCAGCATCACCCCGGCCGCGCCCATCAGTTCAGGCCAATGCGGCGACTTCAGTGTCAGTGACGGCGCGCCCCAGAAGCCGCCGTCGGCGCGCGCGGCCAGCCAGGCCAGCCAGACGGTCTGGATGGCGTATCCGACCAGCGTGCCCCACAGCAGCGGTCCCACGCCCTCGGCGCTGGCGGCCAGCATGACCCAGGCCAGCGTTGCCACGGCGGGCACGCTGTCCAGCAGCGTGTTGACGTGGCGTTCCTGCGCGCGCAGCCGCGCGGCGCTGATGCCGGCGATCAGCAGCAACGCCGCCACGGGGGCAAAGGCGATCAGCAGGTCGCCCGTCATGGCGCGCACTTGCGCCGACAGGCCCTGCCCCAGCCAATCCACCACATACGGCCAGGCGAACCACGTCAAGAGGGCCAGTGCGACGCCGGCGGCGGCGACCCAGCCCTGAAGTTCGCGAATGAAGAGTTCCTTCTCGGCCCCGCCGGTGCGCGCCAGGCGCACCAGCACCGGGATCAGCACCACCGACAGCACGCCCACGATCGTGACGGGCAGCCAGGTGCCCATGGTCATCGTGAACTGGTAGGCGTCTACGGCGTCGCTGACGCCGTAGCGGTACGCCACCGCCATCTCCTTGATGGCGCCGGCAGCCTTGCCCAGCAGCAGAAACACCGCCACCCGGAACGCGCCTTTGAAGATGCGCTGATGATCCGGGTGGATGTTGCCGAGTTTTCGGACGAGTGCTTTCAACGCAGGAACTGCGTGTACCAGGGCATGGCGACTTCCAGGCCTTGCAGCACCGTGTGCGTGGGCGCATAGCCCAGCAGGCGGCCGGCCTTGCCGATGTCGGCCTGCGAGTGGCGCACATCGCCCGCGCGGAAGTCAGCGTAGACCGGCTGCTTGGTGTAGTTCACGCCCTGATTGCCCAGGGCCTGCACCAGGAAGCTGAACAGCTGGTTCAGGGTGCTGCGGCCGCTGACGGCCACGTTGTAGACCTGGTTGCGCGCCTCGGGCGCGGCCAGCGCGCCCAGGATGTTGGCCTGCACCGCGTTTTCCACAAAGCAGAAGTCGCGGCTGGTCTCGCCGTCGCCATTGATGGTGACGTCCTTGCCCTGGATCATCGCGGCGGTCCACTTCGGGATCACGGCGGCGTAGGCGCCGTCCGGATCCTGCCGCTTGCCGAACACGTTGAAGTAACGCAGACCCACCGTCTCGAAGCCGTAGGAGCGCGCGAAGACGTCGGCATAGAGCTCGTTGACGTACTTGGTCACGGCGTACGGCGACAGCGGCTTGCCGATGTTTTCCTCGACCTTGGGCAGCGCCGGATGGTCGCCGTAAGTGGAGCTGGACGCCGCATAGACGAACGACTTCACCTTGGCATCGCGCGCCGCGACCAGCATGTTCAGGAAACCGCCGATGTTGACTTCGTTGGTCGTGATGGGGTCATTGAGCGAGCGCGGCACCGAGCCCAGTGCGGCCTGGTGCAGCACGTAGTCCACGCCTTCGGCCGCGCGGCGGCAAGCGTCCAAGTCACGGATGTCGCCTTCGATGAAGGTGAAGCGCGCCCACTGCTGCGGCGAAACCGAAGCCTGGACTTCATCCAGATTGCGCTGGTGGCCGGTCGCGAAGTTGTCCAGGCCGGTCACGGTCTGGTCGAGCTTGAGCAAGGTTTCCAGCAGGTTCGAGCCGATGAAGCCGGCGCAGCCGGTCACCAGCCACTTGCGCGGCGCGGCGGACAGTTCCTGGGTGACAGTCTCGAATCGTGTGGTCATGGCGAAATCCTTTACAGACGCAGGTCGGATTCAGCGGGCGACAGCACGTACTTCAGGTCGTACAGGATGTGTTGCGGCTTGCCGAGCTTGCGGATGCCTTCGGCGCCCATGTCCTTGAACTGGTTGTGCGCCACGGCGAGGATCACGGCGTCGTACTTGCCTTCCTCGGGCTTGGCCACCGGCGTCAGGCCGTATTCGTGCATGGCTTCGTCGGCGTCCACCCACGGATCGTAGATGTCCACGTCGACGTTGTAGTCGCCCAGTTCACGGACGATGTCCACGATGCGCGTGTTGCGCAGGTCGGGGCAGTTTTCCTTGAAGGCCAGGCCCATCACCAGCACGCGGGCGCCCTGCACGTGAATGCGGCGCTTGGTCATGCACTTGACCAGCTGCGACACCACGTAGCTGCCCATGGAGTCGTTCAGGCGGCGGCCCGCCAGGATGATCTCGGGGTGGTAGCCGATCGACTGCGCCTTGTGCGTCAGGTAGTACGGGTCCACGCCAATGCAGTGACCGCCCACCAGGCCCGGACGGAACGGCAGGAAGTTCCACTTGGTGCCGGCGGCCTGCAGCACGGCTTCGGTGTCGATGCCCATCTTGTTGAAGATCAGGGCCAGTTCGTTGATGAGCGCGATGTTCACGTCGCGCTGGGTGTTCTCGATCACCTTGGCGGCTTCGGCCACGCGGATGCTGGACGCCTTGTGCGTGCCGGCGGTGATGATTTCCTTGTAGAGCTTGTCGACCAGGTCGGCGACTTCCGGCGTGGAGCCCGAGGTGACCTTCTTGATCGTGCTGACGCGGTGTTCCTTGTCGCCCGGGTTGATGCGCTCGGGGCTGTAGCCGGCGAAGAAGTCCTCGTTGAACTTCAGGCCCGACACGCGCTCCAGCACCGGCACGCAGTCTTCCTCGGTGGCACCGGGATAGACGGTGGATTCATAGATGACGATGTCGCCGCGCTTGAGCACCGCGCCGATGGTCTCGCTGGCCTTGACCAGCGGGGTCAGGTCCGGCTGCTTGTATTCGTCGATGGGGGTGGGCACGGTCACGATGAACACGTTGGCCTCGCCCAGTTCGGCGCGATCGGCGGTGTAGCTCAGCTGCTTGGCCTCGGCCAGCTCGGCGTCGCTGACTTCCAGCGTGTGGTCGTGGCCCGCCTTCAGCGCGTCGATGCGGCGCGTGTTGATGTCAAAGCCAATGACCGGGCGCTTCTTGCCGAATTCCACGGCCAGGGGCAGACCGACGTAGCCAAGGCCGACGACAGCGAGTTTCACATCCTGGATTCGCAACATAACTCTCCCTTCACCGTAGAACGTTTACGGCATTTTAAAGATGGTCTGGTGATGGATACCGAGCCCCCGGCGGCTATCGCCGGGGCACTCAAACTAATCGGTGGTTCGCAGCACGGACGGCAGCAAGAGCCACCCCGGGCGGCGCCAGGAGACCAGGCGCGCGTACAGCCAGATATAGACGCTGGCAAAGACAACCAGGCTGGCGCTCAGGGCCCAGGCGTTGTCCCACCAGATCGTGGCTGGCACCAGCCCGATCAGCGCCAGGACCCACATGTACGGGGACGCCAGCGCATTGCAAAGCGCGGGGACGGCGTGGCGCCGGCCGCGGCTGAAGGTGACCCGGACCAGCCGGCGGAACACGAGCTGGTGCAAGTGCAGCGCATCGGGCTGATCCACCGGCACGCCGCGCTTGAAGCGGCGTCGCCAGATCGAGAAACCGGTTTCGAAGACGGGGTAGAACAGGACCGCCAGCGCGTAGAACGGCGACACGGACGGGTTGCGCACAACCAGCAGCACGGCCAGTTCGGCCAGCATGAAGCCCAGGAAGTACGCGCCGCCATCGCCCAGGAAGACCCGGCCAAACGGGAAGTTCCACACGAGAAAGCCCAGGGTGGCCGACGCCAGCGCCGCGGCGACCAGGAAGATCGGCACATCGCCGACCTGCAGGGCCACCAGGCTGATCGACACCGCCATCAGCGTGGCGACCATGCCGGCCAGGCCGTTCATGCCGTCCACGATATTCAAGGCATGGGTACAGCCGCCCACCGCAAACATGGTGAACAGCAGCGAAACAGGCCAGAACGAAAGCACGTAATCCACAGGGGCCATGCCGACACGGCTGACGCCGCCCAGCAGCCACCACGCGATGGCCGCGGATAGAAAAGCGGCCAGCAAACGCTTGCTGGCGCCGATGTCCTTGGTGATGTCTTCAAGCAGGCCGGCCACGAAAACGGGCAACGCCGCGACGAACAGCGCGGGCCACAGCCAGGTAAGGGTCATGTTGCTGGGTCCGAGGACCAGCAGGCCAGCCAGCGTACCGGCAAGCACCGCCAGACCGCCGACGCGGGGCGTCGCGCGGGAATGATTGGCTTGGGGCTTGTTGAGGTCGCTATCGCCGGTAAACGCGCCATGCCAGCGCTCGGACGCCACGATGAGTCCCCCCACCATGAACGCGACCACGCATATGTACAGCCAGGTCACTGGATCACCTCTGGTTGGTCTATCGAGACAGGCCCGCCATTATCGGAGGCAGGTGTAACGCCCATATATGGGAGGGATAAAGAAGTGCAATTCCGCGGCACAGAACGTAACGCGCGCAGGCGGGCAATCCGTCCGCCGCGCATGTGACTGGAACGCGCTGGCGCGCGAGCGCCCGGCAGTACTGGTTTCATGTGGGAGATTGTAGAGCGTTCCGCCTCTGGGCACGCGAATTATCCGAGGGAAAACGCGGGGGCCTGACGGCATCCGCGCGGCGTGGCAACGCGCGGGAATTGCCGCTATCGCTTACAAATAGGGACACAACGATTCGGGACAAAAAAAAGCCCGAGATCGTGAGATCTCGGGCTAAATCCACCAAAGGAGGAGGGTGGAGGAGACAACCGTGGCATGTTGGGAGCTGGCTTTCTGCTCGCTACGCTTCCGGGATTTTCACCGCGCCGTCTGCGTTTCAACATCCGATGTGTGAATAGTACCTACGTTTTTTGTGCGTTGCAAGATTTTTTTTGATCTATTTTAGAGGGCCCGGGACGCGTTGCTTTTTTGCTGCAAATTTTTTGCGGCCCTCTCGCAAAGCCGCGCCAATCAACGACCTTGCCCAAAACCGGGTTTTTGCGAAACGGGTTTACCCCTTGCGGAATAACCCTGAATCATCGCGGGTAATCCCACCCTGGCCGCCGCACCAAAATGGTGCCTCAGGCACCATGAGGCGGCGGAATTTGCGCATTGCAACATTTTTTGCAGGCGCGGTTTCAGATCCAGTAGGCGGTGGTCGTCATGACCTTGGACATGGCGCGCATGGCCATTTTCACGGGCGCGGGCAACGGAACGCCCCCTGCCTGCTCGGCGCTGGCGCGGTGCTGGGCCTCGTCGTCCTTCATCTTCTGGACGATCTGGCGCGAGCGCTCATCGTGCACCGGCAAGGTGCGCAGGTGTTCGTCCAGATGGGCCTCGACCTGCTTTTCGGTTTCGGCCATGAAGCCCAGATTGCGGGGCACGCCCGCCACGCTGGCCATCACGCCCAAGGCAAACGAGCCCGCGTACCAGACGGGATTGAGCAAGCTGGGCCGGCTGCCCAGTTCGTTCAGGCGCTCGTTGCACCAGACCAGATGGTCGACTTCCTCGGCGGCGGCGTTCAGCAGCAGCGCGCGCGGCGCGGGCTCTTTGCAGACCGACGCCTGGCCGCGGTAGAGCGCCTGCGCGCAGACCTCGCCGACATGGTTGACCCGCATGAGCCCGGCGGCGTGGCGTTTTTCCTGTGCAGAGAGGGTTTGCGGCGATTCCTCCGCGGTGGCGGGATAGGCCCGGCCGGCGCTGGCGTTGCCGGTCAGCACACGCAAGGCCCGGTCGGTCTCGGCCAGCAGGGCATCCAGGGGACCGTGGCGGCGGCGCAGGGAAACGGGACCGGATTGGGACAACGTGGTGGACATGGCATCTCCTGGCAAATCGGACACCCCGCACCCCTGATGCGAGGCGGGGTTCTCATGCCCGGGATTGTACGCAACGGGTATCATCAGCCATTGACTGCGCTCAAGCTCAAGGACTCACCAAAATGGAATGCACGATCGACTGGGGCGGCCCAAGCGGCATGCTCTTTACCGCCAGCACGGGTAGCGGCCACGTGGCCGTGATGGACGGCGCCGTGGACGGCGGCGGCCACAACCTGGCGCCCCGCCCCATGGAAATGCTGCTGGCGGGCACGGGCGGCTGCACCGCCTACGACGTGGTGCTGATCCTCAAGCGCGGCCGCCACGCGGTCGCCGGTTGCAGCGTCAAGCTGCAGGCCGAGCGCGCCGACACCGACCCCAAGGTCTTCACCCGCATCCACTTCGCCTTCACCGTTACCGGCCGCAATCTGCCGCGCGCGGCCGTCGAGCGCGCCGTGCAGCTTTCCCACGAAAAGTACTGCTCGGCCTCGGCCATGCTGGAAAAGACGGCCGCCATGACATTTTCCGTCGACATCGTCGACACGCAGGAAGCCGCCGCCACCGCCTGAGCCGCCTCGCGCGGCCGTGGTGTAATTCGGCATTCACTATATATAGGCGCCGCCGCGACGCGTTCGTGGCGGCGCGCTTGCTTCCCGGACCGGGACAGCGGGCACAAGGATCGCCATGAAACAATACCTGGACCTCGTTCAATCCATCCTCGACACCGGCTCGTGGCAGGAAAACCGGACCGGCATCCGCACCCTCAGCATGCCGGGCGCCTCGCTGCGCTTTGACCTGCAGCAGGGCTTTCCCGCCGTCACCACCAAAAAGCTGGCGTTCAAGTCGGCCATTGGCGAAATGGTGGGTTTTCTGCGCGCCTCGCGCAGCGCGGCGGAATTCCGCGATTTGGGCTGCAAGGTCTGGGACCAGAATGCCAACGAGAACGCCCAGTGGCTGGCGAACCCCTATCGCGAAGGCCCGGACGACCTGGGGCCCGTGTACGGCGTGCAGTGGCGCCAATGGCCGGCCTACAAGATGCTGGATGCCAACCGCCCCGCGCAGATCGAGGACGCGTTGTCGCGGGGCTACGCCAAGGTGGCCGACCTGGTTCAGGACGGCGAGCCGAAGGTGCTGCTGTACAAGGCGGTCGACCAATTGCGGCAATGCCTGGACACCATCCACGAACGCCCGGGCGACCGGCGCATCCTGTTCCATGGCTGGAACTGGGCGCAGATCGAGGAAATGGCGCTGCCCCCCTGTCACCTGCTCTATCAGTTCCTGCCCAACGCGACGACCCGCGAAATCTCGCTGTGCCTGTACATCCGCTCCAACGATGTGGGCCTGGGCACGCCGTTCAATCTGACCGAAGGCGCGGCGCTGCTGCACCTGGTCGGCCGCCTGACCGGCTATACCCCGCGCTGGTTCACCTATTTCATCGGCGATGCGCACATCTACGAGAACCACCTGCCGATGCTGCGCGAGCAACTGACGCGAACGCCTTATGAGTCGCCCCGCCTCGTGCTGTCGGACCGCATTCCCGACTTCGCCGTGACCGGCCGCTACGAGCCCGAGTGGCTCGAGAAGGTCGAACCTGGCGATTTCTCATTGTCGGGCTACACGCACCACGCGCCCCTCACGGCCGCAATGGCCGTCTGACCCCGGCGCCGGCCTGGCCCGGCGCCCGCCTTTCAGGGCTGATCCGCAACCCGCCGGACGACCGTCCGGCGCCCCATTCCTTGCACGTCCCGCAGCAGGTGAAGATTGGTGAGCTTCTGGAAGCGTGATTTCGGTATAACCCATCCCTTAGCCTCGGACGCGCGTCCAGCATGCCGCGCGCCCCGTCGCTATCGACCGGCCCTCGCGGCGCGCCATGCCGAACGCCCGAACCGCGCCGACCGCTGGCGTTGCCCCGCCCAATCCCCCATCCCTATAAAGAGAGTGTGAGAATCGCCAGCGACGAGAGCAGGATCCTCCTTGCGACCGTAATGCAACTGTTGACTACCAATTGAATTGAAAATCGTGCCCCGCGCCGCCGCCGCATGCGCTTAGGACAGGACCCCACAAATGCTCGTTGGAACTTATAACCCTTCGCTCGTCCTCGTATCCTTAGGGGTCGCCATCCTGGCGTCGTATACGGCGCTGGGCATGGCCAACCGCGTGAAGGCATCGAGCGGCCTGCCTGCCGCGAAGTTCTGGCTGGCGGGTGGCGCGTTCGCGATGGGCATCGGGATCTGGTCCATGCACTTTGTGGGCATGCTGGCCTTCAGCCTGCCCATCCCGATGGGGTACGACCTGCCGCTGACCGTGCTGTCGCTCGCCATCGCGATCGCCTGCTCCGCCTTCGCGCTGTGGATGGTCTGCAAGGACGAGCTGCCGTGGCGCAGGCTGGCGGCCGGCGCGCTGCTGATGGGATCGGGCATCGCGGCGATGCACTACGTCGGCATGGCGGCCATGCGCATGTCGCCCGGCATCGATTACGACCCGACATGGTTCGCGCTGTCCGTGGTGATTGCCGTCGCCGCGTCGGGCGCGGCCTTGTGGATCACGTACCGGCTGCGGCAGGACGGGCCGCGCGTGGCGCTGTCGCGCCCGGCGGCCGCGGGTGTCATGGGGCTGGCGATCGTCGGCATGCACTACACGGGCATGGAAGCCGCAGGGTTCCCGGCCGGCAGCATCTGCATGGCGGCCGACGCCGGCATCTCGGCCGGCTGGCTGGCCATCGCCGTGACCGCGGTCACGCTGAGCGTGCTGGCCATCGCCCTGGTCGTGGCGGTGCTGGACAACCGTCTTGAGGCGCGCACGTCCGCCCTGGCCTCGTCCCTGGCCGAAGCCAACGAAGAACTGGTGCAACTGGCGCTGCACGACACCCTGACCAAACTGCCCAACCGCATCCTGCTCGAAGACCGGATGGAACAGGCCATCGAAAGCGCGACCCGCCGCCGCGGCCATTTCGCGGTGCTGTTCTTCGACCTGGACGGGTTCAAGGCCGTCAACGACGCCTACGGCCACCATACCGGCGACGCGCTGCTGATCGATCTGGCGCAGCGCATCCGCCAGGCGCTGCGCACGCAGGACACCGTCGCCCGGCTGGGCGGCGACGAGTTCATCGTGCTGAGCGAAGTCATTGAACCGACCGACGCGGCCAACGTGGCGGACCGGCTGATCGAGGCCATCGGCCGTCCGGTCACGGTGTACGGCCACGACGTGCTGGTGACCTCCAGCGTGGGCATCGCGGTCTTCCCGAACGATGGCGAGGACACCCACTCCTTGCTGACCAATGCCGACGCGGCGATGTACCACGCCAAGCGGCTGGGCGGCACCGGCTACAGCTTCTTCGAGCCGTCCATGAACGCGGACGCGCACGAGCAGATCGAGCTGCTGCACGACCTGCGCCTGGCGCAGGAGCGCGGCCAGTTCGTCCTGCACTACCAGCCCAAGTACGAGGCGCCGGCTGGCCCGATCATGGGCGCCGAGGCGCTGCTGCGCTGGAACCATCCCACGCGCGGTCTGGTGGGCCCGGACCAGTTCATTCCGACGGCGGAAAAGACCGGCCTCATCCTCTCCATCGGCGAATGGGTCATCAACGAGGCCTGCCGCCAGATGCGCGAGTGGATCGATGTCGGCCAGGGGCACTGGACCATCGCCGTGAACATCTCGGCGCTGCAGTTCTCGCATTCGAGCCTGGTGGAAACCGTGCGGTCGGCGCTGGCGCGCCATGGCGTGCCGCCTGCCTGCCTGACCATCGAAGTGACCGAATCGACCGCCATGCGCGACGCCGAGACGAGCCTGACGGTGCTCAAGCGCCTGTCCGAACTGGGCGTCACGATCTCCATCGACGACTTCGGCACGGGTTACTCCAGCCTGCTCTACCTGAAGCGGCTGCCGGCGACCGAGCTGAAGATCGATCGGGGCTTCGTGAACCAGCTGGACAACGACAATGAAGATGCGGCCGTCGTGTCCGCCATCATCGCGCTGGCGCAGCAGCTGAACCTGCGCATCGTGGCCGAAGGCGTCGAGACCGCCGCGCAGCAAAAATTCCTGACCGGGCTGGGCTGCGACTCGCTGCAGGGCTTCCTGCTGGGCAAGCCCATGCCGGCCACCGAGTTCCTGGAACACGCGGAAAACTGACGGGGCGGGCGCCGCAATTTGCTACGCTTACGGCATTCTTCCGGCCAAATCCTTACCCGTTCAAAGCACGCATGCCTGCCAGCCTTACCCTGATCGTCGCCTATTCCACCAACCGCGCCATCGGCCGCGACAACGCCCTGCCCTGGAAACTGCCGGGCGACCTGGCGCATTTCAAGCGCAGCACGCTGGGCCATCCGATCATCATGGGCCGCAAGACGTGGGATTCGCTGGGCCGTCCCCTGCCCGGCCGCAGCAACATCGTCATCAGCCGCAATCCCGATTTCAGCGCCGCCGGCGCCATCCTTGCGCCCACCCTTGAGGCGGCGGTGGCCGCGTGCGGCGACATCGACGAAGCCTTCGTGATCGGCGGCGCGCAGATCTACGCGCAGGCCCTGCCGCTGGCCAGGCGCGTTCTGGCCACGGAAGTCCATGCCGACGTCGAGGGCGATGCGTTCTTCCCGCTGCTGCCCTCGTTCCAATGGAAGGAAACGGCGCGCGAACCGCAGCCCGCCGAAAACGGCTACGACTACGACTTCGTCACGTACGAACGCGCCTGACGACTTCCTCCTAGGCCGCGCCCGCATTGCGCATGAAGCGCCACAGCGCGGGCGCCGCCGAATACGCCACGTTAAAGCGCACCCACGCCGTGTCGGCCTCGTCCGCTTCGAAGTAGGAGCCGGGCGCCAGCCAGATGCCGTCCTTGAGCGCCAGTTCCGCCAGGCCGTTTGCGCCGCGTTCGCGCCACTGCCCCGCCACCTTTGCCCACAGGAACAGGCCGCCCTGCGGCCTGCCATGGATTTCAAAGCCGTGCTGACGCATCTGCTCGGCCACTTCGGTATGCGCCTCGGCCAGCCGCTCGCGGGTACGCGCGATATGCGCGCGGTAACGGCCCTCCCGGATGACCTGGTGCACGATGCGCTCCATGATCTCGGGCGTGGTCAGGCCCACCGCCATCTTGGTGCGGGCGATGTCGCGCACCAGATCGCGGTGCGCCACCACATAGCCCACGCGCACGGACGGACTGATGACCTTTGAGTAGCCGCCCAGGTACACGACCCTGCGCGCGCCATCCAGCGCCGCCAGCATGGGCGTGACACCCGGCGCCAGCTCACGCGAGATGTCGTCTTCCACCACCCACAGCCCGTGCCGCTCGGCCGCTTGCAGGATGCGGAACGCATTGGCCATGGTGATGCTGGCGCCCGACGGATTCTGCAGCGCGGTGTTGATGAAGAGCGCCCGCGGCCGGTGCTGGGCCGCCGCCTGCTCGAGCGCATCGCAGTCCAGGCCGTCGGCCGTGCGGGGCACCGCGATGACGCGCAGGCCGGCCAGGCGCAGCATCTGCAAGAGATTGGCGTAGGCCGGCTGCTCGACGATCACCGTGTCGCCCGGCCGCAGCAGCGTGCGGATCACCGTGTCCAGCCCATGGGTCACGCCCTGCGTCAGCAGCACCTGCGACGCCTCGACTTCCATGCCCTGCGCGCTCAGGCTGGCCGCGATGGTCTCGCGCAGCGGCGCGTAGCCATAGGGATGCCCGTAATTGGCGATCCGCATCGCGGGCACCCGCCCCATGTGACGCAGCGCCATGTGCAGGCCTTCTTCGTTCAGCCATTCGCCGGGGAGCCACCCGCACCCCGATTTGATGGGGATGGAGTGGTCGGCAAAGATGTCCGACAGCAGCCACCCCGCGTTCAGGCGCGGCGGCTCCCAGGACAGCGGTTCGGCGCGGCGCGTGGGCGCGTCGGGCGATGCCACCCGATAGCCCGCGCCGGGCCGCGCGGCCAGCCAGCCCTGCGACACCAGCCGGCTGTAGGCGCTGGCCACGGTGAAGGTGCTGACGCCGTACTGGCGCGCGAACTCCCGGACCGAGGGTAGGGACATACCCGGACGCAGGGTCTGCGCCTCGACGGCGCGCAGGATCGCCGCGACCAGCTGTTCGACGAGGGTGGGCGCGGCCCCGCGGCCGCGGACGGGTTGGAAGTCGATCACGAGCAAACTGTACAGTTGTGGTGCTGACAACTATACAGTTAGCGGCAAATGCGCGGATCGTATATTTTCATTCCCGGCGGGACGTTCCAGAATCGTCCGAATCCCGCTGGCCGCGCGCGTGTTGCGGCGGCCACGGTCGTCCCTCTTCTGGAGTCACCATGAACGCCCCCGCCCAGTTGCCCGACCTGTCCCATCTCTGGATGCCCTTCACTGCCAACAAGCAGTTTAAGGCCCAGCCGCGCATGCTGGCGAAGGCCAAAGGCATGTATTACACGTCCACCGACGGCCGCCAGATCCTGGACGGCACGGCCGGACTGTGGTGCGTCAATGCCGGGCACGGCCGCGAGGAAATCGTCGAGGCCATCGCCCGTCAGGCCGGCGTCATGGACTACGCGCCGGGCTTCCAGCTGGGCCACCCGCTCGCCTTCGAGGCCGCCACCGCGGTGGCAGGCCTGATGCCGCAGGGCCTGGACCGCGTGTTCTTCACCAATTCCGGCTCCGAATCCGTCGACACCACGCTCAAGATCGCCCTGGCCTATCACCGCGCGCGCGGCGAAGGCCAGCGCACGCGCCTCATCGGCCGTGAACGCGGCTATCACGGCGTGGGCTTTGGCGGCATCTCGGTGGGCGGCATCTCGGCCAACCGCAAGACGTTCTCGGGTGCGCTGCTGCCCGCCGTGGACCACCTGCCCCACACCCATAATCTTGAGCAGAACGCCTACTCGAAGGGCCAACCCGCGTGGGGCGCGCACCTGGCCGAAGAACTTGAGCGCATCATCGCCCTGCACGACGCCTCGACCATCGCCGCCGTGATCGTCGAGCCGATGGCCGGCTCCACGGGCGTGCTGATTCCGCCCAAGGGCTATCTGGAAAAGCTGCGCGAAATTACCGCCAAGCACGGCATCCTGCTGATTTTCGATGAGGTCATCACCGCCTACGGCCGCCTGGGCGCCGCCACGGCATCCGAATTCTTCGGCGTGACGCCCGACATCATCGCCATGGCCAAGGGCGTCAGCAACGCGGCCGTGCCGGCCGGCGCGGTCGCCGTCAAACGCGAGGTGCACGACGCCATCGTCAACGGCCCGGCGGGCGGCATCGAGTTCTTCCACGGCTACACCTATTCGGCGCACCCGCTGGCGGCCGCCGCCATCCTGGCCACGCTGGACATCTACCGCCGTGAAGACCTGTTCGGCCGTGCCCGCAAACTGTCGGGCGCATTCCAGGAAGCCGCGCACAGCCTGAAGGGCGCGCCCAACGTCATCGACGTGCGCAACCTGGGCCTGGTGTCCGGCATCGAACTGGCGCCGCGCGCAGGCGCCCCGGGCGCACGCGCCGCCGAAGTCTTCCAGCGCTGCTTCGACAGCGGCCTGATGGTGCGCTACACCGGCGACATCATCGCCGTCTCGCCCCCGCTGATCATCGACGAGGCGCAGATCGGCCAGATCTTCGAGCAGATCGGCAAGATCCTGAAAGAGGTTGCCTGAGTTGCCATCCTGTCGCGCGCCCTTGGCGGCGCGCCATCCGCACACGGGCGGCCACCGGCCGCCCCGCTGCATTTTCTGACGTATTCCCGCATCGAGCCTTGCACCCATGAAGAAGATTCCGCATTTCATCAACGGCCAGCCCTACGATGGCGGCAGCAGCCGCTACGCCGACGGCTTCAACCCGGCCACCGGCGAGATCGCCTCGTCCATCCCGCTGGCATCGAACGACGACGTGGCAATGGCCGTGGCCGCCGCCAAGGCCGCCTTTCCCGCCTGGTCGGAAACCCCGGCGCTCAAGCGCGCCCGCATCCTCTTCAACTTCAAGGCGCTGCTGGACCAGCACCAGGATGAACTGGCCGAACTCATCACCCGCGAACACGGCAAGGTGTTCTCGGACGCCAAGGGCGAAGTGATGCGCGGCATCGAGATCGTCGAGTTCGCCTGCGGCATTCCGCAACTGCTCAAGGGCCAGTACTCCGACCAGATCGGCGGCGGCATCGACAACTGGAGCATGCGCCAGGCGCTGGGCGTGGTGGCCGGCGTCACGCCGTTCAACTTCCCGATGATGGTGCCGTGCTGGATGTTCCCGGTGGCCATCGCCTGCGGCAACACGTTCGTGCTCAAGCCGTCCGAGCGCGATCCGTCCGCGTCCGTGCGCCTGGCCGAACTGCTTACCGAAGCGGGCCTGCCGCCCGGCGTCTTCAACGTGGTCCATGGCGACAAGCAGGCGGTCGACGCGCTGATCGTGCATCCCGACGTGGAAGCCCTGTCCTTTGTCGGCTCCACGCCGATCGCCGAATACATCTACGCCGAAGGCACCAAGCGCGGCAAGCGCGTGCAGGCCCTGGGCGGCGCCAAGAACCACCTGGTGGTCATGCCCGACGCAGACCTGGATCAGGTGACCGACGCGCTGATGGGCGCGGCCTATGGTTCCGCGGGCGAGCGCTGCATGGCCATTTCGGTGGCCGTAGCGGTGGGCGACGTGGCCGACAAGGTGGCCGAACGCCTGACGCCGCGCGTCAAGGCGCTGGTGGTCAAGGACGGGATGCAATCGGACGCCGAGATGGGTCCGCTGGTCACCGCGCAGCACCGCAAGAAGGTGATGGGCTACATCGAGGACGGCATCGCCTGCGGCGCCGACCTGGTGGTGGACGGCCGCGACCTCACGGTGCCGGGCAACGAAAAGGGCTTTTTCCTGGGCGGCACGCTGTTCGACAACGTCAAGCCGGCCATGAACATCTACCGCGAAGAGATTTTCGGGCCGGTGCTGTGCATCGTGCGCGTGCCGGACTTCGCCAGCGCGGTGGACCTCATCAATGCGCACGAGTTCGGCAACGGCGTGGCCTGCTTCACGTCCGACGGCGGCGTGGCGCGCGCGTTCGCGCGGCAGATCAAGGTCGGGATGGTGGGCATCAACGTGCCGATCCCCGTGCCCATGGCGTGGCATTCGTTTGGCGGCTGGAAGCGTTCGCTGTTCGGCGACCATCATGCGTATGGCGAGGAAGGCATCCGCTTTTACTCGCGCTACAAGAGCGTGATGCAGCGCTGGCCCGACAGCATCGCCAAGGGCGCCGAATTCACGATGCCCGTCGCTAAGTGACGCCCCCCCCGAGGCGCGGAGCGCCTCCCCCCAGGGGGCGTCGCAGCGGACCGGCGGAGCCCGGATCCGCGCGACCCCGCTTTGGCAGGGATTGCCGGACTTGGGGCGCATCGTTCTTGCCTTGGGGTTAAGGGGCGTCGCTTGAAGCACTGACACTGCGCGGCGTCTCGCCGCGCCTTCCGAATATCTGTACGACAGGGGGAAACCTGATGCGCATCGGGATCGGCGGCTTTCAGCATGAGACCAATACGTTCGCGCCGTCGCGCGCGGCGTGGGAGGATTTTGCGGACAAGGGTGGGGGGTGGCCGAAGCTGGTCAGTGGCCCTGCAATGTTCGAGGCGGTGGCGGGGGCCAATATTCCGGTGGCGGGATTTATCGAGGCGATGGGCGAGCATGCGTTGATACCCACGACGTGGGCGGCGGCCAGTCCCTCCGGGCATGTGACCCGGGATGCGTTCGAGCGCATCAGCGCGATGATTCTGCAAGGGCTGTCGCAGGCGATGCCGCTGGACGGCGTGTATCTGGACCTGCACGGCGCGATGGTCACCGAGCATCTGGACGACGGCGAAGGCGAACTGCTCAAGCGCGTGCGTGAACTGGTCGGCCCCAATGTGCCCATCGTCGCCAGCCTGGACCTGCACGCCAACGTGACTCGCGCGATGGTGCGCCATGCCGATGCGCTGGTCTGCTATCGCACCTATCCCCATATCGACATGGCCGAGACCGGCCAGCGCGCCGCAAACCTGCTGGCGCAGCGGCTGGGCGGCATGCCGCGTCATTACGTGGCGCTGCGCAGCCTGCCCTTCCTGATTCCGCTGTGCTGGCAGTCCACCGACATCGAGCCGGCCCGCAGCCTGTACCAGCTGCTGGGCGATCTGGAGGCGCGCGGCGCGGCCAGCAGCATCTCCTTTGCGACCGGATTTCCGGCCGCGGACTTTCCCGAATGCGCCCCCACGGTCTGGGCCTACGGCATGACGCAAGCCGAAGCCGATGCCGCCGCCGACGAGATGGCGCGCGCGGTCGAGAATGCGGAACAGGACTTCGGCGGCAAGCTCTACACGCCGGACGAAGCCGTGCAGGAAGCGCTGCGCCTGGCGCGCGATGCGTCCAAGCCCGTGGTCATTGCCGATGCGCAGGACAACCCGGGCGCGGGCGGCAGTTCCGACACCACCGGCGTGCTGCGCGCGCTCATCCGCCACGATGCGCGCGATACGGCGATTGGTCTGATTGTGGACCCGGCCGCCGCGCTGGCCGCGCACCGCGCCGGCGCTGGAAATACCATTCGGATTGCACTGGGTGGACATTCGGGTATTCCCCACGACGAACCCCTGGACACCGAGTTCATCGTCGAGAAAACTTCCGATGGACGCTTCGATACGCATGGTGCGTTCTATCGCGGCTTTCACATGGATCTGGGCCCCAGCGCGTGCCTGCGCATCGGCGGCGTGCGCATCATTCTGGCCTCCAACAAGGTGCAAATGGCCGACCAGGAGATGTTCCGGTTCGCTGGCGTGGAACCCACGCGCGCCGCGATCCTGGTGGTCAAGAGTTCGGCGCACTTTCGCGCAGATTTCACCCCGATCGCGCACACGATCCTGGTGTGCGCGGCGCCCGGTTCCATGCTGATGGATGCGGCAAAACAACCATGGACACGGTTGCGTCCCGGCATCAGAATGGCGCCTTGCGGGCCGGTGTTCGACGGCCGGTCTGCAGCGACAGCCTGACCCTCGCGCGCCGCTTCAGTGCGGCGCGTCAACGACGTAGCGGCCCATGCGCCGCTCACAACGCTTCAAGGGGAAATACATGCTCAAGTTTGTCCGAGCGGCCGCGCTGGCCGGCGTCACTCTCGCGATGGCTCACGGCGCCTACGCCGAGACCGTCATCAAGACGGTGATGCACTCGCCACTGCGCCTGACCGATCCGCACGCCACCACCGCCTACATCACGACGTGGCACGGCTACATGATCTACGACACCTTGCTGGCCACCGACGCCGACAACAAGGTGCAGCCGCAGATGCTTGAGAAGTGGGAAGTCTCGCCCGACGGCAAGACCTACACCATGACGCTGCGCCCCGGCCAGAAATGGCATGACGGCCAGCCGGTGACCGCCGAGGACTGCGTGGCGTCGATCAAGCGCTGGGCCGCCGGCGACGGCATGGGCCGCACGCTGCTCAAGTTCACCGACAAGATCGAAGTCATCGACGACAAGAGCTTTCGCATCGTCATGAAGGAACCCACGGACCTGGCGCTGCGCGCCCTGTCCAAGCCCACCGGCACCGCGCCGTTCATGATGCCCAAGCGCATCGCCGAACAAGCCATCGGCAAGCCCATCACCGACATGACGGGCTCCGGCCCGTTCAAGGTCGCCGAATTCAAGCCGGGCGTGAAGACCGTCTACGTCAAGAACACCGATTACGTGCCGCGCAAGGAGCCCGTCAGCGGCCTGGCTGGCGGCAAGGTCGTGCACGTGGACAAGGTCGAGTGGGACGTCATGCCCGACGCCCTGACCACTGCCAACGCGCTGCTGGGCGGCGAGATCGATTTCGTCGAGCAGTTCCCGTATGACCTCTTGCCGATGATCGAAGGCAACCCGGACCTGAAGGAAGAGTCGCTCAGCCCGGTCGGCTACTTCACGATGTACCGCTTCAACTTCAAGTACCCGCCCTTCAACAACAAGAAGATCCGCCAGGCCGCCATGTACGCGATCGGCCAGGAAGATGTGATGAAGGCGCTGGTCGGCAATCCCAAATACTGGAAGACCTGCGCCTCGCTGTGGGGCTGCGGCACGCCGCTGGAAAGCGATATCGGCAAGGACATGATCGTCCCGTCGAACATCGAGAAGGCCAAGGCGCTGCTCAAGGAAGCGGGTTACGACAACACGCCCATCCTGGTCATGCACGCCACCGACGTGGGCACGCTGTCGGCGCAACCGGTCGTGATGGCCGCGGCGCTGCGCAAGGCGGGCTTCAACGTCAACCTGGCGGCGATGGACTGGCAAAGCGTGGCCACGCGCCGCGCCTCGAAGGCCGCACCGGCCGAAGGCGGCTGGAACATCCACAACACCAACTGGTACGCCACCGACGTGATGGACCCGGTGCGCTCCGCCCCCGCGGCCGCCAACGGCGACAACGCGTGGTTCGGCTGGCCCGACTTCCCGCAGATCGAAGAACTGCGCACGAAGATGGCCCTGACCTCGGACCCGGCGGAACAAAAGAAGATCTCCGAGGAAGTGCAGCGCATCGGCATCGACGAAGGCCTGTACGTGCCGCTGGGCCAGATGTCCGTGCCCACCGTCTACTCGACCAAGCTGTCGGGCCTGGTGCACGCGCCGGTCTTCGCGTTCTGGAACGTCAAAAAGGCCCCTTGATGGGCTCGGGGCCTGCGCGCCGCAGCAAGCAGTCCGCGCAGGCCTAATTGGTACAGGGGGAAATACATGCTGGCATTTGTCTCACGCCGGCTCCTCGCGACCATCCCAGTCCTGGTGATGGTCGCGGTGGTGGTCTTTGCGATATTGCGTTTCAGCCCCGGAGATCCGGCCATCATCATGGCGGGCGACGGCGCCACGCCCGAACGTATCGTCCAGATACGGCAGACGATGGGCCTGGACCAGCCGGTGGTCAAGCAGTTCTTCATCTGGGGCGGCAAGCTCCTGCAGGGTGACCTGGGCACCTCGCTGATGTCCGGCGTGCCGGTCACCAAGCTCATCGCGCAGCGCCTTGAACCGTCGCTCAGCCTGGCCGTGCTCACGCTGGTGTTCACGCTGCTCGTCGCCATTCCGCTTGGCGTGCTGGCGGCATGGCGCCAGGGCAAGCTGCTGGACCGCGCCGTCATGGGCTTCTCGGTGCTGGGATTTTCCGTGCCGGTGTTCGTGACCGGCTACTTGCTGATCTGGGCCTTCGCCATCAAGCTGGGTTGGTTCAACGTGCAGGGCTATGTGCCGCTGGAAAAGGGGTTCTGGCCGTTCCTGCACCGGCTCATCCTGCCTTCGCTGGCGCTGTCCACGGTCTACGTGGCGCTGATCGCGCGCATCACGCGCACCAGCGTCATCGAGGTCATGGGCGAGGACTTCATCCGCACCGCCCGCTCCAAGGGCCTGGGCGAAACCGGGGTGCTGCTGGGCCATGCCCTGCGTAACGCGGCCGTGCCCATCGCCACCGTCGTGGGCGTGGGCATCGCGCTCCTGATCAGCGGTGTCGTCGTCACCGAGTCGGTGTTCAACATCCCGGGCCTTGGCCGGCTGGTGGTCGAAGCCGTGCTGGCGCGCGACTACCCCGTCATCCAGGGCCTGACGCTTTTCTTCGCGTTCGTCTACGTGTTCATCAATCTTGTTGTCGATTGCGCCTATACGGTGTTCGACCCGCGGATCAGGTACTGACACCATGAGCATGCAAACGCCAACCGACGCCGCCGCGCAGGCGGCCGCCGACCTCCCCGGAGGCGGCACCCCGCACATCACCGCCTGGCGGCAGATCCGCCAGGGGCTCAAGAGCTGGCCCGTCATGCTCGCGCTGGTGGTGCTGGCGGCGATCGTCTTCGTCGCCGTGTTCGCGCCGCTCCTGGGCACGGTCGATCCCACCCTCCTCAATCCGGGCGCGCGCCTGAAGCAGCCCTTTACCGACTATCTGCTGGGCACGGACGCGTTCGGCCGCGACGTGTGGTCGCGTGTCGCCTACGGCGCGCGCATCTCGCTGATCGCGGGCCTGGGCGCCGCCGTGGTCAGCGTGGTCATCGGGCTGGTCATCGGCGTCATCGCCGGCTGGTTCCGGTCGCTGGACGGTCCGATCATGCGCACCATGGACGCCATCATGGCGATCCCCGGCATTCTGCTGGCGATCGCGCTGGTGTCGGTCACGGGCGCCAGCATCACGACCGTGCTCGTGGCCATCACCATCCCGGAAATCCCGCGGGTGGTGCGCCTGGTGCGCGGCCAGATCCTCAGCGTGCGCGGCGAACCCTACGTCGAGGCCGCGCTGGCGCTGGGCACGCCGCTGCCGCTGCTCTTGTGGCGGCACATGGTGCCCAGCACGATCGCGCCGCTGACGGTGCAGGGCACCTACGTCTTTGC
The DNA here is from genome assembly GCF_006715415.1 of Achromobacter sp. SLBN-14. Taxonomy (NCBI): domain Bacteria; kingdom Pseudomonadati; phylum Pseudomonadota; class Betaproteobacteria; order Burkholderiales; family Alcaligenaceae; genus Achromobacter; species Achromobacter sp. SLBN-14. The sequence continues at coordinate 3,301,503 of NZ_VFNE01000001.1, read as the reverse complement.
ATCCGCCATGCTGACCGAGGCCATCCTGAGCTTCCTGGGCGCGGGCATCCCGCCCGAGATCGCGTCCTGGGGCAACATCATGTCCGAAGGCCGCATGTACTTCCGCATGCTGCCCGGCCTGATCCTGTTCCCCGGACTGTTCCTGTCGCTGACCGTGCTCAGCGTGAACATCCTGGGCGACGCCTTGCGCGACGCGCTGGACCCGAAAATGGTGCGCAGGATCTGATGCCGATGAACTATTCCCCTAATCCCCCCGCGGGCGATACCTCGTCCGCCATCCTGGCCATCCGCAACCTGTCGGTCGAGGTCGCCGGCGCGGGCAACCGCGTCGTGCGCAACCTGAGCCTTGACGTTCACGCCGGCGAAACGGTGTGCGTGGTCGGCGAGTCCGGTTCGGGCAAGTCCGTCACGTCGCTGGCCGTCATGGGCCTCTTGCCGCAAGGCATCCTGGGCATCAGCGCGGGCTCGATCCGCGTCGAGGGCGAGGACGTGGCCACGGCCACGCAGCGCCGGCTGCGCGAACTGCGGGCCACCCGCATGGCGATGGTCTTTCAGGAACCCATGACCGCGCTGAATCCCGTGCACACGGTGGGCAAGCAGGTCGACGAGGTGCTGCGCCTGCACCGCAAGAACATGTCGGCGGCCGAGCGCCGCGCCAAGGTGCTGGACATGTTCCAGTCTGTGCACCTGCCCGACATCGAACGCATCTACGACGCCTATCCGCACCAGCTTTCTGGCGGGCAGCGGCAGCGCATCGTCATTGCGATGGCGCTGATCCTGGAACCCAAGCTGCTGATCGCCGACGAGCCCACCACGGCGCTGGACGTCACCACGCAAAAGCAGATTCTCGCGCTCATCAAGGAGCTGCAGGTCAAGCACCGGACGGCAGTGCTGTTCATCACGCACGACTTCGGCGTGGTGGCCGAGATCGCGGACCGCATCGTCGTCATGAACCGCGGCGACTTGATCGAAAGCGGCTCGCGCCACGAGATCCTGGCCGAGCCCAAGCAGTCCTACACGCGCCGGCTGGTGTCCTCGGTGCCCAGCCTGGTGCCCTCGCGCCGCGAGCCGCCCGGCGGCACGCCGGTGCTGCACGTCAAGGGCCTGGGCCGCACTTATGGCGCCAAGGGCTCGCTGTTCTCGCGCAAGGCGGCGCAGCACGTCATTGCCGCCACCGACGTCAACCTGACATTGCGCAAGGGCGAGATCCTGGGCATCGTCGGCGAATCGGGATCGGGAAAGTCGACGGTCGCGCGCTGCATCGTGCGGCTCATCGAGCCTACCGCCGGCCACATGATGATGGGCGGCGAAGACCTCAGCACGTTGTCCGGATCGGCGCTGCGTCCCGTGCGCCGCCGCATCCAGATCGTGTTCCAGGACCCGTACCGGTCGCTCAACCCGCGCCGCACGGTCGGCGAATCCATCATCGAAGGCCTGCTGAATTTCGGCGTGCCGCGCGACGAGGCGCTAAAGCGCGCCAGCGAAACCCTCAGTGTGGTGGGGCTGAGCCCCGACGCGATGCGGCGCTATCCCCACCAGTTCTCCGGCGGCCAGCGCCAGCGCATCTGCATCGCACGCGCCCTGGTCATGGATCCGGAAATCCTGGTGGCCGACGAAGCCGTCTCGGCGCTGGACGTGTCGGTGCAGGCCCAGGTGCTGGAGCTGCTGGAACAGGTGCGCGAGCGCACCGGCGTGGGCGTGCTGTTCATCACGCACGACCTGCGCGTGGCCGCGCAGATCTGCGACACCATCATGGTGATGCAGCGCGGGCAGGTGGTGGAAACCGGCTCGGCCGAAACCGTGCTGACCGAACCCCGCCACCCGTATACCCGCGCCCTGATCGATGCCGCCCCGGGGCGCGACTGGGACTTCCGCAACTTCCGGCCGATCGCGCCTGGCCTCTTGCCTGTCGCTCCCCACGCCGCCTCCCCGGCCGCCTGACGCCTTTTTCGCATCACTGGAACCGAGATGCCGCAACCGCATGAAATGTCCGCCCAGGAACTCCTGCAGGCGTATCGCAGCAAGACCCTGTCGCCCGTCGAGGCCACGCGTGCCGTGCTCGATCACATCGAGCGCTGGGAGCCCCGGCTGCACGCGACCTATGCGCTGGATCCGGAAGGCGCGCTGGCCATGGCCCGTGCCTCGGAAGCCCGCTGGATGAGGGGCGAGCCGCAGTCCTGCGGTGGATTTTCGCTCGATGGCGTGCCCGCCACCATCAAGGAAAACATCGCCACCCGCGGCGTGCCCGTGCCGCTGGGCACCGCGGCCACCGACCTCACCCCGGCGGCGGCCGACGCCCCGCCGGCGGCGCGCATGCGCGAGGCGGGCGCCGTCCTGCTGGGCAAGACCACCATGCCCGACTACGGCATGCTGTCCTCCGGCCTGTCGAGCTTTCATGAACTGACGCGCAACCCCTGGGACCTGACCAAGAATCCGGGCGGCTCCAGCGCGGGCGCCGGGGCGGCGGCCGCCGCCGGCTATGGCCCCCTGCATATCGGCACCGACATCGGCGGCTCGGTACGCCTGCCCGCCGCCTGGTGCGGCATCGCCACGCTCAAGCCCAGCCTGGGCCGCATTCCCATCGATCCGCCCTTCATGGGCCGCTGCGCCGGCCCCATGACGCGCACCATCACCGATACGGCGCTGATGATGGGCGTGCTGTCGCAGCCGGACGCCCGCGACCACATGAGCCTGCCCTTCCAGGAGATCGACTGGCTGAACCTGGATCAGGACGTGCGCGGCCTGCGCATCGGCCTCTTGCTGGACGCAGGCTGCGGACTGCCGCTGGATCCGGAAACCCGCGATGCGGTCGAAGCCGCCGCGCGCGCCTTCGAAGCGGCGGGCGCCATCGTCACGCCCATGCAGCCCTGGATGACGCCCGGCATGCTGGACGGCGTGGACCGCTTCTGGCGCACCCGTTCGGCCATCGACCTGGCCGCGCTGTCCGAAGAACGCCGCGCGAAGATCCTGCCCTTCATCCGCGCCTGGGCCGAAAGCGGCGGCGGCCACAGCGGCGAAGACGTGTTTCGCAGCTACTACGAAACGCTGAACGTGCGGGCACGCACGGTCGCCGCCTGCGCGCCGTTCGACTACGTGCTGTCGCCGGTGGCGCCGGTGGTGGCCTACAACGCCGAGTGGCCCTCGCCCACCAACGAGGTCGCCACCACGATGCACCACATCGGGTTCACGCTGCCCTTCAACATGAGCGAGCAGCCCGCGGCTTCGGTCAATTGCGGCTACACGAAGGCGGGCCTGCCGATCGGCCTGCAGATCGCCGGCGCGCGCTTTGACGATCTGGGCGTGCTGCGCGTGGCGCGCGCGTGGGAACAGATGCGTCCCGCGCAGCGCCCCTGGCCGCAGCCGGTGTCGGCCCACTGACTTTCCACGGCAACCCACAGGAACATCCCATGCGTTGGCTTTTGGCAATGATCAAGCACGAGACGAACACGTTTTCGCCCGTGCCCACCCCCCTTGAGCGCTTCTTTCGCGGCAGTCCCGAGATCCTGGCCGGCGAGCGCGCCATCAAGGCCTACGAGAACACCGACAGCGGCCTGGGCGGCTACATCGAGGTCGCCCGCCGCGAAGGCGCGGAAATGGTCGTGCCGGTCGCGGCCGAGTCCTGGCCCAGCGGTCCCGCCAGCGCGCAGACGCACGAGCGCCTGTGCACGCTGATCCTGGACGAGGTCAAGCGCGGCGGTTTCGACGCCATCCTGCTGGACCTGCACGGCGCGATGGTCGCCGAGGGCGTCGAGGATGCCGAGGGCGACCTGCTGCGCCGCCTGCGCGAGATCGATCCCACGACGCCCGTCGCCGTGACGCTGGACATGCACGCCAACATCTACGACGACATCGTGCGCAACGCCACGGTGATCAGCGGCTTTCATACGTATCCGCACGTGGACATCCGCGATGCGGGCGTGCGCGCGGCGAACGTCATCGTCCGCACGCTCAAGGGCGAGATCAAGCCGGTGATGACCTGGGCCAACAAGCCCATGCTGCCGCACATCATGTGCCAGGGCACGCATGCCGCGCCCAACAAGCCGCTGCAGGAGCGCTGCAAGGAACTGGAGGCCGGCGGCGTGCTGGCGGCCTCGGTTTTCGTGGGCTTTCCCCACGCGGACATCCGCGAGGCCGGCCTGAGCGCCGTCGTCTGTACCGACGGCAACCTGGCCGAAGCCGAACAGCATCGCGACGAATTGCTGGACCGCGCCTGGCGCGGCCGCGCTGACTGGGTGTTCCATTCCGAGCCGCTGGCCCCCACGATCGCGCGCGCCAAGGCCATCGAACAAGGCCCGGCCGTGCTGCTGGACCACTACGACAACACCGGCTCGGGCGGCACGATGGACACGACGGCCGTGCTGGCCGAAGTGCTGCGCCAGGAACTCGACAACGTCGTCTTCTACGCCATCTGCGATCCGCAGGCCGCGCGCGAAGCCGCCGCCGCGGGCGTGGGCAACACCATCACGCTCAAGCTGGGCGGCAAGCTGCCCATGCCGGCCATCAAGCAGCCCAGTGAACCGCTGGAGGTCACCGGCCGCGTCAAGCTGGTGTTCGACGGCGTCTACCTGAACCGGGGCCCCATGTATCGCGGCGTGCGCAACGACACGGGCCTGACGGTGGTCATCGACACCGGACGGCTGGAGATCGTGGTGGTGTCCCGCCACCAGGAGCCCTTCGACATCAACTGCCTGCTGTCGGCCGGCATCGATCCGCTGCAAAAGCGGTATGTGGTGCTCAAGAGCCGCATCCACTGGCGCGCGGGATTCTCGGACATGGCCACCGAGATCATCGAATGCACCGGCGTGGGCGTCACGACCTCCGACTATGCCCAGCTTGATTTCAAGCACGTTCGGCGACCGATCTATCCGCTGGACCCCATCTGAATCCAGGCACTTTGTCGACAAAAAAGCCGGCGCACCCGCGCCGGCTTTCATTTTGAAATCTTCGGTAACTGCGCGCCTGCTTGGCGGGACACGTGTCTCGGTATACTCCGCCGCGGGCCTGACAGGCCGATGAACACGCGTATCCAGGAACGGTTCCGCTCGCGCGGACGCGGGTGGCGCAGTTGGCCGCCGCTGCCGGATATGACTCGACAATCAACGATATAAGCAGAGCGATGAAAAAGAGCGTAGCGATCACCCTGGGCGTGGTCATAGTGGGAGCGGGAAGCTGGGTCGGCGCCACGTGGTACACCGGCAAGCGCATCGAAGAAGACGCGCAGCGTTACCTGGCGCAAGCCAACGAGAAGCTGGCCAAGGTCACCCCCCTGTTCGGTCTGCGCATCGACCAGCTCAAGTACGAGCGCGGCCTGTTCTCCACGCAGGCGCGCTATGGCGTGTCGTTCATCAAGAACGACAAGGGCCTGGACGACCTGCCCGGCGGCATGATCGAGTTCGACGCGAACGTCGAGCACGGCCCCTTCCCCAAGAGCGCCCTGGCGCGCGGCGCCATTGCGCCCAAGCTGGCGTTCATCCACACCGAAATCGCCAAGACGGACAACATCAAGCCCGTCTTCGAGCTGACCAAGGACGTGTCCCCGCTGATGAGCGACGCGATCGTCAGCTATAGCGGCAATGCGGTGACGACCGCCGCGGTCGCTCCCGTTACCGTCACGCACGACGGCAACGCGCTCGACTTCAGCGGCATGCGCATCGAAGGCACCTTCGACCGCGCCACCCAGGCGGTCACCGCGCACGGCGTGATGGACAAGCTGGCCGTCGACGGCACCAAGAGCAGCGACCCGGTGAAGATGACCGTGGCGGGCCTGACCATGGACGTCGACAGCCGCATGGGCAAGTTCGGCATTTCCATGGGCAATTCGGACCTGAAGATCAAGCGCGTGGACGTCCTGCGCCCCACCGACGACATGAAGGTGGCGCTGGACAACTTCAGCTATGGCGTGAAGCTGTCCGAGGACGACAAGGCGATCAACGTGCAGGCCGCCTATCAGACGGGCGACCTTACCGTGAATGACGTCGTGCTGGGCAACGGCCAGGCCGTGGTGAAGCTTGCCCGCCTGGACGGCCAGGCAGTCAAGCAACTGTCGGACACCTACAACCAGCTCATGCGCCAGTACATGCTGGGCGCCAGCGACGAAGGCCTGAAGGACGAACAGTTCGACGTCCTGCTGGACAACGCCGGCAAGCTGCTGGCCGGCAATCCGTCGTTCAGCATCGATCCGCTGAGCTGGAAAACGGCCAAGGGCGAAAGCAAGCTGACGTTCACGCTTGAAATGGCCAACCCGGCCAACGCCAAGGACCTGACCCCGCAGGAAATCGCGGTGCAGGCGATCAAGAAGATCGACGCCTCGCTGGTGATCTCCAAGCCGATGGTGCAGGACCTGATGGTGCAGTACGCCATGAAGAAGGAAGGCCTGACCGCCGAGAAGGCCGCGGCCGACGCCGACGAGAGCATCCGCCAGATGGCCGGCATGGCCGAAATGATGAACGTCGGCAAGAACGACGGCGACAACATCGTCGGCAAGTTCACGTTCGCCGATGGCATGGGCGACCTGAACGGCCAGAAGATCCCCGCCGATGAACTGTTCAGCGGCCTGCTGGGCGCCACCGGCATGAACGGCATGGACGATGACGATGAGCTGTCGGGCATCGGCATGGATTCCGACGAGGAATCCACCGCCGCCGCACCGGTGGCGGGCGTCATGCAGGACTTCAACCTGGAAGACGTCGCCAACATGCTGGACGACATGGGCTACACCGTCACCCGCACCGATGGCACCGACGGCCCCGTGCTGGTCCTGAACCCGGGCACCACCGGCGCCACGGATCTGCGCCTGGAGTTCCTGTGCAACGACTTCACGGAAAAGTGCCTGGACCTCGTGGCAACCGCCACGTATGCCACCAAGAAGCCGATGTCGCTCAAGGCGATCAACGCCTGGAACCAGGAATACCGCTGGAGCCGCGCCTACCTGGATGACAAGAACCAGGCTGTGCTGCAGATGGACATGAACGCCGAAGGCGGGCTGGGCAAGGACAACCTGCAAATCCTGCTCAACACCTTCATCAGCATCGCCGAAGACTTCGGCGCCGCGGCGAAAGCGCCCGCGAAGTAATGCGCGGCCGGCCTGGCGCCGGCCCCAGACAAAAGCCCCCGCCTGTGAAGGACGGGGGCTTTTTTCATCCTGCTGCCAGGGTGTCTGACACCCGATGAGACGCTGGGGCAGGCTGAAGCGACTCTCCCCAGGGTGTCAGACACCTTCAAATGCCGAGGACTATGCGTACGCTTCGATCGGCAGGCAGGCGCAGACCAGGTTGCGATCGCCGTAGGCGTTGTCCACGCGGGCGACCGGCGGCCAGTACTTGCCGTCGCGCAGCGTGGCCACCGGGTAGGCGGCCTGCTGGCGCGGGTAGTCGTGCAGCCATTCCTCGGCCAGCAGCATCTGGGCGGTGTGCGGCGCGTTCTTCAGGACGTTGTCGTCACGGTCGCGTTCGCCGCGTTCGACCTGCGCGATCTCTTCGCGGATGGCGATCATCGCGTCGATGAAACGGTCCAGTTCGGCCACGCCTTCGGATTCGGTCGGCTCGACCATCAGCGTGCCGGCCACCGGGAAGCTCATCGTGGGCGCATGGAAGCCGTAGTCCATCAGGCGCTTGGCGATGTCTTCGGCGCTGATGCCGCTGGTTTCCTTGAGCGGGCGCACGTCCAGGATGCACTCGTGCGCCACGCGGCCGTTGCGGCCCGCGTACAGGACCGGATAGTGGTCGCGCAGGCGGGTGGCAATGTAGTTGGCGTTCAGGATGGCGACTTCGGTGGCGCGGCGCAGGCCGTCCGCGCCCATCAGCGCGATGTACACAAACGGAATCGGCAGGATGCCGGCCGAGCCGAACGGGGCGGCCGAGACCGGGCCGACCTTGGCGTCGCCGGGCAGCTTGCCCTGTTCGTTCACGACGCCCGGCAGATACGGCGCCAGGTGCGCGCGCACCGCCACGGGGCCCACGCCGGGACCGCCGCCGCCGTGCGGAATGCAGAAGGTCTTGTGCAGGTTCAGGTGGGACACGTCCGAGCCGAACTTGCCGGGCTTGGCCACGCCGACCATTGCGTTCATGTTGGCGCCGTCCAGGTAAACCTGGCCGCCGGCCTGATGCACCAGATCGCAGATTTCGGTCACGGCTTCTTCGAACACGCCGTGCGTGGACGGGTACGTGATCATCAGCGCGGCCAGCTTGTCGCCGACCTGCGCGATCTTGGCGCGCAGGTCCGTGAGGTCCACATTGCCATTGGCGTCCGAGGCCACCACCACCACGTCCATGCCGGCCAGCTGCGCCGAGGCGGGGTTGGTGCCGTGCGCCGACGACGGGATCAGGCAGATGTTGCGCTGGTGCTGGCCGTTGGCCTGGTGGTAACCGCGAATGGCGAGCAGGCCCGCGTATTCGCCCTGCGCGCCCGAGTTGGGCTGCAGGCTGATGTTGTCGTAGCCGGTGATTTCGCACAGCGCGGCCGACAGGCGGTCGATCAGTTCGACGTAGCCCTGGCTTTGCGAGGCGGGCGCGAACGGGTGGATCAGCGCGAATTCGGGCCAGGTGATGGGGATCATCTCGGCCGTGGCGTTCAGCTTCATGGTGCACGAACCCAGCGGGATCATCGTGCGGTCCAGGGCCAGGTCCTTGTCGGCCAGCTTGCGCAAGTAGCGCAGCATGTCGGTTTCGGACTGGACGCTGGAGAAGATGGGATGCGTCAGGATGGCGCTTTCGCGGGCCACCGAGGCGGGGATGCCACTGGGGGCTGCGGCGTCGAGCGCGTCGATGTCGAGTTCGACGTCATCGCGCTCCAGGCCGGCGGCGAAGACGTTGACCAGCGACTGCAGGTCGTCCACGGTGACGGTTTCGTCCAGCGAAACCGCCAGGCGCGCGCCGTCGACGCGGCGCAGGTTGATGTGGGCGCAGTCGGCGGCCGTCAGGATGGCAGGCGTCGCGGCGCCGGTTTCCAGCAGCAGCGTGTCGAAGAAGGTGTCGTTGACGACCTTGACGTCCAGCTTGATGAGTTCGGCGCGCAGGATCGCGGTGGCGCGCTGCACGCGCTCGGCGATGCGGCGGATGCCGGTGGGACCGTGCCACACGGCGTACATGCCGGCCATCACTGCCAGCAGCACCTGCGCCGTGCAGATGTTGGAGGTGGCCTTCTCGCGGCGGATGTGCTGTTCGCGCGTCTGCAGCGCCAGGCGCAGCGCGGGGTTGCCCTGCGCGTCCTTGGACACGCCGACCAGGCGGCCGGCCATGTTGCGCTTGAAGGCGTCCTTGCAGGCCATGAAGCCCGCGTGCGGGCCGCCAAAGCCGAACGGCACGCCGAAGCGCTGAGCCGAACCGACGGCGATGTCGGCGCCCCACTCGCCCGGGGCGGCCAGCACGGCCAGCGCCAGCAGGTCCGTCGCGCACGCCACCACGGCGCCTTGCGCGTGGGCGGCTTCGGCCAGCTTGCGGTAGTCGGACACGGCGCCCGTGCTGTGCGGGTATTGCAGCAGCACGCCAAAGCACTCGGGCAGGCCTTCGGCTTCGTCGCCGATGCGGATCTCGATGTCCAGGCCTTCGGCGCGCGTGCGCACGACTTCGATGGTCTGCGGATGCACGTGGCGCGAGATGAAGAACACCGGGCTCTTGGACTTGGCGCTGCGGCGCGCGAGCGTCATCGCTTCGGCGGCGGCCGTGCTTTCGTCCAGCAGCGAGGCGTTGGAGATGTCCAGGCCGGTCAGGTCGGCGACCATGGTCTGGTAGTTCAGCAGGGCCTCCAGGCGGCCCTGCGAGATCTCGGGCTGGTACGGCGTGTAGGCCGTGTACCAGGCGGGATTTTCAAGAATGTTGCGCAACACCACGTTGGGCGTCTGCGTGCCGTAGTACCCCTGCCCGATGTAGCTGCGGTAGACCTTGTTGCGGCCCGCCACCTGCTTCAGTTCGGCCAGCACGTCGGCTTCGCTGCGCGAGGCGGGCAGCGCCAGCGGCGCCTGGCTGCGGATCTTGGGAGGCACGACTTCTTCGATCAGGGCGTCCAGGCTGTCGCTGCCGATCACGGCAAGCATGGCGGCCTGGTCGGCGTCGGAGGGGCCGATGTGGCGGGGAATGAAGTCGGTATGGGTGTCTAGGGCGCGCGACATGGGGAGATCTCGGGGTAACGGGTGTCGTCCTGGGGACGGACGGTATTGCGTCTGGCGAGGGCGGCGGCGCCAAGGCGGCCCGCCTCCCTCGCGGGCGGCATCAGCCGTTGGCGACGGCTTCGTAGCCGGCAGCGTCCAGCAGCTTGTCGGCGTCGGCCGCGTTGTCCGGCTTGATCTTGAAGATCCAGGCGGTGAAGGCCGATTCGTTGATCAGGTTGGGGTTGCTTTCGAGTTCTTCGTTGAAGGCAACGATTTCGCCGGACACGGGCGCGTAGATGTCCGAGGCGGCCTTGACCGACTCGACCACGCCGGCGGTTTCGCCCGCGTTCAGCTTCGCGCCGACGTTCACGTCGCCGACGAAGACCAGATCGCCCAGCTGATCCTGGGCGGTGTCGGTGATGCCGACGACGAACACGTCGCCCTCGGCTTTGACCCATTCATGGGACTCGGTGTACTTGCGATCGGTGGGCAGACTCATGGGAACTCCTGAGGGAATGCGGGTAGATGAATGGTGTTGCGCGCCTCGCGCGGGCGGCCGTCGCCCAGACAGGGGCGGCGCACGCGCGAAGCTTCGAGTTTACGAGTGTTCGACGGCTTTGCCGTTACGCACGAAGGGCAGCTTGCACGCCACGGCGGGCACCCACTTGCCGCGGATATCGACCTCGACCGTATCGCCCGGGGCCACGCCTTGCGGCAGGCGGGCAAAGCCGATCGACACGCCCAGCGTGGGCGACATGGTGCCGCTGGTGAGTTCGCCCATGCCTTGCGGGGTGCGCACGGCCATGTGCGCGCGCATGACGCCGCGGTCCTTGAGCTTTAAGCCCATGAACGTGGCGGGCGTGGCGAATTGCTCGAGCGCATCGCGGCCGATGAAGCTGCGCTCGGCGTTCTTGAGGGACACGGTCCAGGTCAGGCCGGCCTGGCCGGGCTGGGTCAGTTCGTCCATGTCCTGGCCGTACAGGTTCATGCCGGCTTCCAGGCGCAGCGTGTCGCGCGCGCCCAGGCCTGCCGGACGCACGCCCTGGGCGGTCAGGTCGCGCCAGAGCTGGACCACGTCGGCGGCGGGCAGGACGATTTCAAAGCCGTCCTCGCCGGTATAGCCCGTGCGGGCGACCAGCGTGTCGTCGCCCAGGCGGGCGGCGACGAAGGGCGTCAGCGGTTCGGTGGCGGCTTGCCAGGCCGGGCGGGCCGCCCAGACTTTGGCGCGGGCGTTGGGGCCTTGCACGGCCACCATGGCCAGATCGCGGCGCGGCGTGATGGCGACGTCGAACGCGCCGGCCTGCTTGACGCGCTGCATCCAGGCCACGTCCTTGTCGGCCGTGCCGGCGTTGACCACCACGCGCCATTCGTCGGCGGCGAAGAAATAGATGATGAGGTCGTCGATGACGCCGCCCTGCGGGTTCAGCATGCAGCTGTAGAGCGCCTTGCCCGGCACCGTCAGCTTGGACACGTCGTTGGCGACCAGGCGCTGCAGGAAGGCGAACGCGTCGGGACCCTTCACGTCGACGTTGAGCATGTGCGAGACGTCGAACATGCCGGCGTCCTGGCGCACCGCGTGATGCTCTTCAAGCTGCGAGCCGTAGGCAAGCGGCATGTCCCAGCCGCCGAAATCGACCATGCGGGCGCCGGCGGCGATGTGTTCTTCGGCCAGCGGGGTGCGTTTGAGGGGTGCGGACATGCGGGGAACTCCGGGACGGCGTGATGCCAGGGTTACGGAATGCCGCTGATTGCGGGTGGATGGAGCCCGCGCAACGGCTGAATCTTCCGCCCCTCTGTCCTTTTGCCTGAGAGTTGCCCCGCGTGGCGGGTTTGCACCTTCGGCGCCTGGGCTGCTCGCCATGTCCCTGTTTCAGGGGCGGCGCCAGGTCTCTCCAGAGTACTGTTTTGCCGCATCCGCATGGCCATGAGGCAACAAATGCGGGACGGGGCAAGCCTGCGCGGTATCGGTTACCTGAGCGATTCTGGGCGAATTGCGCCTTCGGCGGCGGCCGGGCTTGATGCCTTCGGCCACTCTCTCCCGCAGCATGCGTGACAGCGCCGAAAGCATACAACGAAAGCCTGGGGTAAGCCTAGGCCTGTCGCGCGCGGGGCGGCGCTAGCCCAGCGCCGTGTCCAGCAACATCATCAGGACGAAACCCAGCATCAACCCGCAGGTGGCGTAGACCTCGTGCCCCTTGCGGTGCGATTCCGGGATGATCTCGTGGCTGATGACGAACAGCATGGCGCCCGCGGCAAAGCCCAACCCCCACGGCAGCAGCGGCGCGGACCACCCGACGACCGCGGCGCCCAGCACCGCGCCCACGGGCTCGATCAGCCCGGACAGCATGCCCAGCGCCACCGCGAAGGTCCGTTTGTAGCCGGCGGCCAGCAAGGCGACCGCCACCACCAGTCCTTCGGGGATGTCCTGGATGGCGATGCCGGTGGCCAGCGCCGTGCCGCGCACCGGGTCGCCCGCGGCATAGCCCACGCCGATCGCCAGCCCCTCGGGCAGGTTGTGCAGCATGATCGCGAAGACGAACAGCCAGGTGCGGCGCAGACGGTGCGCCTCCATCCCTTCCCTGCCCTTGATGAAATGCTCGTGCGGCAGCGTCCGGTCCATGAGCAGCAGCACGCCTGCGCCCAGCAGGATCGCGGCGCCCACGGTCAGGCCCGCGCCCCACGGGCCGTAACCCAGGTCCTCGCCCGCGGCGATGCCCGGCACCACCAGCGAAAACGCGCTGGCGGCCAGCATGACGCCGGCGCCAAAGCCGAACATGCTGTCCTGCGCCTTTTGCGGAATGGTGCGGGCAAAGAGAATGGGCAACGTGCCGAGCGCGGTGGCGCCGGCCGCGACAAGCCCGCCAAGCAGCGCGTCCGCCACGTGCGGCGCCCGCACGTCCAGGTAAACCCAGAGTTGGTATAGGGCCAGGCAGGACACCATCACAGCCAGCGTCCAGACGCTGATGCTGGTGGCTGCCGGCCGTACGCGATGACGGCTGAAGGTATTCATAGGCGGCTGCGCTCCTTCGTGAAGATGCGCTCAGCCCCGTGCTGCGGCGTAGCGGCGCGAGACCTCGGGCCAGTTCACCACGTTGTAGAAAGCGCCGATGTATTCCGGCCGGCGGTTCTGGTACTTCAGATAATAAGCGTGTTCCCAGACATCCAGCCCCAGAATGGGCGTGTTGTCGTCCATCAGCGGGCTGTCCTGGTTGGCGCTGCTTTCGACCACCAGCTTGCCGGCGGGCGTCACGCTCAGCCAGGCCCAACCGCTGCCAAAGCGCGTCAGGGCCGCCTTGGTGAAGGCTTCCTTGAAGGCGGGCAGTCCGCCCAGGTCGGCGTCGATGGCCGCGGCCAGCGCGCCGTTCGGCTCGCCGCCACCCTGCGGCGACATGACGGACCAGAAGAGGCTGTGGTTGGCGTGGCCGCCGCCGTGGTTGCGCACCGCGCCGCGCACGGCGTCGGGCAATTCCTTGATGCGGGCGACCAGCGCCTCGACCGGCTCGTCCGTGTCGATGCCGGCGCCTTCCAGCGCGGCATTCAGGCCGTTGACGTAGGTCTGGTGATGCTTGGTGTAGTGGATCTCCATCGTCATCGCGTCGATATGGGGTTCCAGCGCGTCATAGGCGTACGGCAAGGGAGGAAGGGTGTAGGCCATGCGAGTCTCCGGCTGATCCGTCCCGGGCGGGACGAGCTTGATAAAGATCAAAACATAAATGATATGTATTTCTATTTGATATCACAATGCCGGATTGGCGATGCGTGCCGCAGCGGTGTCCACCGCAGCGGAATGCGCGTTGCAGATTGACGCTAACCGCGCCGAGAAATCAAAGCGCCTGCCCGCAGGCGACGCCCGACGCCCACGCCCATTGGAAGTTGTAGCCGCCCAGCCAGCCGGTGACGTCCACGGCTTCGCCGATGAAGTACAGACCGGGAACCGACTTGGCCTGCATCGATTTCTGATCGAGGCCGCGCGTGTCCACGCCGCCGCGCATGACTTCGGCCTTCTTGTAGCCCGCCGTGCCGCTGGGCACGAGCGTCCACTGATGAATATCCTGCGCCAGTGCGCGCAGCGTCTTGTCGGGCGCGTCGGCCAGGCGCAGGGCCGCCAGGCCGGGCTTGCCGCCCTGCTCGGCCAGGTGCAGCCAGCGGTCGGCCAGCCGCTTGGGCCACAATCCCCCCAGCACCGTGTGCAACTGCTGGCGGTTGCCGGACTTGGAGGCCAGCAGTTCCTGCGCCAGGTCACGCCCCGGCGCCAGGTCGATCACGATGGGTTCGCCCGGCTTCCAGTAGCTGGAGATTTGCAGGATCGCCGGACCGGACAGCCCCCGGTGCGTGAACAACAGGTCTTCCAGGAACTCGCCCCGCGCCTTGCCCTGCCCGGTTTGCAGGTTCACTTCCAGCGCGACGCCGGACAGTTCCGACAGCGGCTGCCATTGCACGGGGTCGAAGGTCAGCGGGACGAGCGCCGGGCGCGGCTCAACGACCTTCAGGCCGAACTGGCGGGCGATCTTCAGCCCGAAGTCCGTTGCGCCCAACTGGGGAATCGCCATGCCGCCCGTCGCGACGACCAGCTTGGCGGCCCGGATGACACCCTGGCTGGTGCGCAGTTCGAAGCCGGCCTCGCCCTGCGCGATCTCGGCCACCGAACAGCCCATGCGCCACTGCACATTGCCCGCGCCGCACTCGGCGCGCAGCATGTCGATGATGTTTTCGCTTGAGTCGTCGCAGAACAACTGGCCGCGATGTTTTTCGTGCCAGGCGATGCGGTGGCGCTTGATGAGCGCCAGGAAGTCCTGCGGCGTGTAGGCCGACAGCGCCGAACGGCAGAAATGCGGGTTTTCCGACAGGAAATTGGCGGGGCCGGCGCCGATGTTCGTGAAGTTGCAGCGCCCGCCGCCGGAGATGCGGATCTTCTCGGCCAGGCGCTGCGCGTGGTCGACCAGCACCACGCGCAGGCCGCGTTGACCAGCGACCGCCGCGCACATCATGCCCGCGGCGCCCGCGCCAAGCACTGCAACATCGAACATCAAGATTTCCGGCCCGCCCGTGCTTACTCTTCGATCAGGCAGTCAACGTAGTAACGCTTTTCGCCGTCCGGACCCACTTCGTCGGCCAGGCCGTGGATGTAGGTTTCGAAACCGGGGAAGCGTTCGTTGAACTCGCGCGCGAACTGCAGGTATTGCACGATGGTGCGGTTAAAGCGTTCGCCCGGGATCAGCAGCGGAATGCCCGGGGGATACGGCGTCAGCAGCACGCCCGTCACGCGGCCTTCCAGCTTGTCGATGTCGACGCGCTCGACCTCGCGGTGCGCCATGCGGGCAAACGCGTCCGACGGCTTGAGCGCGGGCACCATGTCGCTCAGGTACATCTCGGTCGTCAGGCGGGCGACGTCGCGCTCGCGGTAGGCTTCGTGGATCTGCTGGCAGAGGTCACGCAGGCCCATGCGCTCGTAGCGGCGATGGTCGCGGCAGAACTCCGGCAGGATGCGCCACAGCGGCTGGTTGCGGTCGTAGTCGTCCTTGAACTGCTGCAAGGCGGTCAACAGCGTGTTCCAGCGGCCCTTGGTGATGCCGATGGTGAACAGGATGAAGAACGAATACAGGCCGGTCTTTTCAACCACCACACCGTGCTCGGTCAGGTACTTGGAGACCAGCGCGGCAGGAATGCCGGTTTCGCCGAAGCTGCCCGACATGTCCAGCCCCGGCGTGATGACCGTGGCCTTGATCGGGTCGAGCATGTTGAAGCCTTCGGCCATTTCGCCGAAGCCGTGCCAGTGGTCGTTGGCTTCCAGGATCCATTCGTCGCGGTTGCCGATGCCTTCGGACACCAGGCGGTTCGGGCCCCAGACCTTGAACCACCAGTCGTTCTTGCCGAACTCGGATTCCACCTTGCGCATGGCGCGGCGGAAGTCCAGGGCTTCGCGGATGCTTTCCTCGACCAGCGCGGTGCCGCCCGGCGGCTCCATCATGGCGGCCGCCACGTCGCAGGACGCGATGATCGCGTACTGGGGCGAGGTGGACGTGTGCATCAGGTACGCCTCGTTGAAGACGTTGCGGTCCAGCTTGCGGGTCTCGGACTCCTGCACGATGATCTGCGAGGCCTGCGAAATGCCGGCCAGCAGCTTGTGCGTGGAGTGCGTGGCAAACACCATGGCGTCCTGGCTGCGCGGGCGATCCTGGCCGATGGCGTGCATGTCCTGGTAGAACTCGTGGAACGACGCGTGCGGCAGCCAGGCTTCGTCAAAGTGCAGCGTGTCGACGTAGCTGCCGAGCTGCTGCTTGATCATTTCGACGTTGTAGATGACGCCGTCGTACGTGCTTTGCGTCAGCGTCAGGATGCGCGGATTCTTGTTGACCGCTTCGCGCGCGAAGGGGTTGGCTTCGATCTTCTTGCGGATGTTGTCCGGGTGGAACTCTTCCAGCGGGATCGGCCCGATGATGCCCAGGTGGTTGCGCGTGGGGCGCAGGAACACGGGGATCGCGCCCGTCATCGTGATGGCGTGCAGGATCGACTTGTGGCAGTTGCGGTCCACCACCACCACGTCGCCGGCCGCAACGTTGGCGTGCCACACGACCTTGTTCGAGGTCGACGTGCCGTTGGTCACGAAGAAACAGTGGTCCGCGTGGAAGATGCGCGCGGCGTTCAGCTCGGACTCGGCCACCGGGCCGGTGTGGTCCAGCAGCTGGCCCAGTTCGTCCACGGCGTTGCAGACGTCGGCGCGCAGCATGTTCTCGCCAAAGAACTGGTGGAACATCTGGCCCACCGGGCTCTTCAGGAACGCCACCCCGCCCGAGTGACCCGGGCAGTGCCACGAATACGAACCGTCCTGCGCGTACTTCACCAGCTCGCGGAAGAACGGCGGCGGCAGGCTGTCGACGTAGCTGCGGGCCTCGCGGATGATGTGGCGCGCCACGAACTCGGGCGTGTCCTCGAACATGTGGATGAAGCCGTGCAGCTCGCGCAGGATGTCGTTCGGAATGTGTTCCGACGTGCGGGTTTCGCCGTACAGGTAGATGGGAATGTCCGCGTTGCGAAAGCGCAGTTCGCCGATGAAGGCGCGCAGGTTCTTGATCGCGCTGGCCACGTCCTCGGGCGAGTCCACGTCGAACTCTTCATCGTCGATCGACAGGATGAAGGCGCTGGCGCGGCTTTGCTGCTGCGCGAACGAGCTCAGGTCGCCGTAACTGGTCACCCCGATCACCTCGACGCCCTCGGCCTCGATTGCTGCGGACAAGGCACGGATACCCAAACCGGACGCGTTCTCGGAACGGTAGTCCTCGTCGATGATGAAAATGGGGAAGCGGAATTTCATGCAGGCGCTCCTGGGGGCATGGCGAATCGGACGCGTATCGCGGCGCGAATGTACTGCGAGTAAAAAACCGTCCGAAGTCAGACGGCGCGAGCACCCGCCGGCGGCGGGAATTGCGGAATTGTAGGGCTGTTTTTCTTACAGCCCTAAGGGAAATCCCCAGAAGCGCCGGATCGGCCTATCTGATGGTCCGGGCTTCGCCCGTTTGCAGGGCTGTCATGAACATTTCAAAGTAGGCGGGGATGGCCTCGGCGGCCCCATAGCGGATGCGCCGTTCGACCTTGGCAATGGCGCCAAAGCAGACTTCCGAGCCCGGTTCTCCGCAGACGAGAACCACCGGATCTTCGTCGTCGCAGACCTCGTACAGTCCACCGTGCGCACGGCGGCCGACTTCGTAGAGATAGGCGGCGGCGCCGACCGTCTGCATGGGGGTCAGAGGCAGCGTGCCCAGATGGGCGGCCTCCAGCGCGTCGTCCAGCGCATGGACGCTGGACGGGGAGTAGTCCAGCACGGCGCCGGTGGAACCGGCTGCCTCTACAAAGTCCTGCGCGGCACCCGCGACACGTGCCACGAACTCTTCCTGCACCTCATGGCGCGTCGCATCCTGGTTTGTCTTGAGGAAACCGAACATCAGTGGCTCCTTGTTCAAAACCGCAAGCGGCGATGGGGCCATTATAGGCAAGCCCGTCCTCCTATACTGCCCAAACGTTCCCTATTCCCAACACTTTGATTCCGCCATGAACGCCCCTGCCGTCCGCCGCCTGACCGCCCCCGATGCCGCCGCCCTGCGGCAATTGCGTCTGAACGCGTTGGTCGAAACGCCCGAGTCCTTCGGATCGAGTTACGAAGAGGAACACACGCTGACATTGGCGGACATCCGCGCGTGGATCTCGCCGGCCGACGACGGCGCCATGTATGGCGTGTTCCTGGGCGGCACGCTGGCCGGCATCGTGGGCGTCAGCCGCCAGCGCAAGCTGAAGCTGCGCCACAAGGCGCATATCTGGAGCATGTATGTGGCGCCCGCTCATCGCGGACAGGGGCTGGGCCGGCTGCTCATGCGCGCGGCGATCGACCACGCGGCAACCATGCGCGGCATCCGGCAGGTGCAACTGAGCGTGACCGCCAACAACACCGCGGCGTCCGCGCTGTACGCCAACCTGGGGTTCACGGTGTACGGCCACGAACCCGAAGCGCTTTGCGTGAACGGACAGCTCTACGATGAAACGCTGATGGCGATGCCGTTGTCGGACGGATGACCCGGCGGGTCAGCCCGCGCCAGCCCGGCGCCGCGCGCCGAACGCGCATACCTGATTGCGCCCGCCGTCCTTGGCCTTATAAAGCGCCTGGTCGGCCGCCTTGATGACGGCGTCGGGCGCGCGCAGGGCATCGCTGCGCTCGGCCACGCCGATGCTGACCGTGACGCGCAATGGCCGGGCGCCACGCCCTCCCCGGCCGCCACGCCGGCGCTGGCCGATCTGGTCCGCCTTGGGACGGGCCGGCTTGTCGCGCAGGCGCATCTGGTAGGCCTCGATGGCGCGCCGGACCGTTTCCAGATGCGGCATGGCTTCGGCCGCGGTCTTGCCGGGAAACACCAGCGTGAATTCCTCGCCGCCGTAACGATAGGCTTGGCCGCCGCCCGGCACGCGCCGCAGCTGCGAGGCCACCATGCGCAGCACCTGGTCGCCCACGTCGTGGCCGTGCGTGTCGTTGAACGCCTTGAAATGGTCGACGTCGGCCATCGCCAGCGTGTAGACGCGGCCCATGCGTTGCAGCCGTTCGTTCAGCGCGCGGCGGCCCGGCAGACCGGTGAGCTCGTCGCGAAACGCCATGTGAAAGCCTTCATGCGCCAGCGAGATGCACAGGGACGTCAGCGCCGCGGCGGACATGAGGGCCAGTTCGAGCGGCTGGGCCGCCCCGCGGGGCAGCGCCCACGCCATGCAGACAAAGCCCAGCCACTGCCCCGCCTGCTGCGGACGTCCATAGCGCAACAGCAACAGCGTCAATGTCAGGCCGGTGGCCAGCAGCGCAATCAGCGCCTCGGCCGGCACGCCCATGCGCGCCAGCGTGCCCTGCAGCGCAATGGTGCTGAACAGCTCGTCCACGCCGTCCTTGCCGGCCAGCGCGATGATCGCCGCGCCCGCGGCCATCAGGCCGACGCGCAGCGCCACGTCGATCAGCATGCTGGACCGTTCGGACCACATGGCGTTGATGGTGTAGACGAGCGACCACCAGGCCAGCACAGGCCCCATCGCCCACGGCGCGTCCCGAACCAGCGTGGGCCATGCCGCCGTGACGGCCAGCACGCACAGCATCAGCGCCATCGTTTGAGAGCGCTGATACATCAGGCAGATTGCCGAGCCGATCAGCGCCATCACCCACGGCACGAACGGCACGATCAGGCTCAACGCCGGCGGCCATTCCCGCCAGAACAGCAGTCCGATCGCGGCGGCCACCGGCAACGCGGGATAGAACAACAGGGGCAACCAGGGGATGTGGGGGTAACGCACGGATTGGGCCTTGCTAACGCTTGCAGAAATGACGTCGCCAAATCGGCAAACACATGTAATCTTTTTACGGACGCGGCAGGAGGTTCTTTAGCGCAGGCCGCGTAACGACGCGGCGCTCCACCATCACAAGGCCTCCATGAGAATCCTGGTCAATATCGATGTTCCTGATCTCGAACACGCCATCGGCTTTTATCAGGCCGCCTTCGGTTTGACGCTGAACCGCCGGCTGGGCGCGACGGGCGCCGAACTGCTGGGCGCCGACGCCCCCATCTACCTGCTCGAGAAAGCCGCGGGCACGCCGGCGGCCGGCGCAGTGCGCCAGCCGCGCGACTACGCGCGGCACTGGACGCCCGTGCATCTGGACGTGGTGGTGGACGACGTGGACAGCGCGGTCGCCCGCGCGGTGACCGCCGGCGCGCGCCTGGAGGATCCGCCCGCCACGCACGCCTGGGGCCGCATCGCGCATCTGGCGGACCCTTACGGCCACGGCATCTGCATCCTGCAATTCCTGGGGCGCGGCTACGACGAACTGGCCAGCGACGCGCAGGCCGGCGCCGCGCCGCTGCGCTTTACGCCCGCAACGCAGGCGGATTTCGAGGCGCTGCTGGCCTTGCGGATCGACGCCATGCGCGACAGCCTGGAGCGGCTGGGCCGCTTCGATCCGGACCGGGCCCGTGAGCGGCTGCGCGGCACCTTCCGCCCCGAGTGCACCTGGCACATCGAGGCTGACGGCGATCGCATCGGGTTTTATTGCCTGCGCCCGGACGGCGAAGGGTTGCGGCTGGATCATCTGTACGTGCATCCCTGTGCGCAAGGACGAGGCGTGGGCGGCCAGGTGCTGCGCCGGATCTTGCGGGACGCCGACCGCGACCGCCAGGCAGTGACCCTGAGCGCGTTGCGGGGCAGCGATTCAAACCGCTTCTATCGCCGGCACGGCTTCGTGCAGACCGGCGAAGGGGAATGGGACATCGAATACCTGCGGCCGCCGGCCGCAGGCTGAGGGATCAGGTGCGCGGCAGCGTGACGCCGCGCTGGCCCTGGTACTTGCCGCCACGATCGCGGTACGAGGTCTCGCAGACCTCGTCGCTTTCCAGGAACAGCATCTGCGCGCAGCCTTCGCCGGCGTAGATCTTGGCAGGCAGCGGCGTGGTGTTGGAGAACTCGAGCGTGACGTGGCCTTCCCATTCGGGTTCCAGCGGCGTCACGTTGACGATGATGCCGCAGCGCGCGTAGGTGCTCTTGCCCAGGCAGACCGTCAGGACGCTGCGCGGAATGCGGAAGTATTCCACCGTGCGCGCCAGCGCGAACGAGTTGGGCGGAATGATGCAGACGTCGCCCTTGAAATCCACAAACGAGCCTTCGTCGAAATTCTTGGGATCGACGATCGTGGAATTGATGTTGGTGAAGATCTTGAATTCGTCGGCGCAGCGCACGTCGTAGCCGTAGCTGCTGGTGCCGTAGCTGACGATGCGCCCGCCATTGGCCGTACGGACCTGACCCGGTTCGAAGGGTTCGATCATGCCGGCTTCGGCCTGGCGGCGGATCCAGCGGTCGCTCTTGATGCTCATGGTGGGTGTGGTGCTAGGGATTTGAATGGGCGTCATTTTATCCCGACCGCGCCGGCCGCCTTGATTTGAGGCGGGACAGGCTTGTCCCGCCTCAAGCTTGGGCGTCTGCTCAATTGCCGAACAGCGTGCGATAGACCAGCGAAATCCCGTTGACCGAGCCGCCCTTCAAATCCAGGGACAGACCACGCGCCAGCCGGTAACTTGCCCGGCCCACGGTGTCGCTGCCCGAGAGCGCCTGCTCGACGCTCAGCGTGATGCCATTGGCGAAGTTCTTGCTGGCCACCAGGAATTGCGTGGACAGGTCGCTGCCGATATCGCGGTTCACGTTGCCGGCCACCGTGCGGTCGGGCAGGATGCTGCCCGAGCTGCCCATGTTGCCGGTGCGCACGGCCACGTCGTCCAGGCCGAACTGCTTGTAGAACGGCTGCCCGCCGCCCAGGAGCGCCGTGCCGATCGACACGAGCAGGGCCGCGTCGCCGCCGCTTTCGTCCGGCCCCCGGCCCAGCAGCAGCCACGACAGCTTTTCGACGTCGCTGACTTCGGGATAGGACACCAGGTCGATGCGCGGCCGCTGGGCCGTGCCCACCACCCGCACGCCGGCCTCGACCAGTTCGCCCGTGCGCAGGGCCTCGATGTCCAGGATGGGATTGTCCAGCCGGCCCTGGAAGGTCAGCGTGCCGCGGCTCAGGCGCAGCCGCTGGCCATAGGCCTCGATGCCGCCGCCGCGCGTGCGCAACTGGCCCCAGCCCGTCAGCCGGCCCTCATTCAGGCGGATCTGGATGGAGCCGAGCAGACCGGCGTCCAGCCCCATGCCGGTGATGTAGAAGCGCGGCCCCATGTCGAACTTCAGGTCCATGCTGGTCTGCAGGGGCGTGGACACCTTGCCGGGTTCGTCGCCCGCGCGGATCACGCGCACGTCGTCGTCCAGCGTTGGCACGCCCTGCAGGATTTCCAGGCTGAACCAGCCGGCGTCTGCGCTCAGGTCGCCCACGATTTCCAGGCGCGGCATGGCCGCCCGGACGTCGACCGTGCCGGACACCATGGCGTAGCGGTCCGAGCGCTGCAATGCCGGGAAGCGGAACAGCGTCAGCCGGATTGCGCCGCCGCCGTCCATGATGCTCCAGTCGCCCTTGGCTTCCGCGTAACCGCCCTTCGCGCCCGGGTTCGTGGTGATCCATTCCTTGGTGCGCCATTCGGCCGGCATGACGCGCAGCGACGCCGGAAAGCGCAGGCTGTCCAGGATCAGCCGCTGGCCGTCCAGACGCGCGGACAGCGTGCCGTCGATCAGCCGCACGCCGTCGTCGATGCGGACCAGCCGCAGCTTGTCGCCCCGGATGGTGCCCGTCGCGCCCCATTGGCCCGCCAGCGTGCCCTGCACGTCGATGTTGGCCTTGAGCGTGCCGCCGACCTCCATGGCGTCGCCCACGAAGAGGCCCACCCAGGCGAGGTCAGCGATATCCGCGTTCAGCCGCGCCCGCAGCGGCTGGCGCGTATCGAGCGCCATGCCGCCTTGGGCGTCCACCAGCAATACCGCCGTGCCGGTGCCGTTGATCGAGCCCATCTTGTCCGTCGACAGATCCAGGCGGGCATCCAGCCGGCTGGCGTTGGCCGACGTGGGTGTGGCCGTCACGTCGACGACCAGCGTCTTCACTCCCAAGGGGATGGGCGGGTCGCCCGGAATCAGCAGATCGCCCGTACGGCGCGCGATCCGGGCGCGGCCCGCCAGGCGCCCGTCGAATTTCAGATCCCACAGCAGGTCGAGCGCAATGCGGCGCTGGCCGTCGGGCACCACCGCGTTCACGCGGCCGGCATTGCGGCCCAGCTTGGCCGCGGCTTCCGGGTCGAACGCGCCGATCACCTGGCGCGCCACGGTCGCGGTGATGACCAGATTGTCGGACTGCCCGGCGGTTTCCCAGCGCTTGCCGCCGCCGCGCGAACCCTGGTGCGCCACGGTGAGGCGCTCCTTGCCCGGCAGGACGAGGCTCAGCGCGGTCTGGCCCACCTGCCATTGCCACTGCGGCGCCACCGCCGCAGGCAGGAAGGACAACGTGACCGGCCGGTCCACGGAGACGGCGAACCCGGCGGTATCCGCGCCCAGCCGCGAGAACGTGCCGCGCCAGCCCACCAGCGCCGCATCCGGCTGGCCGGCAGGTCCCCTGCCCCAGCCGCCGTTGAAGGTCAGGTTGGCCTGCGCGCGCGATTGCCCGATGATGCCCGGCCGGGGCCGGGGCGGCGTGTAGCTGGCGGTGATCTCGCCGCGGTGCGCGGCCACCGTGCCGTCGATGCGGGCGCGCACCTCCGCGCCGCCCGGCACATCCGGCCAGAAGGCGTCTAGCTGCGGGGCCTGGGCGTCCAGCGTGATCGCGCCGTTTGCCGCGCCCAATTCGCCCGTCGCGCGCACGCGGTTGCGGCCCAGCCGCAAATCCACGTCCAGGTCGTGGATCCGCAGGCCGGCCAGCGGGTCTACCGACGGATCCGGCGCGGCGCTGCGGGCAGGCGCCGGCGGGGCGCCTGTTGCAGCGGCATTGGTCGCAGCAGCAGGTTGCGCAGCGTCGGCTGCCGCGGCACCGGCTGGCGCAGCACCGGCTGGCGCAGCGACGTCCACCTGCGCCTTCAGATTCCCGCTCAGCGCTTGCCGGTTCCAGCGGCTGCCTTCTTCAAACCGCAGACTGACGGCCGCATGGCGCAGCTCGCTCAGGTTTACGATATCGGCCTGTACATCGGCGCGTACGGTAAGCAGCGCCGGCGGAATGGCTGGGCCCGTCCACGGCGCAAGATCCAGCCGCTGCGCGTCCAGCGAGCCGACGATCCGGTTGCGCCCGGGCGCATCACCCGCCTGCAGGTCAAACTGCGCGGCCAGCGTGGACTTGTCCGGCAGCTGCGCGCGCGCCCGGGCACTGCGCAGCACCAGCGCCGTGCGCGGCGCCAGATCGGCCACCACATCCAGCACCAAATTCGAACCCGTGCCGTCCACCTTCGCCTGAATGCCGTCGAGCGATCCGGCGGCGTCGGCGCGCAGCACGACAAGGCACGTGGGCGCGGGCGGGCCCATCGCCGGCGCCGCGGGCTCGGTTTTGTCCTTGTTGCTCTTGTCGCCTTCCGCGGCGTCGGCAGGGGCCTTGGCCGCCGCTGCCGGCTTGACGGCAGTTGCGCCCTTCGCGCCCTTGCCCCCCGCATCCGCCGCACGCGCGCCTGCGCGCTTCGCGCCGTTCTGGGCTTTGGGCGCTTCCACCTTTTTCACCGGTTCGCCGGCCTTGGCGCCGGGCTGCGCCTGCCCGGCCACCGGCCCGAACACGCCGCTCAACCGGTCGGCCTGGCACAAGGGGGAATCGGGGCCCGCGCCGCGCGCCGTCACGTCCAGGCGCGCCGCGAACGGCCACGGGTCGGCCAGGTCCTGCAATTGCGCCTGGCCCGTCACATCGGCCTCGCCCACGTCGTGTCCGACCCGCAAGCTGGCAATACGCAACTGCGCGCCCTGCTGGCCCGCGGCGAACGTGGCGTTCAGGTCGTTCAGGGTGACGGGCAGCGGCTGGCCGTCCTGGGTGAACTGGAAATCGCCCAACGCCAGCCGGTCCACGGCGATGGTCACCGGCAGCTTGGGCAGGGTGAAGGGTTCGCCGTCGTCTTCGGCAGGCGGCGCCTCGGGCGAGGACACCATGTCCACGCGCACCGAACTGGCCGACAGATTGCGCACGTGCAGCAGCCGGTCGCCCAGGGCGCGCCAATGCACGGCCAGGTCCAGATCATGGATATCGATGTGCGTGCCGCCGGCCGTCAGCGTCAGCTGGCCCACGGTCACCCCGCGCAGGAGCGAGCCATTCACGTCCAGCGCCTGGCCGTCCAGCTGCTGCGCGGCCGTCGTCAGCAAGAGGCGCGTGCCGTTCTGCGAGGCCACGAGCCAGAAGATGAATCCGGCCGCCAGTGCGGCCAGCATGGCAAGCCCGGGCAGCCACCACACCAGCACATGGCGCAGGAATTTACGCACGAACTTCAAAACGCGATCCCCAACGAGAAATGCAGGCGCAGGTCGCGTTCGCGCTGGCCGTAGGCCACGTCCAGGAACAACGGGCCGGCCGGCGTGCGCACGCGCGCGCCGACGCCGTAGCCCACGGACATCTTCATGTCGCCGAACGATTCGGCGGCATCGCCCGCATCCACGAACACGCCCATGCCCCAGCGCTCGTCAAAATAGTGGTCGTATTCAATGCTGCCCACCAGCAGCGTGGGCGCGCCGACCACGGCGTTGTCGCGGTGCACGCCAATGCTCTGGTAACGGTAGCCGCGGATGGTGCGCGCCCCACCCGTCCGAAAGCCAAAGTCGTCCGGGACCTGCACGTCGCCGTTGGACCACACGCGGCCGACTTCGCCGCGGATCGTCAGCACGTCCAGCTTGCCGATCGGCCACCACTTCTGGCCGCGCAGCCGCAGGCGTGTGTAGGGCTCGCCCGTATCCAGCGTAATACCCACGCCGCCGCCCACGGCAATCAGGTTGCCTTCGCGCGGATCGTATTTGTTGTCCACGTCGCGCCGCAGCCACTCGGCCGTGGTGGTCACGGTGGGCAGCGTGTAGCTGTCGCCGCCGTCGATCTTGACGTGGTCCTGCGCCAGCAGCACGCCGTAGCGCGTTTCGTATTCGACCCGGCTGTCGCCCGCGCCCTTGCGCTCCTGCGTTCGCGTGGCGCCCAGCGCGTAGCGGGTCACCTCCAGCCCCTGGATGTCGGAGCGGTCCGCCAGGATCCCGAAGGAATCGCGGTAGCCGCGCTCGGACGGCGGCAGCAGGATATCCATGAAGGCGCGCTGGCGCAGCCGGTCCACGCCAAAACCGGTTTCCATCGTAACGGGCTGGCCGAATACGACGTTTTGGCGATACAGGGACTCCACCCGCACGCCGGCCTCGTCGTCCACGCCGATCGACGCGGAAAAGCGCTTGGGCGGCGCCTCGACCACGCGCACCTGCACGGGCAGCGTGATTTCGCCGTCCGAATCGAACTGCGCGGGCGGCGGGGGCAGGCCTC
The DNA here is from genome assembly GCF_006715415.1 of Achromobacter sp. SLBN-14. Lineage (NCBI taxonomy): Bacteria > Pseudomonadati > Pseudomonadota > Betaproteobacteria > Burkholderiales > Alcaligenaceae > Achromobacter > Achromobacter sp. SLBN-14. Next base: position 3,275,020 of record NZ_VFNE01000001.1, on the reverse strand, counting down.
CCGACACCGTGGGATCGCCCGCCGGCGCGGCCGCGGCGGCGTCTTCGGCGCCCGGCCCGCGGGCGCGGTCAGAAACCGGGTCCGTGGGCTGATCGGTCTGGCTGGGCGGCTCCTGCAGCGAAACGAACGCGCCGCGGAAGAAGGCGGTCGATTGCAGGTCCTGCTGCCACTGATCGAGCCGGTTCTGGTCGAACGCGGCCCCCACGTTGTAGCGGACGTAGCGATCGATCAGCGTCTCGGGCACCCGCTTCAAGCCCTGCGTGTTGAGTTCACCCATGCGCACCTGCGGGCCGCTGTCGATGGTGACGTGCAGATGCGCGACCGCGTTGTCGGCGTCGATGTCGGCGCGCGAGGACGTCATGCGCGCCAGCAGGAAATCGCGCGTGGAAATCTCGTCCAGCAGCGTGGCCTTGGCGCGGTTCCAGTCGCTATTGATGAAGGGCTGCCCTTTGCGCAAGCTCCAGTCGTCGCGCAGCCGCTGCACGCGCTGCGCGTACTCGGGGCGCGTGATGCGGCCCGTGAACGCCAGGTTCACGGATTCGACGGTCGTGCGCTTGCCGGGCACGATGGCGATGTCCCAGGTTTCGCCGCCGATATCGGTGCCGGCCTCGAGCGTGACCTTGGGCGAAAAATAGCCCTGGGTGGCCAGCGCCGCCAGCGTCGCATCGCGCGCGCGCCGGCGCAGGCGGTTGATTTCACCGCCGTCCTGGTCTTCGGCCAGCCGCGCAATCGCATCGACCGCCTGGGTGATCGCCTGTAGCGCGGCCGGGGGCACGCCCCCCGGGTCCACAATGACTTCGGGGCGCTTGGCCAACGCCTCGCCCGCCAGCATGCACAGTCCTGCCAAAAAGGCGCGGGCAGCCCACCGCATGCTTCAGGTCGGTTGTTGGACGACGATGGAAGGAAACTTTCCGGCCATGTCGCGCGGAAGCGCCGCAACGCCCGCGGCCAGCTTTCGAGCGATCGCGCGGTACAGCGACGCGGCCTCGCTGCCGGCGTCGGACACCACCGTCGGCGTGCCGGCGTCGGTCTGCTCGCGAATCGCAAGCGTCAGCGGCAGGCTGCCCAGCCACGGCGTCTGATACTGCTCAGCCATGCGCTGGCCGCCGCCCTCACCGAAGATGTGCTCGGCGTGGCCGCACTGCGAGCAGATGTGAATGGCCATGTTCTCGACCACGCCCAGAATCGGCACTTCGACCTTCTGGAACATCTTCAGGCCCTTGCGCGCGTCCAGCAGCGCCACGTCCTGCGGCGTGGTGACGATGACCGCGCCCACGACCGGCACCTTCTGCGCCAGCGTCAGGGCCACGTCGCCCGTGCCGGGCGGCATGTCGACGATCAGGTAATCCAGATCGCGCCAGTTAGTCTGGCGCAGCAGTTGCTCCAGCGCCTGCGTGACCATCGGACCGCGCCAGATGGCGGGGGAATCGGCGTCGATCAGGAAACCGATGGAGTTGGCCTGCAGGCCGTGGCCGGTCAGGGGCTCCATGCTCTTGTTGTCCAGGCTTTCGGGACGCCCGGAGATGCCCAGCATCGTCGGCACGCTGGGGCCGTAGATATCGGCGTCCAACAGTCCGACCTTTGCGCCCTCGGCCGCCAGGGCCAGGGCCAGGTTGACGGCGGTGGTGCTCTTGCCCACGCCGCCCTTGCCGGAAGCGACCGCAATAATGTTGCGCACGTTGGGCAGCGGCTTCAGGCCCTTCTGCACCGCATGGGCGGCAACCTTCCAGGTGACGGTGACCTGCGCATCGGGCGCGCCGGCTTGCGCCAGCGCGCGCACGGCGATGTCGCGGACCTGTTCGCGGACGGCGTCGGCGGGATATCCCAGCTCGAGCGTCAACGCGACACGGCCGCCAGCCAATTGAATGTCACGATCTTTTACAGAAACGCCCAAATCCAAACCGGTATTCGGGTCTTGCGCGGCGCGCAGTGCGGCGCGGATGTTTTCTATCGTTATACTCATGTCACTATGGTTCCGTAGGCAGCGCGGCGTCTGCGGGCCGCCATCCCCTAAAGGATAGCGGATACACGGGAACCTTTCGCTGCGTTTTGCATCCGACATTCATGACCAACACACTTATCCGCTTCTTTCGTGCCGTCCTATTCGCCGCCCTGGCCTTGATCGGCATGGCGATGGCGCTGGTGTTCATGCTTTCCACGGCATTCGCCGTGGCGATCCTTTATGTGGTCGCCAAGGTGCGCGGCAAGCCCTTCGGCGTTCGCGCCTATTGGAGCCAGCGCCAAGGCGCCCGCCCTGGACCCTTCCAGTCCGCCACCGCTCCGTTTGCCACGCAACCGCGTGGCGACGTGATCGACGTCGAGGCCCGCGAAATCCGCTGACGGCGGTTTTCCACTGGCTTGCGCGTCACTGCGCGCAAGCTGGCCGTTTCGTGTTGCGCAAGGTCGCACCAGACGCCACGGCCACTTTTCCCTCAACCCGCCTGATTCGCATCGATGCGATGGGCGGGTTGTGTGCTTTCCGGGGCCGGCTTCGGGCAGGCCTGCGCGCTTGCCCTAAAATGGCCGCCAAATCCCTTTTCCCCTCAACCTCAGTCGACAACCATGTCTCGCACCCTCTTTGTCACCACTGCGCTGCCCTACGCCAACGGATCCTTCCACATCGGCCACATCATGGAGTACATCCAGGCCGATATCTGGGTTCGTTCGATGCGAATGGCGGGCCACACGGTGCACTTTGTGGGCGCTGACGACGCGCACGGCGCGCCGATCATGCTGAAGGCCGAAAAGGAAGGCATCACGCCGCAGGCGCTGGTTGCGCGCTACGCGGCCGAGCGCCCCCAGTATCTGAACGGCTTTCACATCCGCTTTGACCACTGGCACTCGACCGACTCGGCGGAAAACGTTGCGCTGTCGCAGGACATCTACCGCGCCCTGAAAGCCCAGGACCTGATCGAAACGCGCTCCATCGAGCAGTTCTACGATCCGGTCAAGGGCATGTTCCTGGCCGACCGCTACATCAAGGGCGAATGCCCCAAGTGCCACGCCAAAGACCAGTACGGCGACTCCTGCGAGGTCTGCGGCGCGGTTTACGCGCCCACCGACCTGATCAACCCGTACTCGGCGCTGACGGGCGCCACGCCCGTCCTGAAGTCGTCCGACCATTTCTTCTTCAAGCTGTCCGACCCGCGCTGCGTTGAATTCCTGCAGCAGTGGACCACGGGCGCGAACCGGCACGGCGGCAAGCATCTGCAGCCCGAAATGCTGGCGAAGACGCGCGAGTGGCTGGGTGGCGAAGACGGCGAGGCCAAGCTGGGCGACTGGGACATTTCCCGCGATGCGCCCTACTTCGGCATCGAAATCCCCGACGCGCCGGGCAAGTATTTCTACGTCTGGCTGGACGCGCCGGTGGGCTACCTGGCGTCGCTCAAGTCGTATTGCGCGGTCAAGGGCATGGACTTCGACGCCCTGCTCGACCCCAACGGCGACACCGAACAGGTTCACTTCATCGGCAAGGACATCGTGTACTTCCACGCGCTGTTCTGGCCCGCCATGCTGAAGTTCGCCGGCCGCAAGACGCCGGACGCCGTCAACGTGCACGGCTTCATCACCGTCAGCGGCGAAAAGATGTCCAAGAGCCGCGGCACCGGCATTTCGCCGCTGCGCTACCTGGAACTCGGCATGAATGCCGAATGGATGCGTTACTACATCGCCGCCAAGCTGAACGCGCGCGTCGAAGACGTGGACTTCAATCCCGAGGACTTCATCGCGCGGGTGAACAGCGACCTGGTCGGCAAGTACGTCAACATCGCCAGCCGCGCCGCCAGCTTCATCACCAAGCACTTTGACGGCGTGCTGGGTTATTCGGGCGACACGGCCGCGCTGTCCGCCGAATACGCCGAACAGGCCGAGTCGATCCGCGCCGCATTCGAGGCCCGCGAATACAACCGCGCCATCCGCGAAATCATGGCCTACGCCGACCGCATCAACCAGGCGTTCGACACGGCGCAGCCGTGGGTGCTGGCCAAGGGTCTGGCCACGGCCGAAGACGCGCAGAAGGCCGCGCTGCAGGACATCTGCTCGCGCTCGCTGGCCGGCTTCAAGGCCCTGTCGGTGATGCTGGCCCCCGTGCTGCCCCAGCTCGCCGAACGCGTCGCCCTGGAATTGTTTGGCGCGCAGGCGCCGTTCACGTGGGCCGATGCCGCGGTGCTGCCGCAGCGCGTCGCGCCGTTCAAGCATCTGATGCAGCGTGTCGAGCCGCAGATGCTGGAAGACCTGTTCGAGCCGCCCGCCGCGCCCGTCGTGGTGCCCGGCGGCGCGCCGGTGGCCGAGACCATCTCCATCGACGACTTCGCGCGCGTCGACCTGCGCATCGCGCAGATCGTCAATTGCGAACACGTCGAAGGCTCGACCAAGCTGTTGCGTCTGACGCTGGACGTGGGCGAAGGCCGCCACCGCAACGTGTTCTCGGGCATCAAGTCGGCCTACAAGCCCGAAGACCTGATTGGCAAGCTGACCGTCATGGTCGCCAACCTGGCCCCGCGCAAGATGAAGTTCGGCGTGTCCGAAGGCATGGTGCTGGCTGCCAGCCATGCGGATGAAGCCGTGGACGCCGGCATTTACGTGCTGGAACCGTTCCCCGGCGCCAAGCCCGGCATGCGCGTGCGCTAAGCGGCGCCCCCCCATGCAAAGAGCCCGCAAACGCGGGCTCTTTTTCGTTGCAGCGCCGGATCGGATCAGGCGTTGCTGGGCGCCAGCGCCGGATCCAGCGAGATGCGCTCGTCGAAAACGAAGCACTTGCCTTCGTAGCCGGGCCCGCCCGTTTCCTCGAAATACTTGAGAATGCCGCCGTCGAGCTGATAGACGTTTTCGATGCCGGCCTCGTTCATGAAGATGGCGGCCTTTTCGCAGCGGATGCCGCCCGTGCAGAAACTGACGACGGTCTTGCCTTCGAGCTGGGCGCGGTTCGCCTGCACCGCCGCAGGAAACTGCGTGAAGCGGTCGATGCGCCAGTCGATGGCGTTCTTGAACGTGCCCTCGTCCACCTCGAAGGCGTTGCGCGTGTCCAGCATGACCACGGGACGGCCCTCGTCGTCCACGCCTGCCGCCAGCCAGCGCGCCAGCGTGTGGGCGTCGACACCGGGCGCGCGGCCCGCCGCCGGACGGATGGCGGGATGGTTCATGCGGATGATCTCGCGCTTGATCTTGACCAGCAGCTTGCGGAACGGGACTTCGGTGCTGTGGCTGAACTTGACCTCCAGGTCCGCGAAGCGCGGATCGGCACGCAGACCCCGCAAAAAGGCGTCGATGCCGTTGGCCGCCCCCGCGAGGAACAGGTTGATGCCTTCCTCGGCCAGCAGGATCGTTCCCTTGAGCCCGGCGGCGGCGGCCTCGGCGAGCAAGCGTGCGCGAAGGTCGGGCAGGTTATCCAGCGAAACGAATTTGTAAGCGGCGATATTGACGACGGCAGTCATGGCAAAGCAGTGAAGATGGGCGATGAAGCCCGTAATAGTAATCGCTGGGCGGCGCACGCCTTCCCGGCCGCTGCCCCGGCCGCAGCACTCAAGGGCTGACGACCTGCTGCTCCACGACGGCGTCCAGCACCCAGCGCAGCGGGGACGCCCCCATCGGCGGATTCGGATCCTCGATTTCCACCACCCGCAGGCGATACCGCACCCCGGGCTGGAAGTTGAAACCGGTGATCTCGCCGTGCCAGACCTGCCAGGGTTGCGATACGCTGTCGCGGACCTGATAGCACAGGGCGCGGCCAGCGCCGGTCTGGCAAGGCACGCGCTCGGCGTTCACATAGACCAGTTTGGCGGCGCCCAGCTGGCCACCCGCGACCGGATCCACGCGCCGTCCGAAATCCAGCGTGTCGCCGGTGCTGAGCTTCCACGTCATGCGCTGCGGGTTATTGGTGTTGTCGAACGACGTGGCGGTGATGCGAGTGAGCGCCGCCAGATACGCGTGCTCGATCTGCATGACGTTTGGGGCGCAGACCATCCGGGTGGATACGGGATCGGCGCGCACGATCAACAGTCCGTTGGCAATGGTGTAGGGAGCGTTGTAGGTATTGCAGCCGGCAAAACCCATGAGGCGCGGCGAGCCCTGGTCATGGATGAACGCGGCCGTGATGGGGCGTTGCGATGCCGAAGGATGCGGCACGGGGCGCAGCGCGCCCCCGGGCAGCGTCCAGCGCGCCAGCTCCCAGTTCGTCTGCACCAGAACGTCGGATGCCGAGGCCGGCTGGAACCGTGGATCCTGGCCATCGGCCGCGCGCATCGGCGGCGACGAGCACGCCACGAGACTCGCGCACAGCAGGCCGGGCGCCAGGCGGCGCAGAAAAGTTGGGTTGCGCATGCAGGTTCTCGAATCGCGCCTGGGCGTCGGGTCAGGGTGTCGGCGGATCCTGGCGGCGCTCGAACTCCAGCACGTCGCCGCCACGCAGATTGAATGTCAGGTGGCGCGGCGCGCCACCGCTATCCAGCGTGAACGTGTCGATGGCACGCAGCGCGCGCAGGTAATCGGCTTCCAGCTTCGCGCGCTCGGCGGGCACGCACGCCATGCGCGTGGAGGCAGGCGCGTCGATGACGAGCTTGTTGCGCTCGAGCTTGTACGTGCCGGTGTAACGGTTGCAGCCGGAGAATCCGTTGACCTGGTATTGCTTGCCCTGCGCGAGAAAGGTCAGGCGAATGGGTTCGCCGTTGTCGCCGTGCGGAATATCGCGCAGCGCGCCGCCGGGCTGCGCCCAACGGACCAGTTCCCAACTCGTCTGCGCCAGCGAATCCTTGCTGGTCGCGGCGCTGGCGGCTGCGGCGCCTTCAGGGCGCGCACCGCCGGTGCCGGCGCAACCGGCCAACGCCGCGGTAAGCAGCGCGAGGCAGAGCAATCTGCCGTGCGGGGACAGGAGGGTGGGCATGGACGGGACTCCAATGGTTCGTACCGTCGTACTGTAACCGGCCTCGCCCAGAGACGCGATTTTCTCCGTCCGACAGCGGTATCCAAAAGATGCACGATTGAGCCGGAGGTTCTAACGCTGATGATCTCCGGTTCTGCATCGAATGCCGCATGGCGGGGGGTCAGGCCGACGCGCAGAATCGATGACAGTTGATGACTCCGGCCTAAAAAGTAATACAGGGAAAGAGGAGCGGAGCCCGCGACGACCGCATGCGCAGTGTCCGGCCCATCGGGCCTGAGAACAATATCCAACGGGGAGATGCGCGATGGGCTTTTTGAGAACCTTACTGGCACTGTCAGTGGTGCTGGACCATCTGGGTGGCGGCTACGCCGACCAGTTGGTCGGCGGCAGGCTTGCCGTGCAGCTCTTCTATGTCATCTCCGGCTTCCTGATCTCGTACGTGCTGACGGCCACGGACCACTACCAGGGCGCCACCGGCAAATTCTACGCAAACCGCTTCCTGCGGCTTTTCCCCATCTACCTGTCGGTGGCGGCGTTGACGCTCACGGCCCACATCGTGAGCGGCGGCTCGTTCTTCCGCATCTACGAAGCCCTGCCCTTCAGCGCCGAAGTCTTCCTGTTCCTGTCGAACCTTTTCATCTTCGGGCAGGACTGGCTGATGTTCTTCGGCATCCGCGACTCGGCCCTGGCCTTCACGGGCAGCTTCGCGAATAGCGACGTGCCGCTGTACAAGGGCCTGCTGGTGCCGCAGGCCTGGACGCTGGGCGTCGAAATGAGCTTCTACCTGGTGGCGCCGTTCATCCTGCGTTCGCCGCGCAAGCTGCTGGCGTTGCTGGCGGCATCGCTCGCCCTGCGCGCCATCCTGATCTGGACCGGGGTCGGGCGTTCCGATCCCTGGACCTACCGGTTCTTCCCCACGGAGCTGGCGCTGTTCCTGATCGGCTCGCTGTCGCACCAGGTGGTGTTGCCGCGAATGAAGGCGTGGACACAGCGCGTCAAGCGCCTGCCCGAGCTGGGCACGGGCATCCTGTTCCTCTACGTCGTGGCGCATTTCTCGATCGGGATCAATCCGACCGTGCGCGATGGCCTGGCTGTCCTGCTGTTTGCCGCGTTGCTGCCGCTGGCGTTCCTGTTCCAGTCGCGCCACCGGCTGGACAAGGCAATCGGCGAGTTGAGCTATCCGCTCTACATCTGTCACATGCTGGTGATCATGGCGTTCAGCTGGCTGATGCACGACGTGCAGGAACACCAGCCCATGCTGTTTGCGGCCATGTCGATCACGGGTTGCATCGGATTCTCGGCCGTCTTGAACTACCTGATCGCGGATCCGGTGGAGCGCCTGCGCAGCCGTCTACGTACCGATCCGGCGGGCGGCACCGCGCCCGCGGACGCCTCGCGGCGCCCGCAAGCGCCCGCGCAGCCAATAGGGACTATTCACCGCGTGCCTTGATGTAGGCGCTGAGCACCAGCTCGATCTGCCGCTTTTCCTGTTGGCTGAGGCGGGCGTAGGCCGAATACGAGATCGTCTCGAAGGGCCAGGCGGCGGGGTTGGGGGTCTCGGCGGCGGAGCCGGCTGCAGTGTGTCCGTGCGGTGCGTCCACCATGGGGCCTTCGCCGGTACTCAGCCACAAGGGATTGACGCGCAGCGCGCGCGTCAGCTTGATGAGCGCATCGCTGGAAGGCTGCTGGCGCTGCCCGCTTTCGTAGTTGCCGATGGCGCTTTGCGACAGGTTGCTTGCGACCGCCAAGTCTTTTTGAGTCCATCCCTGAAGCATTCTTGCGTTGCGCAGACGATGGCTAAACGTGTCCAATCGATCAACCCGAGACATTAATTGTTTGGTTTTATTTGATTAAAGCATTTCAGTTCCGCGGCCAAATAAACGGATTAGGCCCCTATTTCCGGGCTAATCCATAAATCGCCGTGAGGCCCCCCTGGCCCCGCGTACAAGCTGCTGCGTACGCGCCCCTTCCGATGCAAGCCGCCCTTAAAAAATTCATATATTTCATCGGCTTGCAATACTTCACCAGTCATCGCGCCGGCCCCACGAGCCGGCCTGCGACAAGCGCAGTGAGCAAAAAAGACGCATGAGTTTATGAGCGCGGCCGCTGGCGGAAGAGAAAATAATGTATCGGTAATACATAATACTTTTCTGATGCAAATTGGGGATCAAACGCCGTTTCAATGGCTGCAGGCGAATTTCTCCCCGGACGGACTGTTACTGTCCGAAACCATAGAAACGTATCTTCACAAAAAAACACGCCCGTGTTTAAATGAAACACAGGCGTGCCTCCCATGAGGACTCGCGCCCACAACGGCCGGCAACGGCATGGCATGAGCCAGGCGTCCGGCATTTTCCTGGCGCCCACGGCCTGCCCGCGCCGCCTCATTGGAAGCATCAATGAACAACACGCTGGATGTCATTTTTCTTGGCAGCGACGACGCCAGGCATGCCAGACTGGTCGAGTCCCTGTCCCATCTGGGATTCAACGTCCGCCGCTGCGCCGATCTGGTGGACGTCTACGACAGATTTTCCCGCCGGCCCAGCCCGCTGGTGGTCCTGGAAGCGCCGCTTCCCGATGTGCACAACGCCGCCGTGCGCCTGCGCGCGATCGACCGCAGCCTGGGCATCGTGGCCATCGCTCCATTCCTCGACGCCGAAAGCCGCATCCGCACGCTGCTGTGCGGGGCGGACGCGTGTCTGCCGCCGCATGTCACGGGCCTGGAACTCGCAGCCGTCCTGCAGGCGCTGGTGCGTCGCGCGGTCGGGCTGGATGGCCTGGAGACCGGCGCGGATCCGCACACGGCCGAGGAATCGGCCCAGGAAGGCTGGCGGCTGGCGAACAAGGGGTGGACACTCATCAGTCCCAAGGGCAGGACGCTGGGGCTGACGACGGGCGAACGCGACTTCCTGTCCAGACTGGTCAACGCGCCGGACCGCAAGGTCAGCCGCGACGCATTTCTTGCCGATGGGGCAGACGAAGCCGACAGCGGCATCACGCGCCGGCGCTTTGTGGATGTGATGATCAGCCGATTGCGGCGCAAGGCCGCGGCCAACCAGATGACGCTGCCGATCCGCGCGGTGCACGGATGGGGCTACATGTTTGCGGCCGACATCACGCTGGATCTGGAATACCGGGTCACGGCGCCGACCCCGCGCGCCGACGGGCGAGACGCCTGGCGCAGCGAAGAAGCGGACGCGAACGCGTCCGTGTAACCGAAGCAGCGGACGCGCCACGCGTGGCTGCAAGGGTGGCCCGGCGCGAATCGCCGGGCGAAAAAAACGCGGCGCTGCCCCCGAAGGGTAAGACGCCGCGCTAAAACAACACGTGAACCCGGAGTCATCGGCCGGCACCGATGCCTTCTACCTGGATCACGCGATTCCAACATTCGTGCCTCATACTACTCACGCACGGTCCAACCGTGGCCCGCGCCGGGTCTCTAGTCCCTGCACTGGCTGCAACGTGATCAACGCGTGGCAATTCGTCCACCCTGACTGCTGGTAGGCTTTACTGCCATATCGGCGGTGTTCCTTCCGGATAGCCGCCTGATGAGGAAAGTTTATGACCTCGGAAGCGTTTGCAGTAATTCTTTGTTGATAGTCTTCCATACCATATTGATATAGGAAGCTTGTGCCCTCGATGCCCCTGCCCCAGCCTCCCCTGCGCCATCGGCTCCGTAAGATACTGGCGTTCTTCCCGCCGAACTGGTGCCTCGCCTTCCTGGTGGCGCTGGACGGATACGCCTTCATGCACCCGGTGCTGCGCGAAGTCCGCGCACGCGAATATTCGTTCTGGCTTGCGCTGGACAACTGGCACGAGATCATGCGCGTGGTCGGGTTGCTGGAGATTCCGCGCCTGGTGCTTGGCGTGGGCCTGCAGGTGATTGCGCTGGGTCTGATCCTGAAAGCGCGCATTGCGTGGGCGTTCTCGCTGGTGCTGCTGATCGGCATCGGCACGTTCGCCATCCTGGGCGATGGCGGCCGCGCGGGACTGGGCATCTATACCTTGGTGCTGGTGATCGCGCTGGTGGCCTACTGGCGCCGTTTCGACCGCGCCAGCGTGACGGCCGGGTCGCTCTTCGCCCTGGTGAGCGTGCTGTCGCTGATGATCTACGCCGTGTTCGGCACGCTATACCTGGGCAACGAATTCAATCCGCCCATCCTGGATGCCGGCACCGCGCTCTACTTTTCGATCGTCTCGATGTCCACGGTGGGCTATGGCGACATCACGCCGCACAGCGGCACGGCGCGGCTGTTCACCGCGTCGATTATCATCCTCGGCATCACCGTCTTCGCAACCTCCGTCAGCGCGATCGCCGGCCCGGTGATCGGCGGCAACCTGAAACGGCTCGTCAAAGGCAGGTTTTCCTCGGCCATGAGAAAGAACCACATCATCATCGCCGGCGCCACGCCCCTCGCGTTGAGCGTCTACCAGGGCCTGCGCAGCCGCAACGAAGAAGTCACCGTCATCGTCCCGACCGGCGTGGCGCACGACTACCCGGCCGCCACCGACCTGATCGAAGGCGACCCCTCGAGCGTGGACGTGCTGCACGTAGCGGGCGTGGCGCGGGCGCGCTATGTGCTGGCGCTGCGCGACGACGACGCCGAGAATGCGTTCATCGTGCTGGCCGCCAAGGAAGCAACCGGCGCGGACGGCGCCAAGACCGTGGCGCTGGTCAACACCAGCAAGCACCTCGAAAAGATCCGCCGGGTGCAGCCCGACCTGGTGTTTTCGGTGCAACTGCTGGGCGCGGAAATGCTGACCCGCGCGATCAACGGCGAGCCCATGGACAGCCAGGCCATCACCGACCTGTTCTTCGCCAAGCCATCAACCGACGCCAAGCCCGCTTGACCGCAGCTGCGGCTCGCCCAACGGCGCGTGCCGCGCATACCACGCCACGAATTGATCCGACGGCATGGGCCGCGCAAACAGGTAACCCTGGATGAACGCCACGCCGCGGCCGCTGAGATAGCGGAACTGCAGGTCGGTTTCGACGCCCTCGGCCAGCACCGCCAGACCCAGCCGGTGCGCGAGTGTGATGATGACGTCCAGCACCGGCGCGTCTTCGCCCGTGGGTTCGATGGCATGCACGAACCCCTTGTCGATCTTCAGGTAGTCCACCGGAAACCGCTGCAGATACGACAGCGAACAATGGCCGGTGCCGAAATCGTCGATGGCCACGCGCACGCCCTGCGCGCGCAACGCTTCGATATTGCGCCGGGCCTGCCCGTCGTCGGTGACCAGACTGCGTTCTGTGATCTCCAGCACCAGGGTCGGTTCACGCTGGGCGATGTTGGCCGCAAAGCGCTCGATGTCGCCGGTGAATTCGGGGCAGGACAAATGCGCGGCGGCAATGTTGACGCCCACATGAAAGCCGGGCGGCGTGTCCCAGTCGCGCATGTCCCGCTCAATCAGCGCGAACAGATGGCGCGTCAGCGGGACGATCATGCCATTGGTTTCGGCGGCGGCGATGAAGACGTCGGGCCGCACGGCGCCCACGCCCGGCCGGTCCCAGCGCAACAAGGCCTCGACCCCGCTGCACTGGCCCACCGCATGGCCGAAAACGGGCTGGTAATGCACGCGGAATTCATCAGCGACAATGGCGCGGCGCAGTTGCTCCTTGAAGGACTGGCGGTTGACCTGCTGGCGAAACGCCGCCACGGCCAGGCCGAGGCCGAGCAGCGCCGCGGCGGGCAGGTAGGTCATCAGCAGTTGCTGCCACGCCTGCACGACCGCTTCGGCCGGCGCGCTGACACTGAGGGTGACGGGTGCGCGGCCGTCGGGGTTCGTCGTCTCGGTGTAGATCACTTCGCGGGGCGCGCCCGCTGCCCCCTTGAGATCATTGTGGATGGGCACGCCGCCCTCTCCCACTTGCACGTCGATCTGGTAATCGCGCAGATTGGATAGCGCGTTCAGCAGATCCTGCACGTACCTGCCGTCGACCACCACGACCGCGCTGTGGCCTTCGACCCCGGGCCGGCCCAACAGAACGGCGGGACGTTCCGGCGCCAGCGGAGTTCCGGACACCGTGATGAGCCAGCGGTCCGGGGATCCGCCCACCGACCATCTGCGAAATTCCGACACCGCGTAATCGACCTTGCCGACCGCCGACGAGCAATACATGCGCTCGCCGCGGACCAGCACCAGGGACCGGACATATGGGTTCAGCGAACCCCAGCGTTGCAGATCGGGCAGTGCCTCGTCGCAGGACAGGGCGGTCAGCGGCGCCACGCGGTCCAGAAGTTCCCAGGACTGCGTCAGGATGAGTTGCGTCTGGACTTGAACGATGCGCGCGGCCGACTCGGCGTCATGGCGCTGTTCCTTCTGGGCATGCCACCAGGTCCAGGCCACGCAGACGATCACTGGCAGCACCAGCGCCAGGGCCACGGGCAGATAACGCCACGACGGTACGCGTTCCATCAGGCCTGGTGTCGGCAAGGGGTCTCCGCGGCAGTAAAGGGGCCATTAGTGCGGGTGCATCGATGCGATGGGACACCATGCGCGGCGCGGCGTCAAGAACTGCGTGCAGCCCGCCGCTGCCGGGCCGCCGGGGCCAACAGTTCGACGATCATCGCCACATGGGCCTCGCGGCGCGCCGCGAGGCCGAGCTCGTCGTCCGGCCCCAGCAGCGCGGCCATGACCACGGTGTGCACCACCGGCGCCAGCAGCAGCCAGGGTTCGCGCAGCGCAACGCTGTCGCGGCACAGCCCCCGCCGGCGGGCCAGCGCCAGCAGACGGCCCAGGTCGGCAAGATGCGCCTCGGCGGTTTCGTGGCGCCAGCGCGCCGCCAGATGCGGCACCCTGCCGCTTTCGGCTAGCAGCAGCCGCAGCGTGCTGATCATGGCGGGATTGGCGAGGCTTTCATGCAGATGATCAGCAATGCGCTCGGCCAATGCCTGCACCGAGGTGGCGCTGTCGACGATGGCCGGGATATCGAGGGGCGCGGGCGCGAGGTGGCGTTCGAGCAGCGCCTCGAAGATGGCTTCCTTGCTTGCGAAATGCGCGTACAGCCCGCCCTTGGACACGCCGGCGCGCAACGCGATGTCGTCCATGCGCGTGCCCGAGTAGCCCGCCCGCGAGAATTCCCGCAGCGCGGCGTCCAGGATCTGGCCGATCCGTACCGGCGGCGGCAGGCGAGTGCGCGGCCTGTCCATGTCTGATTGCTCCAGGGTCACGATGCGCCCATTACATACCGACCAGTCAGTCGCTAAATTGATTCGCGTCAAGGAATTTTGCGGCCGGATGGGCACAATAGGCACACGCCCTGGCGCCGGAACCGTCCGTGCCGCAAGGCCAAAAGCCTGCCGCGCGCGAGACGCTTCCGCCCCCCGAGCCGGAGACCCGCCGCATGACAGCAACCGCGTTTTCCGCTTCGATACCTCCTCGTCGAGCCGCCGCCGCCCTGACGCTGCTGATGGCCGCCGGCTGCACCTCGCTCGCGCCCGAATACCAACGCCCTGCCTTGCCGGTGCCGCAGGCATATCCCCGCGACAGCCAGCCGCCAGCCGGACAGCTGGACGCCGCCCAGCCCGCGGCGGCGCCCGCGTCCATCGCCGCGCCCGCCGCCGCCCGCATCGCCTGGCAGTCCTACTTTCCCGACCCCGCGCTGCAAGGCCTGATCGCCACCGCGCTGGAAAACAGCCGCGACCTGCGCGCGGCGTTGCTGCGGGTCGAGGAAGCGCGGGCGCTGTACGGCATCCAACGTTCCGACCAGTTCCCCACCGTGGGCGTGCAGGCGCAAGGCTCGCGGGCGCGCGTGCCGGGCGACCTGAATGTGACCGGCCAGCCGCAGGTGTCCAGCCAGTATCAGGTCGGCCTGGGCATGGCGACCTGGGAACTGGATTTCTGGGGACGGGTGCGCAGTCTTAGCGATGCGGCGCTGGAAAACTATCTATCGACGCAGGCGGCGGCGCAGGCGGCCACGCTGAGCCTCATCGCCCAGGTGGCGGACGGCTACCTGCGGTTGCGCGAACTGGACGAACGCCTGGAGCTCACCCGCGAGACCATCGACTCGCGCGCGGAATCGCTGCGCATCTTCCGCCGCCGCTTCGAGGAAGGCGCCATCTCGAAGCTGGACCTGACGCAGGTCGAGACGCTGTGGCAGCAGGCCAAGGCATTGGGCACGGAACTGGAACGTTCGCGCGCCGCACAGGCGCACACCCTGGAATTGCTGGTGGGTGCGCCGCTGGATCTGCCCGCCGGTCCGGCGCGGCTCAATGACGAGGCCGTGATGCGCGACCTGCCGGCGGGGCTGCCGTCCGACCTGCTGACCGACCGGCCCGACATCCTGGCCGCGGAGCATCGGCTAAAGGCCGCCAACGCCAACATCGGCGCGGCCCGCGCCGCCTTTCTGCCCAGCATCACGCTGACCGGGGCCTTCGGCACCGCCAGCGCCGAACTGGACGGACTGTTCGCGGGGGGAAGCCGCGCCTGGAATTTCGCGCCCAGCATCAACCTGCCGATCTTCGATGCCGGCCGCCGGCAGTCCACGCTGGACCTGACCGAAGCGCGCCGGGATCTGGCAGTCGCCAGCTACGAACAGACCATACAAAGCGCATTCAGGGACGTGTCCGACGCGCTGGCGTCGCGCCGCTGGCTGGCCGAACAGGTAGACGTGCTGCGCGCCACCGTGGCGGCGCAGGCCGAGCGGACCCGCCTGGCGCAGTTGCGCTACGACCATGGCGCCTCTCCGTACCTGGAAGTGCTCGACGCCAAACGGGATCTGCTGGCCGCGCAGCAGCAGCTAGTGGAAACGCGCCGCGCGCTCCTGTCCAGCCGCATCGGCCTGTATGCCGCGCTGGGCGGCGGGTCGCTGGCGCTTGAAGCGCCTGACGCCGGCACGGCCCAACGCTGACGGGCCCGACGCTGAAAAGCCCAAAGATCAAGGACACGCCGACATGTCTCTACCCAAACGAAAACTGGTCTTGCTGATTGCCCTTGTGGTTGCCGCAGCCGCCGGCTACTACGGCTGGCGCATGTTGGCGGACAACGGGCCGGGGCCTGGCTTTGTCAGCGGCAACGGCCGGATCGAAGCCACCGAGATCGACGTGGCCACCAAGCTGGCGGGCCGCGTACAGGAAGTGCTGGTCACGGAGGGCGACTTCGTCGCGGCGGGCCAGCCGCTGGCGCGCATGCAGATCGACACGCTGCAGGCGCAGCGCGAGGAAGCGCGGGCGCAGCATCAGCAGGCGGTCAATGGCGCGGCCAGCGCGGCGGCGCAGGTGGCGCAGCGCGAGAGCGACAAACGCGCCGCCGAAGCCGTCGTGGTGCAGCGCGAAAGCGAGCTGGACGCGGCGCGCCGGCGCCTGGCCCGTTCGCAGACGCTGTCCAAGGAGGGCGCCTCGTCGATCCAGGAACTGGACGATGACCGCGCCCGCGTGCGCAGCATGCAGGCGGCGGTGAACGCCGCCCGTGCGCAGGTCACGGCAGCCGCCGCAGCCATCGACGCGGCCCGGGCCGCGCAGGTCGGTGCCCAATCGGCAATTGCGGCCGCGCAGGCCACGGTGTCGCGCATAGACGCCGACATCGCCGACAGCGAACTACGGGCCCCGCGCGCCGGCCGCGTGCAATACCGCGTGGCGCAGCCGGGCGAGGTCCTGGGCGCGGGCGGCAAGGTACTCAACATGGTCGACCTGGCCGACGTCTACATGACGTTCTTCCTGCCCGAGCAGGCCGCGGGCCGCGTCGCGCTGGGCCAGGACGTTCGCATCATCCTGGATGCCGCGCCGGAATACGTTATTCCCGCCACGGTGTCGTTCGTGGCCAGCACCGCGCAATTCACGCCCAAGACAGTCGAAACCGCCAGCGAACGCCAGAAGCTGATGTTCCGCGTCAAGGCGCAGATCAGCCCCGACCTGCTGCGCCGCCACCTGACGCAGGTCAAGACCGGGCTGCCCGGCGTGGCGTGGCTGAAACTGGACCCGGATGCCCAATGGCCCGGCTATCTTGACGTCAAGGTGCCCTGATGTCCCCGGCCGTCCCGCCCGTCGCCTCGCTGTCCGATGTCGGCCTGCGCTATGGCAAGACCCAGGCGCTGGACGGCATCACGCTGGATATTCCCGCCGGACGCATGGTCGGACTGATCGGCCCGGACGGCGTGGGCAAGTCCAGCCTGCTCGCGCTGGTGGCGGGCGCGCGGGCCGTGCAGCAGGGCAAGGTCATGGTGTTGGGCGGCGACATGGCCAGCCGAAGGCACCGCGAGGCCGTCTGCCCGCGCATCGCCTACATGCCGCAGGGCTTGGGCAAGAATCTCTACCCCACCTTGTCCGTGGAAGAAAACCTGCAGTTCTTTGGCCGCCTGTTCGGCCATGACGCGGCCGAGCGCCGCCGCCGCATCGACAGCCTGACCCGCAGCACCGGCCTGTCGGCCTTCCTGTCCCGGCCCGCGGGCAAGCTGTCGGGCGGCATGAAGCAGAAGCTGGGGCTGTGCTGCGCGCTGATCCATGATCCGGACCTGCTCATCCTTGACGAGCCCACGACCGGCGTGGACCCGCTGGCGCGCGCGCAGTTCTGGGATCTGATCAACGAGATTCGTGCGCAGCGGCGCGGCATGAGCGTGATCGTGGCGACCGCCTACATGGACGAGGCGCAGCGTTTCGATTGGCTGATCGCCATGGACGACGGCCGCGTGCTGGCCACCGGCACGCCCGCAGAATTGCAGGACCGCACCGGCGCGCAGACGCTGGAAGCGGCCTTCATTGCGCTGCTGCCCGAGCAAAAGCGGCGCGGCCACAAACCCGTCGAGATCGTGCCGCTGGCCCTGGACGAGGACGCCGGCATCGCCATCGAGGCGCGCGACCTGACCATGCGCTTTGGCGACTTCGTGGCCGTGGACCACGTCAACTTCCGCATCCGGCGCGGCGAGATCTTCGGGTTCCTGGGCTCGAACGGCTGCGGCAAGTCGACCACCATGAAGATGCTGACGGGCCTCTTGCCCGCCAGCGAAGGCCAGGCCTTTTTATTCGGGCAGGAGGTCGATCCGCGCAACATCGACACGCGCCGGCGCGTGGGCTACATGTCGCAGGCCTTCTCGCTATACGGCGAACTGACCGTGCGGCAGAACCTGGTGCTGCACGCCCGGTTGTTCCACGTGCCGGAGGCCGACATCCCCGCGCGCGTCCAGGAGATGGTTACGCGCTTCGGGCTGGACGGCGTGCTGGACGCGCTGCCGCAGAACCTGCCCATGGGCGTGCGCCAGCGGCTTTCGCTTGCCGTGGCGATGGTGCACAAGCCCGAGCTGCTTATCCTGGACGAGCCAACGTCGGGGGTGGATCCGGTCGCGCGCGACGGATTCTGGAACCTGCTGATCGAACTGGCCCGCAAGGATCACGTCACGATCTTCATCTCGACGCACTTCATGAACGAGGCCCAGCGATGCGACCGCATTTCGCTGATGCACGCGGGCAAGGTGCTGGTCAGCGCCGCGCCTGACGAAATCATTCGCTTGCGCGGCGCAAGCTCGCTGGAAGCCGCCTTCATTGCCTACCTGATCGACGCAGGCGCCGGCACTGCGGCCGACACGGGCGCGGCGCCACCCATCGAGGACGCCGCCCCGCCCGCCCAGCCGGCCCGGCGCGGGTTCAGCCTGCATCGCGCGTTCAGCTACATGTGGCGCGAATCGCTGGAACTGCAGCGCGACCCCGTGCGCGCCACGCTGGCGCTGCTGGGCTCGCTCTTGCTGATGTTCGTGATGGGCTACGGCATCAGCCTGGACGTCGAGGACCTGCGCTATGCGGTCATGGACCGCGACCAGACGGGCCTTAGCCAGAACTACAGCCTGAATCTGTCGGGGTCCCGCTACTTCATCGAACATCCGCCCATTGCCGATTACGCGGACCTGGACGCGCGCATGCGCAGCGGCGAGCTGTCGCTGGCCATCGAGATTCCGCAGGGCTTCGCGCGCGACATTGAGCGCGGCAAGCCCGTGCAGATCGGCGTCTGGATCGACGGGGCCATGCCGCAACGGGCCGAGACCATACGCGGCTATGTGCTGGGCATGCATCAGGGCTGGCTGGCGCAGCAGGCGCGCGAGCGGCTGGGCGCCAGCGCGCAGCTTCCCGTCAGCGTGGAGACGCGGTTCCGCTACAACCCCGATGTGCGCAGCCTGCCCGCCATGGTGCCTGCCGTCATTCCGCTGCTGCTGCTGATGATGCCGGCCATGCTGACGGCGCTGGCCGTCGTGCGCGAAAAGGAATTGGGCTCGATCACCAATCTTTACGTCACGCCAGTGACGCGGCTGGAATTCCTGCTGGGAAAACAGGCGCCGTATGTCGCGCTGGCGATGCTGAACTTCCTGCTGATGGCCCTGCTTGCCGTGACGCTATTCGGCGTGCCCATCAAGGGCAGCTTCGGCACGCTATTGCTCGCCGCGCTGATCTACAACGTGGTGGCCACCGCCATTGGCCTGTTGGCCTCCACGTTCACGCGCAGCCAGATCGCCGCGCTGTTCTTCACGATGATCGGCACCCTGGTTCCGGCCGTGCAGTTTGCCGGGCTGCTCAACCCCGTGTCGTCGCTGGAAGGCGCGGGCCGGCTGATCGGACAGGTCTATCCCGCCACCCACATGCTCATCATCAGCCGCGGCGTGTTCAGCAAGGCGTTGGGGCTGCATGACCTTTACCCCTCGTTCTGGCCGCTGCTGATCTCCATTCCCATCATCCTGGGCGCGTCGGCGCTGCTGTTGAAAAAGCAGGAGACCTGACATGCGGCACCTGGCGAACATCTACCGCCTTGGCGTGAAAGAGCTCTGGAGCCTGGCGCGCGACCCGATGATGCTGGTGCTGATCGTCGTGTCGTTCACGTTGATGATCTACACGGCGGCCACCGCCGTGCCCGAAACGCTGCACAACGCGCCCATCGCCGTCGTGGACGAGGACCAGTCGCCGCTGTCCGCGCGCATCGTCTCGGCTTTCTATCCGCCGCATTTCACGCCGCCGCAGCTTGTGACCCCGGCGCAGGCGGACGCCAACATGGACGCGGGCCGCCAAACGTTTACCGTCAACATCCCGCCCAACTTCCAGCGCGACGTGCTGGCCGGCCGGCCGGCGCAGATCCAGCTGAATGTCGACGCCACCCGGATGAGCCAGGCGTTCACGGGCAGCAGCTACAGCCAGCAGATCATCACCGACGAGATCAACGAGTTCGTCAGGCGCTATCGCGCGCCCACCGAGCTGCCGGTTGAACTGGCGGTGCGCATGCGATTCAACCCGAACCTCACCCAGTCGTGGTTCGGCGCGCTGATGGAGATCATCAATAACGTCACGATGCTGTCCATCATCCTGACCGGCGCCGCGCTGATCCGCGAGCGCGAACACGGGACCATCGAGCACCTGCTGGTCATGCCCGTCACGCCCACCGAAATCATGGTCGCGAAGGTCTGGTCGATGGGGCTGGTCGTACTGGCGTCCGCTGGGCTATCGTTGACGTTCGTGGTGCGGGGCCTGCTGCACGTGCCGATCGAAGGATCGGTCGCGCTGTTTCTGGCCGGCGTGGCGCTGCACCTGTTCGCCACGACCTCGATGGGCATTTTCATGGCTACGCTTGCACGCAGCATGCCGCAATTCGGCATGTTGCTCGTACTAGTGCTCTTGCCCCTGCAGATGCTGTCCGGGGGCACCACGCCGCGCGAAAGCATGCCGGCGTTCGTGCAGAACATCATGCTGGCCGCCCCCACGACGCATTTCGTGGAACTCGGCCAAGCCATCCTCTATCGCGGCGCGGGCATCAGCGTCGTATGGCAACCCTTCCTGGCGCTGGCGCTGATCGGCGCCGTCCTGTTTGCGTTATCCCTGGCGCGTTTTCGCAAGACCCTCAGCCAGATGGCATGAGGCCCGTGTGTATTCGTTTCCCCTTACCACTTTCATAAAAGGACGGATGATGAAGAAAGCAAATGCCTCCCTGCCCGATGGCCTGACCGGCGCCAACGTCGCCTTCTGCCAGCGCCTGGCCCAGCTTGCGCAGGAAAGCCAGCAGCGCTGGCTCGAAATGGGCCAGCGGCTGGCCAGCGACAGCTCCGGCCTTGCCGCCCTTTCCCCCTTGCCCCCCACCGCCAACTGGCAGGACGCCATGCCCGCCATGGGCGAACTCGCGCGCAAGCGCTGGCAGACCCAGCTGGAAGCCAGCCAGGCCCTCACGCACGCGGCGCTGCAGGAGCAGGCCACCTTGGCCGCCGGCGTGGGCGAAGCGATGTGCGAATGGTTCAAGCAGGCCAACGGCGCGGCTGCCGACAATTCACCGCTCGCGCAGATGTGGTCCGTGATGACCAAGCAGATGGCGGCCGCCTGCGCCGCCATGCAGGACGCCAACCAGCAAGGAGGCCGCCATGACCTCTAAGCGCACCGCGCTCATCACGGGCGGCACCGGATGCCTGGGCCGCGCCATCGCCGTGGCGCTGCACGACGCGGGCCACGACGTCATCGTCACCTACCATTCCAGCGAGGCCGCCACGCGCGGCTGGATCAAGGAAGAAGCGGCGAAAGGCCGAACCTTTTCCTCGTACAAGGTGGACGTGGCGGACTTCGACGCCTGCCAGGCGCTGGCCCGGCGACTCGAAGAGGACGGCCGCCAGATCGACATCCTGGTGAACAACGCGGGCATCACGCGCGACGCGAGCCTGCGCAAGATGAGCGCGCAGGATTGGGCGGACGTCATGCACAGCAATCTGGATTCCATGTTCAACATGACCCAGCCGCTGTGCGGTCCGATGGCGGATCGGGGCTGGGGCCGCATCGTCAACATCTCGTCGGTGAACGGCAGCAAGGGCGCATTCGGGCAGACCAACTACGCTGCGTCGAAGGCGGGCATTCATGGGTTCACGAAGTCGCTGGCGCTGGAAATGGCCCGCAAGGGCGTGACGGTGAACACGGTGTCGCCCGGCTATCTGGCCACGCGGATGGTGCAGGCCGTGCCGCCGGAAGTCATGCAGGAAAAGATCCTGCCGCAGATCCCGGTGGGGCGGCTGGGCGAACCCGATGAAATCGCCGCGCTCGTCGCGTTCATCTGCAGCGATGCGGCCGGCTTCATGACGGGCAGCAACGTGGCCATGAATGGCGGCCAGCATATGTATTGATGCGGCCGTTCTCTCAGCGTCCCGGCGCCTTGCGCTGCGCCTGCATCTGCGTCCGCAACGAGATCGCGTCCGGCCGCATGGGCAGCGCCAGCCGGCCCTGGCGGTCGATGGCGCCCCATTCTCCGCCCGTCACGACGCTGTGTTCGCCGTCGCGCGTGCGCTCGATGCGGCAGCCCTTGCAGACCGCGGCCAGGCCGCCTTCGAAGCGGTCGACCCAATCGTAGGGCGTGGCCAGCACGCGGTTGAGCTGCTTGTCGTAGTAGGCCATGCCGCCGGCCCAAGGACCGCGGGTGAGGCCTTCCTCGAAGTCGTCGGCGCTGTTGTCGAACGTGACCACGGCCACGGCGCGTCCGTCGGGCCGCACCCAGTGCCACGAGCCGTTGGCCGTGGCGGGCGACAGGCCATCGTCGCTGAAATCCATGCGCGCCAGCACGGCGGGCCTGAACTCGACGCTGTCCTTCGTGGCGCGGGCGCAGTGCTCGACGTGTTCCAGCGAGCCTTGCGCCTGCCTGTCCGCAAAGAAGCACGCGAGGTCGTATTCAACGGCGTGGCCCGGGGTGAGAGCCAGCGAGGTGAGCAGGGCGGCGATCAGCATGCGGGGCATCCTAGCATGGCGCCCGCGTGCCGATCGGCATGCTCGCCGTCCAGAAAAAGGCGGCCCGCGGGGACCGCCCTGCCCTTCAGTTGGCCGTGGCGCCCGAATCCTTGACCGCCTTGGCCCAGGCCGCCATCTCGGTCTGGATGAACTTGCCGAATTCCGCCGTGTTCACGCCGGAGGCGCGCGCGCCCTCTTCCATCAACCGCTGCTTGACCTCGGGCGCCGCCAGCGCGCCGGTCAGCGCCTGGTTCAGCCGCGCCACCACCGCGTCCGGCGTGCCGGCCGGCGCGACGATGCCGTGCCAGGACACCGCCTGGAAGCCGGGCAGGCCGGACTCGGCCATCGTCGGCACGTCGGGCATCGCGGACGAGCGCTCCGGCGAGGTCACGGCCAGGGCACGCAGCGATCCTGCCTTCACGTGCGGCAGCACGCCCGGAATGGTGGTGAACATGAAATCGATCTGCCCGCCGATGAGATCCGTGATGGCGGGGCTGCCGCCCTTGTAGGGCACGTGCGTGAACTGGAGCTTGGCTTCGCTCTTGAACATCTCGCCGGCCAGGTGCCCCGGCGTGCCGGCACCTGCCGAGCCCATGTTGGTCTTGTCGCCTTGCGAACGGATGAAGGCAATGAGTTCCTGCACGTTGCCGGCCTTGACGTTGGGACCGACGACCAGCACGTTCGGCACGGTGGCCAGCAGCGTGACGGGCGTGAAGTCCTTGATCGCGTCGTAGGAAATGCGCGAATAGAGCGACGGGTTGATGCCGTGCGTGCTGGCGGTGGCCAGCAGCAGCGTGTAGCCGTCCGGCGCGGACGAGGCCACCTGCTTGGCGGCGATGGTGCCGTTGGCGCCGCCCTTGTTGTCGATCACGATGGTCTGGCCCAGCGTCTTGGCGGCTTCGGCGGCGACGGTGCGCGCCAGGATATCGGACGTGCCGCCGGCCGAATGGGGCACGACCAGCGTGATCGGCTTGGCGGGATAGGTTTGCGCCATCGCCGCAGGCAGGGCGGGCGTCAGACAGGCGGCCAGCGCGCAGCGCGCCAGCAAACGAGTGCGGAACATTGATGTCTCCAGGGTTGTGGCCGACTGCGGCGCCTCGTGCGGGCGCCGTCAGGCTGGCGATAAGGCCGGTCCGGTCAGTCCGAACCCAGCTGCAGCTTGTTGGGCTGGCGTTTCTCGATGGACCACTTCAAGAGCGCGGCCGAGCGGTAGATGCCATGCGCGAACTTGCCGTAGGGCAAGGTCAGGAACAACGCCATCACGACGCCCAGGTGGATCGCCAGCAGCAGCGCCATCGCGCTGCCGTCGCGGCCGGCCAAGAGCGCCAGGCCCGTCGCGCTGGTCAGGAACAGCAGCACGATGAAGCCACGGTCCATCGGCTTTTGCGCCGCGTCGCCCTGCAGCGGATGGCGCTTGACGTTCAGCCACAGCAAGCCGGCCGGCCCGATCAGAAGGCCAATGCCGCCCGCGGTGCCCAGCAGCACGGGCGCGCTCAGGATCGGATACGGCGCCTGCTGGCCCAGCAGATAGTGGTACAGCGTGGCGACACAGGTGGCCGCAAAGCACAGCATGAAACCGTAGAACGTGAAATGGTGGAACCGCCGGCGCCACAGCGTGAAGGCATCGTCGGCGTTGTTGCAGCCCTTGCCGTGGCCGCCGTCCAGGTAGCGCAGCCGCAGCGCGTCGTGCGCCGCCTCGGCCACCGCCGCGCCGGAGGCCGCCCCCGGGCTGACGTTGCGCCAGAAGCGGGTCACCCCCACCGCCAGCGCCAGCATCGAAAAACCGAACACCACGCCGAACATCAACGCCAGCGTGTTGTGCGGAAAGACGGCGTAGAAGTTGCCGGCCATCGGTTCATGGAAAAGGCCGCCCGCCATCACCACCGCCAGCACCAGGAACAGCGCCAGACCTGCGGCCGTGGCCAGCGACAGCGCCAGGCCATTGCGCTTGTACAGCGTGCCCAGCGCGGCCGGCCAGGCATAGTCGGTGTACGTCTGCATCCGCACCTTGGCCATGGCTTGCGGCACGTTGACGGCGAACTCGTGCGGCGGCGCGTACTGGCACGCGTGCAGACAGGCGCCGCAGTTGTGGCACAGGTTGGCCAGGTAGTTCAGGTCCGCCTTGCCGAATTCCAGGCGGCGGGTCATGGCGGGAAACACCGCGCAGAAGCCTTCGCAGTAGCGGCAGGCGTTGCAGATCTGCATGACGCGCGCCACTTCGGTTTCGTCACCGGTCAGCGTTTCGGTCAGCGGCTTGGCGCCCCGGGCATGAAAGCGCACCGGCTGCTCGGCCGGGGCCGCGGGCTGGGCAGGCGTTGAACCCGTCTGACTGCTGGAAAAGGACTGCGCCTCGCGGGCCAGGGCTTCAAGCTGCTTCATGGTGTGCTCCCGCATGTTTCTGGCTGAGCGCCGCCGCCGCGGCGCGGGTGCCGGCAATGCGGCCAAATGCCGTGCCGATGGACATGCCCACCCCGGCGGTATAGCCCTTGCCCAGCACGTTGCCGGCCATCATTTCGCCGGCGACAAAGAGGTTGTCGCTGGGCGTGTCGTTGAACCGGACCGCGGCGGTGTCGTCCACCTTCAGGCCCAGGTACGTAAAGGTGATGCCGGGACGCAGCGCGTAGCCGTAGAACGGCGCAGTGTCGATTGGGCGCGCCCAGTGCGTCTTGGCGGGCGTCACGCCTTCGGTATGGCAATCGTCCAGCGCCGTGTGGTCGAACTTGCCCACGCGGCACGCGGCGTTGTAGTCGCCGATGGTCTTGGCGAAGGTGGCCGGATCCAGGCCCAGCTTTTCGGCCAGTTCGGGCAGCGTGTCGGCTTTCACGCCCGGAAACACGGGCGGCATGAAGCGGCCGATCGCCTTGGCGTCGATGATGGAATAGGCGATCTGGCCGGGCTGCATGGCGGTCAGGCGGCCCCAGATCGCGTAGCGCTTGGGCCAGAAGTCCTCGCCTTCGTCGTAGAAGCGCTCGGCGTCGCGGTTGACGACCACACCCAGCGACACGCAATCGATGCGCGTGCAGATGCCGCCGTCGTACAGCGGCGCGCGGGCGTCGATCGCCACGCAGTGCGATTGCGAGGGGTCGCCGATGCCGTCGGCGCCGGCGTCCAGCATGAACTTGAGCAGCACGCCCATGTTGAAGCGCGTGCCGCGGATCAGGAAGTTGTCGGCCGGCCATTCGCCGCGCGCGTTCTGGCCCCAAGCCTCGCGCAGCCATTCGCGGTTGGACTCGAAGCCGCCCGCGGCCAGCACACAGGCGCGGGCCTCGATGCGTTCGGCGCCGATGCGCGCGGCCACGAAGCGGCCGTTGTCCAGCTCTAGCGAATCGACCGGCGCGTTGTAGCGGACCTGTACGCCCAGCGCTTCGGCGCTGCGGTAATAGGCATTGACCAGCGCCTTGCCGCCGCCCATGAAGAACGCATTGGTGCGGGCCACGTGCAGCGCGCCCGACAGCGGCGGCTGGAAGTTCACGCCGTGGCGGCGCATCCAGTCGCGGCAGGTGGAGGATTCGCGGATGACCAGCCGCGCCAGGTGTTCGTTGGTCTGCCCGCCCGTCACCTTGAGCAGGTCCTGCCAGTATTCTTCTTCGGGATACGCGTCGATCAGCACGTCCTGCGGCGCATCATGCATGCAGCGCAGGTTGCGCGTGTGCTGCGAGTTTCCGCCCCGCCATTCCTTTGGCGCCGCTTCCAGCAGCAGCACGCTGGCGCCGGCTTCGCGCGCCATCAGGGCCGCGCACAGCGCCGCATTGCCCCCACCAATCACCAAGACGTCAACCATGCCATCTTCCCCAGTTCAAGGGGAAGACTCTACGCAGCGGCGCCACGCTGCGATATCAGGCGGGCGTCAACGGGTGTTCACGATTCGTGAAGAGTCACCACCGCCCACTTGCCCTCCCGCGCCAGGGTGCGGGAGACATCGGCCATGACCAGGCGGGCGGCCAGCGCCGCGGGCGACAGCTCCTCGTCCGACAGGCTGGCCAGCAGGTTGGAGCGAAACAGGTGGGCATCGTCGATGCGCGCCATCTGCAACTGGCCGGGTGCGATGCGCGCGGTGGCCGAGCTGGGCTGGATCGTGGCCGCGCCGCCCTGCCGCACCACGTCCATGAGCAGCGACAGGCCGTCGACCTCGGCCACCACCCGGGGCGTGCGCCCCAATTGCTGGAACGCGTTGTTGACCAGCGCCCGCAGGCCGTGGCGGCCGCTGGGCAGCACCAGCGGCAGGTCGGCAATTGCCTCCAGCCGCGTCGTGTCACCAAACGGCACGCCGGGCATGTCGGGCCGGGCGAACAGGAACAGGGGTTCGTCCAGCAGCGGCATCACGCTCCAGCGGCGCGCGGATTCGGCGTGGAACACGATGGCCAGGTCCAGCAGGCGGCCGTTGAGCATGTCGGTCAGATGCCCGGACAGCGCCTCGACCAGGTGCAGCCGGATATCGGGGTAGCGCTCGTTCATGGCCTGCAGGAACGGCGCCCCCAGCACGGCGGCCGTGGTGGACGGCAGGCCGACGCTGACGTGGCCCGCCAGCCGCGCCTGCTGGGCGGCCTGGACGGCGTCGTCGGCGTGGCGCAGGGCCAGTTGCGCCTGCCGGAAGAACGCCAGCCCCGCGTCCGTGGGCACGACGCCGCTGGCGCTGCGCTGCAAGAGGCGCGTGGACAGCTCGCCTTCGAGGCGGCTGATCTGCTGGCTGAGCGCCGAGGTGACCATGCCGATCGACATGGCCGCCCGGCCGATGCTGCCTGCCTCGACCACCCGCACAAAGTAACGAAGCTGGCGCAGTTCCATGGGTCAGCCCGGGATGGTCAGTCCCTTGGCGACGGCCGGGCGCGCAACGAATGCGTCCAGCACGCGCGCGACGTTCTTGAACGACGAAAAGCCGACGAGATCGCCGGCGTCGTAGAACCCCACCAGGTTGCGCACCCAGGGAAAGATCGCGATATCGGCGATGGTGTACTGGTCGCCCATCACCCAGTCGCGCCCTTGCAGGCGCTGGTCCAGCACCGTCAGCAGGCGCTTGGACTCGTCGACGTAACGGTCGCGCGGCCGCTTGTCCTCGTAGTCCTTGCCCGCGAACCGATGGAAAAAGCCCAGCTGGCCGAACATCGGTCCGATGCCGCCCATCTGGAACATCACCCATTGCAGCGTTTCAAAGCGTCCGGCCGCGTCGGCAGGAATGAACTGGCCGGCCTTGCTGGCCAAGTACACCAGGATCGCGCCGGACTCGAACAGGCCCAGCGGCTTGCCGTCCGGCCCGTTCGGGTCGAGGATGGCCGGAATCTTGTTGTTCGGGCTGAGCGACAGGAACTCGGACGTGAACTGATCCTTGGTATCGAAGGCGACACGGTGGACCTCGTAGGGCAGACCCGTCTCTTCCAGCATGATCGACGCCTTCACGCCGTTGGGCGTCGGCAGCGAATAAAGCTGGATGCGGTCGGGGTGCTGGGCGGGCCACTTCTTGGTGATGGCAAAGTCGTCTAGGGAGGACATGCGGGGTTTCTCCGGGGCAGGCGGGGTTGGGTGACGACAATCCTAGCGCAAAACCCGGTGCAATCCCCACCGCAGCGCGGTTGCCGCCACCGCAATGGGCAGCACCATGGGCCATTGCGCCAGGAACAGCTCGCGTGTCGCCTCGCCGGGCGCCCAGGTGTTGCCAAACACCTGCGGCGACGGCGGCGCCAGATACAGGGCAACGAGGGCCGCGGCAAAGGTCGCCAGCAGGCGCCAGGGGGGGGATCGCCGCAGCCGGGCCGGGCGCTCGGCCAGGATCAGTACGATGACGCCCGCCAGCCCGGCCAGGACGGCCTCGGCGTAGAAGTCGCGCACGCCGTACAGGTAAGGCGCGACGGGGACGACCCATCCATAGGCGCCGGTCGTCAGCACGGAGGTCAGGCAAGCGCCGAACAGCGCGGCGGCGAAGGACAGGAGAAGCAGGTCGAGGGTTCGCGCTAGGAGTTTGGGCATGAGCGGATGGCGGCAAAGGCGTGGCGGGAGGATGCCATACGTTCCTGCCGAGCGCTGGCCGGGGCGTGGAACGGGTTTGTGATGCACAATCCGCCTCGCGCCCGCAAGGCGGCGCCCTGCCCCGCAGGTCACCCCATACCGCCGTGGCGCCCGCCGCGCCCGGCGCCACTGGCAGTCTCCATGAAGCACCCGCAGCAACGTTCCGGACAACCCGCCACTTTCCATCGCCGCCTGATCCCGGCCCGCGCAGATTGGCGCATAAGGGCCGCGGCGTCATGCCTGGCGGCCGCAGCATGGCTGACCGGCCCGGCCGCGCACGCCGCGGGTCAGAACACCGCGCAAGCGGTGTCCGACACCCCGGCGGCGCCGGCGGCTGACACCCTGCGCACCACGCGCAGCCTGACGCTGACGCTGTGGGACGGCAAGCGCGCCGCCCCCGCGCCCAACACGCCGTACCGCGCCTTCGTCACCGGCAAGGACGACGCCATCCTCGATACGCCTTCCGGCGACGGCATCCTGCACGGCGTCACCGATGGCGAGGGACGCACGGCGCCGATCCGGACGACGCTGCCGCACGCGGAGGACGACTTCACCCTGATCCGCCGCATCGGCGATGGCCCGTGGGGCCACTTCTTTCAGCTGCACAGCAGCGGCTCCCCCGAGCCCTTGCCCGGCTGGCCGTACATCATGACCATGCGCCAGCGCTGGGGCGAAGCCTGGGTGGACCTGGGCTACACCAACCGCCAGGGCGCGACGGCCTACTTCAGCCACGACGTGCCGGCCGGTGCGATCTCGCTGCACATCGACGCGCAGGTCACGCGCGACGGGCCGTGCTTTGCCGAGCTGGACGCCGTCAACCGCGCGTTCGCCCGGAACGACGCCGAGGGCGCCCGCGCCCTGATCGACGGCATGCGCTGCACCCGCAGCGCCGACCAGAAGCTGGACCTGGCGCGGCTGCTGCTGGCTGCCGGCCAGCCTGGCCTGGCGCGCCATTGGCTGCTGCAGGCACGCCAGCGGCCATTTCCGGACATGTTCAAGCCCGTCGACCCGGGCGAGCGGCGCAAGCGGCTGGACGTGGCGCGCCTGCTGGGCATGCCGGATCTGGTGTTGCAGGAGTCGAACGTCCTGCAGGACCGTGCGGCCGGCAAACGCGGCGCGCGTGCCGCCGGCGCGGTGGACCTGGCGAACAACACGGCCTACTACCTGGCGGACTTCCCGGACTACCTGCCGCAAGCCGAGGAGCAGGCCCGCCGCTCGCTCGACCGCGTCGGCCCGCGTCCGTACAACCAGGGCACGCTGGGGTGGATTTTGGCCCTGCGCGGGCAGACCGCCGATGGCCTGCGCCTGATGCACACGGCGTACCGCGACCTGCCGCGCGACGAGGAGATGGTGGCCGACTACGGCCTTGCGCTGTGGCGTAGCGGGCAACGGGACCAGGCCACGCGGTTGTGGGACGAGGCGCAGCGCGAATGCGTGTGGGGCGTGCGCATGCACGCCGCTTTGCGGGAGGCGGGATACCCGCACCCGTACTTCCTGCCCGCGGATTCCGATGCGGTGAACGACTATCGCGCACGCTGCGCGAAACCGCGGATCAAGGCCAAGACGGCAGGCCTATAATCCTGCCCATACGCTGCGAGTAACGCGCCTGCTGAGGGGCAGCCGCAGGAGACCTTTATGAAATCCTTCCCGACGCGCCTGCTTTCTCTCGTTGCCGCCGCCCTGCTCCTGGCCGGCTGCGGCGCTGGCCCCGGCGGACCGCCCCACCCCGGCGCGGTCAATCCCTACAGCACCGGCGGCTTCCGTGACGCGGGGCCCAACTATCCCGATACCGGCCGCTGACGCCGCCGTACCCGCCCGGCGTGCAGGGCACCCTGCCGCCGCAGTGACGGCCCGAACCGCATAACAGCTTTGCGCCCGCGGGCCCCTCCCGCGGCGCCCGCCAAATCCTAGACTGCCTGCACATACCGCAGTCAAGGAGAAGGCTTTGCAGCCGCTGTTATCGAATCTCAAAGTGCTGGACCTGAGCCGCATCCTGGCCGGTCCGTGGGCCAGCCAGATCCTGGCCGACCTGGGCGCTGACGTCATCAAGGTCGAGCGGCCAGGCCAGGGCGACGACACGCGCACCTGGGGCCCGCCGTTCCTGAAGGATGAAGACGGCCAGGACACCCGGGACGGCGCCTATTTCATTGCCACCAACCGCGGCAAGCGCTCCATCACGCTGGACCTGCAGACGCCCGAAGGCCAGGCGCTGGTCAAGGACCTGTGCCGCGACGCGGACGTGGTGCTGGAGAACTACAAGGTCGGCACGCTGGCGCGCATGGGGCTGGACTACGAGTCGCTGTCCAAGATCAATCCGCGCCTGGTGTACTGCTCGGTCACCGGCTTCGGCCAGACCGGACCGCGCGCCGCCGAACCCGCGTACGACTTCCTGATCCAGGCGATGGGCGGCCTGATGAGCGTCACGGGCGAACGCGACGACCGCCCCGGCGGCGGCCCCCAGAAGGTGGGCGTGCCGATCGTGGACCTGACCACCGGCGTGTACGCCGCGCTGGGCATCGTGGCCGCGCTGTTGCGCCGCGCGCAGACCGGCAAGGGCGAGTACATCGACGTCGCCATGCTGGACGTGCAGGTGGGCCTGCTGGCCAACCAGGCCATGAACTTCCTGCTGGGCAACAAGGTGCCGCGCCGCACCGGCACCGCGCACCCGAACATCCAGCCGCAGCGCACGTTTGCCTGCGCCGACGGCGACATCGTCATCGTGGTGGGCAACGACGGGCAGTTCGCCACGCTGTGCGAGATGCTGGGCAAGCCCGAACTGGCGCAGGACCCGCGCTACATCACCAACAGTCAGCGCGTGCGCAATCAGGACACGCTGGATCCCGTGCTGGACGCCATCTTCGCCAGCCAGCCGCGTGCCCACTGGCTGGCCGCGCTGAAAAAGGCGGGCGTGCCGGCGGGGTCGATCAATACCGTGCCCGAGGTCTTCGAAGACCCGCAGGTCGTGCACCGCGGCATGCTGCGCCGCCTGCCGCATCCGGCCGCCGGCTCGGTGCCGCAGGTGATGAACCCGCTGCGATTCGGCAGCTCGGCCCTGCGCGCCGATGCCGCGCCGCCGCTGCTGGGCCAGCACACCGCCGACGTGCTGGCCGAGCTGGGCCTGTCCGCCGAGCAGATCCAGGACTATCGCGACCGCAAGATCATCTGAACAACCAAGGAGAGAGACATGAGCATGCCGGAGAACCTGGCCGGGCCCTACACGGCGCTGGACGTCGCGATCGCCGACGGCGTTGCCACCATCCTGCTGGCCAACCCGCCCGTCAACGCGCTCAGCACCGAGATGATGAACGAGCTGTCCTGGGTGCTGGACCGCATCTCGGAAACGCCCGAGGTGCGCGCGGTGGTCCTGTCGGGCCAGGGCAAGACGTTCTGCGCGGGCGCCGACCTGAAGAACCGCGCGGCCACCATCAAGGGGCCGGGCGACCTGCCGCAACACTCGCGCCGCACGCGGGAATGCTTTCATGCGATCCGCGAGTGCGCCAAGCCGGTGGTGGGCGCGATCAACGGCGCGGCGCTGGGCGCAGGCCTGGCCATCGTGGCCTCGTGCGACATCCTGATCGCCGCCTCCACCGCGGTCGTGGGCCTGCCGGAAATCAACGTCGGACTGCTGGGCGGCGGCCGCCACGGCATGCGGCTCTTTGGCCATTCGCGTCTGCGCCGCATGATGCTGACGGGTCTGCGCGTGGACGGCGACGAACTCTACCGGCTGGGCATCGTCGAGGCCAGCGTCCCTGCTGAAGCACTGATGGACCGCGCAATGGAACTGGCGCGCGAGCTGGCCAGCAAGAGCCCGCTGGCGTCCGTGCTGGCCAAGCAGACGCTCAACGCCATCGAAGACATGAGCCTGCGCGACGGCTATCGCTACGAACAGGACATGACGGCGGCCATCGCCAAGACCGAGGACGCGCAGGAGGCGCGCCGCGCCTTCCTGGAAAAGCGCGCGCCGGTGTTCCAGGGCAAATAAGGGAGCCGCCATGACCAGTGCATTGGAAGGCGTGAAGGTCCTGGACCTGAGCCGCGTGTTTTCCGGGCCGTGGGCCGCGCAGATGCTGGCCGACTTCGGCGCCGAGGTCATCAAGGTGGAGCGCCCCGGCCGCGGCGACGACGTGCGGCACCAGGGCTATCCCATGCCGGACCGCGACGGCAAGCCCAGCCGGGAGACCTCTTCGTTCGTCGCGATGAACCGCGGCAAGAAATCCGTGACGCTCGATATCTCGCGGCCCGAAGGCCAGGCGCTGGTGCGCCAGCTTGCGCAGAAGGCCGACATCGTCATCGAGAACTTCAAGGCGGGCGACCTGAAGCGCTACGGGCTGGACTATGCGTCGCTGTCGGAAGTGAATCCGCGGCTGGTGTATTGCTCGATCACCGGCTTTGGCCAGACCGGGCCCTACAGCCATCTGCCGGGCTACGATCCGATCTTCCAGTCGATGAGCGGCCTGATGAGCGTGACCGGCGTGCCGGACGGCGAGCCCGGGGCGGGACCGGTCAAGGCGGGTTATTCCGTGTCGGACCTGACCGCGGGCTTTTATGCAGTGGCGGCCATTCTTGCCGCGCTGCGGCACCGCGACCAGATCTCCGGCGTGGGCCAGCACATCGACCTGGCGCTGCTGGACGCCCAGATCGCCGCCATCTCGCACATCGGCATGAACTACCTGGCCAGCGGCCAGCTGCCTGCCCGCATGGGATCGGCCTCGCAGATCACCGCGCCGTTCCGCGCCTTCGAGTGCCGCGATGGGCATCTGATGGTGGCGGTGGGCAACGACTCGCAGTTCCGCAGCTTCTGCAACGTGATCGGCCTGCCCGACCTGGCCGCCGATCCGCGCTTTGACACGAACCCCAAGCGCGCCGCGGCGCAGGCCGATCTGTCCCGTCAGATCGAGCCGGCGATGCTGGCGCGAACGGTGGCGGACTGGAACCAGGCGCTGGCAGCCGCCAATGTGCCCTGCGGGCCGATCTACACCATGGATCAGGTGTTCGAGGATCCGCAGGTTCGGCATCGCGAAGTACTGGGCAGCGTGACGCATCCGGCGCTGGGCCGCATGCCGGTTGTGCGCAATCCCATCCATTTTTCCGGCACGCCCATCGCACTGGGATTGCCGCCCCCCATGCTGGGCGAGCACACGGCCGACGTCCTGCGCGCCGAGCTGGGTCTGACCGACGCGGCGATCGCGCAACTGCAGGCTGAGGGCATCGTATGAGCGCCGCCGACCACGAACTGATCGAGGAAATCCGCGACAGCGCGCGCGACTTTCTGCAGCGCCGCGACCAGCGGCAACGCAAGCGCCGCACCCCGGGCGGCGACCGCGCGTACTGGCAGGAGATTGCCTCAGTCGGCTGGCTGGGCATGAGCGTGCCCGAGCCGTTGGGCGGTCTGGGACTGGGCTGGCACGCGATGGCCGCCGTGCTGGAAGAAGCGGGCCGCGCCCAATTGCCCGAGCCCCTCGTCGGAGCGGGCGTGCTCAGCACGGCGCTGCTGGCGCGCATTACCCCGGCGGGCGATGCCGCCGTTCGGGAGGCGATGCTGCAAGCCTTGTGCGCCGGTGAAAAAGTGGTGGGCCTGGCTTGGCAGGAAACCGAAGGGCAGCTCGAAGCCGGCGAATCCGCCGGGGCGTTCGGCGTCACGTTCACCGCGCGCGAAGGCGCCTATGTGCTGAACGGCGAAAAGCGCCACGTCGTCCCCGGCGCGGACGTGGACGGCTGGCTTGTCACGGCCGATGGCGAAACGGGGTCTGCGCTGTTCCATCTGCCCGCCGGCACGCCCGGCGTCACGGTGCAGACGCACGAACGCGCGGACGGCTCGCCGGCCTGCCATCTGACGATCGAGTCCGCGGTGGTTGGCGGCGAGGCGTTGCTGGCGCGCGAGGGCGTGCTGGACGCTGTTGACGAGGCGCTGGACTACGGCCGCCTGATGCAGTCCGCGGAACTTGTGGGCATCGCGCGGCAAGTGCTGGCCGATTCGGTGGCCTACCTGAACACGCGCAAGCAGTTCGGCCAGACGCTCTCGTCGTTCCAGGCGCTGCAGCACCGTCTGGTGGACGCGACCCTGCAGGTCGAGCTGGCGTCCAACAGCCTGCTGGACGCGCTGAACGCCCTTGCCGCGGCGCCGGGCGACGTCAAGGCGCGCAAGGCGGCGGCCAGCCGGGTCAAGGCCCGCGCCGCGCGCGCCGGCGTCGACGCGGCGCGGCTGGCCATCCAGCTGCATGGCGCCATCGGCTACACCGACGAATGCGACGTCAGCCTGTATTTCCGCAGCGCCCTGCACCTGGCCGCCTGGCTGGGCAACGCCACGGCGCATCGACAGCGTTATGGCGTGCTGGCAGCCGACCCGGCGCCGGAGACGGACGATACGGCGGAGGATGCCGCCGACGGCAACGACACCACCGATTTCCCGCGCGACGCAGATTGGAACGCCATGCCGGAAGCGGCGTTCCGCAAGCTGCTGCGCCGGTTCTTCCGCGCGCATTACCCCGATCACCTGCGGCACGTGCCGTGGCGGCTGCATTGGGACGAGATCAAGGCGTGGTACTTCACCTTGTCGCGACAAGGCTGGATTGCGCCGTCGTGGCCGCGCGAGCATGGCGGCATGGCGCTGTCGCCCGCCCGGCAGATCGCGTTCATCGAGGAAGCCGAACGCTACGGCGTGGCGCGCGCGCCGGACCAGGGCCTGGTCATGCTGGGTCCCATCCTCATCCGCTACGGCACCGAGGCGCAGCGCGCGCGGTTTCTGCCGGGCATCCTGTCCGGCGAGGCGGTGTGGGCGCAGGGCTACTCGGAACCGGACGCTGGATCCGATCTGGCCTCGCTGCGCTGCGAGGCGGTGATCGACGGCGACGAACTGGTGGTCACCGGCCAGAAGACCTGGTCCACGCTGGCGCAGGACGCGACGCACATGTTCATGCTGGTGCGCACCGACAAGACCGTGAAGAAACAGGCCGGCATCAGCTTCCTGCTGGTGGACCTGAATAGCCCGGGCGTCAGCCGCCGGCCGATCCGCACGCTGTCGGGCCACGAGGAGTTCTGCGAGGTCTTCTTCGACCAGGTCCGCGTGCCGCGGGGCAATGTGGTCGGCGAACTGAACGCGGGCTGGGGCATCGCCAAGGCGCTGCTGGGGTTTGAGCGCCTGTTCAGCGGCAGCCCGAAGCACGCCAGCCACGCCCTGCAGCAGATCTTCAGCCTGGCGCGCCAGCGCGGCCTGCTGGCCGACCCGGCGTTCACCGACCGGCTGGCCGAGTTGCGGCTGGACAGCGCCGACCTGACCGCCATGTACCGCGTGTTTGCGGACATGGCCAAGGCCGGCCGCCCGCTGCCGCCGGAACTGTCGCTGCTCAAGATCTGGGCCACCGAGACGCACGAGCGGCTGGGCGCCCTGCTGATCCAGATCGCCGAGGAATACGGCGGCGCGGCGATGCGCCTGGGCTATGGCAACGGCGGCGTGCAGGCGCTGGCGCCCTACGTCAACGCACTCGCAGCCACCATCTTCAGCGGCACCAACGAGATCCAGCGCAACATCTACGCCAAGCAGGTTCTGGGCCTGCAGGGCGCCTGACAATGACAACGCGCCGGCCCGAGCCGGCGCAACCGGAGAGAGACACATGAAAAAAGCAACCGTACTGGCGGTGGCGGCAATGATCCTGGGCGGCGCCGCCGCGCCTGCCGCCCACGCGGCAGGGCCGTGGCCAAGCCAGCCGATCCGGCTGATCGTGCCCTACCCGCCCGGCGGCTCGGTGGACAACCTGGCGCGCCTGCTTGCGCCGTCGCTGGGCGAGCGCCTGGGCCAGACCATCGTGATCGAGAACAAGGCCGGCGCCAGCGGCACCATCGGCGTGGACGCCACCGTGCGCGCCACGCCCGACGGCAACACGTTCGGCTTTGGCGTGCCGGGCGCCATCACCGGACTGCCCCACGTCATGAAGGTGCCGTACGACGTGTCCAAGATCCAGTACGTGTCGCTGGTCGCGCGCATTCCGCAGGTCATCATGGTCAACCCGTCGTTGCCGGATACCACCCTGGCCGCCTTTGTCGACAGCGCCAAGAAGCACCCCGGCAAATACAACTACGGCTCGGCCGGCAATGTCACCACCCCGCACCTGGGCGGCGAACTGCTCAAGCAGCAGACCGGCATCGACATCATGCACGTGCCCTACAAAGGCGCCGCGCCCGCGGTGACCGCGCTGCTGTCCAACGAAGTGCAGATGTTCCCCGGCGATGCCTCGGCCGCGCTGGGCTTCATCAAGGCGGGCAAGCTGCGCGCGCTGGCCGTGGCCAGCCCCGAACGCTTCGAGGGCCTGCCCGACGTGCCCACCACCAAGGAGGCCGGCTTTCCCGGCATCGTCGTGGAATCGAACTACGGCGTCATCGCGCCCGCCGGCACGCCCAAGGACATCGTGGACAAGATGTCGGACGCGATCGCCAAGTCGCTGGCCGACCCGGCGCTGCGCCAGAAAATGATCGACCAGGGCGCCATCCCCGTCGCCACGTCGCCGGACGCCTATCGCGCCCTGATGGAGGCGGAGTCCAAGAAATGGGGCGAGGTCATCAAGCGCGGCAAGCTGGGTCTGCAATAACGCCATGCCCGCGCGCTTTTGCCGTACGCTTATGCCGATTCCACCGACTGCCGACCTGCGCCATCGACCATGCCATCCGCAAAAGCCACGGGCCTGAGCCTGGACCTGACCGCCGACCTTCACAAATGGCGCGCCTTCCTGGCCATCGCGGAACTGGGCAGCATCACGCGGGCGGCGCTGTATCTGGACCAGGACCAGTCGGTGCTGAGCCGCCGCATCAATGCGCTGGAACGCGAGTGCAATGCGCGGCTCTTTAACCGCACCGGGCGCGGCGTGAACCTGTCGGAAGTGGGCGAGCGCCTGTTCCCGCTGGTGCAAACGCTGCTGGGCGACGCCGAACGGCTTGAGCTGGAACTGAACGGCGAGGCCCGCGAACCTGCCGGCGAGGTCACGCTGGGCCTGTTGCCATCGACCGCGCACCCGCTCATCCGCCGGCTGTTTTCGCGGCTGCGCCAGCAGTTTCCCAAGGTGCATCTGAAGATTCTGGAAGGCTCCAGCGGCCAGATCGAGGAATGGCTGACCGACAGCCGTGTGGACATCGCCATCCTGTACCGATACGGCGACAAATGCCCGCCCGGCGAGCAAGCGCTTGCGTCCGTGGACTCTTACCTGGTCGGCGCGGCGGGCGACGCGCGCACGCAGGCCGGCGAGGTCACCTTCGATCAGCTGGACGGGCTGCCGTTCATCCTGCCCGGCGCGCCCAATGGCCTGCGCAACGCGCTGGACGGCCTGGCGCGGGCGCGCAAGATCACCATCGCGCCCCTGATCGAGGCCGACTCGCTTCCGCTCATGAAGTCCATCGTCGAACACGAGAAGATGTACACCGTGCTGCCGCTGCACGCCGTCTGGCAGGAAGTGCAGGAGGGACGCCTGAGCATCGCCGCGCTGCGCGATCCCACGATGAGCCGCATCATCTCGATGGCGTTCTCGCGATCGAAGGGACCCGGACGCACGGTCACGGAAGTTGCCACTCAGATTGAGGCGCTGGTGCGCGAGATCGGCGGCGAAGGCGTCTGGCACGCCAGCCCGTAAGCGGCGTCCACCACCGGGTTCAGGGTGCGGGTTCAGCGCGGGGGCTCAGCGAGCCCCCGCTTGTATTCATGCAAAGCCGTACAGACGCTCGGGGTTGTCCACCCAGACCTGCTTACGCAGCGCGTCGTTGCCCAGCCAATCGTGCGCCAGGTCCACCAGCGCGTCGGCCGACGGCGCCGCCGCCCCCATGCGCACGAAGGGCCAATCCGATCCCCAGAGCACCTGATCCGGATTGGCGGTAGTGAAGGCATCGTGGATGCCGCGCGCGTTTTCATAATCGGGCGCGGCCCCCACCCGGCACACCGTCAGCTTCATCCAGATCCTGCCGTCGGCCAGCAGCCCGCGCAGCAGCTGGAACACCGGATCGGCCTCGCCGCGCGCCGGGACCAGGCTGCCCAGGTGGTCGATGACCAGCGGCAAGTCCAGCTTTGCCAGCTCGGGCAGATGGCGCAAATAGGTATCGCACGGCGCCCACAGCTGCGCGTGCAGGCCGAACTGCTTCATGCGGGGCGCAAGCGCCGCGACCTGATCGAATCCCACGCTGCCGGGAAACAGGTTTCCCGCGGGGTCGCGCGCCTCGACGAAGCGCAGGCCGCGCACGCCACCGTCACGCAAGGCTTGCAGCTGTGCATCCGTGACGGACGGGTCTGCCACCGCGATCCCGCGCAGGCGGCCTGCGCCTTCGCGCAGCGCGTCCAGCAAGGCATCCGGGTTCGTGCCATAGGGCGCCGGCTGCACCAGCACCCCGCGCGATGCGCCCAGCGTGTCCAGCATGCGCAGATAGCGCGACGCCGGCGCGTCCGGCGCGGCGTAGGACGAGGGATGTTGCAGGGGAAAACGGTCGTAGGGACCAAAGACATGGCAATGCGTGTCGCACGCGCCCGCCGGCAGGGCGTGGCGCGGCGTCACCGGCATGCGGGGCGTTTCCACGCTGTCCGGCACATAGGCGCGGGCCTGCCCGCCTGCGGCGGGATTTGCGGCGGCGCTCATGGCTGGCTCCCGGTCAGGGGCGCAAGCCGGCTCAGCACCGGCGCGCCCGCCTGGCGCGGCGTATCCAGCGGCGGCGGCGCGTCGTCGGGCATCGGGATCTCGTGCGCGTTCAGCGTCATGGACACCATCGTGTAGTAGCCGATCACGGCGGTCAGTTCCACCACGCCCACGGCGTCCCACCGCGCGACGGCCTGGGCATACAGGTCGGGGTCGACCTGGCCAGTCTCCTGGATCTGCCGCGCAAACTCGTAGACCACCGCGTCGTCGGGATTGTCGAACACGGGCGTTTCGCGGGCCTGGATCGCGTCCAGCACGGCGTCCGAGATACCGGCGGCGCGCGCCGCCTGCGCATGGATGTGCCATTCGATCTGGCTGTTCCAACGGCGCGCCGTCACCACAATGGCCAGTTCGCTGACGCGCGGCGCCAGGCTGGTGCCAAAGCGCAGCAACGCGCCCAGCGCCTGCCAGCGCTCGGCCAATTCCGGGCTGTGCAGCGCGGCGCGCAAGGGGCCGACAAGGCGTCCGCGCGGACCGGAGACGATCTTCTCGTACACGCGCTTCTGGTCGTCGGTCATGGTGTCTGGCGTGGGCAGCGGGATACGGCTCATCTTCGTCCTCTCGTTACGGGGTTTCGTCGGGCTGCGTGCGCATCACGGACGGGCGCGCGGCAAACCGCGCGTGCCAGGCCGCCAGCGCCGGGTGGCCGTCGCGCCAGGCGATGTCCGGGAAACGATAGTCCATGTATGACAGCGCGCAGCCGATGGCGATCAGGCCCAGGTCGAAGCGGCTTGCCTGCAGCGCGAGCGCCTCGGCCTCCAGCGCGGCCAGCACCGCACGCGTCTTCAGCGCAAAGGCGTCCAGCCACGCGGGCGTCTGACGCGCCTCGGGCTTGTTGCGTTCCTGGCGGAACAGCAGCAGCGCGTCCAGAAAGCCGTCGCCCAGCGCCTGGCGCCGTTCGGCGGTCAGGCGCGCCTGCGGGTCGGCCGGCAACAGGCCGCAGCCCGTCAGCGCGTCCAGGTAGGCGCAGATCACGCGCGAGTCGTACAGCGGCTGGCCATCGTCCAGCACAAGCGTCGGCAACTTGATGAGCGGATTGTCGGGCACCAGGTCCAGGTTGGGCTTATCCATCGCGACCGGCGTGCGCACGAGCGTCACGCGGTCCTCGATGCCGGCCTCGTGAATGACGATCATCACCTTGCGCACGAAGGGCGATCGCGGCGACCAATGCAGTTTCATCGACAGGC
The DNA here is from genome assembly GCF_006715415.1 of Achromobacter sp. SLBN-14. Taxonomy (NCBI): domain Bacteria; kingdom Pseudomonadati; phylum Pseudomonadota; class Betaproteobacteria; order Burkholderiales; family Alcaligenaceae; genus Achromobacter; species Achromobacter sp. SLBN-14. Next base: position 3,234,633 of record NZ_VFNE01000001.1, on the reverse strand, counting down.
TCCAAAAGGGTTCAAGGTCTTCTCGCGCATTCAATGCCCCTGCGCGGGCCGCACGGCGGGATCGTTGGCCGCGTCGGGCGTGCGCATCTGAAAGAGATCGCTGGTGTGCGCGTACCAGCCCGCGCCGTGCATGCGGCCCAGAAGGCGCAGCGCGGGCGTGTCCACGTAAAACTTTTCGGCGTTGAGCAAGGCGTCGTCGCGCAGGTACAGCGCCACCACGCGCGCCAGCACGATCACGCGCTGGGGCGCGGCATCCAGCACCTGCCAGACCTCGCACTCCAGCGCCGCGGGACTTTGCGCGATGCGCGGCGGCGCCACCATCAGGGACGGCTCGGTGGACAGGCCGGCGCGCACCAATTCATCGATGCCGGCGTCGTAGTCCAGGCTGGTGTGGTTCATCTGCTCGGCCAGCTCCGCCGACACCAGGTTGATCACGAACTGCCCCGTCTGCAGTATGTTGCGCGAGGTGTCCTTCAACTGGCCGCCGCGCGGGCCGATGCCCAGCGCGACGATGGGCGGATCGCTGCTGACCACGTTAAAGAACGAGAACGGCGCGGCGTTGCGCGCGCCTTGCGGCGACTGGCTGACCACCCAGGCGATGGGCCGCGGCACGACCACGCTGGAAAGCAGCTTGAAGGCGTCGGCCGAGGCCAGTTTGCTGAAATCGAAGTTCATGGCGCGGGAGGGTTCATCGTCATTTGGCCAGCAGCCCCAGCGTGCCGAGCAGCCGCTGCATGTCTGCGCGGTCCTTGCGGACATAAGCGCCGGCGTCCTGGGGCGACAACGCCATCAACGATATCGCCTGATCCTGCATCACGCGCCGGTAGTCGGGATCGTCGTTCACGCGCCGGACGGTATCGCTCAGCGTCTGCACGATGTCCGCGGGAGTGCCCGCGGGCGCAGCCAGGCTGTACCAAGTGGCGGCCTGCGCGCCCGGCACCCCGGCCTCGTCCAGCGTCGGCACATCGGGCAGCAGCGGCGAGCGCTCGCTGGCCGCGTACGCCAGCGGCACCAGCCGGCCCTGGCGGATGAACGGCAGGCTGGCCGACAGGTTCAGCATGGCCAGGTCGATCTGTCCGCCGACGGCGTCATTGATCGCCGGCGACGCGCCCGCGTAGGGGATGTGATTGAGCTGCACGTGCGCGGCCTGCTGGAACAGTTCGGCGCCCAGGTGCGTGGCGCCGCCCACGCCCGCCGACCCATAACTCAGCTTGCCGGGTTCGGCCTTGGCGCGGGCGATTAGCGCCTGCACCGTCTTGATGCCGCGTGACGGGTTGACGACCAGCATGATGGGCTGCACCGCCACCACCGAACAGAATTCGAAGGCCTGGATGCCGTCGTACGTGGTCTTCTGCATCAGAGGCGTCACGACGTGGCCGGCCGACGTGCCGAGCAGCAGCGTGTAGCCGTCAGGCTTGGCGCGGGCCACGAAGCCCGTGCCGATGGACGCGCCCCCGCCCGGCTTGTTCTCGACCACGACGGGCTGGCCCAGCCGCTTTTCCAGGGCGCGCGCCAGGCTGCGCGCCACCACGTCGGCCGGACCGCCGGCGGCGTAAGGATTGATGAGCGTGATGGGGTGGTCGGGATATGCCGCCGCGGCCGGCGCGGACAGCGAGACGGCGGACAGCGCGGCCGCCGCCGTCAGCAGGATTCGAAGCATCGAGGGCATGGAAGGTCCTTTCGTGAAAGCGGCGATGGCGAGACGGGCTGGCGCTCAGTCGGCGCGTGCGCCGGAGGCCTCGATGATCCGCGCCCATTTCTGCGTATCGGCGCGGATGCGTTCGGCAAACGCCTCGGGCGTGCTGTAGGTTGTCTGGATGCCGTATCCGGCCATGCGCTCGACCATCTGCGGCGCCAGCATCACGCTTTTGATGTCCGCATTCAGCCGGTCGATGATCGGGCGCGGCGTGCCCGCGGGCGCCAGCACGCCTGACCACAAGCTGACTTCGAAGGATTCGAAGCCCGGCGACTCCGAGATGGCCGGCACGTCGGGCAACGCCGCCAGACGCTGGCGGCTGGTCACGCCCAACGCCTTGACCTTGCCCTGCTTGACCTGTTCGACAAAGTTGGACGAGGTGTCGATCATCATCGAGATGCGACCGGCCATGAAGTCGTTGATCGCCCCAGACGTGCCCTTGTACGGGATGTGGCGGATATCCACGCCGGCCGTGGACTTGAACATCTCGCCCGACAGATGGCTGGTGGTGCCGCTGCCCGAGGAACTGAAGGTCAGCTCGCCCGGCTTCTTGCGGGCCAGTTCCGCAAGCTCCGCGACCGAGTTCACCTGCAGCGCCGGATTCACCACCAGCAAGTTCGCGGTCAGGTTGGTCATCGCGATCGGCGCAAAGCTCTTCTGCGGGTCGTAGCGCAGCTTGGCGTACAGCGTGGGGTTGATCGTCAGCACCCCCATGGTCGAGTACAGCAAGGTGTAGCCATCCGGCGCGGCGTTGGCCACCGCCTCGGCGCCAATCGCACCGCCGGCGCCGCCCCGGTTCTCCACCACGACGGATTGGCCCAGTTTCTCGCCCAGCCCCTGCGCCAGGGCGCGGGCCATCAGGTCGGTGGCCCCGCCCGCCGGGAACGGAACGACCAGCCGCACGGGCCGGTCGGGATAGGTGGACGCGGCCCCCGCCGCGGAAATCAGCCCCATGCCAAGGCAAAGCCCGGCCGCGGTCAGCGCACTTGCGATTTTCATGCTGTCTCCAAACTTCGTTCTTGTGTTTGCAGCATGGTAGGCGCGGGACCGGGCTGGGGCTATGCGCGGGATCGCATATCTGGTTTGCGCGGGGTCTGGCCCCGGCTCAGCCGGGTTGGGCCAGCAGCCGCTGGATCTCGGCCTCGGTTTCCTTGTACCGGCCCTCGCCGAAGTGGGTGTAGACCACCTTGCCCTGCTTGTCGATCAGGTAGGCCGCGGGCCAGTACTGGTTGCGGTAGGCGGTCCAGGTGGCGTAGCGGTTGTCCTGCGCCACCGGATAGGTGATGCCGAAGCGTTGCAGCGCCTTTTCGACATTGGGCGTGGACCGCTCGAACGGAAACTCCGGCGTGTGCACCCCCACGACGACCAGCCCCTGGTCCTTGTACTTCTGATGCCAGCTCGTCACGTAGGGCAGCGTGCGGATGCAGTTGATGCAGGTGTACGTCCAGAAATCCACCAGCACGACCTTGCCGCGCAGCGATTCCATGGTCAGCGGCTCGCTGTTGAGCCATTTTTCGATTCCCGTGAATTCCGGGGCCTGCGCCGGCGCAGCCTGCGCGGCGCCCTGCATGAGGCAGGCGCCGATCAGCGCGCCCAGGGCTATCTTCTTGAACATGGCAAACATGGCGAACTCCTTGAAGGTCAGGCGAAAAGGTTGGTGATCCAGGCGTAGGCCAGGACGTCGTACTGGAAGTAGATGGCGATGGCGGTCAGGACCAGCAGCACGCCGAAGCCTTGCTGCAACCGGTGCGTGTAGCGCGACAGGCCACGCACGCGAGTGGCGATGGCCTGCCCGCCGTAGGCGATCACCAGCATGGGCACGCCCGCGCCGATGGCGAACACCAGCAGCAACGTGCTGGACTGCACCAGGTCCTGCGCCTTGGCCGCCAGCACCAGAATGGAAGCCAGCACGGGGCCTGCGCACGGCGTCCATACGGCGCCCAGGGACAGGCCCAGCACGAAGCCGCCTGCATTGCCGCTGCCCGTGCCGCCCACCGCGGACAGGCGCTGCAGCGGGCCGCCGATGCGGGCGATCAGGCGGTCGTAAGGGCCGGGCCAGATCCGCGCCAGGCCGAACAGCGCCAACAGGACGATCGAGGTCGAGCGCACGGCCTCGTGCACGTGTTCATTCAGGTTGGAAATCAGGCTGAGCGCGATGCCCAGGCCCGCAAAGGCCAGTACGAAGCCGGACACGACAAACAAGGGACGCAGGCGGCCGGACCGTTCCAGCGAGGTGCCCAGCAGCACGGGCAACAGAGGCAGCACGCAGGGCGACGCAATGGTCAGCATGCCGGCAAGCAACGCGATGGGAGTATTGATGAGGTCCATGGGGTCGTCCTTGGGAAAGTGACCCCATTGCACCCGCCGCACGTATCCGGCTTGTGCCGGATCGGCGGATTTTTTCAAGCGCGTGTATCCGCCGCCCGGGCGTATACAGTACGACACACTCCGCGAGCGGCCCGGCGCTATAACCCGTTCACACCCCGCACCGGAGCCCCTCATGAAGCGCCTGCTTGCCGTCCTGCTGCTGCTCTTTGGCGGCTTTACCGCCGAGGCCGCCAAGCCCTTCCAATGCCAGCTCATTTCCAACAGCCGTCCGCGCCGCGATCCCCTGCCCCCGGGCGACCGCTAGGCCGATAGAATTCCTGAACCCCGCCGGCGCGCAGCGCGCGCCGCCCTCACCCACCAAGAAGGCATCCGCAAATGGACCACATAGACCACGTCATGATCGTGGACGACGATCGGGAGATTCGCGAACTGGCGGGCGGCTTTCTGCGCAAGAACGGCCTGACGGTCACGCTGGCGGCCGACGGGCGGCAGATGCGGTCGCTGCTGGACAGCCTGACGGTCGACCTGATCGTGCTGGACATCATGATGCCCGGCGACGACGGCCTGGTGCTGTGCCGCGAACTGCGCAGCGGCAAGCATCGCCGCATTCCGATCCTGATGCTGACGGCGCGCAGCGACGACATGGACCGCGTGCTGGGTCTGGAGATGGGCGCGGACGACTACCTGGTCAAGCCCTTCGTGGCGCGCGAGCTTCTGGCGCGCATCAAGGCCATCCTGCGCCGCACCCGGATGCTGCCGCCCAACTTCCAGGTGACCGAGCCGGGCCGCGAGATCGCCTTCGGCGACTGGCGGCTGGACACCACGGCGCGCCATCTGCTGGACGCCGACGGCACCATCGTGGCGCTCAGCGGCGCGGAATACCGGCTGCTGCGCGTCTTCCTGGACCATCCCCAGCGCGTGCTGAACCGCGACCAGCTGCTTAACCTGACGCAGGGCCGCGACGCCGACTTCTTCGGGCGCTCGATCGATCTCCTGGTCAGCCGCCTGCGCCAGCGCCTGCGCGAAGACGCCCGCGAACCCCGGTACATCAAGACCGTGCGCAGCGAAGGCTATGTGTTTTCCGCCGCGGTCGACGTCTCGGAAGGCGAGCCATGACCGGCACGTCCGCGCGCCGGCACGCCTGGCCCCGCACGCTTGTCGTGCGGCTGTTCCTGATCTTTGTCGCCGGACTGGTCCTGGCCTACGGGCTGTCGTTCGCCTCGCTGTTCTACGAGCGCTACAGCGCCACCCGCAACATGATGCTGGGCGACCTGGAGCGCGACGTCGCCATCGCCATGGACATCCTGGACCGCCTGCCCGCCGCCGAGCGCCGGGCGTGGCTGCCGCGCCTGTCCAGCAACAACCGTCAGTACCTGCTGGGCGACGGCAAGGCCGACCAGCCGCTCTCCCTGGATGCCGCGCGCACCGCCGCGCAGTCGATCGAGGCCGCGCTCGGCCCCGCGCGCCCCGTCACCGTCCGCGCGATGGCGGACGACCCCCGCCACATCCAGGCGCGCGTCGTGCTGACCGACGGACAGCCCGCCATCCTGGACATCGAGCTGTCGCGGATGCAACCGGCGCCGTGGCTCTTCGGCGTGCTTGCCGTGCAACTGCTGCTGCTGGCCGGCTGCGCCTGGCTGGCGGTGCGTCTGGCCGTGCGGCCGCTGACGCGCCTGGCGCGCGCCGCCGAGGAACTGGACCCCGACCAGAAAAGCCCGCTGCTCGACGAGGCCGGCCCCGCCGAGGTTGCCCACGCCGCCGTCGCCTTCAACGCCATGCAGGACCGCATCGCGGCGCATCTGGCCGAACGCATGCAGATGCTGGGCGCCATCTCGCACGACCTGCAGACGCCCATCACCCGCATGAAACTGCGCACCGAATTCATGGACCCGTCCGCCGACCGCGACAAGCTGGCGCAGGACCTGAACGAAGTCGAGCGGCTGGTACGCGAAGGCATCGACTACGCCCGCAGCGCGCACGGCAAGGCCGAGCAGCCTGCCCGCATCGATCTGAACGCTTTTTTGGATAGCCTCGTCTGGGATTACCAGGACACGGGCAAGGCCGTGACGCTTCTGAGCGACTCCGTCCCGCCCTTGATGACGCGCCCGCATGCGCTGCGGCGCATCCTGGGCAATCTCATCGACAACGCGCTCAAGTTCGCGGGCGCGGCCGAGGTGCGGGTGGCCGCGCGGGACGACGCCACCCTGTCCATCCTTGTCTTGGATCGCGGCCCGGGCATCCCGGCGGCGGAGCTGGACGCCGTGCTGCAACCCTTTTACCGCCTGGAAGGCTCCCGCAACCGGGACACGGGCGGCACCGGGCTGGGGCTGGCCATCGCGCACCAGTTGGCGCAGGCGCTTGGCGGCACGCTGATCCTGTCGAACCGCGATGGCGGCGGCCTGTCGGCCGAAGTGCGCATCGCGCCGCTGCCTTCCAAGGATTGACGGTCAGGCGTCGCGCAGCGCGCCCGATTGCAGCAACGGCTTCAGGATGCCGGCGGTGTACAGCCGCGCCAGATTCACCAGAAAGTCCGTGAAATCCGTCTTCGCCGTGTGATCGGCGCTGTCGGAAATCACGCGCATCACGGCAAACGGCACGCCGAACTCGTGGCACACCTGCGCCATCGCCGCGCCTTCCATCTCCAGACACAGGGCATCGGGCAGACGCTCGCGCAGCGTGTGCGCCAGGTCGTTGTCGTTCACGAAAATGTCGCCCGTCGCAATCAGGCCATGATGGACGCGCGGCGTGGCGCTTGCGGCCGGCAGGCCGCCCTTTCCCGCAAAGTCGCGGGCGCTGTCCAGCAGCAGCGCGCTCAGCGCGGCATCCGTATCGAAGCGTTCGCGTCCCAACAGCGGGATTTCATGGCGGCCGAACAAGGGACGTGCGTCCATGTCGTGCTGCATCAAAGCGTCGGCCACGACCACGTCGCCCACGCGCACCTGCGGATGCAGGCCGCCCGCCAGGCCCGTGAAGAGCACGCGCGTCACGCCAAATTCCTGGATGACGATGGACGCCGTCGCCGCCGCGGCCACCTTGCCGATGCGGCTGAGCGCGATGACGCACGGCGTGCCCCACAGCGTGCCCACCTGAAAATCGCGCATGGCGATGCGGCGCGTTTGCGCGCCGGGGTCCATGGCCGCCAGCAGGTCGGCGATCTCTTCGTGCAGCGCGCCCAGAATGGCGAGACGTCCCATGTGTGGTGTTTCCGTGATCGTTGCGTTGCGCGGCCCGTGCCGCCAGCGCGCAACATACTCCAATGGCGCCTTGCCCGCCAATGACGGGGCTTTGCAGTTCCAGATCGTCCGACCCGGTTCCAAGCGCCCCGAAAAGCGGCCTGCGGGCCGCTTTTCGCGCTGATCGGATACCAACCTCGCCTATCTTGGATTGCTACTGATTCGGTAGTGACGGCGTACTCCAGCAATCGGCGGATCGGCTGTTTTCCCGTGCAATTCAGGATGCCCCCCGCATCGGGCTAGGCAAAAAGGTGGTGTACGGACATGCAGCAGGGAAACCCCGCGCCCTGCTGCGATCGCCGCGCATGCTAGCTTGCCTCACGCAGGCGTTGTCCCGGCCAGCGGCATAGGTATCGCAAGCCTTTATCTGTGTGTGGGGAGACGATCATGGTCAAGAAGAACCTCGCCGTTTTCTTCGACGGCACGTGGAACGAACCCAACGACCGCACCAACGTCTACGAGCTCTACAAGGCCGCGCCCGAGACCAGCACGCAGGAAACGCTCTACATCGAGGGCGTGGGCACGCAGGGCCAGGGCCTGTGGGCAGCCATCGACAAATTCATGGGCGGCGCGTTCGGTGCAGGCCTGTCGGCCAACATCCGGCAAGGCTACCGCTGGCTCTGCCAGCGTCAACAGCCCGGCGACCGCATCTTCCTTTTCGGCTTCAGCCGCGGCGCCTACTCCGCGCGCAGCCTCGCGGGCATGGTGCGCAAATGCGGCCTGCTCAACGAAGCCACCGAGGCCAACGTGTCCGAGGCCTACGCGCTGTACCGCGACGACTGCACCCCGTCATCCCTGGAAGCCGCCGCCTTCCGCGACCGCTTCTCGCGCGACACCGACCTGCACTTCGTCGGCGTCTGGGACACCGTGGGCAGCCTGGGCATCCCCGTGGGCGGCATCTCGTTTCCCGGCTTTTCCAGCTTCTACAACTTTCACGACACGGAACTCAGCAACCACGTCCTGAACGCGTACCACGCCATCGCCACCAACGAATACCGCGAGCCGTACTTCCCCACGCTCTGGACCCGCCGCGCGGGCTCGCCGCCACGACCCGCAAACCTGCCCGTCGAGCAACGTTGGTTCATCGGCGCGCATTCCGACGTGGGTGGCGGATATCAGGATGGAAGCCTTCAGACGCTACCGGCGTCGTGGCTACAGGAAAAAGCGCGGCAGGCGGGGTTGGAGGCGGGCACGGTGCAGCGGATCTCGACGGACTACGAACAGTGCGAACCGCATGATTCGTATAAGGAATTCACGGAGAAGGTGCCGATTCCGGTGAAACGTCGGCCACGGGTGTGGGATAAGGAAACGGTCCTGAATCTGACGATCGATGATCGGCTGGTCCGGCGGTTCGAGCGCAATCAGGCGTTTCTGAAGGAGTATCCGGATTTCCGGGATGCGTTGGGGAAGTTGGAGGTGGGGAGGTAGGTTTGCATGCACGCTGCTGTACGCTGCCACCCGAAAACAAATATCCGAACGCTTCCTCATATTGACGCCCGGGCCTGAGGACAGCGCGGCGCACACCCACCTCCAACGCTCAGACGCCCTTCTTCGCTCTGAGTGGTCGCGGCACCACAATGCCAGCGCGCCTGTCTGCGTAATGTCGTCTGATTATGGCGCGCATTCCCTTACCTATCGACTACCCAAGGACGCTTCGGCGCCTTGCAATCCAGCGTTTCGTTGCGCCGCTTATACGAACCATCTACCTATCAAAACACCGCTAAAACGCATCACACGATTTCACGAAAGCCATTTTTCGCCGCCACGCAAAGAGAGAAATCTCAGTTAGCAAATGTCAAAACTGTGCTCTGAACGATTTTTAAGAACATCTTTTCGAACAAGTCCTATTGTCGGGCTATTCGTAGAAATGCTCTCATGAAACCGGGATTCTTCCCTACGTAGACGGCGCGCAGTTCGATGCGAGATTGCTTATCGATTCACCTCGAGCGGCCGCCGACATCGGTCTCAAGTTAAATCTATTTGGATTCCTCACAGATGAAAATTTTCGCTGCCCCCCTGTTTTTTTCTCTGGCAGTCTTCGGTTCCGCGCAAGCCACTGAAGCCGGTCACGCCAAATCCCGCACTCAGGTCGCAACGGAACTACAAGAAGCCAAGGCCAGCGGCCAATATACTTTTGGTGAGCTGGACTATCCGGCGGTTACTCCGCAATCGTCCTACCTGACCGAGCAGGAAGTGCGCGCCCAACTACAAAAGGCCAAAAGCAACGGAGAATACACTTTTGGCGAGTTAGAATACCCGCCGGTTGCGCGCTGAGTTGATTGCTACGACCGGCCTCTGTGGTCGTTATGACTGAGGCCGGCATCCTACCGCACAGCGAGGGTTGAAAAGCAGCCAAACTGCTTCAAGTCGAATGGAACAGCCCCGAATCAAGGTTATCGTCCGACGCCAATGGCGACAGTTGCAAACTAACCCGCCAGAAGCCCACCGCAAGAGGCACAGCGCGTCGTGCGCCATAATTTTCTTTAATAGCTCGCTGTACGTTTCGCGTTGCATTCGCGAACAATCTTCCCACACGCCCTTAGGGGTTATGGATGACCTGACAGATGACTGCCGCAATAGATACACATCGCATGGCCCGCGATGTCGTAGACATGGTTACATTCTTGGTCACGTTGTCAGCTCGCTTACCCTGCGCCTTTCTCGCACTAGCCGCGGCAACATCGACATGCCATTGCAAACGGTCACGACCTTTGATAATTGATCGCACAGCGGATGACCGCTGCTCATTTTCCGCCCCGCGCTTGTCTCTGCAAGCAGTCGGCCGAATAGATAAGACAAGCATTTCTCTGCGATGGGAACGGGAGCAACAATAATCGTGAAACACGACGCCGCATTCTTCAAGGACCAGACCAACGTCTCCGCGATCGCACCAACATCTAGGATGTAGGCATGAACGCGCCCAGTACCAACGCTCAAGAAGCGATTCACCTCGAGCGCAGCCGGGCAGCGCGCATTGGACTCTCATTGACAAGCGCATGATGCGCAAATGCGACGAGGTCAATGACGAAAACTTCTCCAAGCTTAAGCAAAATACCGCAACGACGGTGAGCCCTCCTGACCGTTCCCGTCTCCTTTCGCAAGTGGACCTCGCGCGAACCTACGAGCAGTTCGTCGATGCTTGGAGCTCCTTGGGACATTCCGCCAGCCGCGGCAGGTTCGCGAGCTTATACTGCTCTTTCAATTTCCAATACACGGAACTGAGCGACCACATCCCATTCGCGCCTTCTCCATCGTCGACTCGCAGCCCCCTACTGCCCCCTACACCGCCGTGCCGGATCTCGGCCATACTCGAAACATCTACGCGTCGAACGGGATAATTTGTCGACGCGCATGTCGAGGCGGGTGACGGGTATTACAGTGCGGGATTCTCCCCGGGGTTGAAGATATCAACGACCATGCTTTTCAACAAGATACCGATAATCGAGGCGATTGTAGTCAACCATCGCAACGAACCATTCATCGAATCCGGGAAAAGTATCGATAACTCCCCCAGCGAGCCGAATAACGTGGCCCGGTTTACCCGTATGCGGTCGTGTAATGAGCATGAGGTCGATATCATCTGAGGACACAGCTATTGGAAGCAAATCCGCCTTATCAAAACCACATAATTCCTTAAGCGGTTCAAGCGACTCTACTAGCTCCAAGGCTCGAGCCGCGCGCGGACCCCCGATAAAATCGCTGGTTCCAAAAACATCGATGCGATGCCTGAAAGCGCGCCATCCGTTCGCGTGCGACAAAAAGGCCCTATGTTTGAAATCCACAAAGTAGCCAAGCCTTGCTTCAAGTTCATGCAACTCTTCCTCTGAAGCCGCGACTTCGGGAAGGGTGTTCTCCCATATGCCGTCAACGTCTACTTCCGACACCTTCTGCTTCACCAAATGCGCTATCACCAACTCCCGCTTCCAGTCCAACTTATATCCTTTTCGTAAATGAAACGCGTTGGCTTGTAGGCAAGTGGATAATTCTGCGCTTGACGCTCCAGACTTGAGTTGACCGAGGCATCCTTATCCAGCAAGAAAGGCGAGACAGCCCTTCCGGGCCACGTCGTGAAGGGACCATGACCATCGGTCAATGGCCTTCGCAGTCGCTCTCTCCACAGATGCAGCAGTGCCGGTCAATGCACGCCATTCGCCCCGTGTACTAACCGGGCCGGCGGGCGACATGTAACCCTCCAAAATCGTTAAGTTCGCAATTTCGGCGTATTGAATCCCTTGCCGAAGAGGGTCCCGCTTGAGCAACTCGCACTGGAAGCCGCTAAGAGCCGGACTGCGACTTGCCGAGTTTCCAATTTTTGGAACATAAAACCCCGCAGGGTGACGTGCCCCCGGAATATCCGTACAGGTCAAAACTAGAGGTATGGTTGCTTCTCAGCGCCCCGAACGGGGCGAGGAGGAGCCATGAAACGGTCGAGATTTACCGAAGAGCAGATCACGTATGCGCTGCGACTGGCAGATAGCGGTACGCCGGTGGTCGACGTCTGTCGGCAGCTTGGTGTGTCCGAGGCGACCTTCTATACCTGGAAGAAGAAGTACGCCGACTTCGGTGTAAGCGAACTGCGTAAGCTCAAGCAGCTCGAGGATGAGAACGCACGGCTGCGGCGCATCGTCGCTGATCTGACACTGGACAAGCAGATCCTGCAGGAGGTGGTGCGAAAAAAAGTCTGAAGGCCGCCAAGCGGCGCGAGCTGGCGGCTTGGATGCACGAGCGCTTCCGGATCAGCGTGCAGCGCGCCTGCGCACTGGCGTTGCTGCAACGGTCGACCTGGTACGCCAAGAGCCATGCGCGGGACCAAAGCGCGCTGCGTCAGCGCATTCGCGACATTGCCCTGAGTCGTCCGAGGTTCGGCTACCGGCGCGTGTTAGTGATGCTGCAACGCGAAGGCTGGAACGTAGGCAAGAAGCGCGTGTATCGCCTTTACAGCCTGGAAGGCTTGCAACTGCGAATGAAGGTCAAACGTCGCAAGCGCATTGCGCTACTTCGGGGCAAGCCACCGGTGCCAACCGGGCCGAACCAGCACTGGAGCATGGATTTCGTTCATGATCAGATGCTCGATGGGCGCAGCGTTCGCATCTTGACCGTCATCGATCAATGGAGTCGCGAGAGTGTGTGTCTAGAGGCCAACTTTCGGCAAACGGGCCGGGGCGTCGGTCAGGCACTGGACCGGTCTGCGGTTCTGCGCGGCTGGCCCAAGGCGATCACCGTCGATAACGGAACGGAATTTACGTCTCGGGCGTTAGACGACTGGGCATACCGACACGGCATCAAACTCGATTACACACGCCCAGGCAAGCCGACGGATAATGGGCTCATCGAGTCGTTCAACGGTCGATTGCGTGATGAATTCCTGAATGTGCATGAATTCATCACGTTGCACGACCTGCAGCAAAAACTGCGAGCTTGGCAGGACGATTACAACCATCACCGTCCTCACGGTTCACTCGGCCATCTGACCCCGAGTGAGTACGTTCAAAAGTGGTCAGCGCAACCCAAAGAGGCAGCCACTTTCCAGTTTTGAACTGTCCAATTTGTGGGGGAAGGTCAGGCCTTCGGGCTTTAGCTTCTTCTGACCGTCCAACTTCTGGGGGTCAGTTCAAGGGGCGGGGTTTTATGTCACTACTCTCCCAACCCCGCCCTCGCCTAGCTTTACCGAAAATACCAAATTATCAAAGCGCAATTCTGCATGCCCATCATTACAGAAATAATGCCGACCGAACTCATCCTCCACAATCTGCATGCCAGCGCCTCCATGCCAAGAATGCATAACACCATCCCCGACATCCCAAACATTCTTTATATTGCACAGACCATCTCTTGATATTATTGAAAATTCAACTGACTGCGGCGCAGAGTCCTCCCACAAAACAATTGCGTTTCTTATTTTTTGGCCATTAACCTCAAACATACCTACAGTTGAAAGATGAATTCCTTGCCTCCAGACTGATGACTTAGACTCAAAACTAACTGTAACTCTTTGAGACTTGGAGATAGAAATACGATCAACCATGTAAACCAATTTTCCAGAAATCTCAACAGGCTGGCCTTTAGACTCAATAAACAAGCTCTCCAAATTGATCATTTTATTTTCCTAGTCTCCTGAAAGGGTCCACTGCCGCATGCTGATCTGGCCACACCTTCTGCACATCAAAAAGACCACCTTCACGTTGAGGGGGAACATGATGCAGCTCCATACTCTCCACTCGACCAGTTAGCGGATTAACACGCTGCGGAGCCAATCCTCTTTCCATCCTAGAAAGATTTACCTCACGATAACCTTCAGAATTTAGAAAGGCTTCATTTTTCCATATACGTGCGCGCACCGCACTCCAAGATGGAACATTTCCTTTTGATGTCAAATTATTTATAGGATCACCAACTCTCCAACCAAGCGTATCGTTTGGCAAGGTCATCCGGCTGCTTGGAACTATATCACCCGCCAGAAGCAGCTTGGAGTCGCTCGGCATCACTCCAAGCGCAAAGCCTTGCTTTCGCAGTGCCGCCTCAGCCATTTCCGCTGCTACTGGCGCCATTTGCCGACCAGCAGCCACAGTTCCTGTACCCACGATTCCAATCGCCTTCCCGCCGATTGCAGCTGTGCCACTGCCCGCTAGCGACCCTATGCCCACTCGTCCAACGTCTTCACCGATCTGGCCAACCGAGTTTTCGTTCCAATAGACGGCCGCCTTCGCGGCAACGCGCTTGGCAGCACCAACCGGGTCATTCGCAACCTGCTCGGCGACGTACTTCACGCCGGCGACCGTCTGCCCCCGATATACTTCGTCAAAGATCAGTCCAGTGGTTGCGACTCCCGAGGAGACAAAGTCATATCCGGTATTCGTGATCGCACGCCAAGATCGGTTAGATAACGACTGCCCAAATCCCGCATTGGGATCGTTAATATTCTTCGTGAACCCAGCGATCGCCTGCGTCCTGAGATATTCGATATCCGCAAGCGTTCGTGCTGTTCCTTGAAGCGAGGGAGTATCCAGGACCGGGGAAGGCTCAACCTCGGGCAATAGTCCCACCACTAAATCGGACGGTGATTTCACAGGGAATGACGTGGGGCCCATATTCCAGTTAATGCTGCCATCGCTTCCCCGCGATAGCTCTTTGAGGATGCTCACGTCATTAATGTCGGCGACGATTTCACTGCCCGCTGCAAAGCGAATGTCAGCCATGGTGCCGGCTCGGAACTTTGCTTTAACGGCCTCTGGGATGGTGCTATCCGTCAGCTCAGTTTGAGGCACCGCCTTCACAGATGGGGGCGCCATCGAATCGACGATCGAATTTCCCAATGCGTTTCCGAAGGCGTCGACGGCAATCTGAACGTAGTTCGCCTTGCCCCCAGTGAGCACGGTTGCCGCAACTCCCCCAACCGCCCCAGAGATAAATCCACGAGTCAGCTTCTCGCCAAACTCCGTGGCGTTGGGCAACACCGCCGCGCCCACCGCGTATCCCACTCCAGCCCCTACCCCGGCAGCAGCCACATTCGTCCAACTAAATTTGGACTGCAAGCCTGTCGCGACAGCAATGCCCTGGCTCACGGTAGAACTGACGGCGGCCCGTGCAATCATCGTGCCGGCGTGTGCAGTGCCGCTCGGTACCAAGCTCGCATTTGAACTAAAGAAATTCCCGCTATTGAAAGCGGTGCCGACTCCTGCCGACACACCCGCCCCCAACGCACTCGTCGCAACGCCCCCCCAACTAAACTTGCTTTGAACTCCCATTGCGATGCCGACGCCTTGGCTAACGATGCTACCCACCGCTCCGGCCGCCAAACCAATGCCCACGGCGGCAATACCAGAGAGCGCAGACGCTCCGGTCAGAACCGAAACCCCGGTTGTCATCATCCCGACCAGCCCAGCAGCGGGCGCGGCCAACGCCCCCGCGGTAAACACCGTCGCCACCACCGCCACCACCGCGACAAAGATCTTTCCGATCCCGCCGCATCCCCCACCCCCACCGCTATCCGCCTCAGGCACTGGCATCGTCGGCTGGGTGTCGCCGATCAGCTTGCCCGGGTCGTACGGCTTGAAGGTCTTGTAGTCGTTGTGGTTGCCCGTCACGCGGTTCGGGATCGTGACGGTTGCGCCCACGCGCAGGTCTCGATCGCTTGCTAGGCCGTTGGCTTCGGCGACCAGATACCACAGGCGGCTGTCGCCGTAGGCCTGCTGCGCAATGGTCTGCAGCGTGTCGCCTGGCTGAATACGATACGAACCCGGGCTCGCCGACGGGTTGCCGCCGTCGATCGGACGGAACGACGGTGAAAAATCGTCGGCCCCCACCGTGGGCCCAGTGGTGCCCATCAATTCACCATTGACAACCAGCGATCGCATGGTTGTGCCGTTCTGCACGCGCATCAGGATCTTGCCGTTGACGTCGTTGATCAGCGTCTGGTTCTTCTTGCTGTCCTTGCTATCGACGACGCCCACCATGTTGCCGTTGACGTCGTACTGGTACGTCGTCTGGCCTGGATCCAGCTCGGTGCTCACCCCCGACAGCGTCGCCTCGCGGTAGCCTTCGTAACGCGTGTGCGTGTAGGTGTAGGTGTTGGTGTACGCGGTCCCATCCCACATATCCATGCGGTACTGGGTCACGTTGCCGGCCTGGTCGTAGCCGGTGTATGCGCTGTTGTAGCGGTTGGCAAGGCCGCCCGCCGACATGTGCATCACGCGCACGTTCGCGAGGCGACCTGCCGGGTCGTACATGTTGCGCTTCTGCTCGTTCGCCAGGCCGGACCTATCAAAGAACGCCTTGCTCAGCGACCCATCGATACCGCTCATGACGACACGGTCGGCGCCATCGTAATAGCGTGTATCCAGCAACAGCCCATCGCGGCGCAGCGTCGTCAGGCGGTTGAGCGTGTCGTAGCTGTAGGTCTCTGTCGTGAAGCCGGCGGCGGTGCCGCCGTCGGCGTAGATCACCTTATCCCAATACTGGTCGCTCACGCGATTGCCGTTGGCGTCATAGGTCAGCTTGTGACCTTGTGCCGCATTGATCTCCATGTTGGCATTCACGGCTTCCACCGTGGTTTGCCGGTTCATGGAGTCATAGCCGTACCAATAATCGCGGTTGCGCCAGGTATCGGTCGCATCGGTGTATTGGGTTTGCACACGGGTGCGGTTGCCATTGGCGTCGTAATCGATGTTCTGGCGCAGGTAGTTGTCCGTGACCTGCCGGAGCCGGCCCAGCGCGTCATACGCCATGATGTTGTTTTGGTAGACGCTTCCCCCCTGCGTAGTGCGCTCGCGCACCTTGTTGCCCGCATGGTCGTACGCGTAGTCCGTGACCTGTCCAATGGCGGCATCGTGGATCTTTGTAATCTGGCCCGCGGCATCGTAGCTATAGTTCAGGTTCTGGCCACGCGTGTTTGTCTGGGCCAGCAGCTGACGGGCATTGTCGTAGGTGTAGAAGTACTTAGCGCCTCCGATGTCAGTGTGCGCGACCAGACGGCCAAAATAGTCATAGGCCCAGGTCGACGCATTGGCATTGCCATCGGCCTCGAACGTCTTGTTGCCGCGTGCGTCGTACGCTGTACGCAATTCCGTCGCCTGCCCGGGTTTTCGCACACCGGTTACGTTGCCACGCAGGTCATAGCGGAAGTAGGTGGTTTCTCCGGCGCCATTGGTGGAACTTAGCTTGTTGCCCAGCACATCGTAGGTCACGCTTTCGATGACGCTCTTGTACCCGGTGTGAACAAGGTCTACAGCATTGCCTGCGATGCCGTAGTTGGCGATCGCGTCAACGGATGTCAGGATAAGACGGCCGATAGTGTCGTAGGTATACCGGGTGGTGTTCCCCAAAGCGTCGACCCACGCGACCTTGTCACCCAACAGGTTGTACTCGTACCGATAAATACCGCCATCGGCATGTATCTCGCGAATGCGGTTGCCGCCCGCATCGTATTCGACGCCATTTACCTTGCCGTTGGCATCACGCGTAGCGACATTGTTGCCGACAGCATCGTAGTAGAGATAGGTAGCCGGACCGGCACCTACCGCGCCGTCCGAGTTCGGACGGACTTCAGAAGTCATCTGATTGTTCGCGTTGTAGGTATATCGCGTGATCCAGTACGGAGACCGGGGATCAGTCACCGTCGCAACGTTGCCCCAACGATCGAAGGTCCGCTCAACGGTCGGACGAGTGGACTGATATCCACCATTGGCGCCTACCGGCGTCCAAGTAGCGGCAACCCCCAAAGCGCCCGAGGTCTGGGTGCTGATAGGCGCCGGATTCTGGCCGGTAGTGCTGATCAGAGAATAGCTGGTGGGTCGTCCGGGGACGACGTATCCGGGGACATAAGTGGCCGTGGTCTGGGACATACCAGGCAGCGGCACAACAGCATTCACCCAGACCTGTTCGGAACGCTGCTCCTGCCGGTACTCCGTCGTCCAGTAGCCTGCCGAGCCGTTCTCTCCTCCTTCGCCGCCCTCTCCGTTGCCGGTTAGCGGCACCCAGACCTGATAAGGCACGGTTACCGTGTAGTAGCGCGTGTAGTAGTAGCCGGGCGTAGTGGCACCCTGGGAGATAACGCCAATCCGGTGTTTACTAGGTTCGGCTTCGCCAGCTGGAGTGAAGACAAGGTCGAATTCGTAATTGCCTACCGGCAAACGACCCAGGCGAACCCAATAGGTCGTGACGCCTGAACCGGCTTCACCTCCTTCGCCACCCTCTCCCACACCGTCACTACCAACAGGACCAAAGGGCTGCGATGTCGGGCTTTTATTCAGTACCACCGAGTTCCAAGCCGCACTTCCCTGGACGCGGTACTTCAATACGGCCGTCCCGTTCTGGTCACGACCATCGTAGGTCGTCCACGAAATGCCGGTGTTGACGGCATCCATATGCAAGTTTTGCTCTATGGGCGGAGTTCCGACCGGCGGCACCCAACGATCCGGAATGGCGGCGGCCTTACTGATGATCCCCGTCGCGTGGGCGTATGCCGCGCCAGTTCCTCGATCGATAAGCAGCAGCTCGTACTCAAACTGGCCCGGATTCATCGGAACCCAATCAACTCCATCGTGGCCTGCGTTGCGGGCCGATACAGGAAGCTGAGTCCAGGCCCCGCCCCCCGCCGGACGATAGCGGAACTGCGCGTCCACGCCGGCCCCGAACGATGGCCAGCTAAACACATCATTGCCCACTGCGCCAAAGCCCATTGACCCACCGACGGAGGCCAGATTGGGCGCGGACAAGGCCAGCGTACCGAAGCCCGTGACCTTTGCAATTCCGTCGCGTCCAATTTGCGAAACGCGATACTCATAGTTCCCAACGGGCAAGCCTGCCGCGTCGTAGCGATACGAATTGCCGAAGTTGATCAGCCCAACTTCGGACCACCCGCCATTTGGAACCTGAATCTCCAGCCGAACCCGTGTCGAAGGATCTACCGGCGCAGCGACATCAATAAAGTTGCCCGTGTTGCCAAAAGTCTCCTGTTGGTTGATGACGGTCTGCCAACTACCGTTCGCGTCCTTCTTGTAGACCGCCATGGCAACAACACGGCTTACGCCTCCATCCGTCGTATTGGTCGCCGTACCGTCCCAACTAATAACCACGCCCGAAGTCGAGGCGCTAGAAGGATAGTCGTGGGAAAGGACGCGGCGCGTCCCGCCCGCGCTTTCGTAAGTCATCACGACTCGGACATCACCGTCGCCCAACCCGGCTAGGCTTGTCCAACCGAGGTGGACGCTGTTGGTTCCGCGCCAGGCAGGCGTCCCGGGATCCTCCTGCCCCCCTCCCTCTCCTCCCCCCCCTTCGTTGCTGCCCGAATTTGGATTGGGAATGTAGTAAAGCGTGGCCGAGGATGAGATGGTGGCAAAGGTGAAGTCGCGATTTACGGTAACGCCGCCTTCGAAAACGGTCCGCACAGGCGCCCGACTCTGTACAACATTGCCCAACAAGTCGTACACCAAGTCTTCCCGGCGCAGATTGTTCATGCTCGCCGCTTGCTGAATGGACCCGATAGCCGCAACGTTGACGTTACTACCACCCGCGCCATCGCTGGTCATACTCGCCGTGGCTTTGCCCTGCAGGTTATACAGGGTGATCTGATCCTTCCCGGAGTTCGCGTTGGAGCGAATCAAGTTTCCGGCATTGTCGTACTGGAAATATTCCTGCCGGCCGCCGTTTACGCCGCGGCGGATGACTTCCCCAAATGCGTTGTACTCCGTGACCGTGTCGGACCATCCAGCCTCCTGTTGCGACACCTCGGAAATTCCCGATCCGTTGGCCTGCGCATTGCTCCCTTCCCATTTGCTGACCCAATTTCCGGCTGCATCCTGCTGCCATACACGTAAATAGCTCAGCTCAGAAATCCCGCCTTGCTGTACACGGTAGTCGTTCCAACTGATTGAAATGCCTGAGGCCGCCGCGGCCGCGCCGAAATCCATCGTGCGGCTGGTAGCAACGCTAGGCGATCCATAAGTGACAGTCGTCCCACCTGGGGATACGCCCCACTCGCCGCCTTCGTCCGTGACCGTCTCGCTGTGGAGGGTACTAACGGTGCTGTAGTACACCTGAACCCGAACCAAACCGCCGGCGGCATCGATCAAGGACGACCAGTTCAAGTTGATGGTGTTAGTACCAGTCATGACGTACTTGTCGTTCTGACGGAACTCCTTATTGGACGATGCCCATCCTGTCTGAATACCGCTCTTCAACACCGATGTCGACGCGGGATCGATCACCCGAGTCTGATTTCCCAGCCGGTCATACTCGAACGCCTGAAACCAGGTCTTCACGGTGCCGTCGTTGCCCATCACGCCACGCCACTGCTTGGCCATCTGACCCGAAGCGTTAAACGAGGCGAACATGCTGCTACCATTGGCGTCGGTCGTATGAATCTTGTTGCCGCGGCTGTCATAACGCGAGATAGTGGCGCGGTTGTGACCTGCGACCACCGTATAGGCCAACTCGTTGGCGTTAGCCGCGCCGCCGCCCTGTTGGACGGTCGCGATCACATTGCCCAGCGCATCGTGCCGGAACGTCGTCAACGGCGTCAGGGCTACCCCGGACATCGGAGACAACCGCGTTGGCTCGGCGATTGCGGTAACCCGACCCAGCGCGTCGTAGTACGTGTAGGTGGACGCCCCGTTCGCATCAGTGACGCGTGTACGATTGCCCAGCACGTCATAGCCGAAGGTGGTCTTCAAATCTCCCCGGCCTGCCATGCCATTCGACTGAGCGCTATATTCGACGCCAACTCGGGTTTCAGAGGTATTTCGGCCTAGCGCATCGTAGGTATAGGTCAGTAGCCGGTCGTTCATGTCGGTGGCCGGCAATGTGTAGGACTTCGCGTCCCAAAAGCTGGCCGCCTTGGCGTACTCGCGCACGGATGTCTTGTTGCCCAGCCCGTCGTAAGACATCGTGGTGACATAACCCAACGCATCTACCTTCGCAATCACGCTTCCGCGCCGATCGAAGTACTGCGTGGTGGTGGCCCACACTTGCGAGACGGGATTAACCAATTCGCGCACGGCGACGGCCTGGCCAAAGGCATCGTACTCGGTGCGCGTGAGCTTGTTGCTGGTGAAGTATTGCGCCCCGGCGGCCGCCGACGAATCGTAGGCGTAGATCTGCGACTGGCTTACCTCCACGGCCCGACCCAGCTTGTCGTAGCTGGTCACCACGCCGCGGTCGCCGCTGTGATCAATGCCGGTGGCGTTGACCGCAGCCGCCACAGTCTCAGCCGACAATGCGGTATAGCCGTGCGCCGTCAGCCCTGTTTTCGTCGCGTAGCGCAAACGCAGCGTGACATCACCTTGGGCGTTGCGATCGTACTCCGTCACGTAGCCTTCGGCGTCGACTTCATACTTCAGGGCGCCGTTCTTGTCGTAGACCTTGTAGCTGATTGCGCCTGCAACATCGCGGCCCACCACCGCATTGCCAAATGCGTCGTACAGCACGTCCGAAGTCAGGGATACGGCAGCTGTTTCAGTGCGGCCGGCAACGCCGGAAGCGCCGTTGGTCAGCAGGTTGTCCGCTTGCGCGTTGTAGACATTGACCGGTGCCAGGATCGTACGAATCTGGCGGCCTGCCGCATCAAACACATACCGAGTCGTGCGAGCTTCCGGGCGCCCATCTCCTTCGGTGCGTGCAACCAGATTCCCCAGTGCGTCGTAGACATTGCGAGTCACCATGGAAACCGCCTGAGCGGCGGTCAGCACCAGGTTCCCCGCATCGCCCAGCACGGTCCCCACGGCGTTTATCAATGGCGACTTCTCGACGGTCAGGCGGCCTGCTGCGTCGTATTCATACAGCCACTGATTGCCCGCCTTGTTGACGAAGCTAAGCTTGTTGCCCACGCCGTCATAGGTGAACGATTCGGATTTCCCCAACGAATCTGTGCTACCCAACAGACGGGAGCTGGAGTCGTAGACGAAGGTGTCCACCCTGTCCCGTGCGTTGTCTGGCGTCAAAGCCGCTGCCACGGCAGCGGCGGTGGGATTGCCCTCCAACAGCACACCCGTCACAAACATGCGGCTGCGAAGCACATTGCCGCGGGTATCGTACTCAAACTGCGTAACGAAGCCCGCTGCATCGATCTTGTACAGCGGCAAACCGGTTGCGCCGTATACGCTGCGCTCGACGCGATCCTGCAAGCTGGCTGCGGGAAGGCGCGCATTCAATGCGTCCAGACTCAGTCCCGCCAGCTCGACGCCGGCCAGACTACCACCCGACAGGTGTTCCGCGTATCGCATGACGGACAACAGATTGCCGGCAGCGTCGTAGGTGTTACGCACGACACCCAGCTGCGCATCAACCACAAGAACAGCGCGTCCAGCAGCGTCGTACGCCGTCGTGGTCGCGCGGTCTTGTGCGTTGGGCGACAGCGCACCGAGCATCGCTTCCGCCGTGCGCGGCACATTTGCGCCAAGCCGTGTGGCATAGCTGATGATCTGCACAACATTACCGTTGGCATCCAGCACCCGCCGAGTGGCCGCTCCCGTCGCGTCCACAGCAAGAATCTGCCGGCCGAGACCATCGTATGCCCAGTCACTGGCGCGGTCCTTCAATCCACCCTGAACGCTTCGGGGATCCGCAGTCGTTGCAACGGGAGTCGCGTACTGGATCTGGCGCACCAGATTCCCCGCGGCATCGTAGATGCTTTCAGTGACGGCGCCGAGGCCGTTCATCACATGGGTCAGTCGTCCGATCCCGTCGTAGGCATTCACGGTCCGCACATCACGCGCCGCATCCGCTACCGAGGCGAGCGCGGCGTCGATTGCCGCGGCAGTCAGCGCAATGTTGGCTGGCACCCGTACTGCATAGGCGATGCGTTCCGTAACCTTCCCATTGGCGTCGTAGCGCTGGCGCACGACGGCGCCCGTTCCGTCCACCTGGAGCACGACGCGGCCAAAAGCATCGTAGACCATGCGCTCCCGTTGGTCGTAGGCCATGTCCACTGCGGGTGTGGAAGGCATCTCCGTTGCGCCGATGCTGGCGGCTGGAAGGCGGTTGGCGTACGCGGTGCGTTCGCTGACGTTGCCGTTGGCGTCGTAGAGGTAGGTCACTACGGCACCCAGCGCATTCACCGTCATCGCCAGTCGGCCATCTACGCCGTAATAGCGATATTCAGCCTGATCGTTGGACTGCGGTTCCAGCAAGGCACGAATGTCGGCCTCACCGACGCGCTGTCCGAGTCCGGCAAGGGAAATGGGCGAGGCGTACGCGCGGGAGAACGTGAGGCGACCCGCAGCGTCATAGCCGCTTTCCGCCACCGCGCCCAGGGGATTGATCAGAAGAACAACGCGGCCTGCGGCGTCCAGCACATACCGGGTGACGTTGCCATTAGGATCGATCGACGCCACGCGACGATTGGCCCCGTCATAAACGTGCGAGACGGTAATGTCGGCCGCATTGGACGGCACACTGGCGGGATCGCTGCCAAGTGGCATGCGCGTGGCATGACGCGTCTGCCTCAACACATTCCCTGCGGCGTCGTAGACGTTGTGCGTGACGGTGCCCAAACCATCCATCGAATAGGTCAGCCAACCCGCGCCGTTGTAGACATTCACGCTGCGCTGATCGCGGTGCCCGTCGGCCAGAGTCGCGAGCGCGGCCTCCAGCGCAGCAACGTCAAGCGCAACTTCGAGCGGAACACGAGCGGCGTACTGAACGCGTTCGACGACGTTACCAACAGCGTCGTAACGCTGCCGCACCACGCCCCCAGCGCCATCGACCTGGAAGATTGCTCTATCCAGCGCATCGTAGACGGTGCGCACTCGCTCGTCGTAGAAGGAATTGACCTGCGGAGCGGCCGGCATCTGTGCCGAGCCGATGCTCGAGGCTGGAAGGCGATTTGCGTACGCGATGCGTTCGACGACGTTGCCGTTGCCGTCGTAACGATAGGACACCATATTGCCGGTACCGCTCACCGTAATCGCCATGCGGCCATCGGCGTTGTAATAGCGGTATTCGGATATATCAGCCGAATTCGGCTTAATCAACGCCCGCAATTGAGCTTCGCTCGGTGGTGCGGCGCTGGCACCCCACGCGACCGGAGTCGCGAACGCGATAGTGCCGGTGACTTGGTCCGCCGCATCATAGCGGGCCTCGACGACGAAGCCGTTGGGGTTGACCGTCAAGACCTGCCGGCCGCGTTGATCCACCGCGTATATCGTCCGGGCGCCGCCCGGCTCGGTTCTGGAAATCAAATTTCCGTTCAGATCGTAGACGTAGGCGGTAGTGAGCGCCAAGCCGTCTGGATCCAGCGTTTCAGAACTCCTGCGACCGAGACTGTCGTAGGCATAGCGGGTCACCACGCCGTTCGGCGCAGTCACTGTGAGCTGCTGACCGCTCTCGTTGTACGTATAGCGGGTCACCAAGTTCAAGCCGCTCGCATCCACGGTGGACGACACGACACGTCCGGCCTTGTCGAACGTCACGAGTGTTTGATGACCGGCGGGATCTATGGTCAGGTATTGCCGACCAAACCCGTCGTAGCGATATTCGGTCCGCAAGCCCATGCCGCCCGGATCCACCTCCCGGCTCAGACGTTGCCCCAAGGCATCATAGACATACACCGTCTTCACGCCGCGTCCGTCGACACTTTCGATCAAGCGGCTCAGCGCGTCGTAGCTATTGGTGGAAACCTCCCCGCCGTCCTCGGAACGAATCAGGTTTCCGTTGGCGTCATAGGCATGCCTTGTAGTATTGCCGTTGCCATCGCGCACCTCCACGCTCTGCCCGAAAGCGTTTTGAATTGTTGTGACCGAAACGCCGTCTGGCGTGGTCATGGTCACGCTGCGACTTCCAAGGTCATACGAGTAGCTCGTTCGCCGCCCGAGTTCGTCGATGCGCGACAGCACATTGCCGAATGCGTCGTACATCGTAGACTTCTGGCCGATCGCGTCATACGTGATCACTTCGCGCCCGAGTTTGTCGTAGACGCGATTGACCGCGACGTTGTAGCCATCGCGCGACCTAATCAGGCGCCCAAACGCGTCATACTCGCGCGTGGTCCTGCGCGCGTAGCCCGTCGCATCTTCCGTGATCTGGGTGACTCGGCCCAGTCGGTCGTACGTCGTCGCGTCTGTGCGACTGATGGCTCCCGCTATTTGAGTCAGCCTGAATATCTCGTTGCCGAACGCGTCGTAAGTGTGCTTAATCAACTGGCCGGCGGCGTTGGTTTCAACAGCGACCTTGCCATCTGCCGTATATCCATAGGTCGCATGGACATCCGAATCTGCATTGCTTCTGGAAGAGATGGCCACACGCAAAGCATCGTTGACCAGTCCGCCATTCAGACCTTGCAGCGAAATAGCGGACCCGTACTTGATTGTCTCTACCAGCTGGCCCACGTTGTCGTAGACGCGCTCCTCCACGAAGCCCAGCGCGTTGACGGTGTGAGTGATTCGCCCAGCCTGGTCGAAGTAGTACAACGTCCTGTGTCCAAGCCCATCCATCATGGACGTACGCCGGCCGACGGCGTCGTAGGTGTAGGTCGTGCCGTACTCCTTCCAGATCTCATCGATCTCGGCCTGGGTCAGATTCCCGTCAAGCTTGGCTGCGCCCTCTCCGGCGAGCTCGGCGATCAACCTGCCCTGCACGTCGTAGCGCGACAACAGACTACGCGCGATCGCCGTTCCTGCAGCTTTGATGGTCGAGGTGCGCCGACCCATATTGTCGTAAACATGGAGCGTGAGCGAACCTTCCGCATTGCGCTCGGACGACACCTGATTAAGGCGGGTGTAGGTGTATGCCCAGACCTTGTCGTTCGGATTCGATGTGGGGCGCAATTGCGCGAGCGTGGATGCGGGGGTCGCTTCCGATACCGCGTTGGCGTAGCGGACCTTGGTCGTCAGATTGCCGCTGGCGTCGTAGACCGACTCTGTCAGGTAGCGTTCTCCGTCAACGTGTCCTACCACCTTGTCTTGCGCGTTGTACAACCAGTACTCACGAATGTCCGCCGTGGATGTCGCAGGCTTGACGCTGTCAAAGGACGTCGTTCCGGTCCTGGAGGAAACCGACGTCTTCGTCGCATACGAGATCTTTTGCACCTGGCGGCCTGCGCCGTCATAGACGTACTCGACCGCGCCCCCTTCCGCATCAACCGTGCCGCGCAGCTTGCCATCTGCGGTGTAGAAATAGGATGTCTTGGCGTCCGCCGGCGACGCTGTCACTACCGCGTGCTCTGGACGGCTCGGTTGCGCCACGTACCAAGTCGTCATGCGGTTCGCATAACGAATCTCTTCAATCAGCCGGCCCGCTCCGTCATAGCGGTATTCAGTGATCGCATAGGTGGCATCAATCGTCTTGGCCAGTCGGCCCGACGTGTCGTACAGGTTCCACACGGTGGCAGCGCCCGTGTTAGGCACCACACTGCGCATCGGCGGATTGAGGGCCTTGCCTTGCGCATCGACAAGCCGCTCAAGGTATGCCTTTCCGGTATAGACATTCGTGCGCCAAACCTGCCCGGCTGCGTTGTATACGTACTCGGTGGTCGCCCCGGTCGCGTCCACATCTCCAACCTTGCGCCCCAACCGATCGTAGACCATGTACGTCCGCGCCCCGCTGGGGTCGGTGGTCATGATCAGATTATCGTTATTGTCATAGGCGAACTTGGTTTCGCCCAGGTTCTGACCGCCCGCGTCCTGAGCCACCTCGCTGACCTTCCGGCCACCCTTGTCGTAGGTCGAAATGGTCTTCAAGCCATTGGCGTGCGTCACCTCCACGCTGTTCCCGGCATCGTCGTACTGGGTGTAGCTGATGTTGCCAAGCGCATCCTGGACCGATAACAAACGTCCCAGACCGTCATACGTATACGACGTTGCTCCACCCGTAGGTGAGACCGTGGTGAGAAGCCTGCCCGCTTGGTCGTAGACATAACGCGTCAACACCTGATTGCCATCCAGCACACCTTCGCCGGCGCTGCTGACTTCCTGATAGGCAATCGTCTGTTGCAACATCCCGCGGTAGTCATATACCGCGTCCACTCGGGAAACCCGGCTCATGTCCGCCGCACTTGCCCAGGCCACCATTTCGGCTTCGCTTGGCGCCGTGGCTGTCGTCAACCCGGTCAGCGAATGGATGTTCCCGGCGTACTGCAGCGTACTGACCCGCTCACCGAAACCGTTGTACCGATACTCCGTGACATTTCCTGCGGGGGAGAGTTGAAAGCGCAGATGTCCCGCCAAATCGTAGACATAACGCGTGGTCAGATTGCCATAAGCGCTGCCACCGTTCAGCCTAGGCGCAACATAGGCGTTTTCGGTAATGACTCGATTTGCACTGTCGTAGGTGCGGGACATCGCATTCCCAGCCGAATCAACCCAGCTCAGTTGATTGCCCTGCGTGTCATAGGCCATGGTAGTTGTCTTCCCACCAGGCTCTGTAATTTTTGTCAGATTCCCCACGTAGTCATAGGAAAACAGCGTGTTGTGGTCGTCGCCATTAAGCCCAGCGCCTACGACGCGAACCTTTGTTATGTTGCCGGTTCCGTCATACTCGAAGTAAGTTTGTCCATTCTGCGGGTCAACCATATAGGACATGGATCGCCCAGGGTTGTACCCATAGGTGGTGACACGCCCGAGCGCATCGACGGACCAAGCGACTTTATACGTATTGCCTACTTGCGTATATCCGAACGAAATCTGAGTGCCGTCACTTTGCGAGACCGAAGCAATCCGGTCGCTAGCTCCGTCGTAGGTATAAAACGTCTGGAAAACCTTTCCGTCCGCAATGGAGTTATCTTCCGGCGACAAATCGACCACGACGGCAGAGAGTCGGCCAACGCTGTCATATCCATAGCGCACACGCGTTTGCACGACCTCAACGGCGTTTTCGACGGTGACGGTGCGGATTTGAGTCAGGTTTTCACCGGAATAGTCGTAAAACGTGATTCCACCGCTGGCATCCGTCACGCTGGCCAACTTGCCATTTGCGGCGTACGTGTAGGTTCGCGTATTGCCGCTGGTGTCCGTGGCGCTGAGTACCCTGCCAGACCCTGTGCCTTCGTATCGCTCTTCCAGACCACTATTCCCGTCCTTCCAGACGTACTGGCCGGTCGTCGCGTCCATTGACATATGGTCGTAGGCACCTCCTCCCTCAAATGAAAAGTAGGAGCCGGAGGGCACGTCGTAATGATAGGTCTGCTCCGATCCGTCGTCATCGACGCGAATCATCGTGCTGCCGGGTTGGTTCAGTTGCCCCACTAGGCGCACTTTCTTAAGCGCTGATCCGATGGACCAGGCGTCCGCATGCCCTAGGTTTCCTTGACTGTTGTAAGTACGGACCGATCCGAACAAAGCACCTACGCCAGCAAGCTGATCATCTTTACTGCGGAAGACCAGATTTCCATTGGCAACGTTGACATAAATCTGTTCCGAACTCCGGCCAAGATTGGCGTTGCCAAACGCTCCCCGGTCCCCCAATACGCCCAGCGATGTCAGGTTCAAACCCAGGCTATTACCACTAACGATGGCGACCATATCTCGGAAGTCCTTTCAGTTGTTATTTCCGGCCGCTCATTTCGAGGGCGCACTGTCCGTGATCAACTTCTCCATCTTGCGCATCGGCGGTTTAGTGTGTCCGCTTGGTCTTTCGCAATCTCTCCTCGCTGGGCCTAAACCTGCATGAAACCAACCGGACAAGTTGTCTGAGCCAGCGGATGGCCGATCTTTCACCTATGGCCGACCGTCAGGCGAGCCAACGTATCCAATCCGGAGAAACCATGAGCCAGACCCCCATCAACACGCCGCAACCAGTCGCCGGCCAGAACGACCCCAAACGCTTCACTTGGAGCGCATCCAGCCAACAGCGTCGGAGCCAAGCCATGCCGGTGCCGGCGGGCAGCAGCGGCAAGTAAATGCGAACTAATGCGGGCGGAAGCCTCCGCCCGCAGACCTTTGTCATGCAACTGGATCTTCCCCATGTGTTGATGCCCGGAAGCCTGTTGCAAGGCTCCGTCCTGCAATGCCGCCAGGTCTCGCGTACCTATGCCGTGCGGGCGCCCAATGCGGTGTTGCGCACGTTGTATGACTTTGACGGCGTCATGACCCCTCGCCGCTGGCTCGACGCCTGTCAGAAGCGGCAGTGGGATATGCCTGCGGTGTCAGGACTCCTGCAAGCGCTAATCGAAGAAAAGGTATTGGTTTGCGTCCATGACGTGCCGCGTCAACTCTGGGTGCACGCGTCGAACCCAAGGACGATGGGCGAGGCCCCTCTTCCGGCTCAGCTGGCGGAAAGGATGGCCGCAGCGCAGATCAGGCTATCTTGCGTTCCGGCAGCTGGGGCGATCACACTGGACAGCGGCAACTGCGCAGAGGACTTCCATCGGCTGCTGCGCGAGCGCGTGTCCAATCGCGCGTTTGGGCAAGACCCACTCCCCCCTTCAGTATTGACCGCCGTGCTTTGGGCCGCCGCAGGAGTCGTACCAGACCGCGACCGATTTCGCACCGTGACGCCCTCCGCCGGCGCGCTGTATCCGCTGCGGCACTATTACCTGAATCTCCGACCAACCGGCGCCCTGAAAATTGGCGCGTACGCGTTGTCCGCGGCTAGCGGGACCAGCCTGCACTACGTGCCACTGATGTCCGATCTGTCCGCGTTGCAAGCAGCGTTCTCTACTCCGGAGCTGTTGGATCAAGCACAGGGTGTACTCGTTATTGCGGCACAGTTTTCTGATAGCGCCATGAAGTACGGTCCGCGCGCCTTGTCATACGTGCCGCTTGAGGCTGGTCATTCTGCGCAGAACGCATTATTGGCGGCGACGGCCGGCAATTGCAATGCCGTGGAAGTTGGCGGGTTTCTCGAAGACGATCTGGCTGAGATGTTGGGATGCGCGGCCGACATCGTTCCCATCACGACCGTAGTTCTGGGCTCGCCCGGCGCGGCGCGCGAGAGCGAGGGTCCGGCTGAGTTCGACTGGGTAGACGTACGGGACGTCGAAGGAGCGCGGGGATTTTTTCTGTGCCGTGCTCGCCAGGATTCCACCCACCCCTGGTCGTGGGGCCGTGACGTGGACGCTGGACGCGCTCGCACCAAGGCGACCATGGAATCCCGCGAACGTGCCGCCTTATGCAAACCGCAAGGCCTTATTAGTGCATGTGCACAGGAGCTTGCGAACGCCGTAGACCCTGGCGACATATTGCGGTACAGCGCAGCGCAGTACCGACGCCCTGATTTTCCATACCGCCCTCTCGACCCTAGAGAGGAATATTTGTGGAAGGCGGCGCATAGCATCCTGGACGACTTACCGTGCCACATGCTGGCAGACCTGATCTACCTTGATGAGGGCCTCGCGAACCATAGCCGTGCATCGGTCTATACCAGCGCCAACACCTCGGGAACAGCCTCCCACACCAGCATCGCATCAGCGCTGGAGAACGCTGTTCTGGAACTCATCGAGCGCGATGCATTCATGCGCCTTTGGCTGGGCGAGCCAGCCATCGAAGTTCGGGAAGCGGATCTGTCGGCGTCCCTACAAGCGAGATTGCGGCGCCTTCGCCAAGCTGGAATGCGTGTTGTTCTGCGCGATATCGGTCACGCTTACTGCCACGTCGCCTTCTGTTTCGCCCAGTCAGTTGAGCATCACTTTACCCGCGTCGCCACCTGCGCAGGCTACGACTTCGAACTCGCGATGGACCACGCACTGATGGAACTCGAATCGCAGATCTATGTCTCGCTCCACAATCCAAAGCCGCCGCCGATTCGGCCCTCAGAGGTGCGAAACGCTTCCGATCATGCCACGCTCTACAGCCAACGATCGACCTTCAGGCGCGCCGACGCCCTAGCAGAACCTACCAACCTACAGCGGACGCAGCGCGACTTGGCGCACGATTGGCCGACCCTTTTACGGCAGCTTCGCGGCGACGAGCACCGGTTGATTGCCGTCGACCTGACGGACGGCGCTCCGTGCCGTACGCCCACCATCAAGGCCTTCATACCCGGGCTCATCCCCATCAAATTCGGCTACGGAAACGAACCGGCCGGGCACCCTGCCTATCTCTCCCTGATCCGACGGGGCGGCGAGCAGGGGCGCGGGCGGCCGTTCCCACACCCATTCAATTGATAGGCAACGACCATGTCAATGTTCTCCGTTAAAGACGCTCCTGACGCGCTCACTATCGTTCAGCACTTGAAAACGCAGACCCCGTTTGCTGAGGCCAGTGCCGCCCTAAATGGAAAGTCATCCTCCCAACTACTGGAGATACAGCTCCCGCCGGATCTCTATCAAGGCCTGCAGGCCGCTGCACATGAGGCCATTGCCACGCACGGTCTGCACGGCTGGCTGTCGGCGGAAGGGCGGCATCACGACCACAACTATCAATCCTTGTCGCTGGTCTACAACCCCGACATGCAAGACCCGTGGGTCGACGATGTGCATCAGTCGACCTTGGGGACGTCGCTGAATCCCATCAACGAGTTTTTCTACAATTCGGTGCAGCGCCATCGGGGCTTGAAGAACACCTACTTCGACTCTTACGGCTTTCGCGTCCGTACCCCCGCGTCAAACCTTGGAGCACTGGGAAAATTCTTGAATGAGTGCGGGCTGAAGCTGATCCGATCGCGCTTATCGGTGCTGATCGGGGAGCGAGGAGTTACGGGCGATTTCATGGATGGGTGGCACCGCGACGAGCCCGTATTCGAGAATCTGCGGCTGAACATTCCGCTTACGTCGGACCCTGCATACCGCCTGCAGATCGAGCACGACAAGGACACACCACAGCCCGAATCCGACACGATGACGGAACACTTTCTTGCGCCTGGCTGCGCCTACACCTTCAATACCAATATTCCACACAGGGTGTACGTGAAGGAACCGAGCAGTACGCCACGCATCCACCTGGTCCTCGGCTTTGCCCCCTGGTTCGAACATGACGCCGACACCGACAGCTGGGTCGCCAATTCGCACTTTGGCAAGACTCACCCGTTCGATCTGTTGCGTAGCGGCAGACTGCACCCTGCCTTGAAGGCATCCGCATGACAAGAAACATTGTTCTTCTCTCTTCCCATAGCCGGGAGAGCGCCGCCAAGGAAAAGCAGTATCGGGCTGCCGCCAGCAGGCTGGATCTTGAGGTGGCTGGCTACCCGGACTCGAACACGCTCGGAGTCTTTGCCTGCAGCGACTTCCGCAGCGTGGATGCCGCCAATTTGGCTGCACTTCACGGCGTGCCCGGGCCCGAGGTGCTGGCGACCACAATTGCCACGCAGAAGTCTCTCGCCTACCGGTTCTTTGCCCAACGAGGCTTCTCGTCACTTTGGGCACACGCCCCGCTTCGGACAGAAGACCTGAAGCCGGACCTCCCGTACGCCATCATTGTGAAACCCGACAAGGGGAGCGGATCATTTGCCGAACACCCGTGGGCCTACCAACGCTACGACAGCCTGCGACACTTCCATGACTGGCTGGTCGAGCAGCAGTTGCTGGAAGCGTTCCTGGCCTATCAGAACGATCCTAATTCGTGGTATGGCCGCTATCTCACGATGGAATATATCGGCGACAGCGACGTGTATACCGCGGCTGCCGTCGCAGGTCCGAATGGCGTTTCCGTATACGAATGCGGCCGTTTACGGTTCACTGGCGAGGCGCTGCAGTGCGAGTGGATGCTACTCGGGGACCGTCATGCTCGCCACGACCAAATCGGTGAGATGATTCAAGCGCTTTATGACATCGGTCTGCGCCACTCAGTCATCTATATTCAATGCGTCGAAAAGGACGGCCAACTGTGCGCGATAGACATCAATCTGCGCCCGGGGACGATGCCCGATCGCGCATTCCATGGCCTGGGCTTGCCTTTCTATCAGGCTGCATTGGCCTACATGCTGGGAAGTGCCGACTCCCTTGATTTCACTTGGGTCGCCCCCTATGTAGGCATTCGCCGCGTGGTGTTACCCTTGGAGCATGGCCGCCGAAAAGTCGGGTTCGGCGCCGGATGTGTCCCTTTGATTGAAGAGGTCGCTTACGATTCAAACCGTCCCTTCGATCTGGGTCATGCGTGGCCCATGTTTGCGGTAACCGGGCAGGACGCCACCCAATGCGCCCGACTTGCGGAATCGCTGGTCAGTGACATGCGTTTGTCGTCGCTGGCCCCCCTCTGAGGCTTCCCTCCTCACTGATCCTCTATGACTACCCCGATTCCCAGTCTTCCATTTCTAGATCAATACGCCCGGGCGCTTGACGAGGGCGACGCCGACCGTGCGCTCGATATCCTGCTTCAGGCCCGCGAAGATCATCCCGCCTCCGGAGAGACGCTCGCGCTGCTTGCCGCCCAGCATATGCAAATGGGTGCTCCGGACGCAGCGGAGGCGGCGTACATCGCCGCCCTTCAACTGTCCCCTGACCTTGCGACGACGAGATTTCAGCTCGGGTTGCTGCAATACACGAGTGGCCGCCCGCAAACCGCGTTCCAGACCTGGCACCCCCTGGAATCGTTGGGCGAATCGCATTATCTAGTCCTGTTTAAACGCGCGTTCGCTACGCTAGCAATTGACGCATTCGAGGACACTTTGCGGCTCTTGGATATGGGCATGGCGGCGAATCAGGAAAATGCACCGCTCAATCATGACATGCGCATGCTGGTTGGGCAGATCGAGGCGTTACGCACCCATACGTCCGACGCTCCGCAAGACGAGGCCGCGACCCAGTTTGTCTTGGCATCCTACAAGCAGAATCTGTAGGGCCAATCATGATTGACGGCATTGGGCGGCTGGCCCAGCTTATCCAGCAGCGCGCGGTATCTGGTTCGCGCGCTGCAAACACCGGCCGGACGGGCAAGTCTGTCACGGCCTCCAAGGCGGCGGAGCCTCCCGCCTTTACCGAATTGCTAAAGCGGGTGGCAAGCCTGGCGCCGGACGACCCGGAACGCGAGCGCAAGGCGTTTCGATATTTTCTGGAAGCAGCGCTCGTCTCCGACCTGGGCGCGAATCTCATCAACGATTCGAAATTTCATCAGCTTGTGGACATCGTGCAGCAACGCATGGAAGCCCAACCAGAATTGCTGGCGGCTAGCCGGCGTGCAGCGCGGCTGCTTCTGGACATACCCACGGAGGCCTAGGTCGTTACTGCTTGATCCAGTCGATGAGGGAACGGCCGTCTGGGGCTTCCACGCCTCTCAAAGCCCTGTCCGCCATCGCCTGGAACTCCTCTGGTCGACGCAGTGCGCCGGCCAGCACGGCCTGCGCGAATCTGGCGGACAACGCCGCCGGGTCGAGCCGCAATGCAAGTTCAATATGGCGCGCGGCATCGGCGCCTCTGTTCTCGAGCGCATAGGCAACTGCGACGGCGCCATGACTCTCGCCGAAATTCCGGTCCAGCGCCAAAGCCTGTTCGAACGCGGCCCTTGCCTGCGCGACGTTGCCGAGCAACAGGCCTGCCCACCCTAGCCCGTGCCAGCTTCCTATGTGCGCCGGCATCAGCATCGTCGCACGCTGGAAATCCGCGGCAGCGGCGGCGCCATCCTGCATGAGCAAATGGGCAATGCCGAGCGACGACCAAGCGCGCCCTTCCCGAGGCCTTTGCTGCACCACCCGCGTCAACGTCGAGATGGCACCCGAAGCATCCTTCGCCGCAAGCGCCAACGCCCCGGCGGCAGTCAGCGCTTCGGGCGAATCGGGCAGCGAGGCCAAGGCGACGGCAGACCAACGCCGAGCCGCCTCGAACTGACCGGAATCGATCGCTATCAGGCTCAGCACACCAGCCGCCTCAGGATTACGCTCCAATGTTCCCGCGTTTCCCTCCCCCGCCGATAGCGCCGCTTCCAATCGCCCCGTAAAGTGCAGGGTCCGCAGCCGGTTCGCCCAGGCATGGTCGGGCAGATCGCCTATCCCCTCGAACTGAGACCAGATGGTCTCGGCCTCATCATGTTTCCCCGCGTAATGCAGTAAGCCGGCAAACGCCGCACGCACGTCTGGATCCTGTGGAAACCGCCGGCAAAGCTCCGCCTGCGACGCCAGAGCCTCATCCCAACGTCCTTGGGCTGCCCGCAGCGAAGCGCGCCGGTATTGCAGATACGGATCTTCGCCCGCTGCAGCCTGCGCTTGGTCCAAGTAACCCTCCGCCCGTTCGTGCAGCCCCAGGGTCAACGCCAGTTCAAAGGCTTCTACAGCCAGCGATGTGTTGTCCGGATCTTGCTGTAGGTATCCGTCGTAGCGGTCCAGACGGTCAATGGGATTCGACATGATGCGGCTTCCTATGCAGCAAGGTTCATTCAACGATCAAGCGTAACGCGATCCGCGACGCTAAAAATCAACGGAGGATTGCTGATATCGCCCTAGCTCCTGGCGAAGCATTTCCAGTGCACGCTTATGCAACTGCGAAATTCTTCCCTTCGTCAGGCCCATTTCGGCAGCGATATCCTGGAAGGCGACATCTTGCATGTAATGCGCCCGCACGATGTGGCGCTCGCGTTCCGGTAAGGCGGATACCAATGCAATGACGCGGTCCCTCAACTGCTTGAGCTCGACCTGCTCGTAGGCGCCCAAACCGTTTCCAGTTTCCGACTGCTGCCATTCGATCAAGCCGGAACCCTCCAGCAGCACGCCAAGCGCCACGCCAACGCCTACGGCGGCGAGCCGCCGGAACAGGTCCTCGGCCGACTCTCCTGCCGCGACGTCATCATCAAGTTCAGCAAGTGACGCCGCGCGCTCTTCGTGATTTGCCAGCCGGCGCTGAATGGCCACCTGCTGCTGTCGTTCCGTCAATTTTTCCAACCCGTTCAGGATGGAGCCGGTCATACGTGTCGTCGCATAGGTCTTGAAAGA
Source organism: Achromobacter sp. SLBN-14 (assembly GCF_006715415.1). Classification (NCBI taxonomy): domain Bacteria; kingdom Pseudomonadati; phylum Pseudomonadota; class Betaproteobacteria; order Burkholderiales; family Alcaligenaceae; genus Achromobacter; species Achromobacter sp. SLBN-14. The sequence continues at coordinate 3,199,155 of NZ_VFNE01000001.1, read as the reverse complement.
AGCACCCAAGCCGGGCTGATAACGATCCACGCATTCCATAAGCCCGAGCGACGCGTACTGCAAATAGTCATCGAACTCGAAATCCTGCCCGCCGCGGCGGGCATACATGCGCGCCGCGATCGCCCGCGCGTAGGGCAGATAGCGGGTGACCAACCGGTCGCGCGTCGCTTGATTTGGCTGCGCGCGGTAGATCCGCCAAAGCGCATCATCGTCCGCAGGAACAGGCCATTCCGGATCATGAAGGGTAGCTGTCATGTGACCTCGGCGCTCAATGGAAGGATCCTATCGTCGACCGGAGCACCAGCCCCCAACCGTCAATTAGCACAAACAACAGAATCTTGATCGGCAAGGAAACGGTTACTGGTGGCATCATCATCATTCCCAGGCCCATGAGCACGCTGGAGACAATCAGGTCGATCAGCAGGAATGGGAGAAAAATGACGAAGCCGATCTGAAACGCCACTCTGAGTTCCGACAACATGAAAGCCGGAATGAGCTGCACGTTGCTGACCTGTTCAAGCGTTTCTGGCTTTGCGGCCCCTGAAAGATCCAGCATTAGCGCAAGATCTTCTTCCCGAGTCTGCTTGACCATGAACGCCCGCATAGGGCGCACCGCGCGGTCATATGCGTCCTCGGCAGAAAGGGTGCCCTGCATGAAGGGCTGCAGCGCGTGCTGATTCACCTCTTGAATCACCGGCGACATGACGAATAGCGTCAGGAACAGGGCGAGTCCGAGGAGCGCAGCGTTCGGAGGAGTCTCTTGCATGCCGAACGCGTGGCGCAACATCGACAACACAATGATGATGCGCAGGAACGCCGTCATGCACACCAGCATGGCGGGCAGCAAGCTCAGGACAGTCAGTCCGATAGCGATTCGAAGCGCCGTGGCGGTTTCCGGACTGGAGCCGGCCGACAAGCCCATCGCGGCGTTCAGTTCCACCGCCGGTCCGCCCGACGTGGCGGCAAGCGCACCGCCCGCGAACACGAGCATCGCCACGCCGCACGACGCTGTCAACGTGCGAACTGTGGATCTCATGAAACGCTCCCCTCGGCGTCGCCGGGCAAAGCGTCACGCGCAATCTCACGAGCTTCAGTTTGGCTGACGGAGAGCAGGATCCGCTGACCGCCGAACTCGACCACCTCGAGCCTGACATTCTGGTTCAGGCGCGTTCCGCCCAGGCTCCGAACCGGCGGAATGGCTGGTTTGGCCCAGTTGCGGATACCGCCGCGCTTGCGGCACCAAAGCACCGACACGCAAGCCAACAGCGCAAGCACGATAGCCAGTGCCCAGGACCATGACTGCAGCCCGGACGTCAGGGCGCCATCGCGCGCCCATGCCAACGGTGTGCCCGGACTCATGCCAGCGAACGCAGGTCCAAGGGCAGTTCGGTCACCCGGATACCGAAATGATCACCGACGGCCACAAGCTCGCCCCGAGCCACGATGCTGCCTTCCAGCATCAGATCCACGGGTTCATCCACCTTGCGGTTCAGGGCGAACACCTGAGCCGACTTCGCGTTAATCAGGTCACCGACCGTCAACTCAACGTCGCCTACGCGCACAGACAACGTCGCCTTGACACTGTGAATTGGGTTGAGATTGCGAATGGCCAAGGGGGTCAGATCAGCCGACGCTTCCACGTTTTCCGGGAAATCGAGGGGCTGAGCCATTGCGCCTGCAAGATCGCCATGGTTGATGGTCAACGCTGTACTCCTAATGAAGTCGAAGAAGAATCGTGGGCGGTATCAGGACGCCGCACGGTCCAGACGAATTGCCTTTTGAGGTCCGATCCGAGACAAATGCGCTTGCGCGACCGGGGACGCGTCTTCCGCGTACAGGGTCGTTGGTTCATCGAGCTTGTGGTCGAGCGCGATCACGTCGCCCACCGCCAGCGAACATAAGCTGCCGATTTCAAGCCGAACCGGACGCAGTGCCACGGCGAGCGCAATCGCTCGCGCGCCCAGGACATCCTGTATGGGGACCAACGGCGAGGAAGGAGAGAACGGCACGCGGCCGGCAATCGACCTGGCCACGCCGGCGCTTAAAACAATCCACAATGCCGCATCGCCGATCCTCACCGACACGCTCAGGCTCCCGCTTTCAAGCCTCGGAGGCAGGGACGAAGCTTGCGCATCGTCCCTCGCTATCCAGGCGAAATGTGCGCATAACGTCTCCACCACTGCGCGTCCCGCCTGGCGCGCGACAGACAGCGACATCGGGCCCGCAGCACGCGTCATCGGCGAAGCGTTCCGATCGTCATCGCACACGGCAACCGCCAGCGCGCGCGCCGCAGTTTCAGGATGCGACACCCAGACCCCATCCTCGTCACCATCACCCGTCACGCACTGCCAACTGGCCGAGTTGGCCGTGTCGGGCAAGGACGCGGGTTCCACACGCAGAGCGTCTGCGGCGACACCCCATTGTCCACACCAACCGAGGAGAGCCTTCCTTACGGAGTCTGCCGTTCGCTCCATTTCCGCATGGGTCCACCAGGCAATCGTCCAAACCGTCATCAACGCCTGCCCTTCATGTCGAACAGCGACTGGATCAAATCGTTCGCCGTGGAAATTGTCTGAGATGCCGCTTGATATCCTCGCTGCATGACGACCAGATCACTGAATTCCTGCGACAGGTCAACGTTCGATCCCTCAACCTTGCCACTTTCCAGCCGCCCGAATCCATCCCCTCGAGGATTGCCCAGGACGCGCGCGTCGGGGTTCGTCAGCACAAACTGGCTTCCGCCGACCGGCGATAGCAGATCTTCGGATGAGAATCGCGCAAGCGCGATCCGTCTGCCCTGGACCGACTGCCCATTCGAGTAGCTGATGGACAACACACCCGACGCGTCAAAGGCCACACCCGTCGCGCTACCGGCCGCATATCCATCCTGCTTCTGAACTGTCAGCGTCGATGTCGTACCTGACGCGAAAGACGTCACCCCGTCGCTGAAGTCCAAGGTGATGGCCTGGGCTCCTTGAGACGGCAGCAGATAGTTCACCGTAATCCTGGCGGAATTGGGGTCTATCCGGCCATCCTTGAACACCAGCGTTCCTTCGCCCAAGTTGGTTGGACCATCGGCGATCGTCACTTTCCAAGTGCCCGGCTGGGTTGCGCCCTGATTGACGAACGTCACCTTAAGCAGATGCTCGGCGCCGGTCCTGTCGTAGATCTTGACGGCCGTCAGCTCATGATCTGTGCCGGTCGAAGAAAGATATCCGGTGAACTGTATCGACGACGTTGGGCTTGCAGGTGACGTCATCAGGCCAGCCAACGATATCTCTCCCTGCGCCCCCTTTCCGTCCCGGTCCGAGCCCAACACCAACGAGCCATCACTTTTGTTTCGCAGGATCCCATCGTCGCCAAAATCGAACTGGCCGGCCCGCGTGTACCTGAGCTCTCCGTCGTCCCCCCTCAACATGAAGTAGCCGCCTCCATCCAGCGCAAGATCAAGACTGCTTCCTGTCTGGCGCGCCTCGCCCGGACTGAAATCTATCCGCGTGCCAAACGTATTGACGCCGCCGCCCGCCCCATTGTTGCCGGGTCCTTGCCGGTCGTGCTTGTACGGCACGTTGGCGCTGAACTGCTCTTCAAACAGCACCTGGGACTTCTTGAATCCCGGCGTGTTCATGTTCGCCACGTTGTTGCTGATGGTGCGCAGGCCCTTCGAAAAGCCGTTCATCCCCGCAAGGCTCAACCAGATACTGTCCAGCATGTTCGCTCCTTAGCGTATGGCCGTCACGGCACCCAGGCTCAGATCGCTGACGACCGAGCCGCTCGTCGTACGGATACTCAACATGGGCGATCCGGAAGCAAAGCTCAGCGCAGTCACCGTACCCGTAAGGCTGCCGGTCTGCGATGTCACGTCGACAGTCTTTCCGATCAAGCCGACCGATTGCAGGGTCGCTTGCAACCCGACCAGTTCATCCAGCTTGGAGTAGGTCTGACGGCTTTGCTCCAGGGACGAAAACTGGGCTATCTGTCCGATGAAGTCCTGGTTCTCCATCGGCTTGAGGGGGTTTTGGTTGGTGAGCTGGGCCAACAGCACCTTGAGCAGATCCTGCATGCCAAGCTGCGTCGAGGCTGCCGCCCCGGTCGAATCGATTGCCATTTTTCTTACTCCGACAGAGAGGGTGTAGACAACGAGTGTGAATGAGACGTGCGGGAATCGGAGACCGGCAGCCCGTTCAGGTAAAGCGCTGCCAGGCGTTGCGAGCCATCGCCCAGGCTGGCGGCAATTGATGCCGCGAGATGGTTCACTTGCTGGCTGTTCATGCGGGTATCCCGCACCCACACCGAGACGCCCTGTTCACCGCGTTCGATATGCACCGATTGCTTGCGTGTTCGCACGCCCAGCGTGCTCGCCAGTTGGGTCAGCACGGCAGCCTGATCGAAGCCGTGGGCGGAAGAGGTTCGACCGGCGGACGTCGGCGTCGCCAAAGACACCGCGACAGAGGCGGTAGTCACGGGCAGAGGGATGCGTGCAGGAGCGGGCAAGGCTCTGATTGCCTCGGGCGCGGGTCCGACGCTGCCGACGTCCGCCTGTCGACTTGAATGTCGCGAATTCTGACCACGGTCATGCTGTCCGACGATGGGTGCCGGAACCTCTCTGCGACCCTTCAAGTCCGCAATGCGCGGATCGATCAAGCCTGGCTGCGGCCCAGGGCCACCTTCCGTGTTTCGTCCTTCCAGCCACGATCGCAACTGAGCGTGTTCCACCGCTTGGCGCCAGTCACCCGAGGCGGTGCGTCGCCCGGAATTCGCTCCTACCGTTGCGGGCCCTTGCGCACTGGGCATCAATGCATCAAATGCTGTCACAGCCGTTCTCTCCATGATGGCCACGCCGCATCGGCCTCACGCTGATCGGACCGCACCACTTCGAGTTCGAACTCGCGCTTCGACTGATTCTTGTGGCGCTCCACGATCTGCGTACGACGATACGCCTGCGCCGTCTGTTCCTGGGACCGCTCGACCTCTGCCCTTAACTCCCGCTCATGTGCCAAGGCAACTCTCAGCCTCGAATGGTGCGCGGCAAGGGACTCGCGCACAGCAGCATGGCTCGCGGGGTCGAAGCGCGGGGCGCGTTCACTTGCAGCGTTCCAATCTTTCAGGCTGCGGCCAAGCGCTGACCGCAACTGTTCGATTTGTTCTTGGTGCTGGTCGAGGCGCCGCTGCGCGGCAGCGAGCGACAGCCGGGCCTGCTCCAGCCGATGGGCGTAGAGCGCTTCCAATTTCACCAGTGGATATCGATAGCGTGCTTGGGTGGCCGTCATTCCATATCCTTTCGGAGCGGATGAATAACATCGGCCAGCGCCGCGAACGCGCCGGCGCGGGTGTCTGGCGCGTCCGTGTCCTGCCTCAGCCAGTTGTCGAGCGCGGGCGCAACAGCTAGAGCGACGTCCAGCGCTGGATTCGACCCGGGCTGATACGCGCCGATGTCGACCATCTGCCGGTTTCTGTCGAGCAATGCGAGGCACGCCGACGCCTGAACCATGGCTGCGCGTTCATCCTTTGTGGTGAGTTCGCTAACTAGACGGCTGGCACTGCGCAGCACATCAATGGCTGGGTAATGTCCGCGATGCGCCAGATCGCGGCTCAGGATGATGTGGCCGTCCAGCGTGGCGCGTAGACTGTCCGCAATCGGCTCGTTGAAGTCGTCGCCTTCTACCAGCACAGTGAAAACCGCGCTGATGGAGCCCCCGCCTTCCAGCCGCCCACAACGCTCGCACAACTCCGGAATCTCCGAAAAGACTGACGGCGTATATCCTCGCGCGGTCGGCGGCTCTCCCGCGGCCAAGCCAATTTCGCGCCGCGCCATTGCGTATCGCGTAACCGAATCCATAGTCAAAAATACATTCTTGCCCTGGTCTCGGAAGTACTCCGAAATGGCCAACGCCGCATAGGTGGCTCGGGCGCGCATCAGCGCTGGCTCATCGGATGTCGCAACCACGACGACGGATCGCGCAAACGCATGCCGCCCCAACTGCTGCTCGATGAAATCACGGACTTCCCGTCCACGTTCGCCGATCAGCGCTATTACGTTCACGTCCGCTTTTACGCTTCGCGCCAACATACCCAACAGCGTGCTTTTTCCAACGCCGCTGCCCGCGAAAATCCCCACACGCTGGCCCTGCCCCAACGGCAGCATGGCGTCGATAGCTCTGACACCGGTTTCCAGGGGCGTGTCGATTGGCTTTCGGTGCAGCGGATTGATCGGCGCGGCCTTGAGCGGCGCGCAGGATGCCGACTCCACGGGCGGCCCGTCATCAAGCGGTTCACAGAAGGCATTGACCACCCGGCCCAACAGCGCAGCGCTGACGGGCACGCCAGCAAGACTTCCGGCAACGGTGACACGGCAGCCCGCGGATACGCCATCCAGCCTGCCGTAAGGCATGAGAACCACGCCGTCAGGTTTGACGCCCACCACTTCCGCAAGAATGTCCGCGCCACCATTCTGGGGCGTGATGCGGCACAACGCGCCCAGGCTGGCGTCCGGACCTGAACACGTTACAACCAAGCCGGCGACCTGACGAACAAACCCCTCCCGCGCGTAAAGCACAGCGGCGTCAAGCGCCTTCAAATAGGCGGTCATGGATGCGTCGCTCACGCGTGAACTCCTCGCGAGCGATAAGTCCGCGACAAGGCCTCGGCCAACACGACCACCTGCTTCTGCAGCCTGGCGTCGAGATTGCCCGATGCGGTCTGCAGCACGCAGCCGCCTTCAATCGTCGGGTCCGACACCCATTGAACGTCGGCGGCCTGAGGCACCAGCAGCGCCACGTCGACGCTGGCGGCGCGCAAGAGCTCCATGTCTGCAGGCGACAGCCTGACGCGTACATGCGAGGGATCCCGCAACTGCTCACCTGCCTTCCGGATGATGTTGGCGACGCGCTCAGCGTCCGGGGGCTCTCCCAGGATTCTGGCCAAGGCAGCCATCGTCAGCTCCAACGCAGCATCCTCCGTAGCGCCGCGCTCGCGCTGGAGCGCCTGCACCAACGCATCCCCAACCGCAACGAATCTGGTTTGCTGGTCCCGCAACTGTTCAGCCACCTGCGTCTGCGCGGCGCGCAGCCCTTCCTCCATTCCTGATCGGAACCCCTCTACATGCGCTGCCTTGCGCACCTTCTCTGCCTCAGCCTGGATCATGCGCTGAGCGATAGCCAGACTACGCTGTTCTATTTCCAACTCGCTCATTGCGTTCGACGCGGCTGGGGGCAACACCGGCGCACTGGCAGCCGGCTCAGGTTGCGAGCGAGTGCCAGCAGCCAGAGTCGACGTTCGCTGCGGCAGCGGTGACGCCTGACCCACCAAGCGCGATGAGGGCGCCACCGGCATTTGCCGCAGAATGGGCGCTGTCTTCATGTCAGGCTCCTGCCACGCCGCAGGAACTGCCATCGCGCCGGTTGCATACGGACTGCGGAGGACTGCCGAACTGCCAAGCGCTGTTCGAGTTCTTCGATCAGCGCCTTATCCAGCGCTGCGGCAGAGGCCAGTCGCGCGGACAGCTCCTCGACGCGTTTGGCTCGCCCAGCACCGCAAAGCTCCAGGAACACCGCCTTCCAGGGCCAGTCGTTGAGCCGTACGATACGTGCAACCAGCATGTCAGGCTCACCGCGCAGCAGCGCCCAGATATCTTGCGCATGCGCGCGCAGCACCGTTGCTGCGGGAGCGTCGGGCATCGGATTACTCGCAAGCGCTTCTTTTTCGAGCACGAGCTGGTTCAGCAGCTCCTGATCGGCGGGGATACCCGTACCGCGCAGCTCTCTCAACAGCGAGGATAGTTGCCTGCGATGATCCGCAGGCAACCGCGATAGCAGCCAAGCGCGGTCACGGTCCGCGACCGCATGCAAAGCCAATGCACTCAGGCGCAAACCGTCCATCATGGCTTTTCCGCCTTCGTGTCGGACGGGGACGGCGTGAGCCAGCCGCGCAACTGTTGCAACAGCAATTCGCGCTGCTCCACCGACAAGCGTGGCGCCCGCTGACGCCGGCAGCTCAACAACAACAGCAGCACGACCAGTACGCCACCTGCCGCCAACAGCAGCGCAATGGCCAAGCGAGGCGTCCACTCGAACTCCGTCCTCAAGGCTGGCGGAGGTGCCGCTGCAGCCGTCAGAGCACCCTTTTGGGCCACGGGATCGCCGCCGCGAGCGGCCATTTGGTCGGTGCTGTAGACGACGACGGTGTCACCGCGCTCTGGCTGAGCCCCCGCAGCGTTCCCCACGAGCATTTTCAACCGGTCCAGGGCGCCGCCGTCCATCGGACCGCGCACAACGGCCGTGACGCCCATCTTCATGATTACGCCGGGTGTCGAGACCACTTCCTCCACCTTTCTGCCTGGTTGGTAGTCGGTCTCACTTTCCGTATCGCCCCCGGCCCTTCGGTTGCCATTTCCGGAAGCCGACTCTCCCTCTCGATTTGAGCGCCGCTCGCGCACGACAACGCCTGTCGGCTGTCCCTTGCCGGCAGGAGAATAGGGCAAGATGTCTTCCGTCGTGGTGCGCATCCGATCCATGTTCAGCAACACGTCCACGCTCGCCACGACAGCCCCCGGCCCGAACGTCTGATCCAGCATGCCGGAGACCTTCCGCGTCAGGTACTCCTCGGTCGAGCGCTTCAGCGCAAGCCGCGCATCCGCTGCGCTTGCACCCTCCCCGTCGTCGCCCGATGCTGTCAACGCGACCCCGTTCTGATTGACGATGGTTACGTTGCGGGACTCAATGTCGGGAATCGACGCCGACACCAGGCGCTGGATCCCTAGCACCTGCTCCGGCGTCAAGCTACGTCCGTCCCGCAGCGCGACGGCAATCGACGCCGTCGGCACACCGCCCGTGCGATGAAACAGCCCTTGCTCTGGCAAGGCGATCAGCACGCGCGCGGAGTCGATGTTCGACAGGGAAAGAATGGTGCGGGTGATTTCCCCCTGCAGTGCGCGCTGATAGTTGATCCGCTGCGCGAACTCGGTCATGCCAAAGTCGGCATTGTTGAATAGCTCGAACCCGACGGCACCGTGCAGCGGCAGATCCTGACCGAGCAGTCCGATGCGGGTCTTGTGAACCAGTTCCTGCGGAACCAGAATGGCAGTACCGTCCGCCTCCAGCCGATAGGGGATCTTCTGCTTGTCCAGTTCACTGAGCATTACCGAGGCGTCTTGCGGCTTTACGCTAGAGAACAGCACCTGATAATTGCCGCGCGTGAGCCAATAGCCCGCAATCGCAACCGCGGCGACGATCGCGACGGCACCGAAAGCCAGCGTATAGCGGTGACGCCTGTCCAGGCGCATCCAAAACTCCGAGAGAGACATTTGCGATAAATCCTGTTTCAGATTTGCATGCGCATAACTTCCTGATATGCGTCCAACAAACGGTTGCGCACTTGCAGGAGGAGTTGGAAGCTGGCCTTTGCCTCTTCCATGTTGATCATGACCTGGTGCAGATTCTGGACATCCCCTACTGCCAGGCGTTGCGCGTCTGTCTCTGTGCGAAGCAGGGCATGATTGACGTTGTCCAGACCCCCGCTAACCAATGCATCAAATTGCGAACCCTTGGGCGTCTGCGACCATGCAGAAGCCATAGGTACCGATATCGCCTCTACGGCTTCAATCGCCGGAATGCTCATGAGCGGCCTCCGATCTCCAACGCTTTCATGGCCATGCTTTTGGCGGCATTGAACGCCGCCACGTCTGCCTCATATGCGCGGCTTGCCACCATCAACGTCATCATTTCGGTCAGAGAGTCCACCCCGGGGTACAAGACGAAACCATCCTTGTTCGCCTGAGGATGGCCGGGCTCATGGACGCGGCGCGCCGGTGCGCGGTATGGCGCCACGCTCAAGGTCCGGGCTGCCTCAATGCCCTGGTCCATCAACGTCTCGAAGCTGCGCGCTCCTGGTGCGGCTCGAACCGAAGCCTGCACGCGCAACGGCTGATAGCCGGCGCCGTTTGCGGCCCAGGGGGTGTTTGCGTTGGCAAGATTCAAGGCTGCGACATCGACGCGCAACCTTTCGGCACTCATGCCGGCGGCGCTGATGGCAAATGCACTTTGGTAGTCCATGGTCAGCGTCTCCCGTCCGTCAACGCAGCATCGATCAGCGCGACCTGCCCATTCAGAGATTTGACTAGCGCCTGGAAATGCAGCGCATTGCGCGCAAGGCCCGCGACTTCCTGGTCGATCGACACCGCATTTGCGCCGTAGGGAACCGAAGTTTCCGACGGAGAATTGGTCAGGCGCGCTGCGGCCAAGGCCCGTGGGTCAAGCCTCCCGCCTCGATCCAAGGCTGTAGCCGCCGAGGGCATCAACGATTCAAATTGCACGCGAACGGGGACATAACCCGCCGTATGGACGTTGGCAATGTTCGCGGCGCCAACGCGTTGCCTAAGACTGGCTGCGTCGAGGGCGGCGCCGAGCGCACTTAATGTGACCGGATCAATCATGTCGATGAACACTCACAAAAGGAATAGCGGACTACTGGATGATGAGATCGGCGTGCAGTGCGCCAGATGTCTTGATGGCGCGCAGGATCGAAATAATGTCCCGCGTACTGGTACGGATTTTCGTCAGGGCTTGCACCAGCTCGGCAACGGTGCTGCCTTCCGACATGACAAACGCATTGCCCTCGCCCTCGCGTACGTCCACGGTGGAATTGGATACCACCTCGGTGCGAATGCCTCCGCCCGCCTGGCGAACGAAAATCGGCTGAGAAACCTGGTTGTCAGTCACGATCGAAATCCGCAGGTCGCCGTGCGAAATCGCGACCTTGGACAGGCGTACGTCGCCGCCGGACACGACCGTGCCGGTTCGCTCGTCCAAAATCACCCTGGCACGCTGATCCGGCGCAACGGAAAGCGCTTCGATTCGCGAGACAAACGCCACCAGGTCGTTCCGCTCGAATTCCGGCACGTGAATGTCGACCCCGGCCGCGTCGCGAGCCCTGGCCACTTGCCTGCCCAAGGCGCGATTGATCTCCGCCGCCACCCGGCCCGCGGTCGTGTAGTCAGGGTTGGCCAGCAGGAACGTGAGCACGCCTTCTTCGTTGATCATTTGCGCACTGACTCCCACCTCGACCAGCGCACCGCTGGGAATCGAACCTGCGGTGGGGTGATTCTTCTGCACCACGTTGCCATTCATGTCGTATCGGTACCCGCCCACGGACAATGGCCCTTGCGCCAGCGCATAGATCTTTCCGTTGGCAGCCTTTAGCGCAGTGACCAGCAAGTTTCCGCCGACCAGACTTCGCGCATCACCTGCAGAAGTCACCACTACGTCCACGGCGTCGCCCGGGCGGGCGAATGGCGGCAGCATCGCGCTAACCATCACAACCGCCACGTTTCGGCTCTGCACCTGTTCTGGAGCGACGGTCAGATCAAACTGCGAATACACGTTCGCCATCGCCTGTCGGGTGGTCTTGTTGGACGGAGAGTCACCCGTGCCGGCCAGGCCCGCAACGATGCCGTAGCCCACGAGCGAGTTCTCACGCCAGCCTTTGAGCTTTCCAAGGTCTTTGATACGGACTACGTCCGAGGCGGCAGACCTTGCCGCCAGACCTTCGCCCGCCCACGCCAACATACTCAGCGTCAAAATCGCGATCAATCCACGCATCAGAATCCCAGCCAATTGAGAAAGCGGTTCCACCAGGCAGGTCGTTGCCTTCCCGCCAGTTCACCTTCGCCAACATATGTGATCTCTGCATCGCTCAGGCGGGTCGATACCACCACATTGGCCGGCGAAATATCCTGCGGACGCACCCGACCTCTGACATGAATCTTCTGCTGTTCATCATTAACGGTCAGCAGCTGGTCGCCCTTTACATACAAATCGCCGTTGGGCGCGATGTCGACCACGCTGACAGACATCTGCGCAAGCAGCCGCCCAGACCGCTGGGTCTTCCCGCCGCCCTCGAAATCTCCGTCCACGTTCACGCTTGCCGCGGTCGTCGGGTGACGCGACAAGCTGAACTCCGCGTCGATTCCTGCCCTGCGGCCCGTCGAGGTATCGGCCGAACTCGTCGCTGAAGAGGTTTCCACCACCTGAATCGTCAACACGTCGCCGACACGGCTGGCCTTGCGGTCAGTCCCCAGCGAGCGATACAGAGAAGGGTCGTACAGGCTTTCGGCGCCGGCACCGGCGACCATGATGACCATAGTCAACAAGAACACACTCGCACGCGCACGGTGACGGCCCAGCAACCGAGGGTTGATCATTCCTGTATCTCCACCAACCCGTTGCGTACCACGCGCGCCAGCACGGTTTCGGTCCCCTGCGCCGGACGCACCCGAACGGTCCTGCTGGCCCAACCATCTTGCATCGCAAGCGCCGTGGTCTCGATCATGACGGTGCCCGAGCGCACGCGTAACGCCACCTGGTCGCCGCGCTCAACGTCGGGCAGCGCTTGCAATTGCGATCGCAGCAGGACGGATCCCGCTGCTACCGCGTGTTTGGTGCGCACTGCACTCAGCGGCTCTTCCGCCGGCCAATATGCGGCTCCCAACGCCGCGACATCGCGCTCCTCGATGGTCACGTCCTGTGGCGACAGCGATGCTCCCGCGGGAAGACTCGCGTTCAAGCGAAAAACGGGTGCGATCGCGCGAACATTGAGTGCTACGGGCAACGCGCGATACAGGCGCTTTTCCCGCCAGAGTTCTATCCACACCACCAAGCGCGACGGGATTTCCGCGCCAAGTTCAACGGGACGGGCCCGCAATTCGTATTGGCCCGCGGCAATCAGCTCCGGCAACGGGCTTCCCGCCAGCTCGACCTCGAACCTTTGGAACTTCTGGCGTAACGCTCGTGCGGCCGTTGCCTGTGCGACTTCGGCAACGGCGTCCTGATCCAGGGCGGCCTGCTTGCGCGTGACGCGCACAGACGCATTCCCTCGCCACACCACCGAGCCCAGCTCGCCGGGCGCCGTGTCTATCCAGCGCTGCAGCTCCTCTCTTCCAATCTCCCGCACCGATTGGGTTGTCGGCGCGGGGCCGATCGGCAGCCTACCCAGGCGGCTCACCCGATCCGACGCCCCTTCAATTGCGGCAACGTCGCCCAACGTCAAGGTCGCCTTGTGCACCTGAACCGCTTTGCGGACAAACACCCCAGGGGCGGCAGGAGAGTGCGCGGCCACCGTCATCGGCAACAGGAGAAGAAGGAAGAAAAGCTGCTTTCGCACGTCCGCCGCCTAGCGCCTGAGGTTATTGACCAAGCCGAGCATGTCATCCGACGCCTGGACAATCTTGGCGTTGGCCTCATACGCACGCTGCGCGACCATCAGATTGACGATCTCTTCGTTCAATTGCACGTTGGACGCTTCAAGATAGCCCTGGGCATAAAGCCCCATGCCGTCCTCACCCGGGCGTCCCAGGATGGGATCGCCTGAACGTTCCGTCGCTTGATAGAGGCCATCACCCAGCGCTGCCAGGTCTTCGGGCGCGTTGAAGCGGACAATATCCAGCTTGCCTAGTTCGTCCGAATCGCGGCCGCCATTACGCCATGCCATGACGCGGCCGTCAGGCAGAATCGTGAGTTGTTCGCTGTCCGCGGGGACCGAGATCATGGCATTCAGGGGCAATCCAGCCTGCGTTGTGAGCAGACCATCCGGGTCGACCTTCAACGTGCCGCCCCGCGTGTAGGCCACGCTGCCATCCGGCATCGCAACTTCCAGCAACCCTTCTCCGCGAATCGCGAGGTCGAGAGGTTTGCCGGTGGGTTTGATCTCCCCGGCGACGAAGGATTTCGCGTTGCGCGAAATTGCCACGCCCAGCCCCAAGTTGGCCGAGGGGTCCATACCCAATACTCCGGCGGGAAGCCCAGGCATCGCCGCGCGTGTCATCAGGTCCTCGAACACGACGTAGGATTTTTTGTAGCCGGTCGTGTTCATGTTGGCCAAGTTTTGGGCCACCACATCGACGCCAGTCTGCTGGGCGTGCATGCCGGTTGCGCCGATATACAGGGAATCGATCATTTCTGTCCTTTTAGAATTCGCCGAGCTTCTGCACCGCGCGGCCCGTCATCTCGTCCACGAACTGGGCAGTCTTTTGCAGGCTCTCGAAATGACGCATCACGTCAATCATTCCGACCATCTCTCGCGCAGGATCCACGTTGGATCCCTCCAGATATCCTTGCAGCACCGAGAATTCGCCTTCCTGCGCCGCCGAGCCTCCCTCGCTCTCGGCGCGGTAGACGCCGGCGCCCAGTCGCTCCAATTTTTCTGGTTGTTTGAACGACATCATGCTCAGCTTGTCCACGAAGCGTCCCTGGTCATAGACGTTTCCCAGGTGATCGATCCGCGGCGAACTCGATACCAGCCGAATTTCTCCCCCTAGCCCCATCACCAGATCACCTTGTGCATTCACCAGACGTCCCTGGCTGTCCGTGTGCATCGCACCCTGTCGGCCATAGAGCGTCTTTCCATCCCGGGACAACTCCAGAAAAACATTCACGCCGGTCAGCGCCACGTCCAAGGGACGGCCGGTGTACTGAACTCCGCCCAGGCGCATATCCGAATAGGACGCAGCCGCCCCGGAAGCCGGACTTACCGCTGAGCCACGCTGTTCCAGTGCCTTCATTTGAGCGTCGAAGTCGATCCCATTCACCATTTCCCGCTTATAGGCAGGGGTACGGACATTGGCCAGGTTGACGGCGATCGCGTTCAAACGCGTCTGGTCCACGCCCATGCCCTGCGCAATCACACTCATGATTTCCAAGATTGGCTCTCCGATTCAGACTGACTAATTCGTGACATTGCCCGTCACGCAGCTGCGGCTTCGTGTACTGCGGCCACGGAAACGGCCGAAAAGGCCTTGAGGTCGATGCTGTTGGGGACCTCGGACATCGACAGCACGCGCAGATGAGGCAGCACGCGCTCCGTCAACATACGCATGTGCCGGCGCAAGTCCGGCGAGCACAACAGCACGGGAAGCAGATTTGCCTTCATCATCCCTTCAGCCTGCTGCACCAAACCACCGATCAATTGGTCCGCGAAGCGCGGCTCAATCGCTAACCGCCCGCCGGTTTCGGAAGACGCCCTCAAGGCATGGCCTAGGTGCGCTTCCGTCAGCGGATCCAGTGTGATTACATGCAAGGTGCTGGTATCGCCAGAAAGCGAGCGGCAGATAGCATTGCCAAGACGCTGCCGCACCTGCTCCGCCAGGAGTCCGCTGTCGTGTTGATGTCTGCCTGCGTCCGCAAGCACCTCCAGGACCGCTTCCAGATTGCGCACGCTGACCTTCTCGCGCACCAGCGACTGCAGAACTTTCTGCACTTCGGTCGTCGACAAGATGCCCGGGATCAACTCTTCGACCAGGCCCGGTTGGGTCTGCCGCACCCTCTCCAGCAACTTGTCTGTTTCGCCACGCGTCAGCAGTGTGGCGGACTCCCGGCGCAAGACCTCAGTCAGATGCGTCATCAACACGGTAAGCCCGTCGATGAGCGTATAGCGTCCCTGTTGGGCATTCGCTTTTTCGGATTCTTCAATCCAGACTGCCGGCAAGCCATAGGTGGGATCGCGAGTCTCAATCCCGCGCACGGTTTTGGTCACCCCCGCCGGATGAATGGCGAGCCAGCGATCTGCCATGGCCTGACCTTTGCCCACAGGAACCCCGTGAATCAAGATTTCGTATTCATCCGGCGCCAGGCGCGTGCTGGCACGGAAGCGTACGGCCGGCAGCACCAGGCCCATTTCCAGCACATATTGATTTCGAAAGACAGTTACGCGATCCGAGAACCCGCTGTGGTCCACCACCGACGGCAGCAGGTGCGCGCCAGCCTGGATTTCGATGGGCTCCACCTTCAAGGCCTCATACGGGTCGCCGGAAGCGGGCGCCGCGGGCAGCGCGTCAGGTCCGTCCACTGTGCCGCCTGCGTCATCAGCAGATTGCATCGCGCGTCTTGCTGCCCAGCCCAGACCCAGGACCATGACGGCGAGTACGAACGCCGGCAATGCTGGAATGCCGGGCAGCGCCATCAATGCAAACAGTGCGGCGCAAACGAGGAACAGGGTTTTGGGAAACAGCGTGATCTGGCGCGCGACTTCCTGGCTGAAGTTTCCATCGGACGCAGAACGGGTCACGATAATTCCGGTGGCAACCGCGATTACGAGTGCCGGCACCTGAGTCACAATGCCATCGCCGATCGTCAACAGGGTGTAGATCCGTATCGCTTCGCTCCAGGGAATCCCGAGCTGCATTACGCCGATCACCAAGCCACCGACAATGTTGATGGCCATGATCAGGATGCCAGCAATGGCATCGCCCTTCACGAACTTAGACGCTCCGTCCATCGCGCCATAGAATGCGGCCTCTTTCTCGAGAGTCTTTCGGCGAACTTGAGCCTGCTCCTGGGTGATGAATCCCATGTTCAAATCTGCGTCGATGCTCATCTGCTGGCCAGGCATGCTGTCCAGCGTGAAACGCGCAGCGACTTCCGACACGCGTTGTGCGCCGCTGGTGACCACCACGAACTGCACAACAATCAAGATCAAGAATACGATCAGGCCGATCACATAATTTCCGCCAACGACGTAGCCGCCAATTGCCGAAATCACGCTGCCGGCGTTCGCCTCGGAAAGGATAAGCCGCGTCGCCGCCACGTTCAGCGACAGGCGAAACAGCGTGGCGATCAGTAGCAACGATGGAAACGTGGAGAATTCCACCGGACGCGTCATGTAGAACGTCAGCAGCAAGATAAGAAATGCGAAACTGAAGTTGGCCAGAATCAGGAAGTCGAGCGCCCAAGGAGGGATCGGCAGGAACAGGACAATCAATACGCCCATCACCACGAGCACCATGATGACGTCGCGATTGCTTGCCAGCCAGACTGACAGGCGGTTCATCGCGCACCCCGCAGTGCAGACCGGGCGTTTCGCTGCGCCAGCAGCCACACCATGACGCGGGCAACGTCCGCATAGAGCGCTGCGGGAATTGTTTGTCCCATGTCTCCTTGAAAGTAGAGGGCACGAGCAAGCGGGGGATTTCTTACGATCGTGACCCCGCAGCGCGCAGCCTCTGCCCGCATACGCGCGGCCAACGATCCGGCGCCCTTCGCAAGCATCACAGGCGCCGCCATTTCCCCACGCTTGTACTCCAGCGCGACGGCCAGATGGGTAGGGTTGACGATTAACACATCTGCTTGGCCGACATGGCGCACAGATGCGGCTTTCTGCAGCATTTCGACCCGCAGACCGCGCAGACGGGACCGCACCCGAGGATCGCCCTCGCGATGCTTCACCTCATCTTTGACGTCGCGGCGGCTCATACGCATCTTGCGTTTGAACTCGAATCGCGTGTAACCCAGATCCAGCATTGCCAACAGCAAGGCAACAAACGCCAGCTTCAACGCCATCGAACCCAGCATCGCCATCAGATCGCTCAAGGCGTCGAATGGAGCCCGCTCGCCTAGAAGATATAGCGACGGCAACAGGTCCCGCACGACGACATACAGCACCCAGCCTAGTATGCAAACCTTGATGACGCTCTTGAACGCATCGTAGATTGTGCGGATCGAGAACAGTCGTTTGAGGCCAGTGACGGGGTTGAGGCGCGTCAGGTCCGGCTTGAGCGGAAACGAGCTCCAGACCAGCCCCGTTTGCGCCAGGCTGGCCAACAATGCCGCTGCGCCGACTGTCAATGCAAATGGCGCAACGATTTGGAGGGCACCCGCCCCAGCATGTCCTACCAGCGATACGACAGACACTGCGCTCAGGTCCATTGCCAGGCCTTGTATCAGGGCTGCGCGCGCGAGGGCAGTCATCCCATGCATGGCTTCCCGTCCCCATGCGTACAAGGCCGCGGCTGCAGTCAGGAGTGCTACGGCGCCCGTGAGATCGGGGCTGCGCGCAACCTGGCCACGTCGGCGCGCCTGCTGCAGCTTGTAGGGGGTAGCTGCTTCGCTCTTGTCGAATTCCTGCATCAGCGCACCGCCCCATTCCACACATCCGAAGTCAGCCGGAAAATCCGCGACAGTCCAGACGGCATGAGTTTTACCCAGACGCCCAGGGCGGCGAGCCCCACAATGATCTTGATGGGCAAGGCGATCACGAAGACGTTCATTTGAGGCAGCCCGCGCGCCAACACGCCCAAGCCAAGCTCAACCAACAACAAGATCGCGGCCACAGGTGCGACCAGCATGAAGCCGAACGCGTACGCGTTGCCCCAAGCGCCCAGCACGGCGCGAAGATTCACATCCCGCAATGAGAACCCTCCGACGGGGACCACACTTAGCGTGTAGGCAATTCCTCGCAACAAGGTGTGATGCCCGTCCAGCAGGAAAAAGAGCAATACGCTGGCGTAAAGGAAGATGGAGGTGATGATCGGTACTTGCGTACGGCTGACAGGGTCGAATACCTGGCCGATGCCGAAGCCAATCTGGATATCCAGGGCTCGGCCCGCAAATGCAATCGCGGAAAATGTGCAGAAAATCCCGCAGGCAAGCAACAGACCAAACGAAAACTCCAAAGCCGCGCTTTGGATGAATGTCCCCGCCGAAGACGGCCCAGAATGAGCTGTGGCCGGCAGCGCTGCCGCAGTCGCGACGGACAGCATCGCCACGAGGAGGACCCTCGCGGTAGCTGGGATGGGAAACATGGTGAACACGGGCGTAAAAGCCAACATCGTTCCAATTCGGATCGAAATCAAGACGACAACCGTGAGGGCGGAAAGCTCGGGAGTTATAGTCAAAGCCTCACCTCAAGCCCGGGACATCTCGCAGCAGCGTCGTTGCATACTGCATGAGCGTTCGCAGCATCCAGGGGCCGAACATCGCCATGGCGATGACTGCTGCAACGATCTTGGGAATGAAGGTCAGCGACATTTCCTGAACCTGCGTCACAACCTGCAGAATGCTGATGACCACGCCTACGGCCAGCGTGAGCAGCAGTACTGGGGCGCAGATCAAAAGACCTGTCCAGAACAGATCACTCATCAACTGAATGGCTAGATCAGGCCGCATGGTCTTTCATCACCTCGTGTTCAGACTCGGCCGCCGCCTCGATTTCTGCCATTTCGCTCGACTCATGGTCGGGCGTTTCGGCACCGTCGAATATCGACGCCAGCATTCTGGGGTAGACATTCGGGTGAATCATGGGATGGCTGTTCATTTCTAGCAGCCATACCTTGTCGTCCTCGTCAATCACGGCATCCAGCGTGAATACGGAGTTTGGACGCACGCTCTCGCTGATGCCCCGCTGCAGAACAGGCCCTGCATAACAAAACTGCGCCGCAATCTGCGGCGATGTCTTATCCCAGACATCCCGATTCTTGAGCGTGACGCGGTCATGCGGCGTCAGGTAGCGAAAATCCAGCATGACGTGGACACCTTGCGGGACGACATCGTCGAGCTGGTACCCTTGCCAAGCCAAGATCTGCACCGAGTCGTCCAGATTCATGACCAAGTCGAAATTGCCGCGGGGCTGGGTGGCAATTTCGCGCAGCGTCCGCCGACCATCTCCAGTTATCTGCGGCGGGCTGAGTATTTCCAACGCCACGGGCTCCCCGTTCCAAAACCAGGCCTTGGCGCTACGGCCACGAATGAACTGTTCGCAGAATTCACCTTCCCGTAGTGCTATGCCGTCGTTCAGCGGGGCGAGGGGCCCGAAAGGCCCCCGAATACCGACGCCAAAGGATCCGATGGCCGGCTTGATGATGAAATCCGGTGACAACGGATCGCCGTCTGTCCAGCTTGCCGTTACCCTCAACCCATTGTTCAGCGCATATTGCTTAAACAGCATCTTATCCGTAGACAAGGGCCACGATTTTACGGGATAGGGCATCCAGCCAATAAAATCACCGTCCTCGGCAAAATCGCGCTGGTAAATGGTTCGACCCTCATGCTCTCGAACAAAGCGGGGGATCATGACGGTACGACGCCCACAAAAATTAATAGTCAGCTCGAATGTTTCCGGTGCAATCAATAAATCTGCGCCGCGCGCAAGCGCCCATTCACGAATGGGCTTCAAATGCTTTATCGGGCGGAACAGGTAATACATGGATGCGCCGAATTAACAGCCAAAAAAACTTGATTATTCGGCGGAGTGTAGGTTTGGCCCCTGAAAATTACAATAAGAAACCATACACAGCCAAACATTTCAGTTGAAACCCAAAAAAAACATTCCTCTATAGGAAAAGTTCGATTTTTTTCAGGTTTCAGGCGGATTGTTCATATTTCACGCTTCCCGCGATAACCCGTCTTGTTACATTGTCGGAGTTGGGGGTTGTGTAATGCATGAGATAGCGGGGGAACAAAATCAGATCGCCTTCTTTCGGCTGGATAATGTTCACCAATGCGTGACGTGGAACGACGAATCCACCCCGGCCCACCGTCCCTCTAGGGTCCATCAGGACTAGTTGGCCACTTCCGTCTCGTGGCATCGTCAAGTAATAGACGAACGCCATATCGGAGCCTTCGTGATAATGGGCATGCACGGCATCTTTCGCTTGACCGGAGCGCTGAACGACAAACCACATAGTGTGATGGCGTTGCGCTTGGCGAATCTGGTCCCCGTAGACTTCGTGCGCGTAGTTGTCGCATTCGGACAATAGCAGTTCACGAATCGTCTTCAAATTCGGATTACGAGAGCGTTTGAAAATTCCCGTGTCGTAGCGCGTATACAACGTCTCGATCGTGGCGGACCGACGTTCGTCGTTTAGAAGCCGACTCTGATTCTGCTCGGAGAAAGCTTGCAGCGCTTCATGCAGCTCCGCGCCCACCTGCCCGCTTTCGCGCAGGTTGTAGTGCATTATCGGAGTAGGCCATAACCATTGGATTTCGCGGGACATGGTGAAACAGAAGGAGTTGGGCGGCGCGCCTTCCGCGCCGCTACATTCCTAAGTTATCCACCTATCCACAATTCGGTTTAGGGGGTGCAGTGAAATAAATTTATCCCACCAAATACCCCAACGCCACACTGGCCGCCAGCGCCTCGCGCTTTACCGCGGCCACCACCGCCCCGCTCTCGGAAACGTCAAAACCGCCGGTCGCGCCCAGCGCCGTCAATACCGCGCAGACCCGTCCAGTATGGTCATACAGCGGCGCCGAGACGGCGCTGATGCCGCGCAGGTTCGTGTCCTTCACCGTGGCGCACCCCAACGCCCGCACGTCTCGACGCAAGACGCCGATGGGATCGTCGCGATCCAGCAGTTCTCGCTGATCGGCAGGCGCGCCGGCCAATTCCGCTTCCGCCAGCGCCCGCACCGGCGCCTCGTCCAGCAAACCCAGAAAGGCCCGCCCCGTCGCCGACCACAGCATCGACAGCACCGACCCCACGCGTACGTTCACCGTGACCGGCAAGCCGGGTTCCTCGAATCGCACGATAGTCGGCCCCTTGTTGCCCATGACGGCGATGAAGCACGTGACCGCCAGGCTTTCGCGCAGGCGCACGAGCGCGGGTTCGCCGATGCGTAGCGGGTCGGCCTGGCGCATGGCGGCTACCCCTACATAAAGCGCTTCGAGGCCCAGGTGATATTGCTGCGTCGCCACTTCCTGGTCGACCAGGCCCTCGGCGATGAGGCTCATCAGGTAGCGGTGCACCTTGGCGGGGCTTTCGCCGACGTGGGCGGCCAGCGCCGTGAGGCTGGCGCGGCCGCCCAGGCGGGCAAGCCCTTTCAGGACGGACATGCCGGTTTCCGCGGCCTGGACCCGCTGCCGGCGTTCGCGAGGCCGGACGGCCGGGGCTTCGGCGGATTCAAGATCAGACGCGAGGTCGGATTTGGGCGGCAAGGCGGCTTTGCTCATTGGAAATACGGCTCCGTAACAGCGGGCTCGCCGGCAACCGAGGGACCGAAAGCCTGGAGCGGGACTAAGGTTAACCCTTCTTCAAAAATTACGCATTGCGTATATGCTTTACGCAAATAAGGAATGCACTTTTGACATTCCACAACGAGGAGACTTGTCCATGCGCAGTGTTAAACACCACATCCTGGCCGGCCTGATGGCCCTGCCCCTCTTGGCTTGTGCCAGCGCGTCCGCGCAGCAGGCGGCTGCCGATTACCCGTCCAAGCCCGTGCGCTGGATCGTGCCGTATGCCGCTGGCGGCGGGTCGGACTTCCTGGCGCGCAGCATCGGGCAAGGCCTGACCGGACGCCTGGGCCAGCCGGTGGTGATCGAGAACAAGCCGGGCGGCAACACGGCAATCGCGGCGTCGGAAACGGCGCGCGCCCCGGCCGACGGCTACACGATGTTGTCCGCCGACAACGGCACGCTGGTGTTCAACCCCGCCCTCTACAAGAAGCTGTCGTATGACCCGGCGAAGGATCTGGCGCCGGTCACGCTGATGGGACGGTTTCCGATGATCCTGGTGGTCGGCCCGGCCATGAAGGTCAACTCGGCCAAGGAGTTCCTGGCCGAAGCCAAGGGACGCAAGGAAGGCCTGGATTACGCCTCGGCCGGCGCCGGCAGCCCGCACCACCTGGCGATGGAATTGCTGAAGGTCGAGGCCGGCCTGACGATGACCCACGTGCCGTACCGTGGCGCCTCGCCCGCGCTGGCGGATGTCGCCGGCGGTCAGGTGCCCGCGATGATGGTGGACCTGGCCGCCGGCGCCGGCTTCATCAACGGCGGCAAGGTCAAGGCGCTGGCGGTCGCCAATCCGACGCGTCTGCCGCAATTGCCCGACGTGCCGACGTTCGCGGAGATCGGCCTGAAGAACGTGGAAGCCGCCGCGCAGGTCGGCGTGGTGGTGCCGGCCGCCACCCCCAAGCCGGTGATCGACGCCCTGAACAAGCAGGTGGTCGCGACCATCAATGACCCGGCCACGCGCCAGCGCCTGGTGGAGTTCGGCATCGAGCCGATTGGCAACACGCCCGCGCAGTACGCCGAGATGCTGACGGCCGAACGCGCCCGCTGGCAGAAGCTGATCAAAGATCTGGGCATCACGCTGGATTGAGCATTACGCGGGAATGCGCGTCATGCCGGCCTAGGCATCACGCTCGACCGCATCACGTTGAACCCCGCACCACCGGCCCGCCGCATCCAAAGCCGCAAACATGTGCCGCACCCCGCGGCGGGCCCGCAAGACGAACACACGGAACGACCTCATGAACCAAGCATCCGCCACGCCGCGCCCCTCGGGCTGTCCCATCGATCACGCCGCGCTGTCCGCCGCGCAAAGCCCGACGGGCTGTCCGGTCAGCGCGCGCGCCGCCGCGTTCGACCCCTTTGGCGACGGCTATCAACAGGACCCGCCCGAATACGTGCGCTGGGCGCGTGAGCAGGAGCCGGTGTTCTACAGTCCGCAGTTGGGCTACTGGGTCGTGACGCGCTACGACGACATCAAGGCGATCTTCCGGGACAACATCACCTTCAGCCCGTCGATCGCGCTGGAGAAGATCACGCCGACGGGGCCGGAGGCCAACGCGGTGCTGGCATCGTACGGCTACGCCATGAACCGCACGCTGGTAAACGAGGACGAGCCCGCGCACATGCCGCGCCGACGCGTACTGATGGACCCGTTCACGCCCGAGGAATTGAAGCACCATGAACCCATGGTGCGTCGCCTGACGCGCGAATACGTGGACCGCTTTATCGACGACGGGCGCGCCGATCTCGTCGACCAGATGCTGTGGGAAGTGCCGCTGACCGTGGCGCTGCACTTTCTGGGCGTGCCCGAAGAAGACATGGACCTGCTGCGGCAATATTCCATCGCGCACACAGTGAACACCTGGGGCCGTCCCAAGCCCGAGGAGCAGGTCGCCGTCGCGCATGCAGTGGGCAACTTCTGGCAGCTGGCCGGCAAGATCCTGGACAAGATGCGGCAGGATCCGTCGGGTCCCGGCTGGATGCAATACGGCCTGCGCAAGCAGCAGACGCACCCGGAGGTGGTCACCGATTCATACCTGCATTCGATGATGATGGCCGGCATCGTGGCGGCGCACGAGACCACGGCCAATGCGTCGGCCAATGCCATCAAGCTGCTGTTGCAGCATCCGCAGGCCTGGCGCGAGATCTGCGAGGATCCGAACCTGATCCCAAATGCGGTCGAGGAATGCCTGCGTCACAACGGATCGGTTGCCGCGTGGCGCCGCCTGGCCACGCGCGACGTGGAAATCGCAGGCGTGGCGATTCCGGCCGGCTCCAAGCTGCTGATCGTGACCTCGTCGGCCAACCATGACGAAGGCCAGTTCGAAGACGCCGACCTCTTTGACATCCGCCGCGAAAACGCCAGCGATCAACTCACGTTCGGTTATGGCTCGCATCAGTGCATGGGCAAGAACCTCGCGCGGATGGAGATGCAGATCTTTCTGGAAGAACTGACGCGGCGGCTGCCGCATTTGAAGCTGGCAGAACAGTCCTTCACCTATGTGCCCAACACCTCCTTCCGCGGGCCGGAGCACCTGTGGGTGGAATGGGATCCGGCGCAGAACCCGGAGCGCGCGAACCCATCCCTGCTTGAAAACAGGCATCCCGTACGCATCGGCGAGCCTTCATCGCACGCCATCACACGGCCCGTCGTCGTGCAAAGCGCAGAGCAGGCCGCGGACGGCATCCTGCGGCTGCGTCTGGTGTCACCCGACGGCAAGCCCCTGCCCCGCTGGAAGCCCGGATCGCACATCGACGTGGAATGCGGCGACACCGGCCTGTCGCGCCAGTACTCGCTGTGCGGTGACCCGGCCGAGACCAGCGTGTTTGAAATTGCCGTGCTGCGCGAGGCGGATGGCCGTGGCGGCTCGGCCTGGATGCACGCGAACGCCACGCCCGGCGCGCGCCTGCGCATCCGTGGCCCGCGCAATCACTTCCGAATGGACGAGTCGGCTTCCAAGCTCATTCTGATCGCGGGCGGCATCGGCATCACGCCGATCAGCGCGATGGCGCGGCGTGCGCGTGAACTGGGGCTGGACTATGAATTGCATTACAGCGGGCGATCGCGCGGTTGCATGGCGCTGGCGGACGAACTGGCGACGCTGCACGGCGACCGGCTGCATCTGCACGTCAAGGACGAAGGAAGCCGCGCCGATTATGCGGCCCTGCTTGCCGAACCGCGCGCGGGCGCACAGGTGTATGCGTGCGGTCCGCAGGGCCTGCTGGACGCGCTGGCGGGATGCTGCGCGGCGTGGCCGGAAGATGCGCTGCGGGTGGAGCACTTCCATTCCACGCTTGGGACGCTGGATCCGTCGAAGGAACAGGCGTTTGAGGCGGTGCTGAAGGATTCGGGCATCGTCATCACCGTGCCCGCGGACCAGACACTGTTGACGGCATTGCGTGGCGCCAACATCGATGTGCAGAGCGATTGCGAGGAAGGGCTGTGCGGGTCGTGCGAGGTGCGCGTGCTGGAAGGCGACATCGACCACCGCGACGTGGTGTTGACGCGGGCGGAACGCGAGGCGAACAACAAGATGATGGCGTGCTGCTCGCGGTCTTGCGGGGGGAAGACGGTGGTGTTGGAGCTGTAGAAAAAAACGCCCCGGCGCTCACGCCGGGGCCATCCCTGCACTACACACACTGCTGCTTGCTCAGTCCGTCCCGATCAGTTCGGGAACACCTTGATCTGGTCGCTTTTCAATACCTCAGGCGTCAGGCTCTTTTCGATCCACGCCATCGACGTATCCGTCACCCCGGGCGTCACCAGCTCAGCCGGCACGATGGTGATGTCGGACAGGACCTTGAACGGGTACTTGTCGCTCTTCTTGGTCACGCCGAACAACTGCGCTTCCAAAGCCTGGCCGTCGGCGCGGTGCATCTTCACTTCGCGGCCGTAGCCCTTGAAGGTCACGTCGTGCATGGCGGCGGCCACCTGTTCAGGCGTCGGCCAGTTGCCGCCGTTGTCCTTGATGGCCTTTTCGTAGCCGGCTTTCAGGCCGTAGATGCCTTGCACCATGTGATAGACCGAGTAGATCGGATAGGCGCCGGTCTTGTCGTGGAATTTCTTCACGAAGGCCTGGTGCTTGGGATCGTCCTTGGTTTCCGGGTGCAAGAAGTAGTGATCGCCACGCGCGCCGACCAGGACGCCTTCGGGCAGGGCGTTGCCCAGGCGCTCAAGCGAGCTTTCGGCCAGCGACAGCACGAAGGTGGAGTTCTTGAACAGGTTGCGTTGCGAGGCCTGGCGCACGAAGTTGTCCAGGTCGCCGCCCCACGATGTGGAGACGATGACATCCGGGCGCAGCGCCTGCAGGCGGCTGATTTCGGTGGAGAAGTCGGCGGCGCCGAACTTGGGGAACATCTCGGCGACGACCTTGACGTCGGGCTTGAACTTCTTGAGCGCGGCCAGGAAGATGTCGCGCGAATCGCGGCCCCAGGCGTAGTCCTGGTTCACGATGGCGATAGTCTTGAAGTCGGGCTTGACCTTCATCAGGTACAGCACCTGCGCGACCATTTCGGTGGTGGCGTTGGCCTGCGTACGCACGACGTACTTGTACTTCTTGCCTTCCAGCGCCTTCTCGGTGCCGCAGTCCCACAGCACGTTCAGCACCTTCAGGTCCTCGGCCACGGGCGCGACGATGTTGCAGTGGCCGCTGGAAATGGCCGACAGCATCACGCGCGTGCCGCCTTCGGCCAGACGGCGGTACTCGGACAAGAGCTTTTCGCCGCCGCCGCCTTCGTCGATGTAGCTGGGCACGATCTTCACGCCGTCGATGCCGCCGCCCGCGTTGATCTCTTCGATCAGGATGTCGGCCGCATCGCGCGCCGGCACGCCGAACACGGACGCCGAACCCGACAGGAAGGTCGAGATGCCGACGTTCAGTTCCTTGGGCTTGTCGGCGGCAATGGCCAGCGTGGCCAGGCCCGACAGCAGGGTGGCACCCAGCAGGGACGCCAGTCTTGAGGTCTTCATGGTGTTGTCTCCAGTGTTGTTGATCGGGTCTGTGCCCTTAGAAAACGATGGCGTCGCGCAGGCTGCCGCCGGTGGCGAGGTGATCGAACCCCTCGTTGATCTGGTCCAGCGAAAACGATTGGCCCATCATCCTGTCGACCGGCAGGCGGCCGGCCTTGTACAGGTCGATGTAGCGGCTGATGTCGATGGCGGGTACGCCCGAGCCCAGGTAGCTGCCCCGGATCTCGCGCTCTTCGCCCACCATCTGCGACAGCGACAGCGGAAAACTGAACTTGGGATTGGGCAGGCCGGAGGTGACCGTCGCCCCGCCGCGGCGCGTGAGCTTGTAGGCGGTTTCGAAGGCGGGCACGGCGCCGGCCATGTCAAAGCCGAAGTCCACGCGTCCGCCGGCCATATCCATGAGGTCGTCGTCGGTCTTGACCTGCTTTGGGTTGACGAGGTGCGTGGCGCCCAGTTCTTTCGCCAGCGCCAGCTTCTCGTCGCTGAGGTCGATCGCCACCACGCGGCGCGCGCCCGCTGCCACCGCGGCCAGCAGCGCGCTCAAGCCCACGCCACCCAAGCCCACGATGGCGGCCGTGTCGCCCATCTTGATCCGGGCGCGGTTGATGACGGCCCCGGCGCCGGTCAGCACGGCGCAGCCGAACAGCGCGGCCTCGCGGTGGCTGAGTTCCACATTCACCTTGACGCACGAGCGCCGCGACACCACGGCGTATTCCGCAAAGCAGGACACGCCGGTGTGATGGTTGATGTACTCGTCACCGATGTGCAGCCGGCGCTCGCCGCCCAGCAATGTTCCCTTGGTGTTGGCCACGGCGCCCGGTTCGCACAGCGCGGGCCGGCCTTCCATGCAGGGGTTGCAGCAGCCGCAGCTGGGCACGAACACCATGGCGACGTGATCGCCGGCCTTCAGGTCCGTGACGCCGGGGCCGGTCTCGACGACTTCGCCCGACGATTCATGCCCCAGCACGATCGGCACGCCGCGCGGCCGGTCGCCGTTGATGACGGACAGGTCCGAATGGCACAGCCCCGCCGCACGGATTCTGACCAGCACCTCGCCACCGCCCGGCGGGTCCAGCTCGATGTCCGCAATGGTCAGGGGCCGGGACTGCGCGTACGGTCCTTCGACCCCCACTTGCCGCAATAACGCCGCTTTGATTTTCATGCGTCTTCATCCACAGAAGTGATCCGGACCGCGGGCGGTCGCGGCATCCGGCATGCCGGCGCGAGCGGGGCCTTGCGACCCCGGCAAGCCGGCGCCCAACCCTACACCGTGCGCCCGCCGTCGACAGGGAACTCCACGCCGGTGATGAACTCGGCGGCGTCGCTGGCCAGGAACAGCGCGGCCGCGGCCACGTCGGACGGCTGGCAAAAGCGGCCCAGCGGAATGGTCGAGACGAACTTGGCGCGGTTCTCGGGCGTGTCGGGCAGGCCCATGAAGAGTTCGAACATGCCGGTCACGCCCATGACCGGGCAGATGGCGTTGACGCGGATGCCTTCGCCGCCCAGCTCCACGGCCATCGACTTGGACAGCACGTTGACCGCGCCTTTGGACGCGTTGTACCAGCTGAGCCCGGGGCGCGGACGGATGCCGGCCGTCGATCCGATGTTCAGGATCACGCCGCGCTTTTGCTTGCGCATGACGGGCACGACGGCCTGCGCCATGTGGTAGATCGACTTGACGTTGATGTCGAACATGCGATCGAAGGTGGCCTCGTCCACGTCCAGCATCGGCTGGTTCTTGTGGGTGATGGCGGCGTTGTTGACCACGATGTCCACGGTACCGAATTTGTCGAGCGCGGCGCGCACCACGTTGTCGATGTCGGCGCGGCTCGACACGTCGGCCTTCACGGCCAGCGCGGCATCGCCGATTTCAGCAGCCACGCGGTCGGCGGCCTCTTTATTGATGTCGGCGATCACGACCTTGGCGCCTTCCTTGGCGTAAAGCTTGACGATGCCCTCGCCGAAACCGTTGCCCCCGCCCGTGACGATGGCAACCTTGCCTTGCAACTGGCTCATTTTCTGTCTCCGTATTGTGCGCGGCGATCACTCGCCATAGAACTGAATCAGGGTCTTGGTCGTGCTCATTTCTTCCAGCGCGATGAAGCCTTTCTCGCGGCCATGACCGCTTTTCTTCACGCCGCCGAAGGGCAGCTCCACGCCGCCACCGGCGCCAAACCCGTTGATGTAGACCTGGCCGCACTTGATGCCGCGCGCCACGCGCTGCTGGCGCCCGCCGTTTTCGGTCCAGACCGCGCCCAACAGGCCGTAGTCCGTGGCGTTGGCCAGGCGGATGGCCTCGGCCTCGTCCGCGAAGGGCAGCGCAACCAGCACGGGCCCGAAGATCTCTTGCGTGAGCAGGTCGCTGTCGTGATTGGCAGCGGCAAAGAGCGTGGGTTTGACGAAGAAGCCGCCCTTGGGCACGCCGTCCGCAATGCCGCCCTCCGCAGCCACTTTCAGGCCGTCGGACAGCCCCTTGGCGATGTAGCGGTTGACGCGGTCGTATTGCGCCTTGTTGACGACGGGTCCGCAGGTCAGGTCCATGTCCGGCGTGCCGGCGCGCACCTTGGAAAATTCCTCGCCCAGCGCCTTCATGAAGTCCGCGTAGATGCCCTTCTGCACCAGCAGGCGGCTGCCCGCCGTGCAGGTCTGGCCGGTGTTGTGGACGATGCCCTTGACGATGGCCGGAATGGCGAGCTTGTAGTTGGCGTCGTCAAACACGATGTGCGCCGACTTGCCGCCCAGTTCCAACACACACTTGACCGCATTGAGGGCGGCCGCCTGCTGGACCAGCACGCCGACTTCGTTGGAGCCGGTGAAGGTGATGAAGTTGATGCCGGGATGGCGCGACAGCGCGGCGCCGGCTTCTTCGCCAAGGCCCGTCACGATGTTCAGCGCGCCCGGCGGAAAGCCGACTTCCAGGGCCAGTTCGGCCACGCGGACGATCGACAGGCAGGCGTCCTCGGCGGGCTTGACCACGGCGGCGTTGCCCATGGCAAGCGCCGGCGCCACGCTGCGGCCGAACATCTGCGCGGGGTAGTTCCACGGAATGATGTGAGCGGTGACGCCCAGCGGCTCGCGGATGAGCTGCACCGAATAGTCTTTCTGGAACGGGATGGTCTGGCCATGCACCTTGTCCGCCGCGCCGCCGTAGAACTCGAAGTAGCGGGCCAGCACCGTGATGTCGCCGCGCGCGGTGGACATGGGCTTGCCGGTGTCGCGCGACTCCAGCTGCGCCAGCTCTTCGTGGTGCGCCAGCACGCTTTCGCCCAGGCGCATCAGCAGGCGGCCGCGCTCCAGCGCGGTCATGTCGCCCCATGCGCCTTCCAGCGCGTCGCGCGCGGCCTGCACCGCCGCGTTCACGTCGGCCTGCTGCCCGCGCGGGATGGTGGTGAAGACCTCGCCGTCCACGGGGGAAACGACCTCGATCGTGCGCCCGTCCTGGGCGTCGACCTGGCGGCCGCCGATAATCATCTGCGTCATGGAAAATTCTCCGTTGGGTATCAGTTCAGCGTGATCGAGCCGCGCTCGATCGTCCATATCTGGTCCGGAATGTCGCCCAGCAGCTTCACGTTGGATTCGGTGATGACCACGCACAGGTCGGGCTGCATTTCCTTCAGGCGGCCCAGCGCCTCGGTGTAATCGCGCGCCAGCTTGGGCGCGAGCCCCTGAAAGGGCTCGTCCAGCATCAAGAGCCGGGTCCCGACCATGACGGCGCGCGCCAGCGCCACCATCTTGCCCTGCCCGCCCGACAACGCGGAGCCCGAGCGTTTGAGCATCGGTTCCAGCTGCGGCACCACTTTCAGCACCGTGTCCATGCGGGCCTGGATCTCGGCCTTGGACTGGCCCTGCACCTCGCACGGCAGATGCAGGTTTTCCTCGACCGTCATGGTTGGGAAGATGACGCGGTCCTCGGGCGCGTAGCCCACCTTCATGGCGGCGCGCTTGTGCCCGGGCAGCGACGTCAGGTCGGTGCCGTCGAACGCAATCTTGCCGGAACGAATGCGCGTCAGGCCCATGATGGTGCGCAGGAGCGTGGTCTTGCCCGCGCCGTTGCGGCCCACGATGCCGATGGTGCGGGACGCTTCAAAGTTGGCGCTGACGTCGCGCAGGATGCGATTGCCCGCCAGGTCGACGTTGATGGCCGATAGGTTCAACATGGTTCAGGCCCCCAGCACTTCGCTTCTGATCTGCGGATTGTTCAAGACGTCCTCGGGCGAGCCGTCCGCGGCCACCTTGCCC
This sequence comes from Achromobacter sp. SLBN-14, assembly GCF_006715415.1. NCBI lineage: Bacteria > Pseudomonadati > Pseudomonadota > Betaproteobacteria > Burkholderiales > Alcaligenaceae > Achromobacter > Achromobacter sp. SLBN-14. Next base: position 3,168,174 of record NZ_VFNE01000001.1, on the reverse strand, counting down.
GCGATCCAGGCCGCCACGCGGGTGGCGTAGCGCGACACGATGTCCACGTCGTGCTCGACGAACCAGCTGGTGACGCGGCGCTCGTCCAGCGCGTGCATGACGGTTTCCATCAGCGCGAACTTGTCTTCCGATGCAACGCCGCTGGTGGGCTCGTCCATGATGAGCAGCTTGGGCTGCAACGCCAGCGCCATCGCCACGTCCAGCAGCTTGCGCTTGCCTTCGGGCAGCTCGATGCACGCTTCGTCGGCGTCGGGCAGAAGGCCCACCAGGTCCAGCGTCGCGTCCACCTCGCGTGCGTCGATGGTGCTTTCCAGCGACCGGAACCAGCTCAGTTCCTTGTTGCGCCGGGCGGCCGCGATCTGCACGCACTGGCGCACGGTGTGTTCGGTAAAAAGCTGCGGAAGCTGGAACGAGCGCCCCATGCCCAGCCGCACGATCTTGCGCGGCGCCATCGCGGTGACGTCCTTGCCGTCGAAATAGACCTTGCCCTTCGATGGCGTGAGGTAGCCGGTGCAGATATTGATGAAGGTCGTCTTGCCCGCGCCGTTCTGGCCGATCACGGCTAGCCGTTCGCCTTCGTGCAGTTCGAAGTTGATGTTGTCGGCGGCCACCACGCCGCCGAAGGCCAAATAGAGGTCGGTGGTTTGAATGAGCGGTTTCATCGTCAGTTCCTTGCCGCGGCCTGCAGAGGCGCCTGCGCGCGGCGCTGGGCGCGTTCCCGCGACCGGATGCGCTTGGTGATCTGGCCGACGAAGCCGGTGGGGAACATGAAGATGACCAGGATCAGCGTCAGGCCCAGCAGGAATTGCCACAGGCCGGGGAAGTAGGCGGCGGACACGAGCTTGACGGATTCGAAGCCCACCGCGCCCAGGAACGCGCCGGCGGCATGGCCCGCGCCGCCCAGGATGGTGATGAAGACGAACTCGCCGGAACGCAGCCACGAACCGATTTCCGGCGTGACCAGCCCCTGCATCAGCGCCAGGATCGCGCCCGAGAATCCGACCACCACGGCAGACAGCAGGTAGCCCTTCCACATGATGAAGTAGGCGGAAAAGCCCAGGTATTCGATGCGGGTTTCGTTGGTCTTGATGGCCGACAGCGCCTGGCCGCTGCCCGAGCGGAAGTAGCGCTGCACCCACCAGGCCAGCACCAGCGACAGGACCAGCGTCAGCACCAGCAACGCGCGTTCGAAGGATTCGCGCTCCATCACGATGCCGGCCATGGTCGGGCGCACGATGCGCATGCCGTCCGAGCCGCCGGTCAGCGTGTAGAGCTTGCCCAGGAGCGCGAACAGCACCATGCTGAGCGCCAGGTTCAACATGCCGAAGAAGATGCCGCGGTAACGCACGACGAACAGGCCGATGACGACGGCGGCGACAAAGCTGGCGACGACGCCGGCCAGGATCAGGACGAGCGCGTCCAGGCCGGGCATGGCTTTGGCCAGGAACGCCACCGTGTACGCCGAGATGCAGGCAAACATGGCGTGGCCGAACGAGATCTGGCCGGCGCGCGCCATCACCGACACGCCCAGCGCGGCAATCGCGTAGGTCAGGCCGATGACGATGGGCGTGATGGTCCAGGAATAGGTGTAGCCAAGAAACAGCGTGAACAGCGCGGCCAGCACGCTCAGGACAGGGACTTTCATCAGATCGTCCTCGCTTGGGCAACGGTGAACAGGCCGTGCGGGCGGATGATCAGCACCAGCACCATGATGATGTAGGGCACGGCGACTTCCAGTTCCGGCGCCGCGTACACGGCGATGGCGCGGATGATGCCGATGAGCAGCGCGGCGATCAGCGCGCCGGTGATCTGGCCGAGGCCCGCGGTGGCGACCACGGCAAAGGACAGCACCGTCATGTCCGTGCCCGCCCCCGGCACCAGCGAGGTGGTGGGCGAGGCCAGCGCGCCACCCAGCGCGCCCAGGATGGTCGCGATCACGAAGGTGACGTAGCCGATCTTCTTGGCGTTGATGCCGAGCGACGTGGCGACTTCGCGGTTGTGCGTGGTGGCCACCGTCTGCTTGCCCAGCTTGGTGTGACGCAGGAAGAATTCCAGGCACACGTAGGCCAGCAGCGCCGTGGCGGGCACGACCACCAGTTGATATGTCGTGTAGGTGATGTCGCCGATCTCGATGTTGCCCAGGCGGTTGACGACTTCGCTGGCGCTATAGGGCTGCGCGCCCCACAGCATGCGCTGGATGTCTTCCAGCATCAGGAAGGCGCCGAAGGTGAGCAGCAGCTTGAGGATGGGGTCGTAGTTCTGCGCGCGGCGGATCAGGACGAATTCCATGATGCTGCCCAGCAGTAGCCCGATGGCGATGGCGGCCACGAACAAGGCCGCGAACAGGAGGATGGGCGAGTCGGTCTTGGGCGCCAGGAACATGACGAGGCTGGCCGCGGCATAGCCGCCAAAGGCGTAGAACGCGCCGTGCGCGACGTTCAGGATGCCCATCACCCCGAACACCAGGGTTAACCCCATCGATACCAGGAACAGCAGACTGGCGTATGCCACGCCATCCACCAAGGCGAGAGGCAATAGATCCAAGGTCAAGCGTCTTCTCCCAATACGCTGAGCACGGCGGCGGCGATTTCCAAATGCCACACGCGGCGTGCGGGCTTGCGCCCGGGCGCGCCCGGCGCGCCCATGTCTCGTTATCAACCTTTCCGTGCTGACTTGCGCAGAGCGCCAGCCGCCGGAAGGCCCTTTTATTGCAGGCTGGGGGCCCGCCCCGCTACGGCGTGGGCACGTCCGCCTGTGTATGTGTGCGAAGTATAGGTAGGGGTGAATCGGCCTGCTATTTATCTTTGTGCAAGGCGGGTTTAACAAGCGATGGAGTGGGTGTGGATTGCCCCAACGCCGCCAGTGGCGCCCGCGTTTGATAGTCCGGGATAATCCGGATCTGCGCCTCGTCCGGCAGGCGTACATAACGGCCTAGTCCATCCGGCGCAAGCGCGCCGACGTCCAGCCGGGCAAGCGTCGCGCCCGCGGCATCGCTTATGGCGATGCGCAACTGCGGCGGCGCCAGTCCATAGGTTTCGCCGTCCTCGGGCGTGAGCGTGCGGTCGCTGCGCGCCTGCGAGAACAGCGCCACAAAGCCCGCCGCATCAAAGCCTGCCGCCGTGCCCTCCGGGGATGCGACCCAGCCCTGCGCCTGCCGTGTCAGGCGGACCGAGCCCCCCGGGCCGTCCAGGGTGACCAGCGCGGCCTTGCCGGCCTCCCATGCGTAGAGCCTGGCAGGCTTGCCGCTGTCGTCATGCAGATGGGTATGGCCGTGATGATGCGCGGGGGCATGCGCGGCCTCTTGCCATTGCCATGCCGACAGCGCGATGCCAGCGGCGAGCAGCCCGGGCCACAGCAGGCGCCCGGCCTTCAACGGCGCCTCCACCACAACAGCAGTCCCGTCAGCAGCGCAAGCAGCGGCAGGGCCACCGTGCTGGTCCAGAACACGGCGCGCATCTGGCGGTTGGTCAGTTCCACGCGGCGGTTCTCGTAGTGCCGGGGCCGGATCGTCAGCAGCGCGTCTTCACCCGCCAGCAAGGTGACGGCGTTGGTGAACAGGGCGCCATTGCCCAGCGTGGCGAAATGCCGGTTGATGGCGAAGTCGCTGTCGCCCGCCACCAGCAGCGTGGGATGGGCCGCGCCTTCCGCGCTGGCGGCCTGCGCGTTGCGCGTGGCCAGCGCCATCAGCGTGTAGCGCGAGGCAGGCAGCCCCGGAGGATGCGCTGCGCCTGACGTCTGCGCCAGCGGCGTCACCACCACGCCTGGCGGCAAGGCGTCTGCCGCCGGCTCAAGTCCCGCCGCGCCGGGAAAGAAGCTGAGCGGCAAGCCGCGCGTCATCTTGTGGCGCGTGTAGTCGCTGACTGCCGGACTGCCGGGATCGTTGCGGTAGTGGCTGCCCGGATCGGCCAGCGCGCCCGGCGCGAGCGCGATGCCGAAGTCCGCCAGCAGGCCGTCCAACCCATGCCGCGTGTCGGGTTCCAGCAGCAACAGCGTCTTGCCGCCCGCGCCGGTCCAGCGGCGCAGCGCCTGCGCGTCGTCGTCGCCGAACGGCGTGCGCGGACCGGCCGCGACGACCACGGCGCAGCCCGGCAAGGCCTGCGCCAGACTGCCCGCACCCACCGCGCGCGTGGAAAACCCCAGCGTCTGCAAGGCGTTGCGCGCCATCGCCATGCCGTGCTGTTCGTGCACCTCGACGCGCGCCACCAGGTTTTCGTCGCTGCTGTGATCTTCCAGGTCGTCCAGCGACGTCAGGCTGTCGAGCGTCGCCTCGCGATGGCCCTGCGTGAAGCAGACCGTTTGCGCCCCATTCTGGCTGATGCGGATGAGCGCATTGGTGAAGTCCGTTTCGGTGCCGCCGTTGATCGTGGTGCGCCGCGCGCCCGAGGCCAGCACCGCACTGCCCGCAAACTGGATGCCGGCGGCGCGCGCCTCGGCGGGCCGCAGCGCGGGGTCCACGCCGCGCACGCGGATCAGCGGATTCTGGCGCTCGTACTGCCGCAGGAGTTCCAACGCGTCGACCATGCTCTTGTTGCGCAAGTCGTAGAACCACGTCACCTCGACGGGCTGACGGATCTGCCGCGCGACCTCAAGGCTTTCCGGGGCCAGGCTGTAGACCCGCTGCGCGGTCAGGTCGATGCGTCCCAGATTGCGCGACGCCCACAGGTTCAGCGCCAGCAGCAGCGCGGCCACGGCCAGCACCGGCAGCCACAGCGACAACCGCCGCCCGGCACGGCGCACGGCGGGGCTCATCGCAACCTCCAGCGCTTCAGGTTGACCGAGGCCACCATCAGGGCCAGCACGGTGACGCTGGCAAGCGTCACCGTGGCCGGTCCGGGCAGCACGCCCCGGATGAAGTCCACATGCTGGGCCGACAACGACAAGGCCTGAAAGAACGGCGACAGCGCCGGAAACGCGTCCAGCGCGGCGGGATAGTCGATGAACCACAACAGCACCAGGATGCCCCACGTAGCGCTGGCGGCCACGATCTGGTTCGAGCAGGCGCTGGACACGGCAATACCGATCGCCAGGAACAGCGCGCCATACAGGAACACGCCGATGTAGCCGCCCACGATGGGGCCGTAGTCGGGCTCGCCGTACCAGGCCAGCGGCAACACCGCCGACATGGTGCCCGCCAGCATCAGCGCCAGCATGGTCAGCCCCGCCGCATACTTGGCCGCGACCAGCGTGAAGTCCGACAACGGCAGCGTCAGCAGCAATTCCAGCGTGCCCTGCCGCGCCTCTTCCGCGAAGGCGCGCATGCTGACCAGCGGCATCACCAGCATCAGCAGGATGGTCATGTTGTGAAACGCCGTCACCATCTGCCCGGTGCTGACAAAGAACAGGTTGAAGCTGAACAGATAGCCCGACAGGGCCCAGAACACCGCCACCACGGCCAGCGCCACGGGCGAGCCGAAGTCGGTGCGCAGTTCCTTGCGGTACAAGGCCGCGAAACCCTTCATGCGCGTCTCCGTAACGGGGGATCGTTGGGCGCCAGCGCCGCCAGCAGGCGGGCCTCGACGGCTTCCTGCGCGGGCAGCACGGCGCGCAGTTCCGCGTGCGCCAGCGCCGTGCGCATGACTGCGTCGCACGCGGCGGCGTTGGGGGTCGGGTTGGGCGTCGCGCTTGCTCCCGGCGGGTCCCACGTAACCCGCCACTTGCTGGTGCCGGCATCCAGCAGCGTGATGTCCACGGCCTTCACGCCCGGGCACGCGCACAACGCCGCGTGCAAGGCGGCATGCTTGGCAGTGGGCAGGGACAGCTGCATTTGTAGCGCTGCCTGCGATTCGCCCAGCGGCTGGTCCTGGACCAGCCGGCCCTGCCGCAGGATCGCGATGCGCGAACACAGCGCCTCGACTTCCTGCATCAAATGGCTGCTGAACACCACCGCGCGGCCCTCGGCGCAGCGCCGGATCATGTCGCGCGCCTCCACGATCTGCACCGGATCCAGCCCGTTGGTGGCTTCGTCCAGCAACAGCACCGGCGGGTCGTTCAGCACGGCCTGCGCCAGTCCCACGCGCTGGCGCTGCCCCTTGGACAGCCGCCCGATCACCGAGCGCGCCACGCCTTGCAGGTCAAAGCCGTCGATGGCGCGTTCGATGGCCTGGCGGCGGGCGCGGGCGCCGCCCTGCACCTTCACGCCGGCGCCGAACTCCAGATACTGGGTGACCGTCAGCGCGTCATAAAGCGGCGCGCGCTCGGGCAGATAGCCGATGTCGGCGTTGCCGCGTCCCGGCACGGGCTCGCGGCCCCGGATGGCGATGCGCCCACTGTCGGGCGTGTAAAAGCCCGCCATCAGGCGCAGCGTGGTGGTCTTGCCGCTGCCGTTCGGTCCCAGAAGGCCCAGGATTTCCCCGGGCCTGACGGACAGGCTCAGGGATTCCAGGACCTGGCGGGATCCGAACGACTTGCTGACCTGATGCAAGGCGACGGCGGGCTCCATGGGGCCTTCAGTCGAAGACTTTGGTCTTGGCGTTCTGCGCGTGCTGCTCCGCGTCGTGGCTGTACCAGAGTTGGCCCTGGCGCGCATCGCGGATCTGCTTGAGCCGGTCGATGGCCTGCATGGACGCGGCCGTGTTCCAGGTGATGCCGGGAATGACACCGGCCTCGTTTTCACCCGTGTAGATGGCGTCCGCGGCCAGCAGCACCGTGCCGGTCTTGGGCAGCTTGACCTGCAGCGACTGGTGGCCCTGCGTGTGGCCCTTGGTGTCCAGCAATACGATGGTGCCGTCGCCGAACAGGTCGAAGTCGCCTTCCACCTGGATGAAGTCGTAGTCGCGCGTGGTGTCGAAGTCCTTCATGACGTAGGCGGCGCGCTGGAATTTTTCTGGCCACCAGGCGGCGCGCAGCTCGGCCTTCTGCACGACGTGCTTGGCCTTGGGGAACATCTTGATGTTGCCGGCGTGGTCCAGATGGAAGTGCGAGTACACGACGTACTTCACGTCGCTGACGTCAAAGCCGGCGGCCTTGAGCTGGCGGTCGATGACCTCGTCGCGGCCCTGGATGGAATTGAAGGCGCCGCACAGCCCCTGCCCCCAGTAATTGGCGCAGTTGCCATCGGCCGTGGCCTGGTTCATGCCGGTGTCGAACAGCACCAGCCCGCGCGGGTGCTGGATCACATAGGCCGGCACCGGAATCTTGATCTTGGTGCCCACGTCCACCATGGCGGTCATGAAGCCCTTGTCCAGCTCGATCTTGCCCACCGACAGCTGCATCAGCTTCACGTCCACCGGCGGCGCGTCGGCGGCGTGTGCCCATCCGCCCGCCATGACCGCCACCGCCCCAACCATTGCCTTCCAGCTCTTGCGCATTGTTGTCTCCTCGGACCAACAGGGGAAGCCGCAGCCCGGACGGCGCGGCCGATCAGCAAGCTCCCGGTGTGTCCCGGGTTGACATCGTCGACAGGTGTTTTCCGTGCGAAGGCGCCTTGCGGCGGGGCCACGCGCAGCGCGTGGCCGGAAACGGCATCTGGCGGCCGTTTTCTCTGTTGCGCACTCTGACGCAGCCCGGATTGGCTGCCAATTAAGGATTTGTGAAGCTGGGCTTCGCGGCGGGCGAAGTGGGGGGAACCCTAGTACCGCGCCTGCAGCTCGGCAAACGACGCCAGCTCTCCGGCCAGCGCGCTGGCCATGACGGTGGGCGGGCTGGCCAGCCAGACGCTGCCGGGGCCCGAGCGGCCGGGAAAATTCCGGTTGATGGCGCTGATCGTGACCTGCGCGGCGTCGGTGGATGACCCCGGTCCGCAGTTGGCGCACGCGCCGCAGGACGGCTGCAGGATGCGCGCGCCCACGGCGGCAAAGGTCTTGTCGTAGCCCCGCGCCACGCAGTAGTCGCGCACGGCCGTGGTGCCGTATTGCAGATATAGCGTCACGCCGTCCGGCAGCCGCACGCCGCGCGCCACCGCCCACGCCAGCACCTGATGGTAGTAGTCGAAATCCTCGCGCTTGCCGGCCGTGCAGGAGCCGCCATACGCGATGTCGATGCGCGGGCGCGCGGTCAGGCTGGACAGGGGCACGCCATTGCCCGGGTCGCCCGGCGCCGCCACCAGCGGCGACAGCGCCGCACAGTCCACGCGCAGGGTGGCCGCGTAGACCGCGCCCGGGTCGCTGCGCATCCACGGCGCGATGCCGGCATCCACGCCGCGGCGTTCCCGCAGGAATCGGGCGGTCTCGGCATCGGGCGCGACGATGCCCGTCAGGCCGCCCAATTCGGCGGTCATGTTGGTCAGCGTGGCGCGTTCGTCGATGGACAGGGCCGCGATGGCCTGGCCCGCAAACTCGAACACCTTGCCCACGCCCGCGCCCGCGCGGATCTCGGGCAGCGCCAGAAGATGCAGCACGATGTCCTTGGCCGTGACGCCGGCGGGCAGCACGCCGTCCAGCTCGACGCGCAGGGACGCGGGCAGCGTCAGCCGCACCGCGCCGGTGACGAACGCGTTGGCCATGTCGGTGGTGCCCACGCCGAAGGCCACGCAGCCCAGCGCGCCGCTGTGCGGCGTGTGCGAGTCGGTGCCCACGACGACCTGCCCCGGCAGCGCGTAGTGTTCGGCCATCATGGCGTGCGAGATGCCCGCCACGTTGGCGCCGGTGTCGCGCGCGGCCTCGGCCTCGGTCAGCGTCCGGTGCTGGCGCAGGCCGTAGGCGTCGGCGAAGTCGCGCTGCGCCTGGCACATGGCGCGCACGTTGGGCACGATGCCGGCGCGCACGTGATTGGGGCTTTCCTCGACGTAGGACGTGTGGTCCTCGAACACCACGATGCGATCCGGGTCCACCAAACGCAGGGGCCGGCTAAACCGCGCATGCAGCATATGGGCCGCCATGCCGGTGTAGTACTCATGGATGAAGCGCCAGTCCGCGCGCAGGAAGACGCCGTCGCCTTGCCGGGGGTCGGCGGCGGTGGCGGGCGTTTGCAGCAGATGGCGCAGGATGATCTTTTCAAACAGGGTGCGCGGCGGCCCGACGTCCGGCGCGGCGGGATCGGCTGCGGGATGCCCGGCAACGGGGCCGGCCGCCACCGACACATCGCGCAACTGCGCCTGCCCAAACGCCAGCAGACCGCCCGCCTTGACGATGGCCGCAGCCAGCGCGTCGCGACCCGCCACGATTTCGTCGACCGTAATGCATTCGCCCGCCTGCAGACGTGCCACCAGCCCCATGTCGGTGCTGGTGTAGAGCCCGATGTTGTCGGCGTTCTGGCGGTAGATGCGTTCAAAGCTCTCGGCGATCACCAGCCGCACGCCGGCGGACTTTTCGGCCATCGGGCTGTGCTCGCGCGACGAGCCCTTGCCATACCGCTTGCCCGCGACCACGACGTTGATGCCTGCCTGCCGGATCGCGTCGATGCCGATGGGCTGGGAGTCGCCCGCCCGATAGCCCGTGTACGGATACCGCCCCAGTTTCTCGTCGAAGTGCGTCAGGATCGGCACCGGCGTGATCTCGTCGGTGGAAATGTCGTCGCGCAGTGGCACGGCGTCAAGCAGCGTCAGCGCCGCGCCGCCCAGTTGTGCGGCCACGCGGATCGGGTCCTGCGTCAGAAACAGCAGGCGGGCCGGGGCGTCGAGTACAGATACGGCAGTCATGGCAATCCGGTCATTCGATGGTGACGCCGGCAGCCTTGACCAGCGCCTGGCTCTTGGTGATCTCGGCGGCCAGCGTCTGCGCCGCCTGCTGCGCCGTGGTGCCTTGCGACACGAAACCCTGCGGCGACAGCGCCTTCAACACCGCCGGCTCCTGCATGGTCTTGTGCGTGGCGGTCTGCAACTTCTGCACGATATCGGCGGGCAGCCCGGCCGGCCCGATGAGCGAGATCCAGGCATCGTACGAATAGCCCTTCACGCCGGCCTCGTCCAGCGTGGGCACGTTGGGCAGGATGGCCAGGCGCTCGCGCGTGCTGACGGCCAGCGCGCGCAGCTTGCCGGCCTGCACCTGCGCCAGCACGGACGGGGAGGCCAGGAACGCGACCTGGATCTGCCCCGACATGACGTCGGTGATCAGTGCGTTGCCGCCCTTGTACGGGATGTGCATCATGTCCACGCCCGCCTTGGACTTGAGCAGCTCGCCGGCCAGATGCAGCACGCTGCCCGTTCCCGACGAGCCGTAATTGATCTTGCCGGGCTGTTCCTTTGCGGCCTTGAGCAGGTCGCCCATCGTTCTATACGGCGAGTTCTCCGCCACCACGACCACCAGCGGTGTCGTCCCGATGACGGAAATCGGCGTGATGTCCTTGACCGAGTCGTAGGGCAGGCTCTTGTACAGGCTGGGATTGATGGCGTGGTTGGACGACACGATGCCCAGGGTGTAGCCGTCGGGCTTGGCCGACACCAGCTGGCGCGTGCCCGGAATGCCGGCCGCGCCCGCCAGGTTCTCCACGATCATGGGCTGGGCCAGCGTCTTGCCCAAGTTCTCGGCCACGACGCGCGCCACCACGTCGGCCGTGGAGCCGGGCGACGTGGGCACGATCAGGCGGATGGGACGGTCGGGGTAGCCGGCCGCCGACGCGGCAGGCGCCGCGCCAAGGACGCCAAGCGCAAGCGCACAGCTCGCGAGCAATCTGGTGGGGGTCATGATGTCTCCGTATGGGACGCAGCGGGGTCTGGATGCCCCGTATCGGCGATGAACGCGCCTTGACTATACGAACGCCGCCGGAAACGGAGAAGTGTCATCTCGGCAGCCCCGCCATCGCGAATGGCGAGGGCTGGTTGCGACGGCGGGTTTCGACGGTGCGGCCCGTCAGCCCTGCTGCGACAGAAACCGGACCAGCTTCCCGGCGGTGGCCGACAGCTGCGCCTGGCTGGGAAACACGATGCAAAGCTGGCGCCTTGCCCAATCGTCCGACAGGGGACGCACCACCACGTCCAACGCCTGCAGGTAGAGCTCGGCCACCTGCTGGGGCATCACGGCAATGCCCAGGCCCGCGTGCGTCATGCGGCACAGCGCATCCAGGCTGGCCACGCGGATCTTCACCGATAGCGTCTTGCCCAGTTCGGCGGCCCGCGCCGCCAGCAGCTGCGTCAACGCGCTGTTCTCGCGCAGGCCGACAAAGGTCTCGCCGGCGATGTCCTGCAGGCTGAGCTGCCGCGCCGCCGCCTTGGGGTGCCCGGCCGGCAGCATCACCGCCAGCCGGTCGCGGCGGTAATCCAGCTGTTCCAGCCCGTCCGCGCCAGCGATCCGGTTGCAGATGCCGAAGTCCGCCGCGCGCTCTCGCACCAGGCGCAGCACGTCGGGGCTGTGCTGCTCTTCCAGGTCGATATCCACGTCGGGAAACAGGCGCTGAAACGCCGCCACGTCCTCGGGCAGGAACTGCACGATGGCCGACAGGTTGGCCACCACGCGCACGTGCCCTTTCACGCCTTCATAAAAGCGCGACAGCTCCGCCCCCATCGCCTCGACGTCGCCGATGATCTGGCGCGCGTGGCGCAGGACGGTCTGCCCGGCGGGCGTCACCGAGACGCCGCGGGTGTGCCGGGCGATCAGCGGCAGGCCGATCAGCGCTTCCATGTCGGCGATGCGGCGGCTGACGGCAGACGGCGCGATGAACTCGCGCTCGGCCGCCCGCGCGATGCTGTTCTCCTGGCACACCGCCACAAAAAGGCGCAGCGAGGTCAGGTCGAGTTTGCGTAGGATGCTTTCCATGGCGGATCGGACGAGAGCGGCGGGGACGGCCCCCGCATCGACCGGGGATCGTACACCACGCCCCTCGCGGTATGAGACGGGAGGTCCCGCCGCGCCGTGAAGGCCATCCTCGCGGCCGGCAGGTCCCGGTGTCGCACTCAGGCCGCCAGCCGGTCCGCGCCGCCGCCGCGATACCGCTCCCACAGGCCGGCTTGCCGGACCCGGGCCTGCTCGACGCTCTTTTCCTTTACATGCCCGTACCCCCGGATCGCATCCGGCACGTTGGCCAGTTCCAGCGCCACGTCGCGATTGCCGGCGTCCAGCGTGCGGGCAAATTCGTCCGCCAGCGCCAGATAGTCGGCCGCGAGCTGGCGTTCCATGCGGCGCTCGGCCGTTCTGCCGAACACGTCCAGCCACGTGCCGCGCACGCGTTTCAAGGGCGCGAGCAGCCGGAATGCCGATTCCATCCAGGCGCCGTACGCGCGCTTCTGCAACCGCCCGCGCGCATCGCGGCGCGCCAGGATGGGCGGCGCAAGGTAGTAACGCAGCGTGTAGTCGCGGCCCGGCTCGCCCTCGAACTGCGCGCGCAGCCGGTCCTTGAATGCCGGATCGGCATGCAGCCGCGCCACCTCGTATTCGTCCTTGTACGTCATGAGCTTGGCAAGATTGCGCGCCACCGCGCGCGTCACGTCCTGCCGCTTGTCGCCCAGCGCGGCTTCACGCACGCGCACGGACTCTACCGCCGTCAGGAAGCGACGCGCATAGGCCTCGTCCTGATAGTCGCGCACGTGCGCCGCCAGGCGCTTGACCAGCGCGTCCAGCGATTCCGGCATGGTCACCACCCGCTCGGCCGCCGCGGGACGCAGCGCGTCCACGCCGCGATGCGCGGCCTGGCGGCCCAGTTCGAAGGCGGCCAGATTCTTGTCCACCGACACGCCGTTGATCTGGATCGCACGGCGCAGGCTGTCCAGCGACAGCGGCAGTCCGCCCTTTTGCCACGCGTATCCCAACAGCAGCGGATTGGCGTAGATGCTGTCGCCCAGCAAGGCCTCGGCCAGCGGGCCGGCTTCCAGGAAGTCGCAGTTGCCGCCCGTGCTCTGCGTCAGCGCGGCCTGCGCCTGCGCCCCCGGAAAACGCCACGTCGGCTGCGACAGAAACGCGGCCGTCGGCGCGGCGCTGCTGTTGACCACCGCACGGCCATGATCGGGCCGCAGGCGCGACAGCACCTCGGGCGACGCCGACACCAGGGCATCGCAGCCGATCACGAGGTCGGCCTCGCCCAGCGCGACGCGCGTCGCGTGCAGGTCCTCGGGCCGGTTGGCCAGTTGCACGTGGCTGAGCACCGCCCCGCCCTTTTGCGCCAGCCCGGCCATGTCCAGCACGGTCACGCCCTTGCCTTCGATGTGCGCGGCCGCGCCGATCAGCGCGCCAACCGTCACCACGCCCGTGCCGCCAACGCCGGCCACCACCACGCGATACGCCGCGCCCGGTGCAATGACAGCCTGGCCGGGCAGCGGGACCTCAGCCAGCGACGGCACGCCGCCCTGCTTGCCGGGCTTGCGCGGCGTGGCGCCCTCGGCCGTCACGAAGCTGGGACAAAACCCCTCCACGCACGAAAAATCCTTGTTGCACGACGACTGGTTGATGCGCCGCTTCGTGCCCAGCGGCGTATCCAGCGGTTCCACCGACAGGCAGTTCGACTGCACCGAGCAATCGCCGCAGCCTTCGCAGACCGCTTCGTTGATGAAGGCGCGCCGGGGCGGATCGGGATACTCGCCGCGCTTTCTGCGGCGGCGCTTCTCGGTCGCGCAGGTCTGGTCGTAGATCAGCACCGTGGCGCCATCAATGTCGCGCAGCGCGCGCTGCACGTCGTCCAGCGCCTTGCGGTGGTGAACCTCCACCCCTGCCGGCAAGGTCTGCGCCCCCGTGTACTTGTCGGGCTCGTCCGTCACGACCACCGTCTTGACGACGCCTTCGGCCAGCATCTGCGCCGCGATCTGCGGCACGGTCAGGACGCCGTCCACCGGCTGTCCGCCCGTCATGGCGACGGCGTCGTTGTAGAGGATCTTGTAGGTGATGCGCGCGCGCGCCGCGATGGCCGCGCGAATGGCGAGCAGGCCCGAATGAAAATACGTGCCGTCGCCCAAATTGGCAAAGATGTGGCGCTCGGACGTGAAGTCCTTCTGGCCCAGCCACGCCACGCCCTCGCCGCCCATCTGGCTGAAGGTGTCGGTATTGCGGTCCATCCACATCGCCATGTAATGGCAGCCGATGCCCGCCACCGCGCGCGATCCTTCCGGCACGCGCGTGGAGGTGTTGTGCGGACAGCCCGAACAGAACCAGGGCTTGCGTTCTTCGACCAGCGTGGGGCGGCTGGCCTCACGCTCTTTCGCGTCGATGACGGCCAGGCGCGCCGCAATGCGCGCGCGCAACGCGTCGGACAGGTTGGCTTTTTCGAGGCGGGCCGCAATGGCGCGGGCGATCAGCGCGGGCGACAGCTCATACCGCGCCGGCAGCAGCCAGCCGCCGCGCGGCGTGGACCATTCGCCGCCGCCGTTTTCGCGTTCGTCGAACTTGCCAAAGACACGCGGCCGCACGTCGTCGCGCCAGTTGTATAGCTCTTCCTTGAGCGCGTATTCCAGGATCTGGCGCTTTTCCTCGACAACCAGGATCTCCTTCAGACCCGTGGCGAATTCGCGCGCGTCCTGCGCGTCCAGCGGCCAGATGCAGCCCACCTTCAGCACGCGGATGCCTGCCTGCGCACAGGCCGCATCGTCCAGCCCCAGGTCGTTCAGCGCCTGGCGCACGTCCAGATACGCTTTGCCGGCCGTCATGATGCCGAAGTGCGCGTTGGGCGAGTCCAGCACCACGCGATTCAGCTTGTTGGCGCGCACATAGGCCAGCGCCGCATACCATTTGTGGTCCAGCAGCCGCGCCTCCTGCGCCAGCGGCGAGTCCGGCCAGCGGATGTTCAGCCCGCCTGGCGGCAGGCTGTCCTCGGGCAGCACGATCCGCACGCGTGACGGGTCAACGTCCACCGAGGCGCTGGACTCCACCACGTCCGTCACGCATTTCATCGCCACCCACAGGCCCGTGTGGCGGCTCATGGCCCAGCCATGCAGGCCGTAATCCAGATACTCCTGCACGTTGGACGGGTACAGCACCGGAATGCCGCTGGCGATCAGCACGTGTTCGGACTGATGCGCCACCGACGAGGACTTGGCGGCGTGGTCGTCGCCCGCCAGCATCAGCACCCCGCCATGCGCGGACGTGCCGGCCGAGTTGGCGTGCTTGAGCACGTCCACCGACCGGTCCACCCCCGGCCCCTTGCCGTACCACATGCCAAACACGCCATCGCGCTGCGCGCCGGGAAACAGATTGAGCTGCTGCGATCCCCAGACGGCGGTCGCGGCCAGGTCCTCGTTCAAGCCCGGCTGGAACACCACGTCGTTGTCTTTCAAATGACGCTTGGCCTTCCAGAGCGCCTGGTCCAGGCCGCCCAGCGGCGATCCCCGGTAGCCCGACACATAGCCGGCGGTGTTCAGGCCGGCCGCCTGGTCGCGCTGCTTTTGCATCAGGGGCAGGCGCACCAGCGCCTGCGTGCCGCTAAGGTAGACGCGGCCGGTGGGCTGCGCGTATTTGTCGTCCAGCGACAGGCCATGGGTGTCGGCCACGCCAGGGGGTAGAGGGGCGTTCATGGGGGTTGTCTCCTGCAATCTGCGGTGCGGGCATTTACGTGTTTTCCGCAGTGTAGGAACGCGTGCAGCCATCGTATATTCATATATTCGACTAGCTGGTATGTGAAAAACACATGGCTAATGACGTCACGCTCCGCCAACTCCGGTACTTCGCCGCCGCCGCCCGCACGGGGCGGTTTTCCATGGCGGCGGCCGACGAGCACGTGTCCCAATCGGCGGTCACCAACGCCGTGCTGGCGCTGGAAGCGCAACTGGGCGTGCGCCTGTTCGACCGCCATGCGCACGGCGTGACGTTGACACCCGAAGGCCACAACTTCCACCAGCGCACCCGCGACGTGCTCGACTCCCTGGACGACGCGCTGCGCGAACCGGGGTTTCAGCGTTATGCGCTGCGCGGCTCGGTGCGGATCGCGGCGTCCTACACGGTGCTGGGGTACTTTCTGCCCGACCTGCTGGCGCGGTTCCGGCGGCGCTATCCGGACGTCGTGCTGGACCTGGTGGACCTTGACCGCCCGGAGATCGAACAGGCCGTGGCAAGCGGCGACGTGGAGCTGGGCGTGGCGTTGCTGTCCAACGTGGACAAGCGCGAACGCTTCGGCCACCACGTGCTGGTGCGATCAAGGCGCCAGCTCTGGACCGCGGCCGGGCATCCGCTGACGCAGGCGGCCGCGCCCGCGCTCGCCGACATCGCGCGCTATCCCTACATCCTGCTGGAAATGGACGAAGGCGAGCGATCCACGCTGGGTTATTGGCGCGGTCACGGCCTGCAGCCCGATATCGCCTTTCGCACGCGGTCGATGGAGGCGCTTCGCGGCCTGGTCGCGCATGGCTTTGGCGTCACGATGCTGTCGGACATGGTTTACAGGCCCTGGTCGCTGGAGGGGCGCAAGATCGAAGCCGTGCCCATCACCGACGCCGTGCCGCCCATGGAGGCCGGCCTGCTGTGGCATCCGCGCGCGGCCATGGCCAAGCCGGCCGAAGCCTTCCGGCAGTTCATGATCTACGCGTGCGGGGGATGACGCCAGCCGACGCCGCAGGCTGACCGGCCCTACACCAGCACCGCACCCTTGCGCCGCGTGAACTGCGCCAGCGACCGCAGCGCCAGCGCGTGCATGGCGGCCACCGACGGCAGCAGCGTCTCGTCCTTGCGCGTCAGCACACCGACGATGCGTTCGACCACGGGTTCGGCCAGCGGCACAAACGCCAGCCCGCTGCCGGCCGCGGGCCGCGCCAGCACCGGCAGCACCGTCACGCCCAGGCCGCCCACCACGCTGGCCAATAGCGAAGCCCGGTTGGACACCACGATCGCCGGGTCGTCGATGCCGCTGCCCAATTGACGGTTCTTCAACGTTTCAAAGGTTGCGTTGCCGATCAGCCGCTCATCGTCCAGCGCCGCCCAGGACACCGGGCCGCGCCGCCGCGCAAGCGGGTGGCTTTTCTTGCAGACCAGCCCGAAGGCGTCCCGCGCCACGGGTGTGAATGCCACCTCGTCCGTGCGCGGGGCCTGCCCGGCCACGCCCACCTGAACCTCGCCGGCCAGCACCAGCCGGTGCACTTCGGGCGAGGTTTCGTCCAACGCGCGGATCCGCACGTCAGGATGGGTGCGCGCAAAGCGCGCGAGCAGCCGCGGCAGCCATTCGTCGGCCAGCGACGGCATGACGGCCATCGCCACCGGCCCCTGACTGCCCGTGCCGAACTGCCGCGCCGCGTCCAGCACCCGGTCATGCGTGGCCAGCAATTCGCGAAACAGCGGCGCCACCGCGTGGCCCAACGCCGTCAGCTGGGCGCGCTTGCCGGGTTCAAAAAGCGGCGCGCCCAGTTGTTGCTCCAGGTCCTGCATGGCGGCCGACACCGCCGCCTGCGACCGGAACGTGCCCTGCGCGGCGATGCGAAAACTGCCGTGGTCGGCGGCCAGCAGGAACTGGCGCAGGTGCTGGATCTTCAGGGACGCAGGCATGGGGAAAGCCGCCTTGAATTCGGATTTTCTGAAATTAGCTCACGTTAATTTGGATTGTCAAAATCGCACGCAGCGTCGAACAATGGATTTGTCATTCATCCCCACGATTTCGGAGCAAGTGCATGTCGCTGCAAGTGCGCAAGGTAGTCAGTTACGTCGAGAAAACCCTCATTGAAGGCGGCCGCGCGGCCGAGCGCCCGCTAGTGATGATCGTGGCCGCCGCCGTGATCCGCAATCCGTGGGCCGGCCTGCCGTTTCAGGAAGACCTGCGGCCCGGCATCCTCGAAGCCGCGCCGCCGCTGGGCGAACTGCTGGTCGGCGAGATCCTGCGCCAGGCCGGTTCGGCGGACAACATCGAGGCCTACGGCAAGGCGGCCGTGGTCGGCACCGCGGGCGAAGTCGAACATGCGTCCGCGCTGATCCACACGCTGCGTTTCGGCAACTTCTACCGCAACGCGGTAGGCGGCACCAGCTATCTCAGCTTCACCAACATGCGCGGCGGCCCGGGCTGCGTGATCTCCGTGCCGCTGATGCACAAGCTGGACGAAGGCCTGCGCTCGCACTACCTGACGGTGCAGACCACCATCAACGACGCGCCGGCGCCCGACGAGATCGTGATCGCGCTGGGCGCGGCCACCTCGGGCCGTCCGCATCACCGCATCGGCAACCGCTATTCGGACATGAAGGAACTGGAGCAGGAAGCACAGGAGGCGCGCGCAAAATGACCATGCAACGGCGGCGCACCGGCCGCGGCGAACCGCTGGTCCTCTTGCACGGCGTCGGCCTGGACCACACGCTGTGGGACGACCTGGCTCCCTTGCTTGAGCCGGACTTCGACGTGCTGCGATATGACCTGCTGGGCCACGGCGCCGCGCCCGCGCTGCGCGGCCCGGCGAACATCCAGGACTTCATCGCGCAACTGGACGCCGAACTGGACCACGCGGGCTGGCAACACGCGACCGTGCTGGGCTATTCCATGGGCGGCCTGATCGCGGGCGCCTACGCGGCGGCGCACCCCGAACGCGTCAGCCGGCTGGTGTTGCTGAACACGGTGTTCCGGCGCACGGACGAAGAAGCCGCCGCCGTGCGCGCCCGGCTGGATGCCGCGGCCACGCAAGACCCCGAAGCTGCCGCCAAGGTGTCGCTGACGCGCTGGTTCACGCCGGCCTTTCAGGCCGCGCACCCCGCGCGCGTGGCGCAGATCGAACAGCGCCTGCTCGGCAACGACCGCCAGAGCTTTCTGTCCGCGTACGCGCTGTTCGCGTTGGGCGACCCGCTGCTGGCGCAGGCCGCGCCGGACATTGCCTGCCCCGTGCTGGTCATGACCGGTGAACACGACGTCGGCTCGAACCCGCGGATGACGCGAGATCTGGCGCGCGCCCTGCCCCGCGCCTGCGCCCGCGTCGCCCCCGGCCAGCGTCATATGCTGCCGGTGGAGGAACCCGGCACGGTGGCCGCCGCGCTTCGCAGCTTCGTGTCGGCGCATCCGGTGGTGGCGAATCCCGCGCAGACGTCCTCGACGCAGGCGCATGCCGCAAAGGCCTAGCCGACGGCATCGCCACACTGATTTCCCCCGAACCCTGACATCGTCCGCCGACAGAGACGATGCGCGACAACCCCGCCACGACGCGGGGACGGAGACAAGACACATGGACCGCAGAACCCTCATCAAGACCCTGGCGGCAATGTCGCTGGCCCCGCTGGGCGCCGCCGCCCCGCGCCTGGCCGCCGCGCGCGAAGCGCCCCTGCGCGTGATCGTGCCGTTCCCGCCGGGCGGCGGCACCGACGTGCTGGGCCGCGTCATCGCCGCCTCGCTGGAAGGCGCGATGGATCGCCCCGTAGTCGTGGAAAACAAACCCGGCGCCAGCGGCATGCTGGGCGCGGACTACACGGCCAATGGCGCGAAAGACGGCAGCATGCTGCTGTTTGCCGGCCTGGTGCCGTCGGTGCGCTACTACGCCCGCCCGCCCGAAGACGTGCTCAAGCAGCTGGCGCCCGTCTGCCCCATTGCGCGCTCGCCCTACATGGTGGCGGTCAATAGCGACCTGCCCGCCAAGACGCTGGCCGAACTGGTCGCGCAGGCGCGGCGCGAGCCCAAGGGGCTGACCTTTGGCACGCCCGGCAACGCCACGCCCCAGCACCTGGCCACCGAACTGCTGCAAGCCGCCTGCGGCATCGAGATGCTGCACGTGCCATATCGCGGCACCGGCCCGATGATGACCGACCTGCTGGGCGGCCAGATCCAGGTGGTGGTGGCCACGGTGGCCGCGGTCGAACCGTATCTGAAGAGCGGCCGGCTGCGGGTGCTGGCCGTGACCAGCCCGCAGCGCCTGCCGAAATACCCGGACATTCCCACCGTTGCCGAAAGCGGCTTTGCGGGATTTTCGGCGCAGATCCAGTTCGGCACGTACTGCGCGGCGGGCACGCCCGAGGCCACCATCGCGGCGCTGAACCAGGGCATCAACCGCGCCCTGAAAACCGAGTCCGTCCACACCAAGCTGGCCGAGCAGGGTTTCGAGCCCACCGGCGGCACGCCGGCGCAACTGCAGGACGCGCTGCTGGCGGAAATCCGGGACGTGGCCGGATTGGTGAAGGCGGGCAAGGTGCGGGTCGACCTCTAAGGTGATGGCCCGCCTGCGCAGGCGGCCCTGAACCGGCCGCGCCCGCGCCCTGCCCGGCGCCCACTCCCGGGACCGGGGGGCCGCTTGCACCCGCGCCCTTGCCGGGAGTAAATTGTTGACAATTCAGCGCGACAAGCGCGCTTTCTTCCGAAAATACCCCTTTAACGGAACGAATTGTCAACACCATGAGCAAAGTGCTCACCTTGCCGGGCGCGCAGGCGGCCGATGGCGCCCCCGCTGGCGAACCCATCGGCGAAACCCTGTCGGACCACATCTTCCGCAAGATCCAGTCCGCCATCGTCAAGGGCGAGATCGCCCCGGGCAGCAAGATCTCCGAGCCCGAGCTGGCGCGCATCCACGGCGTCAGCCGCGGCCCGCTGCGCGAGGCCCTGCACCGGCTGGAGGGCCAGAGGCTCCTGGTGCGCGTGCCGCACGCCGGCGCGCGCGTCGTGTCCCTGTCGATCCAGGAACTGATCGAACTCTACGAAATCCGTGAATCGCTGGAAGGCACCGCCTGCCGCCTGGCCGCCGAACGCATGCCGCCGTCGGAAATCGACGAGCTGCGCGGCGTGCTGGAAGCCCACGAACGCGACGAAGCCTTCCAGGCCGGCCTGGGCTACTACCAGCAGGAAGGGGATTACGATTTCCACTACCGCATCGTCAAGGGCAGCGGCAACCAGATGCTGTTTCGCATGCTGTGCGACGAGCTTTATCAGCTGGCGCGCATGTACCGCATCCAGTATTCGACGACGCCCAATCGCCCGCGGCAGGCCTACGCCGAGCATCACCGCATTCTGGACGCCATCGCCGACGGCGACGGCGAGCTGGCCGAACTCCTGATGCGCCGGCACATCCGCGCATCCCGCATCAACATCGAACAACAGATCGCGCAAAGCACCCAACAGCGCACGGAGGCATGATGAACAAGTCGTACCGCAAGAACCTGCCCGGCACCCGCCTGGACTACTTCGACGCCCGCGCAGCCGTGGAGGCCATTGCGCCCGGCGCGTATGACGGCCTGCCCTACACGTCCCGCGTCCTGGCCGAAAACCTGGTGCGCCGCTGCGATCCCGCGCTGCTGACCGACGCGCTCAAGCAGCTGATCGAACGCCGCCGCGATCTGGACTTTCCGTGGTTTCCGGCGCGCGTGGTCTGTCATGACATCCTGGGCCAGACCGCGCTGGTGGACCTGGCGGGCCTGCGCGACGCCATTGCCGACAAGGGCGGCGACCCGGCCAAGGTCAATCCCGTGGTGCCGGTGCAGCTGATCGTGGACCACTCGCTGGCCGTCGAATACGACGGCAACGACCCGGACGCCTTTGCCAAGAACCGCGCGGTCGAAGACCGCCGCAACGAAGACCGCTTCCATTTCATCGACTGGACCAAGCAGGCCTTCGAAAACATCGAAGTCGTGCCGCCGGGCAACGGCATCATGCACCAGATCAACCTGGAGCGGATGTCGCCCGTCATCTACACGCAGGACGGCGTGGCCTTCCCCGACACGCTGGTCGGCACCGACAGCCACACGCCGCACGTGGACGCACTGGGCGTCATCGCCATCGGCGTGGGCGGCCTGGAAGCCGAAAACGTCATGCTGGGCCGCGCGTCGTGGATGCGCCTGCCCGACATCGTCGGCGTCGAACTGTCCGGCCGCGCGCAGCCCGGCATCACCGCCACCGACATCGTGCTGGCGCTGACCGAATTCCTGCGCAAGGAAAAGGTGGTGGGCGCGTATCTGGAGTTCTACGGCGAAGGCGCCTCCAGCCTGACGCTGGGCGACCGCGCCACCATCTCGAACATGGCGCCCGAGTACGGCGCCACCGCGGCGATGTTTTCCATCGACCAGCAGACCATCGACTACCTGCGCCTGACCGGCCGCGAGGACGAGCAGATTGCGCTGGTGGAAAACTACGCCAAGACCGCCGGCCTGTGGTCCGACAGCTTGAAGACCGCGCAGTACGAGCGCGTGCTGCGCTTTGACCTGTCTACCGTCGTGCGCACGCTGGCCGGCCCGTCCAACCCGCACCGCCGCCTGCCGGTGTCCGACCTGGCCGAGCGCGGCATCGCCGGCGTGGTCGAGAACCAGCCTGGCCTGATGCCCGACGGCGCCGTCATCATCGCCGCCATCACCAGCTGCACCAACACCAGCAACCCGCGCAACGTGATCGCCGCGGGCCTCTTGGCGCGCAACGCCAACCGCGCGGGTCTCGCGCGCAAGCCCTGGGTCAAGAGCTCGCTGGCGCCCGGCTCCAAGGCCGTCCAGCTTTATCTGGAAGAAGCCGGCCTCACGCACGAACTGGAACGACTGGGCTTTGGCGTCGTGGCGTTTGCCTGTACCACGTGCAACGGCATGTCTGGCGCGCTGGACCCGAAGATCCAGCAGGAAATCATCGACCGCGACCTCTATGCCACCGCCGTGCTGTCCGGCAACCGCAACTTCGACGGCCGCATCCACCCGTACGCCAAGCAGGCCTTCCTGGCCTCGCCGCCGCTGGTCGTGGCCTATGCGATTGCCGGCACCATCCGTTTCGACATCGAACGCGACGTGCTGGGCGTGGCCGCCGATGGCCGCGAGATCCGTCTGAAGGACATCTGGCCCAGCGACGAAGAAATCGACGCGATGGTCAAGTCGGCGGTCAAGCCCGAGCAGTTCCGCAAGGTCTACGCCCCCATGTTCGGCATCAAGGACGACCGCCAGACCGCCGTCAGCCCGCTGTACGACTGGCGTCCTCAAAGCACGTATATCCGCCGTCCGCCGTACTGGGAAGGCGCGCTGGCCGGCGAACGCACGCTGCGCGGCATGCTGCCGCTGGCTGTGCTGGGCGACAACATCACCACCGACCACCTGTCGCCGTCCAACGCCATCCTGATGGACAGCGCCGCGGGCGAATACCTGCACAAGATGGGTCTGCCCGAAGAGGACTTCAACTCGTACGCCACGCACCGCGGCGACCACCTGACCGCGCAGCGCGCCACCTTCGCCAACCCGAAGCTCTTCAACGAAATGGTGAAGAACGCCGACGGCACCGTGAAGCAAGGCTCGCTGGCGCGCGTGGAACCCGAGGGCAAGGTCATGCGCATGTGGGAAGCCATCGAGACCTACATGGACCGCAAGCAGCCGCTCATCATCGTGGCCGGCGCCGATTACGGCCAGGGCTCGTCGCGGGACTGGGCCGCCAAGGGCGTGCGCCTGGCCGGCGTGGAAGCCATCGTGGCCGAAGGCTTCGAGCGCATCCACCGCACCAACCTCATCGGCATGGGCGTGCTGCCGCTGGAATTCACGCCGGGCGTGAACCGCAAGACGCTGGCGCTGGACGGCACCGAAAGTTACGACGTCATTGGCGAGCGCAAGCCGCGCGCGGACCTGACGCTGGTCATCCACCGCCGCAACGGCAGCACCGAACGGGTGCCCGTGACCTGCCGCCTGGATACCGCCGAAGAAGTGTCCATCTACGAAGCCGGCGGCGTGCTGCAGCGCTTTGCCCAGGATTTCCTGGAAGCCGCCTCCGCGTCGGACGCCGGCAAGCTGGCCTGACCCGCGCTGTAAAGACCGGCGGGCGGTTGCAGCGCCCGCCGCCCTACTCCGATACTTCAGGATCGTTTCATGTCACATGCTCCCCAAACCAAGATCGCCGCCACCTACATGCGCGGCGGCACCAGCAAAGGCGTGTTCTTCAAGCTGGACGACCTGCCCGAATCGGCCCGCGTGCCGGGCGCGGCGCGCGATGCGCTGCTGCTCCGCGTGATCGGCAGCCCCGACCCCTACGGCAAGCAGATCGACGGCATGGGCGCGGCCACCTCCAGCACCAGCAAGACCGTCATCGTCGCCAAAAGCACGCGCCCCGGCCACGACGTGGATTACCTCTTCGGCCAGGTCTCCATCGACCAGCCCTTCGTGGACTGGAGCGGCAACTGCGGCAACCTGTCCGCGGCGGTCGGGCCCTTTGCCATCACCAACGGCCTGGTCGACGCCGCCCGCATCCCGCAGGACGGGATTGCCATCGTGCGCATCTGGCAGGCCAACATCCAGAAGACCATCGTCGCGCACGTGCCCATCACCGGCGGCGCGGTGCAGGAGACCGGCGACTTCGAACTGGACGGCGTGACCTTCCCGGCCGCCGAAGTGCGCCTGGAATTCATGGACCCTGCCGAGGAAGGCGACGGCGGCTCCATGTTCCCCACCGGCAATCTGGTGGACAACCTGGAAGTCCCCGGCGTGGGCACGTTCAAGGCCACGATGATCAACTCCGGCATTCCCACGATCTTCCTGGAAGCCGACGCGCTGGGCTACAGTGGCACGGAACTGCAGGACGCCATCAACGGCGATGCCGCCGCGCTGGCGCGCTTCGAGACCATCCGCGCACACGGCGCCGTTCGCATGGGACTGATCAAGGACATCGCCGAGGCGGCCAGCCGCCAGCACACGCCCAAGGTGGCGTTTGTTGCCTCCCCGAAGGAATACGTGTCCTCCAGCGGCAAGAAGATCGGCACGGGCGACATCGACGTGCTGGTTCGCGCCCTGTCGATGGGCAAGCTGCACCACGCCATGATGGGCACGGCGTCCGTCGCCATCGCCACCGCAGCCGCGGTGCCCGGCACGCTGGTGAACCTGGCGGCGGGCGGCGGCGAGCGCGACAACGTCTGCTTCGGCCACCCGTCCGGCACGCTGCGTGTCGGCGCGCAGGCGCAGCTGGTGGATGGCGAATGGAAAGTGACCAAGGCCATCATGAGCCGCAGCGCGCGGGTGCTGATGGAAGGCCGCGTGCACGTGCCGCGCGAGGGGTGAAAGCCGGCTGAAACCGCCGCGACGATATTGCTCGGGTTCTGGCGCGCCCCCCTAAAGTCGCCCCCTGCATCTGCCGTTAGCGGGTTGCGGCCGGGGGTTTCCTGGCCGACTTGCAACCCGCCGGCCTTCCCCGCCGGCGTATCCAGTACACGAGCATGAAGATAACGTCGCTGCGCAACCGCATTTTGCTTATTACCTGCTTTACGGTGGTGGGAGCCCTCACGCTTTCCGGCCTCATCACCTACCAGATCGTGCGCGACAACATGATGTCCACCATCGCCGCCACGTTGGACGCCGTGGCCTCGGGCAACGCCAGCGCCATCGAGCGCTGGTCGGCCGACAAGGCGCAGGCGGTCGACGCCACCGCGAAAGTGGTCGAAAAGGGCGATCCCCGCGGCCTGACCCAGCTCATGGGCCAGACCAATGGCTTTCCCATCACCACCATCGGCTGGTCGGACAAGACCTTCTTTTCCACCACCAAGACCGCGGCGGATTACGATCCTACCGCCCGGCCCTGGTACAAGAGCGCCGTCGCCGCCGGCAAGCTGACGGTCACCAAGCCTTACGGCGATTCCACCACCGGCGTGCTGTACGTCGCATTCACCGCGCCGATGATCCGCAACGGCCAGACGACGGGCGTGCTGAGCGGCGCCGTGCCGCTCGATGGCGTGAAAGACATCATCAAGGCCATCCACCCCACGCCGTCCAGCAGCGCCTTCGTGGTGGCGACCGACGGGCAGGTGATTTCGCACCTGAACGACAAGCTGGCGCTCAAGCCGTCGACCGACATTTCCCCGGCGTTGACGGCCGATGTCGTGGCATCCCTGGCCCGCGACGGCGCCGCCCCCGCCGACATCATGCTGGACGGCGCGCAAAAGCTGCTGAAGGCGCGCCGCGTTCCCGGCACCGACTGGTATCTGGTCGTGGCGCTGGACAAGGCCGAAGCCACGGTCGGCCTGACGCAGGTGCTGCACGCAACCCTGATCTCGCTGGTCGTCCTGACGCTGATCGCCGTGACCATCGCCAGCGTGATCACGTCGCGGGCGTTCAAGCGCCTGTCCGCCGTGCGCGACGCCATGGGCACCATCGGCTCGGGCGACGGCGACATGACGCACCGCCTGGCCGTGGTCGGCCACGACGAAGTCGCGCAGATCTCCGCCTCGTTCAACGCGTTCGTGGAGAAGATCACCCACGTCATGCGCGAAGTGCGCAGCGGCGTGCATTCGATGAGCGCCGCCACACGAGAAATCGACATGGGCAACCGTGATCTGTCGCAGCGCACGGAAACGTCGGCCGCCTCGCTCGAGGAAACCTCGTCGGCGCTGACCGAACTGGCGTCCAGCGTGCGCCAGACCGAGGAAACCGCCGAGCACGCAACGCGCCTGGCCGACGAAGCCAGCGCCGTCGCCGCCCGTGGCGGCCAGGTGGTCAACGACGCGGTCAGCACGATGGACGAGATCTCGAAGTCGTCGCAGCGCATTACCGAGATCATTCGCGTGATCGACGGCATCGCGTTCCAGACCAACATCCTGGCGCTGAACGCGGCGGTCGAAGCCGCCCGCGCAGGCGAACAAGGCCGCGGCTTTGCGGTGGTGGCCGGTGAAGTGCGCACGCTGGCGCAGCGCAGCGCCGCGTCCGCGCAGGAGATCAAGACGCTGATCGAGGCGTCCGTCCAGAACGTCAAGAGCGGCACGCAACGCGTGCAGGCCGCGGGTTCGACCATGACCGAGATCGTTGATGGCATCAACCGCGTGCAACGGATGGTGAGCGAGATCCACGGCGCAATGGCCGAACAAAGCACGGGGCTGGGTCAGATCGACCGCTCGGTCGCCGACATGGACCAGGCCACGCAGCAAAATGCCGCGCTGGTCGAGCAGTCCACGGCGGCATCCGGCATGCTGAGCGACCAGGCGCGCGTGCTGGCCGATGCGGTGGCGCGCTTCAAGCTGCGCGAGGAAGAAGCGGCGGGTTCGGCCAGGCTGATCGCGCTGCCGGCCTGATCGCGGGCGTGCTTGGCGGGATCCGGGGCGGGGTTTACTTCGCCGCGGCCCCCGCCGCGGGACCGCCCGCCGCGGGAGCGCCCGCCGCGGGACCGCCCGCCGCCGCTGCCCCCACCTGCTTGAGCACGGCAACGGCCGTCGCAACGACCTGCCCGTCCGTGCTCAGCTCTCCTTGCATGAACACCAGCGAGGACGTCGCCCGCGCCACGCGGCCGCGCACTTCCAGAAACTGCCCCTCGCGCGCCGCCGCCAGAAAATGCGTGTCCAGTTGCACGGTCACGCAGGCGCGCCGGCCCAGCGCTTCCCAAGCGATCGCGCTGATGCCGTGATCCAGCAACGCCGTCAGCAATCCGCCATGCACCACGCCAGCCGGATTCAGATGATCGGCGGTGGCCAGGAGGCCGTACGCCCAGCCCTCGTCCTCCTTGCGCACCCACAACGGCCCGATCAGGCCCGCAAAGCCCGCAAGCCCTCTTTTGCGCCACCCTTGCGGCACGGGCGGTTCGACATCCGGTTGCGTGGTCATGCGCTCAGCTCCTGGCGGCCATCAGTTGCGACAACGCGCGCGACTCGTCCTGCAGCGCGCGCGCCAGCGATTCGACGCGCGCCGCATCAAGCTGTTCGGCCAATCCCGCGGCCACCAGCGCATGCGTCAGGCGCTGATGGCTGTCGAAGACGGGCACCGCGATCACGACGACGCCGTTGATGTAGTTGTTGCGGTCCACGCTGTAGCCTTGTCGGCGCACCGCGTCCACGTCGGCTTTCCAGGCCGAAAACTCGGGCGCCTGATCCCAGCGCAAGGCCTTGAATCGCCGCTCCAGTTCCTTCTCCGATAGGTCGGCAAAGGCCGCGACGAGCCGGCCGGTTGCGCTGATCAGCGCGGGAAAGCGGCTGCCCACGTCCACGTGCAGCCGGAACGGCGCATTGGACCGCGACAACGCCAGCACGACCATGTGATCGCTGCCTGACACCTCGACGCCGATCGCGGTGACGCTGGCCGCGTTGGCGATCCGGTCCAGCACGGGTTGGGCCAGCGCGGGAAACGGATTGCTCTCGATCACGCTGCGCGCCAGCGTCAGCATGCCCACGCCCAGGCTGTAGCGCTTGGCGCCGGGATCGACCTTGACCAGGCCTTCTTCCACCAGGACGCGAAGAATGTGCAGGCAGGTGCTGGTCACCATGCCCAATTCCTGCGAGATGGCCTTGAGCGTCATGGGCTCGCCGCCCCGCCCGAGCAGGCGCAGGATCGCAATCGATCGCGTCACGGCCGGCACGGGCCGCACGCGCGGGCCGGCGGCGGCAGGGTCCGGGGTACTGATTTCACTCATCGGTTTCTCCGTTTTTATTGCGGCAAGCATACCGTGCGGCGACCACGTCGCGGGTCCGCCCCAACGCACCTTAATTGTATATATACAATTCATAAACGCCATTGACAATTTATTTGGCGGCGCGCATAGTGAGTCCACAGGTTGCCGACCCACACAGGTACGACGAAATGACCAAGCTGACCGAGACCCTTTCCTATGCGGACGCCCAGGCGCTTTGCGCCCCCGACAAGCTCTGGGAGCTTTTCGACGGCAACCGTGAACACATGAACATCGCGCACGAATGCATCGATCGGCACGCGGACAAGGCCGAGCCGGCGATCATCCTGGTGCGTGCGGCGGGCGGGGACGAGACCTACACGTTCCGCCAGATCGCCGAGCAATCCTCGCGCTTTGCGCACTACCTGGCCGAACAGGGCATCCGCCCGGGCGACCGCGTGGCCGTCATGCTCGAACCGTCGCTGCCGTTCTACGTGGCCATGTTCGGTGCCATGAAGATGGGCGCGATCGCCGTGCCGCTGTTCACGTTGTTCGGCCCCGACGGCATCCGGCTGCGCGTGCAGGACTGCCAGCCGCGCATGCTGGTGACCAACGCGGAAAAAGCGCCGCTGGCCGCGGGCGGCGAGGACATGCGTGTCGTCATCGCCGACGAGGCGTTCCTCGGCACGCTGGCCGCCTACCCGTCGCACTACGAATGCCGCACGCGCGCCGACGATCTGGCCATCTTCCAGTACACGTCCGGCACGACCCGCGAGCTGCCCGACGCCGTCAAGCACACGCACCGCGCCCTGGTCACGCTGATGCTGGCCGCGCTGTACGGCACCGGCATCCGGCCGGGCGACCGCTACATGTGCCCGTCCTCGCCCGCCTGGGGACATGGGCTGTGGCACGGCACGCTGGCGCCGCTGGCCTTGGGCGTCACCATCGGCGCGTATGCCGGCAAGTTCAACGCCGAGCGCCTGCTGCAGGCCTTGCAGGAACACCGCTTCAACAACATATCGGCTGCCGCCACCCATTACCGGATGATGCGCAACAGCGGCGCGGCCGGGCGCTACCGCTATCACCTGGACAAGGTGTCCTTCACCGGCGAACCCATCGACAGCGAGACCGCCGCCTTCGTGGAAGCGACCTTCGGCCGGCCGGTCTGCAGCATGTACGGCACGACCGAGATCGGGGTATGCCTGGTCAATTACCCCGGCGCGCCGGACTTCACCGTCAAGGCCGGCTCGCTGGGCAAGCCCGTGCCGGGATTGCGCGTCGAGGTCCAGGACGCCAACGGCCAGCCCTGCGCGCCCGGCGAAACCGGCGAACTCAAGCTCTGGCGCCGCGACGCCTGGGTCGCCACCAAGGACCTGGGCCGCGTGGACGAAGACGGCTACTTCTGGCACGGCGGCCGCGCCGACGACGTCATCATCTCGGCCGGCTGGACCATGAGCGCCGTCGAGATCGAAGACGCCATCCTCAAGCACCGGGACGTGGCCGAGGCCGCCGCCATCGGGGTGCCCGACCCGCTGCGCGGCCAGGTCGTCAAGGCCTTCGTGGTGTCGGCGCGCCAGGGCGACGACACCTTCGTGGAAGAAATCCAGGATGCCGTGCGCAGCCGCCTCGCGCAGCACGAGTATCCGCGCCAGGTGGTGTTCGTGGCCGAACTGCCCAAAACGCCCGCCGGAAAGATCCATCGCAGGAAATTGCGGGAGCAAGAGCTTGCGACCGCCAACACCACGCCCGCCGGGGCCGCCCACGCCTAGGGCAGTCCGGCACAGGCCATCTTCAAAACCAGGAGACATCATGCTGACCCAGACCAAGACCGAACGCAGCTTTCCCAAGATCACCGAACGCGGGCTGGACGAGCTGCGCGAACGCATCGGCGTGAAGATCGGCGCCACCGCCGAACCGTGGTGCTACGAGGCCACGCGCGACAACATCCGCCATTACGCCCACGGCATCGGCGACGACAACCCCCTGTGGACGGACCCGGAATACGCGGCCAAGACCCAGCACGGCGGCATCATCGCGCTGCCCAGCTTCCTTTTTGCCACCAGCCGCATCGTGTCCGGCTACGTGGGCGGGCTGCCCGGCGTGCACGCCATGTGGTCGGGCGCGGACTGGACCTGGCACAAGACCGTCAAGCGCAACGACACCATCTCCACCGAAGCGCACCTGAAGAACCTGATCGAACACCAGACCCGGTTTGCCGGCCGCGCCGTGCAGCAGATCTATCACGTGGACTTCTTCAACCAGGACGGCGACAAGGTCGCCGAGGCCGACAGCTGGTGCTTTCGCACCGAACGCGACCACGCGCGCGAACAGGGCAGCAAGTACGCGGAAGTCCGCGCACGCGAGCCGCGCCGCTACAGCCCCGAGGAAATCAAGGAAGCCTACAAGCTCTACGCCCAGGAAGAAGTCCGCGGCGCCACGCCGCGCTACTGGGAAGACGTGAAGGAAGGCGAAGAACTGCCCGTGATGTTCAAGGGCCCGATGACGGTGACCGGCTTCATCGCCTTCGCGCAGGGCTGGGGCGGCCTGTACATC
The DNA here is from genome assembly GCF_006715415.1 of Achromobacter sp. SLBN-14. Lineage (NCBI taxonomy): Bacteria > Pseudomonadati > Pseudomonadota > Betaproteobacteria > Burkholderiales > Alcaligenaceae > Achromobacter > Achromobacter sp. SLBN-14. The sequence continues at coordinate 3,137,649 of NZ_VFNE01000001.1, read as the reverse complement.
CGCGCCAACAAACTGGCGTGGCAGCTCATCGACGCGCATCCGGGCGTGGGGATCACCAACCGCTTCGGCATTCCCGACGTGCCCGAGCGCGTCCACTGGGAAGAAGACTTCGCGCTGGAAGTCGGCGCGCCCGGCGCCTACGACTACGGTCCCGAGCGCAATTCGTGGCTGACGCATCACCTCACCAACTGGATGGGTGATGCGGGGTTCCTGCGCAAGTCCACGTGCAAGATCCGCCGCCACAATCCCGAGGGCGACATGCTGTTCTTCAAGGGCAAGGTCGTGCGCAAGTATGTCGAAGATGGCCGGCACCTGGTCGAGATCGAACAGGAAGCGCGCAACCAGGACGACGAGCTGTCCGTACTCGGCTCCGGTGTGGTCGAATTGCCTACCCGCGCCTGACCGGCGGCAACCCCCAGACGAGGTGGGCGATGTCTGATTCATCGGAACAAGCTGCACCCAGCCCCGCGCCGCGCGCGCGGGGCGCGCTGGACGGCCTGCGCGTCATCGACCTGTCGCGGGTCCTGGCCGGTCCGCTGTGCTCGCAAATGCTGGCGGACCAGGGCGCGGACGTCATCAAGATCGAGCCGCCCGGCGGCGACGAGACCCGCAGCCTGGGGCCGCCGGTCAACGAAGCAGGCGACGCGGCCTACTTCACCGCCGTCAATCGCGGCAAACGGGCCATCGGGCTGGACCTGTCCCGGCCCGCCGGACGCGACGTGCTTTTTGCGCTACTGGCCGATGCCGACGTCCTGATCGAAAACTTCATCCCCGGCACGATGGCCAAATGGGGGCTGGACTTTGAGGCGGACCTCAAACCCCGCTTTCCCCAGCTGATCTACTGCGCCATCACGGGCTTTGGCGACGACGGCCCGCTGGGCGGCCTGCCCGGCTACGACGCGGTGCTGCAGGCCATGTGCGGCCTGATGAGCATCAACGGCGAACCGGCCAGCGGCCCGACCCGCATCGGCGTACCCATCGTCGACCACCTGACCGGCTACACCGCGCAGTCCGGCATCCTGCTGGCGCTTTACCACCGGGCGCGCACCGGCCTGGGCCAGCGGGTCGAGGTCACGCTGTTCGACACCGCGCTCAGCCTGCTGGTGCCGCACGCCGCCAACTGGATGCACACGCAGCAAACGCCCGGCCTCTTGGGCAGCGCGCATCCCAACATTGCGCCGTATGACCGCTATGCCTGCCGCGATGGCGAGATCTTCCTGGGCGTGGTGAACGACCGCCAGTTCCGCCGCTTCTGCGACTACGCCGGCCTGACGGCATTGCCCGAAGACCCGCGCTTTTCCACCAACCGGTCGCGGCTGGCGCACCGCGATGCATTGCGCGACGCCATCGAACACGCGCTGGCGACGCGTTCACGGGACGCGCTATGCGCCGAGCTGATGCAGCTGGGCGTACCGGCGGGCCCGGTCAACAGCGTGCCCGAAGCCTTTGCGCAGGCGCACACCGCGCATCGCGGCATGCGCGTGGATCGTGATGGCTATCACGGCATCGGTCCGGCAGTCCGGCTGTCGCAGGCGCCCGCGCGCGTCAAGCGCCCGCCGCCCGCCTATGCGCAACACACCGTCGAGGTCCTGCGGGAGGCCGGCTTCGACGACTCACAAATCGCGGCGTTGCAGGAACAGGGCATCCTGCCGCGATGGCCGCCTCCCAAGCCCTAGCCGCACCCGCATGCAGCACACCATAAAAAACGAGGAGACCACCATGAAGACCATACGCCTCATCGCCGCGCTCGCGGCGCCGCTGCTGTTCGCGCAACCTGCCTCGGCCGCCGACAGCTATCCCTCCAAACCCGTCAAGATCATCGTCCCCTACCAGGCCGGCCAAGGCACCGACGTCGCCGCCCGCTACCTGGCCGAATACCTGGCCCGTGACCTGGGCCAACCGTTCATCGTGGAAAACCGCCCGGGCGCTGGCGGCAACATTGGCGCCTCCGAGGTCGCGCGCGCCGCCCCCGACGGCTACACGCTGCTGATGGGCACCAACGGCACCCACGTGCTGAACCAGTACATGTACGCGTCCACCAACTTCGACCCGGAAAAAGACTTCACGCCGGTCATGCTGGTCAGCTCGTTTCCCATGGTGCTGCTGACCACGCCGTCCTCGCCCTACGCCAGCCTGGCCGACCTGCGCAACGCGTCCAAGGCCAAGCCCGACAGCGTCAACGTGGGCATGCCCAGCACCACCGCGCGCCTCGTCTACGAACTGCTCAAGCAGCAGGGCGTCAACAGCATCCGGGGCATTCCCTACAAGGGTTCGGCCACCGCCACCACGGACCTGATGGGAGGTCAGGTGCAACTTGGCATCGACACCGTCAGCGCCGCGCGCTCGTTCATCACCAGCGGCAAGTTGCGTCCGCTGGCGGTGACCTCGTTGAAGGAGTCGGCCCTGCTGCCCGGCGTGCCTTCCGTGGCGGCGCAGGGGCTGGACGGCTTTCAGGTGATCGCCTGGAACGGCCTGTATGCGCCCAAGGGCACGCCGCCCGCGGCCGTGAAGCGGCTGAACGACGACCTGGCCAAGATCCTCGCGCGTCCGGAAGTCCGGCAGAAGCTGCTGGACCTGGGCCACGAACCCGGCGGCGGCACGCCCGACGAACTGGCGGCCTTCGCCCGCAGCGAACGGCTGAAGTGGCAGCCGCTGATCGTGCAGGCGGGCCTGAAGGCGGAATGATGCGCTGACGGCCGGCGGCGGGCGGCCCTGTCCGGACTGCGTTACGGCTGAACGGAGGCAAGCCGCTTGCCGCTTGCCGCCACGGCGGCCATCGCCAGCGCGCACAGCACGGCGGCCAGGACAAACGTCGCGCGCAGCCCGGCCGCCAGCGCGGCGGGCGGCGCATCGGCCAACGACGCGGCCCCGGCGCCCGCGGCAAACACCGCACCCATTGCCGAGGCGCCCGTGATCAGGCCCAGGTTGCGCGACAGGTTCAGCATGCCCGACACGGCGCCGCGTTCGCTGCCGCCTGCGGCCGCCATCACCGCCGTGTTGTTGGCTGCCTGGAACAACGCGTACCCCGCCGTCATCGTGGCAAGCGCCGCGACGTAACCCGTCACGCCGAACGCCAGCGCGGCGGCCGGCAGCGCGGCGCAGGCGCCGCCCACCGCGCCCAGCGAAAGCAACGTCATCGGCCGGCTGCCGAAACGATCCACGCAGCGGCCCGCCGGCACGCCGGCCAGCGCCGCCACGAGCGGACCGCAGGACATCGCCAGCCCGACCTGCACAGCGCTCAACCCCAATGCCCCCGACAGATAGAACGGCCCCACTACCAAGGTCGCCATCATCACCGTGGCGACCAGCGCATTGGCCGCAAAGCCGCCCGCCAGCAACGGGTTCCCGATCATGGCCGGCCGCACCAGCGGCTGCGCCGTCCGCGCCTGCGCCCACATGAACAGGCCCGCGCCGCCCGTCGCCGCAGCCAGCAGAATGACATTGAGCACCCCAAAACTGCCGCGGCCCAGCGTCATGGACAGCGCATAGGCGGCCAGCGTCAGCGCCAGCAGCACGCTGCCCGGCCAGTCGAAGCGAACCGGTTGATGCGCGGCACGCTGCGCATCGCGCGGCAGGTGCCGCCAGGCCAGCCAGAACGCCAGCAGCCCCAGCGGCAGATTCACCAGGAAGATCGCCCGCCAACCCACCCCGGCGATCAGGGCGCCGCCCAGCGTCGGCCCGAGCGCGGTGCCGGCCGCCGACATCGTGCCCAGCAGACCCATGGCGCTGCCGGCTCGCCCCTTCGGCGCCGCGTCGCCGGCAAAGGCCATGGCAAGCGTCATCAACACGGCCGCGCCCATGCCCTGCGCGGCGCGCGCCGCCACCAGCGTCCACAGGCCGGGCGCCACCCCGCACAGCACCGACGCGGCGGTAAACCACGCCAGCCCGGCCAGCATCAGTCGCCGCCGGCCGATCAGGTCGCCCAGCCGCCCGGCGCTGACGACCGCAATCGTGATGGCCAGCAGATAAGCCAGCACGACCCACTGCACCGATTGGAAGGGCGCGCCGAATGCCTGCGTGAATGCCGGCAGGCCGACGTTGGCGATGCTGGTGCCTAGCGAAGACAGCAGCATCGCCAGCGACAGGCAGCACAGTAGCGCCAGACGGGGATGGGATGGCGAGGGATCGGAAATCGGCATGATGGCGTCCTGAATGAAAGAGACAGGACACCAGCGTAGGCCGCAATATCACCTGGCGGAAGGCGCAGCATTTGCAGCTAATACCTGCACGCGGCGCCATGCCAAATGTCAGCGCGCCGGCCGCCGGCGTGCTACGTTTGCCGCATGTCTACGCCCGACCTGAACCTTCTCATCACCCTGGACGCGCTGCTCGCGGAAGGCAGCGTGGCCGGCGCCGCCCGCCGGTTGCACCTGAGTCCCTCCGCCATGAGCCGCGCGCTGGCGCGGCTGCGCGACGTCACGGGCGATCCGCTGCTGGTGCGCGCCGGGCGCGGATTGGTGCCCACGCCCCGTGCGCTGGCGCTGCGCGAGCAGGTCGGCGGGCTGGTCCGGGACGCGCAGGCGGTGCTGCGCCCCACCGAAACGCTGGATCCCGCGGCCCTTGTGCGCACCTTCACCCTGCGCGTCACCGACGGCTTCGTGGAGAACTTCGGCGCGCGCCTATTGGCCCGCATCGACACGCAAGCGCCGGGCGTGCGGCTGCGCTTCCTGCAGAAGTTGGACAAGGACAGCGCGCCGCTGCGCGACGGCGCCGTGGACCTGGAGACCGGCGTGGTGGGCCAGTCAGCCAGTCCCGAGCTGCGCACGCGCGCGCTTTTCCAGGATCGTTTTATCGGGGTCATGCGCGCGGGCCATCCGCTGGCCCGCGGCAACGTCACGCTGACGCGCTACGTGAACGCCCGCCACATTCTGGTGTCGCGCCGCGGGCGCGAATCCGGCCCGATCGACGAGGCGCTTTCGCAGGCTGGCCGCGCGCGGCATGTCGCCACGATTGCCAGCGGTTTTTCCACAGCGCTTGCGCTAGTGCGCGACACCAACCTGATCGCCACGGTGCCGGACAGGCACACTGCCGCGCTACGCGCGGACATGCGCAGCTTTGCGCTGCCCTTCTCGATGACGCCCTTCACGGTGTCGATGTTGTGGCACCCCAGGATGGACGGGGATTCCGCCCACCGCTGGCTGCGCGGCTGCGTGCTGCAGGTCTGCGGAGGAGAGGGGGACGCTTAGGTGGGGCCGCCAAGGTGGAGCCGCCTAGGTGGGACGGCCCCAGGCGCGTATCACCCGCGGCTACGGCTTCGGTGCGCTGGCCACCAGCGCGTCGAACTGCTTGTCCAGTTCCGCCAGCGAATCGCGGATGTGCGCGCGGCGCGCCTTGATCCACTTGTCCTGCGCGGCCAGCTGCTCGCGCGCCTCCTGGATCATGCGGTCCATCTCCTTGGGCTGCGGTCCGCCGCTGGTGGCGCGGTTCTTCACGATGGCCACGGGATCCAGCGTCGCGCGGAACTCGGCCTCGCTCATCGGCAGGTCCGTGCCGTACTTGGAATCCTTCATGGCGTCGGCATAGATGCGACGCGCCTCTGCGTACGGAAAATCCAGAGGCTTGATGTTGTTGGCCTTGGCGTACGACACCACCTCGGACGCAAAATGATGGCCCGCGCGGAACGGCAGCTTGTATTTGTGCATCAGCACGTCCGCCAGTTCCTGCGAGGCCGTCCAGTCGCTGTTCAGCTCTTCCAGCGCGCGGTCCGGGCTGATGACCATCGCCTTGAGCACGCGGTCCCAGCGCTTGAGCGCAGAGATCGCGCTGTCGACCATCGCGGAATTCTGCTTCACGTCCTTGGGGTCGCTCATGCCCGGCGTGATGTTGTGCGTCTGCAGCACGGGTCCCATCGCCAGCGTCACGGCGGTGGAGGCGTCGCTGCGCGTGTCGTTGAGCAGGCCCGGATTGCGCTTTTGCGGCATGGCGCTGGACACGTAGGTATTGCCGCCGCCTTCCTGCAGCAGGATCCACGGACGCGATTGCGCATACTGCGTCATCACGTCTTCGACGAAATTGCCGGTACGCAGCGCGATGCTGGTGACGATGGACGCGACCTCGACCGGCTGGTCCATGGACGAGATCTGCGAGGCGTCGTAGGCGTTGTCGACCAGCGCCTCGAAGCCGAGGTATTGCGCCATGCGCTTGCGGTCCAGCGGCCAGCTCGTGCCGTTCAACACGGTCGTGCCCATGGGCGAGCGGTCGATGCGCACGTAGGCTTCACGGATGCGCTGCGCGTCCCGCGCCAGGCCTGCCGCCTGACCCAGCAGGTAATGTCCGTAACTGTTGGGCTGCGCGGCCACGCCATTGGTGTAGTTGGGAACGATGGTGCCCGCATGCTTGGCGGCCAGCTCCACCAGCGTGGTCGACGTGGCGTTCAGCTGGTCGGCCAGTTCCAGCAGCTTGTCGCGCAGGATCGCGCTGCGATAGGTGGCGTGCATGTCCTGGCTGGAACGACCCGCGTGCAGCAGGGTCACATCTTCGCCAGCGGCCTTGATCAGCAGGGGCTCGAAGGTGATGACCGTGGCCGGCCGCTTGGCGCCGGGCTGATTGCCGTCGCTAATGACCTTGGCCACGCCCGCGGCGATTCGCGGCGCCATGGACTTGTCTAGCAGGCCCTCGTCGGTGTTGATCACCGCCGTGGCCTTGTTGATTTCTCCCAACCAGAAAAAAGGATCGCGGGGCGGGGATTGCTGCGCGGCGGCGGCGTTCGCGGCCAGCGATAGCACCAGGGCGGCGCCCAGGGTCGGAAGCATCTGTCTCATGGCGTTCTCGTTATAGGGGTGGCCAAACAGTGTATCGAAGCGCGATGCCGCCGGACACCCGGTATTGCACCGAGCCGCGGGCGCCTGACACCTTGCCGAGCGAAGACGGGCCCCGCACGAAAATAGGCCGGCCTCCAAGAGGCCGGCCTTCGCAACCGATCAGAATCGAATCGCCTTAGAAGCGCCAGCTCACGTTGACCGTGCCGGTGTTCTGGCGGTTGCCGTCGCCGAACTGGCCCGAGTACGCCAGACCCAGCGTGGCGTTCTTGCTCATCGCCAGATCCACGCCCACTTCCATGACCGCCGCGTCACGCGCCAGCGGGTTGCCCGCGACGGTGAACGGCTGGCTGCCGTCGAACGACATCGTGGCTTCCGGGTTGAGGTCGCCGTAAGCATGGCGCCAGCCCAGCATGCCGCGCAGGCGGCCCGCGTTGTCCTTCACGTCGAACGTCGTCTGTGCGCGCAGGCCCAGCGTGGTGGTGCCCACGTTGTTCGTGCTGCGCTTGCCGCTCAGCGCGGCGTCACCGCCCGATTCCGAGAAGCCGCGGGTGCGCAGGTCGCTGAAGTCCGCGCCAAAGAACGGCTCAAGCGTGACGCGGTCGTTCAGCGGGATGGCGTAGCCCACGTCGGTGAAGACCTGGCCGGTGCTGGCGCTGTAGTCCGCCTTCAGCTCCTGATACTGGCCCGCCGCGTTGATGTTGCGCTTGCTGTCGATGTCGTGCCACGTGTAGGCCACGCCAGCCGTGAAGTTGATCTTGCCCGAGCCGGCTTCGAACGACTTGCCGCCGTACAGGATCGCGCTGTAGCTGTTCACGTCGGACTTGGCCGAGCGGTCGTCCACCGTGATGCGGCTATCGGTGTAACCGAACGCGCCACCCAGACGCCAGCCGTTGCCCACGCCATGATCGCCACCGACAAAGATGCCGACGTCGCGTTCACGGGACTTGGCGACGTCGCCGTTGCCGTCCATCGTGCGCCAGTTGCCGAAGGCCTGCGCCCACAGCGGCTGCGCGTTCGAGCGCGGCAGCATGGAGGCATCGCCACGGCCAACCTGCGCCGTGGGGGGGCCGGCCACGAAACCGGCATTCATATTGGCGCGCAGCTGTGCCGTGGGCAGGCTGGCGACGTTGTTGCTGACGTTCTGCATCGCCGACACGCTGCTGCCGAACGATTCGCCGGACAGGTCGGCAAACACGCCGGCCGGGGCGCCGTTGGGCAGGTTCAGGACCCGCGTGTACAGCGAGCTGGTCGTGGGCAGGCTTTGCAACGCGTTCGCGGCCGCACGCTGGTTGCCGGTCACGGCCAGGTCGGCGAATTCGATCGGGCGGGTGCCGCCGTTGCCGATGGGCGTGGGGGCCGGTTGGGTCGGCGTGGGAGCCGGCTCGGTCGGCGTGGGGGCCGGTTCGGTCGGGGTGGGAGTCGGCTCGGTCGGCGTGGGGGCCGGTTCAGTCGGCGTGGGAGCCGGCTCGGTCGGCTTGGGATCCGGGTCGGTCGGCACCTGCTTCTTGTCGAGCGTCAGCACGACCTGGTTGCCTTGATGGCTGAGCGACGGTTGCAGGAAGGCCATGTCGCTGGTCGCGCTGTCGAAGTGGCCGTTCAGGGTGTTGGCCGACAGGATGGTGTAGGCCGTCGATTCGGCGTACGTGCCGCCCGAACCCACGTGCACCACTGAGCCTGCCAGATTGGCCGTGCCGGTGACATTGACACGGTCGCTCTTGCCCTCGGCGGTGGCGTCGACGCGATAGGTCGAGCCCGGCTTGAAGGTCAGGTCGCCATTCACCGTGATGGTGCCGATCGGCGACGGCGGGGTGACGACAACCGGCGACACCGACATCATGAAGATGTGGTTCGACTGCGCCGCGGCGTTGGGCGACAGGGTCGATCCCGACTCCAAGGTCGTCGGGCCGACTTCGCCGGAACCCGCCAGCGTGCCCTTCACGTTCACCAGGCCCTTCATAGTGTTGCCGTTCAGCGTCAGCGTCGCGGCCGGCGCGACGTTGATCTGGCCGACGCTGATCTTGGAGGTTGCCCCGAAGTCGCCATTGATGTTCATGATGGCGTCGGGGCCCACGACGCCGCCCGTAATGGTGCCGCCGGTGATGTCCAGGGTGGACGTGCCAAGCATCACGTCGCCGGCGATCGTGCCGCCGTTGACGATCGTCATCGGCGCGCTGGCGCCGGCGACGTCAAGTGCAATGCCATCCATCTTGGGATTGATGACGCCGTTGTTGACGATGCCGCCGGTGACCGTACCGTCCGAGACAACGATGCCCGCGTCGATGCTTCCGTTGTTGATGATCTTGCCCAGGACCGTGCCCGAGGTGATCACTTCGATACCGACGCCCGAACTGTACTCGCCCGAAATCCGATATTCGTTGATGATGTCACCCTTGACCATGGAACCGGCCGAGATGCTGATGCCGGCGCGATTGCTGGTCAGTTGCCGGGCGGCCTGGTTGATGATCGAGCCATTCACGGTCGATCCCTGTACCTTGATGCCGCCATTGGGGCTGAAGCGCATCGGCCACATCAAGCCATCGTTCACGACGTCGCCGTCCACGATCGTGCCGCCGACCAGGCTGATCGAGGTGTAATCCCCAACGTTGACAACGGTGGGCGCATTACCCGCATGGAGGATGTAGTCGGTGGGCTGTGCAAGCGCCGACGGGGCGGAAAACGGCAGGCTCAGGCTAAGCAAAGCGGCGAGGCGAGTAAGCGGAAAGCGGCGAGACATTTTGTAGTGACCATGTAAATTTCGTGTCTGAAATGTACCGATCATTGCAAAACGGAATCTGAGCGAATCTGAGCAACTTGTAATAGGTGCGGCCGCTTCTCGTCGAATAGGCACAAATAGGCCCAAAACACGGCGCTTTTCCCCCGTTTGAACCGTCGGCGGCCCGCGAGCGCTGGCGCGGAATGGATGCATTTACGCAACAATTGCCGCGCACTTCGCAATATTCGCGGCAGCGCCGCCTTCAGTCGGTTCGCAGGTGAGGCAAGCTAATGCAAAAGCGCACCGGCTCGACGCCTCCGGCCGCTTCCAGTGCCACTGAACCGCCCAGCCGCGCTGCGATGGAACTGACCAGATACAGCCCCAGTCCCGCCCCCGGATGCCGGGTGGCATTCTGCCCCCGATAGTATTTCTGAAACAGCCGTTCTTGCTCTCCGGCCGGAATGGCGCTGCCGGGATTGGAAACCGCAATGCGCAGCTGGTCCCCGTCCTCGCGCACCGACACGCTGACCGTCCCGCCCTCGGCGCAATGCCGGTCGGCATTGGCCAGCAGGTTGCGCAGCGCGATCCGCAGCAGGCCCGCGTCGCAGTCAAGCGTCCGGGTCTGCGTTTCGTAGGCGCACTGCACCCTGCCCGGCGGATACTCGCTTGCCAGATCCTGCAGCAGCGCGGGCAGGTCGCACCGGGTCAAGCGCAGTTCGGCGCGCGGCTCGCGCATGCGGTCATCGGTCAGGTATTCGTCCACCAGCGCCAACAGGCGCATGGCCGCATCGCGGATGTTGGCGCAGCGCGCCAGGCTTTTTTCCAGCGGGGCTGCAAGGTTGCGGCCCAATTGCTGGGCCGACGTCGTGATGATCGCCAGCGGGGTGCGGAACTCGTGCGACACCATCGCCACGAATTCGCGCTGCTCGGTGAACATCTGCCGTTCCTTTTCCAGCGAGGTGCGCAGTTCGCCTTCCAGAGCGACCCGGCGTTCGATCTCGCCCTGCATTTCTGCCGTGCGCAGGGCCACTTCGCGTTCCAGCCAATGACTGTGCTGGCGCGCCAGGTCGGCCGCCAGGTTGGCCTGCTGCAATTCCCGGACGCGGCGCCGGCGCTCGTAGCGTCCCACGATGAACAGGCTGAGCAGCAGCATGTGCAGCATCGTGCCCAACGTGGACACGTACTCGGTGAAGGCGTTGACCGGGAACACTCCCAGGTTGCGCAGGAAGGCGATCAGCACGCCCACGTAGAACACGCCAAACGCCAGCGCGAAAAAGCGCGCCGGCCGCCAGCCCCGCTTGAGCAGGTACGCGCCCAGCATGATGAACGCGATGATGACCAGCAGCCCCAGCGTCTGGATCGGCAGCATGCCGGCGCCATAATGCCCCGTCACGATCAGCGCCGAGCACACGGCGGCAATGCCCCAGAACAGCCAGTAAAGGCCGCGCACCGCACGCGGATACAGCGCTTCCAGATTCAACTGGCGGAACGCGACGCGCAGCGCCACCGGCAGGCTGACGGCAATGCCCACGCCCAGCAGGCGGTCGCTCCAGGCCACGGGCAGGCCCGTCAACTGCTGCACCAACCCCAGCGACAGCACCTCGTTGAAGACGCAATTGCCGATGTAGGCCAGGAACAGGCCGCTCATGGGCGCGCGCGTCACCAGCCAGAACGCGGCGTGCGCGCAGATCAGGAGCAGGTAAAAGCCGAAGTACAGCCCGAACAGCAGGCCTTCGCGGCGCGACTGGTTGTCGAACGCCAGCCGCTGCCAGACTTCCAGCCGCGTCGCCAGCGCGTTCTTGCTTTGAAGCCGCACCAGGATGACGTAGGCGCCGGGTTGCGACGGATTGAACTGGATCACGGGGCTGCGATAGTCCACCGGCCACTTGCGCCGCGCCAGATCCTCGCCGCTGCGCCCCAGCATCGTCCAGCCGCCGGCGTGGCCCACATAGATGCGCACGTCGTCCAGCAGCGAATTGCTCAGGCGCAGCATCCAGCCGCCGTGCATGACCTTGTCCACCTGCACGGGCAGGCGCAGCCAGATCGTCGCGGGCGTGAACCCCGCGCTCAGGCTGCCCGGCAGCGCCGTCCAGCCGTCCGCGGCGGCCGCGTGCGCGACATCAAGCCCGCCATCGGGATCGATCAGCCGCTCAAGATGGCCGCTTGCGTCCTGCACGCGCTCCTGGCCATCCAGGCGCAGCGGCTCGGCGCGCACCGGTCCGGCCGCGGCCACAAGACCCGCGAAGAGGCAGGCCAGCAGCGCCAGCCACAGCGTGGCCCTGGAGTAACATTCCCGTTTCATCAATCGCAATTTACGCAGCATTCCCGTGCAACCCGGCAGATTACACCAGCCCTTCACGCTGCATTCCGCGGGCGCGACATGCCCGAAGTGATCCTGCTCGAAGACGAACCCGTGCTGCGCCAGGAGCTCGGCGAGTTCCTCGAAGAGTTGGGATACGCGCCGTCGTGCGTGTCCAGCCTGCAGGAATTCGACCAGCGCTTCGATCCCGGCCGCCACCATCTTGCCGTCATCGACATCGGCCTGCCGGACGGTTGCGGCCTGGACCTGATCCAGCGGCTGCGCCAGCAAGGCCAGCAGGTCGGCATCGTGGTTTTCAGTGCGCGCCAGACCGGCCGCGACCGGATTTCGGGCCTTGGCATGGGCGCCGATCACTACCTGGGCAAGGGCTGCGACCTGGACGAACTGGCCGCCACACTCGCCGCGCTGGTGCGCCGCCTGGGACTGCCCCAGCCGGGTCAGGATCAGCCGCTTCCCAGCTGGCTGCTGGAAATCGGCCCGCGCCGCCTGCACATTCCCGGCGCCGAGGCCATGCCGCTGTCGCAGCAGGACCTGACCGTGCTGCATGTCCTCATGAGCCAACCCGGCGAAAACATCAGCCGCCGTCAGATCGTCGAGGCGCTGGGCGCCGACTATCTGGAATACGACCAACGCCGGCTGGACACGCAAATGCGCCGGTTGCGCCGCCGCGTCGAAGCCCTGAGCGGGCAGACGCTGCCGGTCAAGACGCTGCGCAGCAGCGGCTACTGCTTTTATCAGTCAGCCCAGGTCAAAGGCTGACTGCCGGGCGGAACGTGGCCCGGCAACCGAAGGCCTGCCTCAGAACTCCGTGCTGACGGACAACAGCACCGTCAGCGGCGCGCCGACCGTCAGGCCCTCGCGCGCCGCCGACTGCCAGTAGTTCTTGTTCAGCACGTTCTCGACCATCGCGCGGACGACCACGGGCTTGCCGTTGGCGTTGAAGGCATAGCGCGCGCCCACGTCGAAACGCGTCCAGCCCGGGATCTCCTGCGTGTTGGCGACGTCGACGATCTGCGAGCTGGTGCGCAGCATGCGCGCCGTCAGTGTCAGGCCCGGCACGAACGGCGTGTCCCATTCGGCCGACGCGTTGAACTGCAGGCGCGGCACGGCGGGCGCGCGGTTGCCGTCGTTCACGCCGCCTTCCGTGCGCGTCAGGCGCGCATCCGTGTAGGCCACGCCGCCCAGCAGCCGCACGCCGCGGGTCGGCTCGCCCTGCACCAGGAATTCCAGGCCGCGATTGCGCTGCTTGCCGTCGGAGACGTAGCGCAAGGAGGCCGGATCCAGGTAGCTGCTGGGGCGCTCGATCTGGAACGCGCTGAGGGTGGTTTCGAACTGGCCGAAGTCGTACTTGGCGCCCACTTCGAACTGCTTGGAGATTTCCGGCGCAAACACTTCACCGGCGTTGACGGCCCCTTGGGGCGCGGTCCCGCCCTGGCTCAGGCCTTCGATGTAGTTGCCGTACAGCGACAGGCGCTCGGTGGGTTTGACGGTCAGCGCGAACGCCGGCGTGACGGCGGACTCGTTGTAGTTCGACGTCTGGCGGCCGCTCATCGCGTCAAAGTTGGTGGACTCCACGCGCTGGTGCCGCACGCCCGCAATGAACTGCACGCGGTCGTCAGCCAGGGAGATCGTATCGGCCAGCGCAATGCTGTACAGCCGCGAGTCGCTGACACGGGGCAGATCCGACGGACGCGCGATGTTCGGTTTGGCAAGGTCGACGGGGTTGTAGATGTTGGAGAACACCGTGCTGGACCGGATCCGCGCCGCCGAATAGTCGATATCCAGCACGCTGGCGCTCAGCGCCGGCTCGTGCTTGAGCGGGCCGGTCTGCACGCGGCCGCGCACGCCCACCTCGCCTGTCTTGCTGATCAGCGACTCGTTCAGGCGGGCCGGCACCGCGCCGATGTCGCCCGCTTCGTTCAGCATGAGCCAGCTGGTCTGCATGCTTTCAAAGTCATGCTTGCGCGCGCCCACCGCGCCGTAGACGGTCCAATCGGGCGACACGTCGTACTCGGCGCGCAGCGCGCCCGACCATTCCTTGGTTTTCCAGTAGGTCCACGACGGAAAGAAATTGCGGCGCGCGTCCGGCGCCCGGCCGATATCGACGCCCGAAGGCGGCGGGAACAGGAGGCCACTGCGCGCATCGGTGGTGCGGTTCTGATAGTTGATGTCGCCTTCCAGGCGCAGGCGCTCGCCCTGGTAGTCCAGGCCCAGCGCCACCGCGCCCAGGTCTTCCTTGGACCCGTCCATCGGCAGGTCGCCGCCGCTGCCCGCCACGTTCAGGCGCACGCCCCACTCCTGGCTCTCGCCATAGCGGCGTGACAGGTCGGCGTGCGCGCCGAACTGGCTGTCGCTGATGTAGGACACGGTAAAGCGGTTCAGCGGATCGGCGCCGGCGCGCTTGGGCACGAGGTTGATGGAACCGCCCACCGATCCATACGGCGCCATGCCGTTCAGCAGCGCATTGGGGCCGCGCAGCACTTCCACCCGCTCCACGCCGATCAGCGAGCTCGAATTGCGCGGCGACACGCCGTACAAGCCGTTGAACGATACGTCGTAGTTGAACAGCGTGAAGCCGCGGATGTTGAACTCGTCGCGCCCTGCGCCGCGCGAATAGGTATTGCGTACGGTCGGGTCGTTGACCAGCACGTCGCCGATGTTCTGCGCCTGCTGGTCCTCGATCAGCTTGGCGGTGTACTGCGTCGCGCTGAACGGCGTGCTCATGTCGTCGCGGTCGCCCAACAGGCCCAGGCGCCCGCCCCGCGCCACCTGGCCGCCGGCGTAGACGGGCGGCAGGCCGCTGTACAGGCTTGACGCCGTCACGGTCACCGGTTCCAGCGTCGTGGCCTGCGCGGTGGGCAAGAGGCTCAGCCGGTACTGGTTCGGCGCCTCGCGCGTGGCGCGCAGTCCCGTCCCGGCCAGCGCCCGGTCCAGGGCCTCGTGGCTGGTATAGCGGCCCCGCACGCCGTTGCTCTGGCGGTCGGCCACCAGCGACGGCTGGGCGGCCAACAGAATGCCGGACTCGTTCGCCAGCCGCGTCAGCACCTGGTTCAGCGGCGCGGGCGCAATGTCGAAGGTGAAGAGATCGGCCACGCCTGCCGCGGCGGGCGCCGCCTGCGCGTGGGCGGGCGGGCCCCAGACGGCGGACATGGCCATCGCCAGGGCCAGCGGCAAGCCCCAGGACGGGATTCGCCCGCGGCGGCGGGCCAGGGCGCGCGCGGGGGTCACGGGGAAGGCCGCGGCGGGGCAGGAATGACGGTGGGACATGACGGGACCAGTGCTCTCGTGCGTAGGGTTCGGGAAGTCGGAGCGGCGCGCCGGCCCCGCGGATGGCAGGGCGCGAGCGTCTCTTACTCTCCTTATTCGAACGAGCAGGCAAAACCCGGAACCGTTTCGCGGATCTTTTTTTCAGGCCCGCGCTTCGAGGCTGATCCACCAGGGCATCGTGCGGCGCACCTGGACAGGCAGCACCGAGGCCAGCATGCTCAGCGCGCGGTCCGTTTCGCGGATGGGATAGCTGCCAAAGACGTGCAGGCCGGCAACGTCAGGCGCCACGGCCAGGTGGCCGAAGTGATACCGGCGCAATTCGGCCACCACGTCGGCCAGCGGCGTGTCGTCGGCCACCAGCACGCCGCGCGTCCAGGCCTCGCGCGCCGGATCCGCGGGCACGAACCCGTCCAGCGCGTTCGCGGTGAATCTCGCCTGCTGCCCCGCCGCCACGATGCCGCTGGCGCGGCTGGCCGCCGTGTCGATCCGGACGGCCCCTTCATGCACGGCGACCACCACGCCATCGTCCTCGCCGCGCACCGTGAAACGCGTGCCCAGCGCCTGCAGCCGCCCCTGGGCGGTGTCGACCACAAAGGGACGCAGGGGATCCTTGGCGGTATCGATCAACAGTTCGCCGGCGACCAGCTGCAACCGGCGCAGCGTGGCGCCATAGTCGACATCGAATGCACTGAGCGCCTTCAACCAGACCTGGGTGCCGTCCTCAAGGGCGATCTGCCGGGTTTCGCCCAGTCCCGCCCGATGGTCCGCGCCCCAGGTCGAGGCCACCAGCGGCAGCGGCGTCTGCCGCCACGCCGTCCATCCCAGCCCCGCCATGCCCAGCGCGCCCGCCATTCCCAACAGCAGTTGCCGGCGCGCGCGCGGACGGGCCGCCGCGGCTTGCCCGAACGCCGTCACGGCGGCATCCCGGTCCGGACTGGATTGCAGGGGCGAAAAGCGGCGGCCGATGCGTTCGACGTAGCCCCAGGCTTCACGGTGTTCTGCCGCGCGGTCGATCCATTGCTGCCATTGCTGGCGTTCGGCGGCCGACGCATCGCCCGACCGCAGCAGCGCATACCATTCGGCGGCCTGCTCCATCGCGCGATGGGAGGGCTCGCGCGCTTGCGCGGCGGTCATGGGGCCGCCACCTGCGGCATCGACGGCTCGCCCGCCATCCCCGCCGCCAGCCGCGCTTCCAGTTTCATGCAGTTCAGCATGGCCTGCGCGACATACTTGCGGACCATGCGCGAGGACACGCCCAGCACGTCGGCCACTTCCTGGTCGGTCATCTCGCACGCCACCGCCATCACGAAGGCGTGGGCGGTCTTGGGCGGCAGTCCGCGCAACATGGCATCGATCTCGCCTAGCGCCTGCAGCACCATGGCCTGGTCTTCGGCCGACGACACCGTGGGTTCCGGCTGCGCCGCCAGGGCGTCCAGCCAGGCTTGCTCCAGGTCGCGGCGGCGCCACAGGTCGATGCACATGCCGTTGGCCATCCGGCGCAGATAGGTCCTGGCATGCCGGGCGTTGTCGAACTTGCACGGGCGCGTCAAAAGGCGCACGAACGCGTCGTGCGCCAGGTCGGCGGCATCGGCCGCATTGCCCAGGCGCCAGTTCACCCAGGCCAGCAGCCAGCCGTGGTGATTGCCGTACAGGCTTTCGAAGTCCTGGGATGCCCCTTCCGATCCGCTCACGATCCCGCCCGCGACACCCTCCGCATTGACAATAATGCGAACGGTTATCAGTTAACAAAGCGCAGATTATGGACCGGGGCGGCGGGATTTGGCAACGGGGTTTGGGCGATAATTCCGCTGCCCAGACGGGCCTGGCGATGTCGGCGCACAGCCGCGAAGGAAGCAATGAACTGGGACGATGCGAGGATCTTTCTGGCGTTGCAACGAGAAGGAACGCTGCGACGCGCCGCGCGCGTGGCTGGCGTCGACCAGGCCACGATCGGACGGCGCATCGCCACACTGGAACACACCCTGGGCGCGACGCTGTTCCTGCGCAGTTCCTCCGGTTACACGCTGACGCCCACGGGCGAAAGCGTCCTGCGCGCCGCCGAGCGCATGGAGCAATTCGCCCATGACCTGGTGCGGCAGGCCCAAGGCACCGACGGACGGCTCGAAGGCGAGGTCAAGGTCGCAACGACCGACTCGCTGGCCATGGAGTTCGTCATACCGGCCATCGCAGCGCTGCACGCGCAGCACCCCGCCGTGCGCGTCCGCTTGAGCGTGTCGACCCAGATGGCCAATCTTGCACGCCGAGAGGCCGACATCGCCATCCGCAACGTCAAGCCCGACAACCCGGATCTCGTCGCGCGCCAACTGGCGCGCTGGCCGGTGGGCCTGTACGCCAGCGAACAATACCTGGAACACCGGGGCGCCCCATCCGAAGGCGAGGGCCTGCAAGGACATGACCTGGTGTACTACCAGCCCTATCTCGAAAGCGGCCGTGCGCCCACCATCGTCGGCGAACCGGCCCAAGCCGGCTGCATCGTGGCCACAGCCAATTCCAGCCTGATGCTGCGTGCCATGATCGCCGACGGAATCGGCATCGGCGAATTGCCCGTGCCCATGGCCGAGCGCGGCGGACTCGTCCGCCTGTGGCCCGCGCGCGAACGCGCGGGCGGCTTCCCGGTGTGGCTGGTGACGCACCAGGACCTGAGGCACACGGCCCGGGTACGGGCATTCATCGACGCCGTGGCGAACCAGTTCGATCCGCCGCATCAATAGGCGGCGATTGCCGGCGTCCCAGCCCTGCGGCCGCCCCTCCCCCAAAAAGCCAGCGGCGGCGACCGCTGCATTTTTGCATTACTGATAATGCAAATTGCTGCGTGATCGCAGCACCAGGGCTACCTATACTTTTTCGCAGGCCGGTCGGTTTACCCGGCATTCGAAGCGTGAGGTTCCCCATGTCGCATCCATCCGCCGCCGCGCCCTCCGCGGCAACCCCTCCCGTGGCGGCGCCGCCCGGGACAGCAACCTTTGCCTGGCGATATGTTCTTGCCGGGTTCGCCGCCAGCCTGGCCAGCATCGGCCTGGCCCGCTTTGCCTACGCGCCGCTGGTGCCCGCGCTGATCCAGGCACACTGGTTCTCATCGTCCAGCGTGGTGTTCCTGAGCGCCGCCAACCTGACCGGCTACCTCATCGGTGCGCTCATCGGCCAGCCCCTGGCGCGACGCTTTTCCAGCACGCAGGTCCTGCGCGCCATGATGGCGCTTGTCACGCTGGCCTTCGCGGCGTGCAGCCTGCCGCTGTCGATCGGCTGGTTCTTC
This sequence comes from Achromobacter sp. SLBN-14, assembly GCF_006715415.1. NCBI lineage: Bacteria > Pseudomonadati > Pseudomonadota > Betaproteobacteria > Burkholderiales > Alcaligenaceae > Achromobacter > Achromobacter sp. SLBN-14. The sequence goes on along the minus strand of NZ_VFNE01000001.1, from coordinate 3,119,314 downwards.
GGCTGGCGCCTTGCCTCGGGAATCGCGGGCGGCGCCATCATGGTCCTGGCCGCGGCGACGATCCTGCCGCACGTGTCGCCCAACCGGCGCGGCCTGGCAGGCGGCGCCATCTTCCTGGGCATAGGCGTTGGCATCGCAGGCTCCGGCACGGTGGTGCCGTGGCTGCTTGCCATGGGCCTGCAGGCGGCTTGGCTGGGGCTAGCCGCCATCTCTGCCGCGCTGACGTTGCTGACCTGGCACGCGTGGCCGACGCATGGCGCCGCGTCGCGCCGGTTGGCGGACGCGGCGCCGGGCACACCGGTCACGGCCCGCCAGCGTTCCGATCATCGGGCCGGCGTGATCCTGCTGTTCGGCCAGTATGGGTTGATGGCAGTGGCGCTTGTCCCGGCCATGGTCTTTCTGGTTGACTTCGTCGAGCGCGGACTGGGCGCGGGCGCCGCGGCCGGCGCGCGCTTCTGGATTCTCTACGGCGTCGGCGCCATGATGGGGCCACCGCTCTATGGTTGGCTGGGCGATCGGCTTGGCCCGCGCCAAGCCCTACGCATCGTGCTGGCCGTGCAGGCAGTGGCGATGGGCGTTCTGAGCGTCAGCCACCATCCCGCAGGGCTGGGCGCCGCCGCGCTGGTGGCGGGTACTTTTCCTCCCGGCATCGTGCCGCTCGCGCTGGCGCGAATCCACGACCTGATTCCGCACGATGCCTTTGCGCAGAACCGGGCATGGAGCCGCGCAACGGTCAGTTTTGCCACTTTCCAGGCGCTGGCCGGCTACGGGTACTCGGCCGTGTTCAGCGCAAGCGGCGGACAGCACCGGACGATGTTCGCCATCGGCACGGCGGCGCTGGTCATCGCGGTACTGGCCGAAGCCGGCGCGGTAGAAAGGACGATTGTCCGGATGCTGCAAGGCCGCCGCAAGCCTAGCGGCCCCGCGCCTGACTGCCCCTGACATGCAACGCCCGGCGCTTGCCGGGCGCGCACCCAGGTTCATCCCAGATACTCCACGTTCCCGCACACGGAAATGCTCTGCCCGCTGATCATCCCCCCTTGATCCGAACACAGGAACACCACCTGATTCGCCACGTCTTCCGGACGGGTCATGCGGCGCAGCGACACCTTTTCCACAAGCTGTTCGCGCATCGCCTCGCTACTGACCCCGCCGGCCTCGGCGCGCGCCGCGATGATGCGCTCGACCCGGTCGCCCGACACGACGCCCGGCAGCACGGAATTGACGCGGATGTTCGACGGCCCCAGTTCCATCGCCCAGGTCTGCGTCAGCCCGGCCAGCCCAAATTTGCTGGCGCTGTACGGCGAGCGCAGCGAGAACCCCAGCCGCCCCGCCACCGACGAGATGTTGACGATGGCGCCGCCGCCCGCGGCACGCAGCAGCGGTACCGCGCTGCGCGCGCACAGGAACGTGCCCGTCAGGTTGACGTCCAGCGTGTTGCGCCACGCGTCCAACGTGGTGTCCTCCAGACGGCTGGTCGGCCCGGACACGCCCGCATTGTTGACCAGCACATCCAATGCGCCCCACCGCGCGCCCAGCGCCTCGAACATCGCCAGCACCTGCGTTTCGTCAGACACGTCCGTCCGGCTGGCGCTCAAGGCGGGCAGGTTTTCCCGCGCTGCCTGGAGCGACTGTTCGTCCACGTCGCAGATATGCACGTCGGCGCCCAGATCGAGGAACCTGCGCGCGATCGCCAGCCCGATGCCCTGCGCGCCCGCCGTGACCAGTACGCGGGCGCCTTTCAATGATTCGGTCATGTCCCTTCCCGATGATGAATGGCGGCGGCGCGGCCCTGCGCCGCGCCGCCTGACGGTTGCGTCAAAGCGCGAACTCCGGGCGGATGCCGCTTTTCAGCGGCAGGCCCATGATTTCGCGCGCCTCGGCGGGCGTGGCCGGCTCCATGTCCATTTCGCGGATGATGCGCACGATGCGCTCGGTCAGCTGCACATTGGTGGCCAGCTCGCCGTGCCGGTAGTACAGGTTGTCTTCCAGACCGACGCGCGCGTGGCCGCCCAGCAGCAGCGCGCTGATGTTGGCCTCCAGTTGCGACGGCCCGATACCGCTGACGCAGAAGACGCTGTTCCTGGGCAGCAGGTCCACCATCATCTGCAGATGCCGCGGCGAAAACGGCATGGCGTTCTGGAAGTTGCGATGCACGTTCATGACCAGGTTGATGAAGTGCGGGCCTTCGTCCAGGTCTTCATTGATGAGCGTGGTCACGTCCTGCAGGATATGCGTGGGACTGAACACCTCCCACTCGGGCTTGATGCCGCGCGCCTTCATGCCGGCCGCCAGCTCGCGCCCCTTGCTGAGCGGCGTGTTCATCAGGTATTCGCGGTCGCCGAACGCCAGGTTCAGCGTGGTGGCGTCCAGCGTGCACATCTCGGCGCCCGCATCCATGCCCTTCAGACGCTCCTCCCACAGGATCTCCCACGTGCCGGGCGACGTCTCGGCCACCATGTCGCCGTGCACGCCGCCGCCGGTGGAGTTGTTCAGGACGATGTCGCACCGCTCCCGGATGAGCTGGTTCATCTTCCGGTACACGCCGGCATCGCACGTCGCCAGGTCATCCGCGCGCCGCGCATGCAGCGCCACGACGCTTGCCCCGGCGTTGTAGCAGCGGTAGACATCCTCCGCGATCTCCGCGGGCTGCGTCGGCAGGTGCGGATTCTGGCTCTTCAGGGCCATGCCCCCCGTCGGGGCGATGGTCACGATCACTTTGCGTTTGGCCATGCCGTTCTCCTAGGATTTCCACAGCGCGCAGCGGCTTTCTGACTGCTTCGTGAAGGCCTCGTTGCCGTCGATGGCCTGCACCACCGTGAAGTAGTCCCAAGGCTCTTTCGACTGGTCCGGGCGCTTGACCTGCAGCAGGTACATGTCGTGCACGACGCGGCCATCGGGACGCACGACGCCGTCCTTGATGTAGATGTCGTTCAGCTTGTTTTCGCGCAGGTAAGCCAGCACCTTGTCCGCGTCGTCCGTGCCGGTTGCCTTGACCGCGCGCAGGTACTGCAACGCCGCCGAATAGTCGGCCGCCTGCAAGGACGACGGCATGGCCTGGCGGCGCTCGAAGAACTTGCGCGCCCAGGCGCGCGTTTCGTCCGACGCGTTCCAGTACCAGCTGTCGGTCAGGTACATGCCCTGCGCGGCCGGCAGGCCCATGGCGTGGATGTCGTTGATGAACATGATCATGCCCGCCAGCTTCATCGTCTTGGTGATGCCGAACTCGTTCGCGGCCTTGATCGAATTGGTCGCGTCCGCGCCGGCATTGGCCAGCGCCAGGATCTCCGCCTTGCTGCTTTGCGCCTGCAAGAGGAACGACGAGAAATCGCTGGCGGCCAGCGGATGCTTCACACTGCCCACGACCTTGCCGCCGCCCGCCTCGACGACCTTGGTGGTGTCGGCCTGCAGCGCGTGTCCAAAGGCGTAGTCGGCCGTCAGGAAGTACCAGCTCTTGCCGCCCGTCTTGACCACCGCCGCGCCGGTGCCGCGCGCCTGCGCGACAGTGTCGTACGCGTAGTTCAGCGTGTAGGGCGTGCACTGCTCGTTCGTCAGCGCGGGCGCGCCGGCGCCCACCACGATGATGGGTTTCTTCTTGTCGGCCGCCACCTTGGACATGGCCAGCGCCGTGCTGGAATTGGTGCCGCCGATCAGCATGTCCAGACCGCGCTGGTCGAACCATTCGCGCGCCTTGGCCGAGGCCACGTCGGCCTTGTTCTGGTGGTCTGCCGTCAACAGTTCGATCTTCTTGCCGTCGATCTGGCCGCCCATTTCCTCGATCGCCATCTTGATGGCCTCCGCGCCGCCGGGGCCGTCAGGGCCCGAGTAGACGCCGGACATATCGGTAATGAATCCGATGCGGATCACGTCGTCCGAAATTTGCGCCTGCGCGGCCGTGGCGGGCAGCAGCGTGGCGGACAGGGCGCCGGCGATGGCGGTGGCGGACAGCAGGCGTGGCATTGACAACATACCGGTCTCCTCTTATGGTTTTTGGCCCGTAGGCGTCAAACATTCTGCGGTCCGGCTGCCCTTGCGGACAGTCATCACGTTGACAAAGAATCCTAGGGTTTACCTGGGCCGCATCCCACCTCCAGACAGGGAACGAACATGCGCGAACCGCCTGCCCTGGCGGGCAACGACGTGTCGAACGCAAGCCGCCGGCCGGCGCGCAGCGCGGTCGACAAGATGCTCGACGTGGTGCCCTGGTACAAGGGCCTGCCGGAACTCGAGCGCGACGTGGTGCGCGCCGAGCTGCGAACGGTGTCCCTGGCGGCCGGCGAATACCTGTTTCGCGCGGGATCGCGGTCGCCCGGCTGGTATGGCGTGGTCGAAGGGCTGGTGAAGTGGTCGTCACCCGGCACCGACGGCCGCACGCTGTCGCTGGCCGGCTTCAGCACGGGCAGCTGGTTCGGCGAAGCCACCATGATCCGCCGCGAGCGCTTCGAATACGAAGTCGTTGCCCTGCGGCCCAGCCGGATCGTGATCCTGCCGCGCGACACCTGCGAACGCCTCTGGAACAACAACATCGAATTCACCAAGGCGCTGATGACGCACCTGGCGCAGCGGGTCAACTGGCTGATGGGCTGCTACACGGGCAACGTGCTGCTCGACGTCGACACCACCGTCGCGCGCGCCGTCGCCGCGCAGCTGGACGCCGAGGTCCATTCGGGAACGCAGGGCCGGCTGCGGATCTCGCAGGAAGAAATCGCCGGCCTGTGCGGCGTCTCGCGCCAACGCTGCAACGCCGCGCTGACCCGGCTGGCGCGCGAGGGTGTCCTGCAAACGCATTACGGCGGATTGACGGTGCTGGACAAGGAGGCGCTGTACCGGTGCGCAAAGATCAGCCGCGATCCGGCATAATGCCGGTCACGCGCGCCGCCGCCGCAAGAAGACGATGCCGCCGCAAGCCGCAATATTGCTGGCTTCGCAGAACAGTTCTGCAGATCGATGGGGTAATCGCCCGGTCCGATAAAAATTATCATCGGCTATGAGACAACCCCAGGCCGGACACTGATTCCGGCCGACCCAGCCGCCAGCGTCAAAACAGAAGAACCGGCCCGCGGAAGGCACGGTCCCGCATGGCGGCGGGAACCTGGAGAGAGACAGATGCGCAAGCTCACCCGCCGCGGCTTCATCGCGGCCGGCACCCTCATGATGTTCGCCCGTCCGTTGCGGGCCGCGGCCAAGCCCGTGACCCTGATCGTGCCCTATGCAGCGGGCGGCCCCAACGACAATTTCGCGCGCCTGCTAGCCGAAGGCATGGGCGCCGAACTGGGCATCAACTTCATCGTCGAGAACAAGCCCGGCGCCAACGGCATCATCGGCGCCTCGCAGGTTGCGCGCGCGCCCGCCGACGGCAGCATGCTGCTCATGGGCGGTTCCGGCCCCCTATCCCTGAACGTCCTGCTGCGCCCCAGCCTGAACTACAGCTTCGACAGCTTCAAATCCGTCGCCATGATGTTCGACGGTCCGCTTACGATCACCGTGCCCGCGAAGATGGGCGTCAATTCCCTGGCGGAACTGGTCGCCTATGCAAAACGCGAGAACCGCGCGCTTACCTACGGCTCGCTGGGCCCGGGCAGCGTCACCGACCTGTACGGGCTGATCATGTCCAAGACCCTGGGCATCCCGCTGACCGCCGTGCCTTACAAAAGCACGCCCACCAGCCTGATCGACCTCATCACCGGGCGCAACGATCTTTCCTACATGACGCCCATCGCCCTGGCCGACCACCAGAAAGCCGGCGCGGTGAAGATCCTGGCGCTGACCACCGACCACCGCGATCCGGCGCTGCCGGAAGTGCCCTGCGTGACGGAACTGGGTTATCCCCAGCTCAAGGCCAGCTACTGGACCGCGCTGCATGCGCCCAAGGGCACCCCGGACGCGATCGTGCAGGCCTATTCGGCCGCCGCCATCAAGACCGTCCAATCCGAGAGTTTCCGCAAGCTGCTCGTGGCCAACGGCCAGACCGAGAAAGCCGGCGGCCCGCAGGCGCTGGAAGCCCAGCTGGAAGCCGACCGCCAGTACTGGGGCAAGGTCATCAAGGAAAACGGCATCGTCCTCGATTGAACCACCGGCGCCGGCGTCGCGCCGGCGCATCCTTTCCGCCATGCAAAAGCCCGCCAAATGGCGGGCTTGTCGTTCACGCAAATGCGGTCATCCGGTCATTGCAGCTGCGCTGGCGCAATGCCGTGCGTGGCGGACTTGAAGTTGATCACCGGACGCGCCTCGCGGCAGGCCGTCCTGCGAATCTTGCCCACGATGAGATCGTGCGTGCCCAGCTTCTCGGTGCAGACGATGTCGCATTCGATGCTGGCCAGCGCATCGGGCAGCACCGGCGCGCCATGTTCGTTCATCACCCATCCACCCTGGGCGAACCGCGCCTTGCCCTGAGGATTCTTCATGAAGGCCTCGATCACCTCGCCGTGGCCTTCTCCCAGGATGTTGGCGACGAAACGGCCGTTGCGCAGCAGCGGCGCATGCGCCGACGCGGTCTGCTGCACAAAGAACCCGACCATCGGCGGGTCGGCCGAGATCGACGTCAGGCTGGAGACGATCATGCCCGCCATGTCGTCGCCGTCACCCGTGCTGACGGCGCTGATGCCGGCCGGTAGCGACCGCATCGCCGCCTTGAAGTCATCCACCGACACCACCTCGTCGCATTCGTTGACCACCATGTGCGCGCGGATGTCGCCGCGTTCGTCGACCCATCCGTGCCGTGCCGCGTAGTCCACCATCTTCGAGAAGCTGGCTTCCCAGGCCGGATCGCCCGCGTGCTGCGACAGGAAGCGCAGCACTGACGGCGACAGCCGCACGTGCCGCTCGTCCTCGCGCCGGCCGATGCGCGCGATCGCGCGTTCCAGCCGATCCGCGGGCTGCGGGTCCGCCAAGACATCCAGACGGCCGAAATCGGCCGCGTCGCGCAGCGCAATGGCGCCGGCATTGCTCAGGTAGATACGCATGCTGCCCTCCTTCAGGCAAGGACGGTCGTGCTGCCGACTTCCTTGCGGATCGCGGGAATAATCTTGTCGCCCCAGAGTTCGATCTGCTTGAGCATCGTCTTCTGGTCGAAATCGCCAAGCTGCGTTTGCAGCGCAATGTGCTTCGGTCGCAGGATGCTGATCTCTTCGAGCATCTTGTCGATGACCTCGTTGACCGAACCCACCGGCAGGTTCTTGCGCAATTGCTCGAACGTCGGGTCCGTTTCCGAAGGCACTTCCTTGACCATGTAGCCGTCGTCGCTCTGCGCGCGGCGGAACTTCAGGCTTTCGGAAATGCGGCGCTGAAAGCGCGCGCAATCCAGGTAGGCATCGATCTCGGCCTTGTTGTCCGACGCATAGCCACAGCGCAAAAAGCCGAACTTCACGTCGCGGTCCAGGTCCTTGCCGTTGTCCTCGGCCACCTTCTCCAGCCGCCCGCGCAGTTCCGCGATGGCGTCGTTGCCCTTGAGCAGCGCCGTCACGAACAGATTGTGGTTCTCGCGCACGCCGCGGCCAAGCGTCACCGGGTTACCCGACGTGATCCACAGCGGCGGCATCGGATCCTGCACGCAGCGCACCGCGATCGAGCTGGGCGGAATCTTCAGGAACTTGCCGTCATGCTCAAAGATCTTCTGCGTCAGGCCCTTGGGAATGACGTCCAGGAACTCATTGAAGATCGCACCCGACTCCTCGATCTGGACGCCGAAGCGCTCGAATTCGAATTGCTGGTATCCCGACCCGACGCCCAGGTCCAGCCGCCCATTGGACACCGTGTCCACGAAGCCGACTTCCGCCAGAAAGCGCGCGGGGTGATACAGCGGCAGAATGCACACTGCCGTGCCCAGGCGTATCTGGCGCGTCTTGGCCGCGGCATGGGCCACCGTCATCAGCGGCGACGGCGACAGGGAGTAGTTGTTGAAGTGATGCTCGGCGTACCACGCCGTGTTGAATCCGGCTTGCTCGGCCGCCACCGTCTGCTCGATGGAGTTGTTGATGACTTGCGCGGAGGACTGGTGGTAACCTCGTTGCTGCGCCAGAATGAATACGCCGAATTCCATTGTGTCTCCTCATTGATGCTTGAATCCTTGAGGAAATTCTAGAGGCCGGTAGTCATGGGCTGGAATACAAGAAAAGCGGCGTTCTGTGCTGCATAAAGTGGAGGAATGATGGACAGACTGCGCGCCATGGAGCTCTTTCTGTCGATCTCGAAGTCCGAGAGCTTCTCGGAAACCGCGCGCCAGTTCGGCATCTCTGCCACCTCGGTGTCGCGCATGATCACCGACTTCGAAAGCGAGCTCAACGTCAAGCTGCTGCTGCGGTCCACGCGGCAGGTCGTGCTGACCGAAGCGGGCCAGGAATACGCCCGCCAGCTCGAACCCATTCTCTGGAACATCAACGAGGCGCATCGCAACATCACCGAGATCCGCGCCGCGCCCAAGGGCGTGCTGCGCGTGCATTCGCGCATGATGTTCGGCCTGGGCGTGCTGCCGCAGCTGGTCGCGGCCTTTCGCGAGGCCTACCCCGAGATCCACATAGAACTCGTGCTGTCGGAAGCCAAGACGGATCTTCGGCGCAACAACTTCGACATCGATTTCCGCATCTCGCCGCCCGTCGAGGCCGGCCTGAAGCGGCGCATCCTGTTCAAGAGCGAACGCTATCTCGTCGCTTCGCCTGCGTATCTGGCCGATCGCAAGCCGCCCGAAACGCCGGCCGACATCGCCCAGCATGCCTGCCTGGCCTACCTGCTTCCCGGCGACCAGTATCTCTGGCGCTTCAAGCAGGGCGAGGTCATCGACGAAGTGCCGATCCAGCCAAGGCACGTCACCAACAATGGCGTGGCGTTGCTGGAGCTGGCCAGGCTGGGGGAAGGGATCGCGCTGCTGGACGACTACACCGTGCACCACGACATCGCGCGCGGCACGCTGGTGCGGCTGTGTCCGGACTACCGCGTCACCAACACCACCTTCGAAGAAGGCATGTACGCCACCATCCTGGACACGGCCATGATCCCCGTGAAGATCCGGCTGTTCCTGGACTTTGTCGCCTCGCACGTGTCGGGCGCCGAGCTGCGATTCGCCGCGTACGGCAAGCCGGCTGCCGACGCCTGACCCGGCGGTAAGCGTCAGGCGCCGGGCCGGATCGCGCAGCGCGGGCGTGGCGCGCCTGCGTAACCCGCGCCCCGGATGCGCAGCAGCGCGCCGTCCAGGCGGCCATTGGCCGACAGGCGTCCGCTGTCGCTGATGGACGTGACGTAGAGGTCGGTCAGGTCGTCCCCGCCAAAGCACAGCGACGCCGGGTGGGCGACCGGCACGTCGATGCGCCGGTCCAGTTTGCCGTCGCGGTCGAACCGCACGACGGCGCCCGCATGCACCAGCGCCGTCCAAAGCCCGCCGTCCCGATCAAAGCAGCAACCGTCCGGCGCCGATTCAAGCGCGTCCGTGTCGGCAAACACCTCGCGGCCCGATAAGCCTGCCTGCGCATCCATGCGATACCGGTAGATGGTGCGCGCCGCGCTGTCGCACACATGAAGGTGCGTGCCGTCCGGATGCAGGGCCGGGCCGTTGACCACGCCGATCCCCTGCGCGATCCGGGCAAGCGTGCCGCGCGTGTCCAGGCGATACAGTCCGCCCAGCGGCGCCTCGCCGGCCTCGCGGTAAATGTGCATGGTGCCCGCGACAAAGCTGCCGTCCGGCATGGGCGTGCCGTCATTGAGCCGCAGGTTGGGGTGGCTGACGCCGATATCGGCCAGCGTTCGCAGGCTGCCGTTCGCCGGCCGGAACAGCGCAAACGATTCCTTCAACGCCACGACCAGCTCGTCCTCGCCGTTGAAGGCAAATGACCCGAGCGGCGCCGGCAGCTGCCAGCTTTGCACGCGGCCCGAATCCGGCGTCACGGCCAGGATCAGGCCCTTGCGGCAATCGGCCATCCACAGCCGCCCGCCCGCCGCGTCCCACACCGGGCATTCGCCCAATGCCGCACGCAGCGATCCGATACGTTCGATCTGCATCTGCCTCCCTCTTTCCAACACGCGCGCTGGCGATGATTTTTCCCCATGGTATCGGCTGCGGGGAGCCCGGAATATGCGCCATTCCTGCAGAACACAACCACCGTTTTTGCCGTAGATCGGGCCCAGGCCCCTTCCTAAAATCAAAAAAAGTCCAGTGCCGGCAGGCGTGGACAGTAGACAAGATCGGTCATCGGACCCCGAGGAGACTTACGATGCAGCATGCCCACGGCGCCCGGCGCCCCGCTATGTGTTTCCAATCGAGCGAGGTGCGGGCATGAGCGACACCCCCGTCAAGTTCGAAGTCAATGAGGGCGTGGCGCTGGTCACGCTGAACAACGCGCCGGTCAATGCGCTCAATCGCGCCATGCGCCGCCGCATCGTGGCGATCTTCGACGAGATCTCCGAGCGCGACGACATCCGCTGCGCGGTACTGACCGGCAGCGGCACGGTCTTTTGCGCCGGCGCCGACCTGAAGGACCGCCCCAACGCCGACATCGCCGGCGACTTTCTTGAACACAACCGCATCACCCGCGAAACCGGCAACGCCATCAAGGAATGCGCCAAGCCGGTCATCGCCGCCGTCAACGGCGCGGCGCTTGGTGCTGGGCTGGGCCTCATGGCCGCCTGCGACATCATGTATGCGTCCGAGAACGCCACCTTCGGCATGCCCGAAATCAACGTCGGCCTGGCCGGCGGCGCGTCCATGCTGCGCACGCTTTTCGGGCGTTCGACGTTGCGCCGCATGTTCTTTACCGGCCAGCGCCTGACCGCGCACGACCTGCTTCGCCGCAACGTGCTGGAAGACGTGCTGCCTGCGGACCAGCTTCTGCCCGCCGCGCTGACGCTGGCGCACGAAATCGCCGGCAAGGCGCCGCTGGCCGTGCTGTACGCCAAGCGCGCCGCGAACATGGTCGACCTCATGCCGCAGCGCGACGCCTACCGCTTCGAGCAGGACTTCACCATGGCGCTGGCCAAAACGGAAGACGCGCGCGAAGCCCGCATGGCATTCCTGGAAAAGCGCCAGCCGCAATTCAAGGGACGTTGAGCATGGATACGCAGCATCAACGCCCCGGCGCGGGGCTGGCGCCCTTCTTCCAGGCCGCGGGCATCGCCGTCATCGGCGCCTCGGACGACATCACCAAGATCGGCGGCCGTCCCGTCCACATGCTGATCAAGCACGGTTACCGCGGCGCGGTGTACCCCATCAATCCCAAGGGCGGAACCATCCAGGGGCTGCCGGCGTACGCGAGCGTGACGCAGACACCCACGGCGCCCGACTTGGCGATCCTGGCCGTGCCCGCTGCCGCCACGCCCGCCGCGCTGCGCGACTGCGCCGCGCGCGGCGTGAAGGCCGCCATCGTGCTGTCGGCCGGCTTTACGGAGGCCGGCCCCGAAGGCGCCGCGCTGCAGGCCGAACTGGTGGCCATCGCCCGCGAACACGGCATGCGGATCCTGGGCCCCAACTGCCTGGGCACGGTCAATGTGGCCGAGCGCCTGATCGGTTCCTTCTCGATCGCGCTGGAAGAGAACATGCCGCCCGCCGGCCACGTGGGCATCGTGTCGCAGTCGGGCAACGTGGGCAGCCACACCATGCAAAGCGTTGCCCGCCGCGGCATGGGCGTCAGCCGCTTCATCGCGACCGGCAACGAAGCGGATGTGGATGCCGCCGACGGCATCGCCGCGCTGGCCGAAGACGCGGACACGCGCATCATCCTGTGCTGCATGGAGACCTGCCGCGACGCCGGCAAGCTCATCGGTGCGCTGCGCCTGGCGCGCGAGCGCGCCAAGCCCGTCATCATCCTGAAGATTGGTTCCACGGAAAAAGGCCAGGCCGCCGCCGCCTCGCACACCGGCGCCCTCACCGGGTCCGACGCCGTGATCGACGCGGTCTTTCGCCGTCACGGCGTGCTGCGCGTGCGCTCGGTCGAAGCGCTGATCGACATCGGCCACGCCGCCTCGCTGCTCATGCCCCGCCGCCTGCCGGCCAACGATGCGGTGACGCTCGTGGCGGCGTCCGGCGGCTTCGGCATCATGATGGCCGACGCCATGAGCGAGGCGGGCCTGTCCCTGCCCCCGCTCGCGCCCGACACGCAGCGGCGCATCCGGGAAGCCGTGCCCACCGCCAGCACCGGCAATCCGGTGGATGCGTCCGCCCAGATGTCCGCCCGTCCGGACATCCTGCTCAAGATGCTGACCGCCCTGCTGGAGGACCCGTCGGCCGGTTCCGTTGCGCTGTTCATGTCGCTGTCGCTCTACAACGCCCGGCTGCGCGGCATCTACCTGCAAGCGCTGGCCGAGGTGCGCGCCAGCCACCCGGACCGCCTCTTGATGGTCATCAGCCAGGGGCCGGCCGACGCCGTAGAGCAGATCAACGCGCTGGGCATTCCGGTGTTTTCCAGCATCGACGCGGCCGCCACGGGGCTAGCCGGACTGGTGCAGTTGGGCCGCCTGCGCAATTGCATTCCCGATGGCACGGCGCTGCCCGCTTCGGAACCCGTCGACCCGGCCGTGTTCCGCAACGAATTCCACGCCAAGCAGGCGCTGGGCAAAGCCGGCATCGATGTGCCGCGCGAGATCATCGCCCGCGATGCCGACGAGGCCGTGCGCGCGGCCGGCGCCATCGGCTATCCCGTGGTGCTGAAGATCGCCTCCGAGGACGTCGCGCACAAGACAGAAGCCGGCGGCGTGCTGCTCGACCTGGCCGATGCCGGCGCCGTGCGTCAGGGCTACGCGCAAATCCTGGCCAATGTGGCGCGGCACGCGCCGGCCGCGCGCATCGACGGCGTGCTGGTCGCGCCGATGGTCGCGGGCGGCACCGAACTGATCGCCGGGGTATCGCAGGATCCCGTCTTCGGTCCCATCGTGATGGTGGGCATGGGCGGCATCTACGCCGAAGTGTTGAAGGACGTCGCCGTGCAGGCCGCGCCCGTCAGCGAGGACGAAGCCGCCGAGATGATCCGGTCGCTCAAGATGTTTCCCATCCTGGATGGCGCACGCGGGCGGCCCAAGGCCGACATCGCCGCCGCCGCGCGCAGCGTGGCGCGCCTGTCCGAATTCGCGTACCGCCACCGCGCGGACGTGTCCGAAATAGACATGAACCCCATTCTGGTGCGGCCGCAGGGCCAAGGCGTCGTCGTCCTGGACGCGCTGATGATTCCGCGCGCCGCCCCCGCCCACTGAGGACAGCCATGCAATTCGAACAACACGCCGCGGTCCCGGATCCTGCCGCGGGCCCCGAGGTCTACCGCCAGCACGCGCGCACCTGGCTGCGCGCCAACCTGCCCGGCTTCATGCGCGCCGACAGCCTGGACTGGCGCGCGCCCTCGCTCGCCGAGAGCAGCGCCTGGGAGGCCGCGATGTATCAGGCGGGGCTTGCCGGCATGACGTGGCCCAAGGCCTACGGCGGCCACGGCCTGACGCTGCGCGAGCATCTGGCGGTGAACAAGGAGATTGGCGCACTGCCCATGCCCGAGAGCGTCAGTTCCATCGGCAAGGAACTGGCCGGCCCCATCATCATGGCCGTGGGCACCGAACAGCAGAAGCAGGACTTCCTGCCCACGATCCTGGCGATGCGCCAGTACTGGTGCCAGGGGTTTTCGGAGCCGGACGCGGGTTCGGACCTGGCCCGCCTGCGCACCAAGGCCGAACAGCAGGGCGACACGTGGCGCATCAACGGCCAGAAAATCTGGACCAGCGGCGCGGCCAAGGCGCATTACTGCCTGCTGCTGACGCGCACCGGCACCGTGGCCGACAAGCATCGCGGCCTGCTGATGTTCGCGGTCCCGATGGACACGCCGGGCATCCGCGTCGTCCCCATCAAATCCATCGACGGCAAGGAGTCCTTTGCCGAGGTGTTCTTCGATGACGTGGTGGTGCCGGACAGCGCACGCCTGGGCGCCCCGGACGAAGGCTGGAACGCCGCCATCCGGGTGCTGTCCATCGAGCGCGCCACCAACCGCATGTACCGCCCGTGGCGCTTCGAATGCGAACTGCGCCAGCTCATCGCCGCCTGCAAATCCGATGCGCAACTGGCCCCCGCGCTTGACGACGGCTACGTGCAGCGCCGCGTCGGCGACCTGGTCTGCGAGATCGACGGCTTGAAGGGCCTGGTCGAACTGACCGTGGCGCGCATGCTGCGTGGCGAGACCATCGGCGCGCGCGGTTCGCTCACCAAACTGTATTGGTCGGAATGCCATCAGGCGTTCGCCGGTCTGGCGCTGTCGCTGCTGTCGCAAGTGGGGCCGCATTCCAGCGCCCTGGCGCGCCGCGCCCAGAAAGCCTTCACCACCGCCTACCTGTTCTCGCGCGCCGAGACGATCTACGCCGGCACCACCGAAGTGCAGCTCGACGTCATCGCCCAGCGCGTCATGAATCTGCCCAAGGACCTGACATGAGCCACGAAGAACTGCGTCCCGAGGAGTTCGCGCAGGCCGCCGACGCCGCGATCACCGATGCCCTGACCCGCCAGGATCCCCGCGCCATGGCGCAGGTGCTGGCGCAAGCAGGGCTGTGCGGGGTCATGGCCGCCGAAGACGACGGCGGACTGGGCCTCCCGCTCGAATTCGCGCTGCCGATCGCGCATGCGGCCGGCCGTCTGCGTCTGCCCTTGCCGCTTCCCGAACAGATCCTGCTTGCGGGCGCGCTGGCCGGCACGCCGCAGGCCGCGGCCCTGGCCGCCGGCGAATGCCTGGCCGGCATCGCCTGGCATGGCAGCCTGCAGGCCGGTTACGCGCGACTGGATCAGGGCCCCGCCGACTGGGTGCTGGTGGCCGACGGCGCGGGCGCGGCCCTTGTCGATGCCACGGCATTGCCGCGCGACGACCAGGCAGCGCTGGATCCCGATCATCCGCAAACCTGGATCGCGCTCGCGGACGCGCCGGTGCTTGCGCGGCTGGACGAAGCCGCATGGGCAGCGCTGCGCCGCCAGGCGCACCTGCTGCTGGCGGAGTTCGCCAACGGCGCCGCCGAAGGCGCGCTGCAAGCGGCGGCCGATTACATGGCCACCCGCGTGCAGTTCGGCCGCCCGCTGTCGGCCAAGCAGGCCGTGCGCCACTTGCTGGCCCGCATGCGGCTGCTGCAGGACGTCTCCAGCGCCGCGATACGGCGGGCTGCGCACGCCGACGAATACGGCGCGCCGCGCGACACGCGGCCCGCGCTGGCTGGCGCGCTTGCCAACGCGGCCTTCGTCATCGAAAAGGCCATCCACCTGCACGGCGGCATGGGCTTCACGTGGGAACTGCCCCTGCATCGCGCGCTGCGCGCGGTGCGCAAGCTGGACGCCGCGTTTGCAGGGCTGTCGCGCGGCGCCGGCCACGCATTCATTCAATCGGTATAGGAAGCAAACATGGCACAAGATCTCGCCGGGCGCGTCGCGCTCGTCACTGGCGCGGGCGCCGGCATCGGCAGGGCCACCGCCCGCCTGCTCGCCGCGCGCGGCGCCACGGTCGGCGTCAACGACCTCAAGCAGGAACTGGTGGATGAGGCCGTGGCCGGCATCGTGGCCGAAGGCGGCAACGCCTTTCCCGTGGTGCAGAACGTCGCCACGCGCGAAGGCATCGGCGCAGCCGTCCGGCAGGCCGCCGAGCATGGCTCGCGGCTGGATATCCTGGTCAACAACGCCGCCTGGGTGCGCTACCAGAGCGTGCCCGACATTCAGCCCGACACGCTGGAGCGCATGCTGGACATCGGCTTCAAGGCCGTCATCTGGGGCATTCAGGCGGCGGCCGAGGTCATGGACCCCGAGCGCGGCGGCGCCATCGTCAACGTCGCATCCACCGCCGCGCTCAAGTCCGCACCCAATTCCATCGTGTATTCGGGCATCAAGTCTGGCGTGCTGGGCGTGACGCGCGCGGCGGCCGCCGAACTCGGTGCGCGCCGGATCCGGGTCAACGCCGTCTGCCCGTCGGCGGTGCCCACGGAAGGCACGCAGCGCAACCGCAACGCCGAACGCGACGCGCGCCGCGTCGCCAGCACGCCGATGGGCCGCCTGGGCACGGTGGACGATATCGCCGAGGCCATCGTGTTTCTTGCCAGCGACGAGGCCCGCTTCATCACGGCGCAGGCGCTGGTGGTGGACGGCGGCATCACGTTCACGACCCTTTGATGGACACCATCCTGCTCACGGGCGCGGCCAGCGGCATTGGCCGTGCGGCGGCCCGCCGGCTCGCGGCCGCGGGCCATCGCTGCGTCCTGGTCGACCGCAATGCGCCGGCGCTGCAGGCGCTGCGGGCCGAGCTGCCCGCGCCCGCCGATGGAGAGCATCTTGCACGCGTCACCGACCTGACCGACGCGTCGCAGATTGCCTCCCTGGCGGACGGCATGCCGCGCCTGGAAGCGCTCATCAACAACGCCGGGATGACCGACAGCAGCAATAGACCCACCGTCGACCAGGCCGCCGGCGACTGGCAACGGCTGCTCGACCTGAACCTGCGCGCGCCGGCCCGTCTGGTGAGCGCCCTGCGCGGCCGCCTCGTCGACGGCGCGCGCGTCGTCAATGTGGCTTCCGGCGCGGGACTGCGCGCCATCCCGTGGCGCGGCGGCTACAGCCCCAGCAAGGCCGGGCTGATCGCGCAGAGCCGTGCGCTGGCCCAGTCCGATCCGGGCCTTCGCGTCACCGTGCTCTGCCCCGGTTACGTGCAGACGGAACTGGTGGCGGGCCTGATCGCCTCGGGCCGCCTGGACCCCGAACGCGCCGTGGCCAAGATCCCGCTGGGCCGGTTGGCCGATCCTGACGAGATCGCATGCGCCCTCGCCTTCCTGGCCAGCACGCACGCGGCCCCGCTTGCCGGCGGACTCGTGTGCATGGATGGCGGTTCGTCGGTGTACGGCGGAAGCCAGACCTATGCCCCTGCCGCCGGACTCGGACGCGTTCCGGCGGATGCGCCCCTATCGCTCACCGTTCGCGGCGACTGGCCGCCGCTGCCCGGTGAATCCGCTGGCGACGGCTACCCCGCGGTGCTGGACGCAACGGTGCTGGCCAGCGCACCGGGGCAACGGCTGACCGCAGCATTGCAGGCCGCGCAGCGCTTTACCGCTGACGGCCCCGCCAGCCTGACGCTTTTGCTGCCCGATGACGACGGCCTGGAATGGGAACATGCGGGCGATCACGCGGCCGCGCGCATGCTGATCGCCTCGCTGGCCTGCGAATGGGGACCGGCGGCGCGCCGCATTAATGCCGTGCAGGTCGCGCACGGCACGGCGCCCGAGGCGCTGGCGCCCCTGCTGCGCTTTGTGGCCGGCGCGCAGGCCCAATATCTGACGGGGCAAGTGCTATGCAGCCGCTGACCGGCCTGGACGAGATCAAGGCCCGCTTCATCGCCGCGCGCGGCTATTGGCGTCCGTGGACAGACGCGATGCTGCACGCCAATCCGGGCTTTCTGGCGCACTACGCCGACTACGCGGGACACCCGGCCAAGACGGGACCGCTGGCACCCCGCATGGTCGAGCTGATCTACGTGGCGCTCGATGCGTCGGCCACGCATCTTTTCGAGCCGGGCCTGACCACCCATCTGCGCATGGCGCGCGAGGCCGGCGCCACCGATGCCGACGTGTTCGACGTGCTGCACCTTGTCACGATGCAGGGCCTGAGCGCGGTGCTGCAAGCCGCCGACCTGCTGCACGAGGCCGCGCCCCAACCGGCGCTGAATCCGGACGATGCCCTGCGCGCCCGCATCGCCGCGCTGTGGCCGGAACAGGCGGGTAGCCTGCTGCGGCTGGCGGCGATGGACCCGGGCTATGTCGCTGTCCTGCTCGACTTTCTGGAACATGGCGCGCCTGCCGGTGGTTTGACCCGCGCGGAGCGCTTGCTGGTGCGGGTCGCCCTGCACGCCTGCTTCACGCAGGGCGACATGGACACCACGCGTGCGTTGGTCCACGAGGGATTGGCGCAAGGGGTGACGCGCCAAGCCCTGTTGCAGGCCATCCAGTTGGGCGCGCATCTGGCCGTCCACGGCGCGGCGCTGGGCGCCGCCGTCCATGCGCGGTTGAAGGATTCAGGCGCTTCGGGTTAGGTCCGCAAGGGACGCCGTCAGATGCCAAGCCGTTCCAGCACTGACCAGCCGGCCCGCGCCTCGATGACCTCCCCGGCCGCCAGGCACAGGTCTTCGCGGAACCGCCCGGCCACCAACTGCACGCCGACAGGCACACCGTGCGCCAACCCCACCGGCACCGACAGCCCCGGCAGTCCCAGAATCGCCGTCGAGACCAAAGGACTCTGCGCCCGCAGGATGTCCGCCATCACGTCGGCGCCCTGCTGATCCCGATCCACCGGGAAAGGGAGCGCGAACGACACCGGCATTAGCAGAACCGGATAGCGTTCAAAGAAGCGGCCCCATTCGCGCAGCATCGTCGTGCGCATCGCCATGGCTTGAACGAAGCCGTCCTTGTCCCGGCGCGGCGTGTGCGCCAGCATGCTTCGGTACGCGTTCTGGATGGCGCGATCGCCCGCGCGTTCGATCTCGCGCTGCATGGACCCGGCGGCTTCGTTCATCAGCACGTCCAGCCACAGCGCGGCCGCGGCGTCGAACTGCGGCGGCTCGGCGGCCTCGACGATGTAGCCCGCGTCCTGCAACCAGCCGGCGGCACGTTGCAGCGCGTCGGCCACTGCGGCGTCGGCCTTGTGCTGCGCCGTGCCCGCGAACAGCGCGACGCGACGGTTGCCTGGCAAATCGGGAAACGCCAGCGGCGCAGGCACCCACCAAGGATCGCGCGCGTCGCCACCCGACATCGCCGCCACTCCCAAGCGCAGATCGGCGACGGTACGCGCCAAAGGCCCTTGCGTGGCCGCCATCTGCGATACCACCGGGCGCTCCGAGCGCTGCGTGGCGTTGTAGCCCGGCACCCGGCCCTGCGAGGGCCGCAGCCCCGCAACGCCGCAGCAATACGCGGGATAGCGGATCGAGCCGCCCTGATCGCTGCCATGCGCAAGCGGCCCGACGCCCAGCGCCGCCGCCACCGCCGCGCCGCCGCTTGAGCCGCCCGGTGTGCGCGCCACATCGAACGGATTGACGGTGCGGCCGTGCAGATCGTTGTCGCTGAACCAGCGCCACGAAAACGCCGGGACATTCGTGCGTCCGATGACAACCGCGCCCGCGCGGAGCCAGTTGTCGACCGCCGGATTGTTCTCCTGCGCGATGAGGTTCCGATAGGCCGTCACGCCGTTGGTCGTGGCGGTGCCAGCCAGATCCGCGTTGGCCTTGATCGTGACCGGCACGCCATGCAGCGCGCCCAATGCCTGCTTGCTGCGCACCGCCGCGTCGGCGGCATCCGCGGCGCGCAGCGCCTGTTCCGCATACGTCTCCGTCAGCGGATTGAAGGCGGCATTGACCGCGTCGGCGCGGTCCAGGCAGCTCTGCACGGCTTCTCGGCTGGATACTTCTCCGTTGCGGATGGCACGGGCCAGGTCGAGCGCGTTCCAGCGCCACAGTGCGTTCGTCATGTTGTCTCCCTATTCTGATAACCCTGTTCTGCGCGGACCGCGCCGGCGCACGCGCGCTGCAAAGCCCGTTCCGCGCCGACCGTTCAGTCCGCCGACGCGCCGGACTGCTTGACCATCGCCGCCCAGCGCGGAATCTCCGCAGCGATGAGGCTGGCGAACTGCTCGGGCGTGGACGGCGTGGCATCGACCGACAGCGTCTCGTTCTGCTTCTGCACCGCGGGGTCTTGCAACGCCTTGGCAATGGCGGCGTTCAGCTTGGCGATCACCGGCGCCGGGGTGCCCGCCGGCGTCACGATGCCGCCCCACGACACGACCTCAAATCCCTTCAAGCCCGATTCGTCCAGCGTCGGCACATCCGGCAGCACCGGCACGCGCGTCAGGCTGGTGGCGCCCAGCACCTTGACCTGGCCCGCGCGGATGAAAGGCAGCACGCCCGCCACGTTGTCGATCATCACGTCAAGCTGTCCGCCGGCCAGATCCACCACGGCCTGCTGGCCGCTCTTGTACGGCACATGCAACATGGTGGTGCCGGTTTCGCTCTTGAGCATCTCTCCCGCCAAATGCGCGCTGGATCCGACGCCCAGCGATCCCACGCTGACCTTGCCCGGATGCTGCTTCGCGTACGCGGCCAGCTCCTGCACGTTGCTGGCCGGCAGGCCGTTGCGCGCGATCAGCACCAGCGCATTGCTGATGGCCAGGCTGACGGGCGCCAGGCTGCGTTGCGGGTCGTAGGGCAGCTTGGCGTACATGCTCTTGTTGATCGCCAGCGTGACGATATTGCCGAAGCCGATGGTGTAGCCATCGGGCGCGGCCGACGCCAGCGCCTGCGTGCCGACGATGCCGCCCGCGCCGCCCCGGTTCTCCACGATGACCGGCTGCCCCAGCTCGCGGCCGAGCGCGTCGGCGATCGGGCGCAGCACCACATCCGGGCCCGACCCCGCGGCATACGGGACGATGAGCTTGATCGGCCGCTGCGGCCAGTCGGCGCGGGCCGCGCTGGCGCCGGTGGCGGCCACGAGGACAAGAAACAAGGAAACGGCACGGCGGGCAAAGATCGGCATGGCATTCTCCTGAAGCGCTTTTCGGGCCAGGCCATCGGTCTTTCCGGGCCTGATCGACGATCAGCTTAGGGATGGTCCGCGCTGCGTGTAAGGCTATATTTTTGTTAAGGTGACCACCCCAGGTTGTCAGGGGCACATCGCCGTGAAAGACCATCAATTGCGCGCGTGGCTGAAAGTGGCCGAACTGCGCAGCATCCGCGCCGCGGCGCGCAGCCTGCACCTGAGCCAGGCCGCCGTGACCAAGGCCATCAAGGAACTCGAAACCGAACTGGACGCGCCGCTCCTGACGCGCAGCCCCAAGGGCATCGCCGTCACGGAATGCGGCGAGCACCTCACGGTTCGGGCTCGCCTGGCGCAGGCGCAACTCGCGCTGGCCCGCCAGGACATCCGCCAGCTGCTCAGCGGCGCGCAGGCGCGCGTGGCGGTCGGCGTGACGCCCATGGTGATGATGAGCGTGCTGCCCGACGTGCTGGCCGAGTTCCGCGCCAGCATGCCGGCCGCCAAGGTCAAGGTCTCCGAGGGATTGCTCCCCTCGGTGCTACCCGCGCTGCGCAACGGCGCGCTGGATTTCGCGCTGGCCTCGCGCATGAACGACGGCGCCGGCGGGCAGGAATTCGACTTCGAGGAACTGCGGCCGCTGGAATTCATGATCGCGTGCCGCAAGGGTCATCCGCTGGCGCGCGCACGGCGTTGGGACGACATCCGCGGGTGCGAATGGCTGCTCAACGTATCGCCCGGCAGCCACACCGAAGCCTTTCTGCGCGGGCTGCGCGCGCACCGCCTGCCCGAACCCGAGCGGGTCATCGAGTGCGACACCTTCGGCGTCATGTGGAACCTGATGACCCGCAGCGACGCGCTCATCCTCTGCCCGTCCGGCATGCTGGACATCAAGCCCTACGGCGACGAGGCCCGGCGCATCCGCGCCGACGTGCCCATGCCGGTGGCCGGCATCGGCATCATGACGCTGCAGGGCACGCCGCTGTCGCTGGCGGCGGCCACCATGGCGGACCTGTTCCGGCGTCACGTATCGCGCGCACCGCTGGGCGGATAAGGCGGCCAAGCATCTATTTTCAGGGGCCGGATTGTCGACCGATTTTTTGTATGCAAAAATATACAAAAAACGCATCGAGACAGCCTTGCCCATTCCCAAGAGCAATTCGCAGGCCTTCGCGGCCTACAACGAGATCAAGCGCCGCATCCTGGCCGGCATGTTCACGCCCAGCCACCGGCTGCGCGAAGTGGAAGTCGCCGACCAGCTCGACATGGGCCGCACCCCCGTGCGCGAAGCGCTCAAGCGCATCCAGGACGAAGGCCTCATCACGCACGAGCCCGGCCGCGGACTGGTCGTCACCACGATGGACCAGCAGGAAGTCGGGGAGCTCTACTCCATGCGCGAAGTGCTGGAGGGCGCTGCCGCCGCCTTCGCCGCGCGCCATGCCACGGACGCCGAAGTCGCCAACATGCAGGCCATCCTGGACGAAGGCGACGGCGGCGACCCCGTCGCCCAGAACCTGCGCTTTCACCAGGCCATCTACAGCGCCGCGCACAACCGCTACCTGATCCGCTCGCTGCATTCGCTGACCGAGACCACCTACCTGCTGGGACGCAGCACGCTCAGCTCATCGGAGCGGGCCGGCCGCTCCAACCAGGAACACCAGGCCATCGTCGACGCCATCCGCGCCCGCGATGTTCAAGGCGCGCAAGACGCCGCGCAGCACCACATTCACCAGGCCCTGCTGGAACGCCTAAAGATGCTGCGCCAGGGATAAGCGCGGCCATCGATCGGAGACAAGTCGATGAAGCAGTTCAACGTATCCCCGCAGCGGCTGCTGGCGGGGCTGGCCCTTCTGCTGCCCGCGCTTTGCGCGCCGGTGGCAGCGTCCGCCGATTCCTACCCCACCCGACCCATCACGTTGGTGGTGCCGTTTGCGGCGGGCGGCGGCACCGACAGCATTGCGCGCGACATGGCGCGCACGCTGGCCGACAAGCTGGGCCAGTCCGTGGTCGTGGAAAACCGCGGCGGCGGCGGCGGATCCATCGGCGCCGCGCTGGTCGCCAATGCGCGGCCCGACGGCTACACGCTGCTTTTTGCGACGTCCACCTTCGTCACCAACGCCGCCGCCGGCATCAGCACCACCTATGACGTGCGCAAGTCCTTCGCGCCCATCGCGATGCTGGGCCGCGGCCCGCTCTTCGTGGTGACGGCCAAGGACCTGAAGCTGACCTCCATCGCCGACCTGCGACAGCTCGCGGCCAAGCCAGGCGCGGACCTGAACTTCTCCTCGGCCGGCAACGGCAGCATCAACCATCTGGCCGGCGAACTGTTCAAGCAGAAGACCAACGCCGCCATGACGCACGTGCCCTACAAGGGCAGCGGGCCGGCCACCGTCGATCTGCTGGCCGGACGCGTTCAGGTGTTTTTCGCCACCGTGCCCACCATCCTGTCGCAAGTGCGCGACCAGCGCGTGGACCTGCTGGCCGTAACGGGCAAGACGCGCTCGCCGCTGTTCCCCGACACGCCCACCGTGGCCGAGGCAGGCGTTGCCGACTTCGACATCACGACGTGGTGGGGCGTGCTGGCGCCGGCCGGCACGCCGCCCGAGGTCGTCGGCAGGCTGAACCAGGCCATCAACGACGCCGCCGCCGACAAGCTGGTCGCCGACCGCCTGAAGCATGAAGGCGCCCAGGCCATCAGCGGATCGCCCGACGACTTCGGCAAGGCCCTGGCCGCCGAACTGGAGATGTGGCAAGGCGTGGTCAAGAAGTCCGGCATGAAGCTGGACTGACCGGCCCGCCGCACGCACAACAAGGAGACACCATGCAGCAGCCCCAACATCCCCTGAACCCCGCGCGCCGCCACCTGCTGCAAGGCGCGGCGGCCGGCGTGGCGCTGACCCTTGCCGGCGCGGCGCGAGCGGCGGATGCCTATCCAGCCAAGCCTGTGACGATCATCGTGCCCTATGCCCCCGGCGGGCAGGGCGACGTCTTCGCCCGCATCCTCGCCGAACGCCTGGGCACGGAATTCAAGCAGACCTTCATCGTCGAGAACCGCCCCGGCGCGTCGGGCGCGGTCGGATCGCGCATCGTGCTGCGCGCGCCCGCCGACGGCTACACCCTGCTGCTGGGCCAGACCGGCGAGATCGCCGTCAACCCGTACGCCATGAAGTCGCTGGGCTACGACCCGCTGCGCGAGTTCGCGCCGGTGATCCTGGTGGGGGATTCGCCCCTGGTTCTGGTCGTGCCGGAAAAGTCGCCGCATGCGGACCTGGCCGCGCTGATCGCGGCCGCCCGCGCCAAGCCGGACGCCATCGCCTACGCATCGTCGGGCACCGCCACGCCGGGCCATCTGGCCGCCGCCGCGCTGGCGCTGGGCACGCAAACACGCATGATCCACGCGCCGTACAAGGGCGCCGGTCAGGCCATGTCGGACCTGCTCGGCGGGCATGTCGACTGCTTCTTCTCCAGCGCATCGGCCGCCATGCCGCACATCAACAGCGGCCGGCTGCGGGCGCTGGCGGTATCCTCGCGGGAGCGCCTGGGCATCCTGCCCAAGGTGCCCACCATCAGCGAGGCCGCCGTGCCGGACTTCCAATTCAGCTTGTGGGGCGGCGTCTTCGCGCCCGCGCAGACGCCCCCCGCGGTGGTCGAGCAGCTCAATGCAAAGCTGAATGCCATCCTGGCCGAACCCGCGATCAAGTCGCGGCTCGAAGGCGACGGCGCGGCCGTGCGGCCGAACACGTCCCAGGAATTCACGGCCTTCGTGCGCAGCGAAGCCGCCAAATATCAGAACCTGGTGCAAGCCACCGGGGTCCAGGTCGACTAAACCCGGCCGAATCATCCACAGGAAAACGCTCCATGAAAATCGTTGTACTCCCCGGCGACGGCATCGGCCCCGAAACCATGGCGGTCGCTGTCGACGTGCTTGAAGCCGTCTCGCGCCGCTTCGGCCTGAACCTGCAGTTCGACCACGACATTGCGGGCCACGACAGCCTGAAGCAGCACGGCGCCACCGTCACGCCCGCCCTCCTTGAAAAGGTCAAGGCGGCCGACGGCCTGATGCTGGGCCCCATGGCCACCTATGACTTCAAGGACGAAGCGCGCGGCGAAATCAATCCGTCCATGTACTTTCGCAAGAAGCTGGACCTTCACGCCAACATCCGTCCCGCGCGGACCTACCCCGGCATGCAGGCGCGCCTGGGCGAATTCGACCTGGTGGTGGTGCGCGAGAACACCGAAGGCTTCTATGCCGACCGCAACGTCGAGTCCGGCGGCAGCGAGATGCTGATCACGCCCGACGTCGTCGTGTCCCTGCGCCGCATCACCCGCCAGTGCTGCGAGCGCATCGCGCGCACGGCGTTCGAGCTGGCCATGACGCGCAACAAGCACGTCACGATGGTGCACAAGGCAAACGTGCTCAAGCTGGGCGACGGCATGTTCCTGGAGATGTGCCGCCAGGTCGCGCAGGAATTCCCGGAAGTCCGCGTGGACGACGTGATCGTCGACGCCATGATGGCGCACGTGGTGCGCGCGCCTCAGCGCTACGACGTCATCGTCACCACCAACATGTTCGGCGACATCCTGTCCGATCTCACCGCCGAACTGTCGGGCAGCCTGGGCCTGGGCGGCTCGCTGAACGCGGGCCGCGACTACGCGATGGGACAGGCGGCGCATGGCTCGGCCCCCGACATCGCAGGCCAGAACATCGCCAACCCGATCTCGCTGATCCTGTCGGGCGCGATGCTCCTGAACTGGCACGGCCAAAAGACCGGCAACCAGGCCTTCCTGCAGGCCGCCGCCGCCATCGAGGCCACCATCGCCGACACCATCCTCGCGCAGGAATGCACGCGCGACGTGGGCGGCAAGCTGGGCACGCGCGAAGCCGGCGCGGCCTTCGTCGCGCGCCTGCAGGCGGGCTGACCATGACGGCGCCGCAGCTTGCCGCCGGCGCCTGCGATTGCCACGTGCACGTCGTGGCGCCGCAGGCCGATTACCCCATGCTGGCGGACCGGCCCTACACGCCCGGCCCCGCGTCCGCGGATGCGCTGCGCGCGCATCTGCAACGCCTGGGGCCTGGCCCATGCCGTGATCGTGCAGCCCAGCATCTACGGCACCGACAACCGCCTGCTGGTGGACAGCCTGCTGGCGCTGGACGGCGCGGCACGGGGGGTGGCCGTCGTGGATGATGACGTGGCGGACGCTGAACTCTCGCGCCTGCACGACGCCGGCGTGCGCGGCCTGCGCGTCAACCTCGAAAGCACGGGCGCCAGCGACGCCGCCACCGTCAGCCGCGCGCTGTCGGCCTGGGCCGGCCGCCTTGCGGGGCAAGGCTGGCACCTGCAGGTCTACGCTTCGCTCGACGCCATCGCCGCCGCGGCCCCCGCGCTGGCCCGGCTGCCGGTGCCGGTGGTGCTGGACCACTTCGCGATGATTCCGGCGGCGCTGCCGTTGGACGATCCGCGCGTGCGGCAGGTGCTGGCGCTGGCCGGTGACGGCGCCGCGTACGTCAAGCTGTCCGCGTCGTACCGCATCAGCGCCAACCCCGATGACACCGAAGCGGCCACGCGCGTCACCGCGCTCGCCCGCGCCTTCATCGCTTGCAACCCCGAACGCGCCCTGTGGGCCAGCGACTGGCCGCACACCAACCGCGAACCCGGCAAAGGCCCCACTGAGGTCAGCGCCTATCGCAACGTTCCGCCAGAACGCCTGCTGCGCGAAATCGCGGCCTGGCTGCCCGACGCGGCGTTGCGCCGCCAGGTGCTGGCGGCCAATCCCGCGGCGCTGTATGGTTTCTAGTCCTTAGCGCAGCGGAGTCCGCCGCATGAACCTATCGCTACGCCACATGAAGGCCTTCACGGCCCTGGCGGCATTGCGCAGTTTCACGCGCGCGGCCGAGCACTGCTGTCTGACGCAGAGCGCGTTCAGCGCCCTCATTTCCAACCTGGAAAGCGACCTCGGCGTGAAGCTTTTCTCGCGCAGCACACGCAACGTCGAGCTGACCGCCGAGGGCGAGGCCTTTCAGAACATCGTCGCGCACCTGCTGCCCGAAACGGAGCGCGCCCTGGCCGAAATGCGCGACCACGTCGAGCGGCGCAAGGGCCGCGTCGCGCTTGCCGCGCTGCCGTCGATTTCGTCAGGCATCCTGCCCGGGCTGATCGCCCGCTTCGGCGCCGACTATCCCGGCATCAGCGTGCAGGTTCAGGACGTGGCCAGCACGGTGTGCATCGACATGGTTCGCAACCGCCAGGTGGATTTCGCGCTGTGCGCGGCTGCCTATCCCAGCACCGACCTCGACATCGAGGTGCTGGCGCGCGACACCTTCCACTTCATCTGTCCCGCAAGCCACCCGCTGGCCGCCCGCCGCCGCCTGTCGGTGCAGGACGTGCTGGACTATCCCATCATCGGCTTCGAGAGCAACAGCAGCATCCGCCAGCACCTGGACGCCGCCATCTATCCCCGGCAGTGGTTGCGTTCGCACCAGGTCAACAGCCTGTCGACGGCGGCCGGGTTCATCGCGGCCGGCCTGGGCGTCACCATCGCGCCCACCCTGGCGCTGTTTCAGTTTCGGCTGGCCGGACTGAAGGCCGTGCCGCTGTCCCTGCCGATCAACGAACGCGACATCTGCCTGGCACGGCGGCGCGACGCCACCGACTCGCTGGCTGCGCAGGCTTTCCTCGCCCTGCTGCGAGAACACCTGCAGCCCTCCGTCCAGGCGCTGGCCCGCACGCTGGACTGACGCTTTCGCCTGCGATGCCAGATGGGCGGGCGCCTTGCCACCGGCGCACCCCGCCCGCATTGACGCGCCCGCTTTTCGCCTCGCGCGCATTTATCGATTTCTTCGATTTTCTTATCAAAATTATCCATTCATCGACTGAGAAGCGCTGTCTATCATGGGGTCACAACAGCAGAACAATTCAAGGAGACAACCCCATGAAGCGCCTCGCCCGTGTTCTCGCTGGCGGCTGCCTGTCCGCCGCCTTCGCCTGCGCCGCCCCGCTGGCATTTGCCGATACCTACCCCGCCAAACCCGTGCGCCTGATGGTTGGCATGGCGCCCGGCGGATCCAACGACACGGTCGCCCGCATGGTGGCGGCCGAATTGTCCAAGACGTGGCCGCAGCCCATGATCGTCGAGAACAAGCCGGGCGCGAACAGCACCATCGCCACCGGTGAATTGAAGCGCTCGCCCGCCGACGGCTATACGTTGATGCTGGTGATCTCCTCGCACGTGACCAACACGCTGCTCTACCCCAACCTCACCTACACGCTCACGGATTTCGCGCCGGTCTCGCTGATCGCCGACACCCCGTTCGTGCTGGTCGCCAATCCCAAGTTCGAGCCCAACACCACCAAAGACCTGATCACGCTGGCCAAGAAGAAAGAGCGCGGCATCGACTTCGGCACGCCGGGCCAGGGCTCCACGCAGCACATCTCGCTGGAGCTGCTGGACCAGATGGCCGGCATCCGCATGAACCACATTCCCTACAAGGGCGGCGCGCCCGCGCAGACCGACGTGATCGGCGGGCTGATTCCGTTGATCTTCGCCACGCCCACGCAGAGCCTGCCCTTCATCAAGCAGAACAAGCTCAAGGCGCTGGCTGTGACGTCAAAGGAGCGCCTGCCGCAACTGCCCGACGTGCCGACGCTTGCCGAATCCGGCGTGCCCGGTTACGAGGCCAACGTGTGGTTCGGCATCATCGCGCCCGCCGGCACGCCGCCGCAGGTCGTCGAATTCCTGCACAAGGAGATCTCGCGCGTGGTCAGCCAGCCTGCCATGCAGGCGCGCCTGGACGAAATGGGCCTGAAGCCGCTGGATGAATCGCCCGCGCAGTTCCAGCAATTGATCGACAGCGAAAAAGTGAAGTGGGCTGGCGTCATCAAGCAAAGCAACCTCAAGTTCGACTGATCCCAATCCAAACCGGAGCATCCCTGCATATGCCTACCATCGAATCCGTCTCAGTCTGCATCGCCCGCGTGCCGCTCGCGAATCCGGTGACGTTCTCCACGCGCCAGGTCAAGGCGCGCGAATACTGCCTGGTGCGTATCCGCTCGACCGACGGCCACGAGGGCCTGGGATACTGCTACGCAGTCAACAGCGCGGGACGCCTGCTGTCCGTAGCGGTGACCGACCTGCTGGCGCCGCGGCTGGTGGGCCAGGAGTCCCTGCGGGTCGAAGGCCTGTGGACCGAGCTGTACCAGGAGGCGCTGCTGCTGGGCCGCGCCGGCGGCGTGATGCGCGCACTGTCCGCCATCGACACGGCGCTGTGGGACTTGAACGCGCGCAGCGCCGGCGTGCCGCTCTTCCAGTACCTGGGCGCCACGGTGAAGGACCGCGTGCCGGCCTACGCCAGCGGCGGGTACTACCAGCCGGGCAAGACGCCGGACAAGCTGGCCGCCGAAATGGCGCAGCACGTCAAAGAGGGCTTTCGCGCCGTCAAGATGAAGGTCGGCCTGGAAAGCGTGGCCGGCGAGCGCAAGCGCATTGCTGCCGTGCGCGAGGCCATCGGCGACGACGTGCGCCTGATGCTGGACGCCAACAACGCATGGCGCGACCTGCCCACGGCGCTGGAATACATGCGCGCGTTCGAGCCCTATCACCCCTTCTGGATCGAAGAACCCTTCTCGCCCGACGACATCGACAACCACGTGCGGCTGGCGCGCGCCACGCCGGTCACCGTCGCCACCGGCGAAGTCGAAGCTGGCCGCTGGCGCTTCAAGGACCTGATCGCCAGCGGCGCCACCACCATCCTGCAGACCGACGCGACCGTGTGCGGCGGCATCACCGAATGGCGCCGAATCGCGGCCACGGCGGACAGCCACGGCATCACCGTCGCGCCGCACGCGTGGCACGACGTGCACATCCACCTGGCCGCCAGCGCGCCCAACGCGACGTACGTGGAATGGATGCCGGACGATCACATCGTCAACTTCCGCCGCCTCATCGACCGCCAGCTGCAGGCCGAAGACGGCAACCTGCTGGTGCCCACCGAGCCCGGTCTTGCCTTCCGGTTCGACGACGACGCGATCGCAGAATACGGCGTCATCTATCCCGGCGAACGCGACCGCTGGCAGGTCGTCCGTTGAACACGGCCGCCCCCGCGCTGGGCCTGCTGCTGTCGGCCAAGGTCGATGCCGCGCACGGCCCGCGCCTGGACGGCCTGGCCCAAGCGGGCGGCGTGCGCCTGCAACGCCATCGTGTCGATGATGCAGACCCCAGGCACATCGACGTGGCCTTCTTTTCGCGGGACCTGTACGAAGGCAGCTCCCTGCGCAAACCCGGGCCGCTATCCGATGCGTTCTTCCGTGTGGCGGACGCCGCGCCCAACCTGCGCTGGCTGCACGTGTGCTCATCCGGCCAGGACTTGCCCCAGTACGCAACTACGTTGGCGCGCGGCATCCCAGTCACCGCGTCAACCGGCGTCACCGCCGCCCCCATTGCCCAGACGGCGGTGGCTGCCATCCTGGCGCAGTCACGCGGCTTCGATCGGTGGCTCGCGTCGCAGGCGCAGCGCGCATGGCAACCCTTGACGGGCGACGCGCGACCCCGCGACCTCGCGTCGATGCGCGTGGTGGTGCTGGGCGCAGGCGCGATCGGGCAGGAGATCGGGCGTTTGTGCTCGGCGCTTGGCCTGTCCACCACGGCTGTGCGCCGCCGCGCCGAACCCGCGCCAGGCTTTGACACCGTCATAGGTTTGGATCAACTGGACGACGTCCTGCCGCATTGCGATTGGCTGGTGCTGGCGCTGCCCCTGAACGCATCGACCGCTGGCATCGTCGGCGGCCGCCAGCTCGCGCGGCTGCCGCGCGGCGCCCGCATCGTGAACGTCGCCCGGGGCGAGCTGGTCGACCAAGCCGCGCTGACGCACGCGCTGGCCAGCGGACACCTGGCGGGTGCGTACCTCGACACCTTCACCGAAGAGCCGCTGCCCGTGGCGTCGCCCCTCTGGTCGCTGCCCTCGGTGTGGATCAGCCCCCACAACAGCGCGGCGTCGCTCGGCCACGAGGACCGCGTCGTCGACTGCTTTGCGGATCGGTTCCGGCACTGGCTGGCGGCTCACGCGGCAGCGCTGGGCGCTGCGCGCCGCTAACCCGTCTTCCGGGTTCCTTCCGCGTCGATCCCGCCCTTCCCCGCCGGCCAATCGACCAGGCTTTCACCTCGCGCCGCCTAATCCCTCTCTGCATTTCCCGGCGTTTGCCGAATGCGCTTAAATATCGCTTTGCGCCGGGGCATGCTCCCCCCGGGCCCGCCGCGGCCGTGCGCGCCACGCCAGCGCCTCATCGAAAGCCCCATCCAGATTCCGGAGTCTCTGCCTTGTTCCGCAGATTTGAAAGCCAGCTCAACCCCTTCCCTTCCGAGAACGTGCCCCCGCCGCCCACGGGATTCTTCGCGTTCCTCTGGTTCTGCACGCACGGCTCGCGCCGCTACATCGCCGCACTGGCGATCCTGAGCGCGGCCGTCTCCATCTACGAAGCATGGCTCTTCGCCTTCCTGGGCCAGGTCGTCGACATGCTGACCGCCTGGAACGCCGGAGAGCCCGCGTCGGCGCACGAGCAGCGCGTTCTGTGGGGCATCGCCATCGTGCTGTGCGCCAGCGTTGGCGTCGTCGCGCTGCGCACGCTGGTCCAGCATCAGGTCCTGGCCATCAATCTGCCGCTGCGCCTGCGATGGGACTTTCACCGCATGATGCTGCGGCAAAGCCTGTCGTTCTTCTCCGATGAATTTGCCGGCCGCGTCACCACCAAGGTGATGCAAACCGCGCTGGCCGTGCGCGAAGTGCTGCTGACTTTCTGCGAAATCGTGCTCGGCATCGCCGTCTACTTCATCACCATCGTCGCGCTGGCCGGCGGGTTCGACTGGCGGCTCATGCTGCCCTTCATCGGCTGGATGGCGCTTTACGGGCTGGCCATGATGTATTTCGTGCCGCGCCTGGGCAAGGTCGGCAAGGAACAGGCGCATGCCCGCTCGTCCATGACGGGCCGCGTCACCGACGCCTACACCAACATCACCACCGTCAAGCTCTTCTCGCACACCAACCGCGAGGCCCGCTTCGCGCGCGCCGCCATGGAGGACTTCAAGGAAACCGGCTACCGGCAGATGCGTCTGGTCAGCCAGTTCGAGATCGTCAACCAGGCGTTGGTATCGGCGCTGATCCTGGGCGCTGGCGGTTACGCGCTGTGGCTGTGGCATGGCAGCGAAATTGGCACCGGCGCCGTCGCCGCCGTCACCGCCATGGCGCTGCGCGTGAACGGCATGTCGCACTGGATCATGTGGCAGATGACCTCGCTTTTCGAGAACATCGGCACCGTGCAGGACGGCATCGCCACCCTGACTCACGCCCCCAAAGTCCAGGACGCGCCCAACGCGGCCACCCTGCGCGTCACGCGCGGCGAAGTTCAGTTCGACGACGTCTACTTCAACTACAACAATGAGCGCCAGGTCCTGGACGGCCTCACGCTCACCGTGCGCCCCGGCGAAAAGATCGGCCTGGTGGGCCGCTCGGGCGCCGGCAAGTCCACACTCATCAACCTGCTGCTGCGCTTTTACGATGTCGAACGCGGCCACATCCGCATCGACGGCCAGGACATCTCGCAGGTCACGCAAGACAGCCTGCGCAGCGCCATCGGCATGGTCACTCAGGACACGTCCCTGCTGCACCGGTCCATCTGCGACAACATCGCCTACGGCCGCCCCGACGCCAGCCGCGAAGAGATCCGCGCCGCCGCGGCCCGTGCGCAGGCCGACGAATTCATCGAGCAGCTCAGCGATTCGCATGGCAATTCCGGCTACGACACGCTCGTCGGCGAACGCGGCGTCAAGCTGTCTGGCGGACAACGTCAGCGCATCGCGATCGCCCGCGTCATGCTCAAGAACGCGCCCATCCTGCTGCTGGACGAAGCCACCAGCGCGCTCGATTCGGAAGTGGAAGCCGCCATCCAGGAAAGCCTGGACGAAGTCATGCAAGGCAAGACCGTCATCGCGATCGCGCACCGGCTATCGACGATTGCCGCCATGGACCGGCTTATCGTGATGGATCAAGGGCGCATCATCGAACAGGGCAGCCACGCGGAACTGCTGGCGATGAACGGCGTGTACGCGCGCTTGTGGCGGCACCAGAGCGGCGGTTTTCTGGCGGAAGAACCCAGCGAACCCAGCCAGCAGCCGTGACCGGAGAAGTTTCGTTGCACTTTATTAGGGACGCAATAAAGGTCCGATCGGATAATCCTCGCGCCATTCGATAAGGATCTTTATGTTGAAGTTGAAAGCTGCCCTCCTCATCTCGGCGCTCGGCGCCGCCGCCGTTCTGCCCGCGCACGCCGCCTCACAGCGCTCCGTCGATGCCCGCGAGTTCGACGTTGCCGGCGTCAAGACCGGCATGGACTTTGACGAAGCGCTCGCCGCCGCCGCCAAGAATTTTCATGTCGGCAAGAAAGACATCCGGATCGGCTACGCGAGGAACAACCCCGTCACGAACTCCAAGATGCCGATGAATTTCAGCTACGAGAAGGACGGCATCAACTTCATCGTCCACTTCGAACCGCGCGTGCCCGTCGACCAGCAACGCCCGCTCGCGGTGTCGCAGATCCGTTATGAACTGCCCTGGACCCCGGCCAACAAGGAAGCGATGGGCAAGGCGGCGCTGGAGAAGTACGGCCGCCAGTCCAACTACCCCAACGACCTGAATATGGAATGGTGCGCCAAGCCCAGCTCGAATCCCGGCATGGGCTGCTCGAACGACATGACGCAGGCGGTATTGAAATACAGCGGCGTCAGCATCCAGATGGTTGACCCGGCATGGACGAATGCACGGATCGAGTTTGTGCAGCGTAGCCAGTCGAGAAAGCCCAGCTTCTGATGCGCCGCGGCAAGCGGCGGGACCGCCTGCCGCTACAGCAGCGTCACCGCGGCGGCCGCCCCGGCAATGGCCACCAGCCAGGCCCAGCGCCGTCCCGGAAAAATGGCCTGGAGCAGGCTGCCCCGCTCCAAACGTGCGACGTGATTGTCAATCCCGCGCTGGCACAACGCTTCCATCTCCGCCAGGGCCTGGCGACGCGTGGCGTTGCGGTCGACAGTACCCTCGGTCACGGCCCACTCGAACATCTCGTCCAGATCCAGTTCGGACAGGATGCCCTCGGCCGCCAGCCAGACCAGGGCGCCGCCCAGCGTCATGAAGGGCGCCTGCGACAGCGCTTCCAGCCTAAGCAGCGCCGCCGCATGGTGGTCAGCGCGAATGACGCCGTCAACGCGCAGGCGCTCAAGAAGCGGGAGGGGCGCCTGCGTCATGCCGGCATGCCAGACAAAAGGAACGCACGCTGGCGCAACATGGAATCAGCACTCCCCGGTAACGAAGTCGATGGCGGGTCCCTTGCGGCCAAAAGGCCGACTCGGATTCCCCTCATGACGGCGAAGACAAGGAACGCTTCGCCATCGTTTTTCGACGTCGTTTTACCAGCCGCTGTCGGCCCTTAGAGCCCTTCCTTGGCTGTCCATTGATCGAGGGCAGGACAGACCTCAATTGCGTGAAACGAACCGCATATTCGAAATGGATCGATGGAAATTTTCCGACAACCACCCACGCGCCAGGTAATGGAGAATGCCCCGGCAGCCTGGCTCAATCCCCAAGCCGCGCGGGAAGTTGCGCCAAGAGCCAATCGATGAACACGCGCAGCCGGTGCGTGACATGGCGATTGTGCGGATACACCACATGAAAGGGATACGGCTGAGGCCGCCACGGTTTCAGGATCTCGACGAGCGCGCCACGCTTCAACGCGGGGCCCGCCGCATAGGTAAAGGTCTGCACAATGCCCAAGCCCGCCAGCGCCGCCGCCAGATGCGCGTTGCTTTCGTTCACGCCCACGCGGTGTTCGACCTTGATCTCCGTTTTCACGCCGTCGCGTTCAAAGCGGAATGGAAATGCCCGGCCGTTCTGCGGCGACAGGTAGCTGACCAGTTTGTGGCCGTTCTTCAACTCATCCGGATAGGCCGGCGTGCCGAATTGCTTGAGGTATCCCGGCGTGGCGCACGTGATCAGGTCCGCCTTGCCGATCTGCCGGGCCACCAGCGATGAATCGTCAAGCGGACCGCCACGGATCACGCAATCCACGTTGTCGCTGATCAGGTTCACG
Source organism: Achromobacter sp. SLBN-14 (assembly GCF_006715415.1). Taxonomy (NCBI): domain Bacteria; kingdom Pseudomonadati; phylum Pseudomonadota; class Betaproteobacteria; order Burkholderiales; family Alcaligenaceae; genus Achromobacter; species Achromobacter sp. SLBN-14. The sequence goes on along the minus strand of NZ_VFNE01000001.1, from coordinate 3,084,710 downwards.
GCGCGATCCGACACGCCAAGATCGATCCTGATGTCGGGATAACGCGCCAGGAAATCGGGGATCGCGGGGATCAGCACATCACGCGCCGTGGATCCGCCCACATCGATGCGCAGGTGGCCTTTGGGCTTTCCTTGCACCGCCTTGAAGCCGCCGTCGATGTCTTCCAGATCGCGCACGATGCGCAGCGTCTTCTCGTAGTACTCGCGGCCTTCGGGCGTGACCGTCACGCGCCGGGTCGTGCGTTGCAACAGGCGCACGCCAAGGTGCGCCTCCAGGTCCTGGACCATCTTGCTGAGCGTGGCGTTCGGCATGTCCAGCGAATCTGCCGCCCGCGTGAAGCTGCCCGCCTCCACCACGCGGGCAAAGCCGCGAATCGCTGTCAATTGGTCCATGCCGCAGTCTCCTCAAGCGTGCAGATTATCCATAAATATGAATAGTTCTTTCAATCTTACCGGGTTTATTCATTATCCCAGCGGCCCTACAGTACCTCCATGCCCAGTCATTACCGGCCTCTCAGCGGAATTCGCCGCACCGGCACATGACGGTCACCCCTCACTTTGAAGAGCATGGAGCACATCATGAACCAACAACTGAACGGCAAAATCGCCCTCGTCACCGGCGGCACCACGGGTATCGGCCTGGCAACCGCCCAGGAACTGGCCGCGCAAGGCGCGCGGGTCTTCATCACCGGACGCCGCCAGGCGGAACTTGACGCCGCCGTGGCCAGCATTGGCGGCGCGGCGACGGGCATTCGCGCCGACGCGTCGGTGCTGAGCGAGCTGGACACGGTCTACGCCCAGATCGCCGAAAGCGCCGGGCGGCTCGACATTCTGTTTGCCAACGCCGGCGGCGGCGATATGATGCCGCTGGGCGCCATCACCGAAGAACACTTCGACCGCATATTCGGCACCAACGTGCGCGGCACCTTGTTCACCGTGCAAAAGGCGCTGCCGCTGCTGGTCGACGGCGCGTCGGTGATCCTCACGGCCTCGACCGTTTCGATCCAGGGAACGGCGAACTTCAGCGTCTACAGCGCCAGCAAGGCCGCCGTGCGCAACTTTGCGCGTTCGTGGGCGCTGGACCTCAAGGACCGCGGCATTCGCGTCAACGTCGTTAGCCCCGGCCCGGTCCGCACGCCTGGACTGGGCGGCCTGGTTCCGGACGAGGCGCGTCAAGGCCTGTTCGATCATCTGGCCGCGCAGGTGCCGCTGGGCCGCCTGGGCGAGCCGCAAGAGATCGGCAAGGCGGTTGCGTTTCTGGCTTCCGACGCAGCCAGCTTCGTCAATGGCGTCGAGCTGTTTGTGGATGGCGGCATGGCGCAGGTGTGAGCGACCGCCGCGCCAGCCCCATGCAATCGCCTGGACTTGCGATGCATCGCTTCCTTGCCCGCCCCCATGGCCTATGCTGATCGCTCCGGCCCGGGGGGCCGCCTTGCTGAAGGAGCTGTGCATGCTGGACCACATCACCATCCACGTGAGCGACTTCGCGCGTAGCCGCGCGTTCTACCAGAGCGCGCTGGCGGCCTTGGGCTATGTGCCACGCAAGGTTTTCGAGACCGACATGGGCTTTGGCGCCGGCGCCCCCGCCGATGCCGACAACCCGGGCGGCGAGTTCTGGATTCATGAAGGCACGCCCTGCACCCCGCGCGTGCATGTGGCCTTCCGCGCCCGCAGCCGGGACGAGGTCCACGCCTTCCACCGCGCCGCCTTGGCCGCCGGCGGCCGGGACAACGGCCCGCCGGGATTGCGGCCCCACTACCACCCCAACTATTACGGCGCCTTCATCCTGGACCCCGACGGCTACAACGTCGAGGCCGTGTGTCACCGCGCCGCCTGACCGCACGGCGCCCTTGGGAGCCCCGCGCCGCACGCCAACGCGGACATCCGCACGCGGGGCATTGAATCGATGCTGGGGATGAAATACCGACGCGGCAGAATCGAAGGATTCGCGTCGCGGGGATGGGCGCTTGCTGGGGATTGATGGAGCGGGTGAAGGGAATCGAACCCTCGTATGAAGCTTGGGAAGCTGCCGTTCTACCATTGAACTACACCCGCTCGGGTGTCGTGCCGCGGCCGTGGGCCGGGCAGAGCCGCGATTATAGCGCGGCTTTTTTTCGGGCGGGGCGGCGGCAAACCGCCCCGTTCCGGTCAATCGCTACGATAAATCGCTACGATCACCCGCAGCGATCAATTCGCCGTGATGTTGGCCGCCTTGACCACCTTGCCCCAGCGGTCCAGTTCGGTCTGCGTGTAGGCGCCCAGTTCCTTCGGACCCATGAACGTCGCCTCGGCGCCCTGCTCGGCCGCCTTCTTGCGGAACTCGTCGGTCTTCATGATCTTCTGGATCTCGCCGGCGATCTTGTCCACGACCGGCGCGGGCGTGTCCTTCGGCGCGTACATGGCGAACCACGACGAGACGATCAGGTCGGGGTAGCCGGCTTCGGCGGCCGTGGGCACGTCGGGCAGCGACGGCAGGCGGGCGTTGCCCGTGACCGCCAGCGCGCGCAGCTTGCCCGCGGCGATCTGGCCCAGGAGCGGCGGCGGCGTGGTGATGGTCATGTCGACGGCGCCGCCCAAGAGATCGTTCAGCGCGGGCCCCGTGCCCTTGTAGGGAATGTGCGTGATCTGCGTGCCGGCCATCTGGTTGAGCAGCTCCGTGGCGACCTGCTGCAGCGAGCCGTTGCCCGACGACGCGTAGTTCAGCTTGCCCGGGTTGGCCTTGGCGTAAGCGACCAGTTCCTTCAGGGACTTGATGGGCAGATCCGGGCGCACGACCACGACCTGCGGCGCCGACAGCACATTGGCGACGGGCGAGAAATCCTTGATGGGATCCCAGCCGGCGGCGGGCGTCACGTGCGGGGTGATGACCTGAAAGCCCGAGTATTGCAGCAGCAGCGTGTAGCCGTCCGGCTTGGCGCGGGCCACGGCCTGCGCGGCGATGCCGCCCGAAGCGCCGGGCTTGTTCTCGACGACGACGCTCTGGCCCAGTGCCGCGCCCAACGGCTGGGCGATCAGGCGGGCGGCGATGTCGGTGGTGCCGCCGGGCGCGGCGGACACGATCAGCGTGACGGGGCGATTCGGAAAATCGGCCTGCGCGCTGGCGGCGCCGGCGGCAAAGGTCAGGGCAAAGGCGGCGCTGGCGCGCAGGGCGGTGGGCAGGCGGAAAGAGGCCATGCGTTGTCTCCTGGGTATTGTTATCTGTGGGTGGTGTCAGGTACTGCAGGTACTGCTGAAAAACGGCCGATCAATCAGGCGCCGGCCGGAAACCGTTCCGCCAGCCACGTCGGCGGCGCATGCAGGGCCAGCCTGGGGCCCGCCTGCAACAGCGCGTTGGACAGATCCCGCTGAACCAGGCCCGGCAGATTGCGGACAATGGCCAGCAGCGGTTCCAGCGACACGCCGGTCTGCACGCCCATGCACGCGAACATGTGGACCAATTCTTCGGTATTGACGTTGCCGCTGGCGCCCGGCGCATAAGGACATCCGCCCAGGCCGCCCGCCGCCGCGTCAAAGCGGGTGATGCCGGTCTGCCAGGCCGCGATGGCGTTGGCGAGCGCCATGCCGCGCGTGTTGTGCAAGTGAACGGTCAGCGGCGTGGCCGGCAGGCGGGCGGCAGCCTGTTCGCACAGCGCCCCCACTTGCGTCGGAAACGCCATGCCGGTGGTGTCGCACAACGTGATGCCGGCAGCGCCCGCATCGACCAGCCGCGCGGCCAGATCCAGCACCGTGTCGGGAGGCACGTCGCCATCGAAGGGACAGCCGAACGCGGTCGACAAGGACACGTTGCAAGGCGCGTCGGCCTTCGCCGCAGCAGCCAGCACCTGCGACAGCTCGGCAAACGACTGGTCGCGTGTCATGCGCAGGTTGGCGCGGTTATGCGTCTCGCTGCACGACATGACCAGGTTCATTTCGTCGGTGCCGGCTTCCAGCGCGCGTTCCAGTCCGCGCACGTTGGGCACCAGCGCGGTGTAGATCACGCCGGGACGGCGGCTGATGCGCCGCATGACGTCGACGGCGTCGGCCAGGGCGGGAATGGCCTTGGGCGACGTGAAGCTGGTGACCTCGATGCGCGCGAAGCCGCATTCGGACAACGCATCCGCGAAGGCGACCTTGTCGTCGGTGGACACCAGGGTCTTTTCGATCTGCAGGCCGTCGCGCGGGCCGACCTCGTTGATCTCGATGCGGGCGGGTCCGTGGTTCATGCAATCACTCCCTTGGCGCGCAGCGCGGCGCGCTGTGCTTCAGTCAGGCCAGCGGACGCCAGCACCGCGTCGGTGTGTTCGCCCAGCGTCGGCGCGCGCTCGCGCACCGCGCCGGGGTTGGACGACAGATACGGGAAGACGGCGGGCATCTCGACCTGCACGCCCGCGGCCGATTCCATCGACGTGATGGCGTTGCGGGCGCGGTAGTGCGGGTCTTTGGCGATGTCGGCCACCGAATAGATTCGGCCGGCCGGCACGCCCGCTTCCAGCATCGCGGCCAGCACGTCGTCGATCTGGCGTTGCTGCGTCCACGCGCCGATGGCGGCGTCGATCTCGTCCACGCGGCGCGCGCGTCCGTCGTTGTGCGCCAGCGCCGGATCCTGCCCCAGGTCGTCGCGGCCGATGCGAGCCATCAAGCGGGTGTAGATGGCGTCGCCGTTGCCGGCGATGAGCACGTAGCCGTCCTGGCAGGGATAGGCATTGGAGGGCGCGATGCCGGGCAGCGACGCGCCGGCAGGCTCGCGGACCGCGCCGAACACCGAATACTCGGGCAGCAGGCTCTCGCTGAGATTGAAAAGGCTTTCATACAGCGCGGTGTCGATCACCTGCCCCACGCCGCCCCGCGCATCGCGCTGGTACAGCGCCAGCATCACGCCCAGCGCGCCGTGCAGGCCGGCGATGGTGTCGCCCAGCGACAATCCGGCGCGCACCGGCGCGCGGCCCGGCTCGCCGTTCAGGTAGCGCAGGCCCGCCATGGCTTCGCCAATCGCGGCAAAGCCCGGTTCGCGCGCCTTCGGGCCGGTCTGGCCGTAGCCCGAGATGCGCAGCATGATGAGGCGCGGATTCAGTTCGTGCAGCGCCTCCCACGACAGGCCCCACTTTTCCAGCGTGCCGGGGCGGAAATTCTCGATCAGCACGTCGGCCTCGCGCGCCAGCAGGCGCACGATGTCCTGGCCTTCCTGCTGGCGCAGGTCCACGCAGACCGACTGCTTGTTGCGCGACTGCGCCTCCCACCACACCGACGTGCCTTCGTGCAGAAGGCGCCATTTGCGCAGCGGATCGCCTTGGCCCGGAGGCTCGATCTTGATGACCTGCGCGCCAAAGTCGGCCAGGGTCTTGGCCGCAAAAGGCCCTGCGATGAGTTGTCCCAGTTCCAGCACACGAATGCCGGCAAGAATCTGCCCTGCCATATCGCCTCCCAGGCGCGTCCTACGGTAATGATGGGCGGCAGTGTGCGCGCAAAACGTCAGGATGCGGAATGGACAATCGGGGAAAGGGGCATTCCCGGAACGAGAAACCCCGGGCTAACCCTCAGCTCTCGCCGCGCAGATGGGCCAGCAGCAGCCGCGCGGCCACGGTGAGGGTGTCGGCGTCGCGCACGCCCAGCAGCAGCCAGCGGCGCGCCCATTCGTCGGTCAGCGGAATCAGGCGGATCGGCATGGATCGGGCGTGCGGCTCGGCGGCAATGCGCGGCAGGATGCCCACGCCGCGCGTGGCCGCCACCATGCGGCAGATGGCGTCAAAGCTGCGCACCTGAATGCGCAGCCGCATCGCCCGGCCCATGCGGCCGCTTTCCTCGGACAGGCGCGTGGCCAGCGACGTCGCGGGCGGCAGGCCCACGTAGTCGTAGGCCAGCGTGTCCGCGAAGGCGACCTGCGGTTCGGCCGCGAGCGGGTGGCGTTGCGGCACGATCAGCACCAGTTCGTCCAGGCGGTACGGGAAGGTGGCCAGGCCATCTGCCGGCGTGCGATCGGCAAACACGCCGATGTCCGCGCGGTTCTCCAGCACGGCGGTGACGATGTCGATGCTGTTCTGCTCTTCCAGGTCGATCCGCACCGCGGGGTGCTCGTCCATGAACGCGGCCAGGTCCTCAGGCAGGAACTGCGTCAGCGACGAGGTGTTGGCGGCGATCCGCACCTGCCCGCGCACCCCTTGCGCGAAGTCCGACAGCGCGCCGGCCATCTGTTCCACTTCCTGCAGCACGCGCAGCGCGTGCGCGAGGCACGCCTGGCCGGCGTCGGTCAGTTCCACGCCGGCGGCATTGCGGTACAGCAGGGGCGACCCGAGCGCCGCTTCCAGGTCGGAGATCCGCTTGCTGGCCGCGCCCACCGCCAGATGCGACTGGCGCGCGCCGGCCGAGATGCTTCCCTGGCGAGCCACGGAGACAAACAGGGCGAGCGTGACGAGGTCGATCCGGGCAACGTTCATGAAAAAGGACTACAGCACAGGGAAACCGGGCTGAAACTATAGCCGCAGGTAAGCGGGATAAATGTGTCCCTATTTTAGTCCTTCTGACCGGCTCCGCGCGGGCAAGCCTGCCACTACAATCCCGCCTATGAATACGAATAGCCCCACGAACACCCCCGCCAGCCCCCCTGCAGACACCGCCGCAGACGCGTCCACCCAGCCCGGCGTGAACCCTGCCGCCGCGCCCGCCGCTGCGCCCGCCGCCGTCTCCGCCGAAACGCAGGCCGCGCTGGCCAGCGCCGCCTATGCGCCCAACAGCCCCGGCGCCACCCACATCCGCAGCTTCGTGCACCGTCGCGGCCACATCACGCAGGGCCAGCTTGCCGCGCTGGAGCGTCTGATGGGCCAATGGTCCATTCCCTACGCCCCCCGCCGCCTGGATCCGGCCGCCGCCTTCGGACGGCAGGCCCCGACGGTGCTGGAGATCGGCTTCGGCATGGGCGAGACCACCGAAAAGATCGCCCTCGCCCGGCCCGGCGACAACTTTCTGGGCGTGGAAGTCTTCAACGCCGGCGTCGGTTCGCTGCTGCGCCGCATCGAAGACTCCAGCATCCAGAACCTGCGCATCATCCAGCATGACGCCGTGGAGGTCGTGCGCGACATGATCGCCCCGGATTCCCTGGCCGGCGTGCACATCTATTTTCCGGACCCCTGGCCCAAGAAGCGACATCACAAGCGCCGCCTGATCCAGCCCGCGTTCATCTCGCTGCTTGCCAGCCGCATCGCCCCCGGCGGCTACATCCACTGCGCCACCGACTGGGAAGATTACGCGGTGCAGATGCTGGAAGTGCTGAGCGGCGAGCCGCTCTTGAAGAACACCGCGGACGGTTACGCGCCGCGCCCCGACTACCGCCCCCTCACCAAATTCGAGACACGCGGCCTGCGCCTGGGCCACGGCGTCTGGGACCTGATCTTCAAGCGAGCCGCCTGATGCTCTATCCGCCGATCGAACCCTACCGTCAAGGCATGCTGGACACCGGAGACGGCCACCGGATCTATTGGGAAATGTGCGGCAATCCCAACGGCAAGCCCGCCGTCTTCCTGCATGGCGGGCCCGGCAGCGGCTGCTCGCCCGTGCACCGGCAGTTGTTCGATCCGCAACGCTACAACGTGCTGCTCTTTGATCAGCGCGGCTGCGGCCGTTCGCATCCCCACGCCAGCCTGGACAACAACACCACGTGGCATCTGGTCGCCGACATCGAGCGCCTGCGCGAAGAAGTCATGGGCGCGGACAAGTGGCTGGTGTTCGGCGGCTCGTGGGGGTCGACGCTGGCGCTGGCGTACTCCGAAACGCACCCGGCACGCACCAGCGAACTGGTGCTGCGCGGCATCTTTGGGCTGCGGCGCGCCGAGATCCAGTGGTTCTACCAGGAAGGCGCATCGTGGCTGTTTCCCGACCGCTGGGAAGGGTATCTGGCGCCGATCCCCGAAGCCGAGCGCGGCGACCTGGTCGCGGCGTACCACAAGCGCCTGACGGGCAGCGACCCCGCCGAGCAACTGCGTGCCGCCAAGGCCTGGAGCAAATGGGAAGACAGCACCATCACGCTGCTGCCCAGCCCGCGCCACCAGCAAAGCCATGCCGCCGACCGCGCGGCGCTGGCTTTTGCGCGCATCGAGAACCACTATTTCTTCAATGCCGGCTTCATGGAAGAAGGCCAGCTGATCCGCGACGCGCACAAGCTGCGCGGCATCCCGGGCACCATCGTGCAGGGCCGCTACGACGTGTGCACGCCCGCGCGCACCGCGTGGGACCTGCATCGCGCGTGGCCCGAGGCGCACTTTCATCTGGTGCCCGATGCCGGCCATGCCTTCGACGAACCCGGCACGCTGGCGCGCCTGATCGCCGCCACCGACGACTACGCCAAACAGTGAGGACCCCTGTCATGCACATCACCCTGAACGGAGACGCCCGCGAGTTCCCGCTGGACACCACGGTGAACGAACTGCTCGAAACGCTGGGCTATGCCGGCAAGCGCGTGGCCGTCGAACGCAACGGCGAAATCGTGCCCAAGAGCCAGCACGCCCAGACGACGCTGTCCGATGGCGACCAGATCGAAATCGTCGTGGCGGTGGGCGGCGGCTGACCGCTTTGTTTGCAGCGCCTCGGCGCCGCATCGCACGTCACCTTGAAGGCCGCTGACACACAGCGGCCTTTTTGCATGCCGCCCTGCGCATGAGGCGGCGTACATCCGCGGATACCAACGTCCTGCGAAGGTGCCAGCATTGTTGCGTAGTCTGGCAAGAGGCTAGCAACCTGTTACACCGCGCCCTCTCGTCGTACGGCAAATGTGCGAGTCATAATCGTTTCTGTCGCGCCGCCCTGCCCCCCGCAGGCGCCTTTGGAGCACGCAGGTTTTCTCACCGCAACATCGATAAAAGGAAACACTATGGGTCTGCTCAATTTCATCAAGGACGTTGGAGAAAAGCTCTTCGGCGCCAGCGAGGCCAAGGCCGCGACGGCGGAAGAATTGAAGAAAGAGCTCGATAAGCACGGCCTGAACGCGGATGGCCTGCAAATCACGGTGGACGGCGACAAGGTCACGGTCGCCGGTCAGGCGTTGAGCACGGAAGAGGCCGAGAAGATTTCGCTGGCGCTGGGCAACACCGTGGGCGTGGCCGCGGTGGACAACCAGTTGCAGGTCAAGCAGGCCACGCCGGAAGCCAAGATGTACACCGTGCAAAAGGGCGACAACCTGTGGAAGATCGCCGAAGCGCAATACGGCAAGGGCCAGGGCGCCAAGAACACGCTGATCTTCGAAGCCAACAAGCCCATGCTCACCAGCCCCGACAAGATCTACCCGGGCCAGGTGCTGCGCATCCCGCCGCTGTCGTAAGCGGCCCGCATTCCGACAATCCGGGGGACACCCATGCGTTCCCCGGCTTGTGTCGCGGCGCGGCGCCCCCTGCCCGCCGCGATTGCTTGGCCAGACGCAATGTCTGGCCATTTTTTTACTTCATTCCAAAACGGCCCAAGCCCTTCATGCCGCCCATGGCGCGCATCATCTTGGCCATGCCGCCCTTTTTCATCTGCTTCATCATGCCCCGCATCTGCTCGAACTGAGCCAGCAGGCGGTTGACCTCCTGGACCGGCACGCCGGAACCGGCCGCGATGCGACGCTTGCGCGAGGCCTTGATGAGTTCGGGCTTGGCGCGTTCGGCGGCCGTCATGGAATTCAGGATGCCTTCGGTGCGGCGAAGCTGCTTTTCAGCCTGGCCGCCCTGCAACTGGCCCGCGGCCTGCTGGAACTGGGCGGGCAGCTTTTCAAGCAGCGAGCCCATGTCGCCCAGCTTTTTCACCTGGCCGAGCTGGTCGCGGAAGTCGTTCAGGTCGAACTTGTTGCCCGACTTGATCTTGGACGCAAGCTTCTGCGCCTCGGCGATGTCGATGTTCTTCTGCGCCTGCTCGACCAGCGAGACGATGTCGCCCATGCCGAGCACGCGCTGCGCCATGCGGTCCGGATAGAAGGGCTCCAGGCCATCCAGCTTTTCCGACACGCCGACGAACTTGAGCGGCTTGCCCGTCACGTGGCGCACCGACAGGGCCGCGCCGCCGCGGGCATCGCCGTCCAGCTTGGTCAGGACGACGCCGGTCAGCGGCAGCGCTTCGGCAAAGGCGCGCGCGGTGTTGACCGCGTCCTGCCCCTGCATCGCGTCCACCACGAACAGCGTTTCCACCGGCTTGACCAGGTCATGCAGCGCGCGGATTTCGCGCATCATGGCCTCGTCGATACCCAGACGGCCGGCCGTATCCAGGATCAGCACGTCGTAATGATGGCGGCGCGCGTGATCCACGGCGCCGCGCGCGATGTCTTCGGGCTTCTGGCTGGGGTCGGAAGGCAGGAAATCCACACCGACCTGCGCGGCCACGCTCTTTAGCTGGTCGATAGCGGCCGGACGATAGACGTCGGCGGACACCACCAGCACTTTTTTCTTGCCGGTCTTGCGGCCATGCTGGGTGTGCTGGCCCTCTGTGAGCCAGCGCGCCAGCTTACCCGTGGTGGTGGTCTTGCCGGCGCCCTGCAGGCCCGCCATCAGGATCACGGCGGGCGGCTGGACGGCCAGCGACAGTTCGTTGGCGTCGGCGCCCAGATCGCCGCCCATGAGGGCGGTCAGTTCCTTGTGGACGACGCCGACCAGCGCTTGGCCCGGGCTGAGGCTGCCGGCGACTTCTTCGCCCAGCGCCTTTTCCTTCACCCGCGCGACAAAGTCGCGAACGACCGGCAGCGCGACGTCGGCTTCAAGGAGCGCCATGCGCACTTCGCGCAGCATCTCCTGCGTGTTGGCCTCGGTAAGGCGGGCTTCCCCGCGCAGCGTCTTGACGACACGCGACAGGCGTTGAGTTAGGTTATCGAGCATGAGAGGCGTTTCCGCTTAAACTAGTCGATTGAACGGTGGCCGCAGGCGCGGATTCTGCGCTTTCGGGTGACGTGCACCCCAAAGGCCCCATCCAGACAACGGTTTCTATGTCACTAGGCATTGTATTTCACACAGCGGCTGCCTTGGCGTACGCAGTGCTCGGGGGGTCGCTCTGGATCCGCCTGGCCGGCGCCAAGGAAGTGGAACAGACCGGCAAAATTGCCCGTCTGTGCCTGCTGGGCGCCCTGGTTCTCCATGGAATCGGGCTGCAACAATCGATGCTGGGCGCCCAGCATCTGTTCATCGGATGGGCGCTTGCCCTGTCCGCCGCCGTCTGGCTGGGCATGGTGGTGTTCTGGGTGGAAAGCCTGCTCGTACGCATCGACGGCCTGCAGTTGCTGCTGCTGCCCGCCGCCGCCATCGCCAGCGGGCTTGCCGCCATCTTCCCGCAAGGGCAATTCGTGCCGCATGCCAACGACGCCTGGCTGCGCGTGCACCTCCTGATCGCCCTGGCGGCCTACGGGCTCATCACCATCGCGGCCCTGCACGCCATGATGATGGCTCTCCTGGACCGCCACCTGCACCGTCCCCTGGACGCGCCGGCCGAGCGCAGCATCATCGGGCGCGTGCTCGATTCGCAGCCGCCGCTGCTGGTGCAGGAGCAACTGCTTTTCCGCATCATCTGGATCGGGTTCGTCGTACTGACGCTGGCGGTGGGCTCGGGCTCGATCGCCTCCATGAAGCTGACCGGCAAGATCCTGCCGTTCGACCACAAGACCGTTTTCACACTGCTGTCCTGGCTGACCTTCGGGGTCTTGCTGGCCGGGCGGCACATCTGGGGCTGGCGCGGCCGCGTCGCCCTGCGCTGGACCCTGACGGGTTTCGGGTTTTTGATTCTGGCCTACACCGGCAGCCGGTTCGTGCTGGAAATGATTCTGCATCGAGGCTGACGTGGGCAAGTTGCTTTTCTGGATCGTTCTGATCATCCTGGTCCTGTTGGTTGCCCGCGTCGCCGGCCGCATGGCCGCGCAGCGGCAGGCCGGCCCGAAGAAAAAGGCGCAGGCCGACGCAGCACCGCCCACCCTGGAATCCATGGTGCGCTGCGCCCATTGCGGCATCCATCTGCCCCGCTCCGAGGCCTTGCTGCAAAACGGCCAGACCTGGTGCAGCGCCGACCACGCGCGCCTGGGTCCGGCCAAGCGCTGATCCCCCTTTCGAGCGGGCGGGCCAAGTGGCCGGATAGGGCAATCGGCGGGCCCACGGCATAATGAGCGCCGGAATCTTTACTCGCTCCCTCCCTATGCCTTTGCTCCTGGATCGACATGGCTGGCTGGCGCCGGCTCCGGGCGTCTCCCTCTTGCGCTCGCCCAACTGCGACACGCGCCCCGCGGGCGCGCAGGTTTCGCTGCTGGTCCTGCACAACATCAGCCTGCCGCCGGGCCAGTTCGGCGGCCCTGAAGTCGCGGACCTGTTCCTGAACACGCTCGACTACGGCTCGCATCCCTGGCTGGAACGCCTGCGCGGGCTGCGCGTGTCCGCGCACTTTTTTATTCGCCGCGACGGCAGCATCATGCAATTCGTCTCCACGGACCGGCGCGCCTGGCACGCCGGCGTGTCGCGCTTTGCGGGACGCGAGCGCTGCAACGATTTTTCCCTCGGCATCGAACTGGAAGGCACGGACACGCTGCCCTACACTGACGAGCAATACGCGTCGCTGCGCAGGCTGACCCACACGCTGCGTTCGCGCTATCCCCTGGTGGCCGCCCAGGGACACGAACATATCGCCCCGGGGCGCAAGACCGATCCCGGGCCGGCATTCGACTGGACGCGCTTCGGGCGCGACAGCGGCTTTGCGCGGCGGCACCTGCCGCCGGCCTGACCCTTGAAAGGATTGGCTATGTTGAAGATCTGGGGACGCCTGACATCCGTCAACGTTCAAAAAGTAATGCTGGCCGTACGCGAGCTGGCGCTGCCGCACACCTTTGTCCAGGCAGGCGGCCCCTACGGCGTGGTCGACACCGACGATTACGCGGCAAAGCTCAATCCCAACCGCCTGGTGCCGGTCATCGACGACGGCGGCTTCATCCTTTGGGAGTCCAATGCCATCGTGCGCTACCTGGCGGCACGCTACGGCGTGGGCACGCTGTGGCCCGAGGATGTCTGCCTGCGCGCCGACGCAGACCGCTGGATGGACTGGCAGGCGACCGAATGGCAGCCGGCCATGGTGCCGGCATTTCTGGGCCTGATCCGCACGCCCGAAGACAAGCGCGACAAGGCCGCCATCGAGAAATCCGTTCAGCGCTCGAACGCGCGCGCCCTGATCCTGGATCAGGCCCTGCAAGGCCGCGAGTTCATCGTGGGCCGCCATCTCACGATGGGCGACATCGCGCTGGTCGCGGCCGCCCATCGATGGCTCGCCATGCCGATTGAGCGGCCCGATACGCCCGCGCTATCGGCGTGGTACCGGCGGGTCATGATGCGCCCGGCCCCGCAAGGCGTGCTGACCTTGCCGCTGGCGTAATCGCGCGGGCTACTCCACCCAGGGCGTCTGGGCCCAGATCTGCCGCAGGCGCGCATCGTCGCCCTTCAGGCGCTCCTGCCACTGCGGCCCGTCCACGTAGTCCATTTCCGTGAACTGCTGCTTCATCTGGGTCTGGAACGCCGGATTGGCCGCCACCTTGCCCAGCGCCTGCCGCAGTTTTTCCGACACGTCGGCGGGGAGGCCCTTGGGTCCGACGATGCCGCGTTCCGAGGCAAACACCAGGTTCACGCCCAATTCCTTGAACGTGGGCACATCCGGGCCCAGCGGCGACCGCTTTTCGCTGGCCTGCGCCAACACCCGCATATTCTTGCCGTTGTAGGGCATGACCTCGCCCAGATTCAGGCCGCCAATGACGGTATGCCCCCCCAGCACCGAACTGCGCAACGGGCCCGCGCCGTTGTACGGAACGTGATTGAGCTTGGTGCCCGTCTGCGCCTGGAACAACACCAGCGCCAGATGATCGTCGGTGCCCACGCCCGTCGATCCATAACTCACCGCATCCGGCCGTTCCTTGGCGGCGGCGATCAACGCCTGCAAGGTCTTGTACGGGCTGTCGCTGGCCACGCTGAACGCGCTGGGGTCGCGGACCAGGTTGGCCAGGTACGTGAAGTCATCGCCGGTGAAGCCCGCCTGACGCTCGATCGGCAGCGACACCAGCCCCGGCATGTTCGTCATTGCCAGCGTATAGCCGTCCGGCTTGGCGCGCGCCACGTAGGACAGGGCGATCGCGCTGGACGCGCCCGGCTTGTTCTGGACAACGACGGTCGTGCCCAGTTCCTTTTCCAGGAAGACGGCCAAGGCACGGGCCGTCAGGTCGGTGCCGCCGCCGGGCGCAAACCCGACCACCAGTTCGATGGGCCGGTCGGGCCAGGCCCATGCCGGCAAAGCGGCGCAAAGGCCGGCAACGGACAGCGCGGCGCGCGCGAGGGTCTTGCTCATCAGCAACATTTTCTTGTCTCCAGTTGTTATGTCATTGGGCCGGAAGGCCGTCATTGAAATGGTGCGCGCCGTCGTGGCGCGCTACGCCAAGGCGCGATCTGCCGAGGCGGACAGCACCTTGCCGGGATTCATCAGCCCTTGCGGGTCCAGGGCATGCTTGATGCGTCGCATCAGGTCCAGTTCCACGGGACTCTTGTATCGCTCCAGGTCGAGCACCCGGCGGTGGCCGATCCCCTGCTCGGCGCTGATAGACCCGCCGGCCTCGTGCACGCGGTCGTGGACGAGTCGCTGGATCGCCGATTCCGGCACGCCCTGCGGCGGCAGCAGGTTGTAATGCAGGTTGCCGTCGCCCAGATGGCCGAACACGCGCATGCGCACGCCGGGAAACGCCGTGGCCAAGGCATGGTCGGTGGCCCGCACAAAGGCAGGGATGCGTGAGGCGGGCAGCGAGATGTCATGTTTGACACACGCGCCGGCCTTGGCCAGCGCCAGGGTGATGCTCTCGCGCAGGTGCCAGAATGCGGCGCTTTGCGCGCCGGACACCGACACTGCCGCATCCAGCGCCTCGCCGGCCTCCAGCGCGGCCGCCAGCACGGCCTCCAGCCGCGTCTGCGCGTGCATTTCGTCCTCGCTGTCCGATAGCTCCAGCAGCGCGCACCATGCGTCCGCCGGCAGATCGGCAAATGGCAGGTGCTGCTGCGGGAAAGCCTGGACCACGTCACGCAGGCACGCCGCCGACATCACTTCAAATGCGGTCAGTCCGGCGCCAAAGCCCGCGCGGGCGCGTTGCAGCAGTTGCAGGGCCTGCTCAAGGCTGGCGACCGCGATCAGCGCGGTTCGCTGCGCGACCGGCAACGGAAACACCTTGAGCACCGCCGCGGTGATGATGCCCAGCGTGCCCTCGCTGCCGATGTACAGATCGCGCAGGTCGTAGCCCGTGTTGTCCTTGCGAAGGCTGCGCAGGCCATGCCAGATTTCGCCCTGCGGGGTGACGACTTCCAGTCCCAGCGCAAGCTCGCGCGCGTTCCCGTAACGCAGCACCTGCGTGCCGCCCGCGTTGGTGGCCAGATTGCCGCCAATGGTGCAGCTTCCTTGCGCCCCCAGCGATAGCGGGAAGAGCCGGCCCGCCTGGCGCGCAGACGCCTGCACCGACTGCAGCACACAACCCGCTTCGACCGTGATGGTGTCATTGTCCAGATCCAGGGCGCGCACCCGGTTCATGCGCGCCAGCGACAGCACCACGGCAGAACCGCTGACGTCCGGCGTGGCGGCTGCCACCTGTCCGGTGTTGCCGCCTTGCGGGACGATCGGGAACCCGGCTGCCGCGCACAGACGAACGACTTGCGCGACTTCGCCGGTATCGCCTGGCCGCAACACCGCCATGGCCCGGCCCGTCACGGCCTGGCGCCAATCGGTCAAGTAGGGCTGGGCATCCGCGCCCGTCAGCACATTCGCCTCGCCCAGGCAGGCCGTCAACGCCGCCCGCAGCGCAGCCGGGGTCATGCCTGCATCTCCCGGTCGGCGATCGGCGTGAGCAGCGCGCCGCTGCGCAGGAACGCTGCGACATTATCGAAGACCAGATCCGCCATCGCGGCCCGCGTCTCGTGCGTCGCGCTGCCCGCATGCGGCATCAGCGAAACCTGGTCCAGATCGGCAAAATCGGCGGCATCGGTGGGCTCCTGCTCCAGCACATCCAGGCCGGCGCCGCCCAGCTCGCCCGAGCGCAACGCCGCCAGCGCCGCCGCCTGGTCCACGACGCTGCCGCGCGCGATGTTGACCAGAATCCCTCGCGGGCCCAGCGCGCGAATGACGGGCGCATTGACCAGATGCCGCGTGGCGGCCCCGCCCACGCAGGCCACCACCAGAAAGTCGGCCCACGCGGCCAGGTCCACCAGGGATGCTTCGTAGGGGTATGGCGACTGCGGCCTGGGGCTTCGATTGTGATAGCGCACCTGCATGTCGAAGCCCGCGCCCCGGCGGGCGATCGCTTCACCGATGCGGCCAAGTCCCAGGATGCCGAGCCGCTTGCCCGATACCCGGGTCGCAACCGGAAATTGCCCGATGGCGCGCCACTGGCCCGTCTTCACGTAGCGGTCGCCCACGGCGGTACGCCGGGCCGCCGAAAGCATCAGCGCCCACGCCAGATCGGCGACGCAGTCGTCCAGCACGTCGGGGGTGACACTGATCCCGATGCGCCGGTTGGCGGCGGCGCGCAGGTCCAGGGTGTCGTAACCCACCCCCCAGCTGCACACGGCCTGCAGATTCGGCAACGCGTCGAACATCGGCTGCGTGAATCCATGCCGGACTGACGTCACCGCGACCCGCGGCTCCACCAATTCGTCGCCAAATGCCGCCAGGCCCAGCGGCTCCCGCCAGGCCTGCAGGACGCGGTAATGGGCGGCCAGGCGCGCATCGAACGCGGCGCCCAGCGATGTGACCTGCACCACCTCGTAGCGGGCAGTCACGCACGGCCTCCGGTGCTGGCGGGAATGTAGTTGGCCGCGGCGGCGGCCTCAGCGAATGACAGGCCGTCCCGAATGCCGCGCTCCACCCGCTCATCCACCTCCAGCGCGTGCTTCGCCGCCGCCAGCACATCCTGCAACCGCGCACGCGGCACAACGACCAGCCCGGTGTCGTCGCCAACGACGAGATCGCCCTCGGCGACCTGCACGCCGCCGATGGTGACGGGATCGCCCATGGCCTGCAGGCGCAGGCGTGTCTTGCCGGTCAACGGGGTGACATGGCGGCTCGCCAGCCACAGTCCGGTCGCACGGATTTCATCGACGTCGCGGCAGGCGCCATCGATGACGACAGCGGTTGCCTGGCGCCGCGAGGCGGCCAACGAGGCAATGCCGCCGAAAGTGGAAATGCAGGTCCCCCCTGCGTCCACCATCAGCACGCGCCCGGGGCCTGTGGCGGCCACCAGGCGTCCCACCGCGAAATCGGCGCGGCCGAAGTCTCCCAGGCCGCCCCAGACGTGGCGCGCGGTGACGGCAAAGCCAGCGATACGGCCTTGCCCGCCCCGGCGCTCAATGCCCTGCACCACGCCGGCAATGCCCAGCGTATCCATCGCATCGGCCCAGGTGCTGGTGCCGATGGCGGCGCAGCGCGCCAGCAGTTCTTGATCGTTGTCGCTCATTCAGTAGGTTCTCCCGTCGGTATCGACCGTGCGGCCGCTCAGTCGATCTGTGCGCCGGAGAGCTTGACGCCCTCGGCCCACCGCTTCGCCTCGTCGTTGATGAAGGCCTGGAACTGCTGGGGCGAGCTGTTGTTCACATCGCCGCCCATCTCCTGCAGCCGCTTGGTCATTTCGGGCGTGGCCACGACGCGGGCGACATCCTGGTAGATCTTCTCGCGCAGGGCGTCCGGCATGCTGGCCGGCGCGAAAAGGCCAAACCAGGTCGCGGCCTCGAAGTTCTTCATGCCCGCCTCGGCCATCGTCGGGACCTGCGCGATGGCCTCGACACGGCGCGGATGCGCCAACGCGATGGCGTTGAGCTTGCCCGACTGGATATGGGGCAGCGCGGCCGACAACGTGACGAAGGCCATCTGCACCTGTCCGCCTATCAGGTCGGTCAGCATCGGCGCATCGCCGCGGTACGGCACATGGACCAGCTTGATTCCCGTCCTGGCCTTGAACAGTTCGCCCGTCAGGTGCTGCGGCGTGCCGTTGCCGGTGGACGCCAGGCTCAACCCCTGCGGCGCGGCCTTGGCGTACTTGATCAGATCGTCGAGGGTCTTGACCGGCAGCGAGGGCGAGGTCACGAGCACCAGCGGAATCGTGGACGTGAGCGTCAGCGGCGCGAAATCCTTCAAGGGATCGTAGTTGAGCTTCTTGTACAGGCTGGCGCTGATGGTGTGGGCGGCCGTCGTCATGTAGAGCGTGTAGCCGTCGCCAGGCGAACGCGCCACCTGCTCGGCGGCTACCGTTGTGCCCGCGCCTGGACGGTTGTTGACGATGACCTGCTGCCCCCATGCGGCCGGCAGCTTCTCCGCGATCAGGCGCGCGATGACGTCCGTGGCGCCGCCGGCTGGATACGGCACCACCAGTGTCACGGGTTTGTCGGGATAGCCCGCCGCCTGCGCCGCAGCCCCACCCAACGCCAGCCCCATGCCGATGGCCACGCCGGCAATGCAATGTCGCAACTTCATTGTCCTGTCTCCTGTGGATGTCGTTATCGTGACTACTGAAGTACGTACTGCCCGCCCCGGCGCTCTATGGCGCCGTGAGCGCATTCCTCCTTACGGCGTCTGCACGGCCTCCTGCGCCTCGCGCCAGGCCAGCAGCCGGTTCACGCCCTCCGCCATGCCGACCCGGGGTTGCCAGCCGATATGCTGGCCGGCCAGGTCATGCGGGATGTGGAAGGCGCCGCCCGACGTCAGGCGCACCGTGCCGGGCGGATCCGGCTTGATTTCGGGCTGCAGGTCGCTCTTGCAGTAGTCCAGCACCAGCCGCACCAGTTCGCCGGTGGTGATGGGCGCCGGCCCCGACACATTCACCGCGACATCGGTGGCGGCGCTTTCAAAGGCGGCCACGTTGGCGCGCGCCACGTCCGAGACGTGCACGAAATGCTTGGTATCGGTCCCGTCGCCCGGCAGCACGGGCCGCTCGCCCTTGCGCACGCGGTCATAGGTTTCCATGATGTACAGGGAATTGGCGGCGCGGTAATGCTGCCGTTCGCCGTAGACCGTGGAGTAGCGCAGCACCACATAGTCCAGCCCGGCCTTCTGGTAGTACTGGCGGCATAGCTGCTCGCCCATGATCTTGGACGCGCCATACAGGATGGCTGCGGGAGGCGCGCCCACCGAATGGAAGGGGCCGTTCTCGACCAGCGCGCCCGCAATGCCGGTGCCATAGCCATACACGGCATTGGACGAGGCGAAGACGATCTTCTTCACCTTGTTGGCGCGGCAGGCCTCCAGCATGTTCTGCGCGCCACGGATGTTCACGTCCACGGCCTGCCAGGGCGTCTGGGCAAAACCCAGCGTCATGTAGGCGGCAAGGTGCAGCACGCCGTCCACGCCCTCGGTGGCAGTCAGCAGATCGGGCAGGCGCATCAGGTCGCCGCGCACCACTTTCACGCGGGGGTTGTCCTGCAGATGCGCGATCGCCTCAGGCGTGCCGAACGCGAAGTTATCCAGCAGGATGACTTCCTTGACGCCGGCCGCCAGCAGCGCGTCGGCCGTGTGGGATCCCACCAGGCTGGCCGCGCCGGCAATCAAAATGCGCGCGTCGGCCAGGGACAGCGCCGCGCCTTGTTTCTTTTCAGTCGTCATGTTTGTTCAAAGTCCCATTGGTTTGTCGTGCATGCCCCAGTACAGGCTCTTGACCTGGCTGTAGAGGCGCAGGCCGTGCAGGCCTTTCTCGCGCCCGATGCCGCTGGCCTTGAAGCCGCCGAACGGGGTCGCGATATGCGATTGCTTGTAGGTGTTGATCCAGATGGAGCCGGCCTCGATCTCACGCGCCACGCGCCAGGCGCGGGCGTAGTCGCCGGTCCACATGCCCGCGGCCAGGCCGAAGGCGGTGTCGTTGGCCTGCTGGACCACATCGTCCTCGTCCGCGAACGGCAGCGCCACCAGCACCGGTCCAAAGATTTCTTCCTGGCACACGCGGGCGCCGTTGCCCAGCCCATCGATCACGGTCGGCAGGTAGAACCATCCGTTGGCCAGTTCGGCCTGCGTGGGCGCCGCGCCGCCGACCAGGACTTTCCCACCCTCGGCACGGCCGATGTCCACATAGCCCGCCACCTTGTCCCGATGCGCCCGCGAGACCAGCGGCCCCATCTGCGTGGATGAATCGTCGGGCAGGCCGACGCGGACCTGCCGCGTGCGCTCCACCAGCGCCTGCATGAAACGCCCGTAAATGGACTTCTGCACGAACAGTCGCGACCCCGCCACGCAGCTCTGGCCGGCCGACCCGAAAATGCCCGACACCACGCCTGCCACCGCGCGATCCAGGTCCGCATCGTCAAAGACGATATGCGGCGACTTGCCGCCCAGTTCCAGTCCGACCGGAATCAGACGCTGGCCCGCGATGCCGCCAATGGCGCGGCCGGTTTCGGTACCCCCGGTGAACGACACCATGCGCACGCCGGGATGCCTGACCAGCGCCGCGCCCACGTCTTCGCCATGGCCGGGCAGGACGGTCAGCAGACCTTCCGGCAGCCCCGCCTCGGCGCAGATGCGGGCCAGTTCCAGCGCCAGTTGCGGCGTTTCCTCGGACGGCTTGATCAGCACCGCGTTGCCCGCGGCCAGCGCTGGCGCGGCCTTCTGCGCTTCGTTCATGATGGGCGAGTTCCAGGGCGTGATGGCCGCGATCACGCCAAAGGGCTCGGCCAAGGCCATGGAAAAGTATTCGCCGCGCGGCGAGGTCATCTCGTTCTGCCACGTCTCGCACACGGCGGCGTAATAGCGGAAATGCCCGGCCGCGCTGTCGACCATGTTCAGGCATTCCTTGTAGGGCTTGCCGCTGTCCAGCATCTGCAGGCGCGCCAACGGCTCACGCTCGGCGGACAGGCGGCGCCCGATTTCGTACAGCGTGGCGGCGCGCTGGTCGGGACGCAGCTTGCGCCAGGGCTTGTTTTGGTAAGCGTCCCAGGCGACGGCAACAGCGGTGTCGACGTCCTGCGGCAGCGCGCGCGTGACGATGCCGGCGATGCTGCCGTCGGCCGGGTTGATGGAGGTGATGACGGCGTCGCCGTCTTGGCTCTGGCGCCAGTTGGCGCCCAGCCGGAAGGGCTTGTGGCTCGATGCGTCCATAACGTCTATGAATCCGGAGGGCTTCGGTAGACGTCATCATCGTCCGGCCAATTATTAGACACAAATAGATATTTCTTCACTATTATTAGCCGATGGCTATCAATATCAAATACCGGCCGCTCAAGGCCTTTTTGCTCGCGGTGGACACCGGCTCTTTCACCCACGCGGCCAATCACCTCGGCGTGACTCAACCTTCGTTCACCGCCCTGATCCAGGACCTTGAAGAAGTGCTCGGCCTGCGGTTGTTCGAACGCACCACGCGCAGCATCAGCCTGACCTCGGCCGGGCAGGACTTTTATGCCCGCGTGCAGCGGCCCATCGCCGACCTCGAAGAGGCCTACCGCAGCTTGGCGGATCTGGCTGCCGTGCGGCGCGGCAACGTGGCGTTGGGCGCCCTGCCCTCGGCCGCTCTGACACTTCTGCCCGCCGCCACCGGCACGCTGCGC
Organism: Achromobacter sp. SLBN-14; assembly: GCF_006715415.1. NCBI lineage: Bacteria > Pseudomonadati > Pseudomonadota > Betaproteobacteria > Burkholderiales > Alcaligenaceae > Achromobacter > Achromobacter sp. SLBN-14. The sequence goes on along the minus strand of NZ_VFNE01000001.1, from coordinate 3,063,220 downwards.
CAGGCGCATCCGGCGCTGAAGGTGCGTGTGGTCGAGGCCCACAACGACGAACTGGTCGCCCTTTTGCGCACCAACCAGATCGAGTTCGCCGTGGCCGCGCAGGCCGAGCCGGCGTCCGACCTGACGTTCACTCCCTTGGGCGAGGACTGCTTTTGCGCCGTCTTTCCCGCTGGCCACCCGCTGGGCGAGGCGCCGGGGATGCTGCACTGGCGCGACGTGCTGCGCTACGACCTGATCCTGCTCTCGCAGGGGTCCCATGCGCGCCAGCAGTTCGACCGCGCCGTGCGCGATGAGGTCGGGGCGCCGACCACCGCGCTGCGCTACGACGTCACGCACATGGGCACGGCGGCCGGCATGGTGCGCCAGGGGCTCGGCGTCAGTGTGCTGCCGCGGCTGGCGCTGCCGGAGCTGAACCTGTCCGGCCTTCTCTGCACGCCCCTCTGTGACGCGTCGGCGCGCCGCTATATCGGCGTGCTGCATCGCCGCGACCGCACGCTGTCGCCGGCCGCGCAGGCGCTGGTCGAACAACTGGAGACGGCAATGGCCCACATCCAGCAGCGGCTGTTGCCATTGCCCCCGATCACTGCGGACGCCTGAAAGAACTCGACAACTGCGCGACGATCCGTGACGGCTGACCGACAAATTGCAACACTCGCGGGGCGGGATCCATGTAAATATTTAAAGCCGTCGTCAGGCGCACACCGCGGCGACACAGGCCAAACGCCTCCATCCATGCATCGTTCCCGCCAGATGACTGATGCGTTGGGGGCACCAGGAAGGAGACTTGCTTGACTTGCCCGCCGCCAGAATTCGCAAGCCACACTGCGCTGCATGAAGCGCAACGCCAGATCCTGCTTTCATCGGCGTCCGGCACGCCGGCCAAGGCATGCCTGGAGGCGCTTACCGATGCCGTCGGCCGCTTGCTTCCCGACGCGCGCGCCTGCGTCGTTCTGGCCGGCGCGGGCCGCACCACCGTGCACGACGGATACTCTTCGCAATTGCCTGCCGAGTTCGCCGCGGGCCTGCGCGGACAGTCGATCGATCAGGCGCTCTTCGCGCCGGGCCTTGCAGCGCGGTGTGGCCAGCCAACGGGATGCCTCGATATCGAGGACGCGGCGATGTGGGCGGCGCCTTGGCAATCCCTTTGCGCGCAACACGGTATCCGGGCCTGCCACGCCCAACCGGCACAGGCTGCCGATGGTGCGCCCGTCGGCTGGTTTCTGTTGTTTCTGCCTCAGGCTGCTGCGTTGAGCACCTGGGAGCAGCGTGTCGCGGAGTTCGGCGCGTTGGCCGCCAGCATCGTGGTCGAACGGGACCGCGCGGCCGCGCATCTTCGGCATGAAGTCCGCGCCCTGGCCCGACTGCAGGCGCTGAGCGCCGAACTCGTCGGCCCCGGCGAATTCGAACCGCTTCTGAAAAAAATCCTCGCCGCCGCGGCCGACATTTCCGGCACCGCCAAAGGCAACATCCAGATCTACGACCCCGCCAAGAACACGTTGCGCATTGCCGTGCACCAAGGCCTGAGTGCACGCCTGGTCGAGCATTTCGCGGAAGACGGCTGGGTCGCAAGCTGCGCCGAGGCTGCCAAGAACCTGGAACGGCTGGTTGTGCCCGACGTGGAACTGCTGACGGACCTGCAAGGCACCCTGGGGCTCGAGATCGTCATGGAGGACAACATCCGGTCGATCCAATGCACACCGCTGCTCAGCCGCAGCGGCCAGCTGCTCGGCATGCTCAACAACCATTACACGTGGCCCGGCGGCCCCACGCCGGAGGCCCTGCGCTACATCGATCTGCTTGCGCGGCAGGCCGCCGAACTGCTCGAACGTCATATCGCGGAATCGGAACTGGCGCGTGAACGGCGGCACAAGGACGAATTCCTGGCGGTGCTGGCGCATGAGTTGCGCAATCCGCTTGCCGCCCTGCGCAACATGCTCGAGGTGCTCAAGCGCGCCGAACGCGATCCCGCCATGACGGCACGCGCCCGCGAAGTCATGGACCGCCAGTTGCGCCAACTGGTCAGGCTGGTCGACGACCTGCTCGACGTCAACCGCATCAACCGCGGCAAGCTGGAGCTCCGCCTCACCTCCCTCACGCTGGACTCGGTCCTGCAGCACGCCATCGAGGCTTGCCGCCCCGCCTTGGAACAACACGGGCACCGGCTGAGACTGGTGCAGCCCGACGCGCAGATCACGCTGCAGGGCGACGCCGAGCGCTTGACGCAAGTCTTCGGCAACCTGCTCTCAAACGCGGCCAAATACACGCCCCCCGGCGGCGACATCGAGCTCTTCGTCGACCCGGGCCAGGACAGCGTCGACGTCACGGTCCGCGACAACGGTTCGGGCATTCCACCCGACCAGCTCGACCGGATCTTCGAGATGTTCACGCAGGTCGACCGGACGCTCGAACGCGCGCAGGGCGGCCTGGGCATTGGCCTCATGCTCGTCAAGCGCCTGGTGCAAATGCATGGCGGCACGGTGCGTGCCCATAGCGAAGGCCAAGGCAAAGGCAGCACATTCGTCGTCCGGCTGCCTGTCACCGGCATCCAGGCGGCCGCACCCGAGCAATCCACCAGCGCGCTTTCGCCCATCGCGCGCAAGGTGCTGGTGGTCGACGACAACCGCGACGCGGTCGAATCAATGGTCGCCGTGCTTGCCCTGGAAGGCCACGACGTCACTGCCGCTTACGACGGCGAAGAAGCCATTGCCCTCGGCAACCAGGTCCGTCCGCAGGTGATCCTCATGGACATCGGCATGCCCGGCATGACAGGCCACGAGGCCTGCCGCCACATCCGAACCCTCGACTGGGGCAAACGCGCAACGATTCTTGCGCTGAGCGGCTGGGGCCAGGAAGAGGACCGCCGGGAGTCGATGGAAGCCGGCTTCGATGCGCATCTGGTCAAGCCAGTCGATATGGACGTGCTGCTGGAGATGCTGTCGACGATCGAGCGGCGAGGTGGTCGGGGATAGGGGCAAGCATTGCACCTGCTCGCCCTTCCTGCATGACCCATCGGACCATCGCGCCAGGCCCGTGCGCGCACATCCCCTGTGTCTCGGAATTTCGCATAGATCGATTGCCGCATGACGGAGCGCGAATCTGCGCTTCAGCCGTGAGCAGACAGCAGAATTCCTCTTTGACGGTGTCCAAGGCGTTCACTGGTCGACACCCGCCGTACGCGGGCCCGCAAATTTCGAATAATTCCTAAGTCGAAAAATCTGCCTTCGTCAGATACTTGCCGCCAATGCCTGGCAGCCGGCGGACCCGCACATACAAGCCTCGGTCGATCGCGCTGCCAAGGATTCACTCGCGGTGTTTGCGGCCCATTGCGCCGCACGCACGTATCGACGAAGGAGCCTTCAGATTGATTGCCATTGCAAAGACCCCGCGAGAGCTTAGCGCCACGGCACTGGTCGGCGAATTGCTGCCGTTCCCCTACATCCCAGCTAATGAGCACAAACCTGCACTGGTCTCGATGTGGTTTGCCGACACCTTGTTAAGTCCTCGCAAGCTCACCGCGTTTCTTGGCAATCCGAGCAAGTTGCGAAGCATGCCGGCCACGGAAGTAAATCTTGTGCCATGGTTGACCGCTTTCGAGGAAAACACCAACCGGCTGTCATTCGCGGAAAAGGAATAGATGTTGCAGTCATCGAAACCGCGATAACACGCGCAGAGCGTCGGATGATCGGCGCATTGGGCGTGTCCGCGCTGGCCGGTGCGCTTAAGGCGATTGGCGACCAATCTGATGCCCGCGGCAAGGTGCGCACGTACATCATCATCGACAGCGCTATGCAGTTTGGCGAAGCGGCAGTCGCCGCCGCATACCTATTCGGTGGGAAATGGGGCGAAAAACTCAGAATGGCGGCGCTCACCACATTCTCCTCACGCTCACCAGGGCCGATTGGCCTTGGACTGATCGCCTTCGACCTGCTGCGCACAATTTGGGCTAACTACGTTGAAGGGAAAAAATCGAAGCAAGGTCAAGCTGGTCGACGGCGTGGGGTATCTCACTGTAGAGACGGCAACTCTCATCGGAGATACCGTGCTGACCTACTGGCCGAATGCCTTCAGTGATCCAGAAGTTTCCTTCACGGTAAAAAACTGATGGTCAGCACGAGAAAAGCGACGCCCAGCTTCCAGAAGGGCATTGATATCTGGAAGAACCGGAGCGATACAGCGCCGATGGAGCCTGTCGATCTGGCAATGTGGCCGGGCGATGCGGAATTCAAGGACGACATTAGTGAGGGAACTTTGTTCAACGAGCGGTTCATTGAAAGCCGACTCGGTCGGGACGAGCTCCTTGATGACACTTATATGCTGTCGATGCTGCACACTTTTTGCTTTGTGACAGTGACAGCTTATGTCATCACAAACGCGGCGCTTTGGTACTTGTTCATACCGTATCTGTTGTTCAGTTCGCCATTCTTTCTGTCTTTCGGAGCCCTCACGCGAACGGGCGGCCGCGTGCGGTTTAACCGTCAAGCGCAGCTGGTGCAGACGATGGATGGGAAGGGAAACGTGGTGGCAGTACCCTGGCGTGATGTACAACCGTTTTTCCGACTGAAGGTGCCCGCCCGCGTCGAACTTCGATTAGGCTTTCCTCCCCCGCCGGATAACAAGGCAAAGGTCTACGAGCAAGACGGCGTCTTGTAGCTTGGCGGCGGCTTTGATGCCGTCGATGAGGTGCATACGCTATGTGCCGCGCTGCGATTCGAGTTCATACGCCGATACATGGAAGAAGGTCTCGACGCGATTCAGCCGACCGCGGATCTGCCTGCGTACAAGAAGCCCTCGGGCTTGCCGCGAGATCCGTTCTTTTACTGGGTGGGATTCGGCCCTTTGATCGACCGGTGGGCAGCTCACCACGCAGCGAAATTCCAATGGCCCGACGAAGTGGAGCGGCTCTGCGCCGAAGGGGCGGACCTCTCTGCCTACGACACTACACCCGTCGCGTCCAACAAGCACATCTTCTACCGCTATGATCGGCTCGCCGGCGGTTTTTACCTGTGCGATCAAGATGGTCTGCGGCTTCGTCCAAGATAGAACCTTCCCGCAAGCCGATCCCCCCTCTCACCCCCGCTCCACCTTCCACCCCATCTCCGCCGAAATCCCCGCCGCCGCGCCCTGCACTATCGGCACCATCTCGCGCATGCGCTCCAGCGACATATAAGGCACGGTGCTCGACACGCTGATCGCGGCCACGATGCCGCTGGAGGCATCGCGCACCGGCGCTGCCACGCAGCGGATCGAGGGCTCGTTGTCTTCCAGGTCGAACGCATAACCCTGCGACGCGTAGTCGCGCATGCGGTCGCGGAACGCCTCCCATCCCTGCTGCCCGCCCGGCGCGCGGGATGAAACGGGCGCGCCCACGCGATGCAGCGATTTCCATTGCGATTCATCGGCGTCCAGCAGCAGCGCCTTGCCGACGCCGGTTGCGGCAAGCGGCATGCGGTGGCCCACCCGCGAACGCATTTCCAATCCCTTCTTGCCCGGGATTTTTTCCAGATACAGCACGTCGTTGTTGTCGCGCACCGCCAGGTGGATCGTGTCGCCGGTCAGTTCGGCCAGGCTGTCCAGATATGGACGTGCCAGCGTCGCCAGCGGAAAAGCCTCGCGCGCCTGGAATCCCAGCTCGATCAGCTTGGGGCCCAGCACGTAGCCCACGCCCGGCAACGCGCGCAGGTAGCGCTCTTGCACCAGACAACTTGCCAGCCGGTGCGTGGTGCTGCGCGCCACGCCGATGCGCGCGCAGATCTCCTTCAGGTCGCGTGCGCCATCGGCCACGGCCTGCACCACCGCAAGACCGCGCATCAGCGTCTGCGTGCCGGCGGGCGCGGCGGCATCGGGGTCCAGCGGGGCGGATAGCTCGGGGGGCAGAGTGGTGGCGGTCATGTTGCGAAGAGGGCGTTGCGGCGCGGCGGGACAGATCGGCAAGCATACCCGGCGCCGCGGCACGGATATGAGAGCAAAGCGGGAATCCACGGCGCTTCGCGGGCGAGCAAGTCATGTCGAGTGCCCATTCAAAGACCACTTCAAAATCACTTCAAATTCCCTGTATGTGGGATTTAATTCTATATTTTGAGATTTTTCAAGCGCTGGACTAGAATTTTTGCCATTCGTGTGCTGCGCGTCTCCCGCGCGCGCACGGCAGATTTCAGACAACAAGGTCCGCGCCCCCTCGCCCGGTCCCGCGCCCCCCCAACGGCGCTGCGACGGCGCCCGATGCGCGGCCAGAGACGAGACAGACTCTGATGAATACCGGATCGCCCGCCCGTGCGGCTCTTATCGCGCTGGATTGGGGAACCTCTTCGCTGCGCGCCTACCGCCTGGATGCCACGGGCCGCACGCTCGATACGCGCCATCTGCCCTGGGGCATCATGCGCCTGCCGCAACCGCTGCAGGACGGCGCCGCCACCACCACGCTGTCCGGCTTCGAGCTGGCGTTTGAACAGGCTTGCGGCGACTGGCTGCGCGCCGAGCCCACCCTGCCCGTCATCGCCTGCGGCATGGTCGGCAGCGCGCAGGGTTGGAAGGAAGCCGCCTACCTGGACGTGCCCGTCGACCTGGAACGCATCGGCACACTGTTGACCGTGGTGGACCGCGCGGGCGGCACGCCGGTCCACATCGTGCCCGGCCTCATCCAGCGCCACGGCCTGCCCAACGTGATGCGCGGGGAAGAAACCCAGGTGTTCGGCGTGATGGCGGAAGAAGCCAACGTCAACGCCGACAGCGTGCTCATCGGACTGCCCGGCACGCACTCCAAGTGGGTCAACGCGCGCCGCGGCCGCGTCACTCACTTCGACACGTTCATGACCGGCGAGGTCTACGCGGCGCTGCGCGGCCACACCATTCTGGGCCGCACGATGGCGGACGCCGCCACCCCTGACCTGGGTGCCTTCGAGCGCGGCGTCAAGATCGCCGGCGCGCCAGCGGGCCGCGCGGGCGTCATGTCCACCATCTTCAGCACGCGCGCGCTGGGCCTGACCGGCGAACTGGCGCCCGAATCGCAGGCGGACTATCTGTCGGGCCTCCTTATCGGCCATGAAGTCGCCGCGCTGGCCGAGATGTTGCGCCAGCAGGGCGAATTGCCCCGCATCGTGCTGTGCGGCGACCCGGCGCTGTGCAAGCGCTACACCCTGGCCATGCAGCACTACGGCCTGGGCGTGCCCGAACAGGCGCAGAACGCGACCGAACGCGGGCTGTGGCACCTGGCAATCTGCGCCGGCCTCGTCATCCCCTCCACCCCGATCCCCGCCTAGGAACCTTCGATGAACCATCCCGGTCTCCAAACCGCCATGGCCCACTGCGGCCTGATCGCCATCCTGCGCGGCATCACGCCCGCCGAAGCCGAGCCCGTCGGGCAGGCGCTGTACGACGCAGGTTTCCGCCTGATCGAAGTGCCGCTCAATTCGCCGGATCCGCTGGACAGCATCCGCGCCATGCGCGCCGCGCTGCCCACCGACTGCCTCATCGGCGCCGGCACCGTTCTCAATCCCGACGACTGCGCACGCATCCAGCAGGCGGGCGGCGAACTCATCGTCATGCCCCACAGCGACCCGGCGGTGATCCGTCAGGCCAAGAAACTGGGCATGGCGTCCTGCCCCGGCGTCGCCACGCCCACCGAAGCCTTCGCGGCGCTGGCCGCCGGCGCCGACGTGCTGAAGATGTTCCCGGCCGAGCAGCTGGGCCCCGCCGTGCTCAAGGCCTGGCGCGCCGTCATGCGCCCGCCGATCGCGCTGGTTCCCGTGGGCGGCATCACGCCCGACAACCTTTCCAATTACGCCCAGGCGGGCGCCAGCGGCTTCGGCCTGGGCTCCGCCTTGTACAAACCCGGCCTGTCGGCCGAAGCAACCGGCCAGAACGCGCGCGCTTTCGTCGCGGCCTGGCAACGCGCCTATCCTGCCCAGGAGACACAAGCATGAAGATCACCAAGCTCACCACCTACATCGTGCCGCCCCGGTGGTGCTTCCTGAAGATCGAGACGGACGAAGGCATCGTCGGCTGGGGTGAACCCGTCGTCGAAGGCCGCGCGCATTCGGTTGCGGCCGCCGTCGAGGAACTGTCGGACTACCTGATCGGCAAGGATCCCCGCAACATTGAAGACCACTGGACGGTCCTGTACCGCGGCGGCTTCTACCGCGGCGGCGCCATTCACATGAGCGCGCTGGCCGGCATCGACCAGGCGCTGTGGGACATCAAGGGCAAGCACCTTGGCGTACCCGTCTCGCAGCTCCTGGGCGGCAACGTGCGCGACCGCATCCGCGTGTACTCGTGGATCGGCGGCGACCGTCCCGCCGATACCGCCGCGGCCGCCAAGAGCGCCGTCGAGCGCGGCTTCACCGCCGTCAAGATGAACGGCACCGAAGAACTGCAGTACATCGACTCGTTCGACAAGGTCGAAAAGTGCCTGGAGAACGTTGCCGCCGTGCGCGACGCCGTCGGCCCGAACGTGGGCATCGGCGTGGACTTCCATGGCCGCGTCCACAAGCCCATGGCCAAGGTGCTGATGAAGGAACTTGATCCGTTCAAGCTCATGTTCATCGAAGAGCCCGTGCTGAGCGAACACTACGAAGCGCTGAAGGAACTGGCGCCGCTGACGTCCACGCCCATCGCGCTGGGCGAGCGCCTGTTCTCGCGCTGGGACTTCAAGCGCGTGCTGTCCGAAGGCTACGTCGACATCATCCAGCCCGACCCGTCGCACGCCGGCGGCATCACCGAGACCCGCAAGATCGCCGCGATGGCCGAAGCCTACGACGTCGCGCTGGCGCTGCATTGCCCGCTCGGCCCCATCGCGCTGGCCACCTGCCTGCAGATCGACGCCGGCTGCTACAACGCGTTCATCCAGGAACAGAGCCTGGGCATTCACTACAACGCCGCCAACGACCTGCTCGACTACGTCAGCAACCGCGAGGTCTTTGCCTACGAGGACGGCATGGTCGCGATCCCGCAAGGTCCCGGCCTGGGCATCGACGTGAACGAGGATTACGTCAAGGAACGCGCGGCAGTGGGTCACCGCTGGCGCAACCCCATCTGGCGTCACGCCGACGGCAGCTTCGCCGAATGGTAAGCCGATAAAAGAGAGAGGAGACACCATTGTCCACCGCCGCCCACACCGGCCTGCAGAGCGCCCAGCGCCCGACCCGCAGCCGCTACATCATCATGGTGATGCTGTTCATCACCGTCGTCATCAACTACCTGGACCGCAGCAACCTGTCCATCGCCGCACCCGCCCTCAAGGACGAGTTCGGCCTGGACACCTGGCATGAAGGCCTGATCCTGTCGGCCTTCGGCTGGACCTACGCCGCCATGCAGATCCCCGGCGGCTGGCTGGTGGACCGCGTGTCCCCCCGCGTGCTGTACGCCGCCGCGCTGATCCTGTGGTCCGCGGCCACGTTCTTCATGGGCTTTGCCGGCAGCTTCGTCATCCTGTTCGTCCTGCGCCTGGCCGTAGGCGCGCTGGAGGCCCCGGCCTACCCCATCAACAACCGCGTCGTCACCACCTGGTTCCCCGAACGCGAACGCGCCACCGCCATCGGCTTCTACACGTCCGGCCAGTTCGTCGGCCTGGCGTTCCTGACGCCGGTGCTGGCCTGGCTGCAGCACCACTACGGCTGGCACATGGTGTTCGTCAGCACGGGCCTGCTGGGCATCATCTGGGGCGTGCTGTGGTTCATGATCTACCGCGAACCGCGCCAGTTCAAAGGCGCCAACGCGGCCGAGATCGAACTGATCCAGCAAGGCGGCGGCGTCGTCGACCTGGACACGCGCGTGCGCGAAAAGAAGGCCCCGTTCAACTGGAACGACCTGGGGTTGGTCATGAGCAAGCGCAAGCTGTGGGGCGTGTACCTCGGCCAGTTCTGCCTGACCTCCACGCTGTGGTTCTTCCTGACGTGGTTCCCCACGTACCTGGTCAAGTACCGCGGCATGGACTTCATCAAGTCCGGCTTCCTGGCGTCGGTGCCCTTTCTGGCCGCCTTCATCGGCGTGCTGTGCTCGGGCGTCCTGTCCGACTTCCTGATCCGCCGCGGCGCAACGGTCGGCATGGCGCGCAAGCTGCCCATCATCCTGGGCCTCTTGATCTCCACGTCCATGATCGGCGCGAACTTCACCGACTCCACGCCCTGGGTCATCTTCTTCCTGGCCGTGGCGTTCTTTGGCAACGGCCTGGCGTCGATCACGTGGTCGCTGGTCTCGACACTGGCGCCTGTGCGCTTGTTGGGCCTGACCGGCGGCGTATTCAACTTCGTCGGCAACCTGTCGTCGATCTGCACGCCCATCGTGATTGGCTTGCTGGTGTCCAAGGACAGCTTTGCGCCGGCGATCGTGTATGTTTCGTCGCTGGCGTTGCTGGGCGCGCTGTCGTATATCTTGCTGGTTGGGAAGGTGGAGCGGATCGAGGCGTGATCGGCATGCCGGGAATTCACCTTCCTGGCTTGTCCTGACCAAGTGGGCGTCCAATGGGACGCCCATTTTTATTTGCGAAGCGTCCGACACCGCAGGTCCAAGCGGCCCCGGGTCAACCCCGGGTGCGATGCGGCGTCGTTCTTACGCCGAGGCGTTCGACATTGGACCGCTCCCGAACGCCGTGTCGTTCTCAATGGTGCCAAAACTGTCACCGTTGGCGGTTGTTTCCCTTCGATCATTCCCGGAGTATCGGCTTCCGAACGCTGCGCCACCGTCGGCGACGAAACGATTCATGACGGCCGACCGGGCTTTTACACGGCTTGACACGATTTCGTCTATAAACGAATATCCACATGTACGAAATCGAACATTATTTGGCCGCGAATGGCCGCACAAACCCCTATCTCGATTGGTTGAAGGGCCTGCGAGACAATCAGATCAAAGTTGCCGTCATACGGCGCATCTCACGGATTGAATTAGGCAATTTTGGGGATCACCGGTTTTGCCGAGATGGCGTCTGGGAATTGAGGATTGATGCCGGTCCCGGCTATCGCGTGTATTACGCCCTATACGGCAAGCGCGTCGTATTGCTGCTTTGCGGCGGCGATAAAAAGACACAGGCATCGGATATCGATAGGGCCGTGGATTACCGGAAAGATTGGGAGCAAAGATCATGAGAAGCAGACCCCATGACGAAGCGATGGCAGCGCTATATCGCGACGATCCAGGTCTGGCCGCAGACCTGATCAACAGCGTGCTGGAAGACGGCGACCAGGCCGAGCTGCTCATCGCGTTACGGCAGCTTACGTTGGCCTTCGGAGGCGTTCAATCTGTGGCCATGCAGGCAAGCCTGAATCCGACGCAGCTATATCGCACATTGTCTCCAAGCGGCAACCCAGCACTCAGCAGCCTGACGGCCATCCTGAAGGCAATGGGATTGCGGCTGGCGGTACAGCCGCTGGACCCATCGCACGCCCGGTAGCCGCATCGGTGTGCCACGCCTTGTTACTGCACCACCGTCTGCGCCGGCCTGAACCGCTTGAAATCCCAATGCCGGCCCGGCGCTGCCTCCAGCAACTGGCGCGTGTAGCCGTCCCTCGGCTGGGTCAACACCGCAGCCGCATCCCCAGCCTCGACAATCTGCCCCGACTTCATCACCACAATCGAATCGCAGATCTGCGCCGCCACGCGCAAGTCATGGGTGATGAACAGCACCGCCGTATCGGTGCGCGCGCGAATGTCCTCAATCAGGTCCAGCACCTGCGCCTGCACCGAAACGTCTAGCGCCGACACGGCTTCGTCGGCGATCAGGATGTCGGGCCGCAGGGCCAGGGCCCGCGCGATGCAGATGCGCTGGCGTTGCCCGCCGGAGAATTGATGCGGGTAGCGGTCCATGGTTTCCGCACTCAACCCGACGATGTCCAGCAGGTCGATGGCACGCGTTCGCGCTTCGTCTTCCGGCACGCCAAAATTGCGCATTCCCTCGACGATGGAATCGCCTACCCGGATGCGCGCATTGAGCGACCGGTACGGATCCTGGAACACTACCTGAATGCGCTTGCGCACCGGATGAAACTCGCGCTTGGTCGCGGTGGCGATTTCCGTACCGTCCAGCCGCACGCTGCCAGCACTCGGATCGATAAGCCGCGCAATGCAGCGCGCCAGCGTGGATTTTCCTGACCCCGACTCGCCAACAACGCCGACGATCTCCTTCTTGCGAAGCGTGAAGCTCACGTCCCGCACCGCGTGCACCGTGCGCTTCGCCTTGAAGAAGCCGCGCTCGGCATAAGTCTTCTGCAGGTCCTTCACGACCAGCACGGGCTCACCTTCAGGCGCCTTCCTTGCCTGCGGCGCCAGGCCCGGCACCGACGACACCAGCATGCGGGTATACGCTTCTTTCGGGCGCGCCAGAATGTCGTCGCGCGTGCCCACTTCCACCAGACGCCCACGATTCATCACCGCGATGCGGTCGGCGATTTCCGCCACCACGCCGAAGTCGTGCGTGATGAAGAGCACCGCCGTGTTGTGCGACTGCTGCAGTTCCAGGATCAGCGCCAGGATCTGCTTTTGCGTCGTCACATCCAACGCGGTCGTCGGCTCGTCCGCAATGAGCAACTTGGGATTCAGAATCAGCGCCATGCAGATGACAATGCGCTGGCGCTGCCCGCCCGACAACTGATGCGGGTACGACTGGTAGATGCGCTCGACGTCCGGCAACCGTACCGACTCCAGCATGTCCAGTATCTTGCGCTTGCGAGCGGCAGCATCCATGTCGCTGTGCGTGCGCAGCACCTCGTCGATCTGCCACCCCACGGTCCGCACGGGATTCAGCGCGGTCATGGGCTCCTGGAAGACCATTGACATACGCGTGGCGCGCAGTTCGCGCAGCCGCTCCGCCGTGCAGGCCAGCACATCCTCGCCGTCCAGCAGAATGCGGCCAGCGCTCGGGCGCAGCGCATCGGGCGCCAGCAGCCCCATCACCGAAAACGAAGTGACCGACTTGCCCGACCCGGACTCGCCGACCACGCACAAGGTTTCGCCGGCGCGGATGTCGAAGCTGATGCCCTCAACCACGTGGCGGGGTTCATCGCCGGGCGTGCCCACCAACTGCACCGACAGGTTCTGCACCTGCAAGACAGGCGTTGTGGATTCGTTCATGTCAGACCCTCCGCGCCATCTTGGGATCCAGGGCATCGCGCATCGCGTCGCCCAGCATGTTCACGCTGAGCACCGTCAACGCCAAAAACAGGCCCGGCAGCAGAATCAGCTCGGGACGAACCTGGAAGTACATGCGGCCTTCAGCGATGACGTTGCCCCAGGACGGAAACTCCGGCGGCATGCCCACGCCCAGAAAGCTCATGACCGCCTCCGACAGCATGGCGGACGCAAAAATGAAAGTGCCCTGCACAATCAGCGGCGCCAACGTGTTGGGCACCAGATGGCGCATCATCAACACACGCGTGGGCGTGCCCAGCGAGATGGCCGCCTCGACATAAGGCTCGTCGCGCAGGCTCAAGATAAGCCCACGCACCAGGCGCACCACCCGCGGAAACTCAGGCACGGCAATCGCGATCAGCACCGTCAGCAGGCTGGCGCCGGTGACGGCGACCAGCGCAATGGCCAGCAGGATGCTGGGCACGGACATGATGCCGTCCATGATCCGCATGATGACCATGTCCGCCGCGCGGAAGTATCCGGCGATCACGCCCAATAACAGGCCGGGAATCAGCGCCGCAACGGCGGTGCCCGCGCCGATCAGCAGCGAAATGCGCGCGCCGTGGACCACGCGTGAAAACACGTCGCGGCCATAGGCGTCGGTGCCGAACCAGTGCTCGGCGGAAAATCCCTTCAGTCGCTGCATGGGGTTGATGGCCATCGGATCGGCCAGGCCCAGCAGATTGGCCAAGACGGCAGCCAGCACGATGACCGCCAGCATGACCAGCGCGGCCATGACCGGCCAGGTAGACAGCGTGCGAACCAGCGCCGACCTGGGTGGCTTGCGGGCGGCAGGGACGAGGCCCGCCCCACCCGCGATCGAGTGTATGGAAGTAGACATGCGGATTCCTTCAGTAACGGATGCGCGGATCGAATACCGAGTACAGGACGTCGATGGTCAGGTTCACGCCGATGTAGACCAGCGAGAACAGGAGGATCAGCCCCTGGATCAGCGGATAATCGCGGGCGAGCACGGACTCGACCACCAGCCGGCCCAGGCCGGGCAGGTTGAACACCGATTCCGTGACGACCACGCCGCTGATCAGCAAGGCGATGCTGACGCCGATCACGGTAATGATGGGCACTGCCGCGTTGCGCAGCGCGTGCGCCATCATCACGGCGCGTTCGGTAATGCCCTTGGCTCGGGCGGTGCGGATGAAGTCTTCACCCATCACCTCCAGAACGCTACTGCGGGCGATGCGCGCAATCAGCGCCACAAAGCCGGTGCTGAGCGCGATCGTGGGCAGCAAGAGGTGCATGCCGAAGGCCACCAGGCCGGCCGACGGCGACTTGTAGCCCTGCACCGGCAGCCAGCCCAGTTTCATGGCGAACAGCAGGATCAGCGCGTAGCCGGTGACAAAGATCGGCACCGAGAATCCCAGCACCGAAAACGCCATCACCGTCCGGTCCGCGCGGGTGCCACGCCGCCAGGCCGAGAAAACGCCCAGCGGCACCGCGATCAGCGTGGACAGCAGGATGGTCGACAACGCCAGGGCCAGCGATGGCCCGACGCGGCTGCCGATCATCGCCGTCACCGGCGTGCCGGAATGCAGCGACGTGCCCAGGTCGCCCTGCAGTACCTGTCCGCCCCACAGCATGAACTGCGTGGCGAGCGACCGGTCCAGCCCCATGTGCTCGCGGATCTGCGCCAGTTGCGTTTCGGTGGCCGCGTCGCCCGCCAGGATCAGCGCCGGATCGCCGGGCGTCAGCCGCAGCAGGCAGAACACCAGCACCGCCACCGTCAACACAACGGGGACGGTGGCCAGGATGCGTCTGAGGATGTAGCTGAACATGGCTTACTGGGCGGCTTTCTTGATGTTCCAGAACACCGGCGCCGGCGATTCCAGCACGCCCGACAGCTTCTTGCTGTAAGCCGCCGCCGTTTCGATCTGCCCCAGCGTGATCGCCACGCCCTCGTCCAGCATCACGTCTTGCAGCTGTTCGGCGATCTGCTTGCGTTCCGGCTCCGTGCCCGCCACCAGGAACTTGTCGCGCAGCGCTTCCACCTGCGGCACGGTGGGCCAGCCAAACCACGCCTTCTCGCCATTGGCCGACACGCCGTAGTTACGCAGCGGATCCATGATCTCGCTGACATGCCACGTGGTCACAAAGATGCTCCAGCCGCCCTTGGCCGGCACGTCGCGATTGGCGCGGCGCGACAGCATGGTCATGAAGTCCATCGCCTGCAATTGCACGTTGAAGCCCGCCTGGCGCAACTGCTGCGCCATCACCACCGGGATGGCCGATGCCATCGCGATGTCGGTGGCGTGCAGGATCACCACGGGCGCGCCGTCATACTTGGCCTCCTTCAGCAGCGCCTTGGCCTTCTCGATGTTTGACGGCACGATCATGTCGGCGCGCGTATTGCTGGAATACGGCAGATCGCAGCCGAACACCGCGCCGCAGGTCTTGAAGAAGGCCGGATCGCCCACCTGCGCCTTCAGGATGTCGTCCTGGCCCACCGCATACATGGCTGCCTGGCGCACCAGCTTGTTGTCGAACGGCGCATGGAGCTGATTGAAGCGGTACATGGGCTGGTAGCCCATCTTGTCCAGAATGCGCAGCGTCAGGTCGGGCGAGCTTTTCACCATCGGCACCAGGTCGAACGGCACGGTCTCGATGTAATCGACCTCGCCGCCCAGCAAGGCATTCACCGTCGTCATTGGGTCGGCCATCGCCACCCATTCCACGCGGTCAACGTTGACCACCTTGCCGCCCGCCGTCCAGCTGGGCGCTTCCTTGCGCGGCACGTAGTCGGTGTTCTTTTCATAGACCGTTTTCACGCCGGGCTGGAATTCCTTCTGCACGAACTTGAAGGGACCGGACCCTGTGTAATCCGTGATGGCTTGCGCCACCGGCGTCTGCGCCACGCGCTTGGGCATCATGAAGCTAGGCAGCCCGCTGGGCTTACCCAGCGCCGACAGTACGTCCCCAGGCGCTGACAGCACGATCTTGAAGGTCTTGTCGTCGACCACGTCCATCGACGCCACCAGCGGCATGAGCTGGCGGCCGGTCTTGTCCGATTGGGCCCAGCGCTGGATGGACGCCACGCAGTCTTCGGCCTTTACCGGCGTGCCGTCGTGCCACTTCAGGCCGTCGCGCAGCGTGAACGTGTAGGTCTTTCCGTCGGGCGAGATCTCCCACTTTTCCGCCATCTGCGGCTGGACCTTGTTGTCCGCGTCCGTCGCCAGCAGCGTGTCGTAGATCATGTAGGCGTGATTGCGCGTCTGGTGCGACGCCGTCAGCACCGGATCCAGCACCGTCAGCTTGCTGGCCATCACCACGGTCAGCGTCTCGGCGTGCGCTGGCGCCCAGGCCAGTGCGCCGGCGCACGCCAGCGCAGCCCCCAGGCGGCCGAGACCGTAGCGGATTTCAAGTCTTTCAGCGTTCAGATAAGCCATGTCGTTCCCTTGAAGTTTTTATGAATGAACGGGGCCTGTGGCCGGCCCCTGGTGGCGAGTATTTGTCGGATCAGACGATGTCGAATGACAGCGGCGACATCTGTTCGGCGCTGCGGCCCGCCACAAGGTCACGCGACGGCACCAATGCCTCGGCGCGGCGCTGTGCCTCGTCCACCTGTTCGGCGGCCTTGCGGTAGTCCAGCGAATGCACCTGGCCTTCATGCACCACCCGCTTGCCGTCGATGTACACCGTGTGCACGGCGCGGTCGGCGGCGGCATAGACCAGACTGCGCACGGGATCACGCGACGGGCGCATCAGGTGGTGGGTCATGTCCACCATCACCAGGTCGGCGCGCGCGCCCACCGCGATGCGGCCCAGGTCCTCGCGGCCCAACGCCGTAGCGCCCCCGACAGTCGCGGCGTGGAAGACTTCGCCCGTGGTAACCGCACGCGGCGTCTGCGCCATCAAGCGGGCCAGATAGCCCACGTGGCGCATTTCCTCGATCATGTTGTGCGGATACGTATCCGTGCCGATGCCCAGGTTGATGCCTGCGCGGCGGTATCGCCCGAAATCGCGCAGCGCCATGCCGCGGCGCATGAACACCGTCGGGCAATGCGCCACGCTGGCGCCCGTTTCGGACAGGATGGAGAGGTCGGTGGCGGTGTTCCAGTGCGTGTTCGGGTGGTCATCGACGAAGATGCCATGACCGACGATGCTGCCCGGATCCAGCACGCCCAGGCTGTGCAGCCATTGCACGGGCGTCAGGCCATGGCGCCGGGTGATCTCGTGGAACTCCGGCAGTGATTGCGCGGCGTGCGTCTGCCAGCCGATGCCGCGGCGCTTGGCCTCCTGGTGGCTGGACTTCAGCAGTTCCGGCGTGCAGGTGTCGATCTGCGCCGGCACCAGCATGCCCGTCAGCCGGCCGCATTCATGCGCCTCGGCTTTATCGATCAGCGCCAGCGCGCGTTCCATGCCGGCCTCGCCCGCCTGCTCGTTCCAGTCGTACTCCACGACATGGCCATTCTTCGTGTACCAGCGCGCCGATCGGAACATGGGCGCGATGTAGGCGCGCAGGCCGCTTTGCACCATGATGTCGATCCAGTGCTCGTGCGCCACCGACATGTCCACCACGGTCGTCACGCCGGACATCAGCAGTTCGGCCGCGGCCAGCGTAAGCTGCGCGGGCGCAGCCTCGTCATCGCCTTCCATCGTGGGCATGTACTCGTACAGATTCGAGTTGTACAGGCCCGCCGAGCCGGTCTCGTCCGTGTACCCCTTGTTGATGGGTTCATGCACCAGGTGACTGTGGATGTCCACCAGCCCCGGCATGACCATCATGCCGCTGCCGCTGACAATGTCCGCATCCGGCGAGGCCGCCTGCGCGCCCGGCCCGACGTGAGTGATGCGCCCGTTTGCGAACGCCACGTCGGCGTTCTTCATGTAGACATGCTGCTGACGCGCCGCGTCCCAGGCGACCACAACCTCGGCGTTCTTGATCAGGGTAGTTTTCAACGCAATATCCTTGGAAATGAGTTTCGGGTATTCGGGTGCTGCTAGCGCCAGGCCGGTTGCGCGTTCTTGCGCGCACTAGGCGGCGCCAGGCTGGGTAATTCGCGCGGCAAGAACATTCCTTGACCCGCCGCGCCTGCAAAATTCGAGCCGTCCCAGACGACCTGACCGCGCAGCAGCGTCAGCGCGGGCCACGCCCGTAGCTGCATGCCGGCATAGGGGGTGTAGTCCACCGCGTGGTGCAGGTGTTCGTTGCCGAGCGTGAAATCACGCTCTTCCCAGATCACCAGGTCGGCGTCACTGCCGATTGCCAGCGTGCCCTTGCGTGGATACAGGCCATAGGCTCGCGCGGGCTGCGTCGCGGTCAGCTCCACGAAGCGGTTCAAGCTGATGCGCCCGCCCAGCACGCCTTCCGAGTACAGCAGCGGCATGCGGGTCTCGATGCCGGGGATGCCGTTTGGGATATGGCGGAAAGCCACCTCCTTGCCGCCGGGCATCTTGCCGTCTTCGCCGGTCAGATTGAACGGCGAGTGGTCGGACGAGAACACCGTAAACAGGCCATCCGCCAGCCCCTGCCAGATCTCTTCCTGGCTGGACGCGTCGCGCGGCGGCGGGCTGCACACGCACCGCGCGCCTAAATAGCTATCGTCCATGCCCAGATCTTGCGCTGTCAGCAGGAGGTACTGCGGACAGGTCTCCGCGTATACGTTCAGTCCTTTGGCGCGCGCCTCGCGAATCTGCTGCACCGCCTCGCCGCCCGAGATGTGCACCAGCAGGATCGGCACGTCGATAAGCTCGGATAGCGCAATCGCGCGGTGGGCGCCCTCGCGCTCGACCAGCGTGGGCCGCGACACCGCATGAAACCGTGGCGCCGTGCGTCCCGCGGCCTCCAGGCGGCGTGTCAGCCAGGCGATGCAGTCGGAGTTTTCGGCATGGATCATCGCCATGCCGCCATGCATGCGCGCCACATCCAGCACATCAAGGATCTGAGCGTCGGACAGCTTGAGCGCGTCGTAGGTCATGTACAGCTTGAACGAGGTGTATCCGGCCTCGATCAGGCGCGGCAGTTCCTCGTTCAGCACGGCGGGCGTGGGGTCCGTCAGGATCAGGTGGAAGGCATAGTCCACGCACGCGCGGCCTTCAGCCCGCTGGTGATAGTCGTCGACGGCCGCCTGCACCGTGCCCCCCTTGCGCTGCGCCGCGAACGGAATCACGGTGGTCGTGCCGCCGCAGGCGGCCGAGCGCGTGCCGGTGAAAAAATCGTCTGCCAACTTCACCGGTGGCGCCATGGGCTGATCCAGGTGGCAATGCGCGTCGATCCCCCCCGGCGTCACCACGCGCCCCGCCACTTCGATTTCACATAGCCCGGGCGCCAGGCCGCGCCCGATTTGCACGATACGGCCGTCGGAAATCGCCAGATCCGCGCGGCAGGTATCGCCGGCAGTTGCCAGCACCGCGTCGCGCAGCACCAGATCAAAACCCTGCTTCGTCATATGCGTCAGCCCGTCTGATCCGTCCTTTCCTGGCTGCAAAAGCGCGGCCGGATGGACATGTCGTGAGCGGATTCTAGGCCGAATACAAAAATGATTACGCTAGTGATTACCCTGAAATATACATTTCATGGGTAAATTGTTAACATTATTTTTGACATCATTTGGCGTCAATCCACAATGGCGGCGCCTGATCGGGTATCTTCACGGTCACCCAGTCAGGCTGCGGCCAACACGACGTCTACAAGCGGCGAAGAACCGCTCATCACCCACGGCGGCGATCCCGCCCTGGCATCAAACGCGCAAATCAACAACGAGCCCATGGCATCAGACAAACGCGACACC
Organism: Achromobacter sp. SLBN-14; assembly: GCF_006715415.1. Taxonomy (NCBI): domain Bacteria; kingdom Pseudomonadati; phylum Pseudomonadota; class Betaproteobacteria; order Burkholderiales; family Alcaligenaceae; genus Achromobacter; species Achromobacter sp. SLBN-14. The sequence goes on along the minus strand of NZ_VFNE01000001.1, from coordinate 3,043,358 downwards.
TCGGTGACCGGCATTTACGAACGCATCTACCGCGCCATCCTGGACAACCGCCTCAAGCCCGGCACCAAACTGGTCGAAGAGCGCCTGGCCGAAATCTTCGAAGTCAGCCGCCCGCGCATCCGCGAGGTGCTGGCGCGCCTCGCCCACGAGCAGATCGTTGAACTATTCCCGCAACGCGGCGCCTATGTGGCCAAGCCGTCCATCGAAAAGGCGCGCGATGTCTTTGAGGCTCGCAGGCTGATCGAACCGGCCGTCGTGCGGCGACTGACGCAAAATCTGACGCCCGAAAAGCTGGCGCGCTTACGCGAACACGTCGTGCTGGAGCACGATGCCCGCAAACGCGACGACAAGCGCGCCATCATCCGGCTGGCAGGTGAATTCCACATCCTGCTTAGCGAGCTGGCGGGGAACGGGGAACTGGCGCGCACCATGCGCGAACTCTCCACGCTGACGTGCTTGGTCATCTTTCTGTACAACCTGCCCACCGCCACCAGTTGCCGGGACGACGAACATGAACTCATCACCGAGGCAATCGCGGCCCGCGATTCGCAGCGCGCCGAGGAACTGACCTTGCATCACCTGGAGCACATCGAACAAAGCGTGAAGCTGGAATCGGTGGAAGAGTCGGTCGACTTGGAAGACGTCTTCAAGTTCTGAAGCCCATCCATGTGAAAAGCCCCGGCGGAAAGCTTTCCGCCGGGGCTTTTCGTCGCGCTGCCCGCGGGCCGAGCCTCAGCAGCCCTGCATCGCCACCTTACGCCGGCGCACATTCCCGGCGCGCTGCACCAGCACCAGCGCCAGGCCGGCCGTTGCAATCAGCGCGCCGGCAATCGGCACCGCCGCGTAGCCCATGCCCGCCGAGATCACCGCGCCCCCGGCCGCCGCGCCCACCGCGTTGCCCAGGTTGAACGCGCCCACGTTCATCGACGAGGCCAGCCCCGGCGCATCCGTCGCGGCGCGCATCACGCCCATTTGCAGCGGCGGCACCACCGCGAATGTCGCAATGCCGAAGATCAAGAGCGCGATCGCCGCACCGACCGGCGTGGAGGCCAGCCACGGGAACGCCAGCAGGTCCGCAATCACCAGCACCAGGAAGAAAATCAGCGTGCCATCGAGCGAGCGGTCGGCCATGCGCCCGCCCACGCCGTTGCCCAGCGTGAAGCCCAGACCGATCAGCACCAGCATGCCCGTCACGAAAGCCGGCGACGCGCCCGTGATCTCGGCCAGGGTCGGCGCGATGTATGTGTACAGCGTGAACATCGCGCCCGCGCCCAGCACCGTCGTCAGCAGGGCCAGCAACACGGCGGGGCTGCGCAGCACCGCCAGTTCATGACGCACGTTGGGACGACGCCCGGCCTCACCCGCAGGCAGCGCCAGCCACAGCGACAGCATTGCGATCAGGCCCAGAACCGCCGTCGCAAAGAACGACATCCGCCAGCCGATCGTCTGCCCCAGCCACGTCGCGGCCGGCACCCCGCCCACGTTGGCGATGGTCAGCCCCATGAACATCGTCGCGACCGCGCTGGCCTGCTTGTGGCGCGGCACCACGCTGGCGGCCACCAGCGAGCCCAGGCCAAAGAACGCGCCGTGGTTCAGGCTGGTCACCAGGCGGGCCAGCAACAGCGTCGTGTAGTTGGGCGACAGCGCCGACAGGATGTTGCCGATGGTGAAGATCGCCATCAGCAGGATCAGCGCCTTGCGCCGCGACCAGCGCGAGAACGCCAGCGTCATCAACGGCGCGCCGATCATGACGCCGATGGCGTAGGCGCTGACCAGCATGCCCGCGCTGGGGATGGACACGTTCACCCCCTCGGCGATGACGGGCAACAGGCCCATGGGAGAAAACTCGGTCACGCCGATGCCAAACGCACCGACGGCAAGCGCCAACAACGGCGGGCCGGCCTTCACCGGCTGGGTTTCTTGGGGATTCATGCAAGTTCCTTGGGTTCGACGGCGCCGGCAGGACGTTCCTGGGGCGCGCCCGGCCTGAAATGGCCGGCGCATCGGATAGACAGGCGTGCAGTATGACCGCCGGATCCTTGCAGAAAAAGGCGTCTGGCGGGCAAACACTTTTGACTTCAGGTCATTAATCAGCGCATGTCCGACCCCGGCGCCTGGGCGCACCGTCAGGTATGCAGTCCCCAACGCTTTGCGTGCTTGCGCGTGTTGGTCGTGATCCATCGCGTCAGCCGCTCCAGAAGCGTCCGTTCTGTTCCCGACCGTGCTTCGTCCCACAAGCGGGCATTGACCTGGGCCAGCGCGCCCGGCAATGCTCCGACAAGCGATTGCGCCACGGCGGCAACATAGCGCGGGTTAAATCCCAGATCGCTCGCCATGGCATCGAGTTGATCCTTGCCAATGGCGCCCGGCTTGTCTTCCCCGCCAATGGCAAATGCAAACCGCGCGCTCAACCCCGGGTAAATTGCCGTGCACATCAAGTCGTAGAACGGCGCAAGGACGTATTTCCCGTCGCCATCCAGAAGCACGGAGAGATTCTTTGCGTGGCTGTCGTTGTTGCCCACCATCAGGTTGAACAGAATCCACTGCAAAAAACGCTTTACGTCCGGACCACCGGCACCCGTCGCCGCCAGCAACTTGCGGCAATCCAACAGCGTCGGACCGCCATCCGATTCGTACTTCACGTTCGAAGGCTTGCCCGCCAACTGGCACAGGTCCAGCTGATGCAGTCGCCGTAAACCGCCCAGTCCGTCCGGCATGCGGTCGTAACGCTGAATCAGACACGCGCGCGTTTCCGGTTGATAAACGGCTTGCGCAACGCCCAACCCAAGTGCTGCCGCCAGTTGCATGACCAGCGTCTCGTTCAGGGCCGATGCCCACACCCCATCCAGTCCGCGAATATCCGGCTTGAGGATGTGAGTGGAGGGGGCCGCACCCTCCGGCAGTGCGGGCGAACCGTCAGGCATGACCGTCAGCAGAAGCTTGTCCTGCGCCCCCGCGAGCGAGATCCGCGTGCCTTCAACGTTCTCGGCCACCAGCGCCGGCACGCCCGTTTGCTGCAGACGCGCCGCGATTTCCGGCCAAGTCACGGGTCGATACCGGGCGGGCTGAGGAACTTCCCCCCGCGGCAAAATCGTCAAACCGCTCGCGGTGTCGCCGCCGACGCTGCGCAGCAATCCGAACACTGTCGTCGCATGCCGGCTGGCCTGTAGAAACTTGCGCACGTGGCCTTCGGGCAGCAGGTTTTCGAAGAAGGCGTGGACGGCTTCAGTGGATTGATCACCTTGCCCAAGCGGTATCGACGGCGAGATCGGACGGGCGTCCGGATGCGCGATCCACGCGTCGTCATACGCGAAGCGTAGGGGCTGCTCGTCGAACAGGCGCCCGACCTTCTGGCCATCCCGGTAGAGATCGAGCGCGTCTACGTTGCTCATGGCAGCCTCGCGCGCTTGGGTGCGATCTGCACCTCCAGCCCGAGCAGATCCAGCGCATCTAAGACCTTCTGCAACTGCAGCGTCGGCTTGCCTCGCTCCAGGTCCACCACGAAGCGATTGCCGGTCCCGGACAGGCCAGCCAGATCCGCTTGCAGCAACCCCTGGGACCGCCGGACGGCTCTTACCAGTTCGCCCACTTCGGCCGAGGTTTGCACCGTCACGGGAAACGCGTCGACGTTCGAAGCCATCGCCACCTCCATTTTTACCGTTCGGGAATTTTAGCTAGGTTTGAGCGCATTCGGGTTTTGTTTTTCCCGATCGGGAAGTTTTTGCAAAATATTCAAAGAAAACCCATGGATATTACCGATCGGGAATTTTTCAACCTGTTTTGCCCGCTTCGGCCACAAAAATTACCGATCGGGAAGCAAAGCCCCCTACAAACAAGAAGGGCGTCCTCCCGGACGCCCTCCATTCACCCCAACGCGCTTACTTCAACAGCAACGCGTTCAAGCGCTTCACGAACGCCGCGGGGTCCGCAATCTGCGCCCCCTCGGCCAATAGCGCCTGATCCAGCAGCAGACGCGCCCACTGATCGAACTCGCTGTCGTCAGCCGCACGGATACGCGCCAGCAGCGGGTGCTCGGGGTTGATCTCCAGCACCGGCTTCACGTTCGGCGCTTCCTGGCCAGCCGCCTTCAGCATGCGCAGCAGGTGCGGGCTGAGTTCGTTCTGGCCCACCACCACGCACGCCGGCGAATCCACCAGGCGCAGCGTCACGCGCACTTCCTTGACCTGGTCCTCCAACGTCTTTTGCAGGCGCTCGACCAGCGGCTTGAAGTCCTCGGCCACTTCGGCCTGGTGCTTCTTTTCTTCCTCGTCGGCCAGCTCCGCCAGATCGAGGCCGCCCTTGGCCACCGACACCAGCGGCTTGCCGTCGAATTCGCGCAGGTACGACAGCATCCATTCGTCAACGCGATCCGACAGCAGCAGGACCTCGATGCCCTTCTTGCGGAAGATTTCCAGATGCGGGCTGTTGCTGGCTGCGGCGAACGTGTCGGCCGTGACGTAATAGATCTTGTCCTGACCTTCCTTCATGCGCGATACGTAGTCGGCAAACGACACCGTCTGCGCCTGATCGCCCGAGTTCGTCGACGCAAAACGCATCAGCTTGGCAATGCGCTCCAGGTTGGCCGCGTCTTCGCCCGCGCCTTCCTTCAGCACCTGGCCGAACTCCGACCAGAACGTTGCGTAGTCTTCCGGCTTGTTCTCGGCCAGATCTTCCAGCAGCGACAGGATGCGCTTGGCCGAGCCCTCGCGGATGGCGCGCACGTCGCGGCTTTCCTGCAGGATTTCGCGCGACACGTTCAGCGGCAGGTCCGCCGAATCGATCACCCCGCGCACAAAGCGCAGGTACGACGGGAGCAACTGATCGGCGTCGTCCATGATGAAGACGCGCTTGACGTACAGCTTCACGCCGTGGCGGCCGTCGCGGTCCCACATGTCCATGGGCGCGTGCTTGGGCACGTACAGCAGCTGCGTGTACTCGCTGCGGCCTTCGACGCGGTTGTGCGTCCAGGCCAGCGGGTCGTCATAGTCGTGCGAAACCGTCTTGTAGAACTCGCGGTACTGCTCTTCCGTCACCTCGGACTTGTTGCGGGCCCACAGCGCATTCGCCTGGTTCACCGTTTCCAGTTCGTCGGTCTTGACCTGCTCGCCCTTCTCTTGATCCCACTCTTCCTTGGCCATGCGGATCGGCAGCGAGATGTGGTCGGAGTAGCGGCGCAGGATCTCGCGCAGCTTCCAGCCGTTCAGCAGCTCGTCCTCGTCGGCGCGCAGGTGCAGCGTCACGTCCGTGCCGCGGCCGGCCTTTTCGGCGGCGGCAATCGTGAACTCGCCCTGGCCGTCCGATTCCCACTGGATCGCTTCCGTCGAACCGGCGCGGCGGCTCACCACCGTCACCTTGTCCGCCACGATGAACGACGAATAAAAGCCCACGCCGAACTGGCCGATGAGCTGCGCATCCTTCTGCTTGTCGCCGGTCAGCTGCGAGAAGAACTCGCGCGTGCCCGAGCGGGCGATCGTGCCCAGGTTGGCCACCGCCTCGTCGCGCGACAGGCCGATGCCATTGTCAGAAATCGTGATCGTGCGGGCGGCCTTGTCGTAGCTGACCGTGAGGGCCAGTTCGCCGTTGCCTTCCAGCAACTCCGGCTGGTCGATGGCCTCGAAGCGCAGCTTGTCGCAGGCGTCCGACGCGTTCGACACCAGCTCGCGCAGGAAGATTTCCTTGTTGCTGTACAGCGAATGGATCATCAGATGAAGCAGCTGCTTCACCTCGGCCTGGAACCCCAGGGTTTCGGACGCGGAATTCGTGGCGGTTTGGCTCATAGTTCTACGTGGCTCGGAAAATAAATTAGGGACAAATATCCGGCGGCTAGGGCGATGCGCCTGCGCAGGCGCCGGGAAACCCTACTGATGTGGGGGCCAATGGGAACTTTTCAAGGCCGTGGTGGCGGCCCTGCAACCTGACAACCGGCTGGCCCCGGTAAAATCCCGCACTTTTCTTACCTCCCCCTCCCCGGCCGGCCCTCCCGCCATGCAACCCGCCTCCCTCTCCCAACCCGCCCCCCACGGTGCGCCCCACGACGCCGACGCCCCCCACGACCTGGTCTACGGCCCCGACGACCGCCCCGCGCCGCCCGTCGCCTTCGTCGCCGCCCTGCAGCATCTGCTGGCCATCCTGGTCCCCATCGTCACCCCCGGGCTGCTCATCTGCCAGGCGCTGGGCGTCAGCAGCCGCGACACCACCCTGATCGTTTCCATGTCGCTGGTCATCTCCGGCATCGCAACGTACGTCCAGTGCAAGCGCTTCGGCCCCCTGGGCGCCGGCCTGCTCATCGTGCAGGGCACCAGCTTCAACTTCGTGGGCCCGCTGATCGCCGGCGGCTCGGTCATGGTCAAGCAAGGCACGCCGGTCGAAGCCGTCATGGCCGCCATCTTCGGCGTCGTCATCGCCGGCTCCTTCGTCGAAATGGGCATCAGCCGCATCCTGCCCTTCGTCAAACGCCTCATCACCCCGCTCGTCACCGGCATCGTCGTGCTGCTGATCGGCCTGACCCTCATCAAGGTCGGCCTCATCAGCATGGGCGGCGGCTTCGGCGCCATGGCCAACGGCACCTTCGCCAGCGCCGAGAACCTGACCCTGTCCGGCCTCGTCCTGGGCACCATCATCCTGCTCAACCGCGTCCCGGTCGTCTGGATCCGCAGCACCGCGCTGGTGCTGGCGCTGGCCGTCGGCTACCTCGCCGCCGCCTACATGGGCCGCCTGGACTTCACCGGCGCCCGCGAAGCCGCCCTCTTCCAGGTGCCGGTCCCCCTGCACTTCGGCCTGGGCTTCTCGTGGGCCTTGTTCGTGCCGATGCTGATCATCTACCTGGTCACGTCCCTGGAAGCCATCGGCGACGTCACCGCCACCAGCAAGGTATCGAAGCAGCCGGTTGAAGGTCCCCTGTGGATGCAGCGCATCAAAGGCGGCGTCCTGGTCAACGGTGCAAACTCGCTGCTGGCCGGCGTTTTCAACACGTTCCCCAGCTCGGTATTCGCGCAGAACAACGGCGTCATCCAGCTGACCGGCATCGCCAGCCGTCATGTCGGCGTGTGGATTGCCGGCATGCTGATCCTGCTGGGCCTGTTCCCGGTCGTGGCCGGCGTCCTGCAAGCCGTGCCCGAACCCGTCCTGGGCGGCGCAGCCATGGTGATGTTCGGCGCCGTGGCCGCGTCCGGGATCAACATCCTGGCGGGCATCCAGCTGGACCGTCGTGCGCTGCTCATCATCGCCGTGTCTTTGGCGCTGGGATTGGGAGTGTCGCAAGTGCCGGAAATCCTGTCGCACCTGCCGCACTCGGTGAAGAGCGTCCTGGAATCGGGCGTCGCCACCGGCGGGATTTGCGCGCTGGTGATGAACTGGTTCCTGCCTGAGAAGAAGTAAGGATCGATGGGGTGCGTGTCGGGGGTATGCTGCCCCCCGGCTAGTCCCCTGAACGGCAGGGCCGCCCGGCCCTCGCCTGACAAGATGCCAAAGACCGCATATAATCGCGGTCTTCGCATCTCCCGCAGCCGTCACCTGGACGCGCTCGCGACCCCCTAGCCCGGGTGGTGAAATTGGTAGACGCAGGGGACTCAAAATCCCCCGCCGCAAGGCGTGCCGGTTCGATTCCGGCCCCGGGCACCATCAGGCCTTCTCATCGAGGCCCATAGCCAAAAGATTCGCTTTTACATCAGCGAGTTAGCGCTAGACAAAATTCCCAGCAAGTCCTATAGATTCTCGATGGGGTACACCGAAGGCGGGGATTCTGGGTTCCCTGACTGGGTCAAGGCCATTCGAAAGGCCAACGCAAACACGCAGCTGCAATTAGCGTGTATGAGAGAGCACGTCGCGGATAAGCAGCGGTCGCAGACGAAGGTGGGCCAATAGGCAAAGCAGCTCGAACAAACGGCAGATTTGGTGGGCAGCTATCAAGAAAACGCGCAGTCGCTCCGGCAGCCTATCGACGAGTTGGAACACAAAATAGCGTTGCTACGAAAGAATGCGGGCAAATAATGCGACCGCGCCCACGTTCAGTTCACTTTGGGAAACGCTAGCGGCACAGCAGCTGAGAAAAAAGGCCACCGCGAGATGGCCCTTATTCGATAAGACTAACGGTTCGACCACCACTCTGCCCAATCGTTGAAATCAGCCTCCTCTTCGGGATCCATTGCTGACTCACCGGCGTGCTCCGGGCACTCCCCAGCGCGATTGATGTGACGAGCGCGATAGACGGTCTCATCGCCGCAATAGCGGCAAGTGGCGTACATTTCTTCGTTCCGGTCCCGATCGACGCAGTGCCAGCACACCCATCCGTCAACCCCTTGATGGGTCGGACTGGTGATAGGCACAAGAGCAGTCAAATGAAGATGACAACACTCGCAAGGTGGAGTCAACCCCGCCTTAATGACCGCCGCAATTTGCGTAAGAGGGAGCTTCTGGAGAAGATCCGGTCGCAGCTTCTCCACCTTCTCGCCCAATTTGTTGATGTCCGGATTTAGGCGCAAGACCAAATCTGGATCGGTCAGGTCGTACTCGTCGCTATCAAGTAGGGCTTTCTTGGAGTTGAACCCCATGTAAGCCGCCGTGAGCTCGTGACTATGGGAAACGGAGACGCTCTTCTCGAGCTTCGAGAAGAGACCGCGGAGATGTGTGGCGGCTTGATGAACCACGTCGTTATGAACAGGCATATGCGCTCCAAATGCACTGACGAACGCCGTCCAACATTCCGGACAGAGATGGGCAATTACGCTGCGTTTGCCAGCTATTTGGCGCGGGTTGCCCCGACGGGTTGATTTATTGATTGGGTACTACGATGCTACACGGCGGTATGCATACTGATCACGGCGCCCATTGCCCGGGTTCAGCGGACCCACCACGAATTGCTCCGCAGATTGCAGAAATTTAACAAAGCATAAGAGCCGCGTCAACGCCACCGGCCTCCCCGCCGCAGCCTCGGTCCATCGGGAAATTTTGGCGCTATTCGAAGACGTCCAGTAACTGCTTCGACATACTTTTTGGGCAAGCGGCTGGCGGGGTGTTGCGTCGAGACATCCACCGCTAAAAACATTCAGAGCGCGTCATAACGCCCCGCCTCTCCCCCCGTCGCGCCCGTTCCTTGCGCACTCCATACGCCACCCAGGCGATAAACAAGCCTAAGACCAAGAATATTCCACCCAAAGCACTAGTTCATGAAGTTCAGGCAGGAGTGCCTTCACGGATGCGAAGTGCTTCTTGAACGTCCCTTAAGACATTCTCGCAAAGCCTCGCGTTCCAGGATGGGATCTCTTTGCGATACTTGGAATCGTTTGGAATCTTGCTCACGTCAATGGCCCCATCCGCGGCAATTACGATCACGCCCGCGTCGTACAGTTTGTGCAAGTCGGCGCGAAGAAGAATCGCATTGGTCGCCTTAGCAGCGCCGGCATCGGCGTGGCGGATGATGTGTGCGACTTCAAGGACTACATCGGTGCATTCGTTTGAAATCACGCATTGTCCGTGCGTCGAAAGCAGGTGCTTACGGAGTGTCGCCTGGCCGGGTCGCAGAAGAACACTTGCGACACCCATGCTCAGCCCCTGGAATAGCGAGGTGCTCTGTACTTTGCACGTGCCTGTTATCACGGAGGCCTCGGGCTCATCTGTGACGAACTCCGCCTCTGCCCATGTTTGATCGGCGCCAATGGTTAAGGTTGTGTTGCCCCACTGCAAAGATGGATCCTCATCCGCCAAGAGTGCGTTGTTGCCAAGCTCCCTGTCGTACCTCAAGGTAATCACCCAGTCTCCGTTTTGGGCTGCGTGCAGTTTCTCGCATGTCACCTCATACGTGAGTTCGCCGGTCCCGTCTTTCCAGCTTTCAACCGTTTCCAGCTTATCCCCAGCCTGAAACGCGGACAAATTCAGCGCTATGCGCTCAACCGAGCGTTTCCAGGCCACCGTTACCAGGATCCCTTGATCGCCTGTGGGCGAAGGCTGCCTCGACTGTATGCCGCCAATGTTGGCCGTCCTGGACGATGGACTTCTTTCTTTAGTCATGTGATGGAAGCGCGTGGATAAAACAATTAAGGGAACGCAATTGTCCCCCTAAGTGCAGCTCCCCGACAATTTTTTCGAGAGCCCTCTTGGCGTCTTGGTCGGACTACTCCCTGCTGGCACCGAGCCATTGGATGCGTCAAGGCTTCCCAACGCCCCAGTTGTGCTGGTAGATCTCAGTTTTTGCAAAGCAGGGCTTGCGCCTGAACCTCTGAAAGGCCAGCCGACTGAACATCTGGCATGGCAAAACCGCCATGCCAAAAATGGCCCACGCCTGCCAAAGCGGGCCTTTCGCTTCAGTGCAGCCGTTACTCGGCGGTAAAGGTCATAGCGGGGCACTTGGCGTCGATCCAAGACATGATCGTCTCCCGGATCAGATACGGTGTAGTCCCGAGCTTGTGCGGCGCAGGCGGCTCGATTCAGACGCTCTGCATCAGGGAACGTCCAAGATTTTCGCGACGGGGCGTTTGGTGGATGACATGGTCTGACTGGATGAGTTGCGATGCGCGTTTACCGCCAAACCCGCACAAGACATACGTCGAACTCATAAGCGTCCTTGCAGAGCGCAGCAGGGACATTGGTGACGCAGGTCGTGCTTACCCGTCAAGAAAACGCCTCACAACATTCATCATTCCGTCACCCGCCCTCCCTAAGCTTCCCGCTTTTCCTCAAGGGCAGCAAAGATGGCGCACGACAAGCAAGACGGCAAACCTCGGATTGCCAACGATCTTCCCGCACTCCCCATTGCCGCGGACCCGCGCCGTCGCAGTCTGCTCAAGGCCGGGTTCGGCGCCACCCTCCTGCCCGTAGGCGGATCGCTGCTGCTGTCAGCCTGCTCCAGCGACGATGACGATGACCCCGCCGCGCCCGAGACCCCCGGCACGCAGCCGCAGCCTCAACCCGAACCGCAACCCCAACCCGTCAACATCTCCAGCTTCGCGGTAGCAGTACTGCCGGACACCCAGTTCTACTCCCGCTACGCCACCGACGCGGAAAACCAGCAGTTCATGCGCAAGTACGGCAGCGAGCCGTTCAAGGCGCAGACGCAGTGGGTGGCCGACCATTCCAAATCGCTGGGGATCCCCTTCCTGATCCATCTGGGCGACGTGGTCGATCAGCAGAGCAAGCCGGATCAGTGGAAGGTGGCCGGTGCGGCCATGGAGATTCTGGAAGACGCCAAGGTGCCGTATTCGATCCTGGCCGGCAATCACGACGTGATCCTGGATCGCGATTACGTCGACGCCAGCAGCCAGGCCAGCGCCACGGACGCGCAGCGCAATCTGGCCAATGAGCCCTATCTGCAGACCTTCAGTGCCGATCGCGCCTCGAAGCAGGCGACGTTTGGCGGGCGTGATCCGAGCGGGTTTCACGAGTACCACGTGTTCGAGGCCGAAGGCCAGAAGTTCATGGTGCTGTCGCTGTCATGGCGCATCTCCGACGCGGCGCTGGCGTGGGCTAACCAGGTGATCCGCGCGAACCCGTCGCTGCCGGTGATCCTGGTGAACCACCAGTTGCTGAACATCGACAAGGATGGCGTCACGCCGCTGGAAGTGCCCTACGGGCTGATGCTGTGGGACAAGCTGATCCGCGACAACGATCAGATCTTCATGACGCTCAACGGCCATTATCACGGCGCGGCACATCTGACCAAGACCAACGCGTTTGGCAATGCGGTTGAAGAAATGGTGGTGGACTACCAGATGGCCTATCAGGGCGGCAACGGCCTGATGCGCTTGTATGAGTTCGACCTCAGCAACAACGAGATTCGGGTGCTGTCGTTCTCGCCGTGGGTGCCGCAAAAGCCCAAGGAGACGCTCAATACGTTCGACCAGGCCATCCTGACCGGCACGAACGAGCAGTTCACCATCAAGATGGATTTCGCCAAGCGGTTCGGCGGGTTCAACAAGGAGTTCAAGGCCGCCACGCCCAGCCACACCGCGCTGATCGACCAGGCCCGCGCGTTGATCCTGGCCAACTACACGGACCCCGTCGCCGCAGAGCAAAAGCCGGCGGCCGATCCGGACGACTATCCGCAGGTGACGGGCACGCTGGCGCACTGGCGCTTCTTTGGCGGCGCCAATGGTCAGCCGGTGCCGGTGGGCGAGGTGATTGCGGACCGCACGGGCCTGAACCCGATGCGCCGCGCGCCGCTCAATATCGACGGCGTGGCCGGCGCGCAAGTGGGCGACGTGGTCTGGTCGGATGATCACCACTACCTGTCGGCGGCGCCGGGCTCGGTGCGGTTCCTGAACACCGACAAGAACACGGCCCGCATGAGCTACTTCACGACGGACGCCGCTGCCATCATCAACGGCCAAACCGCGCCCAATGGTTACACGGTGGAAGCCTTCATCAAGATTGACCGCGATTGGGTGGCGTCCAAGCATGCGTGGATGAACATCATGACGCGCGACGGCAAGCGCGGTGATCTGCCAGGATTTACCGGGGGAGACCCGGAGTCGCCGCCGCTGCTGTTCGCAATTTCGAGCCTGCGCGAAATCCAATGGGAAGTCGTGCCCGATGTGTCGGGCACGCGCGGCGCCAAGGCCAACTGGTCTGGCGAGATCATTCCCGACAAGTGGATGCACGTGGCAGTGGTGAACGACGACACCACGCACGAAACCATTCTGTACGTGGAAGGCGCGCCGGTGCTGCGCAATACGTCGGACGCGCCGGGCCTGGCGACGCTGGCTGCCAATATGCCTTGGGTGATCGGCGCGGGTTCGTGGGATGGCGCGCGGGCCGATGGCTTCTTTGGCAGCGTGGGTGAGGTGCGTATTGTCGATCGGGCGCTGCAGCCGATCGACTGGCTGACCGCGCGTCGGCGTTGATCGGTGCACGCGCCGCGGTCAGCCCTGCCGCGGCGCGTAAGTGCATGACTGCATGAGCGCGTTGGTTTTCAACGTCGGTTGCTCTCGGTTCCATTTGAGCAGCGCGGCAAACGCCTATCTGTCTGGATTGATATCAAGTAGTACTTAAACCCGCACCCGCTAACGCGCTGCGGGTTTTTCTTCGTCTGGGATAATCCACGAGCCCTCGACAGTCAGATCCGTCAGAATCGCGAAACGACGCGTCGGTAGACCGCTGTCGAAACAACGATCATGTCCGTCGAGTTCCCGCTCGTGACCATCGCGCGTGGGATTCACCAGCATTTGAATAACTAAGCCCGTATGCCTCTGAACACCTGGATTTCCCGCTTACAGACCACGCGCTGCAGTTTGCTTGCCGCATTGGCCCTCTGCCTCTACCTGCCCGCAAGTGCCACGCAGGCCACGCCACCAGATGCCGTCCAGCCGCCAACCCTAGTATGGGGCGCCGTTCCCAGCGCGGATCTCTACCTGCTGGTGGCCAGCCCGCGTCTCAGCAAGCCCGAGCTGCAACAACTGGTGGCCGACAAGATCGGTCGTGGCATTGGCGATAACCAAACCATCAACCAGGTCTGGAGCAATGTGCCGGAACCCATCCAGCTGTGGCTTTCGATCGACCCCGCGCGGCTTCGGGAAGCCAAGCTGTCCACGGATCAGGCATTGGAGGCGCTGGCCTCCAAACTGGGGATTTCCGCCCAGTCCGCACAGGGAATCCGCCCGCCCCATGCGTGGATCTATTCCGGCGCCACACGCGAGAAGCTCGAAGCCTGGAGCGATGCGCCCCCAAAGCTGGCGGACGGCACCGTCGTCAACCCATCGGAATGGGCGACATTGGCATACCTGCAATCCCCGGAATCCTGGGAAGCCTGGAACAAGGTTGGGGTAAGCCTTACGGTGTCCGCACAGGCGCGACGCGATTCTTTGGAGAACGTCGTCAGCGAACGTCTGAAAACCCTGGCGTCCAAACTGCCCGACGACGTGTCGGTATTGATCCTGCCGGCGGGTCGCGGATTGAATGAAGCCGACGGGATATTCGTCACGGTCGCGCGCGACGAGTAGCCCCTCAACTGGTGCTCCTGCCTCCCCTGCGTGCGCGCAGACCAGGGGAGCAATCAAGCTGCCGCACCTTTACCGCTAGAATTCCGTCGCAGACAGGCGGGGCATCACGATCCGGCCAACCATCGGAAAGCTTCATTGGCGCAGGAGGTTCAATGGCAATCAAGGCCGTGGCATTCGACGTATTCGGAACCTTGGTCAACATCGATCGGCCAACCCGTCCGTTCCGCAAGCTGGTCCGCCTGCTGCACGAAGCGGGCCGCCCGCGCCAACGCGACGACGGCATTCGGGCGATGAGCAGTGCGATCGACCTGCGGCAGACTGCCCATTTGTTTGGCGGAATGATCAGCGAAAATGCGCTGAGCGCACTCGAAGCCGAGCTGCGCGAAGAGATTGAATCCATCACGTTGTTCCCGGACGCTGCGCCAACATTGCAGGCACTGAAGGCGCGCGGCATCAAGGTGGCGCTGTGTTCCAACCTGGCGGCGCCGTACGGCCCGCCCGTCCTGGACTTGCTGCCGTTTCAGCCGGACTTTTGCGCTTGGTCGTACGAGGCCGGGGCAGTGAAGCCGCAGCCCGAGATCTATCAGTATCTGTGCGACGGCATTGCTTACCAGCCCGATGAAGTCCTGATGATCGGCGACACCATCGAGGCCGACATGATCGGGCCCCGGAAATTCGGCATGCACGGGTATCATCTGGACCGGCACGCGGCAACATCGAATTCAGCGGAGTCCGTACGTTCGCTGAACGATGTGCTTACGCTGATGGCCGCGCGCCATTGACGCCGGGCAGGCCGAATCAGAAGGCGGCCCTATCCGCCCCGGCGCCGCCAAGCCCACCAGACCGCCCCGATCGGCGCAAAGATCGCCAACCACGACACCCCGTCCCACACCCCATCGCCCAGCAGCGCCGACACCAGCCCCACCACCGAGGCCACGCCTAGCCAGATCGGCACGCGGAACACCTCGCCCGCCGTTTGCAGGTTCTCGGTTCGCGCGGCGCGCGCATCAACGTTCTTGCTCATTGCGCAGCCCCTTGCCGATCCCCCTGCCGCAACGCGCCGGCGGTCTCTGCGGCATCCGGGGTCAACGATTTCGAAGCCGTTGCCGCCTTGGGCTTGCGCAGCCACAGATACAGCCCGCTACCCAGCACCACGATCGCAAGGAGATCGAGCACCGCCCAAAGAATCTTGAGCGGCATGCCGCCGTAATCGCCAAAGTGCAGCGGCTGCGAAAGGAACAGGGTCTTCACGTACCAGGGCATCTCTCGCGTGTCGGTCAGCTCGCCGTTAGTGGCGTCCACCAGCGCGGGCTTTAGCAGGCGCGAGGTCACGGGTGTGTTGCCCTTCATGAAGAACGTGTAGTGATGCGGGCTGGAAAACATCGTCCCCGGAAACGCGACGAGGCTCACCGCCATGTCCGGCACGGCGGCGCGTGCCGTGCGGATGGAAGCTTCCAGATGCGCGGGCTGCGTGACGGGCGGCAGGCCGCGGAACGGCGCGGTCATTTCCGCCATCTGGTCCATCTGCCAGAGGCTAAGCACGACGCGGTTCAGCGTATTGATGCTGCCCGTGATGCCAACAACCAGCAGCCACACCACGGTGACTATGCCCAGCAGGTTATGCCAGTCCAGCCATTTGACGCGGGTGCTGCGCTGGGTGCGCAGCGCGCCATCTTTCAGGCGGCGCATGAAGGGGTAATACAGCACCACACCGGACACGATGGCGACCACCATCAACAGGCCCATCGCGCCCAGGAACAGCATCCCCGGCAAGCCGGCGAACATGTCGGTATGCAGCTTGAGCATGACGTACATGAAGCCTTCGTCGGTGGCCGGTTCGTCCAGGACCTTGGCCGTGCGCGAGTCGATGACGACGGCATTGTTTTCCTCGGGCGGCGCGTCGACGGCGCTGGCCATGGAGACATACGTGATGTCGGGGTGCTCGTCCTGATCCCAGAACATATAGCGGATGACTTCGCCCGGGCGGCGCTCCAGCGCGGTCTCGGCGATCTGGTCCATGCTGGCGTTGGGCGTGCCGGCGGGCATGGGCGGCGCTTCGACCACGCCCGACAGGTGCTCGATCTCTTCGTGGAAGATCAGGGGTAGTCCGGTCAGGCACAGCAGCAGCATGAAGACCGTGCAGACCAGACTGCTCCACTTGTGTATCCAGGACCAGGCTTGCGTGGACATCTCGGCTTCCTTAGAAGGCGATGCTGGTCGAGAACGTGTAGGTGCGCGGCGAGCCCACGAACAGGTAGCCTGCCGTGGCGGTGCCCCAGTAGTTCCGGTTGAACAGGTTCTCGACGTTGAAGCGGAAGGTGACGGGCGTGCCGCTGATCTTGGTCTCGTAGCGGGCGCCGGCGTCAACGCGGGTCCAGCTTGGCACCGACAAGGTGTTGTCGGCGTTGGCATACGTCCTGTCGGTGTAGATGACGCGGCCCAACACCGTCAGGCCCGGGACGAACGGGGTGTCCCACTCGGCGCCCAGGTTGAATTGCCAGTCGGGCACGCCGATGGCCTTGTTGCCCTGCAGGCCAGGCGTGGTGGCCTTGTTGATGACGGCGTCGATGTAGCTGACGCCGCCCAACAGGCGCACACCCTTCGCGACTTCGCCGGCAAAGCTCGCTTCGACGCCTCGGTTACGTTGTTCGCCGAATTCACCAAAGGTGTTGCCCGAGATGCCGGAGCTGGGGCGGGTCAACTCAAAGAGCGCGACAGTGGCCAGCATGTCGTCGTTCAGGTTGTACTTGACGCCGAGTTCTTTCTGCTTGGACTTGAAGGGCGACAGCGTTTCGCCTGGATTGGTGATGGCCGCGCTGGTAGGCGCGGTGTCGCCTTGCGACAGGCCTTCGACGTAGCTGGCGTAGACCGACAGATCCGGCCGCACCTTGAAGACGACGCCGGCCAGCGGCGTGGTGGCGCTCTTGTCATAGCGCGGACCGCTGGGCTCACCGTTGGCGAAGTTGTAGTTCTGGCCCTGCACGTTCTGGCGGCGCGCGCCCAGCGTCAGTTGCAGCCGGTCGTCCATGAAACCCAGGGTGTCGGCCAGCGCGTAGCTGGTCAGCTTGGTGCTCTGGTAGCGGTTAAGCGGATTGCTGATGCCGGAGATGGACGGCGTGTCGAAGATGTTGCCGGCGTAGATATTGGAATTGCCCGGCGGGAAACCGGTGTAGAAACCCAGATCGGACTTCTGGTCCAGCAGCGTGTAGCTGAAGGCGACCTTGTGGCTCACGGGGCCGGTCTTGAAGTTGCTGCGCAGGCCGGCTTCGGTGGACTTGCTGTCCACCGTCATCCGCTGCCAGCCGCCGAAGAAGGAGTAATCGCCCTGCGTGTTCTGCAGCACGGGGTTGGCGGCGAAGGCGTCCCAGTCCAGCTTGCGTTGGCCGTAGCCGGCGTAGGCAGTCAGGTAGTCGGTGATGTCGTATTCGATCTTGAACACGCCGGCGGTATTGCGGCCGTCGCTCCAGCCCAGGCCAGGATACGGATTCTTGTTGCTCGGTGCCTCGGGAATCGAGGTCAGGTCCGCGCCAAGCTGAAACTGGCGCACGACGTTGTCGATGCGTTCCTTCTGCCAGATCAGGTCCAGGGAGGACCGCAGCTTTTCACCGCGATAGTCCAGCGCGACCGACCCCAGCGCTTCGCGTGTCGACTGGCCCTTGATTGGCGTGTCGCCGTCGCGCAGCATCCCGTTCACGCGGATGCCAAACGCGTTGTCGGGACCGAAGCGGCGTCCCACGTCGGCATGCACGCCAAAGACGGAGTCCGACATGACCGAGCCCGTGACCCGGGTGATGGGCTCGTCGGTGGCACGTTTGGGCACCAGATTGACGACACCCCCCACGCTCCCGCCTGGCGTCATGCCGAAGAGCGCCGCCGACGGTCCCTTGATGATCTCCACGCGTTCCAGGGTCTCGACCGGTGCGCGCCAATAGGGCGTCAGGCCGAACATGCCGTTGAACGCGAAGTCCGCGGTCGGCACATTGAAGCCGCGGATGGTGAGGTCTTCGTTGATGTTGGAACGGGCACTGCTCATGCGCACGGACGGATCCATGGTGGCCACGTCGGCGACCGACCGGGCCTGCTCGTTCTCGATCGTCTGGGCGGTATAGCTGGTGACGCTGAACGGGGTGTCCATGACGGACGTGTTGCCCAGGATGCCCATGCGGGCGCCGCCGCCGATCAGACCGCCGGCGATGGGCGCGGGCGCCTCGCCCAGGGCGACAGGCGCGCTGGTCACCGTAACGGTGGGCAGGACGGTGATCGCGGCCGGCGCCTGCGTCTGCGCCGATACCGAGGCGGCATAAAGCGCGGCGCTGCCCGCCAACGCCTGTTTCACCGCCCGGGCGACGCCCTTCTGCCTGCCTTGACGGCCATTCGATGCTTTACCCACAGCCCCACCCCATGCGTTCTTTTATATAAAACGCGCATGATAAGCATTCTTATTACATATCGCCACGGGGGTTTGTCTGGATGTGGTGCGGACGCATCAATGTCGCGGGATCCGGATCTCATCCGCCACCGCCAATCGCTTGATGTCCATACCAAAAGTTGTCCATACCAAAGCGCCGGGCACCGTCAAATAATGGCCGCATGACCGCTCAAAAGGCCTAATCCGCCGCCAGATCCCGCGGCTTGAAGCGCCTGGCAGCCCGCGCATCGGGCGGACTGCCGCGCGTTTCCCCTTCCTGCGGAGCGCCGAGGCCGATAGCCGTCGGGCTGCCGCAGCACACGCCGGTGGCGCGGCGTCCAGCCCTGCCGCCTTCTCCGAGCCCCTCCCCGACATTTCTCTCCAGCCCCGATCCGCCCGCCGCCAACTGCCAGGTGCGCTCGCCGCAAGGCGCGCCCGCGGGCTGGGGCTGCCTTTGTCCGGCCAGACCGGCCATCCATCACAAGGAGCCATCGACAAACCATTTAGTGGCAATCACACGGTTCTAGCTAACGCTTACCCAATCAGTTGGAGGACACTGTCATGTCAGGAAAGAACAACAACACCCCACGGGTGGACAACCCGGGCGAAGAAGACCAAGGCGGGCCGGCCAACGGCAAGTCCGCTTCCGGGGCGCCCGAGAACCCGGACTCTGACGCCGCCGGACTCGAAGCGCTGGGCCAAGAGGCGGAACAACAAGCCGTATTTGCCGAAGCGGGCGTATCCAATGATCTGCTGGCGCTGCGGGACGCGATCGAGGCGCAGTTGCTGACCGCGTCCGGCGAATTCCGGACGCTTTCGGATGCTGGCTCTTCCGAAGGCATCGTCGGGGTCGGCATAGGATTGCCGGACCCCACCAATGTCACATTCGGACCGGGCGGGCCCGGTGAGCCCGTGCTGACGATCTTCACCGAGAGCGCGATGCCGCAGGAGGCGGTGCTTGGCCAGGTGGCGCAGGCGGCAGGTACACGCGCCCTATCGAGTGTGCCGGTGCAGCAGGTGCCGGTGGGCGTGGTGGACGCGTATTCGCATCGCGCTCGGCATCGGCCCGCGCCTGCGGGCGTGTCGGTCGGTCACGTCAACGTCACGGCAGGTACGCTCGGAAGCCGGGCGATCGGGCTGACGGCGCCGTGGACCAATCGCCATCTGATCCTCAGCAACAACCACGTGCTGGCAAACTCCAACGTCGCCAGCGTGAACGACAGCATCATCCAGCCGGGCACGGCGGACGGTGGCCGGCATCCGGGCGATCAGATTGCCGTGCTGGCACGCTGGGTTCCCATTGCATTTGGCGGCGCGGCGAATTTCGTGGACGCCGCATTCGGCTGGGCGTGGCACGAGCGTATCCGCGGTGATCAATATTATTTATCGGGGGGCAGCGCCGCGTATTACAAAACCGGCACGGCGCCGCTTGCCGCGTCGCTGGGGCTGATCGTCGGCAAAAGCGGCCGTACCACGGGTCTGACTCAGGGCCGCGTGACACAGATTGGCGTGTCGGTTAACGTCAATTATGGCGGCGGCCGCGTCGCGCTGTTCCGTAATCAGATTGCCATTCAGTCCGTCAACGCCAACCCGTTCTCCGCGGGCGGCGATTCCGGTTCGCTGATCTGGCACTGGGCATCCGGAGTGCGACCCGTCGCTTTGCTGTTTGCGGGCGGCGGCGGCACGACGTTTGCCAATCCGATTGCGTCCGTGCTGTCCGCACTGAACATCAGGCTATTGCCCTGATTGACGTTCCGGCCGCCCTGCCCAACCAGGGCGGCCGCTTATCAAGCCATATCCGAAGCACGAGGAGTTGGAGCCATGAGCGACACACGAAAACCCGGACCCGACTTCTCCGGCGCAGGCGCCGTCGAATACAACCCGGATAAAACGCAGCCGGCCGGCGCCGCTGGTCAGACACTCGCCAGCGAGGAAGCAAGGCTGCTTGCCACGCCGGGCGTCGTCTCGGTGGGCGTCACCACGGGGCGCCCCGGCGAAGAAGCGCTTGCCGTGGGCGTGACGGACGCCAACGTCGCGGCGCGCCTGCCCCGCGAAATCAATGGCGTCCCGTTGGTGATTACCGTAACCGGACCGGTGGACGCGCAAGGGCAGCGCTAACGCCCACCCGGTAAGCAGCGCCGGCGTTTCAGCCCCCCGGGGTGCGCTCCACGTAAACCAGCCCCGCAGCCGCCAGCTTTTCGCGCATGCCGTAGATATCCAGCCCTAGTTCCCCGGCGGCCAGCCGCTTGCGCTTGTCTGCCTCGTTGCGCAGGCGCGCGTCGCAGGCATCGGCCACTTGCGCCGCCTGCGCACGCGGCACGATGCACACGCCGTCATCGTCGGCGATGACGACATCCCCGGGTTGCACCAGCGCCCCAGCGCACACGACCGGCACATTCACCGATCCCGGCGTTGCCTTGACCGTGCCCTTGGCCGATACGCACTTGGACCACACCGGAAACTGCATGTCCTTCAACGCGGCGACATCGCGGCAGCCCGCGTCGATCACCAGTCCTTGCACGCCCCGGGCACGCATGGAAGTGGCCAGAAGCTCTCCGAACATGCCGTCTTCATTGGACGACGCGCAGGCCACCACGACGATATCGCCAGGCCGGCAGAGTTCGATGGCGACGTGCAGCATCCAGTTGTCGCCCGGCTGCGCCAGCACCGTGATCGCGCTGCCCGCGATGGATGCGCCAGCGTAGATGGGCCGCAGCGTGGGCTGCAACAGGCCGGTGCGTTGCTGCGCTTCGTGCGCGGTGGCGACGCCTGCCGACGCCAAGCGTGCGATGACCGTGCTGTCCGCCCGCTCGATGTTCCTGACCGCGAGGCTCATGCCAACTCTCCAGTGACCTGCGGGAACACGCGCTGGTAGCCCTCGGCGTATTTAATCTTCAGGTTCGAGTTGCGCGACGCCTGCACGCCGCGTTGCAGGGCGACGCGGGTGTAGTACTCCCACAGGTGCTCCTGCGCGGCCATGGTCTCGAAAGCGCGGCGCTTCTGGTCCCAGACCTCGGAGATATCCAGCAGCACTTCGGGCTTCCATTCGCACTGTTCGGGCTGATGCGGCTCAAAGAGGAATACTGGCGGTGCGCCCAGCACCGCTTGCTCCGGATGATGCCCATGCGCCTGGGCGATCACGCGCGCTTCCTGCGCGACGTGCGTCGCTAGCGGGTGGTCGAAGTTGTACGGGTCTTTCTGGGAATGCGTCAGCACGAACTCGGGCTGCAATTCGCGGTAGACGTCCACCAGCTCGAACAGCGCCTCGTCCGATACGCGCAAGGGATAGTCGCCGCAGTCCATGAAGCGGATGTCGGCGCCCAGGATGCCGGCGGCCAAGCGCGCCTCGTCGCGGCGGTCGGCCTTGACCCGCTCCAGCGTCATGCCGGGCTGCTTCCACAGCTTGGCCGATTCGCCGCGTTCGCCAAACGACAGGCACACCACGGTGATTTTCCAGCCGCGCTTGGCGTACAGCGCGATGGCGCCACCCGCGCGCCACACAAAGTCCGCGGAGTGCGCGCTGACAACCAGCGCGTTCTTTTGCCGTTCCATTTCAGTTCCTTTATGCAGTGTGTCGCCCGCGGACTGCGCCGCGGCCCCGGGCTGGCGCAAAGGCCATCAATCGGCCTTGATGCCCGCGTCCTTGATGACCTTGGTCCATTTGGTGGTTTCAGCCGCCACGAATTCGCCAAACTGCTTGTCCGAGCCGGGCGTGACCACCGCGCCCATCTCGGCAAAGCGCTTTTTCACGTCGGGGTCATTGAGCGCGGATTGCAGCGCGGCGTTGAGCTTTGCGGTGACGTCGGGCGGCAGATCCTTCGGGCCGATGAGTCCCCACCACACGGTGGCCATCGCGCCCGGCAGGCCTTGCGACACCACGGTGGGCACATCGGGCAGCATGCTCGCCGGCTCGTCGTCCAGCACGGCCAGCGCGCGCAGCTTGCCCGCCTTGACGTGTGAGACGACTTCCAGCGGATTGATCGACATGAAGGAGATCCGCTGCCCCAATAGATCCGTGACCGCGGGCGAGCCGCCCTTGTACGGCACGTGCAGCGCCTTCATGCCGCTCTCGCGCTTGAGCAGTTCGCTGGCCAGATGGCCCGAGCTGCCATTGCCGGCCGATGCGTAAGTCAGCTTGTCAGGGTGCGCGCGGCCGTATTCGGTCAGATCCTTCAAGGTCTTGAACGACGATTCGACGGGCACCACCACCGCCAGCGGCGCGTAACCGATCGCGCCCACCGGCGTGAAGTCGCGCGCGGGGTCAAAGGTCAGCTTGGAGAACAGCGCGCCGTTGGCGGCCAGCGTGTTCGATGCGGTCAGCAGCGTGTAGCCGTCCGCCGGGGCGCGCGCCACCGCGTCCATGCCGATGTTCGTCGCCGCGCCGGGGCGGTTGTCGACGATGATCGTCTGCTTCCGCGCGTCGCCCATTTTCTGGCTGACCAGGCGGGTGACGATGTCGACGCCGCCACCCGCGGCGTAGGGCACCACGATGCGGATCGGCTTGTCGGGATAGGCGCCCTGGGCGGCTGCCGGCAGCGGCGCCAGCATCGCGGCCATCAGAGCGCTTACTGCTGCGGCGGCGGCAAAGGTGCGGCGGGACCGGGACGGCGCGTAAGCCTTCATGGTTGTCTCCTGTGTCGTTATGCGTGTTGGTATGGGCGCATGATGCGCGCTGTACACTCATACCGTCCAATACCGTTTTCCACGACGATCTATTTGCTTTCTAAATCGATATGGATTTTCGCCAACTGCGTTACTTCGTCGCCGTCGCCGAGGAACTGAGCTTCAGCCAGGCCGCGCGCCGGCTGCATGTCAGCCAGCCGCCGCTCAGCCTGCAGATCAAGGCGCTGGAAGAAGAGCTGGGGTCGCCGCTCTTGACGCGCACAAGCCGCAGCGTGGAACTGACGCAGGCGGGCGCGTTGTTTCTGGATCAGGCGCGCCGCGCGCTGGCGCATCTGGAACGCGCGGGCGAGGTCGTGCGGCAGTCCGCGCTGGGTGAAACCGGCGAGATCCGCGTGGCATTCACGGCGTCTGTGCCGATGTTCGACGCGTTCCCTCGCATCGTGCACGCCTTTCGCACGGATTTTCCGGGCGTGGGTGTGGACCTGAGCCACCAATCCACCGGACAGCAACTGCGCGCGCTGGCGTCCAAGGACATCGACGTGGGCTTTCTGCGTCCGTCCATCCTGTTCGTGCCGCCGCCCAATATCGCGACGCTGCCGCTGTGGACCGACCGGCTGGTGGCCGCGCTGCCCCAATCGCATCCGCTGGCGCGCCGCAACGCGCCGTTGTCGATGACCGACCTGGCGGACGAGTCCTTCATCCTGTTTCCGCGCGGGCTGGGCTGCGGCTTGTTCGACCACGTTGGCGTGCTGGCCAGCCGGGCGGGCTTCGCGCCGCAAGTGGGCCAGGAGGCGCGCGAAGGTGCGACGATCATCGGCCTGGTGGCGGCGGGGATGGGCATCTCGATCTTGCCCGACACCTACATGAAGACGGGCATTCCCGGCGTGGCCTATCGCGAGCTGGACACGCCGGATGCGCAAAGCCAGGTGTTGCTGGCGTATCGTTCGGAGGATGGGTCCGCGCTGGTGCAGCGCTTTCGCGAGGCCGCCCAGGCCGCGCAGTAAAGGAAGCGGCAGCGGTTTGCGGCGGCGCACGTAGAGCCGGCCTCTCGCCAGGCGTACGATAGCCGTAAGCCGTTCCCACTGAAGACTGGTACCCCAAGGCTTGCCGCGTCCTTCGCCATGACCTTCCGCCTCTTCGCGCTCACCCTATTGGCCATGCTGGCCTTTGCCGGCAACTCGCTGCTTTGCCGGGTGGCGCTCAAGCAGACTGCCATTGATCCCACCACCTTCTTCGCCATCCGCATCGTGTCGGGCGCCCTGATGCTGTGCTTCTTGCTGGCGCTTCGCCGGCAGACCGGGCGTGTCGAAGGCACGTGGGCGGGCGCGCTGGCGCTGGTGGGTTATGCGCTCGCCTTCTCGTATGCCTATACGCATGTACCTGCGGGCACGGGTGCGCTGCTGCTTTTCGGGGCGATCCAGATCAGCATGATTCTGTATGGCCTCCTGGCCGGGGAACGGTTGGCGGCGATGCAATGGGCAGGCACGGCGCTGGCGGTTGCCGGACTCGTCGCGTTGATGTGGCCCAGCGCCAATGCGCCACCGGTGTTTTACGGATTGCTGATGATCCTGTCCGGGGTGGCATGGAGCATCTATTCGCTGTTGGGCCGAGGCGCAAAGAACCCGGCCGCCGCGACGGCGGGAAATTTCATTCGGGCAGCGCCCGTCGCGGCGGCGCTGCTACTTGCGCAAATGGCCGCCTCCCATGTTCGGTTCGATACCGCCGGCGCGGCCTATGCGGTGGCCTCTGGCGCGGTGACCTCGGGGCTGGGCTACATCCTTTGGTACGCCGCGCTCAAGCAGTTGACCGTGACGCGCGCCGCCACCGTACAGCTCAGCGTGCCTGTGCTGGCGGCGCTGGGCGGGACGGTGTTCCTGGAGGAACCGATGACCGCGTTGCTGATCGCGGCATCGGCCTTGGTGTTGACCGGCGTGTCGCTGGTGATCTTCAACAAGCGCGCAGCGTGAATCGCCGGGGTGCCTGACGTGGGAGCGCAGACAGCCCCGGCTGGCAAAGGCCGCCCGCATGGCGCGCGGCCTGCGCGGCTTGTGGTTACCAGCGATACCCGACGTTCAGCATGCCGCCGTAGCCCCGCTGACCGCCGTTTCCAGCCTGGCCAAACAGCTCGCCGCTTACCTGCCACGACTCGCGGACATTGCCTGCCACGCCGATTCGCAGTTCCGCGGCGTCGCGCATGGGCGTTGCCTGGAAGGTCGATGCGCCCACGTTGGCTTTCGCGCTGCCCGAGTTGTGCAGCCAATTGGCTTCGACGTAAGGCCGCACCGGGGACGTGGCGGCGTCGTTGCCAAGCGGGTATGCGCGGACACCCACGCGCGAAGTGACTGAACTGGCGGGTGAGTTTTTCAGTGTCATGCTGGGCAGCACAGCGTCCTGGGCGTCGTATCGCGTGTAGGCCAGTTGCGCTTGCGGCACGACGACCATCGCACCCAACGCGGAATCGGCGGCGAAGGGCTTGAACGCGTATCCCGCTTCCACCGACGCCGTCCAGGTGTTCGAACGGTATCGGGCCGAGCCCAGTTCGCTACTGATCTCGTTGGAATAGCGGCCGAACTGCAACCACGAATCGGCGTACGCGCCCAAGCGGGTGGCATCGTCGGCGTAAGCGGTGGCGTAAATGCCCACCGAATACCCGGTGACCTTGCCTCGGGCATCGGCACGCAGCGCCATGCCAGTGCCCGGGTGGATGAGTTGAGACGTGGCGTTCGTGCGCGCCTCGCCCGCGCCGGCCATGACCCCTGCCTTGAGGACGCCCTGCTGACCAAGCCGCGTGCTCACGAGGTCGGCGCCCATCTGCAGCATGGCGGTGTCGGTGTCGATGCTTACCTGACCTTCGTTAAGTTTCATGCCGGTGTGCCGCGCGCTCTCGGTACGCGCCCACACCTGCCGGGACGCACTGGCGGGCGCAGATTGACCTGCCGACGTTTGCGCCACGGTCCGATCCGCCAGGCGATGCACGAACATCCGGGTCGCCGCGACCTGATTGCCAATATGCGCACCGTTTTCCGGTGAGACATTCTGCAGCTTGCCCGGCGCAGAACCGGGCGTGCCGGCGCCACTGCCGGGAGGCGTGTCGGGGCCACTACCCGGCGGAGTTTCAGTGCCGCTGCCAGGAGGCGTCTCGGTGCCGCTGCCGGGAGGCGTCTCGATACCGCTGCCGGGAGGAGTCTCAGTGCCGCTGCCCGGCGGCGTCTCGGTGCCGCTGCCAGGCGGTGTCTCAATGCCGCTGCCCGGAGGCGTCTCAACGCCGCTGCCAGGAGGCGTCTCAATGCCGCTGCCGGGAGGCGTCTCAGTGCCGCTGCCAGGTGGCGTTTCAACGCCACTTCCGGGCGGCGTCTGACCGCCCGGATCCGTGGCGCCGCCTTCTTCCGGCGGCGTCGTCGACGTCAGATACCAATCGGACGCCACGCCGCCCGTGCCGCCCTGAACCAGGAAATAGTCGTAGCCATTCAAACCGAGGCTGATGGTTGAGGGCCGGTAGCCAGTCGAGTTGGCGTCCAGATAAAAAGCATTGCCTGAAATCGTGGCCCCGTTGGTGGCCTGCACGAGCCGGATGCCTTGCGTGGTCAACGCGCCTGCGCCGCCGGCGTTCAAGACATGCAGCCCGGTGGTGCCCGTGACCGCGCCGCCGTCCACGACGAGCCGGTCGGTCAGGGACGTATCGTCGCCCAGCTGGGTATTCATGACCAAGGTGCCGCCGCCGATGTAGTCGGAGACGGTAAGCGTCTTGAATCCGGATTGCGCACCGGGAGACACGAACCGCACGACACCCGCGTTGGTCAAGGTCTTGACGGCTGAATCGCCGCGCACGTTCCAAACGCTGCTGGCGTCTAACTCGACGCTGTCCACCGAACCCTGCCCCGCGCGCACCGCGCCGGTCCACTCAGTGCCGCTGGCCAGGCCAATGTCGACGCGGCCGCTGTCGGCGGTCAACACGTCGCCCGTCATGAGCGCGCCTATGGCGTTCAGGGTGACGCGTTGCGTCTGGTACGGTTGCCCGGGGACGATTCCCGCGCTGGGGGTCGCCTGCGTTCTAAGCAGGATTCCGCTGGCTTCGTCGCCGCCGGCTCGGGCCACCACGGTCGCGTTCTGGACGGTGATGTCGTGGTCTCCGCCCCTGACGAGAAACCCCACCCCATCGTGGGTCTGAAGGTTGCTGCCGCCCGCCAATACGAGCGAGTTGGCGCCCTGCGGCTCGTAGCGCACGCTCTGCACGCCGTTTGCGTTCTGACCGGTCATGATGACTTGCGTGCCGCTCAGCGAAACTGCCGTGTCGCCGGCGCCGATGTTTCCAAGCATCTGCACGCCGATCGAGCCTGTGGATTGCCCGTTCAACTGTGAATTGACAGCGTCGATGCGTGCCTCGTCGGTTGCCCGAAGCGCTGCGCCCGTGATGCCGGACACGTCCACGGTAACGCCGTCCAATGTCACTTGCGTGCCACGATGGTTGGCACTCACGCCTACCCCATTCATGACTTCGGCCAGGATATGCGTTCCCACGGCATCGATCGTTGTTGTCGCCGTGTCATCGGTCGAGTGCGCATACAGGCCGGCCCGTCTTCCGCGCAAGGTCCCGCCTTCAATCTGTACCGCCCCATTGCGGCTTCGGATCGCATACAAGTTCGCACGGATGTCGAGGTTCTGTCCGGTCATCGCATGGTTGTTCATCACCGTGACGCCCTCGTTGAACGCGACGGCTTCGCTGCCGATTGTCACGTTCGTCAAAGACGCCGACGACGCACCGGTTTGCGTCGACTCGTTATACAAAAGAACGCCGAAGTCCACCGAATGCGGACCGGCAACCACCGTATCCGTCATGGTCAGGCTGGAACCATCGATAACGGATATCTGGCCTTCAATGGTGCTTCCTTGAACGGTGACGATGGCATTTTGCGAGATATGCATGGATGCCGCCGTGGCATTTTCCGTGCCGCCCGCCTTGACGTGGCTGTCGGTCAGCAACAGCGTGCCGTCCTGCACCGACAGGTCCGCCCCCGTCGCCACGCCCATGTCATCCACGCTGGACACGATGACGTTGGACAGTTCGACGCGCCCGCCAAACTGGACGCGCACGCCATAGTTGTTGACGCCATTGCGATCAATGCTCTTGATCTCCAGGTCACTTGCCGTGATGACGCCCCCATCGGAGGCGCGGACGGTCCCCTGGAACCCGCCCGATCCCGACACGGTTCCGCCAAGCAGATTGATGCGGCCCGCATCGGTCGCAAGCACGGCCGTTGCCTCCGAGGAGATGAGGGAAATGCCGGCGTGGACAAAACTATCTTCCAGGGACGCGGACAATGCAGGCCCGGCTTGCGTCTGGATCGTGCTGTCCACGATCGTGATCGAGCCACCGTCTTGGGCATGCGCACCTCGGGCGTCTGCCTCCGCGGTCACAGTGATGCCGTTGACGAAGACGCTGTTGCCCAGGTTATTGACGCGGATTGCGTCTCCGGTGTTGACCATGATGCTCGCGCCGGGGAACACCTCCATCGACGTGTTGCCTTCCGGATCATCAATGAGGATAGGCGCTGCCGGGGCCGCCAACACCATCAAGGGAAAGGCCGGGATCGTGGCGGCGAGAATCGCCGCGACAACCGGGGAAAGGGGGAAATGCATTGCAAGCTCCGTAACCCGTGCGCGGCCTCGGAGATGCGAAAAGCCAGATGCCAGCCAAGTGCAGCAACGCCGAACCGCCACGAAAAAAAGCGTCCATTCTCTTGACGTCGCGCAAGCTCGCACATCGAAAGACTTCTAAAGCTCGCTCCCCCTCTTGCAAAAACGCGGTAACACGCAACAATTCAGACCAGTTCCCGCAACAATGTGCAAAACCGGGGCTGTCCCTGTTTCCGGACGAAAAAAGGGCCGCTTTAAAAGCGGCCCGCAAACATCGTCCCGCACAGGGACGGATACTCAAATTACGCGGCTCACACGCTGTCCAACGCGGACCGGTCCACGCTAGCTGCCGCGGACGCCGCGTCCTGCATCGCTTCGATGAACACGGGCGCGCACAACCCAGCCACGACCGCCGCCAGATCCGGATCGATATCGTCATAGGCATGACGCGCGGCCAGCATGTTCAGCGAGCCGATCACCCGCCCCGCGTGCCGCACCGGGATGTTGAACGCCGACTGCAGCCCGCGCTCGATCAGCATCGGCGCTTCGGAGAAAACGGTACGCACGTCGTCCTCGTTGCTGGCGACATACAAGCGCCCTTCTTCCAGTACCAGCCGGGACCACGGGCCGTTGCCGGTGGCCTTGAAGCCGCCGAGCGGACTGATGGTGTCGTCCGACGTGTGCAGACGCTTCATCAGCTTGTGGTCCTGCAAGTACAGCAGCGCCGTGAACAGCTTGTGGCCAAAGCAGTCTTGCAGCAGGTTGGAGATCACGCCCCACTGCGCCTGCCGGTCGCCGGCCAGCGCCAGATCGCGGGCGTGGCCAGCCAACGCGTTGAATGCGGAGGCCTTGGTCATGCGTTGATTTCCTCGAGCACGACGCCACGCGTGTTCTTGCCGTAGAACAGGATGCCCAGGCCGCCGACCAGCAGGATCGCGGTCATCATGGCAAACACGCCGGCAAAGCCCAGAACCGGATATGCCACGCCAACGATGGTGGGCGATGCAATGGAGCCGATGCGGGCAAAGGCGGAGGCCGCGCCCATGCCGGTCGCGCGGATCGACGTGGGATAGATTTCGGCGGTGTAGGTGTATTGACCGGCGATCACACCGTTCATGCCGAAGGACAGCAGCATGCTCAGCATGATGATCTGATGCTCGCCGCTAGCCAGCGCCAGGCCCAGCGCCGACAGGCACGACAGCAGCATGTACGCCAGGATCGTGTACTTGCGGCCGATCTTGTCGTTGAAGTACGCGGCCGAGAAGTAGCCCGGGATCTGCGACAGGTAGATCAGGATCGTGTACGAGAAGCTCTTGGTGATGGTGAAGCCGCGCTCGACGAGCAGGCTGGGGATCCACACCAGGAAGGCGTAGTAGCAGAACAGCACGGTGATCCAGAACACCCACACCAGCGCGGTGGTGCCCAGGTATTGCTTGGAGAACAGCGACGCCAGCTTGGCCATGGCGGTCTGCTGGTCTGCGGGCGAGGACGCAGCCTTGCGCGTGGCGACAGGCGTGGGCAGCGGGCGGCCGGTGCTTTGCTGCACTTCGGCTTCGATGGCTTCGCAGATGCGGTTGGCCTCGGAAGTCTGGCCGGTGTGTTCAAGCCAGCGGGGCGACTCGAACAGCGACTTGCGCCACCACAGCAGGAACACGACCGGCACCGAAGCGATGATCATGATGTAGCGCCAGCCGTCGTCGCTCATCGGGACGATGAAGTAGCCCAGCAGCGCCGACATCACGAAGCCGAACGAGAAAAATCCCGCCAGCGCGCCGGTGAAACGGCCGCGGTACTTGCTGCTGACGAACTCGGCCAGGTACGGCGCGATGATGGCGCCTTCGGCACCCATGCCGATACCGGCGATCATGCGCAGGATGTAGAACTCGTGATAGTTGCGCGCAAAGGCGTTGACGAACGTGGCCACGCAGAACAGCAGCAGCGCCCACATCATGATCTTCTTGCGGCCGTAGCGGTCGCCCAGGATGCCGGAGAACAGTGCGCCGACCAGGAAGCCGACGTACGTGCTGCTGGCGATCCAGCCGATCTGGCCGGTGGTCAGGCCCCACTGCGTGCGCAGCGAGGGGATGATGAAGGCGATGATGCCGGCGTCCAGCGCCTCAAAGGCGAGCCCGAGGCCGCCGATCATCAGCAGCCGGAAATGAAAGCTGCTGAAGGGCAACCGCTCCAGGCGGTCGGATACGGAAAACATGATGGGGAAGTTCCGGAGATAAAAGGAAGGGGACCGTCAGCAGGCGTTCTTGTGCAGCAGGCCGCGGTTCATGATGAGCTTGATCGAATCGGGCTTGGTCAGCAGTTCGATGTCGTCCAGCGGATTGCCATCGATCAGCAGCAGATCGGCGTAGGCGCCTTCGCACACTTCGCCCAAGAGGCCTTCCTGGTTCAGGATCTCGGCGCCGATCAGCGTCGCCTGCTGGATGACCTTGGCATTGCCCAGCACGCGGCTGCGCAGGACCAGTTCGTCGGACTGCATGTAATGGGTCTCGCCCAGCAGGTCGCTGCCGTAGCCCATCTTCACGCCGACTTCGTCCAGGATCTCCAGCGCGGTCAGGCCTTGCGTGCGCACGGTGGCGATCTTCTTGACCGAGTCCAGCGGCAGGCCGTAGCGCTCGCCGTCGTTGGCCAGGCCTTCGTAGGTGATCAGCGTGGGCACCATGTAGGCGCCATGTTCCTTCATGACCTCGGCGGCCTCGCGGTCGACGAGGTTGCCGTGCTCGATGGTGCGCACGCCGCAACGCACGGCGCGCGTGATGGCGCGCGGGGTGTAGGCGTGGGCCATCACGTAGGTGTTGGCGTTATTGGCCTCTTCGACGATGGCGATGAGCTCGGCCTCGGAGAAGCCCAGGTTCTGGATGGGGTCGTTGGGCGAGGCCACGCCGCCGGACGCCATGACCTTGATCTGCGTGGCGCCCTTCAGGATTTCCTCGCGCACGGCCAGGCGGCAGTTGTCCACGCCGTCGACCACGCGGCCGATGTTGCCGATCTTGACCGAGCACGGGCACGGATCGAGCTCGTCGTTGCGCTGGCGGAAATCGCCATGGCCGCCGGTCTGCGACAGGGCCTTGCCCGAGCAGAACAGGCGCGGGCCGTCGATGGTGCCGTCCAGCACCGCCTGCGCCAGCGCCCAGTCCGCGCCACCCGCGTCGCGCACGGAGGTGAAGCCGCGGTCTAGCATGCCCTGCATGATGGGCAGCGCGCGCAGCAGCGCCAGCGCGTTGGGCAGGGACGCGACGCGGCCCAGGTTGAACGACGACGCCACGACGTGCACGTGGCAGTCGATCATGCCGGGCATCAGGGTCATGCCCTTGGCGTCCACCACCTGCGCATCCGCGGCAGCCGGTTCATCGGCGCCAATGCGGGTGATCACGCCATCCTCGACCAGCACGGTCGCGGCGGCTTCAAGGGCCAAGGTTCGGGTATTGAGGATCCTGCAATTCTTGATGACAACCGGCTTCATAAATCGACCACGTAAACAGTTCAAAACGCCGGGAAATCACGGCATGCCGAACTCTACCGGTACAATTCGGGGGTCCGATACCGGGTCTCCCCCTATGCGTTCGACACAAATTTGAACAGCCTTATGAGCATTACTCATACCCCCCTATGAGACGTCGCTGCCCCACCCTTTCTGAGTTGAACGCATTCTCCGCGGCGGCCCGGCACTTGTCATTTTCCAAGGCGGGCAAGGAACTGTTTGTCACGCAAAGCGCCATCAGCCGGCATATCGCCACGCTGGAAAGCTACCTGGGGCATGCGCTGTTCATCCGGGGCACCAACGGGCTGCAGCTCACGCGCATGGGCGCCACCTATCTCAGCCTGATCCGGCCGGCCCTGCATACGCTGGAAAGCGCCACGTCGCAGGTCATGGCGACGCAGCAGTCGGCAAAATCCCTGAACGTATCGGCCGCGCCCACCTTTGCGGCGCAATGGCTGTTTCCGCGATTGAAGACGTTCCGCGAGGTCAACCCGGACATTTCCATCAATTTCGTGCGCTACAGCGTGGCGGATTACAAAAGCACCGAGCTCGATTTCGATGCGTCCATCCAATATGGGTATGGCGATTGGCACGATGGCGACGCCAAATACCTGACGGGCCGTGAAACCCGTCTGGTGTGCTCGCGGGAATATCTGGATCAGCACCCCATCGGCAGCCTTGAAGACATCAAGCAATGCACGCTGCTGCAGCACATCGAGATTCCGCTGTCCTGGGAATATTGGTTCTCGACCTACCTGGGCGATTATGACCGCGCACGGTTCGGCCCGGGCTTCAATCTGTTTTCGATGATTATCCAGGCCGCGTCTTCCGGCTTTGGCGTGGCGCTGATGCCGCATTGCCTGATCGAAAAGGAACTGGCCACCGGGCAACTGGTGGACATTTTCGACCGGACGTTTGAAAGCCCGCTTGGCTATTATCTTTGCGCGCCGAACTGGCGCAGCAACATGGAAAGCTACGAACGGCTAAGCCAGTGGCTGGCGCACGAGTGTTTTCATGGCGGGCACGGCGGCGACGCCGCCATGCCCACTGACGTGCGGCCTGCGTCGGGAAAGCCGGCTGCTGGACGGATGGCGCCCGCGCAGCCCGGTGAGTTCGACTGCCCGTATTGCGGGGCGGCTGGCTAGCCGACGGGCCCTGCCCGCCACAACCGCCCGCCCTAATCGCCTTTATCCCAGCTTCGCGCATGCGCGCTTGATGCGCGCGCAGCCCTCTTCCAACTGTTCCATCGACGCCGCGTACGAGATCCGGAAGAACGGCGACACCCCGTACGCCGCGCCTTGCAGCACCGCCAGGTTCTCCTCGTCCAGCAGGTACATGATGAAGTCCTCGTCGGTCTTCAGTTGCTTGCCGGCGGGCGTGGTCCTGCCCAGCAGCCCCTCGCACGACGGAAACACGTAGAACGCGCCTTCCGGCACATGGCAGTCGATGCCGTCGATGCGGTTCAGGCTGGCCACGATCATGTCGCGGCGTGCCTGGAAGATGCGGGTGCGTTCGGCCATGAAATCCTGCGGGCCCGACAACGCCTCCTGCGCGGCCGCCTGGCTGATCGAAGACGGGTTGGACGTGCTCTGCGACTGCAGCTTGGTCATCGCCTTGATCAGGTCGGCCGGCGCCGCCCCGTAACCGATACGCCAGCCGGTCATCGCATAGGCCTTGGACACGCCGTTGATGGTGAGGGTGCGCGCCTTCAGGTCGGGGGCCACCTGCGCCAGCGTGGCGAACTGCCGGCCGTCGTACAGGATGTGCTCGTAGATGTCGTCAGACATCAACCAGACATGCGGATGGCGCCGCAGCACTTCAGCCAGCGCCAGCAGCTCTTCGCGCGAATAGGCCGCGCCGCTGGGGTTATTGGGACCATTCAGGATCACCCAGCGCGTGCGCGGCGTGATCGCCTTGTCCAGGTCGGCGGGCTGCAGCTTGAATCCCTGCGCGGGCGGGCAGGCCACGAAGACCGGCGTGCCGCCCGCCAGCAGCACGATGTCGGGATACGACACCCAGTACGGCGTGGGCACGATCACCTCGTCGCCCTCTTCGACGGTGGCGAGCAGCGCGTTGAAGATGATCTGCTTGCCGCCGTTGCCGACGATGATTTCGCTGGCAGCGTAGTCCAGGCCATTGTCGCGGCGGAATTTCTCGCGGATGGCGGCCTTGAGCTCGGGCGTGCCGCCGACATCGGTGTACTTGGTGCGCGACTGCGCCATCGCACGCACGACCGCCTGCGTGACGTTGTCGGGCGTATCGAAGTCGGGCTCGCCGGCCGTCAGCGCGACGATGTCTCGGCCGGTGGCGCGCAGTTCACGGGCCCGCTGGCCCGCCATCGAGCTAGGCGAGGGTTTGATGCGCTGGATGCGCGCGGCGGTCTGGATCATGGAAGGTCCTGGAATTGACGGGTTGCAAGCAGGTGGAGTGCGGGGGCAATCAGGCTGGCGTTACTGCCGCCACTGCCGCAGGTAATCAAGAAAGATCCGGTCCACGCGCGTCTCGTTGCCATCCGAATGGCCCGCCGAATGCGGCGTGACAAATGCGTTGGGCAGCGTCCATAGCGGCGATTCGGCATCCAGCGGTTCATGTTCGAACACATCCAGATACGCGCCGGCCAGCGTCTTTGCGCGCAGGGCGTCGATCAGATGGGCTTCCGCCACGATCTCGCCGCGCGCCACGTTGACGAGCCGGGCATGCGGCGCCATGGCGGCGAGCACACGCGCGTCTACCAGCCCGCGTGTGCGATCGCTTAAAGGACAGGCCAACACCAGCCAGTCGGCGCGTCCGGCGATGCTTGCCAGATCCTCGAACGCGTAGGTTTCGATGCCATCGGCGGGCGGCGTGGCCGCGCTGCGCACGGCGATGACGTTCAGGCCCAACATCCGCAGATATCCGGCAAGCGTCTGGCCGATCGGCCCCCATCCCACGATCACGGCGGTCTGCCCGGCCAGCTCGCGCGGCAGCAATCCACCGATCAGTGGCGTCCACGTGCGCGCCCGCTGGGCGTCGAACAGGCGGGGAAACTCGCGGGCCAGCGACAGGATCGCGGCCAGCGCCGTCTGCGCCACCACCTGCGCATTGGCCCCGGACGACGTCGTGACGCGCACGCCGCGGGCCTTCAGTTCGCCAAAGATCGGGCGGTCGGCGCCGGCCGAATGCACGTGCACCCAGGCCAGCTTCGGCGACCGGCGCAGCGTGACGTAGAAAGCCTCCAGGGGTTCCAGGACGCGATGCTTGGTCGACAGGCCCGTCACGTCGCGCGAAATGAATGCGACATCCACATCCGCCGGCTCGTTGCCGTGCGTCTGGGCCGCAATGACGGCCTCGAAGGGGCGCCCGTCCAGGGCCTGGCTGATAGCGTCGCCGATCCGGTCCCGCGTCGATGCGGACATGAGGATGCGCAAGGGTTGTGGTGTGCTCATGTGGGCAATACGCCTGCAGCGCTCATTTCAGTTCGCTCCCTGTTGCGTGCGATGGAGACGGCGCGATGCGCCAGATCGAAGGAAATTCTAGAGCGCGGTTTTCTTCACTACAAATTGTTGGTTTTTGCTTATTATTCGGTTTCACCAATATATGAAACGGTGGGGAGCATGACGGCCAAACGCAGCATCACCCTGCGGCACTTTCGCAGCTTCGTCGCCGTGGCCAACACGGGTTCGTTCACCGTTGCCGCGTCGCAATTGTTCCTTACCCAGTCTTCGCTGACGGCAACGATCCAGCAGTTCGAAGACGCGGTAGGCGTCAAGCTGTTTGACCGCAGCACACGGCGCGTGGCGATGACGCCGGAGGCCGCGCGCTTCAAGGCCGAGGCCGAGCGCATCCTCAGCCAGTTCGACGGCGCCTTGAGCGACCTGGAAGCGTTGTCGCAAGGGCGTCAGGGGCATGTGCGGATCGCGGTGGTGGCGTCGGTCACCAACTACTTCCTGGGCGACGCCATCGCGGCGTTCCGCCAGGCCTACCCCAAGATTACGTTCTCGTTGCACGACGCTGGCTCGGAACAGGTGGAAAAGATGATCGCCAACGGCGACATCGATTTTGCGATTTCGACGTCGCATCATGGCTTTGACGAGCTGGTCTACACGCCGCTGTTCGAGGACCGCTACGGCGTGATCTGCGCGGCGTCCTATCCGTATGCGCAAGGCGCAAAGCCCTTGAAGTGGGCGGACCTGGATCCGGCGGAATATGTGGGGTTTACCGAGGACACGGGCATCGGGGCGTTCCTGCGCGCGCATGCCGGCAAGACTGGGTTCTTTGAGCAGCAGCACGACGAAGTGTCGCGGACGTCGTCGCTACACGCCGTGCTGCGCGGCGGCGGGCGCTACTCGATTCTGCCGGCGCTGGCGGCAAGTTCCATCGCGCCGCCGCAGACGCGGGGGACCGAACCGGGGACGTTCGTGTTTCGGGAATTGAGTTCGCCCCGGCTGTCGCGCGAGGTCTGTCTGATTACGCGGCGGCTGCGGTCGCTGTCGGCAAGTTCGGAGCTGTTCCTGCAGTACATGCGGGACGTGATCAACGAAAAGCCGGTGCCGGCGGGGGTGAAGGTGTCGGGGAAAAAGACCAGGAAGGCGGCGTCTGCCGGTGTCTGACACCCACGTCAGTCGGTCTGCATCTTGAACCGCTGCCGCAGGGGTGTCAGACACCTTTTCTGCACGGGTGCCGGACACCCACGCCGGTGGCTACTGCACTGCGATCTTCGCTTCCTTTACCAGCTTGCCCCATTTGGCGCGTTCGGCTTCGATGTGCGCGGTGAAGTCCTGGGGCGAGCCGCCCGTGGCCTGCGCGCCTAGTTCGGTGAGCTTCTTGCGCACGGCCTCGTCGGCCAGGATCGCGTTGACCTCCTTGTTGAGCCGGTCCACCACGGCCTGCGGCGTGCCCGCGGGTGCGACCACGCCGGTCCAGGACAGGGACTCGTATCCCTTCAGGCCCGCCTCGGTCAACGGCGGGATCCCCGGCAGCACCGACAGCGGCGTGGTGCTGGTGACGGCCAGCGCCTTGACCTTGCCGGATTGCGCCAGCGGCACCGCCGACGGGGCGTTGTCGAAGATCATGTTGATCTGGCCGCCGACCAGGTCCACCAGCGCCTGGCCACTGCCCTTGTACGGCACGTGCATCAGGTCCACGCCCGCCATGTTCTTGAACAATTCGCCCGACAGGTGCGTGGAGCTGCCCGCGCCCGAGGACGCAAAGGAATACTTGCCGGGGTTGGCCTTGGCCAGCTTGATCAGGTCGTCCACACTGGACACCGGCATGTCGTTGTTTACGATCAGCACGTTGCTGATGGAAGCGGTGTACACCACGGGCTTCAGGTCGCGGTCGGCCTTGTAGCCCGGGTTGTTGTACAGGAACTCGTTGATGGCCAGGATGCCCGTCGTGCCAAAGAGCAGCGTCTGGCCATCGGGCGGGGACTTGGCCACCATGGCCGCGCCGATGTTGCCGCCCGCGCCCGAGCGGTTTTCGACCACCACCGGCTGCTTGAGGGCCACCGCCAGCCGCTCGGCCAGGAGCCGTCCGATCACGTCCGTCGACCCGCCGGGCGCGAAAGGCACGACCAGCGTGACCGGGCCCTTCGGATAGGCGGTTTGCGCGCCCGAGGCCGTGGCCACGCAGGACAGCACGGCCAGCGCCGCGCCGGCCAGTTTCCACTTCTTCATTTTTTTCCCCTTGATTTTTGGGTTGCTGGTGAAGCAACCCTGCCGATCATAGGGAGCGCAATCCTGCGCCACAAATGAGAAATTCCAGTGGATTAATCGGTGCAATCAATATATTCGGGAATGCCCGGATGCTTAGCCACGTTGCGGCCCGGCGCCGCGCAGCAGTTTGCCTGGGAGCTCGCCGGTGGCCTGTCCGCGTTCGAAGATCGGCCGGCCGTCGACCAGCGTGGCCGCGTAGCCATCGGCACGCTGCACCAGCCTGCGCCCGCCGCCCGGCAGGTCAAAGACCATTTCCGGGCAGTGGACCTTCAGCGCATCGGGATCGATGACGTTGATGTCGGCCTTGTAGCCGGGCTGCAGCAGCCCACGATCGTGCAAGCCATAGACCAGCGCGGTGTCGCGGGTTTGCCGGCGAACCACGTGTTCCAGCGGCAATAGCGGGCCGCGGCGGCGGTCGCGCGTCCAGTGGCTGAGCATGAAGGTCGGCATGCTGACATCGCAGATGTAGCCGCAATGCGCGCCGCCGTCGGACAGGCTGTTCACGGTGTTGGCGTGCTGCATCAACTGGTGCAGGTGATCCAGGTTTTCATAGGCGTAGTTGAAGGACGGGTAATAGAGAATGGCCCGCCCCTCGTTCTCCAGCATCAGGTCGTACACCAGCTCCAGCGGCGGGCGCCCGGTGCGCGCCGCCATGGCCGCCACGCTGTCTTCGGGTAGCGGTTCGTAGTCGGGATCCTGGCCCAGCCGGTAGATCTTGTGAAAACTGCTGAAGAGCGTTTCGGCCCGGCGGTCCAGCAGGCCACGCTGCTCGCTCATGATTTTTTGGCGAACCTGCGAATCGCGCAGCTGCGCGAGCTTTTCCGGCAGGGGCAGCGCGTGCAGCGCCTGATAGGTCGGATGGGCAATGAAGGGGTGCAGCGAGCTCTGCCAGGAGAACAGGATGCCGAGCGGCCGGCCACTGATGCCCGCCATGAGCGGCACGCCTTCGTCGCGCGCCTTGTCCAGCGTGCGCACGATCTGCTTCCAGACGTCTGGCGCGCCGTCGGTCTGCTGAAGGTTGAACAGCACCGGCAGACGATTGTGGCGGGCAAGCTGTTCCAGCCAGGGGATCTCGCCTTCCATCGCGGGATGGTTGGCCGTCATCTGGAACACGCCGTGGCCGACCTCCCCCATGACCGATCCCAGGGCGCTGATCTCTTCGCCGGTGGCGAATGTGCCCGGGGGATACTTGCGCTCGTCGTACTTGTGCAGGAACGTCCGCGACGTCGAAAAGCCGACCGCGCCTGCCTGCAAGGCGGCCCGCACAACCTCGCGCATGGCCAGCAGGTCCGCGGGAGACGCCTCGTCGTGATGAATGGCGCGATCGCCCATCACGTACGCGCGCACCGCGCTGTGCGGAATCTGCGCGCCGATGTCCAGCGCCTTGGGCCGCCGGTCCAGCGCGTCCAGGTACTCGGGGAACGTCTCCCAGTCCCATTCGATGCCTTCCGACAGCACCGAGCCCGGAATGTCCTCGACGCCTTCCATCACCTTGATCAGCCATTCACGCCGGTCGGGCTTGACCGGCGCAAAGCCCACACCGCAGTTGCCCATGATGGCGGTGGTGACGCCATGCCATGTCGACGGGCTGAGATACGGATCCCATGTCGCCTGGCCGTCGTAATGGGTATGGATGTCGACCCACCCCGGCGTCACCAGCGCGCCCGCCGCGTCGATCTCTCGCCGCGCCGCGCCCGCCTTGCCGCCGGCCTGGACGATCGTCCCGCCGTCGATGGCCAGGTCGCCCACCCGGGCGCCGGCGCCCGAACCGTCCACCAGCGTGCCGCCGCGTATCACTACATCGTGCATCGTTGTCTCCCGGGGCCCGCGGGCCCCTCAGCCTTATTCCAATACCAGCCCGATCCGGCGGATCACGTCGCCCCACCGCGCGCTGTCGCGCTGCACGATGGCCGAGAATTCCTTTGGCCCCGCGCCGCTGACCTCATTGCCCTGCGACAGGATGGTCTGGGTGATTTCGGGGGTCTCCAGCGCGGCGCGAAACACCTGGGCGACGCGCTCGGCCAGTGCGGGCGGCATGTCGCCCGGACCGAAGATGCCTTGCCAGCCGACGATGTTCAGTCCCTCGATCCCCTGCTCTTCCAGCGTGGGCAGTTCTGGCAGTACGCTCAGGCGCCGGTCCGTGGCCGGGCCCAGCAGCTTGACCTTGCCGGCACGCGCGTTCTCGACCGCCGTGGCGGTGCCGTCGAAGTAAACCTGTACGTCGCCCGCCAAGAGCGCGCGGCTGGCGTCGGCGGTGCCTTTGTAGGGCACGTGGACGATGTCGGTGCCCGTCTTCATCTTGAGAATCTCGCCATTCAAGTGCGAGGTCGATCCGGCGCTGTACGAGGCGTAGTTGAGCTTTCCGGGATTTGCCTTGGCGTAGGCGATCAGCTCGGCCGTCGTGGAGAACGGCGTGTTGTTGTTGGCGACCAGCACGGTGGCCGATCTGACCGCCTGCAACACGGGCGTGAAGTCCTTGACCGGGTCGTACGGCAGCTTTTTGTAGAGGTGCGGATTCTGCGTGTGCGTGACCACGATGGTGTACAGCAGCGTATAGCCGTCCGGCTTGGCGCGCGCCACGTCCTGCGCGCCGATCATCGTGCCCGCGCCCGGCTTGTTGTCGATGATGACGGAAGCGCCCGTCTGCTGCGATACCTTGGCCGCCAGCATGCGCGCCAGCGAATCCGACCCCGACCCCGCCGGGAATGGCACGACCATGCGTATCGGCTTGCCCGCGGCGGGCCAGGCGTCGGGTTGCGGGGATGGCGCCGCGACGGCGGCCGTACAGGCCAGCATGCTCAGCGCGGCGGCCCAGCCCGCCAGATGGAAGATCGGCTTGCGGTTCATGTTGTCTCCTCCTGCGAGGTTGGCGTGTCGCGGGGCCGCGCAGCGCTCTGTGTCGTGTTTTCCCGGGTTCTTGCAGCGTTTTCACCGACCCGTGGTCAAGCTGTTTTAGTCTTGCAATTGACCCGAATCAATTGCATATTTGGCGCAATTCCGATGAGAAAAATACATGGGCCTGACGATCCGTTCGCTCCAGCACTTTTCCGTCCTTGCCGAAGAGCGGCACTTCTCTCGGGCGGCCCAGCGGCTGCATCTGACGCAGTCGGCGCTGACGCGCAGCATCCAGTCCCTTGAAGAGACGTTGGGGCTGGTGCTGGTGGATCGCGCGTCGATCGGCGTGACGCCGACGCAGGCGGGAAAAATGGTTCTCGATCGTTCGCGCCGCATCCTGGGCGATGTCCTCGCCCTTCGGCGCGAGGCCGAATTGATGAGGGGCCATGACACGGGACGCGTGAGCTTCGGCGTCGGGGCCTTTCCGGCGGCGGGGTTTCTGTCGCCGCTGCTGGTCCGTCTGGCGCACGATCATCCCGGCCTGAGCGTGCATGTCGAGATCGAAAGCTGGCAGCGTCTGCTCGACAAGCTGTTGCAGGACAAGCTGGACTTTGCCGTGGCGGTGACGCACAGCCTGCCGCCGCCGGCGGACTTCATCGTGCGTGCGCTGCCGCCGCAGCACGGCGGCCTTTTCGTGCGGGCCGGACATCCGCTGCAATCGGTGCGAAAACCCAAGCTGCGCGCCGCCTTGGCGCAATATCGCCTGGCCGCCACCGACCTGCCGCAGCGCGCGCGGGAGTATCTGGCCAAGCTGTATCAGGTGGCGGGCGTGGATGAACTGCCGATTGCGTTTGAATGCGACAGCGTCAGCGCGCTGCGCGACGTAGCCGTGGGAAGCGACGTGGTGCTGTTCTGCACACGCGAGGCCATCGTCGCCGAACTGGCACAAGGAACGCTCGTGCCATTACCGCTGCCGTACCCGGCGTCAGGTCCGCTGACCTACAGCGTCATCCATCGCGCCCGGCGCAGCTTGTCGCCTACCGCGGAACGCATCATCACGTTGGTGCAGGCGTATCTGGCCGGCGAAGGGGCTGATGATGCGGCGCCGCCGCGCGGGCGGCGGCGAAGTGCCGGCGCGAAATCGACCGCGAAGGGCTGACACCCGCGCCGCATCAAGACGTTCAAGTCCCCGCGCCGGGTTCCTGTTCGCGCCGCTCCGCTGCTTCCTGCGCGGCGACGTCTTCCAGCTTGACCTGACTGGTGCTGCCATGCGTGGCGGCGCATTGGGCGGGATTCTGGGTGCTTTTGACACACTCAGCAAAAGCCAGCGCCGCGTCGACGGTCGCGAAGTGATACGAATGACCGTCGGCGAACGCGACCTTTCCTTCAACAGAACAATCCATAAGTGCCTCCAGGTTGCGCAAACACCCATCCTATCCGAGCCGGCAGGGAAAATCGACCTCCGCGGCGTCCAGCCGGCGCAGGACGGCGGTCAATTCACCCGCTGCGGCAACACCGCCCGCATCCAGCGCGACAGCGTCGGGCGGATGCGT
The DNA here is from genome assembly GCF_006715415.1 of Achromobacter sp. SLBN-14. Classification (NCBI taxonomy): domain Bacteria; kingdom Pseudomonadati; phylum Pseudomonadota; class Betaproteobacteria; order Burkholderiales; family Alcaligenaceae; genus Achromobacter; species Achromobacter sp. SLBN-14. Next base: position 3,001,191 of record NZ_VFNE01000001.1, on the reverse strand, counting down.
TGGCTGTGCAGCAGCACGGCGCCAAGCACGCCGATGAATGCCCCGAGCGCCGTGTCCACGAAGCGCGCCTCGATCACGTCGACGGGATAGCCTTGCCCCAGATGCGGCGCCTCGGCGAGAAAGATGGTCAAGGGCGTGATCAGCGCCACCGCGCTGGCGTAATGGCGCACCACCAGCGTTTCGATGCCGAACGACAGCGCCATCATCACCAGGCTCAGCGTCCAGACATTGAGCGGCAGGCTGAGCAGCGCCCAGGCCACGCACAGGCCCACGGCGGTGCCCAGGATGCGGTGCATCTGCCGGCTCCACGCCGCGCGCAGGCTGGCGCCCTGGATGATCGCCAGGCAACTGACAGGCACCCAGTACGGCCGCTGCAGTTGCAGCAGTTCGGCCACCAGCAATGAGATGCCGACGAACAGCCCGATGATGACGGAGTCGTACACCACGAAATCGAACGTGGACTTGGGCAGTTCGACATGCGGCGGCGGCGGGGCAACGCGCGTCATGTGCAGCGAATACGCAAAGGCCACCAGGCAGGCGACCAGACAACCCAAGGCCACCATGCCCACGCGCAATGGCACGTCTTCGATGGTGCCCGGCGTGTAGGCGGCGATCGCCGTGGCCATGATGAAAAACAGGCTGCCCGGCGGGCCCAGGCGATAACAGCGGCACACCATGTTCACCACCATCGCGATCAGCGTCAGCGCCGCGATCGTGGCGGTCGGCCAGAACTGCGTCAGCGCGCCCAGCGCATAGCAGGCGACCATGCCGAAGGATGCCGCCAGCAGCATCATCATGCGGATCTGCAACGAGGCGTTGGGCAGGCTCAGGAACACCATGCCGCCCAGGCTGGACATCAGTCCGTAATCCATGCGCCCGAAATACGCGCCCACCATCAGCGGCAGACCGGACGACAGCGCGGCGGCCAGCGGCATTTCCCAGCGGCGGTCGCTGGCATTGACCCGGGTCAGCTCGGTCCAGGTGCCGTGCAACTGCTCCTTGACGAAGGCGAACGGGCGCCTCGGGCGGTCGTCTGGACCTGCGGGGTCGTCATGTCGATTCATAGGCTGGCGTGGCGGTGTGGCGTTTTCCGGCCGCTGGCGGCCGAGAAGCAGGCGGCAGGCCGGGCATGCCCGATTCTATCCCCATCAAATTCCGCCTCCCGGATTTAACGGGAATTCCCTGATTCTCCCTCCCGGACCCACTGGTACTATGCGCCGCACTTCAGCCTTCGGCTGAACGATAAACATGCGCCATGCGGCGCGGAGACACCATGAAAGCACTCAAACTGGCTGCGGCAGGAACCGCCTTGTTCATTTCGTCCTGGACCGCCCACGCCGGCGCGACCTTCGAGGCGGTCAAGAGCAAGGGCTTCGTACATTGCGGCGTATCCACGGGCGTCGCGGGCTTTTCCGTGAACGACAGCAAGGGCGGCTGGATCGGCCTTGACGTCGACCTGTGCCGCGCGCTGGCCATCGCCCTGTTCGGCGACGCCTCCAAGGCCAAGATCCAGGCGATCAGCGCGGTCCAGCGCTTTACCGCCCTGCAATCCGGCGAAGTCGACGTCCTGACCCGCAACACCACGCTCACCCTGACCCGCGACACGACGCTGGGCCTGATTGGCGTGGGCGTGAACTACTACGACAGCCAGGGCATCATGGTGAACAAGTCCCTGGGCGTGAAGAGCGCCAAGGAACTGGAAGGCGCCACCGTCTGCGTGCAGCCCGGCACCACCACCGAACTGAACCTCGCGGACTGGTTCCGCTCGCAGAACGTGAACTTCAAGCCGGTCGTCGTGGAGCGCCTGGACGAGATCATCCGCGCCTTCGCCGTGGGCCGCTGCGACGCCTTCACCGGCGACAAGTCGCAATTGGCCGCCGCGCGCAGCAACCTGGAGAATCCGGAAAAGTACGACATCCTGCCGGAGAACTTCTCCAAGGAACCGCTGGGCCCGATGGTTCGCCAGGGCGACGAGCAATGGTTCAACCTGGTCCGCTGGACCATGAACGCCATGCTGGAAGCCGAGGAATACGGCGTCACGTCCAAGAACGTGGACGAGATGCTGAAAAGCACCAACCCGAACATCCAGCGCCTCTTGGGCGTGACGCCGGGCATGGGCAAGAACCTGGGCGTCGATGACAAGTGGGCCTACAACATCATCAAGACCGTCGGCAATTATGGCGAGAGCTTCGAGAAGAACCTGGGCCCGAACAGCCCGTTGAAACTCGAGCGCGGGCTGAATGCGTCGTACCGCAACGGCGGGCTGATGTACGGCTGGCCGGTGCGCTGATAACCGGGCCGCAAGGCCCAAAACGACTCCCCTAGGGTAAGCCGCAATTTGCGTGCTCTCGCGTGGCCCGTACCGTACGAGAAATATGTTTATCGTACAAAGTTCGGATCACATTTTTGGAGCAGCACGTGAAGCAGTAGGTCTATAACCCAAGGGGAAGTCGTCATGAAACGTCGTAGTGCGTTGAAGCTGATGGGGGCCGCCGCCGGCCTGCACCTTACCGGCGCAAGCTGGGCACAGAGCGGGCCGTATCCGTCCCGCGTCATCAAGATCATCGTCTCTTCCACACCAGGCAGCGCCACCGACCTTGCAGGACGGCTGGTGGGCGACCTGCTCTACGCCAAGTACGGCCAGAGCGTGGTGATCGAAAACCGCGCCGGCGCGGGCGGGGTCATCGGCATGCAGGCGGCCGCTGCCTCACGGCCTGACGGCTACACCCTCACCACCGGGGGCCTGGGCCACAACGTGCTGCCGCCCGCCACGCTGCGCGGCCTGCCGATCGACATCCCCACCGCGCTTCTTCCCATCGCTCAGGTGGCCGAGTTCGTCAACGCCCTGGTCGTGCGCGTGGACCACCCCGCCAACACGGTGCCTGAACTGATCGAACACCTGCGCTCCACCAAGCGCAAGCCGCTGTATGGCAGCAACGGCGTCGGCAGTTCGTCGCAGATGACGGCCGAGCTCTTTGCCATGCGCACCGGGTTGAAGTTCGACCATGTGCCGTACAAGGGCGCCAGCGAGGCGCTGGTCGGGACGGCCAATGGCGACCTGGATCTCTGTTTCATGAACCTGCCGCCCACGCTGCCGATGGTGGACGGCAAGCGTCTGAAGGCATTGGCTGTGACCAGCGCCTACCGCGCGCGCCAGCTGCCCAACGTGCCGACCATGCAGGAACAGGGCATGAAGGACTTCGACGTGACGAGCTGGCTGGGCATGTATGCGCCCGCACAGGTTGATCCGGCGATCATTGCGCAGCTGTCCAACACCATCGTCACGGGACTGGCCGCGCCGGAATACCAGACCCGCATCATCAACGCCGGCTTCGAACCCAAGCTGCGCGACGCGGCGCAGTTCCAGGCGTTCTCCAAGGCGGAACTCAAGCGCTGGACCGAGGTCGCGCAGCAGGCGGGGATCGTGGTGGATTACGGCGGGAAACAGGGATAAGGGGCCGCGAAGGCGGGGCTGCCTCGGCGGCCCCACCTCGACGGCCCCACCTAGGCGGCCCCACCTTGCGGGCCTTCGTTCATTGGCCCGTTGCTTTGCCTGGCGGACGCGTCAGGCGCGCGCCTGCCAGACCTCGGGGTTGACCATCGCCTGCGGCGCCTTTCCGCCCAGTGCATCCATCAGGTTGGCCACCGCCAGGTCGATCATCGCGCGCCGCGTCTCGTGCGTGGCGCTGCCCACGTGTGCCTGCAGCACCACGTTGGGCAAGGCGCACAGCGGGCTGTCGGCCGGCAGGGGTTCCTGCTCCATCACATCCAGCCCCGCACCCGCGATGGTGCCGGCGCGCAGCGCTTCGATCAGCGCCGCCTCGTCGATGACCGGGCCGCGCGCCGTGTTGATCAGGTAGGCCGTTGGCTTCATCAAGCCCAGCTCGCGCTTGCCGATGGAATGGCGTGTTTCCGCGGACAGGGGGATGTGCACGCTCAGCACGTCCGACGACTTGAAGAGTTCGTCGCGCTCGACATAGGTGGCCAGGCCTTCGGCCTGTGGATCTTCGCGGCGGTTGTGATAGATGACCTTCATGTCGAAGGCCTGCGCCGCGCGGGCCACGACACGGCCGATGCGGCCCATGCCCAGCAGTCCCAGCGTCTTGCCGCGGATGTCCCGCGTCAGCGGGAACGCGCCCTTGGTCCAGGCGCCGCTGCGCACGAAGGCGTCGCCCGCCACCAGATTGCGCGACAGGCACAGCATCAGGCCGATCGTCACGTCGGCCACCGCGCCATCCAGCACGCCGGGCGTGTTGCAGATCAGCACTTTGCGCTGTGTGGCGGCCGCCAGATCGACGTTATCGAATCCCACGGCGAAGTTCGAGCTGACCTTCAGCGCGGGCAAGGCGTCCAGCAAGGCTTGATCGACCTTGGTGCGCACCGTGCAGACCATGCCTTCGATATTCGCGCGCGCATCCGCGCCCAGCACCTCGGCCGGATTCTGTCCGGTGGGCACTTCGACGATTTCGCAACGCGCGGCTAGCTGCTCGCGCAGATCGGGTGGCACGGGTGCGGAGACGATGACTTTGGGTTTTTGATTCATGGGGGCTCCAGAGGGTTCAGGGTTCGATTGCTTCGACGTCGGTGGCAAACACCTGCTGCTCACCGGCGTCGACCAGCGCGGGTTCGGCGGGATGGTCCAGGTACCGGACAATCAGCCAGAAGCCGTCCTGCGGGTTCTCGACGATCTCGGCCAACGCGCCGCCCGCCATGCGCACGCGCACGCCGGGTTGCAGATCGACGAGGTTGATGGATTTGTTGTCGGCCATGCGGTTGCTCCTTGGGGTTCGGGAGCGCTGGCTACAGCTCGAGCTGCGATGACGGCACGCGCACGCGGATGCCGTCCAGTTCGGGCGTCATGATGACCTGACAGGACAGGCGGCTGGTCGGGCAGCGCTCGGGCACCACTTCCAGCAACGCTTCCTCGGCCATGCCGGGCGGCTCCAGCCGCGCGTGCCAATCGGCATCCACCTGCACGTGGCAGGTGCCGCAGATGGCGCCGCCGCCGCATTCGGCGACGATGCCTTCCAGGCCATCGCGCCGCGCGGCTTCCATCAGCGACCAGTCATCGGGCACATCCAGCACCTGTTCGGCGCCATCGGGCAGTTCAAATATCGCAACGGGCATGTTGTCTCCAGAAGGTTTGATCACGCCGTGGCCGCAGCCACTTCGGGCGCGCCGATGCGCGGCACGCCCTTGATGAACTCCACCGGGCTATCGACCGCCTCGATCGCGGCCAGACGGCCGTGCTGATAGCGCTCGACGAGCCATCCCTTGGCCGTGGGCAGCAATACATCGCGGCAAGGCACGGCCGGATCGACCAGTCCGGCCATCTGCAGACGGCGACCCTGTTGTTCGGACCAGAACGTCGGCGGGCGCGACGCGGGCGGCGCCTTGCCCGCGATGGCGGCGGCCGCCGTGCGCGCCTGTGCCAGCGCGTTCTGCACGCTTTCAATCCGGGCATAGCGCTGCAGCTCGCCCCGAAAGGCGCTGGCGCAGTCCCCGATGGCATAGACGTCGGGCGCCGACGTCCGGCAGCATTCGTCCACGACCACGCCGTCCAGGCAGATGAGTCCCGCCGACTCGGCCAGCGACGTCTCGGCCACCGCGCCAATCGACACCAGCACCAGGTCGGCATCGATGGCCTCGCCCGTTGCCAGATGCGCGCGCCATCCGGATGCCGTGCGTTCCCAGCGCTGAACCGCAGCGCCGTGGCGGATCTCGATGCCGGCCTCGCGGTGCAGGTCGCCCAGCCGCGTGGCCGTGGGCTCGGACACCTTGCCCGCCATCACGTTGCCGCCCTGCTCCAGCACCAGCACTTGCGCGCCCAGCTTGCGCGCCGAGCAGGCCGCTTCCAGTCCCAGATATCCGGCGCCGACCACCAGCAGCCGGATGCCCGGACGCAGCGCCTCGCGCAGCCGGTGCGCGTCGTCCAGGCCGCGCACCGAGAACACCTGTTCGCCCGCCACGTCGGCAATGCCGCGAGCGCTGGCGCCCGTGGCAAGCACGCAATGCTCATACGCCACGACGCGGCCCGATGCCGTGCGCAGCGTGTGCGCCGCAGTATCGATGGCCGCCACCGGGTCACCCGCCACCACGATTACGCGCGACTTCTCGTAGGCGCTGCCCGCGCGCAACGCGATGCGCTCGGCGCTGGTCGAACCGGTCAGCAGGGCCTTGGACAGCGGCGGCCGTTCGTAGGGTGCATGCGTTTCGGCGCCAAAGAGCGCCACGTCGCCGTCCACCCCCGCCGCGCGCAGGGCCCACGCGCACTCCACGCCCGCATGTCCTGCACCGATGATGGCGGTGTGAACCCGCTGCAGGGCCGATGTCGTTTCCATGATGCTCAGGCTCCGAATTTCAGGGAGATGCTGGCCTTGGTGGCGACCTGCTTCCAGCGCGCAAGTTCGGCGCGGTTCAGTTCCGCAAACGCATCCGCTCCGGTGGGCCTGGGCTCAAAGCCTGCGGCGCTCAAGGTTTCCACCGACTGCGGCAGCGCCATGCCTTCCTGCAACGCTGCGCTCAGCTTCTGCACCACCTCGGGCGGCATGCCAGCCGGTCCATACAGTCCAAGCCAGCTCGTCACATCGAAATCCGCCACACCTTGCTCGGCCATCGTCGGCACTTCCGGCAGCTGCTTGCTGCGATAGCTGCTGATGACGGCGATCGGGCGAATCGACCCTTTGCGGATCAATCCCATCACCGGCGGCAGATTGCTGAAACTGAAGTCCAGGTTGCCGTTGACCACGTCCACCAGCATCTCGCCGCTGCCCTTGTAGGGCACGTGCAGCAGATTGGTGCCGGTGTGCTGCGCAAAGAACGCGGTGGTCAGGTGCACCGACGAACCGATGCCGTTGGAGCCGTAGTTCAGGCCATCCTTGCTGCGCTTGCGCGCCGTGGCGATCAGGTCGTCGACGCTGCGTATCGGCGAGTCGGCCCGCACGATCAGCACGTTGATGAATTCGGCCATCTGCGCAATCGGCGTGAAAGCGCGCGACGTGTCCAGCGGCAGGCCGGTCACCGTGGCCATCGGCAGCACCATACCGCCCAGGCCATTGAGCAGCAGCGTGTAGCCGTCTGCCGGCGCGGATGCCACCTGCTGGCTGCCGATCATGCCGTTCGCGCCCGGGCGGTTCTCCACCACCACCGGCTGGCCGAACTTGCGGGTGAGGATTTCTCCGGCCAAGCGCCCCGCCACGTCCGTGACGCCGCCCGGCGGATACGGCACGATCAGGCGGATCGGCTTGCTCGGATAAGCGGCGCCGGCGCCCCACGACACTCCCGCCGCCGACATCGCGGCCGCGCTGGCCATGGCCTTCAGTACAGTACGTCTTTGCATGCTGCAACTCCAGGTATGGGCGAGCGCGTCCTGTCGGCGGTCAGGCCCCGAGTGGAAGGAAAACCATCGAATGCCGGCAGAAGGGCCGGCTCCGGCAACGGCGCTAGAAGAAGATCGTCAGCGCCTTCGACAAGAGGACGTTCTGGTCCAGGTGAATTTCGCGCGACAGAATGGTGAAGCGCCCGTCGCGCCTGCGCAGCACGTCCTCGCGCTTGCCCACGAACAGGTTCACTTCGGACTGCAGGCGGTTCTGGTAGATCAGAAAGCGTGAACGCACCCGCACCAAGTCGCCGCCGCCGTCGTCCGGCGTCACGTCCAGCACGCGGATGTTGGTCACCAGATGCGATACGCGCGAGGCCGGCTCTTCGGCCCAGTGAATACCCGTCTTGATCTGCGCCACGCGCTGGCGCAGCGTATCGATACCTTCGTCGAACCACGCCGCGTCCTGCTTGCCGGAGTATTCCTGCGCCATCGCGTCGCGGCGCACGTTGCGCGTGAGGGGCATGCGGTACGTGATGTCCTCGTCCAGCAGGCCCAGCCACTTGTCGAACTCACGATGGTCCAGCAGGTCGGCCTCGAAATGCAGGAAGCGATGCGCCTCCCACCAGAGCAGCATGTCGTCCACGCTGTCGTCCTGCGCCACGGGCGGCGCGTTTTCCACGGTTGCGTTCATGCCGCCTCCTCCAGGCGCACCGCGCCCGCCATCAGTTGGTCCCATGACAGGCCGTTCATGAACTGCGCCCAGCGCCGGTAGTAGATGCGGGCGTTTTCCTCGGTGTATTCACCGTTGACCGCACAGCCCGGGATCTCGGGCACGTCCTGCCGGTGACCCACGCCCATCTGGTAATTGAAGTACAGCTCGCGCGACATCGCGCCCATGCTGGCCTCGGTGGCGCCCGTCCAGTTCTCCATGTCGTCCGATTCCGTCATGCCGCCCGGGCCGGAGTAGCGCAGGAAATAATGGCGCGCCGCTTCCTTGACCGCTTCGGGCGCGTCCTTGTCCACCAGGTACATGCGCCACATCTCCATCTCGGTCGAACTGATCGGATGAAACACCGCCAGCGTGCGCGGCTGACGGCCGTGGAACGACATGTTCGGGAAGATCGTGCCCACGCTGGTCTGCACGCGCATCGCCGCGCCCAACGTGCGCTCGCGGTGTTCGTGGATCTCGCGGTAGTACGCCTCGACTTCCGGATAACGCGCGTATTGCGGCGCGTACGGCCCTTCCTCGTAGAACGGCAGCCGGCCCAGCAGCCCGTGGCCCAGTTCTGGAAAGCAGATCGCCGAGCGCGTGGCGGACGCATCGCGCCGCCCTTTGCCGCCGCCCGGGCCGATGCCCACGATGTCCACGGATCGGTGGCTGATGTCGTGGTACAGGTCCCCAATGAAATTCTCGGGCGCGAATTTCCAGTTGCACTTCACGCGCCACTTCTGCACGCCGCCGATCACCTCGGAGCCACCCGGACTGCCGTTGCGATGGTCCAGCGCCGCGTCCAGATACAGGCGCATGTTGCCGATGTAGTCCAGAAACGGCGGCGCGTCGGGATCCCACGTTGCCCAGATGGCGCCCTTGTAGTTCACCACCTTCGCCACCGTCTTCAGGCCCCACTGCTTCTTGTCCAGCTCGCCCTTGTAGTGCGTGGCGTGGCCGGGCACGCCGACCAGCTCGCCGGGCCGTTCCACCAGCTTGCCGTCGGTGGAAAAGCTCCAGCCGTGGTACGGACAGGTAAACGTCCGGTTATTGCCGTGGTCGTAGCGGCACAGCTTCATGCCGCGATGCGCACAGCTGTTCAGCATGACCTGAATCTGCCCCTGCCGGTCGCGCGTCAGGATCACGGATTCCGTGCCCATGCGCGAAACAAAGTAGTCGTCCGGTTTGGGCACCAGGCTTTCGTGCCCCACGAACAGCCACGCGCGCGAGAAGATCTGCTTCAGTTCCTGCTGGAAGATCTCTTCGTCCACGAAGATGGACCGGCTGACCAGTCCCTCGTCGGCGCGCACCAACTCATCGATCGTCTTCTGACCCATCACCACTTCCCCTTGGAGGATGCCCTTAGTGGGCGCCTACGGCTTGTCGGCCGTGGCCGCCGCTGTACGCAGACGTGCTTCCGTGTTGTCGACGTGCGTGCGCGCGTGCTGCCGTGCAAGTTCCACGTCGCCCTTCTCGATGGCGGCAAACAGCGCCTCGTGCTCCTTTTGAGCCTGCGCCCCGCGCCCCGCGATCTTGGCCGACCGCGAACGCGACACGCGCAGGTTCTTTTTAAGCAACACCGCCAGGAAATCGAAGAAATTCAGATAGTGTTCATTGCGCGTCGCACGCGCCACGCAGCGGTGGAACTCCATGTCGGCATCGACGCCCACCGCTACATCTCCGGACGCAATCGCGTCGGCCATCTTGCGCAGCGCCAGCCGCATGGCGGCCAGATCGTCCTCGTCACGCCGGGCCGCCGCCAACGGCGCGGCCTCGATCTCGAAGCCCCGGCGCAATTCCACGATGCGCAGCACCTGATCCGCATCGCCAATGTCCGCGGCCTGCATGCGCAACACCGACGGCCGCGCCGTCTGCATGACAGTCAGCCCGCGGCCCTGCTTGCTTTGCACGATGCCATCGCCCTTCAGGCGGGAAACCGCTTCGCGCAGCACGGTGCGCGAAACGCCAAGCCGGGTGGCGATGGTCTGCTCCGGGGGCAGCACCTCACCGACCTGGTAATCGCCGCTGGTGATCTCGTCCAGCAGCATCTCGGTCACACGATCCGTCAGATTGGGCTCCGACGTAAACGGCACGACCGCGTCTTTTTTCAACAGTACTCGGGAAGCTGAATCAGGCATAGGAAGTCTCGTCCGAAAACGTGCATCTCATTGCCAGCCCGCGTTGCCTCGGCTGTGGACACGCCCGGGGTGGGGTGTGTTGAAAATACGATAATCGTATAAGGATATGAGGGGGTATTAGGGGAAGTGCGGGGGTGCGCCCCCTGCGCGCTTACCGTCTGTGACCCGGGGCCGGATCACTCCCCGTTTATGATGCCGGGGTAGCGAGTTCACGCGAATGCGTTACTCTCCCCTCCCCAAATCAGTCTGCAAGGAGTTCCCCTCATGGCACAAGCCTCCGCCCGTCACATCCTCGTTTCCACCGAAGCGAAGGCCAACGAACTCAAGACCGCCATCGAGAATGGCGCTGACTTCGCCCAGCTCGCCAAGGAAAACTCGAGCTGCCCGTCGAGCCGCGACGGTGGCAACCTGGGTACCTTCGGCCCGGGCCAGATGGTCAAGGAATTCGACACCGTCGTGTTCAGCGCCCCGGTCGGCCAAGTGCAAGGTCCGGTCAAGACCCAGTTCGGCTACCACCTGGTTGAAGTGACCAGCCGCAAGGACTAAGTCCTCGAAGCCGTTCGGCAAAAGCCGCCGCCAGGAGCGATCCTGGCGGCGGCTTTTTTTCGTGCTCCGACCGCGTGAATGGCACGCTGCAGCGCAGCACCGGATTCCCTATCAATTGATAATTTCTGTTCAGGTGACAGGACCCGAAGCCCTGCGACAGAATGGCCCACACCCGGAGGAGACAGCCGGGGCCATAAAGATCCGTAGCGACATATTCACAGCGGCAAGCTGCCGCGCGCCAGAGGCCCATGAAACAGTCCAGAAAGGTCATCATCACCTGCGCCATCACCGGTTCGGTCCATACGCCGTCGATGTCGCCTCACCTGCCCGTCACGCCTGAAGAGATCGCCCGGTCGGCGCTTGATGCCGCCCAGGCGGGTGCGGCGATCGTGCACCTGCATGCGCGTCAGCCGGACACGGGGCGACCCACGCAGGATCCGGCGCTGTACGCGCAGTTCCTGCCGCGTATCAAGGAAGCCTCTGACGTGGTGATCAACATCACGACGGGCGGATCGCCGGTGCTGCCCATTGCCGAGCGCATGGCGCCGGCGTTGCAGTTCAAGCCGGAAGTGGCGTCTCTGAACATGGGGTCGATGAACTTCGGGATGTACGAGCTGCTGGAGCGGTTCAAGACGTTCAAGCAGGATTGGGAGCGGCCGTATCTGGAGGACAGCAACGACCTGATCTTTCGCAACACGTTCAAGGACATCGAGCACATCCTGTCGTCGTGCGGCGATAACGGCACGCGCTTTGAAATCGAGTGCTACGACATCGGCCATCTTTACACCGCCGCGCATTTCGTGGACCGCAAGCTGCTCAAGCCGCCGTTCCTGATCCAGTCAGTGTTCGGCATCCGTGGCGGCATTGGCACGCACCCGGAGGACGTGATGATGATGAAGCGCACGGCGGACCGGCTGTTCGGCGACGACTACATCTGGTCGGTGCTGGCCGCGGGCCGCAAGCAGACGCCGCTTGCGACGATGGCGGCGACGATGGGCGGGAACGTTCGCGTGGGCCTGGAGGATTCATTGTGGGATGGGCCCGGCGAACTGGCGAAGTCCAACGCGGACCAGGTACGCCGCATCCGCCGCATTCTGGAAGACCTGTCCTTGCAGATCGCCACGCCGGACGACGCGCGCGAGACGCTGCAACTGAAGGGCCGCGACCACGTCGCGTTCTGAATACATACACATCCACCCAGTGGGGAGACGAGACATGAAAAAGACGTTGCGCGCGACGGCATTGGCCGCGCTGTTGGGAATGGCAGGTGCGGCACAGGCCGATGACGGCGTGATCCGAATCGGGTTCATCACGGACATGTCCGGACTGTCCGCGGACGCCGACGGACCTGGCGGCGTCGAGGCGATCAAGATGGCGATCGCGGACCTGGGCGGCACGGTGGCCGGAAAGAAGGTGGAGGTGCTGGTCGCGGATCACCAGAACCGGGCCGATATCGCGTCGTCCCGCGCGCGAGAATGGCTGGACCAGCGCGGGGTGAACATGCTGATCGCGGGCGCGAATTCGGCGGCGGCGTTGGCAATGGCGAAGGTGGCCGAGGAAAAGAAGACGCCGTTCTTCGTGGTGAGCGCGGGCGCGTCCGAACTGACGAACGCGCAATGCACGCCCTATACCGTGCACTACGTGTACGACACGGTGTCGCTGGCGCGCGGTACGGCGCGCGCGATGATGAAGGAAGGCAACAAGGATTGGTATTTCCTGACGGTGGACCACGCGTTCGGCCATGCGCTGGAGCGCGATGCATCCAAGGTGGTGCAGGCCGACGGCGGCAACGTCAAGGGCCGGGTGCGGCATCCGCTCAACACCGCGGACTTCTCGTCGTTCATCCTGCAGGCGCAGGCCTCCGGCGCGCAGGTGCTGGGCTTGGCCAATTCCGCCAGCGACACCAGCAATGCGGTCAAGGCGGCCAACGAATTTGGCCTGACGCCCAAGATGAAGATCGCCGGCCTGCTGGTGCTGATCACCGACGTGCACGCGCTGGGCCTGCCGGCGGCGCAGAACATGTATTTGACGACCGCATGGTACTGGGACCAGGACGACGCGTCGCGCAAGTGGGCATCGCGCTTTGAGGCCGTGATGAAGAAAAAGCCCTCCATGCTGCAAGCCGGCGACTATTCCGCCGCGACGACATACCTGAAGGCGGTGGAAGCCACCAAGAGCACCGACGGCGACACCATCATGAAGTGGCTGAAGGCCAATCCCGTGAACGACTTCTTCGTCAAAGACGGCAAGATCCGCGCGGACGGGCTGATGGTGCACGATATGTTCCTGATGCAGGTGAAGACGCCTGCGGAATCAAAGGCGCCTTGGGACTACTACAAGCTGGTGGCGCGTGTGCCAGGCACCCAGGTGTATACGTCGCCCGAGGAATCGACCTGCCGCCTGATGAAGCCCTGAAGCCCTGACGCCATGAATCAATCCGGAAATCCCATGACGACATCCGAGGCGATCGCCGCCCTTCCTGTTGACCTGTCTGGAAAGCGCGTCATCGTGACCGCGGGCGCGTCCGGCATCGGCGCCGCGCTGGCCGACGCCTTTGCAGGACGCGGCGCCCGCGTTCACTTGTGCGATGTCGATGAACAGGCGCTAGCCAGTTGCCGGCACCCGTGGGCGCGCGCGGACGTGGGCACCCGCGACGAGATCGACCGCTACATGCAGACCGCGCTAGCGCATCTGGGCGGGCTGGACGTGCTGGTGAACAACGCCGGCATTGCCGGGCCCACGGCAGGCATCGCCGACATCTCCGCGCAAGAGCTGGACGCGACGCTGGACATCAATCTGGCCTCGCAGTTCCACACCGTGCGCCATGCGTTGCCCGCCCTGCGCGCGTCGGGCGGCGGCAGCATCATCAACATCAGCTCAGTGGCGGGACGGATGGGCTTGCCCATGCGCACGCCGTATGCGGCCACCAAATGGGGCGTGGTGGGGCTGACGCGTTCGCTCGCGATGGAGCTCGGGCCGCTCAACATCCGCGTCAATGCACTACTGCCGGGGCTGGTGGCCGGGCCGCGCATCGACCGGGTGATTGCCGCTCGCGCCAAGAACATGGGGTTGTCCGTCCAAGAGCAGACACGGCTGGAGCTGTCGGGCGTCAGCCTGCGGCAGTTCGTGCGCGCCGCTGACATCGCAAACATGGCGCTGTTTCTCGCAAGCCCTTACGGGGCCATGGTCAGCGGCCAGGCAATCAGCATCGACGGCGATCTGCAATCGCTGCCGTGGCAGCCGCCGGCGCAATAAGCCCGGCGCAATTGCCGCTATTGCAGCAACGCGATTGTCTCTGCATACACGCCCTGCCGCCGCGCCTGCGCCGTGGATCGCAGGGCGTCCAGCAGGCGCGCGGTCAGCTCGTTGTTGCGGGACTCGGTGCGGGTGATCAACAGGAAATCGAACCATTGCCGCGAGGCGAGCGGCACGGCCACCAGGTCCGGAAACGACGTCACGATGTCGGACGCGGACAGCGCGTTGACCAGGCTGATGCCCTTGACGGCGCGCACCGTGCCCGGCAGCAACGACATATGCGCCTGCATGCCGGAGCGCAACAGCAACGAATCGGCGATGTCGCCCTGCGCCACGACATAGTCGGACCACAACGGCTTGACGTAGGTGTCCGGCGGAATATCTAGCACCGTGATGGCGTCGCGCCCGGCCAGCGGATGTTCGCGATGCACGATCGCCATGACGTCCGCGCGCAGGAACGGCGTGAAGGTCAGCCGCGTGCTGTCCCGGCCGACAGCGCCCAGGCCGAAGTCGGCGCGCATGGTTTCCACGGCGCTGATGACCTGCATGGACGACTCGACGTCGATGGAAAACGGCCGCGTACCGTTGATGTCCAGATAACGGCGCACTGCGTCGGGCGCGTAGCCCAGCGCCAGCGCGGGTGACGAGGCGATGCGCAGCCCGCGGCCGCCGAACTGTTCGATGCTGTGCAGGGCTTCGTCGATGCGCACCAGTTCGTCCAGCACGAACTTGGCTTCGCTGTAGAGATATTGCCCCGCTTCCGTCGGGCGCAGCGTCTTGTGCGACCGGTCGAACAATTGAACACCCGTGGCGCTTTCCAGGCGCGATATCGCGTGGCTGATGGCGGGCTGCGTCAGGTGCATGGCCAGCGCGGCCTGACGCGTCGAGCCGGTCATGACGACGGCGTAGAAGATTCGCAGGTCGTGGATGTTGAAGTTGCGCTTCATGCGGCGCGCCTATTGGGGCGTGGGTGGCGGTTTGGGCTGAGACTTCAACGGCGGCTTCGGTGGCACCTTCGGTGGCACCTTCGGCGCCGCTTTGGGCGCGTTCATGCCGCCAAACGCAAACAGCCCCATCTGCGCCCCGGTCGCGCGCGTCAGATAGTCGTTCTTCAGCTTGTCCCGATCGCCGAACAGCGCCCCGGCATCGGCCCCCTGCGCCGCGCGGTTCTTGTCGATGTCGTTCTGGCCATCGTGCATGCCCTCTTGCAGCGCGCGGCGCAACGCGGGGTTGAGCGTAGCGGTGTCGTAGTCCTCGCCGGGGCGCAGGCCCAGGGTGGCCATGCGCTCGCGCAGCGCGGTCTCGGATTTGTGTGCGGGTGCGAACCGCAGCAGGAAGGCCAGTTCGTCATAGAACTCGAGCGACGAATACATCTGCGCGCGCGGAACCGGCGCCTTCCATTCCACCTTGGCAGGGGCGGCGGGCGCGGCCCCGTTGCGGAACGCCGATAGCGGCTGCACCTTGAAGCGCGCCTGGATGCGCTTGGCGTTTTCCTGGTCGGCGGGATTGAACCGCTGCGTGCGCGCCACCAGCGTGGCAAGCTGCGTCTCTGACCGAATCACCTTGGTGATGCCCGGGGGCACCTTGCCTTTCCAGGAGGGCCCCGCCACGAGAAAGACGCCACCGCCCAGGCCGCGCGAGCCCAGGTCGCCGATGTGGTGCATGTACAGGTCCATGACCTGCAACGAGGCATCGCGCCGCTTTTCGACGCGGGGCACGAAGACGACGACGGGTTCGGCGCGCAGGTCCAGGGCGGCGTAGGAATACAGATAGGCCGGGTCCAGGCCGGCCGCGGCGGCGGACGCGGTGCCGACCGGATTGATGCTGTTCACCGGCCCCTTGTATTGCGCCCCCTGCTTGTCCAGGCTGTAGGCATACATGGCCTGGTAGCTGGCGACCATGGGCGCGCCGTAAAGGTAGGATTCGCGCGCGATGCCACGCGCCTGTTGCGCGGTGAGGCCCTCGATGCCGACGGACTGCCGGGCGGCGGCGTCGTGCGACGGGACCGCACAGCCGGACAAGACGCCCGCCACGGCGATGGCGGCAACCAGCCCCATGAACGGACGGCAGGCGGCGCGGCAAAATCCGGTGCTAATCTGGCGGTGGCGCATTCAGGGCTCCGACATGACGGGATGGCGCAGGCGCCCGAGGGCGGCGGCGGATTGCGCCAGGGCTCGAATTCCGGGGGATTCTGTCATATTTCCCCGGCATGTAGAAGTAACAGTGCACCGCAGCGGTGCGACAGGAAAGACACAGCAGCATGTCAACGCAAGACCCGAACATGACCGGTCCGGACGGAGAGGCGTTCAACATTCGCGCGTCGTCGTACTTCGTGTTGCAGGCCGTGCACCGCTGCGCGGCTTGCAACACGCTGTCGCGCGTGACGGCGCTGGCCGTGCCGCCCGGCCACGAAAGCACCGAGGGCGATCTGGAACTGGATGAGGACGACGCGGATAGCACGGGACTGGATCCGCTGGCGTTTCGGGACTGGCTGTTCGGACCCGCGCAATGGCAGTCGATGCCGGGTCCGGCCATGATCTCGTCGACACGGGCTCTTGCGCCCGACGTGGCGCAGACGCTGCGCTCGCTTGCGCCGACCTACCGCCAGAACCCCGTCCGGTCAGGGGAATGGTGCAATTTCTGCGAGCATTGCGATCACCCCATTTGGGATGGCGCGTTGTACCCGACGCCGGGGCAGGCCTTCTGTCCGCCCGATGCCGATGCCGCCGCACACATATCGGCGCAACGGGTCGACGCGCCGTTCGCGGCGTTTTTCGGCATGTGCTGGACGGACAGCTATCGCAACAAGTGGCCCTTGTTCACGCGCCTGGGCTTCGCGTGCAGCGAGGCGGATTGATTCCCCTGCCCTCGTGGCGCAATGTCAGGCGCTTTGCAGCAGATCCTGAGGCACTTCCAGTTGCCGCGCGGGGATGGCCGCGAAGGCGCTTTCCGTGGTGCTGGCGTCCGTGGTCAGGTGCTGGATCAGGTCGACCGTGGTGGATCGCCGGGTCAGCATCAGGCACGTGACCTCGTCGCCCGCCACGCGGGTGGCGTGCCAGCAGCCCGGCCGCATGCACACGCCCTGCCCCTGCGCCACATGAAAGGCCGCAAGCGTGGCCAGGTCGGGCGAGCCGTCCGCGGCGCTGCGCGCCACGATCTGAATGATGCTGCCCGTCAGCGGGACGATCGCCTGCTGCGTCAGCAGGTGCTTTTCCAGGCTGGAGACTTCGACGGACTGGCTTCGGTAATTGACCCAAAGCACTTCGGCGTCGCCGCCCGCGCCCGTGTTGAACAGGTGTTCGTGCCAGAAGTCAGTGGCCGGGTTCGTAAACAGCGGAACGCCGTTGCCGTCCGGCATGGGCTTTCCCAGCATCCACCCGTAGGCATTGAAGGCATCAGGCGAAAGATCGTGAACTTCAAGCTGCGAATTGCTCGTCATGCGGGACCCTGTGATGGCTTAGCGCCGCGTTTGGGGAATTCGGCGTCGTAGTCGAAGTCGCCCCGCGCAATGGCCTCCAGGATGGCAGCTCGCCGGTCGGCGGCGCGCTTGAGGTTGGCGGCGGTGGGCTTGACCCGGATACGCTCGACACAATGCCGGCCGTCATAGAAGAAGCCGATCTCGATGGACGATTCGGATGCGGGGCGCACCCCTTCGAATCCCGTGCTCATCGCGTGCTCTCCAAGTTGCCGATGGCACACATGATAAACGCAACGATGTGACAGCCGGCGCTGGCATACACTGCCCTGATCCCCCCACCCGAGGACGCGCAACATGGCCATCGACCTGACGTCGCACTATGTGTATCTGGACGCCGCCGGCGCCGCCGCCACCGTGACGGGCGGCGACGCATTCTGGTCCCAATCTCCGGAAGACCTTGAACAATACGGGCGCGGCTGGCTTGTGTCCGAGTACGAGTTCGCGGCCGACTGGCCGCAATGGGAGATGCACCCTGGCGCCGACGAGATCGTGCGGCTGATGTCTGGGGCGGCCGAACTGCACCTGGAATGGCCCACCGGGATCCAGATCGTGAAAATGCTGGCCGGCGATGCCTACGTGATTCCGAAGGGCGCGTGGCACACCGTCAAGGTCATTGAGCCCTGCCGCATGCTGCACATCACCATGGGCGCGGGCACGCAGCACCGGCTGGCGTAACGCCGCTTCCCGTCTGCGCCTTGCCGGCCGCGCCTCGCCGGCCGCACCTAGCCAGCCGCGCCTAACCGGCCGTGCCCACCGGCCGCGCGCGCTGGATCTCGCGGTCGTCGATCGGCCAGTGCAAGGCGGCCGACAGCACGCCCAGCGCCATCGCCCCCAGCCAGATCAGGTCATAAGAGCGAGTGGCTTCGAACACCACGCCGCCCAGCCACACACCCAGAAACGAGCCGACCTGATGGCCAAAGAACACGAAGCCGAAGAGCGTGGTGATGTAGCGCACGCCAAATACCTGCGAGATCAGACCGTTGGTGAGCGGCACCGTGCCCAGCCACACGAAGCCCATGACCGCCGCGAACGCGTAGACCGACCACGTGGATAGCGGCACCAGGATGAAAAGCGCAATGGCCGCGGTTCGGATCAGGTAGATGCCCGCCAGCAGGTACTTGCGCCGGTGATGCGCGCCCAGGATGCCGCAGACATAGGTGCCCATGACATTGGTGAGCGCAATGATGGCCAGCGCCGCGACCGCGTCCGATGCGCGCAGGCCTTTGTCCATCAGGTAGGCGGGCAGGTGCGTGCCGATGAACGCCAGCTGGAAACCGCAGGCCAAAAATCCCAGGTTCAGCAGCCAGAAGCCCGGGCGCGTGAAGGCCTCGCGAAGGGCCTCGCGCAGCGACAGGTTTGCGTCGGGCGCGCCGGCATCGCGCAGGCGGTTCGCCGGCTCGCGCAGCGGAAACGCCAACGGCAACAGGATAGTCAGCGCCACGGCAAACGCCAGCAAGGCCGCGACCCAGCCCCAGCCCCCGATCAGCCATTGCGCCGCGGGCACCATCGTGAACTGTCCAAGGCCGCCGACGGCTCCCGCCACGCCGAGCGCCCAGCTTCTGCGTTCGGGCGGCACCAGACGGCTGAGCGCGCCATAAATGGCCGCGAATGCCGTGCCGGACAGTGCGATGCCGATGCACACCCCCGCCGTCCACATGAAGCCCGCAGGCGTCGTGGCATGCGCCATGCCGGCCAGGCCCACCGCATAGAAGACCAACCCGCCAGCGATCACCTTGGCCGAACCATAGCGGTCGGCAATCATGCCGGTGAAGGGCTGCACGATGCCCCAGGTCAGGTTCTGCACGGCCAGCGCGATGGCGAAGGTCTCGCGGCTCCAGCCGCGGTCCATGGTGACGGGCAGAAGAAACAGGCCCTGCACATGGCGCACGCCCAGGGCAAGGCCCATGACGACGCCACCGGCCAGCACCAGCAGCCACAACTGCGATGCATCCAGGGAAGATTTTTGGGGGGTGGACATGGCGAACCTCTTGCAAGGAAACGTCGCCCCCGTTCAGGCGGGCATCGGCTCTATTACAGGGTCGCCAGACGCGAGGCTCAACCGATTATTTTTTGCCCGCTGCATGCGTGGAGGGAATGTCACGGCAACGCAGCAGACCGCGCCGATGACCGGCACGGCCGCCTGAATCGAACGGCTTGGCCAACCTTCAACATGCGTGCAAAAAAAGAAATTACGCGATGTTTTTGAAAAATGACCGGAATTACCGCAAAAATCGACGCGAGGCTGCGACATGTTAACGCTTCGTTTTTGATAGTTACATCTCCCGATCCGTCCCCGGGCACCGCTGAGTACAGTGGCTGCCTTCCCAATCCTTCGGCAGGCATCGACTCATGTGGCACGCCCGGTCCGGCACGTTCGTTTCCGCGGTTGTTAACCGCGCCCGCAACCCATGACGGCGGCGCCCATCTTCAAGCCGCTGGCGCTTGCAGCGGCGCTGGCGGGGATCGCGCTCCTGGCGCCGGTCACTTCGCACGCGCAGACCAACTGGGCGCAGCAGTGCGCGTACAACAATTTCGGCGAAGGCGCGGGCACATCGTGCCACCAGCCATTCCAGGAAGGCCTGGCGGCCGTGCTGGTGGGCACCGCCGATGGCGATTCCGCTGCCTGGGGATTTATCGACAAGCAAGGCGTCATGGCCATCGCGCCGGCGTATTCGGAAGCCCGCTCCTTCCAGAACGGGCTGGCCGCCGTCAGCCAGCAGGATCTCTGGGGTTACATCGACACCCGGGGACGCTGGGTCATCCCGCCGCGCTTTAGCGACGCGACCGGATTCAACGCGCAAGGCACGGCGCTGGCCGAAGAGGACGGACGGGATGTGCTGATCGACCGTCACGGCAAGGTCGTGAAGACCTTTCCACTGGGCACGCGCACCTCGGGCTTTGAGCCCGGACAGAAGCTGGCGGCGATGGAAATCCCCACGCCGCCGCGCTTGGTGAACACCGTGACCGGCACGCCTGCCGCGCTGCCTGATGGGGTGATGGCGCTGGCCGCGCCGACCAGCGGCCAACTGCCCGCGCAGACGCGCGATTCGCGCTACGGCGGCTGGTGGGGTCTGCTGGATCAGAACGGCACCTGGGCGATCAGCCCGCAAGTGTTGCGCTCGCTGGCCCCGCCGTTGCGCGATGGCGATGTGGTGGCGGTGAACCGCGAACGGGCATGGGAATTCGTGGATGTGCGCGGCGAGGCGCTGTCGGCCGAGCGTTACGAACGCGTGGAGCGGGTGGCGCCGGGCATATGGCTGGTGCGGGTCGCGGATGGCGGCACGTTGCTGCTGGATGGCAAGCTCCAACCTATGCACACCTTCGAAAGCGACTACGTGGGTGTGCGGGAGCAAGACGGCTGGCGCTTTGCCGCCGAGCCCGGCATGACGCTGCTGATCGATCCCGAGGGCCGGCTGCAGCTGATCCCCTTGCGCAGCGGCGAGGTCAAGATTCATCACGGGCGCGCGTGGGTCTACGGCGCGGCGCGGCGCCCGGCCGGCGTTGCCGACGCGGCTGGCGATGCGATGAGCGCGGAAGATCAAGCCCATGCCGCCGACGCGGCGGCTGCCGTGCAGGCGGCGTCCGAAGCGGAGACTGCGGCGGCTTTCCAGGATCCGCCGGTCGCCGCCGATGCCGCAACCGATATTGCCGCAGCGCCAACGGTGGCAGACGCGGCGCCCACCGAGGCGACTCAAGCTGAAGCGGCGGCAGACGATGCTGCGGCAGCCGGTGCTGCGGCAGCCGGTGCTGCCGCAGACGACGCCATGGCGGCCGACGCAATGCAAGCCGATACCGCGGCAGATGCCGCCATGGATGCGGCCACCGCCGCGGCAGACGCCGCACAAACGACCTCCAGCGCCAACGCAGACGAATCGCTTTACCAGGTCTACGGCCGGGACGGCCTTGGCATCCTTGACGAGGCCACCCTCGCGCAGCTGCGCGCCTACGACGTCAGCGAATTCCACTACGCGCGCACGACCGCCCGCGATGCCGATGCCCCGCTGGCGCTCCTGCGTCCGCACGACTACGGTCAGCCGACAGGCATCCTCACGGCGGCGGGCAAGATCGTCACGAATCCGGATTGGGCGAACATCGATACGTACGACGTCACGCTGCCCCTCGTGGCGCGCACCAGGAACTACCAAGCCGGTGCGATCGGCGCGGACGGCGCCTGGGCCATCGAACCGCGCTACACCGAGATCCGCCCCTTCAAGGGCCCCTACACCTGGGCCCGCACGAAGGACATGCTGCGCGGCGACGCGCTGCTGATCGATGCCCGCGGGCAGGAAGTGTCCGTTCCCGCACACGTGCTGGAAGAGGCCTCGCGCCTTGATGGCGAACTGCTGCACTACTACGCACGCAACGAAAACCGCCAGCGCCGCTCGGGCCTGTGGAACGTGCGCAAGGGTGCGCCCGCGCTCAAGCCGGTCTATGAGCAGATACAGGAGTTCGAGGACGACTGGGCCAAGGTCCAGGACAAGAACCGCTGGGGCGTGGTCAACCGCGAGGGCCAGTGGGTAGTGCCCGCCCGCTACGACGGCGCCTACGATCTGGAATACCTGGGCAACGGCCTGATGCTCGTCGAAGCGCCGGAAGGCAAGCGCAATCGCGGCGGCTTCACCGAACGCGCCTACCGCGTCATCAACCTGCGCACCGGCAAAACGAGTGAACCCGTGGTTGGCAAGCCGCAGAAGCTTGCCGATGGGCGCTTTCTCGGCGAATTGGCCGACGCAAGCGCTGTCCTGATCGATGCAGAGGGCGCCTCCATCCGCTTGTCGGCGGGCCGGCCCAACAACAAGCAGCAATTCGGCGACTGGCTTTACATCGACTTTGACGAACGCGAAGGCGCCATCGACGCGCGCGGCAACATGAAGGTGCCCGCGCAATACGGCGAATTCAATCCGTTCTTCACGCAGCCGGAAGGCCTGGCGCGCGCCAACATCGGCGCGGGCTATCGCCTGATCGACCAGACCGGCAAGCCCTTGCTCGAAAAGTGGGGCGACGCCACGCCGCTGGCATCGATGCAGCGCGTCGTCGTCAACGACGACGAGAGCGGATCGAGCATTCTGGTGGACCTGCAAGGCCGCGAGGTCACCCGCCTGCCTGGCCGCTACGCCATCGACAGCGACAAGGCCAGCGAGGGCGTGGCGCCCTACAGCGACGGCGACAACAAGTACGGCTTCATCGACGCGAACGGCAAGCGCGTCGTGGGCGCGCACTTCAACCAGCTGGGCCGCATGAAGGACGGACTGGCGCGGGCGCGCCGCCTGGAGCGCACGGGCAAGCTGTACGGCTACATCGATCTGACCGGACGCTATGCGATTGCGCCGGCGTTCACGTGGGCCGGCGACTTTTCGGAAGGGCGCGCGCTGGTGCGCCGCAATCGGCTCATCGAGTACATCGATACCCAGGGCAAGACCACCGCGCTGTTCGGCGTGCTGTGCGACACGGTGGTGATCGTGGATGCAGAGGACCGGCAGAGCTGGCCGCCCCGGAAACTCACCTGCCCCGAGGCCGCCGGCATCTCGCCGCCGGCAGTCGACAACGCCAACGCAGAATGATCATGACGTCACGCGTGCTACGAACCACCCGCCTCGCCTGCGCATTGGCCGCGCTGGGCGCATCCCTGTCCGTTCAGGCGCAGACCGGCTACGTGCAGCCGGGCCACATCTATTGCCTGGGGGAATCCGATTACCCGGTCTATCCGGCTGCCGACGACATCTCCGCGCGCAACCCCTTCAGCAACGGCTGCATCCGGGATCTGCAGGACGGCCGCGCCGCGGTGCTGCTGCCGTCAGCCATCGAGAACATCGACCGAGTGCCGCGCGACAACTCGCTGCGCCGCCACGCGTGGGGCTTTCTGGACCGGAACGGCCGCGTCGCGATCGAGCCGATCTTTGAGGAAGTGGGCGATTTCCGCCACGGACTTGCCGCCGTGCGGTGGCAAGGCAAGTGGGGCTACATCGACCGCAATGGCCGCATGGCCGTGCGCCCGCGCTACGACGCGGCGCAGGACTTTGTCGAGGTCGGGCTGGCGGCGGTGACACTGGACGGCAAGCCGATGCTGATCGACCGCCAGGGCAATCCGGCGGGCGAGCCGTTCGACGAGGTGGTGCGCGCCGTGCGCCTGTTCGATGGCGTGCCCGCTCGGGCCACGGTTCAGTACAAAGAGGAATACCGTTCAACCAGCGGCGAACGCCGTTTCGGCGGGAACGGTGTCGTCATCACGCGGCCGCTGGGCGACAAGGGTCTGTACATCGCCACCAACGGCCAGGCCAAGTACGGCGTGGTGGACAGGGACTGGAACTGGGTCGTGGACCCGGTGTTCGACGACATCTCTTTGCAGGACGACGGCAATCTGGCCTCGGGCTACGGTCCGGACGGCTCCGTGCTGGTGACGGCGGACGGCAAGCTGATCGGCGCGGACCAGCAGTACGAAAGCATCCTGCCCGTGGGCAAGGCTTTCTACAGCGCGCAGTTGCCGCAGCGGGGCGGCTTTGCGGTGATGGACCGCACCGGCACGATCGTGGCCACGCTGACAACGGAAGAAGGCCAGACGTCGCAGCGCCATGCCGACACCATTGTGTATCGGTCGGGCGACAAGCTGATGGCGCTGGTGCCCGGCCACGCCGCGCCGGTCACGTTGGGCGCGGGGCTGTCGGCCGGCGACGAACTTGAGGGCTATGTCCTTTTCGTGGACGAATCCCGCCGCGCCGCCGGTTTGCTGACGCCGACCGGCGCGTGGCTGCACGGCGCCACGGCGCCCGCATGGCTCGCGGACGCCCGCCGCCTGCAGACGCGCGAAGGCAATCTGTGGCTGTCCGACGAGCAAGGCGCCCTGCTCAATGTGGTGGACAAGGACGGCAAGCCGCTGCTCAAGCCCGAGACGGTAGCGGCGCTTCAGAACCAGCAACTCCAGCCGCTGCCCGCCGGCGTCCCGGGCGGTCCGCTGGGCCTGCTGGGTCAAAGCCACTGCAATTGCGACGACACACAGGTGGGCTTGCTGCTTGCCGATGGCAGCATCGTCACCGATCCGTCCTGGTCTGCCGTGACGCCGCTGGACGACACCGGCCATGAAAACGCCGCAGCCCTGACAGCGGACCAGTTGCGCTACGCGGCCGAAACCGACGACGGCATGGTGCTGCTGGACGAGCGCGGCAAGCGCATCGACCTGCCCGCGCAGCAGCACATCGGCATGTTCCGTCATGGCTACGCGCAGGTGTATGGCGACGGCGTGGTGCGCATGATCGACCGCGCGGGCAAGACGTTCGAGCTGCCCGAGAACTTCGATACGCAGGTCGTGGCGCCCGGCGTGGCGCGCTTTGTTCAAACGGCGGCCGACGGCGCGCCGTGGGGTCTGTACGATTTTGCGGCCGGCAAGCTGCTGGCCACCCCCACGTTCCGCAGCATCGGCGAATTCCAGAATGGCCAGGCGATCGCATCGCTGGGCGCGGGCCGGGTTGGCGTCATCGACCTGCAAGGCAAGTGGGTCGTACCGGCCAGCCACCACGGCGTGGAGCGCGTGAACGACACGCTATGGCGGGTGACGCAGCCCGGCAAGCAAGAAGACGAGTATGACCGTCCCGCCGCAGTGTTCAATACGCGCGGCCAGGCGCTGACCGCCTTCATGCGCGGATTGCAGGTGGGCGATTTTGGGGATGGCTCGGTCAGCGCGGGCAACAGCGAGCGCCGCTGGATCATCTCGCCGGACGGCTCGGACGCGCTGGACATGAAGGATGCCGACTACCTGCGGCTGGGCGACTGGATGGAGATCCGCCGCGCCGACCGCGAAGGCTACCTGAACGGCAAGGGCGCGTGGCAGATCGCGCCGGCAGCCCGCACCGGCACCCTCTTCCAAGGCACGCCGGCGCGCGCGCTGACGTCCAACGCCAAGGGCACGCAGGTGATGGACGCCAACGGCAAGATCCTGGCCACCCTGCCCCGCGGCGAATGGACGTGGCCGCCACGCTCCGACCTGCTGATCCGCTATTACTCGGCCGACCGGGGCACCATGACGGACTACACGGACTTGTCCGGCAAGACCCGGTTGACGGTCGAAGGGTTTGGATCGGGGTTCTCGGAAGGCCGCGCCGTCACGCATCTGTCTGGCGGCGGCATGCGCTGGGTGGATGCCAAGGGCGTGCTGACGGGGCCGGCGTTCGACGCGCTGGGTACGCTGCGCGAAGGCCTGGCGCCAGCCGCCAGCGACCGGCGCTACGGCTATGTCGATAGCACGGGCAAGTTCGCCATTCCGGCGGAATACCGGGCCTTGTCCGGATTTGAGAACCAGCGTGCGGTGGTGTCCACGGAAGACGACTCGCGGATCATCGACAACGCCGGCAGCCTGGTCGCACAGGTCAGGATGCAATGCGGCATCCGCACCCTGTACGGCGCGGCGGGCCAGCGGCTGTGGCCGCTGCGCATGCCGCACGGCTGCAAGCGTAGCGAGGCGTCGCGCGCCTACTGAGCATCCAGCGCCAGATAGCGGCCGGTCTGCACGATTGCTTCGCGTTCCTTGAAGCTGGTCAGCCGGTCCGCCATTGCGCTGCTGTCGCCCGTCAGCCGGATCGCGCGAAGCGTCTCCTGCATCGCGTGGATCGCCGCGCGCTGCAGGTCCGACGGAATGATCGCCAGGCGGTAGCCCATCGCCGTCAGGTCCGGCAGCGGCACCAGCGGCGTCTTGCCGCCGTAGAACATGTTGATGAGCTTCAAGCCCGGCAGCCGCTCGGCAATGGCGCGGATCTGCGCCAGCGTCTCCGGTGCCTCGACAAAGATCATGTCGGCGCCGGCCTTCAGGTAAAGCTCGGCGCGGGCGATGGCGGCGTCAAACCCTTCGACCGCGATGGCGTCGGTGCGCGCGATGACCAGCGTGTCGGCGTCGGCGAGCGTCTGGCGAGCAATGTGGACCTTGCGGGCCATCTCGCCGGCATCGACCAGGCTCTTGTCGTCCAGGTGGCCGCAGCGCTTGGGAAAGGACTGGTCTTCGATATGAAACGCCGCCACACCCGCGCGCTCCATCAGGCGCACCGTGCGCTCCACGTTGGCCGATCCGCCAAATCCGGTGTCCGCGTCCGCCACGACAGGCAGGCCGCTGGCGTCGACGATCTTTTCCACGCGGTCCATCACTTCGGTGAAGCTGAGCAGACCGATGTCCGGGTAGCCGGCGGCACGCGCGATGGCGCCGCCGCTGGCGTAGACCGCCGAGAATCCGGCCGCGGCAACCAGGCGGGCCGACAGGCCGTCATAGGCGCCGGGCGCCACGACGATGTTTTCAGAGAGCTGCTGGCGCAACCGCGCGCCGGGGGATAAGTGGGCAGTCATGGGGATCCTTCAAGAGAAAAGGTTCATACCCGCATGATCTGCGCCGGCCATTAGAATGTCCAATATATGGAATATTGCTGACCAGTACTCTTTAGATATCAATATGGAACTGCGCCATCTTCGCTATTTCGTCGTCACCGCCGAGGCCCAGCATTTCACGCGCGCGGCCGAGCTGCTGGGCATGGCGCAGCCGCCGCTCAGCCAGCAGATCCGCCAGCTTGAAAAGGAAGTGGGCACGCCCCTTTTTGACCGCACGGGCCGCGGGGTGACGCTGAACGACGCCGGACGCGCATTCCTGGCGTGCGCGCAGGACATCCTGCAGCGCGCCGATGCGGCAGTGCGCACAGCCCAGCGCGCCGCGCGCGGCGAAGTGGGCGAACTGACGTTGGGGTTCACCGAGTCGGCATCTTTCAACGGCGTGGTGACCGAGCTGATCCGCCAGTACCGCGAGCGCTACCCGGAAGTTGAAATGACGCTGTCGCAGGGCGACAGCGAAACGCTTGTGGCGCAACTGCGCGACGGCGCGATCGACGCCGCGTTCGTGCGCCCGCCCTTTGCGCTGGACGGCGGGCTGACGTTCACGCAACTGGTGGAGGAACCGCTGGTGGTCGCGATGCCGCTGGGCCATGCGCTGGCGCGCCGCAAGCGGCTCACGCCCGCCGACCTGCAGCAGGAGACCTTCATCCTGTACTCGCGCAAATCGGGCTATGGCCTTAGCGCAGACATCATGGCGGCGTGCCGGCAGCACGGGCTGGGCCCGCGCATCGGGCAGCAGGCGCCGCAGTTGTCGTCGGCCGTGAACCTGGTGGCGGCGGGGATGGGCGTGGCGATCGTGCCGGCTTCGCTGCGCCCCCTGCGCCCGGATGGCGTGCTCTACCGGCCGTTAGCGCTGGATTGGCCGCGCGCGGTGCTGGGCCTGGCCGTGCGCGATGCGACCGGTGCACGGGCCGCCAATCTGCTTGCGCTGGCGCGGGCTCGCCGCAAGCCCTGATGCGTCTTGCTGGCCCGCGCGCTCAATCGTCGTGCGATTCGTGCACGGCAATTGCGCCGCGCTTCCAGTAGCTGGCGGCGCGGATGCGGCTCTTGTCGATGCCATGCTGGGCCACCATGATCTCGCGCACCGCTTTCGCGGTGGCCGATTCCGCCGCCACCCACACATAGCCTTCGCCCTGCGGCAACGTCAGTTCGCGCGCGGCTTGCAGCAAGAGCGTGCTGTAGCCCGGCGCGGTCCCGTTGCGATGCAGCCAGCGCACCGACGCCTTCGCGGCCGTTTGCAGCGGGATTTCATTCTCGGCCGCCGGCACTTCGATCAGCACCAGCGCCTGCGCCGAGGCGGGCAGTTCTTCCAGCCGGCGCGCGATGGCGGGCAGCGCGGTCTCGTCGCCGATCAGCACATGCCAGTCGAACGCGGTGGGCACCACAAACGAACCGCGTGGTCCGCCGATGCCCAGTTGCTGGCCGGGCGCGGCCTGTTCGGCCCAGGTCGAGGCGGGGCCGTCGCCGTGCAGCACGAACTCGATCTCCAGTTCCTGGCGCGCCGTGTCGAACCGGCGCGGCGTGTAGTCGCGCGCGGCGGGCCGGGGCACGCCGTCGGGGAACTTGATGCCGTCCGGCCCGGCAGTGGGCAGCACGGGCGGTTGCGAGGGATCAGCGGGGAAAAAGATTTTCACGTGATCGTCGAAGGACGCGGACACGAAGTCCTGCAAGTCTTCGCCGGTGAACGTGACACGGGCCAACAGCCCGGCGATGCGCTCGACGCGCGCCACGGTCAGCGTGCGCATCTTGAGGGGGTGGCGCACGCGCGCCACGGTGAGGTCGCTTTGATTCATGGGTACTCCAGTCAGTTGGGACAAGATCAGGCGCCGGACTTGCCGTTGATCTCGTCGGTCGCACGCGCCAGGATGCCGGCGATGCGTCGTTGTTCGGCGGGCGAGGCGTCGGTGCGATCCAGCAGCGCGCGCTTGAGCGCCTGGCGCGCCTCGACGAATTCGGGCAGCCAGCCGGTGCGGGTGTCCTCGCCCTCGGGGCCGGTCTCGCGCGGCTGGCCGCTCCAGGCCTGGCGCATGTAGTCCATCTTGCGCGCCACGTGCTTGAGCTTGTTGAACATCAGCGTCAGGCGCTCGCGGTTGGCGTCCAGGTGCGCCTTGCCGGGTTCCGCCAGGTGATAGCGCTTCTTGGCGCCTTCCTGTTCGACGGTGGCGTAGCCCAGCTCTTCCAGATAGGTGAGCGCGGGATACACCATGCCGGGGCTGGGGGTGTAGAAGCCGTTGCTGAGCGCGCCCAGCGCCTTGATGAGTTCGTAGCCGTGGCTGGGGTTCTGCTCCAGCAGCCCGAGCAGCATCAGTTGCAAGTCGTCGCTGGACACCTTGCGGCTGCGGGTGAAGCCCCGGCCGTCGCCGCCGAAGCCGTCTGCGTCGCCGCGGCCGTGGGCGCCACCCGAAAACCAATCACCGCCCGCGCTGGCGTGACGCGGATGGTGATCATGATGATGGCCGCCGTGATGGCCGGGATGCGGGGCGTGGGGATGGGCGTGGCCGTGGCGACCCTGATGCTGACAATGGCCGCGATGGCCATGGGCGCGGCGTCCGCCGGCAGCGCGCTGGACGGCGGCGATGAACGAAAAGGGGGACATGAATGCCTCTTACGATATGTCTTACGATAGCTCGTACGATATACCTGCCGCTTTGGCGGCGTCAACTCCCCCGTTTTTTCCGGCGCCGGCAGGACGTCAGCGCGTCTTATCGCAGCGGCTCGCCCGGCGCGGTGGCACCCATCAGTACCCATCGGGCGAAGTCCGCCGCCTTGGGTTCGTCCGGCGCGGGCGCATAGACCACCAGCCGCAAGTGACGGCTTTCGTCGACGCTCAAGGTGGCGTGCTCGAATGCGATGTCGCCCAGCGATTCCACATGCAGCGTGCGCAGGCCCATGCACGAACCATGCACGTCGTGTTCGCGCCACCAGGTCCGGAAATCGGGCGACACCCGTTCCAACTCATCGACCAGTTCGGCGATGTCGGGCACCCCGGCGGCGCTGGCGAAATCGCGCCGGAACGAGGACAGCATGCGAGGCGCCTGCGCCGTCCAGTCCACGAAGCGCTCGCGCATCGCGGGGTCCACGAACAGCATCCACAGCAGGTTGCGGCGGCCCGGCGCCTGCCCGGAAAAATTGAACACCTTGTCCGCGGCGGCGTTCCACACCACGACGTCCCAGCGCAGATTCAGGATGTACGCGGGGCGCGCGGGCAGGTCATCCATCAGGCGGCGGACCTGCGCGGGCACGGTGCACCACGTGCGGCCCGTCTCGGCCGGCGGGCGCTGATGCGCCAGCAGGAAAAGGTGGCGGCGCTCGGCATCGTCCAGCCGCAACACGCGCGACAGGTTTTCCAGAAACGCCGCCGACACGCTGATGTTGCGGCCCTGTTCGAACCACGTGTACCAGGCCAGCCCGACACCCGCGAGCGCCGCGACCTCCTCGCGCCGCAGCCCCGGCGTGCGGCGGCGGCGGCCGGGCGGCAGCCCAAGGTCGGCGGGGGTCAGCCGCTCGCGGCGCAGCCGCAGGAATTCGGAAAGATCGGCGCGGGTTCGGTCCAGACGGTGCGCCGTAGCCGGCGCGGACGGGGTTGAAGGCAGGGATGCGGTCATGACGCTGTTGCAGGCAGTAATAGCATAAACAGCTAAATTGTATAAGGCTGAATGTCCGACCAGAATAGCGCCGATCCTGACTTTCCGGCCTTTTCCATGTCGACCTCCTGCCTTCCCGCCACGCCCTCCCCCGCCCTCCCCCACGCCGATTCGCCGCGCCTGGGCAATCTTGGCCTGGCGGTGCTGCTCTCCGGCGGATTCATCACGATCTTCGACCTCTTCGTCGTGAACGTGGCCATTCCCAGCATGCAAGCGACACTGTCGGCCAGCTTCGCGCAGATCAACTTCATCATCGCCGCCTACGAACTGGCGTACGGGGTGCTGCTGATCGCGGGCAGCCGGCTGGGCGACCGGCACGGCAGGCGGCGGCTGTTCATGCTGGGCATGGCGGGTTTCGCGTTGGCATCCGCGTTGTGCGGCCTGGCGCCCACGCCGGACACGCTGATCGCCGCGCGCATTGTGCAAGGCGCCGCGGCGGCCCTGCTGTTTCCGCAGGTGTATGCGCTGATCCGCGTCAGCTTCGAGGGCCACGCGCGGCGGCGGGCGTTTGCGTGGCTTGGCATGACGCTGGGCCTCGCGGCCATCGCCGCGCAGGTGCTGGGCGGATGGATCGTCCATGCGGATCTGTTCGGCCTGGCCTGGCGCACCATCTTCCTTGTCAACCTGCCGCTGGGTCTGTTGGCTTGCTGGCTGGCGCGTCACATCCCTGAATCCGCCGAACCTTCCGGCGCGGCGATGGATTGGGCTGGAGCCGCCCTCGTGGGGCTGGGATTGGCGTTGCTGCTGCTGGCGCTGATCGAGGGTCCGGCACGTCAATGGCCGGCCTGGACGCTCGCCTGCGGCGCGGCATCGGTGGCCGCGTTGACGGCATTCGTGCGGTTGCAACGCAGGATCGCCGCGCTTGGCGGCGCGCCGCTGGTGGACATGGCCTTGCTGACGCAGCCGCGCTTTGCGGCCGGGTGCCTTGTCGTGATGCTGGTGTTCTCCACCGCCAGCGCCATGTTTCTTTGCTATGCGCTGCTGGTGCAGACTGGCTTTGGACGCGATGCGCTGACGGCCGGCCTGATCTTCGCGCCGGCCAGCGTCGGGTTCGTCGCCGGCTCGATGGCCGCGCCACGGCTGGTTGCCCGGTATGGGACGCGGGCGATCGCGCTGGCCGCGCTGCTGTACGGCGGCGCGACGGCTGCCCTGATGCTGCACACGGAATTTGCGGGCGCCGATCTGGACCCTTGGGCGCTCTTGCCCGCGCTGGTGTGGCTGGGCGCGGCCCAAGGCGCGGTCAACACGCCGCTGGTGAACCTGGCGGTGGGACTGGTCCAGGACCGCCAGGCCGGCATGGCCGCCGGCGTGGTGTCGACCCTACAGCAGGTGGGCGCGGCGCTTGGCGTATCGGCCGCGGGCATGCTGTATGGCGGTGCGCTGCAAGCCCATGCGGATGCGGGCGTGGCCGAGCGCCATGCGCAGGCATTCGCGTCAGCCATGCAGTTCAACGTCGCGGCCATTCTTTTGGCGGCCGCGCTGTTGTGGCGGCTGGGCCGTCAGCGCTGACCGCGTTCGGACTTGCGGCGCAACCGTGCCGGCGCGCTTACCCCGCGGACAATTCGCGGGCGCGCTGCTGCGCCTTGTGCACCGCCTGCGTGATGGCCTCGGCCACGCCGGCCTGCTGCATGTGCGACAGCGCAGCGTAGGTGGTGCCGCCCTTGGAAGTGACGCGTTCCTGCAATTCGGTGAGCGGCACGTCTTCGCTGGCGGCAAGCTCTGCCGCGCCGCGGAAGGCGGCGACCGCCAGCCGGCGGGCGTCGGCAGGCGTGAAGCCCAGCTCGACAGCGCCCTTCTCCAGCGCCGCCATGAAGTGAAACACGTAGCCGGGACCGCTACCGGTCACCGCGGTGACGGCGTCGATCATGGCTTCGCTGTCGGTCCAGATGCGCTCACCGACGGCCGCGAAAAGCGCGTCGACCTGATCGCGCTCGGCCTGGCCGCAGGCCGGGGTGGCGTACAGGCCAGTCATGCCCAGCCCCACCTTTGCGGGCGTATTGGGCATGGCACGCACGATGCGCGCGTGGCCGCCCAGCCAGTCCGACAGCGCTGCCAGTTCCACGCCCGCCGCGATGCTGACCACCGTGGCGTCGGCCGGCAGATGCTGACGGACCTGGCCACACGCCTCGCGCAGCACCTGCGGCTTGGTGGCCAGCACGCACAGGCCCGCGTCGCCGATGTCGCTGCTGACCTGCTCCAGGCACGGCAAGCCGCGCGCGACCAGCGCCTCGCGCGTGGGCGCGTAGGGCTCGATCACCAGAAAATCGGTCAGCGCCCGGCCCTGGCCGAGCAGCCCGTCGATGATGGCGGAGGCCATATTGCCGCCGCCGATGAAGACGATCTTTTCACGCATGTTGCTTCAGTTCCAAAGAGGGATTGCGGACCGGGCCGGCATGGTTGCCATGCCGGCGCGCGGGATGGGGATTCGACAGTCTACGGGCATCGCGAGGCATCACGCCTTCGTCAGCGCCACGCCTGCCTGCGACGACGAACGCGTGCCCGGCACCGGATGGCAAGACTCGGGGTGATAGGTGTGAACCACCGACAACTTCACGCGGTCGCTGCTGTTGCCCTGCGCGGCGTGCAAGGTGCGGCAGTGAAAGAACACGACGTCGCCCGCCTGCAGTTCCGGGCAGACGGCGCGCGCGATCCATTCGGCGTTCTGCGGCACGTCCTCGCGGAAGAACTTCTTTTCGTCGAATTGTTCCGGCGTATAGGCCGCCTTGTGCGAACCGGGAATGAACGACAGGCCGCCGTTGGCGCGCGTCTCTGGCC
Source organism: Achromobacter sp. SLBN-14 (assembly GCF_006715415.1). NCBI lineage: Bacteria > Pseudomonadati > Pseudomonadota > Betaproteobacteria > Burkholderiales > Alcaligenaceae > Achromobacter > Achromobacter sp. SLBN-14. Next base: position 2,967,968 of record NZ_VFNE01000001.1, on the reverse strand, counting down.
CCAGGGCCAGCCAGCAGGACACCAGATCCGTGTCCGAGAAAGACCAGTAGCGGATGTCCTGGTGCCAGCCGGTCAGGCTGCCATACGCGGGATGCTTGGTCATCACGCAGTTGTGGTGCACGGTGGACAGCACGGGCGTCTCGTTGAAGTAGCGCTGCAGCCACTGCCCGATGCGCGGGTTGGTGGCCCATTGCGCGAACAACGGGTCGCGCGCGTAGGCGTTGAGTAGCCGCCGCACCGTCAGGCCGCCTTCGGCGGTGCGGGATACCGGCGCGCCGGGGTAGCGCAGGTCGGCTTCGTATTCGATGGGTGCAACGTGATCGCGCAAATGGCGCTCGGCCAGCGCGCGCAGCGCGGCGACCTCTTCGGGGCTGGCGAACTGGCGCGCCACCACGAAGCCCTGCTCACGCAGCACGGCTATCTGATCATCAGGCAATAACCCGGACATCTCGATCCTCACAGCCCGCGTCGGAAAGCGGCGCGTCTGCGGGCGGGCAGGCGCGCACCGGCAAGGCGCCGGTCACGCGGGATGGCTAGATTACCAAAACGGCCTCAGCCCGCGGGGGTCTTCTCGGGGTGGACGGCTGGCGCGCCGAGCCGGGCGGCGTCGCGCTCCTGGACTTCGTGGTGGACCCATTCGCGCCAGACGGCCACCAGCAGCGCCATCAGCACCGGGCCCACGAACAATCCCACGATGCCCATGGTCTTCACGCCGCCCACCAGGCCGAAGAAAGTCGGCAGGAACGGCAGCTTGACCGGGCCGCCCACCAGGCGCGGGCGCAGCGTCTTGTCGACGATGAAGAGTTCGACGCTGCCCCAGACCATCAGCGCGATGCCCGCGACCACATGGCCCGAGCCCACGAGATACAGGGACACCAGCGTGAATGACAGCGGCGCGCCCCCGGGGATCAGGGCCATGAAACCGGTGACCACGCCCAGCAATACGGGCGACGGCACGCCCGCGACCCAATAGGCGATGCCCAGCACGACGCCTTCGCCCAGCGCGATCAGGCCCATGCCGGTGACGGTGGAATTGATGGTGGCCGGCACCACGCGCGAAAAGCGCTGCCAGCGCGCCGGCAGGATGCGTTCGCCCAGCACATCCAGCTGCGCGACCATGCGGATACCGTCCTTGTAGACGAAGAACAGCGTGATCAGCATGAAAAGGACCGTCAGCAGCAACTGGAAGACGTTGCCCGTGGCGGCCAGCGCCATGCGGTAGATGTTGCCCAGGTGCTCTCCGCTGACCGCTTCGACCAGCGCGCCCAGCGCGTGGGGCTGGCCAATATAGGATTCCCAGTATCGCGCCAGGCGGTCGCCCACGACCGGCATCGAGGAAATCCACGCGGGCACGTCCACGCCATGGCGGTTGGCGGCGATGGCCCAGGCGACGAACGCGCTGGCCTCCTTGATGGCATAGGACAAGGCCAGCGACAACGGAACGATCAGCACCACGACGACGACCAGCAGCGCCAGCGACGCGGCCACTGTTGTACGGCCGCCGCATCGGACGACGAGGCGTTGATACAAGGGCCAGCTGGCCAGGCCGATGATCAGCGCCGCCAGGGCCGGGACCAGAAATCCGCTAAGAAAGTAAACCCCCGCCAACAGCACAAGCAGCAACAGCCATCGGGCAATGAGGTAAGCGGGTAGAACAGGCTGCATAGCGCGAATCGACTGTAAGGGCGTTGTAGGCTTTGACTGTCGGACTATACAGACGTTTCATGCGATTCGAGGGACGTAAGGGCTGTATTTACTACGGGGTTTCCCGCGCTTAACGCACATGGCGGACCCGAGGGTCCGCCATGTCGTTGCGCCGGAGGCGATGGCTTACAGCAGATATTCGGCGGCTTCTTCGCGCGCGGTGCGGCGGCGCGGGGCCATATCGGCCAGCGCCGGGATGGCCGGCACGGGGGGTTGCACCGGCGCGGTCTGACCCTGGTTGCGCTGGTACACGGCGCAAGAAGCGGCGGCCGGATCGGTCTCGTCGCGGCCGCTGAGCAGCGGACAGCCAGCAAACAGGTCAGCGACCCAATCGGTAAAGGCCCGCACCTTGGGCGACAACTGCCGGCTCTGCGGATACAGCACCGAAATGGCCGTGGAGCTGGGTTTCCATTGCGGCAGGATCTCGATCAGCTCGCCCGATTGCAGGTACGGCAGCGCCATGTAACGCGCGGTCTGGATCAGGCCGAAGCCTTTCAGGCCGCAATCCAGGTAGGCCCCGGCTTCGTTCACGGCCACCGTGCCCTTCATGTCCACTTCCTGGTGCTTGCCGTCCACCTTGAAGTCCCAGGCGCAATTGCGGCCGGTGCGGCTGGAAAAATAATGCACCGCATGGTGATCCCGCAGCGATTCGATGGTTTGCGGCATGCCGTGGCGCGCCACGTACGTGGGGGACGCGCAAGTCACGGTCTGCAGGGTGCCGATGCGGCGGGCGACCAGGCTGGAGTCTTCGAGGTCGCCGGCGCGGATCACGCAGTCCACGGCTTCCTGGACCATGTCGACCGGACGGTCGCCCAGGCCCAGCACCAGCTCGACGTCGGGGTATTTGTCGTGGAAATCACACAATGAGGGGATCAGGATCAGCCGGCCGATGCAGGTCGGCACGTCGATGCGCAGGCGGCCCTTCAGACGCAGGGCGGCTTCCTGGAAGCACGCCTCGGTTTCTTCGACGTCGGCCAGGATGCGCACGCAATGCTGGTAATAGCCCGCGCCGTCGGGCGTCAGGCCAATGCGGCGGGTGGTGCGGTTCAGCAGGCGCACGCCCAGGAGGCGTTCCAGATTCTGAATGATGGTGGTGACGGTGGTGCGCGGAAGCGATAGGCTGTCGGCCGCCCGGGTGAAGCTATTGGCGTCCACGACGCGCACAAACACCTGCATAGCCTGAAAGCGGTCCATGGCAAGGGTGTCCTTAGGCAAATAAGTCGGGGTGAACGGAGCATAACCCGATTTCACCGCTGATTAGTCATTCTCCACGAACAGTGTTGCCGGGAAAGACAGGTTTATCCGCCCGGACAAAACACTCAGAATGCAAACCATCTTGAAGTGCCCTTGCCGCCCGGCGCAAGAAAAGGGCATGTCAATCCTCAGATTCCGCACCGCAGCGGCCCGCCCTTACCCGGCGGCCACCGCCTCCAGATCAGCGACCCCGGTCGATGTTGCATTGCAGCATTTTCATATGACCCTGGATTCTTAGGACTGGCATCCCCGCACCGCCGCCTTCTGTTTTCCCGCATTCCGGGCAAGCGCGCTTCCGCCTCTAAAGAACCACTCAAGGAAACACCATGGTTTCGCGTAAACGTATTGCTGTGCTCGTCGTATTTGCAGCCGTCCTGGCGGCCGGTGGCGGCTACGCCCTCACCCGCGGTCCCGCGGGCGGCAATGTCGCCATGGCGCAGGGCGCCCCCGCCGCGCCCCCGGTCGAGGTGGCCGAGGTCGTCAACAAGACCATCGTCGACTGGCAGCGCTATTCCGGCCGCCTGGAGGCCATCGACCGCGTGGATATCCGGCCGCTGGTGTCCGGCACGCTGACCGCCGTCCACTTCAAGGACGGCAGCATCGTCAAGAAGGGCGACGTGCTCTTCACCATCGACCCGCGCCCCTACGCGGCCGAGGTGGACCGCGCCGCCGCCGCGCTGACGGCCGCCAAGGCCCGGGCCGCCTACACGGCGTCCGAACTGGCCCGCGGCCAGCGCCTCTTGGCCGACAACGCCATCGCCCGCCGCGATTTCGAGGAAAAGCAGAATGCCGCCCGCGAAGCCGCCGCCAACCTGCAAGGCGCGCAGGCCGCGCTGGACTACGCCAAGCTGAACCTGGGCTACACCCGCATCGAGGCGCCCGTGGACGGCCGCGTGTCGCGCGCCGAGGTCACGGTAGGCAACGTGGTGGCCGCCGGCGCCGCGTCGGTGCCGCTGACCACGCTGGTGTCGGTATCCAAGATGTACGCATCGTTCGACGTGGACGAACAAACGTTCCTGCGCTACGTGAACCCGGTGCGCAACGGCCGCGCCGGCGCGGTGCCGGTCGAACTGGGCCTGGCCAACGAAGACGGCTACTCGCGCACGGGCGCCGTGCAATCGGTGGACAACCGCCTGGATGCCACCTCCGGCACCATCCGCGTGCGCGCCGAATTCGACAACGCCGACGGCACGCTGCTGCCCGGTCTGTACGCCCGCATCCGCCTGGGCGGCAGCGAGCCGCGCGCGGCCGTGCTGATCGACGAACGCGCCATCGGCACCGACCAGGACAAGCGCTTTGTGCTCGTGCTGGACGACAAGAACCACGCCGTCTACCGCCAGGTGAAGCTGGGCGCCAACCAGGAAGGCCTGCGCGTAGTGGATTCGGGCCTTGCCGCCGGCGAGCGCATCGTCGTCAACGGCCTGCAGCGCATCCGCCCCGGCGACGCCGTGACCCCCACTGTCGTCCCCATGGTTGCGGCCAAGCGCACCCCCGGCAACCCGGTCAAGACCGCCTCGGCACAGAACTAAGCCGACGCGTCGAACGAGAACGTTTATGAATATCTCGAAATTCTTCATCGACCGGCCGATCTTCGCCGGCGTCCTATCGATCCTGGTGCTGCTGGCGGGCCTGTTGGCCATGTTCCAGCTGCCCATCTCCGAATACCCGGAAGTCGTGCCGCCATCGGTGGTGGTGCGCGCGCAGTACCCGGGCGCCAACCCCAAGGTCATCGCCGAAACCGTCGCCTCGCCGCTGGAAGAATCCATCAACGGCGTGGAGAACATGCTGTATATGCAGTCGCAGGCCAACAGCGACGGCAACCTGACGCTGACGGTGAACTTCAAGCTGGGCGTGGACCCGGACAAGGCGCAGCAGCTGGTGCAGAACCGCGTGTCGCAGGCGCTGCCGCGCCTGCCGCCGGACGTGCAGCGCCTGGGCGTGACCACGGCCAAGAGCTCGCCCACGCTGACGCTGGTGGTCCACCTGATCTCGCCCAACGACCGCTACGACATCACGTACCTGCGCAACTACGCGATCCTGAACGTGAAGGACCGCCTGTCGCGCATCACCGGCGTGGGTGAAGTCACGGTGTGGGGCTCGGGCAACTACTCCATGCGCGTGTGGCTCGATCCGCAGAAGGTCGCCCAGCGCGGCATGACCGCGTCCGAAGTCGTCAACGCGATCCGCGAGCAGAACGTGCAGGTCGCGGCCGGCGTGATCGGCGCCTCGCCCACGCAAGGCGACGTGCCGCTGCAGCTGAACGTGAATGCCCGCGGCCGCCTGCAGACCGAAGAGGAATTCCGCGACATCATCCTGAAGACCTCGCCGGACGGCGCGGTCACGCACCTGTCCGACGTGGCGCGGGTTGAACTGGACGCGCAGGAATACGGCCTGCGCTCGCTCTTGAACAACAAGCAGGCGGTGGGCATGGGCATCATGCAGTCGCCGGGCGCCAATGCGCTGGACGTGTCCAGCCAGGTGCGCGCGGCGATGGCCGAGCTGGCCCAGGATTTCCCGCCGGGCGTGGAATACCGCATCGAATACGACCCCACGCAGTTCGTGCGCTCCAGTATCGAAGCCGTCGTGCACACGCTGCTCGAAGCCATCGCGCTGGTCGTGCTGGTGGTGATCCTGTTCCTGCAGACCTGGCGCGCGTCCATCATTCCGCTGCTGGCGGTGCCCGTGTCCATCGTGGGGACGTTCGCGCTCTTGCTGATGTTCGGTTACTCCATCAACGCGCTGTCGCTGTTCGGCATGGTGCTGGCCATCGGGATCGTGGTGGACGATGCCATCGTGGTGGTCGAAAACGTCGAGCGCAACATCGCGGCGGGCTTGAGTCCACGCGATGCGACCTATCGCGCCATGCGCGAAGTCAGCGGCCCCATCATCGCCATCGCGCTGACGCTGTGCGCCGTGTTCGTGCCCCTGGCCTTCATGACGGGCCTGACCGGCCAGTTCTACAAGCAGTTCGCCATGACCATCGCCATCTCGACGGTGATCTCGGCCTTCAACTCGCTGACCCTGTCGCCCGCCTTGTCGGCCCTGCTGCTCAAGAGCCACCACGACAAGCCCGACTGGCTGACCCGCGGCATGAATCGCGTCTTCGGCCGCTTCTTCAACTGGTTCAACAACATGTTCGGCCGCGCGTCCGAGTCCTACGGCACGGGCGTGGCCAGCGTCATCCGCCGCAAGGCCGGCGCGATGGGCGTCTATGCCGTGCTGGTCGCCGCGACCCTCGGCGTGTCGTACATGGTGCCCGGCGGCTTCGTGCCCGCGCAGGACAAGCAGTACCTGATCGGCTTCACGCAGCTGCCCAACGGCGCCTCGCTGGATCGCACCGAAGACGTGATCCGCCGCATGAGCGACATCGCCCTGAAGGAACCCGGCGTGCAGTCGGCCATCGCCTTCCCCGGCCTGTCGATCAACGGTTTCACCAACAGTTCCAGCGCGGGCATCGTGTTCGTCACGCTCAAGCCGTTCGACGAACGCCGGGGCGCCGAACTCTCCGGCAACGCCATCGCGGCCTCGCTGAACCAGAAGTTCGCCGCCATCCAGGATTCGTTCATCGCCGTGTTCCCGCCACCGCCCGTCATGGGCTTGGGCACGCTGGGCGGCTTCAAGCTCCAGCTGGAAGACCGCGCGGCGCTGGGCTACGCCGAACTGGACAAGGCCAAGCAGGCCTTCCTGGAAAAGGCGCGTCAGACGCCCGAACTGGGCCCCACGTTCTCCAGCTACGAGATCAACGTCCCGCAGCTTGACGTGGACCTGGACCGCGTCAAGGCCAAGCAGCTGGGCGTGCCGGTGACCGAAGTCTTCGACACCATGCAGATCTACCTGGGCTCCATGTACGTCAACGACTTCAACCGCTTTGGCCGCGTGTTCCAGGTGCGTGCGCAGGCCGACGCGCCGTTCCGCGCGCACGCCGACGACATCCTGCAACTGAAGACCCGCAACGCCGCCGGCGACATGGTGCCGCTGTCCTCGCTGGTCACGGTCAAGCAGACCTTCGGGCCGGAAATGGTCGTGCGCTACAACGGCTACACCGCCGCCGACATCAACGGCGGACCGGCCCCCGGCTTCTCGTCCGACCAGGCGCAGGCCGCGGCCGAGCGCGTCGCCGCCGAAACCCTGCCGCGTGGCGTCAAGTTCGAATGGACCGACCTCACGTACCAGCAGATCCTGGCGGGCAACGCGGGCCTCTGGGTGTTCCCGATCAGCGTGCTGCTCGTGTTCCTGGTGCTGGCCGCGCTGTATGAAAGCCTGACCCTGCCGCTGGCCGTGATCCTGATCGTGCCGATGAGCATCCTGGCGGCGCTGACCGGCGTCTACCTGACCGGCAACGACAACAACATCTTCACGCAGATCGGCCTGATGGTGCTGGTGGGGCTGTCGGCAAAGAACGCGATCCTGATCGTGGAGTTCGCCCGGGAGCTCGAGATGAACGGGCGCACGCCGCTCGAAGCCGCCATCGAGGCCAGCCGCCTGCGTCTGCGCCCCATCCTGATGACGTCCATCGCGTTCATCATGGGCGTGGTGCCGCTGGTGCTGTCGTCGGGCGCCGGCTCCGAAATGCGCCACGCCATGGGTGTCGCTGTGTTCTTCGGCATGCTGGGCGTGACCCTGTTCGGCCTGTTCCTCACGCCGGTGTTCTATGTCCTGCTGCGTTCGCTGGGCGGCAAGAAGCTGCACTCGGCCGCGCCGCACGAAGCGCCCGTCTGCGTGCCGCACATCGACCCGAACGCGCCGCCCGCCCCGCAACACCACGCGTAGGCCGGCAAACCAGAGTAGCCAGCGCGTCCTGTCCAGTGGGATGGGACGCGCGCCAAAGAGAAACGTCATGATGATGAAAAGACTGACCCGAGGATCCGCCCTGCTCGCCCTGCTGCTGGTGCTGGCCGGCTGCGCGGTGGGTCCCACCTACGAGCGGCCCTCGGCCGACACGCCGGCGGCCTTCAAGGAAGCCGCCCTGCCCGCGTCCGAAGCCGGCACGTGGAAGCCCGCCGAGCCGTCCGAAGACGCGCTGCGCGGCGCCTGGTGGAAAGTGTTCGGCGACGAAGGCCTGAACCAGCTCGAAGAGGAAGCCCAGCGCGCCAACCAGGACCTGCAGGCCGCCGCGGCGCGGCTGACGCAAGCGCGCGCCCTGCAGCGCGAAGCGCGTTCCGGCTTCTTCCCCAGCCTGGACGCCGGCTTCGGCCCCAACCGCCAACGTCCGTCGGCCGTGTCGCAAGGCCTGCCCGATGGCACGTCCACGTCGCCCGTCACCACGTGGCGCGCCCAAGGCACCGTGTCCTACGAGGCCGACCTCTTCGGCCGCGTCGCATCGACCGTGGACGCCGCCACCGCCGACGCGCAGCAAAGCGAAGCGCTGTACCGCTCGGTGCTGCTGGCCCTGCAGGCCGACGTCGCCACCACCTACTTCCTGGTGCGCGAACAGGACGCCGAATCGCGTCTCTACCATCAGACCGTCAAGCTGCGCACGGACACGCTGCAACTGATCCAGCGCCGCTACGACGCGGGCGACATCAGTGAACTGGATCTCGCGCGCGCCAAGGCCGAACTCGCGTCGGCGCAATCCGAGGCCCTGGGCATCGACCGCCGCCGCGCCACCGCCGAACACGCGCTGGCCGTGCTGCTGGGCCGCGCCCCGTCGGAATTCACGATGCCGCCGCAGCCCATCGAACAGATCGCGCTGACCATCCCCGCCGGCCTGCCGTCCACGCTGCTCGAACGCCGCCCCGACATCGCCGCCGCCGAACGCGCCATGGCCGCCGCCAACGCCCGCGTCGGCGCCGCCAAGTCCGCGTTCTTCCCGCGCCTGGACATCACCGGCGCCTTCGGCTACGAGTCCTCGGAGCTGGGCAACCTCTTCCAATGGTCCAGCCGCACGTTCCTGCTGGGCCCCCTGGTCGGCGCCGCCCTGTCCATGCCCATCTTCGACGGCGGCCGCCGCCAGGCCGGCCTGGACCGCGCCCGCGCCGTCTACGAGGAAGACGTCGCCGTCTACCGCCAGACCGTTCTGAACGCGTTCCGCGAAGTCGAAGACAACCTGGCCAACCTGCGCATTCTGGCCGACCAGACCAAGGCCCAGAACGCCGCCGTGGAAGCCGCCGCCCGCGCCGCAAAGCTCTCGCACACGCAGTACCGCGAAGGTTCCATCAGCTACCTCGACGTGATCGAAGCCGACCGCAGCGTCCTCCTGCAACAGCGCGTCGCGGTCCAATTGACCGGCGAACAGGCCCGCTCCACAGTGGGACTGATCCGCGCCATCGGCGGCGGCTGGGAGAATCCGGTGCCGCCGGATAAGGTGGCGGCGAAGTAAAGACGGCGACAGGCTGATGTCTGGCACCCGCACATCAGCGCGCAGCGTCCTAAACCCGACGCAAGACACCGCGTAAGGCCCACAAGGCCGCCCGCGCGGCCGCAGTGGGGCGGGCTCCGCAAGACGCTTCAAGCCCGACCCCGCGCTGGCAAGAACCCCAAGCACTCAACTCGCCCCAGCGCCCGTGAAGCCCAAACCATCGCAGCCCGGCGTGTCGGCGGCCTGGGCGCGCGGGGCGTGAAGATGCGCCCGAGGGAATCTGAAGGCAGTCGCCGAAGGCGACAACGAAGATGACGAAGGGGCAGTCCGGAGCGAAGGCTCCGGACCGCAATCGTGGCCCCGCGCGCCCAGGCCGCCGACGCGCCGGGCGTCAAAAGAAAAAGCCCCCCCCGCAAACATCGCAGTCAACCCCACGCCCCATCACCCCCGGCGCGCCAAACACCGCAACGCCACCCGATACCCCACAAACACATAAAACCCGCCAGAGTTCATCACCAGCCAAGCCCCCAACCCGCCAAGCACCGCCACCACCGGCCCCACGGCCCTGACGTCGCCCTGCGTCCAGGCGATGCCGCCGAGTGCGCCCACGGCGATCAGACCGATCGACAGGCGCTTGAGCAGCACCACGCCCTGCACCCGCCCCGCCATCATCAGCACCATCCCGATCGACAGGCCCAGCGCAGTCCCCGCGCACACCGCGACCAGCGCGAACGCGGCCATCGCGGGGCCGACGAATCGCAGCAGCAGGCTCAGCAATTCAATGCCGACGCCCAGCCCGCCCGCCATCACCAGCACGGACAGCACCAGGGGCGACCACATGCCCGGTGGCGTGCGGCCCTCGTCCATGTGGGCCACGAAGCGGTGCATCGCCGCAGACGAGGAAGGGTCGTTGCCAGCCTCCAAAGCCGCTTCCAGCTTGCGGCACTGATCAATCAGGGCGTTCAGGCCGGAGGCGGGCTCGGGGGTCATAGCCGTGTCACGCCGGGTGCATGTTCGGCCACGGTGCTTCGCAGCGCGGCCATCGCCTCTTCCACGGCCACAGGCCGGAACGCATCCTCCCGCCAATACATCGCGACCGACCCGAAACCCGATAGCCGCACCGGAATGATGCGCATCGCCCGCATCTGCGAAAAGCGCAGCGCGGCGCGGTGCGACGCGACGCCGATCATGTCGCTGTTGTTGATGAGGGTCAGGTTGATGGTTACGGAATTGGATTCGATATGGTCGGGCGGCGGCGCCTGTCCGGCCGCGGCCAGCGCGGCGTCGACCGCGTTTCGGATGGGCGTGCCCTTGGGCCACAGGATCCAGCGGTAGGACAGCAGGTCCTGCCAGCTTGGCTGCTCCACTGCGAAGAGCGGATGGCGAGGCCGCGCCACCAGGTGGATGGGTTCCAGGTACAGCGCCTCGAAGCGGATGGCGGGATCGTGGTGCTCCGGCGCCGACCGTCCCACGACGATATCCAGTTCCCCTTGCGCCAGTTGGGCCAGCAGACGATCGGTCGTTCCCTCGACCAGTTTCACGCGCGCCTGCGGCATGCGTTCCAGCAACTTCATCACCGCCAGCGGCACGGTGTCGGAGGCCGACGCGCCGGATGCGCCGATCACGACGCGCCCGCCGCCGCCCTCGCGCAGGGCCGCCATGTCCGCGCTGGCGCGATCCAGTTGCGACTCCACGCGCTGCGCGTGCGCGATCAGCACGTCGCCATGCGGCGTCGGGCGCAGGCCGCGCGCATGTCGCTCGAAGAGCGGCAAGCCAATATCGTCTTCCAGATCCTTCAGCCATTTCGACAGGCCCGGCTGCGTCGTGTTGAGCATCGCGGCCGAGTGGCTGATGTTGCGGGTCTGGGCCAGGCTGAGCAGCATCTTCAAATTGCGCAGCCGCAAGCGATGGGTCCAGTCCATGCAGGCCCTTTTGATGGGAGGTTTGTCTCGTATGTATATGGTTATTGGTATGGATAATAAGATAATTTCATTTCAAACCACATAGCTCCTGCTCGCATAATCGTCTCCATATCAGGACCAGCCGCGAACTTACGCGGCGGCCGCCCGTAGAAGCCGGCACCAGCCGGACATACAGGAGACAACCATGCACGACGGTCATTGCGCCGGCGCGGACAGCGCCGCTTCGGACCGCGCCCGTTATTACGCGCGCATCGCCAAGAAACACATGGCCCCGCTGTGGGAATCGCTGCACAACCTGGTGCCGCGCCAACCCGCCCCGCGCTGCGTGCCGGCCCTCTGGAAGTACGACGACGTGCGTGACGACGTGATGGCGTCCGGGTCGCTGATCACCGCGGAAGAAGCCGTGCGCCGCGTGCTGATCCTGGAAAACCCCGGTCTGCCGGGCCAGGCCAGCATCACGCAAAGCCTGTACGCGGGACTGCAGCTCATCCTGCCGGGCGAGATCGCGCCCAGCCACCGCCACACGCAATCGGCCCTGCGCTTCATCGTCGAGGGCCGCGGCGCGTACACCGCCGTCAACGGCGAGCGCACGACGATGCACCCCGGCGACTTCATCATTACGCCCTCGTGGACCTGGCACGACCACGGCAACGCCGAAACCGTGGAAGGCGGCGAGCCGGTGGTCTGGCTGGACGGCCTGGACATTCCGCTGCTGCGCTTCCTGGATGCCGGCTTTGCCGAGAACTATCCGTCCGCCACGCAGCCGGTCACGCGGCCCGAAGGCGACAGCATGGCGCGCTTTGGCCACAACATGGCGCCCGTGCGGCATCACGTCTCCAGCGGCACCTCGCCCATCTTCAACTACCCCTACGAACGCAGCCGCGAGGCGCTGGATGCGCTCTACCGGCACGGCGAGCTCGACCCGTGGGACGGCGTCAAGCTGCGCTACCTGAATCCGGCCACGGGCGGCTATCCCATGCCGACGATGGCCACCTTCATGCAGTTCCTGCCGGCAGGCTTTCAGGGCAAGACCACGCGCACGACCGATTCCACGGTGTACAGCGTGGTCGAAGGCCGCGGCACGGCGCGCATCGGCGACCAGGAGTTTCATTTTGGGCCGCGCGATGTGTTCGTCGCGCCCTCCTGGATGCCGGTGCAGCTTGCCGCGCTGGAAGACGCCACGCTCTTCAGCTATTCCGATCGGCCGGTGCAGGACGCGCTGGGCCTGTGGCGCGAAGAACGCGTCGGCTGACGCCCGTACACGGCCGCACGTGGAAGCACGCGGCCGAAGCTGGCCGCGAATACGGCCGAGATTCCAATTTCCCTCCGCCTTCAAAGGGTGACCCATGTCGTTTGTGTTTGCTCCCGCCGCTCCCGTTGCCGTGCCCATTGCCGGCAGCCAGGACAGTTTTCCCGTGCGACGCGTGTACTGCGTCGGCCGCAACTACGCCGCCCACGCGCGGGAAATGGGTTTTGACCCCGACCGCGAACCGCCGTTCTTCTTCTGCAAGCCGGCCGACGCCGTCGTGCCGGTCGCGCAAGGCAGCACGCTCTCCCTGCCCTATCCGCCCGAAACGGCCAACCTGCACTACGAGATCGAACTGGTCGCCGCCATCGGCAAGGGCGGCGCCAACATCAGCGTCGACGAGGCCCTGCAGCACGTGTGGGGATACGCCGTCGGCCTGGACATGACGCGCCGCGATCTGCAGATGAAGATGCGCGAAGCCGGCCGCCCGTGGGAACTGGGCAAGGCGTTCGACCAGAGCGCGCCGATCGGCCCGTTGCATCCGGCCCAATCGGTCAGCGGCATCGAGCAGGCCGGCATCTGGCTGCAAGTCAACGGCGCAGACCGCCAGCGCAGCGACATCGGCAAGCTGATCTGGTCCATCGCGGAAACCATTGCGTATCTCTCGAAGTACTTCCGCCTGGAGGCCGGCGACCTGATCTACACCGGCACGCCCGAAGGCGTCGGCCCCGTGGTGCGCGGCGACAAAATGGTCGGCGGCGTGGACGGACTGGGCACGCTCAGCGTGCAGATGGCTTGAGGCCGGGAGACCCGCATGCAACTGCACAACTTCTTCAACAGCTCCACGTCCTACCGCGTGCGCATCGCGCTCGCGCTCAAGGGCCTGCCCTATGAATACCTGCCCGTAAACCTGCGCAAGCAGGAGCAGCGGGCGCCGGACTACGTGGCGCGCAACCCGTCGGCCGGCGTGCCGCTGCTGGTCGACGGCGACGTTGCGCTGTCGCAGTCGCTTGCCATCATCGACTATCTGGACGCCACGCATCCCGAACCTCGGCTGATTCCCGCGGACACGCTGGCGCGCGCCCGTGTGCTGGAGCTGTCGCACGCCATCTCGTGCGACATCCACCCGGTCAACAACATGCGCATCCTGCGCTACCTGCAGGAAGTGCTGGGCGCCAGCGAAGCGCAGAAGAACGCCTGGTACCACCACTGGATCCGCGAGGGTCTGACGGCGGTGGAAGCGCTGCTGGCGCGTCATGGACACGGCGCGTATTGCTTTGGCGATGCGCCCACGCTGGCGGACTGCTGCCTGGTTCCGCAGGTGGCCAACGCGCAGCGCATGGGCTGCGATCTGTCGCCCTACCCGCGCATTCTGCGCGTCGTCGAACACTGCAACGCGCAACCAGCCTTCCAAGAGGCCGCGCCCGCGCAACAACCGGACTACACCAAGTGAGCATGCAAGAACCCGACACGCAAGGCGCCCCGCTGCGCGAGTACACCGACCCGGCCTACCACCGGCTGTGCGCCACCCTGGCGGACGTGCGCGCCAATATCGACCGGCTGGACGACGAGATCGTGCGGCTGATTGCCGAGCGGGCGATGTACGTGAAGGACGCCGCGCGCTTCAAGCGCGACGCCTTTCAGGTGAGCGCGCCCGCGCGCCAGGCGCAGGTCTTCGAGAAGGCCCGGGCGCTGGCCCAGCGCCACAACCAGGGATTCACGAACCTGGAGCAGGTGGTGGACGCCACCTACCGCGCGATGGTGGCCGCCTTCATCGCCAATGAACAGACCTATTTCGACACCATGAAGAACGTGGGAGACACGCATGCTTGATTCTTCGACCTCGCAACCGGGCCGCCGCCTTTCACGCCGTTTTGCACGCCTTTTTACGACCCGCGCCGCGGCGTTTGGCCTGGCCGTGCTGGCGCCGCTGGCCGCCACCGCCGCCGACGCATGGCCCACGCAGCCGCTCAAGGCCGTGGTGCCGTTCGGCCCGGGCTCCAGCCCCGACCAGGTTGCGCGCATCGTCAGCGAGAAGGCCGGCGCGATCCTGGGCCAGACCATCGTCGTCGAGAACAAGCCCGGCGCCAGCGGCAACATCGGTACCTTCGCCATCGCCAATGCCAAGCCGGACGGCTACACGTTCGGCGTGTCGATCACCGGTCCGCTGGTGAACAACACGCTGCTGTTCGACAAGCTTCCCTACGCGCCCGCCAAGGACCTGTCGCCGCTGACGCTGGCCGTGCACCAGCCCAATGTGCTGGTGGTGCCGGCCGCTGCCGGCATCGACAACATCGGCCAGCTTCTGGAGGCATTGAAGAAGAACCCGGACAAGTACAACTTCCCGTCGCCGGGCGCGGGCACGGTCTCGCATCTGGCTGTGGAGTTGCTATTGCAGCAGATCGGCGCGCGCGCCACGCATGTGCCCTATCCGTCGTCGCCGGCGGCGCTGACCTCGCTGCTGTCGGGCGACACGCAGTTTGCCGCGCTGCCGCCTATAGCGGTGATGCCCATGGTCAAGGACGGCCGGCTCAAGGCGCTGGCGGTGACCTCGTCCAAGCGCTCCGCCCTGCTGCCCGATATCCCGACGCTGGCCGAAGTGGGCGTGCAAGGGATCGAAGGCTCCGCGTGGATCGGCTTCGTGGTGTCGTCCAAGACGCCGGCCGATGTGCAGAAGAAGCTGTCGGACGCGCTGATCCAGGCCATTCACGACCCCGAGGTCGCCAAGCGGCTGCAGGCGCAGTTCATGGACCCGGTCGGCGATACGCCCGCGCAGTTTCGCGGCTACATGGACGACGAGTTGAAGCGCTGGGAGCCGTTGATCAAGAAGCTGGGCATCAAGGGCCAGTAAGGACGTCGCGCGGCCCGGCCGCGCGCCGACAGCAACAAGCAAGGAGAGTCAGATGGTCATCACCGAACCCGCCCGCCAGGTGCCGCTTTATGGCGAGTACGAGGTCGTCGTCCTGGGCGGCGGCCCGGCCGGCGTGCTGGCGGCCGCCAGCGCCGCGCGCAATGGCGCCAGCGTGCTGCTGGTGGAGCGCTATGGATTTCTGGGCGGCATGGGCACCGCTGCGGGCGTGTCCAACTTCTGCGGCCTGCACGCCAACATCCATGGCGACATCCGGCAGGTGGTGCACGGCATGACCGACGACCTGCTCGACCGCATGCGCGCGATGGACGGGCTGAACGACCCGCATCTGATCCTGGGCAAGATCCACGCGCAGGCCTACGACATCTCAGCGTACAAGTGCGCGGCCGACGGCCTGGTGCAGGACAGCGGTGCGCAGGTGTTGTTTCACGCGCTGGCCACCGGCGTCGCGCGTGACGGCCAGGGCCGCGTGGACGCCCTGTTCCTGGAAACCAAGTCCGGCCGCTGCGCCGTACGCGCAGAGATCTTCATCGACTGCTCGGGCGACGCCGATATCGCGCAATGGGGCGGCCTGCCGTTTGAAAAGGGCGATGCGCACGGCCACATGCTGTATCCCACGCTGATGTTCAAGGTGGGCAATGTCGACGGCGCGCGGGCGCAGGAAGCCTGGAAGACCATTCCGGCGCTGATGGACGAGGCTGCCGCCAGCGGCGAGTTCACCTTTCCGCGCAAGGGCGCCATCGTGCGCCCGCAAAAGCACGATTACGAATGGCGCGTGAACGTCACGCAGCTGGCCAACGCCGACGGCAGCGCCGCGGACGGCACCAACGCGGATTCGCTGTCGGCAGGCGAACTGGAGGGCCGCCGGCAGATCATGAACTACCTGGCTTTCCTGCGCGCCAAGGTGCCGGGCTTCGAACAGGCCTATGTGCTGGACATCGCGCCGCAGCTTGGCATTCGCGAGACCCGCCGCATCGTCGGCGAGGCGGTGCTCAGCCAGGAAGACGTGCTGGGTTGCGCCGACTTTCCCGACAGCATCGGCGTCAATGGCTGGCCGCTGGAGATGCACACCGCCGGCGACGTCAAATGGGTCTGGCCGCCGATTCCGGAATCGCGCGGCTACAACCAGCTGCCGTTTCGCATGATGGTGCCCCGGCGCGGCCCGGGCGTGGCCGACAACGTGCTGGTGGCGGGCCGCTGCGCCTCCATGACGCACGAAGGCCAATCGGCCGCCCGCGTGAGCGGCAGCTGCTTTGTGATGGGCGAGGCCGCGGGCACCGCATCCGCAATGGCATTGCGCGAGGGCATCGCGCCCGGCGACGTGTCCATCCCCGCGCTGCAGGCGCAATTGAAAAAGCAGGGCGCCTTCCTGGGCGGCCAGGACTGATCCCGGGGGATTCCGACATGACGCAAAACCAGGCTGCAAAGCCCAAAACGCAAACCGTGATCGTCGTGGGCGGCGGCATCGGCGGCCTGGCCGCCGCGCTGGCGCTGACGCGGCAGGGCATCGCGGTTCAACTGCTGGAGCAGGCGGCGCATATCGGCGAGATCGGCGCCGGCATCCAGCTCGGACCCAACGCGTTCGCGGCGCTCGACGCCCTGGGCGTGGGCCGCACGGCGCGCGAGCGGGCCGTCTTCACAGATCACATCATCATGATGGATGCCGTGGACGCCAAAGAGGTCGTGCGCATCGACACCGGCGAGGCGTTTCGCGCGCGGTTTGGCGGCCCTTACGCCGTCATCCATCGCGCCGACATCCACCTGTCGATCCTGGAGGCCGTGCAGCAGGACCCGCTGATCCAGTTCCGCACGTCCACGCAGATCGCCAGCATGTCGCAGGACGAACGCGGCGTGGAGGTGGTGGACACGCAGGGCAACCGCTACCGCGCCGACGCCGTGGTGGGCGCGGACGGCGTGAAGTCCGTGATCCGCGAGCGCATGGTGGGCGACCCGGCGCGCGTAACTGGCCACGTCGTCTATCGCGCCGTGGTCGAACAGGACAACATGCCGCGAGAGCTGCGCATCAACGCGCCCGTGCTGTGGGCCGGTCCGCACTGCCATCTGGTGCACTACCCCTTGCGCGGCGGCCAGCAATACAACCTGGTCGTCACCTTCCATAGCCGCGAAAAAGAGGAATGGGGCGTGCGCGAAGGCAGCAAGGACGAGGTGCTGTCCTACTTCCAGGGCATCCACCCGACCCCGCACCAGATGCTGGACCGGCCGACCTCGTGGAAACGCTGGGCCACCGCCGATCGCGAACCCGTGGAGCAGTGGGGCCAGGGACGCGTCACGATCCTGGGCGACGCCGCCCACCCCATGACGCAATACATGGCCCAGGGCGCCTGCATGGCGCTGGAAGACGCCGTGACGCTGGGCGAGGCGATCCGGCAGTGCGATCACGACCTGCCGGCCGCCTTCCGGCTGTACGAATCGGTGCGCATCCCGCGCAGCGCGCGCGTGGTGTGGTCAACGCGGGAAATGGGCCGGCTCTATCACGCGCGCGGCGTGGAGCGCACCGTGCGCAACATGCTGTGGACGGGGCGCAGCCAGTCCCAGTTCTACGACGCGTTGCAGTGGCTGTACGGGTGGAAAGTGGAGAACTGCCTGCAGGCCAAGCCGCCGCAATAGCAACCGATAACCAAACAGCAGGACAGGAAACAGCAGGGCAAGCGGTATCAACACAGCGCAGCACAACAAGCACGAGTGCAAGAAAAGCACCAGAGGAGACAACCATGCACAAAAGCACCATCCGCGGCGCCGCCGCCGTCATGCTGTCATTGGCCTCGTACGCGGCCAGCGCGCAGCCCAAACCGGTGGACATCGGCTTCATCGGCACCCTGTCCACGCCCGCCGGCTACATCGGCGAGGACGAGCGCGACGCCTTCATGCTGGCCGTCAAGGAAGGCGGCGGCAAGCTGGGCGGCGTGCCGGTCAACGTGCGCGTGGAGGATGATGCGCTCAAGCCCGCCAACGCCAAGCAGATCGCCGACAAGATGGTGCAGGGCGGAGTGCGCCTGTTCACCGGCATCAACTTCTCGAACGTGATGGCCGCCGTTGGCCCCACCGTGCTGAACGCGGGCGCCTTCTATGTCAGCCTGAACGCCGGCCCCTCCAACTACGCCGGCAAGGCCTGCAATCCCAACTACTTCGCGGTGGCGTTCCAGAACGACTCGTACGCCGACACCGCCGGCATGGCCGCCAACGAACTGGGCGCCAAGCGCGTCGTCATCATGGCCCCGAACTACCAGGCCGGGCGCGACGCCATTGCCGGATTCAAGCGCACCTACAAGGGCGAGATCGCCGACGAGATCTACACCAAGCTCGAACAGGCCGACTTCTCGGTGGAACTGGCGCGCATCCGCTCGCTCAACCCCGATGCCATCTTCCAGTTTCATCCGGGCGGCGCGGGCATCAACCTGACCAAGCAATTCGCCAACTCGGGGCTGGCCGACAAGATCAAGATGATCACGCCCATCTACTCGATGGACGACCGCATGCTGGCCGCCACCGGCACCGCCGGCAAGGGCTTTTACCTGAGCTCGCTGTGGAGCGCCGACCTGGACAACCCGCAGAGCAAGCACTTCGTCGAGGCCTTCACCAAGGCCTACAACCGCCCGCCCACCGCGTACGCGGCCCAGGCCTACGACACCGCCAACCTGATCGGCTCCGCATTGAAAGCCGTGAATGGGGACATCATCGGCAAGCCCGACGACTTTCGCAACGCGCTGCGGCGCGCCGACTTTCCCAGCGTGCGCGGCAAGTTCAAGTTCGGCTCGAACCAGCACCCCATCCAGGACTGGTATCTGCTGCACATCGAAGCCGGACCCGACGGCAAGCTGGTCTACAAGAACCTGAAGGTGCTGGCGCACGACCACACCGACGTGCACGCGGCCGACTGCAAGATGCAATGACGCGGCACGGGCTGCGCGGCACCGGGCTTGCCGGCGCCGCGCAGCCTCACTACACGGACGCTCCCAAGAAGGAGTCGCAATGCTGATGTTCCTGGAGCAGGTCCTGAACGGCCTGCAATACAGCGCCTTGCTGTTTCTGTTGTCGGCCGGATTGACGCTGGTGTTCGGCATCATGAACGTCATCAACCTGACGCACGGCTCTTTCTACATGGTGGGCGCGTTCTGCGCCGCCAGCGCGGCGGCGTCCACCGGGTCGTTCGCAGCTTCGCTGCTGGCCGCGCTGGCGGGCGCGGCGCTGTACGGCCTGGTGATCGAGCTGCTGGTCATCCGTCATCTGTACCGGCGCGATCACCTGGATCAGGTGCTGGCCACGCTGGGGCTGACGCTCTTCACCAATGAACTGGTCACCGTGCTGTTTGGCCGCAGCCCGCCGTTCATGGACATTCCTCCTTTCTTGTCCGGGTCCGTCGCGCTCCTGCCCGGCCTGAACTATCCCATCATGCGGCTGGCCTTCATTGGCGCCGGCGCGCTCGTCGCGCTGGGATTGTGGCTGCTGATCTCGCGCACGCGGGTCGGCATGCTGGTGCGCGCGGGCGCCGACGACGGCGAAATGGTCGATGCGCTGGGCGTGAACATCCAGCGTCTGTTCACCCTGATCTTCACGCTGGGCGCGTTGCTCTGCGGCTTTGCCGGCGTCATGGCCGCGCCCCTGCTGGCCGTGGAGATCGGCATGGGCGAACGCATCCTCATCACCACCTTCGTCGTCATCGTGGTGGGCGGCGTGGGCTCCGTGCGCGGCGCGCTAGTGGGCTCGCTGATGATCGGCATGACCGACGCGCTGGGGCGCGCCTACATCCCCTTCTGGATGTCGCGCCTGCTGCCGCCAGAATTGTCGGACTCGGCCAGCTCCAGTCTCGTGTCCGCCAGCATCTACATCCTGATGGCCATCGTGCTGCTGTTCAAGCCGCGCGGACTGGTGCCGGCCCAGCGCTAGGAACGATATTCATGACCAGATCAATTCCACCGTCTGCCGCAATTGCCCCGGTGTCTGACACCCAGCACGCAAACGCCGCATGCCACGACCGTGCATCGGGGGTGTCAGACACCTGCTCCGACACCTATTCGGCAAGCCGGCCACGCATCACCCGCAGCGTCATCGTCAACACCATCGGGCTGCTGCTTTTCGTGCTGGTGCCGGCCATCGCATCGGCCACCGGCGAGAGCTTTCTCGTCAACCTCATGACGCGCTTTCTCATCTACGCCATCGCCGCTGTCAGCCTGGACCTCATCCTGGGCTACGGCGCCATGGTCAGCTTCGGCCATGCCGCGTTCTTTGGCCTGGGCGGCTACGTCATCGGCATCGCCGCCTTCCACGTGAACCAGGGCGAGACGCTGTTCGGCTGGAGCGGCAGCAACGCCGCGCTGGTCATGTGGCCCCTGGCCGTCGCCGTCGCAGGCCTGCTGGGCCTGGTGGTCGGCTTTCTGTCGCTGCGCACCTCGGGCGTGCAGTTCATCATGATCACGCTGGCGTTCGGACAGATGCTGTACTTCATCCTCGTCGGGCTCATGATCTACGGCGGCGACGACGGCCTGTCCATCGACGCGCGCAACACGCTGCCCGGCCTGAACCTGAACGATCCATCCACCTTCTACTACGTCTGCCTGGCGCTCATGACTGCGTGGATCATCGTGTGCCGGCGCATCGTCAACTCGCCCTTCGGCATGGCCCTGCAAAGCATCAAGCAGAACCCGCGCCGCAGCATCGGGCTGGGACTCGCGCCGCTGCGCTACCGCCTTACTGCATTCGTGCTGTCGGCGGCCGGCACCGGACTGGCGGGCGCGCTGTGGGCCAACTACGCGCTCTTCGTCAGCCCCGACATGTCGGCCTGGCAGAAGTCGGGCGAACTCATGGCCATGGTCATCCTGGGCGGCATGGGCTCCATCTTCGGCCCCGTGCTCGGCGTGGCCGTGTACCTGGGCCTGGAACAGGTCGCCACCGGCTGGACCGAGCACTGGATGCTGATCCTGGGGCCCGTGCTGGTCCTGGTCGTGCTCTTTGGCAAGCGCGGCGTATACGGCTGGCTGGCGGGAGGCAAGCAATGACATCACACCCCAAACTGGAAATCCGCGGCCTGCAGAAATCCTTTGGCGCCGTGCACGCCACGCAGGACGTCAACCTGGCCGTGCGGCCCGGTGAACTGCACGCCCTCATCGGCCCCAACGGCGCGGGCAAGACCACCCTGCTCTCCCAGATCAGCGGCGAGATCCTGCCCGACGCCGGCAGTATCTGGCTCGACGGCGGCGACATCACGCGCATGCCCGCCCACAAGCGCCCCGCCGCCGGACTGGCCCGTTCCTTCCAGATCAGCCAGCTCTATCCCGACTTCACCGCCGAAGACAACGTCGCCATGGCCGTGCAGGCGCATAGCCCCGGCGGCTTCAACCTCTGGCGCAACGCCCGGCGCATGGCGCGGCTGCGCGAGCCCGCGCGCGACGCCCTCGAACGCGTTGGCCTGGGCGACCGCGCCGGCGTGCGCGTCTCGGCGCTGGCGCACGGCGAAAAGCGCCAGCTTGAACTGGCCATGGCGCTATCGCTGGACGCGTCCGTCCTGCTGCTGGACGAACCCATGGCCGGCATGGGCGCCGAGGAATCGCAGCGCATGACCGCCCTGCTCCAGACCCTCAAGGGCCGCTACGCCATCCTGCTGGTCGAACACGACATGGACGCCGTCTTCGCGCTGGCCGACCGCGTCACCGTGCTGGTCTACGGCAAGACGATCTTCACCGGCACGCCCGACGACGTGCGCCGCCATCTCGACGTGCGTGCCGCCTACCTGGGCGAGGAAAACTGATGCTGCAAGTCAAACAACTGCAAGGCGGCTACGGCGCCAGCAAAGTGCTATTCGGCGTCGACCTGGACATCGCGCCGCGCCAGGTCGTCTCCCTGATCGGCCGCAACGGCATGGGCAAGAGCACCACCGTCAAAACCCTCATGGGCATGCTGCCCGCACAGGGCGGCAGCATCCTGCTCGACGGCAAACCCATCAATGGCATGGCGCCGCACCGCATCGCCCAACTCGGCATCGGCCTCGTCCCCGAAGGCCGCCGCGTATTCGGATCACTATCGGTCGAAGAAAACCTCATCGCCACCGCCCGCAACACCCGCGCCGGCTGGCACGTCGGCCGCGTCTTCGACCTCTTTCCGCGCCTGAAAGAGCGCCGCACCCAATCGGCCCGCACCCTCTCAGGCGGCGAACAACAGATGCTCGCCGTCGGCCGTGCCCTCCTCATCAACCCGCGCCTGCTCATCCTGGACGAAGCCACCGAAGGCCTCGCACCGCTCATCCGTCAGGAAATCTGGAACTGCCTGCGCCGCTTGAAGGAAGAAGGCCAGACCATTCTGGTAATAGACAAGAACCTCAAGGAAATGGCCACCCTGGTCGACCGCCACCACGTCCTGGAAAAGGGCCGCGTCGTCTGGCAAGGCAGCCCCGCCGAACTGGCCGCGCAACCCGAACTGGCGCACCGCTACCTGGGTGTGTAGCGCCCGCCGCTAATCCTGCGACTCGCAAAAGCTCAACCGGTTGCCAAACGGATCGATCACCGCCATCACGCGCCCCCACGGCATTTCTTCCACACAAGGCCGCATGTAGGCGTACTGCTTCGCGCTGACCTCAGCGTGAAACGCATCCACGCCCTGCATCCGCACAAACACCGCCGATCCCGGCGTCGCATCGCCGTGATGCTCCGACAGGTGCAGCACCAGATCGTCCCGATGCACCTGCGCATACAGCGGAAAGCCCGCTTCGAAGCGATGCTCCCAATCCCAGGTGAACCCCAGAAAGTCCAGATAGAAATCGCGCGCCTTTTCAACGGAGAAAATGCGCAGAATCGGAATCGCGGCTTGCAGGTGCATGGCGGGTCCTTGGTAGGATGCGAAAAAACCAGCATAGAACAGAAGCCCATTCATGCCCATTGCCACGCAAGACTCCTGGAAACACCTGCCCGCGCCAGCCCAACGTGAACCGCTGCATTTTCAGGGGCGTTATACCGCCGACGAGTACGCCCGCTTGCAGCACGGCGTGATTCCGCAGGAGATGGAAGACAAATGGTTCATCTACCTGCATGACGGCTGGCTGCGTTTGCATCGCAGCTGGACCGGAAACTGGATCTACGCGCTGCGGCTGGAGCAGGACGGCGATGCGTGGACGGTGACTGATTCGTGGGTGAACCGTGATCCGGAGCAATACCGGTTGACCGATGCGGAATATGACCGGGCTTCGCTGCAAAGGATGTTGCAGTGGCTGATCAAGGGACCGGCGGTTTGAGGTAGGCGCATGGGCGTTTCGCGCCGTGCATGGGTTTGCGCTTCGATGGGTGTCAGACACGCGGGTCGCATATGCCCGGGCTCGGAGCGGCGTCTCTGAGGGTGTCAGACACCTGGCGCAACAGCGCGCAGCGTCATCGCCCCGACGCGAGACAGCGCGTATGCCCCGCCAGGCCGCCCGCGCGGCCGACGCGGGGCGGGCACCGCAAGACGCTTCAAACCCAGTCGACGCCGGCAAGAACCTCAAGAACCCCACCCGCCCCAGCGCCCGCCAAGCTGAATCCACCCGAGCCCGGTGTGGCGGCGGCCTGTGGTGCGCGGGGCGTGTAGATGCGCCCGAGGGAATCTGAAGGGAAGGCCGAAGGCCTGGACGAAGATGACGAAGGGGCAGTCCGGAGCGAAGGCTCCGGACCGCAATCGTAGCCCCGCGCGCCACAGGCCGGCGACGCGCCGGGCGTCACTAGAAAGCAAAGCTCCCGACCGGAAAGCATCCAGGTGTCACCAGAAAGCAAAGCCCCCGACCGGAAAGCATCCACGCACCATCAGAAAACAAAACGCCCGCCAGGAAAGCATCCCGGCGGGCCGCAAAACTGCATCGCAACAGGCATCCCGTAAAGAAGATGCCCGTTGCCAGCGCCATCAATTCAAGCTAGCACCCGAAATCTTCACGATCTCCTGATACTTCGCCTTTTCGGCCTTCACAAAATCAGCAAACGCTTCAGGCGTCATCGGGCCCGCTTCGGAGCCCATCGTCAGCAGACGCTGCTTCACATCCGCCTGCCCCATCGCCTCGGCATAGGCCTTGTTCAGCTTGGCCACCACCGGCGCCGGCGTGCCGCCCGTCGTGAACACCCCGAACCACGTGCCCAGGTCAAAACCCTTCACGCCCGATTCCTCGACGGTCGGCACATCAGCCAGCAACGACGAGCGCTTGGCCGTCGTCACCGCCAGCGCCTTCACCTTGCCGTCCTTGATCAGCGGCGCCGACGCCGCCAGATTGTCGAACATGAAGTCCGACTGGCCCGACAGCAGCGCCAACTGCGCCGGCGCCGCGCCCTGGTAGGGGATGTGCTCCACATTGATGCCGGCCCGCGCTTTCAGCAGCTCGCCCGACAGGTGGCCCGCGCTGCCATTGCCGCCCGAACCGTAATTCAGCTTGCCCGGATTCTTCTTCGCGTATTCGATCAAGTCCGCCAGCGTCTCGATCTTGTTCTTCTGCGCGAACTCCAGATTCATCACCAGCACGTTCGGCACCGCCGCCACGATCGTCACCGGCGCAAAATCCTTCACCGGGTCGTACGGCAGGTTGGCGAACAGCCACGGATTGATCGCGTGCGTTGCCACCGCGCCCATCACCAGGGTGTAGCCGTCAGGCTGCGCCTTGGCCACCAGGTCCGCGCCGATATTGCCGCCCGCGCCCGAACGGTTTTCCACGATCACCGGCTGACCCAGCGAACCGCGCACCTTCTCCGCCAGCATGCGCGCCATCGTATCCAGCGGGCCGCCGGGCGGGTAAGGCACCACGAAGCGGATCGGCTTCGTCGGGAAGTCAGCGGCCTGCGCCAGCGCCGGGGCGCCGAAAGGCAGGGTGGCGGCCAGCGCCACGGCGCCTTGCAACAGGGCGCGGCGCACGGCGCTGCGGGGGGTATTCGTCATGGTGTGTTCTCCTCACTCCGTAATCATTGGCGGTCAGTAGCATACCCCACCGTCGTGACGGAGGTAACAAAGGGCTACCAGCAAGAACGCCCCGAATTCCCGCAATTGGCCGTCGGCACTAAGAAAAAACCGCCCGAAGGCGGTTTGACGGATCCGAGCGCGGTCAGTGCAGGATCTGGCTCAGGAAGAGCTTGGTCCGTTCGTTCTGCGGGTTGTCGAAGAACTCGTCCGGGGTGTTCTGTTCGATGATCTCGCCGCGGTCCATGAAGATCACGCGGTTCGCGACCTTGCGCGCAAAACCCATTTCGTGGGTCACGCAGATCATCGTCATGCCGCTTTCCTGGGCCAGGCTCACCATCACGTCCAGCACTTCCTTCACCATTTCCGGATCCAGCGCCGACGTCGGCTCATCGAACAGCATGATCTTGGGGTTCATGCACAGCGACCGCGCGATCGCCACGCGCTGCTGCTGGCCGCCCGACAACTGGCCCGGAAACTTCTTGGCCTGCTCCGGAATCCGCACGCGCTCCAGGTACTTCATTGCGGTGGCTTCCGCTTCCGCGCGCGGCTTCTTCAGCACCCACATGGGTCCCAGCGTCAGGTTTTCCAGCACCGTCAGATGCGGGAAAAGATTGAAGTGCTGGAACACCATACCCACGTCCTTGCGGATCGTCTCGATGTGCTTCAGGTCATTGGTGAGCTCCGTGCCGTCCACGATGATGTGGCCCTTCTGGTGCTCTTCAAGGCGGTTGATGCAGCGGATCATCGTGGACTTGCCCGAACCCGAGGGTCCGCACACCACGATGCGCTCGCCTGGCGCCACGTCCAGGTTGATGTTGCGCAACACGTGGAACTGGCCGTACCACTTGTTCACGTCCTGCAAACGAATAATGGCATCCGACATGCCTGTACTCCCGTAAGTATCGCGGTGCGCGCCCGCCTGGCGGCGGACGCGCGGCAAATTGCTAGCGTGCGTGACCCGTGGCCAGGCGTTTTTCCAGCGCCTGGCTGTATTTGGACATGGAGAAGCAGAAGACGAAGTAGATCAGCGAAATGAACAGGTACGCTTCCACCCCGAATCCGCGCCATGCCGCATCGGACAAGGCTGCCTTGGCCGCCAGCGTCAGGTCGAAAATGCCGATGATCACCACCAGCGACGTGTCCTTGAACAGCGCGATGAAGATGCTGACCAGCGGCGGAATCACGATCTTGAGCGCCTGCGGCAGAATGATCTTGCGCATCTGCTGCCAGTAGTTCAGGCCCAGCGAATCCGCGCCCTCGTACTGTCCCTTCGGAATCGCCTGCAAACCGCCCCGCACCGTTTCCGCGATGTAGGCCGCGGCGAACATGATGATTGCGATCTGCGCGCGCAGCAGCTTGTCGATCGAAAAGCCTTCCGGCAGGAACAGCGGCAGCATCACCGACGACATGAACAGCAGGCTGATGAGCGGCACGCCGCGGATCAGCTCGATGTACACGACGCACAGCGCCTTGATCGCCGGCATCTTCGAGCGCCGGCCCAAGGCCAGCAGCACGCCGATCGGGAACGCGAAGGCGATGCCGAACGTGGACAGGATGAGCGTCAGCGGCAGACCGCCCCAGCGCGCGTTTTCCACGTAGGTCAGGCCGAACACGCCGCCCCACATCAGCAGCGCAACCGCCGTCAGGCCCACGGTCCAGATGACGGCAAGCTTCCAGTTCCAGAAACGGCGGATGCCGCTGCAGACGATCACGCCCACCAGGATGACGGTGGCGATCAGCGGCCGCCATTGTTCATCGTAGGGATACGTGCCGAACAGGATCAGCCGGTGCTTTTCAATGATGAACGCCCAGCAAGCGCCGCCGGCGGCGCGGCACTCCTGTGCGTTCGTGGCATCGAAGCTGGCCTTGATGAAGGCCCATTCAACCAGCGCCGGCACCGCCATCAGCAGGAACCACGCGAGCAGCACCGTGATGAGGATGTTCAGCGGCGACGAGAACAGACGCGTCCTGAGCCACGCCCAGGCTCCGGTCTGGTTGCTGGGCGGAGGCAGGGCTTCGCTGGGGGTATGCGTAGTGCTGCTCATATCAACGCTCCACCAGCGCGATGCGCTTGTTGTACCAGTTCATGAAGATCGAGATCGACAGGCTGACCGTCAGGTACGCGCCCATGATGATGAGAATGCCCTCGATGGCCTGGCCCGTCTGGTTCAGTGTCGTGTTCACCACCGACACGATGTCGGGGTACCCGATGGCCACGGCCAGCGAGCTGTTCTTCGTCAGGTTCAGGTACTGGCTGGTCATCGGAGGGATGATCACGCGCAGCGCCTGCGGCAGGATCACCAGGCGCAGCACCTTCGAGCGCGGCAGGCCCAGCGAGCCCGCGGCTTCCCATTGGCCGTTGCTGACCGCCTGGATGCCCGAGCGCACCACTTCGGCAATGAACGCCGATGTGTAGATCACCAGACCCGCCAGCAGCGCGGCGAACTCCGGCGACAGCGTCAGGCCACCCGAGAAGTTAAAGCCCTTGAGCTCAGGCATGTCCAGCGTCAGCGACGCGCCGCTGACCAGCCAGCCGATAAACGGCAGCCCGATCAAGAGGCCAATGGCCCAGCGGCCCAGCGGGAACATGTGGCCGGTGGCCTCATGGCGCTTCTTGCCGTAGTGGCCCAGGATGATGATCGCGACGATCGCCAGTCCAAGCCCGGCCAGCATCCAGTCGAGCGAGTTGCCTTCCAGCGCCGGCACTTTCAGGCCGCGGTTGGAAATGAACACGCCCGGCAGCGGATTGTGCGCCTGGCGCGGACCCGGCATGTTCTCGGTGATCAGCGCATACCAGAAGAAGAGCTGCAGCAGCAGCGGCACGTTGCGCATCACCTCGACATACACAGAGGTGATCTTGGCCACGAGCCAGTTCTTGGACAGGCGGCCGATGCCGATGAGCGTGCCCAGGATGGTCGCCAGCACGATGCCAAGGACGGCGACGCGCAGCGTGTTGAGCAGGCCGATCACGATGGCTCGGCCGTAAGTGTCAGAGGGGGAATAGGCGATGGCGGTTTCGCCGATGGCAAAGCCCGCCTCGCGGTTCAGGAAGCCGAAGCCCGTGGCGATGTTGCGCACGGACAGGTTGTGGAGCGTGTTTGAAACCAGGAACCACACGGCCCAGGCTACCGCGGTCAGCGCAATGACCTGGTAGACCACGGAGCGTACGCCGGGATCGTTCCAGTTCAGACGCCGTGGGGGTGCCGAAATCGGGGCGTTTTTGTTGGGAGTCATCATGATGAATCTACAGAAGTCGGACACCGGGTGGCAGGCCCGAAAAGCCGCGCCACCCACTTCTGCCGCCCGCCCGAAGGCGGGTTAGGGCCTGTCCAGAATACACGTCCTGTGCAGACAGGCCCTAGGCATGACGGAGAGCCGTGCTCCGCCATGCCAGGCAGCCGCGCGTCAGCGCACCGGCCAGCCGTACATCAAGCCACCTTGCTTGTACGAAGCGTTCAAGCCGCGCTCCAGCTTCATCGCGCTGTTCTTGCCCAGCGTGGCTTCGAAGCTTTCGCCGTAGTTACCTACGTTCTTGATGATGTTGTAGGCCCACTTGTCGTCCACGCCCAGGTTCTTGCCCATGCCCGGGGTCACGCCCAGGATGCGCTGGATGTTGGGGTTGGGGCTCTTGAGCATTTCGTCGACGTTGGCCTTGGTGATGCCGTATTCCTCGGCTTCCAGCATGGCGTTCAGCGACCAGCGCACGATGTTGAACCACTGCTCGTCGCCCTGGCGCACCATCGGACCCAACGGTTCCTTCGAGAAGTCTTCCGGCAGGATGACGAACTTGTCCGGATTCTCGAGCGTCGTGCGGGTCGAGGCGAGCTGCGACTTGTCGGTCGTGAACGCGTCGCAACGGCCGGCCGAGAAGGCGCGGATGATTTCGTCGTACTTGTCGATCACGACCGGCTTGAATTCGATCTTCTGGCTGCGGAACCAGTCGGCGAGGTTCAGTTCGGTGGTGGTGCCCGGCTGCACGCAGATGGTGGCGCCGTTCAGTTCCTTGGCGCTCTTGACGTTCAGGTCCTTGGAGACCATGACGCCCTGGCTGTCGTAGTAGTTCACGCCCACGCCGATCAGGCCCAGCGTCGTGTCACGGGTCAGCGTGACGGTGGTGTTGCGGGTCAGCACGTCGACTTCGCCGGATTGCAGCGCGGTGAAGCGTTGCTGGGTGTTCAAGGGCGTGAACTTGACCTTGGTCGCGTCGCCGAACATGGTAGAGGCGATGGCGCGGCACATGTCCACGTCGATACCCTTGTATTCGCCCTTGCTGTCAGCGATGGAGAACCCCGGGATGCCCGTCGAAACCCCACACTGGACAAACCCTTTCTTCTTGACGTTATCGAAGGTTGCGCCCGCATTGGCAGCCGAGGATGCAGCGAACAGGGCAGCGCCAATGGCAGCGAGTTTCAGTACTTTCATCGTGATCTCCGTGTGGGATGAAGCGAATCCAAAGCAAAGGCCGGGTTGGGCCCACGCATGGGGCGGATGGTAGCGTCCGAAAAGCACACGGCGCATCCGGGAATTCCCTTGAAATATAGGGACACTGGATGAAATGAAACGCTGTTTTTGACTAAAAACAGGGACGCGCTTTCAGATTTACGAACCTGTGTTTCAGCCGGCCGAATGATGCGCACATGTTCCCACCGCGCCAACAGATGTAGGCCACCTTACTGTCCCCGAGTTACTATGGCGGCTTCATCTGACAGCCGCCATGATCGAATTCCAGCACGTATTCAAATCGTATGGTCGCGGCCGCAATATTCTGGCCGACATCAACTTCCGCGTGAGCGCGGGAGAGTTCGTTTTCGTATCGGGGCCATCCGGCGCCGGCAAGTCCACGCTGCTCAAGCTGATCGGCGGTCTTGAGCCCGCCAGCCGGGGGTCCATCCAGGTGAACGGGCAGCGGCTGGACAAGCTGCCGGCCCGCGCCCGGCCCTACCTGCGCCGCGCGGTCGGCGTCATCCTGCAGGACACGCACCTGCTGTTCGATCGAAGCGCGTTCGAAAACGTGATGCTGCCGCTGGCGGTCCAGGGCCACCCCTGGGATTCCGCCGCGTCGCGCGCCCGCGCCGCCCTGGACAAGGTCGGACTGTCGGGCAAGGAAGACCTCAACCCCATCGAGCTTTCGGGCGGCGAGCAGCAGCGCCTGGCCATCGCCCGGGCCATCGTCAACCGGCCCGCCATCCTGATTGCGGACGAACCCACCGCCAACCTCGACCACGACAACGCGCAACGCATCATGAACGTGTTCCGCGACTTCAACCGCGTCGGCGTCACCACGCTGATCGCCTCGCACGACCAGGAACTCATGGCGCGCTACGCCACCCGCACCCTGCGGATCGAGCCGGGCAAGTTTGCCGACTCCCACGGCCCCGCCACCCCCACGGACGGCATGGCCGCACAGGCTGCGCCGGCACGCGCCGCCCGCACCGAGCCAGGCCTTGGCCATCCGGGAGAGTCCGCATGAACGCCTGGCTGCGGCAACATCGCTACGCGCTGCTGGTCACGCTGCGCCGGCTGATCAAACAACCCTTCTCCTCGCTCGCCAACCTGCTGGTCATGGCGCTGGCGCTGGCGCTGCCGCTCTTGGGCAGCGCCATCCTGGTGTCCGTGCAACCGGTTGCGCGGGAAATGTCCGTCACGCCGGAGGTCACGGTCTTCATGCGTGTGGACGCCCCGGCAGGCGCCGCCGCGGACGTGGCCAAGCGCATCAAGGACGACTACCCGCAGGACGTGCGCGCCGTGCGCGTGGTGGGCCGCGAAAGCGCCTTGGCCGACCTGCGCGCCAACCCCGCCTGGCAGGAGGCGCTGGCCGTGCTGCCCGGCAATCCGCTGCCCGATGCGGTCGTCGTCACGCTGGCCGATGGCGACAACCTGGCCGGACGCGCCGATACGCTGGCCTCGGCCTGGAAGCAATGGAACCACGTGGACCTCGTCCAGCTGGACAGCGCCTGGGTCCAGCGGCTGGAAGCCATCCTGCGCTTCGCGCGGATCGGCCTGGGATTCCTGGCCGCGTGCGTGGCGGTCGTGGTGCTGGCCACCGTCTTTAACACGGTGCGCATGCAGGCGCTGTCGCAACGCGAGGAAATCGGCGTGGCGCGGCTGGTCGGCGCCACCGAATCGTTCGTGCGCCGGCCGTTCCTTTATTTGGGTGCGCTGTCCGGCGCCCTGGCCTCCTTGCTGGCCATCGGGGTCGCGGCGGTCGCGCTGTCGCCCCTGAACGAGGCCCTGCTGGGACTGGCCCGCAGCTACGGGGCGGAGTTCGCCCTGCACCTGCCGGGCGCGCCCGTCCTGATCGGCGCGGTCATCGCCTCCGCCGCGCTCGGCGCGCTGTCTGCCCGCTGGTCGGTCACGCGCAGCACCCGGTTCTGACCCCGCTGCGAGGGGGCCCGCCCCCCTCGGGTCCTGCCGTCCGCGCCCAGCCCGCCGTCTGTGTCTTATCTGCCGGCGGGTCTAAAGGTCCGTTTGAAGCCCCTTCCTCCCCGTGATCCGGGGAAAGACCCCCAAATGCCCTGTGTACGATGACTGCCTGCCATCCGTGCGGGCCGTTTTGCGTGCGGGGGACAGGTACGAGTTCCAATAAACGACGCTTTGGTCGTATTTACACAGTTTTCTTCCAAGCGCTGCCAGGATATGCAAGAATAAAGCGACATTTTTGTACATTTTTTGTCACAATTACCGCTTCCGCTCGCATCTCAGTGTCTCAATCGCCGTTTTTGCCCAGATATCCGTCCCATGGCCGCTCTTGAAGCCCGCGCAACACGTCACTACTACGACAGCGCGTTCCAATCTCAGGCAGTGAAAGTGCTCCCCAACGAGTACTACGTCACCAACGAGAACATGATGATCTCGACCGTGCTGGGGTCCTGTGTGGCGGCGTGCATCCACGATCCGGTGACGGGCGTGGGCGGCATGAACCACTTCATGCTGCCCGAGGGCGACATGCAGTCCCCCGCGTCGGCCACCATGCGCTACGGCGCCTTTGCGATGGAAGTGCTGATCAACGAGCTGCTCAAGGCCGGCGCCTCGCGCGACCGCCTGGAAGCCAAGGTGTTCGGCGGCGGCGCGGTGCTGGCGGCCATGCAGCAGATGAACATCGGCGAGCGCAACGGCCAGTTCGTCCTGAACTACCTGAAGACCGAAGGCATCCCCGTCAAGGCGCAGGATCTGGGCGACGTGCACGCGCGCCGCATCAATTACTTCCCGCGCGACGGCCGGGTGATGGTGCGCAAGATGGCGCCGCACCACCAGCGCGCCGAAGAGATCATCGCCAAGCGCGAACAGGAAGCCGCGCAAAGCGCGGCGGCCAAGACCGCCACGCCGCAACGGGTCGAGCGCTTTGCGCGGCCGGGCGTCGAACGTTTCG
The DNA here is from genome assembly GCF_006715415.1 of Achromobacter sp. SLBN-14. Classification (NCBI taxonomy): domain Bacteria; kingdom Pseudomonadati; phylum Pseudomonadota; class Betaproteobacteria; order Burkholderiales; family Alcaligenaceae; genus Achromobacter; species Achromobacter sp. SLBN-14. The sequence goes on along the minus strand of NZ_VFNE01000001.1, from coordinate 2,935,391 downwards.
ACCGTCCAGGCGTGGAACGGCTGGATCGTCCCGGCGTCGAGCGGCTGAACCGCCCCGGCGTCGAGCGTTTCGACCGCCCTGCCGCCCGCCCCGGCGTCGAGCGCTTTGATACCGGACTGACCCGGCGTCCCAAGCCGTAACCCGGCCGGCCCGCCGCGCAGGGCGGCCGAGTGCAATAGCGGTTGGGCGTCCTACAATCTCCGCATGTCCACCCTCCGCCTCTTCTATGCGCTATGGCCGTCCCCTTCGCTGGCGGCGTCCCTTGCCGGTTGGGCGGAGCAGGCCAGGCTGACATGCGGCGGGCGCGCCATGCGCACCGAGACGCTGCATCTGACGCTGGCATTCCTGGGGCCGGTCGACAGCGCCCTGGCCGATGAACTGGCCGCCGCCACGCCCGAACGCGGGCTGGCGCCGGGCGACGTGCCGCTGGAACGCTATGGGGTGTTCAGCCGCCAGCGCATCCTGTGGGCGGGCCCGTCCGAAACGCCTTTCGGCCTGCAGCAAGCCCACGACGATCTCTGGCAGTGGCTGTCGGGCTACGGGCTCACCCCGCCCACCCAGCCTTTCCGCCCGCACGTCACGCTGCTGCGCAACATCACGCAGGCCGAGCCGCCCGACGACGCGCCCGCGCCGCTGGACTGGCATTACGACCGCATGGTGCTGGTCGCGTCCGAGTCGCTGACCGGCGGCAGCCGCTACCGCATCGTGGCGCAATCCCGGCCGCTCGGCGGCTAGGGCACAATCGTACGGTTGCCAATTCCTGGGACCCCCATGATCATCCTGCTGGATCAAGACGGCGTGCTGGCCGATTTTGAACACGCCTTCATCGACGCCTGGCGCGCGCGCCACCCTGACGTCGCGCCCGTGGCGTTCGAGAACCGCAAGTCCTTCTACATCCGCGAGGACTACGCCCCCGAACTACGCGGGATGGCCGAGGCCATCTACACGGCGCCGGGCTTCATCCGCAACCTGCCGCCGGTCCCGGGCGCGCTGGAGGCCTTCAAGGAGTTGCTGGCGCTGGGCATGGACGTGCGGATCTGCTCGTCGCCGCTGTCCCAGTTTGAAAACTGCGTCGCCGAGAAATACCTGTGGGTGGAAAAGAACCTGGGCCGCGAGGCCACCAACCGGCTGATCCTGACCAAGGACAAGACGCTGGTGCAGGGCCATCTGCTGATCGACGACAAGCCGCATATCGAAGGCGCCGCGCGGCCGCGCTGGAAGCACATTCTGTTCGATGCGCCCTATAACCGTGAGGTGACGGACCGCCCGCGCATCAACTGGCAGAACTGGCGCAACGTGCTGGCCGGCGAGCTGTATACGGCAGACGCCTGACTCCGGCTGAATCCTGTTCAGGCGTCATCGTTTGGGACTATCCTGTGGAGTCGTACGCCCCACCCGGGAGGAGCCCGCGCCATGAATCTGTACCGTCTGCTCAAGCAGCGAGAAGCCGACCACAAGCCTCTGCGAGTCGCATTGTTGGGCGCCGGAAAATTCGGCGCCATGTTCATGAGCCAGGCCCCGCGCACGCCGGGCATCCGCCTGGTGGCGGTGGCGGACCTGGTGCCCGACCGGGCCCGCGCCGCGCTGACCCGTGTCGGCTGGCCGGCCGGCGCGCTCAACGCCAGCAGCATCAATGACGCCTACAAGAACGGCAAGGTCTATTTCTGCGACGATGCGCGCACCGTCATCGCCAGTCCCGACGTCGACATCGTCATCGACGCGACCGGCCAGGCCGCCGCCGGCATCACGCACGTACTCACCTGCTGCGAATACGGCAAGCACATCATCATGGTCAACGTGGAGGCCGACGCGCTGGCCGGCCCGCTGCTGGCGCGCCGCGCGCGCGAAGCGGGCATCGTCTATTCGCTGGCCTACGGCGATCAGCCCGCCCTGATCTGCGAAATGGTGGACTGGGCGCGCGCCAGCGGCTTCGAGGTCATGGCAGCGGGCAAGGGCACCAAGTATCTACCCGAATTCCACACGTCCACCCCCGACACCGTCTGGCCGTATTACGGCTTCACCGCCGAAATGGTGGCGGCGGGCGACTTCAACGCGCAGATGTTCAACAGCTTTCTGGACGGCACCAAGAGCGCCATCGAGATGGCGGCCGTCTCCAATGCCACGGGTCTTTTGCCGTCGCCCTCGGGCCTGCACTTTCCGCCTTGCGGGGTGGATGATCTGGCGCGCGTGCTGCGTCCCCGCGAGGACGGCGGCATGCTGCATCATCGCGGCCAGGTCGAGGTGATCTCATCGCTGGAACGCGACGGACGGCCGGTGTTCCGGGATCTGCGCTGGGGCGTGTATGTCACGCTTGCGGCCGACAGCGACTACGTGCGGCGCTGCTTTCAGGAATATGGCCTGGTCACCGATCCCAGCGGCAACTTCACCGCCATGTACAAGCCCTACCACCTGATCGGCCTGGAACTGGGCATCAGCGTGGCCAGCGTGGGCCTGCGGCGCGAGCCCACCGGCGCACCCGCGGGCTGGCACGGCGACGTCGTGGCCACCGCCAAGCGCGACCTGCAGGCCGGCCAGATCCTGGACGGCGAAGGCGGCTACACGGTGTACGGGCGCCTGATGCCTGCCCCCGATTCGGTCGAGGAAGGCTATCTGCCGCTGGGCTTGTCGAACAAGGTCAAGCTCAAGAACCCCGTGCGCCAGTCGCAGGCGATCCGCTGGCGCGACGTGGAGTACGACGAACGCTCGACGGCAGTGCAATTCCGCCGCGAGATGGAGCAGACATTCGCGTAGGCGCGGCCCCGCGGTCACACGGGCGCGGGGCGCTCCGCCTGGAACAACCGCAGCCGGTCCGCCGCGTTGCGCAGGTGCTCTTCGGCGGCGCGGCCCGCGGCGTCGGAATCACCGGCTTCAATGGCGGCAAAGATGGCCTGATGCTCGCTCTGCACGGCGGCCATGCGCTCGGCATACCTGCGCGCCGTGTTGTGGCGCGCGCTGCGGATGACGCGGCGCACATTCGCTTCCAGGTAGTCGTTCAGCGCCACCAGGTGCGGGTTGTGCGTGGCCTGCACGATGGCCTGGTGGAATTGATAGTCTTCCTCGTCGCCCAGCTTGTCGTTGATGAGCGCGTACTCCATGCCCACCAGCGCCTGCCGCATCTTCTTCAGGTCGGGCTCGGTGCGCCGCTGCGCCGCATAGCGCGCCGCCGTGACTTCGATCGACAGCATCAGTTCCAGGATGTGCTCCAGGTCCTGGTTGTCGCCCGGCGTGGGCGCGGCGATGCGAAATGCGTTCTTCTGGAAATTCGGGTCGACGAACACGCCGCTGCCCTGCTGCGACGTGACCAGCCCTTCGGACTTGAGGCGGGCCAGGGCCTCGCGCACGACCGCGCGGCTGACCGAGTGCATCTCCGTCAGCTGCTTTTCGGTCGGCAGGCGATCGCCGGGGGCCAGCACGCCTTGGCGTATCTGGTCGGCCAGGGCATCCGCCACCGCCGCCGATAGCGAGCTGCGGGGCGCGGCGCGCGCCGGATCGGGTTCTTGACTTGGCTGCATGTGGATCGTTCGAACGTGAGGGCGGCGCGCGGGCGCGTCGGCCATGGTTATAGGAATGTCTCGCGTGGTGGTCCCGACAGGCTGGTTCGCGGCAGCGCCCTGGAAATTATAGGTTTGCCGGTTTTTTCCGGCGCGCCGCGTTCTGGCACTTTACGCGATATAGATCCCGCCATTGACCTGCATGACCTCGCCCGTCACGAAGGCCGCCAGCGGCGAACACAGGAAGGCGATGGTCCCGGCGATTTCCTCGGCCGTGCCAAAGCGGCGCAGCGGCGTGCTTTCCAGCAGCTGCGCGCCCTTCTGCCCGATCAGGTCGTGCGTCATGGAGGTGGCGATGATGCCGGGCGCCACCGCGTTCACGCGGATCTGCGGGGCCAGCTCCAGCGCCAGGCTGCGGGTGAAGCTTTGCACCGCGCCCTTGGACGCGGCATAGGCGGCGTGCGCGTAGCTGCCGCGCTGCGCGGCCAGCGACGTCAGGAGGACGATCGAACCGTCATGGCGCAGATGGCGCTGGGCGGCGCGGCACACGTAGAACGTGCCATCCAGGTTCACGCGCATCAGCGTGCGCCAGGACTCGTCGCTGGTGTCCTTGACGAGCTGCTCGGGGTAGATGCCCGCGCAGTGGACCAGATGGTCAAGCCCGCCAAAGTGCCGGGCCGCGGCCTCGAACACCCGTTCGCAATCGTGCGACACCGATACGTCCAGCGCGTGCGTGTAGACGCGCTGCCCGCTGGGATCGAGCTCGGCCGCCACTTCCTGCAGCCGCGCGTTGTCGATGTCGGTCAGCACCAGCCGCGCGCCATGCGCGGCCATGAGGCGCGCCGTGGCCAAGCCGATGCCATTGCCCGCGCCGGTGATGGCGGCAACCTGCCCCTCGAACGAAATCATCCTGTCTCCTGAAGCTGTTTTTGGCGGCCCGCGTCGCGTTCGCGGCAGCGGCTCGAATTCAGATTGAACGCCTGAATCGGTTGCTTGACACGAGAAAAACGCTTGCCCTATGATTTATCGGACAACTTAATAAAGTTGCCTGACAACTTGTCTGGAAAGCGTAAATCAACTGCCGCTTTCAGGCAAGTCAGTCAGAAAAACACGGCGTCACGCCGCATAAACAGGCAGGGGACAACCAGGTGAACTTCACCGGCAGCATGACCGCATCCGCGCCCTCGGCACATCCGACGGCGCACTTTCAGACGCCCCGGCGGCTTCATGCCCTGCCCGGCCGGCGCCTCGCCCCGGCGCCCCGCGCGTCCGCGGCCGGCGCCATTGCCTCATCTTCGCGCCACATCGCCTGCCCGCCCTCGCGGCGCGCGGGCGATGCGGCGTGCGCACCTGCCTGACCCACGCAAATCAACACACTCCCGTTCCACGGAGGAGACACGCATGAAATTGGCTTTCACCACCGGTCTGCTGTGCCTGGCCGGACTCGCCGCCACCGCCCACGCCGCACCCGTCAAGATCGGACTGATCGAAACGCTGTCGGGCCCGCAAGCCTCGACCGGCCTGATGTTCCGCGCCGCCGTCAAATACGAGCTGGACCGCATCAACGCCGCCGGCGGCTGGAACGGCCAGCCGCTGGAGCTGGTGGAGTTCGACAACCAGGGTGGCCCCGTGGGCGCCTCGGACCGTTTCCGTGCCGCAGCCGCCGAGGGCGTGCAGGTGCTGGTGCAGGGGTCGTCCTCGGCCATTTCGGGCCAGCTCACCGAAGACGTGCGCAAGCACAACCTTCGCAACCCGGGCAAGGAGATCGTATTCCTGAACGTGGGCGGCGAAGCGCTGGAGCTGACCGGCCAGAAGTGCCACTTCTACCACTTCCGCTTCACCACCAACGCCGACCTGCGCGTGAAGGCGCTGGCATCCGTCATGTCCGCCGACGGCACGCTGGGCAAGCGCGTGTACGCGATCAACCAGAACTACTCGTGGGGCCAGGACATGGAAGGCGCGACCGAGCGCTTTGCCAAGGAGTACGGCTACGAGGTCGTGGGCAAGACGCTGCACGAGGTCAACAAGATCCAGGACTTCGCGCCCTACGTCGCGCGCATCCGCTCGGCCTCGCCCGACACCGTGGTCACCGGCAACTGGTCCAACGACCTGTTGCTGCTCATGAAGGCCACGCAGGCCGCCGGTCTGAAGGTGCGCTTTGCCACGGTCTTCCTGGACCAGGTCGGCAACCTGGCCAACGCCGGCGAGGTCGCGCTGGGCCATTACATCGCGCACCCGTACAACATCGAGGCCGCGGGCGAGGAAGGTGCGGCGTTCGCCGAGGACTACAAGTCCAAGACCGGCCACTACGCCAGCTACACCGAGCCGCAGACCGTGATCGGCGTGCGCTTCCTGGGCGAGGCCTTGAAGCAGGTCAAGCCGCAGGACGACAAGCTGCCGGTGCCCGAACTGGCGCTGGCGCTCGAGAAGGTCACCTACAAATCGGCGTTGGGCGAATACACCATGCGCGCCGAAGACCATCAGGTGCAGTTGCCGATGGTGGTGTCCAAGGTGGGCAAGAACGCCAAGTACAAGGCCGACGGCACCGACATGGGCTTCGAACCGGTGAAGGTGCTGGCCGCGGCGGACGTGTCCGCGCCGGTGCAGGGCACCTGCAAGATGCAACGTCCGAAGTGATGCCCGCGCGGCGGGCTGTGCGCTGAAAGGCGCGCGGGCCGCCGCCGGCACATGACAAGCGCACTCCCGGCGCGGGCCGGGCAAAAACAACGTGCGCAATCGCTCGCGGGACGCCTGGCGTCCCGCGCAAGAATCCTGGAGCGGACATGGAATACTTTACCGTCTCGCTGTTGAACGGCGTGATCTACGGCCTGCTGCTATTCATGGTGTCGGCAGGCCTGACACTGATTTTCGGGATGATGGGTGTGCTGAACTTCGCGCACGCATCGTTCTACATGATCGGCGCGTATGCCGCCTACACCCTCACGCCCGTCACGGGCTTCTGGACGGCGCTGGTGCTGGCCACGATCATCGCGGGCGTGCTGGGCATGGGCGTCGAACGCTTCTTCCTGCGCCGCGTGCACAAGTTCGGCCACGCGCAGGAACTGCTGGTCACCTTCGGGCTGGCGTTCATCGTCGCCGAGCTGATCAAGCTGTTCTACGGCGACTTTCCCGTCGACTACCGCGTGCCGCCGTTCCTGAACTTCGCGGCATTCCGCGTGTTCGACGCGGACTATCCGTTCTACCGCCTGCTGATGGGCGGCGTGTCACTGGCGATGTTCGCCGTGATCTACCTGCTCTTGTCGCGCACCCGCGTCGGCATCGTGGTGCGCTCGGCCATCTACCGGCCGCGCATGGCCGAGGCGCTGGGCCACAACGTGCCGCTGGTCTTCATGAGCGTGTTCGGCGTGGGCGCGGCGATGGCGGGCCTGGCAGGCGCGGTCGCGGGCGCCTTCTACACCACCAATCCCAACATGGCGCTGGAACTGGGCGTGCTGGTGTTCGTGGTGGTCGTGGTGGGCGGCCTGGGCTCGCTGGAAGGCGCGATGATCGCTTCGCTTCTGATCGGCCTGATCAGCTCGTTCTCGGTCGGCATCGACGCCAGCCTGGCGACGCTGTTTGGTCTGTTCGGCGCGCGTGAGTGGGCCGAAGGCGTGGGCGGGCTGATGACGGTGAAGATCTCCAGCCTGGCCGCAACGCTGCCGTTTCTCTTGATGCTGGTGGTGCTGCTGGTCAAGCCGTCGGGACTGAAGGGAGAGCAGGCATGAGCCATACCGCTACTTCCACCCGCCGCGCCACGGGCGCGCTGCTGTTGATCCTGTGCGTGGCCGCGCTGTGCGCGCTGCCGTGGCTGCTGCCTGCCGGCCAGCTCGTGGCGGCCGTGCAGATGCTGATCGCCGCGCTGTTCGCCTGCGCCTTCAACCTGCTGGCCGGCCAGGGAGGCATGCTGTCCTTTGGTCATGCCGCCTACTTCGGCGTGGGCACCTTCGCCACCATCCACGCGATGAATGCGCTGGGCGGCTCGGGCCTGCTGCCCACGCCGCTGATGCCGCTGGTGGGCGGCGTGGCCGGGCTGTTGTTCGGCCTGGTCGCCGGCTGGTTCGCCACCATGCGCTCGGGCGTGTACTTCTCGATGATCACGCTGGCGCTGGCCGAACTGCTGCACGCGCTGGCGCCGCACCTGAAAAGCGTCTTCGGCGGCGAGGCGGGCGTGTCCGCGATGCGCATGCCGGCATGGGGCTTTACCTTCGGCTCGGACATCGAGGTGTACTACCTGGTGCTGGCGTGGGTGCTGGTGTCGCTGGCCGCGCTGTATGGCCTGACGCGCACGCCGCTGGGCCGGCTGACGCTGGGCCTGCGCGAAAACGCCAACCGGCTGCGCTACCTGGGCTACCGCCCGCACGCGCTCAAGACCATGGTGTTCGCACTGTCGGCCATGTTTGCCGGCATCGCGGGGGGCTTGCAGGCGCTGAACATCGAAGCCGGCAACTACGTGTTGTTCGAGGTCAAGCTGTCCACCGACGCGGTGCTGTTCGCCTACATCGGCGGCGTCAATGCGTTCCTGGGTCCGGTGCTGGGCGCCTCCATCCTGACCTTCCTGTCGCAGACGCTGGCCGACATCACGCGGTCGTGGCTGCTGTACCAGGGCATTCTCTTCGTGCTGGTGATGCTGTTCGTGCCGGACGGCCTGGTCGGCCTGGTGCAGCGCGCGGCCAAGTCGCTGCGCGAGCGCGGGTTGGCCAACTGGCTGCCCCGCGCCGCAGTCTCGGTGGCCGGAGGCCTGCTGCTCACCGGCGCCACCGTCTTCACCGTGGAACTGCTGCAACGGATGTTTGCGCGCGATTACCGCGCTCTCCTCGCCATGAACCCCGAGGCCGGCTGGCCCGCCATCCCGCTGTTCGGCCAGGAGTGGGCGCCGCTTGCGGTATCGACCTGGCTGGTGCCGCTGGCATTGTTTGCCGCGGGCCTTGCCGCCTGCCGCTGGGCGCTGGCCCTGTGGCGCGACGCGGGCGAAGCCGCCCCCCTGCTGGAGCCCGCCCAATGAGCCACGAGATCCTGACCCTGACCGACGTGCGCAAATCCTTTGGTGAAGCGCAGATCATCCGCGGCGTGAACCTGGCGGTCGAAGCCGGCGAACGCCACGCCGTCATCGGCCCGAACGGCGCGGGCAAGTCCACGCTGTTTCACCTGATGTCGGGCTCGTTCGCGCCCACCTCGGGCGACATCAGCCTGCGCTCGCGCCCGATCGGCGGCCTGGCGCCCGAAGCCATCAACCGGCTCGGCCTGGCGCGTTCGTTCCAGATCACCAACGTGTTTCCGCGTCTGCCAGTGCGCGAGAACCTGCGCCTGGCGGTGCTGCGCATGCACGGCCTGGTCTACAACTTCTGGCGGCCCATCGCACGCAACCGCGCCGTCAACGAGGACGTGGACCGCCTGCTGGAGAAAGTGCGGCTGACGGCGCGCCAGGACACGGCGGCCGGCGACCTGAACTATTCCGAGCAGCGTTCGCTGGAAATCGGCATGACGCTGGCGTCGCGGCCCAAGGTGATCCTGCTGGACGAGCCCATGGCGGGCATGTCGCAGCACGAGGTCGACTACACGGTCGAACTCATCAAAGACGTGACGCGCGACTGCACCCTGCTGATCGTCGAGCACGACATGCAGGTGGTGTTCTCGCTGGCCGACCGCATCAGCGTGCTGGTCTACGGCGAGATCCTGGCCACCGGCACGCCCGCCGAGATCCGCGGCGATGCCCGCGTGCGCGAGGCCTACCTGGGAGAGGAAACGGTATGACGACGCAACCCCCCCTCTTGTCGCTGCAGGGCGTGCATGCCCATTACGGCAAGAGTCACATCCTGCACGGCATCGACCTGTCGATCGGGCGCGGCGAAGTCGTCAGCCTGCTGGGCCGCAATGGCGCGGGCCGCTCCACCACCATGAAAAGCATCATGGGCCTGGTGGACGTGACCGGCGGCCAGATCGCGATGGAAGGCCGCGACATCACCAACAAGCGTCCTTTCGAGATCGCCCGCGCGGGCCTGGCCTTCGTGCCCGAGGAACGCGAGGTGTTCGCCAATCTGACGGTGGACGAGAACCTGCGCATGGGCGAGCAGCCCCGGCGCGACGATGCGCCGTACTGGACCGTGGCGCAGATGTTCGACTACTTCCCCCGCCTGAAGGAACGCAGCAATACCCGCGCCGGCAACCTGTCGGGCGGCGAACAGCAGATGCTGACCATGTGCCGTTCGCTGCTGGGCAACCCCAAGGTCATCCTGATCGACGAGCCCACCGAAGGGCTGGCGCCCAAGATCGTCGAGGTGATCGCCGACGTCATCCGGGATATCCACAAGCAGGGCGTGTCGGTCGTGCTGGTGGAGCAGAAGCTGACGATCGCGCTGAAGGTGTCCACGCGCGTCAGCGTCATGGGCCACGGGCGCATCGTGTTCGAAGGACCGCCCGCGCAGCTGCATGACCGCCAGGACGTCGTCCAGGAATGGCTGGCGGTCTGAGCCGCCTTACGTACTCACCTTACACAGGCACACATCGTGGACAACACCACTGAAGTCATTCATGCCGAGTTGCGCGGCCAGGCGGTCGTCATCACCGGCGGCGCGAAGGGCATCGGCTACAGCACGGCGCAGGCCTTTGCACGCCAGGGCGCGCGCGTCGCGCTGCTGGACATGGATGCCGGCGCGCTGGACGCCGCCGTCGCGGCCCTGGCCGCCGACGGCGCGCAGGCCATGGCGGTGCAGGCGTCCGTCACGGATGCCGACGCCGTCGAGCGCGCCTTTGCGCAGGTTGCGGACACCTGGGGCGGCATCGACGTGCTGGTCAACAACGCCGGCATCTCGGCCAACAAGCCCACGCTGGAAGTCACCGTGGACGAATGGCGCCGGGCCGTCGACATCAACCTGACCGGCGTCTTCCTGTGCGCGCAGGCCGCGGGCCGGCGCATGGTGCCCGCCGGCTCGGGCAGCATCATCAACCTGGCCTCCATGTACGGCGTGGTGGCCGCCCCCGACCGCGCCGCCTACTGCGCCACCAAGGGCGCAGTGGTGCTGCTGACCGAGACGCTGGCCGTGGAATGGGGCCCGGCGGGCGTGCGCGTCAATGCGCTGGCGCCTGGCTACGTCGAAACCGACCTGGTGCGCGACCTGGCCGCGCGCGGTCGTCTGGACCCCGAACGCCTCAAGCAACGCACGCCCCTGCGCCGCATGGCGCAGCCGGCCGAAATGGCCGACCTGGCGGTTTTCCTGGCTTCGCGCCAGGCCGCCTACATCACCGGACACACCCTGGTGGCAGACGGCGGCTGGAGCCGCTACAGCTACCTCTGATTGCCCCGACGCTTAAAAAAACACACTGGAGATTCATTCATGGCCACCTACCAACCGCTCGAGCCCCAGGCGCCCTGGCGGCAACTGACGGCCGAGGCCTCGGACTGGCAGCAGGCGGATCCCGCGCTGCTCGGCACGATGCTGACGCAACTGCACTGGATCCGCGCATTCGAGGAAGCCGTGCTGGAACTGGCCGCCGAAGGCCTGGTGCACGGTCCCGCACACTCGTCGGTCGGGCAGGAAGGCGGCGCCGTCGGCTCGGTGCTGGCCCTGGGCGCCGGCGACCAGATCAACGGCTCGCACCGCGGCCATCACCAATTCCTGGCCAAAGCGCTGCAGCACGTGGCGCCGCTGGGCCTGGATCCGCGCAACCCGCTCACGCCCGCCATCGACGAGGTCCTGCACAAGACGCTGGCCGAGATCATGGGATTGGCAAACGGCTACTGCCGCGGCCGTGGGGGCAGCATGCATCTGCGCTGGCTGGAAGCGGGCGCGCTGGGCACCAACGCGATCGTCGGCGGCGGCGTGCCGCTGGCCGCCGGCGCGGGCTGGGCGCACAAGCACGCGGGCACGGATCGCGTGGCCGTGACGTACTTCGGCGACGGCGCGGTGAACATCGGCTCCGTGCTGGAAACGATGAACCTGACCGCCGCGTGGAAGACGCCGCTGTGCTTTTTCATCGAGAACAACCGCTACGCCGTGTCCACGACCGTGGAAGAGTCTACCGCCGAGCCGCGCCTGTCCGCGCGCGGCCTGGCCTTCAACATTCCCGCGTGGAAGGTCGACGGCATGGACCCGCTGGCCGTGCACCTGGCCATGTCGGAAGCCGTGGCGCACATGCGCGCGGGCAAGGGTCCCACCATCGTCGAGGTGGACGTCTACCGTTTCTTCCACCAGAACGGGCCCTTCCCCGGCAGCGCGTTTGGCTATCGCACCAAGGACGAAGAGGCGCAATGGCGCCTGCGCGATCCGCTGGACCGCATCGCAGCCGAGATGATCGGCCGCAAGCTGGTCACGCAGGCGGAGGTGGACGCGCTGCGCCAGCGCTGCAAGGACGTGATGAAGGAAGTGTCCGGCCGCCTGACCGAAGCGGCTGACGGCGGCAAGCGACGCGTGCGCGCCGACCTGTGGCCCAGCCCGGATTTCCGCGACGTGGGCCTGCGCAGCGATGGCTCGGAACTGGCCGGCCTGCGCTACCAGGAGGCGGCGGACCACACCGGCGCCACCGTCACGCGCAAGTTCGTCGATGCGGTGGCCGACGTGCTGGACCGCCGCATGGAAACCGACCCCGGCGTCGTGGTGCTGGGCGAAGACGTGCACCGTCTGAAGGGCGGCACCAACGGCGCCACGCGCGGCCTGAAGGACAAGTACCCGGACCGCGTGCTGGGCACGCCCATTTCCGAAAACGCCTTTGCAGGACTGGGCGGCGGGCTGGCGATGGACGGCCGCTACAAGCCCGTCGTGGAATTCATGTATCCAGACTTCATGTGGGTCGCGGCCGACCAGATCTTCAACCAGATCGGCAAGGCGCGCCACATGTTCGGCGGCGACATCGACGTGCCCTTTGTGCTGCGCACCAAGGTCGCGATGGGCACGGGCTACGGGTCGCAGCATTCGATGGACCCGGCCGGCATCTTCGCCACCGCGCCCGGCTGGCGCATCGTCGCCCCGTCCACGCCGCACGATTACGTCGGCCTGATGAACACGGCGCTGGCCTCCAAGGACCCGGTGCTGGTCATCGAGCACGTCGATCTGTACGCGTCCTCGGGCGAGGTTCCCGAGAATGACCTGGACTACGCCATTCCGTTCGGCCGCGCGCAAGTGCGGCGCGAGGGCGGCAAGGTCACCATCCTGACGTACCTCTCCATGGTCAGCCGCGCGCTGGCCGCCGCCGAAGCGGCCGGCGTGGATGCGGAAGTCATCGACCTGCGCACGCTGGACCGCGCCAGCCTGGACTGGGACACCATCGGCGCCAGCATCCAGAAGACCAACAACGTGCTGATCGTGGAACAAGGCGCGCGCGGCACGTCCTACGGCGCCATGCTGGCCGACGAGATCCAGCGCCGCTACTTCGACTGGCTGGACCAGCCGGTCAAGCGCGTCACGGGCGGCGAGGCCTCGCCCAGCATCTCCAAGGTGCTGGAGCGCGCGGCATTCGCCGATACCGATGAAGTGGTGGCGGGCCTGGCCGACGTGCTGGCCGACCTGGGGGAAAAGCCATGACTGCCCTGCACATGACCGTGCCGATGGAAGTCGGCATCTGCTGCGCGAACCTGGATGCGCTGGCCGCGTTCTACACCGATGTGATGGGCCTGACGCTGGTGAATCGCGTGACCGTGCCGGCCGGCAAGGCGCAGGCCACGGGGCTCACGCCGCACGGCTACGACGTGGCGCGTCTGCAGACCCCTTACGGCGAGCGCATCAAGCTGCTGCAGCCGGCCGTGGCGCCCGAACCGGCCGTGCGCGGCAAGGCCATTCTGGACCGCCAGGGCGCCGCCTACCTGACCTTCATCGTGCGGGACCTGCGCGGCGTGGTGCGCGACCTGCAATCGAAGGGCGTGGTCTTTGACAGCGCGCCCGCGCCCATGGAAGTGCGGCCGGGCACGTGGCTCGCCTTCTTCCGCGACCCCGAAGGCAATGTGCTCGAACTCGTCGAATACGACGACCCCGCCGCGTACCGGCCCGACCTGGCCCGCGCCGCTGAATAGGAACAACATCGTGGCATACCTTATCAAGCTCCCCTCCGTTGCCGCCGACGCCTCCGGCGGCGTGCTGCACCAGTGGCTCAAGCAGGAAGGCGATCGCGTCGCCGTGGGCGAGGCGCTGGCGGAAGTCGAAACCGAAAAGGCGATCGTCGAGATCAACGCCGAACAGGCAGGCGTGCTGGGCCGCATCGTCGTGCAGGCCGGGCCGGCCTCGGTGCCCATCAACACCGTGATCGGCGTGCTGGTCGCGGATGGCGAAGATGCGGCGGCGATCGATCGTGCGTTGGCCGAGCACGGTGGTGCGGCGGTGGCTGCCGGGTCGGCTGCTGGCGCGTCGGCTCCCGGAGCGTCGGCTGCCTCGGCATCCGCTGGCGCCGGCGCTGCGTCCGCCTCGCAGCAAGCCGGCAACGCGGCCGCATCCGCCGCGCATTCCCCATCCGCATCCTCGGCTGCTCCCGTCCCCGGCGGCCGCCTCTTCGCCAGCCCCGTCGCCCGGCGCCTTGCCGCGCAATGGCACGTCGACCTGCTGGGCGTCACCGGCACCGGCCCGCATGGCCGCATCGTGCGGCGGGACGTTGAAGCCGCGCGCGACCGTGCGCCGGCCGCGTCCCCCGCTGCCGCGCCGCTGGCTGGCCGGCCGGCCGCGCGCCGCGTGCCCCACACCGGCATGCGCCGCGCCATCGCGCGCCGCCTCACCGAAAGCAAGCAGCACGTGCCGCACTTCTACCTGACGGTCGACTGCCGCATGGACGCGCTGCTGGCGCTGCGCGCGCAGGCCAATCACGGCGGCGCGGTCAAGCTGTCGGTCAACGACTTCATCGTGCGCGCCGCCGCGCTGGCGCTGCGCGAGGTGCCGGAGGTCAACGCGTCCTGGCACGACGATGACATCGAGTACCACGCCGGCGCCGACGTCTCGGTGGCGGTGGCCACCGACGGCGGCCTGGTGACGCCCATCGTGCGCGATGCCGACGTCAAGCCGCTGTCCTCCATCTCGGGCGAGATCGCCGAGCTGGCCGCGCGCGCCAAGGTCAACCGCCTGAAGCCCGACGAGTTCACGGGCGGCTCGCTGACCGTCAGCAACCTGGGCATGTACGGCATCAGCCAGTTCGCCGCCATCATCAACCCGCCGCAGGCCGCCATCCTGGCCGTGGGCGCGGCCGAACGCCGCCCGGTGGTCGACGCCGAGGGTCAGCTCGCCGCCGCCACCGTGATGACGGTGACACTATCCGCGGACCATCGCGTCGTGGACGGCGCAGTCGGCGCGCGCTGGCTCGCGGCCTTGCGCGCGCTGATCGAAAACCCCGTGCGCATCCTGCTGTGAGCCCCGCCATGACGAAGACGAGTTTTGACCTGGTGGTGGTGGGCGGCGGCCCGGGCGGCTACGTGGCCGCGATCCGCGGCGCGCAGTTGGGCATGTCGGTCGCGCTGGTCGAGCGCGCCGAACTGGGCGGCATCTGCCTGAACTGGGGCTGCATTCCCACCAAGGCGCTGTTACACAGCGCCACCGTGCTGCGCGCCTGTCGCGAGGCCGCGCATTACGGCGTGACGGGCGCGGGCGAGGCCCGTCCCGATCTGGCCGCCATGGTCGCCCGGTCGCGCAAGGTCGCCGGCCGGCTGGGCCAGGGTGTCGCGCACCTGATGAAGAAGAACGGGGTGACGGTGTTTGCCGCCAGCGCCCGGCTTGCCGGGTCCGGCAAGCTGGCGCTGGACAACGGCGCCACGCTGTCGGCCACGCACATCATCCTGGCCACCGGCGCGCGCGCCCGCGAGTTGCCGGCGCTGCCGGTGGGCGAACGCATCTGGGCCTACCGGCAGGCACTGGTTGCCGACGCGATCCCGGCATCGCTGCTGGTGGTGGGCGCAGGCGCCATCGGCGCCGAGTTCGCCAGCTTCTACCGCGCGGTGGGGGCCGAGGTCACGCTGATCGACATGACGCCCGAGATCCTGCCTCAGGAAGACGCCGAGATTTCGCAATTGGCGCGCAAGGCCTTCGAGAAGCAAGGCATCCGCGTCCTGACCCGCTGCGCGGTGACGGCCTCGTCGACCACCGCCGACGGCGTCAAGGTCACGCTGGAGCACGACGACAAAACGATCGAACAGACGTTCGACCGCGTCATCGTCGCCGCCGGCATCGTCGGCAACGTCGAGAATCTTGGCCTGGAAGAGACGCGCGTCAAAGTCGAAAAGACGCACATCGTCACCGACGGCCTGTGCCGCACCGGCGAGCCGGGCGTCTACGCGATCGGCGACGTGGCCGGCGCGCCGTGGCTTGCCCACAAGGCCAGCCACGAAGCCGTGCTGTGCGTGGAAGCCATCGCAGGCCTGCCCGTGCACGCCATCGACCCGCTGCGCATTCCGGCCTGCACCTATTCCTACCCGCAGGTCGCCAGCATCGGCATGACCGAAGCCCGCGCGCGCGAACACGCCACCCGACACGGCGGCGACATTCGCGTTGGCAAATTCACCTTCGCCGGCAACGGCAAGGCGATTGCGATGGGCGAGGACCAGGGACTCGTCAAGACGGTCTTCGACGCCAAATCGGGCGAACTGCTGGGCGCGCACATCATCCACCCCGAGGCGTCCGAGCTGATTACCGGCTACGGTGTGGCGGCATCGCTGGAAGCCACCGAGGAAGACCTGATGCACACCGTGTTCGCGCATCCGACGCTATCGGAAACGCTGCACGAATCGGTGCTGGCGGCATTTGGAAGGGCATTGCACGCGTAGCCAATGGCGGTGTCTGACACCCTCGTGAGACAGGCGACATACCCAGAGCACGTCCGCGGGGTGTCAGACACCTGCGCGCATCAAATCCGGCCCGCGTAAAAATCCAGGAAGCACGCAATGCGCCGCGATAGCTGCGTATTGCGGTGATACACCGCGTGCATCGGTTGCAGGTAATCGGTGTATTCGCTTTCCAGCACCTTCACCAGCCGCCCGGCCGCGATATCTTCGCGCACCACAAAGTCCGACAAGCAGGCGATGCCAACGCCGCGCAGCGCCAGTTGCCGCTGCGTTTCGCCGCTGGAGGTCGACAGCGTCGGCGTCGCCTGAAAGCTCGAACCGCCCGCATGGCGCAGCGGCCAGAGGTTCAGGCTTTCAGGCTGGGTAAAGCCCAGCAATTCGTGGTCCGCCAGATCCTCTACCGTGCGCGGCGCGCCACGGCGGGCGATGTAGTCGGGACTGGCCATCATCCAGCGCGGCGACGGCCGTAGCGCGCGGGCATGCAGCGTGGAATCGGTCAGCGGCCCCATGCGCAGCGCGACATCGGTGCGATGCTCCATCAGGTCCACGATGCGGTCGTTGCTGGTCAATTCCAGCGATATCTCCGGATACGCGCGCCGGAACTCGGCGACATGCGGCACCACGCAATGCAGCATCACCGGCACCGACGCATCCACGCGCAATCGCCCGGCCGGCCGCTGGTGCACCATGCGCATGCACTCCTCGGCCTCTTCCAATGCGGCCACGATCTGGCGCGCCTTGGGCAGGAAATGCCGGCCTTCCTCGGTCAGCTCCATGCGGCGTGTGGTGCGGTTCAGCAGCGTGACGCCCAGGTCTTCTTCCAGCCGCTGCAGGCCGCGGCTCACACCGGATGCCGTCTGGCCCAGCATTTCGGCGGCGGCGCTAAGGGAGCCGGCGTCGACCACGCCGAGGAACAGGCGCAGGGCTTCGGAGCTCAGGGACATGGGTTTGGACTCCTTCTGGCTAACCCGCTAGTCGGTCTGCCGCGGCCTGCAGGCCATTCAGGATGGGAGTGGCCACGTGGTCCGGAAATGCGGGTGACAGTAAGTCGCGCACCACGCGCACGACTTCCGGCGTGCGTGAGACCAAGTCGTCGACCACCGCCTCCACGCCCCGGCCGTCAGGCGCCACCACACCGTGTTCCGCCCCCATCGCGAGCCAATGACGCCGCAGGATATCGCGCATGATCCAGTGGGGATTCCTGGTGCGCACTGCCATGGCCATGCGCGCCTTGAAGGGCGAAAGCTGATTGGCGCCGGTCCCGATAACGGGATAAGCAGACAGCACGTCGTACAGCGGCGTCAGTGCGTATGCGCCGCCCGGACGCATAAAAATGCTGAAGTTCTTTGCGTGGCCGTCCGTGGCGCGCAACATCCAGAACAAGACCTGCGACTGAAAAAACGTGCGCCGATCAAGATCGGGCTCGCGCGAAGTGGCCAGCAGCTTCATGATGGTGCGTACGCCCGGCCCGCCATCGGATTCGTACTTCAGATGCGGCGGCGTGGCCGTCGCCTGGCACATGTCTTCCTGCGGCCGCCGGATCAGCCAGCGCTTGCCGTCGTCGTTGCGCCACCACATGCGGTCGAAGCGCTCGACCGCAAGCACCTTCATATCCTCGAACATCAAAGGCCGGGTGCGGGCCACCGGCATTCCATAAGCGTGGAGAATCTCGGAACATAGCCACTCGTTCTCTACCGAGTCGCTCATGTCGAACTTCAAGTTTCCAACGAGGCCAAGCGGCATCTTGAAGATATGCGTGGTTGGCGTGGCGCCGTGAGGCCTGCACCAGCGGCCATCGAACCACAGCATGGCCGTCTTTTCCTGTGCGCCGGCGATCGAGATGCGAAATTCGTCATCGTCATCCACATTGCGACCCGCCCACGGCCCCGGCGTCAGGGTCGTGCGCAGCGCCTGGGCTACTTGCGCGTCGCTGAGGGCCGTGGCGTCAACCCGCGTCACATGCTCAGGCGCCTGGCCGTGGGGCATGACCTGCACCGCGCCGACGCAATCCCGGCCAATTTCAGCCAGCAACGAGAACGCATCGGTGGATCCCGTCTGAAATCGCCGCGCGACGCGCTCGCGCAAGTTCTGGCTGTCGGGCAGCAGATTTTCGAAGTAATTACGCACGGCTTCGCCGCGATGCGGCGGGTTGCCCGGCGTGAATGGAAGTGACAACGACAGTGGCCGGCCGCGTTCGGAGGCGATCCACGTCTCGTCATAGTGGAGCATCTCTCCGGTCTGGGGCTGGACGCTCCAGACGCCCACGAAATCCCCGTTCATCCAGAGATCGAGGGCGCGGTGGTGGGATCGTCGGCCCATGGTTACCAATCCGGTGCGGTCGATGACTCGGTCGCGGACGGCGCCGTGCGCTGCCGCAACACGACGTCCACGCCCAGGATGCCGAGAATTTCCAGCAACCGGTCGGCGCCGAGCTTGCCCGCATTGCGCTCGAACGCCGATAGCGTCTGCTGCGTCACGCCCAGACGTAGCGCCGCCGCAGCCTGGGTCATGCCGGCCTGCTTGCGGAATGCCCGCAGCAAAGCGGGGAGCTGGTCCGCCGTGTGGACGGTGAAGTCGGGCATGCCAAACTCGCGCAGATGAAGGTTTACAGATTCTAGGCTGTAAATTTCGAATACGCAATTCAAGCTGTATTTCCGAAAAACAGCTTCTAAACTGTTTATTCTAAATACAGCTTGGATATTGTATTTCAGACTTTGCTGGGTGGCGTCTACTAATACGTGTCGTGCCTCACGGCACAAAAAAAAAGCGGCGCCCGAAGCGCCGCCTTTCTCAGCAACCGGCCATCAACCGATCACCGCTTGCCCTTGAGCTTGAGCTGCGACAGATCGCGCACCGCACCGCGATCGGCCGACGTGGCCAGCGCGGCGTAGGCCTGCAGTGCCTGCGACACCACGCGTTCGCGGCCCACCGGCTCCCAGCCGTCGGCGCGCGCGTCCATCGCGGCGCGGCGGCGGGCCAATTCGTCATCGGCGACCGCCAGGTGGATCTTGCGGTTGGGGATGTCGATCTCGATCGTGTCGCCTTCTTCGACCAGGCCGATGGTGCCGCCTTCGGCCGCTTCCGGCGAAGCGTGGCCGATCACCAGGCCGGACGAGCCGCCCGAGAAACGGCCGTCGGTAAAGAGCGCGCAGGTCTTGCCCAGGCCCTTGGACTTCAGGTAGGACGTGGGGTACAGCATTTCCTGCATGCCGGGGCCGCCCTTGGGGCCTTCGTAGCGGATCACCACCACGTCGCCCGCGACGACCTTGTCGCCCAGGATGCCTTCAACGGCGTCGTCCTGGCTTTCGAAGACGCGCGCGCGGCCCGTAAAGACCCATTGCGACTCGTCCACGCCGGCCGTCTTCACGATGCAACCCTTTTCCGCCAGGTTGCCGTACAGCACGGCCAGGCCGCCGTCCTTGGAATAGGCGCTTTCCTTGCTGCGGATGCAGCCCGTCTTGCGGTCGGTGTCCAGCGTCAGGAACGTGGCGTCCTGGCTGAAGGCGACCGTGGTCGGGATGCCGCCGGGCGCCGCGCGATAGAACTTTTTGGCTTCTTCGCTGGCGTTGCCGGCCACGTCCCATTGCTGGATGGCGTTGCCCAGCGTGCCGCTGTGCACGTTGCCGCAGGACAGGTCCAGCAGATCGGCGCGCGCCAGTTCACCCAGGATGCCCAGGATGCCGCCGGCGCGGTGCACGTCTTCGATGTGGTACTTGTCGGTGGCGGGCGCCGCCTTGCACAGGCACGGCACTTTGCGCGAGATGCGGTCGATGTCGGCCATGGTGAAGTCCACGCCGGCTTCCTGCGCCGCGGCCAGCAAGTGCAGCACGGTGTTGGTCGAACCACCCATCGCCACGTCCAGCGCCATCGCGTTCTGGAACGCGCTCTTGGTGGCGATGTTGCGCGGCAGGACGGATTCGTCTTCTTCGACGTAGTAGCGGCGGCACAGGTCAACGACCAGACGGCCAGCCTGTTCGAACAGCCCCTTGCGCCAGGCGTGCGTGGCGACGATGGTGCCGTTGCCCGGCAGCGCCAGGCCGATGGCTTCGGTCAGGCAGTTCATCGAGTTGGCGGTGAACATGCCGGAACAGGAGCCGCAGGTGGGGCAGGCGCTGCGCTCGACTTCGGCGACTTCCGCGTCCGACACGTTGGGATCGGCGGCCTTGATCATGGCGTCGACCAGGTCGATCTTGGCGATGACCTTGCCGTCGGTGGGCGACTTGACCTTGCCCGCTTCCATCGGGCCGCCGGACACGAACACGACCGGGATGTTCAGGCGCATCGCGGCCATCAGCATCCCCGGGGTGATCTTGTCGCAGTTCGAGATGCAGACCATGGCGTCGGCGCAGTGCGCGTTGACCATGTATTCCACCGAGTCCGCGATGAGTTCGCGCGACGGCAGCGAATACAGCATGCCGCCGTGACCCATGGCGATTCCGTCGTCCACGGCGATGGTGTTGAATTCCTTGGCGACGCCGCCGGCGGCTTCGATTTCCTTGGCCACCAGCGCGCCCAGGTCGCGCAGGTGCACGTGGCCAGGGACGAACTGCGTGAACGAGTTCACCACGGCGATGATCGGCTTGCCGAAGTCGCCGTCCTTCATGCCGGTGGCGCGCCACAGGGCGCGGGCGCCGGCCATGTTGCGGCCGTGGGTCGAAGTGCGGGAGCGGTAGTGCGGCATGATCTGTCTCAGGCTGTAGCTGTTAGCGTGGGCGGCAAAACGGTAAATAATACGCTGGTTCCGCCCCCGGCCGCCCCGCGGCCGTGCTGAAACGGACACGCGGCCGTCAGGCGGACGCCACGCTGCGCGCCGCAAAGGCGCTGGGCGACTCCCCCAGCGCCTTGCGGAACATGGCCGCGAACGCGCTGGGGCTTTCGTACCCCAGGTCCAGCGCCACATCCAATACCCGATCGCCCCGCGCCAGCCGCTCCATCGCCGCCAGCAGCCGCGCCTGCTGGCGCCAGCGGCCGAACGTCATGCCCGTATGCCGCAGAAAAAGCCGATGCACCGTCTTGGGATCCACCCCCAACGCCCGCGCCCAGTCGGCCGCCCCGTCCTGACGTTCCGGATGCCGCACGATGGCCCGGCAGATGCGGGCAAGGCGCGGCTCCGACGGCTGCGGCAGATGCAGCGGCAGCGCGGGCTCCTGGCGCAATTCGTCCAGCAGCAGCATCATCAGCCGGCCGTCGCGCGTGTCCGGCGCCCAGTCCAGCGGCACCTGGGCGGCGGCGGCCATCAACTCGCGCAGCAAGGGCGACACCGACAACACGCAGCACTGCGCGGGCAGATGCGCCGCCGCGCCGGGTTCCACAAACACGGTGCGCATGCGCGGTTCGCCGCTCATGCGGATGCCGTGCGTCACCCACGCCGGAACCCACACGCCGCGCGTCGGCGGCACCACCCAGATACCCGCGTCCGTATCCACCACCATCACGCCCGATATCGCATAGACCAGCTGTCCGCGCCGGTGGCGATGGCGCTTGACGCGATGCCCGTCCGGGTAGTCCACGGCCAGCCCGGCCACCGGACGGCGCGACGACTCATAGGGATAGAGATCCAGTTCGGCCGGCGTGCGCGGCACGGAGGATGCCGTCATGGCGCATCCCCCCGCAGCGCCAGCAGCGCATCCTGCAGATGCCGCAGCCCGCGGCTGAGCGGCTTGTCGCGCCGCAGGACAATTGCCAGGTCGCGCGACAGGCGCGGCGTCAGCGAACGCACCTCCAGCGCCTCGCGCCGGCCCGCGCCCGACACCGCCAGCCGCGGCAGCACCGCGCAGCCCAGGCCCGCCCCCACGATCTCCTTCATCGCCTCCGTGCTGCCCAATTCCATGATCGGCTTGGCCGCCACGCCCGCCGCCCCGAACCAGTCGTCCACCAGCCGCCGCGTACGCGCGCCCGGCTCGAACAGCACCAGCGGCATCCGCGCCAGCGCCTGCGGCGTCACCGCCTCGGGAATGGCGGCCGCATCGCGCGCCGGAAAGATCGCCACGAACTCGTCCTCCATCAACGGCGTCGCCTGGAACATGCGGCCCGGCGCGGGCAGCGTGATCAACACGATATCCAGCGTATTGGCCTCCAGCCCGCGCAGCATGTCCGCCGTGTTGCCCGTGCTGGCCACAACGTCCAGCGCCGGAAACCGCTGGCGCAGATCCGCCAGCACCGGCGGCAGCAGATAGGTGCACGCCGTCGCGCCCGTGCCCAGCCGGATCCGCCCCGACACCTGCGACGCATGCGCGCTCATTGCCTGCTCGGCCTGCGCAATCGCGCCGTCGATCACTCGGATGTGCGCCAGCAGCTCCCGCCCCGCCGCCGTCGGCCCCGCGCGCCGCCCCACGCGCTCGACCAGCTTCAGCCCGAAGCGCCGCTCCAACTGCCGGATCTGCAGGCTGACTGCCGGCTGCGTCACGCCCCCGCGCTCCGCGGCGGCGGAAAAACTACCCAATTCGATCACCTGCGCAAACGCGCGCAGGTGGTCCAGATTCAAGCCGCGCATGGCTCACACCAAAGTTTTACTTATGAAAATCATAATAGACCAAAGCTTTATTAATGAAAGCGCTTGGCCCACACTGACGTTTTCATTGCCCATCTACGCGTCCACGCTTGCGGCTCCTTGCACACCTGACCGCCCCCTTAATCTCCGGCCATTTCCATGTCGCCCCATTCGCCCACCGTCCTCATCCGCGACAGCGCGGAAGCCGATCTGCCCGCCATCAAGACCATCTATGCGCACCACGTGCAGCACGGCACCGCCTCGTTCGAGGTCGACCCGCCCTCCATCGCCGAAATGCGCCAGCGCCGCGCCGGCGTCCTGGAAAGGGAAATGCCCTACCTCGTCGCCGAGATCAACGGCGAAGTCGTCGGCTACGCCTACGTCACGCCCTACCGCCCGCGCCCCGCGTACCGGCACACCGTCGAGGACTCCGTCTACGTCAAGGCCGGCCGCGCCGGACTGGGCATCGGCGGCAAGCTGCTCGCCGCCCTGATCGAACGCTGCACCGCCGCCGGCTGGCGCCAGATGCTGGCCGTCGTGGGCGACAGCCGCAACGCCGCCTCGCTGGCGCTGCACGCCAGCCAAGGCTTTCACCCCGTCGGCACCCTGCGCTCCGTCGGCCACAAGCACGGCGAATGGCGTGACACCGTCCTCATGCAGCGCAGCCTGGGCGACGGCGACACCACGCCCCCGCAACGCCCATGATCCGCCCCCACGCCGTCATCTGCCTGGGGCTCACCCAGCTTGTCGGCTGGGGCGTCACCTTCTACCTCATCGGCGCCCTCGGCCCGGCCATGACCGCCGACCTGGGCTGGAACGCCGCCACCATCTACGGCGGCTTCTCCGCCGCCATCGTCGTCATGGCCCTGGTCTCGCCCGCCGCCGGCGCCGCCGTGGACCGATGGGGCGGCCACCGCGTCATGCCCGCCGGTGCCGTGCTGTCCGCGCTGGGCTGCGCCCTGCTCGCCGTCACGCACGCCCACGCCCTCTACTTCGCGGCCTGGGCCACGCTGGGCGTCGGCATGCGCCTGTGCCTGTACGACGCCGCCTTCGCCGCCCTGGCCCGCGCCGCCGGCCCCGCCGCGCGCCGGCCCATGTCCCAGATCACCCTCTTCGGCGGCCTGGCATCCACCGTCATGTGGCCCGTCGGCCACTTCCTAGCCGAATGGCTGGGCTGGCGCGGCGCCGCCTGGTGCTACGCCGCACTGGCGCTCGCCACCGTCCCCCTCTACCTGGCCCTGCCCCGCCGCCGCTACACCGCCGCCACCCACACCGACCCCGGCAAGGCCGCCACCGCCCTGACCCGCACCGCCGCCGAACGCCGCCTGGCCGGCACCCTGTACGCCGTCATGGCGATGCTGACCAACTTCCTGGCCGCCGGCAACGCCGCCCACCTCTTCTCCCTGTTGACCGGCCTGGGCCTGGCCACCGCCGCCGCCGTCAGCGTCGCCGCCCTATGGGGCATCGGCCAATTCGCCGCGCGCCTCGGCGACGTCCTCATCGGCGCCCGCCTGCATCCCCTGACCCTCAACCTGGCGGTGGGCCTCGCCCTCCCCCTATGCTTCCTGCTCGCCCTCGTTCCCGGCGGCAACCTCTACACCACCGCCGCCTACACCCTGCTCTACGGCGCCTGCAACGGCCTCATGACCATCACCCGCGGCACCCTGCCGCTGGCGCTCTTCGACTTCCGAAGCTACGGCGCGCTGGTTGGAGCGTTGCTGATCCCCAGCTTTCTACTCACCGCCGCCGCACCGGTTGCGTATGCGTTCATCATCGACGCCCACGGCGCACGAGCAGCGATGGGCGCATCAGCGGCAATAGCCGCGATCATTGCGGCCGCGGCGGTCGTATTGAGATGGAAATTCATCGGGCGGGTGCGGGAAGACGAAAAGACAAAAGCCGTGGCTTGCGCTGCCGAACCGGCAGTGCGAGACACCGTGTGAGTGATGCGGGGAGCAAGGACGGTGTGACGACGGTGTCAGACACCCATGAAGCGGCGAGGAAAAGCGGACCGCCTTCTCTGTAGGGTGTCAGACACCAGGCAAGGTGCCTCGACAAAGATGGGGGGCGATACAGACACGCTCGGCCGCTGTCAGACACCCGCTGACGCGACAAAGCACAACCACGCGCGAAGCGTCATCACCAAACGCAAGACACCGCGTAAGCCCCGCCAGGCCGCCCGCGCGGCCGCTGCGGGGCGGGCAACGAAAGATGCTTCATACCCGAGCAACCGCAGGTAAAAACCTCAAGAACTCAATTCGTCCCAACGCCCGCCAAGCTGAATTCACCCGAGCTCGGCGTGTCGTCGGCCTGGGGTGCGCGGGGCGTGTAGATGCGCCCGAGGGAATCTGAAGGAAGCGCCGAAGGCGCTGACGAAGATGACAAAGGGGAAGTCCGGAGCGAAGGCTCCGGACCGCAATCGTAGCCCCGCGCGCCCCAGGCCGACGACGCGCCGGGCGTCTCAAGAACCAGCTCCAGGCCGCCGAAACACCGGGCGTCTCAAGAACCAGCTCCAGGCCATTGCCGAGCTGACCAGCCACTCACCCCTCAGCCGCCGAAGCCACCACCCACTTCTCCCACCCGATCTTCCTCAACTTGCAAGCCGGACACTCCCCGCACCCATACCCCCAATCATGCCGAGCCCCCCGCTCCCCCAGATAACACGTATGGCTTTCCTCGACGATCGTCTCCACCAACGCGTCACCGCCGAGCGCATAAGCCAGCGCCCAGGTCTCAGATTTGTCGATCCACATCAGCGGCGTCTCGATCGTCACCCGTGACCCAAGTCCCAGCCCCAACGCCACCTGCTGCGCCTTGATCGTGTCGTCCCGGCAATCCGGATACCCCGAGAAATCCGTCTCGCACATCCCGCCCACCAGCACGTCCAGCTGACGCCGATACCCCAGCGCCGCCGCCAACGTCAGGAACAACAGATTGCGCCCCGGCACAAACGTATTCGGCAGCCCATTGGCCTGCATCTCGATCGCGCGGTCGCTCGTCATCGCCGTATCGCCCACCTGACCCAGCACCTTCAGGTCCAGCAGATGGTCCTCGCCCAACCGCGCCGCCCAGTCCGGAAAATTGGCCCGGATCTCGCGCAGCACATTCAGCCGCGCAGACAGTTCGATGTGATGGCGCTGCCCGTAATCGAACGCCACCGTCTCCACATGCGCATAGCGGTCAAGCGCCCAGGCGAGGCAAGTGGTGGAATCCTGGCCGCCCGAAAACAGCACGAGCGCGCGACGTTGATGATTTTGCATAAAGGGGGCTTCTGGAATAACGAAGGGATACCTCGCACTTTAACCGAGCAAACCGCCTTCCCCGTAAGGAACGCTGCGTAAAATCGACCCATCATTTTCAAGGTTTGCCCGCAACGCCCGCTTCGACTTTTCCTCTTCCAACAGCCGTCAGACGGATCCCCGCACGATGAATGCCAAGCGCACGCAGTCAGATTCCGCAGAACCCTTGCGTCACGATATCCGGCTGTTAGGCCGACTGTTAGGAGAAGTCATCGAAGAATGCGAAGGCAAGCGTGTCTTCGACACCATCGAAACCTTACGCCGCACCGCCGTCAAATTCCGCCGGGAAGGCGACGACGCCGACAGCAAACTGCTCGAACAACGCGTCAAGCGCCTGCAAGGCAGCGACCCCAACTCCGTCGCACGCGCCTTCAGCTACTTTCTGCACCTGGCCAACATCGCCGAAGACCGCGACCAGAACCGCCGCCAGCGCGCCCGCGCCCTCACCGACGGCACGCCCGCGCGCGGCAGCCTGCGCGAAGCCATCCAGGTGCTTGGCGGCCAGGGCGTCGGCGTGGCGCGCATCCGCCGACTGCTGGCCGAAGCCTGCGTCATGCCCGTCCTCACCGCGCACCCCACTGAAGTGCAGCGCAAAAGCACGCTCGACGTCCACCGCGAAATCGCCAGCGCGCTTGCGCAGCGCGACGCCCAGCTCACGCCCGACGAACTGGCCGAACTCGACACCGCATTGCTCGGCCGCGTCGCCACCCTGTGGCAGACCCGCATGCTGCGCTACACGCGCCTGACCGTCGCCGACGAAATCGAAAACGCGCTCTCGTACTACCGCAGCACCTTTTTGCAGGTCATCCCGCGCCTGTACGGCGACCTCTCCAAACTGCTCAACCGCGAGTCCGCCAAGCCCTTCGCCGCGCCGCCCCCGCCGCTCGAACCCTTCCTGCGCATGGGCAGCTGGATCGGCGGCGACCGCGACGGCAATCCCAACGTCGACGCCGCCACGCTCGAACGCGCCCTGCTGCGCCAGGCCACCGTCCTCTTCGAACACTACCTGCAGGAAGTCCACGCGCTGGGCGCCGAACTGTCCATCACCACCCTGCTCATCGCCGCAGACCCCGAACTGCTCGCGCTCGCCGAGCGCAGCGGGGACGACTCCCCGCACCGCCGCGACGAACCCTACCGGCGCGCCCTCGTCGGCGTCTACGCCCGGCTGGCCGCCACCGCGCTGCGCCTGACCGGCCAGAACCTTGCCCGCCGCAGCACTGTCGCCGCCCCCGCCTACGACGCGCCCCAGGAATTCGCCGCCGACCTCGCCGTCATCGCCGCATCCCTCGCCGCGCACCACGGCGCCCCCCTCGCCAAGCTGCGCCTGTCCGGCCTGCAGCAGGCCCTCGAAGTCTTCGGCTTTCACCTGGCCACCGTCGACCTGCGCCAAAGCTCCGATGTCCACGAAGCCGCGCTTGCCGAACTCTTCTCGCGCGCCGGCGTCACGCACAACGGCAAGCCCCTCGACTACCTGGCCCTGACCGAAGACGAACGCGTCGAACTCCTGCGCGCCGAACTCGCCCAGGCGCGCCCGCTCGCGTCGCCCTGGATCGCCTACTCCGAAGACACCACCCGCGAGCTCGCCGTCCTGCGCGCCGCCGCCGCCGGCCGCGCGCGCTACGGCAAACAGGCCGTGCGCCAGACCATCGTCTCGCACACCGAAACGCTCAGCGACCTGCTCGAAGTCATGGTCCTGCAGAAAGAGGCCGGCCTCATCGCGCCCGCCGGACAGGACATTCTTCCCGAAGACGGCCTCATGGTCGTGCCGCTCTTTGAAACCATCCCCGACCTGCAACGCGGCGCCGACATCATGGCCGCCTGGCTCGACCTGCCCGAAATCCGCCAACGCGTGAAGCGCGCGCAAAACGGCGCGCAGGAAGTCATGCTGGGCTACTCCGACAGCAACAAGGACGGCGGCTTCCTGACCTCCAACTGGTCGCTCTACCAGGCCGAACGCGCGCTGGTCGATGTCTTCTCCAGCCGCAACGTCCGCCTGCGCCTCTTTCACGGCCGCGGCGGCTCCGTCGGCCGCGGCGGCGGTTCCAGCTTCGACGCCATCCTTGCCCAGCCTCCTGGCACCGTCGCCGGCCAGTTCCGCCTCACCGAACAAGGCGAAGTCATCCAAAGCAAGTACAAGGACGCCGAAGTCGGCCGCTGGCACCTTGAACTCCTCGTCGCCGCCACCCTCGAATCCAGCCTCGCCCCGCGCGCCGAAGCCACCAGCGCCGAAGACGCCCACATGGCCCACCACGGCCCCGCCATGTCCTTCATGTCCGACACCGCGCAACGCACTTACCGCGGCCTCGTCTACGACACCCCCGGCTTCGCCGAATACTTCTTCGCCGCCACGCCCATCAGCGAAATCGCCGGCCTGAACATCGGCTCGCGTCCCGCCTCCCGCAAAAAGGGCCAACGCATCGAAGACCTGCGCGCCATCCCCTGGGGCTTTTCCTGGGCCCAATGCCGCCTCATGCTCACCGGCTGGTACGGCATGGGTTCGGCCATCGAGGCCTACCTCGAAACCGGCGCCCCCGACGCCCCCCGCTCCCGCCGCGGCCGCCTCGCCCAACTACGCGAAATGGCCCGCGACTGGCCCGCCTTCCGCACCCTGCTCTCCAACATGGAAATGGTGCTGGCCAAATCCGACCTGGCCATCGCCGCCCGCTACGCCCAACTCGTCCCCCAGCGCGCCCTGCGCGAACGCATCTTCGGCGCCATCAGCGCCGAACACGGCCGCACGCTCGCCATGCTCAAACTGCTGACCCAACGCGAACTGCTCGCCGACAACCCCACGCTGCAAATCCTGCTGCGCGAACGCTTCGCGTATATCGACCCGCTGAACTATCTGCAGATCGACCTCATCCGCCGGCATCGCGCGGCGCAGAAAAAGCCCACCGCAGAGGTCGACAAGCGCGTGCAGCGCGCGATCCATCTCACGATCAACGGAATCGCGGCGGGGCTGCGGAATTCGGGGTAGGTGTCGCCACCCATGAGCTCGGTAAATGCCACATTGCAGGTCGCGTGCGGCGCCGCCATGATCGCCACGGAAACGGCGGGCAACGGCATGCCTGTCGTCTTCCTGCACGCCAACATCTGCGACAGGCGCATGTGGCGCGCGCAGTTGGAGGCGAGCGGGCCGAACTACCAAGCCATCGCGTATGACCGACGGGGCTTCGGGGAAACACGGGCGGAACCGCAGGACCACTCCGCCGTCGCGGACCTGATCGCCGTCATCGACGCCACGGTTGGTTCTACACCCGTGATCCTGGCCGGCTGCTCCCAGGGCGCCAACATCGCGCTGAATGCAACCTTGATGCACCCCGCCCGAGTGGGCGGCCTGATGCTGATTTCGCCCACCGTGAACGGCGCCCCGGCGCCCGTCTATTCGCCAGAGATCCTGGAACAGGTCGGGCGTCAGAGACAGGCGGAGGCAGCCGCAGATCGTGACCGGATCAACGAGATCAAGGCGGAGCTTTTTTTGGACGGGCCGCTGGCCGATCCCGGGCGCGTTACCGGCGAAACACGACGCTTGTTTTTGGAAATGAACGCGATTGCGCTGGCGGCGACGCCAATCGGAACCAATCGCGACGATATCGAGGCGTTCGCCCGACTGGGAATGATCGATATTCCTGCGTCGGTCATATGGGGGGAGTTGGACTTTCCTCATATTCAGGAACGCGCCCACAAGGTGTCGCGGCTGCTGCCGAATGCGCAGGGTCACGCGCTGGAAGCCGTGGCCCATCTTGCTGGGCTTGAGCAGCCTGACGAGGTGGCCGCACTGATTAAGGATCTGGTCAAACGCTGCACTTAAGGCAGGGGTGCAATTTGAATTGTCTAACCGGCATCGCGTTGCGGCCGGTGTCAGACACCCGGCAACACGATCCGCCGATTCAAACGACTGTGCGTAAGGGTGTCAGACACCTAAGAGCATCTGCATTTAGGCCGCCGTCAGATACCAAGACGACTGGGCGAGCGCGAAGCGTCATCACGCCAACGCAAGACACCGCGTAAGCCCTGCCAGGCCGCCCGCGCGGCCGCCGCGGGGCGGGCACCGCAAGACGCTTCAAACCCGCACGACCGCAAGCAAGAACCTCAAGAACCCCACCCGCCCCAGCGCCGGCCAAGCTGAATTCACCCGAGCCCGGTGTGGCGGCGGCCTGGGGTGCGCGGGGCGTGTAGATGCGCCCGAGGGAATCGGAAGGCAGTCGCCGGAGGCGACAACGACGATGACAACGGGGCAGTCCGGAGCGAAGGCTCCGGACCGCAATCGTAGCCCCGCGCGCCCCAGGCCGACGACGCGCCGGGCGCCAAAAGAACCCTGCCTCGGTCTCCTTGAAAACCATCATAGGCCTGCACACAAAAATCCAAACACTCCCCCATCCGCAAAGACAGCAGCCTGCGAACAGGATCAGCGCACGTCACCGCTTCACAAGCCATCACCTAGCCACACAAACCCTTCGCCCACATACCCCAGCCCGATGTCCAAGCGCGCACCACCGTCCATCCACCGAACACCCCCCAACCCCCATTTGTCCACCCCCAGCAACTTTTAGTACTATCCCCCACAGAAATTCTATACACGCACAAATGTTCGTATATAGAACACAAAGATTTTTCTGGCCAGCCGCGCACAGAAAGGCACCCTCGGACGAGACAGCGTTCCTCCTGGTCCCCGCGTGCCCGCGTGCAAGCAGCAGCCGCATGCACCAAGCGAGCCATATGGACACTCCCCTCAGAAATCTCGCCGTCATCGGCGCAGGCGCCATGGGCAGCGGCATTGCCGCGCTGTTCGCCTCGAAGGGACTCAATGTCGTTTTGATCGATCCGGTCGACGGCGCCCTGGACCGAGCCCTCAAGACCATCGAACGGCAGTTGAACGTCTACGCGCCCGGCGAAGTCCAGCAGGTCATCCAGCGCATCCGCATGGAGCAAGGCCTCGAAGCTGCCGCCGCCAGCGACCTCGTCATCGAGGCCGTCCCGGAGAACCTGGATCTCAAGCGCGGCATCTTCGCCAAGCTCGACACCCTGTGCCCCGCGCACACGATCTTCGCCACCAACACCTCCGGCCTGTCCATCAACGCCATCGCCAGCGCCGTCCAGCGCCGCGACCGCTTCGTGGGCGCCCACTTCTTCACCCCCGCCGACGTCATTCCGCTCGTCGAGGTCGTCCGCAACGACGACACCTCCGAGGACACCGTTGCCAAAGTCATGGCCACCCTGCGCTTCGGCGGCAAACGCCCCGTCCTCGTGCGGCAGGACATCCCCGGCTTCATCGCCAACCGCATCCAGCATGCGCTTGCGCGCGAAGCCATCTCCCTGCTGGAAAAGGGCGTTGCCAGCGCCGAAGACATCGACGAAGTCGTCAAGTGGAGCCTCGGCATTCGCCTCGCCCTGTCCGGCCCACTGGAACAGCGCGACATGAACGGCATCGACGTTCATTACGCCATCGCCAGCTACCTCTACAAAGACCTCGAGAACCGCACCGAACCGTCCGACCTGCTCAAAAGCAAAGTCGACAGCGGCCACCTCGGCGCCAAGAGCGGCCAGGGCTTTTACACCTGGAGCCCCGAACGCCGCGAACGCGTCCTGCGCGAGAAAAGCGCCGCCCTTGGCGAACTGGCCGCCTGGCTGAACGGCAAGGCCGGCGGCTCCTGAGCCGTTCTCAAACATCCACAAAAAGCGCGGCGGCCAAGACCGACCGCGCCATCGGGCCACGAGCCCACCCACACAAAGAAAAGCAATCGTCCCGCGCGCCCGCATCGTCACCCGATGACGCGCGCCGCCGGACATCAGAGAACCGCCTTACGGAGTTGTTGGAGGCACCATGAATAAATTGGCTTCATTCTTTACCGAGCTGATGCGCAAGTATCTGCCCGATCCCTTTGTCTTTGCGATCGCGCTCACCTTGCTCACCGTGCTGCTGGCCATGGGCATCGAAGGCCAGAGCATCGGCGACGTCACTCGCGCCTGGGGCAAAGGCTTCTGGAGCCTCCTGGCCTTCACCACCCAGATGGCCGTCATCCTGGCCATGGGTTACGTGCTGGCCACCGCGCCGCTGACCGACCGAATGCTCAACCGCATCGTCAGCCACGTCCACAAGCCGCACACCGCCATCATCGTCGCCACCCTCGTCGGCGGCATCGGCAGCTACCTGAACTGGGGCTTTGGCCTGGTCATCGGCGGCATCGTCGCCAAGAAACTGGCCCTGAAGGTCAAGGGCGTGCACTACCCCCTGATCATCGCCGCCGCCTACAGCGGCTTCACCATGTACGGTCTTGGCCTGTCGGCCAGCATCCCCGTGCTCGTCGCCACGCCCGGCCACCCCACCGCCGCGCAGATGGGCACCATCCCCCTGTCCCAAACCATCTTCTCCGTGCCCATGCTGATCACCAGCCTGGTCATCATCATCACCCTGCCGCTGCTCAACGCCTGGCTGCACCCCAAGAAGGGTGAAGCCATCGTCGAAGTCGATCCCAACATCGACCGCGACGCCAACGCGTCCAGCGCCGCCGAAGACATGCTCGAAAAGGGCACCCTCGCCTCCAAGCTCAACAACAGCCGCCTGCTCAGCCTGCTCATCGGCGCGCTCGGCGTGGCCTACGTCGTCTTTCACTTCATGGACGGCGGTTCGCTGGACCTGAACCTCATCAACTTCATCATCCTGTTCCTGGGCATCATCCTGCTCGGCACCCCCGCCGCCTACGTCGCCAAGCTGACCGAAGGCATCAAGACCATCTCCGGGATCATCCTGCAGTACCCGTTCTACGCCGGCATCATGGCCATCATGGCCGCCTCGGGTCTGGTCACCTCGATCTCCAAGGTCTTTGTCGACGTCGCCACGCCTGAAACGCTGCCGTTCTGGGGCCTGATCAGCTCGTTCGTCATCAACTTCTTTGCGCCGTCCGCCGGCGGCCACTGGGTCATCCAGGGTCCGTTCATGATCGACGCCGCCAAGGAAATCGGCAGCGCGCTCAACCAGACCACCATGGCCGTCATGCTGGGCAACGCCTGGAACGACCTCGTGCAACCCTTCTGGATCCTGCCCGCGCTGGCCCTGTCCAAGCTGAAGCTGCGCGACGTGATGGGCTATACCGTCATCATGATGCTGTGGGTCGGCGTGATCCACATCACCGCAGTATTGGCATGGGGCTATCTGACGCATTGATCGGTCCCCCCCTACGCGCTCACGCGCGCCCCCAGGGGCGACACCTGCAGACCGGCGGAGCCGGATCTGGCGGTGTCCCCGATCTGGGGCGGGACTAGGGCTATTGTCAGAGCCGTGTTTTTTTGAACCGAACGGGAATTGATATGACCAAACCCACCGCGTATCTCGTCACCGGCGGCAGCGCCGGAATCGGCGCCGCCATCGTCCGCATGCTGCTCGATGCCGGCCACAAGGTCGTCAACATCGACTACAAGCTGCCCGAGAATCCGCCGGCGGGTCTGGTCTCGTATCAGGCCGATCTGACCGATGAAGCGCGCACGCAGGAAGTCGCCCGCGAGGTCACCAGCGCGTTCAACATTGTCGGCCTCGTGAACAACGCCGGCGCCACGCGGCCCGGCACCGCCGACACCGCCACGCTGGCCGACCTGGACTACGTCGTCAATCTGCACCTGCGCACCGCGCTCATCCTGGTGCAGGCCGCGCTGCCCGCCATGCGCGAAGCCGGCTTTGGCCGCATCGTCAACATGTCCTCGCGCGCGGCGCTGGGCAAGCCGGATCGTGTCGTCTATTCGGCCACGAAGGCCGGACTGGTGGGCCTGACCCGCACGCTGGCCATGGAACTGGGCGGCGACGGCATCACCGTCAACGCCATCGGCCCCGGCCCCATCGCCACCGACCTCTTCACCAAGAGCAATCCCGCCGGCGCGCCGCAGACCGAGCGCATCATCAACAGCATCGTCGTCAAGCGCCTGGGCACCCCCGAAGACGTCGCGCGCGCCGCGATGTTCTTTCTGTCGCCCGACAACGGGTTTGTCACCGGCCAGATGCTGTATGTCTGCGGCGGCACGACGCTTGGCGTCGCACCCATCTGAACGCGGCCGCCATGTCCCTGCCGACCGACCTCGCCATCCGCCCGCGCCGCCTAGCGGCGCAGCAGCGCGTGGTTGATCTGGTCGGCGGCGCGGCGCAGCGGCGGCAGAAAGGCCTCCAGCATCGCCTCGCGCGAGAACCGGTTGGCATGGCCGCTGACGTTCATCGCGGCAATCACGCGGCCGCTGCGGTCGATGATGGGCACCGCCACCGACTGCAGGCCGGGCTCCAGTTCCTGCGCCACGCACGCGTAGCCATCGGCGCGCACGCCGGCCAGCACGCGCTTGATCTCATCGATGTCGGTAACGGTATCCGCCGTGTAGCGCTGGATCTGGCTCATCGCCAGCACGCGGTCCAGTTCGGCCGGCGGCAGGCCCGCCAGCAGCACGCGGCCCATCGACGTCACCCACGCCGGCAAGCGGCTGCCCACGGCCAGATTGATCGTCATCACCTTATGGGTCGACAGCCGCAGGATGTAGACGATGTCGGCGCCTTCCAGCACCGACACGGAACACGATTCGCGCGTCAGCTCGGCGACTTCTTCCATGTAGGGCAGCGCCAGGTTCCACAGCGGCGTGCCCGACAGATAGGCGTAACCGAGCTCCAGGATGCGCGGCGTCAGCGAGAACTTGCGGTCGTCGACGGTGACGTAGCCCAGGTGCTCCAGCGTCAGCAGAATGCGGCGCGCGCCCGCGCGGGTCAGGCCCGTCACGGCCGCGACTTCGGACAGCGTCATCTGCGAACGGTCGGGGCCGAAGGCCCGGATCACCGACAGGCCGCGCGCGAAGGATTGCACGTAACTGTCGCTGGGTTGCTGGGGATCTTGCTCGGCCATCCGTCTGGTTCCAAGAGTAAAAGGCCCGCCGCCGGCGAGCCCTGCGTTGCCCCTTGCGGGCGACTCCGAACGATGGAGAGTGCGGCGTGCGGGCATGCCTTGACGCCTTCGCAGTCCCCATGAAACGATGTTCTTCAGAAGAACGAAAGTTCGAAAGAAGAACAAATTATGACACGCCACCTATGAGCGAACATCATGATCTCTAAGCTTGTTGCAAGCGCTGCCGCCGCCCTGGCGGACGTCCCCGATGGCGCCACCGTCATGATCGGCGGCTTTGGCACTGCCGGCCAGCCCATGGAACTGATCGACGCCCTGCTTGAACAGGGCGCCAAGGACCTGGTCATCATCAACAACAACGCCGGCAACGGCACCACCGGCCTCGCCGCGCTGCTGGGCGCCAACCGCGTGCGCAAGATCATCTGCTCGTTTCCGCGCCAGGCGGACTCGCAGATCTTCGACGGCCTGTACCGCAGCGGCAAGCTGGAACTGGAACTGGTGCCCCAAGGCAACCTGGCCGAGCGCATCCGCGCCGCCGGCGCCGGCATCGGCGCGTTCTTCACGCCCACCGGCTACGGCACGCCGCTGGCCGACGGCAAGGAAACCCGCGAAATCAACGGCCGCCAGTACGTGCTGGAGTACCCGCTGCATGCCGACTACGCGCTCATCAAGGCCGAACGCGGCGACCGCTGGGGCAACCTGGTCTACCGCAAGACCGCCCGCAACTTCGGCCCCATCATGGCCAGCGCCGCCCGCGTCGCCGTGGCCCAAGTCCGCGAAATCGTCGAACTGGGCGAGCTGGACCCCGAAACCGTCGTGACCCCCGGCATCTTCGTCAAGCGCGTCGTGCAGATCGCAGGCCAAGCGGCCGCCAAGGAGCAGCAATGAGCACCAAACTGACCCGCGACCAGATCGCCGCCCGCGTCGCGCAGGACATTCCCGAAGGCGCCTACGTCAACCTGGGCATTGGCCTGCCCACGCTCGTCGCCAACCACCTGCCGGCCGGCCGCGAAGTCATCCTGCACACCGAAAACGGCATGCTGGGCATGGGCCCGGCGCCCGCCAAGGGCGAGGAAGACTACGACCTCATCAACGCCGGCAAGCAGCCCGTCACCGAACTGCCCGGCTGCTCTTTCTTTCACCATGCCGATTCGTTCGCGATGATGCGCGGCGGCCATCTGGACATCTGCGTGCTGGGCGCCTTTCAGGTCTCGCAGCACGGCGACCTGGCCAATTGGCACACCGGCGCGCCCGACGCCATCCCCGCCGTGGGCGGCGCGATGGATCTGGCCATCGGCGCGAAGGACGTCTTCGTGATGATGGAACTGCAGACCCGCGAAGGCCAGAGCAAGCTGGTCGAGACCTGCACCTATCCGCTGACCGGCGTGCGCTGCGTGTCGCGCGTGTACACCGATGTCGCGGTGTTCGACATCAACAAGGACGGCGTGACCGTCACCGACATCTTCGGCGACATGACCGCCGATGAGCTGCTGCGCCTGACCGGCCTGCCGCTCAAGTTTGCGAACTGAAGTCCCTTAATTGCCGATACACCGCCCCGCCAGCCGGGGCGGCATCATGGAGAGTCCATCATGTTGTTCATGGTTCAAATGCAAGTCAATCTGCCCGTCGACATGCCCGCCGACCGCGCCGACAAACTGAAGGCCGACGAAAAGGCCCTGGCGCAGCAGCTTCAGCGCGACGGCAAATGGAAGAGCCTGTGGCGTGTCGTCGGCCGCTACGCCAACGTCAGCATCTTCGACGTCGAAAGCAACGACGAACTGCATGCGCTGCTGTCGTCCCTGCCGCTGTTCCCGTACATGGATATCGAAGTCACGGCGCTCGCGCGCCATCCCTCGGCGATCTGACAGGAGCCTCGCATGCCCTACATCATCGAAACCTTCGACAAGCCCAACCACCAGGACATGCGCCAGCAGCACCGCGCCAAGCACCTGGAATACCTGGACGCCAACAAGCAGCTCCTGTTGGCGTGCGGCGCCAAGCTGCAGGATGACGGCAAGGATGCCGGCGGCGGCCTGTACATCGTCGACGTCGACACGCGCGAAGCCGCGCAGCAGTTCATCGATGCCGACCCCTTCGCGCAGGCCGACCTGTTCGACCGCGTGACCATCACCCGCTGGCGCAAAGCCTACGTCGACGGCGTCTGCCACCTGTAATCCCCGCGCGGCCGCCGTCAACGCCGCGCGGCCGCGGCTTTCCCGGAAGGAATCCCACATGTCTTATGCCGATCTCAGCCAGGCACGGCTGTTCTACGTCATCGATGGCCCCGCCGACGCGCCGGTGCTCGTGCTCTCCAATTCGCTGGGCACCTGCGCCGACATGTGGGCCCGCCAGATCCCCGAACTGACCCGCCACTTCCGCGTGCTGCGCTACGACACCCGCGGTCACGGCAAGTCCTCGGTCCCCGAAGGCGAGTACAGCTTCGAGCAGCTGGGCAACGACGTCGCCGAACTGCTGGCGCACCTGGACATCAAGCGCGCGCACTTCTGCGGCCTGTCGATGGGCGGCCCGACCGGCCTGTGGCTGGCGCTGGCGCGCCCCGAACTCGTCGGCAAGCTGGTCCTGTGCAACACCGCCGCGCGCATCGGTTCGACGGAAGGCTGGAGCGCCCGCATCGCCGCCGTGGCTGAGCAGACGCTGGAAAAAATGGCCCCCACGCTGGTCGAGCGCTGGCTGACCGACGGCTACCGCGCCGCCGAACCCGGCCTCACGCAGGTCCTGGTCGACATGCTGCGCCGCACGCCGGACGCGGGCTACGCGGGCAACTGCGCCGCGCTGCGCGACGCCGACTTCCGCGAACAGGTGTCTTCGATCACCGCGCCCACACTCGTCATCAGCAGCACGCACGACCTGGCCGCCACGCCCGCGCAAGGCCAGGAACTGGCCGCCGCCATTCCCGGCGCGCGCTATGTCGAACTGAACACCTCCCACATCTCGAACTGGGAGCAACCGGAAGCCTTCACCCGCGTGGTCGTCGACTTCCTGACGGGGTGAGCCGCATGCAACGCTGGAAGCACCGGCCCGAAGGCTCCAACTGGGGGGACTTCGGGCCCGACGACCAACTCGGGCGCCTGAACCTCATCACCGAAGAGCAGGTCCTGAAAGGCGCGCGCGAGATCCGCGCCGGCAAGACCTTCTGCCTGTCCCTGCCTCTGGACCTGCCGGGCGGCAACGTGCTCAACCCGCGCCGCCATCCGCCGCAGCTAAGCCCCACGAAGCTCAAGGACACGCCGTACCTGAACTTCCCGCTCAAGAACGTCAATCCGGACGCGCTGGATGTGCTGAGCGACGACCAGGTGCTGCTGTCCATGCAGTACTCGACGCAGTGGGACGCGCTGGCGCACGTGGGCGCGCTGTTTGACGCCGATGGAGACGGCACGCCCGAACTGCGCTACTACAACGGCTTTCAAGCCGGCGTGGACGTCGTGGGCCCCGCCGACGGCGACCACACCGGCTGCGGCTGCAACAGCGGCGGCCCGTCCGCCGCGCTGAAGCTCGGCGTCGAGAACCTAGCGCAAAAGGGCATGCAGGGCCGCGGGGTGCTGGTGGACCTGTTCCGCCATTACGGCCCGGGCCGCACGCTGATCGGCCACGCCGAACTGATGCATGTGCTGGACGCGGACGGCATCGACGTGGAGCCCGGCGACATGCTGGTGCTGCGCACCGGCTACGCCGAAGCCGTGGTCGCCATGAACGGCGCCCCGGACCCCGAGGTGCTGCACACCTACGGCGCCGCGCTGGACGGCACCGACGACGCGCTGCTGCAATGGATCACCGACAGCGGCATCGCCGCCATCTGCGCCGACAACTACGCGGTCGAGGCCTACCCCGCCCGCGAAAAGTCCGGCGCGCGTCCCATGCTGCCGCTGCATCACCACTGCCTGTTCAAGTTGGGCCTGCCGCTGGCCGAGCTTTGGTATTTGAAGGACCTGGCGGATTTCCTGCATGCCAACGGCCGCCACCACTTCATGCTGACCGCGCCCCCGCTGCGCCTGCCGCATGCCATTGGGTCGCCGGTCACGCCGATTGCCACGGCGTGACGCGCGTCGCGCCGGTGTCAGCGGGCCAAAGAAAACGCCAGACCTCGTCTGGCGTTTTTGCTTGCCGGGCGGTCAGCCCTTCAGGCAGGTGCTCATGAAAGTCTTGCGGGCCTCGCCCGTCAGCTTTTGCTCGCCGGCCTTGGCGTTGCAGTCCTTCATCTTCTGCTGCTGCGGCGTCAGTTGCTTGGCGGGCTCCTCGCCCTTCAGGCAGCTGCTCATGAAGGTCTTGCGGTCGTCGCCTTTCTTGCCCTCGGCGGCCTTGTTGCAGTCCGACATGCGCTGCTGCTGCGGCGTGGGCGTCTTGGCGGTTGAGGGCGCGGCGGGGGTCTGGGCCTGCGCGCCGGCAAAACATGCGGACAACAGGATGGCCGAGGCCAGCTGGGTGGTACGGGAAAGCATGAGTTCCTCCCTTGAGCGCCCCAAACGCATTGGCACGCGCGACGCGGGGCTGCACGGTCCGCCGGCCAAGGCGCCGGCCCGGTCATCATCGGACAATCCCCGCGCCTTCGCAACCTCCGCCGCAACCTGTTACCCATTCATCCATCTGACCCGTTGTATCCCCGGCCGGAAAGGAGTGAGATAGGCAAAACCCGCGCCGCGAGCCCCAGGAGACGCCCATGAAAAAAATCATCCTCGCCTCGATTGCCGTGCTGGCCAGCGCCTGCGCCGCCGCCGCTGGCGCGCAAAGCCTTGCCTACGGCGTCACTTTGGGCAACGTCCAGGCCGTGCGCGACAGCACCCGCAACGTCTCGACCATCACCGGTTTCCTGGCCAACCAGTCCGAACGCCCCGTCAATAGCGTCCTTCTGACCTACGTGCTGTACGACGCCCAGAACCGCGAGGTCGGCCGGGTCAGCGAAGACATCGTGGGCCCCCTCGCCCCCGGCCAGATCAAGGTGGTCAAGGCCATCACGCCGCTTGAATTCGCCCGCGTGACCCCGCTGGACGTGGCGGCCCGCTAAGGCTGCCCAGGGCTTCGACCCGCCGCAAAAAAACCCTTTCAATATCAGGGTTTAGACAGGTGGCTATCAGCCCAATTATGGGAAAATCCCGACTGCCGACTCGATAAAAGGGGCTTCCACACGAAGCCCCTTCGTGCGTATGCCGGCGCGCCAGCAAGCCTGGCCTCGATATTAGGAACTGAAGATCATGTTTCCCAAAAGACTCTCCGAAGGCTACCAATCCTTCCTTGACGGCCGCTTCCAGACGGAAAGCAGCCGCTACCAAAAGCTGGCCGAAATCGGCCAAAGCCCGGAAATCCTGATCATTGGCTGTTGCGACTCGCGCGTGTCGCCCGAAGCGATCTTCGACGCAGGCCCCGGTGAAATGTTTGTGGTGCGCAACGTGGCCAACCTCGTGCCGCCCTGTGATCCCGACTCGGAATCGTCGTACCACGGCACCAGCGCCGCCATCGAATTTGCGGTCAACGGCCTGAACGTCAAGCACATCGTCGTGCTGGGCCACGCCTCCTGCGGCGGCATCCGCTTCTTCTTCGACGACGCCACGCCGCTCAGCAAGAGCGATTTCATCGGCAAATGGATGTCGCAGATCGAACCCGTCGCCAAGGGCATGTCCCCGGAGACCGGCGACCGCCAGGCAAACCTGAAGCGCCTGGAACTGGCCACCGTCGCGCACAGCCTGAACAACCTGATGACGTTCCCGTCCATCCGCCGCCGCGTCGAAAAGGGCGAACTGGAACTGCACGGCGCCTATTTTGGCGTGGCCACCGGCGTCCTGTTCCTGCGCGATCCGGAATCCGGCGAGTTCAAGCCCTGCCTGGAAACGGGCGTCACGGAATAAGTGGCGCGGGCCTTGCGCCCGCGCCACTGGCTTGCGACAGGCGCGCCGGACCGTTCAAACCCGGTACGCCTGGGCCAGCCGCTCGTAGTTGTTCTTCAGGATGATGCCCGCGTAGTACACGTGTTCGCGCATCAGGTCCTCGGCCCGCGCGCCGTCGCGGGCGATGATGGCGCTCACGATCCGATGATGGTCATCGTGCGAGCGCAGGATGATCCCGTGGTCTTCCCACAGGATGATCCGGTCCGACGCATACGGAATCGCCTGCGCCTGCGTCGCAAACCGCTTCACCCACGGATTGCCCGCCGCCTCAAGAATGCCGTTGTGCAAGGTGATGTTGACCTGCTGGTACGGCAGATGGTCTTCCGGCAGCAACACGCCCTTGGCAAGAATCCGGTCGCCCTCGTCCAGGCAGTTCTTCAGCACCGCGACCGCGTCATTCGACAGGCCGCGCAGCGCCGCCTGCCGGCAGGCCAGGCCCTCCAAGGCGGCTCGCACTTCATACGCCGCCACAATCTCCCCGATGTCGTAAGCCCGCACGGTGTAGCCGCGCTTGGGCAAATGTTCGAGCAGGCCTTCGTTGCCCAACGTGGCGAGCGCCGCGCGTACCGGCGTGCGCGACACGCCCAGTTTTTCGGCCAGCGGGATTTCTTCCAGCCGGGCGCCAGGACTGAACTTGCCGTGCAGCACCCAGTCCCGCAGCGTATCGGTGACGTGTTGAGATAGCGTATCCATGCGGCAATTGTATACATGAAGAATACATGCGGCAGTGTGCTCTAGCCCTATCTCAGGGCTTTCCATAGTGCTTCTGTCGTAAATCAAACGTGGTTCAGGGTAAGCCCCTATACCTGCCCTACGGCCATGTATACATAATCGCAAAAAATCAGACTGGCGGCCGATCCAATCCCAAGGATGGACGACACGCCACGGAGGAGACAGCATGACCAATGTATCCAAGCCCGCCACGGCCGGCCCGGGGTCCCGACTCGCCCTCGTGACCGGCGGCGGCGGCGGCATCGGCGCCACGATCTGCCGGGAACTCGCACAGGCCGGTCTGCGCGTGGTGGTGTCGGACGTGGACAGCGACCGTGCGCGCCGGGTGGCCGACGAGCTGGGCGCGCCCCATGCCGCGCATGCGTTTGACGTCAGCGACGAAGCGGCCGTCGACAGCGCATTCGAGCAGATCGAAAGCCAGCACGGCCCCATCGCGGTGCTGGTCAGCGCGGCCGGACTGCTGCTGTTCCAGGAGAACGGCGAGCGGCCGCTCATCAAGGACACGTCGCTCGATATCTGGGAACGCAGTTTTGCCGTGAATGCGCGCGGTGTGTTCCTGTGCGGACGCGCCTACCTGCGCCGGCGCGAAGCCAAGCCGCTGGCGCATGGCCGGGTCGTCACCTTCACGTCGGTCGCCGCGCAACTGGGCGGCTACCGTTCCAGCGCCTCTTACATTGCCGCCAAGTCGGCCGTGCTGGGCCTGACCAAGGCCATGGCGCGCGAGGCCGCCCATCTTGGCATCACGGTCAACGGCATCGCGCCCGGCTTGATCGACACCGACATGCTGCGCAGCACCGTCACCAGCAGCGGCGCGCTGGCCGCGGCTGCACAGGCCATCCCGCTGGGCCGCATCGGCACCGCCGAGGAAGTGGCCGCGGCCGTGCGGTTCCTTGCCTCGGAAGATGCGGGCTACATCACCGGCAGCGTCATCGACGTGAACGGCGGCTACCGCATGCAGTAAGACTTACCCGGCGGCACCGCCGTCAACGCATCAAAGCGTCATCCACCAAAGACGCGCATCCAAAAAAGAACGGGAGACCAAGCATGAACCAACGTAGTCGCTACGCGGCCGCCGCCGCGCTGTGCGCCCTGGCCTTTTCGGCCGCCGCGCAGGCGCAGCAGGAGCCGGGGATCACGGACAAGACCATCAAGATCGGCGTCTTTGCGCCGCTGTCGGGCAGCGGCATGGCCTACGGCTTTGACGTGCTGAACGCCGCCAAGATGTGGTACGCCAAGGTCAACAAGGAAGGCGGCGTCAACGGCCGCCAGATCGAACTGGTCGTGGAAGACGACCGCTGCAATGCCAACGATCTGGTCGCCGCCGTGAAGAAGCTGAACGAGCAGGACAAGGTCTTCCTGCTGAACGGGGGATCGTGCTCGGCGGCCGTCGTCGCGTCGCGCGAATACATCGAACGCGAAAAAGTGCCGCTGGTCATGCTGAATGCCTCGGGCGACGGCGCGCTTTACCCGCCGTCCAAGTACATCTACGGCGCCTTCTCGATCTCGCAGCACGCCGTCGGCGGCTCGATGGTGCAGTTCGCATCGGAACACCTGAAGGCCAAGAAGATCGGCTACATCAATCATGACGACGCGTACGGCGGCTGGAACCTGGAGGCGGCGCAGTCGCAGGCAAAACAGCTTGGCGACCCGGCGCTGCAGGTGCAGTCGGTCAACCCGAACATCACCGACGTGACCGCGCCCATGCTGAAGATCCGCTCGGGCAATCCCGATGTGCTGCTGCTGACAACGTATGCGCGCCCCGCCGCCCTCATCATCAAGAAGGCGCACGAACTGGGCTGGAACAAGCCCATCGTGCTGGCGGTCAATGGCACGGCGGATCTCAAGCAGCTCGTGGAGAACGTGGGCAACAAGGATGCGTTCAAAAACGTGTACATCCAGGACGTGCTGGCCGATCTGCCGGGCGGGCCGAAGCTGACGTGGGTGTACGACATGTACAAGCAGTCGTATCCCGACCTGGCGGCCAAGCCCGGGCATCCGCAGTCCTACATGCCTTACGGCATTCCGCCCGCCATGGCGGTCGTGAACGCGCTGAAGGCCGCCGGCCCGCAGCCCACGCGTGAAAAGGTGCTGCAGGCGCTGGAAACCATGAAGTTCGACTCGGGCGTCATGGCCGGCCCCATCGAGTTCGGCCCGGGCGACCGCGCCGCGCAGGAGGCCGCCATCTATATCAAGTTCGATGGGACGAACATGACGCTCGTGCCTGGCGCCTTCAAGAGCACCTGGCAATACCAGAAGTAAACCCGCGGCCCGTCAGGGGCCACGCCCGCGCGATGGCGCAGCATCGCGCGGGCCGCCGGAGAACATCATGAGCTTTGCCGATACCTGGTTGTTCCTGCAGCAGGGGGTGCTGTCGGGGCTGGTGACGGGCAGCGTATACGCGTTGCTGGCCGTCGCCGTCGTCATCATTTTCAAGACCACCGATGTGCCGAATTTCGCCCAGGGCGAAATCT
This sequence comes from Achromobacter sp. SLBN-14, assembly GCF_006715415.1. NCBI lineage: Bacteria > Pseudomonadati > Pseudomonadota > Betaproteobacteria > Burkholderiales > Alcaligenaceae > Achromobacter > Achromobacter sp. SLBN-14. The sequence continues at coordinate 2,891,402 of NZ_VFNE01000001.1, read as the reverse complement.
TCATGGTGGGCGGCTACATTGCGCTGTTCCTCATCCTGGTGATGGGATGGCCTTATATGGCGGTCATTCCGGTCACGCTGGCCGCGGTGGCCCTGTTGTCGGGCCTGTTCCAGCGCGTCGTCATGGAACGGGTCATCGCTTCCAAGGGCGTGGGCGTGCAGATGGTCATCGCCACGCTGGGACTGGCGTACGCCCTGAAGGGGCTGGTGCGCACATCGGGCCTGGGCGACACCCCGCGCTCGCTGCCGCCGCTTGCGTCCACGGACGCCGTCATCATCGGCGACGCCGTGCTGACCCGGCTTGATCTGCTGATCTTCGCCGTCGCGGTCATCGTCATGCTGCTGCTGTTCGGGATGTTCGCCTACACGCGCGTTGGCCGGGCCATGCGCGCGGTGGGAATGAATCCGAAGGCAGCGCGGCTGACGGGCGTGAACCTCACCCGCATCCGCATGATGGTGTGGGCGCTGTCAGGCCTGATTTCGGCCGTCGCGGCGCTGCTCATCACGCCCAAGATCCTCATCACCCCGGACATCGGCCACATCGCCATCCTGGCCTATGCCGCCGCCATCGTGGGAGGCATCACCAGCCTGCCCGGCGCGGTGGTCGGGGGCTTTGTGATCGGCATTGCCGAGAACCTGGTGGGGCTGTTCATTTCGACCAATGCCATCGTGGTGGCGCCCTTCGTGGCCATCATGGTCGTGCTGCTGGTGCGCCCGCAAGGACTGCTGGGCGGCAAACTGCAGGTGAAGAAAGTATGAGCAACAAGATCGATCGCGTCCTGCTGGCGCTCATGGCCGTCGTGCTGGTGGCGCTGCCCTTCATGGCTAGCGGCTATGTCGTCTACGTCGTCAACCTGCTGATGGTGTTCGTCGTGCTGGCGTTGGGCCTGCACCTGGTCATCGGCGAAACCGGGCAGTTTGCGCTGTCGCACGCGGCCTTCTATGGCGTGGGCATCTACACCGCCGGGCTCATCAACAACCTGTTGCATCCGCCCTTCTTCGTCTCCATTCTGGCGGGCGGGCTGCTGGCCGCGGCGCTGGGCTACGTGATCGGCGCGCTCGCGCTGCGCATGCGCGACATCTATCTGGCGCTGTCCACGTTCGCCTTCGGGGAAGCCATGCAATGGGTGTTCCTGAACTGGCAATCGGTCACCAACGGATCCAACGGATTCCGCATCTCGCCCGCCTCGCTCTTCGGGTACGAACTGGTGTCGGACATGAAGGCCTACCCCTTTGTCGTGCTGATCGCCGCGCTGCTGTTGTGGGCCACCGTGGCGTTGTCGCGCTCGCAACTGGGATCGGCCTTCCGGGCCGTGCGCGAGAGCGATGTCGCGGCGCAGGCGATGGGCGTGAACGTCAATGCCATCAAGCGCACCGCGTTCACGCTGTCGGCCGCCTACGCCGGCATCGCCGGCGGCATGTACACGCTCTTCGCGTCGTTCATCCATCCCGAAAGCCTGGGCTTTCAGACCACCATCCTGATCCTGACCATGGTCGTGGTGGGCGGCATCGGCTCGGTACGCGGCGCCATCGCGGGGGCTCTGGCCTTCGGCCTCATCTCCGAACTGCTGCGCCAGGCGCTGTCATTCCAGGAAATCATCTACGGCGTCATTCTGATGGGCTTCATGATGTTCGCGCCCAAGGGCCTGTTTGCGGGCCGCGCGGCGCGGCGCGCGCCCCCGCCGGCCGCGCCTTTGCCCTCGGCCACGCGCGCGGCGGCCACCGCCTCCAAATCCCCGCAAAGGAGCGCAGCATGAGCACCCATCCTTATCTGGACGTGCAGGGACTGACGGTGAAATTCGGCGGCCTGACGGCGATCAACGGGCTGTCCATGCAGGTGGAACGCGGCCGCATTCACGCGTTGATCGGTCCAAACGGCGCCGGCAAGTCGACGACGTTCAATTGCATATCGCGTTATTACCGCCCCACGAGCGGCAGCATCACCTTCGATGGCGCCGACATCACGGGCAAGAAGCCACACGAAATGGCGGCGCTGGGCGTGGCGCGCACATTCCAGAACCTTGAGCTCTTCGGCGCGCTCAGCGTGCGGGAGAACGCGCTGCTGGGAACGTACGCGCACGGCGCGAATGGCCCGCGCAAGCTGTTGCGCCCGGCGGCGGCCGAGGCACGCGAGCGGGTGGAGCATCTGCTCGAGCGCGTCGGCCTCGCAGACTTCCTGGACACCCCCGCCTGCAGTCTGGACTTCGGACGCCAGAAGATGCTGGAGCTGGCGCGCGCGCTGGCCATTTCTCCGCGCCTGCTGTTGCTGGACGAACCGGCGGCGGGCCTGCGCAACCGCGAGATCGAGACGCTGGACCGCCTGTTGACCGAATTGTGCGAGCGGGACGGCATCACGGTGTTGCTGGTGGAACACGTGATGCAACTGGTGATGTCCATATCGGATCGCATCACCGTCATGTCGTTTGGCGAAAAGATCGCAGAGGGCACGCCCGCCGAGGTGCGCAACAACCCCCGTGTCATCGAGGCCTATCTGGGCAAGGGAGCAGCCGGTGGCTGAGATTCTGCTGGAAGTCGATGCGGTGTCGGCCGCCTACGGCAACATCCGCGCATTGCAGGACGTGTCGCTGAAGGTGCCGCAAGGCGCCATCGTGGCGCTGCTGGGCGCCAATGGCGCGGGCAAGTCGACCACGTTGAACGTGATTTCGCGTCTGGTCTCGCCCACGGCGGGCAGCGTGCGTTTCGCGGGCGAACCCATCCATCGCCTGTCCGCCGATGCGATCGTTGGACGCGGCATCGTGCAGGTGCCGGAAGGCCGCGAGATCTTCCGCGAAATGAGCGTGCGCGAAAACCTGGAAATGGGCGCCTACCTGCGCCGGGACCGCAACGCTGTCCGGCAGGACATGGACATGGTGTGCGACACCTTTCCGCGCCTGCGAGAACGCTTCGAACAAAAGGCCGCCACACTTTCTGGCGGCGAGCAGCAGATGCTGGCGACCGGCCGCGCCATGATGGCGCGGCCACGCATGATCCTGATGGACGAACCGTCCATGGGATTGTCGCCGCTTGTGGTCGAGCAGATCTTCGACATCATCCTGCGGCTGAACCGCGAACAGGGCATCACGATTCTGCTGGTCGAACAGAACGTCAAACTCGCGCTGTCGGTGTCCAGTCACGCCTACATCCTGGAGAACGGCGAGATCGCGCTGGACGGGCAATCCGCCGCGCTCGCCAGCGACGAAGGCGTGCAGCGTGCCTATCTGGGCGCGTAGGCGCCGCAAGGAAAAAGCCATGATCTCAATGCAAGACAAGCGCGTCCTGGTGACGGGCGCCGGGCGCGGCCTGGGCGCCGCCATCGCACAGGGATTTGCCCGGCAAGGCGCCCGCGTGATCGTGACCGACGTGGACGCGGCCCTTGCCGCCGCGACGGCGCAGGCCATCGTCGCGGCCGGCGGCCATGCCGCGCATGCCGAACTGGACGTGACCCAAGAGCAGGCGGTGCGCGCATTTGCTGCCGACTGCGCGGCGCGTCACGGTCCGCTGGACATCCTCGTCAACAACGCCGGCATTTCGGCTCGCGCGCCGTTCGACGATCCGCGTACCCCCGAGATCTGGGACCGCGTGATGCGTGTGAACCTGCAAGGCACGTTCAACGTCACGCATGCCTTCGTGGAACAGCTCAAGGCCTCGCGCGGCGCCATCGTCAACCTGTGTTCCATCGTGGCTTACGGCTGCGGCATTTCGACCGCGGGCTACGTCGTATCCAAGGGCGGCGTGCGCTCGTTCACCGAAGTGCTGGCCCGCGACCTGGCGCCCCACGGCGTGCGGGTCAACGCGGTGGCGCCGGGCCTGATGGAAACCGAGATGACCGCCGGCCAGCGCGCCCAGGCCAGCGGCACCGACTGGTACATGGGGCGCGCCCCCATGGCGCGCGCGGGGCGCGCTGACGAGATTGTCGGCCCCATCCTGTTTCTGGCCTCGGACCTGGCCAGCTATGTCAATGGCGTGGTGCTGCCGGTGGACGGCGGCTATCTGGCTGTCTAAGGAGAAATCATGAGTCTGGGAACGGCGTTGGTCACGGGCGGCGCAAGCGGCATGGGCCTGGCGATCGTGGAGCGGCTGGCGCGGGATGGATTTCGCGTCGTGATGGCCGATCGCAACGGGGCGCTGGCGGAGAAGGAATCACGGGCGCTGGCCGACCGGGGACTGGATGTCAGCCACCGCGTCGTGGACCTGGCCGACGAAGCCGCCACGCGCGCGCTGGCGAACGCATTGCCGCCGCTGGCCGCGCTGGTGAACAACGCTGGCCTCTTTGACGAGCGCACGTTCTTCGACGTGACGAGCGATGACTACCGGCGCGCGTTCGACGTGAACCTGTTGGCGGTCGCCACCCTGACCCAGGAAGCGGCGCGGACCATGCTGCCGGGCGCAAAGATCGTGAACATCGCGTCGCGCGCCTATCTGGGCGCGAAGAACCATCCGCATTACGTGGCCTCGAAGGCGGCGCTGGTTGGCTACACGCGCGCCAGCGCGATGGAACTGGCCGGACGCGGCATCCTGGTCAACGCCATTGCGCCCGGCCTCATCGATACGCCATTGCTGCGCAACCTGACGCCCGAGCGCATGGCCGCGCAACTGGCCTTGCAGCCGACCGGGCGCGCGGGGCGGCCTGAAGACATCGCCAATGCGGTGTCCTTCCTGGCCGCGCCGCACATGGACTTCATCACGGGGCAGGTCATCTTCGTGGACGGCGGCAAGTCGCTGGGCGGATCGGGAGCGTAGGCGGCATGGACCAGATCGCATGGGACAAGGAAGTGGATGCGCTCGTCGTGGGTTCCGGCGCGGGCGGCATGGCCGCGGCGCTGACCGCGCACGAGGAAGGGCTGGACGTGCTGCTGGTCGAAAAGACCGACCGCATCGGCGGATCGACGGCGATCTCCGGCGGCGCGGTGTGGATCCCCCTGAACGCGCAGACTGAAGCGGCGGGCCATCCGGACAGCATGGACAGCGTCTGGACCTATCTGGACCAGACGGTGGGCGCGGCGGCCCCCGAACACATGAAGCGGGCCTATCTGGAGGCAGGCCCGCGCATGATGGATTACCTGGTGTCGCGCGGCCTCTTGCAGCTTGCCGCGCGCACCGCCTCGCCGGATTACTACCCTGACCGGCCCGGCGCCGCAATGGGCGGCCGCTCGCTCGACCCGGTCGAATTCGACGGCCGCAAGCTAGGCAGCCGCATGCGTCTCCTGCGCGACCCGCTCAAGGAATTCACCGTGCTCGGCGGCATGATGGTCAACATCACCGACGTGCGGCACCTGCTTGGCGCCACGCGTTCGTTCGCGGCCTGGCGCCACAGCATGAAGCTGGTGTTGCGTTACGCCTCGGACCGCGCGCGCGGGTATCACCGCGGCACGCGGCTGCTGCTGGGCAATGCGCTGGCGGCCCAGTTGTTTCATGGCCTGTTGACCCGCAACATCGACTTCTGGCTGCAAACGCCCGCGCTGTCGCTGCACCGCGACGCCGCGGGGCGCGTGCTGGGCGCCGCCCTGTCGCGGGACGGCAAGACGGTCAACGTGCGCGCACGCCGTGGCGTCGTGATGGCGACGGGCGGATTCCCGTGGGATCCGGAACGGCGCGCGCGAACCTACCCGCAGCCGACCGGCGGCTGGTCGATGTCCCCGCGCGGCAATACCGGCGATGGCATCCGGCTGTCGGAGCGGGCCGGCGCGGCGTTCGGCAGCGGCCATGCCAGTCCGGCGTTCTGGGCGCCAGTCTCCGTGCTGGAGACTGGCACGGGCACGCCGCTCAATTACCCGCATCTGGTCTGGGACCGCGCCAAGCCCGGCCTGATCGCCGTCAATGGCGCGGGCAACCGGTTCGTCAACGAATCGACCTCGTACCACGAGTTCGTGCAGGCCATGTACCGCAGCAACGAGACCGTGCCCAGCATCCCGGCATTCCTGGTCTGCGACCAGCGGTTCATCGACACGTGGGGCCTTGGGCTGGCCCTGCCCGGCGGCCGCCCCCGCCAACACCTGATCGACCAGGGCTACCTTTTGCAGGCGTCCACGCTGGCGGCGCTGGCCGGCCGGCTCGGCGTACCGGCCGACGCGCTGCAGGCCACCGTCCAACGCTATAACCGGCACGCCGCGCAAGGGACCGATCCGGATTTCGGCAAGGGCAGCACGGCCTACAACCGCTACCTGGGCGATCCGCAGCACCAGCCGAATCCGTGCCTCGCGCCGCTTGGCGATGGGCCTTATTACGCCGTCAAGGTGTACCCGGGCGACATCGGCACCGCCTGCGGCATTGCCGCCAACGCCCATGCGCAGGCGCTGGATGCCGCCGGCGCGCCGATCCCCGGCCTTTACGTGGCGGGCAACGACATGCAGTCCGTGATGGGCGGCGCGTACCCCGCGCCGGGCATCACGCTCGGCCCCGCCTTGACCTTTGGCTGGGTGGCTGGACAGCACCTGGCCCATGCGCAACACTGACGCCTCTCACCGACAGGGAACCCCATGAAAATCTTCTTCTCGCCCGCTTCGCCCTTCGTACGCAAGTGCATGGTCATCGCCCACGAACTCGGCCTGGCCGACCGGATTGAAAAGCTGCCCAGCGCCGCCGGTCCCGTCGCCCGCGACCAGACCATCATCCCGAGCAATCCGCTGGGCCAGGTGCCCACCTTCATCACCGATGAAGGCCAGGCGCTGTTCGACAGCCGCGTTGTCTGCGAGTATCTTAACGACCTGGGCGGCGGATCGTTTTTTCCTGCCGGCAAGGCCCGCTGGCCCGTGCTGACCGAGCAGGCAATGGCCGACGGCATGCTGGGCGCGGCGCTGCTGGCGCGCTACGAGACCGTGCTGCGTCCCGAGGCCTTGCGCTGGGATGGCTGGGTCGAGGGCCAGCTGGGCAAGGTGCGCGATGGCCTTGCGCTCATCGAGAAGAACGCCGCGGGCCTCGCAGGCCGCCTGGACATCGGCACCGTCACCATCGGCTGCGCGCTGGGTTACCTGGACTTCCGCTTCCCTGACCTGGACTGGCGCGCCTCGCACCCGGCCACGGCTGCCTGGTACGAGGATTTCAGCCAACGCCCCTCGATGCAGGCCACCAAGCCCTGATCCGGCCGCCGGCGTTTTGCGCCGGTAACTGCCACGGCATCAATGCGACGACACGAACTCGGCTTGCGCGAAGGCTGGTATGGCGAAACCTTCGCGCATGCGCCGCGCCTCTGCCGCTGGCGTCAGGCCAAATAGGCGCTTGAACTCGCGGCTGAACTGCGACGGGCTCGTGTAGCCCACCGCCTGGCTCGCCGTCTCGGCCGTCAGGTCCTGCCGCACCATCAAGAGGCGAGCCTGGTGCAGGCGGGTCGATTTCACGTATTGCATCGGAGAGACCTGCGTCACCGCCTTGAAATGGCTGTGAAAGCTCGGCACGCTCATGCCCGCCTCATTCGCCAACCTGGTGACATCCAGCGGCTGGGCATACTCCGCATGGATGACACGCAGGGATTTGCCAATACGGCCAAACTGCCCTCGCAGCGATAGTGCTTCCCGCATCGAACTGCCCTGCGGGCCGGTCAGCACGCGGAAATAGAGTTCGCGCAGCAGACCGGCTCCCAGTACTGCGGCTTCCAACGGCTTGGCCATGGCCTCGATGAAGCGCAGCACCGACGCCCGCATCGCTTCATCCATCGGGGTCGACATCATGCTTTGCGGCGCCTGGACAGGCGCCGCCTGCCCGGCGCCGTCGATCTGCGACGCCAGCTCCGCCGCCAACGCAAAGTCCAGGTGCAGGTACAGCGCCAGCAGCGGACGCTCGGGCGTGGCTTCAGTCTCCATGCTGAAAGGAACCGGGACGGAGACGGCCAGGTAGTGCTGCTCGTCATACAGGTAAAGCCGATCGCCGAAGTAACCGCGCTTACTGCCCTGGCAGACGATCACGATCCCGGGGTCATACAGCACAGGCGTGCGCGCCAGCGCGCGGTTGGCGCGCAGCACGCGCACGCTGGGCAACGCCGTCAGGTTGTAGCCCTCATGGGGCGCCAAGCCGCGCAGCAGCTCGGCCATGCGGCTCTCGGCAAGGGCGGGGCCTGCCGCGCCGTCCACGGTCGGGGAAATCGCGTTCATAGTTTTATGCAAGATAAGTAGCGGAATACGGCTTATCCGCGCGTTTTTGCGAGACTACCATGCATTCTCCACTGACTTTGGAGCCGACTCCATGACCTCTCCCAAAACCCTGCTCATCACCGGCGTCAGCAGCGGCTTCGGCCGCGCATTGGCCGAGGAGGCCCTGGCCGCGGGCCATCGCGTGGTGGGAACCGTGCGCAGCGACCCTGCGCGGATCGCCTTCGAGGCCTTGTCCCCAGACGCGGCCATCGGGCGCGTCCTGGACGTCACCGACTTCGACGCCATCGACGGCGTCGTGGCCGATATCGAATCCAGCGCCGGGGCGATCGATGTGCTGGTCAACAACGCGGGCTACGGTCACGAAGGCGTGATGGAAGAGTCGCCGCTGTCGGAAATGCGCCGCCAGTTCGACGTGAACGTCTTTGGCGCGGTCGCGATGATGAAAGCGGTCCTGCCCTTCATGCGCCAGCGCCGGCGCGGCCACATCCTGAACATCACGTCCATGGGCGGCCACATCACCATGCCGGGGATCGCGTACTACTGCGGCAGCAAGTTCGCGCTGGAGGGGATTTCCGAAGCCCTGGGCAAGGAAGTGCAGCCGCTGGGCATCGCTGTGACCGCCGTGGCGCCGGGATCGTTCCGCACTGACTGGGCGGGCCGATCCATGACACGTACCCCACGCGCCATTGCGGACTACGACGCCATCTTCGATCCCATCCGCAAGGCGCGCGAAGAGAAAAGCGGCCGACAGCTGGGGGACCCGCGCAAGGCGGCGCGCGCCATGCTGGCGGCCATCGCCGCCGATCATCCGCCCGCGCACCTGCTGCTGGGCAGCGATGCGCTCGGGTTGGTCAGGGGCAAGCTGGCCGCCTTGCAGGAGGAATTGGCGGCGTGGGAGACGGTTACGAAATCCACAGATGGATAAAGCCCTGCGCAGAAGGCTTTGCTACAGTGAACTTGCATCTCCCCTGACAGACCAACCCAAAGGTCAATCACGACAAGGAGCGCCCGCATGGCCATTTCAGCGATCTCCGCCATCCCCCACGTCGCCGCGCCTTTCCCGGCGCGCGTATCGATGCTGGATGAGAACCGCCCCGCCTGGGAAGCCGAACGCGCCGCGCAGAACTTCGCGGCCCGCCAGGCGCAGCGCACCGCCCAGGCCCAGGCCGCCCGCGAAGCCCAGCGCCTGGAACGCGCCCAGGCCGACAAATTGGCCAGGGCCGAGCAAAACGCCCCGCGCGTCAGAGGCAACGCTGACCCCGCGGCCGCACCCCTCGCTCTTGCCGCCCCCGCCCTCAACATCGATGAATTGCGCGACCTGTATGCGGACGCCCGGATGCGGCGCGCGGTCGAAGACTTTGCCGCTCGGCCCGACCCGGCGGCCCAACGCGCCCAGGCCGCGAACGACTGGGGCACCATCGAAGGCCTGGCGCCGCTGCAACCTTATCGTGTCGCCATGGGCAATCCGCAGGTCGAATTGCAGGCCGCGGCTGTCATGAAGGCAGCCAGCGCCGCCGTTCCGGCGGTGGCCAACATCGGCCCCACCGAGAACGTGACCGACAACGCGCGCTACCGGCCCGGCGCCGCGCCCTGATTCCCGCGCTGACCCCGGTGTCAGACACCCAAATGAGACACCCGTCAATTGGCGACGGCGTCTCGACGGGTGTCTGACACCGCCCCCAAGCCCGCCCATGAAAAAAGCCGCCTGAAAAGGCGGCTTTCTCGTGGCGCGAAGACCGATCAGTGGAAGAATTCCGCGATCATCGTGGCGCCCATGAAGGTGCCGGCGTTGGCGGCCAGCGACACCACCACGATCTTCCAGCCCAGCTTGCGGAAGGCGGGCAGGTCTTTCAGGATCGACAGGCCGGCCATGGCCAGGATGACCGTCGTGAACGGCAGGAAGTTGACCTTGCCGACCATTGCGATGATCTGGTCCGAGTACGGCAGCACGCCGGGGCAACCGGCCGTCATGGCGATCAGCGACAGCACGAACACCGCCGGCAGCTTGGGCACGACGCGCAGGATAAGGTCAGTGATGACGACCAGCAGCACGATGATGCCCATGCCGGGCAGCGCGTCCGCGAACGGCACGTTGTAGCCCAGGCGGTTGCCCACCAACGCAAACAGGCCACAGATGACGTAGGCAGTCAGGCGGTCGCCAAAGCCCATCTTCGTGCCGTGTGCGGGAACGTCTTCCGACACGCTGTTGTCGACCACGGCCTCGTTCTTGCCGCGCGAAAAGCGGCCCAGCACGGGCTCCAGCTTGCCGTACAGGAAGATCGTCGTGGGCAGCGAGATGAAGAGGGTGAAGTACACGCCCACCACGGTGGTCAGCAGGTTGGCGGCGGCAGCCAGCGCAGCCACCTGATGCGCCATTTCAGGCGTCTGCTGCGAGGCGATCGCGCCCACGCCGGCGGCCATCATGCTGCCCGAGCCCACGCCTGCGCCCATGGCGAGCGAGCGCGGATCGAAGATGTTCAGGCTGGTGATGAAGCCGGCCATCAGCGCCACGAACAGCGCGCCGATCACGGTGCCGGTGATGTATTCGGCCATGACGCCGCGGCCTTCGGGCGAATTCATGCCGTAGCGCTCGCCGATGATCGCCAGGCTGGGCTCACGGCCCACCGAGAACGTGGCGCCGATCGCTTCGCGCTTGATGCCCAGCAGCAGCGCCAGCGGCAGGCCGATGGCCATGGTGCCGAAAAAGTGGCCGAACTCCTGGAACACCAGCGCCCAGCCGGCCTCGCGCACCTGCGGCAAGGCGCCGCCGACCATCAGGCCCAGCTTGGCCAGGAACGGCAGCAACGCATATTGCAGGTAGCCGCTGATGCGGGTCTGCATGGCCTTGTCGATGCCGATGCCGGACGGCAGCCGCTGACCGAAAGCCGCCACGACCGCGCCGATGAAAATGGCCCACAGCATGGGTTGCAGGACGATCTTGCCGGGACCGACCGAGAAGGTCACGCTGCCGATCGCTTCGGCGATGACGACCACCAGCAGGATGGCGGCGAGCATGCGCACGCGCCCCGATAGCGGCATGGAAGGCAAGGCCAGGCTGGCGCTGGCATGAGACATTGTTTTTCCCCTGATGACGAACGGCGCGCAACGGGCGCGCCGGTTCGGACTGCGCAATTTTCGCTCTGCCCGTTAGCGGGCAACCATGACACCCGCCGCCGAGAAACGTTGCGTAAAATGCAACGAATTGCCTTTTCCTGGGAAATTTTTGCACGGGACAGCGTTAGTTAAGGGTAAACCCTTAACTGTCCGCGTGGAAAATCCGCCGCATTCCGGCCCGGAGCCGCCGCCATGGATGAACAACTCGACGCCCGCCGCACGCACTACTTCATGCAGGTCATGAGCCGGGGCTCGGTGCGCGGCGCGGCCGAAGCGCTGGAAATGGATCCGTCCGCCGTCAGCCGCGCCATCGCCGCGCTGGAACGCGACTGCGGCATGGCGCTGTTCGAGCGCCGCGGCCGCGGGCTGGTGCCCACCGATGCCGGCCACATCCTTGCCCGCTACGTAAAGCGCCAGCAGGACATCCAGGAAAGCTTCTTTTCCGAGATCGACAGCCTGCGCAAGGCCGAGCGCGGCCACATCGATCTGGTGCTGGGCGAGGGCTTTGTCGAGCTCATGTTCGACCGCGTCCTGCCGGGTTACTGGCGCAGCCACCCGGAAGTCACGCTGGATATCGACGTGGCCCGCACCTCCGAGATCGTGCAGCGCATCGTCGACGACCGTGCCTATATCGGGCTGGTGTTCCAGCCGCCCAACGACGCGCGGCTGCGCACGCATTACTCGCGGCCCGAACCGATACGCGCCATCGTGCGCGAGGACCATCCGCTCACGCGGCTGCGCCGCCCCCTGCTCTTGACCGACCTGGCCGACTACCCCGGCGCGTCCATGCAGGAAGGCTTTGGCGTGCGCCAGCACATCCAGGCCGCCGAGATCAGCGAGCAGGTGCGGCTGCACAACGTGCTGACCACCTCGTCCTTCAAGGCGCTGTGGCAATTCGCGGCCGCCGGCATCGGCTACGCGCTCACGCCCCCCATCGCCGTCACCGCCGACATGCAGGCACAGCGGCTGGCCAGCCTGCCGCTGGCCAATCCCATCCTGAATCAGGGCAGCCTGCACGTCCTGAGCCGCGCCGGCCGCCACATTTCGCCCGCCGCGCGCGAACTGCTGGACCACATCGTGCGCGGCATCGGCGCGCATGCCGCCGCGCCAACTGATACGGTCGGTTGAACCGGATCTGCCTCTGTCTGCGCCGCAGCCCAACGTCTACAGTGGACGGTCAAGAATCTGCCCGGAGGCGCATATGCTCGGTTTCCTGCGCACGGTCCGCTCCGTGCTGTGGGCCTTTTTCGGCGTACGCCGCGGCCGCGGCTACGACGCCGACATCGCCCACAACAAACCTGGCCCCCTCATCGCCACCGGCCTGCTGCTCGCGGCCTGCCTGGTGATCATTCTGGTGTTCGTGGCGCGGTGGGCAGTGAATGCGGCGTTGTAGCCGCGTCGCCGGCGAGCGCCGGCCGGGGCAGTTGCGACTATCCATATGCAACGACGGCGCCGCTGGACGGCATCGGTGCAGATGATTTCCCGCAAAGGCCGAAAACCCATCCTTTGCAAAAATACCCGCCACGCATGAACCATGCCCCTCCGGCAGCCGTACTTTGCGAAGGGCCTAGCGCCCGGCCTCCGCAAAAACAGCCGCCCCGCCGCCCGGCCGCCCGAAGGCGGGGCAGCCCCCTCGGGGGGCAGCTAGCGCGCAGAGCGCGCGCGGCGTGGGGGCATTGATAGCCGCCCCGCCGCCCGGCCGCCCGAAGGCGGGGCAGCCCCCTCGGGGGGCAGCTAGCGCGCGGAGCGCGCGCGGCGTGGGGGCATTGATAGCCGCCCCGCCGCCCGGCCGCCCGAAGGCGGGGCAGCCCCCTCGGGGGGCAGCTAGCGCGCGGAGCGCGCGCGGCGTGGGGGCTCTTATTTCTTTATTACCAGAATGACTTAGACGGTCTTTACGGCTGCCTGTTACGGTTATGAATCCCGTTTTTCCGGCGCCGTGCGCCTGCCCCGTTCCGGGGTTCAGACCGAGAAGATTTCAAGGGCAGTAGACATGTACGTGTATGACCCCGTCGATCAACAGCTTGTCGAGCAGCGTGTCGCGCAGTTTGCCGATCAGACGCGCCGCTTTCTCGACGGCCAGCTTACCGAGGACGATTTCCGCGTCCTGCGCCTGCAGAACGGCCTGTATATCCAGCGCCACGCTCCCATGCTGCGCGTCGCGATTCCGTATGGCCTGCTGGCGTCGCGCCAGTTGCGCACCCTGGCGCACATCGCGCGCAAATGGGACCGCGGCTACGGGCATTTCAGCACCCGTCAGAACATCCAGTTCAACTGGCCCAAGCTCGAAGACGTGCCGGACATCCTGGCGGAACTCGCCACGGTGCAGATGCACGCCATCCAGACCAGCGGCAACTGCATCCGCAACACCACCACGGATCACTTTGCCGGCGTCGCGCCGGACGAGCTCGTCGATCCGCTGATCTGGTGCGAGATCATCCGCCAGTGGTCCACGCTGCATCCGGAATTCGCCTTTTTGCCGCGCAAGTTCAAGATCGCGGTCAGCGGCGCCGTGGAAGACCGCGCCGCCGTGGGCGTGCACGACATCGGCCTGCAGGCGGTCGAACGCGACGGCAAGCTGGGTTTCCGCGTGTGGATCGGCGGCGGCCTGGGCCGCACGCCCATCGTCGGCAAGCTGATCAATCCGTTCGTCGAATGGCAGCACCTGCTGACCTATCTGCAAGCCGCGCTGCGCGTGTACAACCTGCATGGCCGCCGCGACAACAAGTACAAGGCGCGCATCAAGATCCTGGTCAAGGACCTGACGCCCGAGGTCTACGCGCAGCAGGTCGATGAAGAATGGCAGCGCATCAAGGGCGGCCCCGACACCATCACGCAGGAATTCGTGGACCGCATCAAGTCGCGCTTCGTCTGGCCGCAGCACGATGCCGCCGCCGCGGCGGACATCGACAACACCGCCGCGCTGGCCGCGGACGACAAGCGTTTTGCGCGCTGGCTGCGCACCAACGTGCATGCGCACAAGGTCGCCGGCTACGCCGCGGTCACGGTGTCGCTCAAGCCCACCGGCGTGCCGCCGGGCGACATCACCGCGGACCAGATGGACGCCGTGGCCGACCTGGCCGACGACTTCGGTTATGGCGAACTGCGCGTGTCGCACGAACAGAACCTGATCCTGGCCGACGTGCGCCGTTCGCGTCTGCATGAGCTGTGGCAAAAGCTCGAGGCCCTGAACCTCGCCACGCCCAACGTCGGCCTGCTGACCAACATCATCGCCTGTCCGGGCGGAGACTTCTGCGCGCTGGCCAATGCCGTCTCCATTCCCGTGGCCGAAGCCATCCAGCGCCAGTTCGACGATCTGGACTATCTGTTCGAAATCGGCGAACTGGACCTGAACATCTCGGGCTGCATCAACTCTTGCGGCCACCATCACGTCGGGCACATCGGCATCCTCGGCGTCGATAAGGCCGGCGAGGAGTGGTACCAGGTCACGGTGGGCGGCCGCCAGAACGGCGCCGCCAAGCCGCTGCCCGACCTTGAATCCACGCACGGCGGCGGCGCGGCCATTGGCCGCATCATCGGCCCGTCGTTCGCGCGCCATCAGGTGCCCGGCGTAGTCGACCGCCTGATCCGCACCTACCTGGGCCTGCGCGACAGCGAGGCCGAGCGCTTCATCGACGTGGTTGACCGCGTCGGCATCGACCCCTTCAAGCAGGACGTGTACGCGGACCCTGCCTTCGCCAAACCCACGCAGCACGCGGAGCCCGCCCATGTCTGAGATCTACGCCCACGACGCGCCCGGCCCGCACCTGATCCGCAACGGCAAGCTGGAGGCCGACACGTCGCGCCCCTTCGTGCCCGAACCCGAAGTGCCGGCCGAAGGCCAGGTGCCCGCCGACGAACCCGGCTGGATCGTCCCGCTGTCCGTCTGGAAGACATCGCGCGCCACGCTGCGCCGCCATAAGCATCCCGTGGCGGTATTGCTGAGCCCCGATGCCGACCTGACCGATCTGGCGGACGCCGACGGCGTGCTGCATCCCGAAGGCATCGCCTTCATCGCCGTGGACTTCCCGGTCTACACCGATGGCCGCGGCTACTCGCTGGCCCAATTGCTGCGCACGCGCTACCAGTGGCAAGGCGAGCTGCGCGCGGTCGGCGACGTGATGATCGACACCATCCACTACCAGGCGCGCGTGGGCTTTGACAGCTTTCTCGTCAAGCCGGGACACGATCCGCACAAGGCGCTGGCCGCCTTCAAGACGTTCACGGTGCACTACCAGAAGACGTACCGCGTCCCCACGCCCGCGGCCGCATAAACGGGTCGCAAAAACGGGTCGCAAAAACGGGCCGCCTGAACGAGGCCGCCAGAACGAGGCCCCCTGCGGCCTCAGTCCCCTTCGCCGGGCGACGCCCCAAGCTGCATGCCGAACCCGCTCTGCGCCAGTTGCGCTCGGATCAGGTCGGCAATGCTGCGCTGGCGCGGCGCCTGCATCCGGCTGATCAGGCTGGATACGCTGACCGCCAGCCGCGGATACCCGCCGGCATCGCACAGCGCCACCCCCACGCCCAGCACCCCCGGCACCGCCGCGTTGCCCACCACCGCCCAGCCGCGCCCGCGTGTGTTCTCGACCAGCCGCCGCATCTGCGCCACCGTCATGCCGCCATAAGCGCGTAGCGCCTGCTCGTTCTGCGCCACGACCTCGTCGGCTTCGGCAGCGGGCAATGCGCCCAGCAGCGCCAGACCCGCCGCGCCGACTCCCAGCGGCTGGCGATGCCCGACCGTCACGGCCAGCACCTGCACCGGGTAGTTGCCGACCTCGCGATGCAGGCAGAGCGAATCGTTCGCCGCCCGGCAGATGAGAAACGCCGAATCGCCGCTGACATCGCTGATCTGGCGCAGCAACGGCCGCAGGCTGCGCACGGCCTGCGCATGCGGATCGCCGGCCATCATCACGCCCAGTTCGGCGACGCGCCAGCGCGGCGCGCCCGATTCGCGCAGGGCGTAGCCCTCTTCGACCAGCACATCCAGGTAGCGGTACACCGTGGACCGCTGCATGCCCGCGGCCCGCGCGATGTCCACCACGTGCATGCCGGCCGCGCCGGCCTGGCGCAGCACGCCCAGCACCTTCAGCCCGCGCCGCAGGATGCGCGGACCGGAACCCTCGGAATCCGGTTTGTTCAATTTCTGGACACCTTGCGTTGATAGGGCCTCCATCAAAGCCGAATATGAAGGCGGACAGACGGAGATCTGTCCAATTATTAGACAAACAGGACGGAGACAACAATGAAGACATTCGGCAAGCGCTGGACCACTGCGGCGGTGGCCTTGAGCGGCGCCCTCGTGGCCGCCGCCCCCGCCTGGGCGGCCAAACCCTATCCCGAACGCCCCATCACCCTCGTCGTCGGCTACGCCGCCGGCGGCGCCACCGACATCGTGGCGCGCCTGATGGCCAAATCGCTGTCCGAAGAGCTGGGCCAGACGGTCGTGGTCGAGAACAAGACGGGCGCCAACAGCAACATCGGCGCAGAAATCGTCTCGCGCGCCGCGCCCGACGGCTACACGCTGTATGTCGGGTCCATCGCCAACACCATCAACCGCACGCTGTACAGCCAGCTGAACTACGACTTCGTCAAAGGCTTCGAACCGGTCGGCCTGCTGGCGACCATTCCGAACATCCTGGTGGTCAATCCCAAGCTGCCGATCAAGTCTGTGCAGGAGTACATCGCGTATGCCAAGAAGAACCCCGGCAAGCTGACCTGCGCCTCGTCAGGCAGCGGATCGTCCATTCACCTGTCGTGCGAGCTCTTCAAGATGAAGACCGGCACCGACATCCTGCACGTGCCCTATCGCGGCAGCGGCCCCGCGGTGGCGGATCTGCTGGGCGGCCAGGTGGATTCCATGTTCGACAACCTGCCCTCGTCCCTGCCCCACGTGCAGGCGGGCAAGCTGCGCGCCATTGGCGTGACGTCGCCCGAACGCCTACCCGCCACGCCCGATGTGCCCACGCTGGCCGAATCCGGCCTGCCGGGCTTCGACGTGGAATCGTGGTTTGGCCTGGTGGCGCCGGCCGGCACGCCCAAACCCGTCATCGACCGCCTGAATCAGGCGGTGAACAAGGCGCTGGCCAGCCCCGCCCTGCAGACCTCGTACAAGCAGGGCGGATTCTTCCCGCCGCAGCCGCCCAACACGCCGGAGACCTTTGCCAAGAAGATCGCCAGCGAAATCGACAAATGGGGTGCGGTCGTGAAAAGCGCCAACCTCAAGGCCAACTAGCGATCCAAGGAGCCAAGGTGTACCCGATTGATTTTTTCTTCCGCGCGGCCGAGCTGCACCCGGATCGCGTGGCGCTTGATGGTCCCGACGGGCAGGTCACCTACGCGCGGCTGGCGGCCGACACCCGCGCGCTGGCGGCCGCCCTGCAGGACCTGGACCCGGCGCCGCAGACGCGCGTGGCCATCTGCGCGGGCAACTCGGCGCGCCACATCCTGGCCCTGCTGGCGGTGCTGGCCAGCGGCAAGGTGTGGGTGCCGCTCAACTACCGCAGCACCGCGCGCGAGATCGGACGCATCCTGGATGCCACCGAGCCGACCATCGTGATCGTGGACGGCGTGGGCGGGCCGCTCGTGCCCGCGGGCCCGTCGCGACGCGTCGAGCTGGAAGACGCGGCGGCAGACCTGACGCTGGATGGCCTGTTGGCCGGCTTCGCGGGCCGTGCGCCGCTGCGGCACGCGCTGCCCCGCGATGCCACCCAGGCCATCAAGTTCACGGGCGGCACCACCGGGCTGCCCAAGGGCGTGATGCAGCCGTATCACGCGTGGAACGCCGGCATCGTCAACCAGATCCTCAACTGGGGCCTCACGGCCGACGACCGCTATGTGGTGTCCGCGCCCATCACGCACGGCACGGGCACGTATCTGTTGCCCGTGCTTGCGCAAGGCGGCGCGCATCTGCTGCTCGATAGCGTGTCGCCCGCCACCATCACGGCGGCGTTTCGCGAGCGGGGCGGCACGCTGAGCTTCATGCCGCCCACGCTCATCTACATGCTGATGGCGCAGCCACGCGTGTCGCGCGCGGACTTCCCGCGGCTGCGCAACCTGATCTACGGCGGCGCGCCCATGCCTGTCGAAAAAATCGAACGTGCGCGCGCGTTCTTCGGTCCGGTGCTGGGCACGACCTACGGCCAGACCGAGGCGCCGCAGATCGTCACCGTGCTGCGTCCCGCCGACCTCGAAGCGCCCGAGAACCGCGCGTCGGTCGGCCGGGTCACGCCGCTGTCGGACGTGGCGATCATGGCGCCCGACGGCACGCTCTTGCCGCGCGGCGAGATCGGCGAAGTGGTGGTCCAGGGCGATCTGGTCATGACCGGCTATTGGCGGCTGCCCGAAAAAACGGCCGAGACCGTGGTCGACGGCTGGCTGCACACCGGCGACACCGGCCTCATCGATGCGCGCGGCTATCTGTTCCTGAAGGACCGGCTGCGCGACGTCATCATCACCGGCGGTTTCAACATTTACCCGGTGGACGTCGAGAACGCGCTGTCGGCGCATCCGGCTGTCTACGAGTGCTCGGTATTCGGCGTGCCCGACGACAAATGGGGCGAGGCGGTGCACGCGGCCGTTCAGCTTCAACCCGGCGCGCAAGCGAGCGACGATGAACTGAAGGCGCACGTGCGCACGCTGCTGGGCCCGGTGGCCACGCCCAAGCAGATCCATTTCCACGACAGCCTGCCGCGCTCGAGCGTGGGCAAGGTGCTGAAGAACGCGGTACGCGACGCCGCAATGAAGGAGACGCCATGAACACGCCCGAAACCCGCCTGTGCGCCCATCACCTGACCGGCATGTCGTACCGCGACGTCGACCTGGTCGAAGACCTGATCGGCAAGAAGTCCTTCACCGAGGTGATGATCATGCAGATCCTGGGACGCGACGCGCGCCCGGTGGACATGCGCATCGTGGACGCCGTGCTGGTCACGCTGATGGAACACGGCATGACGCCCAGCGCGATCGCCACGCGCCTGATCTACATGAGCGCGCCCGAGAACCTGCAGGGCGCCGTGGCGTCCGGCCTGATGGCCGTGGGCAGCCAGTTCGTCGGCACCATGGAGAACTGCTCGCGCCTGCTGGACCGCATCCGGCAGGCCGCCGACGGCCCCGCCGAGGCGCTGGCGATTGCGCGCGAGCACCGCGCCTCGCGCAGCCCGCTGCCCGGCTTCGGGCATCACCTGCACAAGCCGGACGATCCGCGCGCGATCAAGCTGCTGGCGCTGGCCGAGGCGGAAAGCGAGCTGAGCGGCGAGTCCGTGCAGGCCCTGCGCTGGCTGGCCAGTGCCATCGACGAGACGTACGGCAAGCACATCACCATCAATGCGACGGGCGCCGTGGCCGCGCTGCTCAGCGAAATCGGCGTGCCCACCGACCTGATGCGCGGCTTTGCCGTCATCTCGCGCGCGGCGGGCCTGGTGTCGCACGTTGCCGAAGAGCAGCAAAGCCCTTCCGGGCGCTTTATCTGGGAAACCATCGACCACGCCATTCCATACGTGGGCAAGGGCAAATCCCATCAGCAAGACGGCGGTCAATCATGACGGCGGCATCCGGCGGGCGCCTGGCCGGCAAGGTCGCGCTGGTGGCGGGCGCGGGCACGTCGGCGCCCGGCTGGAGCATCGGCAAGGCCAGTTGCGTGACGCTGGCGCGCCAGGGCGCGGCCGTCGTTGCGCTGGACGCCAATCTGGCGGCCGCCGAAGAAGCGGCGCACGAAGTCGAATCGGCCGGCGGCAGCGCGCTGCCGGTGCAGGCCGACGTGGCCGACCCCGCTGCGATGCAGGCCGCGGTGGATGCGGCGCTGGGCCGCTTCGGCCGCATCGACATCCTGCAGGCCAACGCGGGTATCGGCAAGGTGGGCGGTCCCGAAGACATCTCGCTGCAAGACTGGGACCGCATCCAGCAGGTGAACGTGACCAGCCTGCTGATCGCGACACGGCTGGTGGTCCCGCTGATGCGCGCGCAAGGCGGCGGGGCCATCGTCGCGGTGTCGTCGATCGCGGGCATCCGGTACACCGGCTATCCGCATCTGGCCTACAGCGTCAGCAAGGCCGCCGTCATCCACTTCGCGCGCATGGCCGCGCAGCAATATGCCGCCGACCGCATCCGGGTGAACACGGTGATTCCCGGGCTGATCGACACCCCGCGCGTGGCCAGCAATGTCGCCAGGATGTTCGATGCCAACGACCTGGACGCCGCCCGCGCGGCGCGCGACAGGCAGGTGCCGATGGGCCGCATGGGCACACCCTGGGAGGTCGCCAATGCGGTGGCCTTTCTGGCTTCCGACGATGCGTCTTACATCACCGGCACCGAACTGCTGGTCGATGGCGGCCTGACAGGCAAGTACGCCTGAAGGGCAAGTACGCCTAACGCGCCTACTCGGCCTTGATGTTGCCGCGCTGGATCACGCCCGTCCACTTGGCCACGTCCTCCTGGATGCGCTGCGCGAATTGCGCCGGCGTGCTGCCGACGGGCTGAAAGCCCATCCCCGTCAGCTTGTCCCGCAACGCGCCGCGTTGCACGGATTCTGCCAGCGTCTGCGACAGGCGCTCGATGATCGGCGCGGGCACGCCGGCCGGCGCAACCAGGCCGAACAACGGCGAGATATCCACGCCCGGCAGGCCCGCTTCCGCAAAGGTGGGCACGTCGGGCAGCTGGCTGACGCGCTGCGGGCTGGTGACCGCCAGCGCCCGCAGCTTGCCGCCCTTGATGTGTTCAAGCATCGTGGGCACGGTGGCAAACCCGAACTGCACCTGACCGCCCAAGAGATCGGTGATCACAGTGCCGCCGCCGCGGTACGGGACGTGCAGCACGTCCACGCCCGCCTGCTGGCGCAGTTGCTCGCCGGCCAGATGCGGACCGCTGCCCACGCCCGCCGATCCGAACGACAACGTGCCCGGCTGCGCCTTGGCCAGCGCCACAAAGGACGCGATGTCCGTCGCCTTGACCGAGGGGTGCACCACCATGACGAAAGGCGCCGTCGCCATCAGCGAGATCGGCGCGAAGTCCTTGATGGCGTCATACGGTTGACGCTCGCCCAGCAGCGCGGGATTGATCGTGAACGTGGAGTCGACCATGCCGATGGTGTAGCCATCGGGCGCCGACACCGCAAGGGCGCGCGTGCCGATCGTGGTGCCGCCCCCGCCCCGGTTCTCCACGACGAAGGGCTGACCCAGCGCCTCGGCAAACACCTGGCCCGCCATGCGGCCCAGCGTGTCCGTGGCCGCGCCCGGCGGATACGGGATGGTCAGGCGGACCGCCTTGTCCGGATACTGCGCGGCGCGCGCCGCGAAAGACCACGGCAACACGGCGGCGCCAGCGGCCAGGGCCGCGCCATTGATCAGGAACGCTCTGCGTGAGGGATGCATGGGGTTGTCTCCAGGTTCATATGCGGTGCGGCCTCTTGAGGGCCGGTTCGTATTTCAGTGCGTCTTTCGTATCTGATGCGTGGGCGCGGATGCGTGTGCTTCAGCTGCTGTAGCGGCCTTCGGCAAGTTCCGCCTCGGGGTCCGCGCCCAAGCCAGGGGCGTCCGGCACGTCGACCCAGCCGTCCTTGATGGGCACGCTGCGCCCGTAGGGCACGTGCGCCAGTTCGACGTACAGGCGTTCCAGCGATACCTCGGCCTGTTGCGCGGCGATCAGGTGCAGGCTGGCAAGGTATCCGGGACCGAAGAACGCCACCTGCGGCGCGCACACGACGCGCGTGTCCGCGCACTTTTGCGCGATGCGCCACGCGGCGGTCAGGCCCAGCTTGATGACGCTGGGCTGCACGTACTGCGCTGCTTCCGTGTCCACCACACGCTCCAGGTCGGTCGCGCTGGCGGCGTTCTCGCCCACCGCCAGCGGAATGCCGCAGGCATCCTTCAAGCGGGCCAGCGCGCGGTCGTCTTCCGGCGGCCACAAGGGTTCCTCGATCCAGAACGGATCGTGCGGCCGCATCGCCTCGATGGCGGCTTCGGCTTCGCCGGGCAGCCAGGCGCAGTTCGTGTCCACCATGATCGGCACGCCCGGCCCCGTGCTGCGGCGCACGGCAGCCAGCGCATCGGCCGTGCGCTCGTGCAGCTTGATCTCGATATAGCCTTCGTCCAGCGCGCGCGTGGTCACGGCGTCCAGGCGTTCGGCGTTGCCGTAGTACTGAAGCAGCGACGCGTACACGCGCACCCGTTCGCGGCGCTTGCCGCCCAGCAGTTCGTACAACGGCACGCCCGCGCGCTTGGCGCGCAGGTCCCACAGCGCGATGTCCAGACCGGCCAGCGCGTGCACGACGGGGCCGGACCGCCCCAGGTTGTGCAGCGTGCGCTGCATGCCCGGCAGCAAGGTGTCGTCGTCCGCGTCCCGCCCGCAGGCCAGCGGGGCGATCAGCGATTCGAAGATGGCGGGCAAGGCGCGCGGCTCCACGCAGTACGACTCGCCCCACGCCACCGTGCCGTCTTCCGTCTGCACGCGCACCAGCGCGCTGTCGAGCTTGTCGCGCGGCCGGCCGGCGAACAGCGGCGACGGGCTCCAGTGATGAAACGGCAGGCGCAAGGGAATGCAGGTGACGGAAACGATGGTGTTGGCGGGCATGGCGGCGCGGAGGTCGGGATGCAAAATGCGATGGGCTATTCTGGCGGCCGCTGGTTCATATGGTCAAATAGATGAATTGACTATTTCCATATGAATTTCATATGTTCAACCGGCGAGAACTCCTGCTGCTGCGCGCCATGTACCGGCACGACACCGTCACCGCCGCGGCGGCATCGGTCAACATGACGCAGCCCGCCGCCAGCGCGCTCTTGCGCGACATGGAAACGCGGCTGGGCTTTGCGCTCTTCAGCCGCGAGAACCGGCGGCTGCACCTGACCAGCCAGGGCCGCGCGCTGATCCCGGAAGTCCTCAATGCGCTGGCCGGCATCGAGGCCGTGGACCGGCTGGCCGTCGACATCCGCCAGGGCGCGCTGGCACGGCTGGATGTCGCTGCCGTCGCCATTGCGGCGTCCAGTCTGCTGCCGCCGGCCCTGGCCGGCGTGCGCCGCGCCCATCCGTCCGTGGCCGTGACCGTGCGCGCCGGCACCGCCTTGGAAATCATCGAGATGGCGGTGGACCATCGCATCGACCTGGGCATCATTATCGGTTCGCCGCCGGACATCGACCGTGTGTCCAGCCTGCGGCTGGCGCCCCTGGGGCTGCATGCGGTCATGCCGAAGGACCATCCGTGGGCCAGAAAGGCCACGTTGACGCTCGACGAAGTCGCTGAAGCCGGCCCGA
The DNA here is from genome assembly GCF_006715415.1 of Achromobacter sp. SLBN-14. NCBI lineage: Bacteria > Pseudomonadati > Pseudomonadota > Betaproteobacteria > Burkholderiales > Alcaligenaceae > Achromobacter > Achromobacter sp. SLBN-14. Next base: position 2,867,965 of record NZ_VFNE01000001.1, on the reverse strand, counting down.
TCGTACTGGCCCCCGCCCTGCCCGCCGGGCGCGCGACGCGTCAGGCGCTGGAGGCACGCGGCCTGCCCTATCGCCCCATCATCGAGGCGGCGCAATCATCGGCGGCGTGCGCGCTGGCCGCGCAAGGCCTGGGTGTGGCCATCGTGGAAAGCCTGGGCGCGCATTACGCCGAACGGCAGGGCCTGGCCGCGCGGCGCCTCTTGGCGCTGGAAGACCCGGTGCTGGCGGTGGTGTGGTCGCGCGACCGCGCGATGAGCGCGCCGGCGCAGGTGCTGCAGGAAGGCTTGGCGAACGAGGCGCGCATGTGGCTGTCGCGCGGGGAGGCCGCGGCTGACGAACGCCAGACGGCGCGAGGCCGGACGCGCACGCGCCCGGCCGCTTGAACGTGGCGGGACGGCTTACCAGGAGGTCGTATAGGCGCCGGGGAACTGCTTGGCCACGAAAGCCTTCACTTCGTCGGACTGGTAGGCCTTGATGAAGCGCGCGATGCGCGGATCGTTCTTGTTGTCCTCGCGCGCGGCGATCACGACGGCCGCAAACGGTGCGTCCTTGCTCTCCAGCACCAGCGCGTCCTTGGCGGGCGACAGGCCGGCGGGGATGGCGTAGGCGGAATTCACGGCGGCGGCATCCACGTCCTTGAGCGAGTGCGGCAGCTGCGCGGCCTCGATCTCGACGAACTTCAGGTTCTTGGGGTTCTCGGCGATGTCGAAGATCGACGCCGTCACCGTCACGCCGTCCTTCAGCTTGATCAGCTTGGCGGCCTGCAGCACCAGCAGCGCGCGGGCGCCGTTGGTCGGGTCGTTCGGAATGGCCACCTTGCCGCCCTGCGGCAGATCGTCCAGCGACTTCACGCGTTTGGAATAGATGCCCATCTGCTGCACGACGGCCGTCGCCACCGGCACCAGCTTGTAGCCGCGCGCCTTGTTCTGCGATTCCAGGAAAGGCTTGTGCTGGTAGATGTTCACGTCCAGCTCCTTGGCGTCCAGCGCGGCATTGGGCTGGATGAAGTCGCTGAATTCGATCAGCTTGACCTTCAGTCCTTCCTTGGCGGCCACCTGCTGCACGACTTCGCCGATCTGCGCGTGCGGACCGACGGTGACGCCCACCTTCAGCTCGGCGTCCTGCGCCATCGCCGAGGTGCCGGCAAAACCGATAAGGGTGGCAAGTACGGCCAGGGAATGACGAAGGCGCATGGGAGATCTCTAGAGGTAGTCGTAATGAGACCCCGGATTCTAGAGACGCCGCCTCAAAACCGGAAGCGATGAATATTCATATTGATATGTGGATTTCGATATAAACACCGCAATGACAGCGCCAGCACATGCGGACACAATAGAGCCTGCTTTCATCAAACCACCCGCCTCCATGTCCACGACTACCGAACTCCATCCGCATGCGCGCGCGCTGCTGGCTGACCATTACGCCGCCGTCGACGCCGACCTGCCCGCCCTGCTCGACCTGCTGTTTGCGCGCAGCGCCGGCGAAGACTGGCACAAGGCCGGCACGTTCAAGCATCACCTGCTGGGCGTCTACCGCACGCTGGCGCTGTGGAACCAGCCGCGCGAGGTCCGCCTGCTGGGCCTATTTCATAGCGTGTACGGCAACGAATACGTGGACCTCACGCTCTTTGACCGTGAACGCGAGCGCAACACGCTGCGCGATGTGCTCGGCGCCGAAGCCGAAGAATGGGTCAGCCTCTTTTGCGCCATGCCGCGCACGCGATTCGTGCAGGCCATCCTGCAGGGACAGGGCACGGGACCGGAAGGCCTGACGCTGGAAGGCGCCGACGGGCAGGTGTTCACGTTCACGCCCCGCCAGGTCGCCGCATTCACGGTGGTGTCCGCCGCCGACATGGGCGAGCAATGGCATAGCTGGCAGGACGAGATCTTTGCCTGCTATCCGCAGCAGCAGCGCCGCGACTTGAAGACCAACTGGGCCTCGTCGCTGTGGCCCGGCCCGCTCAAGCCGCCGTCGAACATCCTGTCGATGCTGTCGCATCTGCTGGCGCCGCTGTCTCGCATGCCGCAGGACACCGGCATTCCGCTGCCGCCCGCCTTCGACAATTGCCGCGCCACGCTCAGCCCGCGCGACGAAGCGGCGGCCAGCGCGCTGTACTGGCAAGTCATCACGCGCATGCATCCCCTGACCGAAATGGACAGCGCCCGCCACATGCTGGAAGCCGCGGTGGAACACAACCCGTGGGTCGGCGAACCGCGCCTGCTGCTGGCGCAACTGGCGTTGACGTCAGGAGATTTCGAGGCCGCGGAACAGCATGCCGCCGCCGGCCTGGCCGCGCTGCAGGCCTGGGGCACTGCTTGGGACAAGCGCATCGAATGGGCCGGATGGATGGCCTGGGCGCGCATCGAACTGCAGAACGCGCGCGCGCGCAAATGGCCGGAAAACCTGGCGGCGTTGAACGGGCTGGGCCTGGTGGAGTAGCGCCGGCGGGGCTTGCCGGGACGGGACGGGACGGCGCGGGCGGCTTTGCGCCCGCGTGCCTGTGCGAATGGGGTGGCTAGCGCCTACGTGGCTTGCCGGCTTGGGCAGGACGGGAGGCTAGCGCCTACGTGCCTTCCCAATGCGGCCCGGGCACAACGATGTCGAACAATTCCAGCACGCGCGCCACGGTGTGATCCACCATCTCTTCGATGGACGCGGGCCGGTGATAGAACGCCGGCAGCGGCGGAAACACGATGCCGCCCATTTCAGTCACCGCCGTCATGTTGCGCAGGTGAGCCAGATTGAACGGCGTCTCGCGCACCATCATCACAAGGCGGCGGCGCTCTTTCAGCGTGACGTCCGCGGCGCGGGTGATCAGGTTGTCGGACAGGCCGTGGGCCACGGCCGCCAGCGTGCGCATGGAGCACGGCACGATCACCATGCCCGCGGTCTGGAAAGCGCCGCTGGCCAGCGTGGCGCCCACGTCGCGCACGCTGTGCACATGATCGGCCAGCGCATAGACGTCGTGGCGGCTGACATCGAGCTCATGCTTGATGTTCAGCACGCCAGAGGCGGACACCACCAGGTGCGTCTCGACGTCTTCGACGTTGCGCAGCGCCTGCAGCATGCGCACCGCGTAGAGCGCGCCGGTGGCGCCCGTGATGCCGACGACGAGCCGCCGCATGATGGCGTTAAGCCGTGGCGCCGGATTGCTCCAGCAGCGTCTTCAGTTCGCCGGACTCGTTCATCTCGTTCATGATGTCCGAGCCGCCGATGAACTCGCCGGACACGTACAGCTGCGGAATGGTGGGCCAGCTGGAGAACTCCTTGATGCCCTGGCGGACTTCGTCGTCCTCCAGCACATTGACCGTGACGAGCTTCTTCACGCCACAGCCTTTCAGGATCTGAATGGCCTTGCCGGAGAACCCGCATTGCGGGAACTGGGCGGTGCCCTTCATGAACAGCACGACGGGGTGCTGGGTAACGGTTTCACGGATGAATTCTTGAACGTCGCTCATGGTGGTCTCTTGGACTGGCAAAACGGAATTGCTCAATTATAGGTACACCCGGGAAAACCGCCCGATTACCCCGCCGCGGGGCCGGTATATCCAGGGCAAACGCAACAACACGTGTCGGGCCGGGCGAGCTGCGCGGGAAGGTGTCAGACACCCGGGTGACGGCGCGGCAACCTGAACGGGCATATCCAGGGTGTCAGACACCTGCGACCAGCAAACGCCCGCCCGAGATCCGCTCGATCCCCGCCAGATCCTGCCGGCTGTGCACGTCTGCAAACCCGGCCTGGCGCAGCATGCCGCGTACCTGCTCCGCCTGATCCCAGCCGTGTTCCATCCAGAGCGAGCCGCCGGGCTTCAGGTGGGCGCCGGCGCCTTCGACAATGCGCGCCAGATCCTCCAGCCCGCCCGCGCCATCGGTCAGCGCGCCGCGCGGCTCAAAGCGCAGGTCGCCCTGGTCCAGATGCGGATCGTCGCTGGCCACGTAGGGCGGATTGGAGACGATCAGGTCAAAGCCCTCGCCAGCCGGCACGGCCTCGTACCAGCTGCCTTCGACAAATCGCACCGCAGCGGTCAACTCCCACGCGTTCGCGGCAGCCACGGCCAACGCAGCCGCGCTGACGTCCGACGCCATCACGCGCGCGTCGCGCCGCGCCAGCGCGATCGACACCGCGATCGCGCCGCTGCCCGTGCCCAGGTCCAGCACCATCGGCCCGGTGACGCCAGCAATGCATTCCAGCGCGGTTTCGACCAGCACTTCGGTGTCGGGCCGCGGAATCAGCACGTCGGGCGTCACCCGGAACCGGTGCCCCATGAACTCGCGATGGCCCAGCAGGTAGGCCATGGGTTCGCCCGCCAGCCGGCGCAGCGCCAGGGCCTCGTACGCCGCCGCCACCTCGGGCGCCAGCGCATCGGTGTCGTGCGCCAGCAGCCAGGCGCGCGGCTTGTCCAGCACGTGCTCCAGCAGCATGCGCACTTCCAGGCGCGGCAGGCGCGTGTCCAGCAGCAGGCTCTTGATCTGGGGCGCGGTCATCGCGTCGGCCTCAGATGTCGTCGCCCAGCGCGGCAAGCTGCTCGGCCTGGTGCTCGGCGATCAGCGCGCCGGTCAGTTCCTCGAGGTCGCCTTCCATGATCTGCTGCAGCTTGTACAGCGTCAGGTTGATGCGGTGATCGGTCACGCGGCCCTGCGGATAGTTGTAGGTGCGGATGCGCTCTGAGCGGTCGCCCGTGCCGATGAGGCTCTTGCGCTCGGCCGCTTCCTTGCTCTGGCGCTCGCGTTCTTCCTTGTCCTTCAGGCGCGCGGCCAGCACCTGCATGGCCTTGTCCTTGTTGCGGTGCTGCGAGCGGTCGTCCTGGCATTCGACCACCAGCCCGGTCGGCAAGTGGGTGATGCGCACCGCCGAATCCGTCTTGTTGATGTGCTGGCCGCCCGCGCCGCTGGCGCGGAAGGTATCGATGCGCAAGTCGCTGGGATTGATGACGATCTCGGACATGGCGTCGGCTTCGGCCATGATGGCGACCGTGCAGGCCGACGTGTGGATGCGGCCCTGCGCCTCGGTCGCCGGCACGCGCTGCACGCGGTGCGCCCCCGATTCGAACTTCAAACGGCCATACGCGCCGTCGCCGTCGATGCGCGCGATCACTTCCTTGTAGCCGCCCAGTTCGGACGGGCTTTCGGACATCAGTTCCACGCGCCAGCCGCGCTGTTCCGCGTAGCGCGTGTACATGCGCAAGAGGTCGCCCGAGAACAGCGCGCTTTCGTCGCCCCCCGTGCCCGCGCGGATTTCCAGGAACACGCTGCGCCCGTCGTTGGGGTCGCGCGGCAGGAGCAGCAGCTGCAGCGCCGCTTCCAGCGTTTCCAGCTTGCCGCGCCCGGTCTTGATCTCTTCTTCGGCCATCGCCTTCATGTCGGGCTCGGACAGCATCTCCTGCGCCGTCGCGATGTCTTCCTCGGTGCGGGCGAACGCAGTGAAGGCTTCGACCACCGGCTCCAGTTCGGCGCGCTCGCGGGAAAGCTTGCGAAAGCGGTCCATGTCGGACGCGGTTTCCGGTTCGGCGAGCAAGGCATCGACCTCGATCAGGCGATGGCACAAATGCTCCAGCCGGCTGCGCATGGAAGATTTCATGAGGGGAAGACCCAAGGAGAAGACAGAAAAAGCGGGCGCCCACAAAGCGAACGCCCGCCATGAGGCGGGGCGTGGGGCAGAGCCGCTAACGGCGGGAGTCGCGGCCGGGGAAGAGGCGCGGCATCCAGGCAAGCAGTTGCTTGCGGTCGTCGCCTTCGCTGCGGTTCAGCGCCGCGAGCGGGCCGTGCAGGTACTTTTGCGTCAGGCCGTGCGCCAGTTGTTCGAGCACGGCTTCGGCCGATTCGCCCCGCGCGAGCAGGCGGCGGGCGCGTTCCAGTTCGGCGGCGCGGACGTCTTCGGCGGCCTGGTGCAGGTCGCGGATGACGGGCACCACTTCGCGGGATTGCATCCAGTGCATGAAGCCCTGGACGCGGGTTTCGATGATGGCTTCGGCTTGCACCACCGCGGCGCGGCGGGCGTCGGTGCCGGTCTGCACCAGCCGGCCCAGATCGTCGACGGAATACAGGTACACGTCGTCCAGGCGCCCGACTTCGGGTTCGATGTCGCGCGGGACGGCCAGATCGATCATGACCATCGGGCGGTGACGGCGCAGGCGCGTGGCCCGTTCCACCATCCCCAGACCGAGGATGGGCAGGGAGCTTGCCGTACAGGAAACGACAACGTCGAATTCGGACAGCCGCTCGGTCAGGTCGGACAGCTTCATCGTGCTGGCCGAGAAGCGGTTGGCCAGCAGTTCGGCGCGTTCGGCCGTGCGGTTGGCCACCACCATGCTGCGCGGACGCTGCGCGGCAAAGTGCGTGGCGCACAATTCGATCATTTCGCCCGCGCCGATGAACAGCGTGCGGGCCTGGTCCAGATTGCCGAACACACGCTCGGCCAGGCGCACCGCGGCGGCGGCCATGGACACGGACTCGGCGCCGATGGCGGTCTGCGAACGGACTTCCTTGGCGACCGAGAAGGTGCGCTGGAACATCTGATGCAGCAGGGTGCCCAGGGAACCGGCTTCGCCAGCGGCACGCACCGCGTCCTTCATCTGGCCCACGATCTGGGTTTCGCCCAACACCATGGAATCCAGGCCGCTCGCCACGCGGAAGGCGTGACGCACGGCGTCGTCTTGATGATGGCGATACAGGTGCGGGCGCAGCGTGCCGGCGTCCAGGCGGTTGTGTTCGGCCAGCCAGGCGGGCAACTGATCCGCCACGTGGCCGTCGGCCGCGCAGTAGATCTCGGTGCGATTACAGGTGGACAGGATGGCGGCTTCGCGGACAGAGCCGCCGAACGCCGAACGCAAGCCTTCGAGGGCGGGCTTGACCAGATCGACGGGCATGGACACGCGCTCGCGGACCGATACCGGCGCGGACGTGTGATTCAGACCGAAGGCAAGGACAGCTACCGACATGTGTGAGGGATGGCGGAAAGCCACCCGCGGCTAAGCGTTAAGAACTGCCACTATAAGAACAATGTGTCGCAGCCCGCTTGTCTCGCGTCAAAGGCGGGAAAGCATCCGGCTGTAACAACAAAACCGCTGACGATTATACTCCTGCGGGTTATCCCCAGGCCACTTCCGCCCCCGATTGCCGTCAGATGACGCCTTTTCGTGCCGTGAAGCCAACAGTCGGCGGCGACGGGCGATCCGGGAAATCCGTGCGGTTCGGAAAAAAGTGGCACAACGCCGACCCGGCTGGCACAAGCCTGAAAAATTGTGTATAGTTGCGGACTTCGTTGGCCTGGTAGCTCAGTCGGTAGAGCAGAGGATTGAAAATCCTTGTGTCGGTGGTTCGATTCCGCCCCAGGCCACCAAAAGCATTCGGGACTTCGGTTCCCACGAAAAACCCAGCCCTTGCGCTGGGTTTTTTGTTGAGTTTTTTGGTGGCGGCGGCGTGTGCGCCTCCACCTGTCCCGACATTTTGTGTATAGTGGCGGGCTTCGTTGGCCTGGTAGCTCAGTCGGTAGAGCAGAGGATTGAAAATCCTTGTGTCGGTGGTTCGATTCCGCCCCAGGCCACCAAAAGATTCCTGCACTTAGCCCCGCCCGGTATTTACTGCGGCGGGGTTTTTGCTTTTCGGCGCGCCAATTGCCAGACATGCTTGCGATACCTACCCCACGCCGGCAGCGCTCGCATTAAATGCGCCATTCGCCATTCGCGAATTGCGAATGGCAACACCCACATTGCCCTTCTGGCCCGCCGCATTTCGCGATATCGTGACATGCCGCCGTTTCGCAGTCGATCCCAAGTAACCGCACGTCCGTCCCCCACCACGGAGTCGCACCATGCGCGCCCGCGCACGAATCCTCTTCTGGCTGTCTGGCCTGGTCCTGGGATGGGCGCGCGTGGCGCTTGCGGCGGAAACGCCGCCGCCTGCCGCGCCGCCCGCCGCGATCCAGATGGCCGAGATTCCGCTGCGGGCGGACACGGATTTGCGGTACGCCGAGGGCGTGTTGCAGCGCGCGGCGACGGCGGATCCGCTGACCGCGCTGATGCCGCCGCTCGATGCCATCGCCAAATCCGCCGACGAAAAGCTCTACGAATTCCAGCCGGCCCAACTGCGCAACTTTCCCATCATGCGGCTTGAAAGCCTGGAGCGGCACTGGCTTTTCGACGTGCGGCGGCTGGCGCGCTGGCGGGCCGACATGCGGCAGGCGACGGCCTGGTACGCCAGTGACGCGGCCGAGCTGCTGCGCCGGCGCACGGCCTGGCAGGCGATCAAGGACGCGCCGGGCGCGGCGGGGCTGCCGGCGGCATTGGCCGACCGCGTCGACGTGGTGATCGCGCAGTTGCTGGCGGCCAGCCAGGCACTGTCCGTGCCGCTGTCGCGCCAGGTCGAACTGGAACAGCGGGCCAATGCGATCGAGGAACAGATCAGGGCAGGCCAGCGCCAGGTGATGGAGGCGATCAGCTACGTCGACGCACGGCTATTGCGGGTGGATTCGCCGCCGCTCTGGGCGTTGGACTGGTCCGGAAGATCCGACCAGGACACCATGACCCTTCTGCGCCAAGGTCTGGACATCGAGGTCCGCTTCGCGCGCGACTATGGCGCCGCCGGCGCCAGCAATCAGCGCGCGCTGCACACGCTGCAACTACTGCTGTTGCCGCTGCTGATCTGGCTGGCCAGAAAGAGCCGCAACGCCATCCGCACCGGCGTCATGAGCGAAACCGCCGCCGGTGTGCTCGGGCGGCCGATCTCCACGTGGGTCCTGCTGTCGATGATGGGCGTGCTGGCCCTGGAGCCGGACGCGCCGTTGATGGTGCAGCAGATCGCCCTGGTGCTGGCGGCGGTGCCGGTGCTGCGCCTGCTTCCGCCCGCCAGCCGCCGGCATCTGGACCATTGGCCGCGCGTCATCACCGTGCTCTTCCTTGCCGAGCGGCTGGGCTTCCTGTTCCTGGCCAACACCCTCTTCTATCGGCTGTCGACCGTAGCTGCGGCCGTCGCAGCCCTGACGGCCATTCTGTGGCTGCTGGCGCGCGGACGGCGCCAGACCTATCCGCCTGGCTCCGAGCGGCTGGTGCGCGCCTTGCGCGCCGTCGCCTGGTGCGCGGCGGGGCTGCTGTGCGTGTCGCTTGGCGCGAACCTCATCGGCAATGTGTCGCTGTCCGAGATGCTGACCAGCGGCATCATCGGCAGCGGCTACTTCGGGCTGGTGCTGTACGCGGGCGTGACCGTCATCATCACGCTGCTGCAGCTTCTGCTGGCCCGCCAGGGCATCTCGCGCTTCCGGCTTGCGCGCGAACACGCGCCGCCGCTGGTGCTGCTGCTGATCCGGCTTGTCAGCGCCGCCGCAGTCGTGGGCTGGGCGGTCTACACCATGGACCGCTTCCGCGTCCTGCGCGCCACCTACGCCTTCGTGACGCAGGTGCTGTCCTACACGCTGGAAGTCGGCGAGGTCTCGATCAGCCTGGGCAACATCCTGGTTTTCGCGATCTCGGTCGTGATTGCCTTCTGGGCCGCGCGCGCGGTGCGTCTTATCCTGCACGACGAGGTTCTGACCCGCATGTCGCTGCCGCGCGGCGTCGGCAACAGCATCGCCTCGCTGTCGTACTACCTGGTGCTGCTGCTGGGATTGGGCATCGCGCTGTCGGCCGCGGGTTTCCAGACCAGCCAGCTCACCATCGTGTTCGGCGCCTTGGGCGTGGGCATCGGCTTTGGTCTGCAGGGCGTGGTGAACAACTTCGTGTCGGGCCTGATCCTGATGTTCGAGCGGCCGATCCAGCCCGGCGATGTCGTGGAGATCGGCGGCACGTCGGGCCAGGTGCGGGATATCGGCATGCGCGCCACCCGCATCAAGACGTTCGACGGCGCCGACGTGATCGTCCCGAACGGCACGCTGCTGTCCGACAAGCTGACCAACTGGACGATGCTGGACCGCAGCCGCAGGATCGAGATCAGCATCGGGCTGGCCTACGGCACCGACCCGCGGCAGGTGCTCGCGCTGCTGGACGACGTCGCGCGGCAGACGCCCGGCGTCGTCACGGAGCCTGCGCCGATGGTGCTCTTCATGGGCTTTGGCGCCAGCACGCTGGATTTCAGCTTGCGCGCGTGGACCTACGACTTCGACCGGTGGATCGAGATCCGCAGCGACATGCTGGCGCGGATGTACGACACGCTACGGGACGCGGGCATCCAGATCCCCTTTCCGCAGCGGGACTTGCACTTGCGCAGTGTTTCGGAAGAGGCTGGCCGTGCGATCTTCGCGGCCAGGCAATCCGGACCGGACGCCCCGTCTGCGGGCTGAAGCTGTACCTTAAGCGCCGGCATCGGCGCCGCTTCACCCGCCGGCCATCACCGGCACCGTCAACCCGTTCTTGACCCGGCTCATCACCACCAGCGTCGAGAACCGCTTCACGTTCGGATTGCCCCAGAAGTAACGCTGCGCGAACACCTCGTATTCGGCCATGTCGCGCATGGTGAGCGTCAGCACGAAATCGACCTCGCCGGTCACCGACAGGCATTGCATGATTTCGGGCGCGTTCTGCATGGCGCGCTTGAACTGGTCGAGTTTGTCGGCGCGTTCGCTTTCCAATGACACCAGCACAACCATCGTGATGCCGCGGCCCACGGCGGCGGGGTCGACGACGGACACGTCCGCCGTCACCACCTTGGCTTCGCGCAGCCGCTTCATGCGGCGCAGGCACGATACCGGCGACAGGTTCACGCGTTGCGCGACGTCCTGGCTGGTGCGCTGGTTGTCTTCCTGCAGGCTTTGCAGGATCTGCAGATCGAAATCGTCTAGTTCCATGAGGTGCTCGGAACGCGGGGAAATGGCGCCCAGGATGGCGCGGGGAGAGGCTATTCGAGGATTCTAATCGGGGCGGCGATGCAATCCTTCGCGATTTCGACGGGAAACTTCATTTCGGGTCCGCCGGACGCAGGAATTATTCAGGCCGCTTGCTTACACTGGGAGCCCTCCGCCCGCACATGCGGGATTTTTCACGCTGCACCCGCAATGCCCTCACTCCAGTTGTTCCTGCTGTTCCTGGCCGCCGATGCGGCCTTGAAGCTTACGCCCGGCCCCGACATGGCGCTTACGCTGTCGCGAGGCATGACGCAGGGATTCCGCCCCGCTTTCCATAGCGTGCTGGGCAACGTGGCGGCCGGGTTCGTCCAGGTGCCCGCCGTGGTGCTGGGGTTGGCGTCGGTGCTGCGGACCTTTCCCACGCTGTTCGTCGGTATCAAGGCGGCGGGCGGCCTGTACCTGGGCTACCTGGGCATCAAGGCCATGATCCGGTGCGCGAACGCCGCCGAGGTGTCGCTGGCGGCCCAGCCCGGCGACGCGCGCGACGCCTTCTGGCAGGGCTTCATCACCAATCTGCTGAACCCGAAAGTGCTGCTTTTCATGATCGCCTTCCTGCCGCAGTTCACCTCGCCGGACAACGGACCGGTCTGGATCCAGATGCTGGTGCTGGGCGTCACGATGAAGGCGCTCAGCCTGCCGTACGGCAGTTGCTTTGCGTACGGCGCGTCGCGCATCCGCGGCTGGGTCGGGCGCAACCCCTGGTTCCTGCGCATGCAGCAGGGGCTGCTGGGCGCAATCATGTTCGGGCTGGCGATCTACGTGCTGATTTCCACAGCGATGCATCCACAGCCCTGACCGCTCATCCGCCCGCCTGAACCGACGACGCCATTGCACACCCTCAGCCTTCCATGACCGCCGCCACCTTGAACAACGGACACCCCAGCGCCACGTCCACCCTGCTGCCCACCCTGTCGCTGATCGGCGCCATGGCCTCCTTGTGCGTGGGCACGTCGTTCGCCAAATCGCTGTTTCCCGAAGTGGGCGCGCAAGGCACCACCGCATATCGCATCGTCATCGGCGCCATCATCCTGCTGGCCTTCTGGCGGCCCTGGCGCTTTCCGCTCACGCGCCGCAACGCCGCAAAGATCGCCCTGTATGGCGTGACGCTGGCGTGCATGAACCTGCTGTTCTACATGGCGCTCAAGACCCTGCCGCTGGGCATTGCCATTGCCATCGAATTCACCGGGCCGCTGACGCTGGCCGTGGTGCTGTCGCGGCGCGCCATCGACTTCGTCTGGATCGCCTGCGCGCTGGCCGGCCTGATCCTGCTGATCCCCACCGGGCAGTCCGTGCACGACCTCGATCCGCAAGGCATCGCGTACGCACTGGGCGCGGCCGTGTGCTGGGCGCTGTACATCATCTTCGGCAAGATGGCCGGAAACGTGCATGGCGGACAGGCCACGTCGCTGGGCCTTCTGGCGGCCACGATGGTGGCCCTGCCGGTCGGCGCGGCGCACGCGGGCATGGCGCTATTGGATCCCAAGTTGATCCTGGCCGGCGTGGCCGTCGGCATCCTGTCCAGCGCACTGCCTTACTCGCTGGAAATGGTGGCGCTGCGGCGGCTGCCGCAAAAGACCTTCGGCGTGCTGCTCAGCATGGAGCCAGCGATGGGCGCGCTGGCCGGGGTGGTGGTGCTTAACGAGCACCTGTCCCAGACGCAATGGCTGGCAATTTTCGGCATCATCGTCGCGTCCGCCGGCTGCGCGGCCACGGCGCAGCGCAGCCGCAAGGCGCCGATCCCCGCGCCGGATTGATCAGACGCCTGCGCGAGCGGACGGTGTCTCACCAGATACCGTCTTGACCGTCAAGCGTTCAGGCGTAGTCGGGCCGATACGGTGTCCGAGTTTTAAGCACGCCGAAGCATAGATGCACCAGCTTTCTCATGGCCGCGCCTAGCGCGGCCATTTTGCTCTTTCCAGCTGCTAAGAGCCGCGCGTAAAGCGCACCAACGTGTGGGTTGAAGCGCTTGCTGACGATAGCGGCCATGTAGAGGGTGGCACGTACCGTGCTGGGACCCGTTTTAGATAGCCGCGGCCGGCTGTTCAGACTGGTGCCGGACTGGCGTTGCACCGGCACCACCCCCAGGTAGGAGGCCAAGCCCTCGGCTGACTCGATAGGTCGGTTATGCATGATCGACAGGATCGAGTTCCCCGCTCGATCCCCGATGCCGGGGATGCTGGTCAGCAGTTCCCGATCCTCCTTCAGGTCCGGGTGGCGGTCGATGTGGTCATTGATCGCATGATCCAGGCGTTTGATCTCTTCGCGCAGGAACGCGATCGTTTTGGCTATGGATCCCTCGACCAGCACGGGTGGATCACTGAACTGCGTCTTCTCCTGGCGATTGAGTTCGCGCTGCAGATCCTTGGCCAGCGCGTCGCGCCGAGCCAACAAGGCCCGTAGTTGACGGGCATGCAGCGGCGCGGGGCGCCACAGCCCAGGCTTGAGCGCCTGACCGTAGCGGGCCAGCACGTAGCTATCGATCCCATCGGTTTTGGAGCGCACCGCCAGCGCACCGGCGAAGTCGCGCACCTGGGCAGGGTTGACCAACGAGACACTGACCGAAGCGTCATGCAGGGCCGTGGCAGCCTGCTCATGGTATTGCCCTGTGGGCTCGAGCACGGCATGCAACTGCGCCGGCTCGGCTCCCTGCTTGGCGCACCACTGCAGCAGCGTCTGCACGCCCGCTATCGAGTTGGGTACGACCTTGGTCTTGCGTTTGTTGGCATCGCTGCCAAGCAGCGCGCAATCCAGCTTCGCCTTAGAAACGTCAATTCCGAGAAAAAACATAAACCTAAGCTCCCTTGCCAATACCAAAGAAGCCCGCTGCGCCCACTTGCCTTGTACATACAGGGTCCAATGCCCTAGGCTACCGTCCAGTGTCCAGCCGGCTCAGAGGTGCGGAACCGAGGCGTAATCTGAACCACAAAGTCCAGGCTCTAGGTGTCTGAACACGCTCATCGGTCCGCTTGTAGCGATAGCTAATCACTACAGTGGCCAAGATACAAGGTGTCTGACACCCTGGGGAGAGGATCGTCCGCTTGCAGCGGCATCTCAAAGGGTGTCAGACACCGTCGCAGCAAATCGCCCTCCACCCCCATCAACCAAAGCCCGGCTCCCGCTGCGGCAGCGATAGCGGGTCGAAGTCTTCCCAATGGTTATTGCGCCAGCGGCCGTTGGCATGTTCCACGTCGGCGCCGCCAGCGTCGCGCAGAATGCGGCACGCCAGCATCTCGCGCTGCGGCCGGACCCGCACGGCGACCATGACGCCGGCCTGGCGGATCTCGGCATGGGAATCGGGATTGAAATGGCCGTGCTGGGTGGTGCCGTGCCCCGTCACCCACAGCGCGCCGAACAGCGACCCGAGATAGGCGCCCACGCCCGCCGCGGCCAGGATCGCCGCCGTGGAGTCGCTGAGTTCGGCCGCGACGAAGCCGCCGAACACTGCGAACACCGCCCCCACGCCGCCCGCGCCCAGATAGGCGCCCATGTCGGCACGCCCGGCATCCGGATCGGAACGCCGGTCACCCCCATAGGGAAAGCGTCCGTGCTCGCCTGCGGGGTTGACGTAGAACGTGTGGATATCCCAGTCGGGAAAGCCGCTGGTGGCCAGGCGGCTGGCGGCGGCCTTGGCGGTCTCAAAGCCCTCGAAGCGGGCAGCTACGATCAAAGACATGGCAGTCTCCTCGCCCGGAGACCGGGCTGGATGCTCGTCGTTTCATCGTACGCCTGTGGCCAAGGAGTGCGCGCCCCTCGTTACACCTTGCGGCGGCTGTTACCCATGCGCTCACTCGGCCGACAGCCCCTTGCTCCGGATGACCGCGCCCCAGCGCGCGTGCTCCTGGCGCGCGTATGCGTCGAAAGCCTGCGGCGTGCTGCCCGCCGGTTCCATGCCCTGCAAGGTAAGCTGCTTGACCACGTCCGGCGAGGCCAGGGCTTGCCGGATTGCGCGGCTAAGCGTCTCCACTACCGGCGCCGGCGTGCCGGCCGGGGCCACCACGCCCTGCCAGGCCGCCGCCTCGAAAGCCGGACCGCCCGCCTCGGCAAAGGTCGGCACCTTGGCCAGTTGCCCGGATCTGGCGGCGGACGGCACCGCGATGGCATGCAGCCTGCCCGCCTGGATCAGCGGCCGCGCGGCGGCCAGGTCCGCCATCATCAGCGGCACCACGCCAGCAGCAACGTCCTGAAGCGCCGGCGGCGTCCCCTTGTAAGGCACGGCCGTGGCGCGTCCCCCGATCGTTTCCATGAACAATTCCATCGCCAGATGGTGCGGACTGCCCACGCCCAGCGAAGCGTAACTGCCCGGCTCGTTGCGCTTCAGATACGTCTTGACGTCGTCCAGCGTGCGCAGCCCGGAATCCGGAGCGGTCACCAGGACGATGGGCAGCGCCACCAGCGTGGACACCGGCGTGAAATCGGCCTGGGGATCGTAGGGCAAATCGCTGTAGAGCCATGGGTTGAGCGCCAGCGTGCTCATGCCGGCGGTCAGCACCGTGTAGCCATCCGGCTGCGCGCGCGCGGCCTCCTGCGCGGCGACGATGGTGGCCGCGCCGGGCCGGTTCTCGACCACCACCGGCTGGCCCAGCGTCTGGCCGACATGGCGGGCCACGATGCGCGTGGCCAGATCGCTGCCGCCGCCAGCACTGAACGGCACCAGCCAGCGAATGGGGCGATCGGGATATCCGCCCGCCACCGACGCGGCCGGAATGGCCGCCGCCAATGCGGCCGACAACAGCATGCGCAGCACGCCCTGAAACATGAAGCTCACTCCATTTGCACTTCGATTGGGGACATTGCGCGGGATCAGGCGCGGGCGGCGTTCAGCCAACGCAGGCCGGCCGAGGTCGCGCCCGCGGGGCGGTACTCGCAGCCGATCCAGCCGCCGTACTGCAACTCACGCAGCACGCCGAAGATCCAGCCGTAATCGAGTTCGCCGCGGTCGGGCTCCTGGCGCAGCGGCACACCGGCGATCTGCAGATGGCCGACCCGCCCGGTGGGTAGGTATTCGCGCAGTTTGGCGGTGACGTCGCCCTCGACGATCTGGCAGTGATAGAGGTCCATCTGGACTTTCAGGTTGGGCGCGTCGACAGCCTGCACGACGGCGTGCGCGTCGTCCTGGCGGTTCAGGAAGTAGCCGGGGATGTCGCGCGTGTTGATCGGCTCGATCAGCAGTGTGACGCCGGCGGACCGGGCCTCGCGCGCAGCCCAGTCCAGATTGGCCAGGTAGCAGTCCCGCATCTCATCGCGCGACGCGTCCGGCGGCGCCACGCCCGCCATCACGTGGACGTTGGAACAAGACAGCGCGGTGGCATAGCAGAGCGCCTGCTCGATGCCGGCCTGGAACTCTTCCTGCCTGCCCGGCAGCGCCGCCAGGCCGCGGTCGCCCTGCGCGGTGATGCCGGGCGGCGCATTGAACAGCACCTGCGCCACGCCGGCGGCGTCCATGCGCTCGCGCACGAACGCGGCAGGCGCTTCATACGGAAACATGCACTCCACGCCCGCGAAGCCGTCGGCCGCTGCCGCCGCATAGCGGTCCAGGAACGCATGTTCCGGGTACATCATCGACAGATTGGCGGCGAACTTCAGCATGGCGGGCTCCTGGCGCGTGATGCCGCCGCGGGCGGCGGCATCCGCCGAAAATAGCACAGCCGGGCGCCGCCCCCAACCCGGTCAGTACGTCATGCGCACGCCCAGCAACACGCTGCGTCCGGGCAACGGCGCCACCGACGAGATGAACGACGCGTGGTTGTAGGCCAGCTTGTTCGACAGGTTGGTGCCGCGCAGGTAGACCTCGTAGCCCGTCGCGCCGTACTGGCCGCGATACGCGACGACCGCGTTGACCATGTTGTAGCCCGGGGTAGTGTCCTCGTACGCCGCAATGTCCTTCTGCGCGAACACGCGGGCGTATTCGACGCCGCCCGACCATTGCTGCCACTTGAAGTTGCCGCGCACGCCCGCGCGCCCTGCCGGAATGCGCGGCAGATTGCCGTCGCCGCCCGTCAGCCTGCCCCGCACGTAGTCGCCGAACACCGCCGCCGAGAAGACCGGCGTGAACTGGTGCCGCAGCTCGCCTTCCACGCCCGTGAATTCCGCATCCTGCTGCGTGTACTCGATCAGGCGGAAATCCTCAAAGCGATCCAGCGTATTGGCGTAGATGTAGTTCTTGACGCGGTTGTGGAACACGCTGGCCGAGAACGTCGTGTCGCCCGAATGCTTGCGCAGCGTCAGGTCGATGTTGTGCGACGTTTCGCGCGTCAGGTCCGGATTACCCAGTTCATACGTATTGGTGGCAAGGTGAACGCCGTCCGCATACAGTTCCTGCGCGTTGGGCAGGCGCTGCGAGCGCGACAGCGACAGCGCCACCGAATACTGCGGCGCGAAGTCCCAGATCGCGGCGGCCGACAGCGACGTGCCCGACAGGCTGCTGCGCGGCGCACCGCCCGACGGCGACACGCGCTGCCAGTCCTGGCGCGCGCCCAACTCGAACCGCCAGTCGTTCAACTGGTATTCCTCCAGCACGAAAATGCCGTTCGACCGGGTCTTGCTGGGCGGCAGGAACGCCTCTTCGCCTTCGGCGCTGAAATCGCTGTACGCATTCTGCAGACCGATCACGCCGCGCCAGCCGGCGATGGGCTTGTGCTGCAGCTCCACCCGCATGTCGTAGCCCTTGTTCTTGAAGCGCGTGCCAACCTCGCCGCCTTCGATCTCATCGTGCTGGTAGTCCGTCAGGCCGCCGCGAAAGCGGATCTTCTCGAAGCCGGCAAACGGATCCTGGTATTCCGCGCGCAGATCCACCCGGTTGCTGCGCAGCTTCACGTAGGGCACGCCACCATGCTCGTGATCGTGGTCGTGACCTTCCTCGCCCTCGTCGCCGTGGTCATGATCGTGGCCGCCGCAGTGCAGATGCGTGCCGTGCGGGTGGCACCCTTCGTACTCGTGGTTGTGGCCGGGCAGGCCGTATTCGCTTTGCAGATGCGTGAAGGCCACGCCCACATAGCCGCGCGGCGTGATCCACGACATGCCCACCGAGCCCTGCGTCGATTCGCTGTACGAGCCTTCCAGCGTGCCGCCGGGCCAGTCCGGCACGTCGTAGTCGCTGGTGCGGCGCTTCATGCCTTCGACGCGCACCGCGAACTGGCCTTCGCCCGCCGTGATGCCCACGGCGCCGGCCCGCTCCTTGGTGCCGGTGGCGCCGCGCAGCTCGGCTTCGGCGGCGATGCCTTTCTCCGGCACCTCGGTCGGAATCTTCTTGTCCACCACGTTCACCACGCCGCCGATCGCGCCGCCGCCATACAGCAGCGTGGCCGGCCCGCGCAGGACCTCGATGCGATCGGCCAAAAGGGGCTCGACAGTCACGGCATGGTCGGGAGAGATGGCCGAGGCATCCATCACTTCGGACCCATCGGACAGCACCTTAACGCGCGGCGCGGTCTGCCCGCGGATCACCGGGCGGCTGGCGCCGCCGCCAAACGTGTCGCTGTTCACGCCCGGCAGGTTCTTGAGGGTCTCGCCCAGCGTCCCGTTGCGCTGCTCGATCAGCGCGTCACCTTCCAGGACCGAGGCGGGCAGCGTGGTGCTGTTCAAGTCCAGCCCCAACGGGTTGGCGGACACGGTGATCGGCGCGACGGTCTGCGCGCGCGTCTCGCTCGTGGTCTGCGCCTGCGCCACGGGCGCCATCAGCATCAGCGAGCACACCAGCGGTTTCAAGGGCGCCCGGCCATGTCGACGGCCGCGCGATACCCGGCCGCGCGCTTTCCCCAACCCCTGCTTTTTTCCTTTCATCTTTGCTCTCTCGGATGTTATATCATTACAAAACGCAGACGGATGATATAACATTTCATAACTTGTGAAGCAGCTCCCCGAATGAAAAAGCGCGATTCCCTTGCAGGAATCGCGCTTCGATGACGCGGCCAACGATGAAACGGATAACCGGAAGGGCGGGAACGGCGCCCGCCCGTCGATCAGCCCGCCTTGAATTCCTTGTTCCAGAACTCGAGCATGTCCGCCTTCTTCTCGGTCAAGCCCTTCAGGTCGTAGGCGTGCAGCAGCTTGACCTCGGCGTCCGAAAAGCCCACCCGCTTCAAGGCTTCCGGCAACTGCGCGTTGGTCACGGTGGGCGCGTAGCCCATCTTTTCGGCAAAGCCAATCTGCCCTTGCGGATCCAGCATGGCGTTCAGGTAGGCCCAGGCCGCATCCTTGTTGCGGCTGTTCTTGGCGACGGCCGCTTCAAACGACACCGGCACCGAGCCTTCCTTGGGGATGACAAAGCCCAGCGGCAGACCGCTGTCCTTCCATTGCAGCGCGCGGGCCTTCCACATGACGGCGATCGCGATTTCGCCGGACTTGAAGGCGGCGGCAACGGCTTCGTTGGACGGGTAGATGCGCGGCGCGTTGGGCTTGAGCTTGGCCAAAAAGCGCTTGCCGCCCTCGAAATCCTTGGTGTTGCCGTCCGCGCCCAGGCCCACGAAGACCGAGTTGTAGAGATAGAGAATGTCGGAGAAGCCGACCTGCCCCTTCCACTTCGGATCCAGCAGCACCTGCAGCGAATCCGGCGGGGCCGGGAATTTCTCGGTGTTGTAGACCAGGGTCATCGCGCTGAAGATGTGCGGAATCGAATACGGCGTCTTCAGCGTGTCGATGGCGTTGGCCAGGTTGGGCAGCTTCTTGGTGTCCAGCGGTTCCAACGTGCCCGAGCGCTCCGCGTCGTACATGTCGACTTCGCCCAGCAGCGCCACGTCCATGCTGCCGCGGCGCGAGTTCTTCTCGGCGCGCAGCTTGGTCACGCGCCCCACGGCGTTGCCCGTGTCGTAGACCACCTTCACGTCCTGCTTGGCGACGATGGGATTGATGATCTGCTGCAGCAGGTTCTGGTAATCGCCGCCCCAGGTGCCCACCACGATTTCCTTTTCGGCCGCATTGGCCATGCCGGGCAGCCAACCCAGGGCGGGCGCCAGGGCCAGGCCGGAGGCGGTCTTGATGAAGCCACGGCGATTCAGGTTTTTCTCTTGCATAACAACCTCGTATCGAAGGGAACTGACGACTTGCTACGATGCGCCGCGCGGCAGGCCAGTCTGGCGCGCGGCCTTGGGTTCAACAGGATTCAGACCAGCATTTGCACCGGCGCATCCGGCGAGGACGCGCGGATCTCGTCGGCCTCGATGTCGCGCGCGATCACGATGATCGCGTCGCGCGCATCGGGCTGCCGCGTCAGCCGCTGCGGCAGGCTGAACGTCGAGCCCACCGACTGGATCAGGATGGGTTCCTCGCAATCCGTGACGCGCACTACCGCCTTCACGCGCAGCAGACGGTCGCCGCACAAGCCGGCCAGGTTATCCAGCCACTCGGAAAAATCGGTCCAGCTGATGCCGCTTTGCGCGCGTGCCGCCATGACGCGGATGCGCGGATGCGCCGCGCCCTGCCCGCCTGCGGCAAGCACTCGCGCCGCAAGGCCGGCCAGGTCGGACGTGCCTTGCGACGGCGCGAACGCGGCCTGCACCGCGCGCCGGCGATCCGGTTCCGCGACGATCTCGGCAAGCGGATTCAACGCCTCGGCGCGCGCGGCGCGTTCGCCCAGCGCGCCGGGCACGGCGGGCAGCAGATCGGTCTTGGTCAATACGATGCGATGGGCCGCGCCAAACTGCGCCATCGCTTCGTCCATCTCGGCCAGCGCGTCGGGATCGCGCGCGCAGTCGTCGGTGCAGACCACCGTCAGCCGCAGGCCGCGGCTGGCCAATTCCGGATCCGCCAGCGACGCGATGATGGGTCCGGGCCGCGACAGGCCGCTGCACTCCAGGACGACGCGTTGCAACGGACCCTCGCCTTCAGGCCGGGGCGCATCCAGCAGCGCGCTCAGCGTGTAAACCAGATCGCTGCGCAACGAGCAGCACACGCAGCCGTTTGCCATCAAGGTCATCGGCACGTTGTCGCTGTCGTTGGCCACGATGGCCCCGTCCACGCCGACCTCGCCCGCCTCGTTGACGATCACGCCCGTATCGCGCGATTCCGGATCGCGCAGGTAGTCCACCAGCAGCGAGGTCTTGCCGCTGCCCAGGAACCCGCACAACAGGAAAAGGTCGACGGCCATCAGGTCATGTCCTCGCCCGGGTCGCCCGAGTCGCAGGGCGATCCCGACGGTGCGCCGCCGGTGGGCGGGCGCTCACCGTCGGGATCGTCAGCCCAGCTGTCCCGCACCATCGCGCGAACGTCCGCCAGCAGCTCGGCGGTGTCGTACACCACGCCCGACTTGATGGTGGTCTGCAGGCAGCGCTTCCATTCGACCTTGGCAGTGTCGTCGTTCAGGCGCATGGCGCCGGTGCCGAACAGCAGCTTGAAGTCGGTGAGCGGATTCTGGTCGTGGATCAAGAGGTCGGCGCGCTTTTGCACGTCGATGGAGCCGGTGTCGTCATCGATGCCCAGCAGCGCCGCGCTGTGCGAAGTGGCCGCGCGCAGCACCTCGATGGGATGAAAGCCCGCTTCCTGCAGCAGTTCCAGTTCGCGGATGAAGCCGAAGCCGTAGATCTGGTAGATGAAGCCCGAATCGCTGCCCGCGCAGACGCGTCCGCCCAGGTTCTTGTATTCGTTGATGAACTGCATCCACAGCCGGTAGTTCTGCTTCCATTCGATCTCGTTGGTGGTGCTCCAGCGGTACCAGTAGGCGCCGTGGCCGCCGCGCTGCGGCTGGAAGTAGCGCCACACCGCCTTCCACGTGTACTCGTCGTGCCAGTCCGCGCGGCGCGCGCGCATCAGGTCGCGGTTGGCGTCGTAGATGTTGAAGGTGGGCACGAAGGTGTGACCGATTTCCAGGAACTCGTCCATGACCTGGCGCCACTTGGCCGAACCCGGCTGCGCGGCCTGCATGAAGGTCTGGCCCGCCACCGCGAAGCGGTAGTACTCGTCGCTGTAGTTGTAGTCCGTGGGAAACGACTGCACGACGCGGTCTTCGAACAGCGCCTCGGGCAGGCCGTAGTAGTGTTCGGAACTGGTCAGTCCCCAGCGCGCGGATTTCAGCGCATTCACGCGCGTCACCGCCATCTGGGCGTGATGGCAGCCCGAACGCAGGCCCACCTTGGCCGCCTCGTCCAGCGCCGCTTCCATGATGGCCGGCGGCGCCCCAAAGAACTTGATGCCGTCGGCGCCGCGCGCGGCCAGCTTGCGCACCCATTCGCGGCCCTGCTCCGGCGTGTGGATGGTCTTGACGCGGTCGTTCACGGCGGGAAACACGGAATGCACGATCATGCGCGGCGCCGCGATCTGGTTGGCCGCGGACAGCTCGCGCTGCTCCATCGTCCAGCCCAGGCCGCCCATCGCGCCCATCTCGCGCACCGTGGTCACGCCATGCGCCAGCCACAGCTTGTAGATGTAGTCGGCGGGCGGCACGATGCCGCTCATCGCGTGATACGGCGTGCCGATGTGCGCGTGCGCGTCGACAAAGCCGGGCGTCACGAACTTGCCGTGGCAGTCGATCTCGTGATCGCCGGGGCCGGGACGGCGCTTGGGATCGATGGCCTTGTGCGGCGTGCCCACGTTGACCAGCGCGGTGATGCGATCGTTCTCGATCACGATATCCACCGGGCCCCAGGGCGGCGCGCCGGTGCCGTCGATGATCGTGGCCCCGCGCAGGATCAGCCGCGGAAACGGCCCCAGGCCGCGATCGCGGGGCGCGGGCGCCGAGGGCGGATGCCACCCCTTGGCCGCGTTGACGTCGCGGGATTCCTCGCCAACTTCCGACTGCGAAAACGTGGGATCGCTCATGGCCCCTACACCCCCAGGTCGTTATGTTCGATGACGCCGCCCTTCATGATGAGGCCGATGTGCTCGCCCTGCCCCAAGAGGCACGACAGGTCGCGGTACGGATCGCCGTCCACCAGCAGGATGTCGGCCAGCGCGCCTTCCTGGATGCGGCCCAGCTGACCGACCTGGTTCAGCACCTCGGCCGCCGTCGTGGTGGCGCACTGGATGACCTCCTGCGCGGACAGCACCTCGCGGCGGATGCGGAATTCGTCGCTTTGCAGGCGCTGTGACGGGCCCAGCAGGTCCGAGCCGTAACCGATCTTCACGCCCGCCTTCTTGTAGATCTCAAGTGAATGCAGGCCCGCGGTACGCACCGTGGCAATCTTGGCCACGGAATCGGCCGGCAGACCGTAGTCGGCGCCTTCGTTGGCCAGCGCCTCGTAGGTCACCAGCGTCGGCACCACGAACGCGCCCTTCTCGGCCATGAAACGGGCCACTCGCTCGTCGACCAGATTGCCGTGCTCGATGGTGCGCACGCCGTTACGGATGGCGCGCTCGATGGCGTCGGCGGTATAGGAATGCGCCATCACATACGTCTGGCGGCTGGCCGCCTCATCGACGATGACGCGGATTTCCTCTTCGGAGTAGCCAAAGGACGCAATGGGATCGGTGGGCGACGCCACGCCGCCCGAGGCCATCATCTTGATCTGGTCCGCGCCCATCTGCAGTTCCTGACGCACGGCCTTGCGCACGTCGTCGATGCCGTCGGCCACGCGTCCGATGTCGCCCGCCCGGAAGCAGCAGCCGCAAAAGCTCATGGGACGCAGGTGGTCCGAACGCGGACGCGGATCGCCGTGGCCGCCCGTCTGGCTGATGGCGCGGCCCGAGATGAACAGGCGCGGTCCCTTGACCGTGCCTTCGTTGACGGCGCACTTCAGGCCCCAGCCCGCGCCGCCCGCATCGCGCACGGTGGTAAAGCCCCGGCGCAGCATGGCCGCCATGATGGGCACCGCGCGCATCATCACCAGCGCGTCGGGCAGGACGCCCTGCGTGCTGAGATTCAACTGCGTGGCCAGCACATGCACGTGCAGGTCGATGAGGCCGGGCATCAGCGTGCGGCCGGCGGCGTCGATCACCCGCGCCGAGGACGCGGTGATCGGCTTGTCCGACACCTCCTTGATGACACCGTCCTCCACCAGGACGTGGTGCCCTTCCAGCAGCTCGGATTGCAGCGGATCGAGCAGGTTCGCATTCTTGAACAGCACAGCGGACATGAGAATTTCCTTCGGGGGATGTCTGGGTCAGGACGCCATGGTCTTGATGTAGCGCCGGTGGATCAGCCAGTTGGATATCAGTGCGATGACGAGCGTGCCGCAGACCAGGATGACCGCCAGCGCGGCGCCAAACGGCCAGTTCGAGGCCTTGGTGATCTGGTCATACAGCGCCGGCGCCATCATGGTCAGGCCCGAGCCGCCCAGCAGCACCGGCGTGGCGTACGCGTTCATGCAAAGGATGAACACCAGCATCGTGCCCGCCGCCACGCCCGGCGCGGCGATCGGCAAGACGATGCGGCGGAATGTGGTGAAGAAGCTGGCGCCCACATTGCGCGCGGCCTCTTCCACGGACAGGTCCATGCCTTCCAGCACGCTTTGCAGCGTCAGGATCAGGTACGGCATGACGACTGCAGTGGTGCCGATGACGACGGCGGTCGGCGTGTACATCAGCGTCAGCGGCTTGTCGATGATGCCCAGGCCCTGCAGCACGGCGTTGACCACGCCGGCGTTACCCAGCGCCACCATCCAGCCGGCCGCGCGCACCACGTTGCCCACCATCAGCGGAAACACCAGGAGGATCACAAAGAGGCTCTTGTAGCGGCTTTGCGTGCGCGCCAGGAAGTACGCCACCGGAAAGCCCAGCACCAGCGCCAGCACCGTGCACAGCGCCGCGATGCCCAGCGTGGTGAAGAAGATGTCGCGGTAGTAGGGGTCGCCGAAGAACTTGGCGTAGTTCTCGAACGTGAAGGCGGTCTGCATCATCTCGACCGGGTCGAAATGATTGAAGCTGTAGCGCGCCAGCTGAAGGATCGGGATCATGATGATCACCAGCACCACCAGCGAGGCCGGAAAGGCCAGCCCGGGGCCCAGCCATCGGCTGGGGCGCCCATCCTGCGTTGCGGTCGTCATGGCGCCTCCTATTGCGTGAAGGCGACGCAGTCGTCGGGCTCGAAGCACGCATAGACGCGCTCGCCGGCGGCTGGCGGCGCGCCGCGCGCGCCCGCATTGACGATCTGGCTGATCAGGCGGTCGCCGCCATCGAGCTGCACCCGCACCTCCAGCACCGACCCCAGGTACAGCGACGACT
Source organism: Achromobacter sp. SLBN-14 (assembly GCF_006715415.1). Classification (NCBI taxonomy): domain Bacteria; kingdom Pseudomonadati; phylum Pseudomonadota; class Betaproteobacteria; order Burkholderiales; family Alcaligenaceae; genus Achromobacter; species Achromobacter sp. SLBN-14. The sequence continues at coordinate 2,843,046 of NZ_VFNE01000001.1, read as the reverse complement.
CGATCACGCCCGGCAGCGCGTTGCCGCCGGACGGCAGCGTCTGCAGGCGCACGCGCTCCGGCCGCACGCCCAGATGCGTGGCGTTGCCGCCGCCCGGCGCCGCGATGCGCTGGCCGGTCTTGGTCTCGAACTGATCGCCGGCGTGGCCGCGCCCCGTGAAGACGTTCATCTTGCCCAGGAAGTCCGCCACGAAGAGGTTGGCGGGCCGTTCGTACAGCGTGTCGGGCGCGCCCACCTGCTGCACGATGCCGTCGTGCATGATGGCCATGCGGTCCGCAATCGCCAGCGCCTCTTCCTGGTCGTGCGTGACAAAGACGGTGGTCAGGCCCAGGCGCCGTTGCAACGCGCGGATTTCCTCGCGCACTTCCAGGCGCAGCTTGGCGTCCAGGTTGGACAGCGGTTCATCCAGCAGGAACACCTTGGGTTCAATCGCCAGCGCGCGCGCAATTGCCACGCGCTGCTGCTGGCCGCCGGACAACTGGCGCGGATAGCGGTCGCGCAGCTCAGTCATGCGCACCATGTCCAGCACACGCCGGATCTTCGCATCGCGGTCGGCCTTGGGCACCTTGTGCATTTCCAGGCCGAACGCCACGTTCTCGGCCACCGTCATGTGCGGAAACAGCGCATAGCGCTGGAACACCATGCCGGTATCGCGCTTGTGCACCGGCAGCCGCGTGACGTCGGTTTCGCCAATGCGGATGCGCCCCGACGTCGGCGTGATGAAGCCGGCAATCATGCGCAGCGTCGTCGTCTTGCCGCAACCGCTGGGCCCCAGAAAGGTGACCAGCTCGCCTTCGGCAATCTCCAGGGAAAAATCCGACACCGCGACCGCCGCGCCGAACTGCTTGCGGATGTTTTCGATTGAGACCTTCGCCATTTCTTACACCACCTGACTGAGTTTCACGTAGCGGTCGGTCACAAGCATGATGATGCCCAACAGCAGGATTTGCACCGAGGCCACCGACGCGATGGTCGGGTCCAGGTTGAATTCGAGGTACTGCATGATCGCGATCGGCAGCGTCGTGCGCCCAGGGCCCACCAGCGACAGCGACAGCTCCAGGTTCTCGAACGACACGACAAAACTGAACAGCGCCGCAGCGACGATGGACGGCCGCAGCATGGGCAGCGTCACGCGCATGAATGCCTTGGGCGCGCTTGCGCCCAGGTTGCGAGCGGCTTCCTCGATGGAGCCGTCCAACCCGGCCATGCCCGCCGTGACCAGACGCACGGTCCAAGGAATGGTGAGGCACACGTGCGCAATGACCAGACCGCCGAACGTGCCGACAAGATCCTGGTCCAGCACGTTTTCCGCTCGCAGGTAAAAGAGATAGACGGCCACGCCCGCGACGATGCCGGGAATCAGCAGCGGCGACAGCAGCAAGGTGTTGACGCCCTTGCTGCCCGCGAAGCGGTAGCGCGCGATCGCAACCGCGGCCAGCACGCCCATCGTCACGCCGATGAACGCGGCCACCAGCGACACCTGCAGGCTGAAAAGGAAGCCGTTGGCGAACGCGGGGTTCTCCCAGGCCTTGACGTACCAGGAGAGCGTGTAGCCCGATGGCGGGAAATAGAGGATGGCGTCCTTGAAGAAGCTCAGCCAGACCACCAGCACGATGGGGCTAAGCATGAACGCATACATGAGAACCACGAAAACGCGGTGCAGCCACGTGGCCCACGGGATCACGCGCACTGGCTTTTCCCGCGAGATCGCGACGGCCGAATCCAAAGGAGGTGCATTATGCAAATCCGGTTCCTTTCAGCAACTGCCGGCTCGGTTTGAAACTCCTCCGAAAGACTCTGCGGTCCCTACGGTTAACCGAAGCATATCGACCGGTTGCTGCCCGGCTCAAGTAGGGATAACCCACGGCACGCCAAAACTCGCGGGTTATCCCTGCAGTAGCCCCGCCACGGGTGCAACCCGCTGCGAACGCTGGCCGAGGCAGGTGCAACCTGCGCTGAGGCGCGCAGCTACCGCGCCCCCGCCCTCGCTGCGCCGCCCGGGTCGCGCGTCAGGAATCGGCAGCGCGAAGCGCAGCCGATGGCGATGCGGCCGCCGCGCCGATCCACGCGGTCAGCGCCATCGACATCAGGGCTAGCAGCGACGGATACAGCATGCTCAGGTTGCGCGCCTCGCCCTCGGCGGCGAACAGCAGGAAGAGCGGCACGTTGACCGCCAGCGCCATCAGCACGTGCACGCGAAACGGCGTGGGCAGCAGGCGCCAGCCGGTCGCGGCCACGCCCGCGATCATCAGCACCATCACCGCGCTCAAGCCCTTGGGCAGCGCGACGCCGTAGGTGCTTTCGGTACGGAACCAGTTGCCCGGATCCAGGAAGTAGAAGAAATTCGCGCCCGGCTGGAAGCTCACCGCGCCGCCGGGATTGCCCGCGTAGCGCATGCGCAGCGCCAGATACACGCAGCCGCAGACGAACACCAGGACCGCCACGACGCCTGCTGCCTTGATGCGCGGCAGGCTGCGCCGCAGAAACGGATACAGCGTCACCACATAGAAGAAGAACGCCTCCTTGTTCCATGTCGCCAGGGCTGCAACGACGGCCAGAAGGCCCAGCCGTCCCGCCGCACGCATGGGGCGCTCCGCGGGAATGCGCCAGGCCAGCAGGATCGCGCACGCCATGAACAGCACTTCGAAGAAGTCGTAGAAGAAGCCGCCCTCGGTCAGGAAGAAGGGCAACAGCAGCGCGATGACCATCGGCGCCGCGGTGGCCGCGGCCCCGCTGGCGCCTGCCGCAAGACACACCGACCGCATGGCGAACAGCGAGCCGAGCAGCGCCGCGAAGGTCAGGTAATAGACGATGTGATAGCGCAGCGTCACGGGGGCCTGCATCGCTTCCGATTCCGGATAGCGCATTGCCAGCCCCGAGCGGCTGTTCACGCGGCGCGGCTCGGTCAGCCGTTCGGACAGACGCGCCACCGTCGCGGCCGGCAGCAAGTCCTGAATGCCGTTGGCGATGGCCGGCGCGAATTGCCGGTACACGTAGGGACGGTGGGCGGTGCCGTCCACCATGGCCGCCAGCGAATGCGGGCCATGCCCGTCGTTCAGCCGCCACTTCGTGTAGAAACCGTTGAAGGCTGCCGCAGCCACCATCACATACAACATCGCCAGCAGAAAGCGGCGGTAAACCACGCTATTGAAAAAACGGATCATCGGACTTCCGAAGCAGCCGGTTGGGAGGCGCCCTGCGGGCCCAGCCATTTGGCCAGCGCCAGCGCCAGCAGGCACAGCAGGGACGGATAGAGCATGCTCAGGTTGCGCATTTCGCCTGGCGAGCAGAACAACAGGAACAGCGGCAGGTTGATCGCAAGCGCCATCTGCGCGTGCCAGCGCAGGGGCTGGGGCAGGCGCGTCCAGCCGTGGATGGCAATGCCGGCAAAGGCCAGAATGCTCACGATGCTGAAGCCGCGCGGCAAGAGGACGCCATAGGTGTTCTCGGTTCGTAGCCAGTTGCCGGGGTCCACGTAAAAGCGCAGGTTGTCCCACAGCTGGTAATCGACCGTCGAACCGGGGTTGCCCGCGTAGCGCAGGCGCAGCGCCAGATAGACGCAGCCGCTTACCAGCAGCAGCACGCCCACCACGCCTGCGGCGTGCAGCCGCGGCAGGTTGCGCCGCAAGAGCGGATACAGCGCGGGCGTGAAAAAGAAGAAGGCTTCCTTGTTCCAGGTGGCCAGCCCGGCCAGCGCCACCAACGCGCACAGCCGCACCGGCGTCTGGCGCGATGCGCCCAGCGCCAGCAGCACGGCGCTCATGATGAACATGAGTTCGACGAAGTCATAGAAAAAGCCGCCCTCGGTCAGAAAGAACGGCACCACCATCGCAAGCAGCGCGGGCGCGATCGTGGCGGCCGCGGCGCCAGCCCCCGCCCGCAGCGCCACGCGGCGCATGACGAAAAGCGAGGTCAGCAGCGCGGCGAAGGTCAGGTAGTAGACCAGGTGATAGCGCAGGGTCACGGCCGGCATGAGGGCCTCGGATCCTGGATAGCGCATCGCCAGGCCCGAGCGGCTGTCCACCCGCCGGGGTTCGGCAAGGCGTTCGGACAGGCGCGCCACGGTGGACGCCGGCAGCAGCGACTGGATGCCATTGGCCAGCGCCGGCACGAACTGGCGATACACATAGGGGCGGTAGGCCGTGCCCTCGACCATCTGCGTCAGCCCGAGGGCCGCGTGGCCGTCGTTGAGCCGCCACTTCGTATAGAAGCCGTTCATGACGGCCGCCGCCACCACGACGTAGGCGCAGCAGAGCAGGAACCCGCGGTACCACGCGCCATTGAAGAAACGTTGCATGCCTGTGCCCGCCTATTTCGAAATCAGGAAGACGCCAATGGCGATGAACGCCGCGCCCGCCATCCGCAGGGCGGTGATGGTTTCCGTGCCGGACAACAGACCGTAGGCAAAGACGCCTGCGATGGCAAAAGCCACCATCAACGGGTAGGCCAGCGTCAGATCCAGCTGGCGCAGCGCCAGCGCATAAAAACCAAAACCCAGTCCGTACGCGCCGATGGCGCCCAGATAGGGCAGCGCCTGGCTCAGCAGGGACGGCGCGGCCGCTTGTGCGGCGCTGCTTCCCGCCGCCTTGAGCGCCACGCTGGCCGCCACGCTACAGGCCCCGCTGAGGATCAGCCAAAGATATGCCATGTCTACGTCCTTACAAGCAAAACCACCACGGCCACCCAGGCCAGCACCGCCAGGCGTATCTGGTTGTCGGCAAGCAGATCGCGCCCCGGCTCTTCGCCCGATCCGCCCTTGTACAGCAGGTACAGATAGCGAAATACGCCGAACGTGACGATGGGCAGCGTGATGATCAGATTCTGCGTCCCGTGCAGCGCGGCGGTGTCCGAGTCCACGGTGTAAAGGCCATACGCCAGCAGCGTCGTGCTGGCCGTAATGGCCACCAGAATGTCCAGCAGTTGCGGGGAATAGTGCCGCAGCACGGTGCGCGTGCTGCCCTCCGACGCCGGCGCATCCAGGGGCGCCGAGGCAATCTCGGCGCGCCGCTTGGCAAAGCCCAGGAACAGGGTCAGCATGAAACTGCACAGCAGCATCCAGCGCGACGGGACGATGCCCACCGCGTAAGTGCCACAGGCCAGGCGGATCATGAAGCCGGATGCGATGCAGAACACATCGACCAGCACCTTGTGCTTCAGGCTCAGCGTGTAGGCAATGTTCAGGGTCAGGTAACCGGCCACGGCCAGCGCCACCGGCCCCAATCCGCACGCAAGCGGCAGGCCCAGCGCCGCGCAGAACAGCACAGCGATCAGCGCGCGGGCGGCAGGCAGGCTCACCCGGCCGCTGGCGATGGCGCGCAGCCGTTTCTTGGGATGGGCCGCATCGGCGGCGCGGTCGTAATAGTCGTTCAGGACATACACCGCGCTGGAGGCCAGGCAAAACGCCACGAAACCCACACCCACCGCGAACACCAGCGCCGGGTCGGACCAGCCGTGGCTGAAGATCAGGCCGATCAGCACGAAGCCGTTCTTCAGCCACTGCTGCGGACGCAAGAGGGAAAGCAAGGCGGTCATGGCTTGACCGCCTGCCCGCGATACCACGCGTGGTGCGCCGCATCGATGAGCCACTGGTCGCCGCGGCTGTCGCCGTAGGCGTGCAGTTCGTATTGGTCCGTGCCGCCGAAGCGTTCGGTCAGGCGCCGCAGCTTTTCAGGTCCCCAGCAGTTGTGGCCGTCAAAGTCGCCGGTCAGGCGGCCCTGCGCGTCCACCGCCATGCGCGTGCAGATAAGGTCGTCGAACCCCAGGTATCGCGCCACTTCTTCCAGGTAGATATCGGGAGACGCGCTGATCAGCACGCAGCGGTCGCCGCGCTGCTGATGCCAGCGAAGACGGTCGATAAGCGCGGGCCGCAGCGGGATGGTGTGCACCCAGGCGCGGGCGACGTGGGCCAGTTGGGCGCGCGGACGTCCGCGGAGCGCGGCGCGGCACAGTGATCTTTTTGCGTCTTCGTTGCTGCGCAGGCGCATGGCAAAGGCCGCCAGCGCCGGGGCGGTTTGCAAGAGCGCCGTCAGAAAACGGACCCACGACAAGTGGGCCAGGAAGGGGACGAACGTATCGCGCTGGGTGAGCGTGCCGTCAAAGTCGAAGGCGGCGATCACCCGCGTGGAATCGGGAAACTGCGTCTGTGTAGCCATACTGCTTTCGCGGCGGCGCCCAGTCAGGGCGCGACGTCGCAAACTGTGCCGGAAAATGCGTCGGCGCCCAAGGCGCGAACGCGTAATGTCAGACGCAGGGCTGCGCGATGCAGTCCTGCGGTGAAGCCTATGCTTTTTATTTCAAATGTTGTGTATTTGTAACACACTTGATGACAGTTCATCATAGCCTGCCCACCGGGCGAGCAAGGCAAAAAGCACCGCGCGATTCCTGCCGTTTTTCGCGCGGCAAGGGCCTCAGGCCTGCTGTGCCTGCTTGAATGCGCCTTCCTCTTCCAGCACCTGGTTGGCCACCTTGAAAGCGTCCAGCCCCGCGGGAATGCCGCAATACACCGTGGCCTGCAAGAGAATCTCCTTGATCTCTTCGACCGTCACGCCGTTGTTCAGGGCGCCCTTGACGTGCAGCTTGATCTCGGCCGGACGGTTCAGCGCCGTCAGCATGGCCAGATTGAGCATGCTGCGCGTTTTCTTCTCCAGCCCGGGACGGCCCCACGTATAGCCCCAGCACCACTCCGTGGTGATGTTCTGGAACGCCATCATGAAGTCGTTGGCGCGCGCCAGCGATCCGTCGACATAATCGGCGCCGAGCACTTCGCGGCGCAGCGCCAGGCCTTGATCGAACAGCGCCTGGGTATCTTTCTGAGTGTCTGCCATGGGTTCCTCCGGGATCGTGGCGGCGGGCATCGGCGGCCCGCCTGCCGGTTTTCATCCGGCCGATTGTGGGCGTGCCGCATCCCGCCCGTCAAATGCGGCGCAGCGGCGCAAATCGATTCCAGCGGCCCAAGCCGGCAAAATTTCGTCAGGTATATATCAGACGGTCATCCCCGCCCGAGGCGATCCGTATAGGATGGAGCCGTCGTCCATCAGAAGGAGCGTTTCCATGCCGTCCCTGCGACATCCCATGCTGGCCACCGCGCTGGCTGCGGCGCTGGCCGCCGCCGCCCCCCTTGCCGCCCACGCCGAATCCGTCACCCTGCAGGTCGAGCAGGCCACGCCCGGCGCCGATCCGCACACCAACGCCCGCATTGTCGACATCAAGCTCAAGCCGGACAGCAGCAAGGCGCTGGCGAACTTCACGCGCGAGCGCGTGGGCCAGCGCGTGCAGTTCCGCGCGAACGGCATTCTCCTGTCCTCGGCCACGCTGATGAGTCCGCTGGAAGGCGACAGCCTGCGCATCACCGCCGGCGAACACGGCTTTGCCGGCAAGTCGGCCGAAGAGATCGCGCAAGGCATCATGAAGGACGGCGCGCTGACGATGGACGACGAGAACAGATAGACGCGCCTGCCTTATCGGGTCCCGTGGCTGACGCCCGCGCATGCGGGGTCAGCCATTTGTTTTTGGCCACGCGCTTGCCGCGCGCCGCAATTTCAGAGCACTGTCATTAACCTTTCATTTCGGACTTCTAGTATTGCTCGTCCCCATCGGGCATCAGACCCAAAGCCAGGAGTTCCAATGAGCAAGTCCATCTCCGACAAGACTGTCCGCAACCCCAGCCAGAGCACCCCGTTCAGCGAGATCCTCGAAAAGAACATGTCCCGCCGCATGGTGATGCGCGGCGGCATCGCCGCCGCGTTCGCGACGATGACCAGCCTGGGCCTGGCCGGCTGTAACGGCAGCGACGACGATGACGACGACGCCGGCAACGGCGGCCAGAATCCCGCGCCCGAAGTGCCCGGCGGCGAGCAGCCTGCCGCCCCGATCAAGCTCGGCTTCGAGTCCCTGCCCACCTCCATGACCGACGCCTGTGTCGTGCCGGCCGGCTACACCGCCCACGTGTTCGCGCCGTGGGGCACGCCTTTCAACGACAACGCCAATCCTTGGGACCGCAACGGCAACAACAGCTCGACGGACCTGCTCAACTCCACCGGCATGCACCACGACGGCATGCACTTTTTCCCGATCAACGGCAGCTCCACCGAAGGCCTGCTGGCGATCAACCACGAATACATCGACCAGGGCGCGCTGCACCCGAACGGCCCGACGAACGTCGCAGGCGTGCGTCCCATCGAGGAAATCCGCAAGGAGATCAACGCGCATGGCGTGGCGATCCTGCACGTGCGCCTGGAAAACGGCCGCTGGAACATCGTTCACAATTCGCGCTACAACCGCCGCTTCACGTCGGCCACGCCGATGAAGCTGGCCGGCCCGGTCGGCGGCACGGACTGGGTCAAGACCCCGTACTCGCCCGCCGGCACGATGGTGCGTGGCACCAACAACAACTGCGGCAACGGCTTCACTCCGTGGGGCACGTACATCACCGCTGAAGAAAACTGGGCCGCCTGCTTCGTGAACACCGGCACGCGACCCGCGCACCAGCTTCGCGTCGGCGTGCCGGATACCGCCGGCCGCTACCAATGGGAAACGGGCGCCAACGATCCGCTGGAAGTCCAGGGCGAGTTCGCGCGCTTTAACGTCACCGAGACCGGCGCCGACTTCACGCAGGATTGGCGCAACGAAGTCAACGGCTTCGGCTACCTGGTCGAGATCGATCCGTTCAACGAAAACAGCATCGCCACCAAGCGCACCGCGATGGGCCGCTTCGCGCACGAAGGCTGCGCCTACGCCATGCCCGAAGCCGGCAAGCCGCTCGCCTTCTACAGCGGCGACGATTCCCGTTTCGAGTACATCTACCGCTTCGTGTCGGAAGCCGTGTGGGATCCGAAGGATGCCGAGCGCACCGACCGCCTCGCCGTGGGCGCGAAGTACCTGGACAAGGGCACGCTGTACGTCGCGCGCTTTGACGCCGACGGCACGGGCCAATGGATCCCGCTCGTCGGTGCGACCGTGGGCGCGGGCGGCCGCACGCTGGCCGACGAATTCGGCAGCCTGGAAAACATCATCATCAACACGCGCGGCGCAGCGGACTTCGTCGGCGCCACGCCGATGGACCGCCCGGAATGGACGGCCACGCACCCGACCAACGGCGACATATACCTGACGCTGACGAACAACACCAGCCGCAATGCCAGCCGCGGCACCAACCCGGCCAACCCGCGCCTGAACAACGTCAACGGCCACATCGTGCGCTGGCACGACGAGCCGGGCTCGACCAAGTTCAAGTGGGACATCTTCGTGTTCGGTTCGAACGCCGGCGCCGATGCCGACACCAACCGTTCCGGCCTGACCGCGCTGAACCAGCTTGCCAGCCCGGACGGCCTGGGGTTCGACCCGCGCGGCATCCTGTGGATCCAGACCGACAACGGCATCGACGGCGGCCGCAACAACGACGTGGCCCGCGCGACCAACGACCAGATGCTGGCCGTGATCCCCGGCGCCCTGGCCAACAGCACCGGCACGGGCCCGGCAATCAATGCGACCAACCAGGCCGACCTGCGCCGCTTCTTCATCGGACCGAACGAAGCCGAGGTGACCGGTTTTGCCTTCACGCCGGACTACACCAGCGTCTTCCTGAACATCCAGCATCCGGTGAACTGGCCGGCCTACGACACCGATGACGCCACCGTCGCCACCACGGGCGTCGTCCGCCCGCGTTCGTCCACGGTGGTGATCCGCCGTGCCGACGGCGGTCCGATCGGGGTGTGATGACGGCGCGACCGGGACGCCCCGGTCGCCCAAGCACTAAGGCCACCTTCGCAGGTGGCCTTTTTTTTATTGCTTTGCGCGCAAGGCGCCGGCTAGTGATCGGCTAAGCGGCGCACCGATCAAGCCCGGGTCGCTGCGGGGACTTGTCCAATACCGTCATGCAAGCCTGGAGCACACGCCCCGGCTCAATCGAATCGATATTCGAAAATCCCGCTTCTGGCACGACGTCGCGAGTGTACTCGCGGGCCCAGAACCATTCGGGGTTGGATTCGTTGAACACGCCCACATAGGGCACGCAGAGGCCCTGCGCGATATGGGAGGGGCCGCAATCGTTGGAGACGATAAGGCGCGCGTGCTGCATCAGCGCGACCAGCTCGGCCACGGGCCGGCAGCTCTCAAGCCGGAAGTCCGCCCGCTGCAGGGCTTGCAGGCGTTCGCGCTCGGCCGCTTCAGCCGGCCCCAGCACAAACGTGAACGTCGCCCCGCCGCCCAGCCGCGCCTGCAGCAGATCGGCCAGCGCAACGTAATGCTCCACCGGCCACCGCTTGAACTTGCCTGCGCCACCGCCCGGGATGAAGACGATGTCGGCCGGTTGCACCTTGTCCGCGCAGGGCCGTGCGATTTCAAGGAAGCACTGGCGCGCGATGACTTCGGGGTCGTGGTGCTGCACCGTGGACAGCAGCCGCAGGTTTGCCAGCCCGATGTATTCGCGGATGTCCTTGACGTGCGAATGCGTCCAGACACAGTCGCCAAGGCGGCGGTTGCTGAAGCCCAGGCGCATCGGGGGACGGCGCAGCAGGTTGATCAGGGCAAAGCGCTCGCTGGAATGATGCAGGGTCAACGACGCGCTGGCGCGCCGCGGAAGCGCCCGGACCTGATCGCCGAACGCGTCCGCGCGGACAAACTGGTCCACCCACGGCAGCTGCGTATAAAAGTCCTCGACGGCAAATCGGGACACAACGCGCACCTGCTTGTCCGGCCACAATTTCTTGACTTGATACAGCGCGGGATACGCCACTATCTGGTCGCCGTAGCGCGACTTGCTACGAACGAATACGACGACATCGGCCATGGCCACTCACTTGGTGAAATCTCGCGCGACATCCTGCTTTCTTGCAGAACCGCGCGCAATCGGAAAACTCTGAAATCAAGACCCTGGCCGATGACTTTCAGCCTGGCAACCCGCACCCGTGCGTGAGGCCGGCAGGGGCGTATCGCCCGATGTATTGCCCGCAAACTTGCGGATCTTCTCGGCCAGCTCGGGCGTCGCCTTCTCGTAGCCGTAACAATACGGCGGCGTGGGCGCCGACTCGGGGCGGTAATCCTGCAGCACAGGCTTCGCATCGCCCAGGTACAGGTTGTCTTTCAGACGCAGAAACGCCTTGAAGTCGCGAGTGTACCCGTGATCCTCCTTGCGCCTTTCATAGGCCCCGCGATCGGAGTCGCCATTTTCCAATGCGCTGCGCGCCGGCGCAATCGGGATATAGCGACAATAATTGACATTGATGCCTTCCACGGTGGGAAAGAACTCGGGTTCCACGCATTTGCGCTGGCCATCATTGTTGAAGATGTTGCCTTCCACCAGCGCCTTGGCCTCCAGGCTGAAACTCATGCCATAGAAGTCCCAGTTCTCAAGCAGATTGTTGAACAGGTGGAAGGTGCCGAATTGCGCGCGCGGATTGCGCTGCACGGTGTTGAAGAAATAGTTGTGATGCAGCGTTACACGTGCAATCGAATCGCGCTCGTAGTTCTGGAACAGGTTCTTGGACGTGATGTTGTTCAGCAGCATCACCTTGTTCGAATTGTGAAACTTGGTCCACGAGATCGTCACGTCCGTCGAGCCGTTCTTCACGTTCAACAGGCGATCCGACATCCGCGACAGATCCATGTGGTCGACCCACACGTCGCGGCTGTCGTTGGCCACGTTCACGGCCTGCGTGATGCGGGTGAGCCGCCCGTCGATGGTCAGGTGCGTCAGGATGACGTTCTTCGCGCCATACACGCCCAGGCCATCGTCGATCAGGGCCACGCGCTTGCCGCGGCCGTCGATGGTCGTGTTGGACGGAACCCGCAACTGCGACTTCAGGACAATGGTCATGTCCGAGGCAAAGCGTATCCACGTCGGTCCCTTGCGGGCTTGCGCCAACGCCGCCCGCAACGTGCCGGGGCCGGCGTCCTGGTCCGAGGTCACTTCAATGAACTTGCCGCCCAGGCCGCCCGTCGCCTTGGCCCCATACCCTTCGCGCTGCGCCAGCAACGCCGAGACGAACGGGCAGTGTTCGTCAGGCGCCCTGCACTGTCCGGCCGCTGCCGCGGCGCCGCCATGCAGGCCGGACAGCGCCAGCAGCCCGATCATCATCGTCTTTTGAAGTCGCATCACAAATCGCTCCCTGTGGATCACGCGGACGGATCCGCGGCCGTCACGTGACGCCAGATGCCGCCGCTCAGCCGCAGGTTTTCCGGCGGGCCGGCAAGGTGCTCGCGCAGCCGCTCGAAGTACGCCTTCTGCCAGCGCTGCGCGTAGGCGTCGGCGGCTTCGCCCGGATTGGCGGCCGGCAGCATTTCCAGCGTGTAGGCCACCTGACCGTTCTCCCAGCGCGGCGCGTAGAACACGGACGGCACACCCATCCGGTGCGCCAGATGCGCCGCAAAGCCGGAATAGGTGACGTCCTGGCCTTCGAACGTCGTGCGCGGCGCGGCGGGATTGGCCGCGCCGTCGATCGCCAGGCAAAGCACGAATCCCGAGTTGATCGCGCGCATGCAGGCCTTGGCGACCTGCGCTTCGGTCTGGTCGGCCGTCGAGATCAGCGCCTCGGCGTAGCTGCTGCGGGCGATGCTGGGCGCCGACGCCAGCCAACGCGACGGGATGCCGACCAGTTCCAGGGCCATCAAGCCCGCATACATCGGCCCGACGTGGGCAGTGGCGACCACGACACCGCGGCCGGCGGCAAGCAGCGGCGCAAAGAAGCGCTCGCCGGTGTCCAGCTCACCCAGCATGGCCATCGCCTCTTCGACGCGTTCCTCGCGGCATTCGAGCCAATCGAACAGCAGATGGTCGATCATGTGTCCCCAGCGCGCGCGGCGCTCCCACGTGGCGCGGTCGATGCTGGTGTCGCCGCGCATCGACCAGGCCCAGTCCAATCGCGCCTGCGGAATGGGTGCGGTGTCGAGCTGCGCTTCCATGCGCGCCAGGGCTTCCTGAAAGGTCTCCGGCAGCCGCGCGCCGCGCTTGGCCACGTATTGCTCGAACAGCGCCTCGGCCTCGTCCTTGCGCCCGGCCTGCGACAGCGCGCCAATGGCGGACCGCTGCCACAGCAGGTTGTCAGGCGACTTGTTCAGCAGGAACATCATCTGCTCGGCCGCCGCGTCGTACTGCAAGGTGTAGCGCAGCGCGCGGGCATACAGGCCCCGCGTCTGTTCAAGATCGGGCGCCAGTTCGATGGCGCGCGCAAGCGGCGCCACGGAATCCTTGTAGCGTCCGGCGCGCAGCAGCGTTTCGCCATGCAGCGTCAGCAGCCGCACGTCCTCGGGCGCGGCCTTCAGGCCTGCTTCAAAGTGCGCCAGCGCATGCGTCTTGCGATCTTCCTCGGTGCCGCGCCGCAGATGCGCCAGCCCCAGCGACGATCGCAGCGCCGCGCAGTCGTGGCCCGCGCGCAAGGCGGCGTCGCCAAGACGAATGGCCGCGGCGTTGCGGCGGTCCGCCAGCAAAGCGCGCACCGCCATCGTGGCCACGCGCTCATTGGGCAGGTTGTCCGGGTCCAGCGCTGCCGCGATGCCCGCTGCCTCGGCCACGTCGCCGTTGCGCACGAAGGCCATCAGCCACGAATACGCATCTTCCGGCGCACTCTGGGCAAGCGCAAGGGTCGTGCGGGCGACTTCCGCCGCCTCGGGCACGCGCCCCGCCTGCACGCGCAGCTGGATGCGCGCGGCATGCAGCGACGCATTGCCGGGTTCGATACCGGCGGCGGCGTCCGCCTGCGCAATGGCCTTGTCCCACTGCTCCAGACGGGCGAGCAGACTGGCGAGCAGGCGCCTGTCGTCGGCCCGGTCGGGATACACGGCAATCAGCGTCTCCAGCGCCGCGACGGCGGGGGCCAGCTTGCCCTCCTTCACGTACGGCGACACCAGAAGGCGCCGGACCTCGCGCCAGCCATCCTTCGCCGGCCGCAGCGACGGCTCCAGCGCGGTCATATCGCGCGCCGGGTCTGCAGAGGCCCGGATCTGTCCGATGACGTCACGCAGGCGCGCCGTGGCGTCTTTCGGTTCGGCGCCGACTTGCGGCGGGCAGTTTCCAACGACCGTATCAACCATGACGCAGCCCCCTCAACAAAGCCATCGCGACGCGGGCGATGAACATGAGCACAAATCCCAGCGCCAGGGCCTGCAACAGCAGAATGCCGGTGCGCGGGCTGCTGGGGCGATCGGTCGGAACCGGCTGCGCGATGATGGACAGATACCGCTGCAGGCGCAGCGCGTCCGTCATCGCCTGCTGGTACGACTGCTGCGCCAGCGTCAGGTTGGAATCCGCAAACACCTGGGCATTGCGCAGCGCCTCGTATTCCTTCAGTTGCTTGGCTTCCGTATTGCCGTCGCCGCTCAGGCGCTGGCGCACGGAAGCAAGCCGCTTTTTCAGCGCCGCCACCTGCATCTGCGCAGGCTTGAGCATGAAATGGTCCTTGTTATCCAGCGCCCGGATCTTGTCCAGGTTGATCTGCGCGGTGCTCAGCTCGCCTTCCAGCTGGCTGGACAGGTTGAGCAGCATCGACACCGTTGCGCTGGGATCGATGTTGCCGTGCTTGGTGCGCCAGGTCGTCAGCGCATCGCGCGCCGCCAGCGCCTTTTCCTCGGCCAGCTTGACCGACTCCTCGCTTACCTTCAGCTTGTCGGCCACCCCCTTCTCGTTCATCGAGCTGACGAATTCCTCGGCCAGGCCGATCAGCGCCTTGGACAGCGTGGCCGCGTCTTCCGACGAGAACGCGCTGACGCGCAGCACATCGATCTGCTCCAGCGCGTTGAACGAGACGTGCACCGAGGCCTGATAGGCGCGGTACAGATCGTCCTCGCTGGAGTCTTCGGCCAGGCGGTTCAGCGGATCCAGTCCGTCGTTCATCAGGTAACGCCGCAGGCCGACCTTGCGGTCAAGCTGCTGCATGCTGTCGCGCGATTTCAGGAAGTCCGCGACGGCCCATCCGTCCACGAAGCCGCCCAGCATGCCGCCGGAGTTGCCCGTGGTCAGCAGGCTGGCCGCCGCGCCCCCGCCGCCCTGCTGGTTGGACGCCGACTGCACGAAAAAGCGCGACTCGGCCTCGTAGCGCGGCGTGGCGACGAAGGACAGGTAGATCAGCGCCAGCACCACCGGCACCAGGACGATCAGCGCGTTGACCCAGCGATGGCGCTGGCGCTCGCGCAGCGCCGACTGCCGCTCGCGGCGGCGGCGTTCGATCTCGGATCCGCCCTCAGAAGCCGAGCTGGCCTTCGTCGAAGCCGCCTCCGAGGACGTCGTCGCCTGTGCCGGAGTCGCTCCGAGATCGTCGCGGGGGATACCTGCGGAGGCACTGGTCGAGGTCGTCGTCGATGCTGAGCGCGCTTCGTTCATAGATCAAGCCTTTGAAGCAATAATCCGCCAACTGATTCTGGCGATAACTGGAAAAAATGAGTGTCCGGCCCACCAGCCGCTCTTCGAACAGAGCCAGCCAGAGCCGGGTGAAACGGCAAGGCTCGAAGGGAATGCTTCCTTCGATCACGTAGACATCGAACGCGGGCGCCAGCGCCAGCGCGAACGAGAACTCCTGCCGCACGTAGAGCGGCCAATGCTCCATGGGCTTGGCCAGCATCTTGGGATCGCTGATCAGGTCCGCGACCAGTTCGTACGTCGCGTCGGGATCGATCTCGTACATCTCGCTGACGAAATCGATCATGGCAAGGCCGCTGGCCTTGCCGCGGATAAAGCCCTGGCGGCCAATCGCCCAGGAGACGTTGCCGTCGTGCTTGACGAAACCCTGCCGCGGCGGCCGCAGGCAGCACAGCACGTCCACCAGCTGGCGGTGCATTTCCGGCGCGGGCGACAGCAAGGCATACCGCCCGGCCGGAATGTCGAGCGTGGCGTTGGCCAGCAGCGGCAGCCTGCTGCCGAAGGCATAGGGTTCGTCGGTTACGCCATTGAGATGGATCATTGGTCATCCTCACATCGGCTGGACATTGGGACGGGCAAGGCGCTCGGCCACCAGGGCGATCACCATCATGAACACCAGCGAGGTCAGGAAATAACCCAGGCTGGCGTCGTGCGATTCGTACGCCTGGAAGTACGCCGAGCGCAGCAACTGCATGCCGTGCGCCAGTGGCGACCACAGCAACCACGGCCGCAATTGCTCCGGAAACTGCTCCGACACGAAAAACACGGCCGCGAAGATCTGGAGAAAGCGCTCGATGATCGGCGCCAGCCGCAGGAAAAAATGCCAGAACGTCGCGATCGATCCGAACAGCACGCCCATCGCCGCGCCCGCCACGCCCATCAGCACGACGAACAGGATGAAGCCGGCCCAGCTCTTGGGCAGCGTGATGAGCCCGATCGCATGGCCCGCGGTGATCAGCACCCCGAACACCACGAGATACACCGATACATAGATCATGGCCTGCACTAGCGCGCACATCAGCGGGGTGACGCCCTGGAAGTTCAACAGCCCGCGCGCCGAGACATAGGCCGTGCTGCTGCGGAACGCGATCTGGCGGAACATGATCCAGGTCGTCGCGCCCAGCAGCGAGAACGTCTGCACGTCCATGCCCAGGATGTAGTGCGTGCCCATCAGGATGTACAGCGACGAAATCAGGGTCAGCAGCACCACCGGGCCCACCAGCGCCCACACCAGCGCAATGCGGCTCTCGCCGTGCATCACGCGCAGCTGATAGATGAACATCGCCATCAGCGTGCGGCCGATCGGCCGGTGGCCGGCCGTATCGTCCGAATGCCCTTCATGCAGGGTGCGCAGCCGGTCGCGCAGGATGGCCAGGTCGCCCGCCTCGCTTTGCGGGACCTCGATCTCCAGCGCGATGTCGTTGCGCGACGCATGGCGCCGCGCTTCGCGTGCTTCGTCCTGCTTGCGCCGCTCCACGCGCCGCGCATGCGCGGCGGCCAGCCGCTCGTCCTCGGCGATCAGCTTGGCCGGCATGTAGCCCAGCGCGAAGACGTCCTCGCCCGCGCGGATGTCCTGCTCCAGGAGGCGCACGATGATGCGCAGGCGCCGCCGCGAAAAATCGGCCAGGGACTCGTCGACCGCGCTGCGTGCGATCTCGGCATCCAGCTCCGCCTGCACGGCCTCGTACACCGCCCGCCGCGCCGCCACGGAGTCGTGCGGCTCGCCCTGCAGGCGGGCCAATAGCGGCTTGAACAGCACGGCCGGCGGGGCCTTGGCCTCGAACAGCGCGGCCGGGTCCAGCCGCCAGTTGGCGACGCCAGACCCTACCGTGTAGTTGCTTTCCTTGCGGCGCGAGCGCCAGCCCTTGATCCGATCCTCGTTACTCATGGACGCTCATGGACGCGCTATTGGGCTACGCCGGTCGAACCGCCGCCCGAATCGCTGTCGATGGCTCGCGTGGCGCTGAAGCCGGCGCTCATCGTGACGCGGAAGGCCGACAACACCTTCTGCACCTGCGTGAACGGCGCGTCCGAGATATAGATCGCCTGTCCTTCATGCACCGTGAACTCGCGCGCCAGCGCCACCTGCTCCGGCCGCGTAAGGTCGAATTGGTACACGACGGGCAGCAAGTCCGGCTTGCCTTCGGCCCCCGCCCTCGCGGGCGTGAACAGGAACACCGAGCGCGGGTCGGCCAGCTTGTCGTCCAGGCCGCGCGAATCGGCCAGCGCGTCCAGCACGCTGTAGTTGCGCTTGCTGATCTCGACCCGGCCCTGCTGGCCGGCCGCGCCCAGCACGGTCAGGAATTCCTTGGCATCGTAGGCGGTGATGACATCGCCCGAGCGCAGAAGAATGTCGTTGTTCTGATTGCGGTAGATGTCCGCCAGCCGCACCGAGGCAACCTGATTGTCGCGGCGCAGGCTGATGATGAGCTGCTCGGGATTGGTCTGCACCGGCGCGGCCTGCGCCAGCGCGCTGCTCAGGCGCTGGGCGGTCTGCGTGATGGGGTACATGCCGGGCTTGGTCAGGTTGCCCTGCACCGTCACCATCTGGCCGCGTGCATCGGCCGCGCGCGTGACGCTGACGTCCGCGCCGACCACGAGCTTGCTCAGGCGCGCCACGATGGCGTCATGCAATTGGCCAAGCGTCATGCCCTCGGCGCGGAACTTGCCGATGATCGGGAACGAGACATGGCCCGAACGATCGATCTCCTGGTTGCCCAGGTCGCTGACGCCGGAGGGGTCCGTGGCAAACACGCCCAGCCCGCCGCGCTCCCAGACGCGCACGTTGATGCCGTCGCCCGGCACCAGCTTGTCGAATCCGGCTTGCGTCAGATCGCGGTAGCGAACAGGGAAATCGGCCACGTCGGGCACCCTGCTCTTTTGCGCCAGTTCACGCGACACGGGCATCACGATGACGTCCTTGTCATCGTGAGCGCCGGTCATTTCGCTGAGCATCGGGCCGGACCGTGGGAGCTGGCAACCCGAGAGTGTCAGCGCTGCCAGAAGCAGCAGGGCAAGGGTCGCGTGTCGCCGCGATCCCAGGGCCGGGACGTTCATTTGCATAAGATCCTTCAGCGTCAACAACTTGAAAAAGAACAACTGCCGATTACGCCAGCATGCGGCGCTGCGGCGCCACGTCGATGCGCTCGTCGTTCTGGGACTCGGTCATGGCGGGCATGCAGATGCTCATGAATTTGGTCAGCATCGCATCCAGCGAGAACAGCTTCTGCGCCCGCTGGCGGCTGTGTGCCCGCAGGTCCGCATTGCTGCGCACCTGATCCACCATGTTCAAGACCTTCTTGTACGCCTCGTGCATGTCGGGGTGATCGACGTCGCTGAGCAGGTGGCCCGTTTCGTCCTCGACGAAACACTCCTCTGCCCCGCCCGCCGGCGTGGAAATCACCGGCACGCCCAGCAGCTGCGCCTCGATCAGGACGTTGGGCAGGCCTTCATAGCGCGACAGCAGCACGCTGGCGTCCATCTTCGAATACCAGAACCCCACGTGGTTCGACAGGCCCACCAGCAGCAACCGGTCCAGGACATCGTGTTCCTGCGCCAGCGCTTCGATGTTCTCGCGCAGGCGCCCGTCGCCCACCAGGAAAAAGCGCGCCTGCGGCCGCTCCTTCAGGTAAAGCGCCGCCAGCTTGATAAAGAGCTGCGGACGCTTGTCGGGTTCCAGGCGGAACACGCCGCCAATCGTTTCCGTGGCGTCCTGGGTGCGGGCCTCGAAGGCTTCCCACTTTTCCTTGTCGGCGTCCGACGCATCGGTCGCCAGGTCGGGCACGCCGTTGTACAGGATGTGAAAGCGCTCGAGCGGCAGGTCCAGCCACTCGGCATACGCCTCCGCGGCCTTGCGGCTGTTGCTGACGAACACCACGCCGGGCACCTGCGCCAACGCCTGGTACAGCTCGGGATACTCTTCGCGGAACCGGTCCTTGCGGATGTTCGGCGGCAGGCCGCGAAACACCAGGTGGATGGTCGGCGTGCCGGCCAGAAGCGCGGCCAGGGCGCCGAACAGGCACGTGCCGTCCTGCCACAGGCTCACCACGTCGAACCGGTTCGCGCGCAGCACCGGCGCCAGCCGCGTCACGCCATAGTGCACGGGCGGCGGCAGCTGCTCCAGCAGGCGGCCCAGGCTGCCTTCGGGCAGGGCCTGGTGCGCCACCGAGATCGCCGGCAGGCGGTTGATCTCCGTGACGGGAATCTGCGCCTTGATGAGCACCGGCAGGAAGAAATCATCCTGCTTCTTGGACACGCCGGACGGTTCGGTGTGCTGCTTGACCAGCACCTCGACCTTCTTGGGGCGCATGAGGATGTCGGGCGGCTGCTGTTCCGGCGAGGCGGCCAGACGGGTCAGTTCGCCGGCCAGGCGGGTCAACTGGCGCTCGGCCCCGCCCGGTCCCAGGCTGCCGGTGACCAGCGCCACGGACACGGCCTTTTCCGGCGTGTTCTCGGCAAGCTTGCGATGGCGGAAATGCAGGATCGCGTGCTTCATCGAAATGATGCGCACGTCCTTGCCGGCCAAGGCCTCTTCGGACTCGAAACGCTGATAGAACGCATAGTCGCTGGCCAGCCCTTCGGCCAGCTCGGCCGCCTTGCTGCCTGGCGTCAGGTGCTTGGCCACCGGCGCGATCGCCTCCCAGGCGTCCGCCAGAAGCCCGCGCTTGCGCAGGCGCTTGGCGAACTCCACGCGCATGTTGCGATCCGTGTGCTGCGAGATCAGGCTGCGGAACAGCGCGTCGGACTGCTCGTGCGCGCGGATGTCGCTCAGCAGCTTGGCCCGCGCGAACAGGCGGTCCGGATTCGTCGTGGACGCGGGCAGGTGGCGGTCGACCAGCGCCATGGCGTCGTCCAGGTGCCGCTCCTTCACCAGCCGCGTCGCGCAATAGCGCACGATCTGCAGGTCATCCGGGCATTCCTCGAGCAGCGTCGTCCACTGCTCGGCCATGCCTTCGTTCAGGCCCGCCGATTCCTGCAGGCGAAGCAGCAGGAACCGGACCTTCGAGTCTTGCATGTGGCCGCGGGCAAGCTCCTTGGCCCGCGCCAGGTTTTCCTGAGCGACTTGAACCCGCACCGATGCCGCAACGATTTCCTCCAACTGCGCTTGAACTTGCTGAAGTTCGGACTTGGCGTCCGCTCGCTCGGTAATCAGTGGCGGATTCATGCTGCCTTTCTCCGGTTGATCTTTTCGATCCACGCGAGGCAGCGCTCGATGTAACTGTCGTATTGCGCCGGGTTCTCGGAACGCTCCTGCAGCGTCTTCCAGTACGGCAGGGCCTGTTCGAACCGGTGCAGACGCATCGCGCCCACCGCGGCCAGACGCAGGCCGATGGGATCGTCAGGCACGAGCGAGACGATACGTTCGCCCAGCGCCAGGCGTTCGGTCGTGCTGGACGAATCCAGGGCGCGCGCCTCGGCGTACAGATAGGCCAGGATGCGGCGCTTCTCGTGATCGACCTCCGGCATGCCGGGCCACGACTGGGCCACGCGATCCAGCAGCTTCCATGCGCCCTGATGATCGCCATTCGACAGAAGCTCGCGGGCGCCGCGGATGGCGCGCGGTCCCAACCGGCCCAACTGGCGCTCGGCTTCGTCCTTGGCGCTCTGGTCGGCGCCCGGATGGGCAAGCACGTCCTTGTAGGCGTCGATGGCTTCACCGAACCAGCCGCCATTGAAGGCCACGCGGGCAAAGTGCAGCTTCGTGCTGAACGGGGCGGACTCGCCGGCGGCGGCAACTTCCAGATGGCGCATGGCCGTCTTCTTGTCGCCCAGCGCGTCGGCGGCGCGGCCACGCATGGCGTGCAGCTCGGGGAAGTCCACGTTCGTGTCGATGGCCAGGTTGGTCAGGTCGATCACTTCCTTGTGGTTGCCCGCCACCAGCGCGGCCCGCGCGCCGAGGCGCATGGCGCGTTCGAATGCACGCTGCGCCCGTGCGCCGGTCAGCGCGTCGGGGTTGAGCAGACGGTGCGCGCAGATGCGTTCGGCCGCATCACGCAGGCGTCCTTCCTCCAGCGCGCGGTTGCCTTCTTCGGCCCACGTTGCCGATTGCGCCTGCAACCAGCCGCTGATGTCTTCCTGCTCGCTCTTGGCCAGGTTGCACGAGGCCGCCAGCGTCGCCGCGGCCACGATGCAACCGCGCCACGAGGCTTCCTTGACCAATTCCAGCGCGTCGCCCTCTTCCAGCTTGGGCTGCTCGTTCGCCAGATCGCGCAGCGCGTCGCGGTCGCCGGCCAGCAGCCGGTCGCGCCACAGGACCGCGAAGCCGCGACCGTAGCCGGGATTGGCCGCGCGGACTTCCTGGACCCAGCGAATCGCCGCTTCCATGTCGCCGCCCGTCTGCAACAGCGACAGCACGGTGTCGGCCGCTTCCAGCGACATGGCGTCGCCCGGCGCGCAGATGCGGAACAGCTGCTTCCAGTTGCCCAGGCTTTCGTCGACATAGCCCAGGTGGCCCGCGGACACCGCCGCGATGCGCACGATTTCCGGCGTTTCGATTTCGTCGCCCAGCAGGCCGGCTGCCAGCGAGTACGCCACGTCGTAGCGGCCCAGCTTGAACTGGTTACGCATCAGGATCTGCTCGGCCTTGCTGCCCGAGGCCAGGGTGCCGTCGGCGCTGGTCAGGAGCGCCAGCGAACCTTCGTAGTCGCCCAGCTCTTCCTGGATGCGCGCAAACAGCACCACGTGATCCGGCAGGCCCGGGTAGCGACGCAGCACGTCGCGCACACGGCGCGAGGCTTCGCGCAGTTCGCCCGAGTCCCATAGCTTCTCGATGCGCTCGACGCTTTCCTCGGCGCCCAGCTTGGGCACGGCGGTCTGCGGGGTCGAGGAGCTCATGCGCGGCCGGATGAAATTCTTGAACCAGTCCGTATACAGGCGCTCGGCGAAGACCGGCGTGTAGTGGGTCAGGTCCAGCCCGCCGTCTTCCATCGCCTCGGCCTGGCCGATCTTGTTCATGAGCGGCGTCGGGTCGTAGCACGGCACCCCGATACGCTGCGCGGCGGCGGTAATGGCGGCGATCAGCTGCTGGCGCTGTTCGATCGGCACGTTGTCCGGCGTGAGCGCGTTCACGTGGGTGACGAACACGATCTTGTCGCGGCCCAGCAGCTCGACGAGCTGGCGCATCTCCTGCTCGATCTCCTCGTCCGTCTGGTCACGCTTGACGATGCGGGCGAGCAGGTCGCGGTCTTCCGCGCTCAGGCTCTTGAAGACCGGGTCCTGATCGAGCTGCGCGCGACGTTCGGCCAGGCGGTCGGTGGCGGCCATGGACCAGAAGGCGCGGGTGCGCGTGCGGTCGGCGAAGAACTCGCTGAAATAGCGGCCCAGGTAATTGGACTGGATGGGATGGCCGTCAATGGTCAGCAGCTTGCGCGAGGACAGCTCGACCATGTACAGGTCGGCCGGCTTGTGCGTGCCGCGGCGAGCCTGCTCGCCATTGGACGGACGGAAGATCAGGCGCTGCACGTCGGCGGGGATGTCGCTTTGGCCGAACATGAAACGGGCCTGCTGGAGCGCTTCGGCGGCCGTGTGCACGAAACCGTAGTTGCGGCCGAGTTGAAGCTTGATCGGGTAGCGGCCCACGGCATCGCGCAGCGGCGTATGGATGCGGCAGGTTCCGATCGGAGCGATAGTAAAAGCAGTCATTCAGGGTCTCTCCTGTAGGTATGGATTACGCGCCTGAACTACAGAGTCCAGTACAAGAGGTCGGCCGGCAGCCGTTTGGGGTCCAGGACGGACTTCAAGTCGCACACCATGCCGCCGCTCTTGACGAGCTGCGGCAGGTCTTCCCAGATGGTTTCCATGGTTTCGCGGTGCGGCACCGCCAGGATCAGCACGTCCATGTCGCGGAACTGGTCGCGGCCGACGAGCTTGATGCCATATTCGTGGTCCATCTGCTCCGGATCGACCATGGGGTCGCACGCCACCGGCGTGATGCCGTACTGGCCGAGCGCGTTGTAAAGATCGACGACCTTCGAGTTGCGGATGTCGGGCACGTTTTCCTTGAACGTCATGCCCAGGATGCCGACGCGGGTGGAGGCGTTCAGGCGGCCGTTGCGCGCCAGCTGCTGCACCAGGCGCGAAGCCACATGCGCGGCCATGCCGTCGTTGATGCGGCGGCCGGACAGGATGACTTCGGGGTGGTAGCCCAGTTCCTGGGCCTTGGACGTCAGGTAGTAGGGATCCACGCCGATGCAGTGACCGCCCACCAGGCCGGGGGTGAACTTCAGGAAGTTCCACTTGGTGCCGGCCGCGGCCAGGACTTCCGACGTACGGATGCCGACCAGGCCGCAGATCTTGGACATCTCGTTCATGAGCGCGATGTTGATGTCGCGCTGCGTGTTCTCCAGCACCTTGGCCGCTTCGGCCACCTTGATGGAGGACGCGCGGTGCACGCCGGCATCGATGATCTGCTCGTACACGCCGGCAATGACTTCCAGCGATTGCTCGTCCTGGCCGGAAACGATCTTCACTATCTTCTCAAGCGGATGCTCGCGGTCGCCCGGGTTGATGCGCTCGGGGCTGTAGCCCAGCTTGAAGTCGACGCCGCAGCGCAGGCCAGACGCCTTTTCCAGTTCGGGACCGCAGATTTCCTCGGTGGCGCCGGGGTGAACGGTCGATTCGAAGACCACGATGCAGCCCGGACGAAGCACGGGGCCAAGCGATTGGCACGCGCGGACCAGCAGGGAAAAGTCGGGGTTGTTCTTCTCGTCGACGGGCGTCGGGACGGCGACCACGAAAAAGTCGCAGCCTTCCAGTTCGGACAACTGGTCGGTGAACTGCATGGGGGAGGCAAGCAATACGTCGCGTTCGATCTCGCCGGTCCAGTCATCACCCTCTTTCAGCCGTGCGATTCTCCGCTTGTCCACGTCAAAACCGATGACATCAAAGCGCCTGGAAAATGCCACTGCCACGGGCAGGCCAACATATCCAAGGCCACACACTGCGATTCTCTTTACCACGGGGGACCTCACTGTTTTCGTCGTGTCGCAGACACTAGAAATCGACGCCCCAAAGCGAGTAAATCGACATAAGGCCGAAATACTGTTGCCGTATAGGGGCGGACGTATCGCTAAAAATGAATTTGGCTCGGTACCCCGTAACGGACTGGGTAGCGAGCCTGGGCATCGTAGAGGGGTCAAACAGCAAACTTTTTTCTAAATATTTTTATTGCTGCGGAAATAAATCAGGACAACCCATAATAAACCCGGGAAATCCCTAGAAAAATTACATTCATTACACAAACCGCAACATCGAATTTGCGAGCAATGTAATCAAATATGAAAAGACGTTTTTCTTGGTCCGTTTTAACGAAACTGAAAAATCATTATCCAGATCGGCTGCTTATTAGGTTATTGCGTGAGGCAATATAAAAATCCGCACCAAACTGGGGATCAGCACGCACCCCTGCCAGCACGAGACATGCCTGGGTTTTCATCGCCCGGTAATAAATGGCCAGGAAATGGCCAGGCCTTGGATAATTCGGCAGGCGATTCGGAAAATCTCGCCATACAAGGTGTCTGACACCCAAGCGAAATGACTTCGGGCTAGACGCAGTGACTCAAGGGTGTCAGACACCGGCCGCTGAAGGATGTCAGACACCGGCCGCTGTGAAATAGTTTTTGCATTCAGCCGCGCAAATGCAAAAAAGCCGGCAACGCTTGCGCGATACCGGCTTTCAGCCAAAGGTGTCGGGAAACACCTTCATGAATTCTCGACCACATGAAGTGGTCGGGGCGAGAGGATTCGAACCTCCGACTCCTGCGTCCCGAACGCAGTACTCTACCAGGCTGAGCTACGCCCCGATCTTGACAACTTATTCAGCGATGCTCAGTACCGCCAAACATTACTGCACTTTCCCGGTGAACTTCCTGCCGATCTCGCCGCCGTTTTTGGCTAGCGATCTCTATTCACCGCGAAAGCGCAGAATTCTAACAGAGAATTTTGAAAAGGGGAAATGGGGTAGATCGAAAGGGCTTCGCGGGCCCGATCGGCCTCGGCCACGGCGGCCAGGCGGGCGTGTTCCAGCGCGTCGGTGGCCTGGATGGCGGCGGCCACGGCAGCGAAGTCGGCATCGCCCGTCTTGATGGCGTCGCGGATCAGCTGCTGCTGCTCAGGCGTGCCCACTTCCATGACGCGGATCAGCGGCAGGGTCGGCTTGCCTTCGCGCAGGTCGTCGCCCACGTTCTTGCCCAGGGCGGCGGCGTCGCCGCTGTAGTCCAGCACGTCGTCGACCAGCTGGAACGCGGTGCCCACATGGCGGCCATAGGCGGCGGCGGCGGCTTCCTGCTCGGGCGTGGCGCCCGCCAGCACGGCGCCCACCTGGGCGGCGGCCTCGAACAGCTTGGCCGTCTTGTAGCGCACCACCTGCAGGTAGCGCTCTTGCGAGACGTCCGGGTCATGCACGTTCAGAAGCTGCAGCACCTCGCCCTCGGCGATCACGGTGGTGGCTTCGGACAGGATGCTCATGATGCGCATCGAGTCGGCCTCGACCATCATTTCGAACGATCGCGAGTACAGGTAGTCGCCCACCAGCACGCTGGCCGCGTTGCCGAACACCGCGTTGGCGGTTTCGCGGCCGCGGCGCAGGTCGGACTCGTCGACGACGTCATCGTGCAGCAGCGTGGCGGTGTGGATGAATTCCACCACTGCAGCCAGCAGCTGGTGATGGGTGCCTTCGTAGCCCAACGCGCGCGCCACCATCAGCACCATGGCCGGGCGCATGCGCTTGCCGCCCGCCCCAATGATGTAGTCGCCAATCGTGCGGATCAGAACCACTTCGGAATTCAGCCGCTCGCGGATAACCGCGTCGACGGCTTTCATATCGTCAGCAATGGGGGCAATGAGCGCGGGGAGATTCAAGACGTATCCGACAAGTGTGAAGCGAGCCGCGTAACGGCTCTTACCGCTGGGCCCGCCAGCGGTCGGCGGGGGATTCGACCACGGATTATACGGGGAGTGCGCGGGAAGTCCGGCCGCCCGCAGCCCGGGCCGCGCAGCCCGGCGCCAGGCGCCCCGCGCCGGTCGGTTCAGCCGGTCGGATCCCCTGGCCGGATCAGCGCCCGGGCGTCAGCAGGCCGCGCGCCATCAGGTTCGCGTAGAGCGCGCGCACGCCGAAGGTCCAGGGCGGGATTTCCGTGGCCAGCTGCACCTCGTTCACGAGCGCGCCCAGACGCTCCGAGGCAATCACCACCCGGTCGCCCGCCACATGCGTGAAACCGGTGCCCGGCCCCTTGCGATCCTTGGTGGGCGAGAACATCGTGCCCAGGAACAGCATGAAGCCGTCGGGGTACTGATGGTGCGCGCCGTGGGTCTGGCGCACCAGGTCCAGCGGGTCGCGGCTGATCTCGCGCATGTGGCTGACGCCGTCCAGCGTGAAACCGTCGGGGCCTTCGATGTGCAGCGAGACATCGGCGCCCCGGACGCTATCCAGCGTGAATCCGCCATCGAACAGCCGGATGAACGGCCCGATGGCGCAGGAGCCGTTGTTGTCCTTGGCCTTGGTCAGGAGCAGCGCGCTGCGGCCTTCGATGTCGCGCAGGTTCACGTCGTTGCCCAGCGTGGCGCCGACCACTTCGCCCCGGCTGTCGACGGCCAGCACGATTTCGGGTTCGGGATTGTTCCACTGCGACTCGGGCAGCACGCCGATCCGCGCGCCAAAGCCCACCGAGGCCATGGGCGGCGTCTTGGAGAAGACTTCGGCGTCGGGGCCGATGCCCACTTCCAGATACTGCGACCACTGGCCGCGCTCGAGCATTTCGGCTTTCAGGCGGATGGCCTCGGGCGATCCCGGGCGCAGCCGGGACAGATCGGAGCCGATCAGCGCCTGCATGCGCACGCGGATTTCCTCGGCGCGGCCGGCGTCGCCGCCCGCCTCTTCCTCGATCAGGCGCTCCAAAAGGCTGATGGCAAACGTGACGCCCGCCGCCTTCACCGGTTGCAGGTCGCAGGGCGCCAGCAGATGCGGCCCTTGCGCTCCACGCAGCGTGGCATCCATGAGCGCGTGCGCGTCACCCAGGGATTCGCCCTTGGCTTCGCGCGCAAGCGACACGCGGTCGGGATGGTCCAGCAGGTCGGACACGGTCGGCGCCGTGGCCGTGATATCGACGACTTCGCCCCCACGCACCACGACCACGCTCGGGCCGCCGACGGGATCGGGCCGCCACACGCGGCCCACGAGCAAGGCATCGGACAGATCGGCGGGCAGCAGATTGTTGGGGTTCATGGCGTCTCCTCGCGTTGGTGCCCTGCCGGCGGCGGGCTCGTGTTCTGTGCCGGCTGGCCCGGCATGGCGCAGCCAGTCTAGGAGACTTCATTTATCATGTCCAACATCTTGCATATCTGTCCAACATATTGGAATCATGGCCGCCGATTACGACGTTCCCGCCATCCGCCGAACCCACGACATCCTGCGCGTGCTGGCCGGCCGCTCCGCTCCGGTAAAGGCCGCGGAACTGGCCCGCGCCTGCCAGATGCCAAAGAGCACGCTGTACCTGCTGCTGGACTGCCTTGAGCAACGCCGCTGGGTCGAGCGCCTGGACGGCGGCTATATCGTCGGACTGGAACTGATGGCGCTAGGCGCCGCGTACCTGCGCCACGATGGACTTCAAACGGCCTTTCACCAGGCGGCCGGCGCCTTCGTGGCCCGCTGCAACGAGGTCGTGCAACTGGCCGCACTCGATGGCTTTGATGTGGTCTACCTGGCCCGGGAGGACGCGCGTCGGCCCGTGCGCCTGGTGTCGGACCTGGGTCTGCGGCTGCCCGCACACGCGTGCGCGCTGGGCAAGGCCCTGTTGGCCAGCCTGCCGCCCGACGACCTGGCCGCCCGGCTGCCCGAGGCACTGCCCCGCGTCACCGACCGCACGATCGCCGATGCCGCCCACCTGCACCGCGAACTGGACGACGTGCGGCGCCACGGGCTGGCGCACGACCGGGAGGAAGTCGCCACCGGTCTTGTGTGCTTTGCGGCCTTTGTGGGCGTGACGCCCCTGGGCAAGCGGGTGGCGGTCAGCACGTCCATCCCCACCGACCGCCTGGACGACGCCCACCGGCAAGCCGCCACGGAAGGCATCCGCCGCGTGGCGCGCGACATTGCGCTGCGCGTGATTCCGGGCGTCTGAAGCCTGCACGCCACACCTAAGCCCTTAGCCTGCAACAGCTTTTTGACTTTCCAAAAGTCCCAGGCTAATATCTCGGATTCGGTCAGCAATGGCCGAATTACGTCGGTTGTTCGTGCACGCCGCCTGGCATCATCGCAAGTCCTGATTCAGCGGACTTTCGGCTAGTACAAGCGCTAGTACCAGCACTGGTACGGCAGGCCAGCACGGCATTCTTGCCCAGCAGGGCAGGCAGCACGAACGAACCCATTTACCTATTTAAGGAATACCCCATGTACGCGGTCGTAAAAACCGGTGGCAAGCAGTATCGCGTTGCCGCTGGCGAAAAACTCAAGATAGAACAGATACCGGCTGACATTGGGCAAGAAATCACCCTGGACCAAGTGCTGTCCGTGGGCGAAGGCGACCAACTGAAAGTTGGCACGCCCCTCGTCTCCGGCGCCGTGATCAAGGCAACGGTTCTTGCGCAAGGCCGCCACGACAAGGTCAAGATCTTCAAGATGCGCCGTCGCAAGCACTATCAGAAGCGTCAGGGCCACCGTCAGAACTACACCGAAATCCGCATCGAAGCCATCACGGCTTAAGAAGCGACTCGGTACCACTTAGCAGGAGCTAAACATGGCACAGAAAAAGGGCGGCGGCTCTACGCGGAACGGACGCGACTCAGAATCGAAGCGTCTGGGCGTCAAGGCATTCGGCGGCGAATTGATTCCCGCTGGTTCGATCATCGTGCGTCAGCGCGGTACTCGCTTCCACGCTGGCGTGAACGTCGGCATGGGCAAGGACCACACCCTGTTCGCGCTGGTCGACGGCAAGGTTCAATTCGGCTTCAAGGGCGCATTGAACAAGCAGACCGTTTCGATCGTCGCTGCCGAGTAATCGGTTGGCAAGCCCGCGGACTTCACGTCCGCGGTCGCATACGGTCTGGGACGCGGTCCGCCGCAGTTCCCGAACGGCAAAAGCCCTGTCGCGTGCGGCAGGGCTTTTTTGTTTGAAGGCAATTGGCGAGTAAGCTCTCTTTTGCCTCCCGGCGGCTCCCCGTGTGGACGCCCGCCCTCACCCACTACACGCGCATACACCATGAAATTCGTAGACGAAGCCACCATTGAAGTGGTCGCCGGCAAAGGCGGCAATGGCGTGGCGAGCTTTCGCCGCGAAAAATTCATTCCCCGTGGCGGCCCCGACGGCGGCGACGGCGGCCGTGGCGGCACCATCTACGCGGTGGCCGATCGCAACATCAACACGCTGATCGACTTCCGCTACGCACGCCTGCACCGCGCCAAGAACGGCGAAAACGGCCGCGGCTCGGACCAATACGGCGCTGCCGCCCCGGACATCACCCTGCGCGTGCCGGTGGGCACGATCATCCATGACGCCGAAACCGGCGAAGTCCTGTTCGACCTGAACAAGCACGAACAGAAGGTGGTGCTGGCCGCCGGCGGCCAGGGCGGCATGGGCAACATCCACTTCAAGTCCAGCGTGAACCGCGCGCCCAAGCAATGGACGCCCGGCAAGGAAGGCGAACACCGCTACCTGCGCATGGAACTGAAGGTGCTGGCCGACGTGGGCCTGCTGGGCCTGCCCAACGCCGGCAAGTCGACGCTGATCACCCGCATTTCCAATGCGAAGCCGAAGATCGCCGACTACCCCTTCACCACGCTGCACCCGAACCTGGGCGTCGTGCGCACGTCGCCGTCGCGCAGCTTTGTCGTGGCCGACATTCCGGGCCTGATCGAAGGCGCCTCCGAAGGTGCCGGCCTGGGCCACCTGTTCCTGCGCCACCTGGCGCGCACCCGCGTGCTGCTGCACCTGGTGGACGTGTCCACGCCGGATCCGGACGCCGATCCCGTCGAGCAGGCCGTCGCCGACGCGCGAGCCATCGTCGAGGAACTGCGCCGCTATGACGCCGACCTGGCCGCCAAGCCGCGCTGGCTGATCCTGAACAAGCTGGACATGGTGCCGGACCCCGAGGACACCAAGCGCCGCTTCCTCGAGCTCTACGGCTGGACCGGTCCGGTGTTCGGCATCTCGGGCCTGTCGGGCGAAGGCACGCAGGACCTGATCTACGCGCTGCAGGACTACCTGGACGCCGAGCGCGAAAAGGAACAGCTTGCGCAGGATCAGGCCGAAGGCACCTACGTGGCGCCGGACCCGCGCTTTGACGACACGCGCACCGACGCAGACAAGCCGGCCGCGCCGCGCGGCGGTAACGAATAAGCCATAATCGCAGTCCTTTCGATTACGCTTTTTTTCGCCGCAGCCGGCCGCCATCATGTCTGCTGAATCACCTGCCGTTTCCGTCGTCACCCACGCCCAGCGCATCGTCGCCAAAGTCGGCTCATCGCTGGTCACCAACGAAGGCCGAGGCCTGGACCGCGCCGCGGTCGCCCACTGGGCCGCACAGATCGCCGCCCTGCACAAGCAGGGCAAGCAGATCGTGCTGGTGTCCAGCGGCGCCATCGCGGAAGGCATGGCGCGCCTGGGCTGGCGCAAGCGCCCGTCCGTCATGCACGAACTGCAGGCTGCGGCAGCCGTGGGCCAGATGGGACTGTGCCAGGCCTACGAGGCCGCCTTCGCCGAACACGGCCTGCGCACCGCGCAGATTTTGCTGACCCACGAAGACCTGGCCGACCGCCACCGCTACCTGAACGCGCGCAGCACGCTGTTTGCCCTGCTGCGTTTGGGTGTCGTGCCCATCGTGAACGAAAACGACACGGTCGTGACCGACGAAATCCGGCTGGGCGACAACGACACGCTGGGCGCGCTGGTCACCAACCTGATCGAAGCCGACACGCTGGTCATCCTGACGGACCAACGCGGCCTGTACGACTCCGACCCGCGCAAGAATCCGCAAGCCAAGTTCATGTCGCACGCCCAGGCGGGCGACCCCGCGCTGGAAGCCATGGCGGGTGGCGCGGGCAGCGGCATCGGCACGGGCGGCATGCTGACCAAGGTGCTGGCCGCCAAGCGCGCGGCCCACAGCGGCGCGCATACCGTCATCGCCTCGGGCCGCGAACGCAATGTGCTGACGCGCCTGGCCCAGGGCGAGTGCATCGGCAGCGAACTGCAGGCGGTCGTGCCGGTGTGGTCGGCGCGCAAGCAGTGGCTGGCCGATCACCTGCGCCTGCGTGGCCGCGTGGTGCTGGACGACGGCGCCGTGCAGGCGCTGCTGCGCGAAGGCAAGAGCCTTCTGCCCATCGGCGTGACCGACGTGGAAGGCGAATTCGGCCGCGGCGACGTCGTGGCCTGCGTCGACAGCCAGGGCCATGAATGCGCCCGCGGGCTGATCAATTATTCGTCGGCCGACACGCGCCGCATCCTGCGCCAGCCTTCGTCGCAGATCGCGCGCATCCTGGGCAGCATGACCGAACCCGAGCTCATGCACCGGGACAATCTGGTCGTGCTGTAGGAAGGCGCGGCAGCAGGATATATCCCCACCCCCGCACCGCCAGCAACGGAAGATCGATATTGAACCGGCGCGCCTTGTTGCGCAGCCGGGACACGACCACGTCCACGCGCCTTGCGCTGTCCAGGGGATCGCGCGCTTGCGCGGGAAAGAAGCTCTCGCGATGAAGACAGTGTCCGGGCGCATTGAACAACCGGATGAGAACGGCGCGCTCGCGCAGGGTAAGCGGCAGGCGTTCGCCGCGAGGGCCCACCAGCATGCGGCCAAATGCCACGACGCGCCAGTCGCCCGGTCCGCACCGCGCGCGCCGGCACAGGCTGCGCAGCAGCGCGTCCCACTCCAGGAGCTCCATGTCCGCCGGCACGCAGGCGTCGACCCCTGCGTCCAGCGCCGCCGCGCGCTGCGCCGTGGTGGCGCCGCCGTCCTGCCACACCACCCGCGCGCCCGGCGCGGCTTGGCGCACGCGGTCAACAAGATCGGCCTTGCCGTCGCAAGGCCCTTGCACGACAAGCAGATCCGGCGCGTCACCGGACACGTGTTCGAGCAGGGCGTCCACCGATGCAAAGACGCGCGTGTCCCAGTCGAATTGGCGCAGCGCACTGGCCAGCCGCCACCCCGCAACGTCCTCGGATCGCACGATAAATACGCTGCCCCGCTCCCACATGCGGCCTTCCCTCTGTTATCACCCTAGTGTTATTTATATCCACCAACGTGACAGATCGGCAAGCTTCAATCGCCCTGTGAAAACATTCTCAGACCGACTGAAGCATGCGCGTCTTCTTCGTGGCCACACGCAGAAGGCGCTCGCCCGTCTGGTGCGCATCTCGCAAAGCGCGATCGGCAGCTACGAAAGTGGTCTGCGGCATTCAAGCCGATCCGCGCGCAAGCTGGCGCAGGTGTTGAAGATCGAAGTCGAATGGCTGGAAACCGGCAAGGGTCCCATGGAGCTTCCCCTGGACGCCTACGACCTGAGCAATACTTTGCCAGTATCAGGCGTTTCCGAGTCGGCGCCGCGCCCCGGCGGCCGGCCCCGTCCGCAGGCGCCGTGGCCCTATCCCAACATTTCACCGTCGCAATTCGAATCGCTGACGCCCGACGAACGGGCAATGCTCGAAGCGTTAACCCAGACCTTCATCGAAACGACACTGCTTCGCCGCGGCATCAAGCCACGCGGCCGCAAGATCGGCTGATCGCGGCCTCGGGCTGCGGCCCGCTGCATATCGGGCCACGCCGCGACAACGCTTCAAGATCACGACACTGCGAGCCGCATTGAACGGACCAATTTGTCCCGTTCGCGTGGTCGCCTGGCGCGCACGTTGAATGCGCCTTCCAGGACAAAAATGCAGACGAAAAAAAACCGGCCACGCAAGCCGGTTTTTTTGCGCACCCCGAGATCAGGGCTTGGCAGCGGGTGCCGGCGCGGGTGCCGTTCCGCCTGCGGCGGGCACGGCATCGCCGCGGATGCGCGCGGCGATTTCGGATGCCGCCTGGGCCGAGGGCACGCCAAAGGCCAGGACGCCACGGTTCAGGGGCTCGCCGATGAGCGGCGCGGCAACCAGTTCCTGATCGATCACCAGGGCCAGCACGCTGCCGACGTTGGCGGTGCTGACGGCGGTCAGCTTGCGGGTGCCGGCTTCGGAGAAGCGCAGACCCACGAAGTTCTGGCCTTGGCGATCCACCAGCGCGGCGGCATCGGTCAGGTCGGCGCGCGTGAGCACGGGCGTTTCCTGCAGATAGAGCTTGCCGTCCGGCAGGTTCACTTCACGCAGGCCGGCGCCGGGTTCGCGCTTGGCCAGATAGAAATCCACGCGCGCGGCGGCCGCGGGCGTGGTCGATTGCTGGCCCGCCGGGGGCGTGGCCGTGGCGTCGGACGTCTTAGTCGGGGCCGTCTTGCAACCCGCTAGCGCCAATGTCACGACTACGAGGGCGGGCGCCAATGTGCGTAGGTTCAGTTGCATGCTCGATTCCTTCTTAAGTGGGCTGATGCCGGACGGTAAGACTCTAAGACTGTACACGCGGCGTGTGGAAAAAAGTGTACCGAACCTGCATGGCGGTGTCTGTCTAGACTGAATCCAAATGTAAAGCAGTAATACCAGCCTCGTTCAAATGCCCTATTCGTGCGGGTTGCGAGGGTGCTCGCAGATTGTTCAATGCGCCGCGTCCGCTTGGCTCTATACTGCGCGTTCACGCAGGGGTACTCGTCCCGCCATCCACGGCGGCGACGTGTTGAGAGAGTCCCTTCGTACCAGTACGGATAATGCCGATGCTGGGAGCGTATTCCCGCCACGCGTCTTCGCACGTCCTGGGCGGGAGTCCATCCCGATCGGCTCCAACCACTCGCTTGGAGCTTTCCATGAACGCAAATCCCAAATTTTTGGCCGCGACCGCCGAAGTCGACGCTGCGGCCGTCGCACCGCTGCCCAAATCACGCCGTGTGTATGAAGTGGGCTCACGACCGGACATCCGGGTCCCCTTCCGGGAGATCGAGCAGGACGACACGCCGACGATGTTCGGCGGCGAAAAAAATCCGCCGCTGACGGTGTATGACTGTAGCGGTCCCTACACGGACCCGGACATCAAGATCGACATCCGCCGCGGCCTGCCGGAACTGCGCCGCGCGTGGATCGAGGAACGCGGCGACACGGAACTGCTGTCCGGCCCGACCAGCGACTACGGCAAGTCGCGCCTGACCGATCCGAAGCTGACGGCGATGCGCTTTGACCTGCAGCGCCCGCCGCGCCGCGCAAAGTCCGGCGCGAACGTTTCGCAGATGCACTACGCGCGCCGCGGCATCATCACGCCGGAAATGGAATACGTGGCGATCCGCGAAAGCCTGCGCCGCGAGCACTACCTGCAAACGCTGCGCGACAGCGGCCCCGACGGCGAAAAGATGGTCAAGCGCCTGCTGCGCCAGCACCCGGGCCAATCGTTCGGCGCGGCCATCCCCGCCGCCATCACGCCGGAGTTCGTGCGTGCCGAGGTCGCGCGTGGCCGCGCGATCATCCCCGCCAACATCAACCACCCGGAAGTGGAGCCGATGGCCATCGGCCGCAATTTCCTGGTGAAGATCAACGCGAACATCGGCAATTCCGCGGTCAGCTCGGGCATCGGCGAGGAAGTGGAAAAGATGACGTGGGCGATCCGTTGGGGCGGCGACACGGTGATGGACCTGTCGACCGGCAAGCACATCCACGAAACCCGCGAGTGGATCATCCGCAATTCGCCGGTGCCGATCGGCACGGTGCCGATCTACCAGGCACTTGAAAAGGTGGACGGCAAGGCCGAGGACCTGACCTGGGAAATCTTCCGCGACACGCTGATCGAGCAGGCCGAGCAAGGCGTGGACTATTTCACCATCCACGCAGGCGTGCGCCTGCCGTTCATCCCGATGACCGCGGACCGCATGACGGGCATCGTGTCGCGCGGGGGCTCGATCATGGCCAAGTGGTGCCTGGCGCATCACAAGGAGAGCTTCCTGTACGAACGCTTCGAAGAGATCTGCGAAATCATGAAGGCGTACGACGTGAGCTTCTCGCTGGGCGACGGCCTGCGTCCGGGCTCGGGCTACGACGCAAACGACGAGGCGCAGTTCGCGGAACTGAAGACGCTGGGCGAACTGACGCAGGTGGCGTGGAAGCACGACGTGCAGGTGATGATCGAAGGCCCGGGCCATGTGCCGATGCAGATGATCAAGGAAAACATGGAGCTGCAGCTGGAACACTGCCACGAGGCGCCGTTCTACACGCTGGGCCCGCTGACGACGGACATCGCCCCCGGTTACGACCACATCACGTCGGGCATCGGTGCGGCGCTGATCGGCTGGTATGGCACGGCGATGCTTTGCTACGTGACGCCGAAGGAACACCTGGGGCTGCCGAACAAGAAAGACGTGAAGGACGGCATCATCACGTACAAGATCGCGGCGCATGCGGCGGACCTGGCCAAGGGACATCCGGGCGCGGCGATCCGCGACAACGCACTATCGAAGGCGCGCTTCGAGTTCCGCTGGGACGATCAGTTCAATCTGGGTCTGGATCCGGATACGGCGAAGGAATTCCACGACGAGACGCTGCCTAAGGATTCGATGAAGGTGGCGCACTTCTGCTCGATGTGCGGCCCGCATTTCTGCAGCATGAAGATCACGCAGGATGTGCGGGATTATGCGGCGGCTCAGGGAGTCAGCGAGAAGGAAGCGCTGGCTAAGGGGATGCAGGAGAAGTCGGTGGAGTTTGTGCGGAAAGGGAGTGAGGTTTATCACCGGCAGTGAATTGTTGGCGGGGATTTAGGTTGATGGCGTGAAGGGGTTGCCGCTTGCGGCTTGCGGCTTGTGGCTTACGGCTTGATGCTTGCGGCGGATCGGGTTCTTTAGACGCCCGGCGCGTCGTGGGCCTGGGGCGGGCGGGGCTCCGATTGCGGTCCGGAGCCTTCGCTCCGGACTGCCCCGTCGTCATCCTCGTCCGCCTTCGGCTCCCTTCGGATTCCCTCGGGCGCATCTAAACGCCCCGCCCGCCCCAGGCCCACGCCACACCGGGCTTTGCAGTTGAATCTTTTCGGGCGGCGGGGGGAGTCGGGTTCTTGAGGTTCTTGCACGCAGTCGGTTGGAAGAGAAACGTCTTGCGGTGCCCGTCCCCGTTCGGCCGCGCGGGCGGCCTCCGGGGACTTACGCGGCGTCTTGCGTCGTCGCTATGGGGAGTGTCAGTATTTTTGTGTTTGAGGCGTTAGAAGCCTGATAGTTGTTTCGATCAGGCTTATGGATGCTATCTCAGCGATACGGGTCAGTGAAGCGTTCTGCATAAATCACGGCGAACTGGTTCATAGCGGCCTTCCAGTCGTGCGTGGCGCTGCCCCAGGCCCCGGTGATGTTGCGCAAGACCAGCCACAGTAGCTTGGTGGCCGCTTCGTCGCTTGGGAAGTGACCTCGCGTTTTCACCGCGCGGCGCAGTTGGGCATTAATGCTCTCGATCGCATTGGTGGTGTAAATCACCTTGCGGATCGCCGGTGGGAACGTAAAGAACGGGATCACACGGTCCCAGGCCCGGCGCCATGCGTCAGCGATCGGGGCGTAGCGCTGGCCCCAAGGGCCTTGCTCGAACTGCACGAGCGCGGCCAGCGCTGCCTCCGCGGTCGCTGCCGTGTAGATCGGCCTTAGCGCCGCAGCCACCGTGCGGCGCTCCTTCCAGCTGGCGTATTCCAGGCTGGAGCGGATCAGGTGCACGATGCAAGTCTGCAGCGTCGTGGCCGGGAACACCGCATTCAGCGCCTGCTCCATGCCCTTTAGACCGTCAGTGACAGCGATCAGGATGTCCTGCGTGCCGCGGGTCTTGAGCTCGTTGAACACCTTCATCCAGAACTTGGCACCTTCGGTCTGCTCGATCCACAGGCCCAGGATGTCGCGCGTGCCGTCTGGCAACACCGCCAGCGCCAAGTACACGGCCTTGTTGCGCACCACGCCGTCCTCGCGGATCTTGACCCGCAGCGCGTCGAAGAACACCACCGGATACATCGTCTCCAGAGGCCGCGTTTGCCAGGCCGTGACCTCGTCCATCACCGCGTCGGTCACCGAGCTGACGAACTCCGGCGAGACTTCCGTGCCGTACTGCTCGAGCAGAAACCCTTGGATCTCGCGCACCGTCATGCCGCGGGCGTACATGGCGATGATCTTGTCGTCGAACCCGGTAAAGCGGCGCTCGTGCTTGGGGATCAGGATCGGAGCGAAGCTGCCATCGCGGTCGCGTGGGATCTCCACCCGCAGGGGCCCGTCATCGGTCAGGACTGTCTTGGAACTCTTGCCGTTGCGTTGATTGGTGGCCTGCTCGGGGCGCTCGCCGCCCGCCGGATAGCCCAGGTGGTGGCCCAATTCCGCTCCCAGGGCCCGTTCGATCAGCGCCTTCTTGAACGCCATCGACAGGTCCTGCACCGCCTCGGCGGTCATAGGGCCTTTGAC
Organism: Achromobacter sp. SLBN-14; assembly: GCF_006715415.1. Classification (NCBI taxonomy): domain Bacteria; kingdom Pseudomonadati; phylum Pseudomonadota; class Betaproteobacteria; order Burkholderiales; family Alcaligenaceae; genus Achromobacter; species Achromobacter sp. SLBN-14. The sequence goes on along the minus strand of NZ_VFNE01000001.1, from coordinate 2,805,238 downwards.
GAATTGATCAACCAACTCTGCTGGAATCGCCGGCAGTTCCCTCAGCGGCGTTTTTTTCTTGGTAGCCATACATGCTCCTTGAGCAACATGTTAGGCCCCAAACACAAAATTTATGACACTCCCTCGCTATGACGCTTCGCGTGTGGCTGCTTCCTCTCAAGGTGTCTGACACCCTGGTGAGAGGCACTTCACGCCGAACTCACCTCCCGAGGGTGTCAGACACCAGCAGCAGCAAACGGTCTCGCCAAGTTCCGGCACGACCGCCATTGATCCTAGGGTGTCAGACACCGGCAGCAGCAAACGCTCTCGCCAAGTTCCGGCACAACCGCCATTGATCGTCAATTGAACTCCAGTGCTCGATGGGCGGCGCGCGTAGAGGTGGGCAGGTTGTAGCTGGCCGTCGACGCGCGCCGCCCATCACCGCCCCTCCCCCGTCGGAGAGCACCATTAGCAAGCCGATCCCCGCCCGCGCGCTAGCGCACATCGCCCCGACGACCAGACGCTCATATGCCGATTGCCGCCGCCCGGGCGGCAGCAATTCGGCGGCCCCGCAGATCTCCTGCCCTGTCCACAGGTCTTGAAGCGCCCCATACCAAAGACCCTCGCAGCACGGCGTCGCGGGCACCGTGGGTGCGAGCGCCGTCGATGCGCCCGAGGGAATCTGAAGGGAGCCGAAGGCGGACGAAGATGACAACGGGGCAGTCCGGAGCGAAGGCTCCGGACCGCAATCGTGGGCGATCGTGCCCACGGTGACCGCGGCGTCGGGCGACCTACGAAGATCCGCTGCAACTATGAAGATCTAAACCAACGCCTACAACAACTTCCCAGGATTCATAATCCCCGCAGGATCCATCACCTTCTTGATCTCCCGCATCAACCGTAACTCCACAGCATCCTTGCTATGCAGGAAATGCTCACGCTTGAGCTGTCCAATTCCGTGCTCAGCAGAAATACTTCCCCCATAGCGATTCACTTCATCCAACACCGCATCCGTGATCGCCGCCCCATGCTCCGCGACCCAGTTGCGGTCGGCGCCTGCCGGGCGGGACAGGTTGTAGTGCAGGTTGCCGTCGCCGAAGTGGCCGAAGATGAACGGGCGGATGTCGGGGTACAGGGCGCGTACGCGCGCTTCGGCCGACTGCATGAAGTCGGGGATGCGCTCGATCGGCAGCGACACGTCGTGCTTCAGGTGGGGGCCGTCGGCGCGTTGGGCTTCGGAGATTTCCTCGCGCAGCTTCCACAGCGTCTGCAATTGGGCCAGTGACGCCGAGACCGCGGCGTCCAGGCACAGGCCGCGTTCAAGCGCCGTGCCGATGACGTTTTCGAGCAGCGTGTTGAGCGCGGCCTCGTCGGTGGTGTCGGCCAGTTCCACCAGCACATAGGCCGGGTAGCGTTGTTCGAAGGGCTCCTGCACGCCCTCGGCGTGCGTCAGCACCAGGTCCAGGCAATCGCCGGTGAAGAATTCGAAGGCTTGCAGGCGTGCGCCGCATTGTTCGAACAGGATTTCGAACAGTTGCAGCGCCTGCGCCGGGGATTCGACGGCGGCCAGCACGACGGAGCGCACGTCGGTGCGCGGGTACAGGCGCAGCGCGACGGCGGTGATGATGCCGAGCGTGCCTTCCGACCCGATGAGCAGTTGCTTGAGGTCGTAGCCGGTGTTGTCCTTGCGCAGGGTGCGCAGGCCGTGAAAGATTTCGCCGGTGGGCAGCACCGCTTCCAGGCCCAGGACCAGTTCGCGGGCCATGCCGTAGCGCACCACGTTCACGCCGCCGGCATTGGTGGCAACGTTGCCGCCGATCTGGCTGGAGTCTTCCGCAGCAAGGCTGAGCGGCAGCAGGCGGCCGGCGTCCTGGGCCGCGCGGCGCAGGTTGCCGAGAATGGCGCCGGCTTCTGCGACCATCGTGTTCGCGACGGTGTCGATGGCGCGCACTGCGTTCATGCGGTCCAGGCTGATGACGACGTTGTTTGCGCCGCCGTCGGGCGTGGCGCCGCCGCACAGTCCGGTATTGCCGCCGCGCGGCACCACCGGCACGCCGGCTTCCTGGCACAGGGCAAGGCATGTGGCGACCTCGGCTGTCGTGCGCGGGCGCACGACGGCTTGGGCCTGGCCGTTATACAGGCCGCGCCAGTCGGACAGCCACGGGGCGATGTCCGCCGGGTCGGTGAACACGGTATCGGGGCCCAGGGCCTGGACCAGCCGTTGAGAAAAGTCGGTTGCGCTCATGAGATGTGGGATGCAGCGGGAAAGAGAAGATCGAGTTGCAGGCGGCCGGCGGCTTGCTGCAGGTGGCGGATGGCGGCCTGGCGGGCGCGGTCCGGATCGCGCGCGCGGATGGCCTCGAACACGGCGACGTGTTCCTGGTGCACGGCGGCGGTCAGGCCTTCCTGCAGGCGGCTGTTTGACCGGGCGGTGCTGACGGCCAGGCGCAGCTGCAGGTTCAGGTATTGCAGCAGGTCCTGGTAGTAGCTGTTGTGCGTGGCCGTCGCGATGGCGACGTGAAAGGCGATGTCGTGTTCGACGCCCGCCTCGGGGTGGTCCAGATGGGCTTGAAGCGAGGCGAGGGCCGATGCCATGGCGTCCAGGTCCGACGCCGTGCTGCGAACCGCAGCCAGCGCGGCCGCGCCGCCTTCCAGTTCCATGCGCAGTTCGTAGACGTTGGCGAGCTTGTCGCGGTCGACCGCAATGCCGGTGGACACCTGAAAGCCCTGTGCGCCCGTGCGCGAGACGACCGTGCTGCCCGACCCCTGCCGGCTCTGGATCAGGCCCTGCGCACGCAGGCGTTCCGTGGCTTCGCGGATGACGGCGGCGCTGACGCCGTACTGCTCGGCCAGCACACGGCCGGACGGCAGCTTGGCGCCGACGGCGTGGATGCCGTCGGCGATCTCGCTGGCGAGCTGGCGGGCGACCTGCTCGGTAAGAGTGAGGCTCTTGGTCAACATGAGCGGATTATAGGCAGATTTTTCAGGTTATCTGATAACTTTAATTGTTTCAGAGCGCCCGTCATGCGGCCCGTATGCCGGGGTGGTGAAGAGCGGAAATCAGTGAATGGCGTCCAGATTTGGACAGATTCGGCCTCGCACGGCCGCGGCGGGCGAGCGCCGTCGCTTCAAGCGGCGACCGACGCGCTTTGCAGGCCTTCGCTTTCGGCGATGACTTGGCCTTGGTCGACCACGCAGCAGCGGCCGCCCTGCGCCTTGGCCCGGTACAGCGCCGCGTCGGCGGAATCCAGCGCGCCTTGCGGGGTGCGGTCGGCGCCCGACATGATCGAGATGCCGATGGACAGCCCCACGCAGACCCGGTTGCCGTCGGCCAGCGTGATGGGCTGCGAGACGTCGCGCAGCAGATGCTCGCCAAGCCGCAGCGCGGCCGTGGCGTCGATGCCGGTGACCAGGACGATGAATTCGTCACCGCCGATTCTCGCGGCAACGTCGTCCACCCGCAGCATGGCCCGCATGCGCTCCGCGATGGTCTTGAGCACCTGGTCGCCCCCGGCGTGTCCGTGGGTGTCGTTGATCCGCTTGAAATCGTCCATGTCCATGTACAGCAGCGCGGCGGCGCTGTCATGGCCGCGCGCGCTGGAACACACGCGCTCCAGCGCCGCCAGCAGGCCGGCACGGTTGGCCAGGCCGGTCAGCGCGTCTTCGCTGGCGCGCCGGTCGCTGTCGCGTTCGGCCAGCATGGTGGACACCAGAATCCGGTTGAGCCGGTGCGAGGCGATGACCATGCTGATGAGATAAAACGGGATCTGGATGAAGACGATCGCCATCACCCATTCGCCCGTGAACAGGGCGCCCAGGCACATGGGGCCCAGGCTCAGGAAGATCATGGCGCCTACCAGCCGGGGTGCGCCGTAGTTGCGAAAGCAGATCCCGCCCGCCATGGCGCCGCACGACACGCCGGCCAGCGTCGCCGCCAGCCAGTCCCCATTCAGCAAGGTGACGAACACGCCATAGCCCACGCTGAACGCCCAGAGCAGCGCCAGCAGGATGTAGAGATCGGTATAGGTGTTGCCGCCCTTGGGTGCCGCCCGCAAGGCGGCGCGCAGAATCGTGACGCGCACCAGCGCGAGCACGATCTCCAGGACCAGCCACGAGACGTAAAGGGGTTCGGGCCGGCGCCACGCGACGACGCCCGAGATCATCAGGGTGTTGATGACCCCGCCGGCAAAAATGGGGAGCGTGCCGAACAGACTGGCAATCAGCGCCGCGCGGATGTCCGCAGGCGTGTCATGCCCGGAATGCGTCAGCCAACGCGTCAGCCGCCACTTGGGCAAACTGAACTTCAATCCTGTATCCACGCCGTCATATCCATGACCATCTACCCGAATTCAGTAGGCTGGCTGGCGTTATAGCAGGTATTTGAAACCTTTAGTATTGTCCTTGGGTGCAATACGGGCGGTCTTTACCCGTGCGCGCGGTGCCCGCAAACCGTGCATTCCGGGTCGCGCTGCACGTTGACGCTGCGCCATTGCATGGTGCGCACGTCCAGCCAGAGCAGGCGTCCGGACAGGCTTTCGCCCACGCCGGACAGCAGCTTCAGGGCTTCGGCGGCCTGCATGCTGCCGATGATGCCGACCACCGGCGCGAACACGCCCATGGTGGCGCAGTTGGCTTCCTCGACGTCGTCGGCTTCGGGAAACAGGCAGTGATAGCACGGTGCGTTGTCGTCGCGCAGGTCGTAGACGCTGACCTGGCCGTCAAAGCGGATCGCGGCGCCGGAAACCAGCGGCTTGCGATGCTGCACGCAGGCGCGATTGATGGCGTGACGGGTGGTGAAGTTGTCGGTGCAGTCCAGCACCAGGTCCGCCTGGGCGACCGCGTCGGACAGGGCCTGGTCCTTCAAGCGCTCGACCCGGGCATGAACGCGGGTCTGCGGATTGAAGGCGCCCAGCATGTCGCGGCCGGACTCGGCCTTGGGACGGCCGACGCTGGCGGTGGTGTGCAGGATCTGGCGTTGCAGATTGCTCAGTTCGACGACGTCGTCGTCGGCCAGCGTGATGTCGCCCACACCGGCGGTGGCCAGGTAGAGCGCGGCGGGCGAACCCAATCCGCCCGCCCCCACGATGAGCACACGCGCCGCCAGCAGTTTTTCCTGCCCTTCGATCCCGAGTTCGTCCAGCAGGATGTGGCGGGCGTAGCGCAGCAGTTGCTCGTCGTTCATTTGTCCTTGCTGGGCTCGACTCCGGTCGGCGTGATTTTCATGCGCTGGGGCGTCCCGCCGCCGGCCTTGGCGTCAGCCTTGGCCTGGGCGCGGGCCGAGCCCTTCTGCACCGGCTTGCCCGCCAGCAGGTTCAGCGCCTGCTGAAGCTGGAAGTCGTCCTTGCCGCCGAATTCAAACACCTTGGCCGGCAGTTCCACGTTGTCCTGGTCGGCGCTGGACTTGACCTCGTTGGTGGTCTGCTGGTTCGACAGGTGGCGTTGCAGGTCGGCTTCGCGCGGCAGGCGGAACAGGTCGCCGTCGGCCGTGTCGGCAACGACGTAGTCCGGTTCGATGCCGGTCGCCTGGATGGAGCGGCCGCTGGGCGTGAAGTAGCGCGACGTGGTGAGCTTGACCGCGGTGGATTCGGACAGCGGCAGGATCACCTGCACCGAGCCCTTGCCGAACGTGCGGTTGCCCAGCACCTTGGCGCGCTTGTGGTCCTGCAGCGCGCCGGCCACGATTTCGGATGCCGAGGCCGAGCCCACGTTCACCAGCACCACCATCGGGACCGTCTTGGTCCAGGCCGGCAGGCCGGACAGGTAGTTGCTTTCGCCGCGAGCGTATTCCGACGGCGTGGCCAGGTACTTGTGGCGGGCGTCCGGGGTGCGGCCGTCCGTGGACACGATGAGCGCATCGGGCGGCAGGAACGCGCCGGACACGCCAATGGCGCTGGTCAACAGGCCACCCGGGTCATTGCGCAGGTCCAGCACGAGGCCCTTGGGCGGTTCCTTCGCGCCCAGCTCCTTGAGCTGGCGGGCGAGATCGGCGCCGGTCTTTTCCTGGAACTGGGCGACGCGCACGTAGGCGATGCCGTTGTCCAGCATCTTGCTGCGCACGCTGCGCACCTTGATGATGTCGCGCACGATCTTCACGACGATCGGCTGAGGCCGGTCGGCGCGCATGATCGTCAGGGTGATAGGCGACTTGGGCGCGCCGCGCATGAGCTTGACCGCGTCGTTCAGGGTCATGCCCTTGGTGGGCGTGTCGTCGATCTTGATGATGAGGTCGCCAGCCATGACGCCCGCGCGGGCGGCGGGCGTGTCTTCGATGGGCGAGATGACCTTCACGAAGCCGTCTTCGGCGCCGACCTCGATGCCCAGGCCGCCGAACTCGCCTTGCGTCGCGGTCTGCATCTCGCGGAACGCGTCGGCATCCAGATAGGCGGAGTGGGGATCCAGGTTCGACACCATGCCGGAGATGGCATTGTCGATCAGGGTCTTGTCGTCGACGGCCTCGACGTAGTTGTTCTTGATGGCGGCAAACACATTGCTCAGTTGCCTGAGCTCGTCCAGAGGCAGGGGGCTGCCGCGCTGGGCGACCGCAGTCACGCCAACACTGAGCAACACGCCAGCCACCGCACCGATGGCAATCAGACCGAAACCGCGAAACTTACGAGTGCCCATGCACACTTCCCGAATTTTGTTTTCGCCGATGGGTTTGGTAATTTACCAACGGTATTTTTCCAACGACATTCATTTACCGACAGCATCTGCGCCGATCGCATCCCAGCAAACCGGTGCACGACCGGCCGACCTACATCTACTGCGCCAGCCATTGGGCCGGGTCCACTGGAGCGCCACGATGGCGAATTTCAAAGTATAGGCCGGATTCCACTTGGCCGCCGGTCGCGCCGACGGTTGCAATAGTATCGCCGCCAGCCACCGGATCGCCCACCCGTTTGAGCAGGCTCTGGTTGTAAGCATAGACGGTCAGATACTGCTGGCCATGATCCACAATGATCAGGTTGCCAAAGCCGCGCAGCCAATCGGCGTAAACCACAGTACCGGGGGCCACCACCTTGACGGGCGTCCCTTCTGGCGCGCGCAGCACCACGCCCCGCCATACGCCCCCGTCCGGGCGATCCACGCCGAACCTGCCCTGCACCTGGCCGCGCACCGGCATGGTCAGCCCGTGCCGCAGACCACTGCCGCCGCCCACGGGCGGCGCCTTTGCGGTCTGCTGAGCCGATGCACCGCGCGTTGGAGTGGCGGGCTCGTCAATCGGTTCCGTCTTTTTGGGCGGTTCGGCAGGCTTTGTTTGCGCCGGCGTATCGGCAGGGCCGCCAATGCGGGTCTGCCGCTGCTCGGCGGGACGCAATCCGGCGGCATCCGGGTCGGCCACGGCCACCGGGCCCCGATTCTGGCGGGCGGCCGCCTCGACCTGTTCTCGCGCCTGGGCGGCCTCGCGGGCTTCGTTGTCGCGGCGGGCGCCGTCCTCGGCAACCTTGCGGTCGGCCTCGGCCTTGCGGCGGGCGTCCTGCGCGCGGCGTTCGGCCTCGGCGCGCTTCTTGGTTTCTTCGGCCACGCGGCGGGCTTCCTCGGCCCGGCGGACTTCCTCGGCGCGCATGCGCGCCTCTTCCGCCTTGCGCGCTTCCTCGATCTGCTTGGCAATCGCCGCGTCCAGATCGGTGATGAGCCGTGACAGGCGCTGGTCGTCACGTCCGAGCTTGTTGGCCTCGGCGCGCTGGGCGGCGATCTGCCCTTCCAGCTGAGCCAGCAGGCTGGCGCGCTCTTTTTGCTGCGCGACCAGCGCGGTTTTCTGTTCGGAGGTCTCGGCGACCCCTTTTTCGATCTCGGCGCGGCGTTCATCCGCGCGGGCTTGCAACGCCGCCAGGCGGTCGATGTCGGCCCGCAAGGCCTTGACAGCGTCGGCCCGGGCGCGGGACACGTAGTCCAGATAGCCCAGATTGCGGCCCAGCACCTGGGGATCGTCGCCGGAGAGCAGCGCCGTCCAGGGCGACAGGCCGCTGGTGTATTGGGTGCGCAGCTGGTCGGCCAGTTCGACGCGGCGCTTGGCCAGCACGGCCTCCTGCGCGGCGATCTGCTTTTCCAGCGACGCGAGATCGGCCGTCGCCTTGCGGTTGGCCTCGGCCAGTTCCTTCAGGCGCAGGTTGATCCGGGAAATGGACGATTCCGACTGCTTGAGCGCGTCGGCCGCCTCTTTGCGGGCGGCCTCGCGGTCGTCGATTTCCTTTTGCAGGCTCTCGATGCGGTCGCGCAAGGCGGCCTGCTGTTTCTCGGCATCGGACTGACGCCCGGCAAGGTCGCTGGGCGCGGCGCGCGCAGGCAGCGTCCCACTGGCCAACATGACCGCCAACAACAACCCCGCCGTGCGACGCATAGAGATATCAGTCCTTCTTGGCCTTGCCCTGGGCTGCAACCGCAGCCATGGCCGCCTCGATCTCGGCGGCATCGCCCAGATAATAGTGGCGGATCGGGCGCAGGTCATCATCCAGTTCATAGACGAGCGGCTGGCCGGTCGGGATGTTCAGGTTGACGATGTCGTCGTCCGACACGTTATCCAGATGCTTGATCAGGGCGCGCAGGCTGTTGCCGTGGGCGGCGATCAGCACCTTGCGGCCGGAACGGATGGCCGGGGCGATCGATTCGTTCCAGAACGGCAACACGCGGGCCACGGTGTCCTTCAGGCACTCGGTGGCGGGCAGCTGGTCGGCCGGAATCTTGGCGTAGCGGCTGTCGAAACGCGGATGGCGTTCGTCGTCCAGGGACAACGGTTCCGGGGCGATGGCGTAAGCGCGGCGCCAGATCAGCACCTGCTCGTCGCCGTACTTGGCGGCCGTCTCGGACTTGTTCAGGCCTTGCAGGGCGCCGTAGTGGCGCTCGTTCAGGCGCCAGTTCACGCCGACCGGGGTGTACATGGCGTCCATGGCGTCCAGCGCGATCCACAGGGTGCGGATGGCGCGCTTGAGCACGGAGGTGTAGGCCAGGTCAAAGGCGAAGCCTTCCTTCTTGAGCAGTTCGCCCGCCTTGCGGGCCTGTTCGCGGCCCGTGTCGGTCAGGTCGACGTCGGTCCAGCCGGTGAAACGGTTTTCAAGATTCCACTGGCTTTCACCGTGGCGCATCAGTACGAGTTTGTGCATGGTTTGGGGCGCCCGCAGCGCGGGTTAAAGTTGGAGGATGGTTAAGGAATGGGCTCATTTTATAATTGAGTGATTTTGCCCGTGATTCTGCCCCGGCGCACCGCGTCCATGTCCTGGACGCGATGCATCAGGGTTCGCCCCTACCCGGCTGGCCGGCGGACTTGCCGACATGCAAGCCGGCGTAGCGCCAGCCGACGTACTACAGGAAGCCTTCGTGGACCTTTTGCAATTCTTGCTCGATAAAAACAACATTTTCATTGTCGCCGTCGCCGTGGTGTCTGGCGTGATGCTGATCATTCCGGCCCTGCGCAAGGGCCGTACCGGATCTGCCATCAGCACGAATGAAGCCATCCAGATGGTCAACCAGCGCAATGCCGTGTGGGTCGACGTGCGCCCTGCCGAGCAATTCCAGGCCGGCCACATCGCCCAGGCACGAAACGTGCCGGCAGCCGACATCGAGCAGAAGGCCAGCTCGCTGCCCAAGAACAAGCCGCTCGTGGTGGTTTGCGACAATGGCCGCGATTCGGCCCGCGCCGCCGCCAAGCTGCGCGCTCAGGGCTTTACCGACGTCGTGCCGCTGGAAGGCGGCATGCGCGCCTGGTCCGCCGCCAGCCTGCCGGTCACCCAGAAGGGTTGAAGCGGGCGGACTCGCCCCCATCTACCTATTCTTGTACCCACAGGAGCGCCCTATGAACAAAGTCGTCATGTACAGCAAGGACTATTGCCCTTATTGCGCCCGCGCCAAGTCGCTGCTCGAGCAGCGCGGCGTGACCGACCTGGAAATCATCCAGATCGACCGGGAACCGTCCCAGCGCGATGTCATGATCGAACGCACCGGCCGGCGCACCGTCCCGCAGATCTTCATCGGCGATACCCATGTCGGCGGTTGCGACGACCTGATGGCCCTGGACCGCTCGGGTGGCCTGACCCCCTTGCTGAACGGCTAATCGCCCCTTTTTGCCTCTCCCACCAACGGAAACACTCATGGCTGATCAAGACCAAAACACCCAGCAAGAAGGCGGCAACGACGCGCCCTCGTTCAATCTGCAGCGCGTCTACCTGAAAGACCTCTCGCTGGAAATGCCTAACGCGCCTCACGTGTTCCTGGAGCAGGAAGCGCCCCAGGTCGAGGTAAGCATCACCGTGGGCGGTCAGCGCCTGGCCGAAACCGTGTTCGAAACCACGGTCACCGTCACCGTCACCACGCGCATCAACGACAAGGTCGTGTACCTGGTCGAAGGCACGCAAGCCGGCATCTTCGAAGCGGCCAACATCCCCGAAGAACAGCTTGATCCGCTGCTGGGCATTGTCTGCCCCACGATGCTCTACCCGTACCTGCGCGCCAACATCGCCGACGCGATCACCCGCACCTCGATGCCCCCGCTGCACCTGACCGAAGTCAACTTCCAGGCCCTGTACGAACAGCGCATCGCCGAACTGCAACAGCAGCAGGCTGGCGCCGCCAATGGTAGCGGCGGCGACTCGGGCATCATCCTGCCCCCCGGCGCGACCCGCCAGTAAGCACCCCGCGGCGCCCCATGAACCAACCCGCCGAGCCGCGCCTGCGCGTCGCCGTCCTGGGTGCGGGCAGTTGGGGCACCGCGCTGGCGGCGGCCGCCAGCCGCCGCCACCCCACCCAACTCTGGGCGCGCGAAGCCGCGCAAGCGGCCGCCATGGCCGCCACCCACGAAAATGCCCGCTATCTGGGGGGCATTTCCCTGCCCAAGACGCTGCAGTTTTCCGCCGATCTGGACGCCACGCTGCGCACCTTGCAGGACGCCGCCGCGCGCCCCCTGATCGTGCTGGGCGTGCCCGTCGCGGGTCTCATGTCCATCTGCGAGGCGCTGTCGCAACGGCTGCCCGCGCTGGGCCTGCAGGACACCCCCATCGTCTGGACGTGCAAGGGTTTTGAAGCCGACACGGCCAGACTGCCCCACGAAATCATGCGCGAGGCCTTGCCCGGCGCAACGGGCGGCGCCTTGTCAGGCCCCTCGTTCGCCCGCGAGGTCGCGCAAGGCCTGCCCGTCGCGCTGACGGTCGCCAGCAGCAGCCCCGCGCTGCGCGAGGTCACGACCGCGGCGTTCCATGGCGCGGCGCTGCGGGTCTACGCCAGCACCGACCTGGTCGGCGTCGAGGTGGGCGGCGCGCTAAAGAACGTGATCGCGGTTGCCTGCGGCATCTGCGACGGCCTTGCGCTGGGCACCAATGCCCGCGCGGCCCTGATTACCCGCGGCCTGGCCGAGATGACCCGTTTTGGCGTCGCGCTGGGCGCGCAGGCCGAAACCTTCGCCGGGCTGACCGGCCTGGGCGATCTGGTGCTGACCGCCACGGGCGAGCTATCGCGCAACCGGCGCGTGGGCCTGGAGATCGGCGCCGGCCGCAAGCTGGCCGACATCCTGGCCAGCGGCATCACCGCCGAGGGCGTGCGCTGCGCCCGCGCCGCGCTGGAACGCGCCCGCGCCATCAATGTCGAATTGCCCATTACCGAAGCCGTGTGCGCCGTGCTGTTCGAAGGCGTGGCGCCCATGACGGCCGTCTCGGCCCTGCTGGCGCGGGATGCGCGTTACGAAGGGTCCGGCTCCGGCGAGGCCTTCGGCGCCGCCTAGACCGCGCCTCTGTCCATTCCGCTCCGACAACAACACACGACACCCACCCCGAGGAGACATCCTTCATGACGCAAACCCGTAAGTTCCGGGTCGGCCCGCTGCTGCGTGGCCTTTGCCTGAGCCTGGCCGCCATCGTGCCGTTTGCCGCCCATGCCGACTGGCCTGAGCGCCCGATCCACATGGTGGTGCCCTTCCCGCCGGGCTCGTCTCCCGACATCCTGGCGCGCACGATTTCCGAGCCGCTTTCCCAGGCCCTGGGTCAGCCCATCGTCATCGACAACAAGCCGGGCGCGGGCGGCAACATCGGCACGCGCATGGTGGCGCAGGCCAAGCCCGACGGCTACACGCTGCTCTACACGATCAACGGCCCGCTGGTCACTGCCCCCACCCTGTACAAGAAGACGCTGGGCTACGACCCCCTGACCGATCTGGAGCCGGTGTCGCTGGTGGGCACCAGCCCCAACGTGCTGGTGGTGCCGGGCAGCCTGAAGGTCGACAACGTCCAGGACTTCGTCAAGCTGGTCAAAGGCCGCGGCAATTCGCTGAACTACGGGTCGGTCGGCCCGGGCAGCTCGGCCCACCTGGCCATGGAGATGTTCAAGGAAAGCGCGGGCGTGGACCTGGCGCACATTCCGTATTCCGGCTTTCCCCAGGTCATCACCGCCATCATCGGCGGCGACGTGCAGGCGGGCTTCATGGTGCCGGCGATCGCCGTGCCGCACGCGCGCGACGGCAAGGTCAAGCTGCTGGCCGTGACCAGCCTGCAGCCCAGCGACGCCCTGCCCGGCGTGCCGACCATGGCATCGCAAGGCTATCCGGAGTTCGAGGCCATCTCGTGGAATGCGATCCTGGCGCCGGCCGGCACGCCCACGCCGATCGTCGAACGGCTCAACAGCGAACTGGCGCGCATCATCAACAGCGACGCCGTGCGCAAGCAGCTGGCGCTGCAGTACTTCACGCCCGCTCCGTCCACCCCGGAAGCCCTGACCGCGCGCATCAAGAATGAAAAGGCGCGTTGGGACCAGGTGATCGACAAGCTCAAGCTGTCGCTGGACTGAGCTTCCCGGCCGAAGGGCGGCGCCTACGCGCCCCCTTCGTAGCCCTGCTGGCGCCAGGCTTCGAACACCGTGACCGCCACGGCATTCGACAGGTTCAGGCTGCGCTGGCCGGCGCGCATCGGCAGCCGCAGCCGCTGCTGCGGCGGAAACATCGCCTGGTGCTCGTCGGACAGGCCGGCGCTTTCGCGGCCAAACACGAACACATCCCCCGGCTTGAAACTGACGTCGGCCACGCTGCGCTGCGCGTGCGTGGTCAGCGCATAGATGCTGGACGCGGCCGCGCCGGTATCTTCCAGCGCCTCGCGCAGCGTGTCGTGCACGCGCACGGGTTGCCACTCGTGATAGTCCAACCCGGCCCGCCGCATGCGGGCGTCATCCAGTTCAAACCCCAACGGCCGCACCAGATGCAGCTGCGCGCCGGTGTTGGCGCACAGGCGAATGGCGTTGCCCGTGTTGGGCGGGATCTCCGGGCAGACAAGAATGACGTGGAACATGGCGCAGGGAAGATGAAAAGGCGTGCGGCCGGAAGCGGCCGCAGGCGTGATTGTCGCCGATTTGCCAGGATGGGCCGGCGCGCAGGGGGCCATCCTGGCGGCCCGGCCTGGACGCCGGCCGATGCAATCCGGCGTCAGGGCGTGCGCGCGGCCACCAGCACCGTGACGCTGGCCGCGCCCGCCGCCATCAGGGCCGCCGCTGCAGCCCCAGCCGTGCTGCCGGTGGTCATCACGTCGTCCACCACCGCCACATGCCGGCCAAGAACGTTGCCGGTGCAGGTGAAAAGACCCGCGGCCCCGCGCTGCCTGGCGCGCCGGTCCAGCGTGGCCTGGCGGGGCGTCTCGCGCCGCCGCGCCAGGACAAGGCGCGGCGCGGGCAGCGACAGTTCGGCCGCCAGGCTGCGCGCGATCTCGGCCGCCGGATTCATGCCGCGCTGGCGCAGCGACGCGCGGCTGGCCGGGATGGGGACCAGGAGCAGATCGGCAGGCCAGGCGCCCGCGCCCGGACTGGCTGCCCCGTCCGCCGCCTGCAGCGCCTGCGCCATCAGCCGCGCCAGCACCGGCGCCATGCTGAGCCGCAATTGCGTCTTGAGCATCAGAATCAGCGTGTCGCCGGGCGGCGCGTAGTCAAAGGCCGCGACGGTCCGGCTGAATGAGCGCGGCGCCGCCAGGCAGGCCGCGCAATGTTGGCCGCCACCGTTGAGGCGAAGCGCGCACTGCGGGCATCTGGCAGACGCGCCCGGCGGCCCCGCCAGGATGTCGGCCTGGCAGCCGGCGCACAGCCGCGCCCCCGCGACCCGTGCGCCGCATAACGGGCAATCGCCCCCCACGCGCGACAGCAGCCGTCGCCCCATGTCCAGTAGGGGCAATCGGAGCCTGCGGCCGGGATGCGCAATAATGTGTGCCATCCCAGATCAAACCATGCTCCGCCCCGGGTGATCCCGCGGGCGCGACCGAAATGTCCCTGCCAGAAACCGCAACGCCCCCCTCCCTGCCCCTCGTCAGCGCCGACGTGCCGCGCCAGTTCGCGCGCCGCGGCGACCTGGCTGACGCCCAATTCCTTTATGGCGAGGTGGCGCGCCGCATGCTCGGCCGCCTGCAGTACATCCGTGTGCAGCCGCAAGCGTTGCTGGACGCCGGCTGCGGCGCCGGCGACAACCTGCCGTTGCTGCGCGAGCGCTACCCGGATGCCGCCTATACCGGCCTGGACAACTGTGAGCCGCTGCTCGCCGAAGCGCGCAAGCGCCACGCGCCGGGCGGCCTGTCAGCCTGGATCGGCAAGCTGGCGCGCCGCGGCCCCGCCGCCCCCGCGTTCGTCAATGCGGATCTGGCAAACACGGGCCTGCCCCCCGAATCGCTGGAACTGGTGTGGTCGAACATGGCCATGCACTGGCACCGCGAACCGCACGCCGTGCTGGCCGAGTGGCGCCGCATCCTGAAAGTGGGCGGCCTGGCGATGTTCTCCTGTCTGGGTCCGGCCACCCTGCGCGAATTGCGCCAGGCATTGGCCGACGCGGGCCTGCGCACCGCCACGCCGTCCTTCGTGGACATGCACGATTTCGGCGACCTGCTGGTGGAGAACGGGTTTTCAGATCCGGTCATGGACCAGGAAATCCTGACCCTGACCTATCGCAGCCCGGAAAAGCTGCTGCAGGACGTGCGCGCGCTGGGCGGAAACCCGGCCGAAGGCCGCCGCGGCGGGCTGGTGGGACGGGATTGGCGCGACCGCCTGTGCGCCGCGCTGGAAGCGCAGCGCAATGCCGATGGGCTTATCGTGCTGAGCATCGAGGTGGCGTACGGCCACGCCTGGCGCGCCGCCGCGCATCGGACCGTGGCGGGAGAAACCCGCCTGTCCGTCAGCGCGATCGGCGGCCGGCACCGCGGCGCCCCCTGACGCGGGGGCCCCGCCGCTGGCTTCCTAGTGCAGCCGTTCGGGCACGATGACGCCGGGCTCGGACGCGGCCAGGCTCTGCATGGGCTCGGACGTCGCCCGGATCCGGCGGCGCAGCACCGCAGTGGGCTCCGCGGGCGGCGCGACGGGGGCCGCCGTGCCGCGCCAGGCATTGGACATGGCCTCCACCATCAGCGGCAGGTCGCGCAGGCGGTGATACTGGCTGCGCAGCCAGCGGGCGTCGTTGCCGGCACGCATGGCATCGTCGCGCAGGGCGGCGATCATGTCGCCGGTGCCCAGTTCCTCGGCCACCGGCATCAGACGCTGGAACAGCGCACGCAGATGGTCGATCAGGCGCACGCGTTGCCCTTCCGGCGTCACGTAGCTGCCCTGCAGGCCAAAACGGCAGGCCTGGAAATGGTTGCTGCGGTAGGACAGCCACGCGTTGTCGCTGGGATCTTCCTCGCGCATCAGCAGCACCGCCAGCACCTGGGCAAACGCCGCCACCTGGCAGGCGCGTTCCACGGTCAGCGGCGTGTCGCAAACACGGATCTCGACCGTGCCGTATTCGGGCTTGGGACGGATATCCCAGTACAGGTCCTTGATGCTTTCGGCCAGGCCGAAGGCGCGCAGCTGCGACAGATGGGCCTCGAACTGGTACCAGTCCTTGACCTCGGCGGGCATGTGGCCGGCCAGCGGGAAGCTGTTGACCGCGTTCAGGCGCGAGCACGAGAACAGGGTATCCACCCCCTCGCAATAGGGCGAAGAGGCCGACAGCGCGATGAAATGCGGCACGTAGGGCGACAGGCGGCGCAAAAGCTTGATGGAATCGTCGCCGCTCTTCACGCCCAGATGGATGTGCTGGCCGAAAACCGTAAATTGACGCGCCAGGTAACCGTACATTTCGGCCAGGTACTGGAAGCGCGGGGTATCCGAGATGGAGCGTTCCTGCCAGCGCATGAAGGGATGGGCGCCGCCGCCCGCCACCGACACGCCCACCGCGTCGGCCGCTTCAACCAGGGCGTCGCGCATCTCGCGCATTTCGGCCAGAAGGCCCATGGGGTGCTCGTGCACCGAGGAGTTCAGTTCGATCATGGACCGCGTGATTTCGGGTTTGACGCGGTCGGCAATAGGATGGTTGGCCATCTGGGCCAACAGTTCGTCAGAGGCTGCAGCAAGGTCAAAACTGCGGGGGTCGATCAGTTGCAGCTCGAGTTCGATGCCCAGGGTGTTGGGGGCCGACGAAATGAACGGGATTTGTTCCATCTCGGACTCCTTTGAATGTTTGATGAGGGTATGCGCCGTTCGACCTTGAAGCCCGGCAACTTCCCGGGGGGCGCTAGACGGCGGCTTGTGAACGCATGATAGCCGCAGCTTTGTGGCAAAACGATTGAAAATCGTGACATTTGTGTGCAACATCGCGAATCATCCGGTTTTGCCCTCTGAAGAAAAGTAAGCAAGCGCTCACAGCATAGGATTGGCGCGGGTCGCCAGCGCACCAGGCGCCGAAAGCCAGTATTGACGGGGATTCTGAGGGAGGATGGGATAACCCTGATTAGGGTTATCCCTTATCAAATTGACGCCGGACGGCGGCTATTTGCGCCAGAAGATCGGCGTGAACAGGACCAGCACGGTCAAGAGCTCCAGGCGGCCGATCAGCATGGCAAAGGTGCAGACCCAGATCTGGAAGTCCGACAGCACGGCGAACGAGCCCATCGGACCCACGGGCCCCAGCCCCGGCCCCGTGTTGTTCACGCTGGCAAACACCGCCGAGAACGCCGTGATGGGGTCCAGGCCCGAGAGCAGCAGCAGGCTGGTGAACACGGCGATCGACAGGCCGTAGAACAGCATGAAGGCCAGCACGGACGACATGGTCCGGGTCTCCACCGCCCTGCCGTTGATCCGGACCGGGCTGACGGCATGCGGGTGCAGCATCGTCACCAGCTCGTTGCGGGCCTGCTTGATCAGCAGGATGGCGCGGATCATCTTGATCCCGCCCCCCGTCGACCCGGCCGAGGTCGCAAAACCCGACAGCAGCAGCATCGTCAGCGGCGCAAACAGCGGCCACTGCGCGAAGTCCGTGTTGGCATAGCCCGTGGTGGTGGCCATGGAGATGGTGTTGAACATCCCGTAGCGCAGCGCCTCCAGGGGATCCGTGTAGACGTCCTTGATGAACAGGTACACCGAGATGATCACGCCCACTCCCAGCACCACGACCAGGTACGGGATGGCCTCCGGGCAGCGCCAATAGGCGCGCGGGCTGCGCTGGCGGAAGGCGTTGAAGTGCGTCGCGAAGTTGATCCCGGCGATCAGCATGAACACCATCGCCACCATTTCGACCGCCACGGAGTCAAAGTGCGCGAAGCCGTCGTCCCAGGTGGAAAAGCCCCCCAGCCCCATGGTGGTGGCCATGTGGCACCAGGCCTCGAACCAGGACAGGCCGGCCAGCCGGTACGCCAGGAAACAGAGAATCGAAAACACGAAGTACACGGCGTACAGCGCCTTGGCCGTGCTGGCGATGCGCGGCGTCAGCCGCTCATCCTTCATCGGACCCGGGGTTTCCGCCCGGACCACCTGGTGGCCGCCCACGCCCAGCAGGGGAAGAATGGCGACGGCCAGCACCAGGATGCCCATGCCGCCGATCCAGATCAGCGTGGCGCGCCACAGGTTGATCGACGGCGGCAAGGTGTCCAGATTGGTCAGGACCGTGGCGCCCGTCGTGGTCAGCCCGGACATCGCCTCGAAATAGGCCCCGGTGAAGGACAAGGGCAGCCCCGCGCCATGGAAATACAGCAAGAGCGGAATGGCCGCCAGCAAGGGCAGGCCCGCCCACACCGCAGACACCAGCACGAAGCCGTCGCGCGCCCGCAATTCACTGCGGTTGCGCCGGGTCAGCGCGGCCAGGCCGCCGCCAATGCCCACCGAAATGAGAAACCCGTTCCGGAACGCGTCGCGCGCCCCGTCCGCCCCTACATAGGCGATGAACAGCGGGATCAGCATGGTGAGGGCGAACATCACCATGGTGAGGCCCAGGATGTACAGGGTGGCCAGAACGCGCTTCATGAAGGCTTATCCGGCCGCGCGCGGCCCACGCAAGGAGTGAGAGGGGCAGCGCATCAGAAGAAGGACGCCGAGACCTGGAACAGCTTTTCCACGCGCGG
This sequence comes from Achromobacter sp. SLBN-14, assembly GCF_006715415.1. Classification (NCBI taxonomy): domain Bacteria; kingdom Pseudomonadati; phylum Pseudomonadota; class Betaproteobacteria; order Burkholderiales; family Alcaligenaceae; genus Achromobacter; species Achromobacter sp. SLBN-14. The sequence continues at coordinate 2,786,948 of NZ_VFNE01000001.1, read as the reverse complement.
CATCTGCTGGCGCGAGGGCACGAAGACGATGACGTGGTCGTCGGTTTCGATGACGGTATCGGCGTCGGGCAGGATGATTTCTTCGCCGCGCACCAGCGCGCCGATGCTGGCGCCCTTGGGCAGGCTGATCTTGCCCACCGCGCGGCCCACCACCTTGGACGTGGAGCGGTCGCCGTGGGCAATGGCCTCCAGGGCCTCCGCCACGCCCTGGCGCAGCCGGTGCACGGCGACCACGTCGCCACGGCGCACATGGCGCAGAAGCTCGCTCATGGTGGCTTGCGACGGCGACACCGCGATGTCGATATGGCTGCCCTGCATCAGTTCGCCGTACGCCTGCCGGTTGATCAGCGCGATCACCTTGCGTGCGCCCAGCCGCTTGGCCAGCAGCGAGGACATGATGTTGTCCTCGTCGTCGCTGGTCAGCGCCAGCCAGGTGTCCATGTCCTCGATGTTTTCGCGCTCGAGCAGCGCCTCATCGGTGCCGCTGCCATGCAGGACCAGCACGCTGTCCGGCAGTTGGGTCGCCAGGTACTCGCAGCGCTTGAGGTCGTGCTCGATGATGCGCACGCTGTACTTTTCTTCGGCGAGCTGGCGCGCGAGCCGCAGGCCGATATTGCCGCCGCCCGCGATCATCACGCGGCGCACGGCCCGCTCGGCGTCTCGCAGCTTGCGCACGGCGCGGCGGGCATGGTCCGAATCCACGACCAGCACGACTTCGTCGCCCGGCGCGATGACGGTGCCGCTGCCCGCGCGCAGGGGACGCCCGCCGCGCAGCACGTCGATCACGCGCGCCTTCACGTCCGGCCAGACGTCGCGCAGCTTGTCGACGGACGAATGCGCCATCGGGCTGCCATGCCCCACCCGGACCGTCACGACGCTGACGCGCCCTTCCGCAAATTCCACGACCTGCAAGGCCTCGGGAAATTCGATCAGGCTGTGCAGGTAGGTGGTGACGCTGCGTTCGGGGCTGATGAGCGCGTCGATGCAGAAGCCTTCTTCGCTCATGAGTTCGGGATGTTCGGGGAACTCAGCCGAGCGGATGCGGGCGATGCGGCGGGGAATGTTGAAGAGCTGGCGCGCAATCTTGCACGCGACCATGTTGGCGGCGTCGGACGCCGCACAGGCGATGAAAAGATCGGTATCGGCGGCGCCGGCGTTTTCAAGCACCGACACCTGCGAGCCGTCTCCCAGGACGACACGCAGGTCAAAGTGTTCTTGCAGGTATTGCAGCTGGGCGGGGGCGGAATCGATGACCGTGATGTCGTTTTGCTCGGACACCAGGTTTTCCGCCACGCTGGTGCCTACGCGACCAGCGCCCATGATGAGGATCTTCATGTGCTGCGCTTGCGCGCGGACTCGATGCCCAATTGCTTGAGCTTGCGGTAGAGGTGGGTGCGTTCCAGCCCGGTGCGTTCGGACACGCGCGTCATGCTGTGGCTTTCCCTGACCAGGTGGTATTCAAAGTAGATGCGCTCGAACTCGTCGCGCGCCTCGCGCAGCGGCTGGTCCAGCGAGATGCTGCCAAGCTGGCCGTTGGAAGTGGCCGGCGCATCGTTCACGGACACCGCAGCCAGCGCGGCCGGCGGATCGAGTTCGTCTTCCAGCGCGACCACCGGGCTGGCGACCGCCGGATTGGCGGCGGCAGGCGCCGGATGCGGCAAGCGGCCCCGTGCCAGACCCGCGGCAACGGTCTTGAGCAGACGCTGCAGCGTGATGGGCTTTTCCAGGAAATCCATGGCGCCGATGCGCGTGGCTTCGACTGCCGTGTCGATGGTGGCGTGGCCGCTCATCATGATGACAGGCATGTCCAGCAAGCCTTGCGAGCCCCACTCCTTGAGCAGGCTGACACCGTCGGTGTCGGGCATCCAGATGTCCAGCAACACCAGATCGGGACGCATGCGAAGACGGGCAGCGCGCGCTTGCGCCGCGTTTTCGGCCAGCTCGACCGTGTGTCCCTCGTCGTAAAGGATTTCCGACAAAAGCTCGCGTATACCGACTTCGTCGTCAACCACCAGAATTCTGGCCATAAAGCATCCACCTATTGCGTAGCCGCATTATCCTTTTCTTGCGCGGTGGCGTCCATAGTATCGGACCCGGGCGCGAGCCGGGTCAACAGGATGGAAATCCGCGCCCCTCCTTCCTTGCGGTTGGCAAGGTCGATACGTCCGCCATGCTCTTCCACGATCTTGCGGACGATTGCCAATCCTAACCCAGTCCCGTGGGACTTTGTGGTTACGTAGGGCTCGAACGCGCGCTGCATGACCTGCGGCGGGAAGCCCGGACCGGTGTCGGCCACCGTGAAACGCAGCGCCTGATGCGCCACGCGATCGGGCTGTTCGCTGCGCATGAGCTGCGTCGTCACGCTGACGCGGCCCTGCCCGCCCAGTTCCGCGATCGCATCGCGGGCATTCGACAGCAGGTTGTGGATCACCTGCCGAAGCTGGGTCGGATCGCCTTCGATGTCGGGCAGGCCGGCCGCCAGGTTCACGTCCAGATTCAGGGCCTTCTCCGTCAGGCGCGAGGACCCGCCCTCGGGCTCCCAGCCGTAGAGCGACAGCACGTCCGCCACCAGCGCGTTGAAGTTGATGCGTTGCATGACGGCCGGCGGCGTGCGAGCGTATTCGCGGAAGTCGTCCACCATCTGCTTGAGCGACGCCACCTGGTTCACGATCGTGTTGGTCGAGCGCGCCACGATCTGGGCCTCGGCGGGCGGCAGCTTGCCTTCCAGCTTCATGGCAAGGCGCTCGGCCGAGAGCTGGATGGGGGTCAGCGGATTCTTGATTTCGTGGGCCAGACGGCGCGCCACCTCGCCCCACGCCACCGTCCGGTTGGCCGAGATCACTTCGGTGATGTCGTCGAACACCACCAGATAGCCGTTGCCGCGCCCGTCCACGCGCAGGTGCGTGCCCCGCGCCAGCAGCGTCAGCGGCTGCGATGCGGTCTCGCCTTCGACCGCGGCGGGCGCGATTTCGAACTGCTGCTGCCAGTGCTGGCGTTCGGAACCGACCGCCGCATGCGTGGAAAACGCCTGACGCACGATGTTCGCAAACTCCAGCATGCCGTCCGCCGTCTCCAGCGGGCGGCCGATCACCGAACGCAAGTCGGCGCCCAGGATGGTCTGGGCGCCCTGGTTGACCGTGGTGACGCGGAAGGATTCATCGAACACCAGCACGCCGGAGGACAGGTTCGACAGCACGCTTTCCAGGTAGACGTTGGAGCGCTCGAGCTGCTGGCGGTTGCTTTCGACCATGCGGCGCGCCTCGTCGAGCTGTCGCGTCATGGCGTTGAACGAGCGCGTAAGCTGGCCGACTTCGTCGCGTTCCGGCGGTTCGGGCAAGGGCCGGTAGTCGCCCACGCCCACCGCCTGCGTGCCGCCTGCCAGGCTCAGCAGCGGGCGCACCAGCCGCTTGGACAGGGACAGCGCCACCGCGATGGCGCCGAACGCCGCCAGCAGCAGGGCCAGCGTCAGTGTGATGCCGTAGAGCTTGCGCAGGCCCAGCCGCGACAGCGCCAGCTCCTGGTAATCGCGAAAGCCCTGCTGCACGAGGTTGGCGTTATGCGCGATCTGCTCGGGCACCGGCTGCAGCAGCTGCAGCCAGCGGGGTTCGGACGCTGGCCCCAGCAGGTTGTCGTAGCGGTCCGGGCCGTTCAGCGGGATCACCACGCGCAGATGCAGGCCGCCCTCGGCGCCCGGCGTCACGGGATCGTCGGCTTCGGCCGCCGAGTAGCCGCGCGCCAGCCGCAACTGGTTCATCACCGTGGACGGCGGCATTGCAGGCAGCAGTTGCCCGTACTGGCTGGTCGAAAACGCCACCATGCGGCCGCTGCCCGTGAACACCATGGCTTCCTGCACGCCATTGGCCTCGCGCAGCCGGGTCAGCGCCAGCGTCACGCCGCTGTCGGTGCTGCGGTTCAGCTCGACGGCCATCGAGCGCGCCCGCGCGTCCAGGTCCGCCAGCAGCGAATCCAGCGCGGCGCGGCCCAGGTTCAGGCCGGCTTCCAGCGCCGTATCCACGCGCACGTTGAACCAGGATTCGATCGAGCGCGACATGAACTGCACCGACACGGTGTAGATGAGCGCGCCGGGCACCACGCCGATCAGGGCGAACGCCAGGGAAAATCGGGCGGTAAGCCGCGCGCCGAACTGCCGGCGCCGGATCTGCCGGGCCAGCCGCACCGTCAGCGCAACCACCCAGACGAAGAGCGCCAGCGCGAAAATGCCGTTCAGGACCAGCAGCGTGTCGTAGTAGCGCGCAAAGCGCGAGGCGTTTCCGGTGGACCAGGCCAGAAGGCCCAGCAGCGCCAGACCGCTCACGGCGCCGACCATCAGCGCCAGCCGAAGCAAAAGCCTCATGAGGGATCTTTCTCCTTGTCGCCCAACATGAACGAGAAGTCCATCCACGGCGTCGCCTGCGCCCAAGAACTGCTGTTCAGGGCATTGACCTGGAACGGCCGCGGCAACAGCGACGTATCCAGCCTCAGGCGCAATTGCCCGTTGTATTCCGACCCCGCATCAAACTCGCTCGCCTCTGCCACCCGCCAATTGCGAATGTGCCGGATGGCGCTCATCGCGTCGTCCAGCGAGGCCACCGGAAAGGACAGCTCGCCCACGCCCGCCCGCCATTGCCGGGTCAGCGCGTTATAGACCACCCGCCAGGTGCGGGACGTGTCCACCAGCGACTTGTCGAACCAGTACCAGCGCTCGCGGGTGATGGTGAGGTCGGCCGTGAAATACAAGGCGACGCCGCGCTGGGCGGCGTCGCGCAACTGCTGATTCAGCTCGAATTCGATATCCGCGTCGATTTCCAGGTTGCCGTCCCGCACCACCGGATCCACCCGGGTGACGCGGGGTTCGGACGCATGCGCCAAGCCGCCCGGCGCGGTCAAAAGCACGGCAGATACCAGCAACAACCCAAGAAATACGCGCGAAATAATGGACATACGGCACCGGGACTACGTCATGCCCCTATTCTTCGGGATTCAGGACTGCTTGGCAAACAAGGCGTAGAAAAACCCGTCGTGTTGCGCCGCGGGTGTTGCATCGACCGCAACTGGCAGCAACTGGCCCGGTGCCTCCAGGCGGGTTGCGTCGGGGTGGCGCTGCAGAAACTCCAGGGCCTGGCGCGTACCTTCGATCGGAAAGACCGAGCACGTCACATATAGCAGGCGGCCGCCCGGCGCCACGGTGGACCAGAGCGCGTCCAGGATCCGGGTCTGCAGGCTGGCCGTGCGGCGCAGGTCGTTCTCGCGGCGCAGCCAGCGGATGTCGGGGTGACGCCGCACGATGCCCGACGCCGTGCAGGGCACGTCGGCCAGCACCGCGTCAAAGGGCTTGCCATCCCACCAGGCGTCCAAGTCGGCCGCATCGGCCGCCTTGAGCCGGACGTGACCGCCGCCCAAGCCCAGCCGCGCCAGGTTCTGTTCCACGCGGGCAAGCCGGTCGGCATCGGCGTCCAGGGCAAGCAGGTCGATATCGGCCAGCTCAAGCAGATGCGCCGTCTTGCCGCCCGGCGCCGAGCACGCGTCCAGCACCCGCATGCCGTTCGCGGGCGCCAGCAATTCCGCGGCGAGCTGCGCGCCCGCGTCCTGCACCGACCACCAGCCCTCGGCAAAGCCGGGCAACTGCGTCACCGGTTTGGGCGTGGCCAGCACCACGCCCGACTGGCCCACCGGCTCGGCCGCCAGGCCCGCATCGGCAAATGCCGCCAGCACCTGTTCGCGGGTGGCGCGCCGGCGGTTCACCCGCAGCGTCAGCGGGGCCGGCAGGTTGGAGGCGGCCAGGATGTCACGCCATTGCTTCGGATAGGCCACGGTCAGCTGCTTGACCCACCAGCCGGGATGATTGAATTGCGCCTCGGGGCTGTCGGCCACCGCGGCTTCAAGCGCGGCGCGTTCGCGCAGGAAGCGGCGCAGGCAGGCGTTGAGCATGCCCTTGTACGACGCCAGGGCGCGCGAGCCGGCGGCCGCGGTCACCGCCTGGTCGACGACCGTGTGCGGGGCGTAGACCGGCATGCCGGGCAAGGCCACGGCCGCATCGCCCTCTTCCTTGAGCAGCGTCAGCGACACCAGCAGCAGGGACTCGAACAGCACGCTGGGATAGCGCTGCACCATCTCGCGCCCGACCGCATCGGCCCAACCCAGGTAACGCATCGCATGAAACGACACGGCCTGCGTGGCAGGACGCAGCGCGGCGTCCACGTCGGCCAGCGCCTCGGTGAGCGAACGGCCGTCAAGCACACCCTCCACCACTTCCGCGCTGGCAAGAAGGACTGAAGAGAGCGGAGGAGCCAGATTGGGGGAGTCGGAACGCGTGGACATGGGGCGAAATCAAAGAGTAAGACCGCTATGGTAGCCCGGACCTGGACGAGAGGGCGGCGGGCGCGGCACACTGGGTGCCTGCCCCGGAGCCCGATCATGACCCTTGCCACGCTGCTGCTGTTCGTCCTGGCCTCTGCCGTCGCCATCATCACGCCCGGTCCCACCGTGCTTCTCGCCCTGTCCAACGGCTCGCGCCACGGCGTGCGCGCCGCGTGCTGGGGCATGGGCGGCGCCGTGCTGGCCGATCTGGTCCTGATCGGCGCGGTGGCCTGCGGCCTGGGCGTGCTGCTGGCGGCCTCCGAGGTCGCCTTCCAGATCGTCAAATGGGCGGGCGCGGCTTATCTGGCGTGGCTGGGCGTCAAGCTCCTGCGTTCGGACGCGGCGCTGATCCTGCCGTCCGAGCGCCCCCGCGACGCCCGTCCGGACGGCCTGGCCCTGGGCATGCGCAGCTTCGTCGTGGCGCTGACCAACCCGAAGGCCCTGCTTTTCATGTCGGCCTTTCTGCCCCAGTTCATCAACCCCGCAGCGCCGTTGCCCGCCCAATACGCCATCCTGGCCGGGATCCTGGCGCTGCTGAACGTGGCGACGATGCTGGCGTACGCCACGCTGGGCGCGCAGATGGTCCGCGCCTTCCAGGCGGGCGGCCTGCGCTGGCTGAACCGGATCTGCGGGGGCATGCTGATCGGTCTGGCGGGGACGCTGGCGCTGTACCGGCGAACCGCGGCCTGAACCGGACAGGGCCGACGGTCCGCGTCCGCTTCTCCGCCCCCCTTTTTGCAGGCCGGTTGCGCACCCGGCGCTATCCGCGCCTACGGCAATGCCGTATAATTCTGCGCTTTCCCCGCTATCGCCACGGGAGCGGCCGCCAGCCTGGAATCCGGTTGGCGGGAAAACGCCGCCCCCCTCCCCCCCTGACTGAGTTATGAATAAGGCTGTTCCGCTTGCCCGGTCCGTCCGGTGGCAGGCGTCGCACATCAGCGAAGCGCGCAATCGCGTGGGCCTGCCGCAGGCGGATTTCGCGGCGTTGCTGGGCGTAAGCGTGCGTACCTTGCAGGATTGGGAACAAGGTCGGCGCAACCCTTCAGGCGCCGCGCAGACATTGCTGCGGGTTGCCATGCTGCATCCCGAAACGCTGCGCCACCTGTCCTCCGTGGACGCCCCGGCCTGGCCCTGACCCTTTGACGATTACCCCGCCGCACGCCCAACGCCCGTGCGCGAACCTACGGTGAATTAGATTGGAAGTTATTGAACATTCCCGCCCCGGCAAAGGCGCCGGCACTGCTCCCAGCAACGGCGCCGACGCGACGCTGGACGCCATTACGGCCGCCGCCCAGGAAGCCAACCCGGGGCGCGCGCCGCGCGTGGGGTTCGTGTCGCTGGGCTGCCCCAAAGCCCTGGTCGACTCCGAACGCATCCTGACCCAGCTGCGCACCGAAGGCTACGAAATCACGCCGGAATACAACGGTGCCGACGTGGTCGTCGTGAACACCTGTGGCTTCATCGACAGCGCCAAGGCCGAGTCGCTGGAAGCCATCGGCGAAGCCCTGGCCGAGAACGGCAAGGTCATCGTGACCGGCTGTATGGGCGTCGAGGAATCGGTGATCCGCGACGTGCATCCCAGCGTGCTGTCGGTGACCGGTCCCCAGCAATATGAAGAGGTCGTGCGCGCCGTGCACGGCGTGGCGCCCCCGCGCACGGACCACAATCCCTACGTGGACCTGGTGCCGCCGCAGGGCGTGAAGCTCACGCCGCGCCACTATGCCTACCTGAAGATCTCCGAAGGCTGCAATCATCGCTGCAGCTTCTGCATCATTCCCTCGATGCGCGGCGACCTGGTCAGCCGTCCCGTCGGCGACGTGCTGAACGAAGCCGAGCGTCTGGTGAAGGCCGGCGTCAAAGAGCTGCTCGTGATCTCGCAGGACACCAGCGCCTACGGCGTGGACCTGAAATACCGCAGCGGTTTCTGGAACGGCCGCCCGGTCAAGACCCGCATGACCGAGCTCTGTATGGCCTTGTCCGAAATGGGCGTCTGGACGCGCCTGCATTACGTGTACCCGTACCCGCACGTCGACGAAGTGATTCCGCTGATGGCCGAGGGCAAGATCCTGCCCTACCTGGACATCCCGTTCCAGCACGCCAGTCCGCGCATCCTGAAGCTGATGAAGCGCCCGGCCTTCGAAGACAAGACGCTTGCGCGCATCAAGCGCTGGCGCGAAATCTGCCCGGACCTGACGATCCGCTCGACCTTCATCGTCGGCTTTCCCGGCGAAACCGAGGAAGACTTCCAATATCTGCTGGACTGGATGCAGGAAGCGCAGCTGGACCGCGTGGGCTGTTTCCAGTATTCGCCGGTTGAAGGCGCGCCGGCCAACCTGCTGGACGATCCGGTGCCGGACGACGTCAAGCAGGATCGCTGGGAGCGCTTCATGGCGCTGCAGCAGACCATCTCCGCCCAGCGCCTGGCGCTGAAGGTCGGCCGCGAGATCGACGTGTTGATCGACGAGGTCGACGAAGACGGCGCGGTGGGCCGCAGCGCGGGCGACGCGCCGGAAATCGACGGCTGCGTCTACGTCAGTTCGGACAAGCCCCTGCAGCCGGGCGACATGGTGCGCGTGCGCGTCACCGAGTCCGACGAGTACGACCTCTGGGCCGACGCGCTGTAATCGCAGCGCCTTCGGACAAACGCCGTCCGGCGCATCGCGCGCCGGACGGCGTTTGTCTTTGAGCGTGACGAGCCGCGGATCCCGGGACCCCGCTGCCGCCCATCAATCCGCCCCGCGGGCGGGGCGGCGCCCGATCAGGACTTGGCCAGGAAGTCCGACAGGTCGTCGGCGTGTTCCTCTTCCACCGCCAGGATTTCCTCCAGCAGACGGCGCGTGGTGGAATCCTGTTCACCGATGTAATCGATCATCTGGCGATAGCTGTCGATGGCGATACGCTCGGCGATCAGGTTTTCCTTGATCATCTCTTCCAGCGAGTCGCCTTCGACGTATTCGGAATGGCTGCGGTCCAGAATGCCCTTGGGCGACAGGTTCGGCTCGCCGCCCAGCTGCACGATCCGCTCGGCCAGCTTGTCGGCGTGATCCTGCTCTTGTGCCGCGTGCTCGGCAAACTCGGCCGCGACCGGTTCCGCATTCAGACCGCGGGCCATGAAGTAGTGGCGCTTGTAGCGCAGCACACAGACGATTTCCGTGGCCAACGCTTCATTCAGCAGTTTCAGCACGGTTTCACGGTCTGCGCGATACGTGTCGGTGATGGCGCCGGATTCGATGTCCTTGCGCGCCTTGGCGCGAATCGCCTTCACGTCCATATCGAAGGGACGCTTGTTTTCCTGCGGGTTGCGGTTTGCTTGTTCCATATCGTTAGCTCCTCTAGTCCGTGAAAGCAGCACGACGCTGGACTTCCAGTCGTTTTCGCAATCTTCAGTCTACCGAGCACGCCGGAACTTGCTGTGTCCAAACATTGCCCGCGTCTCCCCGCCGTGCTCGCCCAGGGTCTCGGGAGTCCTCCGGCAACCTTGCGTAAACTATCGGCTTCGCGAAAGGCCGCGTGACGCAATCTGTAACGCGGCCGGCAATTTCCCACCCGTTTTATGACTCTGAAGAATATCTGCGTGTATTGCGGCTCCAACCCGGGCACGCGCCCGGACTACGTCGAGCAGGCCCGCGTGCTGGCGCGCGAACTCGTCAAGCGCGACCTGGGCCTGGTGTACGGCGGATCTATCGTCGGGATCATGGGCGTGGTGGCCAACGAAGTGCTGGCCGGCGGCGGCCGCGTCATCGGCGTCATCCCCGAACTGCTTCTCAAGAAGGAACAGGCGCATCTGGGGCTGACCGAGCTGCACACGGTGCAAAACATGCACGAGCGCAAGGCGATGATGATGGAGAAGGCCGACGGCTTCGTCGCCCTGCCCGGCGGCGCCGGCACGCTGGAAGAATTCTTCGAAGTCTGGACCTGGGCGCAATTGAACATGCACCAGAAGCCCTGCGGATTGCTGAACGTGGCCGGGTACTACGATGCCCTGATGCAATTCATTGACCACTCCGTGGAAGAAGCATTCATCCGTCCCCAGCATCGCGACATGCTGGTGGTGGAAGAAGACCCTGCCTTGCTGCTGGATCGCTACGCCATCTACGAGCCGCCCAACGTCTCGAAGTGGTTCGATCCGATCCGAAAGCCCTGACCCCCACGCCAAAGACCTGAACGGAAGCCCCCGCAATGCCTACCGATTCGTTGTTCCCCGGTTGCACCGAGTCCGTATTGCGCGACTATTTTCACGCCAAGGACGAGAACCGCCCGCACTACATGGCCCGCGCCTTCGCGCCCGATGCCGTGCTGAAAATGGCCCTGCGCACGCAGGCCATCGCCTTTCCGCCTGAATCGCATGGCTTGGCCGCCATCACCGACACGCTGGTGCGCAAGTTCGGCCAGACCTACGACAACGTCTACACCTTCTACCTGTCGCGCCCCCCGGCGGACACACGCCTGCCGGATTACCACTGCGACTGGCTGGTCGGCATGACCGAAAAGGCGACCGGCAACGTGCGCGTGGGCTGTGGGCGATACGACTGGGAGTTTCAGCCCGACCCGTATCGCGCCAAGCGCCTGACCATCACGATCGAAACCATGGTAACCCTGCCCCCGGGCGATGCGTCCGCGGTGTTCGGCTGGCTGCTGGCCCTGGACTACCCCTGGACCAGCGCCGCGCGCGTGGTCGCCGGCGCTCCGCCGCTTGAAGACCTGGCGCCGGTCGTGCACTATTTGCTTCACCCGCACGGCATGTAGGGATGCGCGACGACGCCTGTCAGCGTGGGAGAGGCGTCCCCGCCCAGCCTGCCGGCATTGGATTCAAGAATTGAAATACGACATTGCAGCCTTCGACTTCGACGGGACCCTGGCAGACACCATGCCGTGGTTCAACACCATTCTCAATACCGTCGCGGAGAAGTACAACTTCCGCAAGATCGATGCGTCCGAACGCGAAGCGCTTCGCAGCCGCGATGCAATGGAGATCCTGAAGTACCTGAACATCCCGCTATGGAAGCTGCCCGCGATCATGACGCACGTGCGCACGCTGATGCAGGAAATCGATCCCAGCGTGCAGCTGTTTGACGGCATCCCGCAAGCGTTGGCCCGCCTGAAGGCGAGCGGCCTGCGCCTGGCGGTGGTCAGCTCGAACTCCGTCGAAAACGTCAAGCGCGTGCTGGGCGAGGAAACCGCGGCGCTCTTTGACGACTACGAATGCGGCAGCGACCTGTTCGGCAAGGCCGCCAAGATCGACCGCCTGCTCAAGCAGCACGGCACGTCCCCCGAACGTTTCCTGCTGGTGGGCGACGAAATGCGCGACATCGACGCGGCCCGCAAGGCGGGCGTGCGCGTCGGATCGGTTGCCTGGGGCTACAACCATGTGGACGCCCTGCGCGGCCGCGGCCCCGACGAGCTGTTCCTGGCGGTTCAAGACCTTCCCAACGCACTGGCCTAACGCCCAGATCCCATGCATACCGATCCCGCTCACCTGATTACCGACGCCGACGCCCTGCACGCGCTTTACGGTTCGCCCGGCGAAGCCTCCCTGAAAAAAGAGGTCGACCACGTGCATCCGCACTACCGCGCGTTCATCGAGGCCGCGCCGTTCGCGCTGCTGGCGACGGCGGGACCGGATGGGCTGGATGCCTCGCCGCGCGGCGACCCCGCCGGGTTTGTAGTGGTGGAAGACGAAAAGACGCTGCTCCTGCCCGACCGCCGCGGCAACAACCGCGTGGACAGCCTGCTCAACGTCATCGCCGATCCGCGCGTGGCCCTGCTGTTCCTCGTGCCGGGCGTGGGCGAAACATTGCGGGTGAACGGCACGGCGCGCATCAGCGTCGACCCGGCGCTTCTGGCGCGCTTCGAGATGGACGGCAAGCTGCCCCGCTCCGTGCTGGTCATCGACGTGCAGAAGGTCTATTTCCAATGCTCGCGCGCCCTGCTGCGCTCGCGCCTCTGGGACCCGCAGACGCAGATTCCCCGCACCGCGCTGCCCAGCGTCGGCCGCATTCTGTCCGACCTGACCGCAGGCACGTTCGACGGCGTGACCTACGATCGCGAACTGCCCGCCCGCGTGGCCGGTTCGCTTTACTGAATCCGGAGCGCGGCCATGGCACGCAATGTCGAGATCAAGGCGCGGGTGGACAGCCTGGATGCCCTCGAACACCTGGCCGCGGCGCTATCGGGAAAAGAGCCGGTCTTCATCGACCAGGACGACACCTTCTTCACGTGCGCCAACGGCCGCCTGAAGCTGCGCGCCTTCGCGGACGGCTCGGGCGAGCTGATCTTCTATCGGCGCGCCGACGATAGCGGTCCCAAGGAAAGCTTCTACGTCATCTCACCCACCGACGCGCCCGACTCCCTGCGCGAGGCCTTGTCGCACGCCTATGGCGTTATCGGTCGCGTCAGGAAACACCGCACGGTGTTCATCGCCGGGCGCACGCGCATCCACCTGGACCGCGTGCAAGGCCTGGGCGAATTCCTGGAGCTGGAAGTGGTGCTGCGCGACGACGAAAGCGTCGAAGCAGGCATGGAAGAAGCCCGGACGCTGATGGCCGGGCTGGGCGTCGCGCCCGAGCAGTTGCTGTCGGGCGCGTATCTGGATCTGCTGGCGGCGCGCGGCCAGGCGTGAGCCGCCTGGCGCAGCGCCGTCAGGCGGGCTGCCAGCCGCGCACGAACACATCCACCGGCTGGCGCTTGCCGCCCGCCTTTTGCAATTCAAGCAGGCGCAGCACGCCCTGGCCGGTGGCGATGTCGATGCCCGCCGCATCGGCGCGCAGCACGCTGCCCGGGGCCGCCGAGGTGGGCTCGGCCAGCGCCTGGGCGCGCCAGACCTTCACGGCATCGGGCTGCCCCGGCAACCGGATGCTGGCGCCCGGGACGGGATTGAAAGCCCGCACACGGCGCGCCAGCAATTGGGCGGGCTGGCTGCAATCGAGCGCGGCTTCGGCCTTGTCCAGCTTGGCTGCGTAGGTCACGCCGTCTTCCGGCTGCTTGCGCGCGGTCAGGCCGCCATTGGCCAACGCATCCAGCGCCTGGACGATGGCTTCACCACCCGCCTGCGCCAACGCGTCGTGCAGCTGCGCGGCATTGGTCTCGTCCGAGATCGGCACGATGCGTTCGAGCAGCATGTCGCCCGTATCCAGGCCTTCGTCCATCTGCATGATGGTGACGCCGGTACGGGCATCGCCCGCCTCGATGGCGCGCTGGATGGGTGCGGCGCCGCGCCAGCGCGGCAATAGGCTGGCGTGGATGTTCAGGCAGCCCAGACGCGGCAGATCCAGCACCCATTGCGGCAGGATCAATCCGTATGCGGCCACCACCATGACATCGGGCGCCACGCTGTCCAGCAACGCACGGGCCTCGGCGGCCTCGTCCGGATAACGGCCATCCAGACGCAGGCTGCGCGGCTGCGCCACGGCAATGCCGGCATCCAGCGCCGCCTGCTTGACCGGGCTGGGCGTGAGCTTCAGGCCCCGCCCAGCCGGCCGGTCCGGCTGCGTCATGACCAAGGGGATTTCGTGGCCCGCGGCCCGCAGGGCGTCGAACGCGATACGGGCAAATTCCGGGGTTCCGGCAAAGACGATACGCATGGACCGGCTCTCCGTCAGGCGCGCAGCGCTTCGCGCTCGGCTTTCTTGAGCTTGGTCTTGATGCGATTCTGCTTGAGGTTGGACAGGTACTCGACGAACACCTTGCCTTCCAGGTGATCGAGTTCGTGCTGCACGCAAACGGCCAGAAGACCGTCGGCCTCGAACTCGAAAGGCTTGCCATCGATGTCCAGCGCCTTGCAGCGGATGCGCGACGCGCGTTCCACTTCGTCGTAGACGCCGGGGACGGACAGGCAGCCTTCTTCGTAGATCTTGTAATCGTCGCTGCGCCAGGTGATCTCGGGGTTGATCAGGGTCAGCAGCGAATTGCTTTCCTCGGACACGTCGATCACGACGACGCGCTCGTGCACGTCGACCTGGGTCGCGGCCAGGCCGACACCCGGCGCGTCGTACATGGTTTCGGCCATGTCGCGCACGAGTTGGCGGATGCGGTCGTCGACCTCGGCAACCGGCTTGGCCTTTTTGTGCAAGCGCGGATCCGGGTAGCGAAGGATGGGAAGTAAAGCCATTGAAGGGGATCGCCAGTAGTGATGCTTAGGCGAGAGTTTAATTCATTAGAGTCTTGATTTCTAATAGTTTTCGGCTAATTCAGGGATTGCGGACATTGCTGCGGCACCGTTTTTGCAGGGGGTTTTCGCCATTTGCGCGGGCGCGCATATCCGTCCACCCCGGTCCTGATGGACGGGCGTGGCACATGCGACACTCTCGAACCCCAGACGCCTTTTCCGCGCCCGTTTCATGCCCCTCACGCAATCACCCGAAGAACTCGCCGCCTGGCTGCGGCTGTCCCTCGAACCCAACGTCGGTTCCGCGACCGCCTGCCAGCTGCTGGCCGCGCTTGGTCTGCCCGACCAGATCTACGCGCAGCGCGCCACCGCGCTCTCGCGGCACGTGCCGGAAGCGCTGGCGCGGCAATTGGCGGCGCCCATGCCGGCCGACATGGAAAAGCAGGTGCAGGCGGCGCTGGAATGGGTGCAGCAGCCCGGCCGCCACGTCCTCACGCTGGCCGATCCCTCCTATCCGCAAAGCCTGCTGACGATCGCCGACCCGCCCATCCTGCTGTATGTCGCCGGGGACCCCGCTTTTCTGCAGGGGCCGTCGCTGGCGGTCGTGGGCGCGCGCAATGCCACGCCCGGCGGCCAGGAGAATGCGCGCGCGTTTGCCCGGCATCTTGCGGGCAACGGCTGGCGCGTCGTCAGCGGCCTGGCGCTAGGCATCGACGCCGCCGCGCATGAAGGGGCGCTGGACGCCGGCCCGCAGGGCGCGGGCACCGTTGCGGTCATGGGAACGGGCATCGACCGCATCTATCCGGCCAGCCATCGCGACCTGGCGCACCGCATCGCCGCGCACGGTGCGCTGGTGTCGGAGCTTCCGCTGGGCACCGGCGCGCGCCCGCAACATTTTCCCAAGCGCAACCGCATCGTGGCGGGCCTGGCGCGCGGCGTGCTGGTGGTGGAAGCGGCCAAGCAGAGCGGGTCGCTGATCACCGCGCGGCTAGCCGGGGAATGCGGACGCGAAGTCTTTGCCATCCCCGGCTCCATCCATTCGCCGCTGTCGCGCGGCTGCCATGCCTTGATCCGCCAGGGCGCCAAGCTGGTCGAAACCGCCATGGACATCACGGACGAGCTTGGCGGGGGCCCCACGCCGACGCCGCCCGCGCGCAGGCAGACACCGGCCCCCGCCCATCCCTTGCTCGACGCCCTGGGTTTCGACCCGCTGCATCTGGATGCCATCCAGGCGCGATGCGGCCTGCAGACGGCCGACCTGCAGACGCAACTGGTCGAACTAGAATTGCAGGGCCGCATCGCCCGGCTGGACGATGGCCGCTACCAGCGTTTGCACTAGCACTGCAACGGGGCCGGATGCGATGGCGCTAATATGTTCGGCAGCGCCGCAGCCTTGTAGCGCCGGCCTCCCAATACCGACACAGGAAGAGACATGGCATTGCCCTCCCGCGTGAAGATCGTCGAGGTATCGCCTCGCGACGGTCTGCAGAACGAAAAGGAATTTGTCCCCACCGACATCAAGGTGGAACTGGTCAACCGCCTGAGCGCCGCGGGCTTCCCCAATGTGGAAGCCGCGTCGTTCGTGTCGCCCAAATGGGTGCCGCAGATGGCCGACGGCGCCGACGTGATGGCGCGCATCGAACGCCGGCCCGGCACCATCTATTCGGTGCTGACGCCCAACATGAAGGGTTTTGAAGGGGCGCTGGCCGCCCGCGCGGACGAAATCGTGATCTTCGGCGCCGCCAGCGAGGCCTTTTCCCAAAAGAACATCAACTGCTCCATCGCCGAATCCATCGCGCGTTTCGAGCCCGTCGTGCAGGCCGCGCGCGAAGCCGGCATCCGCGTGCGCGGCAGCATCAGCTGCGCGCTGGGCTGTCCCTACCAGGGCGAAGTTCCCGTCGAGGCCGTGGTGGACGTGGCGCAGCGCTACCTGGCGATGCAGGTCGATGAGATCGACGTGGCCGACACCATCGGCGTGGGCAACCCCAAGCGCGTGCGCGAAGTGATGGCCGCCGTCACGCAGGTCGTGGACCCGGCGCGCGTGTCGGGCCATTTTCATGACACCTATGGCCAGGCGCTTGCCAACATCCTGGCAGCCTTGGAAACCAACATTTCCATCTTCCACACGTCGGTGGCCGGCCTGGGCGGCTGCCCCTACGCAAAGGGCGCCACCGGCAACGTCGCGACGGAAGACGTGCTGTACATGCTGCGCGGCCTGGACATCGACACGGGCGTGGACTTCGACGCCGTGGTCGACATCGGGCAATGGATGTCCGCGCATCTGAACCGCAAGGGCTCCAGCCGCGCCGGCAACGCCATCGCCGCCAAGCGCGCGGCCTGATCCCGCGCCGCACGCCCCCGTCCGCATGACCCGGCCCGCATGACCACCCCGACAGCCACCCGCGCGCCCGAAGACCTCGCGGCGCTGCTCCGCGCCATCGGCCCGTTGCCCCTGGCGGGCCAGGCCTGGCCGGACTGGGTGCGCATCCTGACCTGGGTGTTGCTTGCGGTGCTGGGCGTGCAGGTTGTCACCACCGCCATCCGCGCGCCCTCACAGCCCTTCGACACGCTGCTGGCAGTGGCCGTGGTGCTGTGCTTTGTGGCGCTGTTGTTTGTCTCGTGGCACATGCAGACGTCCATCACCACGATCGACGATCACGGCATCCGCCAGACATGGTTCACGCGGCGCGAAGTGGCCTGGGAAGACGTGCGCTTCGCGCGCTTCGTGCCAATGGTGTTTTCCAAGCGGCTCGTCGTCTTCACGCACCGCGGAAAGCCGGTGATTTTTCAGGGCGGCACGCGGGAACTGCGCGCGGCGTTCGTGAAGATCGGAGAGTTGTACAAGAGCGCCTGATTCCGTCCAAAGTCAGCCGGTGTCAGACACACAAGGTGTCTGACACGCACGGGCTTTGAGACACACGGGATCAACGGATCGGCAACGCGTACATCAATCCGCCCTGCGTCCACTGCGCATTCAAGCCGCGCTTGATCTTGAGCGGGCTGCCCTCGCCCACGTTGCGCTCAAAGCTCTCGCCGTAGTTGCCCACCTGCTTGACGATGTTGTAGGCCCACTTTTCGTCCAGCCCCAGATTCGCGCCGCTGCCGGGCGTCACGCCCAGGATGCGCTTGATGTTGGGATTGGCGCTCTTGGCCTGTTCGTCCACGTTCTTGGACGTGACGCCGTATTCCTCGGCTTCGATCATGGCCGACAACGACCAGCGCACGATATTCAGCCACGCGTCGTCGCCCTGGCGCACGAACGGGCCCAGCGGTTCCTTGGAGATGATCTCGGGCAGCACGACGTAGTCGTCGGGATTCTGCAGCTTGGAGATGCGGATCGAGGCCAGGCCCGAGGCGTCGGTCGAGAACACGTCGCAGCGGCCCGAGGCAAACGCGTTGACGACCTCGTTGAAGGTCTCGATGACGACAGGCTTGTAGGTCACGTTGTTGGCGCGCGCCCAGTCGGCCAGGGTGTTCTCGTTGGACGTGCCGGTCTGCAGGCAGACCGTGGCGCCGTTGATTTCCTTGGCGCTTTTCACGCCCAGCGATTTGGGCACCAGAAAGCCCTGACCGTCGTAGAAATTGATGCCGGCATGGATGATGCCAAGCGCCGTGTCGCGTTGCTGCGTCACCGTGGTGTTGCGCGTCAGCACATCGACTTCGCCGGATTGCAGCGCGGTGAAGCGCTGCTGCGAATTGAGCGGCACCACCTTGATCTTGTTCGCATCGCCGAACACCGCGGCCGCGATGGCGCGGCACAGGTCCACGTCCAGGCCCTGCCATTTGCCTTGCGCGTCGGGCGCGGAAAAGCCCGCAAAGCCTGTGGTCGTGCCGCATGCGACGGCGCCGCGCTGTTTCACGACGTCCAGTGTTGCGGCCTGCGCGCCCTGCGCGGCTGCCATCAGAAGCGCCGCGCCCACCAACCCTTTTGCAATGTTCATGACGAGAATTCCTTTCTGCTACCGGGCGCGAAAGCGCGCCAAGGCATGCAGCTTATAGACATGAAGCGCCCCCGCCAAATAACGGACGCTTATTTAGGTATGCCGCCGGCGCGTGCCGGCGGACCTGCGCAGAAAGGATAGCAACGCGGCGTGGGCATGACGCTGCGCGCCGTCAAGCCGCCAGCGAAATCGACACCGGCTCGTTGGCCTGGCACGCGTCGAGCGCGCGGCCCAGGCGGACCATGCCCTGTGCGATCTGGGTTTCATTCATGGTGGCGAACGACATGCGCATGGCGAACAGATCCGCCTGCGCCGCGTCGGCGTAGAACGCCTTGCCGGGCACGTAGACGACTTCGTGCTCAATGGCGTAAGGCAACAGGCGCGTCGCATCCACCTCGCCGGTCAGGCGTGCCCAGAAGAACATGCCGCCCTCGGGCTTGCTGAACGTGATGCGGCCATCCAGTTCGCGCGCCAGCGCGTCGGCCATGGCGGTGCAGCGCAAGCCGTAGGCGGCGCGGATGCGCGGCACGTGTTCGTCATAGCGGCCGTTGGCCAGATACTGGGCGACGACCTCCTGGATCCACGCCGAGGACGCCATGTCGTCGGCAGCCTTCGCGGCGACGCAGCGGCGGCGGATTTCGGGCGGCGCGACCAGCCAGCCGATGCGCAGCGCGGGCGCCATGGTCTTGGACATGCTGGCCAGATATACCGCCCAATGGCGGGCCTCGCCCTCGGCCAGCGCAGCGATGGGCGGCACGGCCTGCCCGGCAAAGCGCAGTTCGCTGTAAGGGTCGTCTTCGACGATCAGGAAACGGTGCTTGACCGCCAGTTCCAGCAGCCGCAGGCGGCGCGCGCGCGAAATGGTGGCGCCGCAGGGATTCGAAAACGAGGCAACCACGCAGACCATCTTGGGCTTCACGCGCGCGGCCAATTCGTCCAGCGCGTCCACGTCGATGCCATCCGGGCCTGAGGGCACGGTGTGGACCGTCGCCCCCGTGTAGCGCAAGGCCTGCACGGAGTTCGGGAATGCCGGCGATTCGATGATGGCGTGGTCGCCGGGCTGCAGCATCACGCGGGTCAGGAGCGCCAGCGCCTGCTGCGAGCCGCCCGTCACGACCAGTTCCGTGTCGGCATTGCAATGCAGGCCACGCGCCGCGGACAGGCGCGCCAGCTCATGCCGCAGGCTGGCCTGGCCGTCGATGTTGGAGTACTGCAGGCAGGCGCCCAGCCGGGCCATGACCTGCGTGGACGCGATCGACAAGCCGTCGACGTCGAACAATTCCTGCGCCGGATATCCGCCAGCCAGCGAAATGGTGCCCGGACGCATGGCGTAGGGCATGAGCGATCGGATGGGCGAGGCGGGAGGGTTCAGGAACGGCGTGGCAAAGACGTATTCGGGCGCTGCACTGGACATGGCGGAATGGCTGAGTAGGAGGGGGATCGTGTCGCCCGAATGGGCGGCGCCGGACGGCATAGAACTTTGAAATATAAACAAATCTCCGCAAATTCTAAGCCTGCCTCTCTGACAGGGTCAACGCCAGCCTTGCCCGGTTATTGGTCCGCGCGCCGACAAGCGCCAAAACACGTCCTACACTATGGGACATCCTGTTTTCCCAGAGAGCTGCATGACCGCCGACGACACCATGGCCGGGCGCCTCGCCCGGATCCAGCAACGTATCCGAGAGGCCTGCGAACGGGCGGGCCGTCCTCCTGGCAGCGTGACCCTGCTGCCCGTCAGCAAAACCTTTGGCGAGGACGCCATCCGCGAAGCGATGGCGCTGGGCCTGACCCGCTTTGGCGAGAACAAGACCCAGGAGATTCGCCAGAAGGCCGAGGCGCTGGCAGGTTTGGGGCTGCAATGGGTGCTGATCGGGCACCTGCAGACCAACAAGGCCAAGGACGCCGCGCGCGATGCGTCGGAGGTCCAATCCCTGGACCGCGTGGAGCTGGCCGATGCCCTGCACCGCCGCCTGCAGAATGCGGGCCGCACGCTGGACGTGCTGGTGCAGGTCAAGACCTCGTCCGAACCCAGCAAGTACGGCATGGCGCTCGAAGAGGTCGGCCCGTTCCTGCGCCGCATCGCCGCCGACTATCCCACGCTGCGCGTGCAGGGGCTGATGACATTGGCGGTCAACTCCCCCAATGCCGATGAAGTCCGTGCCTGCTTTCGCGCGCTGCGCGAGCTGCGCGATGGACTGGCAAAAGAGAACATCCCCGGCGTTTCGCTGGACCGTCTGTCGATGGGCATGAGCGGCGACTTCGAACTGGCCATCGAGGAGGGCTCGACAGAGGTCCGCATCGGCTCGGCCATCTTCGGCGCGCGAACTTATCCGGATCCGCAATAAGGCGGAGAGGCGGGAGTTTGAGGGGGCCCAATGCACGGGCCCCTTTTTGCGCAGGCGCAAGGCATAATAGCCACGCAAAAAATATGCGGCGTAAGTTGACGTCGATCAACGACGCAAGCGCCGCGCTCACGATATCCCGCACGAGGAGACACTTCATGCACAAGCACGCAAAGCGCCTGCTGGCGCTTGCCGCCCTGTCGCTGGCCGCCACCGCGGCATCCGCCCAATCCTGGCCCACGCAACCGGTCCGCTGGATCGTTCCCTACCCCGCCGGCGGCGGCACCGACGTGGTGGCCCGCACCGTGGCCAGCAGCCTGGAAAAGACGCTGGGCCAGACCATCGTGGTCGAGAACCGTCCGGGCGCCGGCACCATCATCGGCGCCACGGCCATCGCCCAGGCCGAACCCAACGGCTACCTGGTGGGCACGGCGGACTCCGGCACGCTGGCCTTCAATTCGTCGCTTTACGCCAAGCTGTCCTACGACCCCGCCAAGTTCACCTACATCGGCGGCATCGCCAAGTTCCCGCTGCTGCTGGCCGTGAACGTCAATTCGCCGTACAAGACGGTCGAAGACGTGCTCGCCGCCGCCAAGAAGGAACCGGGCAAGCTGACCTCGGCATCCGCCGGCGCGGGCTCGCCGCATCACCTGGCGCTGGAACTCTTCAAGCAACGCACGGGCGTCAACGTGCTGCACGTTCCGTACAAGGGCGCGGCGCCCGCCATCCAGGACCTGCTGGGCGGCCAGGTGGACATGATGTTCATCGACCTGGGATCGGGCCTGCCCAACGTCAAGGCCGGCAAGCTGCGCGTGCTGGCCGCCGCCACGCCCGAGCGCGTGACGGTGCTGCCGGACGTCCCGACGATGGCCGAACAGGGCGTGGCCAATTTCACGGCCTACGCCTGGCAAGGCCTGGTCGGCCCGGCCGGCCTGCCGGAAGCCGTCGTCAAGAAGCTGTCGACCGACCTGGACGCCACGCTCAAGTCGCCCGCGGTCTCGCAGAAGATGCTGGACATGGGCGTCATCCCCATGCCGATGTCGGCGCAGGACTTCAAGACGTATGCCGATCAGGAGCGCAGCGCCTGGGCGGACGTCATCAAGAAGGCGAACATCAAGCTGGAGTGATCGCTCCGGCGTCATCCGGCAAGGCAAAAAGCCGCGGTCAGTCGACCGCGGCTTTTTCATGGGCCTGCTTGGAATGGTGTCAGACACCCGGCGCAGACAGTCCCCGTTTGCCGTGGCGACTCGTCGGGTGTCCGACACCTGTGGGCCGCACCGAATGGCGTCCCGACGCCCGAATTACCCCACTACGACAGGAATCTGCCGCGGCTGCGCCTCACGCACGCGCGGAATGCGCAGCGTCAGAAGGCCCTGCTTCAGGCTCGCGCTGATCTGCGCGCGGTCGAACTCCTGCCCCAGCCGGAACGCCCGGCGAAAGAGCGGCGCGCGCATTTCACCCAGCACCAGCCGCAGGTCGCTCGGCGTCTCGACCGAGGCCTCGCCCTCGATCTGCAGCACGTCGGCCTCGACGTTGATGCGCAGCCTTTCCTTGGACACGCCCGGCAGGTCCGCAAGCAGCGTGATGCCTTCCTTGTCCTCGTAGATGTCCACGGCCGGCACGGTCACCCCGCGTCCGTCGCGCTTTTCGGAGACGGCCGCTTCGGCGGGCACGGTCAGGTCTTTGCGTTCATTCATGATCGTTACTCCTATGCGGTTGCGTTGGCGGGTCACTGCACGGTCACGGTGCGCGGCTTGGCCGATTCCTTACGCTTGATCGAAATGGCCAGGCAGCCGTCCGTGTAACGCGCCTGCACATTGTCCGGATCGGCGTCGGCGGGCAGCTCGATGACGCGCGTGTAACGGCCCTGCGTACGCTCGCGCGCGTAGTAGCGGGCGCCTTCGGGCAGGTCCTGCGGCTTGCGCTCGCCGCTGATGGTCAACAGGCTCTTTTCGATCGACACGTTCAAGCCTT
The DNA here is from genome assembly GCF_006715415.1 of Achromobacter sp. SLBN-14. Lineage (NCBI taxonomy): Bacteria > Pseudomonadati > Pseudomonadota > Betaproteobacteria > Burkholderiales > Alcaligenaceae > Achromobacter > Achromobacter sp. SLBN-14. The sequence goes on along the minus strand of NZ_VFNE01000001.1, from coordinate 2,764,230 downwards.
CCGGATCCACGCCGGGAATGAACGCAACGACTTCGATCGAATCGCCGGACACCCCGACGTTGACGGGCGGAAAATACCCCTGGGGCGTGGCGCGCAAGGCGGCAGGCACCCCAGCGCCGCGCAGCACGCGGCCCATGTGTTCCTGAATGGCGTCGAAGGCCGACGCGAAGCCGCTGTCGTTGAACGGAAAGTTGCTCATGAAGGTCTCCTCGGATCAAAAAAGGGACCGATGCAGACGCGCCACAATCGCCACCACCGCGACCGCACGTCTGATCGCTTCAGTGCCAAGTATGGGAGCGGTTTTTGGAGTTTCAAGGGGGGAAAAAAGGGCTGGTGCCACCGCCTTCATTGCCCGGTTTCCCGCATTGCGCGGCGCAAAAAAAAAACCGCGGCCATCGCTGGCCGCGGTTCTCGATTGCGCAGGGCGCGGATTACACAAGGACTCGTTCGATCCCGCCCGCGTTGGCGCGGCGCACGTAGTCTTCCATCCAGCCTTCGCCAAGAATGTGGCGCGCCATCTCGACCACGATGTAGTCGGCTTCCATGCCGATGTCGCCCTCGTAGCGCGACAGGCCCTGCAGGCACGACGGGCAAGAAGTCAGGACCTTCACGTCGCCCGTGAAGCCGTCGCTGCGGATCGCGGCATCGCCCTTCTGCAGCTCTTCCTGCTTGCGAAAGCGCACCTGCGTGGAGATGTCGGGACGGCTGACCGCCAGCGTGCCCGACTCGCCGCAGCAGCGGTCGCTCTTGATCGCGCCATCGCCCACCAGCGCGCGCACGGTCTTCATGGGTTCCTGCAGCTTCATCGGCGTGTGGCAGGGGTCGTGGTACATGTAGCGCACGCCCTTGGCACCTTCCAGCTTGATGCCCTTTTCCAGCAGGTATTCGTGGATGTCGATCAGCCGGCAGCCCGGGAAGATCTTTTCGAATTCATAGCCGGCAAGCTGGTCGTAACAGGTGCCGCAGCTGACCACCACGGTCTTGATGTCCAGGTAGTTCAGCGTGTTGGCGACGCGGTGGAACAGCACCCGGTTGTCGGTGATGATCTGCTCGGCCTTGTCGGTCATGCCGTTGCCACGCTGGGGATAGCCGCAGCACAGGTAGCCGGGTGGCAGCACGGTCTGCACGCCGGCGTGCCACAGCATCGCCTGCGTGGCCAGGCCCACCTGCGAGAACAGGCGCTCGGAACCGCAGCCCGGGAAGTAGAACACCGCTTCCGTGTCGGCCGTGGTGGCCTTGGGGTCGCGGATGATCGGCACGTAGTTCGCGTCTTCGATGTCGAGCAACTTGCGCGCGGCCTGCTTGGGCAGCCCGCCCGGCATCTTCTTGTTCACGAAGTGCACCACCTGCTCGCGCAGCGGCGGCTTGCCCACCGTGGCCGGCGGCTTGGCCGTCTGCTTCTTGACCAGGCCCGAGAACAGGTCGTGCGCGGCGCGCTGCACCTTGTAGCCCACGCCCACCATCGCCTTGCGGGTGGCGTTGATGGTGGCCGGATCCTTGGCGTTCAGGAAGAACATGGCGCTGGCCGTGCCCGGGTTGAACGACTTGCGGCCCATGCGGCGCAGCACGGCGCGCATGTTCATCGACACGTCGCCGAAGTCGATGTCGACCGGACAGGGGTTGTAGCACTTGTGGCAGACGGTGCAGTGGTCGGCAACGTCTTCGAACTCTTCCCAGTGCTTCAGGCTGACGCCGCGGCGGGTCTGCTCTTCGTACAGGAAGGCTTCGACCAGCAGCGACGTGGCCAGGATCTTGTTGCGGGGCGAGTACAGCAGGTTCGCGCGCGGCACGTGCGTGGCGCACACCGGCTTGCACTTGCCGCAGCGCAGGCAGTCCTTGATCGATTCCGAAATGGCGCCGATGTCGCTTTGCTGCATGATCAGCGACTCGTGGCCCATCAGGTTGAAGCTGGGCGTCCAGGCGTGGCGCAGGTCCGCGCCGGGCATGAGCTTGCCGGCGTTGAAGTGGCCATTCGGGTCGACGCGGCGCTTGTAGTCCTGGAACGGGGCCAGCTCGGCCTCGGTCAGGAACTCGTACTTGGTCAGGCCGATGCCGTGTTCGCCGGAGATCACGCCGTCCAGGTCGCGAGCGATCTGCATGATGCGCTCGACGGCCGCGTGGGCCTCGCGCAGCATTTCGTAGTCGTCCGAGTTGACCGGGATGTTGGTGTGCACGTTGCCGTCGCCGGCGTGCATGTGCAGCGCGACGAACACGCGGCTCTTGAGCACCCGGGCGTGAATGGCGACGAGTTCGTCGACGATCTTCTTGTAGGCCGCGCCCGAGAACGCGCGCTGCAGGCCCGCCAGCACCTCGGTCTTCCAGGAGACCCGGATGGTGCGGTCCTGCACCACGTCAAAGACGCGTGCGCCGGGCTGTGCGGCCAGGCGTTGGGTCAACGTGGCGCGCAGTTCGCCAAGACCCAGTCCGTCCAGTTGCGGCAGCGCCTCGCCCAGCGGCAGGTCCAGGTTGTCCAGCAACCATTGCCAGCGCTGGCGCGTGGCGGCGATCAGTTCGATGGCCTGGCGCGTGCGCTCGGCCAGCGCTTCGGCGCGGGTGGTTTCGATGTCGGCATCGTCGATCTTGCCCACCGGCAGCGGCGTGCACAGATAGGCGTCAAGTTCCCCCAGCAGCTTGAGCTTGTTGCTCGTGGAGAGCTCGATGTTGATGCGTTCGATGTGGTCCGTGTATTCGCCCATGCGGGGCAGCGGGATCACGACGTCTTCGTTGATCTTGAAGGCGTTGGTGTGACGGGCGATCGCGGCGGTGCGCGAGCGGTCCAGCCAGAATTTCTTGCGCGCCTCGGGGCTGACGGCCACAAAGCCTTCGCCGTGGCGCGTGTTGGCCAGGCGCACGACCTCGCTGGCGGCCGCGGCCACCGCGTCGTCGTCATCGCCGACGATGTCGCCGATCAGGACCATCTTGGGCAGCACGCCGCGCTTGCTCTTGGTGGCGTAGCCCACCGCACGCAGATAGCGTTCGTCCAGGTGCTCCAGGCCGGCCAGGATGGCGCCGCGCGCCTTGCCTTCGCCGTCCAGGTAACCCTTGACCTCGACGATCGACGGGATGGCGTCGCGCGCCTGCCCGAAAAATTCCATGCAGACGGTGCGCGTGTGGCGCGGCATGCGGTGCAGCACCCAGCGCGCCGACGTGATGAGACCGTCGCAGCCTTCTTTCTGAATGCCGGGCAGGCCCGCCAGGAACTTGTCCGTGACGTCCTTGCCCAGGCCTTCCTTGCGGAACACACGGCCCTGGATTTCCAGCGTCTCGGTCTTGAGCAGGCGTTCGCCGGGCTTGCCCTTGCCGTCGAACCACTTGAGCTCGAAGCGGGCCACTTCCACGTCATGGATCTTGCCCATGTTGTGGTCCAGGCGCGTGACTTCCAGCCAGTTGCCGTCCGGATCGACCATGCGCCACCAGGCCAGGTTGTCCAGCGCGGTGCCCCACAGCACGGCCTTCTTGCCGCCGGCGTTCATGGCGATGTTGCCGCCCACGCACGAGGCCTCGGCGGACGTCGGGTCCACGGCGAACACAAAGCCGGCCGCCTCGGCCGCTTCGGACACGCGCTTGGTGACCACGCCGGCGCCGGCGTGGATGACCGCAACGGGCTCGGTGAGGCCGGGCAGGATACAGGACTCGACCTTGCCCAGCTTGTCGAATTTCTCGGTGTTGATGACCGCCGACTTCCAGGTCAGCGGAATGGCGCCGCCGGTGTACCCGGTGCCGCCGCCGCGCGGCACGATGGTCAGGCCCAGTTCGATACAGGCGGTGACCAGCGCGGCGATCTCGTCCTCGGTGTCGGGCGTGAGCACGACAAAGGGGTATTCCACGCGCCAGTCGGTCGCATCGGTAACGTGCGACACGCGCGACAGGCCGTCGAACTTGATGTTGTCGCGCGCCGTGATGCGGCCCAGCACCTTCTGCGCCTGCTTGCGCATCATGGCGGTCTGGTCGAACTCGCCTTCGAAGGCGGCAATGGCAGAACGCGCCCGGGCCAGCAGCCCGACCACCTTCTCGTCGCGATGCGGATCGTGGCCGGCTTCGGCGGGCGCGCCCGGTTCGCGGCGCTTGTCGATTTCGCCCAGGCGGTGATGCAAGGCCTCGATGAGCTGCTTGCGGCGCTTGGGATTGTCGAGCAGGTCATCCTGCAGGTAAGGGTTGCGGCGCACGACCCAGATATCGCCCAACACTTCGTAGAGCATCCGGGCGGAACGGCCCGTGCGGCGCTCGCCGCGCAGATCGCTCAGCAGGCTCCAGGCATCTTCGCCCAGCAACCGGCCCACGATTTCGCGGTCGGAAAACGACGTGTAGTTGTAGGGGATTTCGCGCAATCGCGCGGGTGCGGCGGGCGGCATCGCCCCGTTCAAGATGTGGCTGGCGAGTGGGGCGTTCATGGCGGCAAGAGGGGGCCCTTAAAAAAGTATTTTATGCCATTGTCCCGACCTGGCCCCGAATAACCCGGGCAAGCCGTGCAAAAGCGCATCGGGGACGACGCGTTTCGTCCCCGTTTAAGTGTGGCGTCAGCGCTAGATTTTGCCCGGGAAGAACCAGAGCAGGCCGGCAGTCATGAACAGATAGCGCATGAATTTGCCGATGGCCATGTAGAAGACGCAGGGCCAGAAGGACAGGCGCAACCAGCCCGCGACGGCGCACAGGGGGTCACCCACTGCGGGCAACCAGGACAAGAGCAGCGCCGGCGGCCCCATCCGATGCAGCCAATCGTGGGCGCGCTCGTTCCAGCGTCCGCGCATTCGGCCGCCTTCGGTGGCCTTGGGGTGCGGATGGGGGTGCTTTTCCTTCCAGCGCTCGACTGCCTTCTCGGCGCCCAGCCCCATCGCGTAGCTGATGGCCCCGCCCACGGTGTTGCCGGCCGTCGCCACCAGGACGGCGGGCCAGAACATGTCCGGCGATAGCTTGATATAGCCAAACACCGCCGGCTCGGAGCCCAGCGGCAGCAGGGTCGCGGACACGAGCGAGACGGTGAAGATGGCCGGCAGGCCCACGGAGGGCAGCGCCAGCACCCCCAAGAGCCAATGAACTGCGGATAAGAGACTTTCTTCCATGGTTGCGGCAGTGTAGCCGCGGGAAACCGCGAAGGCGACAGGCATTCCCTGCAATAATCCTGGCCAGTCCCCACTCTTGCCCTGTCGCGCGGTCCATGTCCACTGATTATCTGAAACGCATCCTGACTTCCAAGGTTTACGACGTTGCGGTCGAATCCCCGCTCGAGGCAGCGCCCCTGCTGTCGCAGCGGATGTCGAACACGATGTTGCTCAAGCGCGAGGATACCCAGGCGGTGTTCAGCTTCAAGCTGCGCGGCGCCTACAACAAGATGGCGAACCTGAGTCCGGCGGCCCGCAACCGCGGCGTCATCGCGGCCTCGGCCGGCAACCACGCGCAGGGCGTCGCGCTGGCGGCCAGCCGCCTGGGCTGCCGCGCCGTGATCGTCATGCCCACGACCAGCCCGCAGGTCAAGATCGATGCCGTGCGCCGCCTGGGCGGCGAGGTCGTGCTGGCCGGCGAGAGCTTTTCGGATGCCTACGCGCACGCGCAGGTGCTGGAAAAGAAAGAGAAGCTGACCTTCGTCCATCCCTTCGACGACCCCGACGTGATCGCCGGCCAGGGCACCGTCGGCATGGAAATCCTGCGCCAGCACCCCGGCCACATCGATGCGATCTTCGTGGCCATCGGCGGCGGCGGCCTCATTGCCGGGGTTGCGGCCTACATCAAGCAGCTGCGTCCCGAGATCAAGATCATCGGCGTGCAGACCGAGGACTCGGACGCCATGCTGCGCAGCGTGCGCGCGGGCCGGCGCGTCCAGCTGAACGACGTCGGCCTGTTCTCGGACGGCACGGCGGTCAAGATGGTGGGCGCCGAGACCTTCAAGCTGGCGCGCAAGTATGTGGACGATTACGTGGTGGTCAACACCGATGCGATCTGCGCGGCCATCAAGGACGTCTTTCAGGACACGCGCAGCGTGCTGGAGCCGGCCGGCGCGATGGCGGTGGCAGGCGCCAAGCAGTACGCGGCCGAGCACAACCTCAAGAACAAGACGCTCGTCGCCATTGCATGCGGCGCGAACATGAACTTCGACCGGCTGCGCTTCGTGGCCGAACGCGCCGAGGTCGGCGAAATGCGCGAGGCCGTCTTCGCGGTCACCATGCCCGAGCAGCGCGGGAGCTTCCGCCGCTTCTGCGAACTGGTGGGCGAACGCAGCGTCACCGAATTCAACTACCGCATCTCGGACGCGGATCGCGCCCACGTGTTCGTCGGCATCCAGGTCTCGTCCGCCGCGGAACCCGACAAGATCGCCGCGAACTTCCGCCGGCACGGATTCGACACGCTGGATCTGACTCACGACGAAATGGCCAAGACCCACCTGCGCCACATGGTGGGCGGCCGCTCGGCGCTGGCGCGAAACGAATTGCTGTACCGGTTTGAATTTCCCGAGCGTCCGGGCGCGCTGATGCGCTTTCTGAACGCGATGAATCCCGACTGGAACATCAGCCTGTTCCACTACCGCAACCAGGGCGCCGACTATGGCCGCATCCTGATCGGCATCCAGGTGCCGCCCGCGGACAAGAAGCTGTTCCGCAACTTCGTGGCGGAATTGGGTTATCCCCACTGGAACGAAACCGACAACCCGGCCTACAAGCTCTTCCTGTAGTTCTGGCGACGCAATGCGAGAGGGCCTCCTTGCGGAGGCCCTTCCCTTCTGGGCGCAAGTCACGCCCGGCCGGACCCAATGTAGGGGGGGTTCGCTGTCACTCGGCGGTCCACGGAGAATGGCCCGCGCATTCAGCAAGGTCCGGCCGGACGCGCTGTTGCTTAGAAACGGTGACGCAGGCCGACGGCAACCGCCGTATCGGTGGCATCGTGCTGGAACGCGTAGTTGTCGCCATAAGAGGCGTACGCGTACAGGTTCGTGCGCTTGGTGAACTCGTAGGTGTAGCCAAGGCTGTACACGTTGAACGTTGCGTCGTCGCCCGTCAGCTTGTCATTGCTGGCGGTGGCGCGCTGCCACGAGCCGAACACGGCGTGGCGGCCCAGCGGCACGGTGGCGCCGACCATGTACGAGTTGGCGCGAAAGCCGTCGGCCAGTTTGAACGAACCCAGCTTGTTCATGCCGTCGGGCGTGGTGCCCATGTTCTGGCCGATGAACCAGCCATCGCGGGTCTGGCCAAAGGCGGCGGCCAGCTTCACGACTTCAAAGTCGTACGAACCGCCGACGATGTATTCCTGAATGCGCGCCGCATCCTTGCCGCCGACGCGGTCGTTGGACGGGTTGAAGCGATCGTAGGCGGCGGCCAGGTTCAGCGGGCCGTTGACGTACTGCACGCCGGCGGTGATCACACGGTTGTTGTTGCCCGTGGCAAAGCCCTTCTGCGTCGAATCGGTAACGGTGTCGTCCGCACTGAACGCATAACCCAGGCCGACCTTCAGGCCGCCCAGGCTGGGGGTCTGATACAGGACCATGTTGTCCAGGCGCATCGTGTTGGCGCTGCCGAACGTGGTGCCCATGTTGGCGTTGTTGTAGCTGATCGAGAACGGGTCGATCGAGCCGAAGTACTTCGAGGCCAGGTTGGTCTGACGGCCGAATTCCAGACGGCCCCACGAATCGCTGTCCAGGCCAACGGTGGCCTGACGTCCGAACAGGCGATTGCTCTGCAGCGAGTTGCCGTTCAGGGGACCGAAGCCGCCTTCCAGCGTGAAGATCGCGCGCAGGCCGTCGCCCAGGTCTTCCGTGCCGCGCAGACCGAAGCGCGAACCGCTGCTCACGCCCTGCACCGCACCAATGCGGCTCTGCGAGTCGCCCTTGAACTTCACTTTTTCGTAGCCAAGGCCAGCATCGATCAAACCGTACAGCGTCACGGAATCGGCGGCCTGCGCGGCGCCGGCAAAGCCGGTCAGCAACGCGACGGCCAAAAACGTCTTCTTCATTTGAAACCCCAAAATGGCGAGATGAAAGGCGCACTGCTTGGCGCCGCAAGACCGCGGAACCTCGCATGCCGCTGCGTCCAATCGCGCGGCTGATGCACTGGAGGTAGTGTCCGGCTTGTAGCAGTTCGTAGTAACCCGGATTTCGACGAACTACTTTCCATGGTTGGGATAATGACGCGCCCCTGAAGGCGCGCGGCGTCACTTGGCGCCTGCTAACACCTTGATCTCAAATATGAATCATTGCTCGCATCGCGCTTTCACATCACCGGATCGGCCGTGCGGCGCGCGTCCTGGCGGGAAACAGATGTAGCGGGAGCGGAACAGTTTTTGCAGCGTAAATGCCACACGAATTCAGCCGCCGCACAAAAAGCAGGACGCAAAAAAACCCCTCGGCGTCACAAGGGGTTCTTTCGGTGACCTTCCGGGCGGCTGGATAGCCGGTTTTGAATTAGCGGCCCTTGGGCGGGTAATCCAGTTCGCCGAACGTGTATTCGCCGCGCGCCTTGGCGTCGGCCAGTTCCTGGCGAACTTCCGCACGGGTCTTGCCGGCGGTCTGCGAGACGGCCTTGGGCGGATAGTCCAGTTCAGCGCTCGTCACCTGGCCTGCGGCCTTGGCAGTTTGCAGTTCCTGCTGAACCTGTTCGCGCGACAGGCTGGTGGTCTGAGGGGCAGCGGGCGGATAGTCCAGTTCGCCGAACGTGACGGTGCCCGCGGCCTTGGCGGCTTGCAGTTCCTGCTGGACTTGTTCACGCGTCTTGCCATCGGCGTGAGCGGCGGACATGCCAACCAGAGTTGCGGTAACCATGAGTGCGGTTGCTAGGGCTTTCATTGCGATGACTCCATCCTAAACGTTGCACATCGTCTTGCGCCAGGCTGGCGGGCTCGATATGACAATTTGATTGCTGGGACGAAGTATCTGGCGATTGGCGCTTAGTAAAAACCCTTAATTTGGGGAACATATTTGCACGGATGGGACAATTGCTCGCCAGATCCGCGTTATGACTCTATGTGAAAGGGGCCCGCAATGGTTGCGCTGGATGATGCCGAACCTCGCATTTGTTCAGTTTCCCGCAAGGTGGGTATCGCAATATGAAGCCCCCACGCGATGGAATTGTTGTTCAAAGTGGAGAAATAGACATTTCTACTGGCGGGACAATAATTCCATTTATCATACGAATCTGCCAGAAATGGAAACTTGAGTCTCGAGGGCATTCATGGACATTCAGCTTAACGACATCGCGCTATTCGTCGAGGTCGCCAAGCGCAAGAACTTCAGCCACGCCGCCGAAGCCTTGAATATCCCGACCTCCACACTCTCGCGCCGGGTCAGCGAACTGGAACGCAGCGTGGGCATGCGGCTGCTCAACCGCAGCACCCGCAAGATCGATCTGACCGAAGCCGGCGCCATCTACTTCGAACGTTGCCGCCATATCGTCGAAGAGGCGCGCATCGCGCACGACCAACTGCTGGACATGGCCGTGCAGCCCAAGGGCCGTCTGCGGATCTCGCTGCCGACCAGCCTGGCGCAATTGTTCCTGCCCGCCGTGATCCGCGAATTTCGCGAACAGCATCCGGATATCGAATGCGACTTCGATCTGAGCATGCGCCCCATCGATCCCATCAGTAATCCCTTCGACCTGATCCTGCGTTTCGGGCAGCAGCCCGATTCCAGCCTCATCTCGCGCAAGATCGTGCTGATGGCGCACCAGCTTTATGCGTCGCCCGAGTATCTGGCCCGCCACGGCGAACCGCGCGTGCCGGCGGACCTGACCCACCACGAATGCCTGCGCCCCACCATGCGCGAGGAATCGTCCTTCTGGATGCTCCATTCGGGCGACAAGGTCGAGCGCGTGCAGGTGTCTGGCCGCCTGTCGGCCAATAACGTGGGGATGCTGGGACGATTGGCCGGTCAGGGGTTGGGCATCACCCCGCTGCTGGTGTTCGACGCGATGGAGCGCGCCATCAAGCAAACGGGGTTGGTGCGCGTGCTGCCGGAGTGGAGCCTGACGCCCCTGCCCTTGTTTGCGCTGCTGCCCTCGCGCATGCTGCCGGCCAAGACCAAGGCTTTTCTGGATTTCATCCAGCCCCGCTTGTCTGACGCCTAAGGAAGGTGCGCGGGGCGGCCCCCTGCGAAGGAGGCGGCTGATGCCGTACCGCTACGGCGTCGTGTCCGCGCCGTACTGACAGACCGTGTAGAGCGGCGTGCCGGTGGCAGCCACCTTGGCGGACCCGCCCAGATCCGGCAAATCAATGATCGCGGCGGCTTCCACAACGTTGGCGCCCAGGCGCTGCAGCAGCTTGATGGCCGCGAGCATGGTGCCGCCCGTGGCGATCAGATCGTCCACCAGCAGGACACGCTGGCCCGTCCGGACCGAATCCGTGTGCATTTCGACGGCCGCGTTGCCGTATTCGAGCGAGTATTCCTCTGCCACCGTGCGGTAAGGCAGCTTGCCCTTCTTGCGCACGGGCACGAAGCCCAGGTTCAGTTCATAGGCCAGCACGCTGCCCACGATGAAACCGCGCGCGTCCACACCCGCCACCAGATCCAGGCGCTGGCGCATGTAGCGATAGACGAAGAGATCGATCAGGACGCGGAACGCACGCGGATCCTGCAGCACCGGCGTGATATCGCGGAACGTGACACCGGGTTGGGGCCAGTCCGGAACGCTGCGGATGGTGCGCCGGATGAACTCGGCGTTGTCGGTCTGCATGGATACGGCCCTGAGTGAATTGAAGCAAGGCGAACTATAACCGCGCCGCCGCGCTTAAGCCAGGATTGCCGCATGCGATGACATGTCATGCAGTCGACCGTTGCGCAACACATGGCAACGGTGCACCGCGCCCTCGGGCAGGGCCGCGTGCGTGGCCAGCACCACGGTGCGTCCGCGCACCGCGTGTTCCAGGTCCGCAAAGAATGCCGCTTCGGCCGCGCCATCCAATCCCGCGGTCGGCTCGTCCAGCACGATGACCGCGGCGGGCGCCAGCAACGCCCGGGCCAGGCACAGGCGCCGCGCTTGCCCGGCCGACAGCTGCGAGCCGGTTTCGCCAGCCCAGGTGTCCAGGCCATCGGGCAGACCGCGCACGAAATCACCGAGTCTTGCTGCATCCAGCGCCTGCCACAGCGCGCCATCGTCGGCGTCGGGATTGCCGATCAACAGGTTCGTGCGCAGCGTGCCCAGAAACAGGGGCGAATCCTGCGAAAGCAGGACGATCCGCCGGTGCCAATCGGCCTGCGCACATTCGCGCGCATCGCACCCGCCGAAGCGGACCTGCCCTGCCTGCGGATCCTCAAGCCTGAGGATCAGATGCAGCAGCGTGGATTTCCCCGCGCCGCTTGGGCCCAGGATGGCCACGCGTTCGCCCGGTTCGATTCGCAGGCTAATGTCTTTCAGCACCCGCACGCCATCGCCGGCGGCGCGGGCCGGATAGGCGAAGCCGACACCATCGAGTTCCAGCGCGCCGCTGTGGGGCAAGGGGCGCGGCACCGCTGGATCCTGCATGTCGGGTTCGCATTGCGTGACCTCGCGGATGCGCGCGGCGGCCGACATCGCGGATCCCATCCGGGATGCGCCTCGCATGATCGGGCCGGCGACTTCGAAAATGCCGATGACGGCGAGCAGCAAGCCCGCCAGGACGGGGGCTTCGATCCGCCCCGCCTCATGCGCGGCAAGTCCAAACCACAACAGCGCCATCACCGCCACGCCCGCGGCCACCTGAAGGAACCATTGCCCGCGCACCGCCACCCGCGCCTGGCTGCGACGCGCCTGGGCACTGGCCTCGCACAGGCGCTCGAAATGCGCCAGCGTCTCGGCCTGGGCATGCAGGGCCACCATGTCGGCGTGGCCGTCCACCGCATCCAGCGTGGCGGCACGTAGCCCCGCCGCGCTTTCCTGCGCGCCTGCGCCCGGCTTGCGCGCCGCGCGCAGCAGCCACAGGGGCACGATCACGCACGCCGTCAGCAGCGCCAGCGCAAAGACCAGCGCCGCCGCGGGGACCCATTGCCCCAGCACGGCGGTCAGCACCGCGCCGGCAACGATCGCGGTGGTCAGCGGCGCCAGCACAAACAGAAAGACCGTGTCCAGCGCGTCGACGTCGTTCGTCATGCGGGCGACCAGATCGCCGCTTCGATAACGCGCAAGCTGGCGCGGCGTCAGCCGGATCAGCGCCGAAAACACCAAGGCGCGCAGATCCGCCAACAAGCGCAGCGTGGCGGCATGACCGACCACCCGGTCGGCATAGCGCGACACGATCCGCAGGAAGGACAGCCCCCGCACCAGCGCGGACGGCGCAAACAGGTTGAAGACGCTGCCGGCGCCGGCCAGGAACGCGCCCGTCAGGAACCAGCCCGACACGCCCAGCAGTCCCACGCCGGCGGCCACGGTCGCCAGCGCACAGAACAATGCGAGCAAAAGCCCGCCTTTTCGGCGTGCGTATAGCGGCAGGAGCAACAGCAGATTCTTCATGCGTCTTCCACGGCGCCGGCGGCGATGCGCGCCACGCGCGGCAAGCGTGCGGCCACCGCGGGCGCGTGCGTCGCCAGCACCAAGGTGCGGCCGGCGGCAAATTGCAGAATCTCATCCAGCACGCGGGCCTGCGTCGCGTCGTCCAGGTGGGCGGTGGGTTCGTCCAGCAGGATAAGCCCCGGATCGCGCAGGAACAGGCGGGCCAGCGCCACGCGCTGCGCCTGCCCGCCGGACAAGCCGTGGCCGCGGCTGCCCAGCACGGTATCCAATCCTTGCGGCAGGTCCTGCGCGAATTCCAACACGCAAGCGCGGCGCGCGGCATCCTCAACCTGCGCATCCGTGGCGCCGGGCCGGCCCAGCCGGATGTTGTCGGCGATCGATCCGGCCAGCAATTGCGGCCGCTGGCCGATCAGCGCCACACGCTGGCGCAAGGCGGTCTCGTCCCATTGCGCCAGCGGCAGGCCATCGATGCGAATATCGCCGTCGGCGGGCCGCAGGCGCGCGATGGCCTCGATCAGGGTGGACTTGCCGATACCGCTCGCGCCCATCAGCGCCATGTGCTCGCCGGGCGCGAGCACAAGCGCCGCATCGGCCAGCACTGCGTGGCCGCGGCCCGGCGCCTCGACCCGCAAGCCATCAATGGCAACCGCGGCGCCCTTGCCGGCATGCGCGAGCTTGCCGCCCAAATCGGGCGCTGCTTCGGCCTCGGCTTGCGGCAGGCCATCGAACAGGACGGCAATTTGCGTGACGGCGGCCAGCGCCGTCGCGCGATCGTGATAGTGGGCGGCAAACTGGCGCAGCGGCGCGTAGACCTCGGGCGCCATCAACAGGCAGAACAGCCCGGCCTGCAGCGTCAGCGGCGACCAGCGCATGTCCAGAAATCCCAGGTAAGTCAGGCCGATGTAGACCGCAATGCCCGCCACGCCCAACGCGGCAAAAAATTCCAGTACGGCCGAGGACAGAAACGCGATGCGCAGCACCGACATCGTCCGCTGGCGCAGCGCATCGCTGGCGGCCACGACGGACTGGGCCTCGGCCTGCGCGCGCCCATACAGCTTCAGCGTGGACAGCCCGCGCAACCGGTCCGCGAAAAACCCCGACAGCCGGGCGAACGCACGCAGGTGGCGGCGGCTGGCGCCTTGCGCGCCCCACCCCACCAGCGCCATGAAGAGCGGAATCAGCGGCGCCGTGATCAGCAACACCAAACCCGCGATCACGTCGACGGGCAGCAGCACCACCGCGAATGCCACCGGCAGCATCGCGGCCGCGGCCATCGCGGGCAGATACTTCGCAAAGAATCCATCCAGCGCCTCGACCTGGTCGACCACCGCGCTCGCCAGTTCACCCGACGTTTTGCCGCGGCTCCAGTAAGGGACTTTTTGCACCAGCCGCAGGAACAGCGACTGGCGAACGTGGCGCTTGATGCGCTCGGAGGCATCCGCGCCGGCGCGCTCGCCCGCCCAGGCGATGCACGCGCGCAGCAGCATCAGCCCCGCAATACCGGCGATGCCGCCCAGCAGTTCATGCCGCGGCGTGCCACCCACGATCGCCGAGTCCAGCACGCTGGCAAGAAGCCAGGCCTGCACGACGAGCAATGCGCCGCTGACCAGCGGCGCGGCGCCCGCCACGATCAGCGGATACCGCGCCGTTCTGGCCAGTCCCATCAGCCACCGCGACTGTTCGCGCGGCGGCTTCTGCAGGGACGCCGACGGGTCGTGCTCGAGGCTGCTTGCGCCGCCGCTCACTCGACGTCGCGGCTGGCGCGCGGGTCATGGGTCTGACCTTCGCGCAGCTCGAACCACATCGCATTGAGAATGGCGAATGCGCACGCCAGGCCAAGGCCAAGAATCCACGAGAAATACCACATGGACGAGGCTCCTTTATCAGTACGAGTTGGGCGTGTCGCCCACCGAATCATGGGTGACCTTGCCGCGCATGACGCGGTACACCCAACCGGTGTAGACGGTCACGATCGGCAGGAAGATGGCCACTGCAATCACCATGATCCACAGCGTCAGGTGGCTGGACGAGCCGTCCCAGATGGTCAGGCCGGCCTTCGGATTGGTCGAGGACGGCATGATGAACGGAAAGAGCGAGAAGCCCACCGTCAGGATCACGCCGGCAATCGACGCCGAGGACGACAGGAATGCCAGCATGTTGGCGCGCACGGTCAGCAGCAGCGCCGCCAGCACCGCGCCGGCCACGCCCAGCGCGGGCGCGATCCACATCCACGGCCACTTCGCGTAGTTGGCCATCCAGGCGCCGGTCTGCACCGACACGGTCTTTAGCATCGGATCGGACGGCGCGGACATATCGACCGCGCTGGTGATTGCATGACCCGGCACGCCGCCCGCGACCCAGAAGCCGCCGGCCACGAACAGCACTGCCGTCAGCACCGCGCACAGACGGCCCCAGTTGCGAGCGCGCGAGGACACGGGATCATCCGTGCGCCACGCCAGCAGCACCGCGCCATGCATGGCCAGCATCATCACGCTCAGCACGCCTGCAAGCAGGGCGAACGGCATGAACAGCTGGAAGAAGTGCCCTTCGTAGATCGGGCGCAGCGTCACGGCATCGAACGTGAACGGCACGCCCAGCACGATGTTGCCCATCGCCACGCCGAACACCAGCGACGCCACCACACCCGAGAAGCACAGCACGGCGTCCCAGCGATTGCGCCAGCGCGTGCCTTCCATCTTGCTGCGGTACTTGAAGCCCACCGGCCGCAGGATCAGCGCCAGCAGGACCAGCATCATCGCCAGGTAAAAGCCCGAGAACGAGGCGGCATAGAGCAAGGGCCACGCGGCAAAGATGGCGCCGCCCGCGGTGATTAGCCAGACCTGATTGCCTTCCCAGACCGGCCCCACCACGTTGATGACGATGCGCCGCTCGGCGTCGGTCTTGGCGACCACCGGCAACAGCGCCGCCACGCCCAGGTCAAAGCCGTCCATGACGGCAAAGCCGATGAGCAAGGCGCCCAGAAGCACCCACCACACCACGCGCAGCGTGCCGTAGTCAAAAGGAATTAGGGTATCCATTTGCGTTTCTCCCCTCAGGCGCGCACGGCGGCGTGGACGGGATCGGCGGCGGCATCACCCGGCGCCGGCCCGTCGGATTTCGGTCCGGCCTTGATGGCGTGCAGCATGACCTTCACGCCGATGATGAGCAGGATCGTGTACAGCACCAGGAAGATCGACAGGCTGATGACGAGGTCGGTCATGGTCAGGCCCGACGCCGCGTAGTACGTGGGCAGCACGCCTTCGATCACCCAGGGCTGGCGGCCGTACTCGGCGACGAACCAGCCGCTTTCGATGGCGACCCACGGCAGCGGCAGGCTCCACAACGCCACCTTGAGCAGCGCCGGACGCTTGTCCAGGCGGCCGCGCGAGGCAAGCCAGAACGCCACGCCGAAGAACAGGATGAGGTACATGCCCACCGCGACCATGATGCGGAACGCCCAGAAAAGCGGCGCCACGGTCGGCACGGTATCGATCGCGGCCTGCTTGATGTCCGCTTCGGTGACCTTGCTGATGTCGGGCTGATGGCGCTTGACGAGGAGCGCGTAGCCCAGGTCCGGCCAGGTCCTGTCGAACACCATGCGCGCATCCACATCCTTCGGGTTCGCGCGGATCTTCTGCAGGGCCTCGTAGGCCACGATACCGTCGCGGATGCGATTCTCGGCGCGCAGGATCAGGTCATTGATGCCCAGCAGCGGCGTGGTCAGCGAACGCGTGCCGATGATGCCCATGACATAGGGAATCTCGATCGCGAAGTCGTTGCGGCGCTCGGCCTGGTTCGGGATGGCGATCAGGTTGAAGGACGCGGGCGCGGGCTCGGTGTGCCACATGGATTCCATGGCCGCGATCTTCATCTTCTGGTGTTCGGTGGTCAGATAGCCGCTTTCATCGCCCAGCACGACCACCGACAGGGCGCCTGCAAGGCCGAAGCTGGCAGCTACCGCCATCGAGCGCTTGGCAAGGTCGATATGACGGCCGCGCAGCAGATACCACGCACTGATCGACATGACGAACATGGCGCCCGCCACGTAACCGGCGCTGACGGTATGCACGAACTTGGCTTGCGCGACCGGGTTGAAGATGACCGCGGCGAAGTCGGTCATTTCCATGCGCATCGTGTCCGGATTGAAGACCGCGCCGACAGGGTTCTGCATCCAGCCGTTGGCGATCAGGATCCACAGGGCCGAGAAGTTCGTGCCGAAGGCCACCAGCCAGGTCACGGCCAGGTGGCTGACCTTGGACATGCGGTTCCAGCCGAAGAAGAACAGGCCGACGAAGGTGGCTTCCAGGAAGAACGCCATCAGCCCTTCAAGGGCCAGCGGCGCGCCGAAGACGTCGCCCACGTAGTGGCTGTAGTAGGACCAGTTCATGCCGAACTGGAACTCCATCACCACGCCCGTGGCCACGCCCAGCGCGAAGTTGATGCCGAACAGCGTGCCCCAGAACATCGTCATCTTCTTCCAGATGGCGCGTCCGGTCATGACGTACACGCTTTCCATGATGGCCAGGATGAACGACAGGCCAAGCGTGAGCGGCACAAAGATGAAATGGTAGAGCGCAGTCGCGGCGAACTGGAACCGCGAGAGATTCACGACATCGAGATCAATCATGAGGCTGCTCCCAAGGCGTCGACGCGCTGCGGCAACCGGCATGGTTCCCAGGCCGTCTACCGCGCCATGTTAGGGGCGTTGCATACAACTTCATAGAGGTTTCCTGAAAAATCGGGGCGTGATGGGTCAGCCCTTGCCCCGCAATTTGCCGGCGAATCCCAACACCTTCTGAACCTTGGAACCAAGTTTCATGAGGCTTTGCAAAGTTTCGGGCGGCAGCCGTTGAACCTCATCGAACCACCCCGTGGATAGTTCGATGAGCTCCAGCATCTCGGTCATTCGTTGTTGCGCGTAAGCCTCGTCGGGGCCGGACGGCGACTCCAGCAGCGTGTCGCGCAGGAGCGTGAGGGTGGGGTCGACTTCGCGCTTGCGCTTCTCTTCCATGAGGATGCGGAAGATTTCCCAGACGTCCTTGGGGGTCTCGAAGTAGTCGCGGCGGTCACCCACCTGATGCATCAGCTTGACCAGGCGCCAGGACTGCAGCTCTTTCAGCCCGAGGCTGACGTTCGAGCGCGAAAAGCCCAGGGCCTCGGCGATATCGTCGGCGTTCAGCGGCTGCGGCGCGAGAAACAGCAGCGCGTAGATCTGGCCGACGGTGCGGTTCACGCCCCAACGGCTGCCCATTTCACCAAAGTGCAGGACAAATCGTTCGATCTGGGGGGAAAGCGCCATGAGGATCAGCCAGTAACACAGCGAAGGGCTGCACGACACATGCAGTTACTTCGATTTCAGAAATTTCTGAAATTATCGAACAAACGATGAGAAAGCGCAAACCACACTGCGCTCAGGGGCGAAGGCGCAACCGGGCGCCATTCAGGGCGCGGGCAGGCCAAATTAGCCGCCGAACGTGACAGCCATACAACACAAATCGGGGAATAGCGCCCAGCAAAAACGCCACCGGCCGGTTGGCGGGTGGCGTTGATGGGAGGGAAAAAGCGGGGTAACGGCGGGCGCTACCCGGTCCGGGACAGGCCAGCGTGGACGATCAGCCGGCCTTGACGGTTACGGCGGCCGACACGCGCTTGGCCTTGGCGCGGGCGGCAGCAACGTCTTCCGCCACGGCCAGGCCCACGCCCATGCGGCGCTTGACGAAGGATTCGGGCTTGCCGAAGAGGCGAATGTCCGTGCCGGGCTCGGCAAGCGCCTCGGCCACGCCATGGAACGTCACCGCCCGGGCTTCCACACCGCCATAGATGACGCTGCTGGCGCCCGGCTGGCGCAGGCTGGGGTCGACCGGCAGCCCCAGCAGCGCGCGCGCGTGCAATTCGAACTCGTTCTGCACCTGGGTAATCATGGTGACCATGCCGGTGTCGTGAGGACGCGGGCTGACCTCGGAGAACCAGACCTGGTCGCCCGCCACGAAGAGCTCGACGCCGAAAATGCCCAGTCCGCCCAGCTCGGACGTGACGGCCAGCGCGATGTCGCGCGCACGCTGGAGCGCCGCCGGCGACATGGGATGCGGTTGCCAGCTTTCGACGTAGTCGCCATCCACCTGTTTGTGGCCGATGGGTTCGCAGTAGCGGGTCTCGACCTGGCCGTCGGCGCCGCGGGCCCGTACGGTCAGAAGCGTGATTTCGTAGTCGAAGCGGATGAACCCCTCGACGATGGCGCGGCCGCCCCCGACCCGTCCCCCTTCCTGGGCGTAGCGCCAGGCGGAGGCCACGTCGTCGGCGCTCTTGATGACCGACTGGCCCTTGCCCGACGAGGACATGACCGGCTTGATGACGCAGGGATAGCCGATGCCGCCATCGATGGCCTGGCGCAGCTCGTCCTCGGTGTCGACAAAACGGTAGGGCGAGGTCGGCAGCCCCAGCGTCTCGGCCGCGAGGCGCCGGATGCCTTCGCGATTCATGGTGAGCTGTGCCGCGCGGGCCGTCGGGGTGACCCGCGCCACGCCGGCCGCTTCCAGTTCCACCAGCAAGCTGGTGGCAATGGCCTCGATTTCGGGGACAATAACGTCCGGTTGCTCCGCTTCGATGACCTGCCGCAAGGCCTGCGGGTCGGTCATCGACACCACATGCGCCCGGTGCGCCACCTGATGGCCCGGGGCGTCGGCATACCGATCCACTGCAATGACTTCGACGCCCAGGCGCTGCAGGGCGATGATGACCTCTTTGCCCAGTTCACCGGAACCCAGCAGCATGACGCGGGTGGCCAAGGGGGACAGTGGCGTGCCAAGGACGGGACTGGAAATGCTGGACATGGAGCGGGCCTGGAAGGAAAGTTTGAAAGCCGTTGAAAGACTCGCCAGCATGCCATACGCCCCTGCGCGGGGCAAACTAGCATACTGCGATTAAAATCCGCCCCATGAACGACCATCCCACCTCTTCGTCCGGCACCGCGCTGGCATCTGCGCGCAGAACGCTTCAGATTGAAAGCCAAGGACTGCAGGACCTGTCCGCCCGGCTGGACGACAGCTTCACGCGCGTTGTCGACCTGCTGCTCGCCTGCCGCGGACGGGTGGTCGTCAGCGGCATCGGAAAAACGGGACACATCGCCCGCAAGATCGCCGCGACGCTGGCCTCCACAGGCACGCCCGCCTTCTTCGTACACGCGGCCGAGGCCGTCCACGGCGATCTGGGCATGATCACCCGCGACGACGTCCTCATCGCGATCTCCTATTCCGGCTCGGGCTCGGAATTGCTGACGATCCTGCCCGTCGTGCGCCGCATGGGCGCGGGGCTGGTTGCCATCACAGGCAACCCGCAATCCGAACTGGCCCGGCAGGCCGACATCCACCTGGATGCCAGCGTGGCCCAGGAAGCCTGCCCGATGAACCTGGCGCCCACCGCCAGCACGACCGCCGCCCTGGCGCTGGGCGACGCCCTAGCCGTCGCCTGCCTGGAGGCCCGCGGTTTCGGGCCGCAGGACTTTGCCCGCTCGCACCCGGGCGGCGCGCTGGGCCGCCGCCTGCTCACCCACGTGCGCGACGTCATGCGCCAGGGAGACGCCCTGCCCATCGTCATGGCGGGCACCCCGGTATCGCAGGCGCTGGAGGTCATGTCGGCCAAGGGCATGGGCATGACGGTCGTCACCGACGCGCAGCACCGCCCGCTGGGCATCTTCACCGACGGCGACCTGCGCCGTCTCATCGCGCGGCACGGCGATATCCGCAGCCTGACCGTCGAGGCAGGCATGACGCGCTCGCCGCGCAGCATCAATCCCGAGGCGCTGGCGGTCGAGGCCGCCCGGCAGATGGACGAACAACGGCTCAATCACATGCTGGTGTTGGACAATGACGGCGCGCTGGTCGGCGCATTGCACATGCACGATCTGATGGCCGCTAAAGTGGTATGACTATGAACCTTTCTGCTCCCGTGAATCACCCGGCCGAAGCGCTGGTGCTTGCCCGTATCCCCGCCATCGTGCGCGAACGCGCCGCGGCCGTGCGCCTGATGGTTTTCGACGTGGACGGCGTGCTGACCGACGGCAGCCTCTATTACGGCGAAGGCGGCGAACTGCAAAAGCGCTTCCACGCGCTGGACGGCCACGGGCTGCGGCTGCTGATGGAAGGCGGCCTGAAAGTGGCGCTGATCACCGGACGTTCCGGCCCCATCGTCGCCCGCCGCGCCGCGGAACTGGGCATCGCCGAAGTCATCCAGGGCGTGCGCGACAAGGGCAGCGCCTTGACCGAACTTGCGCAGCGCTGCGGTGTCCAACTCAATCAAACCGGCTACATGGGCGATGACATCATCGACCTGCCGGCCTTGCAGCGCGCCGGCTTTGCGGCCAGCGTGCCCAACGCTCCCGGCTACGTCAGCCAGGCGGCCCACTGGGTTTCCACCCTGCCCGGCGGAAGCGGGGCCGTACGCGAATGCTGCGACCTCCTCTTGGCCTCGCAAGGCCGCCTGGGCGCGTTCCTGGCATCGCCGGGCCTGCTCGGCCCCGGAGCCATCCAGTGATCGCCCCGTTAACGAATACGCCCTCGCGGCGCACCCGATGAAAGAACGTTTTCCCTCACTGATCGCGCTGTTCCTGCTGCTGGTGCTGGTTACCAGCTCGTGGTGGGCGGCCGATTACGCGCAGCGCGCCATCCAGGTGGACCCGCCACGCCGCGTCACCCACGAAATGGACGCATGGTCGCGCGAATTCGTGATGCTGCGCACCGATCCCACGGGCAAGCCCATCAATCGCCTGGAAGGCGACTACATGGAGCACTTTCCCGACGACGATTCGTATCACGTCACCGCGCCGCGCGCGGTGGGCCAGCGCGAGACCAATCCGATCACGGTCGCGGTTTCCAAGACGGCCGTGATGGAACAGGGCGGCAAGCGGATCGTCATGCAGGGCGACGCCCACGTGCTGCGCCAGCCCGATGCCGAAAACGACATGCTGGACGTGCGCAGCCAGCAACTCATCATCCTGCCCGATGACGACGTGGTCTTCACCGACCTGCCCGCCACGGTCCTGAAGGGCCGCTCGCGCATGCAGGGCACGGGCATGCACTACAACAACAAGACTCGCCAATTGCAGGTGTCGGCGTCGACCGACGTGGAAATTGCCGGTTCGGAAGGCAGGCAGCAGCGCCGCACCGAAATTCCTGCCAACAACTCTAACCAGAAAAAACCATGACCGACCTTCGGACCCTCTTCGCCCCGACGACCCGCCTGATGGGCGCCGTGCTGTTGACGGCTTGCGCGTTTGCGCCGGCCCATGCCGCGGACCCGAAGGCGGCAACCCCGGCTGAAGAGCCCAGCACGCTGATCCTGTCGGACACGCTGCACTACGACGACGTGAAGAAACAAAGCGTGTTCACCGGCAACGTCAACATGACGCGCGGCCTGATGACGCTGACGTCCGACACGCTGCAGATGAACGAGGACGCGCAGGGCAACCAATACGGCACGGCCACCGCCAACAAGGGCAAGGTCGTCACCATCCGCCAGGAACGCCCCGAGAACTTCGAACTCATCGAAGGCAAGGGCCTGCGCGCCGAATACGACGGCACCAACAGCACGTTCGACCTGATCGGCCAGGCCATCGTGACCCGCTACGTCTGTGGGAAACCGTTCGATACCATTCGCGGCGAACGGGTACGCTACAACGAGAAGTCCGGCACGTACGAAGCGCAAGGCGGCCCGAATTCCGCCGCGGCAGGCGGACGCGTGCGTTCCTTGGCCGAACCGCGCGCCAAGCTGGACGCCGCCGTCGCCGAATGCCGCAAGCAGCAGGCAGCCAAGAAAGGGCGCTGAAGCGCCTCCCATGCAACACCAATCGCAGCCACGATGAACCAACCTTCAGTGCCGACCCCCGTGACCTCTGCCCCTTCGGGCGTCAAGCAGGGCAGCCTGCGCGCAACCGGACTGCGCAAGACCTACAACGGCCGCACCGTGGTGCAGGATGTGTCCCTGTCCGTGGTAAGCGGCGAAGTCGTGGGCCTGCTGGGCCCCAACGGCGCCGGCAAGACCACCAGCTTCTACATGATCGTCGGCCTGGTGCCCGCGGATGCGGGCCGCATCGAAATCGACGGCGCCGTCATCACGGCAATGCCCATCCACAAGCGCGCGCGCATGGGCCTGTCGTACCTGCCGCAGGACGCTTCCGTGTTCCGCCGCCTGACGGTCGAACAGAACATCCGCGCCGTGCTGGAATTGCAGGTGGGTCCGGACGGCCGTCCGTTGACGACGCCCAAGATCAACGAGCAGATGGAGTCGCTGCTCGAAGAACTGCAGATCGGCCACATCCGCAGCAATGCCGCGATTTCGCTGTCGGGCGGCGAACGCCGCCGCGTGGAAATTGCGCGCGCGCTGGCGACCAGCCCGCGCTTCATCCTGCTGGACGAACCGTTTGCCGGCGTGGACCCCATCGCGGTCATCGAGATCCAGCGCATCGTGCGCTTCCTGAAGGGCCGCGGCATCGGCGTGCTGATCACCGACCATAATGTGCGCGAAACCCTGGGCATCTGCGACCGCGCCTACATCATCAGCGAAGGCAAGGTGCTGACCGACGGCCACCCCGAGGAAATCGTGGGCGACCCCGCCGTTCGCCGCGTGTACCTGGGCGAACACTTCCGGATGTAACCCCATGCTGAAAGACACCGTAACGCCTGGGAAAGAAGGGCCATACGCCCTAGGGGCTCAGCCATAAAATTGCCATGAACTTGCGGTAGGTCAGCTTGTTTTATCGGCCCGAGTCTATACACTAGTACTAAACGAACCTGCTTATTGAAGGAGAACGCCTAACGACTTCACCGCGCCTTTTGCGCACCTTTTTCCTCTTTTAGAAGGAGAGCACACTATGAACCTGAGCATCTGCGGTCGTCACCTCGACGTCACCCCGGCCATCCGGGAATATGTCATGAACAAACTGGCGCGAGTGCTGCGGCATTTCGATCACGTCATCGATACCCAGGTCATGCTCTCAGTAGAGCCCCTGCGGCATAGAGCCGAAATCACCATGCGACTGAGCGGCAAGGACATTCATTGTGAAGCAACCGATGAAAACCTCTATGCAGCCATCGACCTTCTTGCTGACAAAGTCGACCGTCAGGTCATCAAGCACAAGGACAAGGTAAGAAGTCATTCAGCAGAGTCCGTGAAGCGGCAAGCGGCGACCCTCTCGCCACCCCAGCAGTAACGCGCTTCATGACCGCTCACCTGAGCGACTAGCCGTACAGGGATCCCAGGATCCTGCCTAAGTCCCGGTGTCCCGCTAGACCTTGTGTCCAGCCGGGGCATCGGCAAAGTCCCCTCCCCCCCTCGTTTTTCATCCCGCTGGCGACTGCCGGCCGATTGGCGTTTTCCGTGGCTTTTGCCGGACGTGCGCCGCGCCGTGATGATCGCCACCCCCAGAATGCCCACAACGCGCCGCGATCAGACTATGCTGTCGCTCTTGTGCCCCGATCGCTTCCGGTCGTCCGAAACGTCCGGGGCGGTTGATTGTTGCAGTGCGTCATATAACCCTATAATGCCCTGATGAATCATTTGTCGCGCATCCTCCCCGCCGGCAACGTCGTGCTCGATATGCTCGCCACGAGCAAGAAACGTGCGTTCGAACAGGCCGGTCTGCTTTTTGAAAACAACAACGGCTTGGCACGCGCGCTCGTGTTCGACAGCCTTTTTGCCCGCGAGCGTCTGGGGTCAACCGCCCTCGGTCAGGGCGTGGCCGTGCCGCACGGCCGCGTGAAAGGTCTGGAACAAGCGCTGGCGGCATTCATCCGCCTTGCCCAGCCCATCACGTTCGACGCGCCCGACGGTCAACCCGTGTCGATGCTGCTGTGCCTGCTGGTGCCTGAAACGGCCACGCAGCAGCACCTGGACATCCTGGCCGAACTCGCCCAACTCATGTCCAACAAGGCATTGCGCGAGGCGCTGGCCACCGAGCCCGATCCGGCCATCGTGCACAGAATGCTCACGACCGGCCAACTCTGATCCCACGCGGAATCGCTGCCATGCTCACGGTGCAGGAACTCGTCGACGACAACGCCGACAAAATCCCTTTTAACTGGATCTCGGGCCAAGGCGCGGCGGACCGCGCGATTCCCGATGACGGCATGGCGGCCGCCGACCTGGTCGGCCACTTGAACCTGATCCACCCGTCTCGCATCCAGGTGTTTGGCCAGGAAGAGCTGGCGTATTACACGCGCTTCGACCTGCGCCGCCGCATGCACCACATGGACGAGCTGCTGATCGGCGGCGTCCCTGCGATTCTGCTGGCCGATGGCCTGACGCCGCCGCAAGACCTCGTCGACCAATGCGACCAGCACCAGGTACCGCTGCTGTCCACGCCGGTCGCGGCCGCGCAACTGATCGACCTCTTGCGCATCTATCTGGGCAAGAAGCTGGCGCCCACCACCACGGTGCACGGCGTGTTCCTGGACGTGCTGGGACTGGGCGTGCTGATCACGGGCGAATCGGGCCTGGGCAAGAGCGAACTGGCGCTGGAACTGATCTCGCGCGGCCACGGCCTCGTGGCCGACGACGCAGTCGAGTTCTCGCGCACCGCGCCCAACATGATCGAAGGCCACTGTCCGCAATTGCTGCAGAACCTGCTGGAAGTCCGCGGCCTGGGTCTGCTCGACATCCGCACCATCTTTGGCGAAACCTCGGTGCGCCGCAAGATGCGGCTCAAGCTCATCGTTCACCTGGTGCGTGCCACCGCGCAGGACAAGTTCGAACGCCTGCCGCTGCAAGACATCACGCAGGACATGCTGGGTCTGCCCGTGCGCAAGGTGATGCTGCAGGTGGCCGCGGGCCGCAACCTGGCCGTGCTGGTCGAGGCGGCCGTGCGCAACACCATCCTGAAATTGCGCGGCATCGACACGCTGGGCGAATTCATGGAACGCCAGGCCATGGCGATCCTCCAAAGCAGCAAATGAGCCCGCGTCGTCGCCCTGCGGCATCGTGAGCCTCTACGAGACCCTGGCCGACGAGATCGCCACGTCGATCGCAAGCGGCGTGCTGCGCGCCGGCGACAAGCTGCCCTCCGTGCGCGACGCGTGTGCAGCGCGCGGCGTCAGCCCCTCGACGGTGTTCCAGGCCTACTACCTGCTTGAAGCACGCGGGCTCATCCGCGCGCAGCCGCGCTCGGGCTACTACGTCAACGCCCCCGCCGAATCGCTGCCGCCCGAACCCGGCGCCTCATGCCCCGACGGTGAATCGACCGAACTGGCGATCAGCGAACGGATCTTCGACATCCTGGGCTCGGTGCGCAATCGCGATGTCACCCCGCTGGGCTCGGCCTTCCCCTCGCCGCTGCTCTTTCCGCTGCCGCGCCTGGCGCAGGCGATGGCCACGCATCTGAAGCGCCAGGACCCGCGCGACACCGTTGAAGATCTGGCGCCCGGCAATCCGCGCCTGCGCCGGCAGATCGCGCTGCGCTACCTGATCGGCGGCATCAACCTGCCCGCCACCGACATCGTCGTCACGAATGGCGCGCTCGAAGCCCTGAATCTCTGCCTGCAGGCGGTCACGCAGCCGGGCGATACCGTCATGGTGGAAGCGCCGACGTTCTACGGCGCATTGCAGGCGCTGGAACGCCTTGGGCTGAAAGCGCTGGAAGTGCCCACGCATCCGCGCACCGGCATCGACCTGGACGCGATGCAGGCGGCCATCCTGCGCCACGCGCCGCGCGCCTGCTGGCTGATGACGCAATTCCAGAATCCGCTGGGCTGCCTGATGCCCGACGACAACAAGCGCCGGCTCGTCGAACTGCTTGCCCGGCACGACATTCCGCTGATCGAAGACGACGTCTACGGCGAGCTCTACTTCGGCGCGACGCGGCCCGTTCCCGCCAAGGCCTACGACACGCGCGGGCTGGTGCTGCACTGCTCGTCGTTTTCGAAATGCCTTGCGCCCGGCTACCGCATTGGCTGGGCCAGCGCCGGGCGCTACGCCCACCAGGTGCAACGGCTGAAACTGTCATCGACGCTGTCGGCGTCCGGCCCCGCGCAGGGCGCGATTGCCGAATACCTGGAACAAGGCGGCTACGATCGCCATCTGCGCCGGTTACGGCAGACCTTGCAGGCGCAGCAGGAGCGCATGGCCGACGCCATCGCGCAGGCCTTTCCCGCCGGCACGCGCGTGACGCGGCCGCAGGGCGGATTCTTTCTTTGGCTGGAACTGCCGGCCGCCGTGGAGGCACTGTCGCTGCACCGCCAGGCGCTGGCGCGCGGCATCAGCGTGGCGCCCGGCCCGATCTTCTCTGCCAGCGGCCAATTTGGCAGCGCGCTACGCCTGAACTACGGGCACCCGTGGGACGCAAGCACCGAAGCGGCGATCCGCACGCTGGGCGACCTGGCGCACGAGGCCTGCCGCGCCGCCACCGCCGGGCGCTAGTTCAACGTCGACGACGCCCGTGCGCGCTTGACCTCCAGGCCGCTCACCGCGCCTGCGTCGTTCCCCCAACTGTTGCGGATGTAGGTCACCAGCATCGAGATGTCGTTGTCGTTGAGCACCTGGCCGAACGGCGGCATGCCGTGCGGACGCGGGTTTGCGGCCGTGGCCGGGGCGTAGCCGCCGTCGAGCACCATGCGGATGGCGTTCACGGGCGATGGCGCGGTCACCGT
Source organism: Achromobacter sp. SLBN-14 (assembly GCF_006715415.1). NCBI lineage: Bacteria > Pseudomonadati > Pseudomonadota > Betaproteobacteria > Burkholderiales > Alcaligenaceae > Achromobacter > Achromobacter sp. SLBN-14. The sequence continues at coordinate 2,737,196 of NZ_VFNE01000001.1, read as the reverse complement.
GGGATTGCCGGCCAGCGCGGGCCAAGCCGTGCCGCTGCCTTTGCCGTCGGCCTGGTGGCATTGCGCGCATTGCTGGCGGTAGAGCTTGCCGCCCAGTTCCATGGCTGCGGGCGCGGGGATGGCGGCGCGCGCATCGGTCGCGGGCGGCGTGGCGGGCAACGACTTCAGATAGGTGCCGATGGCAAGGGCGTCGTCGTCGGTCAGGTGCTGGGTGCTGCCCAGCACGACTTCGGCCATGGGTCCGCTGACGGTCGAATGCGCCGAAATGCCGGTCTTGAGCAGCGCGGCAATGTCCTGCGCGGACCAGCGCCCCATGCCGGTCTGCATGTCGTTCGTGAGCGGCGGCGCGTACCAATCCAGCACCGGAATCACGCCCCCCGCCAGCGCGTCGCGGGTGCGCGTGGCGCCCAGGCTGTTGCGCGGCGTATGGCAGGCCGCGCAATGCCCCAGCCCCTCGACCAGATACCGGCCGCGATTCCATTGGACCGACTGGCCGGGATCAGGCGCTTGCACGCCAGGCTTGAAGTACAGCGCGCGCCACGCCGCCAGCAGCGCGCGTTGGTCGTACGGGAAATCCATGTCGGGCGGACGGTTCGCCTGCTTGACGGGCGACACGCTGCGCAGATAGGCAAAGAGCGCGTCGGCGTCGCTGCGGTTGACCCGCGTGTACTCGGTGTACGGGAACGCCGGATACAGCAACGTGCCGTCCTTCGATTTGCCGTTGTGCAGCGCCTGCCAGAAGTCGTCGGCCGTCCATGCGCCGATGCCGGTATCCGGATCGGGCGTGATGTTCGGGCCGTAGACCGTGCCGAACGGCGTGGGAATGGGCGTGCCGCCCGCAAACGTCTTGCCCCCCTGGCTGGTGTGGCAGGCCATGCAGTTGCCGGCCAGCGCCAGATAGCGGCCGCGTTCGATCAGCGTGGCGCCCTCGGCTGCCGCGGCAGTGGGCCCGGTGCTGGCATCGTCACGCGTGCCCAGCCAATACAACCCGCCGACGGCCGCCACGGCCACCAGCAACAGGACACCCAGAACTCTTTTCATCAGCGTCATTCGCGGCCCCGTTCAGCGTTGCGCCTGGCTGCCGCATTCCGCGGGCAGCCGGACCGAATTCGCGGCATCAGGCACGTAGGGCTCGACGACAGGCTGCGACGACAGCCAGGCCGCGAGTGCGCCGATGTCGGCAGGCGTGAGCTTGTGGGAGATGTCGGCCATGCAGTCCGGCGCGGCGGCGCGGCGCAGGCCGTTCTTCCAGCTGCCGATCTGCGCGCCGATGTAATCGCGGGGCAGCCCCAGCAGGCCGGGAATCGCGGGCAGCATGCCCGAGAGCGCCGCGCCATGACAGGACGCACAGGCCGGCAGGCCGCGCGCCGCGTCGCCATCGCGGGCGAGCTTGCGGCCAGCGTCGAGCGTGGCCGCGGACACGTCCGCGCGCACGGGCGCCGGATACGGCACATGCTGGTCGGCAAAATACGCGGCCATTTCGCGCAGGTAGTCGTCGGGCAGTCCCGCCAGCAGGTGCGTCATGGGCCGGTACTGCCGCCGGCCGTCGCGAAAATTGAGCAGTTGATGGTAGAGATAGTCTTGCGGCTTGCCGGCCAGCCGCGGGTAGTAGCCATCGGCACCCGCCCTGCCCTGCACGCCATGACAGGCCGTGCAGGCCGCCACGCGCGCCGCCATGGTGTCGGGCTGCAAGACCGGCGGGTCGGGCTGCTGCGCCAGCGCGGGCGCGGACATAAACACAACAGCCGCCGCGGCCAAGGCCCTTGGGATCGTCCAAAACCGCAGCAGTGAAACACTACAAGAGGAAATGAGGGCTAACATCTAGGTCGAATTCCAAACCCCGAATCGAGACGGCGGGGCGCGTAAAGTGGAACTGCGATGGAACTGCGGAGTGTGCGGCCCCTAGCTTACGTCAGGGCAAGCAGCAGGGAACAGAAGCAGTTCCTGAGTTTATGGCCATATCAGATGCTATCCCGCCGGCATCGTCCTGGAAAAGCGTGCCACAATCATGTCCATGTTGAAAGTCGTCCTCGTCACCGGCATTTCCGGCTCCGGCAAATCCGTCGCGCTGCGCATGCTCGAGGACGCAAGCTACACCTGCGTCGACAATCTTCCCGTTCGCTTCCTGACCGAGTTCATTGCCCAGGCGCGCGATGACGGCATGGAGCGCGTGGCGGTCGCCATCGACGTGCGCTCGCCGGGCGAACTTGCCGAACTGCCCGATGTGGTCACCGCGTTGCGCGCCATGGGCACCAGCCTGCGGGTCGTCTTCCTGGATGCCAACACGGCCACGCTGGTGCAGCGTTATTCCGAATCTCGCCGCCGCCATCCGCTGACCGACCGCCTGCAGCGCGGCGGCACCGCGCCGTCGCTGACCGAGTGCATCGCCCTGGAAAGAGAACTGCTGGCGCCGCTGCGCGAGCAGGAACACGTCATCGACACCTCGGACCTGACGCCCGGCCAGCTTCGCGCCTGGATCCGCGACCTGATCAAGGCAGACCGCGCGCCGCTGGTGCTGACGTTCGAATCCTTCGCGTACAAGCGCGGCGTGCCCGGAGACGCGGACCTGGTGTTCGACGTGCGCTGCCTGCCCAATCCCCATTACGACCGCAATCTGCGCCCGCTGACGGGCCGCGACGAGCCCGTGGCCACGTGGCTCGCGGGATACGAGCAGGTGGGTCTGATGATCGACGACATCGCGGGCTTCCTGAAACGCTGGCTGCCGCTGTACACGCAGGACACCCGCAACTACCTGACCGTGGCCATCGGCTGTACCGGCGGCCAGCACCGCTCGGTCTACGTGGTGGAACAGCTGGCGCTGCGCTTTGCCGATCACGACCCGCTCCTGGTGCGCCACCGCACGCAACTGCCCGACGAAACCGCATGACGCTTTCCCGCCCCCTACATCTCATTTCCGTGCTGCTGCTGGCGATCGCCGTGGCAGGCTGCTCGACCAGCGGCGGACGCAAGAAGGGCGGTTACTACAAGGACGACGGGCCGGATGCCAATCCGCCGTCGAACCTGGACCAGATTCCAGACGCCGTGCCCAAGCTGGAACCCTACGCCAGCGGCGCAAACCGGCCCTATGTCGTATTCGGTCAGCGCTACGTGCCCGACACCAGCGGACAGCCCTACAAGAAGCGCGGCATCGCGTCGTGGTACGGCAAGAAGTTCCATGGCAACTCCACGTCGATCGGCGAGACCTACGACATGTATGCCATGACGGCCGCGCACACGACGCTGCCGATTCCCAGCTATGCGCGGGTGACCAGCCTGGTCAACGGCAAGACGATCATCGTGCGGGTGAACGACCGCGGGCCCTTCCACAGCGACCGCATCATGGACCTGTCATACGTGGCCGCCTACAAGCTGGGCATCATCGGCCCGGGCAGCGGCCAGGTGGTCGTGGAAGCGATCCAGGCCGACGAGATCCGCCGGCTGGCCTCGCAAGGCGCGCCCGCGGCCCCCGCGCCGGAGCCGGAATCGGCCACAGGCTCGACGCCCGTGATGGCGCCCGTGGCCGCCACGCCCGTGGCGCTGACGCCTGAGCCCCTGGCGCCTGCCGCGCCCAGCCCCGCGCCGATGCGTCCAGCGTCCGGCGTGGCCAGCGGCAGCGTCTACCTGCAGGTGGGCGCGTTCAGCCAGCCCGCCAATGCGCAGTCGCTGGTCAGCCGCATCAACACGCAACTGGGCGCCGAAGGCGCGCCTGCAGCGACGGTGGAACAGACCAACAATCTTTACCGGGTGCGAATCGGTCCGTATCCGGACCGCCAGAGCGCGCTCAATGCCGTGCCGCTCGTGTCGGACCGCATCGGCATTCTGCCGACCATCGCGTCGCAATAACGCATCGCGGTAATTGGCCAAGCCGGCGGCCAAGTCTGCGGCCAAATCAGCGCCCAAATAAGCGGCCGGGCGCCGGGCTTGCCTACCAGGACAGCTCTGCCTGCCCGTCGCACACCCGGCGGGCGCGCGCGCTGCGGCTGAGATAGCGATTGCCCTCGTGGGCCAGCAGCGCCTGCTTGCGGGGCAACCCGCCGCCAAAACCCGTCAGCGACGTGTCCGCGCCGATCACGCGGTGGCACGGAATGATGATGCTGATGGGGTTACGGCCCACTGCGCCGCCCACCGCCTGCGCGCCCTTGGGCCGGTCCACGGCGCGGGCCAGCTCGCCGTAGCTGGTGAGCACGCCGAATTCCAGCGCGCACAGCGCATGCCAGACCTGATGCTGAAACGTCGTTCCCACGGGGTCGAGCGTCACGTCGAACACGCGCCGCTCGCCGGCGAACCACTCGTCCAGTTCGCGCCGCGCCTGCTCCAGGAAGGGGTCGCTGCCGGACAGCGTCCAGCCTTCCGGCGACGGCAGCAGCGCCTGATCGGTGAACCAGGCGCCGCGCAACCCCTTGGGACTGGCGACCAGGCGCATCTCCCCCAACGGCGTCGGCATGTCGCGATAGGTCAGCCGCTCGTTCGGGTCGGCCGGTTTGTTGGACACGAGCGTCGAATACGCCATGGATTATTCCTGCGACTTCTTGCGCGCCAGGGCGCGGTTGTACAGAACGTCGCGAGGCTGGCCGGTCACCTTGGCCGCGACACGCGCGGCATCGCGCACGGACAGCGATTCCAGCAAGGCGTCCAGCAGAACGTCGTGGGCCGGGTCCGCGTCCTTGTCCGCGGCCGCTTCGGGCTCGGCATGGACGATCAGCACGAATTCGCCCTGCTCGCGATGCGGATCCGCGGCCAGCCAGGCAGACGCCTCGCTCAACCGGAAGGTGCCGATCTCTTCGAAACGCTTGGTCAGTTCGCGCGCCACGGTCAGTTCGCGGTCGGGACCGCACACCTCGAGCAGATCGGCAAAGGTGGCCGCCAGCCGGTGCGGCGACTCGAACATCACGACAGGCGCGGGCAATGTGCACCACTGGCGCAGCCAGCGCTGGCGCGCCACGGCCTTGGGAGGCGCAAAGCCCGCGAAGGCGTAGGCGGGGTTTTCGTCCGTGGTGACGCCGCTACCCATCAGCGCGGCGATCACGGCGCTGGGGCCGGGCACCGGCACCACGGCATAGCCGGCGGCGCGCACCGCCCGGACCACCCGCGCGCCGGGGTCGCTGACCGCGGGGGCGCCGGCGTCGGACACCAGCGCCACGCGCTGGCCTTGCGCCAGGCGCTCGCAGATGGCCTGCGCCGCGGCTGCCTCGTTGTGGCGGTGCGCCGCCATGAGCGGCGTGCCCACGCCCCAGGCATCGAGCAGCGTGCGGCTGGCGCGCGTATCTTCGGCAGCAATCACGTCAGCCCGCTGCAGGGCGTGCCAGGCACGCAGGCCCAGGTCGCCCAGATTGCCGATGGGCGTGGCCACGACATACAGCGTCGAGGTGGGCCAATGCTGGCCGGCCACGCGTTCCGACACGCGGGACCAGGCATCGCCGGCAACGGGAGGTGAGACGTTTTGATTCATTGCAGCCTGCAGACTCGGAAAACCATGTCAGTGTAGCCGCCTATGCCCGCTGCCTTTGGAATCCATGACGGACGACACCCTGCGCCTGGCCTGCGAACTTGCCCTGGCCGCCCGACGCCGCGCCGCCAAACGCCGGCGGCGCACCGGACGCACGCCGGCCGACCGTCCGCCCCCGCGCCGCTCGCCCACGCAGCGGCGCGGCGATCATCATGAAGCGGCCGCGCTGCGCCTGCTGCTGGCGCACGGCCTGACGCTGCTGGCGCGCAACCTGGCCTGCCGCGCCGGTGAAATCGATCTGGCCATGCGCGACGGCAACACGCTCGTCTTCGTGGAGGTCCGGGCGCGCGCCAATCGCCGGTTCGGCGGGGCCGCCGCCAGCATCGGCCGGGAAAAGCAGGCGCGGCTGGCGCGGGCGGCGGCGCTGTGGCTGCCCGAACTGGCCCGCCGCCACTGGCAAGGCGCGCCCCCGCCCGCCCGTTTCGACGCGGTGGTTTTCGACGACGGCGAGCCGGCCTGGCTGCGCGGCGCTTTCTGGCTGCCCTGATCCGGCTGGCAGTCCGGCGCCGGCCCTGGGCGATCGTTGCGCGCGGACAGAACCGCGGCCCGGCCCCGTGAGATAATCGCGCCCATGGATATGACCTCTCGTATGACGTCGCACTTTCGCGACGCCATGGCCGCTCACGAACAAAGCATGAACGTCCTGGCCGAACCGCTGGCCGTGGCCGTGGACGTGCTGTTCGGCGCCCTGGCGAACAACGGCAAGATTCTGGCTTGCGGCAATGGCGGCTCGGCCGCCGACGCGCAACATTTCATCGCCGAGCTGGTGGGCCGCTTCGAACGCGAACGCCTGCCGCTCGCGGGCATCGCGCTCAATACCGACACCTCCATCCTCACGGCGGTCGGCAACGACTACGGCTTTGACGAAGTCTTTGAACGGCAGGTCAACGCCTTCGGGCAGGCCGGCGACGTGCTCGTGGCCATTTCCACCAGCGGCAATTCGCCCAACGTGGTCCGCGCCATGGAAGCCGCCAGCGCACGCGAAATGCACGTCCTGGCCCTGACCGGCAAGGGCGGCGGCGTCATGGGGGAACTCATTACCCCGATGGACGTCCATCTATGTGTTCCCAGCGATCGCACCATGCGCATCCAGGAAGTCCATATTCTGCTGTTGCACGCGCTGTGCGACGGCATCGACGCTCTTCTGCTTGGAGACACCGAATGATTCTTGACGTCAGACCCGCAGTCCGCCCGCTGATGCTTGCCGCCGCGTTGTCCACCGCGGCGCTTTCGCTGACGGCCTGCGCGCCTTTGATCGTGGGCGGCGCCGCCGCCACCACGGCGGTCGTCGTCACCGACCGCCGCACGTCCGGCGTCCAGCTCGAAGACCAGAACATGGCGTTCAAGGCGCAGAACCTGATCTCCCAGAAGCTGGGCGATACCGCACGCGTCAATGCCATGGCCTACGGCGGCCACCTTCTGTTGACGGGCGACGTGCCCTCCGAAGAAGCCAAGAACCAGGCCACCACCATTGCCCAGGGCGTGGAAAACGTGAAGCAGGTCATCAACCAGCTCAATGTCGGCCCCATCGCCTCGTTTGGCCAGCGCTCCAACGACACCTGGCTGACCTCCAAGGTCAAGACCGCCCTGCTCAACACCAAGTACGTGCCCTCCGGCACCATCGCCGTCACGACTGACCGCGGCGTCGTCTACCTGATGGGCAAGGTCACCCAGGCCGAAGGCGACTACGCCGCCAACGCCACCGCCGACGTGGGCGGCGTGACCAAGGTGGTCAAGCTCTTTGAAACCATCAGCCGCGAAGAAGCCATCCGCCTGTCGGGCAGCGGCTCCAAACCCGCAACCACGGAAAGCAAGGCGCCCATCGAAAGCGGCACCGGTCCGGCCACCGACAATGCGGCCGGCACCGGCGGCACGAGCGGCGGCGTCGAAGCAATGCCCATCAAATGAAAAAAGCCATCGTAGCGCTCGCAGTTCTCGTCGCAGTCGGCATCGGCGCGTGGTTCGCCATGCGCCCGGCCCAGACCGCCCCCGACGTCACCTTCACCACCCTGGAAGGCAAGACGTTCTCGATGCAGGACCTGCGCGGCAAGGTCGTGCTGGTCAAGTTCTGGGCGACCAGCTGCGTCACGTGCGTCAAGCAAATGCCCGACACCATCTCCGCCTACAACGAGTATGCGGACAAGGGGTATGAGGCCATTGCGGTCGCCATGAACTACGACCCGCCCAACTTCGTGCTGAACTTCGCCGAGACCCGCAAGCTGCCGTTCCCCGTTGCGCTGGACACCAAGGGCGACATCGCGCGCGCCTTCGGCGACATTCGCCTGACCCCCACGGCGTTCCTAATCGACAAAGAGGGACGCATCATCAAGCGTTATCTGGGCGAATACGACAAGGCCGAATTCCACGCCACGGTGGAAAAGGCACTGGCCGCCGGCTGATCCGCCCACGCAAGCAGCCCCCAAACAAAACGCCGCCCGCAAAATAACGGGCGGCGTTTTGTTTGGGGGCTGCCGAAGGGCGGGAGCGGGCGGCTCACAGCCACCCGCGCGACGTGCATCAGAAGGCGGGAACCACCGCGCCCTTGTACTTTTCCTGGATGAAGGTCTTGACCTCCGGCGAGTGCAGCGCGTCGACCAGCTTCTTGATGCCCGGGGCATCCTTGTTGTCGCTGCGGGTGACCAGCACGTTGGCGTAGGGGGAATCGGCGCCTTCGATGAACAGGGCGTCCTTGGTCGGCACGAGGCCGGCTTCCAGCGCGTAGTTGGTGTTGATCAGCGCCAGGTCCACGTCGTCCAGCGCACGCGGCAGCATGGCCGCTTCCAGTTCGCGGAACTTCAGCTTCTTGGGGTTCTCGACAACATCCGCGGCCGTGGCCAGGATGTTGGCCGGGTCCTTGAGCTTGATGACGCCCTGCTTTTGCAGCAGCACCAGTGCGCGGCCGCCGTTGGACGGGTCATTGGGAATGGCGACCGTGGCGCCGTCCTTCAGGTCCGACAGGCTCTTGATCTTCTTGGAGTAACCGCCGAAGGGCTCGACGTGGACCAGCGCCACCGGCACGAGGGTCGCCTTGCGGTCCTTGTTGAAGCTCTCCAGGTACGGCTTGTGCTGGAAGAAGTTGGCGTCCAGCTGCTTGTCCGCCAGTTGCAGGTTGGGCTGCACGTAGTCGCTGAACACCTTGATGTCGAGCTCCACGCCTTCCTTGGCCAGCTTGGGCTTGACCACTTCAAGGATCTCGGCGTGCGGAACCTGCGTGGCGCCGACGACCACCTTCTCGGCATGGGCCGCATTGGCGGCAACCAGAAGGACCGACGCCACCAGGGCGGAACGGACGAAGTTCAAACGCATGTCTTGCCTCTTTATGTATGAAAAACGGGGATAGATGTCCCCGCAGGTTCGGGCGAGCCCCCTTTTGCGGGGCCAGCCGTTGTGAAAACGCCCCCAATTTACCTGAATGCCGGTTATTTGTCGGGCATAAGGACATGGCTTTGCAGCATAAGAAACCTGTGGGGACTACAATCCGTCGTATGCTTGCGCTAGCCGCGTTCCAACCGCGTTCTTGTGCAGGCATTTTTTTAACGCCCGCTAACTTACTTGTTATTTATTTGCCGACTTAGCTGCCATGACCGACACCCCCGACCCTGCTGCCGTTTCGTCTCCCGCCGTCAAAGCCGCCGTGCTGTCCGAGGCTCTGCCGTATATCCGACGATTTCACGGCAAGACCATCGTGGTCAAGTACGGCGGCAACGCCATGACGGAAGAGCGATTGCAGCGCAGCTTCGCGCACGATGTCGTGCTGCTCAAGCTGGTGGGTCTGAACCCGGTGGTGGTCCACGGCGGTGGTCCGCAGATTGATGACGCCCTGCGCCGCATTGGCAAGCAAGGCACCTTCATCCAGGGCATGCGCGTCACCGACGCCGAGACCATGGAAGTCGTGGAATGGGTGCTGGGCGGCCAGGTCCAGCAGGACATCGTCATGATGATCAACGAGGTCGGCGGCAAGGCCGTGGGCCTGACCGGCAAGGACGGCGGCCTGATCCAGGCCCAGAAGAAACTGATGGCCAACAAGGACAACCCGTCCGAGCCCATCGACATCGGCTTCGTGGGCGACATCACCATGGTCGAACCGGCCGTCGTGAAGGCCCTGCAGGACGACCAGTTCATTCCCGTCATCTCGCCCATCGGCTATGGCGAAGACGGCACGGCGTACAACATCAATGCCGACGTGGTCGCCGGGAAGATGGCCGAAGTGCTGGGCGCCGAAAAGCTGCTGATGCTGACCAACACCCCCGGGGTGCTGGACAAGGGCGGCAAGCTGCTGCGCAGCCTGTCCGCCCAGACCATCGACGAGCTCTTTGCCGACGGCACGATCTCCGGCGGCATGCTGCCCAAGATCTCGTCCGCGCTGGACGCAGCCAAGAACGGCGTGAACTCGGTGCACATCGTCGACGGCCGCGTGCCGCACTGCCTGCTTCTTGAAATCCTGACCGACCAGGGCGTCGGCACGATGATCAGCTCGCACTGATGCAGCCCGATTCCGCAGCACTGCGCGCCGTGAGCCTCTCATGATGCAAGCGCGTCGCCAGCTGCTGCGGCCGGCGGTCCGCATGCGCCGGTCGCGCGGGATCGCCACGGGCGCGCCCGAGCGCCTGTGGCTCTTCGACCTGGACAACACGCTCCACGACACCTCGCACGCCATCTTCTCCAAGATCGATCACGGCATGACGATGGCGGTGGCCGAGGCGCTCAACGTGGACGTGGATGCCGCCAACCTGGTGCGGTCGCAGTACTGGAAACGCTACGGCGCCACCATGATCGGCATGGTGCGGCACCACGGCGTCAATGCGCATGACTTCCTGCATCGCAGCCATGACTTCGACGTCGCGCCGCTGATGCGGTCGGAAAAGGCGCTCGCCGACAAGCTGCGCCGCCTGCCCGGCCGCAAGGTGCTGCTTACCAACGCGCCGCTGCACTATGCGCGGTCCGTCCTGTCGCACCTGGGCATCCTGCGCCAGTTCGACAGCCTGTGGGCCATCGAGCACATGCGGCTGCATGGCCAATACCGTCCCAAGCCCTCGGCGGCGCTGCTGCGCTACGTGCTGGCGCGCGAAGGCGTTCCCGCCCACCGCGCCGTGCTCGTGGAAGACACGCTCGCCAACCTGCGGGGCGCCCGCGTGGCGGGCTTAAAGACGGTCCACGTCTACCACCCCGGCACGCCCTTCGGCCGCGGACGCTCGCACCGTCCGGCCTACGTCGACTTGCGGGTAAACTGCGTCAGTGATTTGTTGTTACGCCGACGCCCCCTGCGGGCCTGACGGCGCGCTCCACTCCCCCTCCACCCGTCATCCTGCGCGAAGCAGTCCCTTCCATGGCGAGCAAACCCGGCGAGCGCAAGACCCAGATTCTGCAGACTCTGGCCGAAATGCTGGAGCAGCCGCACGCGTCCCGCATCACCACGGCCGCGCTGGCCGCGCGCCTTGAGGTTTCCGAAGCCGCCCTCTACCGGCACTTCGCCAGCAAGGCGCAGATGTTCGAGGGGCTGATCGAATTCATCGAAACCAGCATCTTCACGCTGGTGAACCAGATCGCCACCGCCGAACCCTACGGCGTGCCGCAGGCGCACAAGACGGTCGCCATGCTGCTCACCTTCTCGGAACGCAACAAGGGCATGACGCGAGTGTTGACCGGCGACGCGCTGGTCACCGAAGACAACCGGCTGCAGGAACGCATCAACCACATCAACGATCGCATCGAGGCGTCGCTAAAGCAGTCGCTGCGCATCGCGATCACCGACGGCGGCCTGCCGCAGGAAGCCAATGTCGCCGCGCACGCCAGCCTGCTGACGCATCTGGTGCTGGGCCGCTGGCTGCGCTACGCCCAAAGCGGATGGCGCGTCACACCCACGCTGCATCTGGACGAACAACTGCGGCTGGCCTTGGGCTGAACCGCCTGCATTAGCGTCATTTCACGGAACAATGCGCGCGGCCAGTGCGGGGCAAAACGTATTCATCGTGACCCGATTGGTTCGTGTAAATGCAACACCCGCTTGCTTGCCCCTCGCTGGGGGCGACGAGCATAATGCCCAGGACGAGTTTTCCACAAGCACAGTTCTCTACTCGCTTGACGTTCATCAATACGGGTTTTCCTCAATGCCGTCACGATCATCCTGTAGCGTCGACACACCGATTTGATTGACCCCGTGCTCGCGGGCGGTGTTTCGTCAGTTTGACCTCAACCGGAGAAGGATATGGCCGCGGAAACCGCAGTCCCCGCCTCGCAAGCCCCCAAGAAAGCCAAAATCCCAATCGGGCTCGTCGCCGGCATCCTCGTGATGATCGGCGTTTTAATGATGCCCTTGCCGGCAGACCTGCCCGTCGCAGGCCACCGCATGCTGGCAATCCTGGCGTTCGCCGTGGTCGTCTGGATCACTGAAGCCGTCTCCTACGAAGCCAGCGCCATCATGATCACGACGCTGATGGCCTTCCTGCTGGGCACCGCACCCACCATCAAGGATCCCAACGTGCTGTACGGCACGTCGGCCGCCATCAGCATGGCGCTCACCGGCTTCGCAAATTCGGCGCTCGCGCTGGTCACCGGCGCCTTGTTCATTGCCGCCGCCATGACCTTCACGGGGCTGGACCGCCGCATCGCGCTGGTCACGTTGTCCAAGGTGGGCACCAGCACGCGCCGCATCCTCATCGGATGTATCGCCGTGACGATCGTGCTGAGCCTGGTCGTGCCCAGCGCCACCGCGCGCAGCGCCGCCGTGGTTCCCATCATGATGGGCGTGATCGCGGCCTTCGGCGTGGACAAGCGCTCGAACATCGCCGCCGGCATCATGATCATCGTGGCCCAGGCCACCAGCATCTGGAACGTCGGCATCCAGACCGCCGCGGCGCAGAACCTGCTGACGGTCGGCTTCATGGAAAAGATGCTGGGCGAACGCGTGGCCTGGTCGGACTGGCTGATTGCCGGCGCCCCCTGGTCGCTCATCATGTCCGCCGTGCTGATCGTCATCGTGCTCAAGCTGCTGCCGCCGGAAAGCAACAGCATTGCCGGCGGCAAGGAAGCCGTCGAAAAGTCGCTGCTCGACCTCGGTCCCATGACCGGCGCGCAAAAGCGCCTGATGGCTGTGTCCATCATGCTGCTGCTGTTCTGGTCGACCGAAGGCAAGCTGCACAAGTTCGACACCACCTCGACCACCTACTTCGGCCTCGTGCTGCTGATGCTGCCGCGCTTCGGCGTGATGACATGGAAAGACGTGCAGTCGCGCATCCCATGGGGCACGGTGATCGTGTTCGGTGTCGGCATCAGCTTGGGCACCGCGCTTCTCACGACGCAGGCCGGCCAATGGCTGGGCAACCAGGTGGTGCATCACACCGGCCTGGACCACCTTGGCCCGCTCGCCATCTTCGCCATCCTGGCCGCCTTCCTGATCGTGATCCACCTGGGCTTTGCCAGCGCCACTGCACTGACCTCTGCCATGCTGCCCATCCTGATCTCGGTGCTGGCAACGCTGCCGGGCGACTTCAGCCGCCTGGGCATGACGATGCTGCTGGGCTTCGTGGTCAGCTACGGCTTCATCCTGCCCATCAACGCGCCGCAAAACATGGTGTGCCTGGGCACCGAGACCTTCAACGCCAAGCAGTTCGCCAAGGTCGGGATCATCGTGACCATCGTCGGCTACCTGCTGATGCTGCTGATGGGCATGACGTACTGGCGCTGGCTGGGCTGGCTGTAAGGAATCTTCATGAAGATCACGATTGCCCAAGCCAACGAATACGGCCGCCGGGTGCTGATGGCACAAGGCGTGCCCGAGGACATCGCCCGCGACGTGGCCGAACACCTGGTGGAATCCGACCGTGTCGGCTACACCAGCCACGGCCTGTCCATCCTGACCAACTACCGCCGCGTGTTGTCCGAGGGCCTGGCCCAACCCGACGGCCGGCCAGAACTCCTCAACGACCGCGGCGCCATGCTGGCCTACGACGGCCACCACGGACTGGGCCAGTACGTGGGCAAGGTCGTCATCGAAAAGGCGATCGAGCGCACACAGGAACACGGCCAGTGCATCCTGACCCTGCGCCACAGCCATCACCTTGGCCGCATGGGCCATTTTGGCGAAATGGTGGCGGCCAAGGGCCTGATCCTGCTGGCCTTCACCAACGTGATCAACCGCTCGCCCACCGTCGCCCCGTTCGGCGGCGCTCAGGCGTGCCTGACCACGAACCCGCTGTGCTTTGCCGGCCCCCTGCCTGGCGGACGTCCGCCGTTCATCGTGGACATGGCCACCAGCTCGATCGCGGTGAACAAGGCGCGCGTGCTGGCGGCGAAGGGCGAACAGGCGCCGCCGGGGTCGCTGATCGATGCCGACGGCAACCCAACGACGGACCCGGGCGCGCTCTTCACCGACCCGCCCGGCGCACTGCTGCCATTCGGCGGCCACAAGGGTTACGCGCTGGGACTGGTGGCCGAACTGCTGGCCGGCGTGCTGTCCGGCGGCGGCACCATCCAACCGGAACATCCGCGCATCGGCGTGGCGACGAACAACATGTTCGCGCTGCTGCTGGATCCGCAGGTGGACTTCAATACGGATTGGCGGTCGATGGAAGTCGGCGCCTTCATCGACTACCTGCATGCGTGCAAGCCGCAACCCGGCGTGGAAGCGGTGCAGTATCCGGGGGAGTACGAGGCTCGCAATCGGGCGGTCAATGCGGATTCGGTGGAGTTTGATAGCCGGATTTGGGACGGGTTGACGAAGTTGGCCGTGGAGCTTGGGGTGCCTGAAGCGTTGCCTTGAGGAAGGTTTTGAAACGGCGGCGTTGAAGCGGGGTCGGTGTTAGCGATGGCAGTTTCAATGGCGAAACGTTGAGGCTGGCATTCAGGCGGGTTCTTTTGACGCCCGCCGCAGCGGGGGCTGGGGTGCGCGGGGCTACGATTGCGGTCCGGAGCCTTCGCTCCGGACTGCCCCTTCGTCAACCTCGTACGCCTTCGGCTCCCTTCGGTTTCCCTCGGGCGCATCTACACGCCCCGCGCACCCCAGCCCCCGCTACGACGTGCTCCAGTCGCTTCAGCTTTGCCGGCGGCGGGGCGAGTTGGGTTCTTTAGGTTCTTGCCCACGATGGGGGGAGAGAGAAAGATCTTGCGGTGCCCGCCCCCGGGCGGCCGCGCGGGCGGCCTTCGGGGGCTTACGCGGCGTCTTGCGTCGTGGTGATGACGCTTCGCGTGTGGCTGCGACGGCGGGAGTGTCAGTATTTTTGTGTTTGAGGCGTTAGAAGCCTGATAGTTGTTTCTATCAGGCTTATGGATGCTATCTCAGCGATACGGGTCAGTGAAGCGTTCTGCATAAATCACGGCGAACTGGTTCATAGCGGCCTTCCAGTCGTGCGTGGCGCTGCCCCAGGCTCCGGTGATATTGCGCAAGACCAGCCACAGTAGCTTGGTGGCCGCTTCGTCGCTTGGGAAGTGACCTCGCGTTTTCACCGCGCGGCGCAGTTGGGCATTAATGCTCTCGATCGCATTGGTGGTGTAAATCACCTTGCGGATCGCCGGTGGGAACGTAAAGAACGGGATCACACGGTCCCAGGTCCGGCGCCATGCATCAGCGATCGGCGCGTAGCGTTGGCCCCAAGGGCCTTGCTCGAACTGCACGAGCGCGGCCAGCGCTGCCTCCACGGTCGCCGCCGTGTAGATCGGCCTTAGCGCCGCAGCCACCGTCCGGCGCTCCTTCCAGCTGGCGTATTCCAGGCTGGAGCGGATCAGGTGCACGATGCAAGTCTGCAGCGTCGTGGCCGGGAACACCGCGTTCAGCGCCTGCTCCATGCCCTTTAGACCGTCAGTGACAGCGATCAGGATGTCCTGCGTGCCGCGGGTCTTGAGCTCGTTGAACACCTTCATCCAGAACTTGGCGCCTTCGGTCTGCTCGATCCACAGGCCCAGGATGTCGCGCGTGCCGTCTGGCAACACCGCCAGCGCCAAGTAAACGGCCTTGTTGCGCACCACGCCGTCCTCGCGGATCTTGACCCGCAGCGCGTCGAAGAACACCACCGGATACATCGTCTCCAGAGGCCGCGTTTGCCAGGCCGTGACCTCGTCCATCACCGCGTCGGTCACCGAGCTGACGAACTCCGGCGAGACTTCCGTGCCGTACTGCTCGAGCAGAAACCCTTGGATCTCGCGCACCGTCATGCCGCGGGCGTACATGGCGATGATCTTGTCGTCGAACCCGGTAGAGCGGCGCTCGTGGTTGGGGATCGGGATCGGGGCGAAGCTGCCATCGCGGTCGCGTGGGATCTCCACCCGCAGCGGCCCGTCATCGGTCAGGACTGTCTTGGAACTCTTGCCGTTGCGTTGAGCTCGCCGCCGGCCGGATAGCCCAGGTGGTGGCCCAATTCCGCTCCCAGGGCCCGTTCGATCAGCGCCTTCTTGAACGCCATCGACAGGTCCTGCACCGCCTCGGCGGTCATAGGGCCTTTGACGAATTGATCAACCAACTCTGCGGGAATCGCCGGCAGTTCCCTCAGCGGTGTCTTTTTCTTGGTAGCCATACATGCTTCTTGAGCAACATGTTAGGCCCCAAACACAAAATTTATGACACTCCCGCGACGGCTCAAGGTGTCAGACACCGGCACAAGACGGAAAGCCGACACTCATTCCGCTGTCCGAACCCATCTGCGAATCGCGCCCGGCTCGCCATTAACCGTCACTTGATCTCCAGTGCCCGATGGGCGGCGCGCGTACGGGTCGGCAAGTTGTGGCCGGTGGCCGACGCGCGCCGCCCATCACCGCCCCTCCCCTTGTTCGTGATGCCATCAGCACACAAACCTCCGCCAGCGCGAAGCGCACAACGCCACGACGTCCCACCGGCCCGATGCCGATTGCCGCCGCCCGGGCGGCAGCAATTCGGCAGCCCCGCAGATCCCCTTCCCCGACCACAGGTCTTACAGCGCCACATACCAAAGACCCTCGCAGCACGGCGTCGCGGTCACCGTGGGTGCGAGCGCCGTCGATGCGCCCGAGGGAATCTGAAGGGAGCCGAAGGCGGACGAAGATGACAACGGGGTAGTCCGGAGCGAAGGCTCCGGACCGCAATCGTGGGCGATCGTGCCCACGGTGACCGCGGCGTCGGGCGACCTACGAAGAACTCCGTAGCGCAAGACTATCGCCCTACGCAGAGCTCCACGACACGAAGATCATCGACCTGCAAAGCACTCCACGGCACGAAGATCATCGCCCTAAGAAGAACTCCAAGTCACAGAGACACCGACCGACGAAGAACAACCATCAACATCAAGTCTTCACAGACCGATGCCGACTAATACTCATCATGATCCCAAACGCAATCCCCATCGTGAACAACGCCGTCCCCCCGTAGCTCATGAAAGGCAACGGCACCCCCACCACGGGCAGGATCCCCGTCACCATCCCGACGTTCACGAAGACATAGATGAACAGCATCATCGTCAGCGCGCCGGCCAGCAGGCGGCCGAATTGCGATGAGGCGCGGGACGCGATCGTCAAACCGCGCGCCATCATCAGGCCGTACAGCACCAGGATTGCGATGCCGCCGTACAGGCCGAATTCCTCGGCGTACACCGCGAAGATGAAGTCGGTCGTGCGTTCGGGGATGAAGTCCAGGTGCGTCTGCGTCCCCTTCATGTAGCCCTTGCCGTAGACGCCGCCGGAGCCCACCGCGATCATCGATTGGATCGTGTGAAAGCCCTTGCCCAGCGGATCGGAGCTGGGATTGAGCAGCGTGCAGACCCGGTGCTTCTGGTAATCGTGCAGCACCACCCAGTCCACGTCCGGCTCGCAGAGCTGGTCTTCGTAGTAGACCAGCGTGCCGATGGCGATGATGCCAGCCAGCATGACCGGCACCAGCAGCTTGAACGAGAGGCCGGCAAAATAGATTACGAAAAAGCCGGCGCCGAACACCAGCAGCGCCGTGCCCAGGTCGGGCTGCAGCACGATCAGGCCGAAAGGCGCGGCCAGCATCGCGGCGGCGGCGAGGAAGTCGCGCACGCGGACTGCGCCTTCGTGGCGCTGGAAGTACCAGGCCAGCATCATCGGCACCGCGATCTTCATCATCTCGGACGGCTGGATGCGCGTCACGCCCAGGTTCAGCCAGCGGGTCGCGCCCTTGCTGGTTTCGCCGAAGAATTCGACGCCCAGCAGCAGCACCACCCCCACCACGTAGAACGGCAAGGCCAGCTTCATCAGCAGCTTCGGCGGAATCAGCGCCATCGTCCACATCGCGAAGAAGGCGATGATGAAATTGCGAGACTGCTCCGCAAAGCGCCAGTCGGTGCCGCCGACGGCCGAGTGCATCACCGTCAGGCCCAGCGCCGCGAACATCATCAGGATCGCGAGCAGCGGCCAGTCGAAGGCCGTGAAGACGCGCAGCAGGATCAGGCCAAGGCGCTTCATTGTTGGCGCACCAGGTCGGAGGCGATGTCGTCGACGGTCGCCATGGTGTCCGCGCGCTCGGGACGAACGATCTTGTCCTGGCGGTCCTTGGCCAGCCAGTAGTCGAAGACCTTGCGCGCGACGGGGGCCGCCACGCTGGCGCCCCAGCCGGCGTTCTCGACGATCAGCGCCACGGCGATGCGCGGGTGCTCAAGCGGCGCGAAGCCCATGAACAGCGCGTGGTCGCGCAGACGCTCGTCGATGGCGCTGGCGCGGTAGTGGCCGCCGCGCAGGCTGAACACCTGCGCGGTGCCGGTCTTGCCGGCGGCCTGGTAGGGCGTGTTGGCGAACGCGCGCCGCGCCGTGCCGGCCCGCACCACGTCGGCCATGGCATTTTTGATGACGTCCACATTGGCCTGCTTGAGCGGAATGCGATAGTCGGGCGGCGACTCGGTCGGCTTGGCCACACCCGAGCGCGGATCGCGCACCGCGTGCACCAGGTGCGGACGGCGGTACAGCCCGTTGTTGGCCAGCGTGGAGGTGCCCTGCGCCAGCTGAAGCAGCGTGAACGCGTTGTAGCCCTGGCCCACCGCGACGGAAATGGTCTCGCCCGCGTACCAGCGCTGGCGTTCCTTGTCCTTGTAGGCCGCGCGCTTCCAGTCGGTGGACGGCAGCACGCCGCGCTTTTCGCCTTCCAGGTCGATGCCCGTGATCTGGCCAAACCCGAACTGCTTGGTGAAATCGTGCAGGGCGTTCACGCCGATTTCGGGGCCGAGCGAATAGAAATACGTGTCGGAGGACACGACGATGGCCTTGTGCATGTCCGTCATGCCATAGGCTGCGCCGCCGGCGTTGCGGAACTTCTGTCCGCCGAATTCGTAGTAGCCCGGGTCCGAGATACGGTCGGTCGCGCGGCGCTTGCCCAGCTCCAGCGCGGCCAGGCCCACGAAGGGCTTGTAGGTGGAGCCGATGGGATAGGTGCCGTACAGGGGACGGTTGATCAGGGGATGGTCCGGCGATTCGTTCAGCATGCGCCAATTGTCGACATCGATGCCGTCCACAAAGAGGTTCGGATCGAATGACGGCTGCGACACGAAAGCCAGCACTTCGCCCGTGTCCGGATCGATGGCGACAAGCGCGCCGCGCTGGCCTTCGAACGCCTCTTCGGCCACTTTCTGCAGTCCCATGTCGATGGACAGCATGATGTCCGAGCCAGGAACCGGATCGATGCGGCGCAGCGTGCGCATGGGCCGACCGCCCGCCGTCACCTCGACTTCTTCAAGGCCGGTGCGGCCGTGCAGTTGCTCTTCCCAGGTCTTTTCGATGCCCTTCTTGCCGATGACCTCGGTGCCGCGATAGTTGCCCAGTTGTCCGGCGCGGTCCAGTTCCTCGATGTCGTTGTCGGCGATGCGGCCAATGTAGCCCACCACGTGCGCGGCCGACACGCCCTGCGGGTACTCGCGCACCCAGCGGGCGCGCAGTTCCACGCCCGGAAATTGAAACGCGTGCGCGGCAAACCACGCGGCCTCGGTCTCGTTCAGGTTGTTTCGAAGCTGCAGACTGGCGTAGCGGCTGGACTCGGCGGCGCGGCGCTTGAAGCGGCGCTGGTCGGACGGGCTGATGTAGACGACTTCGGTCAGGCGCTCGAAGAGTTCGTTCATGTTGCCCGCGTGGGCCGGCACGACTTCGAGGGTGTAGGTGCGGTAGTTGCGGGCCAGGACCTCGCCGTTGCGGTCCAGGATCTCGCCGCGGCGCGGGGGGATCGGCACGACCGCGATGCGATTGCGGTCGGCGCGTTCGGACAGGCCTTCGTAGCGGTCGACCTGCAGGTACCAGAACCGGCCCACCAGCACGCCAAAACACACCAGCGCGAAGGCGCCGCCCACCCACGCGCGCAGGCGGAAGCGCTGCTTCTGCTGCTGGCCGGTTTTCTTGAATTCAAACATGACGCGACCCCGCCGTCAGGCGGATGAGGATTCGGCGTCGTCGACACCACGTTGCGGCAGGTGCAGCACCCAGCCCGCCAGCGGCCACAGGGCGGCGGTCAACAGCACGCTGATGCCCCAGTCCCAGCCCGGCCATTTGCCGGCCAGCCACGCGTGGATGATCTGGGTGACAAAGCGCGCAATGAAGAACACAGGCAGCATGTGCATGGCCTGGCTCCAGAGGTCGAAGCGCTGCAGCCGGCGGTGCAGGACCACCGCGCCGTAGGCGACGAGCGTGTACGACAGCGCATGCTCGCCCAAGAGGCCCGCGTCGTGCACGTCCATCAGCAGACCGAAGAAGAAGGCGGTGAACAGGCCCACGCGGCGCGGCTCGTGCACGCACCAGAAGGCGATGATGAGCAGCAGCACGTCGGGCGCGCCCTGCCACAGGCGCCACGGCAGCAGCGACACCAGCCACGCGAGCAGCACGGTGCCCCACACGAAGAAGGCATGCGCCGGCCCCGACAGCCTGTCGGGCTGCACGTTGCTGGGCGTGCCAAGGCGGCGCGGAGACTGCCCTGCGGATTGTTGGTTAGTCCGATCCACCGGAATCGACCTCCTGACGGTTGGACTCGGCGCGATCCACATCCACTTGCAGAACCAGGAAGTGGCGATAGCGTTCGGGGTGGGCCAGGGGTTCACACACGGCGCGCGCGAAACCGGATGCGGTATCGCGTTCAACCGAGGTCACCTTGGCCACGGGCAGGCCGGCGGGAAAGAGACCGCCGACGCCGCTGGTGACAATAGTATCGCCTTCCTTGATGTCGGCATTGGCCGCCAGGTAGCGCACTTCCATCTTGCCCGGCGAATTGCCGCCGAACGCGATCAGACGCAGTCCGTTACGCAGCAGCTGCACCGGGATGGAGACCTGCTCGTCGGTGACCAGGGCCGCCTCGGCGGTCATCGGCGTCACGCGGACGATCTGGCCGACCACGCCGCCTTCGTCGATCACGGGCATGCCCGGCGCAAGACCGGCCTTGCTGCCCTTGTTGAACACCAGGCGCTGGGTGAACGCGTTGGTGGGTTCGTACATGACTTCGACCACCACCGCGGACTGCGCCACGGTGTCGGTCACACCAAGCAGGCGGCGAAGCTGGGAGTTTTCGGCGGCGAGCTGGGCGGCGTGGGACGCGACCTGGGCAAGCTCGATGCGCTGGCGTTGCAGGGCTTCGTTTTCGCTGCGGATGAGGTTGGCCGCGTTGACCCACTCATTGACTTGCTGGACGAGGTCGCGCGGCGCCATGACGGCGCGCTGGAAGGGATAAAGCGCCACGGCGATCGTCCGGCGCGCCGGCTCCAGCATGCGCCATTGTGAATCCATGACGATCAGGGCCAGGGCAAGGACGACCAGAACGACCAGCCGCACCTCTGCCGGTGGGCCGCGCCTGAATAGGGGGGGAGTCCCTTGTCGTTGCATGAATCTCAGCCCGGGCGCCCGCGTCCGAGGCCCCCGCAGCGGCCGGAGCCAGAAAAAAGCGGGGCTCCGGGCTGGCGGGCAATATTAGTCGTTGATGAAGATGGCGCCCAGTTTCTCAAGGTGTTCCAGCGCCTCGCCGCAACCGCGCACGACGCAGGTCAGGGGATCGTCGGCCACCACGACCGGCAGACCGGTTTCTTCTTGCAGCAGGCGGTCCAGGTCGCGCAGCAGCGCGCCGCCACCGGTCAGGGCGATGCCCTTGTCGGTGATGTCGGCGCCCAGCTCGGGCGGCGTTTGTTCGAGGGCGATCTTGACGGCGGACACGATCTGGTTGAGCGGATCGGTCAGCGATTCCAGGATCTCGTTGGACGAAACCGTGAAGCTGCGCGGCACGCCTTCGGCCAGGTTCCGGCCCTTGACTTCGATTTCGCGGACTTCGGAACCCGGGAACGCCGAGCCGATTTCCTTCTTGATCAGTTCGGCCGTGGGTTCGCCGATCAGCATGCCGTAGTTGCGGCGGATGTAGTTGACGATGGCCTCGTCGAACTTGTCGCCGCCGACGCGCACGGAACCCTTGTAGACCATGCCGCCCAGCGAGATGACGGCCACTTCGGTGGTGCCGCCGCCGATGTCGACGACCATCGAGCCGCTGGCGTCGGACACGGCCAGGCCGGCGCCGATGGCAGCGGCCATGGGTTCTTCGATCAGGAATACATGGGAGGCGCCGGCGCCGAGGGCCGATTCGCGGATGGCGCGGCGTTCAACCTGGGTGGAACCGCAGGGAACGCAGACGATGATCCGCGGGCTGGGCGCCAGCATGTTGCGGGGGTGCACCATGCGGATGAACTGCTTGAGCATCTGCTCGGTGACCGTGAAGTCGGCGATCACGCCGTCCTTCATGGGCCGGATGGCCTCGATGTTGCCGGGAACGCGGCCGAGCATCTGCTTGGCTTCGTGCCCGACGGCTTGAATGATCTTCTTGCCGTGGGGCCCGCCTTCATGACGGATTGCGACCACGGAAGGCTCATCGAGAACGATGCCCTTGCCGCGGACGTAAATCAGCGTATTGGCGGTACCGAGGTCAATCGCCATATCGCTGGAAAAATAACTGCGCAGGAATCCGAACATGGGAGCTCAGCTAAATTCTGGGGGGAATTGGGGTCAAGCCGCGGGGCGTTTGGCCCGTAAAACGACGGGTCCGCCTGTCATCACGGCGATTAAACCGTGAATCATAACTTATAATTTCCCCGGAAATAGCGCATAAATGCAGGCTATTCAAGCTTTGTAACGGGTTTGGCATGTGCATACTGCCCACTCCCGCCCCGCGGCCTTCGCTCACCGATTTTTGCAATTCCCCATGGCGCTCAACGACAAAGATGTGGCCCGCATTGCCCGGCTGGCCAGAATCGAACTGACCCCCGACCAGCGCACCGTCGCGCAGGCCGAACTCAACGGCATCCTTCACTTGATCGAGCGGCTCCAGTCCGTCGATACGCAAGGCGTGGAACCTTTGGCCCATCCGCTGTCCGCCCACGAAGACATCGTATTGCGCCTGCGTGAAGACGCTGTGACCGAAGCCGGTTCGCAAGCCCGCCGCGAGGAACTGCTGGCCAACGCGCCGGATGCCCAGGACGGCCTGTTCCTGGTTCCCAAGGTCCTGGAATAAGTCATGACGAAACCTGCCCTGCACACCCAGTTCGAGGGGATCGCCGCCCTGCGCGCGGCCCTCGCCCAACGCGAAGTCAGTGCCGTCGACCTGGCGCAAAGCGCCTTGTCGGCCGCCGAAGCGGCCAGCGGCCTGAACAGCTTTTTACATATTGACGCCGAATTGACGCTGGCCCAGGCGCGCGCAGCCGACGCCGCGCTGGCGGCCGGCACCGCCGGTCCGCTGGCGGGCATCCCGATCGCCCACAAGGATGCCTTCGTCACGCGCGGCTGGCGCACCACCGCGGGCAGCAAGATGCTCGAGGGTTACACCAGCCCGTTCGACGCCACCGTCGTGGAGCGCCTGCAAGCGGCCGGCGCGGTTTCGCTGGGCAAGCTGAACTGCGACGAATTCGCCATGGGCTCCGGCAACGAGAACTCCGCCTACGGCGCCGTGAAGAACCCGTGGGACCACGCTGCCGTGCCCGGCGGCTCGTCGGGCGGTTCGGCCGCCGCCGTGGCCGCCCGCCTGGTCGCTGCCGCCACCGGCACCGACACCGGCGGCTCGGTTCGCCAGCCCGCCGCCCTGTGCGGCGTGAGCGGCATCAAGCCCACCTATGGCACCGTGTCGCGTTACGGCATGGTGGCCTTCGGCTCCAGCCTGGACCAGGCCGGCCCGCTGGCCCCCAGCAGCCGCGACCTGCTCGAACTGCTGGACGTCATCAGCGGCTTTGACCCGCGCGACGCCACCAGCCTTGAAAAGTGCGACGCCGCCGTCAACGAGCCCGGCCGCGTGCGCCGCGACTTCGACGCCGCGCAAGGGCGCTTCGACGCCGCCG
Source organism: Achromobacter sp. SLBN-14 (assembly GCF_006715415.1). NCBI lineage: Bacteria > Pseudomonadati > Pseudomonadota > Betaproteobacteria > Burkholderiales > Alcaligenaceae > Achromobacter > Achromobacter sp. SLBN-14. The sequence goes on along the minus strand of NZ_VFNE01000001.1, from coordinate 2,713,442 downwards.
GCAGCCAGCCCCTGAAGGGCCTGCGCATCGGCGTGCCCGAGGAATATTTTGGCGCTGGCCTGGCGTCCGACGTGGCCGCTGCCGTGCAGGCCGCGCTTGAGCAGTTCGAGGCGCTGGGCGCCGTGCGCGTGCCGGTCTCGCTGCCGCGCACCGAGCTGGCCATTCCGGCGTACTACGTGATCGCCCCCGCCGAAGCGTCCAGCAATCTGGCGCGCTACGACGGCGTGCGCTACGGCCACCGCGCCAAGCAGTATGGCGACCTGAACGAGATGATCAGCCGCTCGCGCGCCGAAGGTTTCGGCGACGAGGTCAAGCGCCGCATCCTGATCGGCACCTACGTGCTGTCCCACGGCTATTACGACGCCTACTACCTGCAGGCGCAGCGCCTGCGCCGCCTGATCGCGCAGGACTTCCAGCGCGCCTTTGCGGACCAGTGCGACGTCATCATGGGACCGGTCACGCCCACGGTCGCCAAGAACATCGGCGACAACCGCGACGACCCGACCGCCGACTGGCTGGCCGACGTCTACACGCTGGGCGTCAGCCTGGCGGGCCTGCCCGCCATGTCGATCCCCTGCGGCTTCGGAGGCGAAAAACAAAATCGCCCCATCGGCCTGCAGATCATCGGCAACTACTTCGACGAAGGCCGCCTGCTGGCCATCGCCGACCGCTACCAACACGTGACGGACTGGCATCAGCGTGCCCCTGTCCTGCAAGGCTGAGAACATGAACTGGGAAATCGTCATCGGCCTGGAAACGCACACGCAGCTTTCCACGGACTCCAAGATCTTTTCGGGCAGCAGCACGCAATTCGGCGCCGCGCCCAACACGCAGGCCAATGAAGTCGACCTGGCCCTGCCGGGCAGCCTGCCGGTCATGAACCGCGGCGCGGCCGAACGCGCCATCCGCTTCGGTCTGGCCGTGGGCGCCAAGATCGCGCCGCGCTCGGTTTTTGCGCGCAAGAACTACTTCTACCCTGACCTGCCCAAGGGCTACCAGATCAGCCAGTACGAGCTGCCCGTGGTGGTGGGCGGCTCGCTGTCGTTCTTCGTGGGCGAAGAAGAAAAGACCGTCAACCTGACGCGCGCCCACCTCGAGGAAGACGCCGGCAAGTCCCTGCACGACGACTTCAACCTGGCCAATGGCGCCCCGGCCAGCGGCATCGACCTTAACCGCGCCGGCACCCCGCTGCTGGAAATCGTGACCGAGCCTGAAATGCGTTCTGCCGCCGAGGCCGTGGCCTATGCGCGCGCGCTGCACAGCCTGGTCGTGTGGCTGGGCATCTGCGACGGCAACATGCAGGAAGGCTCGTTCCGTTGCGACGCCAACGTGTCGGTGCGCCCGGTGGGCCAGAAGGAATTCGGCACCCGCACCGAGATCAAGAACGTCAACTCGTTCCGCTTCCTGGAACGCGCCATCATTTATGAAGCGCGCCGCCAGATCGAGCTGATCGAGGACGGCGGCACCGTGGTCCAGGAAACGCGTCTGTACGACGCGGACCGCGACGAAACGCGCAGCATGCGCAGCAAGGAAGACGCGCACGACTACCGCTACTTCCCCGATCCCGACCTGCCCACGCTGGTGATCTCCGGCGACTGGGTGGACGAGGTCCGCGCCGCCATGCCCGAACTGCCGGCCGCCCAGCGCGCGCGCTTTGAATCGGAATACGGCCTGCCCGCCTACGACGCGGCCCAACTGACCGTCAGCCGCGACCTGGCCGCCTACTTTGAGGCCGTGGCGCACGCGCTGCCGGCCGGTCAGGCCAAGCTTGCGTCCAACTGGGTCATGGGCGAAGTCGCCGCGGTGCTCAACAAGGAAGAAAAGACCATCGCCGAATCGCCCGTCGCCGCGCCCGCGCTGGCGGCCTTGATCGGCCGCATCATCGACGGCACGATCTCCAACAAGATCGCCCGCGAGGTCTTTGGCGCCATGTGGGCCGGCGAGAACGGCGGCGACGCCGACGCCATCATCGAGTCCCGCGGCCTGAAACAGATCAGCGACACGGGCGCCATCGGCGCGATGATCGACGAGGTGCTGGCCGCCAACCCGGCCATCGTCGAGGAGTACCGAGCCGGAAAGCAAAAGGCGTTCAACTCCCTGGTCGGCCAGATCATGAAGGCCGCCCGCGGCAAGGCCAACCCGCAGCAGGTGAATGACTTGCTGAAGCAGAAGTTGGATAGTTGATGGGCTGCCGGTTCGCCAAACGGGGGACCGGCGCAATATCAGACTAAGTCAAAGGCCGCGGCATCTTGCCGCGGCCTTTTGCTTGGCCAAGAATGATCTGGTCGAATTCGCCGGAGACTTGGCCATGAAATACATCGAGGTCAGCAGCAACGACCTGCTGCACCGATTCACCGACTACCTGCAGGCCCTCAACCAGGGGCAGCACTTCATCATCGCGGTCGACGGCGTGCGCCGTGCCAGGCTGACGCCCGTCCTGCCCGAAACCTCGCTCGACGCGCACGACGCCCTTGAGGCCATGAAGCGCCTGCAGACAGCAGCCCCCGTCTCTCACGAAACCATCCGCGAATGGATCGAAGAAGGGAGAGAATGAACACCTTCAATCTGGTACCCGATGCGTCGGTCGCGCTTGCATGGCTGCTCGATCGTGTGGATGTCCACGAATCGCTCCTTGCCCGGCACCTGCTCGACGTCGCCCACGGCTCGCAAAACACGGTGCCTCACATCTGGCGCGTCGAGGTCGCCAATGGCGTTCTGCGTGCCGAGCGCAGCCGGCGTATCTCGCAGGATCAGGTCGCTGCATTCAACCAGCTTCTGGACAGCCTGCCTTTCCGCCCAGACCACGACGATGCCGCTCACCACATCGCGCGCACCTGCGAGATCGCCCGCACCCATGGCTTGACCGCCTACGACGCGAGCTATCTCGAGCTCTCCCTTCGGCACCGCGCCTGTCTGGCCACCTTCGACCGAAAGCTGGCGGACGCGGCGCGTGCCAGCGGCGTTACCGTGTTCGGCCAACCCCATGGGGTCGCCGAACCCGTCGCGCATTATCTTTGCCAATGAAATGGGCGGCCACTGGCCGCCCTACGTGTTGCTTCCGGCAAACCGGCCCGTTTACTTCACCCCGTACTTCGTCCGATACGCCAGCACGGCATCCCGGTTCTCGGCAAACGCCGCATCGTCTTGCAGCAAGGCCAGGATGTCGGTCAGCGAAGCAATCGCGACCACGGGGATGCCATAGGTCTTGGCCACGTCCTGCACGGCCGAGTGGGGCGACAAGGCGTCGTCCGGGCCGGCGCGCTCCATGCGGTCCATCGCGATCAGCACGGCGGCCGGCTCTGCGCCCGCGGCGCGGATGATTTCCACCGATTCGCGCACCGACGTGCCGGCAGTGATGACGTCGTCGATGATGACGACCTTGCCCTTGAGCGGCGCGCCGACCAGGGTGCCGCCTTCGCCATGGTCCTTGGCTTCCTTGCGGTTGTAGGCAAACGGCACGTCGCTGCGGCCCTGCATGTCAGGATGGCCGGCCAGCGCCACGGCGGTGGCGGTGGACAGCGGGATCCCCTTGTACGCCGGGCCAAACAGCATGTCGAACTCGACGCCGGAATCCAGCAGGGCCTGCGCGTAGAACTGCGCCAGCTTGCCGACCGAGCGGCCATTGTTGAACAGGCCCGCGTTAAAGAAATAGGGGCTGATACGGCCCGACTTGACCTTGAAGCTGCCAAAGCGCAGAACGCCCTCGTTCAAGGCGAAGCGGACGAAATCCAGGGCGGTGACGGAGGACTGGGCGGCGGGCATGCAAGGGGTTCCGGTAGGTGGCAGACCCCGCATTTTATCCGCTGTCGGGGACTTTCCCGGATGGCGCCGCCGAGTCGGTTAAATTCCTGGCATTGTCCGCCCCCCTGCGGCCGCATTACAGGAGTTTCGCTTTGCTGCGCATCACGTCGATCAACCTCAATGGCATCCGGTCCGCCTTCAAGAAGGGCCTGCAACCGTGGATGGAAAAGCACGCCGCCGACGTGCTGTGCCTGCAGGAAATCAAGGTCTCCCACGAGGACCTGACCGACGACCTGCGCCATCCGCCCGGCTACACCGGCCACTTTCATCACGCCGTGAAAAAGGGCTACAGCGGCGTGGGCATCTACCTGAGAGATGCCGCCGAGCGCGTGAACAACGGCTTTGATTGTGAAGAGTTCGACAACGAAGGCCGCATCATCCGCGCCGACTGGAAGGATCTGTCGATCATCAGCGCTTACCTGCCTTCCGGCTCCAGCGGCGACGAACGCCAGCAGGCGAAGTACCGCTTCCTGGACCGGTTCGGGCCGTGGATCGATGCCCTGATGCATGAGCACAAGACGACCGGCCGCGAATTCGTCATCTGCGGCGACTGGAACATCGCGCACAAGGAAATCGACCTGAAGAATTGGAAGGGCAACATGAAGAACTCGGGCTTCCTGCCCGAAGAGCGCGCGTGGCTCACGGACGTTTTCGACAAGCGCGGCTTTGTGGACGTGTTTCGCACCATTGATGACCGTCCGGACCAATACACCTGGTGGAGCAACCGCGGCCAGGCCTGGGCCAAGAACGTCGGGTGGCGCATCGACTACCAGATCGCCACGCCGGGCATCGCCGCCAAGGCGCGTAACGTGGCCATCTACAAGGACGAGCGCTTCTCGGATCACGCGCCGTTGACGATCGATTACGACACCACCTTGCGCGCGTGATTTTTCTCAATATTTAATTGGGGTCGTATTACGTGCGAGACACGGGCCGCTGCGCATGCAAGCGGCCTGACAATGACCTCGTGGCCTGAGGGCACGGGCAGCCGCCTCTATGACGAGGCAGACATTTAAAACGGGGACACATTAATTTCCCCTGATATTTCAAGCATCACGCCCAACCGCGCACCTTTGGATTCCGCATCCCGAGACGCCCACCCGGAAATACGTCCCCGATTTTTGCTTCGAAAAATCCGTTTGTTATCAACATGATGGCGCGGTTTTTCGCTTTGCGCAGGGCAACATTTTGCCCCTACAATCGCCGCACCATACCGGTGCAGTCTTGCACCAAAACAAACTGACCGCGCCCCAATCTGGCGCAATTTCCGCACCTATTCGAAGCACCCCCGAGGAGATCATGGTGAAAGTGCAGAGTCTGGACGACTTTCTGCGTGGCGTCGCCGCGCGCGACCCGCAGCAACCCGAGTACATGCAAGCCGTCCAGGAGGTGATGCTCAGCTTGTGGCCTTTCGTCGAGAAGCATCCCCACTACGCTGAACACGCCCTGCTCGAACGCCTGGTCGAACCCGAGCGCGTCATCCAGTTCCGCGTGTGCTGGACCGACGACCAGGGCCGCGCCCAGGTCAACCGCGCCTTCCGCATCCAGCACAGCTCGGCGATCGGCCCGTTCAAGGGCGGCATGCGCTTTCACCCGTCCGTGAACCTGTCGATCCTGAAGTTCCTCGCCTTCGAACAGACCCTGAAGAACTCGCTGACCACGCTGCCCATGGGCGGCGGCAAGGGCGGCTCGGACTTCGATCCCAAGGGCAAGTCCGATGCCGAAGTCATGCGCTTTTGCCAGGCGCTGATGATCGAGCTGTACCGCCACCTGGGCCCGGACACCGACGTGCCGGCCGGCGACATCGGCGTGGGCGCGCGCGAAGTCGGCTTCATGGCCGGCATGATGAAAAAGCTGTCCAACTCGACCGCCAGCGTGTTCACCGGCAAGGGCCTGACCTTTGGCGGCAGCCTGATCCGTCCCGAAGCCACCGGCTACGGCACCGTGTACTTCGCCGAAGAAATGCTCAAGCGCGTGGGCAAGTCCTTTGATGGCATGCGCGTTTCCGTGTCGGGCTCGGGCAACGTGGCGCAATACGCCATCGAGAAGGCGATGGCCCTGGGCGCCCGCGTCATCACCGTGTCGGATTCGAACGGCACCGTCGTCGACGAGGCCGGCTTCAACCACGAGAAGCTCGTGGCGCTGATGCACATCAAGAACGACCTGCGCGGCCGCCTGGACACCTACGCCCGCCAATTCGGCCTGCAGTACGAGGCCGGCAAGCGCCCGTGGCATGTGCCCGTGGACGTCGCCCTGCCCTGCGCCACGCAGAACGAGCTGGAACTGTCGGATGCGCAGACGCTCATCAAGAACGGCGTGCTGGCCGTCGCCGAAGGCGCGAACATGCCCGCCACGCTCGAAGCCGCCAAGGCCTTCGTTGCCGCCCGTGTGCTGTACGCGCCGGGCAAGGCCAGCAACGCCGGCGGCGTGGCCGTGTCGGGCCTGGAAATGGCGCAGAACTCGGCCCGCCTGTCGTGGACCCGCGAGGAAGTGGACGCCCGCCTGCACGCCATCATGCGCGACATCCACGAAAACTGCGTGCGTCACGGCCACTCCGAGCGCGAGTACGTGAACTACCTGGACGGCGCCAACATCGCCGGCTTCGTGAAGGTCGCGGACGCCATGCGCCAGCAAGGCCTGTATTGATCGCCGCCCGCTGACCCTCGCCCGCAGAAGCGGGCGGACCAAACAAAAGGCCGACTCATTCGAGTCGGCCTTTTTATTGGCGGCGGCAAGGCCGCAGCCGCTTGGCAAGACTGCCACGCCCTGGGGACGCGGGCTTGCCAGAATGCGTCAGGATCAGTGCTTCATGCCGCCATGACCGTGGCTCATGCCGGGGTTGTGCGAGGCCGGCATGACCTTGAACTGCACCGCCACTTCGCCCGCCTTTTCGAACTTGAGCGTGGCGGGCACGGTGGCGCCGTCCTTGAACGGCGCCTTCAGCTTGATGAACATGACGTGGTAGCCGCCCGGGCTGAGCTTGACCTCGGTGTCGGCGGGCAGCGCGATGCCGCCTTCGACCTGACGCATCTTGGACACGCCGTTCTCGGTCTGCACGGTGTGCAGCTCCACGCGCTCGGCGGCGTCCGATGTCACGGAAAGCAGGCGGTCCGGTGCCTTGGCGTCGTTGTCGATATCCATGTAGCCCGCACCGTTGGCCTGGCCCGGCGCGGAAGCGCGCACCCAGAGATCGTCGATTTCGACCTGGCCCACCTTGTAGTCCTTGGCCCACGCCGAACCGGCGGTGCACAGGCCAATCGCGGCAATGGCGGCAAACTTGCGGATGTTCATGCGTGTCCTCCTGAGACGTTAACGGCGCCTGACCAGGCTGCGGGCGGCTGACAGCACCGCGTCGGTCAAGGCTTCCATGGCCTCGGAGTTTACCCGCCAATGCTGCCAGTAGAGCGGCACGTCCTCCCACGCCCGGCCGCGCAGCAGGACGAGTTGACCGGCATCAAGGTGTTCCTGCACCAGCGGCAGCGGGTTCATGGTCCAACCCAACCCGCCCAGCGTCGCCTGTACGAATGCGCGTGTGGACGGGACCCACCAGACCGGCGGCTCCCACGGCGCGGGGTCGGCGATCTTGTGCGCAAAGCGCGCCTGCAGGGCGTCCTTGCGGTTGAACACCAGGACGGGCGCCTGGGCCAGCGTCTGCGCATTGACCCCCGACGCGAAGTAGCGCTTGTGGAAGTCGGGCGTGCAGGTAGCCACGTAGCGCATGCTGCCCAGCGCATGGATGCGGCAACCCTGCACGGGATCGGCCAGCGTGGTCACGGCGCCCAGCACGGAACCGTTGCGCAGCAGGGCGGCCGTGTGGTCCTGGTCTTCGGACAGCATGTCGAGCGTGGCGCGGGTGCGCGCGGCGAACTGCAGGGCGGCGTCGACGAACCAGGTTTCCAGGCTGTCGTGATTGACGGCGATCGGGATGCTGGCGTGGGGGATGTCGTCATCGGCCACGCCCAGCCGGTTCAGCGCATCGTGCTCGAGCAAGGCGGTCTGCTCGGCCAATTGGACCAGCACCTGGCCATCGGCCGTGGCGGCGGCGGGCACGGTGCGCTGGACCAGCAGCCGGCCCATGCGGTCTTCCAGGGCCTTGATCCGTTGCGACACCGCTGACGGCGTGACGCTGAGCGACAGCGCCGCGCGCTCGAAACTTCCTTCGCGCACCACCGCAGCCAGTGCGCGCAGGTTGCCGTGATCGATTCTCATGACATTAGCTGCGCTTAATATAGTGAAGGAAAATTAGCTGTATTTCACATGCATGGCAAGGGAAAATCACACCATGCCGCCCGCTCCACGCGCCCGGCAACCCATAGAAGCGCCGCCACAGGCGTTGCAGTCACCGGTTTCACAGGTATCCCTTCCATGTTTGCCACGTTGTCATCCCCCGCCTTCCTCACCGCCTGGGCCAGCGGCACGGCCACGGGCCTCGGCCTGTTCGCTGTCGTGGGCGCGCAAAGCGCGTTCATCCTGCGCCAGGGCCTCATGCGCGCGCACCTGCTCAGCGTCGTCGCCATCTGCGCGCTGATTGACCTGGTGTTCATCTTCGCGAGCGTGTCCGGCCTGCAGGCACTGACCGCGTGGTTCCCCTGGCTGACCACCGCCGTGCTGTGGTTCGGGGTGGCCTTCCTGACCTGGTACGCGGCGCAGTCCGCGCGCCGCGCCTGGACGGCCACGGGTGGCCTGGCCGCCGCCCGCGACGTGGTGCCGTCGCGCCGCGCCGCCATGCTGGGCGCACTGGGCTTTTCGCTGCTCAATCCGCATTTCTGGCTGGACATGGTGGTGGTGGGCTCGCTGGCGCATGGCTTCGAAGACGCCCGCATGGCCTTCGCGGCCGGCGCCTTCACGGCCAGCCTGCTGTGGCTCGCCGTGCTGGGCATCGGGTCGCGCCTCTTCGCCCCGTTCTTTGCCAGCGCGACGGCCTGGCGGGTCCTGGACGGCGTCATCGCCGCAGTCATGGCCGGGTTGGCGGTCAGCCTGGCGGTCAAGGGCGTCTGAGGCGCCGCCATGTACACATCCACCTTCATCTTCGCGAAAAAGCAGTTCGACGATGCGTTCCATCAACTGGACCAGCGCATTGCGCAGGCGGCCCGCGCGATGCCTGGCTACCTCGGTGAAGAGTCCTGGCAAGACACCACCCGGGGACTGTTCGCCAATGTGTATTACTGGGACACGCTCGATGCGCTGGACGCGCTGATCCGGCATCCGGCGCATTTGGAAGCCAAGGCGGCGCAATCGCAATGGCTGGACGGCTATCGCGTGGAGATCGCTCAGGTGCTGCGCCAGTACGGGCACGGCGTGCCCGCCCCCGCACTTTTATAATCGGGGCCTCACCACTTTCTGTCGGGCGCGGGACCGGCCCGCCACCGCTCCATGCGCGGACCTTCATCTTCCAAAGATGTGCGCCTGCCGCCGCTCGCCGCCATCCAGGCGTTCGAAGCCGCCGCCCGCCTGGGCTCTTTCGAGCGGGCCAGCGAAGAACTCTTCGTCACCGCCAGCGCCATCGGCAAGCGCATCGCCTCGCTTGAAACCCTGCTTGACGTCACACTCTTCATCCGCAGCAGCCGCGGCGCGACGTTGAGCGCGGCCGGACGCGAATACCTGGAGCAGGTGCGCACGGCGCTCGACCTGCTGTCGGACGCCTCGCTGCACAAGCGCAACGAACCCAAGCTGGAAACCCTGCGCGTGGTGTCCACGCCCACGTTCGCCCGGCAGGTCCTGATCCCCGCCCTGCCCGGCTTCACCGCCGCGCACCCCGACGTCGAACTGGAGATCATGCTGTCCATTCCCTACCTGGACATCATGCCGCCCAACGCCGATGTGTGGATCCGCTTTGGCAGCGGCAAGTATCCCGGCCTGAACGCGCACCCCCTCACGCACGATCCCGTGTTCGCCGTGTGCTCACCCGGCTACCAGACAGCGCGTGGCCCGTTCCTGCGGCCGGCGGACCTGGCGCGCGCGGACCTGCTGCGTTGTCCGATGGAACCGTGGCGTCCCTGGCTGGCGGCCGCCGGCCTGGACTGGCCCGAGCCGTCGCGCGGCGTGTGGCTGGTGGACCTGGGCATGATGCTCGCCGCCGCACGCGCGGGCCAGGGCGTGGCGCTGACGCGCCGGTCGCTGGCCGCCGAGTGGCTGGACGAAGGCAAGCTGGTCCGCCTGCTGGACGTGGAAATCCCCGGCGAGTCGCAGTACTACCTGTGCACCGAAACCACACGCGCACCTGGCGGCGCAGTCCAGGCGTTTTCCCTATGGCTGACCGAGGTCTGCCAGCGCGCAGCCCAATGGCCATGCGGGCCCGAGGCCAGTCAGGAATAAATTTCCACTCGATGGCGGAATGAATTTCCGCACGACGCCGCACCCTGATCGCTAGGATGCGGCCAGCACGTCTGCGCGCGCCCGGCGCACCGATGCAGCTGCGGGCCCGCCATCAGGCTAAAGACGTTCAGCAGTCTGAAAGGAACCTTGCAGCGGCACTAGGTATTTACGCGGAAAAGCGCCGCCGGGTCAGATTCGCGTAAGCGATTAAGCAGACAGTCACGACACGCAATAAAGGAGCGCGCCAACAAAACACCCCACGCCGACTGGCGCCGGCACACGGCTTTCCACGCAGTTCACCCAATTACAACGGAGACATCCATGGATTTTCGTTTGAAGCTGCTTGCAGGAACCCTTGCATTTGCCGTATCGGCCGCGTCCTACGCCGCCGACCCCATCAAGATCGGCGTGGCCGGCCCCTACACCGGCGGCTCGTCCTCCATGGGCGTCAGCATGCGCGACGGCGTGCGCCTGGCCATCGAAGAGATCAACAAGAACGGCGGCGTGCTCGGCCGCCAGCTCGTCGCTGTTGAACGCGATGACGAAGCCAAGAACGAGCGCGGCGTGCAGATCGCGCAGGAGCTGATCAACAAGGAACAGGTGACCGCCACCGTCGGCTACATCAACACGGGCGTGGCGCTGGCCTCCCAGCGCTTCTACCAGGACGCCAAGATTCCGGTGTTCAACAACGTGGCCACCGGCAGCGTGATCACGCATCAGTTCAAGGCGCCGGAATACCCCGACAACTACGTGTTCCGCAACGCGGCGCACGACAGCATCCAGGCCCCGATGATCGTCGAAGAAGCGATCACGCGCCGCGGCTTCAAGAAAGTGGCGATCCTGGCCGACTCCACCAACTACGGCCAGCTGGGCCGCGAAGATCTGGAGAAAGCGCTGGACGCCAAGGGCATCAAGCCCGTGGCCGTCGAAAAGTTCAACATCAAGGACGTCGACATGACGGCCCAGCTGCTCAAGGCCAAGGCCGCGGGCGCCGAAGCCGTGCTGACCTACGGCATCGGCCCCGAGCTGGCGCAGATCGCTAACGGCATGACCAAGCTGGGCTGGAAGGTGCCGATCATCGGCAGCTGGACGCTGTCCATGGCCAACTACATCGACAACTCCGGCGCCAACGGCGAAGGCGCGCGCATGCCGCAGACCTTCATCCAGGACCCGGACACGCCCAAGCGCAAGGCGTTCATCGACGCGTACCTGGCCAAGTTCAAGCCCAAGAACAACCGCATCGACTCGCCGGTGTCGGCCGCGCAGGGCTATGACTCGATCTTCCTGCTGGCAGCCGCCATCAAGCAGGCAAACTCCACCGACGGTCCCAAGGTGCGCGAAGCGCTTGAGAACCTGCAGACCCCGGTCGAGGGCGTGGTGATGACCTACAACAAGCCCTTCTCGCACGACAACCACGACGCGATCACCGCCAAGGAAGTGGTCATCGGCGAGGTCAAGGGCGGCCGGGTCGTCAAGGCCAACTAATCCCAACAAGCAGGAAGGCGGCGGCTGCCCGGCCGCCGCCGCCCGCGCCCCAAGCTCAGGGCGCGGGGCATGCAGCCGCCTGAAAACAGCGTTCTGCCCAAGGGGGTTGGGACGGAACACAGCGCCTCAAGACACACACCATGATTCTTCTACAGCTCATCTATAGCGGTATCGCGCTAGGCATGATCTACGCGGTCATTGCCTTCGGCTACCAGCTCACCTTCGCCACGTCCGGCACCTTGAACTTCGGCCAGGGCGAAGCCCTGATGCTGGGTGCGCTCGTCGGTCTGACGCTTGTCGGACTGGGCGTGAACTACTGGGTCATGATTCCCATCGTCTGCATCTTCGGCTTCGCGCAGGGCGCGCTGGTCGAGCGCGTGGGCGTGCGGCCCGCCATCAAGACGCGATCCGAATTCGGCTGGATCATGGCCACCATTGCGCTGGGCATCATCTTCAAGAACGTGGCCGAGAACATCTGGGGCCGCGACGACCTGCGCTTTCCCTCGCCGCTGCCCGAGGCGCCCATCCAGGTGCTGGGCGCGAACGTCTTGCCGATGGAGTTGCTGGTGGTGTTTGGCGCGCTGGGCATGATGATCCTGGTGGAAATCTTCAACCGCAAGTCGATCTACGGCAAGGCCTTCGTCGCCACATCCAACGACCGCGACGCGGCCGGCCTGATGGGCATCAACACGGGCATGGTCATCACGTTCTCGTACGCGCTCTCGTCGCTGACCGCGGCGTTCGCAGGCGTGCTGGTCGCGCCGCTGACGCTGACCGGCGCCACGATGGGCGCGGTGCTCGGCCTGAAGGCATTTGCCGTCGCGATCATTGGCGGCCTGTCCAGCGGGATGGGCGTCGTGGTGGGCGGGCTGATCCTGGGGATCGCCGAGACGACCACCGGTTTCTATCTATCTACGGGATACAAAGACGTGCCGGGATTGGTATTGCTGTTGCTCGTGCTGACCTTCAAGCCCGCCGGCCTGTTCGGCAAGACCGCGATCAAGAAGGTGTAAGCGATGAAACCCCTGCACCTTCTTCTATCCATCGTGGCCGTGGCCTGCCTGGCCGCCGTGCCGCTGGGCGTGACCAACACGTATTACCTGCACCTGATTGAAACCATCATGATCTATTCGATCCTGCTGTTCGGGCTCGATATCGTGGTGGGATACACCGGCCAGGTGTCGCTGGGCCACGCAGGCCTGTTCGGCATCGGCTCGTATGTGGCCGGCGTTCTGGTCTTTCACCTGCAGATTCCGATCTGGCTGACGCTACCCGCCGCCATCCTCATCGCCGCCGCGTTCGGCGCGGTGCTGGCCCTGCCGGCGCTGCGCGTCACGGGCCCCTATCTGGCGATGGTGACGCTGGCATTCGGCACGATCATCCAGATCCTGATCAACGAAATGACCTTCCTGACCGAAGGCCCGCTCGGCATCAAGATCTCCAAGCCGTCCATCGCCGGACACGTGCTGACCAAGGCCGAGTATTTCTGGCTGGTCGCCGCGCTGCTGGTGATCTCGCTGATCGTGGTGCACCGGATCCTGAAGTCGCACCTGGGCCGCTCGTTCGAAGCCCTGCGTGACAGCCCGATCGCCTCGGACTGCATGGGCGTGTCGGTGTACCGCCACAAGGTGATCGCGTTCGTCATCAGTGCGGGATTTGCCGGGCTGGCGGGCGCGCTGTATTCGTATTCGGAACAGTACATCTCGCCCAACACGTACAACTTCGAACTCACGATCCTGTTCCTGCTGGCCATCATCATGGGCGGACGCAAGAGCCGCACCGGCGCGCTGCTGGGCGCGTCGATCATCGTGCTGCTGCCCAAGATGCTGGACGACATCGGCACGTTCCGCCTGATCGCGCTGGCGGTGGCGATCCTGGTGACGGTAGGCAGCGCCGTGGCCATCTCGAAAGGCCGCACCGAACCGCGCAAGGTGGCGGTGCCAGTGATCGGGACGATCGTGCTGGCAGTCTTCTCGTACTGGCTGGAGGCCGTGACCGACTGGCGTCTGACCATCTTCGGCGCCATGATCCTGTTCGTCGTGTATTACCTGCCCGACGGCATCGTGGGCTTCGTGCGCAACCTGTTCTTCTCCACGCGCCGCGCCGCGCTGACGGTGAAGAAGGACCTGGTGAAGGAACAGGACGCCGTGCCCGACGCAGTAGCCGGCAAAGGCGAGACACTGCTGGCGGCCAAGAGCGTGCTGATGCAGTTTGGCGGCCTGAAGGCGCTGAACGAAGTGGACCTGACCGTCAAACGCGGCACGATCCACGGGCTGATCGGACCGAACGGCTCCGGCAAGAGCACGATGATGAACGTGCTGACCGGCATCTACGTGCCCACCGCCGGTGCGGTGGAGTTTTCCGGCAAGTCGCTTGTCGGCCTGCCCCCGGCCCATATCGCCGAGGCCGGCATCGCCCGCACATTCCAGAACGTGCAGCTCTTTGGCGAGATGACCGCGCTGGAGAACGTGCTGGTGGGCCTGCACCACACCTTCACGACGGGCCTGGCGGCCATCGCGCTGCGCACGCCCAAGTGGAAGACCGAAGAACAGGGCGCCCGGGCGCGGGCCATGGCGCTGCTGGAGTTCGTGGGGCTGGAGTCGCTGGCCAACGAAGAAGCGCGCAACCTGCCCTACGGCAAGCAGCGCCTGCTTGAGATCGCACGCGCGCTGGCGCTGGATCCGCAACTGCTGCTGCTGGACGAACCGGCGGCCGGCCTGACGGCGCCCGACATCGTGGAGCTGCTGGCCATCATCCGCAAGGTGCGCGATCACGGCATCACGCTGATCCTCATCGAACACCACATGGACGTGGTGATGGGCGTGTGCGACACCGTGTCGGTGCTGGACTTCGGCCAGAAGATCGCCGAAGGGCTGCCAAATGAAGTGCAAAGCAACGCCAAGGTGATCGAGGCGTATCTGGGCGGCGCGCCCGCCTGACGCCAAGGGGACAACAAGATGCTATCGATCAAGAATCTGGAAGCAGGCTACGGGAAAGTGAAGGTGCTGCACGGCATCAGCATGGAGGTGCCCAAGGCAAAGGTGGTCACGCTGATCGGGTCGAACGGGGCCGGCAAGACGACGACGATGCGGGCATTGTCGGGGATGATCCGGCCGACGGCGGGGGAGATCACGCTGGGCAGCAAGCGCATCGACGGGCTGGAGTCGCATCGGATTGCCCGCTTGGGACTGGCGCATTCGCCGGAGGGACGCCGGGTGTTTCCGACGCTGTCGGTGACGGACAACCTGCTGCTGGGCGCGTTTCCTCGCCTGACGGGCAGCCGGCCGAAGGGTGACGTGCAGGCGGATCTGGGGCGGGCGATGGATCTCTTCCCTCGGCTGAAGGAACGGCGCGATCAGCTGGCAGGCACGTTATCGGGCGGCGAGCAGCAGATGCTGGCGATGGCGCGTGCGGTGATGCTGAACCCGGAGCTGGTGCTGCTGGACGAGCCGTCGATGGGACTGGCGCCGATTCTGGTGGAGGAAGTGTTCCGTATCATTGCGCGGCTCAAGGAAGAAGGCGTGACGATGCTGCTGGTGGAGCAGTTCGCGGCGGCGGCGTTGAATGTCGCGGATTATGGGTATGTGCTGGAGAATGGGCGGATTTCTGTGCATGGGAGTGCGGACAAACTGAAGCATGATCCGGCGGTGGTGGCGTCTTATTTGGGTGGGTCGCATTGAGGTTTTTTGGGGTTTTTTTTTGGCTGGCGTTGAGGGTGGTTCTTTAGACGCCCGCCGCAGCGGGGGCCGAGGCGCGCGGGGCTACGATTGCGGTCCGGAGCCTTCGCTCCGGACTACCCCTTCGTCAACCTCGTACGCCTTCGGCTCCCTTCGGTTTCCCTCGGGCGCATCTACACGCCCCGCGCGCCTCGGCCCCCGCTGCGACGGGCTCTTGTAGATTCAGCTGTGCGGTCTGCGGGGCGAGTGGGGTTCTTTAGGTTCTTGCCCACGGTGGGGGGAGAGAGAAAGATCTTGCGGGGCCCGCCCGCGGCGGCCGCGCGGGCGGCCTTCGGGGGCTTACGCGGCGTCTTGCGTCGGGGCGATGACGCTTCGCGTGTGGCTGCTTCTGCTCTAGGTGTCTGACACCCTGGGGAGATTCGCTTCACACCGAGGGTGTCTCCCGAGGGTGTCAGACACCGGCAGCGGCAGACGCTCTTGGCAGGTTCAGGCAGCCGCGGCATTAATATGTCTAGATACCGTCTTGACCGTCAAGCGTTCAGGCGTAGTCGGGCCGATACGGTGTCCGAGTTTTAAGCACGCCGAAGCATAGATGCACCAGCTTTCTCATGGCCGCGCCTAGCGCGGCCATTTTGCTCTTTCCAGCTGCTAAGAGCCGCGCGTAAAGCGCACCAACGTGTGGGTTGAAGCGCTTGCTGACGATAGCGGCCATGTAGAGGGTGGCACGTACCGTGCTGGGACCCGTTTTAGATAGCCGCGGCCGGCTGTTCAGACTGGTGCCGGACTGGCGTTGCACCGGCACCACCCCCAGGTAGGAGGCCAAGCCCTCGGCTGACTCGATAGGTCGGTTATGCATGATCGACAGGATCGAGTTCCCCGCTCGATCCCCGATGCCGGGGATGCTGGTCAGCAGTTCCCGATCCTCCTTCAGGTCCGGGTGGCGGTCGATGTGGTCATTGATCGCATGATCCAGGCGTTTGATCTCTTCGCGCAGGAACGCGATCGTTTTGGCTATGGATCCCTCGACCAGCACGGGTGGATCACTGAACTGCGTCTTCTCCTGGCGATTGAGTTCGCGCTGCAGATCCTTGGCCAGCGCGTCGCGCCGAGCCAACAAGGCCCGTAGTTGACGGGCATGCAGCGGTGCGGGGCGCCACAGCCCAGGCTTGAGCGCCTGACCGTAGCGGGCCAGCACGTAGCTATCGATTCCATCGGTTTTGGAGCGCACCGCCAGCGCCCCAGCGAAGTCGCGCACCTGGGCAGGGTTG
The DNA here is from genome assembly GCF_006715415.1 of Achromobacter sp. SLBN-14. NCBI lineage: Bacteria > Pseudomonadati > Pseudomonadota > Betaproteobacteria > Burkholderiales > Alcaligenaceae > Achromobacter > Achromobacter sp. SLBN-14. The sequence continues at coordinate 2,696,896 of NZ_VFNE01000001.1, read as the reverse complement.
ACCAACGAGACACTGACCGAAGCGTCATGCAGGGCCGTGGCAGCCTGCTCATGGTATTGCCCTGTGGGCTCGAGCACGGCATGCAACTGCGCCGGCTCGGCTCCCTGCTTGGCGCACCACTGCAGCAGCGTCTGCACGCCCGCTATCGAGTTGGGTACGACCTTGGTCTTGCGTTTGTTGGCATCGCTGCCAAGCAGCGCGCAATCCAGCTTCGCCTTAGAAACGTCAATTCCGAGAAAAAACATAAACCTAAGCTCCCTTGCCAATACCAAAGAAGCCCGCTGCGCCCACTTGCCTTGTACATACAGGGTCCAATGCCCTAGGCTACCGTCCAGTGTCCAGCCGGCTCAGAGGTGCGGAACCGAGGCGTAATCTGAACCACAAAGTCCAGGCTCTAGGTGTCTGAACACGCTCATCGGTCCGCTTGTAGCGATAGCTAATCACTACAGTGGCCAAGATACAAGGTGTCTGACACCCTGCTGAGATTCGCTTCACACCGAGGGCGTCTCCCAAGGGTGTCAGACACCGGCAGCCGCAGACGCTCTTGGCAGGTTCAGGCAGCCACGGCATTAATCGTCACTTGAACCCCGGTGCCCGATGGGCGGCGCGTACGGACCGGCAAGTTGTAGCTGACCGTCGCCGCGCCGCCCATCACCGCTCTCCCCCCCCTGCCGAGCGTCATTCGAAAACCGATTTGCGCCCGCGCGCAAGCGCCCGCCGCCACGACGTCCCACTGCCCCGATGCCGATTGCCGCCGCCCGGGCGGCAGCAATTCGGCGGCCCCGCAGATCTCCTGCCCTGTCCACAGGTCTTGTAGCGCGCAAACCAAAGACCCTCGCAGCACGGCGTCGCGGTCACCGTGGGTGCGAGCGCCGTCGATGCGCCCGAGGGAATCTGAAGGGAGCCGAAGGCGGACGAAGATGACAACGGGGTAGTCCGGAGCGAAGGCTCCGGACCGCAATCGTGGGCGATCGTGCCCACGGTGACCGCGGCGTCGGGCGACCTACGAAGCACTCGGCGTCGCCCAATAAAAAATGGGCCTATGCAGGCAACCGACCAACTCGGTCATCCCCTGCAAGGCCCACTTCCCCGTCACATCACCCTCAATGCAACGTCAACCTCAAACGATCGTCAGCGTCACGTCGATGTTGCCGCGCGTGGCGTTCGAGTACGGGCACACGATGTGTGCGGCTGCGACCAGCTTTTCGGCTTCGGCGCGGTCCAGGCCCGGCAGCGAGATCTTCAGTTCGACTTCAATGCCGAAGCCGGTGGGGATCGCGCCGATGCCGACGGTGCCGTTCACGGACACGTCTGCCGGGATCGCAATCTTGTCGCGGTTGGCGACGAACTTCATGGCGCCCAGGAAGCAGGCCGAGTAGCCGACGGCGAACAGTTGTTCGGGGTTCGTGCCTGCGGCGCCGGCGCCGCCCAGTTCGCGCGGGGTGGTCAGCTTGACGTCCAGGTTGCCGTCGTCGCTGACGCCACGGCCTTCGCGGCCTCCGGTGGCGGTGGCGTTGGCGCGGTAGAGGACTTTTTCGATAGACATGGTGTGGTTCCTTTGAATGAAGTTTGTACTGCTTGCCTTGCGGGACCCTTCCCGGGTTGGCGGTCAACGATGAACTTGCGGCTTGCCCGAAACTTTAAATAGTGAACAACAATATCGTGCGCTACTTATAAAACCGGATGATGACAGTCATCACCCGCAACCTCAAAGACTTTCGACCAGCTTTTCCCGCAGCGCGTGGAGCGTCTTCGTCATGCCCTGCGCTTCGTCCAGCGAACACTGCGCCGCCGCACCGACCGCATGCGGCACCGCTTCCGCCTTCTCGCGCAGGTCGCGGCCTTGCTTGGTCAGGCTCACGATTACCTGGCGTTCGTCGTTCACGGCGCGCTTGCGCGTCACCAGTCCGGCGGCTTCCAGGCGCTTGAGCAGCGGCGTCAGCGTCGCGGAATCCAGGAACAGGCGGTCGCCGATATCCGTCACCGTAATTTCGTCGCCTTCCCACAGCACCAGCATCACCAGGTATTGCGGATAGGTCAGATCCAGCCCGCGCAACAGCTTGCGGTACACCTTGTTCATCGCCAGCGAGGTCGAGTACAGGGCGAAGCACAACTGGCTGTCCAGCAGCAGCGGGTTGAAAGCGCCTTTGGTCTTGTTTCTGGATTTCATGGCGCAATATTAAATAGCGCGCGATTTATCGTCAACACTTTTTTTCGCGCCTCGGCTTGCCCCGGCTTACGCCGCCTGCTCCGTTTCCGACGTGCCCCGATCCGAGCCGTATTGCTTCAGGCCGTCCAGATCCAGCACGCGCACCGCACCGTATTCGACGTTCAACAATCCCGCTTCCTCCAGCTTGCGCAGCGCCTGATTGGCGCGCTGGCGCGAGACACGGGCCAGATAGCCGACTTCTTCCTGCGTAATCGTCAGGCGCATTCCCATGCCCGGATACAGCAAAGGGTTGAAGAGTTCGGCCAGGCAGCGGGCGACGCGCGCGTCGGGATCCAGCAGACGGTCGTACTCCGCCTTGCCGATGAACTGCGCCACGCGCTCGTTCAACTGGTGCAGCAGATAGCGGTTGAACGGAATACTGGTATCCAGCAACCAGTCGAACGTCGCGCCCGGCAGGCGCGCCACCACCGAGTCGCGCAGCGCCACGATGTCGTATTTGCGGACCTCGCGCTTCAGGAGCGAGCCTTCGCCGATCCAGCCGCCGGCGGGCACGCCCGTCAGCGATGCGACCTTGCCTTCTGAATTGCCCACCGACACCTTCACCAGTCCTGCAAGCACACCGATCCATGCCTGGGCGAGTTCGCCTTTGCGCTCTATGATCGATCCGGCAACGACCTGCTGCACGGAAAGGTCCCGCTCCACGCGCGCTTGCTGCTCTGCGTCGAGTACGCGGAACCAGGCGGCGGCGAGTTGCAGGGAGTCGGATAGCTGCATCGGGAATACCCTAAAAGGTCCTTGAATGTCGCGATGGTGACAGTTGGTAGCAACCCAACCTTATACCTTAACTCCTGCCGTAAATCTAAAACCAACTGGTCAAGCACGCCGCCGCAGCCGCTTCAACGCAGGCACCGCGCGCGATGCGCCCAAACCGGAGGAGACAACGTGGCACATTCATCGCCCGCATCTGCACAGATGCCGGCGGCGCCGGACACCTTTCCGGCGCTGCTGCTCGCGCATGCCAACGTTCGTGGGTCGCGGCCCGCGATACGAGAGAAAGACCTGGGGATCTGGCAAACCCTGACCTGGTCCGAAGTGGCGGAGCATGTCCGTCACGTCGCCCAGGGTCTCGCATCGCTTGGCATCCAGCCCGGCATGCACGTGGCCGTCATCGGCGAGAATCGCCCGCGTCTGTACATGGCCATGATGGCCGCGCAGTCGCTCGGTGCGATTCCCGTTCCGCTCTATCAGGACGCCGTGGCCCAGGAAATGGTCTACGTGCTGCAGGATGCGGAGATCAGCGTCGCGATCGTCGAGGACCAGGAACAGGTCGACAAGATGATCGAGGTGCGCGAGCAATGCCCTGCGCTCAAGCACGTCGTCTTCGACGACCCGCGCGGCCTGCGTCACTATGCCGATCCCATGCTGCTGTCTTATGAGCAGTTGGAAGCGCTGGGTGGCGAATACGCGGCCAAGCACCCCGACTTTTACACGCGCGCCGTGGCCGCCGTGCAGCCGCAGGACCCCGCGGCGATGTTCTACACATCCGGCACGACGGGCAAGCCCAAGGGCGTCGTGCTGACGCACCACGCCCTCATCGACCGCGCGCGCGCCGTGTCCGACATGGAAAAGCTGACCGACCAGGAAGACGTGCTGGCCTACCTGCCGCCCGCCTGGATCGGCCAGAACATGTTTTCGTACACGCAGCTGCTGGTCACGGGCTTCACGGTGAATCATCCCGAGTCGCCGGATACCGTGTCGATCGACATGCGCGACATTGGCCCCACCTATTACTTTGCGCCGCCGCGCGTGCTGGAAGGGCTGCTGACGCACGTGATGATCCGCATGGAAGACGCGGGATATCTCAAGCGCAAGCTGTTTGGCGCCTGCATGAAGCTGGCGCGCCGCGTCGGCACCAAGATTCTGGACGGCGAGTCCGTGAACGCCTGGGACCGCATGCGCTATGCACTGGGCAACGTGCTGATCTACGGCCCGCTGCGCAACGCGCTGGGCATGAGCCGCGTGCGCGTGGCCTACACGGCTGGCGAAGCGATCGGGCCGGATCTCTTTGTGTTCTACCGCTCCATCGGCATCAACCTCAAGCAGTTGTACGGGTCCACCGAGACCTCGGTTTTCGTCTGCGTGCAGCCCGACGGGCAGGTGCGCGACGACACCGTCGGACCGCCCGTGGCCGGCGTGGAAATCCGCGTGGCCGACAACGGCGAGATCCTGGTCAAGAGCCCGGGCCTGTTCAAGGAGTACTACCGCAATCCGGACGCCACGGCCGAGGCGCGCAGCGCCGACGGCTGGTTCCACACGGGCGATGCCGGTTACCTGGACACCGACGGACAGCTCAAGATCATCGATCGCGCCAAGGACGTGGGCAAGCTGGCCAACGGCAGCCTCTTCGCGCCCAAGTACATCGAGAACAAGCTCAAGTTCTTCCAGCACATCAAGGAAGCGGTGGCGTTTGGCGCGAACCGCGAGGATGTGTGCGCGTTCATCAACATCGACCTGGAAGCCGTGGGCAACTGGGCCGAGCGCCGCGGCCTGGCCTACGCCGGCTACACCGACCTGGCGGGCAAGGACGAGGTCTATCAGCTCATTGCCGAATGCGTGGAGCAGGTCAATGCGGACCTGGCGACCGATCCCAAGCTGGCCGCCTCGCAGATCAGCCGCTTCCTGATCCTGCACAAGGAACTGGACCCCGATGACGACGAGCTGACCCGCACGCGCAAGGTGCGCCGCGCCTTCATCGCGCAGAAGTATGGCGTGCTGATCGAGGCGCTCTTTGGCGGCAAGCAGTCGCAGTTCATCGAGACCGAAGTGAAATTCGAAGACGGACGCACCGGCAAGATTTCGGCGGACCTGCGGATCTGCCCCGTCAAGACGTTTCCCGCCATCACCGCCCGAGCCGCGTAGAGATCATGAGCCATAACGACCGCGACCAGCGTATCGGCGATGTCATGCTGGACATGCAGAACATCTCCCTGTCTTTCGGCGGCGTCAAGGCGCTGACCGATATTTCCTTCAACGTGCGCGAGCACGAGATCCGCGCCATCATCGGGCCCAACGGCGCGGGCAAGAGCTCCATGCTCAACGTCATCAACGGCGTGTACACGCCGCAGCAAGGCGGCATTGAATTCCGCAACCAGCGATTCTCGCGCATGAACCCGCGCCGCGCCGCCGAGATGGGCATCGCGCGCACGTTCCAGAACCTGGCGCTGTTCAAGGGCATGAGCGTGCTGGACAACATCATGACGGGCCGCAACCTGCGCATGAAGAGCGGCCTGCTGGCGCAGGCGTTCCGCCTGGGGCCCGCCGAGCGCGAAGAGATCCAGCATCGCGAGTTCGTCGAAAACATCATCGACTTCCTGGAAATCCAGGCCTACCGCAAGACGCCGGTCGGCCGCCTGCCCTACGGGCTGCAGAAGCGCGTGGACCTGGGCCGCGCGCTGGCGATGGAGCCGCGCCTGTTGCTGCTGGACGAACCGATGGCCGGGATGAACATCGAGGAAAAGCAGGACATGAGCCGCTTCATCCTGGATGTGAACGATGAGTTCGGCACGACCATCGTGCTGATCGAACACGACATGGGCGTGGTCATGGACATCTCGGACCGCGTGGTCGTGCTGGACTACGGCAAGAAGATCGGCGACGGCAAGCCCGATGAAGTTCGGGCAAATGAAGACGTCATTCGCGCGTACCTTGGCGTTGGCGGCGAAGCCGCCAGCGCCAAGGACGCGGTAGCGCAGGCAACCGCCCCCGCCCCTAACCCTCCCCCCAAGGGGGAGGGAGAAAGCTCGCTCCCTCACTCGAACGCCTGAAGGTGATGCATGGGATTTTTTCTAGAGACCTTATTCGGCGGCCTGATGAGCGGCATGCTGTACGCGCTGATCGGCCTGGGCTTCGTGCTGATCTTCAAGGCGTCCGGCGTCTTCAACTTCGCGCAGGGCGCGATGGTGCTGGTGGCGGCGCTGTCGATGGCGCGCTTTTCGGAATGGCTGCCGCGCTGGCTCGGCTTTGACAACATGATCCTGGCCAACGTGCTGGCGTTCATTGTCAGCGCGATCGTGATGTTCCTGCTGGCCGTGGCGATCGAACGCTTCGTGCTGCGCCATCTGGTCAACCAGGAAGCCACCACGCTCCTGATGGCCACGCTGGGCATCAGCTATTTCCTGGACGGACTGGGCCAGATCACGTTCGGCAGCTCGGTGTATTCCATCAATGTCGGCATGCCCAAGGATCCGCTGTTGATCCTGGACTCGGTGTTCGAGGGGGGGCTGCTCATCAACCTGGAGGACCTGACCGCCGCGGTCATTGCGGCGCTGCTGGTGGCGGCGCTGGCGCTCTTCTTCCAGTACACCTCGACGGGCCGTGCGCTGCGAGCGGTGGCCGACGACCATCAGGCCGCGCAGTCGATCGGCATTCCGCTGAACCGCATCTGGGTGATCGTGTGGAGCGTGGCGGGTCTGGTGGCGCTGGTGGCCGGGATCATCTGGGGATCGAAGTTCGGCGTGCAGTTCACGTTGTCCACCGCCGCGCTGCGCGCGTTGCCGGTGGTGATCCTGGGCGGTTTGACGTCGGTGCCGGGCGCCATTCTGGGCGGGCTCATCATCGGGGTGGGGGAAAAGCTGTCCGAGGTGTATCTGGGGTCGCTGGTGGGCGGCGGCATCGAAATCTGGTTCGCCTATGTGCTGGCGCTGGTGTTCCTGCTGTTCCGCCCGCAAGGGCTGTTCGGCGAGAAGATCATCGACCGCGTCTAAGCCTGCGTCACCGAGGATAAAACATGTTCTATCGCGAAAACGGCCAATTCAAGACCAGCTATCGCGCTGACCAGCAGATCTTCCCGATCCGCCAGGATCGCGTCTTCATCTGGCTGCTGATGGCGGTGGCGTTCATCGCCGTGCCGGCGATGGCCAGCGACTATCTGCTGCGCGCCATCCTGATTCCGTTCCTGATCCTGGCGCTGGCCGCCGTGGGCCTGAACATCCTGGTCGGCTACTGCGGCCAGATTTCGCTGGGCACGGGCGCCTTCATGGCGGTGGGCGCGTATGCGGCGTGGAACTTCGGCGTGCGCTTTCCCGGCATGCCGCTGGTGGTGCAGATTCTGTTGGGCGGCTGCTTTGCCACCCTTGTCGGCGTGATCTTCGGCATCCCCAGCCTGCGCATCCGTGGCCTGTACCTCGCGGTGGCGACACTGGCCGCGCAGTTCTTCGTGGACTGGGCGTTCCTGCGCATTCCCTTCTTCACCAACTATTCGTCCTCGGGCAGCGTGTCGGTGCCGCCGCTCACGGCCTTCGGGCTGCCGGTGCAGAGCGCCATGGAGAAGTACCTGTTCGTGCTGATCCTGGTCGTCATCTTCAGCCTGTTGGCCAAGAACCTGGTGCGCGGCGCCATCGGACGCCAATGGATGGCGATCCGCGACATGGACGTCGCCGCTTCCGTCATCGGCATCCGGCCCATGTACGCCAAGCTGACGGCGTTTGCGGTCAGTTCGTTCATCGTCGGCGTGGCCGGCGCCTTGTGGGGCTACATCCACCTGGGTTCGTGGGAGCCGCTGGCGTTCGACCTGGGCCGCTCGTTCCAGCTGCTGTTCATGGTCATCATCGGCGGGCTGGGCTCGATCATCGGCAGCTTCTTCGGCGCCGCGTTCATCGTGCTGGTGCCCGTGGCGCTATCCAACATCCCGCACATGCTGGGCCTGCCGCTGTCGGTGGACACCGCCGCCCATATCGAGCACATGGTGTTCGGCGCGCTGATCGTGTTCTTCCTGATCGCCGAGCCGCACGGCCTGGCGCGGCTGTGGAGCATCGGCAAGGAGAAGTTGAGGATCTGGCCGTTCCCGCACTGATCGTGTTTCGTTTTGATTTCCGTGGGTCCATCGCAGCACAACCGCGCTGGACCCCCGCCCCGAATACCCGGCTCAAGACCGGGCCAATCCCGGTGTCACAGGGTTGACCGACCCAAACACCACGCAGGAGGTAAATGGAGATGAAGCGTCTTAACCTGAAGTTGGCGGCAGCCTTGATGGCCGCAGCCGGCGCCGCAGGCGCCGTGGCCACGCCGGCAATGGCGGCCGAAGAGCAGTTCGTTCCGTTGCTGGTGTATCGCACGGGATCGTTCGCGCCGCTGGGCATTCCCTGGGCCGATGGCAAGCTGGATTACCTGAAGCTCGTGAACGAGCGCGATGGCGGCGTGAACGGCGTCAAGATCACGTATGAAGAATGCGAAACCGCCTACGCCACGGACCGCGGCGTGGAATGCTACGAGCGCCTGAAGGGCAAGGGCACCGGCGCATCGGGCTTCGACACACAGTCCACCGGCATCACCTTCGCGGTCAGCGACAAGGCCATCGTCGACAAGGTGCCCGTGGAAACGATGGGCTACGGCCTGTCGCAATCGGTGGACGGCAGCGTGTTCGAGTGGAACTTCCCGCTCTTGGGCACGTACTGGACCGCCGCCGACGTGATGATCCAGGACATCGCCAAGAAAGAAGGCGGCATGGACAAGCTCAAGGGCAAGAAGATCGCCCTGGTTTATCACGACTCGCCCTACGGCAAGGAACCGATCCCCCTGCTGCAAAAACGCGCCGCCAAGGAAGGCTTTGAATTGCTGCTGTACCCGGTGACGGCGCCGGGCGTGGAGCAGAAGTCCACCTGGCTGCAGATCCGCCAGGCGCGCCCGAACTACGTGCTGCTGTGGAGCGCGGGCATCATGACGCCCACCGCCATCCGCGAAGCGCAGGCCAGCGGCTATCCGCGCGACAAGATGTACGCGATCTGGTGGGCCGGCTCGGAAGGCGACGTCAAGGACCTGGGCGATGTCGCCAAGGGCTACAACGCCATCACCATCCACAACAGCGGCGCCGACAGCGACAAGGTCTACGACGATCTGAAGAAGTACGTCTACGACAAGGGCCAGGGCGCGGACAAGACCGGCAAGACCACGTTGGGCACCATCGCCCACACGCGCGGCATGATGATTTCGATGCTGCAGGTCGAAGCGATCCGCGCCGCGCAGGAGAAGTACGGCAAGGGCAAGGCGCTGACGCCGGAGCAGGTGCGCTGGGGCTTCGAGAACCTGGACCTGACGCAGGAAAAGCTCGACAAGCTGGGCTTTGGCCAGATCATGCGTCCGGTCAAGACCTCGTGCGCCAACCACAAGGGCGACGACTGGGCCCGCATCGTGCAGTGGGACGGTTCCAAGTTCAAGGTCGTTTCCGACTGGTATCAGGCCGACAAGACGATCCTGGACCCGATGGTCAAGGAATCGGCGGCCAAGTACGCCAAGGAAAAGAACATTACGCCCCGCAAGTGTGAGTGATGCCCCTGGAGCGCCCGCGGCGGCCACGCCGCGGGTGCGCAACGCAAGTTGATATGACCCGGCGGCCGGCTTTCCGGCCGGCCGCCGCCACGCTGCAGGAATGTTTATGAACGACGCCAATATTGCCGCCGCAGGCGCCCCGCCGGTGCTGCTCGATGTGAACGGCATCGAGGTGATCTACAACCACGTGATCCTGGTGCTCAAGGGCGTGTCCCTGCAGGTGCCGGAAGGCAGGATCGTGGCGCTGCTGGGCGCGAACGGCGCGGGCAAGACCACCACGCTGCGCGCGATCTCCAATCTGCTCAAGGGCGAACGCGGCGACGTCACCAAGGGCAACATCCAGTACCGCGGCCAACGCATCGAAAAGCTGACGCCGGCCGAGCTGGTCAAGCGCGGCGTCGTGCAGGTGATGGAAGGCCGGCACTGCTTTGCCCACCTCACCATCGAGGAAAACCTGCTGACCGGCGCCTATACGCGCAGCATGAGCCGCGGCGACACCGCCGCCGCGCTGGAACGGGTCTACCAGTATTTCCCGCGCTTGAAGCAGCGGCGCACCAGCCAGTCCGGATACACCTCGGGCGGCGAGCAGCAGATGACCGCGATCGGCCGCGCGCTGATGGCCAACCCGAACATGATCCTGCTGGATGAACCGTCGATGGGTCTTGCGCCGCAGATCGTCGAAGAAATCTTCGAGATCGTGCGCGACCTGAACCAGCGCGAGCGCGTGAGCTTTCTGTTGGCCGAGCAGAACACCAACATCGCCCTGCGCTACGCCGATTACGGCTACATCCTGGAGAACGGGCGCGTGATGATGGACGGCGCCGCGTCCGACCTGGCGCAGAACGAGGACGTCAAGGAGTTTTACCTGGGCATCTCCAGCGGCGAGCGCAAGAGTTTCCGGGACAACAAGTTCTACCGCCGCCGCAAACGCTGGCTGGCCTGATTTCCGACGCGGGCAAGCCAGCGCTTGCCGCATGGCGCCGGCAACGGCGCCGCCAACCGGCACACGAGAAGGTGCGATTCCATGTCCGAGTTTTTCGATGACCTCGAAACCCGCGCGCCCGAGCAACGCGAGCGCGATCTGATGGCGGCCCTGCCTGGGGCGATTGCGCGGGCCATCGCGCGCGCGCCGGCCATCGCCGAGCAATTGCGCGGCGTGGACCCGGCCACGGTCACCTCGCGCGAGGCGCTGGCCCGGCTGCCGGTGCTGCGCAAGCACGAATTGCTTGAACGCCAGCAGCACAGCCGCGATGACGCCGCCCGGCCCGCTGGGCCCGCCAAGGCCTTCGGCGGCTTTTCCGCCATCGGCTGGGGCGAAGCGATGCGGGTGTTTGCCTCGCCCGGCCCGATCTACGAACCGGAAAGCGCGCGCTCGGATTACTGGCGCTTTGCGCGCGCCCTGTACGCGGCGGGCTTTCGCGCCGGCGAACTGGCCTACAACTGCTTTTCGTACCACTTCACGCCGGCCGGCTCGATGATGGAGACGGCCGCGCACGCGGTGGGTTGCACCGTATTCCCCGGCGGTACCGGACAGACCGAACAGCAGGTGCGCGCGATTCAGGACCTATCGCCCAGCGGCTACACCGGCACGCCCAGCTTCCTGAAGATCATCCTGGAAAAGTCCGATGAACTGGGCGTGAAGCTCGATTCGCTGCGCCGCGCGCTGGTTTCCGGAGAGGCCTTCCCGCCCTCGCTGCGCGACTGGCTGGCGGCGCGCGGCATCGATGGCTACCAGGCGTACGGCAGCGCCGACCTGGGCATGATCGCTTTCGAGACGCCTGCCCGCGAGGGGCTGGTGGTGGGCGAGGACATCATCGTCGAAATCGTGCGTCCGGGCACTGGCGAGCCCGTGCGCGACGGCGAAGTTGGCGAGGTCGTGGTGACCACGCTGAACCCCGATTACCCGCTGGTGCGGTTCGGCACCGGCGACCTGTCGGCGGTGATGCCGGGCATTTCGCCGTGCGGGCGCACCAACACCCGCATCAAGGGCTGGATGGGGCGCGCCGACCAGACGACCAAGGTGCGCGGCATGTTCGTGCACCCCTCGCAGGTGGCCGACGTGGTCCGGCGGCATCCGGAAATCCTGCGGGCGCGGCTGGTCATCAGCGGCAGCACGGGCTCGGACCGCATGGTGCTCAAGGTGGAGTCGCGCGAGCAGAACGATGACCTGGCCAAGCGCATCGCCGATTCGGCGCGCGACGTGACCAAGCTGCGCGCCGATGTGCAATGGGTGGACGAAGGCGGCCTGCCGAACGACGGCAAGGTGATCGACGACATCCGCACGTACGAGTAAGGCGGCGGACGCGGGGTCAGGCCCCGCCGCGCCGGGCGCGTTCGATGATGGCGTGGATCGCCATCCCCGCAAGCATGGCGACCACAAAAATACCGGCCTCGCCGATGCCGGCCGCCGCGGCGACGACGGCGGGTCCGGGACAGAATCCCGCCACGCCCCAGCCCACGCCAAACGCCAGGCTGCCGCCGGCCAGACGCCAGTCCAGCTGCGTGGCCTGCGGCCAGCGCATGGGTTCGCCCGACAGGCTGGCGCGGCGGCGACGCAAGCGCGCAAATCCGATGCTGGCCACGACGACGGCGCCCCCCATCACGAACGCCAGGGTGGGATTCCACAAGCCCGCCAGGTCCAGAAAACCCAACACGCGCGCGGGGTCGGCAAGTCCCGACACCAACAGGCCGAATCCGAAGACGAGCCCGGCGGCAAAAGCGTAGATCGCAGCCATGTCAGCCTCCCACCGCGTGGCGCAAGACGTAGACCGTCACGAATCCGGCCGCCATGAAGATTGCCGTCGCGACGAACGAACGGCGAGATCCGCGGGACAGGCCGCAGACGCCGTGGCCGCTGGTGCAGCCGGACCCGTATCGCGTGCCGATCCCGACGAGCAGGCCGGCCACGATCAGCCGGGGCGTGCTGGCATCGACGGTGATGGACGGCAGAGTGGCGAACAGCCGGTAGACCCACGGCGCGGCGCACAGTCCCAGCAGGAAGGCCACGCGCCAACCGTCGCCTCGCGTCGGGGTGAAAAAACCGCCCACGATGCCGCTGATGCCGGCAATGCGCCCGGCGCCAAGCATCAGCAAGACCGCGCCGGCGCCGATAAGGAAACCCCCCGCCGTACCGGCGATCGGCGTAAAGGCAGACCAGTCCACGTTCATTTGAGGGACTCCAGTGCACGTCCGCAGTACAGGCTGGACAGGGTCTTCATCACCTGGCTGACCTCGAAACTGGCCATCTGGTAGTAGACGTACTTGCCTTCGCGCCGCGTGACGACGAGGCCTTCGTCGCGCAGCACGCCAAGCTGCTGCGAGAGCGTGGGCTGGCGGATCCCGGTCAGCGATTCCAGCTCGCCGACGTTGCGTTCGTTGTGGACCAGCTGGCACAAGAGGAGCAAGCGGTCTTCGTTGGCCAGGGCCTTGAGCAGCGTGCAGGCCTGGGAGGCCGATTCACGCAGGGAGGAGACTTCACATTCGGTAAGCGGGGCATTCATGGCGGGGCGCTGACAGTGGAGGAAAAACGAGACAACAGCGTCGTCATTATATTTCTGAATAAACTATTCGCAAATATTATTTTTTTACGTAAACTGTTCCGACGTGCCCGCCCTCCATTCCCGAGCCCCCATGAATCCGCACATCCAGGCCTTCTTTGATCCCGTCACGTCGACCATCACCTACGTCGTCCACGAGGCAGGGCCCGGCGGCGCCTGCGCCATCATCGATTCGGTGCTGGACTTCGACCCCAAGTCGGGCCGCACCAGCACCGCCAATGCGGACCGTGTGGCCGACTATGTCCGCGCGCGCGGCCTGCGGACGGTCTGGTTGCTGGAAACCCATGCCCACGCCGATCACCTGTCCGCCGCGCCTTATCTGCAGCGGCAGCTGGGCGGCGTCATCGCCATCGGCCAAAGCATCCGCAGCGTGCAGGGCGTGTTCAAGAAGATCCTGAACCTGGAGCCGGCGTTTCAGCTCGATGGATCGCAGTTCGGCCATCTGTTCGCCGACGGCGAGACCTTTCAGATCGGCGCGCTGACCGCCACGGCGGTGCACGTGCCGGGACACACGCCGGCCGACATGGCCTACCTGATCGGCGACGCGGCATTTGTGGGCGACACGCTGTTCATGCCCGATGTCGGCACGGCGCGCTGCGATTTCCCGGGCGGCGATGCGCACCTGCTGTACCAGTCGATCCGGCGCCTCTTGAGCCTGCCCGACGACACGCGCCTCTTCATGTGTCACGACTATCCGCCCGAGGGCCGCGACGCCGCCTGGCAGACCACCGTGGCCGACCAGCGCCGCGGCAACATCCACGTGCGCGATGGCATCACCGAAGATGAATTCGTCGCCATGCGCACCCGGCGGGACGCGACACTGTCGATGCCCACGCTGATCCTGCCCGCCATCCAGGTGAACATCCGCGCGGGACATTTCCCGCCGGCCGAGGACAACGGCGTGCGGTATCTGAAGATTCCCGTCAACGCGCTTTGACACCTGGCCGCGGCGCACTTGCGCCGCACGGCCATATCCCGCAAGATCGCCCGATCGCAGCAACCCGATCCGACGCATCCATGTTCGCCGAAGCCGAAGCAGACCCTACCCTCTCAAAAGATGAATTCAAGGCGCTGGAAACGCGGCTGCGGGTCGGACTGCTGAATGCGCAGTACGAACGCCTGCGCCAGGCCGATAAGACGCTTCTGGTCGTCGTGGCGGGCATCGACGGGGCCGGCAAGGGCGCCACGATCAACCTGCTCAACGAATGGATGGATCCGCGCCACATCCGCACGCTGGCCTATGGGCCGCGCGAGGGCGACGAACTGGATCGCCCGCCGTTGTGGCGCTACTGGCGCGATCTGCCGCCCAAGGGCAGCACCGGCATCGTGTTCGGCTCCTGGTACACGCCGCTGGTCATCGAAGCCGTGCGCAAAAAGCCCAATGCAGACGCCATCGAGGCCCATGCCGCCGCCATCATGCGCTTTGAAACGATGCTGGCCTCGGAAGGCGTGCAGATCGTCAAGCTGTGGTTCCACCTGTCGGCCAAGGCGCAAAAGGAACGGGCGCAGCGCCTGCTCGCCAGTCCCGAGACCGCGTGGCAGGTCAGCCCGGTCGACATGAAGGTCAACAAGCGTTTCGACCGCATCCGGTCGGGTGCGCACGTCGTGCTCAATCACACGGACTGCGGTCACGCGCCCTGGGTGGTGATCCCCAGCGCCGACGAGAACATGCGCACCGCGCGCACGGCCGAAGCGGTGCTGACGGCGCTGCGCCGGCGCGGCGTGCCGCGCCTGCCGCCCGCCTTCGTGGCGCATTCCAGCACGACGCGCATCGTCGACCGCCTGGGCAAGCTGGACTATGACGCCAAGGTCGAGAAGGAAGACTACGAATCCGAACTCGGCCTGCTGCAAGGCCGGCTGGCGCTCGCCGCCCGCTCCGACAAGTTCAAGGATCGCTCGCTGATCCTGGTGTTTGAAGGTCAGGATGCGGCCGGCAAGGGCGGCGCCATCCGCCGCGTCACGCACGCGCTGGACGCCCGCCAATTCGACATCACGCCCGTGTCCGCGCCCAGCTCCGAAGAATTGGCCCGTCCTTACCTGTGGCGGTTCTGGCGGCGCATTCCCCGCCATGGCCGGATCGCGATTTTCGACCGCTCCTGGTATGGCCGCGTGCTGGTCGAGCGAGTCGAGAAGCTGATCCCCCCCGCCAAGTGGCGCCGGGCCTACGCAGAGATCAACGACTTCGAAGAACAGCTGGCGGCCAGCGGCGCGCTGGTGCTCAAGTTCTGGCTGGCGGTCACGCCCGACGAACAGCTTGCCCGCTTTCGCGAACGCGAAAAATCGCCGTTCAAGAATTTCAAGATCACGCCCGAGGACTGGCGCAACCGCGAAAAATGGCCCGAGTACTCGGCGGCGGCCAACGAGATGATGATGCGGACCGATGTGCCCCACGCGCCCTGGCATCTGGTGTCGGCCAACGACAAGCGTTACGCTCGGCTGCAAGTGCTGCGGCATATCGTCGAAGCCATGGAAAACCAACTCTGAATTCCGCCAGGAGGCTCCGCCCCATGAGTACCGCAGATATCCGTCCCATCGTTGCCGCTGACTTCGACGCATGGCTGCCGCTGTGGAAGGGCTACCAGGACTTCTACCGCGTCAGCATCGATGACGCCGTCACGCGCAACACGTGGGCGCGCTTTCTGGATCCGGCCGAGCCCATGCACGCGGCGCTGGCCTACGAAAGCGGCCGCGCGGTGGGCTTGGTGCACTGGATCTTCCACCGCTCCACCTGGACCGCGGGCGATTACTGCTATTTGCAGGATCTGTATGTGGACCAGGAGGCCCGCGGCACGGGCGCCGGGCGCAAGCTGATCGAACACGTCTACGCCGAAGCCGCCGCGGCCAATTGCGCCCGCGTCTACTGGCTGACGCACGAAACCAACGCAACCGCCATGCAGCTCTACGACCGCATTGCCGACCGGTCCGGCTTCATTCAGTACCGCAAGGTGATGGCTTGAGCGCGCGCGATCCCAACTGTCCGCTGTGCCAGGAAGACGGCGGCACGCTCTTGTGGCGGGGACCGCACCTGCGCATCATCGAGGTCGAGGACCCCGACTATCCGGGGTTTACGCGTGTGATCTGGAACGCTCACCTGGCCGAGATGACCAGCCTGTCCACGCACGGGCGCGACCTGCTCATGCGGGCGGTGTATGTGGTCGAGGAAACGCAGCAGGCGATCCTGACGCCCGACAAGGTCAACCTGGCATCGCTCGGCAACATGGTGCCGCATCTGCATTGGCACGTGATCCCGCGTTGGCGCGGCGACCGGCATTTTCCGGATCCGATCTGGGCGGCGCCGCGCATCGCGCCGGGCGCCGAGCCCGACTCCTGGAAGCGCCGGCAAGAAGCGGTGTCGGCCCTGCTGCCGCGCTACCGCGACCGTCTGGTCGAAGCGATGAACGCGCTGCTGTGGCATTGAGCGGCCCAGCGCACTGAGCGTTCTACCGCACTGGGCTTTCTACCGCACTGACCGTTCTACGGCATCGAGCCGCTGGGCGCCGCGGGGGCCCGCCCCCGCCGTTCTCCCAGCCAGCGTGCGTAGGCCGCTTCGACCAACTGCGCCGCGCGGTCGACGCTGAAAAGCCCCTGCCCCCGAATGAGCTCCCGGCCCGCCTCGCCCATGCGGCGGCGGCGTTCGGGGTCGGCCAGCAGGCTTTCCAGCGCGGCGGCCAACGCAGCGGGATCGCGCGGCGGCACGAGCAGGCCGGTCACGCCGGCCTGCATGGTTTCGGGAACGCCCCCCACGTCCGTGCCAATCACGGGCACGCCCATGGCGGCAGCTTCGACAAATGCCGTGCCGAAGGCTTCGCGATGGGTCGGCAAGGCGAACACGTCAAACGCCTGCAGCACGTTGCCGATGTCATGCCGCCGGCCCAGGAAGTGCACGCGGGACGCCAGGCCCAGCGCCTGAACCTGTCCCTTCAGGCGCTCGAACACCGGCATGCCGTCCCCGGCCAGCACCAGATGGGCTTGCGGAAACGCGGCCAGCACCCGCTGGAAGGCGTCGATCAGGTCGGCATGGCCCTTTTCCGTGCGCATGACGGCCACGCAGCCCACGACCAGCGCATCGCCCGGCAGGCCGAGTTCCTGCCGCAGACTGCCCTTACCGTCGCCTTCGGGCAACACAATCGGCGAATGGATGGTGGCGACGGCCTCGGGCGGCGCGCCGCCATCCAGCAATTGGCGTTGCACGTGCCGGCTCACGGCGATGACGCGGTGGGCCAGCCACGTGTAGGCGTACAGCGAGTTGATCGGCTTGGCCAGGTGGCGGGTGCGCACGATGAGCGGGGTGCGGGCAAGGCGCGCGCCCATTGCCGCGCGCACCGTGTCGCTGCGGCTGTGCGTGTTGACCACGTCGAAGCGGCCGCGCGCCGCCACGCGCCGCACGAACGCCACGCTGCGCACGAAATTGACGGCGCCGTCCATGTTCACGGTGTGCACGGTGAAACCGGCGTCGCGAAGCCGCTGCGCCAGTTCGGCGTGCGGCTGGCAGACCGCTTCCAGGTGATGGCCGCGCTCGCGCATGGCGACCATCTCCTTATAGATACAGAATTCCTGGCCGCCAAAGGCCGTGGCGGCTTCCGTATGCAGGATGCGCAAGGGGCCGCCCGTCCCGGCGTGGCTAGCGGGAAGATCGTCGGAGTTCAGCATGGACGGAGCAGCGGGCTGCTGCAGGGGGTTTGCGCAGGGGCCTGCCGATGCCGGCAAAGGGTGTCGGCGGTGCCAGGCAAGGCAAGGAGGACGGGATGATGGCGTGGCGGCATGACGGCAAGGGGCGCCAGGCAGCCTGGCCAAGCCACGACTGTTGGGCGTGGGTTCAAAAAAAGGCCGACTGGGTCGGCCTCCAACGGAGTTGTTACATAGAATTTAAGCGAATGTAAACCACAACGCCGCAGCCCGACAAGCCTCTCTGTCTCGCGGCGGGGACACAGCCCGCAGATGACGTGACTTCCGTGGCAATAGACCTCGATTTCAGGGAAGAAAGACGCAGGTTATATACATTCAGTTACCGTTCAGGTTCTTGCCGTGGCGGCTCAACGACGTGCGAGCTGACCGCGCGCATGGCCTTGGCCGCTCGGCCCGTGAAGTAGACTGTCCGCACCCACGTCGCAGGAGCCGGCATGAAATCGTCCCGCATCATCGTGCAGCGCGTTTACGAAGGCACCGGTCCGCAAGGGCATTACCTTGCCCTCGTCGACCGCATGTGGCCTCGCGGCCTGCGCCGCGCGGACCTCGGCCTGGACGAATGGGCCCGCGACATCGCCCCCAGCGCTGAACTGTGCAAATGGTTCAGCCACGTCGAGGAACGCTGGGACGCATTCCGAGCCAAGTATCTGGCCGAACTGGCCACGCCCGAGCAGCAAGCGCGCATGGCGGACTTGCTGGCGGCTGCGGGCGATCGCCCCCTGACCCTGCTCTACGGTGCGCGCAACACCGAACACAATCAGGCCGTGGTGCTGCGCGACGCGCTCCTGGAATTCGCCCGCCATCACCGCAAGCGCGCGGCCTGAATCTCCCCCGCTGTCTTGTTACGCTTATGCCCCGCCGGCGCCGCGCATCCACGCGCGCGCGAGGCGACGCCTAAGAGGAATTCCATGTCTTTCAGCTCCGACGCCTGGACCCGCAACGCCGCGCTCTATGAAAAGACGCGCGACATGCCGTTCAACCGCGAACTGGCCAGCGGCCAGCTTGCCGAGGATGCGTTCAAGCACTACATGATCCAGGACGCGCACTATCTGGTCGCGTTTGGACGCGCGCTGGCCATTGCCGCCGCCAAGGCCGACGACGCAGACGGGGTCGTGCAGTTTGCCGAAGCCGCCAAGGGCGCCGTCGTGGCCGAACGCAGCCTGCATGCCGGTTTCATGCAGCAGTTCGGCATCGACGCGGCCACGTTCGAGGCCACGCCGCTGACGCCGGCGAGCCATCACTACACCAGCTTCCTCATCGCCACCGCCTGGAGCGCACCCTATCCGGTCGCCCTGGCTGCCCTGCTCCCCTGCTTCTGGATCTACGCGGAGATCGGGCGCGACATCCACGCGCGCGCCGTTCGGCCCAATCCGTACGCCGCCTGGATCGACACCTACGCCGGCGATGACTTTCACGCGCTGGTCCGCGCGGTGATCGCCACCGTGGACCGGGCCGCCCAAACCGCCTCGCCGCAGACCGTGGAAGCGATGCACCAGGCCTACACGCACGCCGCCCAACTGGAATGGATGTTCTGGGACTCGGCACACCGGCAGGCCGGCTGGCCGGTCTGAACGGGCGGGCGGCGCCGGTCGGGCTGACCGGGCGGATATGCCAAAATCGCGCCCATGCCGACCGACAACCGCCTTACACCCAACGCCCTGGCCACGCAGGCCGGGCAACTGCCTGCCGCCTGGCAGGCAGCCCTGTCCGCCGACCCCGCCGTGGCCGCAGCCCTTGCCGCCGCGACCAGCCATGTCGAAGCGCGCCTGGCGCAGGGCGCCGTGGTGTACCCCGCCACGCCCTTTCGCGCCCTGCAAGGCCTGGCGCCCTCGGACGTACGGGTCGTGATCCTGGGCCAGGACCCCTACCACGGCCCCGGCCAGGCGCAGGGGCTGGCGTTCTCGGTGCCGGACGACTGCAAGCGCCCCCCCAGCCTGCGCAACATCTTCAACGAGATTGCGCGCGACTATCCGGACCTGGGCGTTCCGGCGGGCAATGACCTCACCGCCTGGGCCGAGCAGGGCGTGCTGCTGTTGAACACGGCGCTCACCGTGGAAGACGGCCAGCCCGCCTCGCACGCCAAACGCGGCTGGGAAACGGTGACCGATGCCCTCATCAAGCTCGTCGCGCGCGATCCGTCGCCCAAGGTGTTCATGCTGTGGGGCGCCCACGCCCAGGCCAAGCGGCTGTTGCTGCCGCCCGACAGCGGCCATCTGGTGCTGATGTCCAACCACCCCTCCCCGCTGTCCGCCCGGCGCCCCCCGGTGCCGTTCCTGGGCTGCGGTCATTTCCGGGCCACCAACGCGTGGCTGGAAAACCAAGGGAAAAACCCTATTGATTGGGGGCTGGACAAAAAAATAATTCCCTTGCAGGGTGAATTCAGGTTATGATCGCCGCACTGCACAAAACGAGTTCGGCATTTACCGCCTTGATTTAGCGGAATTTTTTGCAGTCCGCCGGGAAACCAACCCCCGGCCTCATGCCGAACTATCATCGATTCCTGACCCCTTTCCTTTCGCCCTGCGTTCCATCAGTACAAGAGAACGCGCCACGCGCATGGTTGATCCGGTCGGCACGATGCTCCATCAACCGTCGCCTGGATCCGGCCGCCTAATCCCCTGGCCCGACCAAGCACTGCGTCGCATTGATTGCGGCAAGGGAAAGTAATGTCTTTCGAAACCCTGGGTCTCGCGCCCGCCCTGTTGTCGGCCGTTCAAGAAGCTGGCTTCACCACCCCCACCACCGTTCAAGCCGCCGCCATTCCGCAAGCGCTGGCCGGCCATGACCTGATGGTATCCTCGCAGACCGGCAGCGGCAAGACCGCGGCCTTCATGCTGCCCGCCCTGCACCGCATTGCCCAGATGCCCGCCAACAAGGGCGTCGGCGTGCAAGTGCTGGTGCTGACCCCGACCCGCGAACTGGCCCTGCAAGTCACGGAAGCCACCGCCACGTATGGCCGCAAGCTGGCCGACCTGCGCACCGCGACCGTCGTGGGCGGCATGCCCTACGGCGCGCAACTGAAGGCGCTGTCGCGCCGCGTCGACGTGCTGGTCGCCACCCCCGGCCGCCTGATCGATCACCTGCAATCGGGCCGCGTCAAGCTCAACACCGTGCACACCCTGGTGCTGGATGAAGCCGACCGCATGCTGGACATGGGCTTCATCGAAGATATCGAGACCATCATCGAGCGCCTGCCGCAAGAGCGCCAGACGCTGCTGTTCTCGGCCACCCTGGACGGCACCGTTGCCAAGCTGGCCGCGCGCATGATGCGCGAGCCGCAGCGCATCGAGATCGCCGGCGCCAAGGAAAAGCACACCAACATCACGCAAAGCCTGCTGTACGCGGACGACGCCAGCCACAAGATGCAGCTGCTGGACCACGTGCTGCGCGACGCCTCGCTGGATCAGGCCATCGTCTTCACGTCGACCAAGCGCGGCGCGGACGACCTGGCCGACCGCCTGGCCGACCAGGGCTTTGCCGCCGCCGCCCTGCACGGCGACATGAACCAGCGCCAGCGCACCCGCACGCTGTCGCAACTGCAACGCGGCCAGCTGCGCATCCTGGTGGCCACCGACGTGGCCGCCCGCGGCATCGACGTGCAAGGCATCAGCCACGCCGTCAACTTCGACCTGCCGATGCAGGCTGAAGACTACGTCCACCGCATCGGCCGTACGGGCCGCGCCGGCCGCAGCGGCCTGGCGTTCACGCTGGCCACGCATTCCGAGCGCCACAAGGTCCGCCGCATCGAGCACTACATTGGCCAGTCGATCACGCCTGAAGTGATCGCCGGTCTGGAACCCAAGCGCACCCCGCGTCCGTCCACCGGTGGCGGCGGCGGCAAGCCCTTTGGCAAGCCTTTCGGCAAGCGTCCCGGCGGCTTCGGCGGTTCGCGTCATGGGTCGGGCGGCTTTGCCGGCGCCCGCGACGGCGCCCGCGATGGCGCCCCGCGTGAAGGCCGTTCCTTCGGCGGCCCGCGTGGCGAGTTCAAGCCGCGCGACGGCGGCTACCAGGGCAACCGTTCCTTTGAAGACCGTCCGTTCGGCGACCGCCCGCAGCGTTCGTTTGGCGACCGCCCCAGCTTCGGCGATCGTCCGCAGCGCGAAGGCGGCTACCAGGGCAATCGCCCCTTCGGCGACCGTCCCCAGCGTGAAGGCGGCTTCCGTGGCGGCGACCGCGATTCGCGTCCCAGCTTTGGCGACCGCCCCAGCTACGGCGACCGTCCCCAGCGCGACGCCCGTCCGTTCAGCGAGCGCGCCCCCCGTGAAGGCGGTTTCCGCGGTGGCGATCGCGACGCGCGCCCCAGCTTTGGCGACCGTCCCAGCTTCGGTGACCGTCCCCAGCGCGAAGGCGGCTTCCGTGGCGGCGACCGTCCCGAAGGCGGCTTCCGTGGCAAGCCCTCGTTCGACAAGCGCCCCGGCGGTCCCGCCAAGCGTTTCACCAAGTCGACCGATCGCCGCGGCTAATCTGCCCGTCTGATCCGAAAAAAGCCCCGCGGCGATGCTGCGGGGTTTTTTTTTGGGAAAATGCCGGTTTGCCCCGTACCTTCCGCCCATGCAACGCCCCGCCCCCGCCAATCTTCCGCCCCTGTCCCCACCCGCGCGCGAACACAGCGACGCCACGGCCGCCCACCTGCGCGCCGCCATCGCGGCGAGCGGCGGCTGGCTGCCGTTCGATCACTGGATGGCCGAGGCCCTGTACGCGCCAGGACTGGGCTATTACGCGGCGGGCAACGTCAAGCTGGCCGATGCCGACGACGGCGGCACGACACCCGCCGGCGACTTCGTGACCGCGCCGCAGCTCACGCCGCTGTTCTCGCGCACGCTGGCGCGCCAGGCGGCCGAGGTGCTGCGCCAGACGGACACGCGCGCCGTGCTGGAATTCGGGGCCGGCACCGGCGCGCTCGCCGAAGGCGTGCTTCGCGAACTGGACGCGTTGGGGCTGTCCGACACGCGCTATCTGATTCTGGAAGTGTCGGCGGACCTGCGCGCGCGCCAGGCCGAACGGCTGGCGCCCTTCGGTGACCGGGTGCAATGGCTGGACGCCCTGCCTCACGCGTTTTCCGGATGCGTGCTGGCCAACGAAGTGCTGGACGCAATGCCGGTTTCCCTTTTTGTCTGGAGCGACGCCGGCCAGGTGCTGGAACGCGGCGTGGCGGTGGATGCCGACGGCGGTTTCACCTGGGAAGATCGCCCCGCCCCGGCCACCCTGGCGGCCGCGGTCGCGGTGCGCATGCCGGCGCTGCCGGGCTACGTGTCGGAAATCAATCTGCAGGGCGAGGCGTGGATCGCGGCGATGGGCAGCTGGCTGGAACGCGGCGCGGCGCTGCTGGTGGACTACGGCTTTCCGCGCAGCGAGTACTACCACCCGCAGCGCGCGGGCGGCACGCTGATGTGCCACCTGCGGCACCACGCGCACGGCGACCCGTTCACCGCGCCGGGCCTGCAGGACATCACGGCGCACGTGGATTTCACCGCGATGGCGGACGCGGCGCTGGCGGCGGGAATGCAGGTGCTGGGCTACACGTCGCAGGCGCGCTTCCTGATGAACGCGGGCCTCATGGACCTGCTGGCCGGACTGGATCCGTCCGATGCGCAGGCCTACGCGCAGGCGGTGGCGCCCGTGCAGAAGCTGCTGTCGGAGGCGGAGATGGGCGAGTTGTTCAAGGTGCTGGCCGTCGGCCGCGGCATGACGGCGCCGTTGAGCGGGTTCTCGCGCGGCGACCGGCTGGGCAAGTTGTAGCGCGGAACCCGGATCAGACGGCCTGCAAGTCGACCAGACGCGCCAGGCGCGCCTGGCGCACGCTTTCCTTGATGCGCGCCGGCTCGCCCGCGCAAGCCTTGGCGATGGCGCCCGCATCCACGCCCCGCACCGCCGCCACCCGCGATTGCCACGCGGGAAGGTCCACCGCGCGCAACACGGCCGCGGCATCCAACAGTTCAAAAAAGCGTTCCGGCTTGCGCAAGGCATCAGCGCGCTCCATCAGCGCCAACTGCGCATCGGCCCTGCCCGGGCCATCCGGCATGCCATCCTGCGCACCCAATGCGTCGAGGACTTCAGGCAAGAGCCGCGCGTAGTCGTTGCATTCCGTGGGCACGCGCATCCGCCGTCCCAGCGCTTCACGCTGGGGCG
The DNA here is from genome assembly GCF_006715415.1 of Achromobacter sp. SLBN-14. NCBI lineage: Bacteria > Pseudomonadati > Pseudomonadota > Betaproteobacteria > Burkholderiales > Alcaligenaceae > Achromobacter > Achromobacter sp. SLBN-14. The sequence continues at coordinate 2,673,031 of NZ_VFNE01000001.1, read as the reverse complement.
TCAGGCGGCACATCAGCGCATAGCGGCTTGGCAGCGGCAAGCCCTGCCGCGCGGCGCGATCCAACTGCGCAGCCACTTCGTCCACGCCCTGCAATTCGGGCATTACGCGCGCCAGCGCGCCGGATTCGTTCAGCACGCCCAGCATGCGCGAAGGCGCCTGCGCCATCAGGCCGCGCGACAATTCCTTCCAGACGCGTTCGGCCACCAGCGCATCGGCCTCGCCGGCCTCGACCATGCGGCGGCACAGCGCCATCGTTTCCGGCGCGATGCTGAAATCGCCGAACCGCGCGGCAAAGCGGGCGAGGCGCAGGATGCGTACGGGATCCTCTTCGAACGCATCGCCCACATGACGAAAGACCCGGGCGCGCAGGTCGTCCACGCCGCCCAGCGGGTCGACGAGCCGGCCGTCTTCGTCCTGGGCAATGGCATTTACCGTCAGGTCGCGCCGGCGCAGGTCGTCCTCCAGCGTGACGTCCGCGCCCGTGTAGAAGGTGAAGCCCTTGTAGCCGCGCCCCGACTTGCGTTCGGTGCGCGCCAGGGCGTATTCCTCTTTGGTGCGGGGGTGCAGGAAGACGGGAAAATCGCCGCCGACGGGGATGAAGCCGCGGCCGGTCATGTCTTCAGGCGTGGCGCCCACCACGACCCAATCGTGATCGCCGTGCGGCAGGCCGAGCAGCGCATCTCGCACCGCGCCGCCAACGATATAGGCGCGCAGGCCTTCGGTCGCCGGATCGCGCGTCATGGCGCGGCGGCGGTTTCGGTGCCTGCCGGCACGACGTTGCCCAGGCGCTCCTTCAGCGATTGCGGCTGGCCGGTGAACATGGCCGCGTAATACGTGGCGTTGGACATCACGTTCTTGACGTAGATGCGGGTTTCGGTGAACGGAATGGTCTCGGCAAAGATGGCGCCTTCGACGGGATGCGTGAACGTCGAACGCCAATTGCGCGGCCGGCCCGGACCCGCGTTGTAACCGGCGCTGGCCAGCATCTGCGAGCCGTTCAAATCGCGCAGCACAATGTTCAGGTAGTTCGTGCCGAGTACGGTATTGGTGTCGAAATCGTTGACGCTGGCCGGCGTGAAGTCGCTCATGCCGATCTTGCCGGCCACCCACTTGGCCGTGGCGGGCATGAGCTGCATCAGCCCCGAGGCGCCCACGTGCGAGCGCGCATCCATGATGAAGCGCGATTCCTGGCGGATCAGCCCGTACACCCAGGCCGGATCCAGCGCGATGGCGTTGGCCTTGGCGGTGACGCGGCCCTCGAACGGCGCGATGAAGCGCTGGCTGAAGTCGAATTCCTTTTCGGTGCGGTCCGACGTGTTGACCACGCGGTCGTAGATGTTCTCGGCGCGGGCCAGCTCGGCGGCGGCCAACAGCTGGCGGTCGCTCATGCCGCGCAGCGTGAAGTTCCACTCGGGCACGGCTTCGGCGCGCCAGCCCAGGCGGAACAGCAGCACGGCGCGTTGCAGGCCCGGATTGGCGCGGGCCTCGGCGATCTCGCGGTCGCTGATGGGCGCGGGGCGCGGTGGCACATTGATACGGCGGCCAAGCTCTTCCGCAGCCAGCTGGCCGTAGAAATCAAAGCGGTCGGCGATGCTGGCGTAGGCGGCCTGCGCCTTGTCTTTATTGCCCGTCGCGGCCTGCCCGCGGGCCTTCCAGTACACCCAGACCGTCTCGGCCTGTTGCGAAGGCGGCATTTCGTCGATGGATTCGATGACCCACTTCCAGTCGATTTTCGGCTGGCGCAACGCGGCGCGCACCTTCCAGGCGGCGTTGTATTCGGTCATGCGGATATGGCCCGCCTCGCGGTACCAATCGTTCGCCCGGCTGTCCAGGCCCAGCGCGGCGGTCAGCGCGTACTGGCCGCGCACCCAGGCCAGGTTCGACTTGGACATCGACTTGGCCCATTCCCGGCGCAGGTAGGAGTCGGCGACGCTGACGTCCGAGCGCGCCAGGCGGGCCAGCGCGATCGTGACCAGTTCCTTTTCGTTGCGACCCACGGGCATGCGGTCCTGCCGCGTCAGCCACTTCATGGGGTCTTTCATGATGACGTCGTAGGTCTTCACGTCGCGCGGTTCGAACATGTACTGCACGAACTTGCGCGCATCGGTGGTCTTGTTGGCCTCGATGGCGTCGCGCAGCTGCGGCTCGAGTTGCTCCCAGCCCAGGATGCCGTCGGCCACGAGCTGGTCGTACAGCGCCCAGCATGCGCTGCCGGGCGAGAACACGGCCATTGCCTGCGCGGCCGTGGCGCGCTGGCCGGTCATGTGCTTGCCGTCCAGGATGGCGCATTCGATCTGCGCGTTGCTGTTTTTCACGGGCGCCAGCTTGCGCACCGTTTCGAAGTCGCCGCTGCGGGCGGCGGCGAGCAGCCAGTCGCCGCGCAGGCGGTCGGCCAGGTAGGCGTCGCCATTGCTGTTGATGAACTGCTGCAGCGCCGCCACGGGCCGGCCCGACGCGGGCGGCGTCCAGAGCTGATAGCGCAGCAGCCAGTATTCCGGATACATGCCCAGCGGGTCGCCCTTGGCCTGCGGCACCAGGGCGCCCAGCACCGACCACTGCTTGCGGTTCATGGCTTCGCGGGCGGCGACCACGGCGGCCAGCGCGGGTGTTTCCGCGGTCGGCGGCAGGCCCGCCAGCACCACGGGAGGCACGGCGATCATCGGCTGGGCCGCCTGCACGGCGGGCTGAGGCTGGGGATTGACGGCGGCGCTGCGCTGCTGCGCATCGACGGGCGCACAGGCAGCCGTGAAAAGCGCCACCAGCGGCAGCAAGCGGCGCAGCCCGGCGCGGGCGTCGGCGGCTTGCAACGAGGAATTCTGATACCGTGGGGGCTGCCGGGCGCCTGTCTCGCGACGCACCCGCATGCTGAGCATACGCATGTTCGTCTTCAGCATGTTTGCCTTCATATTCAACCCCCCGGTTACAGCCACCGCATGACTACGCAAAATACTCCAGAGGATACCGCAGTCCACCGCACGCGATTGCGGAAATTGCGCACCGAAATGCCTGAAGACCAGCGCAGCCGGGGCGCTTTGCTCATGCGCGCACGCCTTTTCACCTGGCTGAATGTGGCCCGCGACCAAGCCGTGCAGGCCGGCAATCCGGCACCCACCACTGTCGCCGCCTTCTGGCCCATGGCCGATGAGCCCGATCTGCGCCCGCTCCTGACGCAATGGAGCGAGGCCGGCATGACGGTGGCGCTGCCGGTCGTGCGCGAGCGCAACGCGCCGCTCGCCTTTCTGCCCTGGACGCCCGAGGCCGAGCTGCGCGCAGGCCCCTACGGCATCCAGGAACCCGTGGCCGGTCCGGAACTCTTGCCCGACGTGGTGCTGGTGCCCACGCTGGGCTACACCGAACTCGGCGACCGCCTGGGCTATGGCGGCGGCTATTACGACCGCACCCTGGCCGCGCTGCGCGACCGCGGCCACCCCTTCACCGCCATCGGCATCGCCTGGAGCTGCGGCGAGCTGGACCCGGGATATGTCCCCGCAGCACACGATGTCCGGCTGGACGCGGTGCTGACGCAGGACGGCTGGGTGCCGCACGCGCCGCTGGAGCAAGGCGGCAAAAGCGGATCGGTACTGCATTCCTATCGCATGAATTGACGCGTCCCCGCTGACGCACCAGTTTCGTCCGGCGTGACGCACCAGCTTGGTGCGCGCGCCCGGGCAGCGCTCCAGCCGCCTTCGCCCCCTGGCGGCCTCCCGTCCCCGGATTACGCCGTCGTCCGCCCCGGGGATGGCATTTCCCCCGCCCGCAGCGCATATTGATGCAGTGTCGCCCCGTCTGCCGCCAAAGCTGGCATGCGGGTTGCTTGTACACCTTGACCGGCCGGCCACGGCCGGATGACGGCCGCGTGCAAGCGGCCGCAAGCATCTGCACGGAGGAGCCATGAAGGACCTACCCGCCCGTCCATCCGCCTACGACGAAATGCGCGATGGCGAGAACCGCATCCGCTCCCACTACCAGGCGTTCGAGCGCTGGCACAACGAGCAGACGGACGAAGCCATGTCCGTGCGCCGGCTGGAGGCCGACCTGAGCTTTCGCCGCGTCGGCATCACATTCTCGGTCGCGGGCGACGCCGCCGGCACCGAGCGCCTGATCCCTTTCGACCTCATCCCGCGCATCATTCCCGCCGAGGAATGGCGCCACCTGGAAGCCGGCCTCAAACAGCGCGTGCGCGCACTGAACCTGTTCATCCGCGACATCTATCACGGCCACGACATCGTGCGCGCGGGCATCGTGCCGGCCGAGCAGGTCTTCCTGAACGCGCAATACCGTCCGGAGATGCAGGACGTCGATGTTGCCGAGGACATCTACTGCCACATCGCCGGCGTGGACCTCGTGCGGGCGGGCGCCGGTGAATTCTATGTGCTGGAGGACAACCTGCGCGTGCCGTCGGGCGTGTCGTACATGCTGGAGAACCGCAAGATGTCGATGCGGCTCATGCCCGACGCGTTCGGCCGAATCAAGGTCGAACCCGTCGCGCACTACCCCGACCTGCTGCTGGACAACCTGCGCGAGGTCGCGCCGCACGGCGGCGACGATCCCACCGTGGTGGTGCTGACGCCGGGCATGTACAACTCGGCCTACTTCGAGCACGCCTTCCTGGCCCAGCAGATGGGCGTGGAACTGGTGGAAGGCCAGGACCTGTTCGTCGAGCAGAACACCGTCTACATGCGCACCACGCGCGGGCCGCGCAAGGTCGACGTGATCTACCGCCGGCTGGACGACGATTTTCTCGATCCGCTGTCCTTTCGCGCCGACTCCGCGCTGGGCGTGCCGGGCCTCTTGTCGGTGTATCGCGCCGGACGCGTCACGCTCGCCAACGCGATCGGCACCGGCATCGCCGACGACAAGTCCACGTATCTCTATGTGCCCGACATGATCCGCTTCTATCTGGGCGAGGAACCCATCCTGTCGAACGTACCGACCTGGCGCTGCGGCCGGCCGGACGAGCTGTCGCACGTGCTGGCCAACATGCAGGACCTGGTCGTCAAGGAAGTGCATGGCGCGGGCGGATACGGGATGCTGGTGGGGCCTTCCGCCTCGCGCGCCGAGGTGGAATCGTTCCGGGACCGCGTGCGTGCCAATCCCGCCAACTACATCGCACAGCCCACGCTGGCGCTGTCGACCACGCCCACCTACGTGGAATCGGGCGTCGCGCCGCGCCACGTGGATCTGCGGCCGTACGTGCTGTGCGGCAAGGAGATCCGCACCGTGCCGGGCGGCCTGTGCCGCGTGGCGCTGACCGAGGGCTCGCTGGTGGTCAACAGCAGCCAGGGCGGCGGCACGAAGGACACCTGGGTGCTGGAGGACTGATCATGCTGAGCCGAACCGCCGACAACCTGTTCTGGATGTGCCGCTACACCGAGCGCGCCGAAAACACCGCCCGCATGCTGGACGTGAACCTGCAGATGTCGCTGCTGCCGCAGGACACGCATACGCGAGAAGGCTCGTGGCTGGGCGTGCTGCGCATCTCCGAATTGCAGGGGCTGTATCAGAGCAAGTACGCGTCGATCTCGCCGCACGACGTGCTGGAATACATGGTGCGCGACCCGGAGAATTCCTCGTCGATCTATTCGTGCATGCGCGCCGCCCGCGAAAACGCGCGCGCCGTGCGCGGCAGCCTCACGACGGAAGTCTGGGAAACCTACAACACGACGTGGCTCGAACTGCTCAAGCATCTGCACACGGGGCTGCTGGAACGCAATCCGGGCGAATTCTTCGAGTGGGTCAAGTTCCGTTCGCACCTGGCGCGCGGCGTCACGATCGGCACCATGCTGGAAGACGAGGCGCTGTACTTCATGCGCATCGGCATGCACCTGGAGCGCGCCGACAACACCGCCCGCATGCTGGACGTGAAGTTCCACGAACGCAGCAGCGCGGGCGCGCAGGAGAGCCGCGCGGAACCGGCCAGCGCCGCAGCCGTGCAAAGCGAGTTCTACCGCTGGTCGGCGCTGCTCAGCTCCGTGTCCGGCCTGGAGATCTACCGCAAGGTGTACCGTGACGTCATTACCCCCGACCGCGTGGCCGAACTGCTGATCCTGCATGGCGACATGCCGCGGTCGCTGCTGGCCTCGATGCGGGCGGTGGCCGACGACCTGGCGCGCGTGGCGAACCAGCGCTCGACCGAGACCGAGCGCCGCGCGGGCATGTTGTGTGCTGAGCTGCAGTACGGCCGCGTCGAGGACATCCTGGCGAGCGGACTGCACCGGTACCTGGACCGGTTCCTGGACCGCATCAACGACCTGGGCAACCGGATCAGCCAGGACTTCCTGGTGCCGCTGTCGGCATAACACGGAGACAGCCATGAAGCAGATCATCACGCACGTCACGCATTACCGCTACACCGCGCCGGTCAACTACAGCATCCAGACCCTGCGCCTGACGCCGCGCGACGACGAACACCAGCGTGTTCTGCGCTGGAACATCGAGGCGCCGGGCGAGCTGGACAAGCAGGTCGACGCCTACGGCAACATCACGCACACGCTGACGTTGAACCAGCCGCACAGCGACATCGAGCTGCGCGTGTCCGGCCAGGTGCTGGTGGCGCCGTTGGTGCGCGGCGTGCTGGGCGGCGAGGACAGCCGGCTGCCGGTGCATGCCTATTGCGTGCAGACGCGGCTGACGCAGGCGGACGAGACGGTTCTTGCGTTCGCGCGCGCGGTGCTGCCCAACGGACTGTCGACGTCGGACGACATCCTGACGCTGGCGGGCGCCATCCACGGGCGCGTGGCGTACGAGCCCGGCACCACGGACGTCACCACCGCCGCCAACCAGGTGCTGGCGTTGGGCCATGGCGTATGCCAGGACCACGCCCACCTGTTCCTCGCGTGCGTGCGCGGCCTGAACGTGCCCGCACGCTATGTCAGCGGCTACCTGTACACCACGGCCGAGCACGCGGCCAGCCACGCCTGGGCCGACGTCTGGCTGCCCGACCTGGGCTGGACCAGCGTGGACATCACGAACAGCCAGTTCGCCTCGGAATGCCATTGCCGGCTGGCCGTGGGCCGGGATTACGACTCGGCCTCGCCCGTGCGGGGGGTGCGCACCGGCGGCGGCGAGGAGTCCATGGAAATCAGTGTCCAGGTCCAGGCCGGCGCGCAGCAGTAGGCCGTAACATCCGCCCCGCCCCGCCGCAATACAATGCGGGGTGGCTTTTCCCTCTTTCCGATCATGACCTACTGTGTAGCTGCCCGCCTGGACGCCGGCCTGGTGTTTCTTTCCGACTCCCGCACCAATGCCGGGGTCGACCAGATCAGTGTCTTTCGCAAGATGACCGTTTTCGAGCGGCCGGGCGAGCGCGTCATGGTCCTGATGACCTCCGGCAACCTGGCGGTCAGCCAGGCCGTGCTGAACGTGCTGACCCGCCAGCGCGAGGAAGGCGCCGACACCCTCTGGAACGCGCCCGACATGTTCACGGCCACGCGCCTGGTGGGCGCGGCGGTGCGCGAGGTCTATCACAGCGAGGCCGCCGCCCTGCACGAACAGGGTGTCGACTTCAACGTCAGCATGATCTTCGGCGGGCAGATCGGCATGGAGCAATGCCGCTTGTTCCAGGTGTATTCGGCCGGCAACTTCATCGAGGCGGGCCAGGAATGCCCGTACTTCCAGATCGGCGAGGCCAAGTACGGCAAGCCCATCCTGGACCGCGTGCTGCAACCGGACACCTCGCTGGATGAAGCCGCCAAGTGCGCCTTGATCTCGATGGATTCCACACTGCGTTCGAACATCTCGGTGGGCCTGCCGCTGGACCTGCTGGTGTACGACGCCAATTCGCTGCGCGTCACGCACTTTGCCAGCATCGACGAGCACAACGAGTATTTCCGCATGATCCGCGGCACCTGGGGCGAACGCCTGCGCCAGGTCTTTGCCGAGATCCCCGATCCGCTGTGGACCAACCCCGACGCGCCGGGCTCGCTGGTGCCGCCGTCGCGGGTGCACCAGCCCCTGCGCATGGAGCCGGCCGATGCGGCGCGCAGCGCCTATGTGACACCGCAGGTGCTGGCCGAAGACCCGGGCAAGGACCAGCCCAACTGATCGGGTTGCGGCGCCGCGCTGGACGGCGCCCCCCGCGTCAGCGCCGCTCGAACTTCGGCGCGCGCTTTTCTTCGAATGCCTTGCGGCCTTCCTTGGCGTCGGCGGTGGCAAAGCAGATCGCCTGCAGATCGCGCTCGTATTCCACGGCCTTTTCCAGCGGCATCGACAGCGCGGCGCGCAGATTGACGCGGGCCGTCTCGGCCGCAATGGGCGCGCGCGAGGCGATGGTGGCGGCAAGCGCCTGCGCGCGCTCGCGCAGCTGCTCCTGCGGCACCACCTCGCTCACCAACCCCCAGGCCAGCGCCTGCTCGGCGCGGATGGGATCGCCCGTCAGCACCATCAGGGCGGCATTGCTCGGGCCGATCGCATGGACGAGCTGCGCGGTCATGCCGCCGCCGCCAATCCATCCCAGCTTGATCTCGGGCGCGCCCAGGCGCGCGTTGTCGGAGGCGATGCGGATATCGCAGGCCAATGCCATCTCCAGGCCACCGCCGAACGTATAACCGTTGATCGCGGCCACGGTGGGCTTCTTCAACATGCGAACGCAGTCGCAGTAATCGAGCCGGTTGCGAAAATCCCAGGGCGTGGCGTAGCGGTCCAGCTCGGTGATGTCCGAGCCGGCGCAGAAGGACTTGGGACCCGCGCCGGTCAGGATCACCGCGCGCACCTGCGCGTCGCTATTGCATTGCTCCACCGCCGCGATCAGCAGGTCGGCCATCTCGGGCGTCATCGCGTTCAGCTTCTCGGGACGGTTGAGTTCGATGATGGCGACATGGCCATCGATACTGAGATTGACGAGTGCGCTCATGTCGAAATCCTTATGCAGCGGTGTGCGGGGAGGCGGCGGCCAGACTGGCCTGAAAGCGCTGGGTCAGGCCGCGCGCCAAGGTGTGGGAGGGTGCGCGGGCGGCAACGCCGTCGCGCAGGAACTGCGAGGCCTCGCTCTGGAAGGCGATGTAGCCGTCGTGCCGCGGCCGGATCGAGGCCGCTTCCAATGTGCGGGCCGTGTTGGCATAGAAGTTGCCGCTGGCCGCGTTCACGTCTGCATCGGCCCAGCTGCCGCGATGGCTGGGCTGGCCCTCGTGCTGCGGGATGAAGCGGCTTTGGGTGTCGGCTGCCAGCAACCACAACAGGTGCGCGCGCAACTCTGGGCCCACGATGCAGCGCCGCGATATCGCAATGCCGGTCCCGCCCAGGATCGATCCAGGCCGGCCAGCGTCGGCCTGGGGCGCGTCGCGGAACGTGAGCGGCTTGGCGACCGCGGAAGTGGCGTAGTTCACGTAGCCATAGACCAGCGGGCAGAGCGTGATGTCGTCGCGCGCGCTCATGTGGCCCAGCAGCGCGATCGGGTTGTAAGCCAAGGCGTGCGCGGGCGTGCGCCGCGCCAGTTCGGCAAGCACGTCGCATGCGTCGGCGAGCGTCGCCTCGTCGTGCCAGGCGCCGTGCGGCCGCAGATCCGTATCGGGCGCGAGCGCGGCGGCGATCGACAGCAGCGACAGAAACGGATGCGGTCCACCCCAGCTGAGCGCGACCGAGCCGCTGCGTTGTGACAGTGTCAGCACCTCATGCCAGGTGCGCGGCACGGGGCCGTCCAACCGATCGGCGCGCGTGGCCATCACCTGCGTGGCGGCGTCCAGCGGCAGCGCCCATTGGCGGCCGGCCATGCGATAACTGTCGTACGACAGCCCGATGCTGTCGCGCGCGATCCGCGCCAGCTCGTCGGGCGCGAACACGGTGTCCAGCGCTTGCAGGCAATCGTGCGCCAGGGCTTCGCCAAGATGAGGGTGATCCAGCACCACCAGGTCATAGCGGGCGCAGAGTTCGGCAATGGGCGCCGACTCGAAACCCTCGAGCGATTGCTTGTCCCAGTGCACCAGCGGCGTGTGAGCGGTGGCCGCGTGCAGGGCGTTGTAGCCGCGCGGGTGATCCCAGGTCAGGCCGCGATAGGGCAACGCGCGCTCGCTCATTCCGAGGCCCCTGGCAGCACCGCGCCCGAGGCCGCATGCGCGGCGATCTCGTCGGCATTGAAGCCGAAGTCGCGGAGCACTTCGTCGGTGTGCTGACCGGTAAGCGGCGCGCCGCGCACCACTTGGCTAGGGGTCTTGGAAAAGCGGATCGGAAAGCCCGGCGTCTTGATCCGGCCTTCGGTCGGATGCTCGTATTCGACGAACGTGCCGTTGTGCGCGATCTGCGGATCGTCGACCAGATCGGCGTAGCCATACACGGGGCTGCACCAGATGCCGGCGGCGTCCAGCTTGGCGAACCAGTCGGCGGTCGAGGCGCGGGCCAACGTGTCGCGCACCAGCGCGTAGATCTCGTCGCGCTTTTCCCAACCGTCGCGCTCGCCGGCGTAGTCCGCCAGGCGCGGCTCTTCGGTCACGCGCGCCAGCACCTTCATGTCGGGCATGGCCAGCGCCAGATAGCCGTCGCTGGTCGCAAAGGTGCCATAGGGCGCGCGGATGTACACGTGGGCATGCGGCTCGGCACTGCGCACCTGCGGTTTGTGCCCCACCGTGTACACCGAGAGCTCCTGCATCTGGATCGTGGTGATGGCATCCAGCATGTTGACCTCGACCTTCTGGCCTTCGCCAGTGCGCTCTCGGTGCAGCAGCGCGGCCAGCACGCCTTCGAACGCGCAATACGCGGTGACGGCGTCGACCACATACTGGCCCGCCGCGCGCGGCGCCTCGCCGGCCCGGCCCGACGACAGCATCGCGCCCGACATCGCCTGCAGCAGCAGATCCTGCCCAGGGCGTGTGGCGTAGGGGCCATCTTCGCCGAAACCTGACATCGACACATAGATGAGACGCGGATTCAGGGCCGACAAAGTCTCGTAGTCCACGCCCAGGCGGCCGGCGACACCCGGCCGGTAGTTCTGGATGAACACATCGGCCTGCGCCGCGAGCTTCTGGATGATCTCCTTGCCGCCGGCGCTCTTCAGATCGATCGCCAGCGAACGCTTGTTGCGGTTCAGCGAAAGAAAGGACACGTTGATCTTGTTGCCCGTGATGCCGCCGGCGGGCGCGTGCCGCTGCCATTCGCCGGTGGGCGGCTCGATCTTGATCACGTCGGCGCCCAGGTCGCCCAGGCGCTGCGCCGCGAACGGCCCCGCCATGGCGATGGAACAGTCCAGAACCTTGTAGCCAGAAAGAATGCTCATTGCTTCTACCCTCTGCGTGGCGCCGATGCGCCTTTCAATGCATGACCCAGCCGCCGTCCACCGCCAGCGTCTGTCCGGAAATGAAACCCGCCTCGTCCGAGGCCAGGAAAACGATGGCCGCGGCGATGTCGCCGGCGTGCCCGCGGCGCTTGACCGACTGGCGTTCGAGCACCATGCGGTTGTAGCCCTCGGGATCGGGATGGATCTTCTCGGCGTCGGTCGGGAACGCGCCCGGCGAAATGGCGTTGACCGTGATGCCCCACTTGCCAAACTCGCGGGCGAAGGCGCGCGTGACGCCCACCATCGCGCCTTTGGACTGCACGTAGGGCAGCAGGTTTTCCCACCCGCCCGACAGCGTGATCGACGAGATATTGATCACGCGGCCCCATTGCTGCTCGCGCATGCCCGGCAGCGCCGCGCGCACGATCTGCACGGCGGCCTCCACGTTCACGCGGTGCACGCGCGCCAGCTCGGCATCGCTGTATTCCTCGAACGGGCGCGAGGGATAGATGGCCGCGTTGTTGATGACCACGTCGATCGTGCCCTCCCCGGTCAGCCGCTCAAGATGCGCTTGCAGCGCGCTGGCGTCGGCAAGGTCTGCCTGCAGGATCTGAAGCTGTCCGGCAAGCTGCGCCGGCACGGTGCTGCGCAGGCGATCGATATGCCCGGCGTGGTTATCCAGCGCGATCACATGGGCGCCCGCTTGCAGCAGCGCGACCGTGGTGTCCACGCCAAAGCCGCCCGCCGCGCCCGTGTACAGAACACGGCGGCCTTGCAAGGAGAAGCGCGCGTTCATGTGCGCCCCGCGATGGGCGCAAAGCGACCCGACAACGGCGGATAGTCGGTCTCGGGCTGCTCCGCGATCGCGCGGATGCGTGCTTCGCAGGCTGCGATGTCGGCGGCCGAGCCCAGCACGCTGAACGTGGTGTCGTAGCAGCGCTCCTCGCCATGCTCCAGCCAGATGAGCTCGTTGCGCTCGCGCGCCGCGCCCTGGCCCAGCACATGGTTGGTGGACGGTTCGATGCCCATCGCGTACTGGCCCGATTGCAGGTTCTGCCATTGATACTGGCAGGGGAATTGATGCTTGTAGGTGCTGACCTGCATCCCGAGGCCCAGCGCATCGTTCACCAGAGCGACCGGCACGCTGCCGTCGGCCCCGGCCGCCATCTCGTGCTGCCACACCTGCTCATGAAAGCCCAGCTGCGGCGCCGGCATGCGGCGATAGCCCACGCCCTGCTTGCGGTAGTCCTGCTCGTGCGCGGCCCACACCACCTCGCGGATCGGCGCCAGATAGCGCGAACCGGCGTCCAGCACCGGATACCCCAGGTTGATGTGATAGCAGAGCATATGGGGCGTGCGGTAAAAGCCGCGATTCACCACACGGTCCGACAGCTTGATGTCGTTGGTGCCCACCTCGATCTCGATGCGGCGGTGCAGCTCCAGATGCTCGCCAAAGACAGTGCCCTGGCTCACGACCCCTTCGGCCCACAGCACGCAGCGATCGCCGTCCCAGCGTTCGCCGTAGCCGGTCAGCCGCGCGGGAATGGTGCCGACGCGGCCGTGGATGGATTGCTTGGCCGTCTTGCGGGGGCCATACACATAGTTGTCGGCCGGCGCGTCGTACATGAACAGGATGTGGTCCAGCCCGCAGGTGACCATGAGTCCCGAAAACGAGCGCATCCAGCCCAGCCCGCCCTCGCCTTCGTAGTCATGCAGTCCGGGATGGCGAAAGCCCGAGGGCGATTGCCATCCCATGGCAAAACCGCGGTATTCGCAATCAGCGATGTCCATCGCACGATCCACCAGCACCGTGAAACGCAGGCCCGTGCCGCTGCGGAACTCCAGCATGCGGATACCGCGCTCCAGCCCGTCGTCCAGCGTCATCAGGCGTACGCCGGCAAACTGCGCAAGCTGTCCGGTGCGCGCCTCTACGTCGCGGCGCGTCATCCAGGTTCCGTAAATATCAGGCATGAGTTCTCCCTGGCAGATGCGCGGGCGCGCGTCTGCCGGTGTCGGTGTTCAGAATCGTGTTCGAGCGGCGCGCCGCGGGCCGCGTTCAAGGATGGCTTCGCGGTGCGCCTGGCTTGCGTGCGGCGCCGGCCTACAGACCGTTCGCGCGCAGCCGCTCGTCGAGGAATTGCTTGGCGCGCGGCACGTCGTCTTCGGTCAGGTGTTCGATGATGATGGGAATGTTGGGGTGCTTCTTTGCCAGGCGCTGCAAGTACAGGTCGTAGTTGAGCGCGCCCAGGCCCGGCGCGGGCAGCTCGATCTCGCCGACCCCACGGAACGTATGGCTTTCGGCCGCGCCCTCGTCACCGATATCGCTGTGCTTTTCCGACTTGTCATCGCCCGAACGCTTCACGTCCTTGGCATGCGCGATGCAGATCTTGTCCGAGAGCGCGTCGAACACCTGATTGAGCGTTCGGTCCATCTGGTCGATGTTGTGCGCTTCGAAGTAGTTCGTCGGATCCATCAGGAGGCCCAGGCCCGGGTGATCCACCTCGGCAAACATGCGCAGCGTCTCCTCGACTGATCCCACCACGTTGTTCACGTAGGTCTCCAGCAGGAACACCGCGCCATGGTCATAGGCGTGTTGCGACAGCTCGGCGATCACCGCGCGGCACTGGTCCCAGCCTTCCTCGGTCTTGTTCTTGGGGTGATGCACCCAGTCGCTTTCGGTGTCGAACGTGCCCGTTTCCGAGATCACGTAAGGCGAACCCAGCTGGCGCGCGTGCGTGAGGATTTCCTTGAGATAGCCGTTACGGCGCTGGCGCTCGGCGGGGTCGGGATGAACGATGTTGGTATAGGCCGAGATGCAGGACACCGGCAGGTCATAGTTGCGGAACGTGTCGCGGATCTGCGTGCATTTCTGCGCGGTCAGCTGCCCCGGACCGAGCTCCATGTCCTTGAAATGCAGGTCCAGCTGCACGGTGTTGAAGCCGTGCGAGCGGATCACCTTGGCGGTGCGCTCCAGCTCATAGGGAAAGTAGCCCGAGAAGATTCCGGTCTGGATCATGATGGTTGTCTCCGTCTGTTTTTCTGTCTGGTTATTCAACAGCCGGCAGCCGTACCGTGCGGCCTTCGGCGATTGACGTATACGCGGCCTCGACCAGCGCCATCGTGCGTACGTTGTCGGTCACGCTCAACGCAGGCTCGGTGCCGCTGGCCAGCGCGTACTGCAACTGCTCCATCACGCCAATGAAGGCATGCGGAAACCACATCGTGTCCCACGTGGGCGTCACCCATCGGCCGTCGGTATGGCCTTGGGCCGCGCGCGAGGCGTAGCTCAGGGTCGACGGCTCGCCGGTGGGCCAGCCGATGGTGCCGCGCGCCACGCCCTCGGTGCCTTCCACGCGCCAGCGGATGTGCTGGTCGTCGGGGTATCCGTCGGCCCGCGGGCCGGACCACACGTCTTCGAGCGACAGCGCGAGCAGGCCGTTGCCAAATCGCAGCGTGGTGCAGACCAGCCCATCCCGATGCGCGAACTCGGTGCGCGGGTCGGGGCGGGTGATGCTGGTGATCTCGGTGGGTTCGCCAAACAGGTAGCGCAGGGCATCGAGGTGATGAACGCTCATGTTCGAGAGCGTCAGCCGGTCATAGCCGCGCAAGAAATCCTGCCAGTGCGGGATCGCGTGCATGTCGATCTGCGCGAACACTGGCGTGCCCAGCACGCCCTGGTCGAGCAGCTGCTTGAGCGTGCGCATCGACTGGTCGTAGCGCATGTTCTGGTTGACCGACAGGATCTTGCCGGCGGCGCGCGCCTCGTCGCGCAAGGCGCGGGCTTCCTCCAGCGAGAGGGCGAGGGGCTTTTGCGCCAGCACGCCGCGCACGTGCGGGGCGGCCAATGCGGCGCGAATCAGCGCGGGCTGCAGGTCGGGCGGATACGCGATGTCCACGATCTCGATCTGCGGATCGGCGATCAGGGCCAGCGGATCCTCGTGCACACGCGGGATGCCGTAGCGTTCGGCGACCGCGGCCGCTTTGCTGCGGGTACGCGACGCAATCGCCGCCACCGTGAAGCCGGCTTGCTGGTAGGCGGCCAGATGGCATTCGGCCATGATCATGCCGGCGCCGATGCAGCCGATGCGAAAGCGCCGTTCCCGGACGGGCGGGTCGGGCACCAAGGTAGGGTGCGACATGGTCTCCTCCTGCCGGCCTGGTGTGCCCTGTCGACTGCCTGGCACCCTACCGTGCGGTGTTTGATGTATTGAGCCGCGATATTCACATCAAAACAATCAGGGGTAAAGGCAGAAGGCGCGCATAGGGCAGCGGCGTTACCTTTTTGATCTCGAATGATTGCAAATGATGGCTTATGATGGCCGCGCCGCCATCGTCCTGATGGTGTCTTGAGAGCCCGATCCCGCATGCGCCCCACCATTTCCCTCATTGCCCGCGAAGCCGGTATGTCCACCGCCACCGTGGACCGGGTACTGAACGACCGCGACGGCGTGCGCGGCAAGACCCGCGACCGCGTGCTGGCGATTGCCAATCGCCTGGGCTACTTCGTCCCGGGCGCCGAGGCCGCCAGTCAGGACGTCAGGGTCGATTTCGTTTTGCCCGCCGGTACCAACAGCTTCATGACCGCGTTGGGCCGGCACCTGCTCGAAGAAGCCGCCACCCGCCCCGATGTGCAGGCCCGCCTGCATCTGATCGAGGGGTTCGATGCCAACAAGCTCGCAAAAAAGCTCTACGAGCTGCGCGAACAGACGCAGGCCGTTGGCCTGGTCGGACTGGACCATCCCCAGGTGCGCGACGCCATCATGGCGCTGCGCGACAGCGGCGTGCACGTAAGCACCCTGGTGTCGGACATTCCGATCTCGGCGCGCCTGGGGTACGTGGGCATCGACAACCGCGCCGCGGGCCGTCTGGCCGCGCTGTTGCTGGGCCGGTTTCTGCCGCAGCACACCGAACGGAAGGTCGCCGTGTTCGTCGGATCACTGGCCTATCGCGGCCACGAAGAGCGGGAGATGGGCTTTCGGTCGCTGCTGAGCGAAGAGTTTCCGCACCTGCGCATCGCCCACATTCTTGAGATCGGCGACGACCGCGACCGCGCCTTTGCCGTCACGCAGAATTTGCTGCGCAAGGACCCGCCGCACGCGATCTACAACATCGGCGCCGGCAATCAAGGCATCGCGCGGGCGCTGAAGGAGGCGCGGCCGGTTGAAGCATGGGCGGCCGACGCGGGGCCTGACGCGGCCCGGCCGAGCAAGGCGTCCTCTGCGTCTCGCATCGTCTTCGTCGGTCACGACCTCACCGAGGCCACGCGCCGCCTGCTGCTCGATCGCACCATGGACGCCGTGATCGACCAGAACCCGCGCGTCGAGGCGCGCGAGATCGTCAAGCTGCTGGTGGCGGCCGTCAAGGGCGCGCCCGAACCCACCTACCTGCCGCGGCTGCAGGTGATCTTCCGGGAAAACATCCCGGAGCCGTGATGGCCCGGCGCGGGCGCAGTCGGGAACCCGTGCGCGCAGTTCGCACCGGCCCGGCCCCAAGTGAGACCCTGCCCATCCGAGGCGCTACACGCACGCTTCTTATCGCTTCTGCGGGCAAGTCCACGTAAACCCTCCTTTCCGCACGCCGAAGCCCGGCTTGCGAAACCGCGAATTCCCAACCTCGCCCTTGTCGCGCCACACTGCCGATGCCTGCCCGCCATGCGCGGCATCGCGGGCCAAAGACACTACAAGGAGCGAGACATGTCCCACCGATACGCGCGCACGATCAAACGCGCAGCCTGGCCCGTGCTGGCCCTGTCCTGCCTGGCTGTTGGCAACGCCGGCGCGCAAGGAGCCTACCCGAATCACCCGATTTCACTGGTCGTGCCGTTTGCCGCGGGCGGTCCCACCGACGTCGTTGCCCGCAGCCTGGGCGCCTCCATGGCCAAGACGCTGGGCCAGAGCGTCGTCATCGAAAACCGCACCGGCGCGGGCGGCACGCTGGCCTCGCAACACGTGGCACGCGCCGCGCCCGACGGCTACACCTTCCTGATCCACCACAATGGCATGGCCACGGCGCCCGCGCTGTATCGCAAGCTGTCGTTCAATCCGCTGACCGACTTCGCCTATGTCGGCCAGGTCGCCGACG
Source organism: Achromobacter sp. SLBN-14 (assembly GCF_006715415.1). Lineage (NCBI taxonomy): Bacteria > Pseudomonadati > Pseudomonadota > Betaproteobacteria > Burkholderiales > Alcaligenaceae > Achromobacter > Achromobacter sp. SLBN-14. The sequence goes on along the minus strand of NZ_VFNE01000001.1, from coordinate 2,655,746 downwards.
TGCCCATGACCCTGCTGGGCCGCAAGGATCTGCCGGCCGACGGCATGGCCAACTTCATCAAGTACGCCAAGGAAAACGGCAACAAGATCAACCTGGCCAATGCCGGCCTGGGCGCCGTGTCGCAGCTGTGCGGCATGCTGCTGCAGGAGTCGCTGGGCGTGCAGTTCACGACCGTGCCCTACGCGGGCACCGCGCCCGCCATGACGGCGCTGCTGGGCGGCCAGGTGGACGTGCTGTGCGACCAGACCACGCAGACCATCCCGCAGATCAAGGCCGAACGCGTCAAGCTGTACGGCGTCACGACCCAGGAACGCATCAAGACCCTGCCCGACGCGCCCACCCTGCAAGAAGGCGGCCTGAAGGATTTCGAAGTCAAGGTATGGCACGGCGTCTACGCCCCCAAGGGCACGCCGCCCGAGGCCATCAACAAGTTCAACGCCGCGCTGCGCGCCGCACTGAAGGATCCGGCTTTCACGCAGAAGATGGCCGAGCTGGGCGCCGAAATCGTGCCCGAAGCCAAGCAGACGCCTGAGGGCCTGCAGACGTGGCTGAAGTCTGAAGTCGACAAGTGGGGCGGAGTGATTCGCAAGGCGGGCGTGTACGCGGATTGAGGCATGGCGCGATTATCCAGCGCCTAAGGGCACCAACGAAAAAGGCCGGCTGATTCAGCCGGCCCTTTGCCATGTCCGTCAGCGGCATTTCCGCCGCCGCGCCGCCGACCGCTTACACCGTCAGTTCCTTCCAGATCGCCAGCGGCGCTTCGGAATGATTCAGCGTGTAGAAATGCAGGCCGGGCGCGCCGTTGTCCAGCAGCGTCTGGCACAGCTCGGTCACGACGTCCACGCCAAAGGCGCGGATCGAAGCCTTGTCGTCGCCGAATTCGGCCAGGCGCAGGCGGATCCAGCGCGGGACTTCCGCGCCGCACATCTCGGAGAACCGCAGCAGCTGCGTGTGGTTCGTGATGGGCATGATGCCCGGCACGATCGGCACGTTCACGCCCTTCGCGCGGGCCCGGTCGACGAAGTCGAAATAGGCGTCGGCATTGAAGAAGTACTGCGTGATGGCGGCATCGGCGCCCGCCTTCACCTTGGTCACGAAATGATCCAGGTCGGCCGAGGGATTGGCGGCCTGGGGATGCATTTCGGGATAGGCGGCCACTTCGATGTGGAACCAGTCGCCGGTTTCCTCGCGGATGAACGACACCAGCTCGTTGGCGTAGCGCAGCTCGCCCGCGTCGCCGCCCATGCCCGACGGCAGGTCGCCGCGCAGGGCCACCACGCGCCGCACGCCTTCGCGCTTGTAGGCCTGCAGGATGTCCCGCAGGTCCTGGCGCGAGGCGCCCACGCACGACAGGTGCGGCGCGGCGTCACAACCCAGGTTGCGCAGCGTGCGCACGGCGTCGGCGGTGCCGGCGCGCGTGGAGCCACCCGCGCCGAACGTCACGCTGACGTACTTGGGCTGAATGGCCAGCATCTGCTTGGCCGCTCGCACCAGCCGCTCCTGGCCGGCCAGGTCGCGGGGAGGAAAGAATTCCAGACTGAAAGCAGGAGAAATCGATTCGGACATATCAGTATTTTTATGGCTAAGCGCCGCATTCGGCCAGTGTGACAGCGCGGGGTGCCGCGGATCCGGGCTCCGCCGGTCCGCAGGCACGCCCCTGGGGGAAGCGCGCAGCGCTCGGGGGGGATCTCTACCCTACGGGATCAGCTTGGTCAGGAGACCGGAAATGATGCTGTACAGGATCGCGCCACCCACGGCCCACCAGAACCCGTTGACCTGGAATCCCTTGAGCACGGAGCCCACGAACCAGAACAGCAAGGCGTTGATGACGATGAGGAAAAGCCCGAGGGTAACGATCGTGATGGGCAGCGTCAGCAGCACCAGCACCGGCTTGACCAGCATGTTCACCAGGCCCAGCACCAGCGCGGCGATGAGCGCCGAACCGAAACTGGCCACCGTGATGCCGGGCAGCAGGTAGGCAACGGCCAGCAAGGCCACCGCGTTCAGGATCCAGACGAGTATCAGTGTCACCATGTTCGAACTCCTGTATTGACGCTCCGCGGACCCGTCGACGCCGGGCGAAGACGGGCGTGACCCGCAGATCGGAAAATCCGCGCCGACATGGCGCGGCATTTTCCTATTGTGCTACATCCATCAATAGCGGTAGTGATTGGGCTTGTAGGGGCCCTCGACCGGCACGCTGATGTAGTCGGCCTGATCCTGGCGCAGCGTCGTGAGCTTGACGCCCAGCTTCTTCAGGTGCAGGCGGGCGACCTTCTCGTCCAGGTGCTTGGGCAGCACGTAGACTTCGCCGGACTTGTAGGCTTCGTTGCGCGTGAACAGTTCGATCTGGGCGATCGTCTGGTTGGCGAACGAGGACGACATCACGAACGAGGGGTGGCCGGTGGCGCAGCCCAGGTTCACGAGACGGCCCTGCGCCAAGAGGATGATGCGCTTGCCGTCCGGGAAGATGACGTGGTCGACTTGCGGCTTGATTTCTTCCCACTGGCAGTCGGCCAGGGCAGCGACGTCGATTTCGTTGTCGAAGTGGCCGATGTTGCAGACGATGGCCTGGTCCTTCATGGCGTTCATGTGTTCGCGCGTGATCACATGGTAGTTGCCGGTGGCGGTGACAAAGATGTCGCCGTGGGCGGCGGCTTCTTCCATCGTCACGACCTTGAAGCCTTCCATGGCGGCCTGCAGGGCGCAGATCGGGTCGATTTCGGTGACCCACACTTGCGCGCGCAGCGCGACCAGCGCCTGGGCGCAGCCCTTGCCCACGTCGCCGTAACCGGCCACAACCGCGATCTTGCCGGCGACCATGACGTCGGTGGCGCGCTTGATGCCGTCAACCAGCGATTCGCGGCAGCCGTACAGGTTGTCGAACTTGGACTTGGTGACCGAGTCGTTGACGTTGATGGCGGCAAACGCCAGCTCGCCCTTCTGCGACATCTGGTACAGGCGATGCACGCCGGTGGTGGTTTCTTCGGTCACGCCCTTGATCAGCGCCAGGCGGGTCGAGTACCACTTCGGATCGCGCTTGAGCGTTTCCTTGATGGCGGCAAACAGGATGCGCTCTTCGTCGCTGCCCGGGTTGGCCAGGACGGAGAGGTCCTTTTCGGCCTTGGTGCCCAGGTGCAGCATCAACGTGGCGTCGCCGCCATCGTCCAGGATCATGTTGGCGTTCTGGCCGTTGGGCCATTCAAAGATCTTGTGCGTGTACTGCCAGTACTCTTCCAGCGTCTCGCCCTTGACGGCGAAGACCGGCGTGCCGGACGCGGCGATGGCGGCGGCGGCGTGGTCCTGCGTGGAGAAGATGTTGCACGAGGCCCAGCGCACTTCAGCGCCCAGCGCCACCAGCGTTTCGATCAGCACGCCGGTCTGGATGGTCATGTGCAGGCTGCCGGCGATGCGCGCGCCCTTGAGCGGCTGCGACGCGGCGAATTCCTCGCGGATGGCCATCAGGCCGGGCATTTCGGTTTCGGCGATGGCGAGTTCGCGGCGGCCCCAGCCGGCCAGCGACATGTCGGCGACGAGGTAGTCGGTAAAGGATTTATCAGTCACAGCGTTCATGGTGTGTAGGCTCCACGTAAATTACGAACGGCGCACGAGATGGCCGGACAACGCGAATACACCACGACAGTCGAGTGCTCGCCTTTCCCGCCATACGCGACAAAGGTGAGCGCCGTTGCTGTAGCGACGCGCAAGGCGCGGCGCTTGAACAGGGATTCCTGAGCCTGGCGAGCCGGGGTCCGCATGGGGTGGCCGCGCAAGGGGGCCACCTGGGGGACCGCAGGGTCGTCGCAACGCTCCTCAGGATTGCCGGGCATTGTACAAGGTTGGCGCCCCGAACGGCCAGCACATCCGGGCCGCGCGTCTGTATCAGGTTGTGGTGGCCCAGGCGTTGGCCGCCCCGCGCGAATCCCCCTGCGTCAGCGGCACCAGTGCATCCAGCAGGTCCGCGGCGACCGAATCCCAGCTGCGGGTCAGCGCGTGTGCCCGCACGGCGTCGCGGTCCAGCGGCAGCGCGGCCAGGCAGGCGCGCTTCAGGTCGTCGTCCAGCCGGCCCGTGACGCCCTCCTGCACCACGGCAATGGGCGCCTCGCTGCGGAAGGCGGCAACCGGCGTGCCGCAGGCCATCGCCTCCAGCATGACAAGCCCGAAGGTATCGGTCAGGCTGGGAAACACGAAGACGTCGGCCGCCGCGTAATACCCCGGCAGCGCGCCGTCCTGCTGCATGCCCAGGAAGACGGCGTCCGGAAAGCGCTTTTTCAGGCGCGCCTCGTCGGGCCCCGCGCCCACCACCACCTTGGTGCCCGGCAGATCCAGGGACAAGAAGGCATCCAGGTTCTTTTCCTTGGCGACGCGGCCCACGCTCAGCCAGACGGGCCGGGGCAGATCCCGGAACGCCTGGCTGGACGCGGGCTGGAACTTGCGCGGATCCACCCCGCGCGACCAGACCCGCAGATTCGCCAGACCGCGCCGCACGAGGATGTCGCGCACCGTGGGCGTGGGCACCAGCACGCACTGCGACGGCCGGTGAAACCAGCGCAGGTAGCGCCACGGGAGCGCGGCGGGGATGCCCATGCGCGCCTCCAGGTAGTCCGGAAACATGGTGTGAAAGGACGTGGTGAAGCGCCAGCCGCGCCGCAGCGCCATGCGGCGGGCCGCCAGCCCCAGCGGGCCTTCCGTGGCGATGTGCAGCGCATCGGGAATGGTGTCGCCCAGCACGCGGCGCAATTGCCGGCCGGGCGTGAGGCACAGGCGCAGATCGGGTTCGGAAGGCGCGGGGAGGGTTCGGCTGCCCTCGGGGCTCACCACGATCAGCTCGTGGCCCCATTCGCTGAGGATCTGCCGCATGGTCGTCCAGGTGCGGACGACGCCGTTGACTTGCGGATGCCAGGCATCCGTGACGAGAACGATGCGCATGATGGAGCCGGAAGTGGGCAATGGCGCTATTGAGCCTACGCCATGTGACAAGCCCAAGACGGGGACAGGGTCCCGGCCCTCAAGGCCACGAAAGCGGTGTGGCGCCCCCGGCGCGGCGCGTCAGTTGTTGCGCCGCGGATACCCTTGCGAGCGGATGCGGATCCAGACTTCGCGCTTTTCGGCTTCCGACATGAACACCCAGTTGGCGACTTCCATGGCGGTGCGGCCGCAGCCGCGGCAGATGTCGTCAAACAGCGTGGAGCAGACGGCCACGCAGGGCGAATCCGAGGCCTTGAAGGCGCGTTGCGCGTCCTCGGCGTCGGGCAATTCGGAAAGATCGGCGAAGTAACGATTCATGGGGCGAAGGTTAACACCAGGGGTGCGTCCCTTTTTGGATATCCCTATCGCCCGCCAAGGCTTGGTTGACACGCGGACCCGCCCCGCCTGCCTCAGCGCCAACCGAAGAAATCGCCTGCCTCGGCCAGCACCGCGTCCGGCGATTCCTCCGCGAGGTAATGCGCGCCCGGCAGCGGCCCGCCCGTCACGTCGTCGGCCACCGCGCGCCACAGCGCCAGCACATCGAAGTTGCGGCCGACGGCCCCGCGCTCGCCCCACATCGCGCGCACCGGCATGCGCAGGCGCTCGCCGGCCGCTCGGCCCGCTTCGTCATGCGAAAGATCGATCGTGGCCGAGGCGCGGTAATCCTCGCAGATGCCCGTGGCCCACCCGGGCTGACGCGCGGCGCGCTCGTATTCCGCCATGGCCTCGTTGGAAAAGTGCGCCAGCCCGCCCGGCCGGCCGCCCATCACGGACCGCAGGTAGAAGACCGGGTCGTGTTCGATCATCGTTTCGGGCACGGGGGCCGGCTGGATCAGCCAGAACCAATGGAAGTAGGCCTGCGCAAAGGCGCGCGTCGTGCCTTCGTACATATCCAGCGTGGGCGCGATGTCCAGCAGCATCATGCGGGCGACGGCCTCGGGATGATCCAGCGCCAGCCGGTGCGCGACCCGCGCGCCGCGATCATGGGCCAGGATCTCGAAGCGGTCATGACCCAGGCCGCGCATCAGCGCCACCATGTCCGCCGCCATGACCCGCTTGGAATGAGCGGCGTGATCGGCTCTGGCGGCGGGCTTGTCACTGTCGCCATAGCCGCGCAGGTCCGCGGCCACGCAGGTGCGATGACGCGTCAGCTCGGGCCAGACGCGGTGCCAGATGGCGTGGGTCTGCGGATGCCCGTGCAAGAGCAGCAGCGGCGGACCCGAGCCGTCGATGCGGGCGGCGATCTCCACACCGTTGGCGGCAAAGCGCCGCACCGGCAGGTCGAAAAAGGCGGTCATCTGCGTCATCTCCTATCGTCGTGGCGCGACTGCCGCGTCAGGCGGCGTCCAGCCGGTCGCGCACCTGGCGCGCCACGTCCTTCATCCACGGAAAGCGCGCCCAATGGCGGGCTTCGAAACGCGCGACCTCTGGCAACTGCTGCAGCGTCGCGCCCACCATGTCCTGCCCCTGCGCGAACATGCTGCGATGCCGCGCCGGCAGGTCAAAGCGGGCCTGCCAGCCATCGGCGGCGCGCACCTGGCCGGCCATCACGTCGATGCCGACGGGGTTGGATCCGGCCGCCGGGGTATTGGACACCTTCGAGAGCAGCGCGTCGACCTCGGCGGGCGGCAGCGTCACCAAGAGCAAGCCGTTGTTGAGCGCGTTGAAATAGAAGATCTCGCCAAAGCTGGACGCGATCACCGCCCGGATGCCGAACTGCTGCAAGCCCCAGACGGCGTGTTCACGGCTGGAGCCGCAGCCAAAGTTGGGGCCCGCCACCAGAATGCTGGCGCCCGCATAGGCCGGCTGATTCAGCACGCAGTCCGGCCGCGGCGCGCCCTGCTCGTCAAAGCGCAGGTCGTACAGCAGGCCCTTGTCCAGCCCGGCCTTGTCGATGATGCGCAGAAACTGCTTGGGCATGATCTGGTCGGTGTCCAGATTGGAATACGGCAGCGGCGCGGCCACGCCTTCGATCATTGCAGTCATTTGGCGTCTCCCCATGCGCGCACGTCGACGATACGGCCGGCCAGCGCGGCGGCGGCGGCCATGGCGGGACTCATCAGATGCGTGCGCCCTGCCCGCCCCTGACGTCCCTCGAAATTCCGGTTGGTGGTGGATGCGCAGCGCTCGCCCGGGCGGAGCACGTCGTCGTTCATCGCCAGGCACATCGAACAGCCGGGCTGGCGCCATTCGAAGCCCGCCGCGATCAGGTCGGCCGCCAGCCCCTCGGCTTCGGCCTGCACGCGCACGGCGCCTGACCCCGGCACCACCATCGCGCGTACCCCCGCGGCAACCTTCCTGCCGCGCGCCAGATCCGCGACGACGCGCAGGTCCTCGATTCGGCCGTTCGTACAGGAGCCGATGAACACCCGATCGATCGGCACCCCGGCGATCGGCTGGCCCGCGGCAAGGCCGATATAGTCCATCGCCTTCTCCAGCGCCAGCCGGGCCAGCGTGTCCGGCTCGTCGCGCGGATCCGGCACCGCGCCGTCGACGGCAATCGCCTGGTCCGGGCTCGTGCCCCACGTCACGAAGGGCGCAATGCGGCTCGCGTCGAACACGTGTTCCACATCGAAGCGCGCGCCGTCGTCCGAGCGCAGCGTGGCCCACCAGGCGCGCGCCTCGTCCAGCAACGCGCCGCGCAGCTGCGGCGCGTGCGCCGTGACGTAGGCGTCGGTGACGGCGTCCGGCGCGATCAGCGCGGCGCGCGCGCCGGCCTCGACCGTCATGTTGCACAGGGTCATGCGCGCTTCGGCGGACAGCGCGGCCACGGCCTCGCCGCAGAACTCCACGGCATGGCCGCGCGCGCCCTGCGCGCCGATGCGGTGCACGATGTAGATGACCAGATCCTTGGCCGACACATGCGCCGGCAGCGCGCCGTCGATGCGGATCCGCATGTTGCGCGCCACGCGGTACACCAGCGTCTGCGTCGCCAGGATGTGCTCGACTTCGCTCGTCCCGATGCCAAAGCCCAGGGCGCCCAGCGCGCCATACGTGGTGGTGTGGCTGTCTCCGCACAGCACCACCATGCCGGGCAGGATCATGCCGTGTTCGGGCGCGATGACGTGCTCGATGCCCTGCAGCGGATCGGTGGTGTCAAAGAGCGCGATGCGCTGTTCGTCGCAATTGCGCTTCAGGTTCAGCGCCTGGCGCGACGAGGCATCATCGGCGATCACGCGCAGCGCGGACGGCACGGGATGCGTGGGGATGATGTGGTCCACCACCGCCATCTGCTGACCCGGCCGCAACACGCCCCGGCCGCGCGCGGCCAGGCCGCTGAAGGCTTGCGGGCTGGTGTACTCGTTCATGATGTGCAGGTCGACGTAGAGCAGCACGTGCTCGCCGTCGATCCGGGCCACCTCATGGCTGGCCACCAGTTTGTCGTATAGCGTCATGCCGGGCATGTCTGTGCTTCCTTGCTTGAAGAATGCGCCCGCGGCGCGCGCGGGCGGGTAATGCGCGTTAAACCTTGAAAAGCGCTCAATTCGCCTCGATCCCGGCTTCCTTGACGATGCCGGACCAGCGCGTCATCTCCGCGGCCACCATCGCATCGGTCTTGTCCGGCGACGTGATCAGGGGTTCGAAGCCCTCTTTCTGCATGCGCTGCGTCAGCGCGGCCGATTTCAGCGCCTGGCCAAGCTTGGCGTTCAGCGTGTCGATGACCGGCTGCGGCGTTCCCGCCGGCGCGCTGATGACGAACCAGGTGTTGAATTCGTAGCCGGGCAGGCCGGACTCGGCGATGGTCGGCACGTCGGGCAACAGCGGCGAGCGCGCCGTGCCCGTCACCCCGAGCGCGCGCAGCTTCTTGCCATCGACCTGCGGCTTGGCCGCGGACAGCACCGGAAAGCTCATCTGCACCTGTCCGCTGATCGTGTCCAGCATGGCGGGACCGCCGCCCTTGTACGGCACGTGCATGATCTGCGTCTTGGAAACGGACTTGAACAACTCGGCCGCCATGTGGAACGTGCTGCCGGTGCCGGCCGATCCAAAGCTCAGGTCGTTGGCGGGACGGGCGCGCACATAGGCCAGCAGTTCGCTCACCGACTGCACGGGCAACGCATTGGTGACCGTCAGCACATGCTGCGACGTGCCCACCGTGCCCACGGACCGCAAGTCCTTCGCGGTATCGAACGGCATGGTCTTGAAGAGCGCCGGATTGATGGCCAGCGACATGGTGTTGATGCCCAGCGTGTAGCCGTTGGGCTCGGCGCGCGCCACGGCCGTCATGCCGATGTTGCCGGACGCGCCGGCGCGGTTCTCCACGATCACGCTTTGCCCCAGTTCCTTGGCCCACGCGTCGGAGATCAGGCGGGCCGCGATGTCCACGCTGCCGCCCGGCGCGAACGGCACGATCAGCGTCACCGCACGCTCGGGAAAGGGGTTGCTGGCGGCGGCGGAATGGGCCCAACAGGATGCGGCAAGGGCGGCGCACAATGCGCCGGCCAATCTGGCTGTCTTCATTTTTCGGGTCTCCTCGGTTGGCCGCGTGGATGCGGCTCTGTATCGGTGAACCCAGTGTATAGACCTAGTCGGTTCTTATAATTCGGAGAAAAAATAAAGCTTTGTTAAATCGGATTTATAAATAGCCATGGATGCGCTCTCCGATCTCGCCTTTTTCTCGCTCGTGGTCAAGCACGGCAACCTGTCCGCCACCGCCCGCGAACTGGGGCTGACTCCGCCCGCGGTCAGCACGCGCCTGGCCAAGCTGGAGCAGCGCCTGGGGGTGCGCCTCTTGAACCGCACCACCCGCCGGGTCAGCGTGACGCAGGAAGGCGAGCTGTATCTTGCCGAGGGCTCCCGCATCCTGGCCGACCTGCAGGCGCTGGAGCGTTCGGTGTCCAGTGCGCGCGCCCAGCCCCAGGGGCTGCTGCGGCTGAACGCCACGTTCGGCTTCGGACGGGCCCACATCGTGCCGGCCGTCTCGGACTTTTGCCGGCAGTACCCCGATGTGGAAGTGCAGATGCGGCTGACCGACAGGCCGCTGAACCTGATCGAGGAAGGCTTTGACGTGGCGGTGCGGTTCGGCGACCTGCCCGATGCGCGGCTGACGGCACGCCGGATCGCGTCCAACCGGCGCCTGCTGTGCGCATCGCCCCGCTACCTGGAGACGCATGGCGAGCCGCGCACGCCCGGCGACCTGCAGCGCCACCGCTGCATCGTCGTGCGCGAGAACGACGTGGCCTACGGCACCTGGCGGCTGGAATCGGGCGCCCGCGCGGAAACCGTGAAGGTGCGCGGGCCGGTCAGCTCGAACGACGGCCAGAGCGCATTGGAATGGGCGCTGGACGGCCACGGCATCGTCATGCGCTCCGAATGGGAAACCGCGGCGCACCTGCGCGAAGGCCGGTTGCGCGAGGTCCTGACGGACTGGCGCACCCCGCCCGCCGACATCCACGCCCTCTATCCGGAACGGCTGAACCTGCCGGCCAAGACGCTGGCCTTCGTCGACTTCCTGTCGCGGCGCTTTGCGCGCCGCGTGCGCGCGCCGGGCTCGGACGCCGCGGTGTGGTGAGCGCTCAGATCTCGTCGATGGGCGTGCGGGCGGCAGCGCCCGCGGGCGCGCTGTCCGCGTCGATGGCGTAGCGGTCGCGCGTGCGCACATAGAAGCTGGCGCCAAACCGACCCACCGGAAAGTAGTCCTGCAGCCGCACGCGCCACGTTTCCGTGTCGATCAGCCCGTCGCGCGCATGCAGCCAGCGGACCTGGCCGATGAAGATCTGGCGGCTGGCCGTCTCCAGGGTTTCAAAGAGCGTGCACTCGAACGCAACAGGCGCCTCTACGATGCGCGGCGGCGCCACGCGGTGGCTGGGCGCGGCGTCCAGGCCCGCATGCGCCAGTTCGCTGACATCGGACGGCAGACGGTCGCCGCAGCGGTGCATCTTTTCCGCCATGGCCTCGTCGGTCAGGTGGACCACGAATTCCTTGTCCCGCGCGATGTTGACCGCCGTGTCCTTCAGGCCGCCGTCTTCCAGGCGGTTGATGCTGACCATCACGATGGGCGGGTCCTCGCCCAGCATGTTGAACATGCTGAACGGCGCGGCGTTGACCACGCCGGTCTCGGACAGCGTGGTGATCAGCGCGATCGGCCGGGGCACGATCAGGCTGGCCATCAGCTTGTAGCGCTGGTATTCGGTGATAGCGTCGAAGTCGATTTCCATATCAGGCCAGTCCCAGCATCTGGGCAAGGGTTTGCGCGGGCTGCGGGCGCTCCAGGCTGATGCGCCGCTCCAGGTCCGCAAGGTGGTTGTCGTTGATCCGCACGGCTTCGGCCACGTCGCCGCGCTCCAGCATGTCCACGATCAGCACGTGCTCGCCGTGTTCGCATGCGGCATTGCCCGGCGGCTCGTACAGCGCCACGATGAGCGAACAGCGCGACACCAGCTCGGCCAGGTAGCCGTGCAGGATGGTGTTGCCGGACAGTTCGCCCAGGCGGACGTGAAAGGCGCTGGCCTGCCGCGCCCAGGCCGGTTGCCCGGCGCGATGCAGCAGCGCGTGCTCGTCGCGCAGCTGCCGGCGCAGCGAGGCGTAGTCGGCGCGCGTGGCGCGGGCCGCGGCCAGCGGCAGCAGCGCGGCTTCCAGCGCGCGGCGCGCCTGGAAGATCTGGCGGGTGTCTTCAGGGGTGGGTTCGGCCACCACCGCGCCGCGGTTGTGATGCAGGTCCACCACATGCTCGTGCGCCAGCCGCTGCAACGCCTTGCGGGCCACCGACCGCGACACGCCGAACAGTTCGCAGATCGCGGCTTCGGGCAGCTTGGTGCCGGGCGTGAGCCGCTGGCTCATCACGCTTTCGTAGACCGCTTCGCAGATGCGGCGCTCCATGTCGGCGTCGGGCAGGACGTCATCGTCCGCGGCGGGCTTGGCGGACTTGGACCGCGCGGTGGCGGAACTGTTGGGTTTGGCGGCGCTTTTGGTGGACATGCGGGACTCGGGTCAACAAGGGAAACACATCAAGGTGGCGGGACAGCGCCTAGTCGATCACGCCCGGCGGCAGGCTGTCCACGTGCCGGCAGATCTCGCCCGGCGTGGTGAACCAGATCTCGCCCCGGTCGCGGGCGGCGGCCAGCGGCGCCAGCGCGCGCCGCAAATGACGCAGCCGGTACGGCTGGCCGACGATGTACGGATGCAGCGCGATGCCCATGACCAGCGGCTGGCGGACCGCCTGCGCGCGCATTTCCTCGAACTGGTCAAGGATCATATCGGCAAAATCGCGCGCGTCCATCTTGCGGCCCATGATCATCGGAATGTCGTTGAGCTCCTGCGGATACGGAATCGCCCACAGGTCGCCCGCGCGGGTGCGCATGCGCATCGGCTGGTCGTCATGGCACCAGTTCAGCGTGTACCGGTAGCCCGCCTCGGCCAGCAGGTCGGGCGTCGAGTGGCTCTCGGAGATCCAGGGCGACAGCCAGCCGGCCGGCTCGCTGCCCGCATGCCGCAGGATGCGGTCGCGGCAATGCGCAAGCAGCGCGCGCTCCTCGGCTTCGGGCAGCCCGCCCTGCCGGTGCGCGTTGCTGTACCCGTGGCCGATCAACTCGTCGCCGCGCGCAAGAAAGGCATCCACCAGTTCCGGGCAGTGCTCGTACAGCGCGGTATTGATCAGCACGCCAGCCGGCAGGCGCAGTTCGTCGAACAGTTCCAGACAGCGCCAGGCGCCCACACGGTTGCCGTATTCGCGCCAGGCGTAGTTCAGGACGTCCGGATGCGGAGACGGCGGGCCGAGCTCGGCGCCCAGCCCCTCTCCGAAGGCGAAGTGCTCGATGTTGAACCCCAGGTACACGGCCAGGCGCGCGCCATTGGGCCACGAATAATCCGCGCGGCCGGCGATGCCGCGATACGGAAAGCGGCCGTGGCAGGCCAGGGGTTGCGGCGTCCATGGGGACTGATCGTCGCGCCCCGGATTAGTGCTTTGAAGCGAGGATGGATTCATTTTGGTGCAAATCCTGAAGCATGATTGTGAACAAAATCGCTGCGGTTTTGGCGACAAAATCCTGGCATCGGTGTGCACAAACCCCGTCTGCGCCGCCCGCGCCCTGCGGCGGCGGGGCGAAGTCGGCATACGGCAGGCGGCGCGGAACAGGTGGCATGGATCTTGCATGAGGGAACGAAGCAGCACTTAACCCCATGCAAGATTCATTCCACTTTTTCAGGAGTGTCCCGATGACCCCGACCCGTCGTTCCTTCATGCGCCGCGCGACCGCCGCCGCACTTTTCGCCGCGGGCCTGGCCACGCAGCCGGCGCTGGCCGCGGACCCGATCAAGATCGGCCTGATCACCGCGCTGTCCGGGGAGTCGGCGCGCGCGGGCGAAGCGCTTACGCGCGGCATGACGGTCGCCATCGACGAGATCAACGCCCGCGGCGGCCTCCTGGGCGGCCGCCAGGTCGTGCTGGTGCGCCGCGACGACGAAGGCAATCCCGCCAAGGGCATGGCCGCCGCGCGCGAGCTGATCTACAAGGAAAAGGTTGCCGTGCTGTTTGGCGGCCTGGACACGCCGGTCTCCATGGCCATCGTGCCCATCGTGAACCAGGAAAAAGTGCCGTTCATGGGCCCGTGGGCCGCCGGCACGGCCATCACGCAGAACAAGGGCACCCCCAACTTCGTGTTCCGCGTGTCCGCGATGGACGAGATCGTCGACAGCGCGATGGTGCAGTACGCGCAAAAGACGTTCCAGAGCGCCAAGCCCGGCATGATCCTGGTGAACAACCCCTGGGGCGAGTCCAACGAAAAAGGCCTGAATGCCGCGCTGGCCGCGGCCAAGGTCACGCCCGCCGGCGTCGAGAAATTCCAGCCCAACGACCTGGACATCGTGCCGCAACTGAGCCGCCTGAAGGCCGCCGGCGCCGACACGCTGTTCCTCGTGGGCAACGTGGGCCCGTCGGCGCAGGTGGTGAAGTCGCTGGACCGCATGGGCTGGAAGGTGCCGGTCGTCTCGCACTGGGGCCCTGCCGGCGGACGCTTCACCGAGCTGGCCGGTCCCAACGCCAAGAACGTGCACTTCGTGCAGACCTACAGCTTCTTCGGCAAGCAGGGACCGGTGGGCGAGAAGGTGATGCAGGCGCTCAAGGCCAAGTATTCCGACATCAAGGGACCGCAGGACATCACGCCCGCCGTGGGCGTGGCCAACGCCTACGACGGCATGCAGCTGGCCGCGCTGGCTATCGCGCAGGCCGGTTCCACCGACGGCGACGCGGTGCGCCAGGGCTTCTACAAGATCGGCAAGTACGAAGGCCTGATCAAGACGTACGAGCAGCCCTTCACGCCGGCCACGCACGACGCGCTGCGCCAGGACGACTACGTCTGGACGCACTTCATCGACAACCGCATCCTGCCCGTCAAGGGCACGCAGTAACGCGGCCGGACCACGCGGGAGACGCGCATGTTGTTGATGTCCGCCATCGTCAGCGGCCTGGGCCTGGGAAGCATGTACGGCCTGATGGCCCTGGGCTTTTACCTGACCTACGCCGTGTCCGGCACGGTGAACTTCGCCCAGGGCAGCTCCATGATGCTGGGCGCCGTGCTGACCTACACGTTCGCCCAGACGCTGGGCTGGCCGCTGGCCATCGCGCTGGTGTTCGCCCTGGCGCTGTGCGCGCTCTACGGCCTGGTCGTGGAACGGCTGGCGGTCAGGCCGTTTGCCAGCCGCGGTTCGAACGCGTGGCTCATGTCCACCGTGGCGCTGGGCATCGTGCTGGACAACGTGGTCATGTTCACGTTCGGCAAGGAGCCGCGCAGCCTGCCGTCGCCGCTGGCGCAAGCGCCGCTTGAAATCGGCGGACTGGGGTTGGGCATCTACCCGCTGCAACTGCTGATTCCGGTGGTCGGACTGGCGCTGGCGGCGGCGCTGCACACCTTGTCGCGCCGCACCCGCTGGGGCGTGGCGCTGCTTGCCGTGGTGCAGAACCCGAACGCCGCGCGGCTCATGGGCATCCCCGTGCGTCACGCCATCATGGCCGCCTTCGCGGTATCCACGCTGTTCGCGGGCGTGGCCGGCGCGCTGGTCGCCCCGCTCTTTAACGTGACGGCGGACATGGGCACCCTGTTCGGGCTGAAGGCCTACGTGGTCGCCATCCTGGGCGGCATCACCAGCGCGTGGGGCGTGATGATCGCGGGCCTCCTGTTTGGCGTGGTCGAAGCGCTGATCACCGTGGCGCTGGGGTCGGGGTACACGCAGATCATCAGCTTCACGCTGGTGATCGTCATGCTGGCCGTGCTGCCCAATGGCCTGTTCGGGCGCGCCGATGTGAGGAAGGTCTGATGAACACGCAATCCGCAATGCGCTGGCTGCCGCCGGCGCTGTACGCCCTGCTGGCCGCGGTGGCCCTGATGCTGGCGGCCACCGTCAACGGCTACTACGTCTTCGTGCTGGGCAACGTGGCGCTGCTGGCGCTGGCCGGCATCGGGCTGAACGTGCTTCTGGGTCTGACCGGCCAGATGTCGTTCGGCCACGCGGGCTTTTACGCGATCGGCGCCTACACGGTCGCCATCCTGACCGGCCAGGCCGGGTGGAGCTTCTGGCTGGCGTGGCCGGCCGCCGCGCTGGTGTGCGCCGCGTTCGGCCTGCTGCTCGCGGTACCGGCGCTACGCGTGAAAGGCCCTTATCTGGCGATGATCACGATTGCCTTCGGCTTCATCGTGGAGCACGCGCTGATCGAGGGCGGCGCCCTCACCGGCGGCCAGAACGGCCTGATGGGCATCGTGCAGCCCGCCATCGGCGGCCTGGGCGGCGACCGCGGCGTGGCCATGCTGGCCATCGTGGCGGTGTTTGCCGCGCTGATCGGCTATGCGCTGCTGTCGCGCGGCACATGGGGCGCGGCCATGCGCGCGGTCAAGGACAGCGAGACGGCCAGCGAATCGATCGGCATCAATCCGCTGGCGGTCAAGGCGGTGGCCTTCATGGTATCGGCCGCCGTGGTCGGGCTGGCGGGCGGCCTGTATGCGCCGCTGACCGGCATGATCACGCCGCACAACTTCAATTTCATGCAGTCCATCCTGTTCGTGCTGGCGGTGACGATCGGCGGCGCGGGCTCGCTGGCCGGACCGCTGCTCGGCGCGGTGGTGGTGGGCCTGCTGCCGGAAATGCTGTCCAGCCTGGAGGAATACCGCCTGCTGTTCTTTGGCGCCTTCCTGCTGGTGGTGCTGTGGGCCGCACCCGAAGGCGCCGCCGGACTGCTGGCGCGCTGGCGCCGGCGCGCGCAGACGCAGGGTCTGGCGCCCCGCCACGGCGCCATGCCCACGTCCGTGCGGGCCCGCCGCACACTGCATGCCGACGCGCTCACCATGACCTTCGGCGGCGTGCGCGCCGTGCAGGCGGTGTCGTTCACCGTGCCGCCCGGCGCCGTGACCGCGCTGATCGGCCCCAACGGCGCGGGCAAGTCCACCGTCATCAACATGCTGAGCGGCTACTACCAGCCGACCAGCGGCAACGTGAAGCTGGGCGATGCGCCGCTGGCCGCGCTGGCGGCCCACCGCGTGGCCCGCAGCGGCATCGCCCGCACCTACCAGACCTCGCAGCTCTTCGACACATTGAGCGTCGAGGACAACGTCGCGCTGGGCATGTTGCGCGGCCGCCTGGGCGGGCTGCTGGCCTCGCACCGATACCTGGCGGCCGACGTGCGCGAACGTGCGCGCGCCCTGCTCGCGTTCTGCGGCTACGAAGGCGCGCTGGACATTGCCGCGGCCGACCTGCCGCACGTGGACCGGCGGCTGGTGGAAATTGCGCGGGCGCTGGCCACCGATGCCGACGTGCTGCTGATGGACGAGCCCGCGGCGGGCCTCTCGCGCGAGGACAAGACGCGGCTGGCCGGACTGCTGCGGCGCATCGCCGACGCGGGCGCGGGCGTGCTGCTGGTCGAGCACGACATGACACTAGTGATGGGCGTGTCCGATCACATCGTGGCGATCGACGCCGGGCGCGAACTGGCGCAGGGCAGCGTCGCCGAGATCCAGCAATCCCCCGAGGTGCGGCAAGCCTACCTGGGCGACGAGGCCGCGCGCCGTGCGCCGGCCGCGCGGCACAGGCCGGCGGGCGAGGCGCTGCCGCCCGAGGTGCTGGGCGTGGGCAACCTGACGACCGGCTACGGCGCCAACCCCGTGCTGCACGGCATCGATCTGCAGGTCAGGCAGGGCGAGATGGTGGCGCTGTTGGGCGCGAACGGCGCGGGCAAATCCACGCTGATGCGCACGCTGGCGGGGCTGCACCGGCCCGCGCAGGGCGGCATGCACCTGCAGGGCCAGGAACTGCACGGCCTGGCCGCGGACCGCATCGTCGCGCGCGGCCTGGTGCTGGTGCCCGAAGGCCGCCAGGTGTTTCCGGGGCTGAGCGTGCTGGACAACATCCGGCTGGGCGCCTTCCTGCATCCGGAGGACCGCGAGGCGCGCGTCGAGGAAATGCTGACGCGCTTTCCGCGCCTGCGCGAACGGCTGCACCAGCGCGCGGGGCTGCTTTCCGGCGGCGAGCAGCAGATGCTGGCGATTGCGCGCGGCCTGATGGCCAAGCCCGTGATCCTGCTGCTGGACGAGCCGTCGCTGGGCTTGGCGCCCAAGATCATCGACGAGCTGTTCGAGGCGCTGGACCGGCTGCGCAAGGAATCGATGACGATCCTGCTGGTGGATCAGATGGCCGCGCTGGCGCTGTCGCTGGCCGACCGCGCGTACGTGCTGGAATCCGGCCGGGTGGCGGCGCACGGCGCCGCGGCCGACATCGCGCAGGACGGCGCGCTGGCCCGCGCGTACCTCGGCGCCTGACCGGCGGGGCGGCGGCAGGGCGGTTGCCCCGCCGGCCGCCGTCTCCCCGTCACGCCGCGTCCGGATCCAGCCGCGCCCCCGCGCGCACAATGCCGCAGCGCTTGTGCGCGCGCATCACCACGCCCACCTCGCTGTTCAGCACCCCGTCCAGCTCGCCCAGCCGGCGCGTCACCACGTCCCACAGATGCAGGCTGTCGCGGCACAGCACGTGCCAGAAGAGCTGCGAGGCGCCGCTGGTGCCGAACAGGCAGCGCGTGTTGGGGTCCAGCGCCAGATGCGCGGCCAGCGCGTCGACCGCCTGCGGCCGCACCTGCACGGAAATCACCGCCTCCACCGGAAAGCCCACCAGCGCCGGCTCGACTTCGACGCGAAAGCTCAGCGCGCGGCGCTCCACCAGGTTCTGCAGCAGACGATGCGCGGTCGGTTCGCTGACGCCGGAACGCTCGGCCAATTCGGCCAGGCTGGCGCGCCCGTCGCGCATCAGGTGCGTCACCATGCGCTGCTCGGGATCCGTCAACGCCACGGGCGGCGACAGCCGCGGCGCGTCCGCATCGCCGCCGGCCTGCGGCTGGATGCGCCACTGGCCCGCGCGCCGGAATGGCCGCAGCACCAGCCGCGCCTCCACGTGTTCGACCCCATCGATGGACGGCAGCACGCGGGTCACCACGTCCGGCATGTCAGCCGCGTCGGCAAGCGTCAGCTCGGCCATCAGGTCGGCCGATCCGGCCAGCGTCACGACGAGCTGGCTGATGTCCAGCCGCGCCAGGCGCTCGGCCACGTCCGGCACGCGGCCCGATCGGCAGCGCACCCACGCGTGCAGCACCACGCCGCGGCCGGTGGCCAGCGGATCCGGTTCGGCGATGACGCGCAGCGCGTCCGCGTCCATCAGGCGCTTGATGCGCCGCGCCACGGTTCGTTCTGCGATGCCGGTTGCCGCGCCCAGCTCCCGCCAGGAGGCACGAGGCTGCGCCTGCAGCGCGACGAGGCACGCGAGATCCGTCTCGTCCAACGCGCCGATTAGGGAATTACCCTTACTTGACGTGACCATATTCATTAATCTAACGTTCGCGCATTGATAAAAACAAAAATTTTATTGGTCTATTTGACCAAAAAACAAAACCCACTTTGAGGACGTCATGAGCAGCACATCCGCAACCTTGCGTCAGGCGCAAGGGGCAAGCGCCCCGCCCGTTTCGCGCGGCCGCACGATTCTGGCCGGTAGTGTAGGCAATGCGGTGGAATGGTTCGATTGGACCATCTACGCGTCGTTCGCCATCTTCTTTTCCAGCCAGTTCTTTCCGCCGGGCAACGAAACCACCGCCCTGCTCGCGACGTTCGGCATCTTTGCGGTGGGCTTTTTCATGCGTCCCGTCGGCGGCTGGGTGCTGGGCATCTTCTCGGACCGCTATGGCCGCAAGGCTGCGCTGGGCCTGACGATCCTCATGATGGCGGGCGGCTCGCTCATCATCGCCATCACGCCCACCTACGCCACCATCGGCATTGCCGCCCCCCTGCTGCTGACCGCCGCGCGCCTGCTGCAAGGCCTGTCGCTGGGCGGAGAGTATGCCTCGGCCACGACCTTTCTGGCGGAAATGGCGCCGCCCAACAAGCGCGGCTTCTATTCCAGCTTCGTGTTCTTCAGCGCCGCGGTCGGCATCCTGGCCGCCTCGGCCGTGGGCTGGATCCTCACCACCGTTCTCACCAAGGCCGACATGGCCGAGTGGGGCTGGCGCATCCCGTTCATGCTGGGCGCGCTGGGCGGCCTGGCCGGCATGTGGATCCGCCGCGCCATCCCGGAAACCGAAGCGTTCTCGCACGCCAAGAAGGCTGGCGTTGAAAAGCAGCCGCTGCGCACGCTGCTGCGCGACCACCCGCGCGAAGTGCTGCGCATCGTCGGCTTCTCGGTCCTGACCACGTTTGCGTTCTACATCTTCGTGGCCTACGTGCCCACCTACGCCATCCGGCAGGTTGGCGCCGATCCCAAGACCGCGTTCGCGGCCAACACCGTCGCGCTGATCGTGTTCATGCTGGTGCAGCCGCTGTTCGGCATGCTGTCCGACCGCATCGGCCGCAAGCCGCAGCTCATCTTCTTTGCCGCGGGCTACCTGATCTTCTTCTACCCGGTCATGACCACGCTCGGGCCGTCGTTCGGTTCGATCCTGGCGGTCGAGCTGTTCGGGCTGGTGCTGTACGCCATGTACACCGCGATTGCGCCCGCCATCATGTCGGAACAGTTTCCCACCAGCGTGCGCGCCGTCGGCATCGGCACGCCGTACAACCTGGTCGTCGCGCTGCTGGGCGGCACCACGCCCTACCTGCTGACCTGGCTGCAAAGCAAGGGCATGGAGCGCTGGTTCTTCTATTACGTGCTGGCCGGCGCCGTGATCACGCTGATCACCTTCATCCGCATGCCCGAGACGAAGGGCCAGGTCCTGAAATAGGCTGTCCTCTTCTCGCGCCCTTCCCTCACATCGCTTTCCGGTCCCGCCGCGGACCGGAAGGCTTTTTCCTTTTCGATGAGACTTATGCCCGCCCAAGACATCGACCTGCATTTCCAGGATGCGCGCCAGCTCGCCCGCGCCATCCGCGAGCGCAAGCTGCGTTCGCGCGATCTCACCCTGCATTTCCTTGACCGGATCGAACGCGGCGCGGCGCTGGCGGCCTACAGCGTGGTCACGGCCGAGCGCGCGCTGGCCCAGGCCGACGCGGCGGACCGGCTGCTGGACGCCGGCATTTGCGCTGGCCCCCTGCATGGCGTGCCCGTCGCGGTCAAGGACAGCGTGCAGTGGGAAGGCACCGTCGTCAGCGGCGGCTCACAGGCGCGCGCCGGCGTTGTCAGCACCGAGACCGCCGCCGCGGCTCGCGGGCTCGCGGCAGCGGGCATGGTGATCCTGGGCAAGACGCGCATGACGGAATTCGCGTTCGGGCTGTCGGGGCAGAACCCGACGCAGGGCACCGCCCGCAATCCGTGGGACGCCACCGTGGCGCGCGCGCCCGGCGGTTCGTCCAGCGGCGCGGGCGTGGCCGTGGCCGCGGGCCTGGCCCCGATCGCGCTGGGCGGCGACACGGGCGGCTCCGTGCGCGCGCCGGCGGCGCTGAACGGCGTGGTCGGCTACAAGCCGTCCTCCGGTCTCATCAGCCGGGCCGGCTGCCTGCCGCTGTCGGAAACGCTGGACGTGCTGGGCCCGATCGCGCGCACCGTCGCCGACGCGCGTCTGCTTACGCAACTGCTGGCCGCGCCGGACGTCGATGACGCCGCCACGCTTGCGCTGCCCGCCACCTGCTTCACCAGCCTGCGGCACAGCGCCCCCCGCAAGCCCGGCGCCGTCGCCGTGCTGGCGCCGCAGTCCTGGCCCGCCCCGCTCACCGACGAGGCGCTGCAAGCCTGGCACGCGGCGCAGCAACGCCTGGCGCAGGCCGGCTATACGCCCGCCGCCTGGCATCCGCCCGCGTCGCTGTCCTTTGCCCGCATGGCCGACGACAACTCGCTGGTGCTGGCCTACGAGGCCTATCGGCATTTCGGCGCGCTGGCCGAAGACCCTTCGCAACCGTTGTGGGACGTGGTGCGCGCGCGCATCGCCGCCGGCGGCCGGATCACGCAGGCCAGCTACGAGGCCGCGCTGTCGCGCCGCCAGGCCGACATGGCGGTCTTCGGGCAGGCCATGCAGGGCATCGACGCCTTGCTCATGCCCGCGATCGACCAGGCCGCGCAGGCGCTGGACGCGCAGGACACGCGCCACGCCGGCCTGGGCAAACTGCTGCGCCCGGCCAACTTCCTGGGCGCGGCGGCGGTCGCGCTGCCGTCAGGCCTGGACGCGCAGGGCTTGCCGAGCGCCGTGCAGTTGCTGGCGCCCGCGGGCGCCGATGCCGCGCTGCTCGATTGCGCGGCGGCGCTGGAAGCAGTGCTGTCGCCCGTGCCGCGGCATCCGGACCTGTCGGCCTGGGGACTCTGAAAAAGAAAAAGCGCCCGATCGGATCGGGCGCTTTTTTTAACCGGGGTAGCGGTTCGCGTCAGGCGGACTTCTTCAGTTCCTGGACCTTGTCCGTGGCTTCCCACGAGAACTCGGGCTCGGCGCGGCCGAAGTGGCCGTAGGCGGCGGTCTTGGTGTAGATCGGGCGCAGCAGGTCCAGCATGTTCACGATGCCCTTCGGACGCAGGTCGAAGTGCTCGCGCACCAGCTTGGCGATCTGGTCGTCGGGGATGACGCCCGTGCCTTCCGTGTAGACGGTGATGTTGATGGGTTCGGCCACGCCGATGGCGTAGCTGACCTGCACCTGGCACTGGCGCGCCAGACCGGCGGCCACGATGTTCTTGGCCACGTAGCGGGCGGCGTAGGCGGCCGAACGGTCGACCTTGGACGGATCCTTGCCCGAGAACGCGCCGCCGCCGTGCGGGCAAGCGCCGCCGTACGTGTCGACGATGATCTTGCGGCCGGTCAGGCCGCAATCGCCTTGCGGGCCGCCAATGACGAAGCGGCCGGTCGGGTTGACCAGGAACTTGGTCTTGGGCGTGATCAGGCCTTCGGGGAAGCTGGGCTTGATGATGTCTTCGATGACCGCTTCGCGGATGGTCTCTTGCGAGACTTCCGGCGCATGCTGGGTCGACAGCACGACGGTGTCGACTTCGGCGGGACGGCCGTCGACGTAGCGGAACGTGACCTGCGACTTGGCGTCCGGGCGCAGCCAGCCAAGGCGTCCGTCCTTGCGCAGTTCGCTCTGGCGCTGCACCAGGCGGTGCGCGTACCAGATCGGGGCAGGCATCAGGTCGGGGGTTTCGTCGCAGGCGTAGCCGAACATCAGGCCTTGGTCGCCCGCGCCCTGGTTCAGGTAGTCTTCCGAGCTGCGGTCCACGCCCTGCGCGATGTCGGGCGACTGCTTGTCGTAAGCGACCAGCACCGCGCAACCCTTGTAGTCGATGCCGTACTCGGTGTTGTCGTAGCCGATGCGGCGGATCGTGTCGCGCGCGACCTGGATGTAGTCGACGTTGGCGGTGGTGGTGATTTCGCCAGCCAGCACGACCAGGCCGGTGTTGCACAGCGTTTCGGCTGCGACACGCGCGTTCGGGTCTTGCGTGAAGATGGCGTCGAGGATCGAATCGGAGATCTGATCGGCAACCTTGTCGGGGTGCCCTTCGGAGACGGATTCGGAAGTAAAGAGAAAATCGTTGTTGGCCACAGATGCGTCCTTAGTGTCCGGTCTTGCCGGCGCATAGGTTCTCGAGGCGCGTTGCACCCCGGTCTGCATGACAATGCCAACTGGGCGCGACGCTTTAGCGGATTTGGCACGGGCCGCGCTAAGCGCTTTGCCCTTGCCGTCGCCCCGCAAGTTGTCGGTTAACTCGGCGACTGGGCGCATTTTAAGCGAAAATGCCGTTCTTATGCTTGCGGCCGGGGTGTATCCATATGCCTCGATCAGCGGTATTACCCTGCCCGATTTCAACCTTTTGAAGCATGTTGCTGCCCCTGTTCCGACTTTTTGCCGCCCTGCCGCTCCCCGTCGCGCATGCGATCGGGCGGTTCGCGGGACGCGCCATCTACGCCTTGCCGGGCAAATACCGGCGGCGCCTGCAGGCCAATGCGGCGCAGGCCGGCTACCCCGGCGCGGCGTTCGCGCGGCGCGCGGCGGCCGAAGCCGGTGCGATGATCCTGGAAAATCCCCGCGTCTGGTTCCGCAACCAGGAAAGCCTGGCGCAGGTGGTTTCGGACGATGACGACGTCGTCGCCGCCGCCCGCGCCGAAAACAGGGGCATTCTCTTTCTGACCCCGCACCTGGGCTGCTTCGAGATCACCGCCCGCTATCTGGCCCGCCAGATGCCCATGACGGTGATGTTCCGCCCCCCGCGCAAGCAAGCGCTGGCGCCGCTGCTGGAAACGGCGCGCAACAGCTCGGCCGTCAATGCGGTGCCCGCCAACATGCAGGGCGTGCGCGAATTCGTGCGCGCGTTGCGCCGCGGCGAATCCGTCGGCATGCTGCCCGATCAGGCCCCCAGCGTGGGCGACGGCGTGTGGGTGCCCTTCTTCGGACGCCTGGCCTACACCATGACACTGCCCGGCAAGCTCGCGTCGCAGACCAATGTCCCCATCATCCTCACCGCCGGCGAACGCCTGCCCAAGGGCCGCGGCTGGCGCATCCACTACGTCCGGGTGCCCGAGCCGCTGCCGGCCGAGCCCGAGGCCCAGGCCGCGCTCATCAACGCCGCAATGGAAACGCTGATCCGCCGCTGCCCCGACCAGTACCTCTGGAGCTACAACCGCTACAAGACCCCGCGCGGCGCCACGCCGGCGCCCGGCGCCGAACCGCCGCCCCCGGCCGCCTGAGCCTTTCCGCCGATCCCGCCGCCCGGTCTCATTCCGCATCCATGAACGATAAAAAAACGCGCACGCTGGTCTCCCTGCTGAAATGGTTCGGCCGTATCAAGCCGTCGACGCGCCTGCGCATCGGCGCCGTGCTGGGCTGGCTAGCGCCCCGGCTGGCCAAGTCGCGCGCGCGCATCGTGCGCCGCAACCTGGAACTGTGCTTTCCCGACCAGCCCGAGGCCGTGCGCGAACAATGGGTGGCCGACCACTTCCGGGCGCTGGCGCAGTCCATCGTCGACCGCGGCGTGCTCTGGTATGGCACGCCCGACGCCATCAAGGACATGGTCACGCAGACGGGCGCCGACCGCATCAATGCGCTGACCGCCGAAGGCCGCGCCGTCATCCTGCTTGCGCCGCACTTCATTGCGCTGGACGCGGCCGCCACCCGCCTCACCATGGAAGTGCCCAGCGCGGCCACCATGTACACGCCCCAAAGCGATCCGCACATCGACGCCGTCGTGGCCGCCGGGCGGGCGCGCTTCAATGAAGTGTTCCTCGTCAGCCGCAAGGACGGCGTGCGCGACCTGATCCGGCATCTGCGCGCGCCCCGCCCCGTCTACTACCTGCCCGACATGGACTTCGGCCGGCAGGGTTCGGTCTTCGTGCCGTTCTTCGGCGTGCCCGCCGCCACGCTGCTCGCCACGGCCCAGCTTGCCCAGAAATGGAACGCCGCGGTCCTGCCGATCGTGGGATTCTGGAATCCGGACACCGGCAAGTACCACGTCGACGTGCTGCCGCCGCTTGAAGACTTCCCCGGCAGCGACAGCCTGGAAGCGGCCACCGCGCGCCTGAACCGCGACCTCGAAAGCTGGGTGCGCCGCTGCCCCAGCCAGTATTACTGGGTCCACCGCCGCTTCAAGACCCGCCCCGAAGGCGAGCCCAAGCTGTACTGACCGCCGTCGCTCGCCGCGCCGCGAGAATGGGCGATAATCCGGTGATGAACTGGAACTTCACCAAAATGCACGGCGCGGGCAACGATTTCGTTGTGCTCGATGGCGTTCGCCAAACCATCGAGATGACGCCCGAGCGCGCGCGCGCGCTCGGCGACCGCCACTTCGGCATCGGCGCCGACCAGATCCTGCTGGTCGAACGCGCCACGCGGCCGGACGCCGACTTCCGCTATCGCATTTTCAATTCCGACGGCAGCGAGGTCGAACACTGCGGCAACGGCGCCCGCTGCTTCGTGCGCTTCGTGCACGAGCAAGGCCTGTCCGACCGCAACCCGCTGCGCGCGGAAATCGCCACGGGCATCCTGGTCCTGGACGAAGGCGACGACGAGCAGGTCACCGTCGAAATGGGCAGCACCCGTTTCGACCCGGCCGCGCTGCCCTTTGACACCGCCGGCCTGCCTTCGGCCACGCAGGGCCAGGACACCGTCTGGGAACTGGACCTGGACGCGCCCGCCGGCCTGCCGCGCGTGGTCGCCGTGTCGGCGGTTGCCATCTCCAATCCGCACGCCGTTCAGGTCGTCGAGAACGTCGACACCGCACCCGTCGCCGTGCTGGGCCCGCTGATCGAAACCCATCCGCGCTTTGCCCGCCGCGTCAACGCCGGCTTCATGCAGGTTGTTGACCGCCACAACATCCGCCTGCGCGTCTTCGAACGCGGCGCCGGCGAAACGCTGGCCTGCGGCACGGGCGCCTGCGCGGCAGTCGCGGCCGGCATCCGCCGCGGCCTGCTCGATTCGCCCGTGCGCGTGCAAACGCGCGGCGGTGTGCTGACCGTCGCCTGGAACGGCGAACAACTGCGCATGACCGGCCCGGCCGAATCCGTCTTCACGGGCCAGGTCGACATCGACAAGCTCGTCTTCTCCATGGCGCTGAACCGATAACCCCTATGACCGATACCGCTTTCACCGCCCAGGACATCGCAGCCTTTCTGCAAGAAAACCCCGGTTTCTTCGACGAACACGCCGACGTCTTCGCCACCCTGCAGGTGCCGCACCCTCACGGCTCGCGCGCCATCTCGCTGGGCGAACGCCAGATCCTCACGCTGCGCGAGCGCACCCGTGAACTGGAATGGCGCCTGAATGAACTGGTGCGCAACGCCTCCGCCAACGAGACCATCGGTTCGCACGTGGCCAAGTGGTGCTGCCGCCTGTTGTCCGAATGCGATCCGCAGCTGGTGCCGGGCGAAATTGCGCTGGGCCTGGCCGAGCAATTCGAACTGAACCACGTGGCGCTGCGCCTGTGGAACCTGTCCGAATTGCCCAATCAAGGCTACGGCGAGCCCGTCTCCGAAGACGTGCGCACCTTCACCGACAGCCTGAAGACGCCTTATGTCGGCACGGACACCGCCTTCGAAGCGGTAGCTTGGCTGGACGCCAAGCCCAAGTCGCTGGCACTGGTGCCCCTGCGCCTGGAAGCCGACGGCCCGGCCGTGGGCCTCTTGGTGCTGGGCTCCGACGACCCCGAACGTTTCACGCCCGAAATGGGCACGACGTTCCTGGAGTCGATCGCCCAGCTCGCGTCGGCCGCGCTGCATCGGCTGAATCCGGCCTCGCCCAAGGCGTAAGGCTGCCGGGGCGGACAAGGACAACGCGATGCGCGACACCGAGCCGAACGCCAATCCGCCCGCCCTGCCCGATCCGATGAGCGCCTGGCTGCGCCATCTGGAGACCAACCGCCGGTACTCGCCCCATACCTTGGATGGCTACCGGCGCGAACTGCACTTTTTGCGCGAACTCGCCGACAAGGCCGGCCTGCCGCTGGACAAGCTCGGCAACGGCCACATCCGCCAATTCGTGGCGCGCCTGCATGCGCAGGGCCGCGGCCCGCGCAGTCTGGCGCGCACGCTGGCGGCCTGGCGCGGCTTTTACCAATGGTGGGCGCCGGCCGCCGAGCTGGCTGGCAATCCCGTCGCGGGCGTGCGCGCACCCAAGGCGCCCCGCGGCCTGCCCAAGGCGCTGTCGGTCGAGCAGACCCAGGCCCTGCTGGACAGCGCGCCGGCCCAGGTCGCCACCGAACCGGCCGCCCTGCGCGACCAGGCCATGTTCGAACTCCTATATTCCAGTGGATTGCGCCTGTCGGAGCTGGTGGGATTGGACCTGCGCTACACGCGCACTGCCGACTACGAGTCGCGCGGCTGGCTGAATCCGGACGAGGCCGAGGTCGTGGTGCTGGGCAAGGGCGGCAAGCGCCGCTCGGTGCCGGTAGGCCAGCAGGCCATGGCCGCGCTGCGCAAGTGGATCGAGGTGCGTCCGCAGCTCGCGCCGCCCTCGCCGCTGCCCGAAGACGCTGCCGCGCTGTTTCTGGGCGCACGCGGACGCCGCATTTCGCCGCGCGTGGTGCAGTTGCAGCTCGCACGCATCGCGCAGACGGCCGGGGTGCCCACGCATGTGCATCCTCACGTCTTGCGCCACAGTTTTGCCAGCCACGTGTTGCAGTCCGCGCAGGACCTGCGCGCCGTGCAAGAGATGCTGGGCCACGCCAACATCTCGACCACGCAAATCTACACGCGGCTCGATTTCCAGCATCTGGCCAAGGCCTACGACCAGGCGCATCCACGCGCCGGGCGCAAGTCCTGACACCCGCGGGCCACGCCGCGAGTTGCCCGTCATCGACCGCTAGCCGCCCGCGGCGACCATGCCGCCCAGCAGCATCACCCCAAGCAACAGCACGGCAATCGCCGCCAGCGCCTCGATGCCATAACGCAGCCATGCCGCGCCCGCGCTGGACATGCGGCTGCCCAGGCGCGTGGCGGCGCCCCCGGCGGCGACAGCCAGGCAAGCCAGCGCCGCCACGGTCAGCCCCGTGCCCAATCCCATCGCCAGCGCCGACGCCACGCCCGCCATGAAAAAGCCCTGGGACAGCGCGAACACCAGCACGATCAACGCCCCGCTGCACGGCCGCAGGCCCACCGCCAGGATGGCGGACCACGCGCGCCGCCAGTTCAGCGGACCGGCGACCTGCTCGGGCGCGGGCACATGCGCGTGTCCGCAACCGCAGTCGTGATCGTGGTGATGGTCGTTGTGGTCGTGGCCGTGATGATGGGAGTGGGCCTCCGCGTATGCATGTGCATGTGCATGCGCATGTGCGTGTGCCTGTGCGTGTTCGTGATCATGCGCATGTTCGTGATCATGCGCCCGCCCACGCGCGCCGGCCCGCCGCAGCAGCGGTCTCACCGCCTTGATCCACACCAGCCACACGCCCAACAGCGTCACCAGCGCATACGAAGCCAGCTCCAGCCAGCGCGTGGCTTCGTTCATGGTGGCCGCGGTGGCGTTGAACACGACCGCCAGCACCGCCACCATCACAATCGCCACCAGCGCCTGGATCAGTGACGACGCCAAGGCCAGCAGCGCCCCGTTGCGCGCCGTCTGGCGGTTGGCCAGTACATAGGATGAGATCACCGCCTTGCCGTGGCCAGGCCCCAGCGCATGAAAGACGCCATAGGCAAAGGACAGGCCCATCAAGGCCCACGCCGCGCCGCCGTCCGCCTGCCAGGCGCGCACCGCGCCCGTCAGTTGCCGGTAGAAATGCGACTGCCAGACGGACACGCTGCCAAAGAAGCTGGACAGCCAGCCGGGCCCTGCCAGCCCGCCCCCGCTTTCGGGTACGCCGAACGGATGCGCGCCTTGCGCGGCGGCTGCCGACATGCCGCCCAGCATCAGCAGCAGAACGACCGCCAGCGCGCGTTGCGGCCGGCTTACGGGCATCGCACCTCGATGCGGTGCGTGAGCCCCTTGGTGATGGCAAAAAGTTCGTCCGGCAAGGCGTCCGGGTCGGCCGGGATCGCGGCCAGTTCCTGCATGGTTTTCCAATCCAGTTCCTTGGGCTTGCGATAGTCGGCCGTGCAGGCCGCGCCCTGCGGTCCGCCCAGCGACACCGCGCCCTTCTCGTCAAATGCGTAGGCCACGAAATAGGTGGGGTCGTAGATGTCCACTTGCGCGCCGCCCGCGCCCGGCGCGACGGGCTCGGCCAGCGGCAACGTGAAGGACAGCGTGAGCCGCGTGGTCTTGGGGTTCCAGTCGACGCGGGCGTCGCGCGGCGCGGCGAATGCCGCGCTCTTGCCGTTGACCGTGACCCGCGTGAAGTAGTGGGAGATCGGTTCGCCCAGCGCCTTCATCCAGTCCTGCGCCATGCCTTGCAGCGTCGCGGCGGGCAGGGATCCGTCCTTGCCCTTTTTCAGGCCCTGCGTCGCATAGGCGCCGAACATTTCGTCGAACCGCCACACCTGCCGCACGGCGGTGATGCGCTGCTCGGCATCGACATCGATCTGCGCGCGCGCGTCGATCCACATATGCGGGTGCGCGTTGGCGGCGCCCGCCGTCAGCAGCGCCGCCACGGCGCTCAGGGTTGCAAGGCCGCGGCAAGCTGGCGTGCGTTCCATTCAAACATTTCCAGATAGGTGGCGCCCGGCTGTCCGGGCTTGGACAGGGCATCGGAGTAGAGCGTACCACCCACCTTGGCGCCGGTCTCGCGGGCAATCTGCTGGACCAGTTTGGGACTGCTGATGTTCTCGACGAACACCGCCGGCACCTTGTCGCGCCGCACCTGTTCGATGATCGCGGCCACCTCGCGCGCCGACGGCTCGGCGTCCGTCGACACGCCCATCGCGGGGATGAACGTCACGCCATAGGCGTCGCCGAAATAACCGAACGCGTCGTGCGAGGTCACAACCTTGCGCCGGTCGGCGCCAATGGCATCGAAGCTTTTGCGCACGCTGGCGTCCAGCGCCTGCAGCTTGGCGATATACGTGTCGGCGCGTTGGCGGTAGGCCTGCGCATGCGCGGGGTCCGCGGCCGCCAGGCCGTTGGCCACATTGCGCGCGTAGATCACGCCGTTGGCCAGGCTCTGCCAGGCATGCGGATCGGCGTCGCCGTGGTGATGATGATGGCCCGGCTCGTGGTCGTGGTCGTGATCGTGGTCGTGGTCATGGTCGCCCTTGTGGTCGTCCTTATGCCCATGGTCATGCTCTTCGCCATGCCCGGCGAACTTGCGCGGCGCGACGCCCTGGGACGCCGTCACCGTCTGTCCCGCGAAGCCGGACGCCTTTGTCAGCTTGGGCAGCCAGGTCTCGAAATCCAGGCCATTGACCACCAGCACGCGCGCCTCGGCCAGCTTCCTTGCATCACCCGGCGTGGGCTCGTAGCCGTGCGCGTCGCCGTCGGGGCCGACCAGCGTGGTCAGGCTGATGTCGGCGCCGCCGACTTCCCGCACGATGTCGCCCAGGATGGAAAAGCTGGCCACCACCTTCAACGGCTCAGCCGCCTGTGCAGTGCCCAGGACGGCCGTCAGGCAGGCGCCCGCCAGGGCCAGCAGTGCGCGGCGGCGGGCCGGCAGAATCGAACGCATGGTCAATCTCCTTAGGAAGTCTCAGGCAGGTCGCGCGCGGCGCGTTGCCCGCAGCAGCCCGCCCTGCGGGCCGCCCACGATGGAAAACAGATAGCAGGCGCCGGCCGCCAGGATGATCGCGGGCGAGGCCGGCACGTCGAAGTGATAGGAGACCAGCAGCCCGGCCACGGAAGACGCCACGCCGATCGCCGCCGACAGCGGAATCTGCCGGGCCGCGCTGCGCACCCAGAACCGCGCCGCGGCGGCCGGCAGCATCATGATTCCCACCACCATCAGCGTGCCCAGCACCTGAAAGCCCGCCACCAGGTTCACGACCACCAGCACCAGAAAGCCCATGTGCACAAGGCCGCCCATGCCGCCGCTGGCGCGCAGGAACCCCGGGTCCAGGCATTCGGCGACCAGCAGCCGGTAGATTGCCGCCAGGACGAGCAAGGTCACGCTGGCCGTGGCCGTCACGAGCAGCAGCGCCGCGTCGTCCAGCCCCAGCACCGTGCCGAACAGCACGTGCAGCAGGTCCATGTTGGAGCCGCGCAGCGACACCAGCAGCACGCCCAGCCCGAGCGAGATCAGGTAGAAGGCGGCAAAGCTGGCGTCTTCGCGCAGCGGCGTCAGCCGGGCCACCAGCCCGGCCAGCAATGCCACGGCCAGGCCGGTGGCGATGCCGCCCAGCATCATCGCGCCCAGCGACAGGCCCGCCATCAGAAAGCCCGCGGCCACACCTGGCAGGATGGCGTGCGACATCGCGTCGCCCATCAGGCTCATGCGCCGCAATACGAGAAAAACGCCCAAGGGCGCCGCGCCCAGCGACAGCGCGCAGGCGCCGGCCAGCGCGCGCCGCATGAAGCCGTAGTCCAGGAACGGCGACACCAGCCACTGTGCAAGCGTCATGACCAGGCTCCCGCCTGCCGCTGCCGGGCCGCCTTCAGGTGGGCCTCGCTCAACGTCGCGGCAGTGTCGCCCCACGCCACCACCGAGCCCGACAGCAGCAGGCATTCCGGAAAGTGATCGCGCACCAGGTCCAGATCGTGCAGCACCGCGATCACGGTGCGGCCCTGTCCATGCAGGCCGCACAGCAGGGCCATCAGGTCCTCGGCCGTGTGGCTGTCCACGGCCGCGAAAGGCTCATCCAATAGCAGCACCGGCGCGTCCTGCACCAGCATCCGCGCAAACAGGGCGCGCTGCATCTGCCCGCCCGACAGCGTGTCCACGCCCCGGTCCGCGGCATCGGCCAGGCCGACGGTTTCCAGCGCCTGCATGCAGCAATCCAGCTCCTCGCCGCCGAACCCGCGCCATCCGCCCACGCGTCGCCAGGCGCCCATGGCCACCAGGTCCAGGACCGTGGTGGGAAACGACCGGTCCAGTTCCGCCGCCTGCGGCAGCCACGCCAGCGCCGACCGCCCGGCGCCCTGGATGCGCACGCTGCCCGTCATCGGGCGCAGAACGCCCATGATTCCCTTGATGAGCGTGGACTTGCCCGCGCCGTTCGGGCCGACCACAGCGGTCATGCCGCCCGGCGCGAAACTGCCCGAGACCGAGCGCAGCGCGGGCCGCCCGTACCAGCCGAACGAGGCGTCGGCCAGCTCGACGGTGATGGGCGCCGCCGTCATCGCAGCCACCCCTCAAGCGTCCACCAGTCCAGCGCCCAGCCGGTCAGCGCCCACAGCACGGCGGCGGCCACCGCGGCATACGCCATGCGGCGCCATGCGGAAACAAGAAATGCGGATCGGGCGGGCGCGCGCCGGCCGGGCGCGGCGCCGGACCGCGGGGGCAGGAGCGTGAAATGGGACATGGCAGGCAACAGCGGAAAACGGCAGCGTAAAGGAACAGCGATGGTTTTATTATGTTATATCATAACTAAACTGGACTAGCCCGCCTGCCAGTTCCCGGACCCAGGGGTTTTCTGCTACCTTCCAGGCATCTCGCGCGCGCATCGCGCGCGCGCTTTCCATTCAGATAAAGCCCGCCATGTCCGCACCGTCCCGTCCACCCCGCAACGACAGCGTAGGCGCTCAGCTCAGCGTCGCCGAAACGCTGTGCGCGCAGCGCGGACGCCGCCTGACCCCCATCCGCCGCAAGGTCCTTGAACTCCTGCTGCGCCATGGCCGCAGCCTGAAGGCCTACGAGCTGCTGGACGCGATGCGCGCCGTTCACCCCGGCGCCGCGCCACCCACGGTGTACCGTGCGCTGGACTTCCTGATGGACGAAGGCCTGATACACCGCCTGGACGCCGTCAATGCCTGGAGCGCCTGCCACGACGCCGGCGGCGCGCCGCACGACCTGCTCGTCGTCTGTACCGGTTGCGGCGCCGTCGCCGAAGTCTCCGACCCGGCCATGAGCCGGCAGCTGGCCGAACGCGTCGCCCAGACGGGTTATGCGCTGGCCACGCACGAAACCGAGATCCGCGCCCTGTGCCCGCAGTGCCAAAAGACGCAGCCGGCCGACGCGGGTCACCACCACCATCACCACTGAACGGGGATCTTCCCCCTTTCGTTTCATCCGTTGGATGCGCCCGACTGGGCGGAACGTTTCAGCCCGGTTACTGCTTGCGTATCCATGCGCCCTTGAAACCCCGCAAACCGCCCCAAAATAGGGGTATCGCCCCATACTTGACGGCGTACGGCTGCCATCTGGCGGCCACGGCCCCCCGGGTTGGCCCGGGGTTTGCCCCCTGCCCCCGACTGTGCTGTAATCCTGCGTCCGGCCGCTATCGGCGGCTGTCGCAGCCTGTGGCAGACATCTCCGGCAGGGACTGAAAACCCCGTCAGGCGCCGTGTTTCACGCCCCTGACATCACGCTAGCAGCTTCGCCATGAATACCCCGCGCAGTTTGGACAAAATGGTTCCCGTCACCATCCTCACCGGCTTCCTCGGTGCGGGCAAGACCACCCTGCTCAAACGCATCCTGACCGAATTCCATGGCCGCCGCGTTGCGGTCATCGAAAACGAATTCGGGCCGGAAAGCATCGACAACGACCTGCTCGTGCAGGACAGCGACGAAGAAATCATCGAACTGTCCAACGGGTGCGTCTGCTGCACGGTGCGCGGCGACCTGATGCGCACGCTGTCCGACCTTCGCGCCAAGCGCGAAGCCGGCGACCTGAATTTCGAACGCGTCATCCTCGAAACCACCGGCATGGCCAACCCCGGCCCCGTGTGCCAGACGTTTTTCATGGATGACGACATCGCCGAGTACTACCGCCTGGACGCGGTGGTCACGGTGGTCGATGCCAAGCACGGCATGGCCACGCTCGACGCACAACCCGAAGCCCAGAAGCAGGTCGGTTTCGCCGACCGCATCCTGATCTCGAAGAAAGACCTGGTCAACGAAGTCGACTACGAAGCGCTGCGCCACCGCCTGGTTCACATGAACCCGCGCGCGCCGATCACCGCCGTCAACTTCGGCGACGTCGACCTCAAGTCCATCATCGACATCAGCGGCTTCAACCTGAATTCCATTCTGGACATCGACCCGGAGTTCCTGGCCGATGAGCATCCGGACGCCGCGCACGACCATGCCCACGGGCACGATCACGACCATGATCACGGCCACGGCCATGACCACGGTCACGATCATGACCACGACGGCGAATGCGGCGCGCACTGCAATCATGCCCATCATCACCACCCCAAGCACGACGACGAAATCGGCGCGTTCGTGTTCCGTTCCAACAAGCCGTTCGATCCCGCGCGCCTTGAGGAATTCCTGGGCGGCGTCGTGCAGGTCTATGGCCCCGACCTGATGCGCTACAAGGGCATCCTGTACATGAAGGGCATCAACCGCCGCATGTTGTTCCAGGGTGTGCACATGATGATGGGCGCCGAACCCGGCAAGCCGTGGACCGCGGCCGAAAAACCGTCCACCAAGATGGTGTTCATCGGACGAAAGCTGCCCCAGGAGATTTTTACCCGGGGCTTGGAGCAGTGCCTGGCGGGGTAATCCCCATTCCTGCGTGACGCGATGCGACGAAGGCAGTACTGTGAGGTACGGATAGCGTAGGCAACAAGTAACACGGACCGGGACGGACGCCCGCGCCAGGATCGATTCATAGTGGAGTGTTTACATGGCTACCAAGGCAGCAACCAAAAAATCAAGCAAGTCGACGAGCGATACGGCGATTGATCTGCCCAGCGAGAAGGAATTGCTGGCCATGCCCGAGTCCGACTATATGAACGACCGCCAATTGGCGTTCTTCAAGGAACGGCTCAAACAACTCGAGCAGGACATTCTGGCCAACGCCGGCGAGACCACCGAGCACCTGCGTGAAACGCAATTCGTGCCCGATCCCGCCGACCGCGCCACCATCGAGGAAGAGCACGCCCTGGAACTGCGCACCCGCGACCGCGAGCGCAAGCTGCTCAAGAAGGTGCAGCAATCCATCGCCCGCATCGACAGCGGCGAATACGGCTGGTGCGAAGAAACGGGCGAGCCCATCGGGATCCCTCGCCTGCTCGCCCGACCCACGGCCACCCTGTCGCTCGAAGCGCAGGAACGCCGCGAGATGCGTCAAAAGCTGTACGGCGACTGACCCGTCCCGCATTCGCTCCGTCCCCTGAAAGGCCGTGCCGGTTTCCGCGCATGGCCTTTTTTATCGTCCCCGGGGCGCATGAAGTCCCCAGACCTTGATATCCCCGCGACCGCCCCCAGCTAACTTTTTCATAGGAAGGAACGCATGGAACAATTTCACGCCACCACCATCGTGTGTGTGCGCCGCGGCAACCGCGTCGCGCTGGGCGGCGATGGCCAGGTCACCCTGGGCAACATCGTCATCAAGGGCACTGCCCGCAAGATCCGCCGCCTCTACCACGACAAGATCCTCGCTGGCTTTGCCGGCGCCACCGCCGATGCGTTCACGCTGCAGGAACGCTTCGAGGCCAAGCTTGAAAAGCACCAGGGCAACCTGATGCGCGCCGCGGTCGAACTGACCCGCGACTGGCGCACCGACCGCGTCCTGCGCCGTCTGGAAGCCATGCTGATCGTGGCTGACGCCGAGCACACGCTGGTGCTCACCGGCAATGGCGACGTCCTGGAACCCGAGCACGGCCTGGCCGCCATCGGCTCCGGCGGCGCGTACGCCCAGTCGGCCGCCCTCGCGCTGCTGCGCAACACCGACCTGCCGCCCGAGACGATCATCAAGCAATCGCTCGAGATCGCCGGCGACCTGTGCATCTACACCAACCAGAACCACGTCATCGAAACGCTGGGCGACTGACGCCCGCCACGCGGCGCAGCCTGCGCCGCGGCGCCCTCCCAGCCCGCCCTAGCTTCAAGGACCCGCCCTCATGTCCGCATCCAACATGACGCCCGGAGAGATCGTCTCCGAACTCGACAAGTACATCGTCGGCCAGAACCGCGCCAAGCGCGCGGTCGCCGTGGCGCTGCGCAACCGCTGGCGCCGCCAGCAGGTCGCCGAGCCCCTGCGCCACGAAATCCATCCCAAGAACATCCTGATGATCGGCCCGACCGGCGTCGGCAAGACCGAGATCGCGCGCCGCCTGGCCAAGCTGGCCAACGCGCCGTTCATCAAGATCGAAGCCACCAAGTTCACCGAGGTCGGCTACGTGGGCCGCGACGTGGACACCATCATCCGCGACCTGACCGAATACTCCATCAAGCAGACCCGCGAGCTGGAAATGCGCCGCGTGCGCACCCAGGCCGAGGACGCCGCCGAAGACCGCATCCTGGACGCGCTGGTGCCTCCGCCCCGCGGCGCCTCGGGCGAACCGCAGCGCGGCGAAGACAACAGCGCCCGCCAGACCTTCAGGAAGCGTCTGCGCGAAGGGCTGATCGACGATCTTGAGATCGAAATCGAAGTCGCCCAGACCGTGCCGCAAATGGACGTCATGACGCCCCCGGGCATGGAAGAAATGGCCGAGCAGCTGCGCGGCATGTTCGCGGGCATGGCGCGCGACAAGAAAAAGCCCAAGAAGATGAAGGTTCGCGAAGCCTTCAAGCTCATCGTCGACGAAGAAGCCGCCAAGCGCGTCAACGAAGAAGACCTGCGCAGCGTGGCGATCACCAACGTCGAGCAGAACGGCATCGTCTTCCTGGACGAGATCGACAAGATCGCCGCCCGCCAGGAATCCGGCGGCGCCGATGTCTCGCGCCAGGGCGTGCAGCGCGACCTGCTGCCGCTGGTTGAAGGCACCACCGTCAACACGCGCTACGGCATGGTCCGCACCGATCACATCCTGTTCATCGCGTCGGGCGCCTTTCACCTGTCGCGCCCCTCGGACCTGATCCCCGAGCTGCAAGGCCGTTTCCCGATCCGCGTCGAACTCGAATCGCTCACGGCCGAAGACTTCGTGCGCATCCTGTCCGACACGGATGCGTCGCTGACCAAGCAGTACACGGCGCTGATGGCCACCGAGGACGTCGAGCTCGAATTCACCGACGAAGGCGTGCGCCGCCTGGCGGAGCTGGCCTTCGAGGTCAACGAAACCACCGAGAACATCGGCGCCCGCCGTCTGTACACGGTGATGGAAAAGCTGCTCGACGAACTGTCCTTCGATGCGACCTCCAGCCAGGACAGGCACGTCAGGATCGACGCCGCCTACGTCAACGCGCAGTTGGCCGAAGCCGCCAGCAGCCAGGATCTGGCGCGCTACGTGCTCTGATCCCGCCCCCGGCGCAACCGGGCGCAAAAAACCCCGCCGCAAGCGATTGCGGCGGGGTTTTTCATTAGGCCGGCGTCAGTTCGAGATCGCCGTCACCACGTACTTGCCGTCCTTGCGCGTGGCGGTGAAGCGCACCTTGTCGCCCGCCTTGATATTGGCCAGCAACGCCGGATCGGCCTGATAGACCAGCGACATCGCCGGCAGGTCCAGCGCCTTGATGGCATCGTGCTTGATCGTGACCTTGCCCGCAGCGGCGTCCACGCGCCGCACCTCGCCCGTGGCGTCGGCCTGCTGCGCGAACGCCAGGGGCGTGGCCAGCGAGACGACGGCCATTGCGGTGGCAACGGCCATGGGCGTTGTGTATTTGCGGTTAAAACCCATATGAAACCTCCCTATGCGGTCCGAGCGGGCAAGACGCCGAGGCGGCCTTGCCGCTTTTTACAGTGCTAGGATACTGCGCGAATGCAACAGTTCCGCTGCCAGTGCGCAACAATCCTGACGGTTGTTTGCTGACAGCCCCTGTTCACGGTGCGCGCGCTTACCGTCGGACGCAAGCCGCTTACCTCTTTCACTACACGCTTCTCACCACACCGAATCACATCACCATGGCCAACCGCTTATCCGTCATTGCCACCCGCACCGGTGACGATGGCACCACTGGACTGGGGGACGGATCCCGGATCCCCAAGGACGCCCCCCGCATCGCCGCCCTGGGCGACGTGGACGAGCTGAACAGCGTCATCGGCCTGCTGCTGACCGAAACCCTGCCCGAGGACGTGGCCGCCGACCTGCTCACCATCCAGCACGACCTCTTCGACATGGGCGCGGAGCTGTGCATCCCCGGCCACGTGGCGGTCAAGGACGAACAGGTGGCCCACCTGGATGCGCGCCTGGCGCATTACAACGCGGCGCTGCCGCCGCTGCGTGAATTCATCCTGCCTGGCGGTTCCCGGCCCGCGGCGCTGGCTCACATGGCCCGCACGGTGGCCCGGCGCGCCGAACGCGCCGTGGTGGCGCTGGCGGGCGTCGAAGCCGTCAACGCGCCGGTCAGGCAATACCTGAACCGGCTCTCGGACCTGATGTTCGTGCTGGCTCGCTACGTCAACCGGCATCTTGGTCAGCAGGACACCTTCTGGGCCGGCGCGCAGGCGCGCCGCTGACCTGTCCTCGCGCCTTCCGGAGCCCGCCCTCATGCCAAGCATCCTGTTATTGGGCAAGGACGGCCAGCTGGGCCGTGCGCTGCAGGCCGTATTGCCGGCGGCGGGCGATCTGACGGCGCTGGGCCGGGATGCCCTGGACATGCGCGACCAGGGGGCGATTACCGCGGTGCTGCACGCGCATCGCCCGGACATCATCGTCAACGCGGCCGCATGGACCGCGGTCGACCAGGCCGAGCGCGAACCCGAAGCGGCAGCCCAGGTGAACGCGGTGGCCGTGTCCACGCTGGCAAGGCACGCGGCGGCCAGCGGCGCGCTGCTGGTTCACTACTCCACGGATTACGTCTTTGACGGCGCGCTTGCGCGGCCCTACACCGAAGCCGACGCGCCCAATCCCATCAATGTGTATGGCGCCACCAAACTGGCCGGAGAACGCGCCATTGCGGCAAGCGGTTGCCAGGCGCTGGTGCTGCGCTGCAGCTGGATCCATTCGCTGCACGGGCACAATTTCTTTCGCACGATCCTGAACCTGGCCCGCACGCGTGCATCGCTACATGTCGTGGCGGACCAGCACGGCACGCCGACGCCCGCTTCGCTGATCGCGCAAACCACGGTGCGCTGCATCGCCCTGCATCAGGCGCGGGCGCTGCCGTCGGGGCTTTATCACGTCGCGGCCGCCGGCTCCACAAGCTGGCATGCGTACGCGCAGTACCTTGTCGCGGGCGCCCGCAAGCGGGGCATCAATCTAACGCTGAAACCTGAGCAGATTGCCGCCGTGGCGTCGGCGGACTATGCGGCAGACGCCGCGCGGCCGCGCAACTCACGGCTGGACACGACGGCCTTGGCGTTGGCAACCGGCTTTGCGCCGGCCGACTGGACCACGTATGTGGACGAGAGCCTGGATGCGCTCGTGGCCTGCGGCGTGGAGAAGTTTTTTTCGCAGGCGTAGCGGGCGCGGCCACGCAAGGCTACGCCCAGACCGATCAGACGATCAGTTCACGCCAGCCGCGTGCGCCTGCTCGTCGGCGTGGTACGAAGACCGCACCATCGCGCCAACCGCCGCATGCGAGAACCCCATCGCGTACGCTTCGCGCTCGAACATCGCGAACGTATCGGGGTGCACATAGCGCAGCACCGGCAGGTGGTGTTCGGACGGCTGCAGGTACTGGCCGATCGTGATCATGTCCACGTTGTGCTCGCGCATGTCGCGCATCACCTGCAGGATTTCCTCGTCGGTCTCGCCCAGGCCCAGCATCAGGCCCGATTTGGTGGGCACTTCGGGATGCAGCTTCTTGAACTCGGCCAGCAACTTCAGCGAGTGCATGTAGTCCGAGCCCGGACGCGCCTGCTTGTACAGACGCGGCACGGTTTCCAGGTTGTGGTTCATGACGTCCGGAGGACCGGCGTTCAGGATGGTCAGCGCGCGGTCCAGGCGGCCGCGGAAGTCGGGCACCAGCACCTCGATGCGGGTGGTGGGCGACAGTTCGCGGATATGCGTGATGCAGTCCACGAAGTGGCCCGCGCCTCCATCGCGCAGGTCGTCGCGGTCGACCGAGGTGATCACCACGTACGACAGCTTCATGGCGGCGATGGTGCGCGCCAGGTTTTCGGGTTCCTTGGTGTCCAGCGGATCGGGCCGGCCGTGGCCCACATCACAGAACGGGCAGCGGCGCGTGCACTTGTCGCCCATGATCATGAAGGTGGCGGTGCCCTTGCCGAAGCATTCGCCGATGTTCGGGCACGAGGCCTCTTCACAGACCGTGTGCAGGTTGTGCTCGCGCAGGATGCGCTTGATGTCGTAGAAGCGCGAACCGGGCGCGGCGGCCTTCACGCGGATCCATTCGGGCTTCTTCAGGCGCTCGGCCGGAATGATCTTGATGGGAATGCGCGCCGTCTTGGCCTGCGATTTCTGCTTTTGCGTCGGATCGTAGACCGCCTCGGCAGGCGCGGCGGCGGATTCGTTCGAGGGCACAGGAGACTCGGCGAGCGTGGACATGGGACACCTTCGTGACCGGCGCGCAAAGACGGCCGGGTCTGGGAGAAAACAGGCATTTTACCCCTCACGGCCCGATCCGCCGCGGGAACGTCCCGCGCCCCGGCGATGCCCAGCCCTGGGTTATCGTCTGGCCTGACGCATTTCCTGTCTTTTGCCATGCCCTGCCTGCCCTCGCCCGCCCCGATTGCCGTGATTGCCGCCCGTCTGGATGCCGGCCCGACCGCCCGCGCCCTCCAGGCGTGCAGCGAGCGGCTGGCCCCCGCCGGCTACTACCTGGCGGCGGCGCCCTGGCACGACGCCGCGGCGCTGCCGCTGCTGGAAGCGCTGCGGCCAGCGGCCGCCCTCGTCGTCGGTCCCCTGGACAACGCCGCGCTGCGCGCCACGCTCGCCGCGCTGGAGGTTCCGGTCGTCGAGACCTGGAGCCTTTCGCCCCAGATGCTGGACAGCGCCGTGGCGATCGACAACGCCGAGGCCGGCCGCATGGCGGCGCGGCACCTGGCCGAAAAGCGCCACTTGCGCGTCGCCTGCATCAGCGCCGACACGCCCTGGGAGCGCGCCCGGCGCGAAGGCTTCGTCGGCAGCGCCGCCGCGCTGGGCCTGGAACGGGTCGCCGACATCGTGCAGCCCGAGGTCCAGCACATGAACGACGGCCGCATGGCTTTTCTGCGCTTGCTGGCCACCAACACGATCTTCGATGCGGTGTTCTGCACGTCCGACCTGCTGGCGGCCGCCGCCGTGTCGGAAGCGCACAACCGCGACCTGCAGGTGCCGCAGGATCTGGCCGTGCTGGGGTTTTCGGATGACGGCAGCGCCGTGCAGTGGGTGCAGGGCCTGACCACGCTGGGCGTGGACGCCGCCGAACTGGGCCGGCGGGCCGGTCAGCTGCTGTTGGACCGGCTGGAAGGCGAACGCGGCGCGGGCCAGCGCGACATGATCGATGTGGCGCTGGACCTGCGGCTCAGCACCTGATCCGCGTCAGTCCGCGACCTCGTACAGGGCAGGAAAGCCGCAGTCCTGCAGCATGCCGTTCGCTTCCTTCAGGAACGCCTGCGTGGCGGTTTCGGGCACGCGCACGAGCCACGCGACGGCGTCTTCCTTGCGGCCCTGCAACAGCAGCATGCGGCCCAGGTGGAACATGCCCCGGAAATCGCCGCCCTCGGCGCAGCGCCGATAGCAGTCGAACGCGCGTTCCAGGTCTTGCGGGACTACATCGCCCGCTTCGTGATAGCGGCCCACCACGCCAATCGACTTCACGTGGCCGGCTTGAGCAGCCTGCTGGTACAGCGCCAGCGCCGCGGCCTGATTCTGCGTGACGCCGCCGCGGCCCGTGCGCAGCATGTGCGCGTAGTTGTACATGCCCCAATCCAGGCCCGCGTCCGCCGCACGCCGGAACCAGTAGGCCGCGACCGTATCGTCGGCCGCCACACCCCAGCCGTTTTCATAGCAGCGCCCCACCATGTTGATGGCCATGGGGTGATCGGCGTGCGCCGCGCGCTTGAACCACGACAGTCCCTCGGCGGGTTGGCGTTCGACGCCCACGCCGTCCAGCAGCATCTGCCCGTAGATCGTCTGCGCCTCGGTCAGCCCCAATTCGGCTGCCGCGCGGATCCAGGCGGCGTAGTCTTCGGCCGGCCCGGTTTCTCGCAGGCGCGCCAGCTGTTCGGGCGTGGTCGCGGCGACCTCGGCGGCCGTATAGGTCTTCACAATGCGTTCCTTCGGCAATTCCAGGCGTACGCCAGATTCTGCGCCAGCGCATCGCCCGCTTCGGTGGGAGAGCGCCGCACGCCACAGGCCGCCATATCGACGGTGCGCAAGCCTTCGTAGCCGCACGGATTGATGCCCAGGAAGGGCGCTAGATCCATGTCGACGTTGAGCGAGACGCCGTGATAGGCCCGCCCGTTGCGGATCTTGATGCCCAGCGCGGCGATCTTGGCCAGCTCACCGCCTTCGGGATGCGGCACATAGACGCCCGGCGCACCGGGCTTGCGACAGGCCCCGCCCACGCCCAACTGCGCGAGCGTGTCGATGACGGCCGATTCCAGCAGCGCCACGTATTCCTTCACGTACATGTCGGCGCGGCGCAGGTCAAAGAGCGCGTAGGCCATGACCTGCCCGGGGCCGTGATAGGTCACCTGACCGCCGCGGTCGCAATGCACGATGGGAATGTTGCCGGGGTTGAGCACGTGCTCCGGCCGGCCCGCTTGGCCCAGCGTGTAGACCGGCGTGTGCTCGCACAGCCAGATTTCATCTGGCGTGCCGGCGTCGCGCTGACTGGTGTACGCCTGCATGTCCTGCCAGACCGGCAGGTAGTCCACCGGCCGCGCGAGCCACTTGATCACAGCGGTCTTGCCTTACAGGACGATGGACACCATGGGATGACCATGCAGCGCCCGGTACAGCGCGTCGAGCTGCTCGCGCGAGGTCGCGCGCACGGTGAAGGTCAGGCCAAGATAGTTGCCGCCCTTGCTGGGGCGCATTTCGACGGTCGCGGCGTCGAATGCCGGATCGAACTGCAATACGACCTCGGTCAGCGTCTGCGCAAAGTCGGGATGGTGCTTGCCCATGACCTTGATGGGAAAGTCGCTGGGATATTCGATCAACGAATCTTCGGGCGGAATGTGCATGATGTGCCTAAAAAGAGTTGCCCCTGAATGTTCTTATATGGGGGCAAGCGGCGCGCCGGCAAGTGCCGGCGGGCGCCGCCGGGGCGGGCGGCCGACCCGCAGGTATCGCAAGCGGGCCGCCCCGCGCCGGGACTACAGCGCGGCGATGCGGGCATCATAACCCGCACGCAATTGCTCAAAAACAGGGCCGGGCTTGCCCGAACCGACCGGTTTGCCGTCCAGCGAAACGATGGCCAGCACTTCCTTGGTGGCGGACGACAGCATCAGCTCGTCGGCCTGCTCCACCTCGGCTTGCGAGATCCGGCGGGACTCGAACGGGATGCCGGCCTCGGCGGCCAGTTCACCCATCAGGCCGTAGCGGATGCCTTCGAGGATCAGGTTGTTCTTGGGCGGGGCCAGCAGCTTTCCGCCGGAAACGACCCAGATATTGGTGGACGCGCCTTCGGTCAGGTAGCCGTCGCGGAACTGCAGGACTTCGTCCACCTGCGCATCCACGGCCTGCTGCTTGGCCAGCACGTTGCCCAACAGGGACACGGACTTGATCTCGCAGTGCAGCCAGCGTTCGTCGGGGATGCTGATGGCGGACAGGCCCTGTGCGCGTTGCGCGGCCGTCGGCGGCGACCAGGCCGCGATCATGCCGAACACCGTGGGGGT
This sequence comes from Achromobacter sp. SLBN-14, assembly GCF_006715415.1. Taxonomy (NCBI): domain Bacteria; kingdom Pseudomonadati; phylum Pseudomonadota; class Betaproteobacteria; order Burkholderiales; family Alcaligenaceae; genus Achromobacter; species Achromobacter sp. SLBN-14. The sequence goes on along the minus strand of NZ_VFNE01000001.1, from coordinate 2,612,341 downwards.
GACGGCCGGCGACGGGAACGGATGGTCGCGCTTGGCCACGCCGCGCGTCACTTGCAGATAGACGATGCAGGTGTCCAGGTTGGAGCGGTCCAGCAACTGCTCGATCAGGTTGATCCACCCGCTGCGGTCGAACGGCTGCGCGATGCGCAAGGCGGCCAGGCTGCGGTCAAGACGGTCAAGGTGTTCGGCCATGCGGAACGCATTGCCCTGGTACACGGGGACGACTTCGTAAATGCCGTCGCCGAAAATGAAGCCGCGGTCCAGGACGGAGACCTTGGCCTCGTCCATGCGCAGGAATTCACCGTTGAGATACACCTGGCTTTCGCCCGGCACGCCCGGAATCATGAGGCACTCCTGAATTTGAAATGGAACAGGGACGAGCCGCGCGGCCCGCCCCCGAAGAATGCAAAACGGGCGTTTCGCGCACGAAACGCCCGCTGCTAGCTTACACCCGCGGCCCCGGCCGCGGTGCGCCGATTTACTGGAACCAGCGCTTGACGGTGTCGACCATGCGGCCAAAGAACCCGGCGCGCTCGACGGCGTCCTGGACCACCAGCGGTTCGGTGCGCAGCACCTTGCCGTCCAGCGTGAACTGCAGCGTGCCGACCTGCTGACCCTTGGCCAGCGGCGCGATCAGCGGATCGGTGCGCTGGGCAACCGGCTTCAAGTCGCCGGCCTTGCCGCGCGGCACGGCGATGGACACCGGATTGGGCGGACCCAGCTTGACGTTTTCGGCGGTGCCTTCCCAGACGCGGGCGTCGATGCCAGGCTGGCTCTTGTCGAACAGCTTGACCGTGTCGAAGTTCTGGAAGCTCCAGTTCAGGAGCTTCAGGCTTTCTTCGGCGCGGGTGGCTTCGCTGTCGGTGCCCACCACGACCACCAGGATGCGGCGGTCGCCGCGCATGGCCGTGGAGACCAGGCAGTAACCGGCCGAGTCGGTATGGCCGGTCTTCATGCCATCGACCGAGGGGTCGGCCCACAACAAGCGATTGCGGTTGGGCTGCGTGATCTTGTTGTAGGTGTAGCTCTTCTGCTTGTAGTAGTGGAAGAAGTCCGGGTGATCCGTGATGAGGTGCGCGGACAGCGTGGCCAGATCGCGCGTGGACGTCACGTGCTGGGGATCGGGCAGGCCCGTGGCGTTCATGAAGTGCGTGTTCTTCATGCCCAGGCGCTCGGCCTCCTGGTTCATCAGCGCGGCAAAGGCGGATTCGCTGCCGCCCACGGCTTCGGCCAGCGCCACGGAGGCGTCGTTGCCCGATTGCACGATCATGCCCTGGTTCAGTTCGTCCACCGTGACCGGCTTGCGCGGCTCGATGAACATGCGCGAGCCGCCCGTGCGCCACGCGTGCTCGGACACCGGCACGGTCTGCTCCAGCGTCAGGCGCTTTTCGTCCAGCGCGTTGAACACGACGTAGGCCGTCATGATCTTGGTAAGCGAGGCCGGCTCGACCTTCATGTCGGGGTTGGATGCGGCCAGTGTCTGGCCGCTGTTCACATCGATGACGATCCAGGCCTTGGCCGCGATGGTGGGAGCCGGGACGGCCGACACGTCGCCAACAGGCACTGCACCCGAGGGCGACGGCGCCGGGGCCGTCGCGGCCGGCGCGGCGGCGGGTGCGGCTGGCGCCTGCTGCGCCCACGCCGGCAGTGAGGCCGCCAGCATCGCTGACAACACGGCGCCCGAGATCAGGCGGCGGGTAAAGACAACGGGGGATTGAGCGGAGTGAGGCAATTTCTTCATCGGCAACGTGGGTCCAGGAATGACGCCCGCCGGCGCGGGGCAAGTGGCTGACAATTATAGGCAGTCGATCAGACCCATCCCGGCCGCGCAGGGTTCCCTGCGCGCCTAAAACATGCAACCTGATGCAACCTGCCGCGGCGGCAAGGCCCGTTTCAGTCCAGCGCGACCTTCAGGCGGGCCTGCACCAGCTGACGCAGCACGAGCAGCTTGCCGTGGAAAAAATGCGAGGCGCCCGGCACCACCACGACCGGAATCGAGCGCGGCCGCGCCCAGTCCATGGCTTCGGACAACGGCACCACCTCGTCTTCTTCGCCATGCACCATCAGCGTGTCGTCGGGCACCTGCACTTCGTGCGATTGGAAGCGGTTGACCGCCGGCCCCATCAGCATCAGCGCCGACGGCAGGACGGCGTCGCCCTGTTCGGCCAGCGCGGCGTAGGTCTGCGCGGCGACCGCCGTGCCAAACGAGAATCCCGCCAGCACCCACGGCGCCTGCGCCAGCTCGGGGTGCAGCTCGCGCATCTGCGCCACGACGGCCAGCATGTCTTCGGTTTCGCCGACGGATTTGTCGAACACGCCTTCGGAGTGGCCGACACCGCGGAAGTTGGGACGCACCGCCACCAGGCCGTGCTGCACGCAGGCGCGCGACAAGGTCGTGACCACCTTGTTCTCGCGTGCGCCGCCCTGCAGCGGATGCGGATGCAGCACCAGCGCCCAGCCGCGCGGCGCGTCGGCGGGCCAGTCGATGGCGCAATCGATACGGCCGGCGGCGCCGACGAAAGCGTGGGTTTCAGTGCGTGCGGACATGGCGGGACTCAACGTGCGGAAAAAGGAACGATGTTAACCGCCCGGCCCGCGCGGCGAAATCCGGGTCAACCGTCAACGGCGCGCGCAAGCGCGAGCCCGAGCTCACTTTCCGCGCGCAGCGGCAGGCGGTCGCAGCGTCGCCGCCAGCCATTGCGCAAGCTGGTCGCTGGCCTCGTCGGTAGCCTGGCGCAGCGCGGCCACGCCGCCTGCGGCATCCTGCGTGGGCGCGGGCGCGGCCACCATGATGCGCTTCTGGTCCACGACCTCGCGCCCGTTCAGCAGCACGGCTTGCAGCAGCAGGCGTCCCTGGCTCGACTGGCCGTCCTCGGTGAACACCTGCTCGAACTGCGCCAGCGACACCTGCAATTGCGGCGTCTGCAACGTGACGCGGTCGCCCAGCACAGCGCCCTGGCGCGACAGGCGATCGGTGATGCGCTGGCGCACCAGCTCGGCGGGCGAGGCCGCCCAGCGATAGGTGGCGTACGACCGGGGCGCGGCGCTGTCGCCCACGCGCCAGATCATGCCGGTGTCGGACAGCCCCGGCGCGGCCTGGAACGACAGCGCGATCGGATCGCGCGCCGGCAACGCAGGCACCGGCCGCGCGTCCAGCCCCAGGTCGAACAACTGGGGCGGCGCGTCCACGCGGCCGATGCCGCAACCGGCCAGGGCCAGGGTCAGGATCAGAATGGCGCTGCGCATCTTCATGGGATCTATCTCCGGAATCCGGCAAAGCCGGGTTCGCCGGGTCCCGGCGCAATGGGCGCGGGACCGAACAGGAACGATTGCGGCGTGCTGTCCACACGGCGCAAGGTGGTGGTGGCGCCCCGTGCGGCCGTGCTGACATCGTTGGCCATGGTGGTGAAGGCCGGCAAGGTCTCGCCATCGAGCCGCGCGGCGGCCAGCGCGATGTCGTTCAGGCTGCGGGTGGCGACGGCCAGCGGGCCGTCGGGCGCGTTCAATCGCGCGAGCGACTGTCGGGCCTGCTGGGCCAGGTCGCCGATCTCGCGCGCGGCGCGGTCGGCCTGGCGCGAGGTGGTGTTCAAGGAATCCATCAGCGGACCGAGCTTGGCCAGCGTGGGCGCCAGATCACGGGTGGCGTCCTTCAGGGACTGCGAGATGTCGGTGGCGTTCTGCAGGCTGGCCGTGAGGGCCTGCACGTTCTGTTCGCTCAGCACGCGCTTCAATTGCTCCGTCGCCACCTCGACGTTGGAAATCAGCTTGTCGCCGCGCTTTTCGATGCGGTCCAGAAAGCCCGGACGCAGCGGAATGGCGGCCGGATGCTCGGCCGTGGACGTCAGGCGCTTGAGCGACGAGCCGTCATCGCGCAGGTCCACGTTGGCCATGCCGGTCACGCCCTGCACGCCCAGTTCGGCCCAGGTCGATTCGGTGATCGGCGTGTTGGGGGCCACGCCAATCCGGATGCGCACCTGCCCCGGCTTGTCGGGATTGAGCGCCAGCGACTGCACGCGGCCCACGGGCACGCCCTGGTAGCGCACGGCCGATTGCGGATTCAGGCCGGTGACGGCCGTGGCCGAAATGATTTCGTATGGCTGCAATTGCGTCCGGTCGCGGCCGATCCAGATGGCCGTCAGCGTCGCGGCAGCCAGCAGGACCAGCGTGAAGATACCGGCCATGAGCGCCTGACTACGGTTTTCCATGGTGCATTCCCTTCGGTGCCAAATCTCCCAGCGCGCGCAAGCCGCGCTCGCCCAGGAAGAACGTATGAATGAACGGGTGATCGAACTTCAGGACTTCAGGCACCGTGTCGCAAATGATCACCCGTTTCTCGGCCAGCACGGCCACGCGCGTGGCCAGCGCCAGCAGCGTGTCCAGGTCGTGCGTCACCATGACGACGGTAAAGCCAAGCTGCCGGTGCAAACTGCGCACCAGGTCGACGAATTCGTCGGACCGCAGCGGATCGAGCCCCGCCGTGGGTTCGTCCAGGAACAGTAATTCCGGGTCCAGCGACAGCGCGCGCGCCAGCGCCACGCGCTTGACCATGCCGCCGGACAGGTCCGAGGGACGCTTGTCCGCATCGCGCGACGACAGGCCCACCATCGCAAGCCGGCACATGACCACGTCGCGCACCAGGTCTTCGGGCACCGTGCGCAGTTCGCGCAGCGGCAGCGCCACGTTGTCGAACACCGACAGCGCCGAGAAAAGCGCGCCCGCCTGGAACAGCATGCCCCAGCGGTATGACAGGCGCCGGCGTTCGCCCGGAGACAGTTCCGAAAGCGTATGCCCCAGCACCTTCACGGTGCCCGCGGCCGGCACGTCCAGTCCGATGATCTGCCGCAGCAGCACCGTCTTGCCCGTGCCCGAGCCGCCCACCAGCACCAGGATTTCTCCCGGAAACACCGTCAGGTCCAGGTTCTCGTGCACCACGTGATCGCCGAAGGCCGTGCGAAGGCCGCGCACGGTGATGACCGGCTCGACGGTGACGCCCTCTTCGGTAAACAACCGGTGTTGCGCGGCGCTATTCATCAGATGCCCACCGTGCTGAAGATGACCGCGTACACCGCATCCAGCAAAATCACGCCCGTGATCGAGGTAACCACGGATGTCGTGGTGCCGCGTCCCAGGCTTTCGGTGTTGGGCTGGATGCGCAGGCCGAAGTGGCAGGCAATGAGCGCGATCAGGATGCCGAAGGTCACGCCCTTGAGCATGCCGATCCAGTAATTGGTCAGCGAGATCGCATCCGGCAGCGATTGCAGGAACCACTGCGCGGACACGCCCAGCTGCGCCATCGCCGCCAGCATGCCGCCCAAGAGCGCCATGGCGCTGGTCCACAGCACCAGCAGCGGCATCGTGACCGCCAGCGCCACCACGCGCGGCAGGATGAGGCGCTGGCCGTGCGAAATGCCCATCACCAGCATCGCGTCCAGTTCCTGCGTCACGCGCATCACCCCGATCTGCGCCGTAATCGCGGATCCCGACCGGCCGGCCACGAGGATCGCCGCAAGCACCGGTCCCAGCTCTCGCACGATCGAGACCCCCAGGAGGCGCACGATGAAGCGGTCGGCGCCGAACATCTGAAGCTGCTGGGCCGACAGGTAAGACAGCACCACGCCGATCAGAAAGCCCACCAGCGCCGTGATGCCCAGCGCCTGCGCGCCGGTCCGGTACACCTGCGCGGAGATCTCGCGCCACGGGCCCAGCCAGGGCCGGCGCAGCATGGCGCCGACATCCAGCACGAGCTGGCCCAGCATGATGAGCAGCGCCTTGCCGTTTTCGGCGGCCTGCAGGACCGCGCCGCCGGTGGCGCGAACCCACGACCATGTCTCGGGTTTGGGCGCTGTCACGGGCGTCTCGCCCTTGTTCATCGCCAGCGTGTTGAAGACATCCTGCTGCCCGGCGCCCCAGCGCACGCGCTCGGGCAGCTTCTCGCCCCAGGCCTGCCAGATGATCAGCGCGCCGATGGTGTCCAGCCGGTGGATGCTGTGCATGTCCCAACGGGCGCCGTCCTTGGCCGCCTGCGCGAGGGCCGCGCGCCTGCGTTCGACCTCGCCCGACTCGGCCAGCGCCAGGACGCTCCAATCGCCGCCCACATGGCAAACCCCGCCTTCGTATCGAAAAGGCGCGGCGGCGGTCGCAAGCAATGCGGAATGCGGCATGTCGTCGGGGTACCGATGCAAAATGTATCGCCAATCATAAACGCTGGGGCCCCGCAGCCGCGAGCGCGGCCCGCGTGCCCTACAATCGCGGCCATGCCCGCCCCCGTTTGCCCCATCGACCTGCCCGACCCGGAAACGCTTGCCCGGACGCTCGCGGACCGCCTGCCCGCCTTCCAGGACATTGCCTGGACCCGCAGCACCGGATCGACCAATGCCGACCTGCTTGCGCGCGCGCGCTCGGGCGCCGGCGCGGGCAAGCCCTGGCTGCTGGGCACGCATCTGCAAGAGACCGGCCGGGGTCGCGCCGGCCGCCCGTGGCAGAACCGCTCGGGCTCCACGCTGATGTTCTCGTGCGCATTCGACGTGCACCTGCCGGCCACGCAACTGGCCGCGTTATCGCCGCTGGCCGGCGTGGCCGCTTGCGAGGCGCTGCGCACCGTCGCCGGGCCCGAGCCGCGCGGCCTGTGCATGAAATGGCCCAACGACGTCCAATGGCACGATGCCAAGCTGGCCGGCATCCTGGTGGAAACCACCCGCAATCCAGGCGGCCGCGACGCCGGATACACCGTGGTGATCGGCATGGGCGTGAACCTTATCGATGCGGCCGAGCTGTCGCTTGCCCTGGGCCGCGAGGTCGCGGACTGGACCCAGGTGCAGGCCGGCGCCGCGCACGCGGCTGCGGCTGCCGACCTGGTCTGCGCCAGCGCCACGGCCTGGCACGAGGCGGTCCGCACGCTCGAACGCGAAGGCTTCGGCGTATTCCGGCAGCGTTTCGACCAGGTGGACGCCCTGGCGGGCCGCAAGGTGAACGTGCTGGACAAGGGCGCTATTCTTCTAAGCGGCACCGCCTGTGGCGTGGACGATCAAGGCCGCCTGCTGGTGCAAACGCCCGAGGGCGCCACACCGATCTCGGTCGGTGAAATTTCGATTCGACGCCAAGCATGATTATTCTCATCGACTCCGGCAACAGCCGACTCAAAGTGGGTTGGCTGGACGCCAGCAATCCGGACATGCCGCGCGAGCCCGCGGCCGTCGCCTTCGACGGCCTGGACCTGAACGCGCTGGATGACTGGCTGGCCGCCCTGCCGCGGCCGCCGCTGCGCGCGTTGGGCGTGAACGTCGCCGGCGCGGCGCGCGGCGACGCCATCGCGGACATCCTGAACAAACACGGCTGCGCGGTCACCTGGTCGCTGTCGCAAGCAACGACGCTGGGTCTGGTCAACAGTTATCGCACCCCCACCCAGCTGGGCGCCGACCGCTGGGCATCGCTGCTCGGCGTGCTCTCGCGCCTGCCGGGCACGCATCCGCCTTTCGTGCTGGCCAGCTTCGGCACCGCCACCACCATCGACACCGTCGGACCGGACAACGTCTTCGCGGGCGGCCTGATCCTGCCGGGCCCGGCCATGATGCGCACCTCGCTTGCGCACGGCACGGCCAACCTGCCCATCGCCAACGGCCAGGTCGTGCCCTACCCCACGGACACGCACGAGGCCATCGCCTCGGGCATTGCCGCGGCCCAGGCCGGCGCCGTCGTGCGCCAATGGCTGGCGGGCCGCCAGCGCTACGGCCAGACGCCGCAGATCTACGCGGCCGGCGGCGGCTGGCCCGAAGTGCATCAAGAAATCGAACGCCTGCTGGCCGATGCGGGCGGCGCGTTTGGCGCGACGCCCGTTCCCGTCTACCTGGACCATCCCGTCCTGGACGGGCTGGCCGCCGTGGCGCGCGCCACGTTGAACACCTCTTTCTGACGAAGGTACGGCATGCGCGTGCTCTTCATCCTGATCCTGCTTGCGAACCTGGGCGTTTTTGCGCTGGGACAGGGCTGGCTGGGCGCCCGGCCCGAGGACGAGGGCCGGGACGCGCGGCGGTTCAGCCAGGAATTGAACCCCGGCGCCGTGACGCTGACGCCGCGCAAAACGCCTTAACTAGCGCCTTGACGAACGCCTTACCGGCGCGCGGCCGGCTCGCCCAGCCAGGGCGCCAGCGCGGCCATCGTGCGCGCCGTGGCGCCGGCGTGCTGGTCGAACCAGGCCCTGGCCGCCTTGCTCGCCTGCCGCCTGCCGGCCGTATCGCTTAGCAGCGCCATCGCGGCGTCCACCGCTTGCACCGGATCCGCCGCGCGGCGTGCCGCGCCGGCCTCGATGGCATCCTCGGCCGCCTGCTTGAAATTGAACGTATGCGGCCCGACGATCACGGGCACGCCCGCCGCGCAGGCTTCGATCAGGTTCTGGCCGCCCAGCGGCGCAAAGCTGCCCGCCACGATCGCCACATCCGAAGCCGCGTAATAAAAAGCCATTTCGCCCAGCGTGTCGCCCAGCAGCACGGCGGTATCCGGCGATGCGGCGGCGCCCGCCGAGCGCCGTTCGAACGGCACTTTCGCGTTCGACAGCAGCCCCGCCGCTTCGTCAAAACGCTGCGGATGCCGCGGAATCAACAGAAAGAGCGGCGCGCCCGGTGCAACCGCGTGGCGCTTGATGGCCGCGATGAACGGGGCGTCCTCGCCCTCGCGCGTGCTGGCCACGGCCACCACGGAACGTCCCAGATGCGCGCGCCAGGCGTGTCCTGCCTCGACCTGCGCGGCCGGCAGCACAAGGTCAAACTTGAGATTGCCGGTGATCTGGGCCGCGGGCGCCCCAGCCTGCGCCAGCCGGCCGGCATCTTCCGCCGTCTGCGCCAGCACTTTGTCCAGACCCGCCAGCGCCTCGCGCATCACGCTGCCCATCCGGCGCGCCTGCCGTAGCGACGACGCGGAATAGCGCGCGCTGACGAGCGCCATGGGCACCTTGGCCTGCCGGGCCGCTGCCAGCAGATTCGGCCAGATCTCGCGCTCCATCAGCAGACCGCAGCGCGGACGGTGCGCCGCCATGAAGCGGCGGGTCGCGCCCGGAAAATCGTAGGGAAGCCAGGCTTGGCGCAGCTGTCCCTGGGCGATTGCGTCCTTGAAAAGGCGCTCGCCCTCGGCGCGGCCCGTCGCCGTCGTGTGCGTCAGCAACACAGGCAGGCCTTGCGCCAGCAACGCGTTCAAGAGTGGCAGCGCGGCCCGTGTCTCGCCCAGGCTGACGGCATGCACCCAGACGGGGTTGTCCGGTGACTGCGAGGCGGGCTCGGCGCGGCCGAAACGCTCGGGAGAAAAGATTTCCCAGCGGCCGCCTGCGCGTTTGGCGCGGCGGGCCATCCACAGCCAGATCAGCGGCGCGAGGGTCCGCAGCGCCAGCGTGTAGACGCCGCGGTTCATGTCACTGCGCGGCGAGCGCCTGCTCGACCGAGGCCATGACGGCCTCACGCGACGGCGAGGCGCCGCGGTCGCCCAAGCTGGCGGTGTAGTTGGATCCGACCAGCGGGGTGCGTACCGGCGTGGATGCGCGGTAGATGCCGATCGTGGGACGGCCCAACGCGGCCGACAGATGCGTGAGGCCGCTGTCCAGCCCCACCATCAGGCGCGCGCCGGCAAGCAGCTTGGCCACCGCGGTAAGGTCCATGCGGGGCATCACCTCGGCCCCTTCCATGCCGGCCACCAGCAGCTGGGCGCGTTCGGCTTCCTGTTCGTTGCCCGCCAGCAGCTTGAGCGTGCAGCCGGCCTCGCGCAGGCGGCGGAACACCACGCGCCAGTCCTCTTCGGGCCACAGCTTGTCGTCGCGGCTGGCCGACGGCATGATCACCGCATAGCCGCGGTCCGTGTCCAGGTGGTGCAGCCGGGGCAGCTCGGCGGCGTTCAGGCCGCCGCTGCCCACTTCCACGACCGGCTCGGGCGCCTGCGTGGCCTGGCGCGCAAAGGATTGCAGCCCAAAATCCGGCAGGCCGGCGTGCTGGTAGCCGAACGTCAGGCCGGCCAGCTTGCGCTGGCGGATCACGGCGGGCTGCCAGAACTCGACGCGATGACGCACGTTGTAGAACAGCGAGGCCAGCGGTTCGCGCGCCGACCGCCAGTCCAGCCCGTGCTTGATGCCCTGCGTCTGGCGCACCAGCCAGGCCGATTTCAAGAGGGCTTGCATGTCCAGGACAATGTCGTAGCGCACGGCGCGCAGGCGCTCGCGCAGCGCGCGGCGCTCGGCCCGCACCTGGGCGGACCACCACGACTTACGCCAGCGCCGGTGCGCGACCTTGATGACTTCGTTGACGGCGGGATGCCACGTCGGGATCTCGGCAAACGCTTCCTCGACGACCCAGTCGATCTGCGCGTCCGGCACATGCCGGGCGATATCCGTGATCGCCGGCAGCATGTGGACGAGATCGCCCAGGGAAGACGTGCGGACAATGAGAATGCGAGTGGGCATCAAGAAGAATGCAATGGTTCAGGCCGTGTGCAAGCGTCGATCACGGTTGCTTGGACCAATTGAAAGGCAATGGAAAATCCCGCGAATTCCGGCAATTTACAACAAACCGCCGGATCCATGCGCGCCCGGTGCCTTGCCTAGGGTTCGAACTTTGATGGCCGATAGCCCAGGTCGCGCTGAGCGTCGTCATGCGCGAACACCAGGTCTTCGTTCATGCGTTCGGCCATGCCGACCGACCAGTGCCTATAGCGCGGCACGAGGCGCACGCCCGCCAGCGCAAGCTTGAAGATGCCCAGCGGCACGGTCAGGATGCGCGGGCGCTTGCCCATCGCCGCGAACACCCGGGCCACCATCTGCCGGTATTGCAGGGTTTCGCCGCCCGACAGGTTGTACGCCTGATTGGCCGCCGCCGGCGCGGTAACGGCCGCAACGCTTGCCGCCGCGATATCGGCGGCCTTGACGGGCTGCCGCAGCCCGCGCGCGGCGCCAAACACCGGAAACATGCCAAACCGGCGGATGAAACGGGCAATTTCGGAAATGTTGCCGTCGTGCTCGCCCCCGTAGATCAGGGTCGGACGCAGGATCACGTACTCGACGCCGGCCGCTTCAGCCCAGGCGATCAGCGCGGCCTCGGCGTCGATCAGCTTGCGCGCCAGGGCCTGTTCGGATTCCACCGAAGACGACGTCTTCGTGAACCGGCTGGTCGAGGACAGGGCGACAATTCGCTTGGCCCCGCTGGCGCGCAGCGCGTCGAAATATTGCGGCAGGATCCAGATGGGCGCCAGCGACACCCATACCGGAATATCTTGTTCGCCAAACACCGATTCCGGCTTGCCGCCGGCCTCGGGAAGCGCGCGCCACTGGACGCCATCGTCCGCGGACGCGGCGCGCCGGCGGGAATAGGCGATGGGCGCGAATGATTGGGCCTTCAGTTCGCTCAGCAGCGCGGCGCCCACCAGGCTGGTCGCGCCCAGCACGCCCACGCGACGCGTATCGGTGCCGGCCATCATGACGAGGCCTCCGTGCGCGCGGAAACGCCCGCCATCCCTTCAGACCCGGCCTCATGCGCCTTGGGCGTGTACTCCGGCACCCATCGCAACAACCCGGCGCGCACGACTTCGTCGCTGTAGGTCTTGCTGCTCTCGAGCCATTCGGTCAATTCCCGCAGGAACGCCGGCGGCACGGGCCGCGAGCGGGCGATGCGCAACTTGGTATGCGGCGTCGGCCGCGTCTGTTCGCAATCGGCCAGCAATTCTTCATAGAGCTTTTCGCCCGGCCGCAACCCGGTGAACTCGATCCGGATCTGCTCTTCGTCGTACCCCGACAGGCGAATCATGTTGCGTGCCAAATCCACGATCTTGACCGGATACCCCATGTCCAGCACATGGATCTCGCCCCCGTCTCCCATGGCGGCCGCCTGCAGCACCAGCTGCGCGGCTTCGGGAATGGACATGAAATAGCGGGTGATGTCCGGATGCGTGACCGTGACCGGCCCGCCGTGCTGGATCTGCTGATGGAATTTCGGGATGACACTGCCGGTGCTGCCCAGCACGTTGCCGAATCGGACGATGCCAAAGCGCGTCCCGCCCTTTTCGGCCTGGAAGGCCTCGCACACCATCTCGGCCAGGCGCTTGGTTGCGCCCATGACATTGGTGGGGTTGACCGCCTTGTCGGTGGAAATCAGGACGAAGCGTTCAGCCTTGTGCCGCTGCGCGCACTGGGCCACGACCAGCGTGCCGCCCACGTTGTTGCGCACCGCCTGCCACGCGTTGTCGACCTCCATCAGGGGGACATGCTTGTACGCGGCGGCGTGGAAGATCACCTGCGGCCGGTAGCGCGCAAAGATCTCATCCATGCGGTCGGCGTCCTTCACGTCGCCCGCCAGCGTGACCAGGCTGACGCCCGGCCAATGCGTGGAAAACCATTGTTCGATCTTGTAGAGCGCGTATTCGCTCGTTTCGACCAGCACGACGCGCGCCGGCGCAAAGCGCACGAGCTGATGGCAAAGCTCGCTGCCGATCGACCCGCCGGCCCCGGTCACGAGCACGGTGGTGCCCCGCAACAGAGTGCTGACGTGGGCCGAGTCGATCTCAACCGGGTCGCGGCCCAGCAGATCCTCGATCTCGACAGGCCGCATCTGGCTGATGGCGACGCGCCCGCTCATCAGGTCGTCCACCTCGGGCAGCACGAAGACCTGCGCGCCCGAATGCACGGCCAACTCCGTCACGCGGCGCTTGACGTCGGCCGCGGCGCCCGGCATGGCCAGGATGATGTGCCGCGCCTTGAACTCCTGCAGCACGCTGGGCAGGCGATCCAGCGATCCCACAACGGGATAACCGCCCAGTTCCCGGCCCCACTTCTTGGGGTTGTCGTCGACCAGCGCGACGACCTGCCAGTCCGGGCTGCGCTCAAGCTCGCGCACCAGCGAAGCGGCGCGCATGCCCGCCCCCACCAGCACCACGGGTTTGCCTTGGGCGATCAGGCCGCCGTACAGCCGGTGCTCCTTCCACATCCGCCACGCCGCCCGGCCGCCGCCCATGAACAGGAGCAGCAGCAGCGGATACAGCAGGAACAGCGAGCGGGGAATCGAAAACGAGGGGGGAACCAGGTTGGCGACGATCAGCAGCGCGATCGCCGAGACCGCCACGGCCTTCAGGACGCGCTTCAGGTCGGGCAGGCTGGCAAAGAGCCATATGCCGCGATAAAGACCGGCCCAACGGCAAGCGATCGCGTGCACGATCAGCAGCAGCGGCAGGCCGAACAGCATCTGGTTGCCATAACCCACCGGCCATTCGAAATTGAAGCGCAGAAGAAAGCCCCCCACCCAGGCGACGAGGGCCGCCAACAGGTCGAACAGAAACACCATGAGTGAACGAAAAGCGATGGGTAATGGCACGGTTTACGTCCAGCGACGTCCAGTTAAAGGATTGACGACAAATTCAGTCAAGGCGAATCAATTGGTCAGCGCGGTTCCCGGGGGATACACCGTGTCCGGGGGAACGACCACGCCATAGCCCGCACAGCAGCCCGCCTGAAGCCAGGCGCCCGCGCCGACTTTCACGCCGCCGGCCAGATGCACGCCGGTGCCCAGGTGCGCATAGTTTTCCAGATGGGTATCGTGATCCGCGGAGCTGTGCGCGTTCAGGATGGACCCCGAGCCAATATAGGCGCTCGCACCCACCATCGCCATCGCCAGGATCGCGGTTCCTGCCTCGATGGTGGCGCTGGGACTGACGCAGGCCGCCGGATGAATCACCGTCGCCAGGGGCAAGCCCGCGGCTTCGATCGCCTTGACCCAGCCGGCGCGCAACGCGTTATTGCCGACTGCCGCAATCGCTTGGGCTTGGTCGGCCGCCAGGCCGCTCAAGCTGCTCAAGCCCGCCAGATTGGACACGACCTTGCGGCCCGCGCTCTCCTGCAAGGCGGGCCAGCGGTCGTCCACAAACAGGATTTCCTGCCAATGGCCGCTGAGCTCGGCGGCCTCGGCCACCGCGCGTCCGTGCATGCCCGCCCCGATAATCACTAGCGATCTCGCCATCGTCTCTTATTGTCCCTTTTTGTCACCCCAACCGAGCGGCATCTGCCGGAAACTCATGCCGCTCGTCATTGTGGGCGTTTGGTCTTCGTGGTCTCAATCCAAGACTCGAAATGAAAGTGTAGCAATACGGCCGCCACTCAAGCGGACCGGGAAAAACACATAACGGAGGTTTCCTCAGTGCCGTCTTATGACGCCTGCGGATGGTGACCGGAGTTCTCGGGCACGCCCGCCTTGCAGCCTATCGCAAGCGCCAGCAAAGGGCCATACGCCAAAGGCACACCTGCCAGCGGCGAGAGCCAGCCGCGCGCCACGCAAAGCGCGATGGGGAACAGCCAGAACACATTCAACGCAATTACCGTCAGCAGAACCGGCTTGTGCGCGCCGAAGCGTCGCGTGGCGTGCTGGTACGCGTGCATGCGATGCGCCAGGTAAACGCGCTCGCCGCGTCCAAGCCGTCGCAGCAGCGTCCAGGTTGCATCCACGGCAAAGACGCCCAGCAGGATCAGCCAGGCCCACAACAAGGCCGGTTGCTGCCACGCGCCGTGCAGCGCCAGGCCACCCAGGACGATGCCCAGAAAGCTGCTGCCGGCATCGCCCATGAAAATGCGCGCCGGCGGGAAATTCCACAACAGAAAGCCCGCCACGGCCGCAGCCAGCAGCAGGGGCGCGACGATGGCGCCTTCGTGTCCGGTCAGAACGTAGATCACGCTTGCCCCGACCGCCGCGCAGATCGCCTCCGACGCAGCCAGGCCGTCGATGCCATCCATGAAGTTGTACAGGTTGAGCAGCCAGACCAGCGCAAAAACACCCAGCACGCTTGCCACGGCCGCCCAGAACGCGGACGCCTGGCCCAGCGCTTCCGCGGGCAACCCGCCAAACCAGGCCATCAGCCAGGCCGCGCTGCCGAAATGCACCAGCAGCCGCCAGCGGACCGCGACATGGCCGCGGTCGTCCAGAAATCCGATGATGGCCACGGCCGTGCCCGCTCCGCCCAACGCCACCGCGGTCACCGCAGGCAGCAGGCCCAGCCAGACGAGCACCGGCAGGCCGAGCAGAAAGCTCAGCACAAAGGCCACGCCGCCGCCACGCGGGGTGGTGACCACATGCGAACTGCGGCTGTTCGGGACGTCAAGCAGCCTGCGGCTGGCCAGGGCATACCGGCGCAACGCGCCGGTAAGTACCCAGGCCAAACCCAAGGCCGCCGCCAGAATGCACCAGAAAATCACTGTAGGCATGATTCAGCAGTCAGGTGACGGTTCAGGATTTCGACCACACAGTCCGGTTCACATAATCCGTGTAGCTCAACACCACGCGCACGACCTGCTTGGAGACCGGGCCGCCTTCGTAGTCCTTGACCACGGGAATCACGCGCTCGCCGCGGCGATGCTGGCTGGTGACCACGCGAACCGCGTCAGCCACCCGCTCGGCCTTCAGGCCGCTCATGATCAGCGTGCCCTCGTCCATGCCTTCAGGACGCTCGTGCGCATTGCGCACCGTGATGGCCGGCAGGTTCAGCAGCGAAGCTTCTTCCGTGATCGTGCCGCTATCGGACAGCACGCAGAATGCGCCCATCTGCAGCTTGATGTAGTCGAGCAGGCCAAACGGCTTGACGAAGCGGATGAGCGGATGGTCCAGCGCGTCACCCAACGCCTCCAGGCGCTTGCGGGTGCGCGGGTGCGTCGACACGATGATCGGGTACTCGTACGTGTCGGCCAGGTGGCGCAGCGTGTCGAGCAGATCGCGCAGGTTCTGCGGCGTGTCCACGTTTTCTTCGCGGTGCACGCTGACCAGGAAGAACTTGTCTTCGGTCAGGCCTTCGCGCGCCAGCACGTCCGACTTCTGGATGTCGTCCATGTAGTACGCCAGCACTTCCTGCATGTGCGAACCGGTCTTGATGATCGTCTCGGGACGGATGCCTTCGGCGATCAGGTAGCGGCGCGCATGCTCGGTCAGGACCATGTTGATGTCGCTCAGGTGGTCGAGCACCTTGCGGTTCAGCTCTTCGGGCACGCGCTGATCGAA
Source organism: Achromobacter sp. SLBN-14 (assembly GCF_006715415.1). Lineage (NCBI taxonomy): Bacteria > Pseudomonadati > Pseudomonadota > Betaproteobacteria > Burkholderiales > Alcaligenaceae > Achromobacter > Achromobacter sp. SLBN-14. The sequence goes on along the minus strand of NZ_VFNE01000001.1, from coordinate 2,596,346 downwards.
ACAGCGATTGCCCGCCTCCATGTGGAACACCGGAATCTTGCGGCGCTTGGCGGCGATTACCGCCAGGCAGGTGTTGGTGTCGCCGTACAGCAGCAGCGCGTCCGGCTTTTCCTGTTCGAAGATCTCGTCGGACTTGATGATGACGTCGCCGATCGTCTTGGCCGCGGTATCGCCCGCAGCGCCCAGAAAATAATCCGGCTTGCGAATCTGCAGGTCGTCGAAAAACACCTGATTCAGTTCGTAGTCGTAATTCTGGCCGGAATGCACCAGTACATGATCGACCTGCGCATCCAGTTCCGCGATGACGCGGCTCATCTTGATGAGTTCCGGACGCGTGCCGACCAGCGTCATGACCTTAAGCATCGATCTGCCCCCGGATGTATTCCAGATTCAACAGCAACTTCTTCACACCTTCGACATCCAGTCGCTCCGTGTTGTGCGACGTGTAATCGTCCAGCTCGGAAATCTCGGTTTCGCCTTCGACGAAATACTTCTTGTAGTTCAGATCCCGGTTATCGGCGGGAATCCGGTAATAGCGGCCCATGTCTTCGGCCTTTGCCATTTCCTCGCGCGAAATCAGCGACTCGTACAGCTTTTCACCGTGCCGCGTGCCGATCACCTTGAGCGGGCTGTCACCGCCAATCAGTTCCTTGAGCGCAACCGCCAGGTCGGCGACGGTGGAAGCCGGCGCCTTCTGGACAAAGATGTCGCCTTGCTTGGCGTGCTCGAACGCATGCAGCACCAGGTCCACCGAATCCTCGAGCGACATCAGGAAGCGCGTCATGTTGGGATCGGTGACGGTAAGCGGTTCGCCCGTCTTCAGCTGGCTGATGAACAGCGGAATCACCGAGCCGCGCGAGGCCATCACGTTGCCGTAGCGCGTCGCGCAGATCACCGGACCGTTATTGACGGCGACGCGGGACTTGGCCACCACCAGCTTCTCGGCCATTGCCTTGGAGATGCCCATGGCGTTGATCGGGTACACCGCCTTGTCCGTGCTCAGCACGACCACGCGTTGCACACCGGCTGCAATCGCCGCGTTCAGGACGTTTTCCGTGCCAAGCACGTTGGTCTTGACCGCTTCCATGGGATAGAACTCGCAGGACGGCACCTGCTTGAGCGCGGCCGCATGAAACACATAGTCCACGCCGATCATCGCCTGGGCGATGCTGTCGTAATCGCGCACGTCGCCGATGTGGAACTTGACCTTGTCGTCGGCCAAGGCAATGCGCATGTCCTCTTGTTTTTTTTCGTCGCGGCTGAAGACGCGGATCTCTCGCACATCAGTGGAAAGGAAACGCTTGAGCACCGTATGTCCAAAGGACCCGGTGCCGCCGGTAATCATGAGAACTTTATTGTCGAACATAAATTAACCATTCAATCCGTTAGGGAACCAGGCGATGCGCGTGCATTTCACGAATCAATTCCGGCCACGAGGGAGGCACATAACCCGTTGCCTGCAAGAGGCGCGTGGCATCCAGCGACCGGTCGATCTTCAATTGATCATCTGCAATGATGTCGATGTCCTTGCCATATACCTGCGCCACGAGCTTCAGAAGCGAATACTTGTCGATCGGCGCAACGGCGCAGTGATACAGGCCGTGCAGCTCGGGATGGGGAATCACGAAGTCCTTCATCACCCGCGCCAGCTCGGTGGTCGGCAGGCCGGAAAACACGGCGCGCGTGAATCCCTTGACGGGGCCCGGTTGCGACAGGAACCAGTCCACCAGGGCCACATTGCTGCCCAATTCGTGACCGATGATCGACGTGCGCAGGGTGATGGCGTTGACGTCGGACGTCACCTCGCCAATGTACTTCGACTTGCCGTAAAGGTCCTCGGCATCGGAGGGATCCGATTCCAGGTACATCCCTTTGCGGCCATCGAACACGCAGTCGGTGCTGACGTGGATCAGGCGGGCCGACGCCAGCGCGCACAGGCGCGACAGCCGGTGCGGCAGCATGGCGTTCACCGGCAGCGCCGCCAAGGGATCCTTGGCATCGGCAAGCTGCTTGATCAAACCGACACAGTTGATGACCACGTCCGGCTTGACCCGGGCCATTACCGTCACGAGGGAATCATTATCCAGCACGTCGACGCCGGTCAGCAGATTATTGCGATGGCGCTCATCGAAATGGCGCAGGCCAGCCGCACCGCGCAGCGTCCCGTACGTCTCGAATGCCGGATCGTCGCTGAAGCGCGAAAAAACCGCGCTACCCAGCATGCCCGTTACCCCTAGAACCAAAATTTTCATGCTAAGCCTTCTCTTTCAATTCGAGTTTCTCAGAAAGAATACTCACTAATCGGTCGACCTGACGGGTTATCTCATAATGCTCAAGGTAGAACCGGCGGCCGGAGGCGGCAAGCGCCTCGCGCTCGCCCTCATTCATTGCGCGCAGTCGTTCTATGCAGTCGGCCAGACCATCCGAATCCTCGGCGGCGCATACCAGCCCGGCGCCCGCATCACGAATGACCTCGGCGCCCGCCCCATCCAGCGCGCCGATGATCGGCCGGCCCGCGGCCAAATACGCCTGCACCTTGCTGGGAATCGTCTGCGCCAGGATCGCGTCCCTATTTAAAGTGACCAGCAACGCCCCCGCCCTGTCAAAGATATGCGGCATCTGATCGTTGGGAAAGCGCCCGGCAAGCACGACATTGGATAAGCCTTCTCGCTCCACCTCGTCGCGGATTCGCCCCAGCATGCTGCCGCTGCCCACCAGCACGATTCTGGAATCGTTGCGCCCTTTGAGCTTGCGCGCGGCGGCAAGGATTGTATGCAGCGATTGGGCAGTCCCAAGGTTACCTGCAAAGACGACGCAAAAATTATCCTCCAGCGTGGCCAGCAGGGAGGCCGGCAACGTGCAAGGCTTCAGTGGCGTTGCGCGGGGATCGGGACTTGAATTGGGGTAGTAGACGATCTTGCTGTCAGAGGCCAGACGTGCAACGGGCTCGCGGAATGCCTTGGACTGCACGAGCAGCAGCGATGCGGCCCCATATATCGCCCGTACCATCATCCCCACGCCGGCAAGAATCGTGCGGTTTCGCACGAAGCCGGTCGCGCTCAGGCTTTCCGGCCAGAGATCCTGAATCCAGATCGCCAGCGGCAGTTTCTTGCGCCATTTGAGGTAAATAGCGGGGATTACCGACGTGATCGGCGAAAATGCCACCGCCAGGACGACATCGAAATCCTTGTGCCCGACAGCCCGGTACCCATGGCGCAGCCCGTTGACGACAAACGACAAGTAATTGAGGACCAGATTCTTGCCGCCGCCCGCGCGCCGCGTGCGCAGCGGTACCCGATGAATCACGGTGCCGTCATCCCACTGCTCGCTCGTGCAACCCTCTTCGGTATAGCCGTCGAAGATCTTGCCGTCCGGATAGTTGGGCTTGCCGGTCAGCACCTCGACCACATGCCCCTGCGCCGTCAATGCGCGCACGAAGTCGTTGATGAAGAACTGTTCCGGCCAAAAATACTGGCTGACGATCAGGATTCTCACGAGGCGCTCGCTACTGAGGAATCGGCACGGAGCCGGGCCCAGAACTGCGCGGGTGTTTCGGGCGCCACCACCGGGCTGGGCGCGTCCAGCTGGCGGCGCACCGCCCGCGCAATCGACGTGGCCGAGCCCGGATCGAACGTCTGGACGGGCACGCACACGTCGCGCACATAATCGAGCTCGGACGCCACGATCGGCAGGCCGGCATTGGCGGCCTCGATCAACGGCAGGCCAAACGATTCGCCGAACGAGGGGAACACCAGCGCGCCCGCCTGCGCATACAGCGCCGCCACGCCTTCACGCGTCAGCTCGCCCCGATTCTCGACCCGCAGCCCGTGGCGGTCCGCCACGGCCAGAAGTTCCTGCGCCAAGACCTTGTCCCGAGGGCCCAGAGTCAAAACAAGCGACGGACGCAAACCGTCCTCGGCCAGCAGCCGCCAAGCTTCGAGGAGCCGCCGATGATTCTTGTGCGCCACGCCGTCGGCCACATAGACAAAATCCCACTGACGGGTCCGCTCTGTCTGCACTGCGGTATCGCCCACGGTGATGTCGGCCACGAAAGGCGCGATCCTGACGGGCGGCACGCGCTCGGCGGCACCAAGCCAATCCAGCACCTCGCGGCGCATGGTCGGCGTCTGAACCACGTACTCCGAAACCCGATGACGGAAACACCGCCCGATTGTCCGCTCGAAGATCAGGCGCAGCCGCGTGGGCAGCGGAAACTGCGACAGCCGTACGCCGCGCAGGTAATTCCGGTTCTGCAGGAACACGACGACGCGAGCGCGTGAAGGCAGCACCGGCGGCAGGCCATGAAAGCAGAAAAGGATGGCGTCTGGTCCCGCAGCCCGGCGCGCCGCGAACTCTCCCTTCAGGCGGGCCAGCGCCGTCGGCGCCACCCAATGCACGGCAGCGCCCTCGGGAATCTGCACCCGCGGTTCGTTGCGGGCATCCAGAAAAAGACGCAGCGGCGAACCCGCCGGCCAGGCGCCCAAAAGCGCCTGCAGCAGCACAAGGCCGCCGCCGGTATGCACGTTGGGTGCGTATAAGACGACTTCTACAGCCATTTTGATTAGTAGCTTATGGGCATGGATATGCGGGAACTGGCGGTGCCTGCGGGCAAGCCAGCGTCAGAGCCCCTCCAGGATCTTGCCAAAGCGCTGCGCGATCCGATTGCCGCTGAATGTATCGCGGTAGGCCTGATTGCACCAATCGGTCCCGTCCTTGCGCAGCACGTGGTCCACGGCGCCCTCGACCGCCTTCTCGATATCCTCGACCTCGGACGGGCGGGCGTGCCAGCAGCCAAGGTGCTTCATTGCGTCCTCGGAACCGCCCGGCGGCGTCAGGCCCACGATAGGCGTATCCGCGCCGATGTAGTCGGACAGCTTGCTGGGCAGGAACAGGTTCTGGCGCACATTGGCTTCGATCAGCAGCAGAATGTCCGCGTCGTACATCTGCTCCAGCGATTCGACGAACGATACGTTGCCGACGGCGCGCACGGTGCCCTCCGGCAGGCTCATGGCGGCCTCGGTGGCAAGCATCTCGGGCGGCACCAGGCCGATCAGCTCGAGGCAGAGCACGCCGCGCAGGTCCGGCCGCCGCTGAAACAGGCGTCCCAATGCCTGGAACAGCGGTTCGGGCGAGCGGCGGCCGTACAGCACGCCCACATAACGCATGATGATGCGATCGTTCCTTGCTTTCGGCCGCTGCGGGAAGAGGGCTTCATCGAAGGCATGGGGAATCACATCGGTGTGGCGGCGCACGGATTCGGGCTGCCCCTGCATCATCAGATCCAGGGAATATCGCGAGCTGTGCACGATGAAATCGGCCGCCGCCACCGCGCGCGGCTCGTGCCGGGCGTTCCACAGCTTGGTCAGCCGGCTGACCTCAAGCGGATTGCCCGCCCAGGGGTCGCTGAACTGTGCCAGCCACTTCACGTTGCGCCGCGCCTTCTTCACGCGCGTCATCACGGCGTTGACCGAATGAAACGGCGACCAGGTCATCACGGCGTCGTACTGGCTGAGATCCATGTCCATGAGCTTGCTGTACGCGGATTCGCGCAGCACGGTCATCAGGTCCGGCACGCGATCGAGCTTGCGGATGGAGGACCGCACGAGGCTCATCAGGTTCTTCGCGGGCCGCAGCCGGTCGATCCGGCCGAACGTCTTCTCGGCGAACGGCAGCAGGCTGTGATCCAGCGGCAATTCCGCGCAGAAGGAGTCCGCGCACACGACATCGACGTCGTATCCGGACCGGGCAAGCGCGGCCATGGGCTTGTAGACCGCTGCCGTCATCTGCACCTGCATGGGCGGGAAGGCGTAGCTGACCAGCAGAATCCTGCCCTTGCGCGCGTTCGGATGGTCCATGGTGATCGAATCGTTATCCGGCAACACGGCTGGCTCCCGGAATCAGGCGAATCGCGGCCGCGATAACACCGCAGATGAAAAACGTGCTGAGGGAAATCAACAGGATCACGAGCCCGGCAGGCAGGTGCTCCGTCGCAATGCGGATCGCGCTGCTGAAGCGAACATGCTCCAGCACCACCACATGCACGAAAAAGATGATGAAGGCGCGGTCGCTCAGCCATTTCGCAATCGCCGCGGACCGGGCCGACAGATCTACCGTCACGAACGCCAGAAACGCCGCGATCGACGCAATGACCACGTTAGGCGTGAAATAGACGTAGGCGCGTTCGACCGGCACGCCGGCCTTTTCGCTGAAGCGCCACGTCAGATAGAACGTGATCGCCGAGCAGATGGCATAGACGGCAATGCACGCCCACCGCGAGATGGCCTTGCGGTCAACGCCGGCCAAGAGGCCGCCCAGGATGAACAACCCGCCATACCCAAGAAAGCTGGTGAGCTGCATGATCCGCAGGACCGGCAGCGGCCAATACTGCGGCACGCTGGTGACGACGAACCAGATCACGAAGAAATAGACGCTCAGCGCCGGCCGGCTGCGCAGCACTTCGTAGATTGCCTGCAGGAAAGGCAGCAGGACATACAGCCCCACGATCATGTACACGAACCACAGGTGGTACATCACCGGCTCGGAAAACATCGCGAGCAGGCCCGCGCCGTAACTGCCCAGCGCACCGTTGCGGTACAGGAACGCGGCGCTCCAGAAGACCAGCGGGATGAACACCTTCAGCACCCGGCGCAGGATGTTGCCGGTGGAGACCACCTGCATCCCCGGGCGCAGCAGCATCGCGCCCGAAATCATCACGAACAGCGGCACCGCCACGCGCACGGCGGAATCCAGCGCGTTGGCCGACAGCCAGTCGGGCAACGGACTCTTGCCGAAGGCGTAGAACGCCGCGCCGCAGGAGTGAATCAGGATCACGCCATAGATGGCCACCACCCGGCACAGGTCCGCCCAGGCCGCTCTCTGTTTGCCAGGCACCGCCTCGGACTTCGGATCCGCAATCCTGGTGGTCAACGTATCCGCCGTTGTCATTTTCCCGACTGCCTTCCGTGGATAACACGTTCGTAAACATCCACCATACGCTCGGCCTGCAAGCGTATGTCATAGTGCTGCTCGGCCAACTGGCGCGATCTTGCGCCTCGTGCCAGCCGCTCCTGGGGATCGCCGATCAGCCGCTCCATCGCCGCCGCCAGCGCGGCCGAATCGCGGGACGGCACCGCCAGCCCCGCTTCCGGCGTGAACACGACCTCGGGCAAGGCGGTCCCTTCGAAGCAGATGGTGGGCTTGCCGCAAGCCATCGCCTCGACCGCCATCAACCCAAACGAATCGGCCAGCGACGGCATGAGGAACAGGTCAGTCGCACTATAGACGTCCTGCATCACGCTATCGTCATTCGTCCAGCCTAGTTCGACGACCTGAAACCTGTCCTTGAACTTCTCGATCCGGCCCTTGTCGTTGAGCGTCAAGAGGCAGATGGGCACCTGCGTCTGCAAGCGGTCCAGCGCCTCGATCACATACTGCAGGCCCTTGAAATCGTTGACCACGGACCGGAAGCACAGCACCAGCCGATGCGGCTCGATGCCCAGGCGGGCCTTGGCCGCTGCCTGGTCACCGGGTTTGAAGAAATCCAGGTCCAGGCCAAACGGCACCTTGTGAACGGGCACGCCGTCCATCAGGGGCGACTGCCGGACCATGTTCTCCATCCAGCTCGAAGCCACCAGGATCTCGAAGTTCGAGCGCCGGTAGGCCATCCGCTTGAGCCGGAAGTTCAGCGCCGTCGTGTCGCGCTGGATCGCAAAATCGGTCTTCAGATCGGGGCACTGGCCGCAGCCCGTCTTCCATCGCTGGCACGAAAAAGGGTGAATGCAATGGCCGGTCATCGCCCACGGATCGTGCAGCGTCCACAGCGAGGGCTTCTCGGCGGTCATCGCCGGCAGCGACTGCATGCTCAGAAAACCCGAATGGATGATGTGGTAGTGAACCAGGTCCGCTTCGCGGAACGCTTCCATGCGGCGCATGTGCATGCCGTTGGAATACAGCTGCGATTGCAGCGACAGCACTTTCTCGACGCCCCGCGTCAGCCGGTTGACCTTGCGCAGCAGCTTGCCGTGCAGGCTCACGACGCCTGCTTCCTGACGGTCCTGCTCCCACACGAAATGCTTGGACGAAACACCAAGCGCCTCGAGATGAGGCTTCAGGGAAAGCCCGTTGAAGCGGCGTCCCGGCGACTGGTATCCGTTAACTTGCAAAACTCTCATCGTGTGCCCGTCAATCCTCTTATGTCGAACCAGGCCTGTTGCGAACGCTGACCATGTACGTTTTTCATGGTTTCCCCTCCGCCTGGCGCTACATGGGATTTCATTCACTCTTGTAATGGCGACAACGCAACCATGCGCTACCGTCGTCGCCCCAAAAACCGCGTAAGGCTCAGGCGGACCGTCCAAACAACGCCCGGAACGCACGCCGCCACCGGGAGCCAGCTTCCGCAAGCGCCCTGCTTTGATACTGTTCCAGCGTCGTGCGCATGGCAGCGATCTCCGCGGCCTGCGTCTGGATCACCGCCTGCTGGTTCGCGTCATGCGCCTTGGCGTCTTCGAGCAGCGCGCGCATGTGCCGGCCGTCGATGCGCACCACCAGCTTGGCGGACTTGACGTAGGTGACCCAAGGTGCGCCGATGCGGCCTTCAACGCCGCCGTTGATCCAGTGCTGCACGCTGGATTCCTGAGCGATGTATTTCTCGACGTGGTCATCGGTGATGCCGATGCTCTGCATCCGCAGCGACTCACGCAACAGTTCCAGGATTTCCAGCGGCGTGCCTTCGGCGGGCTGGGCGCAGCTGGAAACGCTGGCCAGACTGCCGAACAGGCCACGCAGGATCACGTAGGACAGCGTCAGGTCCGATTCGAGCTTCCATTCCTTGTCGAAGAAGGCCAGCTCGCCGGGCGCGACTTCCATGCAGTTCAAGGGGGTCCAGTCGAACAGGGCGCCGGGCACCGACTTGTCCAGGGACAGCGACACCGCCGGGCCCAGATCCGCCTCGCGGCAGATCGCGTCGATCCAGGGCCGCGCCCAGTTGCACACGTCCATCGCCGACCAGCCCGGCGTGTTCAGCACTTTGACCAGGCCCAGCCACCAGAGATTGCCCTTCAGATACGGGCCATCGTCGATCGAATGGCTTACCGGCAACGCCGGCGCGGCTTCCTGCGTCACGCGGTCCCGCGCCGTGCGGACTTCGCCGCCGTCCAGGTAAAAGCGCTTCGCGGTGGCAAACGCCGGGTGGCGCTCGACGCTGTAGTGCCAGGCAAGATCCTGCGCTTCGCGCAGCGCGGCCACGGCCCGCTCCGACTTGCCGGCAATGATCAGAAACGAGTTCGCCAGGTCTTCGGCCAGGCCATTTTCGTGGATCGAGGCCCAGGCCTGCTCCAGCGAGAAAGCCGGCACGATCCAGTCGGGCCGGGCGCGGTCGCGGCCGACCGTGCCGGTCAACAGCGGACGGGCGGCAAACTGGCCCTTCGGATCCAGCCCCTTCGAGGTCAGGAGCGACACCGGCATGTGATAGTCCGGCAGCGGGAAATACACTTCCTGCGCGCTCAGTCCGACGGAACCCAGGATGCCCTTGAGCTCATCCAGCCCGAAACGGATGATGGTCTCGGGCCCGTACTGCCCTTCCACGCCGTAGTAGGGCACGTCCACGTTCGGCTCGGGAAAGCCCGAGAAATACTTCAGGCCCAGCTTGTTCTGGATGGCGATGACCAGAACGCCGTCGTCATTGAGCTGGCGCGCGGCATTGGCCAGCAGGTCCAGCTCGGCGCGGTCGCCGCAATGGGAAAAAAGCCGGGCGTACTGCAATACGCCGATCATCGTCACGACGTCGAATTTCTTTTCGGCGTTGAAATCTTCGATGCGGTCGCAGACGACGGTGACATTGTTCAAGTCCGCCGTGCGCTGGCGCGTGATCGAGGCGCGGTGAGCCGAGGCCTCCAGGGCCACGACATCGCCGCCCAGCTCGCCTAGATACCGCGTGATGATGCCGCAGCCGGATCCCAGTTCCAGCACGCGGCCCCGGCACAGCTTCTCGAGCGGGCGCAGGATGTTGGCGCGCACGGGCGACAGGTGGCAGGCGGACCGCCAGTCCCAGATGGCGCCCACCAATTCGCGGGAAAACAGCGAGCGATCCTTCGCGTCGGCGATGATGCGCTCGATCTGCTGTTCGAAGTCGGCACCATCGGTGTACGTGAATTCGGGAATACTGCCGTCCGTCTCCGGAAACAGCATTCCCTTGTGTTCTTTGTAATCCGTCGGAAGATTATGCATTTCAGTTCTCTATCCTGCCAGGCGTCGCCGATTACTCGGAAACGGCATCCAGCAAGATCCTGGGTTGAAATCCGATGTCGAAAAGGCCAGTGGCTGGACGCGGCTCGTCCGCCATCACGCGAAAAACAATCGCGTCGACAATACGATGATGCAATGAACCGTCTTCGCCCTGAGCGGCGAAGGTGCAAAAATACGTTGCTGGGTTCAGCGAGCATTCAAACTCGAATTCCAGGTCCAACGAGGTGCCGGCGGTGAAGTCGATGCCGTGTTCGTCCAGGATGGGGTGGGCGCAGCCCGCCAGATCGATACCCGACGTGGTGCGGATCAGCGCGTAGAACCGGACCGCGGGGCAATCCTCGGTGAACTGCACGCTGCACTTGAGCTTGTAGCGATGGCCGCGAAGAATGTGATTGACCTGCGCGCCGCCCAATGTCTGAAGCATGGGCGCGGACAGCTTGGCGCCCACTTCGTCGTAGGACAGCGTATCCGGCACGAAGCTCGCATCGAAGAACGGCTCCAAGCCGCCCGACGGGACCGAATCGGCGGCAGCGGCCGGCTTGGCTTCGTCGGCCGCCGGCTCGGCCAGACTGGCCGCGCTCTCGCCCTCGGCGTCGATCCGGCGAATTTCCGCGATCAGCTCGACAGCTTTATCGCTGGTGGTGTTGCCAAGCTTCTGGCCAAAATAGACGGCCCGCTTCGGAATACCGGTGAACAGGCGTTCGCCTGCATTGAGCAGCACCGCGCGGTCGCACAGATTGATAATGGCCGCGCCCGAATGCGAAACAAACAGGATCGTGGCGCCGCGATTCTTGATCGCGTCGATTCGCGCAAAACATTTGCGCTGGAAGGGTTCGTCGCCAACAGCCAGCGCTTCGTCGACGACGAGAATATCCGGATCCACGTTGATCGCCACAGCGAAAGCCAGGCGGGCGTACATGCCGCTGGAATAATGTTTGACCGGCTGCTCGATAAACTGGCCAATATCGGCAAATGCCGCAATCTCATCAAAACGCGCCTCGATTTCGGGCTGACTCAAGCCCAAAACCATCGCATTCAGAAACACATTTTCGCGCCCGGTGAACTCGGGGTTGAATCCCGCGCCCAGTTCCAGCAGAGCGGCAACGCGGCCTTGCGTCTCCACGGTGCCCGAGGTCGGCATCAGCGTGCCGCAGATCATCTGCAGCAGGGTGGACTTGCCGGAGCCATTGCGGCCAATGATGCCCACGGTCTCGCCGCGGCCCACATTGAAGGACACGTCGCGCAATGCCCAGAACTCGCGGAAATAGTTGACCGGCGGCCGGCCAAGCATGCTGCGCAGACGGGGCGCGACAAACTGCTTGAGCCGGTCATGCGGCCGATCGTAGATCTGATAACACTTGCTCAGCCGATCTACGCGAATGACGTTGCCATCAGAGGACATCAGCAAACCCCTTGCGCGCTTTCTGGAACCACCAAAAACCTGCCCACGCAATCACCATGCTGATGGCTGCATAAATACCAAGCGCGCCCCAATTCGGCAATTCACCGTAAAGCAGCACTTTGCGGGATTCTTCAATAATCAAGGTAAGGGGATTGAGCATCACAACCATCTGCACCTTGGGCGGCAGATTTGAAATCGGATAGAACACGGGAGAGACGAACAGCAGCACCGACATCAACAGGCCGATCGTCTGGCCGATGTCGCGCACATAAACACCCGTTGCCGACAGGAACCAGGCAAATCCCATGGTCACCATCAGCAGCGGCATCAGCACGACCGGGAAAAATATCGCCGTCCAGCTGATGGAGCCGCTGAGCACCAATTGAGCAATCAAGAGCACACACACGCTGATCGCCGCGTGAAAGAGCGCCGCGCCCATCGCCACCCACGGAAAGATCTCCAAGGGAAAGACGACCTTTTTCACGTAGGTCACGTTGCTGTGGATGAGGCCCGGCGCGCGGCTGATGCACTCGGAAAACAGCCCGTGAACGATCAGCCCCACGAACAGCACGACCGCGAAATTCGCGTGGCTGGCATCCTGGCTGACGCCCCAGCGAGCCTTAAACACTACGGTAAAGAAAAACGTGTATACAGTCAGCATGAGCAGCGGCGTGAAAAAAGACCACGCCAGCCCGAAGATCGAGCCGCGATAGCGGCCCAGGACTTCCCGCTTGCACATTTGAACCGCGAGCTTTCGATTGCTCCAGATGCTGTCGAACATCGCAGCCGGAGATACACGCTGTGCCTGATGAGGATTCACACTACCTATCCCACTTGACCGTCCCGCTTCTTACGAAATCCGGGGCGGACATAAAGTTATTGGAAATAATTGCATTACTGACGCCGCCAAAACCCGGGAGCGGCCATTCAGAGGCTGATTCATCAGGAAAAAAAGCGCCGTAATATGCGGCCGGCCTATCGCTTTAAAGCCCGGGCGTCCAAATTACAATCAGCAAATTATTCGCAACATTGGTTTTGCAAATTATTCAAGATGAACGGACGAAACCTCAGGGCGCAAGGTGCGCATACTAAGTTTTAGTGCAACTGAACATCATAACATGCTGAAAACGCAGGCCGAAGCGGATTTTCCGACGGTATTACTCATTCAGATCTACAAACAATAGTACGTCTCACTATTACTGAGACCTGGCACTGCCGCCGTCTCGTGGCTATTTTCTCCAGACCGGTCCACAATGGATTCACAACACTGTTGGAACAGGGAGACAGCCATGCGCATTGCCGATGCCCAATGGATTCCTTCGACGCAGCACCAGACCTGGGATGCGTTGACCGACCCGCGAGTGTTACAGAAGTGCATTCCGGGGTGTGTGGAAGTCGCCATGCGCAGTCCGACCGAATACGCGGTCACGCTGCGCGCCAAGATCGCCGGTATCGACACCGACTACGACGGCGAGATCCTGCTCTCCGATGTCAACGCCCCGAACAGCTGCACGCTGGTGTTCGAAGGCAAGGGGCGGGCCGCCTGCCTGGCGATCGGCACGGCCCAGGTCAACCTGACCACCAAGGACGAGGGCACCCGCGTGGCCTACACCGTTGCCGGCATGGCAGGCGGCAAGCTGGGCGAGTGCGGGGAAGGCGTGCTCCTGAAGGCCGCCGAGAAAATCGTCGACAAGTTCTTCACTGCCTTCATCGACCACATGGCGGCCCAGCCGCGTCTGGCGCCCCCGCCACCGCCGCCCGAGCCCGAACCGCGGGGGCTGTCCAATTCCCGCTGGTCCTGGATGCTGGTCGTATTGGTGATCGCCGTATTCTGGGGATACCACGCTTTTTACAAGTGATAACCCTAGGGTGCCGGTGATATCCTAGGCGGCATGACTCCGCCGCCGCCACCCGCTCAGCCAGCCACTGATCCCGCACGCTCAAGACGGGACTTGCTGATGGCGATGGCGGGGGTGTCGGCCACCGTGGTGCTTGCCGCCCTGGACTCCACCATCATCAGCACCACGCTGCCACGCGTGGCCGAGGCCCTGAACGGCATGGCGCTGTACGCCTGGGTCGGCACGGGCTATCTGCTTGCCACGGCGGCTTCCATCCTGATCTTTGGCCGGCTGGGCGACATGTTCGGCCGCAAGCCCTTGATGCTGGTGTCGGTGCTCATCATCGCGCTTGGCTCCATTGCCTGTGGCCTGGCGCAGTCCATGACGCAGCTGATCGTGTTCCGCACCCTGCAGGGGGTGGGCGGCGGCATGATGATCGCCACCGCCTTCGCCGCGCCGGCGGACCTGTTCCCCGACGCCAAGCAGCGGGTCAGATGGATGGCGCTGGTGTCCGCCGCTTTCGCCATGGCCAGCGGCATCGGTCCGGTGCTGGGCGGCGCGGCCACGCAGGCCCTGGGATGGCGCGCCGCGTTCTTCATCTCGCCCATCGCGGCCGCGGGCGCGTTTTTCCTCCTGGCGCGATATTTCCCGCGCATCCGGCCCATCCATGACGGCAGCCGCAAGATCGACTGGCTTGGCGCCATCCTGCTCGTGCTGGCCGTGGGCGCGCCGCTGGCCGCGCTGGAGCTTGCCTTTGCCAGCGGCGAACACGCGCACCCGATCCTCGGCCTGACGCTGGCGCTGGTCGGCGCCGCCGCCATCGCCATCCTGATTCCCACCGAGCGCCGCGTGAAGTCACCCATCTTCCCGCTGCGCGTGCTCTCGGGACACGAGCCGCGCCTGCTGAACGTGGCGGCGATGATGGTCGGCGCGGTGATGTTCATCCTGATCTTCTACAGCCCGCTGCTGCTGCAACAGGTGCTGGGCTATACGCCCAGCCAGGCCGGACTGCTGCTGACGCCGCTGGTGGCCGCGATCTCGGTGGGCAGCATCATCAACGGCCGGATGTTTCCCAAGCAGACCGAACCGCAGCGCCTGATGGTGTTCGGCGGCGTCCTGCTCGCGGCCGGATCGCTGATGGTGCTGCTGATTTCGCCAGGCACGTCGGCGTGGTGGATTCTTGGCGCATTCTTCGTCAACGGCTGTGCACTGGGCTTTCTGCTGCCCAACCTGACGCTTTTCATGCAGATGCTCAGCGAGCGGCGCGACGTGGGCGTGGCCTCGGCGCTGGTGCAGACGACGCGCGCCATCGGCAGCGCGCTGGGCACCGCCGTGGTCGGCATCCTGATTTCCCACAGCACGGTGCTCTCGGGCGTGCGCACCGGCCTGATCCTGTGTATTGTCCTGTCCCTCACATGCGCGGTGCTGGCGCACCGGGTGAAAATGAGAAACCTGGTCACGAGCCGCAGCCACGGTTGATTCAGAGCTGAACATGCAACGCCGCGATCTGCAGGACCTGTTGATTCTAGCCGCCGTCTGGGGCGGCTCTTTTCTTTTCATGCGTGTCGCCGTGCCGGAGTTCGGGCCGGTGGCGCTCATCGAACTGCGCGTGGGACTGGCCGCGCTCTTTCTCCTGCCCGCCGCGATCTGGCGCAACAAGCTGCCCTTGATCGCGCGCCGCTGGAAAGCCATTCTCGTGGTCGGCACCTTGAATGCCGCGCTGCCCTTCCTGCTTTACGCGTACGCCGCCCAGTCATTGGGCGCGGGCTTTTTGTCCGTCGCCAACGCCGTGACGCCGGTGTGGGGCGCCGTGATCGGCTGGCTGTGGCTGAAAGACCGGTTGCCGTGGACGCGCTCGCTGGGACTGCTGATCGGTCTGTCCGGCATCGTGGTGCTGGTCTGGGACAAGCTCGACTTTCAATCCGGCGGCACGGGCTTTGCCGTGCTCGCCGCCGTCTCCGCGCCCGTCTTCTACGGCGTTGCCGCGAACTGGACGAAGCGTTTCCTGACAGGCGTGGACCCCTTGACCAGCGCAACGGGCAGCATGGTGTCGGCCGCATTGGTCCTGCTGCCCGCTGCCGTGGCCACCTGGCCGCAACAGCCGGTGTCCTGGGAGGCCTGGGGCGCGACGGTCCTGCTTGCCGTCGTGTGCACCGGCGCCGCATACATCGTGTTCTTCCGGCTGATCGCCAACGTGGGCCCGACCGGCGCGGTCAGCGTCACGTTCCTGGTTCCCATCTTCGGGGTGGTCTGGGGCGCGTGGTTCCTGGACGAAGCCATCACCGCGCCCATCCTCGCGGGCGCCGGCATCATTCTTGTGGGCACCGCGCTGGCGCTGGGACTGGTCGGGATGAAGCGCCCCCGCTGAACGCCCAGTCAGGAAGGCGCCATCCGCGGCGCTTGCGCCAGGGCGAGGCCGCGGCGGTCGTTGTCGGACAATATCGGCTCGGCCTGCACCGGCCAGGCAATCGCAATCGCCGGGTCGTTCCACATCACGCATTGCTGATGCGCCGGCAGGTACGGCGCGGTCGTCTTGTAGACCACATTGGCGTATTCGGACAGCACCAGGAATCCGTGCGCAAAGCCTTCGGGCACCCAGAGCTGGCGCAGGTTCTCCGACGACAGGATCTCGCTCGTCCATTGGCCGAACGTGGGCGATCCTTCCCGCATATCGACCGCGACATCGAAGATCTCGCCTTCGGTGACGCGCACCAGCTTGCCCTGCGGTTGCAGCGTCTGATAATGCAGGCCGCGCAGGACATGGCGCCGCGAGTGCGACTGGTTGTCCTGCAGAAAGCGGACCGGCCGGCCGGCTGCCGCGTCAAAGACCGATTGCACATAGGTCTCGACGAAATAGCCGCGGTCGTCCTGGTGCATCACGGGATCGATGCGCAGGACCTCGGGCAGGGACAAGGGCGTCACGCGCATCAATGAGGCAGCCGGGTAAGAAGGTTCATCAGGTACTGGCCATAGCCGCTTTTGACCAGCGGACGGGCCAGCGTTTCCAGTTGCGCCGCGTCGATCCAGCGCTTACGGAATGCGATCTCTTCAGGGCATGCCACCTTCAAGCCTTGCCGGCGTTCAAGGGTCGCAATGAACTGCGATGCATCGAGCAGGCTATCGTGCGTGCCCGTATCCAGCCACGCATGCCCTCGTCCCATGATTTCGACGTTGAGCGCCCCGAGTTCCAGGTACGCCTGATTCACGTCGGTGATTTCCAGCTCGTTGCGCGCGGACGGACGGATCTGGCGCGCCAGGTCGATCACCCGATTGTCGTAGAAATACAGTCCGGTCACCGCGTAGTTCGATTTGGGCGACGCGGGCTTTTCCTCGATACGCAGCGCGTTGCCGTGCGCGTCGAACTCGACCACGCCGTAGCGTTGCGGATCCTGGACATGATAGGCAAAGATGGTGGCGCCCGCCTGACGCGCCATGGCGCCGGCAAGCAGCTGGTGAAAATCGTGCCCGTAGAAAAGGTTGTCGCCCAGCACCAGCGCGCAGGGCGCCTGCCCGATGAAGTCCGCCCCGATCAGAAACGCCTGCGCCAGGCCTTCGGGCGCCGGCTGCACCGCGTATTCCAGCGACAGGCCCCATTGCCCGCCGTCGCCCAGCAACTGCCGGAACCGCGGCAGGTCGTCGGGGGTGGAGATGATCAGGATCTCGCGTATGCCGGCCAGCATCAGCGTGGTCAGCGGGTAATAGATCATGGGCTTGTCGTAGACGGGCATGAGCTGCTTGCTTACCGCCAGCGTCGCGGGATGCAGCCGCGTGCCCGACCCGCCCGCCAGGATGATCCCCTTGCGCGCGCCCGTTGCCGTCATGGCGCATCTCCTTCGGCCGGGCGCGCGTGCCCTGCCCCATCACGCAGCCACTGCGGATGATCCAGATACCACCGGACGGTCTTTTCCAGGCCCGAGGCAAACGTTTCGGCGGGCTGCCAACCCAACGCCTGCCGCGCCTTGTGCGCATCGATGGCGTAGCGGCGATCGTGGCCGGGCCGGTCGGCGACCAGCGCGATCAGGCCGCGGTACGCCCTGCCATCGGGCCGCGGCCGCAAGACATCCAGCAAGGCGCACACCGCCTCCACGACCTGCAGCGTGGTGCGCTCGTTACCCGCGCCCAGGTTGTAGGTTTCGCCAGGCCGGCCGCGTTCCAGCACCCTGCGCAAGCCGTCGCAATGGTCGGCGACATACAGCCAGTCGCGCGCGTGCAGGCCATCTCCGTAGACGGGCAGTGGCTTGCCCGCCAGCGCGTGATGGATCATCAGGGGAATCAGCTTTTCGGGAAACTGCCGGGGGCCGAAATTGTTCGAACAGTGCGTCATGAGCACCGGCAGTCCGTAGGTCTGCGCCCACGCGCGCACCAGATGGTCCCCGCCCGCCTTGCTGGCGGCGTAGGGATTGTTGGGCTGGTAGGGGCTGGTTTCGGTAAAGCCCGGATCGGACGGCGCCAGCGAGCCGTAGACCTCGTCCGTCGACACATGCAGGAACCGGAATGCATCGCGCGCGGCGCCGTCCAGTTCGCTCCAGAACGTGCGGGCGGCTTCCAGCAAACCGAACGTGCCGCCGACGTTGGTCCTGACGAAATTGCCCGCGCCCGCGATTGAACGGTCGACGTGGGTTTCGGCGGCAAAATTGATGATGGCGCGCGGACGATGCTGGCGCAGCACCTCGGTCACCCGATGCGTGTCGGCGATGTCCGCCACGACCAGCAAATGGCGCGCGTCGTGCGCCAGGCTGTCCAGATTGGCGCGGTTGCCGGCGTAGGTCAGCTTGTCCAGATTGACGACCGTCTCATCGCCAAGCGCCAGCCAATCCAGCACGAAGTTGGATCCGATGAACCCGGCGCCTCCGGTGACGAGAATGCTCATTGCGTTGTGCCTGATCGGAGGGCAGGCCTCCAAAGCGGGTAGTTTACTGCCGCGCCGGCGTGCGCCCGTGCTCAGTATTTGTCCGACGTTCCCGTGAACGCCACGCCGATCCGCAAGAGCGCATAGGACGCCGCGTCGATCCAACGCCGCACGAATCCCCGGCGCTGATAGTCCAGCGGCCGGATGAAGCGCCCGCCCTCGCGAATGGCGGTTTCCAGGCGTTCCTGCAGGTCCCACGCGAACGGCTGGCTGTCGACCACGACGTTGGCCTCGCGCGCCAGCAGCAGGCTGAAGGGGTCCAGGTTGGACGAGCCCACGGTGGCCACGTTGTCGATCACCGCGACCTTGGCGTGCAGGTAACCCGGCATGTACTCGTAGATCTCGATGCCGTCGCGCAGAAGCTTGTCGTACAGCGAACGCGTGGCGTGGTACTGCATCCGGTACTCGACCTTGCCCTGCAAGAGCAGACGCACCCGCACGCCGCGGGCCGCGGCCTTGGCCAGCGCGCGGCGAAAGCGCACGCCGGGAAAGAAATAGGCATTGGCGATCAGGATGTCGCGGCGCGCGCGCGAGATGCCGAACAGATAGGCGCGCTCGAACGTGCGCCGAAAGCGCAGGTTGTCGCGCAGCACCAGCGCGGCGCGCAGCATGCCGCCTGGCGGCGCGGGAACGTCGCGCGGCTTGAGCAGCTGCAGGCGATGCCAGTCGCGCGGATGGCGCCGCAGACGCGCCCAGTTCAGGCGCACCCACAAGAGTTCCTGCGCGTGGGCCGCCTGCGTGACCAGCGGGCCTTCGACCTGCACGGCGAAATCGAACCGCGGTCCCGTCAGGCCGTCGGTCGGATCCAGATCGTCGTAGTCGTCGATGACGTTGATCCCGCCGATGAACGCCATGCGGCCATCGATGATCGTGACCTTGCGATGCAGGCGCCGCAGGCGGCTGCGCGACGGCACGTACCGCGCAAACCAGCGCGGCTCAGGCCGGAAGATGCGGCACTGCGCGCCTGCATTGGTCAGCGCGACCCGCACGCGCTCGCCATGCAGGGCGCTGCCAAACCCATCCAGCACCACGCGCACCTTCACGCCACGGCGCGCGGCCGCCGCCAGGCACTCCAGCACCTTCGCGCCGGTGCGGTCGATCATGAAGATGTAGGTTTCCAGATGCACGCTCACGGTGGCGGCATCGATCGCCGCGCACAGCGCGGGAAAGAAGTCGGCGCCATTCTGGAGCAGACGGATATCGTTGCCCGGCACCCATTCCAGCCTGTCCTGCTCGTCCTTCACGGGAGTTCCAGCTCCGCGAGCAAGGGGGAGTGATCGGACAGCTTGGCCCATTCGCGGCCGCGCAGCACCCGGGCGCTGCGCACCGCGAAACCGCGCTGGTAGATGCGGTCCAGGCGGAACCAGGGAAACACCGCCGGGAACGTTCGCGGCGGCGGCGCGAGCAACGAGCTTCCCCCCATGCCAAGCTGGTTGGTGCGCTCCATGACCGAGACGCCGCTATTGGGCAATCCGCGCAAGGCGTTGGACAGCCGTTTGACCGAGTCGCGCAGGCGCGGCAGATCGCCGCCATGGCTGCGCGGGGCATGCGAGAACACTTCGTACAACCCCAGTTGCTGCACGAACATCGGCGCCAGCCTGTCGTTCCAGTCGTTGAAATCGCCGGCGATCAGGATGGGCTCGCCATCGGGCACCATGCGCTTGATGCGCTCGGTCAGCGCCAGGATCTGGCGGCTGCGGCTGCCGGCGAACAGGCCCAGATGCACCACGAAGCAATGCACGGCACGATCCCCGACCTCGACGCGCGCGTGCAGAAGTCCACGCTGTTCGAGACGGTGATCGGAAATGTCGAGATTTTCGTGGTCGATGATGGGATAGCGCGAGAGCAGCGCATTGCCATGATCGGTGGCATGGCGCACGGCGTTGCGGCCGTAGGCCACATCCAGCCGCAAGGCCGCGGCAAGGGATTCGTGCTGCGCGTCGAGCAGCGACTTATGCTCGTTGCGGCCCTGGACCTCCTGCAGGAAGACCAGATCTGGGCGCAGGCCATACAGGCCCAGGCGAAGTTCATTCAGGGAGTCGCGCCGGCCTAGTGCCGAACGGCCCTTGTGTATGTTGTAGCTGACGACTCGGATGAGCGACATGGAAGCAATGGCGCCTTTCAAATCTTGGGAACTGCCGGCCGGGTCCCGGAAGGTCCTCTGGCCAGCCGCCGCCGTGGTTGACGGCGTTAGCCAGATTACTCCATTTCAGCCGGCCGTCCCATCTTTGCGACAGCGCGAGCTCGGCACCGGTGTCTGACACCCCCGCGAGAGGCCCTTCAATCCGAGAGCCCCGCACCTGGGTGTCAGACACCGCTTCCGAAGCGCCAAGGACGCTTCGGAAGTGGTTACGCCTTTTCGACGTTGCGCAGGCGGATGTGCAGCTCGCGCAGTTGCTTCTCGTCGACTTCCGAAGGCGCTTGCGTCAGCAGATCCTGGGCGCGCTGCGTCTTCGGGAAGGCGATCACGTCGCGGATCGATTCGGCGCCGGTCATCATGGTGACGATGCGGTCCAGGCCGAAGGCGATGCCGCCGTGCGGAGGCGCGCCGTACTGCAGCGCGTCCAGCAGGTAGCCGAACTTCTCGCGGGCTTCCTCGGCGCCGATCTTCAGCGCGCGGAACACCTTGCTCTGCACTTCCTCGCGGTGGATACGGACCGAGCCGCCACCGATTTCCCAGCCGTTCAGCACCATGTCGTAGGCCTTGGCGAACGCCTTGCTGGGATCGGATTCCAGGAAGTCTTCGTGGCCGTCCTTGGGGCTGGTGAACGGGTGGTGGGCGGCGGTGTAGCGGCCGTCTTCCTCGTCATATTCGAACATCGGGAAGTCGACCACCCACAGCGGCTTCCAGCCGGCCGTGAACAGACCCGTCTTCTTGCCGAATTCGCTGTGGCCGATCTTCACGCGCAGCGCGCCGATGGCGTCGTTGACGACCTTCTCGCGGTCCGCGCCAAAGAAGATGATGTCGCCGTCCTGGGCGCCGGTGCGCTTGACCAGTTCAGCCAGCGCGGCGTCGTGCAGGTTCTTGACGATGGGCGATTGCAGGCCGTCGCGGCCCTTGGCCACTTCGTTGACCTTGATGTAGGCCAGGCCCTTGGCGCCGTAGATGCCGACGAACTGCGTGTAGGCGTCGATCTCGCTGCGCGACATTTCGGCGCCGCCCGGCACGCGCAGGGCGACCACACGGCTGCCGGGCGCCGTGGCGGCGGCGGCAAACACCTTGAAGTCCACGTCGCGCATCACGTCGGTGATGTCGGTGAACTCGAGTTGCACGCGCAGATCGGGCTTGTCCGAGCCGTAGCGGCGCATCGCTTCGGTCCACGGCATGATCGGGAACGGCGACGGCAGGTCGACGCCCTGCACCACCTTGAACACGTGGCGGATCAGGTTCTCGAAGATCTCGCGGATTTCGATCTCGTTCAGGAACGAGGTTTCGCAATCGATCTGGGTGAATTCCGGCTGACGGTCAGCGCGCAGGTCTTCGTCGCGGAAGCACTTGGTGATCTGGTAGTAACGGTCAAAGCCCGACACCATCAGCATCTGCTTGAACAGCTGCGGCGACTGCGGCAGCGCGAAGAAGTGGCCGGCGTTCACACGCGAGGGCACCAGGTAATCGCGCGCACCTTCGGGCGTGCTCTTGGCCAGCATCGGGGTTTCGATGTCGATGAAGCCCAGCTCGTCCAGGAACTTGCGGGTTTCGATGGACACGCGGTAGCGCAGCATCAGGTTGCGCTGCATCTGCGGGCGGCGCAGGTCCAGCACGCGGTGCGTGAGGCGGGTGGTTTCCGACAGGTTGTCGTCGTCCAGCTGGAACGGCGGCGTGACCGACGCGTTCAGGATCTCGACTTCCTTGCAGAGCACTTCGACTTCGCCGGAGGCCAGTTCGGCGTTGGCCGTGCCCGCCGGACGCTCGCGCACCAGGCCGGTGACGCGGATGCAGAATTCATTGCGCAGGCGCTCGGCGGTGGCGAAAGCGGCGTTGTCCGGATCGAACACGATCTGCGCCAGGCCCGCGCGGTCGCGCAGGTCGATGAAGATGACCCCGCCGTGGTCGCGGCGGCGGTTCACCCAGCCGTACAGGGTGACGGTCTGGCCGAGATGGTCACGGCAAACCTGGCCGGTGTAGCAGGTACGCATGCGGGATGACTCCGTTTTGTGCTTGGTGTGTAAGGGTTACGAATCGGCGCGGGGTGCGTCCTGCACGCCCGGCGCCGGAGCGAGCGTAGCCGGCCGGACCACGGGCGTTGCCGCCGGGGCCGGGGCGACAACGCCCATGGAAACGATGTACTTCAAGGCCGCGTCCACGCTCATCTGAAGGTCGATCACCTCGGCGCGAGGCATCATCAGGAAAAAGCCGGACGTGGGGTTGGGCGTCGTCGGCACATACACGCTGATGTGGTCGCCAGGCAGGCTGTCGGCCACTTCACCGCTGGGCGTGCCGGTGACGAAAGCGATGGTCCAGGCCCCCGCGCGCGGATACTGCACCAGCACCGCGCGGCGAAACGCCTGTCCGTTGGGGGCAAGCACGGTATCGCTGACCTGCTTGACCGAGTTGTAGATGGAGCGCACGAGCGGGATGCGGCCCAGCAGGCTTTCCCACTGGTCGACCATCGTGCGGCCGATCAGGTTGGCGGCGAACACGCCCGTCAGAAGCACCACCGCGATCACCAGGACGAAGCGGAAACCGGGAATGTCCAGGCCGAACAGCGATTCGGAGGACAGAAAGCCAGGCACGAACCCTTCCAGGGTGGCGACCAGCAGCCCCAGTACCCACACCGTGATGACCAGGGGAACCCAGATCAACAGCCCGGTGATGAAGTACTTCTTGATGACGCGCATTCGCATCGCGAGCGCTCTAGGAAGCGGCGCTGCCGGCAGCAGGCGCCGCCGGGGCGGGCGTGGCTGCCGGCGCCGCGGCAGGCGCGGCGGCGGATGCGGCGCTTTCAGCCGGGGCTGACGCGCCCGCGGGCGCTGCGCCCTGGCTGCCGCCGCTGCCGTTGCCACGGAAGTCCGTGACATACCAGCCGGAGCCCTTGAGCTGGAATCCAGCCGCGGTCACCTGCTTGGAAAACGTGCTTTGACCGCATTCGGGGCATTCCGAAAGCGGCGCGTCAGAGATCTTCTGCAAGACGTCTTTGGCATGGCCGCAGGCGCTGCACTTGTAGGCATAGATGGGCATCGAGGACTCCCAGGCGAAAAGCCGGGCATATCAAAATCGGCCTGCCGCCGCGCGCGGGCGCGGGGCGCGGACGCTGGGCCAGGCTAGAAAAATACGGGAAAGTCTTGAATTTTAGCGGTTTTTCATAAAGCGTCGGAGTCCGGCCCGGCGTGCAGGCCCCGGGCCCCGCCCGGGGGGCAGACCGCCCGGGCAGGCGGGCGGCTCGCTACACGGGCAGCAGGAACATCAAGGCCGCCACCAGGGTCGGCCCCAGGGCGCACAGGAACAGGCGCCCGGACGAGATGCTGCCGTCCGGGAAATGGTTCTTCAGGATCGCGAAGCCGGCCGGGTTCGGCGCATTGGCGATCACCGTCAGCCCGCCGCCCGTGACCGCGCCGGCCACCAGCATGTAACGCCAGGCCTCGCTGGTGCCCTCCACCAGCGAACCCAGATAGGTCAGCGCCGCGTTGTCGGTAATGGCCGTGAGCGCGGTCGCGCCCCAGAACAGGACGAAAGGCTCCAGCCCTCCCAAGAGGTCCTGCAACCACCATTTCTGCAGTCCGCCCAGCACCACGAGGCCGGCCAGGAAGAAGCCCACCATCAGGCCCTCCTTGATCATCAGGCGGTCCTGGTGGCGCTTGTAGGCCTCGGAGAACCCGATGAACATCATCAAAAGGCCAAGGAAAATCGCCGGATGGTGCGCAGTCAGCACGATCGCGATGAGGAAAACCAGGTGCACCGCGATCACGATGGCGGGCACCGGCGCGCGCTTGCCCGCGCCATCCGGCGCATCGACGCCGCCGCGCGTGCCCACCGCGCCTTCCAGCAGCGCCTTGCGGCAGATGAACGTCAGCAGCCCCGCATTGAGGCAGACCGCCAGCGCCGCGCGCCAGCCGAAGTGCTGGAGCATGAAAGCCGAATCCCAGCCGAACGTGCCCGCCACCATCAGGACGGGCGGCGCCGCGTAGGACGTCAGCACGCCGCCGATGGACACGTTCACGAACAGCACGCCGAGCGTCAGGTACTTGAAACCGGCCCGGCCGCTGCTGCGGAAGTAGGCGTCGCGCAGCAGGATCGCGGCCAGCGTCATCGCGGCCGGTTCGGTGATGAACGAGCCGCCCAGCGGCACCATGGCCATCACGACGAAGAAGGTGGACAGCTCGCGCGGCATGGGCAGGGCTCGCGCGACGATGCGCACCAGCAGCCCCACCAGCTCAAGAATCGGCCGGCTGGCCGCCACGACCATGATGACGAAGACGAACAGCGGCTCCGTGAAGTTGCGCGTGTCCATGTAGTCGATGGCGGTCGCCGGCCCGGCCAGCGCGGCCATGGTCACGATCAGCGCGAACGCCCACACGCCGAAGACGGCCTCGACCTCGGAAAACAGATGCCAGAAGCCCGCGTGCGGCCCCCCTCGATGCGCGAGCCGCGCGAAGAAGGGAACCGAGAAAGTATGGAGGACCGCCACGGCGAACAGGATGGTGGCGATGACCTCTAGCGTCTGAGGCATTTGCGGCATTTCCTAGGGTGCCGGGCGGCTACGGGCGCCGCCAGGCTTGTCGGACAAGCGTCGCAATATAGCCCAGCGCCCGGCCCGTGTAACGCAGGGTCAACACTGATCCCTGCCGCCTTTTCTACGCGATCGGGGCCGGCGGCTCGGCGCCCGCCTGCGCCGCCTTCATCTCCATCAGCAGGCTGTGCAGCATTTCCGTGGACAGCCCGTGCAGCACCAGCCGGTAGCCCGCGCGCAGCGTGGACATCGGCACCAGCGGATGGTTGTTGTTGACCAGGATGAGGTGCTGCGGGGCCCCCAGCAGCTTGGCCGCATAGATGCCCACGGTCTCATCAAGCTGAAGCGAATTGGCCGCGCGCCAGAAATCGTTGTCGGTCAGCAAAAGCTGGTAAAGCGGCGTGAACAGCTCGATGGCGCTTTGCAGGTCCAGGAAGTTCAGCTTGCCCTGCGGCATGTCCTCCAGCCGGATCGGCGGATCGCGCAGCATCGAATAATCCACCGTCTGCGGGGCATGCATCTCCACGCCCGCGTCGCGCAGCGCCTGGTTCAGCCGGATGACGAAGTTAAAGAGGTTCAGGTCGTGCTTGACGAACAGGTCGTCCTTCAGATCGTCGATCGTCATCGGCTCGAGCGGCGTCGTGCTGATGGGCACCGGCGAGTTCGCGGCGATGAACGACAGCGCCTGCGCCCCCAGATGGAAGTGCCGCAAAATCAGCCAGTTCGCCTCGGGCGACACGAACCGCTTCAAGCCCCAGGCCAGGATGCGGTGCAGCAGCCGCGAATGCGACCAGCGGCGCGGCAGGAACGTCTTGACGATCTGGATCAGGATGATGAAGGCGCGCGCGATCGGCCGCAGGAACGGCAGCAGGTATTGCCGCGACGCGCAGCTGGAATCCGTCAGCCACGCTTTCTTGACCTTGTCCGGCAGCGGCGTGCTGCGATCCAGGTAAAGGGCCAGCCAGGGGCTGGGGTCTGCCGGATCGTGTTCCCGGGCAAGGAATTCGGGTTCCTTCTTCATGCCGCGTCCGCCTCCATCACATGATGAAACTGCATCAGGTAAAGCGCCGCCGTGCGGCGCGCGGTGTCGACGATGCGCTGTTCGGCGCGCCCATCCTCGTCGCAATCGAGCGCCAGTTCCACCGCCGACAGCCACCGCGCCAGATGGTGTTCATCGTTGTGGCCGTGGTATTCCAGGAAGCGGAAGGCGTCGGGCGGCAGTTTCAGGCTGGCCTTGAGCAGCGGCAAGAGCGCAGGCACGATGCGTTGCCCCGTGCCTTCGATGATGTAGATCGCGCCCAAGAGTCCGATGGGGTCGCGCGTGGCGGCCAGGCTGTGCAGATAGGCGTTCAGCGCTTCGCCGCCGGGGTTGCGGCGCAAGGCGTCGATGCTGTCCACCGCGCCGCCGGCGTTGCGATAGTCCTGGAACAGGATCTGGAAGTCGTTCTGCTCCTCGCCCGCGTGCATGTCGATCAGCGCGGCCAGCGGCGCGTATTGCTCGGTCAGCGACGCGGCGCCCTCGCGCATCCACTTACTGCCTTCGCGCACCTGCGGAATCCAGTTCTCCATCCACGCCAGGTAGTCCGCGGTCTGGAACTGCCGGTTGCGCAGACGCCGGATCACCGGCGTGCGCCATACGCGCGAGCGGTAGTCGTGCCAGATCGCCGCCAGCTCGGTCAACAGTTGTCCCAGGCCCTGCGGCGCCATGTCGGGATCATGCGGCGGCGCGATCGCGTCGGCATCGGCGGACCCGGCATCCTCGCGCGCGGCCGCGGCGGGTGCACCGGCAGCCACTGCGGGCGTTGCGTGCACCGCTTCGGCTTCCAGCAGCATGTAGGCCGCCATGAAGCGCCCGGATTCGGGGATGTAGCAGAAGATCTGCTCGCCCGGCTTGACCTCGCGCGTCTCCAGGAACTCGGCCAGCATGATCATGATGGATGCCGCGCCCGTGTTGCCGCGCCACGCCAGATTGCTGAACCAGCGCTCGCGCGGGATCACCAGCCCGGCCTTCTCCATCAGGTCTTCCACAACGGGAATGAATTTCTCGGACGAGTAATGGCACAGGAAATGATCGACCTGGTCCGGATCCACCCATCCGTCGCGCACCAGCTTGGCGTACTCGTGGATGCCGATGTCGAACAGATGCGGCAAAAGGCGGATGTCCTGGCGCAGCGACAGCGCACCGTCGGTTTCAGCCCCGTTCCACGAGGGGTAGTCCAGATGCCCCTTGCTCCGGTCGGCGGACAGCCCGAGCTGCATGCAGACGGGATAGTCGCCCGAGAACGAGCGCTGATGCACCCACTTCAGGCGCAACCGCACGCCCTGCGAGGCGCCGGGCAACGGCCGTCCGCTGTTGCCCAGCAATACCGCACCGGCCCCGTCCGACAGCATCCAGCGCAGAAAGTGCGCGTCGAAGTCGGCGTCGTAGCCGCGCGCGGCAAAGCGCGAGCGCTTGAACAGGCGCGACGGCAATTCGCTGGCGACCGCCAGCGCGCTGGCATGCGCGCCCAGTTCCACGCCTTGCGCGGCCGCCTGGATCGCCGACACACCCGCGGCGCAGATGCCATGCACCGACAGCGTTTCCATGGGCGGCGCGGCCAGCTCGCCCTGGATCATGTTGGAAAACCCCGGCATCAGCGCATCGCCCCCGGACGAACCGCTGGCCAGCATCGATATGGCCGACAGGTCGGTGTCGTGGCGCCGCAGGCAATCGCGGATGGCGTTGGCCGCCAGCTGCGCATTGGAAAACACGGTCGCGCCCTCGGGGTCTATGGCGTAGTAGCGCTGCTTGATGCCGTTCTCGGCCAGGATGCGGGTCTTGATCCGGCTGGACATGCGGTTCAGCGGGGCGATGTAGTCATCCATGGCCTCGTTGGACACGGGCTCGCCCGGCATGAAATAACCGGCGCTCTCCAGGTAGACACGATGAAACGCAATGGGCATGACGGATCTCTGGTTGAAAAAGGGGGAGTGCGGCGCTAGCGGACGTGCTCGGGCGCCATGCAGGAACGGCTGCGAAACCTGGGGACGAAGGCGCCCAGCACGAACACGCGGAACATGTAGGGCGCAAGGCCGCGCTCGTTCAATTCGGCGCGCACGCGGCCGCGGTAGTGGTCGCGATGCAGGCGGGTCAGTTCGGACCAGTGCGCGCGCGGGTGCTCGTGGTGCGCAGTGTGCAGGCCGATGTTAAAGAGCAGCGGATTGACCAGCCCCTCGAAATTGCGTGCATAGTTCAGGCCCGCCACCTGCCGCGGTCCGCCGTCCGCGTGCGCGTGCTGCAGATAGTTGGTGGCCAGCAGCCAATGCAGGCCGTGAAGCTGCGGCACGATCACGAACACGAGCGCCTTGGCAGGATTTACGGCGATGAGACCCGCCCACAGCCCCAGCCACGCGCCGTACTGCGCCATGCAATAGCGCCAGGCGCCCGGCCAATTCCGGCGCAACCGGCCCAGCCACGCAAAGAACAACGGATACAGCACCCAGGCCGCCTGCACCGGATGGATGAGGTAGCCCCACAGATGGTTGGTATCGCCGCCAAACCGATAGGTGCGGGCCACATCATGCGCCCCGTGCTTGAAGCGGTGGTGATTGGCGACGTGGGCCGGGTAGAACACGAACGTCGGATGGCCCTGCAGCAACGTGATCCAGAAATCGGTGATGCGGTTGGCGCGGCGGCCGCGCCACATCCTCAGGTGCGTGTGATTGTGATGGATGACGCCGATGCCCAGCGTCAGGAACAGCATCAGCGCGTAGGCCGGCCACCAGAACCCGTGGAACCACTGCCAGCCGGCAAGCAGGGGCAGCGCGGCCAGGTAGGCCAGGCTCTGCCAATCGCGCCGATTGCGCAGCGCGGGCAGCGTGCGCCGCGGGCCCAAGCTTGGCGCCACTATGCGGAGCCTCGCAGGCCCGCGCCGGACTCGCGCTGGCGGTGGGCCTGCAACTGGCGCTCGGCGGCGTCCGCCCCCAGCCGCGTGCGGAACAGGCGATCCATGAAGGTGAACTGGAAGCCGTAGTTGCCGTTGTAGCAGGCATGGTGCAGATGGTGCCGCCGGCTGGCGGCAAACCAGTGCGCGTACGACACCTTGGGAAAGAAATCGTAGTTGGCGTGGCCGATGCAATTGAAGAACAGGCTGAACAACGGCACCGACAGCAGCGACCAGAAGCTGAAATCATGCACCACCATCGGCAAGAGGATCACGTTGCCCAGCATCAGCGCCTCGATGGGATGAAAGCTGTAGGTCGAGAACGGCGTGGTTACGACCGAGCGGTGGTGCGGCAGGTGAAAGCGGCGCAGCAGCCGCGTATGCAGCAGCCGGTGGTTGATCCAGAAATGCACGTCGTTCCAGGCCACGAGCGCCAGGATTTCCAGCACGATCTGCTGCCAGCTCGCGTCCGGGTCCAGGCGCGCCCAACCCAGTTGCAAGAGGCCCCACGGGAAGATCATGCCGGTGCCGAACAGCAGGATCGACAGACCCGACTGCGCCAGTTCGCGCCGCAGCTGCCCCGGTGCCAGGGGCCGCGGATCGAGCGGCCGGCCCAGGCCAAGGGCCGGCAGGATGTGCCGCGTCAGCAGCCAAGTGGCCGCGCCAAAGACCAGGTAGATGCCGCCGAAAAAGAGCAGCCCCGCCAGCATGACCTGCCAGGCGGACAAGGCTTCAAAAGCTTGGCCCATGAAGGTTTTGTTTCACCCCGAAGAATGGCCGCATCATAAGCAATCCGTCAGCTTCCCGGTAGGGCAAGTATTACCAATTGAATCCGGACGCCACAAAGCGCTCATGCTGCGCGTAGCGCCGGTCCACCCGCCGGAAACCGCCGATCCAGCGCATCCACCGCGGCATCCAGCTGCGCCGCGAGCGCCGTGCTGGCCGGCAGCATGGGCAGGCGCAATTCGTTCGACAGCAGCCCCTGGCGGGCAAGTTGCGCCTTCAACGGCCCCGGATTCGGCTCGCCGAACGTCAGCCGGATCACCGGCGCCAACGCATGAAACAAGGTCCTGGCCTCGTCCAGCCGCTGCTCGCGCACCGCGCGGTGCATGGCCACGAAAAGATCGGGACGCACGTGCGCGGCGGCAGCGATCATGCCCGTGGCCCCCAGGCACATTGCGGACAGCGACTGCAGGTCTTCGCCCGCCAGCACGTTCATCTGACCATCGGCAATCAGCGCTACGGTCTTTTCCAGGGATCCGCCGCAGTCCTTGATGGCGGCGATATTCGGGTGCGCCGCCAGCGCCAGCAGCGTGGACGTGTCCAGCGTGGTGCCGGTCCGGTACGGAATGTCGTAGAGCACCAGCGGAAACCGCGAGGCATCGGCCAGGCAGCGGAAGTAGGCGGCGGCGCCTTCCTGGCCCGCGCGCACGTAGTACGGCGCGGGCGCCAGGATGCCGGCCAGCGGCCGCGTGCCGAAGGCCGACAGCCGCTGCAGCACATGGCCCTGGTGATTGCCGGCCAGTCCCATCACGATGGGCAGCGGGCCGGCTTCGGCCAGCACCGCGTCCAGCACGGCGAGCTGCTCGGCATCGTCCAGGGCCGCCGCCTCGCCGGTGCTGCCGCACACGACCAGGCCGTCCACGCCCGCCGCCAGATAGTGACGCACGAGGCGGCGCAGGGCTCCGCCGTCGACATGGCCGCCCGAAAACGGCGTGACCAGGGGCACCCAGACACCCTGGAACAGAGATTGATTCGATTGCATGAGAACACTCCTTCGTATGGACCGTTGGGGGACCGTACAGAAGTGCTCGGGATATCAGTGGGGGTGCGCGCGGGTGCGCCAAAGCGCTGCCGGCAGGCCGCTGTTCCGTCGCCCATCTGACGGAACAGCATGCTCCGGTCAGATGAGCGGCTGTTTTTTGGATTTCAGGCCGGCGGCAGCCATCACCACGCCAAGGGCGCGGAGGTGGCTAGCAGTCTGGTGGGCCTGATGAATCATGAATGAGCGGGGACGCGATAGGCGGCGGATGCAGCAATCTACCGGGCGGGCGCGGCGGTGTCAACGACAGGCATTTCCGGCCGAATCCGGTGGCCGCGGGAGGGCAATCAGCCGAGCGTCGCGAGAAACACCTGGCACAGCGCTTCCATGCCCTTGCGGTCGTCTTCGTCAAAGCGGTCCGGCACGGGGCTGTCCACGTCCCACACGCCAATCAGTTCGCCCCGGTGCACCAGCGGCACCACGATTTCCGAACGCGAAGCCGCGTCGCAGGCGATGTGGCCGGGAAAAGCATGCACGTCCGGCACGAGTTGCGTCTGGCGCTGGCTGGCCGCCGCGCCGCACACGCCGCGATCAAGCGGAATGCGCACGCAGGCGGGCTTGCCCTGGAAGGGGCCCAGCACCAGTTCCGTGCCGTCGAAGAAATAAAACCCCACCCAGTTCAGTTCGGGCAGGGCCTGGAACGCCAGCGCGCTCAGGTTCGCGGCGTTGGCGATGCGGTCGGGCTCGCCTTGCAGCAGCGCACGCGCCTGGACGGCCAGTTCGGCATACAGGGCGGCTTTGGACTCGGCGACGATGGGAGCGGCTTCGAACATGGAATGTAACTGTACAGGCGGTTATCGATGCAGGTGATTTTAGGGGTTCCCCCCGATAAAGGGGCCGGGCTGTTACCGTATGGGACAATACTTTGTTGTCAACCGTATCACCCGACCCACCCTTCTTGATCAAGAAGCACTCCATGGACAAGCCTATCGAACCTGCGTTTTCCTTTTCGGAACGCGCCCTGCAACTCACCAGCTCCGCCATCCGCGAGATTCTCAAGGTCACCGAGCGCCCCGAAGTCATTTCGTTCGCAGGCGGTCTGCCCGCGCCCGGCGGCTTTCCGGTAGAAGTGGTGCGTGCGGCATTCGACAAGGTCCTGTCCACCAACGGCCGCGCGGCCCTGCAATACGGCCCCACCGAAGGTTATGCGCCCCTGCGCAAGTGGGTCGCCGATGAACTGACCGCGTCCGGCGCCGACGTCGCCCCCGACCAGGTCCTCATCGTCTCCGGCTCGCAGCAGGCGCTGGATCTGCTGGGCAAGGTGCTCATCGACAAGGACAGCAAGGTGCTGGTCGAAGACCCCAGCTATCTGGGCGCGCTGCAATCGTTCAGCCTGTACCAGCCGAACTTCGTGCCGGTGCCCACCGACGAAGGCGGCCTGATCCCCGAAGCGATCACGCCCGAACTGGCCGCCGGCGCCCGCTTCCTGTACGCCCTGCCCAACTTCCAGAACCCGACGGGCCGCACGCTCAACCTGGAACGCCGCATCGCGCTGGTCAAGCGCGCCGCCGAACTGGGCCTGACCATCGTCGAGGACGATCCCTACGGCGAACTGCGCTACGCCGGCGAGCCGCAGCCCGGCCTGATCGCGCTTGCCAAGGAATACGGCGCAAACGTCGTCCGCCTGGGCACGTTCTCCAAGGTGCTGGCGCCGGGCCTGCGCCTGGGCTACATCGTTGGCGGCCGCGCCCTCATCAACAAGCTGGTGCAGGCCAAGCAGGCCACGGACCTGCACACGCCCACGCTGACCCAGATGGCCGTGTACGAAATCGTCAAGGACGGCTTCCTGGCCGAACACCTGCCGAACGTGCGCGAGATCTACCGCGTCCAGGGCAGCTGCATGCTGGACGCCATCCAAAAGGAATTCCCGTCCACTGTCACCTGGACCAAGCCGGAAGGCGGCATGTTCATCTGGCTGACGCTGCCCGAGCACATCGACAGCACCAAGCTGCTCGAAAAAGCCATCGCGCAGAACGTGGCCTTCGTGCCCGGCGCGCCGTTCTACAGCGGCGAAGGCAAGCGCAACACGCTGCGCCTCAGTTTCGCGACCGTGCCGGAAGACAAGATCCGCACCGGCATCGCCATCCTGGGCAAGCTGCTGAAGGCGGAATGACAACGTCCGCGGCCGTCCCCGCAGGGGCGGCGCGGATGCGTTGATCACCGATCGGCCGGGCGCAGCGCCCGGCCGTTGTTTTATGCTGTCGGCTTTCCCGACCTCTTTTGACCGAGACAGTGAGCGCTTCGCAACCTTCCCCCGCCGACCTCAGTGACATCGTCTTCACCGACTGGGTCGAACGCTGGCTTCCGAAGTCATGGCGTCCCTATGCCCGCCTCTGCCGCCTGGACCGCCCCATCGGCACCTGGCTGACCTTGCTGCCGGCGATCGCCGCGCTGGTCCAGGCCGCAGGCGGCCTGCCCGACTTCAAACGCCTCATCGTGTTCTCGCTGGGCGCGTTGCTCATGCGCGGCATCGGCTGCACCGTCAACGACATGTGCGACCGCAACTTCGACAAGCACGTCGAACGCACGCGCTTCCGTCCGCTGACCAGCGGCCAGCTGACGATGAAGAACGCCATCTGGTTCCTGCTCGGCCAGCTGCTGGTCTGCGGCTCGCTGCTCTTTTTCCTGAACGACATGAGCCGCTGGCTGGCCGTGGCGGTTCTGCCCTTCGTCTTCATCTATCCGCTGTGCAAGCGCGTCACGTACTGGCCGCAGGTCGTGCTGGGCATCTGCTTCAACTGGGGCATGCTCATGGCCTGGTCGGACACGCAGAACCATGTGCCGCTTGCCGCCATCGCCATGTGGATGGGCGCCGTGCTGTGGCAGGTAGGCTACGACAGCATCTACGCCTACGTGGACGTGCGCGACGATCGCAGCCTGGGCCTGCACTCGACCGCCATGCGCTTTGGCGACCAGGGCAAGCTCTGGATCGGCGGTTTCTACGTGGGCACGGTGCTGCTGTGGGCCTGGGGCGGGCATGCGATGGGCCTGTCGTGGGCCTATCAGGTGGGCATGGTCGCCGTGGCGGCGCACCTCGCGTGGCAATTGAAAGTCTTCGACATTCAGCGTCCCGACCGTAACTTCATGCTCTTTCGCGCCAACCTGTGGCTGGGCGCGCTGCTTGTCGTGGCCGCGCTGGCGGGTGCGCTGATCCGCTGATCCCCGGCAAACGCCACGGCGCCCGGCCGTGGCGCTTGCCGCTTTGGCCGCCTGTTTGCGGGATTGCCGCGCGCGGGCGATGATGGGCTTTGCCCCCACGTCACGGAGTCACCGCATGCCCGCATCGTTCAAATCCCTGACTGTCGCCGCCGCCGCGTGCGCCCTCTTTGCCGCATTGCCGGCACAGGCCGCCACCGA
Organism: Achromobacter sp. SLBN-14; assembly: GCF_006715415.1. Lineage (NCBI taxonomy): Bacteria > Pseudomonadati > Pseudomonadota > Betaproteobacteria > Burkholderiales > Alcaligenaceae > Achromobacter > Achromobacter sp. SLBN-14. The sequence goes on along the minus strand of NZ_VFNE01000001.1, from coordinate 2,562,182 downwards.
CTGCGCACCGCTGCGCGGCTGCGCGGCCAAGTTCTGCCACATCGAAAACGACATCGCCGCCGCGCAGGCGCAGAACAACACACGCCGCGAGGCAGGCCTTCGCAAGGCGCTGTCCGAGGCCAAGGCAAGCTGCACCGACAGCCGCCTGCAATCGCAGCGCGAGGCCGACGTGCGCGAGAAGCAATCCAAGGTCACTGAGCGCCAGCAGGAGCTGAAAGAGGCCAAGGCCAAGGGCAAGCAGGACAAGATCGACAAGGCCCAACGCAAGCTCGACGAAGCGCAGGCCGAATACAACGACGCACTGGCCGATCTGAACCGCTGATCCGCCGCAGTCTGCTGGCCAGGGCGGCTCGCCGCGCTGGCCACCTCCTTCCGGCCGACTTCCGGCCATCTCCTTCTGGCCGACTTCTGGCCCCCTCCCCCTGTCTTCGCTGCACCCGCCAGCCCCCGGCGCGCTGCCGGAAATCTGACACGTCATCCCATGGAAATATCGCCACCCATGGCGCCAACATGGACAATCAATGTCGATTAGCCATGATTATGGAAAGATGTTTTCAAGGAATAAGGGTTTATCCCAGGGTTGTTTAGGCACAGAATGCCTCTCATCGGGACACAGCAAGCGAGCCCCAGGCAATCAGGTCTGAGGCTCGAATCCCAAGCTCACAAGACTCGGAGGTCTGCCATGAAAACCCTTGCTACCGCATTGATGTTGTCCATGTCCGTTCTGGCCGCCGGCGCCCAAGCCGCCGAAGCCGACCAAGCCACCACCCGCGCTCAGGTTCAAGCCGAGCTGCAACAAGCCAAGGTTTCGGGCCAATACACCTTTGGCGAAGAAGGCTACCCCGCCCCCATCGCCCAACGCAGCAGCCTGACCTCGCAGCAAGTGCAAGCTGAACTGGCCCAGGCCAAGAATGCTGGCCAGGTCACCTTCGGCAACATGGACTACCCGCCCGTCGCGGCTTCGGCTTCCGCCTCGACGCTGACCCGCGCCCAAGTTGAATCGCAACTGGCGCAAGCCAAGACCGAAGGCCTGGTGACCTTCGGCAACATGGACTATCCCCCCCACCTGGGCAGCTGATCCACGGGCCGCGCCGGCCGTGAATCACAACCAGGCAGCCCTCTGGCCACAAGCCAGAGGGCTTTTTGTTTGACGTTTCGACAAATAAATAAGTCATATCGACGTTACTTAAAACCGATTCGACATTTTTGCTGCTACAAATCGACAGCACTCCCGCATAGGATTGAGGCCACTTCCCTTCCCTCTTATTGCAGGAGCAGCATCATGTCCACGCACACCAAACCCATCGTTCTGCTGGGCGCCGGAAAAATCGGTTTCGCGATCGCGCTGATGCTGGAACGCAGCGGCGATTACTCAGTTCTGGTCGCGGACCAGGACGCCGGCCGCCTCGCCGTGCTGGCTGAACTGGGCTGCGAAACGCGCCAGGTAAGCGACGATGCGGGCGTGGCCCGCTGCATCGAAGGCGCTTACGCCGTGGTCAATGCGCTGCCCTTTCATCGCGCAGTCGCGGTGGCGGGCCTATGTGCCAAGGCCGGCGTGCATTACTTCGACCTCACCGAAGACGTCGCCAGCACGCATGCGATCCAGGCGCTCGCCAACGAGGCGCGCGGCGTGCTCATGCCGCAATGCGGCCTGGCCCCCGGCTTCATCGGCATCGTCGGCAATGCGCTGGCGCGCCGCTTCGACACCCTGCTGGACCTGCGGATGCGGGTCGGCGCGCTGCCGCGCTATCCCTCCAACAGCCTGCGCTACAACCTGACGTGGAGCACCGAGGGGCTCATCAACGAATACTGCAATCCGTGCGAGGCCATCGTCGACGGACAACTGACCAGCGTGCCCGCATTGGAAGGCTACGAAACCTTTGCGCTGGACGGCGTCGAGTACGAGGCCTTCAACACCTCCGGCGGCCTGGGTACCCTGCCCGCCACGCTGCTGGGCCGCGCCCGCAACGTCGACTACAAGTCGGTGCGCTATCCCGGTCATTGCAGCATCATGAAGCTGCTGCTCAATGACCTGCGCCTGCGCGATCGCCGCGATCTGCTCAAGGACATCTTCGAGTCGGCCATCCCCACCACCGAGCAGGACGTGATCGTCATCCAGGCATCGGCCTCCGGCTATCGGCATGGCCGCCTGGAAGAAGAGTCGTATCCGATCCGCGTGTTCGGCGCCGAGGTGGACGGCCATCGGCTCAGCGCAATCCAGCTGTCCACCGCTGCCGGCATCTGCGCCGCGCTCGATCTGGTGGCGCACGGCGTGCTGGCGCAGCAGGGCTTTGTGGGACAAGAGGCCATCGGTCTGGACGCGCTCCTCACCAACCGCTTCGGCCGCATCTATGCGGGCAAGCCCTTGGCGCTGGCCGGTTGCGCGGTGGCAGACCGATAGCGCTCCCGGGGCCACGCGCGCGACCAGCGCTTCGTACGTGCGGCGTTACGTCCAGCCTTCCAGGCGCAACGTCGCACGCACCAGGCGCTGTTCTTCCTGCTCGATATCGGCCAGGCTCTGGCGCACGCTATCCACATGGTCGGCCGCCGCCTTGCGGGCCTGTTCGGGCTGGCGCCCGATCACGGCATTGAAGAGCCGCGTGTGTTGCCGGTCGATCTGCCGCTTTTCCGGTTCCCGGTGATACAGGTTGTTCACGCAGGCGAACACCGACCCCAACAGCAGATCCGTCAGCGATTGCAGCGTGTGCACCAGCACGGGATTGTGCGAGGCCTCACAGATCGCCAGATGAAAGGCGTGATCCAGATGCGCGTGCGTGGCGGTGTCGGTGGCGGCGCCCTGCGCGGACACCATTTCGTCATACCGGCGCCGGATCATGATGAAATCCGCCTCGGTTCCGCGAATGGCCGCCAGCCGCGCCGATTCGGCCTCCAGCAACGACCGCACTTCCAGCAGGTCATACAGCGTGCGCGGCTGCGAATTGAACAGATGCATCAGCGGGCCGGCGTCCACCTTCGAGATACGCGCCACGAACGAGCCCTTGCCTTGCGCGGTGTGGATGATCTCGCGCGCGCGCAGCAGCTTCAGGCCCTCGCGCAGCGCCGTGCGCGACACGCCCAGCTTTTCGGTCAGGCGCCGCTCGGACGGCAGGGCCTGTCCCGCCTTGAGCACGCCATCCAGAATCAGGCGCTCTATCCGTTCGGCGACTTCATCGGCCACCTGACGGGGCTTTTCTTCGATTTCCGCGTGCATGCAATCTCCGCACCAGTGGTATGACCATGCGCGGTCGACGCCTGCGCGGCTCGGCCTTGCCTCGGTAAGTGGCTGATATCAAACCACAAAAATCGGCGCTTCGCCTGACGCTCGCCTCACAAACTGGTATGACCAGCTGGTTTTCGTATGGACATCGGCGCGGGCGCGGACGATGATGTCAGCACCCCTCACCCGGCGCGGCGCGCCGGTCTGCCTTACTTATCGCCAGAGATCCGCATGACTCAACGCATCCAGCACCACGGCCTGCAAGTGGCGGCCAATCTCAGTCAATTCATCGAACAGGAAGCGCTGCCCGGCTCCGGCCTGGATGTCGACGGCTTCTGGCAAGGCTTTGCAGCCCTGGTGCACGATCTGGCGCCGAAGAACCGGGCCTTGCTCGCCGAGCGCGACCGCCTGCAGGCCGAGCTCGACGCCTGGCATCGCGCCCATCCTGGCCCCATCACGGACCCGGCCGCCTACCGCAAGTTCCTTGAAGGCATCGGCTACCTGCTGCCGCAACCGGCCACCGTGCGCGCCACCACTGACAACGTGGACACCGAAATCTCGCAGCAGGCCGGCCCGCAGCTCGTCGTGCCGATGTCCAACCCCCGTTATGCGCTGAACGCCGCCAACGCACGTTGGGGCAGCCTGTACGACGCCTTGTACGGCACCGACGCCATCCCGGCCACGCCCGGCGACACGGGCCGCGGCTACAACCCGGAACGCGGCGCGGCCGTCATCGCGCGCGCACGCAGCTTCCTGGACACCGCCGCGCCGCTGGCACAGGGCTCGCACGCCGATGCCAAGGGCTACACGGTCGAGGGCGGTGGGCTGCGCGTGGCGCTTGCCACCGGCGCAACCGGCCTCAAGTCCGGCGCGCAATTCGTCGGCTACCAGGGCGATGCGTCCGCCCCCACGGCCATCCTGCTCAAGAACAACGGCCTGCATTTCGAGATCCAGATCGACCGCGCCAGCACCATTGGCAGCACCGACGCGGCGGGCGTCAAGGACGTGGTTGTCGAAGCGGCGCTGACCACCATCATGGACTGCGAAGACTCGGTCGCGGCGGTCGACGCCGACGACAAGGTCCAGATCTATCGCAACTGGCTCGGCCTGATGAAGGGCGATCTGACCGAGGACGTCACCAAGGGCGGCAAGACCTTCACCCGCAAGCTCAACGCAGACCGCAACTACACGCGGCCGGACGGTTCGGCGCTGACGCTGCATGGCCGCTCGCTCATGTTCGTGCGCAACGTGGGCCATCTGATGACCAACCCGGCCGTGCTGGACCGCGACGGCCAGGAAATTCCCGAAGGCATCCTGGACGCCGTCGTCACCAGCCTGGCCGCGCTGCAGGACCGCCAGAAGAAGCTCAATTCGCGCACGGGTTCGGTCTACATCGTCAAGCCCAAGATGCACGGCCCCGCCGAAGCCGCGTTCGCCAGCGAGCTCTTCGACCGCGTCGAAGACTTGATCCGCGTGCCGCGCAACACCCTGAAAATGGGCATCATGGACGAAGAGCGCCGCACCAGCGTTAACCTGAAGGCCTGCATCGAAGCCGCCGCCTCGCGCGTCGCGTTCATCAACACGGGCTTTCTGGACCGCACCGGCGACGAAATGCACTCGGGGATGGAAGCCGGCCCCATGCTGCGCAAGGGCGACATGAAGTCCAGCGCATGGATCACCGCCTACGAACGCAACAACGTGCTGGTCGGGCTGGACGCCGGCCTGCGCGGCCGCGCCCAGATCGGCAAGGGCATGTGGGCCATGCCCGACCTGATGGCCGCCATGCTCGAACAGAAGATCGCGCATCCCAAGGCGGGCGCCAATACCGCCTGGGTGCCCTCGCCCACGGCCGCCACGCTGCATGCGCTGCATTACCACCAGATCGACGTGCAGGCGGTCCAGCAGGAACTCGAACGCACCCAGCTCGACAGCGTGCGCGACGAGCTTCTGAATGGCCTGCTCACCGTGCCGGTCGGCGATCCTTCCAAATGGTCCGCCGCCGACATCCAGCAAGAGCTGGACAACAACGTGCAAGGCATCCTCGGCTATGTGGTGCGCTGGATCGACCAGGGCGTGGGCTGCTCGAAGGTGCCCGACATCCACAACGTGGGGCTGATGGAAGACCGCGCCACGTTGCGCATCTCCAGCCAGCACATCGCCAACTGGCTGCGCCACGGCATCACGAACCGCGATCAGGTCATGGAGACCTTCAAGCGCATGGCCAAGATCGTCGACGGGCAGAACGCGGGCGATCCGCTCTACCAGCCGATGGCAGGCAACCTTGATACCTCGCTGGCGTTCAAGGCCGCGTGCGCGCTGGTGTTCGAAGGGCTGACGCAGCCCAACGGCTACACCGAGCCGCTGCTGCACAAGTACCGCCTGGAGTACAAGGCCGCGCGCGCCTGATCCAGGCTGTGCAAGCGTGACCACGCCGGACGGCATTGCCGTCCGGCTTTTTTTTCGGCTGACACTGCCCGCCAAGGCGTTCGCGCAAGCCGGATCTCACGCTACCATCCGCCCCTAATTAAAGGCAGCGACCTTTTCGCACGATCGTGCTAAATTCCCGCCATGACAGCAAAAACCGAGAAAAGCGAACTCACCTTCGCGGCGATCGTGAACACGGCGCTCGACATGGCCGCCGCGCAAGGCATGGAAAGCCTTTCGCTGGGCCAGGTCGCCAAACGGCTCGGCATCAGCAAGAGCGGCGTGTTCTCGCGCGTCGGCTCGCTGGAAGCCCTGCAGCAGGCGGTGCTCGATGAATACGACCGGCGCTTCGTCGAAGCCGTCTTCACGCCGGCCATGGCGTACCCGCGCGGTCTGCCGCGCCTGAATGCCCTGGTTTCGCTGTGGATCGACCGCGCCAGCAATGTCGAGACGCTTACCGGCTGCATCTACGTGGCCGGCGCATTTGAATACGACGACGTCGACTCCCCGCTACGCTCGGTGTTGGAACACAACCTGAAACGCTGGCGCGCCGCCATGGTGCGCACAGTGAACCAAGCGCTGGAGGCCGGGCATCTGCGTCCCGACACCGATCCGCAGCAGCTGGTGTTCGAGGTCTACAGCCTGATGATCGGCTTGATGCACGACGCCCGGTTTCTTCGCGACCCCAAGGCGCACGAGCGCGTGAAGGCAGGTTACGAACGCCTCATTTCCACGTACCGCAGCTTCAAGTACATCGAGTAGTCCCCACCTCGCCGGCTCCGTCCCGGCATTTACTTTCGCGAAATTTCGCACGACCGTGCGAATATTGACAGGAGCAGGCCATGTGGATTCTCATTCCGATAGGCGCATTAGGCGTATCCTCCGTCCTTTGGCGCCAGTGGCGCGCGCTGCTGCGCCAGTTGCCCGACCGCGCCGACCATCTAGTGCTGTTCTGAGTCCGGGCGCCCGGGAATACCGTCCGGCTTCCACTCCGCCCCACACACCATGACGCGCTCCATTCATCTGCTGATCGTCGACCCGCAAAACGATTTTTGCGACCTGCCCGACGCTTATCGGCCCACCGATCCCCTGACCGGATCGGCGGTCGAGCCCGCGCTGCCCATCGCAGGCGCGCATGCGGACATGCAGCGGCTGGCGCGCTTCATCGACGCCACCGCTCACGCGCTCTCGTCGATCACGGTCACGCTCGATTCGCACCACCGGCTGGATATCGCGCACCCCACCTTCTGGCGCATGGGCAACGGCGACCCGGTGCCGCCCTTCACGCCGATCACGGCGGCGCAGTTGCGCGCGGGTGAATTCGTGCCCCGGCATGACGACGACGTGCCGCGCACCCTGAACTACCTGGACGAACTAGAAGCTCGCGGCCGTTACACCCTGATGGCCTGGCCGGTGCATTGCGAAATCGGCACCTGGGGCCACAACGTGCATGCCGACGTGCGCGCCGCCTACGGCCGCTGGGAGGAAGACCGCCAGTTCATCGTGCGCAAGGTGCCCAAAGGCGCCAACCCCTGGACGGAACACTACAGCGCACTAATGGCCGAAGTGCCGGACGCCGACGACCCGCGCAGCCAGCTCAACCGCGGCTTGCTGGATTCGCTGGACCGCGCGGATCTGATTCTTGTGGCGGGCGAAGCGGGCAGCCACTGCGTGAAGGCCACCGTCGAGCACCTGGCCGAACATCTGCCCGGCGGCAATCTGTCGCGCATCGTGCTGCTGACCGACTGCATGAGCCCGGTCGCGGGTTTTGCCAACGCGCAGGCCGGTTTTCTGCATCGCATGCGGGATCTCGGCGTGCAGCAACGCACCAGTACCGACATGGCCCGCGCGTTGGCATAGGCCGGCCGCCGTGCTGCCCCGGTGATGCCCGTGGGCCCAATGACAACGGCCGCCTGCAAGCGCAAGGCGGCCGTGAATCAGTGAAAGACGGGTGCCGAAGCACAACGTTCAGGCTGCGGGTCCCGCCGTCTTGCCTTCGCATTCGACGTAAAGCGCGCTGATCGCTTCGCACAGCGCCGGCGGCTGCTGAAACAGTCGCGACACCAGCAGGCAGCCCTGGATCGTCGCGAACACGGCGCGCCCCGCGGTTTCGGGCGTTCCGGAAAACTTCAAGGTGCCCTGCGCCGCGCCTTCGGCCAGCACGCGGGCCAACCACGCTTCGTGCGCGCGGAAGAATCCCTGCAACGCGCCGCGGACCCGCTCGGACAGGCTCATCACGTCGGCGGCCAGCATGCCGCCCAGACAGAGTTCACCGGAACCGCACGCGGCCGATTCCATCATCGAGAGGTATTTCTCAAGCTGCGCCTGCGCCGGCAGCGTGGTATCGATTCCACGCACCGCGCCAAGTGCGCGCGTGCTGTAGGCTTCGACGGCTTCGTAAAGCAGGTCGTCCTTGCCCGGAAAGTAGTAGTGGATGCTGGACGTCTTCACGCCCACATGCTCAGCCAGGTCGCGGTAGCTGAAGCCGTTGCATCCGCGCATGCGGATCAGCTTCTCGGCATGCGCCAGAAGCAATTCGCGAGTGGTGTTGGAAGTCGGGGTATCCATGGCTGCATATTACCTACTAATAGGTCGGCTCGTCATTGGGACGGTCCCTGATCGGTATTGCCGAGAGGGCCGCTCAAGCCGCCGACAGTGCCAGCGAACCCCGGCCGGGAATAATCCCGTTCCCGGGGTCCGCTTCGATTGCCATCTGCTTCAGCCTTGCACGGGCGGGTAGTCCAGTTCGCCGCCGTCGGTCAGGCCTTGGGCGCGGGCGGCGGCCAGTTCCTGCTTCACTTGGGCACGGGTCTTGTCGCCGGCGTGCGCATACGCGGTGGCGGCGTAGCCTTCTTCGCCCGACACCAGTTCACCGTTGGCGCGTGCGGCGGCCAGTTCTTGCTGCACCTGAGCGCGGGTCACCGTACTTTGCGTGTTCAAGGCGGGCGGGTAGTCCAGTTCGCCAGCTTGGGCGGCGCCGATGAAGGAGGCGGACAGGATCAGGGCGGATACGAGGGTCTTCATGAGAATGCTCCAGTCAATGTGAGTTGCTATATCGAAGTTGCATTGGTGCTATCTAGTTGTAGATAGATAGAGGCCGAAAAAAATCAGCCTTGAACGGGCGGGTAATCCAGTTCGCCACCATCAGTCAGGCCTTGGGCGCGGGCGGCAGCCAGTTCCTGCTTCACTTGGGCGCGGGTCTTGTCACTGGCGAAAGCGATCGGGGCAGCGGCGTAGCCTTCTTCGCCGAACGCCAGTTCACCGTTGGCACGGGCGGCGGCCAGTTCTTGCTGCACTTGAGCGCGGGTCACGGTGCTTTGGGTGTTCAGTTCGGGCGGGTAGTCCAGTTCGCCGGCTTGGGCGGCGCCGATGAAGGAAGCGGACAGGATAAGGGCGGATACGAGGGTCTTCATGAGAATGCTCCAGTCAATGTGAGTTGCTGCGTCGAAGTTGGGTTACAGCTATCTAGTTATAGATAGATAAGCGGTCGAAAAAAATCAGCCTTGAACGGGCGGGTAGTCCAGTTCGCCGCTGTCGGTCAGGCCTTGCGCGCGGGCGGCAGCCAGTTCTTGCTTCACTTGGGCGCGGGTCTTGTCACCGGCGAAAGCGATCGGGGCGGCGGCGTAGCCTTCTTCACCAAACGCCAGTTCGCCGTTGGCACGGGCAGCGGCCAGTTCTTGCTGGACTTGAGCGCGGGTCACCGTGCTGTGCGTGTCCAGGGCAGGCGGGTAGTCCAGTTCGCCGGCTTGGGCGGCGCCGATGAACGAAGCGGAAAGAATCAGGGCGGATACGAGGGTCTTCATGGTCAATCTCCGAGATAAGTTAAAGTGTGCGTTTCAGTTAGCTATCTACTTGTAGGTAGATGTCGAGCGAAATAAAAAAGCGGTCCTGCTGTATTTCTGGGTTCGGCGCCGGGCGGTTTTGTTGGGTGCGCTGCGTCGATGGATGAATCTTACCTACTACTAGATAGACAGCGCAAGCGGTTTAAGTGAAACAATTTATTTCGTAGGGCGGATTGGCAACACAGCTTGTAGGGCCCCGGCGGCACGCGCAACGCTGCGCCGGGCGGTCCGGCGACTCAGCCAACGGAGCCGCCCCGCCCTGCGTCACGCCGACAGTGCGCGCATGACGGCATACAGATCGGACTTGCCCTCGAAGCCGATGCCAGGCAGATCGGGCATCGTCACATGGCCAGCTTCCACCTTCACGCCATCTGGAAACCCGCCGAACGGCTGGAACAGATCCGGATAACTTTCATTGCCGCCAAGCCCCAGGCCCGCCGCGATGTTCAACGACATCTGGTGCCCGCCATGCGGCACGCACCGGCTGGCAGACCAGCCGTGCTGACGAAGCATCGCCAATGTGCGCAGATACTCCACCAGCCCGTAACTGAGCGCGCAATCGAACTGCAGATAGTCGCGGTCCGCGCGCATGCCGCCGTAGCGGATCAGGTTGCGGGCATCCTGCATCGAAAAGAGGTTTTCGCCCGTCGCCATGGGCTTGTCGTAGTAGTTGCGCAACGTCGCCTGAAGCTCGAAGTCCAGGGGGTCGCCGGCCTCCTCGTACCAGAAGAGATCGTACTGGGACAGCGCCTTGGCGTATGCAATCGCCGTATCCAGATCGAACCGCCCGTTCGCGTCGACAGCCAGCTTCTGGCCATCCTGCAGCACGCTCAGCACCGAGTCGATCCGGCGCAGGTCTTCGTCCAGCGATGCACCGCCGATCTTCTTTTTCACGACCGTATAGCCGCGATCCAGATAGCTGCGCATCTCGTCCTTGAGCTTGGCGTGGTCCTGTCCCGGATGGTAGTACCCGCCCGCGGCATAAACGAACACGCGCCGGTCGGGCTGACCATTGCCGTAGCGTTCGGCCAGCAATTGGAAAAGCGGCTTGCCTTCGATCTTCGCCACCGCGTCCCACACGGCCATGTCGATCGTGCCGATCGCCACCGATCGCTCGCCGTGGCCGCCGGGCTTCTCGTTCCTGAACATCGCATCCCAGACCTTGTGCGGGTCCAGGTTGCGCCCCGTGGCATCCGTGAGCGAATCCGGGTCCGCCTCCAGCACGCGCGAGATGAAGCGCTCGCGCATCAGCTTGCCCTGGCCATAGCGGCCGTTGGAGTTGAACCCGTAACCGACCACCGGCTTGCCGTCGCGGATCACGTCGGTGATCACCGCGACCAGGCTTAGCGTCATCTTGCTGAAATCGATGTAGGCGTTGCGGATAGGTGAACTGATGGGCAGGGTCTGCTCGCGGATATCGACGATTCTCATGGCTTGTCTCCAGTTGGGGCGCATCGTGAATCGATAGATTAGTGGCGCATCCCTGCCCTAGAATTCACCCAAGTTCATTTGATTATTAACTTCCAGTGAAAGCGGACCTTGCCTCTGAGCTGCAATTCTTTGTGCTGATCGCGCGGCTGGGCAGCCTGTCCGCGGCGGCGAGGCAGCTGGATCTGACGCCTCCCGCCGCCACCAAGCGGCTCGCGCTGATGGAAAAGCGCCTCGGGGTGCGGCTGGTCAACCGCACGACGCGCAGCATCAGTCTGACCAATGAAGGCGATACCTATCTGACCTACGCGGCTCGGATCCTTGCCGACCTGCGGGAAATGGAGGACGTGGTGTCGAGCAGCAGCGCGCAACCGCGCGGCCTTATCCGAGTCAATGCCACGCTCGGTTTCGGCCGCACGACCATCGCGCCGCTGGTCTCGGACTTTGCAAGGCGCTATCCGCAGGTCCAGGTCGAACTGGAGGTGACCGACCGTCCCATCGACCTGGTGGAAGGCGGCTTCGACCTGGCCATCCGCTTCGGCGAACTCCCCGACAAGCGTCTTGCCGCGCGGCGCATCATGACCAATCGCCGCTTTCTTTGCGCCTCGCCTCACTACCTGAAGGCGCACGGCACGCCGGCCACCCTTGCCGACCTCGCCCATCACCAATGCATTCTTCACCGGCAAAACGACGAAGCGCACGGCGTCTGGCGCTTCACGCATCAAGGCGGGGTGGAAGTGGTGAAGGTCGAAGGCGGGCTTTCCAGCAACGACGGTGACATCGTTCTGGGCTGGGCCCTGGACGGCCACGGCATCTTGATCCGGTCGGAATGGGATCTGGCCAAATACCTGGAAAGCGGCCGGCTGCGGGTGGTGTTGCCCGATTTCGCGCTGCCGTCGGCCGACCTGTTCGTCTACTATCCGCAGCGCCGCAATCAGACGGCCCGCGCGCGCGCCTTCATTGATTTTCTGGTGCAGGCCTTTCTCCCGGCCGGCGCCCCACCGACGCCGGCCCCCGGAAAAAAGTAGCCGCCGCCAATGGCAGCGCCCGGTGCGTCAGCGCTTGACCGCCTTGTCCCAGCTCCAATGACGGCCCGCCATGTGCGCCTTGAGCACCGCCGGCGTCTGAGCCACCGTATCGATGGCACCGGTATATTCCCGCCCGCCGGCAACCGTGGGACGCAACGCCCGGCGCAGGAGCCTGACGAGCCGCTGGCGGCGATAACGCCTTTTCTCGAATGCCACTTTCTTAAGGAAATCAGAGCGCGGCATGCCGACGATACCCGCGGCCAGCGGAATCGCCTGCTCAATCTCAGAAGCGTACTCGCCGTGCAACGCCTGGCACACGGCGATCAACCGCGCGAAATTGAATCGCGACACCTCGGCCGGGGATATTTTTGCAATGGTCTCCAGCGCCGCATGCGCCCAGACGGTTTCAACGGAAAAAAAGCGCGGCACCCCTTCCGTCCAACCGGCGCTTACGAACGCCTTGGTTTGCGATTCGACTCCCAGCTTTCCCTTGTGCTGGTTCATGGCGCTGCGGCCTGTATTGCTGCCGCCCGACGCGCCAGGAATGGTCAGGGGATAGTCGATCTCTACGAACCGGCCACCGCACAGCGCCAAGCCGATCGCGCCGGACACATCGGGGCTGGATCCATGGAAAAAGGCGCCAGACAGCGTTTTCATTTTTTCGAGCAGGCTGCGCCGCACGATCCCGTGGTAGATCTTTGGAAGGCCATCCGTTCCCTGGGCGGCATTCAACAAGGCTGCGGACAGGCTGTCGGAAGACTCGCGAACAACCACGGGGCCGATCCGGCTCGGCAGATACAACCTGCCGGCATGCCCCGCGCCAAAAATCTTGGACCTGAAATCCGGCCACACGTAATTCGACATGACCTTCGGCGCGATAACGTCGATCTGATTTTCCTTGGCCCACCGCGCCGCCAGCAACGCGTCTTCCGTGATGGTGTCGTCGTCGCCGATCAGGCAGACAAACTCTCCGGAGGCGGCGCCGATCACATTATTGTGATTCCCGGTCATATCCAGCTTTTCTGCGGGTCGCAAATATTTGAACCGGGGGTCATCGCAGGGCGGATTATCACCTTGGCGAACCAACTCTTCGAGCAGTCCGTCTGTACTGGTGTCACTGACAACCAGTTCCAGGCTGCGATCCCCGATGGCCAGTATGGAGCGAACCGCATGAATCGCATACTTGGAGCGATTGTGCGTGGGAATCACAACGGATAGCAATATTTCCATTTTCTGAATAACTTATCGCAATTATCATCAGTCTTCCCGAGCCGGCGGGGAGGGCGTGTGTCAGTGCCAGAATCAACATGAATACAAGCAACACTTCGAATGCTGCCGAACCCACCAGGGGCTCAAACAGCGAAAACACCAGCAGTACAACAAAAACCACGCGCAGATAGCGGAACCACGGCGACGTCTGCTCTGCCCGGACCAGGTGCCTATAGATTAGCCGCAAGTACCATCCATACAATACGGCCCCGAATAGTCCGTAATTCAGAAGCAGCTGGAGGATGGAGTTATGCGTCCCCCAGACGTCCTCGATGCCCGGGTTGGCCTCGATGAACGTCCGGAATGTATTGGGGCCAATGCCAAACCAAGGGTGCTGAAGCCAAAGGTCGAAGCTGAACGCCCACAGCAACATGCGATTTACCGCGGAGCTCAGTTCGCTGGCAAACGGCCCACCATAGTCACGAAGCTGGTTTTGACCATCAATCGAAAAAAATAGAATCGCCAACGCGAATCCGACCACTGGCACGACCCACACGAGCCACAGCAGCCGCTTCCTGTCCATCAGTAGCGCAACAAGGAACAACGCCAATATGATTGCACCGCCGCGGGACATCGTGCACAAAATGGCGATTGCAAAAAGCCACCGCAGCACGCGCATTCTAGCCGACGCAAGTGCAAACAAAAATACGAGAAAGGCGGCAAGATAATTCGATCTGCCAAGCGGTGTCGCGATAAACAACTTACGCGCGTAATAATCGCCCGGGCTATATGCAGCGATGTAAAACAGCACAATGACGGTAAGTGCCAGCACGGCGCCGCCGGCCAGCATCATGCGCACGATCCAATCCTGCTTGATGAACTGGTGAAACTGCGCGTAAAAAATCAACGTGCAAATTGCATAGATCATCGGCAAGGCGCCGGCGGCCGCCCGCATATGTGCGCCCTCGGGCGTCATCGCCACGCCAACCGCCCCAAAAACTACCGCTCCCGCCAGCAATATGGCGGGCGCGGGAATCACAATCCGGGGAAGCGCAATTGCCGTGAGCAGCAGCGGCAGGACAATGAATAATCCCATCGGCACAGTCATCGTGCTTACGCCAACGGGCACCTGTATATCGCCGACGAACAACAGAAAGAACGGAAGCAGGATGACAAACAACGCAAGCCGCGTGTCGAAACGGTAAGGCAACGCCATATCCTGAGTCATGCCCTGCTCCCACGGCCGAAACGCGCGCTGCCGCGCATAGCAATCAACAGCACCAATGCGACAACCGCAACCAGCCAGGCGGCACGGACGGATGGACTTGGCACGAGCGCTCCCACGAACCCCAGTACTGCCAGGCCTGAAACCGAAAGGAGCCGGAGTTTCGCACTGGTGAACATCGAACGGTTCAGCACAAGCTTGACGCCCCAGAACATCAAAATGGCGTCAACCGCGACACGGAGAAACCACGCGATGGCGGCCCCTGTCAGGCCATAATTCCGCGCGAGAAGAAGCAACGCTCCCAGAAATAGCGGCACCTCGATCAGATGAAATATGGCTGTCAAATGCGATTTTCCGGCCCCTTGAATGACGGTGAAGGGTATTTGAGCAATACAGGTAATAAACATGCCAGCCGAGAATATCTGCAGCAGCACATAGCTTTGCGACGCAAAGGATTCGCCCACCCACAACGTCAAAAGCTCTTTTGCAAAAATCGCGATGGCCACCGTAATGGGCAACAGGGTCAGGAAAATCCAGCCCACTGCCTTGTTTATCAACGGCATTACCGCTTTGTCCTGCCGGGCAATCTGCGCCGCCAAAGCCGGGAACAACACGGCCGTCAAGGCGCCAGGCAGGATCGACAATTTGGTGATCAACTCTTGCGGCGTAACATAATAAGCAACGGCGGCCGACGAGATGACAGCGCCCACAATGAATCGATCAGCGTAACTCATGACGGGGCTGACGATATTGCTGATTGTCATCCAACCCCCTGAACTGCATAGCGGCCGAATCAGTGACTTGTCGAACTTGAAGGGCCCCACATCGTCCGGCAGGTAGCGCTTCGCGTACCACGCATGCAAGGCGCACGTCACCACGCGCCCACCGGCCAGAACCATCGTTATCACGTCCAGCCGGGGCGGGCCATAAAGCACCACGGCCAGAGGCCCCAAAAAGGTCAACAGGCCCATCGGCAGCCTGATCAGATTGATGACCGCGAATGCGTGCCTGACCTCCAGAATCCCTCGAAAGCCCGCAGTCAACACGACAGCGGGCATGGCCAGCGCCATGATCCAGATGGCATTAAGCACTTCCGCCTGGTCCGGCACGGCGCTGATGAATCCCAGCCCCCAGGGGCCCACCGCAGCCATCAATGCGCCCGCAACGATGCTGAAAAGCGCAATCACTGCGATAGCGGTAACCACCAGGGCGCCCACGCGCCGCCGCTCCTTGCCTTCGAGCATCACTGCAAGATGCTGCGTCAACGCACGGCCGAGTCCCAGGTCAAACAGGCTCAAGTAGCTGACGACTGCCCAGATCAGCGTCAACAGCCCAAACCGGGCATCCCCCAACTCGCGGATGAGAACCGGAATGCTGAATACTGCGGTGAGTAGCGGAAGCCCCAGGCCGAGCAGGTTGTAAACGGAATGTCGGATTAATTTCACGGATAGACCAAAGGAAGTTTCCGTAACATAAAGGACGCTCTAGGGCTGACATTCGGAGCCCCTCAAGGCAATCTTCATTGCTACGGACCCACAAGCCGTCAAGGATGCCGCGGGCGCCGCGTCAAGACGTCAACTGCTACTTTAAGAGAACAAAACGCGTCTTGCCTCGAATAACCAAAAAGATGAAGCCGCACAAAATCCCCAGCAACATCGCGGGAGGCAGCAGATTTCTCAGCCTTGGAGCTACCGGCTGCACAAGAATTTCGGCTTGGGCGACATCCGCCGAATAGTGTCCCGCCAAAGCAATGCGATCATCCAACTCGTCTATGGATCGGCGCAAAATTCCGATCATCAGTTCGCTCTGGGAAATTTCGGCTCTTAATTGCGGAGCAAGCCAGAGCGACACATCAGGATCGCCCCGCACAACGTAGTTGTACTTGCGGCCCAAGCTCTCAAATTTTCTTCCCTCCGCCGCGACCTCGCCATCATATTTATTACGTAAGTCAATCAGCGCTTCCAGGCGCGCGTCCATCACCTTGTCGTGAGACGCGCGTACCTGCTTTTCAATTGCGTTGACATAGGCCTGCAGCTGGTGGTGCGAATATCCCAGGTAATCCACTCTAAGCAGTTGGGTGCCGGGAATCGCCTTCACTGTCAGCGTCTCACGAAAGAGCTTGGCGTCGCGTGAATCACCGCCAGCCTGGCCCGCCGACGCTGCATTTGCCGAGGAAACCACCGCGTCAACGAATTCGTGGCTTTTTATCCACTCCGTAGTCAGCGATACCTGTTCCAGCAATTCGGGTTTCAGCTCATGCCCTGATCTGACATCGCCGACACGGACGATAAGAATAGCCGGCCATTGTTTCGGCACAAAAAAATAAGCCGCAACGCCGCAGGCGACTCCAAACACTGCAGCGATTGCCAGTGTTTTCCAGTTGCAGAATAAACGCCGCCAAAAAATTTCCCTTGGATAATCGCCACGCGGCGTCGCCGGCGCGTCAGCACCGTTTTCCCGGGCCGCGGCGTTCATCAAGTTATTGTCGCCCACTATCGATGTTCCTTTTTCGCAGCATTTTAGGCCAGTGACGGACCATTTTTTCAGAACAATCGGTTGACCGCCGAAGAGGCTATCAGAGAGTCACGTCCGGGGCAAGCGGCAGCGCCGCTCCCGACACAAGGCAAAGCCCGGAATAGTTAAACAATCGGCGCAATCCATATATAGAATTCACATTGTTACCAATATCCACCAACCATTGCGCAACCCGTGAAATTATTACCTTGCGGCTATAGATGTAATTTAGGTCTGGTAAGCCGTCGTGCGGAGGGTCCGTTCCGCTGGCAGATGCACACATTTTTGTTCCACCAAAACCGGTGAAGTCCAGACTTGTAGGCAGAAGTTAATCGGAATGCGTGAAATTCAACCGCTACACAGCATGGTTGATGCCCGAGATGCAGGTAAGCAAGTTCGTAGACCTCTCCGCCCGCCCTTCGAGACGAAAAAAATGGCGGACCCGAAGGTCCGCCATTTTTGGCCGAATTGAAATTCGCTTAGAACGGAATATCGTCGTCCATGTCCGCCAGATTGGCGCCGCTGCTGGCCGGGGCCGCTGCGGGAGCCGCCGGGCGCTGCTGGGGCGCGGGGCGCTGCGCCGGGGCGGCGCGTTGCTGGCGCGGGGCGTCGTCGTAGCCGCCACCGCCGCCGTAGCTGCCGCCACCGCCGCCGCCGTCTTCGCGGCCGCCCAGCATTTGCATCTGGTCAGCGACGATTTCGGTGCTGTACCGGTCGGCGCCGGTGTCCTTGTCTTGCCACTTGCGCGTCTTGAGGCGGCCTTCGATGTAGACCGAGCGGCCCTTCTTCAGGTATTCGCCGGCGATTTCAGCCAGGCGGTTGTACATGACGACGCGGTGCCATTCGGTTTCTTCGCGCTTTTCGCCGCTGGCCTTGTCCTTCCAGGACGAGGTCGTGGCGATCGACATGTTGCAGATTGCCGCCCCGTCGGGGCTGTAGCGGACTTCCGGGTCGCGACCCAGATTGCCCACGAGTATGACTTTGTTAACCGATGCCATGCCGATGTCCCTCTGTTGTTGACAGCCTGCGATTCGCGTTGCCGCGAGCGCGCCGGCAACAACATAAAAAAGCGATGTTGAAGACCGGCTTCATGAAAGTCGCCGGTCAGCGAAGCGATGACCGGCGATTGCTCAGGTGAAGCCTGTGTTGATGCGTATTATCGACGAAAGCGCTCGCCGCGCCAAACGGGTTCGGTGACAAATCGATCACCGCTGGCAAACCATTTCGGCGCTGTTGGACGCCGTTTGCGACCAGATCGGCGACTTTCCTCACGCTGCGGGAAAGTCCCAGCGATCACGCCAGGGGCCGCAGCGCCCAGGTGACCGCCAGCCAGATCGCCGACAGCACCGCCGCGGCCACGAACACCGCGCTGGCGCCCGAATGCGCGGCCAGCCATCCGCCCAGGGCTCCGCCCGCAAACAGCCCCGCCGCCTGCGCCGTGTTGTAAAAGCCCAGCGCCAGCCCCTTGTAGGCCGCCGGCGCCACGCGCGACACGAGCGAGGGCTGCAAGGCCTCCAGCACGTTGAAGGCGACGAAAAAGCCGGTCAGGGCGATGGCCAGCGTGTAGAAGCCGTGACTGGCGGCCGGCAGCAGCGCGCATACCAGCACCAGCCCGGCCACCGACGCCCGCAGCGCGCCGCGGTGCGCCCGCCGCTTTTCCGCCACGAACACCACCGGCACCATCAGAACGAAAGACACCAGGATGACCGGCAGGTAGACCTTCCAGAGGTCGCGCGCGTCCAGCCCGCCGACCTTGGCCAGCAGCGCCGGCACCACGACAAAGAGCGACACCTGGATCAGATGCAGCACGAACACGCCGAAATTCAGCCGGAGCAGGTCGCGATGGGTCAGGACTTCGCGCGGCCTGGCCGCCTGCATGGTGCGGGCCTGCGTGCGAGGCACCACCGGCACCACCCAGCGCGCCACGGCCAGGCAGACGACGCCCAGGCAGGCGATCGTCCAGAACAATCCCGACAGCCCCCACCAGCCCACCAGCACGGGCGAAAGCACCAGAGATACGGCGAACGACAGGCCGATCGATCCGCCCACCATCGCCATGGCGCGCGTGCGCACCTCGTCGCGGGTGGCGTCGGCCAGCCAGGCGGTGACCGCCGCGGAAATGGCCCCCGCCCCCTGGATGGCGCGGCCGATCGTGATCCAGAACACATCGGTCGCCTGCGCACAGACGACACTGCCGATGACGAACAACAACAGGCCGAAAAGCACCACGGGGCGGCGCCCCCACCGGTCAGACGCGAGGCCAAAGGGAATCTGCATGAAAGCCTGGGTCAGCCCGTACATGCCCAGGGCGAGGCCGACGCGGGCGGGATCGTCGCCGCCCGGCATGCCGCTTGCGGCCACTGCAAAGACCGGCAGCAACAGGAACAGTCCCAGCATCCGCGCGGCAAACAGGCCGGCCAAGGCCACGCTGGCGCGGCGCTCGGAAGGGGTCAATTTCAGTTTGGTGTCTGCCGGCATGCGGAAATTTCAACGATGACTAGGGCGGCGCGCATGCATCTGACGTCATACGCTCACGGTCTGATTCTGGCGGTGCGGCGCCGGCCCCGGTTCCGTCCCACCAGATGGAGGACCTTGAACGCGAGGGGATTCGGCGCGCTATAGTACCAAGTTGGCCTTTGAAACCGCTTAAATGCGCCCAAAGGGTGCGCGGGATCAAAGGCGTCTCCGACGCAACTGGACGTTACCCATACAGACGTGAGCATACGCATCCGGGGTGCCCGCACCCACAATCTCAAGAACGTCTCGCTGGACCTGCCGCGCCACAAGCTGGTGGTGGTCACAGGTCTGTCCGGGTCCGGCAAATCCTCGCTGGCGTTCGACACGCTGTACGCGGAGGGCCAACGGCGCTATGTGGAAAGTCTTTCCGCCTACGCCCGCCAGTTCCTGCAACTGATGGACAAGCCTGACGTGGATCTCATCGAGGGGCTGTCGCCGGCCATCTCGATCGAGCAGAAGGCTGCGGGACACAATCCCCGCTCCACGGTCGGCACCATCACCGAGATCCACGACTACCTGCGCCTGCTCTACGCACGGGTGGGCACGCCCTACTGCCCCGATCACGGCCTGCCGCTGCAGGCCCAGAGCGTCAGCCAGATGGTCGACGCGGTGCTGGGCTGGACGCCCGAGACGCGGCTGGCCGTGCTGGCCCCCATCGCGCGCGGCAAGAAGGGCAGCTTCGAGGACGAATGCGCCAGCCTGCAGGCGCAGGGCTATGTGCGCCTGCGCGTCGACGGCCAGATGTTGGAAATCGACGGCATGGCGCCGCTAAAAAAGACTGAGAAGCACGACATCGACGTCGTCATCGACCGCCTGCGCATCCGGCCCGAGAGCAAGCAGCGCCTGGCCGAGAGCTTCGAAACCGCCCTGCAGCTTGCCGAAGGCCGCGCCCTGGCGCTGGACATGGACAACGAGCGCGAGCAGGTCTTCTCCAGCCGCTACGCCTGCCCGGTGTGCAGCCACAGCCTGCCCGAGCTGGAGCCACGCCTGTTCAGTTTCAACAATCCGATGGGCGCCTGCCCCAGCTGCGACGGCATCGGCCAGGTGGGCTTCTTCGATCCGAAGCGGGTCGTCGCCTTTCCGGAACTGAGCCTGGCCGCCGGCGCGATCCGCGGCTGGGACCGCCGCAATGCGTTCACGCACTCGCTGCTGACCAGCCTGGCCGCCCATTACGAATTCGACATCGAGGCGCCCTTCGAGGAGCTGCCCGAGGCGCTGCGCGACAAGGTCCTGTACGGGTCCGGCGAAGAAGAAATCTCGTTCCTGTACCTGAACGAAAAAGGCCGCAGCACCGTCAAGCGCCATACGTTCGAAGGCGTCATCCCGAACCTGGAGCGCCGGTGGCGCGAAACGGACTCGGCGACGGTGCGCGAGGAACTGGGCAAGTACCGCAACATCAAGACCTGCCCCGACTGCGCGGGCTCGCGGCTGCGCCCCGAAGCGCGCAACGTGCTCATCGGGCACGACCCGCGCGGCGGCGAGCGCCACGGCCAGGCCATCTATGAAGTCGAGTCCATGCCGCTGTCCAGCTGCCTGGACTGGTTCCGCAATCTGAACCTGACCGGCGCCAAACAGGAGATCGCGCAGCGCATCGTGCGCGAGATCGAGGCGCGGCTCAGCTTCCTGAATAACGTGGGCCTGAACTATCTGTCGCTGGACCGCAGCGCGGACACGATCTCCGGCGGCGAAGCGCAGCGCATTCGTCTGGCCAGCCAGATCGGTTCGGGCTTGACGGGTGTGATGTACGTGCTGGACGAGCCCTCCATCGGCCTGCACCAGCGCGACAACGACCGCCTGATCGGCACGCTGCAACATCTGCGCGATCTGGGCAACAGCGTCATCGTCGTCGAGCACGACGAAGACATGATCCGCATGGCCGACTGGGTGGTGGACATGGGCCCCGGCGCCGGCGAACACGGCGGCGAGGTCGTCGCCCAGGGCGACCCCGAGACCGTGCAGCGCGATCCGAATTCGCTGACGGGGCAGTACCTGAGCGGCGCGCGCGCCATCGCCATCCCGAAGCGCCGTCCCGTCGACGACGAACTGCCGTGGTTGACGCTGACCGGCGCCACCGGCAACAACCTCAAGAACGTCGAACTGCGTGTGCCGGCCGGCCGTCTCGTGTGCGTGACGGGCGTGTCCGGCTCGGGCAAATCCACGCTCATCAACGACACGCTGGCCGTGGCCGTATCGCGCCAGCTGCACCACGCGCAGAGCGAGCCCGCCCCCTACGTGTCGATGCAGGGGCTGGAGAACTTCGACAAGATCATCAGCGTCGATCAAAGCCCCATCGGGCGCACGCCTCGCAGCAATCCGGCCACCTATACGGGCCTGTTCACGCCCATCCGCGAGCTTTTCGCGGGCGTGCCGGAAGCGCGCACGCGCGGCTACGATCCGGGCCGTTTCAGCTTCAACGTGAAGGGCGGCCGGTGCGAAGCCTGCCAGGGCGACGGCGTGGTCAAGGTCGAGATGCATTTCCTGCCGGACATGTACGTGCCTTGCGACGTCTGCCACGGCAAGCGCTACAACCGCGAGACGCTCGAAATCCGCTACCGCGGCCGCAACATCAGCGAAGTGCTGGACCTCACCGTGGAGCAGGCGCTCGAGTACTTCGAATCGGTGCCCGCCATCGCTCGCAAGCTGCACACGCTCATCGACGTGGGACTGTCGTATATCCGCCTGGGGCAAAGCGCGACCACGCTGTCCGGCGGTGAAGCGCAGCGCGTGAAGCTGTCGCAAGAGCTGTCGCGCCGCAGCACCGGCCGCACGCTGTACATCCTGGACGAACCGACCACGGGCCTGCACTTTCGCGACATCGAGCTGCTGCTGCAGGTGCTCAATCAATTGGTGGACGCCGGCAATACCGTGCTCATCATCGAGCACAACCTGGACGTCATCAAGACCGCGGATTGGCTGGTCGACATGGGCCCCGAGGGCGGTGACGGCGGCGGCCGTGTCGTGGCGCAAGGCACGCCGGAGACGGTTGCGGCGGCCAAGGCCAGCCACACCGGCCAGTACCTGGGCAAGCTGCTGCGCCGCAAGCCGGCCGACTGAACCTTCCCTGTCTGCATAGGAAACGCCAGCATGTACACCCTCATCATCGGCAACAAGAACTACTCTTCCTGGTCCATGCGTCCGTGGATCGCCCTGCGCGCCGCCGGCATCGCATTCACGGAGCAGAAGGTCGGCCTGTTCACCGAGGCGTTTTCAGCGCGGGTGGCGCAGGTGTCGCCCGCGGGCCTCGTGCCTGTGCTGCTGGACGGCGACTTTGCCGTGTGGGATTCGCTGGCCATCTGCGAGTACGCCGCCGAGCGCCACCCCGAGGCCGCCTTGTGGCCCCAGGACGCCAAGGCACGTGCGCGTGCGCGTTCGCTGGCCGCGCAGATGCACAGCGGTTTTGGCGCACTGCGCCAGGCCATGCCGATGAACGTCGAAGCCCACTTGCCGGGCATCGAATTTCCGGAAGCGGCGCGCGCAGACGTGGCGCGCGTGCAGGCCATCTGGCAGGAAACGCGTGCGCAGTTCGGCCAGGGCGGCCCCTTCCTGTTTGGCGCGTTTTCGATTGCCGACGCGTTCTTCGCGCCGGTGGTCTCGCGCTTCACGACCTACGGCATTGCGGCCGCAGGCCCCGTGCGCGAGTACATGGATGCCATGCTGGCGCTGCCCGCCATGCAGGAATGGACGCGCGACGCGCTGGCCGAAGCCACCTTCGTCGAAGCGGACGAGCCCTACCGCAAGCACCGCTGAAGACGGGCTTGCCCGCGACGCGGCTACGCCATGTCGAACAGCCGCTTGTGTTCGCGGATGGCGTAGCGGTCGGTCATGCCGGCGATGTAGTCGGCGATGGCGCGGGCCTGTTCGTTGAACTGCTCGCGGCGGTAATCGGGCGGCAAGAGGCGCGGATCGTCCAGAAAGGCCGCAAACAGCTCGCGCACGATGCGGCGCGCCTTGCTCGTCATGCGCAATACGCGGTAGTGCCGGTACAGGTTGTCGAACAGGAATTTCTTCAGCGTGTCCGCTTCGCGGCGGATATCGTCGGAGAAACCCGCCAGCGGTGGCGAGCGCCGCACATCGTCCGCGCTGGCCGGCGCCGCGTCGCGGATGCGCGCCAGCGACGTGCGGGTCAGATCGACGATCAGCGTGTTGATCATGCGGCGTATCGTTTCGGCCACCGCGCGCCGCGGCGCCAGCCCGGGATAGCGGTCCAGCACATACGCATGGTGGCGCTCGAAAATCGACACGTCCTTCAACTGATCCAGCGTGATCAACCCCGAGCGCAAACCGTCGTCGACATCGTGGTTGTTGTACGCGATCTCGTCGGCCAGATTGGCAAGCTGCGCCTCCAGCGACGGCTGCGTGCGGTTCAGGAACCGTTCGCCGACCTCCCCCAGCATCCGTGCATGGGCGACCGAGCAATGCTTGAGGATGCCCTCGCGCGTCTCGAAGCACAGGTTCAGGCCGTTGAAGTCGGCATAGCGTTCTTCAAGCTCGTCCACCACGCGCAGGCTTTGCAGGTTGTGCTCAAAGCCGCCCGCCTGCGGCGCCAGTTCGCGCATGCAGGCATTGAGCTCGTCCTGCCCTGCGTGGCCGAACGGCGTGTGGCCCAGGTCATGCGCCAGCGAGATGGCTTCGGTCAGGTCTTCGGACAGCCCCATGCTGCGCGCCAGCGTGCGCGCGATCTGGGCCACTTCCAGGCTGTGCGTCAGGCGCGTGCGAAAGAGGTCGCCTTCATGGTTGACGAAGACCTGCGTCTTGTATTCCAGCCGCCGGAAGGCGCTGGAATGCACGATGCGATCGCGGTCGCGCTGGAACTCCGTGCGGTTTTCCGGCGGCGGCTCGGCGTGGGTCCGGCCGCGCGATCGGGACGGGTGAGAAGCATAGGAAGCCAGTTCATTCATCTGCAACACCGTCCATCACTGCGTTTACTGGGTGGTTCGGGCCAGCACGGCGCGCACCGCATCGTCTGGCGCCGGCCGCATCACGGCCTCGCCGATGCGCGGCATGAGCACATAGCGGATCGAGCCCCCTTCCGTTTTCTTGTCCACCTGCATCAGGTCCAGCCAGCGGTCCGCACCCAGGTCGGGCGCGACGACCGGGCACCCGATAGCCTGCACCAGCGCACGCACACGCGCAACGTCGGCGCGATCGAAGCCCGCCACATCGGCCGACAGCTCGGCTGCCTGCACCATGCCGCAACCCACTGCCTCGCCGTGCAGCCAGGCGCCGTAGCCCAGACCCGACTCGATGGCGTGGCCAAATGTGTGGCCCAGGTTCAGGATGGCGCGCAACCCGGATTCGCGCTCGTCCTTGCCCACCACCTGCGCCTTCAGTTCGCACGAGCGGCGGATCGCGTAGGCCACGGCTTCGCCGTCCAGCGCGCGTAGCTGCTGCGCGTTGTCCTCGCACCAGCTCCAGAACGCCGGATCCAGGATGAGGCCGTACTTGATGACTTCGGCCAGGCCGGCCGAGACCTCGCGCGCGGGCAAGGTGTTCAGCACATCGGTGTCGATTTCCACCGCGATCGGCTGATAGAACGCGCCGATCATGTTCTTGCCCAGCGGGTGGTTCACGGCGGTCTTGCCGCCCACCGACGAGTCCACCTGCGCCAGCAGCGTCGTGGGCACCTGCAGGAAGCGCACGCCGCGCATGTACACGGCCGCGGCAAAGCCAGTCATGTCGCCGATGACGCCGCCGCCCAGCGCAACCAGCACGCACCGGCGATCCAGGCGGTTGCCGAGCAACGCGTCGAAGATCAGGTTAAGAGACTGCCAGTCTTTGTAGGCTTCGCCGTCAGGCAGTTCGATTCGCAGCACGCGCTTGCCCGTGCGCGCCAGCGCCGCTTCGGCGCGCTCGCCGTACAGGGCCGCCACCGTGGGGTTGGTGACCACGGCGATCGCGGTCGCGTCCGCGGGAATGCATTGATCCAGGGAATCCAGGCGGCCAGGTCCGATGTGGATCGGATAGCTTCCACCCGGGGTGTCGACGTCAACAACGTTCATATGCGCTTCTCGAAAGCTTGTAATTGCGGCAGCAGCGCCTTGACCAGGGTGTGGATGGGCATGGACCCCGTTTCCACCACCAGGTCGGCCACTTCCTTGTATAGCGGCTCGCGCCGGGTCATCAGGTCGCGCAGCGTGCCGCGCGGATCGGCGGTGGCCAACAGGGGCCGGTTGCGGTCGCGGCAGGTCCGGCGGAACAATTCATCCACGCTGGCCCTCAGATAGACGACAATCCCGCGCTGGCGCAAGAGCTCCCGGTTTTCCGGGGCCAGAATGGCGCCGCCGCCGGTGGCAAGAATTATGTTGCGCCGTTGGGTACACTCTTCCAAGGCGGCGGACTCTCGGCGACGAAAACCGGCTTCGCCCTCGATTTCGAAGATTACCGGCACCCGTACGCCGCAACGCGCCTCGAGCTCATGATCCAGATCCATAAAGTCGCGCCCCAGCGCACGCGCCAGGCTACGGCCTATGGTTGTCTTGCCCGCGCCCATCATTCCGACCAAGAATACCGGCAGGTCGTGCGGCAACGACACGGTCTTGCCCGTGCACTCGACGGCGCAGGGCTGGCTTTCAGGCGCTGCGTCGGCGCGCGCCGGGTCCGGGGCTGCCTCCGGACATGAGTTAGCGGCAAAGTTCATGCCGGCATTATCACATTTGCCGCAGTTGCCCGCGCACCACACTGACCTATTTTGTTACAGAAACCGATCCCCCGCGATAAGGCGGGACCGGAGATACCCGTAAAATCGCCGCGATGAGCAAGCCCCAGAATTCCTCCAAGAAAGATAAGCCCGCCAGCAGCGGCTCCCCGATACTGCGGTTCTTCGTAAAAACCGGCATTCTTTTCGCCGGCCTGTTCCTGTGCGGTGTGTTGCTCGCGGGTATGGCGCTGGCGCTCGCGTGGCCCAACCTGCCCGACCTGAACGCCATGACGGACTACCGGCCGCGGGTACCGCTGCGCGTGTATACCGCAGACCGCGTCCTGATCGGCGAGTTCGGCGAAGAACGCCGCAACGTGCTGCGCTTTAACGAAATCCCGGACGTCATGAAGTCCGCGGTGCTGGCGGCCGAGGACGACCGCTTCTACCAGCACGGCGGCATCGACTGGATGGGCGTGGTGCGCGCCGGCCTGACCAACCTGATCAGCATGTCCAAGACGCAGGGGGCCAGCACGATCACGATGCAGGTCGCGCGTAACTTCTACCTGTCGTCCGAAAAGACCTATTCGCGCAAGTTCTACGAACTGCTGCTGACATTCAAGATTGAATCCGAGCTCACCAAGGACCAGATCCTCGAGCTCTACATGAACCAGATCTACCTGGGCCACCGCGCCTACGGCTTTGCGGCCGCCTCGCGCACGTACTTCG
The DNA here is from genome assembly GCF_006715415.1 of Achromobacter sp. SLBN-14. Classification (NCBI taxonomy): domain Bacteria; kingdom Pseudomonadati; phylum Pseudomonadota; class Betaproteobacteria; order Burkholderiales; family Alcaligenaceae; genus Achromobacter; species Achromobacter sp. SLBN-14. The sequence continues at coordinate 2,535,415 of NZ_VFNE01000001.1, read as the reverse complement.
GCAAGCCGCTGTCGGAAGTCACGCCGGCCGAAGCCGCCATGCTGGCCGGCATTCCGAAGGCACCCTCGCGCTTCAATCCCATCGCCAACCGCCCCCGCGCCGAACTGCGCCAGCGCTACGTGCTGGGCCGCATGCATTCGCTGGGCTACCTGACCGAACCGGAATACAAGCAGGCGATGGCGCAGCCGATCGTCATGAAGTCCGCGGAAGGCACGCCGGCCGGCGGCTATTCCATCCATGGCGAGTACGTGGCCGAGCTGGCGCGCCAGCTGCTCTACAACGTGTACCAGGACAACGTCTATTCGCGCGGCATCAACATCTACACGACCGTGCAGTCCAAGGACCAGGAAGCCGCCTATCGCGCCGTGCGCGAAGGCGTGCTGGAATACACGCGCCGCGCGCCCTATCCCGGGCCGGAAGAGCAGCTCGACCTGCCCCCGGGCACCGAGAACAACCCCGCCGCGCTGGACGAATTCCTGGATGGCGTGTTCGACAAGTTCTCCGACAGCGGCGACCTGCTGACCGCAGTGGTGCTGTCGGCCAGCCCCACCGAAGTGAAGCTGGCGCGCAGCTCGCGTGAAATCATCACCGTCACGGACAAGAAGGTGCTGGGCGTGGTGGCCCGCGCACTGAACGACAAGGCCAAGCCGGAACAGCGCATCAAGCGCGGTTCCGTGGTCTACATCCGCAAGTTCGGCGACAACTGGGAAATCATCAACATGCCTTCGGTGCAGGCAGCCTTCGTGGCGTTGTCGCCGCAGGACGGCGCCATCCGCGCCATGGTCGGCGGCTTTGATTTCTACCGCGGCAACTTCAACCGTGTGACGCAGGCATGGCGCCAGCCGGGCTCGAACATCAAGCCCTTCATCTACGCCGCCTCGCTGGAACGCGGCTTGACGCCGGGCACGCAGATCTCGGACCAGCCGTTCGAGCTGACCGCCGCGCAAACCGGCTCCAAGGCCTGGAACCCCAAGAACTACGGCAATCAGTACGAGCCCATGCTGACGCTGCGTCAGGGCCTGTACAAGTCCAAGAACATGGTGTCGATCCGCATCCTGCAGGCCATCGGTCCGCAGTACGCGCAGGACTATCTCACGCGCTTCGGCTTTGACAAGGCGCGCCAGCCGGCCGTGCTGCCGCTGGCGCTGGGCGCCGGCTCGGTCACGCCGCTGCAGCTGGCAGGCGCCTTCTCGGTGTTCGCCAATGGCGGCTACCGCGTCACGCCCTACCTGATCGACCGCGTCACCGACAGCAGCGGCAAGGTCATCATGCAGTCCAAGCCGGTTGTCGCCGGCGACGCCGCAGCCCGCGCCATCGACCCGCGCACCGCCTGGGTCATGGACGACATCCTGCGCGGCGTCACCACGTACGGCACCGCGGCGCGTGCGCGTGCATTGCTCAAGCGCGGCGACATCGCCGGCAAGACGGGCACGACCAACGAATCCGTGGACGCCTGGTTCTCGGGCTATACGCCCACGCTGGCCGCGACCGCCTGGCTGGGCTTTGACCAGCCCAAGTCGCTGGGTTCGCGTGAAACCGGCGGCGGCGTGGCCATGCCGATCTGGGTGGATTACATGCAGAGCGTGCTCAAGGGCGTGCCGGAAGAAAAGCAGCGCCCGCGTCCGGACGGCCTGCTCGTGGAAAACGGCGAGTTCTACTTCTCCGAGTTCCCGCCCGGACAGGCAGTGGCCCGTCTGGGACTGCCGGAAGCCGACACGCTGGGTGAATTCCTGAACGGCCTCACCAGCGGCTCCGGCGAAGACACCCGGATCAAGGTCGCGCCGGGCGTGGGCACGCAGACCGCCACGCCCTGGTCGCAGAAGATTCCCTTCTGATGCAGAAAGGCCGGCCCATCGGGCCGGCCTTTTTTTACAGCCGGATCGTCACGGGGACGCCGGCGGCAGCCGAGCAGATCTGGGACAGGGCGTCCGGCAACTGCGGTCCGCCCCGGGTATCGTTCCAGTGCTGGCCATCGTAGCGGTAGTGAAAGCCGCCGCTGCGCGCGGCGACCCACAGCTCCTGCATGGCAGCCTGGCTGTTCACCACGACGTGGGTGTTGTCCTCGAAAACCATGGTCAGCACATTGCCGCTGCGGCTGGTTTCCACATCGACGTCGAGCGAAGCCGCCCAGTCATCGGCCTGGCTTTCGATGCTGTCCAGCACCTGGTCGATCAACGCAAGAAATTCGGTTTCGGTCATAATCGAGCCTGCAAGAATTACGGAGTTCCCAGTGTTCCAATTGGCATACAGCCGCATGGCTCTTCGCATTGTAGCCACGCTCCTGGCGACCGGCATGGTAGCGGCCTGCGGGTACAAGGGGCCGCTCTTCATGCCGCCGCCCCCTGAAGGCAAGGCGCCGGCCCGCACGCAGCAAACGCCGCCGCCTGCGCAAATCCCTCCGGCCCCGTCCCTCCCATGACGCCCCCGTTCCCCACCCCGCCAGAATTGGCCGGCCATCCCTACTTCCAGTACCGCAATAATGCGTTGTACGCCGAGGATGTGCCGCTTGACCATCTGGCCGAACGGTTGGGAACGCCCCTTTACGTCTACTCCCGCGCGGCGCTGAAAGCCGCGTGGCAATCCTATTGCAGCGCCATCGGCCAGCGTCCGGTATTGGTCTGCTACGGCATGAAGGCCAATTCCAACCTGGCGGTGCTGGGCGAATTCGCCCGGTTGGGCGCCGGCTTTGACATCGTGTCGGGCGGTGAACTGCATCGCGCGCTCGCCGCGGGCGCGGACGCGTCGCGAATCGTGTTCTCGGGCGTGGGCAAGCAGGCCTGGGAAATGCGCGACGCCCTCCTCGCCGGCGTGAAGTGCTTCAACGTCGAATCGGTGGACGAACTGCATCGCCTGTCGGACGTCGCGGCAAACATGGGCCTGCGCGCCCCGGTGTCGCTACGCGTGAATCCGGACGTGGACGCCCGCACACACCCTTATATCTCGACCGGCCTGAAAGAAAACAAGTTCGGCATCGCCATCGGGCAGGCGCTGGCTGCCTACCGCACCGCGCAGTCGCTGCCCGGCCTGCGTATCGTCGGCGTGGACTGCCATATCGGCTCGCAGCTGACCGATATCAGTCCCTACTTCGACGCGCTGGAAAAGCTGCTGGACCTGATCGAAAGCCTGGAACAGGCGGGCATCCGCATCGAACACCTGGACCTGGGCGGCGGCCTGGGCATCCGCTACCAGGACGAGACCCCCCCATCGCCGCGCGCCCTGCTGGACCGCGTCTTCGAGCGGCTGAACGCGCGCGGCCAGGGGCATCTGCATCTGGTTCTGGAACCGGGACGCTCGCTCGTCGGCAATGCCGGCATGCTGCTCACCACCGTCCAGTACATCAAGCACGCCGAAGCCCGCAATTTCGCCATCGTCGACGCGGCCATGAACGACCTGCTGCGCCCGGCGCTTTACGAGGCCTTTCACGGCGTGCAGCCCCTGCACCCGCGCGCCGGCGACACCGCCGAATACGACATCGTCGGCCCCGTCTGCGAAAGCGCCGACTGGCTGGCAAAGCAGCGCCTGCTGGCCATCCGCCAAGGCGACGTGCTGGCGGTGGAATCGGCCGGCGCCTACGGCATGACCATGGCCAGCAACTACAACTCGCGCGGCCGCCCGGCCGAGGTCATGGTCGACGGCGACAAATACTATGTCGTGCGCCAGCGCGAAACGCTGGCCGATCAGCTCCGCGGCGAATCGCTGCTTCCCTGAATCGGCGCGCCGCAAAACACAAAGGCCCCTGCATGCAGGGGCCTTTTTTGTACACCGCGCTGGCGCGGGCTTAGAGCTGGCCGTACGAGTGCAGGCCCGACAGGAACATGTTCACACCCAGGAAGGCAAAGCCCGTGATCAGCAGGCCCAGCAGCGCCCAGTAGGCCGCCATGGCGCCGCGCAGGCCCTTGATGAGGCGCATGTGCAGCCATGCCGCGTAGTTCAGCCAGACGATCAGCGCCCAGGTTTCCTTGGGGTCCCACTGCCAATACGCACCCCACGCATCGGCCGCCCACAGCGCCCCCAGAATGGTGGCGACGGTAAAGAAGGCAAACCCGATCGCGATGGCGCGATACATGATGTCATCCAGCACTTCCAGCGACGGCAGCGCGTCCGCAATACGGCGGCGGCCCAGCAGGATGGCGCCCACGATCACGGCCCCCACGCCGAAGTACAACATCCAGGTCGCGGAAAGGCCATCGGTGCGAAACACCATGGGCTCCGCGCACAGCAACACGCCCAGGATGAACAGCGGCGCAAGCTTGGCCCACGAGGTCGTGTGGCCATGCTGCTTGACCAGATATGCGAAGCCCACCATCGCCGCCAGCGAGAACGTTCCGTAGCCGATGAAGTTGGCCGGCACGTGCAGTTTCATCCACCAGCTCTTGAGCGCAGGCACCAGCGGCTGGATCTGTCCGGCGTCGCGCGTGAACGAATACCAGAGCAGGAACACGACGGCCGAGGTCACCACCAGCATCACGAAGCCGCCGAGCGCGCGCGTGGCGTACTTACGTTCGTAGTACAGGTAGAAGAGCGCGGTGATGAGCGAAAACAGGACGAAGACTTCGTACAGGTTGCTGACCGGGATATGGCCCAGGTCCGGACCCATCAGATGGCCCTCGCGCCAGCGCACGAGCAGGCCCGTGACACCCGCGAACACCGCGCCCCAGCTCAGCGCCGTGCCCAGCCAGGCGGCGGTCGGGCTGAACAGGCCGATCCAGTAGCACACCATCGACAGCGCAAACAGCGCGCTCATCCACAGGATCGCGGACTGCGAGGAAAACAGATACTTCAAAAAGAACACCTGCTCGGCGCGAGCCAGATCGTTGCCGTACAGCATCAGCGCGAAGCCCGCGGAGATCGCACAGGCGATCATCAAACGGCGCAGCGGACGCCACAGCCAGCCCAGCCAGGCCACCGCCGGCACCGTGCCGCACAGGATGATCTTCTCGTAATAGTCCATCGCGTGCCCGTAGCGGGTCAGCGCGAAACCTGCCCCCACCGCCAGCAGCAGGAAGAAGACGATGTCAGTCCAGTCGGGCTTTCCGCGTTGCGCGCGGCTGTCGCCGGTTTCGGACAAGGCATCCTGCCAAAGCGATTCAGGCGACGGGGGTGGCGTGGTGGTCGTGGTGGACATAAATAACCTTAAGACCCTTTTTTCTGGCGCAGCAGCGCCTGCTTGAAGCGTTCGAACTCTTGATTGAAGTCAAGTGTACGCTTCTGTGACGTCATGGCCGCCAGGACGCTGCTGCCGCCGCCTTGCGGTTTGACCCAGATCCAGACGCGGCGGTCGCGGATATAGAACATCGAAAACACGCCCAGGACCAGCAACAGGCTGCCCAGATAGACGGTGTTCTTGCCCGGCGTGCGGCTGACCTGGAAGACGCTGGCCTGCACGTGATTGAAGTCGGCCAGCGACAGGAACACGGGTGCGGGATAGACGGTCAGGTCGGACAGCGCGGCCACGGCCAGGCGCGACCACACTGCCGCGCGCTCGCCTTCCGGACCATCGACGGCCACCGGCTGCTGACCGGCGCGTTCGCGTGCGATGGCGCGCAATTCGTTCATGCTGGCGCCGATCAGGCGAATCACGACATCGGCGGCGCGCTCCAGATCGGCGGCGGGAGTATTGGCTTGCAAGAACGCCGCGACGGCCTGCAGGCCGCCGGCGGCAAAGGTGTCCAGCGCACGTTCGGCCGCGGTTTCCAGCGGCTGGCGATCGGCCCCCGACGGGCTGTTGCGCTCGGCAAAACGGCGGGCCGCTTCCTTGCGCGCGGCCGGATCGGCCAGCGTGGCGCGCAGACGCATGAATTCGGCGATGGAGCTGTCGTCGTCGGCCGGGATGCGCAGATAGCGGAAGGGCTCGCCGGCGTTGTTGCGCACGCCGGCCAGGAAGACGGCCGCACCGTCCAGTTCGACGGGCAGCATGTAGTTCTGGAACTCATGCGCCTGACCCGCATCGTCGATCAGCTTGTATTCGACGCTGGGCCCCACGTTGCGCAGGTTTTCGTTCTTCTTGCCGGCCGCGCTGCCCGCGACCGAGGCCACGTGTTCGGCAAAGCTCTGGTCGGCGCCCTTGGGGGCGCCGCGGGTCAGGTCTTCGACGTTGATCGGACGCATGGCCGTGACCTCGATGCCCATGCTGCGCGGGCCCTTGGCCGTTTGCGCCGTCAGCTCGCTGGTCTTGCCCACCGTACCGTCGACCGAGAACGTCGTGTCGTTGACGCCCACCAGCGGGTACCCCTTGAGCACGACTGTACTGCCGCCGTCGTCAAAGCTCGACTGATACACCGTCATGCCCTTGAAGCGCAGCGGCTCGTTCACTTCGATGGTCGAATCGAAGGTCTTGCCCGTGTCCGGATCCGTGACCTCGACTTCGCTGGCAAAGCGGCTGGGCATGCCGGTGGAGTAGTAGTCGACAATGAACTTCTTGAGCTTGAGCGTGAAAGGCATGGGCTGCACCAGCGCGCCATCGCCCACCATCACGACCGCCGTGCTGGCCTGCCCGCCCTCGGGCACCAGGACGCTTGCGCGAAAGCTGGGGTTGTTGACCGACAGGCGCCCGCTTTCAGGCACCTCGGAAATCAGCATGTTTTCGACGATGGGCTGCTTGCCGCCGAACATGACCTGCAGGCGCACCGGCAGTTCGCTGTCGAGCAGGCCGCCGATACAGATGATGACCATGGCGGCGTGAGCAAACACATAGCCCAGCCGGTTGGCGCTGCCCTTCTTGGCGGCCAGCAGAACGCCATCCTGGGCCTCGCGCACGCGCACCGCGTAACCCATGCGGCCCAGCAGCGCCTTCAGGCCGGTCACCGTCTGCGGCACGCCGGTGGGCTCGGTGGTCTCTACGCGATGCGGAAAGGCGCGCAGGCTGCCTTCGCGCACGTGCTCGCGAAACGATCGCGCGTCGCGAAGCATCTTGGGGGCATTTCGGATCAGACACACCGAGGTCGATACGACCAGAAAGCCCATGATCAGCAGGAACCACCAGCTGTTGTAGACGTGCCAGATAGAGAACTTGTCAAAGACCTCGAACCAGAACGGCCCGAACTGGTCGATGTAATTGTTGGACGATCGGTTCTGCTGCAGCACCGTACCCACCAGGCTGGCCACGCAGATGAACATCAGCAGGCTGACGGCAAAACGCATCGAACCCAGAAGTTCAAAGAGATCGCCTGGCAGGCTGCGCAGAGAGGGGCGGGAGTGGGTTCGGGTCGAATTCATGAAAAAAGGGGGGCCGCGCTATCGGCTACCCCCCTCATAGACAGTGCGAGCCGGAACGAGGTTCCGGCGCGCGCAAGTTGCATCAACGCGGACCGGCCGCGCACGTTGCGGCCAATTGCTTACCGAAGGCCAGCCGCGTAGTCCGACACCGCCTTGATGTCGGCATCCGACATGCGGTCCGCGATGGCGTGCATGACGTCGTTCTTGCGGTCGCCGCTGCGGAAAAGCTTCAGCTGCTCTTCGATATACACGGGGAACTGCCCCGACAAACGGGGGTACTGGCCAGGGATGCCTGCGCCATTGGCAGAATGGCACGCCGCGCAAGCCGGGACGTTGCGGTCAGGCAAACCGCCACGCCAGATCTTTTGACCTAGCTCAACCAAGTTCTCATGGCCGGCGGTGGCGGGTTCCTTCAGGGGCTGCTGCGCCAGATACAGAGCAATGTTCTGCATGTCTGCCGGCGTCAGGTTCTGCACCATGGCGGTCATGGGGCTGGGATTGCCGTCGGGGCCATTGCGCACGGGGGTCTTGGCGCCTTCCTTCACCTTGAAGTCGGCAAGCTGCTTGGCCAGGTACTCGTGCGGCTGCGCGGCAAGGTTCGGGTTCACCGGAATGGTGCTGTTACCCGCCGCGCCGTGACAGGAAGCACAGGCAATGATGCCGCGGGACGCGTCGCCCTGGTCAAACAGCTGACCGCCCTTGGCGGCGTCTGGTTTGGCCGGGCCCGCAGCGCCATTGGCGGCGAAACTCGTAGCAGAGAAGGCGGAGGCGCCGAGCAACAGCCCGCTCGCAACCAACATCCGGGACAGCACACGCTTCATGAAGACCTCGACGATCACATCGATCAAGGCGCAAAAAGGCGCCCACGCCTGCCCGCACTTGCAGTAAACCGTATCGAACCTGTTTTGCTTGTCCTGCTTTGCGATCTTGCTGCGGTGCTGCATCCATCGGCCCAAGAAGGGCTACAAAACGTCTGGATGGCAGCTAAACAGTAAGCAAAAAAGACGGCTCCGCACCCGCGGACCACTGTAGCAAACGCCGGATTATACAATAGGGCTCGAAACCAACCGTATCGAAAGCCATCCGTGTCCCTCCTACATCGCGCCTCCTTCCTCACCTCCGCGGCTCGCCTCGACCAGTTGCCGCCCGCCGGCGCTCCCGAGGTCTGCTTCGTTGGCCGCTCCAACGCCGGCAAATCCACGGCCATCAACGTGCTGTGCAACCAGCGCCGTCTTGCGTTCTCCAGCAAGACGCCGGGCCGCACGCGCCTGATCAACATGTTCAGCCTGCCCGACCCGCTGGACCCGGAAGCCCACATCGGCTATCTGGTCGACCTGCCCGGCTACGGCTATGCGTCCGTGGCCCGCAACGAAAAGGAAAAGTGGGCAGACATCCTGGGCGGCTATCTGCGCGACCGTGAATCGCTGGTCGGCATCGTGCTGCTCATCGACATCCGCCGCGGCGTGACCGAACTGGACCGGCGCCTGGCCAACTTCATCGCGCCCACCGGCCGCCCGGTGCTGGCCCTGCTGACCAAGGCCGACAAGCTGCCGTACGGCCAGCGCATGCGCACCGTCTTCTCGGTCCGCAAGGACCTCGCCGACATCGGCGCGCTGCATACGGTCCCCTTCTCGGCGCCCGAGCGCATCGGGCTCGAAGAGGCCGGCGCTCACATCGAAAATTGGATTTCCCCGAAGGTCGTACCATGAACCCGCAGATCATCACCCCTGAGTTTCCGGTTTCCCGCCCCCGCCGCCTGCGTCGCGACGACTTCACCCGCCGTCTGGTGCGCGAGAACGCCCTGACGGTCAATGACCTGATCTACCCGGTCTTCGTGGCCGAAGGCTCCGGCCTGCGCCAGCCGGTGGCGTCTCTGCCCGGCGTGGTCCGCTATTCGCTGGACACCCTGCTGCCCGTGGCCGAGGAATGCGTGGCGCTGGGCATTCCGGTGCTGTCGCTGTTTCCCGCCATCGACCCGGCGCTCAAGACCCCGGACGGCATCGAAGCCACCAATCCCGACGGCCTCATCCCGCGCGTGGTCCGCGAACTGAAGTCGCGTTTCCCGGAACTGGGCGTCCTGTGCGATGTGGCGCTGGACCCGTACACCAGCCACGGCCAGGACGGCGTCATCGACGCGGACGGCTACGTGGTCAACGAGCCCACCGTCGAAATCCTGGTCAAGCAGGCGCTCACGCAGGCCGAAGCCGGCGTGGACATGGTCGCCCCCAGCGACATGATGGACGGCCGCATCGGCGCAGTGCGCCGCGCGCTCGAAGCCAATGGCCACATCCACACGCGCATCATGGCCTATTCGGCTAAGTACGCCAGCGCGTTCTACGGTCCGTTCCGCGACGCCGTGGGCTCGGCCACCAACCTGGGCAAGTCCAACAAGATGGCCTACCAGATGGATCCGGGCAACCTCGACGAGGCGCTGCGCGAAGTGGCCGGGGACCTGCAGGAAGGCGCCGACATGGTCATGGTCAAGCCGGGCATGCCTTACCTGGACGTGCTGCGCCGGGTCAAGGACACGTTCCGCGTGCCGACCTTCGCCTATCAGGTGAGCGGCGAATACGCCATGATCAAGGCCGCCGCCGCCAATGGCTGGCTCGACCACGACAAGGTCATGATGGAGGCGCTGCTGGCATTCAAGCGCGCCGGCGCCGACGGCATCCTGACGTACTTCGCCATCGAAGCGGCAAAGCTGCTGAAAAGCCAGCGTTAAAGCCCGCGGGCGCAGCGGACTGCCGTTTGCGCCCTTCCCGTACTTTGCCGGCGTCAGGCGCCGGCCCCCCCATCGAATCAGGCCTTTGCAGCGGCAGCGCGTGCCGGTTGCGCGCCGCGGCGCAGGCCCAGCCACGTTCCGCCCAGCACACACCCCAGTCCGACGACATGGGTCAGGGTGACGTGCTCGTCAAGGAACAGGGCCGCGAACAGCAGCCCGAAAATCGGCAACCAATTCACGAACAGCGCGGCGCGGCTGATCCCCAGCCGCGCGATGCCCGCGTTCCAGACGATGTTGCTGACACCCGAGGCGATCACCGCCGAAAACATCAGCACGGCCCAGGGCCACCATGCCATCTGCCACGTGCCCGCCTGGTACGAAGACGGCGTCAGCGCGGCATGCCCGACCAGCATCAATCCGCCGGCCAGATACATGTACCAAAGCATGCCCAGCGGATCCATCATCCGCGACATCCGCTGAATCACCAGGCCGCCAAACACAAAGACGAGCACGGCCACGAACACCACCGCGTCGCCCCAGCCCGTCAGTCCGAGTTGCGCGCCGCTGCCCACCACCACCATGCCCACACCCAACAGGCCCAGCAGCGCGCCGGCGATGCGGGTGGTCGTTAGCTTTTCGCGGTAGAAGATAGCGGCCAGAAAGGCGGACAGCAACGGGCTGGTGGCCATGATGAGCGTGCCGTTGGCTGCCGATGAAAAGCGCAGTCCCGACACCAGTGCCACCTGGTGCGCGTACACCACCAGGAACCCTGCCAGCGCCACCCAGCCCAACTGCGTGCCACCGAGCTTCGGGATGCGGCCGCGGCGCGCCTTGATGATGAGTGTGACGGTGACAAACGCAATGACGATCCGAACGGCGGCCAGCGCCTGGATGTCCATGTGCTGCGTCAGATACTTGATGGAGACGATGTTCAGGCCCCAGGTGGCCATGACGAACATCAATTGAAGATAGATCAGACCATGCCGGTCCTGACTTGCATCAACGGTGGGGGACGTCACGGCGTCAGCCTGGAGGGAGATGGATGCGCCGCGCGGGCAGCGAAGCGATCATGGTATATCGCCCCTTCCCTCGATTCAATGCGCGGCGGGCCGCGTTGCGCGCATCAGACGATGGCGCACTGCCTGCTTGTCCGCCGCGCCCTCAGCGGACCAGGACGCGGTCCAGCGACTCGGTAAAGCGCTTGGCGTCCTGGAATCCCACGACGCGAGCTTCCGCGATCTCCTTGCCGCCGGGCTCGAAGAACATGATGCCCGGCGGGCCGAACAGTCGAAATCGTTTGAGCAGCGCACGGTCGTCGGCATTGTTCGCCGTCACGTCGGCCTGCACCAGCACCATTCCAGCCATGCGCTGCGCGACCCCCGCATCGGTAAAGGTGAATCGCTCCATCTCGCGGCACGACACGCACCAGTCCGCATAGAAGTCCAGCATCACCGGCCGGGTGCTCTGCGCCAGCACCGCGTCCAGTTCGGCGTTGCTGCGAACCCGAGTGAACTGGACCTCGCCCGCCGCGGCCCCGCCGGCAGCCGGCGCTTCACCGCGCGCGGCCAGGTGCGAGAGCGGCTGCAGGACGTCGCGGCCCCCGCTGGCGGCCCCCACCAGCCACGCCGCGGCCGCCAGGGCGAGCAGCAGGCCCAGTCCCTTGCCAAACATGCGACCGGCGCCTGCGCCAGGCGGCAGGGCATCAAAGGCGCGCAGCATCACGGCCGACACGACGGCCAGGAATGCCCAGCCCGTCATCTGCACCCACGTCGGCACGACGGGGATGAGCATCCACCACGCCGTCGCCAGCAACAGCATGCCGAACAGCCGCTTGACGCCGTCCATCCAGGGACCGGCCTTGGGCAGCAATGCCGAAGACGACGCGCCGACGATCAGCAGCGGCACGCCCATGCCCCACGCCATTGCAAAGAGCGCCGATCCGCCCAAGACCACGTCGCCCGTCTGCGAGATGTACAGCAAGGCGCCAGCAAGCGGAGCCGCAACGCAGGGACCCACGATCAGGGCCGACAGCGCGCCCATCACAAGGGCCCCGGTATATCGCCCGCCCGGCATGCGCGAGGACCGGTCCGACAGCATGGCCTGGATGCCGGAAGGCATCTGGAACGTGAACACGTCGAACATGGCCAGCGCCAGCACGGCCAGCAGGATGGCGAAGAGCGACAGGATCCACGGCGTCTGCAGCCAGGCGGCAAGCCCCGCGCCGCTCAGCCCGGCCGCCACGCCCAGCGCGGTGTACACGACCGACATGCCCAGCACGTACGTCGCGGCCAGCGCCAGACCGCGGCTGCGGCTCGGCCGGTGGTGCTGCGCCCCGCCCAGCACGATCGACGACAGGATGGGAATCATGGGCAGCACACATGGCGTGAAAGCCAGCAGCAGGCCCAGCACCAAAAAGACGCCCGCTGTCTTGATCCAGCCCAGACCGCCCAAGGCATCGGCCAGCCCCGTGTCGCCCGCGTTCACCAACGCGGACAATCCGCCGGAGGAAGCCGGCGCCGCGGGAGCGGCTCCGCCAATGCCCGTGCCCGCCACCGCATAACCGCCGGCCACGGGCGTGAGTTTGACGGTGCTGTCCATCGGCGGATAGCACAGCCCGGCATCCGCGCAGCCTTGGCCCGTCAACGTCAGCGTGAAGGGCTGTCCTCCCGCGCCGACGGGGACGCGGATCGTCACGTCCTTGTGAAAGACCTCCATATCTTTTTCGAAGGTCGGGTCGTATTTGACTTCGCCCTTGGGATAAACGGCTTGCCCGAGCGTGGTGGCGTCGGCCGGGGTGATCGCAATCCCGAAGCGCTCGCGGTACATGTAATAGCCGGGCGCCACGCGATAGTGCAATTCGAGCGTATCCGGCGACGCCATTTGCGCGCTGAACACAAAGGCCTTTTCCGGCTCGAGGAATTCAGTTTCCGCCCGCGCGGCGGTCTGCCATCCGAGCAGCAGAAGCATCACTGCCAGCAATGCCAGGCAGTGCCTCAGGATCGAAGGGGTCACGCTGCCGGCGCGCCCGCGCGCGCCAACCGTACCGGCAAGTTGCAACATCAGTTTCTCTTGTTCTGCGTAATGGCCGTCTGCTCGCGCACCCAGTCCAGGTATGGCGCCGCGCCGCCGATGACTGGCAGCACGATGATCTCGGGAACGTCGTAGGGGTGCATCTGCGACAGGGCCTGTACGACGGCGGCATGCCGCGCGTAGGTCGTCTTGATGTGGATGGGAATTTCCTCCGTCCCTTCGACCTCTCCGTTCCACAGGTAGATGGACAACCCCGGCGCGCCAAGGTTCACGCAGGCCGCCAGCCCGTCCTCGACGAGCACGTGCGCGATACGCTTGGCCAGAAGCAGATCCGGCGCATTGCTGATGACCAGCACGACGTCGTCATCGCGCAACATGGAACCTCCTTGGGATACCCGCGTGGGATGTAACTCGAGGTATTTTATCGATATTGCGGCCAACTCTCCGGCGCTGCCGGTCGCGCGGCCGCCGCGCCATCCCTTTTCACGCCGAGGCAAGCATGTCCGACAACTGCCTGTTCTGCCGCATCGCCCGTCACGAGATCCCCGCGCACGTCGTTCACGAAGACGACCGCCTCCTGGCCTTCCTGGATATCCACCCCGTGCGCGCCGGACACACGCTCATCATCCCCAAGCAGCACTATCCCTACTACGAGGACATGCCGGCCGACCTGGCGGCCAGCATCGTCAACCTGGGTCAGCGGCTGGGGCGCCAGATGAAGCGCCTGTACGGCGTTGAGCGCGTGGGTTTTGCCTTCACGGGGATCCACGTTGCGCACGCGCATGCGCACGTCATCCCGATGCACCACCCGCAGGACGTGACATCGACGCAGTACATCGAGCAGCAGGATCTGACGTTCAAGATGCCGCCTCAGTCGCCGCCGGAAGCGCTGGCGGCCACGGCGGCGCAACTACGCGGGCAACTGCGCGGCGGCCCCGAACGTGGAGAATGAGCGCGGCGAACGCGCGCAGTAAGCGAAGGAAGGCGAAAAAAACAAGGGCGGGTCCGAAGACCCGCCCTTGTCGCTTATCTAGCTGCCGAAATTACTCGGCGCTGTCCTCAGCGGCTTCATCGACTTCCGGACGGTCAACCAGTTCCATGAAAGCCATGGGAGCGTTGTCGCCTTGACGGAAGCCCATCTTCAGCACGCGGGTGTAGCCGCCGTTACGGGCCGCGTAGCGCGGGCCGATTTCGGCAAACAGCTTCACAACCGCATCGCGATCGCGCAGACGGGCAAACGCCAGACGCTTGTTCGCGAGGGTGGGCTCCTTGCCCAGCGTGATCAGGGGTTCGATGACGCGGCGCAATTCTTTCGCCTTCGGCAGCGTGGTCTTGATTGCTTCGTGAGTGATCAGCGAAACAGCCATGTTGCGGAACATGGCAAGACGGTGACTGCTGGTGCGGTTGAGCTTACGCAAGCCATTACCGTGACGCATGATAAGTTTCCTTTGAATCTAAAGACGGCGTTTCCGCCATCGGGTTGCCGGCTCTTCTATCAGCCTGCAATCAGGCTGCGGTCCGGTAGAAAACGGGGCATTTTACGACGATTTCGCAAATCGCCCGGCAACAAAGGCCGGGCGCTACGGGAGACGCCCCTTCGCAGGGGCGGCACCCTTTCAAGACTTAGGGACGCTCCAGGCCCAGGGGCGGCCAGTTCTCGAGCTTCATGCCGAGGGTCAGGCCACGTGCAGCCAGCACTTCCTTGATCTCGTTGAGCGACTTGCGACCCAGGTTCGGGGTCTTGAGCAGCTCGTTTTCGGTACGCTGGATCAGGTCGCCGATGTAGTAGATGTTTTCGGCCTTCAGGCAGTTGGCCGAACGCACCGTCAGCTCCAGGTCGTCGACCGGGCGCAGCAGCACCGGATCGATCTGCGGCGTGCCGCGGACCGGGGCTTCGTACGAATCGCCGGCGCCTTCCAGAGCGGCGAACACCGAGATCTGGTCCATCAGAATGCGGGCCGATTGGCGCACCGCTTCCTCGGGCGAGATCACGCCGTTGGTTTCGATGTCCAGAACCAGCTTGTCCAGGTCGGTGCGTTGTTCCACGCGGGCGCTTTCAACGGCGTAGCTCACGCGGCGAACCGGGCTGAACGAGGCGTCCAGAACGATGCGGCCGATGGTGTGCGTGCGGTCTTCCGACAGCGCGCGCACGTTGCCCGGCACATAGCCGCGGCCCTTCTCGACCTTGATCTGCATTTCCAGCTTGCCCGCTTCCGTCAGGTTGCAGATGGCATGGCCGGGGTTGATGATCTCGACGTCGTGCGGCAGCTCGATGTCGCTGGCCAGCACGGTGCCGGCGCCAGACTTGCGCAGAACCAGCGTCACTTCGTCGCGGTTGTGCAGCTTGAAGACCACGCCCTTCAGGTTCAGCAGGATGTCGACGACATCTTCGCGAACGCCCGGGATGGTCGAGTATTCGTGCACCACACCGGTCATCTGGACTTCGGTCGGCGCGTAGCCGGTCATCGAAGACAACAGGATGCGGCGCAGGGCGTTGCCCAGCGTGTGACCGTAGCCACGCTCGAACGGCTCCATCACGATCTTGGCATGGTGCGTGCCGACCGGTTCGACTTCAATGGAGCGCGGCTTCAGGAAACCTTGAGTGGACATGTACTGAATTCCTTTTCAATACCCTCGGCTCGTTACACCGATAAGGCTGATGGACAGGGTGAGACGGTAAAGCTTGAAACACGGGCTGCGAAAAAGCCGCCCGATACTTACCGCAAAGCCCGCTCCACCAAAACGGCGAAAGCGGGCTGCTGCGGGACGTGCAAACGGGTCGACCGGGTCGCGGGACCAGCTTGCCAGCACCTTGCGAAGGAGGCGCCAGCAGGCGTGATTAACGCGAGTACAGTTCGACGACCATCGATTCGTTGATGTCGCGAGCGACGTC
Source organism: Achromobacter sp. SLBN-14 (assembly GCF_006715415.1). NCBI lineage: Bacteria > Pseudomonadati > Pseudomonadota > Betaproteobacteria > Burkholderiales > Alcaligenaceae > Achromobacter > Achromobacter sp. SLBN-14. Next base: position 2,519,555 of record NZ_VFNE01000001.1, on the reverse strand, counting down.
AGCGCGATCGGGGGCCGACTTGAACGTGCCGGTCAGCTTGGCCGCGTCGACTTCCACCCACTGGGGGATGCCGATGCTGGTGGCCAGGTCGAGCGATTCCTTGATACGGCCTTGCTTCTTGGCCTTTTCACGAACCGAGATGACGTCGCCAGCCTTGACCAGCATCGAAGCGATGTCAGCCGTGTGGCCGTTCAGTTCGATGGCGCGGTGGCTCACCAGCTGGCGAGCTTCGGCGCGCGTCGAGCCGAAGCCCATGCGGTAGACGACGTTGTCCAGGCGCGATTCCAGCAGCTGGATCAGCGTTTCGCCGGTGTTGCCACGGCGACGCTCGGCTTCAGCGAAGTACTTGCGGAATTGCTTTTCCAGCACGCCGTACATGCGCTTGAGCTTTTGCTTTTCGCGCAGCTGCAGGCCGTAGTCGGAAGTGCGGGCACCCGAAGTGCGGCCGTGTTGGCCAGGCTTGGAATCCAGCTTGCACTTGGAATCCAGCGAGCGGCGGGCGCTCTTCAGGAACAGGTCAGTACCCTCGCGGCGCGAGAGCTTGCATTTGGGTCCAATATAACGTGCCATGTGGATTCCCTTTAGATACGACGACGCTTCGGCGGACGGCAGCCGTTGTGCGGAACGGGCGTGATGTCGGCGATGGACGAGATCTTGATGCCCAGCGCGTTCAGTGCGCGAACCGACGACTCGCGGCCAGGACCGGGGCCCTTGATGCGGACTTCCAGCGTCTTGATGCCGTACTCGAGCGCAACGCGGCCGGCCGTTTCAGCGGCAACCTGCGCGGCAAACGGGGTCGACTTACGCGAACCCTTGAAGCCAGCACCGCCCGACGTGGCCCACGACAGCGCGTTGCCCTGACGGTCGGTGATGGTGATGATGGTGTTGTTGAACGAAGCGTGAACGTGCGCGATGCCGTCCGAGACGTTCTTCTTGACCTTTTTGCGCACGCGCGAAGCGCCGCTGGTGGAAGCTTTCGCCATAATCCTGTTCCTCGATTATTTCTTCAGGGACGCAGCAGCACGACGCGGGCCCTTGCGGGTCCGGGCGTTGGTGCGAGTGCGCTGGCCGCGCACGGGCAAACCGCGCTTGTGACGCATACCGCGGTAGGTTCCCAGGTCGATCAAACGCTTGATCGAGAGCTGTACTTCACGACGCAGGTCGCCTTCAACCGTGAACAAACCAACATGTTCGCGGACGCGTTCCAATTCAGCGTCGCTCAGATCCTTGACCTTTTTGTCAAAGGGTACGTTTGCCGCTTCGCAAATCTTGCGAGCGCGCGTACGACCGATGCCAAAAATGGCGGTCAGGCCGATCTCGGCGTGCTGTTGCGGCGGAATGTTAATGCCAGCAATACGGGCCATGACTGTTCCTTGAATAAATCCGTTGCGTAGTCGCTAACCCGAGTTAGCCTTGACGCTGCTTGTGACGCGGGTCGGTGCAGATAACGCGCACCACGCCGTGACGTTTGATAACTTTGCAGTTGCGGCAGATCCGCTTAACCGATGCCATTACTTTCATGGTTGACTCCTAATTTTCCGTAATCCGGTTTCGCTCACTTGGAGCGGAAAACAATCCTGGCTCGCGTCAGATCATAGGGCGTGAGCTCCACTGTGACCTTGTCACCCGGCAGGATCCGGATGTAATGCATACGCATCTTGCCGGAAATATGGCCCAACACCACGTGGCCGTTTTCGAGCTTGACGCGAAATGTCGCGTTCGGGAGGTTCTCAAGAACCTCACCTTGCATCTGAATGACGTCGTCCTTGGACATTCTTTTGCTTACCGCATCGGCAAACCCGCGCCCTTGAAGTTGGCCTTCTTGAGCAACGAGTCGTACTGGTGAGACATCATGTAGGCCTGAACCTGCGCCATGAAATCCATCGTCACCACCACAATGATCAACAGAGACGTACCACCGAAGTAGAAAGGAACGTTCCAGCGCATCACCAAGAATTCCGGCAACAGGCACACCAACGTGATGTAGATGGCACCTGCGAGCGTCAAACGCATCAGGATCTTGTCGATGTAGCGCGCCGTTTGCTCGCCCGGACGGATGCCCGGAACAAACGCACCACTCTTCTTCAGGTTGTCCGCCGTTTCGCGGCTGTTGAAAACCAGAGCCGTGTAGAAAAAGCAGAAGAAAATAATCGCGACCGAGTACAGCGTGATGTAGAGCGGTTGACGAGGCGACAGGGCCGCAGCCAGGTCGCTAAGCCAGCGCATGTTCTCGCTGCTGGAGAACCAGCTCGTGATCGTGGCCGGGAACAGAATGATCGACGACGCGAAGATCGGCGGAATCACCCCTGCCATGTTCAGCTTCAGCGGCAGATGCGAGCTCTGACCACCGTAGACCTTGTTGCCGACCTGACGCTTGGCGTAGTTCACCGTGATCTTGCGCTGTCCGCGTTCCACGAACACCACAAAAGCGGTAACCAGCACCACCAGAGCCACGATGAACAGCGCCGAAAGCACAGACATCGCGTTGGTGCGGACCAGGTCCAGCAGTGCAGCCAGCGCCGCGGGCAGACCCGCAACGATACCTGCGAAGATCAGGATGGAGATCCCGTTGCCCAGACCGCGCTCCGTGATTTGCTCACCCAGCCACATGACGAACATGGTGCCGGTGACCAAGGTCACGACGGTCGTGAAGCGGAACAGCATGCCCGGATCGATCACCAGTCCCTGTTGGGACTCCAACGCCACCGAAATGCCCACTGCTTGCACCAGCGCCAGCACAACCGTGCCGTAGCGGGTGTATTGGGTAATCTTCCGACGACCGGATTCGCCCTCTTTCTTGAGCGCTTCCAGCGACGGCACCACCACCGACATCAACTGCATGATGATGGATGCCGAAATGTACGGCATGATCCCCAGGGCAAAAATCGAGAAACGCGAGAGCGCCCCGCCCGAGAACATGTTGAACAGGCCCAGGATCCCGCCCTGGTTCTGACGGAACAAGTCCGCCAGCGCGTCCGGGTTGATACCCGGAACCGGGATGTGTGTACCCAAACGGTAAACCACCAGGGCGAGCACCAGGAACACCAGACGGCGCTTCAAATCGCCGTATCGTGCTCCGGATTTGCCCAATGCCTGCGCGTTAGCCACTCGTCACCTCTGATCAAGCAAGCGAGCCGCCCGCGGCTTCGATGGCGGCGCGAGCGCCGGCCGTCGCGGTAATGCCCTTGAGCACGACCTTGCGCGAGAGTTCACCAGACTTGATGACCTTGGCGTAACGAACCGCCTGGCCAATCACGCCGGCCGCCTTCAGCGCTTGCACATCGATTTCGTCGATGGGCAGGGCTTCGAGGTCCGACAAGAGAACTTGTGCATACAGGTGTTGACCCAGCGGGGTGAAACCACGCTTGGGCAGGCGACGTTGCAGCGGCATTTGACCGCCTTCGAAGCCAACCTTGTGGAAACCGCCCGAGCGCGACTTCTGACCCTTGTGGCCACGGCCGGCGGTCTTACCCAGACCCGAACCGATGCCACGGCCGACGCGGCGCTTGGCGTGCTTGCTGCCCTCGGCGGGCTTCAGCGTATTAAGTTGCATATCCGACATGGTGATTCCTTAGGCTTCCGAGACGGAAACGAGATAATCCACCTTACGGATCATCCCACGCACCTCGGGCGTATCGACCAGCACGCGGCTGCTGTTGATGCGACCCAAGCCCAAACCGCGAACCGTATCACGGTGCGATTGCTTGGTACCGATCACCGAGCGCACGAGGGTCACTTTGATCTGCTTCTGAGCCATGATTTACCCCAGGATTTCTTCGACCGTCTTGCCGCGCTTGGCAGCAACATCGGCCGGGGTCAGGGAGGCGCGCAGGCCGTTCAACGTGGCGCGAACCATGTTGTAGGGGTTGCTCGAGCCCAGGCTCTTGGCAACCACGTTACGCACACCCATCACTTCGAAAATAGCGCGCATCGGGCCGCCGGCGATAACGCCAGTACCTTCAGCAGCGGGCGAAATCAGCACGGTAGCGGCGCCATGCTTGCCAACCACGGTGTGGTGCAGCGTGCCGTTCTTCAGAGCAACCTTGAACATGCCGCGACGGGCTTGTTCCATGGCCTTCTGAACGGACACCGGCACTTCACGCGCCTTGCCCTTACCCATGCCGATGCGGCCATCGCCATCGCCAACCACGGTCAGCGCGGCAAAGCTCATGGTGCGACCACCCTTGACCACTTTGCTCACGCGGTTGACCGCGATCATCTTTTCGCGGAGGCCGTCATCGTTCTCTTTTTCCGCGGCGTTCTTGCCTTGTACTTTAGCCATTTGACAGATCCTCGCTTAGAACTTCAGGCCGGCTTCACGCGCGGCATCGGCCAGCGCCTTGACGCGGCCATGGTAACGAAAGCCCGAGCGATCGAAAGCGACCAGTTCGATACCGGCAGCCTTGGCCTTTTCGGCCACGCGCTTGCCAACCAGCGTCGCAGCGGCTTTGTTGCCGCCCTGACCGGTTTGGCCGGCCAGTTGCGCACGCACTTCGGCTTCCACCGTCGAGGCGCTGACCAGAACGCGATCGCCTTCCGGCGAAATGATGTTGGCGTAGATGTGCTGGTTCGAGCGGAAAATCGAGAGGCGATGAACGCGCAGCTCGTTGATCTTCCGGCGAGTCGGAACCGCACGACGCAAACGGGAAACTTTTTTGTCCATGATTCGTCCTTGCGTGCGCCGTTATTTCTTCTTGGTTTCTTTGATGACGACGCGTTCGTCCGAGTAACGCACGCCCTTGCCCTTGTAGGGTTCGGGTTCGCGGTACGCGCGGATTTCAGCGGCCACCTGACCGACGACTTGCTTGTTGGAGCCCTTGATGACGATTTCCGTCTGGGTGGGGCATTCGGCCTTGATACCGGCCGGCAACTGATGCAAAACGTCGTGCGAGAAACCGAGCTGCAGCTTAACGGCGTCGCCTTGAATCGAGGCGCGGTAACCCACGCCAACCAGATTCAGCTTGCGCTCGAATCCCTTGCTCACGCCGTTGACCATGTTGGCCACCAGCGCGCGCACGGTGCCCGACATGGCATTGGCGTGACGGGAATCGTTGGCGGCGACAAACGTGAGCTTGCCACCGTCCAGCGAAATCGTGACGTCGCCAGTCAGGGGTTGGGTCAAGGAGCCCAGCGGGCCCTTGACGGTGATCTGATCCTGCTTGACGTCAGCTTCGACGCCCTTGGGCAGTTCGACCGGATACTTAGCGATACGTGACATTCGAATTTCTCCTTAGGCCACGTAGCACAGCACTTCGCCGCCGACGCCGTTGGCGCGAGCCTTACGGTCGGTCATGACGCCGCGCGAGGTCGAAACGATAGCCACGCCCAGGCCGTTCATGACCTGAGGAATGCTGGTACGGCCCTTGTAGATACGCAGACCAGGACGCGAGACGCGTTCGATGCGCTCGATGACCGGACGGCCAGCGTAGTACTTCAGGGTGATCTCGAGCTCAGGCTTGGCCTGGGTGCCCTTGATTTCAAAGCTGTCGATGTAGCCTTCGTCTTTCAGCACAGCGGCAATAGCCGCCTTCAGCTTCGAGGAGGGCATGCTCACCGTAACTTTGTCCACTTGCTGCGCATTGCGAATGCGGGTCAGCATATCGGCGATGGGATCGCTCATGCTCATATTGTTTCTCCTACCAGCTGGCCTTGGTGATGCCGGGGATTTCACCCTTCATCGCCATTTCACGCAGTTTGTGGCGCGTCAGACCGAACTTGCGGAACACACCGCGAGGACGACCGGTGACCACGCAACGGTTGCGTTGACGCGTCGGGTTGGCATTGCGCGGCAGCTGTTGCAGCTTGAGCCGAGCTTGGTAACGTTCTTCGTCGGTCTTCGACTGGTCGTCGATGATCGCCTTCAACTCAGCGCGCTTGGCAGCGAACTTGTCAGCCAGCTTGGCGCGCTTGATGTCGCGATTGATGAGGGAAAGTTTAGCCACGTCATCAGCCCCTTAGTTACGGAACGGGAAGCTGAAGGCCGTCAACAGCGCCTTGGCTTCTTCGTCGGTCTTCGCGGAGGTGGTGATGCTGATGTTCAGCCCACGCAGCGCGTCGATCTTGTCGTACTCGATTTCGGGGAAAATGATTTGCTCTTTCACCCCGATGTTGTAGTTGCCACGGCCGTCGAACGCACGACCCGAGATACCGCGGAAGTCGCGCACGCGAGGCAGCGCAACCGCCACCAGGCGATCCAGGAATTCGTACATGCGTTGACCACGCAGCGTGACCATGCAACCAATCGGGTAGTTTTCGCGGATCTTGAAACCGGCGATAGCCTTCTTGGTCTTCGTCACGACAGGCTTCTGGCCGGCGATCTTGGTCAGATCCGACACAGCGTGCTCAATGACTTTCTTGTCGGAGACCGCTTCCGAGACACCCATGTTCAGGGTGATCTTGGTGATGCGCGGCACTTCCATGACGCTCTTGTAGCCAAACTTGGCCTGCAGGTCGCCAGCGACCTTGCTCTTGTAGAAATCTTGCAAACGAGACATGTCTATCGCCCCTTACGCCTTGGCGCCGACAACGGCACCATTGGAACGGAACACGCGGACCTTGCGACCTTCGACTTCTTGAACGCCCACGCGGTCGCCACGACCGGTTGCGGGGTTGAAGAGCGCCACATTCGAGATGTGGATCGGCATGGTCTTTTCGACAATCCCGCCCGGGTTGTTAGCCATCGGGTTGGCTTTCACGTGCTTCTTGGCAACATTGACGCCTTCGACCAGGACGTGGTCGGCGCCAACGCGGGCCAGCACGGTACCGCGACGCTTCTTGTCGCGGCCGGTCAGGACGATGACTTCGTCGCCTTTACGAATGTTGTTCATCGTAGGGCTCCTTACAGCACTTCCGGGGCCAGCGACACGATCTTCATGAACTTCTCGGTACGCAGTTCACGCGTAACGGGTCCGAAGATGCGGGTGCCGATAGGCTCCAGCTTGGCGTTGAGCAACACGGCGGCATTGCCACCGAAACGAATCAGCGAACCGTCTTTACGGCGCACGCCCTTGGCGGTACGAACCACCACGGCATTGTAAATTTCGCCTTTCTTGACGCGTCCGCGCGGAGCCGCATCTTTGACGCTCACCTTGATGATGTCGCCGATACCGGCATAACGGCGCTTGGAGCCACCGAGCACCTTAATGCACATGACATGACGCGCACCAGTGTTATCGGCCACGTCCAGCGTGGTCTGCATTTGGATCATGATTTTTCCTGTTCCAACTTAACTGGAAATACGGTTTTCCCAACAAGGGAACACTGCAATTCCTGCCAGTTTTGGTCCCGTCAGGTCAGCCGCCCTGCTTTTATGTCGGCAAGTCCGTAACTACTTGGACCAGCAACCGGTTGGCAACGCAACGACCCTGGGTTGAAATCCTGCGGGTATTCCCCCCGACGCGCTCATCTAGCCTTCGGCTTCGATGAATCGACAATCTGGGAAAGCTGATAATTCTAACGTGGTTAATTTTTGAGCGCAAGCACTTTGTTGGGATTGCGCACAAAAGACCACGCCCCCTGTCAAGGGGGTCGGTTTGGCGGGCCATCCGCCCCTATTTCTGGCGGTAGTAGCCCTTCTCCCAGGCGTCATGATTTGCCTTGCCGCGACGGATTTCGTCCGTGAACGGCGCAGCCATGAGCACCAGGCGATTCAACCATTTTACAGGAGCGCGGCAAGGACGCTCGAAGTCCACGAAAAGCACGGCCCGCAGGCCATCGGTGTCGTTGTGCACCTGATGGGGATACAGGTCGTCGAAGACGACAGCCTGGCCTTCGCGCCAGCTATAGCGTTGGCCGCCCACCTCGATCCAGCACTGCTCGGGCGGCTCGGGGACGACCAGGCCCAGGTGCAGGCGCAACACGCCGTTGTACGGCCCAGTGTGCAGCGGAATGCGCTTGCCGGCCTCGAGGATGGAGAAGAAGGCGGTGCGGATGCCCGGAATGTCCTGCAGCGCGCGGGCAGTATCCGGGCAGCGCGCAAGATTGCGATCGGAGCGCAGGCCGTAGCCCATGAAGACGAAGGTCTTCCATTGGTCGTCGGACGTGATCATGCCCACGTCCGGTGAAATCTGATGGAAGGCAGGCAAGGCCTGGCGGTCGGCCAAGAGGCCGGTCAGTTCGGCGCGGATGGCGGGCGCCCGCGCTTCGAGGGCGGCAATCCAGGGGAACTGGCTGTTCTGGAATATGGGTTTGTCGCCCACCAGCGAGGCCTGCGCGATGCGCTGGCGCAGCCAGTCGATGAAACCGAAAAACACCCGGGAGTACAGGCTGGGATGGGTGGCCGGGCGCGCATCGACGGGTTGCACCATAGGTAGACGAAAAGACAGCCGAAGATTCCCTATTTTTGCCCCTGGCGATGCGCTCGCGCAAGCGTGCGATGAGCCCAATGGCCCCAAGCTCACATCGGGGATTGGCTCCGTTTGACCGGGACAAGCTGGTTTAGACTGCCGTGGGCAGCAGCAGCCGCTGCTCCTTTCCGCTACCCATTCCTATTTCGCAAGGAACGACAGGCATGTATGAACAGTTGGCGCTGTATATCGACGGCGAATTCGTCGCCGGCGAGGGCAGGCGCACCCAGGACGTCATCAACCCGGCCACGCTCGAGGTGCTCGGCCAGCTGCCCCACGCCACGCAAGCGGATCTGGATCGCGCCCTTGCCGCCGCCCAGCGCGCTTTCGAATCGTGGAAGAAATCCTCGCCCATGGACCGCTCGGCGATCCTGCGCAAGGTCGCCACGCTGTCGCGAGAGCGCGCCCAGGAGATCGGCCGCAACATGACGCTGGATCAGGGCAAGCCGCTGGCCGAAGCCGTCGGCGAAGTCACCTCCTGCGCCGAGCACGCCGATTGGCACGCCGAGGAATGCCGGCGCATCTACGGCCGCGTTATCCAGCCGCGCAACCCCGACGTCCGCCAGATCGTGGTGCGCGAGCCCATCGGCGTCTGCGCCGCCTTCACGCCCTGGAACTTCCCGTACAACCAGGCCATCCGCAAGATCGCCGCCGCCATCGGCGCCGGCTGCACGGTCGTGCTCAAGGGGCCCGAGGATTCGCCCAGCGCGGTCATGGCCATTGCGCGCATGTTCCACGACGCCGGTCTGCCCAAGGGCTGCCTGAACATCGTCTGGGGCGAGCCCGCCATGATCTCGGACTACCTGATCCGTTCGCCGATCGTGCGCAAGGTGTCGTTCACTGGCTCCGTGCCGGTAGGCAAGCAGCTTGCGGCGCTGGCCGGCGCGCACATGAAACGCGTCACCATGGAACTGGGCGGCCATTCGCCCGTGCTCGTGTTCGACGACGCGGACATCGACCGCGCGGCCGAGATGCTGGCCAAGTTCAAGGTGCGCAACGCCGGCCAGGTCTGCGTGTCGCCCACCCGCTTCTATGTGCAGGACGGCGCGTACGAGCAGTTTCTTGCACGGTTCTCGGAAGTGCTCAAGAACATCAAGGTGGGCGACGGCCTGGAAGCCGGCACCGAAATGGGGCCGCTCGCCCATGAGCGCCGCGTGCCCGCCATGAGCGCCTTCATCGACGACGCCAAGAAGCACGGCGCGAAGGTGGTGGTCGGCGGCGGTCCGCTGGATCGCAAGGGTTTCTTCTTTGCGCCCACCGTGGTCACGGACCTGCCCGACAACGCCATGCTGATGACCGAGGAGCCCTTCGGTCCGGTCGCACCCGTGGTTCGTTTCAGCGACACCGATGAGGTGCTGCGCCGCGCCAACAGCCTGCCGTTCGGCCTGTCTTCGTACGTGTTCACGAACTCGCTGAAGACCGCGACCAAGGTCTCCAACGGCCTGGAAGCCGGCATGGTCAACATCAACCACTTCGGCAGCGCCCTGGCCGAGACGCCCTTCGGCGGCATCAAGGACAGCGGCATCGGCAGCGAAGGCGGCACGGAAACCTTCGAAGGCTACCTGGTCACGAAGTTCATCACGCACGTCTGATCCTGCGACCGTCGCATCGCAAAGCCCCGCACGTCAGGTGCGGGGCTTTTTTTTGCCTGTCGCGTGACGCGGACCGGTTCGGCATTCATGACGCTGTCATGCGGGTCAGTGAGCATTGGGCCCGCTTACAAGTAGCTGACCCGAAAAACTGTCCCAGGCAGCTGACCAGCGGCTGCCGGCCCGGCATGGCCAACACCCCTGCCTGAACGCCGCCGCACCGAACTATCCAGGATATCCAAGCCCGATGACGCTTCGCCCATACCGCCCCGTCCGCACCGCAGCCTCGCTGCTGCTCGTTGCCCTACTCGCCGCATGCGGCGGCGACAAGGACGACGACAACACGACGCCGCCCGTTGCCGAGACGCCGCCCCCGACCGAAACGCCCGCGCAGCCGCCCGCCCCCGTGCAGGTTGCATTCATGCCCGACATCCACTTCCATGACGTCTACGCGGACTTCAAGGATGGCTCGTTCCCCGGCATTCCGAACCCGAAGGCCGGCGACAACGCGACCATCCGCACGATGTACGCGCAACTGACGTCCACGCGTCTGTTCAACGAGAACTACTTTGCGTTCCTGGCCGCGCTGGACGATGCCGCAAAGCGCGGCGTGAAGTACATCGCGCTGCCGGGCGACTTCTCGGACGACGGCCAGCCTGTGCACATGCGCGGCCTGGTCAAGATCATGGATGACTATTCGAAGAAGCACGGCATCCAGTTCTTTGCCGCACCGGGCAACCACGATCCCAACCGCCCCTTCAACCAGCCAGCCGGCAAGAGCGACTATCTTGGCCTGGATCCCGTGACGGGCGCGATCGGTTTCTCGCAACCGATCTACAGCCGCGGCGCCAATGTGTGCAACACGGCCTACAGCGGCGACTGGACGCGGATTGGCAATACGTACTGCACCGAGGAAGTGCTGCACATGGGCTACTCGGGCATCACGGCCGCGCTCGAGCAGCACGGCTTCATGCCCCAGCCGCAGAACGTGTACTACGAGACGCCTTACAGCACCTACAAGTACGAAGACTACGACTACGCGACCGCGGCGGCGCAAGCCAACTGGATCAACCGCCAGTATGAGATCTGTGCCGAAGGCACGGGCGGCCCGAACAAGCCGCAGAACTACACGCTGTGCAAGATGGTGCCCGACACGTCCTACGTGGTCGAACCCGTCAAGGGCGTGTGGCTGGTGGGCCTGGACGCCAACGTCTATGTGCCCACGGGCCCGGGCGCAAACGACTTCACCGGTTCGGGCGACCAGGGCTACAACAAGATGCTGACCCACAAGGCCCACGTCATCAAGTGGCTGGCCGACGTGGTCGCGCGCGGCAAGGCGCAGGGCAAGCAGGTCATCGCCTTCAGCCACTTCCCGATGTCCGAGTTCTTCAATGGCGCGTCAGACGACATCGAGGCGCTGCTGGGCGCCAACAAGATGCAGATGATCCGCCGACCCGCGGAGAACACCACCCGCGCGCTGGCCGAGACCGGTTTGAAGGTGCACGTGGGCGGCCACATGCACTTCAATGACATGGCCTTGCGCAACTACGGCGGCGAACACGCGCTCTTCAACATCCAGGCGCCCTCCATGGCGGCCTACGTGCCCGCGTACAAACTCATGACGCTGCAGAGCGCCGACGAGATCGAAGTGCAGACCATCCGTCTGGACGAGGTGCCGCGCTTTGATGAACTGTTCGACCTCTACCGCGCCGAGAACGCCTACACCGTGCCGCCGCGCTGGGACGTGTCGATCCTGGACGCCAAGGACTACGGCGACTTCACGTATCGCTACATGAGCGAGCTGGTGCGCCTGCGTCTGCTCAACGACGACTGGCGCTGCGAAATGCGCGAACTGGTCAAGAGCCCGTTGACGGGCGCAGACCTGCTGGCGTTGTCCCAGCTGCAGACGACGGTGACGCTGAAGGAACTGGCAAACACCGGCAACCAGAACAACCTGACGCCCGCGTTCTTCGCGTGCCTGTCTGATGGCGGTGGCAGCGGCGCGAGCAATGCGGCCTATGCCGCGGATGCGGCCAACGCCCAGACGCGCGCACAAGCCCTGGCCCAGGCCAACGGCATGCAGTTGTCGGACTTCGCGCAGTGGACGGCGCTGGAAATGGCAGGCGACTTCGTGCGCCTTGCCAATGCGGGCGACCTGGCGTTCACGGATATTCCGGCGCAGCGCGCCAGCCAGTACAAACTGCTGGCCCAGGCGCTTAACCAGACCAACGCCGCCGTGCAGATGAACGGCAACAACGTCAGCAACGCCAACACGCCGGCCGATCTGTTCAAGGCGCGCTTCAAGCCGTTGATGGCGATCATGCTGAAGCTCGCAAACGGCGCGCCGTCCGAGCACATCCGCCTGGACCTGACCACCAACAGCATCGTCAACCTGTCCAACCAGCCTTCGCCGTTCTAAGCGGGTTTACCTGCCCTGAATGGCCAACGGCCCGCTGATCCAGCGGGCCGTTGTGCATTGGCGATTCGTGCTCAATCCTGGGTGGCACGGCCGCCTGCCCGCAGATCCCGGGGCGTCACGCCAAAGCGCTGCTTGAACAGCCGGCTGAAATGCGAAGGGTGGGAAAATCCCACCTGATACGCCAGCTCGGCGATGCCGCGATGACGATGCCGCGCGTCCAGGAGCAGTTCGCGGCACCGGTCCAGCCGCTGCTCGAAGATGAATGACTCCACGGACAGTCCACCCGCGCGCAGGATGCGGTGCAGATAGGCGACGGAAACGCCGCAGCCCTGCGCCACCCGCGAGGGCGACAGATCAGGATCGGCGAGGTGCTGGCGGATGTAAGCCAGCACGCGCGCGCGATGCGCCACCGTGACGCTGCTGTCCGCCTCCGACACCTGCCCGTGTCCGGGCTGCACCAGAAAGAGCACGATGAGATCGATCAACCGCTCGCCCAGTTCGGCCGCTTCGGTATCGGACCAGCCTTCCATGCCCTTGAACAGGTGATCCATGTAGCCGGCCAGGAGCGCACCGCGCGGCGATCCGTCGTCGGTGCGCAGCTTGTAGAAGGCGCCGATGCGCGAATCCCGCTGCGACAACGCGCTACGGGGAAACGAGACGCTCAGGCTTCGATAGCCCGTCGCGCCGTTGGCGGTGGCCTGGTAGGGCAGGCTCTGGTTCATCAGGTACACGCAACCCGGTTCCACCTGGAATTCCCGGCCCTGCTGACGCACCGCCAGCGGACCGGCCAGCGGCAGGCCAAACGTGTAGAACTCCTGGTCCAGCCGCGACACATTGCCCGCGGTGCGTTCCAACCGCTGGCCCTGGTAATGCAGGTCGTTGAATTGCAGGCTGGCGCGGCGCGCGTAGCGGACGTGGCCCGCAAACTGACCGGCTTTGCCGCCGTGCACCTCGAACGGCCCGAAGGCATCGGCCAGCGCGGCGCGCCACTGATCGCGCCGGTCGGCGCCGGCGCTGGCCGAAATGGCGAATTCCGTATCTGGCATGGCACGTCTCCTGGTGCACGGGCGCGCAAATTGATCTTGCGTCTACATATTGTTGACTCACCCTGCTATGGGGTGGACGGCGCATTGTGGGCGCGCGTGTCGCAAGTCTATATTCAGCCCGATAAGCACACAACCTGGCCAACCCGGGAGGAGACCCATGGACGAGGCAGGGACGGCAGGCGCGCCCCCCACGCCGGCGTCGCGCTATCTGCGCTGCGCGGGACGCGAGCTGCACTACACCGAATGGGGCCATGCCGATGCGCCCCCCATCATCATGTGGCACGGTCTGGCCCGCACGGGCCGCGACTTCGACGAACTGGCGCGGGCCCTTGCCGGCGACTACCGCGTCATCTGTCCCGATGCGATCGGCCGAGGCCTGTCGCAATGGAGTCCCGATCCGGTGGCCGAATATCGGCTCGACTTCTACGCCACGCTGGCACGCGCATTGGTGGACGGTCTGTCGCTCACGCATGTGCGCTGGGTGGGAACCTCCATGGGCGGCGCCACGGGCATGCACGCTGCGGCAACCACGTTGCGCGATCGCATTTCGCACCTGGTCGTCAACGACATCGGACCGGAACTGCCACAGCCAGCCATCGAGCGCATCCTGGCGTATGCCGGCAACCCGCCCGCCTTCGACACGGTGACGGAACTGGAAGCCTGGCTGCGCGCCGCCTACAAGCCCTACGGCTGGCAAAGCGACGAACAATGGCGCCGCATGACCGAGACCTCCGTGCGCCGTTTGCCTGATGGCAAGGTCACCGCCCACTACGACCCGGCCATCGTCGGCCAATTCAGCCATCATCCCCATGACTACGACCGGTGGGCGGGATACGACACGCTGCGCATGCCGACCCTGCTGCTGCGCGGCGCCGATTCGGACCTGCTGCTGCCGGAGGTCGCACACGCCATGACGCAGCGCGGTCCCCGCGCGCACCGCATCGACTTTCCCGGCTGCGGTCACGCCCCCGCCCTGAATGTGGCATCCCAGATAGACCCCATCCGCCAATTCCTCGCGACACCGGACGACACGGCCACGCGCGCCCACTGATACCAGGAGACTTCCATGAAACGCATTTTGCTCGCCGCAATGGCCAGCCTGTGCATGAGTTCCGCGCTGGCGGCAAAGGACTTCGTTGTCGCGCATGTCTATGACAAGACCGGCCCGCTGGAGGCCTACGCCAAGCAGACGCAGAACGGGCTGATGCTGGGACTTGAGTACGCCACGCAAGGCACCATGACTGTGGCCGGGCGCAAGATCCGCGTCATCGAGAAGGACAACCAGGGCAAGCCCGACGTCGCCCGCGCGCAGCTGGCGTCCGCCTATGCCGACGACAACGCCGACATCGCCGTGGGTCCCACGTCGTCAGGCGTGGCGCTGGCCATGCTGCCCATCGCCGAGGAATACGAAAAGATCCTGCTCGTGGAGCCGGCGGTGGCGGACTCGATCACCGGCGAAAAATGGAACAAGTACATCTTCCGCACCGGCCGCAATTCCTCGCAGGACGCCATCGCGAACGCCGTGGCATTCGACCAGGAAGGCACGTCGATCGCGATGCTGGCGCAGGACTACGCCTTTGGCCGTGACGGTGTGAAGGCATTCAAGGGCGCGCTCAAGAATGCCAAGATCGTGCACGAGGAATACCTGCCCGCCAACGCGACGGACTTCACCGCAGGCGCGCAGCGGCTGTTCGATGCGCTCAAGGACAAGCCCGGCCGCAAGATCATCTTCATCCTGTGGGCCGGCGCCGGCAACCCGTTCAAGATCGCCGATCTGGATCCCAAGCGTTACGGCATCGAGATCGCGACGGGCGGCAACACGCTGACGGCCATGACGCCGCTCAAGTCGCTGGCGGGCATGGAAGGCGCCACCTATTACTACTACGGCATCCCCAAGAACCCGGTCAACGACTGGCTGGTGGCCGAGCACCAGAAACGATTCGGCCAGCCGCCCGACTTCTTCACGGCCGGCGGCATGGCATCGGGCATCGCCATCGTTGCCGCCTTGAACAAGACGGGCGGCAAATCGGACACCGACACGCTGATCAAGGCGATGGAGGGCATGAGCTTTGACACGCCCAAGGGCAAGATGACCTTCCGGCCGGAGGACCATCAGGCCATGCAGTCGATGTACCACTTCCGGATCAAGAACGACCCGTCGGTGCCGTGGGCGGTACAGGACCTGGTCAAGGAAATCACGCCGGACCAGATGGCCGTTCCCATCCAGAACAAGCGCTGATGCCCCGCACTCATGCTTGAGACCCAATCGCTAACGGTGCGGTTCGGCGGCCACGTGGCGGTCAACGATGTCAGCTGCGCCTACGCGCCCGGCACCTTGACCGCCATCGTCGGCCCGAACGGCGCTGGCAAGACGACGTACTTCAACCTGATCTCGGGCCAGCTGCGCGCCAGCGCCGGAACCGTAGCATTGAACGGACGAGATCTGACCACGCTGTCGGCTCCGGCGCGCATGCACGCGGGGCTGGGACGCGCGTTTCAGCTCACACAGCTCTTTCCTCGGCTGAGCGTTCACGAGAACGTGCGGCTGGCGCTGCAGTCGCGGCAGCAGGGCATGGGTTGGCGCCACATCCGGTTCTGGCGCACGTGGCGCGACGATCGCGGCCTCATGGATCGCGCCGACGCGCTGCTCGAGCGAACGCGGCTCGCGGCGCGCCGCGACCAGCCCGCCGCCGACCTGCCGCATGGCGATCAGCGCAAGCTTGAAATCGCCATGCTCATCGCACTGGAACCGGCGGTGTTCATGTTCGACGAACCCACCGCCGGCATGAGCGTGGATGATGTGCCCATCGTGCTGGACCTCATCCGCGAACTGAAGGCTGACGCGTCCAAGACGATCCTGCTCGTCGAACACAAGATGGACGTCGTGCGCGAACTGGCCGACCGGATCGTCGTGCTGCACAACGGCCGGCTGATGGCCGATGGCGACCCGGCCACCGTGATCGCATCGCCGATCGTGCAGCAGGCCTACCTGGGCATCAGCGCGCCGGAGGCATCATGACCGTGCAGCCGCTTCTGGAACTGAAGGACGTCCATACGCACATCGGCGCGTATCACATCCTGCACGGCGTAAACCTGTCGGTGCCGGCGTCTGCCGTGACGATGCTGCTCGGGCGCAATGGCGCTGGCAAGACAACGACGCTGCGCACCATCATGGGACTGTGGCGCGCGACGCAGGGCCAGGTCTGCCTGGACGGCACACCAATCGGCGGTGCTGGCACGCGCACCTCTCCGCCCGACATGGCGCGCATGGGCATGGCGTACGTGCCCGAGAACATGGGCATTTTCGGCGACCTGTCCGTGAAGGAGAACATCCTTCTGGCCGCGCGCATGGCCAGGAATGCCGCGCAACTGGACACCGCGCGGCTGGAATGGATCTTCGGGTTCTTCCCCGCGCTCAAGAAGTTCTGGCTGCATCCCGCCGGCAAGCTGTCGGGCGGGCAAAAGCAGATGCTGGCAATGGCACGCGCGATCATCGAACCGCGGCGCCTGCTGCTGGTCGACGAACCCAGCAAGGGCCTGGCGCCGGCCATCATCCAGAACATGATCGACGCGTTCATCGAACTCAAGCAGTCCAGCACCACCATCCTGCTGGTCGAACAGAACTTCAACTTCGCCCGCCGCGTTGGTGACTTCGCGGCGATCATGGACAACGGCCAGGTCGTGCATGCGGGCACGATGGCCGAGTTGGCCGAGGACGAGGCGCTGCAGACGCGCCTCTTGGGCCTGTCATTGGGAAGCCATCAATGAGCACGCTGGACATCGAAGCTCCCCTGCCCCGCGCGCGCGCGGATCTCATGCCCGTGCTGCTGGTGCTGGCGCTGGCCGCGATCGCGCTGCCGCTGGTCGGGTCGTTTTCCACCTGGGTGACGCTCACCTTCGCCGGCCTGGCGATGGGCATGATCATCTTCATCGTGGCGTCGGGCATGACGCTCGTCTTCGGGCTGATGGACGTGCTGAACTTCGGGCATGGCCTGTTCATCGCGATCGGCGCCTACATGGCGGCCACCGTGCTGGGTTCCATGGCGGACTGGACGCAGTCGGGCAGCCTGTGGACCAATCTGGCCGCGGTGCTGCCAGCCATGATCGTGGGCATGCTGGTGGCGGGCGCGGTCGGCCTTGCCTTCGAGCGCGTGATCGTGCGCCCGGTTTACGGTCAGCACCTCAAGCAGATCCTCATCACCATGGGCGGCATGATCATCGGCGAAGAGATCATCAAGATGATGTGGGGACCGCAGGCGATCACGCTGCCCTTGCCGGAATCGTTGCGCGGCGCATTCCTGCTTGGCGACGCCGCCATCGAGAAATACCGCGTCGTTGCGCTGGCGGTGGGCCTCATCGTGCTGGGCGGCATGCTGTGGGTGCTTAACCGCACCAAGCTTGGCCTGCTGATCCGTGCCGGCGTCGAGGACCGCGAAATGGTCGAAAGCCTGGGCTACCGGATCCGGCATCTGTTTGTCGGCGTGTTCGTCGCCGGGTCGATGCTGGCCGGCCTGGGCGGCGTGCTGTGGGGGATGTATCAGCAGTCGATCGTGCCGCAGCTGGGCGCACAGGTGAACGTGCTGATCTTCATCGTCATCATGATCGGCGGCCTGGGTTCCACCGTGGGTTGCCTGATCGGCGCATTGCTGGTCGGGTTGATGGCCAACTACACCGGCTTTCTGATGCCCAAGGCCGCCCTGTTCTCGAACATCGCGCTGATGGTCGCCATTCTGTTGTGGCGACCGCAAGGCGTGTATCCGGTCACCAACCGCTAGGAGCCGCCGACATGTCGTTTCGTCTGCTTTCCGGCGATCCGCCGCGCAGCGCGATCCTGGCGCTGCTGCTTGTTGCAATCGTGGCCGCGCTGGCCGCAGCGCCCTTCCTGTTCCCCGGCCCCAAGGCGTTGGCGGTCGCGGCAAAGGTCCTGGTCTTCATCGTCCTGGTTGCGAGCTACGACCTGTTATTGGGTTACACCGGCATCGTCAGCTTCGCGCACACCATGTTCTTCGGCATCGGCGCCTACGGCGTGGCGATTGCCAGCATCCGCATGGAACCGGGATGGACCGCGGTGCTTGCCGGCACCGCCGCCGGCCTGGCGGTGTCGCTCGCCTTCGCGTTGGTGATCGGTCTGGCCAGCCTGCGCGTGCGCGCCATCTTTTACGCGATGATCACACTGGCTGTTGCCGCGGCGTTTCAAACTCTGGTATCGCAGCTATCCGAACTGACGGGCGGCGAGGACGGCTTGAACTTCAAGGTCCCGCAGATGCTGCGGCCCGCGTTTCGCCCGTTGTCCGAGCCCCTGTTCGGCGTCACCGTGGACGGGCGGATCATCACCTACTACCTGATTGCAGCGGTCTGCGTGGTGCTGTTCCTGATGCTGCTGCGCATCGTGAACTCGCCCTTTGGCCGCGTGCTGCAAGCCATCCGCGAAAACCCCTTTCGCGCCGAGGCGATCGGCTATCGCACCGTGCTCTACCGCAGCCTCTCGAACCTGCTTGCCGCCGCGTTCGCGACGCTGGCGGGCGCGTTGTACGCGCTCTGGCTGCGCTACAACGGCCCTGATACGACGCTGTCGTTCGAGATCATGCTCAACATCCTGCTGATGGTGGTGATTGGCGGGATGGGCACGATGTACGGCGCGGTGGTCGGCGCCACCCTGTTCGTGTTCGCCCAGAGCTACCTGCAGGACGGCCTGCACGCCGTGCACGAGGTCGTCTCCGGCATCCCGCCGCTGGCGCTCTTGTTCGAGCCGGATCGCTGGCTGCTGTGGCTTGGGATTCTGTTCGTGCTGTCGGTGTACTACTTTCCGACCGGTGTCGCCGGAAGGCTCAGGGAGCTTGCAAGACGCACGTAGCGCGCAGGTGATCGCGCGCTTGCGGTACGACTTACTTGCGCGACCCGGGCGCTTGTCCCTGACCTAGGCGCTTGTCCTTGATCCAGGCCCAGGCTATTTGCCGCCCTGCCTCAGCGCATCTGCCTCCCGTCTCAGTCCGTCGACGCGCCGCTGCATGTCGTCGACGCTGCGCCGGGTTTCGCTGCGCTGCTGATCCAGTTGCGAACCCGAAGGCGCGGGCAGCAACTGCGGCACATTCATGGGACGCCCGGAAGTCAGGGGAATCATCGCGGGCGGATGGGAATCGGCGCCTGGCGGCGGTGCGTTCAGCACGCGTTCCAGAACCTTGAGCTGGTCGCGCTGCGCCTGCAGCGCGCGTTCCTGATCCAGCAAGGCCCGCTCATCAGGGTCATCGGAGCCAAAGATGGCAGCATGGTCGCGGGATCTGCCGTCCAGCTCCACCCGCGGATCCGGCCCGGCGTTCAGCAGCTGCTGGCCGAGCGTCGTCGCGTCCGTCGGCGATGGCGACGGCTTCGGAGACGGTGCCGGCCGCGGCAGGTCCGGCTGCACGGGCGCAGCGCGCTCCTGGGCCATCGCCGCGCCGGCGGTCATGACCATCCAGCACAGGGCCACACCGGCAAGCCGGGCTGATTTGCTGACGCTGAGCATGCTTACTTTCAGGTTTCCCAAGTGCAAGACATAAAAAAACGGCAAGGGTTTTGGCCCTTGCCGTTTTATATCAGAACGGCGAACCGTTCCGAAGTGCAGCTTTCACTTAGATGATACGTGCGGCTTCAACCAGACGCACCACACGCCACGACTTCGAGCGCGAGATGGGACGGCCTTCAGCGATTTCAACCGTATCGCCTTCGTTGTACTGGTTCGATTCATCGTGCGCCTTGTACTTCGCGGAACGCATGATGATCTTGCCGAAGATGGGGTGCTTGACGCGGCGCTCAACCAGAACGACGACAGTCTTGTCCATCTTGTTGCTGACGACCTTGCCAACCAGCGTGCGCTGGCGCTTGGCCACTTGGGTGTTTTGAGTTTCGCTCATCTTTATTTCCCTGCCTTCTCGGTCAGCAAGGTGCGGACGCGAGCGATGTCGCGGCGCACGTTGCGCAGCTGGCTGGTGTTGGCCAGTTGCTGCGTGGCTTTCTGCATGCGCAGACCGAATTGTGCCTTCAGCAGGCTTT
The DNA here is from genome assembly GCF_006715415.1 of Achromobacter sp. SLBN-14. NCBI lineage: Bacteria > Pseudomonadati > Pseudomonadota > Betaproteobacteria > Burkholderiales > Alcaligenaceae > Achromobacter > Achromobacter sp. SLBN-14. The sequence continues at coordinate 2,499,127 of NZ_VFNE01000001.1, read as the reverse complement.
CGAGCTCTTTGCCGAGCTCGGCGGCGTCTTTCGAACGGAGTTCGCTAGCTTTCATGTTAGTACTCCTTAAGCACCGATATGACGCGCGACGAACGTGGTCGAAATCGGCAGCTTGGCAGCGGCCAGGCGGAAAGCTTCACGCGCGAGCTCTTCGCTAACCCCTTCCATTTCGTAGAGCACCTTGCCGGGCTGGATTTCAGCAACCCAGTACTCCGGGTTGCCCTTACCGTTACCCATACGGACTTCGGCAGGCTTCTGCGAGATGGGCTTATCCGGGAAAATGCGAATCCAGATACGGCCGCCACGCTTGATGTGACGATTGATGGCGCGACGAGCAGCTTCGATCTGACGAGCGGTCAGACGGCCACGGCCGGTAGCCTTCAGGCCGAACTCGCCGAACGACACGTGGGTACCACGGGTCGCCAGACCGGTGTTGCGGCCCTTCTGCTCTTTGCGATACTTTCTGCGGGAGGGTTGCAGCATGGTTATTCTCCTTCAGGCGCCGGAGCAGCATCCGCCTTGCGGGGAGCGCGGCCACGACCACCCGGACGACCGGTGCGAGCACCGTCCGGACGATCGCCACGCGGAGCGCGGCGCGGACGACGTTCTTCTTCACGCGGGGCTGCGGTTTCCGGCGGCAATTCGCCGTTAGCCAGCATGTCGCCCTTGTAGACCCAGACCTTGATGCCGATCACGCCATACGTGGTGTGGGCTTCGGAGGTGCCGTAGTCGATGTTGGCCTTGAGGGTGTGCAGCGGCACACGGCCTTCGCGATACCACTCGGTGCGAGCAATTTCGATACCGTTCAGACGGCCCGAGCTCATGATCTTGATGCCTTGGGCACCCAGACGCATGGCGTTCTGCATCGCGCGCTTCATGGCGCGGCGGAACATGATGCGCTTCTCGAGCTGTTGCGAGATCGAGTCGGCGATCAGTTGAGCATCGGTTTCCGGCTTGCGGATTTCTTCGATGTTGACGTGCACGGGCACGCCCATCAGACGCTGCAGATCAGCCTTCAGGCTTTCGATGTCTTCGCCGCGCTTGCCGATCACCACGCCCGGACGAGCCGAGTAGACGGTGATGCGGGCATTCTTGGCGGGACGCTCGATGATCACGCGACCAACGGAGGCGCTCTTGAGCTTCTTCTTCAGGTACTCGCGAACGCGAATGTCTTCGGCCAGCATCGAGCCGAAGGCCTTGTCGTCGGCGAACCAACGCGAGGACCAATTACGGGTGACCGCGAGACGGAACCCAGTGGGGTGAATTTTCTGACCCATCGTGACTCCTTAAGCTCCGACCTTGACCGTGATGTGGCAGGTCTGCTTCTCGATACGGTTGCCGCGGCCCTTGGCGCGAGCGGAGAAGCGCTTCATCGACTGAGCCTTGTCCACAAAAATCGTGGTGACTTTCAGTTCGTCGATGTCGGCGCCGTCGTTGTGCTCGGCGTTGGCGATGGCGGACTCGACAGCCTTCTTCAGGATGACGGCAGCCTTCTTCGGCGAGAAGGTGAGGATTTCCAGGGCACGGCCGACCTTCTGGCCACGGATCAGGTCCGCAACCAAACGGGTCTTCTGTGCGGAGATGTGAACCCCACGGATAATGGCAGTAGTTTCCATCGCTTACCTCTTCGCCTTCTTGTCCGCGGCGTGACCCTTGAACGTACGGGTCAGCGCGAACTCGCCCAGCTTGTGACCGACCATGTTCTCGTTGATGTACACGGGAACATGCTGCTTGCCGTTGTGCACAGCGATCGTCAGACCGATGAACTCGGGCAGGATCGTGGAACGACGCGACCAGGTCTTGATCGGCTTCTTGTCTTTGCCCGCGACGGCCGTGTCCACCTTTTTGATCAGGTGAGCATCGACAAACGGGCCTTTCTTGATCGAACGTGACATAGTGTTCGCCTCTTACTTGCGCTTGCGCCGTTGGACGATCATATTGTTCGTCCGCTTGTTGCGACGGGTCTTGTAACCCTTCGACGGAGTGCCCCACGGGCTGACCGGCTCGCGTGCTTCACCGGTACGGCCTTCACCGCCACCGTGCGGGTGATCCACCGGGTTCATGGCAACGCCACGAACGGTCGGGCGGACACCGCGCCAACGCATTGCACCGGCCTTGCCGATTTGGCGCAGGCTGTGTTCTTCGTTACCGACTTCACCGATGGTGGCGCGGCATTCGATGTGCACACGGCGGACTTCACCCGAGCGCAGACGCACCTGAGCGTAGATGCCTTCGCGAGCCAGCAGGACGGCGGAAGCGCCGGCCGAGCGGACCATCTGGGCACCCTTGCCGGGGAGCATTTCGACGCAGTGGATCGTCGTACCGACCGGGATATTGCGGATCGGCAGCGTGTTGCCAGCGCGGATCGGAGCATCGGTGCCCGACAGCACGGTTGCACCGACTTCCAGGCCACGGGGAGCGATGATGTAACGACGTTCGCCGTCGGCGTAGCACAGCAGAGCGATGTGCGCCGTACGGTTGGGGTCATATTCCAGACGCTCGACCTTTGCCGGGATGCCGTCCTTATCGCGACGGAAGTCGACGATACGGTAGTGCTGCTTGTGACCACCGCCACGATGACGGATCGTGATGTGACCGTTGTTGTTACGGCCAGAACCACGGGTCTTCTTTTCGAGCAGCGGCGCGTAGGGCTCACCCTTGTGCAGGTTCGGGCTGACAACCTTCACCATGCCACGGCGGCCAGCCGAAGTCGGCTTAACTTTTACGAGGGCCATTTACTTCACCTCCGCAAAGTCGATTTCCTGGCCGTCCTTGAGCGAGACGTAGGCCTTGCGCTCATTACGGCGGCGGCCAACGAATCGGCCAAAGCGCTTGACTTTGCCCTTACGGTTGAGGACCTGCACGGACTCGACCTGCACCTTGAAGAGCAGTTCGACGGCAGCCTTGATTTCCGGCTTGGTAGCGTCAGCCACGACACGGAAAGCGACTTGCTGATTCTTCTCAGCGACGAACGTGGCCTTTTCGGTCACGATCGGAGCCAGAATGACTTGCATCAAGCGTTCAGCGTTCATCCCAGCATCTCCTCGAGTTGAGCGATGGCCGGCTTGGTGATCAGCACTTTCTTGTAGTGGACCAGCGACAACGGATCGGCATAACGGGGCTCGACAACGGCAACGTGCGGCAGGTTGCGGGTGGCGAGGTAAACATTTTCATCGACGCTGTCGGTGATGATCAGGACCGAGTCCAGGCCCAGGCTCTTCAGCTTTGCAGCAGCAGCCTTGGTCTTGGGCGATTCCAGATCAAACGATTCAACGACGGCGATGCGGTCTTCGCGAGCGAGCTGCGACAGGATCGAACGGATCCCGGCGCGGTACATCTTCTTGTTGACCTTCTGGCTGAAGTTCTCTTCGGGCGAGTTCGGGAAAGTCCGACCACCGCCACGCCACAGCGGCGACGAAGTCATACCGGCGCGAGCGCGGCCGGTACCCTTTTGACGCCAGGGCTTCTTGGTGGAGTGCTTGACTTCCGTACGGTCCTTCTGAGCACGATTGCCGGAGCGCGCGTTGGCTTGGAAAGCCACGACGATCTGGTGAATCAGCGCTTCGTTGAAGTCACGGCCGAAGATCGTGTCGGGCGCGCTGAACGTAGCAGCGGCCTGACCTTGGTCGTTCAGGAGCTTGAGATCCATTTACTTACGCTCCCTTCTTGGCCGGGGCCTTGATGGCCGGGCGCACAACGATGTCGGCGCCAGCGTGGCCGGGGACAGCGCCCTTGACCAGCAGCAGGCCGCGCTCAACGTCAACGCGAACGACGTCGAGGTTTTGAACGGTGCGGGTGACGTCACCCAGGTGACCAGCCATGCGCTTACCCGGGAAAATACGACCCGGATCCTGAGCTTGACCAATCGAGCCGGGAACGCGGTGCGAACGGGAGTTACCGTGCGACGCGCGCTGCGAACCGAAGTTGTGACGCTTGATGGTACCGGCAAAGCCCTTACCAATGGTCGTGCCCGTGACGTCGACCTGTTGGCCGGCTTCGAACACGGATTCCACGGCGATCACGGAACCGGCCGAAAATTCAGCGGCGCGAGCGGGATCAAGGCGGAATTCTTTGAGGATGCTACCGGCTTCAGCGCCGGCTTTGGCGTAGTGGCCCGTTTGCGGCTGAGCCACACGCGAGGCACGACGAGTGCCATAAGCCACCTGGATAGCGGCGTAGCCGTCGGTTTCCAGCGACTTAACTTGGGTCACGCGGTTGTTGGACACGTCCAGCACGGTCACCGGGATGGATTCACCTTCCTCGGTAAAAATGCGGGTCATGCCGACCTTGCGACCCACCAGCCCCAGCCGGTGAGCGGCGGGCGTGGGTGTCGAATTCGACATCGTTTTCTCCATTCCCGACTGCGATTGGTCGGGGCTAATCAGGCAAAAGGTAACGGCCTTTGCCCTACGACTATGTTCAACCTGGACTGGGCGCGCCGTCCTCGAACTGCAGGGCGGTTTTCGCTTTATCCATAGTTAGACTTGCCACAAAATGGCAAGCTTCGCATATTAGCATGTTTTTTCTAAGCGGCACAAGCACTTAGCGGATTCAAGGCATGCCGCGGTGGGCATTTTTGCCACGGTTTGCGTGCCCGGATCTGCGGCCAGGTACGCGCATGGCCTGGCGGCGCACATTGCGCGAGAGTGAGCGCCTGCTCACCTCTGCCACAGCAGCCGCAAAACAAAATGGCCGCAATCCCGAGGGAGTGCGGCCATTCTTGACGAACCTGCCGGCGAAGGTAGCAGGTTCGGAGCGTCTTACTGCAACGCGATTTCGACGTCGACGCCGGCCGGCAGGTCCAGACGCATCAGGGCGTCAACGGTCTTGTCGGTGGGATCAACGATGTCCATCAGGCGCTGATGGGTACGGATTTCGAACTGGTCACGCGACGTCTTGTTGACGTGCGGCGAACGCAGGACGTCATAGCGACGGATACGCGTGGGCAGCGGCACCGGACCGCGGACGACAGCGCCCGTGCGCTTGGCGGTGTCGACGATTTCTGCGGCCGATTGATCGATCAGCTTGTAATCGAAGGCTTTCAAGCGGATGCGGATCTTTTGGTTTTTCATGGCGTTTCCTAAAGAACGAGATGCGAGGGCGGGATCACGCCCTCGCTGGTTGGGTGCTGCTTAGTAGATCCGAATTACTTCAGGATCTTGGCGACGACGCCGGCGCCGACGGTACGACCGCCTTCACGGATGGCGAAACGCAGACCTTCTTCCATGGCGATCGGGGCCAGCAGCTTGACGGTCATCGTCACGTTGTCGCCCGGCAGAACCATTTCCTTGTCGGCCGGCAGGTCGATCGTGCCCGTCACGTCCGTCGTGCGGAAGTAGAACTGGGGACGATAGCCGTTGAAGAACGGGGTGTGGCGGCCGCCTTCTTCCTTGGACAGGATGTACACCTCGGACGTGAAGTCCGTGTGCGGGGTGATCGAGCCCGGCTTGGCCAGAACTTGGCCGCGCTGGACGTCTTCACGCTTGGTGCCGCGCAGCAGGATGCCCACGTTGTCGCCAGCTTGACCTTGGTCCAGCAGCTTGCGGAACATTTCCACGCCCGTGCAGGTCGTCTTGACCGTCGGAACGATACCGACGATTTCGATTTCTTCGCCGACCTTGATGATGCCGCGTTCGATACGGCCGGTCACCACGGTGCCGCGACCCGAGATCGAGAACACGTCTTCAACCGGCATCAGGAACGCGCCGTCGATGGCACGCTCAGGCGTCGGGATGTACGAATCCAGCGCGGCAGCCAGAGCCAGGATGGCCTGTTCGCCCAGTTCGCCCTTGTCGCCTTCCAGCGCCAGCTTGGCCGAACCCTTGACGATCGGGGTGTCGTCGCCCGGGAAGTCGTACTTGGACAGCAGTTCGCGAACTTCCATTTCCACCAGCTCGAGCAGCTCGGCGTCGTCAACCATGTCAGCCTTGTTCAGGAAGACGATGATGTACGGCACGCCAACCTGGCGGCTCAGCAGGATGTGTTCACGCGTTTGCGGCATGGGGCCGTCAGCGGCCGACACGACCAGGATCGCGCCGTCCATCTGGGCAGCGCCCGTGATCATGTTCTTGACGTAGTCGGCGTGGCCCGGGCAGTCAACGTGCGCGTAGTGACGCGATTCCGTTTCGTACTCGACGTGAGCCGTGTTGATGGTAATGCCGCGTGCCTTTTCTTCAGGAGCTGCATCGATCTGGTCGTAGCCCTTGGCTTCGCCGCCGAACTTGGTCGACAGAACGGTCGTGATCGCCGCCGTCAACGTCGTTTTGCCGTGGTCAACGTGACCAATCGTACCCACGTTCACGTGCGGCTTGGTACGTTCAAACTTGCCTTTTGCCATGATCTCTATCCTTTGACTTTCAAGGAAACTTGATATCTGCCGGGGCCGTCCGGTTGGACGGACCCGGCAAGGGTTATTTACTTGGCCCGAGCGGCGATGACTTCGTCAGCGACGTTCTTGGGGGCCTCGGAGTAATGCTTGAATTCCATCGTGTACGTGGCACGGCCTTGCGTCAGCGAACGCAGGTTCGTGGCGTAACCGAACATCTCGGCCAGGGGCACTTCGGCCTTGATGGTCTTGCCACCGCCGACCATGTCATCCATGCCTTGGACCATGCCGCGACGCGAGGACAGATCGCCCATCACGGTGCCAGCGTAGTCTTCCGGCGTTTCGACTTCGACGGCCATCATCGGTTCCAGCAGCACGGGGCTAGCCTTGCGCATGCCTTCCTTGAATGCCATCGAACCGGCCATCTTGAACGCGTTTTCGTTCGAGTCCACATCGTGGTACGAACCGAAGAACAGGGTGACCTTGACGTCCACGACCGGGTAGCCGGCCAGGATGCCCGAAGGCAACGTTTCCTGGATGCCCTTGTCCACCGCGGGGATGTATTCGCGAGGAACCACACCGCCCTTGATGGCGTCGACGAATTCGTAGCCACCGCCAGGAGCGAGGGGCTCGACCTTCAGGACCACGTGACCGTACTGGCCGCGACCGCCCGACTGCTTGACGAACTTGCCTTCGACTTCTTCGCAGACCTTGCGGATCGTTTCGCGGTAGGCCACCTGCGGCTTGCCGACGTTGGCTTCCACGCCGAATTCGCGCTTCATGCGGTCGACCAGAATTTCCAGGTGCAGCTCGCCCATGCCGGAAATGATGGTTTGGCCGGATTCTTCGTCGCTGCGCACGCGGAACGACGGATCTTCCTGAGCCAGACGCGACAGCGCCAGACCCATCTTTTCCTGGTCAGCCTTCGACTTCGGCTCGACGGCCTGCGAAATCACGGGCTCCGGGAAAATCATGCGTTCGAGCAGGATGTGGGAGTCGATGTCGCACAGCGTTTCGCCGGTGGTCACGTCCTTCAGGCCGACCACGGCGGCGATGTCGCCCGCCAACACTTCCTTGATTTCTTCGCGGTTGTTCGCGTGCATCTGCAGAATGCGGCCGATACGTTCCTTCTTGCCCTTGATGGGGTTGTAGACCGTATCGCCCGACTTCAGGACGCCCGAGTACACACGCACGAAGGTCAATTGACCCACGAACGGATCGCTCATCAGCTTGAATGCCAGGGCCGAGAACTTCTCGGAGTCGTCGGCATTGCGCTGGATGGCGTTGCCATCGTCGTCCTGACCGTCGACCGGGGGAATGTCCACGGGCGAAGGCAGGTAGTCGATGACCGCGTCCAGCATGCGCTGCACGCCCTTGTTCTTGAAGGCGGTGCCGCACAGCATCGGCTGGATTTCGCCAGCGATGGTGCGTTGACGGATGGCCAGGTTGATTTCAGCTTCTTCCAAGGAACCCGTTTCCAGGTACTTGTTCATCAGCTCTTCCGACGACTCGGCAGCAGCCTCAACCAGCTTTTCGCGCCATTCGTTCGCCAGACCTTCCAGCTCGGCCGGAACGTCCTTGTAGTCGAACTTGGTGCCTTGGCTGGCTTCGTCCCAAATGATCGCCTTCATCTTGACCAGGTCGACCACGCCTTGGAACGTGTCTTCGGCGCCGATGGGAATGACGATCGGCACGGGATTGGCGCGCAGGCGGTTCTTCAGCTGGTCATAGACCTTGAAGAAGTTGGCGCCGGTGCGGTCCATCTTGTTGACGAAGGCCAGACGCGGCACGCCGTACTTGTTGGCTTGGCGCCACACGGTTTCGGACTGGGGCTGAACACCGCCCACCGCGCAGTAGACCATGCAAGCACCGTCCAGGACGCGCATGGAACGTTCCACCTCGATGGTGAAGTCCACGTGTCCCGGGGTGTCGATGATGTTGATGCGGTGCTCGGGGTAGTTGCCGGCCATGCCACGCCAAAACGCCGTCGTAGCAGCCGACGTAATGGTGATGCCACGCTCTTGCTCCTGCTCCATCCAGTCCATGGTGGCTGCGCCATCATGCACTTCGCCAATCTTGTGATTGACGCCGGTGTAGAACAGGATACGTTCGGTCGTGGTGGTCTTCCCTGCATCGATGTGCGCAGAGATACCAATGTTGCGATAGCGCTCGATCGGGGTTTTGCGGGCCATGGTGGATTAATCCTTAAATTACCAGCGGAAATGGCTGAAGGCCTTGTTGGCCTCTGCCATCTTGTGCGTGTCTTCGCGCTTCTTCATCGCGGCGCCACGACCTTCGGAGGCGTCGATCAGTTCGCCAGCAAGACGCAGATCCATCGACTTCTCGCCACGCTTCTTGGCGGCTTCACGGAGCCAACGCATAGCCAGGGCCAGGCGGCGCACGGGGCGCACTTCAACCGGCACTTGGTAGTTGGCACCGCCAACGCGGCGGCTCTTCACTTCGACGATCGGCTTGATGTTGTTGATCGCCAGGCTGAACACCTCGATCGGCTCCTTGCCGGTCTTGGTGGCGACTTGCTCGAGGGCGCCGTAAACGATGCGCTCGGCGACGGCCTTCTTGCCGTCCAGCATGACGACGTTCATGAACTTGGCGAGCTCGACGCTGCCGAACTTGGGATCGGGCAGAATCTCGCGCTTGGGTACTTCGCGACGACGGGGCATTGTTGCTTCCTTGTGTCTGTTCAGTTGAACCGTGTTTCATTACACGGCCATGGCCGCCCATTGGGACGACCCCTTACGTGCCGCGCACCTTCCCATCATCTGGATGGCGCGGTCGCACTTCCCGGGTGACGGACTTCCGTCACGTGGGGGTACTGCTGACTTGTAATTAAGCCTTCTTCGGGCGCTTGGCGCCGTACTTCGAGCGGGCTTGCTTACGGTCCTTGACGCCTTGCAGGTCAAGGGAACCGCGCACGATGTGGTAACGCACACCGGGCAAGTCCTTCACACGGCCGCCACGCACCAGAACCACCGAGTGCTCTTGCAGGTTGTGGCCTTCACCGCCGATGTACGAAATGACTTCGTAACCGTTGGTCAGACGCACTTTGGCAACCTTACGCAGAGCAGAGTTCGGCTTCTTGGGGGTGGTGGTGTACACGCGGGTGCACACGCCGCGGCGTTGCGGGCAGTTTTCGAGCGCGGGGCTCTTGCTTTTGATGATGCTGACTTCGCGCGGCTTGCGCACGAGTTGGCTAATGGTAGGCATGACCTTTGAAATCCCTTTTACGTACCACTGGTAAGTACTTACGTACTCGTCTCCTGGAGCGGGTGAGCTTTCGGAGAAGGCAGTTCGCGCAAAACCGCCTCAAACGTTCAAATACGTAAAAGAGCGGGCTTGCCAACAAACCATGACAAACGCACAAAATCGGGGGCAGCCAGAAAAACAGTTACTACTAGCTGGAGCAAGGACAAAAGGCTCGTGACGCACCTTCGACCATGACCCTGAACTGTCTGCCTGAGCGTGCTGATTTTGCGCGCGAAATAAAGCAGTAAGCCCTTTAGCATAACTGAGATGAAGGGCTACTGTCAAAGTTTTTTGTAAGTGTCGCCAAGCCGCGCGTTGCCGGCAAAAGCCGGGCAGTTGGCGGCGGCTGACGAAAAATGGGGCCATGTAAGGGGCAAACCCCGGGGACAAACCTGGCGGACGAACCCGGCGGCGGACCAGCGGCCAAATCCTGTGCTTGATACCGCAGTGCTCGCGGCGCGGCCTGCGAGCAATCCCTGCCCCACGTTCTGGATTGGAGGAGTGTACCCCCTTGCGCGCTCAGCGATCAGTAAATAGATAGCCGCTGCCGTAGACGGTGCGGATCGGCAACACCACGCCTGCTTGCTCGGCCTTGCGCCGCAATCGGCTGACGATGACGTCGATGCTGCGGGCGCTGCTGGCGCGCGCTCCGCCCCCTTCCGCCTGCAATTCGCTGCCCAGCACGTCGCGGCCCACGGCCTTGCCGGCCACGTTCAGCAACGCCCGCACGATGAGACGTTCGTTGGCAGACAGGGATAGCGTCACGCCAGTCGGCGCCACCAGCGTCCAACCCTGGTCGCGCAGCTCCCATCGCCCGCTGCCCGTCTCGTGCGCGTCGGCCGGCTCGGCGGTGGCGGGCAGCCGGCGGGCGAGGGCGAGAAGGATGCAGACGAGTTCGCGTGGATCCTGGGGATCTGGCAGACACGCATCGGCGCCGCTCTGAAGACAGCGCAGACGGTTATCCACGGACATGTTCTTGCCGACGACCACAATGCCTAGCGGCGCGGAGCCATGCAAGCGGGCGACAAGGGCGTAGCCGATTTCACCGGATGCGCCGATGTCCAGGACCACGGCGTCGAAGTGCCCGCCGCTGAGCAGGCCAAACAATTCCAGCGTAGTGGAGCAGCCGCGGGCGGAGATGCCGGCCTGCAGCAGCGTGGATACGGACGAACCCCGTACGGCTTCGTCCGGAGACATCACAAGTATGCGCAATTGATTCATATCTGTCCCGATCTGCGTTCCCCCCCCTTGCACCGCCTGCTGTGTCGCGGCTGGTGACATCGTTGGAACAGTGTGGCGCTCGATAACGCAACAACTCCAGTCAAGATTCGTCAACTTTGCAATGTTTGACAGTTCTTGCCATAACGTAGCCGCGGAAGGGTTTTCCCGAGTTATCATTCGTTTACATAAATCCGCCCCCTTCGTTTTGCTAGGTCGCCACACGCGCGCCTGCGCAGCCAACTTTCGCGAGAACTCGTCTAATGAAAATCGCGTCGCTGGAAGACGACCTGGATCAGGCTCGGCGCATCCAGCAGGTTCTGACCGCCGCCGGCTATGCTTGCACCAGTTATCACCAAAGCCGCGATCTGCTCGCGGCTTTGCGTACCGAAGCGTTCGACCTGGTGCTGCTGGACTGGCACCTGCCCGATATCGACGGCGACGACGTGGTCCGCTGGTTGCGCACCCATATCGGCGCGCGCATCCCTGTGATTTTCCTGACCAACCGATCGGCCGAAGATGACCTGGTCGAGGGCCTGCGCGCGGGCGCGGACGACTACATCGTCAAACCGATGCGTCCCCTGGAACTGCTGGCCCGGGTCGCGGCGCTGCTGCGCCGCAGCCAGATCGCCGAGCCCGTGGACCAGACCATCGAAGTCGCGCGATACCGTGTCGATCCCGCCGCACGCGTCATTACGCTGGACGACGTGGCCATTACGCTGGCGCCGAAGGAATTCGAACTGGCACTACTGTTCTTTCGCAACATTGGGCGGCTGATGTCGCGCGATGTGCTGGCCGAGTGCGTCTGGAACCGGGAAATCCCCGCCACCTCGCGCACGCTGGACACCCACCTGTCGAACATCCGGCAAAAGCTCCAGCTTCGTCCGCAGCACGGTGTGCGGCTGACTTCCTCTTATGCACTTGGCTACCGGCTTGAACTGGTCAACCCGACCGACGACGGCCAGACCCTTTCGCTGTAGCTGCGTTGCCCGACTCCCTGGAGAATCGTTTGCCATGAGCCGCTTCCGCGCGCTTTGTTTGTTTGTCCTGGTTTCCTGCATCACGCTCGCCGCCCCCGCGCGCAGCCAGCCGGCGGGCGCATTGGGCGACGACTTCATCCACCGGGTCCGTCCCGGCGATACGCTGATTGATTTGGCCTCGCGGTACACGCGCAGCCCGACCAACTGGAACCGGCTGCAGACGCTGAACAAGATCGTCACGCCCGAAACGCTGCCCATCGGGTTGGAGCTACATATCCCGTTGGCCATGATTCCAGTGCGCGACGCGCAGGCGCAGGTGGTGCACGTGAGCGGCCGCGCAGTCCTGAACGGCAAGCCCGTGCAGCCCGGCACGCCCGTGACCGAAGGCAGCACGCTGGAGACCGCCCCCGACGGTTTCGTCACGCTGCAACTTGCCGACGGATCCCGCCTCACGCTGCCATCCAGCGGCGCCGTGGACCTTACCCGCTTGCGGCAGTTCGAGGGCACCGCGCTGACGGATTCGGTGATCAACGTGCGCCGCGGCAGCGTGGAATCCAGCGTCGCGCCCGCGGGTCAGGGCGTGGGCCGTTTCGAGATCCGCACGCCGGTTGCGGTGACGGGTGTGCGCGGAACGCGCTTTCGCGTGCAGCGCAGCGCGCAGGGCGTGCATAGCGAAGTCTTGCAAGGCAGTGTGCGCTTGCAGGCGCAGGCGCCCGGCGACGCGCCCGCCAAACCGGTCGCGGTGGCGCAAGGGTTCGGCGCCGCGGTGGGCGCCGACGGCGCCATGTCGGGCGTACGTCCGCTGCTGGCTGCGCCGCAATTGGGCGAGCCGGTTCGCGCAGGCGGCACGTGGTCGATTCCCTTCGCCCCCGTCGAAGGCGCGCAAAGCTATCTGGTGCGCGTCTCGCGCGATGCCGAAGGCCTGCTGCCCGTTTCTTCCGCCAGCTTTCCGACCCCCGACATCCGCTTTTCCGCCCCCGGCCCCGGCACGTTCTACGTATCGGTGCGCGCCATCGATGCCATTGGCCTTCACGGAACGGATTCGGTGCAGTCGTTCGAGGGCGCCAACATGCTGATGACGTCCTACGGGCTTGGCGTGGCGAGCGGCTCCGGCGGCCTTGTGACGCTGACCGCGTACTAAGGCACCCGCCATGCCCGACGCCGCCGACTCGCTCGACCGGTCCTGGCGGTCCGGCCTGTGGCTGACATTGGCGCTGGCGGCGTTGGCGGCGTTTCTTGGCGCGTTCAACGGCCTGGGCCGCCTGGACCAGGTCTTCTATGACCGCGCGGTCATGCTGACGGGCAGGCCCGCCGACCCGGATATCCTGATCGTGGCGATCGACGACGCCAGCATCGACGCGCTGGGCCGCTGGCCGTGGCGGCGCGCCATCCACGCCGCCCTGCTCGACCGGCTGACCGACGCGCGCGCCGTGGGATTGGATCTCATCTTTGCGGAACCCGACAAGATCAATGCCGACGACGATGCAATTCTTGCAGACAGCATCCGTCGCAATGGGCATACCGTGCTGCCGGTGGTGCTGGACCGCCTGAAGAACCCGACGGCCATCGGATTGCCCATTGCGGAACTGGCGCAAGCGTCCGCCTCTACAGGCTTCATCAATGCGGTCATCGACCCGGACGGCGTCGTGCGCGAAGCCGCCCTCACCGCGCAGTTTGCCGGAGATCGCCGCAACCACCTGGCCATCTCGATGCTGGAAGTTGGCGGCCAAGCCGGCGAGGCGCAACGTCTGCTCAAGCGCGCCGATGCCGACGGCCGCATCCTGATTCCGTATGCGGGTCCTCCCGGCCATGTGCGGACGGTGTCGTACCTTTCCGTACTGCGCGGCGACCTGCGGCCGGAAGACCTGCGCGGCAAATATGTGCTCGTGGGTGCGTGGGCCACCGGCCTGGGCGACGATTACCCGACGCCGGTGTCGCACGACGCCAACGGCATATCGGGCGTGGAGATCGTCGCCAACGTCCTGCAGGCCGCGCGCGACGACATCGCATTCCAGCGGCCGCCGGCTGCGTGGAGCGCGCTGTTCGCGGCGTTGCCGGTATTGCTGGCGTGCCTGGCCTTGTGGCGTCTGGCGCCCAAGAAGGCGCTGCTGGTCACCCTTGCGCTGCTTGCCGCCATCCCCGCGGCAGCTTGGCTATTACTGGCCCACGCCTATCTGTGGTTCGCACCCACCGCGGCGCTGGCGGGCGTGGCGCTGTGCTATCCGCTCTGGAGCTGGCGTAACCAGGAAGCCGCGCTGCGCTATATGGACACTGAGCTGCAGCGTTTGCAGCGCGAGTACCCGCCGATCCTGAACGAAGCCCGCGTGCAGCTTGCCAATCCCAGCGCCTCGCTGGAGAGCCGGGTGGGCGAACTTCGGCGCGCGCTGGCGCGGGTCCGCAACCTGCGGCGGTTCCTGGCTGACGGGCTCGACGGCATGCCCGATGCGACGCTGGTGTTCGACCAGGAAGGCCGCGTGCGATTTCGCAACCAGGCCGCCATCATGTTCTTCCAGCAGCTGGGCATTCGTCCGCCGCGCATCGGCCGGCCGGCGGCGCATCTGCTTGAACACACCCTTGCCGACGACGCTGCGCGGGCGCGCGTGGCCGACGCGCTGAGCGGCCGTCACCCGGCCGATGCGGCTTCGCCCTGGAGCGCGGACCTGGAAGTGCGCGACCGGGCAGGCCGCGACCTGATCCTGAAATGCGCCCCCATCCACACGGCCGAGGGCCAGTTCGCGGGCACGGTGGCCACGCTGACCGACATTTCCAACATCCGTCAGGCCGAGCGGCAGCGCGAAGAGACGTTGCGCTTCATCTCGCATGACATGCGCGCGCCGCAAAGCTCGATCCTCGCATTGGTGGAAATGGCGCAGGAAGGCGGGCAGCAGGAAGTTCCGCACGACACGCTCGCGCGCATTGCGCTGCTGGCCAACCGCACGCTCAGGCTGGTCGACGACTTCGTGCATCTGACCCGCGCCGAATCGATGCCGATCAGCACCATCGAACTGGATCTGGGCGGGTTGCTGCAGGACGCCGTCGACGATCTCTGGCCGTCCGCCAGCAAGCGCGGCATCGCATTGGAAGCCAGCACGCCGCTACCGGTCGCCTACACGCGCGGCGAGCAGACACTGCTGATGCGCGCGCTGTGCAATCTGGTCGACAACGCCATCAAATACAGCGCGAGCGGCACGCGTGTCGATTGCAGCATCGATGCGCAGCACGGCTTCTGGTGCGTGCGCATCAAGGACCAGGGTCAGGGCATCGCGGCGCAGGACGTGGCCCGGCTGTTCGAGCCCTTCGCCCGTGTCGGCGCCGACAATCGCGACGACGTTGGCGGTGCGGGGCTGGGACTGGCATTCGTGCATACCGTGGCCGGACGGCACGGCGGGCGAATCGAAGTGCAGAGCGAGCTCGGCGCAGGCTCCGAATTCATCCTGCACCTGCCAAAGGCGTAGGTCGCGGTCCTATTGGAAGGTGTGCGAGATGACCGCGGGCTTGCCCGGTCTGACCTCGAGCGTCATGCGAAAGGGCGGCAGGTCTGCGTTGCGCACTACCACCTGATACTTGCCCGGAATCAGCTTGAGCTCCTTGACGGGCGGACTGATTCCCCGCGCCACGCCGTTGATCCAGACTTCGCCCCAGGGGCGGATGTCCACCCGCACGGTGACCGGCACCGGTTTGGGCTTGGGCGCCTCTTCGGCAACCGAAGCTGCCGGCGCGGTTTCCTGCGCCGTGGGCGCGGGCGGCGGCTCGGCGGCACTTGGCGAATCCGCCTGCGTGCGCGCAGACGGCGAACCCGGCCCAGCGGCCGGGACCGTCGCGGTTGCTTGGCCTCCAGCGGCGGCGCCGGCCGTCAAGGGCGGCAGGTCGGCGGGCGCTTGCGATGCCGCCGGCGCGGGTTTTGGCGTGGGTGTGGGCGTGGGCGTGGGCGCGGACACTGGCGCGGCAGGCTGCGGCAAGGGATGCACGACGGGCGGATTAGGCTGTACGACTTCCGAGCGGGTAATCAGCGCATTGGGACTGCCCTTGCCCCAATGGAACCACGCATAGATGCCCGCGCCGATCAACGCGAGGATCAGCAGCCAGAACAGCAGCGGACCGCGCCGGCGGGCGGGCTCGCGCCGTTGCGCGAAACCGGCCACGGGCGGGGGCTTGGCCGTCTCGACCGATTCGTCTTCCGGCTCGGCCGGTTCGTCGTAGGCGGCGACGCCAAGCAGGCTGGCCAGCTCCGCCAACGACTGCGGGCGCGCCCTGGTGTCCATCGCCAGGCCGGCATCGATGACCCGCAGGAAATCCTGTCCGTACTTGGGCAGTCCCATGTCGGCCAGCGCTTCGTATTCGTCGTGGGCGCGGCGCTCGGGCGCCGGCGGCGGCCGGCTGCCAATCACTAGCGCGTACGCCACGGCGCACAAGGAATAGATGTCGGTCCAAGGTCCGCGCGGCCATTCTACGGAATCCGTGTACAGCTCGAACGGCGCGAAGCCGGCGGCCGGCGTCCTGCTGGCCCGGCGCGAGCGCGCCACCACCAGTTCGGGCAGCAGATGCGCCCGCGCGCCTTCATCCATGCCCACGGTTTCGAGCGAGATGTCGCCGCAGATTTCCCCTTGCGCATGCAAAGCGATAAGCGAAGGCAGAAGGTCGGACAGGAGCCGCTTGATGCGCGATTCCGGCACCCCGCCCGCCGCGCTGGCGGCGATGGCGCTCAATGGGCGAAGCGCCAACGGCGCAGCGCCTGAAAAGGGGCCACGCGGCGTCAACAAGCCGGCGGGTGTAGACATCATCGAAGCTGCGCAGACGCGCCAATAACAGGTTCAGGGGCTATTTAGGCGGAATATTATCCAATCCGCAACGGCAGGACATTGCCGAAAATGTCCGAGCGCATCAGGCTGTGGCACGATAGCGTACCGCGTCACCATCCTACATCTTTGGAAGCCATGAAAATTCGCATCCTGAGCAGTCTGCTTGGCGTATCGGCCCTGTTGGCCGGTTGCACGGGCATCTCCAAATTGCAACCCGAGAGCCCTCCAACGGCCGAAGCCCTGGCCGAGCTGCAGCAGGTGCGCGACCAGTACAGCGCCGGGCGCTACGGAGAAGTCATCCGCGGCGTCGCCCGTTCCGACACCCTGGCCACCTCATCCAAAGCGGTACGCATCGAGGCCTACAAGCTTCAGGCGTTCAGCTACTGCGTCACGCAATATACGCAGCTCTGCGAGGACAGCTTCGCGCGCATCCTGGTTCTGGATCCGGCCTTCGAACTGGCGCCCAACGAAGCTGGCCACCCCGTCTGGGGACCGGCCTTCCAGCGCGCCCGCGCCCAGACCGCCAAATAGTCCTGCAGCACCCTTTCTTTCGCAAGTAAAAAGGCCGCTGATTCTCATCAGCGGCCTTTTGATTTTCAGGCTTGCCCGCGAACCTCGCGGGGCAAGCCTGCCGGAGACTTCCGCTTATTCGGCGGAATCCTCGGTACCCACGTCGGAAGCAGGCGTCTCGGCGTCCGAGCCCACCGTGACCGGTGCGTCCTCGAACGGGTTGGCCTGCTGGCGGGCGGCTTCGCGTTCCGCGGCCTCCAGCAGTTCCTTGTCGCGGCGTGCGTGGTGGTAAGCCAGGCCGGTACCCGCCGGGATGAGGCGGCCGACGATGACGTTTTCCTTCAAGCCGCGCAGGTCGTCGCGCTTGCCCATGATGGCAGCTTCGGTCAGGACCCGGGTGGTTTCCTGGAACGAGGCGGCCGAGATGAACGAGTCGGTCGACAGCGAGGCCTTCGTGATACCCAGCAGCACGTTGTCGTACGTGGCCGGACGCAGGTCGGCAGCCGTGACGCGGTCGTTCTCGTTCAGCAGCTCGGAGCGCTCGACCTGCTCGCCCGGGATGAACTCGGTATCGCCCGCATCGACGATGTTCACACGGCGCAGCATCTGACGAACAATCACTTCAATGTGCTTGTCGTTGATCTTCACGCCCTGCAGACGGTAAACGTCCTGCACTTCGTCGACGATGTACGTCGCCAGCTTCTCGATGCCTTGCAGGCGCAGGATGTCGTGGGGATCGGCCGGGCCGTCCACTATCATTTCGCCCTTGTTCACCACCTGGCCGTCGTGCACCAGAACCTGCTTTTCCTTCGGAATCAGGAACTCGTGGCTCACGCCTTCCAGGTCGGTGATGACCAGACGCTGCTTGCCCTTGGTGTCCTTGCCGAACGAAACCGTACCGGTGACGTCGGCGAGCATGCCGGCGTCCTTCGGCGAACGGGCTTCGAACAGTTCGGCCACACGCGGCAGACCGCCGGTAATGTCGCGGGTCTTTTGCGATTCTTGCGGAATACGCGCCAGAACTTCACCCACGGCAACCTGCTGGCCGTCGCGCACCGTGATCAGGGCGCCCACCGGGAACGAGATGTTCACCGAGTGATCGGTGCCGGCGATCTTGACGTCTTCGCCGTTCTCGTTGACCAGCTTGATCTGCGGACGCATGACGATCTTGCCGCCACGGGTCTTCGGCGTGATGACGACGAGCGTCGACAGGCCGGTGACTTCGTCCACCTGCTTGGCAACGGTCACGCCTTCTTCGATGTTCTCGAAGCGGACGGCGCCGCCGTATTCCGACACGATCGGACGGGTCAGCGGATCCCACGTCGCCAGACGCGCGCCGGCCTTCACGGCCTCGCCATCGCCCACCAGCACGGTCGCGCCGTACGGGATCTTGTGGCGTTCGCGTTCGCGGCCGTTGTCGTCGAAGATCGCCAGTTCGCCCGAGCGCGAGATCGCGACACGTTCGCCCTTGGCGTTCGTGACATAACGCATCGTGCTGGCAAAGCCGACCGTACCGGTCGACTTCGTTTCCACCGCGCTGGCCAGAGCCGAACGCGACGCCGCGCCACCGATGTGGAACGTACGCATCGTGAGCTGCGTGCCCGGTTCACCGATGGACTGCGCGGCGATGACGCCGACGGCTTCGCCCTGGTTGACGGACGAACCGCGGCCCAGGTCACGGCCATAGCAATGCGCGCACAGACCATGACGCGTTTCGCAGGTCAGCGGCGTGCGAACCTTGACTTCGTCCACGCCAATGCGGTCGATGGTGTCGACCAGGTCTTCGTCCAGCAGGGTGCCGGCGACGATGGCCGTTTCCTGCGTGTCCGGATTGACGATGTCCACGGCAGCCACGCGGCCCAGGATACGGTCGCGCAACGGTTCGATGACTTCACCGCCTTCGACCAGGGCCTTCATGTTGTAGCCCTGCGAAGTGCCGCAGTCGTCTTCCGTAATGACCAGATCCTGCGTCACGTCGACCAGACGGCGGGTCAGGTAACCCGAGTTCGCGGTCTTCAGTGCCGTGTCGGCCAGACCCTTACGCGCACCGTGAGTGGAAATGAAGTACTGGAGTACGTTCAGGCCTTCACGGAAGTTCGCGGTAATGGGCGTTTCGATAATCGAGCCGTCCGGCTTGGCCATCAGGCCGCGCATACCGGCCAGCTGGCGGATCTGGGCGGCCGAACCGCGGGCGCCCGAGTCAGCCATCATGTAGATGGAGTTGAACGATTCCTGGCGCACTTCCTCGCCGTGACGGTTGGTCACGGGCTCGGTGGCCAGTTGTTCCATCATCGCCTTGCCGACCTTGTCGCCAGCCTTGCCCCAGATGTCCACGACGTTGTTGTAGCGCTCTTGGGACGTGACCAGACCCGACGAGTACTGCTTGTCGATTTCCTTCACTTCGCGGCTGGCTTCGGCCAGGATGCCTTCCTTGGCGGTCGGGATCAGCATGTCGCCCATGGCGATCGAGATACCGCCGCGCGTGGCCAGGCGGAAGCCCGACTGCATCAGCTTGTCGGCGAAGATCACCGTGTCGCGCAGGCCGCAGCGGCGGAACGACTGGTTGATCAGACGCGAGATTTCCTTCTTCTTCAGCGCCTTGTTCAGGACGGTGAAGGGCAGGCCCTTGGGCAGAATCTCGGACAGCAGCGCACGGCCGACCGTCGTCTCGTGACGGCGGATGACCGGTTGCCATTCGCCGTTCTCGTCGCGTTCGTGTTCCTTCAGGCGCACGGTGATGCGGCTTTGCAGCTCGACTTCGTTGTTGTCGTAGGCGCGCTGGACTTCAGCGACGTCCATGAAGAAGATGCCTTCGCCACGGCCGTTGATGCGCTCGCGAGTCGTGTAGTACAGACCCAGCACGATGTCCTGCGACGGCACGATCGACGGTTCGCCGTTGGCCGGGAACAGCACGTTGTTCGAGGCCAGCATCAGCGTACGCGCTTCCAGCTGGGCTTCCAGCGACAGCGGCACGTGAACAGCCATCTGGTCACCGTCGAAGTCGGCGTTGAACGCCGCGCAAACCAGCGGGTGCAGCTGGATCGCCTTGCCTTCGATCAGCACCGGCTCGAACGCCTGGATGCCCAGACGGTGCAGCGTCGGCGCACGGTTCAGCATGACCGGGTGTTCGCGGATGACTTCTTCCAGGATGTCCCAGACCACCGGCTCCTGGCTTTCGACCAGTTTCTTGGCAGCCTTGATGGTCGTGGCCAGGCCCATCATCTCCAGACGATTGAAGATGAACGGCTTGAACAGTTCCAGGGCCATCAGCTTGGGCAGGCCGCACTGATGCAGCTTGAGCTGCGGACCCACCACGATGACCGAACGGCCCGAGTAGTCGACGCGCTTGCCCAGCAGGTTCTGACGGAAACGACCGCTCTTGCCCTTGATCATGTCGGCCAGCGACTTCAACTGGCGCTTGTTGGCGCCCGTCATGGCCTTGCCACGGCGGCCGTTGTCCAGCAGCGAGTCGACAGCTTCCTGCAGCATGCGCTTTTCGTTGCGCAGGATGATCTCAGGCGCCTTGAGCTCCAAGAGACGCTTCAGGCGGTTGTTGCGGTTGATGACGCGGCGGTACAGGTCGTTCAGGTCGGAGGTCGCGAAGCGGCCGCCGTCCAGCGGCACCAGCGGACGCAGGTCCGGCGGCAGCACGGGCAGCACTTCCATGACCATCCACTCGGCCTTGATGCCGGACTTCTGGAAGCCTTCCAGCACCTTCAGGCGCTTGGAGATCTTCTTGATCTTGGCTTCCGAGCTGGTGGCCTTCAGCTCGCCGCGCAGCGTTTCCACTTCGCGGTCGATGTCGATGGTGCGCAGCAGTTCACGCACGGCTTCGGCGCCCATCAGGGCACGGAAGTCGTCGCCGTATTCCTCGGTCTTGGCCAGGAAATCGTCGTCCGACATGATCTGGCCGCGCTTGAGCGGCGTCATGCCGGGTTCGATCACGCACCAGGCTTCGAAGTACAGCACGCGTTCGATGTCGCGCAGGGTCATGTCGAGCACCATGCCCAGACGCGACGGCAGGCTCTTCAGGAACCAGATGTGAGCGACGGGGCTGGCCAGCTCGATGTGGCCCATGCGTTCACGGCGAACCTTGGCGACGGTGACTTCAACGCCGCACTTTTCGCAGATCACGCCACGGTGCTTCAGGCGCTTGTACTTGCCGCACAGGCACTCGTAGTCCTTGATCGGGCCAAAGATCTTGGAGCAGAACAGACCGTCACGCTCAGGCTTGAACGTGCGGTAGTTGATGGTCTCGGGCTTGCGAACTTCGCCGTAGGACCACGAACGGATCTTCTCGGGCGAGGCGATGCCGATCTTGATGGCATCGAACTGCTCGTCTTGCGAGACTTGCTTAAAGAGGTCGAGTAGCGCTTTCATTAGTTACGCTCCAAATCCATGTCCAGGGCCAACGAGCGGATTTCCTTGACCAGAACGTTGAACGATTCCGGCATGCCGGCATCGATCACGTGGTCGCCCTTGACGATGTTCTCGTAAACCTTGGTACGACCGTTGATGTCGTCCGACTTCACCGTCAGCATTTCCTGCAGGGTGTAGGCGGCGCCGTATGCTTCCAGCGCCCACACTTCCATTTCCCCGAAACGCTGGCCGCCGAACTGCGCCTTGCCGCCCAGCGGCTGCTGCGTGACCAGCGAGTACGGGCCGGTGGAACGGGCGTGCATCTTGTCGTCGACCAAGTGGTGCAGCTTCAGGTAGTGCATGTAGCCGACCGTCACCGGGCGTTCGAACTGCTCGCCCGTGCGGCCGTCGAACAGCCATGCCTGCGTACGCGAAGGCGTCAGCGCCATGCGTTCGGCGACGTCGTCCGGATAGGCCAGTTCCAGCATCTTGGTGATTTCCTCTTCGGTCGCGCCGTCGAAGACGGGCGTCGCGAACGGCACGCCGTTCTTGAGGTTCTGGGCCATTTCCATGACTTCGTCATCGGTCAGCTCGTCGATGCGCGCGCCGGTGCCGGTCGTGTTGTAGACCTTGTCCAGGTAGGCGCGGACGTTCTTGACCTGCGCCGTGCGCTCGTCACGCAGCATGTCGGCGATGCGATGGCCAACACCCTTGGCAGCCCAGCCCAAGTGAACTTCCAGCACCTGGCCGACGTTCATCCGCGAGGGCACGCCCAGCGGGTTCAGAACGATGTCGGCCGGCGTGCCGTCAGCCATGTGGGGCATGTCTTCCACCGGGGTGATGCGCGACACGACACCCTTGTTGCCGTGACGGCCTGCCATCTTGTCGCCAGGCTGCAGACGACGCTTCACGGCCAGGTAGACCTTGATCATCTTCAGCACGCCCGGGGGCAGCTCGTCGCCCTGCGTCAGCTTCTTGCGCTTCTCTTCGAAGGCCAGATCGAACTGGTGACGCTTCTGCTCGAGCGATTCCTTGGCCTGTTCCAGCACGACGGCGTGCGGCTCGTCGGCCAGACGGATGTCGAACCACTGCCAGCGATCCAGATCGGCCAGGTAGGCCTTGGTGATCGTCGCGCCCTTGGCCAGCTTGCGCGGGCCGCCGTTGACGGTCTTGTTGATCAGCATCTTTTCGATACGATCGAACTGGTCGTTTTCAACGATGCGCAGCTGGTCGTTCAGGTCCTGGCGATAGCGGCGCAGTTCATCGTCGATGATGGACTGGGCGCGCTTGTCGCGCACGATGCCTTCACGCGTGAACACCTGCACGTCGATCACGGTGCCGGTCATGCCCGAGGGCACGCGCAGCGAGGTGTCCTTAACGTCGGACGCCTTTTCACCGAAGATGGCGCGCAGCAGCTTTTCTTCCGGCGTCAGCTGGGTTTCGCCCTTGGGCGTGACCTTGCCGACCAGCACGTCGTCGGCGCTGACTTCGGCGCCGATGTAGGTGATGCCGGAATCGTCCAGACGGTTCAACTGCGTTTCAGCCAGGTTGCTGATGTCGCGGGTGATTTCTTCCGGTCCGAGCTTCGTATCGCGGGCGACAACGGTCAGTTCCTCGATGTGCACCGAGGTGTAGCGGTCATCCGCCACGACCTTTTCGGAGATCAGGATCGAGTCTTCGAAGTTGTAGCCGTTCCAGGGCATGAACGCGATCAGCATGTTCTGACCCAGGGCGAGTTCGCCCAGGTCGGTCGATGCGCCGTCAGCCAGCACGTCGCCCTTGGCAACGCGGTCGCCACGCTTGACGATCGGACGCTGGTTGATGTTCGTGTTCTGGTTGGAACGCGTGTACTTGATCAGGTTGTAGATGTCGACGCCCACTTCGCCGGCGACGTTTTCTTCGTCGTTCACGCGAATCACGACGCGCTCGGCGTCGACGTGGTCGACCAGACCGCCACGCAGCGCCTGCACGGTGGTGCCCGAGTCAACGGCCACGGTGCGCTCGATACCCGTACCCACGACCGGCTTTTCCGGACGCAGGCAAGGCACGGCCTGACGTTGCATGTTGGCGCCCATCAGTGCGCGGTTCGCGTCGTCGTGTTCCAGGAACGGAATCAGCGAGGCAGCAACCGACACGATCTGCGACGGGGCAACGTCCATGTAGTGCACGTTGGCCGGGGCGGTCAGCATCGTTTCGCCAGCTTCACGGCAGGCGACCAGGTCGTCCACGAAACGGCCTTCTTCGTCGAGCGCGGCGTTGGCCTGCGCGATGACGTAGTGGCTTTCTTCGATGGCCGACAGGTAATCGATCTGCTCGCTGACGCGGCCGTCGATGATCTTGCGGTAAGGCGTTTCCAGGAAGCCGTACTCGTTCAAGCGAGCGTACAGCGCCATGGAGTTGATCAGACCGATGTTCGGGCCTTCCGGCGTTTCGATCGGGCAGACGCGGCCGTAGTGGGTCGGGTGCACGTCGCGGACTTCAAAGCCGGCGCGCTCGCGGGTCAGACCGCCCGGGCCCAGTGCGGAAACACGACGCTTGTGCGTGATTTCCGACAGCGGGTTGGTCTGGTCCATGAACTGCGAGAGCTGGCTCGAACCGAAGAACTCCTTGATGGCAGCCGAGATCGGCTTGGAGTTGATCAGGTCGTGCGGCATCAGGTTTTCGGTCTCGGCCTGGCCCAGACGTTCCTTGACGGCGCGCTCGACGCGCACGAGGCCCGCGCGGAACTGGTTTTCGGCCAGTTCGCCCACGCAACGCACGCGGCGGTTGCCCAAGTGATCGATGTCGTCGATCTGGCCACGACCGTTACGCAGCTCAACCAGCACCTTGATGGTTTCAAGGATGTCTTCGTTGGTCAGCGTCATCGGGCCGGTGATGTCCTCACCACGGCCCAGACGGCTGTTGACCTTCATGCGGCCGACGCGCGACAGGTCGTACGTCTCTTCGCTGTAGAACAGACGCTGGAACAGCGCTTCCACCGCTTCTTCGGTGGGCGGCTCGCCAGGGCGCATCATGCGGTAGATGGCAACGCGCGCGGCCATCTGGTCGGCAGTTTCATCGGTGCGCAGCGTTTGCGAGATGTACGGACCGCGGTCCAGGTCGTTCGTGTAGAGCGCCTGGAACTCGTGCACGTTGGCGGCGCGCAGGGCGCCGAGCACGCTTTCCGTGATTTCGTCGTTGGCGTTGGCGATGACTTCGCCGGTATCTTCGTCAACGATGTTCTTGGCCAGCACGCGACCGTACAGGAAATCTTCCGGCACGGAGATGCGCTGGATGCCGCCGGCAGCCAGGTCGCGCAGGTGCTTGGCGTTGATGCGCTTGTCCTTCTCGACGATCACCTTGCCCGAACGGTCGGCGATGTCGAAACGGGCCATTTCGCCCTTCCAACGCTCAGGCACGAATTCCATCATCGCGCCTTCGCTCTTCAGTTCGAAGTTATCGAAGTCGAAGAAGTTGGCCAGGATGGTTTCCGGCGTCATGCCGATGGCCTTGCACAGGATCGTGACAGGCATCTTGCGGCGGCGGTCGACGCGGAAGAACAGGACGTCCTTCGGGTCGAATTCGAAGTCCAGCCACGAGCCGCGGTAAGGAATCACGCGGGCCGAGAACAGGAGCTTGCCGGAGCTGTGCGTCTTGCCGCGGTCGTGTTCGAAGAACACGCCAGGCGAGCGGTGCAGCTGCGAAACGATGACACGCTCCGTGCCGTTGATGACGAAGGAACCCGTGCCCGTCATGAGCGGAATTTCGCCCATGTAGACTTCCTGTTCCTTCACTTCCTTCACGGTGGGCTTGCTGACTTCGCGGTCAAGCAGCACCAGGCGGACCTTGGCTCGCAGGGGCGAGGCATAGGTCAGGCCACGTTGCTGACATTCCTTGACATCGAACACCGGCTCGCCGAGCACATAGCTCACGAACTCCAAGCGCGCCATACCGTTGTGACTAACGATCGGGAAAATCGACGAAAACGCCGCCTGCAAACCGTCGGCTACGCGTTCGGACGGGGCGGTATCCGCCTGCAGGAAAGTTAGGTAGGATTGAAGCTGTGTCGCCAAAAGGAAAGGAACGTTTTGAACGTCTTCACGCTTGGCGAAGCTTTTGCGGATGCGCTTTTTTTCGGTGTACGAGTAAGGCATGAGCACTCCGACTCGAGGTTGCATGGGCCGTCAACCACGGCCCCAGGTGATACGACTCCAGGAAACCCCACTGAATGGGCATACCCCCAGTAGGGGTTTCCTGGAAACGCAAAAGCCCGGGGACTGCAAACTGTGCTGTCCCCGGGCAGTTGACGCAGGTCTTACTTGACTTCGACCTTGGCGCCAGCTTCTTCCAGCTTCTTCTTGGCGGCTTCGGCGTCAGCCTTGGCCACAGCTTCCTTGACGGGCTTCGGAGCGCCGTCGACCAGGTCCTTGGCTTCCTTCAGACCCAGACCGGTCAGCTCGCGCACGGCCTTGATGACGCTGACCTTGTTCGCGCCGGCTTCTTGCAGGACGACGGTGAACTCGGTTTGCTCTTCAGCAGCGGCAGCAGCGCCACCAGCGGCGGGAGCAGCGACAGCGACGGCAGCGGCAGCAGCCGACACGCCGAACTTCTCTTCCATTTCCTTGATCAGCTCGGACAGCTCGAGCACGGTCATGCCAGCGATGGCGTCAAGGATTTCAGCTTTGTTAAGTGCCATTTTTCAGAACTCCAAATATTTTGGTAATGCCAGGGTTTGGGTGTCGCTTCGTCGTTCAGCGAATTCCGGACAACAGGGCGATTAGGCCGCTGCCTTCTGGTCGCGCACGGCAGCGAGGCCACGGGCGAACTTGGTCGGAACTTCGTTGAGCGTACGCACGAATTGCGCGATGGGGGCTTGCATGGTGCCAAGCAGTTTCGACAGCAACTCTTCGCGCGAGGGCATGGTGGCCAGGGCCTTCACGCCTTCTTGGTTCAGCAAGTTGTTGGGCAGAGCGCCCGCCTTGATGACCAGCTTATCGTTGCTCTTCGCGAAACCAGCAATGACCTTGGCCGCCGCTACCGGATCTGTGCTGATGCCATAGATCAGCGGACCGGTCAGTTGCTCGGCCAACGGCTCGAAAGCCGTGCCAGCAACAGCACGACGGGCCAGCGAGTTCTTCAGAACACGCAGATACACGCCCGATTCACGCGCAGTTTTGCGCAGTACGGTGACAGAGGCGACGTCCAGACCACGGTACTCAGCGATAACAATCGATTGGGCCTTGGCGACTTCCGCCGAGACTTCCTCGATTACCACCGCTTTCTCTTGACGATTGAGACTCACGGTTTGAACACTCCATCAAAAGACGCCTGGGGCCGGAGCCTTGCGCGTCAACCGAATGCGGCGCCTGGACGAGTTCTTCGGGTAAAGAATTCTTCCTGGGGACGCCGTCTACGCTGGATCCGGACTAGATGAGCTCCGGGATTAAGCGGGGCAGCGGCGATGCTGCTTTCCTTGCGGAAGGACAATCCCTTCCACTGCCCTGCTCCAGCGGTCTTTGACAGCAACATCCGGAGGGGTCCGGATGCAGCCCAAAGTACGTTTACTGCTGTTGGCTTAGTTGGAAGCCGACAGCGAGGCAATTTCCACACGCGCTCCGCCGCCCATCGTGGACGAAACGGCGAGCTTGCGCAGGTAAATGCCCTTGGCAGCTGCGGGACGAGCCTTTTGCAGGGCGTCGACCAGAGCGGCCAGGTTGGTTTGCAGCTGTTCCACGCCGAACGACGCGCGGCCGATCGTTGCGTGGATGATGCCGGCCTTGTCGGTACGGTACTGAACCTGACCGGCCTTGGCGTTCTTCACAGCGGTTGCGACGTCGGGGGTCACGGTGCCGACCTTCGGGTTCGGCATCAGGCCGCGCGGGCCCAGGATCTGACCCAGGGCACCGACGACACGCATCGTGTCGGGCGAGGCGATGACAACGTCAAAGTCCATTTGACCGGCCTTGATGCTGTCGGCCAGGTCGTCCAGACCAACGATGTCGGCGCCAGCGGCCTTGGCGGCTTCAGCCTTGTCGCCTTGGGCGAACACGGCGACGCGGACCGACTTGCCGGTGCCGGCGGGCAGCACGACCGAACCGCGGACCAGTTGGTCCGACTTCTTCGGGTCGATGCCGAGCTGCACGGCCACGTCAATGGATTCATTGAACTTGGCGACGGCGGTTTCCTTGACCAGGGTCAGGGCTTCAGCGACCGGGTACAGCTTGGTGCGGTCGATCTTTTGTGCAATAGCGGCGGCGCGCTTGGACAACTTAGCCATGATTAGATCCCCTCAACCGTGATGCCCATGCTGCGGGCGCTGCCAGCGATCGTGCGCACTGCGGCTTCCAGATCGGCGGCGGTCAGGTCGGGACCCTTGGCCTTGGCGATTTCTTCAGCTTGCGCGCGGGTCAGCGTACCGACCTTGTCGGTATGCGGCTTGGGCGAACCCTTTTGCACGCCGGCGGCCTTCTTGATGAGGACCGTCGCGGGCGGGGTCTTCATGATGAAGGTGAAGCTCTTGTCGGCGAAAGCGGTGATCACCACCGGAATCGGCAGACCAGGCTCCATGCCTTGAGTCTTGGCGTTGAACGCCTTGCAGAATTCCATGATGTTCAGGCCACGCTGACCCAGGGCCGGGCCAATCGGGGGGGAGGGGTTAGCCTTACCAGCCGGTACTTGCAGCTTGATAAAGCCGACGATCTTCTTCGCCATGCTTTGCTCCTTGCGGGTGATATCGCCCTGGCCGATAAGGACAGGGCTCCCCGGGGGTTAGATTCAGGTCTTTTCGACCTGGCTGAAATCGAGCTCGACGGGCGTGGCGCGACCAAAAATGGTGACGGACACACGCACCTTGCTCTTTTCGTAGTTGACTTCTTCGACGTTGCCGTTGAAGTCCGCAAACGGACCTTCCTTGACCCGAACCATCTCGCCCACTTCGAACAGGATCTTGGGGCGGGGTTTCTCGACGCCCTCTTCCATCTGGGAGAGGATCTTTTCGACTTCCTTTTCGGAAATCGGGGTCGGACGATTGCCCGAGCCGCCCAAAAAGCCGGTGACTCGGTTGGTGTTCTTGACCAGGTGCCACGTTTCGTCGGTCAGGTCCATTTCAACCAGGACATAACCGGGGAAAATGCGGCGCTCGGTGATCGACTTCTGACCACCCTTGACCTCGACGACTTCTTCAGAGGGCACAAGGATGCGGCCAAAAGACGTTTGCAGGCCCGCGCGCTCGATGCGCTCATTCAGGGCCTTGTGTACGCTTTTTTCCATGCCGGAGTACACATGGACGACATACCAACGCTTACTCATTTGCCGTCCTTATTTCCAGCCCAGCAGCAGGCCGTAGAGAATCCATTCGATGCCCTTGTCGAGCACCCACATGAAAATGCCCATGACGGCCACGAAGGCAAAAACGATACCCGTCATCTGGGTCGTTTCCTTGCGGGTGGGCCATGCGACACGCTTGACTTCGTTGTAGGACTCGCTGGCAAAGCTCAGGGTACGGCGACCGGGTTCGCTGAACCAGGCGATCGCGGCTGCGATCACGAGGCCGCCGACGAACACACCGATCCGAGCGGGCATCGGCTGCGCGCTAAGCACGGAGAACCCGACGATGCCAGCAATAACGACGAGAACCGCCAGCCCGAGCTTGACCCGGTCGGCGGTACTGGTTACGGTTTCTACGCTGGTATTAGACATATTGCGACGCGAGCCGCCGTGAATGCGTAACTCGCGATGATCTCCCGCGGGTTTATCCTGGCGGTGGCAGGGGCAGTAGGAATCGAACCTACAACCTTCGGTTTTGGAGACCGACGCTCTGCCAATTGAGCTATGCCCCTAAACACATCAAAATCTTGTTCCGCCCTGCATCGGCTCGCGGAACCATACATAGTACTACTTTTACAGCAAAGATGGATAGAGGGGCATGAATGCCCACCCTACCCATCCGGGTATTGCTTACTTCAGGATCTTGGCGACGACGCCGGCGCCGACGGTACGACCGCCTTCACGGATGGCGAAACGCAGACCTTCTTCCATGGCGATCGGGGCCAGCAGCTTGACGGTCATCGTCACGTTGTCGCCCGGCAGAACCATTTCCTTGTCGGCCGGCAGGTCGATCGTGCCCGTCACGTCCGTCGTGCGGAAGTAGAACTGGGGACGATAGCCGTTGAAGAACGGGGTGTGGCGGCCGCCTTCTTCCTTGGACAGGATGTACACCTCGGACGTGAAGTCCGTGTGCGGGGTGATCGAGCCCGGCTTGGCCAGAACTTGGCCGCGCTGGACGTCTTCACGCTTGGTGCCGCGCAGCAGGATGCCCACGTTGTCGCCAGCTTGACCTTGGTCCAGCAGCTTGCGGAACATTTCCACGCCCGTGCAGGTCGTCTTGACCGTCGGAACGATACCGACGATTTCGATTTCTTCGCCGACCTTGATGATGCCGCGTTCGATACGGCCGGTCACCACGGTGCCGCGACCCGAGATCGAGAACACGTCTTCAACCGGCATCAGGAACGCGCCGTCGATGGCACGCTCAGGCGTCGGGATGTACGAATCCAGCGCGGCAGCCAGCGCCAGAATGGCCTGTTCGCCCAGTTCGCCCTTGTCGCCTTCCAGCGCCAGCTTGGCCGAACCCTTGACGATCGGGGTGTCGTCGCCCGGGAAGTCGTACTTGGACAGCAGTTCGCGAACTTCCATTTCCACCAGCTCGAGCAGCTCGGCGTCGTCAACCATGTCAGCCTTGTTCAGGAAGACGATGATGTACGGCACGCCAACCTGGCGGCTCAGCAGGATGTGCTCGCGCGTTTGCGGCATGGGGCCATCAGCGGCCGACACGACCAGGATCGCGCCGTCCATCTGGGCAGCGCCCGTGATCATGTTCTTGACGTAGTCGGCGTGGCCCGGGCAGTCAACGTGCGCGTAGTGACGCGATTCCGTTTCGTACTCGACGTGAGCCGTGTTGATGGTAATGCCGCGTGCCTTTTCTTCAGGAGCTGCATCGATCTGGTCGTAGCCCTTGGCTTCGCCGCCGAACTTGGTCGACAGAACGGTCGTGATCGCCGCCGTCAACGTCGTTTTGCCGTGGTCAACGTGACCAATCGTACCCACGTTCACGTGCGGCTTGGTACGTTCAAACTTGCCTTTTGCCATGGCTGACTCCTGACCTGGATTGCGCTTCTGACTGAAGAAAAGAATTTGGAATTTGTGGTGCCCATGGCGCGGATCGAACGCGCGACCTCTCCCTTACCAAGGGAGTGCTCTACCACTGAGCCACATGGGCATTTAAAAATCTTGGAGCGGGTGAAGGGAATCGAACCCTCGTCGTAAGCTTGGAAGGCTTCTGCTCTACCATTGAGCTACACCCGCGGCAAACCCTTTCACCTTCTCTCATCCCAACCCTTCGAAATGAAGGCCGGAGGATCCTTGCCACCTTCTTTGCGAAGGCCGCACAAGGCCACCGGGCCTTACATTGCAAATCCAGGCCAACCGCGCCTGGATTTAGGTATGGGTCTCTGGTGGAGGAGGTTGGATTCGAACCAACGTAGGCGCAAGGCCAACAGATTTACAGTCTGCCCCCTTTAACCACTCGGGCACCCCTCCAGCGGAGAACTTGAGATTATGAACACTTTCAAATCCGCTGTCAAACCATTCGGATGAAAAATTCATAATTTCAGTTCCACCTCCGCCGCGTTTCCGCGCAGAGGGGGCGAAGCTTACCGGTTTCCGCGAATTGCTGCACGAAAAAGCTGAGAATATTTTTCGGCGGAGAAATTGACGGGGTTCGTGCCGGCGGAAGGATCCTGGCTGGCCATGCGCCCCACCCGCTCGGCCTGGCCGTCATCCAGGCCGATCTCGGCGAGCGTATGTGGGATGCCCACGGCCTCGCGTAGCGCCAGCACCCAGTCGAGCACCGCGCCCGGGCTTTGCCGCGGCAACCCGAGATAACGCGCAAGCGCTTCAAGCCGGGGCGCCACCGCTTCTTCGTTGGCCTTGAGCACGTAGGGCATCAAGATCGCGTTGAGCAGGCCGTGATGCGCGTCATAGAGCGCGCCGAGCGGATGCGCCAGCGCGTGCATGGCGCCCAGGCCGCGCTGGAAGGCGGTGGCGCCCATGCACGATGCCGTCAGCATCTGCTGGCGCGCCTGCAGATCGGCGCCATCGGCCACCGCCTGCGGCAGATACGCCTTGATAAGGCGCATGCCCTCCAGCGCAATGCCAGCCGCCATGGGATGAAAGAACGGCGAACAGTAGGCTTCCAGGTTGTGCGACAGCGCGTCCATGCCCGTGGCCGCCGTGATCTTGGGCGGCAGGCCCACGGTGAGCTCGGCGTCCAGGATCACGATGGATGGCAGCATGCGGGCGTGAAAGATGATGCGCTTGATGTGCGCGGCCTCGTCGGTGATGACGGATGCGCGCCCGACTTCGGAGCCGGTGCCTGCGGTGGTGGGTACGGCCACGACGGGCGCCATGCCGGCGGCATTGACGCGCAGGTAGTTGTCGCCGATGTCTTCGAAGTCCCACAGCGGCCGGCTCTGCCCAGCCATCAAAGCGATGGCCTTCGCTGCATCAAGCGCCGAACCGCCGCCGAACGCAATGACACCGTCATGGCGCCCGCGCTTGAACGCCGCGACACCGTCGTCGACGTTGCGCCCGGTGGGATTGCCCTTGATGTCGTGAAAGACCGCGCAATCGACGCCATCATCGTGGCACATGCCCACGGCATCGCGGACCATGGGCAACGCGGCCAGTCCGGGATCGGTCACGAGCAAAGGTCGGGACATGCCCAGCTCACGGCAGCACGCGGGCAGTTCCTTGATGCGTCCGGGACCCACCTTGATGGCGGTGGGATAGTTCCAGTTGACGTGGGGGACGGTCATGATTCGGTTCCTGGTGACGCCGCGTTCAGAGGCTGCGCAAATGGAAGGATTTGGCCTGGGTGAGCGGTTCGTAGCCGAGCTTGGACAAGGACACGCCGCGGCCCGACTCCTTGACGCCCGTCCACGCGAGCGCCGGGTCAAGGTAGTCGCATCGGTTCATGAAGAACGTGCCCGCGCGCACCTGCCCGCCGATACGCAATGCGGCCGCTTCGTCCTGCGTGAAGACGGCGGCCGTCAATCCGTACGGACTGTCGTTCATCAGCGCGATGGCCTGTTCGTCGCTGTCGACCGGCATGATGCCGGCAACCGGACCGAAACACTCCTCGCTCATGATGCGCATGCGGTGGTCGACCTGCGTCAGCAACGCGGGCGCGACATAACACGAGCTTTCATTCGCTTTAAGTGAGCTTTCACTCGCTTTTTTGAAATGCGAGTTATCGATCACGTTTACGGCGCCGGCGCCGACGGCTTGCGCGATCACTTCCCGGATCTCGGCCGCCGCGCGGGCGCGCACGACAGGGCCAAGCGTCGTGCCCGGCTGCAACGGATTGCCCAGCACATAACGTTGCGTCAGGGCGACGGCGCGCTCGACGAACGCGTCGTGCACGCCACGCGCCACGTAGATGCGCTGAATGCCGCAACAGGACTGGCCGGCGTTGAAGAAGGCGCCATCGACGAGCGTCTCTGCCGCGGCGTCAAGGTTGGCGTCCTCACGCACGTAGGCTGGGTCGTTGCCGCCCAGTTCCAGTCCGACGCCGATAAAGCGACCCGCCGCGCTTTCCTCGACAATGCGCCCTCCCCGGACCGAGCCCGTGAAGGACACATAGCCGATCTCCGGCGCGCGGATCAGCCGTTGCGTGATGTCGTGGCTGGCGTGCAGGTATTGAAAGACGCCTCTTGGCGCCCCCGCGTCTCGGAATGCGCGATCGATGAGCTCGGCGCACAGCGGCGTCTGGTCTGAATGCTTGAGAATGACGGTGTTGCCCGCCATCAGTGCGGGCACGATGCTGTTCACCGCGGTCAGCAGCGGATAGTTCCACGGCGCGATGGTGAGCACCACGCCGACGGGCTCGCGGCGGATGAAACGCGTAAAGCCTGGCTGCGCGGGAACGGCAATGGGAGCGAGGGCATCGTCGGCGATGGCGATCATGTGGCGCGCGCGGGCGGCGAAGCCATCGACTTCGCCGGGTGCGTCGCGTAGCGGACGGCCCATCTGAATGGTGATCGCGCGCGCAATTTCATCCTTGGCCGCCACGACATGGTCCACCGCAGCCGTCACGATGCGCCCCCGCGCCTGGATGCCGAGCGCATGCCACGCCGGCTGCGCGCCCTGGGCGTTGGCCAGCGCCTGCGAGATCTGCGCTTCGCTGGCGTACGCGCGGCGCACGACCGGACGTCCGTCGATGGGGCTGATGGTGATGAGTTCGTGGGTCATGGCTACCCTGATGCAATGGACGGGTTCAGATGATTTCGAAGTAGCGCGCAAGCTCCCAGTCGGTCACATGACGCCGGAACTGCCGCTCTTCCCATTCGCGCGTCGCGGCGTAGTGCTCGACGAAGGCGTCGCCGAACAGCAGCCGCGCGGCGTCGGAGCCGCGAAGACGCTGCGCGGCTTCCCACAAGGTCGTGGGCAGATGCAGATGCGCGGGAAACTCCTGCGTATAGGCATTGCCCTGCACCATGGGCTCGGGCGACAGCCCTTGCTCGATGCCGTACAACCCTGAGGCGAGCGCCGCGGCCAGCGCCAGATAGGGATTGGCGTCGGCCGATCCGATGCGCACTTCGACACGCTGCGATTTGTCGCTGCCCGGGATGAGGCGCAGTGCCGTCGTCCTGTTTTCCATCCCCCACGTGGCGTCCAGCGGCGCCCAATAGCCGGGCACCAGGCGCGAATAGCTGTTGATGGTTTGCGCGTACAAGGCCATGAATTCGGGAAGGTACCGCTGCACGCCCGCCATGAAGGCGGCCTGCAGGTTGCCGACGCCATGTGGCTGCGACTCGTCGTAGAAGGCCGAACGCCCCGTCTTGCGGTGGCGCAGGGACAGGTGAATGTGGCCGCTTTGACCCGGGTGGTCGTGCGACCATTTCGCCATGAAGGTGGCCATCAGGCCGTTCTGTTGCGCAAGCGCCTTGGCGAACGTCTTGAACAGAAACGCCTTGTCGCCGGCCGCCGCCACATGGTCCACAGCAAGCGCGGCCTCCAGCACGCCCGGCCCGGTCTCGGTGTGCAGGCCTTCGATGGGCATGTCCATGCGCTCGCACATGTCGAGCAGCTTGCGATAGAAGTCGCCCTCGACCGTGCTTCGCAGAACCGAATACCCGAAATTGCCCGGCGTCCAGTTCTCCATGTTGCGGTAGTGCTTGGCGCGCACGGAGTGCGGCGTCTCGCGGAACATGAAGAATTCGTACTCCAGCGCGGCATAGGCATCGAATCCCATGTCAGCCGCGCGATCGATCACGCGGTGCAGCAGGCGGCGCGGACAGATGGCGGCGGCATCGCCCTCGAATTCCGCCAGGAACAGCAGCATGTCTTCGCCGCCGGGGCCTTGTTCCAGCGCGAGACGGCGTGCGCTTTGCGGCACGATGCGCATTTTTGCGTCGGGGTACGCGGTGTGCCAGCCGGTGTACCGGGTGTTGTCGTAGAGCTGATCGTCCAGATCCCACCCCAGCACCACGTCGCAGAACGCGAGCCCGGAACGCAGCGCGCCCAGGAATTTGTCGCGCCTCAGGTACTTGCCCAGCATGACGCCGTCCACATCGGACAGGCCGATCTTGATATGCGAGAGCGGGCTGGCCTGCACCAGCCGCTCTGCGTCCTCCACCGTTGCTACCCCTAGTGCATGCATGCTCGTTCACCTTATGGCTGAAGCGTTGCGTGGAACTGCGGGCGGGCGGCGCGCCGGTCAGGCCATGGCCGCCCCCAGCACCTGCATCGCCTGGCGATGCAGCGCAGGCGTGGCGGCCGCGATCACGCGGCCCTTTGAGGCGAGACCGAGCGGCTGCCCTGCCCAATCCGTCATGACGCCGCCCGCGCCTTCGATCACGGGCGCAAGGGCAAGGTAATCGTAGGGTTGCAGCCCCGCCTCCACGACGAGGTCGACGTGGCCGCTGGCGAGAAGCCCATAGCTGTAGCAGTCGCCGCCATAACGGCGCATGCGTGTCTTGGCTGCCAAGTGGTCGAAAGCGGCCAGCTCGGCGCCCGTGAAGATGTCGGGCGCGGTGGCATACAGGATGGCGCTGTCGAGGTCGGTGCATGCGCGCGTCGCGCACGGCTTTCCGTTCAATTGCGATGGCGCGTGCGCCACGCCGATCCAGCGTTCGTCGAGCATGGGAATGTCGATCAGCCCCAACACCGGCCTGCCGCGGTGCATCAGCGCAAGCAGCGTGCCCCACAGCGGATTGCCCGAGATGAAGGCGCTGGTGCCGTCGATGGGGTCGAGCGACCATACGAATTCGGCATCGGCATGAGAGGCGCCGAATTCTTCACCGAATATGCCGTGTCCGGGATGATGCGCGGCGATGGCTTCGCGCAGCGCCGCCTCGACCTGCCTGTCTGCCTGCGTGACGGGACTGTCATCGGCCTTGGTGTCGACATCAAGCGGATGCCGGAACCACTTGCGCGACAGGGGCCGGGCGCGATCCGCCAGCGACTGCGCGAACGCGGCATACGCCGCGAGCTGCGGCGACGACAAGGCCGAGGAAGTCTGCATCGATGCCCTCCAGGAGGGGCGCGCGGAGGATCAGTGCGCCGACGGAACGCCTGCACGCAGGCGTTTCCAGTCTAGACACCTTGCTCCGCGTTGGCAAACATGCCGTTCAATCGAGCGACACGCCCGCCGTCTTCACCATGTCGGCCCAATACGTGGTGTCCTGCTGCAGCCGGCTCTTGAAGGCCGCGGGCGCGCTGCCCACGGGTTGGCTGCCGCCGCTGTTGATCTTGGCGATCACGGCGGGCGACTTCATGGCCTGCTCCACGGCCTGAGCCAGATAAGCGATGCGCTCGGGCGGCGTTCCCGCGGGCGCGAACAAGCCGTACCAGTCATCCGCGGTGATGCCTTCCAGGCCGGCCTGCTTCAACGTGGGCGCGCGCTTGAAGATGCCCACGCCATCGCCGTGACTCATCGCGAGGATCTGCAGTTTGCCGGCCGCCACCATGGGTTCGGCCGATGCCGGCGAAGTGATCAGCATGTCGACGGTGCCGCCCAGCAGGTCCGTGACCGCCGGCGCCGCGCCGCGATACGGCACATGCACCAGCTTGACGTTGGCCTTCTGGGAAACCAGCGCGCCCATCAGATGGCTCATCGTGCCGTTGCCTGGCGTCGCATAGGTGATGACCCCGGGCTGCTTGCGCGCGGCCGCAAGATAATCGTCCAGCGTCTTGTACGGGCCGTCCGCGCGCGAGACGAGCACCAGCGGCGCCGAGGTGATCTGCGAAACGGGCACGAAGTCCTTCAGCGGATCGAAGCCCACGTTCTTGTACAGGCGCGGATTGACGGCCATGACGCTGGTCTGCGACATCACGAGGGTGTAGCCGTCCGGCTTGGCGCGGGACACCTGCGCCGTGCCGACGTTGCCGCCCGCCCCCGAGCGGTTTTCGACAACCACGCTTTGACCCGTGATGGCGCCCAGCTCCTGCGCGATCAAGCGTGCGACGCCGTCGTTGCCTCCGCCCGGCGGGAACGGCGAGACAACGGTGATCGCCTGCTTCGGATAGTCCGCCAGCGGCGCCGGCGTCTGGGCATGGGCGGCGAACCCCCACGCGAGGGCTGCCGCTGCCACCGCGGCCGTCTTGCAAGCTTGCAATGCGTGTTGCTTCATCTGGATTTCCCCTTGAGATGGCGGCCGGATACTCGGCCGTCCTTTGCATTCCGGTTCGCCATGAACCGTCCGCACCCCGGCGGCAATTGCCGCCGGGGCGTCCTGATCAGGTTGAAGCGGGTGTCGCCGCGCAAACGCGCGGCGGCGGTGTCAGCTGGCCGGGAACCGGTACGCGGCGCGTTCCCGGTCGTCGATCTGCTTGACGAGATTGGTTTCCCAGGCGAGGTACTGCCGCGCGGCGGCCTTGTTCCCGTCGTGGCGGTCGTGCACGAAAAACAGGTAGTCGATGCAATCGCTATCGGGCGGATCGGCAGGCGTCGACTCCAGCGAAATGCCTTGAGCGGACCAGCTGTTCGGCGTGCCCGTATTGGCCTTGACGTCATCGATGCCCAAGGCAGCCAGATCGCGCGCCGCCCACGCCGCCAATGCGGCGTCTTCGGCCAGCAGCACGACAGGACGCCCGGGATCGAGCGCCAGACGATGCAGCCGCGGACGGATGGACCAGCGGGCGCCGGCCACGTGGTTCGCGCGGTACCGCATGCTGGGCCGAATGTCGACCATCTGGGCGCCCTGCTTCAGCACATCGGCCAAGGCCGCATCGGACAGCAGAGCAAGCGCGGGCGCCTCGGGCTGTGCCGGCGCGTGGGCCAGGACGGCGCCCGTGCCATCTTCGAGCGTGCAGGCGTCCCATCCCATCTGCCGGAGCCAGCTGGCGACGACCGGCGCGCGCACGCCTTCGCCATCGAACACGACGATGCGGGCGCCGCGCACGGCGATGTACTGGTCCGTCGCCTGAATGAGTTGCCCGCCAGGCGCATGCTGCGCGCCGGGCAACGATCCCTTCGCGAACTCTTCGGCGCTGCGCACATCGCACAGGAACGTGGTGCGCTGCGGGTCTCGCAGCCAGTCCTGCACCTGCCCGGCGTTGGCCGACGGCACGCCGTGACGCTGGGCGAGCTGCGCGGAACGCTGCGCCAGCGCCGGCACGTCTTCGGGCGTGACGTCATCCGGATACCGGCGGCGCGCGCCATGCTCGAGCTGCAGGTCTTCCAGGTACCAGCCCTGCGTGCCGTTCTCCAGGGCGTAGACCGGATTGGGCACACCCAAGTTGATGAGGGTCTGCGCGCCGATGATGCTGCGCGTGCGGCCCGCGCAGTTGACCACGATGGTGGTGTCCGGCCGCGCGGCCAGCGTGTGGGCGCGCAGCGCCAGTTCGCCGTTGGGGCAGCAGATGCCGCCGGGAATGCTCATCTTCTGGTATTCGGCGAAGGGCCGGCCGTCCAGCACGATAAGGTCGTCGCCCCGGCGCTGGCGTTCGGCCAGTTCGCGGGCGCCGATGCGCGGGGTGTGGAAAACCTCTTCGGCGAGTTCGCCAAATGTTTTGCTGGGAACGTTCACGCCTGCGAATGCGGCATAACCGTCGCGCTGCCATTGCGCGATGCCGCCAGCCAGGCGGTGCACATCCGTGTAGCCCAGCACGCCAAGGGCCCGCGCGGCACGGGGCGCGGTGTCGTCCTCGCCCCCCTCGTCGTAGACCACGACGCGCACGCCGCGGCGAGGCGCGAGGCGGACGATGTCGACTTCAAGGCGGCTGTACGGGACCGGCGCGGCGTAGAACAGGTGCGACTCGCCATACTGGCCATGCTCGCGCACGTCCAGAAGCGCGATCTCGCGGCCGTCGTGCAACCACTGCTTGAGCGTGTGCGAATCGACGTCGGCGAAGGTGGGGTCGTTATACGGCTGCATCATGAGATTCGGAGGGAACGGATGGGTTGAGTCAGTGCGGCCAGGCCGCGGTCAAGGTCGGCGATCAGGTCGTCAGGATCTTCCAGGCCGATGTGCAGGCGCAGCATGGGGCCGCGCGCTTCAAGGCCCGGCAGCGAGCGCGCAGCCTGCAAGTTCACCGGAATCACCAGGCTTTCAAAGCCGCCCCACGAGGCGCCGATGCCGAAAAGCTGCAGGCTGTCGATGAAGCGTTCGGCGTCGGCCTCGGTATAGGCGTCAGACAGTTCCAGCGTCAGCAGGCCGTTGGCGCCACTGCAATCGCGCCGCCAGATTGCGTGGGAGGGATCGCCAGGCAGCGCAGGATTCAAAACGCGCGCGACTTCCGGACGCGCCTTGAGCCACTGGGAGATCAGGAGCGCGCTGCGGGCGTGCTGCGCCATGCGCAGGGGCAGCGTGCGCATGCCGCGCAGCACCAGGAAGGCGTCGTCGGCGCCGACCGTCTGGCCGAAATCGATGGTTGCGCGTTCCAGCGCCCGCCATGCGCGCTCGTTCGTGACGACGGCGCCCATCATCACGTC
The DNA here is from genome assembly GCF_006715415.1 of Achromobacter sp. SLBN-14. Taxonomy (NCBI): domain Bacteria; kingdom Pseudomonadati; phylum Pseudomonadota; class Betaproteobacteria; order Burkholderiales; family Alcaligenaceae; genus Achromobacter; species Achromobacter sp. SLBN-14. Next base: position 2,459,698 of record NZ_VFNE01000001.1, on the reverse strand, counting down.
GGCATGGCCGCCCAGATACTTGGTCGCGGCCAGGATGGAAATGTCGGCGCCCAATGCGAGCGGTTTTTGCACCAGACCGGACGCCCACGTGTTGTCCACAGCCAGCCAGCAATCGTGTTTTCTCGCGGTTGTGGATAACTCGGTGAGGTCCGGCATTTCGTAGGTCAACGACCCCGGCGACTCCGCGTAGATCATGCGGGTATTGGGCCGGATCAGCGCCTCGATGCCAGCGGCATCCGGCCGGTAGTACGTGAATTCGATCCCCAGGCGCGTCAGGTGTTCGGCGCAGAACCGGCGCACCGGCTCATACACGGCGTCTGTCACAAGCACATGATCGCCCGCGCGCAGATAGGCAAGCAGCACGGTGGCGATTGCGGCCTGGCCCGTGGGATAAAGCTTGGCGCGATAGCCCGCTTCCAGTTCGACGAGCGCGTCTTCCAGGGCGTGCGTGCTGTCGGTGCCCCGCGCGCCATAGGACGGCAGACGCTCCTGTTCGCGGCGCGCCCGCGTGTCGCGCCACGCTTCTACGCTATCGAAGACATACGTGCTGGCGCGCGTGACCGGCGTGTTGACCCAGCCTTGATGAGGACGTCCTGCACGCAGCAGGCGCGTTGCGGACCGGAAGGGCTTGCTCATGATCAGCGCCGCGTCTGCACGCCGATCGGCATGATCTTGCAGGTGCCGGTCTCCAGGTCGAAGCCCAGGCGTTGGTCCAGCGTTTCCAGCGCGCGTCCGTACATGTGCAGATGGCGGATGACGCTGTCGCCCTGGATTTCCACGGCGTGGATATCGTCGGGCATCAGCGCGATGCCGGTGCCGGGGCCCACCACCACGGTATCGATCTGCGCCAGCTTGCCGACGCCCGGCTGTGAACCGTCGTCCAGGCGGTCGTACACGTAGTTGTATTCGACGCCTTCGACCGCCGCGATACACGCCCAGGTGGTGTGGTTGTGCGGCACGATCTTCTTGCCCGGGCGCATGACGTTCAGGTACAGCGCATAGCTCTTGTCGGCGTCTTCGGCGATCAGATAGCGGGCCTGGCGTTCGTCGCCCTCGGGCGGCGGATAGCGGTCGGCGCCCCACCAGGCAGTATTGCCGGCCAACGCCACCAGCTCATCCAGGACGAGCTGAAGGCTGTCGCGGTTCAGGCCCTTATTTCCTACAGTTTTTTTAATATTTTCGACCGCGCTGTCGATGCCGGCCTGTTGGGGATGTGCAGTGCTCACGTCGTTGTTCCCTCTTGTTTCATGAGTTATGCGTTTACTGTATCGCCGGGTGTGAATGCCAACAATTTAAATTGCTTGAACATTCCATTAGGACTGCTAATGTGTCGGGTTATCCCTGAACCCATTTCCCGCTGAACGAATGCGCAATCTAGACCTGGACCTGCTTCGCACGCTGACGGCCATCGCGCAGCATGAAACGTTTTCCGAGGCCGCCAACCGGCTGCACAAGACGCAGTCCGCCATCACGCAGCAGATGCAGCGGCTCGAGGCGATGATCGGTTTGCCGCTGTTTGAAAAGCAGGGCCGCAACAAGGTGCTGTCCTCGCATGGCCGGCGGCTTGTCGAATACGCCCGGCACATGCTGGCCATCAACGATGAAGCGCTGCGGGCGTTGCAGGACGGGCCGCTGGAAGGCGATCTGCGGCTGGGTGCGCCCCTGGACGTGGCGGACACGATCCTGCCCACCCTGCTCACGCACATCGCGCGCGTGGCGCCCCGCGTGAAGCTGGAGATCCGGGTCGATCGCAGTCCGTTCCTGATGGATGCCCTGCGCGCGGGCGAGATCGACCTGACGATCTCCACGCGCTTTGACCAGGACTTCGAGGGCGTGGCGTTGCGCACATCGCCGACGGTCTGGCTGGCATCCGCCGATTACGTGCATGATTCGCATGCGCCCGTGCCGCTTGTGCTGGCGGACGAACCCAGCATCTTTCGCCGCCTGGCGCTCAATGCGCTGGAGCAGGCGCAGGTGCGTTGGCACACGAACTACGTGGCGCCAAATCTGGTGGGGATCAAGGCCGCGCTGCGCGCGGGCCTGGGCGTGACGGCGCGCAGCGTGGAACTGCTGGGGCCGGAGATGCGGGTGCTGGGAGAAAAGGAAGGGCTGCCGCCCCTGCCGGACGTGACCTACTTCCTGTGGATAAGGCGTGATCTCATCAATCCGCTGACGCGGCAGGTGTACGACATGCTGCGGACCAACCTGGGTCTTGCGCAACAAGGCGCGGCGACGGAGCCGCCGCCCACGGTTCAATAACGGTCGAACACCTGCTGCAACGCATCCGGATCGCGAGTGATCGTCAGCGCGAGCATCAGGAGGATGCGCGCCTTCTGCGGATTCAGGTCGCGCGCGGCCACAAAGCCCAAGCTGGCATCGTCGACTTCGACATCGCGCGCCACGAAACCGCTGCCCGTGCGGCTGGACCGAACGACGGCCACGCCGTCGTCGGCTGCACGCCGCAGGCCTTCGATGGCCAGGTCGGTGGCGTTGCCGTCGCCCACGCCCGCCAGCACGATGCCGTCGGCGGCGCTAGCCAGGAAATCGATCAGGTCGGCCTGCAGGTTGGCATACGCATAGACGATGTCCACACGCGGCCAACCAGCCTTTTCCAACAACGCGAGTGAAAACTCGCTTTGTGCGCCATAGGTGGTGGCATTGCGCGAGTAAAAGCAAGGCACGCCGCCGTGCATGACGCCGGCGCGGCCGCGATTGGGCGATGCAAACGCGCACAGGCCGGCGCTGGCGATCTTCTGGATTTCGCGGGCGTAATGGATGTCTTCGTTCATGACGACGAGCGGGCCGCGGCCCCGCGCATCGGGATGGCGCGCCAGCGCCACCGCGTTGTACAGATTGGCCGGACCTTCTGCGCCCAGGGCCGTGGCCGGGCGCATGGCGCCAACCAGCACGACGGCCTTGTCATGACGGTTCACCAGGCTGAGGAAGTACGCGGTTTCCTCGAGCGTGTCCGTCCCGTGGGTGATCACGATGCCTGCCACCGAGGCGTCCTGGCAAAGCGTGTCCACGCGCTGCGCCAGCGCGCGCCAGACGTCGTGCGTCATGTTCTGGCTGCCGACGTTGGCTACCTGCTCGGCGCGGATCTCTGCGATGCCGGCCAGCTGCGGCACCGCCGCGAGCAGGTCATTCACGGAAAAAGTGCCCGACTTGTAGCCGGCGGACGTGGCGTCAGCCTGGGCACCCGCAATCGTGCCCCCCGTCGCCAGCACCGCGATGACGGGCAATGCGTTTTCAGGCATCCACCGCTCCGGAAAGGCCCTGGCGCTCGAGCAGCGAATTCAGGTGCTCCCAGCCGTGGAAGTCGATGACGATCTGACCCTTTTCCTTGGCGCCCACTTTCAGCGCCACGCGCGTGCCCAGATGATCGGACAGCGCTTCTTCCAGACGCGTCAGGTCGCGCGACACGCCGTTGGTTTTCTTCTTGGGCGACGCCGAGGCTTCGGCCTCCTTGGCCGTCTTGGCAACGAGCTTTTCAGCCTCGCGCACCGACAGACGGCGCGCGATGATGAGATTGGCAAGCTGGATCTGCGTGGCCGCATCGACGGCGAGCAGCGCGCGGGCGTGGCCCATGTCGACGTCGCCGGCCAGCAGCATGGTCTGCACGGGCGCGGCCAGGTTCAAGAGGCGAAGCAGGTTGCTGGTGGCGGACCGTGAACGGCCGATGGCCTGCGCGGCCTGTTCGTGCGTCAGGCCGAACTCATCGAGCAGACGGCGCACGCCGTGCGCTTCTTCGAGCGGATTCAGGTCTTCGCGCTGGATGTTTTCGATGAGCGCCATGACGGCGGCGTTTTCATCGGCGACTTCGCGCACCAGGACCGGCACTTCTTTCAGGCCGGCAAGCTGCGCGGCGCGAAAGCGGCGTTCGCCAGCAATGATTTCGTAGTGGCCGGGCGCATCGCCCAACGCACGCACGAGAATCGGCTGCATGATCCCTTGCATGCGAATCGACTCGGCCAGCTCGCCCAGGGCCCCCTCGTCCATGCGCGTGCGCGGCTGGTACTTGCCGGCGCGCATCTTCGAGATGGGCAGGGTGGACGGCGGACCCTCGGGCTTGGCGACAGCCTTGCCGATGTTGTCGATTGCGGGCGCATCGGCGCCCAGCAAGGCGTCCAGTCCGCGACCCAATCCCTTGGGTTTCTTGGTGGCCATAATTAAATCCTCTTTCCTTCTGTCTTTGTATCCTGAGCGCCGGGCTCAGGCGTCCGCCTGCTCGGCGGGCAGGCGGTACCAATACGCGTAACAGTCTTTGAATCCGTAGCGGTCATACAGGGTCCGCGCGGCGACATTTTCCGGCTCGACCTGCAGATAGGCCGTCCTGGCGCCGCCGGCAGCCCCTTCGGCCAGCAAATGCTCCACCAGGACAGCGGCGTAACCTTTGCGCCGATGTCCCGGGTGGGTAACGATGTCGAACAGGCCGAGCAGGTCGCCTTCACGCACGGCCATCCCCGCAGCGACCACCTGCCCTGCCGCGTCGGTGGCGAGCACCGGCTGCTTATCCACAGCCAGACCGGCAAGGCGCGCGTGGTGTTCGGCGATGTGCGCAGCCGATGAGCAGCGCAGCGCCCCGACCGCCGCCGCAAAGCGCTCGGCATCGACCTTGCTGAAATGCAGATCGCTCCTGACGCTTGCGCGGGGAGCGAGCGGCGTGCTCATGACGCGAGTCTCACCGGTGTAGAGATAACCGCGGGCCTCCAGCTCGGCGTCGAGCGAAAAATCGGGGCCGATGGAGGTGATGCGCAGCACCATGGGCAAACCCTGGCGCGCATACAACGATGAACAATACGCCAGCCGCTCATCCAAAGGACGTGTGGATAACCCCAGCACATTGACGCTTCGGACCCGCTTGGCCGGCGATTGGGCAAAACGCACGAGCCAGCCATCATAGATCACCTGCGCGCCCACGGCGGTGGCATTGAGCGCCGCGTCTTCCAGCCGCACGCGCAGCGCATCGCGCACGTCGGCGGGCGGCGTGGAGACGGTTGGCTGTGGCGGAAAAAAGAGCGCGGCGTCGGGCATCGGGGACGGCTAGTTCAGGTCTTTCCTGACGCGTTCGATCATTTCGGCGCCGAACGAGATGTACGCCTGCGCGCCGCGTGACGCGCGGTCATACACAACACCCGGCATGCCGTAACTGGGTGCTTCGGCCAGGCGCACGTTGCGCGGCACGACGGTCTTGAAGACCTTGTCGCCGAAGTGCGATTCCAGCTGCGCGGACACCTGCTGTTGCAACGTCATGCGCGGATCGAACATGACCCGCAGCAAACCGATGACGCGCAGGTCGTCGTTGATGTTGCGATGCACGCGCTTGATGGTGTTGACGAGGTCCGACAGGCCTTCGAGCGCGAAATATTCGCACTGCATGGGAATGATGACGCCATGCGCGGCTGCCAGGCCGTTCAAGGTAAGCAGGGACAGCGTGGGCGGGCAGTCGATGAGCACGAAGTCGTACTGGGTCGCAACGGTGTCGATGGCGGCCTTCAGTTGGCGCTCGCGCTGTTCCATCTGCACCAGATCGATTTCGGCGCCGGACAGTTCGCGGTTGGCCGGCAGCACGTCGTAACCACCGGACTCGGACTTCACGCGCGCCTGCTCGATGGAGGTCTCGCCGATCAGCACCTGGTACAGATTGGACTCCAGCGAGTTCTTGTCGATGCCGCTGCCCATCGTGGCGTTGCCCTGCGGGTCCAGATCCACCAGCAGCACGCGCTGATTGTGCGTGGCAAGACCCGCCGCCAAGTTGATGGCGGTCGTCGTCTTGCCCACGCCGCCCTTCTGATTGGCAATGCAGAAAACGCGGGCGGATGTGCTGGGGGGTATGTTCTTCATAGGGTTCCTTGACTGCGGCGCATCCAGATCAGGCAGCGTTCTGCTTGCAGCTCCGGCACCTGGAGCGGCTGAATATGGTCGACTTGCCATTCCCCGCGCGCGTGCAGCGCCTGGATTTCTTCTTCGGGGACCTTGCCCTTCATGGCGACGAGGGTACCATTCTTGGCTACATGGCGACCCGCGAGTTGCGCAAAATCATCCAATGATGCAAACGCTCGCGAGGTGACGATGTCGCACTCGGCGGGATCCAGCGTTTCAATGCGCGCGTGCCGCGATTGCAGGTTGGATAAACCCAGCGCGCCGCTCATCTGGCGCACGAACGCGGTCTTCTTTTCAACGGCATCGACGCACGTCACGGACCAATGGGGCTGCATGATCGCCAGGACGACGCCAGGCAGGCCGCCGCCCGATCCGACGTCGAACACCTTGGCTGGCGCGTCGGGCGCGGCCAGCGCCTCGCTGAAGGGCTTTACGGCCGCAAGACTGTCGAACAGATGCTGCACGAGCATCTGCTGCGGATCGCGAATGGCGGTCAGGTTGTACGTGCGATTCCAGCGCTGCATCTGCGCCAGGTAATTGAGCAGTTTGGCGACGGCGCCATCGTCGGGGCGCAGGCCAAGCTGCTCGCATGCACGAGTGAGTCGGCCGGCCATGTCGATGCCGGCCTGATTGGCGGGCGCGCTCATGCCGCTTGCTTGCGCGAGCCGTAATGCAGGCGCTTCAGATGAATGAGCAGGAGCGAGATGGCAGCTGGCGTGACGCCGGAAATGCGCGCGGCCTGGCCGATCGTTTCCGGACGATGCGTCTTGAGCTTCTGGCGCACTTCAAAGGACAGGCTGGTCACGGCGTCGTAATCCACGTCCGCCGGGATCGGCTGTTGTTCATGGGCGATGTGCTTTTGCACTTCGTCCTGCTGCCGTGCGATGTAGCCGGCGTACTTGACCTGGATCTCGACCTGCTCCGACAACACGTCGTCTTCAACGACCCCCGGGCCGGCGAGCAACGAGCCATCGGCGTTTTGGGCGCCCATCAAGGCTTCGTAGGACACGTTCGGCCGTTTCAGCAGGTCAGCGAGTGAGTACTCACGTTCAATTGCCTTGCCCAGCAGCGGTTCGGCGACCTCGGCCGGCAGCAGGCGCGGATTTACCCACGACGACTTCAGGCGCTCGACTTCGGCCGCAACCGCGTCACGCTTGCGGTTGAACGCGTCCCACCGTGCATTGTCGACAATTCCGAGCTGCCGGCCGATTTCGGTCAGGCGCAGATCGGCATTGTCCTCGCGCAGGCTAAGACGATATTCGGCGCGCGAAGTGAACATGCGATAGGGTTCGGTTACGCCACGGGTGACCAGGTCATCGACCAGCACGCCCAGGTAAGCCTCATCGCGGCGCGGGGTCCACTGTTCGCGTTCCTGCGCCTTCAGGGCCGCATTCACGCCAGCCAGCAATCCCTGCGCGGCGGCTTCTTCGTAGCCGGTGGTGCCGTTGATCTGGCCGGCGAAGTACAGACCTTCGATGGCCTTGGTCTCGAGCGTGCTCTTGAGTCCACGTGGATCGAAGTAGTCGTACTCGATGGCGTAGCCGGGCCGCATGATGTGCGCATTTTCCAGCCCGGGCAGCGAGTGGATCAGATCCAGCTGCACGTCGAAAGGCAAGCTGGTGGAGACGCCGTTGGGATACACCTCGTGCGTGTCCAACCCTTCCGGTTCAAGAAATACCTGGTGGGACTGCTTGTCGGCGAAGCGGTGGATCTTGTCTTCGATGGACGGGCAATACCGCGGACCCACCCCTTCGATGACGCCGCTGTACATCGGCGAGCGATCCAGACCGCCGCGAATGATGTCGTGCGTGCGCGCGTTGGTGTGGGTGATCCAGCACGGCAGCTGGCGCGGATGCATGGCCACGTTGCCCATGTACGAAAACACAGGAATCGGGTCCAGGTCGCCGGGCTGCTCTTCCAGGATGGCGTAGTTGATGGTGCGTCCGTCAATGCGAGGCGGCGTACCGGTCTTGAGGCGGCCTTGGGGAAGCTTCAGTTCCTTCAGGCGCTGACCCAGCGAAATAGCCGGCGGGTCGCCAGCGCGTCCGCCCGAATAGTTCTGCAGGCCAACGTGGATCAGGCCGTTCAGGAATGTGCCGGCGGTCAGCACCACCGTCTTGGCCCGGAACTTCAGGCCAACCTGCGTCACGGCGCCGACGACGCGATCGCCCTCCACCATCAGGTCCTCAACCGCCTGTTGAAACAGCCACAAGTTCGGCTGGTTCTCGAGGCGGCCGCGGATGGCCTTGCGATACAGCACACGATCCGCCTGCGCACGCGTGGCACGGACAGCCGGCCCCTTCGAGCCGTTCAGGATTCGGAACTGGATGCCGGACTCATCCGTGGCCAGTGCCATGGCCCCGCCGAGGGCGTCCACCTCTTTGACGAGGTGACCCTTGCCGATTCCGCCGATGGACGGATTGCAAGACATTTGGCCAAGGGTCTCGATGTTGTGCGTGAGCAGCAGCGTCTGCGCACCAGTACGGGCTGCAGCCAGAGCCGCTTCGGTGCCGGCGTGGCCGCCACCGACGACGATGACATCGAATTCGCGGGGATAGTCCATGATGGGGGGAAGGTAAAGAAGAGAGCGTTCGGCGCTCATTATAGAGGCAGGGGTTGCATGTTTCACGTGAAACATTTTGGGGAGTGTGTTTTGCGCCAAAGGGCCTTTATCGGGTAGCGCGAGAGCTCGTGTGCGGCGGGCGGAGGGGTCTGAAAGTATCGGCATCTGCCGGTGTCGTGGGCTGATGTTCCACGTGAAACATCCCCGCCGCTTGTCGACTGAGTACGCCGCAGCAAGGCTCCCGCGTTGTTTCACGTGGAACATTCATTTATTTGGGGACTTGGTGGCTCGCGTATATGGCCAGATGCATCGACGCGAGGGCTGAAGTCCGCACCTAAAGCGCCCGCCCCGCCATCCCGCAGGTGAAGTTCGGACTTGCTGGTCGAGGCAGCAGGCAAGTCTTGGAAGAACTGGGAAATGGGCATCCGAGTGTTTCACGTGGAACATTACCCGGGGCATCATCGGCTCGTCAGCGAGCCACGATTCGTCCACCGTTGGACCCTACGGCTGGCTCCATACTTATCTCCCCTCGCCCACCGTCAGCATCGTCGCACATAGGACGTATGGCCAGATTTGAGACCCCCTAAGCGGGGCGTGGTCGCATCCTTTGCATCACACGATGACGTCACGCTTTAGACAGCAGAGACTGCCGTCAGCTATGTAGAGGCCAGGTCAGTCCGCTAACCGACCGTGCATTCGGACTTGAGGCAATCATTCCTCGCTTCAACGTGCGCCTATCCCGGCTGCGGACCAACGGGTGTTTCACGTGAAACAAAGCGCTTAGCGCCAGGCGGTTGCCGATGGGACATATCGCTAAGTGGCAGCCATACGCGCCAATCGATGCGGAATGGTTAGGTGAGATGGGTGCCGAGATGTACCTCGAGTACTGAAGTCCAGAAACGCCTTCACCAGCCGAAGCCCGATGCGCACCATTGTTGTTCAGCACCATCCAATGTTTCACGTGGAACACTGGTCACCAGGAGCGTCGTGGTTAACGTCGATGTACTCGATGCTAGCTAGCCTTCGATTGTTTGAACCCGCCTGCGATCGTCCCAACTAGTTCTCGGTGTTCTGTCGGTGATTGATATGGCTGCGGTATTCAACGATGCTCGCGCCCACTACCGGCACGGCTAAAGCAACGTGGACGTCGCTCCTTTTGGCACAAACCGCCCACCAGCCCGACAACCTGAAGTCGCGTTCTCGAAAGGCCGCCGAATCTACCGCCCCTCGTACCCCGCAAAAGCCGGCCGATGTTTCACGTGGAACATCCAAGACATAGCTTTCGCGGCTAGCCGGCAGCTATGTTCCACGTGAAACACCCAAAGCAGCCGGGGTCTATCCCTCCGCCACATCTCACTTTCCGCGGGAGGGCCCACATCAATAAGCAACGCATCGACCTGCAGCGCGTGACCCAGGAAAAGTAAGAAAGCAGAAAAATATCGATTTATTCCACCCTACCCTACCCCTAGCCTGCAAAAAACGAACTTTTCGGACCATAGCGGTCGGACAAAACCTCAGCGGATGATTCGAAAGCCGCATTAAAGTTCCCCGGCGTAGCCAACCAGGCAGCCGAATGCGGCAAGCGAAACGGTTCTCACATTCCGTTCCGACGGCCGGCAGCATGAAACTCAAACACAGGTTGATGCCAAGCGAACGTCAAGCGGGAACCATGAAGCATGCGTTCCCAGCGTAAAACCTAAGGCTTATCCACAGACAACGGTTAACCGCAGCGCACTATGAAAATGTTCGAATTGCTCAACGCCAGACTCGGGTTACGCACATTCTTATCAACAGGCCGTCAACGGTGCAAGCCGGTACACGCCATGCATTGAAGACCCGTGCGTACCGTCAACAACAGCACAAGCCACCGGAACGCCCAGCAGCAGCGGGTTCCCGCAACACCAGCAGACACGGCCGTTTCAACGGCGGTCTTATCCACAGCGCCAGCAGCACGTTTTACTGACGTCGGCCTCATACCAACAGCTCGTTGATGGGCATGCTCATGCCAGCGCGGACTGCGGCTACGCCGATCAAAATCGGCGGCGTAAATCGGCATATTGCTGCCGGCCACCTTGAGCAAACTCGCCGCGCAGATTACTGGGGGGCACGTTATTCACAAAATTATCCCCACCCCAGAAATTCGCTGAAAACCCACATGCCCAGGGCATCGATCTTCATTGACCCGACAATCATCTTGCTCGGTCTCTGCCGCCCGCGCCATCATCCATATGGCCGAGACGACAACACTTCATGTGAAACGCTGTGGAAAAGTCGGCGGAAGAAGTTCTGTGAGCAATTCTCCACGCGACTAGTGCGCGCAGGCATCGTTGGGATAATCCAGTGCCCGGCTCTTGTCTGACCCTCTCGAATCAGCGATGCAACGTGGCGCGCCAACCGCTTGATGAATCTCGTCTTGCGCACGCCAGGCATCGGGATAACTACGCAATTTCCATTCCCGGACCCTAACCCTTTCGGCGATATCCCCACTTCTATCCACAGGCGCAGACCGCCAATTTGGACTCCAGAAGGCGTAATTCTGTGCATAACCGGGATGGGGATATCTTTGTGAACAACAGATAGGATTCAGGCCCCGACGCGCCAACTACAACCCGAAAAGCGCGCCCGTCAGCGCAAGAAAGAGCCGGCAGGCCAGCGGAAAATAATGCGCAAATCCCCGAGTTTCCCTATGAGAACGCGGATTAAACCCTCTCTGCAGCGCTCGGACGCAGGCAGAATGATTATTCACGGGAAACCCAATCGGGTCGCCGTGATTGATGCAGATATCTGTGCAAAACCGGATTGACCCTGACCCGAATGCTTCATTACTGAGCATCAAAATCAACGGCACCGGAAATAATTATCCACAGAGTTATCCAGTGGTCGAGAATATGTTAGTGACCACTAACACTGCGTGTTTTTAATGGGCAGGACCAGACTGCCAGGCGCCGCAAAACGGAAGGCCAAATGAAACAACGCCCCAGACCGGGAGGTCTTGGGGCGTTGTAGCCAGGCCGGGCCTGGCGGACGGGAAATTGGGATTTCCCGATTTAGAGCGGGCGAATGTCGGCCGCTTGAGGTCCTTTCGGACCATCCTTAACTTCGTATTCGACTTCCTGGCCTTCGTTCAGGCTGCGATAGCCGCGACCCTGGATGGCGGAAAAGTGTGCGAACACATCGGTGCCGCCCACGTCCGGCGTGATGAAACCGAAACCCTTGTCAGCGTTGAACCACTTGACTTTGCCCTTCTGAGCCATTTTCTCTAGCGTCCTGTAATTAAATCGAAATGCAATGAATCAAGGACGCCGTGCGAACTGAACGATCGGTGCAAAACCAGTGTTCCCGCTTGTCGCCAGAGCGGCAGACCGAGTCCGCGCGCTGCTTGAATCAACTGCGGAATCAGCATACTCATCCGGCATTACCGAGTCATATAGTTGTTTACCCCAATGTCGCTTTTTTTTCACTGGAACGGCAATACCGCCTGGCGGAATTAGCCTTGCCGACGCGCCAGAATCGCGTAAATGGGACCGGTCACGATCACCACGAAAACCATGCGCGTGACGTGAAAAGCCGTCACCACCGGAACGCCCAATTGCAGCACTTTGGCGGTGATGGCCATCTCTGCGATACCGCCGGGTGTCGTACCCAGAATCAGCGTCGGAATTGGTGCGGCGGACCATAGCGAAAGCAAGGCGCCCACGCCAAATGCAAGCGCCAGCGCAAGGATCGTGAAGCCCGCCACCGCCAACATGAATCGCGGTGCGGCACGAAAGAAGTCGGGGCGATAACGATCGCCCAGCGACCAGCCGATAAGGAGTTGCCCCGCCTTGGGCACAAAGTCCGGCAACGCGGATAGCTCTATGTTCGAGGCGGTGAGAATCATGGCAACAAGCATGGGCCCCAGCACCCAGGGATTGGGCAGCCGAAATTTCGTGAAGGCAGCGCCACCCACGATAGTCAGCGCCACCAGCGCTGCAAGCCCCACCGTATGCACATCGCGCGGCCCCGGCACGGTCGGATCCAGCCCCGCCACGCCCCACCACTGAAAGATGAAAGGCACGGCGACCACCACCAGCAGGACGCGCACGCTGTGCGCGGTGGCCACGCGATCGATCCTCGCGCCGTGGCGTTCGGCCAGGTTGGCCATTTCGCTTGCACCGCCGATGGCCGATGAAAACCACGCGGTCTTGAAGTCCACATCGGTATAACGACGCAGAATCGCGGTGCCCAGAAATGCGAGCGCCAGCGCAAACAACATGCCGGCAATGATGGGGCCGGCGTTGCTGCCGATATGTCCGATGACCTGCGGCGTGAAGTACAGCCCCAGCGAGGCGCCGATGACCCACTGGCCCGCATTGCGAGCTGGCCTCGGGCACGCCGTTCGCAATCCGGCAATTCGGGTGGCCGCGGTCAATAGCAGCGCGCCCAACATCCACGGCAGCGGCATGTGCGCCCACACCGCCAACAACGCGCCGATCAGCGCAATACAAAATCCGGCCAGCACTCGGGCCATCCTGTTCTGAACCACAATCCCGTCCGCATTGGAAAACTCTTGAAAATGGAATTATGAGTTAGTGGGATACTTACGAGAAATTTCCTCGGCTACCCGTGTTTACTTCGCGTCCAACATGATCCGCTCCAAACTCCCCGACGTCGGCACCACCATCTTCACCGTGATGAGCCGCCTGGCCATCGAGCACAAGGCCATCAACCTGGGCCAGGGCTTTCCTGACTTCGATCCGGATCCCGCGCTCTGCGCGCTTGTCACCAAGGCAATGGCCGACGGGCACAACCAGTACCCGTACATGCCCGGCGTCGCGCCCCTGCGCGAGGCCATCGCGGCCAAGACGCGGGAACTGTATGGCCATGCCTATGATCCCGAAACCGAGATCACCGTGACCAGCGGCGCAACCGAAGCGCTGATGGCCACGGTGCTGGCGGCGGTGGGCAGCGGCGACGAAGTGGTGGTGATCGAACCTTGTTATGACTCGTACCTGCCGGCGATTCGCCTGGCTGGAGGCACCGCGGTTCCCGTGCCGTTGCGCGCGCCCACCGAAGCCGATCCGTACTACCGCATCGACTGGCAGCGCGTGCGCGACGCCATCACGTCCAAGACCCGTCTGTTGATGCTTAACTTTCCGCATAATCCCACGGGTGCGGTGCTGGACGACAGCGACCTGGATGCGCTGGAAGCCATCGTCCGCGACACGGGTGTACTGCTGGTGTCGGACGAGGTCTACGAACATATTGTGTTCGACGGCAAGCCGCATGCCAGCGTGGCGCGGCGCCCGCTGCTTGCCGAACATGCGTTCGTGATCTCTTCGTTTGGCAAGACGTACCACACCACCGGATGGAAGATCGGTTATTGCTGCGCGCCGCGGCACCTGAGCGCCGAACTGCGCAAGGTGCATCAGTTCATGGTGTTCACCGTGCCCTCGCCCATGCAGTTTGCGCTGGCCGAGTTCATGCGCGATCCCAAGCCCTACCTCGATCTGCCGGCGTTCTACCAGGCCAAGCGCGACCGCCTTTCGCAAGGCCTGGCCAAGACGCGCTTCCGGCCGCTGCCCAGCCCCGGCACGTTCTTCCTGCTGGCTGACTACAGCCAGATCTCGAAGCAGAACGAAGCGGACTTCGCGCGCGACCTGACCGTCGATCATGGCGTGACCGTGATTCCCGTGTCGGCGTTCTACCGCCAACCCGACGCGCCCGAATCCAATCATCGGATCGTGCGCTTCTGCTTTGCCAAGAAGGACACGACGCTGGATGCGGCGCTGGAGCGCCTGAAGCAGGTCTGACATTCAATATATGAGCAAAAGCTCATATATGAACGGGCGTGCCACCTTGTGCGGCACGCCTGAAAAAAAGGGGCGCCGAAAGGCGCCCCTCAACGTTTGCCGGCCTGGATTTGAGCCGGTGTGCGCACCGTCAGGGGCGCATCACCGCGCCATCAGACCGGCCCAGCGGCAACCTTTCTTGCGGCCCGCACACGACGCAGGACCTGCGGCACGATCACGACCGCAGCCGCGCCCGTCCACAACGCAATGGAGACCGGGCTGGCGAACAGCACACCCACGTCGCCATCCGTCATCGACAAGGCGCGGCGCAGGTTCTGCTCCATCATGTTGCCCAGCACGACGCCCAGCACCAGCGGCGCCATCGGCACGCCGAACTTACGCAGGAAGTACCCAAGCGTGCCGATGCCCGCCACCAGCAGCAGATCGAACGTGCCGGCGTTGATCGCATACACGCCGATGTAGCTGATGCACAGAATGCCCGGCACCATCAGCCAACCCGGCACCGACAGCACTTTGGAGAACAAGCGGACCAGCGGCACGTTCATCACGAAAAGCAATACGTTCGCCACGAACAGCGAGGCGATCAGGCCCCACACCAATTCAGGCTTGGTGTCGAACAGCACCGGACCCGGCGTGATGTTGTAGAGCGTCAGCGCCCCCATCATCACGGCGGTAGTGCCAGAGCCGGGCACGCCCAGCGTCAGCATCGGCACGAACGAGCCGATGGCCGAGGACGTCGCGGCCGCTTCCGGCGCGACCAGGCCGCGCATGTCGCCCTTGCCGAATTTGGCATCGGGATCCTTGGCCTCGATGATGCGCTTTTCCTGCGAATAGGCGACGGCCGCGGCCACGCTGGCGCCAGCGCCAGGCAGCACGCCCACGCCGAAGCCGACCAGCGCGCTGCGCACGACGCTCCACCACGTGAATGCCATCTCTTTCAGATTGAACAGCTTGCGCCCGCTGGGCTTGACCTCGACGCTGTGGCCGGCCACTACCTTTTCAAGCATTTCCAGCATCTCGCTGACCGCGAACAGCGCAATCACCACCACGACGAAATCGATGCCGTCGGCCAAGTGGACGGACTCGAAGGTATAGCGATACACGCCCGAGTTCGCGTCCACGCCCACCACCGAAATGGACAGGCCGATCATCGCGGCCAGCACGCCCTTGACCGGTTGCTTGCCAAGCAGGCTGGTCAGGCAGCAGAACGCAAAAATCATCAGCACGAAGTATTCGGCGGGGCCAAACGCGAGCGCCCATTTCGCCAGCATCGGCGCAAGCAGGATGATGCCCACTACCGACACGATCGCCCCAAAGAAAGCCGACCACGCGGAAAGCGTCAACGCCACGTTGGCCAAACCCTGCCGCGCCAGCGGGTAGCCGTCCAGCGTCGTCATGATGGCGCTGGCTTCGCCCGGCACGTTCAGCAGGATCGCCGTGATACGGCCGCCATACTCGGCGCCCACATACACGGCGGCAAGCAGGATCAGCGCCGTTTCGGGCGGTAGATTCATCGCGAAGGCGATGGGGATCAGCATGGCCACGCCGTTGACCGGCCCCAGCCCTGGCAGCACGCCCACCATGGTTCCGATGAAGGAGCCGATAGCCGCGACCAGCAGGTTCGTGAGGGAAAAGGCGACGCCAAAGCCTATCGACAGATGATCGAGAATGCCGCTCATATCAGGTTCTCCAGCAGTCCGCCGGGCAGGACGACGTCCAGCACCTTGTCGAACAGCACGAAAAAGAAAAGACTCATCACCACGCCGCCGATCGCGCACTTGATCCAGCTGCCGCCAAAGAGGCGTCCCACGAAGATCGTCATGAGCGAGGTGGCTATCACGAAGCCCAGCCACTGGAAGAGAAAGGCATAGGCGGTCGCGAACACGACCATCAGCGCGATGCGTCCGTTGGCCCCGGCGGAATTGTGCTCGACCGCATGGCCGCCCTTGTAGACGAGGCGCAACCCGCACAGGCCGATGATCAGCGCCACAAGCAGAGGAAAGGCGCGCGGGCCGACGGGTTCGTAGGCGAAGGGCGCCTCGATGCTCCAGCCGGCAGCCGTCATGAAGACGGCCAGCGCCAGGGCGGCAATGCCCAGGATTCGATCATTCATGGTCCAGGTTTCCGTTCAGGTCGGATGGCGCGGCGCAGCGGATCCTGCCGCTGCCCAAGGCAGGCGGCAGGGATTTCCCGTGCGGGCGCGGTCGGGAATCAGCCTGGCGGCTGGCTTACTTTTTGATCAGGCCGAAGGTGTCGGCGAGCTCGCCGTACTGCTTGACCTGGTTCTTCACGTAGGCGTCCAGTTCGGGGCCGGTCTTGTTGAAGGGGAACAGACCCTGCTGCTGGCGCAGCTTCTCGAACTCGGGCGCGGCCGTGGTCTTGTTGAATGCGTCGACCCAGAACTGGTAGTCGCTGTCGGACACCTTGGGACCGACATAGAAGCCGCGAATGATGGGCCAGACGATGTCGTAGCCCTGTTCCTTGGCGGTGGGCACCGAACCCAGCTTGCCCGGCAGGCGCTGGTCGTTGAAGACGGCCAGCACGCGGATGGGGGCGCCGCCCTCAAGCATGGTGAAGGCTTCGGCGGCGTCGCCCATGTAGGCCTGGATATGACCGCCGCGCAGCGCCGTCACGGCTTCGCCGCCGCCTTCGAACGCGACAAAACGCATCTTCTTGAAGTCCACGCCCGCCGCCTTGGCGGTCAGCGCCGCCTTCATCCAGTCCTGGCTGCCGACGGTGCCGCCCGCGCCCAGCACGATCTTGGTCGGATCCTGCTTGAAGGCTTCCATCAGGCCCTTCAGGTCGGTGTACGGCGAGTCGTTGCGGACCACGGCCACGCCGTAGTCGGTGCCGATCGCGGCCAGCCAGCGCACGTCGTTGACGTTGTACTTGCCGAACTTGCCCTGCGCCAGATTGAGCAGCGAGCCGCCGGAGAACGCGACGATGGTGCCCGGCTCGTTCGGATGCTGGGCGACGATGTTGTTGTACGCCACCGCGCCGATGCCCCCGGGCATGTAGACGATGCGCATCGTGTTCTTGAGCGCGCCGCTCTGCTTCAGGCCTTCGGTGGCCAGGCGGCACGTCAGGTCGAAGCCGCCGCCGGGCTGTGCCGGGGCGATGCATTCCGGACGGCGGGGCTCGTCGGCGGCATGCGCCGCGCCGAGGGACAGGGTAATGGCGCCAAGCGCCGCCAGGGCTGCGATGCGCAGCTTCAGACTCGTCTGCATTCTTGCGTCTCCAGGATTTATAGGTCTAGGTATTGCTGGCAGCGGCGCGGCGGCGGTCGATCGCATCCCACGGCTCCAGTGGACGCCACCG
This sequence comes from Achromobacter sp. SLBN-14, assembly GCF_006715415.1. Taxonomy (NCBI): domain Bacteria; kingdom Pseudomonadati; phylum Pseudomonadota; class Betaproteobacteria; order Burkholderiales; family Alcaligenaceae; genus Achromobacter; species Achromobacter sp. SLBN-14. The sequence goes on along the minus strand of NZ_VFNE01000001.1, from coordinate 2,442,142 downwards.
TACAAAATCGAACCTTTCCATAACCTTTCAATTCCGGCCGATTTCGTGACGCGGCGCAGCATCCGGGCCCGTTTCCAGGGAAAACACCAACGCCGCCCGCAATCCCGGCTGCCCATTCCGGTTCTCCAGCACGAGACGCGCCCCCAGGATTTCGGCAATCGTGCCCACGATCGCCAGGCCCAGGCCCGCGCCGGAGGTGTTCTTGCCCGCCGCGCCCCGCCGGAACCGCACGCAGGCCCGGGCAATGTCCTCGTCCGACATGCCGGGACCGTCGTCTTCCACGGCAAGGCGGGCCTGGCTGGCGTCCGCGTCGATCCGGACCGTGACCACGCCGCCCGCGGCCGCATACCGGATGGCGTTGTCCACCAGGTTGCTGACCGCCTCGCGCAACAGCCACTCGGCCCCGCTGACGACGACAGGCCTGCGGTCGGCTTCCAGCCCGATGTCCAGTTGCCGGGCGCGGGCATTGGGTAATTGGGTACGGATCACCGCGTCCGCTAGCTCAACCAGGTCCACCTGTTCGGGCGCCGAACCGCCTTCGGCCAGCGAGGCGTCTTTAGCGCGCGCCAGGGCGAGCATCTGGTTGGTGGTGCGTACGGCCCTGTCCAACCCCTCTTGCATCGCCAGAAGGGCTGTACGGACCTCCTGGGGGTCTGTTTCGCGCAGGGCATAGGCCATCTGGGTCCGCAAAACCGACAAAGGCGTGCGCAACTGGTGCGATGCGTCGTCCAGGAACTGCGCCTGCACCCTCCCCAAGGCCGCAAAACGGGCCATGTGGAGATTTATGGCCGCCACCAGGGGTAGGACCTCACCCGGCATCTCGGACGCGCTGACGGGGCTTAAATCGTCTGCAGACCGGCCTTTGACTTCCTGACGCAGACGCTCCAGGGGACGCAAGGCCATGAAAACGCCCAAAACGATCACCAGGACGCTGATGAGGATCACGGCAAGGTCCCGCTCCACCGAGCGCACCAAAACCTTGTGAAGGAACGCCTGGCGGCTTTCCAGGCCCTCTGCGACCTGCACGATGACCCGCCCGCCCTGGTTGGCGTACAGCGGCGGATCCATGGGCCGCGCCAGCGCCGCCACCCGGACGGGCTGCCCCTGGTAGGTTGCATAAAAAAACCGCGGCTCGCCCGACACGAGGGGCTGGTCCGGCAGGGGCAGCCCGGGATGCCCGATTTCGGCCAGCCCGTCTTCGGTCGCCACCCGGTAGAACACGCTGCCATTGGCCGTCAGCTCGAAAAATTCAAGCATCAGGTAGGGCTGCTCCATGGCTAATCCACCGCTGGTTGTGGATATGTTGTGGTCGATCGCGCGCAGCGCGCCGGCAAGAGACCGGTCATAGGCAATGTCGACCTGGTTGCGCAACTGGTGGTTGGACAGCCAGAGCGCGCCCATCATCACGAACACCAGCGTCGGAATCAGCCACCAGAGCAGTTGCGTCTTGAGGGTCCGTGCGCTTTTTTTTGCTGAAAAATCAACGCCGTTTTGCGGACTTCTAGTTGTCAACAAGGTTCTCCAGGCAATACCCCATGCCGCGCATGGTCACGATTTGCACACCGGTATCCGCCAATTTCTTGCGCAACCGGTGAACCAGAACCTCGATGGCTTCCAGGTTGACGTCCGCATCGTCGGTGAGGATGCGGTCAAGGATCTGCTGTTTGTTGATGGGTTCACCGCTTTTCTGGATCAACACCCGCAGTACCGCGTGTTCACGTGGGGATAACTGCAAAGGCTGTCCGCTCACGGTGAATTTTTGCGCGGAAGTTTCAAAAACCAGGTTTCCCAGCGTCAGGCGGGGATGTTCGCGGCCGCGGCTGCGGCGAATCAAGGCAATCAGGCGCGCCTCCAACTCTTCCACGACAAAGGGTTTCGGCAGGAAATCGTCCGCTCCCTCGTGAAGTGTTCCGATCCGCTCGGCCAAGGAATCGCGCGCGGTCAAGACCAGCACCGGCGTACGGTCGTCCCGCGCGCGAATCTTCGCCAGCAAAGCATGGCCATCCATGCCAGGAAGTCCCAGATCCAGGATGACCGCATCGAAATCTTCCATGGCCAGCCTTCTTTCGGCGACCAGTCCGTCATCAGCCCATTCCACGACGAAGCCGGCATGTCTGGCCAGGCTTCTGGACAGCCAGCGGGCAAGTTCAGCTTCATCTTCGATCAAGAGGATACGCATGGACGCAGTCCGGGGGGCGGTGGATGGGCGGAATGGGAAAGCATGTTTGGCTTTTCCTTTTTTTTTCTTTATATAAAGACTAATGATTAATAAGGGCTGTGGATAACTACCTTAACCTTGAAAACCTCTTTGCTTTCATTGCCTTGCGTCCGTTTTTGCCTGTGCAAGAACTCTGTGTGGGAAAAAAGCTGAAGTTGGACAAGATTTTGGACCTCGTCCGAAACCCCTGCTTGTTCAACTTGCCTCCACAACATGTGCACAACAGCGCTACTTAGGAGTTATCCACAGGCCTCATCTGGCAACCGGGCCCTGAAAAGGGCCCTTTTACCCCGGAAAACCGCCCTTCGCCTACCCTGATTTTTGCCCTTGCAGCGCCTCAAAACGGGCTGCTAAGCGACGTTCGGAATCGGGGATTCGAGGGGAGACGCGTACGGACCGCTGACGGTGAACTGAACAAAAAGTGAGCAGAATCCGCCGTAGAATCCGGCCATGGATAGCGACTTGAAACTGCGTCGACCGGCCTGGGCCAGACGGTTGAGACGCGGACTTTTGGCGGAAAATCTGGCCTTGACGTTGTGTGCGGCCGCGTTGGTTGGCGCCCTGGGTGCGCTGTCAACGGTGGTGTTTCGCGAACTGCTGGGCTGGATGCAATTGTTGGTGGGAGGCGGCGAGGTTCCCCATGGCATGGTGTCGCTGGCGCGGGGACTGGATCCCTGGCAGCGGTTTCTGATGCCAGCGGCCGGGGGCGCGATCGCCGGCCTGATCCTGCAGGCGGCCACCCGATGGCTGCCCCGGCGCGGGGCCGCCGACTATATGGAAGCCATTTCCATCGGACGTGGCGTCATCGGCTTTCGCCAGACGGTCGCGCGCAGCCTGTCCTCCATTTTTTCGATCGGTTCCGGCGCATCCATCGGCCGCGAGGGGCCGATGGTGCAACTGGCGGCAATGTGCGCCTCGTTGACGGGCCGCTATCTGGTGCTGCCGCCCCGCCATCTCCGGCTGCTGGTGGCCTGCGGCGCCACCGCAGGCATCACCGCGGCGTACAACGCGCCGATCGCGGGCGCGGTGTTCATTTCCGAAATCGTGTACGGCGTGATTTCAACGGCGACGCTGGTGCCCCTGGCCGTCGCTTCCGTTGTCGCCAACATCGTGACGCGGCAGGTGCTGCACTACGACGCGGTCTTTCAGATGCCGCATTTCGAGTTCGTGTCGGGCTGGGAAGTGATCAATTACCTGGGACTTGGCCTCATCGCCGGCCTGGCCGCGCCCCAATTCCTGCGATTCCTGGACTTGTCCCGCTCGGCGTTTCGCCGGTTGCCGTTTCCGATCTGGGCCAGGATGGCGGCAGGCGGGCTGGTTGTCGGCGGCCTGTCCGTGATCGATCCCGCGGTGTGGGGTAACGGCTACAGCGTGGTGAACAGCATGCTGCATACGGATTGGGCATGGCAGGCGGTGGCCGCCTTGCTGTTGCTCAAGACGCTGGCCACGGCGGCGAGCGTCGGGTCCGGCGCCTTGGGCGGCGTGTTCACGCCGACCTTGTTTGTGGGGGCGGCGCTGGGCGCGCTGTACGGGACTGCGCTGCAGGGCCTGTTTCCAGCCGGCAGCCTGTCGGCCGTGTCCAGTTATGCAGTCGTGGGAATGGGGGCGCTGTTGGCGGCCACCACGCATGCGCCGCTGATGTCGATCTTGATGATCTTCGAGATGACGCTGAGCTATGAAGTCATGTTGCCGCTGATGCTGGCGTGCATGACGGGATACGTGATTGCGCAGCGCATCCGGCCGGCGTCCGTCTATGCGAAATCGCTGGCGAACAACCGAATTTCGGCTCACCTGATGGCAAAAAAGGGTAGACCGATAAATTACGAGTAAAAGCTCATATATTCGGCTTGTCTGTTCTTATGCGGCAAAGAGCGCTGCAAAAGCCCCTTATATAAGGGGTTTTTGCATGAAAACGCGGTTCAGTCCGATCTCCGTGGCGCGGTGCGTTTCCGCATAGCCGCGCCGCGTGTAGATGGCGATGTTCTCAGTCATCGCTTCCTGCGTGTAAAGCCGGATCCGTGAAAAGCCGGCGCGGCGCGTGGCGTCTTCGGCCCATTGCAGCAGTGTCCGGCCGTGCCCTTTTCCTTGCGCGGTTGGCGACACGGCGATGTTGTCCAGCAGCATGCAGCCGTCGTCGGGTTCTGGAATCAGCACGATGAGGCCTTCGATGCCAGCGTCCGATTCCAGCACATGAACCACGCCTTGCGCGACGCGCGCCGGATAGTCGTCCAGCATGGGGCCGGGCGTGGCGCCGTTGCGTGCGATGTAGGGGGAGTAAGCCTCGTGGACGATGTGCTCGATGCGGGCGACATCGGCCGGCGTCGCGGCGCGGATACGAAAGGGGGTGGGATTCGTATTCATTACGACGCGCCTCCGGTCATTTTTCCGATGCAAAAGCGATAGATGCAGTCTGACCGGTCGAATCTAGCACGGAGTCCACGTCCGGTGCCGTTCGAGATTCAAGATCCATATCCGCAGGCCACTGGACTTTGGGAGCCAGGCGCAAGGCGATGTTGTAGGGAGCGACGTCGTTGGCGTCACGCGGTTCGGCGTGATCGGGGTCGAGGCCGTTGATGCCGTTCTGCATATAGGCGCACACATACGCCCAGAAGTTGGAGGTGTTGGCAGCGTCGGTGTTTAAGTGAAAGCGCGTCACGACGTTGTTGGTGCCCGGTTCCACCACCGCGATGGAGACGCCTTCCTTGATGATGAGCCCTCCGCCTGGCGTCGCGCCACGGACTTTCCATTTCTCTGCGCGCAGATCGTCCCAGTCATAACTCGCTGTCGTCACGTACCCGCGCTCGAAGGGATTCCACCAGACTGAATGGAAGCCATAAACGTAGACCTTGCGACGTAGGCGATTGAAGCGGAGCGGGAGATCTCGCGGTGGGCAGACCTCGGCACGATAAAGAACAAATGCCGTCCAGATTCCGATCGCGAGTGTGCCAATGTGTAGTAGGAAGATTCCTGCAAGCTCAAAGGTAACTCCGGCAGCTGCCGTACTTGTCGCATAGATGTCCTGTGCGGCAAACACTACAAGACTGACATCTGTCCATGCGACTAGCAGTAATAGGAAAAATAAAGCACCGCGGATACTTGAGGTATTCCGAGCGAATTCGACATATGTTTCATCCATGTGAGTCGGAGACCGCCAGAGCAACATCGGGGGTTCATTGAGAGCGTCGTTGGGGCCTGGCAGATCGCGTTGCCAGCCGGTGCACGAGGGATTCAGTCGAGGTCTTGCCATTAGAGTTGCTCAGTGATTTCTATGGCTGCGTAGCCGGAGCTATCGCTTTTATCTGGCCAGAACGCCACAACGAAAGTTGCCGATTTGATATTGTTGAGCGAATCTAGCCAGAACCGGCCGCTGAGGATTGGCCGAGAGGACGTCGGTGCAGTCTCACTATCCAACGTGTAATCCGGCCTATTCAAGGTGGAAACAGGCATGGGTGGGGCTGTATCGTTGATTTGCCCGGATGCGATGACGTGGGAAGATAGATGGGGAGTGCGTTTAGCGCCTTGTGCTAAACCAAAGCGCTCGGTGGTAAGCGTAAAGCGGTATCGAGATTGTTGGGCATCAAATCCAGGAAAAGTTGCGCTGTAAACAAGCGCTTTTTCTTTCTTGAATGCGCCCCGGTTCTTGATCACTCCGATGTCTTCGTTGTAGAGCTCATCTGTTGACATCGCTCGGTCTTCCTTAGAGAAGCGGAGGTCCACATCCATGCCGATCACTGCCGCATTAAGTGCAGCAATTGAGACTTCCATGTCTGCCGGATGGCGCCAGCGCTCATCCGCTTGACCGAAATAGCATCGCCGGGCCCACTTTTCCAATGCATCGGATTCGAGGATCTTTGCGAGTTGCGATACTGCGAAGGCGGCGAGTCCGATAGCGATACCCGCTCCCAGCCCCCCGATCAGCGAGAGTAAACCTACAGCTCCAAAAGAGATCATGGCCGCCCCGAAAATCGATAAAGCCCCAGCAAATATGTGGGCCCGACGGGCACCTACGTCACCAGCTTTAGAAACGCGAGCGGCAGCACGAAAACTAGCACCAGCATCCGCAATCCCCGCCAAAGCCGAAATCGCTCCACCCACCATCACCATCTTCGACCCCAACCCGACGACGCGCCTGAGGACAGGAGTTTTCTCCACACCCCAGCGCAGCACGAACCCTCGGGCAGCGTCCGCCGGAACCTTGATCGCCAGCCCGGCCGCCTCAACACTCGCTCCCATGAAGCCCAGCGCCACGCTATAAAACGCCGCCACAGCCTCCGGATGCCGCGCGCCGACTTTCGCATCCAGGTCAGCTAACGTGCTTTTCAAGCTGTCCTGCAGAAAATACAGGCCGATGAAAGACAAGCCGCCATCCACACTACCGACGGCCAGGCTCTTCAAGCTCGCAAAGGTGCTGCCGGCGACACGACGAGCCCCCGCCGCGCCAACTTGTAGGCCCTCGAGCACCGCGGCGGCAGCGGGTTCCAGATTCTTCAGGCCGGCGTTGACCTGGCGTAGCGCAGACTTGGCTTCTCTGTTGATCTCTTGCCCAAGCGCGCCAGCAGCCTGCCTGATATCCTGCGCGCCCTCCTTGGCCTCCTTGCTGAAATCCAGGATGCGCTTCTTGACCTCTTCTGCAGTTCCATGCGCCCATAGCGTGACGTCGATGAGCACATTGCGGACATTGGCATTCGGGATGGTGATCAGACTGCCCAGCAACATCGCACGTGCCCGTTTGCCGGCGGCCTTTTGGGCGGAGTTGGCGTGCTCGCGAATCTCGCTCGACAGCAGCTCGAAGCACTCCCCCACGGTGAGCTGGATGGTGACCTGGGTGAACTTGGCCTTACCGTACAGCCAGGCGGCGCCGGACTGGAGGTTGTCTAAAGCCGCCCTGGCGCCGCTGCTCAGGGTGTTTTCGAGGCGATTACTCGCATCGTGAATGGCCGCCAACAACTGATCGGCAGATTCAACAACGAGCGTCCGGCGCCAATCGCTTCCCTCCTTGCTCGTGGCGATCATCTTTATCGCGTCATAGTATTTCTTGCCTGCCTCCGAGGGCATCGCGTTGGAGAACAAGGGTTCGAACGCCTGCTGCAAGTCGGTGTATTGCCCATTGAGCGCGATGTAGGCCGGACTACCTGCGTCGGACAGCAGGTCTTTCCATGCCTTGCTGCTAGGCCCCAACGCTTGCGGCGTGGACTTTTCGCCTGGTTGGCTCTCGTCCGCCGGCGCTGTGTGCTGTAGCGGGGCATCCGTGATGCCGCCCGCGAGACAAGCCGCGGTGGTGCTCAGGCGGCATCGCTGCGAACGCGCATCGGCGTCCGCATAGTCCAAAGCCATGATCCGGCGCCAACTGGCGCCAGCCACCAGGTCGGCCCAGTCGGTTGCATAAGCGTCGATCTGCTTTTGAAAGCGGTCGTCTTCCTTGTCGTACGCATCCTGAAAAGTCTTTCGCCCTGCAGGGCCGGTTTCCCAGTAACGGTCTTCTAGCCGGGCCATGCGACGCCCGGTCTCGCGATTGACCACGCCAGCACGTTGTTGTGCGGGGTCATGGAATACGGGCGGGACGCCGGATTCGCTGGACGTCCAGTAGTCGCTAGGTGGCGGCGGAGGCGGGTGTGCAGCCTCTACCTGCTGGGCGATGTAAGCTTTGATTCCGAGCAGGCACTGCGAGGTGAGGTAGGCATACCGCCGTGTTGGCTCTTCACGCCACCGCTGGCGCATCGTGTTGACAGAAAGACGCAGGCTGTTGAGCTCTGCGGCCATGCCTACCGGGTCGGGCAGGATGAGTCCTGCAACCCCCTTCGCAAGCCCATGCTGCTTTTCGAGCATGCGCAATTGCGCCTGCATGGCTTCAAGGCGGGCATGACGGGGATGCCAGTCATGAACGCTACCGAAGTCGTGCGTGCCGATGGCGTACTCGGCGACATGCTGAGCAAGATCATCACCGTGCTCAAGGGCAAGCGCCTGGTCGCCACCTGTCGGATCCTGCTTGAGCGTGATCAGATTGATCGCCCTGAACCGCTGCCGATAATCAGCGGGCAGTGCCTTTCCATCAGCGTGCTTGCCGGTGCGGTAGGCATCGAGTGTCGCCTTGGGCCAAGGGTCCTGTGAAAACGCGATCCAGGCCTGCTTGTGCGCTGCGGTGTCGATGTTGATGAATGCCGAGCGCAGATCGTGTCCGGCGTCCAGGCAAGCTTTGGCTAGGGGCTCGGGCGCCGCCCGTGGCATGGAGAACGGATTGAACTGGCGCAGATAGCCTTCCGGGGTGACCTGATAGGCATGCCAGATTTCTTTGTCCAGCAGCACATAGACGTACCCCTGCCTCAGTACACGCAAAGCAGTCTGAATGGATTCGTTACTGAGTGCGCCATGTTGCTTGAGTCCGCCTGTCACCGGCATGATGGCAAGCCGTAGCGGCAGGATCGGTAAGCCGGTACGTTCACACGCGCTGCACGAGCCGGTGGGATTGGGCGCCGCCTGGCGCCGGGCCTGGGTCAGGGTCTTGCTGATGCTCATGTGTAGTTCGCGGCGGGAGGTAATGACGCAACGATGCGCTGCCACGCAAAGTCGTCGTAGTTGTCAAAACGCGCTTGCAATGTGGACTGCCCTGCGACGGCGGCTTGGATGTCGTCCTGTATTTCTGGATGCCGTGGCAGATGGGGATGAATGAAGACGCGATGCATGCACAGGTCGATGATGTCGGCGCTCAGGCGCAAGCGTGAGTTCTGTGCGTCACGGATCATCCGGAAAGCGTGCACGGCGGCCTGGGGCGGAAGAATCGTGGGGCCACGCCAGCGCATTGGGGCATACGTCACGGGGAATCGGAGCGCGGCGCGCCAGACATCCAGGAAATCGCTGACGAGCGGTGCAAGTTGCAGTGCCTGTCGAACGAGTGGAGGGGCATTCGAGCCGGCTTCGGTGGGGGAGCCGCGAAGTAAGGTGAAGGCGCCCCAGCTGGTCGGGCAAAGCCAACGTTTGACGGGCCACAGCAGAGCAGGAAAGGCGTGTTCCATTGATGCCGCGAGCAGTTCGAGCCGCAACGGCTCGAACCACGGCGTCATGCGTTTCCCAGCTATGGGCACGACGACATCCAGGCAGCGCGCAGCCAAGTGATCGGCGAGCGCAGCGAGGGATTGATCACTGGTCAGCCATCCGCACACATAGCGCTTTTTATAGCTGGCATCATCACGCGCGGAACGTTCGGCGGCTGCGAGCAGAGAAATGTCCGCGGCACCTTCTGGCGCGGCCAGCTGTATAAGCGCCGGGCACGCGTCGGGCGTATGGGCAAGGTCTGGCCGGATGACGCGTGCGATCGCCTGTTCGCCCAACGCGTGGGTTAGCGACCGAATGCTAAGGGGATCTTGTGGCTCGCACGGCGCGAGCGGGTCCAGCAAGAGGTAAAGATAGTCGCTGGGGGCGCGTTCGAGACGGGCAAACGCTTGTACGGCGTTCTGCATCATCTGGCGCGCTCCAGACAATCAGAAAGTGCGCCTTCCAGAACCTCGCAGCCCAGAGCCAGTTCATTTCCGCCGCCGCCCCCCTGCATCCTGAGCGGACCTTTAACCTGGATGGAGATAGCGTCAAGGGTTATGCCGGTGCTATCTATTCGAATGGTTCCGCCCGGCCCTTTAATGATGAGATCTTCTCCAGCATGCAGAGAGTAGTCCCTTGTCCGACGACGGATGGCCTGGCCCGCCCGCAGTTCCGCTCGCCCCTCCACGCTCTGCTCCTGGTGCCCGCCAATACTCACCCAGTGATTGGCCGCCGTCTTGTCGCGGCGGTTGTTGCCCACTTCCTCGGTGCGGTCCTTGCCGGTGTAGATGGTGTGATTACGTCCCACCGTCAGGAAGTCGTCCCGCCCAATGTCGTGCCGCCGGTCCTGGCCGATGTTCACCTGTTCGTCATTGCCCACGGTCTCCCTGCGGTCGTGGCCAATGGTGATGGTTTCGTCGTTCTCGACCTGCTCGCTGCGGTCGTGACCCACGAACGTCGACTCGTCGTGGTTAACGTGGATGTTCTGATCCTTCTGAGCGTGGACGTAGATTTCTTCCTGATCCTTCTCGTCCTCAAAGCGCAGTTCGTTGTATCCCTCGCCTTTGTGGGTCTTGGTCTTGATGGTCATCCGCGTCTTGTGGCGCGGCAGGTCGTAAGGCGGCAATTGCAGGCGGTTGTAGACGCGGCCGGTGATCACGGGCTGGTCGGGATCGCCGTCGAAGTACGAGACGATGACCTCTTGTCCGATGCGGGGAATGGCCATGTGGCCCCACGTGGCGCCAGCGATGTTCTGGGATACGCGTATCCAGCAGGAGCTGTGTTCGTCCTCCTTGCCTAGACGGTCCCAGGGGAACTGGACCTTCACGCGGCCGTATTCGTCGGTGTAGATCTCTTCATTGGGTGGGCCGACCACGACGGCGTTCTGCGGTCCGTCGATGCGGGGCCGGGGCAATGGCTCTGCGCGCCATTCGGCGTCGTCCGGTACCAATTCAGCCTCGTAGTGGTATCGAGTCCCTGACGCGGCATCGGCGCATTCTTCGGCCTGGCTCGTGTATTGGATGCCGCGGTGGACGATGCGGACCGGGCGCCAGCCGCGATTCATGTCCTCGCGTGGGTGCCCGGCCAGCGTGAAGGAGATACCAGGCTGCAAGCGCGGGTCATCGCCTTCGACCAAGGCGATGCGCGCGTCGCGCCGATGCCCGCGCAGGCGATTCTCGGCGAAGGGCTTGCCGGCCTCGTCGAACTTGGCGCGGGCGGGGTAGTCGTAACGCTCGTAGCGGCGGCCTTGATGGTCCAGGTCGCGCCCATCGCGGCTGTGCTGGTGGGTATAGCGCGGATGGTGAAAGGTGTAGTCGCGCTGCGTCTGGCGCGCGGTGCGAACGTTCTCGGTGTAGGTGAAGCGACGCAGCGCAGGCTGCGGCTGATCGCCGCCGGGCATGGGGTTGTACTGCACCGGCCCGTCGCCGACGCGGCCGTGAATGAAGAGGCGATCGCTGTGGACAAGTTGATGTCCTTCGGCGCCATGACGGAAGGAATAGAAGAATCCTTCCTCACGCATGATGCGTTCGACGAAGTGGTAGTCCGTATCGCCGGCCTGCACGCAGTACTCGCGGGACTGGTGCTCGGTGGTGCTGCGCTGCTCGTAGTCCTGGGTGAGGCCATGCGCCTTGAGCACGGCCTCGGCGATCTGTGGAACGGTCAGCGCCTGGAAGATCCGCCAGTCAGAACTGAGCGCGAGCCGTGCCAGACGCGGTTCGACGACAGCCGAATAGCGCGTGCGCCGAAAGCCGGTTTCGCCCTGGACGAATGAAGACACCGCGCCGTGCACGTACCGGACAGGGGTGTCGCCGTGCCAGATGGTAAGCAGCGCAGCGCGGTCCAGCACCGCGCCGAAATCGATGGCGGGATTGGCGCTGGCCAGTTCCGCTTGCAGCACGAAAGGCTCGGACAAGCCTTCCTGGAGCGAGAACTCGACGACCTCGAAGGGCTCTTCGCCAATGGCGAACGTGAAGCGAAGATCGGATTGGGTAGGCATGGCGGGCTTCCGGTTGGGACAGACCGCTCGGGTCGTCCTTGGTGCCAAAGGGCACCACCGGTTGTAAAAGCCGCCGATATTTCGTGTAAATCAGAAGAGTCTTATTAATTAAGAAAATCGATGTGCGCAAGCACGTTGCAGGGTAAAGATCCTGACTACTTCCCGATGCAAAAACTGGAAAAAATCTCCCCCAGCAGGTCATCGCTGGTGAACTTGCCAGTGATACTCGACAAGCTGTCGTGCGCCAGCCGCAGTTCCTCGGCAAACAGGTCCAGCACGCGGTCATCCTGACTGGCATGCGCGGCGGCCAGTTCCAGATGTTCGGCAGCCTCCTGCAATGCATGCAGATGCCGTTCTCGCGCGAGCCAAGGCGACTCGGCGCCAGGGTTCCATCCCGCGATTTGAAGCAGTTCGGCGCGAAGCGCGTCTAGCCCCGCGCCGCGTTTGGCCGAGATCCCCAGTTCGCCGGGACCGGGGACGAAAGGCTCGGGCAGCAGGTCGACCTTGTTGAATACTTTCAGCACCGGCGTGCGGGCGGGCAGGCGCGCGGTGATCTGCGCGTCGAGTTCGTCGCCCGGCTGGGTGGCATCCTGCAAATGGAGGATGACGTCGGCGCGTTCGATTTCCTGCCAGGTGCGCGCGATGCCGATGCTTTCGACAGTGTCTTCGGTTTCGCGCAGGCCGGCCGTGTCGACAATATGCAGCGGCACGCCATCAATATGGATTTCCTGCACCACTTTGTCGCGCGTGGTGCCGGCAATGGGGGTGACGATGGCGATGTCGTCGCCCGCCAGCGCGTTGAGCAGGCTGGACTTGCCCACGTTGGGCTGGCCGGCCAACACCACATGCAGGCCTTCTCGCAGGATGACGCCCTGGCGTGCTTGCGCGATCAGCGCAGACAGGTCGCCGGCCAACGCGTCCAGGGTGGGACGCGCCTGATACTTTTCCAGGAAGTCGATCTCTTCTTCGGGAAAATCCAGCGTCGCCTCGACCAGCATGCGCAGGTGAATGATGCGGTCGGACAGGTCGTTGACGCGCGCCGAGAATTCGCCAGACAGCGACGCCATGGCGCCGCGCGCGGCCGCGACCGACGAGGCTTCGATCAGGTCGGCCACCGCTTCGGCCTGCGCCAGATCCATGCGGTCGTTCAGGAAGGCGCGGCGTGTGAATTCGCCGGGTTCGGCCAGCCGCACGCCCAGGTCGCGGCCGGCGGCAAGGCAGCTGTCCAGCACGCGGCGCAGCACGGCCGGGCCGCCGTGGCCCTGCAGTTCCAGCACGTCTTCGCCGGTGTAGGAATGCGGCGCGCGAAAGTAGATGGCGATGCCTTCGTCCAGCAGTTCGCCTTCGACAGTCTTGAAGGGAAGATAGTGCGCATGGCGGGGCGTGAGATCGCGCTGAAATAGGCGCCGCACCAATTCGGACAGGTCCGCACCAGAAATGCGCACGACGCCGATGCCGCCTCTTCCAGGAGCGGTGGCGATGGCGGCAATGGGGGCGTAAGCGGACATATCGGGGCAGATGACAAGGCGAAACAATAGGGGAATATAACTGTTGCGCGGCGCGTTGTTTGCTGGTTACTGTGGCCCCGAGGTTCAAAACCCGAAACAACTCTGGGAGATCACGATGGCATCTCGGTTTTCGCGTGTCTTGGCCTGCGGCGCTGCCGCGGTGGTGATGGCCTGTGGCACATTCAGTGCGGCCATGGCCCGCGACCTGGTGATAGGACTGAAGACCGAGCCGTCTTCGATGGATCCGCAATACCACGCGTTGACGCCGAATACGCAGATCTCCCAAACCATTTTCGATACGCTTGTCGCCACCGACGCGCAGCTCAAGCCCCAGCCGTCGCTGGCGGAATCCTGGACGGTCGATGGCAAGGTCTGGACCTTCAAGCTGCGCCCGAACGTGAAATTCTCCGATGGCACGCCGTTCACCGCCGAGGACGTCGTCTTCACGTACGACCGCGTGCCGAAGGTGCCCAACAGCCCCTCGCCGTTCACGCTGTATCTGGGATCTGTCGCCAAGACCGAAGCGGTCGATCCGATGACGATCCGAATCACCACCAAGGACGTCGCGCCCAATCTGCTGGTGAACCTGGCGCAGTTGCCCATCATGTCGAAGAAGGCCGCGTCGGGTCCCGCCGCGGAAGGCAAGACGACGACTGAATTGAACAGCGGCGATGGCCTCATCGGGACGGGGCCCTACAAGTTCGTGTCCTGGAAGCGCGGCGCGGAGTTCGTGCTGGCGCGCAATGACAACTATTGGGGCAAGAAACCCGAATGGGATCGCGTAGTCTATCGTCCGATCAGTAACGCCGCCGCGCGCGTGGCCGCGCTGCTGGCGGGCGACGTGGACATGATCGAAGATCCTCCCACCGACGACCTGCCCAAGCTCAAGTCCGACAAGAAGCTCTTTGTCGAGGAAACGCCGTCGGTGCGCGTGGTGTACGTGGCGCTGGACCAGTATGCGGAGCCCTCGCCCGGCGTGCAGGGCACCGACAAGAATCCGATGAAGGACAAGCGCGTGCGCGAGGCCTTGTCGCTGGCGATCAATCGCGATGCGCTGGTCGAACGCGTGATGGGCGGCGTCGCCCTGCCCGCGGGCAACCTCCTGCCGTATCCGATGTTCGGCGCCAGCAAGGAACATTCGAAGGCCCCCAAGGCCGATGTCGAAAAGGCCAAGGCGCTGCTCAAGGAAGCGGGCTACCCCAACGGGTTTTCGATCACGTTGGGTTCGCCGTCCGGCCGCTATGTCAACGATTCGAAGGTGGCGCAGGCCATTGCTTCGATGTGGACGCGCATTGGCGTGAAGACCAGCGTGGATGCGATGGCGCCCCCGGTGTTCTTCAAGAACCGCGACAGCTACTCGTTCTCGGCTTATCTGGCGGGCTGGTCGGTGACCAGCGGTGAAATGTCGAACGCGCTGACGTCGCTGCTGATGACGCGCAACCCGGAAGCGGGCCAGGGCACGACGAACCGCAGCCGCTACTCCAACCCCAAGATGGATGAACTGGTGAAGCAGGCCTCGTCCACGATGGATGACGCCAAGCGCGCGGAGCTGCTGTCCACGGCAAGCAACATCGCCATGGATGATTTCGCGATGCTGCCCGTGCATTTCGAGCTGTCGGTCTGGGCGATGAAGAACGACATCCGCTATCAAGGCCGTCCGGACCAGGTCACCTTGGCGCAGAACGCTACGCTGAAGAAGTAAGCGCGCCGGGCGATATCTCGTGCTTGCAACCATTGTCAGAAGGCTGCTGCAGACCATCGTCGTCATGCTTGTCATGTCGGCGTTGGTCTTTGCCGGCATTTACATGGTCGGCGATCCGGTCTCGATGCTGGCCAGTCCGGAAGCGACCGAGGCGCAGCGCGCCGCGATCAGTGCATCGCTGGGGTTGGACCAGCCCTTGTGGCGGCAGTACCTGATCTTCATGAGCCAGGCCGTGCGCGGCGATTTCGGGAACAGTTTCCTGACCGGCGAGCCGGCCATGCACCTGATCCTGGAGCGCATGCCGGCGACGGTCGAGCTGGCCTGTGTGGCCATGCTGCTGTCGGTGCTGATCGGCGTGCCGCTCGGCATCCTGGCGGGTTTGAAACCCGCGGCGGTGGGCTCGCGCGCGATCATGACGGGCTCTGTGCTGGGATTTTCGCTGCCCAATTTCTGGGTGGGCCTGATGCTCATCATGGTTTTTGCGGTGATGCTGGGTTGGGTTCCGGCCGGCGGCCGCGGCGACACCGTCAGCATCGGCTCGCTGCAACTGAGCGTGCTGACGCTGGACGGCTGGCTGAGCCTGGCCCTGCCCGCCGCGACCATCGCGTTTGCCAAGTGCGCCATGATCATCCGCGTGACGCGGGCGGCCACGCGCGAGGCGCTGCCCATGGACTACATCAAGTTCGCGCGCGCCAAGGGCCTGGCTGAAAAGCGCGTCCTGGGTGTGCATCTGCTCAAGAACATCCTGATTCCCGTGGTGACGGTGGCCGGCCTGGAGTTCGGTCAGGTGATGGCATTTGCCGTCGTGACGGAGACCGTGTTTTCGTGGCCGGGCATGGGCAAGCTGCTGATCGATTCCATCATCAATCTGGATCGGCCGGTGGTGGTGGCGTATCTGCTGCTGATCGTTTTCTTCCTGGTCATGTTGAATCTGGTGGTGGACATCATCTACACGGTGCTGGACCCCCGCGTACGCCTGGATAGCCGCCGATGATGAATACGCCCGCCACCGCTGCCTCGCCCCCGGCGCCGACGAAAGAGCAGTCGCCCTGGCGCCGTTTCGTGTCGGACTTCTTTGCCAGCAAGCTGGCCACCCTGGGCCTGGTGATGCTGGTCGTGATCGTGGGGGCGGCGCTGCTGGCGCCGTGGATCGCGCCGCAGAATCCCTATGATCTGGCCAGCCTGGACATCATGGATTCGAAGCTCAGGCCGGGCAGCGAAAGCGGGGATGGTTCGATGCGGCATTGGCTGGGCACCGACGGCCAGGCGCGCGACCTTTTTTCGGCGATTCTCTACGGCATGCGCACGAGCCTGATGGTGGCCACGGTGTCGGTGCTGGCCGCCTTTGGCATCGGCGCCACGGTCGGGCTGATCGCCGCGTATTTCGGGGGGCGCATCGACGCCTTGCTGATGCGGGTTGTGGATATCCAGTTGTCGTTCCCGGCGATCCTGGTGGCGCTGATGCTCCTGGCCATTCTGGGCAAGGGTGTGGACAAGGTGATCATCGCGCTCATCGTCGTGCAATGGGCGTACTTTGCGCGGGCCGCGCGTGGCGCCGCGCTGGTCGAGCGCGGCAAGGAATACGTCGAGGCGGCGCGGTGCATGTCGCTGTCGTGGTCGCGCGTGTTATTCCGGCACGTGCTGCCGAACTGCATGCCGCCGCTCATCGTGATCGCCACGATCGACCTGGCGCACGCGATTGCGCTGGAGGCAACGCTGTCGTTCCTGGGCGTGGGCGTGCCGGTCACCGAGCCGTCGCTGGGCATGCTGATCTACAACGGCTTCGAGTACCTGCTTTCCGGCCAGTATTGGATTTCGTTCTTTCCCGGCATTGCGCTGGCGCTGGCCATCATCGCCATCAACCTGGTGGGCGACCACTTGCGCGATGTGCTCAACCCGCGGCACGCGAATTGAGGACAGGGGCGATGCAGACGAACGCCGCGCAGCGATCCGTTCCGGGCCCGGCCCGAGTGCTTGAGGTGCATGGCCTGAAGACGCATTTCTTCACGCGCAATGGCGTGGTCAAGGCCGTGGATGGCGTGGACCTGACGCTGGCCGAAGGAGAGATCCTGGGGTTGGTGGGCGAGTCCGGATCGGGCAAGAGCATCACGGGGTTTTCGTTGATGGGCCTGCTGGATGAGCCCGGGCGCATCGTCGGCGGCGATCTTAGGCTGAACGGCGAGGACCTGCGCGCGGCCACGCCTGCGCGATGGCGTCAGTTGCGGGGACAGGAGATCGCGATGATCTTCCAGGATCCGATGATGACGCTCAATCCGGTGCTGCGGGTGGACACGCAGATGATCGAGGCGGTGCAGGCGCATGCCAAGGTCTCGCGCGAAGCGGCGCGAAAGCGCGCGCTGCAGACGCTGGCGATGGTGGGCATTCCCTCTCCAGAAGAGCGCCTGCGCACGTATCCGCATCAGCTGTCCGGCGGCATGCGCCAGCGGGTGGCGATCGCCATTGCGCTTCTGAATTCGCCGCGCCTCATCATTGCGGACGAGCCCACGACCGCGCTGGACGTCACGATACAAGGGCAGATCCTGTTCGAAGTGCAGAAGCTCTGCCGCGAAACGGGCACGGGCCTCATCTGGATCACGCATGACCTGGCCGTGGTGGCGGGCCTGGCCGACCGTGTGTCGGTGATGTATGCGGGCCGTGTCGTGGAAACGGGCAGCACCGAGGCGGTCATCAGCCATCCGATGCATCCGTATACGCACGGGTTGATCGCGTCGATTCCGACGCCGGCGTCGCGGGGCAAGCCGCTGGTGCCGATTCCCGGCATGACGCCGTCGCTCTTGAACCTGCCGCAGGGCTGTGCATTCCGGGGGCGCTGTCCGCGCGCGACGGACGCGTGTCTTACCGAACCGCCGCCCGTCGAAGTCCGCCCGGCGCAATGGGTGCGCTGCTGGCATGCCGGAGCGCCGGACACGTTATGACCGAAGCTGCAATCAATCCCACGCCGATCCTCGCGCTGAACGAAGTCGAACTGCGCTTCGTGCAACCCGTGGATCTGGCCGGCCGCATTGCCAACCTGCTGGGTGCGGGGCTGAAGACGCAGGTGGTGCACGCTGTGGCCGGCGTCGACCTGGCGGTCAGGCCCGGCGAAGTGATCGGCATCGTCGGCGAATCGGGCTGTGGAAAATCCACATTGGGCCGCATCGTGTCGGGCATTCTGCCGCCCACTGCGGGCCAGGTGCACTATCAGGGCAGGCCCGTGCATGCCATGAAGGGCGCCGAGCGGCGCGCGTATGAGCTGGGCGTGCAGATGATCTTTCAGGATCCGTACGCGTCCCTGAATCCGCGCATGCGGGTGCGCGACATCATCGGCGAAGCGCCTGCGGCGCACGGCCTGATTGCCTCGCGCGACAAGCTGGAGTACGTGGCTGGGCTGATGCGTCAGGTGGGCCTGGATCCGAGCTTTGCACAGCGTTATCCCCATCAGTTCTCGGGCGGCCAGCGCCAGCGCATCGGCATTGCGCGGGCGCTGGCGCTCAAGCCTTCGGTGATCGTCTGCGACGAGGCCGTGGCGGCGCTGGATGTGTCGATCCAGGCGCAGGTGCTGAACCTGTTCGAGCAACTGCGCGCGGACCTGGACCTGACGTATCTGTTCATCAGCCACAATCTCAGCGTCGTGAGCCACATTTCGGACCGCGTGGCGATCATGTATCTGGGACGCATCGTCGAACTGGCCGATACCGATACGGTCTTCGCGCGCGCCAACCATCCTTACACGCAGGCGCTGCTCAAGGAGCTGCCCACGCTGACGCCCGGGCGACGGGCGTATCAACCCATTCGCGGCGAGCTGCCCTCGCCGCTGGATCCGCCTTCCGGTTGCGCGTTTCACCCCAGATGCCCCCATGCGATGCCGCGCTGCAAGGCGGAACGCCCGCTCCTGCGGGAAGTCGCACCGGGCCAGTTCAGCGCCTGCCATTTGAACGATGGCGCCTGACCTGCGCCGAAAAAGGGCTGGACGCGGGGCGCGGGGCGGCGCGAGAATTCCCGCACCAGCTGGCCTTTTGCGCCTGCGCCATTCATCCACCCAGACAGCTTATCCACAGCCATGAAAACCATTGCCGAAATCGAACGCGTACACGGGGACCTGACTGCGCTGCGGCGCGATATCCATGCCCATCCCGAACTGGCGTTTCAGGAAACGCGCACTTCCAACCTGGTGGCCGAGCGCCTGCGCGGCTGGGGACTGGAAGTCCACACGGGGCTGGGGAAAACCGGGGTGGTGGGCATTCTGCGCGCCGGCAGCGGCGGCAAGACCATCGGCCTGCGCGCCGACATGGATGCGCTGCCGATGCCCGAGCACAACCGGTTTGCCCACAAGTCCACGATCAGCGGGCGCATGCATGGCTGCGGCCACGATGGGCACACGACGATGCTGCTGGGCGCCGCGCAGTATCTGTCGACGCATCGCAATTTTGACGGCACCGTGGTGTTCATCTTCCAGCCGGCCGAGGAAGGCGGCAACGCCGGCGCGCGCGCCATGATGCAGGACGGGCTGTTCGACAAGTTTCCCTGCGATGCGGTCTTCGGCATTCACAACATGCCCGGCATGCCGGTGAATCAGTTCGGGTTCCGGTCCGGCCCCACGATGGCGTCGAGCAACCGCTGGGACATCGTCATCAAGGGTGTTGGCGGCCACGCCGCGCAGCCGCATTCGTCGGTCGACCCCATCATCGTGGCCGCCGACATGGTGCATGCGCTGCAGACGGTCATTTCGCGCAGCAAGAATCCGCTGGAGCAGGCGGTGCTGTCGATCACGCAGATCCACGCAGGCGATGCCTACAACGTGATTCCCGGCGAAGCCGTGCTGCGCGGCACGGTGCGCACGTATTCGGTGGACACGCTGGACAAGATCGAAGCCGACATGCGGCGCATCGCGACCACCTTGCCGCAGGTGTATGGCGGCACGGGCGAGCTGGATTTCGTGCGTGCGTATCCGCCGCTGGTGAACTGGGAAAAGGAAACCGCCTTTGCGGCGAAGGTCGCCGAAGACGCCTTTGGCGCGGAGAACGTACTGCGCGACATGCCGCCGTTCATGGGGGCGGAAGACTTTTCGTTCTTCCTGGAATCCGTGCCGGGCTCGTATCTGTTCCTGGGCAATGGCGACGGCGACCACCGCATGGAAACCTATCACGGCATGGGTCCGTGCCAGCTGCACAATCCCAACTACGACTTCAACGACGCGTTGCTGCCGGTGGGCGCGACGTACTGGGTGAAGCTGGTCGAAGCGTTCTTGCCGGCCCGGTAACGACCGATCCGCTATTTGTTTATATGCGGTTGGCCATGAAGCCGCGGGGCGCCCCCGCGGCTTTTTGCTATATGACGTAAAGCTTTGATCAAACGCCGATAACTTCGTTTGAGATGGATGGCGGCGTTTTCATAATCGGTCGTTCCTGCCATGCCGATAAGGCGAACCGGAGCGACCGATGTCCCAGAGCAATGCCTTGCGGCGCGAAGCGCACGCCGCCTCCCAACCTGACACGCAAACGTTTGACGTGCGCCCCCTGCCCGGTCCGCTGGGCGCGGAGGTCATCGGCCTGGACCTGTCGCGTGAACTGGCGCCTGCGGATTTTGCCCGCGTGCACAAGGCGCACCTGGACCATCACCTGCTGGTGTTTCGCGACCAGCGCATCACGCCGCAGCAGCACATCGATTTCAGCCGCCGCTTCGGCCGCCTGATGATCCATGTGCTGCACCAATTCCATCTGCCCGGCCATCCGGAGATCCTGACGGTCTCGAACATTGTGGAAGACGGCAAGCCCATCGGTCTGGGCGACGCGGGCAAATACTGGCATTCGGATATCTCGTACAAGGAACTGCCCAGCCTGGGTTCGCTGCTGCACGCGCAGGAACTGCCTGCCGAAGGCGGAGACACCTTGTTCGCGAACATGCACCTGGCCTACGACACGCTGCCGCAGGCGCTCAAGAACGCCATCGACGGCAAGCGCGGCGTGCATTCCTATCTGGCGCAATACGGCCAACTGCAGAAGGAAGGCAACTGGCGGCCGAATCTGAGTGCAGCGCAGATTGCGCAGGTGCAGGAGGTGGTGCATCCGGTGGTCCGCACGCACCCCGAGAACGGCCGGCGCGCGCTGTTTGTGAGCGAAGGCTTCACCACCCGGATCGAGGGCCTGCCGGACGACGAAAGCCGCGCGCTGCTGAACGAGTTGTTTATCCACAGCGTGCGGCCAGAACATATCTACCGCCACCAGTGGCAGCCGCATGACCTGGTGTTCTGGGACAACCGGTCGCTGATCCACCTGGCCGGCGGCACGCCCGATCACCTGCGCCGCAAGCTCTACCGCACGACGATCGAAGGCGATGCGCCCTTCTGACGCCGCGTTCATGACCTCACCCCACTTATCCACAAGGAACGCCATGCGTTTGACCTCCACGCTACGGGATCGACTGGTCCAGACCGCCACGGGCGCCGGCCTGGCGCTGATGCTGGCCGTGCTGGCGCTGGCTTCGCCCACGCCCGCCCAGGCCGAAGGACGCATCCGCATTGCCGAGCAATACGGCATCGTGTATCTGCTGCTGAATGTCGCGCGAGACCAGCAGCTGATCGAAAAGCATGGCAAGGCCGAAGGTGTGGATATCTCGGTCGAATGGGCCAAGCTGTCCGGCGGCTCGGCCGTGAACGATGCGCTGCTGTCCGGGGCTGTGGATATCGCGGGGGCGGGCGTGGGACCGCTGTTGACGATCTGGGATCGCACGCACGGCAAGCAGAACGTGAAGGGCGTGGCGTCGCTGGGCAACTTCCCGTACTACCTGGTGACCAACAATCCGAACGTGAAGACGATTGCCGACTTCACAGACAAGGATCGCATCGCCGTGCCGGCGGTCGGGGTGTCGGTGCAGTCGCGTGTGCTGCAACTGGCATCGGCCAAGCTGTGGGGGGATGCGCAGTACAACAAGCTGGACAAGATCTCGGTGGCGCTGCCGCACCCCGACGCGGCGGCGGCCATCATCGCCGGCGGTACGGAAATCACGGGCCATTTTGGCAACCCGCCCTTCCAGGAGCAGGAACTGGCCGAAAACCCGAAGGCGCGCATCGTGCTCAATTCGTACGACGTGCTGGGCGGGCCCAGTTCGTCCACCGTGCTCTTTGCCACCGAGAAATTCCGCCGCGAGAATCCCAAGACCTACAAGGCCTTCCAGGAAGCATTGAAAGAGGCGGCCAGTTTTGCGGCGGCCCATCCGGAACAGGCGGCGGACATCTATCTGCGGGTCACGGGCGCCAAGCAGGATCGCGACTTCCTCGTCAAGGTCATCAAGAACCCCGACGTGCAGTTCAAACTGGCGCCTCAGAACACGTTTGCGCTGGCGCAGTTCATGCACAAGGTCGGCGCGATCAAGAATGCGCCGGCAAGCTGGCGCGACTACTTCTTCGACGATCCTGTCACGGCGCAGGGAAGCTGACATGGCAGTGAGCCGCGCCGCCCCTGTGGATAACGTTGAACGGCCCGAGCCTTTGCTGGCTGTGGATAAGGTTTCGATCGAATATAAGACGCGTGAACGTCGGGTGCAGGCGACCCATCAGGTCAGCTTCGACGTGCATGGTGCCGAACGATTCATCCTCTTGGGGCCGTCGGGCTGCGGGAAATCAACGCTGCTCAAGGCGATCGCGGGATTCATCGAACCGACCGAGGGACGGATCGCGATCGACGGCAAGACGATTCAGGGGCCGGGCCCGGACCGCATCGTGGTGTTCCAGGAATTCGACCAGCTGCCGCCGTGGAAGACGTTGCGCCAGAACGTGGCGTTTCCGCTGGTGGCGTCTCGCAAGCTCAATCGGCGCGAGGCCGACGAACGGGCGATGCACTACCTGAACAAGGTCGGGCTGGCGGCGTTTGCCGATGCGTATCCCCACACGCTTTCCGGCGGCATGAAGCAGCGCGTGGCCATTGCGCGGGCGCTGGCCATGCAGCCGCGCGTGCTGCTGATGGATGAGCCGTTTGCCGCGCTGGATGCGCTGACGCGGCGGCGCATGCAGGAGGAACTGATGGCGCTGTGGGACGACGTGCGATTCACGCTGCTGTTTGTCACCCATTCCATCGAAGAGGCGCTGGTGCTGGGCAGCCGCATTCTGTTGCTCTCCCCGCATCCGGGCCGTGTGCGCGCCGAACTGAATGCGCACGGCTTTGACCTGCACAGCCAGGGGTCGGCCGCTTTCCAGGCAGCGTCGCGCCGCATTCACGACCTGTTGTTCGACACGCCGCCGCTGGCTCAGGCCGAGCGTGCGGCGGCATGAAAGGAGCGCGTATGAGCATCGGCCATGCCGGATCGGCGTTCATCCGCCCCGAGGTGGAATACGACCTGCCGCCCCTGCCCCCGCAAGCCGCCGAGGCGCCGCTGCCTTGGCACGAACGGCTGTGGCAGCACGCCGCCCTGCGCAAGGGCGTGATCCTTGCCCTGTTGGCGGTGGTGTGGGAACTGGCGGCGCGCTATACCGACAACGACCTGCTGTTGCCTGGCGCCTGGCAGACCGCCCAGGCCTTTGTCGAGGGCGTGACCAGCGGTGAGCTGCTGGCGCGCGCCGGTCAGTCGATGCGCGTGCTGGTGCAGGGCTACCTGGCGGGTGTCGTGCTGGCCTTTGTGTTGACGACGCTGGCGGTGTCCACGCGGTTCGGGCGTGATCTACTGTCCACGCTGACGGCGATGTTCAATCCCCTGCCGGCGATCGCCCTGCTGCCGCTGGCGTTGCTGTGGTTTGGGCTGGGCGAAGGCAGCCTGGTGTTCGTGCTGATTCACTCGGTGCTATGGGCGTTGGCGCTGAACATGTATGCGGGCTTTCTGGGGGTGTCTGACACCCTGCGGATGGCGGGGCGCAATTACGGGCTGACCGGGTTGCGCTATGTGCTGCAGATTCTGGTGCCGGCTGCCCTGCCCGCCATTCTGGCCGGACTGAAGATCGGCTGGGCGTTTGCCTGGCGCACGCTGATCGCCGCCGAACTGGTGTTTGGCGCGTCCAGCGGCAAGGGCGGACTGGGCTGGTACATCTTTCAGAACCGGAACGAGTTATACACAGACCGGGTGTTCGCAGGCCTGGCCGCGGTGGTCATGATTGGCCTGCTTGTGGAAAACCTGGCGTTCGACACGCTGGAACGGCTGACGGTGCGGCGTTGGGGGATGCAGCGGTGATTGTTGAAGCGATCGAGCGATCAGAATGAAAAAGGGGGCGGCCATGATGCCGCCCCTTTTTTTCATGGTTGGCGCGTAACGTTTACAGCTTCAGCCCCAGCGCCTTGGCCACGCCTTCGGCATAGGCCGGGTCGGCCTTCTTGAAGTGATCCAGCTGGCGGCGTTGGATGACTTCCGGCACGCCCGCCATGTGGCGGCCGATGTTGCCAAAGAGCTGTTCCTGCTGCGCCGGCGTCATCAGGCGGAACAACGCGCCCGGCTGCGAGTAGTAGTCGTCGTCGACGCGATGGTTCCAGCGGGCCGCGGCCTGGCCGTCCAGCGCCAGCGGCGGTTCGGCGGCAGACGGGGTTTCCTTCCACTCGCCCGCGCTGTTGGGCTCGTAGTTGATCGTGGCCCCGGCGTTGCCGTCCACGCGGCCCGCGCCGTCGCGATGGAAGCTGTGGAACGGGCACTTGGGCGCGTTCACCGGGATCTGGTGATGGTTGATGCCCAGGCGATAGCGGTGCGTGTCGCCATACGAGAACAGGCGGCCCTGCAGCATCTTGTCCGGCGAGAAGCCGATGCCCGGCACCACGTTGGCCGGCGTGAACGCGGCCTGCTCGACCTCGGCAAAGTAGTTTTCGGGGTTGCGGTTCAGTTCCAGCACGCCGACCTCAATCAGCGGATAGTCGCCATGCGGCCAGACCTTGGTCAGGTCGAAGGGGTTGATGTGATACGTCGCCGCTTCGGCCTCGGGCATGATCTGCACCTTCAGCGTCCACTTCGGGAAGTTGCCCTCTTCGATGTTCTGGAACAGGTCGCGCTGCGAGCTTTCGCGGTCATGGGCGACGACCTGCGCGGCTTCCTCGTCCGTCAGACAGGCGATGCCCTGCTGCGACTTGAAATGGAACTTCACGTAGAAGCGCTCGTTGTTGGCGTTGATGAAGCTGAACGTGTGCGAGCCGAATCCGTGCTGCTGGCGCAGGTTGGCGGGGATGCCGCGATCGCTCATCAGCGTGGTGACCTGATGCAGTGATTCTGGGTTGAGCGACCAGAAGTCCCAGGCGGCCGTGGCGTTGCGCAGGTTGGTCTTCGGATCGCGCTTCTGGGTGTGGATAAAGTCGGGGAACTTCAGGGGGTCGCGGATGAAGAAGACAGGCGTGTTGTTGCCCACCAGGTCCCAGTTGCCTTCCTCGGTGTAGAACTTGATCGCAAATCCGCGCACGTCGCGTTCGGCGTCGGCGGCGCCGCGTTCGCCGGCGACCGTCGAAAAGCGCAGAAACAGCGGCGTCTGCTTGCCGACCTGGGAAAAGATCTTGGCGCGGGTGTAGCGGCTGATGTCGTGGGTGACGGTAAAGGTGCCGTAGGCGCCGGAGCCCTTGGCATGGACGACGCGCTCGGGGATGCGTTCGCGGTCGAAGTGGGCAAGTTTTTCAATGAGCCAGAAATCTTCCAGCAGGGCGGGACCGCGGGGGCCGGCGGTCAAGGTGTTGTTGTTGTCCGGCACTGGGGCGCCCGAGGCGGTGGTCAAAGGCTTCTTGTCGGTCATGGCACACTCCCTAAGTCATTCCTGGATGTCGCGGATCCGCCTTGCGGGCCGCGCGCGTTGCAGCAAAAACTCCGGCGGGCTGAACGCCGGAGGGCAAATTCAGAGCCATCATAGGTGTCACGGTGGGCTGTGTGAAGTTGATTGATCCTGCTTTGCCGATAAGTAATACCTATGTATAGGCCTCATGGGCATGGAAAGTGCTGAACGAGCCTTCCGCGTTTCAATCGCAACGGGCGAAAAAAAACCGGCCTCGAAAGGCCGGTTTCTTGTTTCTGAAGGGCGATCAGCGATTGGCCGCCACTTCCGACTTCTTCTGGATGGCGCGGGTGATGGACCACTGCTGCGCAATCGACAGGATGTTGTTGACGCACCAGTACAGCACCAGGCCGGCCGGGAAGAAGAACATCATCCCGCCGAACACCAGCGGCATGATCATCATGACCTTGGCCTGGATGGGATCCGGCGGCGTCGGGTTCAGTTTGATCTGCAGGAACATGGTCGCCATCATGATGGCGGGCAGAATGAAGAACGGATCGCGGACGGACAGGTCGTGCACCCACAGGATCCACGGCGCGCCGCGCATTTCCACGCTGGCCAGCAGCACCCAGTACAGCGAGATGAACACCGGAATCTGAACCACCATCGGCAAGCAGCCGCCCAGCGGGTTGATCTTCTCGGTGCGGTACATCTCCATCATGGCCGCATTGAGCTTCTGCTTGTCGTCGCCGTACTTTTCCTTCAGGGCCTGCAGGCGCGGAGCCACCTGCTTCATGCGGGCCATCGAGCGGTAGCTGGCGGCAGCCAGGGGGTAGAACACGGCCTTGATCAGCACGGTCAGCGCGACGATCGTCCAGCCCCAGTTGCCCAGGATGGAATGCAGCCAGGTCATCAGCGTGAAGAGCGGCTTGGCGATGATGGTCAGCCAGCCGTAGTCGACGACCAGTTCCAGGCCCGGGGCCAGCGCGGCCATGGCCTTCTGGTCTTGCGGACCGACCCACAGGTGCGAGTCGACACGTGCGGCGGCGCCCGGGGCGATCTCGCCGACGGCTTCGATGCTGCGGCCGGCGTACAGGTTCGGCTGGACTTCGAGCAGTTCGTTCGTGCGCGGCTTGCCTTGCGGGGGCACCCAGGCCGTGGCGAAGTAGTGCTGGACCACGGCGATCCAGCCGTTGTCCGCCTGCTTGATGTAGCTGGCCTTCTTCTTCTGGATGTCGCTGAACGTGCTCTTCTGGAACTTGTCTTGTTCCGAGTAGACGGCAAAGCCCGTGAACGTGTGATAGAAGCTGGACGTATCGGCCGGATCGTTGCCGTCGCGCTCGATCTGCAGATACAGGGACGGGGCGACGGGGGCGGCGCCGACGTTGGCCAGGTCATGGCGCACGTCGATGTCGTAGCGGCCGCGATGCAGGGTGAACGTCTTGGTGACCTTCACGCCGCCGGATTCGCCTTCGAACGTGACGACCAGGTTGTCGCCGGTCAGTTCGCGTTCTTGCGAGACCAGGCGGAACGGCGTCTGGTGCGTGGGGAAGCTCTGGCCGCTGGGTGCGCCGACCACGCCGGTCTGCACCACGTAGTTCAGGCCCGCCGAGCGGTCCAGAAGCACCGTGGGCTTGTCGGGCTGGCCGGTGGCCGGATACTTCAGCAGCTCGGCGCGCACCAGCTGGGCGCCCATCGTGTCGAAGGTCAGGCGCAGCACGTCGGTGGTGATGACGACTTCTTCGGAACGCGTGGGGATGGGGGTAGCGGCGCCAGGCACCGTGGAGGCCGGTGCGGCGGTCGCGGTCGGCGCGCTGGGCACGGACGGCGTCGCATTGTTGGCGGCAGCCGGAGACTCGGTCGTGCTGGCCGCGGGCGGGGCCCCGAACAGCGACGGCTTGCCGTTATGGATTTGCCAGTTGTTCCAAAGGAGCAACAGCGAAAAGGAAAAAATCATCCAGAGGACGGTTCGTCGGATATCCATGGTGCCTACTGAAGTGAATACGGGCCAGCAAAGCCCGCCAGTTTAGCGTCAATCGTGCTCGATGCGGTGGCTGTGGGAGCAGCACCGGGCGTCGTTGGTTCCCTTGGCCGGCGGAACCGGATCCAGCCCGCCGGGCGACCAGGGATGGCACCGGCCTATGCGCCGGACCGCCATCCAGAAGCCGCGCCATGCGCCGTGGCGCTCGATCGCTTCGATCGCGTACGCCGAGCAGGTCGGAGTAAAACGGCACTGCCTGCCGATCCAGGGACTCAGGAAAAACCTGTAGAACCGGATCGGGGCAATGAGTAGAGCCTTGATCATCGCGCGATGCGCTCAAAGTGAGCGTCCACTTCGGCTCTGGCGGCGCGTTTCAGCGCCGTGAGCGTGGCGGGAGCGACCTTGCTGTGCAGGCGCACGACGTAATCTTTCGCCGGCAGCGCCAGGCGCCGATGGCGGAACGCTTCGCGGATGACCCGCTTCAAGGCGTTGCGCGTGGTGGCGTGGGCGGCAAACCGCTTGGCGATGACGAGCCCCAGGCGAGCACAGGCGTCCTGGCCGGGAGGCAGATCATTGGGAGCCGCGCTCACAATGAAGAATGCCCCTCGGGCAAGACGCCGGCCTTTGAGGGCGGCGGCAAACTCGGAGGGGCGATGCAGCCGCGCCTCCGGAGGAAGCGTGGAGCGCGGCATGGACTGCGGGTCAGGCGGTTGCGCGGAACCGGGACAGGATTGCGAGAGGTCTTGCAATATGGTCGGTCCGTGCGAAAGTCAGATTCCGGAAAACCGGAAAACTGGACTTAGACGGCCAGACGCTTGCGGCCCTTGGCGCGACGGGCGCTCAGGATCGCGCGGCCAGCGCGGGTTTTCATGCGCACGCGAAAGCCATGGGTGCGCTTGCGGCGGGTAACGGAAGGTTGGTAGGTGCGTTTCATGGACGATCCACAAAAAGAACAAAGTCAGAAGGGACCTGCCCGGAGGGTTCCACGTCGCGCTAAGCAGAAGCGGGTATCTAGGAGCATTTTTGCAACGGGTTTCGCAACCGGTGCGAAAAACGACTCTAAGACGGGGCTCTGTACCGAGAATTTCATCTCGGGCGACCTATTCAGCAAAGCTAAAAACCGGACAAATTGCTCTTGTAGGAGCGTGTCCGGCCAGCTTTCTGCGAAACCTTCTGACAGACAGAATTCGGAAAAGCCCACCATTTCAGCAAGTTTTCCCTGTCTTGTCAAACAGTTAAGGGGGCGCCATGTAGACGCTTATGGCCCTCCCTGTGGATAACCCCAGCCCAGGCAAGGTAGAATCGAGGTTTGAATAAGAGCGACATGAAAGAATTCTGGCAGACCTGCGTCAGTCGTCTTGAGCAGGAACTCCCCCCCCAACAAATCAGCGCGTGGATACGACCGCTGGTCCCGCTTGCGTACGACGAAACGCAGGCGGTGCTGCGCGTTGCCGCGCCCAACCGCTTCAAGCTGGATTGGGTGCGCAAGAACTTTTCCCACCAGATCGAAGCGTTGGCCGCGGAGTGGTTCAAGCGTCCGGTGCAGGTTCTGTTCGAGCTGCCTTCGCACGGCGCCGCGCCGCGCATGCCGGTCGCGCCCGTGCGCGCCCAGCAGCCCGCCCAGCAACCGCACCTGTCCGCTGCTCCCCCTGCCGGCGCCGCGCCGCCAGTGACCGTCACCGTTACGACCGCGCCGCCGGCGCCCGCCACGACCGCCGCTGCGCAGGCCGTGAACGCGGACGCCGCCAACATCGTGTACGAGCGTTCGCGCCTGAACACCGACCTCACGTTCGAGAACTTCGTGACCGGTAAGGCCAACCAGCTCGCGCGCGCCGCCGCGCTGCAGGTCGCCGAAAACCCGGGCACCTCGTACAACCCGCTGTTCCTGTATGGGGGCGTCGGCCTGGGCAAGACCCACCTGATCCACGCCATCGGCAACGCCATGGTCGCGGCAGGCACCGGGGTGCGCGTGCGCTACGTGCATGCGGACCAGTATGTGTCCGACGTGGTGAAGGCCTACCAGCGCAAGGCGTTCGACGACTTCAAGCGTTACTACCATTCGCTCGATCTGCTGCTGATCGACGATATCCAGTTCTTCTCCGGCAAGAACCGCACGCAGGAAGAATTCTTCTACGCGTTCGAGGCGATGGTTGCGCAGCGCAAGCAGATCATCATCACCAGCGATACGTATCCGAAGGAACTGTCGGGCATCGACAGCCGCCTGATCTCGCGCTTTGACTCGGGCCTGACGGTGGCCATCGAGCCGCCGGAACTGGAGATGCGCGTGGCGATCCTGCTGCGCAAGGCCGAGTCCGAAGGCGTGCCCATGCCCGAGGAAGTGGCGTTCTTCATCGCCAAGCATCTGCGCAGCAACGTGCGCGAGCTGGAAGGCGCGCTGCGCAAGGTGCTTGCCTATGCGCGTTTCCACGGCCGCGACGTGCTGACGGTCGATGTCTGCAAGGAAGCGCTGAAGGACCTGCTGTCGGTGTCCAACGGCCAGATCACCGTCGAAAACATCCAGAAGACGGTGGCGGACTTCTACAAGATCAAGGTCGCCGACATGTACTCGAAACGCCGGCCGGCCAATATCGCCTTGCCGCGCCAGGTCGCGATGTACCTGGCCAAGGAGCTGACCCAGAAAAGCCTGCCGGAAATCGGCGATTTATTCGGCGGCCGTGATCACACCACGGTGCTGCACGCCGTTCGCAAGATTTCCGATGCCCGCGCCAAGCAAGCGGAGCTCAACCATACCCTGCACGTGTTGGAACAAACTCTAAAAGGATGAACATGCAACTCGTACAAACCACACGCGATGCATTGCTGAAACCGCTGTCGACTGTGGCGGGCATCGTCGAAAGACGCCATACCCTGCCCATTCTTGCGAACATCCTGATGCGCAAGGAAGGCAACAAGGTTGCCTTCATTGCGACCGACCTGGAAGTGCAGATCACCACGCACGCCGACTTTGGTGTCGGCCAGGACAACGAGTCCACCACGGTGGCCGCGCGCAAGCTGCTGGACATCCTGAAAGCCCTGCCCGATACCGGCGACGTGCGCCTGGCCCTGGCCAGCAACAAGTTGTCGGTGCAGTCCGCCAAGAGCCGCTTTGCGCTGCAGACGCTGGCCGCCAGCGAATTCCCCACCGTCGCTCAGCCCGAGCAGTGGGACGTGTCGCTGACCATGCCGCAGCGCACCCTGCGCCACCTGTTCAACATGGTGCATTTCGCCATGGCCCAGCAGGACATCCGCTACTACCTGAATGGCATGCTGCTGGTGTTTGAACCGGGCCGTGTGCGCGCCGTGGCCACCGACGGCCACCGCCTGGCGCACTGCTCGACCGAAGCCGACGGCATCGCCGAGCGCCACGAAGTCATCGTGCCGCGCAAGACCGTGCTGGAAATGCAGCGTTTGCTGGAAGACTCCGACGAGACCGTCTCCATCGACGTGGCGCCGGGCCAGATCCGTTTCCGTTTTGGCGACGTCGAGCTGGTCTCCAAGCTGGTCGAAGGCAAGTTCCCCGATTTCACGCGCGTGATTCCCACGAACTACACGCGCCATTTCCTCGTTGGCCGCGAAGCGCTTCAGGGCAGCCTGCAGCGCGCCGCCATCCTGACCACGGACAAGTTCAAGGGCGTGCGCCTGCAACTGGCGCAGAACCAGATGAAGATCTCGTCCTCGAACGCCGAGCAGGAAGAGGCGCAGGAAGAAATCGACATCGACTACAGCCATGAGGCGCTGGACGTGGGCTTTAACGTCGGCTACCTGCTCGACGTGTTGTCCAACGTGAAGGTCGACAACATCCAGTGGTCGGTCATGCCCGATGCCAACGCGTCGGCGCTCATCACCCTGCCCGAAGACGACCAGTTCAAGTACGTCGTCATGCCCATGCGGATCTGATCCGCACTCCCCCCGTGGGTTTGTGCCGCTTGCGGACCGGTTGGTCCGCGGGCGGTCCGGCCGCCAGGCCGTTCTTTAAAGCGTTATCGATACAGACATGTCAGATCAGCAGAACACCACTCCCGAGACCAGCGGCTACGGCGCTGACTCGATCAAGATGCTCAAGGGGCTGGAGGCCGTGCGCAAGCGCCCCGGCATGTACATCGGCGACACGTCCGACGGCACGGGCCTGCACCACATGGTGTTTGAGGTCGTCGATAACGCCATCGACGAAGCCCTGGCCGGCTATTGCGACGATATCGTCGTCACGATCCACACCGACAATTCCATTTCCGTCACGGACAACGGCCGCGGCATCCCGACCGATATCCACAAGGACGACGAATTCCACCGCAGCGCGGCCGAAATCGTCATGACCGAACTGCACGCCGGCGGCAAGTTCGACCAGAACTCGTACAAGGTGTCCGGCGGCCTGCACGGCGTGGGCGTGTCCTGCGTGAACGCACTGTCCGAATGGCTGCGCCTCACCATCCGCCGCAATGGCCAGGTGCACCAGATGGAATTCCGCCAGGGCGAGCGCGTGGCGCCCCTGGCCGTGACCGGCACGACCGACAAGCGCGGCACCGAAGTGCGCTTCTTGGCCGATCCGATCATCTTCAACAACATCGAATACCACTACGAGATCCTCTCCAAGCGCCTGCGCGAGCTCTCGTTCCTGAACAACGGCGTCAAGATCCGCCTGATCGACCAGCGCCAGGGCAAGGAAGAGAACTTTGCCTTTTCGGGCGGCGTGAAGGGGTTCGTCGAATACATCAACCGCGCCAAGACCGTGCTGCATCCGAACGTGTTTTCGGTCAGCACCGAGTCCGCGGCCGGCGGCGTGTCCGTGGGCGTGGAAGTGGCGATGCAGTGGAACGACAGCTACAGCGAAAGCGTGCTGTGCTTCACGAACAACATCCCGCAGCGCGACGGCGGTTCGCACCTGACCGGCCTGCGCGCCGCGATGACGCGCATCATCAACAAGTACATCACCGACAACGAACTGGCCAAGAAGGCCAAGGTCGAGACGTCCGGCGATGACATGCGCGAAGGCCTGGCCTGCGTGTTGTCGGTGAAGGTGCCCGAGCCCAAGTTCAGCAGCCAGACCAAGGACAAGCTGGTGTCCAGCGAAGTGCGTCCGGCCGTTGAAGAAGCCGTGGCCCGCACGCTGGAAACCTGGCTGCTCGAACATCCGAACGACGCCAAGGCCCTGTGCAACAAGATCGTCGAGGCCGCCCGTGCCCGCGAAGCCGCGCGCAAGGCGCGCGAGATGACGCGCCGCAAGAGCGTGCTGGAAGGCGCCGGCCTGCCCGGCAAGCTGGCCGACTGCCAGGAAAAGGACCCCGCGCTGTGCGAGCTGTACATCGTCGAGGGTGACTCCGCAGGCGGCTCGGCCAAGCAAGGCCGCGACCGCAAGTTCCAGGCCATCCTGCCGCTGCGCGGCAAGGTGCTGAACGTCGAGAAGGCGCGCTTTGACCGCCTGATCGCCAGCGAACAGATCGCCACGCTGATCACGGCGCTGGGCACCAGCATCGGCCCGGACTTCAACGTGGACAAGCTGCGCTACCACCGCCTCATCATCATGACCGACGCGGACGTGGACGGCGCGCACATCCGCACCCTGCTGCTCACGCTGCTGTACCGCCAGATGCCCGAGCTGGTGCAGCGCGGCTACGTGTACATCGCCCAGCCGCCGCTCTACAAGGTCAAGGTTGGCCGCGAAGAGCGCTATCTGAAGGATGACCAGGAAGAAGCGCAGTTCATGCTGACGCTCGCCCTGAAGGACGCCGAGATCATCTCGGGCGGCAACATCATCCGCGGCGAAGAGCTGAACGACCTGGCCCGCCAGTACGTGGCGGCCGACGGCGTCATCGCCCGTCTGTCGCGCGTCTTCGACGTGGGCGCGCTGTCGGCCATGGCCGAAGGTGTGGAGATCAACCTGGACACGGCCGAATCCACCGCCGACTCCGCCAAGCGGCTGGCCGACGCCATGCGCGATCCCATCAACGGCAACGGCGTCGAGGTCGTGCCGCAGTTCGACGAGGCCACCGAGCGTCATCGCCTGTCCGTGCAGCGCATGCACCACGGCAACGTGCGCGTCAGCATCATCGATGCCGACTTCATCAATGGCTCGGATTACGCCATCCTGTCCAAGGCCGCCAAGAGCTTCCTGGGCAAGGTCGGTCCGCGCTCGCTGGCCGCTCGCGGCGAAGGCGACAAGCGCAAGGAGCAGCCGGTGTCCGACTTCCGCGAGGCCATGCAATGGCTGCGCAGCGAAGCCGACCGCAGCATCTCCAAGCAGCGCTACAAGGGTCTGGGTGAAATGAACCCCGAGCAGCTGTGGGAAACCACGATGGACCCGAAGGTGCGCCGCTTGCTGCGCGTGCAGATCGAGGACGCCATCGCGGCCGACGAAGTCTTCACCACGCTGATGGGCGACGACGTCGAACCGCGCCGCAACTTCATCGAAACGCACGCGCTGTCGGCGGGCAACATCGACGCCTGATCGCACGCCTGCTTGGGTCACCGAAGGCCAGCCCCGCAAGGGCTGGCCTTTGGTTTTGTGGCCCGGCGCGCCGGGTGCCGCAAGGGGTGTCCCGGGGCGCATCCGCAAACAAAGGAAGAGAAGATGGGAAATCGGGCCTGGTTGTATCTGTGCTCGGATCACGAGAGCGCGCCGCCCGCTGAGATCGCCAGCGCGAATGGCAATCTGCCCACGTTGTGGCACGTGCTGCTGGCGCAGGGCGAGTCCGACGCGTTGCCCGAATTTCAGGACATCCTGTATGTGGGCGAGGCGGCGACTGTCCGGGCAGATGCGCGAGGCGCGCATGCGCGCCTTGCTGAACTGGCGGCGTTCATGCGGCTGCATGCGGAACGCGAGGGTGCGACGCATGTGCGGCAATTCGATGCCGCCGTGCTTTACCTGGACGCGCTGATCGATGAATGCGAAGAAGGCGACTTGTGGATAAGCGCGAACCTGCGTGAATTGTCGTGGTTGCACGAAGGGGATGGGCAGGCCTACGCGCGGCACGTGCGCATCGTGAGCAACGAGCGCTGGCGCGCGTTGCAGCAAGGCATGGTGGCTGGTGATTCGGCCGCCGTTTGCCAGCTGCTTGACCTGCAGGATGCCAATGACGCGTCCGGGTGGGCCTGGCGCTTCGGATTTGGCGGGCTGTCACATTCCTATTTCCACGAACAGGAGCCGGTCCGTGAGGTCGGCTTTGAGGAGTACGTGGCGGACGGCGGCGCCGATGACGACGACGACGCCTGGCTAGGCGGCGGGTTGTACCGCTACCGTGTGGACAAGTTGTGGGGGCTGCGGGCGGTCGATCCGGATGCCGACTCCGAAGACGATTGCTGGCTGCCGGTGATGGCGCCGCAGTGGGATGCGATCTGGCGCAGTGGCGCGTCCGATGAGGGCGTGCTGTGGATAAGCCGCGAGGGCCGCACCGGGCTGCTGCAGGTCACGCAGAACGTTGCGCGCGTGCTGGTGGCGCCGCGTTTTGACGCCGTGTGGGATTTTGAAGAAGACGTGGCCAGCGTTCAGGTGGACGACAAGGTCGGTCTTATCGCCGCAGATGGCCGTGAAATCCTGCCGCCGTCGCTGGACGAGGCCTGGAACTGCGCGCAAGGCCTGGTGGTGGCGCGCGTGGGAGATCGGCTGGGCTTTGTGGACAAGTTGGGTGGCTGGGCGATCGCGCCGCGCTTCGAGGATGCGGGGTCGTTCTGCCCCGGGGGCCTGGCGCCAGCGTTCGAGGCGCAGGCCTGGGGTCTTGTCGACCGGCGCGGCGGATGGGTGGCGGCGCCCGAGTGGGAGGACGTTAATTGGGACGAGGACCTGCACGCGTTCATTACCGAGCGCGATGGGATGCAAGGGCTGATCGACGCGTCGGGACGCCCCGCTCTGGATGCGTGTTTTGCTGCGCTCGCGCCGCTGGACACCGCGGCGGATTCCGCCGAGCTGTGGACAAGCGGCCTGATGCGGATCAGCGTGCGGACGCAGAATGAGCGGCGCGGTGTGGTGGATGGCCAAGGCGTCGTGCGGGTGCCGATCGTTTACAGCGATCTCGGCGAGGTGAGCTGGCTGCCATCGGAATTGCCCGGCATCCCGGAGCCCGCACCTGAAGGCCAGGCGGGGCGCTATGCGCGGATCCTGGCCAATGCGGGTCAGGATGACGATGGCGACGAGACATGGGCCGAGGGCGTCTACGACATGGCCGAGGGCCGCGAGGTGTTGGCCTGCCGGCATGTGCTGACGTTCGGGTTGGCGTGGGACGGCGGGTATGGGTGGCTGGCGCTGCAAGCGGCTGGGGCGCCGTGCCCTCACAACGTGGACGGCCTCTACGTGGGCGTGGCGCGGGCCGGGGGCGACTGGCTGCATGCACCAGTCTACGCCTGGATTGGATCGCCGGAATCTCTGCAGACGGCGGCGGGCGTCTACAACGGCCCGCCGGCGATTGTCGAGCGTTGGAACAACGGCGAGCCGGTGCGGGCCATGCAAGGCGATACGGGTGAGCTTGTGATGCTGCACCGTAATGGCCGGGTGACGCCCGCCTAGGCAGACACCGTCTCCACGTACATCACTGCCGCGTACAGCTACCGCGGCGGTCGCGCCTTCAGATCCCCCATCTCTTCCTGCATGAGCTGGTGCGCGTAGCGCGAGAACACCGTGACCAGACGGGTGCGCGTGTGATACGGCGGATACAGCAGCGCCACTGTGACCGGCACCGCCGGACTGAAGGGCCGGACTTCCACGCCGTTGGCTTCGTATTCCTCGCGTGCGGCCAGCGGGTTGATCAGCGCCACGCCCAGGCCCGCGCCCACCAGCGCGCAGACCGACGAACCCAGTCCGGCCTCGGCCACCGTGTGGCGCTCGACCTTGGCGGATTTGAAGACGGCGTCGATCTTTTCGCGCAGCGGCGTGCCGCTGGGAAAGGCGATGAAGGGCTCGCCCGCGAAGTCGGCGGGCTTGAGCTTTTTCAGTTTGGTCAGGCGGTGTCCGCGCGGCAGCACGGCCACGCAGCTCATCGTGAGGACGGGTTCGACCTGGATGCCGGGGGTTTCACCCGACAGCATGGCCAGGCCGGTGTCGCAGAAGCCCGAACTGATCCAGTTGTGGACCGTGCTGGCGTTCCCCGAGTGGATCGCCACCATGACCTCCGGGTACTCGGTCTTGAAGGCGGCCACGATGCGTGCCAAGAGGCCGCCCGCCAGGCGCGGCATGGCGGCCACGCTCAGGCGGCTGGCGCTGAACGAGCGGATGCTGGCCGCCGCCGACTCCAGGCCGGCCAGGCCGATGAAGGTCTTTTCCACCTCCTGAAAGAAGCGCGACCCGTCCTGGGTTGGACTGAGCCGGCTGCCGTTGCGGTCGAAAAGGGGAAACTGGGTGATGGCTTCCAATTGCGCAATTAAGCGGCTAACGTGCGGCTGCGAGGTATGCACTCGACGAGCTGCTGCCGTCATGGAACCGGTCATCATGACGGCGCGGAACGCCTCGATGTGTCGCAAGCCCATCCGGGGAATAGCCATGTCAAATCCGTATAGAGGAATACTTGATTGGAACTGGATAAAACCATACTGCTAGTTGATACTTTTTGCCAGCCGCGGGGCTCATCGCGGGACGCGGCGGTCACCAGCAAGCCTGGATCCGCCGATCGTGAACATAAACACGCGCCGCACGCACGGCGCCAAGGGAATCAGATGAAAGCACTTGCCGCGATCTCCGTCGCCGCCACCCTTCTGGGCAGCGCCGCGACGGCACATGCCGAAGGTCCCAGCCGTCTGGACAAGATCCGGGAAACCGGCGTCATCACGCTCGGCCACCCCGAGACGTCGGTGCCGTTCGCGTACCTGGACGGCAATCAGAAGCCCATTGGCTACACGGTCGAGATCTGCGAGGAAGTTGCCAAGTACGTGCAAGCGGCGCTGAAGCTGCCCAAGCTGGAAGTGCGCTACAACCCGACGACGTCGGCCACGCGCATCCCGCTGCTGGCCAACGGCACGATCGATCTGGAATGCGGCAACACCACCAACAACGAAGCGCGCCACAAGCTGGTGTCGTTCGCGCCCACGACCTTCGTGGCGCAAGTGGTGCTGGTGGCACGCAAGGACGGCGGCGTGGACCCCAATGACCTGTCCTCGTTCCGCGGCAAGACCATCGCGGCGCAGGCCGGCGGCCAGACGTTCAAGCTGATCTCGCAACTGAATGCGCAGGGCAACCTGGGCATTTCGATGGCGCCCACCAAGGACACCGCCGAAACCATCCTGATGGTGGAATCGGGTCGCGCGGCCGGTTCGGCCAACGACGACGGCATCGCCTACGGCGCGGTCGCGTCGTCCAAGAACCCGGATGCGTTCGTGATTGGCAAGAAGGGCCTGGAAATGGCGCCCTACGGCATCATGCAGCCCAAGGACGATCCGAAGTTCAAGAAGGTCGTCGACGACGCCGTGATCGATCTCATGAAGACCGGAAAGGTCGCCGCGCTGTACGACAAGTACTTCAATTCGCCGATCCCGCCCAAGCAGATCAACCTGAAGTACCCCATGAGCGACGCGCTCAAGCGCGCGTTGGCCAACCCCACCGACTCCGGCGATCCCAAAGCCTACGAGTAAGCAGCATGCCGCGGGGCGCAGCGCGCGCCCGCGGCGCATGAAGGGGCAAGGACGCCGGCAACGACCGGCGCCGCGATCAAGGGCGAGTGCATGAATTACAACTGGAGTTGGAGCGTCTTCCTGGAGATGTCGCCGGACGGCGTGCATACCTTCCTGGAGACGATCCTGATCGGCGTGGGCTGGACGCTTGCGCTGGCGTTGACGGCGTGGGTGTTTTCGCTGCTGCTGGGATCCTGGCTGGGCGTGATGCGCACGGTGCAGTCGCGCCTGATGAATGCCATCGGCGCCACCTACGTGGAACTGTTTCGCAACGTCCCGCTGCTGGTGCAGATGTTCCTGTGGTATTTCGTGCTGCCCGAATTGCTGCCGCATGCCTGGGGCCTGGCGATGAAGCAGATGCCGCAGCCCTGGGGGCAGTTCGTGCCCGCGGTGCTGTGCCTGGGTTTTTACGGATCGGCGCGCGTGGCCGAGCAATTGCGTGCCGGCATCCAGTCGCTGCCGCGCGGCCAGTTTCAGGCGGGGACCGCCCTGGGCCTGACCGAGGCGCAGGTCTATCGCCACATCATCCTGCCCGAGGCCTATCGCATCGTGCTGCCGCCGCTGACCTCGGAGTTCATGGGCACGATCAAGTATTCGTCGGTGGCGCTGACCATCGGCCTGCTGGAGCTCACCGGACAGGCGCGCTCGATGGCGGAGTTCAGCTTTCATATCTTCGAGGCGTTTTCGGCCGCGACGGTGATCTACCTGATTCTGAACGGCATCGTCGTGCTGGGGATGCGCACGCTCGAGCGCCGCGTGGCGGTGCCCGGCCTGATCGGCACGGCGGCAAAGTCGCCTGCGGGATTGGGGCGCTAGCATGGGCAAATTCGATTTCGATGTGATCTGGGGCGCGCTGCCGTACCTGTTCCAGACTGGCATGACGTTCACGCTGACCCTGACCGTGCTGGCGGCGGTGATGGGGCTGGCGTTGGGCACGCTTCTGGCGATGATGCGGCTGTCGCGCTACAAGATCCTGTCGGTGCCGGCGGGCATCTACGTGAACGTGATGCGCTCGATCCCGCTTCTCTTGGTGATCTTCTGGTTCTACTTCCTGATGCCGTACATCGCGGCATGGGTCGTGGGATCGCCCACGCCGCTGCGCGTGGGGGCGTTCAATTCGGCGGTGATCACGTTCACGCTGTTCGAGGCCGCGTACTTCTGCGAGATCATGCGCGCCGGCATCCAGTCCATTGCACGCGGCCAGGTGTCGGCCAGCATGGCGCTGGGCCTGAACCATTGGCAAGGCATGCGGTATGTGGTGCTGCCGCAGGCGCTGCGCAATATGGTGCCGGCGCTGCTCACGCGCGTCATCATCCTGTTTCAGGACACCTCGCTGGTCTACGTGCTGTCGCTGACCGACTTCCTGGGCGCGGCGTCCAAGATCGGCCAGCGCGACGGACGGCTGGTCGAACTCTATCTCTTCGTGGCGGTGGTGTATTTCGTGATTTGCTTCACGGCATCGCGTCTGGTCAAGCATCTGGAAAAGCGCACGCGCGTGCTGCGCTGAGCCGTCCAGGTTATCCACAGGTTCAACGATGCAACTCTCTTCCAATCCTCCGAT
This sequence comes from Achromobacter sp. SLBN-14, assembly GCF_006715415.1. Classification (NCBI taxonomy): domain Bacteria; kingdom Pseudomonadati; phylum Pseudomonadota; class Betaproteobacteria; order Burkholderiales; family Alcaligenaceae; genus Achromobacter; species Achromobacter sp. SLBN-14. Next base: position 2,402,399 of record NZ_VFNE01000001.1, on the reverse strand, counting down.
GATCGAGATCCGCCAGGTCAGCAAGTGGTACGGCGACTTCCAGGTGCTGGACGAATGCTCGACCACGGTGCGCCGCGGCGAGGTCGTGGTGGTGTGCGGTCCGTCGGGATCGGGCAAGTCGACGCTCATCAAGACCGTGAACGCGCTCGAGCCCTTCCAGAAGGGCGAGATCGTGGTCAACGGCGTGTCCGTGGGCGATCCGCGCACCAACCTGCCCAAGCTGCGCGCCGTGGCCGGAATGGTGTTCCAGCACTTCGAGCTGTTCCCGCACCTGTCGGTGACGGAAAACCTGTGCCTGGGCCAGATCAAGGTGCTCAAGCGCGGCAAGGACGAAGCGCGCCAGCGTGCGCTTGCCCTGCTCGAGCGCGTGGGCCTGTCGGCGCACAAGGACAAGCATCCTGGCGAACTGTCGGGCGGCCAGCAACAGCGCGTGGCGATTGCGCGCGCGCTGTCGATGGACCCGGTCGTGATGCTGTTTGACGAACCCACGTCGGCGCTGGACCCCGAGATGGTCAACGAGGTGCTGGACGTGATGACCGACCTGGCGGGCGAAGGCATGACCATGATGGTGGTGACCCACGAGATGGGATTCGCGCGCCGCGTCGCCGACCGTGTGATCTTCATGGACAGCGGCAAGATCGTCGAGGACTGCCAGAAGGAGCAGTTCTTCGGCAACGTCGAGGAACGTGCCCCGCGCACGCGCCAGTTTCTTTCCAAAATTCTGCAGCACTGAACGCCATGACCCAGCGGACTCCCGCCGAACCTCCCCCACCGCCCGTCGACCTGCGCAGCGACACGGTCACCCACCCGACCGCGGCCATGTACGAGCGGATGCGCACCGCCCCCATCGGCGATGACGGCCTGGACGGCGACCCCACCGTGCGCGAGCTGGAAGCCTGTGTGGCGGCCAGCCTGGGCAAGGAAGCGGGCCTGTTCGTGCCAAGCTGCACGATGGCCAACCTGCTGGCCGTGCTGGCGCAGACGCAGCGCAGCGAGCAGGTGGCGCTGGAATCGACCGCCCACATGTACACGTCCGAACGCGGCGCGGCCACGTTCACGGGACTGTTCTATCAAGGCGTGCCGGGCACCGCGGGCGCGATGGACCTGAACCGGCTCGAGGACGCCCTGCTGACCGGCGGGCACCGGCTCAAGACCGCGCTGGTGGCGATGGAGACGTCCCACAACAACGCGGGCGGCACCGTGCTGCCGCTGGACCACATGCAGGCTGTATACGGCATGGCGCGCGCGGGCGGCGTGCCGGTGCACCTGGACGGGGCGCGGCTGTTCAACGCGGCCGTGGCGCTGGGCGTGCCGGCCAGCGAGATCACCCGCCACACCGATACGGTGTCCCTGTGCCTGTCCAAGGGCCTGAGCGCGCCGGTGGGCGCGGTGCTGGCCGGCAGCCAGGCGGTGGTGGCCAAGGCGCGCTCGCTGCGCCGCATGCTGGGCGGCACACAGCGCCAATCCGGCATCATGGCCGCCGCGGGCCTGGAGGGCGTGCAGCACATGAGCGGCCGGCTGGCCGAAGACCACGTGCGGGCGCGCCGCCTGAGCGACGGCATCAACAAACTGGCCCCGGCGCTGACGGCCACGGTGCCGCAGACCAACATCGTGCAGGTCGAGACCGCGGATACCGGCATGACCAACGCGCAGTGGGTCTCGGCCCTGCAGGCGCAAGGTGTGCTGACGCGCCCCTGGGGCCGCACACGGCTGCGTTGCGTCACGCATCGGCACATCGGCGATGCCGATATCGATGCGGCCGTCCAGGCGTTTGCCGCGGTGCTGGACGCGCGCTGATTCAGCCGGCTTTGGGGTGGGCGATGCGATAATGCCCCGCATGTCGACCCCCACTCATCTTTCCCGAAAAGACTATTTCTGCGCCCTTGCGGTGGTGGTCATCTGGGGCCTGAATTTCGTCGTCATGAAGGTCGGCATGCGGGGCCTGTCTCCCATGATGCTGGGCGCGTTGCGATTCGCGCTGGCGGCCTTCCCCCTGATCCTTTTCGTGCGCATGCCGCGGCTGCCGTGGCACTGGGTCGCGGCCTACGGGCTGGTCCAGGGGCTGGGCCAGTTTGGCCTGCTGTTTACGGCGTTGAACTTCGGCATGCCCGCCGGCATGGCCTCGCTCGTCATCCAGACCCAGGCGTTCTTCACGCTGCTGCTGGCCGCGCCGGTCCTGCATGAACGGGCGCGGCGGCATCACTGGTTCGGTCTTGGCGTGGCGGCGATGGGTCTGGCCGTCATTGCCGGGGGGCGCGGCGAAGGGCCCGGGCAGATGACGATGCTGGGCTTTGTGCTGACGCTTGGCGCCGCGTTCATGTGGGCGGTGTCGAACATGATCGTGCGGCTGGCCAGCCGCAAGGCGCCCGGCTACGACCCCTTCGCATTCATTGCCTGGAGCAGCGCCGCGCCGGTGCTGCCCTTCCTGGCGCTGGCCGTGCTGATCGACGGCTGGGAGCCGGTGGTGGGCATGGTGACCGGCATCGGCTGGGGCGAGGCGCTATCGGTGCTGTACCTGGCGGTGCTGGCGACGTTGCTGGCCTACACGTTGTGGACGCAGCTGCTGTCGCGGCACCCCGCCGCAAAGGTTGCGCCGTTCTCGCTGCTGGTGCCGGTGGTGGGGCTGTGGGCCGCGTCCATGGCCTTCGGCGAGCGCCTGCAACCGCTGCAATGGCTGGGCGCTGCCTGCGTGCTGGCCGGGCTGGTCATCAACCAGGTCGGCGGACGCTGGATGCGCTCGCGCTGACGCCGTCAGCCCTTGCGGCATGGCCGTCTCGTCCGGCCGGATTACATCGTGCCGGCTAGGGCGGCGCTGTTCAAAGTTGTTCGAAGCGGATGTAACGCTTATCGGTGTACTCCCGTCGCGTGATGATTTCCTGCACGGACGCGCCGGGCGGACCGCGCCGCAGCCATTCCAGCATATGGTCCACCTGGTCGGGCGTGCCCTGAACCAGCGCTTCGACCGTGCCGTCCAGCATGTTCTGCACCCAACCCTTCGCGCCCAGCATGTGGGCGCGCCGCACCGTCGCGTGACGGTATCCCACGCCTTGGACCGTGCCGCTGACGGTGACGTGGACGGTTTCGATATGGGAATCGGCCTTAGGGTCTTGCATGGTTTTTCCTTCGGATGATGCGCCGCCACGCACGAGATACGTAGGCGGAATCGGCTACAGCGGATGGTCTATAGGCCCGGCGGGCTTCGAAGCGATACGTTAGAGCACATGTCAAAACGTGCCAGCTTAGAAATACCCATTACCGAGAGCTTGGAGAAGCCATTATGGAAGAGACCAGTTTGTTGTCGGATGCCGAGACAGCGCGCTACAGGGATCAGGGCTACCTGGCCTTGAAGGACATGTGCCCTCAGGATGAGGTCGGCTACATCCGCAGGACGCTGCTGGACTTGTTCGCGAACAAGACGGGTTACAACGAGGGCGCGCAGTATGACTTCGTCAGCCGCGACGACCCGACCAAGCCCGCCAAGTTTCCCAGTCTGCATGATCCGCGCCATTATGCCCCGGGCCTGTTGAAGACGGTTTACCACGAACGCACGCTGGAACTGGCGCGGCAGCTGCTGGGCCCGCAGGCGGCGCTCTATGGCGAGCACGCGTTGCTCAAGCCCGGCCCGCACGGACCAGAGACGCCGTGGCATCAGGACGAAGCGTTCCGTTCGCCGGACTTCGTCTACAACGAATTGAGCATCTGGCTGGCGCTGCAGCCGGCCACCGTCGAGAACGGCTGCATGCAGTTCCTGCCGGGTTCGAACAAATGGGACGTGCTGGAGCACCGTTCGCCGGGAGGCGACAAGAGCCTGCATCCGCTGGAATGCTGCGGCGATTTTCCGCGCGAACAGGCCGTGGCCGAGCCGCTCGATCCGGGCGGCATCACGGTGCACGACGCGCGCACGCTGCACTTCACGGGGCCCAACACCTCGCAGACGCCGCGGCTGGCGTACATCCTGATCTACAACACGCCGCCGGTCTATAAGCCCGGGCGCCGCGAATTCCCATGGCTGGAGGGCCGCTGGACCGACAGCCAGACGCGCAAGAAGCAATGGCACAAGCGCGGCGGGCTGGCGGTGGACGTGATGCGCCGGCTGCCAGGCGCGCGGCTGACCAGCCCGCGCTGGGTCGCATGGGCGACCATCCGCGCGGTCACCAAGGTGTGGCCGCGCTAAGGCTGGGCGTGCAGGGACCGTAGAGTCTTTGCGCAGGGGGGCGAACGGGGCCGGCAAGCGACGCTTGCCGGCCTCGGCGCGTATACTGGGCGGCGCTGGCGCCCCCCTATCACTCCACAGACACTATGACCGCTAACCTTTCTACGATCACCTGCATCGAAGATTTGCGCGTCGTCGCGCAGAAGCGCGTGCCGCGCATGTTCTATGACTACGCCGATTCCGGCGCCTGGACAGAAGGCACCTACCGCGCGAATGAAAGCGACTTTCACAAGATCAAGCTGCGCCAGCGCGTGGCGGTGAACATGGAAGGCCGGTCGCTGCGCACCACGATGGTGGGCCAGGATGTGGTGATGCCGCTGGCGATTTCCCCCACCGGCCTGACCGGCATGCAACACGCCGACGGCGAGATCCTGGCTGCCAAGGCCGCCGCCGATTTCGGCGTGCCCTTCACGCTGTCCACGATGAGCATCTGCTCGCTGGAAGACGTGGCGCAGGCCACCGGCAAGCCGTTCTGGTTCCAGCTGTACGTGATGCGCGACCGCGAGTTCGTCGGCAACCTGATCGACCGCGCCAAGGCCGCCGGCTGCTCGGCGCTGGTGCTGACGCTGGACCTGCAGATCCTGGGCCAACGCCACAAGGACATCAAGAACGGCCTGTCGACGCCGCCCAAGCCCACGCTGCGCAACCTCATCAACCTGGCGACCAAGCCGCGCTGGTGCATGGGCATGTTGGGCACGAAGCGCCGCACCTTCGGCAATATCGTCGGCCACGCCAAGGGCGTGAGCGACCTGTCGTCGCTGTCGTCCTGGACGGCCGAGCAATTCGATCCGCGCCTGAGCTGGGACGACGTGGAATGGATCAAGCAGCGTTGGGGCGGCAAGCTCATCATCAAGGGCATTCTTGACGTCGAAGACGCGCAACTTGCCGCCAACAGCGGCGCCGACGCGCTCATCGTCAGCAATCACGGCGGACGCCAGCTGGACGGCGCCATGTCGTCCATCGCGGCCTTGCCTGCCATTGCCGATGCCGTGGGTTCGAAGATCGAGGTGTGGATGGACGGCGGCATCCGCTCCGGCCAGGACATCCTGAAGGCCGTGGCGCTGGGCGCGCGCGGCACGATGATCGGCCGCGCCTTCCTGTATGGCCTGGGCGCGTATGGCCAGGCCGGCGTGACCCGCGTGCTGGAGATCCTGTACAAGGAAATGGACACGACGATGGCGCTGTGCGGCCGCCGCACGATCGAGCCTGGCGACCGCAGCATCCTGCTGCCGGGCACGTACCCGACCTGATTGCAGACGCGCAGGACAAAAACCCGGACCGCCAGCGTGTCCGGGTTTTTTTATGCGCCGATGCCGGCGCTGGCTACGTCCCGTTGCCGGTGCCCAGAAACTGGCTGGGCCGGCGCAACGCGGGATCGAAGGGATTGATCTGCGCGCCCACCGCGTCGGCCTCGCGCCGCAGCATTTCCACGATCAGCGGCAGGCGTTCATCGCTGATGCGTTCGATGGGCGCCGCCACGCTCAGCGCCGCGACCGTGACGCCGTTGGGATCGTAGACCGGCACGGCCAGCCCGGCGATGTTGGGAAACACGCCCTGCCCCTGGCTGCGCGCGTAGCGCAGTTCCAGGCATTCCTTGATGCGTACGCGCATCGAGATCTCGTCCACGAAGCCCAGATGATGCAGGCGCGGAATGTTAAAGCGCATGACCTCTTCGCGCTCGGCCTCGGGCAGGCTGGCCAGCAGCACCAGGCCGCCCTGTCCCATGCCGAGCGGCACGCGCCCGCCGATGTCGCCCGTGTGCGAGCGCACCGGAAATGCGCCATCCACGCGGTCGACGCAGACGGCGTCAAAGCCGCTGCGCACCAGCAGAAAAATGGTGTCGTTGAGCATGCCGGACAGCCGCAGCATGGCGGGGCGGTACAGGGTGCGCAGGCTGGACTGGTGGGTGCCGGCGGCTGCGGCCAGCGAAAAGAAGGCGACGCTGAGCTGATACCCCTTGCTTTGCGCCGGCTGCTCCACCACGCCCTCCTGCATTAGCCCTTGCAGCACCCGATGCACCGTGGCCTGCGCCTGCCCCGTGCGGGCGGCGATATCCGTCAGGCGCAGCTTTTCGCCCTTGGCGTCGGCCAGCACGCGCAGCACCGCGAACGCCCGCTGCAGCACGCCCTGGCCTGCGAAATCCTCCGAAGCTTCTGATTTCTTCATTCTTCAGTTCCGATAATCAAAATAGTCAGATGCATTTTTATCAAGAAATTCAGTCTAACGGAATTACTAGATAAAAAATTCGATTCTTCGGAAAACCCTAATTGCCCTGCATTTTTGCGGCTCCTAGACTGCCCCCATCGATCAAGCAGCTGGGGTGAAGTCAAACCCCCCGGCGGCGCAAGGCCCGGATGGGTCACGGGGTGTGGAACATGGCATTTCTGCGGCTGGACAACGTCTCCAAGAACTATGGCGACCTGCGTGTCGTCTCGGACCTGAACCTGTCGGTCGACAAGGGCGAGTTCGTCTCCCTGCTTGGCCCCTCCGGTTGCGGCAAGACCACCACGCTGCAGATGATTGCCGGCTTTGCCGACGTGACCTGCGGCACCATCACGCTGGACGGGCGCGACATCACGCACGCCAAGCCCAACACACGCGGCCTGGGCATCGTCTTCCAGAGCTACGCGCTGTTCCCGCACCTGACCGTGACCGACAACGTCGCCTTCGGCCTGAAGATGCGCAAGGTCGAACGCGCCGAGCGCCAGGACCGCGTGCGCGAGGCGCTGGCGCTGGTCAAGCTGGACAAGCATGCGGACCGGTTCCCGCGCGAACTGTCGGGCGGCCAGCGGCAACGCGTGGCGCTGGCGCGCGCGCTGGTGATCCGCCCGCCCGTGCTGCTGCTGGACGAGCCGCTGTCCAACCTGGACGCCAAGCTGCGCGAGGACATGCAGTTCGAACTGCGCAGCATCCAACGCAAGATCGGCACCACGACCGTCATGGTCACGCACGACCAGGCCGAAGCCCTGTCCATCAGCGATCGCGTCGTGGTCATGCAGGACGGCCGCGCCACGCAGGTGGACGCACCCTATCGCATGTACGAGCACCCGCAAACCGAGTTCATCTCGCGCTTCGTGGGCAAGACCAATCTGCTCGCCGGACGCGTGACGCGCTGCGGCGCGCAGGCAGAAGTCCAGACCGGCGCGTTGAGTCTCCTGGTCGACGGCGAAGGCCTGCGCCACGGCGACAGCGTGCAGTTGTCGCTGCGGCCCGAAAAGCTGGTGCCGGTGCCGTCCGGGCAAGGCAAGCTTGCCTGTGTGGTCAACACGCGCTACTTCCTGGGCAGCCAGTGGATGTACGACCTGGATTCGCCCGTGGGGGCGCTGACCATCCTGACGCCCAACGACGGCCGCCGTCCGCACGACGACGGCGAAGCCATCGGGCTGGACTGGGCGGACGGCGTGCTGCGCGTGCTGCGCGCGCCCGCCGCGGCGGTGGCGGCGGACTGACATGGCGACGCTCACGCAACGCGGCGCTGCCGCCAGCCTGCCCAAGCCGCGCAACGACGGCCTGCTCGCCATCCTGGGATCGATCCCGCTGGCGCTCGTGTTCCTGACGCTGGTGCTCACGCCGCTGGCGCTGACGTTCGTCTTGTCCTTCCGGCCGTTCGATTACGCCGCGGGCATCCAGCCGGGCCACACGCTCGAACACTACCTGGCGGTGGTCACGGACAGCTATTTCATCGAGATCTTCTGGCGCACCTTCTGGATTGCCGGCGTCACCACGCTGATCTGCGTGCTGATCGGCGCGCCCGAAGCCTACATCCTCTCGCGCATGGGCAAGCCCTGGCGCTCGATCTTCCTTCTGGTGGTGCTGTCGCCGCTGCTGATCTCGCTGGTGGTGCGCGCGTTCGGCTGGAGCATGCTGCTGGGCCCGGGCGGACCGCTGGGCAAGGCGGCAGCCGCATTGGGACTGGGAACGCTGCTCTACACGCCCACCGCTGTCATCATCGGCCTCGTGCACGTCATGCTGCCCTTCATGGTGATCCCCGTCTGGACGTCGCTGCAGAAGCTGGACCCCACTGTCGAGCATGCGGCGCTGTCGCTGAACGCCTCGCGCTTTCAGACGCTGACGCGCATCGTGCTGCCGCAGGCAATGCCGGGCATCCTGTCGGGCAGCCTCATCGTCTTCGGCCTGTCGGCCAGCTCGTTTGCGATTCCCGCGCTGCTGGGCGGACGTCGCCTGAAGATGGTGGCGACGGTCGTGTACGACGAGTTCCTGACCGAGCTGAACTGGCCGCTGGGCGCGGCCATCGCGATCGTGCTGCTGATCGTGAACGTGATCGTCATGATGGCGTACAACCGCGTCGTCGAACGCTCTTACCGCCGCAGCCTGGGCTGAGCCGCGCAAGGAATCGAACATGCAGAAGAACGGTCCTTTCGCGCTGGCGTTCAACTTCCTGGTGGTGGCCTTCGTGCTGGCGCCGCTGGTCATCGTGTGCCTGGTGGCGTTCACGCCGGACTCGACGCTTACCGTGCCCACCACAAGCTTCTCGCTGCGCTGGTTTTACGCGGTATTCGATCATCCCAACTTCATGCAGGCGTTCAAGAACAGCCTGTGGCTCGCGTTCCTGTCGGCCAGCATTGCCGTGTGCCTGGCCGTGCCCGCGGCCATCGCCATCACGCGCTACCGCTTTCCCGGGCGCGACGTGCTCAACGGCCTGTTCCTGTCGCCGCTCATGATCCCGCACCTGGTGCTGGGCGTGGCGCTGTTGCGTTTCTTTGCGCTGATGGGCATGGCCGGCAGCTTTCCGTGGCTGGTCGCCAGCCACGTGGTCGTCATCACGCCATACGTCATGCGCCTGGTGATCGGCGCGCTGGTCGGCTTTGACCGGTCCATCGAGCACGCCGCGCTGTCGCTGGGCGCCAGCCGCGCCACGGTGTTCTTTACGGTGACCCTGCCGCTCATCATTCCTGGGGTATCCGGCGGCTGGCTGCTGGCATTCATCAACAGCTTCGACGAACTGACCATGTCGGTGTTCATCACCGCGCCGTCGACCATCACGCTGCCCGTGCGCATGTACATGTACGCCACAGAATCCATCGATCCCATGATGGCCGCCGTGTCCGCGCTGGTGATCGCGCTGACGGCCGTGACCATGCTTCTGCTGGATCGGGTGTACGGACTGGACCGCGTCCTGGTGGGCCAGAAATGAAATCGCTGCCGACAGCCGCAAAGGAGCCGCGCGCGCCATGGCAATTCTGAAACGCCTGGCCGAAACCGGCCGGCCCGCGTTGACCTTCACGTTCGACGGACAGCCCTGCACGGCGCTGGCCGGCGACACGGTCCTGACCGCCGTCCTGACGCAGGGCGAGCGCCTGCGCGTCTCGGAATTCGGGGGCGGGCCGCGCGCCGGCTTCTGCATGATGGGCGCCTGCCAAGACTGCTGGGTGCAGCTTGAAAACGGCGAGCGCGTGCGCGCCTGTTCCACGTATATCGAGCCCGGCATGCGGCTGCAGAGCGCCGCGCTGGCGCCGGCAGCCGCGCCCGGCACGCTGTCGGCCGCCGCCTGGCCCGAGGACGACACGCCATGACCGCCGTGATGCCCGTGATCGTCGGTGCGGGTCCGGCCGGCATCCGCGCGGCCCAGACGCTGGCCGCGCAAGGCCTGCGGCCCGTGATCCTGGACGAAGGCCTGCGGCCTGGCGGCCAGATCTACCGGCAGCCGCCGCCCGGCTTCTCGCGGCCCAAGTCCGCGCTGTACGGCTTTGAACACCGCAAGGCCGACGCCGTGCACCGGACCATGCAGGCGTTGCAGGGCAGCGTGGAGTACCGCCCCGGCTGTCTCGTCTGGAACGCCGAGGGCAGGACGCTGGACGTGCTGCGTGACGGCGTCAGCACCACCGTGCCCTACACTCACCTCATCCTTGCCACCGGCGCCACCGACCGCGTGCTGCCGTTTCCCGGCTGGCTGACGCCCGGCGTCTACACGCTGGGCGGATCGCAGGTGGCGCTCAAGCACCAGGGATGCGGCATCGGTTCGCGCGTCGCGTTCATGGGCACCGGCCCTCTGCTGTATCTGGTGGCCTACCAATACGCCAAGGCGGGCGCGCAAGTCGCAGCCGTGCTGGACACGTCCCGCTTTGCCGACCGCGCCGCCGCGCTGCCCGGCATGCTGCGCGCGCCCGCGCTGCTGGCCAAGGGCCTTTACTACATGGCGTGGCTGCGCGCGCACGGTGTGCCGCTGCGCAGCGGCGTGCGGCCCGTGGCCGTCGCGGGCACGGGCCGAGTCACGGGTCTGTCGTACCGGCAGGGTGAACGCACGCACACGCTGGATTGCGATGCGGTTGGCTTTGGCCTGTCGCTGCGGCCCGAAACCCAGCTTGCCAGCCTGATCGGCTGCGACTTTGAATTCAACGAACGTGACCGCAACTGGATCCCGCGGCGCGACGCCGCTGGCCGCAGCAGCGTGACGGGCGTCTACGTCGCCGGCGATGGCGCAGGCATCGGCGGCGCCGACGCCGCCGAACTGGCGGGCGAACGCGCGGCGCTGGCGCTGCTTGAAGACACCGGGCATCCGCACGACGCGCGCCGCGCGCGCGTGCTGGAATCGCAACTGGCGGCCAACGGCCGCGTGCGCGACGCGCTGGAACGCGCCTTCCCGTTTCCTGAGGACTGGGTCGCCGGCATCGCCGACGACACCGTCGTCTGCCGCTGCGAGGAAGTCACCGCCGGCACCATCCGCCAGGCCGTGCACGAGAACGGCGTGCGGGAGATGAATCGCCTGAAAGCGCTGACGCGCGTGGGCATGGGCCGTTGCCAGGGCCGCATGTGCGGCGTTGCCGGCGCGGAAGTCCTGGCCCACGCCGTGGGCTGCGCGCCGCGCGCAGTGGGCCGGCTGCGCAACCAGCCGCCGGTCAAACCCATCCCGGTCCACGTGGTATGCCTGGAACGGCCCGCGAAAAGGGCCGCATGATGGAACGCATCGACACCGAAGTCGCGATCATCGGCGGCGGCATCGTTGGCGGCAGCGCCGCGCTGTTCCTGCGCCGCCGGGGCGTGCCCGTGGTGCTGCTGGAAGCGGCGCTGTGCGGCGCCAAGGCCAGCGGCGTCAACTACGGCGGCGTGCGGCGGCAGGGCCGCGGCGTTGAACAGCTGCCGCTCGCGCGGCGCGCGCATGAGCTGTGGGGCAAGCTGCCCGAGCTGATCGGCATCGACGGCGAGTACGTGCGCTCCGGACATTTGAAGCTGGCCTGCTCCGACGCCGACCTGGCGTTGCTGCAGGCCTATCGCGACAGCACGCGCGGCTTTGGCATGGATCTTCAAATCCTGGACCGCCGCGCGCTGGCGCGGCGCTTCGGCTGGCTGGGCCAGGGCGTGGTGGGCGGCTCGTTCTGCCCGCAGGACGGCCACGCCAACCCTCGGCTCGTGTCCCCGGCGTTTGGCCGTGCCGCGGCCGCGCTGGGCGCCGACGTCCGCGAAGGCGTGCGCGTCACCTCAGCCACGCACGACGGCACACGTTTCATCGTGCGCGCCGGCGATACGCTTGAAGTGCGCGCGCGCATGCTGCTCAATTGCGCGGGCGCCTGGGCCGGCCGCTTCGCCGAAGGCTTTGGCGAACCCGTGCCCGAAACCTCCATTCATCCCCTGATGATGGTGACCGAACCCCTGCCGCTGTTCATGGACGTCAGCCTGGGCATGCAGGGCGGCGGCATCTACGCGCGCCAGGTCGCGCGGGGCAACTGCGTCATCGGCGGCGGGCGCGGCGTCTCGGCAGATCCTGACTATGCCCGCCCGGGGCGCGACAACCTTGGCGCGCTGATGGCCAATGCGGCAACGCTGCTGCCCGTGCTGCGAGGCGCGCAGGTCATCCGCTTCTGGACGGGGGTGGAAGGCAACATGCCCGACCACAATCCCGTGCTCGGACCCAGCGCCACCGTGCCCGGTCTCTTTCATGCCTTCGGCCTGTCCGGCGCGGGCTTTCAGATCGGCCCGGCCGTCGGCGAAGTCCTGTCCGAACTGGTCGTGCACGGCCGATCCTCCATTCCCATCGATGCCTTCCGCATTGAACGGTACGCGCCCGCCGCTCACGGCGCCGCGGCCCGGCCTGAAAGTCTTCGTGAGCAAACGCTGGAGTCACCATGATGCACAAGAAACAGGGCGCGCAGCGCCTGACCAAGGGGAAGCGCCTGTTGGGCGCGGCGGTGCTGGCATTGCTGTCCGCCGGCGCAATGGCGCAGCAAAAGACGTTGTACGTCGGCATGAACGGCGGCGACATGGAACGCGCCTTCACGCAGCACGTGTTCCCGGACTTCGAGAAGGCCAACAACGTCAAGATCGTCGTCGTGCCCGGCACCTCGACCGACGTGCTCGCCAAGGCGCAGGCCTACAAGGACAATCCCCAAATGCACGTCATGTTCCTGGATGACGGCATCATGGCCCGCGCGATCTCGATGGGCCTGTGCGAACAGCTCAACGACGACCCCGTCCTGAAAGAGCTGTATCCCACCGCCCTGATGAAAGACCGCATGGCCGCCGGCATCGACATCGGCATGACCGGCCTGGGCTACAACACCCGCCTCTTCCAGAAGAACGGCTGGACGCCGCCGACCTCGTGGCTGGACCTGGCCGATCCCAAGTACAAGGGCAAGGTCGTCTTCCAGTCTGCTTCCGGCAGCACCTTCGGCCTGCACGGCTTCCTGATGTTCAACCGTATCGAAGGCGGCAACGACCAGAACTACGAGCCCGGCTTCAAGAAGTGGCCCTCCACCATCGGCCCCAACGTGCTCGAGTACATTCCCAACTCCGCCAAACTGGCCGAGATGATCCAGTCCGACGAGGCCGCCATCTTCCCGCTCACCCCCACCGCCATCGCCCGCCTGAAAAAGCGCGACATCCCGGTGGAATACGCCCAGCCCAAGGAAGGCTCCGTCATCCTCATGGTCGGCGAATGCGTCATCGCCAAGAACAGCGAACCCGAACTCGCGCAAAAGCTCGCGCTGTACCTCTTGTCCGCCAAGGCCCAGGCCAAGGCGCTGGAAATGGGCGGCCACTTCCCGTCCAACAAGAACGTCCAGGCGTCCGCCGACAACGCCGAGACGCTCAAGCGCTTCCAAGGCTACATGGCCAACGCTAAGATCCTGGATTGGGACCAGATCAACGCGGCCCGGCCCGCCTTCAACGCCCGCTGGAACCGCACGGTCGAACGTTGAGGCCAACGCGCGGCGTCCTGTGGACAACCCGCAGGCGCGCCGCGCCGGCCTTCCAGCAGCAAGGACACGCATGCGCCTCATCATCAATTCCGGCGGCCCACAGGCGACAGAAGAATGGCGCGCGCATTTCCGCGCGTTCGCGCCGGAACTGGACGTCGTCGGCTGGCACGAAGACCCCGACCCCGCCACCATCGACTACGCCCTCGTCTGGGCCCCCGACGCCGGCCGCCTGGCCACGTTCCCCAACCTGAAACTCATCGTCAGCGCCGGCGCCGGCGTCGACCACATCCTCGCCGACCCCGCCCTGCCGCGCCACCTGCCCATCGCCCGCATGGTCACCGCGCGCACGCAGACCGAAATGGCCGAGTACGTGCTCACCAGCGCCCTCATGATCACGCGCAACGTCAAACGCATCACCGACAACCAGGCCCGCCGCCACTGGGAATTCTTCGACTCCCTGCGCGTCGCCGCCGACGTGCGCGTCGGCATCATGGGCCTCGGCCACCTTGGCGTCGCCTCAGCGCAACTCCTGTCCCGCGCAGGCTTTCCCGTCAGCGGCTGGTCCCGCGGCGCCAGCAAGCTCCCCGGCATGCCGTCCTACGCAGGCCAGGACCAGTTCGCCGACTTCCTCGCCAACACCGACCTCCTCGTCTGCCTCCTGCCCGCCACCGAAACGACGCGCGGCATCCTCAACCGCACGACGCTCTCCCAGCTCCCAAAAGGCGCCAGCCTCATCAACGCCGGCCGCGGCGCCCACATGGTCACCCAGGACATCCTGGACGCGCTGGACAGCGGCCATCTGGACCAGGCCATCCTGGACGTCTTCGAACAAGAACCCTTGCAAGAAGACTCCCCGCTGTGGACCCACCCAAAAATCACCATCACCCCCCACTGCGCCGCAATCCCCGACCGCAAAGAACGCGCCCGCCACACCGCCCTGCTGATCGCAGCCAATGAGCGCGGCGAGCCCCTACCCAACATCTACGACCCGCAGCGCGGTTACTGACACCGCGCAGCCCACAGCAATCCAGAGCGAAGCGCGCAGCGCCAACGCGTGCCGCAAGACACCGCGTAAGCTCCGCCAGGCCGCCCGCGCGGCCGCCGCGGAGCGGGCCCCGCAAGACCTTCCGCCACCTCCCACCGCTTGCCAGAACGCCAAGCAAACAACTCGCCCCAGCAATGCCGGAACCCGAATCACCTGAGCACGGCGTGGCGGTGGCCTTGGGGCGCGGGGCGTGTAGATGCGCCCGAGGGAATCGGAAGGCAGTCGCCGGAGGCGACAACGACGATGACGAAGGGGCAGTCCGGAGCGAAGGCTCCGGACCGCAATCGTAGCCCCGCGCCCCAAGGCCACCGCCGCGCCGTGCGTCTAAAGAACCGAACCGGCGCAACCCAGAGAAAAAACCGCAAAATCTGCAAACCCCCAAAAGCTAAATTGCCCCTACCAAGGAGCAACCCATTGAAACCCGCAACGCGATCCCTCCACGCCCAACGCCTGGACCCCGTCCTACGCTGGCTAGCCGCCAACCCAGACGCCCCGCCAGACCTGCACCACCTGGCCGACCTGGCCTGCCTATCCCCCTATCACTTCCACCGCGTCTACCGCGCCATGATGGGAGAAACGGTCAACGCCACCGTCCAGCGCATCCGCATGCACCGCGCGGCCGCCGCCCTGGCCAGCTCCGAAACCCCATTGAAAGACATCGCCCAACGCGCCGGCTACGAATCCGACGCCGCCTTCAACCGCGCCTTCGGCGCCCTCTTCGGCACCCCGCCGGGCCGGTATCGCGCCGCCCGCTCCCAGTCTTCCACCCCCAAGGAGCTGACCATGTACCCCGTCGTCATCGAGAACTTCCCTGGAACCACCCTGGCCGTCCTGCCCCACCGCGGCAGCTACCAGGACATCGGCCCCGTCTTCTCAAGGGCCTTCATGCTCGCCATCGGCCGCGGCATCGCCACCCCCGACACCATCGGCTACGGCATCTATTTCGATGACCCCGAGCAGGTCCCCGAAAGCCAGTTGCGATCGCTTGCCGGCATGCCCGTCGCGCCCGATGCCGACATCGGCCAGGAACTCGAACGCTTCGAAATCCCCGCCGGCCGCTGCGCCATCCTCACGTACACCGGCCCCTACAACGAAATGCGCAAGCCCTACGACTGGCTCTTTGCCGAATGGCTCCCGTCCAGCGGCATGGCCCCCGCGGATTTCCCCATGTTCGAGCAATACCTGAACGACCCGCGCACCACCCCGCCCGCGCAATTGCAGACCCGCATCTGCCTGCCGCTTCAATAGCAGACAGCGCCTCCCGCTACCCGAGCACGCCGGCCAGATATTGCCGCAGCCAGGCGTGCGCCGGATCGTCCTGATAGCGCTCGTGCCAGTACAACGACACCGCAATGGGCGGCAACGTCAGCGGCACCTTCTGCGTCACGATGCGCGCGCTGCCCGACATCGCCTTTGCAATGCTCACCGGCATCGTCGCGATCAGGTCAGATCCCTCCACGATGAACGGACACACCAGATAGCTGGACAGCGTCGCCACGATCTTGCGGCTGCGGTTCTGGCCCATCAGGATGCGATCGATCGCCGTGCTGAAGTAGCGCGTGTGCGCGGCCAGATCCAGATGTCCGTAGCTCAGGTAGGCGTCCAGGTTCCAGCGCTTGCGCAAACACGGATGTCCTTCGCGCACGATGCACACCGCCGGCTCCTGGTACAGAAAGCGCGTGCGCAGATCCGGCGCCGGGTCCGGAAAATAGCCCGCGATCAACTCCACATGATTGGTGTCCAGCATGCTCAGCCCGTGCTGCGGCCGCGCCGGCACGATCTGCAACTGGAAGTGCGGCGCGTCCACCGCAAGCCGCGGAATCAGCTTGGGCAGCAGCGTGTACTGCACATAATCGGTCGCATACAGCGACAGCGTGCGCGACGAATGCGCCGGGTCGAACGCCTCGCGGGTGCGCGTCGCGCGGTGCCAGCCCTCCAATAGCGGCTTGAAATGCTGGTGTAGTTCCAGCGCCCGCAGCGTCGGCTGCCACGTGCCGCCCTCGCGCACCAGCAGCGGATCGCCGAACAACTGGCGCAGCCGGTTCATCGCCGCGCTCATGGCCGGCTGGCTGATGTTCATCGCCTCGGCCGCGCGCGACACATTGCGGCATGCCATCAGCGCATCGAAGTGCAGAAGCAGATTCAGGTCCGGATTCTTCATCGCAGCGCGTCCATAAATGGCATCTATACAAATATAAACCTGTAGGACTGCTGTCATCGCGGCGCCAGGCCTAGCATGACTTCGTTGTTGCAGCGAACCAAGGTCGGACACGCATGATCCGGCCATAAGGAAGTTCTATCAACAAGGGGAAACCAAGCCATGAAAACAGGGCTACTTCGCAGTTGCTGTCGCATTGCCGCCGGCGTCGCGCTCTTTGCCGCCGCCGGAACCGCCACCGCCGCCTGGCCTGACAAGGTCATCCGCATCGTCGTGCCGTTCGCGGCCGGCGGCTCCACCGACCTGGTAGCGCGCAAGATCGCCGAAGGACTGAGCCAGCGCCTGGGCGCCAACGTCATCGTCGAAAACCGGCCCGGCGCGGGCGGCACCGTCGGCACCGAGTACGTCGCGCGCCAACCCGCCGACGGCTACACCATCCTCATGGGATCGGTCAGCACGCACGGCAGCGCGCCCTGCGTCTATTCCAAGTTGCCGTACGACGCGGTCAAGGACTTCACGCCGCTGACGGTCGTGGCCACGATCCCCAACGTCATGTCGGTGAACCAGTCCGTCCCCGCCAACAACCTGCAGGAGTTTGTGGCCCTGCTGAAGAAAGAGCCCGAGAAGTATTCCTTCGCCTCCAACGGCCAGGGCACGTCCAACCACCTGGCCGCCGAACTCTTCAAGTCCACCGCCGGGGTGTCGATGGTGCATGTGCCTTACCGCGGCTCCGGCCCCGCGCTCATCGACCTGGTGGGCGGACAGATCAACATGATGATGGACGTCGTGATGACGTCGTACCCCTACATCAAGGACGGCAAGATCAAGGCGCTGGCAGTGACCTCGCCGCAGCGCTCGGCCATGTTGCCCGACGTGCCCACTGTCGCCGAGTCCGGCTACCCCGGCTACGAGGCCATGGTGTGGTTCGGCATGCTGGCGCCCGCCAACATGCCCGAACCCTTGCGCACCAAGCTGACCGACGGCCTGGTGCAGACCCTGCACGCGCCTGCCATGAAGACCTATCTCGAGCAGCAGGGCGCTCAGGTGTCGGACGTTGCGGGCCCGGCGTTCGGCTCGATGATCAAGGACGAAATCAGCAAGTGGTGCCAGGTGGTGAAGAAAGCCGGCATTCGTCTGGACTGACCCTCATTTTTTGGAAAGAACGATATGTATCGCATAGGGATAGACGTCGGAGGCACGTTTACCGATTTCACGATGATCGACGAGGACGCCGGCGTGGTGCACTTTCACAAGGTGCCCTCCACGCCGCACGATCCCTCCGAGGCCATCGCCACGGGCATCGGTCAGATGCTTGCGGATCATGGCGTCGCGCCGTCGCAGGTGTCGCACGTGGGCCATGGCACCACGGTGGCCACCAACCTCATCATCGAACGCAAAGGCGCGCGCGTCGGCCTGATCACCACACGGGGCTTTCGCGACGTGCTGGAGATTGGCCGCCAGACGCGCCCGCACCTGTACGACTACAGCGTGGGCAAGCCGCCCGTCGCGGTGCCGCGCGAATTTCGCGCCGAAGTCGACGAGCGCGTCAACGCGGCGGGCGAGGTCCTGACGGCGCTGGACGAAGCGCAGGTGCGCGATGCGGCGCGGCGCTTCGCCAAGGCCGGCATCGAGGCCGTGACGATCTGCTTTCTGCATGCTTACCGCAACCCGGCGCACGAGCGGCGCGCGGCCAGCATCGTCCAGGAAGAAATGCCGGATGCGTACATCAGCCAGTCCTCCGAGGTGTTGCCCGAATTCCGCGAATACGAGCGCCTGTCCACCACCGTGCTCAATGCGGCGGTCGGGCCGAAGATGGCGCGCTACCTGGAGCGTTTCCTGAAGCGGGTGCGGGAACTGGACATCGGGCATGAGCCGCACACCATTCACTCCAACGGCGGCCTGATGTCGATCGCCACGGTGCGCCAGTATCCGGTGCGCACCTGCCTGTCCGGCCCCGCCGCCGGCGTGGTCGGCGCCGCGGCCGTGGGACGCGCCATCGGCAGCCTGAACCTCGTGACGTTCGACGTGGGCGGCACCAGCACGGACGTGTCGCTGGTGTGCGAAGGCAGGCCGCTCTTCACCTCGCACCGCCATGTCGCCGGCTATCCGGTCAAGACGCCGATGGTCGACATCCATGTCATCGGCGCGGGCGGCGGCAGCATTGCGTGGTTGGACGATGCCGGCGCGCTGAAGGTGGGGCCGCACAGCGCTGGCGCGGTGCCGGGCCCGGTGGGCTACGGCCGTGGCGGCCAGGAGCCCACCATCACCGACGCCGAAATCGCGTTGCAGCGGCTCAACCCCGTGGCGCTCTTGAACGGCCGCATGCCGGTGTATGCCGATGCGGCGCGCGAGGTCATCCGCGGCCGCGTCGCCGAACCGCTGGGCCTGACCATGGAGGCGGCTGCCGAGGGCATCCTGCGCATCGCCGCCGCCAACATGAGCCGCGCGATCCGGGCGGTGTCCACCGAGCGGGGCTACGACCTGTCGCGCTTCGCGCTGTATGCCTACGGCGGCGCGGGCCCGCTGCACGCCGTGGAAGTGGCCGAGGAGTGCGGCATCCCCATCGTCATCGTGCCGCAGGAACCTGGCACGATGTGCGCGCGCGGCATTTTGCTCAGCGACATCTCGTTCGACTTCGTGCAAAGCGAGATATCGCTCGCCAGCGAGGACACGTGGCCCGCCATCACCGCCATCTTTGAAGGACTTGCCGCGCAGGCGCGCGACTGGCTCGCGTCCGAACGCGTCGATCCCGCGCTGCGCGTGTGCCACAGCGCGATCGACGCGCGCTACGAGGGGCAGAACTTCGAGGTGCAGGTCAGCCTGGACGACACGGGCCCGGGCGGCTACGCGCAATTCGCGCGGCGCTTTGAAGAGGCCCATGAGCGCGAATACGGCTACACGGTGGACGATCGCAAGGTGCAGATCATCAATTGCCGCATGCAGGCGGTCGGACAGGTGGTGAAGGCGCCGCTCGCGCCACGCCATGTGGGCGGCACGCTGCAGGACGCGCGGCTGGGCGAGCGCAAGGCGTACTTCGGGCCGGCGCATGGCTGGCTGCAAACGCCCGTGTACGACCGCGACCGCGTGCCGACCGGCGCGCGCTTTCAGGGCCCGGCGCTGCTCGAGGAAATGAGCTCGACCACGGTGGTCGGCGTGGGCCACGAGGCCAGCGTCGACGAATTCGGCAACCTGATCATCCGTTTGCAAGGAGGCTCGCATGAACAAGCCTGATTCCATTGAACCGCGCGAGGCGGACAGCGCCTCGGTCCTGGCGGATCCGATCGGCATGGAGGTGTTCTGCAACCGCCTGCTGTCGATCACCGAAGACATGAACAACACGCTGGTGCGCGCCTCGTTCTCGACCAACATCAAGGAGCGCAAGGATTGCTCGGTGGCGCTCTTTGACGCGGCGGGGCGGCTGGTCGCGCAGGGCACGCAGATTCCGCTGCACCTCGGATCGCTGGACGGCGCCATGCGCGCCATCCTGCGCACGTTTGCCGAAGACCAGATCCGCGACGGCGACGTGTTCATCTGCAACGATCCGTACCTGGCCGACGGCAGCCACCTGCCCGACATCAACATCATCACGCCGGTGTTCTGGGAAGGCACGCTGCGTTTCTTTGCCGCCAACATCGCGCACCACTCCGACGTGGGCGGCGCCGTGCCTGGCTCTATCGCCGGAGGGCTGAAGTCGATCTTCGAGGAAGGCATCCGCATCCCCGCCTGCCGGCTGGCCCGCGCGGGCGAGACCGACGAGGACCTGCTGCGTCTCATCTGCGCGAACACCCGCGATCCGGAAGAGCGCGTGCTCGACCTGCGCGTGCAGATGGCGACCAACCGCCGCGGCGCGGCCGCGGTGCAGGGATTGATCCGCCAGATGGGGCTGCAGGCTGTGCTGCGCTCGGTGGACGACGTGATCGCCTACACGCGCAAACGCCTCTTGAACCGCATCGCCGAGCTGCGCCCCGGCAGCTACACCTTCCGCAGCGATCTTGACGACGACGGCATGGGCGGCGATCCGGTGCCCATCCAGGTGACGCTGACCGTCGGCCCGGACAATCTGCATTTCGACTTCGACGGGTCGGGCAAGCAGGCGCGCGGCGCCATGAACCTGCCGTTCAATGCCCTGCGCGCCTGCGTGTACTACGCGGTGAAGGCGCTGCTGGATCCGGACCTGGCGCCCAATGCCGGGCTGTTCGATCCCATCACGCTGTCCGCGCCCGTGGGCACCATCACCAATCCCGAGCATCCGGCCGCGGTGGGCGCGCGGTCCATCACCGCGCAGAAGGTGGCTGGCGCAATTTTCGGTGCATTCCGGGGCCTGCTGCCCCCGGAAAAGACCATGGCTTCCAGCAACGACTGCTGCCCCGCCATCGTGTTCTCGGGCCGGTGGCGCGAGCGCGCGGGACACTTCGTGTACCTGGAAACCTTGGGCGGCGGCGCGGGGGCGCGCTTCGATGCGGACGGCATGGATGCGGTGCATGTGCACATGACCAACACTTCTAACCTGCCGGTCGAAGCGCTGGAGAACGAGTATCCCCTGCTGATGGACGAGTACGCGATGATTCAGGACTCGGGCGGCGCGGGCCGCACGCGCGGCGGCATGGGCATCGCCAAGCAGATACGCGCGGTGGGACCAGGCATCGTGTTCTCGGCGCGCTCGGACAGCCACACCGTCGGCGTGGCCGCGGGCGTTGACGGCGGTGGAGATGGCCGCCGCGCGCGCCTGATCCGCAATTTCGGGACGCCGCAGGCCGCGGAGCTTTTCTCCAAGACCGCCAACATCGCGCTTGCGGCCGGCGAAAGCGTGCGCATCGAAACGCCGGGGGCCGGCGGTTATGGCGCGCCGTCGGAGCGGCCGCGGGCGCGCGTGAAACAGGACCTGGCTGACGGCAAGATCAGCCCTCACGCGGCGCGTACGGACTATGGGCTGTCCGTGTAGGCCGCGCCGCGCGTCAACTGACGTTCAGGGTCATCGAGTACTTCATCTTGTCGTGCGGAAACGTGGTGATGGTGGCAAGCAGCAGCACGCCGCCGTCGCCGTAGTAACGGCGGGTGATGACAAAGCCCGGCGTGCCGGTATCGACTTGAAGTTGCCTGGCGATCGCCGCGCCGATGGGCGTGGCGGAGAACTCCTGGTTGACCTCGGTGATGCGGTCGCCGAAATGGTCCTCGATCAGCCGCAGCAGCGAGATCCGCGACTTCACATCCACCTGCACGTTCGAATGCGCCGGGTTCGTGTAGATGAGCGTGCTGGCGGCCGGCACGTCGGGATCGTCCAGCGTCTTGATCGAGTTGATGTGCAGCCATTCTTGCCCGGCTTCGCAGCCCAGCGTTTCGGCAAGGCGCTTGGTCAGCTTGACGGTGCGAACGTCCTGCACCAGCAGCGCCGCGTTGCGTGCGTACTGCAGCAGATCGGGAAACTGCGAAATGCGCTGCGTGAAGCGGGTCGTCGCGCGGGCGGTTTCGACACGCGTGCCCACGCCCGGCCGGCGCGACACCACGCCCGCCACCGTCAGCATGCGGATCGCTTCGCGAATGGTGTGGCGGCTGGCGCCGAATTGTTCGCACAGTTCGTGCTCGGTGGGAAGCAGCGTCATGACGGGGTAGCGCCCGGAGCTGATGTCCTGCGAGAGCGACTGATAGATGCTCTTGTAGCGGGGGCCACCCGACATGTCTGCCGGGAGCGCCGCGCCGGGCCGGCCGCGGGCTTGCCGCTCCCCGCCGGGGCTGGCAGCGCGCTCGGAGGATCGGGTCATGAGGTTGGCTCCTTGATTGGTTTTATAGGGTTTGTCCGGACAATAACCGATTGACAAGGCAGTCATGCGGGATTCATTATTTGTCCGGACATTCATGTACGGACAAATTGTACGGCGGACATGAGGTCGCCGGGCAACAAATCAGTCGGTTCTTGCAGTTCTCTTCCAAAATTCGGGGGTTCTCATGAGCAAGGTACTTGCAGTGCTCGCGGCGGCGGCGGTAGCGGCCGGGCTGGGCGCAAACGCACAGGCGCAGCAGAAACTGGTGGTGGCCGGCTACGGCGGCTCGTTCGAAGACATCATGCGCAAGGACATCTTCCCTCCCTTCGCCAAGCAGCATGGCGTCGAGCTGGATTACGTGGCCGGCAATTCCACCAACACCGTGGCGCGCCTGCAGGCGCAAAAGAGCAACCAGCAGATCGACGTCGCCATCATCGATGACGGCCCCATGTACCAGGCCATTGCGCTGGGGTTTTGCGAACCCATCAAGAACCTGCCCGCCGACGACATCTACACCACCGCGCGCTACAAGGACGACAAGGCGGTCGCCATCGGCATCGTGGCCACGGGCATCATGTACAACAAGAAGGTCTTCGACGAGAAGAAGTGGGCGCCGCCCACGTCCTGGAAGGACCTGAAGGATCCCAAGTACAAGAAGCAACTGGTCATTCCGCCGCTGAACAACACCTATGGCCTGCACACGCTGGTGGAATACGCCCGCGAAGGCGGCGGCGGCGAAAAGAAGATCGATCCGGGCTTCACCACGTTCAAGAACGAGGTCGGTCCCAACGTGCTGGTCTATGAGCCGTCGCCCGGCAAGATGACCGAGCTCTTCTCCAGCGGGCAGGCCACCATCGCGGTCTGGGGCAGCGGCCGCGTCAAGGCGTTTGCCGACACGGGCTTTCCCGTCGGATTCGTCTATCCGCAGGAAGGCGCGTACGCGCTGCTGTCTTCCGTGTGTCCGGTGGCCAAGCCCAACGCCAATCCGAAGGCGCAGGCCTTCGTCGAATACCTGGTGTCGCCCGAGGTCCAGGAAAAGCTCGCTTCCGCGTACGGCTATGGTCCGGTGAACAAGAAGGCCAAGGTCACGGACGATCCCCGTGTGCCGCTGCCCATCGGCAAGCGCGCCGCCGATCTCATCGTGATCGACTGGGACACGGTCAACCAGAACCGGGACGACTGGAACAAGCGCTGGACGCGGGAAATCGAGCGCTGACGCGTGTGCATACGGGCGGCGCCACTGCCGCCCACCGGGAGCATTCATGACCTATCTTGTGCTTGACCGCCTGAGCAAGCGCTACGGCGACACCATGGCCGTCGAAAACCTGAGCCTGTCGGTAAACAAAGGCGAATTCATCTCGCTGCTGGGACCGTCCGGCTGCGGCAAGACCACCACGCTGCAGATGATCGCCGGCTTCGTCGAACCGTCCGGCGGCAGCATCGTGCTGAACGGCAAGGACGTCAGCAAGGTTCCCGCCAACAAGCGCGGGCTGGGCATGGTGTTCCAGAACTATGCGCTCTTTCCGCACATGACCGCGGCCGAGAATGTGTCGTTCGGCCTGGAGATGCAGCGCGTGAAAAAGGACGAGCGCCTGGCCCGCGTGGCCGACGCGCTCAAGCTCGTGGGCCTGTCGCATCTGGCCGACCGGCACCCGGCGCGCATGTCCGGCGGCCAGCAGCAGCGCGTGGCGCTGGCGCGTGCGCTGGTCATCCGGCCCAGCGTGCTGCTGCTGGACGAACCGCTCTCCAACCTGGACGCCAAACTGCGCGAAGAGATGCAGCTGGAATTGCGCAGCATCCAGCGCACGGTCGGCACCACCACCATTCTCGTTACGCACGATCAGTCCGAGGCGCTGGCGCTGTCGGACCGCATCGTGGTGATGAACCAGGGCCGAGTCGAACAGGTGGCCGAACCCTTTGCCGCGTACGAAGGGCCCGCCAGCCATTTCGTGGGCGGGTTTCTGGGCAAGGCCAACGTTTTCACGCCGCAAGCCGAGCAGTACGAGGGCGAAACGCGCGCGCGCATCGGCGAAGCCCATGTCTCATTGAACGGAGCACCGGTGCCGCAGGGCGCGGTGATCGTGCGGCCGGAAAAGATCCTGTTTTCCGAGCCCGCGGCCTGTGCGTTGCCCGGCCGCATGAAGACGCGTGTCTTCCAGGGCAACCATTGGTTGTGCCAGGTGGAAACGTCGGTCGGTGAAGTGATGGTGATCCGGCAGAACGACGGCGTGCCGGTGCCCGCCGAAGGCGAAACCGTGCATCTGCGCTGGCGCGCGCAGGACATGTGCGCCGTCGATCCGGCGGCCGCGCCGCAAGGCAACGCGTCATGAGCGCGCGCACCAATCCGTGGGTGCTGAGCGCCCCGGCGCTGGTGGTGTATGCCACGTTCCTCGTGGTGCCGATGGCGCTGGTGTTTCTGATCAGCTTCTTCGACTTCCAGTTCTACGGCGGCATCGAGGCCACCTTTACCTGGAAGAACTACATCGAGATCTTCTCGGACGGCTACTACTACGAGATCTACGCGCGCACGTTTGGCGTGGCCGCGGCCGTGACCGTGGCGTGCCTGGTGCTGGGCACGGCCGAAGCCTACGTGCTGTCGCGCATGGCCAACCCGTGGAAGGGTCTTTTTCTGATGGTGGTGCTGGGCCCGCTGCTGATTTCGGTGGTGGTGCGCACGCTGGGCTGGGCGCTGCTGTTCGCGTCCACCGGCCTCATCAACAAGGCGCTGATGGGCATCGGCCTGATCTCCACGCCCATCGACCTCATGTACAGTAACCTGGGCGTGGGCATTGCGCTGACGCACGTGCTGGTGCCCTTCATGGTGATCTCGGTGTGGGCCTCGTTGCAGCGGATCAATCCCGCTACCGAGGCGGCCGCGCTGTCGCTGGGCGCCAGCCAGTTCACCGTCATCCGGCGCGTGATCGTGCCGCAGGTGATGCCCGGCATCCTCTCGGGCGCAATCATGGTGTTTGCGATGGCGGCCAGCTCGTTCGCCACGCCGGCCATCATCGGCGGGCGGCGCTTGAAGAACGTGGCCACCGCCGCCTACGACGAGTTCCTGAACACCCTGATCTGGCCGCTGGGCGCGGCGCTGGCCGTGGTGCTGCTGGTGGCGACCGTGGTGGTGCTGCTGTCGGCCAACCGCATCATCGAGCGCCGCTACGGGGCCGTGTTCAACCAGGCCGGAGGCTGACATGCAATTTCGCAACGGCCCCATCGGCCTCGTCTTTCACACGCTGTTCATCCTGTTCATCCTGGCGCCCATCGTCATGGTGTGCGCGGTGGCGTTCACGTCCGAAGGCTTCATTTCGCTGCCCTCGGGCGGGCTGTCGCTTCGCTGGTTCCGCGCCATCCTGGACAACCCGCGCTTTGTCGATGCGTTCTGGTTCAGTTTGGGCCTGGGCACGCTGTCGGCCACGCTGGCCATCGGACTGGCCGTGCCCAGCGCATTGGCGATCGCGCGCAACCGCTTCAGGGGGCGGGAAGCGCTGGTGGCGTTCTTTCTGTCGCCGCTGATGATTCCGCACGTGGTGCTGGGCCTGGCGTTCCTGAAGTTCTTCACGACCGTGGACCTGGCGGGCACGTACTTCGGCCTGGTCGTGGCGCACGTGATTCTGGTCATGCCGTATGCGCTGCGGCTGGTGCTGGCCTCGGCAACGGGCATCGATCCGGCGCTGGAGCGGGCGGCGCAGTCGCTGGGCGCGTCCAACTGGACGGCATTCCGGCGCGTGGTGCTGCCGCTCTTGCTGCCAGGCGTGGTCAGCGGCTGGGTGATCGCGTTCATCACCAGCTTTGACGAACTGACGATGTCGATCTTCATCGCCTCGCCGTCCACCACGACGCTGCCGGTGCGCATCTTCCTGCATATCGAAGACACCATCGATCCGCTGGTGACGGCGGTGTCGGCGGTGCTGATCTACGTGACGATCATTGCCATATTCATCCTGGACCGCGCGGTCGGCCTGGAGAAGCTGTTTGTAGGAAAGGGACGCTGATGACGGAAGAGAAAGAACTGGCGCCGCGCGCGCCCGTGCACCGCGGCATCTACGATGCGGCGGTGATCGGGGGCGGTCTGGTCGGATCGGCCGTGGCCTACGGGCTGCGCCGCGAACTGGACCACGTGGCCGTGCTGGACGAAGGCGACGTGGCCTATCGGGCTTCGCGCGGAAACTTCGGCCTGGTGTGGGTGCAGAGCAAGGGCATGGGCCTGCCGCGCTACGGCGTGTGGACCATGACGTCGGCCACCGGCTGGCCCCGGCTTGCCGCCCTGCTGCAGGAAGAGACCGGGGTCGACGTGCACCTGGAGCAGCGCGGCGGCCTGCACGCGCTCCTGAGCGACGAAGAGGTCGAGGCGCGCACGCGCTTCATGAACACGCTGCTCGCGCAGCCGGGCATGGCGCAGTACGAGTGGAAGATGCTGGATCGCGCCGAGGTCGCGGACCTGGTGCCGGGCATCGGACCCGAGGTGCGCGGCGCGACGTGGACGCCGGTGGACGGCATTGCCAACCCGCTCAAGCTGCTGCGCGCGCTGCACATGAGTTTTGCACAGCGGGTTGTGGATTACCTGCCGCAGCGGCCGGCGCAGAGCATCCGCCTGCGTGACGGCGTGTTTGAAATCGCCACGCCCGGCGGCACGGTGCGCGCACACAAGGTGGTGCTGGCCTCGGGGCTGTCCAACAAGCAGCTTGGCGAGCAAGTCGGTCTTGACGTGCCGGTGCGGCCGCAGCGCGGCCAGATCGTCGTGCTGGAGCGCACGCGCCGCATGCTGGAGACGCCGTTGTCCACGCTGCGCCAGACCGACGAAGGCACGTGGCTCATCGGCGACTCGCAGGAAGAGGCCGGCTATGTGGACAACCTGGTTGGCCTGCCGATCCTGGGCACGCTTGCCGACCGCGCCGTGCGCACCCTGCCCGCGTTGCGGGACGTGCGCGTGGTCCGCAGCTGGGCGGCGCTGCGCGTCATGTCCAAGGACGGCTTTCCGATCTATCAGCAATCCGAAACGTGCCCGGGGGCGTTCGTCGCCACCTGTCACAGCGGCGTGACGCTCGCCGCCGCGCACGCGCTCAACTTGGCGCCCATGATCGCCGCCGGCAAGCTGGCCGACGACATGGCGCCTTTCTCGACCCGGAGGTTTCATGTTCAAGCGGCTTGACGAGGCGCAGCGGCAGGCGCAGGGCGCGCCGGTGCGGGTAACGGTCAATGGCGCCGAAATGCTGTGCCGCCAGGGCGACAGCGTGGCGGCGGCGCTCTTTGCGGGCGGCGTGCAGGCCTGCCGCGACACGGCCGTCAACGAGGTCCCGCGCGGCCCCTACTGCATGATGGGCGTCTGCTACGACTGCCTGGTCACCATCGACGGACAAGCGAACCAGCAGGGCTGCATGACGCCCGTGCGGGAAGGAATGAAGATCGAGCGCCAGTTGGGCGCGCGCAAGGTGCAGGCATGATCGACACGATGCAATGCGATTTGCTGGTGGTGGGCGCCGGCCCGGCCGGCCTGGCGGCCGCGACGCTGGCCGCGAACCTGGGCGTGGATACCATGCTGCTCGATGAGCAGCCCGCGCCCGGCGGCCAGATCTACCGCGCCATCACCACCACCCCGGTCACCAACCGCGGCATCCTGGGTGAAGACTACTGGCACGGCGCGACGCTGGTGCCGCCGTTCCAGCAGTCCGGTGCGCGCTACGTGCCGGGGGCGACCGTCTGGGCCGTGGCGCAGCGCACCGCGCCCGAGCCGGCCGACGGTTTCGAGGTGGCGTACTCGGTGGCGGGCGAGGCCCGCATCGTGCACGCGCGCCGCCTGCTGCTGGCCACCGGCGCACAGGAGCGGCCCTTCCCGATTCCGGGCTGGACGCTGCCGGGCGTCATCACTGCGGGCGCGGCGCAGATCCTCTTGAAATCATCCGGCGTCGTGCCGTCCGACCGCACCGTGCTGGCCGGTTGCGGGCCGCTGCTGTACCTGGTGGCCTGGCAGTACCTGAATGCGGGCGTGAAGGTCGACGCGCTGCTGGAAACCACGCCGCCGGGACGCATGGGGCAGGCGCTGCCCAAGGTCTGGGGCTTTCTGCGCTCGCCGTATCTGGGCAAGGGACTGAAACTGCTGCGCGCGGTCAAGGCAGCCGTGCCCATCGTCAAGGGCGTGACGGCGCTGGAAGCGCTGGGCGACGGCAAGCTGCAAAGCGTGCGCTACACGGCGGGCGGCGTCACCAAGACGTTGCCCGCCGATCAGCTGATGTTGCACCAGGGCGTGGTGCCCAACGTGAACCTGTCGCGCGCGGTGGGCGTGGCGCACCGCTGGAACGACGCACTGGACTGTTGGGAGCCCGACGTCGACGAATGGGGCACGACAGGGGTGGACGGCGTCGGCATGGCCGGTGACGGCGCGGGCATCGCCGGGGCGCTGGCGGCCGAGCATCGCGGCCGGCTGGCCGCTCTGCAGGCCGCGCATCTGCTGGGCCGCATCGATGCGGACAAGCGCGACAGCGAAGCCGCTGCGCCGCGCGCGGCGCTGGCGCAGGCCGTGCGCGGCCGCGAATTCTTCGACACGCTCTACAAGGCGCCGGAGGCGTTCCGGCGGCCCACGGGCGACACCATCGTGTGCCGCTGCGAGGAAGTGACCGCCGCGCAGGTGCGCGAGACCGTCAAGCTGGGCTGCAGCGGGCCGAACCAGATGAAGGCTTTCCTGCGCTGCGGCATGGGTCCGTGCCAGGGCCGCTTCTGCGGCCTGACCGTGTCGGAAATCATTGCCGAGGAACGCGGCGTGCCGACCGAGGAAGTGGGCTATTACCGGCTGCGCTTTCCGACCAAGCCGCTCACGCTGGGCGAACTGGCCTCGCTGCCGCAGACCGACGATTCGCGCCAGGCCGTCGTCCGCCTGAAGAAATGACGGGCGGACACCATGACCGTTCACCCGCGGGCGGCTGAAGTCATCATCATCGGCGGCGGGCTGCATGGCAGCTCTGCCGCGTTGCATCTGGCGCGCGCCGGCGTGCGCGCGCTGGTCATCGAAAAGAACTACGTGGGGCGTCACGCCTCCGGCGTCAATGCGGGCGGCGTGCGCACGCTGTCGCGCCATCTGGCCGAAGTGCCGCTGGCGCTGGCCTCGCGCGAGATCTGGTATCGCATCGGCGAGCTGGTGGATGACGATTGCGGCTTTGAGCAGCATGGGCAGGTGCGCGTCGCCGAGAACGCGGCGGATGCCGAAACGCTGCGCGCGCGGCTCAAGACCATGACGGACCACGGCTACACCCACGAGCAGTGGATAACGCGTGAAGACCTGCTGGATCTGATTCCCGCGATCGCGCCTACGGTGCAGGGCGGCCTGATCGCGCGCGAAGACGCGGCGGCCGATCCCTACCGCACCACCCTCGCCTTTCGCATGAAGGCCGCCAGCCTGGGCGCGCGCTTTCTGGAAGGCGTGCGCGTGCAAAGCGTGACGCGGCAGGACGGGCAATGGCGCGTGGAGACGGATGACGGCGTGTACACCGCGCCGCAGGTGCTGAACTGCGCGGGCGCGTGGGCGGATCGCATCGCCGCGCAATGGGGCGAGCCGGTGCCGCTGCTACCCATCAGTCCGATGATGCTCGTCACGCTGCGCATGGATCACTTTCTGGATCCCGTGGTGCTGGGAACGGGCCGTGCGCTGTCGTTCAAGCAGCGCACCAATGGCACCGTGCTGATCGGCGGGGGCCGGCGTGCCTGGGTGGACCGGGATGCCGAATGGACCGAACTGGATTTCCGCTCGCTGGCCGAGGGCGCACGCACGGTGGTGGACCTTTTCCCGCACATGCGCGACGCCATCGTGAACCGCGGCTGGGCGGGCATCGAGGCGGCCATGCCCGATGAGATCCCGGTGATCGGGCGCAGCAGCCGGCATGAGACCGCCTTTCACGCCTTCGGGTTTTCGGCGCACGGCTTTGAGCTCGGGCCCATCGTGGGCCGCATCATGGCCGACCTGATCACGACCGGCGCGACGGACCTGCCGATCGCGCCATTCCGGATTGAACGTTTTTCGGATGCCGGCATGGCATCCGCCCCATCGACCAAGGAGCAAGACGAATGAACGATATCGTGCGCAGGGAAACCAACGAGCGCCTGTCCCGCATCGTGATTCACGGCGACACCGTCTATATCGCGGGGGTGACGTCGACCGCGGAGGGCGGCATCGAGGCCCAGACGCGCGACGTGCTGGCCAAGATCGACGGCTATCTGAAGCAGGCGAACACCGACAAGTCGCGGCTGCTGTCCGTGCAGATCTGGCTCAAGGACATCGCGCGTGACTTTGCCGGCATGAACGCCGTGTGGGCCGAGTGGGCGCTGCCGCGCGCGATGCCCACCCGCGCCACCTGCGAGGCCAAGCTGGCCTCGCCCGACATGCTGGTGGAGATCATCGTGACGGCCGCGGCGCAGCCGGCTTACGTCAGCGGGCCGACGTCTGAAAGCTGACTTCGCCGGGGCGGCCCGGCAGATGCAGCGTGGCGGTGGCCGGCGGCGTGGTCGCCACCACCTTGCCCGCGCGCAGCACCATCAGGCGCGTGGCGCGCAGGCGCAATGCCTCCACCGCGTCGCGCGCCTGCAGCAGCACCAGATCGGCGCGCTTGCCGATCGCCAAGCCCGTCTCGTCCAGGCCTAGGATCTTGGCGGGCGTGGTCGTCACCGCTTCAAAACAGGCGCGCATCGCGTCCTGTCCCGTCATCTGGCCCACGTGCAGGCCCATGTGCGCGACTTCCAGCATGTCGCCTGAACCCAGGCTGTACCACGGGTCCATCACGCAGTCATGGCCGAAGGCGACCGGCACGCCGGCCGCCATCAGCTCGGGCACGCGCGTCATGCCGCGGCGCTTCGGATACGTGTCGTGGCGGCCCTGCAGCGTGATGTTGATGAGCGGATTGGCAATCGCGGACACGCCCGCTTCGCGGATCAACGGGATCAGCTTGGACACGTAGTAGTTGTCCATGGAATGCATGGACGTCAGGTGCGAGCCCGTCACCCGGCCGGAGAGGCCGAGCCGCTGCGTGTGATACGCCAACGTTTCAATGTGGCGTGACAGCGGATCGTCGCTTTCGTCGCAGTGCATGTCCACGCGCAGGCCGCGTTCGGCGGCCAGTTCGCACAGGATGCGCACGGATTCGGCGCCGTCCTGCATGGTGCGTTCAAAGTGCGGAATGCCGCCCACCACGTCCACGCCCATGTCCAGCGCGCGCTTCAGGTTGTCCAGCGCCCCGGGCGCGCGCAGCACGCCGTCCTGCGGGAAGGCGACCAGTTGCAGGTCCAGGTAGGGCCTGACCTTCTCGCGCACGTGCAGCAGCGCTTCCGTTGCCAAGAGGCGCGGGTCGCAGACATCCACGTGCGAGCGGATGGCCAGCAGCCCGCGCGCCACGGCCCAGTCGCAATAGGCCAGCGCGCGTTCGACCAGCGCTTCCTGCGTGAGCAGCGGCTTGAGCTCGCCCCACAGCGCAATGCCTTCGAGCAGCGTGCCCGACTGGTTCACGCGCGGCAGGCCAAAGGACAGCGTCGAGTCCATGTGGAAATGCGCGTCGACGAAGGGCGAGGTGACCAGTTGACCGGCGGCGTCCACCGTCTGCGCGGCCTCGGCCTTCAGGGCCGGTTCCAGCGCGGCGATGCGGCCATCGGCCACGCCGATGTCGATGTTGGTGCGGCCGTCGGGCAGCGTGCAGTGCTTAAGAATCAGGTCAAGCATGCGTGTTCCTTGCGAAGAATGTCAGTGGCGTCATGTCGTCCCGTCACCGTTCGCCTTTGCGGTAAGGCTTCATCAAGGCCTGCGGGTAGGCGGCGCGGCGCGCCATGAATACCAGGGCCAGGATGGACAGGATGTAGGGCAGCATCAGATACACCTGATACGGCAGTTCGGGCATGCCCGGCAGCGCCGCGCCGCCTTGTTGCAGGCGCAGTTGCAGCGCGTCGAAGAACGCGAAGATCAGCGCGCCCAGCAGCGCCTTGCCGGGCCGCCACGACGCAAACACCACGAGCGCCACGCAGACCCAGCCGCGGCCGTTGACCATGTTGAAGAAGAACGCGTTGAACGCCGCCAGCGTCAGGAAACTGCCCGCCACGCCCATCAGCGCCGATCCCGCCACGATAGCGCCGATGCGCAGGCGCGTCACGGACAGGCCCTGGCCTTCGGCGGCGGCGGGGTTCTCGCCCACCATGCGCACGGCCAGCCCCACCGGCGTGCGGTTCAGCACCCAGGCCAGGATCGGCACGGCGGCCAGCGCGATCAGCGTCATGGGCGTCTGTCCGGCCAGGACGGGGCCGATCAGCGGAATTTCCGCCAGAAACTTCATCTCGGCAAAGGGGGTGATCGTCGGCGGCGCGGACACGCTGGGGAACGTGACGCGGTAGGCAAAGTAACTGAGGCTGGTGGCCAGCAGGGTCACGCCCAATCCCGAGACGTGCTGCGACAGGCCCAGCGGCACCGTCAGCACGGCGTGCAGCAGGCCGAACACGGCGCCGGCCAGCGCGGCGGCCAGCACGCCCACGTACAGCGGCGCGCCCAGGTAGACGACCAGCCAGCCGGTGAAGGCGCCGGCCACCATGATGCCCTCGATGCCCAGGTTCAAGACGCCGGCGCGCTCGCACAGCAGCACGCCCAGCGTGCCCAGAATCAGCGGCGTGGCCAGGCGCAGCACGGCCACCCAGAACGCCGAGGAACTCATCAGATCCATCCATTCCATGGCGTGCTCCTCAAGCCTTGTTGCGGCGCAGGCGGTACTGCGCGAATAGCGTCGCGACCAGCATGGCGAGCAGCGAAGTGGCGACGATGACGTCGGCGATGTAGTTGGGCACGGCGATGGCGCGGCTCATGCTGTCGGCGCCGACCAGCATGCCGGCCACGAAGATGCTGGCCAGGATCACGCCCAGCGGATGCAGGCCGGCCAGCATGGCGACGACCACGCCCGTGTAGCCGTACCCCGGCGACATATCCAGCGTGACGTAGCTGGTGCGCCCCGCGACCTCGATGGCGCCGGCCAAGCCGGCCAGCGCGCCGGACAGCATGGCGGTGCCCAGCATCACGCGGTTCACCGGCAGGCCCAGAAAGCGTGACGCATGGGCGTTGGCGCCCACCGCGCGCATCTGAAAACCGAAGACGGTGTAGCGGTTCAAGAGCCACAGGCCCAGCGCCAGGCCGGCGGCCCACAACAGGCCTGTGTGGGCGCGCGTGCGTTCGATGAGCTTGCCCAGTTCCAGGTCGCCGTTCAGCGCCACCGATTGCGGCCAGCCCATCGCCATCGGATCCTTCATCGGGCCGTCCAGCATCATCGACACGAACAGCAGCACGATGAAGTTGCCCAGCAGCGTGGTCACCACCTCGTCGACGCCCAGGCGGGTTTTCAGAAGGGCCGGAATCAGCAGCAGCAACGCGCCGGCCAGCGCCGCGGCCAGCATCATGCCGCCAAACAGCACCGGCACCGGCAGGTCAAAGCCCGTGCCGTCGTGCAGGCCGCCCACGGCCACCGCCGCCAGCGCGCCCAGATAGAGCTGCCCTTCCGCGCCGATGTTGTAGAAGCGCGCGCGAAAGGCCACGGCACAGGCAAGGCCCGTCAGCATCAGCGGCGTGGCGCGCGTCAGGGTTTCGGACAGCGCGAAGCGCGTGCCGAACGCGCCTTCGAACAGCAGCGCATAGGTGCGGCCGACGGGGGCGCCGGCCCAGGCCACCAGCAGCGTGCAGACCGTCAGCGTGAAGAGGATGGCCGCGATGGGCGCCAATGCCAGCGCAAGGCGGCTGGGCTCGGGGCGGCGTTCCAGGATCAGTTTCATGGGATGCTCAAAAGTGAAGAAAGCCAGGCGGCACGGTTTGCACCGTCACGCCCGGGTTCCCGTCATGGCCAGGCCGACGGTGGCCGGCGTCCATTCGGCCACCGGCTTGACCGCGACCAGCTTGCCGCCGCACAGCACGGCGATGCGGTCGGCCAGCGCAAAGATCTCTTCCAGGTCCTCGGACACCAGCAGCACGCCGGCGCCGCGGGCGCGGGCGGCCAGAAGCTGCTCGCGCACGTAGGCGACCGCGCCGATGTCCAGACCCCAGGTGGGCTGATCGGCCACGATGAAGCGCGGCTCACGCGCCAGCGTGCGGCCCAGGATCAGCTTTTGCATGTTGCCGCCCGACAGGCTGCGCGTGCGCACGTCCAGCGAAGCGGCGCGCACGTCGAACTGCTTGGCCAGCGACGCCGCGTAGGCCTTGCCCGCGCGGGCGCGGATCAGGCCATGACGCGCGAAGCGCTTGTCCTTCAGGTCTTCGACGATGGCGTTTTCCCACAAGGGGCTGTCGCCAATCATGCCTTCGCCGTGGCGGTCTTCCGGGATGCGGCCCACGCGCGCGGCGGTCCAGCCGGCGGGCGTCGTCGGCGCCGCAGCGTGTTCCGGACCCAGCCGGATCGTGCCGTCCGAGGGCTGGCGCAGGCCGGTCAGCACCGACACCAGCGCCTGCTGGCCGTTGCCGGCCACGCCGGCGATGGCCACGATTTCATGCGTGTGGACCACGAGGTCCAGGCTGTCCAGGCGCGGCGCGCCATCGCGGCTGTCGCGCACGGTGACCTGGGACAGCGTCACCACGGGCGCGGCCTGCTCGGCGGCCGAAGCGGCCTCGGAGCGCGGCATGACCACCTTGCGGCCCACCATCAGTTCGGCCAGTTCCGCCGGATTGGTGCCCGCGGTGTCGCGCTCGGCGACCAGCTTGCCTTGCCGCAGCACGGCCACGCGGCGCGATACGGCCATCACTTCGTCCAGCTTGTGCGAAATGAAGATGACCGCCAGTCCTTCGTCGACGAAGCCGCGCAACGTGGCGAACAGATCCTGCACTTCCTGCGGCGTGAGCACGGCGGTGGGCTCGTCCAGGATGAGCACGCGGGCGCCGCGGTACAGCGCCTTCAGGATTTCGACGCGCTGTTTTTCACCGACCGACAGCGTGCCCACGCGCGCGTCCGGGTCCACGCCCAGGCCGAAGCGCTGGCCCAGTTCCACCAGGCGCTTGCGGGCCTGGCCGCGGCCCGAGGCCAGCTTCCAGAGCGATTCGGTGCCCACCATGATGTTGTCCAGCACGGTGAGGTTGTCGGCCAGCGTGAAATGCTGGTGCACCATGCCGACGCCCGCCGCCAGCGCGGCGTCGGGCCGGCCGGCGGGCAGGGGCTTGCCGAAGACTTCGATACTGCCGGCGTCGGCCACGTAGTGGCCGAACAGGATCGACACCAGGGTCGATTTGCCGGCGCCGTTCTCGCCCAGCAAGGCCAACACTTCGCCCTGGCGCAGCGTGAGCGAAACATCGTCGTTGGCCGTCAGGCTGCCGAAGCGTTTGGTGATCCCCGTCAGTTGCAGGGCGAGAGGCGCTTGATTCATCGTGCCGAGGACTTGGGTTCTTTGTCGTTGACCTTGACGGTGAAGCTGCCGTCCAGGATCGCCTTTTCCTTGGCCTGGACCTTGGCGATCAGGTCAGCCGGGATCTTCTGTTCGAAGGTGCCCAGCGGCGCGAGCGACGAGCCCTTGTGCTTCATCAGCGAATACTGGCCGAAGTCTTCGGCCTTGAACGAGCCGGCCTTGACCTGCTTGAGCGCTTCGTCGATGGTCGGCTCCATGCTCCACAGCGCCGAGGCGACGACCGTCTCGGGGTACTGCGGCTGGGTGTCGATCACGTTGCCGATGGCCAGCTTGCCGCGTTCCTTGGCGGCGTCCGACACGCCGAAGCGTTCGGCGTACAGCACGTCCGCGCCCTTGTCGATCATCGCGAAGGCGGCTTCCTTGGCCTTCGGGGGATCGAACCACGAGCCGATGAAGGTCACGGTGAATTCAGCCTTCGGATTGATTTCCTTGGCGCCCTCGATGAAGGCCTGCATCAGGCGGTTCACTTCGGGGATGGGATAGCCGCCGACCAGGCCGATCTTGCCGGTCTTGCTCATGCCGCCCGCGATCATGCCGGTCAGGTAGGCCGGTTCCTGGATGTAGTTGTCGAACACCGAGAAGTTGGGCTGCTGGGGCTTGCCCGACGAACCCATCAGGAAGGCGGTCTGCGGATAGTCCTTGGCGACCTTGCGGGCGGCGGCTTCCACGGCGAAGGCCTCGCCCACGATCAGCTTGTTGCCTTGTTCCGCGTACTGGCGCAGCACGCGCTCGTAGTCGGCGTTGGTGACGTTTTCCGAGAACGTGTACTCGATGTCGCCACGGTCGCGCGCGGCCGACAGCGCCTTGTGGATGCGCGATACCCATTGTTGTTCGACCGGCACCGTGTACACGGCGGCGACCTTGGTCTTGGCGGGCGCCTGGGCCAGGGCCGCGCCCGAGAACAGCATTGCGCCGGCTGCAGCCAAGGCCAGCTTGAGCAGGCCGCGGCGGGCGATGCCGCTGGCGGTCGAAAGGGAAAGGGATTTCATGCAGGTGACTCCTACGCGGGGAAGGACAGGGAATGGAGATGAGGGGGGATGACGCCCGCAGCACGGAGGCCGCTGCGGCCGGCAGGCATGCCGGGCAGATCGTGCGTGAACGGGGGCGTGGGCTCGGTCATCGGATGGGAGCGCCAGGCGGCGCACCCGCCCGAATGGTCGAGTTCTCAGCCTGTCCTGGCGAAGCAATTTGTATGCCACGGGGCAGTCCCGCGACAAGGCGGGCAAACCTGATGGCCGGGCAGAATTATAGGCACCCTCGCGGGGAAGCGTGGCACCACATTGGTGCGCCGCTTTCGGGCAAGACGGCAACAGGCGGCGCGCAAACGGAACAGACCGTTGCCGCGCGGCTGGCAGGGTCTATGGCCCCGGCGCGCAGCCGCGCGCCTAAAATCCGCGGATGAGCCGCGCCGCGCGCGGCAAGCTGGAAATCCCATGCAAGATATTCAATTGCTGCTCGAGCAGTACGGCGGGTGGCTGGTGTTCGGCAACGTCCTCATCGAGCAGGCCGGGCTGCCGGTGCCCGCCTATCCCATGATCATCGCGGCCGGCGCGCTGGCCGGCGCCGCCGGCTGGCTTGTGCCGCTCCTGGCCGCGACGGCCGCCTGCCTCATCGCCGACAGCCTGTGGTACTGGGCCGGGCGGCGCTACGGGTCGCGCCTCTTGGGCGTGGTCTGCAAGGTGTCGCTGTCGCAGGATTCGTGCATCCGCCAGACGCAGCGCCTGTACCTGCGCATCGGCGTGCGCGCGCTCTTGGTGTGCAAGTTCCTGCCGGGCGCGGGCGCGCTGTCCACCGTCATGGCGGGGCTGACCAACACGCCGTACCGGCGCTTCTTTCTCTACGACCTGGCCGGCGCGCTGATCTGGGTGGGCTCTGCCCTGCTGCTGGGCGGCCTTTTTCACAGCGTGGTCAACGACGTGCTCGACATCCTGGGCACCTACGGCCCGATGGGACTGGCCGTGCTGGCGGGCGTGCTGGCGCTGTACATCGTGGCGCGCTTTCTGCGGCGCAAGATCCTGCTGCGCAGCCTGCGCGTCATTCCGCGGCTGTCGGTGGACGAACTGATGCAGTGGCGCCAGAGCGGACGCGATGCGCTGGTCTTCGACGTGCGGCCAGAGGCCCAGCGCGATGCCGCACGCATTCCGGGCGCCGTGGCCGTGGACCTGAAGCAGCCGCTGCCCGCGCTCGATCCCGGCGCGATCGATTCCGACATCGTGGTCTATTGCGCATGCCCGAATGAGGTGTCGGCCGCCCTGCTGGCCTCGCGGCTGCGTGCGGCCGGCTACCGCAAGATCTGGGCGCTGCGCGGCGGCTACGACGCCTGGGCCGAACGCGAACAGCAGGCCTGAAGCGTCCGGCGCATGGCCCCTCGGGGGGCGGGCGCTGGGCGGCGCGCCAGACCCGGGCGCATAATGCGCGCATCGGCCCGCGCCCGACGCGGGCAGCCAACAGGAGACAGGCATGCGGTTGTTGTTCTTGGGCGCCGGCGGCACCGGCGGATACTTTGGCGGACGCGCGGCGCAAGCCGGCGCGGACGTGACGTTCCTGGTGCGCGAGCCGCGCGCCGCGCGCATCCGCGAACACGGACTGCGCATCCAGAGTCCGCTGGGCGATGCCACGCTGCACCCCAAGCTGGTCACGCAGCAGACGCTGAAGGACAGCTACGACATCGTCGTCTTGTCGTGCAAGGCCTACGACCTGGACAGCGCCATCGAGGCCATCCGTCCGGCCGTGGGTCCC
Source organism: Achromobacter sp. SLBN-14 (assembly GCF_006715415.1). Lineage (NCBI taxonomy): Bacteria > Pseudomonadati > Pseudomonadota > Betaproteobacteria > Burkholderiales > Alcaligenaceae > Achromobacter > Achromobacter sp. SLBN-14. Next base: position 2,363,944 of record NZ_VFNE01000001.1, on the reverse strand, counting down.
GACACCGCCGTGCTGCCCATCATGAACGGCGTGCTCCAGTACGACGTGCTGGACCGCGAGTTCGAGCCGCATCGCGTGCTGGGCGGCCTGTGCCAGATCAACGCCACCCTCGGTCCCGAAGGCGAAGTGGTCCACCTGGGCAAACACGCCAACCTGGTGTTCGGTGAACGCGCCGGTCCTGCCCGCAGCGAGCGCTGCGTGGCGCTGGAGCAGGCGCTGGCGGGCGGCGAATACGTCAGCCGCCTCAGCGAAAACATCTACCAGGACATCTGGGAAAAGTACGTCATGCTGACGACGCTGGCCGCCGCCACCTGCCTGATGCGCGGCTCGGTCGGCGAGATCGCATCCACCGACGACGGCGTGGACTTCCTGCTCGGCCTGCTGCAGGAATCGCAGGCGGTCGCCGCGGCCTCCGGCCATACCGTGCGGCCCGAGGCGGACGCCACCGTGCGCAAGCTGCTGTCCGACCGCACCCAGCCCATGACTGCCTCCATGTTCCGCGACCTGCGCCAGGGCCTGCCCGTGGAAGCCGACCACATCGTCGGCGACATGGTCCGCCGCGCCCGCACGCTGGGCGTGGACGCCACCTACCTGCGCGTGGCCTATTCGCACCTGCAGGTCTACCAGGCGCAACGCGCCGCCCGCTGATCGCGGGAGCGGCCCCCTGTTCAAGCGGGGCCGCCGGGCGCACACTGATTGCGCGTGCCGCGGCGTGCGGCGCGCGTCCGGTCATCTCGCGCTGCCACCGGTTCGCACCCATTGGTGCACGGTTTGCAAAAAACTCTTCCTGGTTAGCGGGTTTTTCGTTCGGATTTGACCGAATAGTATGGCTTGGCCTGAGCCGAAGCCCGCGCCGCCGCAATCGTGCGGCGGCCGCTCCCGGCCCATCCCTCCCAGGAGCAAGACCATGAAAATCGCATTGATCGGCATTACCGGCCGCGTGGGGTCCCGCGTGGCGGACGAATTGTTAAAGCGCGGCCACCAGGTGACGGGCATCGCGCGCAACCCGGCCGAGGTCAACGAGCAGCCGGGCCTGACGGTCCGCCAGGGCGATGCCACCGATCCCGAAGGCCTGACCCCGATCCTGGCCGGCCACGACGCCGTCATCAGCGCCACGCGTTTTGTGTCCACCGATGCCAAGCCCCTTCTGGCCGCCGTGAAGAACGCCGGCGTGCCGCGTCTGTTGGTGGTGGGCGGCGCGGGCAGCCTGCTGGTCGCGCCCGGCAAGATGCTGATCGACACCCCCGAGTTCCCGGACGCCTATAAGCCCGAGGCGCGCGCAGGCGTCGTGTTCCTGGACACGCTGCGCCAGGAAAAGGTGCTGAACTGGACCTTCCTGTCGCCTTCGGCCATGTTCGAGCCCGGCGAGCGCACCGGATCCTTCCGCGTGGGCGACGACAACCTGCTGGCCGACGACGAGGGCAAGAGCTGGATTTCCATGGAAGACTACGCAATCGCCCTGGCCGACGAAGTCGAAACGCCGCGGCATTCGCGCCGCCGCTATACCGTCGGATACTGATCTTCCGCCGTGTTTGTTTGTAAACTGGCAGGCCGCCAGCCGGCGTCATTTGAGTAGTCCTGTATGCGTATGAAGTGGAAATCCTTGGCTGCCTGCCTGCTGGTCGCCGCCAGTTGCGTGGCGGCTGCGCCGGCGCTTGCGGCCGCGCCGCAGTCGAACAAGGAAATTGCCGTCGCGTTCTTCCGCATGATGTTCCAGGACCGCGATATCGACGAGGCGGTGCGCCTGTACGTCGGCCCGAATTACACCCAGCACAATCCGTACATGCAGGACGGTGTCGGGCCGATGGTCGACTTTTTCCCGCGCTACTTCGAGCAGCATCCGCAGGCCATCGTCGAGATCAAGCGCGTGATCGCCGAAGGCGACCTCGTCATGATCCACAACCTGTGGCGCGACTCGCCCGAAGACCGCGGCCAGGCCGTGGTCGACATCTTCCGCCTCGAAGGCGGCAAGATCGTCGAGCACTGGGACGTAAGCCAGGAAATCCCCGAGAACCCCGCCAACAAGAATGGCATGTTCTAGGCTGCCCATGATCGAACCCGTCGACCTGCCCCGCGCCTATCTGCTTTTGAACCACGGCCCGACCGTGCTGGTGACCAGCGCGCACGGCGGCGCCCGCAACGTGATGGCCGCGGCCTGGGCCATGCCGCTGGACTTCAGTCCGCCCAAGATGCTGGTGGTGGTGGACAAGAACACCTGGACGCGCGAGCTCATCGAAGCCTCGGGCGAATTCGCGCTGTGCATTCCGTCGCGCGCGCAGGCCCACGCCACGCTGCAGGTGGGCTCGCACTCGGGGCGCGACGAAGACAAGTTCCAGGCCAGCGGCCTGACCACGTTTGCCGCCAGCAAGATCGGCGCGCCGCTTATCGAGGGCTGCCTCGGGTGGCTGGAATGCAAGGTCATCCCTGAACCCCACAATCAGCAGGCCTACGACCTTTTCATCGGCGAGGTCGTGGCCGCATGGGCGGCGCCGGACGTGTTCTCGGGCAACCGCTGGCACTTTCCGGCCGACAAGCGCCGTTCGGTGCATTACGTGGCCGGCGGCTCCTTCTTCGCCACCGGCGAAGCCTTCAACGTCGCCGATCCGGAGTAAGGGCCATGCGCAGCGTGTATCTGGCGGGTTTCGACGTCTTTCTGCCCGACGCCGTGGCCCACGGCGAACGGCTCAAGACGCTGTGCGCCACCTACGGTTTCGAGGGCGTGTTTCCGCTGGACAACGCGGCGCCGCCGGAGCTGTCCGGACAGGCGCTGGCGCAGTGGATCTATCGCGCCAACGTCGCGCTGATCCGCCGCGCCGACATGGTGATGGCGAACCTGAATCCGTTTCGTGGCGCCGAGCCCGATTCGGGCACGGCCTTCGAGGTGGGTTACGCCATTGCCTGCGGCAAGCCCGTGTGGGGCTATACCGGCCAGTCGGGCAGCCTGATCGATCAGGTGGCGGTGGGGGCGGCAGCCGACGACGGTGTGTCGCGCATGGTCGACGCGCAGGGCCATACCGTCGAGGATTTCGGGCTGAGTCTTAACCTGATGCTGGCGTGCAGCGCGCGCATCGTGAATGGCGGCCCGGCGGACTGCCTGGCCAGCATGGCGCGCGAACGCGCCTAAGGCCGTGCGCTAGGGGCGGTGCGCTAGGCGCGCGCCGGCTTGGCTTTCTTCGCCGCCCTGCGCGGCGCGTCGCCGGCTGGCGCGCCCAGATACCCCATCACTGCATCCACCACTGCGGCCTCCAGCTGCTTGGGCGTGAAGCCCGCCGGCGGCGCCAGCGCGGCTGCGTGCACCAGCGATTCCATGATCCGCAGCACCACGTAGGTCGCCAGATCCCGGTCCGCCTGCGCGATCTCGGCGCGGTGCAGTTCCAAGAGATGCCGCATGCGGCGGTGAATGTCCTGGTCCGCGCGGCTGTGTTCGTGCGGCTGGTCAAACAGCGGAAATTCCCGCTCCAGCACGCGATGCAACGCCGGCTCCAGCAGATGCGCGTGCAGCATGGCTTGCACGATTGCGGCCACGCGTTCGCGCAGCGTGGCCGCCGGATTGCCGTTCAACACGTCGTCGATCACATCCAGCATCTGGTTGTCGTGACGGTCATGCAGCGCGGCGATCAGCGCGTTCTTGTTGGGAAAGTACTGATACAGCGAGCCCACGCTCACGCCGGCCGTTTCCGCAATCAGATTGGTGTTGGTGCCGGCATAGCCATGCGTGGCCAAAACGTGAGCCGTGGCTTGGAGGATGGTGTCGACGGTGTGCTGGGACCTGAGTTGGCGCGGCGATTTCCGGGGCTGGGGGATGACGGTCATGGGTGGGGCAAAAGGCGAGTATTCGCGCGGATTATGCCATCCGCATCGGGGCTGCGATGGCGCGGCCCCACCCATTGCGGCCGGTCAGACGGTGGCCGCCATCTCCAGGACCTCGTCATCGATCGCTTCGGCCTGGCCGTCCTGCAGCTTTTGCAGGTGGTCGGCCAGTTCGGCGATGGTCAGCGCCACCAGGCCCTGTTCGGCGGCGTAGCGCTCCAGCGCCGCACCGCGCATCATCGTGCCGTCGGCGTTCATCAGTTCGCACAGCACGCCTGCCGGACGCAGCCCGGCCAGCACGGCCAGGTCCACCGAGCCTTCGGTGTGGCCGCGGCGCGTCAGCACGCCGCCCGGTTGCGCGCGCAGCGGAAACACGTGGCCGGGGCTGACGATGTCGTCGGCCTGCGCCGACGGCGCAATGGCGGCGCGGATCGTGGTCACGCGGTCCACGGCGGACACGCCGGTGCTGACGCCTTCGCGCGCTTCGATCGACACGGTGAAGGCCGTGGCAAAACGGCTCTGGTTGCGCTGGACCATGGGCGGCAGTTCCAGGCGGTCAAGGGTTTCGCCGGGCAGGCACAGGCAGACGATGCCGCTGCCGTCGCGGATGAGTTGCGCCATGACGGGCACGGTCAGCCGGTCGGCGGCCACGATCAGGTCGGCTTCGTTCTCGCGGTCAAAGTCGTCCATCAGGATGACGGGACGGCCCAGACGCAGATGATGCAGCGCGCGCTGCAAGCGGGCGGCAAAGGGCTGGGATGCCAGGCTGGGGAGGGGGGACTGCTGGGTAAAGGCAACGTTGGACATTGAAACGCTCTCGCAAAAGGATTGGGCGAAAAACGTTTCAGGGCTAATCGACAGCCGAACGCAATACGGCCAGGCGGGCGCAAACGCGCCCGGCGCAGCCGAGTATGTGCCGGCACATCTTCTCTCATCCGGACTGTGACCGTCGGCCCTGGCTTCTCACCAGGTCTGCTGACCCCGGCCAAAAAGCTGGCCGGGCGCTCGCGGGCTCGCCACATTGCATGGCATACCGCCGGTGGGGAATTGCACCCCGCCCTGAAGACGTACTGCATGTCGTGTTAACGACCGAATGATTGTACGCCTGTCCGCCGGACGGGATTGAATATGCTTATTGCAGTTGTGGTCTTCGGAAAGCGCGGGACTGGCCCCGGGTTGCCGTCAGGCGGCTTCGGCGGCGCTGGCCTTTTTGGCCGCGGGGCCCTTGTCGGTCTTGGTGGTCTTGGTGGTCTTGGCGGTCTTTTCGGTCTGGGTGGTCTTTTCGGCCTTGACGGGTTTCTCCGCCTTCTCCGCCTTGCCGGCTTTCTTCGCCTTCTTGGCGGGCAGCGCCAGCATCGTGCCGCGGCACGGCGGCGTGCCGCAGAGGCACTTGTAGCCTTCCTTCAGCGCCTTGGTGATGCGCCCATCCAGCACCAGCCCGTAGTCGTACGACAGCTCGGTGCCGCGCGCGATGTCCTCTAGCGCCACGATGTAGACGCGCTTGCCGTGCTTGCCTTCCTGCGCCTCGCAGTTGGGCTGGCAGGAATGGTTGATCCAGCGCGCGTCGTTGCCTTCGTCGCCGCCGTCGATCACGCGGCCGGAGCTGAGCGCGAAGAAGAAGGTGTGGAAAGGATCGTCCGGATTGGTCGGGTGGCGGCGGTCGGCTTCCTTGGCGCTGATGCGCTTGCCGCCGTACTCGATGATGCGCGTGCCCGCGGGAATCTTGCGGGCGGCGAAGACGCCATTGCCGTGCAGCTTGGAGCGGCGGACGGCGTACCAGGGCTTGATCGGGGTGTCTTCGGTGGTCATTGAAGGTCGCGTGTGGCGTGAGACGAAACAGAATTATATCGGCGGCGTCTTTGCGCGATCACAGGCGTATAGTGAGCGCCGGCTTGTCCCTTGTTTGATATTCATCATGATCGTCCGTCCGCGGCCCTCCGCGCTGGCTCTGTTCTTTGTACTGCGCGGTTCCATCATCCCGCGCATCCTCAGCAGGATCATCGTCATCACGGTGCTCTCCTGCGTGGTGGTGTGGATGTACCACCGCCAGTTCTTCTCGCCCGCGCATCTGACCGCGGTGCCGTTCTCGCTCTTCGGGCTGGCCCTGTCCGTCTTCATGGGCTTTCGCAACAACGTCTGCTATGACCGCTGGTGGGAAGCCCGCAAGCAATGGGGCGACCTCGTCGTGCAGGCGCGCAGCCTGGCGCGCGAGAGCGCCGTGCTGCTGGCGGCCAGCACCGCCAATCCCTTGCAGGAGCGTCTGGTGCGCCGCTGCATCGGATTTGGCTACGGACTGGCGGCGCGGCTTCGCGGGCAGGACATGGTCGAGGCGGTGCGGCCGTGGGTGCAGCAGGACGAGCTGGATTCGCTGGCCGGCTGCCGCAACGTGCCCGATGCCCTGCTCCTGGCCATCAACCGGGATCTCGCGGCCTGCCTGCGGCGCGGTGAGCTGACCGACATCCTGTACCAGGGCCTGACCCAGCGCGTGGCGCAGTGCGCCGCCATCCAGGCGGCCTGCGAGCGCATCAAGTTCACGCCCTGTCCGTTCGCCTATTCGCTGCTCCTGCATCGCACGGCGTGGCTGTTCTGCCTGCTGCTGCCCTTCGGGCTGGTGGGCACGCTGGAGTTCCTGACGCCGCTCGCGGTGACCATCGTCGCCTACACCTTCTTCGGCCTGGACGCGCTGGGCGACGAGCTGGAAGACCCCTTCGGCGCGGACGAGAACGACCTGCCGCTGTCGGCGCTGGCCCGCGTCATCGAGATCGACCTGCTCGAAGGCCTGGGCGTGCGCCCCTTGCCCGAGCCGGCGGTGCCGGTGGACTACGTGCTGCGCTGAAACAGCTGGGCGGCGGCGGCTTACGACGCCGGCCCGGTCAGCGGCAGCTTGGTTTCCTTCAGCCGGCGCAGCACGAAGCAGGACTTGCTGTGCCGGATGCCCGGGATGCGGTAGAGCTGTTCGCGCAAGAGGCGCTCGTAGTCGCGGGTGTCGCGCACGGCGATGCGGATGTAATAGTCGTAGTCGCCCGACACCAGGAAGGCCTCCAGCACCTCGGGGATCTGCGCCAGCGCGCGGCCGAATTCATACAGCGTCTCTTCGCTGTGGCTCTCCAGGGTCACGTGGACGATGACCGTGTCCATGAAACCCAGGCTGGCCGGATCGATGTCCACGGTGTACCCGCGGATGACCCCGGCGCTCTCCATGCGTTTGATGCGGTTCCAGCACGGGGTGGACGACAGGCCGACCGCCGCGCCGATGTCGTTCAGGCTGGCGCGCGCGTTGTCCTGCAGCACCTTCAAAATGGCCAAGTCGAACTTGTCGAGGTTCATTTTCTTTGATTCCTCCAAATCAAAGATGAATTTACTCCGTCCGCCCGTTATCCGTGGAAAAGAAGATAAAAATTCTTCGGTTCTCCCAATAAGATGGATAGCATGAACGATCGCCTGCACCCCACCGCCGCCGCCGCACTTGCCGCCACGGAAACCGCCACCGAAACCGCCCCTGAAAACGGGGCGAAGATTCTGCTCGACACGCTGATTGCGCACGGCGTCGACACGGTCTTCGGCTATCCGGGCGGCGCCGTGCTGCCCCTGTACGACGCCCTGTACGCCGAGCCGCGCCTGCGCCACGTGCTGGTGCGCCACGAGCAGGCCGCCGTGCATGCGGCCGAGGGCTACGCCCGCACCACTGGCCGCACGGGCGTGGTGTTCGTGACCTCCGGCCCCGGCATGGCGAACACGACCTCGGGCCTGTTGGATGCCATGTGCGATTCGATCCCGGTGCTGTGCATCAGCGGCCAGGTGGCCACGGCGGCCATCGGCACCGACGCTTTCCAGGAATGTGACGCCATCGGCATTTCGCGTTCCGTCACCAAGTGGAACACCCAGATCCGCGCGGTGGACGACGTGGCCGGCGTGACGGCCCGTGCGTTTGAACTGACGCGCCAGGGCCGTCCCGGCCCGGTGCTGGTGGATTTTCCCAAGGACGTGCAGCTTGCGGTGCCGCGCGACAGCGGCGATGGCCTGGATGCGCCGTCGCAGCACAAGCTGGCCGCGCTGCGCGCGCGCCGTCAGTCGGGCAAGCTGGCGGCCAAACTGCCGCAGTCGGCCGTGCGCCGCGCCGCTGCGCTGATCGCGCAGGCCAAGCGTCCCATCTTCTACGGCGGCGGCGGACTGGTGAACGCCGGTCCCGAGGCCTGCGAAGCGTTCACCGACCTGGTGCGCCACACCGGCGCGCCCTGCACGCTGACGTTGATGGGCCTGGGCGCGTTTCCCGCGTCCGACCCGCAATTCGTGGGCATGCTGGGCATGCACGGCACGGTCGAAGCCAACCTCGCCATGCACAACTCGGATCTCGTCGTCTGCATCGGCGCCCGCTTTGACGACCGCATCACCGGCAAGCTGTCCGAGTTCTGCCCGCACGCCCGCAAGATCCATATCGATATCGATCCCGCCTCGATCAACAAGGTCGTGCGCGTGGACGTGGCGCTGGTGGGCGACTGCCTGCCGCTGGTGCGGGCGCTGCGCGCCGAACTGGGCGACACCCCGCTGGAGCCCGCGCGCCTGGCGCCCTGGTTCAAGCGCATCGACGCCTGGCGCGCGCAGGACTGCCTGGGCTTCACGCCCGCGCCCGACGCCATCCTGCCGCAGCACCTGATGTCGCGCCTGAACGCCGCGCTGGCGGACCGCGATGCCATCGTCTCCACCGACGTGGGCCAGCATCAGATGTGGGCCGCGCAGTATCTGCGCTTTGACCGCCCGAACCGCTGGTTGACGTCTGGCGGCGCGGGCACGATGGGCTACGGCGTGCCGGCCGCCATCGGCGCGCAGGTCGCGCACCCGGACAAGACCGTGGTCTGCGTCAGCGGCGACGCGTCGGTGCTGATGAACATCCAGGAACTGTCCACCGCCATGCAGCACGAGACGCCCGTCAAGGTCGTGCTGTGCAACAACGGCTACATGGGCATGGTGCGCCAGTGGCAGGAACTGATCCACGGCGGGCGCTACAGCCACAGCTACAACGCGTCGCTGCCGGATTTCGTGGCGCTGGCGCGCGCGTTCGGCTGGGGCGCGGCGCGCGTGGATGACCCCGCCAAGCTGGACGCCGCGCTGGCCGAATGCCTGGCGCACGATGGCCCGTACTTCCTGGACGTGGCGGTCACCGCGCAGGAAAACTGCTTCCCGATGATGCCGGCGGGGCATGGTCACCAGAAGATGATGCTGGCCGAAGGCGTCTGGTATCAGGACGAGACGACTTGAGCGTTTCAGATACCGTCTTGACCGTCAAGCGTTCAGGCGTAGTCGGGCCGATACGGTGTCCGAGTTTTAAGCACGCCGAAGCATAGATGCACCAGCTTTCTCATGGCCGCGCCTAGCGCGGCCATTTTGCTCTTTCCAGCTGCTAAGAGCCGCGCGTAAAGCGCACCAACGTGTGGGTTGAAGCGCTTGCTGACGATAGCGGCCATGTAGAGGGTGGCACGTACCGTGCTGGGACCTGTTTTAGATAGCCGCGGCCGGCTGTTCAGACTGGTGCCGGACTGGCGTTGCACCGGCACCACCCCCAGGTAGGAGGCCAAGCCCTCGGCTGACTCGATAGGTCGGTTATGCATGATCGACAGGATCGAGTTCCCCGCTCGATCCCCGATGCCGGGGATGCTGGTCAGCAGTTCCCGATCCTCCTTCAGGTCCGGGTGGCGGTCGATGTGGTCATTGATCGCATGATCCAGGCGTTTGATCTCTTCGCGCAGGAACGCGATCGTTTTGGCTATGGATCCCTCGACCAGCACGGGTGGATCACTGAACTGCGTCTTCTCCTGGCGATTGAGTTCGCGCTGCAGATCCTTGGCCAGCGCGTCGCGCCGAGCCAACAAGGCCCGTAGTTGACGGGCATGCAGCGGTGCGGGGCGCCACAGCCCAGGCTTGAGCGCCTGACCGTAGCGGGCCAGCACGTAGCTATCGATTCCATCGGTTTTGGAGCGCACCGCCAGCGCCCCAGCGAAGTCGCGCACCTGGGCAGGGTTGACCAACGAGACACTGACCGAAGCGTCATGCAGGGCCGTGGCGGCCTGCTCGTGATATTGCCCTGTGGGCTCGAGCACGGCATGCAACTGCGCCGGCTCGGCTCCCTGCTTGGCGCACCACTGCAGCAGCGTCTGCACGCCCGCTATCGAGTTGGGTACGACCTTGGTCTTGCGTTTGTTGGCATCGCTGCCAAGCAGCGCGCAATCCAGCTTCGCCTTAGAAACGTCAATTCCGAGAAAAAACATAAACCTAAGCTCCCTTGCCAATACCAAAGAAGCCCGCTGCGCCCACTTGCCTTGTACATACAGGGTCCAATGCCCTAGGCTACCGTCCAGTGTCCAGCCGGCTCAGAGGTGCGGAACCGAGGCGTAATCTGAACCACAAAGTCCAGGCTCTAGGTGTCTGAACACGCTCATCGGTCCGCTTGTAGCGATAGCTAATCACTACAGTGGCCAAGATACAAGGTGTCTGACACCCGTGGAGGCGTTGCGGCAGGCTGGAGATCATCTCCCCAGGGTGTCAGACACCGGAATCAGAACGCCTCAACGTAGGTGTCTGACACCCGTTGAGCGCAGCGGCAGGCTGGAGATCATCTCCCCAGGGTGTCAGACACCGGTGCGGCACCGCTGAAAAAGTCGGTGTCAGACACTGGCACCAGCCCGGCACCCGACGATTTAAGACACCCCGCCGTCTTCAAAACTGAATAGACAGCCCGCCGTCCACCACCAGCACGTGACCGTTCACATACGATGCCGCGGGTGACGCCAGGAACACGGCCGCCCCGGCGATTTCCTCCGGTTCGCCCCATCGCCCCGTCGGGTTGCGCGCCGCGATGCGCGGCCCGAATTGCGGGTCCGCCACCATCTCCGCATTGGTCTCCGTGGCAAACGTCCCCGGCGCGATGGCGTTGCTGGTGATGTAATGCCCGCCGAATTCCGCCGCCAGCGCCCGCACCATCCCCGTCAGTCCCTGCTTGGCCGCCGGATACACCGCATCGCCCGCCCGCGCCAACTCCCCCACCACCGACGTAATGGCAATCAACCGGCCGCCGCCCTGGCGCATCATGCGCTCGGCCGCGAACTTGGCCAGCAGCATGCCGGCCACCAGATCGGTGTCGATCAGTTCGCGGATTTCAGCCGGGCTGGTGTCCTGCAGCGTCTTGCGGTTGCGCGCACCCACGTTGTTGACCAGGATGTCCAGCCGCTCGTGTTCGCGGTCGATGCGTTCGAAGGCCGCGGCCATCGCTGCGTCGTCGGCCACATCGAACGGCAGCGGATGCGCGTCCAGGCCCGCGCCCGTCAGTTCGGCCACCGCGGCACTGACTGCTTCGGCATTGCGGCCGTTGATCAGCACGCGCGCGCCGCAACCGGCCAGTGCCCGCGCGATGCAAAAGCCCAGCCCGCGGGCCGAGCCGGTCACCAGCGCCACCTGTCCCGTCAGGTCGAAATTGCGCAGATACGGAAGGGTCTTCATCTTTCGGGCCTCGCTCATTCCCGGAACTCCGGCGCCCAGTGCAAGAGCCGCCGTTCGATCCACGTCACACAATAGACCAGCGCGATGCCGACGATGGACAGCAGCGTCACCGCCGCGAACATGTCGGTGGCGTTCAGCGTCGCCAGCGCGGTGATCATCAGATATCCCATGCCCGTGGTCGAGCCCACGAACTCGGCCAGCACCACGCCGATCAGCGCAAAACTGATGGCGTTGGGCAGCGCGGCAAAGGTCCAGGCCGCGGCTGTGGGGATGCGCACCCGCCACAGGATCTGGCGCGGCGAGCCGCCCAGCGTGCGGCAGAAGTCGACAAGCTCGCGCTCCACGCTGCGCCCGCCCTTGTAGGTGTTGAAGAACACCAAAAAGAACACGACGAACCACGACGTGACCACCTTGGACGCCAGACCCAGCCCGAAGAACATGGTGATGAGCGGCACGAACGCGATCCGCGGCATGGAATTGAACGCCACGATGAACGGATTGAACACGTCGGCCAGAAAGCGGCTGCGGCTGAGCGTCATGCCCACCACGAAGCCGCTGCCCGCGCCCACCACCAGGCCCACCAGTGTCGCCTGCAGCGTCAGCCACAGGTGCGGCCAGACCGAGCGCGGCCCGGGTTGCAGCCATTCCCACAACCGCACGGCCACGCGCGAGGGCTGGCTGATGAAAAAGGGATCGAAAAGCGTGTTCTGGGTGAACCACGGAATGCGCGTGAGGATTTCCCACGAGCCCAGGATGACGGCAAGAATCAGTATTTGCCACAAGGTGATGCGCACGCGGCGCGCGGCGTTGGCGCGGCGGTCCAGCCGCAACTGGTCCTGCAGGGTGTCGGCGGTATCCATCGAATTCATGACTATCGGTTCAGGCGGCGGCGCGGAACTGCTGGCCCAGCACGCTCCAGAGGCTTTGCACGTGGGAGACGAACTGCGGCGTTTCGCGCAGCGTGAAGACGTCGCGCGGATGCGGGATCTGGATGCGCTCGTCCAGCAGCACGCGGCTGGGCGGGCCGGACAGCACCACCACGCGGTCGGACAGCAGGATGGCTTCGTCCAGGTCGTGCGTGACCATCACGATGGTCTGGCCCAGCTTGCGCCAGATCTCCATCAGCTCGCGATGCAGGTGGGTCTTGGTGTGCGTGTCCAGCGCGCCGAAGGGCTCGTCCAGCAGCAGGATGCGCGGCTCGACCGCCAGGCTCATCAAGAGCGCCACGCGCCGCCGCATGCCGCCGGAGAGCTGATGCGGAAAGGCGTCCGCGAAGGCGCTCAGGTGACCCAGTTCCAGCAGTTCCGCGACACGCGTTGCGATCCGGTCGGCCGGCACTCCCTGAAACTTCAACCCCAGCGCCACGTTCTTCCTGACGCTGAACCACGGCAGCAGCGTGTCCTTCTGAAAGATGTAGCCCAGCGCGGGCGGCACCTGCCCATCCACCAAGCGTCCGTCCACCAGGATGGTCCCGGTGGTGGGCTGCAGAAAGCCCGCGATCATGTTCAGAAGCGTGCTCTTGCCGCAGCCTGACGGCCCGACGATCGACACGAATTCGCCTTCGTTGATCGTCAGGCTGACCTCGCCGACGGCGTGCGTCGTGCCCTGGCGCGACTGGTACGCCTTGCCCACCTTGTCCAGCGTGATCATCAAAGGCCCCGGGCTTTACGCACGAAGCTCATGTTCACGCATTTGGCGTAAGGCACGGTCTTGATCTCTTCATTGGAGAACTGGCGCCCGTCGCCCATGATGGCCGTCATGCGGTTGTACGCGTCCTCGGTGATGATGTTGTCCTTCAGGAACACCGTCTCCTTGTAGACGCCCAGCGTCTTCTCGATGGCGGCGCGCGGGAAGGCGCTCAGGTAATCGTCGTAGATGACGTCGGTGATGGCGGCCGCGCTGTTGGCGGTGATGAAGTCCTGCGCCTTGACCATGGCGGTCACAAACGCCTGCACGACCTCGGGACGCTTCTGGATGGTGTCTTGAAGCGTCAGCGCCGCGATGCCCGGCACGTCGCCGCCCATGAACTCGTTCCACGACGCTTCGGTGGTGGCGTCGAAGATGGGAACGCCCCAGCCTTCCTGGCGGGCCTGTTCCATCATGGACATGGTCGCCATGCTGGCCGCAACCGAGCCCGTCTTGAGTGCGCCCAGCATCGTCGCCAGATCGCCCAGGGGGCGGATGTCGACCTTGTCGGCCACGCCAGCCTTCTGCATCAGGTACAGCGCCATCAGCCACGTGCTGGACTGCGGCTGGGTCGCGCCCACGCGCTTGCCCGCCAGGTCCTTCAGCGACTTGATCTTGCCGCTGTCGAAGTCCTCGCGGCGCACGATGACGTTGGCGTACGTCAGCTTGCGGTCAAAGCCGAACACCAGCGCGGCGGGCTTGCCCGCGATGGTCAGCGCGGGCGCGGCGGTGGCCGCGGTGGCGCCAAAGACGATCTGGCCGGCCGCCAGCAGCTGGTTGGTGCGCGGGCCGCTTTGCGAATTCAGATACTCGACCTCCAGGCCGCCTTCTCCGAAGAAGCCCTTCTTCAGCGCCACGTAGCCGGCCGCGAAAAAAGGGTCGATGCTGCCCTGGCCATAAACGACCTTGCCCAGCTTGGGCTGCGCGAAGACGACGCGCCCATTGAGCAGGCCGAAGCTGGCCAAAGCGCAAGCGCTCGCCGCCAGCACGCGGCGGCGGGTGGTGAAGTCGGAGCTACGGGTCATGTCGTCCTCGGAAGTGTCTGGGTTGCAGCTGTTTGGCGTCAACAATACCCCAGCGATTGCTGCCCAACAATGGAAAACGCCCGGTCTCCCGGGCGTTTGGTCGTGCGGCGCAGGCTGGATTACGCCGTGGTCTTCTTGGGCGCCGCCTTTTTCACGGCTTTCTTGGCCGCGGTTTTGGTGGCGGTCTTGGTGGCGGTTTTTGTGGCCGTTTTGGTTGCGGTCTTGGCGGCAGCCTTCTTGGTCGGCGCCTTCTTTGCAGCCGTCTTGGTCGCAGTCTTCGTTGCCGTCTTGGCCGGCGCGCGGGCGCGGCCGGGCTTCTCGGGACGGGGCTCGAACTCGAACCCGATCTTGCCGTCAGGCTGGCGCACCAGGAACGCCTTGAACTTGCGGTTCGTGCGGCTGGAGACAAAGCCGTCGAGCAGGTCGGTGCGGCCGTTGGTCAACAGCTTTTCCATCTGCTCGCGCGAGATCTCCTGCTGCAGGATGACCTTGCCCGACCGGAAATCGCACGACTTCTCGGGGCCCACCGATTTTTCGCAGACGTAGCTCATGCCGTGCTCGAAGACGCGCGACTGGCACTTCGGGCAGGAGCCCACCGGCGTGTGGCCGGAGAAGTCCACGGCTTCGTTGTCGTCCTCGTCGTTCTGGCCGAAGTCGAATTCCAGCTTGTATTCGTCGCTGATCCGCAGGATGGCCGCAAACGGCCGGCCCATCTTGCTGATGAAGCCTTGCAGCGGACCGATCTCGCGCTTGGCCAGCAGCTCTTCGACTTCCGGCAGCTCGAACGTGCGGCCGCCCGGGTGTTTGCCGATCGAAAAATCGCATGCCGTGCAGGCGTAGCGGCGGTAGTTTTCCTTGACCACCGCGCCGCACTTGGGACACGGCGTTGTCAGCGTGGCGTAGTCGCCCGGCACCGTGTCGCGCTCGTATTCCTTGGCGCGCTTGACGATCACCTGCGTCATCTGCGCGATCTCGCGCATGAAGGCCTCGCGGCCCAGTCCGCCCTGCTCGATCTGCTTGAGCTTGTGCTCCCATTCGCCGGTGAGTTCGGGCGAGGTCAGTTCGGCCACGTCCAGGCCCGACAGCAGCGTCATGAGCTGGCGCGCCTTGGCGGTGGGCACCAGGTCGCGGCCTTCGCGGCGCAGGTAGCTTTCGTTGAGCAGGCCTTCGATGATGGCCGCGCGCGTGGCCGGCGTGCCCAGGCCGCGCTCGGACATGGCTTCGCGCAGTTCCTCGTCGTCCACCAGCTTGCCGGCGCCTTCCATGGCCGACAGCAGCGTGCCTTCGTTAAAGCGCGCGGGCGGCTTGGTCGACAGGCCGACGGCCTCGATTTCCTCGGTACGCACGGTCTCGCCGTCGCCCACGGGCACCAGGTTGGCGTCTTCGCCCTGCGCTTCCTTGCCGTACACGGCAAGCCAGCCGGGGTTGACCAGCACCTTGCCGTCCGTGCGGAAGCGATGCCCCTGCACTTCGGTCAGGCGCGTGGTGACTCGGTATTCTGCCGCCGGGAAGAACACGGCCAGAAAGCGTTTGAGCACCAGGTCGTAGAGCTTGGCCTCGGCTTCGCTCAGGTCATGCGGGATCTGCAGCGTGGGGATGATCGCAAAGTGATCAGACACCTTCTTGTTGTCGAAGATGCGGCGGTTGGGCTTGACCCACTGCTGGCTGACGACAGTCTCGGCGTGGCGCGACAGGCCGCCCACGGCGTTCGAGCCGCCCTTGGCCAGCGCGCGCATGGTTTCCTGCACCGTGCTGATGTAGTCCTCGGGCAGGTAGCGCGAGTCGGTACGCGGATACGTCAGGGCCTTGTGGCGTTCGTACAGCGTCTGCGCCAGCGCCAGCGTCGTCTTGGCCGAAAAACCGAAACGTCCGTTGGCCTCGCGCTGCAGCGACGTCAGGTCGTACAGGGCCGGCGACATCTGGCTGGACGGCTTGGATTCCTCGGTCACGCTGCCCGGCTGCTCGCGGCAGGCGGCGACCACGCTTTGCGCGGCGGCGGCCGACCACAGGCGCGATTCGCGCTTTTCGGGATCTTTGTCGTCTTTCTTGAATTGCGGGTCGATCCAGCGGCCTTCGTACAGGCCGGCGGCCGCCACGAAGGTGGCGCGCACTTCCCAGTAGTCACGCGGGATGAAGCGGCGGATGCGCTCTTCGCGTTCGGCCACGATGGCCAGCGTGGGCGTCTGCACCCGGCCGACCGGCGTCTTGAAAAAGCCCCCGTCCTTGCTGTTGAAGGCGGTCATGGCGCGCGTGCCGTTGATGCCGACCAGCCAGTCGGCCTCGGCGCGCGAACGCGCCGCGGCTTCCAGCGGCTTCATCTGCGTATCGTCGCGCAGGCTGGCGAAGGCTTCGCGGATGGCGGCCTGCGTCATCGACTGCAGCCACAGGCGCTGGATGGGCTTGTTCACGCCGGCGTACTGAATGATGTAGCGGAAGATCAGTTCGCCTTCACGTCCCGCGTCACAGGCGTTGATGATGGCGTCCACATCCTTGCGCTTGGCAAGCCGGACCAGCAGCTTGAGGCGTTCGGCGGACTTCTTGTCGGTCGGGCCCAATTCGAATGCCGGCGGAATCACGGGCAGGTGCGTGAAGCTCCACTTCCCCTTGACCGGATCGTTGGGCGCGACCAAGCTGAGCAAATGGCCGATGCTTGAAGCGAGAACGTAACGTTCGCTTTCAAAATAGTCGCCCTCGCGCGCGAAGCCTCCCAAGGCGCGTGATATATCAAGGGCCACCGAGGGCTTCTCGGCAATAATCAGCGTTTTATTCATGTGTTTCCAGTGGCGGTAGTCCCGCCGTATCAGCGCGGATAATAAGATCGGAGATTCGCCAGATGCAAGTCGGCACTGAAAGGCAAGCGGGATCCGAACTGCACGCTTGGCGTCAATTTTTGGCGCGAAGCACCTTGTGGCTAGGCGTTTTGCTGCTGGGCAGCGCTGCCGTCTGCTGGGTTGCCGCCAACTGGCAGGACATGACAAAAATGCAGCGCTTTGCCGGGTTGCAGGGCCTGTTGGCCGTCTGCGCGCTGGCCGCCGCGTGGTCCGGCTTGCGCTTGCGCGCCCGGCCCGGCGTGCGGCGCAGCATCCCTGGCGCGCTGCTGACATTGGCCGGCATTTTGCTGGGCGCCCTGCTCGCCCTATTAGGACAAACTTACCAGACGGGCGCCGATACCTGGGAACTGTTCGCGTGGTGGGCAGTGTTGCTCTTGCCTTGGGCGCTTGCCGCGGGTAGCCAGGCCGTGTGGTTGTTGTGGGTGCTGGTGCTCAATCTTGCGGTCGCACTGTGGCTGGGCGAACGCGTCTTCACGTGGATGATGATCTTCGGCGGTCCGGGCCTGCCCAGCCTAGTCATGGCCGCACTGAACCTCGTCTTGCTGTTCGGCTGGGAAATGGCCGCGCGACGCTGGCGCGCCAGCACGGTCTTCGGGCCGCGCATCCTGGCCGCCATCGCGATCAGCGTGCTGGTCTTGGCCCTCATGTTCGGCGATTTCATCGTCGACGGCCTGGGTACCTACAACGGCGTCGCCTGGGTCGCCGCCACGCTGGGGCTCGGTCTTTACTATCAGCGCGGCCGGCGCGACCTCGTCATCCTGGCCATGCTGGCCGCCGGCGTCATCTGCGTGTCGCTGCGCGTAGTGGGCGAATGGCTGTGGCGGCTTGAGCCCGGCGCGTGGGCGGCGCTGCCGCTGGCCGCCTTGCTCATGGCCGAGGCCGTCGTGGCCGCCCGCTGGCTGCGCGGCATGAGCAACGAAGCGCCTGTCCCCGTGCCGGCCGCGGACGCGGAACCGGCCGGCGCCTCGGCAGGCAATGCCGTCGATCCCGCCGAATCCAGCGCGCCCGTGGCGCAGTTGGCGCCCGCTGCCGTGCCGCGCGCCGAACCGCCCTGGTACGTGCAATGCCTGCTGGGCCTGTCCGCGTGGCTGGCCACCCTGCTCCTCTTGCTGTTCGTCGCCTTCTCCAACCTGATCACCACCGAAAGCGGCGCGCTGGTCGCCGGCCTCGTGCTCTGCGCCGTGGGCGTGGCGGTGCTGCGCAGCGATGCCGGTCCGTTCTGGCGTCAGTGCGGCACGGCCATGGCCTTCACGGGGCAGATCCTCATCATTTTCGGACTGTCCAGTTCGACCTCGTTCGCCAGCGCAAGCTTCTTCGTGCTGCTGATGGCGGCCGCGGTCTATGCGCTGGGTCCCGACGTGATCCTGCGCTTTCTGAGCGGCCTGTTGATCGCGCTGGCCAGCGCCGGCCTGATCTGGCGCGGCCTGTCGCCCGAACTCATGCGGGAAGACCTGATGGACGCCTGGATCCGCTTCGACGCGACCCGGGCCACCTTCCTGTGGCTGCCCATCGGCGTCATCGGCGCATGGGCCACCGCCGTCATCTTCACCGTCAGCCACCGCGTGGGCGCGCGGCGCGGCCATGCGCTGCAGCCGCTGGCGTGGGCGTTCCTGCTGTCCGTGCAGGGCATGGTCTGGCTGGCGAGCGGCATCGCCGTCACCGAACTGCCCGCGATCTGGCAGCTTGCCCCGCGGACCGCCATCCTCATCGTGGCGGGCGCGCTGTTGCCGGTGGCCGCCGCGCTGGCCGTGCTGTGGCCGCGCCGCCGCCTCCTGACCGGCGGCGTCACCTGGGGCGTGCCGATCGGCCTGTTGCTGCTGGCGCTGTTCTGGCTGCCCAGCCCGGGCGTCGGCTTCGCGCTGGCGTGGCTGTTGCTGGGATTCGGCCTGAACCAGCCGCGCGTCATGATCTTCGGCGCCGCCAGCCTGTTGGCGTACCTGGGCGTCTATTACTACCAATTGGAGCTGCCGCTGCTGCAAAAGGCGCTGTGGCTGAGCGGCGCGGCGGTGCTGCTGTTCGTGCTGCGCGCCGCGGTGTGGCTGGTGCCGCGCCTGATGCGCACGCAGGCCCCGGTTCAAGCGCGTCCCCTGCCGCCGGTATCCCCGGCCCTGCGTTGGCGCACGGCGGGCATCCTGGGCGGTCTGGCGCTGGTACTGGTCGCGGCCAATACCGGCATCTGGGAGCGCGAAAAACTCCTGTCGTCGGGCAAGGTCGTCATCCTGGAGCTGGTGCCGGTCGATCCGCGCTCGCTCATGCAGGGCGACTACATGGCCTTGAATTTTGCGGCCGGACGCGAGGTGACACGCCTGCGGCTGGGCGGCAACCAGAACGACGCGGAAAGCGTCATGGGCTACGAGCCAGACGGCTACGTGATGCTGACGCCGGATTCGCGCGGCGTGGCGCAGGCGGTGCGGATCCAGCCTGACGCGCTTCCGCACGCCGAAACCGAAGTGCCGCTGCGCTATCGCATCCGCGGCAATGGCGTGCGCATCGTGACCAACGCGTTCTTCTTCCCGGAAGGCGAAGCGGCGCGGTATGAGGTCGCGCGCTATGGCGAACTGCGCGTGGCCGACGATGGCGAAGCGTTGCTGGTGCGGATGCTGGGGGCGGACTTGCAGCCGCTGTGAGCGGTTGCAGGGCCTTCAAGGATCAGCCGGCTGGCAACGCGCGCGGCGGCTGCGGTCGGCGTCAGCCCGGAAACCGTGCTGCCCAGCGCGCCGTGGCTTCCTGCAGGAATGACGGCACGTCCTTGGCGGCCACCGGCGCAAAGCCCAACGCCGCCCACGCCGCCTGCAAGGCCGGCAGCGGCGCGCGCGTATCCACCGCGGGGGCGCCATTCTGTTTGGACAGCTTCAGCCCGCTGGCCGGGTCCAGAATCAACGGCACGTGCAGGTAGCGCAGCGGCGGCAGGCCCAACAGGCGGCCCAGCACGCGCTGGCGCGCCGTGGAACTGAGCAGGTCGGCCCCGCGCACCACGTCCGTCACGCCCTGCGCGGCGTCGTCCACCACCACCGCCAATTGGTACGCCCATAGCCCGTCCGCCCGCCGCAGCGCGAAATCTCCCACCGCCTGCGCCACATCCTGCTCCTGCGGGCCAAGCCAACGGTCCTCGAAGCGTTCCACGCCGTCCGGCACGCGCAGCCGCCAGGCGCGGGCTTCGCGCCCCGCTGGCAAGCCGTGACGGCACGTGCCGGGGTAGGGTCTTTCGCCGTCGGCGCCGGGCGCGGTCTGGCCCCGCAGCGCCGAATCCGCGATTTCTCGGCGCGTGCAGCCGCACCCATAGATCAGGCCCTGAGCGGCAAGCGCGTCAAACGCCGCCTGGTAGGCCGCATTGCGGCGCGACTGCCAGACGATGTCGCCGTCCCAGACCAGTCCCAGCGCCTGCAACTGGCCCATGATGACGTCCGCCGCGCCCGCCACCGTGCGGGGCGTGTCCACGTCCTCGATGCGCAGCAGCCAGCGTCCGCCCTGCGCGCGCGCGTCCAGCCAGCTGGCCAGCGCGGTCGCCAGCGAGCCCGCATGCAGCGGGCCGCTGGGGCTGGGGGCAAAGCGGCCGACGTAGGTCACGGGGACGGAATAAATGACTCAAGCCCGCGCGGCCAGGCGCGCGGGCTGAAGGGTTGAATCAGGGTGTGCGGGACGGGGACGCGCGCTCAATGCAGCAAGCGGCCGCCTTCTTCGTCGAGCAGCTCTTCGAGGACCAGATTGTCGATCTCGGCTTCCTGGCTCCAGAGAACCATGAGGGCGATGATCTTGATCTTGGAGAGCGGCACGGGCGTTTCCGGCGAGGCCAGGCCCCGGTCGATCACGATTTCGCGCAGGGGCGCGGGCAACACGCCGGCCGATTCCAGGAAGGCGATGAAGCCAATGGACTCGGTGCCGAGCTGTTGGTATTCGTTCTCGGTGTAGATCCGGGTGCCGGACGAGGGCGCCTGTGCCAGATCGACGCACCGTTCAGTGGTCTCGGCCAGGCCGTACAGCCACCCGAGCGCGTCGTCGATGTCCTCGTGCTCGAAACCGGCAGCGGCAAGCCGCTTGGCGAGCACATCGGCAGCAGGACAGGCCTGAGGCGTGTAGTAATTCTCGAACAGATAGACCAGGATATCGAACATATGGCGCAGTTTGTGCCTGTTTGCACAGTCGGCCCGCATATCGGCAGACCAGCAAACATGAATTTTACTTTACGCCGATTTAATTTGCCGGGCAACCGGGGAAAAGGCGGATGTTGTAGGGCGTCACCATGCGCCCAAGACCGCCCATTTTGCGCCCAAATGCTGACAAAATGGCTGATTCAGCAAAAAGGGGCGGGCCCGATTGGGTCCGCCCCTTTTTTGATTGGGCCCGGGCGCTACACCGCCTTGGGCGCGTTCTCCAGTTTCAGACCCGCCAGCTGGCGGATGAACACCGGGATGCAGATCGCCACCCCGATGATGCCGCTGGTCAGGCCCGGGATGATCGTCAGCAGCGCGCCAAGGGTGCACAGCCAACGCTCCCAGCTCTTCATGCCCACCAGCATGTAACGCGAGAAGGCGGCCGACAGCAGCACAAGCCCGACCATGCAGCCGATCAGCGTCACGAAGAAGTCGTACCAGGTGAACCCCTGCACCGAGATCAGCAGCGACGGCGAGAACACAAACACGAAGGGCACGATGAGCTTGGTGATGCCCAGCCTGAACGCCGTGTTGCCGGTCTTGAAGGGATCGCTGCCCGCCATGCCCGCCGCCGCATACGCGGCCAGCGCCACCGGGGGCGTGATGTCCGCCAGGATGCCGAAATAGAACACGAAGAAGTGCGCCGCGATGGGTTGCACGCCCAGCTGCACCAGCGTGGGGGCCGCGACGGCCACCATGATGAGGTAGTTGGCGGTGGTGGGCACGCCGCAGCCCATCAGGATGCAGACGATACCGGTCATGACCAGCGCGGCGACCAGCGTCAGCGACTGCATGTCGGTCAACGCCTCGGGCAGGAAGAATGCAGCCCCGGAGGCCAGCACCTGCGAGGCGGCGATCACGATGTACGAGATCTTGAAGCCCACGCCGGTCAGTGTCACCACGCCGATCACGATGCCCACGGTGCCGGCGGCCGCGCCGACTGCCAGCGCGTACTTCGCGCCGGTCTCGAAGGCTTCGTAGAGGTCGCGCCAGTGCAGGCGCTGGAACGGATTCAGCATGCCCACCACGATGCAGCCCGTGATGCCCGCGAAGGCCGCCAGATACGGCGTGCGGCCGCTGGCCAGAACGCCGACCAGCAGCACCAGCGGAATCAGCGTCGGCCAGCGCATCTTGAACGACTGCTTGAGCTTGGGCATTTCCTCGGGGGTCAGTCCGCGCAGGCCTTCACGCTTGGCCTCGAAGTGGACCTGCATGAACATGCCGAAGAAATACAGGAAGGCCGGGAATATGCCCGCGATCGCAATCTGCTGGTACGGAATCCCCAGGAACTCGATCATCAGGAAAGCCGCCGCGCCCATGATGGGCGGCGTGATCTGCCCGCCCGTGCTGCTGGCGGCCTCCACGCCTGCCGCGAAATGCCGCGGATAGCCCACGCGGATCATCGCCGGAATGGTCAGGGACCCCACCGTCACGGCGTTGGCCACCGACGATCCGGACAGCATGCCGAACATCGCCGAGCCAAACACCGACACCTTGGCCGGCCCGCCCGCGTAGCGGCCCGCCACGGTCGAGGCCACGTCCAGGAACAGCTGGCCCAGCCCGATGCGCGTGGCCAGCACGCCGAACAGCACGAAGTGGAACACGTAGGTCGCCACCACCCCGACCGCCACGCCGTAGACGCCCTGGCTGGTCAGATACATGTGGTTCACGACCTGGGACCATGTATTGCCCGCGTGCTTGAGCAGCCCGGGGAAGTACGGCCCAAACATCGCGTAGGCCATGAACACGATCGCGATGATCGGCAGCGGCCAGCCCATGGCGCGCCGCGTGGCTTCCAACAGGCCGATCAGCAGGATCGAGCCCATCAGCACGTCCTGCGGCAGCGGATTGCCCACGCGGAACGCCAGGTCCTCGAAGATGTACGGGATGTACAGCACCGAAAGCGCCAGTGCGACGGCGATGATCCAGTCGTACAGCGGAATGCCGCCCGGCGAATACCAGGTGGACTTGGGTTGGCGCTGGTAGTGCGACTTCGAAAAGCCGAAGACCAGGAAAATCAGGCTCAGCACGAAGGCCAGGTGCACGCCGCGGTGCGTCGCCTCGCGCAGCAGGCCGAAGCCTGCGGTGTAGTAGTGAAAGATCGAGAGCGTGACCAGCAGGCCCGAGACGATCCACGTAGCAGTCTTGTCCAGCGGCCGGAAGCGGATTTCCGAATCGTACTTTTCCGCCAGCTTCTGGGTTTTTTCGTGATCGATTTCCATCGCGGTAATTCTCAAGGTGATCCAGCAAGCAGGGCCGCACAACGGCGGCCCTGCTCAGATGCGGCGCGAAAGCAATCGCCGCCGGCATAAAGAACTACGACAGTTCGCCCACCCCTTCAAAGGCAAGCAATCGGCATAAAGAACCGATCTGTCCGAGCGGGGCCGCGCGGATCCGGCTCTGCCGGTCCGCCACCGGCGCCCCTGGGGGAAGCGCCGCAGGCGCTGGGGGGGGCCTACTACTTCAGCAGACCAATCTCTTTGTAGAACTTTTCGGCGCCCGGATGGAACGGGATGCCTGCACCCTTGGTCGCGTTTTCACGGGTGATCAGCTTGCCCTTGGCGTGGCCGGCGTCCAGCGTCTTGCGCGTGGCGTCGCTGTACAGCGCCTTGGTCACGTCGTACACCGTCTGCTCGGGGATCTTGGCCGACGTCACCATCTGCGCGTTCACCGAGATGGTCTTGACCTCGGGGATATTCTGGTACGTGTTGGCGGCAATCACGTCGGGCGTGAAGAATTCCTGCTTGGCGCGCAGTGCGTCGATTTCAGGACCCACCAGCGACACCAGTTCGATGTTGCCCGTGGAGGCCAGTTCGGCGATGGCGCCGGCCGGCGCGCCGCCCACGAAGAAGAACGCGTCCAGGCCGCCGTCCTTGAGCTTGTCGCCTGCCTGGTTGGGCTTGAGGTATTCGGCCTTCACGTCCTTGTCGGTCATGCCGTACGCGCCCAGGATCAGCCGCACGTCGACCAGCGTGCCGGAGCCCGGCTCATCCATCGACACGCGCTTGCCCTTCAGATCGGCCACGCCCTTGATGCCGGAGCCCTTGCGCGTGACAAGGTGGATGCTTTCCGGATACAGCGTGGAGATCAGGCGCAGGTCCTGCGCCTTGGGCTTGCCTTCGAACGTGCCGGTGCCGCTGTAGGCCCAGAACGCCACGTCGGACTGCGTGAAACCGGCTTCGAACGACCCGCCGATGATGCCATTGATGTTGGCGACCGACCCGTTGGAGGCAACCGCCGTGGCGATCAGCTTGCCAGGCTGCGACACGGCGTTGGCGATGATGCCGCCGATCGGGTAGTACGTGCCCGCCGTGCCGCCCGTGCCGATGCGGAAGAATTGCTGGGCCTGCGCGGTGCCGGTGGCGCCCACGGCGGCGACCGCGACGGTCAGGGCGGTGATCCAATGCTTGAGTTTCATGCGAGCTTCTCCGATACGGATTTGACAGGTCTGTCGAGTGACGAGGTTCGTCTTGTCATCGCCGGCGCGGCGTGGCCGCCTGCCGGAAATGGGCCTCCCCTTGGGGGCCGTTTTCATGATGAAATTCTGTCATGCCGCCCTCTGGTAGCCAATGGTTACGGGGCTATCGTTTACCTGGGGGTGCATTGCCCCTTTGGTTATGGGTGGTCCCGCTTTGGTTATGCGTGTGCTACCCCTCAAGCAGTCAGACTACGGAGTCATCAGGATGTCCCAGGAAGTCATACGCGGCATTGCGCTGCCCCCGCCCGCACAGCCAGGCGATCCGCTGGCCCGCGTCGACACGCCCAGCCTGGTGCTGGACCTGGCGCCTTTTGAAGCCAACCTGCGCGCGATGCAGGCCTGGGCAGACCGCCACGACGTCGCCCTGCGCCCGCACGCCAAGGCGCACAAATGCCCGGAAATCGCATTGCGGCAGCTGGCGCTGGGCGCGCGCGGCATCTGCTGCCAGAAGGTCAGCGAAGCCCTGCCCTTCGTGGCCGCCGGCATCCAGGACATCCACATCAGCAACGAAGTCGTCGGTCCGGCCAAGCTGGCGCTGCTGGGTCAGCTGGCACGCGTGGCAAAGATCAGCGTGTGCGTGGATAACGCGCACAACCTGTTGCAGGTCTCGCAGGCCATGGTGCAGGCGGGCGCCCAGATCGACGTGCTGGTGGAAGTGGATGTCGGCCAGGGCCGCTGCGGGGTGTCCGACGACGCCCTCGTGCTGGCGCTGGCGCAGCAGGCGCGCGACCTGCCCGGCGTGAATTTTGCCGGCCTGCAGGCCTATCACGGCTCGGTACAGCACTACCGCACGCGCGAGGAGCGCGCCGAGGTCAGCCGCCAGGCGGCACGCATCGCGGCGTCCTACGCGCAACTGCTGCGCGAGAGCGGCATCGCCTGCGACACCATCACCGGCGGCGGCACGGGCAGCGCCGAGTTCGATGCGGCCAGCGGCGTCTATACGGAATTGCAGGCTGGCTCGTACGCCTTCATGGACGGCGACTACGGCGCCAATGAATGGGACGGCCCCCTGGCGTTCGAGAACAGCCTGTTCGTGCTGGCCACGGTCATGAGTAAGCCGGCGCCCGACCGGGTGATCCTGGACGCGGGGCTCAAGTCCACTACGGCGGAATGCGGCCCGCCCGCCATCTTCGGCGAACCCGGGCTGACGTACACCGCCATCAACGACGAGCACGGCGTCGTGCGCGTGGAACCGGGGGCGCAGGCGCCCGACCTGGGCGCGGTGCTGCGCCTGGTGCCGTCGCACGTGGACCCCACGTTCAACCTGCATGACGGACTGGTGGTGGTGCGCGACGGCGTGGTCGAAGATATCTGGGAAATCTCGGCGCGCGGCTTCTCGCGCTGACGTCTTCCGCGGGCCGTGCAGTCGGCGTGCTGCACGGTCACGATAGACCTTTCAGCCCTCACGCCCTCGTATCCCGCGTTTCGCAGGAACGAAAAAAGGCCGGCGCGCCGTCAACGCGCCGACCTTTGGATGCAGCCCGCAAGCGCTTACTTGGCCTGCTGCTGGATCTTTTCCCCGCCCCTTTCAATGTCTTTGCCGGCACCTTCCATCGTGTTGCAACCGGCGGTCACGGCGGTAATCGCGAGCATCAGTGCAAGCCAAATACGGTGGGTCATTTTCTTCTCCTTCGGGCATTCATTGGACAGTGCGGGTCATGCCGATCGGCAGCCGCAATTACTTGTCCAGCAAGTCCCGTGCCTGATCCTTCGCTTCGCCTACATTGCGCTGCACTTTACCCTCGGTCTTTTCCACTTTTCCTTCGGCTTCGGTGCGGGTGTTGCCCGTCACCTTGCCAGCTGTTTCCTTGATTGCGCCCTTCACTTCCTTGGCGGCGCCCTTGATGCGGTCCTTGTCCATGTCATCGATCCTCAGGTTTCAGGTGGGGTGAAACCGCGCCGGGGAAACCCGGAGTCCGGCGGCGGACAGGTCCAATATAGGAACCGCGCCGCACCCGCGATAGAGGCATGCGCACCAGGACAAGTGGTGCATTTTTACTTTCGGGTGCGCGCAAAAGGGAGTACGTGAACGGCCCGACACCGCATGCAAACGGGGGCGGAACATTCGGGTCAGCCCGCCGTCCTGATTGATACGGCCAAGCTCACGCCGCCAGATTCGTCATCCCCAGGAACTGCCGCAATTCCGGCGTGGCCGGCGCCGTGAAAAGTTGCTCCGGCGGACCGATCTCGTGCACGCGCCCCTGGTGCATGAACACCACGCGATCACAGACCTCGCGCGCAAAGCGCATTTCGTGCGTCACCATCAACAGCGTCATGCCGTCGGCCGCCAGCTCGCGCACGACCGCCAGCACCTCGTTGACCAGCTCCGGGTCCAGCGCCGACGTGATCTCGTCGCACAACAGCGCCAGCGGCTGCATCGCCAGCGCACGGGCAATCGCAACGCGCTGCTGCTGGCCGCCGGACAATTCGTCCGGCCAGGCGTCGAACTTGTGGGCCAGGCCCACGCGGGTCAGCATGGCCCGGGCCATGTCCTCGGCCTCGCGCTCGGGCACGCGCTTGGCCACCATGGGCGACAGCATCACGTTGCGCCCCACCGTCAGGTGCGGAAACAGGTTGAACTGCTGAAAAATCATCCCGACCTTCAGCCGCAGCGCGCGCAGGCGTAGCTCGTCATCGCCCAACTGCGCATCGGCCACCATGATCGCGCCACCGTCGATCTGCTCCAGCCCGTTGATGCAACGCAGCAGCGTGCTCTTGCCCGAGCCGCTCTTGCCGATGATGGCAATGACCTCGCCGGGGTCGACGCGCAAGGTCACGCCTTTCAGGACTTCGTTGTCGCCGAACCGTTTGCGGACGTCTTCAAGGGCGATGAGGGGCATGCAACTTCCTTTCCAGCCGGAGGCTTAGGCGAGACAGGGGCCAGCACAGCGCAAAGTAGATCAGCGCGGCGCAGGCATAGACAGTGAAGGGACTGAAGGTGGCGTTGGTGATCACGGTGGCCGCCTTCGACAGTTCCGTGAAGCCGATGATGGAGGTCAGCGCCGTGCTCTTGACGATCTGCACCGCAAAGCCCACGGTCGGCGCGACCGCAATACGCAGCGCCTGCGGCAGCACCACGTAGCGCATCTGCTGCACGTAGCCCAGCGCCAGGCTGGCCGACGCCTCCCACTGTCCTTTCGGCACGGCTTCCACGCAGCCGCGCCAGATTTCCGCCAGGAACGCGCCCGACCACAGCGTCAGCGCCGCCCCGGCGGCCAGCCACGGCGGCACCTCCACGCCAATCAGCGACAGCCCGAAAAACGCCAGGAACAGCTGCATCAGGAGCGGCGTGCCCTGAAAGAGTTCGATGTACGCCCAGCTGATGCGGCGCATCGCCGCCACGCGCGACGTGCGCATCATCAGCGCCAGCAACCCCATCAGCGCCCCGCCTGCAAAGGCCGCCAGCGACAGCACGATGGTCCAGCGCGCCGCCAGCAGCAGGTTGCGCACGATGTCCCAGGTCGAGAACTCGATCATCTTGCCGCCTTGCGAAAAAGCCGCCGTCCGGTCAGGCGCAGCACCTGGCGCAACAGCACTGCCAGCACCAGATAGATCGCGGTCGTCACGAAATACACTTCAAACGCCCGAAAGTTGCGCGACTGGATGAAGTTCGCGGCAAAGGTCAGGTCCTCGGCCGCGATCTGCGAGCACACCGCCGATCCCAGCATCACAATCACGATCTGCGAAGACAGCGCCGGCCAGATGCGCATCAGCGCCGGCTTGAGCACCACGTGCCGGAACACCTGCAGGCGCGACAGCGCCAGGCTGGCGCCCGCCTCGTACTGCCCGCGCGGCGTGGCGTCGATCCCGGCGCGGATGATCTCGGCGCTATAGGCGCCCAGGTTCAGCGCCATCGCCAGGCACGCCGCCTGCATCTCGCCCAGCTGGATGCCCAGCGACGGCAGGCCAAAAAACACGAAAAAGAGCTGGATCAGGAACGGCGTGTTCCGGATCAGCTCGATATAGGCGGTGACCGGCGCGCGCAGCCACGCCGGGCCCTGCGTGCGCACCCAGGCGCAGGCGATGCCTAGGGCCACGCCCGCCACCGCGCCGAACGCGATCAGTTCGATCGTGACGCCGATGCCCTTGATCAGCACCGGCGTGTACTCGAACACCGAGGAAAAGTCGTACTGGTAAGCCATGACGGCCTCGCGCAGATTACAGATCCTTGGGCAGTTCGGCGCCCAGCCACTTCTGCGAAATCGCCGACAGCGACCCGTCACGCTTGGCCGCAGCCAGGATGTCGTTCACGCGGGCGCGCAGCTTCGGTTCGTCCTTGTTCAGGCCGATGTAGCACGGCGAATTCTTGATCAGGAACTTCGTTTCCGGCTTCTTGGGCGGATTGCGCGCCAGGATCGCAGCCGCGACCACGTTGCCGGTTGCGATCATCGGCACCTGTCCCGACAGAAAGGCCGTGATCGTGCCGTTGTTGTCCTCATACCGCTTGAGCGTGGCCGACGCCGGCGCAATCTTGGTCAGCTCGATGTCCTCGACCGCGCCGCGGGTCACGCCAATGGTCTTGCCCGCCAGGTCGGCGGCCGACGACACCTTCAGGTCCGCCGGGCCAAACACCCCATTGAAGAACGGCGCGTAGGCGTCCGTGAAGTCGATGGCCTTCTCGCGCTCGGCGTTCTTGCCCAGGCTGGAGATCACCAGGTCCACTTTCTTGGTCTGCAGATAGGGCACGCGGTTGGCGCTGGTCACCGGCACCAGTTCCAGCTTCACGCCCAGCTGCTTGGCGATCAGCTGCGCGGTATCGATGTCATAGCCCAGCGGCTTCATGTCGGCGCCCACCGACCCAAAAGGCGGAAAGTCCTGCGGCACCGCAATCTTGATGACGCCCGCCTTGACGATATCGTCCAGCGCGTCGGCGTGCGACACAGGGGCGGCCAGGATGCTGGCGGCGGCGCAAAGGGACAGCAACAGGGTTCTGCGTTTCATAAGGAACTCTCCAGGGCCCGCACTGCCCGGTCGGGTCAATGCGTTGCACACCAAGTCGGTATACAAAGCGAGGAGATGCAAGTTCCGTGCCATGTGGGCTGCGCGGGGACGCGGCGGGGGCGGTGCGTGTTTCGCCCCGTTCTGGTGCGGCCGATGCGCCGTCGGCGGGCGCGGCGGCACTGGTTTGGATCGCGCCGGCCACGGGGGGGCTATTCCAAAACCGGGTGTCTGACACCCGGCAAGCAGGGCGGCAGGTTCAAGGCCGTCTCACACGGGTGTCAGACACCTGCGAAGCCAAACGTCGCAGCAGGTGTCTGACACCCCATAAGCAACTCGGCAGGCTCAAGCTGCCCCCACACGGGTGTCTGACACCTGGCAAGATGCCGCCCGCCCACACAAGAACCGCAGCGCCCGACACCCGCCAAGAGCCTCGGCACCCGCCAACAAAAAAGCCGCCCCTAACCCAGGGACGGCTTCCAGCAACGTCAATCGCAACCTGCGCTTAATCCACCTGCGCGCCCGACTGCTTGACCGCCTTGCCCCACTTATCCACTTCCGAGGCAATAAACGTCCCGGTCGCCTCAGGCGTCAGCGGCATCGGTTCGGCCCCGCGATCCCGGAAGAACTTCTGCATCTCCGGCGTATTCAACACCTGCCCGATTTGCTTGCTGAGTGCGTTCGTAATCTCCGCAGGCGTGTCCTTGGGCGCCAGCACCGCCGCCCAGCCAATCGCCTCAAACCCCGGATAACCCGATTCCGCCACGGTCGGCACATTCGGCAGCTGCGGCAACCGCTTGGCCGTCGTCACCGCCAGCGCCACCGCCTTCTTGCTCTGCACGTGCGGCAGGCCCGCCGTCACCGAGTCCACCATCAGCGGCACCTGGTGCCCCAGAAAATCCGCCTGCGCCGGGCCACTGCCCTTGTACGGAATGTGGCGAATGTCGATATTCGCCGCCGCCTTGAACATCTCGGCCGACAAATGCTGCGTGCCGCCAATGCCCGCGCTGGCATACGCCAGTTCGCCAGGATTGGCGCGCGCCTGCGTCACCAGCTGCTGCAGCGACGTAATGCCCGACGCCGGCGTCGCCAGGAACATCAGCGGCACCGAGAACACGCCCGACACCGGCGCGAAATCCTTGGTCAGGCTGTAGTTGATGTTCTTATAGAGCGTCTGGTTCACCGCCGCGGCGCTGCCCGCGATCACCAGCGTGTAGCCGTCCGGCGCCGCGCGCGTGGCTTGCTCCATGCCGATATTGCTGCCCGCACCCGCGCGGTTCTCCACCACGATCGGCTGCTTGACCGCCGCGCCCAGCTTTTCAGCCAGCGCGCGCGCAAAGATGTCGGTCGCCTGCCCCGGCGGGAACGGCACGATCAGGCGGATGGGACGGTCGGGAAATTCCGCGTGAGCGGGCGTCATGGCGGCGGCCAACGCCAAGCCGGCGGCAAGACTGGAAAGAATACGTTTCATGATTGGTCAGTAAAAAGCGACGGCGGACGGCGCGCGAGGGGCGCATCGCCTGCATAAAATAGAGTGCCCGCGCTGGCAGCCCTTGTGAGGCCGGCCCGGGGCAGATCGGAGGGGTAGCGTCACGATAGCATCCCCCCGTCGGTGCTACATTTGCCTTTTCGCGCGTCCCCCGGGGAAGTTCCCCGAAATTCCCTTCATCCCCTGTCCTTACATCCCGCAGGAACCGCCATGGAATTCAGCCAGTTCAACGTCAACACCCTCATGGAGATCACCTCCCGCCCGGACCTCGTGTTCGTCAGCGGCAAGGGATCCTGGCTGGAGGATCACGCGGGCAAGCGATACCTGGACTTCGTGCAGGGCTGGGCCGTGAACACCCTGGGGCACTCCGCGCCCGAAATGCAGCGCGCGCTGGTCGAACAGTCGCAAAAGCTGATGAACCCGTCGCCGGCGTTCTACAACATCCCCTCGATCGAGCTGGCCCAGCGCCTGACCGGCGCGTCCGACTTCGACCGCGTCTTCTTCGCCAACAGCGGCGGCGAAGCCAACGAAGGCGCCATCAAGCTCGCGCGCAAGTGGGGCCAGGTCAAGAAGAACGGCGCCTACAAGATCATCACCATGAACCACGGCTTCCACGGCCGCACCCTGGCCACCATGTCCGCATCGGGCAAGCCGGGTTGGGACAAGATGTTCGCCCCGCAGGTCGAAGGCTTCCCCAAGGCCGAACTGAACGACCTGGAATCCGTGCGCAAGCTGATCGACGACAAGACCGTCGCCATCATGCTGGAACCCGTCCAAGGCGAAGGCGGCGTGCTGCCCGCCACCAAGGAATTCATGCAAGGCCTGCGCAAGCTGGCCGATGAAAACCAGCTGCTGCTGATCGTCGACGAAGTCCAGACCGGCATGGGCCGCACCGGCAAGATGTTCGCCTACCAGCACTTTGACGTCGTCCCCGACATCATGACGCTGGCCAAGGGCATCGGCGGCGGCGTGCCGCTGGCCGCCCTGCTGGCCCGCCAGGAAGTCAGCGTGTTCCAGCACGGCGACCAAGGCGGCACCTACAACGGCAACCCCCTGACCACCGCCGTCGGCGTCGCCGTCTTCGACGCGCTGGTCGCGCCGGGCTTCATGGACGCGGTCAACGCCCGCGCCAAGCAACTGTCCGAAGGCCTGCTGGCGATCTCGGCCAAGTACGGCATGAAGGGCGAACGCGGCATGGGTCTGCTGCGCGCGCTGGTGATGGATCGTGATGATGGTCCGGCGATTGTCGAAGCTGCGCGTAATCAGGCGCCGGAAGGCCTGCTGCTGAACGCGCCGCGTCCGAATTTGCTGCGCTTCATGCCGGCGCTGAATGTGACGGCTGGGGAAGTG
This sequence comes from Achromobacter sp. SLBN-14, assembly GCF_006715415.1. NCBI lineage: Bacteria > Pseudomonadati > Pseudomonadota > Betaproteobacteria > Burkholderiales > Alcaligenaceae > Achromobacter > Achromobacter sp. SLBN-14. The sequence goes on along the minus strand of NZ_VFNE01000001.1, from coordinate 2,331,695 downwards.
GATTCGATGTTGAAGCAACTGGATGCGCTGATTGCGCAGGTGCGTAAGGCTTGATGAGGGTTAGAAGGTAGTGAATGCAGGGGCCGCGATTATGCGGCCCTAATGAGATGGTCAGCCCGATCCCCACGAAGCGGTACGCTGAGTGGGGATTGTTCTTTCTGGGAGACCTCTCATGAGCACCGTCACGCTGATTGGCATCGATCTGGGTAAGCATAGCTTCCATCTGCACGGGCAGGATTCTGCCGGCAGGATGGTGTTTCGCAAGAAGTGCTCTCGCCAGCAAGTGTTCACGTTGCTGGGTAATAGCCCGTGCAGCACGGTGGTGATGGAGGCCTGCGCAGGAGCCCATTGGATGGCGCGCCGCATCCAGGCGCTAGGCCACCAACCCAAGCTGATCTCCCCACAGTTCGTGCGCCCTTTCGTGCAGGGCAACAAGAACGACTTTGCCGATGCGCAGGCGATCTGCGAAGCAGCCTCGCGCCCGAGCATGCGGTTCGTGTGCGTGCGCAACGAGGCTCAGCAGACCGTCTCGGCGCTGCACCGCGTCCGAGAGTCGCTGGTGCGCGAGCGCACCGGCGTGATCAACCAAGTCCACGCCTTTTTGCTGGAGTTCGGCATCAGCCTGCCGCGCGGCCAGGCGATCCTGCGGCGCCTGCCAGCGGTGTTGGCCGAGCATGAGCTGCCGCCCCGACTGGCGGCATTGCTTGAACGGCTGCAGGCGCACTTCAAGTATTTGGACGAGCAGATCGGCGAAATCGAACGCGATTTGTGCCAGCAACTGCGCGAGGATGAACGCAGCCAGCGGCTTCTGGAGATCCCCGGCATCGGGCCGATCACCGCGAGCGCGCTGATGACAGAATTGGGCGATGCGCAGCAATTCGGTTCGGCCCGCCAGTTCGCCGCCTCTGTGGGTCTGGTGCCACGCCAATACAGCACTGGCGGTACGCCTAAGCTGCTGGGAATCAGCAAGCGTGGCGACAAGAATCTCAGGCGGCTGTTGGTGCAGGGCGCACGAGCGATCATGCAACGCGTAGAGCGGCGCACGGATCGGCTGGGCGTCTGGGTGCGCGAGCTGCTGGCACGACGCCACTCGAACGTGGTGGCCTGCGCGCTGGCCAATAAATTGGCGAGGATAGCCTGGGCCATCCTCGCCAATGGAACGAACTACCGAAGTGAGCAGGCTGTTAGCGCAACCTGACATTCATCACCGTTTTACGCAGTCACTTCCTGGTTTTGCGACGCGAGTACGTGAAGACATAAACGGCTCAACGGCCTGGCAAGAAACCTGGTAAAAAATTCAGCACCTGGATGCTGAGGCCCTTTTGAGGTTTGCCGGGCGCGACTCTCATCATGGAGCGGGGGACCTGTCCCCAAACGACTCCGAATAGATTTGAGCAAAGCCCAATTTACGCCAACACAAACCCGCTTGCAAAAATCGGGCTGACCATAGATGTTTTTTTGAGTTGATTGGATCGCGGTTGGGATTGGGTATGCGGCCGCGGGTCGGGGCACGGTTAAGGGAATCGAATGGACGCGAAGGAATTTGTCGACAACTGGAATGCGCTGCGGGGTGAGTTGTTGGAGACGTTCATGGCGGCGGATGGCGGGAGCGCCGTCGCGGCCAAGGTGCGGGGGTTGGGGTTGTCGCCGGAACAGCTTGAGGGTGTGCGTGGTGTTCTGGATCTGGCGCTGCGGGACACGATGTATTCGCTGCTGCTGGGGTTGGATGGGGCGGCGAGTATCGGGGATAGGCAGGAGCAGTTCACTATCGCGGGCGAGGATGGCGTGGTGATTGAGGATATTGAGTCGCAGGCTTGGGAGTGCTTTCATGGGGACTCGGGCGTTTGCGGGTGATTCGCTCGATTCAAAAGGCTCGTTTTTCTGTGGTCGCCGTTACGGGAGTTTGAAGATGTCCAAGTCGCCTGCTGATGACGTGGTATCGATCTATCGGGAGCATGCCGATGCGTTTGTGCGGCTGCGTGGGATGGGGCTGATCGAGCGCGCATGGTTGGATGCGTTTCTGGCGCTGCTGCCGGGGGCAAGTCCGCGGGTGCTGGATATTGGGTGCGGGTTTGGGGTGCCGATTGCTCAGTATCTGATTGAGCGTGGGTGCCGGATCACGGGTGTGGATACGTCGGTGCCGTTATTGAACCGGGCGAAGGCTGCGTTTCCTGAGCATCAATGGGTTGCTGGGGATATGCGCAAGATGCCGGTTGTGGGGCCGTTTGATGGGTTGATCGCTTGGCATAGCTTTTTTCATTTATCGCCAGAGGATCAGCGGGGGATGTTTGCGGAGTTTGGACGGTTGGCTGCGCCGGGGGCGGTGTTGATGTTTACGAGCGGGCCGGGGTTAGGTGAAGCGATTGGGGAGTTTGAAGGGAGGCCGCTGTATCACGGGAGTTTGGATGGGGCGGAGTATCGGGAGTTGTTGGGGGTGAATGGGTTTGAGGTGGTGCGGCATGTGGTGGAGGATGCTGGGTGTGGAGGGGCGACGGTGTGGTTGGTGAAACTGGAGCAATGACTCGCCGGCAACTCTTAAGGGCAAGGTCTGAGTGGAACGTGCGGCGGTGTTCGTCAGTCTGATATCGGGTCTACAGAATTCATGAATGACGAGGGGCCCATTGCCCGGCTATATGATCGATTCGCTTCCGGCGGAGGGAGGGAGTGACTCACCATAATGAGCGACACTGAGGGGAGTGTCCGGATTTTTGTGTGCAGGCCTATGATGGTTTTTAAGGAGACCGACCATGGCACGCACCCCGAAGTCCGCGAAGCAGTCCAGCAAGCCGGCGCTGCCGGCCAGTGCTGAGCAGTTGCTCGATGAACTTGTAGCTGGGCCGATGACGGCTGAGGCGGTCCAGGACACGTTCATGCTGTTGAAGAAGGCGTTGATCGAACGCGCGCTGGGCGCCGAGCTGGTTCAGAACAAGGCGGTATATCTGGCGCTGGGCGTGCTGCCGGATGGCTCACGCGAGATTCTAGGACTGTGGATCGAGACCACTGAAGGCGCCAAGTTCTGGATGCGGGTGTTCAACGACCTTAAAACGCGAGGCGTGCAGGACATCCTGATCGCGGTCACCGACGGTTTAAAAGGGATGCCGCAGGCGCTTGAGGTCGTGTTCCCGGCCACGACGCTGCAGACGTGCATCGTGCACCTGATCCGCAACAGTCTGAGCTATGCCGGCTGGAAGGAGCGCCGCGCTGTCGCTGCGGCGCTGCGTCCGATCTACGCCGCGGTGAACGCTCAGGCAGCGCAACAGGCGCTCGACGAGTTCGCCTTGAGCCCATGGGGCCTGAAATACCCCATGATCGTCAAGGCCTCGTCCGCCACTGAACGTCTGCGATTGGCGTTAATGAAAGCCTGCTCGGGGTCGCATACGGTCGGCTGAATCGAGCTGCTTTCCGTCCAGGCCACGGCCAACTTCAGTGAGCTAGTCTCAAGTTGAATGAAATCCGACATCCACATCGGAATCCACGCTCGCCGCAGCCAAAGGATGTCAGCGACCTGTGACGGCATCCTCGAACACTCCATATGGCACCGTCCAGCATTGTGTGCAAGTCCCGTCCCATGCGCCGAGCGTGGTGCAGAACGACCTGGGATAGCTCTTGCCCGCCGGCCACAGGAAACGCCCCAAACCTGAGACTGGCGGACGCCCGGCTTTCGACCGTTCTTCAAAGTGTCTTCGCGCGTCGGCAGCCATCTTCCACAAATGTTCTTCACACCCTTTCAGAAGCAGAGGCTTTATAAGCCCCTGGAATGATGATCGCGCGACCTGGTAATCCGCGCGCTCTTCTCCATCCTTAGTCCTCGCGAACCTAACCAGGAAGGGGATTAAGCCCATAAGGCATCTAGACGCGTTATCCAAAGGGCTGCGCATTAAGCTCCAGACCGTGTCTGCCTCGCGCTGCGGCGGTCAGCCTCTGATCGGTGCGCGTCAGCCTGCGCACGCATTGCCCTCTGCGAAAAGTAGACGGTGCCAAAAGTCGCCGCAGTTCCTATCGCGCTAAATATTGCGCCCATCGCCCCTACGACCTCCACCAACGGCCTGCCGAACTTCCCCAAAGCATCAACCAAGCAGGCCAACCAGGTAATAGGGAGCCGGCCAGAAAAGCAATAAGGAAAGGAAAAAATCTAATACCAACACAATGCCAGTCAGTTTTGCGCGCCATCTTTATTGTCATGTCGTATTTACCCGGGCGCACGATAGCTGCTATCTGCCTGGGTCTTGCTGTGAGAGGCAGAGTAAGTGAGGATCTAATGGTGCGGCACGCACGGCGGCGTGGAAGTAACGCGCGTGTCTCGCTGGTTCCTTATTAGATTCAAATTATCGGTACAATCAGTTGCAATCGGCCGTCGCCTATGCATCCCATGGGTGCCAAGGCGAAATGCTTACAGGAAACGAACGATGAAGATGCCTGAGCCCGACATCGAGAGTATTGAGCGAGCGATCGTAGCCTTGTCGCATGAGGGCGACACTGAAGAATTGACAATTCCTGCGTCTGCACCCGGCGTGACCGCGTTCTGCGCGGAAGCGGCGCTACTTCAGTTCGTCGTCACGTGGTCTCGCGCGACCAGTAGCGGAGGCACCGTAGTGTTCTCCTCATTGGACGCTCGTCCCGAAGCCCTCCAAGTCCAATTGCGCCGGCAGCTAGGCATACCCTATTTCGTTGCAGCTTGGGTCCTTGCGGGTCGGCTGCGTGACCGGCACCACGAACTCTTGAAGCGGCGGGAGGCCAAAGGCTATGCCGACTTTCTCGACGCGATGGACGCGTTCGAGTTTCGCGACACCCATGACACCCCGGAAAGCCGCGCAAATCTGGTCTGCGTACAAGGCGGCAAGCGCGAGTTTATTCGTCCCTTCTACGAGGCCCACAAGGGCAATTGGCGGGTCAAGCGCGAGGGCGATATTCGGGTCGTGATCCAGGACATCCTTGTCCAACTTGCGCCGCATTGGCCTGGCAGCTACTTGAGGGAGGTGTCGGAATCCCTGGCACATCTCGTCCGGGAGCTCGTCGAGAATTCCGATTGGTGGGCCCGCGTGGATCATCGCGGTGTGGAGTATGCCAAGGGGATTCGCGCTGTCACGTTCCGACTGGTCGATATCGACAACGACAATCTGCCATTGTTTGCAGGTCAAAACACGCACCTTCACAGCTATCTGCAGCACTGTTTGATCGGCCACGAACGCAGTCGGCAGGAGGCGCCCAGTTCCAACCCAAATATCATTCGTCGATTGAATTTCCTTGAACTTTCGATGGTGGACTCAGGGCCGGGGCTGGCTCGTCGATGGCTTGCCAGCCGTCCCGAGAATAAGCGGTCTGTCGAACGACTCGACGAAATCAGCCTCGCAGAGGAGGAAGACGCGGTCATCGAGTGTTTTAAGAAATGGAAGACGAGTTCAGGCAACACACTGCGTGGTGTCGGCTTATTCAGCGTCGCCAGTCTGTTACGCAAACGTCGGGGCTTCCTTCGGCTACGCACGGGGCGGCTTGGATTTCTATTCGGTACGCAGTCTGCGATAAAGGACGTCGAGACGCAATTGATGCGGCACACCCACTTATCGGAGTACGTCAAACTCGAAGACGGTACCCATGTTTTCCTGCAGGACGGGAAGATGATCTTCTTTCTGAGGCCATGGTCCCACAACGAACTGGCCCCCGTTGAGGGCACTGCCTACTCCATACTTCTTCCCGTCTGAACGATATGCTATTCATTCCGTTTTCCGGTTCGACGTTGCTTGCCAAGGAAGCGCTTCTTCTCTTCGTGGGCTCGGACACCCCTGGCTGGATAGAAATCAAAGACAATTTCAAGGAGTGGGCAGAGGCCAATGTAGTGCCGCCGGAGATCTTCGTGCTCGCCTGCGTTGAGTCTGCCAAAGCGTTGTGCGAGTCCGCGGCAAAAGAGCCTGATAGTCAGTCTGCGCTTGAGGTGATGCGCAAGCTGAGTAACGTCCGATTGTTCGAATACACCGGGGACGGTCATGTCGCCCACGTTGAGAAGGAGGATGCGAAGCGATTGGTAGTCGATGGCGTGGTTGAACTGCTCGGACCTGCGGTTAACAGTCTGATTGCCACCCAGCTGACGGCCGGCAATGTGGTGACTCCTGCCCCCCAAGGCTTCTATTTTTCAAAGCTCTCTGATCGGTATTCTTCCCACTTCATTCGCGCCGAGGGCTTGCTAAGCTGCTCTGATTCGATCGAACTGCTTGCTCTACGTCTGCTCAAGCCATTCGGCGACTACTGCGACACGCTAGCTGATGGCAGGGTACGCATCCTGATAGATTCGATGGTCATTTGGCCGTTGGCCCAAGCGCTCGTATCCATGCGGCGCAGCAAGGACCCAGCACGCCGGTTTGTTGTCCAGAGCTTCCGCTCCTATGAAGGACTTGAAGATGATGGCATCCAATCAGGAGCAGCGTTTGTCATCATTTCGGCGTCAACGTCTGGCGGGCTTGCGAGACGCCTGTTGGACAAAATCGGGCCGGGCCACATTAAGTTCCAGACGGTGCTCGGTTTGGAACCGGCTGAGTCTAAGGCCGGCGCCGTTGGTACCGGCAAGGGAGTGGAAGACTATCTCTTCGTTGTTCCGCGCCAACTCTCTGGGGCGCCTTCGCTTGAAGGGCTGCGCGCGCAATTTGAGACCGATATCGCAGCGCTGCCACCAGGCAATGAATCCGTGCGCATCTTCGGCGAACGATTCTTCAATCAGAACTTCCGACCCCGCCCCGTCCGTCTCGCGCACGCTGCACTGAAAGACCAGCGCAAGGAAAGGCTCGCCCAGATTGCGAGTGACCGACTTGCCCTGGCGGCACGCCGCCGCCTTGATACTAAGTCGTATTGGTCAGTATCCTTCGATATTGCTGCATTGGTCGATCGGTATTGCGTTGACAACCCGAGCGGCGAATGTCGGATGCGGAGCTGGCTCACAAACTATGCGGTCCCCGGTGACGCCGCAGTCGTGTATCCGGTCGATACGCTCGAGAAGGGCCGCAAGGACGAGGGACAGGCAAGGCGCATGGCGGAGATTGTTCAGGACATGCTCCAAAAGCGTTCGCCGTCGGCCAGCATACGCGTATTGAACAGCGCTGAATTGGATGCCCCGGCAACCGAGCTGGTCCAGTTTATGCGTCAGGCCGGCGTGGTGGTCGTTGCACCGGTCGTTGGCAACGGTTTCATCCTCAAGCAGATCAGCGCTGCTCTGCGTGCGGTGCAACCCAAAGGTCCGCGGCTGTACATCGCATTGGCTGCATTGCCCGAGAGCCAAGCGCGGCTGAAGGAGCTGGGGGATGACCTGCAGTCGAACGCCGACGAACGGGCCTACCATTTTAAGCACGCCTTCGCCTTGCCAATCGGGAAGCTGGACCAGAACATTGATTGGCTGCGCGAGTTACAGCTTATAGATGGCATTGTGGACGTTTGTGCGGAGCGTGGCATTGACGTCCCTGCGCGACTTCACAACCGTCTCATCGGAATTCGAGCCGGCGACGGGCTGTCGGGCGAATTGACCTTCCTGCCGTCGTTCGCCGGCAATGCGTTGGCCATGTCTCCCGGGTTCTTGTTGTGGAAGATTGGCACGCCGATCGCTGGGGATGACCTCGGCGCCAGCGTCCTAATGACCGTCGCTGCGTTCCTCGAAGCTTGCCGATCGGCCGAAACCAAGAATAGCGAAACGAGTCTTGTGAGCGGCTTGTTTCAGCAGACCCTCATTGCTCCGGCAAACTTCACACGCTTCAATGACCCGGCGATTCAGGCAGCGCTCCTGCGGTCCGCCTATCGGTCGGAGTTGAACTTCTCTTCCTGCCCGGACATGAGTAGCGACATGCAAAGGCTGGTCCTGCGATTGATTAGATTACATGATGCCCCTGCCGGAGAGGCTCTGCCGGAGTTCCTTCTCGCGCTTGCAATGGGTCGGCTCACGTTGCATCGCGATCATATGGAAGAGTTACTGGCGGCGGCCACAAAGTTGCCTGGATGGCTAGCTGTTTTGGCAGAAGAGATCAAGCACTGAACCATGATTGCCGCGGGATTTGTTGTCTGGCTCTCGTTGCAAGCGCAGGGCCAGCCCTCGATTGGCAATTTCGCCTTGAGGCGGCTACGGATGAAGACCGCACATGTAGGCCGGTTGCCAAGACACAATCGCTATTATCGCCGGTTGTGGAATCGCTATCCTCTTCTCGCGTGGCCCTCTTCGACTCTCTCACCATCAATCGTTCGAGGTCGGTCGCATCCAAGTGAGACGGCAGGACCCTCCAATCGAGCTAAGGTTTTCTGCTCATAAATCGACAACAATACGAACTGCCTGCGAGTTCTGAAGAAGTTCGCAGGATGTTCATGGGGCCTCCTCTACTCTTGGAAGGTTGAGGATGCAATGGACCCCATAAAGGAGGAGAACGGGGCGTTTCACACGATCCCGGGAAAGTATGAGGGCGGCGCTCTTTCCAAGAAGTCGGGACGGTGAGAGATAACCGTTGTTAAACGTCCGTTTTCCGCGCTTTCGACAGGCCGCAATGGGTCGGCACCAGACATCGAGCAGAGACCGCTGCCTGGCACAAGGAGACATCCGGTCAACGCTTTTGCTGAAGCTGATCCCTATACTATGGATGACCTAATTCAACACTTCCCTAAAGAGATCAAGCGGTCATGGGAAACTTGACAGTAATTTCGATCGTTTCAGGTTTTGCATCAGCCGCGGCTTGGATCTACGCGAGCCAGGTAAAACCAATAGGCCTTGCTAATATTTCCATCAAGTATTCTGAAGGTAGGGATGGACACCGATAAAAATTCAATCCAGCCGATGCTCAGGCGCAGCTGATTTTAAACGTTAGGTCAATACTGGTTTTTTTGTGTAAGAGTATTAAAAAATGGCAGAAAATCTAGAGCTGCATGAAATCGTCGACGACTACATCCATAAATTGGAAGCGCTACATGAAGTTATTCCCTATCAAATGTCTATGGCTTCAGTTCTTGCGCAAAAATCGGCGAAACAGCATAAGAAATTCCTAGATGAAAATGCAGAAAAAATAGAAGAAGACGATGACACGACATCCTACAAGTTGGATTTTAAGATCCTACGCAGATCTTCTAGGCTAGGTCGCCGTAGTGATAGAGCAAAAACTGTACTTGATCTTCTTCCAAGGAATTTCGTTGTTTCCTTTGTTTCTGAATATGACTCTTTCCTTGGGCAGTTAATAACAAAAATTTTGCGCTTTAAGCCTGAAATTATTGATTCAAAAGATAAGTCCATATCTCTTTCGGACCTCGTTAACTTGGGAAGTGTAGAAGCTGCTAAAGATAAAATATTCGCTAAAGAGGTCGAGTCGATTCTAAGGTCCAGCCATGCCGACCAGTTCTCTTGGATGGAGAAGGCATTTGATATTCCATTGACGAAAGGACTCGAATCTTGGCCGGCGTTCATCGAGCTAACAGAAAGGAGAAACCTCTTCGTTCATTGTGACGGGGTCGTTTCAGAGCAATATCTAAGCGTATGTAGAAAGCATAAAGCACAAATTGCCCCTGAAATCGTAGTGGGGACAAGGTTGCAAGCTGAAAAGAAGTACCTCAAGCAATCTTATGAAGTTTTATATGAGATCGGCATAAAGCTGTCTCAGGTCCTGTGGCGAAAGCTGAGTCCTAGCGACCTCGAAAAGGCTGAAACAAGTCTGTCCCATTTTACCTATGAGCTGTTAATCGAGGAAAACTATAGTTTGGCGAAAAATCTACTTGATTTTGCTTGTTGTACCCTAAAAAAATGGGACTCGGAAGGAAGTCGATTGGTGCACGTCGTCAATCGCGCATTAGCATATAAATTTTCGGGCAACAACGAAATGTGTCAGAAAATTTTGGAGTCGGAGGATTGGTCTGCATGCGGAGACAATTACCAGCTGTGTGTTGCCGTATTAAAGGACGATTTCGAGAAAGCTAAAAGGTTGGTGCTCAGAATTGGGGCAGCGGGAAGCGTTGGCGAAGTCGACTACATTGAGTGGCCATGTTTTAAAGATTTCCGGACTTCGGATGAATTTATTTCCGCATTTACTGAAGTATTTGGTTGCCCGCCAAGCACAATTGAGCAAGTGGATAATGATAATTTAGAGGTAACATTACTGGATGATGAAAGCCATAGGGGCGACGGCAATGAGAACGAAGAGGTGGAGAAGTCGGTTAAGAGTGCTACCCCTAATCAACAATAGCAAAAAATTACAGTGGGTAAATTTTTGCTACGCATTAATTTTCCGCTGAATTGGGCATTAGCCCGCTTTTTATTCGCGTTCATTTCAGCCCATGAGTATCCAAAAACGGCATTGACCTTCTCAAGCGTTCATCCTCTGGGTGTTGGGCGTTCGCGCGGGCTTTGCCTGCGGGGGGTGTGTCAGCTTCAAGCCTTTTTAACCGCTATCCCTTTCGCAGCAAGCGCTAGCAGCTCTTGTTTTTGTAGTGCGTGGCCTGTATGGCACTTTCTTTTTTTCGCTTTGGGTCTGACCCGGCGTTCAAGCCGGCCCGCCTGCGGCGGTAGGCTTAACCTATTCGTTAGTATTTAGCGGTCTCCTTAAGGTCGAGGCTGTGTGAAAACGCTTTTCGTCCTGCCAGCTACAGCGCAATAGCCTGGTCCGCATCACTTTGGGCGTTCTTCGCTTCGATTTTTCGAGGCGGGGCTCACTCAAGGCCGTTTGGGCGGCCCGGATAGGGCCTGAGGTGCGTTATGGGTCACATGAAGGGCTCAGCTGCCCATCGCCAGCACCGCTTTCATGGTCTGCTGGTAGCCCAGGATTTGCATGACCCGCTTGAGGTTATAGGCCAGTACATTCAAGCTCATTTCCGTGCTCACATTGCTCAGCGACGAGTTAGGAAGTGCGTATAGCCCATCCAATGCTTGAACGTGCCGAACACATGTTCCACCGTGCGCCGCCGCACCTTCATCGCATCTGGCATTCGGTCTAGACGGCGCTGCGCCGCCTCAAGCACGGCCTCATGCTCCCATCGACTGATGCGCCGATACGCGCTAGGTGTGCATCGCTCCTTCATCGCGCAGTGTGGGCAGGCACTACTCCAGTAGCGCCGCAATTGAAGACCATTTCCTCCCGCGTAAACCGGTGGATGGCGCGCTGGCCCGCAGGGCACTGATACTCATCGTCCTTCGCGATGTAAATGAAGTCCGAATGGTCGAAGCGGCCTTCGGCCTTGGCATTGGAAGTCGTGGGTTTGGGCAAGATCGCATCAATACCTGTCTCTGCACATGCCTTGATCTGAGGCGCGCTGTAGTAGCCGCGATCGGCAATCGCACGCAGTCGCTTCTTGCCCATCGCCTCCCGCGCGGCTTGTGTCATCGATGCCAATGAGTCCCTGTCATGTCCTCGTTTCGTCACTTCGTGCGCGACGATCAGATGGTGCTTGGCTTCGACAACCATCTGCACGTTGTAGCCGACCATCCCCGAGCCCAGGCCGCTGGTGGCCATCGAGCGGGCATCCGGGTCGGTCACCGACAACTGACCGTCTGGACTGTCTTTGAGCCTCTCCTTGACGTCATCCAGCGCGCGCATTTGTTTGCGCAGACGTTCGATTTTGTCATTGAGCCGATTGGTCCTGGCCTCGATCTCGACAGGTTGCGTTCGGTCCGCGGTGTCGAGCGCCGCCAGATAGCGGTGGATGCTCTCCTCAATCTGCTGCTGACGTTTGTCTATCTTGGCAGCCGTGAAGTTCTTGTCGCGCGTGTTGACTGCCTTGAACTTGCTTCCATCAACGGCAACCAGGGCTTGGCTGAATAGCTTGAGATCTCGGCATACGGCAACAAACCGCTGGCAAACGTTGCGAATGCCCGACCCATTGTCACGACGAAAATCCGCGATGGTCTTGAAGTCTGGTGCCAGACGGCCGACCAGCCACATCAGTTCGACGTTGCGTTGGCACTCTCGCTCGAGTCGACGACTGGACTGGACCCTATTTAAGTAGCAGTAGATGTAGATCTTCAGCAGCACCGTCGGGTGATACGACGGGCGGCCGGTAGCTGCTGGCGCCGTCTTATCAAATCCCAGCGATTCCAGGTTGAGCTCGTCGACGAATGCGTCGACTATGCGCACCGGGTTGTCGTCGGCGATGAAGTCATTTAGGCATTCCGGGATCAACGCTACCTGCTGCCGGTCCTGACCTTCGATGAATCGGGGCATGTCGACTCCCGGGATCGAGATACCAAACTCTATCTAGATCACCGTAGCGGCGTCAAAGAGTTTTCACACAGCCTCGGTCGATAGCCGACATTGGAGTTGGTCATCGCACTGAGCTAAAACGGTCATCGTCCTTGTTTTCCACTCAGATCCCTGCCGTATACTCCCCCCACTACCGCAACAACGGTAGTCCGGTTTGGAAGCCGGTTAGCTATAGGCGGGCAGCCGCCGCTAAGGCGGCTTATTTGCGTCCGCGCGTCTCTGTACGTCCCTATGGACGGGCCTTGGCGGGGGTGCGCTTGCGCACGCCGGGTCCTATAGCTCCGGTCTTCCAACCTCGACTCGTGCCCGTCCTCCCCATTTGGAAGTGGGGTGCGGGTTTGTTCGCCGCTATAGGAGATTGTCCATGACGCAGCACTCCCTTACCCAAGACCCCTGGTTCGTCGACTCCAATCCCGAACTTGGCCTGATTCCCCTCGCCCACCTCTACAACATCGACCGCGCACGCTATGCCATCGCGTCGATCGCTCGCCTCGTCGGCAACAGCGCCTCCGAACCCGACGCCACCGGCGCGCAGCCGCTGGACGCATGGATGGTGGCCGCGTTGTTAGGCGGCGTGGAAGGATTGTGTGAGCACATGGGCGTCATGACTGAAGCCATGCTTGAAACGGCACGAGCTTGCGCACAAGACACCGATAGCGCGGATCCCACGCATGACGCACCCGCGTCGATTCAATAAACGCAAAAACGGCTCGGGCGGGCCGCGATATGCGACGCGCCCGAGCCGTCCGAATTTGACGAATACCTACGCGAATCGAGGTCTTTAACTTACCCGGCCGTCACGACGCACCAACCCGCGCTGCCTGACCGCGCCCATCCCTCGCCGTCACCAACGCATAGTTATACCCCTGCCCCGACCAATACCGCGCCACCAGCTCGCCATCCCGCCGGCTCCCTTGCGCCAGAAACTGCCCGCCCGGCCCAGGCGGCCGAATATAGAACGTAGCGCGCTGCTCCGCGTTTTCATAGATAACAAGCGCAGCCGGCCCCTGATCGGTAGCCAACAATCGCGCGCCGACAGGCCTAAACCCGCTATCGCTCAAATTAGGCAACCGCTCGGCATGCGCAAAATACGCATCCAGCCACCCCTGCAAATCCCCAGCATCCGCACGCACATCCGGCTGCGGCGCATCCGCTGACGTAAACAACCGATAAGCCTGCATCGCATCCTGCATCGGCAACACCCGATTCGCCAAGGCCGTATCGCGAGCACTCCATCCCGTGACGCCGCCAATCACCACCGCCACAACCAGACTAGCCGCCATCGCCATCCGCCGCCGCGCGCGAACGCGTAGCCCCGCACGCACCGCAGCAGGATCCAACGCAGGATTACCCGGCAAACGATCCCCGCCAGCCCCTTCCCGCAGCCGCTGCGTATCCCGACGCCAAGCCTCCAGCTCCTGCGCCTCATCAGGATGCGCCCGCAAATACGCCTGCAGCTCCTGCAATTGCGAAGGATCCAACTGTCCGTCCACATACGCATTACGCGTCAGATCATCGATAGAGCGTTCTTTCATTTCAATATCCTCAGGCGAGCCTCGCCGGCCTGCCCCTCATGCAATTCACGCAAGGCACTCCGCGCGCGGGACAGGCGCGACATGACGGTGCCTAGCGGTACGTCCAAAACATCGGCGACGGCCTTGTAGCTCATGCCTTCCACGCTGACGAGCCACAGCAGCGTGCGCTGCGCTTCGGGCAGGCGTTCGAAGACATCCAGGGAAGATCGTGCGATGACCTCGCGCTCGGCCGACGGCGCGGCGGCGTCGGAACCGGCAAACCATGACAGCAGCCGCGCATAGCGGCGCGAGCGGCGTTGGGCGTCCAGGAATTGGCGGTACAGGATGGTGAAGAGCCACGCGCGCACGTCGCCTTGCGGACGGCGGCCGCGCCAGCGGGTGAGCGCTCTTTCCAAGGTGGATTGCACCAGGTCGTCGGCCGCGACCGCATCGCGCGTGAGGCGCAGCGCAAAACGCCGCAGGCGCGGCAGTAGCTGGCGCAGCACGGCGTCGGATAGTTCTTCCGCTGGCATCTCGTCGTCGGGGGATGCCGGCGCGTCGGGCGGCACGCGGACCGGTTGAATCATGGCGGGTTCCTGGGACAGGCCTGCGCAACCAGCTTACAGGTCAATGCAGTAAGACGCCGCTCCGGCGGGTTTATTCCATCGGGGAATAACTTTTTTTGCGTGGCGTCCTACAGGGGTATTCATCGCCCCATGGGCAAGGAGCCTTATGCAACAAGGATCTGACCGTAACGGCCCGCCGCCGGGTCAAACGCCACCGGGAAGCCAGCCGCCGGGCCGCCTGCCGCCGAATCGTCAACCGTCGGGTGCCCGCCAACAAGGCGGCCAGTCGCCGGAAAAACGGCCCCAGAAGCCCCGGCCGCTCACCACCCCGCAAACCCTTCTTCGCCTCACCGCCATCGGCGCCATCGTGCTCGCCTCCGGCGCCGCGTTCGCCTACGTGGGTGGCTGGCTCGACCCGCACCGGTTGACCCCCGACCGCATCGTGAACGCCCTGGAAGCCAACAGCGGCATCCACGAGGGCTTTCGCCGCAATCACGCCAAAGGCGTCTGTGTGATCGGCCGCTTTGAAAGCAGCGGCGCGGCGCACGATTTATCCACGGCTGCGGTGTTCGCCTCGGGCAGCACGCCGGTAATCGGACGATTGGCCCTGCCCGGCGGTAACCCTTATGCGTCGGACTCAAGCGTCCCGATCCGTAGCTTTGCCTTGATGTTCACGTCCGCCAACGGCGAGCAATGGCGAACCGGCATGAACAGCATGCCGGTGTTTCCGCTGTCGACGCCGCAGGCGTTCTACGATCAGCAGCTGGCCGGTCGGCCCGACCCCAAGACGGGCAAGCCCGATCCGCAGCGCATGCAGGCGTTTTTCGCGGCGCATCCGGAAACGGGCGCATTCCGCGCGTGGGCCAAGACCGCCAATCCGTCGGCCAGCTACGCGACCGAAGACTATTACGGCCTGAATGCGTTCTACCTGGTCGATGGCAACGGAAAGCGGCAGCCGGTGCGCTGGCAGTTGGCACCGGTGGACGCGGCGGCGGCGCCTGTGGCGCAGCCGGGACACGATGCGGACTACCTGCAAACCGACCTGCAACAGCGCCTGACGCAAGGGCCGTTGCGCTGGCGTCTGCTGCTTACGCTGGGCCAGCCCGGCGATCCCACCAGCGACGCAACCCGCCAGTGGCCGGCGGACCGGCCGACCATTGATGCCGGCACCGTGGTGATCACCAGCAGCGCCCCGCAAAGCGACGGCCCTTGCCGCGACGTGAACTACGACCCGACCGTGTTGCCGCAAGGCATCGCCGTGTCCGACGACCCGCTGCTGGCGGCGCGTTCCGCGGCCTATGCGGCCTCTTATGAACGCCGCACGGGCGAAGGACCGCCTCAGGCCGCCGCTGCGTCATCCCATTCGACCCAACCGGAGCGCGCCCAATGAACATGCAGTCCTATCAAACCCGACGCCTGCCCGCCACGTTCAGCCTATTCGCACGCGCGCTGCATTGGTCGATGGCGGCCGGCATACTCGCGATGCTGTTCATCGGCGTGGGCATGGTGGCGTCGGTGTCCGAGCGGCATCAGTGGCTGGTGCAGATTCATAAGCCGTTGGGCCTGGCGCTGCTGGCGCTGGTGTGCATCCGTCTGGCCAGGCGTGTGTTCAAGGGCGCGCCTGCGTTGCCAGCGGATCTGCCGGCCTGGCAACGTCATGCGGCGCTGGCCTCGCACGTGCTGCTGTACGCGCTGATGTTCGCGATGCCGCTGATTGGCTGGGCGATGCTGTCGGCGGGGGGTTATCCGGTCGTGGCGGCCGGTTGGCAGTTGCCGCCGATTGCGCCTGCGGATGCGGGGTTGTTCAGTTGGCTACGGGGTGCGCATCGCTATCTGGCCTTTCTGCTGTTCGCGACGGTGCTGCTGCATCTGGCCGCAGCGTTGTTTCATGGCTGGGTGCGGCGGGATGGCGTGTTGGAGTCGATGACGCGGGGGCGTTCGGTGTCAGCACGCTGAATCGGGAAAGGGGCCATGCGATGCAATCTTCATGGCCCATGTGACCCAAGCGCCGGGGTGACACGGATTCAATTCGGATTCCACGTCACCCCATCCTTCGTCCGATACTCCGGCGTGCCCGTGCAGCATCCCCCCGCCCCAAGCGCCTGCCGGCCAATGAACGCCGTGACGCCGCCCTTCTCTTCCGTAAGCGACTGACGCAAGCAAGACGTCGGCAACGGATAGAAATCGCCCTCCAGCACCAACGTCCAGCTCACGTTCTCGCCTTCAGCGGGATCGACCCGATACACCTTGCAGTTATGCGCAAGCAGATGAATGGGCTTTCCCGCAAGCACGCCCTTGAACTGATGTTCGGGCGGCGCTTCACGCGTGGCGATGGTTTCGGCAGTGAGTTTGGATCCGGCCGGCGGGGGCGGCAGCGACGGTTCGCATGCGGCGAGCAGGCTGGTGGCGCATAGCGCAATGGTCATCCGAATCACGGCGGGCATCATGATCGTGCGGCTCAATCAGGCGACGTTGGCAAACCGCTTTTCCAGGTACGCGATGATGTCGTTGGACTCGTACATCCAGCGCGTGCCATCGGCGTCTTCGATGCGCAAGCAAGGCACCTTCACCTTGCCGCCGCCCGCCAGCAACGCGGCGCGCGCTTCGGGGTCGTGCTTGGCATCCTTCAATGCGACCGGCACGTTCAGGCGATGCATGGCGCGGCGGGTCTTCACGCAGAAGGGGCAGGCCTGGAATTGATACAGCGAGAGTGCGGCGGCGTCCGCGTTGACGGCGGCCTGGCCTTGCGGCGAGCGCTTCTGCGGACGCGGACGGGTCAGTGCGTCGCCCAGGACAATGATTTGACCCAGGCCGACACGCAGGGCTTTGACGAGCATGGATGTGGACTCGGAATGTTGAAGAAGGCTGCCAGTCTACTCTGAGCGGCGACGCCGACGCTGACGGGCCGTCTACGAGGCAGGCACATGGCCCGCCACCGGCATGTGGCGGGAGGTATCCCGCGACGTGATCAGGAAGCGGATGCCGCTCGTCCCATCGCGTGAATGTTCGCCGCGATATCATGCCCTGGTGTCTTCGCCCCGGGGCCGTGTTCAGCCGCAGGGGCAACAGACGCCGATAGGCTCAACAACCAATCTCATAAAGGAACGAAGACCGATGACGCTGTCTCGCCGCGTGCTTGCCCTTGTATGCGTGTCCGCCCTGTCCGCCCCGGTTGCCGCCTGGGCGCAGTCGACAAACGATAAAGCGACACAAGCCGAGGCGGCAGCCATGTGGAAGCGGCATCTTGAGAACACCGACAAGCTGTTCGACCAAGCCCGCAAGGACATGGCGATCGTGGTGATCCCGACCGTCAATTTCGATGCGGGACCACCGCGCAACTTCGACGATGCGGACACGCGGGATCAATTCACTCGTCAGCGCAGCACGCTCCTGCATTGGCAGCACAAGACCGAGAAGGGCTTCGCGATGACCGTGGGGCAAGGCAAGCACAAGTTTGATTTCTCGGACACGGGCCCGCTGTTCCAGACGACGCGCGGCGCATTGGCGTATCAAGTGATCCCGGTGTGGCCCGGCGAGTACCGGCTCAGTCGCATTACCTACCACCAGCCGCGTACGGCGTTGCCGGACTCGGACGCGCGTGCAAAGTCGATGGACTATCAGAAAGACCTCGGCATGGCGACGCTGACCGAGACGCCGGATATCGACTTCAAGAAGGATGGGCCTTGGACGCCGATCACGCCAAGCGAGGACGGGCTGGGCGCAGGCTGCGAGGTCACGTTGCGCATCGGGGACGGCTGCAATGAGGCGGCGCGGGAGTATCGGTGGGTGGAAGGGGCCAAGCGCGCGTTCCACAACCGCGAGGCAGAGATGTTGCCCGTCGCCGGCGTTGACACGGAACTGCTCTTTACGCCGTTGGCCACGATCACGCTGAAAGCGGGCGATGTGGTGCTGATGGATGGGTACAAGATGCCGGACGATCAGCCGGTCATGGTCAAGGATTCTTGCGGAGTGTTGGCGCGGGAATGGGTGTGCTTGCTGGAGTCGATGACGATGGAGCGTTTGCCTGCCAGTATTGAGGATTTTCGGAAGGCGCCTTCTGCTGCCAGTTTCCAGCTGCCGAAGCTGGATGCCGCGTTGAAGGAGTTGGTTTATCGGGAGCCTAAGTATTACTTCGAACCGGCGGCCGGGGCGGCGAATCGGTTTGAGATGAGTAAGGAAAGCTGGAAATAACGCAGTTGTGGTTGGCAGGGGCTTCCATGGCCCGCTGGAGTCAAGGGCGATACGATGGCCCGAATAAAAAGGAGAGACGATGGAAGATAAATCGTACCGAGCACGCATGGTCCCTGAGCTGATGGTTAAAGACCTCGCGCGTAGTCGGCAATTCTGGATCGACTTGTGCGGCTTCGAGGTCGTCTATCAGCGCGAAGAAGAGGGGTTTGTTTTCCTTGACCGCGAGGGTGCACAGTTCATGCTCGAAGAGGTCCGCGGCGACGACGGCTGGATCACGGCACCGCTTGAAGCACCGCTGGGTCGTGGTGTGAATTTCGAGATCAAGGTGAAGTCGATCGACGCTCTGAGCAGGACGTTACGGGATGCCGCTTGGCCTTTCTACCGGGAGCCCGAAGAGCGATGGTACAGAAGCGGAGAAGTCGAGATCGGCGTGCAGCAGTTTTTAGTGCAAGACCCTGATGGCTACCTTTTGCGCTTTTCCGCTTGGATTGGAAATCGCCCTTTTTAGGTCGCAAGGCGCTACATCTAAGGCGCTATCGCTGCATTAAATTTTCTGGTGCTGATCACAGGCAGGACGACTCAACAAGGGAGCGATTGATGCGAATCACGGCGGCCCCAAGCTCTGGCCACCCGGCTGTCGTGCTACGGCAGCTAGAGCGATCCGACGCGGACGATTGGTATGCATATCTTGCCCTGCCGGCGGTGTTCCAGCATACGAGCTGGAATCTGGATTCGGTCAGAGACCTTTCCCGCTTGTTCGACTTGTTTGACTCCACCTCTGCCGATTCGGAGCGGCGGCTAGCTATCGTCGACAGGCTCGACGATCGGCTAGTCGGGACAATCGGCTTTCACACGATATCGAGCGCCAACAAAACTGCCGAGATCGCCTACGACGTTGCCCCGTCCCATTGGGGATTAGGTGTCGCGAGCGCCGTATGCGACGCGGTTACCCGGTGGGCCTTCTCAACATACGGCTTCAACCGTGTACAGGCTACGGTCCTGCACACCAACGCGAGGTCCGAGAGCGTTCTCAAGCGTTGTCACTTTCACCGCGAAGGACTTCTGCGCTCTTACCGGATGGTTCGAGGAACGCCAGGTGACTTCGTGCTGTATTCGAAGCTGTCTACTGATTAGATGGAAAGCTGAACGACCGCTTGGCGCGCACAGCGACCGTTGCATCTCAGCGCGGAAGTTCTCCGGCCTAAGATTCGCCCGGGGCTGTCGGCTGTGTGGACAGCACCGCCGGGGAGTGTCATAAATTTTGTGTTTGGGGCCTAACATGTTGCTCAAGGAGCATGTATGGCTACCAAGAAAAAAACGCCGCTGAGGGAACTGCCGGCGATTCCAGCAGAGTTGGTTGATCAATTCGTCAAAGGCCCTATGACCGCCGAGGCGGTGCAGGACCTGTCGATGGCGTTCAAGAAGGCGCTGATCGAACGGGCCCTGGGAGCGGAATTGGGCCACCACCTGGGCTATCCGGCGGGCGGCGAGCGCCCCGAGCAGGCCACCAATCAACGCAACGGCAAGAGTTCCAAGACAGTCCTGACCGATGACGGGCCGCTGCGGGTGGAGATCCCACGCGACCGCGATGGCAGCTTCGCTCCGATCCTGATCCCCAAGCACGAGCGCCGCTTTACCGGGTTCGACGACAAGATCATCGCCATGTACGCCCGCGGCATGACGGTGCGCGAGATCCAAGGGTTTCTGCTCGAGCAGTACGGCACGGAAGTCTCGCCGGAGTTCGTCAGCTCGGTGACCGACGCGGTGATGGACGAGGTCACGGCCTGGCAAACGCGGCCTCTGGAGACGATGTATCCGGTGGTGTTCTTCGACGCGCTGCGGGTCAAGATCCGCGAGGACGGCGTGGTGCGCAACAAGGCCGTGTACTTGGCGCTGGCGGTGTTGCCAGACGGCACGCGCGACATCCTGGGCCTGTGGATCGAGCAGACCGAAGGTGCCAAGTTCTGGATGAAGGTGTTCAACGAGCTCAAGACCCGCGGCACGCAGGACATCCTGATCGCTGTCACTGACGGTCTAAAGGGCATGGAGCAGGCGCTGAATGCGGTGTTCCCGGCCACGACGCTGCAGACTTGCATCGTGCACCTGATCCGCTCCAGCCTGGAATACGCCAGCTGGAAGGAGCGCCGCACGGTGGCTGCGGCGCTAAGGCCGATCTACACGGCAGCGACCGTGGAGGCAGCGCTGGCCGCGCTCGTGCAGTTCGAGCAAGGCCCTTGGGGCCAGCGCTACGCCCCGATCGCTGACGCATGGCGCCGGGCCTGGGACCGTGTGATCCCGTTCTTTACGTTCCCACCGGCGATCCGCAAGGTGATTTACACCACCAATGCGATCGAGAGCATTAATGCCCAACTGCGCCGCGCGGTGAAAACGCGAGGTCACTTCCCAAGCGACGAAGCGGCCACCAAGCTACTGTGGCTGGTCTTGCGCAACATCACCGGGGCCTGGGGCAGCGCCACGCACGACTGGAAGGCCGCTATGAACCAGTTCGCCGTGATTTATGCAGAACGCTTCACTGACCCGTATCGCTGAGATAGCATCCATAAGCCTGATCGAAACAACTATCAGGCTTCTAACGCCTCAAACACAAAAATACTGACACTCCCCACCGCCGCGAATCTCAGCCCTGCGCCACCTCATTCCCATTCAACGTCCGAAGCCGCCTCAGTTCCGGGAACCACCGCATCCACAACGCTGCGACCGCAATCGTCCCCACCCCGCCAATCACCACAGCGGGCACCGCGCCGAACAACTGCGCGGTGAGCCCAGACTCAAATTCCCCAAGCTGGTTCGACGCACCGACAAACAAGGTGTTCACCGCGCTGACCCGCCCCAGCATGTGATCGGGCGTATTTAACTGCACCAGCGATGACCGCACGACAACGCTGACCGCGTCCGCTGCGCCCAGCACGACCAGCGCTGCAATCGACACCGGAATCGAGGTCGACAGCCCGAACACCGTGGTCGCCAGGCCGAATAGGATCAGCGAGCCGAACAGCAGCCGACCAACGTTCTCACCCAGGCTCAAACGCGCCAGCGTCAACGACATCAACGCCGCACCGCAAGCCGGCGCGGCGCGCAATGCACCAAGCGCCCAAGGCCCAGCATTGAGAATGTCCTTCGCAAAGATCGGCAGCAGCGCAGTCGCCCCGCCCAGCAGCACCGCAAAGAGATCCAGTGACAGCGTGCCCAGCAGCAACCGTCGCTGGAAGATAAAGGTGATGCCGCCGAACAGCGCGCGCCAGGTGGTTGGTTCCTTGCGCGGCGGCGCGCGTTCGATGACGAGGGTGGCGATGGCGATGAAGGCCGTCAAATACAACGCGGCGGCGACGCAGTAGATCCACCCTGCCCCGAGGCTGTAGCCGACGCCGCCCAGCGCGGGGCCGGCGATCTGCGCGATCTGGCCGCCGGATGAGGACAGCGCGGTGGCGCGTGGGAGCCATTCGCGCGGGACGACGGCGGGGATGAGCGTGGAGAGCGTCGGCGCTTCGAAGGCGCGGGCCGAGCTCATGATGATGATGGTGGCGTAGATGAGCGTCTTGCCGCCGACGCCGTGCAGCGCGGCGATGGCGAGGACCAGCGTGGCCAACGCTTCCAGCGCCATGCAGAGGGCGACGATCTTGCGGCGGTCGTAGCGGTCGGCGACGTGGCCGACGACGAGCGTGAGTGCGGCCATGGGCAGGAATTGGGCAAGGCCGATGAGGCCCAGGTCTAGCGCACTGCCGGACAGCGCGTAGATCTGCCAGCCCACGGCGACGGAGACGATCTGGAACGCCAGTGACGCGGCGACGCGGCCGCAGAGGAAATGCAGGAACGGCGGACTGGAAAGCGGACTGGGCGTGTCGGCGGACATGGTGGGCGTGGCGTGGGGGAAGAGCCGATTCTAGGCGCGGGGCGCTGACGGATAGCTAAACCGGCGTGCCCCCAAATACAAAGCGGCTCCGAGCGAAACCGCCGGGAGCCGCCAGCCAAACCCAAATCGCTGTTATTCGATCGACACCAGCTCGGCGCCTTCGGTCACCTGATCCCCCACCCCGTAGAACACCTCGCCCACGGTACCGTCTGCGGTGGCAGAAATGGTGTGCTCCATCTTCATCGCTTCCATCACAAGCAGCGGCTGGCCCTTCTCGACCTTGTCGCCGGCCTTGACCGAGATCGAGATGATCTTGCCTGGCATGGGCGCGGCCAGGCCCGCGCCGTGTTCACCTTGCGTGTCCTGCGAGTGCGTCAGCGCGTCATACAGCTCCAGGACGTGCGAGCCGTCTTCACGGAAGACGTAGGCGCGGTCGCCGTGCAGAACGACCGTGCCGGCGCTCTCGTGGCCTTGCAGCGTGATGCGCAGGCCGTAGGCCAGGTTGGGATTGGCGCTGGCGTGCGAGCGCCACAGGAAGGGGCGCGCGCCGTCGCCGGTGTCCAGCGTCCACGCGCCGCCCTGACGGGCGACGGTGACGTGACGGGCTTCGCCGTTGTCGGTCCATTGCAGTTGGCGCCGATACTGGCCGCCCAGACGCCAGCCGTCGCGCGCGTCCCACGGGTCGGCGGGGCCTTTGCCTGCGCCTTGCGCGCCCGGTTGAGCAAGTCCTTGGCGAACCAGCACGGCGGCGGTGGCAAGGGCCAGCACGTCGGCATCAGCGGGTTGCGGGTCGGGCAGCAGCGTGGCGCGTTGGCGTTCGATGAGGCCGGTGTCCAGATCAGCGGCCGCGAAGGCGCTGTCCTTCATCAGGCGCGACAGGAACGCGACGTTGGTCTGCACGCCGACAGCCTGCGTCTGCGCCAAGGCTTGCAGCATGCGCGCGCGGGCCTGGTCGCGGTCGGCGCCGTGCACGATGAGCTTGGCGATCATCGGGTCGTAGAACGGGGTGATGGTGTCGCCCATGCGCACGCCGCCGTCGACGCGGATGTCGCCGTTGGCAAAGGCGGTGTGCGGCGGCAGGCTCAGGTAGGCAAGCGTGCCGATGGACGGCAGAAAGCCCTTCTCGGGGTTCTCGGCGTAGATGCGGGCCTCGATGGCGTGGCCGTTGATGCGCAGGTCTTCCTGGCGTGCGGGCAGCGGCTGGCCGGCGGCGACGCGCAGTTGCCATTCGACGAGGTCGTGGCCGGTGATCATTTCGGTGACCGGATGCTCGACCTGCAGGCGCGTGTTCATTTCCATGAAGTAGAAGCGGCCGTCGGGCTCGGCGATGAATTCCACCGTGCCTGCGCCCACGTAGCCGACGGCGCGCGCGGCGGCGACGGCGGCTTCGCCCATGGCGCGGCGGCGTTCTTCGGTCATGCCGGGGGCGGGCGCTTCTTCGATGACTTTCTGGTGGCGGCGCTGCACGGAGCAGTCGCGCTCGAAGAGGTAGACGCAGTTGCCGTGCGTGTCGGCGAACACCTGGATTTCGATGTGGCGCGGCTTTTGCAGGTAGCGTTCGATCAGTACGCGGTCATCGCCGAAGCTGGAGGCGGCTTCGCGCTGGCACGAGGCCAGTGCGTCCAGGAACGCGCCAGACGATTCGACGATGCGCATGCCCTTGCCGCCGCCGCCCGCGCTGGCCTTGATGAGCACGGGATAGCCGATGCCGTCGGCCTGCGATTTGAGGAACTGCGGATCCTGGTTGTCGCCGTGGTAGCCGGGCACGAGCGGCACGCCGGCTTTTTCCATGAGGGTCTTGGCGGCGGACTTGCTGCCCATGGCGGCGATGGCCGATGCCGGCGGGCCGACGAAGGCGATGCCGACGTCCTGCGCGGCCTGGGCGAAGGCTTCGTTTTCCGACAGGAAGCCGTAGCCGGGGTGGATGGCGCCGGCGCCGGTATCGCGCGCGGCTTGCAGGATGGCGTCGGCGCGCAGGTAGCTGGCGCGCGGCTCGGAGCCGCCGATGTAGACGGCCTGGTCGCACGCGGCGACGTGGCGGGCGTTGGCGTCCGCGTCGGAATAGACGGCGACGGTGCGCAGTCCCATGCGGCGCGCGGTGGCGGCGACGCGGCAGGCGATTTCGCCGCGGTTGGCAATCAGCACAGTATCGAACATTGCGTTATCCAAGCTGAAGTGTTCGGAAGGGGCGCGAAGCGCGTAGAAGTGGGGTTCGGTCTAAGCGTGCGACCTACATTCGGAACACGCCGAACTTGGTGTCTTCGATGGGCGCGTTCAACGCCGCAGACAACGCCAGTCCCAACACGCGGCGCGTGTCGGCGGGCGCGATGATGCCGTCGTCCCACAATCTTGCGGTGGCGTAGTACGGATGGCCTTCGCGCTCGTACTGTTCGCGGATCGGGGCCTTGAACGCATTTTCTTCGTCCGCCGACCATTGCCCGCCGCGCGCTTCGATGCCGTCGCGCTTCACAGTCGCCAGCACGCTGGCGGCCTGCTCGCCGCCCATGACCGAGATGCGGGCGTTGGGCCACATGAAGAGCATGCGCGGGGAATAGGCGCGGCCGCACATGCCGTAGTTGCCGGCGCCGAACGAGCCGCCGATCAGCACGGTGAACTTGGGCACGTTGGCGGTGGCGACGGCCGTCACCATCTTGGCGCCGTGGCGCGCGATGCCTTCGTTTTCGTATTTGCGGCCGACCATGAAGCCGGTGATGTTCTGCAGGAACACCAGCGGGATCTTGCGCTGCGCGCACAGTTCGATGAAGTGCGCGCCCTTCTGTGCGGACTCGGAGAACAGGATGCCGTTGTTGGCGACGATGCCGACGGGCATGCCGTGGATGTGCGCAAAGCCGGTGACCAGCGTGGGGCCGAAGCGGGCCTTGAACTCGTCGAACTCGGAGCCGTCGACGATGCGCGCGATGACTTCGCGCACGTCGTAGGGCTTGCGGGTGTCGGCGGGAATGATGCCGTTCAGTTCGCTGGGATCGAAGCGCGGTTCGCGCACGGGGATGGTGGCCAGCGGCTGCGGCTTCTTGCGGTTCAGGCGCGCAACGGCGTTGCGCGCCAGTTGCAGCGCGTGCATGTCGTTGGCGGCCAGGTGGTCGACCACGCCCGACAGGCGCGTGTGCACGTCGCCGCCGCCCAGGTCTTCGGCGCTGACTTCTTCGCCGGTGGCGGCTTTGACCAGCGGCGGGCCGCCCAGGAAGATGGTGCCCTGGTTGCGCACGATGATGGACTCGTCGCTCATGGCGGGCACGTACGCGCCGCCGGCGGTGCAAGAGCCCATCACCACGGCGATCTGCGCGATGCCCTGCGCCGACATCTGCGCCTGGTTGTAGAAGATGCGGCCGAAGTGTTCGCGGTCGGGAAAGACCTCGTCCTGCTGCGGCAGGTTGGCGCCGCCCGAGTCCACCAGATACACGCACGGCAGATGGTTCTGCGCGGCGATCTCCTGCGCGCGCAGGTGCTTTTTGACGGTCATCGGATAGTAGGTGCCGCCCTTGACCGTTGCGTCGTTGCAGACGATGACGCATTCGGTGCCGGACACGCGGCCGATGCCGGTGATGACACCCGCGCCGGGCGCGTCGCCGTCGTACATGCCATGCGCCGCCATCGGCGACAGTTCCAGGAACGGGGTGCCCGGATCGATCAGGTTCTCCACACGGTCGCGCGGCAAGAGCTTGCCGCGCGCGGTGTGCTTGGCGCGGGCGGATTCGCTGCCGCCCAGGGCCGTCTGCGCCAGCTGCTGGTTCAGATCGTCCAGTTGCGCCTGCATGGCGCTGGCGTTGTCGATGTAGTCCTGCGACCGCGGATTGATGCGGGATTCGATGATGGGCATGGGGTACCACCCGTCCTGCTTGATTGGAATTTGAAGGCGCTCGAAAAAGAGCGGGTTGTCTCGCTGCCCGGTGGGCCGGGCATTCTTGTCGATTTGGAAAATCAGGATTTCGTTGCGCCTTTCCTGCCTGGCCCGCGACCGACCCGTCGCGGTGATTGCCCTGCCAGAAAGGCGCAGCGGAATCCTGCTTGAGGAACGGACAAAGCCCGCGCCCCAAGCAGGCAGACGCTTAGACCATTTCGATGGCCATCGCGACGGCTTCGCCGCCGCCGATGCACAGCGTGGCCACGCCGCGCTTGCCGCCGGTCTTGCGCAGCGCGCCGATCAGGGTGGCCATCAGGCGGGCGCCCGAAGCGCCGATCGGGTGGCCCAGCGCGGTGGCGCCGCCGTGGATGTTGACCTTGTCATGCGGAAGCTTGAAGTCGGTCATGGCGGCCATGGTGACCACCGCGAAGGCTTCGTTGATCTCGTACAGGTCCACGTCCTCGGCCGTCCAGCCGGTCTTCTTGAACAGGTTCTTCAGCGCGCCGACGGGGGCGGTGGTGAACCAGTTGGGTTCCTGCGAATGCTGCGAGTGCGCGACGATGCGGGCCAGCGGTTTGACGCCGAGCTTTTCGGCGG
This sequence comes from Achromobacter sp. SLBN-14, assembly GCF_006715415.1. Classification (NCBI taxonomy): domain Bacteria; kingdom Pseudomonadati; phylum Pseudomonadota; class Betaproteobacteria; order Burkholderiales; family Alcaligenaceae; genus Achromobacter; species Achromobacter sp. SLBN-14. The sequence continues at coordinate 2,304,897 of NZ_VFNE01000001.1, read as the reverse complement.
TGGACGCGCGCATCAGCACCATGGCGGCGGCGCCGTCGGAGATCGACGACGAGTTCGCGGCGGTGACGGTGCCGTCTTTTTTGAAGGCGGGCTTGAGGGTCGGGATCTTTTCCGGCATGGCCTTGGTGGGCGCTTCGTCGGTGTCGATCACGGTGTCGCCCTTGCGGCCGGCGACGGTGACGGGGGCGATTTCCCACTTGAAGCTGCCGTCTTCCGACGCAGCGCGCGCGCGGCGCAGCGATTCCAGCGAGAATTCGTCCTGCTGTTCGCGCGTGAACGAATACTTGGAGGCGCAGTCTTCGGCGAAGACGCCCATGGCCTTGCCCTTGTCGTAGGCGTCTTCCAGGCCGTCCAGCGCCATGTGGTCGTACACGGTGTTGTGGCCATAGCGGTAGCCCTGGCGGCCCTTGAGCAGCAGGTACGGCGCGTTGCTCATGCTTTCCTGGCCGCCGGCCACGACGATTTCGGCGCTGCCCGAAGCCAGCAGGTCATGGCCGAACATCGCGGCCTTCAGGCCCGAGCCGCAGACCTTGTGAATGGTGGTGCACGCCACGCCCAGCGGCAGGCCGGCGCCCAGCGCGGCCTGGCGGGCGGGCGCCTGGCCTTGGCCGGCTTGCAGCACGTTGCCCATGATGACTTCGTCGACCTGCTCCGGCTTGATGCCGGCGCGTTCGACCGCGGCCTTGATGGCGACCGAGCCCAGCTCGTGCGCGGCCAGGCCGGACAGGCTGCCCAGCATGCCGCCCATGGGCGTGCGGGCGACGGAAACGATGACGATGGGATCTGACATGACTTGCTCCTGTGAGGGTCGGGACAGCGATTGGGTTACAACACCGCGTGGCCGTTTGAAGGGCGGTCTGAACGCAGGCGTCTGTCCTTATCGTAAGGGAAAAATTCTTCGATCCGGCCTTGCGCCACGTGGGCGCGGCAGGCCTGCCACCAGTCCGGTTCCAGGAGGTCGGCATGGTGACGCATGAAGGCGCCGCGCACCCGCGCATCGCCCAGCAGGAAGCGGCCGAATTCCTCGGGGAAGACGTCGTTCGGACCGATGGCGTACCAGGGTTCGGCGGCCATCTCCGCTTCTTCATTCGGGGCCGGCGGGATGCGCCGGAAGTTCATTTCGGTCATGCGCTGGATTTCGTCGTAGTCATAAAAGACGACCCGGCCCAGGCGCGTGACGCCGAAATTCTTGTAAAGCATGTCGCCGGGGAAGATATTGGCTGCGGCCAGTTGCCGGATGGCGTCCCCGTATTCGCGTACCGCGTGGTCCAGCAGCGCGTCCGGCGCCTGCTGCAGGTACAGGTTCAACGGCGTCATCCGGCGTTCGATGTAGACGTGGCGGATGACGACGGTGTCGGCGGTTTCCTCGATAAGGCTGGGCACCAGCCGGCGCAGTTCATTGAGCAGCGCGGGCGCAAAGCGGGCGCGCGGCAGGGCCACCTGGGAATATTCCCAGGTGTCGGCCATGCGGCCGACGCGATCGTGCAGCTTGACCATCTGGTACTTGCGCCGCACGGTGGCGTGGTCCATGCCGTCCTTGTCGATGCGGTCCTTGATGAGCTTGAACACGTACGGGTAGGACGGCAGCGTGAACACGCACATCACCATGCCCTTGATGCCGGGGGCGATGTCGAACGCGTCGCGCGAATGCGCCAGGTGGTGCAGGAAGTCGCGGTAGAACAGCGTCTTGCCCTGCTTTTGCAGGCCGATCATGGTGTAGAGCTCGGCCTTGGGCTTGCGCGGCAAGAGGCTCGACAGGAAGTTGACCACGGCAGCGGGCGTTTCCATGTCCACCAGGAAATACGCGCGGGTAAAACTGAACAGCGTGCTCAGGTCGTCCGCGCCCAAGAGCAGCGCGTCCAGCGTCACCTGTCCCGCCGGATTGCGCGTCAGCGCGATGGCAAAGGGATAGACGGTGGTCTGGTTGATCAGGCGGCCGACGATGTAGGCGCCCTTGTTGCGAAAGAAAAGCGACCCCAGCGCGTGAACCTGGCAGTCGGTGGCGATGCGCCGGCCGACGTGGCGCGGCAGTACGGTGCGCAGCTTGGAGACGGCCGCGCGCGCCAGCAATCGCGTGTCGCGCGGCAGGTCTTCGAAGGGCAGCGCCAGGCCGAAGTCGGCCACCATGCGGATCAGGCTTTTTTCCAGGCCGTCGGTCACCGGGTAATACACGCGGTAGGACGGGATGCTGCTGTCCAGGTAATCAGTGGCGACGGCCGGCCGGACGAACAGGAAATCGTTGTGGAAGTAGTCGCGGTGCAGCAGCCGGCACGACACCGAGTTGAAGAAGGTCTCGGCGCACTCGGGCTGGCGGTGTTCGCCCAAGAGGCCCACGAATTCCTGCTTGATGTCTTGCCAGTAGGCGGTCTGCGCGTCGGTCAGGGACGGGGCGTCGGCGCCATTGCCGCCACCGTTGCCCGCGCCGTTTCCACCCACCGCGCCTTCCGGCCGCCCGCGCAGCACGCCTTCCAGTTGCGTGGCGCATTCGCGCACACGCATGTCGTAGTACTCGATGCGTTCGCGCGACAGGTGCTGGATGCCGTGCCAGTCGCCGGATTCGAACAGCGCCTTGGCGCGCTGCGCGCTGTAGCGAAACAGCGCGTAGTGCCGGTCAAAGCCCGCCAGGATCAGCCGCGCGACGTCCAGCGGCGAGGGGCCCGGGGCGGGCGCCTGCTCGATGTGCTGGATGTCGGACGTGCGGATCATGGCGCGGGCTGTGGATATGGCGTCAGGCGGTTTCGTTGAAGAGTTCGCGGCCGATCAGCATGCGGCGGATTTCGCTGGTGCCGGCGCCAATCTCGTACAGCTTGGCGTCGCGCCACAGGCGGCCGACCGGGTATTCGTTGATGTAGCCGTTGCCGCCCAGGATCTGCACGCCCTCGCCCGCCATCCACGTGGCCTTTTCGGCGGTGTACAGGATGAGCGCGGCGCAGTCCTTGCGCACCTGGCGCACGTGGTCGGACCCCAGTTTGTCCAGGTTCTTGCCGACCTGATAGCAGAAGGCGCGGCTGGCTTGCAGCGTGGTGTACAGGTCGGCGACCTTGCCCTGGATGAGCTGGAATTCGCCGATGGCCTGGCCGAACTGCTTGCGGTCGTGGATATAGGGCACCACCACGTCCATCACGGCCTGCATGATGCCCAGCGGGCCGCCGGACAGCACGGCGCGTTCGTAGTCCAGGCCGCTCATCAGCACCTTCACGCCGCCGTTGACCTGGCCCAGCACGTTTTCCTCGGGGATTTCGCAGTCCTGGAACACCAGCTCACCGGTGTGGCTGCCGCGCATGCCCAGCTTGTCCAGCTTCTGCGCCACGGAAAAGCCCTTGAAGCCCTTTTCGACCAGGAACGCGGTGATGCCGCGCTGGTGGGCCTCGGGGTCGGTCTTGGCGTAGACGACGAGGGTGTCGGCGTCCGGGCCATTGGTGATCCACATCTTGGTGCCGTTCAGCACGTAGCGCTCGCCCTTCTTGTCGGCGCGCAGCTTCATGCTGACGACGTCCGAGCCCGCGCCCGGCTCGCTCATGGCCAGCGCGCCCACGTGCTCGCCGGAGATGAGCTTGGGCAGGTACTTGGCCTTCTGGGCGGCGGTGCCGTTGCGGTTGATCTGGTTCACGCACAGGTTGGAGTGCGCGCCGTACGACAGGCCGATGGAGGCGCTGGCGCGGGAGATTTCTTCCATGACGACCATGTGGGCCAGGTAACCCATGTTGGCGCCGCCATATTCCTCGTCGGCGGTCATGCCCAGCACGCCAAGGTCACCGAATTTGCGCCACAGGTCCATGGGGAACTGGTCGCTGCGATCGACTTCCGCGGCGCGCGGCGCGATCTCGGCCTGCGCGAAATTGCGTACGGCGTCGCGCAGCATGTCCAGGTCTTCGCCCAGGTCGAAGTTCAGGCCGGGAAGATTCATCAGTGTCTCCGTGATAGTAGGTGCTTACATTCATGGTCCTGCGCGTGCGTGTCTTGGCCGCCGTCGCGGGAGTGATCCATGATGCGCCGTTCGCCCGGCGCCGCGCAATGATGCAGTGCAAATATTACGTTTACGTAAACGTAAATTGGATGAGGGTTATCCCTAGCGTGTTGTAGGCGCGGCGGAAGGGACGATGGGCAATACTTGATGCGACCCTTTAATCCTGAAACATCCGACGGAGTCAGCTGTGCTTGAACTATCCAACCTGGACGACATCGTGGCGCTGCGCCGTGACATCCACATGCACCCGGAGCTTTGCTATGAAGAGCACCGCACGGCCAAGGTGGTGGCCGACACGCTGCGCGGCTGGGGCATCGAAACGCACACGGGCATTGCCAAGACGGGCGTGGTGGGTGTGATCAAGCGGGGCACGTCGGACCGGGCCATCATGCTGCGCGCCGACATGGACGCGCTGCCCATGCAGGAAGAAAACCAGTTCGAACACCGCTCGCGTCACGACGGCAAGATGCACGGATGCGGCCACGACGGCCATACCGCGATGTTGCTGGCTGCAGCGCAGCATTTGCAGACGGCGGGCGGTTTCGACGGCACGGTGTACCTGTGCTTTCAGCCGGCCGAGGAAGGCGGCGCGGGCGGCCGGGCCATGATCCAGGATGGCCTCTTTACGCGGTTTCCGTGCGAGGCGGTCTTCGGCATGCACAACTGGCCGGGCTTGCCGGCCGGTGCCTTCGGTGTCTGTGCCGGCCCGATGATGGCGGCGGCCAATGGCTTCAAGATCACGGTCAAGGGCAAGGGCGGCCATGCTGCCGCGCCGCAGGACTGCAATGATCCGGTGCCGGCGCTCTTTGCCATTGGCCAGTCGCTTCAGACGATCCTGACGCGCAGCAAGCGTCCGCTGGATGCCGCAGTGCTGTCCATCACGCAGGTGCAGGCGGGCGGCAGCGTCATCAACGTGATTCCCAATACCGCGTGGCTCGGCGGGTCGGTGCGCGCCTACAGCACCGACGTGGTCGATTTGATCGAGCGGCGCATGCAGGAGATCGCGCCCAGCATCGCCGCGGCGCATGGTTGCGAGGCCGAGGTGTATTTCGAGCGCCGCTACCCGGCGCTGGTCAACACCGTGGCCGAGACGGAATTCTGCATGGGCGTGATGCGCGAGGTCGTGGGCGAGGACCGCGCGCTGACCATCGAACCGGCGATGGCATCGGAAGACTTTGCCTTCCTGCTGCAGGAAAAGCCGGGGTGCTACGTATTCCTGGGCAACGGCGATGGCGAGCATCGCATGGCGGGCCACGGCCTGGGCCCGTGCATGCTGCACAACGCCAGCTATGACTTCAATGATTCCTTGATTCCGGCGGGGGCGTCGTACTGGGTTCGCCTGGCGCAACGCTACCTTGCCTGATGGGCTTTACCGCAATCCGTTTCACCCACGCAGTGCTACGCAACATCACCAGGACGATATGAAAAAGAAGACGTTGTTCATCAAGGCCGCGGGGGCGGCCCTGGCAATCATGGCAAGCGGCGCGATGGCGCAGACCTGGCCGGCCAAGCCGGTCACCGTGGTCGTGCCGTACACGGCCGGCGGCAGCGCCGATGCGATCGCGCGGCGTCTGGGCGACGCGCTGCGCAAGGAAGCGAACATCACGGTCATTGTTGAGAACAAGCCCGGCGCGGGCGCGTCCGTGGGCACGGACTACGTGGCGCGCGCGCAGCCGGACGGCACCACGCTGCTCTTGGCCTCGACCAGCCCGTTGACCATCTTCCCGCATCTGGCCAAGACCAACTACGACCCGATGAAGGACCTGACGCCGGTGGCTAGCGTGGCCGTCGCGCCGGTGGCCATCGTGGCGACCAAGGCGTTGCCCGTGAAGGATTTCGCGGGACTGGTGGAATACGCCAAGGCGCATCCGGAAGGCGTGCGCTACGGCACGCCCGGCCAGGGCACGGTTGCGCACATCGGCATGGCGGCGGTCACCGCGCAGACGGGGACGAAAATGCTGCACGTACCCTACCGCGGCAACAGCCAGGCGCTGACCGACGGCCTGGGCGGCGTGGTGGAACTGCTGGTGGTCAACAGCGACGTGGTGCTGCCGCACGTGGCCAACGGCGCGCTCAAGCCGCTGGCGGTGATGGCGCCGCAACGTCTGGCCGCGTGGCCCGACGTGCCGACGATGGCCGAGCTGAAGCTGCCGCAGGCGCAGTACTACTCGAACTTCGGCATCTTCGCGCCGGCCAACCTGCCGCCCACGGTGTCGCAGCCCTTGCAGGCCGCGTTGACCAAGGCGGTGGCCAGCGCCGAATTCCAGGAGCTTCTGGCCAAGTCGTTCCTGCAGCCGGGCACGGCGTCGGGCGAGGCGTTTGCCAAGCAGGTGCAGGCCGAGTTCACGAACAACGGGCGCCTCATCAAGGAAGGCAATATCAAGGCGGAGTGATCGGCGGTTTGTGGTGGCACTTCGGCGCGGCGGCGGTCGATCCGCCGCGCGCAGATGCGCCGAGACGCAGCCTACGTCAAAAGACCAGCACCCATGCAAAGCGCGCGGCCCTTTACAGGTACGCGCGCTTTTTCTTGCCCGTTTGGCGGCCCGGATCAGCTCCCGCGCGGCCCGAACATGATCACGAGCATCCCGGCGATGCACAGGCCCACGCCGATCCAGTCGCTGGCGCTGGGCCGCACGCCGTCCACCGCCCACAGCCACAGTAGCGCCATGCCGATGTAGACGCCGCCGTACGCGGCATAGACGCGGCCGGATGCGGTCGGGTGCAGCGTCAGCAGCCAGGCAAACAGCGCCAGACTCAGTGCGGCGGGCGCCAGCAGCCAGATGGAGTGTCCTTTACGCAGCCAAAGGTAAGGCAGGTAGCAGCCGATGATTTCGGCCAGGGCGGTCAGGACGAACAGCCCAAGGGTTTGGAGTGCTGCCATGCGGACTACGGCTTCTGCGCCAGCAGGGCGCGGCACTGGCGCTCCTGTTCGCTGATTTCTTGCAGCGTATCGTCGATGTCGCGGCGCTGTTGCTCCAGCGTGGCGCGGTGCTGCTCCAGCACGGACAGGTATTGGCGCAGCTGGACTTCGGTGTCGCCGGGTCCGTCGTACATGTCGATCAGCGTCAGGATCTCGGACAACTGCAGGCCCAGCCGCTTGCCGCGCAGGGCCAGTTTCAGGCGCGTGCGGTCGCGCGGTCCGAAAATGCGGTTGCGGCCCTCGCGCGCCGGGCTGACGATTCCCTGGTCTTCGTAGAAGCGGATCGTGCGGGGCGTGACGTCGAACTCGCGGGCGAGCTCGGAGATGGTCCAGGTTGACGAGGGCATGCGACGTGTGGCAGTTTACGTAAACGTAAATTATGATGACTTGACGTGATCGTCAAGCGTGGAGCGAGAGGCAATGAACCCCAACGAGCAGAAGCTTCAGTATCCCTGGGCCGATTTCCAGCCCGAGGCCGGCCGCGCGCATGCGGTGGCGGAGGGCGTCAAATGGATCCGGATGCCGCTGCCGTTCGCGCTGGATCATATCAACCTCTGGCTGCTGCGCGACAACATCGACGGCCAGGACGGCTGGACCATCGTCGATTGCGGCATTTCACGCGACGAGGTGAAGACGCTGTGGGAAGACGTGTTCAAGAATGAGCTGGACGGCCTTCCCGTGCTGCGCGTGCTGGTCACGCACATGCACCCGGACCACATCGGCCTTGCCCACTGGCTGTGCGAACGCTGGAACGCACGGCTGTGGATGACGATGACCGACTACATGGTGGCGTCGCTGTGGTCGTCGCGCCGCACCGACGCGGGGGCGGGCCCTGGTGGCCAATCCGCGGTCGAGCATTTCGCGCGCCACGGCCTGACCGACCCGGACTCGCAGGAGCAGATCCGCCAGCGCGCAAGCTACTACCCCAACCTGGTGCCCGCCGTGCCGTCGCGGTACACCCGCATCATGGACGGCGACCAGGTTCGCATCGGCGGACGCGATTGGCGCGTGATCGTGGGCTATGGCCATGCGCCGGAACACGCATCGCTGTTTTCGCCTGATCTTGGCGTGCTGATCTCCGGCGACATGGTGCTGCCGCGCATTTCCACCAACGTCAGCGTCTTCGATTACGAACCCGACGCCAATCCGCTGCCTTTGTATCTGCGGTCGCTGCACGGCTATGACGGCCTGCCTCGCGACACGCTGGTGCTGCCGTCGCACGGCCGCCCGTTCAAGGGCCTGCACGAACGCATCACGCAGCAGCACGAGCATCATCGCGACCGGCTGGCCGAGGTGCTGGAAGCCTGTGCGGTGCAGCCGCAATCGACGTCGGACATCGTGCCCGTGCTGTTCAAGCGCAAGCTGGACCTGCACCAGCTGACTTTCGCGATGGGCGAGGCATTGGCGCATCTGCATGCGCTGTACTTCGAAGGCAAGCTCACGCGGGCGCAGGATGCGGACGGCATCGTGCGGTTTAAGGCGGCTTGATTGGCATGATGGGCGGCCGGGGGATGCGAGCATCGCTGCTCGTGTCCGGCTGCCGGTGTCCCGCTGATCGCGTGCCGCCGCTGGGGATCAGCACCAGCGCGACGATTAGCGGTGTCTAGCGGGAAGCCGTCGCCAGCCTGACGGCCAGCCCGACGAACACCAGCGCGGCAATGCGATTCAACCAGCGCTTGGCCGTCACCGAACGCTGCAGCAATTCCCCGAACGCACCCGAGAAGAACGCGATCGCCCCGAACACCAGCAGCGTCGACACGATAAACACCGCACCCAGTTGCATCGTCTGCAAACCCACCGGGCCGAGCCGCGGCGACGTGAATTGCGGCAGGAAGGCGAAGAAGAACAGCAGCACCTTCGGATTGGTAAGGTTCATGACGATGCCGCGGCGGTACAACGCGCCGGGCCGCATGGGTTCGGGACGTTTTCCGTCTTCGGATTCGAGGGGGGCGCGCAGGATCTGCCAGGCCAGATACGCCAGATAGGCCGCGCCCGCCAGCTTGAGCACGGTGAACGCGATGGGCGAGGCGGCGAACACCGCGGCCAGCCCGACTGCGACAGCCGCAGTGTGACCCAGCAAGCCGGTGCACAACCCCAGCACCACGAACATGCCCGCCTTGCGTCCCCAGATGGCGGACTGCATCAGCACGAAAAGGTTGTCCGGCCCCGGCGTCAGCGCCAGCAGCACGGCAATGCCAAAGAATGCGATGAGGGTGTCTAGGGGCAGCATGGAGTCTCTTTGGTGACGGAACAGCAACGCGCGGCTAGTGGCGCACGGCTAGTGGCGCACGGCCAGTGGCGCGCGGCTAGTGGCATCATAAGGTCAAAGCCGACCAGGACAGGAGACAGACCGACCATGACCGTTGCCGCCCAACCCCAGAACGCCGTCAACCCGCCCGCCGATGCCGCACTCGAGGACTGGCTGCGGGCCCGCCACAGTTGCCGCGCCTTTCTGCCAGAACCCGTGCCCCGCGCCACCATCGAACGCATCCTGACCTTGGCGCAGCGCACGGCGTCCTGGTGCAACTGCCAGCCTTGGCAGGTGACGATCACCGAGGGCGACGCCACCCGGCGCCTGCGCGATGCGCTCGAGCGCCGCGCGCAGGTCGAAGGCTTCAAGCCTGATTTCCCGTTCCCGCGCGAATACCGCGACGAATACCTGGCCCGCCGCCGCGAATCCGGTTTCCAGCTGTACGGCGCCGTCGGCGTGCCGCGCGGCGATCGCGAGGCCTACCGGCGGCAGGAGATGCGCAACTTCGCCCTCTTCGACGCGCCGCATGTCGCGATCATCACGACCGACGAGGCGCTGGGCGAATACGGCGCCATGGATTGCGGCGGCTATGTCGCCAATTTCCTGCTGGCCGCGCAAGCCAACGGCGTGGCAACCGTGGCCCAGGCGTCGCTGGCGATGTATCCCGAGGTCCTGCGCGAAGTGCTGGGCATCGGACCCGGCCGGCGCGTGGTCTGCGGCATCTCGTTCGGGTTTGAGGACACGGCGCATCCGGCCAACAGCTACCGCACCCGCCGCGCGGATTTGTCCGAGACGGTTCAATGGATCGGCTGAAATTCCCGCCGCGTCCTGATATGGTTTGGTTTTCCCGGCTTTGACGCACCTCTACAAGATGCCTACCAAACACATCGATACGGTTCTCCAGCACGCGGGCACCGCCCCGTTCAATCCCGAGACCGGCACGGCGCCGGTGCCGCTGCCGCCCATGCGGGCGAGCACGGTGCGCTTTGCCAATCTCGCCGCGCTGGAAAACGCGCAGCGCAGCAAGGCGGCCGGGGGGCGCGCGTCGACGTACGGGCGCATGGGCATGGACACGCATGCCGCGCTGGAAGAGGTGTTCACGCAGCTCGAAGGCGGCACGCACTGCTACTTGGCGTCGTCCGGCCTGTCGGCCATGACGATGGTGATGATGGCGCTGTGCTCGGCTGGCGACCATGCATTGATCTCGGACAGCGTGTACGGTCCGATGCGCGAGCTGGACGACGCGGTGCTCAAGCGCATGAACATCGACATCACCTACTTTGCGGCGGGTGAGGACATCGATGCGCTGGTGCGGCCCAACACCACGCTGCTGTACGTGGAGTCGCCGGGTTCCCTGCTTTTCGAAATGCTGGACATGGGCGCGATGGCCGCCATCGCGCAGCGGCACGGGCTGGTGCTGGCCACCGACAACACGTGGGGATCGGGCTACATCTACCGGCCGCTGACGCTGGGCGCTCAGGTCTCTGTCATCGCGGGCACCAAGTATGTGGGCGGGCACTCCGACCTGATGCTGGGCGCGGTCGTCACCAACGACGAAGGCATCGCCCGCAAGCTGAACCGCACGCAGTATGCGATGGGCTATTCCATCAGCGCGGACGACGCCTGGCTGGCATTGCGCGGCGTGCGCACCATGCCCATCCGCATGGCTCAGCATGCGCGCCACGCCATGCAGGTGTGCGAATTCCTGAACGCCCGTCCCGAGACCGTGCGCCTCTTCCATCCGGCCTGGCCGAAGGATCCCGGCCACGATTTGTGGAAGCGCGATTGCACGGGGTCGAACGGCATGCTGTCGGCGGAACTGGCCCTGTCCCCGGCCGCAGCGCGCCGTTTTGTCGATGCGCTGACGCTATTTGGCATCGGCTTCTCGTGGGGCGGGTATGAAAGCCTGGTGCAGCTTGTGTCGCCCAAGGATCTGTCCAAGCACCGCTATTGGGGCGAAGGCGAAAATCCCGTCGTGCGTCTGCACATCGGGCTGGAATCGCCGGAAGACATCATCGCCGACCTGACGCAGGCCTTCGAGCAGGCCGCGTCCGTCAAGGCATAGCCGCGCGGCTGCGAGACGGATGAAGAAAAACGCCCCGGCCTGGAAAGGCTCGGGGCGTTTGCATTGCTGCGTTTGCCGCGGATTACTTGGCGCGCGCCATCGGGATCAGCGCGTTCACCTGCTTCAAGGCGCCTTCGTAGCTGTTGCCCGCCATGACCGGCGAGGTCATGAACTTGCCGCCCACGGCGAACGACGGGGTGCCTTCGATGCGGTAGGCGTCGGCGAGCTGGTTGGCGCGCTGCACCTGGGTCTGGACGCTGAACGAATCGAACACCGAGTCGAACTTGGCGCGGTCCACGCCCTGGGTCGCAATCCACTCGCCCATGGCCTTCTTGTCGAACAGGCGCTTGTGCTCGCCGTGGATGGCCGTGAAGACCTTGGCGTGCAGGTCGGGACGGTCCAGGGCCTGCAGCGTGTAGTACAGCTGTTGCAGCGGCTTCATGCCGGCGTTGAAGGCGATCGGCACTTGCTTGAGGACGACGTCGGACGGCGCGGTCTTGACCCAGTCTTCAACCATGGGTTCCATTGCGGCGCAGTGCGGGCACGAATAGGCAAAGAATTCCAGGACCTCGACCTTGCCCGGGGTGTCCGACGGCAGCGGCGGGTTGATGGGCACGTACTGCTGGGCGCCTTGCGCGTGGCTGGCCGGGCTGAAGAACGCGGTGGCGGTCAGCGCGGCGGCTGCCAGGATGCGGATGAGCTTGGGGGACAGCATGGGTGAGGTTCCTGAATAAAAGGCTACAGACAGGCCCGGGGCCGGATTAGTTCAATGCAAAACGATCCGCCGCGTGGTGCTACTGGCGCACCACGGCGGTTTCGATCTTGTTCTCGCCCAGGCGGCCACGTGCCCGGTTCATGTCGTCCAGGCGGGCAAACGGGCCGACGCGGACGCGATTGATGGGCTTGCCGTTCAGTTCCGCCTTCTGCACCGCGACCGGCAGGCCCAGCAGAATGATGCGCGCCTTGAGCGATTCGGCGTCGTTTTCGCCGCGGAAGGCGCCCGCTTGCAGGTAGTACGTGCCCGTGGCAGCGGGGGCGGCAGGCTTGGCCGAGGCCGTGGCCGCGGGGGTGGCCTTGGAGATGGGCGTGGGCGCGGACGCGGTGGCGGCGGGGGCCGCCGGGGCGGCCGCTGGGGGCCGGGACGTGGGCAGCGTGGCAATCAGCGCACCCAGGTCGTCCAGCTTGGCGGGTGTCTCGTCGCCCTTGCCCGGCGCGCCTGCGCCCGGCAGCGGGGCCGGCGCGGTGGCGGTGGGACCGGTGGGCGGGGCGCCCGCCGCCCCGTCGCGGCCGTAGAGGCCCGCGTTGGGGTCTGGGGCCGAGCGCGGATCGGGCAGCTTGCCCGTATCGCCCTGGCGGCTGGCCCGGTCCACGAAGGGAACGGGCGCCTTGGTGACATAGAACGCGACGACGGCGGCGACGATCAGCCCGATCAGCAGACCGGCCAGCGCCCCGTACAGGGTGCTGCCGCTTTCGCCGGAGGAACGGCGGGTGGATTTGCGCTTGGTGGCCATGAACCGATGTTACATCCGCTCGGGCGCGGAAACGCCCAAGAGCGCCAGGCCGTTTGCCAGCACCTGGCGGGTGGTGGCGGCCAGGCGCAGGCGGGCCAGCTTCACGGCGGTGTCGTCGACCAGCACACGCTCGGCGTTGTACCAGGCGTGGAAGTCGGACGCGCAGTCGCGCAGCCAGAACGCAATGTGGTGCGGCGACAGGTCCTGGGCGGCCAGCGCCACCACCTGCGGGAATTCGGCCAGCCGCTGCATCAGCGCGAATTCGGTCGGCGCGGTCAGCAGCGCGGCGTCGGCCTGGGCCACGTCGGCGGCCGGCATGCCCGCATTGTTGATGACCGAGCAGATGCGCGCGTGGGCGTACTGGATGTAATAGACCGGGTTCTCGTCGCTCTTGGACAGGGCCAGGTCCACGTCGAACACGAATTCCGTGTCGGCGCGGCGCTGGATCAGGAAGTAGCGCACCGCGTCGCGGCCCACCCAGTCGATCAGGTCGCGCATGGTCACGTAGCTGCCGGCGCGCTTGGAGATCTTGACCTCTTCGCCGCCGCGCATGACCTTGACCATCTTGTGCAGGACGTACGACGGGTAATCCTTCGGGATGCCTTCTTCCAGCGCCTGCAGGCCGGCGCGCACGCGGGCCACGGTGCCGTGGTGGTCGCTGCCCTGGATGTTCACGGCGCGGTGAAAGCCGCGCTCCCATTTGGCCTTGTGATAGGCCACGTCCGGGACGAAATAGGTGTAGCCGCCCTCCCTTTTACGCATGACGCGGTCTTTGTCGTCGCCCGTGCCCAGTTCGGTGGTGCGCAGCCACAGCGCGCCGCCTTCCTCGTAGGTGTGGCCGCCGGCAATCAGCGCCTTGACCGTCGCTTCGACGCGGCCGGACGTGTAGAGCGAGCTTTCCAGGTAGTAGTTATCGAACGCCAGGCCGAACGCCTGCAGGTCCAGGTCCTGTTCGCGGCGCAGGTAGGCCACGGCGAAGGCGCGGATGTCGTCCAGGTTGTCGATGTTGCCCGTGGCGGTGACGGGCTCGCCGTCGGACGCCTGGATGGTCTTGCCGTCCTGGAAGTCGCGGGCGATATCGGCGATGTAGTCGCCCTTGTAGCCGTCTTCGGGCCAGTCGGGGGAATCGGTGGTCAGACCGCGGGCGCGGGCCTGCACGCTGATCGCCAGGTTCTGGATCTGGTTGCCGGCGTCGTTGTAGTAGAACTCGCGGGTGACGTCCCAGCCAACGGCGTCGTACAGGCGGCACAGCGCGTCGCCCAGCGCGGCCTGGCGGGCATGGCCCACGTGCAGCGGTCCGGTGGGGTTGGCCGACACGAATTCGACCAGGATCTTCTCGCCCAGGCGCGGGGCGCGCCCGTAGGCCTCGCCCTGCTGGGCCACCGCGGCGATCACGGCCTGGCGCGCGGCCGGGGTGATGCGCAGGTTGATGAAGCCGGGACCGGCCACTTCGGCGCTCTCGACCAGCGCTGCGGCGTCGGGATTGGCCATCACGGCGTCCACGATGCCCTGGGCCAGTTCGCGGGGATTGCGGCGGGCAGGCTTGGCAAGCTGCATGGCCACGTTGGTGGCGACGTCGCCGTGGGCGGCAACCTTGGGGCGCTCCAGCAGCACGTTGGGCTGGGCGTCGGGCAGGCTTTGCGCGACGGCGGCCTGGATCAGGGAGATTAGCTGTTTCTGTTGCTCGAGGAGCATGGGCGTCTGGCGTGGTTCTGGGTGAGTGACGATGGCGGCACGGCGCTTGCGGCCTGCCGGCGATCCGCGTCGCGCCGACGGGCGCGGGGCACGGTGCCGTCCGGCGGGTGGCCGGCAAGCCGGCGCGCGCATGCCGGAATCAGGGCCGGCGAGGCGCCTGCTGTCACGGGAAACCCCTGAATCATAGTTGATTTGGGGGCGCCAGTTGGCATCATGGGGACGTTGCGGTAGTGTACGTAGCTAAGGTAATCATTGTGGGAGACCAGAATATGCTGATCACTTTTCACTCCAAGGTCGTGGCCGAAGTCCTGATGCTGACCGACCACGCCGGGCCCCTGCTGCAGGCCGCCGGCAAGTCCGTCGGCGACAAGATCCCCGAACGCGGCGTCTTCACCGTCGAGCAACTGGGACCGGCCATCAGCGGCATCGAACGCGCGATCGACGAGTACCAGCACGCCCACGAAGGCCAGGACGAGGAAGACGACGACAAGCCCGCCGTCGCTCCGATGGCGCGCATGGTGGGCCTGAAGGAACGCGCTTTTCCGCTGCTGGACATGATGCGCCAGTCGCAAGCCGCGGGCGCCGAAGTCACCTGGGAAGTGTCGCGGGGCTGGTAAGGATATGTCGCCGGACGGACAATCTGTCCGGCGTTTTTTGCCTACCCTGTTGGCCTGACGCCTTCTGACGGAGTTTTTCCCATGCGCAGCGACATCACCATCGTTTTCGACCCCCGCCGTTCGCTGGACCTGTCCGCGAACGTCGAGCCCTCCCCGCAACGCCAGGCCGATGCACGCGACTGGTTCGACAGCGCCTGGGAAACCCTGGGCTGCGAGCCGCTGCGCCCCAGCGGCAAGGTCCTGTTGCTGGACAAGGTGCTGGGTGTGGCCGACGCGCTGGGCTACGACACGCTGTCCACCGACGAAAAGGAAGCCCGCGAATTTGCCGAGCACCTGGCGCTGGCGCTGGAGCGTCCGCGCATCACGGTGGACCTGCCGGGCCTGACCGTGGGGTACTGAAACGCCGCCCCATCCAACGAGAAACCCCGCCTGAGCGGGGTTTTTTTGCGGCGCATCCGGCTGGCGGTCCTTAGCGGATCCCCGCCCGCATGAACGACTGCACGAACTGGCGCTGGAACAGCAGGAACGCGATCAGCAGCGGCGCGGCCGACATCAGGGTCGCGGCGGTGATCACGGACCAGTCGATGCCCTGGTCCGTGGACGAGAACACCTGCAGGCCGACCGTCAGCGGCCGGGACTCGACCGAGTTGGTGATGATCAGCGGCCACAGGAAGTTGTTCCAGTGATGGCTGACCGACACCAGCCCGTAGGCGACATAGATCGGCTTGGCGAGCGGCACGTACACCTTCCAGAGCACCTGCAGCGGGTTCGCGCCTTCCATGCGGGCCGCTTCCTCGAGTTCGCGCGGAACCGTCTTGAAGGTCTGGCGCAACAGGAAGATGCCGAAGGCCGACGCGAAGTACGGCAGGCCGATGGCAAACACCGTGTCGCGCACGCCCAGCAAGCTCATCGACCGGTAGTTCTCCACCAGCAGCACGTCCGGCATGATCATCAGCTGCAGCAGCACCAGCATGAAGACGAAGTCGCGGCCGCGGAACTCGAAGCGCGCAAACGCGTAGCCGGCCAGCGTCGACAGCACGAGCTGCGCGGCCAGCACCATCGTGACCAGCACGAACGTGTTCAGGAAGTAGCGCGGAAACGGCGCCGCATTCCAGGCACGCACGAAGTTGTCCAGCGTCAGCGGCGCAAAGAGGTCAAAACGCGTTGCGTAGGCGGGCGGATGGAAGGCCGCCCACATGGCGTACGCCAGCGGCAGGATCCACAACAGGCCCAGCGCCCAGGCGCCCAGGGTATCGAGCTTGTCTTTCATTGGTAGTGCGTCCTGCGGTCCAGCCAGCGGAACTTGATCAGCGCGGTCAGCGCCAGCACCACCAGCAACACGACGGTCAGGGTCGCGGCATAGGCCGTGTCCCAGAAGCTGAATCCCACCTGGTAGATGTAGTAGAGAAGCAGCGTGCTGGCGTTGTCGGGGCCGCCGCGCGTCATCACCACCACATGGTCGACCAGCCGGAACGCGTTGATCAGCGCATTGATCAGCACGAAAAGCGTCGTCGGCATCAAGAGCGGCCACAGCACGCGCCGGAAGTACTGCCAGCGCGATGCGCCTTCCAGCATGGCCGCTTCACGCAGCGACGGCGACACCGTCTGCAACGCCGCCAGATAGAAGATCATGAAAAAGCCGGACTCCTTCCACACGGTCACCAGCATCAGCGCGGGCAGCGCGGTCTCGCGGTTGCCCAGCCAGTTGGGACCGGGCGATCCGAACCAGCCCATCACCTGCGCGATCAGCCCGTACTGCGGCGTGTAGAAAAACAGCCAGATGTTGGCCACCGCCACCATGGGCAGCACCGTCGGCGTGAAATACGCCATGCGCAGAAAGCCGCGGCCGGTAAGGTTGCGGTTCACCCACAGCGCCATGATCAGCGCGATGCCGATCGAGGTGGGAATGGTGCCCAGCGCGAACCACAGGTTGTTCCAGAGCGACTGCCAGAACACCGGATCGTCGCGCATGACGGCGTAGTTCTCCAGCCCGACGAAGCGGGCCGGGCGCGCACCCTTGGGCGTGGAGAAAAAGCTGTGCCATAGCGTCGCCACCGCCGGGTAATGCGTGAAGGCGGCGAGCAGCACGATGGCTGGCAGCAGAAGCAGCCAGCCATAAAGCGCATTCAAAGAGCGGCTCATCGTGCTTGGGGTCGGTTACTTGTAGGAACGCAGTATGCGATCGGACTCGCGCTGCGCGTCGGTCAGGGCCTGCTGAGGCGTCTTCGAACCCGTCAGCGCCGCCTGCAGGGCGTCGTTCAAGGTCTTGGTGACGCGCTGGTTCTCATGCGTGGAGAATTCGGCCACGCTGACTTCCAGCTGGTCGCGCGCGACCGTGGCGGCCGGCACTTCCTGCGCGTACTTCTTCATCTTCTCGGTCTCCCAGGCGGCCGGCGTCACGGCCACATAGCCCGTGGCGATGCTCCAGTCGGCCGCGCGCTCGGGCGTGGTGGCCCACTGCGCGAACTTCAGCGCCGCTGCCTGCTGCTCCGGCGTGCCGCTCTTGAAGATGTAGAAGTTGCCGCCGCCCGTGGGGCTGCCGCCGCGCTTTTGCTGCGGCATCATCGCCACGCCGAACGGGAAGTCGGCGTTCTTGCGGATGTTGGTCAGGTTGCCGGTGGTGGTCCACACCATGGCCGCCTTCTTTTCCAGGAAGTCCTTGGGCGTGGTGCCCCAGTCGATCGTGCCGGTCGGCATGATCTTGTGCTTGGCCGACAGGTCGCGCCAGAACTGGGCCGCTTCGACCACGGCCGGCTTGTCCAGGTAGACCTCGTTGCCGGCTTCGTTCATCAGGATCGCGCCGTTGGGCGTGGTCAGCGCCTGGAACAGCCAGTACGCGAACGCGCCGCCCGACGGAATCTCGATGCCCCACTGCGTGGTGTTGCCCGAGGCGTCCTGCTTGGTCAGCTTCTTGCCGTATTCGACCAGCTCGGCCCAGGTCTTGGGCGGCTTTTCGGGATCCAGGCCGGCGGCCTTGAAGAGATCCTTGTTGTAGTACATGACGATCGTCGAACGCTGGAACGGCACGCCCCAGGTGTGGCCGCCGGTGCGGCTGTTCTGCATGAAGGCGTCGTAGAAGCCGCCCAGCCACTTCTTGTCGGCGTCGGTCTTGGCCAGGCCGTCGATCGGGACGATGGCGTCCTCGTCGATCAGCGTGAACATGTCGGTGGACAGCAGCACCGCCAGTTGCGGCGGGGTGCCGCCCTTGAGCGCGGTCAGCGCCTTGGCGATGGAGTCCTGGTACGAACCGGCATAGATCGGCTTGATCTTGATGTTGGGGTTCTCCTTCTGGAAGTCCGCCACCATGTCATCAACGATTTTGGTGATCGGGCCGCCGACGGCAACCGGGTAGTAGAACTCGACCTCGACGGGCTTGTTCTGCGCCTGCACAGGCAGAGACAGGCAGGCGGCGGCCAGGCTGGCGGCCAGGGTCTTGAGTACGATGCGTCGCATGGTGTGTTTCCTTTCCTGTGTGGGCTATTTGTTTTAGCGCCCGTCGGTGTTGATGACCGCCGAGTCGGCGGCAAAGAAATGCTGTTGCCCGTCCGGCCAGGACAGGCGCAGCGGCTCGCCGGCGCTGGCGCGCAGGTGGCCGCCGACCCGCACGGCCACGCCGCTGGTGTCGCCAATGCGGCACACCACGATGGAGTCCGCGCCGAAGTACTCGACGCTTTCCACGGTGGCGGCGATGCCGTCGCCGTCGATGCGGATATGTTCCGGACGCACGCCAAGCTTCACGGCGCCGGCCGGGGCGTTTGCGATGACCGGGCCTTGCGTGCCGGCGATCACCGTGCCGCCCGCTTGCTGCGCCAGGTTGATCAGGTTCATGGGCGGCGTGCCGATGAAGCGCGCCGCAAACTCGCTGGCGGGCCGCGCATACAGGCCGTCGGGTGTGTCGTGCTGTTCGATCTGGCCGCCGCGCAGCAGCACCACCTGATCGGCCATGCTCATGGCTTCGGTCTGGTCGTGCGTCACGTAGACCATGGTGATGCCCAGGCTCTGCTGCAGCGCGCGGATCTCGCGGCGCATTTCGTGGCGCAGCTGCGCGTCCAGGTTGGAAAGGGGTTCGTCCATCAGGCAGACCGGCGCCTCGGAGATCACGGCGCGGCCCAGCGCCACGCGCTGCTGCTGCCCGCCCGACAATTGCGACGGCTTGCGGTCCAGGAGGTGGGTCAGGCCCAGCAGACTGGCCACGCGCTGCAGGCGGCGGTCGAAGTCCTTGGCGGGCTCCTTGCGCACCTTCAGGCCGAACAGGATGTTCTCGCGCACCGTCAGGTGCGGAAACAACGCGTACGACTGGAACACCATGGAAATGCGCCGCTTGGCCGGCGGCAATTGCGTGACGTCGCGGTCGCCGATGCGGATGCTGCCCGATGTGGGCGTATCCAGGCCGGCGATCATGCGCAGCGTCGTCGACTTGCCGCAACCGGACGGACCGAGCAGGACGGTGAAGCTGCCGGCCGGAACCGTGAAGCTCACGCCTTGAATCGCCGCCGCGCCGGCGTACTGTTTGGTGAGGTTATCCAGAACGATGGATGACATGCTGTCTCGTAGATCTAATTGTTAGATCCGCATTGTTGCCTGTTATGAAAACCTTTTCATTGTGCAGCGCAAACATGACGGATATGTGGCAATGCGCGTTTCCTGGTCCCGGACGTCAGCCGAAGGGATACGGCCCGGGGTATTCCCCCAGAACGGCGTGGTGCGTGACCAGATTGCCGCCCTGCCACCAATGCAGCTGGTAGCCGGGCGGTTCCATGATGTATTGCAGCGTGGGGCGCGGACCCAGCTCCAGCGCAAGCTGATGCGCCGTGCCCGGACAGGTCGAGGCGATGGTGCCGCCAAAGCGCTGGAATATCGTGCGGTGCAGGTGGCCGCAAAGCACGCGCTCCACGTTGGGGTAGCGGGCAACGATGCGCTCCAGCTCGGGCGCGCCGGCCAACAGGCCGATGTCGTCCATATGTTCGATGCCGGTCAAGAACGGCGGGTGGTGCATCAGCACCAGCGTGGGCCGGCCGGGCTGCTCGGCCAAGCGGTCGGCCAGCCAGTCCAGGCGCGTCTGGCACAGTTCGCCGTGGCTCTTCATCGGCACGACGGTGTCCAGCGCCAACAGGCGCAGCGGATAGGTCTCGACGGCGTACTGGACGAACGGTCCGCCATCCTGCAGGTACGCGTGGTCGGGAAACGCGGCGCGCAACTGCGCGCGATCGTCGTGATTACCGGGCATCAGGAAATACGGAATCTCCAGCGCCTGCAGGTGTTCGCGCAGCGTCTGGTATTCGATGGGCTTGCCCAGGTCCGTCAGGTCGCCGGTGATCAGCACGCAGTCGGGCCGCGGCGTCAGGGCATTGAGGGCGCGAACCGCCGGCGTCAGGAACGCCTCGGGATCGATGACGCCGTAGGCCTTGTCTCCCGGGGTGCGCATGTGAAGGTCGGTGATCTGAGCGATGAGCATGGCGCGTGGAAGTCTGGAAATGGGTGGATTGTTGAGCAGGCTGCGCCTAGCGGCGCACGGACGCCGCGGTGCCGCCCACGACGATGCAGTGCGGCAGGCGGTTCGATTGCGGCGGCTGGCCATGAATCTGCGCCAGCAGGTTGGAGCAGGCCGTCTGCCCGATGCCGTCGCTGGGCTGCGCGACGGTGGTCAGCGGCGGCGTCAGCAGGGCGCCAAAGCGCATGCCGTCAAAGCCGCACACCGAGATGTCGGCCGGCACGGACAGCCCCAGCCCCACCAGATCGGCGATGACGGCGGTGGCCAGCAGGTCGTTCGAGCAGAAAAGCGCCGTGGGCGCCTGCTTGCCGCGCAATGCGGCCTTCAGCGCGTCCACGTCGCTGCCCGTATGCGAACTCATGGAGATATGCTGGATCGCGTCCAGGCCCAGCTTCTTGGCGCT
Source organism: Achromobacter sp. SLBN-14 (assembly GCF_006715415.1). NCBI lineage: Bacteria > Pseudomonadati > Pseudomonadota > Betaproteobacteria > Burkholderiales > Alcaligenaceae > Achromobacter > Achromobacter sp. SLBN-14. Next base: position 2,283,977 of record NZ_VFNE01000001.1, on the reverse strand, counting down.
GGCGCGTGCGCCCATCAGGCGGCGGCGGGCGCGGTCCGATGCCGTCAGCGGGCCGGTCACCAGCGCGATGCGCTTGTGCCCCATCGCCGCCAGATGCGCGACCATGTCGCTTGCCGCGGCGCGATTGTCGACGGAAGCAAAGGGATGGTCGTTCGATTCGTTGTAGACCAGCACATAGGGAATGCCGCTGCGGTCCAGGTCGTCCAGGGTGGCGCTTTTGCCCACGTCGGCCACGGTCAGGATAAGGCCATCGACCTGATGATCGATCAGTCCCTGCACCGCGGCCGATTCCACAGCGGGGTCGTAGCCGGTGGCGGTCAGCATGACGCTGTAGCCCGATTCGCGAGCGCGCCGCTCCGCGCCTTCAAAGCACTCCGCAAACACGGGATTGGACAACGTGGGCAGGATCAGCCCGATGGTGCGGGTGCTGCCCGAACGCAGGCTGCGGCCGACGCGGTTGGGACGGAAGCCCGCGCGCTTGGCGATGTTGCGGATGTGCGCCAGCGTGTCGGGATGCACGATCTCGGGCTGGTTGAACGCGCGCGACACCGTCGCCGGCGAGACGCCTGCCTTGCGAGCCACTTCGATGATGGAAAAGCGGGGCGACGGGCGCGTGGCCATGAATGAATCGCTGCAAGTTTGCTGAAAACGATTTCATCTTACTTGAGGAATATGACCTTTGTATTGCACGGGTTTGCGCTATGCTGGTGCGAACGCAACAACACAAAGCCACGGCGCGGCGCGTGTTTTCGCGGAAAACCCGGCGTTTTCGGTGTTTTTCCCAATTGACGCGAAGCGCACAATGGCAGGGTCGGTGTGTGCGGGCATGGCGCTTGCTTGAATGGGCGGTGGGCATGTCCGGCATACCCTCGGTCAAGGGGACCGGGTGCGAAGGATCATCCGCGCTTGTCGCGGCACCGGCAAAGAGGAATGAATCATGTCTATTGCCTTGAACAGACTGGGCGCGGTCCAAGCCGCGCACAAGCTGCAACGGCGCGAATTGACCGCAGTGCAATTGGTGCGCGCCTGCTTTGCGCGCATCGAACAGCGCGAAAGCACCGTCCATGCCTGGACGGCCCTGCAAAAACAGGCTGCGCTCGACCAGGCCGAAGCGCTGGACAAAGGCGCGTTGCGCGGCCCGCTGCACGGCTTGCCCATCGGCGTGAAAGACCTGTTCGACACCGTCGATCTGCCTACCCGCTACGGATCCCCCATTTACGACCGGCACCGTCCCGGCCTGGACGCTGCGTCAGTGGCGCTGTGCCGCGGCGCCGGCGCCCTGGTCATCGGCAAGACCGTCACCACCGAATTCGCGACCTACCAGGCCGGTCCCACGCGCAATCCGCGCAACGAGGCCTACACGCCCGGCGGGTCGTCCAGCGGCTCGGCCGCGGCCGTGGCGGACGACATGGTCCCCTTCGCGCTGGGGTCGCAGACGGCTGGTTCCATCATCCGGCCGGCCTCCTACTGCGGTGTCGTCGGCTTCAAGCCCACCTTTGGACGGATCCCGCGCGCGGGCGTGAAGAGCCTGGCCGAATCGCTGGACACCCTGGGCGGCTTTGCGCGGTCCGTGGAAGACGTGGCGTTGTTCTCGTCGGTCCTGATGCGCGATCCCCGCGTGCTGGACCTGTCCTATCACGACGCGCCGCGCGTGGGCATGTACCGCAGCCTGCAGTGGCGCCACGCGCAGCCAGAAACCAAGGAGGCGTTCGCGCAGGCCGCGGCGATCCTGTCGCGCGCGGGCGCCAAGGTCGAGGAAGTGCCGCTGCCGCCGGAGCATTGCGTGCTGGTGCAACTGCACTCGGACATCATGGCGTTCGAGGCCTCGCAGGCGCTTGCCTATGAACGGCTGGAGCATGCCGCGCAGCTCGGTTCCAAGCTGCAGGCCATCCTGGAGTCCGGCGCGCAGATCAGCGCCGAACAGCACATCAAGAACCTGGCGCGCGCAGCCGAATCGCGTGCGCGGGTCGATACGTGGTTCCAGCAATACGACGTGCTGCTTGCGCCCAGCGCCAGCGGCGAGGCGCCCTTCGCCGACCTCGGCACGGGCGATCCGCAATTCTCGCGCGCGTGGACGCTGTTTGGGCTGCCTTGCCTGAACCTGCCGTTTGCCACCGGCCCGCAGGGTCTGCCGGTGGGATTGCAACTGGTCGGCGCGCGTCATGAAGACCATCGCCTGCTCGCCATCGGCGCGTGGATCCACGCGCGCCTGCTGGCCGCCACGGCGCCGGACATCGGCGCGTCGGACATGTGGCCGCGCGGCTGAATTCACGGCATGCCCTGCGGATTGGCGTCTCGGATGGGTGTCTGACACCCTGGAGAAATCGTCGTCATGCCAAGCCGGCCTACCAAGGGTGTCAGACACCTTGCTACACCGTGCTTCACCTTACCCAGCAAAGACGGATCACACGCAATGAAAAAGCCCGCCGGATAAGGCGGGCTTCATTTTGTGCCCCGTTGTCGGGGGCTTCAGACCTGGTCGTGGATCACACGGCTTCGGCGGTTTCCTGTTCGGCGGTGACGGCGCCCGAATTGATGTGGCGGTTCACGGCGCTCAGCACGGCCTGGAACGACGCCGTCACGATGTCGCGGTCGATGCCCACGCCAAAGCCCGTGGCGGATTCGCCGACGCGCAGCTCGACGTAGGACGCGGCGCGCGTGCCGGTGCCGGTGCCGATGGCGTGCTCGTGGTAGTCCATGATGCGAACCGGCACGTCCAGCGCGGCCACGAAGGCGGAAATCGCGCCGTCGCCCTTGCCGCGCACCACACGGCGCTCGCCGTTGAATTCAAGTTCGGCTTCGATGCTGAAGTGCTGGCCTTCGCCGGCCGACGGATCGCCGTCGATGCGATGGCGGATCAGCTTCCACGGCGCCTTTTGTTCAAGGTATTCGCGGTTGAAGATCGTGTGCACGTCGTCGGCGGTGACTTCGCGGCCGGTCTCGTCCGTGACGCGCTGGATGGCGCGGCTGAATTCGATCTGCAGGCGGCGCGGCAACACCAGGCCGTGTTCCTGCTCAAGCAGGTACGACACGCCGCCCTTGCCCGACTGGCTGTTCACGCGGATCACGGCGTCGTAGCTGCGGCCGAGGTCGGCGGGGTCGATCGGCAAGTAAGGCACTTCCCAGACCGCGTCCGGCTTCTGCAATGCAAAGCCCTTCTTGATGGCGTCCTGGTGCGAGCCCGAGAATGCGGTAAAGACGAGGTCGCCCGCGTACGGATGGCGCGGATGGACGGGCAACTGGTTGCAGTATTCGGCGCAGCGGCGCACTTCGTCGATGTCCGAGAAGTCCAGGCCGGGATGCACGCCTTGCGTGTAGAGGTTCAGGGCCAGCGTAACGAGGTCGACGTTGCCGGTGCGCTCGCCGCTGCCAAAGAGGCAACCCTCGATGCGGTCGGCGCCAGCCATCACCGCGAATTCGGCGGCGGCAACAGCGGTGCCGCGGTCATTGTGCGGGTGGACGCTGAGCACGATGCTGTCGCGGCGGGCCAGGTTCTTGTGCATCCACTCGATCTGGTCGGCGTACAGGTTGGGCGTGGTGGCTTCGATCGTGGCGGGCAGGTTCAGCACCATCTTGGCGTCGGGCGTGGGCTGCCAGACGTCGGCCACGGCGTTGGACACTTCCAGCGCGAATTCGGGTTCGGTCGTGCTGAAAACCTCGGGCGAGTACTCGTAGCCCCACTTCGTTTCGGGGCGTTGCGACGTGTACTGCTTGATGAGGCGCGTGCCGGTCGTGGCGATGTTCTTGATCTCGTCCTTGGACATGTTGAACACCACCTTGCGGAAGGCGGGCGCGCAGGCGTTGTACATGTGGACGATGGCCTGCTTGGCGCCGGCGGCGGCTTCCACGGTGCGGCTGATCAGGTCTTCGCGCGACTGGGTCAGCACGATGATGGTCACGTCGTCGGGAATGCGCTTTTCATCGATGAGCTTGCGCACGAAATCGAAGTCGGTCTGCGACGCGGACGGAAAGCCCACTTCGATTTCCTTGAAGCCGATCTTCACGAGCTGCTCGAAGAAGCGGACCTTGCGTTCCACGCTCATCGGCTCGATCAGCGCCTGGTTGCCGTCACGCAGGTCCGTGCTCATCCAGATCGGCGCCTTGGTGATGCGGCGGCTGGGCCAGGTGCGTTCGGAAAAATCGCGGGCAAAGGGCGCGAAGGGGACGTATTTGGTGGCGGGGTTGGCAAGCATCATCACTACACCTCGATCGGTTTCTTGTGAATCCCGGCGCGCTTGGCGCTCGTCGGCATCGCGACCGGATGACGGTCTTGTGCCAGGGTTTGCCGTGATGGACGGCAGGATTCAGAGATAAAAGGGGAAAATCGCGTGTGGCAAGCGTGGCTGCCGAGCTACCACGGGGACACTAGGCCCGGCAACCGATCGGTAGCAATAGCGATAGCGCGATGAAGGAGGTACGAGCGCGCAGGCCGGCGACCGGAGCGGCGGAGCGTCCGGTGGCAATCGCGAAGGGGGTGCGGTGAGCGGCCATAGGGTGCTAGTCAAACACACTTTTTCGGGAAGCGCAAACGGAAAAAGCGAGGGACGGATCGCGTTGCTGGCGTTTGCGCGGGATTGAAGGCAGCGCGATAAGGGCGCTTGAGCCGGGAGCTTGCGGCTATTTTATCGGTCGATCGCGGACGTTGGCGCGGATTCGCTGCGCAAACAGCAAGGCCGCCTTGCGGCGGCCTTGAGTCGGATTTGTATAAGTGAAATTAACGGGCAGGGCCGATGCGGGGTTCGACGTAACGATCGCCACGCGGTTCGCGCGGACCGTCAACCCGGGGATCAACGCGGCGGTCGTCACCGCGTCGGTCGTCACTGCGGCGGCCGTCATCCCGAGGATCCCGGGTCGGCCGGATGGTGCCGCCTTCAAGAATCCGGGCCTGCTCGGCCACCATGTCGATCTTGCCGACGCGGTTGTGGCGCAGCTCGGACAGCGAGCGGCGCAGGTCGCCGACGGTGAAGGGTTCCTGGCGATCGCCCCACGTCCAGCGCAGCACGCCCAGCGATTCCTCGGACAGGTTCGGCGCCAGTTCGGCCAGCGTATCCGTGCCGACGGGCGTTGCGGCGCCGGAAGCCAGGCTGGCGTAGAACCACGCGCGCACCGAGAAGAAGACGATCAGCGTCCAGATGCCGGCAACCACCCACCAGAGATAGGGGTTGATCCGCTGCGCCATGTCCATGGTCGCCTGGCCCAGCGTGTGCAGAAAGTCATAGTTCATGCGCTTGCCGAAATCCAGTATCCACGTGGCGACGAGATACCAGACAACCAGGGCGACGGCGATGACGATCGCGCGCAGAACGAGTCGGGGAAGCGCCAGTTTGAGCAGGGTCTGACCGATCAATCGGCAGTCCTGGCGAACGCTTGCGGGCGAAGTCAGATTCATCATGCAAAATATTGTACCTATGACCCGTCCAATTTTAGAACTGCGGCCTGGCCAGCACCTGACGCTGACCCCACAACTTCAACAATCGATCCGATTGTTGCAGTTGTCCACGCTCGACCTTGAAGCGGAAATCTCGCAAGTGCTGGCCGAGAATCCCCTGCTGGATCGCGAGGACGAGCCGGCGACGGCGGAGGATCGCGCCGAATCCGAGCGCGAATCTTCGGTCCAGGACGACGAACCGGCGGCCGAGCGCGAGACCGCCATCGACGAGATGCCTGGCTCGGGCGGGGTGTATCCCGACGACGACTCCAGCCTGCCCGAGGCGGCGCGGCCGGACACGCTGCGCGAACATCTGCTGGGTCAGCTTGCCCTGACGCGCGCCGCGCCGCGCGATGCCGCGCTGGCGTCCCTGCTGATCGACGAACTGGACGAAAACGGCTACCTGGGTTCGCCGCTGGACGAAATCCTGGGTTGGCTCCCTGCCGAAATGGAGCCCGACATGGACGAGCTGCGCGCCGCCCTGTCGCTTCTGCAATCGTTCGACCCGGTGGGCATCGGCGCGCGCGACATGGCCGAGTGCCTGCAACTGCAACTGCGCAATCCCGATCTCACCTTGCTGCCGGAGGCGGCTGACCCCGTCGTGCTTGCCTGTGCGCGCCGGATCTGCGCCGAGCACCTGCCGCTGTTGGCAACCGGCAACGCCGCGCGCCTGTGCGCGGCGGTCGGCTGCGACGAGACCACGTTTCGCGCGGCGCATTCGCTGATCCTGCGCCTGGAACCCCGGCCGGGCCGGGCCTGGACCGTGCCGGCGGCCGAGTACGCAGTGCCGGACGTCATCGTCCGCAAGACGCGACGTGGCTGGCAGGCCACGCTGAATAGCGCCGCGGTGCCGCGGCTGCAGATCAATGGGCTGTACGCCCAGATGCTGGGCAACCAGAAGGAATCTGCCCACGCCGGCTTGCAGGCCCAGCTGCAGCAGGCCAAATGGATGATCCGCAATGTGGAGCAGCGCTTTGACACCATCCTGCGCGTGTCGCAGGCCATTGTCGAGCGTCAGACGGCTTTCTTCAGCCAGGGGCCGGCGGCGATGCGACCGCTCATCCTGAAGGACATCGCCGGCGAGCTTGGTTTGCATGAATCGACCATTTCGCGGGCCACAACACAGAAGTACATGCTCACTCCATTCGGCACGCTGGAGCTCAAGCGCTTCTTTGGAACGGGCGTGTCGACAGAGGGCGGCGACGCCACGTCGGCCACCGCGGTGCAGACCTACATCCGCCAGATGGTGGCCGACGAGAACCGCGCCAAACCGTTGTCGGATAGCCAGATCATGCAAAAACTGGCCGATCAGGGGATAGTGATTGCGCGCCGGACGGTGGCAAAGTACCGTGAAGCGCTGCGGATTGCCCCCGCCGCGCTGCGCAAGGCGCAAGCCTCCGCACGCTGAAATAAGGGACGTGCTTCGGCAAATTCGTCCCTGTTTTCAACGGCTTGCGTGACAGTTCGGTTGCAAATTTATTTGCGCGAAGGGCTTGTCAGGGCGTGAATATTTTTCGATAATCATTCGCATGTACATTTGCGTATGTAATGCCATCACCGAACGCCAAGTCCGCGCCAGCGTGGACGCCGGCGCGACGACGCTTTCCGACCTGCAGTTCGAGCTGGGCGTGGCCACGTGCTGCGGCTGCTGCGCGGCAACCGCCGCCGAATACCTGCCGGGCGGCCGCTGCTCCAGCGTGTGCGACGTGCGCTCCATCGCGGTTCCGGTCAATGCTCCCGCCCTTGTCGAATCGGACACGCCGGCTGCCAACAGCAGCTTCCCGATTCCGCTGGTCGCCATCGCCTGAGCATTGGTGTCTTTACCGGCTCGCTGCCTTCATGCGGCGAGCCGCGTCATTTCCTTCTCGCAAAAATCCCTGATATCCATCGCCAGCTGACGCGCGGGTTCACGTGCGGGGCCGGCCACGCATAACGCCAGTTCCGAAGGCGGTACCGCGGGCAGGCCCACGTCCAGGATCCGGTGGCCGGCGCCGATGCAGCGGCGTTCCAGCAGCGCGATGCCCAGGCCGCCGGCCAGAGCGGCCTGCACCCCCGACAGGTTCGGGCTTTCATAGGCGATGCGCCAGCGCCGCCCGGCCGATTCCAGCGCGTGGATCGCGCGGTTGCGGTAGATGCAGCCCTGCGGAAAGGCGACCAGGGGCACCGGCGCCTCCGCGCCCAGGGCAAGCTGCACCGAATCGCTACCGATCCAGTGCAGCCGTTCCGGCCATGCCGCCAACGCCGCGCCCGCGCCGGGCTCACGCTTGAGCAACGCCACGTCCAGATCCCCGCGCTCCAGGCTTCGGGTCAGGACGGCGGTCAGATCGCAACGCACCGACAACTGCACGCCCGGCCGTGTCCGCGCGAATTGGGCGACGACAGCCGTCAGCGCGTCGACCGCGAAATCGTCCGGAATGCCCAGGCGGATCACGTCCACGCGCTTGCGGCCGCTGACGGCTTCGCGGACCTCGGTGGATAACGCCAGCATCCGGCGCGCGTAACCCAACAGGCGTTCGCCTTCTTCGGTTAGCTGGACCTGGCGGCCCTCGCGCAGAAACAGCGGGCATTCCAGCGTGTCTTCAAGCTTGCGGATCTGCTGGCTGACGGTGGACTGGCTGCGGTGCACGCGTTCGCCGGCGGCTGTGAATCCGCCGGCATCCACCACCGACACAAAGCTGTGCAAAAGATCGAGATCAAGCATAGGGTGCCCCGAGTCATTTGATTTTCAAATACTTTCGATCCGAATAAAGAGTTTGTCAATGGATGGGGCCGCGAGGAGAATGCCTGCATCCCGCCGCCACTGCGGTTGCAGTCCCACATTGCCGGACCCGCCATGAAGGCTCTCTCCACCCCTGCTTGCGCCTTGCCCGCGAACGACCGCCCTGGCATCAGTCTGGCGCCGATCGCCGCGTTCTGCTTTCTGTGGAGTTCGGCCTTTGCCGCCGCGAAGATCGCGGTGCGCGATTGTCCGCCGCTCACACTGCTGACGATCCGCTTCCTGATTGCGGGCGCGCTGATGCTGGGACTGGCAGCGGCCAGCGGCCGCTGGAAGCTGCCTTCCGGCCGCGACCTGGCGGCGCTGGTCCTGCTGGGGGTGCTCAACAACGCGCTGTATCTGGGCCTGAGCTGGTCGGGGATGACCACGGTGTCGTCCGCGTTCACGGCCGTGCTCATCAGCACGAATCCGCTGCTCATCGGCGTGCTGGCCGGGCCAATGCTGGGCGAGCGGCTGAGCTGGCGCAAAATGCTCGGGCTGTGCCTGGGCCTGGCGGGCGTTGCGCTGGTGTTGCGGTCGCGTTTGACCGGCATGCAGGAAGACCTGCACGGGACGCTGCTCGTCACGGGTGGCCTGGTGGCGCTGGTTGCCGGCACGCTGCTCTACAAGCGGCTCAAGCCCACTTCCGGTCTGTGGACGTCGACCGGCATTCAGTCGCTGGCCGGCGCCGCCGCGCTGCTGCCATTTGCGCTGGCCACCGAGAGCCTGGGCGATGCGCGCCTGACCACGAGCCTGATCTGGAGCATGGCCTACATGATCGTGGCGGTGTCGATGGGCGGCTATTACCTGTGGTTCATGATCCTGGGCCGCGCCAGCGCCACGTCGGCGAGCGCGCTGCATTTCCTGATGCCGCCATTAGGCCTGCTCTTTGGATGGGTAGTGCTGCGCGAGCCCGTTTCGTGGCTGGACCTGCTGGGCATCGTTCCCATCGCGTTCGGCATCTGGCTCGCGACGCGGCGCACCGCGTAAGTTGAGAGCGGTCAATATTGAGGGCGGTCAATACGATCCGCTGCGGTTGCTGATATGCAACGAGCGCGCGCGTTGCGCTGGCAGGGCGGGATCGCACACCATCAATGCGCATCCGGCACACAAAGCCCGGCATGTGCGCGTCCGATTCGGCGTGACGCGCATCGCAAAGCCGCGCCAATCCGTCCCCAAGCGTGCAAGGCCTCACGCACGCATACTCATTCTCATTAGCTTGTCGCTTTCTTGTTGCGCTCCTAAAGCCGTTTACCAAATGCAGCGCAAGGCTAGGCGCGGCCCTGCGCCGAATGGTAGTCTGCACGGGTTGCGTACGCGCGGCATCGTGCGCTCCTTTGTCGCGATGCGCTCGCGTCGCGCCTGACTGCAAGGAGTCCATCATGAAAGGCGACAAAACCGTCATCCAGTTTCTCAACAAGCAACTGACCAATGAGCTGACGGCCATCAACCAATACTTCCTGCATGCCCGCATGCTGAACCATTGGGGCTTCGACAAGCTGGGCAAGCACGAGTACGAGGAATCGATCGGCGAAATGAAGCATGCCGATCGTCTGATCGCCCGCATCTTCATGCTGGACGGCCTGCCCAATCTGCAAGACTTGCACAAGCTGCTGATCGGTGAAGACGTGCCGGAACTGCTGGCCTGTGACCTGAAGCTCGAGACGGCTGCCCAGGCAACCGTCAAGGAAGCCATTGCGTATTGCGAATCGGTGCGGGACTACGTGTCGCGCGATCTGTTCCAGGACATTCTGGACGACACCGAAGAGCACATCGACTACCTGGAAACCCAGATCGACCTGATCGACAAGGTCGGTATCCAGAACTACCTGCAAAGCCAGATGTCCGTGCCCGAATAAGGCACTTGGCTGCAAAAGAAATGGCGCCCCGCGGGGCGCCATTTTTTATGCTGGAAAGCTGTACAGGCAGGCTGATATGCCGCTGCAGAGACCTTACTGCGGACGGGCCGGGCATTCGGCCATCGTGCCCCAGGCGCGGTTCGGCGCGCAGTACTTGTTGCGCGCGTTCCAGGAACACGAGGGACGCTCGAAGAAGCCTTGCGTGGCGCATTGGGCCAGTTCGCGCCGCAGCGCATCTTGCCAGCCCTGGGCGCCGGGGGCCGGCGCCGTGTTGGGCGGCGGCGGGGGCGCCTGCACCATTTGCGGCGTGCCGTAGCTGCCGCCGGCGGCCACGCCGCCATTGATGGCGGTCGACGTGCCGGGAACCAGCAGGTCCATGGTGCTGACGTCCGACGTGCCCGAGGGCAGCGGCACGTGCGACGAAGCAGCGATTTCGCGCGCCTGTTCGGGGCTGATGCGTTCGCGCGAGATCTGGACGGCCGGGTCGCTGACCGTGTCGAACAGCGACACGGTGTTGACCTGCCATTCGCGGTCGGCCGGCTTGTCCGGCACGCCCAGCGTGCCATCGATGCGCGGTTGCGGCGGCTGCGCCACGTACGGACGGCCATTGGCGTCCAGCACGGGCTGCTGGGACGCGGCGGCGTCCTGCCCAGGAGCGGGCGCGGCCGCGGGCGCGTGCGCCACCAGCCAGTCACCCAGTTGAATACCGCCCCAAGCCGACGCGCCGAGCGCGATCAGGAGCGTTGCGATCAAAAAACGCCAAGACATTGCTACCCTCAATCTGCCGTGCGGAACCCGAACGGGTCTACGCTTTGTCTCCGAAAACCTTGCCGCCGTGCTCCCGCATGGCATGGAATTTCACATCGGGATACAGTTCCTCGGCGACGCGCAACTGCGCGGGAGAACCGATCAAAAACGCCGCAGCATCGACCACATCATAGGCGATATGGGCGGCATTGGCATCCATGAACTTGCGCAGCGCCTTGGGGTTTTCAGACGTAATCCAACGTGCCATTGTGTAGCGCGACGGCAGCATCCGGGCATCGACGCCATACTCGGTCTTCAGGCGGTGCGCGACCACTTCGAACTGCAGTTGGCCGACCGCGCCCAAGAGCAGCGAGCCGCCGGCGACATCGGGACGGAAGACCTGAATGGCGCCTTCCTCGCCCAATTGGGTGAGGCCGGTGCGCAGCTGCTTCGTGCGCAGCGGGTCTTTCACTTCGACCGCCTGGAACAGTTCCGGCGCAAAGAACGGCAGCCCGGTGAACTGCAGGGTCTCGCCTTCGGTCAGCACGTCGCCCAGTTGCAGCACGCCGTGGTTGGGGATGCCGATGACGTCGCCGGCATAGGCCTCGTCCAGGAGTTCGCGGCGCTGCGACAGGAACGACACCACGTTGTTCGGGCGCATTTCCTTGTTGGTCCGCGCCACTTTCAGGCGCATGCCGCGTTCAAAGCGGCCGGAGCTCACGCGCACGAATGCAACGCGGTCGCGGTGCGCCGGGTCCATGTTGGCCTGCACCTTGAAGACGACGCCGGTGAACTTGGGTTCTTCGGGCTGCACTTCGCGTTGCAGGGCCGTGCGCGGGCCCGGGGGCGGCGCCTGGTCGACCAGGGCGTCCAGCACTTCCTGCACGCCGAAGTTGTTGATGGCGGAACCGAAGAACACGGGCGTCTGCTTGCCGGCCAGGAACTGGTCGCGGTCGAACGCCGGCGCTGCTTCGTTGATGAGCTCGATCTCGCCGCTGGCCTGGTCGAACGCGCTGCCAAAGCGCTTGGCGATCTCGGGATTGGTCAGGCCTTCGATGAAGTCGTCGTTGTCGGAGCGGCGCTCCTGGCCAGGACGGAACACGCGCATGCGGTCGCGGCGGATGTCGAACACCCCGCCGAACGACTTGCCCATGCCCACCGGCCACGAGAACGGCACGGCGTCCATGCCCAGGTGCCCTTCGATTTCCGACAGCAGTTCCAGGGGCTCGCGCACTTCGCGGTCCATCTTGTTGATGAACGTGATGATCGGCGTGTTGCGCGCCCGGCAGACCTGCAGGAGACGGATGGTCTGCGGCTCGACGCCGTTGGCCGCGTCGATCACCATCAGCGCGGCGTCCACCGCCGTCAGCACGCGGTAGGTGTCTTCGGAGAAGTCCTGGTGGCCCGGGGTGTCGAGCAGGTTGATGACGCAGTCGCGGTATTCCATCTGCATCACCGAGGACGCCACGGAAATGCCGCGCTGCTTTTCGATTTCCATCCAGTCGGACGAGGCATGGCGCGACGCCTTGCGCGCCTTGACGCTGCCGGCGATCTGGATCGCGCCTGCGAACAGCAGCAGCTTTTCCGTCAGCGTGGTCTTGCCCGCGTCAGGGTGGGAAATGATGGCGAACGTACGGCGCCGTGCGACTTCGTTGGAAATGCTCATATCGGAGGTTTCTGCTTGGCGCCGTCAATCAGGCCGGCGCGGTCCGGTGTCGTGCACGAAAACATGTGGGGCACGCGCCGTTGCCGGCACGTGCCCCACGCTTTTTGATTCAGTTGTGGCGGCGGAAGGTCGCCAGGAACACGCCCGCCAGGATGAACAGCGACCCGAAGGTCCGGTTCATCCAGCGGATGTGCTTGGCATCGCGCAAGAGGCGCAACACGCGCGCCGCCAGCAGCGTATACACGCCCATCGCCACCAGGTCGGTGAACGCCAGCGTTGCCGCAAGCGCCGCGTACTGCGGCGTCAAGGAGAGCGCGGGGTCCACGAATTGCGGCACCACGGCCAACAGGAACACGGTGCCCTTGGGGTTCATGGTGTTGATCAGGAAACCGCGCATCACCAGATCGCGGATGGACGCCTTGCGGGGATCGCCCGCGTCCACCGCAACGGGTGCGGCGTCCGTGCGGATCTGGCGCACGCCGAGGTAGACCAGGTAGGCCACGCCCAGGTACTTGACGACGTTGAACGCCATTTCCGAGGTGGCGAGCACGGCGCCCAGGCCCACGGCCACCACGACGAACTGGAACAGGATGCCCAGGATCAGGCCTGCCGTGTTCCAGTAGCCGCGCGCAAAGCCGTATTTCAGGCCTGACGACATGGCCGAGATCGCGCCGGCGCCCGGTGAGAACGAAATGGCCCAGGAGGCCAGGAAGAACGTCAACCAGGTGGATAAAGGCATGATGGCGCGGGTCCGTGGGTCGCAGTGTCGGGGTTGCCAGTGATATTACTTGCTCAGCAGCGCGGCGCGGGGCGCACCGCCCGGACGGCCTTGGCCCGAGCGTCCTTCGGCCGGGCGGCCGGCGGGCGCATTGCCTGCCGGGCGCGACGAACCTTCAGGACGGCGGTTCTGCTGCGGACGGCCCTCGGCGCGGCCCGCGTGAGCCGGACGGTCGGCGGGCTTGCCCTCGCGCGAACCGGCATTGCCACGGCCTTCACCGGCGCGGGCCGGTGCGGGCGCGCGGCCGCCTGCCGCCGCGCGCGGCTGGCCCTGGGCGGGACGCGAGCGGCCCGAGCCGCCGTTGCCGCCACGGCCGCCATTGCGATGGCCGCCGCGCATGTTGCGCGTGTCTTCGTCACGCTCCTGGCGCTCGAACGACGCTGCGCTGGTGGCCGGAGGCGTCCAGCCTTCCACCGGCTTGCGCTCGATGGTCTTCTTGATCAGGCGCTCGATGTCCTTGAGCAGCTTGATCTCGCTGTTGTCGACCAGCGAGACCGCGGCGCCGGTGGCGCCCGCGCGGCCCGTGCGGCCGATGCGGTGGACGTAGTCTTCCGGCACGTTGGGCAGCTCGAAGTTCACGACCTGGGGCAACTGGTCGATGTCCAGGCCGCGGGCGGCGATGTCGGTGGCGACCAGCACGGTCACGGTGCTGTCCTTGAAGCCGGCCAGCGCGCGGGTGCGGGCCGATTGGCTCTTGTTGCCGTGGATGGCCGCGGCGGTCAGGCCGTCCTTGACGAGCTTTTCGGCCAGGCGGTTGGCGCCGTGCTTGGTGCGCGTGAAGACCAGCACCTGGTGCCAGCCGCTTTCACGGATGATGTGGCTGATGAGGTCGCGCTTGTGGTGCTGCTCGACCATGTGCACGGTCTGCGTGACGAGTTCGGTGGCGGTGTTGCGCGGGGTGACCGAGACTTCGCCCGGATTGTTCAGCACGCCGCGCGCCAGGGTGCGGATCTCGTCGGAGAACGTGGCCGAGAAGAGCAGGTTCTGGCGCTGCTTGGGCAGCAGGGCGAGAATCTTGCGGATGTCGCGGATGAAGCCCATGTCCAGCATGCGGTCGGCTTCGTCCAGCACCAGGATTTCCACGCCCGACAGGTCCACCGTCTTCTGGCCGCAGTGGTCCAAGAGGCGGCCCGGGGTGGCGACCAGGATGTCCAGCGGCTTGCGCAGCGCGGAGATCTGGGGGTTGATATTGACGCCGCCGAACATCACCATGGACGTCAGCGAGGTGTACTTGCCATAGGTCTGCACCGATTCGGCCACCTGCGCGGTCAGTTCACGCGTCGGGGTCAGGATCAGGCAACGGGGGCGGCCGGGCTTGCGAGCCTCGGGCTTTTTCTGCGACAACAGGTGCAGGATCGGCAGCGTGAAACCGGCGGTCTTGCCGGTGCCGGTCTGGGCGGCTGCAAGCAGGTCGCCGCCTTTCAGCACTTGGGGAATGGCCTGGGCTTGAATGGGCGTGGGCGCGGTGTAGCCGGTATCGGCAATGGCGCGCAACAGCGAATCAGCCAGCCCGAGGTCGGCGAAAGGGGAAGTGGTAGTCAAAACAGCTCCAGCGGCAGCCTGTCGCTCTATTTGAGAGACTCCAATCCAGGCGGTCGGTATAAGGAGAAAAGGGAAGCGCCCATCAGGGGCGAAGCTTGGCAGCGAAGGGCCTAGCGGACGTGCGCAGATTGGCTTGGCGCACGAAGCGGATTGTAGCTGATGTGGCGGCGCAGCAAGTGGTCAAAAGGTCCCTATAGAATTAAACAGCAATATTTTGTATTAACTTCGAACAAAATAAGTGTTTTCCCTAGTCGGCCCTCCCTATAATCCGTCGGCTTTCATCTATTCAAAATAAAAGGGATGCAATGAAGAAATCGGCAATAGTTGGCATCGTCGTCGCGCTGGGCGCGGTCTGGACCGGCACGGCCTGGTACACGGGCCAAAAGGCCGAGGAATTCGTCAAGCAGGCCATCGAGGACTCGAACGTCGAGCTCAAGAAGGTCGCCGACAAATGGGGCATCAACGCCGTCGCCGAACTGGTCTCGTTCGACCGCGGCGTCTTCACCTCGGTGTCGCGCTACCGCATCAAGTTCACCACGCCCGCCGCTGACGGCAAGCCCGCGCAAGAGCGCGACGTGGTGTTCGTCGAACACCTGAGCCACGGTCCCCTGCCGTTCTCCAACCTGAAGTCGGGCAAGTTCATGCCGGCCATGGTGGCCAGCGACTTCGCGCTGGAAGAGACGGACACGGTCAAGGACTGGTTCGCCGCCGCCAAGGGCGCCGTGCCGCTCTCGGGCCACTACAGCGTCAGCTACGGCAAGGACATTTCCGGCAAGTTCAACATGGCGCCGGTCGAAGTCGCCAAGGACGCCACCAAGCTCGTCTTCTCGGGCATGAAGGGCGACTTTGAATACGCCACCTCCACCAAGCGCGGCGTCTTCGACGTGGCTGCCGACAGCCTGGAGCTCTCGGGCCCGTCCGAAAACAGCGACATCACCGCCATGGCGGTCAAGGGCATCAGCCTGACCAGCGACCTGAAGCCGGCCGCCAACGAGATGTACGTCGGCAGCCAGAAGCTGACGTTCAAGGACTGGACGATCACGTCCCGCGAAAAGCCGCCCGTCCAGTTCAAGGACACGTCCATCGCCGTGGACATGACCGAGAACGGCCCGGCCATGGGCGCCAAGATGGCCGTGGACTTCGGCATGATCAACGTGCAGGCCAAGGACGTGGCCGGCATGAAGCTGGTCGTCGACGCGCAGAACCTGGACTCCAAGGCCCTGAAGTCGCTGAACGACGTCTATGAAGCCGCCTCGCGCCGCATGCTGCAAAGCCAGGGCGAAGAGCAGACGCCGCAGTTCACGGAAGAAGAAAAGGCCGTGCTCAAGACCAACTTCGAGCAGCTCTTGGCCGGCAACCCGACGCTGGCCGTGTCCCCGCTGGAAGTGCGCACCGCCAACGGCACGTCGACCTTCAACCTGAACCTGGCGCTGGTCAAGCCGGCCGCGCTGGAAGGCGAGGCCTCCGACATGGCGTTGCAGGCCCTGAAGAAGCTGGATGCCAAACTGGTGCTGTCCAAGGGCAACTTGGCGGACCTGATGGCCATCGAACCGCAAATGCGCGGCGTGGCCCCCGAGCAGGCCGCGCAGACCGCCAAGGGCCAGGTGGAAATGGTCGGCACCATGGCCACCGCGATGGGTCTGGGCAAGGTCGAGAACAACAACATCGTCACCTACCTGAACTACGCCGACGGCCAGGTGGACTTCAACGGCAAGAAGATGCCGCTGCAGCAGTTCCTGATGATGGCGATGGGCGGCGTGATGGGCGGCATGCGCTAAGCTGCCGCAACACGAATGGCGCGCCGCAGTCGTCTCGGCGCGCCTGACACGGGCTGTCTTGCGACAGCCCGTTTTTCTTTGACGCGACCGATCGCGGCAATCCCGGAGTTTCAC
Source organism: Achromobacter sp. SLBN-14 (assembly GCF_006715415.1). Classification (NCBI taxonomy): domain Bacteria; kingdom Pseudomonadati; phylum Pseudomonadota; class Betaproteobacteria; order Burkholderiales; family Alcaligenaceae; genus Achromobacter; species Achromobacter sp. SLBN-14. The sequence continues at coordinate 2,267,310 of NZ_VFNE01000001.1, read as the reverse complement.
AAACGGACAGGGGCAACATGAACAAGCGGATCGTGGCGGGTGGCGCGTTGGTGGCGGTGGTGGCCGCGGCGTGGGTCGGCACCGCGTGGTACACCGGCAAAGAGATCGAATCCCGGCTGGCGCAGGACGTGCAGGGGTTGAATGCGCAGGCGCAGCGCCTGGGTGCGAAGGTGGGCGTGCCCGTGACGCTGGAACTGCTGTCGTTCGAACGTGGCGTGTTTTCTTCCGAAGCGCGGTTCGGTGCCAAGGTCACCGTGCAGTCTGGCAGCAAACCCGCCGAGAAGGCGTTTGCGTTCACCAGCAACATTGAACACGGACCGTTTCCCGCCTCTCGGCTTGCGTCAGGCGACGTCGCGCCCGTGATGGCGGCGGGGCGGCTGCACATGACGGAGACGCCCGATGCGGCCGCCTGGTTCGCGGCCGCAGGCGGATCGGCGCCGGTGACGGCGAACTTTCTAGTCGCGTATGACCGCGACTTTTCCGGCGATCTGGCGCTGGCGCCCGTCAAGTATGCCAACGCTCCGATCACGTTCGACTTCTCGGGTTTGCAGGCGCAGGTCGAACATGCCGGTGACGGCACGCGCGACGCGGTGTCATTGGCCATCGGCAAGGCCTCGCTGACCGAAGTGATCAAGGGCAACCCTTACTCGCTGACCCTCAATGATCTGGCGTTATCGCATGAACTGACGGGCGCACCCGAGTCCACCGCAAGCACCACGACGCTGACGGTAAAGCAATGGGCTTCCGATCTGGACAAGCTGCCACTGGGCCTGAAGGACATTGCGCTGACGCTGGGTTCGGACGGAACCCCCGAGCGCATGACCGGCAAGATGACGCTCGATGTCGGCAGCATCAGCGTGCGCCACCTGCATGTGGCCAAGCTGCAGATGGCGGCGAGCGGCAAGGACTTGGATGTTGCGTCGCTCAAGGCGTTTCAGGACGCCACCGCAAGCGCGCCGTTGCAAGCGAAAAAGGCCGATCCGCTTTCGGGCGACGGAATGCTTGCCGCTTCTCATATGTTGAAGTTTCTTCTGGCCCGCCCCAGCTTCACGCTGTCGACGCTGCAGGTCGACACGGCGCGTGGCACGTCGACGCTCAGCCTGGATATCGGCCTGGACGCGCCGTCGTTCTGGAAGCGCGACCCTATCGCCATCATCAAGGAAGTCGTGCGCAACGTGAGCGTGCGGCTGAAGCTGTCGCCGGAAAACATGGCCGATCTGATTGCGGCGCGGGCGGAATTGAAGGGCGCGACGCGTGAGGCGGCCCGGTCGGCGGCCGAGCGGGAAGCCGCAGGCGTGCGCGGCCTGGTCGCGGCAACATCCTGGGCCCGTATCGAGGACGGCGTGATCCAGTTCGAGGCGGACTACCGCGATGGTCAAGTCGACATCAAAGGAAAGCGCATACCCATCGAAATGTTCCTGGGCCAGATGTTCATGCGCAACTCGCAGGGCGCCGCACCGGCGCCTTGAGGTTCAGAACGGCAAGGCTCCCGCCGCAAGTTCGCCGTTGCGCAGCACGGCCACGTGAAAGCGCTTGTCGGCGGCCTTCATGATGTCTTCGGCGGGGTCGCCCTGCACCAGCAGCAGGTCGGCCACCTTGCCCTCAGCAATCACGCCGTGATCGGTCATGCCCATCAGGTCATGGCCGCGTGACGTGCCGGCGATCAACGCGTCCACCGGCGTCATGCCAAACTCCACCATGTACGCCAACTCCATCGCGTTCTCGCCGTGCAGGTTGAACGGCGTGCCCGCGTCGGTGCCCAGCGCGATGCGTCCGCCCGCCTTGTAGTACATCTGGAACGACTCGCGATGCCGCTGTTCCACCGCGCGGGCCTTTTCCACCGCGTAGGCGGGAATGCCGTTGTCGGCATTGGCGATGATGTTGCGCACGGCGGCGATGGTCGGCACCAGGTAGGTCTCGGCTTCCAGCATCTCGCGCAGGCAGTCGTCGTCCATGAAGATGCCGTGCTCGATCGAATCGATGCCCGCGCGCACCGCATTCAGGATGCCCTGCGTGCCCTGCGCGTGACTGGCGGTGCTTTTGCGAAAGCGCTTGGCCTCGTGCACGCCCGCTTTCATCTCGTCGAAGCTGTAGTGCGCGTCCATGGGGCTGACGCCCGGCGTCATGACGCCGCCCGTGGCCATGATCTTCACGAGGTCGCAGCCCGCGTGGACCTGTTCGCGCACCGCCTTGACGACTTCCTCGCAGCCGTCGGCCACGCGGCCGATGCGGTTGCCGTGGCCGCCCGTCATGCAGATGATGCGGCCCGAGGCCTTGATGGTGGGACCGGGGAACACGCCACGCGCAATGGCGTCGCGCACGCCGAATTCCAGATAATCCTTGCCGCCGCAGTCGCGTAGCGCCGTGACGCCGCCGCGCAGGCTGGCCTGCGCGTTCTCCAGCGCGGTCAGCGTGATCTGCGCGGGGCCCTGCTTGCTCAATTGGGCGTTGGGGTCGGCGCCGCCCGTGTAGACCAGATGCACATGGCAATCGGCCAGGCTGGGCATGAGCGTCATGCCGGTGGTGTCCACGCGGGCGCCTGCGTAGCCTGAGAATTCCGCAGCCGGCGCCACGCGGGCCACGCGCGCGCCTTCGACCAGCACACCGTGTCCGGGCAGCGTCTGCCCTTCTCCGTCGAATACCTTGCCGCCGATGAAGAGGGTCTGCCGTGTCGCGGTCATGTCAGTGGGCTCCGGGGGCGCGCGGTGTCAGCTCACCACGTCCAGCCCCTCGCGGGACATGGACTGCAGGCGGGGCATCAGGCCGAGCAGATGTTGGCTATAGGGATGCTGCGGATGTTCGAACAGGGATTCGGTGTCGGCCACTTCCAGCAGTTCGCCGTGGCGCATCACGCCGACGCGGTCGCACATCTGACGGATCACCGGCAGGTCGTGGCTGATGAACAGCATGGTCAGCCCCAGCTCTTCCTGCAGGTCCTTGAGCAGGTTCAGGATCTGCGCCTGGATGGACACGTCCAGCGCCGAGGTGGGTTCATCGCAGATCAAAAAGCGCGGCCGCGTGGCCAGCGCGCGCGCGATGCAGATGCGCTGGCGTTGCCCGCCCGAGAACTCGTGCGGAAAGCGTTCGGCGGCGCGGCTGCCCAACCCCACCACGTCCAGCAGGTCGGCCACGATGCGGCGCGTTTCGGCTTCGCTGGCGGCCAGCTTGTGAAAGCGGATCGGCTCGGCCACGATGTCCAGCACGCGCATGCGCGGGTTCAGCGACGAGAACGGATCCTGGAAGATCATCTGGATCTGCCGCCGGAACGGGTTCAGTTCCTTCTCGCCCTTGAGCGCCGTGAGATCGGTGCCGCCAAACGTGACCGAACCTTCGCTGGGCGTGTAAAGCCCCGAGATCAACCGCGCCACCGTCGATTTGCCGGAGCCCGATTCGCCGACCAGGCCGAAGACCTCGCCTTCGCCGATGGACAGGTTCACGCGTTTGACCGCGTCCAGCGTGCGTTGGTTGCGCTTGAAGAAGGCGCTCTTGAGCACGAACCGCATCGACAGGTCGCGCGCCTGGACCAGCGGGCCTTCCGTGCGCTTGCCGAAGTCGCGGCGCTGGCCCAGCCAGTGCGTGGCCAGGTCCAGCGGTTGCGCGGGCGTCTTCACGTCCTCGATGTAGGTCACCAGCGGAAAGCGCCGGAGCTTGATGTCCGGACGCGGCACGGCCGAGATGAGGCTGCGGGTGTAGGGATGATCGGGGTCGCCCAGGATCTTGGCCGTGGGGCCTTGCTCGACCAGCTTGCCGTGATACAGCACGGCCACGCGGTCGGTCACGTCGGCGATCACGCCCATGTCGTGCGTGATGATGATCATCCCAACCTGTTCTTCGCGGCACAGCTTTCTGAGCAGATCCAGGATCTGCGCCTGGATGGATACGTCCAGCGCGGTGGTAGGCTCGTCGGCAATGATGACTTCGGGTTCGCAGCACAACGCCAGCGCGATCACCACGCGTTGGCGCATGCCGCCCGAGAACTGATGGGGATACTGCTGCACGCGCAGCTCAGGCTGGTCGATGCCGACCTGCGCAAGAAGCTGCACGGCGCGTTTTTTTGCCGCGTCGTGCGTCAGGTCCAGATGCACCAGCATGGTTTCCACCAGCTGGCTTTCGACGGTCTGCAAGGGGTCGAGCGAAGTCAGCGGATCCTGGAAGATCATGCCGATGCGCCGCCCTCGAACCTTGCGCTTCTGCGCGGGCGTGAGCGTATCGATGCGTTCGCCGTTCAGCAGCACCGCGCCGCCCGCCAGGCGGCCGGGCGCTTCGAGCAGGCCGATGACGGCGTTGCCGATCGTAGACTTGCCCGCGCCGGATTCACCGACCACGCCCAGGATCTCGCCTTTCTCAAGCGCGAGCGATACGCCGTCCACCGCCACCAGCGTGCCGCGGCGGCTGGGGAATTCGATGCGGATGTCTTCGATGTTCAGAAGGGCCATGACGTCCTCAGCGCAGCTTGGGGTTGAGCGCGTCGCGCAGCCAGTCGCCCAGCAGGTTGACTGACAGCACCAGCGCCACCAGCGCGATGCCGGGGAAGATGGAGATCCACCACATGCCCGAGAAAAGATAGCTGTTGCCGATGCGGATCAGCGTGCCGAGCGACGGCGCGGTGGGCGGCACGCCCACGCCCAGGAACGACAGCGTGGCCTCGGTGATGATGGCCACCGCCAGGTGGATGGTGGCAATGACCAGCACCGGCCCCATGACGTTGGGCAGGATGTGGCGGCGCAGGATGGTGATGGGGCCGATGCCGATCAGCTTGGCCGCCTGCACGTATTCCTTGTTGCGCTCGACGAGCGTGGAGCCGCGCACCGTGCGCGCGTACTGCACCCAGCCGGAAATGCCGATGGCGAAGATCAGCACATACAGCGCCAGCTGGTCGTGCATGTCGCGCGGCAGCAGTCCGCGCGCCACGCCGTCGATCAGCAGCGCCACCAGAATGGCCGGGAACGAAAGCTGCACGTCGGCGATGCGCATGATGAAGCTGTCCACGCGTCCGCCAGCGTAGCCGCTGATGAGGCCGAGGGTCACGCCCAGCACCATCGAGAACAGCACCGAGGCAAAGCCGACCAGCAGCGACACGCGCGAGCCATACATCACGGCCGACAGGATGTCGCGGCCCTGATCGTCCGTGCCCAACAGGAAGTCGGGGCTGCCGCCCTCTTCCCAGGCCGGCGGCGTGTTGGCGTCCATGATGCTGAGCGACGCGAGATCGAAGGGGTTGTGCGGCGCCACGACCGGCGCGAACAACGCGCCCAGCACGATGACCAGCGTGACGATCGCGGCGACGATGGCGCCGGGCGAACGCTTGAAGCTATGCCACAGGTCGCTGTCGGCGGCGCGCGTGAAGAAAGGGGCGATGCGAGCAATCATGCGATTTCCTTTTTTACCGCTATTTATTTGCTCTGCACGCGCAGACGCGGGTCCACGGCGAAGTAAAGCAGGTCGACGACCAGGTTGATGACCACGAACATGAAGGCGATCAGCACCAGATACGCGGCCATGACGGGGATGTCCACCATGCTGATGGCCTGGATGAACAACAGCCCCATGCCGGGCCACTGGAACACCGTCTCGGTGATGATGGCGAACGCAATGATGGAGCCGAGCTGAAGCCCGGTGATGGTGATGACGGGCACCATCGTGTTCTTGAGCGCGTGGCGGAAATTGATCAGCCGTTCCGGCAGTCCGCGCGCCCGCGCGAACTTGATGAAATCGGCGCGCAGCACTTCCAGCATCTCGGCGCGCACCAGGCGCATGATGAGGGTCATCTGAAAAAGCGCCAGCGTGATGGCGGGCATGATGAGCGCGAGCCATCCGGACTTGGTCAGAAAGCCCGTGGTCCACCATCCCAGGCTGACGACGTCGCCGCGCCCGAAGCTGGGCAGCCATCTCAGCTGCACGCCGAAGAACAGGATGAGCAGGATGCCGATAAGAAAGGTGGGCAGCGAAATGCCGGCCAGCGAAATCGCCATGAATGCCTTGGACAGCACGCCGTGCCGCTTGAGCGCGGTGTAGATGCCCATCGGAATGCCCAGCGCCAGCGCCATGACGGCGGACACGAACGACAGTTCCAGCGTGGCCGGCATGCGCTCTTCAAGCAGCTCGCTGACCGGGCGGCGGTGCCGGTACGACATGCCGAAATCGCCCTGCACCGCGTTGGCGACGAAGTGGGCGTACTGCACGATGAACGGATCGTCCAGGCCGAGCTGTTCGCGCAGCTGCGCGCGTTGTTCGGGCGTGGTGTCCTGGCCGACCATGCTGGCGACCGGGTCGCCCACGTAGCGGAACATGGAGAACGCAATCAGCGCCACCGTCAACATCACGAGCACCGACTGCACCAGCCGCTGCGCAATAAAGGAAAGCATGTCTGAAAGCCCTTTGGTTCGGACGGCGCCGGGCCGCGTTCCGCGCGCGAGGCGGGAGTGGGGGCTGGGCCGGGCGCGTCCGGGCGGCGCGCGCCGCCCGGGGTTGCATCACGCGGCGTTTACGGCAGCACGACGTTGCGCAGGTCGAGCACGTCGTCGGCGCGCTGGATGACGGTGACGTTTTCCTTCACGCCCCACGACATGGGCTGCTGGTGCAGCGGCAGGTAGCCGAAGTCGCTGCGCACGATGCCAAAGGCTTCCTTGATCATCGCGTTGCGCTTGGCCTGATCGGTTTCGACGCCGATCTTGTTGGTCAGCTCATCGACCTTCTTGTTGCAGTAGCCGCCCAGGTTGAACTGGCCCGCGGCCGTCTTGGCGTCGCGGCACGAGGTCAGGTTCAGGAGCGTGTTGTGCGCATCGGTGGAGCTGGGCGTCCAGCCCAGCATGTACATGCTGGTCTGGTTGCCAGCCTGCAGCAGGATCTTGCCGAAGTACTTGGACTTGGTCTGCGCCAGCAGGTTGATCTTGATGCCCACGCGCGCCAGCATGCCGGCCACGGCCTGGCAGACCTTCTCGTCGTTGACGTAGCGGTCGTTCGGGCAGTCCATCGTCACGGTGAAGCCCTTGGGATAGCCGGCTTCGGCAAGCAGCTTCTTGGCGCGCTCGGGATCGGGCTTGTACGGCGCGCCGAACGATTCGTCGTAGCCGTTGATGGACGTGGCGATCAGGGTGCCCAGCGGCTTGGCCGCGTTGCGCATGATCTTCTCGTTGATGGCCTTGGTGTCCACGGCCAGCACGACGGCCTCGCGCACACGCGCGTCCTTGAACGGGTTCTTGCCCTTTACGTCGGAGAACAGCAGCTCGTCGCGGTCCTGGTCCATGCCGATGAAGATGGCGCGGGCTTCGGGCGCCGTCAGCGGCTTGACGCCCTTGGCGTCTTCCAGGCGCTTCCAGTCCTGCACGGGAACCGGCTGCACGACGTCCATCTCGCCCGAGATCAACGCGGCCACACGCGTGGCTTCCTGCGTGATCGGCTGGAAGACGACCTCGTCGATGTTGGTCTTGATGTCCTTGTTCCAGTAGCCGTCGTAGCGCTTGAGCACCGTCTTCACGTCGGGCTGGCGTTCGGTCAGCATGAAGGGGCCGGTGCCGTTGGCGTGCAGGTTGGCGTAGTTGCCCTGGTTGTCGCCCTTGACGTTGGTGGCTTCGGTGGTCTTGTTCTTTTCCGCCCAGTTCTTGCTCATGATGTACAAGAACACCCATTCGCGCGGCAAGATGGGATTGGGCGTGGGCGTGGTGACTTCGATGGTGTAGTCGTCCACCTTCTTGATGTCGCTGGCCTTGGCGCCATAGCCCTTCATGTCCGAGCCCGGCGTCAGGCTGCGCTTCCACGAGAAGATCACGTCGTCGGCGGTGAAGGGCGAGCCGTCATGGAACTTGACGCCCTTGCGCAGCTTGAAGACCCACTTGGTGGGCTCGGGATTTTCCCAGCTCTCGGCGAGCAGCGGCGTGAGCTTCAGGTTGCCGTCGTAGCCCGCCAGCGTTTCATAGATGTTGCCCTGGAACCCCAGCGTGAAGGTTTCGTTCAGGGCCATGGGGTCCATCGACGTGGCATCGCCTTGATACGACCAGTGCAGCGTTTTGGCGGCCGCGCCGGCGCTGAAGGCCAGCGAGGCGGCCACGGCAGCGGCAAGCGCCGCCTGCTTGAAGTGGGGAAAAATACGCATAGCCCTCATGCTCCGTGTGGTGCGCGGATTGCGCGACAGAAGTGACAGGGCCCCGGCCCCAAAGGGCATCCGGGGCATGGCGTTGCTGCTGGAGTCGATAGACCCAACCCCTTGTGATTGGCATGACGGGGACGGACCCGCGCCGATGCAGATCGAATCTTATCGACGCATTCGTTTAAGCGTCAATTGGTTTGGATTGGGGTAATCACGCGCTTGCCGGATGCCGTGAATGGTGCGTGCTGCGAGGCGCGCGGGCCGCCGGTCAATCGGCCGGGAGCGGCGCGGATGCTAGGGTTTTCGCCAATTCGAGCAGCATGCGCTTGCGCCGGTCGCTGTCTTCATGGTGTTTACCCAGGGCCGACCATTCCGGCCGGCTGCGCGCTTCTTTCAGCGCGTCCGGCAAAGGGCCCTTGCGCCAGGCCTCGTCGTCGGGAAGGTCCAGGCGCAACGGTTCGCGCGCGGCGTGGCCGCGGCGCTCCAGCGCTTCGATCAATTGCCGTTGGCGCAGTGCCAGCAGCCGCAGCACGGCATCGTCGACACTGATCTCGCGATAACCGCGCAGCTTGCCCGCCACGCGCTTGCCCAGCTTTTCGACGCCCTGCCACAGGCCGCCGGCCGCCGCGCCGATCAGCATGCCGGTGCCCAGGCTGAGACCCGCGCTCATGAGGTCGACGGCCGCGCCGGCCATGGCGCCCGCGGCGGCGCCCATGCCCACCTGCACGCCCATGTCCTTGAGCGCCTGCGGATGAAAAAGATCCATGCCCCAACGCTCGCCCTGCAAGGGCAACGCGTCGTCGGCGTAATCCGAGGCGCGAAAGTTGTAGAGCGCGAGCAGCGCGTTGACGCAGGTCTGTTCGCGCTGGCGCACCTGGTCGCGCAACTGGCTTGAAGCGGCGGCAAGCGCCGCGTCGTCGCTGGCGCTGGATACATGCAGCGCGGCCACATCGATCAGCAGGTCCGCGACCAGCTCGTAGGCCGCGGCGTGACGCTGGCGGCGCTGCGCGGCCAGGCTGTCCGACAGCCGGGCCAGGGCGCCGGCGTGACGGTCCAGCAGCACGCCAAGCTTGGCGTACAGCTGCTGCTCGCCATCGAGCGGCGGCGCGATCGTGTCGAATTCCACCACGGCGTGCAGGCCCAGCCGCGCCATCGCGTCGCGCCACGCGTCGGCGCGGTGCGCCGGCGCATTGACGAAGTTCAGCACCGGCAATAGCGGGCGTCCGCAGGCAGCAAGGATGGCGAGTTCGTCGCGGTGCTTGCCCAGCACCGGATCGCGCGCGTCGATCACGTACAGCGCGGCGTCGCAGTCCAGCATCTTGGTCAGCACGCGCGCCTCTTGTTCGAAGCGGCCGTGCGCTTCGGGCGTGTCCAGGAAACGGCGGATGCGTGCGGGGCCGTCGAGCCGTTCGCCGGGGCGATCCAGCCGTTCCAGGTATTCCAGCAATGCGATGCTGTCTTCCATGCCGGGCGTGTCGAACCATTCCAGCACGGGCCGGCCATCCAGGCGCAGGCGGGCGCCTTCGACGTGGCGCGTGGTGCCCGGCCGGTCAGCCACTTCGCCGAAGGTGGTGTCGCGTGTCAGCGTGCGCAGCAGCGACGTCTTGCCGGTATTGGTGTGGCCAACGAGCGCGATCTTGATCAGTTCAGCCATGGCCGGTCTCCAGCCAGGTCAGCGGCGCAACAGGCGCCAGCAGGATGGCGTCGGCCGGCAGGCCCAGCGCCAGCAGACGGTCGCGCCAAAGCTCGGCGCGGGTTTCGGTGCCAGCCCCGGCGGGGACGCGGGCGCCGGCTTGCGGCAGGATCAGCCAGACCCGCGTCTGCGCCGCGTGCGCGGACAGGTCGGCGATCAGGGATAGCGTGCCGCGATCCGGCGTCTGGCGCGCATCGCACGCGATCAACAGGCGCGCGGCGGCCGATTGCGCCAGCGCGTCCAGCACGCGGTTGCGTTCCTCGCGCGTGTCCAGGTTGCCCGCCTGGCGGATGCCGTCCGGCAGGTCCGCGGGCGGCCACGGCAGGTCCGCGGGCAGTTCCAGCGCCAGCAGCACCGGTTGACCGCCCAGTCCGTCCAGCGCCGGCGCCCGCACGCGGGGTTCGTGCAGGGGATCGACGGGCCGGTCGATGCCGGTGGACAGCGCGGGCGGCTCAAGCCGGTCGCGCAGCGTGGAGAAACCGGCCAGCGCGGGGTCGATGCGCACGCGGCGCACAGCGCGCAGCGTGGCCGCCACGCAGAGCCCGCCGGCAATCAAGCGCGGCACGATGCCGTAGACCACGAGGACGCCGATCAGCCAGAGCGACCACTGCGCCTGCGCGCTGGCCGGCAGGACTTGCGTGCCGTCGCTGGCGCGTATGGTCGCGGCGTCGGGCATCGGAAAGCCCAGATGCGCCGGCAGCCAGCCGATGGCTTGCGTCAGCCACACGAACGACTCGGGCGCGAGCAGCGTGGTGGCCCAGACGAACCGGTAGCTGGCGGTGGACAGCACCACCAGCAGCGTCGCCAGCGCGGCGCATAGCGCCGTCAGCCACAACAGATGGCTGATGCTGCCGAACAGGCCGCGCAACGCGCCCGCGCGCGTCAGCAGGTTCAGGAAGGCCTGTGGCACCAGCGCGCCATCGGGGCCGCGCGCGAGCTTGCGCGTGGCCCACAGCCAGAGGCGGCCCAGGCCGGTGACGGCGGCGGGCCGCAGCAGAAAGCTCGCCAGCCACAGCAGAAAGGTGAGCGCGTGCAGCCCCAGAAGCGCGCCCATCGCCCACAGCACGTTCACGGCCCGCGTGCCGTCGCCCAGCGCGCCCAGGGCGGCGGCCGCGCCGGAGAGCACGGCCAAGACGAACAGGACGGCCAGCATGGCCACTGCGCTGCGGCGCCAGCCATCGACAAGGGGAATCAGGTTTTCGCGGTGCGCCAGCAGCGCGGCGCGGGCTAGGATGCGCGCCGGCAGGCCGGCATCGAGCTGGCGCACCTGGCGCACCGCCTGCGCGTCCCCGAGCGGCCCCCAGTGCGCTTCGCGCAATCGGATCAGCTCGGCCAGCCAGTGCGCGCGCAAGGGGCGCTGAACGGCGCTGTCGATGAGGGGGGAAGTATCGCGAGAGGTCGGGGACGGCATCGCGTCGGTGCAGGCGGGAGAAGGCCGGCAAAGGCCAAGTGAAGCCGCTAGGGCGATGCGCCATTGTAGACCGCGTGTTGCGGCCGGCGGCATCCCGGATCGGCAGGTCAGTGGCTGGCGCGCGCGCTGCGATACTGGCCCGGCGTGACGCCGATGGCATCGCGAAAGACACGGGCAAGGTGGCTGGCGCTGCCAAAGCCGCTGGCTTGCGCAATGGCCGCCAGGTCGCCTTTGCCGGCCGCCAGCAGGCTGCGCGCGCGGGCCAGGCGCCGGCCGCGCACCCAGGCATGCGGCGGCTCGCCGAACGAGGCATGGAACATGCGGGCAAAGTGATACGTGGAAAGCGCGGCGACGCCAGCCAGTTCGTCCAGCGTCAGGGCATCGGCCAGATGCGCGTCCACATAGTCCATGACGCGGCGGCGCACGCCTGGCGCCAGGCCGCCGCGGACCGGTTGCGCGGTCTTGCGCGTGACACCCTGCGTCAGCAGGTGGTGCAGCACGGTCTCGGCGGCGCTGCTGGCGGCCAGCCGGTCGGCGGGCTGGTTCCAGTCCGTGCCCAGGAGTCGGCGGCAGACGTCGATCAGCGAGTCGTCCTGGATGTAGGTGCGGTCGCGCAGTTCCAGCGTCCGCGGTTCGCAGTCCAGCCGCATGACGGCTTCTCGGGCCAGCCGCTGCGGGGCGATGTACAGGTGCAGGAAATGCACGTTGTCGTTCATGCTCCAGCGGGAATGGTGCTCGGCGGGCAGCACGCAGAATTTGCCCGCGCCGCCGTGCAGCGAGTCCTGGCCCACGCGAAACGACCGGTCTCCGCCCCGCAGATATAGCGACAGCGTGTGATGGCCGGGCGTTTCGTAGCCCAGCGTTTCGCGGGCGGTGCGCGACCACTGCGAGATCGCCATGCCCTCGCCCAGCGACGCGGTGCGTTCAAGCGTCGCGGTCGAGCGCGACAGCGTGCGGAAAACAGAGAAATCGGCCGGAGCCGTAGCGGGGGAGCCCATGGTAATGAATGCTACTCCCGTCCACCCGCGCTTGACGCGCCCGATTCGGACAAAAGCGCAAGAACCGGCAATCGCGGCGTGGCATCGGGGCGCACACTGGATGCCCGGCGATCAAACATGGCCGCCGATGTCCGTATCAGCACTTCGCGTGGCCTGCCGCGCCCGTCGCATCATGAATCTTTCCCTGTATCTGCTCACCGTCCTGATCTGGGGCTCCACCTGGATCGCCATCAAGCTGCAGCTTGGCGTGGTGGCCATCCCGGTGTCGATCTTCTACCGTTTCGCGCTGGCGGGCCTGCTGCTGTTCGTGGCGCTGCTTGTCCTGCGCAAACTGCAAAAGCTGGACCGGCGGGGCCATTGGCTGTGCGTGGGTCAGGGCCTGTGCCTGTTCTGCCTGAACTTCCTGTGCTTCTATTCGGCCACGCAGTGGATCCCCAGCGGCCTGGTGTCGGTGGTGTTCTCGGCCGCCACGCTGTGGAACGCGCTCAATGCGCGGCTCTGGTTCGGCACGCGCATCGCGCCGCGCATCATGGCGGCGGGCGCGCTGGGGTTTTGCGGCCTGGTGCTGCTTTTCTGGCCGGAACTGGCCAGCCAAGAGGCCAGCCACGAGACGCTGCTGGGCCTGGGCTTTGCGCTGCTCGGCACCCTGTGCTTTTCCACGGGCAACATGCTGTCGTCCCTGCAGCAGCGCGCGGGCATCCGGCCGCTGACCGGCAACGCCTACAGCATGCTTTACGGGGCGGGCATCCTGCTGGCCGGCTGCCTGGCCGCGGGCGTGCCGTTCAGCTTCGATTCGTCGCCGGCTTATGTGGGCGCGTTGCTGTATCTGGCCGTGGTGGGTTCCGTGGTGGGCTTTACCGCGTATCTGACGCTGGTCGGCCGCATGGGGCCCGCACGGGCCGCCTATTGCACGGTGCTGTTTCCGGTCGTGGCGCTAAGCATATCGACGGTGGTCGAAGGCTACCGCTGGACACCTTATGCCATCGCCGGCCTGGCGCTGGTGATGCTGGGCAACCTGCTCGTCTTCACGAAATGGTCGCCGTTTTCCAAGCGCGCGGCGCTGGCCGGCCGCGCCTGAGTCCATTGCCGCGCTAGGCCGCCAGCTTGCGCAAGGCCTGCAGCAGGCGATCGATTTCGTCGCCGCTCGTCAGATAGCTCACCGACGCGCGGGCGATCCGGTCCAGACCACGGGCCTGCATGTCCAGCGGCGTGTACGGCACGCCGTTGCTGCCGATGGTGATGCCCTGTGCAGCCAGCGCACGCTGAACATCGGCCGCGTCATGTCCGGCCAGGTTGAAGGCGACAAGCCCTGATTGCTCGCGCCCCTGGTCCAACATCGACACGCCGGGAATGGCCGCCAGTTCGGCGCGCAGCGTCTGCGCAGTGGCATCGATGGTGGCGCGGATCGTGTCCAGGCCCAGATCCAGCGCTTCGCGCAGGGCATTGGCCAGGCCGCAACGAAGCGCCAATGAATTCTCGGCGGATTCCAGGCGTGCGGCATCGGCGCGCAGCACGGGTTCCCCGTCCACGCCCAGCGGCGCGGAATGCGTGTCCACGAAGGCAGGCGTGAGCCGATCCAGGAATTCGCGCCGCACGTACAGCAGCCCGGTGCCGCGCGGTCCGCGCAAGGCTTTGCGGCCCGCGCCGCTCAGCACGTCGCAACCGACTTGCCGCACGTCGATGGGAATCTGCCCCACGGCCTGGGCGCCGTCCACGAAATAGGGAATATCGTGCTTGCGCGCCACGCATCCGATCGCGGCGGCAGGATTGATGAGGCCGCCGTTGGCGGGCAGCCACGTCAGCGCAATGAGCCGCACCCTGTCGTCCAGCATGGCTTCCAGCGCTTGCGGGTCCACGCAGCCGCTGTCGTCCGAGGGGATGGTCTCCAGCGTGGCGCCCGCGCGCTGCGCGATCAGCCGCATGGCCGCCAGGTTGCCGCCCCATTCGTGACGGCCCACCAGGATGCGGTCGCCGGGCCGCCAGGCCGGCAGCGCCGCAAAGGCGGCGCCCCAGCCCGGCGAGTTGCCGCCGGTCAACGCGATCTCCTCGACCTGCGCGTTCAACAGCTGTGCGGCCAGCGTGCGGGCCGCTTCGGTCAGGTCGCGCGCTGCCACGCCCGCTTCCATCGGACCCTGCGCCGCTTCACGCTTCAGATGCGCGTGAATGGCCTGGATCGAGGCCGTGGACGGCAAGGATGCGCCGGCGTGATTGAAATGCACCGAGCTTTGCGTGCCGGGCGCGTGGGCGCGAAGCGCCTGGATGGCGCTCGGGGTCAGGGGGGCGGTCATGGCGGTTCCTGTCGGGTGGGGCGTATCAGGCCGGGGTCAGCGCGATGATGGCCTCGACTTCCACGGACACGCCCTGCGGCAGGGCGGCCACGCCGACGGCGCTGCGCGCATGGCGTCCGGCGTCGCCGAAGACGTCGACCATCAGGTCCGACGCGCCGTTGGCGATGACGCTTTGGCGATTGAAGTCCGGGGCGCTGGCGACGAACACGCCCAGCTTCACGACACGTGCCACGCGGTCCAGACGGTCGCCCGTGGCGGCAGCGATCTGCGCCAGGATGCCCAGGGCGCTGGCGCGCGCAGCCTGAACGCCGTCGGCGTCGGACACCTGGTGGCCCAATTGGCCCAGATACGCGGCCTTGCCATCCTTGCGGGAGATCTGGCCCGAGATGTAGAGCAGGTTGCCCTCCTGGACAACCGGCACATAGTTCGCGGCCGGGGCGGAGGCGGGATCCAGGGTCAGGCCAAGCTCGGCAACGCGGGCGGAAATGCTGCGGGTCATATCGAATCACCTATGAAAAAAGGGAAAGCGCGTCTTGACGCTTCCCCGATGCTATCGGCCGCGGCGTGGCCTGACCAATCAATTCTTGCGAAGTAGGTATGAGTAAAACTAATGTGTGTGCGCCAGCCAGTCGTGCAGCGCCTGAACCGGCGCGCTCAGCGGCCCGCGCGGCGTGACGAACCACCAGCCGATGCGCGGGTCTTGCAGTACCGCGCCCGGCAGGGCTTGCACCAGCGCGCCGCTGGCCAGGTGCGAAGAGATCAGCCGCTCGCGGCCCATCGCCAAGCCCTGTCCGGCCAGCGCGGCTTCGACGACGATGTTGTAGTCGTGCAGACGCACCGTGCGGGCCGCGCCCAGATCGAAACCAAACTCGTGTGCCCACGCGTCCCATTCGAACTGATGCCGCGCGTGAGAGACCAGCAGCGGATGACGCAGCAGATCGGCGGGCGTCTTCGGCCGCTTCCTGCCCGCGACCAGCGCGGGCGCGCATACGACAGACAGGCGTTCGGTCATCAGCAACGTGCTGCGCACGCCGGGCCAGCCGCCACGGCCATAACGGATCGCGGCGTCGACCTCTCCGCCCGCCACATCGGCCAGCGCGATGTCGGGTTGCAGTTGCAGATCGATGTGAGGATGCGCGGCCGCAAAGGCGGGCAGGCGCGTCGCCAGCCAGCGGGTGGCGAACGACGCCAGCAATCCGATCCGCAGGGTGTAGCGCGCCGGCTCGGGCCCGCGCAATGCGTCGGTGCCTTGGCGCAGCAGTTCAAACGCCGCATGCACGCTGCGGAAATAGTTTTGACCCGCTTCGGTCAGCGCCACGGCGCGCGTGCGCCGTTCGAAGAGCGCGACGCCCAGTTCTTTTTCCAGGCGCTGGATGTGATGGCTGATGGCGCTTTGCGTGACAAACAGATCTTCCGCGGCTTGCGAAAAGCTCAGCCGCCGCGCCGCCGCTTCGAAGGCGCGCAGGGAAACCAGGGGCGGCAGGGATCGCGATGAACGCATCGGTGTGCAGGGCGGGAAGGTGCGGACCCGGGCCATGCTACGCGATGCGCACGGCTTGGCAACCTGGGCGTCGACAACCCGGGCCTGGACGGCAGCTTGGCGCGCCAATGCAAAAAGCCCGCAAACACGTTGCGGGCTTTTTTAAGGGTACTGCGGTACTGCAAATTCTTGGCTCCCCGAGCTGGGCTCGAACCAGCGACCTGCGGATTAACAGTCCGTCGCTCTACCGACTGAGCTATCGGGGAACAGGTAGAGGGGGCGAATTATGCACAAAAAATCGGAAGAATGCAAAGCGAGGCGGAAAATTGCGGTTTTGGCCAGTGAGGCCGGCCCTGTTTTTCAAGCTTGCCGTCATCCCGATCCCGTATCATGGCCGCCAGAAGAAGGAAGGCTCGCAACCTCTCTCGTCTTTTCTGGGTTCACGTCATGTCTTCGTTCGACATTCAATTGCTGCTCACCGCCCTGGTGAGCGTTCTGGTCCTGGTCGCGCTGATCGTCTCGCGTCTGCGCATGCACCCGCTGCTGGCGCTCCTGATCGTATCCATCGGCGTCGGCTTCGCGACGGGCATGGCCCCGGGCGCCATCGTCAAGAGCCTGACCGATGGCGCCGGCAAGACGCTGGGCGCCGTGGGCGTGGTGATCGCGCTGGGCGCCATGCTGGGCAAGATCCTCGCGGATTCGGGCACCACCGAACGCCTGGCCAACGCCATCCTGCGCCACACCTCTCCCCGCCTGATTCCGTGGGCGATGACGCTGGTGGCGTTCGTCATCGGCATCCCCATGTTCTTCGAAGTGGGCCTGGTGGTGATGCTGCCGCTGATCTTCAGCGTGGCGCGCAAGCTGGAAAGCCAGGCGCGCTTCAAGGGCTCGGCCTATGTCTACGTGGGCGTGCCGGTGATTTCCGCGCTGGCAGCCATGCACGGCATGGTGCCCCCGCATCCCGGCCCGCTGACCGCCATCGCCACGCTCAAGACCACGGTGGGCCCCACGATGATCTACGGCTTCATCGCGGCGCTGCCGGCCATGATCTTCGGCGGGCCGCTCTATGGCGCGTTCATCGCCCCGCGCATGACGACGCGGCCGGACGAGGCCCTGCTCGAGCAGTTCACGGCGTCTACCGACAGCCCTGGCGGCAATAACGCGCCTAGCGTCGGACTGGGTGTACTGGCAGCGCTGCTGCCCGCCCTGCTGATGCTGGTTCACGCCGTGGCCGAAATGCTGCTGCCCAAGGACTCGAGCGTGACGCACGTTGCCGCGTTCCTAGGCAATCCCGTCGTCGCGATGCTGCTGGGCGTGCTGTTTGCGGCCGTGACGCTGGTCTTCCTGCGCGGCGGCGACGCGGAAAAGCTGCGTGGCGCGCTGGGCCAGAGCTTGAAGCCCATCGCAGGCATCATGCTCATCATCGCCGGCGGCGGCGCCTTCCAGCAGGTCCTGACGAACGCCAAGGTCGGCGACGCCATCGTCCACTTGACCCACCAGTTCGCTTTCCCGCCGCTGATCCTGGGCTGGCTGATCGCCATGCTGCTATCGGTCTCCACCGGCTCGGCCACGGTCGGCATCGTCGGCGCCGCGGGTTTGCTGGCGCCACTGGCTGGCGCGGACCCCACCCTGAATTTGCCGCTGCTAGCCCTGTCCATCGGCTGCGGTTCGCTGTTCTTCAACTACGCGAATCACGCCGGATTCTGGATGGTGAAGGAATCGTTCGGCATGACCATGGGCGAAGCCACGAAGACGATTTCCGTCGTGCAGTCGATCGTGTCGGTGGTGGGGTTGGTGATGGTGCTGCTGTTTGATATGTTGCCGGCGCTGGGGTGATGCGGGTGGGGGCGGATGCGCGTGCCCCAGGCGACTCAGCGCTTGGACGCCGGCTCACAGGGTGGGCTCGGTTCGGTAAAACGATCAAAAAACCCGTGGCGTGTCACCGTTCGCTCAATCTTTGCGCCAGGTCCGATACAAACGTCGATTCGTCGGAATGGCTTGGTGATTTCCAGCGAATCTGTGCTTTCACTGGGAAATGTCAGGAGTAGCCACATGTCGGGCTCCGGAAACATTGCCGTGTAGTGAGCGGACGTCTCGCCCGGGCTCATCCCGAATTTCGCGGTGTTGTGGTTGTCGTTAAAGAAGACGCCAATTTTATCCGTCGCGCGCTCGGAATAATGCAAGAGCACAATGGGCGAGAACGTGCCCCATAAGGCTATGGAACACCAAAGCGCAGCTAGCAACGCAACGATGATGCCGAAGAATTTCAACACGCAGCCCATTATTTCCTCTTGCGCCCGCATTTGTGGTTAGCTTTGGCTTGGTGCCGAGCATTCCCCCAAGGTAACGGTACGGCTTCAACTGCTTGCAGGAGAGTCGAAGTCGTCAGTTCGCGGGGTTTGGCCTGGCGATAAAGATTGCAGCCCAGCGTGATGGAAATATGGTCTGGCACATCGTCAGCACTGGCGGGCCAGGCACCGTTTTCGGGATGGTGCTGCATGGTCGGCCATCGCTTCTTCAGCACGGCAGTGTAGGCATCCAACAGTGCCTGTGCCATGCCTGCCGAATTGATGAGCTCGGCGGTACCAAAGCCGAGCGCGACGCCAACGTATCCATAATGGATGTTTGACCAGATGTCATAGTAGTAGTCGAAGTCGCCATACTTCTGCCAGCCCTCGTTCAGGCTTGAACCCAGCATGCGTTGCAAGGCAGGCTTGTGATCCCAGGGGCGATTCGGACCGATGATTTCAGCGAATGACGTGTACGCCCATAGCTTCGCTTCCGTCATTTTCTCCAGGTAGGTTTTCCGTCCTGACAGCTTCGTATACCAGGGAGCGCTCTCCCAGTCCTTCAAGTACGTTTTTGCGTCGTAGTGATTGGCTTCATGTATATGCCTGCCGCGAACGGAGAACGGATTGGTCTTCATCTCACGGACGATGTATTCGGCCAGCGGTATTGCCGTATCGGGGTGATTGCAGTCGGCCTGGCGAGTGTTCGAGAAGCCCTGCTCGCTCGGCGAGATCTGCTGTGTCAGGAATCTTTTCTCAGATGCGCCGCCATTGTTTGAGGCCTTGACGATGCTCCCCAGACCGACGTCTACAACCGCAAAAGTTTGACTCGCGATCAGCGAAGCGCCGCAGGACGTTTTCATGCCGTCGACTGCAACAAAGCTATCGTCGATAGCGAAAGTGGCGACACCTTCGGCGATGGGAAAAACGCCCTCGCAGCGAGGGCAAGTCACCATGTGCCCCATTCCCGAAGCGGCACGGCCAAGAACGTCGTAGGAGGAGAACCCCTCCGTCACCGTCCCTCCATGCGTGGTCTTGTCGCCTACACGAACAATCGGGCGGCCATTCATGATTAATCCTTCGGGATTCGCAGAGCGCTTAGAACAACACTGCGTCGAACGGCGGACAATCAGAAGAATTTGGAAAGCGCATCGAAGGCGGGACGCCGGCCAATGGGGCGGCTGCCCCACTGCAAAAAAAAAGCCGATCCACAAGGAATCGGCCTTTTTGCTGGGGTATTTCTCTGGTGCCGGTGAAAGGAATCGAACCCTCGACCTTCTCATTACAAGTGAGCTGCTCTACCAACTGAGCTACACCGGCGATGCGTGCCGGGGCACGCGCAGGGACTGCATTGTAATGAAAAAAATGCAGCCCCTCTCGTGGGGGCGTTATTTGACGATGGTCAGGCGCGGGCGCTTGGGTTCGTCGTCGTCGCCGTCGTCGTCGCCAGGGGCTGGATTGGCGTCAGAGCCTTCCGGGGCGGCAGGGGCCGGCGAGGCGCCCTGGGCGCCGGCTTCGGGCGGCTCGTAGGGCTGGACCTCGAAGCCCATGCCGGCGCCGGTTTCGCGCGCATAGATGGCGCTGACGGCGCCCACGGGAACGTAGACGTTTTCGGTCACGCCGCTGAAGCGGGCCTGGAATTCAATGAATTCGTTGCCCAGCACCAGACGGTTGGTGGCCAGCGTGCCTACGTTCAGCGTGATCTGGCCGTCGCGCACGTGGGCGACGGGCACCATGGTGTGCTCGTCGACCTGCACGGTGATGTACGGCGTATAGCCGTTATCAGTGCACCATTCGTGCAGTGCGCGGATCAGATACGGTTTGGTCGAAGTTTCACCCATTACACAACCAGCCTTAGCGACGCATCACTTTTTCCGAAGGCGTCAGCGCTTCGATGTAGGCCGGGCGCGAGAAGATGCGTTCGGCGTACTTTTGCAGCGGAGCCGCATTCTTGGGCAGTTCGATGCCGTAGTGGTCCAGGCGCCAGAGCAGCGGTGCCACGGCCACGTCGAGCATGGAGAATTCCTCGCCCAGCATGTACTTGTTCTTGAGCAGCATCGGGGCCAGCTGGGCCAGGCGATCGCGGATGTTCTGGCGAGCGTTGGCGAGCTTCTTTTCGTCGGGCTTGGCGCTGCGGTCTTCCAGCGTCGAGACGTGAACGAAGAGTTCCTTCTCGAAGTTGTAGAGGAACAGACGCGTGCGGGCGCGCATGACCGGGTCGGCGGGCATGAGCTGCGGGTGCGGGAAGCGCTCGTCGATGTACTCGTTGATGATGTTCGACTCGTACAGAACCAGGTCGCGTTCGACCAGAATGGGCACTTGACCGTACGGGTTCATCACCGAGATGTCTTCGGGCTTGTTGTACAGGTCGATGTCGCGGATCTCGAAATCCATACCCTTTTCGAACAACACGAAGCGGCAGCGTTGCGAAAACGGACACGTGGTTCCGGAATAGAGCACCATCATGGCGGTAAGTCCTTTATTGAAAAACGAAAGGCCAGCGCCTAAATCTAGCAGGCGCTGGCCCCAATTGCCAGGCAGGATAGGCGTACGGCCCTATCCGCCTCTTCCGTCCCCGATAGACGGGGTGGCTGGGGAACCTGGCGGGGCGTTACGGTTAGCGCACGTGTTTCCAGTACGAGGCATTCAGGCGCCACGTAACAAAGAAGAACAGGAGCAGGAACAACATGACGCCGACGCCGATGCGGACACGCAGTGTCTGGACGGGCTCGGCCATCCAGGACATGAATGCGGTCAGATCAGCGACGTCGTTGTCGTATGTTGCGGTTTGGGCCGGGTTGGCGGCCTTGAATTTGGCATCGAAGGTGGCATGGCCATGGTGATTGGCTAACGGCTCGGCCTTCACCGTGGCAAAACCCTGTGCATCGTACACCGTTGTGACGCGTTCCCAGGATTTGGGGGCGCCGTCCTTGCCTTCGACCTCGTGGACAGCGACCGTGGTCAGCTCGCGCGGACCCTGTTCCTGCCAGAGGGCATGCGGCATGCCGACCGACGGGAAGACCAGGTTGTTCCAGCCCGTGGCGCGCGACGTGTCGCGGTAGAAGGTGCGCAGGTAGGTGTACAGATAGTCGGATCCCGAGGGCCCGGCGTTCACGGATTTGGCGCGGGCGATCACGGACAAGTCCGGGGGCGTCGTGCCAAACCAGGCCTTGGCGTCCTTCGGCGTCATGGCGACGTGCATCATGTCGCCAATCTTTTCGCCGGTGAACAGCAGGCTGGTCTTGATCTGTTCGTCGGTCAGCCCGATGTCCCGGAGCTTGTTGTAGCGCATCGAGGATGCGCTATGACAGTTCAGGCAGTAATTGACGAACAGCTTGGCGCCGTTTTGTAGCGACGCCATGTCGTTGACGCGGTAAGGCGCCTTATCCAGCGGATAGCCGCCTCCGGCGGCAAAGGTAGCGGTACACGTGAGCATCAAGGCCACGGCACCAATCAGCTTCTTGATCATGGTTAGTCCGTTATTCTCGTTGGCTCAATGGGCGTGGAACGTGACGCGGTCGGGCACTTGCTTGAAGGTGCCCAGGCGGCTCCATACCGGCATCAGGAAGAAGAAGGCCAGGTACAGCAGCGTGCCGATCTGCGACGTCAGGTTCAACGGCGGACTGGGCGGCTGCGTACCGATATAGCCAAGCACCAGGAAGTTGACCATGAAGATGCCGTAGATCCACTTGTGCCAGGTGGGGCGGTAGCGGATGGACTTGACCGGCGAATGATCCAGCCAGGGCAGGAAGAACAGGATGACGACCGTGCCGCCCATGGCCACCACACCCCAGAACTTGGCGTCGATGACGCGCAGCAGCACGGCGACGACGATCAGGATGCCGGGGACGGCGATGCGCATGAAGCCCTTCAGGTTGCTCTTGGCAAACAGCACGATGGCGCCCAGCACCGACGCGCCCGCCAGCACCCACGTGAATTCATCGGTGGTGGCACGGAGCATCGAGTAGAACGGCGTGAAGTACCAGACCGGCGCAATGTGCGGAGGCGTCTTCAGCGAGTCAGCGGGAATGAAGTTGTTGAACTCGAGGAAGTACCCGCCCATTTCCGGCGCGAAGAACACGATGGCCGCGAACACCAGCAGGAAGCCCGCCACGCCCACCAGGTCATGCACCGAGTAGAACGGATGGAACGGGATGCCGTCTTTCGGGCGACCGTACTTGTCCTTCGGGCCCTGCTTGATCTCGACGCCGTCCGGGTTGTTGGAGCCGACTTCGTGCAGCGCCACCAGGTGCGCGGCAACCAGGCCGATCAGCACCAGCGGAATGGCGATGACGTGGAAGGCGAAGAAGCGGTTCAGCGTGGCGTCGGACACGACGTAGTCGCCGCGGATCCAGATGGACAGTTCAGGGCCGATGAACGGGATGGCCGCGAACAGGTTCACGATCACCTGGGCGCCCCAGTACGACATCTGGCCCCAGGGCAGCAGGTAGCCGAAGAACGCTTCGGCCATCAGACAGAGGAAGATCGCGACGCCGAAGATCCACACCAGTTCGCGGGGCTTGCGGTACGAACCGTAGAGCAGGCCGCGCAGCATGTGCAGGTAAACCACGACGAAGAACATCGAGGCGCCGGTCGAGTGCATGTAGCGCACCAGCCAGCCCCACGGGACCTCGCGCATGATGTATTCGACGGACTGGAACGCGCGCTCGGCGTCCGGCTTGTAGTGCATGACCAGGAAGATGCCGGTCACGATCTGCAGCACCAGCACCAGAAGCGCCAGCGAGCCAAAGAAATACCAGAAGTTGAAATTCTTGGGTGCGTAATACTCGGACAGATGGGCTTTCCAGGTGGAGGTCACCGGAAAGCGCCGGTCCAGCCAGCCCAACAGGCCTGTCGTCTCGACGGTTTTCTCGCCAGCCATGTAACGGCTCCTTCTCTAATACGTGGCGTATTGTTTTTACTTACGTAGATCGGGAAAAAAGCGCGACGCGAGCGTCAGGCCTTGTTGTCTTCATCGACGCCCACGATGATGCGGGTGTCGCTGAGGTACTGGTACGGCGGAACTTCGAGATTATCGGGGGCAGGCTTGTTCTTGAAGACCCGGCCAGCCAGGTCGAACGTGGAGCCGTGGCAGGGACAGAGGAATCCACCTTGCCAATCCGCGCCCAGACCGCCGCCGCCACCCGTTTCGAAGTGCGCGGTGGGCGAGCAACCCAGGTGCGTGCAGATGCCGACGCAGACGAAGAGCTCGGGCTTGCGCGAGCGGGCTTCGTTTTCGGCATAGGGAGGGGTGAAGCCGGGCCGCTTGGATTGCGGGTCGGCAAGCAGGGGGTCCAGCGCTTTCAGACCGGCGAGCTGCTCGGGCGAGCGGTGGATGATCCACACCGGTTTGCCGCGCCATTCGACCGTTTTCATGGCGCCGACAGGAATGTCGCCGACATCCACCTCAACGGGCGCCCCGGCCGCGCGGGCTTTTTCAGAGGGAGAAAACGTGCTCACAAGCGGCACTGCCGTTGCGACACCTGCTACGCCGCCCACAGCACAGGCGGTGGTAACCCAGAAACGTCGCGAAGGATCAGGTGGCAGGTTGGGATCAACCGCACCGTCATCGTCATGCACCAGCGTATCCTGACTCATCTTCCTATCCTTGTTGATGCGCCCGCTCAACGAGTAGCATCACTTCTGCGGCATCGGGTTCGCGGGAATATGTAACAACATAGCAACCGCGTATTATAGGCCAGCCTACCCCAGGCGTATCACGAATGGAGCGGATTTATGAGCAAATCGACTGGTTTCGTCAAAGAGTTTCGAGATTTCGCGGTCAAGGGCAACGCGGTCGATCTGGCCGTCGGTGTCATTATCGGCGCGGCCTTCGGCAGGATCGTCGACTCGCTGGTGCGGGACATCATCATGCCGCTCGTCAATTTCATCCTGGGCGGATCGGTCGATTTCTCGAATAAATTCCTCGTCCTGTCGATGCCCGAGGGCTATTCGGGTCCGATGACCTACGCGGAGCTGACCAAGGCCGGCGCCAATGTGTTTGCGTGGGGCAACTTCGTCACCATCATCATCAATTTCGTCCTGCTGGCGTTCGTGATCTTCTGGATGGTCAAGGCCATCTACAAGGCCCGCAACAAGCAGGAGGAAGCGCCGGCGCCGGCCAAGACGCCGGAAGACGTCGCCCTGCTGCGCGAAATCCGCGACCTGCTCAAGCGGCCGTAAATGAAAAAGCGTCCCTGATGGGACGCTTTTGTTTCTTGCCAGGGCGGCAGGGTCAGGCGGGATTGTCGATATCCACGAATTCGACCTTGACGCCGAAGCGCTCGGCCACGGCCTGTCCCAGCGCCTGGACGCCGTAGCGTTCGGTGGCGTGGTGGCCGGCCGCGATGAAGCCAACGCCGGTTTCACGCGCCAGGTGCACCGTGGATTCGGACACTTCGCCGGTGATGTAGACGCTTGCGCCCGCATCCACGGCGTCGGCCATCATGCCCTGGGCGCCGCCCGTGCACCAGGCGATGGTCGCCAGCGGCTGGTCCGGATCGCCCACGACGAGCGGCGGGCGGCCCAGGCGTTGCGCCACGCGCTCGCCCAACTGGCCCAGGGTCGTCAGGCCGCTGGCCTCGCCTAGCCAGATCAGCCCGTCCTGGCCGCAGGTCAGGGGCGCACCATCGTCGCGCCGCGCGGGGGACAGGCCCAGCACACGCGCCAGCTGCGCGTTGTTGCCCAGCGTGGGGTGCGCATCCAGCGGCAGATGGTAGGCGTACAGATTCAGGTCGTTCTTCAGCGTCAGAGCCATGCGGGTGCGACGAGTGCCGATGACGCGGCGGTCTTCGTTGCGCCACATCCAGCCGTGATGCACCAGCACCGCATCCGCGCCGCGTTCGACGGCGGCGCGCAGCAATGCTTCGCTGGCCGTCACACCGGTGATAATGTGTCCGACCTCGGATCGGCCTTCCACCTGCATCCCGTTGGGACAGTAGTCCTTGAAACGGGCCGCCTGCAGGGTGTCGTCCAGCCAGCTGGCCAGGACGCGGGAGTCCACTTTATTCATTGCTAGTCCTATCAGAAACATGCGCCGATATTGGCTGATCTTCGCTCAGGCCGTCACGGTCTGCCTGGGTATTCTATTCGTGGTGACGACGTTGCGGCCCGACCTGCTGCGGGTGAACGGGCCCGGCGCGGTCCTGCCGGCCACCGCGGCGCCCGTGCGCGCGCCCGCCGGCGACGTAGGCGCGGTGTCGTACGCGGACGGCGTGGCGAAGGCGGCGCCCTCGGTGGTGAACGTATTCACCACCAAGCACGTGAACGTGCCGTTGATCCCGCTGCCCGATGACCCGGTGCTGCGCCAGCTGTTTGGACAGATGCCGGGCGTGAGCCGCCGGGAGGCCTCGACCAGCCTGGGCTCGGGCGTGATCGTGAACGCGGACGGCTACGTGCTGACCAACTACCACGTGGTGCAGGCCGCGGACGCCATCGAGGTGGCGCTGCGCGACGGGCGGCGCGACACGGCCAAGGTCGTGGGCGCGGATCCGGACACGGACTTGGCGGTGCTCAAGTTGTCCAGCCTGCGCGAGCTGCCCGCCGCGACGCTGGCGTCCGACAAGGGCCTGCGGGTGGGCGACGTGGTGCTGGCGATCGGCAACCCGTTTGGCGTGGGACAAACGACCACGCAGGGCATCGTGTCGGCGCTGGGCCGCAATGGCCTGGGCCTGAATACCTACGAGAACTTCATCCAGACCGACGCGGCGATCAACCCCGGCAATTCGGGCGGCGCGCTGGTGGACGCCTACGGCAACCTGGTGGGCATCAATACCGCCATCTATTCGGAATCCGGCGGGTCGATGGGCATCGGGTTTGCGACGCCGATCGAGATCGCGCGCAAGGTGATGGACGATATCGTCAAGACCGGCTCGGTCAAGCGCGGGTGGCTGGGTGTGGAGCCGCAGGACGTGACGCCGGAACTGGCGCGGGCCTTTGCGTTGCCGCGCGACACGACGGGGGTGATCATCGCCGGCGTCATGCGCGATGGTCCGGGTGCGCGCGGCGGCTTGCGCGTGGGCGACATCGTGCAGTCGGTCAATGGCAAGCGGGTGGCGGACACGACCGGCCTGCTATCGGAGATTGCGCAGTTGCCGCCCGGCCAGCGGGCCGCGCTGGGCATTTTGCGCGGCGGCAAGCCCGCGGAGCTGGCGGTGGTGGTGGGTACACGACCGGGCAAGCCACGCTAGGCGCATTTACGCGCCGCCGCACGGGCGGCGCCGGGGCTGATGCCGGTGCCGGGCTTGTCAGACAGTTCGCGCACCAGGGCCAGGATCAGCCGCTTGGTGCTGTCGGGTTGCGGCGCAAGCCGCGCGCAGATTTCGGCGCAGTAGCCATCGACGCCATTGGCTGCGGCGTCTGGCAGCCGGGGCGCGGGGTGGGCCCCGGGCGCGGCGGCGGGCACCACGCCATCTGTCAGCCACGGCACGCTGGTGCCCAGGGCGTGCGCCAGGCGCACGAGCGTATTGCGGGCGGGCGAATAGCGGTCTTCGCGGGTAAGGATGCGATGAATGCAGGACTGCGGCACGCCCGACAGGCGCGCAAGCTGGTTCTGGCTATGGATGCCGCGCCACCGCATGAGGGTGCGCAGTCTTTGAGAAAGCGACATGACTGCAATGTAGGACTGCGGTCAGAGGCCGACAAGGTAAAACGGTCCGCTTTTATGCGGACCGTCTTGGTGGCTGTGCGCCCGGGGTCAGTGGCGTTCGGTCAGGGAGTCCGAGGCTGCGTCGTCCTCCGACGCGCTTTCCTTGGGTGTGACCATGCGGGCGCAGATCAGGCCGACCTCGTACAGCAGGCAAAGCGGCACGGCCAGCATGAACTGGCTGACCACGTCGGGCGGGGTGACCACGGCGGCGATGATGAAGGCGCCCACCACCACGTAGCCGCGCGCGGCCTTCAGCTTGGAGAGCTCGACCACGCCCATCTTGACCAGCAGCACGACCGCTACCGGCACTTCGAACGTGATGCCGAACGCCAGGAACATCGTCATGACGAAGCTGAGATAGGCCTCGATGTCCGGCGCCGGCGTGATGGACTGCGGCGCGAACGTGGCGATGAAGTGGAACACCGTGCGAAACACCACGAAATAGCAGAACGCCATGCCCGCGATGAAGAGAAACGTGCTGGAAACGATGAGCGGCAGCGCCAGGCGCTTTTCGTGCCGGTACAGCCCGGGGGCCACGAAGGCCCAGGCCTGATACAGCACCACCGGCAGCGCCAGGATGAACGCGGCCATCATCGTGACCTTGACGGGCACCATGAACGGCGTGATGACGCCGGTCGCGATCATGCGGGTGCCTTCGGGCAGCGAGGCCAGCATGGGCGCGGCCAGCACGTCGTAGATGGCCGACGCGCCGGGATAGATGAAGAGCACGATGAACACCGCCACCACGGCGCCGACAGCGCGCAGCAGACGGGTGCGCAGCTCGACCAGATGGGAGATGAAGGTCTCTTGCTGGCCTTCTTCTTGGGTTGCGTCCTGGGTCACGACGAAGTTCCGGAAGGCGAGACGGGCTTGGCGGCAGGCGCGGCGACGTCAGCCGCGGTCGCGCTGGGCGCCGGGGCGGGTTGATGTTGGGGGGCGGCCGGGCGCGGGTCGGCGTTGGGCACGGGTTGGGGCTCGGCGGCAGGCAGGTCCAGGTCCAGATTGTGGTTCTGGCTGGGCGGGGCGATCGTGCGAGCGGGCTCGGCGGGCGTGTCCGCGGCGGGCGCCTGCGTGGCAGTCGCCGTGGCCGGTGAGGCGGGAGCGGCCTTGCCGCTGGCTTCGCGGGCGACTTCGTCCAATTCGGCTCGGAACTGCTGCACCGGTTCCTGCAGCGAGGCGCCGGTCTCGTTCAGCGATTGCTGCACGCCCTGGGCCGCGTCTTCCATTTCAGTCTTGAACTTGCGGAGTTCGTCGAGTTCGATTTCGCGCTGGATATCGGACTTGACGTCATTGACGTAACGCTGCGCGCGGCCCAGCAGGTGACCGACGGTGCGGGCAACCTTGGGCAGGCGTTCGGGGCCGATGACGATCAGGGCGACGACGCCGATCACCATCAGTTCAGTGAGGCTGACATCAAACATTCGACGGCCGCTCGGGAATTGAAGCAATAAGGGCCGGCCCGTTCAGGGCTGGCCCGGAGGGAGACTGGCTGACGCTCAGGAGTTGGACTTTTCCTTGGCCTGCACGTCGATGGTGTCGCCGGCAACGCGCTGCTGCGTGACCGGTTCGGCGGGCTTGTCGCTGTTGGCTTCCTTCATGCCGTCCTTGAAACCCTTGACCGCGCCACCCAGATCGCCGCCGATGTTGCGCAGCTTCTTGGTGCCGAAAATCAGCGCGACGATGACCAGGACGACCAACCAATGCCAAATGCTGAAACTACCCATGATGATTCTCCGAATTACGCAGTGGGGGCCACGCGCCCTTTCCAGGGACGCGAGCCGCCGATGATGTGGAAATGCAGATGCGGGACTTCCTGGCCGCCTTCGACGCCAGAGTTGATCATGATGCGAAATCCGCCATCGGGGCCCGGACGGCAACCGTTTTCGGCGGCAAGCCGCGGCGCCAACGACATCATTCTACCCAACCAATCTGCGTCCTCGCCCGTAATATCCTGCATGGATGTGACATGACGTCGAGGAATCAGCAGTAAATGGACCGGCGCGGCCGGATTGATATCGTGAAATGCAACAAAGTCCTCGTCCTCGTAGACCTTCTTGGACGGGATGTCGCCGGCGGCGATCTTGCAGAAAAGGCAGTTGTCGCTCATGGGTTTGGTTTCCGTGGTCAGTCCTTCGGGCGGCTTGCCTTTTCCACCAGGCCCGACAGGCCCTCGCGGCGTGCCAGCTCGGCCAGCACGTCTTCAGGCCGCAGATTGAAATGCGTCAGCGCCACCAGGCAGTGGAACCACAAATCGGCGGTTTCGCTGACGATGCGGTCGGGCACGCCATCCTTGGCGGCCATGACCAGTTCCGTGGCTTCTTCCCCGATCTTCTTCAAAAAGGCGTCGGGGCCCTTGGCCAGCAGCTTGGCCGTGTAGGAAGCCTGGGGATCGCCGCCATTTTGCGGGCGGCGCGTTTCCAGCGTGTCTGCGATGCGCGCCAGGATGTCGGCGGCGGTCAGGGTCTGATCGGTCATTTGTAGATGAGTTCCGGGTCTTTGAGCACCGGATCCACCGTGACCCACGACGCATGGTCGGTCTGGCCTTCCAGGCGGCGGAAAAAGCAGCTGGCGCGGCCGGTGTGGCAGGCGATGCCGCCTTGCTGGTGGACCTTCAGCAGGACCACGTCGCCGTCGCAATCCAGGCGCAGTTCATGCACTTCCTGGACATGGCCGGATTCTTCGCCCTTGCGCCACAGACGCTTGCGCGAGCGCGACCAATAAACCGCGCGGCCGGTGGCGGCCGTTTCGGCCAGCGATTCGCGGTTCATCCAGGCGACCATCATGATCTGGCCGTTTTCGGCGTCTTGGGCGATGGCGGGGATCAGGCCGTTTTCGTCGAAGACGACGTCGGCCATCCAGGCAGGTTCGTTGCTCATGTTCAGTCCAATCGTACGGCGATGCCCTGTTCGGCCATGAAGCGCTTGCACTCGCCGACGGTATGCTGGCCAAAATGGAAGATGCTGGCGGCCAGCACCGCGCTGGCGCGGCCGGTGGTGACGCCATCGGCCAGATGCTGCAGGTTGCCGACGCCGCCGGAGGCGATGACGGGCACCGGTACCGCGTCCGAGACGGTGCGGGTCAGTTCCAGGTCGAAACCGGACTTGGTGCCATCGCGGTCCATGCTGGTGAGCAGGATTTCGCCCGCGCCATAGGCGGCCATGCGGCGCGCCCACGCCACGGCGTCCAGGCCGGTGGCCTTGCGGCCGCCGTGCGTGAAGACTTCCCAGCGCGCCGGTTCGCCGGCCGCGGAGACGCGGCGGGCGTCGATGGCCACGACCACGCATTGCGAGCCGTGGTAGTCCGAGGCTGCGCGAACCAGGTCGGGATTGGCCACTGCGGCGCTGTTGATGCTGATCTTGTCGGCGCCGGCGTTCAGCAGACGCTGGATGTCGGACACCTGGCGCACGCCGCCGCCCACCGTCAGCGGAATGAAGACCTGCGAGGCCACCTGCTCGATGATGGGCAGGATCAGGTCGCGGCCGTCGCTGGTGGCGGTGATGTCCAGGAACGTGAGTTCGTCGGCGCCCTGCTCGTTGTAGCGGCGGGCGATCTCGACGGGGTCGCCCGCGTCGAGCAGGTTGACGAAGTTCACGCCCTTGACGACGCGGCCGGCCGTGACGTCAAGGCAGGGAATGATGCGGCGGGTCAGCGCGTTGTGCATGGTCGCGCCGGCCCCAGGGGTGCTGCTGGATGTGGTCATTTTGCCAATTCGTCGGCGCGCGCCTGCGCGGCCTGGAAGTCGAGCGTGCCTTCGTAGATGCTGCGGCCCAGGATGGCGCCTTCGACACCCTCTTCCTCGACGGCGCACAGCGCCTCGATGTCCTGGATGCCGGCGATGCCGCCCGAGGCGTACACGGGAATGCGCACGTGCTGGGCCAGGCGTACGGTGGCTTCGACGTTGACGCCCGACAGCATGCCGTCACGGCCGATGTCGGTGTAGATGATGGCTTCGCAGCCGTAGTCTTCGAACTTCTTGGCCAGATCCAGCACGTCGTGGCGGGTCAGCTTGCTCCAGCCATCGGTGGCGATCTTGCCGTCGCGGGCGTCCAGGCCGACGATGATCTGGCCGGGGAAAGCGCCGCAGGCGTCCTGCAGGAAGCCCGGATTCTTGACGGCGGCCGTACCGATGATGACGTAGGAGATGCCGGCGTCGAGGTAGCGCTCGATGGTGTCCAGGTCACGGATGCCCCCGCCGATCTGGACGGGAATGTCGTCGCCGACGGCGTCCAGGATCGCCTTGATGGGCGCTTCGTTCTTGGGCTTGCCGGCAACGGCGCCGTTCAGGTCGACCAGATGCAGGCGGCGGGCGCCCTGGTCAAGCCAGCGGGTGGCCATGGCGGCGGGGTCTTCGGAGAACACCGTTGCATCGTCCAGGTCACCCTGGCGCAGGCGCACGCAACGCCCGTCTTTGAGATCGATGGCGGGGATCAGCAGCATGGTTGGCAGCGAGAAAAAAAATGGGGTTGAACGGGCTGGCGCACGGGGCTCGGGGCCTACGGCTGCCAGTCTACAAAATTGCGATACAGGCGCAAACCGTGCTCGGCGCTCTTTTCGGGGTGGAA
Organism: Achromobacter sp. SLBN-14; assembly: GCF_006715415.1. Lineage (NCBI taxonomy): Bacteria > Pseudomonadati > Pseudomonadota > Betaproteobacteria > Burkholderiales > Alcaligenaceae > Achromobacter > Achromobacter sp. SLBN-14. The sequence continues at coordinate 2,235,857 of NZ_VFNE01000001.1, read as the reverse complement.
CTGCACCGCGAAAATGTTAGCTGCCGCCACCGCGCAGGTAAAGGTGACGCCATAATCGGTTTCACCAACCGTCAGGCCCGGATCGGCCGGATCGGCGTAATAACTATGGACGAAATAGAAGTGCGAGTCGTCCGGAATGCCTTCCCAGATCGGGTGAGACCGGGTGTGGCGGACCTTGTTCCAGCCCATGTGCGGCACCTTCAGGCGCTCGGGGCGGGTGTCCGCCAGACCTGCCGCGCCCGTGTCGGCCAGGCAGGCTTCGTCGTCGGCGGGGATCAGGTCGGCAAAGCCGGGGCCGGAAAAGCGGCGCACGACGCCCGGGAACAGGCCCAGGCAGGTGGTGGCGCCTTCTTCGCTGGCGTCGAACAGCATCTGTTCGCCCACGCAGACGCCCAGCAGGGGCTTTTCGCGGGCGGCGCGCACGACGGCGTCGCGCAGTCCGGATTCGTTCAGGGTGCGCATGCAGTCCGCCATCGCGCCCTGGCCCGGAAACACCACGCGGTCGGCGGCGGCGATTTCCTGGGGCTGGTTGCAGATGCGGATGTCGGCGTCAGGCGCGGCGTATTTCAGGGCGCGTGCGACGGAATGGAAATTGCCCATTCCATAGTCGACGATGGCGATAGTGGTCACTTCTGTCTGCCTGGTGCGGTGCGAAGGGGATGGCTTGCCTGGGTTGCGTACCTTACAGCACGCCCTTGGTGGACGGCACGACGTCGCCCATGCGCGGGTCGACTTCCAGCGCCATGCGCAGCGCGCGGCCACAGGCCTTGAACACGGTTTCCGCCTGATGGTGCGAGTTGAAGCCGCGCAGGTTGTCGATGTGCATCGTGATCAGCGCGTGATTGACCAGGCCCTGGAAGAATTCGCGCGTGAGGTCCACATCGAAGCTGCCGATGTGCGAGCGCGTGAACGGGATGTGATATTCCAGGCCGGGACGGCCGGAGAAGTCCACCACCACGCGCGATAGCGCTTCGTCCAGCGGCACGTAAGCGTGACCGTAGCGGCGCAGGCCGGCCTTGGTGCCCGCGGCCTTGGCGATGGCCATGCCCAGCGTGATGCCCACGTCTTCCACCGTGTGATGCGCGTCGATATGCAGGTCGCCCTCGGCCTTGATGTCCAGGTCGATCAGGCCGTGACGCGCGATCTGGTCCAGCATGTGATCCAGGAAGGGCACGCCCGTGTCGATCGTCTGCTTGCCGGTGCCATCCAGGTTGATGGCCACGCGGATGCGGGTTTCGTTGGTGTTGCGGGTGATTTCTGCGGTACGCATGTTAAGCACTCAAGATCTCTTGCAGGGCGGATAGCAAGGCGGCGTTCTCGGCCGGGGCGCCCACCGAGATGCGCAGGCAGTTGGCCAGCAGCGGGTGGGCATTGGAGAAGTTGCGAATCAATATTTTGCGCGTTTTCAGGGCAAGATGCACGGCGTTGCCATCGAGCTTGCCGGAAAAGCGGGCCAGAATGAAATTGGCCGCGGAAGGGAATACCCTGACGCCGGGCAATTGCGCCAGCGCCGCGGCCAGCGGTTCGCGGTCGGCGCGCAGCCGGGCCGCCTGTTCGTCCAGCACGGCCTTGTGCCGCAGCACGGCCTGCAGCGTGGCCTGCGTCAGCACGTTCAGGTTGTAGGGCGGGCGCACCTTGTTCAGCTCGGCGATCCAGGCCGGATCGCCGGCCAGGTAGCCGAAGCGCAGCCCGGCCAGGCCGATCTTGGACACGGTGCGCATGACGACCACGTTGGGCGCATCCAGCACCTGCGGCATCCAGGTGTAGTCCGCGAACGGCTGGTAGGCCTCGTCGATCACCACGAGCCCCGGCGCGGCCTGGATGATGGCGTTCACGTCTTCCGGCGACCACAGGCCGCCGGTGGGGTTGTTGGGGGTGGCCAGGAACACCAGCTTAGGCTGATGCTGGCCGATGGCCGCCAGCATGGCCGGCAGGTCCAGGGTCAGGTCATCGGTCAGCGGCACGCCCACGAAACGCGCGTGGTCAAAACGCGCGGCCATGTCGAAATACACGAACGACGGCCACGGCGACAGCACCGCGTCGCCTGGGTTGCAGCACGCCTGCACCATCAGGTGGATGAGCTCGTCGGAGCCGTTGCCGAACAACACGTCTGCGGCGTCCGGTACGCCAAAGGCCGTCTTGACGGCGGCCTCAAGCGCCGACAGGTCGGCGGACGGATAGCGGTTCAGCGGCGTGTCGCGGACGGCGCGCGCGATGTCATCGCGCACGGCTTCGGGCAGCTCGTACGGGCATTCCATGGCGTCCAGCTTGATGCAGCCTTCGGCATGGGCAACGGGGTACGCCGCCAGCTCGCGGATGTCGGCGCGGACGGTGCCTTTGACGCGGCCGGCGACGTCCGCCGGTCCCGCGCTCATGTCTTGTCGACCCGGTACTGGGCGCTTGCGGCATGCGCCTGCAAGCCCTCGCCCAGCGCCAGTTCGGCGGCGATGCGGCCCAGCGTCTGGGCGCCGGCGTGCGAGACCTGGATCAGGCTGGAACGCTTCTGGAAGTCATACACGCCCAGCGGCGACGAGAAGCGCGCCGTGCGCGAGGTGGGCAGCACGTGGTTCGGGCCGGCGCAGTAGTCGCCCAGGGCTTCCGAGCTGAAGCGGCCCATGAAGATGGCGCCGGCGTGGCGGATGCGGGCGGTCCAGACCTCGGGCTGCTCGGTGGAGATTTCCAAATGCTCGGGGGCGATGTCGTTGGCGATCTGGCAGGCTTCTTCCAGGTCACGCACCAGGATCAGCGCGCCGCGGTTGGCCAGGCTGACGCGCAGGATGTCGGCGCGCGGCATGGTGGGCAGGAGGCGGGCGATGGCCGCTTCGACTTCTTCGATGAAGGCGGCGTCGGGACAGAGCAGGATGGACTGGGCGAGCTCGTCGTGCTCGGCCTGCGAGAACAGGTCCATCGCGATCCAGTCGGCCGGCGTCTTGCCGTCGCAGATGACCAGAATTTCGCTGGGGCCGGCGATCATGTCGATGCCGACCACGCCGAACACGCGGCGCTTGGCGGCCGCGACGTAGGCATTGCCCGGGCCGACGATCTTGTCCACGGCCGGCACGGTGCCGGTGCCATAGGCCAGCGCACCCACGGCCTGCGCGCCGCCGATGGCGAACACGCGGTCCACGCCGCCGATGGCGGCGGCGGCCAGCACGATGGGATTGCGCACGCCGTCCGGCGTGGGCGTGACCATGACCAATTCCTGCACGCCCGCGACCTTGGCCGGAATGGCGTTCATCAGCACGGACGACGGATACGCGGCCTTGCCGCCGGGCACGTACAGGCCCACGCGGTCCAGCGGCGTGACCTGCTGGCCAAGCAGCGTGCCGTCGGCTTCGGTGTAGGTCCAGGTCTCGGCGCGCTGGCGCTCGTGGTAGGCGCGCACGCGGTCGGCGGCGGCTTCCAGCGCATTGCGCTGCGCGGCCGGCAGCCCGGCCAGGGCCGCATGCCAATCGGCCTTGGGGATCTCCAGCGTATGCGCTGCCGCGTCCGGCATGCGGTCGAACCGCTGCGTGTATTCCACCAGCGCGGCGTCGCCGCGGGTGCGCACGTCGGCCAGGATGCTGGCGGCGGCACGGTCGATGGATTCGTCCTCGGTGGCCTCGAAGGCCAGCAGCTTGGACAGGGCGGATTTGAATCCGGGATCGCGGGAGTCGAGACGATTGATCAGGGCCATGGCGTCATGGAGCAAAGCAGGTAACGGTATCGGCCGCCGCGCCGGGCGCGGCGGGCGGGAGTCAGACGTTGCGGGAGGCCGCTCTTGCGAAGGCGTCCAGCAGCGGCTGCAGGCGGTCGCCGCGGGTTTTCAGGGCGGCCTGGTTGACGATCAGGCGCGACGAGATCGGCATGACGTCTTCCACGGCGACCAGGTCGTTGGCGCGCAGCGTGCCGCCGGTGGACACCAGGTCGACGATGCAATCGGCCAGGCCGACGAGCGGCGCCAGTTCCATCGAACCATACAGCTTGATGATGTCCACGTACACACCCTTGGCCGCGAAGTGTTCACGGGCTGACTGCACGTACTTGGTGGCCACGCGCAGGCGCGCGCCCTGGTGGACCGCGGCGTCGTAGTCAAAGCCGTTGCGCACGGCCACGGCCAGGCGGCACTTGGCGATGTTCAGGTCGATGGGCTGGTACAGGCCGCCGGGCTGTTCCTTGGCGTGCTCGATCAGCACGTCCTTGCCCGCGATGCCCAGGTCGGCCGCGCCGTACTGCACGTAGGTGGGCACATCCGAGGCGCGCACGATGATCAGGCGCAGGCCGGGATCGCTGGTGGGCAGGATGAGCTTGCGCGAGCTTTCGGGATTTTCGGGGACTTCGATGCCGGCTTCCGCCAGCAACGGCATGGTCTCTTCGAAGATGCGGCCCTTGGACAGCGCCAGGGTCAGGGGGGTGACGGAGGCATTGCTCATTGAGCCTGTTCCTTGCCGGTAACTCGTTGGATATCCGCGCCCAGGGCGCGCAGTTTCACTTCCATCTGATCGTAGCCGCGATCCAGGTGGTAGATGCGGTCGACCAGCGTATCGCCATCGGCGGCCAGGCCGGCGATGACCAGGCTGGCCGAGGCGCGCAGGTCGGTCGCCATGACCGTTGCGCCCGACAGGCGCGGCACGCCGCGCACGACAGCGGTGTGGCCGTCGATGTCGATCTGGGCGCCCATGCGGCGCAGTTCCTGCACGTGCATGTAGCGGTTCTCGAAGATGGTCTCGACGATGACCGACGTGCCGTCGGCCACGGTGTTCAGCGCCATCAGCTGGGCCTGCATGTCGGTGGCAAAGCCCGGGTATTCGTGCGTGCGGAAACCCACGGCCTTGGGGCGCTTGTCCATCGCGCCGCGGATCCAGCCGGGACCGGTCTCGATGGTCAGGCCCGCTTCGGTCAGCTTGTCCAGCGTGGCGCCCAGGATGTCGGCATCCGCGTTCTTGAGCAGGATGTCGCCGCCCGCCGCGCCCACCGCGCACAGGAAGGTGCCGGCTTCGATGCGGTCGGAGATGACGCGGTGTTCTGCGCCGTGCAGGCGCTCGACGCCGTCGATGACGATGCGGTCGGTGCCGTGGCCCTGGATGCGGGCGCCCATCTTGATGAGCAGTTCCGCCAGGTCGACCACTTCGGGCTCGCGCGCGGCGTTTTCCAGCACGGTGCGGCCCTCGGCCAGCACGGCGGCCATCAGCAGGTTTTCCGTGCCGGTGACCGTGACCATGTCGGTGCGGATGGAGGCTCCCTTCAGGCGCTTGGCGCGCGCCACCACGAAGCCGTGCTCGATGCTGATTTCAGCGCCCAGCGCGGCCAGGCCCTTGATGTGCTGGTCGACCGGCCGCTGGCCGATGGTGCAGCCGCCGGGCAGGCTGACGCGCGCTTCGCCGAACCGCGCGACCAGCGGGCCGAGCACCAGGATCGAGGCGCGCATCGTCTTGACCAGGTCGTACGGCGCTTCCAGGTTGTCGACGTTGCTGGCCTGCAGCGTGACGATGCCGTCGTCGGCGCGTTCGGCGCGCACGCCCATGCGGGCCAGCAGGCGCAGCATGGTGCCGGTGTCGTTCAGGCGCGGCACATTGGACAGAACCAGCGTGTCGGCGGTCAGCAGACCCGCGCACAGGATCGGCAGGGCCGAGTTCTTGGCGCCGGAAATGGAGATCTCGCCATGCAGCCGCGCGCCGCCGGTAATGCGAAGCTTGTCCATCATTCGCCCGCTTTCTGGTATTCGGCGGGGGTCAGGGTGCGCATCGACAGGGCGTGGATCTCGGCTTTCATGCGGTCGCCCAGCGCGGCGTAGACGAGCTGGTGGCGCTGGATCAGGCGCTTGCCTTCGAAGGCCGTGCTGACGATGACGGCGTCGAAATGCGACCCGTCGCCCTGCACGTCGAGATGTTCACAGGGCAGGCCGTCAGCGATGTATTGGCGGACTTGCGCGGGAGTGGGAAGCATGGACGTCAGTTCCTGAGTTTGTAGCCGCTGGCCAGAAGCCGCAGCGCGTAAGCGGAGAGCGCAAGGAACACCGCCGTCACCACCGCCAGGCTGTGCCAGGGCGAGACGTCCGACACCGAGAAGAATCCGTAGCGGAATCCGTCGATGGTGTAGAAGATGGGGTTCCAGTGCGAGACGCTTTGCCAGAACGGCGGCAGCGTATGGATGGAATAGAACACGCCGGACAGGAAGGTGGCCGGCATGATCAGGAAGTTCTGGAAGGCCGCGAGCTGGTCGAATTTTTCGGACCACAGGCCCGCGACCAGTCCCAGCGTGCCCATGATGCCGCACGCCATCACTGCAAAGACGAGCACCCACAGCGGATGCGCGGGCGCCAGCGGCACGAAGAACAGCGCCACGGCCCACACGCACAGGCCGACCGCCAGACCCCGCGCGATCGCGGCCAGCACGTAGGCGCCGAAGATGTCCCGGTGCGACAGCGGCGGCAGCAGCATGAACACCAGGTTGCCGGTGATGCGGCTCTGGATGAGCGACGAGGACGGATTGGCGAACGCGTTCTGCAGCATGCTCATCATCATGAGCCCGGGGATCAGGAACGACGTGTAGGGCACGGTGCCGTACACCGTGACGCGCCCTTCCAGCACGTGCGCGAAGACCAGCAGGTACAGCAGCGCGGTGATGACGGGCGCGGCGATGGTCTGGAAGCTGACCTTCCAGAAGCGCAGCAATTCCTTGCGCAGCAGGGTCGGAAAGCCGGAGCCGGCGTCCAGACGGGGCTGCACCAGCGGCTGGCCGGCAGGCGTGGCGGGCTGGGTCATGATGAGATCTCTTCGGGTTGCAGGGCGCGCGCGCCGGGCTCGTCGTCCTGGTGCATGATGCGCACGAAGGCGTCTTCCAGGTCCACGCCGCCCACGCGGGCAAGCAGCGCCTGGGTGGTGTCCAGCGCCACGACACGCCCGCCCTTGAGCATGGCGATGCGATTACAGAGCGCCTCGGCCTCTTCCAGGTAGTGCGTGGTGAGCATGATGGTGTGGCCGGCCTTGTTCAGCCGCGAAATGAACTCCCACAGCGTGCGGCGCAGGTCCACGTCCACGCCCGCGGTCGGCTCGTCCAGCACGATGACGGGCGGGCGGTGCACCAGCGCCTGCGCCACCAGCACCCGGCGCTTCATGCCGCCGGACAGCGCGCGCATGTTGGAATTGGCCTTGTCGGCCAGGCCCAGGTTGAACAGGATCTCGTCGATCCAGTCGTCGTTCTTGCGCAGGCCGAAGTACCCGGACTGGATGCGCAGCGTCTCGCGCACGGTAAAGAACGGGTCATAGACCAATTCCTGCGGCACGACGCCCAGCGCCCGCCGCGCCGACTTGTAGTCGGCCACGACGTCGTAACCACAGACGGTGGCGCGGCCCGAGGTGGCGTGCGCCAGGCCCGCCAGGATGGAGATGAGCGTGGTCTTGCCCGCGCCGTTGGGACCGAGCAGGCCGAAGAACTCGCCGTGCTCGATGTTCAGGCTGACGTTGTCCAGCGCCTGAAAGCCGGGCCGGGGCGCGCGCCCGAGCAGTTTCTGCCAGCCGCGCTGGCGCGGCGAGTAGATCTTGGAGACGTTTTCTAGGCTGACGGCGGACATGACGGGGGGAGATGGCCCGGAAAGAGCGAATTGACCATTATATAAGCGCGGTGCGGCAGGAGCCCTGATGGCCCCGGTGGCAAAGGGGATGCCCCGCTCGTTGCGTCCCCAAAAACAATCGGCCCGGCGGACCCCCGAGGGGACGCGCCGGGCCGGGCTGAGCCTGAACGGGTCTTTACTTGTTGCGCTGGTTCAGCGCCTGGATCAGGCCGTCGATGCCGTTCTGGTTGATCTGCTGGGCGAACTGGTTGCGGTAGTTCTCGATCAGCCAGATGCCTTCGACGTTCATGTCGTAGATCTTCCAGCCCTGCGGGGTCTTTTCCAGGCGGTAATCCACGCCCACCGGCTGGCTGTTGGACTGGCTGATCAGCGTGCGCACGACCACGTCGTCGGCCTTGGGATCGCCGCGGAACGGCAGGCCGGTGATGGTGGTGCTGGACGTGACGCGGGTCAGCGCGCCGCTGTACGTGCGGATCAGCGTGCCGCGAAAAGCCTCGGCCAGCGCCGTTTTCTGCTGGTCGGAGGCCTGGCGCCAGTAGCGGCCGGCGGCCAGGCGCGTCGTCTTCTGGAAGTTGACGTACGGCAGGATGTGCTGGTCGACGACCTGGTTGATGCGGGCGGTGTTGCCGGCCCGGACCGCGCCGTCAGCCTTCAGGACATCCAGGGCCTCGTTGGCGGCAGCCAGCACGAATTGTTCGGGCGGGCCGTTGGGATCCGGCTTGGCTTGTGCGGCTGACGCGGCCGTGGCGGCGGACAGGCCGAGCAGGCCCGCGAACATCAGTCGCTGCAACAGGGAGGGAACGGAAAATCGCATCAAATCTCCTTCAGTACCGAAAGCGCAATCCGACAGCTTACTTGTTCGCGGGTTGCGGTGCAGGCACGGGGGCCGGCGCGGGGGCGGCGGGGGCGTCGTCGCCGTCGTCTTCGTAGTTGGGCAGCGAGCCTTCGTCATCCACGCGATGGCCCAGGACCATGGCGGCGCGGCGTTGCAGGAAGGCGTCGCGCACGAAGCTGTACGGGTCCAGCGCCACGCGGTCGATGGTGTCGGTCGTGTCGAGCAGGTTGGCGCGCGTGTCGACGATGCGCAGGCCCCACAGCGAATTGCGCAGGCGGACGTTGTCGATCGAGTCCACGCCCATGTAGCCGTAGGTGGTGCCGTACAGGTCGCCGACCAGGCCGACGCCGTCACGCACGCTGGAGGCGCCGAAGAACGGCAGCACCAGGTACGGACCCTGGCTGAAGCCCCAGACGCCGAGCGTCGTGCCGAAATCGTTGGGGATCTTGCGCGCGCCATTGGCCGAGGCGACGTCGAAGCAGCCGCCCACGCCCATGGTCGTGTTGAACAGGAAGCGGCCCAGCGTGTTCACGAAGTCGTGGCCGCGGCCCTGCAGGAAGCTGTTGGTGCCGGACCACAGGTCGCCGACGTTGCTGAAGATGTTGTGGATGCAGCTGCGCACGGGCTGCGGCGTCACGAACGTGTAGGCCTGCGCGACCGGCTTGAACACCGCGCGGTCGACCGTGTCGTTGAACTGGTAGACGCCACGGTTGAAGCCTTCCCAGGGGTCGCGCGGATCCGGATTCTTGGGTGCGGCGCAGCCGGCCATCAGCGCGCCCGCCGCTGCGACGGTGGCAATTCGGGAAATAGCTTTCTTATTCATGATCCGGGTATCCCTATCAACATTCTTTTGTTATCGCGACCGCGAGACGCAGCGTAGTAACGGCTTGTTTGTGCCGGGCCTTTAATCCTGCGCCTTGGGAGCGCCTTCCGGCGCGGCGGTCGTGCCCTGCTTTTCCGCCGACCCGTACAGGAATTGGCTGATCAGCTGCTCCAGGACCACGGCGCTTTGTGTATAGCGGATTTTTCCGCCGTCGGTAAAGTTATCTTCCTCGCTTCCGGCGGTCAGGCCCAGGTATTGCTCGCCCAGGAGGCCCGAGGTCAGGATGGCGGCCGACGAGTCCTTGGGGAACTGGTATGCCGTTTCCAGATCGACCGAAACGATGGCCTGGAAGGTCTTGTCGTCGAAGGAAATGTTCGTGACCCGGCCCACCACCACGCCGGCGCTCTTGACCGGCGCGCGCACCTTGAGGCCGCCTACGTTATCGAAGTTGGCGGTCACGGTATAGGTCGGGGCAAAGGAAAAAGTGCTCAAGTTGCCGGCGCGCAACGCCAGGAATCCAAGCGCGATCGCGCCGAGCAATACAAACAGGCCTACCCAGAAGTCGGTTTTTTCGCGTGACATGATCGATCCGTATCAATTTCCAAACATCAAGGCGGTGAGCAGGAAGTCCAGCCCCAGCACCGCCAGCGAGCCCACGACCACGGTGCGCGTGGTGGCGCGGGCAACGCCTTCGGGGGTGGGCTTGGCCTGCCAGCCTTCGTAGAGCGCCACCAGCGTCACCGTGACGCCGAAGACGACGCTCTTGATGACGCCGTTGGCGACGTCTTTCCAGACATCGACGCCGTTCTGCATCTGCGACCAGAAGGCGCCGGCGTCCACGCCGATGAGCAGCACGCCCACGACCCAGCCGCCCAGGATGCCCACCATGGAGAACACCGCGGCCAGGATGGGCATGGCGATGATGCCGCCCCACAGGCGCGGCACGAGCACCCGGCGTATCGGGTCCACGGCCATGACTTCCATGGCCGACAATTGTTCGCCCGCTTTCATCAGGCCGATCTCGGCGGTGAGCGAGGTGCCGGCGCGGCCCGCAAAGAGCAGCGCGGTGACCACCGGCCCCAGCTCGCGCACCAGAGACAGGGCCACCAGCAGGCCCAGGGCCTCCTCGGAGCCGTAGCGGTTCAGCGTGTAGTAGCCCTGCAGGCCCAGCACGAAGCCCACGAACATGCCGGAGACGGCAATGATCAGGAGCGAATAATTGCCGATGAAGTGGACCTGCTGCGACACCAGTCGCGGGCGGGACAGCGCGATGCCGCTGCGCGCCAGCATGGCGCCGAAGAACCGGGTGAAATAGCCGATGCCGGCGACGTGGGAACGCACCCATTGGCCCAGCACGGCGATGGCGTTGTTGGATCCGCTCATGCTTTGCGCCCTTTCTGTTGCGACAGCCACTTCTGGAAGGCGGGAGTTTCGGGATATTGGAATGCAACCGGGCCGTCCGGCTGGCCTTTCAGGAATTGCTGGACGTAGAGGTCCGGCGAGGCCGCGAGCATCTGCGGCGTGCCGGCGGCGGCGAGTTGGCCGCGGCCCACCAGGTAGACCTGGTCGGCAATGGCAAAGGATTCCTGCACGTCGTGGGTGATCAGCACCGAGGCGCAACCCAGACGGTCGGCAAGGCTGCGGATCAGGCGGGCGGTGATGCCCAGCGAGATCGGGTCCAGCCCCGCGAAGGGTTCGTCGTACAGGATCAGTTCGGGTTCCAGGACCACGGCGCGGGCCAGCGCCACGCGCCGGGCCATGCCGCCGGAGATTTCCGAGACCTTCAGGTGGGCGGCGGCGCGCAGGCCCACGGCATCCAGCTTGTCGAGCACGCGGTCGGTGAGTTCGGCCTCGGGCAGGCGCGTGTGCTCGCGCAGGGGAAAGGCCACGTTCTCGAACACGTTCAGGTCGGTGAACAGCGCGCCCTGCTGGAACAGCACGCCCATGCGCTTGCGCAGGGCTTGCACTTCCGAGCGGGAGGCGGCGCCGATATCCTGGCCGAACGCCAGGACGCGGCCCTGCTGGGCGGTGATCTGGCCGGTGGCCGCGCGCAGCAGCGTGGTCTTGCCGGAGCCCGACCCTCCCATGACTGCCACCACCTGGCCCGCCCGGACGTCCATGGAAATATCGCGCAAGACGGTGAAATCACCGTAGCCAAGCGCCACACCTTCCAGGCGCAGGGCGAATTCCGGGGTGCTGCTGGTTTGAGCGGGCATGGGCAACGAAAGGGAGTTTCGGCGGCGGAGCTTGCCGTGCTGTCCTGCCGGCAAGCGGGCCGGAGAACCTGGCCGGCGCGGGCAAGACAGGCTGCGTCGGGAAGCGCCCTGTTACTCAGATGCCGGGGACGAGCTCAAGCGTCGGCTCCCGGCGGCGAGGCGCCATTGTAGCCCGACGCTGTGCAATCACAATCGGACCGGCCGCACGTGGAACAGTGTTTTCAATTCCACGGACAATCCGGCGGGCGGCTTGTTGCCATCTTGCTGGGCGTCACGGGTGTCTGACACCCCTGAAACGCCAGCCCCGCGCACACGCCTCCGACCCGGGTGTCAGACACCCTTTTTTAACGGCCCCGCCTTGTTCCTTCAGCGACGTGCACGTGCCGCCGCGGTTTCCCGGGCCAGCCGCTGGATCAAATCCGCCGTCGATTCCCGCCGCGCCAGCGGCGCACCCTGGCCGGCCCACAGGGACAGGACGTTGATGTTGCCGCTCTTGCCGCCCGCCGTGCGCATCGGGCGCGTCAGCGCGTTCTGCAGCGGATACGGCAGGATGTCGCCGCCAATGGCGTCCGCGTCCCGCATGAAGGCGTTGGCGATGCCGCGCGCGGGGCGGCCGGAAAAGGCGCGGGTGACCCGGGACTGTTCAGCGCGGGAGGCGGGCAGGACGGCCTTGTAGGCCTCGCTGATGCCGGATTCGTCCGTCGTGAGAAAGGCCGTCCCCATTTGAACCAGGTCGGCGCCCAGCGCAAGGGCGGCCGCGATGCCGCGCCCGTCCATGATGCCGCCCGACGCAATGACTGGCACCGAGACGGCGTCGGCCACCTGAGGCACCAGGGCCATCGTGCCGATCAGGGACGCCTCGAAGGCATCCAGGAAGGTGCCGCGGTGGCCGCCCGCCTCGGCGCCTTGCGCCACGATGGCGTCCACGCCGTCCTGCTCCAGCGTCTGGGCCTCGCGCACCGTGGTGGCCGTCCCCACGGTCAGGATGCCCAGCTCGCGGCAGCGGGCCATGGCCTCGGACGGCAGGCGGCCGAAGGTGAAGCTCAGCACGGGGGGACGGATCCGCAGGATGGCCTCGAGCTGGCCCGCCAGCGGGTCGGTCTGCGGACCGGGCGCCTCGGGGGCGGGCAGGCCCAGTTGCTCGTGGTAGCGGGCCATCAGGGCCAGCATCGCGTCCGCATTGCCCGCCATGGGTTGCTGCGGCACGGACGCGAACAGATTGATGGCGAACGGGCGGTCCGTGCGCGCACGGATCGCCGCGGCCGCCGCTTCGATCTGTTCGGGCGTCATGTAAGCCGCCCCAAGCGATCCCAGGGCGCCCGCCTTCGATGCCTCGGCCACCAGTTCCACCGTGGTGGCGCCGCCCGCCATGGGCGCCTGGATGATGGGATGGTCCAGCTTGAGCAGTTCAATCAGAGGGGAAGCCATGGGAAAACTCCTGGGAGGTTATTGAAGCTGGATGTTTCCAGCCTTGATGACGTGCGCCCACTTTTCGCTTTCGCTCTTGATGAACGCGGCGAATTCCTCGGGCGTGCCGCCGCCGGCCTGGCTGCCGGTGTCGGCGATGGCCTTTTGCACATCCGGTTCCTTCAGGATGCGGTTGAACTCGGCGTTCAGCTTGGCGATGATCGGCGCGGGCGTGCCGGCCGGCGCGACGATGCCCTGCCAGTTGTAGGACTCGAAGCCCGGCAGGCCCGATTCGGCCATGGTGGGCACGTCGGGGAGCACGGCCAGGCGCTTGGCGGACGTGACGGCGATCGGGTGGATCTTGTTGCCCTGGATGGCGGGCAGCGCGGAGTAGCCCATTTCGAACATCATCGAGATGTGGCCGCCCATCAGGTCGGTCGCGGCCAGGCTGCCGCCCTTGTAGGGCACGTGGATGATGTCGATCTTGGCTTGCTCGCGGAACATCTCGCCCGACAGGTGGTGCGCGCCACCCACGCCGGAAGAACCGAAAGTCAGCTTGCCCGGCTGCTTCTTGGCCAGCGCGATCAGGTCGGCCAGCGTCTTGACCGGCAGTTCGTTGTTCACGCTCAGGACCAGGGGGCTGTTTTCGATCAGGATGATCGGCGCCAGGTCCTTTTGCGGGTTGTAGGGCATTTCCTTCATCAGGGACGGGTTGACCGCCATCGGGGCCAGGTTGCCCGTGCCGATCGTGTAGCCGTCCGGCGCCGCCTTGGCGATGAGGTTGGTGCCGACCACGCCACCGGCGCCTGCCTTGTTCTCGACCACGACAGGCTGGCCCAGCGACTCGCCCAGCTTGCGCGCCAGGAGGCGCACGCGCGTGTCGGCAAACCCGCCGGGGGCATACGGGACGATCATGGTCACCGGCTTGGCGGGCCATTCGGCGGTCTGGGCCTGGGCGGCGCCGCCAAAGGCGGCGGTGGCGGCCAGGGCGGCAATCAGGGGGCGTAGTGCTTTCATGCTGGGGACTCCTCTTTTCCTGCTTTTTAATTGCTGTGTGATTGGCCCGAGGGGCCGATGGCATTATGCCCAGCGCCCTTGCCCTCTGTCGTGACTTTTCCCAGCCCCCAGGCCGACAGCGCCAGCAGCGCCGCGCTGGCAGCCAACACCTGCGGCAAGCCGGCGCCCCAGCGCGCCGCCCACGAGGCCAGCAGCGGACCCAGGATCTGCCCGGCAGCGAACGCCGCCGTCATGATGGCCGCCGCCCGCGGCGCCGCCGCGCCCGACAAGCGGCGCGCGGTCAGCATGCCCGCCTGCGTGATCACCATGAAGGTGCCGCCCACCAGCAGCGCCGCCAGAATCACGGCGGCGATGTGGTGCCACAGCGCCACGGCCAGCATGCCGGCCGCCATCAGCGCCTGCGCGCCGCGCCACACCTGCCGGTCGTCACGGGCCCGCGCCAGCCGGGGCACCAGCAGGCAGGACAGCGTCGCAGCCATCCCAAAAATCGGCCACGCCCACCCGAAGATCGCCGGATTGGGAAAGATCTCCTTGGCCATGGCGGGCAGGAAGGTGGCGGGGATGATGTAACCCACCCCGAACACGCCGTAGTGCAGCGAGAGCGCGGCAATGCCCTGCGGCAGCCGCGCCGGTGGCGCGCCGGCGCCCGTCTGGCGGACCGGGGGCGATTGCCGGGTGAGGCCAGCCCACGCCGCCGCGGACAGCGCCAGCGCCAGGGCGCCCAGCGCGGACCAGGTCAGGTTGGCGCCCGCGCCCCAGCCCATCAGGGCCAGGCACGCCAGCCCCGTGAGCGCGATGCCCGCGCCCACGCCGGCATACGTCACTGCGGATACCGACGCCTCGCGCGCGTCCCCGGCGGGAACCGGCCGCCACGCCACCACGCAGATGAAGGCGCTGGCGCTGGCATAGCCCGCGGCCAGCCGCAGCGCCGACCAGCCGGCCACGTTGTTCACAAGCGGCATGGCAAGCGTCAGGGCGGCCACGGCGGCCAGGCTGGCCGCCAGCGCGGCGCGCAGACGGCGCACGGGCCAGACGATCGCCGCCAGCGCGCCCAGCAGGTAGCCCGCGTAATTGGCCGACGCCATCCAGCCGCCCTGCGCGAGCGACAGACCAGACTCCTGCGCCATCAACGGCCAGACCGGCGTGAAGGCAAAGCGTCCGATGCCCATGGCGGCCGCCAGCGCAAGGGCCGCGGGCCACGCCAGACGGGTGGCGCTAGCCGAGGGGTTGAGGGAAGGGTAAGCAGGCGTTGACATGGCCTCACTCTACGGCTGTACTAATATCTTGAATAGTGAATTATTAAGAACGTGAGTTCCCAAAATGAGAAACTTGGATCTCGACGCGTTGCAGATCTTCAAGACGGTCGCCGACCAAGGCGGCGTGGCACGCGCCGCCGCGCACCTGAACCGTGTCCAGTCCAACGTCTCGACGCGCCTGAAGCAGTTGGAGACGTCGCTGGGAACGCCGCTTTTTCGGCGGCAGAACCGCCGCCTGGTGCTGTCGGATCAGGGCCGGGTGCTGCTGTCTTATGCGGACCGGCTGCTGCGCCTGTCCGACGAGGCGCAATCGGCCGTGCGGGAAGGCGCCCTGCAAGGCGTGCTGCGCATCGGCACCATGGAAAGCACGGCGGCGGCCCGCCTGCCGCCCATCCTGGCGGCCTATCACGAGGCTTGGCCCAAGGTGCGCATCGAACTGGTCACCGGCACGTCGGGCGCGCTGGCCGCAAAGGTGCGCAATTACGAGATCGAGGCTGCGTTCGTGGCGCAGCCCTTTCCCGCGGACGGCCTGGCGGCGATGGATGCGTTCAAGGAAGAATTGGCGCTGATCTCACCGCTGGCCTGGGCGCCTATCGGCAGCGCGAAAGATCTGGTCAACCGCAGCGTCATCGCGTTTGCGGCGGGCTGCTCGTACCGGCGGATCCTGGAGTCGTGGTTGAACCAGGAAGGCATTGCGCCGGACAAGGTGATGGAGTTTGCGTCGTATCACGCCATCGTGGCGTGTGTGGCCGCGGGGACCGGCGTGGCGATCGTGCCGCGGTCGGTGCTGGCGGTGCTGGGCGCGGAGCAGTCGGTGCGCGTGGGGGCGCTGTCTGGTTCCCACGGGCAGGCGCTGACCCAGCTTGTCTGGCGTGCCGATGACGACACGCCGGCGTTGCAGGCCCTGCGAAGCCGGCTGCAGGCGCCGCAGGATTGACCGATGCGCGCGAGGCCGCGCGCATCGTCAGGGGCCGCGATCAGAAGCGGTAACCGACGCCCAGCGTGGCCACCCACGGATCGATCCGGGCGGTGCCGACGCGTTCGCCGTCCAGCGTCACCTTGGACTTGATGTCGATGTAGCGGATGTCCGCGTTCATGAACCAGCGGTCGTTGATCTTGATGTCCGCGCCCAATTGCGCGGCCACGCCCCAGGAATCGCCCAGCTTCAGGTTCGAGCCCTTCAGCGCGCCTTCGCCCTTGGTGTCGAAGAAGTGCGTGTAGTTGATGCCCACGCCGATGTACGGCTGGATCATGCTGTCGGGCAGGATGTGCCATTGCAGGCTGAGGGTGGGGGGCAGCTGCTTGGTGGAGCCGATCTTGCCCAGGTTGCTGCCGTTGACGTCATGCTGGAAGGGCCAGGCGCCCAGCAGTTCGATGCCGATGTTGCGGGTGGCCATGTAGGCCAGGGTGAAGCTGGGGCGCACGTTGTTGCTCACATCCAGCTTGACGCTGCCGTCGAGCACCGAGCCATTGTTTTGCGAGGGGCGGACTTGCGTCACGCCCACGCGGAACAGCACATCGCCCGCTTCGTGGGCATGGGCGGGTGCGGCAAATGCGCCGGCAGCGATCAAACCGGCAATGGCGGTGGCGCGGATACGCCCGTTCAGCGAAAACATTTTCTTCTCCGATCTTTCCGTGTGGGGTGAGCCGACAGGTTCTCAGACCGCCCCGTCCCCCAACTTGATGTGTGTCAAATCGTGAAAAGACCGTTTTTAGAAAGTGGTTATGCCGCAACAGGAATGCGTGATTTCGCCGCCCAAAACAAACGCCGCCGGCGCGCAAGGCGTCCGGCGGCGTTGATAGGTCGTGTTGCGATCAACGCGGCAGATCGCTGCTTCCCATGAGGTAGGCGTCGACCGAACGCGCGCATTGGCGGCCTTCGCGGATGGCCCAGACGACGAGCGACTGTCCGCGGCGCATGTCGCCGGCGGTGAAGACCTTTTCGACGCTGGTGCGGTAGTCGTCGGTGTTGGCGCGCACATTGCCGCGGCCGTCGCGATCCACGCCGAACGCGTCCAGCACGTTCTGCACCGGCGACACGAAGCCCATGGCCAGAAGCACCAGGTCGGCCTTGATCTCGAATTCCGAACCTTCGACCTCGCGCATCTTCATCTGGCCGGTGGCGTCGTCCTTGAACCATTCGACGCGCGCGCCGACCAGTTTTTCGACCTTGCCGTTGGCGCCCTTGAGCAGCTTGGTGGTCACCGACCAGTCGCGCTCGCAGCCTTCCTCGTGCGAGGACGACGTGCGCATCTTCAGCGGCCAATACGGCCACGTCATGGCCTTGTTCTCGGACTCTGGCGGCTGGGGCATCAGTTCGAACTGCGTGACCGACGCCGCGCCGTGGCGATTGCTGGTGCCGACGCAGTCGGAACCCGTGTCGCCGCCGCCGATCACCACCACATGCTTGCCCTTGGCCAGCGTCTGGTTGGTGAGGCGGTCGCCCGCCACGGCCTTGTTCTGCTGGCGCAGGAAATCCATGGCGAAGTACACGCCTTCCAGCTCACGGCCAGGCACCGGCAGGTCACGCGGCGTCTCGGAGCCGCCGCTCATCACCACGGCGTCGAATTCGGCCATCAGCGATTGCGGCGTGCGCACGGTCAGGCCATCGGCCACCGGATCCTTCGGGTTGCCGACGTAGGTCGACGGCGCGAATTCCACGCCCTCGGCTTCCATCTGCGAGATGCGGCGGTCGATCTGGTGCTTTTCCAGCTTGAAGTCGGGGATGCCGTAGCGCAGCAGGCCGCCAATGCGGTCGCTCTTTTCGAACAGCGTCACCGAGTGGCCCGCGCGCGCCAGTTGCTGCGCGCACGCCATGCCGGCAGGGCCCGAGCCCACGACGGCGACCTTCTTGCCCGTCTTGCGCGCCGGCACTTGCGGCGCCACCCAGCCTTCGGCCCAGCCCTTGTCGATGATCGCGTGCTCGATGGACTTGATGCCCACCGCGTCGCTGTTGATGTTCAAGGTACAGGCGGCTTCGCAGGGCGCCGGGCAGATGCGGCCCGTGAACTCCGGGAAGTTGTTGGTGGAGTGCAGGACGTCCAGCGCGCGGCGCCAGTCCTGCTTGTACACCAGGTCATTCCAGTCCGGGATGATGTTGTTGACCGGGCAGCCGTTGTTGCAGAACGGGATGCCGCAGTCCATGCAGCGCGCCGCCTGCTGCTTGGCCTGGTCGTCGGTCAGGTGCAGCACGAATTCGCGCCAGTTCTTCAGCCGCTTCTGCGGGGCCTCGGAGGCCTCCTGCAGGCGCTGGTATTCCATAAAGCCAGTGATCTTTCCCATGGTATCCCTCACGCAGCCATTTGTTGCGGGTTGGCTGCACGCCACATTTCACCCAATGCGCGGCGGTAGTCCGTCGGCATGATCTTCACGAATTTGCCGCGCGAGGCTTCCCAGTCGCCCAGGATCTCGCGAGCACGGTAGCTGCCGGTGTAGCGGAAGTGGTCTTCCACCAGGCGGCGCAGGATGGTCTCGTCCGTCTCGCGTTCGCCACCACGCTGCGCGCTGTGCCAGATGTCGATGTTGTTCAGCGACTGCTGCTCGGCGTGCGGCACGACCGATTCCAGTTCCACCATCGACAGGTTCACGCGGTGCTTGAGCGTGCGGTCCGGATCCCAGACGTACGCCACGCCACCGGACATGCCCGCCGCGAAGTTGCGGCCGGTGGAACCCAGCACCACGACGGTGCCGCCGGTCATGTATTCGCAGCCGTGGTCGCCGGTGCCTTCCACCACGGTGGCAGCGCCGGAGTTGCGCACGGCAAAGCGTTCGCCCGCCACGCCGTTGAAGAACGCTTCACCGGCCAGCGCGCCGTACAGCACGGTATTGCCAGCGATGATGTGGTCGGGACCGAAGCCGCGGAAGTCGTTGGGCGAGCGCACGATGATGCGGCCGCCGGACAAACCCTTGCCCACGTAGTCGTTGCCTTCGCCCACCAGGTCCATCGTGATGCCGTGCGCCAGGAACGCGCCGAAGCTCTGGCCGGCGGTGCCGTTGCACTGGATGTGGATGGTGTCGTCGGGCAGGCCCTCATGGCCGTAGCGCGAGGCCACGGCGCCCGACAGCATGGCGCCGATCGTGCGGTTGCGGTTGCGCACCGGCACGATGAACGAGACCTTCTCGCCCCGCTCCAGCGCCGGCTTGCTGCGCTCGATCAGCAGGTGATCCAGCGCGCCCGCCAGGCCGTGATCCTGCTCTTCGGTCTGGTGCACTTCGGCGTCGGACTGGGTCTGGTGGAACACGCGAGTGAAGTCCAGCCCTTGCGCCTTCCAGTGCTCCACGCCCGAACGCATGTCCAGCAGATCGGCGCGGCCGATCAGGTCGTCGAACTTGCGGATGCCCAGCTGGGCCATGATTTCGCGCACTTCCTCGGCGATGAAGAAGAAGAAGTTCACGACGTGCTCGGGCTTGCCCTGGAATTTCTTGCGCAGCGCCGGATCCTGCGTGGCAACGCCCACCGGGCAGGTGTTCAGGTGGCACTTGCGCATCATGATGCAGCCTTCGACGACCAGCGGCGCGGTCGCGAAGCCGAATTCGTCGGCGCCCAGCAGCGCGCCGATGACGACGTCGCGGCCGGTCTTCATCTGGCCGTCGGCCTGCACGCGGATACGGCTGCGCAGGCGGTTCAGCACCAGCGTCTGCTGCGTTTCGGCCAGGCCCAGTTCCCAGGGCGTGCCCACGTGCTTGATGGACGACACCGGCGAGGCGCCCGTGCCGCCGTCATGGCCGGCGATCACGACGTGGTCGGCCTTGGCCTTGGCCACGCCCGCGGCCACCGTGCCCACGCCGACTTCGGACACCAGCTTGACCGAGATCGAGGACTTGGAATTGACGTTCTTCAGGTCGTGGATCAGCTGCGCCAGATCTTCGATCGAGTAGATGTCATGGTGCGGCGGGGGCGAGATCAGGCCCACGCCCGGCACCGAATAGCGCAGCTTGGCGATGTACTCCGACACCTTGTGGCCAGGCAGCTGGCCGCCTTCGCCGGGCTTGGCGCCCTGCGCCATCTTGATCTGGATCTGGTCGGCGGACGACAGGTACTCGGCGGTCACGCCGAAACGGCCCGAGGCCACCTGCTTGATCTTCGAACGCAGCGAGTCGCCCTTCTTCAGTGCGACGTCGGCTTCGATGCGGTCCGTGCCCAGCACCGAGGCCAGCGTGTCGCCGTCCTTGATGGTGCTCTTGCCTTCGCGCATTTCGGCGCGGTAGCGCAGTTCGTCCTCGCCGCCTTCGCCGGTGTTGGACTTGCCGCCGATGCGGTTCATGGCCACGGCCAGCACCGAGTGCGCTTCGGTCGAGATCGACCCCAGCGACATGGCGCCGGTGGCAAAGCGCTTGACGATTTCCTTGGCCGGCTCGACGTCGTCCAGCGGAATGGCGCGCGACGGGTCAAAGCGGAATTCGAACAGGCCGCGCAGCGTCATGTGACGGCGGCTCTGGTCGTTGATGATCTGCGCGTACTCCTTGTACGTGCGGTAGTTGTTGGCGCGCGAGGCGTGCTGCAACTTGGCGATCGAATCCGGCGTCCACATGTGCTCTTCGCCGCGGACGCGATAGGCGTATTCGCCGCCGGCGTCCAGGTCGTTGGCGAGCACGGGGTCGGCGCTGAAGGCGGCGCGGTGCTGGCGCAGCGCTTCCTCGGCAACCTGGAAGATGCCGATGCCTTCGATGTTGGAGGCGGTGCCGGTGAAGTACTTGTTCACCAGGGCGCTTTGCAGGCCCACGGCTTCGAAGATCTGTGCGCCGGTGTAGGACATGTACGTGGAAATGCCCATCTTGGACATGACCTTGTTCAGGCCCTTGCCCAGCGCCTTGATGTAGTTCTTCACAGCCTTTTCGGGGTCATTCATCTTGCCCAGCGATTCGAGCGCCAGGTAGGGGTGAATGGCTTCGGCGCCGTAGCCGCCCAGCAGCGCGAAGTGGTGCACTTCGCGGGCCGAGCCGGTCTCGACGACCAGACCCGTGTTGGTGCGCAGGCCGGCGCGGATCAGGTGCTGGTGCACGGCCGAGGTCGCCAGCAGCGCGGGGATGGCCACGCGCTCGCTGTCGACCAGGCGGTCCGACACGATCAGGATGTTGTAGCCGCTGCGCACCGCATCGACGGCGCGCGCACACAGGGCTGCCACGCGGGCTTCGATGCCTTCGGGGCCCCAGGCGGCGGGGTAGGTGATGTCCAGTTCGAAGCTGCGGAATTTCTTGCCCGTGACCTGGTCGATGTCGCGGATCTGCGCCATGGCGGCAAAGTCCAGCACCGGTTGCGACACTTCCAGGCGCAGCGGCGGATTGACGTTGTTGATGTCCAGCAGGTTCGGCTTCGGACCGATGAAGGACACCAGCGACATCACCAGCTGTTCGCGGATGGGGTCGATCGGCGGGTTCGTGACTTGCGCAAACAACTGGCGGAAGTAGTTGTAGAACGGCTTGGCGCGGTCCGACAGCACGGCCAGCGGGGCATCGTTGCCCATCGAGCCGATGACTTCCTCGCCGGTCGAGGCCATGGGTTCCAGAATGAACTTGTAGTCTTCCTGGGTCCAGCCAAAGGCCTGCTGGCGGTCCAGCAGCGACACGGCCGATTGCGTGGCCACGGCCACCTGGCGCGGCGCGGGCAGCGATTCCAGCTTGATCTGCAGGCGTTCGATCCACTGGCGGTACGGACGGCTGTTGGCCAGCTGCAGCTTGATCTCGGCGTCGTCGATGATGCGGCCCTGTTCCAGGTCGATCAGGAACATCTTGCCCGGCTGCAGGCGCCACTTCTTGACGATGCGGTTTTCGGGGATCGACAACGTGCCGGCTTCCGAGGCCAGGATGACCATGTCGTCATCGGTGACCAGATAGCGGGCGGGACGCAGGCCGTTGCGATCCAGCGTGGCGCCGATCTGGCGGCCATCGGTGAACGCGACCGCGGCGGGGCCGTCCCACGGCTCCATCATGGCGGCGTGGTATTCGTAGAAAGCGCGGCGGCTTTCGTCCATCTGCGTGTGCTGTTCCCAGGCTTCCGGGATCATCATCATCATGGCGTGGGCCAGCGAATAACCCGAATTGACCAGCAGTTCCAGGCAGTTGTCGAACGTCGCGGTGTCCGACTGGCCTTCGTAGACGATGGGGTAAAGCTTCTTCAGGTCGTCGCCCAGCACGGCCGACTGCATCATGCCTTCGCGGGCGCGCAGCCAGTTGAAGTTGCCCTTGACCGTGTTGATTTCGCCGTTGTGGGCAATCATGCGGTACGGGTGGGCCAGGGGCCAGGCAGGGAACGTGTTGGTCGAGAAACGCTGGTGAACCAGCGCCAGCGCGGACACCGTGCGGGTGTCGGCCAGATCGCGGTAGTAGCGGCCAACCTGATCGGCCAGCAGCAGGCCCTTGTAGACCACGGTGCGCACCGAGGCCGAGGGCACGAAGTATTCCTTGCCGTGCGCCAGGTGCATGTTCTGGATGGCGTGGCTGGCGGTCTTGCGGATCACGTACAGCTTGCGTTCCAGCGCGTCGGGCACCATCACGTCGGCGCCGCGGCCGATGAAGAGCTGGCGGATCACGGGTTCGCAGTCACGCACGGTGGGCGACATGGGCATGTCGACGTCCACCGGCACGTCGCGCCAACCCAGCACGACCTGGCCCTCGGCGCGGACCGAGCGCTCCAGTTCCTGTTCGCAGGCCAGGCGCGAAGCCGTTTCCTTGGGCAGGAACACCATCGCCACACCGTACTCGCCGGGCGGGGGCAGAATGATGCCTTGCTGGCTGAGCTCGTCGCGGTACAGCGTATCGGGGATCTGAATAAGGATGCCCGCGCCGTCGCCCATGAGCTTGTCGGCCCCGACCGCGCCGCGGTGATCCAGGTTTTCCAGGATCTTCAGACCCTGCTGGATGATCGCGTGGCTTTTCTTGCCCTTGATATGGGCCACGAAGCCGACGCCGCAGGCGTCATGTTCGTTCTTCGGGTTGTACAGGCCCTGGGCCGAAGGCAGACCGATGCGGCTGGCATCGATGGGGATCGCCTTGGAGGTGGGACAGGATTCGGTCGGGGTAATTTGGGGCATGGCGCGCTCCGCAGTGGGCCTGCGTCGTAATGTTGCAGTGCAGGAGACGGACAATACCCCCGACAGGAGTAGGGTGCAATAAGAACAAACGGGGTGTGACCCTATTTAAATAGGCGCTCCATCATAGTGCATTAATATAGGGACACAACAACGGCCGCGCCATTATTGGGCTTGCCGGAGGGGTCTCTGCAGGAGGAACGACAGAGACCAGCGAAGCGGGCCAATTTGCAGTTATGTGTCCCCGTTTAAAAGGAAGATTTTCCTGGTCCGGATCGACGTGAGGTGTGGCGAAACTGCACCGATCCCGCCCGCCACGCGCAGTCATGCGGACGCGATGCTGCGGTAGGCGCTCATGCCGCGGGGGAAGCCGCCAGGTTCCAGCGCAGGACGCCCAGGCAAACAAAACCCGCCATGTAGGCGGGTCGAAGGATCAGGAATTGGTGGCCGGCGGTGTGGATGTCGACGGCGCTGGCGGGCTGGATTCGTTGTCCGCGGCTGCGGCCGCAGGCTTCTTGCGGGGCCGGCCGCGCTGGCCGGGCGCCACGCGCCGGCTCGCGGTGTGGGCCAGGCTGGCGATGAAGCTCGCGCCGCCCAACGCCCATTGACCGGAAACGGCTTGGTCGATGCGCTGGGTCTCCTCGCGCGACAGGCCATCCTGAAGCCGCTTGCGATAGTTGGCCTGACGGTCGAACGGCGTGTTGCCGCAGGCCCAGTAATCGGCGTGATCGGATTGCCATTGCGCGGGGGCGGCGCTGGTGTTGCCGGTATGGCTGGACGCGGACGACCACGGCCACGAATCGGGATCCTGCGAGGCCCCGCTGCGAACCGGATACGTCTCCAGCCAGACCAGCGAAGGCAGCACCCACGCGCCGGGTTCCAGCAAGGCAGATCGGTAACGGCCCGCGAACACCCGGCCGCCGCGCAGCCGCGCCGCCAGATTGCGGCCGAGCGTCTGCATCAAGCGGGGCAGGCCTTCTTCGTCGGCGGGCGTGGCCAGGAGCAGGATGCGGTCATTGGCCAGCAGCCAGCCGTGCACCGACACCCGGTGTCGCTGGGCCGACTCGCCCAGCCAGGTGGCGAGCTGATTCAGGATGTCGGCGGGCGCAGGTTGCGATGGCGCCGCCAACGGCTGAATAAAGTTGGCCTGCACCAGTTGGGGCAGCCCAGGGGCGTACAGACGGGGCAGTCGGGCCATAGTGTCAGGGCTTGCGTATCAGGAAGAACGGGTTGTCTTCACTCACGGTATATAAATAGTGCCACGGTGGGCGCTGGTCAAGTCCCGTGACCACAATCTGAGCGCGGAATCGTATTTTTTTGTGGCGGGCGCTCATTGAGGGGCAGGTTAACATTGGGCGACGGAACGTCGCACCGTGGATTCCCCTAACGCCGACGATTTTTCCGATCTCCAACCTCTTTTCCCGGAGCAAGCCATGGCCGCGTCCCTCGAACTCATCTCGCAGCATCGGTGCTTCGGCGGCACGCAGCGCTATTACCGCCACGCCTCCACGGAAATCGGGCTGCCCATGCGGTTTTCCGTCTACGTGCCGCCGCAGGCCGAGCAGGGTCCGGTGCCGGTGCTGTTCTACCTGGCGGGCCTGACCTGCACCGAAGAGACCTTCATGATCAAGGCGGGCGCGCAGCGGCTGGCCGCCGAACTGGGCGTCATGCTGGTTGCGCCCGACACGAGCCCGCGCGGCGCAGGTGTGCCCGGCGAAGACGAAAGCTGGGACCTGGGCACCGGCGCCGGCTTTTATGTGGATGCCACCACGCCCGCGTGGCGCGACCACTACCGCATGTACAGCTATGTCACCCAGGAGCTGCACGGCATCGTCACCGGCGGCGAATTGCCGGGCGACGCGTCGCGCGCCGGCATCTTCGGCCATTCCATGGGCGGTCACGGCGCGCTGGTGCTGGCGCTGCGCAACCCCGGCAAGTTCCGTTCGGTCTCGGCATTCGCGCCGATCGCCGCGCCCAGTCAGTGCCCGTGGGGCAAGAAGGCGTTCGGCGCCTATCTGGGCGCCAACGAGGCGGACTGGGCGGCCTATGACGCCTCCGTGCTGATGCGCGGCCTGCAGCAGCCTTTCCCCGGCGGCATCCTCATCGACCAAGGCGACGCGGACCAATTCCTGGCTGAGCAGTTGTATCCCGACGTGTTCGAGGCGGCATGCGCGGCCGCAGGGCAGCCGCTGACCCTGCGCCGCCAGCCCGGCTACGACCACGGCTACTACTTCATCTCGACGTTCATCGAGGATCACATCCGGTTTCACGTCGAGCGGCTTGGAAAACCGGGCGCCTGACGCCCGCTTCTATACTGGCGGACCTGCCGCGGCGGGTGGCGGCTTCCTGCGCCCGCCGCGCTGCAGCCTGCGGCGGCTTGAATAGGAACGTCTGATTTGATCAACGGAATCGCTCCCTTCGCCTGGATCCTGCTGGGCGCCGTCATCGTCCTCTTGCCGGGCTTGGTCATGTTGCTGGGCCGCGGCGGGCCGCGAGACGAACGCGGTCGCCGCATGTTCCAGTTCCGGCCGGTGCGCCGCACGTGCGGCCTGCTGCTGGTGTGCCTGGGATGCGTGACCGGTCTGCTGGCCCTGTCGCTGGTGCAGTTCGTGCGCCTGACCACCGACGAGCCGGTGGCCAGCATCGAGGTCCGCCAACAGGCCGAGGGCCAGTTCCAGGTCAATGCCAGCGCGCCCGCCATCGGTTCAAAGCAATATGTTCTATATGGCGACCAGTGGCAGATCGACGCCCGGGTCGTCCGCTGGAGACTGCCTGCGCTGATGGCCGGCGTGCCGCCGCTGTACCGGCTTGAGCGCCTGTCCGGACGCTACAGCGATGCCGCCCGCGAGGCCACCGCCCCGCGTTCCGTGCATTCGCTGGACGATTGGCCGGCACCCGACCTCGGGTCCCTGAAGAAAAGTTTTCCGAACTGGTTCCCCTTTGTCGATGTCCAATTTGGCAGCGGCGCGTACATGCCGCTGTTTGACGGGGCCCGCTACCAGGTCTTCATGGATCCGCGCGGCGCGCTCTTCATCCGTCCGGACGGTCAGGCCACCGCCGAAGGGCTGAAGCGCCTGGGCTGGTAAAGCCATTACACTGGGCGGCCCGAATAAATGGGGACGCGCCATCAGAATGAAACTTTGACGCGTCGCAACAGTCGAATTAGCACTCCTATTACTTGAGTGCTAACATCGAATTCATGTCGTTATCTCTTCGCCATCCGGAGACCCCCGCTATGAAACAACCCAGTACCTCGTTGACCGCTTCCGGCAACGCTCTGGCGTTGGCCATTGCCAATCCGGGCGCTCTCGGCACGATCGACGCCTATATCTCCGCGGTCAACCGCCTGCCGGTGCTGTCCGCGGATCGCGAAACGGAACTCGGCCGCCGCCTGCGTGACCAGGAAGATCTGGGCGCCGCTCGCGAGCTGATTCTGTCGCACCTGCGCCTTGTGGTGTCCGTGGCCCGTCAATACCTGGGTTATGGCCTGCCCCACGCCGACCTCATCCAGGAAGGCAACGTCGGCCTGATGAAGGCCGTCAAGCGTTTTGACCCCGAGCGCGGCGTGCGCTTGGTGTCCTTCGCCGTTCACTGGATCAAGGCCGAAATCCACGAATACATCATCCGCAACTGGCGGTTGGTCAAGGTGGCCACGACCAAGGCGCAGCGCAAGCTGTTCTTCAACCTGCGCAGCATGCGTCCCGACGGCCAGACCCTGGATCCGGAACAGGTCGACCACATTGCTCGCGAGCTGAACGTTCGCCACGAAGACGTGAGCGAAATGGAAGTCCGGATGTCCGGCCGCGACATGTCGCTGGAAAACCAGGACGACGACGACGACAGCTACGCGCCGATCGCCTACCTGTCCGACGAAGGCCGCCAGGAGCCCACGCGCGTGCTGGAGCGCGCCGCGCGCGATCAGCTGCAAAGCGCCGGGCTGACCGGCGCGCTCGATGCGCTGGATCCGCGCTCGCGCCGCATCGTCGAAGCCCGCTGGCTGCAGGACGACGGCGGCGCCACGCTGCACGAGCTTGCGCAAGAGTTCGGCGTGTCGGCCGAACGCATCCGCCAGATCGAAGCGGCGGCGCTGAAGAAGATGCGCGGCAACCTCGCCGCGTGAGGTTGCCAGACCCCGTCGCCGCGCCCGTCGCTGCACCCAAGTTAAAGGCCGCAAGTTGCGGCCTTTTTCTTTGGCCGCGCGCGGTGGGTGGCCAATAAATTGATACAAATTCGGGGTTAAATTTTCTGGGTTCGCAGAAACTTAATGGGGAAGGCGCCGCCTAACTTCATGTAGACCGCGAACTTCGGTTAGCAGTCTTGTCATCCGTCTCGGCTTCTCCTCTTTCCCCTCCCCTATGAGACGGATGCTTGCGGGGCACCTAGCATATCGGTGCCCCGTTTTTTATGCGCGCTCGGAACGCAAGCGCTGCAAGAAATCATGCGGCCCGTGCGCTGTCCGGCGCCGCCAGCGCCGTGTGCCATAGCGCGTCCTGGACGCGGCGCACGCCAGTCGCCATCGACCCGTCCTGGTAAAGCTTGATCCACCGGTAGCCCGGCGCCATGTTGTCGACGATGTGCTTGCCGTCTCGGATGCTGAATTGAAAACACGTTGAGGGCGTGGCCAGCATGCGCAGGTTGTGCCGGCGGCGGTCGAACTCGTGGTGCACATGGCCCCAGAGCAGCACGCGCACCTGGGCAAATCGCGCCAGCAGCTTGAAGAGCGCCTGGGGGTTGTCGATCATCATCGAGTCATGCCAGTGGCTGTCGATCTGCATCGGGTTATGGTGCATCGCCACCAGCGTGTGGCGATCGGGCGCCTGCGCCAGCGCCGCTTCCAGCATGTCCAGTTCGCTGTTGCATAGATGGCCCGCGTTCGAGCCGGGCACCGTGGTGTCCAGCGCAACGATGCGCCATGCGCCCACGTCGGTCACGGGCATGGACCAGTCGGAGAGTTCCTGGCGCAGGACGGACGGTTGATCGTGATTGCCGGGCAGGCAGCGGATGGTCGCGCGTTCCAGCGCGGCCGATTCGGACAGGATGCGCGCGAAACGCCGGTAGCCCGCGGCCTCGCCGTCCTGCGACAGGTCGCCCGTGGCGAGCAGCAGGTCCGGGTGCTTGCCGTCGGCCTCTATCTGGCGCAGCACGGCGCGCAGGCTTGCGTCGGTATTGACGCCCAGCATCGACGTTTCGGGCTCGCCGAAAAGATGGCTATCGGTCAACTGGACGAGCATCGCGGGCGCGTCGTGGCGCCGGGTCAAGGTGTGGATGCGTGCCACGTGCCGCTCCTGCAAAAGTTCGCGTGATGCCACATTACCCAAAAAACATGGCGCGGCACGTTTCGCAAGCGTCCATTGGGGTAACGAAACGTGCATTCTCCCCGATTCCCGTCACGCCCCGGCCGCGAGCGCCGGAAAAAAGCCGCTATTCTTGTGAAACTTTCCACAAGCACTACGATCGGGACGCGGCGCTACCCATGGATGTTGGTTTTCTCGTATTTGGTCTTGCGGGCCTGCTCACGCTGGTCTGCTTCATGCCGCCCCTGGCCGGCCGCGTCAAGCTGCCCTATTCGGTGCTGCTCGCCATCGTCGGCTGTCTGCTCGGGATCGTCATTCACGTGCACGGGTGGGCGCCCGCCTGGATCGGCGACTTTCTCGATTCGCTGGAGCGCTTCGAGATCTCGTCAGAGACCTTCCTGATGGTGTTCCTGCCGGTGCTGTTGTTTGAGACGGCGCTGTCGATGAACGTGCGGCGGCTGATGGACGACATCGGGCCGATCCTGATGATGGCCATTGTGGCCGTGGTTGTCTGCACGGTCGTGGTGGGTGTGACGCTGGACGCCATCTCACCCTATGGGCTAGTCGTTTGCCTGCTGCTGGGCGCCATCGTGGCGACGACGGATCCGGTGGCAGTGGTCGGGATCTTCCGCGAGGTGGGCGCGCCCAAGCGCCTGACGACGCTGGTCGAGGGCGAAAGCCTCTTCAACGATGCGGCGTCGATCGCGTTGTACTCGGTGCTGCTGGCCGTACTTAGCGGCAAGGGCGAATTGTCCGTCAGCGGCATCTTCAACGACTTCATCGTGCACTTCATCGGCGGCGGCGTGGCCGGGTTTGCGATGGGGCGCCTGGCCTGCTTTCTGTTCGCCTGGCTGCGCGGCTTTCCCACGGCCGAGATCACCCTGACGCTGACGCTGGCCTATCTGTCCTTCTTCATCTCCGAGCATTACCTGAACGTGTCGGGCGTGGTCGCCACCGTGATCGCGGGCCTGGTCGTCGGGTCCACCGGCCGCACGCGCATGTCGCCGACCACCTTCGAACACCTGGCCAGCGCCTGGGAGCAGTTTGGTTTCTGGGCCAATTCCCTCATCTTCCTGTTCGCGGCCATGCTGATCCCGAAGCTGATGGCGGCGGCCGATTGGCAGGAACTGGTGCTGGTGGGTGTGGTGTTCGTGGTGACGCTGGTCGCGCGGGCAATCGTGGTGTTCGGGCTGCTGCCACTGCTTGGCCTGACCCGGCTGGGCACCAAGGTCAGCAATCCCTACAAGGTGGTGATGCTGTGGGGCGGATTGCGCGGCGCCGTGTCGCTGGCGCTGGCGCTGGCCGTGACCGAGCAGATGGGCGTGCCCGAAGAGGCGCGTCAATTCATCGCCGTGGCCACCACGGGCTTTGTGCTGATGACCCTGTTCGTCAACGGCATCAGCCTGCGGCCGCTGATTCGCATGTTGGGGCTGAATCAGCTGTCGCCGGTCGAGCGCACCATCCGCAATCAGGTGCTGGCCGTGGCGCTGGAAGATCTGCAGGGCAAGACCGAGGAAGTGGCCAAGGCCGAGCACATCGGCAACGAAGTCCGCGACCGTATCCGCGCGGTGTTCGACGCCAGCCTGGCCAGCGTGCACGACGGCCGGGTCAGCCAGATGACCGACGAGCAGCGCGTGTCCGTGGGACTGGCCATGGTTGCCCAGCGCGAAGAGGAAATGTTCTTCGACATCCTGAAGGCGCAGATCGTGGACTGGCGCATGGCCGAAACCCTGCTGGCGCGGGCCGAACGGCTGGAAGACGCGATCCGGCTGGGCGGCGTTGAAGGCTTCGAGCGCGCCATTGCCGCCGATGTCCGCTATTCGACGGGTTTCCGGCTGGCATTGCGGCTGCATTACCTGTTCGGCTTTCAGGGCTGGCTGGCGCGCGAGCTTGGCCAGCGCTTTGCCAACCTGATGAGCAAGCGCTCGGTCGCGCAGCGCCTGATCGCCTTTGCGCGCGAGCAGATTACGCCGCTGCTTGGCGAAGAGGCCACGCAGCGCATCGTGTCGCTGCACCAGCGTCGTCTGGATCTGATCGAAAACGCCTTGCAGGCGCTGAACCTGCAATATCCGTCGTACGCCCAATGGCTGCAGGAAAGTTACCTGGGCCGCGTGGCCCGCGAGCTCGAACGCATCCGCTATCGCGACATGCTTGAGCAATTTCTGATCAGCGGCGAAGTCTATGCGGACTTGACCGAGCAATTGAAAAGCCGCTGGGCGCACATCGACAAGCACCCGCCGCTGGACATCGAAATGAGCGCGGCCGAACTCATCAAGCGCGTGCCGCTGTTCGAGGGCCTGTCGCCCGATTCGCTGCGCGCCATCAGCAAGCTGCTCAAGCCCCGCCTGGCATTGCCCGATCAGCGGGTCCTGACGAAGGGGCGGCACGGCGAGGAAATGTGCTTCGTGGCGTCGGGCGCCGTGGCGGTCCATCTGCCCGACAACACCATGATCGAACTGGGCAGCGGCGAATTCTTCGGTGAACTGGGTCTTTTGGGCGAAGTGCAGCTTACGCCGGACGTGACCTCGCTGGGCTACAGCAAGCTGCTGATGCTGTCGTCGCGCGACTTCCACGCCCTGCTCGACCGCGACGAGAACCTGCGTGAACGCATTCAGGTCGTGGCCAAGCAGCGCCTGCGCGCGATTGAAGTGTGGAAGCAGTTTTCGCAGCAGTCTGCGGCCGCGGCCGCCGCGCCGGCGCCCGTGCCGCCTCCCAGCTCGGCACAGGCGGCCGAGGCCGCGGAAGCGGCTGGCGCGGGCAGTCCGGACGAGGCCGAAGATCTGCAAGCGGCCCGCGAACTGCGCGGTGAATCATCGGGTGACGATGGCGCCGCGGCGGGGCCCGTGCTGGGAACGCCAGAACCCGCGCCCCGCTAGGCGCGCCCCGCTAGGCGCCCCGCCCAATCCCGTGTCCTAGCTTCTGCGCCGTATCAGGCCCGCACAGCCCAGCCCAGCTTGGCCCAGCCCAGCCCCGGGCGGGCGCCTGATCAGAGCGTGATCTCGCCCGCGGCCTGGCGTCGCATGATGTCCTCGACCAGCACCAATGCCGCTTCCAGCGTGAACTCGCCCTCGGCGACATGGTGCAGGGCCGTGGCGACGTCGATGGTGGCGATTTCCATGACCTCGCCGTCGCGGTTGGCGGGACGGGCGTCCGGCGCCAGGATGCACGTGCTGGTCAGCACGTCTTCGACCTGATAGCCCTCGGGCAGCCGGCGATGGATGCGCAAGATCGTGCGCAGCGGCGTGCGGCGCACGAGATCGGGTTCGTCCAGGCCGGCCTCTTCGCCGCATTCGCGCACCAGCGCCAGTTCCAGGTCTTCGCCCCTGCCGGCCAGTCCGCCGACCAGCGTGTCCCACATACCGGGATCGGTGGATTTGCTGAGAGAACGCCGCGCGACCCACAGCTTGCCGTCGGGCGTCCAGGCGTTCAGGTGCACGGCCTTGGTCAACAGGCCCAACGGCCGCACGGCGGCGCGTTCGATCACGCCGAGCGTCTCGTCGCCATCCAATACGTCCAGCAGTTCGTCGCGCCAGCCGCGCAGGCAGTTGGCTTGGCGCAACAGTTCCGCGGCCTGTTCCAGCGCCGCGTCCAGCGCATTGCCCGGCGCCAGGCCCTCGCCGATGCGCAACGCCGTGCCGTCGGACTGTGTTTCGGGCGCGTCGCGCAGCGCGTCGCAGGCCGCGTGCGTGGCCCAGCCGCAGCGTCGCCCCGCTATATATAAAGCGCGCGCGCCTTCGGGGGCGGGCTCCTGCGCGCGGGCGCACAGGGCGGCATACAGATCGGACAGCGGCTTTTGCATCGTGGCGCCATGGTGATGAGGTTGCGGGCGATTTTAAGCCACCCTGTTTACGGCTCGCGGTCAAGGGGGCGCGCCCAAATGGGGGCGGGCCGCATGAATTCAAGAGCACTAAATTACATCTGTTTGCGCGTCCGCTATAATCCGCCAGTTTCTTTGTGATTTCGAGAGGGAACGACAGGGCCGCTCTATCTCCCTGCATCGCCCTGCCATCTAATAATTGCGTGTTGCCCGTATTCCGGTGACTTCCGCCACCAGCAAATGGGCCTTCGCGCCGTATTTCGAGGTAAGCATGAAGAAGTGGAGAGGGATACTGGGGGCTTGTGCGATGCTGATTGGCGGCGTGGCCGGTGCCCAGGTGCAAAACATGCCCGGCGGTCCGAAGGTCAATCAGCTGAACCTGCATGAAGGCGTCACCGCGATTTCGCGCGACATCATGTGGCTGCATTGGTTGCTGCTCACGATCTGTATTGTGATTTTCATCGGCGTCTTCGGAGTGATGTTCTACTCCATCTGGGCGCACCGGAAGTCCCGCGGCCACAAGGCGGCGACCTTCCACGAACATCTGGGTGTCGAAGTCGCCTGGACTGTCATTCCCTTCATCATCGTCATCGCCATGGCGCTGCCGGCCACCAAGACGGTCGTCGCCATGAAAGACACTTCCAGCGCCGACCTGACCGTCAAGGTCACCGGCTATCAATGGAAGTGGGGCTACGAATACCTCGACGGCTCTGCCGCCGGCATCAAGTTCCTCTCCACGCTTTCCACGCCGCGCGCCCAGATCGAGAACCGCGAGCCCAAGGGCGAGTTCTATCTGATGGAAGTGGACAACCATCTGGTCGTTCCCGCCAACAAGAAGATCCGCATCGTCCTCACGGCGGCCGACGTCATCCACTCGTGGATGATTCCGGACTTCGGCGTGAAGCAGGACGCGATCCCCGGGTTCCTTCGCGACACCTGGTTCAACGCCGAAAAGCCTGGCATCTATCGCGGCCAGTGCGCGGAATTGTGCGGCAAGGACCACGCCTTCATGCCCATCGTCGTGGAAGTCCTGGCGCAAGCCGACTACGATAAGTGGGTTGAAGACCAAAAGAAGAAGATGGCGGCAAACGCCGACGATCCCAATAAAGAGTGGACGGAAGCCGAACTGGTTGCCCGCGGCGAAAAGGTTTTCGCGGCGAATTGCGTGGCCTGCCACCAGGCCAACGGCAAGGGCATTCCCGGTTCCTTCCCGCCGCTCGACGGAGACAAGGTTGTTCTGGGCCCCAAGGGGGAGCAGATCAACACCGTGCTGAAGGGCAAGCCCGGCACCGCCATGGCGGCGTTCGGCGGGCAGCTCAACGATGTCGAGATCGCAGCGGTCATCAGCTATACGCGCCATGCCTGGAGCAATGCCGGCAAGGGGCAGGACCCGACGGTTCTACCGAAGGACATCACGCCCGCGCGCTGATTGCGCGCGCGCCGTTCCTTCACCGTAGAACCGGTTCCGTTTAGTCAGAGATACCCTGCCGCCCCGTTGGACGGGGCTGGCACTCAGCAGGAAGGAGTCCATCATGAGCAGCGTCACTGTAGACCACGTGTCGCCGGGCCACGGCCACGGTCACGATGACCACCATCACGGCGTGCCCACGGGCTGGCGCCGGTGGCTTTTTGCAACGAACCACAAAGACATCGGGACGATGTATCTCATCTTCTCGTTCGTCATGCTACTGGAGGGCGGCACGCTGGCCCTTCTGCTGCGTACCGAACTCTTCGAGCCCGGCCTGCAGTTCTTCCGCCCCGAATTGTTCAACCAATTCACCACGATGCACGGCCTGATCATGGTGTTCGGCGCCATCATGCCGGCCTTCGTGGGCTTTGCGAACTGGATGATCCCGATGCAGATCGGCGCGTCCGACATGGCGTTCGCGCGCATGAACAACTTCAGCTTCTGGCTGTTGCCGGTTGCCGCGATCATGCTGACCGCCTCGTTCTTTGTGCCGGGCGGCGCCACCGCTGCGGGCTGGACGCTGTACGCGCCCTTGTCGCTGCAGATGGGCCCGGGCATGGACCTGGCCATCTTCGCCATCCACATCATGGGCGCCTCGTCCATCATGGGCGCCATCAACATCATCGTGACCGTGCTGAACATGCGCGCGCCCGGCCTGACGCTGATGAAGATGCCGCTGTTCTGCTGGACCTGGCTGATCACCGCGTTCCTGCTCTTGGCCGTGATGCCGGTGCTGGCCGCCGCCATCACCATGGTGCTGACCGACCGCCACTTCGGCACGGGCTTCTTCAACGCCGCCGCCGGCGGTGACCCAGTCCTGTACCAGCACGTGTTCTGGTTCTTCGGGCACCCCGAGGTCTACATCATGATCTTGCCGGCGTTCGGCATCGTGTCGGCCATCGTGCCCGCGTTCGCCCGCAAGAAGCTCTTCGGCTACGCCTCGATGGTGTACGCCACCGCTTCCATCGCCGTGCTGTCGTTCATCGTGTGGGCGCACCACATGTTCACGACGGGCATGCCGGTGACCGGCCAGCTCTACTTCATGTACGCCACCATGCTCATCTCGATCCCGACCGGGGTGAAGGTGTTCAACTGGGTCGCGACGATGTGGCGCGGTTCCATGACGTTCGAGACGCCGATGCTGTTTTCCATCGGCTTCATCTTCGTGTTCACGATGGGCGGCTTCACGGGCCTGATCCTGTCGGTGGCGCCGATCGACATCCAGGTCCACGACACCTACTACGTGGTGGCTCACTTCCACTACGTGCTGGTGGCCGGTTCCCTGTTCGCGCTGTTTGCCGGCGCCTACTACTGGGTGCCCAAGTGGACGGGCCGCATGTACAGCGAAAAGCTGGGCAAGCTGCACTTCTGGTCGACGCTGATCTCGTTCAACGTGACCTTCTTCCCGATGCACTTCCTGGGCCTGGCGGGCATGCCGCGCCGCTACGCCGACTACGCCGCGCAGTTCACGACGTTCCATCAGATCGCCACCATCGGCGCGTTCTGGTTCGGCCTGTCGCAGCTGATTTTCCTGGTTGCGATCCTGCGCTGCTACATGGGCAAGGGCGAACCGGCCCCGGCCAAGCCGTGGGAAGGCGCCGAAGGACTGGAATGGACGGTGCCGTCGCCCGCCCCGTTCCACACCTTCGAAACGCCGCCCGAAGTGAAGTAATCCCTTATCCATGTTTCAGGTCGCACAGCAATGACACCCGAGCAGCGCCGTCGTAACAAGATCGCAGGACTGGTTCTTCTGGTTTTCGTCATTGCCGTGTTTGCCTGGACGGTGATCCGCGGTTCGGCCTTGCTGACCGGCAAGGCGGTGGGCTAGAGGCCTCGGCCATGAGCGACGACCTTCGCGAAACGTCTCAGCGCAAGCTGAGCTTCCTTCAGACGATGAAGGCGGTGGCGTGGGGGTTCTTCGGCGTGCGCAAGGGCGCGGGCTACCGTGAGGACAGCGCCAAGCTCAATCCCGTCCACGTCATCGTGGCCGGGCTGCTGGCAGCGGCAATCTTTGTGACTGTGCTGGTTTTAATTGTTCGTTGGGCTGTTTCCAGCCTGACTTGAATTACCTAAATCTAAATCTGTACCAGGGAGAAAGCCATGAGTGCAAGTCACTCGGTTCAAGGTAAAGAGGCACCGTACTACTTTGTCCCCGCCGACTCGGGCCATCCCGTGCGCATGGCCGTGGCACTGCTCTTCATGGGCCTGGGGGCCGCGGCCTGGGTCAACGGCGCCGATTGGGGCAAATGGTCCGTGCTGGTCGGATTCATCGGCGTGATCATCGTGATGTATTACTGGTTTGGCGACGCCATCCACGAATCCGAGATCGGCCTGAACAGCAAGCGCATCGACGGCTCGTACCGTTGGAGCATGAGCTGGTTCATCTTCTCCGAGGTCATGTTCTTTGCCGCGTTCTTTGGCGCGCTCTGGTACACGCGCACCATCACGACGCCGTGGCTGGGCGACATCGACCACCGCCTGATGCTGTGGCCGGATTTCCAGGCGGCCTGGCCCAACTTCGGCCCGGCGGGCGTGGTCGAGCCCTTCCAGACCGTGGGTCCGTTCTGGCTGCCCACGATCAACACGGCGCTGCTGCTGAGCTCCGGCGTCACGCTCACCATTGCCCACCATGCACTGCGTGAAAACCACCGCGGCAAGGCCAAGTTCTGGCTGGCGGCCACCGTCATCCTGGGCTTTGTCTTCGTGGGCTGCCAGGCGTTCGAATACATCCACGCCTACCGCGACCTGAACCTGAAGTTCAATTCGGGCGCGTACGGGTCGCTGTTCTACATGCTGACCGGCTTTCACGGGTTCCACGTGATCCTGGGCGCCACGATGCTCACGGTCATCCTGATCCGCCTGATCCGCGGCCATTTCACGCCGGATCATCACTTCGGGTTCGAAGGCGCGGCCTGGTACTGGCACTTTGTCGACGTGGTGTGGCTGGGCCTGTACCTGTTCGTGTATTGGTTCTGACCGCATTGGTCCTGACGGCGGCCGGCAGCGCCGGCGGCCGTTGCGGCAGGGAAAGCGCGAAGGGAGCCGGGCGGCAAGCCGGCCTCCGTCGCGCTTTCAGCCCATCTGGCGCGGCGCGGCGGCAGGCATCACGCGAGGCCCGGGGAACCGGGCGGCGGGCAGCCTATCTAAATCCGGTGCTCTCGATCCAGCCCATGTAATGGGCGAACAGCACGAACAGGAACAGGGCGACCGACAGGCCGATTCGGACCGTCAGCGCGTTGACCGTGCGGTTGGTGGTACCTTTGTCCCGCATCAGGTAGACCAGGGCGGATGCCAGACTGGCCAGTATCCCGATGAAGGCCAGAACGACGAAAACGCGCATTGTGGTCTCCCGACAATTCAGATTTAGCAACGACAGATGTCCCGACCGCATTCCACCCGCTACACGGTAGCCGCCTTATTGTTGCTTGGCCTCGCCGTGGTGGTCCTGGTGTCGCTGGGACAATGGCAGATGCGCCGCAGCGATGAGCGACGCGCCATTCTGGCCGCGATCGAAGCCGGCCGCAAGCAAGCGCCCCTGCTTCTGACGCCGGCGACGCCGCCCGCGGACATGACGCCGTGGCGCGTGGCGCAGGCCAGCGGGACATGGCTGCCGCAATTCAGTGTACTGCTGGACAATCGCAAC
This sequence comes from Achromobacter sp. SLBN-14, assembly GCF_006715415.1. Classification (NCBI taxonomy): domain Bacteria; kingdom Pseudomonadati; phylum Pseudomonadota; class Betaproteobacteria; order Burkholderiales; family Alcaligenaceae; genus Achromobacter; species Achromobacter sp. SLBN-14. The sequence goes on along the minus strand of NZ_VFNE01000001.1, from coordinate 2,198,502 downwards.
CACGACGGCAGGCCGGGCTACTGGCTGGCCACGCCGCTGTTGCTGGATGCGGCCACGAATCGCGCGGTGCTGGTGCTGCGGGGCTGGCTGCCGCGCGTGATCCAGGGCCAGGGCGAGCCGCAGCTGCCGGCCACGCCCGAGGGCATGCAGACCGTGCAAGGCGAGCTGTCCGTGCGCGTGCCGCGCCTGTTTGAACTGTGGTCGCTGGGAGGCGCCGACGCCTCCGCGCTGCCCGCGGCGCTGCCGGTGGCGGGCGGCGCGGTGCCGCAAGTGCAGAACCTGCCGCTGGACGACTATGCGCGCGCGACCGGATTGAATCTGCTGCCCACGGTGCTGAGCCAGGGCGGGCAGGTGGACGACGGCCTGGTGCGCGACTGGCCCCAGCCGTCGGTGGATTTTCAGCAGAACACGTCGTACGCGGTACAGTGGTTCGCTTTCGGCGCGATTGCGGCGATTGCCTGGCTGTTGGTGCTGGGGGGCGCCATCCGCCGCAGGCGCCAGCGCGTGGACCAGCAGGCGCAGGCTCGCATGCGGGCACGCAGATGACCAACGCTATTCCAGGATACAAAGTGGCTCGCGACATTTCATCCAACAAGCCCGCACGCAAGCGTTCGCTGATGCCGATGGTGCTGGTGTTCCTGTGCTCGCTGGCGCCCATCGTCGCCGCGTTCGTGGTCTACATGAACCCGCAATGGTGGCCCAGCGATTCCAGCAATTACGGCACGCTCCTGTCGCCGCAACGCCCGATGCCCGAAGCGTCGGAACTGCGCCTGACCACGCTGGACGGCAAGCCGTTCGATCTGCAGAGCCTGAAGGGCAAGTGGCTGCTGGTGGCCGCCGATGGCGCGGCCTGCCCCGAAAGCTGCGCGCGCAAGCTCTTCATCACCCGCAACAGCCACGCCAGCCAGGGCAAGAACGTGGATCGCCTGGCGCGCGTGTGGTTCATCACCGATGATGCGGTGGTGCCGGACAAGGTGCTGGAGGCGTACAAGGGCACGGTCATGGTGCGGGTGGATCCGGACCAGCTGGCCCGATTCCTGCTGGCGCGCGACACGGCCGCGGGGCAGCCCGGACTGCAGGATCCGATCTGGGTGATCGATCCGCTGGGCAATCTGATGATGCAGTATCCCGCCGAGGCGGATGGTGTGCGGGTGCGCAAGGACATCAGCAAGCTGGTCTATAACTCGCGCATTGGTTGAATGGTTTTTTGGTTTTGATATGGAACGCATCAAAGCGCGTTATCGCAAGCTCGTTTTCTTCACCTGGTTCCTGACGCTGGACCTCATCATGTTCGGCGCCTTCGTGCGCCTGACCGATTCCGGGCTGGGCTGTCCGGACTGGCCTGGCTGCTACGGCAGCGTCACGCCGATCGGCGCGATGGGCGACATCCACGAAGCCTCGCAGGCCATGCCCTTCGGCCCGGTGACGCTGTCCAAGGCCTGGATCGAAATGATCCACCGCTACGTCGGCGCCATCCTGGGCATGCTCATTATCGGCATCGTCTACATGGCCTGGCGCTATCGCCGCGAACTGGGCCGTTCGCCCGCGCTGGCCATCACCACGCTGGTTGCCGTGTGCGTGCAGGGCGCGTTCGGCGCGTGGACCGTGACCCACAAGCTCATGCCCGCCGTCGTGACGGCGCACCTGGTGTTTGGCCTGTCGGTGCTGGCGTTGATGACCTGGCTGTCCTCGCGCGAGCGCCCGCACCTGCCCGTTAGCGCAGAGGCCGTGCGCTGGAAGCCGTGGGTGGCGGTCGGATTCGGGCTGCTGCTGGTGCAGGTCACGTTGGGCGGCTGGGTCAGCACCAACTATGCGGCGCTGGCCTGCATGGACTTTCCCACGTGCCACGGGCAATGGGTGCCGGAAATGGACTTCCACGGCGGCTACTCGGTCATCCGGGGGCTGGGCGAACTGCCGTCCGGCGAAATGATCTCGCAGCCCGCGCTGACCGCGATCCACTGGGTGCATCGCAATTTCGCCTTCGTGGTGTTCGTCTACCTGGGCATCCTGGCCTGGCGGCTGCGCGCCGCCGAGCCCGGCCTGCGCGGCCCGGCCACGCTGATGCTGGCCCTCCTGGCCGCGCAGCTGTTCACGGGGCTGACCACCATCTTCTTTCAGTGGCCGCTTCTGATCGCCGTCCTGCACAATGGGGGCGCGGCGGGCCTGACATTGTCGGCCGTGGTGTTGATGGTGCGGCTGGCGTCTGCCGGCCGCGAGCCGGCGGGGCGGTACGACCCCAATTTGGTGCGCGTTTAAAATGAGGTCCACTATGACCAGTCTTGCCGCTCCTCAATCCGGATTGCTCCGCCAGTACCTCGTTCTCACCAAGCCGCGCGTCACGCAGCTGGCTGTGTTTTGCGCCGTGATCGGCATGTTCCTCGCGGCGCCCGGCATCCCGGACATGCGCCGGGTGCTGTTTGGCACGATCGGTATCTGGCTGCTTGCCGCCGCCGCCTTCGCCATCAACTGCCTGATCGAACAGGAAGTCGACGCCCGCATGCTGCGCACCGCGCGCCGGGCCACGGCGCGCGGCACCATTTCGGCATTCCAGGTGCTGAGCCTGTCGGGTCTGCTGGGCGGCGCGGGCATGTTCGTGCTCTACCACATGGTCAACCCGCTCACCATGTGGCTGACGTTCGCCACGTTTGTGGGCTACGCCGTCATCTACACCATCATCCTCAAGCCGCGCACGCCGCAGAACATCGTGATCGGCGGCCTGTCGGGCGCGATGCCGCCGGCGCTGGGCTGGGCGGCCGTCGCCGATTCTGTGCCGGCCGAGGCCTGGGTGCTGGTCCTCATCATCTTCATCTGGACGCCGCCGCACTTCTGGGCGCTGGCGCTTTACCGCAACCACGATTACGCCAAGGCCGGCCTGCCCATGCTGCCGGTCACCCACGGCAACCAGTTCACGCGTCTGCACATCCTGCTGTACAGCCTGGCGTTGATGGCGACCACGCTGTTGCCCTACGCCATCCGCATGAGCGGCGAACTCTATCTGCTGTCGGCGCTGGTGCTGGGCGGCATGTTCGTGTCGTATGCGTGGCGCCTGTACCGCGCATACAGCGACGAGCTGGCCCGCAGCATGTTCCGTTTTTCCATTCTCTACCTGGCGCTGCTGTTTGGCGCCCTGCTGGTGGACCACTGGGTCGCCCTGTTGCGCTGACCCCCTGGAGGTTGTCGATGTCCGTGTTTTCCGCCAGCCGCCGGCTGGCCCTGCGACTGGGCGCAGCTGCCGCCGTCGCCGCCGCCCTGGCTGCCTGCGGCGACAGCAAGCCCGTCTTCAAGGGTAGCGATATCACCGGCACGCAATTGGGCCGCGGCATGGAACTGTCCGACCACAACGGCAAGCTGCGTCAGCTATCGGACTTTTCCGGCAAGGTCGTGGTCGTGTTCTTCGGTTTCACGCAGTGTCCAGACGTGTGCCCCACGGCGCTGGCTGAACTGACCGAAGTCATGAAGAAGCTGGGTCCGGATGCCGATCGCGTCCAGGTGCTGCTGATCTCGGTGGACCCCGAACGCGACACGCCTGAGGTGCTCAAGCAGTACGTCACGGCGTTCGATCCGCGGTTCCTGGGCCTGACGGGCACGCCCGACCAGGTCAAGAAGGCGGCGGCCTCGTTCAAGGCCTATTACGCCAAGGCCCCCACCAAGGACGGCAACTACACGATGGACCACACGGCCGCGTTCTACCTGCTGGACGGCAAGGGCGAATCGCGCGTGCTGGTCAACAACAACGTCGGCGTGGACGCGCTGACGCAGGACATCCAGGCGCTGCTGAAGGGTTGATTCCCCCGGTCGGGTTCAGGCCTTTGCCGCCGCCCACGCGGCCAATGCGGCGCGGGCCTTCTCGCTGAGTTCGGCGGTGGAAATATCGCGCCGGTGCGCGATGATCATCAAGGCGTAGGGCGTGGCAAGCGCGGCCGCTTCGGGACACAGGCGCGCCTCTTCTCCCACCGAGGGCGACGTGTTGCGCCAGTAGTTGATGGCCTGTTCGAGTTGGGGCAGCGTGATCAAATCCATGCGCCTATTGTCCACGAATGCCCCACCCTGTCCACCCTCCATCCGCCCTGCAATGAAGGGTCACCATCGCAACATGCCGAAACCGCGCGCGGGTGCTATACCACTGCCGGTTAGTTACGATGGAGCATCGTCATGAATACTTCGACCTCTACCGCGTCGCCGCGCCGCGGCCTGCATCCGTTGCTTGCCGCCGCCGCGATCGCCGTCATCGTCATGTGCTCGGTGGGCGTGGCCGCCGTGCTGGGCTGGCTGCCGTCGCCGTCGGCTAACCCGCACGCGGACCAAGCCGTGGCCGAGGCCGGCCCCGAGGATGCCAACCTGGCGCCTGCGCCGGCTGCCGAGCCGCCCGGAGCGGGCAGGCCCGCCGGCCAGATGCGCGAGGCGCAGCAAGCGCAGGCCGCCCCGGCCCCGCGTCCGGCCGCCGCGCCCGCACAGCAGGCGTGCGCCAGCTGCGGCGTGGTCGAGACCATCCGCCAGGTGCAGGTACCCGCCAAGGATGACAGCAACCATCTGGTCGGCACCATCGCGGGCGGCGTGGCCGGCGGCGTTGTGGGGAATCAGTTTGGTGGAGGCAACGGCAAGACCGCGCTGACGGTGCTGGGCGCGGTCGGCGGCGCTTTGGCAGGCCGTGAAGTTGAGCGTAATATCAGACAGCAACAAACAGTGACGCACTATGAGCTCACGGTCCGCATGAATGACGGCAGCAAGCGCCAGTTCCGCAGCGCGCAGCCGTTCTCGTTTGCCTCCGGCGACCACGTGCGCGTGGAGAACAATCAATTGCTGCCCGGCTGATCCCGGCCGACGGCGGCAAGCATCCCACTATGGAGAGATCTGGAATGAGCGACCAATTCAACAATCCGTTCGTCCTGCCCGGCATGGGCCAGAACTCCGATCTCTCGGGCAATCCGCTTCTGGCCAGCATGGAGATGATGCGCCAGGCGTGGGCGGGCCTGACTGGCCCCGGCGGCCTTGCCAGCAGCCTGCCCATGGCGCCGCCCATGAATCTCGAAGACCTGGACCGCCGCATCGCCGAACTGCGCTCGGTGGAAAACTGGCTGCGCATGAATCTGAGCATGCTCTCCAGCACCATCCAGGGCATGGAGGTGCAACGCTCCACCATCAGCACCCTGCGCGCCTTCGTGGACAGCGCCTCGCGCATGGACATGGGCGCAACCCCGGAAGCCGGGGCGCCGTCGCCGCTGGAAGTCGCGCTGGGCTTGAAGCCCGCGCCCAAGGCCGCGGCGTCCGCGCCGTCCGGCCATGCCGCGGCGGCAGATGAAAAGGAAAGCACCGGCGCACAATCCGGCGGCAAGGCGCAAGGCGAAGACGCCTCCGCCGGGCCGGATGCGGCAGCCGCCATGAGCGAGCAGATGGGCGCCGCGGCGCAGTCGGCATCCAAGGCCTGGTGGGAGCTGCTGCAGCAGCAGTTCAATCAGATCGCGGCCGCCACCGCGGCCTCCATGCCCGCCGGCGCACCGGGCACGGCCAGCGCCAAGTCCGAACCCTCGCATCCCAAGGCGTCGGCCGAGGCGCAGGCCAAACCCGGCAAACCCGCGGCCAAGCCCGCCGCCACCGCACGCAAGCCGGCTGCCGCCAAGAAAGCAGCCAAGCCAGCGGCCAAGACAGCCAAGAAAAACGGGCCTGCCGACGGCAAGCCCTGACCCCATTCTTCAATCGACACGCGGAGCCGCCGCCAGGCCGCCCGCCCGTCTCTCAACCTACTGGAACTTATGCTTAATGTAGTGATTCTTGCGGCCGGACTGGGTAAACGCATGCAGTCCGACCTTCCCAAAGTGCTGCACACGCTGGCCGGCAAACCCATGCTGGCGCATGTGCTGGACAGCGCACGCCAACTGAATCCCGCGCGCATCGTCGTGGTGGTCGGCCATGGAGCCGATCGCGTCAAGCAGGCATTCGAAGGCCAGCCGGATCTGCACTTCGTGCTGCAGCAGCCGCAGCAGGGCACGGGTCACGCCGTGCAGCAGGCCGTGCCGCAACTGCTGGAAGGCGACGGCAAGGACGATGTGACGCTGGTGCTGTACGGCGACGTGCCGCTGGTGCAGCCGGAAACGCTCAAGCGCCTTCTGGACGCGCGCGGCCAGGGCGCCGCCGTGCTGACCGAAGTGCTGGCCGATTCCACCGGTTATGGCCGCATCGTGCGCGACGCCAAGGGCAGCGTGTGCCGCATCGTCGAACACAAGGATGCCTCGGAAGCCGAGCGCGAGATCAAGGAAGTGAACACCGGCATCCTCACCGCGCCCACCGCGAAGCTGAAGAACTGGCTCACCCGCATCGACAACAACAACGCCCAGGGCGAGTACTACCTGACCGACGTGGTCGGGCTGGCCGTGGTTGACGAGATTCCCGTGGGCGCGGCCCAGCCGGGCGCCGGCTGGGAAACGCTGGGCGTGAACAGCCGCGTGCAGCAGGCCGAACTGGAGCGCCGCTGGCAAGCCGAGCAGGCCCGCCGCCAGCTTGAAGCCGGTGTCACGCTGGCCGACCCGGCGCGCTTTGACGTGCGCGGCACGCTCACTTGCGGCCGCGATGTCTTCATCGACGTGGGCTGCGTCTTCGAAGGCCAGGTGTCCCTGGCCGACGGCGTGCGCGTGGGCCCGCATTGCGTGCTGCGTGACGTCAGCGTCGGCGCGGGCACGCACATCGAGGCCTTCAGCCATCTGCAGCAGGCCGAAGTCGGCCGCGATGCGCGCGTGGGCCCCTACGCCCGCCTGCGTCCCGGCGCCGAACTGGGCGACCGCAGCCATGTCGGCAACTTCGTCGAGATCAAGAAGAGCGTGCTGGGTGCGGACAGCAAGGCCAACCACCTTGCGTATATCGGCGACGCGGACATCGGCGCGCGCGTGAACGTGGGCGCGGGCACCATCACCTGCAACTACGACGGCGTGAACAAGCACCGCACCGTCATCGAAGACGACGCCTTCATCGGCTCGGACACGCAGCTCGTCGCGCCGGTGCGCGTGGGCCGTGGCGCGACGCTGGGCGCCGGCACCACCCTCACGCGTGACGCGCCGGCCGACAAGCTGACCGTGTCGCGTCCCAAGCAGGTCACCGTTGACGGATGGCAGCGCCCGGTAAAGAAGTCGTGACGCAGGATCAGGAAGCGGCCCCGGGGGGCGGGGCCAGGCCCGCGCACCCCGACGGCCTGCCGGCGCCGCGGCGGTACTGGGCGGCGGCCACCGTGATGACGGGCATCAGCCTGTCGGTGCTGGACACCACCATCGCCAACGTGGCGCTGCCCACGATCGCCAAGGATCTGAACGCCCTGCCCGCGCAGGCAGTCTGGATCGTCAACGCCTACAACCTTGCCGTCGTGATGGCGCTCTTGCCGCTGTCCGCGCTGGCCGAGCGCATCGGCTTTCGCCGCATGTTCACGTTCGGGCTGGTGCTGTTCACGCTGGCCTCGCTGGGCTGCGCGCTGGCCGGCACGTTGTGGCAATTGACCGCCGCGCGCGTGTTCCAGGGGCTGGGGGCGGCCACGCTCATGTGCATGTTCGGCGGCCTGGTGCGCAACATCTATCCGCTCAAGATGCTGGGCCGGGGCATCAGCATCAATGCCACCACGGTGGCGGTCATGTCGGTGCTCGGGCCCACCATTGGTTCGGCCATCCTGTCCGTGGCGCCGTGGCCGTGGATCTTCGCCGTCAACCTGCCGATCTGCGCGCTTGCCATGTTTGGCCTGCGCCATCTGCCGGAAGTGCCGCGCAACGATGTGAAGCTGGACTGGATCAGCGCGCTGCTCTGCATGGCGACGCTGGGCGTCTTCATCTCCGGCGTGGACATGATGGGCGAGGACCTGCTGCGGGGCATCGGCCTGGTAGCGATCTCGGCGGTGGCCGGACTGGTGCTGGTGCGCCGCGCCAGCCAGCAGACCGCGCCGCTGGTGCCGGTGGATCTGCTGCGGATCCGCCCGGTGGCATTTGCCGTGGGCGCCTCGGCCTGCACCTTCGCCGCCCAGATGGCGTCCTACGTGTCGCTGCCGTTCTACTTCCAGCAGGTGCTGGGCCGGCCTTACCTTGAGGTGGGCATGCTGATGGGCGCCTGGCCGGTGGGTACGGCGATCATCGCGCCGCTGGCCGGGCGGTTGTCCGACCGCTATTCCGCCGCCACGTTGAGCGGCGTGGGGGCGGCCACGATGGTTGCCGGCATGCTGTGGCTGACGCTGCTGCCGTCCGCCGTGTCGAACTGGCCCATCGTTGCCGGCATGTTCGTGGCGGGCGTGGGCTTCGGTTTTTTCCAGACGCCCAACAACCGCGCACTGCTGTCTGCCGCGCCCCGGCTGCGCAGCGGCGCGGCGGGCGGCCTGCAGGCCACGACCCGGGTGTTTGGCCAGAGCTTTGGCACCGCGCTGGTGGCCATCGCCTTCAGCGTCAGCGCGGCCCACGGGCCGGGACTGGCCCTGGTGCTGGGCACGGTGTGCGCGGCGCTGGCCGTGGTAGTCAACACCGTCCGCTTCAACAAGCTGCGGGCCTAGCGGCGGCAGCGGTTCAATACCCCTCGAACCCCGCCCGGACCCTCGGGCGCTGGCCGCTTCTATAATGGCGGCCGGCGCCCGGTTTCACGTTCCGGGCGCGAAGATTACCTATTTTGAAGGCGCACAGGCATGAAAATCACGGTCGTGGGTACCGGTTACGTAGGATTGGTGTCGGGAGCGTGCCTGGCGGACATGGGCAACGATGTCATGTGCCTGGACGTGGATGCGGCCAAGATCGCGCTGCTGCGCCAGGGCGGCATTCCCATTTACGAGCCGGGCCTTGAAGACCTGGTGCGCCGCAACGTGCAGGCCGGGCGCCTGCATTTCACCGATGACGTCGCGCAAAGCGTGGCGTTCGGCGACGTCCAGTTCATCGCCGTGGGCACCCCGCCCGGCGAAGACGGTTCCGCCGATCTCAAGTACGTGCTGGCCGCCGCGCAGAACATCGCGCGCCACATGACCTCGCGCAAGCTGATCGTGGACAAGTCCACGGTGCCCGTCGGCACGGCCGACAAGGTGCGCGCCGTGGTCGCCAAGGAACTGGCCGAGCGCGGCGTGGACATCCCCTTCACGGTGGCGTCCAATCCGGAATTCCTGAAGGAAGGCGCGGCCATCAACGACTTCATGAGTCCGGACCGCGTGATCGTCGGCGCGGACGACGACTACACGATCGGCGTCATGCGCCGCATCTATGAACCCTTCCAGCGCACCCACGACCGCCTGATGGTGATGGACGTGCGCTCGGCCGAACTGACCAAGTACGCCGCCAATGCCATGCTGGCCACGCGCATTTCGTTCATGAACGAAATGGCGAACCTGGCCGAAGTGCTGGGCGCCGACGTTGAACAGGTGCGCCGCGGCATTGGCGCGGACCCGCGCATCGGCTATCACTTCCTGTACCCGGGCGCGGGCTATGGCGGCTCGTGCTTTCCGAAGGACGTGCAGGCGCTGGTCAACACCGCGTCCGAGCACGGCCTGCCGATGCGCGTCATCGAGGCCGCCGAGGCCGCGAACCACGCGCAGAAGTTCCGCCTGGCTGAAAAGCTGGTGGCGCGCTTTGGCGAAGACCTGCGCGGGCGCAAGATCGCGTTGTGGGGCTTGTCCTTCAAGCCCAACACCGACGACATGCGCGAAGCGCCCAGCCTGACGGCCATCGCCGAACTCACGCGCCGCGGCGCCGAGGTGCGCGCCTATGACCCGGTGGCCATGCACGAGGCCGGCCGCGTGCTGGCCGGCCATCAAGGCATCAGCTTCGCCGCCGACATGTACGACGCGCTGGACGGCGCGGACGCGCTGCTTATCGCCACCGAGTGGAAGGTCTTTCGCGCGCCCGACTTCGATCGCGTCAAGGCGCTGCTCAAGACGCCGCTCATCATCGACGGCCGCAATCTCTACACGCCGGCCGACGTGCGTAGCCTGGGCTTCGAGTACTCGGGCATCGGCCGCGCATGAAGATCCTGCAACTGAACTTCGAAAAGGGCTGGCGCGGCGGTGAGCGCCAGACGCTTTATTGCATGCGCGCCTTTCGCAAGGCGGGCCATGACGTCGAAGTGATGTGCCGCGAAGGCGCGCCGCTGGCCGAGCGCGCCCGGCAGGAAGAATTCGTCGCCCACACCGTGCGCAACGTGCCCGGACAGCTGGCCTTTCTGGCCGGCGCCGGCCGCTACGACATCATCCACGCACAGACCGCCAACACCATCACCTGGGCCGTGCTGACCAAATGGCTGCACCGCCGGCCCGTGGCGTTCTCGCGCCGTACGTCGTTCGTGGTCAAGCCGGGCGACGAATGGAAGACCGGCTACAAGTGGCGCCACGCCGATCTCTTCGTGGCCATCAGCGAGATGGCCGCCAGCGAGCCGCGCCGCCTGGGCATCGAACCCGTCATTATCCGCAGCGCGGTCGAGCCTCACCAGATCAACGCCGAGAACGTCGCCAACCTGGTTCGCGAGTTCGATCTGGAAGGCAAGAAGGTCATGGCGACCTCCGCCGCGCTCATTCGGGACAAGGACCCGGTCACGCTGGTGCGCGCTGTCGGCGAACTGGCCAAGACGCGCCGTGATTTTGTCTTCCTGCATTTCGGCGCCGGCGGCGACCGCGAACAGCAGGCCAAGGACGAGGCGCGCAAGCTCGGCATCGAAGACGTCTACCGCTTTGCCGGCTTTCGCAAGGGCGTGGAAGACTTCTACAGCATCCTCGACGTGTTCGTCATGAGCTCCGAGGAAGAAGCGCTGGGCAGCAGCGTGCTGGACGCCTTCCTGCAGCGCGTGCCGGTGGTGTCCACCGACGCCGGCGGCCTGAAGGAAAGCCTGGCCGACGGCCGCGGCGTCCTATGCGCCGTGGGGGATCATCAGGCGATGGCGGCGGGCATGGCGCGTTGCCTGGATGATGCGGCGTTTCGGCACGAGGTCACCGAACGTGCTTATGAGTACGTGCGCAATGAACACGACGTGCAGAAGATGGGGAATCGGTATCTGGCGCAGTTCGAGCGGCTGGTGGGGCGCAGGTAGGGTTGAACGCCTCTAGCGATGGGCAACGGGTCCAGATGTTGAGGCGTCAGCGCCATTGCGCAACCTTCTCCTTCGCCCACGCAGCGGTCTTATCCAGATCGGGCAAGCGGTCGGTTCTGATCCTATCCCAGGCGACCCGTTGAGATGGCCTTTGCAACATATGCGTCAGGGCGGCGTCCAAGCCATCAAGCTTGGCTTTTAGAAGCGATGCCAGCGCCTGCTCGGGTATTGCGCCTGCAGGCGCTTCGGTCTGCAGCACAGCCCAGTCAAACAAATCCCGGGCGGTTAGCGCCCAACCGCGGAAGAACAGTTTTTTCGCCAACACCTCGGCCGGCGGCTCCAAAGGAAAGCGGGTTTCCGGTGCAGAAGGGTTCCAGATATCAGGCGTGTCCGGCAGTAGAGGTGCGGCAACGACGAAATCGATTTCGCCCTCGGCAAAGCGCAGCTTCACATGGGCGTTGTCCTCGTTGTAGCCCGACAGTTCGTTTTCGAAGAGGTCGTTAAGCCGCGGCGAAACATACGGAAGCCATCCTGGCGAATCAACGAATAGGTCAACATCGTCGCTGATCCGATGATTGAGGGCGAGCATCAAGCGTGTTCCGCCGCCCAGTACAGGCCGGAATGAGTCGCCGCCATGACGGCGGGCATCCTCAACCAGAGCCTGCGCGCGCGATTCCAAACGCGTCCACGGGCCGGATGCGCGATGAAGCAGGATATCTTTCCTTGAAGTCCCCATTCACAGCACCCCCTCGAGCGCTTCCTCCCACCGCACAGCCCGGGGAAGGTCGAAATGCTGGCGGGCGTTCTGGTACAGCGCGTCAGCTTCTTCGAGGCGCACACCCGCTTCAAAGCTGGCTCGACCAATGAACTCCGGTTCCAGCTCAAAGAACATATGCGCGAGTAATTCTTGCGCAAGTGCGTCGTGCGCAACCGAGGCCAAATCGCCGTGGCGCAGTGCGGCGGCGACATCAGTCGGGCTTACCACCTTGCCATAGGGGGCGTTGAGGTGGGTGGCTATCATCTCGAGGTACGGGGTGAATTGCGTTGGCAAGGTCAACTCCTGAAAGATCGGCGACGGCCTTTCGTGCATCTTCGCCGCATTATCCACCCGTCGGGGGCGGCGCGCTTCGTTCATGATGAAATTGCGCGACTGCCTTACCCCCGCACATCGATCCGCGTCTCGAACTTGGCCCGATGCACCGAAAAAAAAGTGCGCACATTGCGCACGTTGGCCTGCGCGGTGAAGGCGCGATGCACCAGCGCGTGGTAGGCCGGCATGTCTTTTACCTGCGCGATCACCACGAAATCCGGGCCGGGCGACACCCGATAGCATTGCAGCACCGCGGGTTCGGTCACCATGCTTTGCTCGAAGGCGTCCAGGCTTTCGGCGGCCTGCACGTCCAGCGTGATCTCCACGATCGCCGTCAGCGTGCTGCCCAGCTTTTCGGCCGACAGGATCGCCACCTGGCGGTCGATCACCCCTTCTTCCACCAATCGCCGCACCCGCCTCAGGCAGGTCGGCGGCGACGCGTGCACCCGCGCGGCCAAATCCTGGTTGGTCAGCGAGCTGTCTTCTTGTAACTGGTTAAGAATGCGCCGGTCCAGATCATCGAGTTCGGGCAGGGAAATGGGGGTGTTTTGCATGATTAATTCAAATCTGTCGATTCGACGAAAGATAATTTAATCACATTTGTGTAAGGGAATTAACTGCCAAATAAGTGAACATAAAGAAATCAAATTTCTTTATGGCTCGCGCACAATGCGTCGGTACTGAACTTACCCGGAGTCACTCCTATGTGCGGCATTGTTGGCGCCGTCGCCCAGCGCGACATCACCCCGATCCTCGTTGAAGGCCTGAAGCGCCTGGAATACCGCGGCTACGACTCCTGCGGTGTCGCCGTCTACGCCGACGGCCATCTGCGCCGCACGCGCAGCACGCAGCGCGTGGCCGAACTGGCCGATCAGGTTGCGCAGGACAAGGTCCAAGGCTTCACCGGCATCGCCCACACCCGCTGGGCCACGCACGGCGTTCCCGCCACGCACAACGCCCACCCGCACTTCTCGCACCTGGGCAACGACGAGCCGCGCATCGCGCTCGTGCACAACGGCATCATCGAAAACCACGACGAGCTGCGCGCCGAGCTGCAGGCCGTCGGCTACGTCTTCGAAAGCCAGACCGACACCGAAGTCATCGCGCACCTGGTGAACCACCTGTACGCGGGCGACCTCTTTGAAGCCGTGCAGAACGCCGTGCGCCGTTTGCATGGCGCATACGCCATCGCCGTGTTCTGCCGCGACGAACCGCACCGTGTGGTCGGTGCGCGTCAAGGCTCGCCGCTGGTGGTGGGCGTGGGCCAGAACGAGAACTTCCTGGCGTCCGACGCGCTGGCGCTGGCCGGCACGACCGACCAGATCATCTACCTGGAAGACGGCGACGTCGTCGACCTGCAACTGTCGCGCGTCTGGATCGTGGATGCTGCCGGCAAGAACGTCGACCGCGAAGTGCATACCGTGCACGTGCACACGGGCGCTGCCGAACTGGGCCCCTACCGCCACTACATGCAGAAGGAAATCTTCGAGCAGCCGCGCGCGGTCGGCGACACCCTGCAAGATATCGAATCCATCACGCCCGAACTCTTCGGCGACGACGCCTACAAGATCTTCAAGGAAGTCGATTCCCTGTTGATCCTGGCCTGCGGCACCAGCTACTACGCGGGCCTGACCGCCAAGTACTGGATCGAATCGATCGCCAAGATCCCGGTAGCCGTCGAAATCGCCAGCGAATACCGCTACCGCGACAGCGTGCCGAACCCGCGCTCGCTGGTCGTGACGATCTCGCAGTCCGGCGAAACCGCCGACACGCTGGCCGCCCTGAAGCACGCGCGCTCGCTGGGCATGGAAAACACGCTGACCATCTGCAACGTGTCCACCAGCGCGATGGTGCGCGAGTGCAAGCTGTCGTACATCACGCGCGCCGGCGTTGAAATCGGCGTGGCTTCGACCAAAGCCTTCACCACCCAGCTCACCGCGCTGTTCCTCCTGACGCTGGCGCTGGCGCAAACGCGCGGCAAGCTCACGGAAGAGCAGGAAGCCGAGCACCTGAAGGCGCTGCGCCACCTGCCGTCCGCCATCGGCTCGGTGCTGGCGCTGGAACCGCAGATCATGGCGTGGGCCGATCGCTTCGCCTCGAAGGAAAACGCCCTGTTCCTGGGCCGCGGCATGCACTACCCGATCGCGCTGGAAGGCGCGCTCAAGCTCAAGGAAATCAGCTACATCCACGCCGAAGCCTATCCGGCGGGTGAACTGAAGCACGGCCCGCTGGCGCTGGTCACCGAGCACATGCCGGTCGTCACCATCGCGCCCAAGGACGAGCTGCTGGAAAAGCTGAAGTCCAACATGCAGGAAGTGCGCGCGCGCGGCGGCGAGTTGTATGTGTTTGCCGACGCCGACAGCAAGATCCAAAGCGCCGAAGGCATGCACGTGATCCGCATGCCGGAACACTACGGCAAGCTGTCGCCGATCCTGCATACGGTGCCGCTGCAACTGTTGTCGTATCACACGGCATGCGCACGCGGTACGGATGTGGATAAGCCGCGGAATCTGGCGAAGAGCGTGACGGTGGAGTGATGCGGTAGCGGCTGCATCGGTTGATGAAAACGATAAATAAAGTCGGTCGCGCAGACTAAACCCGGTCGCAGCGACAACTTCTGTCGATTCCTTCCATCTGCCCGCAATATCAGCTTTGTTCGAGTGCAAGGGCCGCGTAAGCGGCCCTTGTTCACATTTACCGTGCGCCGCGTGACGTGCAAGGTCTGGATGGGCGACGTGCGGGCAGCTAGGTTGCGACGGGCGCCTTTTGGAGGCGTTTTGTAATTTCTGCTTCCGGCACGGCTTTGGAAAACAGGAACCCCTGCATTTCGTCGCATCCGGCAGCACGCAGGAAGTCGCGTTGCGCTGCCGTCTCCACCCCTTCGGCGTTGACTGTCAGGCCCATCGAGCGCCCTAGCGTTACCACCGCGTTCACGATGGCGGTGGAATCGCTTCCCTCTCCGATATTTGCGACGAAACTCCGGTCAATCTTGATCTTGTCGACGGCGAACCGTTGCAGGTAGCTCAAGCTGGAGTAACCCGTTCCAAAATCGTCCAGCGCGATCCGGAAGCCGGCGGCGCGCAGCTTGCCGATAGCCTTCTGCACCCGGCCGTCGTCTTCGATGAGCACGCCTTCAGTGACCTCCAGCTCGATCTGCGCCGGATCGACTTCAGCGCGCCGCACCAGATCGATAACGCGTTCGGCAAAGTCGGCGCCGCGAAACTGCTTGGGGGAGAGGTTTACCGCAATGGACAGGCTTGGCCACTGACGCGCCGCGCGGCAGGCTTGTTTCAATACCCATTCCCCGAGCGGCACGATGAGGCCCGTGGATTCAGCCACCGGCACAAAGATCTGCGGTGACACGGGGCCCTTGGCAGGGTGGTTCCATCGCACCAGCGCTTCAACGCCCACGAGCTGCTGCGTGCCGCTGTCGATCTGCGGCTGGAAATGGACCTGGAGCTGGTCGCTGTCCGCCAGCGCGGCGCGCAAATCCTCTTCGATCACGGCCTTCGCCTTGAGCGTTTCGTCCATCTCGGGGGCGAAGAAGCTGTACTGGTTCCTGCCTAGATCCTTGGCGCGGTAGAGCGCGATGTCGGCCTTGCGCAGCAGCTCGCTGCGCGTGGTGCCGTCGCGCGGGGCCATCGATACACCGATGCTCGCGCCCACGAAGGCGCGGCCGCCCAGCAGGTCGAAAGGCGCGCGCACATCGGCCAGGATGCGGCGTGTCAGATCGGTGGCACCCGCTTCGGTGGCGTTCTGCATCAGGACGGCGAACTCGTCGCCGCCCAGGCGCGCGACCGAGTCTTCCGGGCCGACGGCAAGCTTGACGCGTCGGGTGAACTCCTGGATGAGCGCATCGCCCGCCGCGTGGCCCCATGTGTCGTTGACCTGCTTGAAATGGTCCAGATCCAGCAGCAGCATCGCGCAGCTTGCATTGGGCCGCCGGCGGACCAAAGCCTGATCGACACAGGTGCCGAAATACGCGCGGTTTGGCAGGCCGGTCAGCACGTCGTGAAAGGCAAGATGCTGGGCGTGCGCTTCGCTCGCCTTCAGTTCCACATGGGCCTTGCGCAGGGCGGAGAGGTGCGCCTGCTGTTGGCGCAGAAGCCGGTAGGTGCGCAGTGCCAGCAACGCCACCAGAATGAGCGTGCCGGCGAGCATGGCGGCAACCGCGGGCAGCATGGCGCGCCAGAGTTCGGAACCGGGCAGATCCGGCCGCCACATCAGGTAGCCGAGCAAGGTGCCGTCTGAGGACCGGAGGCGCTCCTCGCGCTCATCGGCTTGTACATGGCGGGCGCGCACGGGATGGTAATGGAGCGCGTCGATCAGGTTGTCCCGTGAGAACGCGCGCAAAAAATCGCCATCGATGAACCGGACGCTGACGAGCAGATTCCGGGACGCGATTGCCGGCGTGTCCAGGTTGGGCGGAAACCGTGCGACGCGCATGACGCTCACGACGGCTGGCCGTTGGCCGATCATGGCAAGGTCGGTGGCGTGCACCGCAGCCGCAGTGGTGCGTGTGGATGCGTCGGGCGCGGGCGGCTGGCCGGGCAGGCGTTCGTGGTCGTTGTTGGACCGTGTAGCCTCGCCCCGCGTCAATGCGATGAACGGGCGGATGTCGGGCTCGAATGCCGCGTAGCGTTTCGGCGGAACGCGTTCGCCGTAGACGTTTCCATAGCGCATCTCGTTGTCCGGTCCCAGCACAAACACCAGATCGTGCTTGAACAGCCGGTGCAGCCATGCGCCCACGTTGTCATCAAGCCAGGCCTGGTCGGGCGCGGGCTTGTCCAGCTCGTCAAAGAGCATGTCCCAGACGGCCACCGTTTCCTGGGCCTGCGCCACGTCGTCCAGGACGTTGCTGATCGCCAGCTGCAATTCCTTGCTCTGGCGCATCGCTGACATGTCGTCGCTTTTTTCGACGGACAAGTGCAGGGAAAACAGCATCGCCGCCAGAAATACGCCAAAGGCGATCAACAGGAGGACAAGCAGGCCGCCGGCGGAACGGGGAAGCGATCCTCTTGATTGTGTCATGCCGGTACAGTTCCGTTTTGTTGAGGGCGGCAACGCAAATTACGTGCCCGCACATTCGCGCCGTCCACCTTGCGTGCCGGCAATCCGCTCAGCGCATACCTGGGGCTTTGCGGCATGGTATTTGCTGCAAGTAATGCTCCTACAACTGCGATCCTCTGCGGATCAAAGATTCCGATGGTTTCCGCGCAAGCGCACAGCTGGGCCGACGATCCGTCGTTGCCCCAATCTCCCCTGGCCGTGATATCGCCTCATTTGGATGACGCCATCCTGAGTTGCGCCGGCTTGCTCGCCGCGCGCCCCGGCAGTACGGTCGTGACGGTGTACACGGCACGGGCGCCCACGCCGAACCTGCTTACGGACTGGGACCGCCGCTGCGGTTTCGCCAATGCCGCCGCCGCGATGGAATGCCGGCTGGCGGAAGACCGGGAAGCGCTGCGCCGCGTGGGCGCGACCGGAAAGGGGCTGGATTTTCTGGACAGCCAATACACATCGACGGCGGACGAGGATGCGCCGCTGATCACCGAGCGTCTGTTCTACCTGCTGATGAGGCTTGCGCCCGCGACCGTGGTCATGCCGCTGGGCCTGTTCCACAGCGATCACGTGCGGGTCAGCGACGCCGCCCTGATGATCCGCGATGCGTTGCCGGGCGTGGCCTGGTTCGGTTACGAGGATGTGCCATATCGCCAGCAGCAAGGTGTCGTGCAGGCACGGCTGTCGCAGTTGCAGGAGCGCGGCGTGACGGCCACGCCGGCGCACCTGGCGGTCGATGCGGCGGGCAAGGCGCGCGCCATCGGCGTCTACGCGTCGCAACTGATGGGGCTTGACAGCACGGCACTGAAACTGGCCGTGCATGAAACGTACTGGCGGCTTACGGGCAGCGCCAGCGATGCGGTCTGAGATGGCGCGTGCGGCTGTCAGCGTCAGGCGCTTTGAATTTCCTTTCCAAAGTGAGTGCGCAGGAGCTCCGAATAATCCGGCGTGACCGCGGCGGCGACACTGGGCCGGCTCAGGATGGCGCGGCGCCAAGCGTCGACGCGATGGTATCGGGTCAATAGTGGTGCCCAGCTGGCTGGCTGCAAAACGTCAAAGTAGCGGAACACCGGGGCCATTGCCACGTCCACCATGCCAAACCGCTCCCCGTTAAAGTAAGGGCCGCCTTCTAGCGCCAGTTCAAACTGAGCCAGCCTTTTTTTCGAAGGAGACGGCCCAAGCGTTGGCGGTCGGAGCGTCCTTTGCATTAAAGAACGCCCAAGCATCTCCGAGAGTGGTGGTGCTCAGCTCGATCCATGCGCGATTCATGGCGCGCAATATCGGATCATCCGGATAGAGGCTCGGACCTGGCTGCGTCTCGAGTAGGTACTCGCAGATCGCCATGCTCTCGAACAGTACGGCCGTCGTTCCGTCCGGGCGACCCACTTGGAGGAGCGGCACCTTGCCATTAGGGGAAAGAGCGAGGAACCACGCGGGCTTGTCACGGAGATTCACGTTGATACGTTCGAATGGCACCTGTTTTTCCAGCAGCACAATGGCGGCACGCTGAACAAATGGGCAAAGAGGGTGACTGATTAAGGTGAGCGAGTTCATCACGTTCTTTGTCTGCATTGCGGGGCGGTCGCAGGACTCGCGTCCCGCTCCGCAATGTCTTATCTCAAAAGGGGAACCGTCCGCGGCGGGTTCAGCGGTTAAGCAAGCGTCCACCGTCCAGAACAATTTCCGACCCGACGGTCCACTGCGACTCGTCGGAAGCGAGATAAAGGACGGCCTTGGCGACCTCCTCGGCCGTGCCAAACCGCCCGAGCGGAATGGTCGCGGCAATCTCTTTGTTGACCTGCTCGCGGTAGGCGGCGGGAATGCCGAGCTTGTCGTAGAGGGGCGTCTGGACCGGTCCTGGGCTCACCGCGTTGACCCGGATGCCGCGTGCCAGCAGTTCGGTGGAAAGGGTTTTCGACATGTTCAGGAACGCGGCTTTTGTGGCGGCGTACACGGACGAGCGGTCCGCCCCGGCATGCGCGCTTACCGACGTGGTGAGCACGACGGAGGCAGGGTTGGCGAACACCGGTAGCAGGGCCTGCATCAGAAAGTACGGCCCCTTGACGTTGATGTCGAACGAACGATCAAACATCTCTTCCGTCCATTCCTCGATCGGCAACCAGACTGAAACTCCGGCGTTCAGAAAAGCCACGTCGAGTTGGCCATAGCGGTCCTTGACGGCCTGTGCCAGTTCCTTCTGGGCGGCGACGCTGGCCGAGTCCGCGCGCAGCACCGGCACGTCCGAACCGAGTTCGGCCTGCGCCCTGGCGATCGAATCGGGGTTGACGCCTGTGACGATGACGCGAGCGCCTTCGGCCAGGAACTGCTTGGCCGTTTCCAGGCCGATACCACTGGTGCCGCCCGTGATGAGCGTACGTTTACCTTGCAAGCGCGACATACCTTTCTCCTTGAACATTGACCGGAATCGGTCCACAAGAAGAAATGTAGGTTCATGCAGAATTTTCGATAAGATGGCTGTTTGGAATACGTTTCATGCAATAAAAGCATGAATCGCAGGATGGACGTATGGATCGCTTTCTATTGATGACCTGCTTTGCACGCGCAGTGGAGACGGGAAGCTTCTCTGCTGCCGGACGCGATCTCGGTCTGGGCCAACCCAATGTGAGCCGATATGTGGCGGCGTTGGAAGATCACCTGCAGGCACGGCTGCTTCACCGCTCCACACGCAAGCTGTCTCTTACGCCGGAAGGAGAACGCTACTACGCCGATATTCGGCGAATTCTGGATGCGGTGGACGAATCCGAATCCTCGTTCCGGAGTGGCACGGAACCTTCAGGACTTTTACGCGTCGCGTGCCCGACCGCGTTGGGCCATGCTTTCGTCATGCCCCACGTGCCGGCATTCCTTCAGCGGTATCCGGGGCTCACGTTGGATCTGCAACTCAACGATCGTTATGTAGACCTTGTCGATGAAGGGAGCGAACTGGCTATCCGGATCGGACACCTGCAAGACAGTACGTTGCGCGCCAGACCCATAGGCTCGTACGAACGCGTCTTCGTGGCCAGCGAGGACTATCTGGCCAGACGCGGCGTTCCGGAAACGCCAGACGACCTACGCAATCACGACTGCGTGATTTACACGCTGCTATCGTCCGGCGCGATGTGGCGACTGCGCGACGTGGACATTCCCGTATCTGGCAGGATAAAAGTGAATTCGCCGTCCGCGGCCAGCGCGGCGGCCGTTGGAGGGCTTGGAATTGCGCACGGTCCGGCTTGGCTGTTCGAGGAGGGGCTGAAGAACGGTCGCCTGCGACGCATTCTTACCGCGCACGTTCCACCCTCTGTTCCTGTACAGATCGTCTATGTGGCGAGCAGGTTGCTGCCGACTCGTGCGATCGTGTTCATGGATTTCATTGCGGAAGTGTTTTCAAAAATTCCCGCATTGAACACCCCGGCTTCACCCTAGATGAGATGCTCGGGTCATCAGCGCAGACATGAGCTTTTGGCGCCTGTCTCTCGACGTTATTTCTGTGGAGTCGCTTTGCGCCCGCCGCCGTGCGCAGCGATGAACATGGCGGCAGCCGACCGGCAATAGGAGTCGATTTCGTTGTCGTCCGCGGCTTTTGCCTCATCGAAGCGAGCGATTGCCAGGAGGTCGCAACCCTTGATAAGCGCGGCAAACAAACGGGCGGAGCGGCCAGGATCGGGCACGTTCAGCGCCGCCTTCGCGTGCAACTGACGTAACAGGGCTTCGATCTGGGCGATGACATAGGCTGCGCCGGCTTCGTAATGAAGCTTGCTTAACGACTTCTGATTCGTCTTGTCAGCCATGATCATGGCTTCGACACTGCGAACCTCCGGGCTCAACAGCGTGCGAAGCAGGAATGATCCCACCGCCATGAGCTGATCTTCGGCAGAGCCCTCGACGCCATCAATAAGCGCCTGAGGTGCAAACTGGTGGCAGTGCGCCGCGATGGCTGCGCTGAATAGCGCTTCCTTGTTCTCGAAATGGCGATAGATGCTGAGCTTGGATATCTTTGCGCGTTGAGCGACCTTGTCCATGGTTGTCGCTTGAAAACCCAGTTCCACGAACAATTGGCTGGCCGCGTCCACGATCGTCTGGCCGAGCGCCTCGTTGACGGGCCGACCGCGCCGGCCCTGAACTTTTTTTTCCGTCACGTGTATTCCAGTACTTGACAGTATCGTAAATGGCATTTTAGGATACCTCATGGTATCTGAAATGTGCACGCCGGTGAATGGGCTTCTGAACGGTAGCGGCGCTTTTCGGCACCTCCACATGCACTCACGGCGCACCGCCAAGCGCAGCTTCAATCCCTTGCATAGAGAACACGGACTCCCCCACCATGAATGACGTCATCATCATCGGCGGCAGCTTTGCCGGCCTTGCCGCGGCACTTCAACTCGGCCGCGCCCGCCGAAAGGTCATCGTTCTCGATACCGGCGTGCCGCGCAATCGCTTTGCCGACCATTCACATGGACTGCTCGGTCACGATCACAAGTCACCGCTGGACATCCTGACCGAGGCGCGGCAGCAGCTCGCGCGCTATCCCTCAGTCAGGCTCATCAACGCAAGGGCTGAAAGCACTTCCGGCACCTTGGACAATTTCTCTGTCCTGACTGGCGATGGCGAAAGCCTTGGTGCGCGCCGCTTGATCCTGAGCTATGGCGTGGCGGACCAGATGCTTGGTGTTCCGGGGTTTGCCGAGGGTTGGGGCACGTCCATCGTTCCCTGCCCCTATTGCGACGGTTTCGAAGTCGCAGGGCGGCATTGGGGCCTCATCTGGTCCGGCCCGCCGTCGCACAACTATGTCAGGCTGTACCACGACTGGACCGACACGCTGACGGTTTTCGCGCATGGTCACGACATCCCGCCCGATGTTCGCGATGATCTCGCACGCCGCCGCGTCCACGTTGTTGATGGCCTGATCACCGAACTGAACCATCACGAAAGCCATAACGTCACCGTCAAGCTCGATACCGGCCCGGCTGTCGCAGTCGACATCCTGTTTGCCCATCCGCGCAACAAGCCCTCTGCACGCTTGCATGAAACGCTGGGCCTCGCCACGGTCGATACGCCGCAAGGCATCGCCCTCAAGGTCGACGAGCGCCGTCAGACCAGCACGCCTGGCATCTACGCCGCGGGCGACCTTGCCAACCCCGCCATGCATTCAGTCACCACGGCATCATGGCAAGGCGCGATGGCGGGAATCTTCGCGCAGCAGTCGATGGTTGTTTGAGAGCACGGATTCCATTCTTTCCGTTGCGCCGTCGCCTTAGAAAGGTTGGCGTAGATTCAACTTGGGAAGCAATGAACTTCGACACCTATTTGCGGCCAAACAGGCGGCCGAGGATGCCACGCGGCGCGGCCGCGGCCTGTTCGGCAGCCAGCGCATTCTGCATCGACAGCTCCTGGAACTGAGGCTTGCCGTTCTGTTGGTACGAGGCGGCCGCTTGGCGGAATGCCAGCGCCGATTCAGCATGGCGCTTCATGTGGCCGTAGGTTTCCCCGCGTGAGAACAGCGCCCAGCTTCGGTAGTCGGGATCCAGCGCAATAAGCTGGTCGCAGGCGGCAAGCGCTTCCTCGTATCGGTTGGCGGCGATCAGGGCATTGACGCGTTCGGCGTGCAGGGGGCCGCTGTCGGGCCAGTGCGCCATCGCCTGGTCCGCGTCGGCCACGGCCTCGGATGCGCACCCCAGGTGGGTCAGGGCCTCGATGCGTGCGCGGCGCCACTTCAGCCAGTCGGGATCCAGCGAGATCGCGACCTCGGACAAGGGCAAGGCCTCTTCGTGGCGTTCCAGCCTGTTCAGCATGTCGGCGGCGTTGCCGGGCAGGAAGTCGTTGTCTGGCGCGAGTTCGTAGCCGCGAAGGTAATAGGTCAGCGCCGCTTCCCAGCGGCGCTGGTCGCGCTGCGCATTGCCGGCGATGAACAGCAACTGGGCGTCGCCGCTGGACAGCGGATCCAGGCCCAGCAACGCCGCTTCAGCCAACTCCGGGTCGCCGCTGCGCACATACTCGCGGGCTTGCTCCTTGCGGCCTTCCCAGCCGCTGTCCGAGAGTGCGTCCAGGCGCCGCCATAGCGGCGCCGCCTCGTCCGGTCGGCCCAGGCGGTGCAGGGAGCGCGCCTTGCCCTCGAGGGGCCAGTCCCAGTCGGGTTCGCGGCGCAGCAGGCTGGTCCATTCCTCCACCGCGTCTTCATGGCGTCCGAGCGCCTGGAGGCACGAGGCGCGATTGTGCTGGATAGCGTTCTTCTCGCCCAGAATGGCGCGGGCGCGGTCGAACATCGCGATGGCATTGTCCAGGTCACCCAGACGGCGGTAGTTGTTGCCGGCGTCGTAAAGAAAGCCACCGTTGTTGGGCGCCAGCGCGACGGCGCGCTGATGGTAGGGCAGCGCGTCCTGGTAGCGGCCTGCGTTGTGCAGGTTGGATCCGATATAGCAATGCGGCGCCGCGGCAAATGGGCGCAGTTGCGAGGCGCGGGTCCAGCTTGCAATGGCGTCGTCCAGTCGCCCGTCATTGATCAACAGATAGCCCTCGGCCATCAGCAATCCGAAGTGCGACGGCGCACGTGTCTTGGCCTCGCGCAGCATTCGCCAAGCTTGCTGCTGTTGGCCCGCGTCGTAGAGCGCGGTGACTCGCAAGCGAATGGCGTCGCTGCATTGCGGATCCAGCGCCAACGCGCGGTCCAGGTCTGAGTCACGCTGCGCGTTCGCGCCGCGCTGGTCGTGGTAGCGGGCGCGCAATGCCCACATGATGGCGAGATCTGGCTGTTCGCGCAGTCCTTGCTCGCACAAGGCAAGCATTTGGGCAAGGTCGCCGCCGTCATCGGCGCGGTGGATGGATTCGATCAGGCTGGACATGCGCAGGGTGCTCTACTCGGAAGGTTGGATTAGCGCGCCAGGACGCCGGCGTCGTGACGGCAACGGTAGGGGCGGTCTTCGCGCGGGATGTCGTCGCTGCCGCATTGCCAACGGCGCACGCCGCCGCCTTTCTTTTCGGATCTCAGCTCGGGCAGATAGACCAGGTGCTTGCCGCCCAGCGACGGTGAGTCCGCCGTGCCCGGATCGCCCGCGATGGTAAAGCGCAGCACCCCGTTGACGGGATTCATCTCAAGGTTGCTGAAGCCGCTGGTTCGCAGCGATTCAAGCGTCACGCCGAGCGCGGCCATGTCGGGCGCAAACGTTTTGGTGCGCTGGTAGTGGCTTTCCGCAAGCAGGCGCACGGGATCCGACACGAGATCCAGGTGTATGACGTTGGCGCGCAGCGGATTGTCTCCGTCATCCTTGTCCAGGGCGACTACCGCGATCACCATGCCGACCAGGACCAGCCCCCCCATGCCGAACACGATGAACAGCATGCGGCCCGCGCCCGTGACAGCCCGAACCCGAGACAGCGCGGGCAGCACGGCCCGCGGATTGGCCTGGGTAGACACCACGTGAGTGCCGGCGAGGGCGTTGTGCAT
Organism: Achromobacter sp. SLBN-14; assembly: GCF_006715415.1. Lineage (NCBI taxonomy): Bacteria > Pseudomonadati > Pseudomonadota > Betaproteobacteria > Burkholderiales > Alcaligenaceae > Achromobacter > Achromobacter sp. SLBN-14. The sequence goes on along the minus strand of NZ_VFNE01000001.1, from coordinate 2,173,894 downwards.
GGCGCGCTCGCCAAAAATAGACTGCTGTATATGGTGGTAGATGCCAGGTAATACCACGTTCATCGAGTACTTCAGGGTGTGCCGCCAGATCGAGCGCAGCAGTCCAGGTGAGCTGCCCTTGCGCGTCACAACCCGCTGCTTCAAGAGACGCTTGCCGGGCGATCCACTGCCCCACGCGTCCATGAAGGCGGGCAGCAACAAGCCCAGTAGCCCGCCAGCCATTGCCAGCAGCACGGGTGCGTCTGCGCCCGTCAGGCCTTGGTAGGTGTAAGAAGCGGCCATGGACAAACCGACCGTCCCTGCGGCCATGACGACGACGTCGAACGCCGTGGCGGCCAGCCGGGCCCAGATGCTGGGAAAGACGGGGACGTCGCCGCGTGGGCTGGAGCGCTGGGCGGGCGCCGCTTGGGAAGTGACCGGCAGGGGGGCTTTGCAGCTGAAGCACAGCTTGTTGGCGGCCGGATTCTGCCAGTTGCAGCGAGGGCATTGCATGGGATCGGAGGCTGGTGTGCTGAAGCCGGTCTGAGCGGCAGGACTGCGGATGATACCCATGTGGCCCCGATTCTGGTGGCGTGATTGACCTTACACCGTGATTTGGCGGGCGCGCCCCTTCGGGATGACTTTCCGGTGATCAACCATCGTTCCAAAAAAAGAACGCTGAGGCCAAAAATTGCGGTCTACCGCTAGATTGTCCCGCCGAATATAGTTCTGGTCATGGCAGCGACGCGCTGCAAGCAACACCCCAAAACCTACCTCTCCAAGGACACTGACATGACCCACACCACCGCCAAGCTCGAAGTGCTGACCCCCGAAAACAGCCAGATCATCTTCATCGATCACCAGCCGCAAATGGCCTTCGGCGTGCAGTCGATCGACCGCCAAACGCTGAAGAACAACGTCGTGGGGCTGGCCAAGGGGGCCAAGGCGTTCGACATTCCGGCCATCATCACCACCGTCGAGACCGAATCGTTCTCCGGCTACACCTATCCGGAATTGCTCGATGTCTTCCCGGAAAAGAAAGTGCTGGAACGCACCTCGATGAATTCGTGGGATGACCAGAAGGTGCGCGATCAGCTGGCCGCCAATGGCCGCAAGAAGGTGATCGTGGCCGGTCTCTGGACGGAAGTGTGCAATACCACCTTCGCCCTTAGCGCGATGCTGGAAGGCGAGTACGAGATCTACATGGTGTCCGACGCGTCCGGCGGTACGTCCAAGGAAGCGCACGACATGGCCATGCAGCGCATGATCCAGGCCGGCGTCGTGCCGGTCACCTGGCAGCAGGTGCTGCTGGAATGGCAGCGTGACTGGGCCCGCCGCGACTCGTATGATGCCGTGATGGAAATCGTCAAGGAACACTCGGGCGCTTACGGCATGGGTGTGGATTACGCCTACACGATGGTGCACAAGGCCGGTCAGCGCACGCAGACCGCACACGAGGCGATCGCGCCCGTCGCGGCGGCGGTTACCGCTCGTTGAATCCCAGGCCCGCGGCCAATGCTGCGGGCTTTTTTTCCATACCGCCTGGCCGCCCGGAGCCTCCCATGACGACCGCCGACACCCGCCCCGCCGACGCCCCGCCGTCCTCGCCTTTCGCGTACTCCGCCTTTTCAGTGATCTGGATTGCCACCGTGCTGTCCAACATTGGCACCTGGATGCATGACGTGGGTGCCGGCTGGCTCATGACGTCGTTGTCGCCGTCGCCGATGTTCGTGGCGCTGGTGCAGACCGCGGGCGCCTTGCCCGTCTTCCTGCTGTCGCTCCTGGCCGGTGCGCTGGCCGACACGATGGACCGCCGCAAGCTGCTGCTGATGGTGCAGATTGCGATGGGCGTCATTGCGCTGGCGCTGGGGCTGGTGGTGTGGTTTGGCCTGACGACGCCGTGGGTGCTGCTGGGCTTCACGTTGCTGATGGGTATCGGCACGGCGCTGTCGGCGCCGGCCTGGCAGGCCATCGTGCCCAGCCTGGTGCCGCGTCCGTCGCTGCAGCAGGCCATCGCGACCAACAGCGTGGGTATCAACGTCAGCCGCGCCATTGGTCCGGCGCTGGCCGGCGTGCTGATCACCAGCATCGGCGTGGCCATTCCGTTTTTCGTCAATGCGGTCAGCTTCATCGTGGTCGTGGCCGCGCTGATCTGGTGGAAGCCGCCCGCCGCCGCTGAAAAGCGCCTGCCGCGCGAGCAGCTGTTTCATGCCATGCGTGCCGGTGTGCGCTTTGCGCTGCACAGCAAGCCGCTCAAGTCCACGCTGGTCCGCGCCGTTGCGTTCTTCCTGTTTGCCAGCGCCTACTGGGCCTTGCTGCCGGTGATCGTGCGTCAGGTGCTGCAGGGCGGCGCCTTGCTCTACGGCATCATTCTGGGCTGCGTCGGGGCGGGCGCGGTGATCGGCGCGATGGTGCTGCCGCCGCTGCGCAAGAAGTTGGGTCCGGACCGCAGCGTCATGGCCGGCACGCTGGGCACGGCATTCACGCTGGTGGTGTTTGCGGTGGTGCCGCATCCCGTGGTGGCCGGTGCGTTCAGCTTCCTGGCGGGCGCCTCGTGGATCATGGTGCTGACCTCGCTCAACGTCTCGGCCCAGGTTGCCCTGCCGGACTGGGTGCGTGCCCGTGGCCTGGCGATCTTCGTGACGGTGTTCTTTGGGTCGATGACCGCGGGCAGCATGATCTGGGGTCAGACGGCGGTGCGTGCCGGCGTGCCCGCCGCGCTGCTGATCGCCGCCGCCGGCTCCGTGGTTGCGATGCTGCTGACCCGCAAGGCCAAGCTGCAGCTGGGCGCGGACCTGGACCTTGCGCCGTCGATGCACTGGCCCGAGCCGCTGATCGATCAAGAGGTGTCGCATGATCGTGGCCCGGTCATGATCACGGTCGAATACCTGATCGACCCGGCGCGCAGCGCCGACTTCGTGCACGCCATGCAGCACGTCGGCGCGGAGCGCCGCCGCGATGGGGCCTACGCCTGGGGGATCTTCGAGGATGCGGCGCAGCCGGGCCGCTACCAGGAATACTTCCTGGTGACCTCGTGGCTGGAACACCTGCGCCAGCATGAGCGTGTGACCCACGCCGACGCGGACCAGCAAGCCGAAGCGCGCAGTTTCCACATCGGCGACGCGCCGCCGAAGGTGTCCCACTTCGTGGCGCCGCAGCTGTCGTAATTGTCTTGTTATCGGATGCGGCTCACGCGAGCCGCATTCTTTCGTTTGGATGCAGCCCTGGGCTTCATCCGTTTTTGAGCGGGACGGACAGGCGGTCCCGCGCTGATCCGCTCAACGTTCCGGAGCCAGCGCCTTGAGACTTTCAAGGCGTTCCAGCTCCTTTTTCTCCCGCTCCTTTCGGGCGCCTTCGCGATGAGACTTGATCGCGAGGAACATGCACACGCCCAAAATGGCGAGCTTGAACGTACCGAAGACGACGGGGATCCAGAAATTCATCATTGCCTCAAAATGCTGCCTTCGGCAGCTTCGTGGACTCCCCGGCGATGCCCAACAAGGCCAGGAGCGCGCAGCGCGAGCGCTATAATCCATACAAGTTCGCAAATTCTACCGCCAAAATCCATACAAGAAGTTGAAACGTCCGGCCCCGACTGCATTCCCTCTCGCCGGAAGCGGCAGAAAACCCATACATAAAGAAAAACCATGGCTCTCTCGCGTCGCCTGAAAAAAGCCAACACGTCGTGGGTGCGGCCCCTGACCGCGGGCTCGGGTTCCCGGTACCAGCAGATCGCCACGCAAATCGAGACAGCGGTGGAGGACGGTGTCCTTCGGCCCGGCGACCGGCTGCCCCCGCAGCGCGAACTGGCGCAGACCTTGGGCGTCGACCTGACGACCGTCACACGCGCGTACACGGAAGTGCGCCAGAAGGGGATCCTGGAAGCGCAGGGAGCGGGCGGGACGTACGTGTCCTATTCGGGATTGGAGGCGGGCGGGACGATCGATCTGGGCATGAACATCCCGCCATTGCTTGGCAGTGCGGCGTTTGCAGACCTGCTTGCGCAAGGCAGCAGCGCCACCCAGGCGGCCGCAAGCGCGATGGATCTGATGAGCTACCACGTGGGCGCCGGCGCCAACCGGCATCGCGCGGTAGCCGCGACGTGGCTGCAGCCAATGACGGGCGACACGGATAGCGAGCGGATCGTGGTCTGCCCGGGCGCGCAAACCGCGATCGCGGCGCTGCTGCTGTCCAAGAGCCAATCGGGCGACGCCATTGCGTGCGATGCATTGACCTACCCGGGCTTTCTGGCCGCGGCCCGCCTGCTCCAGCGCTCGGCCGTTGGCGTGAAGTCAGATGAATTCGGCATGGACCCCGCCGACCTCGAACGCGTGTGCGAACGACATCGTCCCGCCATGCTGTATTTGAATCCGACGATCCAGAACCCGACGGCGATCACGCTGTCCACGGAACGTCGAACGGCATTGCTGCGCGTCGCGGCCAAACATGCGCTGCCGGTCATTGAAGATGATCCGTACTGGCTGTTGGCCAAGCATGCGCCCAGCACGATGTTTTCTCTGGCGGCCAACACGTCTTCGGCGCCGGTGTATTACGTGTCGACGCTGTCCAAATGCATCGCGCCCGGCCTTCGAACCGCCTATCTTGTCGTGCCTGCCGGCGAGCCGTTGAGTCCGGTGCTGGATGCCCTGCGTGCGCTGGCGCTGATGCCCACGCCCTGGATGACGGAGATGGCGACGACGTTGATCGAGTCGGGCGCTGCCGTTCGCTGGCTGGCGCAGGTCAGGAGCGAGCTGCAGCATCGCCAAGCCGTCGCGGCGTCGATCCTGCCGGGCAAGATTGATGCCGACCCGAATGGGCTGCACCTCTGGCTTGAGTTGCCGCCTCATATCGACTGCTACCGGCTCAAGCAGACGGCGCTGGCGCAGGGGGTGAGTGTGACTGACTCGGCGTCATTTTCCACGGGGGCGTCCAGCCCCTTGGCGCTGCGTGTGTCGTTGGGCGGGGCGATTGACCGGACGCGTTTGACGCACGGTCTGACCCGGTTGGCGGAGCTGCTCAAGGGCGATATTGCGGGGCCGGTTTCCCAGGTTTGATTTGCCTGGGTGCCGGGTCTTGCGCGTCGCCGTCGAAGTGCCGGCCGACACGGCGACGCCGAGCGCATCAGAACGCTTCTCCTTGGCGCACCGCCAGCGCAGCCGCCGCCGCGCGCGTTTCCACGCCCAGTTTGACGTAGATGTGTTCCAGGTGTTTATTCACCGTTCGTGGCGACATGCCCAGTATCTCGGCGATGTCCCGATTCGTTTTTCCCTTGGCCAGCCAGCGCAGCACATCGGCCTCTCGCGGCGTCAGGCCGTAGGCCGTGGCCAATGGCGCCGTCTCCTGCAACAGCAGCAACGTTTCGCCGCTGCGCCGTGATGCCGACAGGCTCAAGGTCAGTCGCCCTCGCGCGCTGGCCAGCACCAAGGGCTCGGCCGCCGGGCCGGCCGTCAGGTTGCGCGCCACCCAGTCCGCCAGGGGCGCGGGCAGCTCTGACGCATCCTCGGCGCAGCCAAAGTAGGCCGTCAACCAGATCCGCGCCTTGCCCGTCTTCCAGATCGGCTGCCCGCTCGCATCCAGCGCCACCACGGCGCGAGCGGCCGCATCGATCGCGTCAAAGGCAGCCGACAGGCTGCGCGCATTGCGCAGATGCGTTCGCAGCCGGGCCACCACCACGTCCGGGTCCAGCGGCTTGGTCACATAGTCGACGCCGCCGACGCGAAACGCCTTCAACACGTGCTCGGGCTCGGTCAGGCCCGTCATGAACACCACGGGCACGTCTCCCGCCGCGGGGTGCGCTTTCAAGCGGGCGCAGGTCTCGAAGCCGTCCATGCCCGGCATCACCGCATCGAGCAGCACGATATCCGGCACCACGAAATCCACCCGCTCGATCGCCGACTGGCCATCGATTGCCACCAGCACCTGATAGCCCGCCGCATCCAGTGCGGTGGACAGCATTTTCAGATTGTCCGGCGCGTCATCGACCAGCATGACGAGGTTCTTATCGGGCGTGGGCATGGTGACGCTGCACATGGTGTTTAAGCACCTGATTGAATTCACTCAGTTGAAACTCGCCTGCCAGCGCCCGCAGATGCGCCGTCAACTCGCGCGTTTCGGCGCGGCGGCCCCGTATTTCTTCCAGCTTGGCCTGGATACCCTTGATGTAGCCCATGGCCCCCAGTTCCAGCAGCGCCTCCGCATCCTCGCGTTCCAGCGCCACCCGATGCAGGTCACCCGCCGGCAGCGCCGCCTCGACCGGCGCCACTTGCCAGTCCAGCTTGAGCAAACGGCCCAGATGGTTCAGCAAGTCCTCGACCATCACCGGCTTGGCAATGAAGGCGTTGTGCCCGCTCTGCGCCGGGTCTTTCGGGTCCAGCCCCAGGATATTGGCCGACAGCATCACGATAGGGACGGCCACGCCTTCATCGCGCAGGCGCCGCACAACGTCCCATCCGGTCATGTCTGGCATCGAGACGTCCATCAGGATCAGCGCAGGCCGCAACGTGTGCACGCAGGCAAGGCACGCGGCGCCATGCGGCGCTTCGTGAACCTCAAAGCCCAGCGGCTCGAGCAGGTCGCGAACCAGGCGCCGCTGCGAGGGCTGGTCATCCACCGTCAGGATCCGCAGGCGCTCGCCGCGGTAGCCCACCACCAGCCCGGACGGCCGGGCGTCGCTGCGCGGCGAGCGCACTTCCGGCAGGAACAGTTTGAGCGTGAACACACTGCCGCGGCCGACGACGCTGCGCACTGTCAGCTCGCCGCCCATGATGCCGGTCAGCATGCGGCAGATGGTCAGCCCCAGGCCCGTGCCGGAATCGGCCTGTTCGACCCCCGCCCAGCTGCGCTCGAAGGGCAGAAAGATCCGTTCGAGATCCTCGGCCGGTATGCCTCGGCCGGTGTCCTCCACTTCGAACAACACCATATCCGCGGCCGACTTGACGCGCATCGACACCTGACCCGCCGAGGTGAACTTCAGCGCGTTGCTCAACAGGTTGATCAGAATCTGCCGCAGCCGCTTTTCGTCGATATGCACGATGGCGGGAAGTTCGGCCGCTTCATAGCAGAAGGCCAGTCCCTTGAGCGTGCTTTGCGGCCTGAACATCTGCACGATCTGCTCCAGAAACTCGGGCAGGCGCAGCTCGCTGTTCTCGAGCCTTAGCCGGCCCGCCTCGATGCGTGCGATGTCCAGCAGACCGTCGATGAGACCGATCAAATGCTTGCCGCTGCGATGAATCACGTCGATCGCCTCGCGGCGCGCCGGTGGCAAGCCCGGGTCGCGCTGCAGAATCTGTGCGTAACCCAGAATGCTGTTCAATGGCGCGCGCAGCTCGTGGCTCATCCCGCCCATGAAACGGCTTTTAGCCAGATTGGCGCTTTCAGCCGCCTCCTTGGCCTGTTGCAACTGGGCGTCGGTCTGCTTGTGCGCCTGGATCTCGCGCAGCAGCAGATGGGTCTGGCGATCCGATTCCTCTTGCGCCACGCGCCGGCTTTCATGGGCCAGCACCAGCCACCAGGCGGCGACGCCGCCGATCAGCAGCAAGGCGGCATACAACTTCAGGAAGGTTGGCCGCAACCCCGAGGGATCCAGCCCGCCTCGCAGGTGACTGGCGACCTCCTGGTAGTAGATCAAGCCCAGAATGCCGGCCAGCAGCGTGCCCATTCCCGCTACGATCAGGAGGTAGTGGCCCAGGCGGCTATGCAGCAGCGGCGTGACCCGTGCTGGCAAGAGCCGGGTGAGGACCGCCTGCACCTGATCCTTCAAGCGTCCCTGCTGTTTGCAGCGATCCTGGCAGCGGGCGTCCAGCGTGCAGCACAAGGAACAGATGGACCCGTTGTAGGCCGGGCAATGCGCCATGTCCGGCTGTTCGAAACGGTTGGCGCAGATCACGCAGACATGATCGGAACCCGCGACATCGACCGGCGTGCGCGCGAGGTTATAGCGGCCCCGCGTGCGCCAGGCGATGACCGGTGCGCAGACAAAGGCGGCCAGCAAGGCGACGAACGGCGACAAGGCCTGCGCCAGCGCGCCCGCCGTGCCCGGGAACACGCCGGCAAAGGCCAGCAGGCCCAGTGTCATGGCGATCAGCATGCTGCCCACGCCTACCGGATTGATGTCATACAGATAGGCGCGGCGGAATTCGATCCGGGCCGGCGACAGCCCCAGCGGCTTGTTGATCACCAGATCGGCCACCAGCGCCCCTATCCAGGCCAGCGCGACGTGCGAGAACACCGCCAGCACATGCTCCAGCGCGCCGAACACGCCCATCTCCATCAGGACCACCGAGATCAGCACGTTGAACACCAGCCACACCACCCGCCCTGGATGGCTATGCGTGATGCGGGCGAAGAAATTGGACCAGGCCAGCGAGCCGGCATACGCATTGGTCACATTGATCTTGACCTGCGAGATCACCACGAAGGCCGTTACCAGGGCCAGCGCCAGGCCGGGATGGCTGACGACATAGGTATAGGCCGCCAGATACATATGCGTGGGGTCGCCCGCCTTGTCGACCGGCGTGCCCAGGGACAGGGCCAGCCAGGCCAGAAAGGCGCCGCCCAGGATCTTGGCCGCGCCGGGCACGATCCAGCCCGGACCCGCGCAGACCAGGGCGAGCCACCACCGCGTGCGGTTGGCGGCCGTGCGTTCGGGCAGAAAGCGCAGAAAGTCGACTTGCTCGCCGATCTGCGTGACCAGCGAGGCGGCCACCGCAACGGCCGAACCAAACATCAGCAGATTGAAATTGCCGCCCCGGCCGTCGTAGCCCGGAAACCGCAGGAACTCCTGCAATGTTCCGGGATCGCGCCAGGCGATAAACGCATAGGGCAAGAGCAGCAGCACCAGCCATATCGGCTGCGTCCAGGATTGCAGCCGGCTGATGAAGGTAATGCCATAAGCCACCATGGGCAGGATGACGACGGCGCACAAGAGGTAGCCGATGGACAGCGGCAGGCCGGTCGCCAGCTCGATGGCCAGCGCCATGATGGCCGCCTCCAGTGCGAAAAAGATGAAGGTGAATGAGGCGTAGATCAGTGAGGTAATGGTCGAGCCGATGTAGCCGAAGCCGGCCCCTCGTGTCAGCAGATCCATGTCCAGACCATGGCGCGCCGCGTAATAGGCGATCGGCAACCCGGTCAGGAAGGTGACGATCGCCACGGCGATGATGGCCCAGAACGCATTGACGAAGCCATAGTTCAGCGCGAGCGCACCGCCGATGGCTTCCAGCGCCAGGAACGACACGGCGCCCAGCGCGGTATTGGCGACCCGTAATTCGGACCACTTGCGAAACGACACGGGGGTGAAACGCAGCGCATAGTCTTCCAGCGTCTCATTGGCGACCCAGGTGTTGTAGTCGCGACGGATCTTGACGATGCGTTGGGGCGCGCTGGCAGACAAATCGGGCTCCGCGGAAGGTGGGGATACGTCATTGAACGTAGGTGCCGTTGTAACGCCCGGGGGGCGGCGGTGGCTCTACGTCAATCAACGTATGTTGCAGTGCGTCATAGGCTCCTAGTATGCCTTCACCCTCCGGGCTGCGGCATGTGCCGCGCATGCTCGGTTTCCCTGGTCGTGATCCATTGAGGAGTCATCGATGTCTGGCAAAACCCCTTTTGATAATGCCCCGGAGCTGCCCTCGCGCCGGCGCCTGGCCCTGGCTTTTGCCTCCCTGCCGCTGCTGGGCATACCGGCGCTGTCGCGGGCCGCTGCGCCGGCCACCTCGGCCATCAACACCACCGGCCTGGCCATTACCGACACCGAAGTCACGGTAGGCCAATTGCACTCGGCGACCGGCACCATGGCCATCAGCGAGACGGGGTCGATTCAATCCGAGCGCCTGGCCATCGAGCAGATCAACGCCATGGGCGGCATCCTGGGCCGCAAGATCAAGATCATCCAGGAAGACGGCGCCTCGGACTGGCCGACGTTTGCCGAAAAGGCCCGCAAACTGCTGGTCAGCGACAAGGTCGCCACGGTGTTCGGCTGCTGGACCTCGGCATCGCGCAAGGCGGTCCTGCCGGTGTTCGAGAAAGAAAACGGCCTGCTCTACTACCCGACGTTTTATGAAGGCCTGGAGCAGTCCAAGAACGTCTTCTACACCGGGCAGGAGGCCACGCAGCAGATCCTGTCCAGCCTGGACTGGCTGGCGCGCGAGAAGAAGGCGCGTTCCTTCTACCTGATCGGCTCCGACTACATCTGGCCCCGGACGTCCAACAAGATCGCCCGCAAGCACATCGAGAACGTGCTCAAGGGCGAGGTGGTCGGCGAGGAATACTACCCGCTGGGCCACACGCAGTTCGGCTCGCTGATCAACAAGATCAAGCTGAAAAAGCCTGACGTGGTGTTCGCCGTGGTGGTGGGCGGCAGCAATGTGTCGTTCTACAAACAGCTCAAGGCGGCGGGCGTCACGAGCGGCAAGCAAAAGCTCCTGACCATCTCGGTGACCGAGGATGAACTGCTGGGTATTGGCGGTGAAAACGCCGAGGGCTTCTGGTCCTGCATGAAGTACTTCCAGAGCCTGGACAACGCCAACAACAAGAAGTTCGTCGAAGCCTTCAAGGCCAGGTATGGCGCCGACGCCGTGATCGGCGATGTGACCCAGGCGGCCTATCTGGGGCCCTGGCTGTGGAAGATGGCGGTGGAGAAGGCGGGCAGCTTCGATGTCGACAAAGTGGTCGCCGCGTCGGCCGGACTGGAATTCAAGGAAGCGCCCGAAGGCTACGTCAAGATCGACCCCAACCACCATCTGTGGAGCAAGACCCGCATTGGCCAGATTCGCAAGGACGGCCAGTTCGACGTGATCTTCGAGACCCCGGAGCTCATCAAGCCCGATCCCTTCCCCAAGGGTTATCAGTAATCACGTCGATCCGGGCGCCGCGCGCGACGCCCTTTCCACTGCCGGGAGCCATCCATGGAATCCTTCTCCGATCTTGGGGCCATCCTGCTGATGCAGGGCTTTAATGGTTTATCGGTCTTCAGCGTGCTGTTGCTGATGGCCTTGGGCCTGGCGATCATCTTTGGCCAGATGGGCGTCATCAACATGGCCCATGGCGAGTTCCTGGCGGTGGGCGCCTATTGCACCTATCTCTGTTCCGAACTGGTCCAGCAGTACGCGCCGGGCCTGATGCCGGCCTACTTCTTTGTCGCCATTCTGCTGGCCTTTGCGGTGACCTTCAGCCTGGGCTGGCTGACCGAGTGGCTGATGATCCGTCATCTGTACCGCAGGCCGCTGGACACGCTGCTGGCGACCTGGGGCTTGTCGCTGGTGCTGCAGCAGACCCTGCGTTCGCTGTTCGGTCCGCGTGAAGTCAGCCCCACGCTGCCCGATTGGCTGATGGGCTCCTGGCAGCCGCTGGAAGGGGTGGACATCCCGATCAACGGCCTGTTCGTCATGTCGATCAGCATCGTGCTGACTGGCGCGCTGCTTCTGGCGTTGTTCCGATCGACCTGGGGCCTGCACGTGCGCGCCACGGTGCAGAACCGCGCCATGAGCGGCGCGGTGGGCATCGATACGAAGCGCGTGGACCGCGTGACGTTCTCGCTGGGTTGCGGGATTGCCGGGATTGCCGGCGCCGCTTTCACGACCATCGGTTCTACCGGCCCGACCAGCGGCTCGCTCTATATCGTCGATACGTTCCTGACGGTGGTGTTTGGCGGCGCGGCCAGCTTGTTCGGCACCATCGCGTCGGCCTTCGTCATCGCGCAGACGCAATCGATCTCGGAGTTCTTCATGACCGGTTCGATGGCCAAAGTGCTGACGCTGTCGGCCATCGTGATCATTCTGATGCTGCGCCCGCAAGGCCTGTTCAGCATCAAGGTACGCAGGTAGGGGGCGCATCATGCAGAAATTCTTTCACAACGTGATCGGCGGGCGCGAAGGGCTGGCAGGGCTGGCCATTCTGGCGCTGCTGCTGTTCGTGGTGTTTCCGTTGGCGCTGGACGTCTTCCGGCTCAACCTGATCGGCAAATACCTGTCCTATGCCTTTGTCGCGCTGGGCCTGGTGCTGTGCTGGGGCTATGGCGGCATCCTGAGCCTGGGCCAGGGGGTGTTCTTCGGGCTGGGCGGGTATTGCATGGCGATGTTTCTGAAGCTGGAAGCCTCGACACCGGAGGCCACCAAGATCCAGTCCACGCCCGGTATCCCGGACTTCATGGATTGGAACCAGCTGACGTCGCTGCCCTGGTTCTGGGTGCCCTTCAAGAGCTTCTGGTTCACCTTGATGGCGGTGCCGGTGCTGCCCTGCCTGCTGGCGTTGATTCTGGGCGCGGCCATGTTCAAGCGCCGCGTGGGCGACACCTATTTCGCCATCGTGACGCAGGCCGTGGCGCTGATCCTGTCGGTGCTCATCATCGGCCAGCAAGGCTGGACGGGCGGCGTCAATGGCATCACCGACCTGAAGACGTTGCTGGGCTGGGATATCCGCACGGACAGCGCCCGGCTGGTGCTGTACTTCATCAACGGCGTGCTGCTGTTCGCGTGCATCCTGTTCGGCCGATACCTGCTGTCGTCCAAACTGGGCAAGCTTCTGATGGCCATGCGCGACAAAGAGGAACGCGTGCGCTTCTCGGGCTATGACGTCGCCAGCTTCAAGGTCTTCGTGTTCTGCGTGGCCGCCGTGTTCTCGGCGATCGGCGGGGCCATGTTCACCTTGCAGGTCGGCTTCATGTCGCCTTCCTTCGTGGGGATCGTGCCTTCCATTGAAATGGTCATCTTTGCCGCGGTCGGCGGCCGGCTTTCGTTGTTGGGCGCGGTGTACGGCACGCTGCTGGTCAACTTCGGCAAGAGCTATTTCTCCGAGAGTTTTCCGCAGCTCTGGCTGTTCCTGATGGGCGGGCTGTTCATTGCGGTCGTGATGGCGTTTCCCAACGGACTGGCCGGTCTGTATCACCAATACACCCAGAAGCGCCTGGCGCGTAAAGCATCGCGCCAGCAGGCGGATGGCGCCGCGGAGGCAGCATGAACCCGTCAGAATTCGCGTTGTATATCGAAGGCTTGACCGTGTCGTTCAACGGCTTTGTCGCCGTCAACGACCTGAACCTGTATGTCGATCAAGGAGAGCTGCGCGTCGTCATTGGTCCCAATGGCGCCGGCAAGACCACGCTGCTGGATCTGATCTGCGGCCGCACCAAGGCGACCGCGGGCTCGATCCGATTCAAGGATACCGAGCTGACCGGTCTGGCGGAGTATGAGATCGTGCGCGCCGGCGTGGGCCGCAAATTCCAGACGCCCTCCATCTATGAAACCCTGTCCGTCCGGGAAAACCTGGAAGTCTCGTTTCCGGCCGGACGCAGCGTGCTGGGTGCGCTGACCTTCAGGCGCACCGCGGCCGTGATCGAGCGCGTGGAACAGGTGGCCGAAGAGATATTTCTTGCCGACCAGCTCGACCGATCGGCGGAGCTGCTGTCGCACGGCCAGAAGCAATGGCTGGAGATCGGCATGCTGCTGATGCAGGAGCCCGAGCTAATGATGCTGGACGAACCCGTGGCCGGCATGAGCGTGTCCGAGCGCGAACGCACGGCCGAATTGCTCAATCGAATCAGCCGGAATCGATCGCTCATCGTGATCGAGCATGACATGGAGTTCGTCAAGAACATCGCGCACAAGGTCACGGTGCTGCACCAGGGCCGTGTGCTGGCCGAGGGCAGCATGGACAAGGTGCAATCCGATCCGCGCGTGGTTGAAGTCTATCTCGGCCACTAAGGCCAGGAGGCAATATGTTCAATATCGCTGGCCTGGTGTCGGGCTATGGGCAAAGCAAAGTCATCCACGGTGTCGACCTGGCCGTGGCCCCCGGTGAAATCGTCGCCGTGATGGGGCGAAACGGCATGGGCAAGACCACGCTATTCAAGACCATGATGGGGATGTTGCCCACCATGCAGGGCTCGATCTCGCTCGACGGCAAGGCGCTCGAACGCCTGGAAAGCCATCAGCGCGTGCGCAGCGGCGTGGCCTATGTGCCGCAAGGCCGCATGATCTTCCCGACGCTCACTGTCGAGGAAAACATCCGTACCGGCATGCGCGGGCGGGCATTGCGCAACACCATTCCGGAGGACATCTACGCGCTGTTTCCGGTGTTGCACGAAATGCGCGGCCGGCGGGGCGGCGATCTTTCGGGCGGGCAGCAGCAGCAGCTTGCCATCGCGCGCGCCCTGGTCACCAACCCCCGCGTGCTGCTGCTGGACGAGCCCACCGAGGGCATACAGCCGTCCATCATCAAGGACATCGCCCGCAGCCTGCTGGAGATCCGCAAACTGCGCAGCCTGGCCATTGTGGTGTCCGAACAAGTCTTGAGTTTCACCATGCAGATCGCCGACCGGCTCATCGTGATCGACAAGGGCCGCTTCGTGCACGAAGACCCGCGCGGGCGCGTGGACGAAAAGACGATCAGCAAATACCTGTCTGTCTGAAGCCGTTGTCCATCCAAAAGGAGCATGACATGCCTGAAACCCTGATCAAGGTCGACCTGGCCCAATCCCCCTACGAAAACGAAGGCGTGCACAATCGCTGGCATCCCGATATCCCCATGGCGACGTGGGTCCGGCCGGGCGACGATTTCGTGCTCGAAACCTACGACTGGACCGGCGGCGCGATCAAGAACGATGACGATGCCTCCGATGTGCGCGACGTGGACCTGTCCACGGTGCACTTTCTGTCGGGCCCGGTCGGCGTCGAAGGCGCCGAGCCCGGTGACTTGCTGGTGGTGGACTTGCTGGATATCGGCGCCAAAGAGGAAAGCCTGTGGGGCTTCAATGGCTTTTTCAGCAAGAACAATGGCGGCGGCTTTCTAACCGAGCACTTCCCGTCGGCGCAAAAGTCGATCTGGGATTTTGAAGGCATGTTCACGACCTCGCGCCATATCCCCGGCGTGCGTTTCGCTGGCCTCATCCATCCGGGCCTGATCGGCTGCCTGCCGGATCAGGCGCTGCTGGACAAGTGGAATGAGCGCGAACAGAAGCTGATAGACAGCGATCCCGATCGCGTGCCGCCGCTGGCCAATCCCCCCGCGCCCAAGACGGCGCACATGGGCAAGCTCAAGGGCGCCGAGCGGGATCGTGCCGCCGCCACCGGTGCGCGCACCGTGCCGCCGCGCGAGCACGGCGGCAATTGCGATATCAAGGACCTGTCGCGCGGATCCCGGGTGTTCTTTCCGGTCTACGTCAAAGGTGGCGGCCTGTCGGTGGGCGATCTGCACTTCTCGCAGGGCGATGGCGAGATCACCTTCTGCGGCGCCATCGAAATGG
The DNA here is from genome assembly GCF_006715415.1 of Achromobacter sp. SLBN-14. NCBI lineage: Bacteria > Pseudomonadati > Pseudomonadota > Betaproteobacteria > Burkholderiales > Alcaligenaceae > Achromobacter > Achromobacter sp. SLBN-14. Next base: position 2,158,680 of record NZ_VFNE01000001.1, on the reverse strand, counting down.
CGGGTTGGGTGCACATGCGGGTGTCGCTCATCAAGGGCGGCATGGCCAAGTACGGCATTCGCAACCCCATCTTCAAACCCAGCCCCATCACGCCCAACTACAAGGACTACCTGATCTTCGAAGGCATTTCGGTCGACGAAGGCGGCAAGCAGCACTATCTGGACGTGCACATCGCCTATCGCCAGGCCTGCCTGAACGCCATTGAATATCTGAAGAAGTTTGGCTATTCGGGCGCGCAGGCGTATTCGATATTGGGCACGGCGCCGGTGCAGGGCCACATCAGCGGCGTGGTGGACATTCCCAATGCGTGCGCGACGTTGTGGCTGCCGACCGAGATCTTCGATATCGACATCCAGCCCAACGCGCTGGGCGACGTGCCGCAGATCAAGCGCGGCATGGACATGCCCATCGCCGAAGACCTTTAAGGAGTTCGCATGCCGCTCTATGACTATCGTTGCCAGGACTGCGGCGAGTTCTCGGTTCTGAGGCCGTTATCGCAATGGCGTGACCTTGCGTCCTGCCCCGATTGCGGCGTCTCCTGCGAGCGCTTCGTCAGCGGCGCACCCGCGGTCTCGGCGCTGTCCTCGGCAATGAACCGCGCCCGCGCCGTCAACGAACGCGCCGCCCATGAACCCCGCAGCACGCGGGGGGGCCACGGCATGGGGTGCGGTTGTTGCTCAGGCGCGAAAGCCGCGGGCCGGACGCGCCAGACCGCGGACGGCGGCAAAACGTTCGCTGGCGCCCGGCCTTGGATGATCAGTCACTGAAGACGGACGGCAAGGCGAGCCGGGGCTGGCCTTGCCACGCCCCGCCCTCACAGCGTCGACATCTGCCCCGGCAACCACAGCGCCAGTTGCGGCACGGCCAGCAGCAGCACGATCATCAGCAGCAGCATGGCAAGGAACGGCAGCACGCCCACCACCACGTCCATGAACTTGCCCTGGCCGCGCACGCTGTGCACCACGAACAGATTCATGCCGAAGGGCGGCGTGAGCTGGCCCATTTCGCACAGCACGATCAGCATCACGCCGAACCACACCGGGTCGTAGCCCAGCGCCATGACGATGGGCACGGTGAGCGGCGCGGTGGTGACCAGCATGGCGAGCGTGTCCATGAAGCAGCCGAGCAGCAGGTAAAAGAGGATGATGGCCAGCATCATGCCCAGCGGCGGCAGGTCCAGGCTGGTCACGGCATTGACCAGCAAGGTGGTCAGGCCGATGGAGGACAGCACGAAGTTCAGGAAGAACGCGGCCAGCGTGATCAGGATGATCATGCCGGTGGTGCGCAGCGTGGCCTCGAAGGCGCGGCCCAGCATCTCCCACGTCAGCACGCGCTTGTAGGCGCACAGCAGGGTGGCGGCCACCACGCCGAGTGCGGCTGATTCGCTGGCGGTGGCGATGCCGCCATAGATCACGCCGATGACGAGCGCGAAGATGGCGAGGGGCGGGACCAGATGCGGCAGCGCCGCGATGCGTTCAGCCCAGCTTACCGTCGGGCGCTTGCCGGCCAGGCTTGGCCGCCACAGGCACAGGCCGACGATCAGTGCGATGAAAAGCGTGGTGAGCAGAATGCTGGGCAAGGTGGCAGCCAGGTAGAGCTTGGGCACCGACACGTTGGCGATCAACGCGTACACGATCATGTTGATCGACGGCGGGATCAGGATGCCGAGCGTGCCGCCCGCGGCAATCGAGCCCAGGAACAGCGGCGCGTTGTAGCCCGACTTGCGCTGCTCGGGCAGGGCCAGCGTGGCGATGGTGGCGGCGGTGGCCACGCTTGAGCCGCTGGTGGCCGAGAACATGGCGGAGGCGCCGATGTTGGCGTTCATCAGCCCGCCCGGCAGCCACGACACCCACTTGGACACGGCGCCATACATGCGCCCGGCCACGCCCGAATGCACCAGCAGCTCGCCCATCAGGACGTAGAGCGGAATGGCGACCAGCAGGAATTCGGCGCTGGTGCCCCAGGCCAGTTCGCCGATGGCGTTGGTCAGTTTCAGCGGCGAATAGACGCCGGCCAGGCTCATGCCCAGAAGGCCTACCGTTGCGGCGGCGGTCACGCTCAGCGCCAAGAGGCCGAGCAGCATGGAAATCGTCATTATCAACATGGCTCACTCCTGGGGTTGCGTGCGCGCCGGCACGGGCGCGTCGGCGGTTTCTTCTTCGATGCCCTCTTCCACCGAGTGGATGCCGATCAGCGCATTGACCGCCTGCCAGCGGCCGCGCATCACACGGCCCAGCGCGCAGGCGCCCAGGACCACGATGGTGAAGAGGAAGAAGGCATAGCCGGCAAACCAGAGCGACTGCGGGATCCATTGGGGCACCTGCAGCGGCGTGTTGGACACCGACTGGAAGGCGATGGAGTCGGCCAGCACGAACCACGCGTGCCAGGTCAGCGTGCCCACGAATACGCCCAGGCATGCCAGCGCGAACAGGTCCAGCACGACGCGCGTCTTGGCGGGCAGGTGGGTGTACACCACGTCGACCCGGATGTGCGAGCGGCGCAGCAAGGTGATGGGAAAGGCCCAGGCGCTCGCCACGGCGAGGGTGTACCCGGCCAGCTCGTCGGCGCCGCCGAGCGAGATGCCGGCGAACTTGCGCGCGGCGAGGTCGGCCACGATGAGCCAGGACACGAGCAGCAGCCCCAGACCGCCTATCCAGGCGCCGATGCGGGCCACGTGATCAAGCAGGCGTAGCGAACCATGCGTTTCTGTCGTCATGAGAGTTCCTTGATGTTCAGCGCAGCGTGACGCCCAGCGCCTGGCCGACGGAGGCGCTCCAGTTGGCGGCGCATTCGTCGCCGCAACGCTTGGCCCAGCGGCTTGCCATGTCGGTGGCCACGTCGCGCAGGGTGGCGCGCTCGGCCTCGGTGGGCGCGGTGGCCTGCATGTCGGCCTGGCTGTGGATGCGGCATTCGCCCTGTCCGGTGTTGCAGGCCAGCGCGTAGTCGCCCTCGCGGCCGGTCTCGTCCCACAGGCGTTCTTCGAGCACCTGCGCTTCCTTGAGCATGAACTGCTGCACGGCGGGATCGAGCTTCTGCCAGCGGCGTTCGGCAATGGCGTAAAAGCCGATGGACCAGTCGATCGGCAGCAGGTAGAGGTTCTTGGCCACGTCGTACCACTTGGCCGCGTTGCCCGAGCCGATGCCGGTCACCGCGCAATCGACCACGCCGGTTTGCAGGGCGGGAATCACCTCGGCAAACGCAATGGTTACCGGCGAGGCGCCCAGCGCGCGCACGTATTCGGCCATGTTGCTGCCGCGCGTGCGCACCTTGCGGCCCTTCAGGTCGGCCAGGCTATTGACCGGCGTGCGGCAGAAGAACACCTGGGCCGTGTACGGCACGGTGGCCAGCAGCCGCACGCCGTGGCGCTTGAGCATGCGCTGCTCCAGCACCGGCCGGTAGGCGGCGACCATCTTGCGCGCGGTGGCAAAGTCGGTGGCCATGCCCGGCAGGTCCACGCCTTCGAAGGTCGGGTCGTCGCCGCTCACGAAGGCGAACACGCCCATGCCCACGTCCAGCGCGCCGGCGCGCATCAGGCGCACGATCTCGGGTCCTTTCAGGCCGCTCTCGGACAGGCCGATCAGCTCGGCCGTGACCCGGCCGCCGGAGGCCTCGGGCAGGGTCTTTTCCCAGAACGGCTTTTCGACCGCGCCGAAGGTGTAGTTGTGACTGCCGCCGCCGACCACCGCGAAGTGGGTTTCGGGCAACGCGGCGGTCTGCGCGCGTGCGGGTCCGGCAACTGCGAGCGCGGTCACGGCAGACGCCAGTAGCGCCGCCAGGATGCTTCGTTTCATGTTTCCCCCCTGTTGTGTATGGGCACACGCGCCGCGCGCGCCCCGCCGCGGCATCGGGTTATGCCGCGGTCGTTGGCGTGCACGGGTTGGCGCGCACGCGATGCCAATCGGAATGACGCTGGAAGACTTCGGCCAGGTACAACGCCAGCCGGTCTTCGCCGCCCGGGCAAAGAATCTGCAGGCCGGTGGGCAGGCCCGCGTCGTCGCGGCCGTTAGGCACCGAGACGCCGCACATCTGCAGCAGGTTGCCGATACGCGTGTATTGCACCGGCGCGTTGCCGTGATCCACCTCGTCAAGCGGCAGCGCGGTCGTGAGCGTGGTGGGCGTAAGCAGTCCGGCCACGCCCGCTAGCCGCGCTTGCATTGCGGCCTGCAGGCGGTCGCGTTCGCGCAGCGCGGCCAGGTAGCGCACCGCAGAGACTTCCAGCCCGACCAGCATGCGCGGACGCACCGAGTCGTCGACGGGCAGATCCAGGTCGGTCATCTCGCGCTCGAACGAGGCCACGCCTTCCGTCATCATGATGTCGCCGGTCACGGCCTTGAATTCGGCCAGCGTGGCGGGCGGCGTGATCTCGACGATCTGCGCGCCCAGGCTGTGAAAGAGCGCGATGGACGCCTCGTAGGCTTGGCGAACCGCCGGCGTCACGTCGGCCAGGAACGCGTCGGGCAGACGGCCAAGTGTCGCGCCGGCGATGCCGAAGCGGGAGGCGTCGAGCGGCTCGCGCCACTCGCCGGGCGTGGCGGGCGCCAGCACGTCGAACAACAGGCGCGCGTCGGCCGCGCTGTGCGCAAACACGCCGACGCTGTCCAGAGTCTGGCTAAGCGTGACCACGCCCTGCGACGAGATGCGGCCAACGGTCGGCTTCAGGCCGGTGATGCCGCAGTAGCTGGCGGGCACGCGCACCGACCCGCCGGTGTCGGTGCCGATGGCGGCCGGCGCCAGACGCCCGGCCACCGCGACCGCCGAGCCGCTGCTCGATCCGCCGGGGATGCGGTGCACGCGGTCATCCCAAGGATTGCGCGGCGTGCCCATGTGCTGATTCGGGCCCCAGGCGCCCATGGCGAATTGCACCATGTGGGTCTTGCCCAGGATGATGGCGCCGGCGCGCTGCAACTGCTGCACCAGCTGGGCCGTGCTTGCGGCAATGGTGTCGGCGTGGATCGGCGAGCCGATGGTGGTGGGCCGGCCGGCGATGTCGATCAGGTCTTTCAACGCGATCGGCACGCCGTGCAGCGGGCCCAGCCAGATGCCCTGGTCAAGCTGCAGGTCGGCCGCGCGTGCGGCCGCCAGGGCCTCGTCGGCGTACACGGCGACATAGGCATGCAGCCAGCCGTCCAGCGCCGCGATGCGGGCCAGGTAGTCGTTTACCAGCGTTTCGGCGCGAAGCTCGCGGCGGCGCAGGCGCGGCGCGAGGTCGGTGATGGTGAGGTCGATGCTCATGCGTGCGCTCCTTGGCCCGCTGCGATGGCGCGTTCGATCAGCGCCCGCGAGCCCACGATGTCGGGGAATTTCTCACCGGCGCGCAGGCGCGCCAGCGTGGTCTGTTCCTGCGTCTGAAAGTCGATGGCCTGCTGTGCGGCGGCGCGCACGGCGCGGCGGTCCAGCACCAGCACGCCGTTCTCGTCGGCCAGCACGGCCGCGCCGGGCTGCACGGCTATGCCGCCGCAGTGGATCGTGCCGCAGAACTCGCCCTCGATGCCCAGCAGGCGCGTGGTAATGGGCGACGGCCCGCGCGACCACACCGGCATGCCGTGCTGGCGCAGTTCGCCCAGGTCGGTCACCAGGCCGTCCACGATGATGCCCGCCACGCCGGCCTCTTTGGCGGCGTAGGCCATCGCGCCGCCGAAGGCCGCCGTCACCGCTTCGCCGGCCCGGTCGATCACCAGCACGTCGCCGGGCCGCACGCAGCCCATCGCGTGATGCAGGATGCCGCCGTCGTTGCCGGGCATGCGCACCGTCACGGCAGTCCCGGCAATGCGCACATCCGGCTGGTGCGCGCGGATGTCGCCGCGCATGAAACCGGTGGTCTGGAAATGGCCGATGGTGGCCGGCTCGGCCTTGAGCAACAGCGCCAGATCCTCGGGGGGCAAGGCCTCGGGCAGGGGATGAATCAAATACATCGCGTCGTCTTCACTACAATGAAAAAGGCTCTGAAAGCCGGTGAAAAAAAGGTATCACGCGGGCTTTCCGGGCCAATAATCAAAGTTTCGGCGCAGTTTGAAAAAGAGTTCTTATCATGCGGATAACCCTAAGCCAGCTTGAGGCCTTCTACTGGACCGCCAAGCTGGGCAGTATCCACGCGGCCGCGCGCCATCTGCACGTGACGCAGCCGGCGGTGTCGGCCCGCCTGCGCGAACTTGAAGGCGCGCTGGAGGTGCAGCTCTTTGACCGCTCGCGCCAGCGCGTGACCCTGACCGACGTGGGCCAGTCGGCGCTGCGACATGCCGAAAGCGCGCTGCACAGCACGCGGCAGCTGGAACACTTTGGCAAGGATCGCAGCCTGGGCGGCAAACTGCGCCTGGGTGCGGACGAGTGCTCGGCCAACGTGGGCCTGACTGCCGTGATCGCGCAGCTCAAGGAGCACTATCCCACGCTGGCGTTGGAGATGACGGTGGACGTGGGTTCGGTGCTGAACAGCAAGCTCAACGCGGGCGAGCTGGACATGGCGCTACTGACCAACCCGGCCACGGGCGACACCATCACCGACGTGTTCATCGGCTGGATGACGTTTCACTGGGTCGCTTCGCCCACGCTGCACATCACGGCCGATCCCTTTCGCGCGGAACACGCGCGCGGCCATCACATCGCCACGCACTCGCCGCCCTCGACGCTGTACACCGTGGTCGAGAATTGGCTGGCCTCGGGCGGGGTAGACATGTCGGGCCCCAGCACCACCAACTCGCTGGCGCTGATCTCGCGCCTGATCGCGGCCGGCCACGCCATCGGCATTCTGCCCGTGCCGCTGCTGCAGGACATGCTGACCATGGGCGTGTTGCGCGCCCTGCCCGCCGATCCGCCGATCCCGCCGGCGCGCTTCTACATCTCGTATCTGACGGCCTCGCACGGCGCGCACATCGATTCCATCGTGGACATCACGCGCGACACGCTCACGCGCCTGAACTTCCTGGCGCCCATCGAGGCCGACCCCACGCCTGTCCGCAAGGCATAGGAATGACAAAGGGGCCGCTTGCGCGGCCCCGGACGGCTTGATGCCATCGCGTACGGCGCGGCGTCGGATTCAGTCGATCCGCGCGCCCGACACCCGCACGACCTCGCCCCACTTCTGGACTTCGGCATCCACCAGCGTCACGAACTGCTTGGGGTCGGTGAGCTGCGGAATCACCAGGCCGACCGCGCCCAGCTTCTCCTGGATGGCGGGCGACTGCATGGCGGTGCGCGTGGCGTCGAACAGTTTCTGGAATACCGGCGCGGGCAGGCCGGCCGGGGCGGACAGGCCAAACCAGTACTCGGAAGAAAAGCCCGGGTAGCCGCTCTCGGCCACGGTGGGCGTGTCGGGATAAGTGGGATTGCGTTGCGGGCTGCCAATGGCCAGCGCGCGCAGCTTGCCGGCGCGTACGTGCGGCAGCGCGGTGTCCTGATTGACGAACAGCACGTCGACGCGGCCCGCCAGCACATCGTTGATCGCGGCCGAGCCGCCGTTGTATGGCACGTGCATGATGTCCAGCTTGGCGCGCTGTTTGAGCATTTCCATGCCCAGATGACCGGTGGTCCCGTTGCCCGACGACGCGTAGGAGTACTTGCCAGGCGCCTTGTGCACCAGATCGACGAACTCGGCCAGCGTCTTGGCCGGAAAACCCGGCGCGGTCACGAGCACGTCAGAGCCAAAGGCAAGGATCGCAATCTGGTCGAGCTGATCGAGCTTATAAGGCAGCTTGCTGTAGAGCCCCTGGTTGGTGGCGATGCCCACGCCCGATACCAGCAGCGTGTGGCCGTCGGGCCGCGCCTGCGTCACATAGGCGGTGCCGATGTTGCTGTTGGCGCCGCCCTTGTTCTCGACCACGATGGTGCTCTTGAGTGCCTTGCTCATCTCCGCGGCGAGCAGGCGGCCGATGAAGTCGGTGCCGCCGCCAGCCGGAAACGGCACGACCAGGCTGATGGGCTTGTCGCCCGGAAAGTCCGCGGCCTGCACCGGCGCGGCGGACACGGCGAGGGCCACGCCGGCGATCAGCGCCGGCGCCATCGACTTCAGAAACGTGCGGCGAATGGACGAAACCATCCCTGCCTTGCGGCATGCTTTTCCCACGGCTTGCATGGTGTGATTCCCCTTGGGTGTTATGAAACGGTCTCTCGACCGAAGGGAAAATTAGCACGCAGGGTTGGGCCGTCAGTAATCACAAATGCCCGCCGAATTGAGAGATTTTTGTTATTACGGGTAATCCCGGCGTGGCTCGCGGCTTGACAGGTTAGTTGTAGTGAGCAACATTATGGTTGTGCAGTACAACTTAACGGATGCGCCATGCAAATGCCCGCCAAATCAATCGACGAAATCCGGTCCGCATCGCGCACCATCGTGCGCGAACTGGGCTTCATGCGGCCGACGCTGGCGGGCACTGCCTATTCCGCCTCGGCCGTGCACGCGTTGCTGGAAATCGACGCCCAAGGCGGGGTGTCGGCGGCCCACCTGGTCACTGCGCTTGGCCTGGAGAAATCCAGCGTGAGCCGCATGCTTTCCAAACTGATCGCGGCCGGGGACATTGCCGAGTCGGCAAGCGCAGAGGATGCGCGTCTGAAGCAGTTGACGCTGACCGGCCAAGGCAAGGCGTTGGTCAAGAGAATCCATGCATACGGCCGCAATCAGGTCACCTCGGCAATGGCGCACTTGAATCCCTCGCAACAGCAGGCAGTCGCGCAAGGGTTGTCGGAATACGCCAGGGCGCTCAAGGCCAGCCGCGGCGCGCAATCCGCCGCGGCCCGCGATACCGTGCAGATCGTGCCCGGCTATCGGCCCGGTCTGGTGGGACGCGTGGCCGAGATGCATGCCGCCTTTTATTCGCGGCACTCGGGCTTTGGCCAGTTCTTCGAAAGCCAGGTGGCCACGGGGATGGCCGAGTTTGCGGGGCGGCTCGGCGAGCCATGCAATGGGGTGTGGACGGCGATTCAGAACGACCGGATTGTCGGTTCCATCGCCATAGACGGCCAGGATTTGGGCAATCGCCAGGCGCACCTGCGCTGGTTCATCCTGGATGATGGATGCCGAGGCAGCGGAACCGGCCGAAAGCTGATCGAGGCGGCGCTGGACTTCTGTGACCGGTTCGGTTTCTCCGCGTGCCAGCTCTGGACCTTCAAGGGCCTGGACGCGGCGCGCAAGCTCTATGAGTCCGTGGGATTCAAGCTCGTGCATGAGGAAGATGGCCATCAGTGGGGCAGCATCGTCACCGAGCAGCAGTTCACCCGCGTCAAACCCACGGCCTGATACCCGCGCGGCCGACCTGTCATGCGCACCGGGCGCACCGCAATCGCCGCCGCCGCGACGGTGGGGATGCTCGTGGGCGCGGCGATGGTTTCCACAAGCGTGGTGTCCAGCGCCGTCTCGCCCGCAACACTTGCATTCCTGCGCTATCTGATCGGTGCGGCGGTCCTGCTGTTGCCGTTGGGCCCGGCCGTACGCACGACCTTCTCGGCCAAGGATGCGGTTGCCATCGCCACGCTGGGCGTTTTCCAGTTCGCCGTGCTGGTGCTGTTGCTCAACCATGCGCTGTTGACGGTGTCGGCAACCGTGTGCGCGCTGGTGTTTGCCACGATGCCGCTCGTGACGATGTGCCTTGCGGTGATAACCGGCAAGGAGCCATACAGTGGCCGAGGTCTGGTTGGCGTGTGCACCGCGGTGGCCGGCGTTGCGTATCTGCTGCTGTCGCCTTCCGCGCCTGCGGCGGGCGTGGCGCACAACGGCTGGGGGATGGTGGCGCTGGTGTCCGCCACGATCGTCGGGGCCGTGACGAGCATCCTGTACGGCCCCTATCTGCGCCGCTATCCGGCGCTTGCGACCTGCCGGCTCGCGATGGTTTCCGCGGTGGTGTTCCTGCTGGGTTTCTGCGTCCTCACCTCGCAGCCGCTGCTTCCCTCGCTGAATCGGCTTCAATGGGCCAACGTCGTGTTCATTGGCCTATCGAGCGGGGTGGGCTATTTTTGCTGGTTGTGGGCGTTGGGCAGGCTGGCTGCCAGCAAGGTCACGGCCTTTCAAGCCCTGGGTCCGGTGACCGCCGCGCTCATCGAGTCGCTGCTGTTGCAGCGGCTTGCGCCGATGACGGTGCTCGTTGCGCTGGCGATGGTTTGCGCGGGACTGGTGATTGCGACACGAAGGCTTGAGGCGAACTGAACGACCTGTTCTATCTGACGGTGACGGCGGCCGGGGCGCCGTCACCGTGGGACTCGCAGGGTGCGCTTCATTGCCGCGCACCGTCTGCGACCGGCTGGATCAAGCCGAAAGTTCGTTACGAACCAACGCCGCGCCCGCGCTCAACGCCTTCAACTTGCCGTTGGCCACGGCGCGCGGCAGCGGCGCCATGCCGCAGTTGGTGCACGGGTACAGCTTGTCGGCATCCACGAACTTGAGCGCCTGGCGCAGCGTGGCGGCAACCTGCTCGGGGGTTTCGATGGCGTGGTTGGCCACGTCGATCGCGCCGACCATCACCTTCTTGCCGCGGATGAGTTCGATCAGGTCGATGGGCACATGCGAGTTCTGGCATTCCAGCGACACGATGTCGATGCTGGATTTCTGCAGCTTGGGGAACGACTCCTCGTACTGGCGCCATTCGGATCCCAGCGTCTTCTTCCAGTCGGTGTTGGCCTTGATGCCGTAGCCGTAGCAGATGTGCACGGCGGTTTCGCACTTCAGGCCTTCGATCGCGCGCTCCAGCGTGGCGACGCCCCAGTCGTTCACTTCGTCGAAGAAGACGTTGAAGGCGGGCTCGTCGAACTGGATGATGTCGACGCCGGCGGCTTCCAGTTCGCGCGCTTCCTGGTTGAGGATCTTGGCGAATTCCCAGGCCAGCTTTTCACGGCTCTTGTAGTGGGCGTCGTACAGCGTGTCGATCATGGTCATGGGACCGGGCAGCGCCCATTTGATGGGCTGCTTCGTCTGCTGGCGCAGGAATTTTGCGTCTTCGACGAACACGGGCTTCTGGCGGCTGACGGCGCCGACGACGGTGGGCACGCTGGCGTCGTAGCGGTCGCGGATCCGGACGGTCTCGCGCTTTTCGAAGTCGACGCCGTCCAGATGTTCGATGAACGTGGTGACGAAGTGCTGGCGCGTCTGCTCGCCGTCGCTGACGATATCGATGCCGGCCAGTTCCTGTTCCTTCAGGGCCAGAAGCAGCGCATCCCGTTTGCCTTCGGCCAGTTGCTCGTCTTGCAGGCTCCAGGGCGACCAGAGCTTTTCAGGCTGGGCAAGCCAGGACGGTTTGGGCAGGCTGCCGGCAGTCGAGGTGGGCAAGATTTTTTTCATGGCGAAAGTGTCCGTCTGTTTTCGGTTTATTGATGGGAGTAGCTGGCAGCCCATTGATCAAGCACGTGCTTGTACGGCTTGATGAAGTGCGCCTCGGCAAACTTGCCCTGCTTGATGGCGAGCTGGCTGCGTTCGACGCGGTCGTACACGATCTGCGTCAGCGAGTAGTCCTGGTTCTTCAGGCTGGGTTGATAGCGCTTTCCAGCCGCGGAATTGGCGTTGTAGATTTCGGGCCGGTAGATGCGCTGGAACGCTTCCATCGTGCTGATCGTGCCAATGAGTTCAAGATTGGTGTAGGCGCCCAAGAGGTCTTCCTGGAAGTAGAACGCCAGCGGCGCCACGCTGTTGGGCGGCATGAAGTAGCGGACCTGCAGGCCCATCTTCTCGAAGTAATGATCGGTCGAGGAGAATTCGCTTTGTTGATATTCCACGCCCAGGATCGGGTGGTGGTTGTCGGTGCGTTGGTAGGTCTTGCTGCTGGAGACACTGATGCAGATGACCGGCGGCTTCGCAAAGTGCGCCTGGTAGGCCTGCGATTGCACGAAGTGCTTGAAGAGCTTGCCGTGCAGGTCGCCAAAACCTTCCGGCGTGCTGAACGTGGCTTTGTTGTCGTTGAATTCGGGCAGCAGCACGCTGAAGTCGTAGTCGCGCACGTAGGAAGAAAAATTGTTCCCCACGATGCCGTCGATGCGCTTGTCCGTCTGCCTGTCGACGATGTTGGTCTTGAGCATCTCGATCAGCGGAAACTTGCTTCCGCCTTCGCCCAGCGTCATCTCGGCGGTGATGATGTCCAGTTCAACGGCGTAGCGGTCGCCTGTGGGGTTGTCCCAATGCGCCAGGTCATTGAAACGGCTGTCGATCATCTTCAGCGTATTGCGCAGGTTTTCCTGGCGGCTGGCGCCTCGGGCCAGGTTCGCGAAGTTGGTCGTGATGCGCGTGCTGTCCGACGGCTGATAGTTCTCATCGAAGCGGATGCTCTTGATGCTGAAGGTGAAGTCGTTGCTCATGGGTGTCGGATGCCAAAAATGCTGCGATAAACGTGAATGCGTTGCCGGCGCGATCAGCGTGTGCTGTCACGCTGCCTGTTCGGCGATCGGTAAGGGTGGCCTGGCGTCAGGCCGCCAGGGCTTCTTCGGCCGCGGCGGCGCGGGCATGCCGAGTCAGTTCGACCAGCGGCAGGGCGCGCTGGACCGCCAGGCCGGCCCGCTGGATCAACGCGTCGTTCTGAAGCCGGTAGTCGGCAAAATCCTCGTCGGTCGCGTAGATGCCAAGCGGCAAGGTGCGCGCCTGAAAGAAGCTGAACAACGGCCGCAACTGGTGGTCGATCACCAGCGCATGGCGCTGGCTGCCGCCGGTCGCGGCCAAGAGGACGGGTTTGTCGATCAGGGCGTCCTGATGAATGAAATCGAAGAAGTGCTTGAACAGGCCGGTGTACGAGCCCCGGTAGACGGGCGTTGCCACCACCAGGACATCGGCTTGCTCGACCGCAACCAGCTCGCGCTCGACCGTGTCGGGCAACTGCGAGCGCCACACCGCGCCGGCAAGCTGCGGCGCCAGCCGGCCCATTTCGACCAGCCGGGGTTCGCAGGGGATTTCGTTGGCGATCAGCGCCAGCAGCTGTTCTGCCAGGGCGGTGGTCTTGGAGGGACGTTGCATGCCGCCGGAAACGGCGACCAGTCGCAGGGGGTGTGTCATCTTTGCTTCCATGGAGCCAATCGGCACGAAAGGGGTCGACTTGCCATGGAACGTGCGCGTTGATCAGGTCAACTTGCGGAACACAGCGGCAAACAAAGAATGCAATGCTAAAGATCAATATCCATGACGTAAAATGGTTTTATTTCACAAATCCATGAATCTGGATCATATAAATGCTTGAGCGCATCCATCTGAGCATCGTGCAGCAGGTCGAGAAACAGGGCTCCTTGACCGCCGCCGCGGGCGTGCTGAACCTGACCCAATCGGCGCTGAGCCACAGCATGAAAAAGCTGGAGCAGCAGCTGGGCACCGATATCTGGCTGCGCGAAGGAAGACGGCTTCGCCTGACGCAGGCCGGCCAGTACCTGCTGGCGGTGGCGAACCGGGTGTTGCCGCAGCTGGACCTGGCCGAAGAGCGGCTGGGCCAGTTTGCCCAGGGCGAACGCGGCGCGCTGCGCATCGGCATGGAATGCCACCCGTGCTATCAGTGGCTGCTCAAGGTGGTGGCGCCGTATCTGGCGGCGTGGCCGGACGTGGATGTGGACGTGAAGCAGAAGTTTCAGTTTGGCGGCATCGGCGCCCTGTTCGGCTACGAGATCGACCTGCTGGTCACGCCCGACCCGCTGTTCAAGCCGGGGTTGAAGTTTGAACCGGTGTTCGATTATGAGCAGGTGCTGGTGGTGGCCAAGGGCCATCCCTTGGCATCCGTCGCTTACGTGAAGCCCGAGCAACTGACGCAGGAAGTGCTCATCAGCTATCCCGTCGATATCGAGCGGCTGGATATCTACAACCAGTTTCTCTTGAAGGCGGGTGTCACGCCCAAGCGGCACAAGGCGATCGAGACCACCGACATCATGCTGCAGATGGTGGCCAGCGGCCGCGGCGTGGCGGCGCTGCCGCGCTGGCTGGTCGAAGAGTACGCGGTCAAGATGGATCTGGCGCCGGTTCGCTTGGGCCCGCGGGGCATCGCCAAGCAGATCTTTCTGGGATCGCGCGAGGCCGATGACGCCCTGGATTACCAGCGAGCGTTCATCGAGATGGCGCGGCAATAAGAGGGACGGTTAGAAACCCTTAAAATCGCCGCATTTGCAGTGGGATGGCTGCCCCACGCGACATGCGAGGCACGACATCATCGGAGCCTGTCCGCCTCGCAAGGAGTCATAGCGTTGAACATACACAAACTGGGCGCGCCCTCGGCGATCGTCTATATCGTCGACGACCACCCCGAGGTCAGCCAGTCGCTATTCCGCCTGCTGTCGTCGATCGGCATCCATGCCGAGACCTTCGACTCGATCAGCGCCTTTCAGGCGGCGGCGCGTCCCCCGGTGCCTTCCTGCCTGATCCTGGATCTTCAACTGTCCGACGGCGATGGGCTGACGCTGCAGGCGCGCCTGCGCGAGCTGGGCGATCACATTCCGATCGTGGTGGTGACGGGCTTTGGAGATATCCGGCAGACGGTCAAGGCGATGAAAGCCGGTGCGATCGATTTTCTGGAAAAGCCCATCTCCGAGCAGCGGCTGCTGGACTCCGTGCATCGCGCGCTGGAATCGGACGGCGCGCGGCGCGCCAAGGAGCAGGAATTCGAGAAGATCCTGGCGCTGTACCGGTCATTGACGGCGCGCGAACAGCAGGTGATCGAGATGATTGCGTCGGGCTGCCTGAACAAGGAAGTCGCGCAGCAGTTGGGCATCAGCGAAGTGACCGTCAAGGCGCATCGGGCAAGCGCCTACCGCAAGATGCAGGCGCGCAGCTTTGCGCAACTGGTGCAGATGATCATCAAGGTCAATCCGAGGGTTGCCGCGCACGCCGTGCCATTGCGCGGCGACGGCGACGGCGAGGGCGAATAGGCCGGATGAATCAGGCCTGCGCGGGCAACGAAAAGTAGAACACCGCGCCCACCGGGCTGTTGGGCCGCGCCCACATCTGGCCGTGATGCAGCTGGATGATTTCGCGGCAGATGGCCAGGCCCATCCCCAAGCCTTTGGTCTTGGTGGTGAAGAAGGGATCGAACAGTTTTTTCACCGACGCTGCATCTATGCCGCTGCCGGTATCGAACACCTCCACCAGCAGTTCGTCCGCCGAAGACGGCCGGGTGACGACGCGCAACTGCCGCGCGCCTGGCGCCTGCTTCATGGCATCGACCGCGTTGACATACAGGTTGAGCAGGACCTGCTGAAGCTGGACGCGGTCGCCGCTCGTGTGCAGGGGCGCATCGGCCAGATCCAGCATGACGTCGACGTCGCTGAAATCGAGCTCGGATCTCAGCAGCGCCAGCGTTTCCTTCACGAGTCCATTCAGTTCGACGGGGGCGAAGGCTGCCGGCGCCTTCTTGATGAGCGCCCTCACGCCGGAAATGATCGAGCCGGCGCGTTGGCCGCTTTGCACGATGCGCCGCAATGATTCCGCGACCTCTTCGGTGTTGGGCGGGGTGCGCGCAATCCAGTTCAGCGCCGCCTGCGCTTCCGTCAGGACCGCCGAGACCGGCTGGCTGACATCGTGGGCGATGGAGGCGGTCATCGAGCTGACAGTGGTCATGCGGGTGACGTGAGCCAGATCCGACTGGATCTGCTGCATCTTGGTCTCTGCGGCCTTGCGTTCGGACAGGTCGAGCACAAACGAGACGCCCTGATTGTCGCCGGCGGCAAACCGGGCCGCGCCGAGCAGTACCGGCACGCGCCGGCCATCCTTGCGGATCAGTTCGGTTTCCACCGGTTCGGCGGTCTCGCGCAAAAGCAGCTCGTCCAGCGTCACCGGGCCGCCGCGCGACACAAGCGCGGTCCACTTCAAGCGGCCCGCGCTTACATCGTCGCGGTCGTAACCGGTCATGGACAGGAAGAGGTCGTTGGCTTCCAGCACTTGCCCCTCGATGCTCCAGAACCAGATCCCGATGATGTTGGCTTCGACCAGGCGTTGAATCCGGGCCTCGCGCTGCGCCAGGTCACGGTATAGCCGCGCGCGTTCGATCGCGATGGCGGCCTGCGAGGCCAGCAGACGCAGAACGGCGGTGCGGTGCGGCGCAAAGACGCCGCGCGCCAGGGTGTTTTCCAGGTACAGCACGCCGATGGATTTGGACTGCGTGGTCAGCGCCAGGCACAACACCGACGGCAGCCGCGCGGCGCGCACGTAGGGGTCGCCGGTGAAGGCGCCGGCGCTCCACGCATCGTCCAGCACGATGGTTTCACCCGTGCGCCAGCCGTAGTTCACGATCTGCTGCGGCAGGCCGGCCTCGTCCAGCGACTGCGCGCGCTGGCTGATCGCGACGGAATCGCCGGACGTGGTGGCAAGGGCGCGCACATACAGGTCACCATCGGCATGCAGGACGAGCACGCCGCGCGTGGCGCCGGCCTGCTCCAGCGCGATCTTCATCAGCTTGTCGAGCAGCGTCTGCAAGTCCAGCGCACTGGCGAGCGCGCGGGAGATGTCGATGACGGTGGCCAGATCCAGGCTTTCAACCGGCGTTTCGATCGTGGAATCGTGCGCGGCGCTGCCGCGATCCACGAACAGCGTGGGGTGCAGCGCATCGATCTGCCTGACCTTGCCGGACGCGCCCCAATGCTGATAGCAGGCGCGCGCGTGTTGCAGGTACGTATGCGCGATGCGTTGCTGTCCACGGCTTTGGAAAAACCGTGCGGCGCATTCGTTGGCCAGCCCTTCGACGTGGACAAGGCCGTGATCGCTGGCGCAATGGATGGCATCGTCGTAGCGCTGCATGGCGTCCAGGATGTCGCCCTTTACCCGCGCGACTTCGGCGTCTATCAGCATCCGCTGGCTTTGGAAGTTGGACGGGCAGGACGCCGCCCACGGACGCAGCTTCGCCAGATGGACCTCTATCGCCGCAAGCGTGGCGGCTTGTCCCGCCGGACTTGCGGGCGTGGGGCACCAGGCGTGCGCCAGCGCGGAGTAGAAGTGGAACTCCATTTCCTCGACGAACGCCAGAGACGTCCATACGAACCGTGACGCAACCTCGCTTGCCCGCACGGCGTCCGGGAAATCGCCGCCGAACACCCTGGCTTGCAGCTTGCGCAGGTAATGCCAGCACGCCGTGACATTCCAGCCGGCCTCTGCCTGGAGCTTGCGTTCGAAATCGGCCTCGGTGAATCCAGCGTCGTCCAGCGTGCCGAAATGCGGCGTCATGCCTTGCAGCATCTTGGCCAGTTGCAGTTGCGACGTGTACCGGTCCAGGACTTCAAGCCCGGCCTTGCGCGCGAATGCCAGGCCGCGGCTGGCGTCGGCGCGGATGGTGTCCAGCGCGCCGCCGGTGGCCAGCATATGCGTGACCAGGCTGTTCAGCGCGAAGGATGCGTAGGTCCAGTCGCCCTGCTGGCTGGCCAGTTCGAAGGCGGTCTGCAGCAGGTTGCGCGCCTCGCTGATCGGCTGCGACCAGGGAACGATCTGGCCGCCGAACACCTGATAGACGCGCGCGGCGAAGCGGACCTGCGCGCGCTGCTGGATCAGGTCGACGCCCAGCTTGCCGAAGGCGTAGCCGTCTGCGTAGTCGCCGGTGCGCGCGGCCAGGATCATGCCCAGCCACGCGTATCCCAGGCTGGACGCATCCGTGTTGCCGTGGCGCAGGCTCAGGTTGGCCATGCGCAGGATGACGCGCTCGCGCAGATTCGCAAAGAGCGTCCAGGCCGGCGGCAGCAGTGCGGTCAGCACGCCCATCGTCGCTTCCGCTTCCGGGTTTTCCATCGCGGGCAGGTCCAGCAGCGTAGCCGCGGGCCGGCCGGCACGCAGCGCATTGAACTGGGCGTACTCGTCCGAGACGGTCTCATCGGAAGGGTTGTCGGTCCAGTCGATGCCGGCGCGGCGAAGATAATGCAGCGCGGCCTGAATGGCCTCGTGCCGCTCGCCCAGCGCCATGAAGACCTCCACGCGCAGCTGGGTCACGCGGGCCAGTTCCGTCAAGGGCGCGTCGCGCTCGCCCAGGCGGGCCAGCCGATGCCTGGCGCTGCCCACCGCGCCGCTGCGCAACTCGCACTCGGCGCGGGTGATCTCGATCGTGAAGGCAAGCGCGGGCTCGCGCTGGCGGCCGTCGTCGGACAGGAATGCCGAGGCCGCTTCCAGATAGCGGATGGCGGCCGAATAGTCGGCGGTGTCCTTGGCCAACGTGCCTGCCAGGGCATTCAGATGGGCAAGCCGGACGCGTTCGTCGGGGCTGTGGACAAGTTGCCATGCACGGTTGAACTGGTCGACCAGTTCAAAGGCGCGCGCCTTCAATTGTTCCGGTTCCAGGTCCTGGGCAAGACGGCGGCCGATCGACAGATGGGTGGCCGCGCGCTGCCGTTCGGGAATCAGCCCATAGCTGGCCGCCTGCACCCGGTCGTGCGGAAAGCGGTACACGTCGCCGCTACGAAAGACGAGGCTCTGGCGCTCGCACTCGCGCATTGCCGTGGCGACGTCGAGCCGCGGCCAGCCCAGCGCCGCCGCCAGCTTGTCCAGCGAGGCGTCGTGCCCAAGGCAGGCCATGTGTTGAATCGCCTCGCGGCTGTCGCGCGGCAAGCGCTCGACCTGCTGGAGGATGATGCCGACCACGTTGTCGGTGTAGGCCTGTTCGCGGATGGCATCCGCATCCCAAAGCCAGCGCTGGCGCCCCACGTCGTAGCGCAGCAACCCTTCGGCCGCGAGCGTGGACAGGAACCGGAGCACGAAGCAGGGGTTGCCGGCCGTCTTGGCCTGCACCAGGGCGACGAGCGGATCGATCCACGGCGACCTGCTTTGCAGCGCATCGGCGATCAGGTGGGCGCAGTCGCGCGCCTGCAGATTGTGGAGCGCGAGTTCGGTGAGGGGGATCGCGCTGGCGCGCAGGCCAGCGATGAACGCCGCCAGCGCGTGGCGCGCCGTCATGTCCTCGGCCCGATACACGCCCACGACCAGGATGTTCTGCAGACCGGTCTGCGCAAGCTGTTCGATCACGCGCAGGGTCGCGGCGTCGGTCGACTGCAGGTCGTCCAGGAACAGGATCAGCGGATGGCCCGGCGACGAGAACGCGCAGAACAGATGCTGAAAGGCCAGGAGCAGCCGTGCCTTGGCGTCCGCCTCGGCCAGCAGGCCCTTGGCGTCCGGCACGATCAGCGCCAGTTCGGGAATCAGCGTGAGCAGGCTGCCGCCGCCGGCCGAGACCACCACGCGCAGTTTCTCCCGCCACTCGTCCAGGTCGCTTTCGTTCTTGGCAAGCACCGACTGAAGCAGGCCTCTTGCCGCCTCGACCAGCGCGGCGTAGGGACCGGCGTGGCTGTGAGAATCGCCCTTGCCCTTGGCAAGCAAGGTGTATTCGCTGCCGACAACGCGATGCAGCTCTTCGATGAGGATCGACTTGCCGACGCCGGCCTCGCCCGAGATGAGCACGACCTCGGCGCGTCCGGACCCCGCCACCCGGCCCATGGCGCCCAGCAGGACGTCAAGCTCTGCGCCTCTGCCGTACAGGGTTGCAGGCACGCGCACGCGGCCTGGATGGTCGTAGCGGCCCAGTGCGAAGTCCGGCGCGGCATCGGGGTCCATCATCAGCGCGGCCAGACAGCACTGCAGGTCGGCCGCCAGCCCCTCCGCCGTCTGATACCGGTCGTCCGGCGACTTTTCCAGCAGCTTCATGACGATGGCCGACAGTGTCGCGGGTATTGCGCTGCGTCGTTCGGCAGGCGTTACCGGCACGCGCGCGGAATGGCTGTGCAGCCACGTCAGCGCCGACTCGCCTTGAAAAGGCAGCTCGCCGGTCAGGGCCTCGTAGAACACGACGCCCAGCGAATACAGGTCCGAGCGCGCGTCGGCGCGATGCCCGGCGCGGCCGGATTGTTCGGGCGCCATGTAGGCGAGGGTGCCGACGATGTCTGCTGGCTGCGAGCCCGGCGCCGCCTGATAGGCGCCGAGCGGCGTGGAAAAAGAAAAGCCGGTCAGGTGGGCGGCTTCGTCATGGGCGTTGAACAGGATGTGCGCGGGCTTGAGATTCCGATGGATCAAGCCGGCGTTGTGCATTTGCCCAAGGGCGTTCGCCGCCGCGATGGCCAAGCGCAGAAATGCCTTGGCGGGCATGGGCCGCGGACGATGCGACGCCAACGGCTGTCCGCCGGGATCCTGCAGATACAGGACGGTGGAGCCGCCGACGCGCGCCAGCGCAGTCGGCACGGCGGCCCAGCCGGGATGCAGGTAGTCGCGCAGGCCGTATTCCTGGTCCAGCAGGTGGCGCGCGCATTCCGAGCTGTCGTTCGGCCGCAGCCAGACGGCAAGGGTGGCGTCGCCGCGTCCGAAGACCCGGTCGCCGTCCACCCACAGAACCTCGAAACGGGCCCCGTTGACTGCCTCGAAACGAGGAGTACTTTCCATGTCGCACACCCAGCCGAGGCCTGTCGGCGCGCGGCAATAATCCCTGTCGGCGCAATTCTAATCAGGAATTATGCGTCTCATGTAACGGTGTGTGCGGCGGCGCCGGGTGTCGTGTTGATTCCGCCTATTGCACGATCGGCGCCACGAAGTGCGAGACCCGCGGGGGCGTGCCGCCGATGTGGAAGGCGCGCACTTCGGCTTGCTGGTCCGCGTCTGCGTGGGTAACGCGTTCGTGCTGGCGCAGATGCTCCAGCCAGGAGGTCACGAGGAAGTATTCCAGGTAGCGGCCGGGTTGGGCGGCGTCTTCGAAGATGCCCCAGGCGTATGCGCCATCGCGGCGGCGCTCGGCGCCTGCGTGCTGCATGGCGCGCACGAAGGCCGCGCCTTGCGCCGGGTCGATCAGGTATTCGACCGTGATCATGACCGGGCCACGATCATGCGACACCTCTTGATCGATCAGCGGCTCGGGCCAGTGCATCGACGGCGCAAGGTCCAGGTCCGCGCCCAGCTGCAGCTTGGCCTTGCGGGTCAGCAGCATCGCAACCACCGAACCGGCGGCGGCTATCAGCAGCGCGGCGGGCACGCCGGCACGCACCGCCGTCTGACCCCAGATCATGCTGCCCGCGGTCATCGAGCCGAAGAACACCGTCACGAAGATCGCCAGGCCACGGGCACGCACCCAGTCCGGCAGCGCCACCTGCGCCGAGACGTTGAGCGAGGTCAGCACCATGATCCACGAGGCGCCCGCCAGGAAACTGAACGCACCAGCCACCACGGGATGCGGCACCACCGCAAACACCACCAGCGTGAACGCCGTGCCCAGAGTGCCGGCCATGACGCTGCGGTCAGGCCCCAGCTTCTTGCGCAGCGGCGGCAGCACCATCGCGCCGATCACCGCGCCCGCCCCGACGCAGCCCAGGATGATGCCGTAGAGCAAGGCGCCGCCCTGCAGCACCTGACGCACGATCACCGGCAGCAAGGCCCAGTAGGCGCTGGCAAACAGGAAGAACGCAACGGCGCGGACCAGCGTGGACTTGAGCGGCTTGCTGTGCAGCGCAAAGCGCAGGCCGGCACGCATGGCATGAAACAGCTGCTCGCGCGGCAGGCGCTTTTCAGCGGCGGCGGGCGGCTTCCACCAGATCAGCGCGGCCACGACCACGATGAAACTGACGGCGTTCACAAAAAACGGAATCGCCACGCCGATGCTGGTAATCAGCACGCCGGCCAGCGCCGGACCAATGGCGCGGCTGACGTTGATACCCACGCTGTTGGTGGCGACGGCCTGCTGCAGCGAAGGGCGCGGCACCAGGCTGGGGACGATGGCCTGCCAGGCCGGCGCCGACAGCGCCGTGCCAATGCCCATCAGCAACGTGAAGCCCAGCAGCACCCACGGCGTCGTCAGGCCAAACCACACCACCAGCCCCAGCGCCAGCGCAATGACGCCCATCGCGATCTGCACCATCAGCAGCAGCTTGCGGCGGTCCATCGTGTCGGCCAGCGCACCGGCCAGGAGCGACAGCAGGAAGACGGGCAAGGCGCCCGCGGTCTGCACCAGCGCCACGAACATCGGCGACGGCGACAACGACGTCATGAGCCAGCCCGCGCCCACGTCGTGCATCCAGGTGCCGATGTTGGACAGCACGGTGGCGACCCAGATCACCGAGAAGGCGGAGTAGGCGAACGGTGAGGAAGGCGGAGCGGGGTTGGCGGGCTGGGCGTCGGCGGTCGTCATGGCGTGGCAGGCTGCGGGAGAAAGCAAAAAGGTCCGCAGCCGCTGCAAGAGCGGCTGCGGACCCCAGGGGCATCAGCGGGCGATGACGGGTGCGGCCACCGGCGCGATGGCGTCGTGTGCGGTCTGCGTGCGCTGACCGGCCTTGTGCACCATCGTGTAGGCGTAGTCCACGCCCATGCCGTACGCGCCCGAGTGTTCCTTGACGATTTCCATCACGGCATCGTACGAGTCGCGGCGGGCCCAGTCGCGCTGCCATTCCAGCAGCACCTGCTGCCAGGTCACCGGCACGACGCCGGCCTGGATCATGCGCTGCATGGCCATGTCGTGTGCTTCCTTGGACGTGCCGCCGGACGCGTCGGAGACCATGTAGATCTCGTATTCGCCTTCCAGCATGGCGCACAGCGCAAACGTGGTGTTGCAGACTTCGGTCCAGAGACCGGCCACGACGACCTTCTTGCGGCCATTGGCGGCCAGCGCGTCGCGCACCTTCTGGTCGTCCCACGAGTTCATCGAGGTGCGTTCCAGGACCTTCTGGTTCGGAAACACGTCGAGCAGTTCGGGGTAGGTGTAACCCGAGAACGACTCGGTCTCGACGGTGGTGATGGTGGTGGGAATGCCAAACACCTTGGCGGCCTTGGCCAGACCCACGGCATTGTTCTTCAGCGTCTGGCGGTCGATCGACTGCACGCCAAAGGCCATTTGCGGCTGGTGATCGATGAAGATGATCTGGCTGTTCTGCGGGGTCAGGACTTCGAGCTTTGCTTGGGACATGAAAATCACCTTGGGTTGAAATGGAGGGGCCTTAACGAGAATGTCAGGATAGGGGAAACGTTCGCGTCTCGACATTGTTCGAAGGTATGGCGCGTCCCCCTCAAGTAGGGTCAGCCGGGGCGCGTTTGATGCTCAGGGTGGCCAGTGCGGCGACGATGGGCGGCAGGATGAAACACCACATGAGGGACGCCCAGTACAGCAGCGCGGCAATGGCGCAGCCGGACGCAAACGCCGCCAGGGCGGGCAGCATCTTGCGCAGGCGGGCGACGGCGGCCGTGCGCGCCTCGCCGGAGACGCCTTTGCAGAGGTCGGCAAGGTCGATCATCACCTGCGTGGTGGTGCCGGTCATGAGCGTGGACGGCGGCGCGCTGCCCAGATGCATGCGCTGGATCGCATTCTGGATACCCATGGCCGCGACCAGCAGCATCCCGCCAATTACGGCAACCGGCGCGTCGCTGTCGGGAAACGGTCCGTAGGCGACGAGGACGGCAGCGGCGGCGGCCAGCAGCAGCACCTTCGCGCGCATGAGCTTGGACATCGCCGTGTCCGCGGCCGCGAAGCCGGACGCAAACAGGCGCGTCAGCACGACGACGGCACAAAAGAGCGGCAAGGCCAGGAGCTTGGCGAAGGCGCCGGTCGTGCCGTGGACGAAGGCTGCGCCCAGCGTGACGAAGTTCCCCGTCACGTGCGCCGTGAACAGGCCGTTCAGCGCCAGGAACCCCGCCGTATCGACGTATCCCGCGTTAAAGCCCAAGAGGCCGGTGAATCGGGGAGATACGGGGGTCTGTTCCATGGTGTGCAAGGTAAGTGTTGATGGCGCGGTGCCCGCTGGACCGGCGGTGCGGCCGGCGCGACGGACACTGCGTAGGCCGATACGAAGGCGACTACCGCCGTTCGTTCAGGTCCTGCCAGATCACCAGCAGGAACCCGCCCACCAGCCCAAGGTGCTCGAAGAACGAGTTGGCGGCGAAAAAGCGCGCCTGGCCGGGCGGCATCTCCCAGAACTGCAGGGCGACGAAGGTGGCGAGCAGCGTGAAGATCGCCAGCCCCAGCGCGCCGAGCCAGCGATGCCATCCGATCAGGATCATGAGCGAGGCGATGAGCTCCAGCGCGATCACGACCACGGCGAAGAACGGCGCGGGCGTAAGCCCGAAATGGGTCATTTCCGCAATGGCGCCGGGAAAGTCGGTCAGCTTGACCAGCCCGCCCTGAAGATACGCCGCGCACAAGCCCAGGTAGGCGGCAAAGCGGGCAACGCGGCCCCCGAGAATGGGGCGCGCGATGCCGGCCAGCGAGGTTGAAATGCTCGACATGGGTTCGGTTCCTTACACGGCCCAGCACGAGCAACCCAGCGCGCCGAAGAACGACTTCTGGTCCGAGGCCGGCACGCTGGAGGCCCACGCATTGGCATGGCTGTGCCCATGCAGGCCGCACGCGCTGGCGCAACCGCAGGCCGCGGCAAAGCGCTTGTAGTCGAGCGAATTGCGTCCCGCGCCTTCCGGGTCGCCCCAGGCGGCATAGCCGCCGAACAGGCGCGTGGGCGACCAGTCGGGCATGGCGGGCGGCGGCGCGTTTTCGTCGAGCTTGGCGAAGTCGCCAGCGCCGTAGACCACGCGCCCGCCCACCACGGTCAGGTCGGACGTCAGGAACGAGATCTCTTCATCCGCCACCGTGAAGTAATCCTGGGACGGGACCATCAGATCGGCGAACTGGCCCACCTGGATGCGGCCGCGCTTGCCTTCGTCGTTGGAGAACCACGCGACGTTCTCGGTCCACATGCGCAGGGCCGTTTCGCGGTCCAGCAGGTTTTCATGCGGATACAGCGGCATGCCGCCGACGGTTTTGCCCGTGGTCATCCACGACAGCGAAATCCACGGGTTGTAGGACGCGACGCGCGTGGCGTCGGTGCCGGCGGACGTTTTCACTCCCTTTTCCAGAATGCGCTTGACCGGGGGCGTGGCTTGCGCGGCCTTCGCGCCGTAGCGCTCGACAAAGTACTCGCCCTGGTATGCCATGCGGTGCTGGACGGCAATGCCGCCGCCCAGTGCGGCGATCCGGTCGATGGACTTGTCCGAGATCGTCTCGGCATGATCGAAGAACCAGTTGATGCCGGTGAGCGGCGTGTCGCGATGCACTTTCTCGAATACGTCCAGCGCGCGCGTGATCGTTTCGTCGTAGGTCGCGTGCAGGCGCCACGGCCATTTGTTCTGGACCAGGACGCGAACGACCTCTTCCAGTTCGCCTTCCATCTCCGGCGGCATGTCCGGACGTTCGACCCGGAAGTCCTCGAAGTCGGCCGCCGAGAACACCAGCATCTCTCCGGCCCCGTTATGCCGGAAGTAATCGTCGCCCTGCTTGTACTTGACCGAAGACGTCCAGTTCAGGAAGTCCTCTTTCTCGTGCTTGGGCTTTTGCGTGAAGAGGTTGTACGCAAGTCGCACCGTCAGCTGGTTGTCGTCGGCCAGCTTCTGGATGACGGCATAGTCGTCCGGATAGTTCTGATAGCCGCCGCCGGCGTCGATGACGCCCGTGACGCCCAGCCGGTTCAGCTCGCGCATGAAATGGCGTGTGGAGTTCAGCTGGTAGTCGAACGGCAGCTTCGGTCCCTTGGCAAGGGTTGAATACAGGATGGTGGCGTTGGGTTTGGCAAGCAGCAGGCCGGTCGGATTGCCATTCGAGTCCCGGATGATCTGTCCACCTTCGGGGTCCGGCGTGTCGCGGGTATAGCCCACCACGCGCAGCGCCGCAGCGTTCAGCAGCGCGCGATCGTACAGATGCAGCAGGAACACCGGCGTGTCCGGTGCGACCGCGTTGATTTCCTCGATGGTCGGCAGACGCTTTTCAATGAACTGGTGCTCGGTGAATCCGCCCACCACACGCACCCATTGGGGCGCGGGCGTGTTGGCGACCTGCCGGCGCAGCATCTCCATGGCATCCGCCAGCGACCGCACGCCGTCCCAGCGCAGCTCCATGTTGTAGTTCAGGCCGCCGCGCACGACGTGTGTGTGGTTGTCGTAAAGCCCGGGCAGGACGCTTTTCTTTTTCAGGTCAACCAGCCGGGTGTTCGATCCCGCCAGGCGCAGGACTTCCCGGTCGCTGCCCACCGCGACGAACTTGCCGCCCTTCACGGCGACGGCGCCCGCTTCCGGATTGGCACGGTCCAACGTGGTGAAGCGGCCGTTGTAGAAAATCACCTCCGGGGGACCGTCTGCCAGCGGCGTGCCGGTCTGAGACTGCGACCCGGCGTTTGCCCGGCCGGCCCACATGCTGTTGAGCGCAAACGCTGAAGCCAGCGAAGACGCCGCTCCCAGGACTTGTCGACGCGAAGCCATGCCACTCTCCTCGATTAATTTCGCGGTGGGTAGGTTTTCATGGCGTCCGCCGGGGCGCAATCCGACATTAGGTTCGTCACCCTATACCTTCGACGAATGGCGTCTGCACGGCGCGCACGCGTATCGTCTTGCGGTTTGCGTGCTGCGCAAGGCACAGGAGCATGAGATGAAAGTTGGCCGCGGCGCGCGCAGACGGGTTCTGGTGGGTGGATGCGCGGTGGCCGCGCTGTGCGGCGCGGTGGGCAGCGCGTCGGCGCAATCGTCCGTCACGCTATACGGCCGGCTCAACACGGCGCTGGAATACGCCTGGATCAGCGGCGCCGACAATGCCGGCTCCGGCTCACGTATGACGAACAACCGGTCGGTGTTCGGCTTTCGCGGCGAAGAGGACCTGGGCGATGGCTTGTCGGCGATCTTTCAGATCGAGAGCGGCATTGCGCCCAACACCGGGCAAGGCGAGATCGCCAGCCGGAACACGCGCCTTGGGCTGGCATCGCCCTACGGCACGTTCTTTCTGGGCAATTGGCACACGGCCTACACCGAGTCGACCATGAAAATGGAT
This sequence comes from Achromobacter sp. SLBN-14, assembly GCF_006715415.1. Lineage (NCBI taxonomy): Bacteria > Pseudomonadati > Pseudomonadota > Betaproteobacteria > Burkholderiales > Alcaligenaceae > Achromobacter > Achromobacter sp. SLBN-14. Next base: position 2,132,014 of record NZ_VFNE01000001.1, on the reverse strand, counting down.
CCCTACTATCCGATGACGGCGGGATACATGGCGTTGATGGGCAACGGCTCGGCGTCCAGCTCGGGCAACGTCGAGAACACGAGTTCGTTTGATCGACGCCAGAAAAATTCGCTGCATTTCCGGTCCGCGGACTGGCATGGCTTGAGCGCTGGATTCACGTGGGGCCTGCCGCAGGAACGCATGACGACGCCGCGCAATCCCCAGCTGTTCTCCTGGTCCGCCGCCTACAAGGACGGACCGCTGGCGCTGGTGGCGGCCTATGAGCTGCACAAGAACTATCAGATGGCCGACTCGCATGACGATGCCATCAAGCTGGGCGCCACGTATTCGTTTCCGTCCACCACGATCAACTTCGTCGTCGAGCAGCTGCGCTACCAGACCGCATCCGGCGATCTGCGCCGCAAGGGTTACTACGTGTCCGTGGTGCAGAAGCTGGGCACCGGCAGCCTGAACGCGTCCGTCGGGTACGCCGCCAACGGCACCGGGCCATCCACGCAACGGGTGGGCTACGTCCGTAGCGGCCAGAACACCGGCGCGGTCCAGTACACGCTGGGGTATGAGCAGCCCTTGTCCAGGCGCACGTCTGTGTATGCGTACTACTCGAAGATCAAGAACCGCTCGAATGCTGCGTACGACTTCGCCATCAATGAACTGGGCGTGACCGCTGGCGCCAGCCCGCAAACCATCGCGTTGGGGCTGCGGCACAGCTTTTAGAATTGGTGAGAATTAACGATTCATTAATTCTTCGCCCTCTATAGTCGCGCTCGTCAGCCGGCGCGGGCCCGTTCAGGGCCCTGGCGCTTGTCCAGCGCGAATTGTCATGAGCCGGTTGCCAACAACAACAAAGGCGAATGATGAATCTGGCAGCCATGAAAGTGAGTTCGCGTCTTGCGATCGGTTTTCTCTTGCTTGTTCTTGCGTTGGTGGTGCTCGGGGGCCTGTCCCTGTACGCCGTGAGGACGCTGGACAAGTCGATGTACGACATCGTGAACGTGAACAACCAGCAGTTGAAGCTGGCGCTGCAGATGCGCGAGCTGGTGCAGGGCCGGGCCATCGTGGTGCGCAACATCGTGCTCTACACGGACCCGCAAGCCGTGGCTAATGAGATCACCCGGGCCGAAGACATGGCGGCGCGCTATCGCCAAGCCAATGAACGTCTTGCGCAGATGTTTGCGAGCGATGCCAATACCCTTGACGCGGAAAGGGATCTGCTGGCCGCCGCCCGCCGCGCGGAACAGGACGCGACGCCCATCTACCTGCGTGCGCTGGAAGCCGGGCGGCAGAACAACACCCAGGAAGCCGCCCGAATTCTGCGGGAAGAACTGCGCGCCAAGCAGGACGCGTGGCTCGACCAGTTGCTGTCGCTTGCCAACCTTGAATCCCAGCTCAACGATGAATCTGCGAAGCAGGCGGCGGCGACGTCGGCGCGTCTGCAGAGCACGATCATTGTGATCATGTCGATCGCGGTGCTGGTGGGCGTCCTGTCGGCGTGGCTGGTCACGCGCAGCATCCTGCGGCAGCTGGGCGGAGAACCCGCCGACGCGCAGAAGCTGGCCGGCGCCATTGCCAGCGGCGATCTCACGACGGCGCTCAAGCTCGATGAGCGGGATCATTCGAGCCTGATGTACTCGCTGGAAACGATGCGCAGGCAGCTTGCGTCGACGGTCGGCACGATCGTCAGCGCGGCGGAATCCATTTCGACGGCGTCTGCGCAGATTGCCGAAGGCAATGCCGACCTGTCGCAACGCACCGAGGAGCAGGCTGCATCGCTTGAGGAAACGGCCGCGAGCATCGAAGAGATGACCTCGACGGTGCGGATGAACCAGGACAATGCGGCCAGCGGCAGCAGCCTTGCCGTCGATTGCAGCCAGCTCACGGTTGAAGCGGGCCGCGTGGTGGGTCAGGTGGTCGATGCGATCGGGGCCATCTCGGCCGACGCGCAGCGCATGGGCGAGATTGTGTCGGTGATCGACAGCATTGCCTTCCAGACGAACATTCTTGCGCTCAATGCGGCCGTGGAAGCGGCGCGGGCCGGCGAACAGGGCCGCGGCTTCGCCGTGGTGGCGACGGAAGTGCGCGCGCTGGCGCAGCGCAGTGCCACGGCCGCCAAGGAGATCAAGGGCTTGATCGAAAACTCCCAGCGTGCGGTGGAGGGCGGCGAGTCGATGGCGGCCACGGCGGGCGGCCAGATGGAGAAGGTGCTCGACGCCGTGGCAAGGCTCAAAGAGGTGACCGTCGAGATCGCCTCGGCTTCGGCCGAGCAGACCGCCGGCATCGAGCAGGTGAACGTGGCGGTGTCGCAAATGGACACGATGACGCAACAGAATGCGGCGTTGGTCGAAGAGTCCGCTGCGGCGGCCGGCGCAATGGCCACGCAGGCGAAAGAGCTCTTGCAGGCGGTGGCGCGCTTCAAGACGGAACGGCAGCCTGGCGCGGCGCAGCCCGGCGCGCGTTACGAGCGGTTGGCGCTGGCAGCACCTGCGCACGCCTGAGGCCACAACCTGACCGTATGATGCGGCCTGGGGCGGCGAGCGCGCGGCCCCATGCAGCAGCTGTCAACGCACACGGAAGGGGAATACTGACATGCGAGTTCTGTTGGTTGAGGACGACGCGATGTTCGCGGACGCGTTGACGCTGGCGCTCGAGGAATTGGACTTCGCGGTGACGCTCGTGCAGGACGTCGAAGCCGCCAAGGTGCTGCTGCTGCAGCACGCCTTCGCGCTCGTGCTGCTGGATATCGGGCTGCATCGCGGTTCGGGATTGGATGTGCTGCGCTTTGTGCGCCGGCGCGGCGATGATGTGCCAGTGATCCTGATTACCGCGCGGGATGCGTTGAGCGATCGCATCAGGGGGCTTGATATTGGCGCCGATGATTACGTCATCAAGCCGTTCGAACCCGCGGAGCTGTTTGCCCGCATGCGCGCGCTGCTCAGACGCAGCGGCGTTCCGGGCGACAAGATCCTGGCCTGGCGTCATGTGAAGCTGGATCCGGGCCGGCGCGAAGCCTTCGTCGACGAGGCGCCGACACGGTTGTCGGAGCACGAGTTCCGCACGCTGGAGATGCTTCTCAGGCACGCGGACCGGCTCGTGTCCACGGAAGAGCTGCGCGCGCATTTGTATGGCGCGGGCCGGCCTGGCGAGAGCAACACGATCGCCGTGTTCATTCACTCGCTGAGAAAAAAGCTGGGCAAGGACACCATCGAGAATGTTCATGGTCAAGGCTACCGGCTGGCCCGGGATAGCGGCTGATGCGGCGGGTCACGAATTCGTTGCGCGCACAGGTCCTGTTGGGCATCTTCAGCGCGCTGCTCGTGTCGTGGCTGGTGCAGTTTGGCTTGTATTGGAACAGCGTGACCCGGGCCGAATCCGGGTTGCGCGATCATGAATTGAGTGCCGTGGTCGACAGCATGGCCTTCTTTCTGGCGATGGTGCCGGCCACACAGGACATCACCCGGGAACTGCCGGTGCCGGCCTTCCTGGTGCGTCAGGCCGTCGGCAAGACCGAGATCCAGGTCTGGGACCGCGTGACGAATCGCCTGGTGCTGGCGTCCAAGGACGCGCCGCGCAAGCGGATGGTGCAGGGGAACACGGTTGGATTTTCGTGCGTCGTCCAGGATGGGGATACGTGGCGGGTGTACACGGGGCTGGACGAGTCCGCGCGCTTCGAAATCGTCGCGGGCACGCCGACGCGAGCGTTCTATGCCGGCCTTGCCGCCCGGTTCGAGCTGGGCTCGATCATCACGTTGCTGATGTTTGCCGGGATCGGGGGCGTCACGATGCTGGTTGTCTGCCGTTCCGTGCGCAAGCTTGGCTGCGTGGCCAGGGAGATTGCCGAGGCTAGCGTGACCGACGGCGTGACCGTTGATGAGCGGGCCGTCCCCGCCGAGCTGGTGCCGTTGATTCGCGCGATCAATGAGCGCCAGCGCCGGGTGGCGGCGTTGATCGAGAATGAGCGCCGGTTCATCGGCGATGCCGCCCACGAGCTTCGCACGCCGCTGGCGGTGCTGGCCGTGTATGCGGACACGGCGTATCGCGTCAACGATCCCGTGAAGGCCAGGATGCTGATGCAGAAGATCGCGCAGACCACGCGCCGCAGTTCCCGCATCGTCGAACAGCTGCTGGACCTGGCGCGCACGGACCGCAACGACATCCGCCTTGAGCCGGTGAACCTTGCGTCCGTGGTGGCCTTCGTGCTGCGGGACATGCAGGCCTCTTTCATCCATCGCGGCCAGCAGGTCACCGTGGATGCCGCGCCGGTCCTGATCATGGGCCAGGTGGATGCGCTGGGCATTCTGGTGCGCAATCTGGTGGACAACGCGGGCCGGTACAGCGGCGAGAACAGTGCGATCAGCGTTGCGCTGCATTGGGAGCCGGAGGGCGTCACGCTGGCGGTCGCGGACAACGGGCCGGGTATCGCGCGGCCATTGCGCGAGCGGATCTTCGATCCGTTCTATCGCGGGCCGGGCGCGCCAAGCCACGGGAGCGGGCTGGGGCTGGCATTGGTCGCAAGAATTGCCCGCTCGCACGAGGCGCGCGTAACCGTTGACGAAGGGCCCGCGGGGCGCGGCGTCTGCTTCAACGTGGTGTTCCCGCTGCCCGGCGCAGCGGCCGCCGGGCTTGCGTGACGAGGACAAAGCAGGACGGGGTCCCGTGTCATTTTGTGACCGAATGCGGCGTTGCCAAGTGCGCTGTCCGCGCGGACATACGACCAAAAGATGGTATCCGCAAACGGCTGATAATCGCGGTCGGATGGTATCCGATTAGCGGAAATAAATACTTTGGATAATATCTTCACGGGTATGCCTAGCATTATCAGACGTATGCCGTAGACCTATTTTGATAATTAACGGGATATAACCCCGATTATTAACGGGGACGCAAAAAAAACCGTTATACAGTGCCTCCTTTTTTCCAGAGCTGACCCTAAATTCACGCCGGCTGCATTATTACTTGCCGATACTTTTTAAACATATCGGCAATAGGTGAAAGGAAGCTCGATTAATCCGGAGGATTGAAGTTTTGGCACACGGCACAAAGAAGTGGCTGACGGCGACGCTCGCCTTGAGCGCGTCCTATGTGGGCAGCGTCACCGCTGCGGACCTGACCATCGGGGCGGGCAATACGCAGGTGTTTGACGGGTCGGCCAACTTTCCCGGCGGAATCGATGTCAATGGCGGGACGGCGGTAATCGGCGGCAATGGGGGCGGCGCGGGCGTGGCGATCGGCGGCAACGTCAACGCCATGTCCGGGGGCACCGTGGCGGGTTTTGGCGCGATCAACGGCGACCTGAACGTGACGGGCAATGCCCGCGTCGCGCCGGGATACTGGGTGGACACGCCCACCGGCGTTTCCAACGGCAATCTCGTTGTGAATGGCAACCTGGGCATCAACAACGGCGTCTTCGATTTCGAGACCGGCTATGCCGGGCTGCCCATCACGCAACCCGGCACGGGCGACAACATCACGGTGGGCGGCAACGTTGCCCTGAACAACGCGACGTTGAACGTGAAGGTCAGCACGCACGGCGTCAACGCGGGCTTCTACCGCATCATGTCGTACGGCGGCACGTTGAGCGGCAGTGGCCTGACGCTGGGCACGGTTTCCGGCGACTCGGTGCCGGCCGCCACCATCCAGACGCTGACGGGTGACAAGCACATCAACCTGGTTCTGGGTCCCAGCACGACCAACCTGTGGAACGGCAATGGCGTGGCCTCCGCGGCAAACGCCGGCGGCGGCAACGGCACCTGGAGCGCCGCAAGCACGAACTGGAACGGCCCGACCAACGCCACCGGCGCGCTGCCCAGCGGCGGCTATGCGATCTTCACGGGCGCGGCGGGCACGGTCACCGTCGATGGCAGCGCGGGCCCGGTGCGCGTGTCCGGACTGCAATTCGCGACGGACCGGTATCGCCTGCAGGGCGCGCCGATCACGCTGGCCGGCACCGGCGGCAACCCGCCCGTCATCGTCGTCGGCGACGGCACGTATGCGGCGGGCAGGTTCGTGGACATCATCGACAACCCGCTGCAAGGCACCGAAGGCTTTGTGAAAACCGGCGTCGGCTCGATCATCCTGAACGGCGACAGCAGCAACCTGACCGGTCCGATCTTCATCGCCGACGGCGCGCTGGAGATCAACGGCAAGCTGAATGGCCCGATGGACATCGGCCGCGAAGTGGTGCTGGCCGGTGTCGGCCAAGTGGGCAGCACGACGCTGTACCCCACGGCCGTCATCTCGCCGGGCAACGACGGCACGCCGATGGGCACGCTGACGGTCAACGGCAACCTGAATTTCGGCCAGGACACGGTTTACCGCGTGCATGCCGATCCGGCCAGCACCCTGAGCGACCGCATCCATGTGACTGGCGTCGCCACGCTGGACGGCACCGTGGCGCATGTGGGCCCGAACGGCAACTACGCGCCGCGCGCGACGTACAACATCCTGACGGCCGACGGCGGCATTCAGGGCCGCTTCACGGGCGTGTCTAGCGCATACGCGTTCCTTACGCCGTCGCTCAGCTATGACGCGAAGAATGCGTTCATGACGCTCGCGCGCAACGACGTGCCGATCGGCAGCGTCGGCGGTTCGGAAAACGAAACCAACGTGGGCGGTGCGCTGGACCAGCAGGCGCCGCCTTCGAGCGGCAATGGCTCGGCGCCGGCAGGCAACGGCGCCGCGCCGTCGGGTAGCGGTTCCAGCCAGGCTGGCAGCGGCTCGGCCTCGGCGGAAAATGGCGCGCCTTCGACCGGCAATGGTTCTGCGCCCACGGGCAACGGGTCCGCGCCGACGGGCACCGGCTCGGCCACCACCGGCACGGGTACGGCCTCGGCCGGCGGCGACGCTGCACCGGTCGTCACTCAACCCGTTGCGCCCGGCGCCGATTCGTCGCTGATTGCCAGCGCCAATGGCGCGGGCAAGGCGACGGGCGCCAGCCAGGTCACGGATGCCGTGCTGGCCATGACGCCGGGGCAGGCGCGCGCGGCGTTGAAGCAGTTGTCCGGCGAAGCGTACGCGAGCACGGGCAGCGTGCTGCAAACCCAGGGCGACGCGGTCACCACCTTGCCGCTGTCGCATCTGCGCGGCAATCTGGACGCGCCGATGCGCGCCGGCCGGCCGACGGCGCAGTTGGGCGCGGCGTCCTCCGACGCCCTGCCGCAAAGCGGCGCATCGCCGATCTGGGCGCAGGCGTTCGGCAACTGGAGCACCTTCAACGGCGACGGCAATGCATCCACCGTGCGTCAGTCCTCGGGCGGCCTGTTCGTGGGCGGCGATGGCGACGTGGGCGGCGGCTGGCGTCTGGGTGGCGCGGTCGGTTATACCGGCAGCCACAACTCGATCTCCGACGTGTCCTCGCGCATGAGCGTGGACAGCTACACGGCGACGGTCTTCGGCGGCAAGAACTTCGAAGCCGGTCCGGGACACGTGCGCTTCATGGCGGGCGCGGCCTACACCTGGCACGAGATCGACGCCAAGCGCAACGTCGCGGCCGGCAGCCTGAACCAGCGTCTGGAATCGTCCTACAACGCGTCGTCGACGCAACTGTTCACGGAGCTTGGCTACAAGCTGCCGCTTTCGGACGCCTATGCGATCGAGCCCTTCGCCGGCGTGGCCTGGAACCAGATCCGCACGCGCGGCTTCCAGGAGACAGGCGGCTCTGCGGCCTTGCGCGGCCAGAGCAACACGGACGATGTGACGAGCACCACGCTGGGCCTGCGCGGCGCCATGCTGATCGGCACGGACAGCACGCCTGGCCGCTTGACGGCGACATTGGGCTGGCGCCACGCGATGGGCGATGTGAAGCCCACGCAGAAACTGGCCTTTGAAGGCGGCAGCACCTTCACGGTGTCGGGTGTGCCCATCGCGAAGAACGCGGCGGTGCTGGGCCTGGGCGCCGAAGTGGCGATCACGCGCAGCACGACCGCGGGCGTGGCCTACGACGCGCAGTTCGGCAGCGGCAACCGCCAGCAGTCGGGCATGTTCAAGCTGATGACGCGCTTCTAAGGCGCATGGGCCTGGCCGCATGACTGCCCGTCAGGGCAGGATTGCGCGCCGGCCCCGCACGCCTGCAACGCGCTGAGTGCGGGGTCCACGGGCCCGGCCCTCAGCGCGTTTTATTTTCGGGGTCTGCTTTGGAAATGGGAGGCGGCAGGGGCAGGCCCTCTGCCCGGGCCAGTCTTTCCATCGCGACTTCCAGAATGGCGCGCGCCTGCCCCGCGGCGCGGCCCAGGTCGCTGTGCAGCTGCGCGTCGTCATCGTTGCGGGACGCGCACTGCACGCTGTAGCGTTCGAAGCTGCCCACCATCAGTAGCAGGTCAGCCAGGTGCTTCGGGCATTCGCAGGCCAGGCCGCTGCCGGACGCCATGATGGTGAATAGCGCATGCTCGTCAAAGCGCAGATCCAGCGTGGGCTGGGCAGGCGCGGTCGGCAGCCGTTCGCCGGCTAGCGCAGAGCGGCACAGCAGCAGCAATTCGCCGATGTCCGCCGGAACGCGGGCCGCCAGAAAACCGTGGGCGCGCAAGGCGCGGATGGTCGCGCTGGCGCAGAACCGGTAAAGCACCAGCACGGCGACGTCGCCGCACGCTTTTGCGGCCGCCACGATCAGCGGCAGCGCGCTTTCATGCAGCTCGGACAGTTCGATCACCAGAACTTCGAGGTCTGCCTCTTGCGGCGTGAGGGCGACCTGCTCAAGGTGCGGCCAGCTCTGTTGAACGATCACGTCCAGGCCGTCGCGTCCGCTGCCGGCGATGCGCCGGGCCAGATTGGCGCCGGCCACGCCCAGGCGCAGCGGCCCCTGCGCCGCGGGTTGGCGCGCGGCGGCGCCAGCCAGTTCATGCAGCTGTTCGATGGACATGGGCGCAAGCACGCCGATGGCATGCCCCTGATCGACCAGTTGCTTGAGCAGGCTGAGACGGCGCACCTGTTCGGCGGAATACAAGCGCTGGCCGCGCGCCGAGCGTTCGACATCGGACAGGTTGTAGCGGCGCTCCCAGACGCGCAGCGTCTCGGGCGAGAGCCCCGCCAGGCGCGCCGCCACGCCGCTGCGGTACGTGATGCGGCCGTCGTCGGATTGCTTGGATTCCATTGTTTTCCTTGACCCGGTATTGAACCGATATGTTTGCATAATAGCGGTTCAAAGCGTGGACGAGAAGACGGCAGACGCGTAAATTCCTTCTTCAAGCGGTTCAACTTCCCCCCTATTCGAGGCCGCTTTCGGAACCCGCGCTCGCGGGAGGTCACTGGACAAGGAGTCAATCATGAAACGTCTTTTGGCAGGAATTTCGCTCACCCTGGCGCTGGGCACCGCGCACGCCGCCGACATCGTGGACACCGCCAAGTCGGCCGGTTCGTTCAATACGCTGGTCACCGCCGTGCAAGCGGCTGGTCTGGTCGACACGCTGAAGGGTCCGGGCCCGTACACCGTGTTCGCGCCGACCGATGAAGCCTTCGCCAAGGTGCCGAAGGACAAGCTGGACGCGCTGCTCAAAGACAAGGCCGCGCTGACCAAGGTGCTCACCTATCACGTCGTGCCGGGCAAGGTCATGGCCAAGGACGTCAAGCCGGGCAAGGTGAAGACGGTTGAAGGCAGCTCGTTGACCATCGCGGTGGATGGCGGCAACGTCACCGTGGACAACGCCAAGGTCGTGAAGACCGATGTCGCGGCCGACAACGGCGTCATCCACGTCATCGACACGGTGCTGATGCCGAAGTAGGGATTTGTGCAGGTAGCAGGCCGTACCGATGTCCGGCCTTGATAGGCCACCGTGACGGTGCGTGGCCTATCTTTTTTGTTCCATGACCGGCGAGCCGCCTCACCGGCTTGCCGGTCCCGGCCTCAGTTCAGTCCGTATGCCGATCCAGCGACATCGTCAGCCGGAACCGGCTGGCGGGGTGGTACGTGACGCTGATTTCGATGGTTTGCCGGGTGGTATCGATGTAGCTGCGCAGAATGCGCAGCGCAGGTGAACCCGCTTCGGCGTTCAAGGGGCCGGCCACGCGCGCCGGCAGTGCAACCGCCTCGATGTCCTGACGGATCTGCACAATGTTCACGCCGTAATTCGCCTCGATCAGGGTGCTGATCAATTCCTGCGGATTCTCGCGCACGCGCGGCACGACGTCGCGATAGGCCGGATCCAGGTACGCGTCCGTCCAGCCGATGGGATTTGCCACGTCGTCGCGATTGCGGCGCAGGCTTGATATGCGCAGCCAGCGCGTGCCGCCTGCACAGCCCAGCGTCTGCGCCAGCGTCAGGTCGGCGACCTCGTCGGCCACGTCGAGAACTTCGCGGGTGTGCGCCTTGCCGAACTGCACCACACCTTCTATCGAAGTCAGCGCCTGCTTGTAGTTGGCCGCCGGGCGCGCCGACTCCACGCGCGTACCGACATTCTTGCGGCGCGACACCAATCCCAATTGCTGCAGTTCCTGCAACGCCAGCCGCACGGTATGCCGGCTGGTGTCGTACTGCGCCGCCAATTCCAGCTCGGTGGGCAAGAGGTCGCCCACCTTGTGATGGCCCGCGACGATCGCCTCGCTCAGCGCCGCCGTCAGGCGCGCCGCTGTCATCCGTGTCATGGATTGCTCCTAGTCGTTTCCAAAGCACCCGCGGGTATACCCCGATATCCCGGTCTGTAAAGCATCCCTAGACTTCCGATATGTTCGAACATATTGATATGTTCGTGGTTTCAGCGAGGTTAGCATGCCAGTTTCTCCGCTGGGCGGGGCCAGCACGGTTTTGGACTCCGTTCTCTTTCGTGACGCCTTCGGCACCGCCGAAGCCCGCGAGATTTTCTCCGATGAGGCGACGCTTGCGCGCTATGTCGAGGTCGAGGTCGCGCTGGCCCGGGCTCAGGCCCGGCTGGGGCTGATTCCGGCCGAGGCGGCCGACCAGATCGCCGCCCGCGTCAAGCCTGCCGCACTCGATCTGCCCGCATTGGGTCAGCAGACCGACATCGTGGGCTATCCCATCCTGCCGCTGGTCGAGCAGCTTGCCACGCAATGCGGCGAAGCGGGCGGCTACCTGCACTGGGGCGCAACGACGCAGGACATCATGGATACCGGCATTGTGCTGCAGGTGCGCGCCGGCCTGGACGTGATCGAGCGCGACCTGTCCGAGGTGCGCGAAGTGCTGGCGGGCCTGGCCGAACGTCACCGCGCCACGCCGATGGCCGGGCGCACGCACCTGCAGCACGCGTTGCCCATCACCTTCGGCTACAAGGCCGGTGTCTGGCTGTCGATGTTCGACCGGCATCAGGAGCGGCTGGCGCAGCTGCGCGAACGCGTGCTTTGCGTGCAGCTGGCGGGCGCGGCCGGCACGCTGGCGTCCATGGGCGAGCACGGCCTTGCGGTGCAGCGCGAGCTGGCCGGGGAGCTGGGCCTGGGCGTGCCCGCCACGACCTGGCACGTGGCGCGCGATGCGTTGGCCGAAGTGGTCAATCTGCTGGCGTTGATTGCCAGCTCGCTGGGCAAGGTGGCCACCGACGTGATGATCATGGCGTCCACGGAATTCGGCGAGCTGCGCGAACCCTTCGTGAAGGGCCGCGGCGCCAGCAGCACGATGCCGCAGAAGTGCAATCCCATTTCCAGCGAGCTCATGCTCGCGGCGGCCAAGGCCGTGCGCCAGCATGCCGGACTGATGCTGGATGCCGCCGTGCAGGACTTCGAGCGCGCCACCGGGCCGTGGCACGCGGAGTGGATCGCCATTCCGCAGAGTTTCATCCTGACCGCGGGCGCGTTGCATCAGGCCAGGTTCGCGCTGGGCGGCTTGAGCGTGGACGTGGAGCGCATGGGCGCCAATCTGGGCCTGACGCACGGGCTGATCGTGGCCGAGGCCGTGATGATGGAACTGGCGCCCGCGTTGGGCCGCCACAATGCGCATCACATCGTCTACGACGCCTGCCGCGCCGCGCTCGGCCGGGGATGCAGCCTGGCCGAGGCGTTGCTGGATTCTCCCGAGGTCGCCGCGCATTTCGACCGCGAAGCGCTGGCGCGCATCACCGACCCCGCCAACTACCTGGGCCAGGCGCCCGCGCTGGCCGACCAGGCCTGCGCCCGCTCGCGCGCGCTGGGCTATCCGCACCAGGAGCCGCGCACATGAGCCCCTTGCCAAGCACCGACGCCCCGCGCGGCGTGGAACAGACGTACTTCGATTCGCTGGCGAAAGGCGTGTGGCGCGTGCCGCGTTGTGGCGATTGCGGCCAGGCGGTCTTTTTCCCGCGCCAGATCTGCCCGCACTGTGGCGGCGCGCAATTCGACTGGTTCGAGCCCAGCGGCCGCGGCGTTATCCATTCGACCACCACGGTGCGGCGTTCGCCCGACGCGGGCGGCGACTACAACGTGTGCCTCGTCGATCTGGAAGAAGGCTTTCGCATGATGAGCCGCGTCGAAGACGCCCCTGCCACCCGGCCCCGCATCGGTGACGCCGTGCGCGCCGAGGTGCGAGCCCATGGCGACGCCAACCGCGTCGTGTTCAGCCTGGACGAGCAAGCATGAAAGACAACGCATTTCGCGGCGCCGCCGCGATCGCCGGCATCGGCCACGCGGGCCTGGGCAATGCCGCCGGCTACACCGAAATGGAAATCCTGGCGCAGGCCAGCGCACGCGCCGTGGCGGACGCCGGCCTGCGCATGAGCGACATCGATGGACTTTGCACGTGCAGCGCGTCGGCGGCCATGTGGGCGATGCCGGTTGCCGAGTACCTGGGCATCAAACCCACGTTCATCGACAGCACCATGCTGGGCGGATCCAGCTTCGTCGCGCATCTGGCGCCGGCCGTGCATGCGCTGATGTCCGGCGAGTGCAACGCAGTGCTGGTCTGCTATGGCAGCACGCAGCGCTCGGGCACGATGAATCGCGCGGCCGTCGGCAAGATGCGCGCCGCGCTGGACCCGCAGCCCTTCGAGGCGCCCTACGAGCCGTTGCAGCCCATCACGGCCTATGCGCTGGCCGCCGCGCGCCACATGCACGAGTTCGGCACCACCCGCGAGCAGCTGGCCCAGGTGGCCGTGTCGGCGCGGGAGTGGGCGCAGCTCAATCCGGATGCCTACTCGCGCGATCCGCTCAGCCTCGATCAGGTGCTGGCGGCGCGGCCGGTGTGCGATCCGTTGACCGTGCGGGACTGTTGCCTCCTGACGGACGGCGCGGGGGCGTTCGTGCTGGTGCGCGCCGACCGCGCGCGCGACCTGGCGCAGCCGCCTGTGTATGTACTGGGCAACGCCACCGAGGTCTGGCATCGGCAGATTTCATCAATGCAGGACCTGACCGTCACCGCCGCGTCGCGCTCGGGGCCGCGCGCGCTGGCGCAGGCCGGGGTGGGGGTGGCGGATGTCGACCTCGTCTGCCTGTACGACGCGTTCACCATCAATGTGCTGCTGTTCCTGGAAGACCTGGGTTTCTGCCCCAAGGGCGAAGGCGGCCGGTTCGTGGAGGGCGGCCGCATCGGACCCGGCGGCTCGCTGCCGGTCAACACCAATGGGGGCGGGCTGTCGTTCGGCCATCCCGGCATGTATGGCGTGTTCCTGGTGCTGGAGGCCGTGGCGCAGTTGCGCGGACAGGCCGGGGCGCGTCAGCAGTCCGCCGACATCGCCCTGGTGCACGGCAATGGCGCCACGCTGTCCAGCCAGTCCACGGCCATCCTCGGTACTGCGGTCGCGCTCTGATTTCATCCATCCAACCTGGAGACCTGCGGCGCGTCGCGCGCCGCGGGCTGTGTTCATGATCGACAAGATATCTCCCTCGCTAGAGGCCGCGGTCAGCGTGATCGGCGACGGCGCCACCGTGATGGTGGCCGGTTTCGGCGACTCGGGCCTGCCTTGCGCGCTGCTGCACGCGTTGAAGGACGCGGGCCCGCGCGATCTCACCATCGTGAGCAACAACGCGGGCACCGGCGACTACGGGCTGGCGGCGCTGCTGTCCGCGGGCCTCGTGCGCAAGGTGATCTGCTCGTATCCCAAGTCCTCGGGGTCCGACGTGTTCACCGCCTTGTACCGCGCGGGCAAGGTCGAACTGGAAGTCGTGCCGCAAGGCACGCTGCTGGAACGCATCCGCGCCGCGGGGGCTGGACTGGGGCCGTTTTTCACGCCGACTTCCTACGGCACGCCGGTGGCCGACGGCAAGGAGCAGCGCGTCTATGAAGGCAAGGGCTACGTGCTGGAGAACCCGTTGCCCGCCGACTTTGCGCTGCTCAAGGGCGACCGGGCAGACCGCTGGGGCAACCTGACGTACCGCCTGGCCGCGCGCGGCTTCGGTCCGGTGATGGCCATGGCCGCGCGTCACGCCATCGCCGAGGTCAACGAGATCGTGCCGCTGGGTGAGCTTGCGGCCGACGCTGTGCACACGCCCGGCATCTTTGTTCAAAGCGTCGTCCGCCTGGAGGCCCGCCATGACGGTTAAACCCCTCTCCCGCCAGCGCGTGGCGCAGCTTGTTGCCGACGACATCCCCGACGGCAGCTACGTCAACGTCGGCATCGGCATTCCAACGCTGGTGGCGGGCTGCATCGCGCCCGACAAGGAAATCATCCTGCACAGCGAGAACGGCATTCTGGGGCTGCGCGGCTTGCGCGTCGGCGAGACGCCGGACCCGGACCTCATCAACGCCAGCAAGGTGTCGGTGCAGTTGCTGCCCGGTTCCTCGATCTGCGATCAGGCAACGTCGTTCGCGATGATGCGCGGCGGTCATCTGGATCTGACCATTCTAGGCGGCTTTCAGGTGGCGCCCAACGGCGACCTTGCGAGCTGGTCGCTCGGCCTGCCCGGCGACGTGCCCGGCATCGGCGGTGCGATGGACCTGGTGGCCGGTGCGCGCCGGGTCGCGGTCGCCATGCAGCATTGCGACCGCGGCGGCAATTCCAAGCTGGTCAGTGCCTGCTCGCTGCCGCTGACCGGACGCGGCGTGGCCGACGTGATCTACACGGACCTTGCCGTCATCGACATCGACGCGGAGCGCGGCTTTGTCGTGCGCCGCATGTTGCGCGGCCTGACGCGCGAGGCGTTGCAGGCCGCGACCGCCGCGCCGCTGGCCTATGCCGACGACGTCACGTTTATCGAACCCTGACGCGCACTACGCGCAATAAAAACGAGTGAAGGAGACACCATGACCCTGTTGCACAAGATCAAGAAAGGCGGCGCTCTGGCTGCCATGACGCTGGGCCTGGCCGCGCTGTCGGCCACAGCCCACGCCGACTACCCCGAACGCCCCATCCAGCTCATCGTGGGCTATCCGCCCGGCGGGTCGGCCGATGTCGTCGCGCGTCCGCTGGCGGTCATGCTGGGCAAGAAGCTTGGCGTGCCGGTGGTGGTGGAGAACCGTCCCGGCGCCGGGTCCAGCATCGGCACGCAGGTGGTGGCGCGGGCCAATCCGGACGGTTACACGGTCGGCCTGGTGCTGGCGGCGCATGCCATCAATCCCAGCCTGTACAAGAGCCTGCCGTACAACACCGAGAAGGACTTTGCGCCGGTTGGCAAGATCGCCGACCTGCCGCTGGCGCTCTATGTCAATTCGCAGTTTCCGGCCAAGACGGTCGGCGAGCTGATCGCGTACGCCAAGGCCAATCCGGGCAAGGTGACGCTGGCTTCTTCCGGCAATGGCAACACCACGCATCTGGCCATCGAGCTTTTTGCGACCAGCGCCGGCATCGACATTTTGCACGTGCCCTACAAGGGCGGCGGCCCAGCCCAGACGGCTGCGCTGGGCGGCGAAGTCTCTGGCCTGTTTGATGGCCCGCATTCGCTGAGCATGGTGCAAAGCGGCCGCGTGCGCGTGCTGGGCTTTGCCAGCAAGGACCGCCTGGCGCTTGCGCCGGAGGTGCCGACCATCGCCGAAGCTGGTCTGCCCGGATTCCAGGTGTCGGGCTGGTACGGCCTGGTGGCGCCGACCGGCACGCCTCAGCCGGTGATCGACAAGCTGAACAGCGCGCTGAACGAGGTGCTCAAGGGGCCTGACTTCCCCAAGACGGTCGAGCCCCTGGGCTACATCGTGACGCCGTCCACGCCGGCCGAGTTCGGCGCCTTCGTGGCCGACGAGTCGGCGCGATGGAAGAAGGTCATCCAAGAAGCGAACATCAAACTGGACTGAGGCAAGGCATATGAGCAGCGATTCGACCACCGGTCTTCCCGACCTGGCCCGTCCCGGTGTGATCGTGGGGGTGGTGGGCGCGGGCCTGATGGGACGCGGCATCGCGCAGGTGGCGGCCCAGGCGGGTTATGTGGTGCGCCTGCATGACACGCGGGCGGGCGCCGCCCGCGAGGCGCGGCAGGACATCCTGGCGCGCCTCGCGACGCTGGCCGCCCGCGGCAAGATCCCGTCCGAACAGGCGGAAGGCGCCGACGCGCGCTTGATTGCCGCAGCCACCCTCCAGGACCTGCAAGACTGCGAACTGGTGATCGAGGCCATTGTCGAGTCGCTGCCCGCCAAGCAGGCTCTGTTTCGCGACCTGGAGGCCGTCGTCTCGCGGCAGTGCGTGCTGGCCACCAATACGTCGTCGCTGCTGGTCACTGAGGTGGCCAGCGGGTGTGCGGCGCCGCAGCGTGTGGGCGGCCTGCACTTTTTCAGCCCCGTGCCGCGCATGAAGCTGGCCGAAGTCATTCCGGGGTTGCGCAGCGCGCCGGGTCTGGCCCAGGTGCTGGCGGCGTTCACGCGCCGGCTTGGACACACGGCGGTGCTGGCGCGCGATACGCCGGGTTTCATTGCCAACCACGCCAGCCGCGGCTATCAGCCCGAAGCCTTGCGCATTGCGGGCGAGCAGATCTGCGACGTTGCGGGCATCGATGCGATCCTGCGCGATGCGTGCGGGTTTCGCATGGGACCATTCGAGCTTTTCGATCTGACGGAGCTGGATGTGTCGCACCCGGCGGGCGAGTCGATCTACCGGCAGTGGTTCGACGAAGCGCGGCATCAACCCTCCATCATCACGCGACAGCGGCTGGCCGGCGGCGTGCTCGGACGCAAGACCGGCCAGGGCTTTTACCGGTATGGCGACGATGGCAAGCGCATCGATCCGGACGCCGGCGACGTTGCCGTGGCGGTGGACCTGCGCGTCCCGGTGTGGATCGCGCCGTCCGATCTGCCTTTTCGCGCCACGCTGGCGGCGAGCGTGGTGGCCGCTGGCGCAACGCTGGAGGCCGGTGAAACGCCGTCGGACGCGGCGCTGTGCTTCGTGCTGCCCGTGGGCGAGGACGCCACGGCCGTGTGCGCTCGGCTGGGACTGGACGCGCGGCGCGTGGTCGCCGCCGATCCGCTCTTCACGTTGACGCGCTACACGATCATGCTGACGCCAGTGACGTCCGCCGTCATGCGAGACCAGGCGCGCGCGATTCTGCAACAGGACGGAGCGGCCGTGACGTGCATCCAGGACAGTCCGGGCTTTGTCGCGCAGCGCATCGCCGCGACCATCGTCAACAACGCGTGCGCCATGGCGCAGCAGGGCATCGCCACGCCGGAAGACATCGATCAGACGGTGATGCTGGCGCTGGGGTATCCGCGAGGCCCGTTCGCGCTGGGCGACGCGCTGGGGGCGCGCACCGTCCTGCGGATTCTGGAACAGTTGCACGCACGCTATCTGGAACCGCGATATCGCGCGAGCGCCTGGCTGTCGCGCCGGGCCGAGTTGGGGTTGCCGTTGGGCACGGTGGCGAGCGCGCGCTAAAGGCGGCGGCGCCGGTCATCTATCTTGGCATCCATCCGCCAGGCGTTGCGTCCGCCTCGCGCTTGCGATGCGCGAAATTCAGCGTCACCATCAGCCCGGCCGCCATCGAGAACAAATGCTTGAGCGTGTGGCCGCTCATGAACGCGAACGTCTGGTAGATCTGATAGTCCAGCAGTTCGGCGGCCTTGGCCAGCACGTAGAACCCGATGGCCGCGCCGAAGTACAGCCGTTCGCGCAGCGGGGTGCCGTTTCTCCATTGCAGCAGCGGCACCAGCACCAGCGGCATGAACTGCACGAAGAGGTACGGACGCAGATCGCCCGTGGATGTGTGGTCGGTGTACCACCACCACGCCACGCTGCCGACGGCAAGCGCGGTCCACAGCACGTCGACCCAGCGGCCGTCGCCGACGGTTTCGCGCCAGACGGCCGACAGGATGCCGGCGCACAGCAGCGCGATGGGCAGGCGGTCCCAGATCAGGCGCGCGTTGTCGGGCAAGAGGTGGTACCACCCGGAGCCGAATGCGGTCAGCATGAGCGCAAGAAAGAACACCGTGTAGCCGGGCCGGATGGCGTCCAGCGCACGCAGGCGGCGCGAGTGCATGACCAGCGCCAAGCCATACCAGCCGACCACCGCGAAGCCCAGGTTGGAGAGCACATCGCCCGCGTTGGGAATGCCCAGCCACGCGCGCTTGTCGGCAAAGTCGTGATAGTGCTCGAGCTGGGCGATCGGCCCGTGCAGCGCGAGGCCCACGGCGACCAGGATCACCACTGTCCACGGAAGCAAGCGGCGCGTGTTCAGGCCGGGGGGCGTTGCAGCAGGTAGTGTGCTCATGCGGTTCTTCCCCGGCAGGCGGGTGTGCCGGCTAATGCTGATAGTAAAGGCGGCGCCCGCCCGTCTCCAGCCCCGGCGCTGCGGGTTTCGCAGGATTTTTATGTCGTTGTGTATCCGCGCGCGCGGCGCGTACACGCCGACACCCAGTGCCCCGCGCCCTGGTCCACAGTGACGTCCAGCAGTCACGTCCCCTTCAACAAGACTTTCTGGAGTATCACCATGCCGGAACCGGTAAACGTTCAGCGGCGCCGCCTGCTGGGTACGACTTCTTCGCTGGCGGGCGCCAGCCTGCTGGACCTCGGGCTCGGCGGCAACGCGATCGCCAACTCCGTGGCGAAGGCCCCGCAAGGCCCCGTCCCCACGTTCGACCGCATCCGGCAGATCCGCGCCGGCACGCTGGACGTGGGCTACGTGGACGCCGGCCCGGCCGATGGCCCCGTCGCCATCCTGCTGCACGGCTGGCCCTATGACATCCACAGTTTCATCGACGTCGTGCCGCGCCTGACGGCCGCAGGTTACCGCGTGATCGTCCCCCATTTGCGCGGCTACGGCACCACGCGGATCGTATCGCCGGACACCCCGCGCAATGGCGAACAGGCCGTCGTGGCCGTGGACATGATTGCGCTGATGGACGCGTTGAAGATCCGCAAGGCGGTCGTCGCCGGCTTCGATTGGGGCGCACGCACCGCATGCATCATGGCGGCGCTGTGGCCGCAGCGCTGCGAGGCGCTGGTGTCGGTCAGCGGCTACCTGATCGGCAGCCAGGAAGGCAACCGCAAGCCGCTGCCGCCGCAGGCCGAGCTGCAATGGTGGTACCAGTTCTACTTCGCAACGGAGCGCGGCGCGGCCGGCTACGCTGCCAACGTAAACAGCTTCAACATGCTGATCTGGCAACTGGCCTCGCCGCAATGGCGCTTTGACGACGCAACGTTTGCGCGATCGGCGCGCGCCTTCGACAACCCCGACCATGTCGAGATCGTGGTGCACAACTACCGCTGGCGGCTGGGACTGGCGCAGGGCGAGTCACAGTACGACGAGCTGGAGGCGCGGCTGGCGCAATTGCCCAGGATCGGCATTCCGTCGATCACGATGGAAGGCGACGCCAATGGCGCGCCGCATCCGCCACCCGCGGCCTACGCCGGCCAGTTCACCGGCAAATATCAGCACATCGACGTGGGTGTCGGCATCGGCCACAATCTGCCGCAAGAGGCGCCGAAGGCGTTTGCCGACGCGGTGCTTCGCGTCACCCGCCTGTAGCGCGCAAACGCGTCAGGCCGCGACGCAACGCGCCGTTCAGCCGGCGCGCGGCAGCCAGTCCGAGACGGTCGCGAGGACCTGCTCGGGCATCTCGCGGTGCGGCACGTGGCCGCAGTTCTCGAAGATGACCGGCTGCGCGCCTGCCAGCTGCGCAATGCGCTCGGCGTGCACCGTGGAGCCGTATTCGTCGTTGTCGCCGTGCAGCGCCAGCGCGGGGCATTTCACCTGCGCCAGCTGCGGGTCCAGCGTCCAGTCCGCGAAGTCCGGCGACAGCCAGGTGTCGATCCAGGCGCTTAGCACCCAGGCCGCCTTGTCGCCGTGGTACTTCTTCAGGCGGTCAAGCTGTCCGGGCTGCGCGAAAGCCTCGCGCGCCTGGCGGATGCCTTCCAGGGTGCGTTCCTCTGCGTAGACCTGCGCGGATTCGGTGATGAGCGCGCGGCACGACTGCGGATATGCCGCGGCGCTGGCAATGGCCATGCCGCCGCCCACGCTGTGGCCAAACGCCGCGAACTGGTCCAGCTCCAGCGCTTCGCGCACGGCGCGAAATCCCTCGATGGCTTCGCGCACCACGAAGTCCACACCCAGCGCGCCCTTGTACGGGTCGGACCGGCCAAATCCCAGGCGGTCGTAGGCGATGACCTCGCGCCTCGTCGCGCCGGCCAGCCGTTCCGGAAAGTCTCGCCACAGCTCCACGCAGCCCAGCGAATCGTGCATTAGCACGATGGGCGCGCCGCTGCCGGCAGAGGTGGCGGATGCGGCGGGCGTCCAACGCCGCACGAAAAGCTGGCCGCTGGCTGCGGGGACGAATACATCTTGGAATTCGACGGACGACATCACGGGTTCTCACAGATCAGATGGCACGGGACGCCTCTGGGGCGCGGCAGCACCACAGCCGCCTCCCGGGGACAGTTCGAAATAGTAGCGTAGGCGCGCCCAGGCGCTTGCTGGCGTGGCGCGCCGGTATCAAAGGCGTGACGTTACGAATGCAATTGCTACTGCACCACGGCGGACCGTGTCCGCACGCACATCATTTGTCGCATTACATGCCCTGCCCGCGCGCCGATTTTCGCCGGCGCGCCACTACGATGGCCGCAGTTATTTATCGCACCAGGAGCAAGTCATGAAGATCCCTTTCCGCCACCTCGCCGGCGCCGCCGCGCTCATCGCGGCGCAGTGCTACGCAGGCACCGCCAGCGCGCAGTGGCTCGATGCCGTAAAGGGACAGATGGAAGGCGCGGGCCAAGGTAGTGCAACCCAAGGCGGCGCCGCCCCAAGCAATGCCGGCCAAGGCGGCATCCTGCAGGGCTTGGGCAACAGCCTGCCGCTGTCTTCGCTTACCCCGGCCACGGCCGGCAACGCGGCCGGCGTGCTGGAGTTCTGCATGAAGAACAATTACCTCGCCGGCGGCGACGCGCAGGCCATGAAGGACAAGCTGCTGGGCAAGATCGGTGTCGGCTCGACGCAGAAGGCCAAGTCGGATTCGGGATACCTTGCCGGCCTGCAAGGGCTGCTCAACGGCAGCGACGGCAAATCGGTGGACCTGAGCGGCGGCGGGCTGAAAGAGGAACTGACCCGCAAGGCGTGCGATCAGGTGCTCAAGCACGCGAAGTCGTTTCTGTAGCGGCGCCCCATCGCTACTTCGCCGCCCCGAAAATATCTTCCCGCGCCGCGCGGCTCAGCGCCACCACCGCCGGGTGCTCCAGCCGCTGTTCGGTGGTGATGGCGTAGAACTGCTCCTTCACCGCCGGTGCGTGTCCGATGGCGCGCACACGGTACTGCTTGCACAGGTACGCGGCGGTCGCCGTGGGCGCGACGAAGAGGCCTGTCCCGGTCTGCCCAAAGGAGTTCATCAGCGCGCTGTCGTCGAACTCGCCCACGATGCGTGGGCGGATGTCCTGTTCGTCGAACCAGCGCAGCAGCCGCGGCCGGATGGCGGCGTCTTCGCCGGGAAGCAGGAACGGCGCCTGATCCAGCAGCGCCGGAAACGTGCCCGGCAGGGTGTCCAGCAGTTGCGGCGATCCAAAGAATGTCAGTCCGCACTCGCCCAGCAGATGGCTGAAGCCGCGCACGTTCAGGTTGCCGGGCATCGGGCGGTCGGCGATCACCATGTCGAAGCGATGCACCGCCAGATCAGCTAGAAGGAAGGGAAGACGCCCTTCGCGGCAGATGAGCCGCACGTCCTCGGCCAGCTGCAATGCGGGTTCGATCATCCGGTACACCATCGCCTTGGGCATGCCTTCGGCCACCCCCACCTTGAACTCCAGTGCGCGCCGCGCGGGACGCTCACGCAGGTCATCCAGCAATTCGTCGCCCAAGGTAAAGATGCGGTCCGCGTAAAGCAGCGCATGGCGCCCCACGTCGGTCAGTTCAAGGCCTCGGCCCGCGCGCCGGAAAAGCTCGGTGCCCAGCGCGGATTCCAGATCCTGGATCTGGCCGCTGATGGATTGGGGCGTGCGCTGCAATTGCTGCGCCGCGCGGGCGATGCTGCCCGCCTTGGCCACCGTCCAGAAATAGCGCAGATGCTTGTAGTTGAGCGTGACCATGGCTGATCGCTCCAAAAAATCTGACTATCGGGTCATCTTAATGCGAATTGTTGGAGCAATCGCGCCGCACTAGACTGGCCTCGTGCGAATGCAGTCCCTGTGCGCCCCTTGCGCGGCTCGCGTGGCGCGAGGGAAGGAGGCGCCTTTCATGAACCGGGTCGAAACCTTTGCGACGCTGCCGATGTGGGCGGGATTCGTGGGTTTCGTGCTGCTCGTGTTGGCGCTGGACCTGTATGCGTTCGGCGGGCGCCGCGCGCACCGAGTGTCCTCGCGCGAAGCGCTGTGCTGGGTGCTGGCGTGGATGACGCTTGCCACGCTGTTTGGCGGCCTGATGTGGTGGTATCTGGACGTTGCGCTGGGGCGGGCGGTGGCACATCAGAAGACGCTGGAGTTCTTTACCGGCTACCTCATTGAACTGTCCCTGTCCGTGGACAACATGTTCGTCTTCTCGCTGATCTTCACGTACTTCGCGGTGCCGCTGGAGCTGCAGCGGCGAGTGCTGCTGTACGGAGTGCTGGGCGCCATCGTCATGCGGGTCAGCATGATCCTGGCCGGCGTGTGGCTGCTGTCGCAATTTACGTGGCTGTTTTACGTGCTGGGCGCGTTCCTGGTCTTCACGGGGCTCAAGATGCTGTTCACCGCAGGCCGACAGCCGGACATCTCGCGCAATCCGCTGGTGCGCTTCCTGCGGTCGGCGATGCGGATCACCAAGGATTATCACGGGCAGTCATTCTTTGTGCGCATCGACGGGTTGCGCTACGCGACGCCGATGTTCGTGGTGCTGGTGATGATCGAGGCGACCGACGTCGTTTTTGCCGTGGATAGCATCCCCGCCATCTTTGCCGTGACGACCGATCCGTTCATCGTCTTCACGTCCAACATTTTCGCCATCATGGGGCTGCGGGCGCTGTACTTCCTGCTGGCGGACATGGTGGCGCGGTTTCACTATCTCAAGTATGGCCTGGCAACGGTGCTGGTCATCATCGGCGGCAAGATGCTTGCCGAACAATGGGTCCACGTGCCGGTGCACTGGTCGCTTGGGGTGGTTGGCGTGATCCTGCTGGCGTCGGTGGGCGCAAGCTGGGTGATGCCGGGAAGGGACGCGCAAAAGCCCGCGCGCTCCGAAACCAGGAAGTCATGACCCGGAGGTCTGCCATGAACACGATCATTCTTGCTACCGATGGGTCGCTGCACAGCGACGCGGCGGCCCGATTTCTGGTGGATAGTCCCTTGCTGAACCGGGATTTCGTCGTGCATGTGGTGCACTGCGAACCCGACGTGGGCGGGGACGTGAAGTCCTTCATCGGCAAGGCGGACATCGAAGCCTGGCACCACGAGGAAAGCGGCAAGGCGATGCAATCGGTGGTCGGCATTCTGACCGCCGCCAATGTCAGCCACGAATGCCACGAGCTCGTGGGTTTCACGCCAGAGAAGATCGTCGAGTATGCGAAGCAGGTCGACGCGGCGGCCATCGTGCTGGGGTCGCACCATCACAGCCCGCTGCTCAACGCCATTCGCGGCTCGGTGTGCGGGCGGATTCTGGCGCATTCGCCCTGTCCGGTGATGCTCGTCTGACGTGGCGGCGGCGCCGTTCGGGCCGCGTGGGTGCGGGCAGTGGTATCTTCTGCGGATCTTTCGCCTCAAACCCGCGCCCATGTCCGACGTTCCCGCTCCCGCCGATTCGCCCGTTACCGACGCGCCGGCGGCGCCGCACCGGCCTTTCATCCAGAATGCCGGCACCCGGCGCACCCTGCATTTCACGCAGCAGGAGATCCAGAGCAGCATGTCGCTGCTCAACCCGGACGCGCTGGAGATCGAGTACACGCGGATGATGATGGGCTTCGTGCTGTTCAAGCCGGAGCCGGCGGACATCCTGATGGTGGGCTTGGGGGGCGGATCGCTGCCCAAGTTCTGCCATCGCTATCTGACGGGGGCGCGCATCACGGTGGTGGAGATCGATCCGGCCGTCATCGCGCTGCGCGACGCGTTCATGGTGCCGCCGGACGGCGAGCGCTTTCAGGTGATCGAGGCCGACGCGGCCCGGCACCTCGCGGGTCTGACCGAACAGGCCGATGTGATCTTCCTGGATGGATTCGTGGCCGGGGGCATCCCCGGCCCGCTGTGCAGCGCCGGCTTCTACGCCGACTGCCACCGCGCCTTGCGCGATGACGGCATCCTGGTGATCAATTTCCACGTCAACCACCCGATGCACCACGAATACCTGGACCGCGTGCGCGCGTCGTTCGGCTCGTCGATGTTCGAGGTGGTGGACGACGACATGACCAACAGCATCGTGTTCGCCTGCAAGGGCGATCTGCTGAACGACCCCGCCGCGGCGCAGGTGAAGCGCCCGGCATCGATGCCCAAGGATGCGTGGCGCCAGCTCATGCCGACGATGCGCGTGATCGGCGCGACGTTGGAATTGCGGTAGGCGGGGCGGCTGCTACGCCGGATCGCTCAGCATGATCGACAGCAGTTCGCGGGTGGCGCGCGACAGGTCGCGGGACGCCGGCGCCTCGCCCTTTTCTCCCAGCGTTTTCGTCAGGCTGGACACCGTCTGCGCGATGGCTTGGTCGTCCAGCATTGTGGGCGCAGGGCCGGCGTCCGCGGCCGGCACGGGCGGCGGCGTGATGTGTTTTCTGGCCGCCTTGAGCAGGGCCGCCACCGGATCGGTCTTGCCGCGCGCGTTGACGCGGTCGGTCATGGCGGTGGCCAGGCTCTTGCCGCCGCCGCGGGTCCGCAGGCCGGACCGCTCGCTGGCGGCCTCCCAGGCGCCGCGCTGCGCGGCGTAGGCGGTAAGCAGCGCGAAGCGGTCGGCGTCGATGAGCAGCGGCGATTCGGCCACCGCGATCAGCAGGGACTGGTAGGCGGCGCTTGCGGCCGTGGCATCGTTGCCGATCAGGGCTTTGGACACATCTTTCCACAGATGATGAAACGGCAGCGTGGTGGCCGCGGCGAACATGTCCGTGCCCAGCGTCGCGCGCTGCTCGAAGGCCAGGACAAGATAGTCGACGTCGTTCACGGGTTCGGGCTTGCCCGCGCCTTGCTGACGGTGCAGCACGCCGTCCACCAGTTGCAACCCCGCCAGCTTGTCCTGCGAGTCCGCGCCCGCCAGGACGCGATAGCCGCTGCGCCGCAGCGCATCGCCGTCGTAGACGCCGAAGCGCACGCTGACGCCATCGGTGCCGAACAGCTTGGCAAGCGGGGTGAGCAGGCTTTCGCCCGTCTTGACGATGGCGCCGCCCACCGGGCCGCCCAGCATCGTGACCGCCGTGGAGACGAAATCCAGGATGCCGCGGGAAAGGCTGCTGTCGGCGAACCGGCACAGCGCCGCATACATCTCCAGCCCGTCGCTGGCGTAAGGAACGTTGCGCGCCACATAGACGTCGCGAAACGCCACGCGGCGGGCGCCGGCGTCCGGCGCGGCCGCGCCCAGCGCCTGCTGGATGAGGTCGTAGCCGACGATGTACGGAATCTCGCGCCGGACGCCGTCCGCGCCGTATCGCAGGAAGAACGTGCAGAGCGGCAGGAACTGGCTGAGGTAATTGCCCGCCTCGCACAGGCGCATTTCGACCAGCCGGACGCTGAAGTAGCACTGGCCGGGCACGAAGGCGGCGCCGTCCAGTCCCGCGGCCAGCGCGGTGTTGCCGGCAGGAGGCTCGATCTGCGCATAGAAGTTGCGTCCCGCGGGGACGGTGGGCAGGAGGGCGCCCGCGCCGTCGCCGCCTGCCGCCTTGCCGCCGATGCCGCGCAGCATGCCGAATAACCCATCCATGTCAGCTCCTTGTTCTGGGCCGCGCGCAGCGGCTTTGCGCTCAGTCGCGCACGATGGCCACGGCCGACGCCCAGGTCGGCAGGTCGCCCGCGTCGCCCTGCGCGGCCTTGCACGCGTAGCGGTAGGCTTCCGCCAGGTCCTTGGGCTGCGCCGCGTCCAGGTACACGTCGTAGAAACGCTGGATGTAGCGCGCGCAGGATTCCTCTTCGACCTGCCAGCGAAACGCCAGCACGCCGGCCGCGCCGGCGCGCATGACTTCCAGCGCCGTGCGCACCGACGCGCCGCTGCACGAGGACAGCACCAGCAGCTTGCATTTGCCCGCTTCCATCCACTGGCCGATCAGCCGGATCGACAACTGCCACGCTTCGCCGTCCTCGCCGGGCAGCACCAGCATCGTGCTTTCGCCCTCGGACACCGAATGGCCGGCGAAATGGAAGATGTCGTAGTTGCCCGTGCGCAACCGTTCCTCGATGCGGCGTTGCAGGTCCGCGCCCACCAGGCCCGTTTCGTCGGCGGCGCGCACGTGATCGATGATGAGGTGACCGGGTGCGCGCGCCGCCAGCTCGGCCAGGTGCTCGCGTTCCTTCGCGACGGACTGCAGCGGCCCGAACTCCATGGCGGGCAGCGGCGGGCCGCCGTCCTCGCGCCGGAAGGTGACGGTGCCGAACACCGAACTGGCGTCCATGAACAGCATCCGCACCGGCTGGCCGGGCGCGCGGGCGTCCGGCTCCCAGCGCGGCGCGGGCGCCGTGCCTTCCAGATGCAGGCGCCGCGCCATCGGCAGCTCCAGGCACAGGTAGCGGCCGCTGTCGGCGCCGAACTCGCGTCCCATCTCGAAGGGCAGGTTAAACAGACGCGAGACTTCCTGGCTGGCCAGGTTGAATTCAAAGCGCAGGTCCAGCCCCGCGAAGGCGCCGGCCCCTGGCGATACTTCCTCGTCGCGCGCCCGCTGGATCAGCTTGGCGACGGGCGCGCCCAGGCTGTGCGTGACCATGGCGCTGAAGACGTCTTCGCCCACCCCGCTCAGGTCCTTGAGCCATTGCGGCGCCTTGGTCTCGCCCAGATACGGGCTGAAGGTCTCGATGCGGCCCACCAGCGCGGAGATCCGGTCGCGCTCCTTGTAGGGCATGTCCTGCGAGGAATATTCGTGCCGCCCCATCTGGATGCGGTAGGTGATCGAATGCTCGCCCACGCGGATGATGAGCCGCCGCCGGCGCTTCGGCGCCAGCGGCGTCAGGCACGTGAGCACGGTGGCGACCTCCGCGCCGCTGTTGACGGCGGTCTTCGCGTCGTTGGTCCACATGAAGACTTCCGGGCGCTCCAGCACGTAGCGCTGCACGAGCTCGGGCGGGTCCACCGCCAGGACCAGCAAGGGCACCGAAGACCGCCGCGCTATCCATTCCAGCAGTTCCACCGCCGCCGCGCCGGGCTTGCCGCGCTTGCTGGCGGTCGAGCCCAGCCGGGCGTCGATGATGACGAGCCGCGGTTCGATGCGGGGCGTCGACAGATCCCAGGATTCGATCTGCGTCTTGGCGCTTTCCAGCGAGGTGCGGCGGCGCAGTTCCGCGCCCACGAACGGCGCGATCGCCGGGTACTGCTGGACGTGGCGGTGCAGCTGGGCGATGTTGTTGGCCCAATCGTCCTCGTGCTCGTCGTTCATGCTGGCCAGCAGGATGAAGTTGGGTCCGGCGGGGTCGTGTTCCATGATGGCTGTCCCAGGTTCCGGATGGCCTAGCCCGACCGCAGCGGCAGGATCAGCGTGAACGCGCGCCACGGCGGCGTGACGGTCGCGTAGGCGTCGGCCGGGTGCAGCGGCGCAGCCGACAGCGGCGGGTCGGCGACCAGCGCGCCGCCGTGGTCGATCACGGTTTCCTGTATTTGGGTGATGGCGATGCTGGCGCCGTCGTGCGCGGCGCGTTCGGCGCTGAGCAAGGCGTCGTCGGGCACGGCGTGGGCGGGCGGATCGGCCTCCCACTGCTGCTCCTTGCTCAGGCCGAAGCGGATCGTGCAGCCGTCCGGGCCGGCATCCAGGTCGATCGTCACGCGGGCGTCGTCCGCATTGCGGCAGCGCAGGAGGTAATCGGTCATCGACCGGAACGCCGCCGAGAGCGCCTGTGCATCGCCGGACACGGTCGGGCCGTCGCGCGAGGCCGTGCGATTCGTCAGCGCAATCCGGCGCTGGTCGCGCGCGGGCAAGGCGGTCACCACGTCCTGCAGGCGCGCGCCCAGTTCGACGTCGCTGTGCATGGCGCGGGTGCGCCGCCGCGATTCGCTGGCGCCCGCCAGGCGCTCGAAGGTGATGTCGGCCTTGCCGATCTCGGCCACGATGCGTTGGCTCAGGTCCTGCGCCTGGGCCGCGACCTCCTCGGCGGACATGCCCTGGCGGGCGTCCTCGTGCAGCAGCACGGTCTGCGATGTGAGGCTGCACGCCAGCGACAACGAGGTGCGCGTCTGCCGCGCCACCTCGGCCACGGTCTCGCGCCCACCCCAGGTCCGCGATGTCGGTGAAGAACCAGATCGACATGTCCAGGCTGGGATCCAGGTCGGTGCGCGTGGCCAGCACGGATCGGGGCTGGCCGGTGCTGTCCAGCAGTTCGATGCGTTCGCGCTTGACGGTAAAGGGAGCGGTCAGGATGCCCTGCGTGGCTTCGTCGCCCGCAATCGCGTAGTCCGTGATCGCCGGGGCCTCGTCCAGGCTGCGCCCGCGCCGCGGTTCGGCGCCCAGCATGTCGGTTGCCACGCGGTTCATCTCGATGACGGCGCCCTCGCGGCCCACGAACACCACCGCCTGTTCGGTTTCCGCCATCAGGCTTTGCTTGGTCTGGTTGAGCAGATGCTGCGCCAGGCCTTCTTCCAGCGACGCGATGATCTGGAGCAGGTCGTCGATGTCCGGCCCCTTGAAGGCGTGCGAGACCGACGATTCCACGTCAAGCAGCCACCGTATCCGGCCGTTCAGGTGAATGGGCACGGTCATGGCCGAGCGCAGCGGCCGCTTTGGTCCCCCGTAGCCGTGTTGCGCGTAGGCCGGGTTGCCAATGTCGTCCACCGCCAGCAGGCAGCCCTGCGCCAGCGTGGCGCCCAGCATGCCTTGCGAGGTGGGCTGCTGGTATGCGGGCGGCAGCGCGTAGGCCGGCGCCAGGCTGTGCTGGGTGACGACCTCGAAGCGCTTGTCCTGGCGGTTGACGCGATACAGCGCTACGTGGTCCCACGAAAAATGCTGCGCAAGCTGGACGATGATCTCTTCGGCGGCCTGGCGCAGCGACGCGGCGGCCATCACCTTGCGCCGCAGCGAATCGGCAAATTCGGCGCGCTCGTCGTCGCGCTCTTTTTCAAAGCGCATCAGCACGGGTTCCAGGTCCAGCGCGCGCAGCATCTCCAGGTGCCGCTCGCCGTAAGCGCCCGGTTGGCGCGAGCACAGGCTGAGCGCCGAACTGTAGCCGTCCGGGCGTGTGACGGGCAGCGTGACGGAGGCCTCGATGCCCAGGTCCTGATAGCACCGCACGACCTCGTTGCCGGGCTGCGGCATGTTCTTCTGGACGAAGGCGCCGATCTCTTCGACCCAGGTCCGGCCGGAATCCAGGAACGTGCGGATCGTGGGCGGCAGGTCCATCCAGCGCGCGGGCCATAGCTCCACGCCCTCCGGGCGCACGGCGATCGCGCGAAACAGCGACACGTCGTTGCCATAGATGCCGAAGACCGCGTGCTCGAACGGGATGAGGCGCCGTATCTGCTCCAGGATGCGGTCCAGCTTCAGCCGCCAGCCGGCGATCGCGGGATCCAGGGCAATGCGCCGGATCTCATCGCGGGCGGACTCCAGCGTGCGCGACTGGATGACGGCAATGACGCCCAGCAGTTCGCCATTGGGGGCGGGATCGGGCGTCATGACCAGCTCGAACTGCCGGTCGGCGTCATCTGGAACCGGGATGGCGATAGTCACCGCGACCATCGCATCGCCTTCCGTGTCTTGCACGCAGCGCAGGATGGCGCGCTGCACGGGGCCGCCGTCGGACGGCCGGAAGCGCGCCGCGAGCCGGGTGCCGCACAGGGCCTCGCGCGGCAGGCCCAGCGTGCGCGCCGCCTCGGGGTTGGCAAAGCGGATCACGCCCTGCATGTCCAGCCGGAACACGGCGTACGGAGTGCGCTCGAAACGATGCGATTCGGCCTCACGAAACGGCGCGCCGTCGTTGACCAGCACGATGAGTTCGCCGCTGTCCAGCGTGCACAGCGGGATGAGCTGCGCGGGCACGCGTGCACCGCCGGGGCTCCGGTACACGACGTCGACGGCGCCATCGCCCATGCGCAGCGGCTTTCCAAGCCCGTAGACCTGGCTCACGTGCCGGTTAACGAGCGACTCGCGCGCCAGCGGCAGGACGGCGCTGGCCGCGACGATCTCGCCCGATCGGGCCAGCACCAGACAGGGCACGCCGACCTGGGACAGCACGCGCGCCACCTCGGCAGGCTCGCCAAAAAGGGAAAATTCGGGCAGCGCCGCGCCCTGGGCAAGCGCCGGCGCGTCGCGATAGGGTTTCGGCTCCATCTCTGTCATGACAAGCCCTCTTCACCCGCGGTCACCGCTTGATGAACGCGATGACCTGCTGTTGCGTGCCCTTGTCGTTGTCGAATCCGCCGTGCGTGCTGGACGCCACGGGCAGGACACGGGCGTTGGCCGGCGCGCTGCCCTCGGGCGATACGTGAAGCGCGTCGCAGGCAATGCCGGCATCCCGGAAATAGCGCTCCATGCCCAGCAGCGGTGTCGTCGTGCCGCCCTCGAAGGATTCGCTGACCAGATACAGCAGCGAGCGCCGGTACGGGCCGCAGGTGGGATCGTCCTCTTCGGCGCGGTCCGACAGGTGGAACTGCTGGTAGCGCTTCACGCGGCTGCCCAGGTGCGGCACGACCAGGTCCTTGAAGGTCCGCAGCCTGACGGCGGGCGCCATCAGGCTCAGCGACTCCAGCTCTCCGCCGTCGGCGGTCAGGCGCTTGACGAAGTGGCTGGCGACGATCGCGCCGGCCGAATGCCCCACGATGTGCAGACGCACGCGGCCGCGCGCGACGTGCGCCTTGAAGTGCTTGTACAGCAGGATCATCGCGGCTTCTTCCCCGCCGTCGCGGACCGGTTCGCTCATGGCTTCGGCGTTCTGCTTCATCTCGCCCCAGACCACCGTGCCGGGCCGCGCCAGCCAGCGTTCAAGCCGCTGGTTCCACCAGCGTTCCAGCCGCTCGCCGATGCCGCCGGTGGTGCGCGGCACGTTGCTCGCGGCGTCCCGGATGATGTTCCTGACGGTGGTGATGAAATCCGTTTCCCACATCAGGAAAACCGGAAAGATCTGGCTGTCGTAGAGCAGCGGGATCCATTCGGCAGCGGCTTCGGCCGCATCGTTCTCGCCGACCAGCCCGCCGTGCGCGTACACGCACACGTCCATCGGCTTGTCCTTCAGGTTCCAGCGCTCGCGCGCGGCGCTCATGTGCACGTCCACGATGGCGCGCAGGTCGTCGGGCGTGGTGCGAAACGCGCCGCTGTTGCTGAGCTTGCCGTTGTTGCCCACGTTGACGATGAACGGCGTGAGTTCCCGGTCGCGCAGCACCTTGCCGGCGGCCAGCGTCACCTTCCGCCCTTCGGTGCGCAGGCTGATGCTGTTCGAGATCCGCTCGTGTTCGTGCGTGACCACGCCCAGTTGCACGACCCAGCAGTCCATCGCATTGCGCAGCCAATCGTCGTAGGTCAGCACGGCCATGCCGTGCGTGCCCCATTCCTCGCCCCAGGAGTTCTGGATCAGGAAACCGTCCTGCGTGTAGCCCACGATGACGAAGGCGTGGCCCTGCATCGCCGTTTCCTGGCCGGTGGCCGGAATCACCCAGAACGGCCGCGTGACGGGCGTAGGTTCATCGTCGTGCGGCGTGACGCCGTGACCGTCGTCCCAGCCGTCGTGGCAGCCCGCGCTGGCGTACAGGATGCCGACCTCGTTCAGCGCGGCGTGCATCTCGACGATGCTGCGCGTGTCGATGCGGTAGTAGGCCCCGAGCGGGCGCTTGACCGCGTCCAGCCACCAGTCGTCTTCGGGACGCTTGGCCGCCGGCGGCATGTCGAGCGTGGGAAATAGCGCCTGCGCGCAGGCGCCGTGCCGGAACCAGCCCTTCAGGGCGCCGCGCAGGCTGGAGCCGCTGTCGTCGACCGATCCCGGAAACTCGTCATAGCGCCGGGCCATGGAATACAGCATGAATGGCGAGATCGCGGGGCGCGTGTCGCGCTCGGATTTGCGCAGCAGGTATTCGACCACCGTGGACAGCGCAAATCCCGTGCAGGCCGACGTTTCGCCTTGGTGCTTCACGGTCAGCCCCATTACGGGGATCATCTCTGCCTTGGGCGTGACGGAAATGTTGGGCCGGAACAGGATGTCGCGCGCGTCGAAGGCATCGGGCTTGGCGGACCGCTCGAAGAGCCGCGCGGCCGGGGCGTCATCCTGCTTGCGGCGCTTGCGGGCCTTCGGGGCCGGATCTTCCGGCGCCGCGGCGGACGCTTGCGCCACGCGCGTGCCCTTCTTCTTGGCCGCGGGCTTGGCCGTCGTGCGCGCTGCCGCCTTTCGGGTCGCCATGTCGTTCTCCCAATGCCGGCCGCCGGCTAGGACGCCAGCTTCAAGCTGGCGATGTAGCGCGGCGCGTCGGCGGCCAGCTTGGCCTGCACGTCGTCGCGCAGCTGTTCAAACAGGGCGGCGTTCAGCGTCAGGCGCTGCGCGCAGGCCCAAAAGTTCACCTGCCGCGCGCCCCACTGCGCAAACAGGAAACGCTTGCGGCTGTCCACGGCGCGAAAGTAGTAGGCGCCCAGCGCCATCGACAGCCCGCCGCCGCGATCGCGCTGCACGGCGCCCAGCTGGAAGTTGCCTCCCGACTGCGAAGAGGCGTGAAAGTCGAAGAGCTTTACGGTGTCGTCGTCTTCGGCCAGCTGGCCCAGCGCGGACACCGCCTGGTCCAGCACCGCCAGCTGATCGCGCCGCGCGACGGCCAGCAGCAGGTCGACGGCCACCTGGTCCATGCGGAACTCGCACTCGTCTTCCTCGTGATGGGTAAAGTGCATTTGCCCGCTGGTCCACCCCAGGTTCTCCAGCACTTCCACGTAGGTCTGATACCAGGCCTGCGATTGGGTGAATCGGTCGTGGGCGGCGCTGGCGGCGCGTTGCGCCAGCTGCAGCGAATACAGCACGTCGCCGCGGTCCTGTTCCTGCAGGCCCGCTGCAAACGACAGCACGCTGCCGGCGTTGATGCTGGCCTGCGGCGCCTGCCGCGCGTTCTTGCCCCCGGCGCCGGCACGCAGCACGGCGCCCGAACGTTTGGCGGGCGTGCGCCGCCGCGCGACGGGCATGCCGGGCGGCTCCAGCATCTGCACTGGCAGGTCATTCAGATAGCCGTGGATACCAACCGCGTTGACGCCGTGGTCCGGCATGGTCGAGGTAGGCGCGGCGCGTTTGGATGCGCGGCCCGCGGGGCGCGGCGGCGGGGCCGGCGATACCAGCGCGCCGTCCTCCGAGAACGTGGCGGCCAGGATGAAGTCGGCTTCCGCGGCGGAATAGGCCGGGTCCCAGTGCGTGTTTTCGGGGACATGGCAATGGCCGTAGTGCCCGCTCTGCGAGTCCCAGATGGCGGCATTGCGGTTATGGCCGCCGGGGTCCTTGCCGTTCTTGGCCGGCAACGGGCGGCCCGAGGGCCACTTGCGGGGGATGCCGTGCTGCGCTTCGATCCAGCGGCACAGACGCGCCAGGTTGGTCAGCGCCCGGCTGTCCTTGGGCAGGTGCGCAAAGCCCACCAGCTCGATCTGCACGGCCGAATCGCGGTTGGTCTGGACGCCGCCCGCATCGTTGCGCAGCGCCCGCGCGCCTTCGGCGGTGTCGACGTGCTGGAAGATCGTCGTGGCATCGACCGTGAAGTGGGGGTCGGATCGGTTGCGGCGGAACGCGTCCATCGCGCCCTGCGCGGTGCTGCCTTCCGTGGTGTGATGGACGATCTTGAAAGGGCCGCCAAGGTGAGGCCCGGACGATCCCGATATGGGCCGCCACGTCGCGAATGGACATCGTGCCATCGATGGTCTCCTCGGAACGGGCGCGGGTGTTCTTGGCAAGACGACATGACGACGATGATGCGGCGCCCATTGCAGGGATATATATGCGGACCTCATCCGCCTTGCTAGTAGCCGAAAGTATTAATCCTTGAATGTGCAATGGTGCTTATGCACCATCCGGCCCCGGTTGCGCTCGTCCAGACGGATGAGGCGTGGCGTTCACGCTGCCTTGCGGATGCGCACCGGAATCGATTTGTAGCTGGGCGTGCCGCTCGCCGTGTCCTGGTAATCCAGCGGGCACAGGTTGTTCGCTTCAGGGTAGTACGCGCCCACCGAGCCGGCCGCAATGTCGTGCTTGATGGCTGTCAACCGCAGGCGACGGTGCGTCTGCCCCGGCAGGCTGGTGACGATTTCAACCTCGTCGCCGTGCGCGATGCCATGGCGCGCCAGATCGGCCGCGTTCATGAATAGCACGTCGCGCCGGCCAAACACACCGCGATAGCGGTCGTCCAGGCCGTAGATGGTGGTGTTGTATTGATCGTGGCTGCGTAGCGTGGTGAGCCTGAGGATGTTGCCTTCCACGATGTCGGGATCTTCGCGCAGGCCGGCGAACGGAATGAATTCGGCCTTGCCCGAGGCCGTCTTCCAGATGCGCTCGGTGGGGGGCAGCGGCAGGCGAAAGCCGCCGGGGATGCGGATGCGCGCGTTGTAGTCGCGGAAGTCCGGGTAGATTTTTTCGATCAGGTCGCGGATGCGGTCGTAGTCCTCGATCAGATGCGCCCAGTTGACGCGGCTGCGCGGCAGCGTCGCCTGCGCCATGCCGGCAATGATGGCCGGTTCCGACCGCAGGTGCGTCGATGCCGGCAGCAGCTTGCCGCGCGAGGCATGCACCATCGACATCGAATCCTCCACCGTGACCGATTGCGCGCCGCCCGCCTGCACGTCGCTTTCCGTGCGGCCCAGCACCGGCAGGATGATCGACTGCTTGCCGATCAACAGGTGCGAGCGGTTCAGCTTGGTGTTCAGATGCACCGCCAGGTCCAGCTGCCGCATGCCGCGCTCGCAGGCGTCGGTGTCGGGCAGCGCGATCGCGAAATTGCCGCCCAGGCAGATCAGCGCCTTGGCGCGGCCCGCGGCCATGGCCTTCATGGCCTCCACCGCATCATGGCCGGGCCGCTCCGGGGGCCGGAAACCAAAGGTCTGTTCGACGTGGTCGAACATGGTGTGATCGATCTTTTCGGTGATGCCGACCGTGCGGTTGCCCTGCACGTTCGAGTGCCCGCGCAAGGGGCAGATGCCCGCGCCCGGCTTGCCGAAGTTGCCGCGCATCAAGAGCAGCGCCGCAATCTGCTGCACGTTGCTCGTGCCCTTTTCGTGCTGCGTGATGCCCATGCCATACGTGACGATGGTGGCGTTGGATCGCGCATAGGCGTCGGCCACCTGCTCCAGGTCGCGCTGACGCAGGCCGCTTGCCTGTTCGATGTCGGCCCAGCTCGTGGCGTCCAGGTCCTCGGCGAAGGCTTCGTAGCCGTTGGTGTGTCGGGAAATGAATTCGTGGTCCAGCGTGTTGCGCCCGTCGCGGTCCGCGTTCATCAGCGCTTTCATGATGCCTTTTAGCGCGGCGGCGTCACCGCCGACCTTGACCTGGAAGTACGTGGACGCGATGGGCGTGGAGCCCAGCGTGCCCATCTCGATCGGATCCTGCGGATCGGCAAAGCGCTCCAGCGAGCGTTCGCGCAGCGGGTTGAAAACAATGATGGGCACGCCGCGGCGCGCGCAGTCGT
The DNA here is from genome assembly GCF_006715415.1 of Achromobacter sp. SLBN-14. Classification (NCBI taxonomy): domain Bacteria; kingdom Pseudomonadati; phylum Pseudomonadota; class Betaproteobacteria; order Burkholderiales; family Alcaligenaceae; genus Achromobacter; species Achromobacter sp. SLBN-14. The sequence goes on along the minus strand of NZ_VFNE01000001.1, from coordinate 2,096,140 downwards.
GCAGCGTTCCCATCATGCGCGGATGGTTCGTGCCGGGGTTGTGTCCCATCGAGATGATGAGGTCGCACACATCGAAGTCGTCCAGCGAGACCGTGCCCTTGCCGATGCCGATGGCCTGGGGCAGCCCGACGCTGGTGGCCTCGTGGCACATGTTGGAGCAGTCGGGAAAATTGTTGGTGCCGAATTCGCGGGCATACAGGCTGAACAGGAACGCCGCTTCGTTGGAGGCGCGGCCCGAGGTATAGAACTCGGCCATGTCCGGGTCGGGCAGGCTGGCCAGCGTCTGGCCGATGCGCGCGAACGCGTCGTCCCATGCGATGGGCTGGTAGGTGTCGCTGGCCGCATCGTAGGCCAGCGGATGCGTCAGGCGGCCCGCGTTCTCCAGGTCGTGGTCGCTCCAGGTCAGCAGCTCGGCCACCGGATGCGCGGCGAAGAACTCGGGCGTCACGCGCTTGCGGGTGGCTTCCCACGTCACGGCCTTCGCGCCGTTTTCACAGAACTGGAACGTCGACGTATGCGCCTTGTCGGGCCATGCGCAGCCCGGGCAATCGAAGCCGTCCGGCTTGTTGGTGCGCAACAGCAGCGCGGGCGCCTCGGCGATGCGCATCTGGTTGGCCACAGCCTGCGCGGTCGCCTTCAGGGCGCCCCAACCGCCTGCGGGAGCGTCGTAGGGGCGGATGCCAGCGGGTTTGCCTTGGGTCATGCGAATCTCCGGAACTCAGGGTGCGTTGCGCGCGGCGGCGTCGGAGGCGGGGGCAAGCCGCGCGCCGCGAGCGTCGCAGTAACGGCTTGCCAGCACCGAGCCGGCCACGGCCACGATGACGGGAACGAGAAAGGCCTGGTCGACCCGGGTGAACTCCAGGATCAGCACCACCGCCGTGAGCGGCATGCGCATCGACGAGGCCAGAAAGGCGGCGGCGCCCACGACGGCAAACGCGCCGGGCGGCGAGTCGGGCCAGGCGATGCTCCACAGGCCGCCCAGCACGACCGCCATCGACGCGCCCACGGCAACGGCGGGGGTAAGCAGACCGCCCGCCGCGCCGGCGCGCAGCGTGAAGACGACGACGGCCACTTTCATCAGCGCCAGCGTGGCCGCCAGGGCGAGGGTCAGGTCATTGTCAAAGCTCAGTTGCGCCGGGCCCCTGCCATTGCCCAGCAGCGCGGGCAGGTAGATCGCAAGCAGCCCGAGCAGGGTGAAATTGATCAGGCACGCCACGGGCAGCCGCCAGCCCCGTGCCGCATTGCGGCGCGCGGCGTCGGTCAGCCGCTGCCAGACGTGGGCCGCGCCGCCGAAGACAGGCCCGGCGACGATGGCCCAGACGACCAGGCTGGAACTGATCTGCATGGGGGGAACGGCGTACTGGATCACGTTGCCCAAGCCCGCCCAGGCCACCACCGCGCCGATGCAGCAAGCCGCCAGCGCCGCGGCCACGGCGGGCCAGGCGAACGACCCCACCAGCACCTCCAGGACAAAGAGCGTCGCGCCGAGCGGCACGTTGTACACGGCGGCCAGCCCCGCGCCCGCGCCGCAGGCAATGACGAGACTGTGCTGCGCGGGCGGCAGGCGCAGCAGCGCGGCCAATCGGCCGCCTGCCAACGCGCCGACCTCGCGCGGCGCCACCTCGCGCCCCAGCGGCGAGCCCAGCCCCACCGTCACGATCTGCAGGATGGCATGCGCCATCGTCGTCAGCGCAGGCATCCCGCGCGTGGCGTCGGATACCGCCGCCTTCACGCTGACCAGAGGACGGCCATAGCGATAGATCAGCCACCATCCGCCACCGGCCGCCACGCCGCACAGCACCAGCGCCATCACGCGGCGCGCGCCGCTGGCGGCTTGCACGCCTTCCAGGAAGGTCTCGTGGTTGACGATCTGGCCCTCGGCGTAGCCATATGCCAGATGCTGCACGGCATGGAGCAGCATTCCGAGCAACATGCCGCCCAGCCCCGCGAACAGGCCGGTCAGGATCACCGCGAGCAGGAAACGCGGGCGCAGCCAGGACGGATCATCGGGCTTCAGGTCGTTCATACCAGGATGGGCTCCTGTCGTTTGGCGCGCCGACGCATCGAGGCGCGCATTGCGATGAGGCAGTGTAGGGGCCGTTCCTTTAAAAGCGGCCATTACCAGCCGGAAACCCATACCAATTGGTTAGGCATTAATCCCGAATTCTCTTGCTTGCCGTCAAATACCGCCCAAACTTCGGCTTTATTTCAAATAGTATCCAAGTAATTCAGTACTTATACTTCCCGTTCCATTCGATGGACGGGCGCCACGCAGAGCAACGCGGAGCATTTAGTCCCAGTCCGATTTCAACCGATTCGAGGCATTGCTACCGTCGCGTCCTCGATGACCCACGCGTAACGGGAGTGAAGAAGTGGCGCTTTACCAGAGAACGATGTTGAACAAGGCGATGAAGATCGGCGCGCTGGCGCTGTTGTCGGGTGTGATGGCCGGCTGCGCGACCGAGCGTTCGCAAGCCTTGGCCGTGCCGGCCGTCGCCGCCGCCAGCAAGCCCTACGCGGGCGTGCGCAGCCCCATTTCGGTCGGCAAGTTCGACAACCGCACCAACTACCTGCGCGGCGTGTTCTCGGATGGCGTGGACCGGCTGGGCGGCCAAGCCAAGACGATTCTGGTCAGCCACCTGCAGCGCAGCGGCCGATTCCAGGTGATGGACCGTGACAACCTGTCCGAAATCGCCCAGGAAGCCGCGTTCAACAAGAAGGCCGCGCAGATCAAGGGCGCGCGCTACGTCGTCACGGGCGATGTGACGGCCTTCGGCCGCAAGGTCACCGGCGACCAGCAACTGTTCGGCATCCTGGGCCGCGGCAAGGAGCAGGTGGCTTACGCGAAGGTCGACCTGAACGTGGTGGATGCGACGACCTCGGAAGTGGTCTATTCCGCCTCGGGCGCCGGCGAATACAGCCTGTCCAACCGCGAAGTCGTCGGTTTTGGCGGCACGGCCGGCTACGACTCCACCCTGAACGGCAAGGTGCTGGACCTGGCCATCCGTGAAGCCGTGGACCGTCTGGTCGACGGCATCGAGCAGGGCGCCTGGCAGCCCGCACGCAACTAAGAGAGGCGCGCATGGCAAACCATTTCAATCTCCGCGGCGGCGCCACCTGCGCGCGCGTCGTCCGCGCACTGGTGATCGTGGGCCTGGCCGGCGTGCTGTCGGCCTGCGTGCAGCAGCCCAAGTCCCTGTATAGCTGGCAGTCCTACGAGGGCTCGGTCTACGCCTACCTGAAGGACGACGGCGGCGATTACGCGACGCAGACGCTCGCCATGGAGAAGAACATCGAGACGGCGCGCGCGGCCAACGCCGAGCTGCCGCCCGGCTTTCGCGCGCATCTGGGCATGCTCTACCTGAAGATGGGCGAAGGCGACAAGGGCGTCGAGCAAATGCAGGGCGAGAAGGCCGCCTTCCCGGAAGCCGCGCCGTTCATGGACTTCCTGCTGCGCAACGCGGGCAAGCCGCAGACCGTCGCCGCAACGGGCGAAGGCTTGCCAGCGGGGGCGTCCGCCCCGGGGGCGCCCACTACCGCCAGCCCCGCCGCCGCCAGCCCCGCCGCGCCCGCCGAAGCTGGCACGTTGAAGAAAGGATCGTGATGATGCACACACTCATGCGCGCCGGCCTCGTGGCCCTCGCGGCGCTGTTGACGGGTTGCGTGGCGCCGCCGCAGAAGCATGTCGACTACACCGCGTTTCGCGAAAGCAAGCCGGCGTCGATCCTGGTGTTGCCGCCGCTGAACACGTCGGTGGATGTGGCGGCCACCTCGGCCGTGCTCTCGCAGGCCACGCGCCCGCTCGCTGAATCCGGCTATTACGTGATTCCGGTCGGCGTCATGGAAGAGACGTTCAAACAGAACGGCCTGACTTCGCCCGACGACATCCATGAACTGCCGGCCGTCAAGCTGCGCGAGATCTTCGGCGCCGATGCGGCGCTGTACATGACCGTCAAGCAGTACGGGTCCAGCTACGCGGTCCTGTCCAGCACGGTCACGGTCTCGATCGACGCGGAACTGCTCGACCTGCGCAACGGCGCCAAGCTGTGGAGCGGCACGAAGCAGGTGGTGCACGCCAACAACAACAGCAACGGCGGCCTGATCGGCATGCTGGTGCAGGCCGTGGTGGATCAGGTGATCAACAATCTGACGGACCGCAGCTACAGCGTGGCCGGCATGACGAACAACCTGCTGCTCAGCGCCGGCACCCCCGGCGGCATCCTGTACGGACCGCGCTCGCCGCGTTACGAAGCACAGTAAACCCGCCGGATGACGGCTTACGCCCGCGCGCCAGTTTCGGCGCGCGGGCGATTTTGTTTCGACGCCTGGGTGATCAAGTGCGCTGCACGAGCGGGTGCAGTTTCCGGGCCCAGCCAAGCAGGGCCTGATCCTCGTCGGTTCGCGCCACCCACTGCACGCCCACCGGCAAACCGTTGTCCGCATGCGCGGTGGGCAGGTGCAACGCCGGCCAGCCCAACAGCGACCATACGCGGTTGAACAGCGACGAGCCTGTCGATCGCGTGCCTTCGGGCGCCTCGGACGGGGCGCTGGGGGTGACGATGAAGTCCACGGCGCCAAAGCGCTCGAGCCATTCGCCGCCCAGCCGCGCGCGGCGTCGCTGCAGCGCTGCGTACTCGGCATGGGTAATGGCCAATCCCCGGTCTATCGCCGTGCGCAGCGCCGGCGACAGCAGATGGCCGTGCGGCCCGCGAACCACCGGCAGCAGGCCGCGCGCCAGTTCAGCGAGCATGGTTTGCGCGTGGATAGCCAGGAGCGCCTGCAGGTCCGCGTCCACGTCCGGCGCGTCGATGTGGGCGCCGTGCTCGCGCAGCGTGGCCGCGCAATCGTTTAGCGCTCGCCGCGCGGCACCGCTCAGGTCGCCGATGGCGCTGCAGGTCAGCAACGCAACACGGGGCGGTCGGTCCGGGCGATGCGCGGCCAACCCGGGAAGCAGCACGGACGCCACCGCTTGCGACTGTTTCACGTCGCGCGTAAACCAGCCGATGGTGTCCAGCGAATCGCATAGCACGTGCATGCCCTGCCGATGCACCCTCCCGAAGGTCGGCTTGAACCCCACCACGCCGCAGAACGCGGCGGGGCGGATCATGGACCCGCCCGTCTGCGTGCCCAGCGCCAGGTCGACCATGCCCGCCGCGACGGCCGCCGCCGAGCCGCTTGATGAGCCGCCCGGTGTATGCGCCAGGTGGCGCGGATTGCGGGTCGGGCCCGGCGTGACGTAGGCGTATTCGGCGGTGACCGTCTTGCCGATCGGCACCGCGCCGGCATCGCGCAACTGCGTGACGCAGCTTGCGTCGAGCCGCGCCGGTTCCGCCGATTCCGCAGCGGAGCCCGAGCGCGTCGGCAGGCCGGCGACGTCGATCACATCCTTGACCCCGAAGGCAGCGCCGGCCAGCGGACCCTGGCCGGCTGGCACCGCGACCGAGGCCTCGTCGGCCAGGCAGACCCAGGCCTGGACCTGCGCATCCCCCGCCTTGCTGAGCGCAAGGGCTTCGTGCGCTGCCCGCATCATTGAACCTTGATCTGCTTTTGCTGGATCAACTGCGTCCACCGCGCGTTTTCGCTGGCGATGAAGTCGCCGAACTGCTCCGGCGTGCCCCCGGCAACCTCGCCGCCCTGCGACTCCACCACGGCGCGGTACTGCTTGTCCTGCAGGGCGCGGTTGATGTGCTCGTTTAGCGTCTTGATTACCTCGGGCGGCGTGCCGGCGGGGGCGATCACGCCGAACCAGTTCGAGACCACCATGTCCGGCATTCCCAGTTCCTTGAAGGTGGGAACGTCCGGCAGGCCGGGTGCGCGCTTGTCCGCGGCGACGGCCAGCATCCTGATGCGGGCGTCGGCGCCGGCCGCGTGCGGCAGGAACAGGCTAGGCAGTTCGATGTAGAAATCCACGTTGCCGGCGATCAGGTCGTTCACGGCCGGCGCGCCGCCGCGGTACGGCACGTGGGTCGCGTTGACGCCCGCCTGCTCCTTGAACAGCTCCGTGCTCAAGTGCGATGCGCTGCCCGCGCCGGTGGAGGCGTAGTTGAGCTTTTCCGGATTGGCCTTGGCATCGCGGATGAGCGCGGCGGGGTCGGCATAAGGCGATTTGCTGCTGACGCCCAGCGCCATCGGGCCCCGCTCGATCAGGGCCACGGGCGCGATGTCCTTGGCCGGATCGAAAGGCATCGTGTAGAGCGCTTTGTTCACTGACATGGGCGCGAAGTTGCCCAGGCCGATCGTGTAGCCGTCTGGCTTGGCGGACGCGATCTGCGCGGTGCCGATGTTGCCGCTGGCGCCGGGCTTGTTGTCGACCCCAACGGGCACGCCCAGCGAATCGCTGAGCTTCTGCGCCAACTGGCGCGAGCGCGTGTCGGAACTGCCGCCGGCCGCGTACGGCACGATGAACTTGATTGCCTGCGCCGGATAGGCGGCTTGCGCCAGCGCGCCGGGCGAGGCAAGGCAGAGACCGGCCGCGAAGGCGCCGGCCAGAAGCTTGAGGGTGAAGGACGCAGCAGGCATGGCATTTCCCTTGTCATGAGGGCCGCAGTACGGGCCCGTGGATTGTGCCTGCATGGTAGGAAGCTGCCATTAGGATGTCTAATACCTTATTCTCCCGTTATTGATTCGCCAGGAAAATAAATGCTGATCGACAGCCGTCTGCTTCAGGTGTTTGCCGTGGTGGCCGAAGAGCTGCATTTCGGCCGCGCGGCGCAGCGTCTGCATCTGAGCCAGCCTCCGCTGAGCCAAAGCGTGCGCAAGCTTGAAGAGGAATTGGGCGTGCAGCTTCTGGAACGCACCACGCGCACGGTCAAACTTACGGCGGCCGGCGCCGAGCTGCAACGCCGCGTGCGGCAGATGGCCGCCGAACACGAGGCCACGGTGCGGCACGTGCGGCAGGCGGCCAGCGGCGAAGCCGGACAACTCACGATTGGGCTCACGCCCAGCGCCGCCTATTCGAACGTGCCGCAGGCGCTGTTCGCGTTCCGACAGCGCTATCCGGGCGTGGTGCTGGACCTGCAGGAAATGAATTCGAGCGAGATGCCGGAGGCGCTGCATCAGCGGCGGCTGGATCTGGCTCTCTTGCGTCCGCCTTTTGCGGATGCGGACCTGTCGCCCGTGCCCCTGTACTCCGAGCCCATGGTGCTGGCGCTGCGCCGCGGCCATCCGCTAGCGGCGAAACGCTGGGTGACCATGGAGCAGGTGCTGGATCTGCCGATCGTGGGGTATGCGCGCGACCGGTCGCGTTACTTCAGCCAGGTGCTGCGGCAGATGATCGAAGCCGCCGGCAAGCCCGCGAACATCGTGCAGGAAAGCATGATCCCGACGATCCTGACGCTGGTGGAAGCGGGATTTGGCGCGGCCGTGGTGCCGGCGTCGCTGGCGCGGATGCGCATGGACATCCTTGCCTACGTCGGCATCCGGGGGCGCGGCGCGTTCCGCGCCGAGCTGGCGGCCGCGCGCCACCCGGATCATCGCAATCCCGCGGTGGATGCCTTCGTGGCGATCATGCGGGACACCAAGCAGCAGCCACGCCAGAAGGCGCCGTGATGACGCCTGTGCATGGTGCGCGCTGCGCGCGCCGTTACCGGTGCTGAGAGTTCAGTCCCAGTCCGCCGCCAGACCTTCCGGGCTGACTTCGCGGCCGTTGCGTTCCAGCGCGGCGATCTGCGCCATGTCTTCGTCCGTCAGGCGCAGGTCCTGGGCGAGCAGGTTGCTGGCCAGGTTTTCGCGCTTGGTGGACGACGGGATCACGGCATAACCCAGTTGCAAGGCCCAGGCCAGCGCGACCTGCGCGGGCGTGGCCGCGTGGCGCTGCGCGATCTGGCCGATGACCGGATCCTTGAGCACCTTGCCGTAGGCCAGCGTCATGTACGAGGTCACGGGGATGCCCGCTTCCTGCAGGAACGCGGTGAGCTTGCGGTTCTGCAGGTAGGGGCTGAGCTCGATCTGGTTGGTGGCGATCTGGTCGCGGCCCACGGCGGCGATGGCTGCCCGCGTCTCGGCGATGGGAAAGTTGGAAATCCCGATCTGTCGCGTCAGGCCCTGCGCCTTGGCCTCGGCCAGCGCCGTCATGAATTCGTCGACGGACACACCGTTGTCCGGTGCGGGCCAATGGATCAGCGTCAGGTCCACATAGTCAGTCCGCAGCTTGGCCAGGCTGTCCTTCAGGCTGGGGACGAGCTTGTCCTTGGCGTAGTTGGGCACCCAGATCTTGGTGGTGATGTAGAGGTCCGCGCGGGCCACGTTCGATTCCGCGATGGCCTGGCCGACGTCGGCCTCGTTCTCGTAGATCTGGGCCGTGTCGATCGCGCGATAGCCGACGTCCAGCGCGTTGCGCACGGAATCGATGACGGTCTGGCCTTGCAGGCGGAAGGTGCCGACGCCAAAGGCGGGAATGGGCATGGAAAACTCCTGGGGGGGTACGGGGCCGGGCCGGCGAGGTCCGGGGATGGCGGTAGTGTGCCCGCCCTACCCTTGCAAAAAAATACCGGTATCGGCGAAAGACTTTTGATAAAACGTCAACTATGAAAACCACCCTCGACGAAATGCAGGTCTTCATCGCCATCGTGGACAGCGGCTCGATCACCGCTGCCGCCGAGGTGCTGGGCCAGACCGTCTCGGCCACCAGCCGCACCATGAGCCGGCTTGAAGAAAAGCTGCAGACCACGCTGATGCGGCGCACGACCCGGCGTCTGGCGCTGACCGAAGAAGGCAAGGCCTACCTGGAGCAGGCGCGCCGCATCATTGCGTCGGTCGAGGAAGCCGAAGAGCTGATGAACCTGCGGCGCAACCAGCCCGCCGGCCTCTTGCGCGTGGATGCGGCCTCGCCCTTCATGCTGCATGTCATCGCGCCGCTGGCGCCGGCCTATCGCACGCGCTATCCGCAGGTGGAGCTGGAACTGACCAGCAACGAAGGCAACATCGACCTCTTGGAGCGGCGCACCGACCTGGCCTTTCGGATCGGGCGATTGAAGGACTCGTCGCTGCACGCGGTGGCCTTGGGCACGAGCCGGGTGCGTGTGCTGGCCAGTCCGGGTTATCTGGCGCGGCACGGCACGCCCCGCCGCGCGGCGGACCTGGCCTCGCACGTGTTGCTGGGCTTTGCGCAACTGGAAGCGCTGAACGAATGGCCGCTGCTCGATGCCGACGGGCAGCCGGTGCACGTCAAGCCGCAGGTGCGCGCCTATAGCGGCGAGACGCTGCGCCAGCTGGCGCTGAACGACGGCGGCATCGTGTGCCTGTCCGACTTCATGACGCGCGCGGACCGCAAAAGCGGCGCGCTGCAGCCGCTCTTCGTGAAGCAGCTGCTTGAAGTCAGGCAGCCGATCAACGCGGTGTACTACCGGAACACGGCGATCTCCTCGCGCATCAAGTCCTTCATCGACTTCGTGGTCGAAACGGTGGGTACGCGCGGCTTCGAGGAATAGCGGACCAACGAAGATGTATCCAATGGCGACCCCGGCGGCAGGCGCGCGGGGCGCGTCCTTATACTGTCCCCGTTTTGTGATGAACCCTGGATACGTATGAGCATATTCTCCCGCTTCTTCGGCCGCAACGAGGAATCCGCCGATTCCGCCGCCCTGTTGGCCAACCCGGACATTGCGCAGCCGTTGAGCCTGCAGGTCCTGTTCGCCGAACCGCTCGCGATCACCGAGGAGGCGCTGGCCGATGCGCTGCGCGCCTACCATCCGACGATGGCCAAGGCGCGCGCGGAAATCGCGCCCGACATGCCGGAATTCCTGGGCATGGCCGGCTGGGACAAGCACGTCGTGCGGCTGGTGGGCTTCAATGCGCCCTATCCAAAGGATGCGCTCGAGACCTGCGTCGCGCCATCGCACTATCCCGCCGCGATGAAGGACGAGGTCCGCGCCCACGCCAGCCACATCATCCTGTACTACGCGGGATTCGAAACCGATCCCTTGGAGCAGTACGTGGCGCTGGCGGCGGTGGCGGGCGCATTGACCGGTTTCAAGGCGCTGGCGGTCCTGAACGAGCATGCGCACACGTCACTTCCAGCCGGCGTGTTCGCCGCCGAGTCGCTGGGCGAGGAAACCATGGACCTCTTGCGCACGCTGCCGCTGAACATGCTGTATTGCGGTTTCGTGAAGTATGAAGTCGAAGGCGTGCAGGGCGTATGGATGCGCACGTATGGCGGCGATGCCTTCGGCCTGCCGGACTTCGCCGCGCTGGCGGCAGGGCATGACGAAGGCGAGGTCTACTCGACGACGTTCAACAACATCATGAGCTACATGCTGGAAAGCGGCGCCGAACTGGCCGCCGGCCACACCATGCAGATCGGCGAGGACGCCTACATGAAGCTGCGCGAGCCGGCCAAGGAAGAGTATTTCCTGGACGGCCCGGGGCAGGTGCTGGTGGCCGAGATCATCTCGGCCGACCAGATCAATACGCCAGGTTAAGCACCGCGAAGCGGCGCCAGCCCGGGATCCTTACGCCGCGTAGCGGCTGGCCTCGCCGTTGCGGTTATTGGCGGGCCACAGGCGCAGGGCCAGGGCGGCGGCTGCGGCGCCGGCGGCGGTCAGCGTCACGCCGGTCCAGCCCCAGTGGGCCAGCGCCAGGCTGCCCAGTGCGCCGCCGGCGGCCATGCCGATGAAGACGCCCGTCATCAGGATGGCGTTCAGGCGGCTGCGGGCGGCCGGGTCGATGCCGTAGACGATGCTTTGGTGCGCGATCAGCGAGGTCTGGATGCCCAGGTCGAAGCCGACGGCGGCGCCGCCGATCAGCCACAACGCGGCGTGCGGGGGCAGGAAAGGCAGGAAGATCATGGCGGCAAACGACACCATCGTCAGGCCGGCGCCCAGGCTGGCCACGGCCAGCGGGCCCCGCGTGTCGGCCACGCGGCCCGCCAGCGGCGCGGCCAGGGCGCCCGCGGCGCCAGCCAGGCCGAACGCGCCCGCGGCGCCCGCGCCCAGGTGGAACGGCGCGTCATGCAGCATCACGGCCAGCGTCGACCAGAAGGCGCTGAACCCCAGCGACAAGAGGCCCTGCGCGGTTGCGGTGCGGCGCAGGCCGGGATGCTGGCGCCACAGCGTCAGCAGCGAGCCCAGCAACGCACTGTAGGCCAGCCGCGTCGACGGTTCGAAACGCGGCAGGCCGCGCCACAGGGCTGCGCCCAGCGCCACGATGCTGACGGCGGCGGCCGCGAACATCATGCGCCAGCCGAATTGCTCGGCCACGAATCCGCTGACCACCCGCGAGAGCAGGATGCCCAGCAAGAGGCCGGTCATGACGGTGCCGACGATCTTGCCGCGCTGCTCGGCCGGCGCCAGGTGGGCGCCGGCCGGCACGATGTCCTGGGCCAGCGTGGCCGACAGGCCGATGGCGAAGCTGGCGGCCAGCAGCAGTCCGATCGTGGGCGACGCGCCGGCCAGAAGCAGCGCCAGGCTCAGCACGGCGGCCTTGACCAGGATGATGCGCTTGCGGTCATACCGGTCGCCCAACGGCGCCAGCATCAGGATGCCGAACGCGTAGCCCAGCTGCGTCAGCGTCGGAATCCAGCCCAGCGTCTCGGCGCTGGCGTGGATGTCCGCGCCCAGCACGCCGAGCATCGGCTGGCTGTAGTAAAGGGAAGCGACGCCCAGGCCGGCGCCCACGGCCAGCAGGAAAACCAGGCCGCGCGATAGGGAGGGGTGGGAAATGGGGGATGACATGGTGGTGTCCGGTGGCATTGGTACGGGGCAAATTCTGGGCTTTCACCCCTGGTTTTGGTAGCCGACCTTCGGGTACATCCGTTATACGATAGGCGTATGACCACCCCCGCTCTCCCCGTTGCCGCCGGCACCGACCGCATGCTGCTCATCGAAACCTTCGTGCGCATCGTCGAGGCCGGCAGCTTGTCGGCGGCCGCCGCCCAGATGGGCGGCACGCAACCCACCGTCAGCCGCCGCCTGCAATTGCTGGAACGCACGATGGGCGTGCGGCTGCTCAAGCGCTCCACCCACGCCATCCGCCTGACCGAAGACGGGCAGCGCTGCTATGAACGCGGCAAGGAGCTGCTCGCCACCTTTCATTCATTCGAAAGCGAGGTGCGCGGCGCGGGCGACGAGCCCGCCGGCATGCTGCGCGTGGTAGCGCCGCACGTGTTCGGCCAGGATCAGTTCATCGAACCGCTGGCCAAGTACCTGAAGCGCTATCCGAACATGCGGGTGGAATGGCTGCTGCACGACCGCATGCCGGACCTGATCGCCGAAAACGTCGATTGCGCGATCCGGGTCGGGGCCGTGACGGATCCGTCGGTGATCGCCGTGAAGCTGGGCGAGGTGCCGCGCATCGTCGTGGCCTCCCCGGACCTGCTTGCCGGCGGGCCCGTGCCGCAGGATCCGCCGGAACTGGCGCGACTGCCGTGGCTGGCGCTGCGCACCTTCTATCGCACCGAGGTGACCCTGACGCATTGCGGCAGCGGCGACAGGCAAAGCTTCGATATCCAGCCGCGCCTGTCCACCGACGGCCTGCACGCGCTGCGCAATTCGGCCATCCAGGGGCTGGGCGTCGCGTTGGGGTCCGCGTGGGCCATGCAGGACGATCTGGCTGCCGGCCGCCTCGTGCACCTGGCGCCGCAATGGCGCGCCGACGCACTGCCCGTGTTTCTGGTCTACGCGCCGTCGCGCTTTCAGCCGGCGCGGCTGCGGCGCTTCATCGAGATCATGCGCGAGCATCTGCCGATGGAGCTGGCCGGACACTGACGCCGGTCCGCGCGCCTGCCGGTCAGGGCGTGATGACGATGGCGCCGGTGACGGCGCGGCGCTCGGCGGCGCGATGCGCGTCCTGGATCTGCGTCAGGTCGTAGCGCGCACCGATGGCCGCGCGGACCGCGCCGCTTCGCATTGCGTCAAAGACGTCCGCCGCATTGGCGCGGAACGTCTGCGTATCCGCGTTGTGCGGAAACACGGATGGACGCGTCAGGAACAGGCACCCTTTCTTGTTCAGCAGTTCGGGGTCGATGGCCGGCGCCGGGCCGGAGGCCGCGCCGAACAGCACGACCATGCCGAACGGCGCCGCGCAGTCCAGCGATCCCATGAACGTGTGGCGGGCCACCGAGTCATAGACGACGCGCGCCTTCCTGCCGCCTGTGGCCGCGATCACCTGCTGGACCCAGTCGTCCTGCGAGTAGTCGATGGCGGCATCGCAGCCGGCCGCGCGGGCCACGTCGCATTTGGCGGCGGAGCCGGCCGTGCCGATGACGGTGGCGCCCAGCGCATGCGCCCAGCCGCTCAGGATCTGACCCACCCCGACGGCGGCGGCATGCACCAGCACGATGTCGCCGGGCTGGACCGCGTAGGTCTTCTTGACCAGGTATTGCGCCGTCATGGCCTTGAAGAAGACGGCCGCGGCGTCCTCGTCGGAGATGCCCGCGGGAATCTTCACCAGTTTCGCGGCCGGCACGTTGCGCCGGTCGGCGTACGCGCCCACGCCGGCGTTCATGTAGACCACATGGTCGCCCACGCGCAGGTCGGTCACGCCTTCGCCCACCGCCTCGATCACGCCGGCCGCTTCATGGCCCAGCCCCGTGGGCGTGGGCAGCGGATACTTGCCCGCGCGCTGGTAGATGTCGATGTAATTGAAGCCGATGGCCGTCTGCCGCAACTGCGCCTCGCCGGACCCGGGGGCCGGCAGCGCGGTGTCGGCGAACCGCATGACTTCCGGGCCGCCAAATTCGGTCAACTGGATGGAACGTGCCTGCGTCATGCGTTGTCTCCTTCAGGGGTTTTTTGGCGGGCCGGCGGGCCCGGCTTTCAGTCCTTCACGGATTCGTACACCAGCGTCGCCAGCGTCAGGTCTTCCAGCGCGCTGCCCACGGCCTTGAACACCGTGATTTCCTGATCGTTGGTTCGGCCCGGACGTTCGCCGGCCGCCAGCTGGTGCAGATTGCCGGCGATGCCCTCGCGCGTCAGCACGCCGGCCTCGAACGCCGACAGCAGGTCGCCGGACTTGGTGGGCGCTTCGTCGGTGTCCACGTAGACTGTCGTGCCGTCAAAGCAGGCCGGGTCGCTCTCGCGCATCTCGGGCTTGAAGCTGCCGATCAGGTCCAGGTGCGTGCCGGGCCGCAGCCACGCGCCGCGGATGAGCGGTTCGGTGGACAGCGTGGCGCAGCTGACGATGTCGGCCTGGCCGGTGGCGGCCTGAAGGTCGGTCACGGCTTGCGCATCGAAGCCTTCGCCGCGCAGGCGGGCCGCCAGCGCCTCGGCGCCCGCCGCCCGCACGTTCCAGACCAGCACACGCTCGATCGGGCGCACGGTGCGCATGGCCTGCGCCACCAGTCCCGCGATGCGTCCGGAACCCACGATGAGCAGCGTGCGGGCATTGGCGCGGGCAAGGTAGTCCGCGCCCAGCGCGGCGGCGCCGGCGGTGCGGTACACGGTGACGATGTCGCCGTCCACGTGCGCGACCGGCACGCCCGTCCTGGCGCTGTACAGGTTGTAGGTGGCGTGCAGGCCGGGCAGCCCCTGATGCGTGTTGTCAGGGAAGATGTTGATGATCTTCACGCCGAAATACCCGCGTTCGCTCCACGCGGGCATGATGAGCGAGGTGCCGTGCGCATTGCCGGACTGGATGGCGTGGACGTGGCGGGCGGGCACCGTGGCGCCTTCGCGGAAGGCGTCCCGCAGGGCGGGAATGACGGTGTCGAAGGACAGGGCGTTGCGGGTCTGCTCGGTGTCGATTAAGCGCATCGGATCGTTGCCTGCATGGTCGGTCAATCAAGGGGCCACCGGGCAGTCTAGCAGCGCGAAGGCGGCGGCACCCAAAAGAAATTGCCCGCGGTGGCGCGGGCAATCTCGGGTAGGGCAAGCCGCTCTCGGCCTCAGTCGGCGTCGGGACGCGGCAGCGGGTCGCCCGCGCCGGTGCGCTCGACGATGAGCTTGTAGTGATGCGGGCTGCGATGCTTGGCGAAATTGAAGACGTGGTCGCGGAACGTCTGGCCCAGCGCGAGGTCGATGCGGGCGGAGATCACCTCGTCTTCCTCGCCGCTTGCGCGGGCCACGATCTCGCCGGACGGCGCCACGATCATCGAGCTGCCGATCATGTGATGACCGTCTTCGAAGCCGCACTTGGCGGCCGCGCCGATCCACACCGCGTTCTGGTAGGCGCTGGCCTGCAGCACGATCTCGTGCGTGGTGGTGCGCAGGTGCGCGGGCTCGTTCCAGTGAATGTTCAACGACGGCGTGTTGTAGCCCAGCACGATCAGCTCGGCGCTTTGCAGCGACATGACGCGGTAGGTCTCGGGCCAGCGCCGGTCATTGCACAGGCACATGCCGATCTTCACGTCGTTGGTTTCCCAAACGCCAAAGCCCAGGTCGCCGATTTCGAAGAATTTCTTTTCCAGATGCTGGAAGGGGGCGTCGGGCTTGTGGTCCGAGTGGCCCGGCAGGTGGATCTTGCGGTACTTGCCGATGATTTTGGCGCTGCGGTCCACGAGGATCGCGGTGTTGAACTGGCGGCCTTGCGGCGTCAGCTCGGCATAGCCCAGGTAAAAGCCGATGCCCAGCTCGCGCGCCGTGTCGAACAGCGGCTGCACGTCGGCGTTGGGCATGCTCTTCTCGAAGTAGCGCTCCACCGCCTCGGCGTCGTCCATCCAGTAGCGGGGAAAGAACGTCGTCAGCGCCAGCTCGGGAAACACGACGAATTCCGCCTGGCGGGCGGCAGCTTCGCGCATCATCTCGACGAGACGGCGCACGACCGCCGCGCGGGAATCGGCAAGATTGACGGCGCCCATCTGAGCGACGGCCAGGCCCATTTTGCGGGACGGGGAAGAGGGGGTCACAGGAATCTCCAGAAGAATGGCCGAAGGCCGCAAGCATGCCCGGGTCCGAGCCGATCCGATACCGCGCCCAATCGCGCGCGGGGCGCGCGCAGCGGGCGGCGGGCGTCGATGCAACCCGTTGATCTGCCTGGAAAATTTCGGCATGGCCTCGGGCCGGTCCGTACCTGTGCATAACGCGGGATCATGGGCGTCGCGCAAATTCTGATATCGGGTTTCCCCGTAGAACGGGCGGCCAGGCTACGCAGACCGGGATTCTGGCGAGGGCGGCGTGTGGGGCGGGGCCCCGTTTCGAAAGCCACAATTGACGGGTCCGCAGGGGTGAATTTCCCGTTTAAGGATGTGAATCTTCGGTTACATTGCCTTACGCGCAGAATGACTTACCACGCGCCGCCCATGGTCACCGGTCCCCATGTCACGTCCCAGAATTGCGGCTTTCGTGTTGTTGTTGTCGGCGCTTGGATTCCTCGCGGGGGTGCTGGCTGGACGCCAGATCGAGCTGAACCAGGCCGACGACAGGCTTGCCGGGCATAACGCCCGGCTGCTGGCGCACGCGCTGCGCGTGGCGCAGGAAAGCCATCGCCTCATGGCCGCGGCCACGCAGGGCGGCGCCCTGTGTTCGGAGTCGGACGTGGCGACCCTGCGTGTGCTGCTCTTCAATTCCACCTACATCCGCGACATCGGCCGCACGCTGGGCGGCATGCTGCGTTGCTCGGCCGCCTGGGGCAAGCTGCCCGAGCCGCTGGCCTTGCCGCCGCCGGCGTTCACGGTGTCCAGCGGACTGCAGCTCTGGGTGGGCGCGGCCAACATCGTCGACCGCCGCATCATCGGCGACATGGCGTCACTGCGCGACGTCATCGTGTTCACGGCGCCGGGCGCGTTCGACGGCTTTCCCGAACCGGGCTCGGGCATCGACGCCAAGATCGTGACGCGTGACGGCAGCCACGTGTACCGGCGCTTTGGCCGCGCGCACGATCTGGACGTGCCCGCCGATGGCGATGCCGGCCACGGTCTTGGCTTCGCGCCCGAGCGCCGCGCCTGGCTGTGCGCGCCGGATGGCGGCCCGGATATCTGCGTCGTGTCCCGGCTGCGGTCCGACGCCTGGTTCCAGCTTCCCGCGATGGTGATGTCGGTCGTCGGCGCCCTGGCGCTTGCCTTCCTGGCCGGCCTTTGCGTCATGTGGCGCCTGCACGCGGGCAGCGCCCGGACCGAGCTGCGCAAGGCCATCCTGGCCGGCGACATCCAGGTCCACTACCAGCCGCTGCGCCAGCTCGCCACGCGGCAACTGGCCGGCTTCGAGGCGCTTGCCCGTTGGCGCGCCCGCGGCCGCGACGTCTCGCCGATCCTGTTCGTACCGCTGGCCGAGGCGATGGGACTGGGCCGCGCGTTGTCGCGGCTGGTGACGTCGCAGGCGCTGCGCGATCTGCACGAACGCCTTCGGAGCAACCCGGCGCTCTACGTCAGCATCAACGTGTCGGCGGCTGACCTGAAGGACGCGGGCTACCGGAACTTCCTGATGGACGCGGTCAGCGAGCGCGGCCTGATGCCCGCCAATGTGGCGCTGGAGATTACCGAGGGCACGCCGTTGTCCGACGGCCACGTGCTGGCGATGGTCAAGGCATTGCGCGGCAAGGGCTTCAAGGTATTCATCGACGATTTCGGCACGGGCCATTCGAACCTGAACTACCTGGCCGAACTGCAGGCCGACGCGATCAAGCTGGACCGCAGCTTCACCAGCGCCATCGGCGCGGAAGACGCAGGCACCCTGATTGTGGACCACGTGATTGCCATCTCGCGCGAGCTGGGCATCAACCTCATCATCGAAGGCATCGAAACCGAGGAACAGGCCAGTTATCTGCTTGCGCGCCAGCCCGCCGCGGTCGGCCAGGGCTGGCTATTCGGCCGGCCGGTTCCCTTGAGCGAGATCGTCGCCGACTGATTTGCAGTGTGCAGGTTGTCGTATGTCTAATTTATTTTCGGCACAACCGACATAATCCAAAGGCTCAGTCCGGGCGCGCTGCCCGCATTATCTTTCCCGCCCGAAATTATTATTGGCCGGTTTTACAGATAGAATGCCTGCGTTGTTTAACGGGTTAATTTGTTGTATCTGCCATGGGACTGGACCATACGCTTGTCGATAACCTGCTGCGCATCCTGCCGTATGTCGAGGATGAAGAGGCCGAAGCGATGGAGAGGGGCATGGGCATGGCGGAAATCCGCAACCGGCTCGCGATGCTGCTGAACCCCGCGCCGGGCGACAAGCAGATCCGCCGCACGCTGCTCAAGCTCGATTGCGTCGGCAGTGCGGGCGCCACCCGCGGCAAGCTCTGGTACCGCACCCTGCGGCGCACCGATTTCCACATCCAGAACATGAACGCCAACATGGCGATGGCCATGTGCGCGCTCAAGCAGGTGGCCGACCGCCACCTGCCGGCCGTCGTGCTGGACGACCTGGAAGGCACCTTCGACAGCGCGTGGCGATATCTGCAGACGCATCGCTCCCAGCCTGCGATCGGACCGGCGCATGATTGGGCGCGCAAGATCCTGCGTATCGACGGCACGCATCCCATCGTGCTGCCCACGGTGTCCGCCGAGGTCTACCGCCAGGTCAGCGGCGCGCTGTACTACAACCGCAAACTGTCATTTCGCAACACGCCCTTTGGCGAGAAGACGCCTGCCGAGCGCCTTTACGTGATGACGCCGTTGGCGATGGTCGACCGCGCGGGCGTGCTGTACATGGTGGCGTGGGGGCCGAGCCAGCCGGGCAGGCGATTCCTGTTCCGCATGGACAGGCTGTCCGAGGTGCGGCTGCTGGACGAGCCGGCCGATCCGGACCCCACGTTCGACCTGCAGGACTTCGTGCGCCGCGAGGAAGCCTTGAACTTCGATCCGGGCGAGGAAACCCGGATCCGGCTGCACGCCGCCGAACCCATGATGGACGACGGCCGCCGGCGCCGCCATCCGCTGCGCGAGTTCTGGCTGTCGGGCGATCAGCAGATCGAAGAGGACGAGCACGGTTTCATGCTGACGGCCACCGTGCGCCCATCCGTCATGCTGTGGCAATTGCTGCACGGCCACGCGTCGTCGATCGAGGTGCTGGAACCCGAGGCCATTCGCAACCGCTTTGCCCACGAGGCGCGCGAACTGGCGCGCCGCTACCTCTAGCCCGCCCCGCATCATCCGGGCCAGGCGCGCGCCAGCAGCAGCGGCAGCACCTTTTCGGCCGGACCCCTGATGCTGTGGCTGGCCACGCGATCGAGCATCGTGGGGTTGGGATTGACCTGCACAAGCTGCGCGCCGTATCCCATCGCCTCGTAGCAGAGTTCGGCCGCCGCGGACGTCTGGCATGACGTGCCAGCCGTCAGGACCAGATCGGCGTTGGCCGCCAGTCCCTTGGCCACCCGCCACACCGCGGGCGCGGGGGCCTCGCCGTGCCACAGCCGGCCCGGGCGCACCAGGCCGCCGCAGATGCGGCAGGCGGGCGCGGGGGGATACGGGCCATGCCGCGCGGGCGCGTCCGGCGGCGCCGTCAGCGTATGGGGCATGGCGCAGGCCGAACATCGCGGCTGGTCGAACCGGCCTTGCAGGTGCAGGATGCGCGGGCTGCCCGCGCGTTCGTGCAACGTGTCGCCGTTCTGCGTCACCACGAATGTGCCGGGCACGCGCTCGGCCAGCGCGGCAATCGCGCGGTGCGCCGCGTTGGGCGTGGCGGCGAGCGCCCGGCGCCGCCGTTCCTCGTGCCAGGCCCACACCAGCGCCGGATCCCTGCGGAATCCCTCGTCGGTGGCGAGCGCCGCAGCGTCGTAGCGGGCCCACAGCCCGCGCATGCCATCCCGGCTTTGCGGCAGGCGGCTGGCGGGGTTCAGTCCCGATCCCGTCAGCACGACGACAAGGCGCGCGTCGCGCAGCAGTTGCACGAGCGAATCGGGAATATCGAGTGTGCGAAGTTTCATGCGAGCCGCCCGTTATATGCCGCGCGATCAAGGCTGAAGATAATCGTATCGAACAAACCAGGCATGTCGCTTCCATTCTCTGAAACACAACGGATTATGAGAGCGTATTTGGACAAAAAGGGGTTGAATCACTCGGGACGGTATTTCAGCCGATTACTTGATTATCCGGCTGCATAATGGCCGCAGCTTCATTTGCTATTCTTGGCCCCCGCCATCGCACCGGCTCCTTCCCGCACCATGCAAAAAAACGGCGACCGCCTTTTGTTTTCCGCTTCCGATCTGGTGGCGTTTCTGGAATGCGAGCACCTCACCACGCTGGATCTGATCAATCTGGACGACCCGTTGCCGCAAGCAGAAGAGGACGAACAGCTCGAACTGATCCAGCAAAAAGGGTTGGACCACGAACGCGCGTATCTGGAACGCCTGCGCGCCAGCGGACGGCGGATCGTCGATGTGAGCGAGGCGGGCGACGGACTGGCCGCGCGTCTGGCCCGCACGCGCGAGGCGATGGCGGACGGCGCCGACGTGATCTACCAAGCGGCGTTTCGTCACGACCGGTATATCGGCCATGCCGATTTCTTGCTCAAGACCGCGCGCCCGTCGCGGCTGGGCGCCTACAGCTACGAGGCCAGCGACACCAAGCTGGCGCGTTCGGCGCGCGCCAAATTCGCCATTCAGCTCTCGTTCTATTCGTGGCTGCTGGGCCTGGAGCAGGGCGCGGCGCCGCTGTACATGCACGTGGTGCTGGGCAGCGGCCGCGAGGTATCCCTGCGCGTGGCCGACTACGCGCATTATTTTCGCCAGGTCATGCGCCGCTTCGAGGCGCACGTGGACAAGCGCGGCGATGCGGCCACCTATCCCGACCCTTGCGAGAAATGCGCCCAGTGCCGGTGGGACCCGCTGTGCAAGGCGCGCCGCGTGCAAGACGATCACCTGTCGTTGGTCGCCAACATCACGCGGCAGCAGATCCGCAAGCTGAACGCCCAGGGCATCCGCACGCTGGCGCAACTGGGCAGGCTGGCGCCGGACGCCGCCGTGGCGCGCATGGAGCCCGCCATCCTGCACAAGCTGCGGGCGCAGGCGGCGCTGCAGTTGCGCGCCCGGACCGACGGGGGGCGTCACTGGGACCGCATCGCCAAGGACCCGGACGATGCCGCGCCGCGCGGTTTCGAACGCATGCCGCAGCCGGACCCGGGAGACATGTTCTTCGACATGGAAGGCGATCCGCTCGAGGAAGGCGGGCTGGAGTATCTGTTTGGGCTGTACGTCATTGACGACGGGCAGGAGCGCTTCGTTCCGTTCTGGGCGCACAACCGCAGCGAAGAAAAGCAGGCGTTCGAAGCCTTCATCGACTTCGTGGTGGCGCGCCTGCACCGCCATCCCGAGGCGCACATCTACCACTACGCGCCCTACGAGGCGACGGCAATCAAGCGGCTGATGTCGGTTCACGCCACCCGCGAGGCCGAAGTCGACAACCTGCTGCGCATGAACAAGCTGGTGGATCTGTACCAGGTCGTGCGCGAAGGCGTGCGCGTGTCCGAGCCGGGCTATTCGATCAAGAACATCGAGCACTTCTACCTGCCGCAGCGCGAGGGCGGCGTGACCAATGCCGGCGCCAGCATCGTCTATTACGAACGCTGGAAGCGCACGGGCGAGGCGCAATTGCTGCAGGACATTGCGGACTACAACCGTGACGATGTGCTGTCCACGTACAAGCTGCGCGACTGGCTGTGCGCGCTGCGTCCTGACGGCATGCCCTGGGCGAACCGCCGCGACGCGCAGGAAGCGATCGATGCCGCCCGGTTCCAGGTCGGCGAAAAGACTCAGGCCGAACTGCGTCTGGAGCCGTATCGCGCCGCGCTGCTCGGGCCATTGCCGGTCGACGAAGCGGACTGGTCCGGCTTCGACCGCTACCGCGCGCTGGTCTACCAGTTGCTGGACTTTCACCGCCGCGAGCAGAAGCCCGAGTGGTGGGCGATGTTCGCCCGGATGGAGGCGACCGAGGCCGAGCTGGTGGAAGACAACGAATGCCTGGGCGGGCTGGTGCGCGACGACAGCGTGGCCCCCGAGCCCGTGGCGCAATCGCTGCGCTACACCTACCGCTTCCCGGCGCAGCAGACCAAGCTGCGCACCGGATCGGCCTGTACGGACGTGCGCGGCGGACCGGCCATCAGCCGGCTGACGGTCGACATGGGGGCCGGCCGTCCGGGGGCCGGCGTGGCCACCTTCACCATGTCGCGCAAGGCCGCGCCGCCGCAGCGCCTGTCGCTCGGGCCGGGCAGGCCGGTCAGCATCGACGAACTGGCCAATGCCATGTTCCGCTACGGCGATGCGCTGCTGGCGTCGGCCGATGGCGCCAGCACGCCGTTCCGGGCGGTGGACGCGCTGCTGCGGCATGAACCGCCGCGCATCGCCGGCGTGGCGCCCGGCACCCCGCTGGCCGATCCGGGCGCGAACCTGCTCGACCAGGTCGTGGACATCGTCGGCCGCATGGACGAGTCCACGCTGTTCCTGCAGGGGCCGCCGGGGGCGGGCAAGACCTACACCGGGTCGCGCGTGCTGGTGCACCTGCTGCGCCAGGGCAAGCGCATCGCCGTCACGTCCAACAGCCACCATGCCATCAACAACCTGCTCGCCGGCCTGGAAAAGGCGGCGCGCGAGGCGGGCCTGGCGTTCACAGGCGCCAAGAAGTCGGGTAAGGAAGGCGACGATTCCTGTTTCAACGGCGAATTCATCGAAGACGTCTTTGCCAACGACAAGATCGACCTGTCGCGCCATCAACTGGTGGCAGGCACGGCGTGGCTCTTTAGCCGGGCCGATTTTCAGCAGCAGTTCGATTACCTGTTCGTGGACGAGGCAGGCCAGGTCAGTCTGGCGAACCTGGTGGCGCTGGGCCAATGCGCGCGCAACATCGTGCTGCTGGGCGACCAGATGCAGCTGGGCCAGCCGACCAAGGGCACGCATCCCGGCCGCTCGGGCGAATCCACGCTGGAATATCTGCTGAACGGCCATGCCACCATCGCGGCCGATCGCGGCATCTTCCTGGACACCTCGTACCGCATGCACCCGGCGATCTGCGGTTTCATTTCGGACGCCATCTACGACGGCCGGCTGCGCGCCGCGGAATCGGCGGCCGGGCAGGGCCTGGTGCTGGGCGCGGACGCTGCGGACGCACTGGCCGCCAGCGGTATCCGGTACGTGCCGGTCGTGCACGAGGGCAATGCGCAGTCCAGCGACGAGGAAGCGCGCGAAGTCG
This sequence comes from Achromobacter sp. SLBN-14, assembly GCF_006715415.1. Classification (NCBI taxonomy): domain Bacteria; kingdom Pseudomonadati; phylum Pseudomonadota; class Betaproteobacteria; order Burkholderiales; family Alcaligenaceae; genus Achromobacter; species Achromobacter sp. SLBN-14. Next base: position 2,073,156 of record NZ_VFNE01000001.1, on the reverse strand, counting down.
CCGCGCTGTATGGCAGCCTGATGCGCCAGCGCTATCTGGACAACACGGGCCGCGCGGTGCCCATCACGCCCGACGACGTGCTGGTGGTGGCGCCGTACAACGTGCAGGTCAATACGTTGCGGCAGGCGCTGCCCGAGGGCGCGCGGGTGGGCACGGTCGACAAGTTCCAGGGCCAGGAGGCGCAGGTGGTGATCATTTCCATGGCCACCTCCAGCGGCGAGACCATGCCGCGCGACATGGAATTCCTGTTCAGCAGGAACCGGCTGAATGTGGCGGTATCGCGGGCCAAGTCGCTGGCGATCCTGGTCGCCAGCCCCGCCTTGCTGTCCGTGCGATGCCAGACGCCCGAGCAGATGGCGCTGGTCAACACGCTGTGCTGGGTCGCCGAGGCCGGTCAGGCGGGGTAACGCGCCGGTCCAAGTGTCGGGGCTTGCCTGGGAAGGGCGGGCCTTGACGGCAAGGCAAACCGCCCAGCCGGCAAGGCCCGAACAGCGCGCGACGTCAGCCCCGGCGGGGCGCTTCGACAGGCGGCGTGCCGTGGTGGAAAAGAGACTTGAGCTGCGTGCGCAGTTCAGGCGAGTCAGCGTGCTTGTGCACCGTGGTGGCGTGCTGCACCGCGGCTTCGAGCAGTTCCTCGTCCGAGTCCGCGGACAAGGCCACCGAGCAGTTCATCTCGCTCGGATACTCGCGGCAATCGATGTACTTGCGTGTCATGAGGCTCTCCTTCTCGCATGTCCCGCAAAGGGGGTGCGTGTTGGAACAGCAGACGCGCCAGGCGCACTGCGCCGGCGCGATGGCGCGTCGCATCGCGGCCGGTGTCTAGGAAGTATAGGTCTGTGCCGGGCCGGTGTGCGTGTCGCCGTGCGACACGGGACGGCCCAGCAGATATCCCTGAAAGTGCGAGCAGCCTTCCGCCGTCAGCCGTTGCAACTGCTCCGGTGTTTCCACACCCTCGGCCGTCGTGGGGATGTCCAGGCTGCGGCCGATGCCATTGATGGCGCGGATGATGGCCAGCGCCTCGCGGCTGGACCCGACGTCCTGCGTGAACGACTTGTCGATCTTGATCTTGTCGAACTCGAAGGTGCGCAGGTAGCCCAGCGACGAATAGCCGGTTCCAAAGTCGTCCAGCGCCACCTTGACGCCCAGTTCCTTCAGGCGGTGCAACGTATCCAGGTTGCCGGAGGAATTGGTGAGCAGCACCGATTCGGTGATCTCCAGTTCCAGGCGGCGGGCGGGCAAGCCGGATTTGGCGAGCGCCGATTCCACCAGCGACACCAGCGCGCCGTTGGTGAACTGGCTGGCAGACAAATTGACCGCCACGGTTTCGTGGTCGTCCCAGCGCATGGCTTCCAGACACGCCTCGTGCAGCGTGAACGCGCCCAGTTCGTGGATGAGCCCGGTTTCTTCCGCGATGGGGATGAAGTCCTGCGGCATGATGAGGCCCTTTTTCGGGTGCTGCCAGCGCATCAGCGCCTCGCGGCCCACGATGCGCACGTGGCTCACGTCCATGATGGGCTGGTAATACAACTGCAGCTGTTGCGAGATGATCGCCTGGCGCAGGTCCATCTCGACCTCGTGGCGCCGCAGCGCGGCCGCTTCCATGTCGGGCTCGAAGAACGCAAGGCAGTTGCGGCCATTGCGCTTGGCCTCGTACAGCGCCATGTCCGCGTAGCGCAGCAGGTGGTCGGCCGACAGCGACTGCGACTCCGAGATCGCGATGCCGATGCTGACGCTGACGGGAACGGTGTGGCCGGCAATCTCGAAGGGTTGGCGCACGGCTTCGATCAGACGCTCGGCCAGCTTGCGCACGTCGTCCTGTTCCGCGATGTTGGGCAGCACGATGGCGAATTCGTCGCCGCCCAGGCGCGCCAGCGTGTCCTGTTCGCGCAGGTGCCGGGGCAGGCGCTTGGCCAGCAGGCGCAGCAGTTCGTCGCCGGATTGATGGCCCAGCGTGTCGTTCACGCTCTTGAAGTTGTCCAGGTCCAGGCACAGCACGGCGGTCGACCGGTCGCGGCTCGACCCCAGCGCGCTCAGCAGCCGGTCGCGGAACAGCCGGCGGTTGGGCATGCCCGTCAGCGTGTCGTGGTGCGCCATGTAGCGCACCTGCGCGTGGGCGGCGTTCTCGTCGGTGACGTCGTCCGCGATGAGCAGGACGTAGCGGGAACGCGGGTCCGTGCTGTGAAAGGCCAGGGTCTTGGTGTGCAACGTGCGCGGCCCGCGCGCCGTGGCCAGTTCCTCTTCCTCTTCGCGCATGGCGCCGTCCGAACGCAGCGCGTCGTTGGTCAGGCGGTCGAAGAATGCGCACACCAGCTCGGGCAGGCATTGCTGCGCGGTTTTGCCTTTCAGGCCGCCCGGGCTGCCGCCAAAGGTCTCTTCGGCCTGCCGGTTCGCCAGCAGGAACTGGCGCGACACCGCATCCAGCACCAGCACGCAGGAGGGGATGTGCGACACCACCGCCTGCAGGAACGTCGACATGGACGTGAGCTCGCTGTTGTAGTGCTCGGCCAGCTGCTTGGCTTTGAGCAGCTGCTGTTCGCGTTCGCGCCGCTCGGTGTTGTCGCGCGTGACCTTCGCAAAGCCGATCAGCGTGCCCGTATCGTCATGGATGGCGTCGATGACGACGTGCGCCCAGAACAGCGTGCCGTCCTTGCGCACGCGCCAGCCCTCGGCTTCGAACTTGCCGGATTCCCGCGCGGTGGCCAGGCCGCCCTGCGGCACGCCACGCGCCCGGTCTTCCTCGGTATAGAAGCAGGAGAAATGCCGGCCGACGATTTCGTCGGCGGTGTAGCCCTTGGCGCGTTGCGCGCCAGCGTTCCAGTTGGCGACCGTGCCATCAGGGTTGAGCATGTAGATGGCGTAGTCGACGACGCCTTGCACCAGGTGGCGGTACAGGACGTCGGAATTGGCGAGGATCATGGGAGGCGGCGGGCTTTGCGCACACGGGCCGCGTTGCGGCAACGCGCGTGGGCGGATCTGCCCTGAAAGAATGGGAGTGGTGACTAGATTTACGTCGTGAGTGCGCCAGTATTAACCGCGCTGTCACCAAAAAGAACAATCTATCGAATCTTGGCGCTCAATCTCATTTCATTGCATCGCCGCGCGATCAGAATTTGACGCGTTGCTTGAGCGCCTGCGCGATCATCGGGACGTCGATGTCCTTGCCCGGATGCTTCAGGCAAAAGTCGTGCAGCACCGCGATGTAGGCATTGCCCAGCAGCTTGGTGATGGCGCCGGCCGTGGTGGCCGCGATGGTGCCGCCCACCGCGCTGCCTGCACCCGGGATGAACTTCAGCATGCCCGAGACGACGGAGCGCCCGATAAGCGTGGCGGCCGACGCGCCCAGCGTGGACGTGACCAGCGTGGTGATCGCGGTGGTGTTCAGTTCCATGCCGAAGGTGATGCCGATCTTGGCGATCATGCCGACCTGGATAGGCACCAGGGCAAAGGCGTCCGAGAACGGAATGGGCGCGGCGGCGGCCGATGCGGCCAGGCCCGCGGCCACGTTCACCTCGATCTCAGCCCGCTTTTTTTTTACTTCCAGGGCCTTCTTGTTGCGCGTGGATAGCGCGTTGGCATAGGCGCGCTGCTGGGCCTCGGGCACGTGCTCGGCCGTCACCTCGATCAGCCGGTCCAGCCCCATGGGCGGCAATTCGGCGTCCAGTTCCTCGATCCATTCGGGCAGCGCGCGCACCGCCACAACCTGCCGGGCGCGCGGCAGCAGCTTGCGGGCCTCTTCCAGGAAGGGACTGTTCTTGCGCGCCTTGGTCAGCACCGCCACGACGGGGATGCCTGCCTTGTCCAGCATGTCGCACAGTTCGATTTCCGCGTCCTCGACGCGGTGGCTGCTGTCCTGGATGCAGAGCCAGGCGACATGCAGGTGCCGGTCCTGGTCGTCCGACGCCGACCGCTCTTCGATCAGTTCGGCAAGCTGTTCGCGCGAGCGCGCGTAGTCGGCGACTTCCAGCCCGCGGGTATCGATGATGGTGAGCGGATGCCCCGGCCGGGTGAATTCCTGAATGGTCTGGGTGACCGGCTTGCCCGCGCCCGTCCTGGCCAGATCGCCGCGGAACACGGCGTTGATCAGCGTGCTCTTGCCGACGCCCGTCTTGCCGGCGACCAGGATGTTGACGCGCCCGGCGCCGCGCGTGGCGGTGCTGATGGCATCGGCGATGGCGTCTTGCAGGTCGGGGTGGTCGGGGCGGATGGCGCTCATCAAGGGGGCGTGGCGGGCAAGGGAAGATGCCGGAACGATATCAGAGGATGACTTCTTTGGCGCAAAACGTAATTGGGTGAAAACGCCTCGTCCGTCTGGGGGACACCGTTGGCACGACGCCGCGAGAGGTGCCGGAGGGCGTGTCCTCACGGACGGACGCGCGGTTTTCCATATGATGAAAGTCAGGAACCGGCCCCCGAAGGATCACGCAAATTCGGGGGCAGATTGTTCGCCTCTTCAAAGGGTTACATCTCACATAATCCCCTCGCGATTTCGGACGAGGGGCTTCGTAGAATCAGGCCGTTGTCAGGCTACGCCGCGGTACCCGCGCAATCCACATGCCCCGTCTTGCGCTCGTTCCCCGCTTGCTGCGCTCTCGACCCCTCACCAAGGGCCTGCGCTACCTGTATCGCGTCACGCGGTCCAAGGCGCATCGCCACAACGAGACGCTCTGGCCGTTTGTCACGGTGCGGCGCGATGGCCCCGACCGCCTGACCGGCTGCAACCTGCATGGGGTGCGCGGGCCGGCAACCGTTTCACTGGATCAATTGCCACGCGGCATCGGCGGCGATGCCCACCTGATTCTCAGCGGCCCATCGGTCGCGCAGATCGATTACGCGCAATGCCGCATGCGCACCGTGATGGGCGTGAACGGCTCGATCGCCCTGCGCGCCCGGCATCCGGCGCTGCGCTTTCATTACTACGCCATGCTGGACGCCGGATTTGTGAAGAAGCGCCGCGACCTCGTGGCGCAGGTGCTGGACCAGGATCTGGTGCTTTTCGTGACGCCGGAGGTGTACCGCTGGATCGCATTGCTGTTCGACCATCGGGCTGTTCGCTGCCGCATCGCGCTTTTCGAGGAAGTGCATCAGCGCGCCCAGCAGCCGCGCGCCGAGCCGCAGGCGCTGCAGGCGCAGTTGGCCGGCGACCCGGAACTGGTGCTGTTCGATGCGCATCATCCGATGCACGCCCACGGCTTCAGCCTGAATGCGGCGCGCGGCCTGTTCGGCGGCGGCACGGTGGCCTACACGTCCCTGCAATTGCTGGCGTGGCTGGGTGCCCGGACGGTGTTTTTGCATGGGCTGGACCTGACGGCCACCGCAGGCCCGCGCTTCTACGAACAAGCCGGCGCGCAACTGCCCACGGCGCTGGACCGCCAGTTTGCCGGCCACATCGAGCCGGCGTTCCGGCAGGCCGGCAAGCTGCTGCGCGCGCGCGGCATCCAGGTCTACAACCTGTCGCTGCTCAGCCGGTTGGGCGACGACATTTTTGAAAAGCGGCATTGGAGCTGTCTGCTCGACCCCGCCACGCAACCGCCGACGAGACCCGAATCATGAAGATCCTCTATACCAATTTCCACCAGGGCGATGGCGGCGGGCACACGACGTACGTCATGTCGCTGGCGCGCATCCTGTGCCAGAAATCGCAAGTCATGGTCGGTGCGCCGCGCAAGAGCCGCCTGCTGGCCGAGGCCGAGGCCCTGCCGGGCCTGCGCACCATCGATCTCGAATTCAAGGGCACGCTTGCCGAACAGCTGTCCGCGCTGCGCCGCCTGCGCAACCTGGTGCGCCAGGAACAGTTCGACGTCATCCACGTCAATGGCTCGGCCGATCACCGCTTGTGCATGCTGGCGACGTTGGGGATGGGAAGAAAACGCCCCTTCATCGTCTACACGCAGCACAATGACCGCAGCGCCAGCAGCCTGGGCGTGCGCCTGCGCGCCAAGTGGGCCACCAATCGCGTCATCTGCGTGTGCAGCCACACGTTCCGGCGCATGAAGCAGTCGGTGTTTCGCAATGAAGATCTGCGCGTGGTGCATAACGGGGTGGACACCGCGAAGTACCGCCCCGCCTGCCGCACCGAAAAGGCCGAGGCGCGCGCGCGCTTTCTGCCGCCCGCGCTGCGCAATCGGCTGGTCCTCGGCAGCAACGCCGGCACCGCGGACTACAAAGGCTGGATCGACATGGTGGCTGCCGTGTCCTTGCTGCCCGCCGCGCAGCGCGAGCAGGTCGCCATCCTGATTGCCGGCGCGATGCCGGGCGACGACATGCTCGACCAGGTGGCCGCGCTGGGCATGCAGGATCAGGTGGTCTTCACCGGACTGCTCGACAATGTGGAGCCGGTGCTGGCGGCGCTGGACGTGGGCTTTGTGCTGTCGTCCCGGCTGGAGACGATTTCATTTGCCTGCCGCGAGATGATGGCCGCAGGCAAGCCGGTCATTGTGACCCGCGTTGGCGGTCTGCCGGAAAACGTGACCGAGGGCCGCAACGGCTGGGTGGTGCCGCCCGGGTCTCCGGAATCGGTGGCCCGGACGCTGTCGGACATCATGGCCAACCGCGGCGTGCTGCACGCCATGGGCGTGGATGCGCGCAGCACGGCGCTCAAGGAGTTCTCGCTGGCGACCTTCGTCGGCAATACCGAACGCGTCTACCGCGAGAACGCCTACGTCAGTAGTGGATCACCGTCCGGATCGACTTTCCTTCGTGCATCAGATCGAACGCTTCGTTGATCCGGTCCAGGGGCAGCGTGTGGGTGACGAACGGGTCCAGATCGATCTTGCCGCTCATGGCGTCTTCCACCATGCCGGGCAGTTGCGTGCGGCCCTTGACGCCGCCGAACGCTGAACCGCGCCACACGCGGCCCGTCACCAGCTGGAACGGGCGGGTGCTGATTTCCTGGCCCGCGCCGGCCACGCCGATGATGATGCTTTCGCCCCAGCCCTTGTGGCAGCATTCCAGCGCGGCGCGCATCACGTGCACGTTGCCGATGCACTCGAACGAGAAGTCCACGCCGCCGTCGGTCAGTTCGACGATGACTTCCTGGATGGGCTTGTCGTAGTCCTTGGGGTTGATGCAGTCGGTGGCGCCCATGGCGCTGGCCAGCACGAACTTGTTCGGGTTGGTGTCCACCGCGATGATGCGGCCGGCCTTGGCCTGGACCGCGCCCTGAATGACCGCCAGGCCGATGCCGCCCAGTCCGAACACGGCGACCGTGTCGCCTTCCTTGACCTTGGCGGTGTTGTGCACCGCACCGATGCCGGTCGTCACGCCGCAGCCCAGCAGGCAGACCTTTTCATGCGGCGCGGCCGGGTTGATCTTGGCCAGCGAGATCTCATTGACGACGGTGTATTCGCTGAACGTCGAGCAGCCCATGTAGTGATAAAGCGGCTTGCCTTCGTAGCTGAAGCGCGAGGTGCCGTCCGGCATGACGCCCTTGCCCTGCGTGGCGCGCACCTTCTGGCACAGGTTGGTCTTGCCCGACAGGCAGAATTTGCATTCGCGGCATTCGGCTGTGTAGAGCGGAATGACGTGGTCGCCGGGTTTCAGCGAGGTCACGCCTTCGCCCACTTCCACCACCACGCCCGCGCCTTCATGGCCCAGCACGGCGGGGAACAGGCCTTCGGGATCGTCGCCGCTCAGCGTGAAGGCGTCGGTATGGCAGACGCCGGTGTGCGTGATCTGGACCAGCACCTCGCCGCGCTGCGGGGGCGCGACATCGATCTCAACGATTTCCAGCGGCTTGCCGGGGCCGAATGCGACTGCTGCGCGTGATTTCATAACGATGCTCCACGTAGAGGGGGTTATTTCAGATAGGAACGGACGATGCGCATAAGGTCATCGATCTGCGATTCGGTCTCGGGCCTGGGGTCCGTTGGACTTCCCTGAGCAGACTGCAGGAACGTTTCCCGCAGATGACTCTCCAGCACTTCGGCCATCAGGCCGTTCGTGGCGCCGCGCAGCGCCGCCAGCTGTTGCAGCAGCGCGCCGCATTCCGTGCCTTCGTTCACCGCGCGTTCCAATGCTAACGCCTGCCCCTGGATGCGGCGCAGGCGGGTGACAACGCGTTTCTTTTCTTCTGGGGAGTGCGGCACGGCAAGCTCCGATTCGATACAGGGGGGGAGTATACGGATTCCGGCGGGGCGCGTCCAGGCCCGCGCAGCCGGGCGGGCAGCCGGCAGGGGCGTGCGACCTATAATTTCGCGTGATTCATTTCGCGTGTTTCATTTCGCCTTTTTCCACCGGACCCCTACAGGACTTATCCAAGGCCATGAATTCCCCTGATGTGCGGCTGTACCGGGCCGAGGACCATCCCCGCATGCCGTGGCGCAATGGCGGGGGCACGACCCAGGAGGTCGCCTGCAACCCCGGGGGCCATGCGGCGTCGTTCGACTGGCGGCTGTCGCTGGCCGACGTGGCGCAGGACGGCGGCTTTTCCGCCTTTGGCGGTTTCCAGCGCATCATCACCGTGCTGGAAGGGCGCGGCATCGAACTGACGGTGGACGGCAATCGCCAGGCGCCGCTGGGCCCGCGCACGGCGTATGCGTTTTCGGGCGATGCGCAGGTGGACTGCCGCCTGCTGGACGGCCCGATCCGCGACTTCAACCTGATCTATGCGCCCGACCGGTGGCACGCCCGCCTGCAATGGGTGCGGGGCGCGGATCCCTGGGTGTTTCACAGCAGCGCGCGCAGCGTGCTGATCCTGAATGCCGGCGGCGTCCTGGCGGTTGAACTGGACGGCGCGCAGCATCGGCTGGCGTCGCGTTATGACTGCCTGCACGTCGAAGGGCAGGAGGGGCTGGCACGATATTGCCTGACCGCGCAGGCGGGCCTTGACGCCTGCGTGATCGAACTGTCGCCGCGCGCGGGCGGACGTTGAGGCTTTCCGCGCGGGCCTCGTAAGGCCCCGCCCGCAGCAGGCGCCGTCTCCCTGCGATGTGAGGAATTAGGGCCTGCCGGCGGTCAGGCGGGACACTACGCCGGCAACAGCGCCGGCTGGCCGTAGGAATGGGCCGGGGCTTGGACGGCGTCCTGCCCCTGCGCGGGCAGGCGGAATGTGCTGACCGCCGCCTGCAACCGCTGCGCCTGCGTTTCCAGCGACGAGGCCGCCGCCGCGGCTTCTTCGACCAACGCGGCGTTCTGCTGCGTCACCTGGTCCATCTGCGTGACGGCGGTGTTGACCTGGTCGATGCCGGTCACCTGCTCGTTGGATGCGGTGGCGATGTCGTTCACCAGCATCGTCAGCTGTTCGATGGTCTCCAGGATTTCCGTCATCGTCAGGCCCGCCGCCTCGACCTGCGCCGAGCCGGCCTGCACGGTCGCGCCCGAGGCGTCCAGCAGTTGCTTGATCTCCTTGGCGGCGCCGGCGCTGCGCTGCGCCAGCGACCGGACCTCGGCGGCCACCACGGCAAAGCCCTTGCCTTCCTCGCCGGCTCGCGCCGCTTCCACCGCCGCGTTCAGGGCCAGGATGTTGGTCTGGAACGCGATGCCGTCGATCACGCCGACGATGTCTTCGATGCGGCTCGAATCCTGCGCGATCTTGCGCATCGTGGTGACCGCCGCCTGCACGGCGTTGCCGCCGCGCTGCACCACCTCGGAAGCGGTGGCGGCCATCTCGTTGGCCATGCGGGCATTTTCAGCGTTGCTGGTCACGGTGGACAGCAACTGCTCCATGCTGGCCGCGGTTTCCTCCAGCGACGCCGCCTGCTGCTCGGTGCGGCTAGACAGGTCCTGGTTGCCGGCCGCGATTTCGCTGGAGCCCGTGTTGATCTCGACCACGCCATCGCGCACGGCATGCACGGTGCGCACCAGGCTTGCCTGCATGTCCTGAAGGAAAGGAATGATCTGGCCCACGCAGTTCTTGCCGAACGACGGAATCGGCGTGGTCAGGTCGCCGCCCGCGATGCGCTGGAAATGACCCTTGAGCGAATCCAGCGGACGCTTCACGAAGTTCACGACATAGCGGTCGCCCAGGATCAGCAGCAGCAGACAGATGCCAAGAACCACGCCCATGCCGATATAGGCCTGGCGGCGGTTGGCGTTGGCGTCTGCCCACAACTGGACTTCGCGGGCCTTGGCGTAGGCCTCGTAATCCTCCATGCCCTTGCCGAAGCTGCGGCTGGCGGTAACGACCGGTCCTGCCGCCTGCGCGCGCGCCTTGTCCACCGCGCCGGCGTCCAGCTGCTGGCGTTGCAGGTCAATGCCGTTGACCAGGGCGTCAAAGCCCGAGCGCATCGCGTCCAGCAGCGCCGTGGGCGCGTCCCGGCGGGCCAGTTCAATGAACTGCGCCTGATGCTTTTTCGCTTCGGTCAGTGCCGTGTCGATGCTGCGGCCTTCCGCGGCCGCCAGGTCCTTCTGGCCGCCGGCAACGTACTCCAGCTGGCGCGACAGCCGCAGCCGGGCGCGCATGATCTGGTCGTTGACGCGGGAAAGCGCGGATACCTCATTCAGAAGATCGTTGCTGGCTGCGAGCGCTTCGCCGGCGCTGCGCAGCCCATTGACGCTGATGGCCGACAGGCCGGCGATGAAAAGGCTGATCACGAGCAAGGTGCCCAGGATCATGCGGCGGATGGTGATGTCTTTCAGAAACTGTGTCATGCGCGTCGTCCCAAAGGTGCAGCAAGCCTGCTTAAGGACAACGACGTAGCCCGGGCCTTATTTAGCCGGATGTTGCACATCTTACGAATATGTCGGCGCGATGGACGAATATATCGACACGAACGGCAACAGTGTTGCGTCTTGGAGCAGGCGCGTGCGCCGGACGGCCCGCGTGGGCCCGTCAGCGGGAAGCGGGCGTCTGCGCCGGCTCGCTTGCGTCGAACCGCAGCCGGGCAAAGCTGGCGATGCAGGCGAGCCCGGCGCACAGGGCGCCCAGCCACAGCGCCGCGATGGCGCCGTGCGTGGTGGATACGTTGAAACACGCGGCCACCATCGCCGCGCCGGACGCCTGGCCCAGCAGGCGCACGGTTCCGATCATGCCGCTGGCGCCGCCGGCGCGCGACGCGGGTGCGGAGGTCATGATGGCCCGCAGGTTGGGCGACTGGAAAAAGCCAAAGCCCGCGCCGCAGATCGCCATGCGCCACGAGATGTCCAGCACGGACGGGTCGGCCGGCATCAGCGCCAGCAACGCCATGCCCAGCGCCAGCATCGCCAGTCCCACGCCACCCAGCATGCCGGCCGGGTAGCTATCCGAAAGCCGGCCCGCGATGGGCGCCATGAAAGCCACCACCACGGGCCACGGCGTGATCAGAAAGCCGGTCTCGACCTGGCTGTAGCCCAGCACCGTCTGGAACAGGAACGGCAACGACACGAAGGCCAGCGCCTGCGCGGCGAACGCGCACACGGCCGTGGCGGCGGACAGGGCAAAAAGGGGACGGCGCAGCAGGTCCACGGCCAGGATGGGCGCGGGATGGCCGGCCTGACGCCGCATCAGCAGCCACAGGCTGGCCGCCGCCACGGCGCCTTCCAGCGCCACGCGCGGCCACGGCGCGCCGTGGGCAAGTTCGTTCGTCGCCAGGACAAGCAGGCCCAGCGTCATGGCGCACAGCACCGCGGCCATGCCATCGAACCCGTGATTGGATCGCGTGGTGTCCGGCAGCCCGCGCAGGGCCAGCGCACCGGCCAGGATGCCGATGGGGAAATTGACCAGGAACAGCCAGTGCCACGAGCCGAGCAGCAGGATGGCCGACGCCACGGTCGGCCCGCCCGCAAACGACAGGCCGACGACCATGGCGTTCAGGCCCAGTCCGCGGCCCAGCATGTGCGAGGGGTAGATAAAGCGCAGCAGCGCGCCGTTCACGCTCATCACCCCCGCCGCGCCCAGGCCTTGCAGGATGCGGGTGGCCACCAGCACGGGCAGCGATGGCGCCAGGCCGCTCGCCAAAGAGGCCAGCGTGAAGACCGCGAGGCCGACGATGTAGACGCGCCGGTGCCCCAGGATCTCGCCCAGCGCGGCCGCCGGCAGCAGGCCGGCCACCATCGCAAGCTGGTAGCCGCTGATGACCCAGATGGAACCCGCCTCGCTGGCCTGCAGGTCTCGCGCGATGGTGGGCAACGCGGTATTGGCGATGGCCGTGTCCAGGCTGGCCATGCAGACCGCCAGCATGACGGCCACGAGGGCGCCCAGGCGTTCGGCGGCGGGCAGGCCGACGCCGGCCGGATAGACGGTGCTGCGGGAGAACGAGAGCATGGATGGGCTGCGCTGCGAGGGCGTCCGGGCGGAGCGCCTGGAGTCGTAGGGACAGATTCTAATGCGGGGTGCGTTCTGACCGGGCGGCATAACCGCCGCGCCGCCGTCAGGACTCCACCGGCGCCGGGCGCGGCTTGACCGGCCAGAACAGCGCCGCGGGCCGCCGCAGGATGCGGCGTCGCACGCCGGCCGTGAGGGAGGTCCGATCGTCGCGGCGCATGTCGCGCGAGGCCATCGCCACGTTGAAGGCCAGCGCAAAGCTGACGATGACGTTCAGGGCGCCGGTCGCCACCGTGCCGGCCACGGCCATCCAGAACACCTGCGTGTGCACCACATCCCAACCCAGCGTGGCGAGCGAGGCGGCGATCTGGCCGGCGCTGAGCGACACGTGGCGCACCTCCAGTGTCGATCCCAGCGCGCTGACGAAGACGGGCAGCAGGCCCAGCATCAGCCCCAGCGAGACGTTGGCGGCGATCAGGGACACGTTGCGCTGCCAGAAGCCGGCCCAGCGCACCGCGCCCCGCGCGCCAAGCAACTGCCGGGTGCGGCGGCCATACGCCATCACGTCCTGCACGCGGTGCAGCGCAAACCAGTTGTCGGCCCAGCCGGCGATCAGGCTGGACAGCCAGATCAGCGCGCCGGTCACCGCGGCGTAAAGGGGCGTCGGTCCCCAGAACGACAGTGACTGCAGCGTGGCTTGCGCCTTGTCGGCGTCAATGAGCGGCTGTTCCAGCATCCGCATGGCCAGCCATTGGATTGCCCAGGCCAGCGGAAACACGACGGCCAGGTTGCCCGCAATCGCGGCCGCGTTCGAACGCACCATCGCCAGCGTGTCGTCGACGAAGGCGTCGCGGCCGTCGGGCGTGTAGGCCGCGTCAAGGCGGCGGGCCAGCGCCGGTCCCGTCATGGCCGGCTGCTTGGTGGCCAGCGTGAAATGCGCGAACTGGATCACCAGAAAGCTGCCCGCGTAGTTCAACGCGTTCAACAGGCCTTCCAGCCACTTCTCCAGATGCGCCGACGTGATGATGAACTTGACGTAGACCGTGAACGCGACGACAAAGCCGCCGCCCATGGAGGCCTTGAGCATGTCCATGTATTCCAGCGTGTCGCGGGCGATGTAGTGTTCGCCGGTTTCCGCGCTGCGGTCCATCACGCGGCGCGCCAGCTGGGCGAGCGATGAGGCCGCCAGATGGCGGATGCTGCTGCGCGCCAGCGTGCAACGGATCAGCTCGGCCATCAGGTGCACGTAGCGATGGCGCTGCGTGGGGTCGATCCAGACGCTCAGCAGCAGCTCGATACGCGCCAGGCGCAGCTTCATGCACTCGATCTGGTAGACCACGTCCACCGCCACGCCATTGCGCTTGAGTTCTTCGTAAACCGCATCTCCGGCCGCGCGGCATTCATCCAGCAGCGCGCGCAGCACATTAAGGCGCTGGCCCACGGCCTCGGGCGGCGTGTCCGGCGTGCTGGCAAAGAGCTCGGCGGCCGCATCGGACAGCGCAAAGAACGGGGTGTCTTCCACGCGGCCCGGCAGGCGCGAGCGGATGTCCTGGCTGAGACCGGCCGCGCGCACCTGGCTGATGAGCACCTGCATGCTGCTGGTCAGTGCATGCGCCAAGCGCCGGGCAAGCGCGTCGGGCGTGGGGGCGGCGGACGCATCCGCTATGCGCGCCGGGGCGCCTTCGTCCCGGTGCATCAGCGCGCGCACGCGGGCCAGTGTCGCGTCGTCCAGCGACTCGATCCATTGCGCGTCGCCGGCGCGGCGAAACAGCAGGGTGAACAACCCGTCCATGTCGCCGCGGTTGGCGGGCGGGGGCAGCATCCAGTCCACGATGCGGCGCCACAATTCGCCCCAGAAGCCGGGCTGCGATGCGACGCCGGTGTCGCACAGCAGTGTGGTGGGATCGTTGTCCACCAGCACCGACCGCAACGTGGCTGCCGTGCGCGCGGCCACGTCGGGATTGTTTTCCAGCACCTGCAGCAGGTAGCGCAGCCGCGCGTGGCGGGGATCCCCCCCATCCTGCCGCGACGGTGCGCCGCCCGGCCGGTTCAGCCAGCGGCCCAGGTCGATGAGCCACAGATTGCGTTCGGCCAGCGGCGACTGCGGATCGGCATTGGCCAGGATGACGTCGAGCTGCGCCCCGCCCCGGGAAGCCCGCCAATTGCGCCACAAAGAAGTCAGCATGATCGAGCCTCGCGCGTCATCGTGAATGGGGGGGCGCTCAATGGTACGCCCAAGCCATGCGTCGGGGGAGGCGGCAGGCCCGTTTCCGGTAACCTCCCGGCTGCCCCTGTTTCACTATTTACGTTTGCTGATTCAATGACCCTGACTTTCAACGGGCGCGCGTTCGCCGCCCTGCTTGCCGTGACCGCCGTGCTGGCGCTGATCGCCACCTTGGGCGCGCCTTATCCCTTCCTGCGGGGGTTCGTGGGCGACGTGGTGGCGGTGGGCTGGGCCTACCTGCTGTATCGCAGTTTTATCCGTGCGCGCGTGTTGCCGCTGGCCCTGGCGGCGCTGTTCACCGGGTATGCGGTGGAGTTCGCGCAATACCTGGGCCGCCAATTCGGATGGCGCATCGAGCAGCCGGTGCTGCGCGTCGTGTTCGGCAGCGTGCCGGACTGGTGGGACGTGCTGGCCTATACCGTGGGCTTTGTCGTGGTGCTGGCGCTTGCCGGCGGCCTTGCGCGACGGCAGCGGCGCGCCGCGCTGCAAAATGCCCGGATGCAGGCCAGCCTGCGCGCAAGACGCTGAACGGGGCGGGGCCGGCTGGATGCCGGCCCCACGGGCACGACCTGATTCTTAACCGGCTTGGCAGACCGTGTCGTCGCGTTGCGCGCGCACGGCGGGCGCGGCTGCGCGCAGCGGTTGCAGGCGGGCAGTGCGGAACGGCGCCAGCAACTCCGACCAGGAAGAAGGAAACAGCGGCGTCGCGTGGCGCACGGCATCGCGGCGGGCGTAATGGGTGAGCAGCTGCTGGCCGATCGGGGCGTCTCCCAGAGGGTGCGGGGTGTTCATGGTATTTCCGTATTGCGTTGAAATTGTATTCATTGTACGTCGTTCGTGCCTTGTGGTCCAGCGGGCCCGGGATGGCACAAGTGCTTGATATGTCTGAAACTGTCCCTGATTAATGGGTTGACTTCGGGATTGCCCTAGCAGCCCCAAAGAGTAGACGGTATACAATGTGCATCATACCCGGGCTTAGACAGGCCTGGAATTTCTCCCACTGGACCTGGAGCGAGTCATGGCAGAACTGATGAACCGAGATGAATTCCGCACGGCGCTGGAAAACGCAATCAAGGGCAAGAGCGCAAACGCGTCGCCCTTTTCGATCGCCTGGGCCGAAGGCAAGCTGAGCCGCGAGCACCTTTCGCGCTGGGCCGAAAACCACTATCACTACGTCGGCCCGTTCGCCGATTACCTGGGCTACCTGTACGCCCGTACGCCGGACACCTACACCGAGGCCAAGGATTTCCTCTTGGCCAACATGTACGAAGAGGAAATCGGCGGCGACCGCCACACCGACCTGCTGATCCGCTTTGCCGAAGCCTGCGGCACCACGCGCGAACGGGTCACCAATCCGGACAACATGTCGCCCACGACCCGCGCGCTGCAGAGCTGGTGTTATGCCGTGGCCATGCGCGAGGATCCGATCGTGGCGGTGGCCGGCCTGGTGGTGGGACTGGAATCGCAGGTGCCGTCCATCTACCGCAAGCAGACGCCGACCCTGCGTGAAAAGTATGGCTTCACCGACGAGGAAGTCGAATTCTTCGACCTGCATATCGTCTCCGACGAGATCCATGGCGAACGCGGCTACCAGATCGTGCTGGAGCACGCCAACACGGTGGACCTGCAACAGCGCTGCCTGAAGATCTGCGAGATCGGGGCGCAGATGCGGTTGCTCTACACGACGGCGCTCTATACCGACTACGTGCAGGACGAGATCAAGCTGCCCGAACTGGGCCTTGCCGCCTGATCGTGCTCTTGCCCGCCCGGCACGCCCGGGCGGGCGCCGCACCGCAGAACCTGGACGAAGACCTCATGCCTACCGTTGTGTTTCATAAAGGCGGCCAGACCTACACCGATGTGGTGAAGGACAACACCAACCTGGTGGTGCGGGCCGGCATCAAGCAGTTTCCGTTTCCGCATCTGCGATACGAATGCGGCATGGGCAAATGCGCCAAATGCGCCTGCCGCATCATCGCCGGGGCCGAGCATCTGCCGCCGGTGAACTGGAAGGAAAAGAAGCAGCTGGGCGAACGCGTCGAGCAAGGCTACCGGTTGGCGTGCCAGCTGTGGCTGAACAGCGACATCGAGTTGACCCAGGACGTGGAGGCGTGATGGCGCAGGATTCGACCTATGTGATCCTGACCTCCAAGCCCGGCATCTTCCGCACCGAGGCGGGCGAGGGCGCGGACATCATCGAGACCTATGACTACGTGTTCTACGGACGCGCGCTGGCCGTGTTCAGCATCGCCCGCCTGGATCGCGAGATCAAGCTGGTCGTCACCGAGGAAACGCCGCCCTACGTGGTCAACCACGTGCCGTCCAAATTTCTGGAGAAGTTCTCGTCGGTGGACGCGGCCCGCAAGGAGCTCGCGCACCTGACGCGTTTTGGCAGCATGGCGTCGACGCTGACGCTGCGGTCCGGCGTGCGCGCCACGGAGCACTGACGACATGGTTCAGATCACGTTCATATCCAACGGCGGCAAGGTCGCCACCGCGCCGGAGAACAGCAACCTTCTGCGCGTGTCGCTCAAGGAAAAGGGCGGCATCCCGTTCAAGTGCGGGGGCGGCCTGTGCGGCACCTGCAAGTGCCGGATCGAGGAAGGGCTGGAAAACACCGACGCCATCAAGCCCAAGGAGCGCAAGCACCTGCGGCCCGAGGACTTCGAGGCCGGCTACCGCATGGCCTGCCAGACCTTCGTGAATGGCGACGTCAAGGTGTCGTGGGTGGTGCAGAACGGCAAGGGCATCGTGGTGGACGCGGCGTCCGGCCCGGTAGAAGCGTCTCCGGCATGAATGAGGCCGGCGCCTGAGTGCGCCGGCGCCCGGCAATCAGGCCACGGAGGCCTGCTGCGGCGGCTGCTGGGCCTCGGCGTAGGCCTTGGCGGCATTGTGCACATGCTGGCTGGCCAAGAGCGCTGCCAGATCGCCATTGCCGGCGATGACGGCGTTCAGGATCTGCGAATGGTCGTCCCAGTTCTGTTTTGCCCGGCGCATGTTGCTGGGCGCGAACAGCAGCGCGGTGCGGTCGCGCAGAGAACGCATCAGGTCGGTCAGCACCACGTTGCCGCCGATCGTGGCCAGCATTTCATGAAACTGCGAATTCAGCGCCAGGAACTTGTCCAGCTTCTCTTCGCGCGCGGCCTCGGTGCCCTCGCGCAGGAAGGCCTGCAGGCGCTCGACCGTTTTCTCGTCGCGGCGCTGCGCGGCCAGCTTGGCGTTCAAGCCTTCCAGTGTGGCGCGCACTTCCACCATGTCGTAGGCCACGGCGTCCGACAGCACCGACACGGACGCGCCGCGGCGCGGCTCGATCGTGACCAGGCCTTCGGCGGCGAGCGCGCGCAGCGCCTCGCGCACCGGGATGCGGGACACGCCCATTTCCTCGGACAGGCGGCCTTCGACCAGGCGGTCGCCGGGGGTGAATTCGCCGCTCAGGATGCGTTCGCGCAGCTTGTCGCGGATGACGGCAAACAACTGCGGATGCTGCTCGCCGATCTTCAGCGGGGAGGAGTGCTGCGTCTCTGCGGCTTGCGGACTGACGGGGGAGGTTGTCATGGCGAGCAGGTTTGGCGTAATGGATACAGTCTCCATTGTATTACCGGGTGTCGCCGGCCGTCGCCGGTGGCGTGCCGCATCAATGCACCCAGAATGTCTTGACCAGCACCCCCACCGCGCCCATGGCGCAGGCCGCGAGCAGCACGCCGCGGACGGCGCGCGGTGGCAGCAGGGTGCGCAGCCGGTTGGAGACCGCAAAACCGGCCAGCAGAAATGGCGCCAGGCTAAGCGCCAGGCCCGCGTGATAACCCGTGTAGCGCTTGGCCAGCGCCAGCATGGCCAGCGAAAAAATGGATCCCAGAAAAAGCACCATTCCCAGTGTGGCGCGCAGCCTCGGCGGGGCGGCATGCTGCAGCACGATCGCAATGGGCGGCGCGCCCACCGAGGTCATCGTGCCCATGATGCCGGAGGCGACGCCCGCGCCCGACACCCGTCCGGGCGTCGCGGAAAACCGCAGGCCCGCCACGCTCAGCGCCACGGCGGCGAGGATCATGCAGGCAAAGAGCACGCCCAGCGCCTGCGGGGCGAAGCGCGCCATGGCATAGATGGCGATCAGGGTGCCGACGGCCCGCCCCGCCAATGCATACGAGACGGCGGGCCAATCGATGGCGGCGCGCTCGCGCAGGGCGGTCAACAGCGAGATGAAGCCGCCCAGCGTCAGAAGCGGTCCGGGCGCGAGCTGCGGAAAGAACATCGCCGCAACGGGCGCGGCGAACATCGCAAATCCCACCCCGCCCACGCCCTGCGCCACGGCGGCGCCAAACACCACGGCAGCCATGGCGGCGTAATGCCACGCATCCGGGAACGACAGGTAAGACAGCATGCGTCAGACTTTGTAATTTATGTATACGATAGTCTATCCAGGAAATCGCGCACCGACAGACAAATCCAAAAAATTAAGGGTAATCCCTTGATTTTTCGTCTAAAAGGTGTCCTAAAACGGCACTATCGATTTCCCTAGGCGGCGCATATTTCGATTGGTAGGGTTCTCAACGAAATATAGTATACCGAGTGTGGCGACCCAACAGCCACGCATACAAGGGGAATACGCATGCAATCCGACGTCGTGCTCACTGCGGCTCATTGGATTTACCTGATCAGCGTGGCCGCCATCATCCTGACGATGATCCTGCGCGCCAATGTCGTGGTGCCATCGGTCATTGGCACGTTTCTGGTGGTGCTGGCGATCACGGGCAATCCGATCAGCGCGCTGATCGGCATCTTTTCGGCCAGCTTTGTCGCCGCCAAAGAGCTCTTCAACATCTTTCTGGTCATCACGTTCATGACGGCGCTGCTCAACGCGCTCAAGACGCTTCAGGCGGACGTGCGGATGGTGCAGCCGTTCCGGCGGGTCATGCGGGGCGGGCATTCCTCCTTCGTGATCATCGCCCTCTGTACCTACGTGATCTCGCTGTTCTTCTGGCCCACGCCCGCCGTGCCGCTGGTGTCCGCCATCCTGCTGCCCGCGGCCATCGCTGCCGGGTTGCCGCCGCTGGCCGGCGCCATGGCCATCGCCATCGCGGGCCAGGGCATGGCCCTGTCTTCCGATTACGTGATCGGCGTGGCGCCCAGCATCAGCGCCAAGGCGGCGGGGGCGGCCGTCAGCGCGGCGGTGGTGGCAGACCGCGCGCTCGTGCTGTCGCTGATCACCGGCGGGATCGCGCTGGTGGCGGCCTATCTGCTGGTGCGCCGCCAGATCGTGCCGGCCGATCCGGCCCTGTTGTCGGCCTGGCAGGCTCGCGCTCAGGACGGCAGCCTGGCGAAGATCGAACAGGCCGGCTCGTTCGACAAGGCGGAACTCGCGCGCGGCACGATGGGCGCCGATCCGGCCTTGCCCAGCGGCCCGGTGCTGAGCGAAGAAGAGCGCCGCCGCGTGCGCTGGTCCAAGGTGTTTGCCGTGGTGACGCCGCTGGCGTTCCTGGCCGTGATCGGGGTAATGGTGCTGCCCCGCCTCTTTCCGTCGCTGCCCGCGCTGCGCGGCGGCGATGCGGCGGCGCTGGTGGGCGGCGTGGCGTTCGTGGTCATGATGCTGGTGACCCTGGCGGCCGAGGGCCCGCGCAAGATGCTGGACGTCTGTCCCGAGCACGTGACCGACGGCTTCGTGTTCGCCTTCAAGGCAATGGGCTCGGTCCTGCCGATTGCCGGCTTCTTCTTCGTGGGCGCCCACGAGACGGCCGCCCAGATCCTGGGCGTGCCGCCGGCGCAGGCCCCCGGCCTGCTGTTCGAAGTCATTTCGGCGGCCCAGCACCTGATCCCCGAGAACCACTTCCTGGTCGCCTTCGGCGTGCTCCTGGTCGGCATGATCACCGGCATCGACGGCTCCGGCTTTGCCGGGCTGCCGCTCACCGGCACGCTATCCGGCGCGCTGGGTCCGGTGGTGGGCGTGGACCCCGCCACGTTGGCGGCGGTGGGGCAGATGGGCGCGGTGTGGACGGGCGGGGGCACGCTGATTGCCTGGTCGTCGTTGATCGCCGTGGCGGGGTTCGCGCGGGTCAACGTGTTGTCGCTCGTTCGCGCGCTGTTGCTGCCGGTGCTGCTTGCGCTGTTCGTTTCGACCACCTGCGCGGTGCTGATCTGGCGTTGATGTTCAACGCACGCATGGGAAAAGGCTCCCGCGAGGGAGCCTTTTTGCTGCCGGATCGGGTGGGGTTTCCACTGATCGTCGCATAGTGATTAAAGTATACAATGTTCTGAGATTAGCCCGGCCGCCTCACGCCCGGCTACGCCGGACCCAACTCAAGGAAGCGCTCCCGTGGACGATCTCTCGCAGCAAGCCTTTTTGAACTACATCGGCGGCCAGTGGACGCCCAGCGTCACGGGCAAGACCGCGCCCAACGGCAATCCGGCCGACACCGACGACGTCGTGGGCCACTTTCAGGTGTCCGGCGCCGACGACGCCCGGCAGGCCGTGCAGGCCGCCGAGGCCGCCTTCGCCGCGTGGCGCGACACGCCGATCTCCAAGCGCGCGGCCATCCTGTTCCGGGCCGCGCAGCATCTGGAAGACAACGCCGATTCCATTGCGCGCGAACTGACCCGCGAAGAGGGCAAGGGCGTGAACCTGGCCAAGGACGAGGTGCTGCGCTCGGCGCAGACGATCCGCTTCTACGCCGTCGAGGGCCAGTCTTTCACGGGCGAGACCTTCGTCAACGACGACCCGGACATGATCGTCTACAGCCAGCGCGAGCCGCTGGGCGTGGTGACCGTGATCTCGCCGTGGAATTTCCCCATCTCGATCCCGGCGCGCAAGATTGCGCCCGCGCTCATCATGGGAAACACGGTGGTGTTCAAGCCGTCTTCCGACGCGCCGATGTCGGGCTACCGCCTGACCGAAGCATTCGTCCGCGCCGGGCTGCCCGCCGGGGTGCTGAACTTCCTGACCGGCCCGGCGGGCGCGGTGGGCGAAGCCATCACGGGGGCGCCCCAGGTGCGCGCCATTTCGTTCACCGGCTCGACAGCCGCCGGCGAGCAGATTCACCGGACCGCGGGGCTGACCACCCGCACGCAGATGGAACTGGGCGGCAAGAATCCGTTGATCGTGCTGGCCGATGCCGACCTGGACCGGGCGGTGGACCTGGCGGTCAAGGGCGGCTTCTCGCTGAGCGGCCAGGCCTGCACGGGCACCAGCCGCGTGCTGGTCGATCGCAAGGTCAGCCAGGCCTATACGGAAAAGCTGCTGGCCAAGATCCGCACGCTGACCATCGGCAACGGCCTGGAAGGCAACTTCGACCTGGGCCCGCTGGCCACCGCGCGGCAGCTGGACAACGTGCTGGGCTACATCGAATTGGGCAAGGAGGAAGCCACACACCTGCATGGCGGCGACCGCCTGACCGGTCCCGGCTTTGACCGCGGGTACTACGTGACGCCCGCGCTCTTTGCCGGCGTGACCCAGCAGATGCGCATCGCCCGCGAGGAAATCTTCGGGCCCGTAATCGCGCTGATCGAGGTCGACGGCTATGAAGACGCCATCGCCCAGGCCAACGACACGGAATATGGCCTGTCGGCCGCCATCGCCACCACCGACGCGCGCTACGCGCACCGCTTTGCGCGCGACATCCAGGCGGGCACCGTCAAGATCAACCGCACCACCACCGGCAACCTGATCAACGCGCCGTTTGGCGGCCTGAAGCATTCCAGCACGTCCACGTTCCGCGAGTCGGGCCGCGTGGGTCTGGAGTTCTACACCCAGATCAAGACCGTCTACCGCGCAGGCTGACGGCCCATCCCCCACTCGAGGTTTTGCACATGAAACAGATCTATCGCCTGGAACTCGAAGAAGCGCGCGTCATGGTGCGCGCCGCCATCGCCAAGTCGCAGGAGATCGGCGTCCTGGAATCGATCTGCATCGTGGACGATGGCGGCTATCCGATCGCGCTGGAGCGCATGGACGGCGCGCGCATCACCGGTCCGCAGATCGCCTGGAACAAGGCCTTCACCGCCGCCGGCCACAAGCGTTCGACCCACCTGTTCAACACCCCGCCGAACGGCCCGGCGCTGCCCGGCAACGAAGCCTTCGGCATCCAGTGGAGCTTTGACGGCAAGTTCGCGGTGTTCGTCGGCGGTTTTCCCATCGTCGTGAACGGCGAGGTGATCGGCGGCGTGGGCCTGAGCGGCGGCAACGGCGAGCAGGACACCAAAGCCGGCCTGGCGGCGCTGGCCGCGCTGGGCGAACTGCTGGAGCCGCGCGGCATGAAGGTGCTGGTCGAGGCGGACATCAAGAAATAGGCGAGGGCGCCATGGCATACCGCGTGCACATTCTGGAAACCGAGACCGCCTTCGAGGTCGAAGAAGGCGAAACCGTGCTGCAGGCCGCGGAGCGGTCATCGGTGAAGCTGCCGCATGAATGCACGTTCGGCGGCTGCGGCACCTGCCGCATCAAGCTGGAATCGGGCGCGGTGCGCTACGACGAATTCCCCATGGCGCTGACCCCCGAGGAGGCCGAACAGGGTTTTGCCCTGGCCTGCCAGGCGCGTCCGGCCGGCGACCTGTGCATCAGCGTGGCCAGCAGCCGGCAGGTTTTTCCCGATCCCCGCCGCATCCCCGCCACGATCCACCGCATCCATCGCTTCTGCGACGATGTCGTGCACCTGACGCTGGCGCTGCCTGAGGCGCTGGACTACGTGCCCGGCCAGTACATGAACGTGGTGCTGCCCGACGGCGAGACGCGCAGTTTCTCCATGGCCTCGGCGCCCGCGGGCAACCTGGTCGACTTTCACGTGCGGCGCATTCCCGGCGGCCGCTACACGGACCAGTGGCTGGGGCAGGCAGCGGCGGGCGCGCCCGTGGAGATCGAGGCGCCGCTTGGCGTCTTCAGCTACCACGAGGAAGATTGGCGCCCGCTCATCATGATGGCCACGGGAACCGGCATTGCGCCGATCAAGGCGATCCTCGAATCGCTGCTGGACAACGAAGACTGCCCGCCCGTGACGCTGTATTGGGGCATGCGCACCGAAGCCGACCTGTACCTGCGCGACGAGATCGAAAGCTGGGCGTCCCGCCTGTACGAATTCAACTTCGTGCCCGTGCTGTCGCGCGCGGGGGCCGATTGGCAGGGGCGCCGCGGCTATGTGCAGGAGGCGGTCCTGGCCGACCACGCCGACCTGTCCGAGCATGCCTTTTACCTGTGCGGCGCGCCCGAAATGATCCGCCAGGCCAAAAGCCTGCTGGCCGAACGGGGCGCCAGCCTGGAACACCTGTACGCCGACAGCTTCACCTTCCAGCACGCGTTGGCTGCCGTCTGAGCGCCGGGCTAGCGATACACCAGCACCGGCAGCCGCGTGCGCGCCAGCACGCGCTGCGTCTCGCTGCCCAGCAGAAAACCCGTCATCCCGTGCCGCCCGTGCGAGCCCATCACAATCAGGTCGCACCCGGTCTTCTGCGCGGTCTCGACAATGGCCTCGTGCGGATGGTCGTTCACCATGACGATCGCTTCGCAAGGCACGAGCGCGTGCCGCGCCTCGGTCTCAAGTCCGTCCAGATACGCTTGCGCATTCCGGCGCGCCTGGTCGGTGTGGTGCCCTTCGGTTGTGCCCAGCATCTCGGCCTGATAGACCAGCAGATGGTCTTCCGGAATGGCGCGCAACAGGGTGATGGTGGCGCCCATTTCCTTGGCGAAAACGAGCGCGCGCTTGAATGCCGACTCGGACAGCAGCGAACCGTCCACGGCGATGAGCAAGTGCCTGTACATGTTGCCTCTCCTTTAGGAAAAGGAATGTCCAGCAACGGCGAATCCAGTATAGGCCCCTGGGCGAACGCAAACCAGCGTGCAAAAGGACGAGCCGCGTGCGCGCCGGTGTCGGGCACCGTTCATCTTCCCGCAGCGCTTCCAAACCGTCGGCGTTAGGCATATATTGACCGGGCGATATCCGGCGGTTCCCTCCTGGCTTGTGGCGTCTTGCTGTGTGCGGAGAACGGAAATGCGGCGACTGCAAAAGTGGTTCATCGGCCTGATGTGCCTGGGGCTGTCCCTCTGTTTTCCCGCCTTGGCGCAGACCAAGCTCAGCAACGCGCAGCTCGATCAGCTCATGGCGCCCGTGGCGCTGTACCCGGACGCGCTGCTGTCGCAAATCCTAATGGGGTCCACGTACCCGGACGACATCGCGGCCGCCGCCAAATGGTCGGCCGCGCACACCGATCAGTCCGGCGATGACGCCGTGCGCGCCGTCGACGCCGAAACCTGGGATCCCAGCGTCAAGTCGCTGGTCGCCTTTCCCTCGGTCATGGACATGATGGGCCGCGAGCCCGGCTGGGTGAAGTCCGTGGGCGACGCTTTCCTGGCGCAACCCGAGGCCGTGATGGACGCCGTCCAGCGGTTGCGCACGCAGGCGCAAAAGGCAGGCAATCTGAAAAGCACGCCGCAGCAGACGGTCAAGACCACCACCGCCAACGAGAAGACCGTGGTGGTGATCGAACCGGCCGATCCGCAGGTGGTCTATGTGCCCAGTTACAACCCCACGGTGGTCTACGGCACGTGGGCTTATCCGTCATACCCCCCTTATTACTATCCGCCGCCGCCGGGCTCGGTGTTCGGGAGCGCGCTCGTGGCGGGCATTGGCTTCGGCGTGGGCGTGGCGGCGATCAATTCGTTGTGGGGCGACGCCAACTGGGGGCACGGCGACGTCGATATCGACGTGGACCGCTACAACAACATCAACGTCAACAATCGCATCGACCGCAACAACGTGAACAGCAACCGGGCCACCTGGCAGCACAACGCCGCCAACCGGGGCAACGCGCCGTATGCGGACCCGGCCAGCCGCCAGCGGTTTGACAGCCAGCGGCAGGCGGGGCTGCAGAGCCGGGCCCAGCCGGGCGGCGCAGGGGCCCGGACGACGGGCACGGCGTCCGCCGCGGGGTCTCGCGACGCCGCGCGGCAGCGGGCGGCGCAGTCCTTCGAAGGCCGCACCGGGCAGCCCATTGCGGGGCATGCCGGGGCCGACGGGGCGCGCGGCCAGGGCGCGGCGCGGGGCGATGGCGCGGCGGGCCGGGGGCAGGGGTCGCAAACGGGGCAGGGCGCGCGGGATCGCAGCTCCAGCGTCTCTACCCAGAACCGCCCGCAGGATCGCGGCGCCAGCGTGTCGACCCAGAACCGTCCGCAGGATCGCGGCGCCAGCGTGTCGACCCAGAACCGTCCGCAGGATCGCGGCGCCAGCGTGTCGACCCAGAACCGCCCGCAAGACCGAGGCGCCAGCGTATCGACCGGCGGCGTCTCCACGCAGGACCGGCAGGCGGCGGCACAGCGCCAGCGCGCCGACGAAGCGGCCGCGCGCGACCGGGCGCGGGCATCGAACAGCCAGAACGCCCTCTCGGGGGCGGGCGACGGCGACCGCATGCGGCAGCAGAACCAGCGCGGCGAGATGAGCCGTGGCGGCGGCGGACAACGCAGCACCGGCGCCAGCGCGCCCAATCGCGGCGGCGGCGCAGGCGCCTCTCGTGGCGGCGGAGGCGGCCGTGGCGGTGGCGGCGGCCGGAGATAAGCATCATGGACAAGGGACTACCTATGACGATCGCCCGTTTGCGTGCGCTGTGTCTTGCCTTGGCCCTCGCGCTCGGCGCATCGGCGCCCGCCATGTCGCAGGCCGTATATCCCAGCGCCCAGGCGGCCGCGCAGGCGTTCACCGATTCGCTGGCCCTGAACGACGTCGATGCCCTGAGAAAAGTGCTGGGCCCGAACCACCGGCAGCTCGTGCCGGGCGGCGTCGACCAGGAGAACATCTATCGCTACCTGGCGGCATGGGCGCGTAAGCACGACATCGTTGCCGACGGCGGCCGGGCATGGGTGACGGTGGGCGAGTCGGGCTGGACGCTGCCGGTGCCGCTGGTGCGCGCCGGCCAGGGATGGCGCTTTGACCCGGTGGCGGGCAAGGCGGAGATCCAGCGCCGCGCCATCGACCGCAACGAGCTGACCGCCATCGAAACCCTGCAGGAATTGCAGGCCGCGCAGACGCGCTATGCGCAAGGAGTGGGTCAGGGCCGGTATGCGATGCGGCTGGTCAGCCGCGCCGGCGAGCGCGACGGCCTTTACTGGCCGGACGTGCCGGGCGCGCCCCAGCAGGCGTTCGGACCGGACGCGCTGGCGATGGGCCCCGACGTGCCCGTGGACGACGCCTATTTCGGCTATCGCTACAAGGTGCTGCCGGGCGGGCCGGACAACGCGTATCGCATCGTGGCGTGGCCCGCGCGTTACGGGCAGACCGGGATCGGCACGTTCGTCGTCGGCCCGGAAGGCGGCGTCCTGGAAAGCGATCTGGGGCCGTCGTCGGCGGCGCGCGCGGCGGCCTTGCGGGAGGCCGACATCCGCACCGGAAACTGGGTCGACGCGAACGGCCAGGCCACGCCCGTCAGATAGGTTTTTCGGGGCCATATGGCGCCCATTTCACGGGCCTGTTGCGGGGTCGCAACAGGCGTGCGGGTTTGCCTCTCAAGCGCTTGCCGCGCCGCATTCACAAGCTTCCTTGTGGCCCTTTTGTCAGGCGGCTGTGCCTACAATGGCGAGCACCGGGTGACTGCCCGATTTCCCTTTGCCGGATCTCCAAATTGAACCCCATGTCTTTCCTCCGCTACGCCGTTTTCGGCGTGGGGATGGCGCTTAGCGCCGCGGCGGCTTCGGCCCCGATCTTTGTCCTGAACTCCCTGGACGCCAACGTCAGCATCATCGACCCGGCCACCTACAAGGAACTGCGCCGCGTGCCCACGGGCAAAGAGCCGCATCACCTGTATCTGACGCCCGATGAGAAGTCGCTCATGGTGGCCAACGCCACGGGCGACACCATCACGTTGATGGATCCCAAGACGGGCGAGGTGCAGCGCACGCTGACCGGCATCGTCGATCCCTACCAGTTGCAGTTCTCGCCGGACATGAAGTGGTTCGTCACGGCGGCCAACCGCCTGGACCACATCGACATCTATGCCTGGAAGCCGCTGGAGAAGGGCTTTGACCTGACGCTGGTCAAGCGCATCCAGGCGGGCAAGACGCCCAGCCACATCATGATCGACAAGCACAGCACGACGGCCTACGTCTCGCTGCAGGACAGCGATCAGCTCATCGCCATCGACCTGGCCACGCAGACCCCCAAGTGGACGGTGTCCGTCGGCAAGACGCCTGCCGACGTGTTCCTGACGCCCGACCAGAAGACGCTGCTGGTGGCGTTGACCGGCGACTCTTACGTGGAGGCATATGACGTCAGCAATGGCCCGGCCAAGCTGGTCAAGCGCATCCAGACCGCGCCGGGCGCGCACGCCTTCCGGGCGCAGGGCGACCACCGCCACCTGTTCGTCAGCAACCGCACCGCCAACTCCATCAGCCGCATCGACATGCAGACGCTGACGGTCGTGGACACCTTCCCGGTGCCGGGCGGCCCGGACTGCATGGACGTGCTGGCCGACGGCAAGACGCTGCTGGTCACCTCGCGCTGGGCGCGCAAGCTCACGGTGGTGGACCTTGAACAGAAGAAGGTCGTCAATCAGGTGCCCGTGGGCAAGTCGCCGCACGGCGTCTGGACGTTGAACCATGCGCCGACCCGCTAAGGGAGCGGTCCGCTTCGCGGCCCTGTTTCTGGCGATGACGACCGCGGCGGCCGGCGCGGCACCGCAGGCCACCTGCGACAAGCCCGTGTACCTGACGTTCGACACCGGTCACATGGGCGTCGCCCCGCTGGTGGCCGACGTGCTGGCCCGCCATCAGGTCAAGGTCACCTTCTTCCTGGCCAACGAGCGCACGCTGACCGACGGCGCCAGCCTGGACGACGTCTGGGCGCCCTGGTGGAAGGCGCGCGCGGCCGAAGGCCATGCATTCGGCTCGCACACCTACGACCACGTCTATTGGCAGGGCGACCTGCCGGGCGGCAAGTTCCGCGTCAAACCCAGCGCCGGTCCCGACGCGGGCAAGCGCGCCGAGTGGACGGCCGAGCAGTATTGCGCCGAGATCCGCCGCCCCGCCGAGCGGTTCCGCCAGATGACGGGCAAGGCCATGCTGCCGTTGTACCGCGCGCCCGGCGGCAAGACCTCGCCCGCGCTGCTCAAGGCGGCCAAGGCCTGCGGTTTCGAGCACGTGGGCTGGTCTCCGGCCGGCTTCCTGGGCGACGAGCTGCCCAGCGACAAATACCCCAACGCCAAGCTGCTGGACCAGGCGCTGCGCACCATCAAGCCCGGCGACATCCTGCTGGCTCACCTGGGCATCTGGTCGCGTCAGGATCCCTGGGCGCCCGCCGTGCTGGAACCGCTGATTGAAGGTTTGCAGCGCAAGGGCTATTGTTTCGCTACCTTGAACACCCATCCGGCCTATCGCGACTGGATCGCCACGCATCACTGATCATGGATACGCTTAGCCAACTCTTCGGGGCATGCCAGCAATGGCTCTTCGAGACGGCGATTCAGCCCGCGCTGTTCCACCTGGGCCTGAGCAACTTCATCGAAGACGGCTACGATGCCACCATGTGGCTGCTGGTGGGCCTGCTTCAAATCGCGGTGCTGGTGCTGGTCTTCGGGCCCCTGCAGCGCCTGCGTCCCGTGGAACCGGTCACCGACCGCCGCCAGATCGGCATCGACGTGCTGTACACGCTGATCCACCGCCTGGGCGCATTCCGGCTCGTGCTGTTCTTCACCATCGATCCCTTCTGGGACAGCGTTTTCGGGCAGCTTCACGTGTGGGGCTTCGCGCCCTTCCAGCTGGATCAGTACTGGCCCGGCGTGACGGACAAGGCGTGGGTCAGCCTCATCATCTACCTGCTGCTGTTCGATGCGGTGGATTACTTCTATCATCGCGCCCAGCACCGCTTCGGCTGGCTGTGGGCGCTGCATGCCGTGCATCACAGCCAGCGCCAGATGACCATCTGGAGCGACGACCGCAACCACCTGCTGGACGACATGCTGCGCGACGTGCTCATCGTGTTCGTGTCGCAACTGGTGGGCGTGCCGCCCGCGCAGTTCGTGATGGTGGTGGCAATCACCCAGCTTGCGCAGAGTTTTTCGCACGCCAACCTGCGCATGCATTTCGGCGCGCTGGGCGAGCGCCTTCTGGTCAGCCCGCGCTTTCATCGCCATCACCATTCCATCGCCTACGACGCCTCCTCGCCAGGGCCGGCCGGCGGCTACAACTTTGCCGCGCTGTTTCCTATCTGGGACGTCGTGTTTCGCACCGCGCGATTCGGCGTCGGGTACGGCCCCACCGGCATCCACGACCAGCAGGCCGAACTGGGCGGACGCGATTACGGCCGGAGCTTCTGGTCGCAGCAATGGCTGGGCATCAAGCGCATGATCGGCCGCGACCGCGAACCTGCCGCCCCGCCGGTGCCGCCCGCCGGCGCGGAACGCGCATGAAAAACCCCCGCGGCTGGCTGTCCAGCGGCGGGGGCGAATCGGGTAGCGGCCGGACAACTGCCAGGCCGCCACGCGGCAATCAGGCGCCCGGCGTGTCGTGCGTGGTTTCGCGCTTGATCTCGCCGTGGCGGCGTTCCATTTCCTGACGCAGTTCGCGGCGCAGGCCGGCCGCCTTGAAGCGCTGCTTTTCCTCGTGCGTGCGCGGCTCCAGCGGCGGCACCGCCGTCGGGGCGCCCTTGTCGTCCACCGCAACCATCGTGAAATAGCAGCTGTTGGTGTGACGCACCAGCTTCTTGCGGATGTCCTCGGTCACGACCTTGATGCCGATCTCCATCGACGTGCGGCCCGTGTAGTTCACGGCGGCCAGGAACGTCACCAGCTCGCCCACGTGGATCGGTTCGCGGAACACCACCTGGTCCACGGACAGCGTCACGACGTATTGGCCGGCGTACCGGCTGGCACAGGCGTAGGCCACCTGGTCCAGATACTTGAGGATGGTTCCGCCGTGTACGTTTCCTGAGAAATTCGCCATGTCTGGCGTCATCAGGATGGTCATCGACAATTGGTGGCTAAAGGCGTCGTCCATGGCGGGCGGCTCATTCATCAATAAAAGGCTAATGGTAGCGGCAGGCGCATGACATCGCGCCGTATTTCCGCGGCGGATCAGGGTTTCTTGGGGGGCGGCGCGGACGGCGTCTCTGCGGCGGCCGCCGGATGGCCGGCCCCCGAATCCCCAGCCGCCGGATGGCCGGCCCCCGGTTCGCCGGCCGCACCTTCCTCACCTTCCGTTGCGATCCGGCTCACGGCGGGGGGCGTCCACAGCCCATCGCGCACTGCCGGACCCGGGCTGTAGACGCGCAGCAGCATGCCGACCGGGCCGGCTGCCGGGATCGGCAGCCAGTTGGACTGGTCCTCGGGCGCCGGCGCGGTGTTGCTGAAAATCAGGTCCAGCGAGCCGTCCGCGTTGTAGCGCAGCGGATCGCGGCTGCCGAGCGCGTGGCGGTTGACCGGGTTGGGCACGGGCATGCCCTGGCCGTCGTAGGCGGCCAGCGACCAGAACGCGCCCGTGTCGGGCAACTGGTCGCTGCCGATGTGCAGCGCATACGCGTGGGCGCCGTCCAGCAGCGCGCCTTCGCTGTCGGTGGCCAGCACTTGCACGGTCAGGTCCTCGGGCAACCCGCTGCCCGGCTGCGCCTGCGCGGCCAGCGCGCGGCGCAGCCAGTCATTGCCGTACACGCCGATGCTGGCGGTTTCCTGCAGCCAGCCGTTCGTGGCGCGCAGCGAGTGGCCTGCCGCCGCCGCCATGCGGTCGCGCGCCGCGCGCACGCCGCGGCGCATGCCCTGCTTGGCGGAATGGTCGAGCTTGTCGAAGTCGAACGGACGGCCCGGCGCCAGGCCCACGCGCCGCAGCAGAACGAGGACCGGCTGGTCCGTCGCGTGTGGCGGATGCTTGCGCAGCAACTCGGCCGCATAGGTGAAGAACGCGTCGGTCGGCATGGCGTCCACCTGTTCGCTTGCCGGAATCTTCAGATCGAGGGACGGGTCCGGCTTCGGGCGCGGCGCCTGCGCGGGCAGGTTCCATTGCGCCAGCGGCGTCACGGCGAATCCATCCTGCAATGCGTTGACCGTCGCCTGGTCGGCGCCGCCGCGCGTGTCGATCAGGACCTTTGCCCAGACGTGGGCGGTGGGCGCATCGATGCGGGCCATGCCAGAGGGCAGCGTGCCGGTCCAGCCGGGCGGCACGATGGCGGTGTTGCCCTTCGCCGTGCCGGTGGTGCGCGTGCCCAGCGTCGCGAAGACGTCGGTCCACATGTCCAGCAGCGTCAGCGTGTACCGGCGGCCCGACATGTCGGGCGCGGACAGCACGACGGGGCCGTCGGTCAGGTCCAGCCAAGCCGTGCTGCGCAGCACATCGAAGTTCGACCACGGCGTGGCCTCGCCCGCGCGGGGCAGCGTGCGCACGTGCGCGAAGGTGTTGGACGGCGCGCCTTGCGACCCTTGCGCCGGATGGGTGAACTGGCGGCGCGTCAGGTCCATGACGACCAGCGGATAGAGATACAGATAGCCTTCCATCGCCGCCTGCTGCGCCGCCTCGGTGGCGGCGGCGGCGGGCGACTGGGATGCGGGCGCCGCGTGGACGGACGCCTGCGGCGCCAGCACGCAGGGCGCGATGGCCAGCGACAGGGCAAGGGTTCGGGCCAAGGGGGCAAGGCGGCGCATCGGCGCTCCAAGTCATGCAATGCCGGGCATCGTAGCAGTGCTGCACTGCGACAAAATCCGCGAAGTAAACGCCTTTTGCCGTCAAATTCAGACCAGAGCGCCGGTCTGACGCGCCGGCAGGCATGGCGTACCCCATATTCAAGGCCTATACTTCCTCACATTCCCTTGGAAGTTGTAGGGCTTTTTGTCCTAGTCGTTTTCGCTTCCTTCATTCACCAGGAGAGGAGTGCTTCATGGTCAACATGAATCGCCGCCAGTTCTTCAAGGTGACCGGTGCGACGCTGGCGGGCTCCAGCCTGGCCATGCTGGGGGCTGCCCCCGGCACGGCCATGGCCGAGGTGCGCCAGTTCAAGCTTGCGCGCATGACCGAAACGCGCAACACCTGTCCCTACTGTTCGGTCGCCTGCGGTTTGCTGATGTACGGCCTGGGCGATGGCTCGAAGAACGCCCGCGCCAGCATCATGCACATCGAAGGCGACCCCGACCATCCCGTCAATCGCGGCACCCTCTGTCCGAAGGGCGCGGCCCTGATCGACTTCATCCATAGCCCGAACCGCCTGAAGTACCCGGAATACCGGGCGCCCGGCTCGGACAAATGGGTCCGGATGTCGTGGGACGAAGTCCTGACCCGCATCACCAAGCTCATGAAGGCCGACCGCGACGCGAACTTCGTCGAGAAGACCGCGGACGGCAAGACGGTGAACCGGTGGCTGACCACCGGCATGCTGGCCGCCTCGGCAAGCAGCAACGAGGTCGGTTACATCACGCACAAGACTGTGCGCAGCATGGGGATGCTGGCGTTCGACAATCAAGCCCGTGTCTGACATGGCCCGACGGTGGCAGGTCTTGCCCCGACGTTTGGCCGTGGAGCGATGACGAACCATTGGGTCGACATCAAGAACGCGGACATAGTTTTGATCATGGGCGGCAATGCCGCCGAGGCCCACCCTTGCGGGTTCAAATGGGTCACTGAAGCCAAGGCCCACAACAAGGCCAAGTTGATCGTCGTGGATCCGCGCTTTACGCGTTCGGCATCCGTGGCGGACTTCTACGCGCCCATACGTACCGGCACTGACATCATCTTCCTGGGTGGCGTCATCAAGTACCTGTTGGATAACGACAAGATCCAGCACGAGTACGTGCGCAACTACACCGACTTTTCGTTCATCGTGCGCGAGGACTTCGCGTTCGACGCGGGCCTGTACTCGGGCTACAACGCCGAAAAGCGCACCTACGACAAGCAAAGCTGGGACTACGAGCGCGGCGACGACGGTTACGTCAAGACCGATCCCACGCTGCAGCATCCGCGTTCGGTGTACCAGCTGCTCAAGAAGCACTATTCGCGCTACACGCCCGAAATGGTCGAGCGGGTCTGCGGCACGCCCAAGGACAAGTTCCTGACGGTGTGCGACATGCTCGCGTCCACGGCCACCACCAACCGGGCCGCCACGATCCTGTACGCGCTGGGCTGGACGCAGCACTCCATCGGCTCGCAGATCATCCGCACCGGTGCGATGGTGCAGCTGCTGCTGGGCAACATCGGCATCGCCGGCGGCGGCATGAACGCGCTGCGCGGGCACTCGAACATCCAGGGCCTGACCGACCTGGGCCTGATGTCGAACCTGCTGCCGGGCTACATGACGCTGCCCAACGAGCCGGAGCAGGACTACGCAAGGTACATCGACACGCGCACGCTCAAGCCGCTGCGTCCCAACCAGCTGAGCTACTGGCAGAACTATCCCAAGTTCCACGTCAGCCTCATGAAGGCCTGGTGGGGCGGCGCGGCCACCGCCGAGAACAACTGGGCGTTCGACTACCTGCCCAAGCTGGACAAGCTGTACGACATGCTGCAAGTCTACGAGCTGATGGTCCAGGGCAAGATGAACGGCTACATCGCCCAGGGCTTCAACCCGCTGGCCGCGGCGCCCAACAAGGCCAAGCTGAACGACGGCTTTGCCAAGCTCAAGTTCCTGGTCATCATGGACCCCCTGGTCACGGAAACGTCCGAGTTCTGGCGCAACGCCGGCGAGGCCAATGACGTGGATCCGTCCAAGATCCAGACCGAGGTCTTCCGCCTGCCCACCACCTGTTTCGCCGAAGAGGACGGCGCGCTGGTCAACTCCGGCCGCTGGCTGCAATGGCACTGGAAGGGCGCCGAACCCCCGGGCGAGGCCAAGAGCGACATCGAGATCATGGCGCTCATCTTCACGCGCCTGCGCAAGCTGTACCAGGACGAGGGCGGCAAGTATCCCGATCCCATCGTCAACCTGTCGTGGCCGTATTCCAATCCGCAGAACCCGACGGCCGAGGAACTGGCCAAGGAATACACGGGCCGCGCGCTGGTCGACCTTGCGGATCCCAAGGATCCGGCGAAGATCATGCGTCGCGGCGGCGAGCAGCTTGCAGGCTTTGCCGAGCTGCGCGACGACGGCTCCACCGCCAGCGGCTGCTGGATCTTCGCGGGCGCCTGGAGCCCCAGCGGCAACCTCATGGCCCGCCGCGACAACAGCGACCCCACCGGCATCGGCCAGACCCTGAACTGGGCCTGGGCGTGGCCGGCCAACCGCCGCATCCTGTACAACCGCGCTTCGTGCGACCTCGAAGGCAAGCCGTTCGATCCGCGGCGCAGCGTCGTGTCCTGGAATGGCCGCGCCTGGGTGGGCGCCGACATCCCCGACTTCAAGGGCGACGAGAACCCCGCAGGCGGCATGGGGCCGTTCATCATGAACCCGGAAGGCGTGGCGCGCTTCTTTGCGCGGGCGGGCCTGGCCGAAGGGCCGTTCCCGGAACACTATGAACCCTTCGAAAACCCGCTGGGCTACAACCCGCTGCATCCGAAGGCCAAGGGCGTCACCAGCAACCCGGCCGCGCGCATCTTCAAGGATGACCTGGCGGCGATGGGCACGGTGGAGAACTTCCCGTATGTGGCCACCACGTACCGGCTGACGGAACACTTCCACTACTGGACCAAGAACGTCCGCATCAACGCGATTCTGCAGCCCGAGCAGTTCGTGGAGATCGGCGAGGCGCTGGCCAAGGAGCTGGGCATCCCCAACGGCTCTCGCGTGAAGGTGTCGTCCAACCGCGGCTACATCAAGGCGGTGGCGCTCGTCACCAAGCGCATCCGTCCGCTCGTCATCGAGGGCAAGACGGTGCACCAGGTCGGGATTCCGATCCACTGGGGTTTCGTGGGCATCGCCAGGCCGGGCTTCCTCACCAACACCCTGACGCCATTCGTGGGCGACGGCAACTCCCAGACACCGGAGTTCAAGTCGTTCCTGGTGAAGGTCGAAAAGGTATAGGAGAACCGACATGTCAATGCAATCCCTGGACATCAAGCGGCGCTCCGCCACCACCACGCCGCCGCCGGGCATCCGTGAACCCGTCACGGGCTCGGTCGCCAAGCTGATCGACGTCTCCAAGTGCATCGGCTGCAAGGCCTGCCAGAGCGCCTGCATGGAGTGGAACGACCTGCGCGACGAAATCGGCGTCAACGTGGGCGTCTACGACAATCCGGCCGACCTCACCGAGCATTCCTGGACCGTCATGCGCTTCTCGGAATTCGAGAACCCTGCCGGCGACCTGGAATGGCTGATTCGCAAGGACGGCTGCATGCACTGCGAGGATCCGGGCTGCCTGAAAGCCTGTCCCTCGCCGGGCGCCATCATCCAGTACAACAACGGCATCGTGGATTTCCACGAGGAAAACTGCATCGGCTGCGGCTACTGCATCACCGGCTGTCCGTTCAACGTTCCGCGCATCTCCAAGAAGGATCACAAGGCGTACAAGTGCACGCTGTGTTCCGATCGCGTGGCCGTCGGCATGGAGCCCGCATGCGTCAAGGCCTGTCCCACCGGCGCCATCGTCTTCGGCACCAAGGACGACATGCACCAGCATGCGGCCGAACGCGTCGAGGACCTGAAATCGCGGGGCTTCGCGCAGGCCGGCGTCTACGATCCGCCGGGCGTGGGCGGCACGCACGTCATGTACGTGCTGCATCACGCCGACCAGCCGGGGCTGTACCACGGTTTGCCCGCCGATCCGCAGATCAGTCCGATGGTGTCGCTCTGGAAGGGGCTGGCCAAGCCGCTTGGCCTGGCCACGATGGCGCTGACCGCGCTGGCGGGCTTCTTCCACTATGCGCGTGTCGGCCGCAACGAAGTGACCGAGGAAGACGAACGCCGAGCCGAAGAGGAGGTGCGCCATGAGTGAAGAACACCACTATCGCCGCATCAAGCGCTACACGCCGGGCGAGCGCACCAACCACTGGATCATCGCGCTCACGTTCATCTTGCTCGCGCTGTCCGGCCTGGCGCTCTTTCATCCGTCGATGTACTGGCTGACCAATCTGTTTGGGGGCGGGCCCTGGACACGCATCCTGCATCCGTTCATCGGGGTGGTGATGTTCGTGTGCTTTGCCGTGTTCGCCGGACACATGTGGCGCCACAACCTGCTGACCCGCGCGGACCGCCAGTGGCTCAGGCAGCTCAACGACGTGGTCGAGAACCGCGAGGAAAAGCTGCCCGAGGTCGGCAAGTACAACGCCGGCCAGAAGCTGCTGTTCTTCGTGCTGATCCTGTGCATGCTGGGGCTGATGGTCAGCGGCATCGTGATCTGGCGCGAATATTTCGCGTTCTACTTCCCGATCTGGGTGGTCCGCGCCGCTTCGGTGCTGCACGCGGTTTGTGCGCTGGTGCTGATTTGCGCGATCATTGTGCATATTTACGCGGCGATCTGGGTAAAGGGGTCGCTCACGGCAATGCTGCGCGGCTATGTCACCGCCGGCTGGGCGTGGAAACACCATCGCGCCTGGTTCCGGGAGCAGGTGAAGAAATAGTTTTTTGGCCCGGCATGTCGTGATCGCACGGCTGTTATCCTCTTCGCAGGCTGGCAGCCGTGTTTGTTTTTCTGGAGACGAGAATTGCAGCGAATCCTTCCGCGCGGCGAGATCGAAGCGCTAGACCATAACGCCATTCCCCGCATCACCCTGCCGGAGCGGCAAACCGTCTTTGCCGCGCGGGCCGCGCGACTGCGCCAGTTGGCAGAGGGCAATCCGGTGGGCGACTACCTGCTGCTGATGGCGCATCTGGTCGACGCCCAGCACCGCGCGCTGCAGGACTGCGCCGCGCCGCCCGCCACCGAAGACCGCATTTCGCTGGCGCAGACGCACGGCATGCCGCCGCTGCAGGCTGTGGGCTGGCCCCGCGACCCGCTGTGGCGCCGCATCCTGAGCCAATTGCTGGACGACGTGTCGCGCGCGCCCGGCGTGCCTGCCGAGGCCATCGATGTCTGCGCCGCGCTGCGCCGCGCGCTGGACGACGACCCCGAATCGCTCGAAGACCTGGCCCAGGCCGTGCTGTCCGAACAGGACGAGGGCGTGGACAGCGCCGCCGCGCCCTTCGTCATGGCCGCGTTGCAGGTCTACTGGACGGACCTCGCCAACCGCTTCGATCCCAGGCAGTTGCCTGTCGCCAGCCCGTTTGGGGTCTGTCCGGTCTGCGCCAGCCTGCCCGTGGCCAGCATCGTCCGCGTGGGCGGCCAGTACGAGGGCTACCGCTACCTGTGCTGCAGCCTGTGCGCCACGCAATGGCACATGGTGCGCGTGAAGTGCTCGCATTGCGAGGACGTCGAGAAGGTCGCCTACCAGGCCATCGAGGGCCGCACGCCCGCCATCAAGGCCGAAACCTGCGACAACTGCCACACGTATCGCAAGATCTTCTATCAGGACAAGGACCTGTACGTGGAGCCGGTGGCCGACGACCTTGCCAGCCTGATGCTGGATGTGCTGGTGGGCGAGGCAGGGTATTCGCGGTCCAGCGGCAATCCGCTGCTGTGGCATGGCGCGCAGGACTAGCGCCTCTCGATGACGGAGTCTCGCATGGCCGATCAACTGTCCGGGGCCGGCCTGGCCGCGGCATCCGACATTCCTTCGCTGGACCGCCTGTTGAACGCCGAGGCGCTGCGGCCGGCGCTGGCCACCCACGGCCGCACGCAGGTGGTGGCCGCCTTGCGCCGCGACCTGGAGGCGTTGCGCAAACGCGCGCTGGACGGCGGCGTGCCGCGCCACGAGCTTGACGCGGCCGCCGTGGCGGCCCGCACGTCGGCGGCGCTGGACGAGGCCGCGCGGCCGCGCCTGCGCGCGGTCTACAACCTGACCGGCACCGTGCTGCACACCAACCTGGGCCGCGCGCTGCTGCCTGACGAAGCGGTGGCCTCGGTGCTGCGCGCGCTGACTTCGCCGGCCAACCTGGAGTTCGACCTGGACACGGGCGGGCGCGGCGATCGCGACGACCTCATCGACGACCTGCTGTGCGAGCTGACCGGGGCCGAGGCGGCCACGGTGGTCAACAACAATGCGGCCGCGGTGCTGCTGATGCTGAACGCGCTGGCGGACCGCCGCGAAGTGGTGGTGTCGCGCGGCGAGCTGGTCGAGATCGGCGGCGCGTTCCGCATCCCGGACATCATGAAGCGCGCGGGCGCCAAGCTGGTCGAAGTGGGCACCACCAACCGCACGCACGCGGCTGACTACGAGAACGCCATCGGCCCGCGGACCGCGATGCTGATGAAGGTGCATTGCAGCAACTACGCGGTGACCGGCTTCACGAAAAGCGTGGATGTGGCCGACGTGGCCGCGCTGGCGCACGCGCGCGGGCTGCCCGCCACCGTGGACCTGGGCAGCGGCACGCTGGTGGACCTGACGCAGTTCGGATTGCCCAAGGAA
Organism: Achromobacter sp. SLBN-14; assembly: GCF_006715415.1. Classification (NCBI taxonomy): domain Bacteria; kingdom Pseudomonadati; phylum Pseudomonadota; class Betaproteobacteria; order Burkholderiales; family Alcaligenaceae; genus Achromobacter; species Achromobacter sp. SLBN-14. The sequence goes on along the minus strand of NZ_VFNE01000001.1, from coordinate 2,034,444 downwards.
GACACCGTGCGCGAGACCATCGCGGCGGGCGCCGATCTGGTTACGTTCAGCGGCGACAAGCTGCTGGGCGGCCCGCAGGCGGGCCTCTTGGTAGGCCGCGCCGACCTCATCCGCAAGATCAAGAAGAATCCCCTCAAGCGCGCGCTGCGCGTGGGTAAGCTGACGCTGGCCGCGCTGGAACCGGTGTTGCAGCTGTACCGCGCGCCCGAGTTCCTGGCGCAGCGGCTGACGACGCTGCGCCTGCTGACCCGCCCCATGCGCGATATCCAGCCGCAGGCCGAACGGCTGCGCGGCGTGCTGGCGCATGCGGCGGGGCCTAGCTATGCGGTGGAGGCAGTGCCGATGTTCAGCCAGATCGGCAGCGGTGCGCTGCCGATCGACCAGCTTCCCAGTTACGGACTGGCGGTGCGCTACGCGGGCAGCGGCCGTCCCGGGCGGCATCTGGACCGGCTTGAGACGCAGCTGCGGCGGCTGCCGGTGCCCGTCATCGGCCGCATCGCGGATGACGCGTTGTGGCTGGACCTGCGCTGCCTGGAAGACCGCGACGAAGCGGCCTTCACGGCGCAACTGGCGGAGCCGCTGGCATGATCGTCGGCACCGCGGGGCATATCGACCACGGCAAGACGACGCTTGTGCGGGCGCTGACGGGCGTGGACACGGACCGGCTGAAGGAAGAGAAGGCGCGCGGCATTTCCATTGAACTGGGCTACGCCTACACGCCGCTCGCCAATGGCGAGGTGCTGGGTTTCATCGACGTGCCCGGCCACGAAAAGCTTGTGCACACGATGGCGGCCGGCGCCAGCGGCATCGATTTCGGGCTGCTGGTGGTCGCGGCGGACGACGGCGTCATGCCGCAGACGCGCGAGCATCTGGCGATTCTGTCGATGCTGGGCGTGGGACGCGGCGCGGTGGCGCTGACCAAGACGGATCGCGCGGACGCCGCACAACTGGACCGCGTGCGCGGCGAGATCGAGGCGCTGGTGCAAGGCACGTTCCTGCAAGGCGCGCCGGTGTTTGGCACGAGCGCGGTCCAGGCGGGCCAGACGACGCAGGCGGCTCGGCCGGCGCAAGCGGTGCATTCGGCTCAATCGGATTCTGCGGCGACGTCCGGTGACCCGGGGGTAGCGGCGCTGAAAGATTATCTGCACGCGCAGGCCGAGGCGGTGGCGCGGCGCGAAGCCACCGGTCTCTTCCGGCTGGCGGTGGATCGCGTGTTCACCTTGTCCGGCCACGGCACGGTGGTGACCGGCACGGCGCATGCCGGCCAGGTCCGGGCGGACGACGACACTGTCGATCTGCGGCTGATGCCGGCCGGCACGCGGGTGCGGGTGCGTGGCATCCATGCGCAGAATCGGCCCAGCGAGACGGGCTCGGCGGGGCAGCGTTGCGCCTTGAACCTGGCGGGCATCGACAAGAGCGCCATCTCACGCGGCGACTGGATTGCGGACGCGCGCGGCTTTCTGCCCTCGAAGCACGTGGATGTGGCGCTGACGCTACTGCCGTCGGCGGATGCGCCGGTGCGGGCCTGGGCGCCGCTGCACGTGCATATGGGCGCGGCGCGCCACGTGGCGCATGTGGTGCCGATCAGTGCGGAGTCGCTGCAGCCGGGGCAGTCGGGGTGGGTGCAACTGGTGTTTGACGAGCCGGTCTGCGCGATGCCGGGTGACCGCTTCATCGTGCGCAATGCGCAGGCGACGCGCACGGTGGGCGGCGGCCGGGTGCTGGATCCGAATGCGCCGGACCGGAAGCGCCGCGCGGCGTCGCGGCTGGCGGGGTTGCAGGCGTTGTCCGAGATGCTGGATGGCGGCGGTTTGCAGCCGGTGCTGGCGCACGCGCCGCAGGGCCTGGATGAGGCCGCGCTGCAGCGGCTGACGGGCCGGCCGGTCAGCGAGATCACGACGCCGGCGGGCGCGCGGTGGATCGAGCCTCGCAATGCGCAGGGATCCCGCACGCTGATCCTGGCGCCGCATTGGGCGGCGCTGCGCGAGCGGGCCGAAGCGGCGCTGGCGGCGTTTCACCAGGGCGCGCCGGACGAACCGGGTCCGGACAGCGCGCGGCTGCGGCGCATGGCAATGCCGGCGATGCCGGACACGCTCTGGACGTCGCTGCTGGAAGAACTGCAAGGCGACGGCCGCATCGCGCGCAATGGTCCGTGGCTGCATCTGCCATCGCATACGGCGACGCTGGGACAGGCCGAATCGGCGCTGGCGGCGCGGCTGCTGCCGCTGCTGGATGAAGGCGCATTCGATCCGCCGTGGGTGCGCGATCTGGCCCGGATGCAGAACGTATCCGAGGACGCGGTGCGCCAGTTGCTGCGCAAGCTGTTGCGGCGGGGGGAAGTGGCGCAGGTGGTGAAGGATCTTTTCTATCACCGCGATCAGGTGGGCAAGCTGGCGGCGCTGGCGGCGGACCTGGCGGGGCAGCCGCAAGGACTGAATGCGGCGGTGTTCCGGGACGCGACAGGGCTGGGGCGCAAGCGGGCGATCCAGATCCTGGAGTTCTTCAATCGGGTGGGCTATACGCGGCGCGTGCGGGATACGCATGTGCTGCGGGGCGAAAGCGCCTATGCAGCCATGCAGCAGCGCGCCGAGCCGGTATCATAGGCGGTCCGCGACGGAAGGCATTCGTGCCCGGCGGCACGGCCGGGCTTCAAACCCGGTTGGGGGCGTCAGACGTTCCCAGGTAGGTTCGACTCCTGCTGCCTTCCGCCAGTTTTTTTGTGCGGCGTTGGTGTTCTTCTGCGCATGCGGGTTCCAACGTTTCTTATCTTGCCCGCGCTGTGGTGGTTCTTCTGCCGCCCGCGGCGTCGCGGGGTCCGCGTTGCGGGCCTCCGATGGCGGTCCGGAGCCTTCGCTCCGGACGCTCCCGTGCTCATCCTCGTCCGCCTTCGGCTCCCTTCGGATTCCGCCGGGCGCCATCTAAACGGCCCGCAACACGGACCCCGCGCCACCACGTGCTGGGTCGGTGAGTGATCGGGAGGTCGCTGCACCCTCCTTCAACTGCGCAGCATGCGCGTCACCACGCCACTTACGCTGTGCGACGCCCAGTCCAGTTCGCCCAGGTGCCAGTAGCGGATCGTGCCGCCGCGGTCGACCAGGTAGTTGGCGGGCAGGCCGGCGGCGTCCCATTTTTTGGAGGCGGTGCTGTTGCGGTCGTGCAGGACCGCGCCGGCGACGGGCCATTTTTTCAGGAAGGCGGTGATCTTGGCGGGGGATTCGCCGACGTTGACGGCGATGAGGCGCAGGCCTTCTTCGCGGTGGCGTTTGGCCATGGTGGACATGATGGGAATCTCGTCGCGGCAGGGGTCGCACCAGGTGGCCCAGAAGCTGACGATGACCACGTTGCCGCGCCAGGAAGAGAGCTTCTGTTCGCGGCCGGACAGGTCCGGCAGGACGAGCTGCGGCGTGGGAGCGGTCCACGGGGCCCAATCGGGACCGGTGGCGGTTTTAAACGCGGAGTCGCTGGCGGCGCGGGCCCAGGCGGGCAGGGCCGCTAGCGACAGGCTGGTTTGCAGGAGACGGCGGCGGCTGATCAAGGCGGACTCCCGCAAGGAAGTGGCGGTCAGATGGCGATGGGTCTGGCGGTGATGCGGTAGCTGAAGCTGTCGGGATCGAGGCTGTCCAGGCGGCCGGCGGCGGTTTCGCCGTTGGGATACATGAGGAAGGGGATGGGGCCGTGCGCGGTGCCGGGCAGGACGACGTCGTGGCCGTGGTTGTAGGCGACCCAGTTCATTTCCCATGCGCCGAACAGCATGACGCGCGCGGCGCGGACCTTGGCGTCGGTAAGCGGAAGTTCGCCCGGCGGTTCCTCCAGCATGACCTTGCGCACGTCGGCTGGGTCGACGGGAATCCAGCCGTAGCCGGCGGCGTAGAACTCGGCGCGGCAGTGTTGAGCGCGGGTGACGTCGCCGGCCTTGCCGAGGCTCTTGTAGCCGAGTTGCGAGTTGTCCACGCGCAGGCCATAGGCGTCGCGCGCGGGGATGCCGGCGGCGCGGGCCAGTGCGACGAACAGCGCGTTGATATCGGCGCATTTGCCGTTCAGGTCGTTGGCGGTGAGCATGTAGCGCACGTCGCCGGTGCCGCAGCCGCGCGTGGACGCAGTGCGGCAGGTGTTTTCGACCACCCAGTCGTAGATGGCGCGGGCGCGCGCCAGGTCGCCCTGGTGGCCTTGGGTGATGCGGTCGGCGGTGGTCTTGACGATGCCGTCGGTGGGCAAGAGGGCGGTCGGTTGCAGGTATTCGCGCAGCGCGGCTGCGTTCTCGCGCGCGGCGTCGGCGGGAGGGGGCTGGGTCAGATCGACGCGGCGGTTGCGGGTCTGGAAGCGGCTGGTCAGCGTGATGGTGCGGGGCGACTGTGCGTCGGGCCATTGGACGGCGAGCATCTGGACGTCGTAGCCGGGCGCGCGGGTCAGCGTGGCGACGCCGCCGCCGCTGGCCTGCCAGGTGTTCTGCACGCCGCGCTGGTAGGACGTGTCGGTGGCATAGGGCACGGGCAGCCAGATTCGGGTGTGGGCGGCGGGGTCGGTGATGCTGACGGCGGTGGTCAGTTCGTAGGTGCGCCACGCGGTGGCGACTGGGGTTTGCTGGGCGCGCGCGGCGTGCGGCAGCACGGCGGTGGTGGCAGTGGCGGCGCACGCGGCGCCCGAGAAACGGAGAAAGTGTCGGCGATCCATGAAGCCCCCACGCACGGTGAAGATTGGCTATCGGTGCGCCCGTGGCCGGGCGGCCGTCCGTTGCTGCATGCGATCGATCATAGGGCCAATCGCGGGGGCGGTGCTATCCTTTTTCGATTGTTTCCACGGAGATAGAGATGACCCAGGATGTTGCGTCCTCGAACGTGCCGCGCCTGACCTCGTTGTCGCATGGCGGCGGCTGTGGCTGCAAGATCGCGCCGGGCGTGCTGTCGGCGCTGCTGGCGCGGTTCGGTCCCGCGGCCAGTTATCCGAACCTGCTGGTGGGCACCGAAACCGCCGACGATGCGGCGGTGTATCGGCTGAACGATGCGCAGGCGCTTATCGCCACGACGGACTTCTTCATGCCGATCGTGGACGATCCCTTCGACTTTGGCCGTATCGCCGCCACCAACGCGCTGTCGGATGTGTACGCGATGGGCGGCACGCCGATCATGGCGCTGGCGATCGTGGGCATGCCGATCAACGTGCTGCCGCACAGCGTCATCGCTGAAATCCTGAAGGGCGGCGAATCGGTGTGCGCGGATGCGGGCATTCCGGTGGCCGGGGGGCACAGCATTGATTCGGTCGAACCCATCTATGGCCTGGCCGCGATGGGATTGGTGCACCCGGACAAGATCAAGCGCAACGCCGACGCGCGCGCGGGCGATGTGCTGATCCTGGGCAAGGGCCTGGGCGTGGGCATCCTGTCGGCGGCGTTGAAGAAAAACCGGCTCGACGTGGACGGCTATCGCGTGATGATCGACACGACGACGCGGCTCAATCGCCCCGGCCCCGCGCTCGCCGCGCTGGACGGTGTGCATGCGATCACCGACGTGACGGGGTTTGGGTTGTTGGGCCATGCGCTGGAGATGGCGCGCGGCGCCAAGCTCACCGCCCGCGTGCGGCTGGCGGCGCTGCCGTGGCTGCCGGGCGTGCAGGAATTTGCCGCCGATGGCGTGATCACGGGGGCCTCGGGCCGGAACTGGGCGTCGTATGGCGAATCGGTGCGTCTGGGCGCCGGGGTGTCGGACACGCAGCGGGCGTTGCTGACCGATCCGCAGACCTCGGGTGGCCTGCTGGTGGCGTGCGCACCGGACGCGGCCGATGCGGTGCTCAAGATCTTTCATGAGCAGGGCTTCGATCAGGCTGCCGTGATCGGCGAGATGACCGCCGGCGAACCGCAGGTCGTGGTGGACTGACCGGCGAGTCGCGCGGCCGCCTCGCATGCGCGGCCGCGCCGCTTGGTTTGCTGCAACGCGCGGCCGTGGCGGCGCGTGATTTCAATCGGGCAGATCGCGCGCGGTCGCGGCTGCCTGTTCCACCAGCCATTGCGTGACGACGTCCGCGTCGGGCGTGCTGCGGCGCGCATTGCGCACCAGCCAGTAGGCGTGTTCGGTGGCGCAGGCCTTCGGGCTGCCTACAACCTCCAGCCGCCTGTCCGCCAGCATGGGCGCGATCAACGCCAGCCGTCCCAGCGCGATGCCGTGTCCCGCCAGCGCCGCGTGCACGATCTGATCGTACTGATTGAAGCGCAGCATGCCCTTGGCGCGCACGCGCCCCAGCCCGCGCGCGCTCAGCCATTCCGGCCATTGCAGCCACGGACGCGTGGGATCGTCGAACTCCAGCAGGACGTGGCGCGCCAGTTCGCGGGCGTCCAGTTCGCGCGCCTTGAGCGAAGGATGCGCCACGGGCACCACCGATTCCCCAAAGAGCCACAGGGCGCCGTCAGGCACCGTGTTGCGCTCGCTGTAGCGGATGGCGATGTCGACGGCTTCGCGGTCGATATCGATCAGCCGGTTGTCGGCGGCCACGCGCACATCGATGTCCGGATGCGCCGCCTGAAAGTCGCCCAGCCGGGGGAGCAGCCACAACGAGGCCACGCCGATGGTGGTGGTGACCGTGACGGGCGTGCGCCGCTCGGGCGCGCGCAGTTGCTCGGTCAGATCGCCCAGCTGGCTCAGCCAGACGTCCGCCATGCGAAAGAGCTGCGCGCCCTCGGCGGTGAAGGTGACGCTGCGAAACCCCCGCACCAGCAGCGGCACGCCCAGGTGCGCTTCCAGCGCGCGAATCTGGCGGCTGACGGCCGATTGCGTGACGTGCAGGTCTTGGGCGGCGAGCGTGATGCTCATGCGCCGGCCCACGGCGACGAAGCCGCGGACGAGATCAAGCGGAGGCAGTTTCGCTAAGGGGTATGGCATTCGTAAAACTCATGCGTATCGGGCGGAAATGTCGCTTGAGCAATAGTACGCCGGGGCGTCCAATATGACTCAGACGTTGGGTGACCGGGACAAAATCCCGGCCGCCCGCCGCGATAGCCGCTGCCGCGGCCAGGAGGTACGCCATGATCCAGTTATGTTGCACTGCGGGAATGTCATTCCGTTTGGCCGGCGGCTCGACTATGCTGCTCAAGCGCGCCTCGGGCGTTCGCATCGTGTGTCACGCCGGCGCCTTGTGGATATCCGAATACCGCCGCTTCGACGACAGCGTGCTTCAAGCGGGCCAGACCCTGACCGTGGATAGCGATCGCGACGTCGTCATCAGCGGCCTGCCGGATGCGCAGGTCGCGCTACTTTCCCTGGGGGGGCGGCAGGTGCAGTGTGCCGCCGCTTCGCCTTGCCATGCAGGCCAACTGGAGTTCCTGTGATGACTGCGTCCTTGCCCGATACGCCCCGGATCGAAATGTGGTTCGATTTCGCCAGCCCCTACAGCTATCTGGCAATCGAGCGCATCGATGCGCTGGCGCGGGGAGCGGGCGTGCAGGTCGATCTGCGGCCTTTCCTCTTGGGGCCGATCTTTCAGGCGCAGGGCTGGAACGACACGCCGTTCCGGTTGTTCCCCGGCAAGGGCGCGTACATGATGCGCGACATTGCGCGGCTGGCCGACAAGTACGGCGTGGTCTACAACCGCCCGCGCATGTTCCCGCGCATGAGCGTGCTGCCCGCGCGCATCGCGCTCTTGGGCGAGGACGAGCCGTGGGGCCGCGATTTCTGCGTGGCGGTGTTCCGGGCGAACTTCCAGCACGACCTGGATATCCAGGCCGAGGACGTGGTGCACGAGCTGCTCACCGGCCTGTCGCTGGATGCCGACGCGCTCATCGCCCGCGCCAAGACCGAAGGCGCCAAGGAGGCGCTGCGCAAGCGCGTGGACCGCGCGCGCAACCTGGGACTGTTCGGCGCGCCCACGTTCTTCGTGGAGGGCGAAATGTTCTGGGGCAACGACCGTCTGGAAGACGCGCTGGAATGGACCCGCCGCACCGCGCCCGCCAGCGCCTGGTCGCCGCGGCCGCCTCGCTAGGGCAGGCTCTCCGTTCCGCCACGGCTATCACCCACGCACCGCAAGATTTCTCGTCAACGCTTCATCAGCAATGAAAAACGCAAGCAGCGCCTATCGCGGCGCGCCCATGCCGGGCGGCCGCTCGTTCACGCAATTTCGCGCCGCCCGCATCCGGCGGGTGTCCTTTCAGTGGAAACAGGCCGACCGGGCCGCGGTGCAGGACGACACCGTGCCCAGCGGCAGCGGCCGTGGCCGTGGCAACCTGCGCTAGCCCTTGGTCACCGGTCCGACGTTCGCCCACTCTTCATCGGAATAGAGCCGTGAGCGCAAGAGAAAGCGCTTGCCCTCGGCGCTGTCCAGCGAAAAGGCGCCGCCGCGTCCCGGCACGGCATCGATGACCAGCTGGGTGTGCTCCCAGTACGCGAACTGGTCCTCGCCGATCCAGAACGGGCAACCTTCCAGGTCGCCCAACAGGACGTCCGAGCCGCCGACCATGAACTCGCCTTGCGGATAGCACATGGGCGAGCTGCCGTCGCAGCAGCCGCCGGACTGGTGGAACATCAGCGGGCCGTGCTTGGCCCGCAGGGTGTCGATCAGGTGGCGCGCCTCGTCGGTCGCCACCACGCGTGGCGTGTGCTCTGCCATGGCTGGATTCCTTGCAGGCGCGCCGGGGCAGGCCCGGCGCGCAGGACAGGCCGCCGCAAGCGGCCCGGGTTGGCGAATCAAGCTTGGCGGATCAGAAGAACCCCAGCTTCTTGGGCGAATAGCTCACCAGCAGGTTCTTCGTCTGCTGGTAGTGGTTGAGCATCATCTTGTGGTTCTCGCGTCCGATGCCCGATTGCTTGTAGCCGCCAAATGCCGCGTGCGCCGGATAGGCGTGATAGCAGTTGGTCCACACCCGGCCCGCCTTGATCGCGCGGCCCATGCGGTAGCACGTGTTGGCGTCGCGCGACCATACGCCGGCGCCCAGGCCATAGAGCGTGTCGTTCGCCAGCGCCAGCGCGTCGTCCGCATCCTTGAATGTGGTGACTGCCACGACCGGCCCGAAGATTTCTTCCTGGAACACGCGCATCTTGTTGTGTCCCTTGAACACCGTGGGCTGCACGTAGTAGCCGCTTTCCAGCGCGCCTTGCATCTGCGCCCGCGAGCCCCCGGCCAGCACGTCCGCGCCTTCCTGCTTGCCGATGTCCAGGTATGAAAGGATCTTCTCAAGCTGTTCGGTGGAGGCCTGCGCGCCGATCATGGTGTCGGCGTCCAGCGGGTTGCCCTGCTTGATCTCGGCCACGCGTTTCAGCGCGCGTTCCATGAACTTGTCGTAGAGCGATTCCTGGATCAGCGCGCGGCTGGGGCACGTGCACACTTCGCCCTGGTTCAGCGCGAACATGACGAAGCCCTCGATCGCCTTGTCCAGGAAGTCATCGTCCTGCGCGGCCACGTCGGCAAAGAAGATGTTGGGCGATTTGCCGCCCAGTTCCAGCGTGACCGGAATGATGTTCTGCGACGCGTACTGCATGATGAGTCGGCCGGTGGTGGTTTCGCCGGTGAAGGCGATCTTGGCGATGCGCTTGCTTGAGGCAAGCGGCTTGCCGGCTTCCAGGCCGAAGCCGGTCACCACGTTCACGACGCCCGGGGGCAGGATGTCGCCGATCAGTTCCATCAGCAGCAGGATGCCCAGCGGCGTCTGTTCGGCGGGCTTCAACACCACGCAATTGCCCGCCGCCAGCGCGGGTGCAAGCTTCCAGGCGGCCATCAGGATGGGGAAGTTCCACGGGATGATCTGTCCGACCACGCCCAGCGGTTCGTTGAAGTGGTACGCCACCGTGTCTTGATCGATCTCGGACAGCCCGCCTTCCTGGCTGCGGATGCACGAGGCAAAGTAGCGGAAGTGGTCGATGGCCAGGGGAATGTCGGCGGCGCGGGCCTCGCGGATGGGCTTGCCGTTGTCCCAGGTTTCCGCCGTGGCCAGGCGTTCCAGATTGGCTTCCATCACGTCCGCGATCTTCATGAGCATGCGGGCGCGCTCGGCGGCCGGGGTCGCACCCCATTTGGGCGCGGCGCGGTGCGCGGCGTCCAGCGCCAGTTCGATGTCGCGCTCTTTCGAGCGCGCGTGGCGGGTCAGCGTCTCGCCCGTGACCGGGGTGACGTTGTCGAAGTATTCGCCATCCGCGGGCGACTGCCATTTGCCGTCGATGAAATTGTCGTACTGCGTCCTGAGGTCCAGGCGGGTGCCATAGGTCTGCGGGGTAACGCGGGTCGCGATGTCCATGCTTGTCTCCGTATCGTTGGGATGGCGGCAGTGGGCTGCCTGTCCTGCATCAAGCAAAACGCATGCCAGTCGGGGCATCCCGGCTGGACAGCCCGTCCCACGCGTGCGAAAGTAGTTTTTCCGCCTTCAATGTCGCAATCTGCGACGTTGTCGCGAAACAGGTGTCGCAGCACAGGCGTCGCAGAACGCCGCTCCCAGGAGACATACATGGCCTCTTACTCCCGTCGGCAGACGCTGACGCAGGCACGGCTGCTTTTTAACCAGCAGGGCGCGGTGCCGGGCGGCATGGTTGCCGAACCGATCCTGCGTTCCTGGCGCCGCTGCGCCGACCTGGGCTTTGACATGCGCGGCGTGCGCCGCGCCGAACTCATGACGCAGGGCGAGCTGCGCGAAGCGCAGCAGCGAAACGAAGCGCTGCGCCGCATGTCCGAACCCGCCATCGCCTATCTGCGCCACCAGGCGGGCGGCAGCGGCAACCTGGTCATCCTGTCGGACGCGCAGGGCCTGGTGCTGGACTCGGACGGCGACACGGGCTTTGCGCATCGCGCCTCGCGCGTGGCCCTGATGCCGGGCGCGCCCTGGGACGAGGCCGCCGCCGGCACCAACGCCATCGGCACCGCGCTCGTCGAAGGCCGTCCCATTGCCGTGCATGGCGCGGAACACTATTTCGAACCCAATCGCATCCTGACGTGCGCGGCCGTGCCCATCACGGACAGCGAAGGCCGCACCGTGGGCGTGCTGGATCTGTCCAGCCAGGCCCGCGACGTGCGTCCGGATGTGCTGGCGCTGGTGCGCGGGGCGGTGGACCGCATCGAGCATCAGCTGTTCGAAGGCGCCTATGAACAATGCACGGTGCTGCGCCTGCATGCCGACCTCGCGGGACTGGGTCAGCCTGGCGAAGCGCTGCTCGCATTCCAGGGCGACCTGCTGGTCGGCGCCAACCGCCGTGCGCTGCATGCGCTGGGGCTGGCGGCCACCGCGCTGGGCGTGTACCGCTACGCGGACGTGTTCGACGGCGATATCGGACGTGGCCCGGATGCCGCGGGCCGCGTGCACACGCGGACCGGCGCGGTCTATCACGCGCGCCTGCGCATGCCGCGCACGCGCCCGCCGCAACCCCCCGCCACCCCGGCGCTGCGTGCGCCCGGCGCCGCCGCCAAGACGCCCGCGCCCAGCTTTGACGCCGCCACGCTAGGGGCCCTGGCACGCGCCGTGCACCTGGCGGACGCGGGCGTGTCGATTCTGCTGCAGGGCGAAACCGGAGTGGGCAAGGAAGTGTTCGCGCGGCAAATCCACGCGCGTGGCCAACGCGCGGCCGGCCCATTCGTGGCGGTGAACTGCGCCGCGCTGCCCGAGAGCCTGATCGAATCGGAACTCTTCGGCTACGAGGAAGGCGCCTTCACCGGTGCGCGCCGCCAGGGCAGCAAGGGCCTGTTGCGGCAGGCGCACGGCGGCGTGCTGTTTCTGGACGAGATCGGCGACATGCCGCTCCTGTTGCAATCGCGCCTGTTGCGTGTGCTGCAGACGCGCGAGGTCTCGCCCTTGGGCGCGGCGCGGCCCGTCCAGGTGGATTTCACGCTGGTGTGCGCGACGCATCGGCCGCTTGCCCATGAAGGGCCGGACGCCCCGGTTCGCCCCGACCTGTACTTTCGCATCGCCGAATACACCGTCACGCTGGAGCCCTTGCGCGCGCGGGCCGACCGCCTGGAATTGCTGCGCGACCTGTGGGCGGCGCAGGGCGCCGGTCCGGCGCTGCCGCCTGCCATCGAAGCCGTCCTCGCGGCGTATTCGTGGCCGGGCAATTATCGTCAGCTGGCGTCGGTGCTGCGCACCCTGCATGTGCTGGCCGGGCCGGCGGGCAGGGTGGATTCCGACATGCTGCCAGCGGAATTGCGCGGTGCAGCGAGCGTCGCGAAACAGGAGATACCCGCGCCGGGCGCCGCAACGTCAACGCCCGCGCCGGCCGGTGCGGCCGCCGACCTGCACGCCATGACCGATGCCGCCATCCGCAGCGCCCTTGAGGCGCACGGCGGCAGCGTCAGCCGCGCGGCGCGCGCGCTGGGCGTGCACCGCAGCACGGTGTACCGGCGCGCTTCCGCATTGGGGCTGTCGCGGCCGAAATAACCGCTGCCAGCGCCCTGTCTTTACCCGATCAGCCGCGCCAGCTCGGCGCCCGGATCCTTGGCGCGCATGAACGCTTCGCCCACCAAAAAGGCATCGACCTTGTGGTCGCGCATCAGCTTCACGTCTTCCGGCTTGAGGATGCCGCTTTCGGTCACGACGCGCTTGCCCGCGGGGATGCGCGGCAACAGGTCCAGCGTGGTCTGCAGGCTGGTCTCGAACGTGCGCAGGTTGCGGTTGTTGATGCCCAGGAGCGGCGTCTTTAGCGTGAGCGCAACGTCCAGTTCCTGCGCGTCGTGCACTTCAACCAGCACGTCCATGCCCAGCTCGATGGCCAGCGTTTCGTAATCGCGCAACTGCGCGGGCGTAAGGGCGGCCACGATCAGCAGCACGCAGTCGGCGCCCATCGCGCGCGCGGCGACGATCTGGTAGGGGTCGATTACGAAGTCCTTGCGCAGCACCGGCAGCGCGCACGCGGCCCGCGCCTGGCGCAGGTGGTCGTGCGAACCCTGGAAGAACTGCACGTCCGTCAGCACGGACAGGCAGGCCGCGCCGTGCACGGCATAGGTGGCCGCGATCTCGGCGGGCGCAAAGCCCTCGCGGATGACGCCCTTGGAGGGCGAGGCTTTCTTGATTTCAGCGATGACGCCGGCCTTGCCCTGCGAAATCTTGTCTTCGATGGCTTGGGCGAAACCGCGCACGTCCTGGCGCGCCTGCGCTTCGCGCAGGACTTCGGCTTCGCTGCGCATCTGGCGGGCGGCGGCGACTTCCTCGGCCTTGACGGCGAGGATCTTCGCAAGAATATCGTTCATTTCTGGAATGTCCGGGTGTATGCGCAGAATTCTTCCAGCTTGGCTCGCGCCGCGCCGGTGGAAATTAGTTCAAATGCTAGCGCTAAGGCTTCGGGAATGGAATCGGCTTTGTTGCCGGCATAGATGGCGAGCCCGGCGTTTAGGGCCACGATGTCGCGGGCCGCGCCCTCGACATTTTCCAGCGCCTCTATGACAAGCTCGCGCGACTGCTCGCGATTGGACACCTTGATGCTCCGGTTGGACATCATGGATAGCCCGTAGTCCTCGGGGTGGATCTCGTATTCACGGACCACGCCGTCCTTCAGTTCGCCGACCATCGTGGCCCCGCCCAGCGAGGCCTCGTCCATGCCGTCCTTGCCGTGCACGACCAGCACATGACGCGAGCCCAGGCGTTCCAGCACGCGGACCTGGATGCCCACGAGGTCGGGGTGGAACACGCCCATCAGCTGGTTGGCGGCGCCGGCCGGGTTGGTCAGCGGGCCCAGGATGTTGAAGATCGTGCGCACGCCCAGTTCCTTGCGGACGGCGGCCACGTTCTTCATCGCACCGTGGTGGGCGGGGGCAAACATGAAACCGATGCCGGTCTGCTGGATGCATTCGGCCACTTGTTCCGGGGTCAGCACCAGGTTGGCGCCCAGGGCTTCCAGCACGTCGGCGCTGCCGCTGGACGACGAGGCGCTGCGGTTGCCGTGCTTGGCAATCGGCACGCCGGCCGCGGCCGCCACGAACATCGCGGTCGTGGAAATGTTGAACGTGTGGCTGCCGTCGCCGCCCGTGCCGCACATGTCCAGCAGGTCGTTCGGATTGGGCGTGACCACGGGCGTGGCAAATTCGCGCATGACCTGCGCCGCCGCGGTGATCTCGCCAATGGTTTCCTTCTTGACGCGCAGGCCCATCAGCAGCGCGCTGGCGATCTGCGGCGACATCTCGCCGCGCATCAGCATGCGCATCAGATGCAGCATTTCGTCGTGGAAAATTTCGCGGTGTTCGATGCAGCGCGTCAGCGCTTCGGTGGGGGAAATCGTCACGGTGCGTCCTTCTTAGGCGAGGTTCAGGAAATTGCGCAGCAGGGCGTGGCCGTGCTCGCTCAGTACGGATTCGGGGTGGAACTGTACCCCGTACAGCGGCAGCGTCTTGTGCCGCACGCCCATGATGTCGCCGTCCGGCGCCGTGGCGGTGACAGCCAGGCAGTTCGGCAGCGTGGCCGGGTCAATGGTCAGCGAGTTGTAGCGGATGACAGTGTACGGCGTCGGCAGGCCTTCAAAGATGTCAGTGCCGGTGTGCGAAAGCTGAATCGTCTTGCCGTGCATGATCTGCTGCGCGCGCACGATATTGCCGCCGAAGGCCGCGCCGATGGCCTGGTGGCCCAGGCACACGCCCAGAATGGGCTTCTTGCCGGCATAGGCCTGGATCAGCGGCACCGAGATACCCGCTTCGGCCGGCGAGCAGGGGCCGGGCGACACGCAGATCTGGTCGGGGTTCAGCGCGGCGACCTCCTCCAGCGTGATCTGGTCGTTGCGCGCCACGCGCACGTCCACGCCCAGTTCGCCAAAGTACTGCACCAGGTTGTAGGTAAAGGAATCGTAGTTGTCGATCATCAACAGCATTTTTTTCTCCTCGGGGCCGTTCGGTGGCCCGGGCGGTGATTCGGTTCGGCCGGGGGGCTCAGATGGGTTCGTCCAGGCCGTGCTGCACCTGCTCGGCGGCGCGCAGCACCGCGCGCGCCTTGGCTTCCGTCTCGGCCCATTCGGCTTCGGGGTTCGAATCGGCCACGATGCCCGCAGCCGCCTGCACGTACAGCGTGCCGTCCTTGATGACGCCGGTGCGGATGGCAATCGCCACGTCCATCTCGCCGCCGTAGCTCAGGTAGCCGGCCGCGCCGCCGTAGATGCCGCGGCGCACGGGTTCCAGTTCGTCGATGATCTTCATGGCCTCGACCTTCGGCGCGCCGGTCAGGGTGCCGGCCGGGAACGAGGCGCGCAGCACGTCCATGCTGCTCATGCCGGGGTTCAGGGTGCCGGTCACGTTGGACACCAGGTGCATCACGTGCGAGTAACGCTCGATCACCATCGTGTCGCTGACCTTCACCGAACCCACCTGCGCGACGCGGCCCACGTCGTTGCGCGCCAGGTCGATCAGCATGACGTGTTCGGCGATCTCCTTCGGGTCGGCGCGCAGTTCGGCCGCCAGCGCCGCATCTTCTTCCGGGGTGCCGCCGCGCTTGCGCGTGCCCGCCAGCGGACGAATCGTGATCTGCGACTTCGGTTCGCCGTTCTCCACCGTGCGCTCCTGGCGCACCAGGATCTCGGGCGATGCGCCCACGACCTGGAAGTCGCCGAAGTTCCAGAAGTACATGTAGGGGGAGGGGTTGAGCGACCGCAGGGCGCGGTAGAGGGAAAGCGGGGAGTCGCGGAAGGGCTTGGCGATGACCTGGCCGATCTGGACCTGCATCAGGTCGCCGGCGGCGATATGTTCCTTGGCGCGCAGGACGGCCGCCAGGTAGTCCTCTTTCTTGAAGTCGCGCCGTTCCTCGGTCTGCATGCTGGCGTGGCTGTACGGAATTTCCACGGGACGCCGCAGGCGCGCGCGCAGGTCGGTCAGGCGCTGCTGCGCGCGGCTGTAGGCCTCGGGCTGGCTTGGGTCGGCATAGACCATCAGGTAGATGCGGCCGGCCAGGTTGTCGACGATGACCAGTTCGTCCACGTGCATCAGCATCAGGTCGGGCGTGCCGCCTTCCATGCCCGCCGGGAACGGCTTGACCGCGGGGCCCAGGCAGGGCTCGATGTGACGCACGGTGTCGTAGCCGAAGTAACCGGCCAGGCCGCCGCAAAAGCGCGGCATGCCGGGGCGCAGCGCAACCTTGAAGCGGCTCTGGTATTGCTCGATGAACGCCAGCGGATCGCCATCGTGGGTTTCGGCGACCTTGCCGTCGTGCAGCACTTCGGTGCGCGTGCCGCTGGCGCGGATCACGGTGCGCGCCGGCAGGCCGATGAACGAATAGCGCCCGAAGCGCTCGCCGCCCACCACGGATTCCATCAGGCAGGTCATGCGGCCGGCCAGGGGGCCGGCGTGCGCCAGCTTCAGGTAGATGCCGAGCGGCGTGTCCAGGTCGGCGTAGGTCTCGGCCACCAGCGGAATGCGGTTGTAGCCTTGTGCCGCAAGGGCCTTGAATTCGATTTCGGTCATGTCGGGTCTCGTAAGCGGTGTCTGCTTTCGGACCGGGCACGCAACAAAAAACCCGGTCCAGTTGACTGGTTCCGGGTTGGGCTCTGTTTACACAGTGTCGGCGCTAGGCGGCAAGGTCGCGTCTAGGGCCGGGAAGGGAATCATCGCCACCCGGAAGACAAACGCCACCAACGCCACGAGGCGCCGAGCATTTGGTTCTGGATGGAGACGTTCATTTAGCGGTTCGGTATGAGTACGCGGTAGTGAATTCGTGCTTGGGTTGCGACACGCTTCAGGCTGGGACTTTAGCGGCGTTCTGGTTCTGATTCCAGAGCGCGACCCACTGGGCGGCGTCAACAAGCGTGTCAACTATACCATCGACATCCAACTCGCGCACGTCACGTCCTTCGTTGTAGCCGTACGGCACCACCAGCACCTGCGTGCCCGCGCTACGGCCCGCCTGCGCGTCGTTGATCGAATCGCCGATCGTCACGGCTTCGTTCACGCCCACGCCCATCAGGTCGCACGCATGGTGGATCTGGTCGGGGTCGGGCTTGCGGCGCTCGCAGGTGTCGCCGCACACCACGGCCTCGAAAAAGCCCGCCAACCCCGTGCGCTGCAGGAGCGGCAAGGTGAATTCCGTGGGCTTGTTGGTGACGACGGCCAGCTTCAGGCCCTGATCGCGCATGAGTTTCAGCCCTTCGATCACGCCCGGGTAGACCTGCGCGCGCTCGCCGTTGACCAGGTGGTAATGGCGGTAGAAGGCCTCGCGGGCGCGCTGGAATTCGTCGGGCGCCGGGTCGGCGGCATCGAGCGAACCGGCCAAACTGCGCCGCACCAGGTTGTCCACGCCCTTGCCGACGAACGTGGCCACCACGTCCTCGCGCAGCGCGATCATGCCAAGTTCGACGCGCATGGCGTTGGCGGCGAAGGCCAGATCGGGAATGGAGTCGAGCAGGGTGCCGTCCAGGTCCAGCAGCGCGGCGCGAAAAGCGGTCATGTCGATTTCCTTAGACGGCGGTGGTTTCGCCGATGGCGATCTGCTCGCGCATGGCCTTGATGATGCCGGCGTAATCCGGCTTGCCGAAGATTGCCGAGCCCGCCACGAAGGTGTCGGCGCCCGCGGCGCGGATCTCGGCGATGTTGTCGATCTTGACGCCGCCGTCCACCTGCAGAACGATCTCCTGGCCGCCGGCCTGCATCCAGGCGTCAATGCGGGCGCGGGCCTCGCGCAGCTTGGTCAGCGCCGCCGGAATGAAGCTCTGGCCGCCAAAGCCCGGGTTCACCGACATGATCAGGACCAGGTCGATCTTGTCCATCACGTAGTCCATGTAGGACAGCGGTGTGGCCGGGTTGAAGACCAGGCCCGCCTTGCAGCCGCTTTCGCGGATCAGCGACAGCGTCCGGTCCACGTGGGCGCTCGCGTCGGGGTGAAAGCTGATGTAGTCGGCGCCGGCCTTGGCAAATTGCGGCACCAGCGCGTCCACCGGTTCGACCATGAGGTGCACGTCGATCGGCACCTGGACATGGGGGCGGATGGCAGCACAGACCATCGGGCCGATCGTCAGGTTGGGGACATAGTGGTTGTCCATCACGTCCACGTGGATCCAGTCGGCGCCGGCGGCGACGACGTTGCGGACTTCTTCGCCCAGCCGGGCGAAGTCAGCCGACAGGATGCTGGGAGTAATGCGGGTGCAGGCCGTTTGCTTGGACATGATGTTCGGGGTCGGGGAGGGCATAATGTGCCATTATTGCAGTTTGAGGCGCCGCAGCGGGTATGCCCCGGTCCGGCGCGTCTGAAATTCCGTCTTTCAAGCGTGGGCGCCGACGTTGCGCCGCCCGCGTGCAGCCACACAGGGAAGGACTGTGAAACCTTACGACCTGAGCGTCTCTGTCTCTCCGCGCTTCGTGCCCGAACAGTCCGACCCCGGCGAACAGCAATTCGTGTTTGCCTACACCGTCCGCATCACCAATACCGGCGAACACCCCGCGCAGGTGATCAGCCGCCACTGGATCATCACCGACGGCAACCAGCGCGTGCAGGAAGTGCGCGGCCTGGGCATCGTGGGGCAGCAGCCCCTCCTGGCCCCGGGCGAGACCTTCGAGTACACCAGCGGCTGTCCCCTGCCCACGCCGGTGGGCACGATGCGCGGCATCTACCACTGCGTCGGCGAGAACGGCATCCCGTTCGAAGTGCCGATCTCCGAATTCGTCCTGGCCATGCCGCGCACCTTGCACTGAGCATGGTCCGGCCATCCGTTGCACGTCTTTCCATTAGCTCATGAAGCGCATTCTTAGCCTGTCCGTGCTGTCGGTCCTTCTGGCGGCATGTTCCACCCCCTCGGATATCCCCCCTGAATCCGGCCAGCCCGCCACCCCCGGCGCGCGCGTTCCGGCGGTGACCGACGGCCCGCTCGTGGTGCCGCCGCTGGCCTCGCTGCCCGATTCCCCGCCGCGCGCGCTGGCCGGCAAGCTCAAACCGGCCAACTGGTCCGAGCTGCCCGGTTGGAGCGCCGACGACCTGAACCAGTTCTGGCCCCTTTTCCTGCGCAACTGCAAGGGCCTGATGCGGCCCACCAGCGGCAACCTGGCCGCGCCCGCGCGCGCCACGCCGCGCGCCTGGCAGCCGGTTTGCGCCGCTGCCATCGATCCGGCCCGCGCGCCCGCTGCGGGCGATGGCGAAGGCGTGCGCCGCTTTCTGCAGACCTACCTGCAACCCTGGCGTTTGAACGCCGCCGACGGCAAGCCCGCCACCAACACGGTGACGGGTTACTACGAGCCGCTGGTGCGCGGATCGCGCCGCCAGGGCGGCGTCTACCAGTGGCCGCTGTATGCGGTGCCCGCCGACCTGCTGACGATCGACCTGGGGTCGGTCTACCCGGACCTGGCCGGCAAGCGCGTACGCGGCAAGCTCGACGGCAAGCGCGTCGTGCCCTACGACACCCGCGCCGCCATCGAATCGTCTTCCGGCCGCCGCCCGCCCGTCGTGGTGTGGGTCGACGACCCCGTGGACAACTTCTTCCTGCAGGTCCAGGGCTCCGGCCGCGTGCAGCTGACGGACGGCCCGGATGCCGGCAAGACCATCCGCGTCGCCTACGCCGACCACAACGGCCAGCCCTACGTGTCCATCGGCCGCTGGCTGATCGACCGCGGCGAACTTACCGCCGACCAGGCGTCGATGCAGAACATCCGGGCGTGGGCGCAGCGCAATCCCAAGCGCGTGCCTGAAATGCTCAACGCCAACCCGGCGGTGGTGTTCTTCCGCGAAGAGGCAGTGATCGATCCCGAGCAAGGCCCCAAGGGCGCCTACGCCATTCCGCTGGCGCCGCGGCGCTCGGTGGCGGTGGATGCGACCTTCGTGCCGCTGGGCACGCCGCTCTTCCTGTCCACCACCTATCCCGCGTCGGACCGGCCCCTGCAGCGCCTGGTGTTCGCGCAGGACACCGGTACCGCCATCCGCGGGGCGGCGCGCGCCGACTTCTACTGGGGTTACGGCGAAGAAGCCGGGCAGCAGGCCGGCCGCATGAAGCAACGCGGCCAGATGTGGCTGCTGTGGCCCAAACAGGCCGGGGAGCCCTCCGCACGATGAGCCATCAGATCGTAGTTTGCGGGGCCGGCATCGTCGGCCTGTCCACCGCCCTGGCGCTGGCCCGCCGCGGCCAGCGCGTGGCCGTGCTGGCGCCGCGCGCCGCCGTGCCGCCGGCCGATCCCAACCACTATCACCCGCGCGTCTACGCCATCTCGCCCGCCAGCCAGCGCTTTCTGGCCGACATCGGCGTGTGGGACGCCATGCCCGCGTCCCGCCTGATGCCCGTGCAGGCCATGGAGATCCACGGCGACGCGGACGGCCAGGTGAACCTGAACGCCTGGCAGGCGGCGCTGCCGCAGCTGGCCTGGATCGTCGAATCCGGCGAGATCGAGCGCGTCCTGATCCAGGCCGTGCGCATGTTCGGCATCTCCTGGCTGGAAGACCGCTGCACCGGCTACCAGGATGGCGCGGTCCAGACTGAGAGCGGCGCACGCATTCAGGCCGAGCTCTTCGTCGGCGCCGACGGCGCGGCCTCGCCGCTGCGCGAGGCTGCCGGGCTGAAGCACGAAGCCCAGTCCTACAACGACACCGGACTCGTCGTGCATCTGGACGCCGAACTGCCGCACCAGGGCACCGCGTTCCAATGGTTTCGCGACGACGGCGTGCTGGCGCTGCTGCCGCTGCCCGATACCGCGGACGGTCCGCAGGTGTCCATGGTCTGGTCCATGCGCAGCGAATTGGCGCAGCAATTGCTGGAACTGCCGCAGGAAGTGCAAACCGCCCGCCTGGAAGCCCTGCTGGCCGAGGCCGCCGAAGGGCGGCTTGGCCGCCTGAAGGTCCGCAGCAAGCTGCACGGTTTTCCGCTGACGCTGGAGCGCGCCCAGATGGTCGCGCCCGGCATTGCACTGGCCGGAGACGCGGCGCACCGCCTGCACCCGCTGGCAGGGCAGGGCCTGAACCTGGGGCTGGGCGACGTCGAGGCGCTGGCCCGCATCGTCGCCGGGCGTGAACCCTACCGCCAGGCCGGCGACCTGCGCGTGCTGCACCGCTACCAGCGGGCGCGCGCCGAGCCGGTACTGGCCATGCGGCTGGCCACGGACGGGTTGCACAAGCTCTTCGGATCGAAGGCGACGCCGCTTGTCTGGCTGCGCAACGCCGGCATGCATTGGGTCGAGCGCGCGCCGCTGATCAAGCGCCGCCTGATCGCGGGGGCGTCCGCCAACTAGGCCAGCCAGGCCCGGCGGCGGCGCCGGGCGGAACCTG
This sequence comes from Achromobacter sp. SLBN-14, assembly GCF_006715415.1. Lineage (NCBI taxonomy): Bacteria > Pseudomonadati > Pseudomonadota > Betaproteobacteria > Burkholderiales > Alcaligenaceae > Achromobacter > Achromobacter sp. SLBN-14. Next base: position 2,013,344 of record NZ_VFNE01000001.1, on the reverse strand, counting down.
CGGCGGCCGGCGGCCGTCTGATACGGATACGCACACCCGCCGCCTGCCGCGGCTGTCCCTCCCGGATCGGTTACGCTTTCCGGCAAGACACACGACTGACAAGACCAGGAGTACCGATGAAATTCCGCATTCCCGCCACGTTGGCGGCCTGTTTCCTCGCCGCGGGCATCGGTTTGTCCGCCACGGCCCAAGCGCAGGGCGCCAAATCCGTTTCCACGCAGTCCGTGGGTCAGGCGGCCAAAGGCGAGAAAAGTGTTTCCACCACCGAACTCGATCCGCAGTCGGCCGCCGTCAAAGAGCGCTTTCAGCAGCGTTTCTCGGGCATGAATGTCACGACCGTGCGCCGTACGCCCTATGGCCTGTTCGAAGTGCAGCTCGGCATGGACCTGATCTACACCGACGAAGGCGTCACCTGGGTCATGGAAGGACCGCTGATCGACGCCGCCACGCGCCGCGACGTCACCCGCGAATCGCAGGAAAAGCTCAGCGCCGTCACCTTCGACCAACTGCCGCTGGATCTGGCGATCAAGCAGGTCAAGGGCGATGGCTCGCGCAAGGTCGCGATCTTTGAAGATCCCAACTGCGGTTACTGCAAGCAGCTGCGCAAGACGCTCGAAGACGTGGACAACCTGACCGTCTACACCTTCCTCTATCCCATCCTGTCGCCCGACTCCAAGGTCAAGGTGCGCAACGTCTGGTGCGCCAAGGACCAGGGCAAGACCTGGGACGACTGGATGCTGCGCGGCAAGACGCCGGCCACCGCCAACTGCGACGTGCCCGAAGACAAGCTGCTGGCGCTTGGCCAGCAACTGATGGTGCGCGGCACGCCGACGCTGTTCTTCGCCGACGGCTCGCGCATCAGCGGCGCGCTGCCGCTGGACCAGCTCAAGGCCCGTTTGAACTGACCGGCGCGCGTCGCGCCGGCCCGGGAAAGGGGGGCGCGGCAAGCGCCATCCCTCCCGGAGACAAGACTTGAAAATCGCAATTCTCGACGATTACCACGACGTAGCCCGGCGCTATGCGGATTGGACCTCGCTGGGCGGCGACGCCGAGGTGCAGATCTTCAACAACTTCATTCCCGACGACCAGGTCGAAACCGCGCTCGCGCCCTTCGACGTGATCGTCGCCATGCGCGAACGCACGCCGTTTCCCGCCGAACGCATCCGCGCGCTGCCCAAGCTGCGGCTTCTGGTCACCACCGGCATGCGCAACAACGCCATCGACATGCAGGCCTGCGCCGAGCAGGGCATCGTCGTGTCCGGCGCGCCCGGCAGCGCCGATGCCAACACCGCCACTGCGGAACTCGCGTGGGCGCACATCCTGGGGCTCTTCAAGCACCTTCCCGCCGAAGACGCCGCCATGCGCCGCGGCATGTGGCAGACCGGCATGCCCGAGCCGCTGGCCGGCAAGCGCCTGGGCGTGGTGGGCCTGGGCAAGCTGGGCGCCGCGGTCGCCAAGGTGGGACTGGCCTTTGGCATGGACGTCGTGGCCTGGAGCCCCAACCTGACCGATGAGCGCGCCCAGGCCGCCGGCGTCACGCGCGTGGACAAGCACGAACTCTTTTCCACGTCCGACGTGGTCAGCCTGCATCTGATCCTGTCCGATCGCAGCCGACACATCGTGGACGCCACCGCGCTGGCCGCCATGAAGCCCACCGCGTACCTCGTGAACACGTCGCGCGCGGGTCTTGTCGACCAGGAAGCGCTGATGGACGCCCTGGTGAAATTCCGCATCGCCGGCGCCGGCCTGGACGTCTTCCCCGAGGAGCCCCTGTCGCCCACCGATACCGTGCGCGACCTGGACAACGTAATCCTCACGCCGCACCTGGGCTATGTCAGCCGCGAAAACTTCGAGGCGTTCTACCAGAACTGCCTGCAAGCCGTGAAGGCCTGGGCGGCGGGCGCGCCGATCCGCGTGCTGAACGCCTGATTCTGCAGCGCAAGCGCAAGGCTGCAAAAACAAGGGGCTGCAATCGCAGCCCCTTGTTTGTTTGTCCTGCGCCGCATCACCCGCGCGAGAACATCACCTTTTTTTCGATGATCGCGCCCGGCTCCAACGCCGTCGGCGTATCGCCGCACGCTTCGTCCGCCTCTTCCGTGGGGTCGACCGTATCGAACGCCGTGTCGCCGTTGGCGTCCGGCACGCCCGTGGGCTTCAGGCCCACGAAGTCGAACAGGTCCCGGTCCATCAGGTGCGAGGGAACGACGCGCGACAGCGCGTTGAAGACGTTCCACGACCGGCCCGGGTGCTGCTTGTCCCATTCCTTGATCATGCGGCCCACTTCCTTGCGCTTCAGGTTCTCTTGCGAACCGCAAAGATTGCACGGAATGATGGGGAATTGCTTGAGCTCGGCGTAGGCGATCAGGTCGGACTCGACCACGTAGGCCAGCGGGCGGATCACCGTGTGGCGGCCGTCGTCGGACACCAGCTTGGGCGGCATGCCCTTGGCCTTGCCGCCGTAGAACAGGTTCAGGAAGAACGTGGCCAGGATGTCGTCGCGGTGATGGCCCAGCGCGATCTTGGTGGCGCCCAGTTCCGAGGCGACGCGGTACAGGATGCCGCGGCGCAGCCGCGAACAGAGCGAGCACATCGTCTTGCCCTCTTCCAGCACGCGCGTGACGATGGAATACGTATCCTGCGTCTCGATGTGGAAGGGAACGCCCAGTTCCTTCAGGTACTGCGGCAGGATGTGATCGGGAAAGCCCGGCTGCTTCTGGTCCAGGTTCACGGCGATCAGTTCAAACTTGAACGGCGCGCGCTTCTGGAGCTGCAGCAGGATGTCCAGCATGGCATAGGAGTCCTTGCCGCCGGACAGGCAGACCATCACGCGGTCGCCTTCCTCGATCATGTTGTAGTCGGACAGGGCGCGCGTGGTCTCGCGCGCCAGCCGCTTGGTCAGCTTGTTGCCTTCGTGCCGGGCTTTTTCGTCGGCGGGCGTGCGAAATTGCACGCCGGGGGGAGCGATATCGTTCATGTCAGCGGGTGATCTGGATTTCCACGCCCACCGCCGCGCAGTCGGAGAAGGCCATGGGCTTGCTGATGCGCAGGCGCAGCGCGCGGATTTCCTGGAAGTCGGCAAGCAGGCGCGCCGCGACCTGTTCGGACAGGGTTTCGATCAGGTTCACGTGCGCCTGCGTGCATTCCTCGACGATGGCCTCGCGCAGCCGGCGGTAGTCCAGCACGCTGTGGATATCGTGGTCGTCCACCGAGCGCTGGATGTCGACGTCGAATTCGGCATCGACGTGCAGGGGCTGGGTGGCGCGGCGCTCGTGCTCGAGGATGCCGATGCGGGCGTCGAGCGCAAGCCCGGAAAGAATGATGCGGCGAGTGGGCATGATGAAAACCTGGGTGGAATAGCCCGAATTGTAAGGCGACGGCGGATGGGGTGACGCGCTGGCTACAATCCGGCCATGTCCGGGCGCCCGCGAGGCGCCGGCGCAGTCAATAAGGGGTGAAATGCAACAGATGCACGATTCGGTCATTGTAGGCGGCGGCCCGGCCGGCGCCTCCTGCGCCCTCTGGCTGGCCCGCCTGGGCCTGTCGCCGTTGCTGGTCGAGGCCAGCGCCCGCCTGGGCGGCCTGGGCAATGACAACCCGTTTGCCGACGACTGGATCGCGGTCCTGCCCGGCGTCACCGGCCAGCAGGTCGCGGCCAATATCGACGCCAGCGTGCGCGCCGCCAACGTGCCCCTGCGGCTGGAAACCCGCGTCGCCGGCGTGCGGCCGTGCAAGGGCGGCATCGAGGCCGCGCTCTCTGGTCCCGATGGCACGGAGACCCTGGCCCGCGCCCGCACCCTGGTCGTCGCCTCGGGCGTGCGCGCCAAGGGCCTGCCCGGCCATCCGCCGGGCGCGTCCTGGCCGGGCGTGCTGATCGGCCCCGGCTCGCCCATCGTGGCGCAGGACTATTCGGGTTTGTCGGTCGCCGTGCTGGGCGGGGGCGACAACGCCTTTGAAAACTTCGTCTACGTGCGCAACCGCGGCGCGCGAACGGTTCATCTGTATGCCCGCAGCGTGCGTGCCCAGCAGCAGTGGGTCACGCGCGCCGGGTCCGAAGGCGTGCACATCGGCCCCTACCAGGTCGATCCCGCCGCGCGCAGCGTGGACGGCCGCCAGTACGACCTGATCCTGGTCTTCTACGGCTGGGAACCGCAGGCCGCGTTTGCCGACACGCTGCACCTGGCGCGCGACGAGCGCGGCTACATCCGCACCGACTTCGCCACCGCCGAGACCAGTGTGCCGGACATCTACGCCATTGGCGAAGTCGCGCACCGCATGCACCCGTGCGTGGTGACCTCGATGGCCGACGGCGTGGTGGCCGCCAAGGCCATCCAGCGGCGCTGGGAGCGCGCGGGGGCGTGAACGGGCGGCGGGCCACGATGCGCTCTTCAGCCCAGGCGAACCCACACCTCCGGATTCCAGAATAGGCATTTGACCGCGCCGCGCCCGGCGGCACCACCGACATCTCGGCGCGCCTCATCGCCGACAAGCTGTCGGCCAGGCTGGGGCAGCAGGTCATCGTGGAGAATCGGGCCGGCGCCGCGATGGACCTGACCGTCGGCGCCAAGCAGGTGCTCGTCACCATGGAACACCGCAGCCGCGACGGCACGTGTCCCGCATCTACCCCGACCTCGCCGTCATCGACGTCATGCCCATCGGCCTGCAGGTGCACGCCATGAAGGCGGGCGTCAGCGAAGCCTTCCTGCGCACCGTCACCGGCGCGCCGCTGCACTTCACGCAAGCGCCGCGCACGATCGTCCTGGACGGTGAGGGCGTGCCGCGCTACGCGTAAACGTCGAGCGCCCGGCGCCAGGCAAAGAAGCTACGTTTCACAACCCTGGCCGTCGTATCGGCCGCCGCGCTGTGCCTGGACGTGACCGCCGTCGCCCAACCTTTTAGCGCTGTCGGCGTTAGTCACGTGCTGTCGCTCAGGATACTGCGGCAGATAAATCGGATCGTTTCAAGCATCTGCTAACACCAGATCAATTCGGTTCACTAATAAGACTCCTTTGATTTACACGCAGTATCGGCAGCTTCTAAAAGCGGTAGTGCCACTTGGCACCAAGGACAACCCGTGCGCGTTTTTGACAACTACGACGACTTTGCGTGGCAGCGCATCGTTGCGTCATTACCTCCCGCCGCGAACTACACATGAGCATCAGCAAGACCCTGACCCAGGCCCGGCGCCAGGCGGCGCCCAATCCCACCGGCACGTGCAGCGCGTGTGAACGTACCGGCTTACCGATCCTGCCGCTACGGCTTGCCATCATGCCGGTCACAGGCGGACTCAAGCAACATGGCGCACTCAGTAACGAATCCATTCAGACTGCTTTGCGTGTACTGAGGCAGGGGTACGTCTATGTGCTGCTGGACAAAGAAATCTGGCATGCCTATCAGGTCACCCCGGAAGGCTATCTGCGCCAGTTCAATCCATTCTCCATGCCACGGGCGGCGCCCGAGCCCCTAGCCAAAGCTTGCCTGGACGCCGGACACGATCTGCGCTCGGCATTCATCAACATCGACACCGCAGCGCACAAGCAGGCCTGGATCGCGTTTTCACAGGACCCTTGGCCCAAGGCGACACTCGATGCCTACCGCACCGGCAAGCACGCTGATGGAAAGGCACTGCCCGCTGATTATCGGCAGCGGTTCAGGGCGATCAATCTGATCACGCTCAAGCAGGATCCGACAGGTGGCGACCAGGCGCTTGCCCTTGAGCACGGTGATGATCTTGCTCAGCATGTCGCCGAGTACGCCATCGGCACGCACGACTTCGGTAGCGTTCATGACTGGCATCCCCGTCATGCCCGCCTTGAAGCCATGCAGGCGCAATTGCGCATGCTCGAAAAGCAGCATGGGCTTGCGAAGGGGGTGGCAGGACTCATCCTGCCCGATCCGGTGGGCATGGCCGCAGAGCTCAACAGCCTGCGTCTTTCTGTCAACACGATGCGCCAGCGGTGGCGTGAAGCGCCAACACGGCGGTATGCCTACCTCACCTCGCAGTGCCTGCTCGGAATCAAAGCTTACATCGCCCAGCAAGTAGAGGCTGCACAGCCGCCGGCGCCACCACCCAGCGACTACTGGACGTCCAGCGAATCCGGCGTCCCGCCCGTATTCCATGACCCCGCGCAACAACGTGCTGGCGTGGTCAATCGCGAGACCGGGCGTCGCATGGCCCGGCTAGAAGATCGTTACTGGGAAACCGGCCCTGCAGGGCGAAAGACTTTTCAGGATGCGTACGACAAGGAAGACGACCGCTTTCAAAAGCAGATCGACGCTTATGCAACCGACTGGGCCGACCTGGTGGCTGGCGCCAGTTGGCGACGGATCATGGCTTTGGACTATGCGGACGCCGATGCGCGTTCGCAGCAATGCCGCCTGAGCACCACCGCGGCTTGTCTCGCGGGCGGCATCACGGATGCCCCGCCACAGCAGACAACGCCGGCGGACGAGAGCCAACCAGGCGAAAAGCCCACGCCGCAAGCGTTGGGGCCTAGCAGCAAGGCATGGAAAGACCTGCTGTCCGACGCAGGTAGTCCAGCCTACATCGCGCTCAATGGGCATTACACCGACTTGCAGCAGGCGTTCGAACCCTTGTTCTCCAACGCGATGCCCTCGGAGGCAGGCAAGAAATACTATGACGCGATAAAAATGGTCGCCACAAGCAAGGAGGGAAGCGATTGGCGCCGGACGCTCGTTGTCGAATCTGCCGATCAGTTGTTGGCGGCCATTCACGATGCGAGTAATCGCCTCGAAAACACCCTGAGCAGCGGCGCCAGGGCGGCTTTAGACAACCTCCAGTCCGGCGCCGCCTGGCTGTACGGTAAGGCCAAGTTCACCCAGGTCACCATCCAGCTCACCGTGGGGGAGTGCTTCGAGCTGCTGTCGAGCGAGATTCGCGAGCACGCCAACTCCGCCCAAAAGGCCGCCGGCAAACGGGCACGTGCGATGTTGCTGGGCAGTCTGATCACCATCCCGAATGCCAATGTCCGCAATGTGCTCATCGACGTCACGCTATGGGCGCATGGAACTGCAGAAGAGGTCAAGAAGCGCATCCTGGATTTCAGCCGCGAAGCCAAGGAGGGCGCGCAAGACATCAGGCAGGCTGCTGGCGCGCTTGGGCAAGAGATCAACAGAGAAGCCAAGTTTGCGCTACGCCAGGTCAACGCCGGCCTGAAGAATCTGGAACCCGCTGCGGCCGCGGTGCTCGAGGGCCTGCAAGTTGGCGCGGCGGGGGCTCGTCGTGTCGCCGGCAGCACCTTTGCAAGCCTGAAGAGCCTGGCCGTCGGTAGCGTGGATGGCGGCTTGTCTTTCATCGGCCTGTATTTTCTGCAGGACAGCTTGAAAAGCACGTTAGCTGACCTGGATGCGAAAGTCGGGGCAAAGCATCCGGAGGCCGTGGCGGCGTTTTACAGCGTGGCGCTGGGCTTCATGGGAGCGAGTGTTGAGGCGGCCGGGCTGGCGATCAAGGTTCCGGCGGACGCTGCCCGGGGGTTCGCGCTGCGCTGGGGTGTGGAGAAAACTCCTGTCCTCACGCGCGTTGTCGGGTTGAGTTCGAAGATGGTGATGGTGGGTGGAGCGATTTCGGCTTTGGCGGGGATTGCGGATGCTGGTGCTAGTTTTCGTGCTGCCGCTCGCGTTTCTAAAGCTGGTGACGCAAATGTCACCCCTTACCACATATTCTCCGGTGGCTTGTCAATTACTGGGGCATTTGTGATTTTTTGGGGAGCTGTGCGATCCCTGTCTCTGTTAGGGGGGTTGGGTGTCGGCATAGTTATCGGACTCGCCGCCTTCGCGATATCGAAAATTGCGAAAAGCCTCGAATCTGACGCCATGGAAAAGTGGGCTCAGCGCTGCTACTTCGGCCGAACAGGCGCGAACAACCGCTGGCGCGATCCGGAAGACTTGGACGTCGCAATTGCTGCACTCAATGCAGCGGTGCTCGGCATGGAGGTCGACCTCCGTTTTTCTTATGAATATCGAGCGAGATCGACCGATGAACTCTACAGCGAAGACATCGAAGTACTCAAGAACCACGGACCAGTTGAGAGATCTCAGATGCTCGTTTACGGCGCAACCCTGCCGGGATTCGATGCCGAACAGTCACGCTACCGCTTCACGCTCACCACCGAGCGCTATGGCCTTGCTCAAGACGGCAAACGTGCTCCCAATTTGTCTTCCCACGTCATGACATCTGGACAAGTCAACGATACAACGCACACCACACAGGTTTCCGCCTTGGGTAGTCCCGATTACACACTGGCCGGCGAGACGAAACCGACATCTTCGCAGCCCACTCTTAGCGGCCGATATTGGCTGGATCCCATCAACAAGATCAAGTCGGCAACATTTGTCGTGGCATTCTGGCCGGATAAGAGCGACAGCTTAGGCTTTGCTGCCATCGAAATTACGGAGGTCCTCTGATGGCAAGACCTCAACTGAACCCATCCTGCGCCGGCTGGCAACGCGATCTGCCTGGCCCTAATGCACCTATCAAAGAGCCCCCCATGCTGCTATGGCAGGCACCGACGCATATGGATGAGACATATGTCGAGTTCGCTCGAAATACGTCGAGTATCCGGGGTGTCTGCTTTTTCCTTTCACTACTGCTCGGATTGATGTGCGTCCTGCTTCTACTTTTCGCGGTATGGGATATTTTTTCAGCAAGTGCGGCGGCAGGGAGGGGCATGCTTGAAGTCGCAGGTATTTTTCTGCTGCATGTAAGCACACTTACCGTCAACGCCTGGGTGGCTTGTGTTATCTACCGTTCCGAGGTGTCCCCACCCCGCAATCTCCCGCTTCGCTTCAACCGTCTACGCCGCAAAGCCTACGTCTATGACTTCCATTCAACCTGGTGGAACCCGTTTGACCGCGGATGCGTAACTAAAGCGAGTTACGACTGGGACAACTTGCGCGCGGAAAAATGGAAAGTCCGTGGCGCGACGCCTGGCGGCGGGCTCATCATCAAGGAAGGTGTCTCCATCGCGGTGGTGACGCCCGGCACGAACAACGTCGTGGCGCGCTTCCAATTGAACACCGACTCTGCGAACACCTCCAACTTCTGGGCATACGTGTGCGCCTACATGCAAAACGGCATTAAAGGGCTCGATCCCGATCACGCCGAACCACGTGATGCCAACGACGTCGCTCCCTACAACATCGCCTTGCGCCTGGCGCCGAAGGTCCAGTGGCCCGCGGATATGGATCTTGAATCACGAACTGCACCGTGAAGGCGGTCGAGGCCTAGGACTGGATTCGCTTGCCGGAAGGGCCCGCTCGCCACCCCGCCACTGCAGCCCCACAGCCCCGGTACATTCGATTGGCGAACGCCCACTTCGCCGCCATCGACATTTCTAAGGAACTCTGTTGGCGAAACCTCAACTGAATCGCCCCAGCCTCGGTTGGCAACGGGATCTTCCCGGCCCCAACGACCCGCTCGACGAGCCCCCAATGCTGCTATGGCAGGCACCGACGCATATGGATGGAACGTATGTCCAGTTCGCCCGGAACACTTCGAGCCTTCGCGGTGGGATCTTTTACTTCTCACTGGTTATGGCATGGGTGGGTCTCAAGTATGTAATTTTTTCCGCAGCGCATTCTTATGCGACTGCGGCGGCTTTCAGCTCCGTAGGTGAGATTGTTGGAATTGTCTTTCTAGACGTAATGACACTTGCCCTGTGCGCTTACGCAGCATGCATTTTCTATCGTGCCGACGTTTCCCCGCCCCGCGATCTTCCGCTCCGCTTCAATCGCCTACGTCGCAAGGTATACGTCTACGACTTCCAATCAGTTTGGTGGAATCCCTTCGATCGCGGATGCGTCACCACGACGAGTTACGACTGGGATGACTTGCGAGCAGAGAAGTGGAAAGTCCGTGGCGCGACGCCTGGCGGCGGGCTCATCATCAAGGAAGGTGTCTCCATCGCGGTGGTGACGCCCGGCACGAACAACGTCGTGGCGCGCTTCCAATTGAACACCGACGCTGCGAACACCTCCAACTTCTGGGCGTACGTGTGCGCCTATATGCAGAACGGCATCAGCGGCCTCGACCCCGATCGTGCCGAACTTCGTGATGCCAACGACGTCGCTCCCTACAACATCGCCCTGCGCCTGGCGCCGAAGGTCCAGTGGCCCGCGGAGATGGATCTTGAATCACGAACCGCGCCATGAATACGGTCGAGGCCGAACACTGGATTCGCATTCCAGAAGGAACCGTTCACCAGCCGACTGCTGCGGTTCTTGCTTCCAGTTTTCGCTGTCTGGGATAGTTTTTTTGCGGCAACCCTCCGCAAGTCAAAACGCTTAAACCAACACACACTCCGCAGCCTCAGGCCCACTCAACTTCACCCGAAACTCCCGCAGCTCATCCCGCCGAAACACATGCACGGTCACCCGATCCCCAACCCGGTACTGTGCCAGCAGCAGATCCAATCCCGCCGGCGCATCCACCCGTAGTCCATCGATAGCCACCAGCACATCACCCGCCGACAAGCCTCCCTTGTGCCCCGCCCCGCCTTCAAGAACCGTCGCCAGCGTCAGCGAGTCGCCTTGCTTGCGCGTGCGCACATCCAATGACGGAATATTGGCCGACGTCTTCCATTGCAGCTTCACGCCCTGTGTTTCCAGCAACGAAGCCAGCGGCACATCCGCCGTCCCATACGCATGCCGAGCGATGAAGCGCCGCGTGTCCACCCCCGTCGCTTCCTCGATCAGCGCCGGCAGTCCGTCTTCCGGCAAACCGTGCGGCTTGCCCCGATAGAAGTCCCGGCCATAGCGATCCCACAGCAACCGCATCACATCGTCCAGCGAATACGCGCCCGACGATTCCTCGCGGATCAGCAGATCCAGCCCAAGCGCCACCAGCGCACCCTTCGTGTAGTAGCTCACCAGCGCATTCGGCGAATTCTCATCCTGCTTGTAATAGCGCGTCCACGCATCGAAAGAGCTCTCTGCCACCGACTGCTTGTGGCGGCCCGGCGTGCGGGCCACGCTGGTGATCGTCTTGGCCAGCAGGCGCAGGTAATCCGCGCGCGTGATCGCGCCCGAGCGCAGCAGCAGCAGATCGTCGTAGTAGGACGTAAAGCCTTCGAACACCCACAACAGGCGCGTCAGGTCCGGTTGCGACAGATCGTACGGCGCGAAGACATCCGGCTTGATGCGCTTGACGTTCCAGGTGTGGAAATACTCGTGGCTCACGAGCCCCAGGAATCCCCGGTAGCCTTCGCCCTGGCCTTGCTGGCCCAGCACCGGCAGGTCCTTGCGCGCCGTCATCAGCGCCGTGCTGGCGCGATGCTCCAGGCCGCCGTAGCCGTCGCCCGTCACCATCGTCATGAAGACATAGCGGTCCGCGCTGTCCAGGAACGGCGCGCGCTTCGTGCGGGGTTCGAAGAAAGCGATCTGCGTCTCGCAGATCTTCTTCACGTCGTCCGTGATGCGCGCCAGATCCAGATTCGGCGCCACGCCCGTGAACACAAGCTCGTGCTCCGCGCCGTGCGCCACAAAGCGCGACACCTGCGGCGTGCCCATCTCGACCGGGTGATCGATCAGCGCGTCATAGTCCGGCGCCAGGTATAGCCCGAAACCGTGACGGCGCGCCGCGCCCTTGTGGCCTGCGGCTTCGGGCAGGCTCGTGTAGACCTTCCAGCCGTCGATGCCGCGCGGCGGCGCCAGGTCCACCAGGCAGGGCTCGTGGTCCTGGCAGTGCACGCGCAGGAACACGCTGGTGCCATTGAAGAAACCGTGCGTCTCGTCCAGATGCGCGCCGCGCACCGACAGATCCCACGCGTAGACCGTGTACTCGACCTGCAACGGGCCCTCGCACGGCGCGGCCTGCCAGGTGTGGTTGTCGATCTTGTCGACAGTCACGCGCCGCGTGCCGGCACGGGCCGACACGGTTTCGATCTGGCGCGAGAAATCGCGGATCAGGTAGCTGCCCGGGATCCAGGCGGGCAGCGACAGGCGCTGCCCGGCGGGCGAGGGCGATGCGATCGTAAGGGTTATCCGGTAGCGGTGGCCGGCGGGATCGTGCGGCGCAAGGCGGTAAAGTATGGGAGGTACGTCATCATTTTTTTTCATGCTCATATCTTATTACCGGAGACATTCATGAGCGAGTCGTTTGTACTGGTCGAAACCCGGGGCCGAGTCGGCCTGCTGACGCTGAATCGTCCCAAGGCGCTCAACGCGCTGAACGATCAGCTCATGGACGAACTGGGCGCCGCGCTGCTGGCGTTCGAGGCCGATCCCGACGTCGGCTGCGTCGTCATCACCGGTAGCGAAAAGGCCTTCGCGGCGGGGGCTGACATCGGCGCCATGAAAGACTGGTCGTACATGGACGTGTACGGCAGCGAATACATCACGCGCAACTGGGAAACGCTCAAGCGCATCCGCAAGCCCGTGATCGCCGCCGTGGCCGGCTACGCGCTGGGCGGCGGCTGCGAACTTGCCATGATGTGCGACATCATCATCGCGGCCGACACCGCCAAGTTCGGCCAGCCCGAAATCAAGCTGGGCGTGATTCCCGGCGCCGGCGGCACGCAGCGTCTGCCGCGCGCCGTCGGCAAGGCCAAGGCCATGGACCTGGCGCTGACCGCCCGCATGATGGGCGCCGAGGAAGCCGAGCGCGCCGGCCTCGTGTCGCGCGTGGTTGCCGCGGACAAGCTGCTTGAGGAAGCCATGGACGCCGCCACCGTCATCGCCTCCATGTCGCTGCCGTCGGTCATGATGGCCAAAGAATGCGTCAACCGCGCCTTCGAAGGTTCGCTCAACGAAGGGCTGCTGTTCGAACGCCGCGTGTTTCATTCGCTCTTTGCCACCGAAGACCAGAAGGAAGGCATGGCCGCGTTCACCGAAAAGCGCAAACCCGACTTCAAACACCGTTAATCCTTGTTACGGCTGTGCCTGCGTGAATCGCAGGCCACGCATTGCCAGGCGCGCCCTATGAAGGCGCGCTTTTTCATGGCCATCTGCACGCAAAGTGCAGGTTTCGCCTTGAAACGTCTGGCTAGCACCTTGTTGCAGACTTCGGCCCTATCCTGAATGAGCGTCATCCCGAGGTGCCGCGCCAGAGCGGTTTGCTGTCACTGGCAAATCCCGCGCGGCGGCTCGATTGCAAACAAAATCAAGAAGGAGCCTTGCATGCGTAAACCCATCGCTACCCGCCGGCTGACCACGGCTGCGCTCGCCGGCGCGCTCAGCGTCTGCTTCATCAATGTCGCCCAGGCTCAATCGCCGCAATCCACGCTGCGCCTGGTTTCCGAGACGCCGTACGCCGCCCCGCAGGACGCCCCGCGGATGAGCGAGGCGGAATTGCGCGATACGGCCATCGATGCCTACGTCTACGCGTATCCCATGGTGCTTATGGAACTGGCACGCCGCCAGGCCACGGCGGTGCAAAGCCCGCTGGACGGCAAGGCGCCGATGAACCAGTTCGGCCACAAGGCCGCCTTCCCGGATCCGCGCGCGGCTGACACGCCCTGGCCCAGCGCCGACGCGCTGTACTCCAGCCTGTGGTTCGACGTCTCGCGCGCGCCGCTCATCATCAATCTGCCCGACACCGGCGGCCGCTACACCGTGCTGTCGGCGCTGGACATGTGGAGCGACGTCTTTGCCTCGCGCGGCACGCGCACCAATGGCAACGGCGCGCAGTCCTTCGCCATCGTCGGCCCGAACTGGAACGGCACCGTGCCGGCCGGCGTCGACGTGATCCGCAGCCCGACCTCGATGGGCTGGCTGATCGGCTGGACGCAGGCGGGCGGTCCGCAGGACTACGCCGCGGTCAACCAGATCCAGTCCGGCATGACCGCGCGTCCGCTGCTGGTCCCCGTGACGCCCGCCACCGCGCCGCGCGGCCGCAACGCCGGCAACGCATACCCGCAGACCGGCTCGGGCATCGGCACCGCGCCCATCGGCAGCAACCTGCCCATGCCGGCGCCGGCCGTCACGGTGCCCGACGGCACCCCGGCCGAGCAGGTCGCGGGCATGGATGCCGCTTCGTACTTTGCCGTGTTCTTCGACGCGCTGCGCAACAACCCGCCGCACGCCAACGACACGCCCATGCTGGACCGCATGCGCCGCATCGGCCTGGATGACCGCCAGCCGTTCTCGTATGGCCGCCTGAGCCCGGCAGTGCAGCAGGCGTTGACCGACGCGCAACCCCTGGCCGGCCGCCGCATCGCCGACAACGTCTCGCGCCTGGCCACCCCGATCAACGGCTGGAACACGGTGCTGACGGGCATCGGCACCTACGGCACCGACTACACGCGCCGTGCTGCCATCGCCTATGCCGGTCTGGGGGCGCCCACGCCGGAAGACGTGCTGTACCCGGTGACCGTGTCCGATTCCAAGGGACGTCCGCTGGATTCCAGCGAAGACTACGTCCTGCATTTCGACAAGGGCCAGCTGCCGCCGGCCCAGCTCTGGTCGCTGCACGTCTACAACAGCAAGTACGGCTTTGCCGAGAATCCGGCCAACCGCTACGTGATCCGCAGCACCGACGGTCTGAAGTACAACGCCGACGGTTCGCTCGACATCTACGTGCAGCGCCGCGATCCGGGCGAATCCAAGCGCGCCAACTGGGTCAGCACGCCTGCCGCCGACGGTCCGTTCGTCCTCAGCATGCGCCTGTACTCGCCGCAGAACACCGCCCTGGACGGGCAGTGGGCGCCGCCGCCTGTCAAGGAAGACTAATCCCGGGCAAGCCCGAATCTGCTGAACGCATCGCTGCCGACGCGCATCTGCCAGAACGCACAAGGCGCGCGGTCTCCGACAAGGGGCCGCGCGCCTTTTCTTGCAGAGGCGGGACCGGCGGCCACGCCCCGGCAGAGCGCTCGCTCGTCCCCAATTTTTCCGCCGCAAGCAGGCGTTGTTGCCTCCTTACAAACGGCCGAAAGTTCATTTGCTAGGGTGCAAAAAACCAAGCTATACTCTGCGGGTTTGACGCTTGCGGGATAAGAAACATGCGCTTCAAAAAGCGCGCCGGTTCCCACAGGGCCAGGTTAAGCGGGGAAGTTTGATGCGGCAGAACTCCATGCAGCAACGGCAGGGTTTAGGGCAAGGTCCTGGACAAAGTCTAGGGGCGGAAAGTCTGAAGCCCAGTCTGGATCAGGATTCGATCGATCCGGACGTGGTGGAAGTTCTGGTGCTCAGTGACGCGGATCGCGCGGCGCTGAACGCTCAAGCCAGCCGCGGGCTCTTGTTGGCATTGGCGGCGCAAGGCGCCATGGGGCTCGCAGCAGCAGTAATTGCGGGGGTTGTCGGAGGGGCGGCGGCAGGTTGGTCGGCGCTGGCGGGGGCAGGAGCGTATTTCATACCCAATGCGTTGTTCGCATTGCGCCTGGCTGTCAGCGTTCGGGCCGGCAAGGCCAGTCCCTTTACCTTTCTCTCTGGTGAGTTGATCAAGTTGTTCGCAACGGCATTGCTGTTGTGGCTGCTTTCGCGTGTGACGCATGACTGGCTTGTGTGGCCTGCCGCGTTGCTCGGCCTGATACTCACCCTGAAAGGCTATCTCCTGCTTCTGATGTTCCGCAGGCTGTCTTAGCGCCGAGTAAGTTGCGGCAAACGAAATCGTGGAATCGTCCGGTTCGCAAGGACCGGGCATACAGCAAATAGGATAGGTTCAAATGGCTGCTGCCAGCGACGTGTCGCCTCAATCCGCGTATATTCAGCATCACTTGGTGCATCTGAACAATACCGGTGAGAAACAGAGCGCTATTGCTCAGTTCGACATCATCAATTACGACTCGTTGTTCTGGTCCGGCCTGATGGGCCTGATCGTCATTTTCTTCCTGTGGCGCGCTGCCCGCCGTGCGACCAGCGGTGTTCCTTCCCGCTTCCAGGCCTTCGTGGAAATGATCGTCGACATGGTCGACGACCAGGCCAAGGGCATCGTCCACAACGCCAAGAGCCGTCTTTTCATCGCCCCGCTGGCCCTGACCGTGTTCCTCTGGATCATCCTGATGAACGCGCTGGACTTGCTGCCCGTCGACCTGCTGCCCTCCATCTGGCGCCTGACCGGCCTGGGTGCTGAGCACGGCGATCCCCTCTATTACCACCGCATCCTCCCGACCGCCGACCTGAACGTGCCGATGGGCATGTCGCTGGGCGTGCTGCTCCTGATGTTCTACTACGGCATCAAGATCAAGAAGCCGGGCGGTTTCGTCAAAGAACTGTTCACCGCGCCGTTCCATGCGCATGGCCTGGGCGCCATCGTGCTGGCCCCGTTCAACCTGCTGCTGAACCTGATCGAATACGCCGCCAAGTCCGTGTCGCTGGGCATGCGGTTGTTCGGCAACATGTTCGCCGGCGAACTGATCTTCATGCTGATCGCCCTCCTGGGCGGCGCCTGGACCGGCTTCAACGGCGCCAGCATCGGCTTGGGCATCGGCCACATCCTGGCCGGCTCGATCTGGGCAATCTTCCACATCCTGATCGTTCTGCTCCAGGCCTTCATCTTCATGATGCTGACGCTGGTGTATCTCGGCCAGGCTCACGAAGGCCATTGATCCCCCGAATTTCCGGCGTCGGCCACCCGGCCGGCACCGGATAGCAAGATTATCTTGCATTGAGCTGTACCTCTTATTTTTCAATTTTTGACTTCAGATTTCTAACCAAGGAGTTGTCATGACCAACGTCGCTTTCGTTGCCCTCGCTTGCGGTCTTATCATCGGTCTGGGCGCTATCGGCGCTTGCATCGGCATCGCACTGATGGGCGGCAAGTATCTGGAAGCTTCGGCTCGTCAGCCTGAACTGATGAACGCTCTGCAAACGAAGATGTTCCTGCTGGCTGGCCTGATCGACGCGGCATTCCTGATCGGCGTGGGTATCGCCATGCTGTTCGCCTTCGCCAACCCGTTCGTCGGCTAAGGCACCGCCCGCCGGCAAATAGGTGGGTCATGACGCTGGCGGCGATGAGAGCAACGGCTCCATCGCCGGTCAGCAAAGTATCGAGTGCTCCGCGACGCCCCTTTCCGGGTGCGGTCGGAGCCGAAAGGTGTTAAAGGAACGACCGTGAATCTGAACGCGACGATCATTTTCCAGATGCTCGTGTTCTTCGTTCTGGGCTGGTTCACGATGAAATTCGTGTGGCCTCCCCTGACGAAGGCGATGGACGAGCGCCGCCAAAAAATCGCCGACGGCCTGGCCGCCGCCGAGAAGGGCAAAGCCGACCTGGCTCAAGCCCAGGCGCGCGTCAGTCTGATCGAGGCTTCTGCCAAGTCCGAAAACCACGCACGCATCATCGAGGCCGAGAAGCAAGCCGCCTCCCTGATCGAGCAGGCCCGCCGCGAAGCGGAAGCCGAACGTGCCCGCATCGTGGCGCAGGCTGCCCAGGATGCCGCGCAGGAAGTCCAGCGCGCCCGCGAAGCGTTGCGCGACGACGTCGCCGCGCTGGCCGTCAAGGGTGCTGAACAGATCCTCAAGCGCGAGGTTGACGCCCGCGCACACGCCGAGCTGCTGAACCAGCTCCGCGCGCAGCTCTAATCCGGGACCGTCATGGCTGAACTTTCCACTGTTGCCCGGCCCTACGCTGAAGCGCTCTTCAGTGCAGCGCGCGACGACAAGGCCGGTCTGCCGGCGTGGGCCGACCTGGTCAGCGAAATGTCGCAGGTCGCCTCCAACCCCGACGTGCGCGAGGCCATGGCCGATCCGCGTCTGGGCGACAAGCAGCGCGTCGAACTGTTTACCGGCCTGATCAAGGCCGATTTGCCGCAAGCCGCCCGTAATTTCATCGAGCTGCTGGTCGAAAACGACCGGCTGCTGCTGCTGCCCGAGATCGCCTCGCAATTCGTCGCGCTGCGGAATCGTCACGAAGGCACGGCGCAGGCGGAAATCACCAGCGCGTTCGAGCTGAGCGATGCCCAGGTCAAGGATCTGGTCGCCGCGCTCGAACAAAAATTCGGCCTCAAGCTCAAGCCCAGCGTTACCGTCGACCCGTCGTTGATCGGCGGCGTGCGCGTGGCCGTCGGCGACCAGGTGCTCGATACTTCCGTACAAGCCCAATTGGTCCGCATGCGCGATCAGCTCGCCGCTTAAGGCTACTAACAGGATTCCAGGAGTCAATATGCAACTCAATCCCTCCGAGATCAGCGAACTGCTCAAGAGCCGCATCGAGGGCCTGGGCGCTTCGGCTGATGTCCGTACTCAGGGCACCGTCGTGTCCGTGACCGACGGTATTACCCGCATCCACGGCCTGTCGGACGTGATGCAGGGCGAAATGCTCGAATTCCCCAACAACGTTTTCGGTCTGGCGCTCAACCTCGAGCGTGATTCCGTCGGCGCCGTTATTCTCGGCGACTACACCGGCGTTTCCGAAGGCGACCAGGTCAAGACGACCGGCCGCATTCTGGAAGTTCCGGTTGGTCCGGAACTGAAAGGCCGCGTGGTCAACACGCTGGGCGAGCCGATCGACGGCAAGGGCCCGGTCAACGCCAAGGCCACCGACATCATCGAAAAAGTGGCGCCTGGCGTTATCGCCCGCCGCTCGGTGTCGCAGCCGCTGCAAACCGGCATCAAGGCTATCGACTCGATGGTTCCCATCGGCCGCGGCCAGCGCGAACTGATCATTGGCGACCGCCAGACCGGCAAGACCGCCGTGGCCGTCGACACGATCATCAGCCAGAAGGGCAAGGGCGTCACCTGCGTGTACGTCGCTATCGGCCAGAAGGCGTCGACGATCAACAACGTGGTCCGCAAGCTCGAAGAGCACGGCGCGATGGAATACACCATCGTCGTGGCCGCCTCGGCTTCCGACTCCGCCGCCATGCAGTACCTGGCCGCCTACGCCGGCTGCACGATGGGCGAATACTTCCGCGATCGCGGCGAAGACGCCCTGATCGTCTATGACGACCTGACCAAGCAAGCCTGGGCCTACCGCCAGGTCTCGCTGCTGCTGCGCCGTCCGCCGGGCCGCGAAGCCTACCCGGGCGACGTGTTCTACCTGCACTCGCGTCTGCTCGAGCGTGCCGCTCGCGTCAACGAAGAGTACGTCGAGAAGTTCACCGAAGGCGCCGTCAAGGGCAAGACCGGCTCGCTGACCGCGCTGCCGATCATCGAAACCCAGGCAGGCGACGTGTCGGCCTTCGTTCCGACCAACGTGATCTCGATCACCGACGGCCAGATCTTCCTGGAAACCGACCTGTTCAACGCCGGTGTCCGCCCCGCAATCAACGCCGGTATCTCGGTGTCCCGCGTCGGTGGCGCTGCCCAGACCAAGGTCGTCAAGAAGCTGTCCGGCGGTATCCGTACCGACCTGGCGCAGTACCGTGAACTGGCCGCTTTCGCGCAGTTCGCCTCCGACCTGGACGACGCGACCCGCCGCCAGCTCGAGCGCGGCAAGCGCGTCGTGGAACTGCTCAAGCAGCCGCAATACCAGCCGCTGCAGGTGTGGGAACTGGCCGTCACGCTGTACACGGTCAACAACGGCTACCTGGATGACGTGGACGTGGCCCAAGTGCTGTCGTTCGAGAAGTCGCTGAAGGATCAGCTCAAGGCCAAGCACGCGGCCCTGATCCAGCGCATCGAAGACACCAAGGAACTGTCCAAGGACGACGAGGCCGAACTGGCCGCCGCCGTTCAGGAATTCAAGAAGCACGGTGCTTTTTAAGAAAGTGATGGGTTAGGCGTCCAAGGCGCCTCACCCATCCTTCCCGGATGGTTGAGGCGCGAGCGGAACCCATCGGCCAGTCTTCACAGGAAAGCGCAATGCCCGGAATTAAGGAAATCCGAACCAAGATCAAGAGCGTGCAAAACACGCGCAAGATCACCAAGGCGATGGAAATGGTCGCCGCATCCAAGATGCGCAAGGCGCAGGAACGGATGCGTGCTGGCCGTCCGTACGCCACCAAGGTGCGCGAGATTGCTGCGCACCTGATGCAGGCCAATCCCGAGTACAGCCACCCGTACCTGGTCGAACGCGAAATCAAGGCGGTCGGCGTGGTCATGGTGACGACCGACAAGGGTTTGTGCGGCGGCTTGAACACCAACATCACCCGCGTGACGTTGGCCAAGCTGAAAGAGTTCGAGAAAAACGGCATCGCCGTGCAAGCGACCGCTTTCGGCAACAAGGGCGTGGGTGTGCTGACCCGTATCGGCGCCAAACTGGTTTCCCAGGAAGTGCAACTGGGCGACAAGCCGCAACTGGACCGCCTGCTGGGCGCGATCAAGGTGCAGCTGGACGCCTACCTGGAAGGCCGTATCGACGCGCTGTACGTGGCCTCGACCCGCTTCGTCAACACGATGAAGCAAGAGCCCCTGTTCCTGCGTCTGCTGCCGCTGGCCAGCGGTTTGGAAGATCCGTACCAGACGGGCGCCGAAAGCCTGGCCAAGACCTCGGAAGTGAAGTCGGAATACAGCTGGGATTACATCTACGAACCCGACGCCCGTAGCGTGATCGACGACCTGCTGCAGCGTTACGTTGAAGGCCTGCTGTACCAAGCCGTGGCCGAGAACATGGCTTCGGAGCAGTCGGCCCGGATGGTCGCCATGAAGGCGGCGTCGGACAACGCCAAGAAGGTCATCGGCGATCTGCAACTGGTCTACAACAAGACCCGTCAGGCCGCGATCACCAAAGAAATTTCGGAAATCGTAGGGGGCGCTGCCGCCGTTTGAGGCAGGCAGCATCCCGTCAAAAGCTATCAAGCAAGGAATCGACATGAGCAACGGAACCATCGTTCAGTGCATCGGCGCCGTGGTGGATATTCAGTTCCCCCGCGATCAAATGCCCAAGATCTATGAAGCGCTTACTCTGGCCGACGAGGGTTCCTCGTTCGCCGAAAAGGGTCTGACGCTGGAAGTGCAGCAACAGCTGGGCGACGGCGTGGTGCGTACCATTGCGCTGGGCTCCAGCGACGGCCTGCGCCGCGGCATGAAGGTCACCGGCACGGGCGCCCCGATCTCGGTGCCCGTCGGCACCGGCACGCTGGGCCGCATCATGGACGTGCTGGGTCGTCCCATCGACGAAGCCGGCCCGATCCAGCACGAAGAAAAGCGTGGTATCCACCAAGCCGCTCCCCGTTTCGACGAACTGTCGCCGTCGGTGGAACTGCTGGAAACCGGCATCAAGGTTATTGACCTGGTGTGCCCTTTCGCCAAGGGCGGCAAGGTCGGCCTGTTCGGCGGCGCCGGCGTGGGCAAGACCGTGAACATGATGGAACTCATCAACAACATCGCCAAGCAGCACAGCGGTTTGTCGGTGTTTGCCGGCGTGGGTGAGCGTACCCGTGAAGGCAACGACTTCTACCACGAAATGGAAGAGTCGAACGTTCTGGACAAGGTCGCGATGGTGTTCGGTCAGATGAACGAACCCCCCGGCAACCGTCTGCGCGTGGCGCTGACCGGCCTGACGATGGCCGAGAAGTTCCGTGACGAAGGCCGCGACATCCTGTTCTTCGTGGACAACATCTACCGCTACACGCTGGCCGGTACCGAAGTGTCCGCACTGCTGGGCCGTATGCCGTCCGCCGTGGGTTACCAGCCCACGCTGGCCGAGGAAATGGGCAAGCTGCAAGAGCGCATCACCTCGACCAAGACCGGCTCGATCACCTCGATCCAGGCCGTGTACGTCCCTGCGGACGACTTGACCGACCCGTCGCCTGCCACGACCTTCCAGCATTTGGACTCGACCGTCGTGCTGTCGCGTGACATCGCCGCCCTGGGTATCTACCCGGCCGTCGACCCGCTGGATTCGTCCAGCCGTCAGCTCGACCCGCAAGTCGTCGGCGAAGAGCACTACGCCGTGGCCCGTGGCGTGCAGCAGACGCTGCAGCGCTACAAGGAACTGCGCGACATCATCGCGATTCTGGGCATGGACGAACTGTCGCCGGAAGACAAGCAGGCCGTGGCCCGCGCACGTAAGATCCAGCGCTTCCTGTCGCAGCCGTTCCACGTCGCCGAAGTGTTCACCGGTTCACCCGGCAAGTACGTTCCGCTGGCCGAAACCATCCGTGGTTTCAAGATGATCGTCAACGGCGAGTGCGATGCCCTGCCGGAACAGGCGTTCTACATGGTCGGTTCGATCGACGAGGCCTTCGAGAAGGCCAAGAAACTGCAATAAGGAACCGATATGGCTACCCTGCATGTGGATGTGGTCAGCGCAGAGGAAGCGATCTTCACCGGTGAGGCGAAGTTCGTGGTTCTGCCTGGCGAGTCGGGTGAACTGGGCATTCTGCCCGGCCACACCCCGCTGATCTCGCGCATACGCCCCGGAACGGTCAAGATCGTTCGTGCCGACCAAGGCGAGGAAAACATCTTCGTCGCCGGGGGTATCCTGGAAGTTCAGCCGGGCAGCGTGACGGTTCTGGCCGACACGGCTATCCGTGCCGCCGACCTCGACGAAGCCCGCGCCCTGGAAGCGCGCCAGAAGGCCGAACTGGCCCTGGCCAACGCCAAGGACAAGGCTGACATCGCTGTCGTCGAAGCCGAGCTCGCCATGCTGGCTGCACAAGCAATCGCGGCGCGCAAGCTGCGCCAAGGCGGCCGCTCGCACTAAGCGGCAACGCGGTTCTCCGGGCTTGCCCCGGACACGAAAGAAGCGGCCCCCGGGCCGCTTTTTTCATGCGGGTGCGAAACTTCGAAACCCATGCGGACGCCCCGTCACGGTCAGCCGCAATGCGTTCACTACGAATAGTCGCGGAGGTGTTGCAACAGTAGCCTTCAGTTTTGCGATGCAAACGAGGAAGGCATGCGAGACGTGCTGGATTGCGGGGTGCTGATGGCGCCCGATCATGAAACGACGATGGGCGCCTGGGTCGAAGGCCATCAGGGCAGGGTGACGCGCGTGCGGCTGCATGCGGTGTCCCTGGCGCCGCCGCCGGGCTCCCTTGCCCGGCAGTCGCTGTCGCTGCGGCGTTACGACGCCTGCATCCTGCCCGTGGCGCCGGGTTCGCTGGCGTGGGCCCGGATGGCACTGCAGCAAGCCAGCAGCGCGCTCTCCACCCCCATTCTGCTGATGATCCACGACGTGAAGGCGCCTGCGATTCTCGATCTGCTCAGCTTGGGCGCGGCCGATTTCATCGGCCAGCCGGTGTGCCTGGAAAGCCTGCGCGTACGGCTGGTTCGCCTCGCCCGCCGCAGCGCCTTGCCGGGCGCCGGCGCGACGGGCGGGGTCCATGAGCGCCGGGCCAGCTATCTGAGCGCCGACGCGCCGACGGGCGGCGCCGGGCATGCGCTCGCCGGGCAACGCTTCTCCGACGCCGGCGAGCTTGAGCGCGCGCCGCTCTTGCATCACGCGTCCCACTCATTGCTCGGGCGTCATGCGCCTCATGCGCACCACCCGTCTATCGGTCCCCACGCGGCGTCCGCGCGTCCCAGGGTGGCCGTCGATGTCATCGAACACGCCTTGAGCAGCATGCGCCACCAATACAAGCGGGGCGCGCCAGAGACCTTTCGCGCCGCAAAGGCGCAGGTGGTAAACGGATTCGAGCGCGAATACATCCGCCACGCGCTGTCGCGCCACGGGGGCAACGTGGCGCAGGCAGCGCGCGCGTGCGCCAAGCACCGCCGGGCGTTCTGGGCCCTGATGCGCAAGCACGGCATAGAAGCCGCACCCTACCGCCAGGCCGCGCAGGCGGCCGCCCTGCAGCACGAAGGCGGCTAAGGCGCAAAGGCGCCAACCCGTCCCCTGCGCTGCCCCTTGCGCGTGCGCAATCGCCCGGATACAGCCGCCGCGCGCCTTGCTGGCCAGGGGAAGTAAACTCACGGCTTCCGATCATCGAGGTTAGCCGTGTCCGCTCCCCGTTTGAAGAACGATGTGTTCTTGCGCGCCCTGATGCGCGAACCCGTGCCTTATACCCCCATCTGGCTGATGCGCCAGGCGGGCCGCTATCTGCCTGAGTACCGCGAGACGCGCGCGCGTGCGGGCTCGTTCATGGGCCTGGCGCAGAATCCGGACTTTGCCTCGGAAGTCACGCTGCAGCCGTTGGAACGCTATGACCTGGACGCGGCCATCCTGTTCTCGGACATCCTGACCGTGCCGCACGCGATGGGTCTGGGGCTGGACTTCGCCGAAGGCGAGGGCCCGCGGTTTGCGCATCCCATCCGCACCGAAGAGGACGTGGCGCGCCTGGCGGTGCCCGACATGGACAAGCTGCGCTACGTGTTCGACGCGGTCAGCACCATCCGGCGCGATCTTGACGGCAAGGTGCCGCTGATCGGCTTTGCTGGCAGCCCCTGGACCATCGCCTGCTACATGGTTGAAGGCAAGGGCAGCGACGACTACCGCCTCATCAAGACGCTGCTGTACTCGCGCCCGGATCTGCTTCATCGCATCCTTGAGATCAACGCCGAAGCCACCCTGCAATACCTGAATGGCCAGATCGCCGCGGGCGCTCAGGCCGTGATGCTGTTCGACAGCTGGGGCGGTGTGCTGGCCGATGGCCTCTTTCAGCAGTTCTCGCTGGCCTACACGAAGAAGGTCGTGGCGGGCCTGACCCGCGAGCACGAAGGCCGGCGCGTGCCGGTCATCGTTTTCACGAAGGGCGGCGGTCAATGGCTTGAAGATATCGCAGCCTGTGGCAGCGATGCCGTGGGCCTGGACTGGACGGTGGATCTGGCGGCGGCCCGCCGGCGCACCGGGGATTCGGTCGCGTTCCAGGGCAACCTGGATCCGATGGCGCTCTTTGGTGGCGCCAGCGCCATCCGCAAAGAGGCGCGTCGGGTGCTGGACGCGTTCGGACCGGTGGGCAAGGGCGGCCATGTGTTCAATCTGGGACATGGCATTTCTCGCTTTACTCCGCCAGAAGCGGTAGCTGAATTGGTCGATGAAGTCCACCAACACAGCCGCGCCCTGCACGCGTAAGTAAGTGAACGCTTCGGCCCCAAGGGCCGAAGCAAGCAGGCCGCGAAGGCGACTTGTGCACAATAAATTCAGCCTCGGGGAAAACCCTTCCCAAGCTGGCTTACATTCTTGAAACCGGCCTCAAGTGCCTGTTTTATATCGGAAAATGTCGCTTATCAACAGGGATGCAATAGTTTGTGCATTCTTGCCATATTCCATTTTCCGATGTTGCTCTTGCCTTTTCCCCAAAGTTATCCACAGGCGTCGGTGGATCAATGGCGTCCGGGCAGGCGACAATCGTCCCATGCCGCGCCTGGCGCTTCTCATACTTTCGGCTAGTCCTATTTCTGTAGATGAATGTCCCCCGATTCCCTGCCTGACGCGCAAGTAAAGCCCGACTCCTCAGCGGTGTGCTGGGTGCGCGTCGCGCTGGACGTGCCGTTGCCCGGCCCGTTCGATTACCGCAGCGATGCGCCGATCGCCGTCGGCCTGCGGGTGATCGTTCCGTTCGGCCGGCGCAAGATGATCGGGGTGGTCGTCGACAATCCCGCCGAACCTTCTTTTGAGCCCAAACAGATCCGGCCCATCGAGGCGGTGCTGGACGATCTGCCGCCGTTCGACGAGGCGTGGTTGCGCATGGCGCGCTTTGCCGCCGACTACTATCAGCGGCCCCTGGGCGAGGTGATGCTGCCCACGCTGCCGCCGCCGCTGCGCAAGCCCACGTCCTATCAGGGCAAGCGGTCCGGGGAAGGGCCCGTGGCGCGCATGGATGCGCGCAAGCGCAAGACCGTGCGCGCGCCGGCCACGCCCGACCAGCCGCCCGCGCTGAACGAAGCGCAGGAAGCCGCGGTGCAAGCCATTGGCGCGCTGGACGGATTCAAGCCGGTGCTGCTGCATGGCGTGACGGGAAGCGGCAAGACCGAGGTCTACCTGCGTGCCGCCGAAAAGGTCCTGGCGGCGGGGCGGCAGGTGCTGTTGCTTGTCCCGGAAATCAACCTGACGCCGCAGCTTGAAGCCGCGCTGCGGGCCCGCCTGGAGTCGCTGGTCGGGCCCGAGGGGCTGGCGGTCATGCACAGCGGCCTGTCCGACGGCGAGCGGCTGCAGGCCTGGACCCGCGCCCATCGCGGACAAGCCCGCATGCTGCTGGGCACGCGCATGTCGATCTTCGCGCCGCTGACGCAGCTGGGGCTGATCGTGGTCGACGAAGAACACGATGCGTCCTACAAGCAGCAGGACGGACTGCGTTATTCGGCGCGCGACCTGGCCGTGTGGCGCGCTCACGATCTGAACATCCCGGTCGTGCTGGGCTCGGCCACGCCGTCGCTGGAGACCTGGCAGCACGCCGAGCGCGGCCGCTACCTGCGCCTGACGCTGCCGGGCCGCGCCCGCTCCAGCGAACTGCCCAAGATCCGGCTGGTGGACACGCGCCGCCTGCAAATGAAGCAAGGCCTGTCGCCGCAGCTCGTCGAGGCCATCGGCCAGCGGCTCGAGCGCAAGGAACAGGTGCTGATCTTCCTGAACCGGCGCGGCTATTCGCCCGTCCTGCACTGCCAGTCCTGCGCCTGGGTCAGCAACTGCCCGCGGTGCACGGCCTTTACCGTGCTGCATCGCACCGATGGCCGCGGCCATCGCCTGCAGTGCCATCACTGCGGATACCAGGCCCCCGTGCCGCGCGCCTGCCCCGAATGCGGCGACCAGGACTTGGCGCCGATGGGCCGCGGCACCCAGCGTGTCGAGGAACACCTGGCCGAACTCTTTCCCGAGGCGCGCATCCTGCGCATCGACGCCGACAGCACGCGCAAGAAGGGCAGTGCCGAGGCGTTGTTCGCGTCCGTGCACGCCGGCGAGGTCGACATTCTGGTGGGCACGCAGATGGTGGCCAAGGGCCACGACTTTGCGCGGCTGGGACTGGTGGGCGTGCTGAACGCGGATTCGATGCTGTTCGCCCATGATTTCCGCGCGCCCGAGCGCCTCTTTGCGCAACTGATGCAGGTGGCCGGCCGCGCGGGCCGCCACCAGGGCAACGGAGAAGTCCTGATCCAGACCGGCTACCCCGAGCAGCCGGTGTACCAGGCCCTGCTGCGCCACGATTACGCCGGATTCGCGCGCCATGCGCTGCACGAGCGCGAAAGCACCGGGCTTCCGCCCTTCGTTTACCAGGCGCTGCTCACCGCCGAAGCGCGCGAGCTCAAGGTGGCCCAGGCGTTCCTGGAGCAGGCGCGCGTGCTGCCCGAGGGCGAGTGGGCCGCCGATTTTCCGGGCATGGACGCGATCATGCTGTATGACCCCGTGCCGCTGCGCGTGGTCCGCGTGGCCAACATCGAGCGCGCCCAACTGCTGGCCGAAAGCAGCAGCCGGCCGGCCCTGCAAGCGTTTCTGGCTTCGTGGTCCCACCACCTGCCTTATCTGGCCAACGAGGCGCGCGTGCGCTGGCAACTGGAAGTCGATCCGCTGGAAATCTGATCGGCGGTGAAGCGGGACGCGCGTGCGACGGGGCGCTGCGGCAACAGTTCGCCGCTGCATTGCTCCGGAGCCGCGAACCTGCGGCCACGTGGGGCGCCTCTGCGGCCACCCGCCGATGCGCCATCGACCCGATTGTTCTATGATCGTCTTCCTCTATCGCACCGGCGCGGCAGACCCGCTGCGGCGGCTGCGCCCGTCCCCTTTTTCTCGCGTTTTTCCGGCCCATTGACGGGCAGCGGCAGGCCCCTTGCTTGCCGGCTGTCCTGGCATGGCCGCCGCAACGCATGACGATCTGAATCTCCAATGTCCGCAAGCGAACCGATTGGCCACGGCATGAATCCCGCGCAGCGGGAGGCGACGCTTTACCTGGACGGCCCCTGCCTGGTCCTGGCGGGCGCCGGCAGCGGCAAGACGCGCGTCATCACGCAGAAGATCGCGTATCTGCTGCGCGAATGCGGCTACATGGGCCGCAACGTGGTGGCGCTGACCTTCACCAACAAGGCCGCGCGCGAAATGGACGAGCGCGTGAAGACGCTGGTGGACCGCAAGCTGTCCAAGGGCCTGATCATCAGCACCTTTCACTCGCTGGGCGTGAAGATGCTGCGCGAAGAAGCGCGCAACGCGGGCCTGAAGCCCACGTTCTCCATCCTGGATGCCGACGACGCCATGTCGATCATCCAGGAACTGCTGGCGACCACCGACAAGGCCCGCCTGCGCCACGTGCAGGGCATCATCTCGCTGTGGAAAAACGCGCTGATGGAACCGGACGACGCCGCGCGTGAAGCCATCACCCCGGGCGACGTCGAAGCCGCCAACGTCTATCGCAGCTACGCCGCCACGCTGGCCGCCTATCAGGCGGTCGACTTCGACGACCTGATCCGCATTCCCGCGCAGCTGCTGGCCAGCAACGAAGAAGTGCGCACCCGCTGGCAGAACCGCGTGCGCTACCTGCTGGTCGATGAGTACCAGGACACCAACGTATGCCAGTACCGGCTGGTGCAATTGCTGACGGGCTCGCGCGCCATGTTCACCGCGGTGGGCGACGATGACCAGGCCATCTATGCCTGGCGCGGCGCCACCATCGAGAACCTGGCCAAGCTGACCACCGACTACCCCAACATCAAGCTCATCAAGCTCGAGCAGAACTACCGCTCGGTGCAGCGCATCCTGGCGGCGGCCAACCAGGTCATCGAAAAGAACCCCAAGCTCTTCGAGAAAAAACTGTGGTCCGAGCTGGGCGTGGGCGAACCCATCACGGTGGCGGCCATGGACGGCGAGGAACAGGAGGCCGAGTCCATCGCCATGAAGGTGTCGGCGGCGCGCTTTGAGCGCCAGGCCCAGTGGAAGGATTTCGCCATCCTGTACCGCAGCAATCATCAGTCGCGCATCCTGGAACAGGCGCTGCGCAACCTGAAGATCCCGTACACGATTTCCGGCGGGCAGAGCTTTTTCGACAAGGCGGAAGTGCGCGACATCCTGGCGTATCTGCGCGTGCTGGCCAACGACGACGACGATCCCGCCTTCATCCGCGCGGCAACCACGCCCAAGCGCGGCATCGGCCAGGCCACGCTGCAGGCGCTGGGCCAGTATGCGGCCAGCCGAGAACTGTCGCTGCTTGCCGCCGTGGCCGAGACCGGCCTCGAAAGCGTGCTCGCGCCCCGCCAGCTTGAACAGCTGCGCACGTTTGCTGAATTCATCCGCCGCATGCAGTGGCGCGCCGGTCGCGGTGCGGCTTCGGGCAAGGACGCGGCGCCCGCGGAACCGGCCGGCGCGATTCTCGACGACCTGCTTGAAGCCATTCAGTACGAGCGCCACCTGTTCGAACTCTTCGAGGAACGGCCCGCGCAGACGCGCTGGCAGAACGTGCTGGAGCTGACCGGCTGGCTCAAGCGCAAGGCCGAGGAAGACAACATGACGCTCTTTGACCTGGTGCAGCACGTCGCCTTGGTCACCATGCTGGAGCGTGGCGAGGAAGACGAGCCCGATGCCGTGAAGATGTCGACGCTGCATGCCTCAAAGGGTCTGGAATATCCGCACGTGTACCTGGCGGGCGTCGAAGAAGGCCTGCTGCCTCACCTGGGCAAGGACGACGAAGTCGGCGACCCGGCGCGTGCGGCCGAAAACCTGGCCACCCGCATCCAGGAAGAACGGCGACTGATGTATGTCGGCATCACGCGCGCGCAGCGCAGCCTGCACCTGAGCTGGTGCAAGCGCCGCCGCCGTGCGCGCGAAGACCTGGTC
Organism: Achromobacter sp. SLBN-14; assembly: GCF_006715415.1. Classification (NCBI taxonomy): domain Bacteria; kingdom Pseudomonadati; phylum Pseudomonadota; class Betaproteobacteria; order Burkholderiales; family Alcaligenaceae; genus Achromobacter; species Achromobacter sp. SLBN-14. The sequence continues at coordinate 1,983,877 of NZ_VFNE01000001.1, read as the reverse complement.
CGCGAGCCCTCACGCTTCATCGAGGAGATGGGACTGGGCGACGTGCGCATCCAGGAAGACGACGCGACGGCCGCCATGAGCCCCAAGGAGCGCATGGCCATGCTGAAGGCGCTGCTGAACAAATAGGGCCGGCGGCGCGGGCTTGGAGAAAGTCCTGCCTCGCTCCTACACTGGCCTGTCCGGATCGAAGGAGCGCATCATGTGCCGTTGGCTGGCTTATACCGGTAGTCCCCTGCAGATGGAGAGCGTGCTGTTCAAGGCCAAGCACTCGCTCATCGAGCAGAGCCTGCATTCGCGCCTGGGCGCCACCACCACGAACGGGGACGGGTTCGGGCTGGGGTGGTACAGCCGCGCCATCGAAGGCCGGCCCGCCGAGCCGCCCTTTCGCTACCGCAGCGTGCACCCCGCCTGGAACGACCGCAACCTGCGCGAGGCGGCGCGCGCCATCCATGCGCCGCTATTCGTCGCACACATCCGCGCCGCCACCGACACCCCCGCGCAGGAAACCAATTGCCACCCCTTCCGCCACGGGCACTGGCTGTTCGTGCACAACGGCCTCATCCGCGACTATCCGCTGTTGCGGCGCGACCTGATGCTGATGATCGCGCCCGGGTATTTCGGGTCGCTGGAAGGCTCCACGGATTCCGAGGTGATGTTTCTCTTGGCCCTTACGTTCGGCCTGGACGAGGATCCCATCGCGGCCATCGCCCGCATGGTCGGCGCCGTGGAGGAAGCCGGCCGGCGTCACGGGGTGGCGCATCCCATCAACATGACGGTGTGCGCGTTGGACGGCGAACGTCTCATCGCCGTGCGCTATTCCAGCGAAAGCGACTCGCGCACGCTGTTTCACAACACCTGCGTGCGCCACCTGCGCGAACTTTATCCCGACAACGCGCAGATCGCCGCCATGGACGACGACGCCTTCCTGCTGCTGTCCGAGCCCCTGTCGGACATGGCGGGCGTCTGGGAAGAAGTGCCCGAATCCACGGCAATCATCGCGGGACGCGGCAACGTGCAGCACTTCCGGTTTGCGCCGATTCCGCCGGGCGAGTGATCTGCGTCGAAAGTGCGGGAATTGGGGTCATCAAGCACGTATTTCGCATATGGGCGAGAATACGGCTCGCAAGACATTGCGACGTCCTGGGCCGCGAGAGCACCCCAATCCAATCAGGAAGTTGCATGACAGATAGCCAAACCCCGCAGGCCATAGACGCATTCGCGGTGTTTACGCGCACGGGGCGCGCCCCGGATTGCTTTGAATTGCACGAAAAAGGCGTAGTCGCTCAGGAAGGCCGCGCCCGCTGCTACACCGCGTTCGCGGACATCCACGACCTCTGCCTGTACGCCAGCCGCCCGGACACGGCCGCGGCTCCCGCCGACAGCCTGGCGTTTCGCAGCGCCCCGCAAGGCGCTTGGACCACCGCCGACGGCGTCGACGATTTCCCCGCCTTCATGGATGCCTTTCGCGCGCAGTACGTGGCGCAGCGCCTGCCGGTGCTGGAAGCGCTGCAGGCGCAAGGCGCGCGCGTCGCGTTCCGCTATATCGCGGGCGGCGGCTTCCCCGACCTCAAGACGCGCGAGCTGTCCCTGTCCGCGCAAGGCCTGCATATCGACGGCGCCACGTGGCCATACGAGTCGCTGCAGCCCATCGATCTGGACGATTGGACCGACGCGGTCACCCTGCAGGACGACAACGGCGAGACGGTCTTCACGTGCCGTGTCGCGAACATCCTGAGTTCCGACCTCTTTGTAAACCTGGTCTACGACCGGTTGGGTCAGACGGCGCAATACGCCTGACGCCGGGCACCGGCCCAGCAAGCCGATCGCGCCACGCTTCGCAAGATATGGCCGCCGGGGGGCGGCCATGTTTCATTCAATGCCCCGAATGCAGGGCAGGATTCAACGTGCCCCACGCCGCGGTGCGCACCAGCGCCTCCACCGCGCCCGTCTGCGAGTTGCGGCGGAACAGCAGCCCATGCTGGCCCGCCAGCGACACCGCCTTCACGACGGCCCCCTCCGGCGTCAGCACCCGCGTGCCGGCCGTGATGTAGCAGCCGGCTTCGACCACGCAGTCATCGCCCAGCGAAATGCCCAGGCCGGAATTGGCGCCCAGCAGGCAACGCTTGCCGATCGACACCACCTGCTTGCCGCCGCCCGACATGGTGCCCATGATCGACGCGCCGCCGCCGATATCGGTGCCATCGTCCACGATCACGCCCGCGCTGATGCGGCCTTCGACCATGGACGCACCCAGCGTGCCAGCGTTGAAATTGCAGAACCCTTCATGCAGCACGGTGGTGCCCGGCGACAGGTGCGCGCCCAGCCGCACACGCGCCGTGTCCGCGATGCGCACGCCGCTCGCCACGACGTAATCGGTCATGCGCGGGATCTTGTCCACGCTGCGAATTTCCAGCACCTGCCCGGTGGCGCGCAGATGCCAGCGCAGCGCGTCCACCTGTTCCACCGCACAAGGCCCCACCGAGGTCCACGCGACGTTGGCCAGCACCCCAAACAACCCATCCAGATTGGCGCCGTGCGGCCGGATGAGCCGGTGGCTGAGCAGATGCAGCCGCAGATAGGCATCGTGCGCATCGACGGGCGGCTCATCCAGCGACGAAATCGCGGTCCGCACGGCGACGATATCCACCTTGCGGCGGGTGTCCCGGACGAGCGCGGTGGCGACGTGCTCGCCGAGGGCGGCGCGCGCTTCTTCTGGCGTCAGGTGACGCGTTCCCGTGGGCGGGGCGTTATCGGCGAGCGAGGGCCGCGGATACCAGGTGTCTAGGATGGTGCCGTCGGCGGCTAACGTTGCCAGGCCGTAGGCGATGGCGCTTGTGGGGGGGGCGGACATGACGGGGGGCGATTGATGGCGATTTTGGTGGGCGACATTCTAGGCGAATGGGGGTGGATGTTGGTGGTATTTGGGGGGGGCGGTTTTGTCTACTACGGATCTGGCTTTACCTAGGTGTCTGACGTGCGCGGAGACGACCCTCGGAGACGGTATTTCGCGTTGAGGAGCGCATTTCCTGGGTGTCTGACATTGGTCCTCGTTGCGACCGTCTTCGTAGGTCGCCCGACGCCGCGGTCACCGTGGGCACGATCGCCCACGATTGCGGTCCGGAGCCTTCGCTCCGGACTGCCCCTTCGTCATCTTCGTCCGCCTTCGGCTCCCTTCAGATTCCCTCGGGCGCATCGACGGCGCTCGCACCCACGGTGCCCGCGACGCCGTGCTGCCAGGGTCTTTGGTTTGGGGCGCTGTAAGACCTGTGGTCAGGGCAGGGGATCTGCGGGGCCGCCGACTTGCTGCCGCCCGGGCGGCGGCAATCGGCATCTGGGCTGTGGGACGTCGTGGCGGTGTGCGCTTGCGCGCTGGCAGAGGGTTGTTAGCTAATGGGCCGCCGTCACGGGGGGAGGGGCGGTGATGGGCGGCGCGTCGACGGGTAGCCACAGCTTGCCGACCCGTACGCGCCGCCCATCGGGCACTGGGGTTCAAGTGACGATTATTGGCGTCTCTGCCTGAACCTGCGCAGCGCGTTTGCTGCTGCCGGTGTCTGACACCCTAGGGAGACGCACTTGGTATGACGGGAATCTCACCAGGGTGTCAGACACCTTAGGAGGATTATTGGCGTCGCTGCCTGAACCTGCCTAGAGCGTTTGCTGCTGCCGGTGTCTGACACCCTAGGGAGACGCTCTTGGTCTGACGGGAGTCTCCCCTGGGTGTCAGACACCAGGGGCAGGCGCAGCCACGCGCGAAGCGTCATCGCCACGACGCAAGACGCCGCGTAAGTCCCCGGAGGCCGCCCGCGCGGCCTGTAGTGGTCTAATTTTGGTAGACACCCATTTAGGTTGAACCTAGGAGGTGAGTCATGACCAAGATAAAGCGGCGTGCCTTTACGGCTGAGTTCAAGCTTCAGGCGGTTCACATGGTTATGGACAAAGACCTTAGCGTGGCCGAGGTCTGCAAATCGTTGGGGATAGGCGAGACAGCACTGCGGCGGTGGCTGGTCCAGTACAAGGCAGATCGACTGGGCGATCCTGGTCCAGGCTTGCCGATCACGCCCGAGCAACGACGTATCCGCGAGTTGGAGATGGAGTTGCGCCAAGCGAAGGTGGACATGGAGCTGTTAAAAAAAGCCTCGGCCTTCTTTGCCCGCGAGCTCAAGTGAGCTTTGCCCTGGTGGCGCATATGCAACAGAAGGCCTATCACGTCAGCCACATCTGCCGGGTGTTGGGTGTTAGCCGATCCGGTTATTACGCTCAGCGTAGCCGACGGATACGTCCTAAGGCGTTGCGCGAACAGGTGCATGTAGCCGCGGCATTTAACGCAAGTGGATCGACGTACGGTAGCCGCCGTATCTCTCACGCGTTGCGAGCTGAAGGCATTGTCATTGGCCGCTATCGTGCGCGCACTCTGATGCGGCAGGCCTTTCTAAGACCCGTTTGGAAGCGTCGGTTCGTTCGCAACCCGATCACCGATTTAGGGCAGCCGACGTTCAAGAACGTGCTCGATCGGCAGTTCGATGTGAGCCAGCCCAACCGAGCTTGGGTGACGGATGTCACTTGCATCAATACGGCTCAGGGATGGCTTCATCTGGCCGCCGTGTTGGATCTGTACTCGCGACGTCTGATTGGCTGGGCGACATCGCCAACGACGCATACGCCCGTCGTTCGCCAAGCACTGGAGATGGCAATTCGGCAGCGCCGACCTCGACCTGGGCTCGTGCTTCACTCCGATCGAGGCTTCCAGTACGGAAGCGCGGAATACCAGGCAATTCTTGCTGCGCACGGCATCGTGTGCAGCATGAGTCGCAGAGCAAACTGTTGGGACAACGCAGTCATGGAGAGATTCTTCCTGAGCCTGAAGGTCGAACGCCTATGGAAGGCGTCCTACGCCACCCGTGCCGAGGCCCATCGGGACATCCAGGACTACATCGAGAACTTCTACAACACCCGGCGGTTGCACTCTACGTTAGGGTATCTGGCTCCGGCCACCTATGAGGCCCGCCGGCCGCGAAAACAACCGACCTAAGTGTCCACTAAAACTTGACCACGACAGCCGAACGGGGACGGGCACCGCAAGACGCTTCTCTTCCAAACGACTGCGTGCAAGAACCTCAAGAACCCGACTCGCCCCGCCGCCCGTAAAGATTCAACCGCAGAGCCCGGTGTGGCGTGGGCCTGGGGTGGGCGGGGCGTTTAGATGCGCCCGGCGGAAACCGAAGGGAGCCGAAGGCGGACGAGGTTGTGCACGGGGGGGGCCGCCTAGGCAAGTCCGGAGCGAAGGCTCCGGACCGCAATCGGAGCCCCGCCCGCCCCAGGCCCACGCCGCACCGGGCGTCAAAAGAACTCCCCCCCCGCGCGACATCAACCCCCACCAACCCCACCAACAACATCCAAAAAACCAAACCTTCAAGCCAAATCCTGCAGCAGCAATTCCCAAAACTTCAACCGCTGCTCCAACGTAGACACCAGCACATACTCGTTCAGCGTATGCGCCCCATCTCCATCCGCGCCGAGACCGTCCAGCGTCGGAATACCCATAGCCGACGTGAAGTTGGCGTCGCTGCCGCCGCCCGTCATCGGCGCGTCTTCAAGCAGGAAGCCCGCGCGGTCCGCGAAACCTTGCACCAATGCCAGCAATGCGGCGGCTTCTTCCGTCTTGACCATCGGGGGCCGGTTCAGTTCGACGTCGATGTCCAGTTCAACGTCCGGACCCACCGCGCACAGTTCGCGCATGCGGCGCAGCACGTCTTCGGCGGCGCCCATGTCGGGGACGCGGAAGTCGACGACGCAGCGGCACAGGGCCGGCACCGTGTTGGTGACCGTGCCGCCGGCGATCGTGCCCACGCTGACTGTGATGCCGCGGTCGTAGTCGGTCATGGCTTCCAGCGCCAGCACCTGGTGGGCCATTTCGCGGATCGCGCTGCGGCCCTTCTCGTGCTGCATGCCTGCGTGGGCGGGGCGGCCCTTGACGTTCAGGTTCAGCATGCCCGTGCCCTTGCGCGCCGTCACGCACTTGCCGCCGTTGGGGCGGGCAGGCTCGCAGACCAGCGCGTACTTGGCATTCGCGGCGAAGCGTTCGATGTGCGGGCGCGAGGCGTGGCTGCCCGTTTCTTCGTCGGGAACCACCAGGAAGTCCACCGGCAGTTGCGTAGCCCCCGGACGCGCCACGCCGGCCAGGGCCGTCAGCGCCAGGTAGATGCCCGCCTTCATGTCATAGCTGCCCGGGCCGTAGAGACGGTCGCCGTCGATGCGCACGGGGTTTTCCAGCAGCGTGCCCACCGGATGCACCGTGTCCATGTGCGCCAGGATCAGGATGCCCGGACGCGTGTCGCCGGGGGCGCGGTTGGTGGCGTACAGCAGCGGTCCCGTCGTGGGGCCCAGCGACGACAGTTCAACGGTCAGGCCGGCGGCGGCCGCGTAATCGGCGATGATGCGCGCCATCGCGGCGATGCCTTCGGGGAAGTTCGACGGCGACTCGCATTGCAGCCAGCTCTGGATGCCGGCGACGATCTGTTCAGTGCTCTGGGTATTGGACATGGCGATATCGGGTTTCAGCGATGGGAAAAGGGTTCAGGCGACCTGCTGGCCGGCCAGGCGGGCGAGTTCGGCGTCGTCGGGCATCTTGCCGTCGAACCAGAGGCTCGCGCAGACGGCCGACATGGCGCGGCCGTCGTGGCCGATGCCGGGCACCACCTGCAGCTTCCAGCCGAACGGCACGCCGCGGCGCTCGGCTTCCTTGCGGCCGAATTCGAAGTAATTCTGCGCGCGCGCGAAGCGGTGCGGGCCTTGGCGCATGGCGGCGGGTTCGGATGGCAGGTTCGGGTCGTTGGTCTCGATGTCCTTGTCGCCTGCCAGGATGGTCATCGGGTAGGCCAGCAGCTTGACCAGGTGGTCCTCGGTCAGACCCACGCCGTCCATGCCCTCCGGATAGGGATAGTCGAACGTCGGCAGCGTATACCAGCCGGGATTGCCCGCCGTCACCGCCTTGAAGGGCGCATGCGGCTGGCTGCTCATCAGGCGGTGGACGAATTGGCCGCCCGCGCTGTGGCCGAACAGGTAGACGTTCTGCCCGTCGGTGATCTCGCCGGCAATCATGTCCCTGATGACGTTGCCCACCAGCGCGTACGTCCAGCCATCGATGTGGCGCGGATTGCCGCCCGCCGAAAACACGCGGCCGTTGTTGTAGCTTTCGACGCCCGGCCAGATCTCGTTCGAGAACGTCAGCGCCACGATCAGCAGCTTGTGCTTGTCGGCGGCTTCGACCCAGAAGTCGCGGTATTCGTCGCCGTTGCGCAGCACGCCGTGCTGCACGATCACCACGGGGCGGTCCGGCGTGTAGCCGTAGGGGCGGTAGGTCTGCAGCTTGAACGGACGGTCGTAGTTGCGGTCCTCATCCACGTACAGGATGGCGTTGCGGCCCGCATGGCCCATTTCGATGGCGATGCGGTCCACATTGGACATGTCGGAAGGTTTCATCAGGCGCTCGCTTCGTTCAGGTGGCAGGCCGACCAGTGGCCAGCCGAGATTTCTTTCAGGGCCGGCGCGACTTCGCGGCAACGCGGCATCGCGTGGGGACAACGGGGATTGAACGTGCAGCCGGAAGGCGGATTCAGCGGCGACGGAATCTCGCCCTTGATCGGCGTGAACTTGCGGCCGCGGCGCGCCACGTCCGGCACTTCGGCCATCAACGCTTGCGTGTACGGGTGGTTGGCGCGGGCGAAGATCTCGGCCGACGTCGAGATCTCGACGATCTTGCCCAGGTACATGATCGCGACGCGGTCCGAGATGTGCTTGACCACGCCCAGATCGTGGCTGATGAACAGGTACGTGAAGCCGTGCTGCTCGCGCAGGTCCATGAACAGGTTGATCACCTGCGCCTGGATCGACACGTCCAAGGCGGCAACGGGCTCGTCGCAGACCAGGAACTTGGGCGCCACCATCAGCGCGCGGGCGATGCCGATGCGCTGGCGCTGGCCGCCCGAGATCTGATGCGGGAAGCGGTCGCGGTATTCCGTGGCGAGGCCCACTTCGGTCAGCGCCTGGTCGATGCGGGCGGGGATCTCGTTGGGAGGCGCCAGCTTGTGCACCTTCAGCGATTCGCCCAGGATCTGCCGCAGCCGCTGGCGCGGGTTCAGCGACGCCTGCGGGTCCTGGAAGATCATCTGCACGCCCAGCGTGTACGCCAGCTTGTCGGCGCCGCGCAGACGGTTTGCGTCCATGCCCTGGTACAGCAGCTCGCCTTCGGTCTGGCGGTGCAGGCCGGCCACGACGCGGCCCAGCGTGGACTTGCCGCAACCGGACTCGCCCACCAGGCCCACGACTTCGCCGCGCTTGATGGACAGGTCCACGCCGTTGACCGCGTACACGGTGCGGCGGTCGATGGGACGGCCGGTCAGGGCGAGAATGCGTTGGGCCAGGTCAGGCCGCTGCTCGAAGCGCTTGTGGACGTTCTTGAGCTCGATGACGGGGGTATCGGCTTGGCTCATTGCTTACTGTGCCTCGCGGGCGATCGGCACGTAACAGCGATAGCTGCGCGAACCTTCGGTGGTGACGGAGGGGGCTTGCTCGGTGCAGCGCGTGACCGCGTGGGTGCAGCGCGGCCGGAACGCACAGCCCGCCGGACGGGCGGCAAGGCTCGGCGCCATGCCGTTGATCTGGTGCAGGCGCGCGCCCGGTTGCGTGGCGCCGGGCATCGAGTCCAACAGGCCGCGGGTGTAGGGGTGGCGCGGCGCATCCAGCACCTGCTCGACCGGGCCGCTCTCGACGATGCGGCCGGCATACATCACGGCCACGCGGTCGGCCAGCTCGGCCACCACGCCCAGATCGTGGGTGATCCAGATCAGCGCCGTGTTGTGCTCGCGGCAGATCTGCTGCATGCGGTAGAGGATCTGGCCCTGGATGGTCACGTCCAGCGCCGTGGTGGGCTCGTCGCAGATGATGAGGTCGGGCTTGTTCAGCATCGCGATGGCAATCGCCACGCGCTGGCGCATGCCGCCCGAGAACTCGTGCGGGTAGCTCTTCAGGCGCTTCTCCGGCGACGGGATGCCGACCATGGCCAGCGCCTCGCGGCAGCGCTCCTCGGCCTGGGCGCGCGGCACGTCCTCGTGCGTCAGGATCGCTTCCATCATCTGCTCGCCGATGCGCAGCACCGGGTTCAGCGTCATCAGCGGATCCTGGAAGATCATGGCGATGCGGTTGCCGCGCAACTGGCGCATCTGCTCTTCGGACAGCTTGCGCAGGTCCGTGCCCTTGAACTTCACCTCGCCGTCGACGACTTCGCCCGGCGGGTCGATAAGCCCCAGCAGCGAAAAGCCCGTCACGGACTTGCCGGAACCGGATTCGCCCACCAGGCCCACGATCTCGCCACGGCGCACGGTCAGGTCGACACCGTCGACCGCCAGCCACGCGCCGGCCTCGGTATGGAATGCAGTGCGCAGGCCGCGCACATCAAGAAGAATGTCGCTCATGCTCGGCGAGGGTCCAGGGCTTCACGCAGGCGGTCGCCCACGATGTTGATGGAAAGGATCAGCACCAGGAGCGCAATGCCCGGGAACAGGCTGATCCAGTAGTCGCCCGACAGCAGGTACTGGAAGCCGTTGGAGATCAACAGGCCCAGCGACGGTTCGGTGATCGGCACGCCCACGCCCAGGAACGACAGCGTCGCTTCCAGCGCGATCGCGGTGGCGATCTGGATGGTGGCAAACACCATCACCGGCCCCAGGCAGTTGGGCAGCAGGTGATACAGCATGATGCGCCAGGCCGGAAAGCCCAGGTTGGCGGCCGCCTCGACGTATTCCTTGCGGCGTTCCTGCAGGGCGCGGCTGCGCATGATGCGCGCGTAGTGCCCCCATTGCACAAGGACCAGCGCAAGAATCACCTTGTCGACCCCGCGGCCCAGCACCACCAGCAGCACCAGCGCCACCAGAATGGTCGGAAAGCCCAGGATGAAGTCGACGATGCGCATCAGCACGGTGTCGACCCAGCCGCCCACGTAGGCGGCAACCAGGCCGATCGCGCCGCCGATGGCGGTGGCCAGCACGACGGCGGTCAGGCCCACCATCAGGCTGATGCGCAGGCCATACAAAATGGCGCTGAGCATGTCGCGGCCCTGGTCGTCGGTGCCCAGCCAGGCGATGCTGCCGTCCATCAGCGCCTGGCGCGGCGCAAGCCGGCCGTCCATGAGCGACAGGTTGGCAAGGTCGTAAGGGTTCTGCGGTGCGAAGAACGGCGCGAAGACCACCAGGATCACCAGGACGGCCAGCGCGATGACGGAGCCGCGCACCGTCGGGCGCGCGTGCAGTTTTTTCAGAATGGCGGCGCGCCGCGGCGTCTCGGCCAGGGGCTGGACGGTGCGGGTGCGGCCAGGATTCGGAGTATTAGCCATGGCGGTTTATTGAGCGGGGGCCACGAGCTGCACGCGCGGGTCGAGCGCCGCGTACAGGATGTCCACAACCAGGTTGATGACGACGAAGATCAGCGTGACCAGCATCACGTAGGCAACGACCACGGGACGGTCGAGCTGGTAGACGCTGTCGATCAGCAGCTTGCCCATGCCGGGCCACGCGAACACGGTTTCGGTGATGGTGGAGTAGGCGATGAGCGTGCCGAATTCCATGCCGATCACCGTGACCACGGGGATCAGGATGTTGCGCAGGATGTGGCGGCGCACGATGCGGCCCGGCTTGACGCCCTTGGCGCGCGCGAACTTCACGTAGTCCTGGCTGCGGGCCTCGACGACGCCCGAGGCGGTCATGCGCAGCACCAGCGCGATGTTGGCCAGCGCCAGGTTGATCGCCGGCATGATCAGGTGCGACCAGCCGTCGGCGGTCAGGATGGACAGGCGCACGCCCAGCACGTCGACCGTGTCGCCGCGGCCAGTGGCGGGCAGCCAACCCAGCCAGACGGCGAACAGCAGGATCAGCATCATGCCCTGCCAGAAGTTCGGCAGCGAAAAGCCCAGCACCGACGAGGCCATGATGCCGCGGCCCACGTACTCGTCGCGGTACAGGCCCGCGACCAGGCCCAGCGGAATGCCGATCACACAGGTCAGCATGATCGCGACGAACACCAGTTCGAACGTGGCCGGAATGCGCTGCACGATCAGTTCGATCGCGGGAATGCCGTGCACGAAGGAGGTGCCCAGGTCGCCATGCAGCGCGCGCCACAGGAACCCGGTGTACTGCTGCCACACGGGCAGGTCCAGGCCCAGGCGGGCGATCATCGCCTCGCGCGCGGCCTGGCTGGCTTCGGGGCTGACCAGCAGCTCGATCGGGTCGCCCACGGCATACACCGCGAAGAAGACCACGACCGAAACGGCCAGCAGCACGAACAGACTCTGTATCAGTCTGCGTAGGATGAACAAGGCCACGTGATGATTTCCTTGGTGGGCTCGGGGTTGGGGAAAAGCCGGGGTTATCGGGCGGGCCTGGCGTACAGGGCCCGGATATTCAAGTCAGGCCAGCCTGCACGCTAGGTGATCGGCTGCGCCAGGCGCACGACGGTCACGCCGGGCCGCAGGTTGGCGGTGGACGGCATGATGAGCACGCAGTTGTCGTAGGGCGTGGTGACGGGCTCGCCTTCCGACCAGCCGATGACGGTGCCCGCGCGGGGCAGCGTTTCCAGCCCCTTCCAGGGCTCGGCGAAACGGAAGTCGGCGCTCTTGGCGGCGACGGCGTGCGTGACGCGCAGCGCGCGCTGCAGCGGCGCGCCGGGGGCGAACCAGGCGGCGGGGATGTCGCCGCGGTCCACCGTGCCGGCCTGCACCAGAAAGCGCGCCATCTGGTCGGCGGCCACGCCACGCGCCTCGGGGGCGCCGTGAAAGCCGCATTCGATCAGAAGGGACCGCGTGCCGTTGTCGCCGGCTTCGCCGAAGCGGCCGAAATCGCGCATGCGCACGCCGGCGGCGTGGCCTGCGTCGGCAATGATGGTGGCGGGATTGCCCAGGGCGAGGGCCAGATCGATGTTGCGCTGTTCCAGGCCGGTCAGCTGCAGCGGCACGTCGGAATTGCTCATCGAGTGAAAGTCCAGCAGCCAGTCGGCCTGTTCCACCCACGGGCGCAGGGCTGCAGCGCGGCGGCGCTCCTGCGAGGTGGGCACGGAAAGCTTGTCGTCGCTCCAGACGCGGTTCATGTCTTCGTCCACGAAGCGCGCGGGGGCGTAGTTGCGCGCGTCGAACCGGTCGAACGCGGCCAGGTTGCAGAACGCCAGCGTCAGCGTGCCGCGGCGCGGGCGCAGGCCGGCGGCAAGCAGGTCCTTCAGCGCCCAGGCGCCACAGAGCTCGTTGCCGTGGATCAGCGCGCTCAGGAGCACGCGTTTGCCGGGCGCGCCGGAATCGAAATGCCAGACGCCGGGCGTGTCGGTGTTGCCCACGCGCTCGGCCGACAGGTCCGGACAGGCCAGCAGGAAAGGACGCAGGGGAGACGGGGGCGCGGACGAGGACGGGGGCAAAGACGTGGGCATGGCAGTTCCGATGAAGCCAGACGATTGTATAGGGGATGAGGCGGGGGGCTGCGGGCCCGGGTGCGGCAACTGCGCCGCCCCAAGGCAAAACGGCTGCACGAGGCAGCCGTTTCTTCTTTACTCAGCCCTGCCTGCTCACTTCGCGTCGGGCTTGACCGACGTGGCCAGGGTGTACTGGTCGCGGCGGCCTTCGTACGAAATGCCCTTGCGGTACGCCCAGATGCTGCTCTCGAAGTGCAGCGGGATCAGCGGCACGTTGTCCAGGGCGATCTGGGTGGATTCCTGCAGCAGCTTTTCGCGCTTGGCGGGATCGACCGTCACGATGGCCTGCTTGTAGACCTTGTCGAAGTCCGCATTCGAGAAGCCGCCGTAGTTGCTGGTGCCCAGGCTGACGGGCGAATCCAGCGTGGCGACCCACAGCTGGAACAGCGCCGAGGCCTCACCCGTTTCCGCCGGCCAGCCGCCCATCGAGAAGCTGAACTCGCGCTTGGCGCGCTTGGGGAAGTAGATGGAGGCGGTCATCGCATCCACGTTGGTCTTGATGCCGACGCGCGACAGGTACTGGGCCACGGCCTGGGCAATCTGGCCGTCGTTGACGTAACGGTCGTTGGTGGACGACAGCGTCAGTTCAAAGCCGTTCGGATAGCCGGCTTCGGCCAGCAGCTTCTTGGCGCCTTCCGGGTCGTACTTGATTTCCGGGGCCTTGGGCAGCGCGCCGAACATGCCGTCGGGCATGTACTGGAAGGCCGGGGTGGCCATGCCGTCCATGATGCGGGCCGTGATGGTCTTGCGGTCGATGGCCATGTTGATGGCCTTGCGCACGCGCAGGTCCTGCAGCGGGTTCTTGCCGTCGGCGCTCTTGACGAACGGGCTCGGGTTGCGGCCCACGTCCGGCTGGAAGAACACCAGGCGGGTGGACGGCGTGGCCACGAAGCCGAACTTCGGATTGTCCTTCAGGCGCGGCAGGTCGCGGGCGGCGGGGTTTTCGATCATGTCGAAGTCGCCGGACAGCAGGCCGGTCAGGCGCGGGCCGGCCGAGGGCACCGGCACGAACTTCACTTCCTTCCAGTGCGGCTTCTCGCCCCAGTAGTTTTCGTTGCGCACCAGCTCGATGCCGGTGCCCTTGACGTAGGACTTCAGCATGTAGGGGCCGGTGCCGATGGCGTCCTTGCCGTTGTTGAAGTCGACCACCGTGGGCCAGGCGCCCGTCACGCCGCAACCCTTCTTGGGGTCGTACGTGAGCTTGCCGTGCTCGACGATGCCGTTCCAGATGATCGGCAGCGAGCGGGCCAGTTCGGCCGGCATCAGGGGGAACGGTTCACCCGTCTTGATGATGACGGTGTGCGCGTCCGGCGTCTGGACGTCGGTGATGCGCTTGGTCATGTCCATGTAGGACTGCGACACGTTGGTTTCGTTGTTCAGCGTCCGGCAGATCGTGAACAGCACGTCTTCGGAGGTGAACGGCTTGCCGTTGGAGAACTTGACGTCGTCGCGCAGCTTGAATTCCCAGGTCAGGTCGTCCAGGTTCTTCCAGGAAGTCGCAAGCTGGGGAATCAGCTTCATGTCGGCGCTGCGGCCCACCAGCGAGTTGTAGACGTGCGCGGAGAACGCGTCGTTCTGCGTCATCTTGTGATAGTGGGGGTCCGCCGAGGTGGGTTCGGCCGACAGGCCGATCTTCAGCGTCTGGGCTTGGGCGGCTGCCAGGGGGATGGCGGCGGCCACAAGGGCCAGGGTAGTGCGCAACTTCATGGTGACAACTCCGGATTGGGAACGAACCGGATCGTGCGGGCGGCCTCGCGTGCCAGGGGACGACTGCGTCGGCCGAAGGCGTGCGGGGAAATTGTCGCCAGGGCACGACGGCAAGGGGCCGATTATCGGTAGGGGGTTCGCGCGCTGTCAATGCGCAGCGGCGATCGAGGCGCTAGGGAAAACGCCGAGAGGGGGAGGGAAAGAGGGCGTCGCGGGGCCCTTAGGGGCCACCCGCGGCGCGATGGCGCCGGTGAGGGATCAGCGCCGATGCGTTGCGGCGGGCGCCGGGGCTTACCCGGCGGGCGCTGCAACGTCAGCGCGCCAGGCTGATTCGCGGGAGATCTGTCGCGAATCAGCCTGGCGCGGCTGTTATTACCACTGCGATCCGGAGAAGCGCGAGCTGGCGGCGCGAGCCTTGTTCATCGATTCGTTCACTTCGTCGATGAAGGCAAAGACGGCGGCAACAGCGGCTGCTACGGATTGGCCAGCCTTCTTCAGGCTGGTCAGCGGGTGAGAATTCGGTTGGTTTTCGAGAGCGCCGCGGAGCAGGTCACGCTCCAGCGCGTCGGTCAGGCGGGCAGTGTTGTTCAGGGTCAGTTCGCTCATGGTTTGGCTCCAGTCCGTTTCGTCATGGGGTAAACCATTATAGGGATAACCCTAGGCAAATAGCAATGTCATTTTAAGGGAAAACCCTAGTATGTTGTAAAAATGTTTGTGGGACATGGACTTAGCGCCCGTTGCGCAGGGCGCGGGCCGCGTCCGCAAGCTCTCCGGCCGTCAGGCCGATGGGGCCGACACCCTGGGCGACCAGCGCGTCGGCGGCGGCGCCGTGCAGCCAGACCGCCCCGTGCACGGCCTGGTCCAGCGGCAGTTTCTGGGCAAGCAGGGAACCCAACATGCCGGCCAATACGTCCCCCGTTCCCGCGGTGGCCAGGCCCGGGTTGCCGCTGGTGTTGATGTGCAGACTGCCGCCGGGCGCGCATACGACGGTGCCGGCGCCCTTGAGGACGATCCAGGCCTGGAAGCGCTGCGCCAACTGCCGGGCGGCGGCGGGGCGGTCGCGCTGGATCTCGGGCGTGCCGATACCCAGCAAGCGGGCGGCCTCGGCGGGGTGGGGGGTCAGCACGATGGGGCCGGCGCCCCAGTTGGGATGGATTTCGCCCCGGGCCAGCAGGTTCAGGCCGTCGGCGTCCAGCACCAGCGGGGCCTCGCGCCGCAGGACGAACAACTCCGACAACGCATTTGCGGCCAGCTGGCTCGTGCCGATTCCGCAGCCGGCGACCCAGGCGGTCACACCCCAGTCTTCTTCCAGCAGCGAGCGGAAGTCGCGCAGCATCAGTTCGGGTTGCAGGGGGTCGCAGGGCAAAGGCAGCGTGTCCTGGACAAAGCCCACCAGCACCTTGCCGGCGCCGGTCTTCAAGGCGGCGCGGGCGGCGAGCAGCGCCGCGCCCGTCATGCCGGCGCCGCCGCCCACCACCCCCACGGTGCCGAAGCTGCCCTTGTGCGTATCCTGCGCGCGGGGGGCGAACAGGGCAGGCAGCGCGGCGCGGTCGATGGGGATGGCGGGGGTGTTCATGGGGTGAGGCTCCGGGGGGAAATCGTCATGGCGGGTCGGCCGTATCCACTATAGTGCGCAAAAACGCGGCCGCCTCGGGCGGGGCGCGAACAACCAAGAGACGACCCGGAGCAGACAATGACCGACATTACGCTGGAACACTATTCGGCCTACGAATCCCTGAAGCTGCGCCGCCACCCCGGCGGCGTGCTGGAATTGATCATGGGGACCAAGGGCGGCGTGCCGGGCAAATTGTCCACGGCCGACGACCGCATGCACCGCGAACTGGCCGACATCTGGCGCGACATCGACACCGATCCGGACACGCGGGTGGTGGTGATCCGCGGCGAGGGCAAGGGGTTCTCGGGTGGCGGCGACCTGGAGCTGGTGCAGCAGATGGCCGACGACTTCCACGTGCGCACCCGCGTCTGGCGCGAGGCGCGCGACCTGGTCTACAACATCATCAATTGCAGCAAGCCGATCGTGTCCGCCATGCACGGCGCGGCGGTGGGGGCGGGTCTGGTGGCCGGGCTGTTGGCCGACATTTCCATCGCGGCGCGCGACGCCCGCATCATCGACGGGCACACCCGCCTGGGCGTGACGGCGGGCGACCACGCCGCCATTGTCTGGCCGCTGCTGTGCGGCATGGCCAAGGCCAAGTACTACCTGATGCTGTGCGAGACGGTCTCGGGTGAGGAAGCCGAGCGCATCGGCCTGGTGTCGCTCTGCGTGGACGAGGCCGAGCTGATCGGCAAGGCGTTCGAGGTGGCCAACAAGCTGGCGGCCGGGTCGCAGACGGCGATCCGCTGGACCAAGTACTCGCTGAACAACTGGCTGCGGATGGCGGGGCCGACCTTCGACACCTCGCTGGCGCTTGAATTCATGGGCTTTGGCGGCCCGGACGTGCGCGAGGGCATCAATTCCCTGCGCGAGCGCCGGGCGCCGAATTTCCGGCCCGATTCGCCGTTCTGACCTACTTCTTGAAGAACTTCGCGAACGCCGCCTGCGCTTCTTCGGTCTGCAGGCGCGCGCGAAACTGCTGGGCTTCGTAGTCCAGCGTCTCCTGGATGGCCTGCCGGTCCGCCCGCTTCATCATCGCCTTGGTGAGCCGTAGCGCGGCGCGCGGCTGGCGCGCCAGATCCGCGGCGGTGGCCTGCGCCTCGGCCAGCGCCTGGCCCTTGGGAGTGGCCGACGTGGCCAGCCCGGCCTGCACCGCGTCGTCCGCCGTGAAGGCCTTGCCCTGCATCAGCCATTGCGCTGCCCGGCGGCCGGCCAGGCGCGGCATCAGCAGGCTGGATGCGCCTTCCGGGCACAGGCCCAGGGCGACGAACGGCATGCGCAGGGTGGCGCCTTCGCCGATGTGGACAAAGTCGCAATGCTGCAGCAGCGTCACGCCGATGCCGATGGCGTAGCCCTCGACGGCGGCGATGACCGGCACGTCGGCCGTGGTCAGCGCGCGCAGGAAGGTCAGGCCCGCGCTGTCGCCCGCGCCACGCTCGGCCTGGAAGTCGCGCAAGTCGTTACCCGCCGTGAAGTGATCGCCCGCGCCGGTCAGGATGACCGCAGACAGCGTCACGTCGGCGCTTGCCAGCGAAATCTGCTCCGTCAGCGCCGCGTAGGTGGCGGTGTCGAGCGCGTTGCGGCGGTCCTGCCGGTCTATCGTCAGCGTCAGGACGGCGCCGTCGCGCTGGACCTTCAGGCCGGCGCTCATGCGTGCGGGGCCGCGGCCAGGCGGGCTTTCGCCTCGGCGTACTCGCGCCGCAGCGTGTCGACGATCTTGCGCGTGGGTTCGACGCTGGCGATGCCGCCCACGCCCTGGCCGGCGCCCCAGATGTCCTTCCAGGGCTTGACGCGCGTCGAGCCGAAATTGGACGCGCCGCTATCGGGTGCGGGCAGGTTGGCAGGGTCCAGGCCGGCGGCCGCAATGCTGGCCTTCAGGTAGTTGCCCGGGATGCCCGTGAAGAACGGCGTGTACAGGATGTCCGACGCGCTGGCCTCGACGATGGCGGCCTTGTAGCCCTCGCTGGCGTTGGCTTCCACGCTGGCGATGAAGCGCGTACCCATGTAGGCAAAGTCCGCGCCCATGGCCTGCGCCGCGAGCACATGCGCGCCCGAGGTGATGGCGCCCGACAGGATCAGCGGGCCGTCGTAAAAGCGGCGAACCTCGGAGATCAGCGCGAAGGGGCTCAGCGTGCCGGCGTGGCCGCCCGCGCCCGCGCACACCAGGATCAGGCCATCCACCCCCGCTTCCAGCGCCTTTTCGGCGTGGCGGATGGTGGTGACGTCATGGAAAACCTTGCCGCCCCAGTCGTGAACGCCCTTCACTAGGTCGCCGGGGGCGCGCAGGCTGGTGATGATGAGGGGCACGCGGTGGCTGGCACACACGGCCAGGTCCGCCTCCAGCCGGTCATTGGACTGGTGGATGATCTGGTTGACGGCAAACGGCGCGACGCGGTCGCCGGGGTGGGCTTCCCGGTGGGACGCGAGCCCCGCCTGGACTTCGTCGAGCCAGTCGGTCAAGAGCGTCTGCGGCCGCGCGTTCAGCGCGGGAAACGACCCCACGATGCCGCTCGTGCACTGGGCGATGACCAGCTTGGGGTTGGAGACGATGAACATCGGGGCGCTGATGACCGGCAGGGACATCTGGCCATACAAATCAGTCACGAGGGGATGGGGCATGGGGCGTCGTCTCGTTGTTGGTTTTGGAGTATATTAATTACCTACCGACCGTCCGGTAATTAATTAATCTTTATTTAACGGCATGCGCGGAAGGGCTGTCAATGGAGGTTCGCCAGAACCTTTTCGGTCCCGCGCGGCCCCTGTAAAAGGCCGACATGGCGCTTACCGCCCCACCCGTACAGAAACGCGCCCGCGCCGGCAGGCCGCCCACGCTGGCTGCCCCGCGCGAACGCATCCTGGAAGAAGCCGCCAAGCTGTTCGCCCGCAGCGGCTATGACGGCAGCTCCATTTCCGACCTGGCCGCCGCCATCGGGGTGTCCAAGGCGGCCATCTATCACTATTACCCCACCAAGCAGGACATCTACGACGCCATCATCCTTGAGGTGCTGGAAGGCCTGACGCAAACCGTCGGCCGCGAGGTGGCCAGCGCCGTGGGCGGCGTGGCCCGCCTGCGCGCGTTCATGGTGGGACATGCCCGTTATTTCGAGCAGCACC
This sequence comes from Achromobacter sp. SLBN-14, assembly GCF_006715415.1. NCBI lineage: Bacteria > Pseudomonadati > Pseudomonadota > Betaproteobacteria > Burkholderiales > Alcaligenaceae > Achromobacter > Achromobacter sp. SLBN-14. Next base: position 1,964,937 of record NZ_VFNE01000001.1, on the reverse strand, counting down.
ACGCCCAATTCGTGACCATGCTGATCGGCTATTCGGGCATGGCGCTGTCCGAACGCGAAGATGCCGCCCGCCTGCGAGACAGCTACGAAAAGCTGTTGCGCGACGTGATCGCGCAAGGCGTGGCCGACGGCGCGTTCCGCGCGCTGGACGTAGCGGCCACGGGCCGTGCCGTGCTGTCGATGCTGAATTGGATGGTGCGCTGGTACAAGCCCGGGCAGGGCGACAGCGCCGAATCCATCGCCGACGGCTATTTCGATCTGCTGGTGGGCGGCATGCGTCCCTGAACGTGCCGTCATACCAAACCCCCGACCTGCATTCGCTCTAAGAGACTTTCCTCATGGCCCTGGACACCGAAACCCTGAACCTTTTGATCGACGCCGTCCGCCGCTTCGTGCACGAACGGCTGATTCCCGCCGAGGACGAACTGGCCGCCAGCGGCGAAGTGCCGCCGGACATCGTCAATGAAATGCGCGACCTGGGCCTGTTCGGCCTGTCCATCTCGCCGGACTTCGGCGGCCTGGGCCTGACGATGGAAGAAGAGGTCCGCGTCGTGTTCGAACTGGGCCAGACCTCGCCCGCGTTCCGGTCGCTGGCCGGCACCAACATCGGCATCGGCTCGCAGGCCATCGTCCTGGCCGGCACCGACGAGCAGCGCGCCCGATACCTGCCCAAGCTTGCCAGCGGCGAACTGATCGGGTCGTTTGCGCTGACCGAGCCCGATGCGGGCTCCGACGCCATGTCGCTGCGCGTGTCCGCCGAGCGTGACGGCGATTGCTACGTGCTGAACGGCACCAAGCGCTACATCACCAATGCGCCCATCGCCGGCCTGTTTTCGGTCATGGCCCGCACGGCGCCCGAGCGCCGGGCCAACTCCATCTCGTGCTTCCTCGTCGAGGCCGGCACGCCGGGCCTCATCATCGGCAAGCCGGACAAGAAGATGGGCCAGGCCGGCGCGCTGACCAGCGACGTCGTGTTCGACAACTGCCGCGTGCCGGCCAGCGCCTTGCTTGGCGGCGAGGAAGGCAATGGCTTCCGGACCTCCATGCGCGTGCTGGACAAGGGGCGCCTGCACATTTCCGCGTTGTGCGTGGGCATTGCCGACCGCCTGCTGCGCGACGCCGTCAAGTACGCCACCGAGCGCAAGCAGTTCGGCCAGCCCATCGCCGAATTCCAGCTCATCCAGGCGATGATCGCCGACAGCCAGGCCGAACTCTACGCGGCCCGCTGCATGGTGCTGGACGCCGCCCGCATGCGCGACCGCGGCGAGAACACCACCATGCAGGCCGCCTGCTGCAAGCTCTTCTCCACGGAAATGGTGGGCCGCGTGGCCGACCGCGCGGTGCAGATCCACGGGGGCGCGGGCTACATGTCCGAGTACGCGGTGGAGCGGTTCTACCGCGACGTGCGCCTGTTCCGCATCTTTGAAGGCACGTCGCAGATCCAGCAGCTGGTCATTGCGCGCGAGACCATCAAGGCCCATTCCTGATCTTTCCGCCGCCAGCGGTCCGGCCAACGCGTTCGAGAGGCTAATATCCAGTCTGACGAATGTTGATCGGAAGGCGGCCCCCGGCGGGCCGCCTTCTGGCATGACGGAATCCCAGTCCGCCTTGCGCTCCGGCGCGGGCGGGAAGTTCTCATTTCCCTTCTAGCGAAAAGATTACCGATGTCGCAACGTCCCGCTCCCCTAACCGGCATACGTGTGCTGGATCTGACCCGCGTGCTGGCGGGTCCCTGGTGCACCCAGAACCTCGCTGACCTTGGCGCCGAGGTCATCAAGATCGAACGGCCCGGCTCGGGCGACGACACGCGCGCCTGGGGCCCTCCGTACCTGAAGGACGAAGCGGGCCACGACACCACCGAGGCCGCGTATTACCTGTCGGCCAACCGCAACAAGATGTCGGTGGCGCTGGACATCGCCTCGCCGCGTGGCGCCGAGCTCGTGCGCGAACTGGCCTTGCAAAGCGACATCCTGGTGGAAAACTTCAAGGTCGGCGGGCTTTCCAAATACGGCCTGGACTACGAGAGCCTGAAGGAACTGAATCCGCGCCTGATCTACTGCTCGATCACGGGCTTCGGCCAGACCGGCCCCTACGCCAGCCGTCCCGGCTATGACTTCATGATCCAGGGCATGGGCGGCCTGATGAGCATCACCGGCGAGCGCGACGATCTGCCCGGCGGCGGTCCGCAGAAGGCAGGCGTTGCCGTGGCCGACCTGATGACCGGCATGTATTCCACCGTGGGCATCCTGGCGGCGCTGCACGAACGGGCCCGCAGCGGCCTGGGCCAACACATCGACATGGCGCTGCTGGATTGCCAGGTCGCCATGCTGGCCAACCAGAACCTGAACTTCATGACCTCGGGCGTGGCGCCGCGCCGCGCCGGCAACGCGCACCAGAACCTGGTGCCCTACCAGGTGTTCGCGGCCAGCGACGGCCACCTCATCGTGGCGGTGGGCAACGACAGCCAGTTCCGCAACTATTGCGGCGCGATCGGCCTGCCCGAGCTGTCGGCCGACCCGCGTTTTGCCACCAACCCGCAGCGCGTGAAGAACCGCGAGGAACTGGTGCCGCTGCTGGCCGAGCGCATGGCCACTGGCGAGCGCGACCACTGGCTCGCCGCGCTGGAAGGCGTGGGTGTTCCGGCCGGTCCCATCAACACGCTGGACCAGGTCTACGAAGACCCGCACGTGCTGGCCCGCAACATGAAGCGCGAGCTGCCCCATCCGGCCGCAGGCACCGTGCCCGTGGCGGCCAGCCCGCTGAAGTTCTCCGGCAGTCCGGTCGAGTACCGCCGCGCGCCGCCCATGCTGGGCGAGCACACCGAGCAGGTCCTGTCCGAAAAGCTGGGACTGTCGGCCGAAGAAATCCAGGCGCTGGCCCAGAGCCGCGCCTGACGCGCGCGAGAAGGCGGCCTGGCCGCCTTTTGCGCATGCCGCGCCGCGCCAGGCGCACGATCCATTCCAATACAGGCAGGAGATAGTTGATGACGGACATTCAAACCATCGGCGTCGTGGGCGCCGGGGCCATGGGGCGCGGCATCGCGCAGATCGCGGCGCAGGCCGGCTTGCGTGTGCGCCTGTACGATACCAGCGCCGACGCCATCGCGGCCGCGCGCGAGTCCTTGCGCCAGACCTGGGAGAAGCTGGCCCAGAAGGGCAAGCTGACCGCTGCCGACGCGCAAGCCGCGCTCGAGCGCGTCGAATCGGCCACCGCGCTGACCGACATGGCGAACTGCCAGCTTGTGGTCGAGGCCATCGTCGAGCGCCTGGACGTCAAGCGCGATCTGTTCGCGGCGCTGGAAGGCGTGGTGTCCGACGACTGCATCCTGGCGTCCAACACCTCGTCGCTGTCCATCACGGCGATTGCGGCCGCCTGCAAGCGGCCGCAGCGCGTGGCGGGCTATCACTTCTTCAATCCGGTCGCGCTGATGAAGGTGGTCGAGGTCATCGACGGCCTGCGCAGCGCGCCGGAAGTCGGCGACGCCCTGGCCGACCTGGCGCGCCGCATGGGGCACACCCCCGTGCGCGCCAAGGACATGCCCGGCTTCATCGTCAACCACGCTGGCCGCGGCATGAACACCGAAGGGCTGCGCGTGGCGCAGGAGGCGGTGGCCACCTTCGCCCAGGTCGACGCCGTCATGCGCGAGCAGGCGGGCTTTCGCATGGGCCCGTTCGAGCTGCTGGACCTGACCGCGCTCGACGTCTCGCATCCGGTGATGGAATCCATCTACCGCCAGTTCTTCGACGAGCCGCGCTTCCGCCCGTCGCCCATCACGACGGTGCGCCTGGCCGGTGGCCTGATCGGCCGCAAGGCCGGCGAAGGCTTCTACGTCTACGCCGACGGTCAGAAGCAGGTGCCCGCCGAAGCGGCCGCGCCCGCGCTGCCCGACGGCTTGAAGGTCTGGGTCAGCCCCAAGCATGGCGAAGGCTACGCCCGCGCGTCCGCGCTGGTGGAAAAGCTGGGAGGCACGCTGGTCACGGGTTCCACGCCCGACGCCGATGCGCTGATTCTGGTCACGCCCTTCGGTGAAGACGTGTCCACCACCGTCTCCGCGCAAGGCTTGAACGCGGGCCGCACGGTCGGCCTGGACACGCTGTATGCGTTCGACGGCGCCAAGCGCCGCACGATCATGGTGTCGCCGGCCACCGAAGCCAAGTGGCGCGACGCCGCGCATGCGCTGCTGGCCGCGGACGGCGTGCCCGTCACGGTGATCGAGGATTCGCCCGGCTTCATCGCGCAGCGCATCGTGGCGCACATCGTGAACATCGCCTGCGACATCGCGCAGCAAAAGATCGCCACGCCCGAAGACATCGACCTGGCCGTGACGCTGGGACTGGGCTATCCCGTGGGCCCGCTGGCCCTGGGCGACAAGCTGGGCGCCGACCGCATCCTGGAAATCTTGAAGAGCATGCAGCGCGTCACGGGCGACACCCGTTACCGCCCGAGCCTGTGGCTGCAACGCCGCGTGCAGCTGGGCATGTCGCTGCTGAAGTCGACGGCGGACTGATCGCTGCGCGGCAAGGTCGGCAAGGTGTCTGACACCCAGGCGAGATGGTCGTCAATGTGCGGCGGTGTCTCAACGGGTGTCAGACACCTTTTCTCAGCGCAACAGGTGCCTGACACCTTTTCAACGCATGAAGATGTTGCGGCCATGAAAAAAGCCCCTTGAATCATCAAGGGGCTTTTTGTTGCCTGACGTGCCGGCGGGGTATTACTTGGCGGCATCCACCATGTATTGGACGGCGGCGCGGATGTCTTCTTCGGAGGCGTTGGCGGCGCCGCCCTTGGGAGGCATTGCGCCCTTGCCCGTTATGGCGACCTTCACCATGGTGTCCATGCCGGTCTTGATGTAGGGCTCCCAGGCAGCCTTGTCGCCGAACTTGGGCGCATTGGCGACACCCGTGGCGTGGCACGCGAAACAGGCCGTCTTGTAGAGCTTTTCGCCGGCCGGATTGACCGCGGCAGCCTGTTGGGCGGGGGCCGGGGCAGCAGCGGGTGCGGCTGCGGCGGGTGCTGCGGCAGCCGGTGCAGCGGCTGCCGGCGCTGCTGCGGCCGGTGCTGCTGCGGCCGGTGCACCGGCTTGGGCGGCGGGCGCGGCTGCGGCCTCGCCTTCCTTCTTGGCGCCTTCTTCGGCGGGAGCGGCGGGTTCTTCCAGCGAGGCGCCGGACTTGTTGGCCATGTACACCACGGCGCGCGCGACTTCGTAGTCGGACAGGGCCGGGTTGCCGCCCTTGGCGGGCATGCCGCCCTTGCCGTGCAGCGCGACCTTCAGCATCTCGTCGTAGCCTGCCTTGATGAACGGCGCCCACGCGGCGTTGTCGCCCATCTTGGGAGCGCCCGCCACGCCAGCGGTGTGACAGGCCGTACAGACAGCGGCAAAGACCTGCTCGCCGGTCTTGAAGACCTTGGGCGCGTTGGCATCAACCAGTTCGAAACCTGCCACGGGGGCGATCCGCCGGGCGACCGCTTCGCCGGACAGGGCGTCCGACCCGGCGCCGGTCTTGGTGCCCGTGACCACCATGTTCACCAGAAGGATGATGATGGCGATGGGAACCACGAAAGCCAGGACGACCGTGACGATCAGTTGCTTCGGGGTCTTGATGGGGGAGGAGTGCTCTTCTATGTGTTCCTGCTCGTTGCTCATGACCAAATCCTGCTAACGGGTACCGGGGGCGCCTTGGCGGCGGCAACAGAAAATCAGTACTGCACAAGTCGGCGGCAACCCATGCCCGCCTGCAAGCAAACGCTGGATTATATAACGGTGTCAGGGACGATCGTCCAATGTGTCAGGACGGGTTTTCGATGAGTTTGCCGGAAGATTTGATCCAGTTCATGCAGATCGCGCAAAACTGGGTACAATACCGCCTCCTTGCGCTGCGCCCGTAGTTCAATGGATAGAATGAGAGTTTCCGAAGCTCTTGATACAGGTTCGATTCCTGTCGGGCGCGCCAATCCAGACAAGCTGTGCGTTTTCCAGGGCCCCTTCATAGGGGCCTTTTGTTTATGCGCCGTTCGGTTATGCGGATACGGTTATGCGGATTCGGTTATGCGCATTCTCTGTGCCTAAGCGCTTTTCATGGCGTCAAGCATCCTTTCCGTTCAGCGCTTTGATTCGACGCCTGCGACGGGCGCTTACGTTTTACGCTTACGTCTCACGTCCACGTAAGAACATCTGCCGATCATGGCGCCGCCAAAACCTGCCAAAGCCCTTCCCGCGTCCGCGACCAGCCTCGCCTTGGACAACGCCGCCGCGCCGAACACGTTGTCATGGGATGACCTACGCATCGTCAAAGTGTTGAGCGATTGCGGCAATCGGTCCTTGGCGGCCGAAAAGCTCGGCATCAATGCCTCGACGGTGTCGCGCCGCGTGGCGCAGGCCGAGGCTGCGCTGGGCGTTGCCTTGTTTGACCGGCGGCGCGCAGGCTACAAGCTGACCGCCGAAGGGATGGAGCTTCGCGCGCTGAGCGAGCGTGTCGAACTCGATGTCGTCAGTGTGGCCCGCCGCATTTCCGGTTCCACGCATGACCCGCACGGCACGCTTCGGGTTGCCACCAGCGACTCGCTGCTGCTGTATTTCCTGACGCCCATCATTGCCGAATTCAGGGCAACCCACCCCTCGCTGTCGATTGAGGTCCTGGTCGGGAACGACACCCTGGACCTTGCCCGCGACGAGTCGGACATCGCGCTACGAGCCACCCAGCGGCCGCCGCAGAGCTGGGTCGGGCGCAAGCTGGCAGGCATCGCGTGGGCGCCCTACGGAAACGCGCAACAGTTTCGGCGCAAGGCGCCTGCGGCGGACCGCATTCACGACCTGAGTTGGGTGTCCTACGCGGGCGGACTGGCTGGATTGAAGGCCGCTCGCGTTCTTGAAGGCCGGGTTGCACCGGCGAATATCGCGTACCGATCCGATTCGGTCGCCGCCGTCGGCGCGGGCATCGTTGCGGGGCTCGGGGTGGGCTATCTGCCCTGCATGCTGGGAGACACGATGGCCGACCTGGTGCGCGTGGGTCCTGTCGTGCCCGAGCTTGCGGATGACCTCTGGCTGCTCACCCACCCCGACATCCGGCGCTCACGGCGCGTTCAGATCTTCATGCGTTTTTGCGCCGCGGCCGTGGCCAAGCACAAGGCCTTGATCGAGGGCCGCCAGGCGCGGCCCCCGTCAAAGATCTGATGGTTCCTCAAATGGCAGTGCGAGGACGCAGCACCGCCTTGCAGGCGATCTCGATCAACTGCGCGGGCATCGCCAACCGGGAGACACCGATCAGGTTGCTGGCGACCTGGGGACGATCGGTGCCATAGGCGGCCTTGCGCACCTTGCCTGCAGCCGCAAAGGCGGCATCGACGTCCAAGACGTACAGCGTTTCTTCCACGACGTTATCCAGCGTGGCGCCGAACTTGCCCAGCAAGGCCGCCAGGTTCTCGTAGGTCGCGCGCATCTGCGCTTCCATGGTGGAGAAGTCACGCGGCTTGCCTTGGTCGTCAAGTTCGGCCGGCGCGATCAGGTTGCCATCCTGGTCGTGATTGAGCTGGCCCGACACGTAGATATCGTTACCCACCTGCACCGCCTGCGCATAGCCATAAGCGTCTTCCCACGGCACGCCCCAATAGGCGGTTTTCTTTTCGAGCGGATTCGAGTGCGTCGTCATGGCTTTCTCCTGGGATATTGGGGAAATGAAGTTCGGTGATCAGAAGGCTCCAGCGTAACTGCGCAATGGAAATACGAGAGCGCATTATTGCGCCGGTGCGGCGCAAATTTGCACTTCGTCACGCGCCCGGATAACGCCTGCTCGGTCGACGGTCACCTGTCCGGATGACTGGCACGGCAACGATCCGAACGCAATGGCGATCCGTCGGATTTCGATGCCTACGTTGATGTTTGAGAAAGCGGTCGCGCCATCGGAGTAATAGTGCTCTCGGTGAATCCGCCGGCTCTGAACACAATCGATCACACCGACGAAGTGGGCGCCAACGATCTGCGGCCCGGCTCCGTCTTTCAACGTGAACAAACGGCTATTCACGCGCACGCGGTCACTTGCCGTCGCCGTCAGCTGCGCGCCGGGCGGAACGAGAAGTCGCCGCGCGTGAATCCGAAACTCAGGATGATCGATTGATGGACGTGGATTCCCGCGCGGCGCACCAACGTGCCGATTCAACGCTGTTTCTCAAGGCCCGAACAACCGCGAACAGGCTCTGCTTTGGCCTGCTGCTGCTTTCCGTCGACGTGTCGCACCCTGCCGTTGCCTCTGGCGGGATCGTTGGCGCGTCGGGGGCAGGCGGCCAGGGAGGCGCATCCAATGGAGGGCGCGGCGGCGACGGTGGAGATGGCCAGGCCGCCCTGGAGCTTTCGACGTCGTACACCACGGCAGGCAACGTCGAAGGCGGGGCCGGCGGCGGCGGTGGGGGTGGCGGTGGCGGCGGGCATGGCCATTCCATGGGCGGCGCTGGCGGTGCCGGGGGGAACGGCGGGGCCGGCATCGTCATCTCAGGCGACGCGGTGGTATTGCACAACGACGGCTGGTCAATCCGCGGCGGCAAGGGCGGTGGCGGCGGCGGAGGAGGCGGCTCCACCTTCCATTTCTCTGTGGAAGCAGATGGTGGTCGCGGTGGCGACGGCTCGACGGGCGTAGGCGGTGCCGCGGGCGGGGGCGGGGGAGGCGGGGCGCATATCCGGACGGGCTTCGGGGGAGACGGCGGCAATGGTGGAGAAGATGGTCTGGCGGGGGGCAGTGGTCCCCCAGGTATTTCGTGGGCTGGCGGAGGTGGCGGTGGCGGCGGCACGTCCGCCAACGGTGGGGCTGCAGGCCAGGACGTGTGGCCGGTGATAACTGAGGGGTTGGGCGGAGCGGGGGGTATTGCCGGCGGGGCATCCGGCGTCGCGGGAACCAATGCCATGCATTATGAAGGTTTTGCAGCCGGTGGAGGGGGCGGAGGCGCGCCAGGCGGCGCGGGTGGCAACGGCGGACAGTACACGCGCTTCGATACGAACGGCGGCGGCGGCGAGGGCAGCAGCAATCACGGCGTCTACGTCACGGGAGCCGATTCCGTCATCATCAACGCGGGCTCCATCATGGCGGGGCCCGTCAACCAGGACACCGCAATCAAGTATGCGGGGACCGCCAGCAACGCGACCTTGATGCTCCGGGAGGGCAGCGTGATTCAAGGCCTCGTCGACGCGACCGAATCGGCCGGCAGAAACACACTGGTCCTTGATGGCGGGGCCGCGCTGGCCTTTGACGTCGGCAAGATTGGCGACGGCGCACAAGGCCAGTATCTGGGCTTCAACGCATTCGAGAAGACGTCTGACGGCATGTGGGCGCTGACAGGGGCGCCCGCACTGGCGCTCACGCCTTGGACACTACTCGGGGGATGGCTTGCCATTACGGACGACGGCGCGCTGGGTGATCCGGCTGGTGGCCTCGTCTTCGACGGCGGCGGGTTGCAACTGAACGCCAGCATGTCGTCGCAGCGCGATTTTCAGTTGCGCGGTGATGGCGCGGTCCACACGGCCGTCGGCACGGTGTCCGTGATGCAGGGAACGATCAGTGGCGCAGGCAACCTCACCAAGACCGGTTCCGGCACATGGATCATCCTGGGCAGCGATACCGGATCGGCCAACACCACGCCGGCGGGGCCGCTCACCCATACCGGCGTGACGCGTGTCGACGAGGGCATGCTGGTCATCCATGGCACGGCCCTGGGCCAGGCCCATCAAGCGGCCGCCAGCGTCGCCGGCGCCAGCAATGCGACATTGAGCCTTGCGAACGGCGCCAGGCTCGACGGCCAGATGGACGGACCGAACCTCATCATCGATGCAACTAGCCGATGGAACGTCCTGGCCGATGCCGCTACCGCCGCGCAGGGCCTCAACCTCAGCAGCGTCAACGCACTTCAGCTTGCTGGCAGCATCGCCTTTTCGCCGCCCTCCGATGCGGCGAACAATCAAGCCGGCCGCACAGTCACCGCCAACAACCTGGTGGGCGCCGGTGGCGAAGTGCAACTGCACGTGAACCCGACCGGCGCCGCGGATCACCTGACGCTGACCCAGGGCGCCACGGGGTTGACCTACCTGAAGCTCATCACGCCGGGCGGCTTCGGAGATCCGTTGGCCGGCGACGGGTTGCTGGTGGTCAAGGCCGGCGCCAGCACCGACCACGCGTTTCTACAAACCCCCGGACAACCCACGCAGGCGGGCGCATTCAATTACGGGCTGGTGCAAGGCGCGAGAAACGGCGCAGCGGATCTGGCCAACAACTGGTATCTGTTCAGCGATATCCGTCCCGAGGTGTCCATCTACTCGCAGTTGGGCAATCAGGCCTTGCGGCAGTCCGAGGTGGCGGTGGGGTCGTTCAACGAACGGATGGGAGCGACCGAAACGCTGGCGCGAACGGTCTACCCCTATGTCTGGGCGCGGTCGCTGGGCGTCCTGGAACGCCGGGATGGCGCGCCTCAAGGGATCCGGCAAGCGAATGTCGCCGTGGATTCGCGGTTGGGCGGGCTGCAGGTGGGAACGGACCTGTTCGTGGCCAGCAAAGGTATCGGCCGCCAGAGCGTGGGCGTGTTTGGTACGGCAATGGCTTCCCGTAACGACGTGTCGCACTATCAGGCATCCACGCGATCGACGGTGGATGCCGGCCGCAGCGATCAAACCCTGTATGGCCTGGGCGCTTACTACACGTTGATGGACGGCAAGGGCGGTTACGCCGATTTCGTCGGACAGGTCAGCCGGTATGGCGTGAGGACGCAATCGCGCGGTGCGCATGGCACGTCCCTGCAGACATCCGGATGGGGCGCCGCGCTTTCCGCCGAAGCCGGAAAGGCCTTCGATATTCGCGACGGCCGCGGTCTGCGCGTTGAGCCGCAAGCCCAGGTGATGGTCCAGCACGTCAAATTGCGTGACGCTGAAGACAGCGTGGGCCGGGTTGCCCTGCCGGGACTGAACGCGCTGCATTCGCGTGTGAGTCTGAAGCTATCGAAAGTCTGGGGCGAGCAAGCCCAGACGCAAAGCCACGGCTGGCTGATGCTGAGCTACCTGCATACGCACGGAAAGTCCTCCAGTTCGTATCCCTCCGCCACGCAGGGCGACATCGCATTCGACAACGATCTGGATGGATCGCGCATCGGTCTGGCGGCGGGATATGACCGGCGCGCGGGCAGGAACATCTTCGTCAATGTGCGGGTGCAGGCCGAACAGGGCTTGGGCAGCTCGTCAGGATTGCGGGCGGTGGCCGGCTCGGTGGGGGTGAAGTATCTGTTCTAGCGACCTTGCATGAAGAGGCCCGCCGGATCGCTGGCACGGTCTTGGAACATGCGCCATAGCGATCGTCTGATTTTCCACGGCAACTGATTCTTATAAAGACTGTCGCGCATTCCGAGTAATCCTACTCTGGGTGAAGCCGGGACGCATAAAGAGAATCTGAGACACCGACGACACGGGCTTTAACGCTTTTCAGCTCGCAGCCGTCGCTCGACGTGATTAACCGGATTACTCAAACGCGCGACCGGCGACCCCGGTGTTCCACGTTCTTGCGAGATCAAGTTCACGATTCTGCCTGGAGCGTCCCCTGTGCTCCCGGTGCAATCGAATTCGCGAAGCCGCGCGTGAATCCATACCCAGGATGAACCAACGATGCACACGGATTCTTGCTTGGCGTTGCAACATGAACACTCGACTCGAAATCGAATCGACAAGGCGCGCGGTATTGCGCTCAAGCTTTGTTTTGGCCTGTCTCTGATCTCTCTTGGCATGTCCCCGCATCCGGCCGCACGCGCCTTGATCGTCGGCGAGGCGGGGGTGGGCGGTGCAGGCGGGGCTGCCAACGGGGGCAATGGGAGCGACGGCGGGGATGGTTTTGCCGCCCTCGATCTCACGACGTCCTACACCACCTATGACGACATTGAAGGGGCGCCCGGCGGTGGCGGGGGCGGGGGGGGCGGAGGCGGGCAAGGGGGCTATGTAGGCGGCGCAGGGGGCGCGGGCGGCAATGGCGGGCACGGCATCGTGATCTCGGGTGATGGCGTGGTTCTGCATAACGACGGCTACTGTATTAGCGGCGGCAAGGGGGGGGGCGGTGGAGGCGGGGGCGGCGGTAGTTTCAGTGAGAACATTGTCAGCGACGGCGGCCGCGGTGGTGACGGCGCGGGGGGGACTGGTGGCGGCGGTGGGGGCGGCGGCGGCGGCGCGGCGGATATCAACCCCGGCGGGATGTCGTGGTCAAGTTTTAGTGGACACTTAGGTCGGTTGTTTTCGCGGCCGGCGGGCCTCATAGGTGGCCGGAGCCAGATACCCTAACGTAGAGTGCAACCGCCGGGTGTTGTAGAAGTTCTCGATGTAGTCCTGGATGTCCCGATGGGCCTCGGCACGGGTGGCGTAGGACGCCTTCCATAGGCGTTCGACCTTCAGGCTCAGGAAGAATCTCTCCATGACTGCGTTGTCCCAACAGTTTGCTCTGCGACTCATGCTGCACACGATGCCGTGCGCAGCAAGAATTGCCTGGTATTCCGCGCTTCCGTACTGGAAGCCTCGATCGGAGTGAAGCACGAGCCCAGGTCGAGGTCGGCGCTGCCGAATTGCCATCTCCAGTGCTTGGCGAACGACGGGCGTATGCGTCGTTGGCGATGTCGCCCAGCCAATCAGACGTCGCGAGTACAGATCCAACACGGCGGCCAGATGAAGCCATCCCTGAGCCGTATTGATGCAAGTGACATCCGTCACCCAAGCTCGGTTGGGCTGGCTCACATCGAACTGCCGATCGAGCACGTTCTTGAACGTCGGCTGCCCTAAATCGGTGATCGGGTTGCGAACGAACCGACGCTTCCAAACGGGTCTTAGAAAGGCCTGCCGCATCAGAGTGCGCGCACGATAGCGGCCAATGACAATGCCTTCAGCTCGCAACGCGTGAGAGATACGGCGGCTACCGTACGTCGATCCACTTGCGTTAAATGCCGCGGCTACATGCACCTGTTCGCGCAACGCCTTAGGACGTATCCGTCGGCTACGCTGAGCGTAATAACCGGATCGGCTAACACCCAACACCCGGCAGATGTGGCTGACGTGATAGGCCTTCTGTTGCATATGCGCCACCAGGGCAAAGCTCACTTGAGCTCGCGGGCAAAGAAGGCCGAGGCTTTTTTTAACAGCTCCATGTCCACCTTCGCTTGGCGCAACTCCATCTCCAACTCGCGGATACGTCGTTGCTCGGGCGTGATCGGCAAGCCTGGACCAGGATCGCCCAGTCGATCTGCCTTGTACTGGACCAGCCACCGCCGCAGTGCTGTCTCGCCTATCCCCAACGATTTGCAGACCTCGGCCACGCTAAGGTCTTTGTCCATAACCATGTGAACCGCCTGAAGCTTGAACTCAGCCGTAAAGGCACGCCGCTTTATCTTGGTCATGACTCACCTCCTAGGTTCAACCTAAATGGGTGTCTACCAAAATTAGACCACTACAGGATCGATGGAACGGGCTACGGCGGCAATGGCGGCAATGGGGGAGAAGATGGTATGCCGGGTGGCGGTAATCCGGGGTATGCAGGTGGCGGTGGGGGTGGCGGCGGCACCTACACCAACGGCGGGTCGCAGGGCGATGGATTATCCAGCCCAATTCCGGGTGTAGGCGGATCAGGCGGTATCGCTGGCGGTGAGGCCGGCGTCGATGGTGGCATAGCGGACACAGCAATTTGGGCCGGGGGCGGTGGAGGCGGCGGGGCGGCTGGCGGATCGGGCGGCGCCGGCGGGGCGGGCACCACATTCGCCGGTGGCCCCCCGGGCGGTGCCGGCGGCAACAGTGGTCACGGCGTCCACGTCACAGGCGCCAACTCCGTGATCATCAATTCGGGCACGATCTCGCAGGGGCCGGCGAACCAGAACATCGCCATCAAGTATGCGGCGACCGCCCATGATTCCACGCTGGTCCTGCAGGCCGGCAGTGAAATCATCGGCCTGGTCGACGCCACGGAGTCGGGCGGCAAGAACACGTTCAGGTTGGATGGCGGCGCGGCGCTGGCCTTTGATGTCAGCCTGATTGGAAGCGGCCCGCAGGCCCAATACCTGGGCTTCAATGCCTTCGAAAAGACCTCGGAAGGAACCTGGACGCTGACGGGTACGCCCACCCAGGCCCTCACGCCGTGGACGCTGTCGGGCGGGTGGCTCGCGATTGCCGACGACGCCAGCCTGGGTGACGCGAGCGGCGCACTCACATTCAACGGCGGCGGCTTACAGTTGGACGCCAGCGTGACCTCGCAGCGCGACATGCAGTTCGTCAGTGACGGCGCGATCCGCACGGCGGATGGCACGGTCTCCGTGATGGAGGGCGCGATCACCGGATCGGGCTCGCTTACCAAGACCGGCGCGGGGACGTGGATCATCGGCAGCGACAATGCCTTCGCCGGCGCAACGCTGATCGACGACGGCGTGCTGCAACTGGGCGCGGGCCAGGCCGTCGGATCGTTGGGGGAGGGCGTGATCGAGAACAACGCCGTTCTGGCCATCGACCGCACCGATGCAGTCATCCTGTCCAACGCCATATCGGGAACGGGCGATCTGCTGCAGGCGGGTTCGGGCACGACCACGCTGACCGGGCCGCTTACCTACACCGGCTTCACGCGGGTGGACAACGGCACGCTGGTCATCGATGGCACCTCGTTGGGGCAGGCCGATCACGCGGTTGCCCAGGTCGTTGGGGCAGGCGATGCCGGCCTCGGACTGGCCAACGGCGCACGGCTGGACGGCTGGGTGGATGGACCGAATCTTTCCATCGACGCGGCCAGCCGTTGGAACATCCTGACCGATGGGTCCAACCCCGCGCAAGCAAACAACCTCAGCACTGTCAACGAACTTCGGCTTGCCGGCAGCGTCGCGTTTGCGCCGCCCGCCGAGTGGACCCACGATGCCATCGGCCGCACGTTCACCGCCAACAATCTGGCGGGCGGCGGCGGGGAAGTGCAGCTGCACATGATTCCGACCTCGGCCGGCACGGTGGATTACCTGACCTTGAATGCGGGGGCGACGGGGCTGACGAATCTGACGCTCAACACCGACAGCGGCTTCGGCGATCCGCTACACGGAAACGGCTTTCTGGTGGTCAAGGCGGGCGCCAGCACGGACAACGCGTTCCAGCTGACGCCCGGCCAGGCGCCTCGGGGCGGGGCGTTTCGCTATGTGCTGTCGCATGGCGCGCAGGATGGCTCGCCGGCACTTGCCAACAACTGGTACCTCATCAGCGAGGTCCGCCCCGAGGTCTCCATTTACTCGCAGCTGGGCGGGCAAGCGCTGCGGCAGTCCGAATTGGCGGTGGGCACCTTCAACGAGCGCATGGGCGCGACCGAAACGCTGGCTCGGAAGGTGTACCCGTATGCCTGGGCCAGATCGCTGGGCGGTTGGGAGAACCGCGATGGTGCGGCGCGTGGCATTCTGCAGTCGCAAGTGGGAAGCCGCACGACGCTGGGGGGCCTCCAGGTGGGCACGGACCTCTTTGTGACCAACAAGGGCATCCGCCGCAACAGTCTGGGCGTGTTCGGCACCGCATTGGTTTCCCGCGCGGACGTGGATCATTACCAGGCCTCCACGCGTTCAACCATCAATGCCGGCCGCAGCGACCAGACGATGTATGGCTTGGGCGCGTATTACACGATGATGGATGGCAAGGGCGGGTACGTCGACGTCGTCACGCAATTCAGCCGGTATGGCGTGAAGACCCAATCGAGCGGCGCCGACGGCATGTCGATGCGAACGTCGGGCTGGGGCGCGGCGCTGTCGGCCGAAGCCGGCAAGGCGTTCGACATTGGCGACGCGTCTAGGGGGCTTCGACTCGAACCGCAAGCGCAGGTGATGGTCCAGCACGTCAAGCTGCGCGACGGCGATGATGACCTCGGTCAGGTTGCGCTGCCAGCATCGCGTGCGCTGCATTCGCGCGTGAGCCTGAAGCTGTCAAAAGCCTGGGGCGAGCAGGACGATGCGCGCAACCACGGCTGGCTGATGCTGAGTTACCGGCACACGCTGGGGGAGTCGTCCAGCGAATACCAGACGCTCACTCAGGGCGACATTGCTTTTGACAACAAACTGGACGGATCGCGTGTGGGACTGTCGGCAGGCTATGACCGGCGGGCGGGCAAGAACACGTTCGTCAATGTGCAGTTGAACGCCGAGCAGGGCTTGGGCGGCGCGTCGGGCTTGCGCGCGGTGGGGGGCTCGTTGGGGATCAAGCACCTGTTCTAACGTTCGCGGGTCCGCGTCTTGCACGACCCATCCTGTAGCGGCCGATGTGCTGGCGTCGGCCGCTCTCAGATCAGTCGGATTCTACGAGGGCCGGTGATGATTTTGGACGCTTGCGAGCCAACTGAGTAAACGTACTCTCGGCGAATCCGAGGCGCGTACGGAACACTGATCACGCCGACGAGAGGGTTCCAGCAAGCGCTCAATACCCGCAGTCCACGTCGCGCGATGTGATTAATCGGATTATTCCGCGCGTAGCCGGCAAGCCCGGTCTTCCACGTTCTTGAAACCTCAAGCAGATGATTTCGCCTGGCGCGGCTACGCGCCGGGTGTAATCGAACTCGTGAAGCCGCGCGTGAATCCACATCCAGGATGAACCAATGATGCACACGGATTCTTGCTTGGCGTTGCGACGTGCGGATTCGATCTCGAATCGAATCGACAAGGCGCGCGGCATGGCGCTCAAGCTCTGTTTTGGCCTGTCTTTGATCTCTCTGGGCCTGTCCCATCCCACTGCACACGCCTTGATCATCGGTGAGGCGGGGACGGGCGGCGTGGGCGGGGCTGCCAATGGCGGCAGGGGCGGGGACGGCGGGGATGGCGTTACCGCCCTGGACATCACAACGTCCTACACGACTTATGACGACATCGAAGGGGCGCCCGGCGGCGGAGGTGGCGGCGGCGGGGGCGGTGGACGCGGCGGCGTCGTGGGCGGCGCGGGAGGCACGGGTGGCAATGGCGGGCACGGCATCGTGATCTCGGGCGACGGCGTGGTCTTGCATAACGACGGCTACTCGATCAGCGGCGGCAAGGGCGGCGGCGGCGGGGGCGGCGGCGGGGGCGCGTTTCATGTGACCGTGTCCAGTAATGGCGGCCGCGGCGGTGACGGAAGTGGGGGCGCGGGCGGCGGCGCGGGCGGCGGGGGCGGCGGCGGCGCGGACCTCACCTTTGGCGGCGTGATCGGGGCGGGTTTTGGGGGCGATGGCGGCCACGGGGGATTCAATGGTTCGCCCGGCGGCGGCAACTTGCAGAGCCCGGGGGCCAGCAAATTTGCAGGGGGCGGCGGCGGGGGCGGCGGCACATACACCCATGGAGGCACGCCGGGCCAGGCATTACGCGAAAGCGAGGTTTCGGGCGTGGGCGGCGTGGGTGGCATTGCTGGCGGAGAGCCCGGGGTGGACGGCGGCATCGCCAACCCTGAAGCGGCCGAAGCGCTGGCGCTGGGGCTGAGTCGGGATGAAATAGATGCCGTCCTGGACGGCTACGGCGGTGGCGGCGGTGGTGGCGGCGCGGCCGGCGGATCGGGCGGCAACGGCGGGCCTGGCAGCTACAACGAGGGCGGCCCGGCGGGCGGCGCCGGCGGCAGGAGCGGTCACGGCGTCTACGTCACGGGCGCCAACTCCGTGATCATCAATACGGGAACGATATCGCACGGGCCGGAGAACCAGGACACCGCCATCAAATATGCCGCGACCGCCCGCGATTCCACGCTGGTGATCAAAGGGCAGGGCGGCTGGGACAACCCGGACAGCCAGATCATTGGCCTGGTCGATGCCACGGAATCCGGCGGCAAGAATACGCTTGTCCTGGATGGCGGCTGGAACTCCCGTCTGGATGTCGAGAGCAACGCCTTTGATGTCCGTCTGATCGGAAACAGCGCGACCGGGTCGGCGCAGTATCTGGGCTTCAATGCCTTCGAGAAAACCTCTGCCGGGACGTGGAAGCTGACAGACTGGACCGACCCGGCGGTTCAGACGTCCTGGACCCTCTCGGGCGGGTGGCTCGCGATCGATCACGATAAAAGCCTTGGCAACCCGCAAGGCCTGCTCACCTTCAACGGCGGCGGGCTGCAAATCGATAGCCACATGCAGATGTATCGCGACGTGCATTTCGCGGGAGACGGCGCGATCCACACGGCAGGCCCCGATCTGCCTGCCGGGTTGCAGCCGGACCTGCATATGAGGGGGAATATCACGGGCTCGGGCACGCTCACCAAGACGGGCGCTGGCACCCTGTTCATCAGCGAAGACAACCATGCATTTTCCGGTCCCGTCGTGATCGAAGAGGGCGTGCTGCACCTTGGCATTGGGGGGCTCTACGACGGCGGATCCCTGGGCGCGAGCGCGATCGAGAACAACGCCATCCTGGCGATATCTCAACGCGACGGTTGGTTCTCCAATGCCATATCGGGCACCGGTGAGCTGCATCAATTGGGCGGCACCACCACACTGACCGGACCGCTCTCCTATACCGGCATGACGCGGGTGGACAATGGCACGCTGGTCATCAATGGCACGTCGCTGGGCCAGGCCGATCATGCGGTGGCCCGGGTCGTGGGGTCGGGCGGCGCCGATCTGCATCTGACCCACGGCGCCACGCTGGATGGCTGGGTGGATGGACCGAATCTTTCCATCGACGCGACCAGCAAATGGAACGTCCTGACGGATGATTCCAACTCCGCTTCCAACCCCTCGCAAGCCAACAACCTCAGCACCGTCAACGAGCTTCGGCTTGAAGGCAGCGTCGCGTTTGCGCCGCCCGCGGACGGGACCAACGCGTCGATCGGACGAACGTTCACCGCCAACAACCTGGTGGGCAGCGGCGGCGAAGTGAAGTTGCACATGATCCCGACCTCGGCCGGCACCGTGGATTACCTGACCTTGAATGCAGGGGCGACGGGGCTGACGAACCTGACGCTCAACACCGACAGCGGCTTCGGGGATCCCTATGCCGGCAACGGCTTTCTGGTCGTCAAGGCCGGCGCCAGCACGGACAATGCGTTCCAGCAAACGCCCGGACAAGCCCCGCGGGCCGGCGCGTTTCACTATGTGCTGACGCATGGCGCGCAGGATGGCTCGCCTGACCTTGCCAACAACTGGTACTTGATCAGCGAGGTCCGCCCCGAGGTCTCGCTTTATTCGCAGCTGGGCGGCCAAGCCCTAAGGCAGTCTGAGTTGGCGGTGGGCACCTTCAATGAGCGCATGGGCGCGACCGAAACGCTGGCCCGTAAGGTCTACCCCTACGTCTGGGCCAGAACGCTGGGGGGCTGGGAAGACCGCGATGGCGCTTCGCGCGGCATCCTGCAGTCGCAAGTCGGAAGCCGCACGACGCTGGGTGGCCTGCAGGTGGGCACGGACCTGTTCGTGACCAGCAAGGGCATCCGCCGCGACAGCCTGGGCGTGTTCGGCACCGCATTGGTTTCCCGCTCCGACGTGGATCACTATCAGGCCTCCACGCGATCGACGATCCATGCCGGCCGCAGCGATCAGACGATGTATGGCCTGGGCGCGTATTACACGATGATGGACGGCAAGGGCGGGTATGTGGACTTCGTCACGCAGATCAGCCGCTATGGCGTAAAGACCGAATCGAACGGTAGGGAAGGCATGTCCATGCAGACGTCGGGATGGGGCGCGGCGCTTTCCGCGGAAGCCGGCAAGGCGTTCGACATTGGCGATGCGTCCAGCGGGCTTCGACTCGAACCGCAGGCGCAGGTGATGGTTCAGCATGTCAAGTTGCGCGACGGCGATGACGACATTGGCCAAGTGGCGCTGCCGGCATCGCATGCGCTGCATTCGCGCGTGAGTCTGAAGCTGTCAAAAGCCTGGGGCGAACAGGATGACGTGCGGAACCACGGTTGGCTGATGCTGAGTTACCGGCACACGCTGGGGGAGTCGTCCAGCGAATACCAGACGCTGACGCAAGGCGACATTGCTTTTGACAACAAACTGGACGGATCGCGTGTGGGACTGTCGGCAGGCTATGACCGGCGGGCCGGCAAGAACACCTTCGTCAATGTGCAGTTGAACGCCGAGCAGGGATTGGGCGGCGCGTCGGGCATGCGCGCGGTGGGGGGCTCGTTGGGGATCAAGTATCTGTTCTAGCGCACGCAGATCAGGATACAGCGGATGACCGATCCCACGGAAGGTGCGCTGGCAAGGCGCGCCATGCCATTGAATCGCCCGCCCCGCGTGCATGCGGGGCGGGCGATTTGCGTTGGCTAGTCGTCCAGTGAAGGCACGGTGCCGATCTGCATCAGGATGCGCGGCGATTCCATGTCGCCGGTTTCCTTGTCGATCATCACTTCGTAGGCGGCAACGCCTGCAAATTTGGAAGCCATGGAATTCGCGATGCGGATGGCTCCGAATTCGCTGCTGGCCGGACGGATTTCCCCGGGGGCGACGCCATTGGCGGCGGCGCGATAGGGAACGACGATGTACTGAACGAGATGAGCAGCTTCTGACACAGGAATTCTCCCCTGGACGACAGTTTTTCGGGCGAGCGAAATGTATCACGTCGCACTGTGTTTTTGTACAGTATTTTTGCGCAGGTCGTCCAGATATTTTCGCGGCGTGGCGTTGAACGCCTTTACGGCATTGCAGGAAAACCCCTAGCGCTTGCCCATTGCCCACCCTTCGTGGCGCGCTTAGTATTTTCGAAAATCCTCGGCGTTTTATAAAACCAGGGGCACGACATGGAAGCGAACCGCTACGACGCTTACCGCGAGGACACCGCGGGCCGCGCCAATGTGGCCGACTCGCCGGAGCGGGTGGCCTACTACCAGGAACTGGCGCGGCTTGAGACGGGCGCGTTGTGGACGGTGGCGAACAAGATCGAGCCGTGGGCGCCGCGGTCGGCGTCGGTGCCCGTGGTCTGGCGGTACCGGGACCTGCGCGGTCATGTGTTGCGCTCCGCCGAGCTGGTGTCCCCCGAAGAGGCGGGCCGGCGCGTGATCTACCTGAACAACCCCGGCCGGCAGGACGTTGCCGCGGCGGTGGGCTGGCTGTATTCCGGATTGCAGGTGATGAAGCCGGGCGAGCTGGCCAGTGCGCACGCGCACACGCATTCGGCGCTGCGCTTCATCATGGAAGGGCAAGGCGCGTACACGGTGGTGGACGGCCACAAGATGACGCTGGGCGCGAACGATTTCGTGCTGACGCCCAACGGCACGTGGCACGAGCATGGCGTGGCCGAGGACGGCACGACCTGCATCTGGCAGGACGGCCTGGACATTCCGCTGGTCAATGCGCTGGAAGCCGGGTTCTATGCCGTGCATCCCGACCTTAACCAGACCATCACGCACCCGGTGGACGACACCAGCGGCGCGTGGGGCGGCGTGGCGCTGCGGCCGCAGGTGTCCGGGTGGACCAAGCCCTATTCCCCCCTCTTCAAGTACGAATGGGAGCCTACGTATGAGGCCCTGCGCCGCTATGCGCGCACCGCACCGGGCAGTCCGTACGATGGCATCCTGCTGGAATACGTGAATCCGGCAACGGGCGGCGCGGTCATGCCCACCATCGGCGCCAGCATGCAATTGCTGCGCCCGGGCGAACACACCCAGGCGCACCGGCACACCGGCAGCTTCATTTATCAGGTGGCCAAGGGCAGCGGGTTTTCCGTGATCGACGGCAAGCGTTACGACTGGACCGAGCGCGACATTTTCTGCGTGCCTTCGTGGGCCATTCACGAACACGCGAACCTGTCGTCCAACGATGACGCGTGCCTCTTCTGTTTCAACGACCTGCCCGTCATGCGCGCGCTTGCGCTGTACCGCGAGGAAGCGGTGCAGGACAACGGCGGCCATCAACAACTGATCTAGTTTCTGAACGCACGACGCCGCGCCGCGCCGGCCGGTTCCACCCCCCTTTGACCTTCTGGAGTTCCCGATGCGCCTCGTGACTTTTCGCGCTCATCCCACCGCCGCCGCCCGCCTGGGTGCGCTCGCGGACGGCTATGTGATCGACCTTTTCTTGCTGGGCCAGGAAGGCGGGGTGGACCTGCCCGGCGACATGCTGGAATTCATCGACCTGGGGCCGGTGGCGGTCGCGCAGGCGACGCGCCTGTTGGACACGTTTCGCGGCAACTGGCCGGTGGGCACGGCCCTGCCGCAGGAGAACGTGAAGCTGCTGGCGCCCATCCCGCGTCCGCGCAAGAACATCTTTGGCATCGGGCTGAACTATGTGGAGCACGTGGCCGAATCCAGCCGCACGCTGGACACGTCGGCCGACCTGCCCAAGCAGCCGGTGATCTTTTCCAAGCCGCCCACCACCGTGATCGGGCCGGGCGATGCCATCGAGCACAACGCCAGGATCACGCAGCAACTGGACTGGGAAGTGGAACTGGCCGTCATCATCGGGCGGCGCGCGTCGCGCGTGGCCGAGGCCGACGCGCTGTCCTATGTGTTCGGCTACAGCGTGATGCTGGACATGAGCGCGCGCGATTGCCGCCGGGCAGGGCAGTGGATCTATTCCAAGGGACAGGACACGTACGCGCCGTTCGGCCCGTGCATCGTGACCGCCGACGAAATCCCCGATCCGCAGGTGCTGGACCTGTGGCTGACGGTCAACGGCGAAAAGAAGCAGGGCTCGAACACGCGCCACATGCTGTTCAAGGTGACGTTTTTGATTTCCGATATCAGCGCCGGCATCACGCTGGAGCCGGGCGACATCATCGCCACCGGCACGCCGGAGGGCGTGGGCGCCGGGCGCAAGCCGCAGGAATTCCTGTGGCCGGGCGACGTGGTCGTGGCCTGCGTGGAAGGCATCGGCACGCTGCGCCATCCGGTGGTGGCCGTCTAGGAGCACAACGCTTGAAACCCAGAATCAAGGCCCCGCGCGAGGATGCGGCCGCTGACGGCGGCGCCGGGGTCGAAGACATCACGCTGTCCGAACACATCTACCGGCAGTTGCGCCGCGACATCATGCGCGGCGCGTTTGCGCCGGGCCAGTCGCTGCGGCTGGAACTGCTGCGCCAGCGCTACGGTGGCAGTTTTTCGCCGATCCGCGAGGCGCTGAACCGGTTGCGCAGCGAACGCATGGTGCTTACCACCACGTCGCGCGGCTTTCGGATCGCGCCGCTGTCCGTGGAAGAAATGCGCGATGCTTGCGAAACCCGCGTCCTGATCGATTGCGATGCGCTGCGGCGGTCGCTGGCCAACGCCGACGACGCCTGGGAGGCGCGGCTGGTGGGGGCGTTTCATGCGCTGGCGCTGGCGGCCCGCCGGGCGGACGCCGCGCCCGGCCTGGACCCGGATCGCGAGGACGCGCTGGAGGCCCGGCACCAGGAGTTTCATCAGGCACTCATCGGCGCCTGCCGCTCGCCCTGGCTGCTGGACCTGTCCGCGCAGCTATACGCGCAGACGGAACGCTATCGCCGGCCGGCGCGCGCCCAGGCCGTGGCGTATGGCCATGAACGCGACGTCGACGACGAGCACCGCGCGCTGCTCGATGCCGCGGTCGCGCGCGACGCCGGCCGCGCGGCCGCGCTGCTGGCGGCGCACTACCGCGAGACGGCGCAGGTCATCGAGCGCATCCTTGCCCTGCCCGAGGGACAAGCCGCGGCCTAGCGCCGCGATGCCGTAAGCTTGTCGTCCATGGCAGACCTGAAACTCCTGGAAGACCTGATCGCGCTGGCGCAGACCGGCAGCTTCGTGCGCGCCGCGGAACTGCGCCACGTCACGCATCCCGCCTTTGGCCGGCGCATCCGCTCCCTGGAGGCGTGGGCAGGCACCCCGCTGGTGGAGCGCCAGCGCCTGCCGGTGACGCTGACGCCCGAAGGCGAGACGCTGCTGAAAACCGCCACGCAGGTGGTCGAGCAGATGGGACTGGTACGCCATCGCATCCGCAGTTCCGGCGCGGGCGGCGAGGCCGTGCTGCGGATCGCCACGGGGCGCAGCCTGGCGCGCACGCTGGTGGCCGACTGGATTGCGCGGCTGCGGCACCGCGCGCCCCGGGTGCTGACCGACGGCACGCAGGTGGAGCTGTCCACCGGCAAGGCGCAGGACCTGGTGGTCCGGCTGGAGCAGGGCAAGGTGGACCTCCTGTGCTGTTACGAGCACCCCGCGCTGTCCGTGCCGCTCAGCCCCTCGCGCTACCGCTACATGACGCTGGCGACCGACAAGCTGGTGCCGGTCAGCCAGATGGACGCCCGCGGCCGGCCACGCTATCAGCTGCAGGTGGGCGGCGCGCCGGTGCCGCTGATCACCTATACCGGCGGTCTGGCGATGGAGCGCATCGTGGGAGACCGGCTGGAGGCCACGCCGTACGCGCTGACGCCCTTCGTGCGCAGCGATTCGCTGGACGCGGCACATGGCGCGGTCGCCAAGGGCGTGGGCGTGGCGTGGCTGCCCTGGTCCATGGTGGCGGCGGATTGCCGCCGCGGCGCATTGGCCGAGCTGGGCGGGCGTAGCGACGAGATCGCCTTCGAGGTCCGCCTGTACCGCCCGCGCGCCCGGCTGACCGACCTGGCCGAAGCTGCCTGGGAAGCGACGGCCAGCCGCAAGGCCTGATTGGCGGGCACCAAACCGGATTAGCACAACGATGTGCCTCTTCGGCACGGTATGTCCGTGGGCCGCGCTTGAAAATAGCCCCCGAAACTCAAAAGAGGCGGCTCCGCCGTCCACCCACAGCACCCCAGGGAGAAATTCATGAAGTCCATCTTGCATCCGTTGCGCGCAGCGCTAGTCTCGTTGTGCGCCGCCTCGGCCCTTGCCGTGGCACCCGTTGCCAGCGCGGCCGACTATCCGGCCCGCAGCATTTCGCTGATCGTCGGCTATCCCGCAGGCGGCAGCCTGGACCTGACCGCGCGCCTGCTGGGCGAAGAACTGGGCAAGCGCCTGGGCCAGACGGTCGTGGTCGAGAACGTCGGCGGCGCCGGCGGCACGATCGGCGCGCAGCGCGTGGCCCGCGCCGCGCCGGACGGCTACACCATCTTTTTGGGCTCCACCAACGAAATGGTGATCGCCCGCATGATCAACACCGCGGTCAAGTACGACAGCGCCAAGGACTTCACGGCGCTGGGCATCGTGGCCTCGCAGCCGATGCTGCTGGCCGCCAGCAAGAACTCCGGCGTGAAGACCGCCGCCGAATACCTGGAAAAGCTCAAGGGCGCCGCGCCCGGCACGTTCAACTACGGTTCTTCGGGCGTGGGCACGACCCTGCACCTGGCGGGCGAGATGATCAACCAGGCCACCGGCACCCGCGCCGAACACGTGCCTTACCGCGGCGTGTCGCCGCTGGTCACGGACCTGATGAGCGGCCAGCTGGATTTCGGCATGCTGGTGCTGTCCTCGGGCCTGCCGCAGGTCCGCAGCGGCAACATCGTCGCGCTGGGCCTGACCGAGAACAAGCGTTCGCCCGCCGCGCCCGAGATCGCGCCGCTGGCCGCCACCAAGGGTTTCGAGTCCGTCGACATCAACCTGTGGTTTGCACTGTACGGCCCGGCGGGCCTGCCCGAGCCGGTGGTGACCAAGCTGCGCGCCGCGCTGGATGAGTCGCTGAAGTCCGACACCTTCCGCGCCAAGATGCAGGACGCGGGCGGCGAAGTCGCCAAGCCGGGCGTGGATCCGGTGGCCTTCCAGGCGGAAGAGACCAAGAAGTACGCCGCGCTGGTCAAGGCCGCCAAGATCGAGGCGCAATAAGGCCGCACGGCACATCACGACATCGAAAGACCCTCGCAGCACACGGATATCACCATGCATTTCAAGCTTCCCGTTCCCGACATCGCCGCCGAGCGCGCAGGCAATACCGACACGCCCGGCGTGTGGCACTTTGATTCGGGCGTTCCGGGACGGGCGCTCATGGTGAGCGCGCTGGTGCATGGCAACGAGCTGTGCGGCGCCTGGGCGCTAAAGGACCTGCTGGCGTCGGGCCTGCGGCCGCGCCGCGGCAGCCTGACGCTGGCCTTCTGCAATCTGGATGCGTTCGACCGCTTCGACGCGGCGAATCACGATGCCTCGCGATTCGTGCAGGAAGACATGAACCGCGTCTGGAGCGCCGAGCGCCTGGACAATCCCACCACGCCCGACCGCCAGCGCGGCGCGGCGCTGCGTCCATGGGTGCGGCGCGCCGACTGGCTGCTGGATCTGCATTCGATGCACGAGCCGGGAGCGCCGCTGCTGTTGACGGGGGTGTTGCCGCGCAATATCGCGCTGGCCCGCCGCCTGAAGGCGCCGCAGCACGTGATCGTGGATGCCGGCCACAAGGACGGCGTGCGCATGCGCGACTTCGAGCATTTCGGCGATCCGGCCCGGGAAGACGCCTGCGCGCTGCTGATCGAATGCGGCTTTCATGGCGACCTGTCTTCGCGCGAGGTGGCGCGCGACATGGTGGCGCGGATGCTGGTGGAGTCGGGCGTGGCGGATCGGTCCGACCTGCCCGAAGGCTGGCTGCTGCCGGACCCGGCGCAGCAGCGCGTGCTGGAGGTGACGGACGCCGTGGTGGCGCCGTCCATGAACGTGCGTTTTGCGGGTCCCTGGTCGGGACTGGAGACGTTCGAGAAGGCTGGATCGCCCATCGGCTGGGCTGACGAGCAGCCGATTGTCACGCCCTACGACAACTGCACGCTGATCATGCCGTCGCTGCGGCAGTTGAAGCCCGGCGTGACGGTGGTCAGGCTGGCCCGCGATTACGCGGGCTGAGCGGACCGCAGACTTCCGCGGTCCTTAACTTCCAGGTTCTTTACTTCTGCGGCGTGTAGCGCAGCTCGTCGAGCTGGTAGCCTTGCGCCGTGGCGGCGGCCAACGCCTTGTCCAGTTCTTCCTTGGGCAGTTGCGGCGAGCGCGACAGGATCCACAGGTACTTGCGGTCGGGCGTGCCGACGACCGCCCAGCGGTACTCCGGATCCAGGCCGATCACCCAGTAGTCGCCCTTGAACGGCTTGAAGAACGTGACTTCAAGCTTGGCGTTGTTGCTGCCTTCAACCACGGTGGCCGTGCCCGAGGCGGAATCGATATCGCCGTCCTTGGTGCGGCAGCGGTTGTTCACGCCGATCGTGCCGTCCGGATGCGCGGTGTATTCCGCCGTGGTGTCTCCCACGCAATTGCGCTGGAAGAACATGGGGAAGTTGGCGATTTCGTACCACATCCCGACGTAGCGTTTCAGGTCTACGGATTCCACGGTCTGCATGGGGGGCGGCGCGGCGTGGGCAATGCCCGCCACACTGGCCGCCAGGGCCAGCAGGAATGTTGCGGTGCGGCGCATGAAGAAAACCTCCTGATGTGACTGGTAAGGCTGGCGCCGGCCGCCGTATGGCGCGCGGCGCAACCCGAGCCCTAACGATACGCTTTATTTGCGCGGCGCTTTCAGCGCGGCGTGATAGCGCACGACGTAGGTGTCGAAATCTTCAGTGTCCGACTGCTCCAGCCGTAGCTGTTCGGCGGTGGACTGCGCCGCGGCTTGCTCGTAGGCCGCGGCCACGTCGGCCGGCAGCGGTTCGGCGCGCAGGGCATCGGCCTGCTTGCGGCTCAGCGCCAGCGAGTAATCGTGGAACGATAGACCGCTGTCCTTCAGGTCGGCCAGCAGGCGCGCCGACGGCGTCGTGTCCGGCTGGTCGAGCTTGGCGCGTTGCGCGGCCAGCGCATCGGCATAGGCGGTGCCGCCCAGCGCGCTGTCGTACAGCGCGGCGTACGGCGCGATCTGGTCGAGCAGTTCGTGGCCCCATTGCGCAAGGCCGATCGACTGGCCTTCGCGGTCCAGCATGAGGCCGGGCTTGCGGCCTTCCTTGACGACCACCGAGAAGTTGTCAGCGCTGCGCTGACAGTAGCCATTGGCCGGGAAGAAGGGGCTGTCCGAGGCGGTGCAGAACAGGAGAAAGGCGTCGACGAAGCGCGCGGTGGCCGCGTCGATGCCCACCGGCGAATACGGATCGATGTCCAGGCAGCGCACTTCGACGTATTGCACGCCGCGCTCGGCCAGCGCGGTGATGGGGCGCTCGCAGCGGCCGGTGGCGCGCTTGGGACGGATGCTGGAGTAGTACTCGTTTTCGATCTGCAGCACGTTGGTGTTGAGCTGGATCCATTCACCGTTGCGATGCGTGCCGATCTTCTGGTATTCGGGCCAAGGCTGCGTCACGGCGCCGTACAGGCGGCCAAGGAAGGTGTCCAGGTCGTTGTAGCAGAGCTTGAGCTGCGACTGCGCCTTGTTCTGGTAACCCAGGTCGCTCATGCGCAGGCTGGTGGCGTAGGGCAGGTACAGCGTGTGGTCGCCCAGCTTTTCCAGTTGATGGTCCTGACCTTGCAGGAAATCGCTGGCCAGCGCCGGGGCCGAGCCGAACAGGTACATCAGCAGCCACGAATAGCGCGTGAAGTTGCGGATCAGGCCAATATAGCCGCGCGAGCGGCGGTCTTGCGCGGAGCCGGGCTGCGTGTCCAGCACGGACCACAGGTCTTCGGGCAGCGAGAAGTTGTAGTGCACGCCGGCGATGCACTGCATCGTCTTGCCGTAGCGTTCGGCAAGACCGCGGCGGTACACGTGCTTGAGCATGCCGGTGTTGGACGTGCCGTACCAGGCGATGGGGATCTCAGGCTCCGGCGGCAGCGTGGCCGGCATGGACTGGTTCCAGATCAGCTCGTGGTCCAGCACGCCGTAGACGTGGCGGTGCGTATCGGCAAGCTCGGCCAGCAACGCGTCCACGTCCTGGTGCGTGCCCGTGATGAGTTCGAGCAGCGATTCGGAATAATCGGTGGTGACGTGTTCGTTGGTCAGTGCCGAGCCGAGCCCGGCGGGGTGCGGCGTGCGGGCCAGGATGCCCTGTTCGTCCACGCGCAGGCCTTCTTTCTCGATGCCCCGCAGGGCCTGGGTCAGCAGCGAGCGGTTGGCCTCTAGGCGGGCGAGGCGGTTGGCGGCAGTATCGGTCACGGATTGTTCTCGTTGGGGGCTGTCGCCGGATTTTACGGGGTGCTGGCCTCCTGTGCTTCGGGAACCAGTACTGGGGACAGGGACAATGCCTGGGCGGTGCGCGCCAGCCATTCGTCCAGGTCAGCATAGACCGGATCGGCGATGGGGGCGGCTTCGTTGAAGATCTCGTGCCAGGCCGTGTCGTACCAGCGCAGGGTAAGGAGTTCGGCGGGGGCCCGCTGGGCAAATTGGCGGCTGCCTTCGGCCGCCACGATGGCATCGTCGCCGGCCACCATCAGCAGGGTGCGGCAAGGCAGCAGACTGGCCTCGCGCAGGGCTTGCTGGCCGGCTTCGTCGACAAAGCGCGCCAGGCGGCCGGTCATGCGGCGCCGCACCAGGGGATCGGCGCGGTAGGCCTTCACCACGGCCCGGTCGTGCGAGATGCGGGCGGGCGCCAGGCCGTGCGGCACGCGCAGGTCGGGCGCGTGCAGGGACATCCATGTGAGGGTGCGGCGCACCCACAGCGGCACGTTGACGGCAAAGGGCGGCGAACTGAGCACCAGGCCGTCCAGGTCGGCCAGACGGCGCTGCGCGATGCGCACGGCGACCAGGGCGCCCAGGCTGTGGCCCAGCAGGATGGGCGGGCGGCCGCAGCGCTGTGTCCAGGCGCGCAGCCGGTCCACGGCATCGGTGACCAGGTCTTCCTGGTCGCGCAGGGTGGCGGCATGCCC
Source organism: Achromobacter sp. SLBN-14 (assembly GCF_006715415.1). Classification (NCBI taxonomy): domain Bacteria; kingdom Pseudomonadati; phylum Pseudomonadota; class Betaproteobacteria; order Burkholderiales; family Alcaligenaceae; genus Achromobacter; species Achromobacter sp. SLBN-14. Next base: position 1,935,384 of record NZ_VFNE01000001.1, on the reverse strand, counting down.
GCCCGAGCGGCCGTGGCCGCGGTGGTCGTGCGCACCCACGTCCCAGCCCCGGGCGGTCAGCCAGCGCGCCAGCCGGTCGTAGCGCCCGGCATGCTCGCTCAAACCGTGCAGCAGGTAGATGCTGGGGCGGGCCCCGGAGTCCTCCAATCCGGCTATCGGGGGCGGCACGTTGGGGGCGGCGGGCCAGGAATAATTGGCGAGCGGGGTGCCGTCGGGCGCGGGGGCCATGGAAATCGGCGACAATTTCTGAATTCCTCGAAATGACTGGACCCTGTGGGTTCTCGGGTAATGACGATTTCATCGCTGTTTCGTTTCATGTTCAAGAAAGCGGGCGTTTTTTTGGCGCTGGCGCTGGCGTTGGCGGCTTGCTCGCCTAGTTACAACTGGCGCGAGATGGATGTGGCCGACGGCCACGTCCGCGCGGCGTTTCCTGCCCGGGTCTCGACCGAAACGCGCGATCTGAAGCTGGACACGCACGCCTTGCAGTTCACGCTGGCCAGCGCGACCGTTGGCGAAGCCGTGTTCGCCGTGGGATCGGCGCCCCTGCCGCCGGAGATCGCGGCCAGCCCCGCGGCCCGGCAGGCGCTGGGCATGGCCCTGATGCGATCGCTGTACACCAACATGCAGGCCCCGCCGCCCTCGGAATGGCCGCCCTACGGCGAGACGATCGAGGTGCGCGGCAAGGCGGTGGGCAAGCCCGGCTGGCTACAGGCCAGGGTGTGGGTGACCGACACCATGCTGATCGAGGCCGTGGCCGCCGGCACCGAGGAAAGCCTGCCCGCCGAGCGTGCGCGCGAATTCCTGCGGTCCGTCGTCATCAAGCCTTGAACTCGAGCAGCCCCAGCCGCAGCGCCGCCACCACGGCAGCGCGCCGGCCCCGCACGCCAAGCCGGTTGCACGCGTTGCGCAGGTGGAAATTCACCGTGCTTTCGCTGACGCCCAATATGCGGGAGGTTTCCCAGCTGGTCTTGCCCGCGGCCGACCATTTCAGGCAGGCGGCCTGCCTGTCGGACAGATGCAAGGCGGCGCTTCGGACCGGACTGCGGTCGGCGCTGCGATCGGCGCAACGCGATGAGTGGGCAAGACTGCGCATCGGTGTGGCGGACATGGCGGCGAGGACGGGATGGCCCTTTTGTGAACAATGCGCCCATGCTGCTGCGACCGCCCCAGCGGGGGCAAGCAATGATGCCGTGACGCATCAATCTTTTTATCTCTGACGGAATAGTCCATGTTGGCCATCGCGCAGTTCTACCTGTCAGCCATTGTGCTGATGCTGCCCCTGCTTTCCTGCGTGGGAATCGGGCTTTTCTGGGGCAAGCGCGATCTCCCCTTCGGCGGCAACTTCATCACCACGCTGGTGACGTCCGTCACCACGCCCGCGCTGGTGTTTCATACCTTCGTCACCACCCATCTGGACGACCGGGCGCTGGCCGACGTGGCCGCCGCAACGCTGATCGCCCTGCTGCTGTGCGCGCTGATCAGCGCGGCGCTGCTCAAGGCCTGGAAGCTGCCCGTGCTGAGCCTGCTGCCCACGGCGTTCTTGCCCAATGCCGGCAACCTGGGGCTGCCCATTTCGCAACTGGCCTTCGGCGATGCGGGGCTGTCGGTGGCGGTGGCGTTCTTTGCCGTGAATTCCTTTGTGATGCACACGATCGCGGTGCGCATGCTGCCCGGCGTGAACACCAAGGGAAGCTGGAAGAGTCCGATCCTGCTGGCCTCCGTGGTGGCGGTGGCGCTGCGCCTGCTGAACATTCCGGTGCCCGCGTGGATCATCGAGACGGCGCGCATGCTAGGCGCGGTGACCGTGCCGCTGATGCTGTTGAGCCTGGGCCATGCGCTGGCGCTCATTCCGTCGAACGGCGTGCGCGACGGCGCCAAGGTTGCCGCGATCCGGCTGGTGGTGGGGCTGGCGACGGGGGGGGCGGTGGTGTGGGCGCTGAACCTGGAGCCGGTGCTGGCCGGGGCGCTGACGCTGCAGATGGCCATGCCGTGCGCGGTGGTCAGCTACATGTACGCGCGGCGCTACACGCCGCTGGGCGACACCGCGGCGGGCGCCGTGCTGGTGTCCACCGTGGTGTTTCTGCTGCTGGCGCCGCTGATGTTGTGGTTCACCCACGGGCACTAAGCGCGGGCATTAAGCACCGGCACCAGGGCGCCCCGGCGACGGGTCAGCCCGCGCCGGCCAGCGTGCGCAATTGCGTCATCAGCGCATCGGGCAAATCCAGTCCGTGCTTGACGGCCTCGTCGCGCAGCTTGCGGCGGCGCTCGCCCGGCAGGCGCACATCCTCGTCTTCGAGCATCGCGTCGACCAGCGTCTCCACGCGCTCCAGGTACACGTCGTTGCCCGCCAGTGCATTGGGGTCGATCGCCATGAACGCCTGTCCCAGCCGCGCCGGGCCGCCTTCGTCCACGAAGAACGACTCGTTCTCGTAGCCGAAGCGCGCGCCGGTCAAAGCGCAGGCCATGAGTTCCACGATGAGGGCCAGCATCGCGCCCTTGACGCCGCCCGCTGGCAGCATGCTGCCGGCCAGGCCCGCCTTCGGATCGGTGGTCGGCTGGCCGTCCGCGTCCAGCGCCCAGCCCAGCGGGATCGGCTGGTTGTCGCGCGCCGCGATCATGAGCTTGCCGCGCGCCACCTGCGACAGCGACAGGTCGATGACCAGCCGCGCGCCGCCACGGCGCGGGAAGATCGCCGCGATGGGGTTGGTGCCGAACAGCGGGCGCTTGCCGCCCCATGCGGGCATGGCGGCGGGCGAATTGCTGAGCGCCAGCCCCACCATGCCGGCGTCGGCCAGGGCTTCCAGGTGGTAAGCGGCCTCGCCGAAATGATGGCTGTTGGCCACGCCGACGAACGCCACGCCATGTTCGCGGGCGCGCACGGTGGCCTGCTCGACCGCCATGCCGCAGGCGGGGAAGGCCAGGCCCGAGCCGGCATCGATCAGCGCCGCCCCGCCGCGTTCGTTCAGGATGCGCGGCACGGCCGAGCCGATGGCGCGGCCGGTGCGCAGGTGGCCGGCGTAGAACGGCACGCGCGACAGGCCGTGGGAGCTGAGCCCCTGGCTTTCCGCGAAGACCAGCGCGCGGGCGGTGCTGTCCGCCATGACCGGGTTGGCGCCGGCGGCGGCAAGACCCGCCGCGGCCAGGTGTTGAAGTTCGTCCAGATAGATGTGAGCCATATCCTTCCTGTCGTGTGAGGCGCGCCGCGCCTCGTCAGCGTGCGCGGGCGTCAAGCGCCATTGTCACACCGGCGGCCACCATGTCGGAAACGCGCGTGTTGGCCTCTTGCGTGAGGCCGGCGATGTGCGGCGTGAGGATCAGGTTCGGCGCGTCGGCCAGCGGGCCGCCCGCGGGCAGGGGTTCCTGCTCGAAGACGTCCAGCGCGGCGCCGCGCAGCCGCCCGGCGCGCAGCGCGGCCGCCAGCGCAGCCTCGTCCACGATGCCGCCGCGCGACGTGTTGATGAGGATGGCGCCGGGGCGCATGCGCGCGATGCGCGCCGCGTCCAGCAGGTGACGGGTCTCGGACGTGAGCGGCACATGCAGCGTCACGACGTCCGCCTGGCCCAGCAGCTCGTCCAGGGCCAGCGGCTCGGCGCCGGCTTCCTGCCACGCGGGATGCGCGGCCGGCAGGGCCGCATCGCTGCCCACGATGCGCATGCCCAGCCCGCGGGCAAGCTGGGCGGCCAGCCGGCCGATGCCCCCGAATCCCACCACGCCCAGCGTGCGGCCGTGCGCCTCCAGCCCCTGCGACAGCGCGGTGCGCGGCCAGGCGCCGGCCGCGACGTCCGCCGTGGACGCATAGGCGCCGCGCAACAGCGACAGCATGGTGCCGATAACGTACTCGGCCACGGCGCGGGCATTGGCGCCCGTGGCCGGAATGACCTTGATGCCGCGCGCCTCGCAGCCCGCGAGGTCAATGTTGTCCAGCCCCACGCCCAGCCTGCCCACCGCCACCAGGCGCGGCGCCGCCGCCAGCAGTTCGGCGTTCACCTGGCTGCGGTTGCGCACGATGAGGGCGTCGGCATCCGCGGCGGCTTCAAGCAGCGCGGCGCGCTGCTCCACCAGCTCGGGGGCGTAGCGCACGTCGAACCGCTGCCGCAAGGCATCGACGGCGGGCGCGTCCATGAACTCCGAAATCAATACTCGCATCTGCCGGACTCCTCTTTGTGGTGGGCAGGGCGGCCGCCTCAGGCGACCTGGATGTTGGCGTCGCGGATGATCTTGGCCCAGCGGTCGACCTCGGACTTCAGGTACGCACCGAACTCCTTGGGGCCGCGCGGCTGGGGCACGAAACCCAATTGCAGCAGGGCCTGCTGCATGGCGGGCTGCGAGACCTGCTTGACGATGGCGTCGCCGATCCGCTGGACCAGTTCGGGCGGGGTGCCAGCGGGCGCGAGCACGCCGGTGAAGTTCTCGACGATCAGGTCCGGCAGGCCGGCTTCGGCCGTGGTGGGCAGATCGGGCAGGTCCTTGCTGCGTTCGCGCGTGGTGATCGCCAGGGCGCGCAGCGACCCGTTCTTCACATGCGCCAGCGACTCGGGATAGTTCGAGAACACCACATCCAGGTGACCGCCGATCAGGTCCGTCAGCGATGGCGCGCCGCCCTTGTAGGGCACGTGCATCAGCGGCACGCCGGTGAGCTTCTGATACAGCGCCAGCGTCAGGTGCGGCGGCGTGCCGTTGCCGCTGGAGCCGGCCGACAGGGCCTTGGCCTTGGCGGCGCGCGCCAGGTCGTCCATGGACTTGATGTTGCTCTTGGCGTTGACGACCACCATGATGGGCGAGGACGCCAGCCCGGCGAGCGGCGTCAGGTCGCGGGTCAGGTCGTAGCCGGCCTTGCCCGCGAACAGCGTGGCGTTGGCCGCGTGCGACAGGGTGATGGCCAGCCACGTGTAGCCATCGGGCGCGGCGTGCGACACATGCGCCGCGCCGATGTTGGCGCTGCCGCCCGGCTTGTTCTCGATCACCACGTTCCAGCGTTCGGCATCCGCCAGCGCCTTGCCCACCTGGCGCGCGGCCACGTCGGTCAGGCCGCCCGGCGGAAAAGGCACCACGTAGTTGATGGGACGCTCGGGCCATGCGCCTTTCTGCGCCAGCGCCCGTTCCCACGGGGCCAGCGCACAGAGGCCGGCGGCGCCCAGGGCGCCCAGCAGGCGACGGCGCTGCGCATCTTGCAGGGGGTAATGCGGTTCGCTACTCATCTGTCTTCCTCCTTGGGGATAACGCCCGGGTAGGAATGCGTACGCCTTTGCTGCCGCGGACTGCGCCCGGGTCTGCAGGTTCTTGTCGTTGATGTTGCGATGATGCCGCGAGGGACGGCCGGCGCGTTCTCCTGGTCGCGCCGGCGCCCGGAAGGCCTTGTCAGGCGCTTTCGAAGATCCGCGTGAGGACGAATTCGCGGTGGCCCAGGGCTTCGGCCGCGGTCCACCGGCCATTGGCGGTGGCCAGCATGCACTCGAGCAGCTTGTCGCCGGCCTGGTTCAGGTCGATCTCGCGCTGCAAGAGGCCGCTGGTGTCCACGTCGATGTGTTCGGACATCGTGCGCACCGTGCGCGGATTGGCGCAGATCTTGATGACCGGCAGAATCGGGTTGCCGATGACGTTGCCCTGGCCGGTGGGGAAGAAGTGCACGGCGTAGCCGGAGGCGGCGCACAGCGTGACCATTTCCGCCGCGGCCGAGGACGAGTCCATGAACCACAAGCCGGGGCCGTCGGGGATCTCGGCCTTGTCGATCACGCCGTCAACGCGGCATTTCTTGCCGATCTTCTGGATGTTGCCCAGCGCCTTTTCCTCGATGGTGGTCAGGCCCCCGGCGATGTTGCCCTTGGTGGGCTGGGATTCGGACAGGTCGCTGGTCTTCCAGCGGTCGATCATGGCCTGGTAGCGGTCGAACATGAACATGAAGCGCTCGCGCACGGCGTCGTTCGCGCAGCGCTCGGCGACGATGTGCTCGCCGCCGGTCAGTTCCGAGGTTTCGCCAAAGACCAGCGTGGAGCCCAGTTCATAGAGCTTGTCGAACGCATTGCCCACCGTGGGATTGGCGCCGCAGCCGGACGTGGTGTCGGATTCGCCGCACTTGGTGGAGACCCACAGATCGGAGATGGGGCATTCGCTGCGCGTGAGCGCGGTGGCGTAATGCACGTATTCCTTGGCGCAGCGGGAGGCGCGCATGATGGTGTCGTGGTCGCCGTGCAGTTCGATGGAAAAGCCCATGACCGGCTTGCCGGTGGCGGCAATGCCGTCGACGACGCGCTTGGTCCAGCCTTCCTCGATGCCGATCACGACCACGGCGGCCACGTTGGGGTTACAGCCGGTGCCGATCAGCGTGCGAAAGTGCAGTTCAAGATCCTCGCCGAATTGCAGCCGGCCGTAAGGATGAGGCAGGGCAAGGGTGCCCTTGATATTGTTGGCAACGGCCTCGGCCGCGGCGTTGGAGATGTCGTCCACGGGCAGGACGATGACGTGGTTGCGCACGCCGACGCGGCCATTGTCGCGGCGGTAGCCTTGGAAGGTGGTCTGGGCAGTGATGATGGACATGGTGGGTTCCTGTGCGATGGACGGGCGCTTACCAGCGCTTGGTCTTGATGTTGTGCACGTGGGCGTGCTGGCCGGCCTTGATGGGCGCCACCACGCGGCCGATGTCGACGCCGTACTTGAAGACGGTGTCCCCCACGGCCATGTCCTTCATCGCGACCTTGTGGCCGATGGGAATGTCCTGCGACGCGCGCACATGGATGATCTTGTCCTCATCCATGATCCAGGCGTTCAGCTCCGTTCCGGCGGTCAGGCCCTCCACCACGGCGACCGCCACCGTGTCCTTCGCATCGTGCAATACGGCGTGAATCATTGTCTTCCTCTCTGGGGTCAGGGCGCCGCCCGGGTGCTGCTTGCGGCGCGGATCACAACGGCCAGGAAATCTTAGGCCCGGCTTTTTTCAAAGTCAACTAAATCATCTATATGAATTAGATGACTTGAGCGGGCGGCCGTTGCGCCGCTACACTGGAGGTCCTTGATTTTTGCGATGCACCCATGAACACCAGCCTGTCACCGACTGTGCCTTTGGGCAGTCCCTTGTACGAACAGGTCAAGCAGGCCGTGCTTGCCGCGCTGGCGCAAGGCGAGTGGAAGCAGGGCGAGGCGATTCCTCCGGAAAAGCATCTGGCCGAGCGGTTCGGCGTGTCGATCGGCACGCTGCGCAAGGCCATCGACGAGCTGGCCGCCGAGAACATCCTGGTGCGGCATCAGGGGCGCGGCACCTACGTTGCGGTGCATACGCGCAACCATCACTTCTTCAAGTTCTTCCGCATCGTCGGGCAGGACGGCAGCAAGTCCTATCCCACCACGGAACTGCTGCGCTTTCGCCGCGTGAAGGCCTCTGCGGTGGCGCGCGAAAAGCTGGCGCTGCCCGCAGGCGCGTACGTTTTCGAGTTCCTGAATGTGCTGTCGCTCAACGGCGACGTGGTAATGGTTGACGACGTGTGCCTGCCCGAATCGCGCTTTCCGGGGCTGCTGGAAGCGCACCTGCGCGAGCGCACCAGCACGCTCTACGCGCTGTACCAGGACCTGTTCGGCGTCAACGTCATCGCCACCGACGAGCGGCTGCGGACCTGCCTGGCCGAGCGCACGCACGCGCGCTGCCTGGGCGTGGCCGAAGGCAGCGCGCTCCTGGAAATCCGCCGCATCGCGTTTTCCTATAACCGCCAGCCGGTGGAATGGCGCGTGTCGCGCGTGAACACCGAACGCTACGAGTACCTGGGACAGGAACCCTGGGAGGCCGGCGCCTGAGCCAGCCGCGAGGGGATTGCCGTCTTGCGCGCCGGGGCAATGCGCAGTTGTCGCGGCCCGTGGGGCTTGCTGCCCGTGCGCCAAGCAGTGCTAGAATTCCTGCCGCACTATCCAATTTTCGGCGCCGATTTGCCTGATCCGCTTGCGGGCGCCTTCCAATAAATCCAGCTAAAGAGGTCCGTATGACCACTCCTGCCCAGAATTTGGCCGGTGATTCGGCCAGCGGGTTTGTTCCCGCAACCGTCACGACGTCCGATACCGTTGATCCCGGTTCGGTCGGCCTCGTCTCCCCCACCTTCATCCGTTTCGATGAGCCGCTGCCCTTGCTGAGCGGCCAGTCGCTGGCGTCGTACGAGCTTGCGGTCGAAACCTACGGCACGCTCAATGCGCAGCGCACCAATGCCGTGCTCATCTGCCACGCGCTCAATGCCTCGCACCACGTGGCGGGGCAGGCCGCCGACAATCCCAGCGACCTGGGCTGGTGGGACAACATGGTGGGACCCGGCAAGCCGGTGGACACCAACATCTTCTTCGTGATCGGGGTCAACAACCTGGGCTCGTGCTTCGGCTCGACCGGGCCGGCCAGCATCAATCCCGAGACCGGCAAGCCCTGGGGCGCCGCGTTCCCGGTGCTGACGGTCGAAGACTGGGTGCGGGCGCAGGCGCGGGTGGCGGACCACTTCGGCATCGAGCGCTTCGCGGCCGTGATGGGCGGATCGCTGGGCGGCATGCAGGCCCTGAGCTGGTCGATCACCTTGCCCGAGCGCGTGGCCAACTGCATCGTCATCGCCAGCACGCCGCGCCTGTCGGCGCAGAACATCGGCTTTAACGAAGTGGCCCGGCGCGCCATCATCACCGACCCGGATTTCCACGGCGGCGACTACTACGCGCAGGACACCGTGCCGCGCCGCGGCCTGTCGGTCGCTCGCATGATCGGCCACATCACGTACCTGTCCGACGACGACATGGCCGAGAAATTCGGCCGCGCCCAGCGCGCGCCCGCCGAGAACGGCGCCTACCGCTACGGCTACGACGTCGAATTCGAGGTGGAGTCGTACCTGCGCTACCAGGGCGAAAAGTTCACGCGTTATTTCGACGCCAACACCTACCTGCTGATCACGCGCGCGCTGGACTACTTCGATCCGGCGCGCACCACGGGCGGTGACCTGGCCCGTGCGCTGGCGCCCGCCAAGTCCAACTTCCTGCTGGTGTCGTTCTCGACCGATTGGCGCTTTCCGCCGGAACGGTCGCGCGAGATCGTGCGCGCGCTGCTCAAGAACGCCAGCCCCGTCACGTACGCCGAAATCGACGCGCCGCACGGCCACGACGCCTTCCTGCTCGAAGACGCCCGCTACCACGCGGTCGTGCGCGGCTACTACGAACGCATCGCACGCGAGCTGGGCCTGGAGGCTCAGTTGACCGAAGGATCTTCCGAATGACTCCCGTGACCCCTCGCTATGCCCACGGCGCGCTGCGGCCCGACCTGGCGCGCATCGCCAGCTGGATCGAACCGGGCAGCCGCGTCCTGGACCTGGGCTGCGGCGACGGCGCCCTCCTGGCGCATCTGCGCGATCATCGCCAGGTCAAGGGCGCCGGCGTCGAGCTCGACGACACCTGCGTGATCGCCTGCGTGCGCCGCGGCGTCGAGGTCATCCAGCAGAACCTGGAAGACGGCCTGGCGCTCTTTGACGACAAGCAGTTCGACACTGTCGTGCTGTCGCAGACGTTGCAGTCCATGCACCGCACCGAACACATCCTGCGCGAAATGGCGCGGGTGGCGCGTTACGGCGTGGTGTCGTTTCCCAACTTCGGCTACTGGCCGCACGGCTGGGCCATCCTGCGCGGCCGCATGCCCGTGACGGGGCAGATGCCCTACCAGTGGTACAACACGCCCAACATCCACCTGTGCACGCTGCGCGACTTCGAACAGCTGGCCGGCGAAGTGGGCCTGCGCATCCTGGAGCGCGCCACGTTCAACGAAGGCAAGGAAGTGAAGGCGTTTCCCAGCTGGCGCAGCACGCTGGCGGTGTACCGCTTCGCATCCCCCTGACATTCCGACACGCATCCTCCTGACGGCACGGGGCAACAGGCCCTAAAATGCCGGCACGCCCGCGGCCAGCACCTGCGACGCCGCCGGCCTAGTCTCAGGAGACCGTCATCACCGCTGTATCCAACGTCTACACCAGCCCGCGCGTTGCCCCCTTGCTGGTCCTGGGCTTTGCCAGCGGGCTGCCGCTGGCCCTGACCAGCGGCACATTGCAGGCCTGGGCCACCGTCGAAGGCGTGCCGCTGCAGGAAATCGGTTTCCTCACCCTGGTAGGCACGGCCTACACCATCAAATTTCTCTGGGCGCCGCTGGTGGACCGTTTCGCGCCGCCGCTGCTGGGCCGGCGACGCGGCTGGATGCTGGTCACGCAGGTGCTGCTGGCGGCGGCGATCCTGGCGATGGGCGCGCTGTCGCCGTCGTCGGCGCTGATGCCGCTGGCGCTCTTGGCCGTGCTGGTCGCCTTTCTTTCCGCCACGCAGGACATTGCCTTCGATGCGTATTGCACGGACGTGCTGCGCAAGGAAGAACGCGGGGCGGGCGCGGCCATCAAGGTCATGGGCTACCGGCTGGCCATGATCGTGTCGGGCGGCCTGGCGCTCATCATGGCGGACCAATGGATCGGGTGGGGCAACACCTACATGGTGATGGGCGGGCTGATGCTGCTATGCGCGCTTGCCACGCTGTGGGCGCCCGAACCCGAACACGTCGCGCGCGCGCCCCGCAGCCTGCGCGAGGCGGTCGCCGAACCCCTGCATGAATTCTTCACGCGCCGCGGCGCGCTGTCGGTGCTGCTGCTGATCGTGCTGTACAAGCTGGGCGACGCGTTCGCCGGCGCGTTGTCCACCACCTTCCTCATCCGCGGCGCGGGCTTCACGCCCACCGAAGTGGGTACGGTGAACAAGGTGCTGGGACTGGCGGCGACGATCATCGGCGCGCTGGCGGGCGGATCCCTGATGGCGCGGTGGGGGCTGTACCGGTCGCTGATGGCCTTCGGACTCTTGCAGGCGGTGTCGAACCTGGCGTACTGGCTGATCGCCGTCAGTCCGAAGAACCTGTGGCTGATGGCCACCGGCGTGGGCATTGAAAACCTGTGCGGCGGACTGGGCACGGCGTCTTTCGTGGGCCTGTTGATGGCCCTGTGCCGCCAGCGGTTCTCGGCCACGCAATTCGCGCTGCTGTCGGCGTTGTCAGCCGTGGGGCGCACCTACCTGGCCGGGCCGCTGACGCCGCCGCTGGTCAATCACCTGGGGTGGCCGGGGTTCTTCCTGCTGACGGTGGTGATCGCCATCCCGGGGCTGGTGCTGCTGAAGGTCCTGCGCGGCACGATCGACACCATGGAAAAGCAGGGCGACGCGTAGCGCGTAAGTTGAAGGCAGGCCAAAAAAAGGCGGCGCATGAGCGCCGCCTTTTGCTTGGCCAGGATTACTCTTCGCCGCTCAGCCGCACGATCAGCACGTCGCTGGGCAGGGATTCCAGCAGCCGTTCGGCCACGCTGCCGATGGCGGTGCGCAGGATGCCGGTGCGGCCATGGGTGCCCGTGACGACCAGGTCGGAGCGATGGTTGAAGGAGTAATCGGCCAGCACGGTTTCGGGCTGGCCGGCTTCCAGCACCACCTTGGTCGGGCGGCCCTTGGGCAGTTCGGGCGTTTCGGCGATGAAGCGCTCGGCGCACTGTTCGGCGGTTCGGTACAGGTTGTCCACAACCGCGTCGTCAGGCTTGGTCACGCCCTGGAACGGCACTTCGTAGGCGTTGAACAAGGTGATGTCGGCATTGGGCACCAGTTGCAACGCGGCGCGCAGCGCCTGGCGCGAGCCGTCCGAGAAATCGGTGGCGACCAGCACGTCGCGGTAGGGGCGGCGCGGACGGTTCTTGACGACCAGCACGGGTTGGCGCGCCTGGCGGGCCAGTTTTTCGACGGTGGTGCCCAGCAGCAGCCGGCCCAGCGTTTCCTGGCGGGCAATGCCGGCCACGATCAGCGAGCAGCCGAAGGCGTCGGCGGTTTCCATGATGCTGGCGACGGGATCGCCCTTGGTGACGACGACTTCGGCGGGCACGTTGGCGGCGGCCACGTCTTCGGCCAGTTCACGTTCGACGAGGGCCTTGTGGTCGGGCGACAGGCGGCGCCATACCGGCGTGGTGAGCGGCGTGGCATGGGATTCCATGACATGCAGCATGATCAGCTTGGTGTTCAGTTCCTTGGTCAACTGCAAGGCGCGGTCGAGGGCTCGGTCGCCGCGCGCACTGAGGTCGGTGGCCAGAAGGATGGGGCCAACTTGCTGTGTCATACCTAATCTCCCGGTTACGGCCAGAGAGGCGGCTCCCGCGTCCGCGCTGCCTGGCCCAATAGCGCCCGGTCGGGCACGTCTCCATTGTCTCGCCGCGAAACGAGATGGGGCTTGATCGCAATCAACACAGCTCCGAGGGTACGGGATGATGCGCGCGCAGGCAATGGCGCGCCCGCCGGCAAGGCTCAATACAATGAGGCCTGCCAACGCTACCGCCCAACCCATGTTCACCGATCTTTCGCCCGCCCTGCTGCACACGCTGTACCTGGTCGCCATCGTCGCCGAAGCCATGACGGCGGCCCTTTCGGCGGGGCGGCGCGACATGGACTGGATGGGCGTCTGCATCATCGCGTGCGTGACGGCGCTGGGCGGCGGTTCGTTGCGCGACGTGCTGCTGGGGCACTATCCGCTGACGTGGGTCGTGCATCCCGAATATCTGTGGATGACGGGCGGTGCGGCGATCCTGACCGCGCTGATCGCGCCGGTCATGCGCCGGCTGCGTAGCGTGTTCCTCTTGGCCGATGCGCTGGGGCTGGTGGCTTTCACGGTGATTGGCTGCCAGGTCGCGCAGATGATGCAGCTGCCGATCACAGTGGTGCTGATCAGCGGCATGATCACCGGGTGCGCCGGCGGGGTGCTGCGCGATGTGCTCTGCAACGAGGTTCCGCTGCTGTTCCGCAAGGAGCTGTACGCCAGCGTGTCCCTGGTGACCGGCGCGCTCTATCTGGGCTCGATGGCGCTCGGGCTGTCGGCCAATGCGTCGGTGCCCATCGCGCTGGCGGCGGGCCTGACCATGCGCCTGATGGCCCTGCGCTTCAATTGGCAAATGCCCAAGTTCGTCTACCGCGACGACTGGCACTGATTCCCCGCATCCTCAGACAACGCCGTCCGTCGCGGGCAGGCACACGGCCGTCTTTTGAGAGTGAAACATTATTTCTACTTGTGTTTCAAGAGATTTCGAGTATCTTGTCACGGTCTCATGTCATGCGTAGTCGCAGTAAAAGGGGAGCCGATTGGACGTCAAAGCGCCCGCCACGATTCCGTATTTCCTACAGGAACAGATTCGTGAGTTGATAGTGAACGGCACTATCCGGCCAGGACAGCCGTTACGGGAACAGGAACTGGAGCAGCGCTTCGGCACCAGCCGCAGCCCCATCCGGGAGGCGCTGCGTCTGCTGGAGCTGAGCGGCCTGGTCACGCACATCCAGCGCAAGGGCTTCCGGGTCACGCTCTATACCGAAACCCAGATCCGCCATCTGTACATGCTGCGTGCGGAGCTGGAGGCGTATTGCATCCGGCAGGTCGCCGAGATGCCCGATGTCGGGCCGCTGGTGGCCGAACTTGGCACGTTGCACGAGGCCATCGTCGCCGCGATGGGCCGTCAGGACGCGCGCGGTTTCATCTCGGCCTCGCGCGACTTCTATCTGGCCGCGGCGCGCTACACCGGCAACGCGCCGTTGACCAGCATGCTCAGCAAACTGTACGAACAGATCGAACCGCTGGGCTACATGCTGGCCCGGCAATCGCTCGAAGCCAACACGATCCCGTCCTACACGGAAGGCATCATCCAGGCGCTCGGCAGCCGCGATTTCGACCGCGCGGCCGGACTGACCCGCAAGTACGTGGTGGAAGTGCTGCCGGAGATCCTGGGCGCTTACCGCGAGGCGTCGCTGGACGCCGCGTAGGAAGAGGCCTGCGCCCGGGCCTTCAAGCCCGGGGCGGCGTGCGCACCTCGATGCCGGCCTGCGTCAAGGCGCGGCGGATGCCGTCGGCAAAGACCAGCGCATTGGGCTGGTCGCCGTGAATGCACAGGGTGTCGGCCTGCACCGGCACATCCTTGCCGTCAACCGACCGCACCAGGCCTTCGCGCGCCATGCGCACGACCTGTGCGACCGCGACGTCCACGTCCTCGATCATGGCGCCCGCGCGCGTGCGCGGCGTCAGCGAGCCATCGTCCTGATAGGAACGGTCCGCGAAGACTTCGCTGGCGCACGCCAGGCCGATGGCGCGGGCCGCGTCGATCAGCTTGCTGCCGGCCAGTCCGTACAGGATCAGCGATGCATCCACATCCTTGACCGCCTGGCAGATCGCCTTTGCCAGCGGCTCATCCTTGGCCGCCATGTTGTAGAGCGCGCCGTGCGCCTTCACGTGATGCAGGCGGGCGCCTTGCGAGGCCGCGACACCCGCCAGCGCGCCGATCTGATAGACGACGATGTCGTAGGCCTCGTCCGGGCTGATCTGGATGACGCGGCGGCCGAAACCGGCCAGGTCCTGCAAGCTGGGATGGGCCCCCAGCGCAACGCCCCGGGCCAGCGCGGCGGCCACCGTCTTGCGCATGGTGGCCGGATCGCCGCCATGGAAACCACAGGCAATGTTGGCCGAGCTGACGTACTGCAGCACGGCCGCGTCGTTGCCCATGGTCCAGGCGCCATAGCTTTCGCCCATGTCGCAGTTCAAGTCGATGCGGGTGGTCATGGCGGTTTCCTTTCTAGTTCAGCAGCGCGCGCAGCGGCGCAAGCGCATCGTGCAACTGCGCAAACGCGCGTTCGCGCTCGCCGTCCAGGCGCTGCGCCTCGTCCAGCTCGATCCGCTGGAAACGCAGCACCTGGCCGGGCGCGGACTGGGCCAGCGCGGGCAGGTCCACGGTGGCGATCTGCGCGATCTTGGGATAGCCGCCGGTGGTCTGCCGGTCGGCCATGAGAATGATGGCTTCGCCGCCCGAGGGCACCTGCACCGTGCCAAAGCAGGCGGCCTCGGACAGCATCTGCCGCGGCTGATTCATGGTCAGCGGCCGGCCAAGCAGGCGGTAGCCCATGCGGTCGGACTGCGGACTGATACGAAATTCGGATTCCAAAAAGGCGCGGCGGCTGGATTGCGAGAATTCGGGCCAGTGCACGCCGGGCAGGAAGCGGATGAACTCGCGCTGCTTGTTGCCCAGCGCCGCGGGCAGGTACACGCGCACCTGCCACAGCGCCTTCTGCAAGGCGGCGGTATCGCAGTCCGGCGCCAGCGGACGGCGCAGCGGAACGACGTCGCCCTTCGCCAGTGCGCGCCCCTGAAAACCGCCGAATCCGCTGCGCAGGTACGTGGTCTCGCTGCCCATGACGGACGTCAGCGCAAAACCGCCATGCACGGCCAGATACGCGCGCACGCCCGTTGCGGGCCGTGCCCCGAAGGCCAGCACGTCGCCGGGCCGCGCGATAAGCGGGCGCAACAGGGCAACGTCCTGACCGTTCAGCGTGGCGCCCAGGTCGGCACCGGCCAGCGCAAAACAGGCCGGCGCGTCAAAGCGCAGCGTGGGGCCGGTCAGCGTGATCTCCAACGTGGCCGGGTCGCCTTCGTTGCCCGCCAGGGCATTGGCCAGCCGATGGGCGCGTTCGTCCATGGCGCCGGCCGCCGGAATGCCCTGATGCTGGTAGCCTTCGCGCCCGTGGTCCTGGAAGCTGGACAGCATGCCGGGCTTGATCACCGTCACGCTCATGGCCGGCTCCCCCGGATGCGGTCGAATTCGTTGGGCGTAATTGGCACGAACCGCACCGTGTCGCCGGGCTGCAGGAGGGCCGCCGGTTCCCGCGCGGGGTCGAACATGACGAGCGGCGTGGCGCCGATGATGTTCCAGCCGCCCGGCAGCCGGTTCGGGTAGATCACGGTTTGCCGGTTGGCGATGGCCACCGCGCCGGCGGGCACGGCGGTGCGCGGCGACGGACGGCGGGGAATGTTCAGTTTTTCGTCGTGCACGCCGAGATAGGCGTGGCCGGGCGCAAACCCCAGCATGAACACCATGCTGCGCGGTTCGCTGTGCAACCGGATGACGTCTTCGGGTTTGATGCGCGCCGCGCGCGCGACCTCTTCCAGGTCGGGGCCGTGTTCGCCGCCATAGCAGACGGGGATGTCGACCTCGCGTCCCCCCGCGTCGGCGGTTGGGATGCCTTCGGCAAGCAGGGCCTGGATGTGCTCGGAGAGCGCCGCGTACGTGGGCCCTTCGCCATGTCCGCCCGGCCGGTAGTGCACGGCTACGGCGACGAAGGAGGGCACCACGTCGGTGACGCCCGGCAGCCGCGCGTCGCGCAGCTTGCGGGCCGCCGCCAGACAGGTCCGGCCAATGGCGGCATCGATGCGCTCGCCGAAGGAGACGATCAGGCAGCGGTCACCCTGGGGCAGGATGCGCCAGCGGGTTTCGGCCGGAGAAAGCGAATTGGAATTGACGTTCAACGGCACGAAACCTGTAGTGACGGGTTACTTGGCGAACAACGAATCCATGTTCTTGAACGCCTTGAATTCAAGCGCATTGCCCGACGGATCCAGGAAGAACATGGTGGCCTGTTCGCCGACCTCGCCCTTGAAACGGATGTAGGGTTCGATGACGAACTCGGTGCCGGCGTCGGTCAGTCGCTTGGCCATGGCTTCCCATTGTTCCATGGAAAGCACGGCGCCGAAATGGCGCACGGGCACATTGTGCGAATCGACCGCGCTGGTTGCCTTGTGGCCGCATTCGCTGGGCGCCAGGTGCGCCACGATCTGGTGGCCGTAGAAATTGAAGTCGATCCATTCGGACGAGCTGCGGCCCTCCGGACAGCCCAGCTTTTCGCCGTAGAAGGCGCGGGCTTCGGCCAGGTCCCGCACGGGGAAGGCCAGGTGGAACGGCGGCAGGTTGGTTTGAGCGGACATGCAAGGCTCCGGGTCAGGCAAAAGAGGGTTATTCAGTTCAGCGAACGCCGCAATGTGTCGGCGTTATCACCAGGGCATAGTTTAGGTATTGTTTTTTTTATAGCAAAACGATATTTTTCGAGTCTTAGCATCGAAAAAATTGATTGTGCTCAAGGAATTCAAGACCTTTATTGCCGTGGCGCGGGACGGAACCTTTACCGGGGCCGGTGTCCAGCTTGGCCTGACGCAATCCGCGGTCAGCGCCCAGATCCGGCGGCTGGAGGAATACCTGGGCGTCGAGCTGTTCGACCGCGGTCCGCGCGCGGCGGCGCTCAACGCCCACGGGCGGGACATGCTGCCGCAGGCCGAGGAGCTGGTCGCCATGGCCGAGCGCATGGCGGCCTCGGCGGGCGCCGCGCACGTCAGCGGGCTGCTCCGCATCGGGGCCATCGCCTCCGTGCAGCAGGATCTGCTGGTCCATGCCGTGGGCGAGTTCCGCGCGGTCTATCCCGATGTGCGCGTGCGCATCGTGCCCGGCGTCTCGCTGTCGCTGCTGGGCCAGGTGGACGCCGGCGAAGTGGACCTGGCCGTGCTGATCCGCCCGCCCTTCGCCCTGCCGCCCGAACTGGGCTGGCAGCCGCTGATGACCGAGCCCGTCATGCTGGCCCTGCCCGAATCCATGCCGGTCGCCCCGTGGCGGGAGCTGCTGGCGACCCAGCCCTTCATTCGCTACGACCGCGCCTCATTCGGCGGCCGGGTGGTCGACGTGTTCCTGAAAAAGCACCGCATCACCGTGAACGAGGCCGTGGAGCTCGACGAGATCGAGGCGATCGCGGGGATGGTGCGGCATGGCCTTGGCGTGGCGCTGCTGCCGCGCCTGCGGCGGCTGGACATGACGGATCTGCGGCTGCTGCCGCTGGGCGAACACGCGTTTCATCGCGAGATCGGCATCATCGGCCGGCTGCCGTTCGATGCGGGCAGCGTGCGCGAGAAGATCGCGCAGTGCCTGCACCGGGCGGCGGCTGAGCCGGATGGGGCATGACCCCAGTGGATTGGGCCGGTGTCTGACACCGTTCCAGGCAACTGCCGGGCAATAAAAAGGCCCCCGAAGGGGCCCTTGCTGCCTGGCGCTTGCTGCTTTACAGCCGGTCGCAGCGGACCGTGATCGGGTGATCGCGCAAGGCGGTCATGACGATATCGTCGACCTGGCCTTCCACGTCGGTGATCACGTAGCCGATCTGGCCGCGTGTCTGCAAGGTCTGGCTGACGATGTTCAGGCCGTGCTGCGCCATCAGGTTGTCCAGCGTGCCCAGCGCGCCCGGCGCGTTGCGGTGCACATGCAGGATGCGCGTGCCGCCGGCCTGCTCCAGGAAAGGCAGCTCGGGGAAGTTGACGGCGCCCTTGGTGGTGCCGGCCTGCAGGAAGCGCACGAGTTTTTCGGCCACTTCGCGGCCGATGTTCTCCTGGGACTCTTGCGTGCTGCCGCCGATGTGCGGGGTCAGGATGACGTTGGGCATGCCGATCAGCGGGCTGGCCAGCGGTTCATCGGCGCTCTTGGGTTCGGTGGGGAACACGTCCAGCGCGGCCCCGGCCAGATGACCGGATTTCAGCGCCGTGTGCAGCGCGGCGATATCCACCACGGTGCCACGCGAAGCGTTGATCAGGATCGCGCCACGGCGCATGCGGCCGATGGTCTCGGCGTTCATGATGTTTTCGGTGGACTTGCCGCCGGGCACGTGCAACGTCACCACGTCGGCCTGCTCCAGCAGTTCGTTCAGCGTGCCGGCCGGCCGGGCGTTGCCCAGCGGCAGCTTGGCTTCCACGTCGTGATAGATGACGCGCATGCCCAGGCTTTCGGCCAGCGTGCTGATCTGCGAGCCGATGTTGCCGTAGCCGACGATGCCCAGCGTCTTGCCGCGGGTCTCAAAAGCGCCCGCGGCGCTTTTATCCCAGTGGCCCAGATGGACGCGGGCATTCTTTTCGGGAATCCGGCGCAGCAGCAGGATGGCCTCGCCCAACACCAGTTCGGCCACCGAGCGCGTGTTCGAGAACGGCGCATTGAAGACCGGAATGCCGCGCTGCATGGCGGTGTCCAGGTCGACCTGGTTGGTGCCGATGCAAAAGCATCCCACCACGCGCAGGTCGGGGTTGCCGGACAGCAGGGCGGCATCCAGGTGCGTGCGAGAACGGATCCCCGCCACTTGCACGCCGCGCAGGGCGTCGTGCAATTGCGCCGGCGGCAGAGCCGCGGCATGCGTGACGATATCGGTATAGCCGGCGGCCTCGAAGACGGCGCGGGCGCTCGGGTGGATGTTCTCGAACAGGACGATTTGTGCCATGACTGCCAAGGGGGTGGGTGAGAAACGCTTTTATTTATTGTGGACCATTTTTGCTGCGGTGCAAGGAGTAGCCATTGAAGCGTTGTGGATGAATTGTTTCAGGCCAGCCTTAGCGATAGGCCTGAAAAACCTGGGCGCCGCCACGTTTGTCGACCAGCACCACGTCGTGCGGCGTCTTGCGTCCGCCGTATTCCGGCCCGTCCATGCCGGGCGATCCCAGCGGCATGCCCGGGGCGGCCAGACCCGCTGCGTCGGGCTTTTCCAGCAACAGGCGGCGCACGTCGCTGGCGGGCACGTGACCTTCGACCGCATAGCCATCGACCATCGCGGTGTGGCAGGAACCGTAGTTGGACATGCCGGCGTTGCGGCGGATGGGCCCGGTGTCCTCGACGTCATGCGTGGTCACGGCAAAGCCGTTGTCGCGCATGTGCTTGACCCAATCCTCGCAGCAGCCGCAGGTGGGCGTCTTCCAGACCTCGACTTTCACGGGCGCCTGCGCGGCGGCAATCGCGGGAATGCTGAGGGCCGCGGCAAGGACGAGGCGGCGCGTAAGACGGGAAACGTTCATGATGCTCCGGGGGATAAAGGGGGATGTTCAGGCGCGGGCCGGTCAGAACCAGAACCGCACGCCCGCGATGACAGCAGCCTGCGATCGGCTTTCGCCGGCGTCCGAGGCATAGCTCGCCGTCTGGCCGAACTTCCGTTCAAAGGATACGCCAACGTAGGGGGCGAATTCGCGCGTGACCTCGTAACGCAGGCGCAGGGACAGGGATCCCTGCGACAGACCGGAACCGATGCCGCGTTGCGGGTCGTTCTTGCCGTAGACGCTGGCTTGCAGTTCGGGCGTGAATATCAGGCGCTGGGTCAGCAGCAGATCGTACTCGGCCTTCAGCGCCAGGGCGCTGCGGCCTGACGGGCCGGCATAGGCGGTGGCCGTCAGTTCGATGTTGTAGGGCAGCAAGCCCTCGACGCCGACCGCGGCCCAGTTGCGCTTGGGGCCTGCGCCGATGTCCCGGCGCGCACCCAGTTGCAGATCCCAGAAGGGCGAGATGGCGTGGCTCCAGAAGGCCTCGACCTTGCCGTCCGATCCGCCGCCGCTTTCGCGCTCGCCCTCGCTCTTGACGAGCAGGCGGTCCGTGGCGGTGCCGAACCAGAAGCGGCCATCCCATTC
This sequence comes from Achromobacter sp. SLBN-14, assembly GCF_006715415.1. Lineage (NCBI taxonomy): Bacteria > Pseudomonadati > Pseudomonadota > Betaproteobacteria > Burkholderiales > Alcaligenaceae > Achromobacter > Achromobacter sp. SLBN-14. The sequence continues at coordinate 1,915,112 of NZ_VFNE01000001.1, read as the reverse complement.
GAGCGCGTTCTGCCCGTCGCGATTGCGCGATGCGCCGAATTTGTCGAACAGCACCTGCCACGTGGGCGCGTTGTCCATCATGTGCGGATGGATGCCGTAGCTGTCGTAGCCGCGCGGGCCTTCGCCATCGCTTGCGGGCAGGCTGCCGACGGGCGGGGCGTCTGCGGCGGGCGCGTCATGGTTCGCCTCTGCATGGTCCATTCCCTGGTGGCTTTCCGGGCTTTCCGGGCTGTCCGGTGACGGCGCCTGGCCATGGTCCATCGAGCCGTGGTCCATCCCGGTCATGCCGGCATGATCCATTTGCGCTGCTTGAGCCGCGGCCAGGGGGGGCGCCAGCGCGAGGGCGATGGCGCAAAGGGCCGGCGCGTGTTTCTGGAAACTGATCGGCTTCATCGTTTACTCCACCACGACCGCCCTGAACATGCCGGCCTCCATGTGATACAGCAGATGGCAGTGGTAGGCCCAGTTCCCACGCGTGTCGGCGCTGACGCGATAGCTGATGCGCTGCGCCGGGTTCAATGAGATCGTGTGCTTGCGGACCTGGAACGCGCCGTCCGGGGATTCCAGGTCGCTCCACAGGCCGTGCAGATGGATGGGATGCGTCATCATCGTGTCGTTGACCAGCACGAAGCGCACGCGCTCGCCGTGGCGCAGCACGATGGGCCGCGCGTCCGAGAACTTCACGCCGTTGAACGACCACATGTAGCGCTCCATGTTGCCCGTCAGGTGCAGCTCGATCTCGCGCGAGGGCGCGCGGTTGTCGTCGGGCTCCCGCACCGACCGCAAGTCCGCATACGTCAGCACGCGGCGGCCGTTGTCGCGCAGTCCGGGGCCGGGATCGTCCAGGCGCGTCGACACCACGTCAGGCTGCATGGAATTGCCCACGGCGCGCTCGGCGGGATAGGGGTGCCTGACCTCGACCATGCCGCCCTGGTCCGCGCCCGCGCCGTGCCCGGCGTGTCCGGCCGGCATCGGCTGCGACCCGCTCATGTCGTGGGCCATGCCCATGTCCATCATGCCCAGCACCTGCACACGGTCCATCTCGGGCACGCTTGCCTGCATGCCGGCGCGGGGCGCCAGCGTGGCGCGCGCATAGCCCGATCTATCCATGGCTTGCGAGAAGATCGTGTAGGCGCGGTCCTGTGAAGGTTCCACGATCACGTCATAGGTTTCCGCGACGCCGATGCGAAATTCCTCGATATCGACTGGGCGGACATCCTGGCCATCGGCGGCCACGACAGTCATCGTCAGGCCCGGTATCCGGACGTCGAAGTACGTCGTGGCCGAGCCGTTGATGAACCGCAGCCGCACCCGCTCGCCCGGCTTGAAAAGGCCCGTCCAGTTGGCCGCGGGCGTGGCGCCGTTGGTGAGGTAGGTGTAGGTTGCGCCGGACACGTCGGCCAGATCCGTCGGATTCATGCGCATGCGTTCCCACATCAGCCGGTCGGCAAGCGCCGCGCGCCATCCCTTGTCCCCGGCATTGTCCGCCAGGCTTTGCATGCTGGGCTGGATGCGGTTGTAGTAATCCGGCATCACCTTCAGCTTGTCGAACACGCGCATCGGGTCTTCGTCCGTCCAGTCCGACAGCAGCACCGTGTAGTCGCGGTCGGAGGCGATGGGATCGCGGTGGCGCGGGTCGATGACGATGGCGCCGTACAGGCCCGTCTGTTCCTGGAATCCCGAGTGGCTGTGATACCAGTAGGTGCCGCTTTGGCGTACGTCGAATCGGTACGTGAACGTCTGGCCGGGGTCGATGCCGGCAAAGCTCAGGCCGGGCACGCCATCCATGCCGGTGGGCAGCAGGATGCCGTGCCAATGGATGGAGGTCTGCTCGCGCAGCCGGTTGGTGACGTGCAGCGTCACCGTATCGCCCTCGCGCCAGCGCAGCAGCGGCGCGGGCAGGCGGCCGTTGACCGTGGTGGCCACGCGCGCGGCCCCCGTGAAGTTCACGGGCGTCTCGCCGATGTCCAGGTGAAACTCGGTGCCGCGCAGTTCGGCGGCCGCGGCTGCGCCGGACTGGGCCGATGCCTGGCGCCAGCCGCCCAGGGCGGCGAGCGCGCCGCCGGCGGCCAGGCCCTGCACGAAGCGGCGGCGGGTCGTGAGCGTGTGCGCCGTCATGTCACAGCACCGAGACGGCGCCCTTCATGCCGGCGCCGTAATGGCCTGGCTCCAGGCAGCCGAAGGACACCGTGCCGGCCTTGCCGAAGCGCCAGACGATCTCGCCGCTTTTGCCGGCGTCCAGCGACACCGCGTTGGGTTCATCGTGACGCATGCCGGGGTCCTTCATCATCATGGCGTAATGCGCCTTCAGGTCGGCGTCGGTGCCCAGCACGAGTTCGTGCCGGATCTTCCCGGAATTGCGCACGTTCAGCCGCACGGTCTCGCCGGCCTTGACGTCGATGCTGGCGGGCGTGAAGCGCATGGCGTCGGTCATGTCGACGTCAATGGTGCGCGTGACGCGGGCGGGATCGCCCGGCGCGCCGATGGGCGCGGCCGCCGCGGACGGCGCGTGGCCGCCGTGTGCATGCTCGCCTGCGGCGAACGCGGCGCCGGACATCATCAGCGCCAATGCGGCGGCGCAAGTGCGTAACAGGGTGCCTTTCACGGGAATCCTTGCAATGGGAATGGGCGTGATGACACTGTAGGAAGACCGGGGTGACCCGATCCTGTCGCGCAGATTACGTTTTTGTAATGTTCGCGGCCGGCGCCGGGTTGTTGAAGGTGATGCCGACCACGGTGCCGGCGGCGCCGGACGCCGCATCCACGTCGCCGCCATGCATGCGCGCAATGGCGCGGACGATGGCCAGGCCCAGGCCGTGACCTTCGCTGCGTGGCGCGCGCGTCTGGCCGGAGCGGAAAAAGCGGTCGAAGATCCGGGGCAGGTCCGCGGGCGGGATAGGCGTGCCGGGGTTGTGGACCGTGACCCGCGCCCCGCGCGCGGTGGGGGTGCTCGTCAGCACGATCTCGCCGCCCGGGGGCGTCGCCTTGATGGCGTTGGAAATCAGGTTGGCCAGCGCGCGGCGCGCCAGCCCCCGGTTGGCGGCCACGGTGGCGTCGCCCACACAGCGCAGGCGCACGGCGTGTTCTTCCAGCGTGGCCTCGTAATATTCGGCCACCCGCCGGGCTTCGGCGGCCAGCGACACCGGCGCCAGGTCGGCGGCGCGCTCGCCGCGGTCGGCCCGCGCCAGGAACAGCATGTCGTTGACCAGCGTCTTCAGGTCTTCCAGTTCTTCCAGGTTGGATTCCAGCGCATCTCGCAGCTCGGCCGCATCGCGCGGCGACGACAGCATGACCTGCGTGCCATTGATGAGGGTCGCCAGCGGCGTGCGCAGTTCGTGCGCCACATCGGCGTTAAAGCCCTCCATCTGCTGGTAGGCGGCTTGCAGCCGGTCCAGCGTGCGGTTGAAGGACCGCACCAGTTCATGCAGCTCGCGGTCGGTGTCTTGCAGCGGCAGGCGGCGCGCCAGATTGTCGGGCTGGATGGCCGCGGCCTGCCCGGACAGCCGCCGCGCGGGCGCCATGCTGCGCCGCACGGCCCACGCGGCCAGGACGACCGTCGCGCCCACCCACAACGCGCAGATCAGCGCCAGCGCCGTGCCGTAGGCATAGAGGAATTGCGCGCTGGTGCGCGTGCTGACCGCCACGGTCAGCTGCGCGCCGGGCAGGATGCGATCGTTCATGGCAACGCGCAGGCCGCGCATGCGCCCGCCATCCGGCGTCTGCAAGAGGACCTGCCGGCCATCCGTGGTTTCCAGCGTTTCGGGCGCGGCGCCGCCATAGACGGCCTGGCCCTGCGCGTCCACGATCCAGATGCCAAGCTGCCCCTGGCCCGCGCGCATCTGATCGAAGGTGGCCGCCAGGTCGTGCAAGCCGCTTGCGCTGTTCTGCATGTCGATCAAGTGGTCGATGAGCTCGAGCTTGCCGCTGACTTCGGTGATCTCCTGGCGCTCGACTTCGCGCTTGAGCGCCCAGAAAAGGGTGGCTCCCGCCACGCTGGAAACAAATAGCGCGATGGCGCCCAGCAGCAGCGTCAGCCGCGCCTGCATGGAGCGCACGCGGGGGCTGCTCATCGGGCGTGGCCGTCAGCAGGGCGCGATTCCAGCACGTATCCCATGCCGCGCACGGTGTGCAGCAGTTTCGTGGCGTAGGGATCGTCCAGCTTGCCGCGCAGGCGCCGCACCGCGACGTCGATGACGTTGGTGTCGCTGTCGAAGTTCATGTCCCAGACCTGTTCGGCCAGGGTGGTGCGCGACAGCACCTGCCCCTGGCGGCGCAGCAGAAGCGCCAGCAGGCTGAATTCCTTGGCGGTCAGGTCCAGCCGCTGGCCGCCGCGCTGGGCGCGCCGGCGCGCCAGATCCAGCTCCAGGTCCGCCAGGCGCAGCAGCGTGGGCTCCTGCGAGCGGCCGCGGCGCAGCAGCGCGTGCACTCGCGCCAAGAGTTCCGAGAACGCAAAGGGTTTGACCAGGTAGTCGTCGGCGCCGCCTTCCAGGCCGCGGACCCGGTCTTCCACCGCATCGCGAGCGGTCAGCATCAGGATGGGGGTGTCTTTTTGCGCGCGCACCGAGGCCAGGATCTCGAATCCATCCACGCCGGGCAGCATCACGTCCAGCACGATGAGGTCGTACGCGCCTTCAAGCGCGAGGTGGCGGCCGTCTACGCCGTCGCGCGCCACGTCCACGACGTGGCTTTGCTCCGACAGTCCCTTCTTCAGGTAGTCGGCCAGTTTGGGTTCGTCTTCGATGACCAGGATGCGCATGGCCAAAAATTTACCACCCGCGCGCCGCCGTCAGGCGGGCAGGCGGGCGGAATCATGCCGTTTCGGCGATGGCGATGCGGTCGGCGGGAAAGCGCAGCGAGAAGACGCTGCCCTTGCCGGGTTCGCTGGTGATGAGCAGTTCGGCGTCGTGCCGCATGGCGATGTGCTTGGTGATCGCCAGCCCCAGCCCGGTGCCGCCGACGGCGCGCGAGCGGCCCCGGTCCACGCGGTAAAAGCGTTCGGTCAGGCGCGGCAGGTGGCGCGCCGGGATGCCGATGCCGGTGTCCTGCACGCTGTAGCATGCGCCGCCTTCGGGGTCGCGTTCCCAGCGGACGGTGATGGTGCCGCCGTCCGGCGTGTAGCGCACGGCGTTGGTCAGCAGGTTGGAAAGCGCCGAGGTCAGTTCGTTTTCGGCGCCCAGCACGTCCAGGGTTTCATCGATGTGCCAGACCAGTTGATGACGGCCGCCCGACAAGGCCTCGATCTGCTGGCGCGCCTTTTGCAGCAGTGCGCCCATGTTGACGGCGCGCGGATCGCTGCCCGGCGACGATTCCAATGTGGACAGCGTCAGCAGGTCTTCCACGATGGCCTGCATGCGGTGGGCCTGCTCGTACATCATGTCGATGTATTGTTCGCGCTGCTCTTTGGGCAGCGCCTCGTCGGGCATGTCGCGCAGCGTTTCCAGAAAACCCGCCAGCACCGTCAGCGGCGTGCGCAATTCGTGCGACACGTTGGCGACGAAGTCGCGGCGCGTCGTTTCCAGGCGTTCGATCTGGGTCACGTCGCGGGTGATGAGCAGGCGCTGGTTGCTCGCGTATGCAGTGAGCTGCATCATCATCAGCCGTTCCTGGCCTTGCTGGCCCAGCCGCACCAGAATGGGCTCGGGCCAGGACGGACGATGCGCGTATTCCACGAATTCCGGGGCCCGCAGCAGGTTCAGCAGATTGTGGCCGCGGTCGGCGGGCAAGCGCAGGCCCAGATGCTGGCGCGCCATGCGGTTGCACCAGTCGATCTGGAAATCCTCGTTCAGCGTGACGGCGCCGTCGGGCAGGGCCTGGGCAGCCGCCAGCATCCCTTGCATGGTGTCGCGGGTTTCAGCCAGCTCGCGCGCGCGGGCGCGGGTGTAACGATAGAGCGGGGCAAGAATGTCATCCCACGGGCCCACGGAGGCCGGCGGGGCGGAATCCGGGTGATTGGCCCATTTGGACACCAGCGACAGGCGCCAGCTGCGCCAGAGCAGCATGGCGGTCAGCGACACCGAAAACACGATCCAGCCCGCGGGGTCTCCAATGAGCCATTGCGCCAACAAGGCAAATGCCGCCCACAGGACGACCAGAATAAGGGTGCGCAGCCAGATCATCGTGCGCACGTTTTACCGCGTCGGGAGCTGTGCCGTAAACCGATAGCCGCTGCCGCGGACCGTTTCGACGTGCGCGTCATGGCCGCTGGGTTCCAGGGCCTTGCGCAGGCGGCGGATGTGCACGTCGACCGTGCGCTCTTCGACAAAGACGTGGTCGCCCCACACCTGGTCCAGGAGCTGCGAGCGGGAGAACACGCGCTCGGGGTGCGTCATGAAGAAGTGGAGCAGGCGGAATTCGGTGGGGCCGATCTGCAGGGACTGGCTGTTGCCCGACAGGCGATGCGTCACCGGATCCAGCTTCAGGCCGCCGACGTCGATGACGTCGTCCGTGAGCTGGGGCGCGCGGCGGCGCAGCACGGCCTTGATGCGGGCCATCAGCTCCTTGGGCGAGAAGGGCTTGGTGATGTAGTCGTCGGCGCCGGCTTCCAGGCCGTCGACCTTGTCCTGCTCGGAGCCCTTGGCGGTCAGCATGATGACCGGGACGGCGCGGGTGCGCTCGTCGTTGCGCAGCTTGCGGGCCATGGCCAGGCCAGAGGTGCCGGGCAGCATCCAGTCCAGCAGGATCAGGTCGGGAAGCTCGGCACGGATCAGCGTCTGGGCCTGGTCGGCGTCGAAGGCGCGCAGCACCTTGTGGCCGGCGAAGGACAGGTTGACGGCGATCAATTCCTGGATGGCGGGTTCGTCTTCGACGACGAGGATAGTGCTGGACATATCGAATTGGGCACACTTCGGAGCGCCGGCGCGGCGCGAACATTGCGATAGTATGGCCGCAATATTTCAGGTATGTGACCGCGGCGCGCCATCTGGCGGGCTCGCCCGCCGCAGGCGCGCGCCCGATAGGCTACCATTGAACGATATATCGGGAATACACCATGCAAAACCCCTCCGAATCGCAACAATCCGCCGGCGCCGGCTCGACCTCCACGCACTTCGGCTTCCAATCGGTCCCCGAAAGCGAAAAGGCCCGCAAGGTTGCCGAAGTGTTCCATTCGGTCGCCCAGCGCTACGACGTCATGAACGATTTCATGTCGGCGGGCCTGCACCGCGTCTGGAAGGCGTTCACGATTGGCCGCGCGGCCATCCGCCCCGGCATGAAGGTGCTGGACATTGCCGGCGGCACGGGCGACCTGGCGCGAGCGTTCGCCAAGCGCGCCGGCCCCACGGGCGAGGTCTGGCTGACCGACATCAATGATTCCATGCTGCGCGTGGGCCGCGACCGGCTGACCGACGCCGGCCTGCTGGTGCCCGCCGCCGTGTGCGACGCCGAGCGCCTGCCGTTCCCCTCCGGTTACTTCGACCGCGTCAGCGTGGCCTTCGGCCTGCGCAACATGACTCACAAGGATCGCGCGCTGGCCGAAATGACCCGCGTGCTCAAGCCGGGCGGCAAGCTGCTCGTGCTGGAGTTCTCGCGCATCGCCAAGCCCCTGTCCCCGGCCTACGACTGGTATTCCTTCAACGTGCTGCCGTGGCTGGGCAAGAAGATCGCCAAGGACGAGGCCAGCTATCGTTACCTGGCCGAATCGATCCGCATGCACCCGGACCAGGAAACCCTGGCCGACATGCTGCGCACCGCCGGCCTGGAGCGGGTGCAGTACTTCAACCTGACGGCGGGCATCGCCGCGTTGCACGAAGGTGTGCGCCTGGGCTGACGCCCGGCGACCACGGCGGATTTCGCCACCCCGCGGGGAACTTGTGGGGCGGCAGCTTGTCCGTTATTCTTACGCCATTCAGATTACTGTAAGAAAAGTCGCGCAGATGGCCCCGCGCATTGCGGGGCCCTCCCGTTGCTCGGGGCAGCGGGGGCGCGAGTACGAGGGAGCAAACTCATGTCTAAATTCAGTCTTTCGCGCTTTGTCGCCGCGGCGCTCATCGCCGTTTCGGGCGCGGCGCTGGTGACGGCGTCGTTTGACGCCGAAGCTCGCCGCGCAGGCGGCGGCGCCAGTGTCGGCCGCCAGTCTTCCAACGTCACGACGCAGCGCCAGGCCACCACGCCGCCGGCTGCCACCAACAACACCGCGGGCGCCACCGCCGCACCGGCAGCTGCCGGCGCTGCCACGGCTGGCGCGGCAGGCGCCGCCGCCAAGAGCGGCGCCTCGCGTTGGCTGGGTCCCATCGCCGGCATCGCCGCCGGCCTCGGTATCGCCGCGCTGCTCTCCAGCATGGGCCTGTCCGGCGCGTTCCTGGAGTTCCTGTCGTCCGCGCTGCTGATCGCCGCCGTGGTCTTCGCCGTCATGTTCATCATCCGCCGCCTGCGCGGCGCCGGTCCGCGCACTGCCACGCAAGGTGCGTTCGGCGGGGCCAACAACGCCTCGGGCCAGCAACAGCAGCCCATGTGGCGTGAATCGCTGAAGCCGGGCGCCGCCGCGCCTGCCGCCGCTGCCGCTACGGTGGCCGCCGCGCCGGTCGAGCCGCCGGCCGTCCTGCCCAAGGCGGGCGACGACAACAACTGGTTCGTGCCGGGCGATTTCGACACGCCGAACTTCCTGAAGCAAGCCAAGGAACAGTTCGTCCGCATCCAGGCGGTCTGGGACAGCGGCAGCACCGACGGTCTGCGCGAATTCCTGACCGACGACCTGATCACCGAGCTCAAGCCGCAGCTGGCCGAGCGCGGCGCGGCGCCCAACAAGACCGAAGTGGTCCTGCTGAACGCCGAGATGCTGGGCATCGAAACCGTCTCCGACGGCCACCTGGCCAGCGTGCGCTTCTCGGGCATGCTGCGCGAGGCGCCGGGCGCCGAAGCGTTCCGCTTCGAAGAAGTCTGGAACCTGTTCAAGCCGGCCAATGGCGGCTGGTTGCTGGCCGGCATCCAGCAGATCCCGGTGGAACACGCCAGCTAATCCTGGCGGTCCGGCTCGACCGGCCATCTGCCGCGGGCGCCGCAAGGCGTCCGCCTGAACCGGCCCCCAGAGGGCCGGTTTTTCAATGTGCCTACGCAAAACAGGCTCCCATCTAACCCGTTACACTCCCGATTTACCCATCAACTTCGGCAAGCCCTCTCAGGGTCCTTGCAACCGCCATGCTGCCTTTTTCGTTCCTGCCCACACCGAAGCGTCTGGCCATCAGCGCCCTCAATGCCTTGCTGCGGCGCGAGGACTGGGCGCGCGAACGCCTGGCTCGGCATGCCGGCAAGACCGTGCGGTTTGCCATGGGCGGCTTCACGCTGGGCCTGTCCATCGATAGCGAAGGGCTGGCGGATCAGGCTGATCCGGCCGTGGTGCCCGACGTGACGCTGACAGTGTCGCCCGAGAAGCTGCCGCTGCCGCGCCTGGGCGCCGGGCACGAGAAGCCGGATTTTGCCGAGGCCACGCATATTTCAGGCGACGCGGCGCTGGCCCAGGTGGTTGCCGACTTGTCCAAGCAGTTGCGCTGGGATCCGGAGGACGCGTTGGCCCGCGTGGTGGGCGACATCGCCGCGCTGCGCATCGTGGGCGGCGCGCGTGCCGTGTCGGATGGCGCGCGCACGGCGGGCAAGCGCCTGGCCGAAAACGTATCCGAATACCTGTCCGAGGAAAGCGGTGTGCTGGCGGGCCGTCCGGCCCTGGAGCAATGGCGCCTGGACCTGGCCGACCTGAACACCCGCACCGACGCGCTGGCGCGTTCCGCGGCTGCGCTGCAAACCCGCCTGGCCACGGCCGGCGCAAAGCGGGGCGCCTGATCCATGTTCCCCTTGCTGCGCCTGTTTCGCATCATCGTCGTCTCGCTGCGCTACGGCCTGGACGAGCTGGTGCTGTCCAGCCTGAATCATCCGCTGGCCACCTGCCTGCTGCGCGTCATGCGCCTGGGCACGCGCCCGCGTTCGCCGCGCGGGCAACGGCTGCGACTTGCCCTGGAATCGCTGGGCCCGATCTTCGTGAAGTTCGGGCAGGTGCTGTCCACCCGCCGAGACCTGATCCCCGCCGACATCGCCAACGAACTGGCGCTGCTGCAGGACCGCGTGCCGCCGTTCCCGTCGGCGCAGGCAGCGGCCTGCATCGAGGCGGCGCTGGGCGCGCCGCCCGAAAAGCTGTTCGCGCAGTTCGATGTGGACCCGGTGGCGTCGGCGTCGATCGCGCAGGTGCACTTCGCGGTGCTGCACGACGGCCGTGAAGTCGCCGTGAAGGTGCTGCGTCCGGGCATGCTCAGCATCATCGAAAAAGACATGTCGCTGCTGAAGGTGGTGGCGCGCATCATCGAGCGCCTGGGCCCGGACGGCCGCCGCCTGAAGCCGCGCGAGGTCGTGGCCGAATTCGACAAGTACCTGCACGACGAACTGGACCTGGTGCGCGAGGCCTCCAATTGCAGCCAGCTGCGCCGCAACTTCGGTCCGGAATCGGGGCGTGGCGACATGCTGATCGTGCCCGAGGTGATCTGGGAATACACGGCTTCCACCGTGTTCACGATGCAGCGCATGTACGGCATGCCGGTGGGCCAGGTCGAGCGCATGCGCGAGGCCGGCATCGACATTCCGACGCTGGCGCGCACGGGCGTCGAGATCTTCTTCACGCAGGTCTTTACCGACGGCTTTTTCCACGCCGACATGCACCCGGGCAACATCTACGTGTCGGACCGCCCGGACACGCTGGGCAGCTACATCGCGCTGGATTTCGGCATCGTGGGCTCGCTGTCCGAGTTCGACAAGAACTACCTGGCGCAGAATTTCCTGGCGTTCTTTCACCGCGACTACCGCCGCGTGGCGCAACTGCATATCGAATCGGGCTGGGTGCCGCCGGATACGCGCGAGGAAGAACTGGAAGGCGCGGTGCGCGCCGTCTGCGAACCCTATTTTGACCGGCCGTTGTCGGAGATCTCGCTGGGGCAAGTGCTGCTGCGGCTCTTCCAGACCTCGCGCCGGTTCAACGTCGAGATCCAGCCGCAGCTGGTCCTGTTGCAGAAGACCCTGCTGAACGTCGAGGGACTGGGGCGTCAGCTCGATCCCAACCTCGATCTCTGGAAGACCGCCAAGCCCTATCTGGAACGCTGGATGCGCCAGCGTGTCGGATTCAAGGGCCTGCGGCAAAGCCTGGAAAAAGAGGCAGCGCAGTGGTCGCAGATGCTGCCGGCCCTGCCCAGGCTGGTCCATGACCATCTGAGCCGCCCCAATGTCTCGCCGGCGATGCTGGCCGAGATGATGCAGCTACGTCGCGCACAAGAGCAGAACAACCGGCTGGTTGCAGCGCTGGTTGGCGTGCTGGCGCTGGCGGTGGGGGTCGCGATATGGGCGCTGACCCGATAGGCGGCGCGATGATCTAGACCTTACTGTCATGTTTCATTCATGAAACGGTCATCATAGCTTCGCGGGAGACGGCGAAAAATAGCGCTGCGAGAGGTGGCATGCAGCGCCGACGCCTATAAGAACGCGCGCGCCATTCATCAATTTCCATAGCCCCACTAGCGGGACGAATACAAGGGCAGAACATGCTTTATCCTGAACTCTTCAAGACCATGGAAGCCGTGCGCTGGAACATGGCGCACGATATTCCCTGGGGCGATTTCGACCGCAGCAAGCTCTCGGACGAGCAGGCCCACACGATCAAGATGAACGCCATCACGGAGTGGGCGGCGCTGCCGGCCACCGAGATGTTCCTGCGCGACAACCGCGGCGACAGTGATTTCTGCGCGTTCATGTCGGTCTGGTTCTTTGAAGAACAAAAGCATTCCCTGGTGCTGATCGAGTATCTGCGCCGCTTCCGGCCGGATCTGGTGCCCACCGAAGAAGAGCTGCACAACGTGCGCTTTGAATTCGATCAGGCCCCGGAACTCGAAACGCTGATGCTGCATTTCTGCGGCGAGATCCGCCTGAACCACTGGTACCGCCGCGCGGCCGACTGGCACACGGAGCCTGTCATCAAGGCGATCTACAAGACGGTGGCGCAGGACGAGGCCCGTCACGCGGGCGCCTACCTGCAATACATGCGCCGTGCGCTGCACGACCGCGGGCAGGAAACGAGCGAGCAAGCCCGTCTGGCGTTCTCGAAGATCGGGGTGCTGATGGCTTCGGCGGGACGCACGCAGCAGGCGCTGCATCCGACGAATCTGCACGTGAACAAGGATCTGTTCCCGAACGACACGGTGCAGTCGCGCCTGCCGGAGCCGGGCTGGCTGGAACACTGGCTGGACACGCAGATCCGCTTTGACGGCGTGTGGGAGCAGAAGGTGGCCAGCCGCATCCTGCACATCCTGTCCAAGCTGATGGATCGCAGCTTCGAGACGGTGAAGGATCTGAACCGCTACCGCAAGGAAATGACGGCGCTGATCGTCCCGAAGGACAAAGAGATCATCCTGGCCGGTAGCTGATCCCTCCTATAATCGCCGCATGCCTGCCGCCCGTTTCGAATCCAAGGTCCTGTCCCGCGACGAACTCGTCGCCGCCGTCGCCGCTGGCCGCTTTCCGCGGCCGCTGGTGTTCACGAACGGGGTGTTCGACATCCTGCATCGGGGGCACGCGACGTATCTGGACCAGGCGGCGCAGTTGGGCGCGACGCTGATTGTCGCCGTGAATACCGATGAATCGGTGCGGCGGCTTGGCAAGGGGGCGGAGCGCCCGCTCAATCGCATGGAAGATCGGGCGGCGTTGCTGGCGGCGTTGGGGTTTGTGTCGGCGGTGACGTCGTTTTCCGAGGATACGCCTGAGGCGTTGATCGGGGAACTGAGGCCGGATCTGATCGTCAAGGGTGGTGATTACGACATGGAGACGTTGCCGGAGACGGCGTTGGTGAAGACTTGGGGGGGGCGTGCGGTTGCGATTCCCTTTGAGTTCCAGCGGTCTACGACGGCGTTGGTGAAGAAGATTCAGGGCGGTTGAAGGCTTTGAATTTGATGTGCTGGATGAATGTGAGGCGGCCTGGGTGGCCGCCTTTTTCTTTTGTGCTTTGGGCTTGGTAGGTTGGTGCCTTGGGCTTCGTAGGATGGTGCTGCAGGGCTTCGTAGGCCGGTGATGCCGGGCTTTGTAAGTCGGTGCTGCACGGCTTCGTGGGTCGGTGCCGCAGATCTTCGTAGGTCGCCCGGCGCCGCGGTCACCGTGGGCACGATCGCCCACGATTGCGGTCCGGAGCCTTCGCTCCGGACTTCCCCCTCGTCATCTTCGTCCGCCTTCGGCTCCCTTCAGATTCCCTCCGGCGCATCGACGGCGCTCGCACCCACGGTGACCGCGACGCCGTGCTGCCAGGGTCTTTGGTATGTGGCGCTTCAAGACCTGTGGTCGGGGAAGGGGATTTGCGGGGCCGCCGAATTGCTGCCGCCCGGGCGGCGGCAATCGGCATCGGGGCGGTGGGGCGTCGTGGCGGTGTGCGCTCGCGCGCTGGTGGGGGGCTGGTGATTAGGTGTCTGCCACCCGCGGAGATGATCTTGGGTTGGAGACAGTGCTTCAGGGGTGTCAGACACCGGTGGCGCGACCCCCGGGCGCGGGTGTTCACCCGTGCTGCCACTTGCTCGCTCAGCGCGGCGTGCGCAGCAGGCGGTTGATGGCTTCCAGGTCTGATTCCGCCAGGATGCCGCTGGTGGCCTTCAGGCGCAGGCCGGAGAGCACCGTGCTGTAGCGGGCGAGGGCGAGGTCGCGTTGGGTGGCGTAGAGCTGTTGCTGGGCGTTCAGGACGTCCAGGTTGATGCGGACGCCGACCTCGTAGCCGGTGCGGTTGGCTTCGACGGCGGCGCGGCTGGATTTTTCGCCGGCTTCCAGGGCCTGGATGCGGGCCAGGCCGCTGGTGACGCCGGTGTAGTACTGGCGGGTGGCTTGGACGGCCTGGCGGCGGGCGGTTTCGTAGTCGTAGCGGGCTTTTTGTTCCAGTTCGACCTTTTCCGTGACTTGCGAGGACACGCCGCCGCCGGAGTACAGGGGGATGGACAGGACCACGCCGATGGTGTTGTCGATGGGCTTGCCGGGGGCGGCGTTGCGCATGACGGCGTCGCTGGCGCTGCCGCTGGTGGCGCGCAGGTTCAGGGTGGGGTAGTGGCCGCTCTTGGCGATCTGGATTTCGCGGCCGGCGATGCGGGTCAGGAGTTGCGCGCGCAGGACTTCGAGGCTGGAGGTTTCGGCCTGGTTGCTCCAGTCGGCGATGCGGGCGGGCTGGGGGGCGGGCAGTTGCACGCCGTAGGGCAGTTCGGACAGGGCGCCGGGCTGCGTGCCGATGATCTTGGCCAGTTCGTCGCGGCGCACTTCCAGGTCGTTCTGCAGGCGCAACTCTTGGGCGACGACGAGGTCGTAGCGCGACTGCGCTTCGTACGTGTCGGTGATGGTGGCGTTGCCGAGTTCGAAGTTGCGCTTGGCCGATTCCAGTTGGCCGGCGACGGCGGCTTTTTCGGCTTCGGTGGCGGTCAGGGTGTCCTGGGCGTACAGGACGTTGAAGTAGGCGTCGGCGACGCGTAGCAGGAGGTCCTGGTAGGCCTGCTGCAGCTGGACTTCGACGTCGGCGACGATGAGCTTGGACTGTTCGAAGTTCTGCCAGCGGCCCCAGTCAAAGAGGGGCTGGGTGAGCGCCAGGTCCCACACGCCGCGACCGCCGCTGTAGGCGTAGGACAGGCCACGGGTGCTGCGGGTTTCCTGGTAGGCGCCGCCGGCTTCGGCGGTGATCAGGGGCAGCAGCAGGGCGCGGGCCTGGGGTTCTTTTTCAAGGCCGGCGCGGTAGTTGGCGCGGGCTGCGGCATAGGTGGGGTCGTTGCCCAGCGCGGCCTGCCAGACCTGGACGAGGTTCTGGGCGGACGCAGTCAGCGGGCCGGCACTTGCGGCGCAGGTGAAAACCAGTAAAGCCGTCAGTGATCGGACGCGCATGATTTTTCAACGATACGCCGGGCCGCCGGACGCGACGCCGGCCCCATGGGGGCCGGGCGGCAGGCGGCAGGTTTGCGGAGTTAGAACTTGAACTGCGACACCGTGACGCCGCGCAACGGCTTGATGACCGTTTCGAAGAGTTTGACGGTCTCGAAGCTGGCGGCAGTGGTGCGGGTGATGCGACAGGCAGTCATGATGGGCGCCTGGCCCACGACCACGACAAGGCGGCCGCCCACGCGCAGCTGGTACTTCAGCGCGTCCGGCACGACCGGCACGGAACCGGTGACCAGGATGGCGTCGTATTCGGTGGAGCCCCAGCCATTGCGGGCATCGCCGGTTTCGACCTTGACGTTGGTGACGTTGTTCATCTGCAGGTTCTGCTGCGCGAAGGTCACCAGGCGGCTGTCGATCTCGACGGAGGTGACTTGTTGCGCCAGGTAGCCCAGGAGGGCGGCCTGGTAGCCGGAACCCGTGCCGATTTCCAGCACGCAGTCGGACTTGGTCAGCAGCAGTTCTTGCGCGAGGCGTGCTTCGACCTTGGGGGCGAGCATGTTCTCGCGGGTGTTGACCGCGTTGATCTCGAGCGGCAGCTCCAGGTCTGAAAACGCCAGGCCGCGCAGGGCCGGCGGAACGAATTGTTCGCGGCGCACATCGAACAGCGCTTGCAGCACGTTGGCGTCCAGGACGTCCCACGGGCGGATCTGCTGTTCCACCATGTTGAAGCGGGCTTGTTCTACGTCGGGCAGGGTCGAAGCGTTCATGACGGTCAGAAAAAACGGAGGAATCAACGGGCCATTGTACCGATTCGTAGCGTCCTGTGACGGCGTGCCCGCGCGGTAGATGTTTCAGGCGCGGCCCGTACCCCGGAAAAGCAGACGGCGCCTCGCGGGGCGCCGTCTGATGATGGGGCGGGCGTGCTTACCACCAGCCGTGGAAGTGGTGGACCGGGCCGTGGCCCGAGCCGACCGACAGGCGCTCGGCGTGGCGGATGGCCTCAGTCAGATAGGCCTTGGCGCGCTTGGCCGATTCCGGTACGTCCCCGATTTGCGGCAGCAGCGCCGCCAGCGCGGCCGACAGCGTGCAGCCGGTGCCGTGGGTGTTGGCGGTGTCGATGCGATGGCCGGGCAGTTCGATCATGCGGTCGCCGTCGTGCAGCAGGTCGATGGTTTCGCTGCCGGGCAGGTGGCCGCCCTTGACCAGCACCCAGCGCTCGCCCGAATGCGCCAGCTTGTTGCGCAGGCGCTCGGCCACGCGCCGCATTTCCTTGACGGTCTCGACGGGGCGCTCTTCGAGCAGCACGCCGGCCTCGGGCAGGTTGGGCGTGAGCAGGGTGGTCAGGGGCAGCATGGCTTCGCGCATGGCGCCGACGGCATCGTTCTCCAGCAGCAGGTCGCCGCTCTTGGCGACCATGACCGGATCCAGCACGATGTGCGCCGGCGTCCATTTGGCGAGCTTTTCCGCCACGACTTCGATGACCGGACGCTGGCCCAGCATGCCGATCTTGACCGCGTCGATGCGCACGTCGCTGAACAGGGTGTCGATCTGCAGGCCGACGAAGGCGGGCGGCACCGGCGAGATGCCCGTGACGCCCTGCGTGTTCTGCGCGGTGAGCGCGGCAATGATGGCGCAGCCATACGCGCCCAGCGCGCTCATGGCCTTGACGTCGGCCAGGATGCCGGCGCCGCCGGACGGGTCGACGCCGGCGATGGTCAGCGCGTTGGGGATGGGACGGCCGCTGGCGGCCGGCTGGCGCGAGTTCATTTGGCGGGACCGCCGGTGATCAGGCCTTCGGTGGGCGAGCTGGGCGCGCCGCTGTACAGCTTCTTGGGCATGCGGCCGGCCAGGAAGGCTTCGCGGCCGCTTTCCACGCCCTTTTTCATGGCGCTGGCCATCAGGACGGGGTCGCGCGCGGCGGCGATGGCGGTGTTCATCAGCACGGCGTCGCAGCCCAGTTCCATGGCGATGGCGGCGTCGGACGCGGTGCCCACGCCGGCATCGACCACGACCGGCACGCGGGCCTGGTCGATGATGAGGCGCAGGTTCCAGGGATTCAGGATGCCCATGCCCGAGCCGATCAGCGAGGCGAGCGGCATGACGGCCACGGCGCCCATGTCTTCAAGCATGCGGCACTGGATGGGATCGTCCGTGCAATAGACCATGACCTTGAAGCCCTCATCGACCAGCGTCTTGGTGGCCTTGAGCGTTTCGGGCATGTTGGGGAACAGGGTGTGCGGGTCGCCCAGTACTTCGAGCTTCACGAGGTCGTGGCCGTCCAGCAGTTCGCGGGCCAGGCGCAGCGTGCGCACGGCGTCGTCGGCGGTGTAGCAGCCGGCGGTGTTGGGCAGCAGCGTGAACTTGGAGGTGGGGACGTAGTCCAGCAGGTTCGGTTCACCGGCGTTCTGGCCGATGTTGGTGCGGCGGATGGCGACGGTGACGATTTCCGTGCCGCTGGCGTCCAGGGCCGCGCGGGTCTGTTCGAAGTCCTTGTACTTGCCGGTTCCGACGAGCAGGCGCGACGAATAGGCGCGGCCGGCGATGGTGAGCGTGTCTTGTGTGGTCATGGCGGTGCTTCAAAGGGCGGGCGCGCACGATGCGAGGCCCGCGGGGACTGGCTGACTGATGCCGAATGATAAAGCAGGACGCCGGATGGCAGGGCGGGGGCGCTGGCCGGCGCGTTCCACTAATTGCGGAATGCGCGCGTCAGCGCACCCGGTCCAGGTCGGCGCAGAGGGTCTCGGCCGCGTCGATCAGCCGCGGGCCGGGCCGGTACAGCGCGTCGGCGTCGACACCGTAGACGTGGCCCTGGCGCGCGGCCGGCAGGCCCATCGCCTGCCAGGCGGCCAGGTTTGCCTGCGTGTCCCCGCGGCGCGAGACGCCGGCCAGCACGGCCTCGGGCCGGGCCGCCAGCACGCCTTCCAGCGTGACCTGCGGCGCCACGATGGGCGCCTGGCCGAAGACGTTGACGCCGCCGCACAGCCGCAGCGCATCGCTGACGATGCTGGCGTTGTTCAGGGTGTAGATCGGATCCAGGCCGGCCTGCACGAAGACCCGCACCGGACGCCGGCCGGCATAGCGGGCCTGCAGGGCCGCCAGCCGCGCGCGCATGTCCGCGGCAGCGGCGTTCGCCACGGACTCGGTGCCGAACAGCCTGCCCATGCGCTCGACCGCGCCGGGGATGGCGTCCAGCGTCAGCGGATCGCTGTAGAACACGGGCACGCCCAGCTTGTCCATCACGCGCGCCAGCGGTTCGGCGGCAGACGGTTGCCAGGCGATCAGAAGGTCCGGCCGGGCGGAGGCCACGCGCTCGGCATCGGGCTGCGTGCCGTCGCCGATGATGGGCAGCGCGCGGGCGGCGGGCGGGTAGTCGCTGCCCAGCACCGTGCCCACGATGAACCCGCCGGCGCCCGCGGCGTAGACGAGTTCGGTGGCGTGGGGCGCCAGCGTGACCGCGCGCCGGGCGGGCGCCTGCAGCGCGACGGCGCGGCCGCGGTCGTCCTGCACCTGGATGGCTGGCGCGCCGAGGGCCGGCAACGGAGACAGCACCATCGTTGGCGCCAACACCAGCGCCAACATCCAGGCCGGCTTCGCACCCCGCTTCGGCGCAAGTTTCAGTACCCGGTGTTGCGCCAGTCCGGCGGTCGTCAGGACGCGATGGGAGGTCATGCGGCGGCTCCGTCGGGTGGGCATAAACGCGGGGCAGGGCCTGCGCGGAATCTGCGCCTCAAGAAAGGCGCAATGCCGGCAGGCCCGGGCCGTCAGGCGGCAATCAGTAGCGTAGCGTGAGCGACGCGTAGAAGTTGCGGCCGGGAGCGGGGTACAGGCTGTAGTTGGCGACGGGACCCAGCATTTCGAACGAAGCGTTGCCGCCACGGATGCCGTACGTGGCGTACTGGCGGTCGAAGATGTTGTTCACGCCCACGGCGCCTTCGATGTTGCGGGTGAACTTGTACGCGAGCTTGGTGTTAAAGAGCACGTACGCATCCAGCTGCTTGTCGAACTGGTTGGCCTGGTCGTTGTCCATGCGCGACTTGCCCACGTATTGCGCCGACACGTTCCACAGGAATGCGTCGGTGGGGCGCCAGGTGACGGCAGCGTTGGCCAGCCACTTCGGGGCGAGCGGCACGGTCTTGCCGGCCAGGTCCACGCCCGCGTAGGTGCCGGAGCGGAACTGCGCCTGCATCCACGTCACGTTGGCGTCCAGGCTCACGCTGCTGGACAGGGCGGTGTGGCCTTCCAGCTCGACGCCTTGGCGGCGGGTCGGATCCAGGTTGGTGTTGGCGCCGGTGCCCGGACCCCACAGACCATCGGCCAGCGGGTTGTACTGGATCTCGTTGGTCAGGTCATAACGGAAGTACGACAGGCGCGCGCTGCTGGATGCCGACTGCCACGTGACGCCGATTTCCTTGTCGGTGGAGGTCTGCGGCGCCAGCGGCGACTGGACCGACAGCAGTTCGTCGGCGTTCGGCAGGCGGAAGCTGCGGCCGATCTTGCCGTACACGCCGAAGCCGCTGGCCAGGTCCTGGCGCACGCCCAGCTGCCAGGCGGTCAGGTGGTTGCTGCGATCAGACGCCGTGCCGGAACCCGAAATCACTTCCAGGTCGTCGGACGCGTACTGGCGGCGCACGCCCGCCGTGATGTAGGTGGTGTCGGTGGCGCGGAT
Source organism: Achromobacter sp. SLBN-14 (assembly GCF_006715415.1). Classification (NCBI taxonomy): domain Bacteria; kingdom Pseudomonadati; phylum Pseudomonadota; class Betaproteobacteria; order Burkholderiales; family Alcaligenaceae; genus Achromobacter; species Achromobacter sp. SLBN-14. The sequence continues at coordinate 1,895,593 of NZ_VFNE01000001.1, read as the reverse complement.
CTGGCCTTCGGCAAAGAGGCCGTACTGGTGCTGGCGCGATTGCCACTTCGAGGGTTCGAAGTCGTAGTAGGCGTTCTGGTCGGCGGTGGTCTTGGCTTCCTGCGCGTCCGCGCCGAAGACGACGCTGTGGCCGCCGTTGATCGGCAGGCGGTAGCGCACGCTGGCGATGTTCTCTTCGAGCTTCTGGTCGCGCAGCGTGTCGCCGAAACCGTCATAGGTCACGCCGCTGAGCTTCTTTTCGCGGGTCGACAGGTCCGAGTACAGCACGCCGGCGCCGATGGCCTGTTCAAGCTGCAGGCCGAACGTGGTGGTGGTGGTCTTGACGTAGTCGACGTCGTTCTTGGCGCCGCGCGGATCGTCCTGGAATTCGTTCACGCCAGTGAACGGGTTGATCGTGCGCGGGCCGGGCAGTTCCAGCTTCTGCGTGGTCGTGCGGCCGTACAGGCGGATCGAGCCGTCGTCGTGGCGGAACGTGATGCCGCCGCCGCCGCCCTCGCGGCGCTCGCCGCTGTGGTCGCGGTAGCCGTCGCTGTGCAGCGACTGCATGTAGGCGTCCACGCCCACCTTCTCGTTGTTCATCGAGACGGCAGCGTCGTACTGGCGCAGGCCGTAGCTGCCGAAGGTGGCGGTGGCGCGGGCGCTTACCGGCTCCTTCGTGAAATCGGACTTGGTGATGATGTTGATCACGCCGCCGGTCGTGCCGCCGCCGTATTGCACGGAGCCGCTGCCGCGCACGATTTCGATGCGTTCGACCTGGTCGAGCGGCACCACGCCCAGGCTGGGCGCCGACAGGTCGTTGGTGTTCTGCTTGACGCCGTCGATCAGGATCAGCGTGTTGCTTGCGCCAGTGATGCCGAAGCCGCGCAGGTCCACGATGGCGTTGTCGCTGGAGCTGGTGGTGTTGATCAGGTTGATGCCGGACTGCGTGGACAGCAGGTCCTGCATGGTGCGGGCGCTGCTGGCCGCGATGTCCTCGGCGGTGATGACCGAGATCGACACCGGCAGCGTGCGGCCGTCGGTGGGCACGCGTTGCGCCGTGACGGTGATGCTGTCCAGTTCGGGGGCGGGGGAAGCGGTCTGCTGGGCGGCGGCAATGGCCGGAGCGGTACAGAGCAAGGCGCCGGCGTAGCGCCGGATGGAGCGGGCTTTCATCTACATAACCTCGAAGCGACCCGCGACCCCGCAGGCCATTCACGATGGGGAGAATGCCCGCGCGCCGGGCGGGCCGAAAGGCCGCGGGGCGGGGAACAGGCATCCTGGCGAGCGAACAGGCCGGTATCGGGCTGCCATGGGCGCGGATGCGCGCATGGGGACCGTTGCGGGGGCAGCACAGGCTGGACTTGCTGGGCAACTGCGGCGGCCTTGTGGGCGGCGCGGCGCCCGTTGGCGGCGTCTTCCTGTTTCCCGTTTACCTTTCGCACGCGGCGGGCAAGTGTTGCGTCCTTGCCCAGCCTGTTGCGCCGAAAGCACCGGTTCGGGGCCGAAACTGTATCACCGCGAGGCGCGCGAAGGCCCATTTTGTTACGATCAGGGCTTGTTTTTTCAGCGTTTTTCGCTTTTTAGCCACAACCGCGCTGCCGTGGCCAACTCAATTTGGACCTGATCGTGTCGTATCCCCGCCTGCCGTACCCTCCCGAAGCCTATACCCGCGGCGGCGACTTTGCCCGCCTGCTGGGCAAGCGCATCCTGATCCTGGACGGCGCCATGGGCACCATGATCCAGCGCTACAAGCTGGGCGAAGCGGATTTTCGCGGCGAGCGCTTTGCCGATCACGGCAAGGACGTCAAGGGCAACAACGAGCTGTTGTCGCTGGTGCGGCCCGACGTCATCTCGGAGATCCACCGCCAGTACCTGGAAGCGGGCGCCGACGTCATCGAGACCAACACCTTCGGCGCCACCACGATCGCGCAAGGCGATTACGACCTGCCGGAACTGGCTTACGAGCTGAACCTGGTGTCGGCGCAGCTGGCGCGCGAGGCCTGTGACGCGTACAGCACGCCCGACAAGCCGCGCTTCGTGGCCGGCGCGCTGGGCCCGCAGCCCAAGACGGCATCCATCTCGCCGGACGTGAACGACCCGGGCGCGCGCAACGTCACGTTCGACGAGCTGCGCGTGGCGTACATCGAGCAGCTCAATGGCCTGCTCGATGGCGGCATCGACATCGTCCTGATCGAAACCATTTTCGACACGCTGAACGCCAAGGCGGCCATCTTCGCCACCGAGGAAGTCTTCGAGGAACGCGGCATCCGCCTGCCGGTGATGATCTCCGGCACGGTGACCGACGCGTCCGGCCGCATCCTGTCGGGCCAGACGGTCGAGGCCTTCTGGAACTCGGTGCGCCACGCGCGCCCCGTCACCATCGGCCTGAATTGCGCGCTGGGCGCGGCGCTGATGCGCCCCTACGTGGCCGAACTGTCCAAGATCTGCGACACCTACGTCTGCGTGTATCCCAACGCCGGCCTGCCCAACCCCATGGCCGAGACCGGCTTTGACGAGACCCCCGCCGACACCTCGGCGCTGCTCGAGGAATTTGCGCGCGCGGGGCTGGTGAACATGTCGGGCGGCTGCTGCGGCACCACGCCGGATCACATCCGCGCGATCGCCGACAAGGTCACGGCGCTGACGCCGCGCGTCGTGCCCGAGATTGCGGTCAAGACCCGCCTGTCGGGCCTGGAACCCCTGAACATCGACGAGGACACGCTGTTCGTCAACGTGGGCGAACGCACCAACGTGACGGGCAGCAAGATGTTCGCCCGCCTGATCCGCGAAGAAAAATACGACGAGGCGCTGGCCGTGGCCCGCCAGCAGGTCGAGAACGGCGCGCAGATCATCGACATCAACATGGACGAGGCCATGCTGGATTCGGTGGCCTGCATGCACCGCTTCCTGAACCTGATCGCCTCCGAGCCCGACATCGCGCGCGTGCCGGTCATGATCGACAGCTCGAAGTGGGAAGTCATCGAGACCGGCCTGAAGTGCGTGCAGGGCAAGGCCGTGGTGAACTCGATCTCCATGAAGGAAGGGCTGGAGCCCTTCCGCCACCACGCGCGACTGTGCCGCCGCTACGGCGCCGCGGTGGTGGTGATGGCGTTCGATGAACTTGGCCAGGCCGACACGCTGGAGCGCCGCAAGGAAATCTGCGGGCGCGCCTACAAGATCCTGGTCGAGGAAGAAGGCTTTCCGCCGGAAGACATCATCTTTGACCCGAACGTCTTCGCGGTCGCCACCGGCATCGACGAGCACAACCACTACGCCGTGGACTTCATCGAAGGCACGCGCTGGATCCGCGAGAACCTGCCGCATGCCCGCATCTCGGGCGGCGTGTCCAACGTCAGCTTCTCGTTCCGCGGCAATGAGCCGATGCGCGAGGCCATCCACACCGTGTTCCTGTACTACGCGGTCAAGGAAGGCATGACGATGGGCATCGTCAACGCCGGCCAGCTGGGCGTGTACGCCGATCTGGACGCCACGCTGCGCGACCTGGTCGAAGACGTGGTGTTGGACCGCCCCGAGCCCGTGGGCAAGACCGACCCCGCCGACGAGCGCACGCCCACCGAGCGCCTGGTGCAGTTTGCCGACACCGTGAAAGGCTCGGGCGCGAAGAAGGAAGAAGACCTGGCCTGGCGCAATGCCGAGGTCGAGCAGCGCCTGTCGCACGCGCTGGTGCACGGCATCACCGCCTTCATCGTGGAAGACACCGAAGAGGTGCGCCAGAAGATCGCCGCGCGCGGCGGCCGCCCCATCGAAGTGATCGAAGGCCCGCTGATGGACGGCATGAACGTCGTCGGCGACCTGTTCGGCGAAGGCAAGATGTTCCTGCCGCAAGTCGTGAAATCCGCGCGCGTGATGAAGCAGGCCGTGGCGCACCTGATTCCGTTCATCGAGGAAGAAAAGCGGCAGATCGCCGCCGCGGGTGGCGACGTGCGCGCCAAGGGCAAGATCGTCATCGCCACCGTCAAGGGCGACGTGCATGACATCGGCAAGAACATCGTGTCGGTGGTCCTGCAGTGCAACAACTTCGAAGTCGTGAACATGGGCGTGATGGTGCCCTGCGCGCAGATCCTTGAAAAAGCCAAGGAAGAGAACGCCGACATCGTCGGCCTGTCCGGTCTCATCACGCCCAGCCTCGAAGAGATGGCGTACGTGGCCTCGGAGATGCAGCGCGACGAGTACTTCCGCAGCCGCAAGGTCCCGCTGATGATCGGCGGGGCGACCACCAGCCGCGTGCACACCGCCGTCAAGATCGCGCCCAACTACGAAGGCCCGGTCATCTACGTGCCCGACGCCAGCCGTTCCGTGGGCGTGGCCACCAACCTGATGTCCGACCAGTCGGAAGCCTATCTGGCGGAACTGGCCGAGGAATACGAAGACGTGCGCCGCCGCCATGCCAACCGCAAGGCGACGCCCATCCTGCCGCTGGCCGAGGCGCGCGCCTCGCGGCCGGCGATCGACTGGGACAGCTACACGCCGCCGCGCCCCAAGTTCATCGGCCGGCGCACCTTCAAGAGCTATGACCTGGCGGAAATCGCGAAGTACGTGGACTGGGGCCCGTTCTTTCAGACCTGGAGCCTGTTCGGCCCATACCCGGCCATCCTGCAGGACAAGGTGGTGGGCGAGCAGGCGCGCAAGGTCTTTGCCGACGGCCAGGCCATGATGAAGCGCATCGTCGAGGGCCGCTGGCTGACCGCCAATGGCGTCGTGGGCTTCTATCCGGCCAATAGCGTCAACGACGAGGACATCGAGGTCTACAAGGACGAGACCCGCAGCGAGGTGCTGTTCACGTACCGCAACCTGCGCCAGCAGGGCGCCAAGCGCGAAGGGGTCAGCAACAAGTCGCTGTCCGACTTCATTGCGCCCAAGTCCAGCGGCAAGCTCGACTACATCGGCATGTTCGCCGTCACGGCCGGCCTGGGCATCGAGAAGAAGGAAGCCGAATTCGAAAAGGCGCTGGACGACTATTCCAGCATCATGCTCAAGTCGCTGGCCGACCGCCTGGCCGAGGCCTTTGCCGAATGCCTGCACGCGCGCGTGCGCCAGGACCTGTGGGGCTACGCGCCCGACGAGGCCCTGTCCAACGAGGACATGATTGCCGAGAAATACGTCGGCATCCGTCCCGCGCCAGGCTATCCGGCCTGCCCGGAACACGTGGTCAAGACGGATATGTTCCGCGTGCTGGACGGCGAGGACATCGGCATGATGCTGACGGACAGCTATGCGATGTACCCGGCCTCCAGCGTGTCGGGCTTTTACTTCAGCCACCCGCAGTCGCAGTACTTCAACGTGGGCGTCATCGGTGAAGACCAGCTTCTGGACTACGCCCGCCGCAGCGGCCGCAGCATCGAAGACCTGAAGCGAACGCTGGCGCCCAACCTGGGCTGACGCGCCGGTCTACCGCTGCGGCCGAGGCGGGAGCTGGCTGGGGCTAAGGCCGGAACTGGGGCGCCGCGAGGCGCCCCAGAATCTTTTCGACGGCCACGCCGATGGCGAGCACCTTGCTGTCCTCGCCCGGCAGGCCATCGATCTCCAGTCCCACCGGCAGACCTTGATTCGACAACCCGGCCGGCACGCTCAAGCCGGGAAGGCCTGCGTTGCTGCCCGGGTCCACGTTGCGGGCCAGGCGGGCGAAGGTCTCGAAGCTGCTGGCCTCGGGCGTGGCGGCGGGCGGCGGAACGGGCACGGTCGGAAACAGCAGGCCGTCCAGCGCGTGTTCCTTGAAAGCGCGGCGGTAGACGTCGATGAGTTCTCGGCGGCCGCTTGCGATGGCATGTTCGTACAGCGGTTGCAGCGGCAGGACCTGGCCGTCCGGCGTGGGCAGCACGCCCGGCACGATCAGGTTGTCGAAGATGCCTTTCACGTCCGGGCTGGAAATCTGCGCGACCACCTCGTCAAAGCTCACGCCCACGTGATATCGCGCCAGATAGGCCGTCAGGTCGGGCTTCTGTTCGAACAGGCATAGCGGCATGCCCACTGCGGCGTTGGCGGCGGGTAAGTCGGGCATGTCCAGGTTTACCAGCGTCACGCCGGCCGCGCGCAGCGCGTTCAATGCGGCTTCGGAAATTGCCTGCACCTCGGGATCAAGCTCGGCCCAGAAATAGGCGGCCACGCCCAGGCGGATGCTGGCCGGCGGCAATGGCGCTAGCGGCTCGGTCTGGCCCGTCATAATCGAATCCAGCAGCACGATGTCTGCCATGCTCTTGGCGATGGGGCCTGCCGTGTCGCGCGTATGCGAGATCGGCGTGATGCCCGCGCCGTCGTAGCGGCCCACCGTCGGGCGAAAGCCTGCCGATCCATTCACCGAGGCGGGCAGACGCACCGAGGCGCCGGTATCGGTGCCCAGCGCGGCGGGCGCCAGCCGCGCACCCACCGCCGCGCCGCTGCCCGACGACGAGCCGCCGGCGATCAGACGCGCGTCATAGGCGTTGCGCGTGCCATCGCCGTCCGGTCCCGCAAAGGCGGTGTTGTAGCCGGACACCCCGAACGCCAGTTCATGCATGTTGGTCTTGCCCAGGATGACCGCGCCGGCTTCACGCAGCCGCTGCACGACGGGCGCGTCCTCGGCGGGACGGAAGTCCTTGAGCGCGGGCGTGCCGGCCGTGTTCGGCAGGCCGGCGACGTGGATGTTGTCCTTGATGGCGATGGGCACGCCGCCCAGCGGGCCGTTGCCGGGCGCCGCATCGTAGGCGCGCGCCTGCGCCAGGGCGCCGTCGCGGTCGACGGTGATGAATGCGTTCAGGTCCTGGCGGGCGTCGATGCGGTCCAGGCAGGCCTCGGTCAGGGCAACGCTGGTGAGGCGGCCCTCGCGGATGCGGGTTGCCGCCTCGATGACGGTCAGGTCCGCCAGGTCGGCGGGCAAGGGCTGGTCGGTCGGGCTGGGCATGGCGCTTATTCCTTGGCTGTCGGTCGATCCGTATCTATACAGGGGTGGCACGGGGGCTGTCGAGAGGTCTGCCGCGCCGCGCGTAGTGGAAAACCACGATGGCGAAAATTGGTGGACCAAATACGATTTGGTCAGACCAATTCAGGACGCCATGACGTTGCACTCGCTAGCCAAACCCGAGGTTGCCCCCAGCCGCTCCGCGCCCGACCGCGGTTACCTGCGGCTGGCCGCGCAGATCCATGCGCTGGTGGCGCAGGGTGAATTCGCCGCCGGCCAGCGGCTGCCGGCTGAACGCGCGCTGGCCGAGCGCTTTGACGTCAGCCGCACGTCCGTGCGCGAGGCCATCATTGCGTTGGAACTGCAGGGCGTGGTGGAGGTGCGGGGCGGCTCGGGCATCTACGTCTGCGAGCCGGATGCGAGCCGGCCGCCCACGATGCCGGAGGCGGGCGCCGGCCCCTTCGAGCTGCTGCGCGCGCGCTGCCTGATCGAATCCGAGATCGCCGCGCTGGCGGCCACCACCCGCACCGACGGGGACCTGGACCGCATCTTCGAGGCGCTGACCGCCATGCGCGACCGGATGACGGACAAGGACGCCAACGCCGAGGCCGACCGCCGCTTTCACCTGTGCATCGCCCAATCCACGGGCAACAGCGTGCTGCTGGCGACGGTGACGTCGATGTGGGACCAGGCCCGGGGTCCGGTCTGGGAAAAGATGGAACAGCATTTCCATACGCAGGCGTTGCGCCAGGCGTCGCAGGCCGATCACCAGCGCATCTTCGGCGCGCTGGTGGCCCGCGACGCGCGGCAGGCGCGCGAGGCGATGCACGATCACCTGGAACGGGTGATCGGCGAATTTGCACAAGGGTGGCGCTGATGCTCAATTGCATGATCCACGGGGCGCAAGACCTGCGCCTGGACACCTCCGATTCGCAGTCCTTGGGGCCGTCGCAGGTGCGCGTCGGCGTCAAGGCCGTCGGCATCTGCGGGTCGGACCTGCATTACTTCCGGCACGGGCGGGTGGGGGATTTTGTCATCCGCGAACCGCTGACGCCGGGGCACGAGGCGTCCGGGCAGGTGCTGGAGGTGGGCGCGGACGTGACGGCCGTCAAGCCGGGCGACCGCGTTGCGCTGGATCCGGCGCGCACCTGCGGCGTGTGCCGCTATTGCCGGCAGGGCGATTCCAATCATTGCGAGGCCGTGCATTTCTTCGGCAGCGCCAGCCGCTATCCGCACATGCAGGGCGCGATGCGCGAAGAGGTGGTGGTGCAAGAGGGGCAATGCGTGCCGGTGCCGGATTCGCTGTCCTTCGAACTGGCCGCTTTTGGCGAGCCGCTGGCGGTGGCGTTGCACGCGGTGCGCAGCGCGGGATCGCTGCTGGGCAAGACGGCGATGGTGGTGGGCGCGGGCCCCATCGGCGCGCTGATTCTGATGGCGGCGCGGCTGGCAGGCGCCAGCCGGGTCATCGTGGTGGACATCGTGGACCTGACGCTGGCGGCGTGCGCGCGCGTGGGCGCGTCGCAAACCATCAACGCGGCCACGGACCCGGGCGCGCTGGACGCGCTGGCGGCGGGCAAGGGATCCGTCGACGTGTGCTTCGAGGCATCGGGCAGCTACGCGGGGCTGGCAAGCTGCCTGCGCGCCGCGCGTCCGCGCGGCGTTGTCGTGACGGTGGGTACGCTGTCCGGCAGCAGCGAGGCGTGCCCGTTCAACCAGATCATGGTCAAGAGCCTGACGTGCGTCGGCAGCTTCCGATTTGTGAACGAATACGCGATGGCCGTGGATTGCCTGGCGCGCGGCCTGATCGATGTGTCGCCGCTGCTGACGGCGGCCGTGCCGGTTGCGCGCGTGCACGACGCCTTCGCGCTGGCGGGCGATCGCAACCAGGCGATGAAAGTGATGGTGACGTTCTGACTCCGCGGCCGCCTCGCGCGGCCGTTCCTCTTTCCTGTAGCCGGAAGCCAAGATGAAGATTACGAATGCACGCGTGATTGTCTGTTGTCCGGGCCGCAACTTCGTGACCCTGAAGATCGAAACCGACCAGGGCCTGACCGGCATCGGCGACGCGACGCTGAACGGGCGCGAGCTGGCGGTGGCGGCCTACCTGACCGAGCATGTCATCCCGTGCCTGATCGGGCGTGACGCGCATCAGATCGAGGACATCTGGCAGTACCTGTACAAGGGCGCATATTGGCGGCGCGGGCCGGTCACCATGACCGCCATCGCGGGCGTGGACACGGCGCTGTGGGACCTGAAGGCCAAGGCTGCCGGCATGCCGCTGTATCAGCTTCTTGGCGGCAAGAGCCGCAGCGGCGTGATGGTCTACGGCCACGCCAACGGTTCGGACATCGAGCACACCGTGGACGAAGTGCTGCGCTACGCCGACATGGGTTATCGCGCCATCCGCGCGCAAAGCGGCGTGCCGGGGTTGGAGAAGGTGTACGGCGTGGGCCGGGGCACGTTGTTCTACGAGCCCGCCGACGCGGACCTGCCCAGCGAGCATGATTGGTCCACCGAAAAGTATCTGCGCCACGCGCCGCAGCTGTTTGAACGCATCCGCGAGAAGCTGGGCTTCGAGCACCATCTGCTGCACGACGTGCATCACCGGCTGACCCCCATCGAGGCCGCGCGCCTGGGCAAGTCGCTGGAACCCTACAACCTCTTCTGGATGGAGGACGCCACGCCCGCCGAGAACCAGGAGGCGTTCCGGCTGATCCGTCAGCACACCACCACGCCGCTGGCGGTGGGCGAAGTCTTCAACACGATCTGGGACTGCAAGGATCTGGTGCAGAACCAGCTTATCGACTACATCCGCACCACGGTCGTCCACGCGGGCGGCATCACGCATCTGCGTCGCATTGCCGACATGGCCTCGCTCTACCAGGTGCGCACCGGCTGTCACGGCGCCACGGACCTGTCGCCGGTGTGCATGGGCGCGGCGCTGCACTTTGACCTGTGGGTGCCGAATTTCGGCATCCAGGAGTACATGCGGCATACCGACGAAACGGATGCCGTCTTCCCGCACGCCTACACGTTCGAGCAGGGCATGCTGTATCCGGGCGAGGCCCCGGGCCACGGCGTCGACATCGACGAGAAGCTGGCGGCGCGGTACCCCTATCAGCGCGCGTACCTGCCCGTGAACCGGTTGCAGCACGACGGCACGCTATGGAACTGGTAGGCGAGGGCAGCCGGCTGAACGCGGGGACGCTGGACGCCTTGCCCGCGCACGTGGCGCGTCCTGGTTTTGACCGGGCCGCGCTGGGCATCGGCATCGTGCATCTGGGTCTGGGCGCTTTTGCGCGGGCGCATCTGGCCGCAGTGAACGACGCCGCGCTGCGCGCGGGGGCGAATGCGGATTGGGGCATCTGCGGCGTGTCGTTGCGCCAGACCGATACGCGCGACGCATTGGCGCCGCAGGACGGCCTTTATGCGCTGGCGCTGCGCGATGCCGACGCCAGCGGCGCGCCCCGGCAACGCCTTGGCGTGATCGGCTGCCTGCGCGAGGCGCTGGTCGCGCCCGAGGATCCGCAAGCCGTGCTGGACCGCATTGCGGCGCCCGGCACGCGCATCGTCAGCATCACGGTCACCGAGAAGGGCTATTGCCACGATCCGGCCAGCGGCCGCCTGAATCCGGACCATCCCGACATCGTGCACGACCTTGCGCACCCCGCGACGCCGCGGGGCGTAATCGGGTTTCTCGTGCACGGCCTGCAGTTGCGCCGCGCGGCGGGCCTGGCGCCGGTCACGGTGATGTCGCTGGACAACCTGCCCGCCAATGGCCACCTGCTGCGCGCGCTGGTGCTGACGTTCGCGGCGCGCGTCGATGCCGGATTGGCCGAATCGATCGCGTCGGCGTGCACGTTTCCGTGCTCGATGGTCGACCGCATCGTGCCGCGCACGACGGACGCGGACCGGCAGGCGATCGCCGCGGCGCTGGGCGTACGAGACGCTTGGCCGGTGGTGGCCGAGCCCTATCTGGAATGGGTCGTCGAAGACCGGTTTGCGGCGGGCCGGCCGGACTGGACCGCGGGCGGCGCGCGCTTCGTGGCGGACGCGGCGCCGTTTGAAACGCTGAAGCTTCGCATGGTCAACGGTGCGCATTCGGCGCTGGCGTATCTGTCGGTGATGGCGGGGTGGGCCACCGTGGACGAGGCGATGGCGCAGCCGGGCATGCGGCGGTATCTGCGCGCGCTGATGGGCCAGGAGATCGAGCCGACGCTACCGCCGCTGCCGGGGCTGGATCTGGCTGCGTATCGCGCAGGGCTGCTGCATCGGTTTGCCAATCCGGCGCTCAGGCACCAGACGCGGCAGATCGCGATGGACGGTTCGCAGAAATTGCCGCAGCGGCTGCTCGGCACCGTGCGCGACCGGCTGGCGGTGGATGCGCCGATCCCCGGGTTGGCGCTGGCGGTGGCGGGATGGCTGCATTTCCTGCGCGGGGCGGATGAGGCGGGGCGCGTCTACGAGATCCAGGATCCGATGGCCCAAGCGCTGGCGCATCGTCGTGAGGTGGCCGAACAGGCGGCGCGGCAGGCGGGCGAGGGACCGGCGGCGATGTTGGCCTGGGCGGGCGTGATGACGGGCTTTGAACCGGTGTTCGGAGACCTGGGGCAGGAGCCGCGATTCGTGCGGGCGGTAGGCGCGGCTGCGCAGTTGCTGCGCAGCCTGGGTGTCGCGGGCGCCTTGTCCGCGATGCATCGCGCGTCGGCGGGCTGACGCGGCGGCGCCGGCCCCGGCGGGATGCTTCTGGCTTACCGTTCAGCCCGGCTTGCGCACGACGATGGTCGCCGTGTCGCTGGTGAACGAGGCATCGTCGCGCACGTCGAAGTGCGCGCGCACGACGTCCGGCGCGATGCCGAACATGTGGCGCAGCGCGGCCACCAGCGTGTCGGGCGTGCGCATGCGCGTGACCCACGACTGGAATTCCAGCGGCAGGCGGCGCGGCGCCAGTTCCTGCAGCGTGAAGCCGGCCTCGGTAAGCATGCGGGTCCATTCGGCCACCGAGTAGTCGCGCACGTGCGAGGTGTCGCGCAGCACCTCGATGGTTTGCAGCCAGGTGTCCAGCAGCGGTTCGCCCGGCGACACCACGTCAGCGAACACGGCAATGCCGCCCGGCTTGAGCACGCGGAAGGCTTCGCGCAGCCCGCGCCCGGCGTCCTGCCAGTGGTGGGTGGAGTAGCGCGACATCACCAGGTCGAATTCGCCGTCGCCAAAGGGCAGGTACTCGGCCTTGCCTTGTCGGGTGACCAGATTTGCAAGGCCACGCTTGGCGGCTTCGGCGGCGACGACATCCAGCATCTGCTGCGACAGGTCGTAGGCGGTCACCTGCGCGACTTGCGGGGCCACGTGAAAGCTCACGTGGCCGCCGCCACAGCCCAGATCCAAAACGCGCGCGGCGGGGTGCTGGCCGGCAATGGCGGCCATCTGAACCAGGTCTTCGCCTTGCGCGTGGACGGCGCTGGTCAGGTAGGCAGCGGCGCGGGGGCTGAATTGGCGGTCGACGGCGGCGTCGTGGGTGCTGGCGGTCATGAGGGGTCCTTGTGTCGGGAACGCGGCGCGGATTGTTGCCGGGAATCCTTTCGGGATTGGGAAAGGGTGCAGGCGCTAAGATAGGCGGGCCCGTATACACGTACAAGCCCATTGCTCATCCTGGTATGAATACTTCCCCCCAGCCCGTCTCGCCCGGCCACGAAGGCTCTCATCTGCGCCGCCACGCGCTGGGCGAGTTCGTGCGCAGCGCCCGGTCGCGCATCACGCCGCAGATGGCCGGCCTGCCCGAGGGATCCCGGCGGCGAACGCCGGGGCTGCGGCGCGAAGAGGTGGCGCAGCTTTGCGGCATCAGCGTCACCTGGTACACGTGGATCGAGCAGGGGCGCGAGGTGTCGGTGTCGCCGTCGGTGTGGTCGCGCATCGCCGGCGTGCTGCAACTGGCGCGGGCGGAACGCGCCTACCTCTTCGACCTGGCCGATTGCGCCGACCCGCAGCACGCCCGCGACGACGCCGGCGGCGCGCCGGGCCCGCTGCAGGAATGCGTGAACGCGATCAATGCGCCGGCGTATGTGCTGGACCGCGCCTGGAACGTGCTGGCGTGCAATGCGCCGCTGGTCGACCTGTTCGACCACTGGCCCGAACGCGACCCCGCCCCGAACCTGCTGCGATACATCTTCCTGGACCCCGCCGCGCGCGAGCTGGTGGTGGATTGGGACCAGCGCGCCCGCCGCGTGGTGGCCGAATTTCGCGCCGACGCGGGCGCGCACCTGGACGAACCGGCCGTGCTGGCGCTGCTGGACAGCCTGAGCCGCCAGAGCGTTGTCTTCTCACACTGGTGGACCCGCCACGCGGTGGTCGAACGCGAAGGCGGGCTACGCGAATTCCTGCACCCGCGCCGCGGCAAACTGGCGTATCAGCAGATCACCTTCCGCCTGGCGACGCACCCGGATCTGAAGCTGGTGATGCTGCTGAGCGGGGCGGGGGTCTGACACCGCTCAAGCCCACACCGGCCAACCCGTCCGGTCTCTACGCCGCGTTTTCCTCGTCAAACAGGCTGTCCTGCATCCCGGCATCCACCAGTCCTTGCAGCAGCTTCTTGACCGGCGCGGGCAGCGCCATCGTCCCCAGCTTGTCCGCCGGCACCCAGCGCTCGGGCAGGGCCGGTTCCCGCAGCGCGACCGCGCGCACGGGCACGAGCCACGGACGGATGTGCAGCCGGTAGTGCGTGAACGTGTGGGCGAAAGCGGCAAGTTCGAAGCGCTGCTCCGGCTCCAGCCCCAACGCGCGTGACGCGCTGTCGGGGTCGCCTGCCGCGTCGAACTCCGGCAGGCTCCACAGCCCGCCCCAGATGCCCGGTTCGGGGCGCTGCTGCAGCAGGAAAGCGCCCTGGTGCCGCAGCACCAACATACAGGTCTCGCGCTCGGGGATGGCCTTGCGCACTTTGGGCGTGGGCAACTCGGCCTGGCGGCCTTCTCGGCGCGCGACGCAAGTGTCCGCGACGGGGCATCTGTCGCAGGCGGGCTTGCCGCGTGTGCAGAGCGTGGCGCCCAGGTCCATCAGCCCCTGCGTGTACGCCGCCATGTCCAGCCCGGGCGCGGCGTCCACCTGCGCATGCGCCAGCGCCCAGAGACGCTGCTCGACCTCGCGCTTGGCCGGGTCGCCCGCAATGCCGAAGTGACGGGTGAACACGCGCTTGACGTTGCCGTCCAGGATGGGTGAACGCTCGCCGTTCGAGAACGCGGCAATGGCCGCGGCGGTGGACCGGCCGATGCCGGGCAGGGTGGCGATGGCCTCGGCGGTGGGCGGAAAGCGGCCGTCCCAGTCGCGCATGATTTCCTGGGCGCAGCGGTGCAGGTTGCGGGCGCGGGCGTAATAGCCCAGGCCGGCCCAGAACGGCATCACGTCTTCCTGCGAGGCGGCGGCCAGCGCCGCGACGTCCGGAAAGCGTTGCAGAAAGCGCTCGTAGTAGGGGATGACGGTGGCTACCTGGGTCTGCTGCAGCATGATTTCGGATAGCCAGATCCGGTAGGGATCCCGGGTGTTCTGCCAGGGGAGATCGTGGCGGCCGTGCTGGCGCTGCCAGGCGACGATGCGAGGGGCGAAGTCCATGCCGGCAATTATCGCATCGCCCTATTGCCCGCCTGTGGGCCAGGGGGTACAACCGAAAGGACTAGCGTCAGCTGGCCCTATTTTTTGGCCAGCCGGCGCGGCAAGCGCGATTCGGCCCGCAGAAGGCGTGAACGCATCAGGACTTCACTTTCACGGCCCTTGCTGGCCCGCGTGCGTTCTGTGGAGCTGCGCGCCGCTTGCCGGGGCATCCGATGTTGGAGTAGACATGAATGCCCCCCTCACGCCCGCCGTCCGCGCGGCGCTCGAATCCGTTCAGCTCGACGACAAATACACCCTGCAATCCGGCCGCGCCTGGATGAGCGGCATCCACGCGCTGGTGCGGCTGCCCATGATGCAGCGCGTTCGCGATGCGCAGGCAGGGTTGAACACGGCGGGATTCGTGTCGGGGTACCGGGGCTCGCCGCTGGGCGGCGTCGATCAGAACATGTGGAAGGCCGCCGCGCATCTGAAGGCGCACCACGTCGAGTTCCAGCCGGGCATCAATGAAGACCTGGCCGCGACGGCGGTGTGGGGCACGCAGCAGGTGAACCTTTTTCCCGGCGCCAAGTACGACGGCGTGTTCGGCATGTGGTACGGCAAGGGGCCGGGCGTGGACCGCTGCGGCGACGTCTTCAAGCATGCCAACGCGGCGGGCACGGCGCGCCATGGCGGCGTGCTGGTGGTGGCGGGCGATGACCACCCCGCCAAGTCGTCGACCCTGCCGCATCAGAGCGACCACATCCTGAAGGCCTGCATGATCCCGGTGCTGTTCCCGTCCAGCGTGCAGGAGGTGCTGGACTACGGCCTGCACGGCTGGGCGATGAGCCGGTACGCGGGGGTGTGGGTCGGCATGAAGTGCATCACCGACATCGTGGAGGTATCGGCGTCGGTGGACGTGGATCCGCACCGGGTGCGCATCGTGCTGCCCGAGGATTTCCAGTTGCCGCCGGACGGCCTGAACATCCGGCTGCCGGACACGCCGTTGCAGCAGGAAGCGCGGCTCTTGGACTACAAGCTGTACGCGGCGCTGGCCTATGCGCGCGCCAACGGGTTAAACCGGGAGCTCTGGGAGGTGCCGCAGCAGGCGGCGCGCTTCGGCATCATGACTTCGGGCAAGGCCTATCTGGACACGCGCCAGGCGCTGTCGGACCTGGGGCTGTCCGAAGACGTGTGCCGGCGCATCGGCGTGCGGCTGTTCAAGGTGGGCATGGTGTGGCCGCTGGAGTCCGCGGGCACGCAGCGTTTCGCGGAAGGGCTGGACGAGATCCTGGTCGTGGAGGAAAAGCGCCAGGTGCTGGAGTACCAGCTGAAGGAGGAGCTGTTCAGCTGGATCGGCAGCGGCAAGAAGATTCCTCGGGTGGTGGGCAAGTTCGACGACAAGGATGGCGGCGAGTGGTCGGTGCCGCAGGGCAACTGGCTGCTGCCGGCGCATTACGAGTTTTCGCCCGCGATGGTTGCCAAGGCGATCGGGGCGCGCCTGTTGCGTTTCGCGTTGCCGGACGACGTGCGCGCGGGCATCGAGGCGCGGCTGGAATTCATTCGAGCCCGCGAAGCGGCGCTGGCGCGTCCGCGCGTGGTCGAGGAGCGCAAGCCCTGGTTCTGTTCGGGCTGTCCGCACAACACGTCGACGCGCCTGCCGGAGGGGTCTCGCGGCATGGCGGGCATCGGCTGCCACTACATGGTGCGATGGATGGACCGCGGCACGGACGTTTTCACGCAGATGGGCGGCGAGGGCGTGCCGTGGCTGGGGCAGGCGCCGTTCACCGAGGAAAAGCACGTGTTTGCGAACCTGGGCGACGGCACCTACTTTCATTCGGGGCTGCTGGCGATTCGGGCAGCGGTGGCGGCCAAGGCGCCGATCACATACAAGATCCTGTTCAACGACGCGGTCGCGATGACGGGCGGGCAGCCGGTGGACGGCCCGATCAGCGTGCCGATGATTACGCGCCAAGTGGCGGCCGAGGGCATCGAGAAGATCGTGGTGGTGACGGACGATCCGCGCAAGTACGTGGAGGTGTCGGACCTGGCGCCGGGTGTGCCGGTGCGCCACCGCGACGAGCTGGACGCGGTGATGCGCGAGCTGCGCGAGCATCCGGGGGTGTCGGTGCTGATCTACGACCAGACCTGCGCCACGGAAAAGCGCCGCCGCCGCAAGCGCAATGCCTATCCGGATCCGGCGCGCCGCGTGGTCATCAATGAACGGGTGTGCGAGGGGTGTGGCGACTGCTCGGCGAAGTCGAACTGTCTGTCGGTGGAGCCGCTGGAGACCGAGTTCGGGCGCAAGCGCAAGATCAACCAGTCAATCTGCAACAAGGACTTTTCCTGTCTGAAGGGCTTTTGCCCCAGCCTGGTGACGGTGGAAGGCGGCAAGCTGAGAAAGCCGCAAGCGCTGGCGCAGTCGGGCGGCGCGCCGGACGAGGGTGTGCCCTTGCCGCGCCCGCACGGACTGGATGCGCCTTATGGGGTGTTCATCGCGGGGGTGGGCGGGACGGGCGTGGTGACGATCGGCCAGTTGCTGGGCATGGCGGCGCACCTGGAGGGCAAGGGCTGTTCGGTGCTGGACATGGCGGGGCTGGCGCAGAAGGGCGGCGCGGTGTTTTCCCATGTGGTGCTGGCAGGCTCGCCGGATCATTTGCTGAACACGCGGGTGGCGATGGGCGAGGCAGACCTGCTGCTGGCGGGCGATCTGGTGGTGGCGACGAGTCCGGAGGCGATGGCCCGGGTGACGCCAGGGCGCACGCATGTGTTGCTCAATAGCGATACGGCGCCGACGGCGGCGTTCGTGTCGAACCCTTCGTGGACGCTGCCGGGCGCGAACTTGACGTCGGATCTGCAAAGCGCGTGCGGCAAGGACAACCTGGCCGCTATGGACGCAGCCGCGATGGCGGTGGTGCTGCTGGGCGATGCGATCTACTCAAATCCGCTGAT
Organism: Achromobacter sp. SLBN-14; assembly: GCF_006715415.1. Taxonomy (NCBI): domain Bacteria; kingdom Pseudomonadati; phylum Pseudomonadota; class Betaproteobacteria; order Burkholderiales; family Alcaligenaceae; genus Achromobacter; species Achromobacter sp. SLBN-14. The sequence continues at coordinate 1,878,192 of NZ_VFNE01000001.1, read as the reverse complement.
GATGGGCTACGCATTCCAGAAGGGCTGGATACCGCTGTCGCGCGAGGCGCTGTTGCGGGCGATTGAACTGAACGGCCAGCAGGTGGCGAACAATCTTGCGGCATTCGCATGGGGACGCCGCGCGGCGCACGAGCCGGCGGCGGTGGCGCGTCTGATGGCCAACGGCGGCGTGTCGCCCGCGCAGCCGGACGACATCATCGAGATCACGCGGCCGCGGGCGCCGACTCCCGTGGCGGACTTGAAGCAGCCGGCGGGCGAACTGGCGCGAATGGTGGCGGTGCGCGAGGCGTTCCTGACGCAGTACCAGGACGCGGCGTATGCAAAGCACTACACGGACCTGGTGAACAAGGTGGCGCGGGCGGAGCGGGAGGCGACGGGCACGAACCGATTGGCACTGGCAGTGGCGCGCTATTACTTCAAGCTGATGGCCTACAAGGACGAGTACGAAGTCGCGCGGCTGTACTCGGACGGGGAGTTTGTGAAGCGGGTGGGTGAGCAGTTCGAGGGGGATTGGAAGCTGCGCTTTCACCTGGCGCCGCCGGTGTTTGCGCGGCGGGACAAGGACGGGCATCTGGTGAAGCGGGCTTACGGGCCGGGGATGCTGAAGGTATTTGGCGTGCTGGCGCGGATGCGGTTCCTGCGCGGGTCGCGGTTCGATCCGTTCGGATATACGAAGGAGCGGCGGGCGGAGCGGGCGTTGATCCAGGAGTATCGGGAGACGATGACGGCGATCTTGGGGAAGTTGAACCGCGGGAATCTGGATAAGGCCGTGGCGCTGGCTAGCGTACCCGAGGAGATTCGCGGGTACGGGCATGTGAAGGAGGCGTCGATGGCGCGGGCTGAGGCGACGCGGGAGGAGTTGTTGAAGGGGTTTACCGCGAGGGTGGTGGCGATTGGGGTTCGGGCGGCTTGAATGGTAGGGCTTTGATTGTCTTTGACAGGGACCTACGACGTGGCTGGGTTCGAATGGGATTTGCGCTTGAATGCTGATGGCCGGGAGCTGCCGGCGGTGGGTACGGTTCTTTAGACGCCCGGCGCGTCGTCGGCCTGGGGCGCGCGGGGCTACGATTGCGGTCCGGAGCCTTCGCTCCGGACTGCCCCGTCGTCATCGTCGTTGTCGCCTGCGGCGACTGCCTTCCGATTCCCTCGGGCGCATCTACACGCCCCGCGCACCCCAGGCCGACGCCGCACCGGGCTCGAGTGGCCTGAGCTTGGCGGGCGCTGGGTCGGGTGGAGTTTTTGAGGTGCTTTTCGACGGCAGCGTGGTTTTGAAGCAGTTTGCGCTGCCCGTCACCGTTCGGCCGCGCGGGCGGCCTCCGGTGACTTACGCGGTGTCTTGCGTCGTGGCGATGACGCTTCGCGTGTGGCGGCTTGGTTTTTGAGTTCTTGCCGCAGCGTAGGTGTCTGCGTAGGTGTCTCTGCGTAGGTGTCTGACACCCTTGAAATGACGGCCCAACTTGCCGCGGTGTCACTGGGTGTCTGACACCGGGTTCTCAAATCGCCCTTACTTGCCGGCCCCAGCCGACCAGCCTTTCGACAACTCCACCGCCTGCCGCCACCGCTTCATTCGCGCTTCTCGGACAGATTCCGGCCAAGTCGGGCTGAAGGTGCGTTCGGCTTGCCACTTGGAGGCAAATTCATCCTGGCTGGACCAGAATCCCACGGCCAAGCCTGCCAGGCCCGCTGCACCGAGGGCGGTGGATTCAGGGACCCGCGGACGCACGACCGGAACGCCCAGGATGTCAGCCTGCATCTGCATCAGCAAGTCATTGCGGGCGGCGCCGCCGTCGACGCGCAGTTCCGTCAGGGCGATGCCGCTGTCGGCGTTCATGCAGGTGAGAAGTTCCGCGCTTTGCAGGGCGATGGATTCCAGCGTGGCGCGGGCGATGTGGGCGCGGGTGGTGCCGCGGGTCAGGCCGACGAGGGTGCCTCGGGCGTAGGGGTCCCAGTGGGGGGCGCCCAGGCCGGCGAAGGCGGGGACCATGAAGACGTCGTCGGTGTCGGAGACGCTGGCGGCCAGGGATTCGATGTCTTCGGAGCGCTGGATGATGCCCAGGCCGTCGCGCAGCCATTGGACGGCTGCGCCGGCGACGAAGACGCCGCCTTCTAGCATGTAGGCGGGCTTCCATTTGTCGTGGCCGGGTTGGGGCAGGCCCCAGCCGACGGTGGACAAGAGGTTGTTGCGCGATTCGACGGGTTTGTCGCCGACGTTCATGAGCATGAAGCAGCCGGTGCCGTAGGTGTTCTTGGCCATGCCGGGCGTGAAGCAGGCCTGGCCGAAGGTGGCGGCCTGCTGGTCGCCGGCGACGCCGGCGATGGGCACGGAGCCGCCCAGCCATTCGGGCAGGGCGTCGCCGACGATGGCGCTGCTGGGCGCGATCTGGGGCAGCACGCTGCGCGGGAGGTTGAGCAGCGCCAGGATGTCATCGTTCCAGTCCTGCGTGTGCAGGTCGAACAGCATGGTGCGCGAGGCGTTGCTGGGGTCTGTGCTGTGGACGGCGCCGCCGGTCAGTTGCCAGATGAGCCAGGTGTCGACGGTGCCGAAGGCCAGTTCGCCGCGTTCGGCCATGCTGCGCGCGCCGGGCACGTGGTCCAGTAGCCAGGCGAGCTTGGTGCCGGAGAAGTAGGCGTCGACGACCAGGCCGGTGCGCGCCTGCAGGAAGTCGCCATGGCCGTCCTGGCGGAGCTTGTCGCACAGGGGCGCGGTGCGGCGGTCTTGCCAGACGATGGCGCGGGCAAGCGGACGGCCGGTGGCGCGTTCCCAGATGAGGGTGGTTTCGCGCTGGTTGGTGATGCCGATGGCGGCGATGTCGGCGGCGGCCGCGCCGGCGTTGCGCAGGGCTTCGCGGGCGACGTCGAGCTGGCTGTGCCAGATCTCGTTGGCATCGTGCTCGACCCAGCCCGGACGCGGATAGTGCTGGCGGAATTCGCGTTGGCCAACGCCGCGCACGACGCCTTCGCGGTCAAAGACGATGGCTCGGGAGCTGGTCGTGCCCTGGTCCAGGGCTAGGACAAATTCATTCGTCGTCACTGTTTTTCGCGCCGTTCAGGTGTGCCCCGGCCAGCGGGTCGAGGCGTCTAAAGGAGAAGGTCGATGCCATGCACAGCAGGCCGATGACGACGAAGCCGGCGACCACGTCGCTGATGGCCAGCGTTTCGGCGCCGCGCAGCGACATGCTGATGTTCAGCGTGACCGCGGCCACCCCGACGCCCAGCGTGATGCCCAGTTGCTGCGCCATGGCCGAGAAGCTGCTGGCGCGGCTCATCTTGGCGGGCGGGATGTCGGCATAGGTTAGCGTATTTACCCCGGTGAACTGCAGCGACCGGAAGAAGCCGCCCACCAGCAGGATGGCGATCATCAGCCAGACGGGCGTGGCCGGGTTGAAGGCGCCGCAGACGATGATGAAGCCGCCGGTCAGGATGGCGTTCAGGGTCAGCACGCGGCGAAAGCCGAAGCGCTGCACGATGGGCGTGGCGACAAATTTCATCAGCAGGGCGCCGGCGGCGCTGGCGAAAGTGATGAGGCCGGCCGAGAACGGCGACAGCCCAAAGCCCACCTGCAGCAGCATGGCCAGGAGGAAGGGCGTGGCGCCGACGGCGAACCGGCACAGGTTGCCGCCCAGCGTGGAGATGGCGAAGGTGGGAATCCGCATCAGGGACAGGTCGATGATGGGATGTTCGGTGCGCCGCGCGTGCACGCCGTACAGCAGCCCGCAGACGATGCCCACGCCGATGAGGCTGAGCAGGATGGGCAGCGGCATGACGTCGCGGCCGATGGCCTCGAAGCCGCTGACCAGCGTGGCCAGGCACACCGAGCTAAGCAGGAAGCCGATCCAGTCCAGGCGGGGCGTGCCGGTTTCGCGGATTTCAGCGACAAAGCGCAGGACCAGGAAGATGCCCAGGATGCCGATCGGGATGTTGATCAGGAAGATCCAGTGCCACGACATGTACGTGACCATGAAGCCGCCCAGCGGGGGCCCGATCACCGGTCCCAGCAGCGCCGGAATGGACAGGAAGGACATGGCCTTGAGCAGATCCTGCTTGGGCACGGTGCGCAAGAGGATGATCCGCCCCACGGGCACCATCATGGCGCCCGCCATGCCCTGCACGATCCGCGCCAGCACGAGCTGTTGCAGGTCCTGCGACAGGGCGCAGGCGACGGAACTGAGCGTGAACAGACCGATCGCGGTGATGAAGACGCGCCGGGCGCCGTAGCGGTCGGCCGCCCAGCCGCTGATGGGCACGAAGACGGCGACGGCCAGCAGGTAGGAGGTGATGGCCACGTTGAGCCGCACGGGGGTGGACCCCAGGGCCCGGGCCATGGCGGGCAGGGCGGTCGCCACGACCGTGGCGTCCAGCATCTGCATGAAGAGCGCGCACCCCACGATGAAGGGGATCATGCGCGCCGCGCGCACCGCGTCCGGCGTTGAGGGCGGAGCGGGATTGGCTGCGGCTGCGGATTCTGCGGACATGTCGGAAGGCTGCAATGAGAGCCTGACGATTGTAACGCCGGGGATCCGGCCGCCGTGAAGTAAACTCGCGACATCTGCAACCTAATGAAATTGGTGCCATGGCGACCAACTACGAATCCGAGATCACCCAGTTCCTGAAGGACTACAAGAAATCCCACCCTGGCACGGAAGAGCGCCAGCGCGAGGGACGCGCCCGTCTCTGGGACAAGCAGCAGGACCAGGAACTGCTTGAAGGCTTCCGCGCGGCCCGCGTGGCGCAAAAGCCGTACGTGTATCAGGCCGACTGATACTTTTGCGGCACACATGGTCCAGAACCCCTCGGTGCCGGGCGACGCCCTGGCCAAGCTAGTGGAACCGTCCGTCGACAGCACGCCCGACACCATCGATAGCGTGGCGTTTGCGCGTCTGTACGGCGAGCCGCTGTTCCAGATGCCGACGGATCTGTACATTCCGCCCGATGCGCTGGAAGTCTTTCTCGAAGCCTTCGAAGGGCCGCTGGACCTGTTGCTTTACCTGATCCGCAAGCAGAACTTCAACGTTCTGGACATCCCCATGGCGGATGTCACGCGGCAGTACCTGTCGTACGTGGATCAGATCCGCATCACCAACCTCGAACTGGCCGCCGAATATCTCTTGATGGCGGCCATGCTCATCGAGATCAAGTCGCGCATGCTGCTGCCGGTCAAAAAGACCGACACCGGCGAAGAGCCCGAGGATCCGCGCGCGGAACTGGTGCGCCGCCTGCTCGAATACGAGCAGATGAAGCTGGCCGCCCAGAAGCTGGACAAGCTGCCGCAACTGGGCCGCGATTTCGTCAGCAGCCAGGCCGTGGCCGACCTGAGCGTCGAGCGCGCGCTGCCGGACGTCAGCGTGGACGACCTGCGCGCCGCGTGGGCCGACATCATGAAGCGGGCCAAGCTGAACCAGCATCACCACATCACGCGCGAGCAGCTGTCGGTGCGCGATCACATGACGCACATCCTGCGCCGCCTGAACGACGTGCGTTTCATGGAATTCGGCGACCTGTTCATGGAGCGTGTCCGCGAGGGCGCGCCCGCCGCGGTCGTTGTCGTGCATTTCATCGCCATGCTCGAGCTGGCGCGCGAATCGCTGCTGGAGATCACGCAGGCGGAGCCTTATGCTCCCATCTACGTGCGCCTGGCGTATACCAGCGTGGCAGCGGTCGCGGCCTGATCCTGACCGGGCGCCACTCCCCCGGAGATTTCCCTTGAAAGTCGTACACACCATCCAGGAATTGCGCGATCACCTGCGCGGACAGAACCGCGTGTCGTTCGTGCCCACCATGGGCAACCTGCACGAAGGCCACCTCGCGCTCATGAAGCTGGCGCGCCAGCACGGTGATCCCGTCGTGGCCAGCATCTTCGTGAACCGCCTGCAATTCGGCCCGAACGAGGACTTCGACCAGTATCCGCGCACCCTGGCCGCCGACATCGAAAAGCTTGAAGCGGCGCGCGACGTCTACGTGCTGTTCGCGCCGAACGAGCGCGAGATGTACCCCGAACCGCAGAATTTCCGCATCCAGCCGCCCGACGACCTGGGCGACATCCTGGAAGGCGAGTTCCGTCCGGGGTTTTTCGCCGGGGTCAGCACGGTCGTGCTCAAGCTGTTCTCGTGCGTGCAGCCGCGTGTGGCCGTGTTCGGCAAGAAGGACTACCAGCAGCTGATGGTGGTGCGCAACATGTGCCGCCAGTTCCAGTTGCCCGTCGAGGTGCTGGCGCATGAAACCGTGCGCGCGGACGACGGGCTGGCGCTGTCCTCGCGCAACCGCTACCTGAGCGAGGCCGAACGTGCCGAAGCGCCGGCGCTGTACGCCGAACTGCAAGAGATCGGCCGCCGCCTGGCCCGGGGTGAGCGCGACGCCGCCGCCCTGGAGAACGACGCCGTCCAGCGTCTGACGCAGCGCGGCTGGAAGGTGGATTACGTGGCCCTGCGCCGCCAGCGCGATCTGAAGCGCCCCGAGGCCGCGGACCTGCAGGCCGGCGAACCCGTCGTGGTGCTGGCTGCCGCCAAGCTGGGCGCCACGCGGCTGATCGACAACCTGGAACTGGACTACACCGCCTGAGGCAGGCGGAAGGCGGGCTGCGGGGTGTTTTGGTCACCCCCTATCAGAATTGTCAGCTTACGCCGGCTGTGACACCGGGGCAGACTGTTTGCAATCCTACATTGCAAGCGAGCTGCCCCATGTCTTTTCCTCACCCCGAACTCGACGCCGTCCTGTCCTCCCTGACCGCCCGCGAACGCCAGATCGTCGATTACGTGGCGGCCGGGCGGGCCAACAAGGTCATCGCCATCGACCTGGGCATCTCCCTGCGCACGGTCGAGGCCCATCGCGCCCGCATCTTCGCCAAATTAGGCGCCCGAAACGCCATGCAGCTTGCGTGCCGGTTGTGTGCGCACGGGCAGTCAGGCGCCTCGCCCGTCCCGGGCGCGCAGTGGCGCCCCAGCCCGATGCCGCCTCCGGGCGGTGCCAGCGCGCCCGCCCAGGTGCTGCACGAACCCGCCGGCGCGTATGGCGCATGCCCATCGAAACCCGTGCCTCCCTGACGTTACCGCCATGCTTGCCGCGCCTGTCGGGCCTGTCGCGTCCGTCGCGTCCGTCGCGTCTGTCGCGCCTGTCGTGCTCGGCGTGCTTGCCGCGCCGCCTCAATGCCGTCGCCCAATGAATTCGGGCCTGACGAACAGGGTGTTCGTCAGGCCCGGGAAGGGGTGCGGGGGCGCGGTGTCCGGCGGCGTTCAGGCGCCGGGGGCGGACAGCCTTGCGATCAGGGGCACTTGGGCGCGGCGGCGTTTGCCAGCTCGTCGATGGGGTCCAGATCCGGCTGGCGGGTCAGGTTGTAGTTCAGGTTGGGCGTCTGGCCGCCAATCGAGCGCACGCGCAGCACGTTGTTGGCCGCAACCAGGAATTCCACCCGGACGTTGCCCTGGCCGTCCATCAGGATGACGCGCGGCGGACGTTCGTCGGTGGCGTCCCAGCAGCCTTGCTCGGACACGGGCGGACCCTTCTTGGGATCGTTGTCCAGGTAGGCGGTGCGGCCGCGCCACCGGCCATTGGGGGCCAGCGTCAGCGTCACGCGCTGGGCCGTGCATTGCATGGCGGGCGAGAAACACGGCAGCGTGCCCATGTAGGTCTGAGGCTGCGGCACCAGGCTGTGGGTGATGCCGCTGGGCGCGGCGGCAGGCGCCGCGGCGGGAGCAGGCGCCGATTTGCCCGATCCGCCCGAGCCGCCTTCGGCGCCTTCGGGCACGGCTTGGCCGTCTTCGGTGGTCTGGCCCGCGGCAACGGCCTGCTGGTTCTGGTTCTGCTGGCGGCGCGCGTCGGGCTTGAGCTCGATCTGCACTTGCGACGGCGCGCGGATGATGTTGCGGTAGCCGGCGCCCGAGCCCTGGTACTGCGCGTCGGTCACGGTGCTTTCCGCCGGCAGGTCGTAGTAGCCTTCGGCCTTCTGCTTGGCGCAGCCGGTAGCGCCTATCACGGCGCCCGCTAACAGCAGCCCCATGACGCCGAGTTTGGGGGAGCGGGAAACGATATCGACGCGCGCGGCCATGGCAGCTTATCCGTGAATTGAGTCTGTCTCCGATTTTACGCACTTATGCGAAGATTCGATACGTTCCCCTTAGCCGTTCCCGGGCATCTGCCGCACTTTATGCACAAATTACGACATGGCCGCGCGCGGCCCCTCATCCCTTGCGCCATCCCCGGCCTGTCGGATGGGCAGCCGTGTCCGGGCCACGCGGGGCGTTGACGGCGATGTGGCAAATCCTTGATCTGCCCCTGGGCGTCTTCATCGGCGCGGCGGCGCTGGCCGGCTTGTTCGTGGGCAACTGGCTGACGGTGCTGACCCATCGGCTGCCGCGCATGATGGAGCGCGAGTGGCAGGCGCAGTGCATGGACGCGGCCGGCAAGCCGCGGCCGCCGGGCCACTATGGCCTGTGGTCGCCGGCCTCGCATTGCCCCGCCTGCGAGGCGCCCCTGGACCGCATGGCGCGGATTCCCCTGCTCGGCTGGCTGTTGCTGCGCGGCCGGTGTGCCGCCTGCCATGCGCCCATCGGCTGGCGCTATCCCGTCATCGAACTGCTGACCTGCGCGCTTTTTGCCGGCTGCGCGCTGCGCTTTGGCGCGACGCCGATCGCGCTTGCCGCCATGGGCCTGTCGGCCACGCTGGTGGCGCTGGCCTGGATCGATTTCGAAACGACGCTGCTGCCCGATGTGCTGACCCAGCCGCTGGTGTGGGCGGGTCTGCTGGTGAACCTCTTCGATGCGTTCGCCAGCGTGCAGATGGCAGTGGTCGGCGCCGTGGCGGGATATCTGTTCCTGTGGGTTATCTTTCATGTGTTCCGCCTGCTGACCGGGCGCGAAGGCATGGGGCAGGGCGACTTCAAGTTGCTGGCCGCGCTGGGCGCGTGGTTCGGCATCGAAGCCTTGCCGATGCTGCTTTTGAGCGCATCGCTGGTGGGCGTGCTGATTGGCGGCGCATTGACGTTGACCGGCCGTGCCCGGCGCGGCCAGCCCTTGCCCTTCGGACCCTATCTGGCGCTGGCCGGGCTGGTCATGCTGCTATTGGGCGGCGAGCATGGCGTATTGCAATTCATGAGCACATGAGGAAAGGCGCATGTTCAAGATTGGTCTGACGGGCGGCATCGGTTCGGGCAAGTCCCGCGTGGCGGACATGCTGGCCGAGTGGGGCGCGGCCCTGGTCGACACCGACGAGATCGCGCGCGCGCTGACCGCCGCGGGCGGCGCCGCCATGCCGGCGATCGAACGCGAATTCGGCCGCGAGGCCTTGACGCCCGACGGCGCGCTGGATCGCGCATGGATGCGCGCGCAGGCATTCGCCGATCCGCAGGTCCGCCTGCGGCTTGAGGCCGTGCTGCATCCGGTCATCGGCCGCGAAACGGAACGTCAGGCGGCGACCGCTAAAGGATCGTATCTGGTCTTTGTGGTGCCCCTATTGGTCGAGTCCCTGGACCGTTGGCGCGATCGCGTGGATCGTATCTGCGTGGTGGACTGCGACCCCGAGACGCAGGTGGCCCGCGTGCAGCAGCGCAGCGGGCTGACGGAGCAGGACATCCGGCGTATCATGGCGGCACAGGCTGCGCGGGCACGCCGGTTGGAGGTCGCGGACGACGTCATACTCAACGACGCAACGACCACGCCGGATCAATTGCGCGCGCGGGCGTTGACCCTGCATGACCGCTGGCTGGCGCTGGCGACCACCACGGGCCGGTAAGCCAGCGGCTGCCGGCACCCCTGAAAATTCTTGGCCCGCCGGCCAACCACTGATAGGGCCTGTAAAAAAGCGTGATCGTTTACGAATACCCCTTCAATGAGCGCATCCGTGCTTATCTGCGGCTGGAATACCTGTTCGACAGGCTCTTCTTCTTTGCTCGCGAGGGCGACTCACGCCAGCATCAGGTTGCCGTCTCCTCATTGTTCGATCTGCTCGATGCCTGCGAACGCACCGACGTAAAGGGGGCGATCCTCCAGGACCTTGAACGCCAGCGCCTGGCGCTGGTCGGACTGCGCGACCATCCTGGCGTTGCTCAGGACGCGCTGGAAAGCATGCTGCGCGAAATGGAAAAGGTGGCCAGCGCGCTGGCTGCACCCGGCAAGACCGGCCAGTCGCTGCGCGAGAACGAATGGCTGACCAGCCTGCGCGGCCGGTTGTCGATGCCCGGCAGCGCCACGCAGGTCGACATGCCGTCCTACTATGCCTGGCAGAACAAGCCCGAAGCCGCGCGCTGCGCGGACCTGCAGGCCTGGGTGTCGCCCTTCATTCCCCTCTACGACGGTCTGACGCTGGCGCTGCGCCTGTTGCGCGAGTCCGGCCGCAAGACCGACATCGTGGCCGAGCAGGGCGCCTATCAGCAGATGCTGGGCGGCAAGCAGTTCCAGCTTCTGCGCGTCTGGGTGGATCCCGCCCAGGGCGTCTTTCCTGAGATCAGCGCCAATAAGTACATGATCTGGATACGTTTTTCCACGCAGGACGGGGAGTTCAAGCCTCAGCAGGTGGCCCGCGACGTGGCATTCCAGATGACCTTGTGCAGTTCCTAGGCGCAAGTTACGTACGGTTTCGCGGCCCGGATTCCTGTTGCGGGTAGTTTCAGGCTGACGGCGACCAGGGCCGAAACCGGGACGGTCTAGTAGACAATACGGCTTTCCTTCCGAGTGTGCCGGAACCGAGTCCATGTCCGATAGCCGTCCCGTATCCCCACCCTCCCGCTGGAGCCGCCGCCGCGTCGTCGGTCTGGTCTTGCTGCTGCTTGCCGTCGCGGCGATTGCCTGGGTGGTGCTGCGGCCGTCGGCCAAGCAGGCGGGCCCCGGAGGGCGGACAGGCGGCAGGCCGCCCGCGGCCGCCATGGCCAACATGCCTGTCCCGGTCCGTATCGCCACCGCCGCGCAGCAGGACATCGACATCTTCCTGCGCTCGCTGGGCACCGTCACCGCTTACAACACCGTCACCGTCCGAAGCCGCGTCAGTGGCGAACTTGTGGACGTTGCGTTCCAGGAAGGCCAGCAGGTCAAGGCCGGCGACTTGCTCGCCCAGGTCGATCCGCGCGCCTTCCAGGTGGCGCTTGACCAGGCGCGCGGCACGCAGATGCAGAACCTCGCGCAGTTGGAAAACGCCCGCCGCGACCTGCAACGCTACCAGGCCCTTTTCAAGCAGGACTCCATCGCCCGCCAGCAGGTCGACACGCAGGCCGCGCTGGTGCGCCAGTACGAAGGCACGGTCAAGAGCGACCAGGCCAATGTCGACAATGCCAAGCTGCAACTGGATTACGCCCGCATCACCGCGCCGATCAGCGGCCGCCTGGGCCTGCGCCAGGTCGACCGCGGCAATCTGGTGTCCAGCTCGGACACCAACGGCCTGGTCGTCATCACCCAGACCCAGCCCATCTCTGTCGTCTTCACCCTGCCCGAAACGCAGCTGCCGGAAGTGCGCGCCGAGTTGGCGGCCGGCAAGACGCTGACCGTCGACGCCTATGACCGCGCCGACACCCGCCGCATCGCCTCGGGCACGCTCGAGACGCTGGACAACCAGATCGACGTGGCGACCGGCACGCTCAAGCTCAAGGCCCGCTTCGACAACACCGACGATGCGCTTTTCCCCAACCAGTTCGTCAACGTGCGGCTGCACGTGCTGACCCGCAAGGACGTGACGGCCATTCCGACGGCCGCGGTCCAGCAGGGCTCGGCCGGCGCGTTTGTCTTCCTGGTGCAGGACGACAACACGATCGCGGTTCGCCCGGTGAAGCTGGGCGCCATCAACGCCGGCATGGTCGCCGTCAACGAAGGTCTCAAGCCCGGGGATCGGGTCGTCACCGAAGGCACCGACCGCCTGCGCGCCGGCGCCAAGGTGGAAATCGTGGGTGGCGCCGAAGTCATTCCCGCGGCTCGCGACAAGTCGCTCGGCGCGGGCGCGCCGGCCGGCACCACGCCCGCGGCCAAGTAAGCAGAGAACGCCGTGAGCCCGTCGCGCCTATTCATCCTGCGCCCCGTGGCCACCACCCTGTCGATGGTGGCCATCCTGATCGCGGGCCTCATCGCCTACCGCTTCCTGCCCGTCTCGGCGCTGCCCGAGGTCGACTACCCCACGATCCAGGTCGTGACGCTGTACCCCGGGGCCAGCCCCGACGTCATGACCTCGCTGGTCACCTCGCCACTGGAGCGGCAGTTCGGCCAGATGCCCGGCCTGAACCAGATGTCGTCCACCAGTTCGGGCGGCGCCTCGGTCATCACGCTGCAATTCAATCTGACGCTGCCGCTGGACGTGGCCGAGCAGCAGGTGCAGGCGGCCATCAATGCTGCCTCGAACCTGCTGCCGTCCGACCTGCCGGTGCCGCCCACCTACAACAAGGTCAATCCCGCGGACGCGGCCGTGCTGACGCTGGCGATCACGTCTCCCACCATGCCGCTGCCGCAGGTGCGCGACCTGGTCGATACGCGCGTGGCGCAGAAGCTGTCGCAGATCCCCGGCGTGGGTCTGGCCAGCGTGGCGGGCGGGCAGCGGCCCGCGGTGCGGGTCCAGGTGAACCCGCAGGCGCTGGCGGCCAACGGCCTGTCGCTGACCGACCTGCGCACCGCGATCGTCGGCGCCAACGTCAATCAGCCCAAGGGCAACCTGGACGGCCCGCAGCGCTCCACCACCATCAACGCCAACGACCAGCTCAAGTCGCCCACCGACTACAACAGCCTGATCATCGCGTACAAGAACGGCGCGCCGCTGCGGCTGGCCGACGTGGCGCGCGCGGTCGAAGGGGCCGAGGACACGCGCCAGGCCGCATGGGCCGGCGACAAGCCCGCCATCCTGCTGAACATCCAGCGCCAGCCCGGCGCCAACGTGATCGACGTGGTCGACCGGATCCAGGCACTGATGCCGCAACTGCGCGCCGCGCTGCCCGCCACGCTGGACGTGACGGTGGTGTCGGACCGCACGCAGACCATCCGCGACTCGGTCGCCGACGTGCAGTTTGAAATGCTGCTGGCCGTGGGGCTGGTGGTCATGGTCACGTTCGTGTTCCTGCGCAGCCTGACGGCTACGCTGATTCCCAGCGTCGTCGTGCCGCTGTCGCTGGTGGGCACGTTCGGCATCATGTATCTGTCCGGGTTCTCCATCAACAACCTGACGCTGATGGCGCTGACCATCGCCACGGGCTTCGTGGTGGACGACGCGATCGTGATGATCGAGAACATCGCCCGCCACATCGAGGAAGGCGAAAAGCCGATGCAGGCCGCGCTTAAAGGCGCGTCGCAGATCGGCTTCACGCTGATCTCGCTGACCCTGTCGCTGATCGCCGTGCTGATCCCGCTGCTCTTCATGACCGAAGTCGTGGGCCGGCTGTTCCGGGAATTCGCGATCACGCTGGCGGTGGCCATCCTGATTTCGCTGTTGGTGTCGCTGACGCTCACGCCCATGATGTGCGCGCGCCTCTTGCGCTCGGAATCCGAAACGAAGCATGGGCGCTTTCATCGGGCCACGGGCGCATTCATCGACCGCGTCATCGCCGCGTACGACCGCATGCTGCAGGTGGTGCTGCGCCACCAGACGCTGACGCTGGTGGTGGCGGTGGCCACTTTTGCGCTGACCGTGCTGCTGTACATGGTGGTGCCCAAGGGGTTCTTTCCGCAGCAGGACACCGGCCTCATCCAGGCCATCACGCAGGCGCCTCAGTCCATTTCGTTTGCCGCCATGTCCGAGCGCCAGCAGGCCGCCGCCCGCCTGGTGCTGCAGGATCCCGACGTGGCCGCCGTGTCGTCCTTCATCGGCGTGGATGGCAGCAACGCCACGCTCAGCGCCGGCCGCATGCAGATTTCGCTCAAACCCCAGGCCGAGCGCACCGGCGATCTGCGCACGGTGATGGCGCGCCTGCAGGAAAACCTGAACAAGCAGGACGGCCTGACCGTCTACATGCAGCCGGTGCAGGACCTGACCATCGAAGACCGCGTCAGCCGCACGCAGTATCAGATGACGCTGTCCAATCCCGACCTGAAGGTGCTGAGCGAATGGACGCCCAAGCTGGTCGACCGCCTGCGCGCCGTGCCCGGCCTGATGGATGTGGCCGACGACCTGCAGGACGACGGCTTGCAGACCTGGGTGGAAATCGACCGCGACGCCGCCTCGCGCCTGGGCATCACCGCCGCCATCATCGACGAGGCGCTGTACAACGCCTTTGGCCAGCGGCTGATCTCCACGATCTTCACGCAGTCCAACCAGTACCGCGTGGTGCTCGAAGTGCTGCCGCAGTTCCAGATGTCGCCCAGCGCGCTCGGGCAGATTCACGTGCCCACGTCCTCGGGCGCGCAGGTGCCCCTGTCGTCGGTCGCGCACATCAGCGAAGGCAGGACCGTGCTGGCCGTCAACCGGCTCGACCAGTTCCCGATGGTGACGGTGTCGTTCAATCTGGCCCCCGGCGCCTCGCTGTCCGACGCGGTCGAGAACATCAAGGCGGCCGAAGCCGAGATCGGCATGCCGGCCGGCGTCGAGACCCGCTTCCAGGGCGCGGCGCTGGCGTTCCAGAATTCGCTGTCCAGCACGCTGTGGCTGATCCTGGCGGCCGTGGTCACGATGTACATCGTGCTTGGCGTCCTGTACGAAAGCTACATCCATCCCATCACCATCCTGTCCACGCTGCCGTCGGCGGGCGTGGGGGCGCTGCTGGCGCTGCTCATCAGCGGCACCGAGCTGGACATGATCGGCATCATCGGGATCATCCTGCTGATCGGCATCGTCAAGAAGAACGCCATCATGATGATCGACTTTGCGCTGGATGCCGAACGCAAGCGCGGACTGTCGCCGCGCGAGGCCATCCACGAGGCCGCGCTGCTGCGCTTTCGGCCCATCCTGATGACCACGCTGGCGGCGCTGTTCGGCGCCTTGCCGCTGATGCTGTCGACGGGCACGGGCGCTGAACTGCGCCAGCCGCTCGGTCTGGTCATGGTCGGCGGCCTGCTGCTGTCGCAGGTGCTGACGCTGTTCACCACGCCCGTCATCTATCTGATGTTCGACCGCATGTCGCGCCGCTGGCGCGGAGCGGGCGCGCAATCGGCCGGAGCGGCCCGATGATCCTGTCGGCGCCCTTCATCGTCCGGCCGGTGGCGACCACGCTGCTGAGCCTGGCGGTCGTGCTGGCCGGCATGCTTGCGTTCTTCCTCTTGCCGGTCGCGCCCTTGCCGCAGGTGGACATTCCGACCATTTCGGTGTCGGCCAGCCTGCCGGGGGCCAGTCCCGAGACCATGGCCTCCAGCGTCGCCACGCCGCTGGAGCGGTCGCTGGGCAGCATCGCGGGGGTCACCGAAATGACCTCGCGCAGCTCGCAGGGCTCTACCCGCATCACGTTGCAGTTCGACCTGTCGCGCGACATCAACGGCGCCGCGCGCGACGTGCAGGCCGCCATCAACGCGGCGCGCTCGCTGCTGCCCACGGGCCTGCGCAGCAATCCCACGTATCACAAGTCCAATCCGTCGGACGCGCCCATCCTGACGCTGGCGCTGACTTCCGACACGCTCAGCCAGGGCCAGCTCTACGATCTGGCGTCCACCATCGTGGCGCAGAAGCTGTCGCAGGTGGACGGGGTGGGCGAGGTCACGGTGGGCGGCAGCTCGCTGCCGGCCGTGCGCGTGACCGTGCTGCCCGGGGCGCTGGCCAATCAGGGCGTGTCGCTGGACGAATTGCGCGCCACGCTGGCCAACGCCAACGCCAACCGGCCCAAGGGCGTGCTGGAAAACAACCGCTACCACTGGCAGATCATGGTCAGCGACCAGCTCAGCCGCGCCGAAGAATACCGGCCGCTGATCGTGGCCTGGCGCGATGGCCGGCCGGTGCGCGTGTCCGATGTGGCCCGCGTCGAGGATTCGGTCGAAGACCTTTACCAGACCGGCTTCTACAACGATCGCAACGCCATCCTGATGATCGTGCGGCGGCAGGCCGACGCCAACATCATCGAAGCCGTGGACGCCGTGCGCGCCCAGCTTCCCGTGTTGCAGGCGCTGATGCCCGCCGACGTCAACATGAGGGTTGCGCAGGACCGCACGCCCAGCATCCGGGCGTCGCTGCACGAGGCCGAGCTGACGCTCATCATCGCCGTGGGCCTGGTGGTGCTGGTGGTGCTGCTGTTCCTGCGGCGCTGGCGGGCTGCGATCATTCCCAGCGTGGCGGTGCCGGTGTCGCTGATCGGCACGTTCTGCATCATGTACCTGTGCGGCTACACGCTGAACACCATCTCACTGATGGCGTTGATCGTCGCGACCGGCTTTGTCGTGGACGACGCGATCGTGGTGCTCGAGAACATCATGCGTCACGTCGAACGCGGCATGTCGCCAATGCGCGCCGCGTTGCGCGGCTCGCGCGAAGTCGGCTTCACGGTGCTGTCGATGAGCCTGTCGCTGGTGGCGGTGTTCATCCCCATCCTGCTGATGGGCGGCGTGGTCGGGCGCCTGTTCCGCGAGTTCGCGGTCACCTTGTCGGCGTCGATCCTGGTGTCGCTGGTGGTGTCGCTGACGCTCACGCCCATGATGTGCGCGCGCCTGCTGCGGCCCGAACCCAAGGAACAGAAGCCGCCGGGCTGGCTGGCCCGCTGGTCCGAACGCGCCTTCGAATCGATGCAGAACGGCTACCGCGTGTCGCTCGGCTGGGCGCTGGCGCACGGCCGGCTGATGATGCTGACGCTGGCGATCGCCGTGGGCCTGAACGTCTATCTGTATACGGTGGTGCCCAAGGGGTTTTTCCCGCAGCAGGACACGGGCCAGCTGCTGGGCTTTTTCCGGGTGGACCAGGGCACGTCGTTCCAGGCCACGCTGCCCAAGCTCGAGGCGCTGCGCAAGGTGGTGCTGGCCGATCCGGCAGTCCAAAGCATGACCGGATACGCCGGCGGGCGCGGCGGCAGCAACAGCAGCTTCATGCAGATCCAGTTAAAGCCGCTGGACGAGCGCAAGGTCTCTGCCGACGTGGTCATCAACCGCCTGCGCGCCAAGCTGCAGAACATGCCGGGGGCGCGCATGTTCCTGGTGTCGCAGCAGGACATCCGCATTGGCGGGCGCCAAAGCCAGGGTTCGTACGACTACACCCTGATGTCTGGCGACCTGCAGCTGCTTCGCACGTGGATGCCCAAGGTGCAGCAGGCGATGGCCAAGATTCCGGAGATCACCGACGTGGATGCCGACGTCGAGGACCGGGGCCGCGAGATCAACCTGGTCATCGACCGGGAAGCCGCGACGCGGCTGGGCATCAGCATGGCCACCATCTCCACGGTGCTGAACAATTCGTTCAGCCAGCGCCAGGTGTCGGTCATGTACGGGCCGCTCAACCAGTATCACGTGGTGCTGGGCGTGGACCCGAAGTTCGCGCAAGACATCGAGTCGCTGCGCCAGGTCGAAGTCATCACCGCGGACGGCGCGCGTGTGCCGCTGTCGGCGTTCACCAAGCTTGAAAACGCCAATGCGCCGCTCAGCGTGAGTCACCAGGGGCTGTTCGTGGCGGACACCATCTCGTTCAGCCTTGCGCCCGGCGTGTCGCTGGGGCAGGCGACCACCGCGATCGACAACGCGGTGGCCCGCATCGGCCTGCCGTCCGACCAGATCCAGGCGGGCTTTCAGGGTACCGCCGCCGCGTTGCAGCAGACGCTGTCGCAACAGCCCTGGCTGATCCTGGCCGCGCTGGTCACCATGTACATCGTGCTGGGCATCCTGTACGAAAGCTTCGTCCACCCGCTCACCATCCTGTCCACGCTGCCGTCGGCGGGTCTGGGCGCGCTGCTTGCGCTGCTGCTGGTTCGCTACGATTTCACATTGATCGCGTTGATCGGGGTGTTCCTGCTCATCGGCATCGTCAAGAAGAACGCCATCATGATGGTGGACTTTGCGCTGGACGCCGAGCGCCACCACGGCATGACGCCGCGCGACGCCATCTTCCAGGCCTGCCTGACGCGCTTCCGGCCCATCATGATGACCACGATGGCGGCCATCTTCGGCGCGCTGCCGCTGGTGCTGGCCACGGGCGCCGGCGTCGAGATGCGCCAGCCGCTGGGCATTACCATCGTGGGCGGCCTGGTGCTGAGCCAGATCCTCACGCTGTACACCACCCCGGTGGTCTATCTTTATCTGGATCGCTTCCGCCTGTGGGCCGCACGCCGGCGCGCGGGGCGGGCCGGCGATTCCGCTTCCATCAAACACACATGATCCGTACCACGCCGTCTGCTTTCGCCTCATTTCCCCGCGCCGCGGTCACGCTTGCGCTGTGCGCGCTGCTGGGCGCGTGCGCGGTCGGGCCCGACTACCAGCGTCCGGCGCTCGACGTGGGCGCCGCCTACAAGGAAGGCCAGGTCGAGGTGCCCGGCTGGAAGCCCGCGCAACCGCGCGACGAAGCCGATCGCGGCGCGTGGTGGACGGTTTACGACGACACCACGCTGAACGGCCTGGTGGACCGTCTGAACACCTCGAACCAGACCATTGCGCAGGCCGAGGCAAACTACCGGCAGGCGCTTGGCCTGGTGCGCGGCGCGCGCTCGGGCTTTTATCCGACCGTGGGCGCGGGCGCGGGCATGAGCCGCAGCGGCAACGGCGGGCAAAGCGGTTCGTCCACCGGTTCCGGCGGCAACGTATCCAACCAGTATTCGCTGACCGGCAGCGTCAGCTGGGAGCTGGACGTCTGGGGGCGCGTGCGCCGCAGCGTCGAGTCCTCGGAAGCCAGCGCCGCCGCCAGCCTTGCCGACCTGGGCGCGACCCGGCTGAGCGCGCAGGCCGCGTTGGTGCAGACCTATCTGCAACTGCGCGTGCTGGACGAGCAGAAGCGTCTGCTCGACGCCACCGTGGCCGCCTATGAGAAATCCCTGCAGCTCACGCAGAACCGCTATGAGGTCGGCGTGGCCGGCCAAGCCGACGTGGCGGTGGCGCGCACGCAGCTGGAAAGCACGCGCGCGCAGTCCATCGACCTGGACTGGCAGCGCGGCCAGTACGAGCACGCGATCGCCGTCCTGATGGGCCTGGCGCCGTCCCAATTCAGCCTGCCGCCCGCCGTCTTCGCGCTGCGGCTGCCGCAGATTCCCGTGGGCCTGCCGTCCGAACTGCTCGAACGCCGGCCCGACGTGGCGGCCGCCGAACGCCGCGCCGCCGCCGCCAACGCGCAAATCGGCGTGGCGCAGGCAGCGTGGTTTCCCAGCCTGACCCTGTCGGCCGACGGCGGTTTTCGCAATGGCGAGTTTGCCGAGCTGCTGACGGCGCCCGCGCGCTTCTGGTCGCTGGGACCGGCGCTGGCGCTGACGATCTTCGACGGCGGCGCGCGCGAGGCCCAGGTCGAGCAGGCACGCGCGTCGTATGACTCGCAGGCCGCGGCCTACCGGCAGGCGGCGTTGACCGGGCTGCGCGAGGTCGAGGATTACCTGATCCAGCTGCGGGTGATGGAGCAAGAGCAGATCGTGCAGCGGCGCGCGCTGGAATCCGCGCGGGAATCGCTGCGCCTCATCCAGAACCAGTACAAGGCTGGCCTTGTCGACTACCTGAGCGTGGCCGTGGTCGACGCCACCGCGCTCAACAGCGAGCGCAACGCCCTGAGCCTGCTTGGCAACCGGCTCGTGGCCAGCGTCAACCTGATCGTCGCGTTGGGCGGCGGGTGGGAAGGTCTGCCGCCCATGGAAACGGCGCGGGCGGACGCCGCGACTTCGCCGGCGGTGGCGCCTGCATCGGTGCCAGCGTCGCAAACCGCTGCGCCGCAAGCCCCGGCGCAGCAAACGCCGCAAACGCCGGCGCAACAAACGCCGCCGGCGCCCTCGCGCTAGCCTGCCCTACAAACCCACCGCCTTTAGATCTGGGCGCTGGCGGTGCCAGTCGGTGACCGCCTGGAACGCGATGCCAATCCGGCCCAGCACGGCCTCCGCGTTCGGCTTGCCCAGCAACTGCACGCCCAGCGGCAGGCCGTCGCTGGTAAAGCCCGCGGGCAGCGCCAGTCCTGCGGCGTTGACGTAGTTGCCGGCGCGGGTAAACGACGCAAGCGGCGTGGCGGTTTCATCGACGTCGGCCAGCTGCCGCGCGCCGAACGGCACGCAAGGCGTCAGCACCGCGTCGAACTCCTGCATCCAGTCCAGCCAGTCGCGGCGCGCCTGCGCATGCGCCTGCAACGCGCCGATGTAGTCGGCCGCCGAGATCCCCTTGCCCGACAGCACGCGGGCGCGCACGTACTGGCCGATGGGCTGCGCCGTGTCCTCGATGTGGCCGCGGTGCAGCGCATAGGCTTCCGCGGCGATGATCTGGCCGTTGCGCTGCATCATCTCGTGAAAATCGAAGGGCAGGGGCGTTTCCTGCACGTCGGCGCCCAGCGCGGCCAACACGCGGCGCGCGTCGTCCAGGGCTGACAGCGCATCGGCTTCCACGGCAATGGGGTGCTGTGCAACCGGCATCAGCGCGATCCGCTTGCCGCGCAGCGGTTGCGGGCCGGAGTAGGGCTCGCGGTATTCGAAGGCGGGTATGCCGAACGTCAGGGGGTCATGGGTGTCGGATCCGGCCATCAGCGCGGTCAGCAGCATTGCGTCGCGGGCGTCGCGCGTCAGCGGGCCCAAGGTGTCCAGCGTCGGCGATAGCGCCACCGCGCCGTGCAGGCTGATCAGTCCGCGCGTGGTCTTCAGGCCGGTGATGCCGTTCAGCGCCGCTGGAATCCGGACCGAGCCGCCCGTGTCCGACCCCAGCGCCGCGGGCGCCAGCCCGGCCGCGACGGCGACGCCGGACCCGCTGGACGAGCCGCCGGGCACCCGTGCGCGATTCAGGTCCCACGGATTGCGGGGCGTGCCCATCACCGGATTGGTGCCCCAGCCGCCAAAGGCGAATTCGACCATGTGCGTCTTGCCCAGCAGCACCATGCCCGCGTTCAGCAGCCGCGCCACCGCGGTGGCGGTGACGCCGCTGCGCCGCTCGCGCCAGGCCTCGGAGCCCGCCGTGGTGATCTGCCCCTGGATGTCGCACAGGTCCTTGATCGCCACGGGAATGCCGTCCAAGGCGCTGAGCATCCCATAGCCGGCTCGCCGGCGTGCGTCGGAGGCCTCGGCAAGCCGTAGCGCGCCTGCGCTGTCGACGCTGACGAATGCGCCCAACGCCGGATTGGCCCGGTCGATGCGGTCCAGGAAGTGGCGCGTCACTTCCACCGAACTGTAGCGGCCCTTCGCCAGGCCGTCCGCCAGATCGCTCATCGTGGCAAATGCGATTTCAGACATGCGTTCCTCGATGTAATGCCGATTGCCTGCCGGGCCGCGGGTGGCGGCCGGGCCTCGGGATGTAGCGTGCAACGGCGCGCACGTTTGGTCTATGCGCGCTTTCCCGCCCGGGCGGAATGCAAAACGGCCCATGCGAATGGCATGGGCCGTTGGATTGCGCGCGCGGCGCGGCGGGGCGAGGCGCGAGCAACTCAGGCGGTCACAGAATGCCGCGAATGCCGGCGATGCCGTGCGCGCCGTGCCGCAAGGCTTGCGAGACCGTCTGGGTGGATTGTCCGCCCAATGCAAACACCGGAATGCCCGCGTCGCGGTTGCCTTGCACGAAGCCTTCCCAGCCCAGCGTCTGCGCGCCGGGATGACTGGGCGTGTCCAGCACAGGACCCAGCACGGCAAAGTCCGCGCCCAGTTCGCGGGCGTGGACCACCTGCGCGTTGTCATGCGCGGACACGCCGACCAGCGCGTTGCGCGGCAATTCCGGACGGGCGGTCAGACGCAGCGCGTCGGCCGTGCGCAGGTGCACGCCGTCGGCTTCCTTCCACCAGGCAACGGGATGGATGCTGTTGACCAGCACGCGCGCACCGGCGGCGCGGCAACGCTTGACCACCTGTTGCAGCACCTCGTGCAGCGAACTGGCGCCCACGCCGTCGGGCCATTGCGGTTCACGGAACTGCACCAGCTTCACGCCGCGCGCCAGCGCCGCGTCCAGCCGGCCGAGGAACGGCGCAATGCCCGCGCGCGACCCGATGCCGCTGATGCCATAGGTGGTGGGCAGCTGCAGCCAGCGCAGCGGCGGCAAGGTGGCGGGCAGCAGGTCGCCCACCGCGGCCGCGTTGGCCGGATCCACCCATTCCAGGCGCTGGTTTTCAAGGCTTTGCGGTTCGCCTTCCCAGCCGGTGACGTGGCAGAACGCCAGGCGGACCGTGGTGTGGGGATAGGCGTGCACATAGGTGACCCACGGGCGCGACTGCGTGACACGGATGCCGATTTCTTCTTGCAGTTCGCGCGCCAGCGCCTGTAGCACGGTCTCGCCGGGTTCGAGCTTGCCGCCGGGCAGTTCCCACCACCCCGACCACGGCTTGCCCTCGGGGCGCTGGCCCAGAAGCAGCTTGCCGTCCGGACGCAGGATCAGGCCGGCGGCGACGTCGACGATCTTTTCAGACATGGCGGGCCGCCCAGTCGCGTGCGAACTGATAGGCCACGCGGCCCGAACGCGAGCCGCGCTCGATGGTCCATTGCAGGGCCTCGGTGCGCGACGGTTCGATGTGCTGTTCGGGGCAGCCCAGTTCGCGCAGCCAGTGGTACACGATGTCCAGGTAGTCGTCCTGCTTGAACGGATAGAACGACAGCCACAGCCCGAATCGCTCGGACAGCGAAATCTTTTCCTCGACGGTTTCGCCGGGGTGGATTTCGCCGTCGGGCTGGTGCTTGGCCTGCAGGTTCTCGCTCATGTATTCCGGCATCAGGTGGCGCCGGTTGGACGTGGCGTAGATCAGGACGTTGTCGCCCGAGGCCGACACCGAGCCGTCCAGCACCGATTTCAGCGCCTTGTAGCCGGCTTCGCCTTCCTCGAAGGACAGGTCGTCGCAGAACACGATGAAGCGTTCGGGCCGCGCCGCCACCAGTTCGACGATATCGGCCAGGTCGCCGAGGTCGGACTTGTCGACTTCGATCAGCCGCAGGCCGCGGTCGCCGTAGGCGGCCAGCATGGCCTTGACCAGCGAGCTCTTGCCGGTGCCGCGCGCGCCGGTCATGAGCACGTTGTTGGCGGGCTTCTTTTCAAGGAACTGCAGCGTGTTGCGGTCGATGGTGGCCTTCTGGCGCTCGATGTGCTGCAGGTCCTGCATGTCGATGCGCGCCACGTGGCGCACGGCGTCCAGCCAGCCGCGCGCGCCGCGCTTGCGCCAGCGGAACGCGTGGGCCGACCAGTCGATCTCGGGCGGGGCTGGAGGCAGGAAGGCCTCCAGCTGCGCCAGCACGCGTTCGGCGCGCTGGATCAGGGTGGTGAACTCGTTTGCCGTCATGGTCGATCAGGAGCGGTAGTCGGCGTTGATCGACACGTACTCGTGCGAGAAGTCGCAGGTGTAGACGGTGTCGCTGACCTTGCCGCGGCCCAGCGCGATGCGCACCGAGATTTCGGCCTGCTTCATGACGCGCTGGCCGTCGGCTTCCTGATAGTCGGGGTTGCGGCCGCCGTTCTTGGCAACCAGCACGTCGTCCAGCCACAGGCGGATGTTGGAGACATCCAGGTCGTCGATGCCGGCGTAGCCGACGGCTGCCAGGATGCGGCCCAGGTTGGGGTCCGACGCGAAGAACGCGGTCTTGACCAGCGGCGAATGCGCCACGGCATAGGCGACCTTCAGGGCTTCCTCGGTGGTGCCGGCTTCTTCGACGCGGATCGTCATGAACTTGGTGGCGCCTTCGGCGTCGCGCACGATCTTGGTGGCCAGATCAAGGGCGGCGGCGGTCAGGGCCTCGCGCACGGCGGCGTAGGCGGCGTCGGACTCGCTATTGACGTTGACGCCCGACTTGCCGGTGGCGGCGATGATGAAGGAGTCATTGGTGGAGGTGTCGCCGTCGACCGTGATGCGGTTGAACGAGGCGTCGGCGATTTCCACGGCCAGCTTGCGCAGGAGCGGCTGGGCGATGCCGGCGTCGGTGGCCAGGAAGCTGAGCATGGTGGCCATGTTGGGACGGATCATGCCGGCGCCCTTGCTGATGCCGGTGAAGGTGACCGTCTTGCCGTCGATCTGCACCTTGGCGGACGAAATCTTGGGCAGGGTGTCCGTGGTCATGATGCCGTGGGCGGCGCTGGACCAGTGGTCGGCGGCCAGGTCGGCGATGGCGGCGGGCAGCCCGGCGACCAGGCGGTCCAGGGGCAGGGGCTCCAGGATGACGCCGGTGGAGAACGGCAGGATCTGCGAGGCGGGCACGCCCAGCAGCTTGCCCAGCGCGTCGCAGGTGTCCTTGGCTTTTTTCAGGCCTTCTTCGCCGGTGCCCGCGTTGGCGTTGCCCGTATTGATGACCAGGGCGCTGATCGGGCCGCCGGCGGCCAGGTGGGCCTGGCAGACCTGCACCGGGGCGGCGCAAAAGCGGTTGCGGGTGAAGACGCCCGCCACGCTGGTGCCTTCGGCCAGGCGGAACACCGTCAGGTCGCGCCGGTTGGTCTTGCGGATGCCAGCCTCGGTGACGCCGATTCCTACGCCGGCAACAGGGAAAATTTCGGACTCGGAGGGGATCTGCAGATTAACGGCCATGACTTCGTCTCTTGGAGTGAGCGGGACGGAACCGCCGCCAGGCACGGCGGCGTGCGGGAAAGCTTCGTATTATCCCACCGGATCCGGGGGCGGTGTCCGGCCCCCTCGGCAAGCCGAGGGGCGGGGCGTCCGCGTCAGGGACCGATGCGCATGGCGGCCACGTCCAGCACGCCCGCCTCGCGGTTGCTCAGCACGCTGCGCACGGTGCCGTCGGGCGCCTGCAGCACCGACTTGCCCGCGGGGACGTCTTCGCCGCCGGCCCGGCGCGCCGAGCGCCCGCGCGAGGGCGAGAACAGCAGGTCCCCCGGCTGCGCGCCCTGCAGGCGCGGGTTGGCGGCCAGCACGCGCGTGCCTGGCGGGTAAGTCATGTCGCCCAGCACGGTGTCGCGCGCCGCCAGACCCTCGAAGCCCAGCATCCGGCGCTGCGCGTCCAGTTGCAGGTCAACCTTCAGCAAGGGAATCCTGGCCACAGTCAGGGAATCGCTGCCCTCGGTGCGCAGCAGCCAGCGCGGGCCGGATCCGCTCTTGTCCAGCGGCGTGCCGCGCAGGGCGGGATCGACCTTGAGCCAGGCGCCGGCGGGCACGGGCTGCTGGTCCAGCGTGTTGCCGATGGCCAGGTGGCAACTCGAGAACTGCGGATGCCCGCCCTGCACGACGAATTCGATGCGGTGGCCGTGGGCGCACAGCCAGCCCTCCAGCGCCTGGTCGCGCGCGATTTCGGCGGAGAGCGTTTCGGGTTGCTTGCTGGTCGCGGGGTAGCGGAACAGCTGGGTCGCTGCGACGCCCAGGATCTCGGCGGGATGGGCTTCGGGAAAGGTGGCGCGGTCAAACGAGGCCAGGTCGCCCGGCGTGGCCAGCCGCAGGGTGGTGCCGGCGGGCATCTGCACCCCGGCCAGCTGCGTGGGCTGGGCCAGCACGGTCTTGCGCGCGTCGTCGGCCTGCGCATCGCGCTGGGCCACGAACCACTGGCTGAATTGCTGGTACGGAAAGATGGCGCCGACGACCGCCAGCAAGGTCATGAGCACGGTGCCGGCGCGCCGGTGGACGGCCAGCCATTCGCGGGCGCCGCGCGAGGTGGCCAGGACGGCGAGCCAGGTCAGCAACGTGGACAGGCAGGCCAGCGAGGCCGCCATCAACACGTAGAAATTACCGCCAGGAAGAGATACCGGAATCATGGCGGCAATTATGCGCCAATCCGGCCCCCGGATCCGGCGCGCAAGAACGCTTAATCGCGGTTGGCCGCCGAGCGGGTGGCCACCACCTGCAGCTTCAGTTCGCCCAGCGCCTGGAACAAGGCGTTGCGGCTGGATTCGGGCAGGTCGGCGAACATCGACTTGACCCAGTTTTCGTGCGCCCGCGCCATGCGCGAGAAGCTTTTCTTGCCTTGCGGGGTCAGCTTGATGAGCGAGCTGCGGCGGTCCGATTCAACCTTGGTCCGCACCACCAGGCCTTCCTTTTCGAGCTGGTCGGTGATGCCCGTGATATTGCCGTTGGTCACCATCATGTGACGCGAGAGCTCGCCCATCTTCATGCCCTTGGGCGCGCGCTGCAATTGCGCCATCAGGTCGAAGCGGGGCAGGGTGGTGTCGAATTCGTTGCGCAGGCGGCTGCGGATCTCTCCTTCGATGAGATTGGCGCAGGTCAACATGCGCAGCCACAGGCGCAGCGCGTGATGGTCGTCGGGCGCGGCGCGGGATTCCAGGTCGGGAGTGTCGGTCATGGCTCGGAAGATTACCGGGAATGCGGTGGTGATGAGGGCGCCAGACCCATCTGTTCGAAGATGGCTTGGGTCAGCGGGCTGTTCGGATCGTTGAGCGTCAGGACGATATCAAAGTGATTGGTGCCCGGCATCGGGACATACCTGCCGGGAAACCCGCGTTCGCGCCAGGCGGCCAGGTAATCATTGCTCTGGCGCTTGAATTCGTCGGTTTCGGATTCGCCGTAGCTGACCACCAGCGGGCAGCCCGTCTGCGGCAGTTGCAGCGCGGGGCTGTTGCGGATGGCGTCGGCCTCGCTCATGCGCATCCATTCGTTGATGTGCGTGTGCACCAGCGGGCGCAGGTCGAACAGGCCCGACAGCGGCGCAGCGCCCCGGACTACGCTGGGCGGCACGTCGTAACTGGCGTGCCAGCCGCTGGCCAGCAGGGCGCCGACCAGGTGGCCGCCGGCCGAGCTGCCGCAAATGTGAATGCGTGCCGGGTCGCCGCCGTACTGGGCGATATGGCGATGGATCCAGGCCAGCGCGCGCCGGTTCTGGTCGACGATGCGGTCCAGCGTCACGGCCGGGGCCAGCGAATAGTTCACGGCCACGACCACCGCGCCCGCCCGGGTGAACGCGGGCGCCATGTTGCTGGACTCGTTCTTGGACAACAGGCGCCAGTAGCCGCCGTGGATGAACACGAAGACGGGCGCGCCGGGTTTGCCGGGCGCGGCGCCGGCGGCTGGAAATATGTCCAGCAATTCGTCGGGATGGTCGCCAAAAGGCACGTCCAGCGCGCAGTCCAGCGTGCGCCGGGCAGTAGCGCTGTCCTCGGCGTATTTCTTGAGTATCGGCTGGATGTCGGGTACTGTCGCGCGAGCGTTGTACTGGACGTCCAGCTGAGCGCGATCGTAGTTGCGGTAGAGGGTGTCCATGGCGGCAGGTGGTAAAAACCCTAGACTTGTTTTGCCGAATACTTTAAACCTAAACTATGAACCACGCCAGTTTTCCCTGTGCTGCTTGAGGGGATTGCGGCGTGGCAGGCATACCTCCTGCCGGCACGGCCTGACGGCGGCGACCATCGCGCCGGCGGGCCGGGCACAGAAGTCTTTCGCATCGCACCTTCAAAAAGAACACCCTCTGCGCGGGCTCGCGCACGGAGCACACCACCATGCGTTTGATCACTTCCTTCCTGGCTGCCGCCGCCCTGGTCCCCGCCATGGCCTACGCCGACACCGTCAAGGTCGGCATCGCCAACGACATCTCGGGCCCGTTCTCGGCGCTGGGCGCCGAGGCCCGCGACGGCTTCAATCTGGCCATCAAGCAACTGGGCGGCAAGTTGGGCGGACAGCCCGCGGAATTCCTGCAAACCGACATGGGCGGCAATCCGGACCAGGCCCGCCAGCTCGTCACGCGCTACATCCAGCGCGAAAAAGTCGACTTCTTCACGGGTCCCATCGGCTCGAACGTGGCGCTGGCCGTCGGCCCCGCGCTGTTCGCCGCCAAGATCCCCTACCTGTCCAACAACCCCGGCCCCAGCCAGTTCGCCGGCGCGCAGTGCAACAACTACTGGTTCGGCACGTCGTACCAGAACGACGCGTTCCACGAGGCGGCCGGCAAGGTCGCGGCGGACCGCGGCTTCAAGAAGATGTTCATCATGGCCCCGGACTACCCGGCCGGCAAGGATGCACTGACCGGCTTCAAGCGCGGCTACAAGACCGCCCCGGGCGACGAGGTCTACACCAAGCTCGGCCAGATCGACTACGCCGCTGAGATCGCGCAGATCCGCGCCGCCAAGCCGGACGCCGTCTACATCTTCCTGCCGGGCGGCATGGGCATCAACTTCGTCAAGCAGTTCGTCTCGGCCGGCCTGTCCCAGAACGTCAAGCTGATCGGCCCGGGCTTTTCGGCCGACGAGGACGTGATCCAGGCGGTGGGCGACCCCATGCTGGGCATGTACAACACGGCGCAATGGGCGCATGACCTGGACGTGCCGCAGAACAAGGCCTTCGTCGACGCCTTCCGCAAGGAATACAACGGCCGCTACCCCTCGGTCTACGCCGCCCAGGCGTATGACGTCATCATGGCCATGGACGCCGCCGTCAAGCAGGCCGGCGGCAAGGCCACCGACCGGGAAGCCATCGTGAAGGCGCTGGAAAAGGCCGACTACCCCTCGGTGCGCGGCAGCTTCACCTACGGCAAGAACCACTACCCGATCCAGGCGTACTACCTGCGCGTCGTCGACAAGGACGGCAGCGGCCGCATCACCAACAAGCTGGTGGGCAAGGTGTTCGACAAGTACCAGGACGTCTACGTCGGCGACTGCAAGATGTGACCCCCCCCGAGGCGCTGCGCGCTTCCCCCCAGGGGGCGTCGCAGCGGACCGGCAAAGCCGGATCCGCGCGACCCCGCTTGGGGGCGGCGGCGTGCGCGGGGGTGATGCGCGGCTGATGCAGATTGAGATGGATTTGGTGATCGGCGCTTGCCTTCGGCGGCGCGCGGCAAGGGGGAAGTTTTCATGACGTTTACGCTGATCGTCGAGCAATTGCTGAACGGTCTGCAGTTTGGGTTGATGTTGTTTCTGATTGCGGCCGGGCTGACCCTGGTGTTCGGGATCATGGACATCATGAATCTGGCTCACGGCTCGCTCTACATGGCTGGCGCCTATGTCGCCGCCGAAACCATGCAACGCACCGGCTCGTTCACCGCCGCGGTCCTCGTGGCGGCGGTCGCCACGGGCATCGTCGGCATCGTGCTGGAACTGTCGCTCATCCGCCGCCTTGCGCTGCGCGATCACCTTGCGCAGGTGCTGGGCACCTACGCCGTCATCCTCATCGCCAATGACCTGGTCAAGATGATCTGGGGCCCGGCGCCGGTCATGCTGAACATGCCCGCGATGCTGTCCGGTCCCGTGCGCCTCTTGCCTGACCTGCTGTACCCCGCCTACCGCCTGATGATCATCGTCTTCGGCGTGGCGGCGGCTGCCGGGCTGTACTGGTTCGTGACGCGGACCCGCGCCGGCGTGCTGGTCCGGGCCGGCGCTTCCAACCGCCAGATGGCCACGCTGATGGGCGTGCGCGTGCCGCTGCTGTTCCTGGGCGTGTTCGTGCTGGGCGCCATGCTGGCCGCGGTGGCCGGCGCGCTGCTGGGCCCGATCACCTCGGTGCAGGTGGGCATGGGCGAAGAGATCCTGATCCTGGTGCTGGTGTGCATCGTCATCGGCGGCATCGGCTCGATCCGGGGCGCCTTCGTGGGCGCGCTGCTGGTCGGCATGGTCGATACCGCCGGCCGGGCGTTTCTGCCGATGCTGTTGCGCCAGGTGTTTTCTCCGGCCGTGGCCTCCAGCGTCGGCCCGACGCTCGCGGCCATCGCCATTTATGTATTGATGGCGGCAGTGCTGGTGTTCCGGCCCTCTGGCCTCTTTCCGGCGCGGGGCTGACCATGAAAACCAAGATCTGGACCGTGGTCCTTCTGGCGGCGCTGGCGGTTTTCCCGCTGGTGGCGCCCATGCTGGGCCTGGACTTCTACATTTCGTTCGTGCGGCGCGTGCTGATCTACGCGTTGGCGGCGACCAGCCTGAACCTCATCCTGGGGTACGGCGGCATGGTGGCGCTGGGCCACGCCGCGTTTTTCGGCGCGGGCGCCTACGCGGTGGGCATCCTGGCGATGTCGGGCGTCACGTCCGCGCTGGTGTCGTGGCCGGTGGCGATGCTGCTGGCGGGCGTGCTGGCCTGCATCACGGGCGCGATCTCGCTGCGCACGCGCGGCGTGTACTTCATCATGATCACGCTCGCGTTCGCGCAGATGCTGTTCTATATCTTCATCTCGCTGCGCCAGTACGGCGGTGAAGACGGGTTGAACCTGCCGGGCTATTCCACCTTGCCGGGCCTCGATCTCGCCCACGACGTCAGCTTCTACTACCTGGTGCTGGTGCTGTTCGCGCTGCTGATGTGGGCCTTCGGCCGCGTGGTCGCCTCGCGCTTCGGCATGGCGCTACAGGGCATCCGCGAGAACGAATCGCGCATGGAATCGATGGGTTACCCCGTCTACCGCATCAAGCTCGTGGCCTTCACGCTGAGCGGCGCGGCCGCAGGGCTGGCGGGCGCGCTGCTCGCCAACCACAACCTGTTCATTTCGCCCAGCCTCATGCACTGGACCCAATCGGCCAACCTGCTGATCATGGTCCTGGTGGGCGGCATCGGCCTGCGCTACGGCGGCGTGGCCGGCGCGATCGTGATGCTGACGCTGGAAGAAGTGCTGCGTCTGTGGACCGAATACTGGCACCTGCCCCTGGGCGTGCTGCTGCTCTGCGTGGTGTTTGGCGCGCCGCGCGGCCTGGTCGGCCTGTTCGGGCCGCTGTTCAGCGGGCGCGCTGCCCCGCAATCCGGCAAGGTGGGCTCATGAGCACTCCGATGAATCCCACGACCCGCGCGACCGGCACGCACGCCTTGCAGGCGCGTGGACTGGTCCGCCGCTTTGGCGCCCTGGTGGCCACCGACAACGTGTCGCTGTCGCTGGAGCCGGGCGAAATCCACGCCCTGATCGGCCCCAACGGCGCCGGCAAGTCCACGCTGATCCACCTGCTGTCGGGCACGCTGTCCGCCGATGCCGGCACGCTGGAGGTGGACGGCCGCGACGTTACCGCGATGAACGCGCACCAGCGCGTGGCGGCGGGGCTGTCGCGGTCCTACCAGATCACCAACATCTTCAAGCAGTCCAGCGTGCTGGATAACCTGGTACTGGCCGTGCAGGCCCACGCCGGCAGCAGCTTCCGCTTCTGGAAGCCGCGCGCCGCGGAGTCGGCGCTGTACGAGCAGGCGCGGGAACTGGCGCGCGAGTGCGCCATCGACGCCAGCCTGCTAGGCCGCGCCGCGGGCACGCTGCCGCACGGCGAACAGCGCAAGGTGGAATTTGCGCTGGCCCTGGCCGCCCGGCCCAAGGTGCTGCTGCTGGACGAGCCCATGGCGGGCATGGGGCCGGACGAGACCGTCCGGCTGACCGAACTGATCGAATCCATGCGGGGACGCGCCGCGATGCTGCTGGTTGAACATGACATGCAGGCGGTCTTCCGTCTTGCCGACCGCCTGTCCGTGCTGGTCTACGGCCGGGTCATCGCCTCGGGCACGCCGGACGAGATCCGCGCCAACCCGGAAGTGCGCCAGGCCTACCTGGGCGACGAGGAGACCGTGTGATGCTGGCCATCGAATCGGTAAAGAGCGGCTACGGCGCCAGTCAGGTGCTGTTCGGCGTGGACCTGGAAATCGGCGCGGGCCAGGTCGTCACCCTGCTGGGCCGCAATGGCATGGGCAAGACCACGCTGCTGCGAACCCTGTTCGGGCAGCTGCCGCTGCGCGGGGGCAAGATCCATTTCGCGGGGCAGGACATCAGCGGCTGGAGTCCGGACCGCATCGCGCGGGCCGGGGTGGCAATTGTCCCGGAAGGCCGCCAGTGCTTTCCCAACCTGACAGTGCGCGAGCATCTGACGGCATTCGTCGCCGGGCGCAACCCGGACATCGGCGAGCCCTGGACGCCCGATCGCGTGTTCGAACTGTTTCCCCGGCTGGCCGAGCGCGCCCGCAACATGGGCAACCAGCTGTCGGGCGGCGAGCAGCAGATGCTGGCCATCGGCCGTGCACTGGTCACGAACCCGCGGCTCCTGATCCTGGACGAAGCCACCGAGGGGCTGGCGCCAAAGATCCGGGAAGAAATCTGGAACTGCCTGGCGCGCCTGCGGCAAGCCGGGCAGACCATTCTGGTGATCGACAAGTATGTCGAAAGGTTACTTAGCCTTGCCGACCAGCATGTCATCCTGGAACGCGGCAAAGTGGTCTGGACGGGCGATTCCCAAGCCCTGGATTCGGACCGGGGCCTATGGGAACGCTATCTCGGCGTGTAGCCGGCCTGTCGCAATAAAGCTGCAAATCGGGACGACGAGTGGTAACAGGCGCTGATATAAAACGCAATAAATCAAGATATATATTGCTCGCGTGAAACTTAGGGTGTCTCGAACGCATCCAGACGTTTGCACCTGTATCAATAAACCCCACCGCCATCTACACTAGCCGCGCCGGTTCGCCCGCATGGGGCGCCGGCGTTCAGGCTCATGGCTCAAAAGGCGGGGCATCAGCATGGCAGGGCGCCTCGTACGGCCTAAGCACCCGACCTGCATCCCCGTTTTCGCGCGTGACATCGCATCAGGCTGTCAGGAAGACTTCGCATGGCGAAATGGGGATTGCGCAGGAAATCACTAATGGCGCTGCTGTTGGCGTGTCTGGTCGCCCTGGCGCCAGCGGCGCTGATCGGCTGGCAGGTGCTGGACGGCGTGCGCGAGCACTTCGGCCGCGCCTTTGCCGACAACTTCACGCAGCTGAACCGCCAACGGATCCTGGCCCCGGTGTCGCGCGAACTCGCGCTGTCGCAGCGCCTGGCCGACAGCGAGGTCACGCGCCGCTGGCTTCGCAATGAAAACGATCCCGCCGCGCGCGAGCTGTTCTTCCGCGAGGCCGACGGCTACCGCCGCGACCTGCTGGGCGGCGCCTATTTCATCGCCAGCGCCGCCTCGGGCAATTACTACTTCAACGACGACAAGCCGCTGTCCGAGACGCCGCGCTACACGCTCAGCCCCAGCGCGGCCGACGACGGCTGGTTCTACGCCACGATCAAGTCTTCCGCCCGCTACAACATCAACGTCAATCCCGACCTGAAGCTGCAGACGACCAAGGTCTGGATCAACGTGCAGATCCGCGACGGCGAGAAGGTCATGGGCCTGACGGGCGCCGGGCTGGATGTGGGCGGGTTCCTGAAGGAATTCGTGAACAGCGGCCAGCCGGGCGTCACGCCCATCATCGTGGACGAGGAAGGCGCGATCCAGGCGCACATGAACCCCGCGCTGATCGCCTACAACTCGGGCGCGGGCGGGGCCAGCGGCGAAGGCATGGTCTTCAGCCTGCTGGACGAGGGCGCGGGCCGCGCCGAGCTGCTGTCCGCCATGCACGCGGCCCAGGCGGACCCGCAGTCGGTGCAATCGGCCTGGGTCAAGATGGACGGCGTGCGCCAGCTGGTGTCGGTGGCGTACATGCCGGAGCTGCACTGGCACGTGCTGACCGTGGTCGACCTGGGCGCCGCCCGGGTGCTGGACACGGGCTGGCTGTGGCCGGCCGCGATCGGCCTGGTGGTGCTGTTTGCGGCGATGCTGCTGTGCTTTGGCTATGCCATCGAACGCCTGATGCTGCGCCCCTTGCGCCGCCTGCAGCAGTCCGCCCGGGCAATCGCCGACGGCAGCTACGACGTGCGCCTGCCGCCGGGCGGCCAGGACGAGATCGGCGACCTGAGCCGGGCCTTCGGCGTGATGGCCGACAAGGTGCGCAAGCACACGGCCGAACTGGAAACCAAGGTGCGTGAACGCACCTCGGAACTGGAAAACGCCAACCGCGCCATGGCCGCGGCGCACAAGAAGATCGGCGACTCGATCGATTACGCCAGCCTGATCCAGCGCGCGATCCTGCCGGACCGCCAGCTGACCCAGTCGCTCGGCGCCCACCATTTCGTGCTGTGGAAGCCGCGCGACGTGGTCGGCGGCGATTTCTACGTGTTCCGCTCGGACGGCGCCAACTGCCTGCTGGGCATCATGGACTGCGCGGGCCACGGCGTGCCCGGCGCGCTGATGACGATGCTGGCGCGCGCCGCCATCGATCTGGCGATCACCGAGGTCGGCCCGGGCGATCCCGCCGGCATTCTGACGCGCACCGACAACGCCATCCGGGCGATGCTGGCCGACGCGCAACTGCCGCGTGCCCTGGCCACCAACACCGATGCGGGGCTGGTATATATTGACCGGCAATCCGGCAGGTTGCTGTACGCAGGCGCCAAGATCAGCCTGTACGCAAGCGACGGTGAAACCCTGCGCGAAGTGCCCGGCGCCCGGCGCGCACTGGGTGACAAGCGTATGGGGGTTTACGAGAACATCGTGCTGCAGATGGAGCCGGGCTGGACGTACTACCTGGCTACCGACGGGTTCCTGGACCAGGCGGGCGGCGAGCATGGTTTCGGCTTTGGCAACACGCGGTTCGCGGAAATGCTCAAGACGCACGCCCGCAGGCCGTTAACCGAACAGGCGGCGGCTTTCAGCCAGGCGCTTGCCGAATACCAAGGTGGCCGGCCCCAGCGCGACGACATTACCTTGCTGTCTTTCCGTTTCGAATAATCGTTATCAAGGCGGTACCCTCATGAATGCCTCCGATCTATACGCGTTGGGCGCGCGCTTCGACCAGAACCGCACGCTGCTGTGCTTTAACGGGCCGATCTCGCGCAGCCTGATCGAGGAAATCGGCAATGCGCTGAAGAACTACCTGAACGCCGAGCACGTCCGCCCCGCCGAAGCGATGGATGTGTTCTCGGTCTACATCGAAATGATCCAGAACATCCGCCAGTACGCCGCGCAGAACGGCGACGCGGACGCCTCGGCCACGGTGGTCATCGGCCGCCGCGACGAAAGCCGCTACGTGGTGTCGGCGGGCAATCTGGTCAACGCAGAGGACGGCCACAGCCTGGTCGCCCGCATCCAGGAACTGGCCGCGCTGGACAAGGCGGCCCTGAAGGCCGAATACAAGGCACAACTGCACAAGCCGCGCACACAGGGCGTGGCGTCGGGCGCAGGCCTGGGCCTCATCGACATCGCGCGCCGCGCCGGCGCTCCGCTGGAAGCCAGCCTGACCCCCGCCGCACAGCCGGGCAAGGCCTTCTTCAGCCTGAGCGTGGTGGTCTGAGAACGCGCGTTCAAAGGATTATTTTCGGAGTATTTGATGAAAGACCTGAACATTCCCGGGACCCAGTCCACGCCCGCCATCGCCGCCGACGCTGCCGCCGGCGTGCTGGCGATGCGCGGCGACTCCTATCCCGAGAATTCCTTCGAACTGTTCGGCCCGGTCATTGAATGGGTCGAGACGTACCTGCAGGACCACGACGCGCCGCTCAAGCTTGAGCTGGAACTGCTGTACCTGAACACCAGCAGCATCAAGTCCGTGATGGACATCTTCGATGTGCTCGAGGCCGCGCACCGCAAGGGCCGCGAGGTCGGCGTGACCTGGTTCTACGACATGCGCAACGAGCGCGTGGGCGAACTGGCCGAAGAGTTCAAGGAAGACTGCACGTTCCCGTTCTCGGTGGTCGGCCGCCAATGAAGCCGGGCGCCGCCGAACTGGATAAGCGCATCGCCGCACTGCTGGCGGATCCGGCGCATGCCGGCCATCCGCTGCGCGACGCGCTGGAAGCGCTTTGGCGGCACACCGAGGAACAGATGACGCGCATCCAGCGCGTGACCCAGCTTTCGGACGCCTACCAAAGCATGGCGCACGAACGTGAACTGGGCCTGTGCGACCAGTTCGATCGGCAGTTGCGCCGGTTGACCCGCATTGCGCGGATCTCGGATCACTACCAGAACATGATGCGCGACCTGAACCGCGCGCTCGAGGAAACGTCCAGCCGCGATCCCCTGACCGGCCTCTTGAACCGCCGCGCGCTGATGGAGACGATCAAGCAGGAAGTCCAGCGCGCCGCGCGCACGGGCGACAGCTTCGTCGTGGCGATGCTGGACGTGGATCACTTCAAGGCCGTGAACGACCGTTTTGGCCACGAAACCGGCGACCGCGCCCTGGTGGAACTGGCCGCCGTGCTGGGCGAAAGCCTGCGCGAATACGATCTCTGCGGCCGCTGGGGCGGGGAAGAATTCCTCGTGCTGCTGCCGCAGACGCAGCCGGAAGCCGCGCAGGTGGTCATGGACCGCCTGGTGGGCGACGTGCGGGCGATGGCGATGCCGGCCGGGGACGAAGTCCTGCGGCTGACGGTCAGTATCGGCATGGCGCATCACCAGTTGGGCGAAACGTTCTCAGAGACGCTCAGCCGGGCGGATCAGGCGTTGTATCTGGCCAAGCAGGACGGACGCGATCGCGTCGCCCTTGGTTTTCCGAGGCGCTGAATGAAACCGGAACAGCTGTTATCCGGGTTGGAGCCCCTTATGCTTGATTCTCATCTTGGCGGTTCGGAGACGAACCCCCAAGGCGCCGCTTGGCATGTGGGCACTTATCTGACGTCGATGGACCGCGCTTTGCTGCTGTTCGATTTTGACGCCAGCGGCTCCTTGTTGAACGGCAATCCCAATTTCCTGGCCGCTGTGGGTTACACCCGCGAAGAGGCCCTGACGCTGCGCCACGACGTGCTGTGCGACAGCATGGACGAAGGCAAGGGCACCGGCAGCGGCGAGCAGGTGTGGGCCCGGCTGCGCCGCGGCCAGCACTTTTCGGGCACCTGCCGCTATCGCACGAAGGCAGGCGCTTCGCTGTGGATCGAAGCGACCTATCTGCCGCAGCTGAACGAAGCGGGCGAGGTCGGCCGCGTGTCGGTCATCTCGCGCAAGTCGATCGCGGACGCCGAGCGCCAGGAGGAAATCCGCCTCCTGATGCTGGGCATCAACGAGACCGGCAATGCGGTGGCGGTGTCGGGCTGTGATGGGCGCATCGTCTATGTGAACGACGGCTTTCAGCGCATGCTGGGCTTCTCGCGCGGCGACGCGGTCAACCAGGACCTGGGCGAACTGCTGTCCGGCGGCCGCGCCGACGGCGGCACGCGCGAGGAACTGCATCGCCGCATCGCCTGCCGCGAGGGCTATCACAAGGACGTGCTGGTCTACGACCGGGGCGGCAAGCCGTTGTGGGTGTCGGTCATGGCCAATTCGGTGTTCGACGAGCGCGGGACGTTGGTCAACATCGTGGACGTGCTGACGGACATCACGCCGACGAAGGTGCACGAGGTGCTGCAGCGCCGGGTGCTGCAGGCGATGGTGAACGAGGCCTCGGTGGTCGAGGTCATGAACATGGTCTGCCGCGAGGTCGAGCGCCTGGCGCCGGAAGTGGCGGCCTCGGTGGTGCGGGTGGACGATGCGGGTCTATTGCGTCCGCTGGCCGCGCCCAGCCTGCCGCAGGGCTATTCGGACGCGCTGGAAGGCGTGCCGATCGGTCCGCAGGTGGGCGCCTGCGGCACGGCGGCGTTTCTGGGCCGGCCGGTCATCGTGCCGGACATCGCCACGGACCCGCTGTGGGACGATTACCGCCATCTGCCGCTGCCCGAGGAATACAAGGCCTGCTGGTCGTCGCCGATCAAGTCGAGCGACGGCCGGGTGATCGGCACGTTCGGCTTCTATTTCCGCGAACGCCGCCTGCCGGACGATTTCCATCATCGTCTGGTGGACGTGTGCGTGTACCTGTGCGCGCTGGCGCTGGAACGCGAGGAAGCCCGCGCCCGGATCCGCCAACTGGCGTTCTACGACGAGCTGACGGGCCTGCCTAACCGAAATCTGCTGCTGGCGCAGGCCGAACAGGCGATCGCGCGCGCCGAACCGGAACGCAAGCGCGTGGCGGTGCTGTTCCTGGACCTGGACCGCTTCAAGCAGGTGAACGATACGCTGGGCCATCCGATCGGCGACGCGCTGCTGCGCGACGTGGCGCAGCGCCTGCGCCGCCTGGCGCGCGCGACGGACATCGTGGGCCGCCTGTCGGGCGACGAGTTCGTGATGCTGATGCCGGAGTTCGAACACGGCCGCCTGACCGCCGCCGCGGAACACATCCTGGTGGCGCTGGCGCAGCCGTTCTCGGTGGGCGGCATCACGCTGAACCCGTCGGTGAGCATCGGCATCAGCGTGTTCCCGGAAAACGGCCGCGACATGGATACGCTGCTGCGCCATGCGGACATGGCGATGTACCAGGCCAAGACGGCGGGCCGCAACCGCATTTCATTCTTCAGCGCGGAGATGAACCGCCAGGCGCAGGAAAGACTGGCGCTGGAAGCGGCGTTGCGAGACGCGCTGGAAGCCAAGGCATTGCGCTTGCATTACCAGCCGCAGGTGGGCTTGAAGAACGGCAGCCTGTACGGGGTGGAGGCGCTGGCCCGCTGGCGTCACCCGACGCTGGGCGACATCTCTCCGGCACGCTTTGTGCCGCTGGCCGAGGAGTGCGGGCTGATCGGTGACCTGGGCGACTGGGCACTCCGAGAAGCCTGCTCGCAACTGTCGATCTGGCGCCACAACGGCCTGCGCGTGCCGTCGGTGTCGGTGAACCTGTCGGCAACCAATTTCCACAACCTGAATCTGCCGCGCATGATTGCTGCGACGCTGGCCGAATTCGGGCTGGCGCCGGCGGATCTGATGCTGGAGATCACCGAGGGCGTGGTGCTGGACGCGACGGCAGGCACGCTGCGCACGA
This sequence comes from Achromobacter sp. SLBN-14, assembly GCF_006715415.1. Classification (NCBI taxonomy): domain Bacteria; kingdom Pseudomonadati; phylum Pseudomonadota; class Betaproteobacteria; order Burkholderiales; family Alcaligenaceae; genus Achromobacter; species Achromobacter sp. SLBN-14. The sequence continues at coordinate 1,839,803 of NZ_VFNE01000001.1, read as the reverse complement.
TTGCCGAACTGCATCGCCTGGGCGTGCGGCTGTCGATGGACGACTTCGGGACGGGGTATTCCAGCTTGGGCCACTTGCGCCGGCTGATCGTTGATGAACTGAAGCTGGACCGCAGTTTCGTTCAGGGATTGGAGAGCGACGACGCAGCGCGGGCGCTGACCAGCGCGGTGATCCGGATCGGGGAGAGCCTGAGTCTGCCGGTGGTGGCAGAGGGCGTTGAAAACGAAGAGCAGCGGCGGTTCCTGATCGAGCAGGGGTGTGCGGCGGGGCAGGGGTTTCTGTTTTCACCGCCGTTGCCTGCGGGGGATCTTGAGGAGTGGTTGCGGGCTCGGGGGTGATCAGTTTGCTTTGGTTGCTGGATTGAGCCCTCAGGGCATCTGACACTGTGGCGATCCTGGGGCGGATTGCTTTGGTTGTCGGGTTGAGTTCTTGATGCGTCCGGCACGGCGGCGGCCCGGGGCGCGCGGGGCCACGATTGCGGTCCGGAGCCTTCGCTCCGGACTGCCCCGTCGTCATCTTCGTCCGCCTTCGGCTCCCTTCAGATTCCCTCGGGCTTATCGACGCCCCGCGCACCCCGGGCCGCCACCGCACCGGACTCTGGCAATTGAAATCTGATGGTCGCTGGGGCGGTCGGTGTGCTTGGCATTCTGTTGCCGTCTTTTCCGGGCCAGAAGCATCTTGCGTTGCCCGTCTCCGTTCGGCCGCGCGGGCGGCCTCCGGAGACTTACGCGGCGTCTTGCGATTGGATGATGACGCTTTGCGCGTAGGTGCGCGCGTCTCACCAGATACCGTCTTGACCGTCAAGCGTTCAGGCGTAGTCGGGCCGATACGGTGTCCGAGTTTTAAGCACGCCGAAGCATAGATGCACCAGCTTTCTCATGGCCGCGCCTAGCGCGGCCATTTTGCTCTTTCCAGCTGCTAAGAGCCGCGCGTAAAGCGCACCAACGTGTGGGTTGAAGCGCTTGCTGACGATAGCGGCCATGTAGAGGGTGGCACGTACCGTGCTGGGACCCGTTTTAGATAGCCGCGGCCGGCTGTTCAGACTGGTGCCGGACTGGCGTTGCACCGGCACCACCCCCAGGTAGGAGGCCAAGCCCTCGGCTGACTCGATAGGTCGGTTATGCATGATCGACAGGATCGAGTTCCCCGCTCGATCCCCGATGCCGGGGATGCTGGTCAGCAGTTCCCGATCCTCCTTCAGGTCCGGGTGGCGGTCGATGTGGTCATTGATCGCATGATCCAGGCGTTTGATCTCTTCGCGCAGGAACGCGATCGTTTTGGCTATGGATCCCTCGACCAGCACGGGTGGATCACTGAACTGCGTCTTCTCCTGGCGATTGAGTTCGCGCTGCAGATCCTTGGCCAGCGCGTCGCGCCGAGCCAACAAGGCCCGTAGTTGACGGGCATGCAGCGGTGCGGGGCGCCACAGCCCAGGCTTGAGCGCCTGACCGTAGCGGGCCAGCACGTAGCTATCGATTCCATCGGTTTTGGAGCGCACCGCCAGCGCCCCAGCGAAGTCGCGCACCTGGGCAGGGTTGACCAACGAGACACTGACCGAAGCGTCATGCAGGGCCGTGGCAGCCTGCTCATGGTATTGCCCTGTGGGCTCGAGCACGGCATGCAACTGCGCCGGCTCGGCTCCCTGCTTGGCGCACCACTGCAGCAGCGTCTGCACGCCCGCTATCGAGTTGGGTACGACCTTGGTCTTGCGTTTGTTGGCATCGCTGCCAAGCAGCGCGCAATCCAGCTTCGCCTTAGAAACGTCAATTCCGAGAAAAAACATAAACCTAAGCTCCCTTGCCAATACCAAAGAAGCCCGCTGCGCCCACTTGCCTTGTACATACAGGGTCCAATGCCCTAGGCTACCGTCCAGTGTCCAGCCGGCTCAGAGGTGCGGAACCGAGGCGTAATCTGAACCACAAAGTCCAGGCTCTAGGTGTCTGAACACGCTCATCGGTCCGCTTGTAGCGATAGCTAATCACTACAGTGGCCAAGATACAAGGTGTCTGACACCCACATAGATAGGCTACAGGCTTGAAGGGTGCTTCTTGGGTGTCAGACACCCGTCCTGGCGAAGGCGCTCGTTCTGAGCAGGTGTCAGACACCGGCGAATTTGTAAGACAGACTCGGCTGTCGGGAGTGTCAGTATTTTTGTGTTTGAGGCGTTAGAAGCCTGATAGTTGTTTCGATCAGGCTTATGGATGCTATCTCAGCGATACGGGTCAGTGAAGCGTTCTGCATAAATCACGGCGAACTGGTTCATAGCGGCCTTCCAGTCGTGCGTGGCGCTGCCCCAGGCCCCGGTGATGTTGCGCAAGACCAGCCACAGTAGCTTGGTGGCCGCTTCGTCGCTTGGGAAGTGACCTCGCGTTTTCACCGCGCGGCGCAGTTGGGCATTAATGCTCTCGATCGCATTGGTGGTGTAAATCACCTTGCGGATCGCCGGTGGGAACGTAAAGAACGGGATCACACGGTCCCAGGCCCGGCGCCATGCGTCAGCGATCGGGGCGTAGCGCTGGCCCCAAGGGCCTTGCTCGAACTGCACGAGCGCGGCCAGCGCTGCCTCCACGGTCGCTGCCGTGTAGATCGGCCTTAGCGCCGCAGCCACCGTGCGGCGCTCCTTCCAGCTGGCGTATTCCAGGCTGGAGCGGATCAGGTGCACGATGCAAGTCTGCAGCGTCGTGGCCGGGAACACCGCATTCAGCGCCTGCTCCATGCCCTTTAGACCGTCAGTGACAGCGATCAGGATGTCCTGCGTGCCGCGGGTCTTGAGCTCGTTGAACACCTTCATCCAGAACTTGGCACCTTCGGTCTGCTCGATCCACAGGCCCAGGATGTCGCGCGTGCCGTCTGGCAACACCGCCAGCGCCAAGTACACGGCCTTGTTGCGCACCACGCCGTCCTCGCGGATCTTGACCCGCAGCGCGTCGAAGAACACCACCGGATACATCGTCTCCAGAGGCCGCGTTTGCCAGGCCGTGACCTCGTCCATCACCGCGTCGGTCACCGAGCTGACGAACTCCGGCGAGACTTCCGTGCCGTACTGCTCGAGCAGAAACCCTTGGATCTCGCGCACCGTCATGCCGCGGGCGTACATGGCGATGATCTTGTCGTCGAACCCGGTAAAGCGGCGCTCGTGCTTGGGGATCAGGATCGGAGCGAAGCTGCCATCGCGGTCGCGTGGGATCTCCACCCGCAGCGGCCCGTCATCGGTCAGGACTGTCTTGGAACTCTTGCCGTTGCGTTGATTGGTGGCCTGCTCGGGGCGCTCGCCGCCCGCCGGATAGCCCAGGTGGTGGCCCAATTCCGCTCCCAGGGCCCGTTCGATCAGCGCCTTCTTGAACGCCATCGACAGGTCCTGCACCGCCTCGGCGGTCATAGGGCCTTTGACGAATTGATCAACCAACTCTGCTGGAATCGCCGGCAGTTCCCTCAGCGGCGTTTTTTTCTTGGTAGCCATACATGCTCCTTGAGCAACATGTTAGGCCCCAAACACAAAATTTATGACACTCCCCGGCTGTCAGACACCACCAAGCGGTCCGTCACTAATCATCAATTGAACTCAAGTCTCCGATGGGCGGCGCGCGACCCGACCGTCAAGCTGTAGCAGCCCGTCGCCGCGCGCCGCCCATCACCGCCTCCCCCCAAGTGATGCTGGAGCCTTAGCACCCCAATCCCCGCCAGCGCGCAAGCGACCACCGCCTCGACGCCCCACACCGCGTATGCCGATCGTGGCCGCCCGCACGGCCGCGATTCGGCGGGCCCCGCAAGAATCTTCCCTGACCACGGCTCTAGCAGCGTCCCGAGACATGCACAGCGCAGCTCCTCGGTGCGGGCGGCAGGGGCGCGAGCGCCGTCGATGCGCCCGAGGGAATCTGAAGGGAGCCGAAGGCGGACGAAGATGACGACGGGGCAGTCCGGAGCGAAGGCTCCGGACCGCAATCGTGGGCGATCGTGCCCCTGCCGACCGCGCCGAGGGGCGGAAGCAGAACGCCATCCCCACGAGCTTCGACCCACCGCCAAACCAGAGCCAACGTCAAACCCAGCTCAACTCCCCATCCTCCATCAGCCGTCCCCATTTCCCCTCCCAATCCAGCATCCCTAAATACTTTCCCTCATTTGCACACCCACCACTTCCGATATATATTTCAAGCCTAAACTATCCAGACCTAAATATCTGCGGCTTCCGCTCCGGCACCAAGAGCGACTGTCGCGTACTTGGAGCGTATACGGCAATGAAGATAGTCTGCATCGGCGGCGGTCCCGCCGGCCTGTATTTCGGTCTGCTCATGAAACTGCAGAATCCCGCCAACGAAGTCACCGTCATCGAACGCAACCGTCCGTATGACACTTTTGGCTGGGGCGTGGTGTTCTCCGACGCCACCATGCAGAACCTGCGTGAGGCCGATCCGGTCTCGGCGCAAACCATTGGCGATGCGTTCAACCATTGGGATGACATCGACATCCATTTCAAGGGACGCAGCATCCGCACCAGCGGTCACGGCTTCATCGGCATTGGCCGCAAGAAGCTCCTGAACATCCTGCAGGCGCGTTGCGAGGATGTTGGCGTCAAGCTCGTGTTCGAGAACTTCGTTCAGGATGATCAGGCCATCGCCCGCGAGTACGATGCCGACCTCGTCATTGCCTCGGACGGCATCAACAGCCAGATCCGCACCCGCTACGCGGACACGTTCCATCCCGATATCGACCAGCGCCGCTGCCGCTTCGTGTGGCTGGGCACGAAAAAGGTGTTCGACGCGTTCACCTTTGCCTTCGTGCAGACCGAACACGGCTGGTTTCAGGCGCACGCTTACCGCTACGAGGACGGGATGTCCACGTTCATCGTGGAAACGCCCGAGGAAACCTGGCAAGCCGCCGGCATCGAGCAGATGAGCCAGGAAGAGGGCATCGCGTACTGCGAGAAGCTGTTCGCGCCCTGGCTGGATGGCAACAAGCTCATCAGCAACGCCTCGCACCTGCGCGGCTCGGCGATCTGGATCCGCTTCCCGCGGGTCATCTGCAATACGTGGGTCCATTGGAACGATCTGGAAACCGCGCGTGGCACGCGCCGGGTGCCGGTCGTGCTGATGGGCGATGCGGCGCATACCGCGCACTTTTCCATCGGCTCCGGCACCAAGCTGGCGCTGGAAGACGCGATTGAGCTGGCGCGCTGCCTGAGCGGCGCGGAAGGCAGCGTGGAAGCGGGCCTGCATCACTACGAGGAAGTGCGCAGCGTCGAGGTGTTGAAGATCCAGAACGCGGCGCGCAATTCCACTGAATGGTTTGAAAACGTCGAGCGTTACGCCGAGCTGGAACCCGAGCAATTCGCCTATTCGCTGTTGACCCGTTCGCAGCGCATCTCGCACGAGAACCTGCGTCTGCGCGACCCGGCCTGGCTGGAAGGTTTTGAACGCTGGATCGCCGAACGCGCCGGGGCCGCCACGCCCGAGGGCCGTCGTCCGGCCATTCCGATGCTGACGCCGTATCAGGTGCGTGGCGTGCGGCTGAAGAACCGCATCCTGGTGTCGCCGATGGCCATGTACTCGTGCACGGATGGCGTGCCGGGTGATTTCCACCTGGTTCACCTGGGCGCGCGCGCCATGGGCGGGGCGGGGCTGGTGATGGTGGAAATGACCTGCGTGTCGCCCGATGGCCGCATCACGCCGGGGTGCCCGGGGCTGTGGAACGACGAGCAGCAGCAGGCGTTTTCCCGCATCGTGAATTTCGTGCACAGCAACAGCGATGCGCGTATCGGCATGCAGCTGGGTCACGCGGGCCGCAAGGGGTCGACGCAGCTGGGCTGGCAGAAGATCGATCATCCGCTGGCCGAAGGCAACTGGCCGCTGGTCTCGGCGTCGGCGCTGCCGTACATCGAAGGCGTGTCGCAGACGCCGCGCGCCATGACGCGCGAGGACATGGATCAGGTGCGCGACAACTTCGTGGCGGCCGCACGCCGCGCGGCGGCGGCCGGGTTCGACTGGCTGGAACTGCACTGCGCGCACGGTTATCTGTTGTCCAGCTTCATTTCGCCGCTGACCAACCGGCGCGACGACGAGTACGGCGGCAGCCTGGAGAACCGGCTGCGCTTCCCGCTGGAAGTGTTCCATGCGGTGCGCGCCGTGTGGCCCGAAGACAAGCCGATGTCGGTGCGGATCTCGGCCAGCGATTGGGTGGAAGGCGGCATCACCGCGGACGACGCGGTCGAGATCGCGCGTCACTTCAAGGCGGCGGGCGCCGACATGATCGATTGCTCGTCCGGTCAGGTCAGCAAGGAAGAAAAGCCGGTGTACGGCCGCATGTTCCAGACGCCGTTTGCCGACCGCGTCCGCAACGAAGCGGGCATCCCCACGATTGCCGTGGGTGCCATCTTCGAGGCCGATCACGCCAACGGCATCATCGCCTCGGGCCGCGCGGACCTGTGCGCGCTGGCACGTCCCCATTTGGCTGACGCCTCCTGGACGCTGCGCGAAGCGGCTCGGGTGGGCTATGTTGATGTGGCGTGGCCGAGCCAGTATTTCGCGGGCAAGCGCCAGCTGGAAACCAACTTCGAACGCGCCGCCGCCATGGCGCAACTGGATATCAAATGAATGCACAACCGCTACCGCTCGCCGGGCGTCACGCCCTGGTGACGGGCGGCGCCCGCGGCATCGGCCTGGCCGCCGCCCGGTCGCTGCTGCAGCGCGGCGCGCGCGTCACGCTGCTGGGCCGCGACGGCGGCGCGCTGGATGCCGCGACCGACGAGCTGGCCCGGCTGGGTCAGGTGCAGGCCGTCAGTGCGGACATCGCCGACGAAGCTTCGGTGCGCGCGGCCTTCGCGCAGGCCGAGGCCGAATTCGGTCCGGTGCTGATCCTGGTGAACAACGCGGGGCAGGCGGTCAGCCAGCGTTTTGACCGGACGGATGCGGCGCTGTGGAACCAGATGCTGGCCGTCAATTTGACGGGCACCTTTCACTGCATCCAGGCTGCATTGCCCGGCATGCTGCAGGAAAAATGGGGCCGCGTGATCAACGTGGCCAGCACCGCCGGGCTGATCGGCTACGGGTATGTAAGTGCCTACTGCGCCGCAAAGCACGGTGTCATAGGCCTGACCCGGTCGCTGGCGTTGGAAACGGCGCAGAAGGGCGTGACGGTCAACGCGGTCTGCCCCGGCTATACCGAGACCGACATCGTTCGGGGCGCGGTGGCCAACATCGTTGAGAAGACCGGCATGACGCCGGACGCCGCTCGCCTGAAGCTGGCCGAGCGCAACCCGCAGGGCCGCCTGGTGCAGCCCGAGGAAGTGGCCGAGACGGTCGCGTGGCTGGCGTTGCCGGCTTCCGCCTCCATCAACGGCCAGGCGATCGCCGTCGACGGCGGCGAAGTGATGACCGGCTGAGTCCGGCGCCCCAACCATCCAGCATTCACGAACGGAGACACCATGAGCACCCAGCCCGAAGAACACACCATGAAGCATCACAAGCGTCCCATCGCCGGTTACCAGGCGAAGACGTTTCTGTGGCAGGTGTCGGACGACGGCAAGGTCGGCACCATCACGCTGAACCGTCCCGAGCGCAAGAACCCGCTGACGTTCGATTCGTACGCGGAACTGCGCGATTTCTTCCGGTCGCTGGTGTATGCCACCGACGTCAAGGTGGTGGTGGTGACGGGCGCGGGCGGCAATTTCTGCTCGGGCGGCGACGTGCACGAGATCATCGGCCCGCTCACGAAGATGAGCATGCCGGAACTGCTGGACTTCACGCGCATGACGGGTGATCTGGTCAAGGCGATGCGGGCGTGCCCGCAGCCCATCGTGGCGGCGGTGGACGGCGTGTGCGCCGGCGCGGGCGCGATGGTGGCGCTGGCCTCGGACATGCGGTTGGGCACGCCGGCGGCGCGCACCGCGTTCCTCTTCACCCGTGTGGGTCTGGCGGGCGCCGACATGGGCGCCTGCACGCTGCTGCCGCGCATGATCGGCCAAGGCCGCGCTTCCGAGCTGCTGTACACGGGCCGCGCGATGACGGCGGACGAGGGCGCAAGCTGGGGCTTTTTCAATGCGCTGCACGAGTCCGGCAAGCTGCTGGAAGCGGCGCAGACGCTGGCCGCGCAGCTGGCCGCGGGTCCGACCTTCGCGCACGGCGTGACCAAGAAGCTGCTGCATCAGGAATGGAACATGGGCGTGGACGAAGCCATCGAGGCCGAAGCCGAGGCGCAGGCCATCTGCATGCAGACGCGCGATTTCCATCGCGCCTACGAGGCCTTCGTGGCCAAGCAAAAGCCTGTCTTCGAGGGGAATTGACGATGCGCGACGCAAGCTGGCTGGACTGGCCCTTTTTCGACGACGCGCATCGCAAGCTGGCGCATGAGGTCGACGCCTGGTGCGAGCAATCGCTGGGCGACGTGGACCATCACGATGCGGACGCGGCGTGCCGGAAGCTGGTCAAGGCCATGGGCCAGGCCGGGTGGCTGCGGTATGCGGTGGCGGGCGGTCCGGGCGGGGCCTGGGGCGGCGCGCTGCCCGAGGTCGATTCGCGCGCCGTGTGCATCCTGCGCGAAACCTTTGCCCGCCATGAAGGGCTGGCGGACTTTGCGTTTGCGATGCAGGGGCTGGGCAGCGGTGCCATTTCGCTGATGGGCTCGGATGCGCTGCGTCAGCATTACTTGCCGCGCGTGGCGCGCGGCGAGGCGATTGCGGCCTTCGCGCTGTCCGAACCCGACGCGGGCTCGGACGTGGCGGCGCTGGCGTGCGAGGCCAAGCTGGACGGCGACCATTACGTGCTGAACGGCGCCAAGACGTGGATCTCCAACGGCGGCATCGCGGACTTCTACTGCGTCTTTGCGCGCACGGGCGAAGCGCCGGGGGCGCGCGGCATCAGCGCGTTCGTGGTGGATGCGGATACGCCGGGGTTCGAGGTGTCGGAGCGCATCGATCTGATTGCGCCGCACCCGCTGGCGACGATCACGTTCGACAACTGCCGCGTGCCGGCCACGCACCGGTTGGGCGACGCGGGGCAGGGATTCAAGCTGGCCATGATGACGCTGGATATCTTCCGCGCATCGGTGGCGGCGGCGGCGCTGGGCTTTGCGCGCCGGGCGCTGGATGAAGGATTGGCGCGCGCCAAGACGCGCCGCATGTTCGGCCAGACGCTGGCCGACCTGCAACTGACGCAAGCCGCGCTGGGCGACATGGCGACCGCCATCGATGCCTCGGCGCTGCTGACGTACCGCGCCGCGTGGATGCGCGACGTGCAGAAGCTGCGCACCACGCGCGAAGCCGCGATGGCCAAGATGACGGCCACCGAGTCGGCGCAGACCGTGATCGACCGGGCCTTGCAGATGTTCGGCGGCGCGGGCGTGGTGTCGGGGATGCCGGTGGAGAAGCTTTACAGGGAAATCAGAGCGCTGCGTATCTACGAAGGCGCCACGGAAGTTCAAAAGTTGATCATCGCCCGTGAACTGCTGAAGGCGTAAAGGGGCCATCGAGCGCCTGCCTTTTGCAACGTAAACCGCATCGCACTAGCCAAGGGGAATTTTCATGGAAGTATCCGCCCACATCGACACCTTCGCCCGGGACAACCTGCCCCCGGGCGAACAATGGCCTGAGTTCCTGCTGGACGGCCCCGACGTGGCCTATCCGAAGCGTTTCAATTGCGCGGTGGAATTGGTGGACGCCATGGTCGGGCGCGGCCACGGCGACCGCGTGGCCTTGCGCTGGCGCCAGGACGGCAAGCAGGCGTCGATGACCTATCGCGAACTGGCGGCGCTGACCAACCGCATCGCGCATGTGCTGACCGAGGACATGAAGCTGGTGCCGGGCAACCGCCTGCTGTTGCGCGGGCCGAACAATCCGATGATGGCGGCGTCGTGGCTGGCCGCGATCAAGGCGGGCCTGGTGACGGTGCCGACGATGCCGCTGCTGCGTTCGAAGGAACTGAAGCAGATCATCGAGAAGGCGCAGATCCAGGCGGTGCTGTGCGACGTGCGCCTGAAGGACGAGGCGCAGTTCTGCGCGCAGCCGGACCACGAGAACCATTGCCCGGGCCTGGCGCAGGTCATGTATTTCAATGACGCGGCAGCCGATGCGCTGGATACGCTGGCCGCCGGCAAGCCGGATACGTTCGAGGCTTGCGATACGGCGGCGGACGATGTGTGCCTGATTGCGTTCACCAGCGGCACGACGGGCGCGCCCAAGGGCTGCATGCATTTTCATCGCGACGTGCTGGCGATGTGCGATTTGTTCCCCAAGCATGTGATCAAGCCGGGGCCGGACGACATTTTCTGCGGCACGCCGCCGCTGGCGTTCACGTTCGGTCTGGGCGGGCTGCTGTGCTTTCCGCTGCGGGTAGGCGCCAGCACGGTGCTGGCCGAGAAGCTGTCGCCGGAGAGCCTTCTGGAACTGATCCAGGAATTCCGCGCGACGATCGTGTTCACGGCGCCGACCTTCTACCGGCAGATGGCGGCGCTGGTGGGAAAATTCGATCTGTCGTCGCTGAAGAAGAGCGTGTCGGCGGGCGAGGCGCTGCCGGATGCGACGCGCCAGCTCTGGAAGGATGCGACGGGGATCGAGATGATCGACGGGATCGGGGGCACGGAGATGATCCACGTGTTCGTGTCGAGCCCGCCGGAGTCGGTGCGCCGCGGCGCAATCGGCCGCGTGGTGCCGGGCTATGTGGCGCAGATCGTGGACGACGAGATGAAGCCGGTGCCCAATGGCACGGTGGGCCGCCTGGCGATCAAGGGGCCGACCGGCTGCCGTTATCTGGCGGATGATCGCCAGCGCCGCTTTGTGCAGAACGGCTGGAATCTGCCGGGCGATACGTTCGTGCAGGACGACGACGGCTATCTGTTCTATCAGGCGCGCAACGACGACATGATCGTGTCGGCGGGCTACAACATCGCGGGCCCGGAAGTCGAGGACGCGCTGCTGCGCCATGAGGCGGTGGCGGAGTGCGGGGTGGTGGGCGCGATGGATGACGAGCGCGGGCAGGTGGTGAAGGCGTTCGTGGTGCTCAAGCCGGGCTTTGCGCCGAGCGCGGAACTGGTGACGGCGATGCAGACGTTCGTGAAGGCGAACATTGCGCCCTACAAGTATCCGCGGGCGATCGAGTTCGTGGACGCGTTGCCGCGCACGGAAACCGGCAAGCTGCAGCGCTTTGCGCTGCGCAAGATGGCATAAGCAGGCAATCGGCAACAAGGAAACATCATGGCAGCACCCTTCGTGAGTCAGGTAGAAGTCCGCTTCCGGCATTGCGACCCGGCGGGCATCGTGTTCTATCCGCGCTATTTCGAGATGATCAATGATTTCGTCGAGGAGTGGTTCGACAAGGGAATGGGGCTGCCATTTCATGCGCTGCACGTGGAGCGGCACATCGGCACGCCGATGGCGTCGGTGACGTGCGATTTCAGCGCGCCAAGCCGCTGGCACGAAAAGCTTCGTCAGACGCTTTCGGTGCAACGCATCGGCGGGGCGTCATTCAAGGCGCTGGTGCGTTTTGAAGGGCCTGACGGGCAGTTGCGGTTGTCGGCAACGCTGACGATCGTGACGGTGGACCTGCGGACGATGAAGTCGATGCCGCTGCCCGCGGATCTGCGGGAACGCATGCAGGATTATCTGGCAACCGCGGCATAAGCGGGCGCCACCCTGTGGTTTGTTTATTTGATCAATAGGATGAGACGTTATGAAGATTCTGCAACCGCCGGATTGGATGGCGCCCCGGGGCTATTCGAATGGTGTGCTGACCGAGATGCAGGTGGGCAGCAAGCTGGTGTTCGTAGGCGGACAGGTGGGCTGGAACGGGCAGCAGCAGTTCGAGTCCGATGACTTCGCGGACCAGGTGCGTCAGGCGCTGCTGAACATCGTGCAGATCCTGGCCGAGGGCGGGGCGAAGCCGGAACATATCGTGCGGATGACGTGGTATGTGACGGACAAGAATGAATACGTGGCGGCTTATCCGGGCATCGGCAAGCACTACCGTGAGTTGATCGGCCGGCATTTCCCGGCGATGACGGCGGTGGAGGTTGCCGATCTGGTGGAGGATCGCGCGAAGGTCGAGATTGAAGTGACTGCGGTGGTGCCTGCGCAGTAACGCGTTATTCGGCTTGACGGTGTACCGAAGGTTCGCCGCTTTTGCTGCCCGGCCGGCACCGGGGGGCTGGAGCGGCGGGCCTTTGGTGCTTTTGGCCGCGCTTTTGTTTGGTTTGTTGGCGGGTTTTGCTGAAGTGGTTTACTGGCGCTCTCAGGATCCTCAGATCGTCAGATACCGTCTTGACCGTCAAGCGTTCAGACGTAGTCGGGCCGATACGGTGTCCGAGTTTTAAGCACGCCGAAGCACAGATGCACCAGCTTTCTCATGGCCGCGCCTAGCGCGGCCATTTTGCTCTTTCCAGCTGCTAAGAGTCGCGCATAAAGCGCACCAACGTGTGGGTTGAAGCGCTTGCTGACGATAGCGGCCATGTAGAGGGTGGCACGTACCGTGCTGGGACCCGTTTTAGATAGCCGCGGCCGGCTGTTCAGACTGGTGCCGGACTGGCGTTGCACCGGTACCACCCCCAAGTAGGAGGCCAAGCCCTCGGCTGACTCGATGTGTCGGTTATGCATGATCGACAGGATCGAGTTCCCCGCTCGATCCCCGATGCCGGGGATGCTGGTCAGCAGTTCCCGATCCTCCTTCAGGTCCGGGTGGCGGTCGATGTGGTCATTGATCGCATGATCCAGGCGTTTGATCTCTTCGCGCAGGAACGCGATCGTTTTGGCTATGGATCCCTCGACCAGCACGGGTGGATCACTGAACTGCGTCTTCTCCTGGCGATTGAGTTCGCGCTGCAGATCCTTGGCCAGCGCGTCGCGCCGAGCCAACAAGGCCCGTAGTTGACGGGCATGCAGCGGTGCGGGGCGCCACAGCCCAGGCTTGAGCGCCTGACCGTAGCGGGCCAGCACGTAGCTATCGATTCCATCGGTTTTGGAGCGCACCGCCAGCGCCCCAGCGAAGTCGCGCACCTGGGCAGGGTTGACCAACGAGACACTGACCGAAGCGTCATGCAGGGCCGTGGCAGCCTGCTCATGGTATTGCCCTGTGGGCTCGAGCACGGCATGCAACTGCGCCGGCTCGGCTCCCTGCTTGGCGCACCACTGCAGCAGCGTCTGCACGCCCGCTATCGAGTTGGGTACGACCTTGGTCTTGCGTTTGTTGGCATCGCTGCCAAGCAGCGCGCAATCCAGCTTCGCCTTAGAAACGTCAATTCCGAGAAAAAACATAAACCTAAGCTCCCTTGCCAATACCAAAGAAGCCCGCTGCGCCCACTTGCCTTGTACATACAGGGTCCAATGCCCTAGGCTACCGTCCAGTGTCCAGCCGGCTCAGAGGTGCGGAACCGAGGCGTAATCTGAACCACAAAGTCCAGGCTCTAGGTGTCTGAACACGCTCATCGGTCCGCTTGTAGCGATAGCTAATCACTACAGTGGCCAAGATACAAGGTGTCTGACACCCGCAGGAGATAATCGTCATCGCACGGCGGTCATGGCCGGGTGTCTGACACCTTCATGATGCCCCGGTGCCGTTCTTAAGACGCCCGGCGCGTCGTCGGCCTGGGGCGCGCGGGGCTACGATTGCGGTCCGGAGCCTTCGCTCCGGACTCCCCCTTCGTCATCTTCGTCCAGGCCTTCGGCCTTCCCTTCAGATTCCCTCGGGCGCATCTACACGCCCCGCGCACCCCAGGCCGCCGCCACGCCGGGCTCTGGCGGTTTCAGCTTGTCGCGCGTTGGGGCGAATTGAGTTCTTGAGGTTCGTGCCTGCGGTTGCTCGGGTTCAAAGCATCTTGCGTTGCCCGCCCCACTGCGGCCGCGCGGGCGGCCTGGTGGGGCTTACGCGGTGTCTTGCGGCTGACAGGTGCGCTGCGCGCTCGCGGTGGGCGTTGTTTTTGCCACGTAAGACTGAATCGGGTGTCTGACACCCGTGCCTGGGCGTAGGACTGATTCGGGTGTCAGACACCGCGTTCCATCATCCCGCTGCGCGCCGCGTCTCTCTCGGGAGTTCTCCAAAACGCTCCCGGTAATACTCAGAAAACCGGCCCAAATGCCCGAACCCCACGCTCAGCGCCACCTCCGTGACGCTCGCGTCCGGCTGGGTCTTCAACCGTGTCCTCGCCGCGTCCAGCCGGAATGCGCGCAGCGCATTCATCGGCGTGGTGTTCCGGTGTTCCTGGAACAGGCGCGTGAGCGCGGTGGCGCTGGCGCCGGCGTGGCGGGCGATGTCGTTCAGGGTCAGGGGGGCGCCCAGGCGTTCGCGCATGTAGGTCTCGGCGATGCTGAGGCGGCGCGGGACGGTGTTGGGCTGGCCGGCTTGGGTTTGCCAGGTGTTGGGCTGGTTGTAGAGCAGGTGCAGGACCAGGGTGTCTTCCAGGTGCTCCAGCCACGCGGCGGGTGGGCGGCGGGCGCCGTCGTCCAGGGTGGGAAGCAGGTGGATGAGGCTGGTCATCATGCTGCGCCAGGCGGCGCCGATGGGAGTGTCCAGGCGCAGGGCGGGACTGAAGTCCAGGGGGCCTGCGGCGGCGTCGCCGAAGGCGCGTTGGCCCATGGCTTCCAGTTTGCCTCTTGGGATCTTGAGCAGCAGTTGTTCGCAGCCGGCCTCCCAGTGCAGGCGCAGGCGGCGGTTGGGGGCGATGACGGCGGCGCAGTCGGGGTCGGCGTTGACGCCTTCGTCGCCGCATTCGATGCGGGCGCGGCCGCGCAGCGGCACCTGGACTAGCATGAAGTCCTGCAGGCGGTCGGGTTCGATGTGGACTTCGGCGCCGTAGCGCAACGTACAGACGGTCAGCGAGCCGAATCGGCCCCGGTTCAGCTCCGCGTCGACGCGTCCGCCTTTCCAGGTGAGGCGGTGGTCCTTCAGGGCTTCGGACACGCGCGCGCGGGTCTCATCCTGTTGCGTGGAGCTGAAGACGCGCCGTTGCAACAAGGGCGCCAGCTCGATTCGGGACCAGCCGTGCATGGAAGCCTCCGGGACGGGACCGATCCCGTATCTGGAGGCAGCGTAATGTAATCGGGCCGCATTGGGAATTAAGTGAATCCCGGATAAGGGTGGCGGTATTCGGATAGAGCTGGGGTGGACGCGGCCCTAATCTTGCCGGGAGGCGCCGTGCAGGATGGTTGGCGCCTGTTGGATTGCAGACGCCGCGGCGCGTAAGCTGGGCGACTTGGATCGGCGGCATGCGTGTACCGACGGCAGACGGGTTCTGTCAGCTTTCCGCCAGCGCGGCTGGCGGCGAATACGGGGTGGCACATGAATCGAAATCGATGGAGCCGGCGCGCGCTGGCGGCGCTGGTTTGTCTGGGGGCGGTGGCGGGCGCGACGGGTGTGGCGTCGGCAGCGGACAAGGTGAAGGTGGGGCTGCTGACCACGCTGTCGGGGCCGGGCGCGGCGTTGGGCAACGAGATCCGGGACGGCTTCAATCTGGCGCTGCAGCATACGGGCGGCAAGCTGGGCGGGTTGACGGCGGAAGTGGTGGTGGCCGATGACCAGCAGAAGGCGGATACGGGGCGTCAGGCGGTGGAACGGCTGCTCAAGCGCGACCGGGTGAACGTGATGACGGGCATCGTGTTCTCGAATGTGCTGCTGCCGGTGATGCCGGCGATCCTGCAGTCGGACACGATCTATCTGAGCACGAACACTGGGCCTGAGAATTACGCGGGCGCGGGCTGTAATCCGAATTTCTTCGCGGTGGCCTGGCAGAACGAGGACATCCCGGCGGCGATGGGCAAGTACGCGGCCGACCAGGGCTACAAGCGCGTGGCGCTGATCGCGCCGGACTATCCGGGCGGACGCGAGTCGCTGAACGGATTCAAGCGCCTGTACAAGGGCGGCGTGGCAGAGGAAATCTATACGCAGCTTGGTCAGCTGGACTATGGCGTGGAGATCACGCAGCTGCGCGCCAGCAAGCCGGATGCGGTGTTCTTCTTTTTGCCGGGCGGCATGGGCGTGAATTTCATCAAGCAGTTCAACGGGGCGGGCCTGTCCAAGGACATCGCGCTGCTGGCGCCGGGCTTTTCGGGTGACGAGGACACGATCGCGGCGGTGGGCGCGCCGATCAAGGGCCTGCGCAACACGGCGCAGTGGGCGGCAGAGCTGGACAACCCCGCCAACCGCAAGTTCGTCGAGGATTTCAAGAAGACATACAACCGCAGCCCGTCGCTGTATGCATCGCAGGGCTATGACGCGGCAATGCTGCTGGACAGCGCGGTGCGCCAGACGGGCGGCAAGCTGGATGCCGAGTCGCTGCGTCCGGCGCTGCGCCGCGCGGACTTCAAGTCGGTGCGGGGCGATTTCAAGTTCAACCGCAACCAGTATCCGGTGCAGAACTATTACCTGCGCGTGGTCGAGGCGGACGCCAGCGGCAAGCTGTCGAACAAGCTGTCGGGCACGGTGCTGACCCAATACCAGGATCCCTTTGCCGCCGCCTGCCAGATGAAGTAGGCCGCCGCGCATCGCAACACAGGAGATACGCATGACAGAACGCATTTCGACGCGCGAGGTGACGATCGCCTCGCACGATGGCAAGTCCTTTGGCGCCTATCTGGCGGTGCCGGCTTCGGGCCGCGGGCCGGGCCTGGTGTTGTGCCAGGAGATTTTCGGGGTCAACGATTTCATGCGGCGCAGCGCGCAGCTGCTGGCCGAGGAAGGGTATGTGGTGCTGGTGCCGGATCTGTTCTGGCGTCAGCAGCCCGGCATCCAGTTGACGGACGGCCCGGCCGACATGCCGCGTGCCTTCGAGCTGTACAAGGGCTTTGACGTGGATGAGGGCATCAAGGACATCGCGTCGACGCTCGCGGCGCTGCGCGATTTGCCTGAGCAGGAGGGCGGGGCGGGCGTGCTGGGCTATTGCCTGGGCGGCAAACTGGCCTATCTTGCCGCCTGCCGCACGGACGCGGATGTGGCGGTGGGTTACTACGGCGTGGGCATCGAAGACAGCCTGCAAGAGGCCGCCAATCTGCGTGGCCGTCTGGTGCTGCACATTGCCGAGCAGGACGGCTTCTGTCCGCCCGAGGCGCGCGCGCGCATCCTGGAGGCGCTGGGCGGCAAGCCGGGTGTGGAGCTGTACGTGTACCCCGGCGTGGATCATGCCTTTGCGCGCACGGGCGGCGACCACTACGACAAGCCGTCGGCGTTGATGGCGCACCAGCGCAGCATGGCGGCGCTGCAGCGCACGATCGGGCCGGAATTCGATTATTCGTATCTGTGGGACAAGCATTGCGAATATGAATTCGGCACGCGCGACGTGGCCGCGACGATGGCGACGATGGTGGCCGAACCCTACGTGAACCACATTCCGACGATGACGGGCGGCGTGGGCCACAAGGAGCTGTCGCGCTTCTACCAGCATCATTTCGTGAACAGCAACCCGCCGGACACGCGGCTGGTGCCGCTGTCGCGCACGGTGGGCGCCACGCAGATCGTGGATGAACTGCTGTTCTGCTTTACCCACACGACCGAGATCGACTGGATGCTGCCGGGCGTCGCACCCACGGGTAAGTACGTGGAGATCCCGCTGGTGGCCATCGTGAAGTTCCGCGGCGACAAGCTCTATCACGAGCACATCTATTGGGATCAGGCCAGCGTGCTGGTTCAGGTGGGCCTTCTGGACCCCAAGGGCCTGCCGACGGCCGGGCGCGAGACGGCGGCCAAGCTGCTGGACGAGACGCTGCCTTCCAACACGCTGATGGCGCGCTGGAAGGACAGCGAGAACAAGTAGGGAGACGACATGCCTTATACCGACGAACAACTTGCGGACCTGGTGCGCGGCGACAGCGTGCATCGGGACCTGTACACGGATCCGGCCATCTTCGATCTGGAGATGCAGCGCATCTACGGCCGCGCCTGGATTTACGTGGGCCACGAAAGCCAGGTGCCCAAGACGGGCGACTATCACACCACGCGGCTGGGCGATCAGGACGTGCTGATGGTGCGCGCCGCCGACGGCCGCGTGCATGTGCTGTACAACCGTTGCCCGCACAAGGGCGCGAAGGTGGTGGCCGACGGCGAGGGTTGTGCGGGCAAGTTCTTCCGCTGTCCGTATCACGCCTGGACGTTCAAGCTGGACGGCAGCCATCTGGGCGTGCCGCTCAAGCAGGGCCTGGAAGGCACCTCGTACGATCCGGCGGATCCGTCGTTCTCGATGCGGCGCCTGCCGCGGGTGGAGAGCTACCGCGGCTTCGTGTTCGCCAGCCAGGCGGCCGAGGGGCAGGCGCTGGTGGACTTCCTGGGGGGCGTGCGCTCGTCGATCGACAACCTGTGCGACCGTTCGCCCGTGGGCGAAGTGGAAGTGGCGGGCGGCGTCTTCCGCGTGATGCAGCGGTCGAACTGGAAGGTCTTCTACGAGAACCTGCACGACACGATGCACGCGCGGGTGACGCATGAATCGTCGTATGCCGCGGCGCGCGACGAGGCCAAGGAAATCGGCGAGATGCCGCTGGAACTGCACATCATGGACGGCAACGGCGAGCCCTACGAATTCTGGGAAAAGCTGGAGCTGCGCGCCTACGACAACGGCCACGGCTACATGGAGGGCATCTTCAATCCGGGCGCGGCCGAGCGCGATCCCGTGTCGCGCGCGCACTTCGAGTCGCTGACCGCCGCCTATGGCGAACAACGCGCCCGCGAGATCCTGGGCATGAACCGCCACAACACGGTGATCTACGGCAGCGGCTCGCCTCACACGGTGTTCCAGCAGTTCCGCGTGATCCGGCCGGTTGCCGTGGACCGCACGCTGATCGAGATTCAGACATTCCGCTGCAAGGGTGCGCCGGAGGGCGTGTTCAAGCGCGCAATGCTGTATGCCAACGTGATCAATTCGCCGTCGTCCAACGTCATGCCGGACGACATCGAGCTCTACAACCGCTGCCAGGAAGGCAACGCGACGCGGGGCGGCGACTGGGTCAGCATGCACCGCTATCACGGCACCGACCGCGTCGACGCCGACGGCATGGTGTCCGTGAACGGCACCAGCGAATTGCCCATGCGCAACCAGTTCCGCGCGTGGAAAGCCTACATGGAGGCCGGCGCAGTTAATGGCGCCGCTGCCCCGGCCAAGGGAGACGGCGCATGCTGCTAGATCTGGATTTCGACGTCGGCACCGCGAACCTTGCGCCCGCCGACGTGCCCGCCGATGCCTACCACCGCATCGCCCAGTTCCTGTACCGCGAGGCGCGGCTGCTGGACGAGCGGCGCTATGACGACTGGCAGGCGCTGTGGACCGAAGACGGCATGTACTGGATGCCGCGCAAGCCGGGCCAGGAAAGCCCGTACGACTACATCTCGCTGTTCTGGGAAGACCGCATGCTGCGCGATGTGCGCATCCGGCGCCTGGAACATCCGCGCAACTGGTCCCAGCAGCCGCCCACGCGCACTGTGCGGCTGGTGGGCGGCGTGCAGGTCGAGGGCGTGGATGCCGGCGGCAACCTGGTCGTTCATTCGGTCTTTCAGATGACCGAATGGCGCAAGCGCCAGCCGCGGCAGCTGGCAGGCCGCTACACCCACAAGCTGGCCGCCGAGGGCGACGGCTGGCGCATCCGCATGAAGCGCGTGGACCTCGTCAATTGCGACGATGCGCATGATGCGTTCGAGGTGTTCGTGTGATGAGCGCGGACGTGGCGGTGCTGGCGCTGCACTATCAGAACGATGTGCTGCATGCGGATGGCAAGATCCGCGTCGGGCTGGATGCCGACAGCGGGGCGCGCCAGCGCCTGCTGGACAACGCCGCCGCCTTGCTGGAAGGCGCGCGGTCGCATGCGCTGCCCATCGTGCACGTGCGCATCGCGTTCCGGCCCGACTACGCGGACCTGCTGCCCAACTGCGATATCTTCCGCAACGTGGCCAGGATCGGGGCGGTGCCGGAAGGGCAATGGGGCAGCGCGTTCTATGACGGGCTGCAGCCGCTGGCGGGCAGCACGCGCGAATTCGTGGTCAAGCACACGCGCATCAGCGCGTTCTATGGCACGCCGCTGGAGGAAACCCTGCGGCTGCTGGGTGCGCGGCGGCTGGTGGTGGCCGGCGTGGCGACGCATTCGGTGGTGGAAGGCACGGTGCGCCATGCCGCCGATATCGGCTTTTCGGTCATGGTGGCCGAAGATGCCTGCGCATCGGCCGACCCGGCGGTGCACGCGGCGTCGCTGGCCAGCATGCGGCTGATCGCGCAGACGGCGCCGGTGGCCGACGCGGTGCGCTGGGCCGCCGCGCCCAACTGACAAGGAACACACATGGACTTTTCAAGTTTCCCGGGCCTGGCGGGCAAGACCGCCATCGTCACCGGCAGCACGCAGGGGCTGGGCGCGGACATTGCGCGCGGCTTTGCCGCGGCGGGCGCCAACGTCGTGCTGGTCGGCCGCAATGCCGACGCGGGCCGGGCGCTGGCACATGCGCTGGGCGAACGCGCGCTGTTCTGCGAAACCGACATCGGACAGGACGCGCAGATCCAGGCGTGCATCGATGCCGCGCTGGCGCGCTTTGGCCGGCTCGATTTCCTGGTCAACAATGCCTGCCAATATGCGGACCGCGGGCTGGCGTCGACCCGCGAAGAGTGGCATCGCACGCTGGACACGAACCTGGTGTCGGCGGCCATCTTCACGCAGATGGCGGCGGCGCATCTGCCGCGCGGCGGCGTGGTGGTGAACCTGGGCAGCACGGGCGGAAAGTTCGGTGCGGCCGGGCGGGCGCTGTACCCGGCGTCCAAGGCCGCGCTGCTGCAGATCACCAAGAATTTCGCGGTGGAACTGGCGCCGTCGGGCGTGCGCGTGCTGGCGGTGTCACCGGCCTGGACGTGGTCGCCGTCGGTGGAACAGTTGTCAGGCGGATCCCGCCAGGCTGCGGACGCGGTTGGCGCGCATTTTCACCCGCTGGGCCGGGTGGGCTCCGGCGAAGAGATTGCCGCGGCGGTGTGCTTTGCGTGTTCGGACGCGGCATCTTGGATGACCGGCGTCGACATTCCGGTGGACGGCGGCTTCTCGGTCCTGGGCCCCGACCGCGGCATCTCGCCGCGCGTATGGTTCAAGGAACTGATGCCGGAAGACGGCGCCTAGCGAATAACGATCTCGCCTTCTTCCAGGCCGGCCTTGCCGCCCACCTGGTCTTCCAGGAACTCCTGCATCTTGTTGCCCAGCTGGATCTTCGTACCGCTACAGAAGCGGCGCGTGGCGGCGATGGTGGCGTTCTGTTGGGGCAGCAGGTCGCGCGCCAGCTGGGCTTCTTCGGTTTCCAACCCGGCCAGATCGCCAATGAGCTTGGTGTGCGTGTTGCGCGCGCGCTCGACCACGTCGCCAGAGGCCCGTTGCGGATTGGCCTGCAGGAACATCAGCAGCTGCTCCAGCTTGGCCTTTTCCTCGTTCATCTTCAGGCGCTTGCGCGTGAGCGCCGAGCGCTTGATGTCCGCGTGCGGATCCAGGCCTGCCTGCACCAGCGTCGGAATGCCTGCCGGCGAGCCGATGGTGCCGGCGCGCACCGCCAGCAGGGCGCGGGTTTCGCCGCCCGTGATGGCGCTTTGCTGCGTGTTGGGCGGGCCGACGTTCACGCTGCCGCCGGCGGCAATGCTGCATTGACGGATCTCGCGTTCGACGTCGATGTCCTGGCCCGCGCTGATGACGGCGTTCTCGATGAATTTGGCGCGCAGCGTGCCGCCGCAGACGATGTGCGCGGTGCGCGCCGCGGCCGTGGCGTCGTGCACGGTTTCGGCCATGCCGATGATGCCGCCCTTGACGGTGACGCTGCCGCCGGCCTCGACCAGCGCGGCCTCGATGGTGCCGTTGACGACCACGTCGCCGGTGACGCGCACTTCCATCGTGGCGGCAATGTCGCCGCGCACTTGCAGGGAGCCTTCGAAGTTGATGTTGCCGGTGGACAGGTTGACGGCGTCCACCTCCACCATCGGATTGACCTGCACGCCATGGGTGATGATTGTCGGCGTGCCGGCGATGGCCGCGCGCAGCAGCAGGGGATTCTCGGGATCGACTTCGACGCCGGACAACTCCTTGGAGAACGGCGTGTCGTGCAGCTCTTCGGGCATCACCGGCTCGCCGAGCACGTTGGTGCCGTCCACGCCCGGCAGCGGCGGAATGCGGCGCATGAGCGGCGTGCCCGGCGACACGAGCAAGAGGCTGCCCAGGTCCCGGTAATCCACCTGGGCCAGTTCGTCGATGTCTTCGGCGCGCGGCTTCAGGCGGTCGAGCAGGCTCTCGAAGCGGGTGGGGGTGCCGCGCGTGGGCGGCGTGCCTTGCGCGGCCAGGATGGTCTCGGCACGCCCAAGCGCCACGGCCTCGGCCAGCGCGCTGTCCAGCACGCCGTGCACGATGCCCTGGTCGGCCAGCGCCTGGCGGACCGCTTCCAGCGTGACGGGCTTGCCGCCCTTGGGCGGATGCAGCGTCAGAGTTGCCGCCATGCGGGTTGCGTTCAGTTCGATGTCGAAGCTGCCGTCAACCACCTGGCCGACGGGGCTCTGCACGGGTTCGGCGGCCGTGCGGCACAGGTCGATGAAGGCGAGGATGGCGTGGTTGTCGAGCGCCTCGGCGCCCCAACCCTGCGCGGCAGCGGCGGCGACCAGGGCGTCCCAGGTCGGCAGGTCCGTGTTGATGAGCGGGGCGTCGGCTTCATCGGCGAGGGCGACGCTGGTGTCCTGGTCGTCGGGCTGTTCGCCGCCCTCCTGAGGGGCGGGCGCCGCGGCAGGCGCGGGCGCGGCCTCGGAAGGTTCCGGACGGGGTGGCGGCGTGTAGACCGCCGTCAGGACGTTGGTGTCGGCATCCAGCACCAGCTGGAGCATGTTTTCTGCGCCCATTTCACCCTCTCTCCGGTTCCGGCACGAACGGCCGGTTCAATCATTTGGTAATTGAACGAAATATTACGTCATATTCATTGCAAGGACGATCTTTACCGGCCTGTAACACGCAAAATTTATCGTCCGCATGGCCTAGTCATGTCCCCGATTTTCCCTGGGAAACCAGCGGCTTGCCGCGATGTAGATCATCGGCAGGAAAGACAGGACCGGGATGGTGCAAGCAGCATTAGGGCTCGCCAACGCGTCTCAGGACGCCGCCGGAGCCCCGTCCCATGTCCCAACCGCCCACTTCCATTCTTTCGGCCACGCGCGCCATCCTGGCGCGCGCCGGCGGGATGGCGGCGCTGGCGACGGGTGCTCTGGCGCTGGCGGCCGCAGCGCCGGTCCAGGCCGCCGACACCTACCGCTACAAGGACCCGTTCGGGGTGTGGCGCACGATGAAAGTGCCCACCGGCACCGGTAAATACTACAAGCGGGCGCAGGCGCGGACGGCGGGGCGCGGCAGCGTCGAAGCCCTGTGCCTGACCTGTGAGCCCGAGGTGGGCGACGGTGCGCGCCGGGTGACGCGGGCCGCGGCCGAACCGCCCTTGCGCTGGAGCACGGTCAAACCCACGACCAAGCACGACAACCTGATCGCCCGCGCCGCGCTGGATTCCGGCGTCGACCAGGCGTTGCTGACTGCGGTCATTGCCATCGAATCGGGGTTTCGCAGCGATGCCCGCTCGCCCAAGGGCGCGCTGGGGCTGATGCAGTTGATGCCGGCGACGGCCGCGCCGTTGCTGTCGGTGGACGACGTGGAACGCGCGCTGGTGGATCCGGCGACCAACGTGCAGGCCGGATCGCGCCATTTGCGCCGGCTGATCGACCGGTATCCGGGCCGCCTGGATCTGGCGCTGGCCGCGTACAACGCGGGCGAGGGCGCCGTGCGCAAGTACGACGCCGTGCCGCCCTACGCGGAAACCCAGGCTTATGTGAAGAATGTGACGGCCCTGTACGAGCAGTACAAGGCGCCTTGAAGGGAGCGGGCGGCAGGCCCGCTCCGCAGACGCTTACAGCCCCGCGAAAACCTTTTCCGCGATATCCAGCGTGGCCTGGATCACGGCGTCGTCGTGGGTGGCCGACACGAAGCCCGCTTCGAAGGCGGACGGCGCAAAATGCACGCCGTGGTCCAGCATGGCATGGAAGAAGCGGTTGAATGCCGCCGTGTCGCACGCGGAGACCTGCGCGAACGAGGCCGGGATGCTGTCGCTGAAATAGATGCCGAACATGCCGCCCACCGAATCCGCAGAGAACGGCAGGCCGGCCTTGCGGGCGCGTTCTTGCAGGCCCTGCGCCAGCTTGGCGGTCTGGGCCGACAGGTTCTCGTAGAAGCCCGGGGCGCCGATCAGGCGCAGCGTGGCCAGACCCGCGGCCACGGCCACCGGGTTGCCCGACAGCGTGCCGGCCTGGTAGACGCCGCCCAGCGGCGCGATGTGCTTCATGACTTCGGCGCTGCCGCCAAAGGCCCCCACCGGCATGCCGCCGCCGATCACCTTGGCCAGCGTGGTGATGTCGGGCTTGACGCCGGTCAGGCCCTGCACGCCTTGCGGTCCGACGCGAAAGCCCGTCATGACTTCGTCGAAGATCAACAGCGCGCCGTGCTGCGAGCAGACTTCGCGCAGACCTTCCAGGAAGCCGGGCGCCGGCTTGATGAGGTTCATGTTTCCGGCGACCGGCTCCACGATGATGCAGGCGATGTCGGCGCCGTGCTGCGCGAAGGCTTCGCGCACGGCATCCAGGTTGTTGTATTCCAGGGTCAGCGTGTGCGAGACGAACTCAGGCGGCACGCCGGCCGAGCTGGGATTGCCGAAAGTCAGCAGCCCCGATCCCGCCTTGACCAGCAGGCTGTCCGAATGGCCGTGATAGCAGCCTTCGAACTTGACGATCTTGGCGCGGCCGGTGGCGCCCCGTGCCAGACGGATGGCCGTCATGGTGGCTTCGGTGCCCGAGCTGACCAGGCGCACCTGTTCCAGCGACGGCAGGCGCGAGATCAGCACTTCGGCCAGTTCGATTTCCGCTTCGGTCGGCGCGCCGAACGACAGGCCGTTGACGGCCGCTTCCTGCACCGCGCGCACCACTTCCGGGTGCGAGTGGCCCAGGATGGCCGGGCCCCAGGAGCCCACGTAATCGATGTACTGCTTGTCTTCCGCGTCCCACACGTACGGACCCTGCGCACGCTTGATGAAGCGCGGCGTGCCGCCCACGGAGCGGAAGGCGCGCACCGGCGAGTTGACGCCGCCGGGGATGCTGCGGCAGGCGCGGTCGAAAAGCTGAGCGTTACTGGACATGGGTATCAAGACTTGCGGTTGAAGTTGGCGGAATAGGGCGCCGAGCAGGCCACGGCCGCGGCCCGGATGCTGGGCGCCTCGAACAGGCTCGTGATGACGGCGATGGCGTCGGCGCCGGCCTGCGCCACGAGCGGGGCGTTGGCGGGGGTGATGCCGCCGATGGCCACCACTGCGGGACGGGGCGCATCGCGCTCATCGGCCAGGCGGCGGGCCTCGGTCAGGACGGACAGCGGCGCGCGCACCGTGTCGGGTTTGACCGTGGAGGCGAACATGGCGCCGAAGGCGATGTAGTCGGCGCCGGCGTCGAGCAATTCACGTGCCCGCGTCAGGTCATCGTAGCTGGAGCCGCCAAGGATCAGGTCGGGGCCGGCCTCGCGGCGGATGTGCGCCAGGCTTTCGTCGTCGCGGCCCACGTGGGCGCCGTCGGCGCCGACATCCAGTGCAAGGCGCCAGTCGTCATTGATGAGGAACACCACACCCAGTTCGCGGCACAGCGGCGCCAGGGCGCGGGCCTGCGTCGCGCGCACTGCGTCCGGCACATTCTTGCGGCGCAACTGCAGCGAGCGCATGCCGCCCGCGGCCGCATCGCGCACGGCCTGCAGCAGGCGGTCGGTGTCGTCCCATTCAGGCGTCACGCCATACAGGCCGGTGGGGAAGCGCAAGGATTTCATTGGGGCAGGATCCGGTTGGGAATGCGCCGGCCCATGCCCGGCAGGAAGCTGGCGGCCACGGCCGCGTCCGCGTGGACCAGACCCTGGCGCACGGCCTCGGGCATTTCCAGGCCCTGCGCCAGCATGGCGGTGATGGCGGTGGCCGCCACGCCGCCGGCGTCGCCGTTGCGGTCGGGCGGCGCCTGCCAGGGCCAGGTGTGCGTCTGGCCGCCGGGGCCGAGCAGCACGTTGGCAAAGTGACCGGGACGCTGGGGGCTGCCCAGCACCAGGACCCAGGCCGCGCCGGCTGCCACCAGGGCGTGCATGGGCGTAGGTGCGTCCCCGATATCGATATCGCCGTCGGCGTGCCACTGCGCAAGGCGCAGGTGTTCGATGACCAGCAGGTCCGTCTGCGGCAGCACCAGTTCCAGCGTCGCGGCCAGGAGGTCGTCGGCTTCGTCCTCGTCGGCGGCGCTTGCGGGCACCTGCGCGCGCTGGCCCAGGTGCAGAACGAGCGGCACCTGGCTATAGTCGGCGGCAACCTGCGCCGCCACGCTGGCCGTTTCCGCGGTGTATAGTCCGCCCACCTTGATGGCCTGCACCGGCATGTCTTCGAGCAGGCAACGCGCCTGGTCGTCCAGCAGGTCGGGCGAAACGGGGTGGATTTCTTCGATGCCGGCGGTGTCCTGCACGGTCAGCGCGGTCACGGCCGCCAGGCCATGACAGCCCAGGCGGGCGCAGGTGACGGCGTCCGCGGGCAACCCGTCCGAGCCGGAGGGATCGAACGGGCCGAAGACCAAAACGAGAGGGGGAGTTACGGAGGCCACGTGACAACGCTTGATTGAGGGCGCCCCGGCTCATTTGGCATGAATCAGGGGAACCCCTATTGGGTTTCGGTAAGATTGTCCCCATTCTAATGGAAGCCCCTCACCTTTGCCCCACCGCGGGGATGCCGGTGGGGAATTGATGTAAGAGAGAACTATGCGTACTTGGATGTGTTTGATTTGCGGCTGGGTCTATGACGAAGAGGCCGGCCTGCCCGACGAAGGCATCGCTCCCGGCACCCGCTGGGAAGACGTGCCGCCCAACTGGGTCTGTCCCGAATGCGGCGCGCGCAAAGAAGACTTCGAACTGATGGAAATCTGAAGCCGTCACGCCCACATATTCCGCCAAGGCTCGTAAGATGGGGCATACCCCATCCCTAGTAACCGCCGCAGGGCCGCCAGGCATGATGTTTGCGTCTGCGCAGTCACTCCGAACGGTTTTCACAGACTACCCATGAAGGGGTTGCCATGACGGAAAAACATACCGAAAGCGCTGCGGCGCAGGCGGCCAACTTCGCCAACCAGTTCCTGATCGCCATGCCGGGCATGGTCGAGGGCAGCTTGGCGGGTTCCGTCATCTACGTGTGCGAACACACGGACCGCGGCGCGCTGGGGCTGGTCATCAACCGCCCCACCGACCTGACGCTGGGCACGCTGTTCGAGCGCATCGACCTGACGCTCGAGATCGGACCGGTCAAGGACACGTTCGTCTTTTTTGGCGGACCGGTCCAGACCGATCGCGGCTTCGTGCTGCACGCGCCGGCCGGCGACTACAGTTCCAGCATCAAGCTGGGCGACATGGCGCTGACCACGTCGCGCGACGTGCTGCAGGCCGTGGCCGACGGCAACGGCCCCGCGCGCATGCTTGTGACGCTGGGCTACGCCGGTTGGGGCGCGGGCCAGCTGGAAAGCGAGATGGGCCAGAATGCCTGGTTGAGCGTGGGCGCGGACGCGCACATCATCTTCGACGTGCCGCCCGAGGAACGCTATCCCGCCGCGCTCAAGCTGCTGGGCATCGATCCCGTGATGCTGGCCGGCGACGCTGGACATGCCTGAAGAAACCCTGCTTGCCTTCGATTTCGGCGAAAAGAAGATCGGCATTGCCATCGGCAATACGCTGACGCGCCAGGCGCGTCCGCTTGAAATCATTTCCAGCGAGGTCCGCGACGCGCGCTTTGGCCGCATCGCGGCGCTTTTGCAGGAATGGCAGCCGCACCGCGTTGTCGTCGGACTGGCGCTGGACGCCGAGGGTGGCGAACAACCTGCCACGGCGCGCTGCCGGCGCTTTGCCAACCAGTTGCACGGCCGCTTCGGCATCGCCGTCGAACTGGTCGACGAACGCGGCTCCAGCATGGAGGCCCAGCGCCTGCTCGGCACGCATGCCGCGGACGACGCAATGGCCGCGGCTGTTATCCTGCAACGCTACCTTGACGCCTTGCCCGCGGCCTGACGGCCGCGGCTTGTCTTGCCCATGCTCAATCCGCAACTCGATCGCCGCGGCGAACTCGCGCATCTGCTCACCACGGAAGGGTTGCCCCGCCGTCATGTCGAGCGGCTGCTCGAGATGGCGCGCGGACACGCGGCCGCCGGCGATGCGCCGCCATCCGCCGCGCCGGGAATGCCGGTATTTCTTTGCCTGCCCGACACGGATGCCGCCGACCGCGAAGCCTACGCCGTGGCCGCGGCCAGCCTGTCCATGCTGCCGGTGCCGCTGGACGCGCAAGCCGGGCAGGCGCTGGCCGAAACCGTGGCGGGCCTTGCGCCGGGCGTGCTGGTCCTGCGTCATCCCCAAAGCGGCGCGGCGCATTGCGCAGCCGCCCATGCCGCGCCGGGCCTGCGCGTCCTGAACGCGGGCGACGGCCGGCATGCCGATCCGGTGCCGGCGCTGGCGCTGATGCAGGCCATCGGCGATGCCAAGCCCGACCTCACGAGCCTTGTCGTCACGCTGGTCGGCGACATCCGCCATTCGCGCGTGGCGCGTTCGATCATCCACCTTCTGACGACGCTGGGCGTACCCGAGGTACGTGCCGCCGCGCCGCGCACGCTGCTGCCCGACGGTCTTGCGCAACTGGGCGTGCGCGCCTGCGCCACCCTCCTCGAAGGCCTGAGCGACGCCGACGTGGTGATCGTGTTTCCCTTGAATGTCGAAGACCTCAGCGGCGCGCAGCTTCCGTCGGCGCGCGAGTACGCCCATACGCATGGCCTGACGGCCGCGACGATGGCGGCCGCCAAGCCGGACGTGCTGCTGTTGCCTGCCGGCGGGCTGGTGCCCGGCGTGGAGGTTGACGGCGACATCGCCGCCGGCCTTGAGCCCACCGAGGCGGGTGTCGCGGCGCTTGAACAACCGCTGCGCACGGCGGTGTTGCGCGTGCTGGCCGGAGCGGCGCCATGAGACTGCACATTGCCAATGGCCGATTGATCGATCCCGCAAATGGCGTGGACGGTCAGCACGATCTCTACATCGCATCGGGCCGCATCATTGCGGTCGGCGCGGCGCCGGACGGATTCCAGGCCGATCGCCGCATCGATGCCAATGGTCTGGCGGTGCTGCCGGGCCTGATCGACCTGTCCGCGCGCGTCGCGCAGGCAGGCCACACCGGATTCGCGCCCGCCGAGTTGCGCGCGGCGCTGGCCGGTGGCGTGACACGCCTGGTGCTGCCGCCCGACGCGGAAAGCCCGCTGGATGAGCCCACGAAGGTCGAGGCGCTGATGCGTCACGCGCAGGCCGGGCAGTGCGCCGTCCACCCGCTGGGCGCGATGACCGTGGGTCTGGCGGGCGAAACGTTGACGGAAATGGCGCTGCTGGCGCGCGCGGGCTGCATCGCCTTTTCGCAAGGCGAGTCCATCATGGCCGACACGCGCGTGCTGTGGGGAGCGATGCGATACGCAAGCGGACTGGGCCAGACCTTGTGGTTGCGAGCGCAGGATCCGTGGCTGGCGCGCGGCACGTCGGTGGCAGGCGGTCCGTACGCGGAGCGTCTGGGCCTGGAAGGGATGCCCGCCCAGGCGGAAGCCGTGGCGCTGCACACGATCTTCGAATTGCAGCGCGCAACGGGCGCGCGGATTCACCTGGCGCGCCTGTCGAGCGCCGCCGGTATCGACCTGCTGCGCAAGGCCCGCCGCGAAGGCTTGCCGGTCACGGCAGACGTGTCGGTGAACAGCCTGCTGCTGACCGACGTGGACATCGGCTTCTTCGACACGAATCACCATCTGACGCCGCCGCTGCGGGGCCAGCGCGACCGCGACGCGATCCAGTCGGCGCTGGCTGACGGCGTGATCGACGCGCTGTGCTCGGATCACACGCCGGTTGACGCCCGAGGCAAGGCAGAACCATTCGCGGCGTCCACGCCGGGCGCGACGGGGCTCGAACTGCTCTTGTCGCTGGCATTGAAATGGGCGCGCGACAGCCGCCGCCCCATCGGCGACGCCCTGGCGCGCGTGACGTCCGGCCCGGCCGCGGTGCTCGCCGCCGTCGCCCCGCAGCTCGGCCCGTGCGGCCATCTGGGCGTGGATGCGCCGGCGGACCTGTGTCTGGCGGACCTGGACGCGGAATGGATGGTGATGCCCGCGGCGCTGCAAAGCCGCGGCGTCCATACACCTTTCGCAGGTATGATGCTGCCCGGTCGAGTACGAGCCACCATGGTTGGTGGCCAACCGGCCTGGGAGACTCCAGTTTGAAGCTGCTGCGCTTTGTCCTACGGCTGAGCCTTGTCCTGCCCCTGATCATTTTCGGCCTGCTTTGCGTGGGCCTGGTCTTCCCCCTGATGCGCCCCGCCGCCCGCGCGCGGCTGAACCGCCGCTGGTCGCGCTGGCTGATGGCAGCCTGTGGCCTGCAGGTGATCCTTAAAGGCGAGCCGCGCCTGGAAGGCCCGGTGCTGCTGGTGGCGAACCACGTGTCCTGGATCGACATCTTCGTACTGAACTCGGCGCGAGCGACGTCATTCGTGGCCAAGAGCGAGATCCGCTCCTGGCCGGTGATCGGCTGGCTGGTCGCCGGCGCCGGCACGCTCTTCATCGAACGCGGCCAACGCCACGCGGTCCACGCGATGGGCGAGTCGATGCAGGACCGCTTCAAACAGGGCGACGCGGTCGGCCTGTTTCCCGAAGGCACCACGAGCGAAGGCTTTGAACTGCTCCATTTCCACGCCAGCCTGTTCGAACCGGCTCGAGCAGCCGCGGTGGAAATCCAACCCGTGGCGCTGCGCTTCATGCAGCACGGCAAACGCAGCGGCTACGCGGCCTTCGTGGGCGAGGAGTCGCTGGTGGCGAACCTCTGGCGCGTGCTGGGCGTTACAGGATTGGCAGTCGAAGTGGTGTTCCTGCCCCCGCTGGCGGCGCGGCATCCGGATGGGTCGCTGCCGACGCGATTGGAACTGTCGCATCAGGCTAGAGAGGCGATTTTGCGGGTGCTTTGAGGGTGGCTGGGTGAGGGCGGGCTTGGTTTGGGGCGCCAGCGGTTAGGACGTCAGAGGCTTTCGGCAATCGCTCGAATCGGAGGGGCGTCTTTTTTGAACGGCCTCTAGTGAGCTGGGGCTGAAGGCTAGCTTGGTATTTTCGGTTGGCGGATTGGGTTCTTAAGGCGTCCGGCACGGCGGCGACCCGGGGCGCGCGGGGCCACGATTGCGGTCCGGAGCCTTCGCTCCGGACTGCCCCGTCGTCATCTTCGTTGTCGCCTTCGGCGACTGCCTTCAGATTCCCTCGGGCTTATCGACGCCCCGCGCACCCCGGGCCGCCACCGCACCGGACTCGAGAAATAGAAATCTGACGGCCGGCGGGGTGGTCGGTGTGCTTGGCATTTTTGTGCAGAGACTTTCTGGCTAGAAGCATCTTGCGTTGCCCGTCTCCGTTCGGCCGCGCGGGCGGCCTCCGGAGACTTACGCGGCGTCTTGCGGCGTGGTGATGACGCTTCGCGCGTAGGTACGTGCGTCTCACCAGATACCGTCTTGACCGTCAAGCGTTCAGGCGTAGTCGGGCCGATACGGTGTCCGAGTTTTAAGCACGCCGAAGCATAGATGCACCAGCTTTCTCATGGCCGCGCCTAGCGCGGCCATCTTGCTCTTTCCAGCTGCTAAGAGCCGCGCGTAAAGCGCACCAACGTGTGGGTTGAAGCGCTTGCTGACGATAGCGGCCATGTAGAGGGTGGCACGTACCGTGCTGGGACCCGTTTTAGATAGCCGCGGCCGGCTGTTCAGACTGGTGCCGGACTGGCGTTGCACCGGTACCACCCCCAAGTAGGAGGCCAAGCCCTCGGCTGACTCGATGTGTCGGTTATGCATGATCGACAGGATCGAGTTCCCCGCTCGATCCCCGATGCCGGGGATGCTGGTCAGCAGTTCCCGATCCTCCTTCAGGTCCGGGTGGCGGTCGATGTGGTCATTGATCGCATGATCCAGGCGTTTGATCTCTTCGCGCAGGAACGCGATCGTTTTGGCGATGGATCCCTCGACCAGCACGGGTGGATCACTGAACTGCGTCTTCTCCTGGCGATTGAGTTCGCGCTGCAGATCCTTGGCCAGCGCGTCGCGCCGAGCCAACAAGGCCCGTAGTTGACGGGCATGCAGCGGTGCGGGGCGCCACAGCCCAGGCTTGAGCGCCTGACCGTAGCGGGCCAGCACGTAGCTATCGATCCCATCGGTTTTGGAGCGCACCGCCAGCGCACCGGCGAAGTCGCGCACCTGGGCAGGGTTGACCAACGAGACACTGACCGAAGCGTCATGCAGGGCCGTGGCAGCCTGCTCATGGTATTGCCCTGTGGGCTCGAGCACGGCATGCAACTGCGCCGGCTCGGCTCCCTGCTTGGCGCACCACTGCAGCAGCGTCTGCACGCCCGCTATCGAGTTGGGTACGACCTTGGTCTTGCGTTTGTTGGCATCGCTGCCAAGCAGCGCGCAATCCAGCTTCGCCTTAGAAACGTCAATTCCGAGAAAAAACATAAACCTAAGCTCCCTTGCCAATACCAAAGAAGCCCGCTGCGCCCACTTGCCTTGTACATACAGGGTCCAATGCCCTAGGCTACCGTCCAGTGTCCAGCCGGCTCAGAGGTGCGGAACCGAGGCGTAATCTGAACCACAAAGTCCAGGCTCTAGGTGTCTGAACACGCTCATCGGTCCGCTTGTAGCGATAGCTAATCACTACAGTGGCCAAGATACAAGGTGTCTGACACCCGTATAGACGGCCTTTAAGCTTGAAAGAGCGTTTCAGGGGTGTCAGACACCTTTGCGAGAGAGATCAGCACCTTCGCGATAACGTCCCCAGTCGCCGCTAATCGTCCCTTGAACTCAAGTGCCCGATGGGCGGCGCGAACAGATCGGCAAGCTGTGGCGACCCGTCGCCGCGCCGCCCATCACCGCCCACCCCCATCGTGACGGCGGCATTAGCAAACCAATCACCGCCAGCGCGAAGCGCACCCCCTCACGACGTCCCACCGCCCCGATGCCGATTGCCGCCGCCCGGGCGGCAGCAATTCGGCGGCCCCGCAAATTCCCTTCCCTGAACACAGGTCTTGTAGCGCCCCAAGCCAAAGACCCTGGCAGCACGGCGTCGCGGTCACCGTGGGTGCGAGCGCCGTCGATGCGCCCGAGGGAATCTGAAGGGAAGGCCGAAGGCCTGGACGAAGATGACGAAGGGGCAGTCCGGAGCGAAGGCTCCGGACCGCAATCGTGGGCGATCGTGCCCACGGTGACCGCGGCGTCGGGCGACCTACGAAGACGGTACGCGACCGACGAAGATCCGCCGTGTCGTGTGACCGACGAAGACGGTACGCGACCTACGAAGATCCAACCGGGAACGGCCTAAGAAGAACAGAAGAACAGAAAAACAGAAAAACGAAAAAACCCCGCCAAAACACCCGCCAGCACTCACTCCGCCATCGGATCCTGAAACTGAGAACACTTAACCTGCACGACCTTCCGATCCTGCAATCGCAAAGCCGTCAACGACCCGCCCCACACGCATCCGGTGTCCAGGCAAATCACATCCGGCCGCTGCAACAACCCCAGCGTCGACCAATGCCCGAACACCGTCGTCACGTTACGGGTCGCCCGGTTAGGCACATCGAACCAAGGCACCAATCCGGGCGGCCAAGCCCCCGGCGTCACCTTCGTTGCGAACTCCATGTGTCCGTTGGGCGTGCATAGGCGGATCCGCGTCAGCGCGTTGATGATCACCCGCAACCGTTTGCCGCCCTTGTGGTCTTCCTTCCAGGTGGCCGGCTCGTTGCCGTACATCTTTTGAAGCGCCTTCTGCCAGTTGGGGCCGCGCAGCGCGTCCTGGACTTCGCCGGCCAGGGCCAGCGTCTTGGCGACGTCCCACTTGGCCAGCGTGCCTGCGTGGACCAGCAGGTGGTTCTGTTCGAAGTGCGCCAACGGGCGGGAGCGCAGCCAGTTGAGCAGGTCCGTGGCGTCCGGCGCGCGCAGGATGGATTCCAGCGTGTCGGACTTGGACGGCTTGCGTACGCCCGCGGCCGCGGCCAAGAGGTGCAGGTCGTGGTTGCCCAGGACCACCGTGGCGCGGTCGCCCAGGTCGATGATGCGGCGCAAGGTTTCGAGCGACTGCGGGCCACGGTTGACCAGGTCGCCAGCGAACCAGAAGCGCGACTTGGGGTCGCCGACGAGTTCGGGGTGGGACAGCAAGCGATCCAGCGGCGAGCAGCAGCCCTGCACGTCGCCGATCATCCAGATACTGCCGTTCATGCGGGACTCTTGCTCCAAGGCCAACGTTGCTGGACGAGACGGGTAATGGTGTGGCGGTATTCCATGTAGCTCATGGCGCCCAGCGCCAGCGCCATGGCGCCCAGGTTCGGGCCCAGGGCGGTCAGCCAGGGCGGCCACTTGCCCAGCATACCCACGTTCAGCGCAAGCTGGTTCAGCATGAAGAAGGCCACGCCCAGCAGGATGCCCACGAACACCTTGGCGCCGACGCCGCCGCGGCGGGTCTGCATGAGGCCGATGGGGGCAGCGATGGTGATCATCACGATCAGGGTGAAGGGGTAGGCCAGTTTGCGCCACAGGGCGACGACCTGGCGGCCATATTGAAGCTGGTTGTCCCGCAGGTATTCCACGTAGTCGAGGAGCGTGACGATCGACATGCGTTCGGGGGTCAGCACGCGGGCCAGCAGGCGTTCGGCGCTGAGGGTGGTGTCGATGGAGCGTTCGGGCAGGGTGACGACGGTGGCGGGCGGATTCTTGGGCGGCCGGGCGTTGGCCAGCGCCTCGGCGGCCTCGGCGTCCAGGCGCGTCTCGGAGACGTCCTTGAGCACCAGGTCGCCCCGCGTGAACGTGCCCGTGGGGGCGGTGGACAGCGCCGTCATCGTCAGGTCTTTCTTGAATTCGTAGAGCGTGACGCCCGCCACCTGGCCGTCGCCCTTCAGTTCGGCGATGTTGATGATGCGGGTGCCGCCGTTGGCGGTGGGTTCCTTGAACCAGTAGCCGCTCTTCAAGCGATCGCCGCCGGCCTTGCCGCGGAACATCAGGTTGGCCTCGCCGGTCTTGACCTCGGCCCAGGGCGTGACGTATTCGGACAGCAGGCCCGCGCCGATCATCAGCGGGATGGTGACGATCCAGAGCATACGCAGAAGCCGCATGCCGCTGACGCCGGAGACCCGCAGGATGACGAGTTCGTTGCGCTGGGCCAGGCCCGCCAGCGCCAGGATGGCGCCGATCAGGAGCCCGATGGGCAGAAGATCATAGAGACGGGTGGGGATCGCCAGCGCCTGCATGTACAGCAGGGCCATCATGGAGAACTTGTCGCCCACGTTGTCCAGGTCGTCCACCAAAGCGAAGAACGTGAAGAGGCCCAGCAGGGCCAGAAGGACCACTGCGCAAGAGCGATAGACCTCGCGGGCCAGGTAGCGACGTGCAGTACGCATGGAGGAAAAAGGAGTGGAGCGCGTAAACGTGAAAGCTTAACAAATCCCGCAGCCCGAAGACGGCCGGGAGGATCGAATCGTCCCATTCCCCTTTCAGGGGATGTCGACCAGCTGCATCCGGCGCGTCAGGATGCCGACGCGGGAGTTCAGGTAATTGGACTTGCGATGGCTGTCGTAGAAGCGCGGATTGGGCAGCATGGCCGCCAGCCGGGCGGACTGGGCGTTGCCCAGGTTGGCGGCGGTGGTATTGAAATAATGCTTGGCGGCGGCCTGGGCGCCGAATACGCCCACGCCCCACTCGGCGACGTTCAGGTAGAGCTCAAGGATACGTTCCTTGCTCATGACGTGTTCGATCATGTAGGCAAGGACCAGTTCCTGGCCCTTGCGCAGGTAACTTCGCGAGCCGGACAGAAACAGGTTCTTGGCCAGCTGCTGGGTGATGGTGGAGCCGCCGCGCCGCTTGGAGCGCCCGGCCTCTTCCTGTTTCTGGTTGTATTGCCAGGCCTTGCGGATGGCGTCCCATTCGATCCCGTCGTGGTCCGTGAAATTCGCGTCCTCGGACGCGATCACCGCGCGCTTGAGCGAACGGTTGATCTTGTCGTAGGGCACCCATTCGTGCTTGAGCTCGATCCCCGGGTCTTCCTTGCGCAGACGCGACAGCTCTTCGCGCATCATTGCGCTGCTGCCCGGGTCGCGGTAGTTGTACCAGACCACCTGGGCGAACAGCCAGAATTGGTACAGCAGGACGGCGCACACCAGCGCCATGAGCAAGCCGGTGGTGATACGGAACCAGTTTCGGCCGCCGCTGCGGCCAGTTCGGGTCGCCATGCCGTTCAGCTACCGGCGGCCAGCGCCTCGCGCAGCGCCGTCAGGACGGGCGCCGCATCCGGGCGCACGCCGTGCCAGATGAAAAAGCTCTCGGCCGCCTGGCCGACCAGCATGCCCAGCCCGTCGGCGGTCAGCGCGGCGCCGTCGGCCTTGGCCTGCTGCATGAAGGCGGTGGGCTGCGCGCCGTACATCATGTCGTAGGCGGCGGCGCCGTCGGCGTACAGTCCCGGCGGCAGGTCGGGGGCGGCGTTCTGCAGCCCGCTGGCGGTGGCGTTGATGACAAGATTCCAGCCGCCGGGCAGGGCGGCGCTCGCCAGGGCGCCGGCGGTGACTTGGGTCTGCGGTGATACGCCGCTGGCGCGCCAGGCCGCGGCCAGTTCCTCGGCGCGGGCGGCCGTGCGGTTCACGATGTGGATGCGGGCGCAGCCGGCCTCGGCCAGCGGCTGCAGGACGCCGCGCGCCGCGCCGCCGGCGCCGACCAGCAGCACGTTGGCGCCCGCCAGGCGCACGCCCAGGCGCAGCAGGTCGTTGACCAGGCCCACGCCGTCGGTGTTGCAGCCGTGCCAGACGCCATCGCGCCACGACAGGGTGTTGACGGCGCCTGCCAGCCGCGCGCGGGCCGACAGGTGGTCCGCCGCGAGGGCATAGGCCTCAAGCTTGAACGGCACGGTGACATTCAGGCCCAGCCCGCCATCCGCCACGAATTCGGCGACCGCGCCGGCAAAGCCATCCACCGGGGCAAGCAGGCGCTCGTAGCGCAACGGCTTGCCGGTCTGCTGCGAAAACATGGCGTGGATCTGAGGCGAGCGGCTATGCGCGATGGGATTGCCGATGACGGCGTAGCGGGCTTGAGGAATCGCCTCGGTCATGGGGCCTGTGTTTCCAGAGTGTCGTTGACGAAATGCCAGGTGCGGGTGATGACCAGCACGTCCGTATCGCGGGCGATATCGGGCGGGAAGGGAGGGAAGGGCGCGGCCAGCTGGACGATGCGGCGCGCCGCCTGGTTCAGGACCGCATGCGGCGAAGGCTGGTCGATCTCGACCTCGGCGATGCTGCCGTCGGCACGGACCGACACCGTGATGCGCAGCGATCCGTAGATGCGGCCGCGGGCCTCGTCGGGGTAATGCTGGGTGCCGACCGTCTCGATGCGCGTGCGCCAGGCATCCAGATACGCGGCGTAGCGGGACGCGTCGGCGGAGGGCGCGATGAACTGTTTGCGCGGTTCGGCGCTGTATTGCTGGACCCGCGCCGCCAGCGCCGCCACCTGGGCGTTCTGGATGACGCTGGCCTGGTCCTGGGCGTCCTGGCCGACATCGGCGCCATCGGGCCACGGATTGACCGCCTGGCGCTCGGGGCCGGCGTTGTGCGGCGATTGCAACTGGGTCATCAGACGGGCCTGTTCAGCTTCGAGCTGCACCTGGCGCTGGCGCATGGCTTCCAGCACGATGGTCTCGGCCGAGCTGCCGGTCTGGGGGAGCGGGGTGGTGGACACGCCGCGGTCGGCGTTGCCGCCGCCGGTCATCTGGTTCTGCGCCACGGTGCGCGGGGTTTCAGGCGGGGTCTCGCTGCGGGCGTTCAGCAGCACGACTTCCAGGCTGGTCACCGGCGGCCGCGTCTGCGCGGGCGCGCTGAACCGCCACGCCAGCGCGCCGGCGTGCACCAACAGCGATATCGCGATGCCGATACGCAGGTAGTGCTGGGCGGGTTGGCCCAGCCACCACAGGTAACGGCTCAGCATCGAGGGGGAATCTGCGTGTTGCACCAGCGCATTGTAAGGCGAGTCCAGCGGCGCGGTGCGCTCCGTCCGACGGCTGTAACAGCCCTCGGACGGACGGTCTAGACCGGATCAGGCGGTCGGCCGGGGAAAGATCCAGACCTTGCTGGCGGGCAGCGCAAGCCGGCAGGGGCCGGGCTCGCGGCCTTCCGGACCGTAGGCGCGCAGGGCGAGGCTGCGGGCCGGATCGGCGTCCGGCGTGCGGAACAGGTATTCCCAGCGGTCGCCCAGGTACATGCTGGTCAGCAGCGGCATGTCGACGTGGTTGCCGTCCGGGTCGTCGGCCAGGCGCACCTGCTCGACCCGGATGACCGCGGTGGCATCCTGGCCCGCCGCGACGTCCGCGCCGGCCTTGCCCCACAGCGACCAGCCGGGGCCTTCGATGCGGGCTTGCCCGTCGCGCAGCTCGGTGACCTTGCCGTCCAGCCGGTTGTTGCTGCCCATGAATTCGGCCGTGAACAGGGTGGACGGTGCGCCGTACATTTCCTGCGGCGTGCCCTGCTGCTCGATCTTGCCGTTGTTCAGCAGCAGGATGCGGTCGGAGATCGCCATGGCTTCGCTCTGGTCATGCGTCACCATCAGTGCGGACAGGCCCAGGCGGATGATGAGTTCGCGCAGGAAGGCGCGCGCTTCCTCGCGCAGCTTGGCGTCCAGGTTGGACAGGGGTTCATCCAGCAGGATGACGGGCGGGCTGTACACCAGCGCCCGGCCGATGGCCACGCGCTGCTGCTGGCCGCCGGATAGCGCGTGCGGGTGGCGCCGGCCAAGCTTGCCCAGGCCCAGCTGGTCCAGCACGGCCTGCACGCGTTCGCGCACCTCGGCGCCCGGCGTCTTGCGCAGCTTGAGCGGATAGGCAACGTTCTCGAACACGGTCTTGTGCGGCCACAGCGCATACGACTGGAACACCAGTCCCAGGTTGCGCTCTTCGGCCGGGATCTCCTGGCGGGCCGCGCCGTCGTACACGACGCGGTTGCCGATGGTGATGCGGCCGCGCTTGGGGCCTTCCAGGCCGGCCACGGCGCGCAGCAACGTGGTCTTGCCGCTGCCCGAGGGCCCCAGCAGGGACACCACTTCGCCCTGGCGCAGCTGCATCGACACGCCCTTGAGCACCGGGTTGTCGCCGTAGTCCAGGTGCAGGTCTTCTACAGAAAGCTCAATCATGAAGTTTGACTCCGAATCGCAGGGCGATGCCCAGGCCGATCACGACCAGAACGATATTGATGAAGGAAAGCGCGGCCACGATGTCGATGGCGCCCGAGGCCCACAGCGACACCAGCATGGACCCGATGGTCTCGGTGCCGGGCGACAGCAGGTAGACGCCGGTGGAGTATTCGCGCTCGAAGATCAGGAACATCAGCAGCCACGAGCCGATCAGGCCGTACTTGGCCAGCGGCACCGTGACGTGGCGGGTGACCTGGCCGCGGCGCGCGCCGGCGCTGCGGGCGGCCTCTTCCAGTTCGGGCCCCACCTGCAGCAGGGTCGACGAGATGAGCCGCAAGCCATAGGCCATCCACACGACGGTGTACGCAAGCCACACGCTGAAGATGGTGCTGCGCAGGGCGCGCAGCCATTCGACGAAGTTCTCGCGCAGCCATTCGGCGAAGGGCAGGGCCGACAGCCAGCCGCCTTCGTCCACGTCCAGCGCGTTGTCCAGCCACATCGGCACGAACAGGAACACCCACAAGAACGCCAGGCCGGCCAGCAGGCCCGGCACGGCGCGCGGCACCAGCACGCTGTAGTCCATGAAGCGCGTGACGTTGTCCGGCTTGCGGTGCATGGCCAGGCCCACGAACATGTAGCACATGACCGCAAGCGCGCCGCCGAAGACGCCGATGGCGACCGAGTTGACGATGGCGCGCATCAGGTTGGGCTGCGAGAACACGGTACGGAAGGCGTCCAGCGACAGCACGTCAAAGAGCGACACGCCCAGGCCCCAGTTGGACACGAACGCGCGCAGCAGCACGCCCGTCAGCGGCACGATGATGGTGACGAACAGCCAGAACGCCACGACCCCGCCCGCGACCCAGCGCCACTTGCCCAGCGGCAGCGGCCGCGCGCGCGAGGCCTTGCCCTTGACGGTGACGAAGCGGTTGGCGGTGCGCATCAGGCGGCGTTGCAGCATCACCAGCGGGATCGTCATGCAGATCAGCACCACGGCCACCGCGGCCATCAGGTGATAGGACGGGATGCCCAGCTTGTTGGTGAGCTTGTACAGGTAGGTGGCCAGCACCAGGTTGCCTTCCGGGTCGCCCAGCACCAGCACCAGGCCGAACACTTCCAGGCCCAGGAAAAAGAGGAGCACGGTGGCGTACAGCATGGCCGGCCGCACCATGGGCAGGCTGACGGACACCATCACCCGCAGCGGCGAGGCGCCGGTCACTCGTGCGGCCTCTTCCACGTCGGACCCCATGCTGCGCAGCGCCGACGAGATGTACAGGTAGGCGTGCGGCACGTGCGTCAGGCCGGCGATGATGACGATGCTGGTCAGCGAGTAGACGTTCCAGGGCACGAAGCCCAAAATGTTCTGCGTCCAGGTCGAGAAAAAGCCCACGGGGCCGGCGGCGACCACGTAGCCGAAGCCCAGCACCATGGGCGACACGAACACCGGCACCAGGATCAGCGGCTCGATCCAGCGGCGGCCCGGCAGGTCGGTGCGGATCATCAGAAACGCCAGCATGCCGCCCAGCGGAATGGCGATGGCGGCCAGCCCGAACGCGAGAATGAAGCCGCTGCGTAGCGCCTTGTAGAAATCGGGGTCCGCGAAGATGAAGCGGAAGGCGTCCAGACTCCAGGTCTTGGACGGGGCAAAGAAGGGCGCCGAGAGAAAACTCTGGATGATGATGAACGACAGCGGCACGTAGATGGCGAGCGCCGTGATCAGCACCACCACGCCGCGTGGCAGGGACTGCCATTTTCTGCGCAATGACTGCATGGGAAATCCTGTGGTCTTGAAGGACGCGGTGGCCGCGCCGCCGGGGGCGATGGCCCCGGGGCAGGGTCAGGCGGACGGCGCGCCGTCCGCCGCGTTTGCGGCGGCTCCGGGCAGCAAGGCCGCCCGGAGCCCGGGCATCACTTGCCCGCCGCGGCCCGCCATTGCTTGATGAATTCCAGGCGCTTGTTCTGCTCCAGGTAGTCCAGCAGCGTTTCGTCGACCGGAATCGGCTTGAGCGAGGCGCCCAGCTTCTTGGTCATGCCGTCTACGTCGTTGTCGCCTTCGATGTCGTCGCGCACGGACGCCAGGTCGGCCTGGTTGGCCATGATTTCCTGGCCCTTCTGCGACAGCAGGTAGTCCATCCACAGCTTGGCGGCGTTGCGGTTCTTCGCCTTCTTGCTGATGAACGCCACGCGCGACAGCACCAGCGCGTAGTCGGTGGGGTAGGCCACGCCCAGCGACGGATCGTTCTTGGCGCGCGTCTCCGCGTAGGAACCCAGGATGTTGTAGCCGATCAGGTTTTCGCCCGAGGACACGCGTTCCATCATGGTGCCGGTGGACGACTGCACGACCAGGCCGCCCTTGGCGATGTCCTTGAGGGTCTCGAAATACTTGGGATCGTTGGCCTTGTCCTGCACCGCCAGCATGAAGCCGACCGCGGACTTCTCGATGTCGTAGGTGGTGACCTTGTTCTTGAACTTGTCGGGCTGGCTGGCGATCAGCTTGGCCAGCGCGCCGTGCGTGGTGGGCACTTCATTGGCGGGAATGAGCCGCTTGTTGTAGATGAAGACGGCCGGCTCGTAGGTCGTGCCGTAGGCGGAATCCTTCCATACGGCCCACGACGGCAGCTTGCCGGCCTCGGGCGATTTGTACTTCAGCGCGTAGTCGGTGGCCAGCTTCAGGGCCGAGTCCATCGACGAGCTCCAGACGATGTCGCCGCTGCCGCCGCCCGCCGCCTGTTCGCTGATGTAGCGGTTGTAGAGCTCGGTGCTGTTCATGTCGTTGTATTCGACCTTGACGCCCGGATACATCGCTTCGAAGCCCTTGATGATGGGGCCGGCGGCCTTGGTGTCGGTGGTCGAATAGATGACGACCTTGCCTTCCTTCTTGGCGCCGTCCAGGACCTTCTGGTAGTCGGCCGGATAGCCCGCCGGCACAGCCTGCGCGAAGGCGCTGCCCGAGGCGATGGCGAATGCGGCGGCGCAGGCGGCCGCCAGTTTGGACTTGGCAAGCATGGGTGTTGTCTCCGATTGGATTTGGCTTGATGCGGGCTCTGGGGCCCGCGTGCAGCCATCTTAGGAGTGCGCGTCTGTCGTCGTCCTGTCATGGCGGCACGCGGTGGCTAGGGGAAATCCCTGGGCCACGCCTGCGCGCCGGGTTACGGACGCTGCGGCGTGTCGGTGACGAGCCGGATCCAGTTCTGCACGAACCGGGAATGGCGGCGCTGGTCCAGGCCGACGAGCAGCGCGGGGCTCAGCACCACGGGCTGCACGATGCCCTGCGACCGCGCCAGCACGGCTTCCGAGGTCCACCGTCCCGGCGTGTCTTCCATGATGGATCCCAGCGCGGCATGGCTGGATGCCACCTGCTGGCCGGCGGGCGACAGCAGCCAGTCGACCAGCGCGCGGCCGAGGTCGGGGTTGGGGGCGGTGCGCGCGATGAGGACCGAGCGCGCCAGCACCAGCACGTAGTCCTGCGGAAACACCACGCCGATGGGCCGGCCCGCAGCCTGGCGCGACAGCGCGTAAGAGCCAAGGATGTTGTAGCCGATGTCGAGTTCGTCGCGCTCGATGGCGTCCAGGATCTCGGCGCTGGTGGCCGCCAGCCGCACGCCGGCCTGGCCCATGGCGTTGGCCAGCCCCCAGAAGTTGGACGAGACAAGCTCATCCTGTTCGGCCAGCAGATAGCCCAGGCTGCTGGCGGCAATGTCGTAGGTGCCGATGCGACCGCGCAGGCGCAACGGATCCTGCTCCAGCAGGCGCAGCAGGTCCTGGCGCGAGCGCGGCACTTCAGCTTCCGCGAAACGCTTGGGGTTGTAGACGATGACGGCGGGCTCGAACGTGAAGCCGTAGACCTCGTGCCGCCATATGGCCCACGACGGAAGCCGCGCGGCGTAGGGCGAGGCATAGCTCAGCGCGTAGCCATCGTTGGCAAGCCGGATCTGCAGGTCCGACGCGGAACTCATGAGGACGTCCACATCCTTCAATCGCCCTTCGATGGCGGCTTCGTAGAGTTCGCGGCTGCCCATTTCGCGGTACACGACGCTGACGTCGGGGCGATGCGACTGGAACCCCTGGATCAGCGGGGCGACTACGGGCGTGTCCGTGGGGCCGGCGATGGTGAGGACGCGGGAGGACGGTTGGGGCGCGGGATAGCGGGTGATGATCTCGGGGATGCCGGCAACCTGCGGTGCGGCGGGCGGAGCAGCCGCGCCGGTCACCTCGACGCCCGCGGCCCGTACGTCGGCGGACGGCGCGGCCAGCAGCAGGCAGGCGGCGCAGACCGCGGCGGCGGCTGCCATCAGCGTGCGGTTCGCCCCGGCGCGCGCCAGCGGCAGGACGACGCGGGCCGTCAGGCCGCCGCCGGGCCGGTCCAGCAGCCACAGCGACCCGCCGTGGGCGACAGCGACGGACCGCACGATCGCCAGTCCCAGCCCGGATCCGGGCAGCGTTTCCCCGGCGCGGCCGCGCGAGAAACGTTGCTGCACGGATTCCTTTTCGTCGTCGGCCACGCCGGGGCCGCGGTCCGAGACAGTGAGCGCGACGCGATAGCCGGCAACGGGCGTGGCCTGGATCTCAACCGGCCCGTCCGGCGCGTAGCGCAGGGCATTGTCGACCAGGTTGCGCAGCATTTCGCGCAGCGCGATGCGATCGCCGGCGATGCGCGCGCGGCGCACTTCGGGCGCAATGGCGATGCGCAGCCGCTGCGCGTCCAGCGGACCAATGCGGCGGCGCGTTTCGTTGACGGTTTCAGCCACGCCGACCATCGCGCGGGCGCCCTTGCCGAGCCGGTGGGTGATGGTGGCGTCCATGAGCAGCTGGTTGATGAGCTGGCTGGCGTGGGTGGCGTTCAGATGGATGCGTTCGAGCCGGGCGTGCAAGCGCTGGGGATCGGTCTCGTCCAGCGCTACCTCGGCTTGCGCGCGCAGCGAGGCAAGGGGCGTGCGGACCTGATGCGCGGCGTCGGCGACCAGGGTGTTAAGCGTGTCCATGGCGCCAGACAACCGCTGCATGAAGCCGTTGAGCGCTTCGATCAACCGCCGCACTTCGCGCGGGACGGGTTTGACGAGCGGCTCCAGGTCATCCGGCGCTCGCCGCCGCAGTTCGCGCTCGACGACGGCAAGCGGCGCGAAGGCGCGCTGCACGCCAAACCACAACAGGCCCAGCGCGACCAGGGACACGACGACCAGCGGCAGCACGCTGCGGCCAAGAATTTCGCCGGCCAGCGCCTCGCGCGAGCCCAGCGTCTCGGCGACACGCAAGGTGACCCAGCCGGCATGCTGGCTGGCCGAGACCAGGCGGCCAACGGTCGCGACGCGGATGGGTTCGTCGTGATAGCTGAGATAGGTGAAAACGGGCGTGGCCGACTGCGCGAGGGGCAGGCCGGGCGCAAGGTCGCCGTACCCGGTGATGAGCCTGCCGTTGGAGGTGCGCGCTTCGTAGAACACACGTTCGCCGCCGGACAGCATGGCCAGCGAGGACACGGGCGGCTCGACGGTGACTTCGTTGTCTTCGATCTGGACGGACCCGGCAATGGTCAGCGCCGAGGCCGCGAGCAGCCGGTCAAACGCCTGCTCGGCGGCGCGCTGGGCATAACCGCGCAAAAAGAACACGAGCCCGATGAGCGCGCAGGCGAGCAGCACGGCGCCCAACGTGAAGACGCGCTGCCGGATGGAAAAGCTTTCAGGGATGTTCATGGCTGCGGGCCTGATACCCGACGCCCCGCACGGTGACGATATCCACGGACGCACCCGCAAGCTTTTTGCGAAG
The DNA here is from genome assembly GCF_006715415.1 of Achromobacter sp. SLBN-14. NCBI lineage: Bacteria > Pseudomonadati > Pseudomonadota > Betaproteobacteria > Burkholderiales > Alcaligenaceae > Achromobacter > Achromobacter sp. SLBN-14. The sequence goes on along the minus strand of NZ_VFNE01000001.1, from coordinate 1,794,828 downwards.
CCGCGAGATAAGCAGCTCAAGCGCATTGAGCGAGCCGTCGTCCAGGTCGAAGATCTGGTTCATGAGGCGTTCCTTGGCAACGGTCTGGCCCAGCTTGCCGACCAGGATCTCAAGCAACCGGAATTCCCGCCGCCCCAGCTCCAGGGGCGTGCCGGCCAGTTCGACATGCCGATTCGCCAGATCCAGACTGAGATTGCCGTAATGCGCCACACTGGTGGTCTGCCCCGCAGGCCGCCGCAACAGGGCGCGCAGCCGGGCCTCCAGTTCGCGCAGATCGAACGGTTTGACCAGGTAGTCATCAGCGCCCAGATCCAGCATGTCGATCTTGTCTTCGATCTCGGCGCGTGCCGTCATGACGAGCACAGGCGCCTCAAGACCCGCCGCCCGCAACTCTCGGATAAGCGTGAATCCATCCTTGCCGGGCAAATTGATATCCAGCACGAGTGCGTCCCAGGTCTCATCCAACCCCCAACGCAACGCCTGCACGCCATCACGCACCCACTGCACACTATGACCCGCCGATCGCAGCTTGCTCTCAACGGCATCGCCAAGATCGAGATTGTCCTCGACCAGCAGAATGCGCATGTTTGCTCCTCCTTGGTTGTGCTTTTTTCTGGGGAGTTTAACGGGGGGCGTTGATGCGCGGGGGTGTTGATGGTGCTTGGAAGCCTTTGGGCGGTGAAGATTGAGTTCTTGAGGCGTCCGGCACGGCGGCGACCCGGGGCGCGCGGGGCCACGATTGCGGTCCGGAGCCTTCGCTCCGGACTGCCCCTTCGTCATCTTCGTCCGCCTTCGGCTCCCTTCAGATTCCCTCGGGCTTATCGACGCCCCGCGCACCCCGGGCCGCCACCGCACCGGACTCTGGCAATAGAAATCTGATGGGCGGCGGGGCGGTCGGTGTGCTTGGCGTTTTAGCGCGGATTGTCTCGGGCCAGAAACATCTTGCGTAGCCCGTCTCCGTTCGGCCGCGCGGGCGGCCTCCGGAGACTTACGCGGCGTCTTGCGGCGTGGTGATGACGCTTCGCGCGTAGGTGCGTGCGTCTCACTAGGTGTCTGACACCCGTATAGATGGTCTTCAAGCTTGAAGGAGCGTTTCAGGGGTGTCAGACACCTTTGCGAGACTTACGCGGCGTCTTGCGTTTGGATGATGACGCTTCGCGCGTAGGTACGTGCGCCTCACCAGGTGTCTGACACCCGTATAAATGGTCTTCAAGCTTGAAGGAGCGCTTCAAGGGTGTCAGACACCTTTGCGAGAGAGATCAGCACGCGCGCGATAACGTCACCAGTCGCCGCTAATCGTCCCTTGAACTCAAGTGCCCGATGGGCGGCGCGAACAGATCGGCAAGCTGTAGCGACCCGTCGCCGCGCCGCCCATCACCGCCCACCCCCAACGTGAGGCGGACCATTAGCAAACCAATCACCGCCAGCGCGAAGCGCACCCCCTCGCGACGTCCCACCGCCCCGATGCCGATTGCCGCCGCCCGGGCGGCAGCAATTCGGCGGCCCCGCAAATTCCCTTCCCTGAACACAGGTCTTGTAGCGCGCAAACCAAAGACCCTGGCAGCACGGCGTCGCGGGCACCGTGGGTGCGAGCGCCGTCGATGCGCCCGAGGGAATCTGAAGGGAGCCGAAGGCGGACGAAGATGACGACGGGGCAGTCCGGAGCGAAGGCTCCGGACCGCAATCGTGGGCGATCGTGCCCACGGTGACCGCGGCGTCGGGCGACCTACGAAGACGGTACGCGACCGACGAAGATCCGCCGTATCGTGTGACCGACGAAGACGGTATGCGGCCTACGAAGACGTTACGCGACCGACGAAAACCAACCGCGACCTACGCAGATTCCCCTTTAACTTCACCCACAAACCGACAATCCAACTCCAGAGACAACTCATCCATCCCCAGAATATCCACTTCAACAGCCGTCCCCCGCTCAAACTCAGGCATCCCACCCACCCGAGTCACCAGCGGCGCATTCGCAAACCGCACGAGATCCTCGCGCAGCACATGCGCCACCGTCCGCGTCACGCCGTTCTGTTTCAGCCAGCGCAGGCACCAGTAGCGTTCCATTGCGCTCTGGAACTCGGCCCAGGCGGCGTATTGCGCGTCGAAGGCGCCGATGATGGCGAACAGGTCTGCGTCGCGCGGCTTGAAGGGGGCGATCAGGCGGGCGGAGACGCCGTGTTCCACCGCGGCGATCAGCTGCCACTGGTTGACCAGGTCGACATAGCGGCGCAGCGGCGACGTGCTCCACGCGTATTGCGGGACGCCGATGGCTTCGTGCGGCAGCGCCTGCGTGCTCATGCGCACGCGGCCCGCTTGTTGCGAGCGGTAGATGCCGGGCACGCCGTGCTGGTTCAGCAGGCCGCCCCACAGGTTGTTGGCCAGGATCATGTACTCGGCCACCATGCGGTCCAGCGGCGCGTTGCGCTGGCGCGGGACCAGGCGCACGGGCGTGTCGGGATCGTCGGGGTTGCCGTCCAGATAGAAGCTGTATTCGACCCGGGAGTTGTTTTCCGGCTTGCCGCGCACATTTTCACGTTGCGCCGACAGGGCCTGGGCCAGCTTCCAGAGCGGACGCAGCCAGTGCCCGTAGGGCAGATCGGCTGCCGGATCCGCGAGGCTTGCCTCGGTGACCTGGGTGTCCAGCATGTTGTGGCGAAGGTTCTCGCGCACGACGATGCGTTCCAGGCGGGTTTCCGATTCGATGACTTCGCCGGTTTCGGAATTGGCGATGACGTACAGCGACAACGCGGGCACTTCGCGGCCGGCGTCCAGGGAGAACGCCTGGATGACGCTGTCCGGCTGCATCGGGATCTTGTCGCCGGGCATGTAGACGGTGGACAGGCGGGCGCGGGCCAGCTTGTCCAGTTCGCTGTCGCGGGTGACGGACAGGCCCGGCGCGGCGACGTGGATGCCGACGCGCACGCGTCCGTCCGGCAGGGTCGAGACCGACAGCGCATCGTCGATTTCCGTGGTGGTGACGTCGTCCACGGAGTAGATCTCGGCATCGGCCAGCGGCAGTTCGCGGTCGATGGGGGGCAGTTCAACGTCGGGGAAGGCCAATCCGCGCGGGAAGTTGACGGCCAGGAAGCGGCGCTTGTGCAGCGCGAGCGCGTGCGGCCAGGCGCCCAGTTCGAGCAGCAGGCGGTCCGGGGTCTTGCCCAGCTTGGCGCATGCGGCGTCCAGCGCCTTCCATTGCTGCGAGTTCTTGTCCGGGCGGATCAGCAGCGATTCGGCGGCCTGCGCGATCGGCTCGGGCAGACGGCCGGCGGCCATTTCGTCGACCCATTCCTGCTGCTGCTCGGCCTGACGCTGCTTCTTTTCCAGCGCGGCCAGTGCGGCGGCCAGGATGTCGGGCGGAGCAGGGCGGTAGCGGCCCTTGCCGCGGCGATGGAAGTAAGCCGGCGCGCCGTGCAGGCGCATCAGCAGCGCGGCCTGTTCGACGGGCGTGGGGGCGTGGCCGAAGTAATCGGCTGCCAGGGCGGGCGAGTCGAATTCTTCCTGCGGCGCGCATTCCCACAGGAATTGCAGGTCCAGCGTCTCGGCCGTGGCGGCCGCCTGGCTCATCAGGGTCGACGGGTCCGGCGAGGCGAAGTTGAACAGGGTGTTGGCGCGCTTGATTTTGCTGCGCTTGCCCGATTCCGACTCCACCTGCAGGCTGGCGTCGGTCTCGGACAGGATATGGCCGGCCTTGAAGCTGCCGTCGTCTTCGTAAAACACATACATGGTGGGAATCGTCCTGGGCGGCGGCCTTGCGCCGCCTTGCGCAGCTTTAGGGGTGTTGAAAGTCGATATTGATTATCAAGGGCGTACCGGCTTGCCGCCTAGGGCGAACTCAAGCACTTCCGGCATCCAGTCCGCGAAATCGGACAGGCCGTGGTCGCTGCCTTGCACGATACGCTGGCGGCAGCCTGCGTACCGGTCGCGCATTTCGCGCCAGTCCAGCACTTCGTCGCCCGTTGCGGCGACCAGAAAATACCGGTCGGGCTGCGTGATGCGCGGCGCGTGGATGGCGGCCAGTTCAGCCACATACTCGGGCAAAAAAACGAACGGCGCGCCGGAATGATACATGTGGTGCTCGCCGACCTGGGTGGCAAGGTCGCGCGCGGCGTTGACGGCGGGGTTCAGCAGCACGGCCTTGCAGCCCAGCTGTTCGGCGATCCAGGTGGCGTAAAAACCGCCCAGCGACGAGCCGATGACGGTCAGTTCGCGCGGCGAGTCGGCATTCGCCAGCCGGTCGCGAGCCATGCCCATGGCCAGGTCGATCGCTTCCCGCGGGCTGGCGGGCAGTTGCGGGCAGGCCCAGGCCTCGTTCAGGCCGCGCTCGGCCATGGCGTCCGCCATCATGCGCGCCTTGAAGGAATCAGGCGACGACCGGAAACCGTGTAGATAGAGAATCATTGCTTGCTGTTTCCGTCTGCGTTGCGGGAGGCCGGCTGGAGCTGGCCTTGAGGCCGGTCGGGCGGGCCTGCCAGTTCCGGCTGGGCCCGCGCGATCGGCCGGCGGCGGAATCAGCCGCGGGCCTGCAGCGCGTCCAGCAGCTTGCCATGAATGCCGCCAAAGCCGCCATTGCTCATGACCAGCACCTGGTCGCCCGGGCGGGCGGCGCCGGCGACCGCGGCCACGAGCGCGCCGATGTCATCGTAACTGGAAGCCCGGCCGCCCAGGGGCGCGAGCACCTCGTCCGGGTTCCAGCCGAGCGCATGCTTGCCCTCGTTGGCGCCAAAGCAGAACACCAGATCGGCGTCTGCCAGGGCCTCGGGCAGACGGGCGGCCATGGTGCCCAGCTTCATGGTGTTGGAACGCGGCTCCAGCACGGCCAGGATGCGCGCGGCGCCAATCTGGCGGCGCAAACCTTCAAGGGTGGTGGCGATGGCGGTGGGGTGGTGGGCAAAGTCGTCATAGACCTTGATGCCGTTGACCGTCCCGCGCAGTTCCATGCGGCGCTTGACCCCGCCGAAACGGGTGAGGGCGTCGATGCCCTGTTCGGCCGGCACGCCGACGTGTTCGGCGGCGGCCAGGGCGGCCAGCGCGTTCATGCGGTTATGTTCGCCCGTCAGCGTCCAGCGCACCGTGCCGGCACGCTCGCCGGCGCGGGTGACTTCAAAGGCGCCGTCCGCGTCGGGCGGCGAGGCCTGCCAATGGCCGTCGGGCCCGAACGTGACGGTATCGGACCAGCATCCTCGCGCAATCACGCGGTCCAGGGCGTCCGAGTGCGTCGGCCGGACGATGCGGCCGGACCCGGGGATCGTGCGCACCAGGTGGTGAAACTGGGTTTCGATGGCAGCCAGATCGGGGAAGATGTCGGCGTGATCGTATTCCAGGTTGTTCAGGATGGCGGTCCGGGGTCGGTAGTGGACGAACTTGGACCGCTTGTCGAAGAATGCCGTGTCGTATTCGTCGGCTTCGATCACGAAGGGGCGGCGCGCCGGATCGTAGCGGGCGGAAACGTGCAGGTCCTGCGCCACGCCGCCGATCAGGAAGTTGGGCGCCAGGCCCGCGGCTTCCAGCACCCAGGCCAGCATCGAACTGGTGGTGGTCTTGCCATGCGTGCCGGCCACAGCCAGCACATGCGCGCCCGGCAGGATGTTGTCGCCCAGCCATTGCGGACCCGACACGTAGCGCGCCCCGGATTCCAGAATGGCTTCCATCAGCGGATTGCCCCGGCTGACCACGTTGCCGATGACGTAGAGGTCCGGCTTGAGCGCCAATTGTTCCGCGCCGAAGCCTTCGATCAGTTCGATCCCCTGTTCGGAAAGCTGGGTGCTCATCGGCGGGTACACGCCCGCGTCGCAACCCGTGACTTTGTGGCCGGCGGCGCGCGCGATCAGCGCCAGCCCGCCCATGAAGGTGCCGCAGATGCCAAGAATGTGCAGGTGCATTGATAAATCTCCTGCCCTGCATTGTATATATAGCGCCGCGACAAGCCGGCGCCGCGCCGGTGCGGCGTAAAACGGCCGCAACGGTTATCATCGCGCCATGAATCGACGCCTACTTCTTTCCGCCGCCGTGGCCGTGGCCGCGACTGTCGCGGGCGGCTACACGCTGATGGGACGCAAGTCGCAGGAAGCCGCGGCGCCAGCCGACGCCGGCGATCCGGTGGCCGCCCTGAAGCAGATGAAGCTGCCCGACCTGGCCGGCGCTTCGCATTCGCTGGAAGGCTGGAAGGGCCAGCCCATCGTGGTCAATTTCTGGGCCACGTGGTGCGCGCCGTGCGTAAAGGAAATGCCGGCGCTGGATGCCTTGCAGAAAAAATACCCGAATGTGCGCTTTGTTGGCTTCGGTGTCGATACTGCAGCCAACATGCAAAAATTTGTCGAGAAAGTACAGGTTTCGTACCCGCTATGGGTGATCGGCGCTGGCGCCATCGATACCCTGCGAAAATTGGGAAATCCTAGCGGAGGCCTGCCTTTTACTATCGTTTTCAACGCAGATGGCAGCATTAACCGGAAGATATTGGGTGAAGTCCAGCCCGATGACCTGGATCGCACCCTGGCGGCGCTGAAGGCGTAAGTCTGTTGGACAAATAGTAGGAATTGGCGTAAAAAGCTGGTTTATCGGCTGTTTTGCCAACAATTGGCAATCCACAATTTGGCACGCGCATGGCGCAAAACATACTGGTATTGCATGGCCCGAACCTGAACCTGCTTGGCACCCGGGAACCTCATATCTACGGCAGTCTTACCCTGGCCCAGATCAATGAGCGTCTCGAGTTGCTCGCGGGCGAATTGGGCGCCACGCTGACTGCGTGGCAAAGCAATCACGAAGGTGCGCTGGTTGACCGCATTCAGGCGGCACGGCAGGACGGCACGGACTTCATCATCATCAACGCAGCGGCCTACACGCACACCAGCGTCGCAATTCGCGATGCGCTGGCCGGGGTCGCGATCCCATTTATTGAAGTACATTTGTCCAATCTGTATAAGCGAGAGCCGTTCAGGCATCACTCTTATCTGTCCGACTTGGCGCAGGGCCTGATCAGCGGCCTGGGCGCGGACGGCTACGAGGCCGCGTTGCGTTACGCAGTGCGGCACTGATCTCGCATCAAATTCAACGCTTTTACATCTTATACGGCGCGAACCCGACGCTGGGGCGACGCCGACACTATCTCGGGAAGCAGCTTCTATGGATCTTCGAAAACTCAAAACCCTGATCGACCTGGTGGCTGAATCGGGCATCGCCGAGCTGGAAATCACCGAAGGCGAAGGCAAGGTCAGAATCGTCAAGTTCTCGCAGACCCTGCAGCCGGTGGCCTACCACCAGCCCGAAGCCGGCGTGCCCGCCGCGCCCGTGGCTGCCGCCGCGCCCGCCGCCGCACCGGCCGCGCCCGCTGCCCCGGTCATTCAAGGCCACGTCGTGAAGGCCCCGATGGTCGGCACGTTCTACCGCTCGCCGAACCCGGGCGCCGCTCCGTTCGTCGACGTCGGCGCTACCGTCAAGGAAGGCGACCCGCTGTGCATCATTGAAGCCATGAAGCTGCTCAATGAAATCGAAGCCGACAAGGCCGGCGTCATCAAAGAAATCCTGGTCGAAAACGGTGAGCCCGTCGAGTACGGTCAACCCCTCTTCGTCATTGGCTGATAGCTGAACATGTTCGAAAAAATCCTGATCGCCAATCGGGGCGAAATCGCCCTGCGCATTCAGCGCGCCTGCCGCGAGCTGGGCATCAAGACCGTGGTCGTCCACTCCGAGGCCGACCGCGAAGCCAAGTACGTGCGCCTTGCCGATGAATCCGTGTGCATCGGGCCCGCGCCGTCGCGTGAAAGCTACCTGAACATGCCGGCCATCATCTCGGCCGCCGAAGTCACGGATTCCGAGGCAATCCACCCGGGTTACGGGTTCTTGTCCGAAAATGCCGACTTCGCCGATCGCGTCGAGAAGAGCGGCTTCGTGTTCATCGGCCCGCGTCCGGACACGATCCGCCTGATGGGCGACAAGGTCAGCGCCAAGCGCGCCATGATCGAGGCCGGCGTGCCGGTGGTGCCGGGTTCGGAAGGCGCGTTGCCCGAAGATCCGCAGGAAATCCTGCGCACTGCGCGCGAAGTCGGCTATCCGGTCATCATCAAGGCCGCAGGCGGCGGCGGTGGCCGCGGCATGCGCGTGGTGTACACCGAGGCCGCGCTGCTCAACGCCGTCACGATGACGCGTTCCGAGGCAGGCGCCGCGTTCAACAACCCGGAAGTCTATATGGAGAAGTTCCTCGAGAACCCGCGCCATATCGAAATCCAGGTGCTGGCCGACGGCGGCCGCAATGCGGTCTGGCTGGGCGAGCGCGACTGCTCCATGCAGCGCCGCCACCAGAAAGTGATCGAAGAAGCGCCGGCGCCCGGCATTGCCCGCCGCCTGATCGAGCGCATTGGCGATCGCTGTGCCGACGCCTGCCGCAAGATGGGCTATCGCGGCGCGGGCACGTTCGAATTCCTGTATGAAAACGGCGAGTTCTATTTCATTGAAATGAACACCCGCATCCAGGTCGAACACCCGGTCACCGAACTGATCACGGGCATCGACTTGGTGCAGCAGCAGATCCTGATCGCCGCCGGCGAAAAGTTCACGCTGCGCCAGCGCGACATCGCGTTCAAGGGCCATGCGATCGAATGCCGCATCAACGCGGAAGATCCGTTCCGTTTCGTGCCCAGCCCCGGCCGCATCACGAACTGGCACACGCCGGGCGGTCCTGGCGTTCGCATCGATTCGCACGCGTTCAACGGCTACTTCGTGCCGCCGAACTACGATTCGATGATTGCCAAGGTCATTACTTACGGCGACACGCGTGACCAGGCGCTGGCCCGCATGCGCATCGCGCTGTCGGAAATGGTGGTGGAAGGCATTTCCACCAACATCCCGCTGCATCGCGAAATGCTGCAGGACGCCCGCTTCATCGAAGGTGGCACCAGCATCCATTATCTGGAACACAAGTTGGCGCAGCGTCCCTGACCGACTTTGGGGCCTCACGGCCCCTTTTGCGTTTTGCCTTGTAGATGTTTTAAGGTTGATCGGGCCGCGGCGCATGCCGCGGCCCGTTGACCAGATGGAAGAGAAATTATCATGCGTGAACTCGTGCTCCATTGCTCGGAGGCGCAGGCCGAAGCGTTGTCGGATGCGTTGCTCGAAGCCGGCGTGCTGTCGGTCTCGGTCGAAGACGCCGACTTCGGCACCGACGTCGAACGTCCCCTGTTCGGCGAGCCCGGCACCGAGCCCGACGTCCAGGCCTGGGACCGCAACCGCGTCGTCGCCTTGCTGCCGGACGGAGCCGATCCCGCGCAGATCATGGAAGAAGCCGCGCAATCCGGAGAGCTCGAAGCGTCGGTCTTTGACGGCTGGAGCCTGCGCGACGTGCCGGACGCCGACTGGGTGCGCCTGACGCAATCGCAGTTCGGCCCGATCCACATTGCCGAGCGGCTCTGGATCGTCCCCAGCTGGCATCGCGACAATCCCGACGTGCCGGGCCTGGACGCCGCGGCCGCGCCCGACCAGGACGGCGCCATCCATATCGAACTGGACCCGGGTCTGGCCTTTGGCACCGGCAGCCATCCGACCACGCACCTGTGCCTGGCCTGGCTGGAAGCCGAGCTGCCTGCCGGCGCGACCTTGCTGGACTATGGCTGCGGATCGGGCATTCTGGCCATCGCCGCGCGCAAGCTGGGCGCTGGCCCCACGCAGGCGGTCGACATCGACGCGCAGGCGGTGCAAAGCACGGTCTTCAACGCCGAGGTCAACAAGGTTGAACTGCAGGCCATGCTGCCCGATGCGCTGGCCGACGGCACGTTCGAAGTGGTTGTCGCCAACATCCTGTCCAATCCGTTGAAGGTGCTGGCGCCGATGTTGGCCGGCCGCGTCGCCGCGGGCGGCCATCTGGTGCTGTCGGGCGTGCTAGAACGTCAGGCCGAGGAGGTCGCCGCCGCTTACGCGCCATGGCTTGCCATGTCGGTCTGGCGTGCGCGCGACGGCTGGGTGTGCCTGCACGGCCGCAAGCCTTAAGCTGCGGCAGCAGGAGCACGCCTCATGGCTCTGACCACCCGCTGCCCGCAGTGCGGCACGTCTTTCAAGGTGGTGCCCGACCAGCTTCGGGTCCGCAATGGGTTGGTGCGTTGCGGCGCCTGCTCCACCGTGTTCGACGGCCGTGCGTGTCTGGTATCCGCGCCGGGCGCGCCTGTTGTAGCGACAGCGCCGGCCAGTGCGCCGCTGCCGTCTTCCGCCGCGGCCGTCGCCGCGCCGGTGCTGGCCGCGCCCGAGCCGCACCCGCCCGCCGCCCCGATTCCTGAACCCGCCTACGCGCCGCCCGCCATCCCGGCGCGAGCGCCAGCAGTCGCGCCGCCCAAGCCGCCCGCGCCAGTAGTCGCGCCGGTCGCGCCGCCCAAGCCGCCCGCGCCCCAAGAACCACGTATCGTCCTGCCTTGGGAAGACGAACCCGAGGCGCCGCCCGCGCCCATGGTCCGGTCCGCACCCACGATGCCGTCCGCACCGGCGGTTCCGCCCGCCGTGCTGCGTGGCCGTGATGACATTCGCAAGCGCACCGAGCCGCAAGCCGCTGCCGACGACGACATCGAAGACGACGATTACGCCGACGATGACGGCGAGCCGTTCCTGCGCGCGCCCGAGCCACCTCGCGCCGCGCCCGCGCACCCGCTTCCGGCGTATCGCCAGGAACCCATCGTTGCCCGCCGATCGGACGAGCCGACGCTGGATTGGCGCGCCGGCCGCGCGTCAACCGGCGAGCGCAACAACCTGTACAACGATCCTCGCGAAGATCTGCGCGACGACCTGCGCGACGACCAGCACGACGACCAGCACGACGACACTTACGACGACGCGTACGACGACGTGCGGGACCTCGAGCGCGACGACGAATACGATCAAGACGACGACCGGGATGCCGGCGCGCACGAGCCGGTGCTGGGCGACACCCGCACGCGTTACTCCAGCGCCACGGACGTGGGCCGGGCGCCGCCCGAATTCCTGGACCAGGACCGCATCGAGCGCAGCGGCCTGGTGCGCAAGCTGTGGGGCTACGCCTGCCTCGTGGGCCTGATCGCACTGGCGCTGCAACTGCTGTACGCGTATCGCACCGACATCGCCAACTCCGTGCCGGCGCTGCGCCCGGTCCTGGAAGCCGTCTGCAAGCCGCTGGACTGCACCGTTGGCTACGCGCGCCGGCGCGATCTCATCAGCATTTCCTCGTCGTCGCTGCAGCCGCCAACGGGCGCCGCCGCCATCGACGATGGCCGTACCCGCCTGGTGCTGACCGTGATGCTGCACAACCGCTACGACAAGCCGCAGTATTGGCCGGCGCTGGTGCTGGAACTGAATGACCTGTCGGACACGGTGGTCGTGCGCAAGGTGCTGATGCCCGAAGACTACCTCACGCCGCAGCAGCTGGCCGGCCCGTTCGGCCCGCAAGGCGCCCTGAAGATTTCCGTCCCCATTGAAGTGACCGGCGTTCAGGTCAATGGCTACCAACTCGACAAGTTTTTTCCGTAAAGGATGACAAGCATGGCAACCCCTGTTCTGGTCTGCGGTTCGATGGCGTTCGACACCATCGCGGTGTTCGAAGGACGCTTCAAGGAACACATTCTTGCCGACCGCATTCAGTCGCTCAGCGTGTCGTTCCTGGTGCCCAGCATGCGCAAGGAGTTCGGCGGCTGCTCGGGAAACATCGCCTACAACATGAACTTGCTGGGCGGCAAACCCGTGCCGGTCGCCACCGTTGGCGAAGACGCCGGCGAGTACATGCAGCGCCTGTCGGACCTGGGCGTCGACGTCAGCCGCGTCAAGGTCATCCCCGACACCTTCACCGCGCAGTGCTTCATCACGACCGACCTGGACGACAACCAGATCACCGCGTTCCACCCGGGCGCCATGTCCTTTGCCGCGCAGAACGACCTGAGCGATGCCGACGCCGCCTGGGCTATCGTCGCGCCGGATGCGAAGGAAGGCATGTTTGCCCATGCCGAGCGGCTGAACAAGCGCGGCATCCCCTTCATTTTCGACCTGGGTCAGGCCATGCCGCTCTTTGACGGCGCGGACCTGGAACGCATGCTCAAGCTGACCCAGGCGCTCACGGTCAACGACTATGAAGCCGGCGTGGTCGAGCAGCGCACCGGCCGCAGCGTCGCGGACATCGCACGTTCGCTGCAGGCCGTCGTCGTGACGCGCGGCGCCGAGGGCGCCACCCTGCACACCGAAGGCAAGACCATCCAGATCGAACCCGTTCGCGCATCGCAGGTGGTCGATCCCACGGGCTGCGGCGACGCACAGCGCGGCGGCCTGCTGTATGGCCTGACCAGCGGCTGGAACTGGGAAGACAGCTGCCGCCTGGGCAACGTGATGGGCGCCATCAAGATCGCCTCGCGCGGCCCGCAAAACCACGCGCCTACGCGTGCCGAGATCGACGCCGTGCTGCACGCCACGTACGGCATCCATCTGCCCGCCTGACCGTAAAAGGACTCCCGGGAACCGCCGTACGCAGCACGAGTCGAAGGCCAATCCATGCGCAATGGCAACGGGCTGTAGCCCGTTGTTTCCCGGCCCGTTTTGCAGCTTCTGGCGGAGGGTTTCAGTCTGTTGCTGGCGCACTTGCCGGGCGTTGCGCTCGGAGTATCATCAGTTACCGTCGGCCGTGCCCGAATGAGGAGTCCAAATGAATCATATAAAGTCTATTTCCCTGGTGACGCCGCGCACTGGCCGCTGGTTGGCTGTCGCGGCCGTGGTGACGTCGATGGCCGTGCTTGGCGGTTGCGCCAATCGCAGCGCATCCAGCGGTGTCTATAGCTACGATCAAGCACAGCGCGAACAGATCGTCCGCACCGGTACGGTCACTGGCGTGCGTCCCATCGTCATTCAGAACGACAAGTCCAGCGGCGTCGGCATGGTGGCCGGCGGCGCGCTGGGCGGTGTGGCCGGTAACGCAATCGGTGGCGGCACGGGCCGCACGATCGCCACGGTGGGCGGCGTCATCCTCGGCGCCCTGGCCGGCAACGCCGTCGAAAACCGCGCGCAGACGAACTCCGGCCTGGAGATCACGGTGCGCCTGGACAACGGTGAAACGCGTGTCGTCGCCCAGGAAGCCGACGTGCCCGTCAGCGTGGGCCAGCGTGTCCAGGTCATCAGCGGCGCCGGTCCGACCCGCGTCACGCCGATGTAATCCGCGCGACCGTTTAGAAAGCTCGCAGTACGAAAAGCCCGCGCAAGCGGGCTTTTTTTTTATGGCGGCGGCCGCCGCCTGGAATCAGGGTCAAATGCAGCAGGAGGCCGACACGTAAAAATATGTCGCTCGCCCACAACGCGGCCCCCCGGATTTACCCGCGAACGTTACCTTTCCCAGCCTTTTCTCGCCATTTCCACCATAAGTTTCATGGCGATTCGACGGCCGAAGTGCAATGATTGCGACGGCGCGGCAGTCCGGATTTAATGTAACCACGTGCATCCGGCGGCCGTTCTGGCTGGCTGGAATTTTTCAGTTTGGTTTCAGCTGTTTTCTGTATCCTCAGCGCCTGAAATCCCGGGGCGGGGGATGGTTTGCCGAACAGGCAACGTAACGCTGCAAGATCTATGCACACCGAGCAAGAACTCCACACCAAGATCGGCGAGATCGTCGAGTCGATCGTCATGAAGAAAGTCACCCCCGACACGCAACTGATTGCCACCGGCCTGGTCGATTCGCTCGCCGCCGTGGACATCACGCTCGCGGTCGAGTCCGAGTACGGCTGCAGCATTCCGGCTCCCGAAATCGCAGAGCACCTTCAGTCGGTCCGCGTGCTTGCCGGCTATGTCGCTGCCCATACTTCGTAATACCCGGTTCCTGTCGCACGTCGCTGCGGCAGCGACGGCGGTGGCGTTGGCGGTAGGCACGTATTGCGGCGCGGATGACCTGCTCAGCCGCGTCGTCAACCCGGCGTCCTCGCCTTCGGCCCTGGCGGCCAACAAGAGCAATTACCTGCCCAACCTGGGCCCCGACTGGGGCACCCAGCACGTCAACCTGAACCGTCTGGGCAATGCCCTGAGCGACGGCACGCTGGTGGTGCTGGGATCCTCGGAGCTCTCCAGCCACGACCTGCGTTTCGTCCCCTACCGCTTTTTCCCGGAAGAGCTGAAGGTGCCGACGCTCGCTTACGGCCATGCGATGTTCCAGTCGTATGGCATCGTCAGCGTGCTGGAATCGGTGTCCGATTCGCTTACGCCCAACACGCGGCTGGTCATCATGCTGTCGCCGGCGTGGTTCGCCTCCGGCGGCCAATTGCCGCGCAGCGCATTTGCCGAGCACGTCACCGGCCCGGTCTGGGATCGTCTGTGGGACCAGCCCAGCACGCGCGAGCAGATGCAGAACTGGATCAGCGACAACGCGAACTGGGGCCTGCTGTGGCTCATCGCCAACGGCCAGGTCTCCGAGCTGAAGGACAAGCTGGCGTTGTGGTGGCAAGCCCGCAAGGAACCGGCGCCCGACAAGCCGCGCAGCAAGTTGTCGGTGCCCGCGCACCGGTACGTGTCGTGGCCGATGTCCGCACGCCTGAATGCCGGGCAGTGGTCCCGGATCACGCACGAAGCGCGCGAAGTCGAACACACCCTGGGCGGCAACAATCCCTACGATGTGCGCGACGACTACTACCAGCAATATCTGGCGCCGCTGTATTCGCCGGCGCGCAACGAGTTCGCGGATGTCGATCCGATCACGCGCACCGAGCTGGGCGACCTGTCGCGTGTGATGGCCTTGTTGCAAAAGCGCAAGGTCAAGGCGTACTTCGTCATCCAGCCGTTCAACCCCAAGCTCATCCTGGACGTCGAACGGTTCGACCCCGTGGTGGCCGCCATCACCGGCATGTGCACCCGCTATCAGATGGGGTGCCTGGATCTCTACAGCATTCCCTTCGAGCCGGGGATGCTGCGCGACGACATGCACCTGGCCGAACTCGGCTGGGCCATGGCCGATCAAGGCATTGCGGAGTATTTTTCCCGATGAAATTCTTTCGTAAAGACGAAGCCCGCAACGCGGGCGCGCCCTGGGCGCGCCGCTTCTTCTGGCATCTTTGCCTGTACGTGGGCGTGATCCTCGTGTTCGTGCTGCAGGCGCAGCCCACGACGGGCAGCGGCGGACCGATCAAGGTCGAATTCCAATACCAGCAGTTCTGAGCGCACCATGGAACTCTTTGCTAGCTTGAGCTTCTTTGGCGGCGCGCTGTTTGGCGGCCTTGGCCTCGTCGCATACCGCTCGTCCGGCATGCCGCTGCACATCGGGTACCGCCACATCATCGGCGTCATCTGCCTGGGCGTCTGGATGGCGGTGTTCTGGGCGCGGCCCTATCAACCCATTGCGCTCCTGGCCATTTCCGGCGGCGCGCTGTGGGCAATGCGCCGCAACTACATCCCCACCTGGCTCGCCGTCATCATCACGATGACGCCGTTGCTGCTGGTCAAGACCGGGGTCTCGCACCTGGGCGCGATGCTCGGGCTGTCCTTTGCCACGTTCCGCGCCATCGACGTGCTGCTGTTCGCGCCGCGCAACGAACGGGTCTCGCCGCTCGACTATTTCATCTACCTGTTCTTCCCGCTGACGCTGCTGGCGGGGCCCATGTACCGCTGGCGCGCCTTCCAGGCCGATCTGAAGCGCGGCTACGAAGGGGTCAACCTGAACACGTGGCTGATCGGGCTGGAACTCATCATGGTGGGCGTCATTCAGAAATTCGGCCTGGCCGAGCTGATCTGGCGTTATGGACTGGCCACGCTCGACGCGCACGATTATTCGTTCACGGGCGTGGCGCTCAATGCCTCGCTCTACAGCGCTTACCTGTTCTTCGACTTTGCCGGCTATTCGACGATGGCGATCGGGATCGGGATGCTGTTCGGCTTCACGCTGCCGATCAACTTCCGCAATCCGCTGGCCACGCTCAACCCGCAGGATTTCTGGCGGCGCTGGCACATCAGCCTGTCCGAATGGCTGCGCGATGTCGTGTTCATGCCGATCTACAAGGCGCTGAGCAAGACCAGCTTCTTTGGCCGTCATCGCCTGGCGGCGCAGAATATCGGCATTTTCGCGACCCTGCTGGCGATGGGGGTGTGGAACGGACTGTCGCTGCATTACATCGTCAGCGGCCTGATGTTCGGCCTGTATTCGGTGGGGCACAACCTGCTGATCAATGCGGCGCGCACCCGGCCTGCCCTGCAAGCCGCGCTGGCCAAGCCCGTCATGCGCTTTCTGGGGCGAGTCCTCACCCTGATTCTGGCCGCGCTGGCGCTGTACGTGTTCAGCGGCCGCAGCCCTATCTGACGCCGGGAGTCACGGCATGCGTTTCGATCTGAAGTCCTTCCAGTTCGCCGACGAAGGGCGCGCGCCCGACGCGCTGGCGGTTGCCGCCGCCGACCGCAGCCTGACGTGGGCCCAGTTGCGCACCGAGGCGCACGCCTGGGCCGACGCCGCGCGCACGCACGGCGTGGCGCCCGATGTGCCGGTGGCGATCTACGGCCACAAGGAAGCCGCCTTTTTCGTCGCCATGGTCGGCGCGCTGCTCATCGGCGCGCCGTTCGTGCCGGTGGACACCATCTATCCGCCTGAGCGCCTGCGCCGCATCGTGGAGATCGTGCAAGCGGCCGCCGTGTTCGACGCCGCGGCCGGCAGCTTCACGGCGGGCGAGGGCGCCATGCTGGAAGAACGCGGCCTGGCCTACGTGATGTTCACCTCGGGCAGCACGGGCGACCCCAAGGGCGTGCAGATCGGCCGCGAAAGCGTCGGCCTGCTTGGCGATTGGATGCTCGGCAGCTTTGGCCTGGGCGAAGCGCCCGTGTTCATGAACCAGGCGCCCTTCAGTTTCGACCTGTCCATGTACGAGGTCTTTGCCACCCTGGCGTCGGGCGGAAGCTGCGTGCTCAACGCGCGCGACCAGATTGCCGCGCCCGGTCCGTGGATGGCCCGGCTGGCCGCCCACGGCATCACGGTGTGGGTGTCCACGCCGTCGTTCGCGCATCAGCAGCTGGCCAACCGCGAATTCTCTCCGGCGACGCAGCCCACGCTGCGCACGTTCCTCTTCTGCGGCGAGCCCCTGCCGGCGGCGCTGGCGAAAAAGCTGCGCCAGCGCTTTCCGGATGCGTCCATCCTGAACACCTACGGTCCGACCGAAGCCACGGTGGCCACCACCTGGATCGAAGTCACCGACGCCGTGCTGGCGGCGCATGACCCGCTGCCGGTCGGCCACGCCAAACCGGACAGCGTGCTGCTGGTGGACGAGGGCGAGATCTGCATCGTGGGCGACCACGTGATGCGCGGCTACCTGAACCGCGCCGACCTGAACGCGGCCAAGCTCTACACCTACGACGATGGCCGCCGCGCGTTCCGCACCGGCGACCTGGGGCTGATGGAAGAGGGCGGGCTGCTGTTCTGCCGCGGCCGCATGGACGACCAGATCAAGCTCAACGGCTACCGCATCGAGCTGGCGGAAATCGACGAAGCCCTACATGGGCTACCGGGCGTGGAGGCTAGCGCCTGCGCCGTGCTGCGCCGTCCCGATGGCACGGCGGTGCGGCTGATTGGTTTCGTGACGGGCTCGGAAGCAGCGGGCGAGCAAGCCGCGCTGCTGGCGCCGCAGGCCCTGTCCGGCTGGAAGGAGCGGCTGGCCGAGCGCCTGCCGCCCTACATGGTGCCGTCCGAACTGGTCGCCTGCCCGGCGTTGCCCATGTCGAACAACCACAAGATCGACCGCAAGAAGCTGATCGAGATCTACAGCGCGATTCCCGTGTAGGCGATCACACGCCCATCATGCCGTAGCTCAGGCGAGCCAGGACCATCAGCAGGATCTGGGCCGCGATCAAGAGGATCAGCGGCGAGAAGTCGATCGAGGTGCGCGGCAGGATGCGGCGGATGGGATCGAGCAGCGGCGCGGTCAGCGATTGCAGCAGCGGCATCATCGGCGCCATCGGGTTGACCCACGACAGCACGGCCTGGATCAGCGTCAGCCAGACCACCAGGTTCAGCGCCCACTTTGCCGTCATGATGAGGGCCGAGCCCATCGCGGCGGGCAGCAGCGCGGCGGGGATCAGCGCGCCGATGGCCACCAGCCACAACAGGACCAGATAGACCAGTGCCGACAACCACGCGCACACCAGGCTGGTCCAATCGATCTTGTTGCCTGCGGGAATGATCTTGCGCAGCGGCAGCACCAGCCAGTTGGTGGCTCCGTAGATCGCGCGCGCCAACGGGTTGAAGGGGTGCAGTCGTATCGCGTGCATCCAGGCGCGGGCAATCAGCGCCGCGCCAAACAGCGTGAACACGATTTCGAGAAGGAAGCGGAAGATTTCACCGAGCATGGACGCGATCACCCCAAAAAAGAGGAATCAATTGTCGCACGGCCAGACGTAAAAATTGCGTACGGTCCTAGTGCATCGGGCCCGGTGCGGGGGTCAGCCATTTGGATGGCATGACGCGCAGACATTAAAAAAGCCGCCCGGTGCAAACCAGGCGGCTCTGATGAAGCTAACGCTTCGGCGCGTCCGGATTAAGGACGGCCACCCGTCGGGAAGGGCCACGACGCGGCGGGGTTCAGCGCGGTCTTCGCGCCCGGGGCAGCAGCCGTGGTGGGCGGCGTGGCGGGCTTCTTCGGAGCGGCTTTCTTCGCAGCGGGCTTCTTCGCGGAGGCAGGCTTCTTGGCGGCAACAGCCGGCTTGGAAGCGGGAGCCTTCTTGGCGGCGGGCGCCTTCTTGGCAGCCGGAGCCTTCTTGGCTACGGCCTTCTTGGCAACAGCCTTTTTGGCGGCCGGGGCCTTCTTGGCGGCAGCCTTCTTGGCAACAGCCTTCTTGGCGGCGGGAGCCTTCTTGGCTACGGCCTTCTTGGCGACTGCCTTCTTGGCAACAGCCTTCTTGGCAACGGCCTTCTTCGCAACGGCCTTCTTGGCTACGGCTTTCTTGGCGACTGCCTTCTTGGCGACTGCCTTCTTGGCAACGGCCTTCTTGGCGACAGCCTTCTTAGCGGCCGGAGCCTTCTTCGCGACGGCCTTCTTGGCTACGGCCTTCTTGGCAACCGCTTTCTTGGCGGCGGGAGCCTTCTTGGCGGCAACCTTCTTCACGGCCGGCTTCTTGGCGGCTGCGACTTTCTTCACTGCAACTTTCTTGACGGCAGCTTTCTTGGCCGGAGCGGCCTTCTTTGCTGCTGCCTTCTTGGCGGCGGGTTTTTTCACCGCTGCTTTCTTGACGGCTTTCTTGGCTGTTGCCATGGTCATGCTCCTTAGGTTCAGGGGTCCCAGAACTTAAACCCGTGCCCCGACCCGCCAATCGGCGGACCGTGCCCGGGCTATTCATCGGCGCATGCCGCTGTTCTGTGCGAGCAACAGCTACTACGGTTTGCGCTAATGAATTCGGCACAGCCATTTGATATGGCCCCCGCCCCTTTGGCGCGAGCCATTTCAAATGGCGCCGGCAGGCGGCCTGTTCACAGGCCGCCGACCGCTTGTTCTACGTGTTCGAAGACACCCTGACCAAGGAGCTTGCCATCAAGCCTGTCGCGAACGCGACGCCCATCGAAAAGAGAAGGGCGTGCCCGCGCCGGGCTCGATGGCGTACTGCGTTACTCCCAGCTCAGCGTGCCACCGGTTTGGTATTCGATCACGCGAGTTTCAAAAAAGTTGCGTTCCTTCTTAAGGTCGATCATTTCCGCCATCCACGGGAAGGGGTTTTCTTCCTGAGGGTACAGAGGTTCGATACCGATCTGCTGGCAACGACGGTTGGCGATGAAGCGCAGGTAGGATTTGAACATGGGTGCGTTCAAGCCCAACACGCCGCGCGGCATCGTGTCTTCGGCGTAAGCGTATTCGAGTTCGACCGCTTTGCGGAAGAGTTCTCGAATTTCTTCGCGGAATTCCGGCGTCCAGAGATGCGGATTTTCCAGTTTGACGGTGTTGATCAGATCGATGCCGAAGTTGCAGTGCATGGATTCATCGCGAAGGATGTACATGTACTGCTCGGCAGCGCCGGTCATCTTGTTCTGGCGGCCAAGCGCCAGGATCTGCGTGAAGCCAACGTAGAAGAACAGGCCTTCCATGAGGCAAGCGAAGACGATCAGGGACTTGAGCAGCGTCTGGTCGGCTTCGGGCGTGCCCGTCTTGAAGTTGGGATCAGCGATCGCGTCGATGAACGGGATCAGGAACTCGTCTTTGGCCCGGATGGACGGCACTTCGTTGTAAGCGTTGAAGATCTCGGCTTCGTCCAGGTCCAGGCTTTCGACGATGTATTGATAGGCGTGCGTGTGAATGGCTTCCTCGAATGCCTGGCGCAGCAGGAACTGGCGGCATTCGGGGGCCGTGATGTGGCGGTAGGTGCCCAGCACGATGTTGTTGGCGGCCAGCGAGTCGGCGGTCACGAAGAAGCCGAGGTTGCGCTTGACGATGCGGCGCTCGTCCTCGGTGAGCCCGTTCGGGTTCTTCCAGAGGGCGATGTCGCGCGACATGTTGATCTCTTGCGGCATCCAGTGGTTGGCGCAAGTGGCCAGGTACTTTTCCCA
Organism: Achromobacter sp. SLBN-14; assembly: GCF_006715415.1. Taxonomy (NCBI): domain Bacteria; kingdom Pseudomonadati; phylum Pseudomonadota; class Betaproteobacteria; order Burkholderiales; family Alcaligenaceae; genus Achromobacter; species Achromobacter sp. SLBN-14. The sequence goes on along the minus strand of NZ_VFNE01000001.1, from coordinate 1,774,349 downwards.
CGCCCACTTGTACTTGAAAGGCACAAGCTGGTTGACGTCGGTCTGGCCATTGATGATGCGCTTGTCGGCAACCTTGACGCGCTGCGAGGTTGCCGCGCCGCTGGCAGCCAGACCGGCTGCGTGCTGAGGCGCGGCCGGCGTGGGCATGGCGGTGTCGCCGAACACACCGGTCGCCGCCCGGACTTCCGGGGCAGCCTGACCGCCCGCCGCGGGCGCGGCAGGTTGTGCAGGTTGCGTGGCGGTGGTGTCGTCGTCCCAATTAATCATGATTCATTCTCCGGAGGCGGTTATTGGCAGGCTTCGCACTCTTCGAAGCCGGGGTCGCCCGGCCGCATGGTGCAAACCGCCCCGAGAACTTCGGGTTCCGGCAAAACAGGTGCTGCGGCAACGGCGTTGGCGGTGGACGGATTACCCGCGCTGACGGCGTTCAGTTCGCCGCCGCGTCCCGTGGACTTCTCGGCGCTGGTGGCGCCAAGGGTGCGCAGGTAGTACGTGGTCTTCAGGCCACGCGTCCATGCCAGCTTGTAGGTGTCGTCCAGCTTCTTGCCCGATGCGCCAGCCATGTAGATGTTCAACGACTGGGCTTGATCGATCCACTTCTGGCGGCGCGACGCGCATTCAACCAGCCAGCGCGGTTCGACTTCGAACGCGGTGGCGTAGAGTTCGCGGAGTTCGGAAGGTACGCGATCGATGCGGGACAGGCTGCCGTCGAAGTACTTGAGGTCGGCGACCATGACTTCGTCCCAGAGACCGAGTTTCTTCAGGTCACGCACGAGGTAATCGTTAACGACCGTGAACTCGCCGGAGAGATTCGATTTGACGTACAAGTTCTGGAAAGTGGGTTCGATGCACGCAGATACGCCAATGATATTGGAAATAGTGGCGGTTGGGGCGATTGCGATGCAATTGGAGTTGCGCATGCCGTGTTCTTTGATGCGCGTACGCAACGTATCCCAATCGAGCGTGCTCGATTCATCAACGTCAACGTGACCACCACGTTCATCACGCAGCATCTTCAACGTGTCTTGCGGCAAGATGCCACGCGACCACAGCGAACCTTCATACGATTGATAGCGGCCACGTTCTTCGGCGAGCAGGCTCGACGCGAAGTAGGCGTGATAGCACACCGCTTCCATCGAACGATCCGCGAATTCAACAGCGGCTTGCGATGCGTACGGCACGCGCATCATCTGCAGGCAATCCTGGAAGCCCATGATGCCCATGCCCACCGGACGATGGCGCGCGTTCGAATTGCGGGCCTTGTCGACGGCGTAGTAGTTGATGTCGATCACGTTGTCGAGCATGCGCATCGCGATGCTGACGGTGCGCTTGATCTTGTCGTGGTCCAGTTCGAAACCGCCGCCGGCAGCCGGCTTCATGTGTGCGACCAGGTTCACGGAACCCAGATTGCAAACTGCGATTTCGGATTCGTTGGTGTTCAGCGTGATCTCGGTGCACAGGTTCGAGCTGTGGACGACGCCCACGTGCTGCTGCGGCGAACGGATGTTGCACGGATCCTTGAACGTGATCCACGGGTGGCCGGTTTCGAACAGCATCGACAGCATCTTGCGCCACAGCGTCAGCGCCGGCATCTTCTTGAAGAGCTTCAGTTCGCCGCTGGCGACGCGCGCTTCGTAGCCCACGTAGGCTTCTTCGAACGCGCGGCCATACTTGTCGTGCAGGTCGGGGCAGTCGGACGGCGAGAACAGCGTCCATTCACCGCCTTCCATGACGCGCTTCATGAACAGGTCGGGAATCCAGTTCGCCGTGTTCATGTCGTGCGTGCGGCGGCGCTCGTCGCCGGTGTTCTTGCGCAGTTCCAGGAATTCTTCGATGTCCAGGTGCCACGTTTCGAGGTACGTGCAGACCGCACCCTTGCGCTTGCCGCCCTGGTTCACGGCGACGGCCGTGTCGTTAACAACCTTCAGGAACGGAACGACGCCCTGGCTTTCGCCGTTGGTGCCCTTGATGTGGCTGCGCAGCGCGCGCACCGGGGTCCAGTCGTTGCCCAGGCCGCCGGCGTACTTGGCCAGCAGCGCGTTTTCCTTGATGGCGTCGTAGATGCCTTCCAGGTCGTCCGAGACGGTGGTCAGGTAGCACGACGACAGCTGCGAGTGCAGCGTGCCCGAGTTGAACAGCGTGGGCGTGGAGCTCATGAAGTCGAACGAGGACAGGATCTCGTAGAACTCGATGGCGCGCGCTTCGCGGTCGCTCTCGCGCAGCGCCAGGCCCATGGCCACGCGCATGAAGAAGACCTGCGGCAGTTCGATGCGGGTGCCGCGGATGTGCAGGAAGTAGCGGTCGTACAGGGTCTGCAGGCCGAGGTAGCCGAATTGCAGATCGCGCTTGGCGTTCAGTGCCTTGCCCAGCTTGGTCAGGTCATAGCTGGCCAGTTCGGGCGACAGCAGGCCGCCTTCGATGCCGCGGGCGATGAACGTGGGGAAGTATTCAGCGTAGCGCGTGGCCATGCCGTCTTGCGAGACTTCCTCGCCCAGCACTTCCTTGCGGATCGTGTGCAGCAGCAGACGGGCGGTGACCTGGCTGTAGGCCGGATCCTTTTCGACCAGCGCGCGCGCGGAGAGGATGGCGGACTTGAACACTTCGTCGACGGGGATGCCGTCGTACAGGTTCTTGACCGTTTCCTTCAGGATGGCTTCGGCGTCGATGAACTCGGACAGGCCTTCGCCGGCGGCGACGATGGTGGCGCGCAGTTCGGCCACGTCCAGCGGGCGGCGCACGCCGGCATCGGTGACGTTCAGCACGTGTTCCTGCGGCGCGGCGTCAGCCTTCTGCTGGCCTTCGGCGGCAGCGGCGGCGGCGCGTTCCTGCGTGCGCTTTTCGCGGTACAGCACATAGGCGCGCGCGACGTCATGCTCGCCCGAGCGCATCAGCGCCAGTTCGACCTGGTCCTGGATGTCTTCAATATGGAAGGTGCCGCCGTTGGGGCGGTTGCGAACCAGCGCGTTGACGGCCTGGCCGGTCAGCGTTTCGACCAGTTCGCGCACACGCGCGGACGCGGCGCCTTGGCCGCCATTGACGGCCAGGAAGGCCTTGGTCATGGCGATGGCGATCTTGCTGGGCTCAAAACCAACCACCGAGCCATTGCGGCGGATGATGTTGTAGCTGGCCCATTTGCCGCTGTTGGCGTCGGCGGGGGAATCGGTTTGGGAGGGCGGCACGGCCGAAGGCCGGGTCACAGAGGCGATCGTAGTCTGCATGGAAGCTCCTGTGCGAAAAAGCGCGTAGATGAAGACATGACGACGTCATGTCTGGTCAAAATTGGATCTTGTAATGGGGGTCGCAACGTCCGGACAGGCTAGTCCGTAAGGCGTGGCCGGCGGGAATCAGCGCTTAGGCGACCACAAGATGTAGTGTAGCACCCCTCGTTGGCCACTAATTCTAGTGATCGAGGTTTACAGGGACAAGAAGAAGATAAGACGAATCCCACAAAAGATTGTAACCAAATGCACTAGGCGCGCCCCGCAAGGCGCGCCCAGGTCAGTGACCACTCAGACCGGCTGTTTATGCGGTTTTCCGCAAGGCGCTGGCGTGCGGGGCCGGTGCTGTATAGCTCTGCATGAGCCGGGCCAAATCGGTCCGGTACTTCTCGACATTGGCGGCCTTCACGTGGCCAAAGCCGCGAATGTTTTCAGCCAGGGCGGCGATTGTAGCCGCTTGCGCGAGGTTGTCCGCAGTCAGCCCTGCAAGCAGTTGATCGATGGTCTGGCGGTACTCCGTGACCAGCGCCCGTTCCATCTTGCGCTCGGCGGTATGGCCGAAGGGATCGAACCAGGTGCCGCGCAGGCCCTTGAGCCGCGTCAGCAATTTCAGTGCCGACATCGTGCGCGGACCCAGCGTCATCTTGCGCGGAACGCCGGTGCGCGGATCCTTGCGGGCGAAGATGGGCGGGGCCATGTGAAAGCGCAGGCTGTAGTCGCCCTCGAACTGGCCTTCCAGCTGCGCCTTGAAGGTGTCGCCGGTATAGAGGCGCGCCACTTCGTATTCGTCCTTGTACGCCATGAGCTGGTACAGGCCGCGCGCCACGGCCATCGCCAGGCGGGGCGTCTTGGCATCGGGCGCCAGGGCTCGTTCGCGGGCCGCGACGGCGTCGACGACGTCCCGATACGCCTGCGCGTAGGCCGCATCCTGATAGGCCGTCAGGTCTTCGACACGGCGCGCCACGGCGCGCTCGAAGGTTTCGGGGATATGCAGCTGCATGACCTGGGCCCGCGGGCGCAGCGCGCCTTCCAGGGCGTCGGGGCGATGCGCGGCAAGCCGGCCGCTATCGAAGGCGGCGCGGTTGGCCGCCACCGCCACGCCGTTCAGTTCGATCGCGCGGTAGATGGCGGCCTGCGAAAGCGGCACGCCGCCGCGCTGCCAGGCGTAGCCCAGCATGAACATGTTCGACAGGATGCTGTCGCCAAACAGCGCCAGCGCCGCTTCATGCGCGTCGATCGCGGCCGTGTGCGCGTCGCCCGCCGCGTGACGGATCTTGGCCAGCAGCGCCTCGGGGCGCATCGCGGCGTCGGGATTGCGCGTGAATTCGGACACGGGCGCCACGTACGTGTTCACCGTGACCTGAGTGTGGCCGTGGCGCAAGGCGCCCAGCGAGTCCGGCGCGACCGCGGCAACCGGATCGCACAGGATGGCCGCGTCGGCTTGCTGCCAGTCCAGTCGCACGGGGCCAGCGGCCGAGCCCGCCGGGGCAAGGCGAATGTGGCTCACGACGGTGCCGCCTTTCTGCGCCAGCCCGGTCAGGTCCAGCACCGCGGCCGACAGGCCTTCCAGGTGCGCGGCCATCGACACGATGGCGCCGATGGTGATGACGCCGGTGCCGCCCATGCCGGCGACCAGCAGACGATAGGGATGGTCCAAGGCAGGAAGGGCCGGCTGCGGCAGGCCGGCGATCATGCCCTGCAGGCGTTCCTGGTCGGCCTTGGGCGCCGCGCTCTTTCTGGGCTTGCCGCCCATGACGGACACGAAGCTCGGGCAGAAGCCTTCCGCGCACGAGTAGTCCTTGTTGCAGCTGGACTGGTCGATCGCGCGCTTGCGGCCGTACGGCGTTTCCAGCGGAACGACCGACAGGCAGTTGGACTTCACGCCGCAGTCGCCGCAGCCTTCGCACACGGCGCTATTGATCAGCATGCGGCGCGCCGGGTCCGGGAACTGGTTCTTCTTGCGGCGGCGGCGCTTTTCGGCCGCGCAGGTCTGGTCATGGATCAGGACCGTCACGCCCGGAATCTCGCGCAGCTCGCGCTGCAGCGCGTCCAGCTCGCGGCGGTGGTGGACCTTGATGCCGGGGCCCAGGTCCACGCCCTGGTATTTCTCGGGCTCGTCGGTCGTGACGACGATGCGCGCCACGTTTTCGCCGCGCAGTTGCTGGCAGATCTGGGGCACCGAGATCGGGCCGTCCACCGGTTGCCCGCCGGTCATGGCGACGGCGTCGTTGAACAGGATCTTGTAGGTGATGTTGGCGCGCGCCGCGACGGCCTGGCGGATGGCCAGGTAGCCCGAGTGGTAATACGTGCCTTCTCCCATGTTCTGGAAGATATGCGGCATCTTCGTATAGCGGGACAGGCCGATCCAGTCGACGCCTTCGCCGCCCATCTGCGTGAGGCCGCCGGTGTCGCGGTCCATCCACGCGGCCATGTAGTGGCAGCCCACGCCGGACAGCGCCTGGCTGCCCTCGGGCACCTTGGTCGACGTGCTATGCGGACAGCCCGAACAGAAGTAAGGGCGGCGGCGCATGCCGTCCGCGTCGTTGGATAGCGGCGCCTGGCATTCGAAGGCCGACAGGTCGCGGTTCACGGGCAGCCCCGCGGCGCGCGACAGCCAACCGGCCAGCGGCGCGGCCAGTAGCGACGGGCGTAGCTGGCCGGCCGACGGCACCATCGGCTCGCCGTCCAGTCCCTTCTTGCCCACGACCGTCGGCCGCTCGGGCAGGTTGAACAGCATGTCCTTGATCTGGCTTTCGACCACTGCGCCTTTTTCCTCGATGACGAAAATGTGCGACAGGCCGCGCGCGAAGTCGAGCAACCGGCCTTCGTCCATCGGCCAGGTCAGGCCGGGCTTGTAGATCCGCACCGGCGCATTCGCCGTGACCGTGTCCACGCCCAGGCGCGCCAACGCTTCCATGGTGTCCAGGTGCGCCTTGCCGACGGTGACGATGCCCACCGTCGCCTTGGGCGCCGGACAGGTCAGCTTGTCGATGCTGTGCCGGCGCGCGAAGGCGGCGACGGCCTTCATGCGCTGGTTCATGCGCGTCTCCACCGCCAGCGACAGGAATTCGCGCGCGGAGTATTCCAGCGATCCGGCCGGCATGTCCGGATCATCGGGCATGTCGTAGGTCTGGATGGCGGCTGGCGTGAACGAATGGCCGCTTTCGATGGTTTCGGACACGGCCTTGAAGGCGACCCACGTGCCCGCATAACGCGAGAGCGCCCAGCCCCAGAGCGCGAAGGTCTCGTATTCGTCGATGGACGTCGGATGCACGATGGGCATCTGCCAGCCGATCAGCGACGCTTCGCTGGCGTGCGGGATCGAGGACGACACCGCGGTGTGGTCGTCGCCCACCACCACCAGCACGCCGCCGTGGCGCGAGGCGCCCGCGGCATTGCCGTGATGCAGCGCGTCGCCGGCGCGGTCCACGCCGGGACCCTTGCCGTACCACATGGCGAACACGCCATCGACATTGCGGTCAGCGCGCACGCCGGCCTGCTGCGTGCCCATGACCGCCGTGGCGGCCATGTCTTCGTTGATGCCCGGCAGGAAGGTGATCTGGTTGGCGTCCAGCGCCTTCTGCGCCTTCCACATGGCCATGTCCACGCCGCCCAGCGGCGATCCGCGGTACCCCGATACGAAGCCGGCGGTGTTCAGGCCGCGTTCACGGTCCACCCGGCGCTGCGTGAGCATCAGGCGCACCAGGGCCTGCGTCCCGGTCAGGAAGATGCGTCCGGACTCGCGGGTCAGGTTGTCGGCAAGCTGGTAATCAAGGTCCAGCTCGGGTGCGGCGGCGGGGGTACCGTCCATAGTCAATGCTCCTGGTATTTGGCACCATGATAGGTTCGCGAGGGATCAGGTTTATTGCGTTTTTGGATCGTGCTATCCCTATAATTCGCAATGAACATTTCGTAGTCCAAGAAAACCAGGAGACAAACGAATGGACAAGACCGATATCGGCATCCTCAAGGCGCTGCAGGAAGATGGCCGGGCCTCTGCGCAGCAGCTTTCCGAGAAGGTGGGGCTGTCCGCCGCGCCGGTATGGCGGCGCGTGAAGGCGATGGAGGCGAGCGGGGTGATCCAGGGCTACAGCGCCCAGGTCGACCGCAGCAAGGTGGGGCTGGGCTGCATGTTTGCGCAGATCAGCCTGGAGCGGCATTCGGCCAACACGGTCGAGAACTTCGAGCGGTCGGTGCGCGACGCCCCGGAAATCCTGGAGTGTTATGCCGTGACCGGCGATTCGGACTTCCTGTTGAAGATCCTGGTGGAAAGTCCGGAAGCCTACGACCGCTTCCTGCACCGGTTCCTGTTCAACATGCCGGGCATCCGGCAGACGCGCACCATTGTGGCGCTGCGTGAAATCAAGCACGAGCAGCGGCTGCCGCTGTAGAAAGGCGCGCCTTCTCTATATAGATAGAGAGAAAGGGCGCGCCGCCGTGCGCAAGGGCCAGGTTTATTGGGGCTGGATGCCGGCGATCCGTATCCATTCCTTCCAGCGGGCCGTGTCTTCCTTCACGAATGCGTCAAAGCGCGCCACGTCCATCGCTTCCGGCGTCAATCCCAAGGCGCGCAGCTTGCGCGCCGTGGCGTCGTCCTGCACCGCGGCCTGCAGGTAGGCGTTCATTTTGGCGACGATCTCCGGCGGCGTGCGGGCGGGCGCCGACAGGCCCAGCCAACCCGCCACGACGAAGTCGGGATAGTAGGTGGCCATGGTCGGCACGCTGGGCCAGGCATCATGCTGGCGGGCGCCCGTCACGGCGATGGGGACGAGGCCCTTGCCGTCGATTTGGCCCATGGCGGTCAGGTAATCCACGAACGCGAAGCCGATCTGCTTGCCGCGCAGGTCGGTGATGATCTGCGTGATGTTCTTGTACGCCGCCCCGGTGATGTTGATGCCGGCCCGCTGCTTGAAGAGTTCGGACGGCACCTGGGAGGACGAACTGTAATAGCCGAAGAAGACGTCGCCCGGATGTTTCTTGGCGTATTCGACCAGTTCGGGCACGGTCCGGTACGGGCTGTCCGGCGAGACGACGCCCACCGTGCCGAACGTGCCCAGCATGCCGACCTGCTCGAAGTCCTTTTGCGCGTCGTACGGCAGCGTCTTGTACAGGAACTGGTTGGCCGAATGCGTGGAGTTCGTGGACAAGAGGAATGTGTAGCCGTCGGGCGCGGCGCTTTTGCTGGCGTTGGTGCCCACGATGCCGCCGGCGCCGGGGCGATCCTCCACGATCACTGTCTGCCCGGTCTTCTCGCCCAAGTACTGGGCGAAGGTGCGGGCGGTCAGGTCGGCCGCGCCGCCCGCCGCGGAGGGCACGATGATCGTCACGGGCTTATCGGGCCAGCCGGCGGCGTGCGAGGCCGCGGCCCACAGCAGGCAGGCGCCGGCGAGCGCCGGACGCAGCAAGCGGGAAATGGTCATGTCTCTGTCTCCTGAGTGCGCCTGGGCGCGTCGTTATCGTTGTGGTCGTCGTTGTCTTGCGGGGGCTCAGCCAAATTGCTTGCGATGCCAGTCCAGGATGGCGCCGGCGCTGATCTGCCAATGGTCTGCGTACATCATGCAGTGCGGTTGTCCGGCAAGCAGGGCATGCGAAAAGCCGTAGCGGCGCGCAATGGCTTCGTCCTGCCCCGGTGGATGCCGGTCATGCGTGTCCAGGCCCGCCTCCAGGCAGAGGCCGGGCGCGCGGATCGATGCCGCGCCGATGGCCACGCGCAGCAGGTATCGGTCGTTCAGGACCTGGGGGCTTTCCGCGCACAGCCGCCGCGCCACCGCGCGAACGTCCCGGTCCGGCGTGGTCGCCAGGAAACGTGAGCGGATTTCCGCCTCGCCGGGGGCGGTGCGCGGCACGTCCTCGGGCACGGCAGGCAAGGCCAGCGCACCGGGCAGATCGCCTGGCGGCGAGGGCGCCAGCAGCACGACGCCAGCCACGGGCCGCCGGCTGGCGGCCAGCAGCGCCGGCAACGCGCCCATGCTGTGGCCCACGACAACGGTCGGCGCATCCAGCGCATCCAGTGCGCTGACGACGTCCTGGCCCAGGTCCTCAATGGTGACGTTCGGAAATCTGGCGTCTTGCGGCAGGTCGCCGTGGCCGCGCATGTCCAGCGCCGCGCACGCCAGACCGGCGGCTGCGAAGTAATCCAGATAGTGCGCGTAGCACCAGGCGCCGTGGTAGGCGCCCGGCACGAACAACAGGCCGGGCCGGCCGTCTTGCGGGACGGCGCCGATGCGCAGGCGGCCATGCCCCGCATCGCGCACGGGCAGCCGATCGGCCACGCCAAAGTCCAGCGGGTCCGTGGCGGAGGGAGAGATAAGGTTGGCGGTAGGCATATTGCGGCCATCTTAAGAGGCCGCCTATGATGAGAAAACTTTATTTTTCATATGGATTGATAAGTTCTACTAATCCGCCGCCCCATGCGCCCGCTTCCCGATCTCTCCATTTCCCATTACCGGCATTTTTTGCTGGTCGCCGAGCTGGGCAGCTTTCGCGCCGCAGCCGTCCGGGCTTTCCGATCCCAACCCGCGTTGTCCCTGTCGATCCGGGAAATGGAACAACGCCTGGGACAGCCGCTGTTCGAGCCCGGCAACCGCGGCACGCTGACGCGCTTCGGGCAAGACTGCCTGCCGCTGGCGCGTGAACTGGTTGACCACCACGACCGGGTCGCGGGCGCCTTGTCGGGGCTTGCCAACAATGGCGCCGGCAGCTTGACGATGGCGTCCGTTGCGTCCGCCGCCACGCACTGGCTGCCCGAACTGGTGGCCGCCTACCGGGCGCAGTATCCCGCGGTGTCGCTGCGCCTGTTCGACGACAACTCCGAGGGGGTCGAGCGCATGGTGCTGGCGGGCGAGGTCGAACTGGGCGTGTGCAGCACCGTGTCGCGCGACCGCCGCCTGTCGTTCGAACCGCTGATGCGCGACGCCTTCGGCCTGGTCTGCCATCGCGGCCATCCGCTGGCTGGCCGCAAGTCCGTGACGTGGCGCGAGATCGCCGACCTGCCTTTGGTGGGCACCATTGCGCACCGCCAGCTTGCCGGTCATCCGCAAGCGGCGTTCATGCTGGACCGGCAGGTGTTCGTCTCCAACATGATGTCGCTGCTGGCCATGCTGGAGCGCGGCGTGGGCGTGACGGTGCTGGCCCGCCTGGGCGTGCCGCCGGATTCGCCGGGACTGGCGTTTGTGCCCTTGTCGCGGCCGCGCATCGAACGCGAGCTGGGCATTGCCCGTCTGGCCGGCAGAAGCCTGTCTCCGGCCGCCGCGCGCATGGAGGAAATGCTGCGCGAGAAAGCGCGTCGCGGGTGAGCCGCTGTCGCTAGAAACCAACGCATTTTTGCGGTTTCCGCGCGGATTCCGGGCGCGTCCGCACCCGCACTGTTGCGCATTTGCACACGGCGCGGATCGTCGTTGATTCTTCCCTGACGCCTATTTAGAGTGCGTGAAGTCCGCTGCGCCTGGGACGGGCCGGTGTGATCGGCGCGGCGCGTCGGCGGACGTCTTGAGGAAGTCATGAGCAGTGTGTTTTTGCGTACGGCAGGCATTGCCTGCGCCATCGTGATCCTGGCCGGTTGCGCCGCCAGGAAGCCAGCCGCCATCACCGAGGCCCAACCCGCTGAACCGCCCAAGCCGGTGGCCTGCACGCCCGCCAAGACCGGCGACCCGATGATCGGCACCTGGTTGTCCAATTCGCGTCCGCGCGATGTCGCGGGCGACATGCAGTCGCTGATCGTGCTGTCCGCCGACGGCACCATGTCCTACGAATCCCTGCTCAAGATCGGCCGCAAGACTCGCCCCGCGCTGCGCGAGACGGGCTGCTGGAGCGTGGCGGACGGCGTCTACACGATGCGCACCACGAAGTCGGCGGGCGAGCCGGTGGATCCCACCGATCCGATCTATCTGAACCGCTACCGCGTCGAGAAGGTCGAGCAGTCCAAGCTGTCGCTGCGCGAACTGAAGTCGGGCGGCATGCTGCTGACCGCGCGCCGCATGCCCGCGGGCTACCGGCTGGCCTACTGACCGTTGCGCCGGGCGGACATTTCGCCCGGCGGTCAAGCCAAGCGGGCCAGGCTGCGGTAAGGTGCGGGCTTCGACTTTCGCCCCGCAGCCGGTTTCCCATGCCCGCCCTGTCCTCCGAAGCACGCGCGATCGCGCTGCTCGCGTTGGCCGCCTTCGTCAGCGCCAGCGCCTTCCGAATCTGTGATCCCATGCTGCCGCAACTGGCGGCGGAATTCGGCACCACCACCGGCCAGGCCGCGCGCGCCGTCACGGCCTTTGCCGTGGCCTATGGCGTGCTGCAGATGTTCTTCGGTCCGGTGGGCGACCGCTACGGCAAATACCGTGTCGTCAGCGTGGCGACCGTGGCGTGCGCGCTGGGCAGCGCTGGCGCCGTCATGGCCGGATCGCTCGACATGCTGGTCTTTTGCCGCGCCTTGTCCGGCGCGGCCGGCGCGGGCATCGTGCCCCTGTCCATGGCATGGATCGGCGACAACGTTCCCTATGAACGCCGGCAGGCGACGCTGGCGCGCTTTCTGACCGGCACCATCCTCGGCATGTCGGCCGGCCAGCTTGCGGGCGGGCTTTTTGCCGATACCGTCGGCTGGCGCTGGGCCTTTGCCGCGCTCGTGGCGGGATATCTGATCGTGGGGGTGCTGCTGCATCTGGAAGTGCGGCGTCAGCGGGCGGCCGGCTTTGCGCAGGTCGATCCCAGCGCGCCTCGGCAAGGCTTCATCGCGCAGGCGCGGCTGGTGCTGGGCGCGTCGTGGGCGCGCGTGGTGCTGGCGACAGTGTTCATCGAAGGCCTGCTGGTGTTCGGCGCGCTGGCCTTTGCTCCCTCGTACCTGCATGAGCGATTCGATATCTCGCTGACGGCCGCAGGCGCGCTGGTCGCCGTGTACGCGGTGGGCGGACTGATCTATACGGTTGTCGCGGGCCGCATCCTGAAACGGCTCGGCGAGCGCGGCCTGGCCGTCGCGGGCGGGCTGGTGCTGGGCGTGGCGTTCCTGTCGTACTGGCTGGGACCGGTCTGGATATGGAGCCTGGCGGCCAGTGTGCTGGCGGGCTTCGGCTATTACCTCCTGCACGCGACGCTGCAGACGAACGCCACGCAGATGGTGCCGTCCGCGCGCGGTACGGCGGTGGCGTGGTTTGCCTCGTGCCTCTTCATGGGACAGGCGGCGGGCGTGGCGCTGGCGGGGGCCGTGGTGGACGAGATCGGCGCGGCCGCGCTGTTCGGCGGTTCGGCCGTGCTGCTGCCGTTGCTGGGGGCGTTCTTTGCCCGGGCGCTGAAGGCGAGGGCCGCGATGCAGCGGGCGTGAACGGCGTTGGCGTCATGCCGGATTGAAAACACAAGGGCCTTTTCATCATTGGAGGAAAAGGCCCTTCTTATGCAGGTGTCAGACACCCGGGTTTAAATCGCCGACAGCCGCTTGAGCACCGTTTCCTTGCCCAGCAGCGCCAGCACCGCATCCACCGCAGGCGTCTGCGTCTGGCCGGTGACGGCCACGCGCAGCGGGATGGCCAGTTGCGGCATCTTCAGGCCGCGGTCGGCCAGCACGCCCTTGATGAGCGCGGACAGCGCTTCGCGCGTCCAATCCGCATCCTTGGCGCGCTGCACGAAGTCGGCCAGCGCTTCGCGGGCGGGGGCGGTCAGGTGCTGCTCGGCCAGGTCGGCCGGCGCGCCCTTGAATTCGCCGCAGAACAGCATGGCGCCGTCGGCCAGCTGCTCCAGCGTTTCGGCGCGGTCCTTCAAGAGACCCATGACGCCCGGCAGGTCGATCTTTTCGGGGTAGCCGCCGCGGGCCGCGACGCGCGTGGCCACGCGCTCGGCCAGTTCGGCGTTGTCCATCTGCTTGATGTAGTGGGCGTTGACCCAGTTCAGCTTCTTGGGATCCCACTGCGACGCGGACTTGGACAGGTGCTTGGTGTCGAACCAGGACACCAGCTGGTCGCGCGAGAAGAGTTCGTCGTCGCCGTGGCTCCAGCCCAGGCGGGCCAGGTAGTTGATCATGGCCTCGGGCAGGTAGCCCTCGTTGTCGTACTCCATGACGTTGACCGCGCCGTGGCGCTTGGACAGCTTTTCGCCGTCCGGGCCCAGGATCATCGGCACGTGGCCGTATTCGGGCAGCGTGGCGCCCAGCGCGCGCAGGATGTTGATCTGGCGGGGCGTGTTGTTGACGTGGTCATCGCCGCGCAGCACGTGCGTGATGCCCATGTCCCAGTCGTCGACCACGACGCAGAAATTGTAGGTGGGCGTGCCGTCGGGGCGCGCGATGATCAGGTCGTCGAGCTCGGTGTTGTCGAAGCTGATCGTGCCCTTGACCATGTCGTTCCAGGACGTGGCGCCGTCCTGGGGGTTCTTGAAGCGCACCACCGGCTTGCGGCCTTCGGGGATGGCGGGCAGCGTCTTGCCGGGTTCCGGGCGCCAGGTGCCGTCATAGCGCGGCTTGTCGCCGCGGGCGCGCGCGGCCTCGCGCATGGCTTCGACTTCCTCGGGCGAGCTGTAGCAGTGGTAGGCAGTGCCGGCGGCCAGCATCTGGGCCACGACTTCGCGGTACCGGTCCATGCGCTGCATCTGGTAGAACGGGCCCTCGTCCGGCTGCATGCCCAGCCATTCCATGCTGTCCAGGATGGCCTGCACGGCTTCCGGCGTGGACCGCTCGACGTCCGTGTCCTCGATGCGCAGCACGAACGTGCCCTTGTGATGGCGCGCGAAGGCCCAGGAGAACAGCGCGGTGCGCGCGCCGCCCAAATGCAGGAAACCGGTGGGCGAAGGCGCGAAGCGGGTGCGAATGGGAGTAGAGGCGTTGGAAGTCATAGGTGGCAGTGTTAGCGGCTGCGGCGCCACAAAGCGGCGTCGGGCAGTGTCCTCATCAAGCGGACAGCGGGCTTGTCTTGATACGATGAACGCTATTTTAGATTAGTGTGAACAGGCCCTGGCCCGACCTCCCCATGTTGAGACACGCTCTTGCGCCCATGTTCGAACCCGGCTCGCTGGTGATCGTGGCCGACCGGCCGCTGCCCGCGGCAAGTTCCCTGTCTCCCGTCCTGAAGGCGAAGACCACGGTCGTCACGGTCGAACCCGGCGCGGCGCCCGACCTGCCGGACAGGCTGGAAGGCCTGGCTGCGGGCGACCGTCCTGATCTGGCCCTGGTTTGCGTCTCGCCCGCCGTGCTGCCGGAAACCCTGCGCCGGCTGGCGCCGCTGTCGCCCCGCGCGGTCATCCTGCTGCCCCACGAACTGCCCGACCCGTACCCGCGCGGCACGCTGGCGCTGTGCCGCGCCTGGGCCGAGGAAAACCACTGCGAACTCCTCGGGCCGCGGTCCTTCGGCGCGCAGCGGCCGCACGCGGGCCTGAATTTCAGCCAGCACCCGGTGCTGGCGCGCGCCGGCCGCGTGGCGCTGGTGGCGCAGTCGCGCTCGATCATGGCCGCCGTCATGGATTGGGCCGAGGACGTGCACATCGGTTTTTCCACCGCCGTGTCGCTGGGCGACGAGGCCGTGGTGGGCCTGCCCAAGCTGCTGGACTACCTGGCCAGCGATCCGCGCACCGACAGCATCGTTCTCTACCTTGAAGACGTCGGACCCGCGCGCGAATTCATGAGCACGCTGCGGGCCGCGGCCAGCATCAAGCCGGTCATCGTGCTCAAGGCAGGGCGCTCGGACGCCGACAGCAGCGATGCCATCTTCGACGCGGCCCTGCGCCGGGCCGGCGCCGTGCGCGTGCGCTACTTCGTGCAGCTGTTCTCGGCCGTGAAGGTGCTGGGCTACACGCGCCGCCCCAAGGGCCGCCGCGTTGCACTGATCTCCAACGGCAGCGGGCCTCCGCAGCTCGCCATGGACCTGATCGGCCCGGACGCCGCCGTGCTGCGCGCGGACCTCGCGCCCGCCACGCAGCGCGCGCTGGCCGACATGCTGGAGCCCGACGCCGCCATCGCCAACCCCGTCATCACCTACCTGCCCATGACGCCCGAGCGCATTCGCGCCATGCTCGACGTTGTCCTGGACGACACGGGCGTGGACGGCGTGCTGGTGCTGCTGGCGCCCGACGCCCTGGCCGACATGCCCGCCGTCGCGCGCGAGCTGGCGCAGATTGCCCCGTCGGCCAAGAAGCCGGTGGTGACCTGTTTCATGGGCGATGCGGGCATGCGGCCCTTGCGGCGCATGCTGGACGACGCCGGCACGTCGGCATTCCGTACGCCCGAATCGGCCGCCGATGCCTTCGGCGTGCTGGCCTCGCACCACTACAACCAGCAGCTGCTGCTGCAGACGCAGCCGCCCGAACCCGCGAGCCACGTGCCCGACCTGACGGCCGCCCGCGAGATCCTTGCGCGTGTGCGCGCCGAATGCCGGCGCGAGCTGAACACGTCTGAGATCCGCACACTGCTGGCGCTGTTCTACGTGCCGCTCAGCGAATTCTCTGCCGATGCGGCGCGCGGCGAAGCGGAATCCCGCCCCATGGCGATCCGGGTGCGGCGCGATCCGAAGTTCGGCCCCGTCATCCGGTTTGGCGCGGGCGGGCCGGACGCGGTGCTATCGCTGGCCGATCGCGGCATGGACCTGCCGCCGCTCAACGGTTACCTGGCGCGCCAGCTCATCGAGCGCAGCCGGCTGTGGCGCCGCGTGCTGGCGCCGCGGGTCGGCCACATGGCTGCCGAGGCGCTGCAGCAGGCGCTGGTGCTGGTGTCCGAGCTGGTGTCCGAACTTCCCGATATCGAAACGCTCGACATCGATCCCCTCTACGCAGGCGAAACCCACCTGCGCGCGGGCGGCCTGCGCATGACGCTGACCGAGACGCCCGGCTGCGCCTCGCCGCAGACCACCGGCTATCCGCACATGGCGATCCACCCGTATCCGGCCCGGCTGGTGCAGGTGCGCCGTTTTGCTGACGGCATTCCGTGGGTGCTGCGCCCGATTCGCCCCGAAGACGGCGAGGCGTTGCAGGAATTCATCCGCGGCCTGTCGGAGCGCTCGCGCTACATGCGGTTCGTGTCGATGATGCGTGAACTGACGCCGCGCATGGTGTCGCGCTACACCCAGGTGGACTACCACCGCGAACTCGCGCTGGTGGCGGCCACGCAGGTGCCCAATCCCGCCAATCGCGGCCATCCGCGCGAGGTGCTGGTGGGCTTTGCGCATTACCTGCGCAATCCCGACGGCCGGGGCGCGGAATATGCGCTGGTGATCGGCGACGACTGGCAGCGGCGCGGATTGGGGCGTCAGCTCATGACGGCGCTGATCGACGCCGCGCGCGAGCAGGGGCTGGAATACATCGACGGCCTGGTGCTGTCGACGAACCGGCCCATGCTGGCGCTGATGACCAGCCTGGGCTTTACCAACGATCCCGACCCCGAAGACCCGACCATGCGCCGGGTCTGGCTGAACCTGGCTTAAGGCCCGGGGCCGCAGGAACGGTTCAGGCGGTCTTGCGGGACGGCTGCGCGGGCGTCAACCGCGCGGCCGCCTCGTCCACCGACAGCACGTCGCCAAAGAACAGCATCCACCCGTGCAGGGCGTTCTCGTGCTCGGCCGGCGTCACGGCGGCCAGCGCGTCGTCCACCATGATGGTCCGGAAGTCTCGCATCATCGCGTCGCGCGCGGTGGATTCGCAGCAGACGTTGGTGACCGTGCCGGCGATCAGCAGCGTGTCCACGCCCAGGCCGCGCAGCAGCGGCTCCAGCTCCGACGAGCCAGGGGCCATCGCACTATAGAAGCGCTTGACGACCCGCAGGTCGCTGGCCTGCGCATGCAGGTCCGGATGCAGCGCAAAGCCGGGCGAGTCGCGGCGCAGCGTCTCCAGGCGGCGGGCGCTGCGCTCGGGCGTCAGCATCACGCCGTGATGATGCGACCAGAACACATCCGCGTTGTCGGAGGCCGTCTGCACCCACACCACCGCGCCACCCGCGTCGCGCACCGCGCTGCAAAGGCGGTTGATGGGGCCGATGATTTCCCGCGCCGGGGCGCATTCGCCCTGGTAGCCGGGCAGCAGGAAGTACTGCTGCATGTCGATCACGACCACCGCCGTGCGCGCGGCCGGCAGCTCGTCATACGGATGCAGGCAGCCCTGGCGGGCCACGACGCGATCCTTCACCCATTGGGGGAATTGCATGCTGCCTCCTTAGCCGTAGCGCCGCGCCACGGCGGACTCGACGCGGTAGATGATGAGGTACATGACGCTGGAGATCAGCGCCAGCATCACGATGGCGGTCATGACGATGTTCAGCTTGAACACCTGGCTGCCGTTCATGATGAGAAAGCCCAGCCCCGAATCCGCCGACTGGAATTCGCCCACGATGACACCCACCAGCGCAAGACCGATGTTCATCTTCACCGCCGCGATCAGCGTCGGCACGCTGCCTGGCAGCACGACCTTGGTCAGCACCTGCCAGCGGCTGGCGCCAAAGGTGTGGGCAAGCTTGACCTTGTTCAGGTCGATGCCGCGGAACCCCGCATACACCACCATGATGGTCACGAACACCGCAATGGCGACCGCCATGCCGTACACCGCATAGTCTGACCCCAGCCACAGGTAGAAGATGGGCACGAACGCGATCTTGGGCATGGCGTTGGCCACCACCAGGAAGGGGTCGAGCACCTTGTAGAGAAACTCGGACCACCACAGCGCGGCCGCCACCACGATCCCGATGACCATGCTCAGCACAAAGCCCACCAGCGTGGCCGACAGCGTCGTCATGATGTGCTTGCCCAGGCTGCCATGATTCCATAGTTCGATGAAGGTGGGCCACAGCGCGCTGGGATAGCTGGTGAGCAGCGGATTGACGATGTGCATGCGCGGCAGGATTTCCCATGCGCATAAGAAAACGAGCAGGAGCAGCGCCTGGGCCACACGGATGTTTCGGCGGCGCGCGCGGTCGCGGCGCAGGTAGTTCAGGTACTTTTCGCTGGGGCCGGGCACGGCGCGCAGCGGGACGGTATTGGCAATCGGCGCGTTCATGGCTCAGCCCTCCACATGGACGTCCAGCTCGTCCCAGAGCTGTTTGAAGTAGGTGTTGAATTCCGGCCGCGAGCGCGCCTGGAACGGGGTGGGGCGGACCTGGCCGTCGCCGTAGTGGATGCGGTACTGGCTCTTGAGCCGCCCGGGCCGGCGCGACAGCACGATCACCCGATCGGTCATGGCGATGGCTTCGCCGATGTCGTGCGTCACCAGCACCACCGTCTTGCCCTCGCGGCGCAGGATGTCCACGACTTCGTCGGAGATGGCCAGACGGGTCTGCGAGTCCAGCGCCGAGAACGGTTCGTCCAAGAGGATCACGTCGGGCTCGGTAACCAGCGTGCGCGCCAGCGCCGCGCGCTGGCACATCCCGCCCGAGAGCTGCCGCGGCGTGTGCGACAGGAACGCGCCCAGGCCGCATTTTTCAAGCAGGTGCACGGCGCGCGCCTCGCTGCGCGCATCGCGCCGCCCCTGAATCTCGGCGCCCAGCATCACGTTGTCCAGGATGGTGCGCCACTCGAACAGGTAGTCCTGCTGCAGCATGTAGCCGATGCGGGCGTTCGGTTTGGACACCGCCTGCCCGTCGACCAGCACCGCGCCCGAGGTCGGGGGAATCAGGCCCGCGATCAACGACAGCAGCGTGCTCTTGCCACAGCCGCTTTGGCCGATCAGGCTGACGAACTCGCCCGGCGCCAGGCTGAACGACACGTTGGACAGCGCTTCGGTCTCGCCTTCCGGCGTGAAGTACGACAGACAGACGTCGCGCAGTTCGATCTTGGCCGTGGCGGGCGCCGGCTTGAGGTTGTGGATGGCGGCTCCCATCATTGGGCCTTCTTGGCAAAGTCGGCGATCACCACGTCCTCGTACTTCACGCGGGCGCTGTCCTTCATGACCGCGCTGGCGATCAGCATGTCCTGAAGCTGCGTCATCGCCTGCGCCGTCACGAGCGGCGTGGTCTTCCAGATCTGATATTGCTTGTAGCGCTCGATCGCCTCGGTCACCGCGGCCTGATCCATGCCGGGAAAGAAGGTCATGATCTGCGGGGCCAGCGTGGCCGCGGGCGTGTCCTTCACGTACTTCTCGGCGCGCGCCACCACGTCGGTCCAGGCCTGGATGACCTTGGGGTTGTCGCGGATGTATTTGTCGGTGGCGGTGAACACCGTGTAGTCCACCTGGCCCACCTCATGTCCCACGGACGCGACGATGTGCCCCTTGCCGTTGCGCACCAGCTCTCCGGCCTCGGGCTCCAGGAAGATGCCGTATTCGCCCTGGCCCGCCATCCAGGCGCCGGCGCGCGCGGGGATGCCGATGTTGTTGAGCAGCTTCACGTCCTTCTGCGGATCCAGGCCGTGCTTGCGCAGCGCGGTTTCCAGGAACACGATGGGATTCGATCCGGGGCGAAAGCCGATGACCTCCTTGCCCTTGAGCATGGACCAGTCGAACTTGTCGACCGGCTTGCGCGCCAGCAGGAAGAAGCCGTCGGTGGCGGTCAGGCCGGCGAAGATCTTCGGTTTGACCGGCGATTCGCTGTTCTGCACATAGATGGAGGCCTCGGGCCCGATCAGCACGATGTCCGCGCTGCCCGACAACAGGGCGGTCATGCCCTTGTCGGTGCCTTGCGACGTCTTCATGGACACGTCCAGGCCGGCGTCCTTGAAGTAGCCCTGCGACAGCGCGACGTATTTGGGCACGTACAGGATGGATCGCACCACCTCTTCGTATCGCACCTTCACGGGGGGATTCAGGGCTTCGGCCTGAGCGGCCAAAGGGGCAAGCAGCGCGAGCAGCGCCGCGCCTGCCAGGCGGGGCAAGGGCGAGGTCTTCACGGGACTTTCTCCTGCGTCTTGAATGCCACGCCGACAATCGGCGCAGCACGGCCAATGGGATGGATCGACTACAACAACAGGGAAGCCCGAACAGTGCACGCCCGGGCCGGTGAGGCTTGGATCGAATACTATATTCAAGACAAGCAGGCGACAAGCGTTTTGCGATTGGCGTTTTTCTCTATGGACGTGCGCTGTCGCTGGCCCGAAAATTCGGGGCTGGAATACCAGTTGGTATACAGAATAAGATTTTGAGCCGCTGAGGCGGGCTCATTCCATCGTAGGCGGGGACGCGCTTGGCGCCCATCGGCCAGGGACACGGGCCGCGCGCGGCGCCGCCCGCCATCGTCCCTAGGCTGCCCGTCGCATCACACCAGGACTTCGTTCAGGAAGGCCGAAATATCGGCCACTTCCTCGGCGCAGACCGAGTGCGGCATCGGATACGTATGCCAGCGCACGTCGTAACCCAGCCGCTTGAGTTCGGCCAACGACGCTTCGGCGCGCGCCAGCGACACGACCGGGTCGTACTGGCCGTGGGCCATGAAGATGGGCGTGGCGTCGTTGGCGGGCTGGCGCTCGGCCTCGGCGCTGTCCACCAGCGGCAGATAACCCGACAACGCCATCATGCCCGCCAGCTTTTCTTTCAGCCGCAGGCCGGTGTGCAGGGTCATGGCGCTGCCCTGTGAAAAACCCGCCAGCACGATGTTGGACGTGGGAATGCCACGCGCGTTTTCGCGCGCGATCAGCTTGTGGATGGCCGCTTCCGAGGCGCGGATGCCGCGGCCGTCTTCCACCCGCACCAGGTCCATCACCAGAATGTCGTACCAGGACCGCATCGCCATGCCGTTGTTGATCGTCACGCGCTGCACGGGCGCGTTCGGGAACACGAAGCGCACGCCGAGTCCGGCGGGCAACTGCAGCTCCGGCACGATGGGCGCGAAATCGTTGCCGTCGGCGCCCAGTCCGTGCAGCCAGATCACGGCGTGCGTGGGGTTGGGGGCGGTTTCGATCTCGATGCAGTCGAGCAGGTCGGTTGCGGTCATGGATGGGCAGTAGGCAATTAGAGGGTGAGCGTCTTGAGGGCCTGGAACAGCGCGCGGTAATGCTTCTTTTGCGGCTCCTGGCCCTGCAACAGCGAGGCGTTGGCCAGCTTTTCCTTGCGGGCGGCCCGGATCAGCGTGCGCAGTTGCTGCACGTCGGCCTGCGGATTGTTGTTCAGCAGGCGCGTGAAGGCGTCATCGTCCTCGAGCAGCCGGTCGCGCAGCGTTTCCAGCCGGTGCATGGCGGCCGTTTCCTCGCGGGAGCCGTTCTCCCAGACGTCGAGTTGCTTGCGAATGACGTCGGCCGGCGCGTCGCGCATCAGCTTGCCGACGAAGTGGACCTGGCGCCGCAGGCCTTCGCGGCCGGTGGTGCGTTGCGCCATGCGGATGGCTTCGTACAGGCGCTCTTCGAGCGGCAGCTGCTTCAGACGTTCGGGCGACAGCGCAATCAATTGCTTGCCCAGGTCCAGCAGGGCGTGCATTTCACGCTTGACCTGGGACTTGCTGGGACGGTCGTAGCCGTTCTCGTCGTAACCGTCGTCGACGGAATCTTCTTGGGGATGGGAATTCATGGAAAACTGCGCAATGACAGACTTGGCTATGATAACCGTCTCTGCAAATTGGACTGCAATGGTTAAAACCTCCTCATCCTTGCCGCTGGCGGCGAATCACGCGCGTTTTTCCGAACTTGTCGAGCAAACCCTGGCCTACGCGCGCCAAATCGGCGCTTCCGACGCCGCCGCGGAAGTCTCGGAAAGCCTGGGACTGTCCGTCTCGGTACGCAAGAACGACATCGAAACCGTTGAGCAAACCCGCGACCGGGCGCTGGACCTGACGGTCTACGCCGGCCAGAGCCGCGGTTCGGCCTCGACGTCCGACTTCTCCGAGGCCGCGCTGCGCCAGACGGTCGAAGCCGCCTGGCACATTGCTCGCCACACCGCCGCCGACCCGGCCGCTGGCCTGCCCGACGCCGACCAGCTGGCCACCGAATTCCCCGACCTGGACCTGCATCGCGCCTGGACCGTTTCCACCGAGGAAGCGGCCGAACTGGCGCTGCGCGCCGAGCGCGCCGCCCGCGAGGTCGATTCGCGCATCACCAATACCGACGGCGCCACCGTCGGCACGTATGAAGGCCAGTTCGTGATGGGCAACACGCGCGGCTTTCTGGGCGGCTACCCGTATTCGCGCCACAGCCTGTCCGTGGCGCCCATCGCGGGTCGCGGCAATGGCATGCAGCGCGACTACTGGTATTCGTCCGAACGCGACCCGGCCAAGCTGGCCTCGCCCGAGGCCATCGGCCGCTATGCCGCCGAACGCACGCTGTCGCGCCTGTCGGCCCGCCGCGTGCGCACCGGCAAATTCCCGGTCCTGTTCGAGGCGCCGCTGGCGCTGGGACTGGTCGGCGCGCTGACGCAGGCCGTCAACGGCGGGGCGCTGTACCGCAAGGCGAGCTTCCTGGTCGACTCGCTGGGCAAGCCGCTCTTTCCCAAGCACATCAACCTGGTCGAGGATCCGCACATCCGCGGCGCCATGGGCAGCTCGCCGTTCGACGACGAAGGCGTGCGCACGCGCCGCCGCAACGTGGTCTCGGCCGGCGTGCTGGAAGGCTATTTCCTGTCGTCCTACACCGCGCGCAAGCTGGGCATGACCACCACCGGCAACGCCGGCGGTTCGCACAACCTGGTCTTCAGCTCCACGCAGACCCAGCGCGGCGACGATTTCGAAGCCATGCTCAAAAAGCTGGGCACGGGCTTTCTCGTCACCGAGCTGATCGGGCAGGGCGTCAACTACGTGACGGGCGATTACTCGCGCGGCGCTTTCGGCTATTGGGTCGAAAACGGCCAGATCCAGCACGCGGTTCAGGAAGTCACCATCGCCGGCAACCTGGCCGACATGTTCCAGCAGATCGTCGCGGTGGGCGCCGACACGATCTCGCGCGGCACCAAGACCACCGGCTCCATCCTCATCGAGCAGATGGCCATTGCCGGCACCTGATCGCGCCCGCCGGCGGCGCGCCGTGCGCCGCCGGCTCCTGTTTTGCCCGCTTTGCAATCCCTTGCCTTTCCGGGATTTCCTCTAGCCGTTCCTGTGTTCGCCAGCGTGTAATATCCGGCGGGTATTGCTCGAAGTCCCGGGTGTTGCTGTATAGGAGCAAAGTGATGCAACGACGTTCATTCCTGAAGCGCGCCAGTCTGGGCGCCGTCGCCGGCGCCGCCGTCAGCTCGCCCGCGTTCGCCCAGGACATGCCCTCGATCAGCTGGCGCCTGTCCTCGGGCTTTCCCAGCGCGCTGGACCTGCGCGTTGGCGCGGCCGAGAGCTTCTGCAAGTTCGTCGCCGAATCCACCGCGGGCAAGTTCAACATCCGCCACTTCCCGGACGGCGAAGTCGTTGCCGCCGCCGACCTGATGGAAGCGGTCTCCACCAAAAAGGTGGAATGCGGCCACGTGTCCTCGCGCCGCTACCACGCCAGGAATCCCGCGTTCAGCTTCGATGCGGCCGTGCCGTTCGGCCTGAACGCGCGCCAGATGAATGCCTGGATGAGCGAGGGCGAGGGCCTGCGCCTGACGCGCGAACTCTTCAAGCCCGAAAAGATCATCAACTTTCCCTTGGGCAATACCGGCGCCCAGATGGGCGGCTGGTATATCAAGGAAATCAAGCGCGAAGGCGACCTGAAAGACCTGAAGATGCGGGTGGACGGCCTGGCGGGGGAGGTGCTGTCCAGGCTTGGCGTGGCGCCCCAGCAGGTTGAGCTCGCCGCCTTGGCGCAGGCCTTTGAAAAAGAGGGGCTGCAGGCGGTGGCCGGGGCGGGCGCCTACGAGGACGCCAAGCTCGGATTGAATAAAGTAGCTAAGTATTACTACGCACCCGGCTGGTGGGCGGGCGGCGAACAGCTCTCGCTCTACATCAACGACGAAGCCTGGAACCAGCTGCCCAAGCATTATCAATCGGTGGTGCAGTCCGCGGCGCTGGCCGCGCACACCGCCGCGACGGCGCGTTATGACGCGCTCAATCCGCAGGCGCTGGCTCAACTGACGGCCAACGGAGCGCAAGTGCGGGCTTTTCCCCGGTCCATCATGGACGCCGCGTTCGAGGCCTCGCAACAGGTCTACAAGGACTTAAGCGCCAAAGACCCCAGATTCAAGGCATTGCACGATAGTTACATGGGCTTTCGCGACAGCGAGATGCCGTGGTTTCGCCTGACCGAGGGCGCGTTCGGCCAGTATCTGGGCGTGGCGCTGTCGGGCAGGAGTTAGGAGGGAAGCCGGTGCCGAATGGCATTCGGCGAGTTTCAGGGTTTGTGCTAGTAACCACACGTTTTTTACAAAAAAATGGGCGGTTTTGAGGCTTTTGTTGAACGGCATTCGAGTTTCGGCCTGATACAAAGGAGTAATATCCCGGGTCTTGACGCGCATACATGCGGCCTTTAGGCGGCATCGACGTCAATCCGGCAGGATTACATCAGCCCGGATTACCAATATTCCGAGACAGACTTTAAGGTGGTAACAACCATGCAATCCAAGACCAAAAAGCTGCTGGCCGCGCTGATCGCCGCCGGTATCGTCCCGGCCGCCCACGCAGCCGACATCAAGCTGGGCGTGGCTGAAGCCCTGTCCGGCGGCGCCGCCCAGTACGGCGTGTCGATCCGCAACGGTTTCCAGCTCGCGGCTGACCAAATCAACGCGGCCGGTGGCATCAACGGCAACAAGATCGTGCTGGTGATCGAAGACGAGCAAGGCAAGAAAGAAGAAGCCATCAACGTCTTCAAGAAGCTGATCTTCAAGGACAACGTCCTGATGGTCTTCGGTCCCACCCTGTCGAATTCCGCCCAGGCCGCCGACCCGGTCGCCCAGGCCGCCAAGACGGTCGTCTTCGGCACCTCCAACACCGCCGACGGCATCACCTCCATCGGCAACTACGTGTTCCGCAACTCGGTCACCGAAGCCGACGTGCTGCCCGCCACCATCTCCACCGTCAAGGCCAAGACCGGCCTGAAGAACGTGGCGGTGCTCTACGGCAACGACGACGTCTTCACCAAGAGCGGCTACGACAACTTCAAGAAGGCCCTGGAAGACCAGAAGATCCCGGTCACGACGACCGAAACGTTCGCCAAGGGCGACGTGGACTTCAAGGCCCAGCTCACCAAGATCAAGGGCACCAACCCCGACGCCATCGTGCTGTCCGCACTGCTGGCCGAAGGCGCCCCGATCATGGTCCAGGCCCGCCAGCTCGGCCTGAACGTGCCCGTCATCGGCGGCAACGGCATGAACTCGGTCAAGATTTTCGACCTGGCCCCCGGCGGCGCGTCGAACAACCTGTGGATCGGCAGCCCGTGGTCGATCGAAAACAAGTCCCCCGAGAACACCAAGTTCATCGACGCCTACAAGGCCAAGTTCACGAATGCCCCCGACCAGTTCGCGGCCCAGTCGTATGACGCCATGTACATCGTCGCCCAGGCCCTGAAGAACACCAAGCTCACCGGCGAACTGCCCAAGGATCGCGCTGCCCTGCGCGATGCCCTGCCGTCCGTGACCTGGACCGGCGCCACCGGCCCGTTCAAGTTCCGTCAGGCCAACGATCGCGCCGGCAAGCCGGCCGGTTACGACGCCGACCAGGCACCGATCGTCAGCGTGACCAAGGACGGCAAGTACGTCATCGAGAAGTAAGCAGTACGCATCCCCGCGCGGGGGGATGCGCCTTGCGGATGGCCTCCCGGCCGTCCGCAAGGCGCTTTTTATCGCAGGGCCTCACCAAGTAGAAAGCTTCCCCGGAAGCACACCAGACCTCGCTGTGGGCACGGCGAGGCGGCCCTATCAGATTTGGAAAGTCCCATCATGTTCGAACAACAATTCGTCAATGCCTTGTCGCTGGGCTGTGTGTATGCACTGTTCGCGCTGGGCTTCACGCTGATCTTCGGCGTGCTCGGGGTGATCAACCTGGCGCATGGCGCCGTCTTCATGGTTGGCGCCTACGCAGCATTGGTCGTGGTCGAGCAATTCAGCCTGCCCTTGTGGGCCGCGCTGATGGTTGCGTTCTTCGTCGCCGGCTTTACCGGGGTCATCATCGACTACCTGGTGCTCAAGCCGCTGCGCAAGCGCAACGCACCCCACCTGATTCCCATGATCGCCACCATCGGTGTCGGCATCATCCTGAACAACGGCGCCCAAAGCATCTTTGGCGCCAGCAATCTGCGCTTCCCGCACGGCACCGTGCCCGAGGAAGTCATCGAAGTCGCCGGCCTGCACCTGACCGTCATCGAACTGGGGATCATCTTCCTGTCGTTCGCGCTGATGGCCGTGCTGATGTTCGTGATGCGCCGCACGCAGTTCGGCCGCGCGCTGCGCGCCATCGCCGAATCGCCCAAGGCCGCCTGGCTGCTGGGCATCAACGTCGAAAAGCTGTTCATCACCACCTCGTTCGCCGCGGCCGCCCTGGGCGGCGTGGCCGGCGTGCTGATCGGCCTGTACTCGAACGCGCTGTTCCCGCTGATGGGCCAGCCGATGCTGCACAAGGGCATCGCGGTCATCATCCTGGGCGGCATGGGCGACATCCGCGGCGCCATGCTGGGCGGTCTCTTCCTGGGCTTCGCCGAGGTGCTGTCCGTCGCTTACATCGGCTCCACCATGCGCGACGCGGTGGCTTTCGGCCTGCTGTTCCTGATCCTGCTGGTCCGCCCGCAAGGTCTGTTCGGCAAAGTGGTTCAACGCAAGGCTTAAGGTATGAGCGGATTCGAAAATTTCTGGGCCATCTACGGCAACCTGGTGCTGACGCTTGGCACCAATGCACTCCTGGCCCTCTCCATCTGGCTGACGCTGGCCTGCGGCATGCTTGCCATGGCCAACGCCGCCTTCATGGGCATCGGGGCCTACACGGCCGCGCTGCTCACCATGAATTACGACGCGCCCTTCGCGGTCGCACTGGCGGGCGGCATGGCCGCCCCGGCGCTGGTCGCGGCCCTGATCGGCCTGCCGACGCTGCGGTTGTCGGGGGTCTATCTGGCGATGGCCACGCTGGGCTTCGGTGAAGTGGTCCGCGTGACCGTCCTGAACACCGAGTCCATCACCGGCGGCGCGCTGGGCCTGAACGGCATTCCCCAGCTCACGCAGTGGTGGCATGTGCTGCTGGCCGTGATCATCGTGCTGTTCGTGCTGTGGCGCGTGCGGGCCTCCAAGATCGGCCGTTCCTTCGACGCCATTCGTGGCGACGAGACCGCGGCCGGCATGATGGGCATCGACGTGCGCGCCAACAAGATGCTGGCCTTCGTGGCCGGCGCGGTGATCGCCGGTCTTGCCGGCGCGCTGAACGCGCACCTGACGTTCTTCATCGGTCCCAACGAATACGGCTTCGACCGCGGCGTCGAAATCCTGACGATGGCGATCCTGGGCGGCATCGGCGGCCTGGCCGGCCCCGTGCTGGGCAGCTTCATCATTACGACGCTGCCCGAATTGCTGCGCGGATTTGCGGATCTGCGCCTGATCGCGAATGGAGTGATCCTGGTGGTGATTGTGTTGTTCCTGCCGCAAGGCATCTGGGATCCGGCGCGCTTCAAGCGCTGGATGCGTCAAAGCCGCCAGGGAGGAAAGCGCCATGCTTGAGCTCTCCTCCGTCTCCAAGAGCTTTGGCGGCCTGCATGTGCTGCATGACGTCAGCCTGTCGGTGCCCGAAGGCGCCATCTTCGGCCTGATCGGCCCGAACGGCGCCGGCAAGACCACGGTGTTCAACCTGATCACCGGACTGCTCCCGCCGAGCGGCGGCTCCATCACCTTCCAGGGCGAGAGCGTGCTGCGCAAGAAGCCGCACAGCATCACGCGCATGGGCATCGCCCGCACGTTTCAGAACATCCGTCTCTTCAAGGAGATGACGCTGCTGGAAAACGTCGTCGTGGGCGCCTACCGCCACATGAACTACGGTTTCCCCAGCCTGCTGCTGGGTCTGCCGGGTTACCGCGAACACGAGCAGCGCGCCCGCGAACGCGCGCACGAGCTGCTGACGTGGATGCGCCTGGACCACAAGGCCAACGATCTGGCCGACAACCTGTCCTACGGCGAGCAGCGCCGCCTGGAGCTGGCGCGCGCGCTGGCCACCGAGCCCAAGCTGCTGCTCCTGGACGAGCCCGTCGCCGGCATGAACACCGGCGAACGCGCCGAACTGATGCGCGAGATCCTGGCCATTCGCGACCGCGGCTACACCATCCTCATGATCGAGCACGACATGCGCTTCGTCATGGGCCTGTGCGAACGCATCGCGGTGCTGAACTTCGGCAAGATCATCGCGTGCGGCGGTCCCGAGGACATCCGCAACAACGAACAGGTCATCGAGGCCTACCTGGGCCGCGAAGACGACGAAGACACCGAACAAGCGGAGGCCGCCCGATGAGTCGCCGGGCCGCTCCCAAGACGAATACCGCAGCGCGACGCGCGGAGGCTACACAATGAGCGCCATGCTGGAAGTCCGCGGGCTCGAGGTCAACTACGGCCACATCGAAGCCGTGCGCGGCATCGACCTGGACCTGAACGCCAACGAAATCACCGCCCTGGTCGGCGCCAACGGCGCCGGCAAGTCGACGACGCTGCTTGCGCTGTCGGGCCTGTTGCCCAAGGCGCGCGGCCGCATCCTCTTCGAGGGCGAAGACGTCACCAACCTTGCGCCGAACCAGCTGGTCGCGCGCGGCATCGTGCAGGTGCCCGAAGGCCGGGCCATCCTGACCACCATGACGGTGCTGGAAAACCTGGAACTCGGCGCCTATCGCCGCGGCCTGAAGAACGTCGCGTCCGATCTGGAATACGTGTTCAACCTGTTTCCGCGCCTGAAAGAGCGGATCAGCGGCATGGCTGGCAACCTGTCCGGCGGCGAGCAGCAGATGCTGGCCATCGGCCGCGCCCTGATGGCCAAGCCGCGCCTGCTGCTGCTGGACGAGCCCTCGATGGGCTTGGCGCCGATCGTCGTGCAGGAAATCTTCCGGTCGCTGCGCGCCATCAATGCCGACGGCCTCACGCTGTTCCTGGTCGAACAGAACGTGCGCCAGGCGCTCAAGATTGCCCAGCAAGGCTACGTGCTTGAAAACGGCGCCATGGCGCTGACGGGCACGGGCCGCGAACTGCTCGGCCACCCGCGCGTCCTGGAAGCCTACCTGGGTGCCTGACGGGCAGGGGGCGGCATGCGTCCCCTGATGAATTTTGCGGCGGCCGTCCTGGGATGGCCGCTGCGAATCGCCCGAATTCTGTCCGCTTGCCCATTTTTTGAGCAGCCGTGTTAGAATTTCAGGCTTTCCCTCATTTTGACCTTTGCACGGGCGGATTCATAACGCTTAGGCGGGGGGCGATAAGGGCTGGAATTTGGACCTGAATGGCTGCAACCCGAAGGGCTGCAACCCGAAGGGCTGCAAATTTTGGCCTAGTCTGGGAAAGAACACTGGCTGGATGTTCCGGTCAGAGCAAATTTTTTATTCTTAGGAACCATCATGAAGACCTTTGTGGCCAAGCCGCATGAAGTCCAACGTGACTGGTTTGTGATCGACGCCAAGGGCAAAGTCCTCGGTCGTGTGGCCAGCGAAGTCGCACGTCGTCTGCGTGGCAAGCACAAACCTGAATTCACGCCTCACGTTGATACCGGTGACTACATCGTCATCATCAACGCGTCCGATATCGTTGTTACCGGCGCCAAGGCGAAAGACAAGAAGTACTTCCGCCACACTACGTACCCGGGCGGTATCCGTGAAACGAACTTCGAGAAAATGCAAGAGCGTTTTCCCGGCCGTGCCATTCAGAAGGCCGTCAAGGGCATGCTGCCCAAGGGTCCTCTGGGCTACGCCATGATCAAGAAGCTGAAGGTCTATGCTGGTGCCGAGCACCCGCACACCGCCCAGCAGCCCAAGACGCTGGATATCTAAGGAAACGCCATGATCGGTAACTGGAATTACGGAACCGGCCGTCGCAAAACTTCGGTGGCTCGCGTTTTCATCAAGAAGGGCACTGGCAAGATCGTCGTCAACGGCAAGCCCGTCGACGAGTTCTTCGCTCGTGAAACCGGCCGCATGGTCGTGCGCCAGCCGCTGGAACTGACCGGCCACCTGGAATCGTTTGACATCAAGGTCAACGTGCACGGCGGCGGCGAAACCGGCCAAGCCGGCGCCATCCGTCACGGCATCACGCGTGCCCTGATCGATTACGACGCCACGCTGAAGCCCTCGCTGTCGCAAGCTGGCTTCGTGACCCGCGATGCCCGTGAAGTCGAACGTAAGAAGGTCGGCTTCCGCAAGGCGCGTCGTCGCAAGCAGTTCAGCAAGCGTTAATGCCCTGCAAAAAGCCCGCTTCGGCGGGCTTTTTGTTTTTGGGCCGGCAATGCAATGTCATCGCTGGCCCCGCGCGCGGAACTCCGCGCCACGCGTTCGGTCGGAAAAAGGTTTGCAGTGGCAATTCCAGCACGCCTGCCGCATTACCGGTATTCCCGAGCGATACAATCGTTATTCGTTCTCCGAAGAGCATTTATCATGGCCCAAGCATCGAACACCCGCATCAAGGTTGGTATCGTCGGCGGCACCGGATACACCGGTGTCGAACTGCTGCGCTTGCTTTCGCAGCATCCGAACGTGGAATTGACTGCCATCACGTCCCGCAAGGAAGACGGCCTGCCCGTCGCCGACATGTACCCGAACCTGCGCGGCCGTGTGAAGCTTGCATTCTCGGCCCCGGAAAAGGCTTCGCTGACTGACTGCGACGTCGTCTTCTTCGCCACGCCCCACGGCGTGGCCATGGCGCAGGCGCAAGAGCTCATCGCCGCCGGCACCCGCGTCATCGACCTGGCCGCCGATTTCCGCCTGCAGGACATCCCCACGTTCGAACGCTGGTACAAGATTCCCCACACCTGCCCGGACATCCTGGCCGAGTCGCAATACGGCCTGGTTGAACTGAACCGCGAAGCCATCTCCAAGGC
This sequence comes from Achromobacter sp. SLBN-14, assembly GCF_006715415.1. Classification (NCBI taxonomy): domain Bacteria; kingdom Pseudomonadati; phylum Pseudomonadota; class Betaproteobacteria; order Burkholderiales; family Alcaligenaceae; genus Achromobacter; species Achromobacter sp. SLBN-14. The sequence continues at coordinate 1,743,401 of NZ_VFNE01000001.1, read as the reverse complement.
GCGCGTCATCGGCAACCCCGGCTGCTACCCCACCACGGTGCTGCTGGGCCTGGCGCCGCTGCTTGAAGGCGGCAAGGCGCTGGTCGATACGCAAACGCTGATCGCCGACTGCAAGTCGGGTGTGTCCGGCGCCGGCCGCAAGGCAGAGGTGGGCTCGCTGTTCTCGGAAGCGTCCGACAACTTCAAGGCCTACGGCGTGGCCGGCCATCGCCACCACCCCGAAATCACCGCCCAGCTGGAAAAGCTGGCCGGCGGCAAGGTGGGCCTGACGTTCGTGCCGCATCTGGTGCCGATGATCCGCGGCATGTTCTCCACCATTTACGCCCGCATCCAACCCGAGGCGCGCGACACCGACTTCCAAGCCCTGTTCGAAGCGCGCTACGCCGATGAACCCTTCGTCGACGTCATGCCTGCCGGCAGCCATCCCGAAACGCGCTCGGTGCGCGGGTCCAACAACCTGCGCATCGCGCTCAGCCGCCCGGGCAACGGCGACCTGCTGATCGTCATGGTGGTGCAGGACAATCTGGTCAAGGGCGCCGCCGGTCAGGCCGTGCAGAACATGAACCTCATGTTCGGCATCCCCGAAACGATGGGCCTGGACCAGGTCGCCATCCTGCCGTAACGCCACGGCGGCCCGTTTGTCGGGCCGCCAATATTGCTCTTTATGCCCGCAGATCCCGCCGCCCGTTCCCCATCGCGAAGTCACGGCGCAGTCGTGCGCCTGTGCGCGATGCTGCTGCTGGGCGTGCTGGTGGGCGGGATTGCCGGGTTCTTCCACGCGCGCCAGCTCTATCGTCCGCAGGACGCCGTGGTCATCAGCGTCCAGCAGGCCGAGGCGCAGGACGAGGCCATGCGTCAGCAGGCCACGCAACTGCGCTACATTCGCGGCCAGCTCGATAAGGCCGATGGCGAACTCGTCATCGAGCGATCGGCCCGCCAAGAACTCGAAACCCAGCTTCACGCCGCCCAAGCCGAACTCGGCCGCGTGCGTGACCAGCTTGCCTTCTATGAACAGCTGCTGCCGCCCGGCCCTGAGGGCTCCGTGGACATTCGCAGCATGCAGATCGACCGCGAGGGCGGCGGCTTGCGGTACAAGGTCCTGCTGATGCGCAGTGGCCGCAATGGCGGCACGCCATTTGCGGGCGCGCTGCGCTTTCAGGCCACCGGCGTGCTCAAGGGCGAAACCGTCACGGTGGATCTGGCACCCATGCAGCTCAAGGCCGAGACCGGTCCCGTCACGGCCACCGGAGAAAACCTGACCGCCGCGTCGCTCGCCCTGCAGTTCGACCAGTATCAGCGCAGTCAGGGCATCCTGGCCGTGCCTGACGGATTTGTCCCCGAAAGCGTGACCGTCAGCGTGCTCGAGGGGGAAACCGTCCGCGCTTCGCGCAGTGTCAAGCTTGAACTTTGAGTCTGGTCAAGCCCTGCGCTATAGTGACACCATACGAGCGGCGACGCCGCTCACTGAATTTTGGCCGTACCGGCCAGGAGTGAACCATGAATGCAGTGACCGAAACCGTCGACCTTCAGGCCCCCCCGCCTGTTCCCCTGGTTTTCACCGACTCGGCTGCCGCCAAAGTGAAAGACCTGTTGGCCGAAGAAGGCAACCCCGAACTGAAGCTGCGCGTTTTCGTGCAGGGCGGCGGCTGTTCCGGCTTCCAGTACGGTTTCACGTTTGATGAAGTCGTCAACGAAGACGACACCGTGCTGGACAAGGCCGGCGTGCAATTGCTCGTCGATCCGATGAGCTTCCAGTATCTGGTCGGCGCCGAGATCGACTACAAGGAAGACCTGGAAGGCGCGCAGTTCGTCATCCGCAATCCCAACGCCAGCACCACCTGCGGCTGCGGCTCCTCGTTCTCGGTGTAATCACCCAGGCAGGAAAGATAAAAAGCCCTTCGGTTTGCCGAAGGGCTTTTTGCATGGGCGCGTGATGGATCGCGCTCAGGCCGGATATAGCGCCCCAAGAATCCTCGCGCCGCGCGCGCCCGTCACGCTGGGCAGGCCGGCCGGCTTGCCGGTCATGAACGCGTGCGCCAGCCAGGCGAAAGCCAGGGCCTCCACCTGTTGCGCAGGCACGCCCAGGGCGTCGGTCGCGCGGACGGGGCGTTGCAGGCAATACGCCAGTTCCTGCATCAGGCCGGCGTTGTGGGCGCCGCCGCCGCAGACAAAGACTTCTTGCGTGCCCGCGGCCGCCCGGTCGATGGCGTCCGCCACGGTTCTGGCCGTCAGCCGCTGCAGCGTGGCCTGAACATCCTCCGGCGCGGGCGCGGCGCCGTCGAATTCCGCCAGGCGGGCGTCGAGCCACTGCATGTTGAAAAGATCGCGGCCCGTGGATTTGGGCGGCGGCAGGCCGAACCACGGCTCGCTGCCGATGAGTTGTTCAAGCAAGGGCGCCAGCACCTGTCCCGAGGCCGCCCAGCGGCCCCCGGCGTCGTAAGGGCGGCCCAGGTGCCGTTGGCACCAACCGTCCAGAAGCACGTTGGCCGGGCCGGTGTCAAAGCCGCGCGCCGGCTGCCCGGGCACAAGCAGCGTCACGTTGGCGATGCCGCCCAGGTTCAGCACGGCGCGCCCGTGGCTGGCGCCGAAGATGGCGGCGTGAAACGGCGGCACCAGCGGTGCGCCCTGGCCGCCAGCGGCAACGTCGCGCGAACGGAAGTCGGCCACGACGGCAATGCCCGTCAGTTCCGCCAGCAGGGCGGGTGCGTTCAGTTGCAGGGTGTACCCAAGGTCCGGGCGGTGACGCACGGTCTGGCCGTGCGCGCCGATGGCGCTGACGTCGCTGGCGGCCACGCCGGCATCCGCTAGCAATGCCGACACGGCTTGGGCATAGACACGCGCCAACGCGTTGGCCGCGAGCGCCGCGCGGGCAAGTTCGTCGCCGCCCGATTCGTTCAGCGCCAGCAGCTCGTGCCGCAGATTTTCTGGCATGGGGAGGCTGGCGTTGGCCAGCACCTGAGGCGCCTGGCCGTCGTCCAGGCGGGTCAGCACGCCGTCGACGCCGTCGACGCTGGTGCCGGACATCAGGCCAATGTAGAGCGTGCGGCGGTCCTGCTGGATGGGCTGGGTGGCATTCACTGGCGCCTCCAAAGAAAAAGGCGGCTGGGGCTTGATGCCCCGCCGCCGCACCCGCTGCGCGCGGGCCTGTTTTTTCGGACCTGCCTTAGCGGCTGGCCACGTTGGTCAGCGCGTCGGGCAGCGTCTGCTGGAACTGCGTCAGCAATTGGATCTGCTGCTTGTAGGGGCCAACCGCCTGGTTGAACGCGCGCACTTCCGCGGGTTCGAGGGCGCGGGCCACGGGCAGGTCCACCGACAGCGGATCGATGGGCTGGTTGTCGACGCGGAACTCGTAGTGCAGGTGCGGACCGGTGGCCCAGCCGGTGGAACCGACGTAGCCCAGCAGTTGGCCCTGCGACACCTTCGAGCCCTTGGTGACGCCTTCGGCGATGCGGCTCTGGTGCGCGTAGAGGGTCGAGTACTTGCCGTGGTGCTTGACGATGACCACGTTGCCATAGCCATTCTGCCAGCCCGAGAATTCGACCGTGCCGTCCGCGGTGGAGTGGATCGGCGTGCCCGACGGCGCGGCGTAGTCCACGCCCTTGTGTCCCGTCCAGGTCTTGTGGATGGGGTGCATGCGCATGCCGAAGGTCGAGCTGATTCGGCTGAACTTCAGGGCGGTGCGCAGGAAGGCGCCGCGCAGGCTGGTGCCGTCAAAGTCGTAATAGGAGCCGGTCTTTTCGTCGGGGCTGAACCAGACGGCGTTGTAGGTCTTGCCGCCGTTGATGAATTCCAGGGCCAGCACGCGGCCGGCGCCGGCGTAGCGGCCGTCGTGCGAGCGCACTTCGTAGACCACGCGGAATTGATCGCCCTGGCGCAGGTCGCGCAGGAAGTCGATCTTGGCGCTGAGGATGTCGGCCATCTGCATGGTGACCGAGTCGGGAATGCCGGCCGAGTCCGTGGCGCCGAAGAGCGAGGACTTGATGGTGCCGACCGCGACGCGGGTCTGGCGTTCCGTGCTTTCGGTGACTTCCTCGGCCTTGTAGCCGTCGCCGGACGGGGCCACGTGCAGCATGCGCGTCACGACCTGGCCGTCGGTCTCGTTGCCGGGCGTGTGGATGTAGCGCAGCCACACCAGATTGCCCGCTTCGTCCGTGGCGGCTTGCACCGAGCGGCCCGGGTACAGCTTGTAGATGCTGCGGGCGCTGGCGTCGTGGGTCAGGAACGACTGGAGATTGGGGGCGTCGAGTTCCAGGCGCTGCAGCACCGCCGACAGCGTGTCGCCCGGACGGATCCGGGTTTCGCTGATGTAGGGGGCGGCGCTGGGCGTGCTGACTTCGACTTGCTCGGCGGTCAGCGGCAGAATGCTCTGGATGACGCGCGAGGGGGGGAGTTCGGTGCGGTCGGGTTGCTGCACCATGCCGAGAGCGGCGGCGCCTGCGAACAGACCAATTGCGGTGACGAGAAGCGTGCGGCGGAAAAGTCCCGAGCGATGGGGCTTGGGCTCAACGGGCGCAAATACGGCAGCGACTTTGCGCTTGAGGCCACTCGCCAGTTCGTGGAGGCCACGATTCATCGTGAAAATACCCTCTCAGGTGGCTTGAACTCGCAGGGTGCGGTACACGAACGGCCCTCGCGCGCACCGTTTCCGGGGCAAGGGCTGGCGCGGGGGCGCATCTTGTGAACAAGGGATGTAGAGCGAACGCAACTGCGTACATATGGCAGTTGCGTATGATTAGGCCGGTATCCTAGCTGATTCGGCTAGAATTTACGATAGTTTTCGTCACTTTTTACACCTTTTTGTCGGCTGAAGCCGCATTGGCCCCCCTGTCATGTCACCCACCGAAGCCCCCATTACACCTGAAGTCGAAGCCGATCTGCGTATAGCCAAGCGCGGCTGCGATGAGCTGCTGGTCGAATCCGAATTCGCCCGCAAGCTGGCCAAGAGCCGCGCCACCGGCGTGCCGCTGCGCATCAAGCTTGGCCTGGATCCGACCGCACCGGACATCCACCTGGGCCACACGGTGGTGCTGAACAAGATGCGCCAGCTCCAGGACCTGGGGCACAACGTCATCTTCCTGATCGGCGACTTCACCTCCACCATCGGCGACCCCAGCGGCCGCAACAGCACCCGCCCGCCGCTCACGCGCGAACAGATCGAGGCCAACGCCAAGACCTATTACGCGCAGGCCAGCCTGGTGCTGGATCCGGCCCGCACCGAGATCCGCTACAACTCCGAATGGTGCGACCCGCTCGGCGCGCGCGGCATGATCCAGCTCGCGTCGCGTTACACGGTGGCGCGCATGATGGAGCGCGAAGACTTCACCAAGCGCTTCAAGGGCGGTATCCCGATCTCGGTCCATGAATTCCTGTATCCGCTGATGCAGGGCTACGACTCGGTCGCGCTGAAGTCAGATCTGGAGCTGGGGGGCACCGATCAGAAGTTCAACCTGCTGGTCGGGCGCGAACTGCAAAAAGAGTATGGACAGGAGCCGCAGTGCATCCTGACGATGCCGCTGCTGGTCGGGACGGACGGCGTAGAGAAGATGTCCAAGTCCAAGGGCAACTACATCGGCATTTCGGAGTCGCCCGATTCCATGTTCGGCAAGCTGATGTCGATCTCCGACACGCTGATGTGGCGCTACTTCGAACTGCTGTCATTCCGCTCGCTGGAGGAGATCGCGGCGCTCAAGCAAGAGATCGATGGCGGGCGCAATCCGCGCGATGCCAAGGTGATGCTGGCGCAGGAAATCATCGCGCGCTTTCATTCCGCCAAGGCCGCCGACGATGCGCTGGCCTCGTTTGAGGCGCGTTTCCGCGACGGCGCGATTCCCGACGACATGCCCGAGGTCAATATCGGCGGCGCGCCGGTGGGCATCCTGAAGCTGTTGCGCGAAGCGGGTCTGGTCGCCTCCGGGTCGGAAGCGCAGCGCAACGTCGAGCAGGGCGGGGTGCGCGTCAATGGCGATCGCGTGGAAGACAAATCGTTGCAATTGCCGGCCGGGACTTACGTCGTTCAGGTGGGCAAGCGAAAGTTTGCCCGTGTTAACTTGAACCCGTAATTGCGAAGTTTTGATACGCTCAGGGTACAGACAGGGGCAGAGCGCCTTTGCGGCATTTACAGGAGCACGACATGGAACTTTCGAGTTTGTCATTTTCCGATCACGAGTCGATTCCCGAGCGCTACGCATTCGGCAAGATCGATGCGCAATCGCACGTCGCGCTGGCAGATAACTTCAACCCGCAGTTTTCCTGGGACGACGTCCCCGCGGGCACACAGTCGTTTGCACTGATCTGCCACGATCCGGATGTGCCCTCGCGCCCAGACGACGTCAACCAGGAAGGCCGCGAAGTGCCCGCCGACCTGGCCCGCGTGGATTTCTTCCACTGGGTGCTGGTGGACCTGCCGGCCGACCTACGCGAGATCGACGAAGGCGCGTTCTCCAACGGCATCACGCCGCGCGGCAAGGGTGGCCCGCTGGCGCCCATGGACGCGCGCCAGGGCATCAACTCCTACTCGTCGTGGTTCGCCAATGACCACGACATGAGCGGCGAGTACTTCGGCTACGACGGTCCGTGCCCGCCCTGGAACGATGCCCTGGTGCATCGCTACATCTTCACCCTGTATGCATTGGACGTGCCCAGCCTGAACCTGCAGGGCTCGTTCACGGGCGAAGACGCGCTGCGGGCGATCCAGAAGCACGTGCTGGCGAAGGCGTCGCTGACCGGGACCTATACGCTGAACCCCCGGCTCGCGCCCAAGCAAATCGGGGCCACGTCGGCCTGACGCTCAGCCAGATGTACGCAGGGCCGCCCAGTGCGGCCCTTTTTCATGGCGGCAGGCCGCGGCGCGGCCGGTCACACCGTTGGCCGTGGCGTGAACACCCTTGCATGAAACTTTCTCAAGTCGGCATGAGTGCCGTTTCCGGCCGCGTGGGCAAGCCGTGGTTTTCGCGCCCGTGCGCCGGAATTTGGCGCGGTTCCGGTGGTTTTAAGCGCAAATGATCCCGCGCGACGGGGTAAACTACTCAGCATTCTCCGGGTTTACCCGCCCGACGCCGTTTTCTTATCTGCCGTTTCTTTTCCATTACCGCCTCAGGAAACCCCCGTCATGTTTGACCGCAACCTCACCTTGTCCAAGGCTGACCCGGACGTTTGGGCCGCCATCCAGAAGGAAGACCAGCGCCAAGAGCAGCACATCGAGCTGATCGCTTCGGAGAACTACGCCAGCCCCGCCGTCATGGAAGCGCAGGGCACGCAGCTCACGAACAAGTACGCCGAAGGCTACCCGGGCAAGCGCTACTACGGTGGTTGCGAATACGTGGACGTGGTCGAACAGCTGGCCATCGACCGCCTGAAGCAGATCTTTGGCGCCGAAGCCGCCAACGTGCAGCCCAACTCGGGTTCGCAGGCAAACCAGGGCGTGTACATGGCGGTCCTCAAGCCGGGCGACACCGTGCTGGGCATGAGCCTGGCCGAAGGCGGCCACCTGACGCACGGCGCGTCGGTCAACGCCTCGGGCAAGCTGTACAACTTCATCTCCTATGGCCTGGACGAAAACGAAGTCCTGAACTACGACCAGGTCGAGCAGCTGGCCAAGGAACACAAGCCCAAGCTGATCGTGGCTGGCGCGTCGGCCTACGCCCTGCACATCGATTTCGAGCGCATGGCCCGCATCGCCCGTGAAAACGGCGCGCTGTTCATGGTCGACATCGCCCACTACGCCGGCCTGGTTGCTGGCGGCGCCTACCCCAACCCGGTCCCGCACGCCGACTTCGTCACCTCGACCACGCACAAGTCGCTGCGCGGCCCGCGCGGCGGCGTCATCATGATGAAGGCCGAGCACGAGAAGATCATCAACTCGGCGATTTTCCCCGGCATCCAGGGCGGTCCGCTGATGCATGTCATCGCCGGCAAGGCCGTGGCCTTCAAGGAAGCGCTGGAACCCGGGTTCAAGGACTACGCGCAGCAAGTCGTCAAGAACGCCAAGGTGCTGGCCGACACGCTGGTCAAGCGCGGCCTGCGTATCGTCTCGGGCCGTACCGAGAGCCACGTCATGCTGGTGGACCTGCGTTCCAAGGGCATCACGGGCAAGGAAGCCGAAGCGGTGCTGGGCCAGGCCCACATCACGGTCAACAAGAACGCCATCCCGAACGATCCGGAAAAGCCCTTCGTGACCAGCGGCATCCGCCTGGGCACGCCGGCCATGACGACCCGCGGCTTCACCGAAGCCGACGCCGAGCTGACGGCCAACCTGATCGCCGACGTGCTGGACAACCCGCGCGACGAAGCCAACATCGCCGCCGTGCGCGCCAAGGTCAATGAACTGACCTCGCGCCTGCCGGTTTACGGCAAGAAGTAAGCGGGCGACCCGGGCGCGGCCACGCCGCGAACGGGAATCGGGCAAAGGGACGGTTTCGCAAGACGCCGTCCCTTGTTCTTTTTGGGCATGCAGGCGGCGTCCTGCCTGGCAATCGGCCAAGCGGCCGCGGCAGGGCAGTCGTCCGAATTGACGCTTTGCATCATGCCCGTCGTTACAATATGCTCAATTATTGCCACCAGCGCCTTTAGGGATCACACATGCGGTGTCCATTTTGCGGCAATGCCGAAACGCAGGTTGTCGACAGCCGGGTCTCCGAAGAGGGCGACGCCATCCGCCGTCGCCGCCGCTGCCTGTCCTGTGACAAGCGGTTCACCACCTACGAACGGGTGGAGCTTGCCATGCCGTCGATCGTCAAGCGCAATGGCAGCCGCAGCGAATACGATCCCGTCAAGCTGCGCGCAAGCCTGAGCCTTGCGCTGCGCAAACGCCCCGTCAGCACGGAGGACGTGGATGCCGCCGTCGCCCGGATCGAAGAGCAATTGCTGGCCAGCGGCCAGCGCGAGGTGCCGTCCGAACACATCGGCGAGCTCGTCATGAACGAGCTGCGCAAGCTGGACAAGGTGGCCTACGTGCGTTTCGCCTCGGTCTACAAAAGCTTCGAGGACATCGGTGAATTCGTCGAAGCCATCCGCGAGATGCAGGGCCCGCTGCTGCCGGGCAAGTTGCGCAAGGACTAGCCAGGCGCCCCGCGCATCAGGCTGGGCGTCAGCGGCTGGAATTTGCGCCACACGCGGCGCATGTGCTGCGCCGATCCAAATCCCGACTTCTCCGCCACGCGTTCCAGGTCCAGCCGGGTGTCGCGCAGCAGGTCGCGAGCCAGCGCCACGCGGATCTGATACAGGTAATCCATCGGCGTGCACCCCGCGTGCTCGCGAAACAGGCGCGTCAGGTGCCGGGCACTGGTGTGCGCCTGGTCCGCCAGCGACTGGGCCGACCAGGGGGCGGCGGGATCGCGGATGACGGCATCCTGCACCCGGTGTACGCCCGGATGCATATGGCTGCGATGGTCCAGCCACGGCGACAAGGCCGAGTCCGAGCCGGCGCGGCGCTGGTAGACAACCATGTCGCGCGCCGCCTCGCTGGCCACGCGCGGGCCGCAATGGCGCGCCACCATGTGCAGCGCCAGATCGATCCCCGCCGTGATGCCAGCGCTGCTGACGAGGTTTCCGTCTTCGACGAAGATGCGGTTGTCCAGCAGGCGCGCGGTGGGATCAAGGGCGGCGAGCTCTTCCAGGCAGGTGTGGTGGGTGGTGCATTCGCGCTGCCGCGTCAGCCCCGCCGCGGCCGCGAACAGCGCGCCCGCGCAGACCGTCATCAAGGTGAAGCCGTCGGCCGGATGCCGGGCAGCCAGCCACGCCACGATGGCGCGCGCGTCCTCATCGTCCAGGCGCGTGTGCTTGCCCACCACGCCCGAGACGATGACCAGCGCGTTTGCCGGCAGCACGGCCGGCAGGGGCTGCAAGCGCGCCAGGTGCAGGCCGGGAATGCCGCTTTCGACGTCGCGGGAGGGGCTGCAGAAATGCTGGGTGAATGTGCCCGGGCACAGCTTGTTGGCCACGCGGAAGGCCTCCGCCGGACCGGCGAGGTCCAGGAGGACGATGCCGCGCGGCACCACGAAGTACACCGGAACCATCTGCGCCTCCCGCCTGCGCGTTACACGGCCAGCGCGTCGGCGGCGCGGACGATGCGGGCAAAACGGCCTTGCAGCACCAGCTCGGTCCGATCGCGGATCTCGGCCGGCGTGTAGGTCCTGCCCGACGGGCTTTGCATCGCGAAGGTCAGCGTGGCGTCAGTCGGAAAGACCACCTTGAAGCCGGCATCGCTGGCATGGCGCGACGTGGTTTCGCAGCATTGTTCGGTGCGGATACCAGCCACGATGATGCCTTCGATGCCGTGCTTGAGCAGCCAGTCGTGCAACGTGGCGCCGGTTTCATCCTTCGCGTAGAGCGACGAATGGACCGTCTTGTGGAACACCGCGGTCGGAGCAATACGCAGTTCCTTCAACGTCTTGACGTGTCCGGAGGCGAGCGAAAAGGGGTTCGCGGGATCATCGGACGGGCTGGTGTGAAACACCTGCAGCACTGGAATGTCCTGGGCCTGGGCGCCGTCGATCAGGGCCTGAATCTGCGAAATGAACGCCGGATACTCCGATTCGTCCCAAAACGGACGTTGGCGGAAAGAGTCTTGTACGTCGATAACGATAAGTGCCTGTTTCATTTCCGGGCCTCCTGGCCAAGGATTCAAGGGGTACGGCGCTATTTTTACTCCGAACCGGCTCGGCGGCGAGCGCGATCCGAGACTACGTACGGCCCAAAACGGACATCCGCTTCTTGGCGCGGCGGCACGGGGGCAAAGCCGGGCGGGACGGCGCCGGCGGACATACAATCGCCGGCATGGACATTTCCCGCGACTCCGACGACCTCTTCTGGATGCGACGCGCGCTGGCGCTGGCGCAGACCGTCATGACGACCACCGCGCCCAACCCCCGGGTCGGCTGCGTCATCGTGCGTGACGGCCGCGTGCTGGGCGAGGGCGCGACGCAGCCGCCAGGCGGCCCGCATGCCGAAATCTGCGCGCTGCGCGATGCGCAGTCGCGTGGCGAGTCGGTGGCAGGTTCCACGTTGTACGTCACGCTGGAGCCCTGCAGCCATTTCGGCCGCACGCCGCCTTGCGTGGATGCGGTACTGGCGGCGCGGCCGGCGCGCGTGGTGGTCGCAATGGGCGATCCGAATCCGCTGGTGAACGGCCAGGGGCTGGCGCGCCTGCGCGACGCCGGCATCGCGGTGACGACGGGCGTATGCCGCGAAGAGGCGCTGGCGGTGAACGCCGGCTTCATCTCGCGCATGAGCCGCAGCCTGCCGTGGGTGTGGATGAAGATGGCGGCGTCGCTGGACGGCCGCAGCGCGCTGCATAACGGCATGTCGCAATGGATCACGGGTCCTGAGGCGCGCGCCGACGGGCACCGCTGGCGCGCGCGCAGTTGTGTCGTCCTGACGGGCATGGGCACGGTGCAGAAGGACGATCCGCAACTGAACGTGCGCGACGTCCAGACGCCGCGCCAGCCGCGCAAGGCCGTCGTGGACGGCCGTTTCGAGATCCCCGAAACCGCGCGGCTTTTCGACGGTGCGCAAGTCATCGTGTTCACCGCGCGCGAGGACGCCGCAAAGGCCGCGCGCCTGGCGGACAAGAACGCGCGTGTCGTGTGCTTGCCCGGGACGGAACCGGGCCGCGTCGATCTGCCCGCGATGATGCGCTGGATGGCTGCCGAGCAGTTCAACGAGGTCCACGTCGAGGCTGGCGCGGGCCTGAGCGGCGCGCTGGTTTCCGCCGGCTGCGTCGACGAACTGCTGCTGTATCTGGCGCCGGTGCTGCTGGGCGACGCGGCCGGCATGGTGCGCCTGCCGATGCTGGAACATCTGGACGCCGCGCGGCGTTATGAATTCACCGATGCCGTGCGCGTGGGTGCGGATCTACGCGTTCGCGCGCGTGTCGCCGGCACGTGGCGCCAATTGATGGAAAGCGTGGCGCTGCCCGCGCTGTCGTAGCAAAACCGCTGCTAGCACTCCGGGCGTTCGGCTGCCAATCCTCGTAGAGCCGCGCGCTGCCTGCGTCTCGGCGGCGCGGCGCTGCCGATGTGAAGTGCCGTATTGCATGACCGGCATCGACATGCGCGGCGTCAATCGTGTTTCGCGTGATTACGCTCACGCGCAATTCGCACAAAATGAATTGCCACGAGACGGTCACAGGCTTAGCATAAGACGCATGACTTGGCGCTACGCGCTCACGGACCCCCCGCACAGCCGCCGCGCGCCCTCGTCACCACGGATTCCCGTGCCGCGAATCGGCGCAGTTCAACACCGACCGGCACGACACTGAACGAAGACGCAAAGCGCCGTTCAGCACGTTCGCTGCGATCGCATGGCGGACGCTTCGGGTTTATCCCCGGCTCATAAGAATCCATTGGATATCGCTCATTCCGTCATTTCATTGCCGAGCATTTCATGTGCGGCTGCGTCGGGCACGCTATATGCGGCTCTATGCTGAAAACGACTGAGCGAACTTGCTCACCAACGTTGCAATCCCTGACGGAACTTGTATCCGAGGGGTGCAGCCTAAACAGAAAGGGTCCGATCGTGCTTATGGTTGATGTGTGGCGAAAGCAACATAACGACCTGCCGAAAACGCCGACAGCGAAGTTGTTTAGTAATTCGCAGGCGCTGATGCACAATGGGCATGTAGGGACGTATTGAATTTTTCGCGTGTTGTAGGAGGTTTCCGTGCAAAACATCGTCGAAGGCTTCAAGTCGCAGTATGCAAGAGAGCAGGAATCGGAGCTCTCGCTCGAGGAGTATCTGAACCTCGCCAAGCGCGATCCCATGGCCTACGCCAGCCCCGCTGAGCGCATGTTGGCCGCGATCGGCGAACCTGAGATCGTGGATACGCGCAACGACCCACGTCTTTCCCGTTTGTTTTCCAACCGGACCATCCGACGCTATCCGGCGTTCCAGGAGTTCTACGGCATGGAGGACGTGATCGGACAGATCGTCGCGTTCTTCAAGCATGCCGCGCAGGGACTGGAGGAGCGCAAGCAAATCCTCTATCTGCTCGGGCCGGTGGGCGGCGGCAAGTCGTCCATCGCGGAACGGCTCAAGGCGTTGATGGAAAGTTTTCCGATCTACGCCCTGAAGGGATCGCCGGTCAACGAATCGCCGCTCGGGTTGTTTCATCCCGAACGGTTCGGCGACATGCTCGAAAAGGAATACGGCATTCCGAAGCGCTACCTGACCGGCATCATGTCGCCGTGGGCAGTCAAGCGCCTGAAGGAATTCGACGGCGACATCTCGAAGTTTCGCGTCGTGCGCCTGAACCCTTCGGTGCTGCGCCAGATCGCCATCGCCAAGACCGAGCCGGGCGACGAGAACAACCAGGACATTTCGTCGCTGGTGGGCAAGGTGGATATCCGCAAGCTCGATCGCCATTCGCAGGACGACCCCGACGCCTACAGTTACTCGGGCGGGTTGTGCCTGGCGAACCAGGGGCTGCTCGAGTTCGTGGAAATGTTCAAGGCGCCGATCAAGATGCTGCATCCGCTGTTGACGGCCACCCAGGAAGGCAACTTCAAGGGCACGGAAGGCTTCTCGGCCATCCCGTTCAACGGCACGATCCTGGCGCACTCGAACGAATCCGAGTGGCAGACCTTCCGCAACAACAAGCACAACGAGGCGTTCCTTGACCGTATCTATATCGTCAAGGTGCCTTACTGCCTGCAGGTTTCCGAAGAGGTCCGCATCTACGAGAAGCTGCTGCATCACAGCTCGCTGTCCGAAGCGCCGTGCGCGCCCGGAACGCTGGACATGATGGCGCAGTTCTCGGTGCTGACGCGCCTGAAGGAGCCCGAGAATTCCAGCATCTATTCCAAGCTGCGGGTCTACGACGGCGAAAGCCTGAAGGATGTCGATCCCAAGGCCAAGGCGCTGCAGGAATACAAGGACTATGCGGGCACAGACGAAGGCATGACCGGGGTCTCAACGCGTTTCGCGTACAAGATCCTGTCCAGCGTCTTCAATTACGACCAGACCGAAGTGGCCGCCAATCCGGTGCATCTGATGTACGTGCTGGAGCAACGCATCGGCCGCGAAGACTATCCCGACGAGATCCGCCGGCGCTACCTGGAGTTCATCAAGGGCTTCCTCGCGCCGCGCTACGCGGAGTTCATCGGCAAGGAGATCCAGACCGCCTACCTGGAGTCCTACTCCGAGTACGGCCAGAACATCTTCGACCGCTACGTGACGTTTGCCGACTGCTGGATCCAGGACGAGGAATTCCGCGATCCTGAAACCGGCGAAAGCTTCGACCGCAGCGCGCTGAACGATGAGCTGGAAAAGATCGAGAAGCCGGCGGGCATCGCCAATCCGAAGGACTTCCGTAACGAGATCGTTAACTTCGTGCTGCGGGCGCGCGCCAACAACAGCGGCCGCAATCCGAACTGGACCAGCTATGAAAAGCTGCGCGAAGTGATCGAGAAGAAGATGTTCTCGAACACGGAAGACCTGCTGCCGGTGATTTCGTTCAACGCCAAGGCCTCGGCCGAGGACAAGTCGAAACACCAGAGCTTCGTCGACCGGATGGTGGAGAAGGGCTACACGGAAAAGCAGGTCAGGCTGCTGTGCGAGTGGTATCTCCGTGTGAGGAAGTCTTCCTGAGCGAGGTGAATCATGAATTCACTGATCGATCGCCGTCTTAACGGTCGCAACAAGAGCGCCGTTAACCGGGAGCGCTTTCTTCGGCGTTACAAGGATCAGATCCGCAAGGCGGTGCACGGGATGATCCGTGACCGCTCGATCCAGGATATGGATCAAGGCGGTGAGATCAACCTGCCCGCTCGCGATATCTCCGAGCCGACGTTCCGGCACGGCGCGGGCGGCGACCGCGAGATGGTGCATCCGGGCAATCGCGAATTCGCCAAGGGCGACACCTTCGACCGGCCGCAGGGCGGGCAGGGCGAGGGCGGGTCCGAGCCGGGTGAAGGCGAGTCGGTGGACCAGTTCACCTTCAGCCTGTCGCGCGCCGAATTCCTGAACCTCTTTTTCGAGGATCTGGAATTGCCGCACCTGGCGCGCAACCAGCTTGGCGAGGTCAGCCAGAAGAAGTGGCAGCGCGCCGGCTACACGACCACGGGCTCGCCCAGCACGCTCAGCATCAGCCGCACGCTGAAGTCGTCGCTGGCGCGGCGCGTGTCGCTCGGCGTGAAGGCGCGCGCCGACCTCGAAGACGCGGAAAAGGCGCTGGAAGAGGCCAAGGCGGCGGGCGCGCCCGCGGCGCGCCTGCGCGAACTGGAACAGGACGTCGAGGACTGCCGTGAGCGCCTGGCGCGTGTACCGTTCCTGGACGACCTGGACCTGCGCTATCGCAATCGCGTGTCGGTCGCCATCCCCATGGCGCGCGCGGTCATGTTCTGCCTGATGGACGTGTCCGGCTCCATGGACGAGGGCAAGAAGGATCTCGCCAAGCGTTTCTTCACGCTGCTTTATCTCTTCCTGTCGCGCAAGTACGAACACGTCGACCTGGTTTTCATCCGTCATACCGACAACGCCGAGGAAGTCGACGAACACACCTTCTTCTACGACCCCAAGAGCGGCGGCACGATCGTGCTGTCGGCGCTGGAGCTGATGCGCGAGATCCTGGAAAAGCGCTATCCGCCGGCCGCATGGAACGTCTATGCGGCGCAGGCCAGCGACGGCGACTCGTTTGGCGCCGACGCGGGCAAGAGCGCGCGATTCCTGGCCGAGCATCTGCTGCCCTCGACGCGCTACTTCGCCTACATTGAAATTCCCGACTCGCAAGAGGCTCGCAAGAGCAGCCTGTGGGCCGAGTACGAACAGAAACTGGAACCGCATTTCGTCATGCGGCGCATCTGCGACCGCGGCGAGATCTTTCCCGTGTTCCACGACCTGTTCAAGAAGGAGACCGCATGAACGCCAACATGGGTGCTCTCGCGGAGCCGGGGTCGGGCGGTGCCACCGTGCCGATCTCGCAGGGTTCCGAATGGACGTTCGAACTGATCCAGACCTATGACGACGCGATCTCGCAGATCGCCCGCGAATACGGCCTGGACACCTATCCGAACCAGATCGAGGTCATCACCTCGGAACAGATGCTGGATGCCTACGCATCGGCGGGCTTGCCCATCGGCTATCCCCACTGGTCCTACGGCAAGGAGTTCATCCGCAACGAGCAGTTCTATCGCCGCGGCATGCAAGGGCTGGCGTACGAAATCGTCATCAATTCCAACCCGTGCATCTCCTATCTGATGGAAGAGAATTCCATGCCGATGCAGGCGCTCGTGATTGCGCACGCCTGCTACGGGCACAATTCCTTCTTCAAGGGCAACTACCTGTTCCGGCAATGGACGGACGCCGATGGTGTGCTGGACTACCTGGTCTTCGCGCGCAAGTACGTGATGGACTGCGAAGACCGCTACGGCATCGACGCCGTGGAGTCTTTGCTGGACTCCTGCCATGCGCTGTCGCACCACGGGGTGGACCGCTACAAGCGGCCGGCGCCGGTCTCGTACAAGGAAGAGGCGACCCGCCAGGCCGAGCGCGAAGAACACGCGCGCCTGCAATACAACGACCTGTGGCGCACGCTGCCGCGGATCGAGGCGGACAAGGACACCCGCGTTGCGGCAACCGTGTTTCCGCCCGAGCCCGAGGAAAACCTGCTGTACTTCATCGAGAAGTACTCGCCCAAGCTGGCGCCGTGGCAGAAGGAATTGGTGCGCATCGTGCGCAAGGTCGCGCAGTACTTCTATCCGCAGACCCAGACCAAGGTCATGAACGAAGGCTGGGCCACGTTCTGGCACTACACCATCCTGAACCGCCTGCATGACAAGGGGTTGGTGAACGATGGCTTCATGATGGAGTTCCTGCAAAGCCACACCAACGTCGTCAGCCAGCGCGGCTTTGACGAGCGCGGCTATGGCGGCATCAACCCCTATGCGCTGGGCTTTGCGATGATGTCGGACATCCGCCGCATCTGCGAAGCGCCCACGCCCGAGGATCGCCGCTGGTTCCCGGACATTGCGGGCGGCGACTGGCTGAAGACGCTGGACTTCGCCATGCGCAACTTCAAGGACGAATCCTTCATCTCGCAGTACCTGTCGCCGCGTCTGATCCGCGAGTTCCGCTTCTTCGCCATCTCGGACCATCAGGCCAACCCCAAGCTGGAAGTGGCCGCGATCCACGACGACGAAGGCTACCGCGACATTCGCCGCCTGCTTGCCGCGCAGCACAACCGCGACAACCAGGTGCCCGACATCCAGGTCATCCGCTTCAACCGCGACACCGACCGCTCGCTGGTGCTGCGCCACCTGAAAAGCCGCGGCCGACCGCTGGCGGGCGAAGACGCCGAACAGGTCATGAAGCACCTGGCCCGCCTGTGGGGATTCCGCGTCCGGCTGGAAGAGACCGAACCGGACGGCACGATCAGCTCCTACCGGGAGCAGGACCCACCGGCGTCGAAGTAAAGCCGTTGGCAGGGGAAGGGACGCGCGTAGTGCGTCCCTTTTTATATGGCCGCTTGCTGTGTGGCCGCGCATTCTGCTAGAATCGCGGATTCGCATTTTCAGCAGCGTCTTTTAGCAGCACCAAAAGGCCCCTGAAGATGCAGTAGGACAGGTGGCCGAGCGGTTGAAGGCGCACGCCTGGAAAGCGTGTATACGTCAAAAGCGTATCGGGGGTTCGAATCCCCCTCTGTCCGCCAGGAATACTTCCGAGCAAGTCCAGGAAAGTCCAGAAACCCCGTAGAATCAAGCGTCTACGGGGTTTTTTCTTTCCGGGCGGGTCCAGCGGGGTCCATTGCCATCCAGGCGAAATGGGGGTAGGTTTGGGGGTATAGCCCGAAGCCTCAGATCCAGGTACCCCCAATTCCGCTCACCGACCTCCAGATCCGCAAGGAAAAGCCCACAGACAAGCCACGCAACCCGAGCCGAGCTGCCTTCTTGTCCAGTGCGTCCTGATCGAAACCAGCTTCCCGCCGCTGGGCGTCAAGCCGCTGTGCGTCCCGGATAGCTTCTGCCAACGTCATGCCATAGCCGATGACCAGATCAACGTAATAGATGGCAGTGCGAAGGCTCTGGGTGGTGGACTTACCGCGCAGGCGCAGTTCGAGGGGCATGCAGGCCAGCAGGCCGCCCGAGACAGCGTGGAAATAGCGCATGCGGGCTGCTAGTGTCCTGATCGAGTTGTACGAAGTCGTTCTGAGTACGAAGGTGCCCAGTTCGTCCTGATCGCCAATGACGACGTACAAACGCCCGTAGGGTTTGCACTCCCGGTTGTGAAAGCCGCAGTTGTCCGGCGTGTAGCAGGGCATGGTCTGCATTCCTTCGTCGGTGTCTCGCCGGCAGGTTTCGCCGTCGCCAATGCAGATCGGGCGACCGTCTCCCCGGTCGAAGTACGAGTACTCGGCGCGCAGGTTCAGGTCGGGGTCGTTGAAGGGGAGCAGGATGTCAATGGAACGAAGCTTGTCGCCGCCATGTTGCTTGCGCTGGGCTTCGTCTTGCGGGTGGAGCAGCCAGCCGTCGCGGGTCTGCACTTGGGTGGTGATGGTGAATTGATCGTCTTTCTCGGGAAGCCGCTTGCCGTTCTTCTCGACAATACGGCCAATGGAAATTCGCCCAACCACGGGCGGGCTGATCGCCAAGCGGTAATCCCCCCGAAAAAGCGATGAGGTCAGAAGTAGAATTTTCTCGTTGAGGAGATCTACCGCATGAAGAAGTCGAGATTTACGGATAGCCAGATCATCGAAGCCATCAAGCGCGTGGAGGCTGGTCTTGCCGTTCCTGAGTTGTGCCGGGATCTGGGCATCAGCTCGGCCACGTTCTACAAATGGCGTTCCAAGTACGGCGGCATGGACGTATCGCTGATGGCGCGCATGAAGGAACTGGAGGCCGAGAACGCTCGGCTGCGCAAGATGTACGTCGAGGAGAAGCTCAAGGCCGAGATCGTGACGGAGGCGCTAGAAAAAAAGTGGTGAGGCCATCTCGCCGCCGCGAGATGGCCCAACGTGCCGTGCAGGATCGCGGCGTATCGATTCGGATGGCCTGCGAGGCGTTTAGTGTCAGCCAGACTTGTTATCGGTACGTCGCCAAGAAGGACGCCGAGAACGAGGAGATCGCCAACTGGCTACTACGTCTGACCGACAACCACCGCAACTGGGGCTTTGGTCTGTGCTTCCTGTATCTGCGCAATGTTCGAGGCTTCGGCTGGAACCATAAGCGTGTGTACCGGATCTATCGAGAGCTCGAACTGAACCTGCGGATCAAGCCGCGCAAACGGCTCGTTCGGCAGACGCCTGAGCCACTGACCGTGCCGACCAACGTGAACCAGGTCTGGTCGATGGACTTCATGCATGACCAGCTTGCCGATGGGCGCAGCATTCGCGTATTCAACGTGATCGACGACTTCAACCGCGAGGCACTGGGCATTGAGGTGGACTTCTCGCTGCCGTCCGAGCGCGTGATCCGCACGCTCAAGCAGATCATCGGCTGGCGGGGAAAGCCCTTAGCCATTCGGTGCGATAACGGACCCGAATACCTGAGCGCGGCAATTGTCGAGTGGGCCAGGGCATGGGGCATAAAGCTCGAATATATCCAGCCGGGCAAGCCACAACAGAATGCCTACGTCGAACGGTTCAACAGGACCGTGCGCTACGAATGGCTGTCCCAATATCACTGGGAGGATCTGGACCACGTACAGCGCATCGCCACGCAGTGGATGTGGTCCTACAATCACGAACGCCCAAATATGGCTCTGGGTGGATTTACCCCAAAACAGCGGTTAGCCATGGCCGCGTAGCCTTCCTATTTCTGGCAATCGCTAAAAATGGGGGGGATTACCCAAACAAAGGGTGGTGGGATGCCCATTGGAACAAGCTCAAAAAATGGGGGTATTACGTGAGTGGGCCATCTGTCACTCTGACGAGACAGCCGCATTCATCGCTGCTTTCGAGGCCGCGGTGACGATGACAGCCCGTCGAATTGTGCCTTGATTTACAGTCGCGGTTCGCGCATGTAATCAGACTCTTGGTCAAGCTGCCAGAACATCGGCTGCTTCTGGGGCAAACAGGCTTGGTTTAAGTACCAGCAACTCTACGCCAGTTCGTTTAACTTGGGCGTAGTAGGTTAAACGTTTCGTTGTCGTCGGGAGCCCAGCGTAAAGGGCTCTTATCTCTGGTGCGTTGTCATACGTCAACATCCAAGGCCGCCGGAGCTTGCGAATCGTCTGCGCAAGACACTTGTGATCTTCATGTTGATAAAAGCTGCAGTACAGTTCTGGGCCCTTTTGGTAGTATGGCGGATCGATGTTGATGAGCGATCGCTTGGGTAACGTTTTAACAGTCGAGGAAAGGTAGCTATTGGCATCCTCTCGAGTCAAAGTAATCTGGTCTTTGTAGAGCGCGATACGGCGAATCTTGTCTATCAAATCCTGTTTCTTGAAACGGCAGTCGAGCTTCCAGTCGCCAGCCTGCGCTAGTCCACCGATTACACCCGCTTTCAAAATGCCCGAGCGGTTGGTGCGGTTCAGAAAGAATGTGGAGAATCCTAATTTGAGAGATTTTTCACTCGCAGATGTCTGTAAGCTGCGCTGCCTATGCCACTCGTCAATCGTGACGTCAGTGGTCACAATTTTGTCGCACAACTCGTCCGTGCGGTTCAATACGCAATGCCAGAAGGCGTGGATCGCCGGGTCGATGTCGTTGATCCACACTTCTGACGCATATCCATCAAATAGCAGCTTCCAGGCGACACCAGCCCCACCAGCAAAGGGCTCCACATAAGTGCCTCCCAACAGATCGTTGGCCCGCATGAGCTCGATCACGAACGGTGCAAGCTGGGACTTGCCTCCCGGGTAGCGGAGAGGGGTATGGTTGACAGGCATATGAACAGGATCTGTGAGAGGCAGAGACTTTAGCCAAAACGTACGCGCTTGGCCAGCTTGTCAGCGGATGGCGTCCAGCATCAGTGTGAAACCTTCTTCCAGATCCGTCCAGCCTCTGCGCAATTCGGTTAGAACAGGTGTCGTGCCACCATGGATGTAGGTGCCGAGCGTGCCTGGTGATAAGTAGTGCTGAGCGTTGCTCGATAGGGTACGCCAAATCTGGAAGACGCTTTTTGAAGCACCCGCCTTCTGTTCCATGTGAGTCGCACAGCGTCCGATAACGGGAGCCAGATCTCCGATGTCACCAAGGCCGTGCTTCTTTGCATACGCCCTGCACACACGCTCCATGAGCAGACGCAAGAGGGCAGCAGCCGCGAATGTGTACTTCGAAGCGTCTATGTCACGCAGCTCGTCGAAGACTCGCTTGGTCGTATGATCGCTGACGTGGACTGCATAACCAGTACGAACGACCCGCGTGCCTAGATCAGGGCTTCTGTTGTTCCGTCTAGGCGTGGGGTTGCCGTCAGTCGCCGCGTTTGAGTCTGGCGTCGTTTTCGCGGGTGAGGCGATCTTGTCCGATGGGGAGTAAGCGTCAGGCAGCTTACTGGCTGGTGAGTGGCCCGAGGCAATGAGGCTTCGCCCGTAATCCGCGCGTTCAGGGGCTTTCGAGCGTGAATGTACTTCGCCAGACAGAACATCCTCCAGGAAGCGGGATAGAGCGAGATCGAACTCGGATTTCTCTACGTTAACAAGAAATTCGCTCGGACTGGTCAAGCCAAGGGCACTTCTAACGACCGGGTTAGTAAGGTATCGAGTAACGGTTGTTAGCGCGATGCTGGCTCGCTGTTCGTTGGTGATGATTCCCGTGTCTACCGAGTAGTCCAGAACAGCCAGCGCTAATGAGTTGGGTCTGGCGATGTTGGTAAGACTGTTCTTAAATCGACTGGACTGAGATGAGTTCCAGCTTTTTGTGCCAATGCCGTTTTGTTGGCCACCGTGCTTGAGAGCAATCCACTGGTTGGCGAGGTCACGGCTGGGGAAGACAGCTACCTCGAGGCTTCGAGGTAACGTGGGCTTACGGTCAGCAAGCTTCTTAAAAGCTTTCCGGTCAGTCGTAGGGGCTTTCGCTGGATCCCGGAGCAGTTTCAGGGAGCATAGGCGGCGATTGCCCTCAACCATCACGAAATGGCCATCTAGGACGGGGTGACGGATCGCAGCTAGGCGCTCTAGCGGGCTCAAGCCTCGTTCGCAGATATCGGTTGCAAGCGGCAGGATTTGTTCGCCTCTTACAAGTTGCTCGATGATCAAGGGTTCGTCTTCAGTCACGTCGTGCCGAGGGTTGTGCGAGTCAAGGTGCAAGCGCGACAAAAGTACTGTCTGCTGTATGAACGGTTTTGATGCCACGATTTCTCCTCAGCAAGATGAGTGTAACTATAAGTGAATCTTGGCTAGAGGTGGTGATATAAACCTATGTTGGAGCAGGGTGTCGGATGGCGGGGGCAGGCTTTTACCCATCGGTGCGATATAGGTCGGGAGTATCTGAGCACGGCTATCGTCGAGTGGACTGTGGACTGTGGCCTGGGGCATCAGGCTCGAATAGATCCAGCCCGGCAAGCCGCAGCAGAATGCTTGCGTCGAGCGGTTCAACAGGACCGTTCGCTACGAATGCTGTCCCGGCATCATTGGAACGATCTGGATCACGTTCAGGTGTCGCTACGCAGTGGATGTGGTCCTGCAATCATGAGCGCCTGAATATGGCCCTGGGTGGATTTATTCCAAAACAGCGGCTGTCAATGGCCGCGCGTAGCGGTCCTACTTCTGGCAATCGTTAAGAATGGGGCTGCAAAATAAGCAAAAGATGATAGATGTCGTGCTTATCGCATTCGGGTCTAAACCGGTGATTGACTAGTTGGCGGCAATGTTTATTTATCGATAATGAGGTGGCCTCTCAATTGGTGGCCCTTTCTACAAGCGCAGAAAAAAATGATTTATTCGGATGACTTAACCAAAGCATTGCAAGAATGGTCGCCATCACTAGCAGAGTCGCTCAGTTCTCTGGCATATCTTGGCTCCGAATCCGCAACGAAGTGGCTAGCTAACTCTGCCGAAAAAGTAGACTTTGAGAAACTTTTTTTCGCTGACGGGCATAAAGTGGTAGCTCATCTTTGGAAACAGGTGCTTGACAGAAAAGTCGTCGCCCCAGCCCCTTGCCTGCTTCTCATGCTAGAGCACCTAAGAAAACACCCCTGTGTTGCTGCCGAGTCGTTGCTGCGCTTCAAACTAACATTCTCAAAATCGCTTGCCAATATTGCGTTTCGAGCAGCTGAATCATTGCATAAAGATGCGAGGTATAGCTACGCAGACGATGAAATCGACGTGGCAATTTCGAGATTCAGGTCTGCTCTTTCTGAATTTAGATTTTCTATCGAAAGCAAGCAAATTTCCGATAGTACAAGGCGTATAGCAACAGGCATGTACGCAACAGCGGTTGCAATGATTGGTCGATGGGTTAGCGTAGCGCCTGAGGCTATCACAAGAGCGTTAACCTATTCACATGAATCAATGGGGCTTGGCAATCTGGAGCCTGAAACCTTCAACTATCGAATGGAGTTGCTGGTTTTACAGTTCGATCAGACAGGAAATTCTGATTTGCTGATGGAAGCGCTTGGTTTGGTAGCGGCTCACAAAAATATCGCTAAAGGGTCAGAACTAGCTGAAGCAGAGGCTCGTTTTCGGCTAGCATTGCTAGCTGATCCGGGGACAAGAGTAGCTAGACGTTATTTTAATAGCGCAAAAAGAAAGCTTGCGGAGATAAATTTCAGAAGCTCCGCTGAGGAGACTCGGCAGCAGGCTCTTTCGACCTTAATTACACTAAGTGAGCAAGGGCCGTATATTGTTCCTGCTAGATCGGCCGCAATACCTAGAGGGTTACTGATTCTGATGGCTAAAGAGCCATCCGTAGACCTATGGCGCTATATTAGAACAGCCGTTGGCGATCTCGAGAGGCTTCGGGCGACGCGACACACTGCGCCATCAGCTGTACTTAGCGCCCGGTTGCTGCGCCAAATGGTTAATGGGCCTGCTGAACTGCTTCGCCAAGAAGATATATCTTTGTATGTGGACGTTACTCATTGGCTATCCGAGCGATCAACATGGAATAGACATTCCCAATGGGAAGCAGGTGCTTCAGCGCTATCAGCAGCAAAACGAACTGGAAACTTAGAGTTGGCACTCTTAGCCCAGAAAAAATTTCATGCCCTTGCAGTTGATCACTCGGCCTGGCCGCTTCCTCGCATCGGCATTGCGCGAGTTAATGACTACCTTGCCTCACTTCCAAATAGCGCGGTTTCTCCGAGTACGGATAGCTGGCGTGAGGCTGCAACGCTCGCCTTGAAAACGTCCGCTTATGGCAGGTCGAATTTGGGAGGCCGGAATGAGGTGTTCGCTGTAGCGGATGCAAAGGGTTTTCTTTCGGAGACGTTCGTCTTTAAACGAACTACCAGAGCCAAAGCAGAGCATGAGGCGGCGATGCTCAGGCTGCTGAGAGAAGAAATTTCTCAACTCGACTGCGGTAGCAAATTCGAGGTGCCGAGATCACTAGCAATCGTTGAAGTTGCTTCGGGAGACGAACGACAGTGGGTTCATGTTTCCCAAAGAGCTGCGGGAAGACTAGTTAGCGAATTGTCGGAGGAAGAGGCGTCCCAATTTCTGAAGCCAATTGTGGAGTTGCTTGCCGTCTTTCATCGTGTTGCCGGCACGCCTCCTGCGGGTAAGTCAGCTTGGAAAACAATTAAAGAGCATCTTAAGCTTTGGTTAAAAACATTATTCGAACCAGAGCGTTCAATTGATTTTCTAAATTCATTGCGACAACTCTTTCCAGCCAACCTCCCGCTTGTACGGAAGAGAGACGGTCACGCGTCAAATTGGCTAGTTGATCCTGCAGGACGAATCGTAGCTATCGATCTTGAGTCCAGTGAATTCGTCCCAATTGGATTTGATGTCGCTCAGCTGATAGAGGACAACGCTCTAATTACTGCCAACACTGACGGTTGGTTCACACGAATGGCGGTTTTCGAGCGATATCTAAGTCTGATGTCGGTCGACATTAGCACTATTGACGCAAGTGCAGCGTATCAGTGGTTTGCTCTCACTCGGGCGCTTCGCCTAGGAACGGAGAGAGAAGCAAGCAAGCAATTGCGCCGTCATGCCCGCGATTTGTGTGCTTTGTTAGTGGAGGTAGGCAACTTGCAATTTAAAACAGCTGCCAAGGAACTCCTCTTTGCACTGTCTAGGATTGAGCAGCCGGATGCTACGACATACGGTCCCAGTCACGACCATCGACGCCTGAGCAAGTCAATGGCGTATTTGCTACGCCATAAAGGTCCCTCACATGGCATTACCATTGATAAAGCAGGATTTGCAACTATCGAAGCTCTGGCACTTGGGCTAAATGCTGATTCTAGCCAAATATTGGCAGTTGCGGAACATCCCGGCGAACCGAGATTCGAAATTCGTGAGGGCAATATCCGAGCCCTTTACGGGCACTCTCTGGATGTGGTTGTCGACGATGGCATTCACATCGGAACGCCTTCTGCGCTGTTCCACGGGTCCACTTGGTCAGCTTTAGACTTGATCGTAAAGAACGGATTAAAACCGATGGAGCGGCGCATGGTGCATCTTACAAACACGACTGCAGAAGCGTCCTCCGTGGGAGGAAGAAAAGGGGAGGCTATAGTTCTAGGAATCGATATTCGTGAAGATGAGGAGGTCGTCGCTGAAGGAATCTGGGTGGTGCCAGATGTATCCCCTGAACGACTTACCATCGTAAACATCTATTCCGAAGAATCCGGCGCAGCACGATAATTCAGTAATGACCTAGTATCATTAGGATTGCCTGTATCACGTTAAACGTGTCGCTACGCATTGGGTACGGTCTTAAATTATGGGCGCTCGAATACCGTCCTGGGTAAATTTACCTCCAAACAGCGGCTGTCCATGGCCGCGCAGCGTTCCTACTTCTGGAAATCGTTAAAAATGTGGGATCACCGTCCAGCCTCATCCAGCGGAAGCTAAGGCTGTTGGGGGTAGTTATTGGGGGTATTCCTCGTTGGCGCAAGTGAGGAGAGCCAGGCTTTTTGCTGCTTTCCAGCAACAATAGGAATGCCCCTCTGCGAATACCGGCAAGGCCTCACCGGCCAGCCAATAAAAGCCCCGATTTCCCAGAAATCGGGGCTTTTTGCATTTCCGGGAATCGTTACGGTACGCTCCTGCCATGACTTTCGACTCGCCGATTCGATCATCCGCGCCTCGCCTGGATCTCTACAGCCTGCAGGTCTTTGTGGCCGTGGTCGAAGAAGGCAGCATTGCGGCGGCCGCCACGCGTGAGCACATTGCGCCTTCGGCGCTGAGCAAGCGGTTATCTGAATTGGAACGCATCCTGGATGTGGCGCTGATCACTCGGCATGCTCGCGGGGTGGAAGCGACGGGCGCGGGGCACGCGTTGGCGCGGCATGCGCGGGCGCTGCTGCATCAGGCACGCGGCCTCACGGACGAGATCCGGGATTTTTCGTCGGGCGTGCGCGGGCACGTGCGCATTGCGGCCAACCTGTCTTCCATCACGCAGTTTCTGCCGGAAGATCTGCAGCGCTTTCTGGCTCTGCATCCCGGCGTGCAGATCGATCTTGAGGAAAACGTCAGTTCGGCGGTGACGCGCGCGGTGCAGGAGAACGTGAGCGACATCGGCATCTACACCCAGACCGACGACGACAGCGGGCTGCAGAGTTTTCCGTACCGGCGCGATGTGATGACGCTGGTGGTCAACCGGTCTCATCCGCTTGCCGCGCGCGAGCGCGTGGCGTTTGCCGACACGTTGGAATACGACCATGTTGGCATGCACCGGGGCAGCGCCGCGAACTACCTGTTCACGCGCGAGGCGGCGGCCATCAATCGGACGGTGCGGCTGCGGTTCCAGGTCACCTCGTACGATGCGCTGGTGTCGATGGTGCGCCGGGAACTGGGCATCGGCATCGTGCCCGTGGAGGCCCTGTCCCTCTTCGATTGCGGCGATCTTAGGATTATCCCTTTGACGGACGTGTGGGCGCGTCGCCAGCTCAAATTGTGCGTGCGCAGCAATGAACCCCTGTCCGGCGCCGCCCGGCTGCTGGTGGAACACCTGCTGCAAGAGGCCGCCGCCTCCGGCAATTGAGGCAGGTCTTTGCGGATTAGGACCCGGATGTTGCGCAGCAAAATCCGGACGGCCAACGCAGGCGCCGCCGCGAGCAGCCATCGCCAATGGCGATGCCCCGCTGAAGATTCGCGATTTGTGCCGTGGCGGATGACCTCGGAAGATGACGCCTCAAGCCCATGGACCGCCCGCCGCGCGGGCGCGAGGAGACAGAAGTGAGCCTTCCAAGCCGAGTGCAGATCGTGGAGGTGGGCCTGCGGGACGGGCTGCAAAGCGAGCCCGAGTTCGTGCCCACCGACACCAAGGCTGCCATCCTGAACGAATTGATTGCCGCCGGCGTGCGGCACATCGAGGCGACCTCGTTCGTGTCGCCCCGTGCCGTGCCGCAGATGCGCGACGCCGCGGAACTGCTGGCGCTGGCGGACAAGCGGCCTGGCGTGGTGTTGAGCGCGCTGGCGCCGAACCCGCGCGGCGTTGAACGCGCGCTGGCATCGCGTGCCGATGAAGTCGTGGTGTTCCTGTCGGCCAGCGAAAGCCACAACAGAAAGAACCTGAACCGGTCCGTGGAGCAATCGCTGCGCGACATCGAGGACGTGGCGGCGCTGTTAAAGGGCCAACCGATGCGGCGCAAGGGCGCCATCGCGGTGGCCTTCGGTTGTCCATTCGAAGGCGATATCGATATCGCCACGTTAAAGACCATCGTGGCCGAGTTTGCCCGCCTGGATTTCGACGCAGTCACGCTGGGCGACACGACGGGCATGGCGACGCCGCGGCTCGTGCGCGAGACGGTCGACGCGCTGCGCGCCGCGTTTCCGGCCATGGATTTTTCCCTGCACTTTCACAACACGCGCGGCCTCGGGCTGGTGAATGTGGTCGAGGGCCTGCACGCGGGCATCACGTCCTTTGAATCGTCGCTGGGCGGCTTGGGCGGCTGCCCGTTTGCGCCGGGGGCGACGGGAAATGTCTGTACCGAAGATACGGTCAATCTGCTGCACGAGATGGACATCGAGACGGGCATTGACCTGGCGGCGCTGATCCAGGCGTCGCGGCATCTTGAAGCGGTGATGAAGCGCCCGTTGTCCGGCCAGGTGATGAAGGCCGGGCCGCGTCTTGCCTTGCACGATTACGACGGCGCCGTGGCCGCCGTCGGCTGATTTCAGAAATCCTAGATTCAAAATAACCCATGCCTTTATCCGGATTCCGCATTCTGGACCTGACCCGCATCATCTCGGGCCCGTTCTGCACGTCTCTGCTTGCCGACATGGGCGCAGAGGTCATCAAGATCGAGACGCCGGGCGAAGGCGACCCGGTGCGCGCCCAGGGCGTGATACGCGACGGCCTGAGCTGGTACTTCGCCAACTACAACCGCAACAAGAAATCCGTCACGCTCGACCTGTACAGCGAGGAGGGCAAGGCAGTGCTGCGGCGCCTGATCGCCGAATGCGATGTGATCGTCGAGAACTACCGCCCGGGCGTCATGCAGAAGATGGGCCTGGGCGACGAGGCGCTCAAGGCGCTCAAGCCCGACATCATCCATTGCAGCATCAACGGCTTTGGCACGACGGGGCCTTATCGCGACCGGCCGGCCTTCGATTTCATCGCGCAGGCGATGAGCGGGTTCATGAGCCTGAATGGCGCGGAAAACCAGCCGCCCATGCGCGCGGGTCCGCCCATCAGCGATCTGGTGGCCGGCATGAATGGCGCGCTTGGCATCGTGGCGGCGCTGCTGCGCCGCGAGCGCACCGGCCAGGGCGACAGCGTCAGCGTGAGCCTCCTGGGCAGCATGATCGGCCTCTTGAGCTTTCAGGCGTCGAACTATTTTGCCGACGGCCGGCTGCCGGCGCGCACGGGCAACGATCACGGCATCGCGTCGCCCTACGGGCTGTTCGAGACGGCCGACGGGCAGGTCGCCATCGCGCCCAGCAACGACGTCGTTTATCACAAGCTGCTGGACGCGCTGGAGCTGTCCGAGCTGCGCGCCGACCCGCGCTATGCGACGAACGCGGATCGCATGCGCAACCGTGGCGCGATCACCGAGGCCATCCAGACGCGCACGCGTCAGCACACCAGCGCCCACTGGATCGAACGGCTGAACCGGTTCGGCGTGCCATGCGGCCAGGTGCTGAACCTGCAGGAAGTGTTCGAGGATCCCCAGGTGCAGGACCAGCGCATGGCCATCGACGTGCCGCACGGCGGCCACGGCGACGTGCGTATGCTGGGTTTCCCGATCAAGTTTGCGCAGGCCGAAGCCCGGCCCGTGCAACCGGCGCCCGCGCTGGGCGCCGATACACGCGATGTGCTGCTGCAGTTGGGTTTTGCGCAGGACGACATTCTTGGATTGCAGGAACGCGGCGTCATCTGAACGCGCCGCGGCAGGACCACCAAGGCGACACCGCCTGCCTATAAAGCAATAACGACGGAGACACATCACATGCTACGCAATCTTCTGCTTTCAGCTTGCGTGCTGGGCGTCGCGGCAGGCGCCCACGCCCAGGAGTCCTACCCGAATCAGCCCATCCGCATCATCGTTCCGTTCACGCCGGGCGGCGGCACGGACTTCCTGTCCCGCACAGTGGCCGCCAAACTGGGCGAGACCACCAAATGGAACGTGGTGGCCGAGAACCGGCCGGGCGCGGGCGGCACCATCGGCATCGGCGCGGCCGCGCGCGCCAAGCCGGACGGCTACGAGATCGTCATGGGGCAGGTCGACAACCTGGCGGTTGCGCCTTCCATCTACAGCAAGCTTTCGTACGACCCGGTCAAGGACTTTGCGCCGATCGGCATCGTGGGCGAAGCGCCGCTGGTCATCGTGGCCGGAAAATCCAGTCCCTATCAGACCTTGCAGGCGCTGATCGAAGCGGCCCGCAAGGCGCCCGGCGCGGTCAACTACGGGTCGCCCGGCGCCGGCACCATCACGCACCTGGCTGCCGAACTGCTTCAGCAGCGGGCGGACATCAAGCTGTTGCATGTGCCGTACAAGGGGTCGGGGCCGGCCATGGCCGACCTGCTGGGCGGACAGGTGCCGGTGATCTTCACGTCGATCCCGTCGGCAGCGCCGCAGCTCAAGGCCGGCAGCGCCGTCGCGCTGGCCGTGACCTCGCCGCAGCGCAGCCCGGTGCTGCCCGACGTGCCGACGGTGGCGGAACTGGGGTATCCGAACTTCGACGTGCGGGTCTGGTATGGCTTGCTGGCGCCGGCCAAGACGCCCAAGCCCATCATCCAGACGCTGAACACGGAACTGAACAAGGTGCTGGCGTTGCCGGCGATGCAGGAGGCCTTGGCCGCTCAGGGCGCGCAGGCCATGCCCACGACGCCGGAGCAGTTCGCCGCGACCATCAAGCAGGATTACCAGAAGTGGAAGCCTGTGATCGAGGGCGCGAAAGTCAAGCTGGATTGAGGGCTGGAAGCTGGGCGCGGCAAGCATGCCGCGCTTAGGCTCTCCCATGGGGATTCATCGAAAGCCCGGCTTCCAAGATCACGAATTTGCTCTCACCGTAAGTAAAACCGCCGGCTGGATGCCGGCGGTGGTCGGGTGACGGCTGCGCGTCAAGGCTTGGGCGTGTCGTACGACGTATCCAGCACGTCGTCTTCTGGCGTGATGACGCCGGGCTCGCCGGGTTCGGCAATGGCGCGTCCGCGCCGCGGCATGCCGGCCACGACCTTGCTTTCATCGGGCATGGGCAGGGTTTCGGTGCCCTTGCGCGGGTCGGTGTGAGGTTTTTGTTCGTCAGCGGCCTTGGACGCGGCGTTCGGATCGGGAGAGGTTTTCAACATGGCGATTGCTCCGACTGCGCGCATGCCAGGATGGCGATGCGCCTGGACATGGATCTATCTTAGAACCGCCGCCGCGGGCAGGCTGCGTTCTGGATGTCACGATTGCAAGGGGCTGTTGCAGGACAACGGCCCCCAAACTTGCCACACTGCATCCTTATAATCCTCACCTTCCCGCCCGCCTTGCGCGCGCCGACACCCACACTTCCTTTTCCTCGCCTGCCTTGACCGAATCCGTCGAACGCTCCGTTCATGCTGAACTCGTTGCCGTGCTGGTGGCCGTCACCAACGGCGAGCCGCGCGTGCTGACCACGGACGATGCGCGCGCGTTGCCGGCCGGACCGTTCGAGCTGTCGCATCGCTCGCTGCAGGCAGGTTTGCGAGACTGGGTGGAAGCGCAGACGCACCATCCGCTGGGCTATGTCGAGCAGCTTTATACGTTCGCGGACGGCGACCGCTCCGATGAGTCGGGCGGGCGCGTCATTTCGGTCAGCTATCTGGGCCTGACGCGCGAGGCGGGCGAAACGGGCGTTGCGCAGGTCGGATGGCAGGACTGGTATCGCTATTTTCCGTGGGAGGACCGGCGCGCCGGCACTCCCGCGCTGGTGGATGAGGTGATCGTGCCGCGCCTGTCGGCCTGGTGCGAGGACAGTGCGGACGCCTCGGTCCGCGCGCGCCGCCATCAACGCGCAGCCATTACGTTCGGCCTGGACGGCGCCGCGTGGAACGAAGACATGGTGCTGCAACGCTACGAACTGCTGTTCGAAGCCGGGCTGGTGCCCGAGGCGGCGCGGCGCACCGGGGGCCAGGCCGCAGCGCCGGGGCAGCCGATGCGTCACGACCACCGGCGCATCCTGGCCACTGGCATCGCGCGCTTGCGCGCCAAGATCAAGTACCGGCCAGTGGTGTTCGAACTGATGCCGGACGAATTCACGCTGTTGCAGTTGCAGATGGCGGTCGAGGCGCTGGCGGGGCGGGGTCTGCACAAGCAGAACTTTCGCCGCTTCATCGAGCAGCAGGACTTGGTGGAAGAGACCGGCGCGATGGCGACCGGGACGGCCGGACGGCCTGCCAAGCTTTTCCGGTTCCGCCGGGATGTCCTGCTGGAGCGCGCCATTGCAGGCAGCAAGCTGCCGGTCTCGCGTGTCGTTTGACGCTTGACAAGGCTTATACTCATATTTAGCATAAGTGTTGCGCAAATCTCGCGCGCCTTTTTTTACGCTACAAATACTCAAAATGAGCATTAAAGCCGCTGTGCCCGCCGCCGCTGATCGCCTGCCCGTTCCTCCCTTGCCGGACGTCATGCTGGAGCCGCTTGTGCGCGCGGCGCTGCTGGAAGACCTGGGCCGCGCTGGCGACCTGACCACCGACGCCATCGTGCCGGCCGACGCCACCGCCGAAACGCGGCTGGTGGCGCGGCAGGAGGGCGTGCTGGCGGGGCTGGATCTGGCCCGCCTGGCGTTCCGGCTGATGGATCCCAGTCTTGCATTCACGGTGTCTCACCGCGACGGCACTGATCTGGCGCCGGGGATGGAGATCGCACGCATTCAGGGCAATGCCCGCGCGATGCTCAGCGCGGAGCGGGTCGCGCTCAATTTCCTGTGCCACCTGAGCGGCGTGGCGACCGCCACGGCGTCGATTGCGCGTGCGATTGCGGGTTACGGCGCGCGCGTCACGTGCACGCGCAAGACTATGCCGGGACTGCGGGCGGTCCAGAAGTACGCCGTGCGCGTGGGGGGCGGCAGCAATCACCGTCACGGGCTGGATGATGCGGTGCTGATCAAGGACAACCACATCGCGCTGGCCGGCAGCGTGGCGACGGCCGTCGAGCGCGCACGCGCCGGCGTCGGCCACATGGTCAAGATCGAACTGGAGGTCGACACGCTGGAGCAGCTTGAGGTTGCGCTGGCGCTGGGCGTGGACGTGGTGCTGCTGGACAACATGAGCCTGGACGACCTGCGCCGCGCCGTCGCCATGGCGCGGGGCCGTGCCATCACCGAGGCCTCGGGCCGCATCACGCCCGACACCGCGGCGGCCGTGGCCGCCACCGGCGTGGACCAGATCGCCGTGGGCTGGCTGACGCACAGCGCCAAGGTGCTCGACATCGGTCTGGACGCCTGAACTTTTATCGGCCCGCAAAATGAAACGCCTGCTGCTTTCGTCGATCTCGCTGCTGACCCTGACCCTGACTGCCTGCGGCAATCCGCCGTCGGGCGAAGCGCCGGCAGACGCATCATACCCATCGCATCCGATCACGATTGTCGTGACGTTTCCGCCGGGCGGCGGCACCGACCTGCTTGCGCGCCGCCTCGGCGCCAGCCTGCAGGAGTCGTTGGGGCAGCCGGTCGTGGTGGAAAACCGGCCGGGCGCAAGCGGCAACATTGGCGCGCGCATCGTGGCCGAAGCGCCGCCCGACGGCTACACGCTGCTGATGGTGAATAGTTCGTTTGCGATCAACCCCGGTGTCTACCGCAACCTGGGCTTCTCGCCGAAGCGGGATTTTGCGGCAGTCATCAACGTGGCCTTCGTGCCTTCGGTGTTCGTCGTGCCGGCCGCCTCGCCCCTGCGCAACCTGGACGACGTGATCGCTGCCGCCGTGCCGGACAAGCCGCTGCCCTTTGCCACCTGCGGCAACGGCACGCCGCAACATCTGGCGGGCGAGCTGCTCTCTCGCAAGACGGGCGCGGTGATGCAGCAGGTGCCGTACAAGGGCTGCGGCCCGGCGCTCACGGACGTGACGGCGGATCAGGTGGGCTTCGGCGTGGTGACGGCATCCAGCGCTGCGCCGCTCATTGCGGCCGGCAAGCTGCGCGCGCTGGCCGTGACGTCGCCGGCGCGTTCGCCGCTGATGCCCACGGTGCCGACCGTGGCCGAGCAGGGCGTGTCCGGCTACGCGCTGGATCAGTGGCATGGCCTCTTGACCCCGGCGGCCACGCCGCCCGCCGTGGTCGACAAGCTGAATGCCGCGGTGGCGAAGATCGTGCGGCGGCCGGACGTGCAGGCCGCGCTGCGCGAGCAGGGTTTCACGCCTGCCAGCAGCACGCCGGAAGAATTCCAGCGAATGATCGGCGCGGATATCGACCGCTACACGGCGCTGACCGAGGCGATCGGGCTACGCGCGGATTGAGCTGCAACGCCGGCGCGGCGGTCAGACGGCCGCCTTGGCGTGCTGCTCCAGCTGTTCCTTCAGGCCCGGTTCCAGCTTGAGCTGGCGCGCCAATTCGTCCAGGTAGGCACGCTCCATGAAGCTTTCCTCGTCCACGACGAGCAGGCTGGCCAGATACATCTCGGCCGCCATTTCGGGCGTCTTGGCCGACTGGGCGATCACGCTGGGATCCAGGGGGCGCGACAGTTCGGCCTCCAGCCAGCGGCGGTCCTGGGCGTCGGACGACAGCTTGGCCAGTTCCGTTTCCAGCAGGGATTTTTCCTCGGGGCCGATGTGGCCGTCGGCCTTGGCCGCGCCGATCATGGCGGTGAGGACCGCATTGCTGTGCTGTTCGGCTTCCGGGGCCGGCAGGCGGTCCAGCGTCTGGGGCGGCGCGGTGGGCGCGCCAGCCTGCTTGCGCTGCCAGTCGCCGTAGGCGCGATAGGCCAGCGCGCCCAGCGCGGCCATGCCGCCGTACATGGCGACCTTGCCGCCGATCTTGCGGGCCTTCTTGCTGCCCATCAAGAGGCCGAGGGCGCCTGCCCCCAGGGCGCCGCCGCCAAGGCCAGAAAGCAGGGACGAGCCCTTGCCGCCGGTGGCGTTCTGCACGCGGTTCGTGGTGTCGGAAAGCAGCCCTTGTCCGGACTGCAACAGTTGATCGAGTAATTGCCGGGCGCTCATGCGGCCTCCTGTGAATCTGACGGTCAGGGATATCGGACCATGGCCGCGGCAGGAAGTTCAGCTTTCCGTCAGTCGCGCCATCCGGCCCCGCAAGCGTTCAGCAAGTGCTAAAACCGTCCTGAAGCCGGCCATTCGGCAGTCCCCGGCAATCCCAACCAGGAGAATCGACCCATGAGCATCCGCGTGCGCCAGAATGCGCCCCAGTCCCTGCAGTTCACCGCGACGGCCGAAGGCCACGACCTGCCGCTGGACATGCCCAAGCCGCAGGGGGAGGGCCCGGATCCGCATGATTACTTCGATACGGCGCTGGGCGGCTGCAAGGCGATGACCCTGATGGTCTACGCGCAGCGCAAGGGGCTGCCGCTGGAATCGGTGGGGGTGGAAGTGGTGCGCGATGCCAGCGAGGAACGCCGCGGCATCTATCGGCTGACCGCCAAGCTGACGCTGCACGGCGAGCTGTCTGATGCGCAGATCGACGAATTGCTGGCGGTGGTCGAGAAGTGCCCGATCCACAAGCTGATGACGGCGGTGGACGTGCAGGTGTCCACGCTGATCGTGCGGCCGGACTGAGGAATAGCGGCACAGGCGGCGGGGCCGCCTGTGCAAGGCGGGGCGCCGCGCCCCGCCCAGGGAATTCTTACTCTTCCATGCCCGGGACGACGGTCGAGAAACCGCCGTCCACGTGGGTGATTTCGCCGGTCACGCCGGCAGCCAGATCCGACAGCATGAAGGCCGCGACATTGCCGACGTCTTCGATGGTGATATTGCGGCGCAGCGGAGCCTGGTTTTCGACGAACTTCAGGATGGCCGAGAAGTCCTTGATGCCGCTGGCGGCCAGGGTCTTGATCGGGCCGGCGGAGATGCCGTTGGCGCGGATGCCGCGCGGGCCCAGCGCCGAGGCCAGGTAGCGCACGCTGGCTTCGAGCGACGCCTTGGCCAGACCCATCGTGTTGTAGTTCGGGACCACGCGCTCGGCGCCCAGGTAGGTCAGTGTCAGCACCGAGCCGTTGCGGCCTTCCATCAGGGGCAGGGCGGCCTTGGCCATGGCGGCGAAGCTGTAGGCCGAGATGTCATGGGCGATGCGAAAGCCTTCGCGCGACAGCCCATCCAGGAAATTGCCGGCGATGGCTTCGCGCGGCGCAAAGCCGATCGAATGAACCAGGCCGTCCAGGCCGTCCCAGTGCTGGGCCAGTTCAGCAAAGGCGCCGTCGATCTGGCTGTCTTCGGCCACGTCGCAGGGCAGCACGATGTTGCTGTTGAATTCGGCGGCAAACTCGCTCACGCGGTCCTTGAAGCGGTCGCCGACGTAAGTGAACGCCAGTTCGGCGCCTTGCTGATGACAGGCGCGCGCGATGCCGTAGGCGATGGAACGGTTGGAAAGCACCCCGGTGACCAGGATGCGTTTGCCGGCAAGAAAGCCCATAGATGTGTCCTTTGATTTTTTCCCTTCTGGAGACCGCCTATTTTAGGGAATTTGGCGGACCAGCGGGCGAGCGGCGCGGCTCCCGTGCCGGGGCGCCGCGCCGTGCGTGGCGGCTGTCAGCCGCGCGCGTTCGTGCCGGGCACGCGCAGCTGCGTGCCGATCTTCAGGGCGCTGCCCTTGATGTTGTTGAGCGCGCGCAGCGCGTCGACGGTGGTGCCGTACTGTTTGGCCAGCGAGAACAGGGTGTCGCCCTGGCGGACCTTGTGGCTGCGCACGTTGGGGCGGGCGCTGGAGACGCGCACGGCGGGCGCCTGCGCGGCGCGGCCACGCGGTGCGGCGGCCTTGTTGTCTTGCGGGGCCGAGTCCAGCGCGCCCACCGGGGGCGCCAGCGACGCGATCTGCACGCCGCCCGTGCCGGGGTCGCCCGGCACCAGCAGCGCCTGGCCGTCAGCGGCCTTCTGGCGGCGGCTGATGTCGTTGGTTTCGCGCAGGGTGGCTTCGGACACGCCAAACCGCTTGGCGATGGACGCGTAGGATTCACCGCGGCGCGAGTGGTAGACCTTCCAGGCGGACAGGTCGCCCTTGTAGTTGGTGAGGTTCGCGTTGAAGATCTCGACGCGGTCGGCCGGCAGCAGCAGCGTGGGGCCGTGATCGCCGCGGATGACCGGGCGGTTGAACGAGGGGTTCAGGGCCTTGAACTCGTCCAGCGGCATTTCAGCCAGCTTGGCGGCGATTTCCAGGTCGATGTCGCTGTTCTTCTGCACCGTCACGAAGTACGGCGTGTTGCCGACGGGCGGCAGCGCCACCGCATAGCGCTGCGGATCGGCAATGATGTTCTTGATGGCCTGCAGCTTGGGCACGTAGTTGCGGGTCTCGTCCGGCATGTTCAGCGACAGGTAGTCGGTGTTCTGGCCGGCGGCCTCGTTCTTGGCCATGGCGCGCTGCACCGAGCCTTCGCCCCAGTTGTACGAGGCCAGGGCGAGGTACCAGTCGCCCTGCATTTCAAACAGCTTTTCCAGGTAGTCCAGCGCCGCGTTGGTCGAGGCGATGGGATCGCGGCGCTCGTCGCGCCACCAGTCCTGCTTCAGGTTGAAGTGCTGGCCCGTGGCCGGCACGAACTGCCATAGGCCCGAGGCCTGCGCGCGCGACAGTGCGGTCGGGTTGTACGCGCTTTCCACGAAGGGCAGCAGCGCCAGCTCGGTCGGCAGGCCGCGGCGGTTGATCTCGTCAACGATGAAGTACAGATATTTGCCGGCGCGCTCGGCCATGCGCTGCACCGCCTCGGGGTGGGACGCGTAGTAGTCGGTCCACTGCTTGGAGAGGTCGGTGTTCAGGTTGGGGATGGCGAAACCGCGGCGGATGCGGTCCCACGCGTCAGCCGGCGGGTTGGTCAGGTCGATCGTGCGGGAGGTGTCCCGGGCGATGTATCGGCCTTGGGAATTGGTGGTGAGGTTCTTGCTATCGGGGGCTTTGGTTCCTGCGCAACCGGCGAGGACTGCCAGCATGAGCGGCAGAAGGAGTCGGGATAGATTCATCAGGTGGTCACTTGAAATCGTTCTTCCATTCACGAAGGGAGGCAAAGACCTCTACCGGCGTAGTCTGGCTGCGTCCGGCCCAACTTGCTGCGGCCTGGACGACGTCGGGCTGCTGTGTGCGCAAGAACGGATTGGTCGCGCGTTCCTGACCGATGGTCGAAGGAAGCGTGGGGAGTCCTTCCGCGCGTAATTGCTGGGCCCGCAGATGCCACGTTTGCAGGTCGCGGTTGGCCGGTTCGACGGCCAATGCCCAGCGAAGGTTCGCTAGAGTGTACTCGTGTGCGCAAAAAACTTTTGTATCTGGCGGTAAAGCGGAAAATTTTTCCAAGGAATCAAACATTTGCGCGGGCGTGCCCTCGAAAAGCCGGCCACAGCCCCCCGCGAAAAGCGTGTCGCCACAGAAAAGCGCGTGGTCGACGCCGGCCGCGCGGCCCGCGTAGGCGATGTGGCCCGCCGTGTGGCCCGGAACGTCCAGCACCGACAGGTCCAGATCCAGTTCCGGCAGCGTCACGCGGTCGCCTTCGGCCAGCCGGACATCGCAGCGCGGCAGCTTTTCGCGCGCAGGACCATATACGGTGATGCCCTCGATGCGGGACAATTCCAGCACGCCTCCCACATGGTCGCCGTGGTGGTGCGTGAGTAGAATGGCGCGCAGCTTCAAGCCTTGCTGATCCAGAAACCGCAAGACGGGCCCGGCTTCGCCGGGGTCCACGACCGCCACCTGGCCGTCGCGGACGATTGCCCAGATGTAGTTGTCGGAAAAGGCTGGCAAAGGCAAGACCGCGGCGTTGCGATCGCGGCCGCCTGCGGGGGCGGTCAAGGCTTGCATGGGATTCGAAGGAAAAAACGTGGCAGAAGAAACTCCGCCGATTGTAGAACTGGCCGAATGGTTCCAGACGCCGCCGGGCCAGTACGTGCTGGCCTGGGAGCGCGCCCAGTTCGACGCGGCCGTCGCGGATGTCTTCGGATATTACGCCTGGCAGGTCGGCCTTGCCGACCTGAACCTCTTGGGGGCCAACCGGATGCCGTTCAAGGGCTACGTGGGCACCGAGACCCCGGCGCCGGAAAGCCTGCCGGGCTGGCAGTCGCGCGTGGTCGTCGCGCAGCCGGAGGCCCTGCCGTTCGAATCCCAGAGCGTGGACCTCCTGATCCTGCCGCACACCTTTGAACTCACGCCCGAACCCCACAACGTGCTGCGCGAGGTCGAGCGCGTCCTCGTCCCCGAGGGCCGCGTCGTCATTTCGGGGTTCAACCCCTGGAGCATGTGGGGCGCCCGCACCCGCATGCCGGGCATGGAGCCCTGGCTGCCGCAGCCGCCGTCGTCGCAGGTGTCGCTGGCGCGGCTCAAGGACTGGTTCAAGCTGCTGTCGCTGGAGGTCGATGAAAGCCAGTTCGGTTGCTACGCGCCGGCCTGCCGCAGCGAAAAATGGCTTGAGCGCTGGAGCTTCCTGGAATCGGCCGGCGCCCGCTGGTGGAGCCTGGGCGGCGCGGTGTACATGGTCTCGGCGGTCAAGCGCGTGACCGGCATGCGTATCATCGGGCCTGCCTGGAAGACCAAACCCAAGCGCGCCCGCGCGGCCTCGGTGGTGGTCAACCGCCAGGCGGACGATGGCTTTGACCCCTCCTGAGCCGCCGGGCCCGCCTCACATTGCAAGCACAAGGACACGCACGCAGCACCATGCAGGACAACAAAACGAACGACCAGAAAGTGGAAATGTGGACCGACGGCGCCTGCAAGGGCAATCCGGGGCCCGGCGGCTGGGGCGTGCTGATGCGCGCCGGCACGCACGAAAAGACGCTGCATGGCGGCGAGCTCCAGACCACGAACAACCGGATGGAATTGCTGGCGGTCATCGAAGGCCTGCGCGCGCTCAAGCGCCCCTGCGTCGTCACGATCCACACCGACTCGCAATATGTCATGAAGGGCATGACCGAGTGGCTGGCCAACTGGAAACGGCGCGGCTGGATCACCGCCGAGAAAAAGCCGGTCAAGAACGCCGAGCTCTGGCAGGCGCTGGATGAACAGGTGCAGCGCCACACGGTGTCCTGGCGCTGGGTCCGCGGGCACGCGGGCGACCCCGGCAACGAGCGCGCCGACCAACTGGCCAACATGGGCGTGGACGTCGCGCGCCGCGCGTGAAAGCGCCTGGCCTGGCCGTCTGGCTCGCGGGCGGCGTCGGGCGGGCACTGTCACAACGGGCACTCAACAAATCGGCCCTAAGGTGGCTCAGCGTCCCGCGCGGCATCCGGATATACCCTCGAATTCGCCGTCCAGGGCAGATTAGTTCTTTCATCGCGCTTCAGGATTGTTCCAGTATGTAAATCCGGGTGCTAAAGTGCCAACCCTTCCCTCCAGTTCCTGCGGCGACGTCCGAGTGGGGCATGCCCGGTCCGCGCCGCAACACCGCCACTTTCGCGCATGAAAAAAGCTGTACTGCTGGCCGCCGTCGCGGCAGGGTTGGCCGCGGGGGCCGCGCTCGGCGTATTTGTGCCGCGCTGGCTGGCGCCGGCCGCAACCCCTGCCCAGGCTTCCGCCAAACCTCAATCCGCTCCCGCCGCGCCGGCCCGTGTCGCCGTGGCCGCCGTCCAGGAAGTGCCGTTCGCGCGCGGTCTGTCGGCCGTGGGCAGCCTGCGCTCCGATGAGTCCGTCGTCCTGCGCCCCGAAGTGGCCGGACGCATCCAAGCCATAGATTTCAAGGAAGGCCAGCCCGTCAAGCAGGGCCAGCTTCTCATCCGCCTGGACGACTCCGTGCCGCGCGCTGAATTGGCGCAGGCGCGCGCCAACCTGACGCTGGCGCAAAGCCATTACCGCCGCGCCGTCGAACTGCAGGGCAAGGGCTTCGTCAGCCAGCAGGCGCGCGACGAGTCGGCCAGCACGCTGAAGGTGCAGGAAGCCGCCGTGGCGCTGGCGCAGGCCCGCCTGGACAAGATGACCATTACCGCGCCCTTTGCCGGCATCGTCGGCCTGCGCAGCGTGTCCGTGGGCGATTACGTCAACCAGGGGCAGGACCTGGCGCCCCTTGAGGCCATCGATCCGCTCAAGGTGGATTTCCGCGTGCCCGAGATGTACCTGAGCAAGGTGCGCGTCGGACAGCAACTGACGCTGCGCCTGGATGCGCTGCCCGGCCAGGAGCGGCGCGGACTGGTCTACGCGGTCAGCCCGCTGGTCGACGCGGGCGGCCGGTCCATCCTGCTGCGCGCCACGGTTGCCAACCAGGACGGCGTGCAGCGCCCCGGCATGTTCGCCCGGGTGCAACTGCTCTTTAACGAGGACAAAGCGCTGGTCGCGCCCGAGGCCGCGCTATCGCCGTCGGGCGAAACGCAGTACGTTTACCGGGTCGAGAACGGCGTGGCGCATCGGCGCGAAGTGACCATCGGCGAACGCCGCGAGGGCCGCGTCGAAATCCTGACCGGCGTCGCCCTGAACGACATGCTGGTGGTCTCGGGCCTGCAGCGCGTGACCGATGGCGCGCGCGTGACCATCGTGGGCAACGGCCCATAGCCGGCCCTTCACCTTTTCAGCGATAGCGCCATGCGTATCTCGGAAACCTGTATCAAGCGCCCGGTGTTTGCGTCGGTCCTGTCGCTGATCATCGTGCTGATCGGCCTGATCTCGTATTCGCGCCTGACGGTGCGCGAGTACCCGAAGATCGACGAGCCGATCGTGTCGGTGGACACCACGTACAAGGGCGCCTCGCCGGAGGTGATCGAGTCGCAGGTGACCAAGCCGTTGGAAGACCAGCTGGCCGGCATCGAAGGGGTCAACGTGATGACCTCGCGCAGCCGCTCCGAGCGCAGTCTCATCAACATCAAGTTCAACCTCTCGCGCGACCCCGACGCGGCGGCGGCCGAAGTGCGCGACAAGGTTTCGCGCGCGCGGCGTTTCCTGCCCGACGAGATCGACGAGCCGATCATTGGCAAGGTCGAGGCCGATTCCCAGCCCATCATCTACATCGCCGTGGAGTCGGGATCGTTCTCGGCGATCCAGACCTCCGACTACATCAACCGCTACATCAAGACCCGCCTGTCGGTGCTGCCCGGCGCGGCCGAAGTGCGCGTCTTTGGCGAGCGCCTGCCGTCCATGCGCATCTACGTCGACCGCGACAAGCTGGCGGCGTACGGATTGACGGTACAGGACGTGGAGGCCGCGCTGCGCAGCCAGAACGTCGAAATTCCGGCGGGCCGGATCGAGTCGCGGGCACGGGAATTTTCGGTGGTGTCGGCCACCGACCTGCAGACGCCCGCCCAGTTCGAGGACGTGATCGTTGCCAACGTGAAGGGCTATCCGGTGCGGATGCGCGACGTCGCCAAGGTCGAGATCGCGGCCGCCAACGACCGGATCCTTTCCCGCTTCAACGGCAAGCCCGCCATCAACATCGGCATCACGCGCCAATCCACCGCCAATCCCCTGGAGCTTTCCAAGGCCGCCCGCCAGGAGGTCGAGCGGCTGAACGAGACCCTGCCGGCCGGCATGAAGCTGAACATCGCGTACGACTCGTCGGTGTTCATCGAACGCTCCATCGATTCCGTGTTCCACACCATCATTGAAGCCATCGTTCTGGTGGTGCTGGTGATCTTCTTTTTCCTGCGCAACCTGCGCGCCAGCATCATTCCCATCGTCACCATCCCGGTGTCGCTGGTGGGCGCCTGCGCGCTGATGTATCTGTTCGGCTTTTCGATCAACACGCTGACGTTGCTTGCCATGGTGCTGGCGATCGGGCTTGTGGTGGACGACGCCATCGTGGTCCTGGAGAACATCTACCGGCACATCGAGGACGGCATGCCGCGCAAGGAAGCCGCGCTGCGCGGCTCCAGGGAGATCGGCTTCGCGGTGGTCGCCATGACCATGACGCTGGTCACCGTGTATGCGCCGCTGGCGTTCGCCACCGGGCGCACGGGGCGCCTGTTCATCGAGTTCGCGCTGGCGCTGGCGGGGGCGGTGCTGGTGTCGGGCTTCGTGGCGCTGACCCTCACGCCCATGATGTGTTCGGTGCTGCTGCGCCACCAGACCCGCCACAACCGCTGGTACAACCTGATCGAAGGCTGGCTGAACGGCCTGAGCAACGGCTATCGCCGCATGCTGGGCGCCTCGCTGCGGCATCGCTGGATCGTCGTGGTGATCGGGCTGGCCGTGGCGGCAGGCAGCGGCGTGCTGTTCAAGGTGGTCAAGAGCGAACTGGCGCCGGTCGAGGACCGCGGCGTGGTCTTTGGCCTTGTCAGCTCGCCCGAAGGCGCCACGCTGAATTACACCCTGGACAGCATGCTGGGCATTGAAAAGTTCTATGCCGACATCCCGGAAGCCAGCGGCAGCCAGGTCACGGTGGGCTTTCCCACGGTCACGGACGGCACCGCGATCCTGCGCTTGAAGCCCTGGGAAGAACGCGAGCGCAAGCAGCAGGCCATCACCCAGCAGTTGCAGCCGCAGTTCGCGTCGCTGCCGGGCGTGCGCGCCTTCCCGACCA
Organism: Achromobacter sp. SLBN-14; assembly: GCF_006715415.1. NCBI lineage: Bacteria > Pseudomonadati > Pseudomonadota > Betaproteobacteria > Burkholderiales > Alcaligenaceae > Achromobacter > Achromobacter sp. SLBN-14. Next base: position 1,700,383 of record NZ_VFNE01000001.1, on the reverse strand, counting down.
ATCCGCCGTCGCTGGGCCAGTCGGCCCGATCCAAACCGGTGGAATTCATCATCATGAGCCAGGCCTCGTACCAGGAGCTGTCGCGGCTGACCGAGATCTTCCTGGCGGAGCTGCGCAAGTATCCGGGCCTGCTGAATCTGGACACCGACCTGCGCCTGAACACGCCGGAGCTGCGCGTTCGCGTGGACCGCGACAAGATGGCCGACGTGGGCGCCAACGTGGACGTGGTGGGCCGCACGCTCGAGTCGATGCTGGGCGGCCGCCAGGTCACGCGCTACAAGGACGAGGGCGAGCAGTACGACGTGATCGTGCAGGTGACGCCGCGCGACCGCGCCAATCCCACCGACATCTCGGGCATCTACGTGCGGGCGCGCGACGGCAGCATGGTTCAGCTGGACAACCTGCTGGGCGTGCACGAAGGCGTGTCGCCGCAGTCGCTGAACCACTTCAACCGCCTGCGGGCAGTGAAGATCGACGCGGCGGTGGCGCCCGGCTATGCGCTGGGCGAGGTGCTGGACCACATGCACCAGGTGGCGCGAGAGGTCCTGCCCAACACGATCATCACGGACCTGGACGGCCAGTCGCGCGAATTCCGCGATTCGTCGGGCAGCATCTACCTGGTCTTTGCGATGGCGCTGGCCTTCATCTACCTGGTGCTCGCCGCGCAGTTCGAAAGCTGGCGCAACCCGTTCATCATCATGCTGTCGGTGCCGCTGTCCATGACGGGCGCCTTGCTTGCCCTGTGGCTGACGGGCGGCACGCTGTCCATCTACAGCCAGATCGGGCTCATCACGCTGGTCGGCCTGATCACCAAGCACGGCATCCTGATCGTGGAGTTCACGAACCAGCTGCGCGACGAGGGCAGGGAACTGTTCGAGGCCGTGGTCGAAGCCAGCGTGCTGCGGCTGCGCCCCATTCTGATGACGACCGGCGCCATGGTGCTGGGTACCGTTCCCCTGGCGCTGTCCACGGGCGCGGGGGCGGAATCGCGCCAGCAGATCGGCTGGGTTCTGGTTGGCGGGCTGTTGCTGGGTACACTACTGACCTTGTTCGTCGTGCCGGTGGCCTACACGCTGATTGCCACCGCACGCAAGAAGCCAGGCACCTCCGGCAGCCAGGCGCATTCCGCGCCCACGCCGCCCGCCTCGCAGCCCCAAGCGTCGGAATAGTTATGCGCCAGATCATCTTTGACACGGAAACCACCGGATTGGACCCTGCACAGGGTCATCGCATCGTCGAAATCGGCTGCGTGGAAATCGTCAACCGCACGCCGACCGGCAACAACCTGCACATCTACCTGAACCCGGACCGCGACAGCGATCCCGAGGCGCTGGCGGTGCACGGGCTGACCACCGAGTTCCTGTCGGACAAGCCGCGCTTTGCCGAAGTCGCGGACGAATTCGTCAAGTTCATCCAGGGCGCCGAACTGATCGCGCACAACGCCGCGTTCGACGTGAAGTTCTTCAACGCCGAACTCGCAAAGATCGGCCGCGGTCCCATCACCGAATTCTGCGAGACCGTCACCGACTCGCTGCTGCACGCCCGGTCGCTGTTCCCGGGCAAGCGCAATTCGCTGGATGCGCTGTGCGACCGCTTCGGCATCTCCAACGCGCACCGCACGCTGCACGGCGCCTTGCTGGACTCGCAGCTTCTGGCTGAAGTCTGGCTGGCGATGACGCGTGGCCAGGATGCGCTGCTGATCGATGTGGACGACAGCGCCGGCGCCAGCGGCGGCGGCATGGTGCTTGCGCGGTTCGACGCCTCGGGTCTGCCGGTCATCACGGCCAGCGCCGAAGAACTTGCCGAACACGAGGCTTACCTAGCCGCGCTGGACAAGAGCGTGGGTGGCGAGTGCGTGTGGCGCAAGGTCGATGCGCCCGTCGCGGCAGCCGCATAAGAAGTTATCAGAGGCGACTTGCGCACGTTTAAAAATTCGTGCTATTATTTCGCCTCTTTCGGGGTGGTTAGCTCAGTGGTAGAGCACTGCCTTCACACGGCAGGGGTCACTGGTTCGAACCCAGTACTACCCACCAAAGACCTTCCAAGGCGCTTAAGCCTTTGAAGTGCCCCAAAAGACAACGGCCAGTTCGCAGCAGGTTTTTCGCGATGCCGGTCTTGTTCGTCGGGCAGCAAACAAAAAGCCAACCTTCATCGGTTGGCTTTTTTGTTTTTGATTCATTACTCTTTCTCTGATCTGGCGCAACCCGGCAGTACCCCGGTTGCGCCAAGCCTGTTCCACGCCTGTCTATCATCAATAAATCGGCGATTGACTGCCAAGCAAACAGGAGAAGGCCATGAGTCCGCACACCAATACCATGCTCATCATCATTTGCACGGGCGTGGCGCTCATGTTGATCGGCTTCGGGTTTCGTGACCGCAATCTTGGCATGACCCTGATGGGCCTTGGCCTGGTCACCGCCATCGGCGCGATTATCTACAAGGCCTACATCACCTTTTCTTGACCCCGCCGCCGGCGGCTTCAGCTTTTTTGCGCCTGCTGCCGGGCCACGCGCGCAAGCAGCGTGTCCAGCTGGTTTGCAAACGCCTTGCGGTCGGACTGGCTGAAGGACGACGGCCCGCCCGTGTCCACGCCGCTGGCGCGCAGTTCCTCCATCATGTCCCGCAGCGCCAGCCGTTCGCGGATGGTCTCCGTCGAATAGCGTTCGCCGCGGGGATTGATCGCCATGGCGCCTTTCTCAAGCACCTGCGCGGCCAGCGGAATGTCGCCGGTGATGACGAGATCGCCCGTTTCCGCCCGCTCCACGATGTGCGCGTCAGCCACGTCAAAGCCGCGCGGCACCTGCACGGCACGGATCAGCGGCGATGGCGGGGTGTAGAGCGCCTGGTTGGCCACCAGCGTCAGCGGCATCTGCCAGCGCTGCGCGGCGCGAAAGAGGATGTCCTTGATGACGGCGGGACAGGCGTCCGCGTCGACCCAGATGTGCATCGCGCTTACGCGCCCAGCGCTTTCTCAAGCGCCTCGGCCACGAGGTCATTGGTCGACACGCCGCGTTCGGCGGCGGCGGCGCGCAGCTTGTCGGCCTGCGCCTGCGACAGTTTCAGGGGGAAGGGGACCAGGCCGGCGGCCTGATCCAGCTTGCGCTGTTCGCGGCGGTCGGGCATCTGGGAAGCGGCGCCGAAGCGGTCCGGCGTGGCCGATTGCTTGAGTTGGCCGGCCAGCTTCAGGGCCTGGTTCTTTTGGAGGTCGAATTTGTTCATCGGATTTCCTGATAGGGAGCGCCATCATAGACGCAACCCGGCTCAGCGCGGTTTGGCATGCTCCAGTTGGGCGATGCCTTCCTCGGCGCCGTCGTGCAGCGGCACGCTCAGGCCAAGCCGGGCGGTAGCCGCAGACACCTGCGAGCCCTGTGCCGAACCGGCCGCCAGCAGGTCCTGCCCGGCCTGGTAGACGGCGCGCACCACGACAAGCGCTTCGTCGCGCGTGAGGTCGGTGGTGGTCAGCATCAGCGCCGCCACCCCCACCGTCGGAATGCGCTGTGCCTGATTGGGGTAGGTGCCGGCCGCGATGTCCAGCGGCATCAGCACGCTGTCCCCGGACGTGAGGGTCTTGATGGCGTCCGGGTCCAGCGGCAGCAGCTTGAGCTGCGCCGGAATCAGCGCATCGCGCAGCGGCGTGGCCGGCACGCCGATCACCTGGGCCGCGGCGTCGACCGTGCCAGCATGCAGGAGCGGCAGGGCGGCGACGAAAGGCGAGTCGGACACCTTGTAATCGCGGCCCGCCTGCAGGCCATGCGCCGCCAGCACGGTTTGCAGCGTCTCGCGTACGGCCGATCCTTCCGGCCCCAGCGCGATCGTCTTGCCCTTGAGATCCCGCACGCCGCGCAGCGCGGGGTCGTCACGCACGACGATATGGACCAGTTCCGGGTACAGGCTGCCCAGGGCACGCAGGCCGGGGAAGGGGCCTTGCCCCGCGAAGGGGCCCGCGCCCTCGTAGGCCAGCCGCGCCGTGTCGGCCTGAGCCAAACCGACCACGGCGTCGCCGCTGCGCAGGAGCGCGATGTTGTCGGCGCCGCCGCCGGTGATGAGCGGCGACACCCGGATCTGGCGTTTTCGGGCGACGTCGCTCAGGGCGCGCGCAAACGCCAGGTACTCGCCGCGGTCCGGGCCGCCAGCCAGCGGGTAACCCTGCTGCAGCCGGGACAGGCGGCCGTTGATGCGCGCCACCGAGCGTTCCAGTTCCTGCTGCACGACGTGCTGGGCCGTGCTGGACGCGCTGTAGGTCACCGAATGCGTGATCTGGTCCAGCGTGTCCAGCAACTGGCGCGTGACCGGGGGCGGCGCGCCGGTGTCCAGCGACGGCGCTTCGGCCGCCTTGAAGCCTGCCGGCGTCACCAGCTTCCACGTCCCGCCTTCTTCGCGGTAGATGGCGCTGGCATGGGCGACGATGCGATCGCCGGCCTTGTTGCCGCCGGACTTCACGCCGCTGATGCTGCGCGGGCCCGCGCCCAGCAGCGTCACCAGCGACGCCGCGCCGGGCTGGTCCCATGCGCCCAGTGAAATGTCGCGGGTCAGTTCCAGGTCGACGTCGTAATACACGACGCGGCGGGTTTCGCCGGCCGGGGCGGTGCTGTCCGTGGCCGAGCCCATGCGCCTGAGATCGCTTATGCGAAACAGGTCCTGTCCATAGGTGGCCTCCAGGCTGCGCGTGACGTCGGCGCGCAGGGCGTCCACGTCGGGCGCGCGGCCGCAGGCGGCCAGCATCGCGCACAGCAGGACCATCAGTAGTTTCTTGAACATGACTACATCCCTCCCACGAATGGCAAGGAGATCAGCGAGCTCAGGACGATCACGTTCAGGATGTCCACCAGGAAGGCCCCGGTGACGGGGACCACGATGAACGCTTCCGGCGCCGGGCCGTGGCGGCGCGTGAGGGCCTGCATGTTGGCGATGGCGGTGGCCGTCGCACCCAGCGCGAAGCCGCAGAACGCGGCGGACATGATCGCCGCCTCGTAGTCCCGCTTGAGCAGCCGGAACACCACCCAGCCGGCGTACATCGCGCACACCAGCGTCTGCACCGCCAGCATCAGCGCCAGCGGGCCGGCAAGGCGCGCGACGCTGGACAGGTCCAGCGTCATCATCGTCATGCCCAGGAACAGCGACAGCGAGATCGTGCCGATGATGTCGGTGGCCCGGTCGTCGAGCCGGATGCCGACCAGCGGACCGGCGTTGCGGATGAGCACGCCGGTGGCCAGGCACCACAGGAAGTTGGGCAGGCTGACGGGAGCGTCTTCAACCAGCGCCGCCAGGACGCCGCCGACCACCAGGCAGACGAACGCCGCGGTCATGGACAGGATGAACGTCCCGGCCGTGGGCGGCTGATTATCTTCATTCAGGTCGGCGGGCTGGTCGCCTTGAGCCGCGGTATGGTCAAGGCTGCCCGACACCTTGTGGCGGCGCATGATCCATTCCGCCACGGGCCCGCCCACGACGCCGCCCAGCACCAGGCCCAGCGTCGCAGCCGTCATGGCCAGCGGCATGACGTCCTGGATGTTGTTGAAGTCGGCAAAGCGTGTCGCGTAGGCCGCGCCGGTGCCATGTCCGCCCACGAGCGTGATCGTGCCGCCCAGCAGTCCCATGAGCGGGTGCATGTCCAGCAGCCAGGCCATGCCCAGGCCGACGGCATTCTGCAAGACGAGAAACGGGATCAGCGCCAGCAGGAAGGCAATGAGGCGGGGGCCGCCGCGGGCCAGCAGCTTCAGGTTGGCGGTGAGCCCGATGCAGCCGAAGAACAGCAGGAGCAGCGTGGGCTTGATGCTGGTTTCCAGCGAAACGGCGACGCCGCCCCAGGTGGACAGCAGGTAGGCCAGCACGGCGAACAGCAGCCCGCCCACGATGGGGTCCGGAATGCTGTAGCGCGCCAGGACGCCGATGCGCGTGGTCATGACGCGTCCGATGACGAGCACGAGGCAGCAGGCGAGAAGGGATTGGACGGGCGAAAGGGAGATCATATGAACCTTCGCGCCCCGCCGGGGCGCAGCAAGCCAGACTGTTCAAACCGATTTCAAGCCGTAATCAAACCGCGTTTTCAGACCGTTTTGCCGCCGCATCGTTGGCGGACTGCGGACCTATCTTACGTCCGGCAAAGCGTGGCTGTACACGTTTTGAAAGACGGCTCGGTCAGGCGCGTGAGGGGGTTGAGGCCGGGGAGGGAAAGGCGCGCGACATGTAACTGGCGCCTGCGCCATAGCCGGCGAGTTTCTCGGCCAGGCCGGCGGGCTGCGGGGCAAGCGGCGCATACCCATGCCGCAGCCAGTAGCCGGCCGCCGACGCCAGGGACACCAGGCTGGCGCGCGTCAGGCCGTTGTCCACGGCGCGCGCGGCGGCGGCGCCCACCAGCGCCTGGCCCACGCCCAAGCCCTGCGCCGCCGGCACGACCGCGCAGTCATGCAGGAACCAGTGATCGGCCCGCGGCGGCAGCGCGGAAAGCGGCACATCCAGGGCGGGCGGCAGGCCCGCGTCCCAGGGGTAGGAAATCAGATAGCCCAGCACCGCGCCGGATCTGCGTGGCGCATCCGGCTGGGCAACCCAGCAATATTGGGGAGCGAGCGCGAGGCGGTTCAGGAAAAAGCCGGCGCCTTCCAGCAGGAACTGCGGATAGGCGAGGGCCTGGGCCTGGAGGATGGCGTCCACATCGCTGGCCAGCATGGGACGGACTTGGTATTGCATGACGTGTCGAAGCCTGAAAACTGCCCGCCATTGTAACGATCGGGGGCGCGCCGGCATTTCATGAAAATTCGACGAGCCCCTGCGCATACTGCACCGCATCGTGCCCCGCATTCCGTCCACTCAAAGTCCCATGCACATCCAGTTCCGGTCCGACCCCCCAGCGCCGCAGGTGTTGGGTAAGCCTCTGCCCCTGCGTTCCGTGTGGCCGCCGCAGACGGCCGACGTGCCGTATGACACCCGTGTTACCTGCGTCATTCCGTGCTTGAACGAGTGCGAGAACCTGCGCGTGCTGCTGCCGCTTCTGCGCAACCGGCTGTCGGCGTTGTGCACCAGCTGGGAAATCATCGTAGCCGACGACGGCAGTACCGACGGCACCGAAGCGCTGATGTCGGAATGGACCGAGCACGAGGGCTTTCGCCATGTGCAGCTGTCGCGCAATTTCGGCAAGGAAGCCGCGCTGAGCGCGGGCCTGGAGGCCTCCACCGGCAACGTGGTGATCTGCCTCGACGCCGATCTGCAGCATCCGCCCGCGCTGATCGAGCTGATGCTCGCGCGCTGGTCTGCCGGCGCTGAAATGGTGTACGCCGTGCGGCGCGACCGCGCCGACGAGTCTTGGCTCAAGCGCTCGGGCGCGCGCTGGTTCTATCAGTTGCTCAGCAATGCGCGGGGCGTGCAGGTGCCCGCGCACGCCGGCGACTTCCGGCTGATGGACCGCAGCGTGGTCGACGCGCTGATCGCGCTGCCCGAGCGCACCCGCTTCATGAAAGGCCTGTATGCCTGGGTCGGGTTCAAGGGCGAGGCCCTGCCGTACACGCCCGACGAGCGCATGCACGGCACCAGCACCTATAGCGGTCTGCGCCTGTTCCGTCTGGCGCTGGACGGACTGACTGCCTTTACGACCTGGCCGCTGCGCATGGTCAGCCTGGTGGGCGTGGCGTTTGCCGTCCTGGCGTTGGCCTATGCGGGATTCCTGGTGGTGGACTACCTGATGTCCGGCAACGCCGTATCCGGGTGGACGACCATCGTCACGGCGGTGCTGTTCTTTGCGGGCGTCAACCTGATCTCGCTGGGCGTCGTGGGCGAATATGTCGCCCGCATCTTCGACGAAGTGAAGGGCCGACCGCTGTTTGTCGTGCGACGCACCCGAGGCGGTCCCGCCGGCAAGGCGCAGGGCTGATGATGGCCAACCTTAACAAGCCGGCGCGCTCCGAATGGACCCCGCCGGCAGGATGGCTGCTGCTGGCCGCGGGAATCTGGCTGGCCTGGTTGGCGTGGATGCGTCCGCTGACGCTGCCCGACGAAGGGCGTTACGCCGGCGTCGCCTGGGACATGCTGCGCAGCGGCTCGCACGCCGTGCCGCTGCTGGACGGCATGCCGTACTTTCACAAGCCGCCGCTGTATTACTGGCTGACCGAACTATCGTTTTCGGTATTCGGCGTGCATCCGTGGGCGGCGCGCGTGCCGTCGTGGCTGGCCGCGTGGAGCGCGGCCGCCGGGTTGTACGTATTCGTGCGCCGGCATCGCGACGCGGCGGCCGCCTCGCTGACGGTGCTGGTGCTTTGCACCGTGCCGTTCTTCTACGGCGGCGCGCAGTTTGCCAACCTGGACATGCTGGTCGCGGGCCTCATTACGCTGTGCGTGCTGGCCGCCGCGGAAACCGTGTTGCGCGTCGAGCGTGGCGATCGGTGGCGCGCGATGTCCGTGGCGGCCGGGGCGCTGGCCGCGCTGGCGGTGCTGGCCAAGGGGCTGATCGGCCTGGTGCTGCCCGGCGCCATCCTGTTGCTGTGGCTGGTCTGGGAGCGGCGCTGGCGCGGGCTTGGGGCGCTGGTCTGGCCGCCGGCGCTGCTGGTGTTCCTGGCGGTGGCGGCGCCGTGGTTCGTGCTGATGCAGGTGCGGTTTCCGGGCTTTTACGACTACTTCTTCGTCTACCAGCATTTCCAGCGCTTCGCGGCCGCCGGTTTCAACAATGCCCAGCCGTTCTGGTTCTACCTGCCCGTGCTGGCCGGATTGAGCCTGCCGTGGTCGCTATGGGGCGGCGGCATCCTGCGCCGCGCGTTCTGGATCGCGGGTCCGGCGCGCAGCCTGCGGCGCCTGGCCGCGGTGTGGTTCGCCGTGGTGGTGGTGTTCTTTTCGTTGCCGCATTCCAAGCTGATTGGCTATGTGCTGCCTGCGCTGGCGCCGCTCGCGTTTCTGCTGGCGGAGGTCATCCTGGCAGCGTGGCGCAGCGAGAACGGTTTGACGACGCCGCGGCTGGTGCGCATCAGCGCCGCGGTCGGCGCCGGGATCTGCGTCATCGCCGTGGGCATCGCCGCATTCAATGCGAAGGGCAGCGCCGCACCGCTGGCCCAGGTCGTGCGGCAGGAAGCGCGGCCGGACGATACCTTCGTGTCGCTGCACGCCTATCCCTTCGACCTGGCGCTTTACGCGCGCGCCCCGCGGCCCACCTGGGTCGTGGATGACTGGCTCAATCCCGAGGTGCCGGTGCGCGACAACTGGCGCAAGGAGCTGTACGACGCCGCGAAGTTCGATCCGGTCACCGGCAAACAGGTGCTGATCAGCGCCGAGCAGTTCAACGCCACGCTGTGCGCGGCGGCGGACGGGGCGCGGTTCTGGGTGTGGGGCGGTCATGGCGATGGCGCCATCTACCTGCCGCTGCAAGGGCTGGCGCCCGTCGTGACGAGCGCCCGGCATGCGATGTGGCGCGTGGACGCGGGCGCGGCGCTCAGGCAGCGGGTTTGTGCCGGAACGCCCACAGCCGGCTAGCGATGAAGGTGCCGAACGCCAGGCCGATGAGGATCAGCGCCAGCAACGTGTCGTAGGGTACGTCGGTGGCGTGCAGCAACCAGGCATAGGCAGATTCGTTGATCGCAAAGCCGATCGCTGAAATAAAAAAGAAACGACGGGCCGCTACGGTCCAGGGTATGGGCGAATGTCGAAACGTGAGCCGGTAATGGCCGCTGAAGGACACCACGAAGGCGCTCAGCCAGCCGATCAGGTTGGCCGCCAGCGGCGGTGCGCCGAACGCTTCGACGCAGCCCACGGCAACGGCCCAATGCGTTGCGGCGGCAGCGCAGCCGACGGCGACGAAAAGACTGATCTGCCGGATGAGGGTGCGCATGGGGAATGTGTCGAAGAGCTGAATGGAGAGACGTTGATGAGCAAGCGCGTCGTGGTGTGCGGTGATGATTTTGGCATGAATGCGGACGTCGATGAGGGCATGATTGCGCTGGCCGGCATGCGGCGGGTCAGCGCGGTCAGCTGTCTCTCCTTGGGCCCCACGTTCGCCGCCAATGCCCCCAGGCTGGCGGCGCAGGATGTGGACATCGGCCTGCATCTGAACTTCTCGGAAACGCTGGGCGCGGACGCCGAACCGCTGCCTTCGCTCGGCGCGTTGATCCTGAAGGCCTATGCGGGCCGGCTCGATGCCGCCTGGATCGATGCGCGGCTTGATGAACAGTTCGACGCTTTCGAAGCCGCGTTCGGCCGCGCGCCGGACTATGTCGACGGGCATCAGCACGTGCATCAATTGCCCGGCATCCGCAAGCGCGTCCTGGCGCGGCTCGCGCAGCGTTACGGGACGCAAAGGCCCTGGTTGCGCCAGACGGCGCCCGGCATGCAATGCGGCATTCCGCTTAAGGAATCGTTCAAGGCGCATGTGATCGGCGCGTTGGGGGCGGCGGCGCTTGCGCGCGAGGCCCGTTCAAGCGGCTTGCGGACCAACCGGCGCCTGTTGGGTGTGTATGCGTTCGACGGCGGCCAGCGCCGCTACGCGCAGCTCTTGCAGACCTGGCTGTTCAATGCGCGCGAGGGCGATCTCGTCATGTGTCATCCGGCATTGGGATTTGCTAGAAGCAACGAGCAGGACAGCGCGATGGCGCGCCAGCGCCGTGCCGAATTCGACGTGCTGGCCAGCCCCAAGCTGGGTGACTGGCTGGACGCCAACGGCGTGCGCATCACGCGCCTGGCGTTGACACGCGCCGATCACGAATTGCCGGTAGTGGGACGCGCTATCCCCGCGTGAGGCTTTCCAGCAGCCATGCGCCCGCCGGCCCCAGCGCGCGCCGGGTCGACCAGACCGCGTCGACATGGATCCGGCGCGGCCATCCCGGCACCTTCAGTTCCACGAGCTGATCGCCGCCGAAGCGCTGGATCATCCAGCGCGGCAGTTCAGTCCAGCCGAATCCCAGACTGGCCATTTCCAGCAGCATCAGGTAGCCGGGCGCCGACCACGTCGCATGCGCGGGCGTGGCGTCCTTGTCATCCAGCTCGTACGTGCTCAGGCGCAGTTCGCGTTCGGTTTTCAGGTGGTCGGACGTGACCGACGGCAGGCTGGCCAGCGGATGCGAACGCCCCACGCACAGGACGATTTCCGAGCCCTCGGCCAGGCACGCATGCGCCACGTCCGGCGGGTAGGTTTCCTGCGCGGCCATCAGGCCGACGTGGGCACGGCCCTGCTGCACCAGCGCCACCACGTCCTCGTATTCCGCGATCAGGCATTCGAAGCGCAGGGCCGGGTAGCGCTTGTCGATCTGGCTCAGCATGGTTTCGAACGTGCGCGACTGGAAGGTGTCGGACAGCACGACCGTAAGCCGGGGTTCCAGGCCTTCGGACAACTGGCTGGCGCTGCGGTTCAGCCGGTCGTTGGCGGCCAGCACCTGCATGGCCTGTCCCAGCAGCACCTTGCCCGCGGCGGTCAGCGCGGGCTGGCGCTGGCTGCGGTCGAACAGCGTGACGTTCAGATCCACCTCCAGGTTGGCGATGGTTTCGCTGATGGTGGATTGGCTTTTGCCCAGCTTGCGGGCCGCGGCCGAGAAAGAGCCTTCGGCGGCTACCTGGGCGAAGGCAGCCAGGGATTCAAGGGAATGACGCATGGCGGTGATCGGTCGGAGTATCGGATTTTCCGATGGATATGATCTTTATCGTAACGGAATAGGCGTGGAAAATGCCGTCACTCCGAAGCAAACCGACCGCAGGTGGGTCATGACGCAAGCCAAGAAAACCCTCAAAGAACGATTCCTCCACGCCTTCCTGTTCGAAATCATCGCGATCGGGCTGTGTGCCCCCGTGGCGGCCTGGGCCATGGGCAAATCCCTGTTTGAAATGGGCGTGCTGACCGCGGTGATCGCCTGGATCGCGCTGGTGTGGAACATGATCTACAACGCGGGCTTTGACCGCATCGAAAACCGTTTTGGCTGGACGCGCACTTTTCGGGTGCGGGTGGCGCATGCATTCGGCTTTGAGTTTGGCCTGATCCTCATCGTGATCCCGCTGGCGGCCTGGTGGCTCAGCATCAGCTTGTGGGAAGCCTTCGTGCTGGATATCGCACTGGTGCTGTTCTATCTGCCCTATGCCTTCTTCTACAACCTGGCCTACGACCGCGCGCGTCCCCGCGTGATCGCCTGGCTGTCGCGCCGCGGCGCTGCCGCCGCCGGGGCATAGAGGCTCAACCCTTCTTGCGCTGGTAGGCCTGGCGGGCGTCCTGCATGAAGGTCTTGACGGCGGTTTCGTACTGAGTGCCGCTGCGGAAGGCGCCCGAATGCGAGGCGCCTTCAATCTTGACCAGTCGCTTCAAATCCGGCGCTACGTTTCGGGCGGCCGCAAAGAGCTCGTCGCTCATGGTGTGCGGCACCACGCGGTCCGCGGTGCCGTGCATGAACAGCATCGGCGTGTGCAGCTGGGCCAGCTTGTCCACGGAGGCAAACGGCTGCGTGACCAGCAGACTGGCGCCGGGCACGTTGCCCCAGCGCAGGGTGGCCAGCATCGCGCCGATGCTGGTGAAGCTGGATTCCACGATCAGGCCGGCAAAGTCCGGCTGCTCGGGACGCGAGGCCAGGTCGATGGCGATTGCGCCGCCCAGGCTATGCCCGTAGACGAAGCGGCGCGCCGGATCGGGCTGCAGCCGCGCCAGTTCCTTCAGGCCCGCCATGGCGTCCTGCAGCGCGCTTTCCTCGGACGGCAGACGCGGCGTGGACGCGCCAAAACCGCGATAGTCGATCGCCAGCATGGAATATCCCATGCGGCTCCAGCCGTCGATACGGAACGCGCTGCCATTCAGGTTCCAGCGCGCGCCATGCAGATACAGGACCGTGGGGGCGCCCGGCTTGGGGCTTGCCAGATACCAGGCGCGCACCTTGTCGCCGTTTTCCAGCGTCAGGTCGTAGACCTGCGTCCCGGCGGCGGGATCCCGCCACCACGATTGCGGCTCGGATTGCGGCGAAAAAATGGTCTGGCGTTGCCAGGAATCCAGTTGCGTGCAACCGACCACGCCGGCGGCGGTGAGCACGGCGGCGGCAAACAGTCGGCGGGCAGAGAAGCGGGGCAAGGCGGGCATGAAGGGTCTGACCCGGCAAGTCGGGTTGGGTTCCGGCATCAGCATACTCCGGCGCGGCCGGCCCGGCGCCGTCACGGGGTGCCGGGATGCACCTCGCGCGTCAACGCCAGCCATGCCTGCGCGGCGTAGGACAGGTAGCCGCCGCGGCGCCACACCAGCACCATTTCCCAGTCCGTCCCCGTATCGCGCAAGGGCGCGCGCGCCACGCCTGCGTGCAGCGCCACGTCTGCCGTGATGCGCGGCAGGAAGGCGACGCCCAGCCCCGCGGCCACCAGCGCCACGATGAAATCGATCTGGCCGCTGCGCGCGGCGATGGCCGGCACGAAGCCCGCCCGCTGACACGCGTCGTGGATGATGCGATTCAAGGCGAAGCCGCTCTCGAACAGGATGAAGGGCGAGTCGCGCAGGTCGTGCAGCCCCACGGAGGCCGCATGCGCCTGCGGATGGTCGGCGGGCATCAGGGCGACCAGCGGTTCACGCGCCACCGGCTGCCATTCGAAATGGTCGGGCACCGGCTTGAGCGACCCGGCCAGCTCGATTTCGCCGGCCATCACCATCTCTTCGAGGCGGCGGCTGCCATGTTCCACCAGACTGATCTCGATGCGGGGATAGCGGCTGCGAAAGCGCGCGAACATCGGCGCGAACAAAGAACTGCTGCCCAGCGGTGGCAGACCCAGGCGCAGCACGCCGCGCTTCAAGCCCTTCAGATCGTCCAGCTCGGCCCGCAGATCGTCGCGTTCGGCCAACATGGCGATGGCGCGCCGGTACACGATCTCGCCAGCCGCCGTCAGCCTTAACGGCTGCGCCTGCCGGTCCAGAAGCGGCATGCCCAGTTCATCCTCCAGTTGCCGCACGGCCTTGCTGACCGTGGGTTGGGTGGCATGGATGACCTTCGCCGCCTGGGAAAAACCGCCTTGCCGGACGACTTCGACCAGGGCGCGCAACGTACGCAGTTCCATGGCTATGCCTGATTGGAATAGAAGGGATTCATCGAATTCATTTTATCTATGCCCGCCGCAGGCGTACAACGGAACCTTGCCGCTGGAGTTCGTCTCATGACCCGCTTTCGCCATTCCATCCTTTTGCGCAGCGCGCTGCGCCGCAGCCGTCTGCTCCAGATCGCGTTGATCGTTCTTTTTTCCCTGGCGGGGCAGGCGGTGGCGCAGGCCTCGGGCCTGCCGGTGCCCGGCGGCGTCATCGGGATGGCGCTGGTGCTCCTGCTGCTGGCGACGCGCCGGTTGCGCGTGCGCAATGTGCAGCGCGGCGCAAGCTGGCTGCTGGGCGAAATGCTGCTCTTCTTCGTGCCAGCGGTCATGTCGCTGCTGGACCACCGTGAATTCCTGGGGCTGCTGGGCGTCAAGCTGCTGGCGGTCATCCTGCTGGGCACGGCGCTCGTCATGGCAGGGACGGCGCTGACCATCGATCTTTGCTACCGCTGGATGAACCGCCATGCGGCCTGAATTCAACCTGCTTTTCTGGCCGGCCGCGACGGTCGCCGCCTACGTCTGCGCGCGTCTGTTCTACCGCCGCTACGCCTACTGGTGGACGTCCACGCTGGTCGTTGCGCCCGCGCTCCTGCTGACGCTGGCCATCCTGCTGCATACCGGCTATCGCGAATACATGTCCGGCTCGCACTGGCTGATGGCCATGCTGGGCCCGGTCATCGTCGCGTTCGCCTTGCCGCTGTATCAGCAGCGCGCGCTGATCCGGCGCTACTGGCCGGTGCTGGCCGCCGGGGTGGCGGTGGGCAGTGGCATCGCGGGCGCCAGCGCATGGCTGCTGGGCAGCCTGCTGGATTTGCCGCCGGACCTGCGGCTCAGCTTGTTGCCGCGTTCGGTCGCCACGCCGTTTGCCGTGGCGGTGTCGTCCCACGTGGGCGGCGTGCCCGACCTGACGGCCGTTTTCGTCATCGTGACGGGCGTGTTTGGCGCGGCCATCGGCCAGCTCATGTGCAGGTGGCTGCCGCTGCGCTCGGCATTGGCGCGCGGCGCGTTATTCGGCATGGGGGCGCACGGGGCGGGCACGGCCAAGGCCCGCGAGCTGGCCGCCGAAGAGGGCGCAGTCGCGGGCCTGGTGATGGTGATGGCGGGCCTGTTCAACGTGCTGGTCACGCCGGCCGTGGTGGTGGGGCTGCTGGCCTGAACGGCGGGTCAGTGGAGCAGTTCCAGCGCGACGGGATACAGCGAGGCCACCAGCAGCAGGGCCATGCCCACATTGAAGGCGCGGATGGCGGCAGGCCGGTGCAGCACGCGGCGCAGGGCCGTGCCGAAGGTCACCCAGATGCCGATGCTGGGCAGGTTGACGATGCCGCTGACCAGCGTCGCGATCACCAGGTTGGCGAAGAAGCCGTTCTGCGGCGTGTAGGTCGCCACCACGCCCACCG
Source organism: Achromobacter sp. SLBN-14 (assembly GCF_006715415.1). Classification (NCBI taxonomy): domain Bacteria; kingdom Pseudomonadati; phylum Pseudomonadota; class Betaproteobacteria; order Burkholderiales; family Alcaligenaceae; genus Achromobacter; species Achromobacter sp. SLBN-14. Next base: position 1,684,982 of record NZ_VFNE01000001.1, on the reverse strand, counting down.
CCATCACCCAGGCCTTGGGATTGACCCACTGGAACGCGGCGGCCTGCAGGAACGTGAACGGCTTGCCGCGCGCCTCGCCCTCGTCCAGCGGGCCGGAGTTGGCGATCTTCCACGCCAGATACAGCAGATAGGCTGCGCCGGCGTACTTCAGGACGGTGTAGAGGGCGGGCGTCTGCTGAAAGACCGAACCCAGGCCGACGCCCACCAGAAAGATCATCAGCGTGAAGCCCAGGTTCACGCCCAGCAGATGCGGCACGCTGCGCCGGAACCCGAAGTTCAGCCCCGACGAGGCCAGCATGACGTTATTGGGGCCGGGCGTGATCGAGCTGACCAGCGCAAACAACGCCAGCGGGCCCAGCAGGGAAAGCGAGGCCAGCGGGACGTCGGCCCAATTGGCGGGAAGCAGGTTCATTTCGGGGTCCTCACGATGGCGCGGCGTCCGCCGGCAATAACGGCGATCACGGCGGCGGCAAACACGAACGTCGTCGCCTCCACGGTTTCGCCAAACAGCAAAGCAGCGGCCACGACGGTAAGGAAGGGTTGCAGCAATTGCACTTGTCCGACCCGGGCAATTCCGCCGGCGGCCAGGCCGCGGTACCAGGCGAAAAATCCCAGGAACATCGAGCCGAAGGCCAGGTAGGCGCAGGCAGCGATGACGTCCGGGCTGGGCCAGTGGGGCTGCTGCGCCGCCATCCAGCCGACCGGCAGGGCCACCACGGGTGCGCTGATGGCAAGCGCCCAACATATTGTGCGCCAACCGCCCAGCGTGCGCGAGGCGCGCGCGCCCTCGGCGTAGCCCATGCCGCCCAGCACCACGGCCACCAGCAGCCACAGGTAGCCCGCAGTCAGCGTGCCTTCGCCCTGGCGCAGCGCATAAGCGGTAACCAGCGCGGCGCCCGCGACGGCCCAGCCCCAGAAGGCGGCCGAAGGCCTTTCACCGCTGCGCAGCGCGGCAAAGGCGGCGGTGGACAGCGGCAGCAGGCCGTTGAATACCGCGCCTTGCGACGAAGGCACCGTCTGCATCGCGATCGACGAGGCCAGCGGCCAGCCCACGACGATGCCCAGCGCCGCCAGGATCACGCCCGGCCACTCCGCGCGATTGGGCCGGCGGCTGCGCGTCAGCCACAACAGGGCGACCGCGGGCAGCGCGGCGATCAGCGCGCGGCCCAGTCCCACCAGCAGCGGCGCCAGTTCGGCCACCGCCACGCGAGTCATGGGCAACGTTAGCGAAAACACCAGCACGCCCAGGAAACCGTAGCCGTATCCCTCCCAGAGGGAAGACGAGGGGGCGGGAACGGCCGAAGGCGAGGGGAAGAGCGCGGGACGGGTCATGACAGCACCGGAAAAATGTCTCAATGGCCGCGCCTGCGGTTGCAGGCTTTCGGCATTGCTGTCACTCTACGCACAGCCATCAGTACAGTACCGGTACACAATGGCGTGTCACTTTAATCACTGGCCTGGTCAAATCTCCATGACAGTTGCTCCGTCCTCTCCTTCCATGCCCTGGCAGCCCGTGCGCCAGGCCGATGCCACCCTGGTGGCGCAACTGGCCGATGGCCTGGCCCGCCGCATCGACGAGCAAGGCTTGCGGCCCGGCACGCGCCTGCCGTCCATCCGCAAGATGGCCGAACAGTCGGGCGTCAGCCGTTTCACCGTGGTCGAGGCCTACGACCGCCTCGTGGCCCGCGGGCTGGTGCAATCGCGCCGGGGCGCGGGGTTTTTCGTAAAGGCCCGCAGCGGCCCGCTGACGGCGGTGGCCGCCGCCGCGCCCAGCACGCTCGCGCCGCCCGCGCGGGTGGACATCGCCTGGCTGTTGCGCAGCATGTTCCGGGAATCCAACGCGCCGGGCATGCCGGGCGGGGCGGGCCTCCTGCCGGCCGATTGGCTGGATCCCGACATGGTGGCTGGCGCCGTGCGCGCGGTGGGTCGTTCAGTGCGCGCCAACCTCGTCAGCTACGGCAGCCCCCAGGGTTTTGCGCCCCTGCGCCAGCAGATCGCCGCGGTGCTGCAGAACGAGGGCGTGCCGGCCCATCCAGAGCTCAACCTGCTCACGACCAACGGTGTCACCCACGGGCTGGATCTCATCGCGCGCCACCTGGTCAAGGCGGGCGATACCGTCCTGGTCGAGGACCCGGCCTGGTTCGTGATCTTCGGCCGCCTTGCCGCCTTTGGCGCCCGCCTGATCGGCGTGCCGCGCGGCCCCAACGGCCCGGACCTCGACCTGCTTGAGCAACTGGCCGCGCAGCACAAGCCCAAGCTTTTCATCATCAACGGATCGGTTCACAACCCCACCGGCCACACGCTGTCCGCCGGGGCCGCCTACGGCATCCTGCGCATCGCCGAACGCCACGATTTCATGGTTGTCGAAGACGACACCTACGGCGAGCTGCATCCGGGCGGCGCCATCAAGCTCGCGGCCCTGGACCGGCTGAACCGCGTCATCTTCGTGGGGGGATACTCCAAGATGCTGGCTGCCAGCCTGCGCGTGGGCTATGTGGCGGCCAATGCCGACCTGCTGCAGAAGCTGGCCGACCTGAAGATGCTGGCGGGTCTGACTTCACCCGAATTGGGTGAGCGCGTCGTGCACCGCGTCCTCATGGAAGGGCAGTACCGGCGCCATATCGAACGCGTGCGACAGCGGGTCGACGACGCGCGCCAGCGCTGCATGAAGGGCTTGCTGAAACTGGGCCTGACCATCCCGCACGAGGCGCACGCTGGCATGTTCGTCTGGGCCGATTGCGGCCGGGATTCCGAGGTGCTGGCGCGCGAGGCCGCGGACCGCGGCATGCTGCTCGCGCCGGGGACGCTGTTCTCGCCGACGCAGGCGCCATCGACCATGCTGCGCTTTTCGGTATCGATTGCCGACCACCGGGGCATCTGGGCCGAACTGGAAAAACTTTTCGCGCAAAACGGGTCCTACAATCAATAATTCCGAGCCAGATCGCCCAGTCACCGAAGGAACCGTCATGTCCGCACCCATCAAGCCCCTTACCCAGAACTTTGCCGTCGCCCCGCAACTGGGCCCCGACGACATGGCCGACGTGGCCGCCGCCGGGTACAAGAGCGTCATCATCAACCGCCCCGATTTTGAAGGCGGTCCGGACCAGCCCACCGCCGCCGACGTGTCGCGCGCCGCGCAGCAAGCCGGCCTGCAGATCGAATATCAGCCCGTCGTGGGCAGCGCCATGACGGCCGCCGACGTCGCCCGCTTTGCGGAACTGCTGCGCACCCTGCCGGGCCCGGTCCTGGCATACTGCCGCACCGGCACCCGCTGCACCAACCTGTTTGCGGCTGCCCAGCAGTTGGGATAAACCCCGCCTTGACCCTCGTCAAGGCCGCCAGTTCGGCTGATGTCGGCCCGGCGGCTTTCCGGTAGCATAAAGATTCCTCCAACACAGGAGCAGGCAAGATGTTCAAGAAGATCCTGATTCCCACCGACGGTTCCCCGCTCTCGGCCCAAGCCGCCAACGCAGGTATCTGCTTCGCGCGCGAAGTCGGCGCCGAAGTCGTCGCCCTCTACGTGACGCAGCCCTTCGCGGCCACCATCGGTTTTGACGGCATGGCCGCGGCCTATGCCATCACCGACGAAGACTACGAAAAGGCCTCCGCCGAGCAAGCCGACAAGTACCTCAAGCAGATCAGCGACCGCGCCGACACCGCTGGCGTCAAGGTCGAAGCGCGCGCCGTGTCCAACTTCAACGTGGCTGACGGCATCGTCCAGGCCGCCACCGATGCGGGCTGCGATCTGATCTTCATCGGCAGCCACGGCCGCAGCGGCCTGTCGCGCCTGCTGCTGGGCAGCGTCACCGCCAAGGTGCTCTCGCTGGCCACCACTGCCGTGCTGGTCTATCGCGTCAAGGAAGACAAGAAGTAATTGCGCGCCAACTTGGTGCGCGTAGCGCGCCACCGCATGCGCCAAGGCCCCTCTGCCAGAGGGGCTTTTTCATGCCCGGCGCATGCGCTTATACGTTGGTATGGCGGGGCCAAACTCATGGACCCGCCAAACTCGCGTCAGCAGGCCGATTCAGGCTTGTATCTTGCCGCACGGCGCGTAATATTTACGCATCTTCATCCAACCGTAGGAAGAGGCCATGACCCGCAAGACGCGCATCGAGCTTTATCGCAATATTGGCATCAGCGCCCATATTGACGCAGGCAAAACGACGACCACCGAGCGCATCCTCTTCTACACCGGCATCACCCACAAGATCGGTGAGGTCCATGACGGCGCGGCGGTGATGGACTGGATGGAGCAGGAGCAGGAACGCGGCATCACCATCACGTCGGCCGCCACCACCGCCTTCTGGAAGGGCATGGCGGGCAACTATCCCGAGCACCGCATCAACATCATCGACACGCCGGGCCACGTCGACTTCACCATCGAGGTCGAACGCTCCATGCGCGTGCTGGACGGCGCCGTCATGGTCTATGACGCCGTGGGCGGCGTGCAGCCGCAGTCCGAGACCGTCTGGCGCCAGGCCAACAAATACAAGGTGCCGCGGCTTGCCTTCGTCAATAAGATGGATCGAGTCGGCGCGGACTTCCTGCGCGTGCAGCGCCAGATCGCCGAGCGCCTGAAGGGCGACGCCGTGCCCATCCAGTTGCCGGTGGGCGCCGAAGACCACTTCGAGGGCGTGATCGATCTGGTCAAGATGAAGGCCATCATCTGGGACGACGCCAGCCAGGGTGTGAAGTTCCAGTACGTGGACATCCCCGCGGCGATGCAGGACCAGGCGCAGGAATGGCACGAGAAGATGGTGGAAAAGGCCGCCGAGGCCAACGAAACCCTGCTCGAAAAATACCTGTCCGGCGAGCCGCTGACCGAAGCGGAAATCAAGGAAGGGCTGCGCGCCCGCACGATCGCCAACGAGATCGTGCCGATGCTGTGCGGCAGCGCCTTCAAGAACAAGGGCGTGCAGGCGATGCTGGATGCGGTCATCGACTACATGCCCTCGCCGGTGGATGTGCCCGCCATCAAGGGCCATGACCAGCGTGACCACGAAATCGAGCGTCATCCGACCGACAACGAGCCGTTCTCCGCGCTTGCCTTCAAGATCATGACCGATCCCTTCGTCGGGCAGCTCGTGTTCTTCCGCGTGTATTCGGGCGTGGTGAAGTCGGGCGACTCGGTCTACAACCCCATCAAGGAAAAGAAAGAGCGCCTGGGCCGCATTCTGCAGATGCACGCCAACGAACGGCGCGAGATCACCGAAGTCTATGCGGGCGACATCGCCGCGGCTGTCGGCATCAAGGACGTCACCACCGGCGACACGCTGACCGATCCGTCGCACATCATCATCCTAGAACGTATGGTGTTCCCCGAGCCCGTCATTTCGCAGGCCGTGGAACCCAAGACCAAGGCCGACCAGGAAAAGATGGGCATCGCGCTGGGCCGCCTGGCGCAGGAAGATCCGTCGTTCCGCGTGCGCACCGACGAAGAATCCGGGCAGACCATCATTTCCGGCATGGGCGAGCTGCACCTGGAAATCCTGGTCGATCGCATGAAACGCGAATTCAACGTGGAAGCCACGGTGGGCAAGCCGCAGGTGGCGTACCGCGAGACCATCCGCAAGACCTGCAACGAGGTCGAAGGCAAGTTCGTCAAGCAGTCGGGGGGCCGCGGCCAGTACGGCCACGTGGTGCTCAAGCTTGAGCCGCAAGAGGCGGGCAAGGGCTACGAATTCGTCGACGCGATCAAGGGCGGCGTGGTGCCGCGCGAGTTCATCCCCGCGGTGGACAAGGGCATTCGCGAGGCCCTTAACGCCGGCGTGCTGGCCGGGTATCCGGTTGTGGACGTGAAAGTGACGCTGTTCTTCGGGTCGTACCACGACGTCGACTCGAACGAAAACGCGTTCAAGATGGCCGGCTCGATGGCGTTCAAGGAAGGCATGCGGCGCGCCGATCCCGTGCTGCTGGAACCCATGATGCAGGTCGAGGTCGAGACGCCCGAAGACTTCACCGGCAATGTCATGGGCGATCTGTCGTCGCGCCGCGGCATGGTGCAGGGCATGGAAGACATCGCGGGCGGCGGCGGCAAGGTCGTGCGCGCCGAGGTGCCCTTGGCCGAGATGTTTGGCTACTCCACGTCGCTGCGCTCGCTGACACAGGGCCGCGCGACCTACACGATGGAGTTCAAGCACTACGCCGAAGCGCCCCGCCAGGTGGCGCAGGAAGTCATGGCGGCGCAGGGCGCGGGCCGCTGACTTTCGTGCCGCGCCCTCAGGCGGCGGCTGCGGCCGCCGCCGGGCGCAGCCGCGACGAGGCCAGCTTCACGCCCAGCAGGATCATGGCAAAGCCGTAAGCATGAAAGAGCTGCGGCGCCTCGCCCAGCAGCGGCCAGGCCAGCAGCGCCGCGTAGACCGGCACCAGAAACATCGACAGGCCCGCGGTTGCGGGACCGGCCACGCTGATAAGCCGGCCATAGACGTAATAGGCGCCCAGGCTCGGCACCACCGCCAGGAACAGCAGCACCGCCGCCAGGCGCGGGTCCGTCCACGCAGGCGCCATGCCGGCTGCCGCTTCAATGCCGGCAAAGGGCGCCAGCGCCACCGCGCCGCCCAGCATCATCGTCGCGAGCCGCGCACTGTCGGGCACCGCAGGCAGCGTCAGGCGCTTTTGCAGCACCGTGTACAACGCCCAGCCGGTGGCGGCCAGCAGCACCCACAGATCTCCTTGTCCGAACGCCAGCCGCACCAGCGCGTGGGCGTCGCCGCGCGTCAGCACCACCAGCACGCCGGTCAACGCCAGCGCCAGGCCGGCCGCGCGAGGCGCTGACAGCGGCTTGCGCCAGATCACCGCTTCCAGCAGCGTCACCAGCAGCGGGCTGCACGAAAAGATCAGCGCAATGTTGGTGGCGCTGGTGGTCTGCGCACCGATGTACTGCGGCGCCACCGCCACGCCCATGCCCAGCACGGCCAGCGGCAACAGCGCCGGCAGGCCGCGCCACAAGGCCCGGCGATGGGCGCGCAAGGCGGGGGCGGCAAACGGCAACAGGATCAGCAGGGCAATCAGCCAGCGGCCGAAGGCGAGAAAGACGGGGGGAAGGTTGGCGTCGTGCGCCCAGCGGGCCGCAACCATGTTTGAGGCGAAGAGCGCGGGGGCGACGAAAAGCATGACGGCGCCGGATAGGCCGAGACCGGATTTCGCGGGTGCTGCTGCGTGAGGCATGATTTCCAGCCGCGCGGATCGGCGCGCGGGCTTGCTGCGTGAAAACTGCCGGCGCACCTGCCGGGTTGTGCCGCAGCGTGAGCGCCGAATCGGGACGCGCGGGATAGGTGCGCGCCTTGAGGAAAGTCTACGGCGTCATGCGCAAAATAGGTTTCTTGATTCACGCCGGTTTGCGACGCTTTGAAGAATCTAATTTCTGTAGAATCCGCTGCTATAGGGATTCTTCCTTCAATAGTCCGTCAACCATGCCCACATTGCCCAAACTCGATGATACCGACCGCAAGATCCTGCGTGCTCTGCGCGCGGATGGCCGCCTGACGAACCTGAAGCTGGCCGAAACGGTCGGCCTGTCGCCCACGCCCTGCTGGAACCGCGTCAAGGCGCTGGAAGAGGCGGGGGTGATCGAAGGTTATGCGGCCTTGCTGAACCAGAAGGCGCTGGGGCTGCCGGACACGGTAATGATCGAAGTCACGCTTGAGCACCACGACGACGACACGCTGGCGCGCTTTGGCGAGGAAATCAGCCGCCTGCCCGAAGTGGTCGAGGCATTTCTGGTCACGGGCGAATACGACTACCTGATCAAGGTTGCCGTGGCGGGCACGGAAGGCTACGAGGAATTCCTGCGCAAGCGGCTGTACAAGCTACGCGGCGTGCGGCACAGCCGTTCCACGTTTGTACTGCGGCGCCTGAAGCACACGCCGTCGGTCGAGCCCTGACCGCGCGGATCAACCGCCGATGAATTCCTGGATGGCGCCATTGAAGGCGCGGGGATTGCCCAGGTTCATGCCGTGCGAAGAGCCCACGATGTCGATGCGGCGGGATTGCGGCAGCCATTGCGCCAGCGCATCGAGCACCGCGGGATAGGGCGCCGGGCTCAGCGCGCCGCCGATCAGCAGCACCGGCATCGTCACGCCGCCGATCTGCTCGGGCGTCAGGGTGTCCGGCCGTTCGTCCACCTGTCCGAAGAGCGTGCCCACGTTGTCGCGGACCATCTCCTTGAACCACGGCACCATGCGCTGCCAGGTGTTGGGGCCGGTCACCGTGTCCACGAACAGCGCCAACCCTTCCTCGATGTCGCCTTGCCGGATCAGCGTCAGGGCGCGTTGGCGAAAGCCCCCGCGTTCATCGACGCAACCGGGCAACTGCAGGCCGGGATCCGCCAGCGTAAGACTGCGCAGCGATTGCGGCTGACGCAGCGCGGCTTCCAATGCGACACGCCCGCCGCGGGAATGGCCCACCAGATGGGCCGGGCCGCCTGCCACCGTGTCGATGAATTCCAGCACATCGCTGGCGTGCTGCTCGACCGAAAAGCCGCCGCCTTCGCCGTCCCAGGTCTCGGGCCAATAGCGGCGCAGGCACACGGCCAGCACCCGGAACGAACGCCCCAGCGGCGCCATCTGCGACTTCCAGTAGCGGCTGTCGGACAGGGAGCCGTGCACCAGCACCAGCGGCGTGCCGCTGCCGTACTCGGTGTAGGACATGGCATAACCGCCGATGGGCGCGGTCTGCAAGGGCAAAACGGGTTCGGAACGCATGGGGATCGGGACGTGTAGCCAGGTCCGCATTCTAGCCCGGCATCAGGGCGCGGCGGCCCGGCCGGACGCTGATACACTCGTCTGCGGCCCGCCTGCGCCGTCCGCGCGCGGGCCAGTTTTCTTGAACGGAGTTTTCAACGATGTCGCCAGAATCCATCGCCGCCTTGCCGGAATCCGCTCAGCGCGTTGCGCGTCTGCTCGTGGAATTGGGGCATGACAAGCCCGTGGTGGTGCTGCCCCAGACGGGCAAGACCTCGGCCGAGGCGGCCGCGGGGCTGGGCTGCGAAGTCGCCCAGATCGCCAAGTCCATCATCTTCCGGCGCGCCACCGACAACGCGCCGGTGCTCGTCATCGCCAGCGGCGCCAACCGTGTGGATGAAGCCAAGGTCGCGGCGCAGGTCGGCGAACTGGCCAAGGCCGATGCGCGCTTCGTGCGCGACATGACAGGTTATGCCATCGGTGGCGTCTGCCCCATCGGCCACGCCGTCAAGCCGGTCATGCTGCTGGACGCGGACCTCTTCAATTACGAAAGCCTGTGGGCCGCCGCCGGCCATCCGCACACCGTGTTCAACCTGACGCCGGCCCAGCTGGCGGACATGACGGGCGCGCCCGTCGCGGACGTGGCGCAGCGCGCCTGAGCTTGCCCGTGCCGGGCTGCGCGGTTCAGCCCGGGTGCGCCTGCAACCCGTCGATCAGCACCTGCCGGCGGCCTTTCGAGCACGCCTCCACGCGCGCCTGCACGCCATAGACGGCAGCCAGCGCGTCGGGCGTGATGACGTCTGCCGGGCTGCCTGCGGCGTGCAGCCGCCCTTCATGGATCATCACGGCCTGGTCCGCATGCTGAAGCGCCACGTTCAGGTCGTGCAGCACGATGAGGCTGATCAGGCCATGCTCGCGCGTTTCCTGCTGCAGCAGGCGCATGACGTGGAATTGGTAGTTCAGATCCAGGGCCGATAGCGGCTCGTCCAGCAGCAGCACGCGCGGGTGGCGGATCAGCGCCTGCGCCAGCCCCACCAATTGTTTTTGCCCGCCAGATAGCGCGTCCAGATAGTGAAGGGCCAGATGCGCGATGCCCAGCCGCGCCAGCAGCTGGTCGATGGCTTGAAGGTCCACGGGGCGCGCCGCCACGCCGCTGGCGCGGGCCGCGACCAGCACGGACTCGAATACGCGCAGGTGCACGGCCGCGGGCAGGCTTTGAGGCAGGTACACGACGTGGCGGGCACGCTCGGCGTGGTCAAGGCGCGTGAGGTCCAGCCCGTCCAGCACCGCGCCGCCCGCGCGGGGCCGCACCAAGCCGGCCAGCGCCTTGAGCAACGTGGACTTGCCGCTGCCGTTCGGACCCAGCAGCGCCGTCACTTCGCCCGCGGCAAGCGCGGGGATCGTCAGGTCGTGCAGCACGTCTTCGCGCCCGTAACCGGCCGAAAGCGCCTGGACCGCCAGGCCGGCGGGGTGTGGAGCGGGAGTGGGCCTTGTCATGGCAATTGCCTGCGCAGCACGACGGAAACGAAGAAGGGAATGCCCACCAGCGCGGTCACGATGCCCACGGGCACCACCACGCCCGGCATGAGATTCTTGGATGCGATCGACGCCAGCGACAGGATCACCGCGCCCACCAGGGCGCTGCCCGGCAGATAGAAGCGGTGGTCTTCGCCGAAGAGCCGGCGCGCAATGTGCGGCGCCACCAGTCCGATGAACCCGATCGTCCCGACAAAGGCGACCGCCAGCGCGGACAGCAGGCTAACGCGCGCCAGCGCCGCAACGCGCACGCGGCGCACATCCACGCCAAAGCTGGCGGCGCGGTCCTCGCCCAGCCGCAGCGCGGTCAGCTTCCATGATTGCCGCATGGCCAGCGGCAAGGCCACCGCGAACGCCAGCGCCAGCACGCCCACGGTCGTCCAGCTGGAACGCGCCAGGCTGCCCATCGTCCAGAACACCAGGTTCTGCAAGGCTTCGGCGCTGGCGGTAAATTGCACCAGCGACACCAGCGCATTGAAGGTGAACACCATCGCGATGCCGAACAGCACGACGCCCGATGTGTTCATGCCGCCCCACCGGGCCACCGCATCCAGCAGCAGCGCCGCCAGCAGGGCGAACAGAAAGGCGTTGGCGGCAATCAGCCAGCCGGCGGGAACGCCCGGCAGCCCGAACTGGAGCACGATCGCCAGCGAGGCGCCAAAGGCCGCCGCCGACGACACGCCCAGGGTGAACGGGCTGGCAAGGGGATTGTTCAGGATGGTCTGCATCTCGGCGCCCGCCAAGCCGAGCGCCATGCCTACCAGCGCCGCCATCAGGGCTGACGGCAGGCGGATGTCCCAGACAATCACGCGATAGGTCGGATCAGCATCGGCGGGCGCGGCAAGCGTTTGCCAGAGCGCGCGCCAGGGCAGGCCGGATGGGCCCACGGTGAAGTCGATCAGCAGCGCAAACAGAATCGCCGCCAGCAGCAGGGCAATCAGCCCCGCCCGGCGGCGAAGAATCTGGCGGTAAGCGCCTGCCGCGCTGGCGGCGTGCGGCATTACTGCAGCAGTTGCAGCCGGCTCTTGGCCGTGGTGGCGGCCGGCGTGGTGGGGTAGTCGCGCACGATGCGTTGCAAGGTGGCCTTGGCGCCGGCGCGGTTGTTCAGTTCGATCTGGCTGCCCGCGATGATCAGCAGGGCATCCGGCGCGCGGGCGTTGTCCGGCGACTTCTGCACCATGGCGTTCAGCTGCTCGATGGTGCCCTTGAAGTCCTTGAGCGCATAGCGGCTGCTGCCCTGGTAGAACTGGGCGCTGGGCGCGAGCTGGCTGTTGGGGTAGAGCGCGGTGAAGGCGGCCAGCGATTCGGCGGCTTCCTTGTATTGGCCCTTGCGGAACAGGTCCATCGCGCCGTCATAGGCGGTCTGTTCCTGGGGATCGCCTGCAGAGGCGCCCGGGGGATTTGCGCTACCCGGCGCGGCGCCGCCCGGCTTGGCGCTCGGTTGCTGGCGCGATACCAGTTCGAGCTGGTCGCGCAGCTGGGCAATTTCCTGCTGCAGGGATTGAATCTGGTCGGCCAGTTGCAGCTTGGCGCGCTGGCTTTGCTCGTTCTGCTGCTGCACCTGCTGGCGCAAATCCAGGATGGCCTTGCGGGCTTCATCGTCGGAAAAAGCGTGAGCGGGGGCCGTGAGGGCGGCTAGCGCCAGGCCAGTGGCCACAATCAGGGGACGCAGGGACAGAACTTGATCGCGCATGAATATTCCCGGGGATAAAAACAAACGTCGGGACGGCCGGCTGGCCGTCCCGACGCGAGGTAGGGCTCCAGACTAAGCGAAAAGCTTAACGCAGATAATTGATATCGGCGCGGCGGTTTTCGGCAAAGTCGGCTTCAGTCGTACCCGTCGAGCGCGGCTTTTCTTTGCCGAAGCTGATGGTTTCGATCTGGTTGTCGCTGACGCCCAGCAGGGTCATCATGCGACGCACGGCGTCGGCACGACGCTGGCCGAGGGCCAGGTTGTACTCAGCACCGCCGCGTTCGTCGGTATTGCCTTCGATCTTGACCTTTTGCTGTTGGTGCGAGGCCAGGTACTTGGCATGGGTTTCGACCAGGCCACGGTATTGGTCCGACACGGTGTAGCTGTCGAAATCAAAGTACACCGAGCGCTGTTGCGCCAGGATGCTTTGGGGGTTGAAAGGATCAAGGATTTGGCCAGAGGCCGAAGATCCTTGGCCAGCGCCTCCACCCTGACCCGCTTTATCGTCGAGAGGGACGGAGCTGCAAGCTGCCAGGGCGGCAGCCAGAGCGGCGATGGTTAGGCTTTTGGCAATGCGCGACTTCATGATAGTTCCTTTGCAAAGAGAGTCACACGTGTTATCGGGTAAATGGGCCCCAAGTCGGTTCACGTATTTCCCCGTTCAGTACCGAAAGCGTCTGTCGTACGCGTCCATCGCTCGAGACACCTGCAAGCACGCTACGGCCATTCTGGATGGCTGCGTAGAGCACTTGCATGCCGTTTGGCGCAAAGCTGGGCGACTGATCGTCACGACCATCAGTCAGCAAGGCTTCGGCGCCAGTGGACAGGTTCAAGGATGCGATTCGAAACGCGCCGTCTCGTCTTGCAACGTACAGCAGCGTCGATCCGTCGGGGGAAATTCGGGGTGATATGTTGTAACCACCATTAAACGTGAGACGGCGGGCTTCGCCGCCTGTCGAGCCGGTCTGATAGATTTGCGGCCCGCCGCTGCGGTCACTCGTAAAGATAATGGAAGCACCGTCAGGCGTAAAGCTCGGCTCGGTGTCAATCCCGGGAGAACGCGTAACTCGGGTCGGATTCGAGCCATCGGCCGCATTAACGACGTAAATTTGCGACAAACCGTCACGCGTCAGAGCGACCGCGAGCTTGCTGCCGTCAGGCGACCAACCGGGGGCGCTGTTGTTGCCCTTGAAGTTGGCGACCGGTGCACGCGCGCTGGTGGCCAGGGTGTGCACGTAGACGACGGGCTTGCCGGACTCGAAGCTCACGTAAGCAAGCTTGCTGCCATCGGGCGACCAGGACGGCGAAATGATCGGCTCGCGCGAGCGCAGGGCGACCTGGGGATTCTGGCCGTCGGCGTCAGCCACCTGCAGTTCGTAGGTGGAACCCTTCTTCAGCACGTACGCGATACGCGTCGAGAACACGCCGCGAACGCCGGTGATCTTTTCGTAGATGCGATCGGCGATCTGGTGGGCCACGCGGCGCAGTTCCTGCTCGGTGCCCGAGAAGGCCACGCCGTCCAGCTGCGACTTCTTGACCGTGTCGGCCAGGCGGTAGCGCACGTCGTAGCGGCCATCGGCGCCCCGCGTGATGCTGCCGTAGGCGATGAAGTCCGCACCCTTGCCGCGCCAGTCGTCGTGGGCGATCGGGGAATCCACGTTCAGGCCGGAGCCCGCGGCGTTGATCAGGCGGAACTGGCCGGTGCGGGTCAGGTCGGCGCGAATGACTTCGGCCAGTGCGCGGCCGTGGGTGTCATCGACCGCGAAGTCGGCGATGGCCACGGGGTATTGCGTGGCGCCGGTGCCGGAGATGTCGACACGCAGCTGCGCGTGGGCGGGCTTCATGGCCATCAGGCAGGCAAGCGCCACCATCAGCAATCCGATTCCATACGCTCTCCAGAGCGCGAGAGTGGGTACTCGTCGACTATAAGCGGGAGTCATGTTCGTCAATCTCCTGTCAGTCATACATTCTGTAGACAACGTCAATAATGGGTTCGTAGCGGCCCGTCGAGGGCTTCGGGAACGGGTTGCAACGGCGGATGCCGGTTTCGACCGCGCGGTCAAAGCCCGGGTTGCCAGAAGAACTGGTCAACGTGACGCCATTCACCTTCCCGTCAGAACCTAACTGTACCCGGTATTGCGCGGTCGGATTTCCCGAGCCGCTGCGGGGCGGAGGCGGATACGCCACGCCGGGCTGCACGCAGGCCCGGACCTTGGCGCCATAGCCGCTGTCGCGTCCGCCGCCCGCCTGGTTGCGGTCAGCGGTGCCGCCGGGAATGCCGGCGGCGCCCAGGGCGTCGTTGCGGAACGCGTCCTTCAACGCCTTGTCGGCGGCGGCCTTCTTGGCAGCGGCGGCCTTCTCGGCGGCAGCCTTTTCCGCAGCCGCCTTCTCGGCCGCAGCCTTCTCGGCAGCGGCTTTCTCGGCGGCAGCCTTTTCAGCTGCTGCCTTCTTGGCGGCTTCTTCCTTGGCCTTCTTCTCGGCGGCGGCCTTTTCGGCGGCAGCCTTTTCAGCGGCCTTTTCAGCAGCAGCCTTTTCGGCGGCAGCCTTCTCCGCCGCGGCCTTCTGGGCGGCAGCCTTCTCGGCAGCGGCCTTTTCAGCAGCGGCCTTCTCGGCGGCCTGGCGTTCCTGCTCCAGGCGCTTCTTTTCCTTCAGCTCGGCCTGCTTGCGCTCTTCTTCCAGGCGCGCCTTTTCCTTGGCGGCCTCGGCGGCTTCGCGGGCCTTCTCTTCCTGCTCGCGCTTTTTCTTCGCCTCCTGGATGGCGATCTCGGGATCGACTTCCTCGGTCTTGGCCTGGACCTGCGGTTGGGGCTCAGGCGGCGGCGGAGGAGGAGGGGGCGGAGGCGGCGGCTCCGGCGTCTTTTCAGGCTCCGGCTCGGGCTGCGGCTTGGGTTGGGGTTTGGGCGGTTCAGGCTGCGGCGTGGGCGGCGGCGAGACGGGCGAATTGCCGTCTGCCCAGAGTTCCACCTGGACGGGGCCAGGGTTCTCGGTATGCCAGTTCACGCCAAAGATCAGGGCAACCAGCAGCAGCAGGTGCACCGCCACAGCCAGAATCAGCGAATTCCGGTTGTCGTTGTTGGGCGGGGTGGCCGGCGGGCCGCTGCGGTGTCGAATTATGGGTGGCGTCATGTGCGGTGCATGCCGGCCGGGCCGGCGGATGGCGGCGCGTTAGCGTTTCTTGGCGGGTGCGGGCTGTTGGGCGCCTGCGGCGGACTGGTCCACCAGCAGACCCAGGCGGGTGATGCCGTTGGTGCGCAGCTCGTCCATGACCTTCACAACCGTCTCGTAGGGCACCTTGCCGTCGGCGGCGATGACCACCGGCGTTTCCGCGGTAATGCGCGAACGCACTTGCGCCACCAGTTCGGTGCGCGCGATGTCCTGCATGGTGGCGCCGGCTTCGCGCATGCGCAGCGCGATCTTGCCGTCTTCCGAAATCTGGACTTCCAGCGGCTTGACGGGCACGTCGGAGGCGGCGCCCACCGACGGCAGTTGGATCAGCCCGGGCGTGATGAGGGGCGCGGTCACCATGAAGATGACCAGCAGCACCAGCATCACGTCGATGTACGGCACCACGTTGATGTCGGCCTTCATGCGGCGGCCGGACCTGCCGCGCGAGCTTACCGAGGGCATTAGCGCACCTGCCGTTGCAGAATGTTCAGGAATTCATCGACGAAGCTGTCAAAGCGGATCGAGATGCGGTCGATATCATTCGTGAAACGGTTGTAGGCAACCACGGCGGGAATGGCGGCGAACAGGCCGATGGCGGTGGCGATCAGCGCCTCGGCAATGCCGGGAGCCACCGAGGCCAGCGTGGCCTGCTGCATGTTCGACAGGCCGATGAAGGCGTGCATGATGCCCCAGACCGTGCCCAGGAGGCCGATGTACGGGGACACCGAACCGGCGGAGGCCAGGAAGTTCAGGTGCGATTCCAGCGCGTCCATTTCGCGCTGGTAGGCGGCGCGCATGGCGCGGCGCGGGCCGTCCAGCACTGCCGTGGCGTCGCCGCTGGCATTGCCGCGGCGGGCCTTCAGGAATTCGGTCATGCCGGCATCGAAGATGCGGGCGAGGGCGCCTTGCTCGTCGCGGCGCGAGGCAACGGCCTGCTGCAGCATCGACAGGTCGCCGCCCGACCAGAAGTCGTCTTCGAAGCGGCGCGTCTGGTCATGGGCCCGCTTGATGGCCATGCGCTTGGCGAAGATGTAGGTCCAGGACATGATCGAGATGCCCAACAGCATCAGCATGATCAGCTGGACCGGCACGCTGGCGTGCGAAATCAGCGAAAGCAACGACATGTCGTTGGTGACTTGCATGGTTATTCCTGAATGAATTCCAGTTTTTCGCGAATGTCGGCCGGCAATTCTGCCGGCCGCATGTGAACGGCATCGACGCAACAGACTTGGATGTTGCCTTCGGCAAGCAGTTCCCCGTTGCGCTCCGCGCGCTGCGCGAAGTGTATCGAAGCGCGGCCCAGTTTGGTGACTCGGCTGCGTATGGTAAGCAAATCGTCCAGTCTGGCCGGTTTGCGGTAGGACATGTCCAGGGCGCGGACAACGAACAGCCGTTGCTCGCTGGCGGCCAACCCGGATTGGTTGACGCCCAGATCGCGCAGCCATTCGGTGCGTGCCCGCTCCAGGAATTTCAAGTAGTTAGCATAGAAGACCACCCCGCCGGCATCCGTGTCTTCGTAGTAGACGCGGACTTGCAGGGTGGATTCGGCGGACTTCTGATCGGTCACGATACTCAGGAAATGATGGTGCGGGTCGGGACGCGGCAAGTCCGTAGCAGCTACAGGGTTAAAGCGTGTCGAGCTTCGTCAGCACCGCTTCCAGCGCGGACTCTACCGGAATCTTGGCCGCTTCGGTTTCCCGACGGGCCTGCAATTCCACCACACCGTCGTTCAGACCGCGTTCTCCAACTGTTACACGCAGCGGCGCACCGATCAGTTCCCACTCGGCAAACATGACGCCGGGGCGCGCATCGCGGTCGTCCAGCATGACGTCCACGCCGCGCGCGAGCAAGGATTCATAGAGCTTTTGCGCGGTGTCACGCACCGTTTCACTTTTGCCCCAGCCCACGGGGCAGATGACCACTTCGAAGGGGGCGAGCGCGCGGGGCCAAATGATGCCGCGGGCGTCGTGGTTCTGCTCGATGGCGGCGCCCACGATGCGGGTCACGCCGATGCCGTAGCAGCCCATTTCCAGAACGGCCGGCTTGCCGGTTTCGTCCAGGAAGGTGGCCTTCAGGGCTTCGGAGTACTTCTTGCCCAGATAGAAGACGTGGCCCACTTCGATGCCGCGCTGGATCGATAGCGTGCCCTTGCCATCCGGCGAGGGGTCGCCCGCCACGACGTTGCGCAGGTCGGCCACCAGTTCAGGCTCGGGCAAGTCGCGGCCCCAGTTCACGCCCTGGATGTGGAAGTCTTCGCGGTTGGCGCCGCAGACGAAATCGGCCATGTTGGCGACGGTGCGGTCGGCAATCACGTGGACCGGCTTGGCCGTCTTGACCGGGCCAAGGTAGCCGGGCTTGCAGCCGAAGTACTCGACGATCTCGGCTTCGGTGGCGAACCGGAAGCCCGCCAGGCCCGGCAGCTTGCCCGCCTTGATCTCGTTCAGTTCGTGGTCGCCGCGCAGGAGCAGCAGCCAGACGTCGACCTTGCCCTTTTCGCCGTCGGTGGCCAGGACGATCGACTTGATCGTGCGCTCCAGGGGAATGCCCAGCAGCTTGGCCACGTCCTCGCATTTGGCGGCGCCGGGCGTTGCGACGTCCGCCATCGCCTGGGCGGCGGCGGCACGGGTGGCATACAGGCTGGGCGCTTCCGCCAGTTCGATGTTGGCCGCGTAGTCCGATTCCGCGTTGTAGACCAGCAGGTCTTCGCCCGTGTCGGCGATCACCTGGAATTCATGGCTGCGCGTGCCGCCGATGGAGCCCGTGTCGGCCGCCACCGCGCGGAATTCCAGGCCCAGGCGGCCAAAGATGCGCATGTAGGCGGCAAACATGGTGTCGTAGCTGCGCTGGGCGCCGGCTTCGTCGCGGTCGAAGGAGTAGGCGTCCTTCATCGTGAATTCGCGGCCGCGCATCAGGCCGAAGCGGGGACGGCGCTCGTCCCGGAACTTGGTCTGAATGTGATAGAAGTTCAGCGGCAGCTGGCGGTAGCTGTGGATTTCATTGCGGGCGATGTCCGTGATGACTTCCTCGGACGTCGGCTGCAGCACGAAATCGCGCTGGTGCCGGTCCTTGATGCGCAGCAGTTCCGCGCCGTACTGCTCCCAGCGGCCGGATTCCTGCCAGAGCTCGGCCGGCTGCACCACGGGCATCAGCAACTCGATGGCGCCCGCCGCGTTCATTTCTTCGCGGATGATCGCCTCGACCTTGCGGATGACCTTCAGGCCCAGCGGCATGTAGGTGTAGATGCCGCCCGCGAGCTTGCGGATCATCCCGGCGCGGGTCATCAGCTGGTGGCTGGCGACTTCCGCTTCGGAAGGGGCTTCTTTGAGGGTGTTGATATGGTAGTTGGATGCGCGCATGTTTAAAGGTGGCAGCAGATACGTATAATCGACCGTAATTGTATTGAATTCGGTGGGGGTGGCCCATGCTTGACCGCGAAGGCTACCGCCCCAATGTCGGCATCATTCTCGTCAACACTAGAAACGAGGTCTTTTGGGGCAAGCGTATCAGGGAACATGCATGGCAGTTCCCTCAGGGCGGCATCAAGTATGGCGAAAGCCCGGTGCAGGCCATGTATCGCGAACTCCATGAAGAGGTGGGCCTGAAGCCCGAGCATGTCCGTATTTTGGGGCGTACACGCGATTGGTTACGTTATAACGTGCCCGATCACTTTGTCCGGCGTGAGTGGCGCGGCCACTATAAAGGACAAAAACAGATTTGGTTCTTGTTGCGCCTGGTGGGACGTGACAGTGATGTTTGCTTGCGCGCGACGCAGCATCCGGAATTCGACGCCTGGCGCTGGAGCCAGTACTGGGTTCCGCTGGATGCCGTCATCGAGTTCAAGCGAGACGTCTATACCCAGGCGTTGAACGAGTTGTCGGCTATCCTCTTTCGGCGCCATCACGAAACCCGCTACCTGCGCCAGCGTGTGCATGGTCAGCGGGCAGCAGAGAATTTGCCCGAAGGAACGGACGGTCATGCGCATATTGTTGGTTGAAGACGAACGGGACATGGCGTCCTGGCTGATGCGCGCGCTCGCCCAAAGCGGGTTCGTACCCGATCACGCGGCGGATGCGCGCACGGCCGAAGCCTTCATGGCGGGCACGGAATACGATGCCATCGTCATGGACTTGCGCCTGCCCGACAAGCACGGGCTCGTCGTCCTGCGCGAAATGCGCAACCGCGACGACCGCACCCCCGTCCTCCTGCTGACCGCGCAGGGCGCGCTGCAGGATCGCGTCCGCGGCCTGAACCTGGGCGCGGACGACTTCCTGACCAAGCCCTTCGCACTGGAAGAACTGGAAGCCCGCCTGACGGCGCTCGTGCGCCGCAGCCGTGGCCGCCAGCACCCGCGCCTGCAGTGCGGTTCGCTGTCCTACGACAGCGAAAGCCGTGCGTTCACGCTGGACGGATCGCTGCTGTTCCTGACGCCGCGTGAACACGCCGCCCTGGCGGCGCTCCTGACGCGCAGCGGCTACCCGGTGGACAAGTCGCAATTGTTCGGCAAGGTTTTCACCCACGACAGCGAAGCCAATCCGGACGCCATCGAAGTCGTGCTGCACCGCCTGCGCAAGAAGCTGGCCGGCAGCGACGTGCGCATCGTGACCGTGCGCGGGCTGGGCTACATGCTCGAAAGCGTGGCCAGCGAGTCCGCGGAACCCTAAGTGAGCCTGCGGATTCCCGGTTTGCCGCGCGTCGGCATCCGCGCGCTTCTCATCATCCTGCTCTTGCCCGGCGTGGTGGTGCTGCTGGTCATCGACAGCCTGAACGACTACCGCACCCTCTCCGAAATCACCAACGAGGCCTACGACAGCGCCTTGGTGGAGCCGGCGCGGGTGCTTGAAAGCAGCCTGGAATTCACGCCCGACGGCAACCTGCAGGTGGCCACGCCGCTGTATGCGCAGGTCATGCTCGAATCCCGGGCGGGCCTGCGCAAGTATTTCCGCATCGAGGAAATCGATCCGCCCTTGCCGGATGGGGCGCCCGTGCCCCAGACACAGGGCAAGACGCTGCTCGGCATGCCGGAAATGCCGCGTCCGCCTTCCTGGCCCCGCTCGAACGGCCAACCCATCTTCTACGACGGCGTGTATCGCAACGACCCCGTGCGGGTCGTGTCCGTCGTGCGCGATCTCTATTACCAGGGCCAGCACCGCCAGGTGCTGGTGGTCGTGGCCGAAAGCACTGGCAAGCGCATAGAGGCCGAGAACAGCGCGCGGCGCCAGGAGATCCTGCGCGATTCGCGGATGCTGGCGCTGGTCGTGCTGCTGGTGTGGTGGGGCGTGTCCTGGGCATTGAAGCCGCTGCGCCGGCTGCAGGCCGACATCCGCAGCCGCCGCCCCGACGATCTGACGCCGCTGGACGCCTCGCGCGTGCCCAGTGAGGTCGCTCCACTGGTGGAGGCCGTCAATCACCACATCGCCCGTTACCGGCGGGTGCTGGACGAGCAATCCAGCTTCCTTGCCGACGCCTCGCACCAGTTGCGCACGCCGCTTGCCATTATGCTGACGCAGGCCCAATACACGCTGCGCGAACGCGACCCGGCACGCGTGCGCGAAGGGCTGCGCGCCATCGTCGACCAGTTGGGCCGCACGCGCCGCCTGACCGAGCAGTTGCTGTCGCTGGCGCACGCCAACCAGGCCGGTCAGACCCCGCGTCAGTTGCTCGACATGAACGCGGTGTCGCGCGAAGTCGTGTTGCAGTACCTGCCGCTCGCGCACGAAAAACAGCAGGACCTGGGTTGGGTGCAGGCCGATGCCGAAGACGGTCAGGACACGCCGGTGCCGGTGTCGGGCAACGAAGCCGAGCTGCACGAAGCGCTGTCCAACCTTGTGCACAACGCCATCCATTACGCCCCGGCGGGCGCGCGCATCACGGTGTCCGTGTGCCGCGCCGACAACCGCGTCGAAGTTGCCGTGTCCGACAACGGCCCCGGCCTGGATCCGGTCATGCGCACGCGCGCCTTCACGCGGTTCGAGCGCGTGGGCACCGACAAGCCCATGACTTCCTCCGGTTCGGGCTTGGGGTTGGGCATTGCGCGCGCCTACGCACGCCGCAACGAAGGCGATATCGAACTGCGCGACGGCGAGCCCAACGACCAGGGCGGCGTTGGTCTTGCGTCGGTGCTGTGGCTGCCGCTGGCGCCCACCGTATCGCAGTATCCGAGACCCGCAGAGGTCCAGCTCAAGGGCGATCAATAGCGCCCGTTTCTTCACTGTCCGCTACTTTCTTGCGCCTGGCGCGCCTGCCGATCAGGGATAACCCCCGGATTCAGGAATGCGACAGCGCATAGAAAGCGGATTAGCAGCTTCCTTCCGTAATCTGCGATCCGGCCTGTCGTCAGGGGCCGGGCGCTGCCCGCTTCGAGCAGCGCATGAAAGGCCGGCGCTGTCCGGCACAAGGAAGGAGGACGGAAGTGAAAAAGACAATCAACAGAAAGGACTATTACGGCGGTGCGCTGATGGTCCTGATCGGTCTGGCCGCGATTTACGGTGGCACGGACTATCACATCGGCTCGCTCAGCCACATGGGTCCGGGATTCTTTCCCGCGGCGCTGGGCGGCCTGCTGGCGCTCACCGGCCTGCTGATCGCGATGTCGGCGCGCTCGGCCGAACCTTCGGCTCCCGCGCCCGCTGAAGGCCATCCCACCGGCATGCCGGACATCCGCGGCAGTGTCTGCATCCTGCTCGGCATCCTGGCCTTCCTGCTGCTGGGCCATTACGGCGGCCTGTTGCCCGCCACATTCGCCATCGTCTTCATCTCCGCGCTGGGCGACCGCACCAACACGATCAAGCAGGCCGTCCTGCTGTCCATCGCCATGTCCGCGATCGCGGTCGTCGTTTTCTGGTGGGCGCTGCAACTGCAGCTTCCGCTGTTCCGTTGGGGTTGAAGCGCCATGATTTCTCAAGCTTTGGTAGACCTTTGGTACGGCTTCGGCGTCGCGTTCCAATGGCACAACCTGATGTGGTCGTTCTTCGGCGTGCTGGTGGGCAACCTCATCGGCGTGCTGCCCGGCATGGGCGCGCTGTCCGCGATCTCGATCCTCTTGCCGCTCACCTACGTCATGCAGCCCGTGCCCGCCATCCTGATGCTGGCCGGCATTTTCTATGGCTCGCAATACGGCGGCGCCATCGGCGCGATCCTGCTCAACCTGCCTTCGCATCCGCCGCACGCGGTTACCTGCCTGGACGGTTATCCACTGACCAAACAGGGCAAGGGCGGGACAGCGCTCGGCATCACGATGATCTGCTCGTTCTTCGCGGCATCGGTCGGCATCATCGTCATGATCTTTGCCTCGCCGCTGCTGGTTGAAGTCGCGTTCAAGTTCGGCCCGACCGAGATCTTCTCGATCATGCTGCTGGGCCTCCTGGCAGGCGCCACCATGTCGCGCGGCTCGCCGCTCAAGGGCGTGGCGATGACGCTGTTCGGCCTGATGTGCGGCGTGGTGGGCACCGACGTGAACACGGGCACCATCCGGTTTTCGTTCGGCTTGCTCGACCTGTCCGACGGCCTGGAACTGGTCGCGATCTCGATGGGTCTGTTCGGCGTTGCCGACTTCCTGATGAGCGTGAACCGCATGACCATCATCGGCAGCGGCGCCAAGCTGCGCCTGCGCGACATGCGGCCCAGCAAGCAGGAACTGAAGACCGCCTTCTGGCCCATGGTGCGCGGCACGGCCGTCGGCACGCTGTTCGGCGCCATGCCCGGTACCGGCCCGACGATCACCACGTTCGTTGCTTACGCGCTGGAACGCAAGATCTCCAAGACGCCCGAGAAGTTCGGCACCGGCATGATCGCCGGCGTGGCCTCGCCAGAAGCGTCGTCGCACTCGAAGACGCAGGTCGACTTCATCCCGACGATGAGCCTGGGCATTCCCGGCGACGCGGTGATGGCGCTGATTCTGGGCGCGCTGCTGATCCAGGGCATCCAGCCCGGCCCGCAGCTCATCACCGAGCATCCGGACATCTTCTGGGGCCTGATCGCCAGCTTCTGGGTGGGCAACGTGCTGCTCATGGTGCTGAACGTGCCGCTCATCGGCGTGTGGGTCAAGCTGCTGCAGGTGCCTTACCGCTACCTCTTCCCGTCGGCGCTGTTCTTCATCGCAGTGGGCGTGTACAGCACGCAGAACAGTCTCTTCCAGATCTGGGAAGTGCTGGCCTTCGGCGTGATTGGCGCGGTGCTCATGACGCTGGAATTCTCGGTCGCGCCCATCCTGCTGGGCTTCGTGCTCGGCCCCATGGTCGAAGAGAACTTCCGCCGCGCGCTGCTGCTCTCGCGCGGTGACCTGGCCGTGTTCGTCGAACGTCCGATCAGCGCATGGTTCATCGGCGCGAGCGCATTGCTGATCACGATGCAGGTCTGGGCCTTCCTGCGCCGCAACAAGCACAAGAACAAGCCCGAAGTGCCGCAGACGGCCTGATCCCCGGCCCCGGCATCCGGCACACGCGGCCCGGCTTAGGCCGGGCCGTTCTACTTGTGCAGGCCCGGCTCACGCCGGGCCGTTTTACTTGTGCAGGCCCGGCTTGCGCCCGGGCCGTTTGATTTGTGCGGCGGCATCCCTCATGCTTGGGGTTTTCATCGCCTGCCCGCTGCCACCATGCACATTCTCTTTGCTTGTCCCCATCACGATCCCGACGCCTGGGTGCCTCGCCTCGAGGCCGCGATGCCCGGCTGCCGTATTTCGGTCTGGAACCCGGACGGTCCGCCCTCCGGCGCCGAAGTCGCGTTGGTCTGGCGTCCGCCCGTCCAGCTCTTCCAGCACGAAACCGGTTTGAAGACGCTCTTCAATCTGGGCGCGGGCGTCGATGCCTTGTTGAAGATGCCCGAGATTCCCGATCACGTGCGCATCGTTCGCCTCGAAGACGCCGGCATGGCGGTGCAGATGGCCGAATACGCGCTGTATGCATTGCTGCGCGTCTCGCGCGATTTCGAAGCCTTCGACCAGGCGCAGGCACGGCAGCATTGGGACACCCGCGAAGGCACCCGGCAAGCCGACTGGCCCGTGGGGGTTCTGGGGCTGGGACAGGTCGGCGCGCGCGTGGCGCAGACGCTGGCCGAGTTCGGCTACCCCGTCGCGGGCTGGTCGCGGTCGCCGCGCCAGATTCCCGGTGTGGAATCCTTCGCAGGCGAAGCCGCCTTGCCCGAATTCCTTGGCCGCACGCGCTTTCTGGTCAATGTGCTGCCGCTCACGCCCGACACGCAGGGCATCCTGAATCGCGAGACCCTGTCGCGGCTGCTGCCCGGCGCGCATCTGGTCAACGTCGGACGCGGCGAGCATCTGGTCGAGGACGATCTGGTGCAGATGCTTGAAGAGGGCGAGATCGCGGGCGCCACGCTCGACGTCTTTCACACCGAGCCGCTGCCCAAGGATCACCCGTTCTGGCACGACCCGCGGGTCCACGTCACGCCGCATATCGCGGCGCGCACGCTGCGCGACGAAAGCATCGCGCAGATCGCGGGCAAGGTCGCGCAACTGAAGCGCGGCGAAGCCATCACCGGCGTGGTCGAGCGCTCGCGCGGCTACTGAGGCGCGGGAGACGCGGCTTTATCCAGACGCTCGTACATCGAGGGCAGGCGCTGCGACAGGAAATCCAGCAGCGTTCGCACGGCGGGCATCATGCCCCGCCGTGACGGATAGATGCAGTGCACGATGCCCTCGGGCGATTGCCATTGCGGCAGCACCGGCACTAGCTGCCCGCGGCGCAGTTCCTCCTGCGTGGCAATCGACGGCAGCAGGGCAATGCCGCGTCCGCGCACGGCCGCCTCCGTCAGCACGATGAAATCGTTGCATGACAGTTGCGGCTTCAGTTCGATGTGCACCTCTTCGCCCTTGTCGTTGCGCAGGGGCCAGCGCACTTCATTTTGCGGATCGCTGAAGCTCAACGTGACGTGGGACGCCAGATCCTGCGGCGTGTCGGGCGCGCCGTGGCGTTGCAGATAGCCGGGGCTGGCCACCAGCGTGCCGCGCGCCGTGCCCAGATGCCGCACGACCAGTTCCGCGTCCGTGTCCAGCTTCGTGCGGACCCGCAGCGCCAGGTCCACGCCCTCGCGGATCAGGTCCACGCGCCGGTTGGTGACCAGCAATTGCACCGAGATCGCCGGCCACGCGTCCAGGAATTCCGGCAGCAGCGGCGCCAGCACGTCCTGCGCGATCGACACCGGGCAACTCACGATGACCGGACCGGTGGGCTCGGCCTGCAACTGCCGCATGGCGTCGTCCGCAGCCCGAGCCGAGGCGGCCATCTCGCGACAGTAATGCAGATAGCGTTCGCCGGCGGACGTCAGCCGCAGCCGGCGGGTGGTGCGCTGCAAGAGGCGCACGCCCAGGCTTTCTTCCAGGTGTGAAATTCGGCGGGAGAGACGGGATTTCGGGATGTCCAGCGCGCGTGCCGCCGCGCTGAAGCCTCCTTGCTCGACGACTTGCGAAAAGTAGTAGAGGTCATTGAGATCTTGCATGATTGTTCTATGTTTGGAACGAACAGTTCATCATACCCGTATTTATGTGTTCAATCGGTCCATCTACAGTGACGGCATGCACAACGGATCTGCCAACGCCGCCCAAGCGGCAAGGCCCCGCCCGATCATCCTGACGGGTGCGGCGCTGACAGATCCAGACCCCCGCCCGGGGGAACCCACTGGAGATACTGCAATGAAGACCCTGGTCATCCTTTCCTCGATTCTCGGCGAACGTTCCAACAGCAAGCAATTGGCCGATCACCTGATTGCCCGTGTCAAGGCTGCCAACCCGGCCTCGGCCATCAAGGTCCGCGACATCGGCGCGCAACCCATTCCTTACTTCGATGGCAACACCGCCGGCGCCCTGTTTACGCCCGCCGAGGCCCGCACCGTCGAGCAGCAGCGGCTGGTCGAGCTGAGCGACTCGCTCATCGCTGAACTGATGGACGCCGATCGCATCGTGTTCGCCGTGCCCGTGTACAACTTCAACCTGCCGGCGCAATTCAAGTCCTATCTGGACCACCTGGCGCGCGCCGGGGTCACGTTCCGTTATACGCCGGAAGGCGTGCCCGAGGGGCTCGTCAAGGATAAGCAGGTGGTCGTGCTGACCGCGCGTGGCGGCAAGGCCGAGGGCACGCCTTCGGACACGATGACGCCGTACCTGCGCCAGATGCTCGCCTTCCTGGGCATGACTGACGTGACCTTCATTGCCGCCGAAGGCATGGCGATGGGCGAAGTGGCCGCGCTGGAAGGGCTGGCCCTGGCCAAGCAACGCATCGATGCGCTGCTGCCGGCCGCCGGCCAAGCCTCGCTTGCCGCCTGACCGCGCGCACCCGGCATGAAAAAAGGCGAGCCGCGAGGCTCGCCTTTTTCGTAGGCGCGAAAAACCAGATCTTTAGTCGCGCAGCCGCTTGATGAGGCTGGACGTGTCCCAGCGGCCGCCGCCCAGCTTCTGGACGTCGCCGTAGAACTGGTCCACCAGCGCGGTCAAGGGCAGGCGCGCGCCGTTGTTGCGCGCTTCTGCCAGCACCAGGCCTAGGTCCTTGCGCATCCAGTCCACCGCAAAGCCGAAGTCGAACTTGTCGTCGACCATGGTCCCGCCGCGGTTCTCCATCTGCCAGCTCTGCGCCGCGCCCTTGCTGATCACGTCCAGCACCTGCTTCATGTCCAGGTCTGCCGCCTGGCCGAACGCGATCGCCTCCGACAGGCCCTGCACGATGCCGGCGATGCAGATCTGGTTGACCATCTTGGCAAGTTGGCCGGCGCCCGGGGGGCCCACCAGCGTGACCGCGCGGCCAAAGCACTGGGCCACCGGCTTGACCGCGTCGAACACCGCCTGCTCGCCGCCGCACATGACCGTCAGCACGCCGTTGACGGCGCCCGCCTGGCCGCCCGACACGGGGGCGTCGATGAAGTTCAGGCCCAGTTCCTTGGCGTGCGCATGGAGCTCACGCGCCACGTCGGCGGAAGCCGTCGTATGGTCGACGAACACGGCGCCGGGCGCCATGCCCGCAAACGCGCCGTCCGGACCCAGCACGACGCTGCGCAGGTCGTCATCGTTGCCCACGCAGGCAAAGACGATCTGTGCGCCGGCAACGGCTTCGCGCGGCGTGGCGGCGCTGTGGCCGCCAAACTCGGCAACCCAGGCCTGCGCCTTGGCGGGCGTGCGGTTGTAGACGGTGACGTCGTGCCCGGCGCGGGCCAGGTGACCGGCCATGGGCAAGCCCATCACGCCCAATCCGAGGAAAGCGACTTTCTGGGCTACGGCTGCGTCGTAGCTCTTGGTACCGATCGTTGCCATGCAGTGGACTCCGCTGAATAAGGGTAGGTCTGTTTCAGGACACTAACCTTAACGCAATCAAAAGCCGGCGGCGAGTCCATCTCGGCGGCTGTCGCTGGCGCTGACGTAGCCATCGACGGCCGGATCGCCCAGCCGCCAGATGAACTGGCCCGATCCGAAGTCCATGTAGGGATCTTCCATGCCCTGCAGCACATGGCCGCGCTCGCGCAGCCCCTGGACAACAGCGGGCGAGACCGTCGCCTCCAGGTCCACCTCAAGGCCGCGGTTCCACTTCCAGCGCGGCGCGTCGCACGCGGCCTGCGGCTGCTGGCCGTAGTCCAGCATGCGCACCAGCGCCTGCATCTGGCCCTGCGGCTGCATGTTGCCGCCCATGACGCCAAAGCTCATCACCGGGGCGCCGTCACGCATCAGGAAACCCGGAATGATCGTGTGAAACGGCCGCTTCCCGCCCGCGACCACATTCGCATGATCGGGATCGGTGCTGAAGCCGTATCCGCGGTTCTGCAGGCTGACGCCGGTGCCTGGCGCCACGACGCCGGATCCAAACCCCATGTAGTTCGACTGGATGAAGCTGACCATCATCCCGTTGCGGTCGGCGGCGGTCAGGTAGACCGTGCCGCCTTGCGGCGCGTGGCCGGTGGCGAAGGTTTGCGCCGACCGCGGATCGATCAGGCGCGCCCGTTCGGCCAGGTAGTCCGCGCGCAGCATCTGCTCGGGCGCGACCTGCATGTGGCGTGCATCGGCCACGTGCGCATAGACATCGGCAAAGGCGAGCTTCATCGCCTCGATCAGCAAGTGCTGCGTCTCGGGATGATCGATCGGGCGAGCAGCCAGATCGAAATTCTGCAGGATCCCCAGCGCGATCAGCGCGGCGATGCCTTGGCCATTGGGCGGAATCTGGTGCAGCGTATGGCCGCGGTATGACTGGCTGATCGGGGTCACCCATTCGGGCGCGAATTCGCGCAGATCCTTTAGCGTCAGGGCTGCATCGTGCGCCTGCGCGTGCGCCACCAGCTTGTGGGCGGTCTCGCCTTCGTAGAAATCGCGTCCGCTGGTCGCGGCGATGCGCTTGAGTGTGGCTGCCGCGCCTTGCAGCACGAAGTGTTCGCCAATGTGCGGCGCGCGCCCGCGCGGCAGGAAATGATCGGCAAAGCCCGGCTGCGGCTGCAGCACGTCGGCTTGCGCGGCCCACTTCTGGTGCACCATGGGCGTGATCGCGAAACCGCGTTCGGCGTATTCGATGGCGGGCGCCAGGATATCGGCGAAAGACAGGCGGCCCAGCTTCTCATGCAACGCGCCCCAGCCGGCCACGCAGCCCGGCACGGTCACGCTGTCCCAGCCGCGCGCGGGGATCGCGCCTTGATGCTTGCGCCGGAAGTAGTCCACGTTCCAGGCCGCCGGCGCTGGTCCGGAAGCGTTCAGGCCATGCAGCTTCGCCCCATCCCAGACGATCGCAAAGCAGTCCGAGCCCAGCCCGTTGCTGACCGGCTCGGTCAATGCGAGCGTAGAGGCCGCCGCGATGGCCGCGTCCACCGCGTTGCCGCCTTGCGCCAGGATCCGCAACCCTGCCTGAGCGGCCAAGGGGTGGGACGTGGCGACGACATTGCGGGCGAAGACAGGCGTGCGGGTGGTCGTGTAGGGATTCTTCCAGTCGAAATTCATGTCCGAATCATCGCGTGGGGTAAACCCGTAGCTTAACGTAGATGAATCCGCCCCTGTACGATTGGTTGCTTGGCGTAAGTATTTGTAGCCTTCACTGCGGGGAGTGCCCAAAGAAAAACCCCCGGACAAGCCCGGGGGTTTTGAAGGCTGGGGCGCCGCATCAAGGGCGGCGCGCTGGGCCTTAGTCTTCTTCGACGAAGGTCTCTTCGCGCTTCTTGCGGATGGCCGGCAGGGCCACCAGGATCACCAGGAACACGGCGACGGCCAGCAGGGTAGCGGACAGCGGACGCGTCACGAAGGTGGAGAAGTCGCCGCGCGACAGCAGCAGGGCACGGCGGAAGTTCTCTTCCATCATGGGGCCCAGCACCAGGCCCAGCAGCAGCGGGGCGCCTTCGCACTTCAGCTTCGACCACACATACCCGATGATGCCGAACATGGCTGTGGTGAAGATGTCGAACGGGTTGTAGTTAAGCGAGTACACACCGATCGTGCAGAACACCAGAATCGCCGGGAACAGAATGCGGTAGGGCACCTTCAGCAGCTTGACCCACAGGCCGATCAGCGGCAGGTTCAGCACCACCAGCATCAGGTTGCCGATCCACATCGAGGCGATCAGGCCCCAGAACAGCTCCGGGTGGCTCGACATGACTTGCGGGCCGGGCTGGATGTTGTGGATGGTCATGGCGCCCACCATCAGCGCCATCACGGCGTTGCCGGGGATACCAAGCGTCAGCAGCGGGATGAACGAAGTCTGGGCTGCGGCGTTGTTCGCCGATTCCGGGCCCGCCAGGCCGGCCGGGTGGCCCTTGCCGAAGCGTTCCGGATTCTTCGAGATCTTCTTTTCCAGCGTGTACGACGCGAACGACGACAGCACCGCGCCACCGCCCGGCAGGATGCCCAGGGCCGAACCCAGCGCCGTGCCGCGCAGCACGGCCGGGGCGGCTTCCTTGAATTCCTGCTTGTTCGGATACAGCGTGCCGATCTTGTCGGTGATGTCGACGCGGTTTTCCTTCTGCTCGAGGTTGGTCATGATTTCGGCAAAGCCGAACACGCCCATGGCAACGATGGCGAAGTCGATGCCGTCCTGCAGTTCCGGCACGCCGAAGTCGAAGCGGGCAACGCCCGAGTTGACGTCGGTGCCGACCATGCCGAGCAGCAGGCCCAGGATGATCATCGCGATGGCCTTGGGCAGCGAACCCGAAGCCAGCACCACGGCGCCGACCAGGCCCAGGCACATCAGCGAGAAGTACTCGGCGGGGCCGAACTTGAACGCGACTTCAGCCAGCGGGGGCGCAAAGGCAGCCAGCAGCAGCGTGGCAACGCAACCGGCAAAGAACGAGCCCAGTGCGGCAATTGCCAGCGCAGCGCCCGCCCGGCCGTTACGGGCCATCTGGTGACCGTCCAGCACGGTCACCACCGCAGACGTTTCCCCTGGCAGCGCCACAAGAATGGCCGTCGTGGATCCGCCGTACTGGGCGCCGTAGTAAATACCCGCCAGCATGATCAGGCCGGCCACCGGGGGCAGCACGTACGTGATCGGCAGCAGCATGGCGATGGTCGGAACGGGGCCGATGCCCGGAAGCACGCCGATCAGCGTACCCAGGATGCAGCCCAGCAGTGCGTACAGGAGGTTCTCGGGCGTGAACGCCACCGAGAAACCCATCATGAGGTTGTCAAACAATTCCATGGCCGATTGCTCCTCAGTTCATGCCCAGAAACGACGGCCACAGCGGGAAAATCAGCCCCAGCCCCTTGATGAATGCCAGGTAGGTGAACAGCACCAGGAAGATGCCGTTGGCCACGGCGACCTTCAGGTTGAATTCATGGCTGGCAAGGCTGCTGACGACCACCAGCACGAACACCGAGATGTAGACGCCCAGAAGTTTGAGGATCAGGCCATATAGAACGACCGAGCCCACCACCAGGAAGACGATGCGCCAGTCGAACTTGTCGACATGCGTTTCATGGGCTTTCTTGGACAGCGAGCCAAGCAGCACGATGGCGCCGAGCAGTGCGAGAACAATGCCCAGCCAGAAAGGAAAGTATCCGGGTCCCATTCGGGCAGCAGTACCCATTTGGTAGCTGCTGGCCTGCCAGGCGAATCCTAGCCCAAGGGCGATGAACATCACCCCCGACCAGAAGTCCTGTCGATTGCGTAGCTGCATGATTGGTTGGCTCCTGTTTACAGCATGTAGATAAAAGAGGTTTGTAGCCGGATGGGACACCCGCCGAAAGGCGAGTGACAGGCACAAAAAAGGCACTTCGGGGTGCCATTAATTATTCTGAAAGCGACGACGTGGTTTCTTGAAAGGCCGAATGGTAATGGACGCCTGCCACGCTGCAAACCCTGTAAGGTCGGTGAAAGCCTGGGGTTTTCCCTAGAATTGGGGAACTCCCGATCCCCGTTTGTAACGCGGTCGAAAGTTTGAGGGCTTTTTGAAAGCTAAGTGAAAGTTTATAGAAAGAATCGCGAAAGCCGGATCGGCCGGATGCGGCAATTTCGACGGATGGGACTTTTCATGGCAGGCAAGAGCCGGTAACCTTCGCGCGCCAAAACCCAACCGTATTTCCTACTGAATATTGCCGGGTTTCTCACCTTGCGTGAAGAGGCCCGGTCCATCCCAGGATGGTTTACGATAGCGCCCATGCTGCAAGATCTAGACCAACTCGCCGCCCGAATCGGGCAACTGGTGCAACGCACCCGCCAACTCCACGCCGAGCGTGACGCGTTGCGTCTACGCGTGAACGAATTCGAAGCCGAGCAGCGCGTGCTCAAGCAGCGCGCCGCTGACCGCGAAGCCGAAGTCGTCACGCTGCAAAGCAAGCTTCAAGATAACGACGGCGCCGTCTCGGCCATGCTCGAAGAAGCCAAGCGGGCGGAAGCCGCGCTGCGCGAACAACTCGCGCGCGAGACCGCCGAGCGCCACGCGCTCGAGTCGCGGTTCGCCGCACGCGAAAGCGAACTGCAGGGTAGCCTGCAATCGCGCGACACAGAACTACAGCGCTTGCGCGTGGCCGCCGCGTCGGCCCGCGAGCGCATCGACGCCGTCCTGGCCCGCTTGCCGGGTGCGCCGTCCGGAGAGCAACACTAATGGAACGTGTAGACGTATCGATCCTCGGCCGCGAGTACTCGCTTGCATGCTCCGCCGAAGAAAAGCCCACGTTGCTGGCAGCCGTGCGTCATGTCGATCAGCTCATGCTGCGCATCCAGGGCACGGGCAAGGTTTCCAGCAATGAACGCATCGCCGTGATGGCCGCATTGCAGGTCGCTGGCGAGCTGCTTGCAATGAAAGCGCCCGATGGTCCGCTGGGCGGTTTGGCGGTCGGCGACTTCAAGCGTAGAATTGAGGACATGAACGCAGTACTCGATGACGCCTTGTCGGGTCAGGAAAAACTGCTCTAACGTTCATAAGCAGCATTCAAGATTTTTCAGTTTGTCCCTGCCGTGTTCGTGACTAGGCCATACATTCTCTGAACCTATGTCTTTTTGGCATATTGGTTGCGGGAGTGCAGAGCTGGAGTGATTGTCTCTTGCAGACGAACCCGATGCTCTTCGGAACGCGACCACCTTGAACCTCAGGGTTCGAGATGCCGGCCTTGACGGCACAGGCGGGGCATCTATCCCAGCGGGCCTGCCATTAGCGCAGGTCCGCGTCGGGTGCCTCTCGGCAAATCCCCTTCGTCCTCCCTCCTAGGACCAGTCCATGTTCAAACACCCCGTTTTTTCGCTCACCAAGGTTGGTGCGGCGTGCGCAGCCGTGGCCGCCATCGCTGTGGCTCAACCCGTTTTCGCGCAGACGCAGGCGCCTGCCGCAACGGCCGCCGCCGAGCCCGCCGCAAACCGCTCGCCCGAACTGACCTTGCAAGCCATGGCGTCTTCCGAGGTCAAGCAGGACACGGTCCGCATTGCGCTGTCCGCGGAAGTTGAAGCGCCGGACCAGCCGGCCGCCGGCCAGAAGCTGACCGCCGCGCTCGAAGACGCCGTCAAGCGTGCGCGCGACACGAAGGACGTGGAAGTGCGCACCAGCAGCTTCAACGTCTGGCCCAACATGAACAACAAGGGAAAGATCGCCTCGTGGCGCGGCCAGGGCGAGATCGTGCTGGAGTCCAAGGACTTCGCGGCTGCCGCCGCGCTGGCTTCCAAGCTGTCCGACAAGACCGCCATTTCCAACATCAGCTTCTCGCTGTCGCCGGCCGCCCGTGAAGCCGAAGAGCGCAAGCTGCTGAAAGAAGCCGCGCAGGCCTTCAAGGATCGCGCACTGGCCGCGGCCAATGCCTTCGGCTTTTCCGGCTACCGCCTGTCCAAGATTGAACTCGGCGGTTCCGGCGGCCCCGTGCCGGTTCAACGCATGGTCGGCGCGGCAATGGCCAAGGGCGGTTCGTTCAGCAGCGCCGACGTCAGCGTTCCCCTTGAAGCAGGGAACGTGACGGTCAGCGTCGCGGTCAACGGGACGATCGTTTTGCAGTAAGACTGAACATGATGGCGCCCAGGGCGACCATCGGCAGGGACAGCCACTGTCCCATGCTCAATCCACCCGCGAGCAGACCCAGGAAGTTGTCCGGCTCGCGCGTGAATTCCACCAGGAAGCGGAACGTTCCATAGCCCATCAGGAATAATCCGCTGACCTGACCCAGCGGCCGCGGCTTGCTCGAAAACCACCACAGCAGCGCAAACAGCACGATGCCTTCCAGGCCCAGCTCATAGAGCTGCGACGGATGGCGCGGCAGTCCGTCGCCGCTGTCGGGGAACACCATGGCCCACGGCACGTCGGTGGGACGGCCCCACAGTTCGCCATTGATGAAATTGCCCAGCCGGCCAAAGCCCAGTCCCAGCGGAATCAGCGGCGCAATGAAATCGCTGATCGCAAAGAACGGCAGGCCCTTCTTGCGCGCGAACAGCAGCATCACCAGGATCACGCCGATCAGGCCGCCGTGGAAAGACATGCCGCCTTGCCACAGATACAGCACTTCAAGCGGATGCGACAGGTAATAGCCCGGTTTGTAGAACAGCACGTATCCCAGCCTGCCCCCCAGCACCACGCCCAGCACGCTATAGAAGATCAGGTCTTCCAGGTCCCGCACGTTCAGGGACGTGGTGTGCCCGCTCTTGATGCGGTGGCGGCCCAGCAAATACACGAGCGCGAAGCCCGCCAGGTACATCAGCCCATACCAATGAATGGCTAGCGGCCCGATCTGCAGGGCGATGGGGTCGATTTTTGGATATTCCAGCATGTTCTGCCCGACACAATAAAGTTGAATGATAATAACCGGCGAGCACTGAAGATTCGCATGCCAAGCGAGCCAGCTTCCCCGGGTGCGTTCGCCATGTCCGCGCCCCGACGGCCGACAGGAGACACTGACCATGCCGCACAACGAACGTTCCCGCCATATCACCCAAGGCGTCGCGCGCGCGCCCAATCGCGCCATGTACTACGCGCTGGGCTACAAAGAGGCCGATTTCGAAAACCCCATGATCGGCGTGGCGAACGGCCATTCGACGATCACGCCCTGTAATAGCGGCTTGCAGCGGTTGGCCGACGCCGCCATCGTCGCGATCCGCGCCTCGCGCGCCAATCCCCAGGTGTTCGGCACGCCCACCATCTCCGATGGCATGTCCATGGGCACCGAAGGCATGAAGTACTCGCTGGTGTCGCGCGAGGTCATCGCCGACTGCATCGAAACCGCCGCGCAGGGCCAATGGATGGACGGCGTCGTCGTCATCGGCGGATGCGACAAGAACATGCCTGGCGGCATGATCGCCCTGGCGCGCACCAACGTGCCCGGCATCTATGTCTACGGCGGAACCATCAAGCCAGGCCGCTACAAGGGCAACGACCTCACCATTGTGTCCGTATTCGAGGCCGTCGGCGAATACACCATGGGCCGCATGCCCGAAGAGGACTTCAAGCAGATCGAGAAATGCGCGATTCCCGGCTCGGGCTCTTGCGGCGGCATGTACACCGCCAATACGATGAGCTCGGCATTCGAAGCCATGGGCATGAGTCTGCCGTATTCCAGCACGATGGCCAACGAAGACGAGGAAAAGGTCACTTCGGCCGCCGAGTCCGCGCGTGTGCTCGTCGACGCGGTCAAGCGCAACCTGCGCCCGCGCGACATCATCACCCGCGAATCCATCGAGAACGCCGTCTCCGTCATCATGGCCACGGGCGGATCGACCAACGCAGTGCTGCACTTCCTGGCCATCGCGCACGCCGCCGAAGTGCCGTGGACCATCGACGATTTCGAACGCATTCGCCGGCGCGTCCCGGTGCTGTGCGACCTGAAGCCGTCAGGCAAGTACGTGGCGACCGACCTGCATCGCGCCGGCGGCATTCCCCAGGTCATGAAACTCCTGCTCAATACAGGCTTGCTGCATGGCGATTGCATCACCATCACCGGCAAGACCATCGCGGAAACGCTCGCGGATGTGCCTGACGCGCCCCGCGCGGACCAGGACGTCATCATGCCCATCGACCGCGCGCTTTATCCGCAGGGCCACCTCGCCATCCTGAAGGGAAATCTCTCGCCCGAAGGGTGCGTCGCCAAGATCACCGGCCTGAAGAACCCCGTCATTACGGGCCCCGCGCGCGTGTTCGACTCGGAAGACGATGCCATGACGGCCATCATGGCCCAGCAGATCCGCGACGGCGACGTCGTCGTGATCCGCTACGAAGGCCCGAAGGGCGGCCCGGGCATGCGCGAAATGCTCGCGCCCACCTCGGCGCTCGTGGGACAAGGGCTGGGCGAAACCGTCGGGCTCATCACCGATGGACGTTTTTCCGGGGGCACCTGGGGCATGGTCGTGGGGCACGTCGCGCCAGAAGCATATGTAGGCGGTCCCATCGCGCTGATCCAGGAAGGCGATTCGGTTACCATCGATGCCCACAAGCTGCTGCTGCAGCTCAATATCAGCGACGAAGAAATGGCGGCTCGTCGCCAGGCCTGGGTCCAGCCCAAGCCGCGTTATACACGCGGCGTGCTTGCCAAGTTCGGCAAGCTCGCCAGCACCGCCAGCCGTGGGGCAGTAACCGATGCTTTTGAAGATTAGTCTGTTGTTGGCCGCGGCCGGCGTCCTGAGCGCTGGCGCGGCGCATGCGCAAACCACCGGCCTGGATCTGGCCAAGAGCAAGGCCTGCATGGCCTGTCATCAGGTGGAAGCCAAGCGGGTCGGGCCGCCATTAAAGAGCGTGGCGGAACGATACGCGGGGCAGGGCGACGCCATGGTGGATTATCTGGCGGGCAAGATCCGCAGCGGTGGCCGCGGCGCCTGGGGCGCGGTGCCCATGCCCGCTCAGACCCACGTATCGCCCGAAGACGCCCGCGCCTTGTCCGAATGGATCTTGTCGCTGGCGCCGGCAAAGCAGTAGTCTTATTTTCATGCCCCGGTATAGAGCCGGGGGCGCGGGCCGCACGCAGCGGCCGCCTAAAGCAAAGGAATCGTCATGGCAGAACAACCATCACCGGGCAATGAAGTCGCCGTTCTTGGCGGCGGTTGCTTCTGGTGCGTCGAAGCAGTGTTTGCCGACCTGCGCGGAGTCAAAAGCGTGTTGCCGGGCTACAGCGGCGGACACGTCGACAATCCCAGCTACGAGCAGGTCTGCGGCAAGGACACCGGCCACATCGAAGTCGCCCGCATCGAGTTCGATCCCGCCGAACTCTCGTACAGCGATCTGCTGCGCGTCTTTTTCGCCACCCACGATCCCACCACCCCGGGGCGCCAGGGCAATGACATTGGCCCGCAGTACGAATCGGCCATCTTCTGGCAAAACGAATCGCAGCGCGAGCAGGCCGAGGCCGTCATCGCCGAGGTCGAGGCGCAAAAAGTCTACGATGCGCCCATCGTCACCAAGCTGCTGGCGCCGGCGCATTTCTGGCAGGCCGAGGACTATCACAGCAATTATTTCGCCCTGCATCCCGAGCAAGGCTATTGCCAGTTCGTGATCGCACCCAAGGTCGCCAAGTTCCGCAAGCAATTCCAGGATCGCCTGAAGCGCTGAGCGGCGGCAATCACTTCGCCTGACTGAAGGCCCCGTACGGCGGACACGCGTTGCGCCGACCGCTGCGGGGCCTTTTTTCATGCGGGGCCTTTCCCCGCGCGGTGCTTTTCCCGATGCGGCGCGTGTCAGCTCGCCGCGCGCTCAAAGAAAAACCCCGCCACTCAGCGGGGTTTGAGCAGGCTATGTCGACGCACGCCAGGCGCCTGTCTTCAAGCGTTATTCCACGGTCTTCAAAACACCGCGGCGCATCTGGTCCAGCTCGATCGATTCGAACAGGGCCTTGAAGTTGCCCTCTCCAAAGCCGTCATTGCCCTTGCGCTGAATGATCTCGAAAAAGATCGGGCCAATCTGGTTTTCGGTAAAGATCTGCAGCAGCAGTCCGCCACCGGGCGCGCCGTCCAGCAAGATGCGATTCTTCTGCAGGCGCGCCACGTCCTCGCCGTGGTTCGGCAGGCGCCGATCCAGCAGTTCGTAGTAGGTCTCGGGCGTGTCCAGGAACACGACGCCGGTCTTGCGCAGCGCTTCCACCGTGGCATAAATGTCATCGGTCGCCATGGCGATGTGCTGAATGCCCTCGCCGCGGTACAGATCCAGGTACTCCTGAATCTGGCCCTTCTCGTCGGTGCCTTCCTCGTTGATGGGAATGCGGATATTGCCGCACGGCGAGGTCATCGCCTTGGACTTCACCCCCGTCACCTTGCCCTCGATGTCGAAGTACCGCACTTCGCGGAAGTTGAACAGGCGCTCGTAGAACTCCGACCACTCGGCCATGCGGCCCTTGTGCACGTTGTGCGTCAGGTGGTCCACCAACGTCAGACCCGCGCCGCGCCAGTTGACGTCGGTCTGCGCGTTGGCCGGATCCAGCGGAATGAAGTCCACGTCATAGATGCTGATGTCGCCAATGCCGCCGTGGCCTTCCTTGCCGGCCCAGCGGTCCACCAGATAGATCAGCGAATCGCCGATGCCCTTGATTGCAGGGATGTTCAGTTCCATCGGGCCGCTATGGGAGTCGAAACCCCAGGCGCCCAGTTCCAGCGCGCGCTTGTAGGCGGCATTGGCGTCCTGCACGCGAAAGCCAATCGCACAGATCGAAGGGCCGTGCAAACGGGCAAAGCGCTGGGCAAAGGAATCGGGCTCGGCGTTGATCAGGAAATTCACGCCGCCTTGACGGTACAGCGTCACGTCCTTGTGGCGATGCTTGGCAATGGCTTTGAATCCCAGCAGTTCAAACACCTTGCGCAGCGCGGCGGGGTCCGGCGCGGCATATTCAATGAACTCGAACCCGGCGGTGCCCATCGGGTTGTCCCAGGGTTGGAAAGCGCTGCTCATAAGTCTGCTCCCTTGCATGTTTTAAGTGGACGACTTGTTCTTCAAGTCTAGACGCAGATTGTAGGGAGGAAGGGTGGGCAGACAATTGCAAACATGGCGCAAAAGTACGTGGTTTCGGCAATAATATTGCCCAATAGTGTGATCGAAGGGTTGAAAATGTCTGCAATTGAGCTAGATAGGACAGATCTAAGGATTCTTGCCGAGCTGCAGCGGGACGGGCGCCTCAGCAATCAGGAACTGGCGGACCGCGTCTCCCTGTCTCCCAGCCCCTGCTTGCGCCGGGTGCGGCGCCTGGAAGAACAAGGCTTCATCAAGAAATACGTGGCGCTCATCGATGCGGCCAAGGTCGGGCTGGGGCTGCTCGCTTATGTGAACATCCGCCTGAACAAGCACAGCGGCTCCAGTCACGCGCCCATGAGCGACTTCGCGCGCGACGTCCAGTTGTGGCCGGAGGTCGTCGAGTGCTACGCGATGTCGGGTGACATGGACTACCTGATGCGCATTCAGGTCGCCGACCTGGCGCACTTCTCGCGCTTCGCCATGGACACGCTCATGCGCCACCCTGCAGTCGTGGACATGCGCTCGTTCTTCGCCCTGCAGCAGATCAAGGAAACGACGGAGCTTCGTATATAGATAGCGCGGCGCGGTGCTCCTGCCGGGCCTGGCCGTTGAAGCGGCGGGATGTTGCATGCCAGTCGGTCGGCACCACTCGCTCCGGTCTTGCCCAGCCTAGAAGGGCGGCTTGTGATCGCACCGGCTCGCAACTGCGTATATATATAGAGGGGCCTGGAGTCACCTCCCTATATATAGGGGAGCGAAGGAGTGCCGCCCCGCAGGCTGATCGCGGTGCGTCCCCTAAAAGAATCACATTTCTGCAAAATGGGTGTCATGCTGGCCACACTCGCAGAATTTCTGTGCTATAGTCTCGCTCCTTCGCTGCTCACGCAGTTTCGAACAGCGAAGCCAAGCAAGTGCAACAGGCCAGCCCAAGGGCAGGTCTGCCGCAAAAGCAGCTGGAAACGGCGCCAAGCGGTTATTGCAAAGATCGACGCAAATCAGGCAGAAGCCAGTTGCAAGATCTGCAAAAATTGTGCTATAGTCTTGGGCTTGGCTGGTGATGACGAATCAGGGTTTACCCCGAAACTGAATTTCAGCCACCTGTGCGGTAACCGGCCTTCGGATTTCCGAAGCTGCTTGCAAAGCAAGCGGGGTTGCAAGATGGGGTGCAAATCAGGCAGAAGCCTGTTGCACAACCTGCAAAAGCTGTGTTATAGTAGAGGGCTTGGCGGTTGCCGAAAAATTAGGGTTTACCCTGACGTTTCGATAGTCGCTAAGCGCTGAGAAATCAGCGCCGCGATTTGAAGTTTTAGCAGTACCGCTCTTTAACAACTAAACAACCGATAAGTGTGGGCGCTTGATGCGAGTGCAGCGATTGGGTTTCGGCCTTATCGCAAGCACAAGAAATCAAGTGCTCACTAGAAGTGAAGTGCCTTAGACGTCAAGTTTAAGAACATACCTCACTTCCTTTGAGTAGCGACGTATGGCCTGGTTTGGATTTATTCAGACCAAGAATACGAAACAAATACAGAGATTAAACTGAAGAGTTTGATCCTGGCTCAGATTGAACGCTAGCGGGATGCCTTACACATGCAAGTCGAACGGCAGCACGGACTTCGGTCTGGTGGCGAGTGGCGAACGGGTGAGTAATGTATCGGAACGTGCCTAGTAGCGGGGGATAACTACGCGAAAGCGTAGCTAATACCGCATACGCCCTACGGGGGAAAGCAGGGGATCGCAAGACCTTGCACTATTAGAGCGGCCGATATCGGATTAGCTAGTTGGTGGGGTAACGGCTCACCAAGGCGACGATCCGTAGCTGGTTTGAGAGGACGACCAGCCACACTGGGACTGAGACACGGCCCAGACTCCTACGGGAGGCAGCAGTGGGGAATTTTGGACAATGGGGGAAACCCTGATCCAGCCATCCCGCGTGTGCGATGAAGGCCTTCGGGTTGTAAAGCACTTTTGGCAGGAAAGAAACGTTCCGGGTTAATACCCCGGGAAACTGACGGTACCTGCAGAATAAGCACCGGCTAACTACGTGCCAGCAGCCGCGGTAATACGTAGGGTGCAAGCGTTAATCGGAATTACTGGGCGTAAAGCGTGCGCAGGCGGTTCGGAAAGAAAGATGTGAAATCCCAGAGCTTAACTTTGGAACTGCATTTTTAACTACCGAGCTAGAGTGTGTCAGAGGGAGGTGGAATTCCGCGTGTAGCAGTGAAATGCGTAGATATGCGGAGGAACACCGATGGCGAAGGCAGCCTCCTGGGATAACACTGACGCTCATGCACGAAAGCGTGGGGAGCAAACAGGATTAGATACCCTGGTAGTCCACGCCCTAAACGATGTCAACTAGCTGTTGGGGCCTTCGGGCCTTGGTAGCGCAGCTAACGCGTGAAGTTGACCGCCTGGGGAGTACGGTCGCAAGATTAAAACTCAAAGGAATTGACGGGGACCCGCACAAGCGGTGGATGATGTGGATTAATTCGATGCAACGCGAAAAACCTTACCTACCCTTGACATGTCTGGAATGCCGAAGAGATTTGGTAGTGCTCGCAAGAGAACCGGAACACAGGTGCTGCATGGCTGTCGTCAGCTCGTGTCGTGAGATGTTGGGTTAAGTCCCGCAACGAGCGCAACCCTTGTCATTAGTTGCTACGAAAGGGCACTCTAATGAGACTGCCGGTGACAAACCGGAGGAAGGTGGGGATGACGTCAAGTCCTCATGGCCCTTATGGGTAGGGCTTCACACGTCATACAATGGTCGGGACAGAGGGTCGCCAACCCGCGAGGGGGAGCCAATCCCAGAAACCCGATCGTAGTCCGGATCGCAGTCTGCAACTCGACTGCGTGAAGTCGGAATCGCTAGTAATCGCGGATCAGCATGTCGCGGTGAATACGTTCCCGGGTCTTGTACACACCGCCCGTCACACCATGGGAGTGGGTTTTACCAGAAGTAGTTAGCCTAACCGTAAGGAGGGCGATTACCACGGTAGGATTCATGACTGGGGTGAAGTCGTAACAAGGTAGCCGTATCGGAAGGTGCGGCTGGATCACCTCCTTTCAGAGCTTACGTGCTCGTGTTAAGCGTCCACTCTTATCGGTTGTTTGTTGTAGCTGGCGTAGAAACTAACTGATAGCGCTGCTTGCAGCGCTATCAGTTGGGTTTTACCCAACAGCTATATTTGTTCTTTAACAATCTGGAAGAAGCACAACGAAAATGTGTTCATCAAGTAATCAGCATTGCTGATGAAGATGGGCACGGGTTGTGATTGCATTATTTTTTGTTCCAAGTTCTCAAGACTGGGGTGATAAGCCTCAGACTGCTTTGAAACTTATGAACGGCACAAACGCTAATACTCAGGTCCTATAGCCTACAGCGTTATAGGATCAAGCGACTAAGTGCATATGGTGGATGCCTTGGCGATCACAGGCGATGAAGGACGTAGTAGCCTGCGAAAAGCTGCGGGGAGCTGGCAAACAAGCTTTGATCCGCAGATATCCGAATGGGGAAACCCACTGCAGCAATGCAGTATCC
Organism: Achromobacter sp. SLBN-14; assembly: GCF_006715415.1. NCBI lineage: Bacteria > Pseudomonadati > Pseudomonadota > Betaproteobacteria > Burkholderiales > Alcaligenaceae > Achromobacter > Achromobacter sp. SLBN-14. The sequence continues at coordinate 1,643,071 of NZ_VFNE01000001.1, read as the reverse complement.
CTAGCTGAATACATAGGCTAGTGGAAGCGAACCGGGTGAACTGAAACATCTCAGTAGCTCGAGGAAAAGAAATCAACCGAGATTCCGAAAGTAGTGGCGAGCGAAATCGGATGAGCCTTTACGTTTTAGCGCGCAGGATAGTCGAACGGAATGGAAAGTCCGGCCGTAGCAGGTGATAGCCCTGTAGACGAAATTCTGTGTGTGGAACTAAGCGTAAGACAAGTAGGGCGGGACACGTGAAATCCTGTTTGAAGATGGGGGGACCATCCTCCAAGGCTAAATACTCGTGATCGACCGATAGTGAACCAGTACCGTGAGGGAAAGGCGAAAAGAACCCCGGAAGGGGAGTGAAATAGATCCTGAAACCGTATGCATACAAACAGTAGGAGCCTCCTTGTGGGGTGACTGCGTACCTTTTGTATAATGGGTCAGCGACTTACATTCAGTGGCAAGGTTAACCGAATAGGGAAGCCGTAGCGAAAGCGAGTCCGAATAGGGCGATTCAGTCGCTGGGTGTAGACCCGAAACCAGATGATCTATCCATGGCCAGGTTGAAGGCACGGTAACACGTGCTGGAGGACCGAACCCACTAATGTTGAAAAATTAGGGGATGAGCTGTGGATAGGGGTGAAAGGCTAAACAAATCTGGAAATAGCTGGTTCTCTCCGAAAACTATTTAGGTAGTGCCTCAAGTATTACTGCGGGGGGTAGAGCACTGTTATAGCTAGGGGGTCATGGCGACTTACCAAACTATGGCAAACTCCGAATACCCGCAAGTACAGCTTGGGAGACAGAGCACCGGGTGCTAACGTCCGGACTCAAGAGGGAAACAACCCAGACCGCCAGCTAAGGTCCCGAATTATCGCTAAGTGGGAAACGAAGTGGGAAGGCATAGACAGTCAGGAGGTTGGCTTAGAAGCAGCCATCCTTTAAAGAAAGCGTAATAGCTCACTGATCGAGTCGTCCTGCGCGGAAGATGTAACGGGGCTAAGCGATAAACCGAAGCTGCGGGTGTGCACTTTTAGTGCACGCGGTAGGAGAGCGTTCTGTAAGCCTGCGAAGGTGGCTTGTAAAGGCTGCTGGAGGTATCAGAAGTGCGAATGCTGACATGAGTAGCGATAAAGGGGGTGAAAAGCCCCCTCGCCGTAAGTCCAAGGTTTCCTGCGCAACGTTCATCGGCGCAGGGTGAGTCGGCCCCTAAGGCGAGGCAGAGATGCGTAGCTGATGGGAAGCTGGTTAATATTCCAGCACCGTCGTACAGTGCGATGGGGGGACGGATCGCGGAAAATCATCAGGGTGTTGGATGTCCCTGTTGCTGCATCGAAGATGGCGCTTAGGCAAATCCGGGCGCGTAAATCAAGGGTATGGCACGAGCGAGCATTGCTTGCGAAGTGATCGGAAGTGGTTCCAAGAAAAGCCTCTAAGCTTCAGCTGTACGAGACCGTACCGCAAACCGACACAGGTGGACGGGATGAATATTCCAAGGCGCTTGAGAGAACTCAGGAGAAGGAACTCGGCAAATTGATACCGTAACTTCGGGAGAAGGTATACCCCGGTAGTGTGAAGCGCCTGCGCGCTTAGCATGATGGGGTCGCAGAGAATCGGTGGCTGCGACTGTTTATTAAAAACACAGCACTCTGCAAAGACGAAAGTCGACGTATAGGGTGTGACGCCTGCCCGGTGCCGGAAGGTTAAGTGATGGGGTGCAAGCTCTTGATCGAAGCCCCGGTAAACGGCGGCCGTAACTATAACGGTCCTAAGGTAGCGAAATTCCTTGTCGGGTAAGTTCCGACCTGCACGAATGGCGTAACGATGGCCACACTGTCTCCTCCTGAGACTCAGCGAAGTTGAAGTGTTTGTGATGATGCAATCTACCCGCGGCTAGACGGAAAGACCCCATGAACCTTTACTGTAGCTTTGCATTGGACTGTGAACCGGCCTGTGTAGGATAGGTGGGAGGCTTTGAAGCGTGGTCGCCAGATCACGTGGAGCCATCCTTGAAATACCACCCTGGTTTGTTTGCGGTTCTAACCTTGGTCCGTTATCCGGATCGGGGACAGTGCATGGTGGGCAGTTTGACTGGGGCGGTCTCCTCCCAAAGTGTAACGGAGGAGTTCGAAGGTACGCTAGGTACGGTCGGAAATCGTGCTGATAGTGCAATGGCATAAGCGTGCTTGACTGTGAGACTGACAAGTCGAACAGGTGCGAAAGCAGGACATAGTGATCCGGTGGTTCTGAATGGAAGGGCCATCGCTCAACGGATAAAAGGTACTCTGGGGATAACAGGCTGATACCGCCCAAGAGTTCATATCGACGGCGGTGTTTGGCACCTCGATGTCGGCTCATCTCATCCTGGGGCTGTAGCCGGTCCCAAGGGTATGGCTGTTCGCCATTTAAAGAGGTACGTGAGCTGGGTTTAAAACGTCGTGAGACAGTTTGGTCCCTATCTGCCGTGGGCGTTGGATACTTGACGGAGCCTGCTCCTAGTACGAGAGGACCGGAGTGGACGTACCTCTGGTGTACCGGTTGTCATGCCAATGGCATTGCCGGGTAGCTAAGTACGGAAGAGATAACCGCTGAAGGCATCTAAGCGGGAAACTCGTCTGAAGATTAGGTATCCCGGGGACTTGATCCCCCTGAAGGGTCGTTCGAGACCAGGACGTTGATAGGTCGGGTGTGGAAGCGCAGTAATGCGTTAAGCTAACCGATACTAATTGCCCGTGAGGCTTGATCCTATAACACTGATGGTTATTGACCTGGTGATATAGCGTTCCAAGTGTCGTTCAATACAAAATACTGGCTGCACCGTCAGCAGCCAGCCAACACAATTACACCCCACCGTGCGCTGATCATCGAGCCCCAGGCTCTGATCGCCACGCGTTGCGCTTCTTCCAAGATTGGAGCTGTTGCCTAACCCGCAACTGCTCAACCAGTTACGCCTGACGACCATAGCAAGGTGGTCCCACTCCTTCCCATCCCGAACAGGACAGTGAAACGCCTTTGCGCCGATGATAGTGGACGGACGTCTGTGAAAGTAGGTCATCGTCAGGCTTTTATTGCGCAAACCCCCACAGGTAAGCCTGTGGGGGTTTGTTTTTAGTGAGAACCTATGTTCCATGCAGCCGAAGGAGATTCTCCAGCTCGGCGGCGATGCAGGACAGAGTGCAAATTAGGCAGAAGCCGGTTGCAATCGCTGCAAAAATGGTGATATAGTTACGGGCTTGGCTGCTACCGAAAAATCAGGGTTTGTCCTGACATTTCGATAGCTGCTAGGGCAGGACAAAAGTCCTGGCGAGACCTGAAGAGGTCGCCGCAAGCAAGCGACGCAACTGCGTAAAGCAAAAAGCGAAGCTGACTTGACAAGCGATAAAAACTTCTTCATAATCTCGTTTCTCTGCTGCAACGACAGCGACGACGCAAAAGCGAAGTTAGCCGAAGTTGAGGGCAGAAACCAGTAGTACAGAATTTAGCAGTACCGCTCTTTAACAATTAAACAACCGATAAGTGTGGGCGCTTGATGCGAGTGCAGCGATTAGGTTTCGGCCTTATCGCAAGCACAAGAAATCAAGTGCTCACTAGAAGTGAAGTACCTTAGACGTCAAGTTTAAGAACATACCTCACTTCCTTTGAGTAGCGACGTATGACCTGGTTTGGATTTATTCAGACCAAGAATACGAAACAAATACAGAGATTAAACTGAAGAGTTTGATCCTGGCTCAGATTGAACGCTAGCGGGATGCCTTACACATGCAAGTCGAACGGCAGCACGGACTTCGGTCTGGTGGCGAGTGGCGAACGGGTGAGTAATGTATCGGAACGTGCCTAGTAGCGGGGGATAACTACGCGAAAGCGTAGCTAATACCGCATACGCCCTACGGGGGAAAGCAGGGGATCGTAAGACCTTGCACTATTAGAGCGGCCGATATCGGATTAGCTAGTTGGTGGGGTAACGGCTCACCAAGGCGACGATCCGTAGCTGGTTTGAGAGGACGACCAGCCACACTGGGACTGAGACACGGCCCAGACTCCTACGGGAGGCAGCAGTGGGGAATTTTGGACAATGGGGGAAACCCTGATCCAGCCATCCCGCGTGTGCGATGAAGGCCTTCGGGTTGTAAAGCACTTTTGGCAGGAAAGAAACGTTCCGGGTTAATACCCCGGGAAACTGACGGTACCTGCAGAATAAGCACCGGCTAACTACGTGCCAGCAGCCGCGGTAATACGTAGGGTGCAAGCGTTAATCGGAATTACTGGGCGTAAAGCGTGCGCAGGCGGTTCGGAAAGAAAGATGTGAAATCCCAGAGCTTAACTTTGGAACTGCATTTTTAACTACCGAGCTAGAGTGTGTCAGAGGGAGGTGGAATTCCGCGTGTAGCAGTGAAATGCGTAGATATGCGGAGGAACACCGATGGCGAAGGCAGCCTCCTGGGATAACACTGACGCTCATGCACGAAAGCGTGGGGAGCAAACAGGATTAGATACCCTGGTAGTCCACGCCCTAAACGATGTCAACTAGCTGTTGGGGCCTTCGGGCCTTGGTAGCGCAGCTAACGCGTGAAGTTGACCGCCTGGGGAGTACGGTCGCAAGATTAAAACTCAAAGGAATTGACGGGGACCCGCACAAGCGGTGGATGATGTGGATTAATTCGATGCAACGCGAAAAACCTTACCTACCCTTGACATGTCTGGAATGCCGAAGAGATTTGGTAGTGCTCGCAAGAGAACCGGAACACAGGTGCTGCATGGCTGTCGTCAGCTCGTGTCGTGAGATGTTGGGTTAAGTCCCGCAACGAGCGCAACCCTTGTCATTAGTTGCTACGAAAGGGCACTCTAATGAGACTGCCGGTGACAAACCGGAGGAAGGTGGGGATGACGTCAAGTCCTCATGGCCCTTATGGGTAGGGCTTCACACGTCATACAATGGTCGGGACAGAGGGTCGCCAACCCGCGAGGGGGAGCCAATCCCAGAAACCCGATCGTAGTCCGGATCGCAGTCTGCAACTCGACTGCGTGAAGTCGGAATCGCTAGTAATCGCGGATCAGCATGTCGCGGTGAATACGTTCCCGGGTCTTGTACACACCGCCCGTCACACCATGGGAGTGGGTTTTACCAGAAGTAGTTAGCCTAACCGCAAGGAGGGCGATTACCACGGTAGGATTCATGACTGGGGTGAAGTCGTAACAAGGTAGCCGTATCGGAAGGTGCGGCTGGATCACCTCCTTTCAGAGCTTACGTGCTCGTGTTAAGCGTCCACTCTTATCGGTTGTTTGATATAGCTGGGATCAGTTGTAGGCTTGGGTCGAGGGAATCTTCCCTAGGTCTTCAGCTTCCTGACTACTGATCCGAGAAGGTTTTGGGTCTGTAGCTCAGTCGGTTAGAGCACCGTCTTGATAAGGCGGGGGTCGTTGGTTCGAATCCAACCAGACCCACCAGGTATTTCGCGGCAAGCGAAATATGGGGGTGTAGCTCAGCTGGGAGAGCGCCTGCTTTGCAAGCAGGATGTCATCGGTTCGATCCCGTTCACCTCCACCATTGATTCTCATTGATCGCCGGTGGCGATGTAGAGGCCAACTCATAGTGTCGTCAGTCACGATGTTATGAGTTGGGTTTTACCCAACAGCTATATTTGTTCTTTAACAATCTGGAAGAAGCACAACGAAAATGTGTTCATCAAGTAATCGGCTTTGCTGATGAAGATGGGCACGGGTTGTGATTGCATTATTTTTTGTTCCAAGTTCTCAAGACTGGGGTGGTAAGCCTCAGACTGCTTTGAAACTTATGAACGGCACAAACGCTAATACTCAGGTCCTATAGCCTACAGCGTTATAGGATCAAGCGACTAAGTGCATATGGTGGATGCCTTGGCGATCACAGGCGATGAAGGACGTAGTAGCCTGCGAAAAGCTGCGGGGAGCTGGCAAACAAGCTTTGATCCGCAGATATCCGAATGGGGAAACCCACTGCAGCAATGCAGTATCCCTAGCTGAATACATAGGCTAGTGGAAGCGAACCGGGTGAACTGAAACATCTCAGTAGCTCGAGGAAAAGAAATCAACCGAGATTCCGAAAGTAGTGGCGAGCGAAATCGGATGAGCCTTTACGTTTTAGCGCGCAGGATAGTCGAACGGAATGGAAAGTCCGGCCGTAGCAGGTGATAGCCCTGTAGACGAAATTCTGTGTGTGGAACTAAGCGTAAGACAAGTAGGGCGGGACACGTGAAATCCTGTTTGAAGATGGGGGGACCATCCTCCAAGGCTAAATACTCGTGATCGACCGATAGTGAACCAGTACCGTGAGGGAAAGGCGAAAAGAACCCCGGAAGGGGAGTGAAATAGATCCTGAAACCGTATGCATACAAACAGTAGGAGCCTCCTTGTGGGGTGACTGCGTACCTTTTGTATAATGGGTCAGCGACTTACATTCAGTGGCAAGGTTAACCGAATAGGGAAGCCGTAGCGAAAGCGAGTCCGAATAGGGCGATTTAGTCGCTGGGTGTAGACCCGAAACCAGATGATCTATCCATGGCCAGGTTGAAGGCACGGTAACACGTGCTGGAGGACCGAACCCACTAATGTTGAAAAATTAGGGGATGAGCTGTGGATAGGGGTGAAAGGCTAAACAAATCTGGAAATAGCTGGTTCTCTCCGAAAACTATTTAGGTAGTGCCTCAAGTATTACTGCGGGGGGTAGAGCACTGTTATAGCTAGGGGGTCATGGCGACTTACCAAACTATGGCAAACTCCGAATACCCGCAAGTACAGCTTGGGAGACAGAGCACCGGGTGCTAACGTCCGGACTCAAGAGGGAAACAACCCAGACCGCCAGCTAAGGTCCCGAATTATCGCTAAGTGGGAAACGAAGTGGGAAGGCATAGACAGTCAGGAGGTTGGCTTAGAAGCAGCCATCCTTTAAAGAAAGCGTAATAGCTCACTGATCGAGTCGTCCTGCGCGGAAGATGTAACGGGGCTAAGCGATAAACCGAAGCTGCGGGTGTGCACTTTTAGTGCACGCGGTAGGAGAGCGTTCTGTAAGCCTGCGAAGGTGGCTTGTAAAGGCTGCTGGAGGTATCAGAAGTGCGAATGCTGACATGAGTAGCGATAAAGGGGGTGAAAAGCCCCCTCGCCGTAAGTCCAAGGTTTCCTGCGCAACGTTCATCGGCGCAGGGTGAGTCGGCCCCTAAGGCGAGGCAGAGATGCGTAGCTGATGGGAAGCTGGTTAATATTCCAGCACCGTCGTACAGTGCGATGGGGGGACGGATCGCGGAAAATCATCAGGGTGTTGGATGTCCCTGTTGCTGCATCGAAGATGGCGCTTAGGCAAATCCGGGCGCGTAAATCAAGGGTGTGGCACGAGCGAGCATTGCTTGCGAAGTGATCGGAAGTGGTTCCAAGAAAAGCCTCTAAGCTTCAGCTGTACGAGACCGTACCGCAAACCGACACAGGTGGACGGGATGAATATTCCAAGGCGCTTGAGAGAACTCAGGAGAAGGAACTCGGCAAATTGATACCGTAACTTCGGGAGAAGGTATACCCCGGTAGTGTGAAGCGCCTGCGCGCTTAGCATGATGGGGTCGCAGAGAATCGGTGGCTGCGACTGTTTATTAAAAACACAGCACTCTGCAAAGACGAAAGTCGACGTATAGGGTGTGACGCCTGCCCGGTGCCGGAAGGTTAAGTGATGGGGTGCAAGCTCTTGATCGAAGCCCCGGTAAACGGCGGCCGTAACTATAACGGTCCTAAGGTAGCGAAATTCCTTGTCGGGTAAGTTCCGACCTGCACGAATGGCGTAACGATGGCCACACTGTCTCCTCCTGAGACTCAGCGAAGTTGAAGTGTTTGTGATGATGCAATCTACCCGCGGCTAGACGGAAAGACCCCATGAACCTTTACTGTAGCTTTGCATTGGACTGTGAACCGGCCTGTGTAGGATAGGTGGGAGGCTTTGAAGCGTGGTCGCCAGATCACGTGGAGCCATCCTTGAAATACCACCCTGGTTTGTTTGCGGTTCTAACCTTGGTCCGTTATCCGGATCGGGGACAGTGCATGGTGGGCAGTTTGACTGGGGCGGTCTCCTCCCAAAGTGTAACGGAGGAGTTCGAAGGTACGCTAGGTACGGTCGGAAATCGTGCTGATAGTGCAATGGCATAAGCGTGCTTGACTGTGAGACTGACAAGTCGAACAGGTGCGAAAGCAGGACATAGTGATCCGGTGGTTCTGAATGGAAGGGCCATCGCTCAACGGATAAAAGGTACTCTGGGGATAACAGGCTGATACCGCCCAAGAGTTCATATCGACGGCGGTGTTTGGCACCTCGATGTCGGCTCATCTCATCCTGGGGCTGTAGCCGGTCCCAAGGGTATGGCTGTTCGCCATTTAAAGAGGTACGTGAGCTGGGTTTAAAACGTCGTGAGACAGTTTGGTCCCTATCTGCCGTGGGCGTTGGATACTTGACGGAGCCTGCTCCTAGTACGAGAGGACCGGAGTGGACGTACCTCTGGTGTACCGGTTGTCATGCCAATGGCATTGCCGGGTAGCTAAGTACGGAAGAGATAACCGCTGAAGGCATCTAAGCGGGAAACTCGTCTGAAGATTAGGTATCCCGGGGACTTGATCCCCCTGAAGGGTCGTTCGAGACCAGGACGTTGATAGGTCGGGTGTGGAAGCGCAGTAATGCGTTAAGCTAACCGATACTAATTGCCCGTGAGGCTTGATCCTATAACACTGATGGTTATGACCTGGTGATATAGCGTTCCAAGTGTCGTTCAATACAAAATACTGGCTGCACCGTCAGCAGCCAGCCAACACAATTACACCCCACCGTGCGTTGATCATCGAGCCCCAGGCTCTGATCGCCACGCGTTGCGCTTCTTCCAAGATTGGAGCCGTTGCCTAACCCGCAACTGCTCAACCAGTTACGCCTGACGACCATAGCAAGGTGGTCCCACTCCTTCCCATCCCGAACAGGACAGTGAAACGCCTTTGCGCCGATGATAGTGGACGGACGTCTGTGAAAGTAGGTCATCGTCAGGCTTTTATTGCTCAAAACCCCGCAGGTATCCCCTGCGGGGTTTTGTCTTTAGTGAGAGCCCTGCCGGTTGCGGCAAGAGGTGGGTTGCGGCGAGAGCTGCGAACCCTTTAGTGCGAGTCGGCGTCAGGTTCGCGCTGCAGTACCCCAGATTCGAACGGTTGACCGTTGTGTCAGCTGCTCAAGCAGTTACGCTTGACGACCAAAGCAAGGTGGTCCCACTCCTTCCCATCCCGAACAGGACAGTGAAACGCCTTTGCGCCGATGATAGTGGACGGACGTCTGTGAAAGTAGGTCATCGTCAAGCTCTTATCCTCAAAGCCCCACCGGTATCCGGTGGGGCTTTGTCTTTGGCACTCCAGTTGGCCTGCGAGCCGCGCCAATGTTGGATGTGCACAAATAACAACGGCCGTGGGTGGGGTGGCTTTGTGCGGTAAGATTGTTCGAGTCAATTCGTTGGAGCGTTATCGTGAGTGAACCCCAGACCCCCGTGCCCGGTACGACATTGGACCTTCGCACGTTGACCCACGTGGCCTATGGCTTGTATGCCTTGGGCTTTCTGACGAGTGGATTTCTGGGCATCGCCACGATTGCGGCTGTGGTGCTCATGTATCTCAAGCGATCGGACGCCGCAGGCACCGTGTACGCCGCTCATTTTGACTGGCTTCTGCGCACGTTCTGGTGGGCGTTGCTGTGGCTGGCCATCAGCGGGATCGCGACCCTCATCTTCATCGGATGGATTGGCGTGGCCGCAACCATCGTGTGGGTGCTTTATCGCCTGATTCGTGGCTGGCTGTCGTTGCTGGAAGGTGGCGCGCCCACGTCTTACGCGTGAGTACTGGTAGTACCCCTGGAAAGGCCGGCAGCGATGCCGGCCTTTTTGCATGGCATGAACGTGTGGGGTGATGCCCACCAGCTGCCCACCTTCACGGTGCGATCAGCGGCAAGGCTGAGGATACGTCGTTGAGGGGTCGTTGATGTGTCGTTGCCGTGGCGCGTCGAGCTTCGATGTGACGCGGTGTCAAAGCTGCGGTGCGGGATAGCTGCGCGCGCCGGCGTGACACGATGGCTGGCGGTGCGCCAGCGCGGCCTGGCCTTGCGGTCGGCGAGGGCGCCGTGTAGCGCGTTCAGCGGCGCCTCGTGTGTCTGTCGTGTGTCTGTCGACGTGCGGCATGAGCGCAGTTGGTGACGCGGCTAAGGAAGCGCGGCGTGCAGGCATGCAGCGGCACGTCAGACCAGGCGAACTGGCTTTTCAATCAAGCGGGAATGTCCACGAACGTGGCGATGAGGCACTGCGAGGGGGCTTGCTTGGTGGCGTTGAGCTCGCCCGGCCTGAAGCCAGGGCGTCGCGACAATCCAAAGGCAGGGACGTACGCCGTACGCCCTTTGCCTGCTTACTTCAGATGTGCGTTGACCAGTTTGGTCAGTTCGAACATCGTGACCTGATCCTTGCCGAAGATCGGGCGCAGCTTGGCATCGGCGTTGATGTTGCGCTTGTTGCTGGCATCTTGCAGGTTGTGCTTCTTGATGTATTCCCAGATCTTCTTGGTGACCTCGGTACGCGGCACGGCTTCCGAGCCGATGACAGCGGCCAATTCGGCGCTGGGGGTCAGCGGCTTCATGAATGCAGCGTTCGGCTTGCGCGCGGTCGCGGGTTTGGAGGTTGTGGCCATAATGCGGCGCTCCTTCTCTGGCTGTTGGAAAAATTGTCCTGCGGCCGGAGCATAACGTGTCTCTCCGGTAAAGACAAAGGCATTTATCCTCTGTAGCAACTAAAATGCACCGACCGTCCCCTCTATCACGTCATTCTGTAACGTCCTATGTACGCACGTTCTCCGTTGGAATCGATTCGGCTTTTTCATGACGAATTGACGGCGCTTCGGCGCGATTTGCATGCTCATCCGGAATTGGGTTTTGAAGAAGTCCGCACGTCGGGCATTGTTGCCGGCGCGCTGGAAGCGTTGGGCATCGAGGTGCACCGCGGAATCGGCAAGACCGGTGTGGTGGGCGTGATCCGTGGTAAACGGTGCGACAGTGGCCGCATGATCGGATTGCGCGCCGACATGGACGCGTTGCCCATGACCGAGGACAACACGTTCGGACACAAGTCGACCAAGCCGGGACTCATGCACGGCTGCGGTCACGACGGCCATACGGCGGTGTTGATCGGCGCGGCCAAGTACCTGGCGCAGACGCGCAATTTTGATGGCACGGCCGTGTTGATCTTTCAACCGGCGGAAGAAGGGCGCGGCGGGGCACGCGCCATGCTCGAGGACGGCCTGTTTGACACCTTTCCGTGCGATGCAATCTACGCCTTGCACAACTGGCCGGGCCTGAAACCGGGCACCATCGGCATCAACCCGGGGCCGATGATGGCGGCTGCCGATCGCTTCGAGATCCTGATCACAGGTCGAGGCGGACACGGGGCGCATCCTTATCAGACGATCGATCCGGTGACGATCGCGGGTCAGATCATTACGGCGTTGCAGACGATCGTGTCGCGCAACGTGAACCCGCTGGATTCGGCGGTGCTGTCGATCGGTTCGGTGCAAGCCGGCCACCCCGGCGCGATGAGCGTGATTCCGCGCGAGGCGCGGATGGTGGGCACGGTGCGGACATTCCGCAAGTCGGTCCAGGAAATGGTCGAGACGCGCATGCGGGAGCTGGTGAGCGCAATTGCCGGTGCGTTCGGCGGCACCGCCGAAGTGGTGTACGAGCGAATTTATCCCGCGACTTTGAACACCCCTCAGCACGCCAATTTGGTGGCCGACATTGCAACCGAGATGATCGGCAAGGAAAACGTGGTGCGCGATTTGGTACCCTCAATGGGTTCCGAAGACTTTTCGTTCATGTTGCAGGCCAAGCCGGGCGCTTATTTCCGCCTTGGCCAGGGCGGGGCCGATTCCGGCTGCTTGCTGCACAACCCGCATTTCGATTTCAACGATGCCGTCATTCCCCTGGGCAGCGCGATGTTCTGCGCACTGGCCGAACGGGGCATGCCGCTGGCAGATTAAGAAGCCTTCCATGTCTACTCAAAGCACGACTCAACTCACCATCACCCGTCCCGACGACTGGCATCTGCATTTGCGCGACGGCGCGGCGCTTGAAGCGGTGGTTGCCGATACGGCGCGCCAGTTTGCCCGCGCCATCATCATGCCTAACCTGAAGCCCCCGGTCACGACGACGGAGCAGGCGTTGGCCTATCGCGGCCGCATTCTGGAAGCGCTTGCGAAGACGGGCGTCAACCCGGATTCGTTCACGCCCCTGATGACGCTTTACCTGACTGACAACACGCCGGCCGAAGAGATCGTGCGCGCGCATGCATCGGGCCACGTCTATGCGGTCAAGCTGTATCCCGCGGGCGCCACGACCAACTCGGATGCGGGCGTGACCGATTTGCTGGGCAAGTGCACCAAGGCGCTGGAAGCCTTGCAGAAGTGTGGGATGCCGTTGCTCGTGCATGGAGAAGTGACGGATCCGTCGATTGACGTCTTCGACCGCGAGGCCATTTTTGTCGAGCGCGTGATGAAGCCGTTGCGGCGCGCGTTTCCGGCATTGAAGGTGGTCTTCGAGCACATCACGACGAAGGAAGGCGCCGAGTACGTGCGCGATGCGGAAGGTCCGATTGCCGCGACGATCACGCCGCAGCATATGCTTTACAACCGCAATGCGATCTTCCAGGGCGGTGTGCGGCCTCATTGGTATTGCCTGCCGATTCTCAAGCGCGAGACGCACCGCCTTGCGTTGGTCGAGGCAGCAACCAGCGGCAGTCCGCGCTTTTTCTTGGGAACGGATAGTGCGCCGCACGCGCGTGGTCTGAAGGAACATGCCTGCGGCTGCGCGGGTTGCTACACCGCGCTGCATGCAATGGAGCTGTATGCCACCGCGTTCGAGGCGGCAGGCAAGCTCGACAAGCTGGAAGGGTTTGCCAGCTTTCATGGTCCGGATTTCTACGGCCTGCCTCGCAACAACGGCACGTTGACGCTGTCGCGTGAAACTTACCAGGTGCCTCAGGAACTGGCGTTCGGCAATACGACGCTCGTCCCGCTTGCCGCCGGCGAAGCGCTGGAGTGGCGCGCCCACGTTTGAGGGCCTTGCGGCTGGAGCCGACGTGAAAAGGGGTGAGCGGCTTTGCCGTTCACCCCTTTTTTTGTGCCGCCGAGCGGCCCATCTATATATAGCAGTGCTGTCAGAGTGTGCCGTCGCGCCGCGCTTCGAGCAGTTCCCAGCGTGCAAATTTCTCTTCGAGTTCGGCTTCCAGTTTGGCCAGTTCGCCGTTGATGCGCTCGACCTCGTCCGGTGCGTCGCGATAGAGACTGCCATCTGCCAGCTTGCCCGCCAGTTCCGCCTGCTTGGCCTCGAGCGCGGCGATCGCGTCGGGCAGGCCTTCGAGTTCGCGCAGGTCCCAGGCGTTGATCTTGCCCGCCTTCGCAGGCTTGGGGCGCGCGGCTTTCGCGCGAGCGGCATTGTCGTCGGCGGACTTGGCAGTCTTGTCGGCGTCGGTCTGCGGCGTGGCGGGCGAGGGGCGCTGTGAAACCCACTCGTCGTAACCGCCCACGTAGTCGCGCCAGTGGCCGTCGCCTTCGTAGGCGATGGTCTGAGTCACCACGTTGTTGAGGAAGGCGCGGTCATGGCTGACCAGCAGCACGGTGCCGGCATATTCCTGCAGCAGCTCTTCCAGCAGTTCCAGCGTTTCGATGTCCAGGTCGTTGGTGGGCTCGTCCAGCACCAGCACGTTGGCGGGGCGCGCAAAGAGCCGCGCCAGCAACAGGCGCGCGCGTTCGCCGCCCGACAGGCTGCGCACGGGCGAGCCGGCGCGTGCCGGCGAAAACAGGAAATCGCCGAGATAGGTCATCACGTGCTTGCGCACCCCGCCAATCTCGACCCATTCGCTACCCGGACTGATGATGTCGACGAGCGAGGCGTTTTCGTCCAGCTGCGCGCGCATCTGATCGAAGTAGGCGACCGCGACGTTGGTGCCCAGGCGGGTCGCGCCGGAGTCGGGTTGCAGTTCGCCCAGAATGAGTTTGAGCAAAGTGGTCTTGCCCGCGCCATTGGGTCCGATGATGCCAATGCGGTCGCCGCGAAGCAGGGTTGTGGAATAGTCGTCGACCACGATCTTGTCGCCGAACCGCTTGCTGACGTGCTCGAGTTCCGCCACGAGCTTGCCGGACCGTTGGCCTTCGGCCAGCGCCAGCGATACGTTGCCAACGCGCTCGCGGCGTTCGGCGCGCTGCACGCGTAGGCTTTCCAGGCGGCGCACTCGGCCTTCATTGCGCGTGCGGCGCGCTTCCACGCCCTTGCGGATCCAGACTTCTTCCTGTGCCAGCAGTTTGTCGAAACGCGCCTGCTCCAGCCGCTCGGACTCTAGCCACTGCGCCTTGCGCTCCTGCCATTGCGAGAAATTGCCGGGAAAGCTCAAGAGACGGCCGCGGTCGAGTTCGACAATGCGGGTGGTGACGGCATCCAGGAACCGGCGGTCGTGGGTGATGATGACCGCGGCGCCTTTCCAGGCGCGCAGCATGTCTTCCAGCCAGGCAATGCCTTCGAAGTCCAGATGGTTGGTGGGTTCGTCGAGCAGCAGCAGATCCGGTTCGTCGATCAAGGCGCGGGCGAGGGCGACGCGCTTGCGGGTGCCGCCGGACAATCCCGCGATCTGCACATCGGCGGGCAGGCCCAGCTTTTCGATGACGGCGCGCGCGCGCGAGGGGCGCTGCCAGTCTTCGTGGTCGCCGTCCGTGTTGCACACGACATCGAACACCGTGGCATTGTCGTCGAGCTCGGGCTCTTGTTCGACGGTGGCCACGCGCAGGCTGGAGCTGCGGGCGATGGCGCCGTCGTCTGGCTGCGTGCGGCCGTCGAGCAGCCTGAGGAGCGAGGACTTCCCTGCGCCATTGCGGCCGATGAGGCCTATGCGTTCGCCGGACTGGATGGCGAAGTCGGCATGGTCGAGCAGCGGATGGTGCCCATACGCGAGCTGGACGTCGGTCAGGGTGATGAGAGTTTCGAGGGCCATGTGGTTGTTGGTGTCTGCGGCAGCTAAGCGGATCAGCGCGTATTGTCGCAGGAACACGAGGCCCCGGTCTTGCTGCCGGCGGGCACCCCGGGGGACAGAGCTGGCGCCTGTAATAGAATACGTGCTGCAAGACGGGTTGGACGATCGCGGTGGGCGCGAGCTCATCGAGGAAGGTCCGGACTCCACAGGGCAGGGTAACGGCTAACGGCCGTCCGGTCGCGCTTTCGGGCACGGCTGAGGAATAGGACCACAGAGACGAGACTGCGGCGCGGGCGCGCTTTGCGCGCACTGATACGGCCATCTCCGTATTGCGCCGACCGGCAACGGGCGGCGGCATCGCAGGGTGAAACGCGGCAACCTCTATCCGGAGCAACATCAAATAGGCATGCGTGCGGCCTCACGGCCGTGACGGGCGGCTCCGTCCGAGCATGCGGGTAGATGGCTACAGCGGCTCAGCAATGATCCGCGCAGAGGAATGATCGTCCGCCAGGGCAACCTGGCGTACAGAATCCGGCCTATAGACCCGTCTTGCATTGAATTCTTCCGGCGCGCGCGGATCTGGACGAGGCCGCGCGGCCGTCTGGCGTCCCACGCGCCAGTTTGTTTTCACTTCCAGGGTCGCCTCTCCGACGGGAAGCCTCGCCAACTGGAAGGATCGACCGGGCGGCAGACGGTAACTTGACCCCATTAGCCGCTACTTCTGAAGTAGGACTTTTAGAGTATGTCGCAACCTCCTGATTTATTGGGAGGTTTTTCTTTTTGCGTATTTACAAGTTGATCTAAGTCCTTGTTGTGATTGAAAAAATTGCAACCACGCGCTTGACCGCCCCTGTGCCCATACCGTAGAGTGGGAAATAGTAGGAAATTGTGCAATTAAGTGGGGTAAAAGTGGTGTTTCAGGGAAGCAGCGCGCTCACGCTGGATGCCAAGGGACGGATCTCGATTCCGACCCGGCATCGTGACGCGCTCATGTCGCAGGCCGAAGGCCGGCTGACCCTGACCCGCCACCCCGACGGCTGCCTGCTGGTGTACCCGCGGCCCGAGTGGGAAAAGAAGCGCGAGCAGATCGCGGCTTTTCCCATGACGGCCCGCGCGCTGCAGCGGCTGTTGCTGGGCAACGCTCAGGACGTGGAACTGGACGGCTCCGGCCGGGTCCTGATCGCTCCTGAACTGCGCAACGCTTCCGGTATGACGCGCGATGTGATGCTGCTCGGTCTGGGCTCTCACTTCGAGCTGTGGGACGCCGCTACCCTGGCCAGCCGTGAGGCTGAAGACTTGGCCAAGGGTATGCCGGACGTGTTGAACCAGTTTTCGTTCTGAAAGAGTTATGGAATTCGAACATCGGCCCGTCCTCCTGGCGCCGACGGTGGACGCGCTTTTGCTGCCCGGTTTCGGCGGCAAGGGCGCGGCACGGTCGCAGCCGCAGGGTGGGCAGGATGTGGCTACGCGAATCGAAAGTGGCGTCTTTGTCGACGGCACGTTCGGACGGGGTGGCCACAGCCGAGAATTGCTTGGCCGGCTGGGCAAGCAAGCCCGGCTGATCGTGTTTGACAAGGACCCGCAGGCCATCGCGGTTGCCAACGCCCTGGCGGCCGAGGATGCGCGAGTCACGGTAGTGCATGGGGGCTTTGCCACCATGGCTGAAGAATTGGAGCAGCGCGGCATCGGCAAGGTCGATGGCGTGATGCTGGATCTGGGCGTTTCGTCGCCTCAGATCGACGATGCCGAGCGCGGCTTCTCGTTCATGCGAGACGGCCCGCTCGATATGAGGATGGACACCACTCGTGGTCCCACGGTGGCGGATTGGCTGGCGCAAGCCAGTGTGGATGAGATGCGGGAGGTCATAGCGGATTATGGCGAAGAACGGTTTGCTTTTCAGGTTGCAAAGGCGATTGCTGCTCGCCGCGCAACAAGGCCGCTGCGCACCACGCTCGAGCTTGCCGAGTGCGTCGCCAGCGCCGTCCGCACGCGCGAAAAGGGGCAACATCCGGCCACACGCACCTTTCAAGCTTTACGGATTTACATCAATCGGGAACTCGAAGAGCTCGCGCGCACCCTCGCGTCAGCTTTAGACCTGCTTGCCCCAGGGGGGAGGTTGGCGGTGATCAGCTTTCATTCGCTTGAAGACCGCATGGTCAAGCAGTGCATCGCGGCGGCGGCTCGACCGGCTGCGGCGCATGCACGCCTGCCCCTGCGCGAAAGCGAAATGCCCCAGCCTGTCGTCCGTTCCCTTGGCAAGGTCGTGGCCGAAGACGATGAAGTCTCGTCCAACGCCCGTGCCCGGTCGGCCATCCTGCGCGTGGCCGAGCGCACCGAAACGCCGCTGCCCCCCGAGGGCGGCTTTGCATTTGTGAAGATCGGCTCGCTGCCCGGCAGCGACCTCGCCCCGCCGCCCCGTCGCGGCGGCAAGGGAGGGCGCCGCTGATGGGTCGCGTCAACCTGATCGTTGCGGCTTTGCTGATGCTGTCGGCCATTTCCCTGGTCACCAGCCGGTATCAGTCGCGCCAGCTCTTCGTGGAGTTGGGGCGAGATCAGGCGCATGCGCGCGACCTGGAAACCAATTGGCGGCGCCTGCAGCTAGAGCGCGCCGAGCTGGCCCGCAATGCGCGGGTCGACGCCATTGCGCGTGACGGCCTGAAGATGATTCCCATCGTGCCGGATCGCACCCTCTATATGAATCAGGCGCCCGTGCCTGCGGCCGCCGGAGGCTCGCAATGAAGCGCGTGCCCTTCTTCGACAACCCCGTGCTGCGCGGGCAGCTGCCCACGTGGCGCGCCCGCCTGGTCCTGATCCTGCTGTTTGGCGGGTTCACCGTGCTGGCCGGCCGTGCGCTGTTCCTGCAGGGGTTGTCGACGGAGTTCCTGCAGCAGCAGGGCGAGCGCCGCTACGAGCGCACACTGACATTGGCCGCCACGCGCGGCAAGATCATGGACCGCAACGGCGCGGTGCTGGCATCCAGCGTGCCCGCGCGCGCCATCTGGGCCATTCCCGAAGACGCGAAGCAGGCCACGCCCGCGCAGGTCGACGCGCTGGCCAAGCTGCTGGAGACGCCTGTCGGCGACCTGCGCCGCCGCTTCGTCGACGAGGACAAGAACTTCGTGTACCTGAAGCGCCAGGTCTCGATGGACGTGGCCGACAAGATCAAGCAGCTGGGCATGCCCGGCGTGCACCAGCAGCCCGAAACGCGCCGCTACTACCCGGATGGCGATGTGATGGCCCACGTGGTGGGTTTCAACAGCGTCGAGGATCAGGGCCAGGAAGGCGTCGAGCTGACGTTCAATCAGCAGTTGTCGGGCCGCCCGGGAAGCCGCCGCGTCATCAAGGACCGGCTGGGACGCGTCATCGAAGACGTGCAGGCCGTCACGCTGCCGGTGGACGGCCGCGACCTGCGCCTGTCCATCGACACGCGCCTGCAGTACCTGGTGTTCAAGGAACTGAAGGACGCCATGGACAAGCACCGCGCAAAGGGTGCGACGGCCGTGGTCGTTGACGTGCATACGGGCGAGATCCTGGCGCTGGCCAACGTGCCGACTTTCGATCCGAACAACCGCGAAACCTTCCACGGCGCCAACCTGCGCAACCAGGCGATCACGGACACGTTCGAGCCGGGCTCCATCATGAAGCCGTTCACCGCCGCGCTGGCGCTGGACCTGGGGCGCATCAGCACGTCGACGCAATTCGAGACGGGCAACGGCCGGTTCACGTATCAAGGCAGCACGATCAGCGACGTCAGCCGCAACGGCACGCTGGACGTCGCGGGCGTGCTGCGCAAGTCCAGCAACATCGGCATGACGATGATCTCCGAGAAGCTGGAATCCCGCGAAATGTGGGACCGCTTCACCGAATTGGGCCTCGGTCAGGCGCCTCAGGTGGGATTTCCCGGCGCCGCGCCGGGCCGTCTGCGTCCGTGGGAGCGCTGGCGCCTGATTGAAAAGGCCACCATGGCCTATGGCTACGGCCTGTCCGTGTCGCTGCTGCAGGTGGCCCGCGCCTATACCGTTTTTGCCCGCAACGGCGACATGGTGTCGCTGACTCTGGTCAAGCGCGACAGCGATCCGACGAGCGTGAAGATCTACTCGCCCAAGACGACGGCGCTGGTGCGCGCCATGCTTGAGGCGGCCACGGGCCCCGACGGCACGAAAGCCGCGCAGGTGCAGGGTTACCGCGTGGCCGGCAAGAGCGGCACCGCGCGCAAGATCGTGGACGGTAAGTACAGCACGCAACGTTACCGCAGCTCGTACGTGGGCTTTGCTCCGGTGTCGGATCCCAAGATCGTGGTGGCCGTGTCCATCGACGAACCGACAATCGGCGGCTATTACGGCGGCGCCATTGCCGCGCCCGTGTTCTCCCATATCGTGGGGGGGAGCCTGAGGTTGATGGGGGTGCGGCCAGACGCACCGTTTGAATCCACGATTGTTGCTGGTATCAAGGAGCCAGGCAGATGAGCGCCAACGGCTTCCACTCTTCCCCTGCCGCCACGGTTGCCGAGACCGTGGCGTGGTTGCATGAGCGCGTGTCGCTGACCGCGCATCTGAAGCTGGACTCGCGCGACATCGAGCCCGGCGACGTGTTCGTCGCCTGCCCGGGCCTTTCCAGCGACGGCCGTCTCTATATAGACAAGGCGTTGGCGCTGGGCGCCAGCGCGGTGCTGTTCGAAGCGCCGGCCACCGATGCCGTGCTGGCCGCGTCGGCCGGCACGCCCATGCTTGCCGTGACGGGCCTGCGCGCGTTGCTGGGAGAGCTGGGCGACACCTGGTATGGGCGTCCGTCGGCCGCGCTGGCGGTGGTTGCGGTGACGGGCACCAACGGCAAGACCTCTTCGGTGCAATGGATTGCGCATGCCCTGAGCCGCAACGAGAAGGCGTGCGGCACGATCGGCACGCTGGGCGCCGTGCTGCCCGATGGGCAGACGCTGGGCGGCAGCCTGACGACGCCCGACGTGCTGACGGTGCATCGCACGCTGGCCGCGATGCGCGACGCCGGCGCGAAAGCCGTGGCTATGGAGGCCTCGTCGATCGGCATCGAACAAGGCCGCATGGACGGCGTGCGCATCGCGCTGGCCGCCTTCACGAATCTGACGCGCGACCATCTGGACTATCACGTCACGATGGAGCGTTACGAAGCGGCCAAGGCGCGCCTTTTCAGCTGGCCCGGTCTGACTGCGGCAGTAATCAATGCTGACGATGAGGCGGGACGGCGGATGCTCGCCGCCTTGCCGGAAGGCGTGTCGCCGATGGGCTACAGCCTGAGCGACGATCCCGCAATCCCCGCCGCGATGCGTGCCCGCGATCTGCAGGCGACGTCGCAGGGCCAGATCTTCACGCTGGTGTCCCCGCACGGCGAGGCGCAGATCGTGACGCGCCTGCTGGGGGCGCATAACGTTTCGAACCTGCTGCTGGTGGCGGGCGTGCTGTACAAGCTGGGCCTGCCGTTCGCGCAGATTGCGCGCGAGCTGGCCGCGACGGATCCGGTCGATGGCCGTCTGCAGACCGTGGAGCCCGCCGTCAGCCTGCCGGCGCATGCGGCCCGCGGTCCGCTGGTGGTGGTGGATTACGCTCACACACCCGACGCGCTCTCGCGCGCGCTGCTGGCGTTGCGCGCCGTCGCCACGGCGCGTTCCGGGCGCCTGGTGTGCCTGTTCGGTTGCGGCGGCGAGCGCGATCCGGGCAAGCGCCCCGTCATGGGCGCGATCGCCGCGGAGCTGGCGGATCACGTCGTTGTCTCCAGCGACAATCCGCGCACCGAGTCGCCCGAGGCAATCGTTCAGCAAATCCTGGCCGGCATTCCCGAAGCGGTGCGAGCCGACGTGGAAGTCGACCGCGCGCGCGCCATCCTGCAGACGATCTGGGCGGCTTCGCCCGAAGATGTGGTGCTGCTGGCCGGCAAGGGACACGAAACCTACCAGGACATCGGCGGTGAAAAGCTGCCGTTCGACGACCGCGAGTGGGCGCGCGTGGCGCTGCTGTTGCAGCAGACGCCGGGCGTATCCACGGACACGCGCCGCATTGGCGAAGGCGAGCTCTTCGTCGCGCTGGTTGGTGAGAACTTCGACGCGCACGACTATCTGGACCAGGCCGCCTCGCGCGGCGCCTGCGCGGCGCTCGTTGCGCATCGGGTCGCCGATGCCGGGCTGACGCAGCTGGTCGTGGGCGATACGCGCGTTGCGCTGACGCGCATTGGCGCCGCCTGGCGCTCGCGTTTTTCGCTGCCCGTGGTGGCGGTGGCCGGCAGCAATGGCAAGACGACCACCAAGGAAATGATCTCCGCGATGCTCGCCGAATGGCAGGGCGAAACGGGGCGCCTGGCCACGGCCGGCAATCTGAACAACGATATCGGCGTGCCGCTGACGTTGCTGCGTCTGCGACCCGAGCATCGCGCCGCCGTGTTCGAACTGGGCATGAACCATCCGGGCGAGATCGCGCAGCTGGCCGCCATTGCCGCGCCGACCGTGGCGCTGGTCACCAATGCGCAGCGCGAACATCAGGAATTCATGCACACCGTCGAGGCGGTTGCGCGCGAGAACGGCGCCGCGATCACCGCGCTGCCGGCGGATGGAATCGCGGTGTATCCCGGAGACGAACCCTACTCGGCCATCTGGGACACGCTGGCCGCGCCGCGCCGCGTGCTGCGGTTCGGGCTGCAGCCTGGGTTGGATGTCTATGCCGAGCAGATCATCGCGGAAGTGGACGCCACGCGCTGCCGTGTCGTGACGCCGGTCGGTGTTGCCGATCTGACGCTGCCGGTGGCGGGGCTGCACAACCTGCGCAACGCGCTGGCGGCCATCGCCAGCGCGATCGCCGCGGGTGCGCCGCTGGAGACCGCGGTGCGGGCGCTGGCCGGATTCAGCCCCGTGGCCGGCCGCATGCAGCACAAGCGAATGAGTGACGGAACGCTGCTCATCGATGACACCTACAATGCCAACCCCGACTCGGTTCGCGCAGCCATCGATGTACTTGCGCGCATTGCCGGCACGCGCGTCCTGGTGCTGGGCGACATGGGCGAAGTCGGGGACAACGGCCCCGCCATGCACGTCGAGGTGGGCAATTACGCGCGCGAGCATGGGCTCGACGCATTCATCACGCTAGGCGAAGCCAGCCGGGCGGCCGCCGCCGCATTCGGCCCTGGCGCGCACGCCTGCGCATCGGTAGACGAAGTCGTTGCCGCCTTGCGCGGCTTGCGCCCGTCCTGCGTATTGGTAAAAGGATCGCGCTTTATGCGCATGGAGCGGGTAGTGACGGCTTTTTCTTTGAATGAAGGTTCGGCAGCCTCGGGGCAGGGAGAGCAGCATGCTGCTTGAGATCGCCCGTCTGCTTTCTGACGATGTGCGCGCGCTGGGGGTGTTTGAATACATCACCCTGCGCGCCGTGCTGGCGTGCGCGACGGCGCTGGTGATCGGCCTGGTGGCCGGGCCGCGCGTGATCCGCAAGCTGACCGAAATGAAGATCGGCCAGGCCGTGCGCACCTACGGTCCCGAATCCCATCTGGTCAAGACTGGCACGCCCACGATGGGCGGTGTCCTGATCCTGATTTCCATCGCCATCAGCACCTTGCTTTGGGCGGATTGGACGAACCGCTTCGTGTGGGTCGTTCTGCTGGTGACCTTCGGGTTTGGCTGGATCGGCTGGCGCGACGACTACCGCAAGGTGGTCTATCGCGATCCCGAAGGGATGCCGGCGCGGCAAAAATTCTTCTGGCAAGCCACCATCGGCATGGTGGCTGCGGTGTATCTGGCCTTCGCGGTGTCCGCGCCCGCCAACACGGAACTGTGGCCCCTTTTCAAGGCATGGGTGGGCAGCGGTTTCACGATGTCCCTGCCGACGCGCGCCGACCTGATCGTGCCGTTCTTCAAGACGGTGAGCTATCCGCTGGGCGTGCTTGGTTTCGTGGCGCTGACGTGGGCCGTGATCGTCGGCACCAGCAACGCCGTGAACCTTACCGATGGCCTGGATGGCCTGGCGATCATGCCGACCGTGATGGTCGGCAGCGCGCTGGGCATCTTCGCGTACGTGGTCGGCCGCGTCGACTATTCGAAGTACTTGCTGTTTCCGTACATCCCCGGCGCATCGGAGTTGATGGTGCTGTGCGCGGCGATCGGGGGCGCGGGGCTCGCATTTTTATGGTTCAACGCGTATCCGGCGCAAGTGTTCATGGGCGACGTCGGCGCGCTGGCGCTGGGCGGCGCGTTGGGCACGATTGCAGTCATTGTGCGCCAGGAGATCGTGCTGTTCATCATGGGCGGCGTGTTCGTGGTCGAGACCCTTTCGGTGATGATCCAGGTGACCTGGTTCAAGTACACGAAGCGACGTTATGGAACAGGTCGACGCATTTTTCGCATGGCCCCGTTGCATCATCACTTTGAAGTGGGCGGCTGGAAGGAAACCCAGGTGGTCGTGCGTTTCTGGATCATCAGCATGATGCTGGTGCTGATTGGCCTCTCCACGCTGAAGTTGCGATGAACATGATGGAAACCCCCCGCGTAGATGCGCCGCTCGTTCTGATCCTCGGATTGGGCGAGACGGGTGTCGCCGCCGCACGCTGGTGTGCCCGTCAGGGCGCCCGCCTGCGCGTGGCCGACACGCGCGCGGAACCGGGAGGTCATGCCGCGCTGCGCGAGTCGCTGGCGCAAAACGAAGTGGAATACCGCCTGGGTTGCAACGAGTCGTTCGCAACCGATCTGCTGGACGGCGTGTCGCAGGTTGTGCTGAGCCCCGGCCTGGCGCCTGCCCAGGCGCCGGCCGCCGACCTGCTGCGCGAGGCCGAGGCCCGCGGCATCGAAGTCGTCGGTGAAATCGAACTCTTCGCCCGCGCGCTGGCGGATCTGGCCACGGCCCGCGAATACCGTCCGCGGCTGCTGGCCGTGACGGGCACCAACGGCAAGACCACCGTCACCGCGCTGACCCGGCAACTGATCGAAGCCAGCGGCCTGACGGTGGTGGCCGCCGGCAACATCAGCCCTGCGGCGCTGGCCGCGCTGATGGACGCACTGGACACGGACACGCTGCCGCAGGTGTGGGTGCTGGAACTGTCCAGCTTCCAGCTCGAAACCACGCGCACGCTGATGGCCGATGCGGCTGTCGTGCTGAACGTGACCCAGGATCACCTTGATTGGCACGGCGGCATGCAGGCTTACGCCCAGGCCAAGGCGCGCTTGTTGAAGATGGCGCGCGTGGCCATCGTCAACCGCGACGACCCGCTTACCGTGGAGATGGTGTCCGCGCTGAACGCCATGCACGTGCGCAGCTTCGGCCGCGATGTGCCGGAACTGGTCGGCGACATGGGCCTGGAACTGGGGCAGGGCGTGGCATGGCTGACGGCCTGCGAACCCAACGATTTCGACGAACCGGCGCCGCCCACGCGGCGCAAGAAGGATGCGCCCGAGCCTGTGCGCGCCAAGGGCCGCATGAGCCGCCTGATGCCCGTGGACGCCTTGCGAATCCGCGGCATCCACAACGCGTTGAACGCGCTGGCCGCCTTGCAGCTTGCCCGCTGCCTGGACCTGGGCTGGGGCGCCATGCTGCGCGCGTTGCGCGACTACGCGGGAGAGCCGCATCGCGCCGCCTTCGTGCGCACGATCGGCGGCGTGGATTACATCAATGACAGCAAGGGCACCAACGTGGGCGCCACCGTGGCCGCGCTGGAAGGCCTGGGTCAGCCTGTGGTGCTGATCGCCGGCGGCCAGGGCAAGGGCCAGGATTTCTCGCCGCTGATTCCTGGGGTGTCGCGTCATGCGCGCGCGGTGATGCTGATCGGCCTGGATGGCCCCGAGATCGGACGTGTGCTGGAGCCGACCGGCGTCAAGTGCATCACCGTCGAAACGCTGCGCGACGCCGTGCGCGGCGCGGCCGAACTGGCTCAGCCCGGCGACGTGGTGCTGCTGTCGCCGGCCTGCGCCAGCCTGGACATGTTCCGCAATTACCCGCATCGCGGGCAGGTGTTCGTGGAAGAGGTCGAAGACCTGGCCCGCGACCGTGGGGAGGTGGCATGATCCGCAACGCCGCTTCCCGGGCGAATTCCATGGCGCGCGTCGCCGAGGGCGCGCAATGAGCCTGATCGCCGACCTCACCGCCAGCGTCAACGCCGTACGGCCCGGCCGTACCCGCATGCGCAACTTCGACATGCCGCTCGTGATCGCGGCCTCGACGTTGCTGCTGCTCGGGCTGCTGATGGTGTATTCGGCGTCGATCGCGCTGGCCGACGGCCCGCGCTATGCGTCCTATGGCCGCTACTACTTCGTGATCCGCCACGGCCTGTTCGTGAGCGCGGGGCTGGTCGGCGCCGCCGTGGTGCTGTCGATCCCCATCCGCGTCTGGCAGCGTCTGGCCGTGCCGCTTTTCGTGGTGACGATGGTGCTGCTGGTGGCCGTGCTGATCCCGGGGATCGGCCGCGAGGTCAACGGCGCGCACCGCTGGATTCCGCTGGGTCCGCTGAACTTCCAGCCGTCCGAACTGATGAAGCTTGCAGCCTTGCTGTACGCGGCGGATTACACCGTGCGCAAGCAGGAGCACATGCAGGCCTTTGCCCGCGGCTTTTTGCCGATGGCGTTTGCGCTGGCCGGCGTGGGCATGCTGCTGCTGCTCGAGCCCGACCTGGGCGCTTTCATGGTGATCGTGGCCATTGCCATTGGCATCCTCTTCCTGGGCGGCATCAACGGCAAGTATTTCAGCAGCCTGCTCGCCGTGCTGGTGGGCACGTTCCTGATGCTGATCTGGCTGTCGCCATGGCGCCGTGCGCGTCTGTTTGCGTACCTGGATCCCTGGAACGAAGACAACGCATACGGCAGTGCCTATCAGTTGTCGCATTCGCTGATTGCGCTGGGCCGCGGTGAATGGCTTGGCGTGGGCCTGGGCGCCAGCGTCGAGAAGCTGCATTACCTGCCCGAAGCGCACACCGACTTCCTGATGGCCGTGGTGGGCGAGGAGCTGGGATTTGCTGGCGTGATGCTGGTGATCACGCTGTTTGCCATCATCGTCTACCGAGGTTTCGACATCGGCCGGCAGGCCATCGCCATGGAGCGCACGTTTGCCGGGCTGGTTGCGCACGGCGTGGCCATGTGGTTTGGCGTGCAATCGTTCATCAACATGGGCGTGTGCCTGGGCCTGCTGCCCACCAAGGGTCTGACGCTGCCGCTGATGAGCTACGGTGGCTCGGGCGTGGTGATGAACCTGTGCGCGCTGGCCATGCTGATCCGGGTCGACGTGGAAAATCGAATCATGATGCGCGGAGGACGGGTATGACCGCCGCGCGCACCATTCTCATCATGGCCGGTGGCACTGGCGGCCACATCATGCCCGGTCTGGCCGTGGCCGACGTGCTGCGCGAACGCGGCTGGCGCGTGCTGTGGCTGGGCAATCCCGAAAAGATGGAAGGCCGTCTCGTGCCGCCGCGCGGCATCGAACTGGTGCCGCTGCGTTTCCAGGGCGTGCGCGGCAAGGGCGCGTCCGCGCTGCTCAAGCTGCCGTTCCTGTTGCTGCGCGCATTTGCGCAGGCGTGGTCGCGGCTGTCCGACGTGCGTCCCGATGTGGTGCTTGGCATGGGCGGCTACGTGGCGTTCCCGGGCGGCGTGATCGCTGCGCTGCGCGGCACGCCGCTGGTCGTGCACGAACAGAATGCCGTCGCGGGCACCGCGAACAAATGCCTGGCCAAGATGTCGCGCCGCGTGCTGAGCGGTTTTCCCGGCGTGCTGCCCAAGGGTGAAGCCATGGGCAACCCGGTGCGTGCAGACCTGTGCGCCTTGCCCGATCCCGCCGAACGCTATGCCGGCCGCACCGGCCCGCTGCGCGTGCTGGTGGTGGGCGGCAGCCTGGGAGCGCAAGCCTTGAACACCACCGTGCCGCAGGCGCTTGCGCGTCTGCCGCTCGAGCGCCGGCCGACGATCGTCCATCAGGCCGGCGAACAACATTTGCCGGCGCTTCAGCAGGCCTACGCCCAAGCGGGTGTTCAGGCCGACTGCCGCGCCTTCATCGACGACATGGCGGGCGCCATGGCCGACGCCGACCTGCTGATCTGCCGCGCGGGCGCCATGACGGTGTCCGAAGTGGCGGCTGCCGGCGTTGCGGCGCTGTTCGTGCCGTTCCCCCACGCGATCGATGACCACCAGACCGCCAACGCGCGCTTCCTGAGCGACGCGCAGGCCGCCTGGCTGCAGCCGCAGACCGCCATGACGCCCGAGTGGCTGGCGGACTGGCTGAGCCAGCGCACCCGACAAGAACTCGAGGCTGTCGCCGTCCGGGCCCGCGCGCATGCGCGTCCCGACGCGGCCGCCCATATTGCCGACGTCTGTGAACAAGCAGCGGGGCGTTCATCATGAAACACAGAATTCAACATATCCATTTTGTAGGCATCGGCGGTTCGGGCATGAGCGGCATCGCCGAAGTGCTGCTGAACCTGGGCTACGACATCAGCGGATCCGACCTGAACGAGTCGGCGGTGACGCGCCGCCTGGCCGGCCTGGGCGTGAAGATCGCGATCGGCCATGCCGCCAGCAACGTCACGGGCGCCAGCGCCATCGTCACGTCCACCGCGGTGGCCGGCGACAACCCCGAAGTGATCGCAGCGCGCGCCGCGCGCATCCCGGTGGTGCCGCGCGCCATCATGCTGGCCGAGCTGATGCGCCTGAAGCGCGGCATCGCCGTGGCGGGCACGCACGGCAAGACCACCACGACCAGCCTGGTCGCCAGCGTGCTGGCGGCGGGCGACCTGGACCCCACGTTCGTGATCGGCGGCCGGCTGAATTCGGCGGGCGCCAACGCGCGGCTGGGGCAGGGCGACTACATCGTGGTCGAGGCCGACGAATCGGACGCCTCGTTCCTGAACCTGTTGCCGGTGATGGCCATCGTGACCAATATCGATGCCGATCACATGGACACGTACGGCCACGATGTGGCGCGCCTGAAGAGCGCCTTCATCGAATTCACGCAGCGCCTGCCGTTCTACGGCAGCGCCGTGCTGTGCTCGGACGACGCCAACGTGCGCGAGATCATGCCGTTCGTGTCGCGTCCCATCACGACCTACGGGCTGAACGAGGACGCCCAGGTGCGCGCCTATGAAGTGCAGGCCCACGGCACGCGCATGCGCTTTAACGTGCAACGCACCCATCGCGACACGCTGCTGCCGCCGCTGAATGTCGAACTGAACCTGCCCGGCCTGCACAACGTGCGCAATGCGCTGGCCGCGATCGCCGTGGCGACCGAGCTGGGCGTATCCGACGCGGCCATCTGCGAGGCGCTGGGTTCGTTCAAGGGCGTGGGACGCCGCTTCACGCAGACGGGTGAATTCGCGGTGCCCGCCAACCACGGGGGCGGCACCTTCACGGTGATCGACGACTATGGTCACCATCCCGTCGAGATGTCCGCGACGCTGGCCGCGGCGCGGGGCGCCTGGCCCGACCGCCGCATCGTGCTGGCCTTCCAGCCGCACCGCTACACGCGGACGCGCGATTGCTTCGAGGATTTCGTGCGCGTGCTGGGCACGGCCGACGCGGTGTTGCTGACTGAGGTCTACGCCGCGGGCGAGCCGCCGCTGGTCGCGGCCGACGGACGCGCCCTGTCGCGTGCGTTGCGCGTGGCGGGCAAGGTCGAGCCGGTGTTTGTTGAAGATGTGGCCGATCTGCCGCAGGCGGTCGTGGATTTCGTGCGCGATGGCGACGTCGTCATCGTGATGGGGGCGGGTTCGATCAGCAAGGTCCCCGCCCAGGTGGGAGAGCTGGCATGAGCAAGCAATTCGGCAAGGTAGGTGTGTTGTACGGCGGCCGGTCCGCCGAGCGCGAAGTCTCGCTCATGTCGGGCAAGGGCGTGCAGGAAGCCCTGCGCAGCGCCGGCGTGGACGCGCACCTGTTCGACACCGGCGAGCGCAGCCTTGCCGAG
The DNA here is from genome assembly GCF_006715415.1 of Achromobacter sp. SLBN-14. Classification (NCBI taxonomy): domain Bacteria; kingdom Pseudomonadati; phylum Pseudomonadota; class Betaproteobacteria; order Burkholderiales; family Alcaligenaceae; genus Achromobacter; species Achromobacter sp. SLBN-14. Next base: position 1,614,168 of record NZ_VFNE01000001.1, on the reverse strand, counting down.
CTGGCGGCCGAAGGCTTTGACCGCGTGTTCATCGCATTGCACGGCCGCTACGGCGAAGACGGCACGCTTCAGGGCGCGCTGGAACTGCTGGGCATCCCCTATACCGGCAGCGGCCCGATGGCATCGGCGCTGGCCATGGACAAGACCATGACCAAGCGCATCTGGCTGCAGCATGGCCTGCCCACGCCCGACTTTGAAGTGCTCGACGCCGATACCGATCTGCGCCTGGTTCCGGACCGCCTGCAGTTGCCGCTGATCATCAAGCCGCCGCACGAGGGCTCGACCGTGGGCATCACCAAGGTCGTCGGTTACTCGGACATGAAAGAAGCCTACGCCGCTGCCGCGCGCTACGACAGCGAGGTCCTGGCCGAACAGTTCATCACCGGACGCGAACTGACCGTGGCGATCGTCGGGTCCGGCAAGGCCGCGCGCGCGCTGCCGGTGATCGAGATCGCCGCGCCCGGCGGCAACTACGACTACGAACACAAGTACTTCTCCGACGACACGCAGTACTTCTGCCCGGCCGCCTTGCCCGCGGACGTGGCTGAAGAAGTCGCGCGGATTGCCGTAAAGGCCTATCAGGCGCTGGGCTGCGAAGGCTGGGGCCGCGCGGATTTCATCCTCGACGGCGACAACCGACCCTGGCTGCTTGAAATGAATACTTCGCCCGGCATGACCGGCCACTCCCTGGTGCCCATGGCCGCGAAGGCCGTGGGGATCAGCTATGCAGAATTGTGCGTGGCCATCCTGTCCGAGGCTTCGTGCAAGGTGCACGGCCACGCCCGCAACGCTTGACCTGGATATTCCGTGTGGAACGACGCTCGTACTACCAACCTGATCGCCAACACGCTAGCCGTGCTGGCGGTTGCCGCCATGCTCATCGCGGGCGTGGTGTGGGTGGCGCAGCGTCCGTACTTCACGTTGACGGCGATCGAGCTGGAATCGATGCCGGACACCGATCTGCACTATGTGTCGACGGGCGCGGTGCGTTCGGCGATCGCCGGGCGCGTGAAGGGCAATTTCTTCACGGTGGACCTGGACGACGCGCGCGAGATCTTCGAATCGGTGCCGTGGGTCCGGCACGCCACCGTGCGGCGGATCTGGCCCAACGTGCTGCGTGTGCGCATCGAAGAGCAGCAGCCGCTGGCGCTGTGGAACGAAAACCAGATGATCAACACCTGGGGCGAGGCGTTCACGGCCAACACGGGCGAGGTGGACGACGACACGGTGCTGCCGCAGTTCTCCGGGCCGGATGGCACGGAAGCGCTTGTGGTGCAGCGCTACGCCGAGCTGGCGCGCTGGTTCGCGCCGCTGGACATGCATGTGGAACAGTTGGAACTGAGCCCGCGCTATGCCTGGCGTGTGGTGTTGTCCAACGGCATGCTGCTGGACCTGGGCCGCGATCCGGGCGCCGACGCGCCGGACCCGCATGGCCTGCCCGGCGCCTTGCCGTTCGCGGCTCGTATTCAACGCTTTGTGCAGGCGTGGCCCACCGTGGCGGGGCGCCTGGAAGGGCGCACCGTCACGCAGGCCGACCTGCGCTATCCGAATGGTTTCGCCCTGGCGCTGGCCCCGCTGCCCGCGTCGGAAACCAAATCCAAATCCACACCGAAACCTCCCAAGAAACGCTAACGCCATGACCCGTGACATCAAGGACCTTATCGTCGCCCTCGATATCGGCACCAGCAAGGTGGTGGCTGTGGTGGCTGAAATCCTGCCTGAAGGCCGCTTCGAGGTGCTAGGCCTGGGCCAGCACGAATCGCGCGGCATGCGTAAGGGCGTGGTCGTCAACATCGAGACCACTGTGAATTCCATTCAGCGCGCGCTTGAAGAAGCCGAGCTGATGGCAGATTGCAAGATTCGAGACGTCTACACCGGCATCGCCGGCAGCCATATCCGCAGCTTCAATTCCAGCGGCATGGTCGCCGTCAAGGACAAGGAAGTCACCGCCACCGACGTCGCCCGCGTCATCGAGACCGCCAAGGCGGTGAACATCCCGACCGACCAGCAGGTGCTGCACGTGCTGACGCAGGAGTTCATCGTCGACGGCCAGGAAGACATCCGCGAGCCCATCGGCATGAGCGGCCTGCGCCTGGAAGTGCGCGTGCACATCGTGACCGGCGCGGTCAGCGCCGCGCAGAACATCGTCAAGTGCGTGCGCCGCTGCGGCCTCGAGGTGCAGGATCTGATCCTGCAACCGCTCGCTTCCAGCCTGGCCGTCCTGACGGCGGACGAAAAGGAACTGGGCGTCGTCCTCGTCGATATCGGCGGCGGCACGACCGACGTCGCCATCTTCACCGGCGGTGCGATCCGCCATACCGCCGTGCTGCCGATCGCCGGCGATCAGATCACCAACGACATTGCGGCGATGCTGCGCACGCCCACGCCCGATGCCGAAGAAATCAAGCTGCGCTATGGCGTGGCCAAGCAGGTGCTGGCCAGCCCGGACGAGTCCGTGGAAGTGCCGGGCCTGGGCGATCGCGGCCCGCGCCAGGTCAAGCGCCAGGCGCTGGGCGCGGTGATCGAGCCGCGCGTCGAAGAGCTGTTCACCCTGGTGCAGCAGGTGGTGCGCGATTCCGGCTACGAGGACCTGCTGGCTTCCGGCGTGGTCCTGACCGGCGGATCCGCGCAGCTGCCCGGCATGATCGAACTGGCCGAGGACGTGTTCCTCAAGCCGGTTCGCGTGGCGGTGCCCGAGTACGAAGGCAGCCTTGCCGACGTGATGCGCAATCCGCGCTTCTCGACGGTGATGGGGCTGCTGCAGGAAGCGCGCATGCAGCGTGTGCGTGGCCGCAAGGTGGCCGCGCAGACGGGCAATTTCAAGAGTCTGCTTGCGCGCATGAAGGAGTGGTTCATGAATTAAAGGGTGCAGGTTGGGGCCTGCTCCTTGGTGCGAACCGCGGCTGTCTAGCGGGGAGCGCCAGAAAGAGGAGGCGTCTCAAACCCGTGGCGGGCCTATGTAGCCGGCGTCGGCTTTGAGGCGATTCACAAAAGATAGGTTGTCGGGGAATTTTTGTGATTTGCAAATTCGGACTTGTGAGGGAGTCATCATGATGAACTTTGAGATGCTTGAGAACAACACCAAAGGGACCGTAATCAAGGTCGTTGGTGTGGGCGGTGCGGGCGGCAATGCCGTCGCGCACATGATTCGCAGCGGTGTGCACGGGGTGGATTTCATCTGCGCCAACACCGATGCGCAAGCGCTGGCGGCAACCAATGCGCCGGTGCAGATTCGTCTGGGCCGTACCGGCCTGGGCGCGGGCGCCAAGCCCGAGCAGGGACGCGCGTCGGCGGAAACCGCGCGTGAGGAAATCCGTGCCGCGCTGAACGGCGCGCACATGGTCTTCATCACCGCGGGCATGGGCGGCGGCACCGGTACCGGTGCAGGTCCGGTCGTGGCCGAGGTGGCGAAGGAACTGGGCATCCTGACCGTTGGCGTGGTCACGAAGCCTTTCTCCTTTGAAGGCAACAAGCGCCTGAAGATGGCCGAGGACGGTATCTCGGAACTGGCCAAGCACGTGCATTCGCTCATCGTGGTGCTCAACGAGAACCTCTATGAACTGATGGACGAGGACGCGACGCAGGAAGACTGCTTCCGTTCGGCCGACGACATCCTGCACAACGCGTGCGCGGGTATCGCCGAAATCATCAACGTCGAAGGCAACGTCAACGTCGACTTCGAAGACGTGAAGACGATCATGGGCGAGCAGGGTCAGGCCATGATGGGCACGGCGTCGGCATCGGGCGCTGACCGCGCACGTGTGGCCGCCGAGCACGCCATTGCTTGCCCGCTGCTGGAAGGCGTGGATCTGAACGGCGCGCGTGGCGTGCTGGTCAACATCACCGCCAGCCGCTCGCTGAAGATGCGCGAAACGCGCGAAATCATGGAAACGATCCGCAGCTACGCTTCGGACGACGCGACCGTGATCTTCGGCACCGCCTACGACGAGTCCATGGGCGAAAACCTGCGCGTGACGGTGGTTGCAACCGGCCTGGGCCGTGCGCAAGCCCGTCCGCAACTGGTGCAGAACACCGCTGAAGTGCTGCGCACCGGCACCGACAACATGCCCATGGGCACGATGCCGGCCGGTCAAGGTGGTGACTACCGCAATCTGGACATGCCGTCGGTCATGCGCAATCCGCGCAGCCAGGCGTCGGCCCAGGTGCGCGCGCTGGAAAGCTCGGGAATGGATCATTTCGACATCCCGGCCTTCCTGCGCAAGCAGGCGGACTGAACCTAGAGCCGGTCAACGGCTCTAACTGCACTCCCTCATCTCCGGTTCGCCCGTCCCCACAGGCGAACCGGAGGCAGAGCGGCCGTGTTTCCCTTGCACGATAAATAAGGGACGGAGGTATACATCGGTCTGCGCGCCCAGTTTGGATGGCGGCACGGATCGGACAGCGTTACAATACTTCGGTTACGCCGGCAATACGTACTTATCTTGCCGGCTTCCGGGTTCAAAATTCCAAGTCTCATGTTCCGACAGCGCAGCATTCAGAATCTCGTCCGCACGACAGGCGTCGGCGTCCACTCAGGACGGCGGGTGGAGCTCACCCTGCGTCCGGCACAGCCCAACACCGGCATCGTCTTTCACCGTGTGGATCTGCCGCAGGTCGTCGACCTGCCCGCGCAAGCCACGGGCGTGGGCGATACCCGCATGGCTTCCGTGCTGCAGCAGGGCAATGTCCGCGTGTCGACGGTGGAACATCTCATGTCGGCGCTGGCCGGCCTGGGCATCGACAACCTGCACGTCGACCTCACTGCCGAAGAAGTCCCCATCATGGACGGCAGCGCGGCGACGTTTGTGTATTTGCTGCGCTCGGCGGGCATCGTCGAGCAGAACGCGCCCAAGCAATTCATCCGCGTCCTGAAGCCGGTAGAAGTGCGCGAAGGTGAAGGCCGCAACGAGAAGTGGGCGCGCCTCGAACCCCATGAGGGATACGCGCTGGCCTTCTCGATCGACTTCCGCCATCCCGCCATCGACTCGACGGCGAACTTTGCGGAAATCGACTTCGCCACGCACTCGTACGTGCGTGAGATCGCGCGGGCGCGCACCTTTGGTTTCGTGAATGAAGTCGAGGCGTTGCGGTCGATGGGCCTGGCCCGCGGCGGCAGCCTGGACAACGCCATCGTCATGGACGAGTACCGCGTGTTGAACAGCGACGGGCTGCGTTACGACGATGAATTCGTCAAGCACAAGATCCTGGACGCCATCGGCGACCTGTATCTGCTTGGCAAGCCGCTGGTGGCGCGCTATGTGGCGTGCAAGTCGGGCCACGGCCTGAATAACCAGCTGGCCCGCGCGCTGCTCGAGCAGCGCGACGCCTGGGAAATCGTCACGTACGAATCGCAGGCAGAAGCGCCGCAGGCGTTTCGCCACGAATGGAAGCTGGCCTGACGCCAGCTTGCCCTTGAACCCGCGCCCGGGGCGTGACCCCGACTCCGCGCGGGTTTCTGTTTGGATTCCTGCTTAAGGACGGCACTGGCCGTCATCCCCTGGCGCGATAGTCGCAAACCGGTAGCAGACCATGTGGCCATTGGTCTGAAAAGTGGGTTTCGTGACGTTTCCAGCCCTGCCAGTTGCCGGACAAAGCCGGTCGGCTCAGCTACTCTTGTGGTGCTTCAAGAGCTTGGCGACGGCGTCGGCCAAAGGACCCGGCCGCAGATTGCCGTGTAGCGTTTCGAACGCGCCCAGGGCCTTGTCGCCCAGGGGTTGCGCCTCTTTGGGAGGGCGCGGCTGACGGGAGCCAGGCTTGGGCAAACCCGCTTGTACCTTGATGGCAATTTCGTTAAGGTTCCAGCCTTGATCGGCCAGCGACCGCGCAATGCGCGGCGCCAATTGACGCATCTTGGCCGCGTGCGCGGCCGTGGGCACCACCAGGTGCAGGCACAGGTTTTCCAGCTTGGCGACCTGGCACACGGCACCCAGCGGAGCGGGCAACACCGCCGCCACCGCATACTGAATTTGCAGATGCTTGCGGGCAGTCGCCAACACGCCGGCGCCCCGCATGTCATGACCCAGCCATCCCAGGGCGGTATTTTCTACGCGCCGGCTGGAACTGGAACGTTGACGGTATGAAGCGGGTCTATTCATGCCGGCTTTAAAAGATTTAGGAAGCAAACCTTGAAGATCGTGATTATGCACGCCCGCGAAGGGCAGGACGGGCATTTCACCCTGGGCGGCGCGCGACTGGCGTTGTTTCTGGGGGGCGCCTTGATTACCGCGGCCATTTTTGGCGCCGCGCTTCAACGATACATCACTCCCATCCTTCCCGCCGTGCACACGATGGGTTGGCCGCTGTCCGAACAGCCCGGACGCGACGCCGATTTCCTGCGTGAAAACATGAACTTGCTGGCTTCGAAGGTGGGGGCGCTGCAGGCCAAGCTGGTCAGCATCGACGGCTTGGGCCAGCGCGTGGCCAAGGTGGCGGGCGTGGCCTACACCGACCCGGAACTGGCCCAGCAGCTTGCGTCGGCCGCGCCCGAAGCGCCGGCCCACCCGGAGGCCACGCAGGTCATGGACGATCTGTTCACCGACCATCCGCCGCCCACCGCGGCGTCGGCCGAGGCGCTGGGCCGGCAGCTTGACGAGATCCAGGCGCGGCTCTCGCAGCAAACCGACAACCTGAAGCTGCTGGACGCCGCGCTCACCAAGCGCTCGGCGGATCAGGCGCGCATGCCGACCGCCATGCCCATCACCGATTACCCTTATCTGACGTCCTCGTATGGCTGGCGCCGCAACCCGGTGACGGGCCGGTCGGCCATGCACGAAGGGCTGGACTTCGCCGCGCCCTCGGGCACGCCGATCCTGGCCGCCTCGGGGGGCGTGGTCCTTGAGGCCAAATGGGCGCCCGGCTTTGGCAACATGGTCGAGATCGATCACGGCGACGGCCTGATCACCCGCTACGCGCATGCGTCTTCGCTGCTGGTCAAGCAGGGAGATCTGGTCGAACGCGGCCAGCAGGTCGCGCGCGTGGGAAGCTCCGGCCGTTCCACGGGTCCGCATCTGCATTTCGAGGTCCGCCTTGCCGGACAGCCGCTGGATCCGCGCCTGTTCCTCGGTCCCCAGCAACAGCCGGCGCCGCCCGCCGTCGCGCAAGCCGCCGCGCCGTGAACCCACGGCGGGTTGGCCGGTCAAACCGGCCAACAGTGATACCCTGGTCATAGGTCCAGGCTATTACGCTTCAGGTGCGTTAAACTGGATCGTTTCCCGGCGGACTCCCGCTCAACCAATAACATCAAGTCACGGGTGATGCCACGCACGCTTTGGCGGTGCGGCATGGCTTGTGCGGCCGACAATACGCATGGTTTCTCTGCTCAAAAAACTCATAGGTAGCCGCAACGATCGGCTGCTTAAGCAGTATCGCAAGCTGGTAACCCAGATCAATGGGCTCGAACCCAAGATCGCCGCGCTCTCCGACGCGGAACTGGCGGCCAAGACCGACGAATTCCGTTCCCGCCACGCCCAGGGCACGTCCCTGGACGATCTGCTCCCCGAAGCTTTCGCCGTGGTGCGCGAATCGGGCAAGCGGGTCTTCGGCATGCGGCACTTCGACGTGCAGATGCTGGGCGGTATCGCCCTGCACAACGGCAAGATTGCCGAAATGCGCACGGGCGAAGGCAAGACGCTCATGGCGACGCTGCCCGTCTACCTGAACGCGATCGCCGGCAAGGGCGTGCACGTGGTCACGGTGAACGACTACCTGGCCCGCCGCGACGCCGAATGGATGGGCCGGTTGTACCGCTTCCTGGGCATGTCCACGGGCGTGGTCGTGCCGCAGCAGCCGAACGAAGAAAAGAAGGCTGCCTACGCCGCCGACATCACGTACGGCACCAATAACGAATTTGGCTTCGACTACCTGCGCGACAACATGGAATTCCGTGTTGAGGACCGCCGCCAGCGCGCGCTGTTCTACGCGATCGTCGACGAAGTGGACTCGATCCTGATCGACGAGGCCCGCACGCCGCTGATCATCTCGGGTCAGGCCGAAGACCACACCGAACTCTACGTCCGCATGAACGCGGTGCCGCCGCTGCTCAAGCGCATGGCGCACGAGCCCAAGCCGCAGGAGCCGGAACCCGAAGGCGATTACTGGGTCGACGAAAAGAGCCAGCAGGTCTACCTGTCGGAAGCCGGCCACGAACACGCCGAAGGCATTCTTGCCCGCCTGGGCATCCTGCCCGAAGGCGAATCGCTGTACGACCCGCGTCACATCGCGCTGATGCACCACCTGATGGTGGCGTTGCGCGCCAACACCCTGTTCTTCCGCGACCAGCAGTACGTCGTGCAGGACGGCGAAGTGGTGATCGTGGACGAATTCACCGGCCGCCTGATGGTGGGCCGCCGCTGGTCCGATGGCCTGCACCAGGCCGTCGAGGCCAAGGAAGGCGTGAAGATCCAGCACGAGAACCAGACGCTGGCGTCGATCACGTTCCAGAACTACTTCCGCATGTACGAAAAGCTGTCCGGCATGACCGGCACGGCCGACACGGAAGCGTACGAATTCCAGGAAATCTACGGGCTTGAAACGGTCATCATCCCGACCAACAAGCCCATGGTCCGCAAGGACCAGAACGACCAGGTCTTCAAGACCGACGGCGAAAAGTACAACGCCATCCTCGAAGACATCCGTGACTGCCACGAGCGCGGTCAGCCCGTGCTGGTTGGCACGACCAGCATCGAGAACTCCGAGCTGCTGTCCGGCCTTCTGAAGAAAGCCAAGCTGCCGCACGAGGTCCTGAACGCCAAGCAACACGCCCGCGAAGCCGAGATCGTGGCCGAAGCCGGCAAGCCGGGCCACATCACCATCGCCACCAACATGGCCGGCCGCGGCACCGACATCGTGCTGGGCGGCAGCGTCGACAAGCAGGTCGACCTGATCCGCGCCGACGAATCGCTGTCCGAAGCCGAGAAGACCGCGCGCATTGAAAAGATCCGCGCGGAATGGAAGCCGCTGAACGAGCAGGTCAAGGCGGCAGGCGGCCTGCGCATCATCGGCACCGAGCGCCATGAATCGCGCCGTATCGACAACCAGTTGCGCGGCCGCGCCGGCCGCCAGGGCGATCCGGGCTCGTCCCGTTTCTACCTGTCGCTGGAAGATTCGCTGATGCGCATCTTCGCGGGCGACCGCGTGCGCGCCATCATGGAACGCCTGAAGTTGCCCGAGGGCGAGCCCATCGAGGCCGGCATGGTCACGCGTTCGATCGAGACCGCGCAGCGCAAGGTGGAAGGCCGCAACTTCGACATCCGCAAGCAATTGCTGGAATACGACGACGTCGCCAACGACCAGCGCAAGGTGCTGTACTCGCAGCGCAACGACGTGCTGGAAGCCGCCAGCGTCGGCGCCACCGTGCACAACCTGCGCGACGCCGCGGTGACCGACCTGTTCAACACGTACGTGCCGCCGGAATCGGTGGAAGAACAGTGGGACATCCCCGCGCTGCAAAATGCGCTGGAAGGCGACTGGCACCTGCATCTGCCGCTGACGGAGATGCTGGAAAAGGAACCCAACCTGAACGACGAGGAACTGCGCGAACGCGTGGTCGCCGCGGCTCGCGATGCGTACCAGGCCAAGGTCGACCAGGTGGGCGAGGAATCGTGGTCGCAGTTCGAGCGTTCGATCATGCTGCAGGCGATCGACACGCACTGGCGCGAGCACCTGTCCGCGCTGGACTACCTGCGCCAGGGCATTCACCTGCGCGGCTATGCGCAGAAGAATCCCAAGCAGGAATACAAGCGCGAAGCCTTCGAACTATTCTCGGGCATGCTGGACCGCGTGCGCGACGATGTGGTCAAGGTGCTGATGACGGTGCGCGTGCAGTCGTCCGAGCAGGTCGAGCAGGCCGAAGCCGAAGCGGCGCAACCGCACGTGCAGAACGTGCAGTACCACCACTCGGACTACGACGAGGCGCTGGCGTCCGACGCGCAGGAATCGGGCGCTCAGCCCGCGCGCAACGCCATGCCCAAGGTCGGCCGCAACGATCCGTGCCCGTGCGGCAGCGGCAAGAAGTACAAGCAGTGCCACGGTAAGCTGATCTGATAAAAGGGGTTAGCCTTCATGCTGCATTCCGTCGGCCGCACTGAATTCGACCACGCCGTCGTCATGGTGCGCGACCGGCTGGATGCGCTGGCGCCCCATTACGAACGGCAGGGCTTTCACCTCAGCGACAAGGCCGTGCACAACCTGGGGTCGTGCAACCGCCTGATCGTGCTGGAAGGCACGTACGTCGAATTGCTGGGGTGGCCGCCCGGCGCGCCGCCCGCGCGCAAGGAAATTGCCGATTCGCCCTTTGGCCTGGAAGCGCTGGTGTTTCGCACCTATGACGCCGAGGCCACCTATACGCGGTTGCGTGAGGCCGGCTTTGCCGTCAACCCCGTGCAAGAGCTGACCCGTCCGGCCATGCTGGACGGCCAGGAAGTTCAGGCCCGATTCCATACCGTGCGCTTTGCCGAGCAACCCTTGCCCGGCATCCGCATGTATTTCTGCCGTCACCTGACGCCCGAGTGCGTCTGGTCGCCGGCATTGATGGCGCATCCCAACGGGGCCCGCAGCCTGCATCGTATCGACGCGCGCGCGGCGGACGCCCGAGGCGTGGCCGAGCGCCTGGCGCTGGTGGCCGGGGTGACGGCCGAAGCCGCCACCGGCGGTTGGGACGTGCCGCTGGCGAACCTGCGCATTCATGTCCAGCAGGACGATGCGGCGCAGACGCCGGTCTTGTCCACCCTGACCCTCGAAAACCGCGACGGCGCGCATTACACGCTGGATACGGGTTTGTAAGCTACCCGCGTATGCCTGCCCGTCGATCGGCCCGCCGCTTTCCGGCGGGCTTTTTCATGCCTGTCGTTCCCTTGGTGTCCGCGCAGTGAGACGGCGCAGGTCTTGCGCGCTTGGGGCAAACCCGGGTTGCCGCGTAAAGTGTATGCACTTTAGTATGCACTTCATCCCGAGTGGAAATTTGCCCACGCGATCCGGTATGACGCTCTCCCAACCCTCGACGCGACCCGCTCCCCGCGCCGCCCGCACGTCGGCCGGACAGGCCGAACTGTATGGCGCCGTCAAGGCGATGGCGGTGCGTTTCGAATTCAAACCGGGCGAACGCATCAACGAGGTTGAACTGGCGCGCCGCCTGAACGTCAGCCGCACGCCGCTGCGCGAAGTGCTGAACCAGCTGATGGTCGAGGGGTTCCTGACGCGGTCGGTCAACCGCGGGTTCATCGCGCGGTTGCTGGATGCCAAGCAGATCCACAGCCTTTACGAATATCGCGCGGTGCTGGAAGCCGGCATCGTGCGGGCCGCGTGCGAACGCGCCACCGACGAGGAACTGGCCAGTCTGCGCGCCTTTGTCGAGCGTTCGCGCGACGAACCCGAAGACAGCGATGCCGCCAGGCTGCTGGAACTGGATGAAGCCTTTCATCTGGCGCTGGCGCGCTACTCGCGCAACGAGGAATTCGTGCGCGCACTGGAAAGCGTCAATGCGCGCATTCATTTCGTGCGCTGGATCGACATGCAGCAGGGCCGCCGCAGCCACACGCAGGGCGAGCACCTGCGGATCGTGGATGCGCTGGAGCGGCGCGACCTCGACGCGTTGCCCGCCCTCATCAGTGCGCACATCGGCCGGCGGCTGGACCAGATCACCGACGTCATACGCACGGGTTTTTCTACCATTTACATGCGGGACCAGGCCGAACCCGCCAAGGCAGTGCCGGCCAACACCACAACAGCAGGGGAAAACTGATGAATAAAACGATCAAGCGGACGCTGGCGGCGGTATGCACGCTGGCCGCAGCCGGGGGCGCTTTTGTCGCCGCGCCGGTGATGGCCGAGGAACGGCCGCTGATACTCGTCGTGCCGTATCCGCCGGGCGGCAGCACTGACATCCTGGCGCGGATCCTGCAGCCGCGCCTGTCGCAGCAGATGGGCGGCCGCGCGGTGGTCGTCGAAAACCGTCCGGGCGCAGCCAGCCAGATCGCCACCGCATTCGTGGCGCGGGCCGAGCCGGACGGCAACACGCTGCTGGTCAGCTTTGACAATCACGGCATCAATCCGGCCGTGAAGCCCAAGCTGCCCTATGACACGTTCAAGGATTTTGTCGCCATCGGGCAGACGGTGCGCTTTCCGCTCGTGATCGGCGCAAACCCGAGCGTGCCCGGGGACAACTTGAAGGAATTCCTGGCGGCGGCCGCCAAGCAGCCGCCCAACAAGTTCAACTACGCCTCCACGGGCGTCGGTTCGCTGAACCACCTGGCGCCGGAAGAACTCAAGCGGTTGTCCAAGGTCGAGTTGTTGCACGTGCCGTACGGCGGCGGCGGACCGGCCATCCAGGCCGTGGTCGGGGGCCAGGCCAACATGACGTGGCTGAGCTTTGCGGCGCTGCGCGGCCAGATCCAGGCCGGCAAGATCAAGCCGCTGGCGGTTGCCGGCGAGAAGCGCCTGCCCGAACTGCCCAATGTGCCGACCGTGGCCGAATCGGGCTTTCCGGGCTTTGTCGCCTATTCGTGGAGCGGCATGTTCGCGCCCAAGGGCACGCCGCCGGCCACCGTCAAGAAGCTGACGGCTGATTTCCAGGCGGTGCTGGCCGATCCCGAGATCAAGAAGAAGATCACGGAAGCGGGCTTTGAGATCGTGGCCTCCGATGGCCCGGCGCTGGATGCGTACGTGAAGTCGGAATACGACCGCTGGAGCGCCTTCATCAAGAGCAGCAACATCAATCTGGATAACTGAACGGCGTCGGTCCGGCGCGGCGGCAATGCCGCCGCTGCGGGCCGGCTCCTGAATTACGTGGAGATGACATGGAACACATGAACGGCGCCGAAGCGATGGTGCGGATGCTGCAACACAACGGCGTCAAACACATTTTCGGCCTGTGCGGCGACACCACGCTGCCGCTGTATGACGCGCTGTACCGCCTGGATCACGGCATGCAGCACATCCTGACGCGCGATGAGCGCAGCGCCGGCTACATGGCGGATGCCTACGCCCGCGTGACGGGCAAGGTTGGCGTGTGCGAAGGCCCCAGCGGCGGCGGCGCGACCTATCTGCTGCCGGGCCTGGTCGAAGCCAACGAATCGTCGATTCCCGTGCTGGGCATCACGTCGGACGTGGCTGTCGGCTCGCGCGGCAAGTACCCGCTGACCGAACTGGACCAGGAGGCGCTGTACCGCCCGCTGACCAAGTGGAACCGCACGATCGATCGCGCGGACCAGATTCCGGGCATGGTGCGCGCGGCCTTCCGCGCCATGACGACCGGCAAGCCCGGCTCGGCGCACCTGTGCTTTCCCTATGACGTGATGAAGCAGCAGGTCGATGCGTCCGATGTCTGGGCGCAGCCCGAGCACGGCAGCTTCCCGGCCATGCGCTTTGCGCCGGACCCCGCCGACGTGGCCCGCGCGGCGCAGCGGCTGGTGGCCGCGCGTTCGCCGGTCATCATCTGCGGTGGCGGCGTGGTCATCGCCGGTGCCAGCGGCGCGCTGCAAGAATTGGCCGAGTCCCTGAAGGCCGCGGTCTGCGTGACGGTGAGCGGGCAGGGCAGCCTGGCCGACACCCATCCGCTGAACGCGGGCGTGGTGGGCTCGAACGGCGGCGTGATGGCGACGCGTGATGTGGTCGCTGCCGCCGACGTGGTGCTCTTCGTGGGCTGCCGCGCGGGGTCGACCTCGACCGAGCACTGGCGCTTCCCGAATCGCGATGTGCCGATCCTGCACATCGACATCGACCCGATGGTGATCGGCGCCAACTACCTGACCGAAGTCGGCCTGGTGGGCGACGCCAAGCTGGCGCTCGAGGCGCTGTCCGCCGAAGTGCAGGCGCGCATCAAGCACCGGCCCTCCGATGCGGCCGACGGCGCCGTGCTGGCCGGCCGCGCCAAGGCGGCGCGCCGCGCGCAGCTTGAACCGCTGGCCGCCAGCCTGGATGCGCCGATCCTGCCCGAGCGCGTGGTGCAGTCGCTGAACCGCCTGCTGCCCGACGACGCGGTGGTGTGCGCGGATCCCGGCACCCCGTGCCCGTATTTTTCGGCGTACTACGATGTCTCGCGCCCCGGCCGCCACTTCATCACCAACCGCGCTCACGGCGCGCTGGGCTTTTCGATGTCGGCGGCGCTGGGCGCCTGGGTCGGCCGTCCGCAGTCCAAGTGCGTGTCGGTGATGGGCGACGGCAGCTTCGGCTTCACGGTGGGCGAGCTGGAAACCATCGTGCGCCACAAGGCGCCGCTCTTGATGGTGGTGTTCTCGAACTCGGTTTATGGCTGGATCAAGGCCAGCCAGAAGGCCGGTTACGACAAGCGCTACTACAGCGTGGATTTCAACCGCACCGACCATGCCCGCATTGCCGAAGCCTACGGCGTGAAGGCATGGCGGGTCGAGGATCCGTCCAAGCTGGACGCCGCGATCAAGGCCGCCATGGAGCACGACGGCCCCGCGCTGATCGACGTGGTGACCCAGCCGTTGCAGGACGCCGCGGCGCCCGTGAGCCAATGGATGGGCTGATGCGCTAGCCGCGTTCGCTGCATTGCCGATGGGGCCCTTCGCGGGGCCCCATTTTTCTTGGCCGGCCGGATTAGAAAAAAATTCCACGCCGGCGGACGCGCTCCTATACTGGACCGCTTCGGAGCGGCGGGCCGCGGGCGCCCGGCGCCGTCAACACGACAGCAGAGGGGGCGGGCATGGACCTGGGGATCAGCGGCAGAAAGGCACTGGTGTTTGGCGGCAGCCGCGGCATGGGGCGCGCCTGCGCCTTGCAGCTTGCGCGCGAGGGCGTGGCGGTGACCATCGCGGCGCGCAATCCGAAGACGCTGGAGGAAGCCGCCGCCGAGATATCGCGTGAGACCGGCACCGGCGTGGGTTGGGTGTCTGCCGACCTGACGCTCCCGCAGGGGCGCGACGCGGCCATGGCCGCCTGTCCGCATCCGGACATCCTGATCAACAACGCCGACGGCCCGCTGCCGGGCGACTTCCGGGACTGGTCGCACGACGACTGGATTGCCGCGCTGGACGCCATGATGCTGGGACCGATCGACATGATCCGCCGCGTGGTGGACGGCATGGTCGAGCGGCGCTTTGGCCGGATCGTCAATATCGTGTCGCGTAGCGTAAAGGCGCCGCACGCCGAGCTGGGCCTGTCCAATGGCGCGCGCTCGGGCCTGATCGGCTTCGTGGGTGGCCTGGCGCGCCAGACCGTGCGCCACAACGTCACGATCAACAACCTCTTGCCCGGCGCCTTTGCCACCGATGCGCAGGTCCGGCACATCCAGGGCATGGTGGAGCAGGGCGGCAAGACGTTCGAGCAACTGTGGGACGAGCGGGCGCGCAGCAATCCCGCCGGCCGGTACGGCCAACCCGAGGAACTGGGCGCGCTGTGCGCTTACGTCTGCTCGGCCCACGCCGGCTACATGACGGCGCAGAATCTGCTGATCGACGGGGGCGGTTACCCCGGGACCTACTGATGGCATCGAAAACATCCATGGATCAGACGGACCTCAAGATACTCGCGCTGCTGCAAAAGGACGCCACCTGTTCGGTCGCCGAAGTGGCCGAGCAAGTGAACCTTTCCGTGACGCCGTGCTGGCGCCGCATCCAGAAGCTGAAGGATGACGGCGTCATCGCGCGCAACGCCATCCTGCTGGACCCGCGCGCGCTGGGTTTGAACCTGACGGTGTTCGTGTCCATCCGCACCAGCCAGCACAACGAGAAGTGGACGCAAAGCCTGATCAACGCGGTGATGGCGTTGCCCAACGTCGTGGAATTTCACCGCATGGCGGGCGATGTCGACTATCTGCTGAAGGTGGTGGTCGAGGACATGGCGGCCTATGACCGCTTCTACCGCCGGCTGATCGGGGCCGTGGACCTCCTGGACGTCAGCGCCAGCTTCTCGATGGAAGTCATCAAAAGCACCACGGAATTGCCCCTGAACGCCGTGTAGGCGCGCGGCGCGCAAATTTTTTTCTGCCGCCCGCGCCGCCGCGGATGCAAATTTCTTTCTGCGTGTTGCGCGGGCCCAATCTGGCAATGCTTTTGCGTGAGGGGCGGCGTAGGATATCGCTCACTCCAGTCTTGGAGTGATTTGGGATATCAGAGGACCCTATGTCGTTGGCAGTGCCCGCCGGCTGCGCCGGATTGCAGAAAACGCGGCAAGCAGCATCGGTGGATGACCTGCTGGCCGGCTGGAACGGCGTCGACGACCTGTGGGTGTTTGCCTACGGTTCCCTGATATGGCACCCCGGCTTTGCCTGGCGCGAACGGCGCCTGGCTACGGTGCGGGGCTATCACCGCTCGCTCTGCCTGTGGTCGCATGACCACCGCGGATCGCCGGACAATCCGGGGCTGGTGTTCGGCCTGGACCGTGGCGGCTGTTGCCGGGGCGTCGCGTTTCAGATCGCGGCCAGCGACGTGCCGCAAGTCTTTCAGGCCTTATGGCGGCGCGAGATGGTCACGGGTGCCTACAGCCCGCGCTGGCTGACCTGCCACACGGACGATGCGCCCGTGCGCGGACTGGTGTTCCTGTTGAACCGCGCCTGCCGCGAGTACGCAGCCGATCTGTGCGACGACCGCCTGCTGGCGTCCGTGCGCAATGCGGTCGGGCATGCCGGGCCTTGTCTGGACTACGTGGTGGAAACGGCGCGTGCATTGCGCGCGCACGGCATCGACGACTGGCGCCTGGGAGACCTGGTGCGCAAATTGGGCCAGGCGTTTTGACGCGATCAGAATTGCCAGCGGCCAAACACGAACAGCACATTGCCGGCGCCGCTTGAGCCCGGGATGTACGTGGCGTAAAGCATGGCGTCCTTGTAGCCCGCGCTGACCAGCGGCAGGATGCCGGGAAAGGGCACGTAGCTCATGATGTCGTGGCGCGCGGTGAGGAACACCGTGTAGCCCGCGCCAAGCCGGAAGTTGTCGCTGACCTGGCCGATTTTCAGAAAGCCGTAGCCGGCAATGGGCTGCACCTTCGAATGCGAGTCCAGAAACGCCATCGCGTACAGTCCCTGCCAATCGCCATCCTCGTCGTAGATGCTGCGACCGTAGCCGCCGCCCCAGGCCAGTTCACGGAAGCTGTCGATCTTTTCGGCGGTGTACTTGGCGCGGTTGTGCCAGGCGTAGCCGCTGACATACAG
Organism: Achromobacter sp. SLBN-14; assembly: GCF_006715415.1. Classification (NCBI taxonomy): domain Bacteria; kingdom Pseudomonadati; phylum Pseudomonadota; class Betaproteobacteria; order Burkholderiales; family Alcaligenaceae; genus Achromobacter; species Achromobacter sp. SLBN-14. The sequence goes on along the minus strand of NZ_VFNE01000001.1, from coordinate 1,597,061 downwards.
GTCATTGCCGCCTTCGGTCCAGATCTGGTCGATGCGGTTGCACGCGGACTTGGCCCATGAGGGCATGTCTTCGCAAGCGTGGGCGGTAACGGTGAAGACGGACAACAGCAGGCAAAACAGCGCGGCTCGGAGTCTGGTGGTCATTGCGGGCCCCAGGGAAAGATGACAGTTCCGTTACTGTAACGGAGGGCGTGTCGTCTTCCCTGTCATAGGGCTGTCGCCCCGCGTATTCCGGGGCATTGCCGCCAGATCCGGCGGCGTGTCGTGGCGGGGGCGCTACAACAGAAAGATGGTGGCCAGGCCCAGGAAAATGAAGAAACCCAGCGAATCGGTGGCGAAGGTGAGCAGCACCGACGAGCCCATCGCCGGGTCCTTGCCGAATCGTGCGCGCACCATGGGCACCAGCACGCCGACCGATGCGCCGACCAGCATGTTGCAGATCATGGCGGCCATCATCACCAGCGCGATGGACACGGAGTGCGAGATCACCCACGCGAACAGGGCGGCCACCACGCTGCCGCACAGTCCCACCAGCAGTGTCACGAAGAGCTCGCGCTTGACGAGCTGCCACAGGTTGCGGCCCGTGATGCGGCCCATGGCCAGCGCCCGGATGATGAGCGTCATGGTCTGGTTGCCGGAGTTACCGCCGATGCCCGCCACGATCGACATCAGGAAGGCCAGGATGACGATCTGGCTGACCGTGCCTTCGAACTGCGATGCCACGAACGACGCCGTGGCGGCGGTACAGAGATTGAAGAGCAGCCACGGCGCACGGTTGCGCAGCGCGGTGGTGACGGGGGCGAAGATGTCTTCTTCCTGCAGACCGGCGCGCGACAGCGCCTGCTCTTGCGAGTCTTCGCGCATCACGTCCACCACGTCGGCGATGGTGACGCGGCCGATCAGCCGGCCCTGGTCGTCCATCACGGGGGCGGACACCAGGTCATAACGTTCGAAGGCGCCGGCAGCGTCGGCGTCGGAATCCAGCGGGTTCAGCGTCAGGAAATCGGAATTCATGACTGCCCGCACTTCGGTTTCGGGCTCGCTGACCAACAGGCGCGACAGCGGCAGGATGCCCTGCAGCTTGTCCTGGCGGTCAACGACGAAGATCTGGTCGGTGTGGTCGGGCAGTTCATGCAGCCGGCGCAGGTAGCGCAGCACGACCTCGAGCGTGACGTCCTCGCGCACGCGCACCATCTCGAAATCCATGATGGCGCCGACGCTGTCTTCCGGATAGCCCATGGCTTCCAGAAGCTGCGCGCGTTCTTCCTCGGTCAGGCCCTTTTGCACTTCCGCCACCACGTCGGGCGGCAGGTCGGGCGCCAGGTCGGCGAGCTCGTCCGCGTCCATGCTTTCGGTCGCGGCGACGAGGTCCTGGCGGTCCATCGCCTCGATCAGCGATTCGCGGACCCAGTCTTCGACTTCGAGCAGGACGTCCGCGTCGTGCTCAGGGCTGACCAGCTTCCAGATCGCCTGGCGCTCGTCCTTGGGCAGCGATTCGAGGATGAAGGCGATGTCGGCGGGGTGCAGGCCGTCGACAAGCGTTTTCAACTCGGCTTCGTGCTGGCGGTGCACCAGGTCTTCGACCAGGGGCGCCTTGGCGTCGCCTTCTTCCTGGCGGTGAACCAGTTCTTCGACGAGGTGCTGGCGCCGCAAGCGCTCCTGGACTTCCGCGAGGGCGGTCTGGGCGTCTTCCGGGTCGAGCCGGCGGGGCGTCGCGGGCGGTTTCTGCGCGGCGGCGGACTGCGTCATGCGTTACGGCTCAAAGTGTGGGGAGAGGGCGGCTGCGCCGCGCTTCGTCGGTGGCGACGTAGGTCAGCGTGGCCTCGGTGACCTTGACGACTTCGGCGTCCAGGCGCTGGCGTTCCGCGTAGACCTCGACGGATACCGTGATGGACGTGGTGCCGGTCTTGACGATGGCGGCGTAGAAGCTGAGCAGGTCGCCCACGAACACGGGCTCTTTGAACTGGAAGGCATTGACCGCCACGGTGGCCACGCGGCCGGCGGCACGGCGGGCGGCAGGGATGGACCCTGCGATGTCTACCTGGGACATGATCCAGCCGCCAAAAACGTCCCCGTGGATGTTCGCGTCGGCCGGCATCGGCATGACGCGCAACACCGCGTCGCGATGGGCTGGCAGAGTCGTAAACGGGGTTTTGGTGCTGGAGGTCATGCGGCCGACTCCAATGCTAGAGAACCAGCCGATTATGCAGGAAAAACGCGACGGCGGCGTGCGCGTTGACGCCCGCCGCCGTCGCCTTGCGTGGTCATCAGGTCGCCAGCTTGACGATCCCGTAGCCGCCAACCAACAACCAGACGTAAAGGATGAAGCCCAGGGCCATGACACGCGGGCCGGCCTTGCGGATCTGGGCGAAGCGGGTTTCGATGCCCAGCGCGGTCATGGCCATGGTCAGCGCGAAGACGTCGAGCCGGCGGATGGCGGCGACGATATCGGCGGGAATGATGTTCAGGGAATTGACGATGGCCAGCGCCAGGAAGCCCACGGCGAACCAGGGGATGGGCAGCTTTTGACCTTTGCCCTGGCCGCCGCCCGCGTGCGAGGCGGCGCTGCGCAGGTACATGCCCAGGATCAGCAGCACGGGCACGAGCAGCGCCACGCGGGTCATCTTGACGATGGTGGCGACTTCGGTCGTGGCGGGGTCGATGTTGCTGGCCGCGCCAACCACCTGCGCCACCTCATGGACGGTGCCGCCAATATAGATGCCGAGCGCCTGGGTATCGAAGTTCAGCCAGCCCGCGTGATAGAAGACCGGGTAGAGGAACATCGACAGCGTGCCAAACAGCACCACGGTCGCCACGGCCACCGCGCTCTTGTGGGGGGCGGCGCGCAGCGTCGGTTCGAAGGCCAGCACCGCGGCCGCGCCGCAGATGGCGCTGCCGGCGGCGGTCAGCATGGCCGTGTCGCGATCCAGGCCCAGCAGCCGTTGGCCGACCACGGTGCCGATCAGCAGCGTGCCCACCACCACGGCCACCGAGACCGCCAGGCCCGGCATGCCCACGGCGGCAATCTGCTGGATGCTGATGTTCAGGCCGTAGAAGGCAACCGCAATGCGCAGCAGGCGGCGCGCCGTGAAGTTCACGCCCACGCCCCAGTCTGCGGGCATGGTGCCGCGCAGGAAGTTGCCGTACAGCATGCCGACGACGATGCCCACGACCAGCGGCGAGAAGCCTAGTTGGCGGATGAAGGGAAGATCGGCCAGTTGCATCACTGCGCCGGCCATCAAGCCCACGAACAACACGCCATTGAGCTTGTCGCGCCAGGGCGTGGCCGCGGCAGCGGGCGCAGCCGGGGCGGCAGCAGGGGTGGAGGGAAGCGGAACGGCGGTGGTGGTGGAGGTATTCATTACTGGCCCTTTGGGCATAACTACATAACTAGACGAAATATTAGATCCGGCCGTATTATTTGAAAAATCTTCAATCTAAATATTGAATATCAGAAAATCTGATATCAGGTCGCTCATGACGCCGGATCAATTGCTTACGTTCGCCGCGGTCGCCGATACCGGCAATATCAGCCGCACCGCCCAGGCGCTGCATTTATCGCAGCCGGCGGTTTCGGGCCAGCTGCGCGCCTTGCAGGAGTGGTTTGGCGAGCCCCTGTACCGCCGCAGCGGCCACGGCATCGCGCTGACCGAAGCCGGCGAACGCCTTGCCGAGCAGGCGCGTCAGCTGAGGCAGGTGTACCGGCAGGCGCAGGCCGTGCGGGAATCGTGGCGCGGACTGGAAACCGGCGCGCTGCGGCTGGGCGCCAGCACCACGCCGGCCAGCTATCTGCTGCCCCGTCTGGTTGCGGACTTTCGCCACGACTTCCCCGCCGTGAGCCTGCACCTGTCCGATGGCAACACGCGCGAGATCGTCGAGCGCCTGCCCGCGCTGGATCTGGCGTTCATAGAAGGGGATGTGCCCGCCGGATTGCCTGCCGATACCGCGGTGCATGCGTGGCGCCAGGACGAAGTGGTGGCAATCGTGCGGGCCGATCATGCCCTGGCGCACAAGGGCGCCGTGACGCTACGGGATCTGGCGGCCTCGCCGCTGGTGATGCGTGAACCGGGTTCCGGCGTGCGCCGGCTGGTGGAACGGGCCTTCAGCGATGGCGGGTTGGCCCCGTCTGTCGGCCTTGAACTGGCCGGGGTGGAAGGCGTGAAGCAGGCCGTGCGGGCAGGGTTGGGCGTGGGTTTCGTGTCGGTGATGTCGATGCGGCACGAAGACGGCGCGCTGGCGGCGCTGCGGCTGTTGCCCAAACCGCTCACGCGGACCCTGAGCATCCTGGTGCCGCACGCCGATGCCGCCGCCCGCGCCGCCGAGCGCTTCCTGGCGATGTGCCTGGCGGTCGGCGGGCAGGAGGGCTAGGCCGGTCTCAGGCCTTGGCCAGCCGCTTGAGCGCGAGCTGCACCCAGTACGTGCCGCCCAGCGGCAGCAGATCGTCGTTGAAGTCGTAGCTGCCGTTGTGCAACATGCAGGGGCCCAGGCCGTGGCCGCTGTCGCGGTGCTCGCCGGTGCCGTTGCCGATCCAGACGTAGCAGCCCGGCAGTTCCTGCAGCATGAAGGCGAAGTCCTCGGCGCCCATGGTTGGCTGCACGTTCGCGTTGACGTTGGCGTCGCCGACGATGTCGCGGAGCACGTCGGCGCAGAACGCCGCTTCCTCGGGGTGGTTGATGGTGGGCGGATAGTTGCGCTGGAAGGTGAATTCGACCTCGCAGTCCATCGCCGCGCTGGTGTGGCGCGCGATTTCTTCCATACGGCGTTCGATCAGGTCCAGCACGTCCAGCGTGAAGGTGCGCACCGTGCCGCGCAATTCGGCATGGTTGGGCACCACGTTGTCGGCGCTGCCCGCATGGATCTGCGTGATGCTGAGCACGGCCGCGTCCAGCGGATTGCGGTTGCGCGTGACGATGGTCTGCAGCGATTGCGCCATCTGCACCGCCGCCATGACCGGGTCGATGCCCAGATGGGGCATGCCGGCGTGCGTGCCCTTGCCCTTGATGACGATCGAGAATTCGTTGCTGGACGCCATGATGGGGCCGGGCGTCAAGCCGAACTGGCCGGGCTTCATGCCGGGCCAGTTGTGCATGCCGAACACCGCTTCCATCGGGAAGCGCGTGAACAGGCCGTCGTCGATCATGCGCTTGGCGCCGCCGCCGCCTTCTTCGGCGGGCTGGAAGATCACATAGACCGTGCCCGCGAAATCGCGGTGCTCGGCCAGGTATTGCGACGCGGCCAGCAGCATGGCGGTGTGGCCGTCGTGGCCGCACGCGTGCATCTTGCCGTCGTTCTTGCTGGCGTGCGCAAACGTGTTGGCTTCCTGCATGGGCAGCGCGTCCATGTCGGCGCGCAGGCCCACCGCGCGATCGCCGGGCTGGTTGCCGCGGATGATGCCCACGACGCCGGTGCCGCCCAATCCGCGATGGATTTCGATGCCCCATTCCTCGAGCTTGGCCGCCACCACATCGGCGGTGCGGAACTCTTCGAAGGCCAGTTCGGGATGCGCGTGGATGTCGCGTCGGATCTTGGAAATATCCTGGTGCCAGGCAACGATGGGTTCAAGGAGTTTCATGAGCGAACTCGGGGGAAATAGGGGGAACGGACAAAGGGTATCATCATTCAAAAATCAATTTAATGGAGACAAATACCATGACGCGTCCGTGGCTTGCTCAGTATCCCCAAGGCGTTCCTGCGGAGATCTCCACCGAGGAATATTCCTCGCTGACCGACTTGCTGGACCGGGCCTGCAAGCGGTACGCGACGCGCATCGCCTGCACGGCGATGGGCAGCGACATCACCTATGCGCAGCTGGACGGGCACGCGCGCGCGTTCGCGGCCTGGCTGCAAGGGCTGAACCTTGAAAAGGGCGCGCGGGTCGCGCTGATGATGCCCAACGTGCCGGCCTATCTGGTGTGCATGCTGGGATCGCTGCGCGCGGGCATGACGCTGGTGAACGTCAATCCGCTCTACACCGCCGATGAATTGCAGCGCCAGTTGCTGGACAGCGGCGCGTCCGTCATCGTCATCCTGGAAAACTTCGCGCATACCTTGCAGCAGGTCGCCGATCGCGGCGAACTCAAGCACATCGTCGTGACGGGGCCCGGCGATCTGCTTGGCGGCCTGAAGGCGCCGCTGGTCAACCTGGCCGCGCGCTACATCAAGAAGATCGTGCCGCCGTGGCGTATCGACGGCGCGCTGGCGCTGCCCAAGCTGCTGCACGAGGGCGCGCATCTGCCTTTCAATCCGCCGGCCATCTCGATGGACGACGTGGCGGTGCTGCAGTACACGGGCGGCACCACCGGCGTGCCCAAGGGCGCCATGCTGTCGCACCGCAACCTGGTGGCCAACGTGCTGCAGACCGAGGCGGTCGCGCAGCCGGTCGTGCACGACATGGCGGACCAGCAGCTCACCATCATCAGCGCGCTGCCGCTCTATCACGTGTTCGCCATGACGGTGTGCGGTCTTTATGCCCTGCACGCGGGCATGCGCAACGTGCTCATCATCAATCCGCGCGACCAGCCTTCGCTCATCAATGCGTGGCGCAAGACGCCGGTGAATGTGTTTCCCGGCGTCAATACGCTGTTCAACGCGCTGGCGCACAACGAGGACTTTGCGCGCCTGGACTTCTCGGGCCTGCGGCTGACGCTGGGCGGCGGGATGGCCGTGCAGCAGCAGGTGGCCGAGCGCTGGCTGAAGATCACGGGCCGGCCGCTGATCGAGGGCTACGGCCTGTCCGAGACGTCGCCGGTGGCGACGGTCAATCCCACCAACGCCACCGCGTATTCCGGCTCCATCGGGCTGCCGCTGCCGTCGACGGACGTCGCGATCCTGGACGATGCCGGCAACGAGGTGCCGCTCGGAGAACGTGGCGAGGTCGGGATTCGCGGGCCGCAGGTCATGCTGGGGTACTGGCGCAAGCCCGACGAGACGCGTAATTCGATGACGGCCGATGGGTTCTTCCGGACCGGCGACATCGGCATCATGGACGAGCAGGGCTACACCCGCATCGTGGACCGCAAGAAGGACATGATCGCGGTGTCCGGCTTCAAGGTCTACCCGAACGAGGTCGAGGCCGCGGTCGCGCAGCATCCGGGCGTGCTGGAATGCGCGGCGATCGGTGTGCCGGACGAGCACTCCGGCGAGGCGGTCAAGGTGTTTGTCGTGAAGAAAGACCCGTCGCTGACCGAAGCCCAGGTGCAGCAATGGTGCAAGGACAAGCTGACGGGCTACAAGCGGCCGCGCTTCGTTGAATTCCGCGACGAGCTGCCCAAGAGCAACGTGGGCAAGATCCTGCGCCGCGAACTGCGGCCTGACGCGCAGGCCGCAGCGCCCGCGAAGACGTCCGCCTAGCGGGCGCCTCAGCCTTGCTTGTTCAGGTGAGGCGCAATCATTTCGTGCAGCGCGCGTTCGATGGCGGGATTGCCCGCCACGACGCGCCCGCCGATCGGCCAGGGATCCTGCTTGTGCATGTCGGTGCACACGCCGCCCGCCTCGCGCAGGATCAGCGTGCCCGCGGCCACGTCCCAGGGCGCCAGGCCCATTTCCCAATAGCCGTCGTACCGGCCGCAGGCGGTCCAGGCCAGGTCCAGCGCGGCCGCGCCCATGCGGCGCACGCCGCGCGCGCGATTGATGGCGTCGTGCAGCATCGGCATGTATTGCGCGGCGAACGAAAAATCGCGGAACGGAAAGCCCGTGGCCAGCACGGCGTCTTCGATCGTCTGCGTGCGCGAGCACGAGATGCGGCGGCCGTTGAGCCACGCGCCCACGCCGTACACGCCCGTGAAGAGCTCTTCGCGGCTGGGGTCGTAGACCACGCCGATGACCGGCGTGTCTTCGGCCAGCGTTTCGTTGGCGGACATCGAGGTGCCGGCATGCGCGATCAGGGCGATCGAGACGGCGTAATGCGGGATGTCGTGCAGGAAGTTGGTGGTGCCGTCGAGCGGGTCGATGTACCAGGTGGCCACACCTTGGGCCTTGCCGCCCGTTTCCTCGGCGACGATGCCGAACTTGGGGGTGCGGGCCTTCAATTCCTGGATGATCGCGGCCTCCGCCTCGCGGTCCGCCTGGGACACGAGGTCGTTGCGGGCCTTGCGATCGATCACGAGATCGGCGCGGTGGTGCGCGTAGGATTGCAGGATGGCTGCGCCAGCATGAGCTGCCGTGACGGCCGCGTCGATCGCGGCGCACAGGTCGATGGGCGATGCCAGCGATTGGGGCTGATCGTAGGTATCCATTGGTCCAGTGTAAGCCCACCAATGCGGCAAACCTGTAGCAAACGGACTAATCCTTTCGCCGCGTGGTGCGCATCCAACGCGAACGGCCATGTGGCCGGATAATTCGCGCTTCATCATGTTTGTATCTTTGGGCTGAATGTCTGTGACTTATGTTCCGCTGGTCCCCGCAACGGGGGATGTCGACGCCGACGGCAGGCTGGTCAGCGCCGTTTATGGGGACGTCTACCACTCCCCGTCCGGGGCGATGGGCCAGGCCGGGCACGTTTTCCTGCGGGGCAACGGACTGCCGGCGCGCTGGCGGGGGCGCGCGGCGTTCACCGTCTGCGAGACGGGATTTGGGCTGGGGCTGAACTTCCTGGCGCTGTGGAAGGCCTGGCGCGACGACCCGCAACGGCCGGCGGCGCTGCATGTCGTCTCGATGGAAGCGCACCCCTTTTCGCGGGACGACATGGCCGCCTTGCTGGCGCGCCATGCGCCCGAGCCGCTGGCCGGCATGGCGCGCGCGCTGGCCGCGCAATGGCCGGCGCTGCTGCCGGGGTTGCACCGGCTGGAATTCGAGAACGGCGCCGTCACGCTGACACTGGGCTTTGGCGACGCGCAGGCGCTGGCCCCCCGGCTGGGCGCGCGGGTGGACGCATTTTTCCTGGATGGCTTTGCACCCGAGCGCAATCCGCAGATGTGGGCGACGCCGCTGCTGCGCGCCCTGGCCGATCTGGCGGCGCCAGACGCCACGGTCGCCACCTGGGCGTGCACCGGCGAACTGCGCCGCAATCTGGCCGAGGCCGGCTTTGATGTGCGGCGCGCGCCTGGTTACGGGGGCAAATGGCATATGACGGTGGGGCAGGTCCGCCAGGCGGGAACCGCCGCGCAGCCCGCGGCGGTCTCGTCCGGACAGCGTGCCGTGATCGTGGGCGCCGGCCTGGCTGGCGCGGGAATCGCCCACGCGCTGGCGCTGCGCGGGTGGCGCGTCACCGTGCTGGACGCGGGGCGCGCGCTGGGCGCGCCGGCCCATGCCGGCCACTTGGCCGCCGCGCTGACGCCCGTGGTGGCGCGCGACGACAATGCGCGGGCGCGGCTGTCGCGGGCGGGCAGCGAAAGGGCGCTGGCGCGCTGGCAGGGGCTGCCGGGGGGCGCGGCGCCCCGGATCTGCGGCACCGTCCAGGTCGAGCGCGACGCCGGCCGGTCGGCGGCGCTGGCGGGCACCCTGGAAGCGCTGGCATTTCCGGCGGACTGGGTGCGCCAGGTGACGCGGGAAGAGGCTGGCGCATTGGCCGGATTGCCCGTGGCGCGGGGCGGCGTGTTCTTTTCACAAGGCATGCTGGTGCAGCCCGGGCTGCTGATCGAGGCGCTGCTGGCCGCGGCCGGGGCTGCGGTGATTGCGGGACGGGCCGACCGGGTGTCGGCCGCAGGGCAGGGGTGGCGGGTGCTCGACGCCTCGGGGACGGAACTGGCCCGGGCAGACACCGTGATCCTGGCCAATGCCGCCGGTTCGCGCGAGGTGCTGCAGGCCAGTGGCTTGCTGGACCCGCTGCCACGCGTCGCTCAGATGCACGCGCTGGCCGGCGAGGTGACGCTGATCCCCGCGGCGGCCCTGGACGGCGGCCCGCGGTGCATCGTCGGCGGCGAAGGCTATCTTCTGCCGGATATTGGCGTGGGCTGCGTGGTCGGCAGCACCTATGTCCATGGCGCCGCCGAGGCCTCGGTGGGCGCCGAAGGGCAGCGTGTCACATTGGGCAAGGCGGCGGGGCTTCTTGCCGGCCACTTCCCGGCATTCGACGCGCTGGTTCCGGGCGATCTGCCCGGCTGGGCCGGATGGCGCGCCGTCCTGCCGGGCCGTCTGCCGGCCGTCGGCGAGCTGCCCCACGCACCGGGTCTGTGGCTGGCCGCCGGCTACGCGTCGCGCGGATTGTCGTGGTCGGCGCTGATGGGGGACCTGATCGCCGCGCGTCTGATGGGCGAACCGCTGCCGCTGGAGACCGATCTGGTCCAGCTTGTTTCACCACGATGAAAAAAAATTAATGCGCCCGGGGCGGCACGCCCGGCTGGCGTAGAATTGTAAGAATTGCCGGAATTTGGCGCCAATAGGCCGCAATTGACCTTTCGGGCCGGCAATTCGGCGACTCGGCGGCATCTGCGCGCCTGACGCAGGCCAAGGGCTTTATGCCCCTTTTTTGGATGAAATAACCGTCCAAAAGAGGGATCGAGTTTATTTCAAAGCTCAAATCCGTCAAAATAGCGTCTTTTGATGGTTTTTGGCTTAAGCCGGGGGATGCTCTGTGCCGCCCAAGTTCGACTTTGCCCATACTACCCAGCTCGATAATGCCGAGCTGCTGACGTCCCGCCCCAGTCGCATCGATTTCGACGCGGGCGATGGGTTGCACCTGGTAGTCGAGGCGCATGCGCCTGGAGTTTTTCGCCTGCGCTGCGGCGAGGCGAACCACTTCAATGATGACAAGCCGGGCGCGCGTGCGCGCGCCGTGGCCGAAATGCTGCTCGCGCGCCAGGAGGCGGTGGGCGAAGCGACCATCGCGCCTCGCGATGGCGGGGACGGCTGGCGGATCACCCAGGGCGACGTGGCCCTGGAGATCCAGGCCAATCCTGTTCGCATCGCCCTGTACCGCAACGAAGACCGCGTCTTCGAATCCGAGGTTTCCGCGCATACGCCCGCATTCGGGCACAACGCGCTGGACCAGGCCGATGACGCCGTGTGGACGGCCGGTTTCACGTTGGCCGCCGACGAGCGTGTCTACGGTCTGGGCGAAACCCCGGGGGACCTGAACCGCCGCGAGGAATCGGTGGTTTCCGACGACCCGGAGCACCGCGCGCTGCCGCTGGCCTGGAGTCCCCGAGGCTGGGGCGTCTATGCCAATACGATGCGCCGCGTGGAACATTCGGTGGGCGTCGCGCCGGCGGACTCGGCCTATGTGCTGACCGTCGATGACGCGGTGCTGGACTTGTTCCTGTTCGCCGGCGAACCCGCCGAAATCCTGAATCAATACACCGCGCTGACCGGCCGCGCCGGCCAGCCCGTCCTGTGGGCAATGGGCGCGTGGCTGCAGCAGGCCGCGGGCGAAATGCCCACGCAAACGGTTGCCCTGGTGGCGCGCATGCGCGAAAACCAGATTCCGGTGGATGCCGTGACGCTGGCCCAGCCAATCGCGTGGGGCTTTCAGGCGGACAAGACGGTTTTTGAATGGGATGCCCAACGCTTTCCCGACGCCAAGCAGATGCTGGCGCTCTTTCACAAACACAACGTGCATGTGGCGGCCTCCGGCTTTCCGGGCGTCATCAAGACCAGTCCGCTCTTTGAAGAACTGGAAGACCGCGGCTGGCTGCTGACCAAGGACGACGGCGCTGCCCAGGTGTTCGACGGCAACGCGGCAACATCCGGCCAGCCCTACGGCCTGCTGGACCTGACCTATCGCGACATCTACAACCTGTGGGTCGAGCGCCACCGCCAATTGGTGGAAGACGGTCTGGATGCGCCCGCCTGCGACGCGCAGATCGCCATCCCCGATGGCGTGACCGCCCGCAACGGCGAGACCGGCCCGGCCCTGCGCACGATGTATCCCCTGCTGGTGCGCCGCGCGCTGTTCGACGCGGTGGCCGGATTGAAGGTGCCGCCCGAGGGCGTCGTGCCCAGCGCGGACCTCTTCCCGGCGGCCCAGCGCCTGCCGTGGCAGGTGGGCCCCCAGGTCGACAACACCTGGGAAGGCCTGCGGCACACGCTGCGCACGTCCCTGTCGATCGGTTCCAGCGGCGTGCCCGTCCAGGTGCACAACATTGGTTCGGCCGCGCGCGACCGCACCGGCATGACGCCTGAGCTTTACCTGCGCTGGCTGACCGCCGGCGTGTTCTCGGCCAATTTCGCCTTCCAGGGCGTGGAAGGGCTGATGCCCTGGGATTTCGGCGACGAAACCCTGTCCCACGCCAAGACCTGGATGCAGTGGCGCTACCGCCTGGTGCCCTATGTGCTGGGCGCCATCGAGGACTCGGCCCGCACCGGTCTGCCGGTACAACGCTCCATGGCGCTGTCGTTCCCGAACGATCCGCACGCCCACGAATGGGATCTGCAATACCTGCTGGGTCCGGCCCTGCTGGTGGCGCCGGTCACCGAACCGGGCAATCAGGTGCGCGTGTACCTGCCCAAGGGCGAGGCGTGGTGGGATCTGAACACCGGCCATCGCTACGAGGGCGGCACCACCTGGACCATCGATTGCGAGCTTGGCCAGTTCCCGGTGTTCGGCCGCGAAGGTCACATGCTCTGTCTCGGTCCCGCCGCGCAGCATACGGGCGAGTTCAACTCGGCCCGCATCCTGGACGAGGTCTGGATGTTCGGCATGCCGGTGCATAACCCGGTCGTCATGCGCAACAAGATCCGCGTGATGCAGATGCAGGGTTCGAGCTACATCAAGGGGCTGGAGGGGCTGCGGATCTCGCCGTCCGAAGGCCTGGAAGTGAAGCGCCGCGGCGCGGAAGTCCGCATCTCGCGCGCACGCTGAACCCGGGTCGGCCGCAAGCCGGCCGCCGAAAAGAAAGGGCAGTCAGGAAGGCTTTCCTTCCCGGCTGCCCTTTGTGTCTTTGCCGGATCGCCATTGTCGAGGCGTTTGCGCGGCTTTCCAGAAGCCTCGCGGCGCCGGGCCGGCAGTTGATATTACTTGTAGTTATTAAAAATGGAAAAAACGGTCGTTCTCTTTAGAAGAGAAAAGATACAAAATCGCTTGCCATGATTCACATCGAGAACCTATCCAAGACCTACGCCACGCCGCATGGGGAATTCCAGGCGCTGCGAGGCATCAACCTGCACATCGAGCAGGGCGAGGTCTTTGGCATCATCGGTCCCAGCGGGGCCGGTAAAAGCACGCTGGTCCAGTGCATCAACCTGCTGGAACGTCCCAACCAGGGCAACATCTCCATCGGCGGCCAGGCGCTGACCGGCCTGACCGAAGCGCAGCTGCGTGAACAGCGCCGCCGCATCGGCATGGTGTTCCAGGGATTCAACCTGCTGTCGCGGCGCACGGTGTACGGCAACGTCGCCCTCCCGCTGGAAATCGCGGGCGTGTCCAAAGCTGAAATTCCGGCGCGCGTGGAGCGCCTGCTGGCGCTGGTCGGGCTGGAACACCTGCGCGACCGTTATCCCAGCCAGATCAGCGGCGGCCAGAAGCAGCGCGTCGGCATCGCCCGCGCGCTGGCCAACAACCCGGACGTGCTGCTGAGCGACGAAGCCACGTCGGCGCTAGACCCCGAAACCACGCACAACATCCTGGCGCTGCTGCGCGACATCAACCGCAAGACCGGCGTGACCGTGGTCATGATCACGCACCAGATGGAAGTCGTGCGCGAGGTCTGCGATCGCGTCGCCGTGCTGTCGCAGGGCGAGGTCGTCGAAATCGGCAGCACCCGCGAGGTCTTTGCCCAACCCCGTCATGAAGTGACCCGCAACATGGTGTCGGCCGCCACCGCCTCGGAACTGACCGACGCCACGCTGGCCGCCGTCAAGGAACGCATCCAGGCGCTGGCCGCCGCCAAACCCGGCCAGACCGTGCGCCTGTTGCGCCTGTCGCTGACCGGCACCGACGCATCGGGCGCTTTCCTGTCTGACCTGACCCGGCAATTCGGCCTGGACGTCGGGCTGGTGCAGGCGCGCGTCGAAGACATCCAGGGCGTGGCCGTGGGCACGATGTTTGTGCTGGCCCAAGGCGCGCCCGCCGCGCTCAAGGACGGGATTGCCGCCTTGAACGCCCGTGACATTACCGTTGAAGAAATAGCTCATGAGTCCGCAACTGATCGACCTGCTTATTACGTCGCTGCTTGACACCCTGCTGATGGTGGGCGTGGCCAGCGCCATCGCGGTGATCATCGGCATTCCGCTTGGCGTCACGCTGACGGTGACCGCGCGCGGCAACATGCTTGAAAACCAGCCCGTGAACCACGTGCTGGGGGCCATCATCAACGCGACCCGTTCGGTGCCGTTTGTGATCCTGATGGTCGCGATCATCCCGTTCACGCGATTGGTGGCGCAGACGTCCATCGGCACCACCGCCGCCATCGTGCCTTTGTCGGTGGCCGCCATTCCCTTCATGGCGCGCATCGCGGAAAACGCCATGCGCGAGGTCGATCCGGGCCTCATCACCGCGGCGCGCGCCATGGGCGCGTCGCCGATGCAGATCATCATGAAGGTGCTGCTGCCCGAAGCCCTGCCGGGCCTCATCGCCGCCACCATCGTCACCGTGGTCAGCCTGATCGGTTATTCGGCCATGGCCGGCGCCATCGGCGGCGGCGGGCTGGGCGACCTGGCGATCCGCTATGGCTACCAGCGCTTCCAGTCCGACGTCATGGCCGCGGTCGTGATCGTGCTGATCGTTCTGGTTCAAGCCATCCAGAGCCTGGGCGACCGCTTCGTGCGCCGCATGTCGCATCGCTGATCTTCTTCGTTTTTTCCTACTTCCGTCATATCGGGATATCGCAACATGAGCATCAAGGTTTTGAAGTCGCTGGCCGCGTTCGCTTTGGGCGCCGCCGTATTCGCCCAGCCCGCGCTGGCTCAGGACAAGCCGCTGAAGGTCGGCGTCACCGCCGGTCCGCACGCCCAGATCTTTGATGTGGTCAAGGCCGAAGCCGCCAAGCAGGGCCTGAACCTGCAAGTCATCGAGTTCTCGGACTACGTGCAGCCGAACGTGGCGCTGGCCGCCGGCGACCTGGACCTGAACAGCTACCAGCACCAGCCCTACCTGGACAACGCCAACGCGGACCGCGGCTACAAGCTGGTCAGCATCGCCAAGACCGTGATCTTCCCGATCGGCATCTACAGCAAGAAGATCAAGTCGCTGTCCGAACTGAAGGAAGGCGCCCGCATCGCGCTGCCGAACGACCCGACCAACGGCGGCCGCGCGCTGCTGCTGCTGCAGGCCAATGGCTTGATCAAGCTGCGTCCGGAAGCGGGCCTGAAGGCCACGCCGATCGACGTGGTCGAGAATCCCAAGAAGCTGCGCTTCATCGAACTGGACGCCGCCCAACTGCCGCGCTCGCTGGATGACACCGACGCTTCGGCCGTGAACACCAACTTCGCGCTGGAAGCCGGACTGAATCCGACCAAGGATGCCATCGCCCAGGAATCGCCCGACTCGCCGTACGCCAACGTGCTGGTCGTGCGTGAAAAGGACAAGGACCGTCCCGAGTTCGCCAAGCTGGTCTCCATCTATCACAGCCCGGCAGTGAAGCAGTTCATCGAAACCAAGTTCAAGGGCGCGGTGGTGGCTGCCTGGTAATCCAGCACGCCGCACCACCCGCAAACGGCCGCCGCGAGCGGCCGTTTGCTTGCCTGGCTCCGCTGGCAGGATGGCACGCTGTCATTTTTTGACAAGCCCTTCGAAATCCGCCATAATTTCGGGCTTCGGTCGGGTTGTTAGCTCAGTCGGTAGAGCAGCGGACTTTTAATCCGTTGGTCGCGAGTTCGAGTCTCGCACAACCCACCACCAAAGCCTTGTAGTATCAAGAACTTACGCCGCCCTCACAAGCGGCGTTTTTTCTTTGTCTTCTGACTTTGACCAAAATTCGACCGTTGCCGAATGGTGCGCGAGGTGGGACGGGGCGAGGTGGGCATATCGCTGCACCATGTCCAGTGTCTCCCAACCGCCGAGGTCCTTCAGAACCATGAGTGGCGTGCCAGCCTGTACATGCCAACTTGCCCAGGTGTGCCGCAGGTCATGAAAGTGAAAGTCGTCAATGCCAACTTCGGCGCAAGCGCGACGAAGACAGCGAGCATCGACCTGACCGATCTTGCGGACGACGCCGTCCCGAGACGGTCTCTCGAAGACGTACTTCTTCGCCTTGGGAATCCGGCGCTGCAGGACTGCGAGAGCGTCCGCGTTGAGCGGCACAGAACGTGCGTAACCGGATTTCGCCTCTTCTGCGATGACCCAGGCATTAGAGCGGGGGATGTCAACGTTGCTCGGCTTGAGCGAGAGCAGTTCGTCCTCGCGCATGCCGGTGGCCACTGCGACTAGGCTGACGTCGCGCATCCATTCGAGCGTCATGGCGCTAATCAAGCGGCCGATGACGTCCTTTGGTTCCCACCGCACGCGATTGTCGGGCTCGACGAACTCAGCGAACTTGGGACACTTGTCGATCCAATCCCACTCCTCGCATAGCTTGAGCATTCGGCGCATTGTTGCAAGATAACGATTCTTCGTCGCTGCGCTGACTGGAGTGGGCTTGCGATGGCGGTGCGTCGTGTGAGTGGGCAGCTTGTCCGCGATCTCGTCAAATTTTAAAGAGCGAATGGCGCGTCCAGAAAACTGCGTGCGCCAGTAGGCAATGTGCCGGACCTTGCTGTCGTAGTCTCGCAGGCCGTCCCACAGTCGAAGGCAGCGTACAGCGGCTTCTTCGAACAAGCGGTCGGGTTGCTCACCGAGCTTGGCTTGGCGCCACAAATCAGCCTTCAACTTGTCGTGATATTCCTGCGCGGCTTGCCTGTCCGATGTTCCAGAAGAGCATCTAACTCGCGGGAGGCCTGGGACGCGGATATCAACTTGCCAGATACCTGAGGTTTCATCTTTGCGGATGGGCATGGAGCTTCTCCCAAGACCCGCAGCGATAGCTGGGTGACATTGTTCTTCTTTTCCGAGAATGCAGCAAGGCGAGAAGGCCAGATCCGCCAGGCGCCACGCGCCCTAAGCTGAAATCCAAGTTCCTTGCGATAGCTGAAGATTGTGCTGTAGGAAACATTGAGGCGCTCAGCGGCTTCATGCAGCGTGAGCGCCTTTTCATCCGTGGTATGCACGGAAGGTGCATTGAGCATAGTGAACACCTCTAAGTTGAGCGCATTCCCGAGGGCTACTTATCCGCCCGCAAGTAGTTCATACAGAACCAAGGCGGCAATCGTGAGCACCTCAGCCTGGAGCAGCCTCCAGGCTTGTTTTGAGCCCACGATGACGGCGAAGTAGAACGTTACGGTGACGATGGCCAACGCGATGGCTATTGCAGTTTGCTCCATTTCGGTACAGGGAATGCAGGGAATGTCTAGGCGGTCTGGGAGGGCAACTCAGGCACTGGGTCACCGATTGCGGCATTCCATGACCACCAGCCGTTGGCACCGTATGTTTCGTCATAGTGGGCAGCCTTCTCCTTTTTGCGCGACAAGTAATCCGTGTTGGCCATGCCCCAAACTTCAAGGGGGATCGGCTCAGGCAGGTCGCGCAGCCAAAAGTCAGGGAAAACAGCGTCTTCGCCTGCATCGAAGCGCAGAGGCTTTTCGAACCGGCGCTTCTCCGCAACGAGCTTCTCAGCAACCAGGACTTCGTACCCCGAATCGACCGGGATGCAGTCTCGCGTTATCTGCATCAGTGCGATGTCCACGACCTGCGCTCGCATGTTCCCAGCGGAGGATTTCGGCGGATCTGTTTGCGCAACCGCGATGATCGGGTTGCCAGCGCGCCAAGCGTCAAGCTCGCGGCCAAAGCGGCGCTCTAGCGCAGCCCAGATGCCGTCCTCCAGGGTCATGAACGGTATGCCGTGAAACCCAGCGATAGGTAGACTCTCACTTCCGTCCATTCCCTCCTGATGCTGGGCGAGCGGCGCAACAATGACCAGACGGCGGCGCTGGGTAATCGCTTCCAAACTCTTAGCCTTGTTGTGTCCTGCCTGCTGCCCCGAGCTGGACGGCGTGGCAATCAGGAGATTTTGTGACAGTCGAACGCGGCCGGCATAGGTCGATGTTGCAATGCGCATCAGGTGGTGGTGAACAACGCCGAGATTGCGCTTGCCCTCCATGCCCGGAGTCCACGTATTCAGGCCGGCTTGCGTCCAGAGAAAATGAAGAAGGCCCAGCAACGTCATGCTCGCCTGCCCGGACCGGGGCCGGGCGGTGGCGACCTTCGTCTCGGTCGGCCCGGCATTGGCACTTTCATCAGGCGCGACAGCCGCACGCTGCTGCAGTCCAACCTTGAGCTTGATCTTTACTGCGCCGTCATCTAGCTCCTGCACTACGCCGCGACGGTAGGAGCCTAGACCGGACATGCTCGGATCTACGCCGAAATAAACGCAGTCTTCGCTGTGCTCCGATCCTGTCTCGGGAAAGCGGGCAAGGTGGAACCGATCAGAGTTAGAACGGCTGTGGATCGACAAGCGGCGATCGCCCGATCCAGGGCAAGTACACCTCACGTCCGCCTTGCCATGGGCCATTAACAGTACGCGCTTCCAACCCTCTTTGAATTGATCGGCCGTTTGAAACTCGGGCGAGTACGGTCGCGTCATTCCGCTCAGCGTGACCTCTACAGCATATAGCTTTCGATCCATCAGTCTTCTCCGCCCTCGATCAACACCAGCACGCAGAAGACGAAAGCCACCGTGACGAAGAGGGTCCCACGCATAGCGACCACAGCGATCTGGTGATAGATGTTCAGTTCGCTGAACGAGTCGTAGGAACCGGACAGGCCGATGTTCGCGACGATGAAAATCGCCGTGCCCGCAATCTGCGTGGCGATAAGCCCGCGCAGTCCGGCCCATGCGGTGAATGCAACACAGATTATTCCTACGGAGACAGCTCCCCAGAACCGTCCGCCCAGGGATGCCAGCCACAGAACGGTCGCCCATTCGTCAATTAGCTTTCCAACCGTGGCTAGAACCGCGACGCTCAAGGCTAGTCCTATTGCGACCTTTATCGCGGACGAGGCCATTAACGTGCTGTTTGAATTTCGATGAGGGGGCTGTTTCTTGTGCAAGATGTACTCCAATTGTCATGCGGCCAGGCGTTCCCGCTGGAGATGGGACATGCGAGAGCAGTGCTCATCCGAATCGGGGCGCTCAGCCGGGAAGCGTTTAGCTGCTAAACACTTCCAGTCGATTGCTGAACGCCGATTCGGATGCCGCCAGCGAGATACCACGACGCTGGCGGATTCCTGCCGACTTGCACGGCGCAGGCCGGTCGTTCTCCCGGCCAAGTGTTCTCCCCGCCGTTACTCGCCACGGAGGGCATGCAAATACTGCTTAGGCGCTCGCGGACTACCCGTCTCAGGTTGTGTCAGGGATGGGCTTTTGCCCGGTTCCCAGGTCGATGCGAGATCTAAAGGGTCATTCAGGCTCTGCGCCTGAACAGATTTTTTCAACCGAATGCGTTCTGCATTTGGCCGGGCTTCACGGGCCTCTACCCGACTCCCTAGACTTTTGCCGCTTGTTTTCGTCCCCGGGGCCTTCGAATGATCGCGGCTGGCTCCCCTTCGTGCGCCAACCTCAAAGGTGGCGCGGGACGGTACTTCTGTTGCGTATTGTTAAAGAGCGTATGGATTTAACTGTACTCTTTAGTACATACTCGGTCAATACCTTTTAGTACATATTTCGGTTTGTGCCGAAACTGCGACATTACGCAATGCAAGATACAATAGGTCACACAAATCTACGCTTTGAGCGGAGTTTGCTCTTTGCTGTCCTTGACGGACCAGACCAGTCGTAAATGAGTGCGGGTGGTGGCTCCACTCGTCCGAGCGGCATCGCACGGCCCAACTCGCGGATGCGATTTAGGCAGTTCTTTTTTTCTGAATCGCGCCCGCGATGAACTCGGATACTCGGATATCCAGCTCTGCCCGCTTCTCGGGGCTTAGCTGTAGGTAGTCATCGTACGACGAGTGGCGAAAAGGCCACTGCGGCGCGGCGGCCTTTACGGCAGTAGAGGGGCCGGTAGTGCTCAGTTCAGCCGTCAGCTGAACGCCTTCCAGATATCGCAGCGGCATGCCCGCTTGAGCCTCTAGGTTCCTCGCTCTACGAGAACCGAAACTCTTCGTGCGCAGGAGCTGGGAAATCTCACTCTCGTTGAGCCCATGCTCCAGACAGAACGCGCGCGTGTTCGGGTAGTGCGCGGAAATCCACGCACGTAAGCGGTCTCTGCGGACCTGCATTTCCTGCGCAGCGGCGTCCATGGCGCGGATTCTGCATTAGCAAGGCCCGCTTTACCAAAAAGTACAACACAACTGTACTGTTTGAATGTACTATTTAGTACATATGAGCGCCTCCAAACATTACCCCCGCATAGAGCCCTTGATCGAATGGCTCCGAAAAACTCCGCTGGACGAAGCCCGGGCGAGATGTACAGCCCACCGCACGAGCTGGGAATACCTTCGACAGATTGCCTACGGCTACAAGCTGGTAGGCCCTCGGAAGGGGGTCGCGATCGAGCGGATAACGGGAGTATCGCGACAGATGCTCCGTCCGCACGATTACTGGCTCGCTTGGCCAGACTTGCCCGAGCCATCGCAGCCTCAATCCAAAACTTCACAGTGATTCACAGCGTTTGGCCGCTGATCAACACCCGTATCTGTTCTACGAGGGAACATTCATGACTATGAAAACTGCCGTGGTCGCTCAGAATAAGGGTGGCGTAGGCAAGACGGCTAATGCCGTCCACATCGCATTTCACGCCGCCGAGCAGGGGCTTAAGACGCTCGTGGTGGATTTGGACACAGGGAATCTTTCCAAGACCATGCGCCTGCACCGCTTGGAGGTGCCGGCGAGCGCACTGTTTCTCGATGAGGTACCAGTCATACCCGACGCCACCAGCCCGATTTCCCTGCTGCACGCAGATCGGCTTTTGGCCAACGTGATCTACATGCCCATCGAACGAGCGCTTCGAAATTTCCCGGTAAATCTGCGGGAGTTTGAAAAGCGAGGCTTCGATCTCTGCGTGATCGATACCCCCGCTAGCATCGGGATCGCCACCATTACCGCCCTACGTACCGCGGATGCCGTGATCAGTCCGGTCGAGATGGAGGACTACAGCATCGAGGGCATCAAGGACATGATGCGCGTGATAGTCGGTGCCAAGCAGCACAACCCCAAGCTGCATTTTCTTGGCATCGTGCCGAACCGGGTTGACCGACGTAATCCGCGCCAGGTCAAACATCTAGCCGAGGTGAAAGCCGCACACGGCAAGCTTCTGGCCCCCGTGGTGGTGGGCCTGCGCACTAGCGTTGCAGAGGCACTGGCGGCGGGTGAACCCGTCTGGAAGAGCAAAAAGACGACCGCGCGAGCCGCGGGCGCGGAGATGCGCGCGCTCGGCAATCACGTCCTCCAAGCGATGGGAGTTGCGAAATGAGTTTAGCTGCTAAACAAGGCGATGCTGGCGGCCTGGACCTGGCCGGCTTGGGCGACCTGGCGGCATTGCTGGACGGACCGGAAAGCAACGCAGGCGAACCCAAGCTGTACGACGTGGACATCATCCATGAAGACAAAGACAATCGCCGCTGGGAAGACAACCCCGGATTTAGCACGGAGAGTATCGAAGAGCTTGCCGCATCCTACGCCAGGCGGGAGGCTCAGGGGAAGCGAGGGATAAAGTCACCGATCTCGCTTCGTCCGCACCCGACGATTCCGGGCCATTTCATTATCAACCATGGTCACCGACGTTTTCGGGCGGCCAAGGTGTTCGGCATGCGGCAGGTTCCGGCATTCGAGGATCGCGATTTCGATGACATCGACCAAGTCGTTGAGAACGTCCAGCGCGAGAACCATACTGCACGCGAGATCGCTGACTTCATCGCCCACAAGGTTGCGCTAGGCATGAGCCAGGCAGAACTGGCGCGCGCTCTTGGTAAATCGAAGGCGTGGGTCAGCCAACACGCGGCGATGCACTCGTTGCCCGAGCCGGTCGCCGAAGCTGTTGCGGCGGGGAAGGTCACTGATGTGACGCTCGCCAACGAACTGGCCGTTGCTCATCGAGAAGATCCGCAGGCCGTGACAGATCTGCTTAACGCAACCGACACAAAGCCCACGCGGTCGGCGGTAAAGTCGATTCGCAAAGCAGTAGAAGCTAAGCGTGCTTCGCCAGCCGCATCCCCGCAAGCGCCCGGAGATGATGATTCTGCAGCCAATGGTGCCCCGGCACCTGGCCGCGCGAGTGCGGCTGAGCCGGCCAGCTCGACCTTCGCATCGGCGGTCCGTGAGGTGTCCGCAGAAGCAAAGGCCGAGTTTCAACGTTACCGATATCGACTCGAACAGGATCGAAAGGACGCTGCGAATCCCACGCTGCGAAAGAAGGGGACTGATGCCCTGGCTCGCCTCATCAAACTCGCAATGCGCGACACCGGCCAAAGCCGTCGAGTCGCGAGCTTCTTGCTCGCTTGGTGGAACGCGACGAGCTGCGGCGGTTTCGACTTGGCGGACTTTTGGAGCGTCGATGCGGAGATCGCTGACGACATGCTGCTGGTGATCGGTCTGATACGACAAACGCGTGCCTATCCCGACACCTTAGGGACCGAGATCCATGGTCAGTTCAAAGCAATGGTTGCACTCTGGCGTCCTGATCTGTCCGATGCCTGACTCGACGGACGGCTGCGCACCGGCAGTCCGCCGAGCGATCTCGCATCCGCTGAGCCTTCAGAATCGCTGCTTGATTACTGTCTGCTGCGGTAAAATGTGACCCATGTTGGAGAACTTCAATGCCCACTTCCTACGACCTGAGTGAACGCCGCCGCGCCGTCGTAAACGCGGTGGCTAACCAGCGTCTCGAAGGACTTGAGCCAGATCCCCGGACCATCGCGGAACTGGAGCGCGTAGCTCAGGGCACCTTGAGCGTTTCGGACGTGATCAATACTCTCCGCTCGCGCATTCGTGCAGGCGACTTTCGGTCCATCTCGCCTGACCAATAGCAGTTGCCGCCTCCCTGGCGGCCCTTTCGCTACTACCATGGCCAAGTATCCCAGCGACGCAAAGGATCCATACGTAGATCCCGCATCCGGTGTATTGCGCAACCGGCTGGGCATCATCGACCAGGCCGAGCTTGACCGGGTTGAGGCGACATTTGCGGCCGTGCGGTCTTATGAGCTCGCGATCACGCCGGTTTGTGGAGAGTTCGACCTGGCACATCTTCAACAGATCCACAGACGACTCTTCGGAGACGTGTATGAGTGGGCTGGCCAGTTGAGGACGGTCGACATTTCGAAAGGTACTACTCGTTTCGCCAACCACGAGCAGATCGCCAGTTATGCACCGCAGATCACGCGTCCGCTCGCGCGCGACCAACGACTGCAGGGACTTTCTCTTGAAGCGTTCAGCGAACGTGCGGGCCACTACTTGGGTGAGCTCAATGTCTTGCACCCATTTAGAGAAGGGAACGGCCGCAGTATCCGGGAATTCATTGGACAGCTGGCACGAGATGCGGGCTACGGAATCGACTGGCAGGGGATCCGTCGCGAGGAGATGACGCAGGCTTCTATCGCTGCTTACCAAGGCGATTCAAGCCAAATGGCATCTTTGATTCGCGCGGGCCTTCGGGATATCGACCGTGAGTATGCGCAGGACCTCGCAAGAGCCGTGGGAGGCGACAGAAGTCAGATCATGATCGCCAATCCTGGCCAGACCTACGAGGGAACAATCATCGGAGCGACCGAGCGGTACATCGTTCAAGAGCAAAGGGGTCGCGCCGGCGAGGTTGTGCTTCACAGCCGCCGTGCTTTAGTCAACGCGCAGGTTGCTGTCCCGGGCCAGGCCGTCGAAATCCGATATCCCCACGGGGGAGCCGGTTTGGTCGAGAGGTCCATCGACGGGCGCGCAAACGAGAACGTCTTACAGCGCGAGAACACCAGGGAACTCGACCGCTGAGGTCACATGTTTAGCCGCTAAACCATTAAGTCAAGAGACGTTTATCCGAACCCGTGGATATGTGGATAATCGCTACGCGACCACTCGGCTCGCTGCACTCGGCCCCTGGACAACCGTTGATGGACAAACGGTGGACAGGCTCTGCATGTCCACGCGCTTGATGGGGCGGAGTGCTATCTGATGCACTGCTCATTCTCGCGTCGGTGGTGCGTCCCCAAGCTCGAGGGCCAACGGCGTTCCGGTGAACAACCTTCTCACCAGTTTGGCCAGTCGCGCGGACTCGGGCCTCCGGTCGTTCGCAACCGATCGACACGCATCCATAAAGCGATCAGTCACGTTGTCGAAGTGCGGATCGTAGGTGGTTCGTTGCAGGCGCATTTGAATCATGCGCTGCATGAATCTCGGCCAGTCGTTGTATCCCAGCTCTCGAATGGCCATTTCAAATGTCTCCGCCGTCGCCCGCTTCATCGCAACCTCTTGCAAGGTACCCCAACCACGTGTGTCGAAGATGTAATTGCAGGCATCTACGACGCTCGCTTGATCCTGGTGTTGAGCGACAACGTTGTCGAGGGCGGCTTGGATGCTTGGATGAAGGTCATGGAGGAATGGGTTGTCGTCATCCTGGGCGGTGTGTTCGCGAGCCTGGAAAGCGGCGGTCCAGGCCTGGATAACCTGTCCGGCCAGGTCCTGGCCGCCGTCTAATTCTTTCAGCACGTCGTGAACTTCCGTAGCGAGAGTTGGATCGAACTGGCCTGCGATGGCAGGAAAATCGGTGGCTTCTGCAATCAGGTCCGTCTCGACCGCCCGAGGGTCCCAGAGTGCCTTCCTGATGAAATTTCGCGCACGCTGGCAATCTTCAAAAGTTTGCGCCTCGCCAACGTAGCGATCGATGATCGCTTGCACCTGCTCACTTTCGAAAAGGCCTGACTCCAAATACTCCACGAGCACCAGTTCGAAACCGTCGCAGGCGATGATGCCGAGTTCGCCTATGAGCATCCGCCATCGCTCTTTGCGTTTATCCTCCTCGGTGGGTGCGTCCTCCTTGTCTCTCAGATACCTGGACCAACGAGCGGTCCCGATGTTCAGAGCGAACTGGAAGTCCGGGCCGTCTTCAAGTCCTTGATAATGAATAGCTCCGAAGAGAACAATCGACGGTACGACCCGCGCTTGAATCGAGTCGCTCAGATCTCTGTTCGCCAGTATCTGATTCGCTACTCGTATCACTTTTTCGATAATCCGAATGTTTGTGAGACCGCACGTTACGATTGCGGGCTTAAGCGCTCGCTCGTACTTGGGAGAGGCGCGCAGCCTGATCGCGATAGAGAAGGCTTCATCCGACGTTGTAGAAAGCTTTATTTCTCTGTCGATTACTTTCTCTCGAAATGTATTCCAAAGCGTCCACTGCTCGCCCTGGGCCGTAAGCTGGTCGTCGTTGAGTACGAGAACGAAACGTACCTTGTGTTCCTTCGAATATTCGTCAATGAATCCAAGAATTTCGTCGATGCCGAGCTTGGTGTGCTTGCGCTCGATGTCGTCGATTACGATCACGCGGTTTTTCAGGACGATTGGCGCGACGAGCAGCAAGTTGAGGTCATTGATGGCGGCCAGCGCTTTATAATGGGTCGCCGCAACTGTTACGCCACTTTTGAACAGGCCTTTGAGTATTTCAAGCTTGCCTCCCCCCACTGCTCCGTCAGGCAACGCACCCTCCATCAGCTTGCGTTTGACTTGGTCGATATTCGAAAGGCCAAACAGTGATACGTAGAGTGCTTTGCCGACCTCCACGTCTTTCGACTCCTTCTTGACCTCGTTCCAAAGGTGCGTCTTTCCCGTACCCCACCTACCCGACAAAGCTACGACTTTGTTCTCTGTGTTTTCGATCAGACCAATAAGCTGTCTTTTAGTTTTTGCAAGCGACATGGCGCCCTCCGTTGACTTCGTGGGATTATCGCAGCGCGCGTGCTCTGATTGGTCAATCAACAAGCAACCAAATAACGCCTGCAGGCGGATATTGAACGCTTGCGCTTACTGTGCGGTTTCCGCAAAGCTTGATCAGAACCCGTGGATATGTGGATGATCGCTGCGCGACCACTCGGCTCGCTGCACTCGGCCCATGGACACCCGCTGATGGACAAACGGTGGACAGGCTCCGCCTGCCCACGCGCTTGACCACAGGGTGTGCCCACCGGCTTCCCGAGTTTCACCCACATACCCACCGGCTCCCATCTGCCAGTCATTAGATACAGAACCTCAAAACAGCAGTGCTAATGATGCAGCAGGACTTTCTGAGGGCGGGCTAACTCTTTGTCCCCTTGTCTAAGTGGGGACAAGTTGTCGCCGTTTAGCCGCTAAACATAAGAGACATTCCTGAACCGGCGATATGAACGCTTAGGACGGCTCAATCGATCTTTGGAGAGATCCAGGAAGCGCGCCATGCGATGAGACGCGGAAATCCGAATGGTTGGGCTAGCAATCGCTACGGAAGGGCCCCTCGTACGATTCTGCCACGAGCAACAACTTCTCCAGGGCAACGTCGGGTGCGGCGCGTCCATTCATTTGAGTTTGCACGCGTTGCCGAAAGTAGTGTCGGGATTGCTTGCTCGCATCGAGAATATTTTCGACGCCTTCGCGCGACGCTTCCTTCAAGACCTCGCGGACGGCCGCTTCAACTTCGGAGTCGTTTGCGACAATTTCGCCGGCGAGCCGCTCATGCACGCCATTGTCGATGATTTCGTCCACAACTTTAGGGTGCCAAACTGTCCCCACTTGGGGGTCTTCCTTGGTAGTGATTCCGAGCCGCCCCGTGTAGACGCCGCCAAAAATGGCCGTGGGTCTGCCATGGTTATATATCGTGGAACCGAGATTTATCCGCCCATGGGGACTGTAGGAGATGACAGGCGAGCCAGACATCCCGGACTTGGAGGCGGTATCTACCAGGAACAGCGGCTGCCGGTTCCACCCCAACTGCACTGAGGAGGCGACGGTCGCGCGCTTCCAGACTGGCTGAACGGTGTAGTCATGAATGTTCTGGGGATATCCGGGAATGAAGAGCTCGTCTGTCACGTCCACCGAACGCAGCCACTCGTCACATAAATCGCTGCTCGGCATGAAATCTTGGATTGCCACGATACGCTGTGTGTGCCCCACGGCCCCGGTTCCGTTGAGGACGAAGCTACCCTGATTCCTCTGTCCGCTTGTCTGGATGTCCATCATTTGGGGCTTGGAGGGATCGAAGGGTATTGCCGCGACGTCGACCCGCGGGAAGTTCTGCTCATGCACAAAAAAAAGTGCGTGGTGTTCATTGAATAGAGGAACGCGGAACGGTAGCCGCGTCGAACCAAAATTCTCTATCTCAAGTGCGACATAGACCAGAAGATTGTCCGGGATTCCCGCGTTGCCGCCGTCAAGTAGAGCAAGCGTGTCGGGATGCCGTCCGGTCAGGTTGTGCCAGGCCGTGACGATGAAGTAATCGTCGCCACGACGGTATAGAACGCCTGTGCCGTGTGCGAGAAAGTTGTCCTGAAATCGCATGGACAGGTGGACCACTGCATTGCTCACGTGCGACATCTCCACTCTCCGTTGATTACCTTCAAGCACGGAATGTAACAAATCATCGAATTGTGCAGTGTTCGCACGACATGGGCCAAATACGCGTCGACTCAACGCGGTGCCATGCCTTTTCGCAGTTTGTCCGGTGCTTCCAGTAGCTCCCGGACCATCTGCTCTTGCTCGGCGACGCACGGTTCGGCGGCCAGGATCTCCAACCACTCGTCGTACACGGGCGCCAGCACGCCGGACGGTCGCTTGAAGCAGTCCGACAGCTGCTTGGTACGAAGGATGAATGAGCGGTAGCGCTTGACCTCCTGCAGGAGCGCCAGCACATCGACATCGCTGATCTTGCCGTCCGGGCCGCGATGGCGGTCCTGGATGGCGCGCAACTGTTCCACACGGAGCGGGGGATTGAACGGCATAGGGGAAATAATACTGTATGGATATACAGTATAAACAAGCCTAGAATTCGCGCCATACCGCCCCATTTTTAGGGGCCTCATGAGACTGCGGCCATGAGTAAACCAGAGGATTGGCGCCGGGTGGACGATTACTACTGGGCGGGGCCACCCGGCTGGACCATCTGCCGCGTTTGGGTCGATGGGCGTTACCAGCATGAGCTATGGCACAGCAGGGGTGATATGCCGCGTCTGATCGGCATGCGCGCGTCCTTCGAAGCCGCGCTTGCCTTGTTCGATCACCAGCCACGTTCCTGACCGTCAGATTGGGTCGATGGCGTCTGGCAGCTGATACTTCGAATTGCCGACTTCCTGCCGGACTGGATGCCACGTGAAAGCGGTCTCAGGCAAACCCGAATTCAGCAGTTCGAGCGCGTGAGCCGTGGGGAATTCCGGGTCTATCCAGTGGATCGCCAGTTCTGGGGGCAGCGCGACTGGCCGTCTGTCATGGACATCAATCATTCCCCCCAGCGCATCGTTGGTCACTATGGCGAAGCCGTGAGTCTCGTCTTTGTCGTCTCCAGGCCGCCAGCCAGAAAGTGCTGAAAAAAATAGCGGTCCGTCTCCGTGGATGTAGTAGGGCTGCTTGGGCGCCTTCGGCCCTGACCCGAGGGCTTTCCATTCGTACCAGCCGTCTGCCGGTACTAGGATTCGGCCATGGCTGACGAGCATCTTCCAGGGCCAGCCTCCGGCCTGCACCTTGTCGAGCCGTGCGCAGTTCATCTTGTACTTCGACCCCTGGGGCCGATATGTCCAGAACTGACGGTCCAGCTCATCAGCACCGGACAGTCGATGCAAAGTGAGCGGGCGCGTGCCCGGGGGTATGTTGAATCGCGGCCCCGCTGGGTCCGCGAAGATCTGGCTCTGGTTGGTAAAGATCCGCTCAACGTAGTCCAGCGGACCCGACTTCTGGACGATTCGACCGCACATCTCAGACGCCTCAAGGGAAATCGTTGGGACCAGTATAGGGGCACGCGTTGCAGGACTGGAACACCGTGAGGCGGGGAGGGCGGTCTTGCGTCTTTGGCGATTGTGACACGCTGTTCTCGCCGTCAAGTGCTGCGCAACGCCGGCGGCGCCGGCGCCGCTTGCGGCCAGGGCCGGCAGGCCACTTGACCGCTCCGCTGCAGCGTATCCCAGGATCGCCGGGCAATCCCGCCCGGCACTGGAGATCCAGCAATGCAGTATTCCATCGCGTTCAACCCCATCGATCACGCCGCCGGCGCGCTCTTCGTGCAGGATTCCGCAGGCGAAGTGCGCCTGGCGGCGCCAAAGGAGATCCTCGCCGCGGCTCGCGAGGTCGTCCTGCAGGAGATCCAGCGCGGTCAGCCCATGAATTCGCCCAAGCTCGTGCGAGAGTTCTTGCAGCTGCGGTTGAACCGCAGCCTGGAGCACGAGGTATTCGGCATCATGTACCTGAACTCGCTCGCCGAGCTGATCGCATATGACGAACCGTTCCGGGGAAGCTTGAGCAGCGCGCCTGTCTACCCGCGCGAGATCGTCAAAGCTGCGCTGGCGCACAACGCAGCGAGTGTCATCCTGGCGCACAATCACCCGAGCGGCGACGCCGAGCCGAGCCGAGCCGATGTCAACATCACGCGGCAGCTCAAAGACGCGCTCGCGCTGGTCGGCACCAACGTCCTGGACCACCTGGTCGTGGGCGGACGCAATATCGTTTCGTTCGCAGAGAAAGGCTTGCTTTGACCTGCAGTGCCGGGCCTGGCGCTGGTGTCAGGCCTTGGGCGCATCTTTGCCCTGCGCGCACCAGGCGCAAGGGGCTTTCGCGGCATATAGCCGCTCGCTGCGCTCGCTTTATATTGCACGTCCCCTTGCCCCCGGCGCTTGTTCCGCAGGGCGCCAGTGCTCCCGTCCCGCCACCCGGCCGGGCCCAACTTCTAAGGAGCACGACATGACCCAAGCCACTCTTTCCGTCGCACGCCTGGTTCCCGATGGCGATCGCATGGACTTTCTGCCCAAGGCGTTCGGGCGCCGCCTGATGCTGCGCGGCGAAATCAGTGTCTACAACTGGCTTGATCGTCTTTCGAAGGAGTATGCGGGCGGCTACTGGCACTACTACGACATCCCGAACGGCTTCTACATGGCGCCGGCCGACTACAAAACGCTTCGCATCGAATGGCCGATGAACTGGTGCGATCGCACCATGTCGGCAGACGCTGCCGGCATCGTAGCCACGCTCTACGCCCTCTGCGAATTGTGCAGTCAGTATCCCAGCGACGACCTGGTCGAGAAGTACCACGCCCTGCGCGACTTCGCCGGCGAACACGCCGAGGCGAACGCCATCTTCGCGGCGATCGATTGACGCCATTCAGGCCCGCTTCGGCGGGCCTTTCTTCTTCTGCGCGCCATCAGGTCCTCGTGGCTCAGCCCCTTCTAACCGGCGCTGCAGGGCAACGTTTGCGCTTCGCACGAAGACCGTTGAAAGCCATACGGGGTGGCGGGTCTGCTTTCCCGGTCAGGATGCCACGTCGTTCTCGCGTTCAAGTGCGGCGCGCTACCGGCCTTGCCGGCACCGCTTGCGGCCGGGGCCGTCTTCGACACTTGAGTAACTGTGTTCGATGTCAAGCCATAAGAGTGTTTTTACGAGCCGGCCCATCCGGAGATAGCACCAACTTGTCCGACCGATTTCGACCCAAAGCAGGCAGCCAAACTAACGTATCAGAGTGGGTAGACCTGTTAGCCCTCACTACTGGCGCTCCCAACGGTACCTGTCGCGCATATTCCTTGCGCCAGCTGTGATAGTCACGGTCAGTGTGGCCGCAGGAAGAAGTTGCCCAGTCCAGCGCTTATCCGACAGCGCATCACAAATCTCATTCACAACATCTGCCTCTCCTCTAACAATTTTCGCCACAAGTTCATGATCCTCATGGTCTTCAAGAAGAGAACTTGATTGCCATGAGTGTCGATCCACACTTGGGATGTGCTGAATGAGAAACCATGACAAGGGAGTCGTACCGTGAAATATGGAGGCGTGGACACTACGCAGACTCTTGGGCGCCTGATCAATGGAGCTAACAAAGACCCCCGCAGCCACCGTCGCTGAGCCACTCCGAATATCGTCCCTCATTTCTAGGCCATAAGAAAAGTCAAATATTTGGTCGGCCAACGCCTTGCCACGGAAATAAGAGAGTTCGAGCCTTGATGCCTCGTCCAGCGTCTCAGGGCGTGGGCAGTACTGTAGATATCGGAAAAAGTCGACACCGACGAATTTGACCAAATCACGGATGCGCTGTTCTTGATCAGGTTTCACCGCTCCGAAAGAGGCTTTGGGCTCATATCGGGTCGGATTGAGTGAGGTTGGGTAAACACGTTTCGCCTGCAGGAGCCAAGATCGCTTACCCGAGAGATGGGGTTCAAAGTTGTTCTCATACACAACTATCAGGCCCAAGTCTGCCTGCGACACACGTCCTTCGAACTCCTTCGAGTACTTGTGAGTCTCCACAGCAAAAGAAACACCGATTGGTTCCGATACTTCAGCAAGGTCACGTCGCAAATCAGCAATGCCGTATTCAACTCGCTCTTGCACTTGGACTTGTTCATCTAACAGGTCGATCAGAGTCCCCGTTAGTTGTTCTTCGTCCTTAGGTCGTGGATAAACCATTTGCCGGGTGACGGCTCGATCAATAGCATTGAAGTGCCGGAGCAAGTGATGAATAGCGTACGGTGACAGCATTTTGATGGAGTTTTCTCGTGAAGCACACTAGATTTTTAGACGGCATGCAAACATGCTCGTCGTTCTTAAAAGAAAGAATCTATCCGTAACAATAAGAGCCAGCAATCACTAACACACTTTTGGGGTAACGCTAAAGCCTTTTTTGAGTTGTCAAAGGCTGCTTCTGGCCGGCAAGCGACCGCTCGCCGGCCGGGATGCATCAAACCTCGGTTTGCTCTGCCATCTCAAGAGCATCGTCGACCTCGATGCCGAGATAGCGAACTGTGCTTTCCAGCTTCGTATGCCCGAGCAGCAGCTGTACGGCCCGAAGATTCTTCGTCCGGCGGTAGATCAGCGAGGCTTTTGTACGGCGCATAGTGTGGGTGCCATACGCGGTATCGTCGAGGCCAATCGATGCGACCCAGCGGTGCACAATCCGGGCGTACTGCCGCGTCGACAGATGCGGCGACGTATGCAAGCGGCTCGGAAACAGAAAATCCGCCGCCTTTAGGCCTCGCGCCTCGATCCATGCTTCAACGCTCTCACGGGTTTGCTCCTTGATCTCGAATTGCACCGGACGCCGGGTCTTTTGTTGCATGACGGTGGCTCTCGCGGCCACGTGGCTTCCGTGACGGATGTCCTGCACCTGCAATCGCGTGAGATCGCACGCTCGAAGCTTGCTATCGATTGCGAGATTGAACATTGCGAGTTCCCGGACGTTCGACGCCATCTCCAGTCTCGTTCGGATTGACCAAATTTCTCCTAGCTTTAGAGGTGGCTTCTGCCCGGTGAGTTTGCCCTTGTTCCATGGCACACGACGGCCAACGCTGACATTCTCGGATTCCATGACAATCTCCTTTCGCGTAAAGGGAGATTCAGTGTGCTCCTATGGAGGGTCGCTATCCGACCCATCGCGGTCAGTGGGGGAAACGGTTTGTTATGACCGCTCACGAGGCGGAAGCAGCCATACGGAGGCCACGACCACACGTGGTTATGCCCCAAGCTCAACGTCGACTATCCGTCAGGGGATCCGAGCGGTGCGGAGGCACGGCAGGCACGCTGTTTGAAAATGAGTGCTCGGCTTTCTTTCCACTCATGGTCAACTTTTTATTATTATTCGCTTGGAGGCTAACGTTAAGCTCGGAATGTGCCCATCAAACAGTGGTTTTCCGAACGCGTCAAAAAACTGCATCCGAGACTGTCTGAGCCTTTGTTGTTGAGTTAATATTCTCGTCAAGTTTTCAACGTCGCGGTTGTGTCAATGAATCAGCGGATCGGCTACGCCCGGGTCTCCACAGAGGGCCAGCACTTGGACTGGCAGCGCAACGCGCTTAAGCAGGCGGGGTGCCACGTTATTTACGAGGAAGCTGCAAGCGGCAAAACGCCCAGCGGTTAGAGCTGGAGCAATGCTGCAAGGCTCTCCGCAGCGGCGATACGCTGGTGGTATGGAGGCTCGATCGGCTCGGTCACAGCTTGCCAGACTTGGTGCAAATTGTGTCGGATCTCGAACGCAGCGGTGTCAGCTTCGAGAGCTTGACCGAGAAGATCGAAACAAACAGCGCGGCGGGTAAGCTCGTTTTTCACGTCTTTGCTGCACTCGCTGAGTTCGAGCGCAGCCTGATTCGCGAGCGTACCCATGCTGGGCTCGCCGCAGCGCGTGCGAGAGCTCGCTCAGGTGGCCGCAAGCCCAAGCTGGGGGAGAAGCAGGTGTTCGAGATCAAAGCGCTGCTGCGGGAACCGGAAATCCTAGTAGCCGACGCGGCCCGACGCTACGGCGTGTCCCGAACTACCGTGTTCAAGCATGTAGGTGTCATTGCCCCACGGCATCCAAGACGACGCGTTCGTGATTTGCACGCCTGGGCGCATGATTGTGGATAACCCATGCCAATGCAAGCATCGCAAGGCGTCAGATTGTTGCCGATTGAACGGAGGAGATGAGTGGACGAAGTCAAGGCAAAAGAATGGGAGGCCAAGTTTCGTGGGCAGGCCATTGACGGCTGGAAGATCGAATCTTTGATTGATCACGGCAAATCGGCGGCTGTTTTCAAAGCGGCCAGTGAAGACCACGGTAAGCTGGCAGCTCTTAAAATATTTGATGATGAGCTAATCCAACGCTATGGCGACGAAACACAGCTAAAGAGAATTGAGCGCGAACTTAGCCTGAAGGGTCTAAACCATCCGCACATGGTCGGGATCTTGGGTGGCGGATTCCATACACAGAGTCGCAACCACTATATCGTCATGGACTATCTTGACGGGCCGAGCCTTAGCAAATGTCTGACCAAGGTGCCTGAGGGGAATATCCCGAGCCTTATCGAACAGCTCGTGTCGGCTTGCGAATTTCTTGAGGCCCATCAGCTTGCACACCGTGACATTAAGCCGGCGAATATCGTCTTGCTGGAGGATATGAGCCGCCTTGTGCTTCTCGATTTTGGCGTATTGAAACCTGTCGGTGAAGCGGGGCTGACCGACACTGATGGCCAGCGTCTATTCGTTGGAACGCTCCAATATAGTTCGCCAGAATTCCTTCTACGCGATGAGGAGGACGATGCCGATGGATGGCGCGCGCTCGCCATCTATCAAGTCGGTGCTGTGCTTCACGACCTGATAATGCGTCGCCCGATCTTTGAGGAATTCGTTAACCCCTATGCGGCGCTGGTCAACGCGGTGCAGCACGAAACACCCAACGTCGCTAGTGAGGGGGTGCCCTCCTATCTCATCGACGCGTGCCAAATGGCGCTGGTCAAAGATCCCCAGAAACGATTGGCGCTGGTAAATTGGGAAGCATTTCGGCCGCCGGTCACTGCTTCGGTCGGGGACGCTGCGCGGCAACGGATTAGCAAGCGACTGCTGTTGGCTGACGCTCAGTCGGAAGCCGTCGTGGACGACGGGCGAGCCGTAGCCGAGCTGCTTGAAACCGTGATTGATGGACTGAAAGTCGAACTCCGCCGTATCCGACAGGCTAATTCGAGCATCATGCCGCCGTTAATTGTCACGCGTAGGCCAAAGCGAGTGCCGGTGCTCGACATTAGGATTGGTGCGTCTGCGGAATACGGCTTGGCACGTGACGTTTGTATGGAGATTGCCGTAACCGTGATTGACGTTGAGGCGCAGGCGGTTGGTCTCGAAGCACGAGCCTCCGTGCCCACCGGTGATGACCAAGAGCCCGCGGGGCTCGTCAGCATTTTCAAGGGTCCTTATAGCTCAGGAGCCACCAGCGACCGCGTGGAGACCGCCGTCCTTGTCGCTCTCGATCAGGCGCAGAACGGAACAATTGGCCAGCTAAGTCTGGTCGACGTGGGGGGCGATTGATGGAAGCATCATGGTGGAAAAACATCGGCGAACTTGATGATGACCAGAAGAAGGCAATAGCGCTAGATGACGATCACGATCATCTGATCGTAGGGCCACCGGGATGCGGCAAGACCAATTTGTTGCTTCTTCGGGCAAGCTACCTGCACGCCAAAGGGGTTACCAATATTAAGGTGCTGGCTTTCGGCCGCGTGCTGCGTGAATTTATTTCATCAGGCACCGAGCATTATCCGTTCTCCGCTGACAAAGTGCAGACCTTCGTGCGTTGGGCGTATGAGATGTTGGCCGCCAATGGCATCCAAGTAGACGAGAGTGATGATTTTGACGAGATGAGAGCGCGTTTGTTCGCGGGGCTGGCGAAAGCTACCGCTAATGGAGCCGCAGAGAACGTGTTCGACGTTATCCTGCTCGATGAAGCGCAGGATTATTCGGCTGAAGAAGTCGAACTTATCCGGTCGTTCGGGGCCAGGATCTTTGCCGTTGGCGACAATAACCAGCGAATCACCGAACAGTCGGGCGCGCTTCAGCGGCTCGAGGAGCTTGGCGCGAGGCGTATCGAACTCAAGCATCATTATCGCAACGGCATAAAAATTTGCCGAGTGGCCGATGGGATCAAGAATTTGCTGGACAGTGCGTCCGGCATGGAGGCGACGTCGAACTATGATGAGGCCAGTTACCCATCCACCGTCGACATTGTGAGGAAGGCAGATCTGCCCATGCAGGTTGCCGACGCGGTTGCCCGCATCAAGGTCCAGTTGCAGGCTTATCCGGGCGAGATGATCGGCGTTCTGTGTCCCCGCGCCGCGGAACTAGGAGAGGTGGCTGACCTTTTGAGCAACAGCGACATTGCCGGCGCGATGCAAGTCCAACGCGCCGGCAACTATGATGCAATGCTTCCCGAGCGCCCGGTGATCGTTACCACTGTGCAGGGGGCAAAGGGTATCGAGTTCCGCGCGGTGCATATGATCGCCGCGGAAAAGCTCAAGAACTATAAGACGCAAAAAAATCTTACCTATACGGCGGTTACGCGCGCAAAGACCACATTGGTTGTATATCATCAATCCGACCTAGCTGGTTATTTCGAGAAGGGCATTAACGCCTGCTCGATCGCTATGCCCGTCGAACCGAATCTGAAGGATCTCTTTCTATGACGACTTTTGAGAGGGTCCGCCTCAACCGTGAAGATTTTGTCGGGTGGCTTGGTAAAGCTTTATCGGGTGCGGTAGCCTTGCCTCGAACATCAAGCTCCGGATCGGCAAAGCCGACCGACGTCACGCTCGCAGCTCCTCGCCACGAGATCGAAGCGTGGCCGATCATCTGCATCGCTCAAGCACAGATGCATGACCTGTTCGCATTCCTCTCCACCTATACGAAGGTGCGGCCGTTCTCGGCATTCTTTCGCGTACTCCCCATCGAGTTGATTTCGGTGCTCGACGAACGCGTGTCGGCAAGCAAGAACGACCTCGCCCTTGCGAAGTGTGTTGCCGGCGCAGCGATGGCGGAAGCGTGGATCGCCTCTGCGCGCGAATCCGATCGCCCAAAAAATGTGTTTCCAGTGTTACTTGCATCCCTCTCGTCAGCGCTCGGGCAGGCGGTGCTGGCGCGTTATGAGCAATCCGCGATCGATTGGATTTCGACGGAGTGGGCCGAGCTTCGCAAGCAACCCGGCGATCCATTCGCTGCGCAGGACCTCCACGGGGCCACCGTTGCGTGGAGGATTGTGTCGTCGACTGTTGGCACGCCTTCGGACGATGGCGGGGCCGATGCAAGCGTGATTGGCCAGTTTCTTTCAAGCGCCTTGGGGACGGGAGCGCTTCGAGCAGACATGCTCCGGCAATTAGCCCCCCTGGCGGTGGGCGTGGATTTCAGCACTTTGCTCTCAGCATCGCGAGAAGAGCGAATCAATCGATTCAACGAGGTTGTCTCGGATCTCAAACGCCGCAGTGTTCGAGATCTACGCTCCGAATTTGTCGGCGGCCTGATGCTGGCGATCGCGGGAAATGGCGCGTTTGATCAACTGCGCTCTGCCCGTGAGTTCGACGGTTGGCTGGATGGTGCTACGACTTGGTTTGGAATCTGCGCCGCCCTATTCGAAGAGAGCAATGTTCTGAGCTACGGAAACTCGGCGGGCCGACGGATGGTGCGCGATCTCCTGACGCGGGAGAATCCGTTCCGGCCGCCGCATGCCGATATGAATTCGAGCGAATACCGCTTCCTGAGTTTCAACGACGCGCTTCAGTCGTCGACTCATGCACCGAACGCGATCGATGTCGAATTGCTTCCTAACGTCATGAGTCGCGTCAGCACCGCATCTCATCAGGGCGGCGACCACCGACGTGATGACGTCGAAATGCTTTTAAGAAACCTCGACGAGGCGGGGTATCTGATAGATCGCGCACGCCATGTAGCGATCGGATTTGCGGGCACTGAGCGACAAGGCTCGCTGTATAAGCCGCCAGGGAGACGACGATCGCGATAGGCGTTTGATCTGTCGCGGTCTGCCGTCACCGTAATTCTTTATCCAAGTTTACGAGTGTTCCCCCCCCCGCCTCGCACCCAACGCCACCGGGGAGCAGAAGTCCTTTTTTGCTACTCGAGCCAAAGCGGCCACTCCGCATAGGGCCCGACCTTTATCTTCTGCATGCCGGCTATTCTATTGCCGAATGTCCGTTCCTTGGCGGTCGCAGTCACTCATGCCATCAGCGACCAACGCTGAATAGGGTTGCCGGAAGCCTACTCCGGGCCTCGACCCACTTTGCGAATGAGGGGCTCGTAGTTCGGCTCTATATGGAAAAGCCACATGCGGAGAATCTCTCCTCTATAGGAATCGTCAAAGGCGGGAGCCATCTCGCTTGGCGTAAGTTGAGGGGTGAGGCGAACAATGCGTGCGTCCGCCGTCGTAAGCCATTCAAAATGCCTGGAGACCATGCCAGCGGTCGATCCAATCATCTCGAACTCCTGTGCCTCATTGCGTTCGGGCGGCTGTGCAAAAAATTCTATGAAATCCACCCTGTCGCCGTCCATCTTCGCAACGGGGCCGTGTTCTTCCCAAGTTGAGTGAAATATCAGGTAGAACGCCACTTGCTGCTCTAAGTCACACAGTATCTCCCTTCCCTCAGAATAGAACGAGAGGGCACCGATAATGAAGTTAGCGACACCGTCCTCGTTGATTGCACTTGGGCATTCTGGCTTTGCATGTATACGGCAAACGAGCGGGGGAACTACGCCAATCATTCGGTCGCCAAAGGCTCCGGCAATGTTTCGCTGCAGGGCATCTGGAAACCGTAGATTTATCGTACCTTTTGGTGTCTCGAAGTCTTCTACCTTGTTTATGGTCCACTGCCCAAACGACTGCCAATAAACGGCAATCGTGAGTGAGTGTCCCTTGAGATACGCATAGCGCTTGAGCCTTGCCAAGTAATTCTTGCTGAACGTCACTGGTTCATTGAAGGTCTTCGTACGCGCGTGCTTGACTTCCACGAAGTAGCGCTCACCAGTTTTTAGCGCTACGAAGTAGTCGGGCGCTTGGACATCAGCCCCGTCATAGAGTGGGGCCGCTGTATCTTCTGGAGCAATCAGCTCTGCCTGCCCCAACGAAGCCACCATGTACTCGAACATCTTCTCGGCCCGGCGGCCTATCAGAAGACGCATATCCTCAATTCCAAGCTTGGTGGCTTCGTCAAAGGAAAACACCTCGCCAATGCGGTTCAGTGGAAGATTGAACTCCTGTCCAATATCCGCAGCCAAATCTAATGCGCCAAGCCTAGTTGACTGTCTTGCTACGCGTTTCATTACATTCTTCTTCACTCTATCGTTACTCGGGAAATCTAGCATGCGCACTGACAAGAGGAGTCTTAGCAGGCGCTCGGACCCACGAGCTTTGTCGTACCGCTGAGCTGCGGCCTACTGACTTTTCAGAGCAAGCGGCATCATGGGCTGTGGCCGAATGGGATTGCGACCCGCAAAAACGCTGCACAGCGCCTGAACATGTCTGCTTCCAGCCTCAAGCCGTCGCTCGGAAGTCTGCCATGGTTGACCGCTACTGGCCGGTTGCGGACAATTACGACCGACGAGTTCCACCGCTGACGGTTGCGAGTAGACGCGACTGAGCAAAGAATGCGGCGGGAGGAGCCAGCATTGAGCGATCATCCAAGCACGTAATGGAGTCGCAGCACTGGAAGTGCGAGGGGGGAGTGAATTACCCTCCCAGCCCCACCATCCTCGCTCCTAATGCCTGAACCTTCAGACGCGAAAACGCCCCAGCCCGTGAGGAGGCTGAGGCGCAGTGCCCAAAGGCGCCGGCGAGGGGGTATTGGGCGTGAAGAACTTTAGCATATATCTCGAAAGCAGCGAGTCCGCTCGGCTTTCCTCGACAGCCAATTGGCGCGAGATTGAAGCGATATGGAGATACCTATGGAAGCCGACTTTGTTCCCGAGCGCGCGCCATATGTTGCTTGTCTGACGGCGGCAGCGCCTGTTCATTACCTTCGCGCATCTGCTAAAGTCGGGTATCCGAGGATTTCCTGCCTGCGCGCCGCAGAGGGCCCATCGTCTGGGCGGTTGTCAGCCCTATCAATTTTTTCATCCAGTTCTGCCGACATGATTCCAATACTCGGCTCTGCCAAGCCACCTGCATCAGACGGTCTGTGCCGCGGTTGCAAATCAGGTGAGGAAACCTCGATCGAAATGACGTTTGCATTTCAACCCATTGTGGAGTTGATATCGGGCGAGGCCTATGCATATGAAGCGCTTGTGCGCGGGCCGCAAGGCGAGCCTGCCGCTTACGTATTGTCGCAGGTGGACGACGCTAACCGCTACCGTTTTGATCAGCGTTGCCGCACGACAGCGATTGAACTGGCCGCCCGGCTGGGTATGGACCGGTTTCTATCGATAAATTTCATGCCAAACGCGGTGTACCAACCCGCCGCCTGCATTCGTGCGACCTTCGAGGCAGCAGAACGACACGGTTTTCCAGCAAATCGCATCATTTTCGAGACGGTAGAGGGCGAGAACATTATCAACCGCGCTCATTTGTTGGAGATATTTCAAGCCTACAAATCGTATGGCTTTCAGACTGCAATCGATGACTTCGGCGCGGGCTATTCGGGTTTGACGCTCTTAGCAGATTTTCAGCCGGACCTCATTAAACTTGACATGGCTTTAGTGCGGGGCATTGATACACACAACGCTCGCCAGCGCATCGTCGCAGGAGTGCAGAGGGTCTGCACAGACTTGGGAATTCGCGTCATTGCAGAAGGGATTGAGACCTTTGGCGAGCGTGACTTTCTCGCATCGCAAGGCATCACCCTCATGCAAAGGTATCTGTTCGCCAAACCAGCGTTCCAGGGCATGCCACCGATATCCAATGCAGGTTAATCATCGCCACGATTCCCCAATCGGGTCAGCAGACGGGCGTGCATGATCATGCCGCACCAGAAAATACTTGAAGCTGCATTCGAGCAGACGTGGAGCGCGCTGGTAATCACTGATGCGGACCTGTCCGAAGGATGCCGAGTTCAGTTCGCCAACCCCGCGTTTGTTGCCTTGACCGGCTATTCCCTCGATGAGTTGCGCGGGCAATCTCTTCGTATCCTTCAAGGGGCGGCTACCGACCCGAGTGTTATCGAGAACCTGCGCAGGTGTTTGAAAGAGGGGCGATATTTCGAGGGGTGCGCGACAAACTATCGCAAGGACGGCTCAACCTACATCGTGCGCTGGAAAATTTCGCCAATTCACGATGAGAACGGATCGGTCACGCATTTTTTATCGGTGCAGGAGAACATTTCCGAATTGGTGCGCGTAGATCACACTAATCGCCTGCTATCGCGCGCGCTCGACGCAACTAGCGACTTGGTCATGTTGACGGACGCTAAGTCGCGAATTATCTTCGTGAACAGGGCGTTTGAGAACGCTACGGGCTATTCGCTATCGGCAATCAGATGCGAAACGGCGGCGATCCTCAAATCGGGTAAGCATGATGATGCGTTTTATGCAACCATGTACCGCACCCTTTCAACCGGTCAGGATTTCCGGGCCACTTTCATTAACCGCAGGCGCGACGGGTCTATCTTTCATATTGAGCAGACCATCTCCACAATTGTCGATGATCATGGGCGCCCCACACACTACTTTAGCGTCAGCAAAGACGTGACGCGGCAGGTGGAAAGAGAGCAGGCGCTGTGGCGCGCCGCCACGAAGGACAAGCTCACTGGACTCTACAATCGTTCGCACGGTGAAAAAACTTTGCGTGAAGCTTTTATAAGAGCCCAGGTGGGCGGCGATTTGCTTAGCGTAATAATTGCGGACGTCGACCACTTTAAGCAGATTAACGATCGTTTTGGACATCTTACCGGAGACCGCGTCCTCACCGAAATCGCTAGAATTATGGAGGCAACGGTACGCCGCCAAGATGTGGTAATTCGGTGGGGGGGAGAGGAATTCGTAATCGTGCTCGCCGATTGCCCGATTGCTGTTGCTATCGAACTCGGGGAGTGCATTCGCACCTGTGTAGATGCTTATCGCGATTCAGAAATTGGTTCGCTCACATTGTCCCTCGGCGTTGCTCAGTTTGCCTCAGGAGAAACGATCGAGGAACTGATCGCGCGTGCAGATGCCGCGCTTTACGCTGCTAAGCACGGCGGACGCAACAGGCTGTCGGTCGCGCCTACAGCACAAACGCCGTTAGTTGACCACGTTGATTTGCCCGAGGCTTCTTAGGTGACGCCGCCCCAAGCGGATCAAAGTTTCATCGCACCCCCTGGCGAACGGCCAATAGGCATGGGCAAGCCCAGCTACCGGAGCGCCGTGGGTCAAAGGCACGTGATGTCTACAAACACTTTAGCGTGCCGGATCGGATCTAAGCCCTGGAGAAGCTGTATAGCTTAGATCAGATTCCGAGAGAGAGGGCCGGGCTTGCGCCGGTTGTCCTCGGGACGAGTCAAGGTTCGATAAAAGTCCGCCCCCAAATTAATGAACTCCTCCATTTCTTGACATGTGAGCTTGTGTTTCATAGCCTCGATGCAGGCGGCATAGGCGGCTAAAACTTCGGGCCAGTCTTCGAAGCGCCGTGCGCCAGATGCCCTAATGATCATCTGTGCTACCAATTCTTGCTGATCCAAAAGAACTCCTTTTCTAACTGCCTACTCACGCGCT
This sequence comes from Achromobacter sp. SLBN-14, assembly GCF_006715415.1. NCBI lineage: Bacteria > Pseudomonadati > Pseudomonadota > Betaproteobacteria > Burkholderiales > Alcaligenaceae > Achromobacter > Achromobacter sp. SLBN-14. Next base: position 1,555,098 of record NZ_VFNE01000001.1, on the reverse strand, counting down.
TGTGGGACGGCCTACGACCGATAGTTCAGGGCGCCGATCGTTAAAGTCGCCGCTCCAAGCCTCATATGCTTCTTTTGCTGCCCCTATGGTGTGTAGCACAAGGCCGCCGCTGAGAAAGTCCGGATCACGAATGAGTGGAGGGCACAGCGAGACATCACCGGGTGCACGAGACTTGTTGGCATTCTTGCGGGCCGTAGCGACCAGTCGGTCGCCTTGCACCACGATTAACTGTCTTTCAATGGGCAGAAGCGCTAGGACATCAATTTCAAAAGGGGAGTTGCGAGGCACTTTGCAGAATTCCCCAGGATGCGGTGGAGGCACTTCGTAAATGTATCGAATTTTGAACATTTTTGCTCACTGCCTGCCCGGGAGAGTGCGCAGTCGTCGGCAGTAAGCCCAGGAGGAGGGCGCGCAGCATGCGCGGCAAAAATCACCACGATGTGGACCCATTGGATTTTTGCTTCTGTAGCGCTACCTTAACGTTTTCAGCCTCTGCGGATCTCCGTCGGTCTACCTAGCTGCATTAATGAATTCTGCTCGCACACCATAGCCAGGCCAAATTTCGCCGGAGTTCGTGCAAGTTAGGCACAAAGGCTAAATCCTGTTCCACAACAATACGAAGATTTTGCAGGCATACTATGGGCTGTCGAACGGGCCTAGACCCTGTAAGGGGACGGATAAGTGCGAATTACTGCCCTTTTCTCGATGACGTATTTCAATATTGCTCCGCTGCCGCCCCGTCGCTTTCGCGCTTGCGAAATGCAATAGCTATGGAATCCCGCAACTCCTCGTCGTCCCAGGGCTTCGTAAAGTATCGATAGATCGCGCCTTTATTTATGGCGGAAGTTACTGACGCCAAGTCCGTATAACCCGACAAGATGATGCGTACCGTTTCAGGATACATATCTTTGACCTGATGAAAAAATTCAGTGCCCGTCATTTCGGGCATTCTTTGATCAGAAACAATAACATCCACCTTATTGCTCGCAAGCAAACGGAATGCCTCTTGAGGGCTTTGGGCAGTTAAAATTCTATAGCCATCCCGTCGCAAGACACGCACGAGCGCCCGCAGAATATTCTCTTCGTCATCTAGCAGCATGAGCACCCGCTCCACTTCAGCGGCCCCGCTTTCCTCCCATGTCTTGCTTCCTTTCGAATCGTCCCTCAAGTATCGCGTCAGCGCCTCATACGGCATCGGGTGGGCGAATAAATAGCCTTGGAAGTAATCACAGTGATTTCTGCGCAGAAATGCGTACTGGGCCTCGATTTCAACGCCTTCTGCAACTACCTTCAGATCAAGATGGTGAGCCATGGAGATTATCGCTTTTGCGATGGAAGCGTCATGACGGTCGCTGATTACTTCCTGAACGAAGGACCGATCTATCTTCACCTTGTCGATGGGAAGATTTTTGAGATAGTTCAGGCTTGAATAACCCGTACCGAAATCATCGATGGAGATTTTCACTCCCAGATCCCTGATGTGCCGAAGCGTATCGATCGCTCTTTCTGCATCATCAAGCAAAACACTTTCCGTTATCTCAATTTCGATGCTCTGCGGCTTCAGACTCCAGCGGCGCAGTTCATTTTCGAGCTCAGAAACAAAATCCGTCCGTTGGAAGTAGAGGGCTGAAACGTTGAGCGCCACGGGACAATCCGCCCATCCCAAGTCCTGCAATGCAGCGGCGTCACGACACGCCTTTTCCAGCACCCATCTACTCAAAGGAATTATCTGTCCGGTCTCCTCCGCTAAGGGTATGAAGAACGATGGGGACACAAATCCACGGGTTGGGTGTTGCCAGCGCAGAAGTGCCTCGACCCCGGCAACGCGATGGGTTCTGCCATCAACAATTGGTTGATAATAAAGAGCAAGTTCTCCATTATCGAGTGCTCGCTTCAGATCTCCCCGAAGAGCCAGCCGCTCTTCAATGTCCTTACCAAGATCAATAGTGTATTCATGCCACGTATTCCTGCCTTCGCGCTTCGCACGGAACATCGCCAAGTCTGACTCGCGGACCAGTTGCATCGGATCTTTGATCGACCCATCACTGACGGTAAGTCCGGCGCTTGCAGTGATATGGATTTCCAGCTCCCCAAATCTGTAGGGTGCACCGACGGCGCTAATGGCAGCCTCTATCAGTCTATGCGACCGCTCACGCGTTGCTGATGGCAATACGATAACAAACTCGTCTCCGCCAACGCGGGCAACCATTTCTCCCTTCTGCAGGCATGCTCGCATTCGCTGGGCAACCTGTATCAATACTCTATCGCCAAAATCATGCCCCATCGAATCGTTGATCAGCTTGAAGCCGTCTAGATCGAAGAAGCCTACCGCTAGCGTATCGCCGCGCCGACGCGCGTCAGCGCTACTTTTAGTTAGATATTCTCTAAGCAACCGCCTATTTGGAAGCTCAGTCAATATATCGTGCGTAGCACCATACTCGAGTTGTTCCTCAATTTTCTTCTGTTGCGTGATGTCGTTCAAAATTCCGATAAAGTTCTCCACGCGGCCTAACTCGTTCGGAACCGGGGCAACAAACAGATGATTCCAGAAAGCAGTGCCGTCCTTTCGTGTGTTCTGAAGGACGATGTCAATCTCACGATTATCAGACAAGGCCGCACGAATTTTCGCAACCGCTGCCGGATCCGTTTCTGGACCTTGCAAGAATCGGCAGTTTCTGCCGAGCGCTTCCGTGCGACTGAAACCTGTCATACGCTCAAAAGCCGGATTGACATATATCAACGGAAATTCGGGATCCGTGGCGTCAGCAATGGTCACTGCGTTATAACAAGCTTCAAGGCTGCGGTGAAGCAAGTGCAATTGCTGTTCAAAGTGTTTGCGCGGTCGCAAATCTCGAAGCGACAGAAGTCGCATTGGCTGGTTTTCCCACTCTGTCTCAGAGAGAGCCACCTCCACATCCAAGGTGTTCCCTTCCCGCCCTACCGTTTGCCACTCGAAAAGTTTGGGGGGATGTTCTGGTAGGGGTACATGCATGTTCTGCAATCCCACTTGGCTTCTACCGAACATTTGCTGTGCCGCTTCGTTTGCGAAGCGCACGTAGCCACCTTGATTCACAACCAACACCGCGTCCCGCATATCAATGAGCAATTGGCGAAGCTGCTTTTCCTTCGCTCTGATCACGGCACCAGTTCTCTCCTGTTCAGTTACGTCTCTCGCTATACCAAAAACGCCTACCACTTGGTCCTCAACCTGAATAGGCATATTAGTGACGTCGAAGGTTCGTACTTGTCCGTTTGCGACACTGCACCTTGCAAGGTATCGGCGCACTTCTCCATTCAGCACGGCGGCGAAATGCTTAGTGACCATTTCGAGATCATCTGAAACTACCACCGAGCGAAACGTCAGCTTTAATAGCTCCCTCTCGGACAGTCCGGTCAATATGCCCGCCTGCGGATTCACGCTAGTGTAGCGTCCAGTCAAATCAAACGAATAAACCGCATCAGGATTGAAATGGTAAAGGGAGCGATATCGCTGTTCGCTAACCTCAAGGTTCCTACGGTCATCCGCCGCTTTAATGGCTACCGCGGCCAACTGGCCAATTGCTGCGAGAGCCTTTGTGTCGTAGCTCATCCGTTGATCGTCGGACGAATACACCCCCACGGCCCCAAGTAGCTTCGGCCCCACGGACATAGGAGATGCCCAATAAGCAAATGAAGCGGTTCCGCAAATCGATGCACAGTCTGAGCAATCGACCTTCCCAACAAACACGGCTTCGCCATCGCGTACTGCGTCGCACTGCGGCGAATCGGCCGTCAAAGGGAGTTTGTCGCCTAGACTTCTCTCGAAGTCAGCCCCCGGCCCTTCCGCCATTAGTAGTTCAAGACTGCCCTCGTCTTCCGAGAGGCGCCGTACGGCGAACGTAGCGCTTGGTACTGTCGCTCGAGCCAAGCCAGCTATGGAACGTAAGACAGTATCCAACGACGCTCTGGCAATGATCTGGTCATAGACTCTTCGCGACGCAGTGTTAAACTCGTCTTGCTGTCGAATCCAGTCGACATCCCGCGCCACGCAATATAACAGCTGCTCAGATTCAACCCATTCGGCGGACCATTTCATCTCGACGGGTAAGCCGAACTTTCCATTCAACTGATTTTGAAACTTCCAGTCATCCGAGGAGTTCTCCATCGCTGACTCTAACGCCAATCCGGTACGCCTTTGATCGCTTCGTCGCACAAACTCGATGACTCGCCTTCCTTTTAATTCATTAGGGGTGTAGCCCAGAATTCTCTCGACGGAGACGCTAACTTCGATAAAAACGAGGTCTCGGTTCAGCGAAAAAATGATGTCGCCGGACAGCCGCATAATTCTCGCCTTCATCCCGTTAAGACGATGCTGGGCATCCAGGCTTCGCTGAAGCGCCTCGTGAGCCATTTCAAGCTTGTATGATCTCCGGCGCGACGACCAGCTCAATTGCTGGTTCACGATCAGAAAGAGGGTCGACACAATGCCGACGAGCAAGGCGGATGTGGAGAGAAATGAAATCGGTCCTTCCGTGGCCGTTCCTCGGTACCAACCCTTCACCGTCGTCAGATTTTCATGATCGATTTCGACAGGGGACTTAACGAGTAGATCGCCACGGTTGACGGTGCCAACACTGTATATTTCGATGCCTCTCAGCTCCACCGAAACTGCCGCCAGTCCAACAGAGGGCCCTGGAATACTAGCGAAGAGATCCGCGAGTTGCTGAACTGCTACTAAATACGTAGGCTTTCCATTATGCTTTGGTAGCCTAGTAGCTACCAAAGCCCAATACGGCGGACCGACGCTCGGCAGGGGCTTGCCAATATGCGCCTTGCCAGTTTCTTCAATGTGATCTAAGAGTATTCTCGCGGTCGAGGTCGACAAATACTGTTTCATCGACTCGTCTGTTTCCACGTTTGCGGAGTGGGACATAAGGACGGCCCCCTGGTCATCAACCAACGCCATGCCTTTGAACCCGGGGATATCTCGAAGAAATGCGCGAGCATCAAACGCAAATGACTCTGCGTCGGGGATTTTCCCTTCGGACGCCCACCGCGCGGCCAATCTATTTAAAACGGTGAACCGAATCCTTACGGCCGCGTTCACCTGGCCATCGACCTGGCCCAACAATATTTTGGCCTGATTGACTCTTACGCTCAGTTCCTGAGTGCCGATGACGCACCAACACAGGACAGCGACCAACGAGCCAGCGGCAGCCAACCATACACTTCCCGTCTGCCTGGCCATGACCTTCTCTGGACGCCTTTGCGTAATCCGGGCCATAGTGCTCATGGCCATGAGCAACAGAAGTAATGTGTATAGCCCCTCGATACGGAATATCATCGCCAGGGGATTTCCCGCAGGCCATGATTGGACTCTCGCGACTACTTGAAGCCCCGCCGCAATACAGGCTATGCCGCCCAGCGTCCAACGCAGTCGTTTAAACCGCGGCGAGAGTTCCATCAAGCCCAACGCGCAACACACTAACACTATGGTAATCTGCATTAGCGGCGTGAGCGGCGACTGTTGACTCCAAAAATTCCAGTCGATGGGAGGTGTTTGGGAAACGGCGATCCATGCGTTTACGGACAGCACCAGAGCATTTACGAGCAATGACAGGCGCCCGACGCCAAGCGCGCTTAGCAACAGCGTCACCCCGGCCCCGCCAAACAGTAACGCCCCTTGTTCGATAGAACCTGCGAGCTCGGGCAGGTGCTCTACCAGCAAAGGTCTCCATATTAGCCATGCAAGCCCAACCCAGAGAAGTATAAATCCGATAACGATGGGTAAGGCAGAAATAACGATATGTCGCATCTTCATGGAGATACTCCGTGATCTGCATTTCTCAATTAATCTTCCGCCTCAGGAATACGAACGAACAATTGATACGTAGCATCCTCATTTTGCTCAAAGACTACGAGCTTATCTATTAGCCGCTCCGTCAGAGCCTTACCGGCGCTTATTAACAACATGCCGCTCAAAGCATGAAGGTCCTTAACCAAGATCATCCCGGGCTCTAACCTAGCGGTATCGAGCACCAGAACTGCCTCGTCGGCGGCGTCGGAGTTTTCAATACTCCCCATGACTTCGATGTACGGCACACACAAGCTCGGATCATAAAGTCGACCAGAGTATTTGCGAACTGCTTCAATGGCCTCTTCCTGCCCAAATTTTCTCGACAGTAGGACTCCCATTCGAAGTTCAACATAATCGGTAGCAATTTTCAGGACGCGTGCGCCATAAGGGATGGCATCGCCTGCCAAACCGTCGGGAAAGCCTGCGCCGTCCCAGCGCTCTTGATGGTGGCGGATGATGTTGGCGGCATCGGTGGCGGGTTCTAGCGACATGAGCAAACTTTCGCCCACCACCGGATAAGTCCGGTACCGGTCGCGCTGAGCCCTTTCCATCCGATCCGGAGATTCAGTAATGAGCGTATCGTCCCAAGTCAATTTGCCAATGTTATATAGAGCCGAGGCGATGGTCAGGTCCTGCCTCTGCTTCTCGTTCATCTGCATTTTGTCGCAAAACGCACTCACGAGTGATGCAACTTTTGCGTTAGATTGCTTTTCTGAAGGTAGCCTGAGATTTATCAACGACGCAAATACTCGAGTGGCGGTGACATAACTTTGCTGTAGACTTTGATGTGCCTTCTCGATCTCAGCGTTGGCTCGCTCGAGTTGAATCGTACGTTCTTTTACGCGCCTTTCTAATGAGTTGTTCAGATGCTGTAAAGCATGATACTGCTGACGATTAATCTGTTCTAACCGCTTTCTCTCAGATTGCGCTTGATGAAGGGCCAGTCCTTGGCTCACCGCGATGCGCAGTTGATCGGCATCCCACGGCTTCGTGAGATATCGATAAATACGTCCCTCGTTAATGGCACGAATCGTGTTGTTATGCTCTGGGTAACCCGTGAGCAGGATGCGCACGGTATCGGGCCACCGCTGCTGAACCGTTGAGAGTAGGTCGGCACCCGACATGCCCGGCATGTTGGCGTCACAGATAATGAGATCAATTTTGTTGCGCACCATTTTATTGATGGCCTCAACGCCGTCTGTCGCAGTTAGTATCGACGAGTGCGCACCTCGGAGTTCCCGTAACAGGCTTGACAGAATATTCGGTTCGTCATCGACTAAAAGGATGCCACCTTCCAGAGTCGGGCTTTGCGCGATTTCCATGTTGGTCATATCAGACATTTACGCCTCGCTCACCTTTTGGCGAATTGGGAGCCAGACCCTGAAACGAGATCCGCGGCCTAGCTCGCTGAAGACGTCAATACGCCCCGAGTGCTGTTCCACGATGCTGTACGAAAGCGCCAATCCCAATCCCGTGCCTTTTCCTAATTGCTTTGTAGTATAGAAAGGCTCGAATATTCGGCGCAGGGCGTCAGCTTCCATGCCGCAACCCGTGTCCTGCACCTCGAACCAGACCTCCTGGCCGTCCACTCCCGAACGGACGGTGATGATGCCTTTCGTCTCAATGGCCTGTGCAGCGTTGATGAGTAGGTTTAGAGTGACCTGATTGATTTGTGAGCCATTGCACTCCACAAGAGGCAACACCCCGAACTCGCAAATCACATTTGCCTTGTATTTAATTTCGTTATTTACGACTTTAAGCGTGGTTTCTATGCCGTGATGCAAATCAAAATCGCGGAATCCTTCGTCTTCTGGGCGAGAAAAGTCTTTCAACGCCGTAATTATTTTCTTAACACGATCAATGCCGTCCGCCGATTCGTTAAGCAAAGCCTCCAAATCGTGGCGAATATAGTCGTATTCAAGGTTCCGCTTGAGATGACGCAGGTCGTCAAGATGTGCAACTCCGTCAACAGCATCGACGATTTTCAGTAAATCACGCACGTAGTTGCCAAGAGTTTTCAGATTCGAAAAGACGTACCCGATTGGATTATTTATCTCGTGAGCGACGCCTGCGGCAAGCTGGCCGATTGCAGCCAGCTTTTCCGTTTGCATGATCTGATTCTGTGTTTCCCCGCTTTGTCGGACGTTGATTTCGGTCGCGTCAACTTGGGACGCTGAGGTTGGATATTGAATGGATGCGCATGCATACGATGCGGGAACCTGACGCGTAAATACGAGGCAGCGAGAGGTAATGTTGCTAGGCGGTAATGGGAAATCCGCGATTGTTGCAAAGCCGACACTGGCTCCATTAGGGCTCATTCCGTCCGCAGGCCCTGTGAGGATTCTCAGACACTTTAAGTCTTCGAAACGCAAACCAATCGCTGAAGTGGCGTCGATCCCCGTTAGATTCTCCATCGCCTTATCCCACGATCGAACATCTCCCCCTTCGCCAATCAGCACGACGCCGCATTTCCCTGAACCTTGTTTTTGAATAGCAATCATTTGCGCGTCTCCTTTGGTATCGCAAGCAGGGATGCCGGTGCCCCCACATATTGCGGTTTGTTTCCGCTTTATGAAATTTTACGTATCACGGCGTTATAAACGATACAAAAGGTGTAACTGTTGCGCTGCCGCGACTGACTCAGCGCGGCAAGCCGGGTAATGACGGGGTATCAAGCGAGAGGTCTGGCCGAGCCCCATCGTCCCGCAGCGGCCCACTAACGCTTTCCATCGTGGACCCGCCCGATTCGGACCGCAGAGGAATGACAGGGAGAGGGCAAAACGGAGAGCTGCGGCATATCCGCAGCGCAAAGGGCCGCATAGAAGAACACGGCGGAACGACGCGTGCGGCAATGAGCGCGGCCTGTGCTAACGAGGTTATGTAGTGCTGATCCTGCTAGGCCCACGAGCAGAAAGTCGCCGGTGATCCACATGCAGTAGCTGTAGCCGCGCGCTCGGGGGGATAGCCAAAAGATGTTCGATGTGGGCCGCCCCATAACCTACGGCGGCTGCATGTCGAGCCACTCTGCAGGTTCGCATAAAGGGGGGGGGGCCAACAGCAGTCGGTCATGAAGCACGCCCGCTGGCCGACTGCCGCCACGTCCGTATCTGTTGTCTGCCTTTAAAATTGGATCGGAAGGGTCGTCAATGATCCTGCCTTACGAACCATTGCTCTGACGTCGATAAGCCGATCGCAGCGCCCCTAGGTCACTTTACGGCTTCTGTCCCGCAGAGGAGTGTTTCCAGCTGGTCAAGCATATCTCCCGGAACCCAAGGTTTCAGTAGAAATTTCATACCAGAAGGACGTGCGTGCGCAGAGGGATGCCCGCGGCCCGATGTAAGTAAGACCGCAATCCCTGGCGACTCCCTAGATAGTCGCATCGCAAATTCGAAACCGTCCAGCGTTCCTGGCATCTGGACATCCGTGAGCACTGCACGGATGTCCGACCGGTTCGCCAGGCACCGCAAGGCGTCGTCAGCATTCTTGGCCTCGGTGACTGCGTATCCTGCCTCCTCAAGTAGCGCAGCCAAGAGCCAACGAGCGTCCGGGTCGTCGTCCACTACAAGCACAGGCAGTTTTCCAGTTCGTTCATGTCTCTGGGTATTAGGCATTTGTCTTGATCGTTGTGTGGTTAGAACTGGTTCGCTTCCGCCAACGAGCAGTCTTAAATTCGAACCAACGCGGCACGCGGCGTGGGTAAAAAGGTTACCCACGTCTACACTGCGCAGCCGCCGGCTTCGATGGTCAGCAAACCCCATACCTACGGTCTTTTCAAGGACTTTAGTGGGGGCCGAGCTCAAGCACGCACGACGAGCGGCCAGGGCCACCTCGGTCGATGCCATTTGCTCCAGACTTCATTGCGGGCTGCGAGGCAGAAGGACAGTAAATATTGTTTGTTTGACAGTCGATTCGACGCATATTGTGCCTTGATGGGCGCTGACGATGCTCTTACAAATAAATAGGCCCAATCCGAGGCCAGCGGCCGAGGTTCGGCGCTCCGGGTAAGGCGTCGCCCGGGTCAAAGGGTCAAAGAGGGTAGGTAGAGCGCTGGAAGGAAGCGGTTCTCCTCCGTTTGAAACCGTCAACTCGAGCCAATCCCCTTGGTCCTCAATACCAAGGTTGATTGTGCCGTCCCCATAACGAGCTGCATTGGAGAGTAAATTCGACAATAGCTGCCCCATTTGACCCGCGTCCCACATTCCTAACGGATTGCCGCGGCAGTTCAGCGTGATGAATGCCTCCGGGAATAGCACCCGCGCTTCCTCAATCGCGGAGCTGCACAACGTATGCATCGACAGTGACGTGTGGCTTGTGGCCTGAATCTCACCCAAGCGTGCACGGGTAAATATCAACAAATCGTCAATCATCGCGCGCATGCGTAGTACTGACCGTTGCACGGTCGCAGTCGCACGCACTCCGGTAGGGGACATCGTTGCGTCGCGTAGCAATATATCTGCCGCGTACTGCAGCACAGCCATCGGCGCGCGCAGGTCGTGCGCGAGCACGCCAGCAAATAGATCGCGCGCTCGGTCCACCCTCTTGGTGTACTGCTGCACCGATTCGTGTAGCGCCTGATCAATTGCTTCATTGAAGCGAATCATCTCTTGAAAGGACTCTCGGTCTATGCTACCGACAGCCTCCCATCTGCGCAGGACACTCGCACGAAGTGCGCGGAACTCGGCAAGTACATCGTTCAGCCCAAATCCCTGCGCGCGCCGGTCGTCAGCGTGCAGAACGGAAATGAAGTCGAAGCCAGCGTCCCCTTCTGACCTCGCGCCAAAGGACTTCGCCAGTTGCTGTGCTTCGTTTTGATTTCGCTCCATATTGATGGCTATAGCCAGGAGGATTTCGGCGCCGGAATTGCGAAGTTGATCGTCTGACAAATTCCCTGCCGCCGGTTGAAGCTCCCTGGCGTATCGAATCCTGTCATCAATCAGGTCGTCGAGATGCTCGCGGATAAAACTCGGTATGTTCATGAGTACTCCTGCAAAGGTCCGCTACCGCCGCCGCGATTCATGCTTGGCCATGCCAGTGGATCACATCCATGGAGAAAGCAGTATGCACCGCCTCTTAACCGTGCCCCGCTGGCGCTCTTGTATGGTGCGCTATTACTAGTTCACCCGCAGCGGTGCGGCCCTCGCGAGCAGGAACCGGACCGGCCGCTTATGGCCGATCGCAGACCTTTCGGTCTGTTTAGCCGCTAAACACCCCATTCAAAACACGTTTATCCGGACCCGTGGATATGTGGATGATCGCTTCGCGACCGCCCGGCTCGCTGTGCTCGGCCCGTGGAAAACCTCTGATGGACAAACGGTGGACAGGCTCCGCCTGACCACGCGCTTGACCACAGGGTATGCCCACCGGCTACCCGCGCTTCTCCCACATACCCACCGGCCCCCATCAACCATCAATTGGAGCAAAAAATCCAAACCGGCTCCGGCGAGGTATTGAGTGCTACGTATTTCACGCCGATCGCGGGCAGCTCTTGCCCCTTCTTGACGCGTCGGAAGGAGCTGTCAGTTCAGTATAGGCCGGGCTCTTTTAGGCCCCCGCCTCTAGTCCTCTCCCAACCCCAAAGATTCCGCAATACCTTCTTGCGCATCGAGCAGGAAAGCGCTGGATTCGGGCGTCTGGATCATTGATGGCACGGCGAGTTCAACTAGGCAAGTGAGCAACTCAGTGAACCACCATTTCACATCGACTCCGACTGGAGCGACATGGGTATAGGTCAGGTAGCGGACTGCAGGTGTGACTATGTTGGGATCTCGACCACATTCGATCACGTCTGCGACTTGCGTAGCTACGATCCGTATGAATTCGCCCGCAAGCTTCGCCACGGCAATCGCGGGTGTTCCCTGTTCTGACCATAGGGCGCCTCTCGCCAAATCCCGGCAGGCGATCTGCAATGCAGCAAGGTCAACGTCTTTCAAAGGTCTTCCTTGCAGGTTTGGTGTGACATGACCGAGAGTGGCCTGATTCTGGAGGCTGACCGTACTTGTATTCCGCCCAGCGAATTCCGGCAAGTTATTGTTCAGATCGAAGAAAATCGGCGTGCTGGGGCGATATGCGGCATAGACATCACACCCAAACGATTCCACGTCTGGCGCGCACGTGGCAAGCAGAGTAGCTTTCGTCTCGGGCCGATTTGCTGGTGCGGCTCGCTCACAGCCTCCTCGGAAGAAGGGATCGCCCGCCACAATGCCGATCACGCCCGCCTCTCAACCGCCGAACTTGCTGTCATTCAGACGCTATCCGATCCGGAGAAGGCGGACGGCATGGTCCTCGAAACGGGACCAGCGTGGGTGTCAGGCCTGGGCGCATCTTGGCCCTGCTCGCGAGTCCTCGTTTTGAAGCTATGTTTTCAAACGAACGCAAGACGAAGCGTCGTGAAGTGAGCTATCCCACTCCCTGTTATCTCGAACCATCGCGTTAATGAGGGTCAATAGCTTGCGCATGCAAGCGACCAGCGCCACCTTGGGGAGTTTTCCAGCTGCCTTCAATCTTTTGTAGAAGTCCCTGATGACCGAGTTGTGACGTGCGGCAGTTAGCGCAGCCATGTAGAGCACCCGACGTATCTCAAATCTCCCTCCTTGAACTCTTCGCCTGCCTTTGGTTCCTCCCGAGTCATTAGCCATAGGAGCAACGCCGACCAATGCTGCTACTGCGCGCCTGTTCAATCGCCCAAGTTCCGGAAGCTCGGCAATGAACGTGGCACTAGCCACGGGCCCGATCCCACTGACTGTCTGAAGAAGGCGGTTCAACTGGGAGAACTGCTGCCTTACATGAGCGACCATCTCGGATTCGAGTTCAGCCAGCTGGGTTTCTATCGCCTCCACCACAGCCTTGATACTCGAATGCAATCGGACGGGCGTGGTGTGCAGACGCTGGCGCTCGGAGTTGATAAGGCCCAGTAACTGACGCCTGCGCGTCACCAGGGCGGCCAGCCAGGCGCGGTGGTCATCAAAAGGGGGAAGGGCAAAGCGAGCCGCATCATCTCGACGTACCAATACGGCGGCCAGTTCCGCAAGCATTCGAGCATCCACAGTGTCGGTTTTCGCAAAGCGACCCATGGATTTCGCGAAGTCGCGTGCCTGCCTTGGATTAATCACCGCTACGGGCAGACCTGCGGCTTGAAGCGCACGCGCGAGTGTTGCCTCGTAACCCCCTGTTGCCTCCATTACCACCAAGCCAACCGCATGCGGTTGTAGAAAAGTTGTGATTTCCGCAAATCCTCCTACGTCATTAGTGACTCTGAGTGCGGTGAGCTCGGCCCCCAGTACACAAATGTCTAAGTGTGCTTTTGCGACGTCAATTCCCACCGTTACGGACGAGATAGACATGATCTTCAGCTCCCTTGCTTGTGCATGCGCGCTCAGAATGGCGCGCGTAACCGTTCGGGCTTCAGGAAGACCAGCACGGCGCTCGTGCGTTTTTTACTCAAGTACGGGCTATGACGCCCCAGCGCTAGGCTAACTGCACGGGCCGGTCTAACCGCTTCCACGGTGTAAAAAATCTACCATGCTGGCCTGGCACCAACATACAAGCGCTGCGCTGCGCCGTGCCTCTCAAGTTCCGGGCATTCCCGCCCTGGCAACCGGAGAGACCACATGGCCAAAACTTCAAATGCACAACAGCGTCGCTTTCTGAACAACGCCGACGCCCACCAGAAGGAGATCGTCGGCCTGCTGCGCCAAGTCGCGTACACCCGTGGTATCGATCGCGTCTGGAGCGATTGGGTGGAGATCTGCGCGATCGCGTTGGCCCGTGCGGACCTCGCGCAGCGCGACGTGCGCGAGCAGCGCTACCTGCAGTTGATCGCTGAGTACGAGCGGGCCGAACTCGACCAGCTCGTGCAGGCCTTCGCACACTTGGTCATGTCCTATGAGCTGCGTGTTGAGGCGGCAGACTTTGGCGATGTCCTGGGAAGCACGTTCATGATGCTGGACATGGGCAACGCCGGCGCCGGTCAATTCTTCACACCCTACGAGGTGTCGCGCCTGATGGGCAACATGATGATGGGCGACGGCCAGGCGCTGGTCGACAAGACAAACGCGCTCGGTTTCGTGCGCGTGCTGGAGCCGGCCTGCGGCGCCGGCGGCATGTTGATCGCCGCTGCGCACGCGATGCACGACGCTGGCTTGAACTACCAGCAGTGCATGCACGCAACTGCAATCGACATCGATCAGCGCTGCGTGCATATGACGTTCGTCCAGCTGGCGCTCTTGCACGTGCCGGCCGTGGTGATTCATGGCAACGGCCTCACGGGCGAGTGCCGGGAGCAGTGGTTCACGCCAGCACACATCCTGGGCGGATGGCGCGCGCGGCTTCGCCGTCGCGAGGCGGAGGAGGGCGCGCGAGCGCTCCTGCAGGCGCCGGCGGCCATGGACGAGATCCACGTCGACCAGGCAGCGGCCGACAGTCGCTCGGCAGAGATCGATGCGCCGCTGCAAGCCATTCCGAAGGCCGTCCGCCAAGCTGCTGCCGCAGGCCAGATGCCGCTCTTCTAGCGACGTTGCAATGGCCCTTCTCGGGGCCTGGCGCGCCGGCGACGCGCCATTCGGCACATGGAGAACCGCAAGCACTGCACGGAGCACACAGTCGCATCCCACTCCCGCACGGACGATTGGGCCGCTGCGCGCGGCATTGTCGCCGCGGCCCCATCTTCAAGGGCTTTCGCGGCATAAACCGCTCACCGCGTTCGCTATTTATTCCACGTCCCTTGACCGAGCTTTCGTGGGCTGCGCCCGCCTGCCCCGTGCAGTGCAATGCAGATCGGCTGACATTGCTGCACGCAAGGAGCCAACCATGAGTCGTCTTGTCCTGGGCGATTGCCTGTCCGTTCTCCCCACCTTGCCCGATCGCTGCGTCGATCTGGTCCTGACCGATCCGCCATACCTCGTCAACTATGTGGACCGCTCCGGCCGGAGCATCGCCAACGATCGTACCGACGAATGGCTGGCGCCGGCATTCGCACAGATGTTCCGCGTCCTTCGCGATGACGCCTTCTGCATCTCGTTCTACGGCTGGAATCGGGTAGACCGATTCTTTGCCGCCTGGCGCGCCGCCGGCTTCCGCGTCGTCGGCCACCTGGTGTTTGCGAAGCAATACCAATCCAAGGCGCGATTTCTGGCGTATCAGCACGAGTCGGCCTACTTGCTGGCCAAGGGTCAGCCGGCGTTGCCGGCCGAGCCCTTGCCGGACGTCATGCCGTGGAAGTACAGCGGCAACCGCCACCATCCGACGCAAAAGCCCGTCGAATGCCTGGCGCCGCTGATCGAATCTTTCAGCCGCCCGCGGGACATTGTGCTGGATCCCTTCGCCGGCTCGGGCTCGACGTGCGTCGCCGCCCGCCAGGTCGGCCGGCGCTTCTACGGGATCGAAATGGACCCGAAGTATCACGCCGCCGCGACGCACCGCTTGCAGCTCGCCCGCCAAGAGAGGATCGCAGCATGAGCCGGGACGATACCGCAATGACGCAGGGCCTGACGGCCTTCCTGCAGGGCTACGGGAAACACGATTTGGACGGTCTGTCGGCGATCGCCCGATACGGCGCCTGGCCGCTACTCGCCGCGCGGGAGAGCGAGCGGCGGATGGTGAAAATTCTTGAGAGCCTGCCTCTCGATGAAGTGCAGGCAATCGCTCGGCTCGAAATCGACCTCAACGAACTCGCCCGCCAAGTGCTGGCACAGTTGGACACGGAGTAAGCCCATGGCCATGGTAGAACTTTCCATGGCGGCTCAAGCCGCCATTGCGGACATCGCGCGTCGCGTTTTGAACCTGGAGACGCTGGAGTGCCGAGGACGCGCCCAACTGGTCTATCACGAACTGTTCTTAGGTCAGCTGCGCGAGGCGCTGGAGGCCGCTTACCTGGCCGGCATGGTGGACCACTATCGCCGAAAATGAGAAATGCGGTGCCGGCCTGCCGGCCGGCGCTGCACTTCACGCTATTCCGAGCACGCGTGTCCTATTGGCTTCAAGATGGCTACGAATCGCGGCGCACGCTTCTTCCGCGCTGGCGAAACTAGTGCAGGCGGGCCCACATCTTTCCAGGTTTCCAACTATGCGAATCGGATGCTTGCCAGAATTTCGGCGCATCGTCCGTATGCTTCATCGCGTATGCAGCTATGACCCCATTTACGGCCCGGGTGCCTTCCATTGGCCCTCCTCTTGCCCCGTCGATCAGCAGTTGCATTTACAGGTTCCGACTGCTACTTCGTGGGCGTTGCGCTACTAGGACAAATACGCATCCGCCGGGCTGTCGCTCGTGCTAGATTGCGGGCCTTCACGACCCTCGCACCGTTCCGCCATGGATGAGCCGAAAAAGAGACGCCGTACAAAAAAGCAGGCGCCAGACTTGCATTGCTCGTTCTGCGATAAGTCCCAATACGAAGTGCGAAAGCTGATTGCCCGGGATGGCGATAATCAGATCACGATCTGCGATGAGTGCATTGATATGTGCATCGGGATCATCAACGATCAGTCGTTGGCAGAGTTCAAAGACAGTCCCAAAGCGTTGTTCGACTATATCGTTCGACAGCATGAATGCATCGGCCAAGCGAGGGATCGGGCAAATAAAGCCATGGATCTGCTGAACATCTCGATGCCGCCTTCGACGGATTCTCAGCACTAAGTTGGTGGTATTCAGCTCGGCCTGAACGCCGGCACCGGTCGATTTCAGATTCAGAGTTCACCCCTGGGCGTGTCCCTACGCCTGCGGCTGCGGGTCGGGCTCTCGCGCTTCGCGTTGAGCCTGGCCAACCCTGCCAGTCTCAACCCCTGCGGGGCTTCCATCCTTCCCTCCCTTCGGTCGGCTCACGCCTTCGCGCCTGCCGGCGCTGCGCGCTTTCGCTTGCCCGCGGCCTCCGGCCGAATTTGAGCCCTACGGGCTTGGGGCGCTCGCCGCGCGGCCGGCCCGGGATCGCTATTGAACTGGCGCAATGCCTGTCCTGTAAGTCCGCCGCCCTAAACCGCCGACTGTATCACTGCGTTCCTCGTTCCAAGGGTCCGCTTCGCCGGGTGCTCTCCCGTTCGGTGCTCGGCCTTCGGCCTGCGCTCCGCATGCGGCATCCGCGCCCGCCCTTTCCAGTCGTCTCTCTGTGATCCAGCACGGCAAGGGCGACGAACTAACAGGACGGGCGGCAAACAACGCGCAGCCGCCGAACTGCGAAACCCGATCCGAAAACCTACGCAGGGGCTCGGAATCTTCAGTCCAGGTCAGCACTTCAACCCAAACGATTGCACAGGGAATTCCATGGCTAACACCGTACAGATCGCAAATGACGCCAAGCCGGTTGCTGTTTTTCTTCGCGGTTTGGAAGCCCGCGTTGAATGGGCAAAAGCGGGTCGTGAAGGCGATACGCTTTCGGCCTTGCTAAATGCAGAGGGCGACGGGTACCACGACTTTCAAGCCGGACGTGCGGGGAATGACGTCCCCCCGTTGCTGGCGGACGTCCCGGAGTTGGCGGCTGCTTGGTCAAAGGGGTGGGATCACGCCTACTTCTGGACCTTGCCCGAATTTTTCTGACGAGGGAACTCACATGTCTGCAAACGTCGTGCTCTATACCCAGCTTGCTTGCGCCCAATGTGAGCTGACCAAGACTACCTTGGCCGCTCGGGGCATCGAATTCACCGAACGAAGCCGCGTGGACTTTGCATCCGCCCTTGCAGGTAAGGGCTTTTCTCTCGCGCCCGTGTTGACCTTCGCGGTTGAGAACGAGTTGATCGCATGGGAAGGCCATCGCGCTGAGCTGATCGAACTGCTGGCGGACTTGATTGATACCGGCGTGGTTCCTGTTGATGGCCTGCGCGACAGAGACGCGGCGGAGGAAGCCGTGTTGACCAGGTTTCAGGTGATGCAGGAGATCCGCGACCACCAACTGAGCGCCGAAGACTTTTTCGCCGACCATGGCAATCAGCCGTTGTATCGCGGGCGCGACCTGCTGAACTGGCTCGGCTATTAACGAAAAGCCCCTACTCGGCTGCAACCGATAGGGGCTTGCACCTCGACCCACCCGTCAAAAGGAGAACCGTGATGAACCACGACTTTATCAGATTGGCGCATGACATGCGCCGCGCCCACCGGCTGGGCCTGAGCTTTCGCATCCCCGCGATGACGATACGCCAGCTCACCGCCCTCATCGCCGCGCTCGACGCGCACGAAGCCCCCGCCCAACTGCACTGATCTCGATATTGACCTGGAGCAATCTGATGAAACTCGATTCCAACGAACTCGCCGCAGTCCACGCCGCCGCCACGCGCATGGAAATCCCGCATTCGCAACTGCGGCTCAGTGAGGCGTATCAGGCCCGTGGACTGGAAGGCGGCAAGCAGGACCCCGAGGTTCTGGAACTGAAAGCCACCATCCAGGCAATGGGCGGGTTGCTGCAAAACCTCGTTGTGGTCGCAGCGCCGGACGGTTCTTATGAGGTGTGCGCGGGCGGGCGGCGCTGGACGGCCCTGGGCCTGCTGATCGCGGACGGTGTTTTTTCCGCCGATTACCCAGTGCCTTGCCTTGTCATTCCGGCCGCTCACGCGCACCACGCCAGCCTCATCGAGAACATCGGACGCAAGGCGATGCACCCGGCCGACGTGTACACGGCATACGCGCGCTTGCGCGACGAGAATTGGACGGTCGCGGCCATCGCTGCCGCGCATGGCGCATCGGAAGCGGCCGTGAAGAAGCTGCTGGCGCTGGGGAGCGTGTCGTCCAAACTCATGCAACTGTTCCGCGAGGGGAAAGTCAAGATGGACGAGATGCAGGCGCTCGCCTCGGTTTCGGACCACGCTCGCCAGGAGGCGGCTTGGCAGGCTTCGGCGAGCCAACCCTGGAACCGGGCCTACTACATCCGCCAGTTGCTGGCCGAAACCGAAATGCGCGGCGATTCGCCCGTCGCGCGGTTCGTGACCGTCGCCGCCTACGAAAAGGCGGGCGGGGAAGTCCGCCGCGACCTTTTCGAGAACGACGCCTATTTGGCTGACCCGGAAAAGGTGCGCAGCATGGCCGATGCCAAAATGCAGCGTTCCAAACTTTTCAAGGCGGTGCAGGCAGAAGGCTGGTTGTGGGTGGAGTGCCGCCTGTCGTTCGAGCACACCGACAAGAAGCCTTTCGGCGAAATTCCACTTACGCGGAGAGAACCGACGAAGGATGAGGCGAAGTCACTGAAAGCGCTACAAACCAAGTTGGCGAAGGTCGCCGATAGCCTTGGTGAGTTGGAACAGGATGACGATCGCGACGAGGATAAGTATTGCGACTTGATCGGAGAGCATGAACGGTTGGAAGAGCAAATCGATGCGCTTCAGGACACGTTCGCCGATTACCCTGCCGACCTCAAAGCTCTGGCCGGAGCAGTCCTGCACCTGAATTATCAAGGTGAATTGACTGTTACTCGTGGCCTGATCCGCCAGGACGAGCGTGACGCCGTGGCGCAGGCCATGCGCAGCAACGACGGAGACGGCCAAACCATGGCGGGCGTTGACCTGCCCCCCGTCATGACGCGGCCGGTGCATTCTGAGGCACTGACTAACCGGCTCCAGGCGCAGCGCGTCATTGCACTACAGGCCGAAATCATGGCCCGCCCGACGCTCGCACTCTGCCTGCTTCTTGAGCAGATGCTGGGCGACTTCGACGGCAGTCGGCGCAGCAGTGCGGGAGATTCGTTCGATATCTCGATGCGGACCGCGCATCACGAGCTGGCGAACACGGACGCTGACATCAAGAACAGTTCGGCCTGGGCTGCGGTGCACGCGCAGATAGAGGCAGTGACCAAGAATGTGCCGGGAGAGGATGCTGCGGTGCTGCCCTGGCTGCTTGAGCAGCCGCAGCCGGACCTGATCGAACTGCTCGCCGTGCTGGCCAGCGTCTCGCTCTACCTTCGCCAAAGCCATTCGTACGGTGCAGAACCCAAGCACCTGGACCGCCTGGCGGGCATCATCGACCTGGACATGAGCAAGTGGTGGAAGCCGACCACGCAGTCCTACCTTGCCCACGTGTCAAAGGACCGGCTCGCGGCAGTGGTCACTGAGGCGGTCGATGCCGAGCAAGCGAAGCCGCTGCTCGCGATGAAGAAGGCGCAGGCCGCCGCCGCAGCCGAGCAATTGCTGGAAGGGAAGCGCTGGGTGCCTGAACTGATGCGCACTCAACCCCTTGAGGTCTCATTTGCCGTGGAACATCCGATCGGGGAAATGGAGGATTAAGAACTGGCGCCCGGGCCCGCCCGGGCCTGCGCCCGGCGGGTGTGACTCTGGAGGCGAAAATGACTACTCAAGCTAGTCATTCACTGTTAAAATGACCATATTAAATGACCATTTTAGGAGGCGCGATGCATAGCCAGCAAGTTTCCAAGACCGAGTTCAAAGCGCGTGCGCTTGAGCTTTTTCGGCAAGTCGAAGCGACCGGGGAATCCATTGTCGTGACCGACCACGGTAAGCCCGCACTTGAGATCCGTCCCTATAGGGCGGTGGCCAAGCGCAATCCGTTGGATGTGCTGCGGGGCTCCGTCCTGCGGTTTGACGATCCTTTGTCGCCGGTCGGCGAAGATGCGTGGGAGGCAGCGCAATGATCGTGCTGGACACCCATGCGCTGGTGTGGTGGGCGGCAGGGGACGCGCAGTTGAGCCGTCCCGCACGTGAGGCCATTGAGGCCGAAGCGCAGGACGGTGAAATCCTGGTATCGGCCATCAGCGCCTGGGAAGTCGCAATGTTGGCCAAGGCCGGACGTTTGGCTTTGACCATGGATGCGGAGACGTGGCTGGATACGGTCGCTCAAGTGCCTGCTATTCGGTTCGTTCCTGTGGATGTGCGCGTTTCTGTTCAGTCCGTGGACCTACCTGGGGAATTCCACAAGGACCCGGCTGACCGCATCATCGTGGCCACGGCGCGGCATCATTCGGTGCCTCTGGTATCTGCTGACTTGAAGATTCGCGATTACCCACACGTTCAGACCATCTGGTGATGTAACCCATCTCCCAAAGCAAAGGGCCGCCCTAGGGCGGCCCTTTGCTTTGGATGCACGGCGTATTGGATCGGGGCGTCCAGGACTGCTCACGGCCGGAGGCAGTAATCGGCGACGGGCTGATTTCGACCCATAGCGGCCAATCGGCATGGCCAATTGGCAGGCGATAGTTATTGCACATCACTAGAAATACACAGTCTGATCGCGTGCATTCTCGTGAATACCGTTACATGGGAGAGGTCGACGCAATCACTCTCTCCCATGTATCAGAGATCAGTGGCAGTGTGATCCGCCGTTTTTGGTGTCACGGTGACAGCCGTTCTTGTCGGTGCCGCCACTATGCGCCATCGCGGACACGGAAACCAACATCGCCACAATTGCAAATGCGATCTTCTTCATGATTGCCTCTCCTCGGTGAAAGAGCTTCAGATAGCTCTTCGTAGTATTTAATCATATGGGTATCATCCAGATACGCTCACGGGTTCAAACTGCTTTTGCCTTATCCCCCCGGGTAGGATAGGATCGCTTGTCTGCTGACGTTCAATCTGCTGGCTTCATGTTTACTCGAGCCCCGTCCTTGCCTTCGATTTTGTTGCTGGCGCTTGCCATTCTGGTTGCGCTGGTGCCGCTGCTCGGGTCGCCTTTTCATAGTGGTGTCACCGACCACAGCGATGGGCTCACTCATGATTCGATCATCTCGACGGACTTGGGCTGCTCGAAGGCTTCGGACGCTGTCGGAACTTGCCTCGCGTCTTCATTCCTCGACCATGTCGGAGAGGATCACTCGCACGAACAGAAGTATTACCTGATCACGTCGGCCTCGACCTGGGAGCCGCCGGTTGCTTGGGCTGTATCGCAATACGTGCGACAGATGTATTGGGTCCCGGCGCGCCAACAGGACCGGCCCCCCGATTCTGAATTGAATTGAACTGTCAGCCCCGACGGGCTGGTCACGATCAATCATTTTCAGGATCTACGATGCAATATTCTTTACTCCCCACGTGGGAGCAGGGAAGAGGGTTCCTATTGAACCGTCTTCTAGCTCCTGCTGTTCTAGTGCTGACCTTGGCATTGCTGTTCGCGTCAAACGCATTCGGCCACGGTGTAGCCGAGGGCGACAAGGGTTACATCCAGGAAATCAGCGGCGTTCACCTACTGCCGTTCATCTACCTGGGCGCCAAGCACATGGTCACGGGATATGACCACCTGCTTTTTCTGTTCGGCATCATCTTCTTCCTATACAAGCTTCGCGACATTGGCCTTTACGTAAGCCTCTTTGCGGTCGGCCACTCCACCACCTTGCTGCTGGGTGTGTACTTCGGCACTACGGTCAGTGCCTATCTGATTGACGCCATCATCGGCTTGTCCGTGGTCTATAAAGCCTTGGACAACATAGGTGCCTTCCAGCGATGGTTCGGATTCCAGCCTAATACCAAGATCGCCACGCTTGTCTTCGGCTTCTTTCACGGCTTTGGTCTTGCGACAAAGATCCTTGAGTACGAGATTGCCCGCGATGGCTTGATCCCCAATTTGTTGGCATTCAATGTCGGTGTAGAAATCGGCCAGCTACTGGCTTTGGGGGCCATCCTGATTGTGATGGGCTTCTGGCGCAGATCCGCCAGCTTCCTTCGCCACGCCTACACCGCAAACGTCGCCATGATGTGCGCCGGCTTCATGCTGATCGGATATCAGCTCACCGGCTATTTCGCCGCTTAAGAGGTTCAGTTATGTACAACACCGATATTCCGACGCGCGCTGAATTGCCGTCTACTGCAAAGCTCCTGCGCTCCACTGCCATCGCGGCGGTAGTGGCCGCCGTCCTTCTTGTCACCGCTGTGCTGCCAGGCGAATACGGCATTGATCCCACCGGCGTAGGAAAGGTGCTCGGCCTGACATCAATGGGTGACATCAAGGTAGAGCTGGAAAAGGAGGCCGCCGCTGATGCGCAAGCGGGGAAGACGTCAGGACAGGGCGTCGCAGCTACATCAGGCGCTGCCGTGCCGCTACCCGTGCCCCAAGCGTCCGCGCCGCCGCTGCAGAACATCGCAAGTGCCACCCCGCCACCTGTGCCAGCGCCAAAGCCCGTTACCGAGTCTTCTCAAAAGGCTGCCGTGACAGGGAGCAATGATGAAACGACATTTACCCTACGGCCGGGACAAGGCGCCGAAATCAAGTTGAACATGAAGCAAGGCGCCAAGGTGACGTACACCTGGAGCACACAGGGGGGGGCGGTCAACTTTGATACGCATGGGGATCCCATCAACCCACCGAAAGACTTCTATCATGGCTATGGCAAGGGACGTCAAGTCACCAAAGATTCGGGTGAGATTGAAGCTGCATTCGATGGTAAACACGGCTGGTTCTGGCGGAATCGCAGCAAACAGGACGTGACCATCACTTTGCAGACGACGGGGGATTATCAGGATCTCAAGCGCGTTCTGTAAACCTCGGTCGGTACGATAAGCAGTACCAAGAAGCAATGGCCCGGGCAACTGTCCGGGCCATTTTTAATTTCGGTCAGGCCAGCGGCGATGATTGTCGTCCACGATGAACTCATGGGAATGATCTTCAGCGTGCCCCATTCCTGAGGCTAGATGAGGGTGGTCTGGTTCAAGGTCAGGATGCCGATGCGTAACCCTGTCAGGATCGCTTGTAGGCCAGATCACCGCTGCGGCGGCGACAGCCATACAGGCAACGGCCCCCATCACTACGAACATTGTGGGCACACTGGCATTGGCACTCAGCCAGCCGGCAAGTGGATAGGTGATCAACCAACAAGCATGGGATAACGCGAACTGCGCAGCGAAAAGGGCCGGCCGATCCTCCGGGTGAGCGGAGCGCCGAAGCAATCGACCTGAAGGGGTCTGAGCCAGGGAGTAGCCTAAGCCCAGCATGGCCCAAAGTGGCAAAAGCCAGCCATACGAGGTGATAGCTATTCCCACGAATAGACCGCTTGCAAGCACCAACCCGCCTACCAGCATGGCTCGCCTATCCTGAACGCGCTCAAGCATGCTCGGTAGGGCTAGCGCAGCCACCATCGAACCACCTCCAAAGGCCGCGAGAGCCCAGGCGGTGGCATGCTGAGTGAGTCCGAAATTTCCCTGCACGAGCACAACGGTGTTCACGATCACCATTGCGCTCGCTGCCGCCACAGCGACATTCAATGTCAGCAAGCCGCGAAGGCGCGGCGTCGCCAGATAGATTCGTAGGCCGCGCGTTGTACGCTCGTAGATGCCGCGCGGCAGGGGCGCCTGTCCTTTGGGCAGCACCACTGAAACCACTAACGCCGCCGATGCCAGGAACCCGACCATCGTTCCCCAAAACAAGCTGTGAAAGCTAACGACGGTCAACAGTAGTGCCGCCAGCATTGGGCTGGCGACACTCTCCAGGTCATAGGCTAGCCGGGAAAGGGAGAGGGCCCGCGTGTAGTCTTCCTTGTTGGGCAGCACATCTGGAATCGTTGCCTGGAACGTCGGAGTAAACGCGGCAGACGCCGACTGTAAGAGGAAGATTAAGAAATAGATCTGCCAAGGCTGAGTAACAAACGGCAGTGCCAGGGCTACAGCCGCGCGCAGTAGGTCCAACGCCACCAGCATCGATCTTCTGGGCAACCGGTCGGCAAAAGCGGTCGCGATCGGCGCAACACCAATGTAGGCCAGCATCTTGATTGCGAGCGCTGTGCCCAACACCTCGCCGGCACTGGCTCCCGCGAGGTCGTAGGCTAAGAGCCCCAGCGCCACCGTAGCCAGGCCGGTACCCACGAGCGCGACAACCTGGGCGGCGAAGAGATGGCGATAAGTGCGGTTGGCAAGAATGCTAAGCACGTGTTAACTCCTGAGCGGGGCGCTGTTAACCGCGGAGCGCCTGTAACCCAAGCCAGCCGTTTAGTCCGACGTATATCCCCACCGCGATGATTAACAGGCTGGATAGGTAAGGCGCGCGCCGTGCGACTGCCGAAAACCAGCTGTACCGTCTTGTCGCGTGACGCACGCTCAACGCTGCCACGGCGCCGACGGTGACCAGCGTGATCGCTAAACCGATGGAAAAGCACAGCACCAGGACTGCGCCTAGGGTGAATTCCTTGAGCTGAAGGCAGAGCAGCAGCACCGTAATTGCGGCAGGGCAGGGAATCAATCCTCCCGTCAGTCCAAATAGCGCGATCTGCCAGTTCGTGACGTTCTTGTCGGAAAAGCGACGTCGGATGTCATTCGCATGTGCCAATTGGTGGGCATCTTGAAAGCCTTCTCCTGACACGTCCAACCCACGGAGTTCCTCGTGGATGTGATCGTGCTGGTGTGCATCGCTTTCGATGAAAGCAACGTCATAGCTGTGTGTGTGATGGCCGTGCCTCAGGCTCAACCGCGCCATGAACTGATGGGGTTCAGGAATTTCGTCGACGGACTCCAGGTATTTACCCCGATCCATAAAAGCAAAATGCTGCACCGAGCCATCTGGACGTTCTGTGCAAACGCTGACGTCCAAGGCGTGCCACGCGCGCCCATTCATAGTCCGTAGGCGCCAGCGCGGCGGGACACCTTGCTCGAAGACCTCCAAAACTACCCGGCCGTGGCCTGTGTCAATTTCCCGGCGCTCTTCGTCATGAGCATGCGCACTGTGCGAATGACCATGATCGTGGTCGTGCGACTCGTTCGCATGCTGTTCCCGCCAAGTCCGCCAGAACATCCAGGCGGCAATCAGCACGATGATCAAGCCTGATGCCAACTGGAAGTAGGGCTCCAAGCCTTCGGCGTCCACACCCTGCCACAAGTACATCCCTCCAAGGCCGATCCCCCACACGATCAATGTGTGCGAGATCGTTGCGGTGATACCGAGTAGCACTGCTTGGCCAACGGTGCCTCGGATGGCGACGATGAACGCAGCCATCATCGTTTTGGAATGACCGGGCTCAAGACCGTGCAACGCGCCCAGAAGTATGGCGCTTGGTATGAACAGCCACGCGTGGGCGGCTCCTTGCGCAAGGAGATCGGAAAAGGAAAGCATGGGTGTGCCTGCTAGAGATACTTCGTAATTTCTTTGAACTCGTCGATGGTGCGTCGACGCTCGTCATTGAGTTCGCCTACCGCATCTTCCAGACAGTGGTCAATGTGGTCCTGAATAAGGATTTTCTTAGCCTGGGATATCGCCTTTTCGACTGCATGCAACTGCTGCGCAAGATCCAGGCAGGAACGATGGTCTTCCATCATTTGCAGGATGCTCCGCAGGTGGCCTTCGGCGCGCTTAAGGCGCTTAGCGACTGCGTCATGGTGGTGGTGCGGGTTTGATATCGTCATGCGGCGATAGTATCCCCCCTGGGGGGATGTTGCAGGAAAAACCTTGAGATCGACTAGGGATCTATTGCGTTCTCATGTTTATGTTGCTTGTAGATATAGATACAAAATTGTAGATAACGCTACTTCAAAAGAGTACTCTTGGCTCATGAACTGGCTGACTCTGATCCTCTCCCTGCCCACTGAAAACGCCACGGCACGCATGCGCGCCTGGCGAGCCCTGAAATCTTGCGGGGCAGCTGTGTTGCGCGACGGTGTCTACATCTTGCCCAAGCAGGATGGCAACGACACCTTGACTTCTATTGCGCAGGACGTACGCGATAGCGGGGGCAGTGCCTATCTGCTTCACGCAGCGGTGAGTGGTGACGAGGAGGGCGAGTATCAGGCGCTTTTCGATCGGTCGCCTGACTATGCCGAGCTGATGAAGGAGGTAGCACAGGTGCACGGCTTGCTAACTCCGGCCAGCGCCATGGAAACGCTCAAGCAGACCCGCAAGCTACGCAAACGGTTTGTACAGATATCGCTTGTCGACTTTTTCGCCGGCGAGGCACAACGGCAAGCGGAGTTCGCACTGAAAGATCTGGAAGAGGGGGCAAATCGGGCGCTATCACCGGACGAACCCCATGCTGCGGATAGCGCGATTCCGTATCTGTCCGCCGCCGACTATCGGGGCCGCACGTGGGCAACCCGGGCACGCCCATGGGTTGATCGGCTGGCTAGTGCATGGTTGATTCGTAGATCCATCGATCCAGACGCCTGCTTGCTATGGCTTCAGTCGCCAGTCGATTGTCCGAGCGACGCCTTGGGTTTCGATTTTGACGGGGCGACTTTTTCGCATGTCGGTGCCAAGGTCACTTTCGAAACCCTGCTGGCCGCCTTTCGCTTGCAGAGTCCGGCGTTGGACCGTCTGGGATCGATTGTTCATTACTTGGACGTTGGTGGCGTGCAGCCAGCGGAAGCCGCGGGCGTGGAACAGATCTTGGCTGGTTTGCGCGAGACGATCAGCGACGACGACCAGTTGTTCGCTCTTGCTAGTAGCGTTTTTGACGGTTTGGCGGCTAGCTTTTCCAAAGAGGGCGGGAAATGAATACTCGAATGCAGGAAGGTGCAGCCCCGCCCCTGGATCCTGGCGGTGTCCCGGTGGAGGCACCGCTGCCCGTGAGTTTCCGCCAAGCGCTCTGGTTCTGGCTGAAACTGGGATTTATCAGCTTCGGCGGACCTGCTGGGCAAATCGCCATCATGCATACCGAGCTGGTCGAGCGGCGGCGTTGGATCAGTGAACGCCGCTTTCTACATGCACTGAACTACTGCATGTTGCTGCCCGGTCCGGAAGCTCAGCAGCTGGCGACCTATATTGGATGGCTCCTCCACAGGACTAGGGGTGGGGTAGTAGCAGGGGGCCTTTTTGTGCTTCCCTCGCTGTTCATCCTGATCGGCTTGTCGTGGGCGTACATCGCCTGGGGCGACGTCCCTGTCATCGCTGGGCTGTTCTATGGAATCAAGCCCGCGGTGACGGCGATCGTCTTGCACGCCGCGCATCGAATCGGCTCCCGAGCGCTGAAGAATCCGGCGCTCTGGAGCATTGCGGCGGCCGCGTTCGTTGCAATCTTCGCGATGAATGTGCCATTCCCGTTAATCGTCGCAGCGGCAGCAGTGGTCGGTTTCATTGGTGGCAAGAAATGGCCGGAGCATTTTCGTATTGGCGTTCGCCACGGCTGCGGCGCAACGGGCTCCGGTCCTGCTCTGATCGATGACGACACGCCCACACCTGAGCACGCCAGATTTCGCTGGTCACGATTGGCAGCGATTGTGGGAATAGGGGGCTTGCTGTGGGCAGTGCCTATGGGTGTACTGGCCGTTGTGTACGGCTGGCACGGTGCGTATACGCAGATGGGTTGGTTCTTCACCAAAGCGGCCTTTCTGACTTTCGGCGGTGCATACGCGGTGCTGCCATACATCTATCAAGGCGCCGTAGACACCTATGTGTGGCTCACGCCAATCCAGATGATCGACGGCTTGGCGCTAGGAGAGACCACACCAGGACCACTCATTATGGTGGTCGCCTTCGTCGGCTTTGTCGGGGGGTACGCGAAAGCTCTTTTGGGCCCTGACGCTTTGTTCCTGGCCGGTGCGCTGGCTGCAACTATCGTCACCTGGTTTACCTTTTTGCCTTCCTTCCTATTCATTCTGGCAGGCGGGCCGCTGGTGGAAGCGACTAAGGAAGATCTGAAATTCACGGCGCCACTCACGGCTATCACCGCAGCGGTAGTCGGCGTCATTCTCAACTTGGCGGTGTTCTTTGGATATCACGTCCTATGGCCGGAGGGCCAGGCAGGGCGGTTCGACCTGGGCTCGGCGCTGATTGCGCTGGGAGCCGCCATCGCGCTGTTTAGGTTCAAACGCGGTGTTATCGAGGTCATTGCGGCTTGCGCCGTGATTGGCCTTATCGTGAAACTCACCCTATGAGGTGGCGCCATGAAATGGATTACGCGAGAACATCCGAAAATTGACCGCATAGCCTGTCCTTGGCTGATCAGTCGGTACATCGATAAAGACCCCGAGTTCTTGTATGTTCCAGCCGACTGTGTGCTGAGCGAAGCGGAAGCAACTGGAGCTGTGCCGTATGACATCCCAGGAGTCACCCTGACGCACGTTGGGGAGCGATGCAGCTTCGACACGTTTCTAGATCAATACGAGTTGCACGACTCAAGCCTACAGGAACTCGCAGTGATCGTGCGCGGGGCAGATACAGGCAGATTGGACCTCGCGCCACAATGCGCCGGCCTTCTGGCCGTATCACTCGGGCTGTCTCGGAATTTCCCTGATGACCATGAGATGCTCGAACGCGGTCTGGTGATTTATGACGCGCTATTCGCCTGGTGCCGCTACGCACGCGGCGAAGCCCACAATTGGAACTATGCGTCTGCGGGTGTTCGGGCGGCCTCGCCATAGGTGCGGACCAAAGTGAAGGGAGAGTCATTATGGAACTGATGGCGAAGCCGTTCCTCGTGGACCCAGAACGGGTCTCCGGGCTGAGTGGGCTGCTTGTACGCAGCCACTATGAAAACAACTATCTGGGAGCGCTGGCACGATTGAATGCCATTAGGAAAAAACTGGAGGAATCGCGTTGGAAACCGACGCTCGCTTTTTCGCTCATCGGTGCCAAACGAGAGGAGTTGCTCGCAGCCAACTCCGTGTTCCTGCACGAGGCTTACTTTGAGGTTCTAGGAGGTGATGGGATAGTTCCCGCAGGCGGGCTTTCCGTCGCATTGGAGCGCGATTTCGGGTCAGTAGACCAGTGGCGCGCGGAATTCACCTCTCTGGCAAGAGCGATGAGCCGGGGATCCGGTTGGGCGATCCTCGCTTGGTCCTCGCGCGAGGCCAGGTTGGTCAACCAGTGGGCGGGTGACCACACCCAGCTATTGGCTGGTGCTTCGACGTTGCTCGCACTAGACATGTACGAGCACGCCTATCACATCGACTTTGGAGCGAAGGCAGCTGCCTACGTCGACGCGTTCATGGCTGGAGTCCAATGGGATGTCGTCGCGTCCCGATATGCCAGGGCGATAGATGAAGCGAGCTTAGGAATGGGAATCCAAGCATCTGAAGCGGCGGCCGAGGGCGCAATCACAATTTTGGACGTGCGACGGCGTCCCGTGTATTCCCTTTCCTGCGAGAGTATTGCAGGCTCTGAGTGGCAAGACCCTGCGCAGCCTACCGAATGGATGCGTAATATCGAAAAGTCCGGACCTGTCATGGTTTATTGCGTCCACGGTCGTGAAGTCAGCCGCAGCATCGCATTGGCGCTTAACGCTAAGGGTATCCTAGCGCGATATCTCGCTGGGGGGATCGAAGCATGGAGAGAGGCTGGGCTAGCTTTGGCGACTGAAAGGACGCACGCGATGGACTGAGCGCAAGGCCCAAGAGGCAACTGTCAGGGGAATGTCCGCATCTGGCCGGGAGCGGTCTTTCGTGGTTGGCGCTCCGGGGTTGCTGACTTCCACTCACTCCGCAACATCCGCCAAAGCAAAGGGCCGCCCGGGGGGCGGCCCTTTGCTTTGGATGATCGGCGTCTTGGATCGGGGCGTCCAGTCCCGCCGGCTGCGCCGGCGGGGCCGTCCTTCGGACTTCGTGAGCGTCCCCCGGACGCTCACAGGTGCCCTTAAAGTCCCCGGCGCCAGGGGCGGCGCCGGGCCCCTTAAGGCCACCACACAGGACGCACCCTGCGGGTGCGGGTATCCCTTTGATTTTTTGTTGTTTTTCTTGCGGAGAGCAGCTTTCTTTTGTCTGACAACGAAACCTGCACAGCTAGCGAGATCAGCTTGAAACAAGGGCTCGCGCGCAATTCTGTCGTATACAAATCGCCTTTCGGGCGTGAAGAACGGCGCAACGTGGACAAATCCGGGACAATTTCGGGACGAGGCCGGTACCGAATAGGCACCAACTTGGGACTCGGCAGGGACGAACCCGGCACAATACTGGGACCACTCCGGTACAAGGTGTGCTCTGCACCACTGGATGGCTCGTGGCTTTTCGCGCATCGCTTATATTGAGCGCGGTTTCTATTAATAACGAGCCGAGGAGGCTTTAGATGGTCAAGCTTGCAGACACTGCGCAGCCCCATTCCCCGACGAGGGTTCAGGGCTGGCTGACGTTGTTCGCGGCGATGTTCGCGTCCGCACAGACGTGGTTCTGGATCAAGAAGACGTCGGAGTTTGGTGACATAGTTGTCTCGGAGTTTGATAAATACGGGCCCTTCTATTGGAATGCCTTGGTTTGCTTTATCGCTCTGTTCTTTCTGGGCATATTGGCTACGTTATGGGGCTGCGTTGCGCAGCATCTACTGGGGAAGCTCCGCGCCAGAATGTTCCCGAGCGCGAAGGTGATCGGGTGAAGGGCATAGAAGCGACAGCTTGCGACGGCCGCTAGCGCGGGACTGCGTGCAGGCTGCTATGCAGGGCTTTTTTGACCCGCGACGAATCACGGCTTGAAAGATCTGGGCACCCCGCTCATTTGAGTCCCAGGTAATCGTATAGGACAAGGAAATATGGCCTCAACGCTCTACAGCCAGAATTTTGACTTAGCGAACCTCGCAGAGACGACAGACGTCGAATGCAAACTGGCGCACGGCAAAGACGGTGCGGGGCAGGTGCCGAAGTCCTTTTGGGAGTCATATAGTGCAATGGCCAACACGCATGGCGGCGACATTCTGCTTGGCGTAGAAGAAAGGGGGGCTGGCCTCATTGCTGTGGGAGTTCCCAACGCGGAGAAGGTTGTTCAGGATCTGTGGAACGGCGCACACAACACGAATCAAATCAGCGCCAACGTCCTCGGTCCCAACGACGTTCGCCGAGTTTCGATCGGCGAAACCGAAATCGTGGTGGTTTCAGTTCGCCAAGCCAGGCGAGAGGAAAGGCCCGTACACGTTGGTCTGAATCCCATGACTGGCACGTACTTGCGTCGGAATGAGGGGGACTTTAGAGCGACCGAGGAGCAGGTCCGCCGGATGATGGCAGAGAGGGTTGAGGACGCTCGAGATGCTCGGGTCCTTGAGCACTACGACATTGCGGACTTGGACCTCGAAAGCGTTACGTCATATCGCAACCGATTCTCGGCAGTGCGCCCCGGCCATATCTACCTAGACCTGGGAACTCCCGATTTCCTTCAGAAAATCGGCGCTTACGCTCGAGATAGGGCGACAGGCAGAAGCGGATTAACACTGGCCGGCCTCCTAATGTTCGGGCAGTCGGAGACTATCCGGGAGGTTCTGCCGAACTACATGGTCGATTATCAAGAGCGGCCTGAAGCCAAGGCCGAAAAGAGGTGGGTTGATCGACTGATTCCGGATGGATCCTGGTCCGGCAATGTCTACGATTTCTTCCGGCGCACCTATCAAAAGCTGACGGATGGTTCGAAGGTGCCGTTCCGCCTAGTGGACGGCCAGCGCGTGGAGGACAGCGCGCAGACGGAGGCTTTGCGAGAAGCCTTGGTAAACACGCTCATCCACGCGGATTTCACGGGACGGGTGTCCGTGCTCGTGGTCAAACGTCCGGATATGTACGGTTTTAGAAATCCTGGGCGGATGCGCATTCCGCTGGAGCTTGCTCTGGCGGGTGGAAATAGTGATTGCAGAAATCGACGCTTGCAGACCATGTTCCAGCTTGTCGGGTACGGTGATCACGCCGGTTCTGGGATACCGAAAATCTATAGCAACTGGCAAAGCCAACAGTGGCGGCGTCCTTCCTTGTACGAGTTGGATGAGCCAGAGCAGACGCTCATGGAACTGCGTATGGAGAGCATGTTTCCGGAGGAAGCCATTGACGGTCTGAAGGAACGGTTCGGCGAGCGCTTTGCAGAGTTGCCGGAACTGGAACGCTTAGTATTGGTGTCCGCGGCGGCGGAAGGCGTCATTAACCATGCACGCGTAAAGGAACTGTGCGCCGATCACCCTGTGGACATAACCCGCGCGCTGACGTCGTTAGTGCGGACGGGGATGCTCGAGTCGGACGGCGTCCGTAGGGGGATGATTTACTTCCTGCCAGGATACAAAAAGGACAATTCGGAACTGTTCGCTACCCCCGCGACCGGCTCGGCGCAAGCAGCCGAAGCGATCGCTGCGGCGCCTTCCAGCTCTGGACATAAGGCGCCCACCTCTGGACTTAGCGACCTCGCCTCTGTACATAAGGCCGCTGTAGAGGAAGGGGGGGTAGACCTACAAGAACGGTTACAAATTCTCCTCGAGGGGAAACCGCTCCCCGGGCGAATGTCACCCGAACGGATGGCCGAACTCATCGTGTCACTTTGCGATGATCGTTTTGTAACGCTCCGGGACTTGGCTCAGACACTCCGCCGTTCAGACGCGTCCCTGAGAAAGCACTATTTGAATCCCCTCGTAGATGCAGGGATGCTGGTGCGAAAGCATCCCGCGCCTAGCCACCCCCAACAGGCGTACAAACGGCGCACCGAAGGAACGGATGCCTGAACGAGGCCGGCCCAGCTTGAGTATAGGCCTGGGACGGATATGCAAATGTTCAGATATCAGGGGGGCCGCTTCCGTGACGGGAGTTTCGGGAATACACAACACCCCGTGACTTTTGCGTGTGACGAACGGTGGTTGCACACCATTGAATCGTGGGCTTTTCAAGGGTCGAGTTCCATGTTGACGGGATTCTTTTGCGCTTGCCACGCACGGGCGGGTTCAATTCCGATATCGAGAGCCGCAGTCTTTTCCTCCAGGCGATCAACAGCTTTGGCAAGTCGGCCAGCGTCGTTCGTAAAAACCTCCGTTTCATGACGTGCGCGCGAGATCGCAACGTAATAGACGTCTCGCTGCGTCGTTCGGCTAAAGCTCTCGCCATTGATGAAAGCGCGATCACATGTCAGCCCTTGGGCGCTGTGGCTTGTCGCCGCATAGGCGCGATCAAGGTGCAAAGGTGATCCTGCATCCAACGTCACCCGCCGACCGCCGCCCTCGATGGTGACGGTCGTCGGTGTAACGGCCGACACTCTGAAGCGGCCACCGTTCACCAGGTCGAGCTTGGCATTGTTGCGAGTGACACGAACCAGATCTCCTGCAGCTAGCTCGGCTTCGACTGGCTGGTATACGGAGAGCTTCGCAGCTCGCGCCGGGTTGAATTGGGTTCGCTCTTTGGTTACGACGTGCTCGACCACCAAATCACGGGGCCGCTCTGGCGCCGTACCGATGACTCGGTACATCTCACCTTCACGCAAGTTGCCGGACTTGTAGTCGCGCTCTGGTTGAATGACGTCATCAACGAAGTAATACGACGCCACACGCCGCTCGGCCTGAGTGGTGTCACGCCTCGTGAGAAGGTTGAACTCGAAACCGCGCCCGCCCAGACCAATGGCTTGGTGAACCGCTTCGTTCAGGGCGTTGCGTGATTTGTTCGTACCTGTCACGATCAGCGTCTCGTGTCGCTCGTCAGCACTGAGTGCAGCATATCGATCAGCGATGGTCCCGTATCGCTCGTCATCGTCATTGATGGTATGGACCGCTTTCAGCTTGTTGCTCAGGACTCCCAACGAAGCTGAGGCCCTTCCTGTAGCGGCCAGTTCTACAGCCTCTTTCAGTTCCGGCGATTTCTGACGAATGATGTCGCCCATGAGCGCGGTTTCCATCCCGGCAACCTGCAACTGATGGAACGGCCGGCCCGCCTCGATTGCCTTCGTCTGCCCGGTATCTCCCAACATCACAACGCGGGCACCATCGGCCTCAGCCATTTTCATCAGTCTTTCCATAATCCGAGCGGGGATCACGCCTGCCTCGTCGATAACAAGCACAGTCTTGTCATCAAGCTTGAAGCGCTCTTGTTGCCGTGCTTCCAACACCGAGGCGACGGTCCGGGCTTCCATGTTGAGTTCTCGCAAAGCCTCGATCTGCTTCCCATACGAGGCTACGGCCTGCACGGTATAGCCCTCGGCCTCGGCCACTTCCTTCACTTGTGCGAGCATGTGAGACTTCCCTGTTCCCGCCAAACCTTGGACCCCTACGAAGCGGTGCGCCGTGCTCAGGATTAGAGACGCTGAAGCCAACTGGCCAGGTTTGAGCCGCTTGCCTGACAGTGCTGCCTGAGCAGCTTCGACTTCGAGGATTGGGGCCACCTGATCGCGGCCCTCGCGCTCGATCTGCAAGATTCGCTTCTCCCGCTCGCGAGCAGACTGCGTGGTGTACTGCGCGCCAATGGGAATGACCTCGCCGCGAGCGATCGATCTGCGCACGCTTTCTTCGGCACGCTTTTTAGACATGCCACCATCGACAAGCTCCTGGACCATAGCCGTCTTCGATCTGGCTGGTCCGCTGTGCTTCTTGACGTCGCGATACTGCAGCGTGCCGAGAATTAGGTGACCTTTTCCTAAGGAGCGTCGTACCGCGGCCTTGAGGTCGTTCAACGTGACGCCGGTCCCGTGCGCGCGGCGCAGCGCCGTTTCTAACATTTCCTTGCCCTCCATCACCGACTCGCGTTCGGTGTGGTGCTTGATCGCCCATCTCAAGCATTCGTCTGCAATAAGGCCGGCGGCCTCTGGTGTGAGGGCGGGCCGTTCACCGGATGCGGGCTGGCTTCCAGATTCGGCTCCCATTCCCTCGGAGACATCGCGTTCCTTCCCTCGCGGGCGCCCCGCGTTGCTCAGATCGACCGCAAGATCAACGGCCTGGCGTTCCCAGTCCTTCTGAAGCTCTTCGCGCGTAATCTCCGGAGCCTTGTTCATGCGTGTCTTCAAAGCGATGGTCTGCTTTAGCGCCCGGCTAGCCGTACCCCGGGTTTCACCCATGGCGGCCAGCTCAGCATTGATGTCCTGAGAGCGCTTCGAAAAGCCTTCGACCTGGGCGCGGGAAATATGAGCAAGCTCGAACGATTTGCGCTCGTAGCGCAGCTGGTGGCCTGCTTTCTCGAGACCGGTCGCCAGCTCGGCGTGATACACGGCCTCCGTCATTGACTTCAGACGGTAGATTTCGTCGTTCGAGATTGCCGTCCACGTTCCGTCGGCGCGTCGCGTGATATTCAATAGCAGCGCATGCGTGTGCAATTGAGGATCGGAGTAGGCGCCCTCCGTTGGCCTTGCCGTCTCATGCCGAAATTTCGCAATGGCGGCGTTGCCGGTGCGCTCGCTCGTAGTGATTCCATTCGCGGTCTGCCGAGCGCGTAGAAGCTCCTGTTCAAGGAATTCGAGCGCTTTAGTGACTGCCTGGTCATGAGCTTCTATGACCGAAGAGTCTCTTCCAGCCAGCGCCTGAATGCTCACGCTTTTTGGCGGGGAGAACGTCATGTCCAACGCAGCGCGGGCCTGCGCATCTAGTCGTACCGAGCGGGACAACGTCACGTCAGGGCCAAAATCTCCACGCAGAGCACGAAGGAACTCGTCCTGCCGGATGTTGCCCGTGAGGCCAAGAGCTTCCGCAGCCTTTCCCTGCCATTGCGCGGCGGTGCCGTCTCGGCTGTAGTAATCGTCCTTTTGATCCGCGTAGTAGTGCGACGCCTTGTTGGCGGCGCTGCGGTGGATGGTCTTGAGCGAAATCATCGGATGCTCCATGCGAGTGGCCGCCGGCGGCGCCGGCGACCTGGTGTGATGCGCTTACGCTGCGAGTGTCGGATCCTCGGGTAGATCGACTTGCGACCAGGGTTGGGGGCCGCCGGCGGACGCGCTGGTCATGCTTCGAGCGCCGCCGCGCCTTGCTTCGACAAAGGGTGCATTGCGAATGGCGAAGGTCCGCGGCTCGAGCACAAACTTCGAGATCGGCCGGTTGCCGGCGAAGGCGACCCAGCCGGTAAGTTCAGGCAGCGTTTGCACTTGCGCCGGGGTGACGACGCGTTCGGTGGAGCGGACCATGCGTTCGCTCGTGTTGGGCGTCTTGCCGGGATTTCGGCTATCGGTGTATTCCGGACGCGCGACCTCATGTTCGCCGAGCGACTTGGACATGACCTCAGCGGTTTCAAAATCGGTCTTGGAGCCGCCCAGCACGACCAGCGAGCGGAAGCTTGCCCGTAGAGTCTGGGACATCTTCTCTCCGAAGATGTCGTCCATCTGGGACACCGATTGCAGGCCGGCGAGCGCCCGGCCCCCGTTCTTGCGACCCTTCGTCAAGAAGTCCTCCAGGCTGGCCATCTTCTCCATCGAACCCAGCTCATCGATGACAAGCCACCACCGCCGCGCCTGATCTTCTGGCAGCGACAGCAGGGCCGAGCAGAACACGTCAACGAAGGCGGAGATAAGCGGCTTCATCGCCTCCTTCATGTCTTCGCGCCAGGTGATGTACAGACTGCCGGTGCCTCGTTCCATCCAGTCTCGGATACTGAACTGTCCAGCAGGCATCGTGACGTGTTCCGCGAGATACTTGGAGAGGACAAAGCGTGCGCTCGTCAGGGCTTTGCTCGCCTCGGCGGAGCCGGCGAATAGGGACTCTGCCAACGTGCCGGACAGGAAGGTCCGCAGATCCTTGTCGGAGGCGATTGTGGTCCAACGAAAGAGCTCCTCGATGGACGGCGTGCCCAGCTCGTTGAGCTTACGGGCCGTCTCGCGCAGCAGGAGGCGGGCGTAGCCGTTCCACTCTTCCGCGTTCGCGTCTTTCCCCAGGGGAACAATGGAGAGCGCCAAGCGCTTCCAGTCGTACTCCGCCCGCACCTCGTTGAAAAATGACCACCCCTCGGTACGCTGGTCGTAGGGGTTGAGCAAAACGTCGCTTTCCCGCCCGAACTTGCTGTAAAGGTCGCCGTTCGGATCGACTACGACCATGCGGTCGCCGCGCCGCAGGGCGGAATAGACCAGGTTGCGCAATAACACCGACTTGCCGCTGCCCGTTGCTCCGTTCAGAAGGATGTGGAGATTCTCGATGCCCGTCGGCATCGGGACACCCGCTACATCGATCTGCTGGCGGCCATTCTCCGCGCAAAGCTTCTGCAGCTTCTTGACGGGCACCGCCTCGGTCCCGCGAATGTGCTTCTTGTATCCCGCGCCGTCAAAGCCATCCTTGGTCGAGTACTTTTTGAGGGTGAGGGAGAGCGCGAGCGCTAGGACGAAGGCGATGCTGGGCGCCGCGATCAGGGAGGGGTAGTCCGGCGTGGAAACGACCCAGTGTGAGAGGACCGTCCAGGTTATGTGGGCAAAGGGGAGGCCAGAGATAACCTTGGCTGTCAGGAGCCAGGCGCAAAGCGGGAAAACGAGTAGGGCGAACTTGATGATTCGCCGGCGTATGTCGGGTGCCATGAAAGTCCTTTCGGAAATAGAAAGAAGGCGTCTGAGGACGCCTTCGTGATTGCGGCTTGGGCTAGCGCAGAGCCAGCGTCATGAGTGCGGCGCCGATGCCGCTTCCAATGAGCGCGCACACCCCGCACAGCACACCAGCCCGCCACGCGGTCGCGGGCAACGCACGGGTTGCGACGCGAGTCGCGATACGGGCTTCGGACGTCGACTTGGCGAGGGTCCGGCTTGCCTCAAGAAGCGAGCGGGCGGCTTGACCGCCGGCATCTGCCGCCGCCTCCAGGCCCGCTTGGCGCACGGTGGAGGGCAGCGCATGCATCGCCTGGGAGATTGCCTCTTGGCGTGCCGTCAGCTGTTCCATCAGTCCTACAAGTTGCGCGCTCTCCTGCAGCATGTCGCGGTACAGAAGCTCCATCCTGCTGCGGGGGATGACGGACGAAGTGGCCGGGCCATCGGGAGGTGTGGCGGTCACGGAGCCTCCTACAGGAAGAGTGCGCCGAACGCCTTGTCCAACTGGCGGTCGACCGGACGCGCCAGCGACTGCAGGGCGTGCATGTCGCTCAGATGGCTGACGAGCCTCTCGTCGTCGCGGTCAGCCTCGCGCAGCTCCTGGCGATAGTCGCGCGGATCGGCGAGGATCTCCTTGATCGTAGTCCGCTTGTTGGCCAGCAGATCGAACACTTCGTTCTCGAAGATCGCCGCTTCAGGATTGGCGCGGAGATCGCCGGATTGCTTTGCGTAGCCAAAGATGGCTGCGAACTCCTCTCGGACGTCGGAATCGACGCGATTGAAAAGCACGCGCACCCGGTCAGCCGGCACGCCCATCTGCGCGAGAACCTGGACGGTCTTGATAGTCTCCCGCTG
Organism: Achromobacter sp. SLBN-14; assembly: GCF_006715415.1. Lineage (NCBI taxonomy): Bacteria > Pseudomonadati > Pseudomonadota > Betaproteobacteria > Burkholderiales > Alcaligenaceae > Achromobacter > Achromobacter sp. SLBN-14. The sequence goes on along the minus strand of NZ_VFNE01000001.1, from coordinate 1,516,445 downwards.
TGCCTTACCCGAGGGGACCACGGGCAGGACGTAGTAGTCGATCTCGAGGTGCGCCTGGTCATACTTCACCAGCTCGGCCAGGAAGTCCTCGATGTTGGAGGCGCCGACGTCCACGATGGCAGCTTCGGCCATCAGCAACTTGCGAAAGAGCCGGCCGAACTGGCCGCCGCGCATTTGTTCAACTGCGAGACCCAGGTCAGCTGCGCTCTCGTTGGTCGACTCGACGGCGATGATCTCGGCGTCCGGAATGCGGGGTGCCAGCAGGTGGCTGGTCGTGACGGTTTTGCCGACAGAGCCGGAATAGTTGACGGTTGCGATTTTCATGGTTAGTGCCTATTTTCTTCGGCCGATTTCGGCCAGTTCGTTGAGGTCAATGGGATCCGAAGCAGTGCGAAGTCGTACCAAGTCGCCTTTGGTCGTGATCGTTGGCGTTACCGCAGGGTTCGCCGGAGGAGCGGAGCGCGACGGGGCGCCGGAATCATGGTTCGGTGTAGGTGTCGTTGGGATTGGGTTGGCGGATGGCGGGCCGACTTGGCGCTTTCGCCAACGAATAAGAGCCTTCCGAACAGATTCGGCCTTCAGCGCGTACCCTTCCTTGTCGAGAGCCTCTGCCATCTCGCTGTACGAAACGCCCTGTTGTTGCAGCGCGTCCAGGGTCGGCAGCAATGCCCGAAGCTTGGCCTTTCGGCTCGTGGCCGCGAGTGTGTTCAGCCGCTGAACAGTGGTAGGTTGAAAGCCGGACTGTGATGAGTGTTTCTTTTCCATGGTGAGTAGCTTCACCGTTGCTGGTGCTAGGCAGGTTTGTCTAGCGTTCGAGGGCGCCCGAAGTTTTCTCCACGCCCAGCTTCTGTAACGTGTTCACTTCGAGCGCGAGGGTGTCGACCTGGCGCACCAGGCCAACCTTGCCGCACGGGTAGCTGATCTCCACTTCCTTGCCCACGTATTGCTGGGGGTCGGAAATTGCCAGCGTGCCGATCCTGTGTTCAATTGCGACTTCATCACCAACGATCTGGCACGCGATATCGCCTCGGATCGAGACGAGCTGGCCGCGATAGGTCGCGCCAATCTCAGCGGGCTGCACGGGAAGCGAGCCTTCCCAAAGGTCATCTGCAATGTCGAGCTTCAGATCTGCGGCCGCGCCGTAATCCCGCAGGAGCTGGGCGGCTCGGTCGGCGGACATGACGGAGTAGGACCAACCTTCGGCGTCGCGAGCATCGTCGACCACGTACTCTTTGACGAGCGCCTCACCAACCTGGTCGATAGCGAGCACAGTGATGCTGGACCGATAGGCCGGGTCTTGCTGTGCCGGATTCCACAATTCGGCGCGTGCCTCCACAGGCACACTGGTCTGCAGCGCCGTGTGCGTCTCGAGATGCGGATAGTCGTAGAAGCGTTCGGTGTCGATGTCGCGGACGGATCTTCCGTCCCAGCGCTCGATTCCCTCCGCCGCGCCGCGTTCCAGTTCGTCTCGATGAGGATCGGCTGACAGGTCGCGGGCCTCGGCGGCCGGCCCGAGCGAGGGGGCATGGACGAATCGCTCGCCGGTGCTGATGATTGAGATTTCGACCGGCTTGCGTTCCCCGTCGGCGGAAAGAGCTCGCGGGCTTTTCGAAACGTCCGCGCGATCGGGCTGGGCCGGGCGAAACAGCGCTTGGACTTTGGATTTCCAATCAGAGATTTTCATGAGATTTCCTCGTGAAGTGAAGGTGCGTAGCGGTCCCGGCTGGGCACCGGTGGGCGGTTAAGTTGACGTGAGCCGTGGCGCCCCTCCTGCTGGAGAACCTGGGTTGGAGGAGGGGGAGCCGCGCCCGTGGGCGGGCGCGGGGGAACCGTTGCGGTTCCCCGGGGGGTCGGAAGCGCGGACGCCGCTAGGCGGCCGGCCAGGGGGGCAGCAGCCCCCGCGCTTGTGGGGCCTGCCGATCCCCACCCGGCGGGATGCCCGCCGGGAAGGGGACGGACCTTTCCATGGCGCGAGCACGCTGGCGCGGCCCTGGAGGTCAGCAGCGGTGGCGCGGCTTTGGCCAAGTTCGGCAGACGGGTCGGGGCGCTCAGGGCGGGGCGAGGCCAGCGGCCCGCAACGCCCCGGGGGGACGTCTTTCCCCCGCCCGACGGCGCATTGCGCCGGCGGGGAGGGGGACTGAACCTAGGGGTTCAGGCCGGCGCCAAAGGCGTCGGGGCGGAGGGAGCGCAGCGACCGAAGGGTAGGCGGATCGGTCTTCGCGATGAGCCAGCGCCTCGCGCGCGACTCTCTCTAAAACCTATAAAACCTATATATACCTATTGGGTACCGTTTTCGGTACTGGCAAAAAGCCGTTTTCGGTACTGGCGAATGGAGAAATTGGGACGGGCAAAAACACTTTTCGGGCTAGGCCCAAAATTGGGACTAGTCCCGATACCGGGCCATGCTGTGGACAACTTCTAATGGGACGGCTCAAGCCCAGCGGCCTGGAACACGCGAGCCTTGAAATGGGGCGGCGGTTCGTTCGGGGCCTGTTCCAAGCCGAGCTTCTTGCCCGTGGCCACGATGCCGGTCCAACTGTTCTGCCAGGCCGTGCCCGCCGTCTTTCCGGCGTCCCGCTCCCGGAAAACCCAAAGCCGCCATGACTCGAACCAGTCGGGCGACATGCCCAGTTCTCCGGGCCTGGACCGCATGTACGCGCTGAAGGTGGCGGCCATGGCGTCGATCTTTTCCTGCGTCCAAAGCGGCCGCTGCTCCTGCGTCCAACTTCGCCACCGCTCCGGCAGGGTCCAACTCGCTGGAAGCCGGGTCTGGCCGGCGCCGGCAGCGCGCGCTTCGGACTGGCGGCGTCGAGCCTTTCGCTTGGATCCCTTCGCTGCTTTGCTTGTGGGCATGTTCCGTGCGGCATCAGAGGCTGGCTGACCTGCCGCGCCGACGGCAGTACCCGTTGCATCGATTGATCCGGGCGCCGGAAGGAACGTCGCGTCCGTCACGCCTTCGTGCGGCGACGGGGCGTCACCTTTGGGGAGAAACAGCGATTCCTCGACCGCGGATCCTTCCCGCTCTGACGGCTGGCTTTGGTTGGCATTCGTCCCGCCGGCGCCGGCGCGAGCTGCCGGCGGCACATTCCCATCATCAACCTCGAACCCGTCCTGCAGCGCCAGGTCCTGCTGCGCTGCCTGTGACTCGCCGCCGGCGACGGCGCCGGTGGACGCAAGGTCGATCAGGGGGACCGCATTCGGGCACAGGCGATAGATGATGCTGCTGCGATTGTCGCCGGCACGACGCCCAGTGTCTTGTATTGCGCCCAGCTCGCGTAGCCGGCCAAGAGCTTCGATGACCGTCTTACGGTTCAGATGTGTAACCTTGGCCAGATAGTCGATCGACGCGAAAACAGTCCAGTGCTCGGCATCGTAGCGAACAAGCAGCGCCAGGTTTAGCAATACGATCTTGGACGAGGACTTCTGGACGCTGGCCATTCTGGCCCATTTTGCTGCTTCGACGCTCATGTTCGTCCCTTGCGTTGCATTGAGTTTTTGCCGGGTAAAGATTCTTGCGCGTACAGCGTGCTGATCACGAGTTCGTCTCCAGTGATTCAGCGATGGAGCGGCGTGCGCGCAATGGCAGGCCGTGTGCTTCGTAGAACTCGCGGCGGGCCATCAGCCACGCTTTGTAGGGCCAGGCACGGCGCTCACCCCACGGGTACGCGTCCTTGATGGCCTGGTGGGTTTGTTCTGTGCTGAGGCCTTCGGCACGGCAGCGCTCGAAGACGCTTTGCATGATCTTGTAGGCCATGCGGGTGCGTGCTTCCTGCGCGCCGCGTTGGCGGTTCGCTCGGGTCATGGAAGTCTCCGGGTGGAATTGGCGTCGGCACGCTAGAAAAGGTCGGCCGACGGCGGCGCAGGCCCGGATGGTCGGGGTGCGCTGGAATTAGGGAAGAGGGAGAAGATGGTGCGCCGTGCGCCGAGGGTGGCGTTTCAGACCGCAACGACGCTATTGCCTACTGTGTATTAAGTGAAAGCGCGGGCACTGCGGTCGGGGATCAAATTCGACACGGCTCGATATGAGCGTCCTTGGACGGATTCTGCGCGGACGGTTTCATGAACGCCATCCAATGCGTCTTCTCGCGTTTGCCCGACTTGTGGCCAAACAATGGCCTGTGGTGCGTGAGGGCCAGGATCTGGCTAACGGGGATCTGCACCTCGGCCCACTTGAAGATCAGAACTCCTTCCGGCTTGAGCACCCGAAAGCACTCTGCCAGGCCTAGGCGAAGGTCCTCCTGCCAGTCGTCGCCCAAGATTCCGTACTTGGCGCGCAACCAGGAGTCCTTGCCGGCGCGGCGCAGGTGGGGCGGATCGAACACCACGAGCCCGAACGTACAGTCCATGAACGGGATATTCCGAAAGTCCATGTTCAGATCGGGTGTGATGTTGAACGCGCGTCCATCGCATAGTGTGTGTTCTTCGCTGCGAATATCGCCAAACAGCGCTCGCTGGTCCGCCCGATCAAACCACATCATGCGGCCACCGCAGCACGGGTCCAGCACGGCTGCGTCACTCATAGCTCTCTCCGCTGTTGTACTTCGGGAGATGGGAATGCGCAGCGGTGCCGCTCACGCGCTCGAAATGGAAGACGATCTTCGCGCCCGTTTCCACGGCCAAACCAAAGCGCAGCGCGTGGCGATAAGTCGGGTAGTTGTCGGTCAGTACCTTGCAGGTGCGCTGGAGCTTTACGCGCCAGGCTTCCAGGCTCATCGCATGCTTGTCGATGTTGCAGGGCGGGCACGCGGGCATGTAGTTGCTGGGGACATCCCGCTCAGGCCGAAGCGGAGCACCGCTTACAAGCTTCCAAGATCGCTCGCCGCGAACCATCGTGAGATCGCGTTGCACGGGTTCAAGATGATCAACGTGCCAGCGCTCCGGCAGAGGCTGACCACAGTAGGCGCATTTGCCGTCGAACATCGCGAAGACGCGGGCGCGTTGGGCCTTACTGATTGCCATCGCTCTGCTCCTCCCCATGCTCGCCCAGATCCAGAGCGCTGGTGTTCGAGCAGGGCGCTTCCGGCAGGCGCTCTCCCAGCGGGGCGTACGCCATGCAGAACTGCCCTTCGCCGGTGCTGCGCCATTCGATGGCCTCGCCACAGAACGAGCGCGCCAGGATGTCGCAATCATTGCCGCGGTTGCGTTCGCAGTCGCCGCAGTAACGCTCGACGAACGAATGGCCAACCGTGCCGTTGCTCGGTTGCCACTGCTCGCCCGGCAGCGTCGGCGGCACGATATAAGTGGTGATATGGCTACCCATTTATTGCGATCCTTGGTCTGTGCTGTGTTGGGGAGCGGCGAGCCTCTCCCCGCTGACCTGAAAGCTTTCTCTGGCCCATTCCGCGAGAAGCGCCATGTCCGCGTCAAGCCTGCGGCGATTGAAGCGACGGTCAGGGCAATTCAGGGAGAAGACGAGCTCGCTGTCAGCGTTGAACGTGGCTTCGACGGTCCAGTAGTGCTGCAGTTCGCAGGCTTGCTCGTAATCCCGGAGGATTCGGCTTGCGAGCCTCGCCGCTCGCGAGACTTCCGTAGAGAACATCACGAACGGCGTGTGGCGAGCGGGCAGGAGCCACGCTCGATGGCCTTCGCAGCTGCTTACTGATGAGACGATGCCGTTGACATTGAAGGCAGTCACGAGTCGCCCGATGCGCGGATCGATGACTCCGAGTTCTACCGCTTCGCTGACCGGCCGCAGCGAGCCTTTTAAAGTGCCGACTGGTGTCCGGCGGTAGAAGAGCTTCCGCATGCTCTCACGTAGGGTTTGCATCTTTCCAATCTTTCCAAGGCGCAGGCAATCGAAGAGCTTGCACGTCACCGTCGGCGGGCGTATTGAAGTACAGGCGTAGCCGGCGGTCGACGGCCTGCTCGTAGCGAGACAGCGAACGCGCCGGCATGGAAAAGAAGGCCAAGAAGAAGGCCAGCATGCCGGTGATGCCAACAGCGTTCTTCAGCGATACGCTGCCCCACGCGCGTCCCTGCCAATCGACAAACAGTTCCCGCACGATAGGCATGGACTCATCCGGGAAGGCGATGGCGAGGACGGCCAGAAGCCAGAAGAGCACCAAAGGAATAATGAGGACCATCTTTCCAGTCAGGACTGCCGCCCATTTCAAGGAGGCCAAGAGTTGCTCTGCTGCGACGCGCCAATTTCGCAGGACACCGCGCAGGATCGCGGCGTATTGTCCATCTGTGATCGTGCCAACAGGGACGTCATTCACGGCGATCTCCCAGATCCATGGCTGGGGCTTCGTGATACGTGCCTGCAGCCGACGGTCGGTACTCACGGCAATGAAAATCGTAAAAGCGGCGAACACACCGGCGAGTATGCCGAAGTCTGACATCGGCATACCGCTCACCGTCCCAATGAGGAAGATGAACAGGGAGCAGATCGTGAATACGGCGATGCGACACGGAAAAGAAAGATCGGATTTTCTGAAATACATTGATTTCTCCATATGGCGCGGATGCGCACGCCTTTGCGGAAGGGCAATCGAGCGAGGTGGCGGACTGTGCCGCCGCGACACGATGTGACGCCCGAGGATTCATGAATACGACACTAGATCTTTCGCGCGGGATTGAAATAGACCTGGACCAGCTTGTAATCGGCGAAGAACAGCGAGATATCCAGTGTCGAGAACAGGTAGCGCCGAATGGTTTCGATATCCATCTGATTTCCCGCAGCGGACTGCTTGACCAGTAGCGCGACGCGCTCGAACGTGTCGCGGGCGCTGTTGGCGTGCGTGGTCGTAACAGAGCCAGGATGGCCGGTGTTGAGTGCGTTCAGGTAATCCCACGCTTCGGGGCCGCGCAGCTCGGACAGGAAGATCCGATCGGGCGAGCTGCGCATGGCGGCCTCGATGCACTCTGTGGCCGACATTCGGCCCGCACCTTTGCCGTAGATCATGTGCACGCGATGGGGATGGTTAGGCAGGAAGAGCTCGTGCACGTCTTCGACGGTCAAGAGGCGTTCGTGGAAAGGAACGCAGTCGATGAGACTGCGCGCGAACGTCGTCTTTCCTGAGCCGGTCTTGCCCGCGACAATGATGTTGCGGCACTGAAGGACTGCGCGTCGAAGGAACTGCAGCATATCCCTTGCTTCCAGTAGGTCGAACAATTCCTTGTCGCTGTCGGTCGGGTTGTCGAGGTTCCCCACCCGACCGCTCACATTTACCCAGTTGGCGAAGGCCCCCTCAGAGGCCAACTCGTCCAGGGTTTTCACGACGCTACTGTGCTTGCGGATATTGATCGAGAGCGTGCCCTCGATCACTGCAGGCGGCTGGGCCACCTGTGCGCGCTCACCGTCCGGCAGCAGCAGCGACATGATCGGCGTGAAGTTGACGTTGTTGTAGCTGGCCATGGCCGACACCAGCGCTTCCAGAAAGCTGTACGTCAGCTTCGGATCGTGGCGCTCGTGCCATCGCCCTTGAGAGCGCGTAAAGATCACGCCTGGCCGGGTGATGGTGATCTCGCGCACGGCGTCGTCAGCCATGTAGCCAGAGATGGGGCGCATCATCTGACGCAATGCGGTGTCGCGGCCGCCCGAGTCGACGGGCGGCGCGCTGGAGGAATCTTTCATGGGATGCCTAGTCAAGGACCGCCGACCCACCGCGACCAAATGGTCAGGTGGGCTTGGCGGGTGTTGAAGTGGGAGGAGTCGGTCCCCGCCGGCAGCGTTGGCCGAGCCGGTGCCCGGCGCTGCTACCGTGCGACGGAGCGGAGGGTGTAGACAGAGCCGAAGTCCAGGTCGCGAGCGACATAGATTCCCAATCGGCCGCCCTGGTTGCGGTAGAGCGTCGGCGGGATGTTGATGGTGTTGTCCAGTACCGTGGTCACAGCGTTGGTGGCTGCGTCGCCAGTGGTGTTGAATTGCACCTGGCCGTTGTCGCTGCTGCCACGTGAGGTGGCCCACGTGCCCAGATCGCTGATCAGGCTAACCATGATGGCTCCCCCGAACCGCTCAGCGAAGTGCGTGTCGATAAACCCGTCCAGGCCTGCCTCGCCCAAGGGGCCGGTGCCAGGCGAGTCCAGATGGATGACCACACCCTTGGGCGTTTCCAGCCGCGACCATACAACGCCGACACGCGGCTGCCCTTGCGCCAGCACCCCTTGCTGATAGCCGATAAAGCGCGTTCCTTTGTCGATCAGCACCACGCGGCCGCTGGTTGAGCGGACATCTTGCGGCGCATGGCAGCTGAGCATCCCGGCCTGTGCCGTGACGAGCTTGGTTTCCTGGACGCAGTCGATCATTGATCCCTGGGTGATCAACATGTCTCTATCGCCGATCAGGCCCGCGCGAGATGCAGAGAGCTTCATGGGAGTCAGCTTGTTGGCCATGGGGCCGCTATCCGCCTCGCGTGCCGGCGGTTGGGACGAATTCTGCTGGGCAGAGGACTGGTCCCCCTCTCGCTTGGCATTTCGCAGCCCGCTGCTCAAGCGCCGCTGCGTGACAGCGTCAACAGCGACGGCTTCGGCCAGGTTCGAGAGCGTGCCCTTCTGCTCTGACAAGCGTTCCGGGCCGGGCACGATGGGTGCCGAAAGGGCAGGCTCTGGCGGGGCGGGAGGTGGCGGTGGAGGATCGGGCCGGAGCTTCAAACCGGGAAGCACATTTTCAATCTTCGCCTGTAGCGCTGGTGCCGCTTCCTCCGCAGTCGGTGCATTTGCCGCGCGCCATCCCGTTACGCCGATCGCCATCAATGCGATGAGGATCATCAGAAACATGAAGGCCTTCGCGCCCTGTTGCATGGGCTTGGCAGTGCCCGACAGGTCCGGGCGGCCGCGGCCTTGTATCTCCGCCTGGTGTTCCTCGATTTCGGCCACGGCGTCGATGGTTTGACCGGGTTTTTTCCGCCTTTTGAATAATCTCATGGCGCAGCTTCCTCACGAATGACACGCTCAACTTGTGGCGAGACCGTGCCCGTGGCCAAGCTGCGTGCAACGGGCGGACCGTCGTTGTGAACAGCCAAGACCTGGTTGCCGATGCGCAAGTGCCAGCGCTTGGCGACCCGATGGAGCACCACGGTCTGCTCGTCCTCCATATGACGGTTGACGATCACTTCCTGTCCATCGGCATCCACGAAATAGATCGCAGGCAGATCCTGGCCAGGAGCAAAACGCAGCCAAGTTTGCGCGCCGTCATCCCAGGCGGCGGTCGGCGCCAGGCTGGTGTCGCCGCTCATCGAGTAGGCCTGCCAGTTGATGGCGACTTCGGCGGTGGCCAGATCGCGCTGCACGCGGTCGCGCTCCTGCTGAGCCGCAGACTTTGCCTGCTCGAGCTCGGGATAGCGCAGCACCACGCGAAATACTCCTCCGCTCTTTCGGGCCTTTTCGTACTTCAGGAGGAACGAGTAGTTGCGCTTGGTCGTGATGTAAAGGAGGTTGGTGTCCGCCTGCTCGACGATGGGCTTGAGAAGGAGGTGCTTGCCGATCTGCTGGAAGTCATACGCGGCCGAGTCGCCGAAAGCGTGCGTCACATAGTCCTCGTCGTCGTTCAGCTGGATCTGCGTGGCAACCCCCAGCGTTGTATCGACCTGAATGACGTCGGCGGCGTCATAGTCCGTCCAGCGGATGCGCTGATCCTTGGGCGAAGCTGCAGGACGGTCAAGCGACCATGCCGGCGTTGCAGCCGCGCAAAGCGCGACTGACAGCACCGCCATGGCCAAAGGCCTGAAGCGGTTATTCATCGGGCGTGTCCCATCTCGAGGTTGCTTTCACGTTGGCGCGCCGTCTGGTGCGTATGTTGGTGGTCCATTCCCATCTCCGCCTGCTTGTCGTGGTCTGCTTCACGCACCAGGCCTACGCCGCCCACCGCCTTGAAGGGATAGCTGATGGCGAGCGAATCTTCCTTGCCGGTCATCTCGAAGGACCGGTTCAGCGTGTTACGGGCGTGGACGATGAGGTCTCCCGTATCGTTATCACGCTGGATCAGGCAGTTGGGAGTCGTCCCAACGATCGGACCCTTGTACTCGCGTCCGTCTTCCGGCTGGCGGATCTGCCGGTCCTGCTCGCCGTACAGTTCCACCGGTCGGCGCGCTTCGCGGATCCGCTCCTCGAAGTGTTTGCCGATGCGGTCGGCGGCCATAACAGCCGTGGGCAGACGCAGGTTCGCATCCTTGTGAAGATGGTCCTTGCACAAGCGTGCGGCGCCGTACAGGTCGCTCTTCGCGTAGCGCTCGATGTCGCGCAGCAGGGCAGTGCGCTGTGCGTTGTCCATGCGGCCCACTTCTTCGAGGCGGCGGGCGAGTTCGTTGATTTGTGCTTTTTGCATGACGATTACCTCAGCGTTTCGACAGCGGTTGAGTAGGAAATGACTTGGAAGCCCAGGGGGTTGTCACGGATTACGCTTTCTGACATCGGCGCGTTGACGAACCGGTAGGCGAGGGTGGCAATGAACTGCTCTGAGCTGGGCGAGCGGTTGGGCCCTATCTCGCTTCTCGTGAATCGGACCGTGGCGGTCTGGTTGGGGCCGGGTGTGATCGACCGAACATTGATGACGAGGCGGACGTGCTCCCCGTACTTCTTGTCCAAAGCCTCGCGGCCTGTCCTGGGGTCGTCTTCGAACTTCGAGTGGTACTGCTTCTGCACATCCGGCGAGCTGAACAGTCCGCATCGGTCGTACATGTTCTGCAGGGTTCGCCAGTCATAGCCTTCGCAGGAAAGCACGTACTGAGTGACGAAGTACCGTGCGAGCCGAGGGCCGTAGTCCTCTCGTGCATCGCCGACCTGCGAAACATTCTCGACCTCACCGGTCGCGTCGTTGACGCGCACAACGTATGGAGGCTGGGGCGTGTAGCTGAGCATGAGGGCTGCCAAAGCGCCCACTGCTAGGATCGCGAGCACAAAGAAGCCGAGGGCCACACGCCAAGCTTTGGCCCTGGAGGAAATGAACTCGGTTAGAAGGTCCTTGTCTAGGCTTCGATTGCGATCTAGTTCTTGCTGCAGGGAGAGCTTGGGATCTTCAAAGGACATGGTGGTCCTCCGATCGCCGAGTGAGATGGAGGGGCGCCGCGTTTCGTACGGGCGTGAACGGGCGAGCCGCGGCGAGCGCGGCCGAAGTGGCGTGCTTCATCGATTCTCCGAAGAGATAAGGGGATTTAAATCAGAGACGGCTGGCTAAGGCGCAGCGCAATAAGAAGGGCACAGCGAGTGCTGTGCCCTGTGACAAGACTGCAATAAGGCTCCGGCCGCGTTAGCGGTCCTGGCTCATGTTTCGGACCATCGAGCGGGTCATTTCATTTTGCTGCTGCTGCGAATGTCTCTTCTGCCAAGGCTTACGTCCGGCGTCACCGGAGCGAGTCGAGGTCGCGGTCCCCGCTATGAACAGCTGCGTTGGCCATTTGAAACATAAGTACCACAGCGGGCGCAGAATCCACGTCCAACTGGCGCGTGCCAAGCTGACCCACTGGAACGCCGAAATCGGTTGTTCGGTACCGGTTTGAACGGGCGCAGATAAAGGGACATCCTGGCTCACGAGTGGAGCACGGGAAAGAGGTTTGCCGAGTGGCGTGATCGGGGCCATCAGAGCTCCTACATATAAACGTGAAACGCGATGATGACTTGCAGTGGGATGAAATCAATGTTAGCCGATCCTACCCAGGAAGGGAACCGAAATACCTCCACCTTCACCGCCGGTAATTTTCGCCGCGACCGTAGCGACCTGTTCAAGCATGTACTTCGAACACATCATAAAAAAGACGATGGCGGTGAGCATGGAAAAGATGTTGATCTGGTCTGCCTTTGTAAGGTCAATCAGTCCTTGCTGCAACATGCCGAACATCCCCATGATGAACATAAATACCACCATGAAAAGACCAGCATAGATTGCGTAAAACAAGGCCTGACGTAGCCAAGTGGTAAAGAAGTCCTTGGTGACATCGAACAGTAGAGCCAGTATGCAAAACGGCCCTAATACGACGACTAAGCCCATCCCAACTTTTACCGTGATCAGCACCAGCATCCCTATGGCGCTCATGACCGCGGAGATTATGGTGATGATTACCGACACAACTACAAAGACGAAGGCCTGCGCGATCTTCTTGATGCCGCCTGGTGCGCGCTCTTGCAACCGGGTGCCGATCTCTGCGCCGTTGTTCGCTGCATCGTCCATCATCTCGGATGGGGTTTTGACGGTGCCCGTGAACAGCTGAGCGACGGAGGTGGGCAGATCCAGCATGACACTGACGATCTGCTTCTGATACAGCCCGTTTGCCCCTGCGATACTCACGATGATCGCGATGTTGAAGACTCGCCGACACGCTTGGAGTACCGGTGTTTGAATGGCTCCGGAGCAGATCAACCACCCATACCATACCAGCGAGATGGAAAGGCAGACGGAGACGAATGGTAGTAGCTTGGCGGTAACGGATGCGACCATCGGCGTGATGATGGTTGTCAGCATCGTGGTCACCGACTGATCAATCCAGTTCGCGATTCCACCGAGACTGACCAGGCTAACCCCGGTGGTGGCCATTACCGCACTCCCGGAAGTGGTGCTCGTATTGCGTTCAGGCTGAAAGAGCTGTCCGCGAGCTTCTGGGCTTGCTGCTCCATCAATGCTTGCTCGGCCTCGATCTGGCGGGTGAGCATGTCGGCCCGCGTCTGATCGGCCTGAATGTTCGCCTGTTCGACCAACAGGCGGGCCTGCAGGTCAGCGATCGCCTTCGGATCCTGAGTCTGGTTGATTTTGGCTTGCAACTGGTCCACCTGCTTGACGCGAGCCGTCATCGCCTTCTGAGTCTGCTCCATCATCGCCTGACTGCGGACTGCGAGTTTTTCCGCGCGGGCGTCCAGGTTCTTCTTGTCCTGTTCGTAGTTGCCCGTCAGCCGTTCCTCGCGCTCGATGCGCTCCACCGCGTCCGAGATTCCCCCCAGGCCCCCGTTGGAGGCGCGCAGGATTTCGCGGGCATCTGCCGGCAGCGCCTCGCGGATAGCTGGGTTGTTCAGGATGTCCCCCAAGTTTCGGGTGCCAGTGAGGGATTCCAGCTGGCGCTTCTGGCTTTCGAGCTGGCCCTTGAGGACTTCGATCTGCTCGGCGTACTTGGCCAGCGTCTCGACGTGCTTGATTGCCCGGTCGGCGATGCTGGCCGCATCCACTACCGGGATGCCGCTCGCGTGCACGGGCGCCAGGGAGTTGGTAAGAAAGACAACAGCCAGGGCGGTGGTAAACCGGATGCGCCAGGCGCGGCGCGGGTGGTGGTTGACGTTGTGCGTCTGGGACATTTTCAGCTCCTTGTCGCCTCTTGGGCGAGCTTGAGGTAGTGGGGCAGCCAGAGGGCTGGGTCTTCGCCATATTTGGCGACTGCCCCTTCTGCTATTTCCGCCAGGTCCTCGGATCCGGAGAACACCAGCAGCGCTTCGGGACATGATGAGAGGTCAAGTTCGGCGGTGACGGCAGACTCGTTTTGCTTGACAACGAACTGGCGGCTGAAGGGCGGCAGCTCCTTGACCATCTTGAACACGGCAGGCGACAGCTTGAATCCCTCGACGTACTCCTCCGCGGTCGCCTTGGGATTCTCGAGAAACATGGCGGTTGCGGATTGCTGAATCAGCGAGCGTCCCACGGGGTTCTCCAAGATTGCAGCGGGCTCCTGGGTGGCGAAGACCAGCACGCCGTTCTTCTTACGGACCGTGCGGCTTGCGTCCTGCATCGATGCCTGGAAGTACGGCACCTTCAACGGGTGCTGCACTTCGTCAAAGAAGAGGGCGATGCGCCGGCCGTCCATCATCTGATCCGTCCGATAGAGCAGGTACGTGATTGCCGCATCCCGGATTGGCCCTTGTTCGAGAAACTCCGTCAGGTCAAAGCCAAAGAGGTTATTGACGGCCAGGTCAAGCTCGTCTTTCGGGTTATCGAACAACCAGCCGTTTTCGCTTCCCGCGCACCAGCGCTTGAGACGGTCCTTCAGGCTGAGCTGGCCGTCCGGCGCCGGCGCCGAAGGCAAGAACTGCACGAGGGTGGAAAGGCACCGGCTTTCCAGGTCGATGTGGGTGACGAGGTGGTCGATGGCCTCAGCGATCTGCTTCTGTTCGGAACTGCTGGGCGGTTCGTCGCCTCTTGCACCCAACTGCCGAGTCATGCTGGCCATGAAAGCGACGTTTGATGCGTCGGGTGGCAACTGCAGGTAGTTCCAGCCGGTTTTGACGCCAAGCCGGAGCGGAAAGTACTTACCGCCCATCGCCATGACGGTCACCTGCATACCACGATCCTTGTCGAAAACGACGCCCGTGTAGTTGAACTTGCGGGCCTGGGTGATCAGATGGCCCAAGAGGACCGTCTTGCCCGCACCTGATTGCCCGATGATGGATGTGTTGCCGAGGCGGCGCTTGCCGGTCTCGTCCACGTCCTCCAGCGAAGCATGGAAATTCAAGTAGTAGGGCGTGCCCCCCGTCGTCTTGAGCATCGTGACCGCCGGCCCCCAAGGATTGCCGGCCGGCTTTCCGAAGAGGTAGTTATGCATCGAGGCGAAGCTCAGGAAGTTCAGCGAGGTAATTGGCGCCGGACGCGGGCGCCACTTCCAGTTTCCCGGGAGCTGCGCCGCCCATGCCGCCAGGGAAGCGCGGTCACACAGTTTTCCAATGATCTCCTCGTCGGCCAGCGCGCCGCTGATATTGGCGGCTGCGCGGAGGGCGCTTTCGTTGTCCTCACCGAACACCTGGATGGTGGCGTGGTGGTCGCCCATGACGAAGCGGCCTGCGGCCAGCTCGTCGCGCGCTTTGTGCAAGTCCGCGATCTGCGACGCCGAATAGTCACCCGAATCCTCCAGCCACTTGATCTGGCGCGATAGCGCCTTGAGCCCTTCTGCCTTCGACATGGCGCCGAAGGACTGGGACAGTACAAACTCGTGCGGCAGATTGAGCAAGCAGTTCAGGTGGCCCGCCTTGGTGTTGTTGGAGTATTCGCGCAGTTCCAACATCACATAGCGGCGGGTCCAGTCGGGCCCCCGCATCTCGGCGAGTTCACCGTGCGTGGAGAAGAATTGCCGGCTGGTGGGCAGGTAGTTATAGAGGCGCGCGTCCACCAGCGGAACCGGTTGCATCTTGCCGTTGAGCAGAAAGCTCAGAAACTCTGCAGGTTCTGAGAACCGCGACTTTCCGCGCGGAGCGCCGCCACCGCCCATGTCGTGGGGCGACCCGCGCTCGACAATGGACAAGAGCTCGGGTGAATAGCGCTTAAGCGATCCGCGAAGCTTGCGGTTGACGTCATCGAGTTGCTCGATAGCCTGGTTCTGCCATGCGAGCGCCGAGCGCGCCGTGCGCTTTTCAAAATTTGACAACAAGCGCAGAGCGGGATCGATCTGCGCCCGTGTCAACACGGTCAAGTACATCTCATTGATCATCGGCGGCTTGCCGGCGAAGACCTTCCGATAAGCGGCATCGTGATCGCGGGAGAACTGATCCGGATACTCGCTTTCGGGGTACTCGAACACCTTGCGCCGGACCAAGTGCGACCAGATTCCGAAACCGGTCGGGAACCCCCGGAACACGTTGTTCAGCTCCTCGATCCAGCGGTAGTGCTCCTCATCGCTGTAGCCTTGGAACGTGCGCCCATCGATACGCCATACCGAGAGGTACTCCCAGTCGCGGGTTGCGATGATGGTTGGCGTGACGTGGTGAGAGTAGGGGACATACGTGCTGACCGGCGGTTCATACGCCGGCAGCGCCACGATAGATTGTTGTGTCATCGGTCGTGAACTCCGAGCCAGCGGGCCCAGGGGCGCCGCCGGCTGTAGGGTGTGGGCGTAAGGGAAATCGCGCCCCAATATCCCTTGTTTCTGGCAAACAGCTTGGTCTTTACCCAAAGCTCCCAGATCCAGAAGGCCCGATCATCATTGCGGCTGAGAATGGCCATGATCGGGTAGAGGATGGGAAAGAGAAGCCAGCCCCAGATGGGGATGAACGAGGCGGCGGTGGCGGTCAAGAAGACCAGGCCCGCAAATGCCCGGGTGGGGACACCGCCCGGAACGGTCGCGACGCGGGTCGCCCCTTTGAACAAAGGAAAGCGGTTGGGCGGGACCTGTGATCCGACCGCGGCTGGCGCCGTTGGGGCGGGCGCTTTGGCCTTCTGCTTAGGCGAGGTGGCCATGTTCAGAACAGCAGCTTAATGATTGCGCCGGCGATTGCGCCAGCGAAGATCATGCCGACCGCCCACTGATACGCGGTTTCCTTGCGAATCACGTCAAAGGAATAGAGGATGCCGATGATGCCGGCGGAAATGAGGCCCACGACCGGGATGATGATCCACAGCCAATCTTTGAAGGCTTGCGCGGTGCTGGTGGCTTTCTCGAACTGCGCCATAGCAAGCTCAGGCTGCAGCAACATGAGCACTGCAAGGGTGGCATACGCCAGGGCGCAGAACGTGCGCCAGGCCTTGGACTGAGCGGGAACGCTGGCGGATTTGGAAGCGACGAACATGTGAAACTCCAATGGGTGGCGCCACCCGGCCGAACAGCGGGGTGGCATTCGTTGACGTAGATGAAAAGGTGCTGGGTTTAGCGGCTAAACACCGCTGAGAGGTACGCGGCTACTGCGCAGGCCTGCCTGAGGGAGTAGTTGGTACTGGGCGCCCGAATACCGCGTCGGACTGCGGCGTGAATGCATCGTTGCGCCGCGTGCCGAGAGCATCTCCACGGGGCGTCTGGAATGCATCGTCGCGCCGCGTGCCGAAAGCATCTCCACGGGGCGTCTGGAATGCATCTGGCTTGGATGGCTTCGCTGGCGGCGAACCACGTGTCTGCTTGTCGGCGTTGGCGGTTGCGCCTGCCTCTTTCACGATGGCCGGTACCGCCAGGCCTGCGCTCGCAATGACCTTTCCAACATACCCATTCCTGAAACCTGATGTCAGGTTGCCCGTGTTGTAGCAGCTGAACGCCGCATACAGGGCGTTCTGCCCGGGGCCGTGCAATTTCGCGGCTCGCTTGTAGCAGTCAACGAGGACGCGTTGGGCAGATGCCAGGTTGACGCAGGGGTCGAAGATGCTTTCCGGTGTGACGCCAAGCCACTTCCAGTTGCGCACGTTGATCTGGCCATAGCCCACGTCGAAGTCGACACCCCGGGCGATGAGGTCACGCACTGCCTGAACAGCCTCGTCTTTGGACTTCGGGCGGATGCTGCGGTGCGGCTTGGAATTGACTCCGATGGCCAGGGGATTAAAGCCAGACTCATGCCGCACTACGGCACTCAGCGTGCTGATATGCACGTCCGGGGCGCATTGCCGGGCGAGTGTGGGAAAGTCCATGGTCAGTTCCCGACCATGCCGAAGCCGGTCCCTTGGCCGTTCTGCTCGCGCTCCTTGCGTTCGGCAAGCTCCTTCTCGTACTTGGCGAGCTCTCGGTCATAGTCCTTCGCTTCGACCCAGTAGCCGCGTTCTTCGGGCGTTCCAACGTAGCGCGGAAGATCATCATCAAATGATGTGTACTCGTGCGAGGCGTAGGCGTTGCAGTAGCCCGGTCGCTTGTCGCTGATGATGGGGTATCCGTCGTCGCTGGTCCCACGCCAGGCACCGAGGCCCGCGTTTAAGGAGCCGGCGTCGCACCGCCCTGCACCGTGGGCGAGCGCATCTGCGAGTGATGCCATTTCCTTGGTTTGGTTGGAGGACGGGCACAGCTTCAAAAAGTCATGGCGAGCATCCAGCGTGTCGGATAGCTTTTTCTTCTTGATCCCATAGAAGTGCGATAGGGCCGGGTCGCATTGTCCCGGCCGTACCCCGCTGGAGAGGCAAAGGAGCGCCTCGCAGGCCAACTTCTTGTCGCCGGTCAGGAGGTCGAACTGACCCGGGGCTTGGGCCCACGCGGCGGGAGGCAGTGCCGGGAGAAGCGAGAGGAAGAGGAGCGCCATCAGGCGCGGCAGCGTTTGCATAGTCATTTCCTTGGATCAGTGGCAGATGTCGTAGCTGCCGACGTCGATGACATTGTTCTTCTCGCGCGTTTCCGTGGTGACGGTGCATCCGTTGACGGATGTGATGTTGACCACGCGCGTTGCGCCAACGCAGTAATCGCCATCCCCACCCGTGCTGCTGTCGCAGCTGCCGTACAGCTCCGCGGTGCGGTTGCCGTTTGAAAGCTGGCAGTGCCCGAAGGAGCCGCTCTCGCCGCCCTTGGTAATCGACTCCCCGGGCCTCATCAAGAGGCCGAACCAGATGAGTGACGTCGAGTTCCCGCTGCCGGATGTGGTGCCCGATGCATAGGTGCAATTCAACGTGGCGGTAGGTCGATGGATGGTGACGCCGAAGCGAGTTCCGTAATTGACCTGCATGGCTTTCGCCAGGTTTGGGGGGAGAGTGGACGTGTTGTTGGTTTCCCCCGATTCCGCACCGTTCGCCGCTGCGATCAACGTGTCCACGACACCCGACAGGCGAGATGCAGTGCACGCATCCTGCCAGGGTCCCCACGGCTCATACGCGACGTCGTAGGCGTTCGCCTGCAGGATATACGCTGTCCTATATCGGGTACGACTCCCGGTGAACCCGGCCGGGCAGGCGGCCGACTCGGGTTGGGATTCGGCCCGTCGGCAGCCGCCGTAGGTGGTATGCCAGGCATAGCCGGTCACGCATCCACCCGGGGGCAGCGGTGCGCCCTGGGTGACCAGGATGTTCATATGGGTGAGATCCGTTTTGAGCTGCACGTCTGCCTGCTTGCCAGTCGGATCCGCAGCGGCTGCGGCGTGGCTTGAGATCAGGAGCGCGGCCAGGGCGAGCGTGCGCCTGCCCCAGCACTTGAGAGTGTGGAAATTCATGCTTGCCTCAGAGGTAATGAGTGCGCCCAGATCGGACGCACAAAGCGAGCGGGCTGCTTAGTTCCTGCAGCCCTGGATGACAGCCGCGCGCGCGTTTGCGCCGGCCGGAGAGATAACGACACGGTCTCCGGCGATGGCCACGGTCTGACCTACGCGCACGTAGCTGGAGCCTGAGTTCTGAAAGCTTCCTGCAAAGGTCCCGTTCACGGCAACAGCGCCGGCGGCATTGACCGACCCGGACCCTTGGATGGACCCCCCCACCGAGCCCCCAACGTTGACGTCGCTACCCGTGACGGTGACGTCCAGGGATTGGACCGACGCATACCGCCACGGCGTCTGACCAGCCGGGCAGGAAAGCGCTGGGATCGCTGCATCGCTGGGCAGATTGCTGTAGACGCCTGTGATCACGTGCCCGAAGGGCGTGAACCAAACGCCGCCTGTGCAGACCGCCAGCATCTTATTGGCCGTGGAGGCATAAAGACCCTCCACCGCGCACGCCGCGCCTGACGCAACTGACGTGTTCAGCAGCAGACCCTTGTTGCTCTGGATAGTCTCCCCAACGGTGAGCGTGTTGTGAAGCGTGACTGGCCGAGTTTCTCCATGCCGCACAAACTGGCCGAAGGGTGTGGCGTCCAGGCTTGCAGCGATGACTGCGTGCCCAGGTTGCGTGCCGAAATCGAACCAGGCACGCGGAATGTCCATCAGGGGGCCGCGTACATTTGTCGATCCGCGGGCGTCGTGGCCACCGTAGCCTTCAGCGGCCAGGACCACCTTGCTCAGGAGGGTTGGATCGAAGACGCCACGGCTGCCGACAGGTGATGTGCATTCGGAGTTTTGCCGGAGGCTTCTCGCTGCGCTGATGGGATGGCAGACATAGACAAAGGCGCTGGTACGGCAATCAGCGCCTGGGCAGGCGCCCTGTCGGACCAAAATGAACCGCGCTACGTCTCCCAGGCTCGGGTATCGCGGGATGGTCGCCGGCAGCAGACCGAGCGCCGTGAGGTCGGACAGCCCGCCCCGCGCCACTTGGGCGCCTCCCACGCTGGTCCAGGCTAGAGCTGGAAATGTGGGGTACGAGCCATCGGGCAGACCAGCGAGGTTTTCGCCGCGCATCCACGCCTCGTGCTTTAACTGCAGATCGACTACCGCGCCCCGGACTTGCATCAGGAAACGTCCGGTCGCCTCTGCGGCGCTTTCGTCGGCCTTGCGCCTGACTTCCTTCGCCGCGAATACAGCCAGCAACATCACGAGCAGTAGGGCAACCGTGACCTCGACGAGGGTGAAGCCTGCCTGTGTGCGCGCCCGGTGGGTCGGCGGTGATTGAAATAATTGCATTTGGTCGCCTCCGTTGAGAGCCCGTCCGGGCGTGCTGGTGGCACGCCCCTCACGCTGTCCCGGGGGAATCAACGCGTGGCGAAGACGAAAGTGTTGTTGTCACCATTGACGCACAGGTTCTGGGCAGTGACGGCGTTGAACGTCCCCGATTCACTGTTAGCGCCCAACGTCTTTGCGACCGTGCCGTTCACGCTGATCATCTCGGAGATGCCGTTCAACGTGGAGGCTAGAACGGGGCAGGCGCGATGGTTGACATTCGTCAGCGTCAGAGAGAAAGCGCTGCCCACCGCGCCGCCGCCCAGCGCGGCCGGTGCGATGGTGATCGTTCCGTTCGAGCCCACGCCCGTACCTCCGAGGCGGTGTGCAACCGTGTTTCCGGTCACTTTGAAGACGGTGGAATCTCGCAGCGACGGAGCCAGGTTTTGGGCATTGTCGATCGCCGAATAGGGCGTAGCCGAGTCACCCTCGCTCATGATTCGTGCGGTGGACATGAACCGCTGCAGCTCGCCGGCCGCCGCGGGAACCCGTCCTTGAACAAAGAATCCCTTCACCGAGGGAAAGCCCACGATAGCGAGGATGATGACGATGGTGATGACCACGCCCACCTCCGCCAGCGTCCAACCGCCTTGGCGGCGCAGATCCGCCGAATTTGCGCGCTGGATGGCGCGCTGGGTTGCGATGTTGTGCATTTGCATTTGAATTCCGATTGTTCGAATGAGTTTTCACCACGAGCCTTCGTGGTGGCGAATTGCTACATTGCGTCGATCATCAAGGCGTTGCGCATGTCCATGATCACGCTTTGATGCCAAAAGAAGAGACCCGCCATGACGAGGACGGCGCAGATGAGCGCCGCCCATCGCAGGACCTTTGCGCGGTCTTCCACGCGCTTGAGAATGGTTGTTTCCATGCGTGCTCGTGTCTTCTGCAGACCGGCGTCTAGGCCAAGTGTGTTCGTGAGGTCTTCGAGATACCAATAGATCTCTCGATCCAGCAGCCCGACGTCGAATATCTCTGCGCCTTTTTTTGCGTCGTCGAGTCGATTCTGGATAGCCTGAAGCCGGCGGCTAAGCCAACGGGATGCCCCCGGTAACTGCAGCTCTATCGCTTGACGGATCTGCATGACCTTGCCAGCGCGGGGCTTTACGGCGGTTGCCGCCGTGCTCACCACTGCAATCGCCTGAACGTCCCGGTAAAGCCGATACGGCCCCCACTTGTCGAGCCATCGGCGTAGAGCGTTGTCCATATAGGGAAACGAGAGATAGACGGCAACGCCGAGGGCGATCGATACCAACCACAGTCGAATACCTTTGTCCCGAATCCACTGCGCCATGTCGAAGAACGCCTGCGTCGACGGACTGAGGAGCTCAAACCGAATGTCGGGCATGGCGTCCTGCAGCATTGGTGCGGTGAGGTAAGGGACCGCGAGCATCACCATGGCCCATACCAGCAGCAGCATGAGCGCGGCCACCGCCAACGTTCCAACGAGGATGGACCTAAGCTTGGCCGTCACCCGCACGACGGCGGCCATGTCGCGCAGGCCGCCCGCGAAGACCGCTTGCCCTTGGGTTTGCAGCGAAACAAATTCCGCTACCTCTCGCGGTGGGAGCGTGCGGTGAAGCGTCCTGCCAAGCTCGCCGGTTTCCACGATACGGTGGGCCCAGTAAGCCGACAGGACGCCGCGGGCGCTCTTGCCGTAGCGCTGCGCATCAGCTTCAAGAATGCTCAGGAACGTCCGGCGACCCTGGGTGTCCTCCGTCATGTCTGCCAAGTACTCGTACCAGTCCGCACGGGCGCGCGCGAACTTGTTGGCGGCTTGCCCGACCCGCGTGAAGTAGAAAGGAATTTTCATCCCTTTTTCCTTTGGCGTAGAAGTGTTGCGTACGCCGTGAAGTGGGGCTCAATGTCCCGGGGGTCTATCAACCCTTGGCTCATCTTGTAGACCGCGCAATCCATGGTGGACTTCCCTTGCATGTCGGGATCGTCGTACCGGGCGGTGCGCTGGCTCGCGAAGATCTCTCTCAGGCGGATTTCGTCGCCGCTCGTGATGGCACGAAGTGCATCAGGGTCGCTAGAGGGCTCAAAAAGCTCAGCCACTGCCGTGCGTCCCGCGTAGCCGAAGAGCTCGGGAATCCCCTTCTTGCGACAGTGTTCGCATCCGAGCGGATTTCTGATCCAGAGTGCATTGCTGCCAAAGTCGTAAAGGGTTTCGATGTCCGCCAAATACTGCTGCCAGATGCTCCGGTCACGTTTGACGCCCATACGGTCTTCGGCTCCGTCGAGGAGCGCCGCCGCTGGAAGGGCGCAGCTGCATAGCTTGGGCATCAGGGCCTGGTGAACGAGCAACTTCAGTACGCCAGGGGTTCCGAGCGTGCTGCGTGGTATCCCGATCTCGCTGGAGGCAAAGCGCTGCGGAATGGCAAGCGCACCTCCCACGTGCGTCGTGCAATAGAGGTTGCTGCCCGAGAGCACGATGTCCTGAAATGCAGCGCCCGTGAGCACATCGCGAATCTCACCGAGAAAGACGTCACTGGCGGCCGCCCGCTTGAGCGCCATGAGCTTCGATTTCATCGTGTCGCGGTCGGAGCCATCCAATGAGCGCGAAACGCTGGCTTGGAGCACTGCCTCCATAATGAGTTCCACCGGATCTTCGATCGACATCCGCTTGCGGGTCTTTGGCAAGCGCACGATGAGCTGGGCGATGCTCACCGTTTTTCCGGAGCCAGGGATGCCGCCCATGACGATGGCGCCGCCCATGCTCCGCATCGCCCGCTCGAACTGGGCGATTTGCGAGGGGAGATATCCGAGGGCTGCCATGTCCACCTTTTGCACCTTGGAGTCCACGTCGAGCAATCGCAGCGTGATGGACGGTCCCTTGTCTGCAATAAATGAACCCCACCGAAGCATGTAGCTGCGCTCGTCCACCACCTCATATAGTCGGCCCTGTTGCTCGTTGGCCATGTCAAGGAATAAGCCGTTTCCGCCGCTGACATCCAGCCAGGCAACGCTGGCCATGTCGAGGAGCTGCTGCGTGGGCATCGCCAGATGTTCAGGCGTGGTGTACTGGCCGTCGATGGTGGCGCTGATGCGCGATTTCGCGGCCGTGGTGTCGATATTCAGATGCAGATCGCTCGCATCGTTGCGTACCGCCCAGGACACGATGTCGTAAAACCCCTGGCGTACCGCCGACTTCTCCTTTTGGCCTCGGATCCGGGAGCTTCGCTGCATCACGTCTTCGGCCTGCATACGCTCTCTGACAAGGGTCAGCAGAATGACCGGGTTGATCGTATAGATCTGGACCGGGCCCTTGGCGGCGTCGATGGCGCGCTGTTCGACGGCGCGAAAGATGTCCGTGTCGACTTCGCGCGGTTTGACGAACACGACATACCGCGGTCCCTCGAGCTCGGCCACGCACGCGGTGACCGCCGATGTCGAGCCGCACCAATCGACCTTGAGCGTCCTAAACGGCGGCTGCATTTGGGTAATGTCTTCGAACGAATCGAGGTGCTGGTAGGCGCCACCGGTGGCCACTGCAGGCATCGATGCATGCATGTCCAGCACTGGCATTTCCTCTTGTTCGCGCAGGCTGACATGCACCGTGCGCTTGAGCCGCCGCATCAACTGAATGAGGCTTGAGATCATGGTGTTCCCCGATTAAGGCAATAGGTGACGACGTCCTGCGACTGGTCAACGAAGCTGGCGCACGGTTGGGAAACGGCCTGCAGGCGGAGGCCGAGATCGGCCCCCGCCATTGGCTCGGCGCGGCCTGCGCGGTAATGCGCCCGGCGGCCGGCCTGGTCGACCGTCACGGTCAACTGTTTGCCCACGCCCATGATTGCGATAAGCCGGGGCGGGGCAACGACGGGTGCGGCTTCGGAGTTGTGGCCGACGTCCTGGGCGGCAGACGGGCCGGGAGCGGCAAGCTGAGTGCTTCCACCATTTGCGGATTGCGCTTTGCGCTTTTCCTCATCGAGGGCGCGCTGGGCGTCGAGCTGCAGCAGTTCTTGAACCGTTTGGGGAACAGGCTGGCTCAGGCTGGCGACGTCGACTCCGGCGCCGACCACCCCGTTTTGTGCCAATGCCGAGAGAGGGACTGCGAGCGCGACAGTTGCGCCGGCGGCGGCAAACACGAGCCAGCTTCGCCGCTTGCGTTCAGGGCGATTCAACATAGATGGTTCCTTTGAGCGTTGTGACGAAGGCGCTCGTCGTGAGCCCTGGTGTAGTGTCCGGCGTAAAGCGCATCTGCAACTGCGTGACTTCTGTGGTACGCGGAAGCGCCAAGCCGTACAGGGAGCGCAGCGGCGCATTGATGACGAGCGCTCGCGTAGCCGGAAGCTTGATTTCCTTGGGCCGGACCACGGGTTGCTCCAACCCGTTCGCCAGCTTGATGTTTGGCACCGTGATCGGCACCTGTCCCGGGGGGGAGAGTGTCAAGTCCTGCAACGCCGGGCGCAGCGCCTGCCAAGATGGCTCCCAAAGCTGCCGCATTGCCCTAGCGTCGGGCAGGTCCGCAAGCACCAAGGGCTGATCCGCCATTGCCCCTGGGATAGTCCATGAGGCGTTCGCGGTTTCGAGATCGAGGTGGTCGATCTTCCAGGTCGAAGGCAAGGCCGCGTGCAGGGTGCGATTGTCCGCAAGCCGCGTGCGTTGGTACTTCGCTACGCAGTTGCGTGCCCGCGGTCGGCAGTCGACCTCGATGAGCTTCCAGCGGCCGGGTGCGGTGGGCACGGCTTCCAATTGCTGCAGCAATGGCGCCAGCCCTGGCTCGCCAAGGGTTCGCGCGGTCTTTGCCCATGCGGAAACTGCTTTTTTCCACAACGTTGCCGGGTCAATTTCGGGCTGCGCGGCCAGCATTTCCTGTGCAATTCGTGCTTGCCGCTCCTCCCAGTAACTCATGCCGATGTCCCAGGCCTCGTAGACCAGAAATAGGCCCAGGATGGTCCACCAGAAGGGCGAGACCATGGCGAGACTGAAGCCGGCTCGGCGCAGGGACGACTGCTGGTTGGTGTGAGCGGCGAGCTGTTGCAGGGAGAACGGCCGTGACTGCGCCCGGTGGTCTCCGTGCACCTGCGCCTCGCCGTAGCGCGCCAGCGCCTCATCGAGGGCGCGTTGAGCCGCCTCCGCCTGGGTATCCGCAAAGACTGTGTCGCCGCCCGCCTGGACCACACCCGCGACGATGATGGCAATCCATACGGATTTGTCGGGCAGATTGAGCGCCACGATGTGGGTGCCGTGGCGGTGTAGCTGTGCAAACGCGGACGCCGCCGAGAATAGGCTGGCGCGCGTCTTTGCGCGACGCTCCTTGCCTTTGGCGATGAGAAGCCCCACGGAAGGGCTGCGAGCATCGCTGTGAACGAAGTGCGTGGCCTTCACCTTGCGTGCCAGGCGCAGCGCTTCCTTTTGCAGATCCTCGCCGAGGATCGTCTGCCACCGAATGCCGAAGACAAGCTGATTCGAGGTGCCAGGGATGGCGACGAGCCGATAACTCAGCCGCCGCGGGGTCTTCTCACGTCGTGCCACGTCAGAATCCTTCTTCAGGAATGGCCGTTACCAGCACGACCGTGAGCATCTGCTTCTCTTGCGAGGCGTCCGACCCGCCAGCAAGCATCGGCGCCTTGTCATCCAGGCGCCGTCTGGTGGAGGTGTCTGCAGACTGCTGGTAGCCGCCGATCACCACCTGCTCACCCGGCCGGACCATCACTTGCTGCACCCGGCCCTGGCCGCCGATGTCGGTCTGCTGGACGAACGATTGATCATCGCGGGAGCCGACCGGCTCCCTTTTCATTTCAATGAGCCGGGTGTCGTCGTAGGCGATCGTCAAGAGCACCTGGCCGTCGTCCTGCGCATCGGGCACAACGGTGAGGAAAGTGCCGACAGTCTTGTTGTCTTGCGTGACGGTGACGGTAGGGGCCGAGTTGTCCGACGTACTCTGCGTCTGCTGCAGGTCCTTGATGTAGTCGAAGGAGCGGCGTGTGTCGTACTTGCCCGGGCGGCGGTTTTGCATCAAGAGCGGGATGCTCTTGTGGTCGATGATCGAGCCCAACTGCGAGAGCGCTGACAGTGCAAGGTTGGTACCTGCGAACGGGCCGCTTCCCACGGTGGCGCCAACGCTACCGGCGGCCTTGGCCGCGTCCAGCATCGGTGCGACACCGATTGCGGAGGCCGTGTTTTGGCGGCCCAGGCTGTTGAACAGGATGCTCCAATCGACGCTTCCCTGATTGATGCGGTCGCTCTGCACCGTGATTTCTTCAAAGACCAGGCGAACGCGGCGGGTCATCTGGCGATTCTCGGCGTCGAGGAATTCCCCAATCCGGTCCTGGGCTTCCTTGGTGTCCGTCACCACGATCGTGTTCGACGCGCCGTCCGCCGCTTTGATCACGCCGGCACGGCTGAGGAACTGGCTGACCTTGCTGACGACTGCGGCCAGCTCGCGCGCTTCGTCCTTCGCGCCGGCGGTAGTTCTGTCCGCCAGCATCGAATTGGTCGACTTGATGTCCCGCTGCAGGTTCTCTTCTGCCGCCTGTGTGGGCGTGCGAACGACATAGCTCTTGGTTTCTGTCCGGTAGAAGCGCAGCGCGCCGATCTTGTCGTCGTATCGCCAGTAGACGCCCAAGCGGAGTGCGATGGCATCCAGGACGGACGCGAGTGGGGCTTGCCCGGCCGGAAGGGGCGCCATCTTTGTGCGGGCCACACCATTGGGCAGCGCGGGACCTGCAATTCGATCCACCGCCGCGCCGGGGACGAGGGCCGGGACGAGCGTGTCAGCGGTGTTGGCGCCCAGGCTAAGCGGGTTTACCGTACCGAGGTCGCCCGCCAGGCGTGGTAAGAAGTACTCGGCCGGCAGCAAGGCGTCCGCCGTTACCTGCGTCAGGATGCCCGTAGCGTGCTGGATGCGGTCGGCCAGCGTCTTGAGGTCTGCGGAATTGTTTTCAAATAGCAGCGTCGTATTGACGTTTGCCCGGAGTGCCGGCGGTAGAGTCACTTCCCGAGCCAGAGGTTGGGGTCGGCCTGCGATCCAGGGCAGCTCCACGACCTGACCCTTCGCCCGGTCGATGTCTCCGGCTTTGAGCTTGAAATGGTCCAGCGCGATGGCGCCGTCGGCTTGACGGAGGGCGGCGCGGGATTCGACTCGGTCGGTGGCCTGCAGGGCCGAGCAGCCGGCAAGCGCTGCCAGCATGACCGCCGGCAGTACGGTGCGGTAAGCAATCATTGGATTTCCTGTTCAACACCACGGCTAGGATTGCGTGGCGGGGGATCGGTTGCAGCTGCGGGTGAAGGGCAACACGCGGAGCACGCGGTTGCCGTAGAAGCAGGGGCGGATCGGCGAATCACTCATGGCGACCGCCTGCGATAGCGCTTGCGTGGCTTCTTGGAACGAGTTCGCCTCAAACTCAGCGGGAGCCTGTATCGGTATGTCGAAATTCAGTTCCCACTGGTCAGGCCCGAAGGTCCAGTTGCCATCGGCTGCCCAGCGCACGAGCGCTTGCCGGACTGTCCCGTCTTGTGGACTGACCCGCCAAATTTGCTTAGGCGGTTCCACGACTTGCGGTTCTGCTGCGGGCTCGGTCGGAGCAACTTCAACCGTGACCACGGCGCCAGCGGTCGGAGCGACTTGCAGACTTGCGCTCACATCGGTGGGAGGCGCGGAGGCTTCACTTGCCGCTCCCGGCGTCGGCGCCGACGCAGAGGTGATGGCGCCAGGCGTGGCTTCAGCCGCAGCGGCCGGAAGCGGCGCGCTGGCAGCGGGCGCAGTGCTTTCGACCTTGGGCGGCGCTTCGGGCACGGGGACAGAGGGAATGTCCGCCGAGGCCAGGGCCGTCGGCGATTTACCCGGTAGAACGGTGCGCGGATCCGCATGATTGATGAGGATGCGTCCGGAGTCCGGAGGAGTTGGGGGGGAGGGCGGTACGAATCCGCAGGCCGAAAGGAGGCTGGCCGCCGTAATCACGGCAACCAAATGGGATGCTTGCATGGAGGGTACTCCGCAGGGAGCTTGGCGATTTCGCCGGGATGAGAAGCGTCTGCGCTCGCGCAATCGGGGCGCGAAAGACGACTAGGGCGGACTGATGGCGCGGTTATGGAAGCACGATGTCGGAGCCGGGCTTTTTAAAGAGGAGTTCCTCAACGTCTCGGGCAACAAGGGGCGGCGCAATGTACTGCGCCTTGTTAATGCTGCTGCGGCAGGCAGCTTTGTCCACCGGATTTCCATTGATATGCAGGGTCCGGGGTTGCATCGACTTACCTTTTAGAAGCCAACGTTGGCACGCCAGCGGAGACAAGTACGTCTCCACATACTCTCCGTCCTGGACCGTGATACCCCAGTCCGACCCGTCGGCGGAGAACCAGGTATCACGTTCCAGGTTCTCTTGGACGGCCTGGGGAAGTGTGTCTTCGAGAGGTGGCAAGGGCGCGATCCGGAGCAGCGGCCGCGGCGCCTCCTGCGTGGCGGATGCGGTGACCGGCACAAGGAAGAGCGCCAGGAGCAAGGTTTGAAGATAGTGCGCGAATTGCATCGTGGGGTGTGACATTTGAAGTTATGGGGCCGTCCAGGGCGTTATCCCTTGCCGGTCGAGTTCGAGGTGGACGGCGCGGAGGTCACCCGGAGAGGTAATCCGCCGCGTGAGCAACAGCATCTCCACCAATATGGGGAGCAGAGATTCGCCATGTTGTCCCCCAACGCCACCATCTAGTAGGGTGAGGCGCAATTGCGAGACATGTTCGGCGACCTGGTCATCGACTTCGAGCCGGTCACGAAGGTAGGCCGAGAGCGTCATTCCTCGTTCCGCAGCGGCTTGCTCGTACCTCCGGCGGGCGGCGTCTGACAGCCGGAAGGTAATTGGGCGCTCAAGCAGGGAGCGCATGCAGGCGCGCCTCCTCCACCACGATGTGGCCCATGGCCTCCGCGAACGCCTGCTTGAATGCGTCCCGCCGGATCCTGCGTTCGAGGGGCGAGTCGGCTTTGCCTTTGCAATGCTCGATAAATTGTTGGTCGCGGTACTGGGCCGGACTCATCTCGGGCGCCGCTTCGAACCAAGTACGAGCGGCGTGACGGGCGTCGCGCGCCGTAGACGGAAATTCAAAAGCGGCGCCGGAGGGATAGGCCGCGGACGACTGAACCATATTGATCCTCTGCGAATGGCCTGCGCGCCCCAGCCTGTCGCCGTTGGCAACATACGCGGGGGTGCGGGCTGAGCTATGGGGGATGGACCGCGAAAGAAGCGGCTATAGGGGCGGCTGGCGCCAGGGGCAGGACGCCGGAGAGGTGGATATCAGGGCAGTGGTCTCTAGGAGACCTTGACCAAATCTTGACCGTAGTCTTTAAAAAAGAACGCAAAACCCTGCATATCACTGTTTGAATGTCCAGTGATTAAAAGGGGGCTATCGTTGCAAGTCTTTGATTGGAAAGACATTCTAACTTGCAGGGATTTGCAGATCGGCGGACTTTTAATCCGTTGGTCGCGAGTTCGAGTCTCGCACAACCCACCACCCCAATTCGCGCAACATCAAGTCGAACGCCGCTATTTCGTTAGCGGCGTTTTTTGTTGGTGCACAAATATTTGTGCCAAATACAAAAACGCCGCTATCGACATAGCGGCGTTTTGCTTTGCCTGGCGTTCGTGTACGTCTTAGTACCGCCAGGTCATATGGACGGAACCGGCGTTTTCCCGGTTGCCGCCGCCGAACTGGCCGGTGTAGTTCAGGCCAATGGTTGCGTTGCGCGTGAGCGCGGTTTCGACACCGAGCTCGGCCAGCGCGGCATCGCGCGCGATGGGAGCGCCGGCCACGGTGAAGGCCTGGCCGCCATCGAAAGACATGGTGCTTTCGGGCTGCACGTCGCCAAAGGCGTGGCGCCAGCCCAAGGTGGCCTGCACGCGTCCTTCGGTCTGGCCAACCGTGAAGTTCATCAGCCCGCGCAAGCCCAGCGTGGAGGTGGTTTGCTTGTTGCTGTCGCTCTGCCCGTTCAAGGCGGCCGATCCGCCGGACTCCGAGAAGCTGCGGTTGCGCGTATCGCTCCAGGACAGCCCGGCGAAGGGCTCGATGCTGACGCGCTCGGACATCGGCAGGGCGTAGCCGAGTTCGGCGAACAACTGGGTGGTGCTTGCGCCATAGTCGGCAGTCAGCGTCTGGGACACGCCGGAGACGCTGGCGCGGCGTTCGGTGGAGATGTCGTGCCAGGTGTAGGCCGTGCCGGCCATCACGTTCAGCTTGCCGGGGCCGACCTCGAACACCTTGCCGCCAAACACCGCCGCGCTGTAGCCGGCAATGTCGGCCTGCGACGAACGGTCGTCCACGCGAATCTTGCTGTCGGTGAAGCCCAGGGCGCCGCCCAGGCGCCAGCCGCCGCCCAAGGCGTGGTCGACGCCGGCGAAGACGCCGCCGGTGTTTTGGCGCACTTGCGCCGAGTCGCCGTTGCCCTTCCAGGTCTGCCAGTTGCCGATGACTTCGGCCCAGGCGGGCTGCGCATTGGAGGAAGGCAGGGCGGACGCGGATGGGGTGCCGCCAAGTTGCGCGGTCGGCGCGCCTGCGCGCATGCCGGCGCCCAGGTTGGCGCGCAGGTAGGCGAGGGGCACCGCGCGTACCGAGTTGTTGAGACCCGTCAGGGTGGAGGTGACGCTGGCGTGCGCTTCTCCGGACAGGCTGTTGAAGGCCGCGGCCGTGGCGCCTTCGGGCAGCGTCAGGATGTATTCGTGCAGCGGGTTGCCGGCGGGCAGGCTGTCCAGGGCGTTGGCCACGGCGCGCTGGTTGCCGGTTTGCGCCGCGTCGGCGAAGGCGATCGGGCGAGTCGGCGTTTCAGGAACGCTGGGGGTGACCGGCGTGACCGGCGTGACGGGGGTGACCGGGGTAACCGGAGTCACTGGGGTCTCCGGGGTGACCGGGGTTTCCGGGGTTTCCGGGGTCACGGGCACCTGTTTGCGGCCAAGCTGCATCACGACGTTCTGGCCGTCATAACGCAGGGCCGGATCCAGAAAGGCGTAGTTGGACGAGACGCTGTTGAACTGCCCATTGACCGTGCCCGCGCTGAGGATGGCGTATTCGCGCCGGGTCTGGAACCCGCCGTCCGGCCCGACATGCACCGCCGAACCCGCCAGGTTTGCCGTGCCGCTGACAACGACACGGCTGCTTGCCGACGATTGGGAATCGGCCGTCACCTGATAGACCGAACCTGGCGAGAACGTCAGGTCGCCCGCGACGTTCAGGGTGGTGCCGGCCGCGCCAGGGGCCAGCGTGGCGCCGTTTTGCAGCGTGGTCGTGCCGACCGTTCCCGAGCCGCGCAGGGATGCGCCGCTGGCGACGTTCAGGGTGCCGCCCAGGGCGCCGTTGACCGTCAGGGCGCCGCCCAGCAGATTGGTTTGGCCGCTGAAGGCACTGGAATCGCCGGTCAAGGTGGTCGATCCCGCCAGCATGTCGATGGTGCCCTTGCCCGGCGACAGAGAACTGATGCCGGGGGCGAAGACGTAGTTCGAACTGGAGTGGTTGAAGACCAGCTTGCCGGTCCCGTCGCCAAAGCGCACGCCAAGCGCGGCCTGCACGACGCCCGGCGCGGCAGCGGCATCGCTGGCGGCGGCGCCGATATTCAAGGTGCCCACCGATCCCGCCGCATCGGCGATTCGGACGCGGTTGGCGGTTTCAAGGGTGGCGCCGTTGGACAAGGTGGCGGCGCCCGTGCCTTGATAGCCGACGAGGAAGGCGCTGGAGGTCCTGAGCCGGGTCTGCGGGCCGTCCGCGACGAGGGTGCCTTCGCTGCCTGCGCTGAAGCCGGCGACCACCTGGTAGGCATCGATCATCGCACCGTCCGTCGCAGCCAGATGGCCCCTCGAACCCGCATACATGCCCAGCGCAATGTAGCTGGTCAGCGAGGAGAGCTGGCTGCCGGCGCCGGAAACCAGCAGTTTGCCGTCGCCGCCCGCGTACATGCCCACATAGGTCTGGGCGCCGGAAGTGGCCGTGGCCCCGCCCTTGATGTCCAGCGTGCCAGTGCTGCGCGAGCCGATCGACATGCTTCTGACTGTCTGCATCGACGAGCCAGCGCCCGTGATTTCGATCGTGCCCGTCGAACCCGCCGAGTTGGCCACCAGCAGGCCGGTAAGTTGAACCGTGCCCTTGTCGGAGATCGTGACGACGCCGGTGCCGTTGTCACCTGCGGTGATTTGCCCGGCGTTCAGGGAGCTGCCCAGGCCAGAAATATTCAGGGTGCCGAGAGAGCCGGTGTGCGAGCCCAGCGTGACGGCCGTCGATGCGATGGCTTTGGCGCCGCGGGTCACGTTCAGCGTGCCCGTGCCATAGAAGCCGACGCTGAAGGCCTCTGCGGTCCACTGAGAGTCCGCGCCGTTGATGGTGGCCGTGCCGGACTGAAGTTCGGACGTGCCGGGCGTGAAACCATTCGTGGAGTTGCCGATGATGGCCGAACCGCTGGTCAAACGGCTGCCATGTTCCACGTTGAGCGAGGGACCGCCAATCGCGCCAAGAAAGATGACGCCCGCCTGGTTGCTGCCGCTGGAGATAACCGGCGCGTACGGCGTAACGCTATTGATGAACAGATAGCCGGTCGAGCCCGGAAGCGATGCCGACGACCAGTTTTGCACGTCTTGCCAGTCTGCGCTCTGCGTGCCGTTCCAGGTGATGTTCTGCGCAATTGCAGGCGCGGCGCCCAAGGTCAGCATGCCGGACCCGGACAGGCCAAGCGCTTGCAAGGCAATGACAATCGCCCTTTTTTTCAGTTTTTGTCGAGGCATTTCGCGTTTCAGAAGTGAATTTAGCTGAGGCGGAATGGCGCAAATCCTGAAAAAGCCATGGCGCACGTGAAGGGAAAGCGGGGATGCGAGGGATGCTGCGGCCTCGATGCTTGGGAAGCCTGCGCGTTGGGGCGCGCGCAATCGATCTTACGATTTGCTGAAAAAGCCAAAACCCAAAAAAACACCGGTGTTGACGGCTATTTTTCTTATTATGATGCGACCCCAATTTCTATCCCGAGGGCGTAGTCTTCCGTTTTCCAGGCGCATCGCGTATAACTTCCGAACGATATGTGCAGCGCAACATGGCGCATGTCGCAGTCACACCGATCGCAAGCTCACCCCCAGCCTCCCGCAAGGAGTTCCGCCGTGGCCCGATCCAAAGCGTCAGCGACTGCCCGCGATCCCGTCTTGATCGATCTTGCGCTGCAGGGGGGAGGCGCGCACGGCGCCTTCACCTGGGGCGTGCTGGACCGGCTGCTTGAAGAATCCTGGCTCGGCATCGACGGCATCTCCGGCACCTCGGCCGGCGCCATGAACGCCGCCGTGCTGGTGCTGGGACATGCGCGCGGGGGCGCGCAGGGCGCCCGCGCCGCGCTCGAGGACTTCTGGCGCCGCGTGTCCGACGCCGCCCGCTTCAGTCCCTTTCGCCGCAGCCCGCTCGACATCCTGATGGGCTCGTGGTCGCTGGACAATTCCCCCATGTTCATCGCCTTCGACATGGCGTCGCGGGTGTTCTCTCCCTATGACCTCAGCGCGTCCGGGGCCAATCCCCTGGCCGCCATCCTGCGGGAGGTCATTGATTTCGACGAACTGGCGCGCGCGCCCATCCATCTGTTCATCACCGCGACAAACGCGCGCACGGGCCGGGGCCGGGTGTTCAAGAATGCCGAGGTCAATGCCGACGTGCTGCTGGCGTCGGCCTGCCTGCCCACCCTGTTCCGCGCCGTGATGATCGACGGCGATCCCTATTGGGACGGCGGCTACAGCGGCAATCCGACCATCACGCCGCTGGTGCGGGACTGCCAGTCGCACGACACGATCCTGGTGCAGATCAATCCGGTGGAGCGGGCCGGGTTGCCCAGCAGCGCCCGCGAGATCATGAACCGCCTGAACGAAGTCACCTTCAACGCATCGCTCCTGAAGGAGCTGCGCATGATCGCGCTGCTGCGTCAGGTGGCCGACCCCGGCAATGGCGAGGGCAGGATGTGGGCGCAGATGCGGATACACCGGATCTCGTCCGAGCTCATGGTGGAGCTGGGGTATTCGTCCAAGCTCAACGCCGAATGGCCGTTCCTGTGCATGCTGCGCGACGAGGGCAGAAAGGCGGCCGAGCGTTTCCTGGCCGAACACGGCGACGACCTGGGCAAACGGTCGTCATTGGATATCGACGAATTGCTGGGCGAGGTCTGATCATGGGACTGTTCGGTATTCTGCTGGCGCTGGTCCTGCTGATCGGGCTGGCCTATCGCGGCTGGAGCATCCTGCTGCTGGCGCCGGCCGCGGCCATGGTGACGGCTGCCGCGGCGGGGGAGCCGCTGCTGGCCCATTGGACGCAGACCTTCATGGGCGGCGCGGCCGGGTTCGTCGCCCAGTTCTTTCCCTTGTTCCTTCTGGGGGCGCTGTTCGGCAAGCTCATGGCCGACAGCGGCTCGGTCACTGCGATTGCCGACGCCATGACGCGCAAGCTGGGCGCGCGGCGCGCCATCCTGGCCGTGGTGCTGGCCGGCGCCATCGTGACGTACGGCGGCGTCAGCCTGTTCGTGGCGTTTTTCGTGCTGGCGCCCATGGCGCATGCGCTGTTCCGGTCGGCCGGCATTCCGGTACGCCTGATGCCGGCGGCCATCCTGCTTGGCACGTCAACCTTCACGATGTCCGCGTTGCCGGGCACACCAGCCGTGCAGAACGCCATTCCCATGCCGTTTTTTGCGACCACGCCGTTCGCCGCGCCGGGGCTGGGCATCGTTGCCAGCGCAATCATGCTGGGCTTCGGGCTGTGGTGGCTGAGCCGCGCGGAAGCCGCCGCGCGGCGGGCGGGTGAAGGCTACGTTGCGCCCGCGGGCATGGCCAGCGACGTGGCCGACGACGTGCTGGTGCGCGAGCGCGCCACCGTCGCGCGCGAGTTCGACCCGGCCGAAATGCAACATGGCCAGCGCAGCCCGGACGCGCCCTCGGCGCTGGTGGCGGCGACGCCGCTGGTCGTGGTGATCCTGGTCAACCTGCTCATGACGCTGATCGTCCTGCCGCGCATGGACACCGCGTGGCTCGCCGAGGCGCGCTGGGGCGGCACCAGCCTGGCCGCGGTTGGCGGCGTCTGGTCGGTGATCACCGCGTTGCTGGCCGCGATCGTGGTGCTGGTGGTGTTGAACTTCCGGCGCCTGCCGTCGCTGCGCGACACGATGGACGCCGGCGTGAACGCGTCCGCGCTGCCGCTCCTGAGCGTCGCGAGCCTGGTGGGATTCGGCGCGGTGGTCGCCTCGCTGCCGTCGTTTGCGGCGGTGCGCGACTGGGTGCTGTCGATCGAGGGCGGGCCGCTGGTGTCGCTGGCCGTGGCCACCAACGTGCTGGCGGCGTTGACCGGATCGGCGTCGGGCGGCCTGACCATCGCCCTGCAATCGCTGGCCGGCACCTACATGGAGCTGGCGCAGACCCTGGGCATCGATCCGGCGCTGATGCACCGCGTGTCGGTGATTGGCGCGGGCACGCTGGACAGCTTGCCGCACAACGGCGCCGTGGTGACCTTACTGGCGGTGTGCGGGTCGAACCACCGGGATGGCTACATGAATATCGTCGTGGTGGGCATCGTGGGACCCATCATCGGGCTGGCGGCGGTCATCGCGCTGGGCAGCGCGGTGGGATCGTTCTGACGCGACGCCCGTCAGGACAGCGTGCGCGCGGGCAGCGCCGCCGACAGGTCGTTCAGGCTCAGGCCGCAGCACCGCGCCCGCTCGGCCAGCGTTTCGCTCTGCGCCAGGGCGCGGCTGCTTTCCTCCAGCAGCACGTCCAGCTGCTCTTGCGGCGTGGCGGCCATCGCCCATGCCCGGTCCGCAAAGCGCACGGCAAACTGGTCCACGCACGATTTGCAGATGGCCGCGCCGTTCTGCTCGAGCAGCGGCGCGCCCTGCGCGAGCGTCGATTGGCAAAACTGACAGGCGAGGGCGTGGTTCATGCGTCGGGCGGCGGGACGAGAGTTGGCAAAAACGGCCACGGAAACGACGGGGCCTGTCATTGAACAACGGCCGCGCACGCCCAGTCTTAAATCGCGGGGCTTGGCGCCTTAATCGACATTGAAGCCGCCCGGCCCCGCGTGCCCAAGCAATTCCCGGGCGCATTGGACCGCTTCTCCCGGTGTCGCGACCGCCAGGAACGGCAGGCCGAAGGCGCGAGCCATCTTTTCGCCGCGCTTGCGCAGCTTGTCCAGCGCCTGGGCATCGCGTTCGACGGCGATGAACGCCCGGCATCGCGCCCGCAGGCGCGGCATGTTGGCGGTCTGCCATTCGATCATGGCCCTGCGGTCCTCGTGCGCGGCCTCATGGCGCGTGTCGGGCACCACCATGACAAAGGTGCGCGGGTTCTCCACCAGCAGCTCCATTTCCCGGATCCACGTGGCCGAATAGCCGAGCGGCGCGCCGCCGTGCCGGGCCGTCACGATGGGAAACTGCGACAGGTCGTGAAAGAAGAATTGGTCGTGGTTCATTCGAAGGCTCCGTGGGGCAGGGCAGGGTCGTCCGTGGCGCAGCCGCAGCTGCCGTAAAGCACGAGGCTGTAGGAATCCAGTTCAAAGCCGCAGCGCCGCGCGATCTTCCTGACCCGCTGCGCCGTGGCGGGATCGCTGGACTCCCGGATCTGGCCGCACCGCGTGCAGACCAGGTGGTCGTGATGCCCCTTGTCGTTCAGTTCGAACACGTTGGTGTGCGAATCGAGCTGGGTGCGTTTGAGCAGGCCGGCGTGCTCCAGTTGCGTGATCACCCGGTACACCGTGGCCAGGCCGATATTGCTGTGGTCCGAGATGAGGCGGCGGTAGATGTCCGCGGCGCTCATGTGCTCGTCGGCATGGCGGTAGAAGATGTCCAGGATCTTCAGACGCGGAAAGGTGGCTTTGATGCCGGCGTCGCGCAGCCGTGCGTGGTCCATGAAATTTCTCCATTCGGTGGGCGGATATCCCAATGATGAGAATGATGTACATTTTCAAATGGACCCGCTAACGGGAATCCGTCAACCTGTACCTCAAACCTGCCAACCATGCGTGAAGCGGCTGCCTCTCCCCCTCTGCCCGACGTCCTGCTGACGCCGTACAGCCTGCGCCGGCGCCGGGAATCCAAGGGCATTTCGGTGCCCGCGCACGTCCACGCCGAGGGCATGCTGGTGCTGGTGCACGAGGGACTTGTCATGGTGCAGTCGGGCGATCGCGTGTTGACGGTGCTGCCGGGCAGCCTGGGCTGGATTCCGCCCGGCGTGCGACATGGCGCGCGCTGGTTTGGCGAGGCGCGCGGCTCGTTCCTGCACGTGCACCCCGACGTGTGCGCGCGCTTGCCGCCGCATTGCCGGGCGTGGCCGTCCTCGCGGCTGATCGAGGCGCTGGTCGAGCGCTTCATCGAAGGCACGTCGCGGGAGACCCCGGCGGCCTATCAGGCGCAACTCTTTGACGTGCTGCTGGAAGAGCTGCGACAGCGCAGCGCCGAGGCGACCGTGCCGCTGCCGATGCCGGCCGACCCGCGCCTGCAGGATCTGGCCAACACATTGCTGGATACGCCGGACGACACGGCCGGCATCGACGAATGGGCGCAGCGGTTGAACATGTCTTCGCGCACCCTGATGCGGCGCTTTCGCCAGGAAACCGGCGTGACGCTGGGGCAGTGGCGTCAGCAGGCCAGGCTGCTACGGGCGCTGGAGATGCTGTTTCGCGGCGGATCCGTCACGCAGGCGGCGTTGTCGGTGGGCTACGAAAGCACCAGCGCATTCATCGGCAGCTTTCGCACAGCGTTCGGCATGACGCCCACGCGCTATCTGGCGGGGCGCGCCTAGGAAATGACCGCGAAGGGTTCGCCGCGGCGCGCGTCAGGCGGCCGCGGGCTGGTCCGGATGCAGCGGTCCCTGCGGGTCGTTCTCGGCGTCGGGACGGGGCGGCACGGGTGCCAGACCCAATCCCAGACGCAGGCGCTGGCAATCCGGATTGGGCGATCCGTCCGGCATCCAGATGTCGAAGTCGCGGCACGGCGTGGGCCGGTTGTCGTAGATGTCGCAGTGAATGCCGGGCTTGCCGAGTTCTCCGCGCAGCGAGATGCAGCGCCCGCCGCCCATCTCCGTGCCCTTCATGCAGGCGCGCAAGGGGCTCATCTGGGTGACCAGTTCCAGTGGCACCTGGCCGCCGTTTTCACCGGCCAGTTCACCGACGTAAAAGGACACGCGAAAGTGCGCGCAACATGCGCCGCAGTCCAGGCAGGGATTGGCTGAAGGGTCGTCGCCGGCCAGCACGGCAGGCGACACGAAGGTAACGAGCGAAGTCAGTGGCAGGGACATGGGCAAGGTCCGAAATGGCCTGTCCGGCTCCCCGTCTTGGCGCATGCCGGGCCTGCGATGCGCCGGCCCGCCGCGCTGATCCGACGGTGCGCGCGGCACAGGCCGGCGCCGAATCAAGGCCGGAAATATTATCTGGATTTGCGTTGCGGCCGCTACGACTTTTTTCAGGGACGTTGCTGGAGTAGCATCGGTTTCCCGTCAGCCGTAAGGAGCGATCCCTTGTCCGCCAAAACCGATTTCCCAGATGGCCTTGCCCGTTGCGGCTGGGTGGACACGTCCGCCGAATACATGGCCTATCACGACACCGAATGGGGCCACCCCGAAGGCGACGATCGCGCGCTGTTCGAACAGCTTTGCCTTGAAGGTTTCCAGTCCGGGCTCAGCTGGCGCACCATCCTGAACAAGCGCGAGGCCTTCCGCCGCGGCTTTGCCAACTTCGACCCGGCCAGGCTCGCCGCCTTTGGCGAACAGCAAGTTCAGGCGCTCTTGGCCGATCCGGGCATCGTGCGCCATCGCGGCAAGATCGAAGCCATGATCAACAACGCGGCCCGCGCGCTGGAAATGATCGACCGCGAAGGGTCCCTGGCCGCGTATTTCTGGCGCTTCGAAGCGCCGCCCTCCAAGGTATCCACCTACGGCGCCTCGACCTCCGAACAGTCCGAAGCCCTGTCCAAGTCGCTCAAGAAGCTGGGCTGGAAGTTCGTGGGGCCGACCACGGTGTACGCCTTCATGCAGTCCGTGGGCATGGTCAACGACCACAGCCCCGGCTGCCATTGCCATGCGCTCGTCGAAAAGAAGCGCAAGGCGTTTGTTCGGCCGGGTGTCCGGTCAGCCTAGGGCGCGGTCTGCACCGGTGCCTGCGTGGGCAAGCTGTAGCGCCCCTCGCGGTAAGCCCAGCTTGGCCACAGCGCGTGCGCCAGTGCCTCGGTTGCCAGTTCGGCGTTCAGCGGCGCGGGCGCGTAGTCCTCGGGGGCCGTGTAGCGGTACTGCACCGGGGGCTTGTTGGGCGCCAGCACCAGCAGGTCGTCTCCCTTCAGATACCCATAGGTGCTGTCGTACTGCATGATGGCGCGTCCGGGCGTGCTGCGCGTCAGGTCGTGGCCGATCATCGGGTGCTCGGTATCCACGCCAATCAGCGA
This sequence comes from Achromobacter sp. SLBN-14, assembly GCF_006715415.1. NCBI lineage: Bacteria > Pseudomonadati > Pseudomonadota > Betaproteobacteria > Burkholderiales > Alcaligenaceae > Achromobacter > Achromobacter sp. SLBN-14. The sequence continues at coordinate 1,476,997 of NZ_VFNE01000001.1, read as the reverse complement.
CAGCAGGGTGGGCGGCAGGTCGATCTGGCTGATGATGCGGTCGTCGCGCCGCGCCTCGATGCCGGCGCCCAGGATCACGGCAGGAATGTGGAAGTGGCGTACCGGCACCAGGCTGGCGCCGAACACGCGCGAGTCATGGTCGGCCGCCACCAGGAAGACCGTGTTTTCCCAATACGGAGACGCCTTGGCGCGTTCGAAGAACCGGCCCAGCGCCCAGTCGGCGTAGCGCACCGTGTTCTCGACGGTGGCGGGGTTGCCGTCGGTTTCGATGCGGCCCGCCGGGTACTCCCAAGGCGTATGGTTGGACACGCTGAACGCCAGCGTGAAGGTCGGCTGGTCGCCGTCTTCGCGCAGCAGGCGGTCAAGCTGGTTGAACATGTCCTCGTCCGACGCGCCCCACGTGCCGACGAACGCGGGGTCCACGAAATCAGGCCGGTCGACGATCTGCTTGAAGCCGTTGCCCAGGAAGAAGCCCTTCATGTTGTCGAAGTGCGACTCGCCGCCATAGATGAAGCGCGAGTGATAACCGTGGCGCCCCAGCAGGTCGGCCAGCGAAAAGAACCCGCGCTGCGAGCGCGGCAGTTTCAGCACCGCTTGTGCGGGGGTGGGCAGGAACCCGGTGGTGACGGCTTCCAGTCCGCGCACCGAGCGCGTGCCGGTGGCGTAAGCGCGCGTAAACGTCCAAGCCTCGCGCGCCAGCGCGTCCAGCTCCGGCGTCAGGTTGGCGCCGCCCAAGGCCGCGCTGTACTGCGCGCCCAGGCTTTCTTCAAGGATGATGACCAGATTGAGCGGGCGATGCGTCTTGCGCGTGGCCGGCTGGCGATGCAGGCTGGGGTAATCGGGATTCGGCGGGGGAAACGGCAGCCCGGACTTCGCCAGCACCAGGGCGTGCATTTCGTCGTCGTCCATGCCGCCATATACGGCGGAGGCCGACTTCTCGTTCTTCATGCTGTAGACCGCATAGAACACGTTGTACAGCGAGTTCAACGCCAGGGTGTTGAGCATGCCGTCGGAGCTGTAGGCCACCGAGGACGGGTTGATGGGACGGTGGCCCAGCGTGCCGCGGATGGCCAGGATCACCACCGCCAGGATCGCCACGCTGGCCAGCGGCATCTGCCACCACGTCAGCGGCGCATCCGGACGCGCGTGGCCCAGCAGCGCCCACGCGCCCCAGCCAATCAGCGCCAGCGCGCCCAGTCCGCCCAGCAGAGCGCCCTTGTAGCCGCGCCACAGCATCCCCGAGACTTCGCGCGGGTGCTTCAGGTATTCGACGAACAGGCGGTTTGGACGGGAGTCGTATTCGATGATGAAGGGCGGCGTCGCCACTTCCAGGAACGCCAGCAAGACGAACGCCACGATGTACCAGACAGCGGTGATGTCCGCCGCCACCGGGATGTGGCCGAATAGCGGCGACAGCACGGCCGGCAGCGCCGCCAGCACCGCGATCTGATGCGCATCGATGCGCAGTCCCCGCAGCAGCAAAGGCGCCAAACCGCCGGCATTGCGCACGCGCTGCCACTGCCAAAGCGCCAGCGCCAAGCGGCTGAGCGTCAGCAGCGCGAAGGCCGCCAACACGAATATCAAAGTCGAGTGCCGCATCGGGCCTCCAGGTTGTCCTGCACTTGCGCCCGGTCAGGGCGGATTTGGTCATTTGGCATTGGAACCGCGCCGGCGTCAAAAATTCGGCAACAGGGCCGGATACGGTTACTACCGCCCAGCCGCAGTCGTCTCTCTTTGTAACGGCGCACCCATTGCACGGGCACGCCGCTTGCTGCGCAGCGGTGCGGACGTTCGCGCCGTCGGCATGCCTGCATGGCGAGTTCGCCCGGAAAAATCCGCACACATTATGGCGTCGTTCCGTCCGACCGTCGCTGCAGGCCGCGATACCCTGGGGTAGTGATCCGGCCAGCTCAGTTCGGCCGGGCAGCAAAGCCAAGGATAGTAACCATGACGCGAACAAGAAAAATAGCGATCGGGATTGTAGGGGGCATTGCCCTGCTGGTGGCGGTAATGGTGATCGTGATCGCCACGTTCGACTGGAACCGCGCCAAGCCCATGATCAACGAACGGGCCACGGCCGCCATGGGCCGCCCGTTTGCCATCAACGGCGACCTGAGCGTGCGATGGCAACGGGAGGCGGGAGAGGGCGGCTGGCGCAGCTGGGTACCGTGGCCGCGTGTGGTCGCCAACGACATCACCATCGCCAATACCGACTGGGGCAAGGCGCCGCACTTCGCCACCCTCAAGCGCGCGGAGTTCAGCCTGTCCCCCTTGCCGCTGCTGGCCCAGCACGTCGTCATCCGTCATATCCAGTTGACCGAGCCCGCGGCTGACCTCGAAAGGCTGGAAGACGGCCGCGCCAACTGGGTCTTCACCCTGCCAGAGTCCGGCGAGCCGTCCCCGTGGGTCCTGGACATCAATGAGATCGGCTTTGACAAGGGGCGCGTCGGCTATGCCGACGAAGTCATGAAGGCCGACCTGACCGTGCTGGTCGATCCGCTGGGCAAGCCCGTGCCATTCGCGGACGTGGCCGGTAAATCCTTCGAGCCCGAGGACGGTTCGGCCGTCGCGCCGCGCGACTACGTGTTCGGATGGAAGGTCGACGGCAAGTACAAGGGGCTGTCCACCAAGGGCGAGGGCAAGGTCGGCGGCATGCTGGCCTTGCAGGATCCCAAGCAGCCGTTCCCCTTGCAGGCCGACGTTGCCATCGGCGGCACGCGCGCCTCGGTCGCGGGCACGCTGACCGATCCCGCGCATCTGGGCGCGCTGGACCTGCACCTGAAACTGTCCGGCTCGTCCATGGCGCAGCTGTATCCGTTGACGGGCGTCACGCTGCCGGACACCCCGCCCTACAGCACCGACGGCCACTTGGTGGCCAAACTGCAGAACCCCGGCGGGGCGGTGTTCGACTACAAGAATTTCAACGGCAAGGTCGGCGACAGCGATCTGCATGGCGACATCAGGTTCGCGCTGGGCGCGCCCCGTCCCAAGCTGACGGGCAAGCTGTCGTCCAAGCTGCTGCAAATGGCCGACCTGGGCCCGCTGATCGGCGTGCCGTCCGGCGGCGGCCCGAAGGCCGACACGGACAAATCCAAGGACGCGCCAGCCAAGCCCAAGGGCGGCAAGGTTCTGCCTACGCAGGAGTTCCGCACCGACCGCTGGCGCGACATGGATGCGGATGTGTCGCTGGATGCGGCGCGCATCGTCCACGACAGCAAACTGCCGCTGTCTGATCTCTCGGTCCACGTCATCCTGCAGGACGGCAAGCTCACGCTTGATCCGCTGCGCTTCGGCATGGCCGGCGGCACGATGAACGCGACGGCGCGACTGGACGGCTCGAAAGCGCCGCTTACCGGCCGCATCGACATGCACGCGCGCCGGTTGCAGCTCAAGCAGCTGTTTCCGTCTGCCGAAGCCATGCAGAAAACGCTGGGCGAGCTCAACGGCGACCTGGCGATCAGCGGTACCGGCAACTCCGTGGCGGCCCTGCTGGGCACGGCGACGGGCGACGTCAAGATGCTGGTCAACGACGGCGTCATCAGCCGCAGCCTGATGGAGCTGGCGGGTCTGAACGTCGCCAACTATGTGGTCTCCAAGCTGTTCGGCGACGATGAAGTGAAGATCAACTGCGGCGCGGCCGACCTGGAGCTGAAACGGGGCGTGATGACGCCGCGCGTCTTTGTGTTCGACACCGACAACGCGTTGATCACCATCACCGGCTCGGCCAGCTTCAAGGACGAGACCCTGGATCTGGATATCGACCCGGACAGCAAGGGCTTTCGCATCTTCTCCTTGCGCTCGCCGTTGTACGTGCGCGGGACGTTCGGTTCGCCCGACGTGGGCGTGCACGTCGCGCCGCTGGCGGCGCGCGGGGCGGGCATGGTGGCGCTGGGCGTGCTGCTGACGCCGGCGGCCGGGCTGCTGGCGCTGATCGCGCCCAGCGCGAATGACGACAATGCTTGCGGGCCGTTGCTGGAGCAGATGCGCAAGCCGCCCAAGGCGCCTGCGCCGGCCAAGAAGTAGATAGGCAAGAAGGCCGGCACATTGCCGGCCTTCTCGCTGTCATCGGCGTGCGACGCTAAGGCTCAGGGCATCGTCCGGAATCCCTCCGGCGCGGTGTCGTCGGCCGCACAGACCCTGTCGCGGCCGTGATTCTTGGCGTAATAGAGCGCCTGGTCCGCGCGCTCGAACACGGCTTCCAGTGTCGCGCCTTGATCCGGGTAATGCGCCACACCCACCGAGATCGTGATGAAAGCGGGCAGGGGCGAGCCTTCCGCGACGGCCAGGCGCGCGCGCAGGCGCTGCGCGATCCCGATGGCCGCCGCCATGCTGGCGCCCGGCAGCAGCATGACGAATTCCTCGCCGCCCGGCCGCGTCAGCACGTCGCCGCTGCGCGAACCCTCGCGCATCACGCCGGCCAACGCCTGCAAGGCCTGATCCCCTGCCGCGTGGCCATAGCGATCGTTGATGCGCTTGAAGTGGTCGACGTCGATCGCCACGATGGCCACCGGCGTACCCTCGGCGCCCAACAGCGCCAGCGCCTCGTCCATGCCGCGGCGGTTCAGAAGACCCGTCAGCGTGTCGGTCGTGCTCTCTTGGCGCAGGTCGCTGAGCTTGTGGTGCATCGACGCCAGACCCGTCAGCAGCGCGCGCCGCAACTGCGCGGCCTCGAAATACCATGAGCGCACGGCGCGGATCCGGTCCGCGGAATCGGGGTCCTGCATGCGCTTGGCAATACTTGCCATCTGCCCCAACGGGCGTGCGATCCAGCGCGACAGCAGCCATATCAGAACGACCGATAGCATCAAGAGCGGCAGGGTGTTGCGGACCGTGGCCATCAGCAGGTCGGCAAGCGGGCGCAGCGTGCTGTCCACCGGCCGCTGCGCGATGATGCTCCAGCCGGTGCTGGGAACCGGCGCAAAACCGGCCAGCATGTCGCGGCCATCGCTGTCGATGAAGCGCTGTTCACCCGTCTCGCCGCGCCGGGCGGCCGCGAAGGTGTCGTTGTCGGGGGCGGGCTTGCCCAGCCGCGCGCGGTCCGGGTGATAGATCAGCGTGCCGTTGCGGTCGATGACATAGAGAAATGAACCATCGCGGTAGAAATGCTCGTCGAGCAAGCGGTCCAGCACGTTGTCTTCGTGTAGGTAGAGCGACCCCGCGATGAATCCGAGGTAACGGTAGTCGCGCGAAAAAATTGGATGGGTATAGAGGATCTGCCAACGCCCGTTGCTGGCCTTGAAAGGCTCGCTGATCGTGGGCTGGCGGACGGCGAGCGCCTGCTTGACCGCATCGCTGACCAGCTGGTGTCCCAGCAATTGCGGATACGACGGCGACACGGCCAGCACCTTGCCTTGCGGTGACGCCACGAAACTTGAGTTGAAGTGGCCCATCTGCTGTTCCAGCCGCCGCGTCTCCGCCGCCATGCGCTCGGGGTGGCTTTCCATGTCGGCCAATTCGTCGGCGCTGTAGGAAAGGTAGCGGTGGATGTCGTTCAGCAGCGCATTGGTGGTCAGCGCCAGCTTGGACGCATAGATGCGATTCGTGTCCATCGCATTGCGCAAGAGCAGATCGCGCTGCACCAGATAGCTGGCATGCAGGCCGCCCGCAAGCACCACAAGGACCGACAGCAGGCTGATCCACAGGATGAGACGCCGCAGGTCGACACGAAACATGACGGCATCCGTCAGCTGCGGGCGCGGCCCGGCGGATCGCCGGAAGGCGGCAAGGCGTCGCAGGCAAGCGCTTCCCAGGCGCGCATCGCCTGCCGGGCCACCGCCTGCAATGTCTTGCGGCTGGCGCCGTCGCGGGCCTGGATCGACATGCCATGCAGCACCGTCGTGTAGAACGCGGCCAATCCCTTCAAGTCAGTCCCGGCGGGCAATTCACCCTGCGCGGCGCCCGCGGTCAGGCGGGCAAGGATGCGGCTTTGCATCTCGCGCCGGTTGTCCCCCAGAAAATGCCCCACGCTGGCCTGGTTGTCGCAACCGGCCGGCGCGCCCAGCACGATCATGCAGCCGGGAGGCAAGCCCGGCGCCGTGAAGCGCTCGGCCGACGCAAGCAGCATGGCCTCGATGGCATCACGCGCGGTTGGCGCCGCCAGCAGCGCGCGACGCGCCGAACCGCCTTCCGTGTCGCGGTACAGCTGAACGGCTTCCCGGAAAAGGCCTTCCTTGGAACCGAATGCGCCATAGAGACTGGGCGAGTTGATGCCCATCGCTTCCGTCAGATCGGTCAGCGATGCCCCTTCATATCCCTTCGACCAGAAGACTTCCATGGCCTTTTGCAAGGCTTGGTCCCGGTCGAAGTTGCGCGGGCGCCCTCGTTCAGCCATGCCGGGGATTTTACCCGTGCCGACTATTTTGTGTTGATCGATAAAAAATTCATTGACCAGCCATGAAGCGCCCGGCGATGATATTTGTACCGATCACTACAAAACGAGGTTTGACCATGCAGAACTTAAACGGCAAAGTGGCGTTCGTCACCGGCGGCAGCCGCGGCATCGGCGCCGCCATCGTGCGTCGGCTCGCGGCCGACGGCGCGGACGTGGCCTTCACGTACGTCAGCGCGTCGTCGGCCGGGCCCGCGGAGGCGCTGGTGCACGAACTGAAGGCGCAGGGCCGCCGTGCCGCAGCGATCCAAGCCGATTCCGCGGACGTGGCCGCGGTCAGGCGCGCGGTGGAAATCGCCATCCGCGAACTCGGACCGGTGGATGTGCTGGTCAACAACGCCGGCATCTTCCTGGCCGGGCACATCGCGGACAACACGTTGGACGACTACGAGCGGACGATGGACATCAACGTGCGTGCGCCTTTCGTCGCCATCCAGGCGGTTCAGGCCGCCATGCCAGATGGCGGACGCATCATCAACATCGGCAGTTGCCTGGCAGCCCGCGCCGGCCGGGCAGGCGTCGCGCTGTACGCGGCCAGCAAATCCGCGCTGGTCGGCCTGACGCAAGGCCTGGCCCGCGACCTGGGTCCGCGCGGCATCACCGCAAACGTCGTGCACCCTGGTCCCATCGACACCGACATGAATCCGGCCGACGGCGACCGCGCGGCCGACATGGTGGCGGTGCTGTCCTTGCCCCACTACGGACAAGCGCGCGATATCGCCGGGATGGTCGCATTCTTGGCAGGACCCGAAGGCCGCTACGTCACGGGCGCGAGCCTCGCGGTGGACGGCGGCTACGCGGCTTGATGCGGTCCGTCCAAACTATTTCGCCACCCGACTTGCACAAATAAAAAAAGCCCCATATAATCTTTCTTCTTCGCAGCACACACATAACGAAACGCTACGGCGCACAGCGCGGCAGCAGATCAAAGTGAGTGACTCGCAGGGCTGTTAGCTCAGTTGGTAGAGCAGCGGACTCTTAATCCGTAGGTCGAGTGTTCGAGCCACTCACAGCCCACCAGAATTCTTGGCAGTACATCAAAAAGCCCACCGGTTTCGGTGGGCTTTTTGCATTGCTTCGCAATTATTGGCTTGGCGCGCGCAACCCTTACGCCAATATCCGCAGCGCCGTCTCGATCCCAAACGCCTGCGCAAACTGCTGCGCCGGCAGGGGTCTGCCGAACAGATACCCCTGACCCTCTTCGCAATGCTCGGCCAGCAGCCGTTCGCGTTGCGCATCCGTTTCGATGCCTTCGGCGATGGTGTTCAGGTCAAAACTGCGCGCCACGTCCACGATGGCGCGGATCACGGTGGCGTCGCGGTTCGAGTCCAGCATGCCGCTGACAAACGAGCGGTCGATCTTGATGCGCGTGATGGGATGGGTCTTCAACAGGCTCAGCGACGCATACCCTGTGCCGAAGTCATCGAACGAGATGCCCACGCCTTGCGCGCGCAGGCGCTGCAGCATTTCCAGCACCGCGGCGTCGTGGTTCAGCACGATGTTCTCAGTGATCTCCAGTTCCAGCGCCTCGGGCGGCAGGCCGTGCCGGGCGAGGGTCTGCGCAACCTCGGCCGCCAGGTCTCCTTCGCGGAACTGCGCGCCGAAAAGGTTTACGGCGATGCGAAAGTCGTGCAAGCCGCTGCGGCGCCAGAACGCGGCTTGGCTGCATGCTTCGTTCAACACCCATGAGCCGACGGTGGCCGCCAGCGGTCCGCTCTCCAAGGAGGGAAGAAATACCGCCGGCGCCAGCAGGCCCAGTTGAGGATGACGCCATCGCAACAGCGCTTCGGCACCGGTCAGCGCACCGGTGGCCAGGTTGATCTGCGGTTGATAGAAGAGCAGGAACTCGCCTTTGGCGACCGCGCGGTGCAGCTCCATGCCATACAGGCGGCGTGCGACGGCTTCCAGGCGCAGGTTGGGGGCGAAGACGGAGACGCGGCCGCGGCCCACCGCCTTGGCCTTGACCAGGGCGAGATCGGCGTTGCCGACGAGCTCGAGCGCTTCGTGGGCGTGCAGCGGCGCAATGGCCACGCCGCAGCTTGCGGTAAGCCGAAGCTCCTGCCCGCCGATGTGGAAAGGTTCGGCAATCCGCGCGAGGGCCAGTTGCGCCAATTCCGTCGCCTGCGTCAGGTCGCCGGCGTCTTGCTGCAGGATGGCGAATTCGTCGCTGCCCAGGCGTGCGACGGTGTCGCAGCGATCCGCCGTGCGCTCCAGGCGCGCCGCAAGTTCGAGCAGGATTGCGTCGCCGATCGCGTGGCCCAGGGTGTCGTTGATGTCTTTGAAGCCATCCAGGTCCAGCATCAGGATGGCGGCAGGAGACGGGCGCGCCAGGACTTCTTCCACGCGCCGATAGAAGACGCCGCGGTTGGCCAGGCCGGTCAGCGGATCGAAGCCGGTGAACTTGCGTGCGTCCTCGTCATGCCGCATGGGCGCGGGGTCCGCACCGGCACGCGGCGCGGCCAGATGCGTCTGCCGCTCGACCGAGGCCAGATCGCTTATTTTTCGGGCGCGTTCGGCGTTGACCTCGACACGCCGAAGCTCCAGGCGGTCGGAGGCCATTCGGGCCAGTTCGCGCAGCCGGTCCTTGTCTTCCTCGCTGAAGTCGGTGTGCGGTTCCGTGTCGATGACGCACAGCGCGCCCAGCGGATGGCCTTCGGGGGAATTCAGTGGCACGCCGGCATAGAACCGGATGCTCGCCGCCCCGCAGACGAGGGGGTTGTCGTGAAAGCGATCGTCCAGCCGGGCATCCGGCACGACCATGACGTCGTCCTGCAAGACTGCGTGGGCACAAAAGGAGACGTCGCGGCGCATGTCCGTCTCTTCGAAGCCCGTGCTGGCCGCAAAGAAGACGTGATCGCTGCCGATCATGTTGATGGCCGACACCGGCATGTTGAACATGCGCGACGCAATGCGAACCACCGGATCAAGACTGGGAAGCGCGCGCCGCGCATCCAGCCCATATTCCGACAGGGCGCGCAGTCTTTCGGTCTCGCTTGGCAAAGGCGGGGGGCATTTCATCTACAGCCTCCTTTTATTTCTCCTTGTCCTGCGACGTACTGGATTTCCCGGCGTTGCTTGGCCGAGCCGCGCAACGTATCACCGTCCTGGCCTGTGGCCTGTTTTGGCGCGCGGGAGGCGCCGAAGAACCAGTATCGAAGTGTGACGCGATCATGAAAGATTCCCCGACACACCTGTAACTGAATATTCCGTTTTCGAATTTAGCGCAGCTTTCTTCCGTTTGCCAGCGCGCGGCGGGACGCGATTGCGCGATCACTCGGGGCGCGAAGGTCGCGCGCGCGAGCCCGCGCGGTACGCACAAAACGAGTCAAAACCATTACCCGCCGGCCGAAAACAATCATTTTTTTGCGCGGAAGGTTTTCAGCTTGCATTCATCGTTGCGTCATGCGCGGCACACAGAATGCGGGCCTCGAACAGCTTCCACGGGAAAAAGGAAATGAAGTTCTGGAATCGGAATGTGCTTGCCTGCGCCGTCATGAGTGCGATGACGCTGATCGCGGGCTGCGGTGGCGACAATGGCAGCGATGACGAAACGCCGCCGGTCATCGAGGAGCCGCCCGCGCAGGCCCGGCCGCTGGAACTGACGATCCTTCACATCAATGACCACCATTCCACGCTGGACGGCAAGGACAAGACGCTGACCTTGAAGAATGCGGCCGGGGTCGATACCGACGTGACCGTGTCGGCCGCGGGCATGCCGCGCGTGAAAGCCGCCATCGACCAGCTGGCCGCGAATTCGCCGAACGTGCTGAAGCTGCATGCGGGCGATGCGCAGACCGGGACGCTGTATTTCAACCGCGCCGGCGCGCCGGGCGAGGCCGATGCCGCGCTGATGAACACGGTCTGCTTCGATGCGATGGCGGTGGGCAACCACGAGTTCGACAAGGGCGACGACGGGCTGAAGCGCTTTGTGGACTTCCTGCATGCCGGCGCGTGCCAGACGCCCGTCCTGAGTGCGAACGTCGCGTTTGGCGCAAGTTCTCCGCTGCACGGCACCGATCTGATCAAGCCTGCCATTGTCGTCGAGCGCGACGCCCAGAAGATCGGCATCGTCGGCCTGACCATCGCCAGCAAGACCAAAGAATCGTCGAGCCCCAACGCGGACACGACGTTCACCGACGAAGCCGTCGCCGCCCAGGGGCAGATCGACGCGCTGCGCGCCGATGGCGTCAACAAGATCATCCTGCTCAGCCACATCGGCTACGGCTATGACAAGGAAGTGATTGCCAAGCTGAGCGGTGTGGACGTGGTGGTAGGTGGCGATTCGCACACGCTGCTAGGTCCCGACTCGATGAAGACGATGGCCGTGGGCACGCCGGGCGGCGCCTATCCGACCCGTCTGGCCGACAAGGACGGCAAACCCGTCTGCCTGGTGCAGGCATGGGAATACTCGCAAGTCGTGGGCGAACTGAAGGTCAGCTTCGATGCCAACGGCGATGTGACGAACTGCGCCGGCACGCCCCACGTGCTGATCGACACCGACTACCGCGTCAAGTCGGGCAGCGCCCTGGTTGCGGCCTCCGACGCCGACCGCGCCGCCTTCAAGGCCGAGGTTGCGGCCAGCGGCTTCCTGCGTGAGCAGACGCCGGACGCTGCGGCGTTGTCGGTGCTGCAACCCTTCAAGGACAAGATCGACGTCTTCAGCAAGACCAACGTTGCGCAGGTGCCGCTGGAGCTGTGCTTTCGCCGCATTCCGGGCCCCACGCCCGCCAGCAATGCAGCCAGTCCGGCTTGCGAAAGCGAAGGCAACGTCGCCCTGCGCGGCGGCGACATCCAGCAACTGGTGGCGCAAGCGTATCTTGATGTGGCCAATGCCGAATACGGCGGCGCCGACATGACCCTGCAAAGCGGCGGCGGTGTGCGGCGCGCCCTGAATGGCACCGTGACGGCGGCCGACGTGATCGCCGTCGTGCCGTTCGGCAACATGCTGTGGCGCCTGGACCTGACCGCCAATGAGGTCCGGTCCATGGTCGAGGACGGTCTGGACGCGACGTACAAGCCGGGCGGCAAGGACGGTCCTTATCCCTACGCGGCAGGCCTGCGCTGGGACGTGACGGCCTCCAACGCGAAGGGCAGCCGCGCCAGCAACTTTCAGTACCTGGATCAGGCAACCCGCACGTGGCTGCCGCTGGACAATGCGCGCACCTATCGCCTCTTCGTGCTGAGCTTCAATGCGACGGGCGGTGATGGTTACGCCACCCTGGCCAACGTGCCGTCCGAGCGCCGTTCCGACATCGGTGTGCTGGACGCCGACGTGTTCCAGGCCTACATCGACATGCAGACCAAGGACGCGGGCACCGGACTGCCGATCCTGAACCGCATCGACAACGACCGCTACAGCACGCATAACTGGCAGCCGTGATCGTGAGCCGCGCGCCAGGGTTTCGGCCTGGCGCGCGGCCGTCTAGAAAACGTCGATCATTTGGCAGCGTTGGCGAACACTACACTCAGCGAATGCGCCGACGTTACCCGTAGCTGCACATCGCTGGCCGGACGCGTCGCCCATCCTGCGGCGCGGACCAGTCCGGACAGCAGGCCGAAGGCCGGCGCGGCCACGTTCAGCAGGTCGTCCACGCCTGGCGGCGGATTGAGCGGCGCCTGGATGACCTCGATGCTCAGGCCGCTTTCGCTCAACAGGGCCTGAAGTCGCGCAAGCGTCGGATTCAGGGCCTCGACGTTTTCCAGATGGAAGTCCTGCCGGTTGCTGCATAGTCCGGCAAGCTGTTCGGCGCTGGTTCTATCTAGAAAGTAAGTGCGTGCCACGGTCATGGGAGCCTCCGCTGATAGCGGCATCATATCGCTCGGCGCAACGGGAATCGGGGGCGTACAAAATGTTGCCCGACGCCCGGCAGCCCCTTGCTAGCATGATCCTCGCCGGAATGAACCGGTATCTGGATGGACAGTGGAGGTTGCCATGAACTCAAGAACAATCAACCGGATCGCCGTGCTTGCGACCGCGGGCGTGCTGCTGGCCGGTTGCGCGACGCAACAGCAAACGAATACCGCTGTCGGAACGGGCGCGGGCGCGGCGTTGGGCGCTGGCATTGGCGCGCTGATCGGGCACGGCAAGGGCGCGGCGATCGGCGCGGGCATCGGTGCGGTGGCGGGCGGCCTGGTGGGCTACAACTGGAAGGTGGTCAAGGAGGACGTGCAAAGTTCCGGCGCCTCGTCGCTGGGCATCGACGTCGTGGAAATGCCCGACGGCAGCCTGAAGGTCAATATTCCCAGCGGCGTGTCGTTCGATACGGACAAGACGCAGCTCAAGCCGGCGTTGCTGCCGGTGCTCGATAGCGTGGCGCGTTCGCTGAACCAGCATCCCGAGCTGCGGGCCAAGGTGGTCGGCCATACCGACAGCACGGGTTCGCTTGCGCACAACCAGACGCTGTCGGTGAACCGTGCCAAGAGCGTGACCGATTACCTGGCGAAGCAGGGCGTGGCGGGCACGCGTCTGTCCGTGGAAGGCCGCGGTCCGAACGATCCGATCGGCGACAATGCGACGGCCGAAGGGCGCGCGCTGAACCGGCGCGTGGAAATCTACCTGTACGCGGTCCGGCAGTAAGCACGGGCACGTTCCTTGCTGTCAGGCGGCTGGCGCGATGCGCGGCCGCCTTTTCTTTCCGGAGTCTGTCATGAGCGATTTTCCTCCCGCCTGCATCGGTACCGATACCGCGGTTGCCGCGCTCACCGGCTGGCAGGCCGTGGCCATGCGCGATGCCATCGAAAAGCGCTATCGCTTTCCCAACTTCAACGCCGCGTTCGGCTTCATGGCGCGGGTGGCGATGTTCGCGGAAAAGCTGAACCATCATCCCGAGTGGACCAACGTCTACAACCGCGTGGACGTGACGCTGACCACGCATGACGCGGGCGGTGTGACCGAGCTGGATGTGCGGATGGCGCAGTTCATGGATGAGGCGGCCGAACACGCGGGCGCGACAGCGCCCAAAGCGCAGCCCTGATTTGAGTTGCCCGGCTGCGCGGCCCGTGACTTAGTCCGCGGTGTCGCCGGCTTCGGTTTGCAGGTGGCCGATCAGGCGGTCGAGCATGTCGCCGAATTGCTGCTGTTCATCGGCGGTCAGGCAGCCGAAGATTTCGTCGTTGCGGCGCGCAATGAGGTCGACGATGCGGCGGTACTGCGTCAGGCCGTCGGCGGTCGGCGCCAGCACCACGCCGCGTCCGTCGGATGCGGAGACCGTCTTTTCGACAAGCCCGCGATCCACCAGCGCCTGCGCCGAGCGGCTGGCCTGGCCCTTGTTCAGGTTGGCGGCGCGCGCCAGGTCGTTGACCGACAGCGGCGCAAACCGGCCAATGGCGGCGAGGCACCGCGCCTCGCCCAGCGGAATGTCGCAGTCCTTGAGATAGGCACGATTCGTGTCGCGGTCCGTGATCTTGTTGAGCACGTGAAGGCGATAGGTGAGGAATCGTTCCAGGGCGGGCGTTTTCACGTGGGGCGGGCGGGATCGGCGCCCGCGCAGGATGAGGCCGGATAGTTTGCCACAGCGCCGTCATCCTGGCTGGCGGCTTCGGCCTGCGCCAGCAGCGACAAGGCTTCTTCGGCCGACGGCAGGCGGCTGAGCAGCGACAAGCCGAGTATCGACAGAAAAAGCGGCGCGCGCGATTCGCCGACGCGCGTGAGCGTCTGCGCCATGCTGGTGTAGACCTGGTCCAGGGCTTCGGGATTCATGCGTGGCCTTTCGAGGTGGCGGTGGAAGTGAGCGCGGGGTGGTAGGGTGCCAACGCGGCGCGCAGGTCGGCGGCGGCAGGCGCAATCCAGCGTCCCAGCACGTAGCCGTCGGGGCGCAGCAGGTAGACGGCGCCGGCCTGATTGCCGTAACGCAAGGCGAGCTGGCCGTGCGGGTCGGCCAGGCCGCCGGGGCCGGCACGCAACACCTGTAGTGGTCGCGGCGCGTCCTGCGTGGCGGCGGCCAGCGCATCCAGCGCGGCCGACACGGCCGGGTCGGGCGAAATGGCCAGCGCCACGAAGCCCGCGCCGAAATGGGCGGTCAGGTATTGCGGCGCGTCGCCATCCTGCAGCAGCACGTCGGGCGCCGGTTGGCCCGGTGCGGCGGCCGGGCCGGCCTCGGGGGCGCGGTCCTCGCGGTTCAAGGGCGAGGTGTCGTACGAGATGGGCGCGGACTGGCGGGGATTGATGAGCGAGCGCACGCCGTCGTCCACCAGCGCGAGGCGCAGCGCGGCCTCGCGCATGAGCCGGAAGCCGAAGTCCGGCGGCGCCATGAATTCCGTGCTCTTGGCGCCGTAGGCCAGGTTCTGGCGCGTGGCATGCACGCGCTCGATGCTGTAGCTGTCCAGCAGGGCGTCGGGCGACTGGCCCTTCAGCACCCAGGCAAGTTTCCAGGCCAGGTTGCCGGCGTCGTCCAGCCCGGAATTCAGGCCGCGCACGCCGAAGATCGGCACGAGGTGGCCCGCGTCGCCCGCGAACAGCACGCGGCCGTGGCGGTAGCGATCCAGCGTCAGGCACTTGGCGTTGTAGATCGAGATCCAGAGCGGCTTCCAGGGCGCGGTCTCGCCGATCATGTCCAGATGGCTCTGCACGCGCGGCAGCACGTTTTCCGGCTTGACGGCTTCGTCGGGGTCTTCGTCGTCGCGGATCTGGTAGTCGACGCGCCACACGTTGCCGGGCTGGCGATGCATCAGCAGCGTGGATCCCGGATTGGAAGGCGGATCGAACCACGCAAGGCGTTCGACGGGCCGTTGCGATTCCTGTTCGATGTCGACGATGACGTAGCGCCCCTCGTACTGCATGCCTTCCAGCTTCAAGCCCATCGCGTCGCGCACGGTGCTGCGGCCGCCGTCGCAGGCGACGAGCCAATCGGCGCGCACCGTCTGGCGGGCGCCGTCCGCCTCCACCTCGACCGATACGCCGTCCGGACCGGGCTGCACGGCGGTGACGCGTGCCGACCAGGCAAGCGTGGCGAGGCCGGGATGGCGCCGCATGGCCTGGTGCGCGAATTCCTCCACGTAGTACTGCTGGATGTTCACCATCGGGGCATACCGCTGCAGGGGATCGTGCGGCATCTGGAAGTGCAGGACTTCGCGGTCGCGGTAGTAGCTTCGCCCGCCCGTCCAGGCCAGACCCGTGTCGATCAGCGGCCGGTCGGCGCCGATCCAGCCCAGGATCTCCTGCGACCGGCGCGACATGCAGATGGCGCGGCTGCCGCTGCAATAGCCTTCATCGGCCTCAACGGTGAGGGAGGCGATGCCGTACTCGGCGAGCAGGGCGGCCAGGGTCAGACCGACCGGACCGCCGCCGGCGATCAGGACGGGAACGTGCGAGGGGAGCGTCATGCTGTCTCCAGAATTTGGTTGTTTGCGCAACTATATGCCCGCCATGTTGCGCGCGCAACCAATTTTTGAAGGCGATAAAAAACCCGCCAAGGGGCGGGTTTGGGGGCCGGTTCAGGCCGGTTGGCGGCCATCAGTGGCGCGTGTCAGTTGCGTACGTTGTAGATCCGCATCGCCTGCTGCTTCTGGTTGGCGTCCAGCACGCGCAGCACCACGACCTTGGCGGTGAAACCGTCGGGCAGCTTGAGCTGGCCCAGCGCGTAGTCGTACCGGTCGACCGTCAGCGCGGGACCTTCCGGCGTCACCGTGGCGGAGCGGCCGTTGGGGTAGGAGCCTTCGATGGCGAAGGTCAGCGTGCCCTTGAAGGGCGCGCCCGTGCGTTCTTCGCGCATCACCAGCACCTGGTAGTCGAGCAGGCCGGGGGCGCGCTTGAAGGTGGCCGAACGGATGCCGAGGTTGCCGCCGCGGGGGTCGGGCGGCATGGCGTCCTGGAACAGCACCAGTTCCTTGTTCAGGGTTTCGATCTTGGCGCGGCTTTCCGCCAGGTCGGTGGTCAGCTTTTCGTGACCGGCCTTGTTGGCGTCGCGCTGCTGGGTGGCTTCTTCAAGCTGGGTTTGCAGGCGCTGGCGCTCCATGTTGGAGGCGCTGAGCTCGCTGTGCAGCTGTTCGGATTGTTCGACGGTCAGGCGTTGCGGACCGTAGTTGGTTTGCAGGAAGAGCACGCCGCCCGCGCCAAGCGCAATGCCAACCAGCAGCAGAACGAGCCAGCGCGGCATGCGGCGCGTGCGTTGTCCCGGTTGGTATACGGAGGGCTTGAACGTGGCCCGTTGCGATCTTCCAAACATCCCCATTCCTAGAAAACTTCCTGTGTATGTGCTCGTGGGCAGGCGCGCGCGCATGCCAAAGCGTCAGAGAATACCCCGTTAGCCGGGGGCGTTGCGTGCGCGGACAAGCCTCGTTGCGCACCTTGATATTGTGAAATATGTGAGCGTCACGCGGCCGTGCTGGCCAGTTCCGCGTCCAGGTCGGCGAGCCGTTGCGGGGTGCCGACGTCGGTCCAGCGGCCGGCATGCCGCGCGCCGCGCACCTGATCCTGGCCCATCGCCTGCCGCAGCAGCGGCGCCAGCGGCGCGGCCTGGCCGCGCGGGACGTCCGCGAACAACGAAGGATGGTAGACGCCGACGCCTGCAAAGGTCAAACGGGGCTCGCCCTGCGCCAGCACGCGCCCCTCGGCCGTCAGGACGAAGTCGCCGGCAGGATGGTGCGCGGGATTGTCCACCAGAAGCAGCCATGCGCCGCCCTGCGTCACGAGGCCGGCGGCGTCGTGCGCGTCGGCCGGGTTCCAGTCGCACCAGATGTCGCCGTTGACGACAAGGAACGGGTCGTCGCCCAGAAGGGGGAGCGCCTGGGCGATGCCGCCCGCGGTCTCCAGCGCGGTGGCTTCGGCCGAATAGCTGATGCGCACGCCGTGCGCGGCGCCGTCGCCCAACGCGCGTTCGATTTCGTGGCCGAGCCAGGCGTGATTGATGACGACGTCGCGGATGCCGGCCGCGGCCAGGCGCGCCAGATGCCAGACGATCAGCGGCTTGCCGCCGACCGGCAGCATGGGCTTGGGCAGGCGGTCGGTCAGCGGGCGCATGCGTTCGCCGCGGCCCGCGGCAAGAATCATGGCGCGCATCAGAACGTGTACCCGACGCTGACCTGGCGGTCGTCCAGGCGGTCCAGCAGGCGCAGCAGCGGCGTGAAAACGCCATAGCGCCGCGCCACCTGGCGGACGTAGCCGTTCACGCGGGGAATGTGCGCCAGGTAGTGGGCCTTGCCATCGCGATGGTTCAGGCGGGCAAAGACGCCCAGGATCCGCAGGTTGCGCTGCAGGCCCATCCATTCATAGGCGCGGTGGAATTCGGCGAAATCGGCGTCGACCGGCAGGCCGGCCGCACGCGCCATTTCCCAGTAGCGGATCGCCCAGTCGAGCTGTTGCGGTTCTTCCCAGGTGGTGCGGGCGTCCGTCACCAGCGACGCCAGGTCGTAGGTGATGGGACCGGCCAGCGCATCCTGGAAGTCGATGATGCCCGGGTTGGGGCCGTATTGCGGCTGGTCGCAGACCATGAGGTTGGGCGAATGGAAATCGCGGTGCACCAGCACCTGCGGCTGCCCGGCGTTGCTGGCCGACAGCAGGGCGAAGATCTTTTCCATCGCATTGGCCGTCTTGTCGTCCAGCGTCACGCCGTGGTGCTTTTGCACGTACCACTCGGGGAACAGCTTGAGCTCGTCGGCCAGCCGCGTGCCGTCGTAGACGCCCAGCCCGGCGGTCGAGGCCTGTTGCAGCTTGACCAGGGCGGCCAGCGCCTCGCGGTACAGCGTCTGCAACTGGGCGTCGTCCAGGCCGTCCTGGATGCGCTGGTAATAGGTTTGTTCGCCCAGATCGGACAGCAGCAGCAGGCCCTGGTCCAGGTCCTGCGCCAGCACGGCCGGCACGTTCAGCCCGGCGTCCGCCAGCAGCTTGTCCACATGCAGGAACGGGCGGCAGTCCTCGTGTTGGGGCGGGGCGTCCATGACAATCAGGGTCCGCGATCCCGCGTCCAGCCGGAAGTACCGGCGAAAGCTTGCGTCAGCCGACGCGGGGCGCAGCGTCTCCACGGCCAGGTTCAGGGCAGGGGGCAGGCCTTGCAGCCAGTTGCGCACCTGCGCCAAGCGGGGGTCGTGATCGTTTTTCAAGGAAGATCCGTGTCAGAAGGGCAAAATTGGGGAATTTTCGATTTGGCGAACATAAGGCTGGGCGTTGTTCGCGGCTTCTCTATAATACCGGCTCGTTTCCGTCAGCATTGGCGCCGCGTGGGCGTCTTTGTGCGGCTCTCCCATGGTCATAAAGGGCTGTTTTCATTCGTGCGCAAGGTTCCGTGGTTGATCCTCTCCGTAGTCAGCGTCGCCGCCGGAGCCGCCCAGGCTCAAAGTAGCCCGGGCGCCGCTGCTTCCGCGCCGTCGGTCACGTCAACCCCGCAATTGCGCACCTCGCCCGGCCTGCGCATGCACCGGTTGCCCGACGAGAGCATTCCCGCTTTCATGGAAGCGGACACGATTTCGGGCGATCCCGACTACGAGCTCAACCTGACCGGCAACGCGCAGGTGCGCCGCATCGACGGCGTGATCAAGGGCGACGCGATCAATTACCGCAAGGACACCGGCAAGGTCGACGTCCGCGGCAATGCCCGCATGATGCGCGATGGCACCCTGGTCACGGGCCCGTCCGCCACGTTCAACGTGGACCGGTATTCCGGCGAGGTCGAAAAGCCCAACTTCTGGCTGGGCGCCACCGGCGGCTTTGCCGTCGCCGACCACGCGGACATTTTCAGCAAGTCGCAGATGCGGCTGCACACGGTGACGTACAGCGGCTGCCCGTGCGAAAACCCGTCCTGGTACATCAAGGCCAATTCGGTCGATATCGATTTCGACGAAAACGAAGGCGTCGCCCGCGGCGGCGTCCTGTACTTCAAGGATGTGCCGATCCTGGCGTCGCCCTACATGACCTTCCCGGTCAAGCGCGAACGCAAGTCGGGTTTCCTGATCCCGACCTACGGCACGACCAGCCAGGGCGGTTTCGACATTTCGATTCCGTACTACTTCAACCTGGCGCCCAATTACGACCTGACGGTGCAGCCGCGTTACTTCTCCAAGCGCGGCACCCAGCTGGGCGGCGAGTTCCGCTATCTGGGTTACGGGTACAGCGGCATTATGGACGGCACCTACCTGCCCAATGACGACGTGACGGGCAACGACCGCTGGATGTACTGGTGGCGCCATCAGCAGCAGTTCTCGCACGGTTTCTACGCCGACTGGGATATCGCCAAGGTCTCGGACGACAATTACTTCCGCGACATTTCGCAGCTGGGCCTGAACCAGGCCTCCACGACTTACCTGCCGCAACGCGGCCGCGTGGGCTGGGTCTCCAACTACTGGAGCGCCTACGCGCAGGTCTACAAGTTCCAGACGCTGCAGGATCCCGATGCGCCGCTGGTTCCGCCGTACAACAAGGAACCCGAGATCTACCTGCGCGGTTCGCGGTACGACGTCGGCGGCTTCGACCTGGACTGGACCTCGACCGCGGTGCGCTTCAGCATGCCGGAGTATGGCGCGGCGTTGCGAGCCCCCGATGGCGACCGCTTCCAGACCTACCCGACGATCTCGTATCCGATCGTCCGCCCCGGCTGGTTCATCACCCCGAAGGCGGGCGTGAACTACACGTCGTATCAGACCAAATGGTATGGAGTGGATGCGCAGGGGCTCAATGGCGGCACGGCCAATGGCCTGCCGCGCTCGCAGTCCCGCACGGTGCCCATCCTGTCGCTGGACTCGGGCCTGATCTTCGAGCGCGACACCACGCTGTTCGGCAAATCGTCCACGCAGACGCTCGAACCGCGGCTGTATTACCTGTACGTGCCGTACCGCGACCAGTCCAAGATTCCTGTCTTCGACACGTCGCTGGCCGATTTCAGCTTCACCCAGGCGTTTGAGGAAAACATCTACTCGGGCGGCTGGGACCGTATCGCCAACGCCAACCAGCTGACCGCGGCCCTGACGACGCGCTGGCTCGATGCCGACAGCGGATTCGAGCGCCTGTCGGTGGGCGTGGCGCAGCGTCTGTACTTCGAAGACCAGAAAGTCACGCTGCCGCTGGAAACCCCGCGCACGGACGTGCGTTCCGACTTCCTGGTGGGCGTCAGCGCCGCGTTGACCGATACGCTCAACACGGACCTCGCCGCGCAGTACAACCCCTACGACAACAATTGGTCGCGCGGGCTCATCAGCGCGCGCTGGTCGCCCCAGCGCCTGACCACGGTGGCGGTGGCCTACCGCTACCAGCGCGATCCGCAGCCGGGCGTGTTCTATCAGCCGCAGGGTCAGAACCAGGTCAGCCTGGCCGTTCAATGGCCATTCAGCAAGCGCTGGTACGGTGTGGGCCGGGTCGACTATTCTTTGCGTTCCGGACCGTCCAGTACGATTGCCAATACGACGGAATCCCCGCGCGTGACGCAGGCCATCGCCGGCCTGGAGTACAAGGGCGACTGCTGCTGGGTGGGCCGCATGGTCTACCAGCGCTACGCCGTATCGGCGGCGGACACCAATTCCGCGCTGTTCTTCCAGCTTGAGCTCACGGGCCTGGGTTCCCTCGGAACCGACCCCATGAGCCTGCTGAACAGAAGTATCCCCGGTTACACGCGCGTCACGCCGCCCGCGCAGGCCGGGACCACATTTGAAAGGTATGAATGATGCGTAGGTTGCACTCTTTGCGCCGCCTCTCCGGCAACGCGCTGCTGCTGGCCCTGTGCGCCGGCTTGCCCGCCGCCCATGCGGCCGAGCAGACCAGCCGCGGCGCCAACAGCGCCAAGGCCGCTCCCGCCGCGCAGAAACAGGACGCGCCGGCGCCCAAGGGCGAGCAGTTCGTGGACGGCATCGCCGCGATCGTCGACAAGGACGTGATCACGCTGCGCGAACTGCGCGACGCTTCCCAGCGCATTGCCGGCGAACTGAAGTCGCGCGGCATCCAGGTGCCCGATGACCAGACGCTGCAGCACCAGGTGCTCCAGCGTCTCATCATGGAACGCGTGCAGCGCCATGAAGCCGACCGCCTTGGCATCCGGGTTGACGACAAACAGATCGACACCGCCATCCAGGCGATCGCCTCGCGCAACAAGATCACGGTGCAGCAACTGCGCCAGGAACTGGAAAAGTCCGGCACGACCTGGGAAAACTACCGCAAATCGCTGCGCGACGAGATCCGTTCGGATCGCCTGCGCCAGCGCGCGGTCGACTCGACCATCGTCATTTCCGACGCGGAAGTCGACGCCTTCCTGAAAGACCAGCGCCGCAACCCGGCTTTTGGCGCGGCGCCTGCGCAGGCGGCGCAAGCGCAGCCCCAGGTGCAGCCGCAGCCCGCGCCCGAGCAGGCCGCCGCGCCTGCCGGCCCCATGCTTTACGCGCTGGCGCAGATTCTGGTGCGCGTGCCGGAAGGATCGTCGCCCGACCAACTGGCGCTGCTGCGCAAGAAGGCCGAAGGCCTGCTGGCGCGAGCCAAGCGCGGCGACGATTTTGCCAGCCTCGCCGCGGCATCGTCCGACGGCCCCGAGGCGCTGCAGGGCGGCGTCATGGGCGTGCGCCCGCTGGACGGCTGGCCTGACCTTTTCGTCAAGGCCATCAGCAATCTCCAGAAGGGCCAGGTCAGCCAGCTGATCCAAAGCGGCAATGGCTTTCACATCATCAAGGTGATGGACCGCGGCACCGCCCAGCCCGCGCCCGGCCGCACGGCCCGCGCCCCGGCGCCGCAAGCCGCGCCGCAACCGGCGCCTCAGCCGGCCGCACGTGAGCAGGCGCCCCAGGGTCCGACGCAGGTCGTGCAGACGCGCGCCCGCCACATCCTCATCAAGACCTCGACCGTCATGAGCGATGATCTGGCCCGCCAGCGCCTGGAGCAGGTTCGCCAGCGCCTGGTCAATGGCGCCGCCACGTTCGAGGAAATGGCGCGCCAGTATTCGCAGGACGCCAGCGCGCCGCAAGGCGGCGAGCTGGGATGGCTGAACCCGGGCGAAACCGTGCCGCCGTTCGAGGCCGCGATGAACGCGCTGCAACCTGGCGAAATCAGCCAGCCCGTGCAGTCGCCGTTCGGCTGGCACCTGATCCAGGTGGAAGAGCGCCGCGAGCACGACGCGACCGACGACCTGGCGCGCATGCGCGCCCGCCAGACGCTGTTCGAGCGCCGCGCCCAGCCGGCCTTCGAAGACTGGCTCGAGCAACTGCGCGCACAGGCGTACGTCGACAACCGCTTCGAAAAGCAGCAGAAAATCCAGCAGAACAACCGCTAAACGCATTACGGGCTTTTCATGTCTCAACACCAGGCGCGCAAGCGCTTTGGCCAGAACTTCCTGACCGACGACAGCGTCGTCGAGTCCATCGTCCGGGCGGTTGCGCCCGCCCGCGACGATGCCGTGGTCGAGATCGGCCCTGGCTTGTCCGCGCTGACGCGGCCGCTGCTCGAACGGCTGGACCATCTCACCGCGGTCGAAATCGATCGCGACCTGGCCGCCCGGCTGCGCAAGCAGTTCGACGCATCACGCTTGACGGTGGTCGAGGCCGACGCGCTGACGGTGGATTTCTCGCAGTTCGGCGGCGCGCTGCGCGTCGTGGGCAATCTGCCCTACAACATTTCCAGCCCGTTGCTGTTCCACCTGATGACGTGGGCCGACCACATCCGCGATCAGCATTTCATGCTGCAGCGCGAAGTGATCGACCGCATGGTGGCCAAGCCCGGCTCGGGCGACTTCAGCCGCTTGTCCGTGATGCTGCAATCGCGCTACCGCATGCACAAGCTGTTCGACGTGCCGCCCGAGGCCTTCGATCCGCCTCCGAAGGTCGTGTCGGCGATCGTGCGCATGGTGCCGTTGCCGGCGGACCGCCAGCGGCCCATCAGCGAGCGCGCTTTCGAAACCGTGGTGGCCCGCGCCTTCTCGCAGCGCCGCAAGATGCTGCGGCGGGTGCTGGCCGACTGGGCCGCGCAAGTGCCTTGGGAAGCGCTGGACATCGCGCCCACCGCGCGCGCCGAGGACATTTCGGTGGACCGCTACATGCGCCTGTCGGATGCGCTGGTCGAAGCCGGGGTGTTGGCGCGGGACTGACGTCTTTTCGGTATGGCATGGCAGTGCAATAAGGCCCCACGGGGCCTCTTTGCATTTCGGTGCTGGGAGCGTGCGACGGAGTCTGACACCCGTCAGAGGTGATCGTCAGATTGATAAGGCGCCGCAAGGGTGTCTGACACCTGGCATCGCGAACCGCAACGTTGCAGGCAGATGGGTTTGTCCCTGGCGCCCGATTACAGCATGCGCTTCTGCGCCGCCATCCACAGCTGCATCACATCGCGTGCCCGGTCTGCAAGCAGGCGCTCGGCGTCGGCCAAGGCCTGCTGCAGGGTGATGGGGCCGGGGGCCAGGCTGAATGCGGCGCTGATGCCGCAGGTGTGCAGGGCCTCGTAGCCTTCGCCCAGCGAGCCGGCCAGCGCCACGACGGGAACGCCCGCGCGTTGCGCAATCCGGGCCACGCCCGCGGGCGTCTTGCCGCGCAGCGTCTGTGCGTCCATCCGGCCTTCGCCAGTGAACACCAGCGTTGCGCCTTCCACGGCGTCGGCCAGACCGCCCAGCTCTGCGACGATCTCCACACCCGGGCGGAAATGCGCGTTCAGGAACGCCTTGGCGGCAAAACCCAGGCCACCGGCGGCGCCCGCGCCAGGGGCGTCGCGGTGGTCGGCGCCGAGGTGCTTTGCGCACACGTCGGCGAAGTGACTCAGCAGGGTGTCCAGGGTCTGCACCTGTTCCGGCGTCGCGCCCTTTTGCGGCCCGAACACGTGCGACGCGCCATGCGGGCCGCACAAGGGATTGTCGACGTCGGAGGCGATGTCGACGCGCACCTGGGCGAGCCGCGGGTCCAGGCCATGCGTGTCGATGGAGGCAAGTTGGCCCAGCGCCCCCCCGCCCGGCGGCAGGCTGTTGCCGCCGGCGTCCAGCAGCCGCACGCCCAGCGCCGTCAGCATGCCGGCGCCGGCGTCGTTGGTGGCCGAGCCGCCCAACCCCAGGATGATGCGCTTGGCGCCCGCGTCCAGCGCCGCGCGCATCAGCTCGCCCACGCCGTGGCTGCTGGCGCGCATCGGGTCGCGCTTGGACGGGGAGATCAATTCAAGGCCCGCCGCGGCGGCCATCTCGATGACGGCGGTGCCGTCGTCCAGCAAACCCCACACGGCGTCGACCTTGTGGCCGAGCGCGTCGTTCACTGTGATCTGATGTTCCTTGCCGCCAGTGGCCGCCAGCACGGCTTCGACGGTGCCTTCGCCGCCGTCGGCCATCGGGATGCAGACGGTGTGCGCGCCGGGAAAGGCGGCCTTGACGCCGCGCGCAATGGCCGCCGCCGCATCGGGCGCGGAAACGCTTTCTTTGAACGAGTCGGGAGCGATGACGATTTTCACGGTCGGAAGGGGGCGCGTTAGTGATCGATGTGTCACCCATGATACCCGTGACAACGCGGCCGGCGTACCATAGCGCTTTCGTTGCTTTTGCGAGAGTGGACCGCCATGCCTGTATTGCGCCGCACAAAAATTGTCGCCACCCTGGGACCCTCGACCTCGTCGCCCGAACGCATCGACGCGCTCATCCGCGCGGGGCTGGACGTCGCACGGCTGAACTTCTCGCATGGCAGCGCGGACGACCACCGCGAGCGCGCGCGGCTGGTGCGCGAGATCGCGGCCAAGCAGGGCCGCTTCGTCGCGATCATGGGAGACCTGCAAGGTCCCAAGATCCGCATCGCCCGCTTTGTCGACAAGCTGGTGCAGTTGCACGTGGGCCAGCCGTTCACGCTGTCGCGCGTGCATCCCAAGGATGCGGGCACGTCCAGCATCGTGGGCATCGACTATCCGGAACTCGTGACCGATTGCCGCGTGGGCGACGAGCTGCTGCTCGATGACGGCCGCGTCGTGCTGGTCGTGGATCGCGTGGAAGGCGACGAAGTCCACACCACCGTCACGGTGGGCGGTCCGCTGTCCAACAACAAGGGCATCAACCGCCGCGGCGGCGGCCTGTCGGCGCCCAGCCTGACCGACAAGGATCGCGTCGACATCAAGCTGGCCGCCGAAATGGAGCTGGATTACGTGGCGGTGTCGTTCCCGCGCTATGGCAGCGACATCGACGAGGCCCGCACCTTGCTTGCCGAGGCCGGCAGCCAGGCATGGATCATCGCAAAGATCGAACGCGCCGAGGCAGTAGCCGACGACGAGGCCCTGGATGCGCTGATCCGCGCAAGCGACGGCGTGATGGTGGCGCGTGGCGACCTGGGCGTGGAAGTGGGAGACGCCGAGCTGGTGGGCATCCAGAAGCGCATCATCCAGCACGCACGCACGCTGAACAAGGTGGTCATCACCGCCACGCAGATGATGGAATCGATGATCTCCAGCCCCATGCCGACCCGCGCCGAAGTCTCCGACGTGGCGAACGCGGTGCTGGACTACACCGACGCCGTCATGCTGTCGGCTGAAAGCGCCTCGGGCCAGTATCCGGTCGAAACCGTGCAAGCCATGGCGCGTGTGTGCCTGGGCGCGGAAAAGCATCCCACGTCCACGAAGTCGCACCACCGCATGGGCGAGACCTTCACGCGCTGCGACGAAACCATCGCGCTGGCGGCCATGTATGCCGCCAACCATTTTCCCGGCGTCAAGGCCATCATCGCGCTGACCGAAAGCGGCCACACGCCGCTCATCATGTCTCGCATCCGCTCGGGCGTGCCCATCTACTGCTACAGCCCGCACAGCGTGACGCAAAACCGCGTGACGATGTTCCGCGGCGTGTACACGATTCCGTTCGCGCCATCGGACTACGATCCGGCCGATCTTTCCAACGCCGCCATCGACGAGCTGCGCAAGCGCAATCTGGTGCAGGCCGGCGATTGGGTGATCCTGACCAAGGGCGATTTCTATCGCGACAGCGGCGGCACCAACGGGATGAAGATCCTGCTGGTGGACTGAAGCAGGGCGCCTAGCCGAAGAACCAGTAGCAGACGCCGATCGCGGCCAGCACCCCGGCCAGGTCGGCGATCAGCGCGCAGCCGACCGCATGCCGGGCGCGCAGAATCCCCACCGACCCGAAGTACACCGCCAGCACATAAAAGGTGGTCTCGGTGCTGCCTTGCACCACCGCGGACAGCAGCGCCGGGAAGCTGTCCACGCCGAAGTGCGTCATGGTCTCCAGCATCATCGCTCGCGCCGCGCTGCCCGAGAACGGCTTGACCAGCGCCGTGGGCAGCGCGTCCACGAAGCGCGTGTCCCAATTTGCCTGCTGCGCCAGCCAGCGGATGCCATCCAACAGGAAGTCCAGCGCGCCGGATGCGCGCAGCACGCCCACGGCGCACAGCATCGCCACCAGATACGGCAGCAGGCTCTTGGCGATATCGAACCCTTCCTTGGCGCCTTCAATGAAGGCCTCGTACACAGGCACTTTTTTCCACGCGCCGACGACCAGAAACGCCAGCAGGATGCCAAACAGCGTCAGGTTGCCCAGCAGCGAAGACAGCGACGCGATGGCGGCTGCCGACATGCTGGCCAGAAGCGCCATGAATCCGCCCAGCACCAGCGCCGCGCCGCCCAGCCACAGCAGGATGACCGGATCGGCCAGGCGCAGCCGCTGGCACAGCGCGACCGCCAGAAAGCCGGCCAGCGTGGACGCGCTGGTGGCCAGCAGAATGGGCAAAAAGACCAGCGTGGGATCGGGCGCGCCCTGCTGCGCGCGGAACATGAACAGCGTGACGGGCAGCAGCGTCAGCGACGACGCATTGAGCACCAGGAACAGGATCTGCGCGTTGGTGGCGGTGTCCGGCTTGGGATTGAGCGCTTGCAGCTCGCGCATGGCGCGCAAACCGATGGGGGTGGCGGCGTTGTCCAGCCCCAGGCCATTGGCTGCGAAGTTCAGCGTGATCAGGCCGATGGCCGGATGATTGCGCGGCACCTCGGGCATCAGGCGCGCGAACAGGGGGCCCAGGACGCGCGCCAGCTTTTCGACTAGGCCCGCGCCCTCGGCGATGCGCAGGAAACCCAGCCACAGCGTCAGCGTGCCAAACAGCAGCACCATCACTTCCACGGACACGCGCGCCATGTCGAACAGGCTGGCGACCATCTGGCGAAAGACTTCCGGGTCCCCGATGACGAGCCAGCGGTACAGCGCGGCCGCGGCAGCGGTAAGGAAGAAGCCAAGCCAGAGTTTGTTCAGCATGCGGACGTGCCCGGACAGCGGTTGATTGCGCATCTGCGCGGCGACGCCCATTGTCGCAGAGTCGGTAAGCCGCAGCTTGGCCGGGCCGCGCCAATTCTGGTACTTTGGCCCGATACGTCTTGTAGCGAACAACAGGGGGACCCATGGATTTCAACGCCTGGCGCCGGCGCCGCATTTCGGAACCCGCATACCGCTGGGCCCGCAATGCCATGCCGGCCATGTCGGCCACCGAACGCGAAGCCATCGAAGCCGGCGACAGCTGGTGGGACGCCGACCTGTTCACGGGCAATCCCGACTGGCGCAAGCTGCTCAGCGTGCCGCCGGCCACGCTGACGCCGGATGAACAGCGCTTCATCGACGGTCCCGTGCGCGAACTGTGCGGCATGCTGGACGAATGGGATATCTCCTGGAACCGGCGCGATCTGCCGCCGCGCGTCTGGGAATACCTCAAGACGCAGCGTTTCTTCGGCATGATCATTCCGCGCCGCCACGGCGGCCTGGGGTTCTCGCCCTATGCGCACTCCGAAGTGGTGCGGCGCATTTCCGCCTATTCCATCACGGCGGGTGTCACGGTCATGGTGCCGAACTCGCTGGGGCCGGGCGAACTGCTCATGCAGTTCGGCACGCAGGCGCAGCGCGATTATTGGTTGCCAAGGCTTGCCGACGGCCGGGAAGTCCCGTGCTTTGGCCTGACCAGTCCCGAAGCCGGCTCGGACGCGGCCTCGATGGTGGATACCGGCGTCGTGTGCCGCCAGGTCGTGGATGGGCGTGAGCTCATCGGCATCCGGCTCAATTGGCACAAGCGCTACATCACGCTGGGGCCGGTGGCCACGGTGCTGGGGCTGGCGTTCAAGATGTCGGACCCCGACGGCATTCTGGGCGGGCCCAAGGATATCGGCATCTCGGTGGCGCTCGTTCCCACCGACGCGCCCGGCGTCGAGATCGGCCGGCGCCACCTGCCCGCCATGCAGGTGTTCCAGAACGGGCCCAACTCGGGCCGCGACGTTTTTGTGCCGCTGGATGCGCTGATCGGCGGCGTCGAGCGCGCCGGGCAGGGCTGGCAGATGCTGATGAGCGCACTGGCCGCAGGGCGCGGCATTTCGCTGCCGTCGCTGTCTGCCGCCGCCGCGGCGATGTGCGCGCACACCACCGGCATGTATGCGCGGGTGCGCGAGCAATTCGGCATCCCGATCGGCAAGTTCGAGGGCGTGCAGGAGCGGCTGGCCAGCCTGGCCGGCAACGCCTATCTGGTCGAGGCCGCGCGCCGCCTGACCTGCGCCGCGCTCAATCAGGGCGTCAAGCCTGCGGTGGTGTCCGGCATCATGAAATACCACGCCACCGAGCGCATGCGCGTGTCGGTGAACGACGCCATGGACGTGCACGCGGGCCGCGCCGTCATGGACGGCCCCAGCAATTACCTGGGCTCCTTGTACCGCGCCGTGCCCATCGCCATCACTGTCGAGGGCGCCAACATCCTGACGCGCAATCTGATCATCTTCGGGCAAGGCGCCATTCGCGCGCATCCCTATCTGATGCCGGAGATCCTGGCGCTGGGCAACCCCGACGAGGAACGCGGCATCGAGGTCTTCCACGATGTCTTCTGGCGCCATCTGCGCCACGCGGGCATGAACACGCTGCGCGCGATCGGCCGCGCGTGGACGGGCGGCATGCTGGCGCCCGCGCCGGCCTCGGGACCGGTGGCGGGTCATTACCGCCGGCTGGGCCGTTATGCGTCGGGCTTCGCGCTGCTGGCCGACGCCACGCTGGCGCAACTGGGTGGGGGCCTGAAGCGCCGCGAAATGATCTCCGCGCGCCTGGGCGACATCCTGTCCGAACTCTATCTGCTGTCCGCGGTGCTAAAGCGCTGGGAAGACGAGGGGCGCAAGCACGATGACCTGCCGCTGGTGCGCTGGTGCATGGCGCAGGGTTTCGCCAGCATCGAGAAGAGCATGGATCAGGTGCTGCGGAACCTGCCGGTCAAGGCGCTGTCCTGGGCGTTGCGGGCGGCCATCCTGCCGTTGCGGCTAGCCAAGGGGCCGGACGACGCGCTCACGCGGGAATGCGCCGAATTGCTGCTCAAGCCGTCGCCCACGCATGTGCGTCTGGCGGCCGACCTGCAGCGCGAACCCGGGGAGGATCCGCTGGGCCTGTTGACCCGCGCCTTTGCGCTGGCCGATGCGGTGCAGCCGATTCGCGACCGTCTGCGTCAGTCCAACGTGCGCAACTGGCGCGAAGCCCATCAGCGCGGCGCCATCACGGACGCGCAGGCGGCGCAGCTCGAAGCCGCGGAAGCGACGGTGCTGAAGGTATTGCAGGTGGATGATTTTGCGCCGGAAGCGCTGACGCCGCTGGGCGAAGGCGCGCCGGTTCGGGCGCAGGAACAGAAGCCGGAGTCGCAGCCGGAGCCGCCGCAGCCGGAGTCGCAGCCGCCGCAACAGCCGCAGCAACAGCAGCCGCCGCAACAGCCGGAACCGCCACAGCAACCGCAGCCGCCGCAGCAGCAGGAGGACGAGCCCCCCGCTGCTGCAAGACCCGGCGATAACGCCTAGTCGTCCTGATTCGGGTCCATGCCCGGGAACAGGATTTCCGTGAAGCCGAACTTCGAGAAATCCTGGATCCGGGACGGATACAGGCGGCCGATCAGGTGGTCGCATTCGTGCTGGACGACGCGTGCGTGAAAGCCTTCGGCCTCGCGCTCGATCAGCTGGCCGTACGGATCGCGGCCGCTGTATCGGATATGGCGGTAGCGCGGCACCAGGCCGCGCAGTCCCGGCACCGACAGGCAGCCTTCCCAGCCGTCTTCCATCTCGTCCGAAAGCGGCGTGATGACCGGATTGCACAGGATCGTCTGCGGCACCGGCGGCGCGTCGGGATAGCGGTCGTTGCGGTCGAACCCGAAGATCACCAGTTGCAGGTCCACGCCGATCTGCGGCGCGGCCAGGCCCACGCCCTGCGCGGCCGCCATGGTTTCGAACATGTCGTCGATCAGGGCGTGCAGCTCAGGCGTGTCGAAACGGTCGACCGGGGGCGCCACGCGCAGCAGCCGCGGGTCGCCCATTTTCAGGATGGGATGGATCATGGCTGGCGTTCCGCTCAGTCCTGGCGGTCTTTCTTCTGGATGAATTCGATCTTGTAGCCGTCGGGGTCTTCCACGAAGGCGATGACGGTCTTGCCGTGCTTCATCGGGCCGGCCTCGCGGGTGACCTTGCCGCCGCGCTCCTTGACCTTGTCACAGGCTTCGTAGGCGTTGTCGACTTCCAGGGCGATGTGGCCGTAGCCGTTGCCCAGGTCGTACTTGTCGGTGTCCCAGTTGTGGGTCAGTTCGATGACGGCGCCGTCGGCTTCGTCCTGGTAGCCGACGAAGGCCAGCGTGAACTTGCCGTCCGGATAGTCGTTGCGGCGCAGAAGGCGCATGCCCAGCACGTTGGTGTAGAAGTCGATGGACTTGTCGAGGTTGCCGACGCGCAGCATGGTGTGGAGCAGACGCATGGGAGGATTCCTTACGCGATGAGAGGTTGGGGGAAGCGCTGGGGGGTTCCGGCGTGTTCCCGGGAGATTCCGATGTCGCGCAGCGCGCCGCCCATGGCGTCGACCGCCTGCCGCATCTGGCCGGCGCCAAAGGCGCCGATGCAGCCGACCCGGAACGTGGGTTCTTCGGTGTTGGTGAAGTTGCTGATCACATAGCCGCGCTGCTTGAGCGCGTCCACGAAGAGCTGCAGGTGCCAGGTCGGGGCATCCGGCGCGCGGACGTTGACGACGATGGGGCCTTGCAGCTCGGGCGGCAGGTATGGGGTCAGGCCAAGATCGATCACGCCATCATAGAGCGTGCGCATGTTGGCCGTGTAACGCGCCAGACGAGCCTCGCGGCCTTCCTGGCGGAACAGTTCCAGCGCCACGGCCAGCGCGGCCAGCGTGGGCGCGGCGGGCGTGAAGCGGGGGCCGGCGTTGGGCGCCAGCGTGTGCTGGTAGATGTCCGCCAGGTCGAGCGACCAGCTGCCCGCATTGCCGCGCGCGGCATCCAGGCTGTCGCGGCGCGCGACAACGAAGGCCGCGCCCGGCAGGCCTTCCAGGCATTTGTTGGCGGTCAGCACCACGGCGTCGACCGCGGGCAGGGCGCGCAATTCAAGCGGCAACGCGCCGAATGCCGACACGGCGTCGATGATCACGCGGCGTCCCAGCGCGTGGGCGATGCGGGCAAGATGGGGGACGTCGTGGCAGATGCCGCTGCCGGTTTCGCTGTAGACCAGCGCCAGGTGCGTGAGCGTGGGGTCGCGTTCCAGGGCGTCGGCCACCGCCTGCGGATCCACGCGCTCGGCGGCGCCCACCGATAGCGGCACGGCGATGCGGCCTGCCTCGGCGGCCAGTTTTTGCAGCCGGGCCGCGTAAGCGCCGGTGGACGGGGCCAGCATGCGGCCGCCGGGCGGCACGAAGGTGCGGATCGCGGCCTCGACGGCAAAGTGGCCGCAGCCCGGCAAGGCCAGCGCCACGTGCTCGTCCGCGCCGGCCTGCGCAATTGCCAGCACGCCGTCGCACACCTGACGGTACAGCGTGCGGAAATCGTTGTCCCACGGCGCGTAGTCCTGCGCCATGGCGGCCTTCACCCGCGCGTCGGTGGTGACCGGGCCCGGAATCAGCAGCAACATTTCGATTCTCCTTGGGATCGCAACAGGCGCTGGGTGCCGCGCGCTTCAGAACTGAGGCAGCGAAGCGGGATCGTGACGCCGCAGGATGTTCTTGGCGTCTTCGAAGTCGGGCAGGATCTGGCCGACTTCGCGCCAGAAGTCCTGACTGTGGTTCATCTCGCGCAAATGGGCAAGCTCGTGCGCGATGACGTAATCGATGATGGCCGGGGCGAAGTGGATCAGGCGCCAGTTCAGCATGATGTTGCCGTCGCTGGTGCACGACCCCCAGCGCGTGGCGGCCGACGACAGGCGCCAGCGGCGGATCTTCAGGCCGCTCACCTGCAAAAAGTGCGCCAGCCGCGCACCGAACCAGGCGCCCGCGCGCTGTTGCAGCCACGCTTGGGCCGCATCGCGGATGCGGCCCTGGTCGGCGTGGGACGGCAGCGCCAGCCACAGAGTGTCGCCATCTTGCGGCGCGTCGGCGTCGCCGGACAGATTGGCCTGGCGGCTGTCGCCGCCCACGCCGATGACGATGCGCCGGCCCAGATAGGGGAGTTCTCCGCCCGCCTGCCAGCGCGTGTGCGCCATGGCCAGCTGCTGCTTGCGGGCGTGCCATTCGCGCAGCTTGGTCAGGATCCAGCGCGATTTTTCGCGCACCGCGTCGTCGATCTGCGTCAGCGTCACCCAATTGGGGGCGGTCACGCGCAGGCCGTCGTCGGTGATGACGAAGCCGATGCTGCGCCGCCGCGAACGCAGCAGCACGAAGCCGATGGTCTGCTGATCGGTGGGCACCTCGCGCCAGCGCGCGCCGGGCGGCAGCGGGTCGGGGCAGGGCGTGGGCACGCGCGACGCCGCATTGGGCGACAGCGTCAGCAGCGGCTCGCCCGCGGGGGCGGGGGCCTTGGCGGCGTCGGGAAACAGGTTGGGGGGCGTGACGGGGCGGGCCGTGCCGGGCCCGGCGGAGGGCGCGCGCGGGGCGGCCGGCGCCGCCGGCACGGCGATCAGCGGCGGCGCGCCCGCGGGCGCGTCGTCTTCCTGCGTGTTGAACAGGAGTTCTAGCTGATCAGTGCTGGGCATACCTTTCGGGGTTGAGACGCCGCATTTCCCCTTCGATCCAGTCCTGAACCTTCTGGTTCAGTTCCTCGGGGGTGAGTCCCTTGGATTCTATCGCGGGACCGATCGACAGGGTGATCATGCCGGGATACTTGATGAAGGCGTTGCGGCGCCAGCATTCGCCGGCGTTATGCGCCACCGGGATGACCACGGCGCCAGTGCGCGAGGCCAGCAGCGCGCCACCCATCTTGAAGCGTCCGGTCTTGCCGGGCGCCACGCGCGTGCCTTCCGGAAACAGCAGCGGCCAGCGGCCTTCGTTCAGGCGGGTCTGGCCTTGCTTGACCACCTGCTCGAAAGCGTCGCGGCCCTTGGCGCGGTCGATGGCGATCATGCGCAAGAGCGCCAGGCCCCAGCCGAAGAACGGCACCATGTGCAGTTCTTTCTTGTAGACGAAGCACACCTCGCGCGGCATGTAGGCCGGGAAGAACAGGGTTTCCCAGGCTGACTGGTGCTTGGACAGCAGCACCGCCGGGCCGTCGGGCAGGTTTTCCCAGCCCTTGACCTGCCAGCGGATGCCGCAGAACACCTTGGCGCCCCAGATGGCCAGCCGGGGCCAGCCGACCGTCAGCTTGTAGCGCCAGTGCAGCGGCAGCGGCGCCCACAGGACACAGGCGAAGGCATACGGAATGACCGTGACGGCCAGGAACACGAAGTACAGGAACGAACGAAGCCAGGCCATCGGGTCACGCGTCCTGCAGCAGGGCGTCGACCAGGGCCGACAGGTCGTCGCAGACGCGCGTGTTGTCGGGCAGGCCGCCCTTGGCCAGCGTCTTGGCACCATTGCCCGTCAGGACCAGCCACGGCGAGCATCCCGCTGCCGAGGAGGCCTGCAGGTCGCGCAGCGAATCGCCCACGGCCGGCACGCCGGCCAGGTCGACGTCGTAGCGGTGCCCGATCTGCTCGAACATGCCCGGACGCGGCTTGCGGCAGGTGCAGTCGTCGTCGGGGCCGTGCGGGCACATGAAAATGGCGTCGACGCTGCCGCCCACCGCGGCGAGTTCGCGCCGCATCTTGGTGTGGATGGCGGTCAGCGTGTCCATGTCGAACAGCCCGCGCGCCAGCCCCGACTGGTTGGTGGCAACCACCACCTTCCAGCCGGCCTGCGTGAGGCGCGCGATGGCCTGCAGGCTGCCCGGCAGCGCGATCCATTCGTCGGGCGTCTTGACGAAGGCGTCGCTGTCCTGATTGATGACGCCGTCGCGGTCGAGGATGATGAGCTTCACTGGGCGAGCCTGGAGATGTCAGCGACCTGGTTCATCAGGCCATGCAGCTGGGCCAGGAGGGCCAGCCGGTTGGCGCGCACGGCCGGGTCTTCGGCCATGACCATGACGTCGGCAAAGAACGCGTCCACGGGTTCGCGGGCCTGAGCCAGCGTGGACAGGCTACCGGTGAAGTCGCCGGCGGCCAGTTGCGCCTCGGCCTTCGGACGCAGCGCGGCCACGGCGGCGGCCAGGGCCTTTTCAGCCGGTTCCACCAGCGCCGCGTCGTTCACCGTGCCGATCTCGCCTTCGGCCTTCTTGAGCAGGTTGCCGATGCG
The DNA here is from genome assembly GCF_006715415.1 of Achromobacter sp. SLBN-14. Classification (NCBI taxonomy): domain Bacteria; kingdom Pseudomonadati; phylum Pseudomonadota; class Betaproteobacteria; order Burkholderiales; family Alcaligenaceae; genus Achromobacter; species Achromobacter sp. SLBN-14. Next base: position 1,442,227 of record NZ_VFNE01000001.1, on the reverse strand, counting down.
CTTGTTCGCGGCGGCCAGGCTGGCGGCTTCGGGCAATTGCGCGAATGCCGCGGCGGCGCGCACGCGCTCGGCGACCTGATGCAGCGGCGGGGTCAGCGCGATCACGGCCTCGACGGCATTGCGGTCGAAGTCGTTGATGAGCTGGTTGCGGTAGCGCTCGTAGATGAAGGTGCGGACCTCGGCCAGCGTGCCGGACGGGATCTTGCCGTCCGCGAACGTGCTGGCGGCCAGCTGCAGCAGGCCGTCCAGGGTCAGCGGACCGTCCTGGCTGATCTTCAGCCAGCCGCCCGCGGCCAGTTGTTCGAAGGCGCTGATCAGGCCTAGCGCGGCGCGGCGCAGGCCGAAGGGGTCGCGCTCGCCGGTGGGGGCAAGACCGATCGCCCAGATGCCGACCAGCGTTTCGACGCGTTCGGCGATGAACAGCGTGGCGGCGGTCAGGGTGTCCTGGGTCACCGGCGTGTCGTAGCGGTTGCGGTACTGGGTGCGCAGGGCCTCGACGACGCTGGCGGGCTCGCCGTCGCCGGCGGCGTAGTAAGCGCCCATGATGCCTTGCAGCTCGGGGAATTCGCCCACCATGTTGGAGCCGAGGTCGGCCTTGGCCAGCATGGCGGCGCGGTCGGCGGCGGACACGTCACCGCCCAGTTCGCCGGCAATGCCGCGGGCAATCGCGCGCACGCGCTCCACGCGTTCGAGCTGGGTGCCCAGCTTGTTGTGATAGACGATGGAACCCAGTTGCTCGACGCGCGCGGCCAGCGGCGTCTTGCGGTCGGTTTCAAAGAAGAACTGCGCATCGGCCAGGCGCGGACGCACCACGCGCTGGTTGCCTTCGACGATGTTCACCGGGTTGTCCGTGCGCATGTTGCTCACGATCAGGAAGCGGTGCGTGAGGCGCCCGGTGGCCGGATCGAACAGCGGGAAGTACTTCTGGTTCAGCCGCATGGTCAGGATCAGGCATTCCTGCGGAACCTGCAGGAACTGTTCCTCGAACTGGCCCACGTAGACGGTGGGGTGTTCGACCAGCGCGGTCACTTCGTCCAGCAGCGCGGTCACTTCGGGGTCGTCGCCCAGCGTGGCGGACAGGCGGGTCGCTTCTTCTTGCAGCTGGCGCTGGATCTCGGCGCGACGCGCTTCGAACGACGCCACGACGTGGCCCTTTTCGGCCAGCGTGGCGACATAGGCGTCGGCGTCGGCAATGGCAACGGCGCCCTGGCTCATGAAGCGGTGGCCCAGCGTCTCGCGGCCAGCGGACAGGCCCAGTGCCTGCACCGGCACCACGTCGGCGCCAAACAGCGCGATCAGGCCGTGCGCCGGGCGCACGAACTTGACGGTGGTGACGCCGTCGGCCAATTGGTAGCGCATGACCTTGGGGATGGGCAGGCCGTCGATGGCGGCCTCGATGCCTTCCTGCAAGCCGGCGGCCAGTTGCGCACCGGCGGCCGTGCCGCGCGCCACCAGGTAGTCCTGCTTGCCGTCGGATTCGCGGTCCAGCGTGGCGACATCGATGTTTTCAAGGCCCTTGGCGGCCAGCTTCTTTTGCAGCGCCGGCGTGGCCTTGCCGTCTTCGGTCAGGCCGATCTTCACGGGCATCAGCTTTTCGGCATAGGCCTGGTCGGGTGCCTGCGCCAGCACGGCGGACAGGTGGACGGCCAGGCGGCGCGGCGTCGAATACGGCGTCACGGCGCAGCCTTCGGCCAGCAGGCCGTGGCGGTCCAGCGTGGCGCGCACGCCTTCGGCAAAGGCCTGGCCCAGTTTCTGCAGGGCCTTGGGCGGGAGTTCTTCGGTCAGCAGTTCGACCAGCAGCGGGCGGATGTTCGTCGTCATTTATGCAGCCTCCCCGGCGGCCTTGTCGCGGCCCAGCATGGGAAAGCCCAGTCGTTCGCGGGAATCGTAATAGGCCTGCGCGACGGCGCGCGACAGGTTGCGGATGCGGCCGATGTAGGCGGCGCGCTCGGTCACGCTGATCGCGCCGCGCGCGTCCAGCATGTTGAAGGTGTGCGCGGCTTTCAGCGCGGCCTCGTAGGCCGGCAGCGCCAGCGGCACGTCCATCAGGCGCTTGGCCTCGGCTTCGTAGTCGTTGAAATGCGCAAACAGCATGTCGGCCGACGAGTGCTCGAAGTTGTACGTGGATTGCTCGACTTCGTTCTGGTGGAACACGTCGCGGTACAGCACGCGCTTGCCGTTGGCGCCTTCCGTCCAGACAAGGTCGTAGACGCTTTGCACGTCCTGCAGGTACATGGCCAGGCGTTCCAGGCCGTAGGTGATTTCACCGGTGGTGGGCGTGCAGTCCAGGCCGCCGACCTGCTGGAAATACGTGAACTGGGTCACTTCCATGCCATTCAGCCAGACTTCCCAGCCCAGGCCCCAGGCGCCGAGCGTGGGGTTTTCCCAGTCGTCCTCGACGAAGCGGATGTCGTGCTGCGTGGGATCGATGCCCAGCGCCTTCAGCGAACCGATGTACAGGTCCAGGATTTCAGGGGGCGCGGGCTTGAGCACGACCTGGTACTGGTAGTAGTGCTGCAGGCGGTTGGGGTTTTCGCCGTAGCGGCCATCCTTGGGGCGGCGCGAGGGCTGGACGTAGGCGGCGCGCCAGGGCTCCGGCCCGATGGCGCGCAGGAACGTGGCCGTGTGCGAGGTGCCGGCGCCGACTTCCATGTCGTAGGGCTGCAGCAGGGCGCAACCCTGTTTGTCCCAGTATTCCTGGAGCGTAAGGATGATTTGCTGAAAGGTGAGCATAGGATTCTTGGAATTCGGCCGCCGGGCAAGGGCTGCCCTGCGCGTGGGAAACCCGGCATTTTAACCGGCGGCGAGCGGCTCGTCCCGAAGAGGCCTAGTAGGTCGGCGGCGTGACCGCGCTGACGATTTCGCTGGGGCCGTCGTGAACGTTGCGAAATCGATGGGGGACCCGGCTGTCGAAGTAGTACGAATCGCCAGCCTGTAGCACCCGGTTCTTGTCGCCGACGGTCACTTCCACCGCCCCGGACAGCACCAGACCGGCTTCCTGGGCCGGATGGCTGAAGAGCTCGCCTGAGTCGGCGCCTGGCTGGTAGCGCTCCTGCATCATGAGCATGGCGCGGTTGGAGAAGCGGCTGCCGATCATCCGGTAGGAAATGGCGTTGGGATTGCCGATTTCCGGCAGGTCCTCCGGCGTGTAGAAGGGCGATTCCGCCACCAGCAGCCGGCTGTTCGAGAAAAACCCTACGATGGTCGTGCCCAAGGCGTCCAGCACCGCAGCCAGGGTGTCGAGCGATGGGCTGATCTTGTCGCGCTCGATCAGCGAAATCGAGGCGTGCGAAACGCCGGAGCGCTGGGCAACCTCGCGGATGCCCAGACCGCGGCGGCGGCGTAATTCCCTGATGTCTTCGCCAATTCTCGGCATCGTGTCTCCTCCTGCGAGCCGGGCGGGGGCCGGCGGTCGACGTGGTCTGCAGGATACACGGGGCGGTGGCTCAACCCGCCGCCGCTGGCGGAACCCGCAATTCCACTATTTGGGGACGGTATGCAGGGGCGTCGAGCGGGTAGAGCGGCCTGGCCTTGTCGAACGGCAGGCGTTCGGGATGGTAGCCGGTCAGGCCAGGCGTCTCGGCGCAGGCGCAGTACCCCCATTCCTCGAAGGCCAGCTTGAAGTGATAGCCGGACTTGACCACGATCAGGTCCACGTCGTTGAGATTGATGCCGGCGTCGAGGTAACAGCCAGGATCCTGCGACATGACAGCGTCCTGCGTGATCAGCAGGTCATAGCGCTCATTGCGCAGAACGGCGTATGGGCCCAGGCGCAGCGTGGCCCCGCGCATGAACGCGCCGCGGTTGCGGAAGACGCCGCTGCCCAGGGCTGCGACGTGCCCCGACACCCGCATCGGCGGACAGTCCACGCTGTACAGCCCGCCCGCCCGCAACTGCACGTGAGCGCCGACGCCGGCCCTTTCGCAGGCACTGAGCGCGGCCGGGTCCGTCACGATGGCGGCGATCCGTCCCTGCGTCAACGCAAGCGCCCGCTCCATCACATGCAGGCTGTCGCCGGGGCCGCCGGCAAGCACGCGGTCCCCGAAATCGCCAACGATGAGCCTGCGCCCAACGTCTGCATGACCGCGCAGCAGCGTATCGATGTCTGGCAGGTCGTGCACGAAGGCGGCGCGTTCGTCCCACAGTGCGCGAGCGAGCGTCCCTGCCAGCTTGCGCGCCTCGGCCATATGGTCCGCCGTGCGTGCGTAAACCAGGACGGTCTGCCCCACGCCTTCGCCGTCGATGAAGGGATTGACGTTGAAAAGGGAGACGTCCAGCACACCCTTGTTCGCTTGCACGGCGCCCTGCGCCTTGGCATGCAGTTTGGCCAGGGGGCCATGCGACGTCTCGTCGTTGCCGCGCGTCAGCATGGGCACCAGGACGCTGACGCCCGCGGGCCGCTCACCCGTGTCCAGCATATGCAGAAGCTGTTTCGCCACACGCGCGCCGGTCTCGGCGGCATCCGCGTGCGGATTGGTCTTGTAGGCCGAGGCAAAATCCAGTTGGCGCAGCAGCGCCGGCACGGCGTGGGCATGCAGATCGAAGCCCGCGACGATCGGCATGGCGGGCCCGACGATGGCGCGCAGGCCTTCCAGCAGGTCGGCTTCGGCACTATCCAATCCGACAGTCTGCATGCATCCGTGCAGGCACAGCGCGATGGCGTCGAAGTCGCCGGCGCGCGCGCCGTCCAGAATGCCCTCGCGCAGCAGCGAGTACGCGCCATCGTCGACCCGGCCGCCTGGCCGGGCGCGCGCCGCGAGGGTGGGCACGGCCTCGCATTCCTGCGCCTTCAAGGTGCGCAGGATGCCCCCCAGTACCGAGTCGGCGTCGGCATTGGCGGTCAACATGGTCCGTCCGCGTTCAATCTCGAACGCGGACAGCGGGGTATTCACAGGCGTGAATCCGTGCGTCTCCTGGAACAACTGGGCCACCAGGACGCGGTAGCGGGCAGGCATGTCTCGGTCTCCTGATGCGGGCGGAACACGCCCGGGATCTACTTTAGGCTGATGTTGGCGCGCTTCGCCGTGGCGCGCTGCTTGTCGATCTCGGCTTTGAGCTGTTCGGCGAATTCTGCGGGCGGGTTGCCCACCGGCACGGCCGAGAAGCCTGCCAGCTTTTCCTTCACGTCCGGCATGGCCAGAACCTGGGCGACTGCCTGGTAGATCTGCTCCACCACGGCGGGTGGCGTATTGCGCGGCGCCACCAGACCGAACCATGAAGCGTCGTTCACATCGGGTAGTCCTACCTCGGCAAACGTCGGCACATCGGGGAGCGCATTCAGACGTTGCGGGTAGGCAACCGCCAACGCTTTCAAGTCACCGCTGCGGATGAAGGGCAACGACGACGGCAGGTTGTCGAATACCGCGGCGATCTGGCCCCCCAATGCGTCCTGCAGCGCGGGGCTGGAGCCGCGGTAGGGCACGTGCATCATTTCAGTGCCTGTGCTGAGTTTGAATAACTCGCCCATCATGTTGGCCTCGGACCCGGCGCCCGCCGACCCATAGGTGTAGACGTTCGGCTTGTCCTTGAGCAGCTTCACGAAGGAGGCCATGTCCGAGGCAGGCACCTTCGGGCCGATCGTCAGGACGTTGGGCACCGATGCGAGCTTGGTGATGGGTGCCAGGTCGCGCGTGACGTCATACGAGATGTTGTCGTACACGACCGGCGTGACCGCGTGCGAACTGACCGTGGCAATGCCCAAGGTGTAGCCGTCGGGATCGGCTCGGATGACGTACTCGCTGCCGATGCGGCCTGCCGCACCGTTGCGGTTTTCGACGACCACCGTCTGTTTCAACAGCTTGCCCAGCGGGTCGGCGATGGTTCTGGCCAGCACGTCGGTCGTGCCGCCGGGCGGAAAGGGCACGACCAACTTGATGGGACGCGACGGATAGGACGACTGCGCCTGGGCAGGTACCGCCAGGCTTGCGCCGGCGATCGCCAGCGCACTGAAGATGATGCCAAGCTTCATTGTTTTCCCCTTGTGGACAATTTTTAGAATGGCTGCCGGACTGTTTCAGCCCAGGCGTAGCGCAGCGGCGCGGCGGTGGCCTTCCATGCCTTCGGTGCGGCTCTGCCGCTCGGCCGGCGGTGCGACGGCGGCCACGCCCCGCGCATCCAGCCATTGGTGCGTGCAGATCTTCAGGAACGATCCCACCCACAAGCCGCCGGTGTAACGGCCTGCCCGCATCGTGGGCAGGGTATGGTTGGTGCCGCAGCATTTGTCGGAGTACACAACGCTGGCCAGCGTGCCGATGAAAAGCGATCCGTAGTTGCGTAACCGGCCGGCGGTCGCGTGCGGATCGCGGGTGTGGACCTGCAGGTGCTCGGCGGCCACGTAATCCGAGTACGCCAGCATCTCGTCCTCGGTGTCGCACAACACGATCTCTCCATAATCCGTCCACGCGCGGGCCGCCACGGGGGCGGTGGGCAGATCCTCGAGCTGGCGTTCCACGGCGCGCAGCGTTTCCCGGGCCAGACGCTCACTGGTGGTGATCAGGCCGACGCGCGTGCGCACATCATGCTCGGCTTGTGCCAGCAGATCCGTCGCAATCATGTCCGCGTCGCCGCTGTCGTCCGCGACGACGAAGATCTCGCTGGGCCCCGCGAGTTGGTCAATGCCGACTTCGCCGAACACCTGGCGTTTCGCCTCGTTCACGTAGGCGTTGCCGGGGCCGACGATCTTGTCCACGGCAGGAATGGATTCCGTGCCGCACGCCATGGCGGCGATGGCCTGCGCTCCGCCGACCAGGAAGATGCGGTCGGCGCCGGACAGGTGGCAGCCCGCGATCATCGCAGGATGGGCGCCAGGCGGCAGGCAGGCAATGACCTCATCGCATCCGGCGACCTTGGCGGGCACGATGGTCATCACCGGGGCCGACAGAATCGGATAGCGGCCGCCGGGCACGTACGCGCCGATGCGTTGTACTGGGATGACCCGGTGGCCCAGGTGCAGGCCGGGTAGCGTCTCGATTTCCAAGGGCAGCACCGTTGCCAATTGCGCTTCGGCAAAGGCGCGGACGCGATCGATGGCAAATTCCGTGTCCTTGCGGGTCTGCTCGTCCAGGTCGGCAACCGCCTGCAGGCGCGCCTCGATGGATACTTCCAGCGCCGGCGTCTCCATGCCGTCAAATTTCTGCGAATACTCGCGCACCGCCGCGTCGCCGCGGGCCCGGACTTGCGCGATGATCTCGCGCACGGTGTCCTCGATGGCGCTGGCGCTGTCCTCGGCGCGGGCGGCGGGGGCTTTGATGTAGTTTCGATCGGTTGTTGCGGGCATGAAGGGCTCTTTGTGGCTTAAGTGTTGCGGGTGAAGGCCACTATAAAAGCCGCTCCGGCGCTTGTTTCATGCCCGGACGCGTGTGGTCACTATATTGAACGGGACGGGCTGTCCCGGACGCAGATATCGGCTTCCCGGCGCATCGGGCAATGCGACGCGGCGCAGACTTGGCGCGCGTTGCGGTCTGGGGACGGAACGCGCACTGCTGGTGAATATTGTGATCGGCCGGTTGCGCCAGCACCCGCCGGCCAATGGTCGTATGATTCCAGGTTGAGTCTTGAGTCTTATATAAAACCCGGAACCCGATTCCGAGAATTCGCGAAAAAGGAGCAGTCCCATGTCCGACCTGATCACGGTGGAAGTCACTGACGGCATCCAGATCATCACGATCAACCGTCCCGAGGCCAAGAACGCCATCAACCTGGAAACCGCCGTGGCCATGGCCGCCGCGCTGGACCAGCTGGACAGCCGTGACGACGTTCGCATCGGCATCCTGACGGGTGGCGGCGGCACGTTTTCGTCGGGCATGGACCTGAAGGCGTTCGCCGCGTCGGGTCAGCGCCCCTACGTGGAAGGCCGCGGTTTCGCCGGCCTGAACGAGCGTCCGCCCAAGAAGCCGCTGATCGCCGCGGTCGAGGGTTATGCCCTGGCTGGCGGTTGCGAAATGGCGCTGGCTTCCGACCTGATCGTGGCCGCCAGCAACGCCAAGTTCGGGCTGCCCGAGGTCAAGCGCGGTCTGGTGGCCGGCGCCGGCGGCCTGTTGCGCCTGCCGCGCCGCCTGCCGTACCACATCGCCATGGAAGTGATCCTGACCGGCGAGATGCTGACCGCCGAGCGTGCGCACGCCTTTGGCCTGGTCAACCGCCTGACCGAGCCGGGCGGCGCCCTGGCCGGCGCGCTGGAACTGGCCCGCGCCATCGTCGAGAACGGCCCGCTGGCCGTGCAGACCGCCAAGAGCATCGTGGCGCAGGGCGGCGACTGGGACCAGGCAGACATGTTCGACCGCCAGCGTCCGCTGATCGCGCACATCTTTACGTCGGCCGACGCCAAGGAAGGCGCGACGGCTTTCGCCGAGAAGCGCAAGCCCGTGTGGCAAGGCAAATAAGTGGTTGGCCCCCACGCCGCGCACGCTTCGCGCGCTTGCTGCCCCCCGAGGGGGCGCATTTTGCCTTGGGGCGGCCCGGCGGCAAAAGGAGCCCCCACGCCGCGCACGCTTCGCGCGCTTGCTGCCCCCCGAGGGGGGCGCATTTTGCCTTGGGGCGGCCCGGCGGCAAAATAGTTCTTTTCACCTGCGGCTGATTACCTGATCAGCCGCGTTTTCACGTTTTCCATCCAGACCTGCAAACCGCCATGTCCGTCATCATTAAAGAAGAAGACTTGATCCAGTCGATAGCCGATGGCATCCAGTTCATCAGCTATTACCATCCCGTCGATTACATCCGCCACCTGGCGCGCGCTTACGAGCGCGAGGAAAGCCCGGCCGCGCGCGATGCGATGGCGCAGATCCTGACCAACTCGCGCATGTGCGCCGAAGGCAAGCGTCCGCTGTGCCAGGACACCGGCATCGTCAACGTCTTCCTGAAGATCGGCATGAGCGTGCGGTTTGACACCAAGCGCACCCTGCAGGAACTCTGTGACGAAGGCGTGCGCCGCGGCTACCTGAACCCGGACAATCCCCTGCGCGCTTCCGTGCTGGACGATCCGCTGTTCGCGCGCAAGAACACGCGCGACAACACGCCCTGTATCCTGCACGTCGAGCTTGTCCAGGGCGACAAGGTCGACGTGCAGATCGCCTCGAAGGGTGGCGGTTCCGAGAACAAGACCAAGTTCGCCATGCTCAATCCCAGCGATTCGCTGGTGGATTGGGTGCTCAAGACCGTTCCGTCGATGGGCGCCGGCTGGTGCCCGCCCGGCATGCTGGGCATCGGCGTTGGCGGCACCGCTGAAAAGGCGATGCTGATGGCCAAGCAGTCGCTGATGGAAGACATCGACATGTACGAGCTGCTGGCCCGCGGCCCGCAGAACAAGCTGGAAGAGCTGCGCATCGAGCTCTACGAAAAGGTCAACGCGCTGGGCATTGGCGCGCAGGGCCTGGGCGGCCTGACGACCGTGCTGGACGTCAAGATCAACACCTTCCCGACGCACGCGGCCTCCAAGCCCGTCGCCATGATCCCGAACTGTGCGGCCACGCGCCACGCGCACTTCGAACTGGACGGTTCGGGCCCCGCGCGCCTGGATCCGCCGTCGCTGTCCGAATGGCCCGAAGTGCACTGGGCGCCGGACTACAACAAGTCCAAGCAGGTCGACCTGAACACGCTGACCAAGGAAGAAGTCGCCAGCTGGAAGCCGGGCCAGACGCTGCTGCTGTCGGGCAAGATGCTCACCGGCCGCGATGCCGCGCACAAGCGCATCCAGGACATGCTGGCCAAGGGCGAACCGCTGCCCGTGGACTTCACCAACCGCGTCATCTACTACGTGGGTCCGGTGGATCCCGTGGGCGACGAAGTGGTCGGCCCCGCCGGCCCCACCACCGCCACGCGCATGGACAAGTTCACGGACATGATGCTGGAGAAGACCGGCCTGATCTCGATGATCGGCAAGTCCGAGCGCGGTCCGGTCGCCATTGAAGCCATCAAGAAGCACGGCTCGGCCTACCTGATGGCCGTCGGCGGCGCGGCTTACCTGGTGTCCAAGGCGATCCGCGGCGCCAAGGTGCTGGGCTTTGCCGACCTGGGCATGGAAGCCATCTATGAGTTCGACGTGAAGGACATGCCGGTGACCGTGGCGGTGGACGCCCAGGGCACCTCGGTCCACACGACCGGGCCCAAGGAGTGGCAGGCCAAGATCGGCAAGATCCCGGTTGCCGTTGCCTAAGTGAAGACGAATTGGCCGCTGGAAACAGCGGCCAATTTTTTATGGGGTCCGGGCCGATCTTGGATCAGTCGATTTGCCGATTCTTGGACCTGTTTCACCGAAACGCCGGCGTGTAAGGTGGCGGGGTTCACTTTTCGACAGCAAAGGACTGACATGACCCGCATGAACTGGCAAGAGATTGCACCGGAAGGCGCGAAGGCGCTCTTTGGCGTCCACCACTACGTCACGACACGCACGAACCTGCCGGAAGAGCTCGTTCATCTCGTTTTTCTGCGCGTCTCGCAGATCAATGGCTGCGCGCACTGCATCGACATGCACAGCCGTGACCTGCGCAAAACCATGTCGGTCGACAAGATCACGCTATTGCCCGTATGGGACGAGGTGCCGCATCTGTTCTCCGACCAGGAACGTGCGGCGCTTGCGTGGGCGGAGGAGGTGACGCGGGTGAGCGAAACCCACGCCTCTGACGAAGCGTACGCCGCCGCCTCGGCCGCGTTCGAGCCCAAGGACCTTGTCGACCTCACGATCACGATTGCCGCAATGAATGCATTCAATCGGCTGGGCGCGCCGTTTCGGCTGCCCGTCGCCGCCAAGGCGTGATGGGATTACAACGCGCCGTCACGCCTGCGCTTTACCCTTGAACGCCGCAATCGCCTGCGCCGATTTGCCCAGCACGTCGCGCAGCACTTCCTCGGTGTGTTCGCCCAGCATCGGCGGCGCGCGCCGGTAGACGACCGGCGAATCCGAAAACCGCAGCGGGCTGGCCGTCACGGGCGCCACGCCGCCGGCCGGATGCGGCATGTCGCGCCGCAGTTGCCGCGCCTGCGCCTGCGGATGGGCGAAGGCCTGCGCAATGTCGTTGATCGGCCCGCACGGCACACCCACCGCTTCCAGCTTGGCGATCCAGTCGTCGCGCCGGCCTTCTCGCATGATGTCCGTCAGGATCCCGATCAGTTCCACGCGGTTCGTGACGCGCAGCCGGTTGGTGGCAAAGCGCGGATCGTCGCCCAGTTCCGGCACGCCGATGGCGCGGCAGTAGGCGCGGTACTGCGATTCGTTGCCCGTGGCCACGATCAGGTGGCCGTCGCTGGCGGCAAACACCTGGTAGGGCACCACGTTCTGATGCGCGTTGCCGGCGCGCGTGGGCGCCACGCCCGAGTTGAAGTAGTTGGAGTTCTGGTTGGCCAGCAGGGCCACGTGGCTGTCCAGCAGCGCGATGTCCAGGTGCTGGCCCTGGCCGCTGCGATGGCGCTCTTGCAGGGCCGCCAGCACCGCCACGGTGGCGTACATGCCGGTGACGATATCGGTGACGGCCACGCCCGCCTTCTGCGGTCCGCCGCCGGGCAGGTCGTCGCGCTCGCCCGTGATGCTCATCAGCCCGCCCATGCCCTGGATCATGAAGTCGTAGCCGGGGCGCTGCGCAAACGGCCCATCTTGCCCAAAGCCCGTGACCGAGCAATAGATGAGGCGCGGGTTGACCTGCTTGAGGCTTTCGTAGTCCAGCCCGTACTTGGCCAAGCCGCCCACCTTGAAGTTCTCGACCAGAATGTCGCTGACAGCGGCCAGTTCCCGGATCAGCGCCGCGCCCTCGGGCGTGGCCATGTCGGCTTCGACCGAGCGCTTGTTGCGGTTGGCGCTGAGGTAATAGGCCGATTCGTTGGTGTCCTGGCCGTTGCCGTCCTTCAGGTAGGGCGGCCCCCACGCGCGGGTGTCGTCGCCCACGCGGGGGCGTTCGATCTTGATGACGTCGGCGCCCAGGTCGGCCAGGTTCTGCGTGCACCACGGGCCGGCCAGGATGCGCGACAGGTCCAGCACGCGGATGCCGTCAAGCGGAGGCGGGCGCGTCATGATTGCACCGTCGCGGTGCCGTGGCTCATGACCACGATGCCGCGCTCTTTGGCGCGGGCGATGAAGCGGATCTGGCCGTCCGGCATGCGCCACATGTCGCATTGCAGCGTCTCGCCCGGATAGACGGGCGCCGAAAAGCGCGTGTTCAGGCTGGTGAGCCGCGCCGCGTCGTAGCCGCAGTACGTCTTGACCAGGGCGTGCGCGGCAACGCCGTACGAGCACAGGCCATGCAGGATGGGCCGGGGATAACCCGCCTGACGCGCCACGTCGGGATCGGCGTGCAGCGGATTGCGGTCCGCGTTCAGCCGGTACAGCAGCGCCGCGCTGGGCGGAATGCGCAGCTCGCAGCGCGAATCGGGGTCGCCATCGGGCGCGGCGGGCAGGGCCTGCGGGCTGGCGTCGCCCTCGCCAAAGCCGCCGTCGCCGCGGCAGAACGTGCTGGATTGCAGCGTCGCCAGGCACTCGCCATTTTCGTCGTGCAGCGTGCGTTCGCTGACGATGATGGCGCCCTTGTCCGCGCCCTTGTCGATGACGTGCGTGTTGCGCGTCCTGCCCGTGACGATGCCCGCCACCGGCAGCGGCGCATGCAGCGTCAGCCGCTGCTCGCCATGCACGACCTTCACCCAGTCCACCGTCGAGCGCGGGTCGCTGACCCAGAACCCCGGGTAGCCCAGGATCACGCTCATCGTCGGAAACGTGCGCAGGTCCTTCTCGTACACATAACGAAGCTGGCCGGTGTCTTCGGGGTCCTGCCCCAGGCCGATGCCCAGCGCATACAGCATCGTGTCCTTCTGGTCGTAGCGCTGGCGCACGTCGTCAAAGCGCCAGTCCTTCACGGTTGCATAGTCCAACGGCATGTGGCGGCCTCAGATGGGATCCCAGTCGATCACGTCGGGCGAACGCTCCAACGCGTAGAAATGCTTGCGCATGGCGGGCGCCGCGATCTCGGCAATGCGCTCCGGCGTCCAGCCTTCGCCGTGATGCACCGTGCGCAAGGGCCGCGGCTGGCTCATCAGCATGATTTCGTTGGCGCGCACGGCAAAGATCTGCGCCGTGATCTCGCTGGCCGCGTCGCTGGCCAGGAACACGGCCATAGGCGCCACCTTGCCGGCTTCCATCTTCTTCAGCTTTTCGACGCGCGCCTTCTCTTCGTCCGTTTCGGCGGGGATCGAACTGGTCATGCGGCTCCAGGCAAACGGCGCGATGCAGTTCGAGCGCACGTTGTAGCGCGCCATGTCCAGCGCGATCGACTTGGACAACGCCACGATGCCCAGCTTGGCCGCCGCGTAGTTGGCCTGGCCGAAATTGCCGATCAATCCCGACGTGGAGGTCATGTGCACGAAGGCGCCGGATTCCTGTTCGCGAAAGTAGGGCGCTGCCGCGCGGCTCATGTAGAACGAGCCGTTCAGGTGCACATCGATCACCTGGCGCCATTCCTCTTCGCTCATCTTGTGGAAAACCCGGTCGCGCAGATTGCCCGCGTTGTTGATCACGGCATCGACGCGGCCGAATGCATCGATGGCCGTCTGCACGATGCGGCTTGCGCTGTCGTACGCCGCCACGCTGTCGGTGTTGGCCACGGCCGCGCCGCCCGCGTCCACGATTTCCTTGACGACCGCCTGCGCGGGACCGTCCGCCCCGCCTTCGCCCGTGAGCGAAACGCCGATGTCGTTGACCACGACCTTCGCGCCCGCCTCGGCCATCGCCAGTGCAACGCCGCGGCCGATTCCTCCGCCCGCGCCCGTCACGATCACCACCTTTCCGGATACCAAGCCGCTCATTGCCTCTGACTCCTGTGCTGCGGCGCGCACGCCGTCTGTGGAAAACAGTTCCGCATCAACCCGTCTGGTTGATGGGCATGGCCTCATGGTAGATTCGACCCGGCATTCGAAGAATTCAAAATTAGAAATGCCCCCCTTCTGCGTGGTGGAACATGAGACATGATCTGACGGACCTGCGTTTGTTTCTGAACGTGGGCGAAACACTCAATCTGACCCGTGCTGCGGAACGCACTTTCCTGTCCTTGCCGGCGGCAAGCGCGCGGGTCAAGCACATGGAAGAGGCATTCAAGGCCCGGCTGCTGGTGCGCATGGCCACGGGCGTGGCGCTGACGCCGGCAGGCGAGGTGCTGCTCAAGCACGCCAACGCCGTCTTTCGCCAGCTTGAATGCCTGAACGCGGATCTGCAGCCTTACGCCAGCGGCCTGAAGGGACGCCTGCGCCTCTTGGCCAACACCACCGCCACCAACTCCTTCCTGGCCGATGCGCTGTCCACGTTCCTGTCCGAGAACCCCGACGTAGACGTCGAGCTAGAGGAAAAGATCTCCGGCGACATCGTCATCGCCATCCGCGCAGGCGCGGCGGACCTGGGCCTCGTGGCGGGCAACATCGACGTCGAAGGCCTGGACGTCACGCCACTCTTTCGCGACGAGCTCACCGTGGTCACGTCCCTGGACCACCCGCTTGCCGCGCAGAAGACCGCGCACTTCGCCGACCTGGTCGATGCCTACCAGTTCGTCGGCATCCACCCGGACAGCGCCATCCAGACGTTTCTTGAAGACATCGCAAGCGGCCTGGGCAAGCGCATTTGCCAGCGTGTGCACGTGGGCAGTTTCGAAGCCGTGTGCCGCATGGTCGAGGCCGGCGCGGGCATCGCCGTCGTCCCGCGCGCCTGCGCGGCGCGCTACAGCCGCCCCGACGGGCTGCATGTGCTCAAGCTGGATGACGCCTGGGCGATGCGCGATCGCCTCTTGTGCCGCCAACGCGGCCGCGACCTGCCCAGCTTCGCCGAGTGCTTCATCGGCCACGTGCAGCGGGCCGCACGCGGCCAATAACGCACCCCGGCGCATCCAGTCCACGCTGCGCGCCAGGGCGCGGACAATGGCGCGGCGCCGGCAGCCCCCGTCCGGATCGGGGTTTGCCCTGCCCCCTATGCCGTAGCCCATGCGCCGTAGTGCCGCGCCACAGGGGCGCACGCGCACATCCGCGGCCTGCTTCAGCCCGCGCGAAAGAGGGGCTTTTGCAAATACGTAGCGGCGTATCCCGGCATTCGGCAAATAATAAAAAAACGCGGCGGGTGGCAGTGCTGAAGGCCTGACCGCGACCAGAACAAGACTCAGGAGACTGCCGTGATCCATCAAGACCGCCGCCGCGTCCTCGCGGGGCTGGGCGCTGCATGCGCCGCCGCCATGCTTCCTTCCTGGGCCCGCGCCGCCACCTGGCCGGGCCACGCCGTCACCTTCATCGTTCCCTTTCCCGCAGGGGGACCGGTGGATACCACCGCACGATTCACGACGCAGCCGCTCGGCCAGCTATGGTCCGTGCCCACCGTGGTCGACAACAAATCCGGCGCCGGCGGCATCGTCGGCGCGCAATTCGCCGCCAAGGCCGAGCCGGACGGCTACAACTTTTTCTTCGCGTCCATCCATCACGCCGTGCTGCCCAGCCTGCGCAACAACCTCAGCTACGACATCACCACCGACTTCGTGCCGGTCGGCATGGCCGCCGTATTCCCCATCGTTCTTGTCGTCAACGCGTCGCTGCCGGTGAACACGGTCGGCGAACTCATCGCCTACGCCAAGCAGAACCCCGGCAAGCTGTCCTTCAGCTCGTCCGGCACCGGCGGCGGCACGCACCTGGCCGGTGAACTCTTCAACGCCATGGCCGGCGTGCGCATCCAGCACGTCCCATACCGCGGCAGCGCGCCCGCCATGCAGGATCTGCTCGGCGGCCAGGTCCAGGTCATGTTCGCAGACGGCCCCTCTGCCGTGCCTCACCTGAAGGGCGGCAAGATCCGCTCGCTAGGTGTCGGCAACCCCACGCGATCCAGCATGGTGCCCGACATTCCCACCATCGCCGAATCCGGCCTGCCGGGCTACGAGGCCTACTCCTGGAGCGGCGTCATGGCGCCCAAGGGCACGCCGCCCGACATCGTCAAGCGCATCAATGCGGACATGGTGAAAGTGCTGTCCGACGACAGCACGGCAAAGGCGATGATCGCGGCCGGCGCCGAGCCCAAGCCCGGATCGCCGGAAGCATTCGGCAAATTCGTGCGCGACGAAATCGCAAAGTGGCGCGACCTCATCAAGACCGCGAACATCAAACTGGAATGACCCGTGCGCGACGGGTGAGCACAGCGCGGCTCACCCGTGCATCCCAAGAAAGGCCGATCAGCGCACCGCGAACCAGTCGCCGTGGAGGTTGCCATTCATGCCGCAGAACGGCGGCCCGAAACCGTCATCCTTGCCCCCCGGCGGCGGCGTCACCCGCGCCACCAGCACCGCACCGCGGCGCTTGAGCGTCAACGTCCAGGGCGGCCCATCCTGATAGGTCACCGTCAGCGTGTCGCCCGACACCACGGCCTTGCCGCTCAGATCGCACACCCAGCGCCCGTCATAGGGCCGCGCGGAATTGGCCGCCACCAGCAGCTCGCCGTGGGCATTCTGCGTGATCTCGATCTCGCCTTCGATGTTCTTCCACTTGCCCACAAAGCCCGCCGCCGGCTTGGGATTGATCGCCTTCAGGAACGCCAGCCGGTAACGCATGGTGTCGGTAAGCGCCTCGAACGGTGTGCTTTGCACGTACGGCTCCGCATAGGCCGCGTCGCGCACGCTCAGAAAGTACTTCTGATCGGCCATCAACGCCTTGGCCGACTCCGCATCCATTTGATCGCGCACAGCCTTGTATTGCTGCGCAATCGCAGCATCCTGATCGCCAAGCCTGGAATTGCCGCAAAGGGATTTCTCAACCGGCGTGGAAGCCTTGGCGCAATTGAACGATGGTGCGGCTACCGCGCTGCCAACCATCGCCAGCGAAGCGGAAAGGACCAGAAGACGGATCATGGTGTGAAGCTCTCCAGAGGATGTACAAGTCGGACCGCCGACCGGCGCCGCATGAGCGCGCAGTTTACCGGTGTCATCTTGGAGTAGGTGTCAGACACCCTGCGAAGACTGCCGTCGGGCATACGTTGTGCCCCAAGGGTGTCAGACACCCGAGCGATGCCGACGATGTGCCTCAAGGGTGTCAGACACCCGAGCAGATACCCCAGCAGATAAGCGAGCAGATACCCGATCTCGAACCGGCCCCCGCAAGCGCGAAGCGTCATCCTCCGACGCAAGACACCGCGTAAGCGCCCGGAGGCCGCCCGCGCGGCCAACCGGGCGCGGGCCCCGCAAGAAGCTCCAAACCCGCGCAAACGCAGGCAAGAACCTAAAGAACCCCACCCACCCCAGCGACCGCCAAGTTCAAACCACCGGAGCCCGGCGTGGCGTCGGCCTGGGGTGCGCGGGGCGTGTAGATGCGCCCGAGGGAAACCGAAGGGAGCCGAAGGCGGACGAGGTTGACGAAGGGGCAGTCCGGAGCGAAGGCTCCGGACCGCAATCGTAGCCCCGCGCGCCCCAGGCCGACGCCGCGCCGGGCGTCAAAAGAACTCAATCCTTCCCCGGCACAGCAGCAATAGCCCCGAGATACTCCCCCTCCAACTGCGCCACCAACTCCGCCACAGCCAACACTTCCTGCACAGCCCCCACCCCCTGCCCAGCACTCCAGACATCCTTCCAAGCCTTCGGCCGCGAACTCTTGTCCATGTTCGCGGGCGGGGCCACTCCATTGCTGGCCAGCACAACAGGATCCAACCCCGCCGCCAAAATGCTCTCAGACAAATAATTAGCCGGCACCCCCGAGAAGTACGGCGTGTAAGTCACATCAGCCGCCTGCGCCGCCATCACCATTTCCCGGTACGCATCTCCCGCCAACGACTCCTGCGTCGCAATGAACCGCGTCCCCATGTACGCAAAATCGCACCCCAGCACCTGCGCAGCCAGAATGTCCTTCCCGTGACTGATGCACCCCGACAGCGCCAACGGCCCGTCGTAAAACGCCCGGATCTCGTTCACCAGCGCGATCGGATTGATCTGCCCCGCGTGTCCGCCCGCGCCCGCGGCAACCAGGATCAGCCCATCGGCCCCCGCATCCAGCGCCCGCTTCGCATGCCGCACATTCGTCACGTCGTGAAAGACGATGCCGCCATAGGCATGCGCCACCTTCACCACCGCCTCCGGCGCGTGCAGCGACGTGATCAGCAGCGGCACCCGGCGTTCCGCGCAGATTGCCAGGTCTCCCTGCCAGCGCGGATTGCTTGGATGCACGATCAGATTCACCCCGTACGGCGCCACCTTCTCGGACGGCGCAGCACGCCGCCGCGCAGCCAGCCCGTCCTCGATCCGCGTGATCCACGCGTGCAACTGCTCTTGCGGCCGCGCGTTCAGCGACGGGAACGTCCCGATGATTCCCGCCGCGCACTGCGCGACCACCAGTTGCGGCCCCGAGACCAGAAACATCGGGGCGCCGATCACAGGCAGGCGGATCTGGTCGCGCAGGGCGGACGGGGGATTCATCGTGTTGCTCCGGGGTAGGTCAGTTGGCCTGGATGTTGGCGGTCTGGATCACGTCCGACCACAACGCGTACTCGCGGTCGATACGTTCCTGCAGGGCTTGGGAATCGCCCGTGTTGATCGAATAGCCGCCTTCGGTCATTGCCTGGCGGAAGGCGGGATCCTTCGACACCTCGGCCAATGCGCGGGTCAGACGCGCGGTGACGGCATCGGGCAGCTTCTTGGGGCCGACCAGCGCATACCACCCCACCACCTCGTAGTCCTTCATGCCCGCCTCCCTCATCGTCGGCACGTCGGGCAACTCGGGATTGCGCGTCTTGGACGTCACCGCCAGCGCCCGCGCCTTGCCGCTCTTGATGAACGGAATGGCCGTGCTCGTGATGTCGAACATGAACGTCACCTTGCCGCTCACCACGTCCATCATCGCCGGCGAATTGCCGCGATACGGCACGTGCAGCATCGACGCCTGCGCCTGCTTCTTGAGCAGCTCGGCCGACAGGTGATTCGAGGCGCCGATCCCCGCCGACCCGAACGACACCGCGTCCGGATGCTCGCGCGCGTAGGTCACCAGTTCGCCCACGTTCTTGGCTGGAATCTGCGGGCCGATCAGCAGCACGTTGGCGTAATCGACCACCAGGCCGATCAGCGAGAAATCCTTGCGCGGATCGAACAGCGTGCTGCGCTGGACCAGCGGCGACATCGTCAGCGTGGGGCTGGCGGCAAAGCCCAGCATGTACCCGTCCGGCGTTGCCTTGGCGGTGGCATCCGACGCGATCATGCCGCTCGCGCCCGCGCGGTTCTCCACCACCACCGCCTGCCCCAGCTTGTCTCCCAGGTACTTGGCGAAGACGCGGGCCGTCGTGTCGACCGGACCGCCCGGCGCGTAGCCCACGAGCAGGCGGATGGGACGGTCGGGATACGTTTGCGCCGTCGCGCTCTGGGCGCCGGCCAGCGCAGCCACGGCGGCGGCCGCGGCAATAAGGGTCTTGATGTTCACGCTCTTGTCTCCTTGTGCATGGGTGGCCGGTCGTGGAGCGGAACGTCAGCCCGCGCCTACGCCAGCCTTTCTTTCAGCGGCTGCTTCAGGATCTTGCCGCTGACGGTGGTGGGAATCGTCTCGATGGGAATGATCTGTGCCGGCCGCTTGTACGGCGCAAGCTGGGCGCGCAGGTGCAGCATCAGCAGGTTCGTGTCGATCGTCGCGCCGGGCAGGGGCTCGACAAACGCGATGACTTCTTCGTTGTGATCGGCGGTGTCGCGGCCCACCACGGCGGACAGGCGCACGCCGGGAAACGCATTGATCACCGACTCGACCTCGATCGGGTAGACGTTGAACCCCGAGCGGATGATGAGGTCCTTTGACCGGCCCGCGATGAACAGCGCGCCGCTCGCGTCCAGGTAGCCGATGTCGCCCGTATTGAGCCAGCCGCCCGGCAGCAGCGCCTGCGCGGTCTGGTCCGGGTTGCGGTAGTAGCCCGGCATCACGCCCGGCCCGCGGATCAGCAGGTCGCCGCGCGTGCCGGGCTCCGGGAACACATCCGGGCTGCCGATGCGCAGCTCGACGCCTTCCACCGCATGGCCCGCCGAGCAGTCGTCGCGCGGCGCGTCGATGTCGGTGATGAACATCGAACCCGCATATTCGGTGATGCCGTAGCCGTGGTGCATCGGCACGCCGAAGTAGCGTTCCGCGTCGCGCTTTTGCGTCGGGTCGAGCGCGGCGCCGCCGGTGTAGAGGTAGCGCAGGGTCGGCGCACGCAGTTCCGCGCGGGGCGGCGCAGCGGCCATCAGGCGGCTGAACATCGTCGGCACGCCTTGCAGGATGCTGACGCCGGGATGCGCCAGCGCCTTGAACACGTCTTGCGGATCGAAGCGGCTGCGCAGCACCAGGCTAGCGCCCGCATGCAGCGTGGCCATCAGCACGGTTGCGATGCCGAAGATGTGCGACATGGGCAGCGCGGCATAGCCGATATCGTGCGGCGTCAGGCGCCGCGAAGCTGCCGACACCCGCGCGAAATGCACCAGGCCCCGGTGCGGCACCATCACGCCCTTGGGCGCGCCCGTGGTGCCGGACGTGTAGATCACCGTGGCCACCTCGCCGGCCAGATCGCCGGTCTCGGCCTGCGTGGGAGAGGGCGCGCGGGCGGCAGCGATGCCCGGCCCCCAGACGGTAGCGTCGGCATCGGAAGCACCCGCTGCTGCGGCGTGCGCGGCAGCCGCCGTCGACACGCCGCTGGTGTACAGCACCAATTCGGGCTGCGCATGGTGGCGGATGTTCTCGACCTCGCGCGCCGACAGGCGCGCATTCACGCCCACCGGCCACGCGCCTGCCACGCCGCAGCCAAACAGCGTGGCGATCATCGCCGTGCAGTTCTCGCCCACCATCATCACGCGATGGCCGGGCTGCACGCCTTGGCCGCGCAGCCAGTCGGCCGTATCCTGCACCCGTTGCCACAACTGCCCGTAGGTCAGCGTGCCGCCGCCTTCCTCGTACAGACAGATGGCGTCGGGCTGCCGGCGCGCCTGCAGCGCCAGGACCTCGTGGATGCGGGTGATCGATTCAGCGTGAGACATGGGTTGATACGTGGGGATCAAAGGGTTGCCTGGGTGCCCAGGATGGCGGTCGATTGGCTGGACAGCGTACCGCCATTGCCATGCACCAGCGCAAGCTGCGCATCCGCGACCTGCCGTTCGCCGCATTCCCCGCGAAGCTGGCGCACCGCCTCGATCATGATGAAGACGCCGTACATGCCCGGATGCACGCAGCACAGGCCGCCGCCATTGGTGTTGACGGGCAGCCTGCCGCCGGGCGCGATGGCCCCGTCCGCGATGAAGTCGCGGCTTTCCCCCTTGGCGCAAAAGCCCAGGTCTTCCAGGAACAGCAGCGTGTTGATGGTGAAGGCGTCGTAGAGCTCCACGACGTCGATGTCGCGCGGCGCGACGCCCGCCATCGCGTAGGCGCGGCGTCCGGATTCGGCGGCGGCCGTGACGGTCAGGTCTTCCATGGAAGAGATCTGCCGGTTCCACACCGCCGTCGCGTTGCCCAGCACGTACACGGGCGGGCGCGGCAGGTCGCGCGCGCGGTCGGCGCGCACCAGCACGTAGGCGCCGGCGCCGTCGGTGACCAGGCAGCAGTCGCGCACGCTCAGCGGATCGGACACCATGCGCGCGGACAGGATCTGATCCAGCGTCGCCGGTTCGCGCAATTGCGCTTCGGGGTTCAGCTGCGCCCACTGGTTGGCCGCCAGCGCCACGCGCGCCAGGTCTTCGCGCCGGGTGCCGTACTGATGCATGTGCCGCGCCGCCGCCAGCGCATACGAGGACAGCGGACTGAGCGGATCGTAGGGCGTTTCATACGGTTGCGGGTCGAACTGCTTGCGCACGCGCCCGATCTCGGCGCGGCTCAGCGTGGACGTGCGCTGCGTGCTGCCGTAGCAGACCAGCACCGCGTTGCATTGGCCCGAGGCCAGCGCATGCAGCGCCGGCATCAGGTGCGCCACGAAGCTGGACCCGCCCAGCATGGTGCTGTCGATGAACGTGGGGCGGATGCCCAGGTGTTCGATCACCGGCATGGCCCACATGGGGGCCGCGACGCTGGCGGTGCACAGGCCGTCGATGTCGCGCATCGTCAGGCCCGCGTCCGCAACGGCGCGCTGCGCCGCCTGGCCCAGGATTTCCATTTCGGTAAAGCCAGCGGCCTGTCCCAGGCCGGCGTGGCCTACCCCGGCCACCGCGACGGCGCCGCGCAATTCGTTCAGCGTCATGGCGCCTCCTTGTTGGGCACGAAAATCACCAGTCCGCGCCCGTCCTGCTGGATTACCTGCGCGCGCACACCCATGCCGATGCGGACTGCGTCCGGCGCCACGCCGTCGACGCGGCTCATGAGCCTGACGCCTTCCTGCAGGTCGATCAGCGCCACGTTGTAGTCGCCGCCCGCGTCGGGCTTGCGCCGCACGACGGTGGTGGAATAGACGGTGCCGCGTCCGTCGGGCGTGACCCAGCCAAGTTTGTCCGCGCCGCAGTGCGGGCAGATCATGCGGGGATAGAACACGGCGCGGTCGCAGCCGGCGCAATGCTGGATGAGGAAGCGGCCGTCGTCGAGCGCCTGGCGGTACTGCGCCTCGACGCCTTGCGACACGCCATCCGTCTGATCGGGAGCAGTCATGGTGCGATGGGATTCCAGTGGATCGGGTGAAACGGAACAGGCCCTAGTGTCCGCACTGCCACCGGCTTCGGCCATTCTTCATTGCTGAAGCAGGACTTTTGCCAATCCGTAGTGGGCGGCGCGCCCTACACGCAGCGCGAAGCCCGTCTTCGGAAGAGGCAGATTGTCCGGCCGTGCGCGCCGTGGCTAGATACCGGGCAAAGGAGGTGGACCATGAACCTGACCTGGACGCCGCAAGAGCGCCAATTCCGCGAGCGCGTGCGCGCCTTCGCCGCCGACAAACTGCCCGAGGACATCCGCGCCAAGGTGCTGCGGCACCAGCGGCTGGAACGCGACGACTACGTGCGCTGGCACAACGTCCTGGCCGATCAGGGCTGGGGCGCGCCGAACTGGCCGGTCGAACACGGCGGCACAGGCTGGAACGCCTTGCAACGCCTGATCTTCGAAGTGGAATGCTTCAAGGCGGGCGCGCCACGGCTGCTGCCGTTCGGCCTGTCGATGATCGGCCCCGTGCTGATGAATTACGGCAGCGCGCAGCAGCAGGCCCGCTTCTTGCCGCGCATGATCCGCGTAGAGGACTGGTGGTGCCAGGGCTATTCCGAGCCCGGTTCGGGGTCGGACCTGGCGTCGCTCAAGACGCGCGCCGTGCGCGATGGCGACGAATACGTCGTCAATGGCCAGAAGACCTGGACCACGCTTGCCCAATACGCCGACTGGATGTTCTGCCTGGTGCGCACCGACCCCGAGGCGCGCGCGCAACGCGGCATCTCCATGTTGCTTATCGACATGCATTCGCCGGGCGTCACGGTGAGGCCGATTCGCACGCTGGACGGCGGTCACGACGTCAACGAGGTCTGGCTGGAAAACGTGCGCGTGCCGGCCGCCAATCTCGTCGGCGAGGAGAACCAGGGCTGGACCTACGCCAAGTACCTGCTGGGCCACGAGCGCACGGGCATCGCGGGACTGGGCCACTGCCACCGCGAACTGGGCATCCTGAAGGACATGGCGGCGCGCGCGCAAACGCGCGGCAAGCCGCTCTTGCAGGACAGCCGCATGCGCGACCGCATCTCGCGCATCGAAGTCGACATCATGGCGCTGGAGATGCTGCTGCTGCGCGTGGCCGCCAGCAACGACGGCACGCCGGGCCCGGAGGCCTCGGTGCTGAAGATCCGCGGCTCGGAGATCCAGCAGGACCTGGCCATGTTGCAGATGGAGGTCGCGGGGCCGGACGCGTGGCCGTACGACCCGGACTGGATGGAGGCCGGCAATGCGTTTCATGGCCCGGGTCCGGAGATGGCCGCGGCCGCGGGCGCGGGCTATGCCGATATGCGCAAGACCTCGATCTACGGCGGCACGACTGAAGTGCAGAAGGGCATCATCGCCCGCCTGGTTCTGGGCGTGTAGGCCCGCCGCGCAACCCCGACAGGAACACGACGCATGGATTTCATCTACACCGAAGAACAGCGCATGCTGGCCGACAGCCTGCGCCGCCTGGTGGACCAGGCATGGACCTTTCCGCAGCGGCGGGCCCGGCAGGCTGCGGGCAAGCTGGACCGGCAGGCGTGGCAGGCTCTGGCCGAACTGGGCGTGCTGGGCCTGAACATCTCGCAAGATCACGGCGGCTTCGGCGAAGTGCCCGCCAGCCTGCTGCCGGTGCACGTCGAGCTGGGGCGTGGGCTCGTGTCCGAGCCGGTCATTCCGAGCGCGGTGATGGGCGCGGCGCTGGCCGACGCCTGCGGCGAGACGGCGCGTGGGCGCTGGCTGCCGGCCATTGCGTCGGGCGAGGCCATCGTCAGCGTGGCGTGGCAGGAGCCCGGCCGCCGTTACGCCGCCAACCCGCAGGACTGCCGCGCTGCCCGCACCCCTGAAGGCTGGCGGCTGGACGGGGCCAAGCATCTGGTGTGGCACGGCGCGGCCGCCGATGCGTGGTTCGTCAGTGCAAAGGGCGAGGACGGCCAGACGGTCCTGCTGGCGGTGCCCGCCGATGCCGCCGGCGTGCGCGTGACGGATACGCCCACGCTGGACGGCGCGCGCTGCGCGCGGCTGGACCTGGACGCGGTGCCGGTGCCGGCGCAGGCATTGCTGGCAGAAGGAGAGGCGGCCGACCACGCGCTGGCGCAGGCCTTGCAGTGGGGCACCGCCGCGCTGTGCGCGCACGCGGCAGGGGCGATGGAGCGCCTGCTGGAAATCACGGTCGATTACCTGAAGACCCGCAAGCAGTTCGGCCAGCCGCTGGCGTCGTTTCAGGCCTTGCAGCACCGGCTGGCCGAAATGCTGGTGGCCAAGGAGCTTGCGCTGTCGATGGCCTATGTGGCCGTCGCGGCGCTGACGGAATCCGACGCGGCGCAGCGGCGCCGCATGATCGCATCGGCCAAGCTCGAGGCCGCCCGCGCCGGGCGCCTGGTCGCGCAGCTGGCCGTGCAGTTGCACGGGGGCATGGGCATGACGGACGAACTGGAGGTGGGCGACTACTTCAAGCGGCTGACCGTGGTCAATCAACTGATGGGCGATACCGCCGAGCAACTGGCCGTTCTGGAGGAATTGGCATGAGCGCGCACGCACCGGCCTTCACGCAGATCCTGTTCACGCTGGATCGCGGCGTTGGCGTCATCACGCTGAACCGGCCCGAGCGCATGAACAGCTTCACCGAGGTGATGCACGGCGAGCTGTCGCGCGCGCTGGACCTGCTGGAAGGGCACGCGGGCCTGCGCGGGCTCGTGATCACCGGGGCTGGCCGCGGATTCTGCGCCGGGCAGGATCTGGGTGAACGCAAGCCCGCCGAGGACGGCTCGCGCCGGGACCTGAGCGTCATGCTGGACAAGTGCTACCGGCCGCTCATCAACCGCCTGCGCGCCTTGCCCGTGCCGGTGGTGTGCGTCATGAACGGCGTGGCGGCCGGCGCGGGCGCAAGCCTGGTGCTGGCCTGCGACGTGGTGTTCGCGGTGGAATCGGCGCGCTTTGTGCAGGCGTTCAGCAAGATCGGCCTCTTGCCCGACGCGGGCGGAACGTGGTTCCTGCCGCGCCTCGTGGGATCGGCGCGCGCGATGGGGGCCGCGCTTTTCGGCGAACCGGTGTCGGCGGCGCAGGCGGAATCCTGGGGACTGATCTGGCGCGTCGTGCCCGACGCGGCGCTGGCGGACACGATCGGGCAGGTGACGGACACGCTGGCCGCCGGCCCCACGCGCGCCTACGCGGCCACCAAGGCGGCGCTGCAGGCCTCCAGCGGCAACACGCTGGCGCAGCAGTTCGATCTGGAATGCGGGCTGCAGCGCGAACTGGGGTACACCGACGATTACCTCGAAGGGATGCGCGCGTTCGCGGAAAAGCGGCCGCCGGCGTTCACGGGCAAATGAGGCGCGGCGAAAAATGGCGCCCCGGAAAAAAGGCGCCCCGGAAAAGCAGTCGCGCTGGATTCAGGCTTGTCGCGGCGTCTGGATCTGATCGATGAGTTCGCGCGCGCAGCCGGGCAGGGCGTCGATGTCGCGCACCAGCAGCTTGCGCTCGCGCACCACCCAGGGTTCGTCCAGTTCGACGACTTGCAGCTTGGTCTCCGACCCGTAACGGCGCGCGGCCGAGTCGGGAATGACGCCGATGCCCACGCCCGCCTGCACCATGCGGCAGATCGAGTCAAAGCTGTAGAGCTGGATGCGCTGCGGCAGGCGCTGGCCGACGCGTTCGAGCTGGTCGCGCAGAAAGGCCACCAGCGTGGAGCCTTCGTGCATGGTGATGAACGGGTAGCGCACGGCGTCCGCCAGTTTGACCTTGTCCTGATCCTGCAGCGGATGGCCATTGGGCACGACCAGCACGAGGCGGTCGGTGCTGAAGTGGATGGTCTGCAATTCCGGCGCATCCACCGGGCCCGCGACGATGCCCAGGTCGGTGGTGCCGTCCAGCACGCCGCGCACGATGTCGCGGGTCAGGCGTTCCTGCAGGTCCACCGTGACGCCGGGGTGGCCCGACAGGAATTGCGCCAGGATGTCCGGCATGAATTCGGTGACGGCGGTGGTGTTGGCGAAGATGCGGATGTGGCCCGCGTCGCCGTCGGATTGTTCCTGGAAATCGTGCTTCAGGTGGTCCACCTGCCGCATGATGACGCGCGCGTGCTGCAAGAGTTTTTGCCCGGCAGGCGTGATCTCGACACCGCGGCTGTCACGGTAGAGCAGGCGGGAATTGAGCTGGTTTTCCAGCGCCTTGATCCGCACGCTGACCGCGGCCAGGGACAGATGCGCCCGCTTGGCCGCCTGCGTCAGGCTGGGGGATTCGGCGATGTGGATGAACAGTCGGAGGTCGGCAAGGTCGAAGTGCATGGTCCATATATTACGGCGTGGCGCCGGGGGGCGGCCATTCGGGATAGGGATCGATTTGCGACGGCCGGCCGGGGCGCGGACGGCCGATTCAGGCGCAGCAAACCCCGCCTTGAGGAAAAACGAATTCACAGCCCAGACGGCTTGCGGGCATGCTTCAGTCTGTAAAAACACCACCAGAGGAACTCGGCATGACATCTACAGATCCGGCCGCATGGATCGGCAGCGGCGAGCGCAAGGCGGACGCCATGGATCCCGGCCACGCCGCGCGTATCGCCGCCACGTTGGGCGGAACGGTGCCGGCCCAGGGAGACGACCTGCCGCCGCTGTGGCAATGGGCGTTCTTCATTGCCACGGTCGGCATGGATGGATTGGGGACGGATGGGCATCCCTCGCGCGGCGGGTTCCTGCCGCCCGCGCAGGACCGCAACCGCATGTGGGCCGGCGGCCGGGTGGAATTCCGCCAGCCGCTCAAGGTCGGCGTGCCGGCCGAGCGCGTCTCCACCGTGGCCGAGGTCAAGGAGAAGGCGGGCCGCACCGGCGCGTTGCTGTTCGTGACCGTGCGCCATGAATACCGGCAGTCTGGCGAGGTGGCCATCCTGGAAGAGCAGGACATCGTGTACCGCCAGCCCTCGCCGCCCAAGCTGACGGGCAGCGAACCCGCGCCGCAGGCCGAATGGCGCGACACGGTCAACCCCACGTCCGTCCTGCTGTTTCGCTATTCGGCGGTCACGTTCAATGGCCACCGCATCCATTACGACCACCCCTACGTCACCGGCGTCGAAGGCTATCCCGGCCTCGTCGTACACGGTCCGCTCATCGCTACCGAAATGGTCGCCGCGTTTGTTCGCGCCCATCCCAAGGCCCGTCTCACGCACCTGGCCTACCGCGGCTTGCGCCCGTTGATTTCCCCCACGCCTTTCCAGGTTGCCGGCCGCCTGTCCGAGCCGGGCGTCGCCCAGCTCTGGGCCGAGCAGGACGGCACGCTCGCCCACCAAGCCGAATTGAGGTTCACCGAATGAACATGCAGGCCTCCCGCCCACTGGACGGCATCACCGTCGTCAGCCTGGAACACGCCATCGCCGCGCCTTTCTGCACCCGCCAGTTGGCGGACATGGGCGCGCGCGTCATCAAGATCGAACGTCCGGGCACGGGCGACTTCGCCCGCGGCTACGACGAGCGTGTGCGCGGGCTGTCCTCGCACTTCGTCTGGACCAACCGCTCCAAGGAGAGCCTGACGCTGGACCTGAAGCGCGACGAAGCGGCCGGGATCATGGACCGCCTGCTGGAATCGGCCGACGTGCTGGTGCAGAACCTGGCGCCCGGCGCCGCCGCGCGTCTGGGACTGTCCTTCGAGGCGCTGCACGCGAAGCATCCGCGCCTGATCGTCTGCGACATCTCGGGCTACGGCGAGGGCGGTCCCTACCAGGACAAGAAGGCCTACGACCTGCTGATCCAGAGCGAAAGCGGCTTCCTGTCGGTCACCGGCACGAAGGATGACCCGGTCAAGGCGGGGTGTTCCATCGCGGACATCGCTGCTGGCATGTACGCGTATTCGGCCATCCTGAACGCGCTGCTGCTGCGCCAGCGCACCGGCGTGGGCAGCCGCCTGGACGTCTCCATGCTGGAGAGCATGGTCGAGTGGATGGGCTTTCCCATGTACTACGCCTTCGACGGCGCGGCGCCGCCCGTGCGCGCGGGCGCGGCCCACGCTTCCATCTATCCGTACGGGCCGTTCCCGGTGGGCGGCGGGTCGACCATCATGCTGGGCCTGCAAAACGAACGCGAATGGCGCGTCTTCTGCGCTCAGGTGCTGCGGCAGGCCGATCTGGCCGAAGACCCGCGCTTCATTTCCAACTCGCTGCGCACCGCCAACCGCGACGCCCTGCGCGCGCTCATCGTGGCGGCGTTCGCGGACCTGTCCATCGAGCAGGTGACGCAGCGCCTGGAAGACGCGCAGATCGCCAATGCCCGCGTCAACGACATGGCGGGCGTGTGGGCGCATCCGCAATTGCAGGCGCGCCAGCGCTGGAGCGAGGTCGACAGCCCGGCCGGCGTGCTGCCGGCCCTGCTGCCGCCCGCCAGCAGCAACGCGTTCGCGCCGCGCATGGGTGCGGTGCCTGCGGTGGGCCAAAACACCGATGCGGTGCTAGCATCTCTGGGATACGCGCCGGATCAGGTGGCGCAGTTCCATGCCTCGGAGGTCGTGTGACACATCCCGTCGTTCGTAGCGCCCTGTTTGTGCCGGCCTCGCGGCCCGAGCGCATCCCCAAAGCGCTGGCCGCCGGTGCGGACGCCGTCATCGTGGACCTGGAAGACGCCGTGGAACACCTGGCCAAGGCGTCGGCCCGCGAAGCCCTGTGCGATTTCCTGGGCATGCATCGCGAGGCCCGCCTGTGGGTTCGCATCAACGACGCCTCCACCTCCTGGCACGACGACGATCTGAAGGCCTGCCGCGGCAAGGCCGGCGTGGCGGGCATCCTGCTGCCCAAGGCCGAAAGCATGATGCAGGTGCGGCACGCGGCGCAGGCCGGCTGTCCGGTGATCCCCATCCTTGAAACCGCGCAGGGCATTCTCAATGCCACCGAGATCGCCGCCACGCCCGGCGTCGCGCGGCTGGCGTTCGGCAGCCTGGACTACGGCCTGGATCTGGGCCTGACGCCCGACACGCCGGGCGCCGAAACGGTGCTGGACCACGCGCGGGTGCAGGTGCTGTTGCACACGCGCGCGGCGGGCCTGGCGCCTGCACTGGACGGCGTTTTTCCCGGCGTGCAGGATCAGGCGGGCCTGGCGGCCGCCGCGGGCCGCGCGCAGCAAATGGGTTTCGGCGGGATGCTGTGCATCCATCCCACGCAGGTTCCGGTCATTCACGCCGCGTTCGTGCCGGCGCAGCAGGAACTGGACTGGGCGCGGCGCGTTGTCGCCGCGCATCGCGACACGGCCGCGGGCACGTTCATGCTGGATGGCAAGATGGTCGACGCGCCCGTCATCGCACGGGCGCGTCTGGTGCTGGCGCAGGCGGGCGAGTCCGCGCGCGGCTGATTCTCGCGCCGGCGCCTCGTCCAGACCACACCGTGGCGCCCCGCGCGCAACTGACAGGGCGGGCCCATGGGCGAGGCGCTTTTTATCGGACATACCTACATCGACGTAACCGTGCTGGCCGACGAATGGCCCACGGGCGACCAGAAAAGCGTGGCGCGCGATTACGCGGTGTCCTTCGGCGGCAATGCGGTCACGGCGGCCTTTGCCTGCGCGCGGCTGGGATTGCCGCCCGATCTGATCTGTTCCCTGGCGCCCGACTGGCTGGGGCACATGTACACGGACATGGCCGCCGCGCATGGTGTCACGCTGCACGCGCGGCACGTGCGGCGGTCGTCGCTGTCGTTCATCATGCCCAACAACGGCAAGCGCGCCATCCTGCGCGCCCGCGATGCCGATTACCTGAACGACTTTCCCCGACTGGACATTGCCGGTTATCGCGCGCTGCATCTGGACGGCCATCAGCCCGATGCCGCGCTGCATTACGCAAGGGCGTGCCGCCAGGCCGGCGTGCTGACGTCACTGGACGGAGGCGGCGTGCGCGAGAACACCGACGAACTGCTGCGTTACATCGATGTGGCCGTGTGCGCCGAGCGCATGTGCGAACAACTGAACCTGCCGCCCGAGGGCCTGCTGGACCTGCTCAAGGCGCGCGGCTGCCGCATCGGCGCCGTGACGATGGGCGAACGCGGGATGCTCTGGTACGACGAAACGGGGCGCGTCGACACGCTGCCTTCGCTGGATGTGCCCGCCTCGCGGATCATCGACACCTCGGGGGCGGGCGACGTGTTTCACGGCGCCTACGTGTGGTCCTACCTGACGCGGCCGGAGCAGCCCTGGATCGAGCACTTCACGTTCGCGCGCGCGGCCTCGGCGCACAAGATCCAGCATCTGGGCAATGAGGCGGGGCTGCCGGACGTGGAAGACGTCGAGCGCGCCATGATGGCCTTCACGCCCAAGCCCTGACGCGCGGCAGGCGGCGCGTCCCGATGGGCGTGATCAGCCCGCGAGGCGTTCGATGGGCTGGTCGTGGATCGCGCCGATCCACGCATCCAGCGGTTTGCCGTGCACCGACAGGTCAGGCGTCAGGTCGCGCAGCGGCAGCAGCACGAAGGCGCGCAGATGCAAACGGGGATGGGGCAGGATCAGCCGTTCGTGATCAAGCTGCGCATCGCCGTGCAGCAGCAGATCCAGATCGAGCGTGCGAGGGGCATTGCGGTAGGGACGCAGGCGGCCGTGTTCGTGCTCCAGCGCCTGCAGGACGTCCAGCAGCGCCAGCGGCGCAAGGACGGTATCCACGGCGGCCACGGCATTGATGAAGTCGGGGCCGGTGGCGTCGACCGGCGCGCTGCGGTAGAACGGCGAGGCCGTCACCCCGGAGATGCCGGGCGTGGCCTCAAGCTGCGCCAGGACCTGGCGCAGGGTGGCCGCGCTGTCGCCCAGATTGGCGCCCAGGCCCACGTAGGCGCGGACAGGCGGCTGCGGCACCGCGGTTACTCGCCGGCGGGCGCGCTGCGCGGCCCGCTGCGGCGCGGGCGGCGGCGGCGGCGCGCGGGTGCGGCGTCGTCGCTGGCTTCGCGCGGCTGGCGCGACACTTCTTCGATCATGTCGGCACGGGTGGCGTCGTCGGCATTGGCCAGATCCATCCACCACTGCGCCAGCACGCTGTCGAACTCGCCGGCGGCGGCGCGCAGCTGCAGGAAGTCGCAGGCGGCGCGGAAACGCGGCTGCTCGATCATGCGGTAGATGGTCTTGCCCATGCGCCGTTCGAAACGCGGTTGCATGAACCAGATCTCGCGCATGTCGGACGAGAAGCGGCGCTGGATGGCGAGCTTCTCGGTCTGTTCGTCCAGCACGGAGTCCGCGGCCGACGACAGGGCCGGAATGGTGTGCTCGCCTTGCGCGCGCAACTGCTTCCAGCGCACTTCGACCTGCTGCCACAGCAGCGCGGCAAACAGGAAGCTGGGGCTGATAGTCTTGCCGGCGCGCACGCGCGCATCGGTGCGTTCCAGTGCCAGTTCCACGAAGTGTTCGCCGCCGGGTTGTTCAAGCACCACGTCCAGCAGCGGCAGCAGGCCGTTGTGCAGGCCATCGGCGCGCAGCTGGCGCAGGCAGTCCATCGCATGGCCGCAGGTCAGCAGCTTGAGCATCTCGTCGAACAGGCGCGAGGCCGGCACGTTCTCGATGAGGTCGGCCATGGTGCTGATGGGCTCGCGCGTGGCCGGATCGATCGTGCCGTTCAGCTTGGCGGCAAAGCGCACCGCGCGCAGCATGCGGACCGGATCTTCGCGGTAGCGCTTGACGGGATCGCCGATGATGCGGATCTGGCGCTTCTTCAGGTCGGCCACGCCATTGTGGTAGTCGATGACTTCCTCGTTGTGCGGGTCGTAGTACAGCGCATTCATGGTGAAGTCGCGGCGCTTGGCGTCTTCTTCCTGGGATCCGAACACGTTGTCGCGCAGGATGCGGCCGTGTTCGTCGGTTTCCTGGTCTTCCGAGGCGGGTGCGCGGAAGGTGGAGGTCTCGATGATCTCCTGGCCGAACACCACGTGCACCAGCTGAAAGCGCCGGCCGATGATGCGCGCGCGGCGGAACAGCGGACGGATCTGTTCGGGCGTGGCGTTGGTGGCCACGTCGAAGTCCTTGGGCTCGAGCCCGACGATCAGGTCGCGCACCGCGCCGCCGACGATATAGGCTTCGTAGCCATGCTGGCGCAGCACCTCGCACACCTTGATGGCGTGGCGCGACACGTTGCGGCGGTCGATGCCGTGTTTGTCGCGCCCGATGCGCAACGGCCCCCTGGGTGTCGGCGCGAATAGCCGGCCGACGAATTTTTTTATGGTTTCAGTGATCATTTAGGACTTCGAATCTTCCATGTGGTCGAACAGGTCGATCACTTGCCAGCCGCGTTCCTGCGCAATGGCGCGCAGGGCGGGGCTGGGGTTGGCGGCAATCGGACGGGTCACTTTTTCGAGGAGCGGCACATCATTGACCGAATCGCTATAGAAAAACGATTCGGAGAAATCCGCAAGCCCCAAGCCCATGCTGCCCAGCCAGTCGTTCACGCGCACCACCTTGCCTTCCTTGAAGCTTGGCGTGCCCAGGATGCGGCCCGTGTAGCGGCCGCGCAGGTACTCGGCATCGGTTGCGACCAGATGGGGCACACCGAACGCGCGGGCGATCGGGGCGGTGACGAAACTGTTGGTGGCCGTGACGATGGCGCAGAGGTCCCCGGCTTCCAGGTGGCCGTCCACCAGGTCGCGCGCGGCGGGGGTGATGGACGGGCGGATGACTTCGCC
The DNA here is from genome assembly GCF_006715415.1 of Achromobacter sp. SLBN-14. NCBI lineage: Bacteria > Pseudomonadati > Pseudomonadota > Betaproteobacteria > Burkholderiales > Alcaligenaceae > Achromobacter > Achromobacter sp. SLBN-14. The sequence continues at coordinate 1,409,034 of NZ_VFNE01000001.1, read as the reverse complement.
CATGAAGGTTTCGTGCCACACGGCCAGATCGTGAGGCGCGTGCGCGGCCAGCAGGCCGAGCATGAATTCGGCGGCCTGTTCGGCCGTGAGTTCGCCGCGGTTGTAGCGCTCCATCAGATCGTCATTCAGGCGGCGGGCTTGCTCGGGATCGCCCGCGCGGCCCGTGCGCGCCAGATAGTCGGCCCATTGATAGTCGCTGTCGAGCGGCAGCAAGGTGTGATCAAGGTCGAACAGGGCAAGACGTCGGGTGGTCATGTGCGTTGTGAATCAGGATCTGCGAGCATGGCGCGCAGCAGGGGGAGGGTGATGGGGCGGCCGGTGGCCAGGGAATAACGATCCAGCGCGTCCAGCAACGCCGCAAGCTTGCGGATGTCGCGCTCGTGGTGCGTGAGCATCCAGTTGATGATTTCGGGCGCCAGGTGCAGCCCGCGTTCGGCGGCCTGCGCCGACAGCGCGGCCAGCTTGTCGGCGTCGGACAGCGGATCCAGCCGGAACACCAGGTCCCAGCCCAGGCGCGTGCGCAGATCTTCGCGCAGCGGCATCGACAGCGGCGCGCGGTCGCCGGCCAGCGCAAGCGCAAAGGCCCGCTGCGTGGCGGCCGATTCGCGCCAGCGGTTGTACAGCGCAAACAGGGCGGCCTGGCGGCTGTCGTCCATGCGGTGCACGTCGTCGACGGCCACAAAGTGGGGCATCGGCGATTTGGAATCGGCTTCGGCCAGGCGGCGCAGCATGTTTTCGCCGTTGGCCGGGTCGATGTAGACGGCGTCCGGGCGCGCGGTCAGGGCGCGCAGCAGATGGGTGCGGCCGCAGCCGGCGGCGCCCCAGATATACAGGGCACGTCCGGGCTTGAGCGCACGCACGGCAGCCACCGCTTCTCCGTTGGGGCCGGCGATGTAGTTGTTCAGCGATGGCGCTGGCGCGGGGAGAACGTCGAGCAGCAGCTGGCGGTTCATGAGAGTTAGCAATCAGGCGTTTTCGGGGGCGCCGGAAGGTCAAGGCCGGGCCGCCGCAAAAAGCCAAGAAAAATCGGTGATACAAGGGCCATGTAGAAACTGGCAAAATCAATACCGGCCAACCCTACACTTTAAACCACCTGAGGCGATGGTGTCGCGTCCGAACGCTTGGCCTGGCGGGGGTTTGCGCCCTTTAGCGCCTGTCCGCGGCCGGGTCATCGTAAAATGCAGGGCGTTCCACCAAAATCCCAGCAATTGTTACATACCCCACGGCATTTCTCATGACGAACCAACCTAAAGCCCCCCTGACCTACCGCGACGCCGGTGTCGACATCGACGCAGGCGACGCCCTGGTCGACCGAATCAAACCCCTTGCCGCGCGCACGATGCGCCCCGGGGTGCTGGCCGGTATCGGCGGCTTTGGCGGCCTGTTCGAAGTGCCCAAGACCTACAAGGAGCCCGTGCTGGTGTCCGGCACGGACGGCGTGGGCACCAAGCTGCGCCTGGCGTTCGACTGGAACCGCCACGACACGGTGGGCATCGACCTGGTCGCCATGAGCGTCAACGACATCCTGGTGCAGGGCGCCGAACCCCTGTTCTTCCTGGATTACTTCGGTTGCGGCAAGTTGTCGGTGGACACGGCGGCGGCAGTGGTGGGCGGCATTGCCAAGGGCTGCGAATTGTCGGGTTGCGCGCTGATCGGCGGCGAGACCGCCGAAATGCCGGGCATGTACCCGGACGGCGAATACGACCTGGCCGGTTTCGCGGTGGGCGCGGTGGAAAAGTCCAAGATCATCGACGGCAAGTCCATCAAGGCGGGCGACGTGGTGCTGGGCCTGGCTTCCAGCGGCGCGCACTCGAACGGCTACTCGCTGCTGCGCAAGATCCTGGAACGCGCGGGCGCCAAGCCCGACGACGATTTCCACGGCCAGAAAATGGTCGACGTGGTCATGGCCCCGACCCGCATCTACGTGAAGCAGGCGCTGGCCGCCCTGGCCAAGCACGGCACCGACATCAAGGGCCTGGCCCACATCACCGGCGGCGGCCTGCTGGACAACGTGCCGCGCATCCTGCAGGACGGCCTGGCTGCCAAGCTGCACCGCGACGCCTGGGAAATGCCCAAGCTGTTCCAGTGGCTGCAAGAGCAAGGCGGCGTCGAGGACACCGAGATGTACCGCGTCTTCAACTGCGGCATCGGCATGGTGCTGGTGGTGGATCCGGCCCAGGCCGACGCCATTGCCGCCACGCTGCGCGAGCAGGGCGAGACCGTCAGCAAGCTGGGCGAGATCGTGCCCCAGGAAGCCGGCATGGCGCAGACCTTCGTGGTGTGACGCCGCGGCGATCGCGCTGCAATGAAGATGACCGCCGTGATGGCGGTCATTTTTTTTTGGCGCGGCGTTTGATGCCACGGGCGGGCGTCTGGGCGGCTCATTCAAAGGTGTCTGACACCCCCTGAGACGGCATCGCAGGATGAAGTCGGTCTCGTTGGGGTGTCAGACACCTTTGAATACAGCCCGTCAGTCCGCCAGCGCCAGCGCCACGGCGTCGATGGTCTGCGCCACGGCGTCGGCCGCCAGGCAGTCGACAATGACGCGATCGGGCTGCGCGCGCAGCCAGGTGATCTGGCGCTTGGCCAGTTGCCGCGTCGCCGCGATGCCCTGTTCGCGGGCGGTGTCCAGGTCGATCTGGCCGTCCAGGTGCGCCCACATCTGGCGGTACCCCACGCAGCGCACGGAGGGCAGGCCCGGGTGCAGGTCGGCGCGGGCGTGCAGGCCGCGCACCTCGTCCAGCAGGCCCTGGCGCAGCATGGCGTCAAAGCGCTGCTCGATGCGGGCGTGAAGGGCGGCGCGGTCCGAGGGCTCCAGGCTGATCGTCAGGTAACGGTTGGCGTCATCGTCCGGCTTGCGCTGGGCGCGTTGCAGCAGAGCCGACATCGGTTGGCCGGAAAGCTGACAGATTTCGAGTGCGCGCTGGATGCGCTGGCTGTCGTTAGGCGCCAGGCGCGCGGCCGTGACGGGGTCCAGCTTCGCCAGCTCGGCGTGCAGCGCGGGCCAGCCCAGCCGGGCGGCGCGCGCTTCCAGTTCGGCGCGCAGCGCGGGATCGGCCTGCGGCAGGTCGTCCAGGCCATCGCGCAGCGCCTTGTAGTACATCATCGTGCCGCCCGCCAGCAGCGGGATGCGGCCGCGCGCGCGAATGTCGGCGATCAGGCGCAGCGCGTCGGCGCGGAATTCCGCGGCCGAATACGACTGCGCCGGGTCCAGGATGTCGAGCAGGTGCTGCGGAACGCGGGCCTGTTCTTCAAGAGAGGGCTTGGCGGTGCCGATATCCATGCCGCGGTAGATCGTGGCCGAGTCCACGTTGACGATCTCGAGCGGCCAGCGTTCGGCCAGGGCCAGCGTCGAGGCGCTCTTGCCGGCCGCGGTGGGGCCGGCCAGGCAGATGACCGGGGGCAAAACGGGGGAGAGGGACGCCGGCAAGCTATTGCCCACGCAGGAAGAGCTTGTCCAGGTCGGACATGGACCATTGCACCCAGGTGGGACGGCCGTGATTGCACTGGTCGGCCCGTTCCGTGGATTCCATCTGGCGCAGCAGGCCGTTCATCTCTTCGAGGGTGAGCTTGCGGTTGGCGCGCACGGAGCCGTGGCAGGCCATGGTCGAGAGCAGTTCGTTGCGCTGTTCGGTCAACAGGCGCGAGACGCCCACCGCGCCCAGATCGCGCAACACGGCGCGGGCCAGGGTTTCGATGTCCCCGCGGGCCAGGATGGCCGGCACCGATCGGACCGCGATCGAGGTGGGGCCGGAAGGACGCATCTCAAAGCCCAGGTCGTTCAACTGTTCCTCGAATTCCTCGACCAGCGCCACGTCCTTTTCCTGGGCGTGGAACACCACGGGCACCAGCAGGTCCTGGCGCGGCAGGCTGCGCGCGTCCAGGGCCTGCTTGAGCTGTTCGTACACCACGCGCTCGTGGGCGGCGTGCATGTCGACCAGCACCATGCCTCGGCGGTTCTGCGCCAGGATGTACACGCCGTGCAGCTGCGCCACCGCCATGCCCAGCGGGTGTTCTTCGTCGGCGGCCAGCGCGGCGGGCGCCGGTTCACGCAGGGGCGCGGCCCGGGCGGCGGTGTCGTCGGTCAGCGGGCGGTAGAGCGATTGCCAGTCGGCGGCGGGAATGCCGGCCGGTTCGGCGTGCAGGCGGAAGGGCACCTGGGTATGCGGACGCTGCGGGGCAGGCGACGGGAGCAGGCCATAGGCGGCGCCGTTGCCCGAGCCGGGATGCGCACCTGCATGCGCGCCGCCCGCTGTGCTGCCCGCTGTGCTGCCTGCGGTGCCGCCATTCATGCCCCCATAGCCCGGGCGCGGCGATTCGGCCGGGGCCGGCATCGCAGGGCGGTAGGCGGGGGCGGCGGCGTCGGAGGAGGCGGCGTCGCCCGCCGGTCGCGCGACGGTTTCGAATCCGCCGTCATCGGCCTGTGCCGCGGGCGCCACGGCCGACGAGCCGCCGGTCTGCGCCAGCGTCTGGCTGACCGCGTGCGAAACAAAGCGGTGCACGGCGCCGCTGTCGCGGAAACGCACTTCGTGCTTGGCCGGGTGAACGTTCACGTCCACGGCGGCCGGATCGATGTCCAGGAACAGCACATAAGCAGGCTGGCGGTCGCCGTGCAGCACGTCGGCGTAGGCCGCGCGCAGCGCGTGGCTGACGGTGCGGTCCCGCACGTAGCGGCCGTTCACGTAGAGGTACTGACGGTCGGCGCGGGCGCGGGCGGCGGTCGGCCGGGTAATCATGCCGGCCAGGCTGACCGTGCCGACCGAATGCGACAGCAGCAGGCCGTGCTCGGCGAATTCGGCGCCCAGCACGTCGCGGATGCGCTGCGGCGGTTCGGCCGGCAGCCACTGACGCTGCGCGCGGTCGTGGTGGAACAGGCGGAAGGCAATCTGCGGATGCGCCAGCGCGATGCGCTCCATGGCGTCGACGCAATGGCCGAATTCGGTGGCTTCGGAGCGCAGGAACTTGCGGCGCGCGGGCACCGCGTCGAACAGCTGGCGCACGTCGACGGTGGTGCCGGGCGGGCCGGAGGCGGGGCTGACCTGCATGCTGCCCGCGTCGATCTGCCAGGCATGGTCGCCGTCGCGGGTGCGCGAAATGATGGACACCTGGGCCACGGACGCAATCGAGGCCAGGGCCTCGCCGCGAAACCCCATGGATGCCACGGATTCCAGCTCGTTCAGCGAGCGGATCTTGCTGGTGGCGTGGCGGGCCAGCGCCAGCGGCAGTTCCTCGGGCGGGATGCCGCCGCCGTCATCCGTCACCGCAATACGCCGGATGCCGCCGCCTTCGAGACGGACCTCGATGGCGCGCCCGCCTGCGTCGATCGCGTTTTCAAGGATTTCCTTGAGCACGGACGCGGGGCGCTCGATGACCTCGCCAGCGGCGATCTGGCTGATCAGCAGGTCAGGAAGCGCAAGGATGGAACGACGTTCGGTCATGAGGCCCAGATCTTATGTAGCAGTGCGGACGATTTTAGCGTCATGCTCCAGTGGGCTATAGTCGCTGACAAATTCACATCGGATATCAGGGCCGCTTCAATGCTCGAGTTTTTCAATATGGTGCTCCACATCGACCAGACGCTGGGTCTCTGGGTCGAGCAATACGGCGTGTGGGTGTACCTGGTGCTGTTTCTCATCGTCTTTGCCGAGACGGGACTGGTCGTGCTGCCTTTCCTGCCGGGCGACTCGCTCTTGTTCATCGCCGGCGCCTTTGGCGCCACGGGCCATATCGACCCCATCCTGATGTCGGTGCTGCTCATCGTGGCGGCCGTGACCGGCAACTCGCTGAACTACGCGATCGGCCGCTACATCGGACCGCGGGTGTTCTCGATGAACCTGCGCTTCCTGGACCGCGGCGCGCTGATGCGCACGCATGCCTTCTATGAAAAGCACGGCGGCAAGACGATCGTCATGTCGCGCTTCATCCCGGTGGTGCGCACCTTTGCGCCCTTCGTGGCGGGCGTGGCCGAGATGTCGATGGCGCGCTTCCAGATGTTCAACATCATGGGCGCGCTGCTGTGGGTGATCAGCCTGGTCGCGGCGGGCTACTTCTTCGGCAATATCCCGATCATCCGCGATCACCTGAACACCATCGTCCTGGTGGGCCTGGCGGCGGCCGTCGTGCCGGTCGTGGGGGCCGGCCTGGTCAAACTGGTGCGCGCGCGCCGGGCGCACTAGGGCGGCGCGCGGCGCCCAAACAAAAAGGCTATGCGCCAAAGGGTGCATAGCCTTTTTTCATGGGCCTGGCCAAAGGGCCCGGGCACGCGCGTAAAACCTAGCTCACGTCGCCCAGGCGCGCCAGCGGCGGGTTGGCCGTGAAGTAGCGCTGGATGCCGGTCATCATGGCCTGCGCCAGCTTGTCCTGGTGCCCTGCGCTGCGCAGCAGGGCTTCTTCCTGGGGATTGCTGATGAAGGCGGTCTCGACCAGCACCGACGGAATGTCCGGCGCCTTCAGCACGGCAAAGCCGGCCTGTTCGACGCTGTTCTTGTGCAGGCGGTTGATCTTCTTGATCTCGTCCAGGAAGGCGTTGCCCACCTTGAGCGAGTCGTTGATCTGGGCCGTGGTGGACAGGTCCAGCAGCACCTTCGCGACCTGGCGGTCGTGGCTGCCCAGGTTGACGCCGCCGATCAGGTCGGCCGCGTTTTCCTTGTCGGCCATCCACCGGGCCTGCGCGCTGGTGGCGCCGCGCTGGGACAGCGCGAAGACCGACGAGCCGTTGGCGGAGGGCTTGACCCAGGCGTCCGCGTGGATGGAGATGAACAGGTCCGCATGCACACGGCGCGCCTTCTGCACGCGTACGTGCAGCGGCACGAAGTAATCGTCGTCCCGCGTCAGATAAGCACGCATGTACGGCTGGCTGTCGATCAGCGACTTCAGGCGCCGCGCAATGCGCAGCACCACGTCTTTTTCGCGCAGACCGGATTTGCCGATGGCGCCCGGGTCTTCGCCGCCGTGGCCGGGGTCCAGCGCGATGGTCAGCATGCGCGGCTTGCCGCGGCTGGCGGTGGCAGGGGGCTTGGGCGGGGTCGGCAGGGCGGGCGCCGGCTGCTGGCCGCGCACGCGGGGAGGCTCGGGCGGATCCGCGCGGGTCACCGGGTTGCGCTGGATGTCTTCCAGGATGCGCGCCAGCGGATCGTCCACATCGGGACCGCTGGACTTGTTCAGGATCGCGATCAGCGGATCCTGGGCAATCTTGGGGTACAGGTCCAGCACCAGGCGGTACTGGTAGTCGGCAACGGGCTTGAGCGTGAACACCTGCGGCGCCACGGGCTGCTTCAGATCGAACACCAGCCGCACCACATTCGGGCGGTTCTGCGCAACGCGCAGGCTCTGGATGTAGGGATCGTCGGGCCGGACCTTGGAGACCAGGTCGTGCAACGCCGCGCTGAGGGTCAGTCCCTCGATGTCGACCACCAGGCGGTGGGGATTTTCCAGCGTGAACTGTTCAGCCTTGAGTTCGCTGTCCAGTTCCAGCGTGACGCGGGTGTATTCGTCGGCAGGCCAGGTCCGTACGGCCAGGATCGTGGCGGCCTGCGCCAGCCGCGGCACGACCGGCAGGACGAGCAGCGTGGCGGCGACGCTGATCAGGCGTCGGCGGGTGGCGCCTGCCGAGGGGAGGGCGCCGTCAGGGGCGGGGGGACAATCGCGTTCAACCATGTTTGTCCTCGGGCGGTGTACGCGGTCAGGGTGGCGTCACGTCCGTCGCCTGCATAGGCAAGGCAGATCAGCAGGTCCGGTGGGGGCAAAAGGCCTTCTGCCCGCTCCGGCCATTCGATCAAAACGACCGCATCGTCACGCAGTAAATCCCGAAATCCTGCGTCCAACCATTCGCGCGAATCACTAAATCTATAAAAATCAAGGTGATAGAAGTATAAGTTAGAAAGTTTATAGGATTCAAGCAGGGCGTAGCTTGGACTCTTGATTCGGCCTGTGATGCCGCTTTCACGCAACAATGCCCTGGAGAAGGCCGTTTTTCCTGCGCCGAGGTCACCTTGGAGATGAATACACGCGCCTGGCAGGCCGGTTTTGGCGCCCGTGACCATCGGCGCCAGCTGGCGCGCCAGCGCCTCGGTGGCGGCTTCGTCGGGCAGGTGCAAAGTCAGGGTGGCAAGGGGGGCGGACATGGCGCGGGGCGAGTGGTAAAAAACGAGGATCGGAGCACAGTTTGGAGCAATTATAGGAATGCGGGTTTCTGCTAACCTATAACTGATATTTATTCTCAATATGTCGTGACCGACGGCGTCCCGCCGCCCGCGACTGACGCCGCCACGGAGTTGTACGCGCCATGAAGACCCGCATCGAAAAAGACACCTTTGGCCCCATCGAGGTGCCGCAAGACCATCTGTGGGGAGCCCAGACGCAGCGCTCGCTGCATTTCTTCGCGATCTCCACCGAAAAGATGCCGGAGCCGCTGGTCAATGCGATGGCGCGGCTAAAGCGTTCTGCGGCCAAGGTCAATGCCGACCTGGGTGAGCTGGACGCGCAGATCGCGGACGCGATCATGCGCGCCGCCGACGAAGTCATCGCTGGCAAGTGGCCCAACGAATTCCCGCTGTCCGTCTGGCAGACCGGGTCGGGCACGCAGAGCAACATGAACATGAACGAGGTGCTGGCCAACCGCGCCTCGGAACTCCTGGGCGGCGAGCGCGGCGAAGCGCGCAAGGTGCATCCGAACGATCACGTCAACCGCGGGCAGTCGTCCAACGACACGTTCCCGACCGCCATGCACGTGGCGGCGGCCGTCGAGGTCGAGCATCGCCTGCTGCCGTCGCTGAAGGCGCTGCGCGCCACGCTGGCGGAAAAGAGCGCCGCGTTCTACGACATCGTCAAGATCGGCCGCACCCACCTGCAGGACGCCACGCCGTTGACGCTGGGCCAGGAGCTTTCGGGCTACGTGGCGCAGCTTGATCTGGCCGAACAGCAGATCCGCGCCACGCTGCCGGGCCTGCACCAGCTGGCCATCGGCGGCACGGCGGTGGGCACGGGCCTGAACGCGCACCCGCAATTCAGCGCCAAAGTGTCGGCCGATCTGGCCCATGCCACGGGCACGGCGTTCGTCTCGGCGCCCAACAAATTCCAGGCGCTGGCCTCGCACGAAGCGCTGCTGTTCGCCCACGGCGCACTGAAGTCGCTGGCGGCCGGCCTCATGAAGATCGCCAACGACGTGCGCTGGCTGTCGAGCGGCCCGCGGTCGGGCCTGGGCGAGATCAGCATCCCCGAGAACGAACCGGGCAGTTCGATCATGCCGGGCAAGGTCAACCCGACGCAGTGCGAAGCCATCACGATGCTGGCTGCGCAGGTCCTGGGCAACGACGTGGCGATCAACATCGGCGGCGCCAGCGGCAACTTCGAGCTGAATGTCTACAAGCCGCTGGTGATCCACAATTTCCTGCAGTCGGTGCGCCTTTTGACGGACGGCATGGCCAGCTTCGACAAGCATTGCGCCGCGGGCATCGAGCCCAACCACGAGCGCATTGCCGAACTCGTGGACCGTTCGCTGATGCTGGTGACCGCGCTGAATCCGCACATTGGCTACGACAAGGCCGCGCAGATCGCCAAGAAGGCGCACAAGGAAGGCCTGTCGCTGAAGGAATCGGCGCTGGCGCTGGGTTATGTGACCGAAGCGCAGTTTGCCGAATGGGTCGTGCCGGGCTCGATGACGAACGCGCACAAGCCTTCTTGAACCGGCTTGCGCCACCCGCATGAGATGGCCGCCCTTGCCGGGGCGGCCTTTTTCTTGGGGGGAAAGATCAGCCGCCGGCCAGCAGCAGCCACATCGGGATCGTGACGGCCGAGAACAAGGTGCCCAGCGAGATCAGCACGGCCACCATGCGGCCATCGCCGCCCATGCGCATCGCCAGCACGTAGGCCGCCGAGGCCGTCGGCAGCGCGGCGAAGAGCAGCAGCATGCGCGCTTCCAGCGGCGGCAGGCCGAGCAGGTGCGCCACCAGCAGCGCGACCGCGGGCAGCGCGACGAGCTTGACCCCCAACATCCAGGCAATCAGCGATCCGTAGCCCTTGCCGCCTTCCCATGCCAGGCTGGCCCCCACGCAGAGGATGCCCAGCGCGATCGCCGCCGCGCCCAGCCGCGCCAGCACGGTGTCGACGGCGCCGGGCAGTTGCAGTCCCGCGAGATTGCAGGCCAGGCCCAGCAGCGTGGAGACCACGAGTGGATTGCGCGCCAGCTCGCGCAGCAGGTTGCCGCCGTTGTGCCGCGCCAGCCCGTATACGGCCGCGACGTTGGCCATGGGCACCGCAAACCCGACGATCAGCGCCATGACGGTCTGGCCCTGGGTGCCAGCCAGACTGGCCGACAAGGCCAGGCCGATGTAGGTGTTGAAGCGGTAGCCGCATTGCGCCGACGAGGCCAGCCCGAGGGACGAGGGCCGCAGGACCGGGCCCGCCAGCCACGCCATCGCCACGCCCGCGGCCACGACCGCGGCAGAAGCCTGCAGCAGCAGCGCCGCGTTGCCCGCCGTGATCGGCGTGCGCACGATCGCCTGGAACAGCAAGGCGGGGAACAGCACGAAGTAGACGAGGCGTTCCGTTCCGGCGAAGAATTCGCGCGAGAAACCCAGCTTGTGACGTAGCGCCCAACCCAGCGCGACCAGCATGAAATCGGGGAAAACCAGGAGGGCAACAGACATGGGAGAAGAGGTTTTTGCCGAGCGCCGGGCGGTGACCGGCGCGCTATGCGGGTGTAAGCGTTTGCTGCTATTCTCCGACATTCTGGCGGGCGCTTGTGCCACAAGCAACTCATAAATGCAGCGCCGACACGCTGCGCACAAGCAATGCGCCCGCACCGTTATCTGCTGGTCCGTCTACAGGCGGACACAACACACAACGGGCCGTCTACAAACGGGCTCGCACTCTTGGAGGAAACACATCTATGAATAAGGTCCGCTCTCTGGCCGTGGCCATCGCCCTTGCTACCGGCGCCGCCGGCACGTTGGGCGCTTCGGTCGCGCACGCCGCAGACAAGTACCCCAGCAAGGCCATCCGCGTGATCGTTCCGTTCGCGCCTGGCGGTTCCACCGACATCATTGCGCGTCTCGTGACGCAGCGCATGAGCCAGGAACTCGGCCAGCCCATGGTCGTTGAGAACAAGGGCGGCGCGGGCGGCGCCATCGGTGCGGCCGAAGCCGCGCGCGCGCCGGCCGACGGCTACACGCTGTCCATCGCCACCGTCTCCACGATGGCCGTGAACCCCGCTTGCCGTCCGAAGGACCTGCCGTACGATCCGATCAAGGACTTCCAGCCGGTCACCAACTTCGCCAACACCGCCAACGTCGTGGCCGTGAACCCCAAGTTCCCCGCCAAGGACTTCAAGGGCTTCATCGAAGAGCTGAAGAAGAATCCGGGCAAGTACTCGTACGGCAGCTCGGGCACGTGCGGCGTGCTGCACCTGATGGGCGAATCCTTCAAGATGGCCACCGGCACCGACATCGTGCACGTGCCCTACAAGGGTTCGGGCCCGGCGCTGGCCGATGCCGTTGGCGGCCAGATCGAAATCCTGTTCGACAACCTGCCGTCGTCGATGCCGCAGATCCAGGCCGGCAAGCTGAACGCCATGGCCATCGCCTGGCCCGAGCAGATCGCCGCGGTCAAGGGCGTTCCGACCTTCAAGGAAGCCGGCTACCCGGTGCTGAACCAGCCGGTCTGGTATGGCCTCTTGGCGCCCAAGGGCACGCCGATGGAAGTCGTGAACAAGCTGCGTGACGCCGCCGTCGTCGCCCTGAAGGACCCGAAGGTCATCAAGGCGCTGGACGAGCAAGGCTCGGCGCCGTCGGGCAACACGCCGGAAGAGTTCGCCAAGGAAATCCAGGAACAGTTCGACTGGGCCCAGGACGTCGTGAAGAAGCAAAACATCAAGCTGGACTGATGTTTCGCGGGGCAGGCGGGTCTGCCCCGATCGACATTGCAGCGGGCGCCTTCGGGCGCCCGTTGTGCTTTGTGGCTATCAGACCCGCGCGTCCAGTCCTTCCAGGAGTGCGGCGCAGGCGGCGCGCAGGCGCTCGATCAGGTCGCGGTGCAGGGCGGAAAGCGGATCCTGGTTGCGCGTCATGATGCTGATCGGCACCCGCAGCGCGGGATCCAGGCGGCGCAGGGTCATGCCGGGACGCAGCATGGCTTGCGCGGTAATGGCGTCGACGATGGCGTCGCCGCAACCCGCGTCCACCAGCGCGCACGCCACGTAATGCGTCTGCACCTGGATGGCGACCTGCGGCGCCAGGCCTTGGGCGTCCAGCGCCAGTTGCAGCAATGCCCCGGAGGCGTCGCTGGCGTCCAGCACGATCAGCGTATCGGCTACCGTGGGGGAACCCGACGCACCGGCGCCCGACGCTGCGGCGCCCGACGCATCGGCGCCCGACGCTTCTACGCCTCTCGCTTCGGACAGCTCCGACAATCGCAGCGGACCCTGCGCGGCGCGGCGGCTCAGGTGCACGAGCTCGGTGTGCCCCAGCCCCATGCGCGTGAGGCCGGGATAGTCGTTGGTGTCGAACGTGATGGCCAGATCCAGTTCGCGCGTCAGCAGCCCCTGCACCAGCTCGGCGCTGTGATGCGTGTGGATATCGAACGTGATGCCGGGCTGCGCGTCGCGGCTGTCGCGCACGACGCCGGGCAGCAGGCCAAGTCCCAGCGCGGGCGCGCAGCCCAGGCGCAGATGGCCGTTGGGCCGGTCGCGCAGGTTGGACGCCAGCCGGCGCACACTGCTCAGGTCCTGGCTCAGCCGCGCGATCTCGGGCGTCAGGATCTCTGCCTCGCGCGTGGCGACCAGCCGGCCCTTCACCCGGTCAAACAGCTTGAAGCCAAGCTGGCTTTCGGCATGGGCCAGCAGCTTGCTGGCGGCGGGCTGTGAAATGTGCAGCGCGGCGGCGGCTTCGGTCAGGGATCCGGTGCGGCGGATCGCTTCGAATATCTCGATGTGGCGCAGGCGCATGGCGCAAACGGGGGCTCTGGTGATCCGTAAACCGCGATTCTAAGCCGGAAGGCGCGCATGGGCAGCGGCGCGGGCCTTTGACTATCATGGACGCCTGCCGGACGTCCGGCGATCACCGGAGCTTTCCATGCGCCTACGCCGCCACGCCGCCCTGCTGCTCGCCGCCGCCATCGCCGGCCTGCCGTTCGCATCCGCCAGCTGGGCGCGAACGCCCGCGGCGGAAGACCTGAATCCCGAAGCCGCCAGCGGCGTCCAGAAGCGCGAGCTCGTGCGCGCGCCGCATTTCATGATGGTGTCCGCCAACCCCCTTGCCAGCCGTGCGGGCGAAGCCATGCTGCGGCGCGGGGGCAGCGTGGTCGACGCGGCCATCGCCACGCAACTGGTGCTCAATCTGGTCGAGCCGCAGTCGTCGGGCATCGGCGGCGGCGCCTTCATGGTGGTGTATTCGGCGGCGGACGGACAGATCCGCACGTACGACAGCCGCGAGACCGCGCCCGCGGCGGCGCGGCCCGACCGCTTCCTGGATGCCGAGGGCAAGCCGCTGCCCTTTGCACAGGCCGTCAACAACGGCATGTCGGTCGCCGTGCCCGGCCTCTTGCGCGGGCTGGAACTGGCGCACAAGGCGCAGGGCAAGCTGCCCTGGGCCGATCTGTTCCAGCCGGCCATCGAACTGGCGGAATCGGGCTTTGCGGTGTCGCCGCGCCTGCACGCGCTGCTGGCCGGCAACAAGGCGCTGCCGCAACAGGCCGCCGCCGCCGCGTACTTCTACGCGCCGGACGGCACGCCGTGGCCCGTGGGGCACGTGCTGAAGAATCCGGCGTTCGCGCGCACCCTGCGCGCCGTGGCCTCGCAGGGCGCCGACGCCTTCTACCAGGGCGACATCGCGCGCGACATCGTGGCGGCGGTGCAGGGCCACGAGAAGCCCGGCGACCTGGCCTTGACGGATCTGGCGGACTATCGCGCCAAGACGCGCGATCCGGTCTGCGGCGCGTACCGCGGCTATCAGCTCTGCGGGATGGGGCCGCCCAGCAGCGGGCCCATTGCCGTGTTGCAGATGCTGGGCGAGCTGGAGCAGTTCCCGCTCAGCCGGTATGCGCCCGGCACGGTACAGGCCGTGCACTATTTCTCGGAAGCTGGCCGGCTGGCCTTTGCCGACCGCGATTTCTATGTGGCGGACCCCGACTTCGTGCGCGTGCCGGTGCGCGCCTTGCTGGACCCGGCGTATCTGCGCGCGCGCGGCGCTTTGATCCAGCCGGATCGCAGCATGAAGGTGGCGCTGCCCGGCGATCCCGAAGGCAAGCTGCTGTCGCTGGGCAAGGACAACGCGCTGGAGCTGCCGTCCACCAGCCACCTGGTGGCGGTCGACGCGCAGGGCAACGCCCTGACCATGACGACCACGATCGAAAGCGAATTCGGCAGCAAGATCTTCGTCCGGGGCTTTCTGCTCAACAACGAGATGACCGATTTTTCGTCGTCGTTCAAGGACCCCGAAGGCCGGCTCGTGGCCAATCGCATCGAACCGGGCAAGCGGCCGCGCAGCTCGATGGCGCCGATGATGGTGCTCAAGGAGGGCAAGCCTTACCTGCTGGTGGGCTCGCCGGGCGGCAGCGCCATCATCAACTACGTCGCCAAGACGCTGGTGGGCGTGCTGGACTGGAATCTGGACATCCAGTCGGCGATCGACCTGCCCAACATGGGCAGCCGCAACAAGGAAACCGAACTGGAGAAGGGCACGGCGCTGGAAGCGCTGGCGCCGGCGCTGGAGCGCATGGGTCACCCGGTGCGGATCACCGAGTTTCCCAGCGGCATCCACGGCATCGTCATTGACGCCAAGGGGATGGAAGGCGGCGCGGATCCGCGCCGCGAAGGGCTTGCGGTGGGCGGCTGACGCGCGCCCCGACCGGCGCCGCGTAGCCGCGCGCCAACGGTCCGGGCGCCTGCGGCCCTTGCGGCATCACTCCAGCGACGACGGGTCCAGTTCCATCCTGGACTCGCGGCGCCGCGCCAGCCAGGTCACGAACCACATCACCACGCCCAGCAGCAGCAGCCAGCCGGCCACCTGGTACTGGATCACGTCACGGCCGGTCAGCGGGGTGACCAGGAACAGGCAGGCCGCGGCGCCCACCCACGGGACGAGGCGGTTGATGGAGAAGTGGCGATGCGCCACCTTGTCGCGCCGCAGGACCAGCACCGCGACGTTCACGAAGGCGAACACGCCCAGCAGCAACAGCGCGGTGGTGCCGCCCAGCGCGCGGATCGCCTGCGAGTCGGTCAGCGAGACCAGGATGATGAGGCCGAAGGCCAGCGCCGTCGTGAACAGGATGGCCGTCCACGGCGTCTGGTTCTTGCGGTGCACGTGCGCCAGGAAGGACGGCAGCACACCCTGGCGCGACATGCCGTACAGCAGGCGGCTGGCCATCATCATGTTGATGAGCGCCGAGTTCGCCACGGCGAACATCGAGATGATCGGCATGATGTATTCCACGGGCAGATCCGGCGCGGCGCGCTTGACCACCAGCACCAGCGGCGTGCTGCTCTTGGCCAGTTCGCCCACCGGCACCAGCGCAACGGCGCAGATGGACACCAGCACATAGATGAGCGCCGTGATGCCCAGGCCGGTCAGCATGACCTTCGGGAAGATGCGGCTGGGATCGTGCGTTTCCTCGGCCATGTTGACCGAGTCCTCGAAGCCGACCATGGCGAAGAAGGCGAGCGCGGTGGCCGAGGTCACCGCCAGGAACACGCTCTTGTCCTCGGGCGTATCGAACGCGACGACGCGCGAGAAATCCGCCTGGCCGTCGGAGATGGCGTAAAAGCCCAGCAGGATGACCATCAGCAGGCCCGACAGCTCGATCAGCGTGAGCACGACGTTGGCGCGCACGCTTTCAGTCGCGCCACGAAAATTGACCAGCATGACCAGCGTCATGAAGCCCAGCGCGCCAAGGGTGATCCAGTGCTTTTCGGCCTCGATGCCCATCGCGGCGAACAGGTTGGCGGCGAAGGCCTGCGAGGCGGTGGCGGCCGACGTCAGGCCGGAACACATGACGGTAAAGCAGACGATGAACGTCAGGAAGTGCACGCCGAACGCCTTGTGGACGTAGAGCGCGGCGCCGGCGGCGCGGGGGTACTTGGTGACCAGTTCAAGGTAGGAAAGCGCGGTCAGCAGGGCCACCCCGAAGGCCACCAGGAACGGCAGCCAGGCCGCACCGCCGACTTCGGCGGCCACCTGCCCGGTCAGCGCATACACGCCGGTGCCCAGGATGTCGCCAACAATGAATAGCAGCAGCAGTTTCGGGCCCATCACCCGTTTCAGCTGGCCGTGGTCTTGTGAGTCGTTCGTGGCCATAGTCTTTTATTTCCTCTTATGTGGCTCGGGAAAAGCGTGCGGGGAGCAACGCGAGATGCGGAAAAAAGTCTAAGGCGGCAATCGGGCGGCGTGCTGAAACCAAATGTCTAAGTTGTTGCGCGTGGGGCGGCGGCTCGCTTGGGAAAAAAAAGCCCGGCGGGCGCCGGGCGGTTCATCGATGCGGGATCAGCCCTGTCCAGATGGCGGCGCCAGGTCTGGCGGCAGCTTGCGCAGCGTGGCGGGCGTGCGCGACAGCTTGATGGGCGAGCCCACGCCCTTGTAATCGCCTTGTTCCAGCACCATGCCGCGATGCCGGGTGTGCGGATGCGCGAGCGCCTGGTCCACCGTCTGCACGGCGGCGGTGGGCACGCCCGCGCGCAGCAGCTGGTCCGCTAGCGTGGCCGCCTCATGGCGGGCCAGCAGGGCGGCAAGGTCATCGCGCAGTGCCGGGCGGTTGCGCAGGCGGTCCGCGTTGGTGGCGTAGCGCGGGTCGTCGGACAGCGCGGGGGCGTCCAGCGTCCGGGCCAGCATTGCAAATTGGCGGTTGTTGCCGACGGCCAGGAAGATCGGGCCGCTTGCGGTGGGCAGCGTTTCGTAGGGGGCGATGTTGGGGTGCGCGTTGCCGCTGCGCTGCGGCACCTTGCCGCTGTAGAAGTAGTTCGGCGCATGCGGGTGCAGCAGCGACAGCGCACAGTCGTACAGCGTGATGTCCAGGAATTGTCCCAGCCCGCTGCGCGTGCGCTCGTTGAGGGCCAGCAGGATGGCTACCGCCGCGTTCAGGCCCGTCACCATGTCCACGACAGGCAGCCCCACCCGGGTTGCCTCGCCGTCCGCCTCGCCGTTCACGCTCATCAGGCCGCACATGGCCTGCGCGCAGGCGTCGTAACCCGGCAGGCCGCCCAGCGGGCCATCCGAGCCGAAGCCGCTGACGCGGCAATGGATGAGCGCGGGAAAGGCCTGCTTCAGGTCGTCGTAGCCCAGGCCCCACTTTTCCAGCGTGCCGGGCTTGAAGTTCTCGACCAGCACGTCGGCGTCGGCCAGCAGGTGGCGCAGCAGTTCCTGTCCGGCGGGCTGCGACAGGTCCAGCGTCATGCCGTCCTTGTTGCGGTTCACGCCGACGAAATACGAGGCGGTCTCGCCCAGGAAGGGCGGGCCCCAGCCGCGCGTCTCGTCGCCGCCGGGCGGCTCGATCTTCAGCACGTCGGCGCCGTGGTCGGCCAGGATCTGGGTGCAGTACGGGCCGCCCAGCACGCGCGACAGATCGATCACCTTGCAGCCCGCGAGGGCGCCGGCATTGGGTAGGGTTTGGGCCATGGCTATGCTTCGCGTCAGTCGATGGAAACGTTGGCGCTCTGGATCAGTTCGCGCCACTTGGGGACTTCGGTGGTGATGAAGCTGGACAGGCCCTGCGGCGTCTTGTCCTGCGCCTCGACGATGCCCTGCGTGCGTAGCGTCTGCGCGATCGTGGGATCGGCGAGGGCGGTCTTGAAGGCCTGGTTCAGCGTGTTCACCACATCGGCGGGCGTGTCCTTGGGGGCGACGATGCCGAAGAAGACGCTGACGTCATAGCCTTTCAGGCCCTGTTCGGACAGCGTGGGCAGGTCGGGCAGCGCATCGGAACGCTGGGCGCTGGCCAGCCCGATGGGGCGCAGCTTGCCCGCCTTGATGTAGGGCAGCGCAGTCAGGATGTCGGTGAACGACATCGACACCTGTCCGCCCAGCAGGTCGTTCAGCGCGGGGCCGGTGCCCTTGTACGGGATGTGCATGATCTTGGTGCCGGCCATGCGGTTGAACAGGATGCCGGCCAGGTGCGACGACGCGCCATTGCCGGACGAGGCGTAGCTCAGCTTGTCCGGGTTCTTCTGGGCGTACGCGATCAGTTCCTGCAGGTTGTTGGCGGGCACCGACGGGTTCACCACCAGGATGTTGGGCAGGTGGCCGATGCGGATGATGGGCGCGAAGCTGGTCTCGGGGTTGTAGTTCTGCTTCTTGTACAGGCTGACGTTGATGGCCAGCGGGCCGGACGTGCCGAACAGGATGGTGTAGCCGTCGGGCTTGGCCGAGGCGACATATTCGGAGCCGATGTTGCCGCCCGCGCCGCTGCGGTTCTCGACGATGACGTTCTGCATGAGCGGCTCGCGCAGCTTTTCGGCCAGGCGGCGCGCCAGCGCGTCGGTGGGGCCGCCCGGCGGAAAGGGCACCACCAGCGTGACCGGGCGGGCCGTGGGGAAGGCGTCGGCTGCCACGACGGGCGTGGCGGCGATGGCGGCGGCCGCCAGGAACAGGGGGGCAAAATAGCGTTTCATGCGTGTCTCCAGTGGATGACGCGCCGGCTGTGCCGCCGGCGTCGGGTTACAGCGAAAGCCCTGACAGGGGCTACAGCGCGTAGTGCAGGATGGCCTGGCAGGCCGCGCTTTCGTCAGGCGGGATGGCGTAGGGGTCGCGCGGCGCCAGGCGGTGCAGCAGCACCTGGTCGGCCAGCCGGGCACGGGTTTCCAATCCCGCGCCGGTGGCTTCCCACCGCAGCGCGGCCATGGATACGGCGTGATAAAGCAGCGACGCGGCCTGGCGGGCCAGCTGCGCATGGTCGCCCTGCGCGGCGTGTTCCGCCAGCGCATAGGTCTTTTCCAGGGCGCTGGCCTGCATGCCGGCCAGTTCGGGCGGGCAGGGCGCGCCGTCCGCCAGCAGGCGGTCGATGTGGCTGCGCAGCGCCGGAAGGGAGTTTTCTTTCTTGATGGCGCGCAGCACGTCCAGCGCGACGATGTTGCTGGTGCCTTCCCAGATCGAGCCCAGATGCGCGTCGCGCACCAGGCGCGGCTCGGTCCATTCCTCGATGTAGCCGCAGCCGCCGCGCACTTCCATCGCGTCGCCCGTGACCTTGCGCGCGTCGCGGCACGCGCGGAACTTGATCAGCGGCGTCAGGATCCGGGCCAGCGCGGGGTCTGCCGCGCCTTGATCGGCGTCGGCCAGCGCACGCGCCGTCTGGAACATGACGCTGCGCGCCTGTTCCGCCCACACGGTCATCTTGACCAGCTGGCGCTGCATGAGCGGCATGTCGATCAGGCGCTTGCCGAACGCGCGGCGGTGCTGCGACACGTAGATGGCCTCGGTGACCGCGCGGCGCATCAGGCCCGCGGCGCGCATGCCGTTGGACAGGCGCGAGTTGTTGATCATGTCGGCCATGTGCTTGAAGCCGCGGCCGCGTTCACCGACCAGCCAGGCGACGGCGCCCTCCAGGCGGATTTCGCCGCTGGCCATGGAACGCGTGCCCAGCTTGTCCTTCAGGCGCAGGATGCGGTAGTGGTTGTGCGTGCCGTCGGCCAGGTCGCGCGGCAGCAGAAAGAGCGACACGCCCTTCAGGCCCGCGTCCGGTTCGCTGCGTGCCAGCACCATTGCGAAACCGGCGTCAGGGTTCGAGCAGAACCACTTGTCGCCGTGGATGCGCCAGGTGCCGTCATCCTGCGGCTGGGCCGTGACCTCGGTGGCGCTGACGTCCGAGCCCGCGCCCTGTTCGGTCATGAACATGGCGCCTTGGCGCAGCGTGTCGAAATCCTGCGAAGTCACCTGCGGCAACACGCGCTCGACCAGCGCGGGATCGCCGAACTTGCGCAGGGTGCGCGCCAGCGAGTCGGTCATGCTGACGGGGCAGCACAAGCCGAATTCGGCCTGCACGAAAAGATGGCTGAGCGCGTACTTGGCCGCGGCGGGCATGGGCTCGGGCCAACCCAGCACGCCGCCCCGGTGGGACAGCGCCGCCAGACCGAATTCGCTGTAGGCCAGGCGTTCAAGTTCGACGTAGGCGGGATGCTTGTCGATGCGCGATTCGTCCGTGCCGGCGCGGCTGCGCACCGATAGCGTGGGCGGGTGCTTGTCGGCGACCGACGCCAGTTCGTCCATGACGCCGCCGGCCAGTTCGCCCAGCCGGCTCAGATGCGGCAGCAGGTGCGCATGCAGCTCGGCGGGCAGGTAGCGCCGGCTCAGCGCCTCGGCGTAGGGGTCGGCATCGAACAGATTCAGCCCCCGGGAGTCCGGTACGGGCGTGGCGGTGGCGGCAACAGGCAAGACAGGGGTATCCATGGCGGCATCCGGGTCGGGACGGGAGATGCCCTATGTTGCGGGGGTTGATCCATCTACTCAAATACTGTTTTGATGTAGATCAATCCAAAATAAATATAGATATGCCCAAAGGAGGGACGCATGGATCTCGAACCGCGTCTGCTGCGCTACTTCATCGCCGTGGCCGAAGAGCGCCATTTCAGCCGGGCGGCGGCGCGCCTGCATATTTCGCAGCCGCCGCTCAGCTACGCGATCCGCCAACTGGAAGAGAACATCGGCGCGCGCCTGCTGGCCCGCACCAGCCGGCACGTCGAGCTGACCGACGCCGGCCAGGCGCTGTACCACGAAGCGGTGATCCTGCTGCGCCAGGCCGAGGAGGTCCGCACGCTGGTGCGCCAGGTGGATGCGGGCCTGCGCGGCCGGCTGCGCATCGGCTTCGTGGGGTCCATGCTGTATCGCGGACTGCCCGCGCTCTTGAACGTCATGCGCAAGGAACTGCCCGACGTCGAACACGTGCTGACCGAACTGAACTCGAACGACCAGATCGAGGCGGTGCGGCGCGGCGAGCAGGACCTGGGCTTCATCCACGCCAACCCGGTGCCGGAAGGCGTGCAGGCGCGCGACCTGATGGCCGAGCCCTTCGTGGTGTGCCTGCCCGATGCGCATCCGCTGGCAGATCGCCAGACCCTGCGGCTGACGGAACTGGCGCGGGACGACTTCGTTTTCTTCGCGCGCGCGGCGTCGCCCAGCTATTACGAGACGGTATTGGCCATGTGCGTGTCGGCCGGCTTCATGCCGGCGATCCGGCACGAGGTGCGCCACTGGCTGAGCGTGGCCTCGCTGGTGTCGCAGGGCCTGGGGGTGTCGATCGTGCCGGCCTGCCTGTCGCGCAGCGGGCTGGCGGGCACGCGGTTCATCGCGTTCGAGCACGAGGCGCGCTCGATCAGCCAGGTGATCTGGCCGGATGCGGCGCGCTCGCCGTTGCAGGAGCGCGCGGTGGCGCTGGTGGCGCAGGCGTTTGCGCCGTTGCAACCCGCCCCTGCAAGAGCCTGAGGATCAGCGGAACACGACGGTCTTGTTGCGGTTCAGGAGGATGCGGTGTTCGACGTGGCTGCGCACAGCGCGCGAGAGCACCAGGGATTCGATGTCGCTGCCCACCTGGGTCAGGTCCTGCGCCGTCATCGTGTGGTCGACGCGTTCGATGTCCTGGTCGATGATCGGGCCTTCGTCCAGGTCCGACGTCACGTAGTGCGCCGTGGCGCCGATGATCTTCACGCCGCGCGCATGCGCCTGGTGGTAAGGGCGCGCGCCCTTGAAGCTGGGCAGGAAGCTGTGGTGAATGTTGATCGCGCGGCCGGTCAGGGCGCGGCACATGTCGGCCGACAGGATCTGCATGTAACGGGCCAGCACGACCAGGTCGATGTTCGCCTCGTCGACGATCTTGAGCACCTGCTTTTCCTGTTCCAGCTTGGTGTCGGGCGTGACCGGCAGGTAGTGGAACGGAATGTTGTAGGTTGCCGCCAGGCTGGCGTAGTCGTTGTGGTTCGAGACGATGGCCGCCACCTCGGCATGCAGATGGCCGCTGTGTACGCGGAACAGCAGGTCGTTCAGGCAGTGGCCCTGCTTGCTGACCATGATGAGCAGGCGCTCCTTGCGGCGCGCGTCGTGCAGCTTGAGCTCCATGCCGTAGTCGGCGGACATCGCGTCCAGGCGGGCGCGCAGGTCGTCGGCGGACGCGCTGACCGGCAGGTCGAAGTGCACGCGCAGGAAGAAGCGGCCCGTCTCTTCGTCGCCGAACTGCTGCGAATCCAGGATGTTGCAACCCAGTTCGAACAACAGGCCGCTGACGCGGTAGACGATGCCGGTGCGGTCGGGGCAGGACAGGGTCAGGATGTAGTCGTTGTGCTGCATGGCAGGAATGGCTGAATAAGAAAAAAGGAAGCGGGCGGGGTCAGGCGGACAGGCGCGCCAGGGTTTCTTCCGCCAGGGCCAGGCTGGAGGTCAGCCCGGGGGATTCGATGCCGAACAGGTTCACCAGTCCGGGCACGCCGTGAACGGCGGGCCCCGCGATGACGAAGTCCGCGGCCGGTTCGTGCGGACCGGAGATCTTGGGGCGGATGCCCGTGTAGCCGGGCGCCAGCGCGCCGTCGGGCAGGGCGGGCCAATAGCTGCGCACGGCTTCGTAGAACACATCGGCGCGGGAGGGATCGAGGGTGTAGTCCTCGGTGTCCACCCATTCGGTGTCGGGGCCGAACTTGGCTTGGCCGCCCATGTCCAGCGTCAGGTGCACGCCCAACCCGGCATGCTGCGGCACCGGGTAGATCAGGCGCGAGAACGGCGCGCGGCCGGACAGCGTGAAATAGCTGCCCTTGCACAGGTAATCGGCGGGAATGCTGTCCGCCGGCACGCCCTCGATGCGGCGCGCCAGCGCGGGCGCCTGCAGGCCGGCCGAATTGATCAGGACGTTGCAGGTCAGGCTCATGGCGTCGTCGCCGCCGAATTGCAGCTCGAAGCCGCCTTCCGGCCGGACGCGGCCCGACGCGAGCGGCGTATGGAAGACGCACTGGGCGCCTGCGTTCTCAGCGTCGCCCTGGAACGACAGCATCAACGCGTGGCTGTCGACGATGCCGGTCGACGGCGACACCAGCGCGGCGGTGCACTGCAGCGCGGGCTCCAGGCGCATGGCTTCTTCGCCCGAAATGAATTGCAGGTCGTCCACGCCGTTGGCGCGGGCGCGCTGGGCAATGCCTTCTAGCTGGGTGGCCTGCTCGGGGCTGGTGGCCACGATGAGTTTGCCCAGCCGGCTGTGCGGCACGCCGCGTTCGGCGCAGTACGCGTACAGCAGATGCTTGCCGCGCACGCACAGGCGCGCCTTCAGGCTGCCGGCGGGGTAGTAGATGCCGGCGTGGATGACTTCGGAGTTGCGCGAGCTGGTGCCGGTGCCGATGGCCTCGGTGGCTTCGGCCACCAGGACTTCGCGGCCCGATTGGGCCAGCGCGCGGGCGATGGCCAGGCCGACGACGCCGGCGCCGATGACGACGCAATCGACGTCGGCGCTCATGGCTTGGCCTTTTCGGCGCGGGTGCCGGCCGGCGTCAGATCGAACCCGCCGGCGTGAAAGACCAGCGGCGGTTCGCCGCTATGTCCGCAACGTTCGACTTCTCCGACCATGATGACGTGATCTCCCTCGACGTAGCGGCTGCGGTTGCGGCATTCGAACCAGGCCGCGCAATGGCCGTCCAGCATCGGCGTGCCGCCCGGGGCATGATGCACCTGCAGCCCGGCATAACGGTCCCGCGTCTTGCCCGTCGCGAAGCGGCGCGCCAGCGCGATCTGGTCGGCGCTCAATACGTTCACGACGTAGCGTTCGCACTGTTCGAAGGCGTCCAGCGACGACGAGCCCAGCGACAGGCTCCACAACACCAGCGGCGGATTCAGCGAGACCGAGTTGAACGAGCTGACGGTCAGGCCGATGGGGGCGCCGTCCAGGCCGGTGGTCGTCACGACCGTCACGCCGGTGGCGTATCGGCCCAAGGCGGTGCGAAAAAAGACGGAGTCGAAATCAGGGGAGGAGGCGGACATGCAATAGACAGTTCGGTCGGGCGCAGGAGGCGCCCGGCGGATGGACGCCCCGCGTCGGGGCGCCCCGTATCAGGGAGACAGGCGTTCGATCTTCCAGCCCGCCCCGTCCGCCACGTAGCGCAGGCGGTCGTGCAGGCGGGACGGGCGGCCCTGCCAGAATTCAAAGGCCGTGGGCTTGAGGCGGTAGCCGCCCCAGTGCGGCGGACGCGGCGGCTGTTCGCCGAAACGCTCGCGGAATTCCTTTTCGCGGGCTTCCAGCTCTTCACGGGTGATGGGCTGGCTCTGGCGCGAAGCCCAGGCGCCGATGCGCGATCCGGCCGGGCGGCTGTGATAGTAGGCGTCCGACTCTTCGGCCGCCACCTTTTCGACCACGCCCTCGATGCGGACCTGGCGTTCCAGCGGCTGCCAGAAGAACAGCAGGCTGGCGCGCGGCTCGGCTTGCAGGTCCAGGCCCTTGCGCGATTCGTAATTGGTGAAGAACGTGAAACCCTGCTCGTCAAACCCCTTGATGAGGACGATGCGGGCGCTGGGCTGGCCGCTGGCATCCACCGTGGCCAGGGTCATGGCGTTGGGTTCGGGCACCTTGGCGGCCAGGGCCTCGTCGAACCAACGGGTGAATTGCTCGAACGGCGAGGAGGCTGCCTGGCTTTCCAGCAGCACATTCTTTTCGTAGCTTTGACGCAGATCAGAGACGGACATGGTCTTGGGGGTTCAGCGTTGATAACACGGAGTTTATACCGCCTGGGAGACCGGCCCCTCATTGACCCCGCGCAGGCCCCGGACAAGTTTGCCGCCTCCAGCCGCGGGGGCGCGTCACGGGCCCTCGGGTAGCGGGTGGCCGTCCAGCTCCAGCCGGCGGGCAATCGCGTCGAGCCGGGCGTCGTGGATGCCGGCGGACCGCAAGGCCTGGGCCGTCTGCACCACGTAATCCGTGCAGGGACCGTAGCGTCCCGCCGCGCGGCGCACGATGGCCAGCAGTTCCGCCTCGGGCAGGGCCCGGATATAGGCGGGATTGTCGCGGTTCATGATGAAGACCAGCGCCCGGACGACGCCTTCGTCCGTGGCGCAGTTGATCCAGCGGGGCAGATAGGCGCCGGTGGACATCTCGCGCTCCCAGAGGGCGGGAAAGTAATGGGGGACCTGTTCGCCGGCCAGGCGGTACACCACGCCCCGGCAGGAACCGCCGCGGTCCAGGCCGAACACCAGTCCCGGGCACTCGGGCGTGCCCCGGTTCACCCGCGACCACAGGCAAAGCGCCCGGTGGTGGCCGCGCAGCGTGGCCAGGCGGCGTTCCATGAAATCGAAATCCGGCCGCCAGATAAGCGATCCGTACCCGAATACCCATACATCTTCCCCATCCGGCCAGTGCCGCAGCGCGTCGTCGAGCGAGGCTTGCCGTTCCTCGGGCGTCCAGAGCCGGAAGGGCAGCGTGGCGCCGGAGAGGTCAGAGTGGGATGACTGCTTGTTCACGACTACGTATTCCGTTCAGACTCGTGCGGAGGGTTGCGGTTGGCCCAGCCCCCGGCCATCAGCGCCACGGAGTAGGCCCAGAAAAGCGGGGCAACGCCAATTACCGCACCCAGCGCCCCGAAGGTCAACGGCAGGGAGACCTGCGAACCGTTGATGAGCGCCATGCGCAGGCCCACCGCCTCGGCCGCGCGACCGGGGGGCGAGTGCTGGTGCAGCAGGGCCAGCATGCTGGGCTGACAGCAGCCCAGGGCCAGGCCCAGGATGAAAGACAACACGATCAGGACGGTAACGTCGGTGAACAGCGGGTAAAGCATGAAGTCGATGGCCGCAGTCGCCATCGCCACGCGCACCAAGGTCCAGGACCGGACGCGGCGCTGGATAAGGGGCAGAATCAGGCGGATGACGAACGTTGCCGCCGCGAAGGAGGCAAGAATGAGGCCGATGGTGGTGGCGGACAACCCGATCGCCACGCCAAAAATCGGCACGACGAACAGGTGGGTGTCCCATGCGCCGGACAAGATCGTGTTGACCATGAGAATGCGGCGCAGCGCGGGCACGGCCAGCAATTCGGTCACGCGACGGCGCTGGGCCTCGCGCACGCCGGTGATGGCCGCATCCACGGCCTTCAATTGATGACGCAGGCTGTACAGGCCGACCGCCGACAGCAGCGGGCCGACCGCCAGAAGGCCGAATGCCGTCCGCGTGCCCAGGTGGTCGATCGCCAGCCCGGCAATCAGCGGGCCCGAGAAGCCCGATCCGGCCAGCGCCAGTGACATGAAGGAGAAATTGCGCAGCCGCTGCTCGGGCTCGGCGTGCCCCAGCAGATCCTGCGTGGCCACCTGGTGCAGCATGAAGCCGATCCCGATGGCGCAGGACGCCACCAGCAGCGCGGACTGGGTTTGCGAGATAGAGGGCAGTAGCGTGCCGAAGGCGACCAAAGTGGTGCCGATGACGAGGGGACGCACGATGCCGACGCGGTCCACCCAGCGTCCCGCCCGCACCGAGAACAGCATCGGCAGCACGGCAAACACGGCGACCAGCGTGCCGACCGTGAACGTGGACAGCCCCATCTGCAGCGCCGTCAGGGAAACGGTGATCCGTCCCCCGGTCAGCGCCACATGATTCATCATTGCCAGCAGGCACAAAAGCACCGCCCCGGAAAATTCCGGGGAACTGGATGGCGAGGAGGGGGATCTGTTGGAGGTAGACACGGCTTAACTGCATTCATTCTGTTCGTAACATCCGTCTATGTCGAGGCGACGCTTTTTTGCGCTGCGTCATCGGGTGACTAGTCACTCTGCGGAGTTAACAGGCTCTAGCGGACAAGTCCCGCGCTTATTCGGCAAGATGACGGCACGTTCACGGCAGGTGCGGTAAAACGGTTCCGCAACCTCCCGGGGATCGTTGTATCGTTCACGCAACGGAACCCTCCGCGTGGTGCAATCCGTCTCTGGTATTCACCGCTTTTTTGCCGCATTACCGGCGCCGCAGATGGCGCCCGCCGTTCCCATCGTCCAGGTTCAATGAAAAAGTCCCGCAGCAAGTTCAAGCGCTACGCCCTGATAGCCGCCATCCTCCTGCTTCTCGTTTTTGGCGCGCGCGCCGCGTTCTTCTCGGCCCCGCCGCCGCCCACGTTTGCCGTGGCCGAGGTGTCGCGCGCGGACCTGGAGGACAGCGTGCTGGCCAGCGGCACCATCGATGCCATCGAGCGGGTCAGCGTGGGCGCGCAGGCCACCGGCCAGTTGAAGTCCCTGAAGGTGGAACTGGGCGACAGGGTGAAGAAGGGCCAGCTGGTGGCCGAGATCGACGACCTGACCCAGCAGAACGAGCTGCGTAACGCCGAAGCTGCGCTGCAGACCCGGCGCGCCGAGCGGGCCGCCAAGGTGGCCACGCTGAAACAGGCGGAACTGGCGTTCAAGCGCCAGCGCCAGATGCTGGCGGCCGACGCCAGCTCGCGCGAGGCCTACGAAACGGCCGAGGCCACGCTGGCCGTGACCCGCGCCGAGATCGCCTCGCTGGACGCGCAGATCGCCCAGGCCGAGATCCAGGTCGACACCGCCCAGGTCAACCTGGGCTACACGCGGATCATCTCGCCAATCGACGGGATGGTGGTGGCGGTGGTCACCAAGGAAGGCCAGACCGTCAACTCGATTCAGAGCGCGCCCACCATCATCAAGGTGGCGCAGGTGGACACCATGACGATCAAGGCGCAGATCTCCGAGGCGGACGTGACGCGGGTCAAGCCCGGCCTGCCGGTCTACTTCACCATTCTCGGCGAACCCGACGAGCGCTACCGCGCCACGCTGCGCGCGGTGGAACCGGCCCCGGATTCCATCCAGAAGGAAGACGCGGCGTCGTCGCTGACCACTTCATCCAGCACATCCACCAGCGCCGCGGTCTATTACAACGGCCTCTTCGACGTGCCCAATCCCGACGAGAAGCTGCGCATCTCGATGACGGCGCAGGTCTTCATCGTGCTGGGTGAGGCCAAGGACGCCGTGGTGGTGCCCGCCTCGGCGCTGGGCAAGCGCGGCAAGGACGGGCGCTACGAGGTGCGCGTGGTGCTGGACGGCAACAAGACCGAGACGCGGCAAGTGCGCATCGGCATGAACAACAATGTGCAGGCGCAGGTGCTGGAAGGCCTGGAGGTGGGCGAACGCGTCGTGTCGGCGGATTCCTCGCCGGCCGTCGCCAAGCCGGGAGCCTGACATGGGCGGCCCGCTCATTTCCCTGTCTGGCGTGCGCCGCGAGTTTCCCGCGGGCGACCAGACGATTGCGGTCCTGAAGGACGTCAACCTGTCGATCGAGGCGGGCGAGATGGTCGCCATCGTGGGGGCGTCCGGCTCGGGCAAGTCCACGCTGATGAACATCCTGGGCTGCCTGGACCGGCCCACGCGCGGCGACTACAAGGTCGGCGGCCGCAGCACCGGCGAACTGGACCCCGACGAACTGGCCGAACTGCGCCGGGAGCACTTCGGATTCATTTTCCAGCGTTACCACCTGCTGGCGGACCTGAGCGCACAGGGCAACGTGGAGGTGCCGGCCGTCTACGCGGGCAAGCGCCGCGAGGCCCGGCTGGAACGCGCCTCGGCGCTGCTGGCGCGGCTGGGGCTGGCCGATCGCACCGGCCATCGGCCCGGCCAGCTGTCGGGCGGCCAGCAGCAGCGCGTGAGTATCGCGCGGGCGCTGATGAACGGCGGCGACATCATCCTGGCCGACGAGCCCACCGGCGCGCTGGACACGCATACCGGCCAGGAAGTGCTGCGCATCCTGGAGGAACTGAACGCGGCGGGGCACACGATCATCATCGTCACGCACGATATGAACGTGGCGCGCCACGCCCAGCGCATCATCGAGATCAGCGACGGGGAGATCGTCGCGGACAAGCGCAACCCCGACGCGCCGCGCCATCAGATGGCGCGTGACGAGACCCCGGACATGGCCCAGCGCCCGGCGTGGCAGGCCTATCTGGACCGCTGCGGCGAGGCGCTGCGCATGGCTTTGCTGGCCATGAACGCGCACCGCCTGCGCACGTCGCTGACGATGCTGGGCATCATCATCGGCATCGCCGCCGTGGTGTCGGTGGTGGCGCTGGGCGAGGGCTCGCGGCGCAAGATTCTGGAAGACATCAGCGCGATCGGCACGAACACGGTCGAGGTCTTCCCGGGCAAGGACTTCGGCGATGAAAAGGCGGTGAACATCCGCACGCTGGTGCCGGCCGATGCCGACGCGCTGGCGCGCGAGTCGTATGTGGACAGCGTGACGCCGGAAGTGGGCACGAGCAATACGCTGCGCTACCGCAATGTATCGGTGAACGGTTCGATCCAGGGCGTGGGCGAACAGTACTTCCGGGTGCGCGCGATCAAGCTGGCTGAAGGAAAGTTTTTCGACGAGACCAGCGTGGCGCGCCGGGCGCAGGAAGTGGTGATCGACGAGGGCACGCGGCGCGCTCTGTTCGGGTCGCACACCGAACCGATCGGGCAGGTGATCTTTTTGGGGTCGATGCCGGCGCGGGTGATCGGGGTGACGCAAAAGAAGGACACGGTGTTCGGCAACAATGAGTCGCTGAACGTGTGGATCCCGTACACGACGGCGCTGTCGCGGGTGCTGGGGCAGCAGCACCTGAAGAGCATCACGGTGCGCGTGAACGACGCGACGCCGCCGGCGGCGGCCGAGCAGGCCATCGTGCGGGTGTTGACGCGCCGGCACGTGGTGAAGGACTTTTTTGTGTTCAACACGGACGCGGTGCGCAAGACGATCGAACGCACGACGGCGACGATGACGCTGCTGGTGTCGCTGATCGCGCTGATTTCGCTGATGGTGGGCGGTATCGGGGTGATGAACATCATGCTGGTGTCGGTCACCGAGCGCACGCGCGAGATCGGGGTGCGCATGGCGGTGGGCGCGCGGCGCAGCGACATCATGCAGCAGTTCCTGATCGAGGCGGTGCTGGTGTGCCTGATCGGCGGCGCGGTCGGCATCCTGTTGTCGCTGGGACTGGGTGTGCTGGTCAGCAAGGCCACGGGCGGCTCGTTCCAGATGATCTATTCCACGGCATCGATGGTGGCGGCATTCACATGCTCGACGCTGATCGGTGTGATTTTTGGCTATCTGCCGGCGCGCAATGCGGCGCGCCTGGATCCCGTCGAGGCGTTGGCCCGGGAATGAGGAAGATGAGAGCAGTTTCTTTTTTGTGCAAACCGCTGGGCGTGGCGCTGCTGCTGGCGCTGGGCGGCTGCGGCGGCCTGCTGCGCACCGATTACGAGCCGCCGGCCGCAAGCGTGCCGGCGTCCTGGACCCACGCGCGTCCGGCTTCGGATGCCGGCGCAGCGGCGTGGCTGGCGGAGGGCGGGGCCTGGTGGCGCAATTTCGAGGATCCGGTGCTCAATGGCCTGGTGGAGGCGGCGCTTGCGCGCAACAACGATCTGGCGGCGGCGGCGATTCGCGTGCGCCGGGCGCAGTATCAGGCGGGATTGGCGGACGACCAGCTGATGCCGCAGTTCGGTGGCGACGCGAACGTGTCGCGGGTGCGCAATCTGTATGGCGACCGCACGATCACGCGAGCCAATTCGGCCGAGCTGACGGTGAGCTATCAGGTCGATCTGTGGGGCAAGCTGGCGCGCCAGCGCGACGCGGCGCAGTGGGAGGCGCTGGCGACGGAACAGGACCGCCAGAGCGCGGCCCTGTCGCTGGTGGGCACGACGGCGACGCTGTATTGGCAGACGGCATTCATCAATCAGCGCATCGCGAGCAGCGAGGAGAGCATCGCCTACGCGCGCCGCACGCAGGATCTGGTGCGGGCGCAGTACGCGGCGGGCGGGGCGTCGGCCCTGGAGCTTGCGGAGGCGGAGCAGACGGTGGCAAGCCAGCAGGCGGCGCATGCGCTGCTGGTGCAGCAGCGGGTGGAATACATCAATGCGCTGACGATTCTTTTCGATGGCCCGCCGGATCGCATCACGGCGGATCCGGCGCGGCTGCCGTCCAGCGCATTGCCTGAGGCGCGGGCGGGTGTGCCGGCGGAGTTGCTGGGGCGCCGTCCGGACCTGCGCGCGGCGGAGTTGCGGTTGCGGGAGTCGCTGGCAAACGTTGACGCGACACGGGCAAGCTTTTATCCGCCGGTGACGTTGACGGGGGCGCTGGGCACTTCGAGCCCGACGTTGTCGGATGTGCTGAAGAATCCGATCGGGACGCTGGGGGCGGGGTTGACGCTGCCATTCCTGCAGTGGAATCAGATGCAGCTGAACATCAAGATCTCGAAGACGGATTACGAGGAACGGGTGGTGACGTTCCGGCAGGCGCTGTATCAGGCGATGGCGGATGTGGAAAACGCGTTGTCGAATCGCACGCAGTTGTCGGTGCGGGCGCAGCAGCTGGATCTTTCTTTGCGGGCGGCTCGGGAGGCTGAGCGGCTATACGAAGTACGGTACCGGGCGGGGGCGGTGCCGCTGCGGGATTGGCTGGATGCGCAGGAAAAGCGCCGGGTGGCTGAGGTGGCGCGGGACGAGAATATGCTGAACCGGTTGGTGAATCAGGTGACGGTTTATCAGGCATTGGGGGGGGATGATGTGGTGGCTGTTGACGGGGATGGGCTGCGGAGGTGAGGTTTGCAGCAGTCCGGCGCGTCGTTTTGCGTCGGAAGGCGGTGGCAGGCATCGATCTTGGTTCTTTTGACGCCCGGCGCGTCGGCGGCCTGGGGCGCGCGGGGCTACGATTGCGGTCCGGAGCCTTCGCTCCGGACTGGCCTAGGCGGCCCCCCCGTCGTCATCGTCGTTGTCGCCTCCGGCGACTGCCTTCCGATTCCCTCGGGCGCATCTACACGCCCCGCGCACCCCAGGCCGCCGCCACGCCGGGCTCGGGTGAGTTCAGCTTGGCGGGCGCTGGGGCGGGTGGGGTTTTTAAGGTTCTTGCCTGGGTTTGCGCGGCTTTGAAGCATTTTGCGGGGCCCGCGCCCGGTTGGCCGCGCGGGCGGCCTCCGGGCGCTTACGCGGTGTCTTGCGTCCGGGGATGACGCTTCGCGCTTGCGGTGGGGGCCGGGCGCCGCTGCTTCCGGTGTCTGACACCCTTGGGGCACATCCTTGGTATGACGGCAGTCTCTGCAGGGTGTCAGACACCTTGTCACCTTGTCTGCAGGGGTGGGGGAGCGTGGGTTGGCGGCCGGCTGCCATAAAATGCGGTCCATGAACTCGCCCGAACTCATTCCTGAACCCGCCGATCTCGACCGTCGTTTTGGCGCGCTGTCGCGCCTCTATGGTCCTGAGGCGCCTTCGCGTATCCGTAATGCCCATGTTGCCGTTGCCGGGCTGGGCGGCGTGGGGTCGTGGACGGTGGAGGCGCTTGCTCGTTGCGGGGTGGGGGCGTTGACGCTGATCGATCTGGATCACATTGCCGAATCCAACGTCAATCGGCAGATCCATGCGTTGAGTTCGACGCTGGGGCAATCCAAGGTCGACGCGATGGCCGAGCGGGTGTTGGCGATCAATCCCGAATGCCGCATTACACGGGTGGACGACTTTGTGTCGCCGGAGAACGTGGGCGAGGTGTTGCCGGGGCCTTATACGGTCATCATCGATTGCACGGATCAGGCGGCCGCGAAGATTGCGATGATTTTGCATGCGCGGGCGCTTGGGGTGCCGATGCTGCTGTGTGGCGGTGCGGGCGGGAAGACGGATCCGTTGGCGTTGCGGGCGGGGGATCTGTCGGGGGCGGTCAATGATGCGCTGCTCTCGAAGCTGCGCAACAAGTTGCGGCGCGAGCATGGGTTTCCGCGGGCGTCGGACAAGAACGGCAAGGCGCTCAAGCGGGTGCCGAAGATGGGCGTGCATGCGTTGTGGTTCGACCAGCCGGCGATTTTGCCGGATGCGTGGACCCGCCCTCGTGAAGGTGAAGATGATATGGGCGCGTCGGGTCTGAACCTGGCGCCGCAGGGCCTGTCGTGCGCGGGTTATGGGTCGGTGGTTACCGTGACCGCCGCCATGGGCATGGCGGCGGCGAACGAGGCTTTGCGGCTGGCGGTCTGAGGGCCGCCGGGTTGGGGGCGCCTCGATGCCTGAGTGCCGCGGTGCCTCAACGGTCAGACGCGACGTCGCTGCGTCCGGCGCGCAAATGACTCATAGCGCCACAAACACCACGCCATCCTCGATCCGTACGGGATACGTCGCAATGTTCTCGCGCAGTGGCGAGCACAGGGCGCGGCCGTCGCGGATGTCGAAGCGGCCCTGGTGCAGGGGGCATTCGATTTCGTGGCCAGTCAGGAAGCCGTCGCAGAGTCTGGCGTTGCCGTGCGTACAGAGGTTGTCGGTGGCGTAGACCTCGCCGTCGACGCCGTATAGCGCGATCTCCTTGCCGCCCGCCTCGACGGCGATGACGTCTTCATCGGGCACGTCATCGCGTCCGATGGCCTTGATCCATTGCACACTCATGATTCGTCTCCTGGTCAGATGGGGTAGATCAGCGAGTTCGGGATCAGCTCGCTGTCGAAGATGCATAGCCGCGATTCGAATTTCAGGCCGTCGGGCGTCTGGCGGATGACGTCCAGATAGCGGCCGACGTTGAAGACGGTGGTGAGCTGGCTGGGTTTGGTGCGGAAGATGGCGTAGTTGGCCTCGGATTCGATGCGGCCGTCCTGCACCAGCAGCACGCGTGGGGCGCCGACGACGTGGCGCTGGTAGTAGGGGTCGTGGAAGATGGTTTCGGTGGCGCCGTAGATGCGGTCCTTCAGCATGCCGCGGCTCTCGAAGGCCATGGTCGCGAGCGGAAATCCGCGTTCGTGGTTCTCGCGCGGCAGCACCTTGTAGACGCAATCTTCCACGAAGAAGTCGGGCCATTTCTCCCATTCGCCGGCGTCCAGCGCGGCCGCGTAGTCGGCGTAGAGGCGGGTGAGCTGGTAATAAAGCGGGAAGTCCAGCATGTCACGCCTCCATGACGCGGCGCCAGTACGCGTACATGCCGCGTATGAGCGTTTCGGTGACCATGTGGTCGGTGTTTTCGGCGGTCTTGCCGCCCAGTTCGGCGACGCTGCGGTGCCACGGCTTCTGTTCAAAGCCGGATTGCGAGAATTCGATGACCTCGCCGTCGTCGGCGGACACGAAACCGGCGGGCCCGAACAGGTTGGCCTGGCGCAGGCGGCGTTGGGTCATGTCGGGGGTGTCGTCGGCAAATCCGAAATGGGTCCAGACAAAGTCGAAGGCGTCATGGCCGACGGGCTGGATGTGGCGGGTGGATAGCGAGTTGACCTGTTGCTGGATGATGACGCTGGGAAACAGCGTCATGAGCACGGCGGTGGGGCCGTTCCACCAGGGTTCGTGCACGATGTCCAGGAAGCGGTCGTCGTTCAGCGACATCTGCTCCTTGAAGCTGGACACGCCGCTGGTGACGGTGCTTTTGCCGCCCTGGCCGCGCGTGGAAATCATGGCGGCGTGGCGGAAGTGGCGGTCCATCTTCAATTCGGACCGGTTGTCCGCGCGCCATAGCCCGAAGGTGACGAACCAGGTGTGCAGGAGGCCGGGGTGGTAGGGGTCTTTGATGTTCTCCTGCATCAGCTTCCAGTTGCCGGGAATGCGCTGGCGGCTGTAGCCGTGGATCACCAGTTCGCGGCCGTCGAAGACGCGGTCGAAGTAATGCGCGATGTCGGGCCCCAGGTAGTCTTCCAGCGGTTCGACGTCATGGTCGAACGACGCGAAGACGACGCCGTTGCGCGCGGCCACCGCCAGCTTGGTCAGGCCGTGTTCCTCGGGCTTGAAGTCGGGCGGCATGCCGCCGTTGATCTTGCCGTCCTGCTTGACGCCGCGGCGGAAGGGCACGCCGATCAGGTTGCCTTGCAGGTCGTAATTCCATTGGTGGTAGGGGCAGACGAACTCGCTGCGGTTGCCGGCGCGTTCGCGGCAGAACTGCACGCCGCGATGGGCGCAGACGTTTTCCACGACGCGCACCTGGCCGTCGTTGTCGCGCAGCAGGACGACGGAGCGCTCGCCCACGACCGTGCGCTTGAAGTCGCCGGGATTGGGGACCTCGGCTTCAAGGCCCACGTAGTTCCAGTGGCCGCGGTAGAAGAAGCGCTCCAGTTCCCGCTGGTGCAGCGCCGCATCGGTGTAGACGCCGAACGGGATGCGATGCGAGCCGTCGCCTTTCCAGGGCGGGACGACATGGATGGGATGTTCGGGGGCGTTCATGGACGGCCCCTGCGACAGGACGTGAGGCGGCGATGCGTGCGGATGCGCATGATTTGTCTCCATTTTCAGCTGGCCGCGCGGCGGCCGGGCAGTGCCTTGCGCGGCATGGGCGCAGGCATTTTTCTGCATCATCGGGCACGCCCAGAGATTAATAAATAGAATCTGGCTTATTACATAAATCACCAAAATCAATATTGGTGGAGACAAACGCATGAACCTGAAAGACGTGGATCTGAATCTGCTCGTCGTCTTCAATGAATTGCACAAGCATGGCCGGGTGTCGGCGGCGGCGGAAAGCCTGGGGATTTCACAGCCGGGCGTCAGCAACGCGCTCGCCCGCTTGCGCAAGCTGCTGGGCGACGAGCTGTTTCTGCGGACCTCGCGCGGGATGGTGCCGACGCCCTATGCCGAAAGCCTGGCCCAGCCGATTGCCGATGCGCTTGCCGCGCTGCACGGCACGTTGAACGCGCGGGTGGCGTTCGATCCGGCCCGCAGCGAGCGGGCGTTTGTGATCGGGGTGAACGATGTGGGCGAGACCTACTTCCTGCCGCGCCTGATGCGGGCGCTGGATCAGGTCGCGCCGGGCGTGACCATCCGCACGGTGCGCACGACGTCGATCGACGTGCGGGACGAGATGGAGCGCGGGCGTATGGATCTGGCGATGGGCTTTCTGCCCGGGCTGAAAGGCGGATTCTTCCAGCGCCGGCTGTTCCGTCAGCCGTACGTCTGCATCTTCCGGCAGGACCATCCGCTGGCGCGCTCGGGGGTGTCGGCGCGGCAGTTTCGCGCGGCCGAACACGTGGCCATCGTGTCCGAGGGCACCGGCCACGGCGTGGTGGACGAAGTGATCGCGCGCGCGGGAATCCGCCGGCGGCTGCGGCTGACGGTGCCGCACTTCATGGCGGTGGGGCCGGTGCTGCAGGCCACCGACATGATTGCGGTGGTGCCGCAGCGCTTTGCCGACTGCGCCTGCGGCCCTTTTGGCCTGGCGTCCGCGCCCTGTCCGGTGAAGATCCCGGAATCCGTCATCAACGTGTTCTGGCACGCCCGCAACCACCGCGAGGCCGCCAATCAGTGGCTGCGGCAGGTGGTGGTGGACGTGTTTGCGGATTGATGCCGCGGCGGGCCGGGGGCTGCGCTACGCCTCGCGCAGCGACACCGTGAACCACCCGCGCAGCGCGTTCGACAACCGGATCTCGTCGGCGGCATGCAGGTCGGCCAGGGTCAGCACGCGTTCTTTCGCCTCGCCGGCATCGAGCAGCTGCGCGCGCTGCACGCCGGGCAGGCAGCCGCTGTCGACGGGCGGGGTGTACCAGTTGTCGTCCCTGCGCAGATAGACGTTGCTGCGGCTGCCTTCGCAGAGTTCGCCGCGCTCGTTCAGGTAGACCAGGTCGAAGATGTGTGGATGCGAAGGCAGCCATTCGATCGTCTTGGTGTACCAGGGGCGGTGCGTGGTCTTGTAGCGCAGCAGGGGTTCCGAGGACCGCAGCGCCTCGGGCGCGAGCATCACTTCCTGGTGCGCGGGCAGGGGCGGCAGGACGGCGGTCTGGATGTGGCGGCTGCCATCGCGCGCGACCAGCAGGCGCAGGCGATGCGGTCCGGCGGAGGACAGGGCCATGACGGCGAGAAGGATGTCGCCTTCGACGTCGCGGCCGCCCCAGACGTAACCCAGCGCCTTGCAGGACGCTTCCAGACGGTGGAGGTGGCGCGCCAGCAGGGGCACGTTGCCGGACGATTCCACCAGGATGGTCTCGATCAGTTCGGGTTGCATGGGACTCTCCTGGAATAAGCCGGGCCAAGCCGCGCTCTATGCTACTACCGGCCGGGGGATTTGCGCCGTCAGGCGCGCAGGATGCGGGCCTTCCAGTGGCATTCCTGCCATTCGCCCGCCGGGTCCGAATCGTAAACGATGCCGCCGCCGACGCTGTAGACGCCGTGGCCGTGCTGGTCCAGGACCAGGGTGCGGATCGCGACGTTCAACGAGAAGTCGCCATTGGGCGCCAGCCATCCGATGCTGCCGCAATACAGGCCGCGCGGCGCGGCCTCCATCTGGCGGATGCGGCGCATGGCCGCGACTTTCGGCGCGCCCGTGATCGACCCGCAGGGAAACAGGGCGTGCAGCACGTCCGACAGCGTGGCGTGCGGCGCGGTGGCCGATACGGTTGAAGTCATCGTCCAGACCGTGGGATAGCGCTCCAGCGAAAAGAGCGCGTCGACCTTGACCGATCCGGGGTCGGCCAGGCGGCCCAGGTCGTTGCGCAGCAGGTCCACGATCATCAGGTTTTCGGCGCGGTTCTTGTCGCTGGCCAGCAGTTCCTGGCCCAGGCGTTCGTCTTCGGCCGGGTCGGGATGGCGTGGAGCGGTGCCTTTCATGGGCCGGGTTGTCAGCTGCGCGCCATCGCGCCGGACGAACAGCTCGGGCGAAAAGGACAGCACCGTGCGGGCGCCGTCCTGGATGTAGGCGCCATGGGCGACCGGATTGCGCGCCGCGATGCGGCGGTACAGCGTGGCCGGGTCGCCCTGAAAGCCCACATCGAGCGGCTGCGTGAAATTGACCTGATACAGCTCGCCGTCCTGGATCAGGCCGCGGATGGCGTCGATCTGGCGCACGTAGGCGGCCTCGGTCATGCGCGGCGCGGGCAGGCTGATGGATGCGGCCGGCGCGTCGGGGGCCGGCGCTTCCCACGGCGTCTCGTCGATCTTGCGGTCGAACACCAGCGCGGTCAGGCGGGGCGGCCCGTCGTCGCGCGGCGGCGTCCACGGGCCGGCCGGCGCGGGACGAGTGGCCTCGGGCAGCAGCCATTCGCCCAGCTCGTAATCCAGCAACAGCGCGATCCAGCGGCCTTCGCGCCGCGCGGCCTCGATGGCGGCCAGCGCGGGCGCGACCTCGGCGGCCGAGCGCGCCTCGATCCGGGCGCGAAAGCCGTCCAGGCGCAGGGCGCGCCCGGCCAGCCGGTCTTCAAAACGACAATCCATGATGGCTTACGGCTGTTGTTGCGCAAGGAACTCCGTCAGGACGCGGCCCGTATGGGAATGGTCGGCCAGCGTCATCACGTGCTCGGGCGAGCCTTCGCCCACCAGCTGGCCGCCGCCCGTGCCGCCCTCGGGACCCAGGTCCAGCAGCCAGTCGGCCTCGGCGATCACGTCCAGGTTGTGTTCGATCACCACCACCGTGTTGCCCGCCTCGACCAGGCGGTGCAGCACGTGGATGAGCTTTTCTACGTCCGCCATCGACAGGCCGACCGTCGGCTCGTCCAGCACGTACAGCGTGTGCGGGATGCGCGAGGCGCGGCCGGTCTTGATCAGCCCATCGGTCAGGCGGGCCTTGGACAGCTCGGTCACCAGCTTGATGCGCTGCGCCTCGCCGCCCGACAGCGTCGGCGACGGCTGGCCGAGCGTCAGGTAGCCCAGCCCCACGTCCTGCATCAGTTGCAACGGACGATGGATCTTGGGATGCGCCGCGAAGTAGCCGATGGCGTCGTCCACTTCCATGGACAGCAGATCGCCGGCGTTCTTGCCGCGCATCTGCACGCTGAGCGTGTCGTTGTTGAAGCGCGCGCCGTTGCAGGCGTCGCACGGCACCTTCACGTCGGGCAGGAAGTTCATTTCGATGGTGCGCATGCCCTGGCCTTCGCAGATCGGGCAGCGGCCGTCGCCGGTATTGAACGAGAAGCGCGCCGCCGTCCAGCCGCGCATGCGGGCCTCGCGGGTGTCGGCGAACTGCTTGCGCACGTCGTCCCAGAAGCCCACGTAGGTGGCCGGGCACGAACGCGGCGTCTTGCCGATGGGCGTCTGGTCCACTTCCAGCACACGGTCGATGGCTTCCCAGCCCTTGATGCTTTCGCAGCCCGCCCAGCCGGGCGCCTTGCCCTGCGAGACGGCCTGGGTCAGGTTGTCCAGCAGGACCTCGCGCGCCAGCGTGGACTTGCCCGAGCCGGACACGCCGGTCACCACGCTCAGGCGGCCCACGGGGATGCGCGCGTCCACGCTGCGCAGGTTGTGCAGGCGCGCGCCACGGATCTCGATCATGGGCGTGTCGGCCTCGACCGGACGGCGGCCCTGCAGCGGATGCGCCAGCGGCGTTTTCAGGTAGCGGCCCGTCACGGATTCGGGCGCGTCGATTACGTCCTGCACCGTGCCTTGCGCCACCACGCGGCCGCCGCGGATGCCCGCGCCCGGCCCGATGTCGATGACGTGTGAGGCGCGGCGGATGGTGTCGTCGTCGTGCTCGACCACCACCAGCGTGTTGCCGTTGCCTTCCAGGCGCGCCAGCGCGTCCAGCAGGATGCGGTTGTCGCGCGGATGCAGGCCGATGGTGGGTTCGTCCAGCACGTAGCAGACGCCCTGCAGGTTGGAGCCCAGCTGCGCGGCCAGCCGGATGCGCTGCGCCTCGCCGCCGGACAGCGTGGGCGCGGCGCGGTCCAGCGCCAGGTAGTTCAGGCCGACTTCCTGCATGAAGTTCAGGCGGCCCCGGATCTCGGCCAGGATGTCCCGGGCGATCTCGCCTTCGCGGCCACGCGCCACCAGGCCGGTGAAAAAGGTGTGCGCGTCCGACACCGGCAGCGAGGCCAGTTCGGCAATCGACTTGTCGCGCCAGCGCACGGCGCGCGCCACGCGGTTCAGCCGCTGGCCGTCGCACTGCGTGCAGGTCTTGGCCTCGCCTTCGTACCACGCGTTCCAGGCGGTTTCCTCGCCGGTCTGCTCTTCGTCAAAGCCCTGCAGTTGCAGGCCCGTGCCGTAGCAGCCCGTGCACCAGCCGTGCTTGGAGTTGTACGAGAAAAGGCGCGGATCGGGTTCGGGGAAGCTGGTGCCGCAGGACGGGCACGCGCGCTTGACCGAGAAGTGCTGCTGTTGCAGTTCGCTGTTCAGCGCCTCGTGCAGCTTGTTGACCGGCCACACC
Organism: Achromobacter sp. SLBN-14; assembly: GCF_006715415.1. Lineage (NCBI taxonomy): Bacteria > Pseudomonadati > Pseudomonadota > Betaproteobacteria > Burkholderiales > Alcaligenaceae > Achromobacter > Achromobacter sp. SLBN-14. Next base: position 1,369,072 of record NZ_VFNE01000001.1, on the reverse strand, counting down.
ACCGACATCACGCCCTGGCCGTTTTCCAGCGCGCTCTTGACGGCCGCGCGCAGCTCGGCCTCGTTGGCCGGGTCCACGACCACGTCCGCCACCGGCAGTTCGATCGTGTGTTCCTTGTAGCGGTCCAGGCGCGGCCACGGGGCCACGGGAATGAACTCGCCGTCCACGCGCAGATGGGAATGGCCCTTTGAGCCGGCCCACTTGGCAAGATCCGTGTAGTAACCCTTGCGCGCGGTGACCAGCGGCGCCAGGAGGCCGATGTGCACGCCCTTGTGCTCGCGCAAGAGGCGCGCCACGATCTGGTCGGTGTTCTGCGGCTCGACCGCCACGTTGCAGTCCGGGCAGTACTGCGTGCCCAGTTTCACGTAGAGAAGGCGCAGGAAGTGGTGGATTTCCGTCATCGTGGCCACGGTGGACTTGCGGCCGCCGCGGCTGGTGCGCTGTTCGATCGCCACGGTGGGCGGGATGCCGAAGATGGCGTCCACGTCCGGCTTGCCCGCCGGCTGCACGATGGCGCGCGCGTAGGCGTTCAGGGATTCCAGATAGCGCCGCTGCCCTTCGTTGAACAGGATGTCGAACGCCAGCGTGGACTTGCCCGATCCGGACACGCCCGTGATGACCGTGAACTTGTCGTGCGGGATCTCGACGCTGATGTTCTTCAGGTTGTGTTCGCGCGCATTGCGGATCTCGATGGCCATGCTGCCCTGGCGGCGTTCGCGCACCAGCGATTGCAGCGGCGTGCCCACGCCCGCGCCGTACTCGGCTTGCGGCTCGGCGATGCGCGCGGTCAGGCCCGCCTGCTCGGCTATCTGCGCGTCGGCGTCGCTGCTGACCACCACGTCGGCCGCGCCGCCGGCGACGGCATCGGCCGGCAGGATGCTGACCTCGTAGTCGCGCAGGGCGGCGCCCGTGTGCGACTTGGGGTTGTCCATCAGGTCCTGCGGCGTGCCGGTGCCCATGACCAGGCCGCCGGCGTCGCCGCCTTCCGGTCCCAGGTCGATCAGCCAGTCGGCCGCGCGGATCACGTCCAGGTTGTGTTCGATGACGAGCAGCGTATGGCCCGCGGCCAGCAGCTTGCGGAACGCGCGCATCAGGCGCGCCACGTCGTCAAAGTGCAGGCCGGTGGTGGGCTCGTCGAACAGGAACAGGCTGCCCTTCTTGGCGACCTTCGCGGTGGAGATGCCGCTGCGCGCCGCCTCGGCCAGGTGGCCGGCCAGCTTCAGGCGCTGCGCCTCGCCGCCCGATAGCGTGGGCACGGGCTGGCCCAGCCGCACGTATTCCAGGCCCACGTCGGCCAGCGGCGCCAGACCGGTCTGCACGTCGCGCAGGCCCTTGAAGAAGTCCAGCGCTTCGCTGACGGTCATTTCCAGCACTTCGTCGATGGACGCGCTCTTGCCCAGGTGCTCGACGCGCACTTCCAGGACTTCGGGGCGGAAGCGCTTGCCGTCGCAATCCGGGCAGCGCAGGTAGACGTCGGACAGGAACTGCATTTCGACGTGTTCGAACCCGGTGCCGCCGCAGGTCGGGCAGCGGCCGTCGCCGCCGTTGAAGCTGAACGTGCCGGCGGTGTAGGCGCGCTCACGCGCCAGCGGGGCCTGGGCAAACAGCTTGCGGATGGCGTCGAACGCGCCGACGTAGCTGGCCGGATTGGAGCGCGCGGTCTTGCCGATGGGCGTCTGGTCCACCATGACCACGTCGGCAATCTGCTCGGCGCCCAGCAGGCGGTCGAACGCGCCCGGCGCTTCCGACGGCTTGCCCTTCTGCTTGAGCAGCGCGGGGTAGAGCACGTCCTGCACCAGCGTGGACTTGCCCGAGCCGGACACGCCGGTCACGCAGACCAGGCGGCCGAGCGGCAGCTCGACCGACACGTTCTTCAGGTTGTGCGCATTGACGCCTTCTAGCAGCAGGCGCGGCGTGTTGGCCGCGACCGGCATCGGACGCGGCGCTTCCACGCGCAGGCGGCCGCCCAGGTAGTCGCCCGTCAGCGAGGGCGCGGCGCGCAGTTGCGCGGGCGTGCCGTCGAAGACGATGCGCCCGCCGCGTTCGCCGGGACCGGGGCCGATGTCGATGATGCGGTCCGCGGCCACCATGACCTGCGGATCGTGTTCCACGACGACCAGCGTGTTGCCGGCGTTGCGCAGGCGGTGCATGACCTCCACCACGCGGTGCATGTCGCGCGGGTGCAGGCCGATGGAGGGCTCGTCCAGCACGAACAGCGTGTTCACCAGCGAGGTGCCCAGCGCCGTGGTCAGGTTGATCCGTTGGACCTCGCCGCCGGACAGCGTGCGGCTCTGACGGTCCAGCGTCAGATAGCCCAGCCCCACGTCGCACAGGAACTTCAGGCGCGCGCGCACCTCGGTCATGAGCAGGTCGGTGGCCGCGTCCAGCGCGCCCGAGAACGACAGCGTGTCGAAGAATTTACGAACGCGTTCGATCGGCAGCAGCATCACGTCGTGCAGGCACAGCCCGTCCAGACCGTTGAGCTGTTCGCGGCTCCAGGTGGTGCCGACGGGCATGAAGCGCTTGTAGCGGCCGTCTTCGGGCGGCAGCACGGCGTCGGCTTCCTCCTTGTTGCCCAGGCGCCAGAGCAGGGCGTCGGGCTTCAGGCGCGCGCCGTTGCAGGTAGGGCAGGGCGTGTAGCTGCGGTACTTGGACAGCAGCACGCGCACGTGCATCTTGTAGGCCTTGGTTTCCAGCCAGTCGAAGAAGCGCTGCACGCCGTACCACTGGTGCTTCCAGGCGTCGTTGCCGCCCTTCCAGTCGGGCGTGCCGTACAGGACCCAGCGCTTGTGCTCGTCGCTCATGTCCTTCCAGGGCACGCCCAGCGGCACGCCCGCGCGCGGCGCGTACTTTTGCAGGTCGTCCTGGCATTCCTTGTAGGACGGCGTGGTCCACGGCTTGATGGCGCCTTCGAGCAGGGTCTTTTTCTCGTCGGGGATGACCAGGCCGAAGTCGATGCCGATGACGCGGCCAAAGCCGCGGCAGGCCTCGCAGGCGCCCAGCGGCGAGTTGAACGAGAAGCTGCTGGGCAGCGGGTCGGTGTATTCGATGTCGCAGTCGGCGCAGTGCAGCCGGTCGCTGTACTTCCAGATATGCGCGTTGCCGCCGTCGGCGTCCATGACGTAGACGGCGATGTGGCCGGCGCCCATGCGCAGCGCCGTGTCCAGCGCTTCCATGATGCGTTCGCGTTCGGTGCCGGCGAAGCGGAAGCGATCCTGGATGACGTGCAGGATGCGGCGTTCCTCGGGGGCGGCCTTGGCGGTCTTCGTGGTCTTGGCCTTCTTGGCGCCCTTGGCGGGGGCGGCGGCGCGCGGCACGGCGGTTTCCTCGGCGTGCACGCGGGTGTAACCCTGCTGCTCAAGGAAGCCGCGCACTTCGTCTTCGGTGAAGTTGGCCGGCACGGCGATCGGGAACGTCACGACCAGGCGCGGGTCGCCCGCCTGCGCGGCGCGCTCGGCCAGCGAGTGATAGACGGAATCGGGTGTGTCGCGCCGCACCAGCTTGCCGCAACCGCGGCAATAGAGCTTGGCGCCGCGCGCGAACAAGAGCTTCAGATGATCGTTCAGTTCGGTCATCGTGCCGACCGTGCTGCGCGAGCTGCGCACCGGATTGGTCTGGTCGATGGCGATGGCCGGCAGAATGCCCTCGATGCGGTCCACCTGCGGCTTGTCCATGCGGTCCAGGAACTGGCGCGCATAGGGCGAGAAGGTTTCCACGTAACGCCGCTGCCCCTCCGCGTACAGGGTGTCGAAAGCCAGCGAACTTTTGCCGGACCCCGACACCCCGGTGACGACGACCAGTTCGCCGGTGGCGATGGTCAGATCCAGGTTCTTGAGATTGTTCTGGCGGGCGCCAACGATGCGGATATGGGAGCTCATGGACGGTATCGTAGCCTGACGAAGGGAGCATGCCGGCGCGGCGACCCATCGCTGGTTCCGGGCGCGTCGATATGGAATAATTGACTATATCGTGAGGCGCCAGTCCATAATGTGGACAACCAGCACCTCGGTAGCTGTACAAATAAACAGTATCGCAGATTCGTCTGAAAATCGCGCTGGTCGCGTTGCGCATCTGCCTGGGCTATCGCCTTTATTTGGGGACGTGTGTGCAGGAATCCAAGGTGGCCGGCGCGGCGGCGTTCGGAAAATTCATGGCGGTGCTGCAAGCGGTGGCCGATGCGCCGCAGCCGCCGACGGCCCCCGTGCTGGCCCGCACCTGCGGCTATCCCCGCCCCACCGTCTACCGCATCCTGGCGGCGCTTGCCGAGCAGGGGATGGTCGCGGAAAGCGGGGGCGCCTATCGCCTGGGCACGCGCCTGATGTCGCTGGCCAGCAAGGCCTGGTCCCAGTTCGACCTGCGCGCCGCGCTGGCGCCGGAACTCCAGGCGCTGCGCGACCAGACCGGCGAGACGGTCCATCTGGCGGTTCCCGCCGGCCACGAAATGATCTACATCGACAAGCTGGAAAGCCCCGGCCCCGTGCGCATGGTGTCGCGCGTGGGGGCATCCGTGGCGCTGCATTCCAGCGCCGTCGGCAAGGCCTATCTGGCCGCGCTGGATGAGGCCTCGCGGGAACGCCTGCTGCAGGATCTGCCCCTGCCGTCGCGGCTGCCCGCCACGCTGACCAGCCTGCCCGCGTTGCGCGAGGCGCTGGGCGCGGCGGCCGAGCAGGGCTACGCTATCGACAACGAGGAAAACGAACCCGGCATCGTCTGCTACGGCGTCGCGCTGTGCGACGGGGCGGGACGGCCGGTTGCGGGCGTCAGCGTCAGCACGCTGCTGTTCCGCCGGGCGGCCGACCCGCAGTCCGCCTACATCGACCCCTTGCTGCGGCTGCGCGACGCGGCCGCGGCCAAACTCGCCGTCCTGCCGGTATCGTCCGGCGGCATCTGACCGTTCGCTCCAGAGGAAATCCATGACCGCAACCGCTGCTCCCATCGCCTCCAAGCTCGCCGCCCTGCTGGCTGCCCGCGTCGTGCCCGTGCTGCGCTACACCGACGCGGCGGCCGCCGCCTATGCCGCGGAAGTCGCGGTCTCGGCCGGCTGCGCCACGCTGGAACTGACCTGGACCATCCCCAACGTCACCGACCTGGTGCGCGCCCTGCGCGACAAGCACGGCGCCAGCCTGCTGCTGGGCGTGGGGACGGTGCTGGACGAATCCCAGGCGCGCGAGGCGCTGGTGGCGGGCGCGGACTTCCTGGTGTCGCCCGCCCTGGCGCACGAGATCGTGGACATGGCCCACGCCGCCGACGCGCTGTGCATGCTGGGCGCCTTCACCCCGACCGAAGTCCTGGCCGCGCGCCGCGCGGGCGTGGACGTGGTGAAGGTGTTTCCGGCCGACACGGGCGGCCCCAAGCACCTGGCCGCGCTGAAGTCCGTGTTTCCGGACACGATCTTCTGCCCCACGGGCGGCATCACGCAGGAAAACATGGGCACGTACTTCGCCGCGGGCGCGGGGCTCGTGGGCATCGGCAGCAATCTCTACGACAAGGCCGCCTTCGCGTCGCGCGACACCGCCGCGCTGGTGGCGCAGATCACCCAGACACGCGAGGCCGCCCATGGCTGATTTCGATATCGTGGCGCTGGGCGAGCCGCTGGTCGAACTGAACCAGACGCACAAGGGCCAGCGGCAATACCTGCAGGGGTTCGGGGGCGACACCTCCAACGCGGTCATCGCGGCGGCCCGGCAGGGTGCGCGCTGCGCGTATCTGACCCGGGTCGGCAATGACGCCTTCGGCAAGCAGTTCCTGGACCTGTGGCAGGCCGAGGGCGTGGACACCACCGGCGTCGAGGTCGACGACGATGCCCACACCGGGCTGTACTTCGTGCAGCACGGGCCGGACGGCCACGCCTTCAGCTATCTGCGGCGCGGTTCGGCCGCCAGCCTGATGACGCCGGCCAGCCTGGACGGCGGCCTGATCGAGCGCGCCCGGTTCCTGCACGTCTCGGGCATCAGCATGGCCATCAGCACCACCGCCTGCGACACGGCGTTTGCGGCCATCGCGCGGGCGCATGCCGCCGGCGTGCAGGTCAGCCTGGATTCGAACCTGCGGCTGCGCCTGTGGCCCGTGGACCGGGCCCGCGCCATCCTGCGCGAGGCGATGCGCGCCGCGGACGTGTTTCTGCCCAGCATGGACGACATGCAGCATCTCACAGGCAACGACGACCCGGAGCGCACGCTGGACTGGATCCGCGATGGCGGCGCGCCGGGCGTGGTGGTGCTCAAGCTGGGCAAGGACGGCTCCATCATCGACGACGGCCACACCCGCACCCCGATGCCGGCGCTGCGCGTGCAGGCCGTCGATGCGACGGGCGCCGGGGATTGCTTTGCCGGCAGCCTGCTGGCGCGCCGTTGCCAGGGCGACGCCTGGGAAGACGCCGTGCGCTACGCCAATGCGGCGGCGGCGCTGTCGACCCTGGGCTATGGCGCGGTCGATCCGCTGCCGCGGGCCGAGCAGGTCTGGGAACGGCTGAAAGCCGCCTCAACCTAGCCAAAAACCGGCCGGTTGGCGTCCTTTCCGGATTTCAGGCTAAAATGCCAAGTTATCCGAATTTTTTTCCGCCAGCCCGATTTCCGGTTGTGCGGGCCAATTTCCGCGAATTCAACAGGAGAAATCAACATGGCTGAACGCAAACGCGTGCGTCGTAACACCCTGGAACGCCGTTGCCTGGGCAAGGCTTTCAAGCGCTTGTTCGTCAAGTCGCCCAAGGGTGTGTTCAAGATGCTGGAAAAGATCAAGCGCGTCTAAATGACGCGTCTGGCTCGGCGGTCGTCAAAACCTGCCGGGCCCGATCAAAAAACCGCAGGGCGCGAGCCTTGCGGTTTTTTTTCGTCTGCGCGGCGCATCAGCCTTGCGGGGGGCCGAGCTTGGGGCGGATGAAATCCATGAATGCGCGGGTCTTGGCCGGCTGAATGCTGGATGGGTACACCACGTAGATCGAGATCGGGTCCACCGACCAGCCCGGCAGCACCCGCCGCAGCGAATTGCGCTGGATGATGGGCTCCAGGGCATGGCAGTGCGGCATCCGCGTGATGGCCAAGTCCAGGCCGGCCAGCGTGCCGGCGATGCTCATGTTGTTGGCGGCCAGGTGACCCGAGACCGCGACGCGCTGCGAGATCGCGCCGTTGTTCAACGTCCAGTACGAGTGCTCCTCGTCGATCGTCGTGCGCAGGCATTGATGCTGCGACAGGTCGGCCGGCGTCTGCGGCGTGCCATGACGTTCTATATAGCGGTCGGACGCATACAGGTGCGTTTCCAGCGAAACCAGCTCCTGCACCACGGCGCCTTCGATGGCGCGATGCGGCGTGCCGTTGCCGTTGCCGTTCCCGGCGGAGGCGCCCGGGTAGTCGGCCTCGCGGCCAAACCGCAGCACCACGTCGAATGGCGTGCCCTGCGCGTCCGATGCCGTCATCATGCTCAGGTCGAACTCGCACTCCACGTCGGGATAGCGATCGGTGAAATCGCTGATGGTCTCGGGCAGCAGCCAGATGGCCAGGCTATACGGCATGGACACGCGCAGATTGCCCGACGGGCCGCCCGACAGCGAGAGCAGCTGCTCGTGCGCCAGGCGGGCTTCGTCGATGAGGCCTTGGCAACGGCGCATGTAGGCCGCGCCCGCATCCGTCAGATCGAGCCGGCGCGTGTTGCGGTTGATGAGCCGCAGGCCAATCGCGCGCTCCAGTTCGTTGATCCGGCGGGAAAGCGTGGACGTCGGCATCTCCAGCGCGCGCGCCGCCTGGCTGAAGCTCTTGCGCTTGGCCACCTCGACGAACAAGGCGATGTCATTGAGCTGGACGGGCGAGGCTTCCATAGGCGTTCCGAATTGGGCCGCCCGAGTTTACGCCAGTCCGCTGCGCGCCCCAACGGCCGCGGCCGGGCGCGTTATCAAAAAAAACCGCACGGTTTGTCAGATTTGATTGCAAATTCCAAAGACGTGCCATCGGTTGGCGCAGGCATATCCCCTACACTTCAGGCGAAATCATAAGAACCAAGACCGCAGCGGTTTCTGGAAGATCGCAAGGGGCACAGCAGGCATGACCGATACACCGATTTTTTTCACTGTTCTGACGCCGACCTACAACCGGGCAGGGACCCTGCACCGCGTCTACGAATCGCTCTGCCGGCAGACATTCCGGGATTTCGAATGGGTCGTCGTGGACGATGGCTCCACCGACAACACGCACGAGTCCATCCTGCACTGGCAGTCGCTGGCGGATTTTCCGATCCGCTATGTCTGGCAGAACAACCAGCACAAGAAGACCGCCTTCAACCGTGGCGTGCGCGAGGCGCGCGGCCAGATGATCGTTGGCCTGGACAGCGACGACGAGATGCCCCCCGACGCGCTGGCCATCTTCCATGAAGCCTGGAACGCCATTCCGCCCGCGCGCCGCGACTCGTACTTCGCCATCACCGGCCTGTGCGCGCGGCCCGACGGCAGCATCGTGGGCGACCGCTATCCGCAGGATGTCTTCGACAGCACGGCGGTGGACGTGTATTTCCGCTATCGCATCAAGGGCGAGAAATTCGGCTGTATGCGCACCGACATCCTGCGCAAGTATCCGTTTCCCGAGGACGTGGCGGGCTTCGTGCCCGAAAGCCTGGTGTGGTGGGCCGTCGCCCGCGCCGGCTATCTAAGCCGCTTCATCAACCGCGTCGTGCGCACGTATCACGACACGCCCGGCGGGCTGAGCCAGGGGGCGGTATCGGTGGCGAACAACGCCCAGGGTCTGTATCTGCTGGCCTGGGACATGCTGCAGCATCACCTGGAATTCTTCCGCTACCGTCCGCGGGAATTCATGATGGCCGCGGCGCGCTACACGCGCTTTAGGCTGCACCTGAAACATTCAGGCGTGCCCACGGCCGTCCAGGCTTACCGCCTTACCCATCCGGTCGCGACGTTCCTCGTGGCCGTCATGTACCCGCTGGGCTACGCGCTATACCGCCGCGACCGGCGGCGCGGCGTGGCCTAATCCCAGATAGACCTCCACCACGCGCGGATCCTGCGCCACGTCGGCCGCGGGGCCTTCCAGCGTGACGGCGCCGGTTTCCAGCACGTAGGCGTAATCGGCCACTTGCAGCGCGGCACGCGCGTTCTGTTCGATCAGCAGGATGGACACGCCCATCTCGCGCAGCCGCGCCACGATGCGAAAGACCTCGCGCACGATGCGCGGCGCAAGCCCCAGGCTGGGTTCGTCCAGCATCAACAGGCGGGGTTTGGCCATCAGCGCGCGGCCCACCGCCAGCATCTGGCGCTCGCCGCCGGACAGCGTGCCGGCCAGTTGGACCCGCCGTTCCCGCAGCCGGGGAAACAGGTCATAGACCTCGGCCAGCGTCTGGTCCTGGTCGCGCAGGCCGCGGCGGTAGCGGTCGAAAGCGCCCAGCATCAGGTTGTCCTCGACCGTCATCTCGGCAAAGAGCTCGCGCTTTTCCGGCACCAGGTTCATGCCGGCGGCGACCATTTCCTCGATCTCGGCGTGCGCTTGCGTCTTGCCGCCAAAGACGATGCCGCCCTGCGACGGCAGCACGCCCATGATGGCCGACAGCAGCGTGGTCTTGCCCGCGCCGTTGGGACCGATGACGGTGACGATCTGGCCTTCGCCCACTTCCAGGCTGACGCCCGAGACCGCTTCCACCTTGTCGTAGGCCACGCGCAGGTCGCGCACTTGCAGCAGTTTCGCGCTCATTCTTCCACTCCGCCCAGATAGGCTTCAAGCACTGCGGGATTCTGCTGGATCTCGGCCGGCAGGCCTTCGGCGATCTTCTCGCCAAAGTCCATGACCACCACGCGATCCACCAGGCCCATCACGAAATCCATGTCATGTTCGACGAGCAGGATGGCCATGCCCTCGGCGCGCAGGCGTTTCAGCAATTCGGCCAGCTCGCATTTTTCCTGGTAGCGCAGGCCCGCCGCAGGTTCGTCCAGCAGCAGGATGCACGGGTCCGAGGCCAGGGCGCGCGCGATTTCCAGGATGCGCTGCTGACCCAATGCCAGCGAGCCGGCCTCGTCGTGCAGATGCTTGCCCAGTCCCACGCGCTCGACCTGGCGAGCGGCTTCGGCCAGCAGGCGGGCTTCTTCCGGACGGTCCAGCCGCCAGGCAGCCGGCAACACGCCGCGATGCCCGCGCAGGTGCGCGCCGATGGCCACGTTTTCCAGCACGCTCATGCGGCCCAGCAGCCGCACGTGCTGGAAGGTGCGCGACAGTCCCAGGCGCGCGATCTTGCGCGCGCCCACGCCGGCCACCGGCTGGCCCAGCAGCGTGACCTGTCCCGAGGTCGGCGTGTCCACGCCGGATATCTGGTTGAACATCGTGCTCTTGCCCGCGCCATTGGGGCCGATCAGCGCCAGCACTTCGCCCGCGCGGATCTCCAGGCTCATGGCGTTGTTGGCGACCAGGCCGCCGAACTTGCGGGTCACGTCAACGGCTTTGAGCACCACCTCGCCGCGCGGCGGCATGGTGCGGCGGGGCAGCGGCTCGGCGGTCATGTCGACCGTGCGCGGCTTGCGCTTGACCGGCACCCAGCGCGTCAGCACGGGCCACAGGCCGCTGCGGGCGCGGTGCAGCAGCAGCACCATGCCGAAGCCGAAGACGATCACTTCGAAGTTGCCGGTCTGGCCCAGTACCTTGGGCAAGAGATCCTGCAGCCATTGCTTGAGCACCGTGAAGACGCCCGCGCCCACCAGTGCGCCCCACACCTGCCCGGCGCCGCCGATGACGGTCATGAACAGGTACTCGATGCCCATCTGCAGGCCGAAGGGATTGGGGTTCACGAAGCGCTGCATGTGCGCGTACAGCCAGCCCGACGCGCAGGCCTGCAAGGCCGCGATGACGAAGATCACCATGCGCGAGCGCGCCGTGTCCACGCCCATCGATTCGGCCATCACGCGTCCGCCCTTGAGCGCGCGGATCGCGCGGCCTTCGCGCGAGTCCAGGAGGTTCTGCGTGGACCAGATGGCGACCAGCAGGAAGGCCCAGATCAGGTAGTAGATGTTGCCGCCCTGGTTGAGCGTCCAGCCGAACAGGCTGATGGCCGGAATGTCGGGGATGCCGGTGTGGCCGCCCAGACCTTCGACGGAGCCGAACACGAAATACAGCGACAGGCCCCAGGCGATGGTGCCCAGCGGCAGGAAGTGGCCGGATAGTTTCAGCGTGATGGCGCCCAGCAGGTACGCAAGCGCCAGCGTCAGGGCCAGGCCGGCCAGCAGCGTGAGCCAGGGCGACGCGCCCAGCCAGCCCAGCCACGACGGCAGCGTGTCCGCGCGGGTGGTCAGGAGCGCCGTCGTGTAGGCGCCCACGCCCACGAAGGCGGCCTGCCCGAAGCTGGTCAGGCCGCCGACGCCGGTCAGCAGCACCAGGCCCAGGGCCACCAGCGCATACAGGCCGATATAGTTCAGCAGCGTCACGTAGAAAGGCGGCAGCACCAGGGGGCCGAGCGCCAGCAGAGCCAGGAAGGCGAGGAGGATGTGGCGCGGGGTCATTCGTCTTCTTCCTCGACGTGATGGCTGTTGAGTGAACGCCAGAGCAGCACGGGGATGATCAGCGTGAACACGATGATCTCCTTGTAGGCGCTGGCCCAGAACGACGAGAACGCTTCGATCAGGCCCACCAGCACGGCGCCCGCCGCGGCGAGCGGGTAGCTCACCAGCCCGCCGATGATGGCGCCGACGAAGCCCTTCAGGCTGACCATGAATCCTGAATCGAAATACATGGTCGTGATCGGCGCGATGAGAATGCCGGACACGGTGCCGATCAGCGCCGCCAGAAAGAACGTGGCCTTGCCCGCGAACACGGGCGAGATGCCCATCAGGCGCGCGCCGATCCGGTTGAACGCCGCGGCGCGCAGCGCCTTGCCGTACATCGAGCGTTCAAAGAACTGGTACAGCACGACGATCAGCACCACCGACACCGCTACGACCCACAGCGCCTGGCTGTTCACGTTGACCGGGCCCAGCGTCAGGCTGGCGTCGCTGAAGGGCGCCGTGCGCGCGCCTTCCGCGCCGAAGGCCAGCAGCCCCAGGCCGACGAGCGCCAGGTGGACCGCGATGGACACGATCAGCAGCACCAGCGTCGAGGCCGACGCGATCGGCTGATAGAACAGGCGATAGAGCTGCGGTCCCATCGGCACCAGCAGCAGCAACGTCAGAAGCGCCTGAACGGCCATCGGCAACTGCGCCAGCGGCAGGCGGTACAGCAGCAGCGCAAGCGCTAGCGGATAGATCACCTTGGCCGCCATGCGCCAGAGGGCGCCGCGCCGGGCGGGCCGTTTGCGGCGCGCCATCAGGTCGGCGGCGGCCTCGGCCAGCGCGAATGCGAGCAGCAGCCACACCAGCAGGATGGGCTTGCCGGCCTGCATGGCGGCCATGGTCAGCGCGCCGAAGGCGACGAACTCGCCCTGTGGGATGAACAGGACGCGGGTAACGGTGAAGACGAGCAGGATGGACAACGCCAAGAGCGCGTAGATGGCGCCATTGGTGATGCCGTCCTGCCCGAGTATCAAGGCAATCTGAGCATTCATACAAAATTCCAATAAGCGGATGTCCCCCCCGAAGCGCTGCGCGCTTCCCCCCAGGGGGCATGCCTGCGGACCGGCGGAGCCCGGATCCGCGGCATCCCGATGGGACGCGCAGAGCCTGCTTTCTGGCGACGCCCGCAGCGCATGTGAGCGTGGGGGGAGATCCTTTTACTTGACTAGCGTCCAGTTGCCGTCCTTGACGGTGATGAGTTCGCGGCCACGTTCGTCAAAGCCGCTGTGGTCTGCCGCGCTCATGTTGTAGACGCCTTGCGTGCCGACCAGCTCCTTGGTCTGCTCCAGCGCATCGCGCAGCGCGCTGCGGAACTCCTTGGTGCCCGGCTTGCCGGCCTTCTCGGCGATCGGCACGGCCTTTTCCAGCAGCAGGCCGGCGTCGTAGACGTTGGCGCCAAAGGTGGCGGGCTTGGAGCCGTTGAGCTTTTCGTAGGCGGCGATGTAGTCGGCGGCGACCTTCTTGGACGGATTGCTGTCCGGCATTTCCGGCAGGACCAGCATCAGGCTGGCGGCCAGCACCGTGCCTTCGACCTTCTTGCCGCCCAGCTTCAGGAAGTCGGGCAGCGCGGCGCCGTGGGTCTGGTAGAACTTGCCCTTGTAGCCCTGGTCGAACAGCGTCGTCTGCGGCAGCACGCTGGCGGCGCCCGGCGCGGCCACCAGCACGGCGTCCGGCTTGGCGGCCAGGATCTTCAACGCCTGGCCCGTGACCGAGCTGTCAAAGCGCAGGTAGCGTTCGTTGGCGGTGATCTTGATGCCCTTTTCCGCGGCCAGTCCCGAGAAAACCTTGTACCAGTTCTCGCCGTACGGGTCGTTCAGGCCGATGAAGCCGACAGTCTTGATGCCGGTCTTGGCCATGTGGTCCACCAGCGCGCGCGCGATGATGTCGTCGTTCTGCGTGGTCTTGAACACCCACTTCTTCTGGTCGTTCATCGGCAGCACCACCGCGGCGGTGCCCACCGGCGCCAGCATCGGCACGCCGGCCTCGGCGGCGAACTGGATCACGCCCATGGCGTTAGGCGAACCCGACGGGCCGATCAGCGCGTCCACGTTCTGCTCCGTGATCAGTTTCTTGAAGGCCGTGACCGAGTTGGTCGAGTCGCTGGCGTCATCCAGCGAGATGTATTCCACGGTCAGGTCGCCGATCTTCTTGGGCAGCAGCGGCACCGTGTTCTTTTGCGGAATCCCGACCAGCGCGGTGGGGCCGGTGGACGAGGTGACCACGCCGACCTTGACTTGGGCCAGGGCGGGCAGGGCGAACAGGGCGGCGACGGCAGCGACGGCGGCCAGGGGGAGTTTCTTCGACAGCATGGCAAAACCTCCGGGGTAGGGAGCAGAGTGGGAGTGCGGCTGGAAAGCGGAGAAAACGGGAACTGCGGGAATACTTGTTGCTTAAAGTTTCTTACCTTCAAGGATCAGCACTGTAGACCCGGGTCCCGGTGCTTACCTATCCGTCAAAACCCGAAGCGACGGTCAGATGGTGATGGAGCTGACGCTTGCGCCGCCGCAGACGAACAGCGTCTGGCCGGTCACGAAGCTGTTGGCCGGATCGGCAAAGAACATGACGGCGCGCGCCACGTCGTCCGAACGGCCCAGCCGCTTGACCGGGATGCCCTCGGCAAGCTGCCGTTCACGTTCGCTGCCGGCTTCGATCACCTCGTAGAACATGTCGGTCTGGATGGGGCCGGGCGCCACCACGTTGACCGTGATGCCGTAAGGCGCAAGCTCCAGCGACCAGGTGCGCGCCATGCCGATCATGCCGGCCTTGGTGGCCGAGTAGGCGGTGCGCGTGGGCAGGCCCAGCGCGCCGCGCGAGGACATCATCACGATGCGGCCGAACTTTCGTTCCTGCATGCCGGGCAGGGCCGCCTGGACCAGGCTGATCGCCGCGCCCAGGTGGATCTGCGTCAAGCCATGCAGTTCTTCCTGCGTGACTTGCGGCAGCAGATTCGGCCAGATCACGCCGGCGTTGTGGATAACGTGGCTGACCGGAAACTTCGCGGCGACGTCGGCGCCCGCCTGCGCGGTGGCGGCGGCGTCCAGCAGGTCCACCTGCACGTTGTGCAGCCGCGGATGCGAGAAATCCGCCGCGCGGCGCGCCATCGAGATCACCTCGTAGCCCGCGTCGAGCATGCTGCGGCAGATTTCCGCGCCGATGCCGGCGCTGCCGCCGGTCACGATGGCCACATGGGTTTGCGTCATGGTTTCCCCCTTTGATTATTGGTGTGGGCGGGACGGCGTCAGGCCGTGGGCGCCAGCGCCAGCACGCGCAGCGGGCTGCCCGAGCCGCTGCGGATCTTGAGCGGCGCCGAGAAGATCACCGCACCGGTGGCCGGCAACTGGTCCAGGTTGGTCAGGCACTGCAAGCCGTAGCGGTTGTTGCCGTGCATGTAGTAGTGGCAGGGATAGGGCGGATCCAGATGCTGGGCTTGCCCGGCGTCCGTGCCCACCGATTCGGTGCCGAACCCGTGCACGTCGCGCTCCTTGATGAGCCAGGGCACGACGTCGGCGTCGGGGCCGGGAGAATGCGCGCCGTCCGCCTGCATGTTCAGGTAGTCGGCGGGCTTGGCGCGCTTGGACCAGTCGGTGCGCATCAGCACCCAGGACCGCGCGGGGATGCGGCCGTGCTGTTCTTCCCATTTCTTGACGAAGTCGATCGTCAAGAGGAAGTCCGGGTTGCCGGCCGCCTGGGCGGAACAGTCGATCACGCAGGCGCTGGCGATGAAGGCGTCGATGGGAATCGTGTCCACCGTGTTGTCCGGCTGGTCCTTGCCCGTGACCCAGTGCGCGGGCGCATCGAAGTGCGTGCCGGTGTGTTCGGAGCACGAGAAGTTGTTCCAGTACCAGGCCGGACCGCGCTCGTCGTAGTGCGAGATTTCCTCGATCCGGAATGGCCAGGCCTGCCCGAATTCCGGCGGCAGCACGATGGTGGGAAACTCCGGCGTCAGCGTTTCGGTCAGGTCCACCAGGCGGATGCGCCCGGAGACCAGCTCGGTCATGAACTGGGCAAGGATAGGTTGACTCACGATGCGCTCTCCTGTTGGTTCCTGCGGGTGTCGGACACCCTTTGCTTCGTAGGCTGCTGCGTAGGTGTCTGACACCCTTTGAGACGCCGTTCCAAGCTGTCGGCTGTCTCCCCAGGGTGTCAGACACCGGGTTCTTCTGCCGGCTGTCAGACACCGGGTTCTTCTGCACGGTGTCTGACACCGCGTTATCCACAGTGTGATCCAGCGGTCAGCCGCCCGCGCCCAGCTCCCGTTCCAGTCCCTTCGGGTTCTCAGCCAGCCGCGCCCGGAATTCCTGCGCCACGTCGCCCACGTACACGTCTTCGATGCCATCCTTCAGCGCGCGCACGATGGCGGCGGCGATGGCCGCTGGCGCAACACGCGGGGGCGGGGTGCGTTGTTCCCATTCGTGGTCGACGGGGCCGGGAAACACGTTCACCACCCGCACGCCCGCGCCGCGCATTTCCGCGCGCAGGCA
This sequence comes from Achromobacter sp. SLBN-14, assembly GCF_006715415.1. Classification (NCBI taxonomy): domain Bacteria; kingdom Pseudomonadati; phylum Pseudomonadota; class Betaproteobacteria; order Burkholderiales; family Alcaligenaceae; genus Achromobacter; species Achromobacter sp. SLBN-14. The sequence continues at coordinate 1,353,070 of NZ_VFNE01000001.1, read as the reverse complement.
TTGCGCGAGCGACAGCGCGGCGGCCTTGGATGCCGACCACATGCCGCGCGCCGGCAGGTTCATGTGCGCGTAGATCGACAGCACGTTGACCCACGCGGCGGCGCTGTTCACGCCGTCGGCGGCGCGGCCGCACAGCGCGGGGCCGAAGCTCTGCGCCAGCCGCATCAGCCCCAGCACATTGACGTCCATGGCGTCGCGCGCGGTGTTCACGTCCTTGCGGCTCAGCAGCCCGCCCTCGCGCTCCAGGTCGGCCGTGTTGACCAGGATCTCGACCTTGCCGCCGATGGACGCGGCCACGCGCTCCACGGAATCGGTGTCGGTCACGTCCAGCGTCACGGCCTGCACACGCGGGTCCGCCGCCAGGGCGTCGAACGCGGCATCGCGCCGCCACGCCTGCGGATCGCCCAGGAAGACCAGCGGGCTGCCCGCATCGAGCAGCGCACGCGCCACGGCCTGGCCCACGGCCGACTTGCCGTCGGTGACCAGCGCGCGGCGGAACTTCGGATCGCACGAGGTCTCGCGCAGTGTCTTGTCGTCTTCCATGTTCGGCGTATTCCTTTCGGGCAGGGCGATCATCACGGCCTGGCCGCTGCGGTCCAGTTTCAGGGCCAGGCGCACGCGCGCGCCGTCGGCGCAGTCCTGGTGGACGTGCGCCACGACGGAGGGACCGGCGTCCATCCGCACCGTGCCCACGCGCCACGGCAGGCGTTCGCGGAAGTACAGGTCGTTGCTGTGATGCAGCGTCGTGCTGACGAGTAGCACGCCGTTCGGGTCGGCGGGCCGCCAGGGCAGGTGCTCGGACAGGCAATGGCCGCACACCTCGCGCGGCGGGTACTGCACCGTGCCGCATTCCGCGCAGGTCTGCAGATCGAAACGCCCCTCGGCGGCAGCGGCCGTCAGGCCCAGCGCGGCGCGGCTGCGCGAGCCGGGCGGCAGCGTGGGCTGCCGGGTCCGGGCGACGGGGTTCTTGCGCGGCGGCTTGGCCAGCGGCTCGGTCATGCGTCGCTCCTTGCCAGGATGGCCGCGGCGGTGCACAGCCCGCGGTCGTAATTGATCATGCCAAAGCCGCTGACCAGCCCCATGCGCGCCTCGCGCACCTGCGTGCCGCCGGCCGTGCCCGTCAACTGGCGCAGCGCCTCGACCATGCCCAAGTAGCCGCCGGCCGCGCCGGCCTGGCCCACCGACAGCTGGCCGCCGTTGGTGTTGAACGGAAAGCTGCCGTCCACGGTGAAGGTGTTGTCCCGCACGAACTGCGGCGCGGCGCCTTTCTTGCAGAACCCCAGGTCTTCCATCTGCATCAGGTTGATGACGGGATAGTCGTCATAGGCCTGCAGGAAGTCCATGTCCGCGGGGCCGGCATTGGCCTGCCCATACAGTTCATCGATGTCCAGCGTCCAGCCGCCCCGGGTCTGGATGGGATCGTCGATCCATGCGTTGTGGCGCTCGATGGTGGACAGGATGCGCGCATAAGGCAGGTTCAGCGCGCGTGCCCGGTCCTCGCGCATGACCAGAAACGCGTCGGCGCCCGCGCACGGCATGACGCAGTCGAACAGGTGGATCGGCTCGGTGATGACGCGCGCGTCCAGGTATTGGGCGAGCGTCAGCGGCTTTTTCATCAGCGCGTGCGGGTAGCGCAGGGCGTTGTCGCGTTGCGCCACGCAGACTTTGCCGAAATCCTCGCGCGTGGCGCCGGTCTGGCGCATGTAGTTGGCGGTCAGCAGCGCAAAGCTCGCATTCGGGCCGCCGGCGCCGTACGGGTAGACGGCGTCCTGCGCAAAGCGCGAGAACTGGCTGACCGTGTTGCGAAACGAGTCCACGTGGTTGGTGTCGCCGGCCAGGCACGCCACGATGTCGGCATCGCCCGCCTGCACGGCGCGCGCGGCGCGGCGCAGCGCGGCCACGCCGCTCGCCCCGCCCATCGGGATGTGATCGAGCCAGCGCGGCGTCATGCCCAGGTGCTGGACCAGGCCGACCGCCGTGTCGGGCGCCAGCGTGAAGCTGGACACGCACAGGCCGTCGACGTCGGTCTTGGCCAGCCCGGATTGCCGGATCAGCGCGCCCAGCGCGCGTCCCAGCCACCAGTGCGCGGCGTGCGTGGAATAGCGTTCATAGGGAATGGTGACGGGCAGGGCCGCCACGACGCCGTCGTAGCCCAGGCGGGTCATGGGCGAGTCCCCTCGGCCGGGCGCTTCTTCATGTGGCACGTGTCCACGCAGCGCGCCGTCCCCGGCAGGGTGGGCGCCAGGGCCTTCATCTCGCCGCGCTGGATCTTGTTGGTGGTGGTGAGCGGCAGGCTGTCCACGAACGCGACATACCCGGGCGCCTTGTAATACGCCAACTGCGACAGCGACCATTGCACGATGCTGCGCGCGGCCTCGGCCATGGCGTCCGCGCCGGCGGGCAGCGTTTCCGGCACCACGCAGGCCAGCACCTCGTCGCCGCGCACGGCGTCCGGCACGGCGGCCACCGCCACGGCCTTGACCAGCGGATGCTGCATCAGCACGCTTTCCACTTCCACGGCCGAGATGTTCTCGCCGCTGCGGCGGATGACGTTCTTCTTGCGGTCGACAAAGCGCAGGGCGCCGTCGGCCTCGCGGCGCACGATGTCGCCCGTGTGGAACCAGCCGCCTTCCCAGGCCTCGCGGGTAGCGGCCTCGTCCTTCAGGTAGCCGGCAAAAAATCCATAGCGCGGATCTTCTCCAGCATGGCGCACCAGCAGCTCGCCCGGTTCGCCGATGGCGGCCGGTTCGCCCGCGTCGGTCACGATGCGCACCTCGACGTCAGCTTCCTCGCTGCCGAAGCTGCTGGTGCCGACGTGGCGCGGTTCCTGGTTGGCGATGACGACGGCGCCCGCGCCGGTCTCGGTCATGGCCCAGGCCTCCAGCAGCGGAAAGCCGAAGCGCGCCTCGAAGGGCGCATGCAGCTTGCGGTCCACGCCCGCGCCGAAGCCGAAGCGGATGGCCGGCTGCAGGTCCTGCGGGGAAGGCTCGGCCTTCATCAGGATGGCGGGCATGACGCCCAGGTAGTGCAGCACCGTGGCGCGCGATTCGCGCACGCTGTCCCACCACGAGCGCGGGTGAAAGCGGTCCAGCGGGATCAGGCAGCCGCCCGTCAGCACCATCGCCATCGCGGAATAGGCCATGGCGTTCATGTGCACCAGCGGCAGCGGCGTCAGCATGCGTTCCTGGCCGGGCCGCAGCGCGGCCAGGCCGCCGATGCGGGCGTACCAGCCGCCCGCGTGCAGGAAATAACGGTTGGGCAGGATGCAGCCCTTGGGCCGGCCGGTGGTGCCGGACGTATAGAGCAGCGCGCACTCGGTCAGTTCGGAAGGCGGCGTGCCTTGCTGGGGCGCGGGGAAGGGCGCGGCGGGCGGCGCGTCGTCCGGGCCCATCACGCGCAGTTCCCGGCCCGCCCGGGCCGCTGCCGCCAGCAGGTCCGCGTGGCGTCCCGGCAGCGCGATTGCCAGCGCGATCTCGGAATGGCCGGCCAGATACTCCAGTTCGGCGGCGCGCAGATCCGGATTGATCGGCACGACGGACACGCCCAGGGCATTGAGCGCAAACCAGTGCAGGAAGAACGCGGGCCGGTTTTCCAGCAGCAGGCCGGCGCGGTGGCCGTGGCCATAGCCCGCCTTCTCATACGCGGCGCGCAGCGTCTCGATGGCGTCGGCCGCCTTGCCGTAGGTCAGTTCGCCGGCCTCGATCCCATAGGCATCCGCCGTTTCGGGCAGGATGCACAGGAACGGCTGGCCGCCGTGGCGGGATGCGGTGTCGGCAAAGGCCTGGTGGACGGTGGCGGTCACGGTCCGCTCCTACATGAACAGTTGGATGTTGCCGAAGGCCGCGTCGCAGTTGACGAGGTCCACGCGTTTCAGGCGGATGCGCAGCGCGCCGTCCTGTTCCACCAGGTGATGCGTGGCCCAGCCCGCAAAGAGGGTCTGCGTGTCCTGCCGCGTTTCGACGTAATGGAAGGCGGTGCGCACCACGTGCCGCCCTTCGGCAGGCGCCGATTCGGGATGGTCATGCTCGACCGTGGGCGCCTGCAGCAGGTGATGGCAGCGGCTCTTGGGCTGCTGCGAGAACGTGCGCTGGCCCGCCAGCCGCTCGACGCGCACGCGCAGCAGCAGCTTGTCCTCGTACATCAGCGAGGCGTGCAGCTTCGCATCGGTCTGGCCGTGCGCCAGCGGCATCCAGTAATAGCCGTCGTCCGTGTACAGGTTCAGCCATTCCTCGAAGCGCAGCTCGTCCAGCATGCGCGCCTCGGCGTAGACAAAATCGATCAACTCGCGGTCGCTTGCGCTCATACCGACTCCGATCCGGTCATGTAGCGGCCCCATGCGCGGTACTGGTTGCGCATCTGCCATTCGTTGGTGCCATTGGTGACGACGTTCTTCTGGTCCGCTTCGCCGGGCGCGTAGAGCCGTCCCACGTTGACCCAGTCGCGTGCGCGCGAGTGCAGGCCGTCCTGGGCGCGTTCGTACATTTCCAGGTCGTCGTGGCCCACCACGGACGTCGGCGCGTTGATGAGCCGGTTGTACATGAGCGTACGCTCAAGCAGCAGGTCCGGCGCGCCCACCAGGCGGAATGTCCAGGACTCCACCAGCGTGCGGTCGGCAGCGATCGGCTTGAAGATCCGCAGCGTCTGGATCGGCCCCTTGACCATGATGTTGGGGAAGTACACCGTGTTGTGGCGCACGTCGCCCAGGATCGCCTTGGCGCGGTCTTCGCCGTAGGCCTGCACCATCGAGTCCCAATACCCCGGAATGCCGGAATACGAGGCGTGGATGGAGTCGGAAACCCCGGTGTGCCCGTGTCCGTTTTCCCAGACGCGGATGCCCATGTTCTCGAAGAACTCGTAGGGCGAGATGAACGGCGCGAACAGCTCGACCGCCATCGGCTTGGGCGTGCCTTCGGGCGCCTGTTCCCAGACCTTGACCGCCGTGCCCGCCGAGGATTCGTGCGCGACCATCGGATGGCAGGTGTCGGTCTGGTTGTCGACCAGCATCTTCCAGTTGCAGCGGTGCATGTAGCGCAGCACGCCGCCGGCGACCTCAAGGCGGCCTTCGGGCGAGCGGTCGACCATGTTGTCCAGCGTCGATAGCGAATCGCCGAAGAATTCCTCGAACGACTGGCCCTCGGGGTTCAGGCGGCAGAAGACGAAGCCGCGATGGTTGCGCACGTCTTTCACGGCCGCCATGCCCTGGCTGGCTTCGCAGTTTTCCAGGCCGGTGTTCTCGTAGCCTTTTTTCAGCGGGATCGACAGCAGGCTGCCGTCCGTCTTGAACGTCCAGGCGTGATAAGGGCAGCGAAAGAACTTGCCCGTGTTGCCGCAGGCCTCGCCTGCGACCATGGTGCCCTTGTGCGGGCAGCGGTTGTGCAGCACGCGCACGCTTTTGTCGCTGTGGCGGACCATCACCACCGGCTGGTTGCCGACGGTGGTGGTGATGTAGTCGCCCGGGTTGGGCACCTGGCTGTCATGGCCGACATAGACCCAGGTGTTGGCGTACAGGCGTTCCATTTCCAGGTCGAACAGTTCCTGGTCGATGAAAAGGTCCTTGTGCACCTCGGTGTCGCGGAGCAGCGCGCGGATGGCGTCGGGATTGTCGCGGTATTTGCCCATGGTCGCTTCCTTGTCGGGGACTACAGGTCCAGCACCAGGCGCGCGGACTTGGCGCGCGAGATGCAGATCTGGATGATCTTGCCGCTCGCCTTCTCGGTGTCGGAAAGGTAATAGTCGCGGTGGTCGGGCTCGCCTTCCAGCACGGTGGCCTGGCACACGCCGCATTCGCCGCGCTTGCAGTCGACCATCGGGTCGCAGCCTTCTTCCTCCATGACCTCGACGATGGTCTTGTCGGCAGGAATCGTCAGCACGCGGCCGGATTGGCGCAGTTCGACCTCGAAGGCCTGGTCGCCAGCCTGCGGCGCGGCCGTCGCGAAAAGCTCGAAATGGATGTGGGCGTCGGGCCAGTGGCGCGCGTGCGCGCCCTGGATGACGGCGTCGATCAGCCCCTTGGGGCCACAGACGTACAGGTGCTGGCGCGGCGTGGCCGACGCCAGCAGCGCCTGCAGGTCGAACCGACTCGCGGGATCGTCGTCGGCGTGCAGCGTCAGGTCGCCGCCCGCCAGCGCCTGCAGCTCGGCCAGGAAGGCAAGCTGATCCTTGCTGCGGCCGCAGTAATGCAGATGGAACGCGCGGCCGGCGGACTTGAGCGCGGCGGCCATGGACGCAATCGGCGTGATGCCGATGCCGCCTGCAATCAGAATGACCGGCTCGTCGCCGGCAGGCGATTCGTGCAGCGGAAAGTCGTTCTTCGGGCCTTCCACGGTCAGCACGTCGCCCGCCGACAGCGCGTGCATGTGGCGCGATCCGCCCTGGCTGGTTTCTTCCAGCCGCACGCCCAGGCGGTACTCGGCCGGTTCGGCAAAGCGTCCCGCCTCGGGCGCCAACTGCACCAGCGAATAGCAGCGCGGATCGCGCAGGCTGGGGATCGTCACCTTCAGGTGCGCGCCGGGGCCGAAGGCGGGCAGCGCGCCGCCGTCTTCGCGCGCCAGCCGGAACGAGCGGATCAGCGGCGATTCCTGCCGGACTTCCCGGACGATCAGTTTGAGTGTCTGCACGATGTCTGTCTCTTTCAGGTGGCGGCCTCAGGCGGCCAGTTTTTCCGCAATCTGGCGTTCCATGGGCTCGCACTTCACGTTGGCAAGCGCCGTGTCGCGCAGCGCGCGCAGCGCGTCGGCGGCGTCGGGACGGCCGGCCAGCTGGTCCGCCGCCGCGATGAGCTGCCGGTACTTGCCGCCGCCGCGCACATGGGTATCGCTGTAGCCCTTGACCAGGCGGCGGCAGTTGACGGTCTCGACCGCCAGCGCGTAGTCGCGCGGCGCCAGCCGGGCCACCAGCGCCAGCCACGTTTCCAGCGATTCGGCCTCGATCTGGTGGCGCAGCGTGCCGCGCCGGAAGCGCCGCATGCCGGCCAGCGTGTACAGCATCAGGAAGCCGCCCAGCGTGCCGCTGCGCAGGCGGCGGCCCTTGCCGAGCCTGCGCTCCACGAAGCCGCCGAAGGCCTTGGAGCCCTCCAGCCAGCGGCCCAGCCGCGCCGGCAGGGTGCCGCAGATCTCTTCCAGCCGGGGGTGCATGAATTCGGTGGTGTCCACGAGCTGGCCGGGGCGCGCGCCGACTTCAGAACGCACGCGGTCAAAGCGTGTGCCGCGCGTCTTCAGGTCCGCCACGCGGATCACGTCGTCGTACGCCATGGCCGTGGCCACGTAGCGCGCGGCGGCGCAGGTCAGCGCCCATTGGCGGGCGTCGCCGCCGTGCTGCGCGTCCAGGTCGCGGATCGCCTTCATGCGGCGCAGGTAGTCTTCGGCATAGGCCAGGTCCTGGAATTCGATCTGGCGGCGCACGCCCGCGGTCAGCATGGGCTGCGCACAGGCCGGAAAGTCGCGCCGGATGGCGTCCAGCAAGGCCTGCGCGCGCGGGCTGGCGGCGCGCTCGGGCACAGGCGGAACGGGACGCGCGAGGTCGATGGCGGCGGGCGCGTCCGGCGCCTTGTCGGCCGACTCGAAGCCCAGCGCAAACGCCCGCAGGCTCGCGTCCACGCCCAGGCCCGCGCGCCGCACGGTGGCCTCGAAGTCGTCGCGGCTAAAGGGCAGGGCGCCGCTGCCGGCCACCGCCCCAAAAAGGCTGGCGCTGATGACGCTGCCGGCACGGTCCGCCAGATCCTGCAGGTCGAAACACAGGAAGCGGCGCGCGGCGGCGCGTCCCGCTTCCAGCACTTTGTTCGGGTCCGCGATCCCGTTGCCGGGCGCGGACTTTTCGCTGACTGCAAAGCTGCGGTGCGACGACGCGATCAGGACCGTGCGTTCGGGCGTCACGAGACCGCGCTGGATGGCGCGGCCGCCTTCCATCAATTCGGCGGCCACCACCAGGTCCACGTCGCCCGGCGTGGGCATCAGCGCCAGGGCCGGCTGGCGGCCCGCGCGCTGCACGTCGGCCTCGGGCAGCAGCTCCAGGTAGTAGATCGTGGCGCCGGTGCGCTGCGCCACGCCCGGCACCGAGGTGGTCTGCGCCCACCAGCCCGCGTGCTCGGCCATGTCGACGATCCAGTCGGCCAGCACGCCGCCGCCCTGGCCGCCCATGGCCAGGATGGCGATCTTGATGGGGTTGCCTTGTTGCATCACCGCCGCGTTCATGGTGCTGGGTTCCTCAAAGGGCGTCGTGCGCCAGGCGCGCCGCGCGGCGCCGTTGCAGAAAGCCGATCACCGCGCCGCGCAGGCGCGCCACGAAGCGGTCGGCGCCGGTCGGGTTGTGGATGATGTCGGCGCGGTAGAACGACGGGCACAGCACGGCCGCATGCGCGACCTCGCCACAGTTGCCGCAGCCCACGCAGCTGCTTTCCACGTGCGCGACCGGGTCTTCCTTGAGGGGATCGCCGCTGTCCTTGACCGTCAGCGACGGGCAGCCGGACAGCCGGATACAGGCGTGGTCGCCCGTGCAGACATCCGGATCCACGCCAAAGCGTTCCTTCACGACCCGCTTGCCCTCCTTGACCGCCTTATTGAAGAGCGGCTTCACGCGCCGCTGCTTGTTCAGCATGCACTCGGACTGCGCGATGATGACCTTCGGACCCTTGATGTCGGTGGTCAGCGCCTCTTCGATGGTGGCGCGCACCTTGGCGACGTCGTAGGTCCGGTCCAGCGTGCGCACCCACTTCACGCCCACGCCGCGCACGGCCTGGTCGATCGGGTTGTTGGTCGAGCGGTCGGGATTGTCGGCGCGCGAGGACAGGATGTCCTGCCCGCCGGTGGCCGAGGCGTAGAAGTTGTCGACGATGACGATGACGCCGTCGTACTTGTTGAACACCGCGTTGCCAATGCCCGACGCCAGCCCGTTATGCCAGAAGCCGCCGTCGCCCATGATGGAGATGGGCCGCTTGGCGGCCGGCACGTTGAACGCGGCCGCGCTGGAGGCGCCCAGGCCGTAGCCCATCGTCGTGGCGCCCAGGTTGAACGGCGGCAGGATGGAAAACAGGTGGCAGCCGATGTCGCACGAGATATGGTGCTGGCCCAGTGTTTCCTGCGCCAGCGTCAGCGCCGAAAAGATCGGCCGCTCCGGACAGCCCGTACAGAAGCCGGCGGGCCGCGGCGGCACCACGGCGGCCAGCCCTTCGACGTGCTTGTGGAAGGTGATGGGCTGCTCGGCGGGGCGCGGCGGTTTGGGCCGCGAGATTTCGGTGATCGAGATCGCGGCAGGTTCCGCCTGCGGTTCAGCCGGGGCTTGCGCCTGGCCATCCGCCGCCACGGCCGGATGCGTCTGCAGCGATTCCGGCCGGTTGCGCTTGAGGAACTCGCGCAGGCCGTCGCGCATGACCTGGGTGGTGTATTCGCCTGCCATCGGCAGCACGTCCTTGCCGGACAACTGCGTGCTCACACCCGCGCGGCGCAGCACCGCGTGCAGGTTCTGCTCGATGTAGTCGGGCTGGCCTTCCTCCAGCAGCAGCACGGCGCGCTTGCCCCGGCAGAAGTCGATGACCTCGTCCTCGATGACGGGGTAGGTCACGTTCATGACGTACAGCGGGATGCGGCTGTTGCCGAAGTTGTCCGCCAGGCCCAGGAGCTGCAGCGCGCGAATCACGCCGTTGTACAGGCCGCCCTGCAGGATCAGTCCGATATCGTCCTGCTCGCCGTCGAAGAATTCGTTGAGCTGGTGTTCCTTGATGTAGCGGATGGCCGCGGGCCAGCGCTCCTTGATCTTTTCCTGTTCGTGCAGGAACGACGCCGGCGGCAGCACGATGCGGCTCGTGTCGCGCGCCGGGCTTTCCAGCGCCTCGGCCAGGCTGAAGGCCGGGCGCTTGTTTTCCTTGGCGATGAAGCGCCCGTGCACGTGGCAGCCGCGGATGCGCAGTTGCAGCATCACGGGCGTCTTGCTGGCTTCGGACAGCGAAAAGCCGTCTTCCACCGCCTTGACCATGCTTTCCAGGTTCGGACGCGGGTCCAGCAGCCAGATCTGCGACTTCATGGCGAACGCGTGCGAGCGTTCCTGCATGATCGACGAGCCTTCGCCGTAGTCTTCGCCCACGATGACCAGCGCGCCGCCCGTGACGCCGCCCGACGCCAGGTTGGCCAGCGCGTCGGATGCGACGTTGGTGCCCACCGTGGATTTCCAGGTGACGGCGCCGCGGATGGGGTACATGACGGAGGCGGCCAGCGTGGCCGCGGCGGTGGCTTCCGAGGCGCTGGCCTCGAAGTGCACGCCCAGTTCCTGCAGGATGTCGTTGGCGTCGGCCAACACGTCCATCAGATGCGAGATCGGCGAACCCTGATAGCCGGCGACGTAGCCCACGCCCGATTGAAGCAGCGCCTTCGTGACGGCAAGGATCCCTTCGCCGCGAAATTCCTCACCCGCGCCGATGCGCAGCTGCTGGACTTCTTTCTTGAAAGATCTTTCCGCCATCTGGATCCCTTACGCGGACCCGGGCGGGTCCTTAATCCGTGCTGCCGTGCAGCATCGTCCTGCCACGAAAACATCGCCTGAAAAATACTTTAGGAGTCAACGTTTTAGCTGTCAATAAAAAAGATGAAATTTCATGGAAATTAAAAAATATCACGCAAAAACAAGGGTGTATATACTGGTTGTCCTTTAGCTTTTTGACGGTTTCGGAGCGCTGCAATGGTGCAAAAACGGGTTGCGATTTGGGGTATACCCTGTGCTGCGCAACAGCATTGCGGAACATCATGGCGCGCGGCTGCGCCGTCGTGGTGCAATGCGCTTTTCGGCAACGGGGCGGGCCTTCGAAATGGGTGCGTGGGAGCAAACCAACATGCAGGCAGATAAGCCACGCGGCACGCGCGCGGCCGCAACGGGCCCGCGGTTCGTCGATGGCTACCTGGCCTACCTGCTCGCGCAGGCCAGCCAGCGCATCTCGGCGGAATTCCATCAACAGGTCAAGGCCGCCGGGTTGTCCGTGACCGAATGGCGCGTGCTGGCCAGTCTTCAGGGCAGCGCCGGCGAAACCATCGGCAGCCTGGCGGTGCTGGCCATCACCAAGCAGCCCACGCTCAGCAAGGTCGTGCAGCGCATGGAGGCCGACGGGCTGGTGGCCCGCACCGGCGTACGCGCAGACCGCCGTCAGACGCGGGTCTGCATCACGGCCAAGGGCTCAAACCTCATCGGCGGGCTGTGCGAGCAGGCCTTGCAGCATCAAAAGGCGGTGCTCGCGCCCTTCGGCGAAGCCAAGGCCGCGATGCTGATCGAAATGCTCGATGTCCTGATGACCGAGCACGTGCCGCTGGAACTGCCCATCGACACCGACGAATGACGCCTTCCGTTGCAAGCACGCACTCGAACATCGTTCGGTCCGATTATTTCGTTACATGCTTATGCGTCCCTGATTGCTCCCGCTCTCTGAAAACCCCCTCCGGTACGCACAAACCCTGAATTGACGCGGGTCTCGCCGCTAGGCACACTCGCGCCGGTATTCAGACTACTGTCAGGAGTTGACACTTATGCGCCGCACTTTGATTGCTATCGCGATCGCCGCCGCCGTGGCAGTGCCCTCGATCGGGCAAGCCAAGACCTTCCGCTGGGCCGCCCAGGGCGACATCCTCACGTTCGATCCGCACTCGCAAAACGAGGGCATGACGATCGCCGCCAACAGCTACATCTACGAGCCGCTCGTCGACTACGACAAGTCCTTCAAGGTGTCGCCGCGACTGGCCACGGAATGGGAGCAGGTGTCGCCCACGCTGTATCGCTTCAAGCTGCGCCCCAACGTCAAGTTCCATGACGGCGCCGCGTTCACCGCCGACGACGTGGTGTTTTCGATCCACCGCGCCATGGCGCCCACGTCCAACTACAAGGCCTACACTACCGGCATCAAGGAAGCGCGCAAGATCGACGACCTGACGGTCGAGATCGAAACCTCCGCGCCCAACCCCGTGCTGCTGCGCCAGCTGACCAACGTGTTCATCATGAACAAGGCCTGGTCCGAAAAGAACAACATCGCCAAGCCGCAGGACTTCGTCAACAAGGAAGAAACCTACGGCGCGCGCAATACCAACGGCACCGGTCCCTACAAGCTCAAGAGCCGCGAAGTCGACGTGCGCACGGTCTTCGAGGAAAACAAGGACTGGTGGAACAAGGCCGGCAAGGTCGGCAACGTGACCGAAGTCGTGTTCACGCCGATCAAGCAGAACGCCACGCGCACCGCCGCGCTGTTGTCCGGCGAGATCGACTTCGTGCTGGATCCGGCCGCGCAAGACCTGGACCGCCTGCGCCAGTCGCAGAAGGTCGTCGAGGGCAACGAATACCGCACCATCTACCTGGGCCTGGACCAGAAGCGTCCGGAGCTGCAGTACTCCAACATCAAGGGCAAGAACCCGTTCCAGGACGTGCGCGTGCGCGAAGCGCTGTACCGCGCCATCGACGTCGACGCCATCAAGCGCGCCGTGATGCGCGGCCTGTCGGCGCCCACCGGCACGATGATCGCGCCGCAGGTGCATGGCTGGGCCGAATCGCTGCACAAGCGCGTGCCCTACGATCCCGAAAAGGCCCGCGCCCTGCTGAAGGAAGCCGGCTACGACGGCACGCTGAACTTCACGCTGGATTGCCCGAACAACCGCTATATCAACGACGAAGCCATCTGTCAGGCTGTCGTCGGCATGTGGGCCAAGGTCGGCGTCAAGGCCACCATGAACGCCATGCCGCGTTCCACCTACTTCCCGAAGGTGCAGTCGTTCGACACCAGCGCCTATCTGTTTGGCTGGGGCGTGCCCACGTTCGACGCCATGTACACGCTGCAGAACCTGATCCGCACCAAGGGCGAGGGCGCGGACGGCATGTACAACCTGGGCAACTACAGCAACAAGGAACTGGACGTCATCATCGACCGGATCAAGACCGAGACCGATCCGAAGAAGCGCGACGCCGACATCATCACCGTGCTGGAAGGGCACGCCAAGGACTTCGGGCACATCCCGCTGCATGATCAGGTCATCCCCTGGGCCATGCGCAAGAACGTCACGGTCATCCACCGTGCCGACAACCGCCTCGTTGCCGATTGGGTCAAGGTTGACTGATCCAGGCTAACCAGACGGCGGGACCTACCCGGTTCCGCCGTCTTGCTTTTTTCCGCCTATGTTCGCTTTCATACTGCGTCGCCTGTTGCAGGCCGTAGCGGTGATGCTCACCGTCGCGCTACTGGCCTTCGTGCTTTTTCAATACGTCGGCGACCCTGTCACCATCATGCTGGGACAGGACGCCACCGATGCCGAGCGCATCGAACTGCGTGAACGCCTGGGCCTGAACGAGCCCGCCATCGTTCAATTCGGCCATTTCGTGGCCAACGCCGTGCAGGGCAATTTCGGCATCTCCCTGCGCCAGAGCGAACCCGTTTCCACCCTGCTGAAATCCCGCCTGCCCGCCACGCTTGAGCTGTCGATGGTGGCTGCCTTGCTGGCGCTGGTCGTGGGCGTGCCGCTGGGCGTGTACACCGCGCTCAAGCGCAACAGCCTGGTCTCGCAGATGCTGCTGGCCGGGTCGCTGCTGGGCGTGTCGCTGCCGACCTTCCTGATCGGCATCCTGCTGATCCTGGTGTTCTCGGTGCAACTGGGCTGGCTGCCCAGTTACGGGCGCGGCGATACCGTCAGCCTGGGCTGGTGGACCTCGGGCCTGTTCACCGCCACGGGCTGGAAGCATCTCATCCTGCCGTCCATCACGCTGTCGCTCTTCCAGATGACGCTGGTGCTGCGGCTGGTGCGCTCCGAAATGCTGGAGGTCCTGCGCTCGGACTACATCAAGTTCGCGCGCGCCCGGGGCCTGAAGCGCCGCGCCATCCACTTCGGCCACGCGCTCAAGAACACGATGGTGCCCGTCATCACCATCACCGGCCTGCAGCTGGGCGGCATCATCGCCTTCGCCATCGTGACCGAGACCGTGTTCCAGTGGCCGGGCATGGGCCTGCTCTTCATCCAGGCCGTCCAATTCGCCGACGTGCCGGTGATGGCCGCGTACCTGTGCCTGATCGCGCTGGTGTTCGTGGTCATCAACCTGATCGTCGATCTTCTGTATTTCGTCGTGGACCCGCGGCTGCGTTCCGGGCTGACTCGCGGCGGGGGGGCTCACTGATGCGCGCCGTACTCAAACGCTGGTGGGACAGCGACATTGCCTGGGCCTGGCGCCGGGCGCCCGTGGCCATCGTGGCCACTCTGTTGCTCGCGGCCCTCCTGATCGGCTCCTTCGGGGCCGGCTGGGTCGCGCCGCACAATCCGTTCGACCTGACCAAGGTCGAACTGCTGGACGCGCTGCTGCCGCCGGCCTGGGAACCCAACGGGCAGGCCACGTACCTGCTGGGCACCGACAGCCAGGGCCGCGACCTGTACTCGGCCATCCTGTACGGCACGCGCGTGTCGCTGCTGATCGGCCTGGCCTCGGTGCTGCTGTCCATGCTGATCGGCATCGTGCTCGGGCTGGTGTCGGGTTATGCCGGGGGCCGCATCGACGCCTTCATCATGCGTGTCGCCGACGTGCAGCTCTCGTTCCCCGCCATCCTGATCGCGCTCCTGATCGACGGCGTGGCGCGGGCGGCGGTGCCGCGCGAGATGCACGAGATCATCGCCTTTCCGGTGCTGATCGGCGCCATCGCGCTGGCCGGCTGGCCGCAGTACGCCCGCACGGTGCGCGGTTCGACGCTGGTCGAAAAGAACCGCGAATACGTGCAGGCCGCGCGCGTGATCGGCGTGGCCTCGCCCGTCATCATGTTCCGCCACGTGCTGCCCAACGTGCTGGGTCCGGTGCTGGTGCTGGCCACGGTGCACCTGGCCACCGCCATCATCACCGAGGCGACGCTGTCGTTCCTGGGGGTGGGGGTGCCGCCGACCGCGCCGTCGCTGGGCACGCTGATCCGGATCGGCAACGATTTCCTGTTTTCCGGAGAGTGGTGGATCACCATTTTCCCGGGCGCGGCGCTGGTGCTGCTGGTGCTGTCGGTCAACCTGCTGGGTGACTGGCTGCGCGATGCGCTCAATCCGCGACTGAACTGAGGTAACCATGAGCGCATTACTCGAAGTCCGCAACCTGCGCGTGGAATTTCCCACGCGCCGCGGCACGCTACGCGCCCTGGACGATGTGTCCTTTTCCATCCAGGCTGGCGAAGTCCTGGGCGTGGTGGGCGAATCCGGCGCCGGCAAATCGCTGACCGGCGCTTCCATCATCGGCCTGCTCGAACCGCCGGGCCGCATTGCCGCCGGCGAGATCCTGCTGGCGGGCCGGCGCATCGACAATCTGCCCGACGAACAGATGCGCCGCGTGCGCGGCCGCGAGATCGGCGCGGTGTTCCAGGACCCGCTGACCTCCCTGAACCCGCTGTACACGGTGGGCAGGCAACTGGCCGAAACCATCGTCACGCATCTGGACATGACGTGGTCGCAGGCGCGCAACCGCGCGGTGGAACTGCTGGCGTCCACTGGCATTCCCGCCGCGCGCGAGCGCATCGACCACTACCCGCACCAGTTTTCCGGCGGCATGCGCCAGCGCGTGGTGATCGCGCTGGCCCTGGCCGCCGAGCCGAAGCTTGTGGTGGCCGACGAACCCACCACCGCGCTGGACGTGTCGATCCAGGCGCAGATCATCGAACTGCTCAAGCGCCTGTGCCGCGAGAACGGCACGGCCGTCATGCTGATCACGCACGACATGGGCGTGATCGCCGAGACCGCCGACCGCGTGGCGGTGATGTACGCCGGCCGCGTGGCCGAGATCGGGCCGGTGGCCGACGTGATCCACAAGCCGCGCCACCCCTACACGGCGGGGCTGATGGGGTCCATTCCCACGCTCGAAGGCCACATCGAGCGGCTGGTGCAGATCGACGGCAGCATGCCGCGGCTGAACGCCATTCCCCCGGGCTGTGCGTTCAACCCGCGCTGCGGCCAGCGCCTGCCGCGCTGCGCGCACGACCGCCCCGAGCTGATGCCCGCGGGCACGTCGCGCGCGGCCTGTTGGCTGCATGACAAAGGCAATACGTTGGAGGTGGCCGCATGAGCACGCCCTTGGTTCAAGTAAAGGACGCGGCGCGGTGGTTCGACGTGTCGCCGCCCTGGCTGGAGCGCACGCTGGCGCGCAAGCCCAAAGTGATGCTGCGCGCGGTGGACGGGGTGTCGTTCGACATCGCCCGCGGCGAGACGCTCGCATTGGTGGGCGAATCCGGCTGTGGAAAATCGACGGTCGCCCGCATGCTGGTGGGGCTGTACGGCCTGACCCGTGGCGACATCCAGTTCGACGGCCAGCCGCTGTCGCGCATGTCCGAGTCGGGCGGCCGCGCCTTGCGCAAGCGCCTGCAGATGATCTTCCAGGATCCCTATGCCAGCCTGAATCCGCGCTGGCGCGTGGGCCGCATCATCGCCGAGCCGATGCTGACCCACACGCAGATGACACAAGACGAGCGCGTCGCGCGCGTGGGCGATCTGCTTCGGCAGGTGGGGTTGGACCCGGCGGACCAGGGCCGCTATCCGCACCAGTTCTCGGGCGGCCAGCGCCAGCGTATCTCGATTGCGCGGGCGCTGGCGGTCAATCCGGAGTTCCTGGTGTGCGACGAGCCCACCTCGGCGCTGGACGTGTCGGTGCAGGCGCAGGTGCTGAACCTGATGAAGGACCTGCAACGCAAGCTGGGGCTGACGTACCTGTTCATTTCCCACAACCTGGCCGTCGTGCACCACGTGGCCGACCGCGTGGGGGTGATGTACCTGGGGCGCATGGTGGAAGTGGCGCCCCGCGACGAACTCTTTGCGCGGCCGCGGCATCCCTACACGCGGATGCTGCTCGAGGCGATTCCGGACATCAACGGCGCGGGCAAGCCGCGCACGGCGGTGGCGGGCGAGGTGCCCAATCCCCTGAATCCGCCGTCCGGCTGCACCTTCCATCCGCGCTGCCCGCACGCCAATGACCGATGCAAGGCGGAGGCGCCGGCCGCGAAGCTGGCGGGGGTGTCGATCGTGGCCTGCCATGCCGTCGAGGAAGGCCGGATCACGGTGTGATCCTGCCGCCGCCGCGGACCGGGCGCCTGCCCGGGCTGCGGCGCGCCGCGCTCAATGGCGGTGGTTGTGGACGTCGTCGTAGGGCGTGTCGTCGTCCTCGTCGTCCGCGTCGTCGTCCTCTTCCTCGTCTTCTTCGTCCGGATCGGGCTGCGGTTCCTCGGTCAGGGCGAAAGGCAGCACTTCCTCAAGGTTGTCGGACCAGGCGGACTCTTCGCCGTCGTGGTCCAGCTTGATGAAGCGCTCGCCGTCGTTCAGCGAGATCTGGATCGCCCACAGGTACAGGCAGTCGTAGGTGTCGTCATCGGACTGCGGCAGGCCGCCGCGGTTGCCGAGCAGGCGCGCGCCCGGCCCGCCCATCTGCACGTGCGTCTGTTCCTCGTCCGCCTCGGCTTTCTCGTCCATTGGGACGCCGTAGGTCACCCATTCGGTGCCTTCGTCGCCCAGCACCACTTCCGCCAGCACAGGCTTGCCCAGATAGGCGCTGAGGGCGTCCGCGGTCTTGGCCAGCATGTCCAGTTCGGGGGCGCTGAAATGGGTCAAGGAAGCGGGTGGAGTGGCAGAGGCGGACATGTTGGTTCCTGGGCGCGATGAAGCCGCGACGGCACGGCAGATACGTCAGGCGCTATTGTCGCGCGAACGGCGCTGCGTTGCATCGGGCGCTTGGATTACGAAGAAACGTGTGCGGTATCCGGATGGCGTGCTGGGGCGGCGGCATATCGGTGACATATACATCAAGGCGGACGAGGCCTACACTGGCCGGCTTTCGTCTTCCTGCCTTCCCGTTTCAAACATGCGCTCCGACGCTCCGCAGCTTCCCCTCCGCTATTTCCTGTTCCCCCTGCTGGCCGCCCTGATCTGGTCGGTCAACATGATCGTGACCAAGATGGCCGCCGGCGTGATCGCGCCCGCCGCCATCGGCTTTTACCGCTGGGCGCTGGCGGGCATCGTGCTGACCCCCTTTGCGTTGCCAGGCGTCTGGGCGCAGCGACGCCAGGTGCTGGCGCATCTGCCGAAGTTCGCGGTGCTGGGCGGACTGGGCATGGCGCTGTACCAGGGCCTCGCCTACGTGGCGGCCGCCTCGACCACCGCCACCAACATGGGTTTCATCACCGCGATGATTCCGCTCATGACCATTGCCGTCATGGCGGTCATCATGCGTGAGCGGCCCTCGGCGATGGCGGTGCTGGGCAGCCTGGTCTCGCTGGCCGGGCTGGCGCTGCTGATCGGCGAGGGCGATCCGTCCCGGCTGCTGTCGGTGGGCGCCAACCATGGCGACGTGCTGATGGGGCTGGGCGCCCTGGCCTATGCGCTGTACGGCGTGCTGCTGCGGCGCTGGGCGCTGCCGGTGGGGCCGTGGCAATCGCTGTACGTGCAGGTCGCGTTCGGCATCCTGTTCCAGCTTCCCGCCTTCCTGATGGCCGCGCCGTCGCCGCTCAATGCCGCCAACGTGCCGCTGGTGCTGTATGCCGCGGTGTTCCCGTCGCTGTTCGCGCCGTATCTGTGGATGCAGGGCGTGCGCCATCTGGGGCCCAACCGCGCCAGCATCTTCCTGAACGTCATGCCCGTGTTCACGGTGGCCATCGCGGCGCTGTTCCTCGATGAAAAGCCGCATCTCTTTCACATTGCCGGCGGTGCGCTGGCGCTGGCCGGCGTGATGCTGGCGCAGATGCGCACGCCGGGCATGCCGGGGCGCGCGGCAAAAACCCGCTGAGGCGGCATGGGGCCGGATCACGCCTGCCGCACGCCGGTCAGGGTTCCGGCCTACAATCAACGGTTTCTCAGCTATATCTCACCTACGAGCCCATGGCCCAATACGTCTACACCATGAACCGCGTCGGCAAGATCGTGCCGCCCAAGCGGCAGATCCTGCGCGATATCTCGCTTTCGTTTTTTCCTGGCGCCAAGATCGGCGTGCTGGGCCTGAACGGCTCGGGCAAGTCGACGCTGCTGAAGATCATGGCGGGCGTCGACCGCGAGATCGAAGGCGAAGCCGTGCCCATGCCCGGCCTGAACATCGGTTACCTGCCGCAGGAACCGCAGCTCAATCCCGAGCACACCGTCCGCCAGGCGGTCGAGGAAGGCCTGGGCGCCGTCGTCACCGCCAAGAAGCGCCTGGACGAGGTCTACGCCGCGTACGCGGAACCCGACGCCGATTTCGATGCGCTGGCCGCTGAACAGGCCGAACTCGAAGCCATCATCGCCGCCGCCGCTTCCAGCGGCGCGGACGACATCGAACACCAGATGGAAATCGCCGCCGACGCGCTGCGCCTGCCGCCCTGGGACGCCATCGTCGGCAAGCTGTCCGGCGGTGAAAAGCGCCGCGTGGCCCTGTGCCGCCTGCTGCTGTCCAAGCCCGACATGCTGCTGCTGGACGAGCCCACCAACCACTTGGACGCCGAGAGCGTGGAGTGGCTGGAGCAATTCCTGCACAAGTTCCCCGGCACCGTCGTCGGCGTGACCCACGATCGCTACTTCCTGGACAACGCGGCCGAATGGATCCTGGAACTGGACCGCGGCTACGGCATCCCCTGGAAGGGCAACTACAGCTCGTGGCTCGAACAGAAGGAAGACCGCCTCAAGCAGGAAGAGTCCTCCGAATCCGCGCGCCAGAAGACCATCAAGAAGGAACTGGAGTGGGTGCGCCAGAACCCGAAGGGCCGCCAGGCCAAGGCCAAGGCGCGTCTGGCGCGTTTCGAGGAACTGTCTTCCTACGAATACCAGAAGCGCAACGAAACCCAGGAAATCTTCATTCCCGTGGGCGAGCGCCTGGGCAACGAGGTCATCGAGTTCAACAACGTCAGCAAGGCCTACGGCGACCGCCTGCTGATCGACAACCTCAGCTTCAAGGTGCCGCCGGGCGCCATCGTCGGCATCATCGGCGCGAACGGCGCCGGTAAGTCCACGCTGTTCCGCATGATCGCGGGCCGCGAGCAGCCGGATTCGGGCGAAGTGAAGATCGGCCAGACCGTCAAGCTGGCGTACGTCGACCAGTCGCGCGACGCGCTGGAAGACAAGAAGACGGTATTCGACGCGGTGGCTGACGGCGCCGACCTCTTGACCGTGGGCAAGTTCGAAATGTCGTCGCGCGCCTATCTGGGCCGCTTCAACTTCAAGGGCGGCGACCAGAACAAGGTCGTGGGCCAGCTCTCGGGCGGCGAACGCGGCCGCCTGCACATGGCCAAGACGCTGATCGCGGGCGGCAACGTTCTGCTGCTTGACGAACCGTCCAACGACCTCGACGTCGAAACCCTGCGCGCCCTGGAAGATGCGCTGCTCGAGTTCCCGGGCAGCGTCATGGTCATCAGCCACGATCGCTGGTTCCTGGACCGTATCGCCACGCACATCCTTGCGTTCGAAGGCGATTCGCAAGTGGTGTTCTTTGACGGCAACTACCAGGAATACGAAGCCGACAAGAAGCGCCGCCTGGGCGAAGAGGGCGCCAAGCCCAAGCGCCTGCGCTACAAGGCGCTGAAGTAAAAGGCCGAAAGCCGATTCCTCTGGCGTCTGACACCCAGGTGGCACAGCCGTCAATTCAAGACGCCGCCGCAAGGGTGTCAGACACCAGCCAGTAGGAATACACGCCAAGCATCCCGGCCAAGCGCCGGGATTTTTTTCGGCCAGGCGTTATGCTGACAGCTTGTCCTGGGAGTCTTCACCATGCTGCTGTCCGCCACCGATTCCACCCTGCTGATCGTCGACATGCAGGGCCGCCTGATGCCTGTCATCCACGACGGCGATGCCGTGCTCAACGCCGCGCACAAGCTGGCGCAGGCGGCGCGGCTGCTTGATGTGCCGGTCGTGGCCACCGAGCACCACAGCAAGATGCTGGGCGTGACCGTGGACCCGTTGCGCGAACTGGTCCAGGCCACCTTCCAGAAGATGCACTTTTCCTCGGCCCGGGAACCGGGTTTCGACGGCTGGCTGCCAGCCTCGCGCCGCACGGTGCTGGTGGCGGGCTGCGAGGCGCACATCTGCGTGCTGCAAACCGTCATCGGCCTCGTGGAGCTGGGCTACAAGGCCGTGCTGGTCGCGGACGCGGCAGGCTCGCGCAAGCCGTCGGACCATCATGCCGCGTTGCGCCGCGCCCGCGCGCACGGCGCGGAAATCGTCACGTCGGAAATGGCGATTTTCGAATGGATGGAAACCTGCGAGCACCCGCGCTTCCGCGACGTGTTACGTCTGGTCAAATAGCGGCCCGCGCCTGCAACATCGTCCCCAGGAGAGCGCAACGATCTGCTCTCCCTTTGACACAATTCCTGGGCAAACCTAACACCATGTCCCCGGATATTTTGCGATCCTGAAGGCTCCTAACCCCAAAAAGGTCCGCGCGCTCGCGTTTGGGTTCACCGGTGCGGCCCCGGGTAAAAGAACAGGAGCTTCATCATGAAAATCGCATCGCTTTCCAAGATCTGTGCCGCCGTGGCGCTGGCTGCCACCATGGCGGGTTGTTCATCGTGGGATGGCATGAGCCATCGCCAGAAGAGTACCGTGGGCGGCGCCGCACTGGGCGGCGTGGCGGGCGCCGTCATCACCAACGGCGGCGTGCTCGGCACGGTCGGCGGCGCGGCGATCGGCGGTGTGATCGGCGACCAGGTGGGCAAGCGCTAAGCCTTCGTCGCCCCAAAAGCAACGCCCGGCAATGCCGGGCGTTTTTTTTGCGCAATGCGCGCCGGCAAGGCCGGCGCACAGCAGAGACATCAGGTCTCGTTCTGCGGCATTTCGATCTTCACTTCCAACACCTCGAGCGTGTCCTGGCGTTCCAGGTGCACCTTGATGTCTTCGGGATTGATCTTCACGTACTTGGAAATGACCGCGATCAGTTCCTGCTGGAGTTGCGGCAGGTAATCGGGGGAATCCCCGCGGCCACGCTCGTGGGCAAGGATGATCTGCAACCGTTCTTTGGCGACGGACGCGGAGGTCTTCTTTTGACCGAGCAGAAACGACAGGAAGGACATCGCTTACTTGCCTCCGAACAGGCGTTTCAGGAAACCCGGCTTTTCGTAGTCGGTAAAGCGCAGGGCCTTGTCTTCGCCAAGGTAACGGCTGACCACGTCCTTGTAGGCTTCCGAGACGTCGGTGTCTTTCAGGTGGATGGCCGGCAAGCCCTGGTTCGAGGCCTGCAGCACGGCTTCCGATTCGGGAATCACACCGATGAGCTTGATGCGCAGGATGTCTTCGATGTCGGTCAGCGACAGCATTTCGCCGTCGGACACGCGCTTGGGGTTGTAGCGCGTGAGCAGCAGGTATTCCTTGACCGGCTCGTCACCCTCGACGGCGCGCTTGGACTTGGCGGCCAGGATGCCCAGGATACGGTCGGAGTCGCGCACCGACGAGACTTCGGGGTTGGTGACCACCAGCGCGTCGTCCGCGAAGTAGGCCGCCATCAGCGCACCGGTCTCGATGCCCGCGGGGGAGTCGCAGACGATGTAGTCGAAACCCATTTCCTTCAGGTCGTTGATGACCTTTTCCACGCCTTCCTGCGTCAGCGCATCCTTGTCGCGCGTTTGCGAAGCCGGCAGGATGAAAAGGTTTTCGAGCTGCTTGTCCTTGATGAGCGCTTGCTTGAGGGTCGCCTCGCCCTGGATCACATTGACGAAGTCATACACCACGCGACGCTCGCAACCCATGATGAGGTCGAGGTTGCGCAGGCCGACGTCGAAGTCGATGACAGCGGTCTTGTGGCCCCGCATCGCGAGGCCCGCGGAAAAACTGGCGCTCGTCGTGGTTTTGCCCACGCCGCCTTTGCCGGAAGTCACCACAACAATGCGTGTCATGACGATCAAACCCTTATGTTCGAATAAATCGCGTTATCGTAAAGCAAAAAGCCCGTGTAAGGCTTCTTACAGGATGTGTTGAGATTTGAGCGGGCCGCTGCCGGGCCGCCGTCTCGCAGGATGCCGCACACAGCGCGCGGCATCAGGCCTTCAGCGCTTCGATGCGCAGCGTGTCGCCATCCAGCCGGACCAGCGCGGGCTGGTTCTGCAGCGTGCGGTCGAGCTTGTCCTCGACCACGCGATACACGCCCGCCACTGCCAGCAGTTCCGCATCCAGATGCGTCGTGAAGATGCGCGCCGACGTATCGCCGCGCGCGCCGGCCATGGCCTTGCCGCGCAGCGGACCGTAGACGTGCACGTTGCCGTCGGCGATGACCTCGGCGCCCTGGCTGACCATGCCGATCACCACCAGGTCCGTGTGGCGGGCATAGACGCGTTGCCCCGAACGCAGCGGGCGCGTGATCACCAGCGCCGAAGACGAGTGCGGCGCCGCGGCCGTCGGACTGGACGCGGACGTGGTGCTGCTGGCCGCGCGGGCGGGCAGGGGATCCGCATCGGGCGCCGGGGCGGCAGCCTGCGCATCGGCGGCTTCATCGGCCGCAGGCGCCGGCGCGGCCTGGGCCGAGGTGTCGGTGGGCGCGGGCGCGATTTCGACCGCAGCCGCGGGCACGGACGGCACCGGCGTGGCGACGTCGTTGGGCGGCGCGGTGTCCACCACGGGGGCGGGGCGCGCTGCCGGCGTGGACAGTTCGACGGGCGTCAGGCCGGCTTCGCGCGCGGCCTGCAGGTTGGCGCCTTCGGCCACCACGCCGATCGGGGGCAGGTTGTGGCCGCGCAGCGCCGCCACCAATGCCGTCCAATCGATCTTTTCCTCGACACGGCTGGCGTCGATGACGACGGGCTCGTTTTCAAAGAAGCTGCCGGCATCGGCCATGCGTTTGGCGAGCGCAGCGTTCAGGCGTTCGGGATCGGCACTATGCAAAACCACCCGGATGGCATAAAGGGTGGCGCTCTTGAAGTCCAGGGCTAGCGATTCAGTGTTCATCTTGATTTTGGCTGGCGGTCTGGACGCCGGAAAACGGCGTCCTCGACCGGCTGCGGGATGTCGGGGATGATAACCCGCCCGGGACGGCCTGCGCCGGGCGCACGGCGAAAGAAAAAGGCGCCGCAAGGCGCCTTTTCCCGGTATTGCGCGCGTGGGCGCGTCAACCCTGGGCCCAGGAATCGCGCAGGGTCACGATGCGATTGAGCACCGGCGCGTCAGGCGTCGAGTCCTTCAGGTCGGCCGTGAAATAGCCCAGGCGCTCGAATTGCCAGGTGGCGCCGGGCGTGGCCACGGTGCCGGGTTCCAGCCAGGCCGTGACGGTCTGCTTGGAGTTGGGGTTCAGGCAGGCCAGGAAGTCCTTGTCGCCGCCGTCCGGACGCGGATCGGCAAAGAGGCGGTCGTACAGGTGAATCTGGGCAGGCACCGCGTGCGCCGCGCTCACCCACGTGATGTTGCCCTTGACCTTGACGCTGTCCGCGCCGGGCGTGCCGCTCTTGGTGTCGGGCAGGTATTCGGCCTGCACTTCGACGACCTCGCCGGCTTCGTTCTTGGTAAAGCCGGTGCAGCGCACGACATAGCCGTACTTCAGGCGCACGGTGTTGCCGGGGAACAGACGGAAATACTTCTTGGGCGCTTCCTCGCGGAAGTCGTCGCGTTCGATCCACAGTTCGCGCGACAGCGGAAATTCACGCACGCCGGCCTCGGGGTCATGCGGATTGCGCGGCGCGGTGCAGGTTTCGGTCTGGCCTTCGGGGTAGTTGGTGATGACCAGCTTGATCGGGTCCAGCACGGCGACCGAACGCGGGGCGATGGGGTCCAGATCGTCGCGCACGGCCTGCTCCAGCAGGCTGTAGTCGATGCGCGAGTCGGACTTGGACACCGCGGTGCGGTCGCAGAACAGGCGGATCGACGCGGGCGTGTAGCCGCGGCGGCGCAGGCCGAAGATGGTGGGCATGCGCGGATCGTCCCAGCCGTCCACGTGGCCTTCCTTCACCAGTTGCAGCAGCTTGCGCTTGCTGGTGACCACGTAGCTCAGGTTCAGGCGGGCGAATTCGTATTGATGCGGCAGCGGCTGGGCCAGCTTGCCCAGTTCGGCCAGGCGCGCCAGGATCCAGTCGTAGAACGGACGCTGGTCTTCGAATTCCAGCGTGCAGACGCTGTGCGTGATGCCTTCCAGCGCGTCTTCCACCGGGTGCGCCCAGCTGTACATCGGGTAGATGCACCACTGGTCGCCGGTGCGGTGGTGCGTGGCGTGGCGGACGCGATACATGACCGGGTCGCGCAGGTTGATGTTGGGCGAAGCCATGTTGATCTTCGCGCGCAGCACCAGGCTGCCGTCCGGATGCTTGCCGTCGCGCATCTCGCGCAACAGCGCGATGGACTCGGCGGCCGGGCGGTTGCGCCAGGGCGAATCCGTGCCGGGTTCGGTCAGGGTGCCGCGATTGGCGCGGATCTCGTCGGCGCTTTGCTCGTCGACGTAGGCATGGCCGGCTTCGACCAGGGCTTCGGCGAACTCATACATATAGCCGAAGTAATCGCTGGCGAAATACAGGTTCTCGCGGCCGTCGGCCTTCCAGTCGAAGCCCAGCCAGTGGACGGCCTCGATGATGGCGTCGACGTATTCCTGGTCTTCCTTCTCGGGGTTGGTGTCGTCAAAGCGCAGGTGGCAGACACCGCCGAAGTCGCGCGCCAGGCCGAAGTTCACGCAGATGCTCTTGGCGTGGCCGATGTGCAGGTAGCCGTTGGGCTCCGGCGGAAAGCGCGTGCGGATGCGGGCCGGGTCCGCTTCCCCCTGCTGCTGCAAGGCCGCCGGGCCAGGCTTGCCCGCCCAGCGCTTGCCCTGGAAGCGGTTGGCTTCGAGGTCGTCTTGGACGATGTTGAGCAGGAAGTTTGATGCGGCGGGGGTCGGCGTCGTGGCGGAGGTCATTCTTGAAAGAATAGGAAAAAGCAGCGACAAAGCGTCAATTTTGCCACGTTCCGCACCGCGCCCCTTTTCGTCACGCCTGCAACCGGTTTCAATCCGCCCCCGTAGTCGTGTAACTGGCTCTACACTACGGGCCATTATGGATATCTCGACCCTATCCCTGGCCCGGGCGCAGTTCGTGGCCAGTCTTAGCTTCCTGGCGCTGTTTCTCGCCGTCTCCCTGGCCCTGGCCTGGGTGCTGCTGTTCTTCAAGATCCGCGCGCGGTGGTCCAGCCATGGCGGCTGGACGGGGGCCTACCGCTTCTGGGTCCGCATCTTCGCCCTGTCCTTCGTGCTGACGCTGGCCGCCAGCGTGCCCGTCCTGATCCAGATCGGCAGCCTGTGGGCGGGGCTGATGGACAAGATCGGCAACGTGGCCGGTCCGCTGCTGGGCTACGGCATCCTGTCGGTCTTCATTCTCAAATCCTGTTTCCTGGGCGTCATGCTGTTCGGCCAGCGCCGCGTGTCCGATGGCGCGCACACGCTGGCCGTCCTGATGGTGGCGGTGGGGCAGGTCGTGGCCGTGTTCTGGGTGCTGGCCCTGCAATCCTGGATGCAGACGCCCGATGGCGCGCTGCTGGTCGACGGCCGCTATCAGGTCTACGACTGGATGAAAGTGGTGCTCAATCCCTCGGTCGGCTGGCGCCTGGCCGTGGTGATGGTCGGCGCGGCGCTGGCCGCCTCGTTCCTGATGATGGGCGTGACCGCGCTGCAGGCGTTGCGCCGGCCGCTGGGCGAGGGCGAGCGCAGTGCGTTCAAGACGGCGCTGGTGGTGGCCGTGGTGGCCGCCTTCCTGCAAGTGCCGGTCGCAACCGGCGCGGGCCAGATGATGGCCAAGCTGCAACCTGCCAAGGCCGCCGCTGCGGCGGGCTTCTGGCAGAGCGGCCCCGTGCCGCAGCTGGTGCTGTTCGGCTGGCCGGACGCCCGGGCGCACGTCAATGTCGGCGACCTTACCTTCAACAACGCGGGCGGCATGTGGCTGCACCGCAATGCGGACGGCACCTATCAGGGCCTGGACAAGTATTCGGGCATGCTGCCCCCGGTGGCCGTGACCTTCTGGTCGGTGCGCGTGGTCGTGGGGCTGGGCCTGCTGATGCTGGCCGTGGCCTGCGTGACCTTCCTGTGGACCTTCCGCCGCGGCCTGGACCCGTCGGCCCTGCCGCCGTGGTGGCAGCGGGTCCTGTGCGGCATGATGTTTTCCGGCGGCATCGCCGTCGTGGCGGGCTGGTGGGTGTCCATCATCGGACTGCAGCCCTTCGTCGTGAACGGCACGGTCACGCAATCCGAAGTCCTGGGCTCCATGCCGTCCAGCACCGTGCTGTATGGCCTGGCCGGTTACGGGGTCCTGTACGCGCTGCTGCTCGCCGCGTTCGCCGGCATGCTGTTCCATGCCGCGCGCTACGGCGTCGTGCCCGTGCGCAAGCTGAGCGGAGGTGCGCCATGATCGCCATGCTGGCCGCCTCCCAAGGCCTGAGCCCCGACGATCCTTCTTTCTGGATGCCGCTCGCCTTCATGGCGCTGCTGTTCGTCGTGATTGCCGCGGGCATGGTCCTGGACGGCTTCGATCTCGGCGTGGGCATCCTGCTGCAGATCGCGCCGGAGCACGAGCGCGGCCGCATGATGAGCCTGCTCAGCCCCTGGCGCGACGCCAATGAATTCTGGCTGCTGCTGGGCATGGGGTTGTTCGCGGCGGCGTTTCCGTTTGCCTGGGGCGCCGTGCTGGGCAAACTCTACGGACCGCTGACGCTCATGGTGCTGGGGGTGGTGCTGCGCAGCGTTGCGTTCGAATTCCGCATCCGCGCCCGCAACGAATTGAAGCCGCGCTGGATCTTCGCTTTCTGGGCGGGCTCGCTCATCACCGCCTTTGGCCAGGGCGTGCTGCTTGGCCGCATTGCCACGGGCTACCAGTCCGATGCGGGCTATGGCTGGTTCGCGATGTTCGTGGGCCTGTGCGCGGTGGCGGCCTACGTGCTGCTGGGCGCCGCGTGGCTGGTCATGCGCGTCGATGGCGACCTGCAGCGCCGCGCGGCCAACTGGGCGCGCCACGCGATCCGCTGGACCGCCGTGGGCATGGTGTCGATCGCGGTCACCCTGGGCCTGGCCAATGCCGGCATCTTCTACAAATGGAGCAACATCGCGCACCTGAGCCTCGCGGCGTCGGTGTGGGTGCTGATGCTGGCCGGTTTCGTGGCCGCGGAAATGCTGCTGGCTCGGCTGCCGGGCCGCGCCGACCGCTTCAGCTGGCTGCCGTTCGTGCTGACGGTCGCGCTGTTCCTGCTGATGCTGAGCGGGCTGGCCTACAGCCTGTTCCCGTACCTGATCCTGGACGACATGACGCTGTGGGACGGCGCGGGCGCGCTGGGCTCGATGCGGCTCGTGATGGCCGGCGCGGTGGTGGGGATTCCGGTGGTGCTGGTGTTCAACATCCTGGCGTACCGGTCCGTGTTCGGCAAGGAACGCCGCCGCGTGCCGCTGCTGCCGCCGCCGTCTTACTAAGGGTCTTGCGGGCCGGGCGCCATGCCGCAAAGGCGTGGCGCCCGGGCCGGCGCTACAGCACCGGCCGCGCCACCCGCTGCAGGATTTCTTCGCCGTAGGCTTCCAGCTTGCGGGCCCCCACGCCGTTGATGTGGCTCAGGTCGTCCATGGACTCGGGCTGCGCCAGCGCGATCTCGCGCAGCGTGGCGTCGTGAAAGATCACGTAGGCGGGCACGCCGTGGCTCTTGGCGACTTCGCCGCGCCACGCGCGCAGGGCTTCGAACACGGGCTGCAATTCGGCCGGCAGGTCGATCGCCGCCGCCTTGGGCCGTCCGCTGCCCGTCTTGCCGGACCGCGGTTTCTTTTCGGACTCGCGCCGCAGCATGAGCTGGCGTTCGCCCTTGAGCACCGCGCGGCTGCCTTCGGTCAGGGCCAGCGTGCCGAAGCCTTCGTTGTCCACCGTCAAGAGGCCCTGCGCCAAAAGCTGTCGCAGGACGCCGCGCCAGGCGGTGTCGGACAGGTCGGCGCCCACGCCGAATACGCTGAGCGTCTCGTGGCCATGCTGCTGGGTGCGGTCGGTGACCTTGCCGCGCAGGATGTCGATGATGTGGCCGGCGCCATAGCGCTGGCCGCGTTCCTTCCAGAGCCGGTACACCGCCGACAGCACCTTCTGCGCCGCGACGGTGCCGTCCCACGCCTGGGGCGGGTCCAGGCAGACGTCGCAGTTGCCGCACGCGGTGATCTGCTGGCCAAAGTACGCCAGCAGGCGCACGCGCCGGCATTCCACGGTTTCGCACAGGCCCAGCATGGCGTCGAGCTGCTGGCCCAGGCGCCGCCGATAGGACTCGTCGCCAGGCGATTCGTCGATCATGCGGCGCTGCTGCACCACGTCCTGCAAGCCGTAGGCCAGCCATGCGGTGGCGGGCAGGCCGTCGCGGCCGGCGCGGCCGGTTTCCTGGTAGTAGCCTTCGACCGACTTGGGCAGGTCGATGTGCGCCACGAAGCGCACGTCCGGCTTGTCGATGCCCATGCCGAACGCAATGGTGGCGACCATCACCACGCCGTCCTCGCGCAGGAAGCGCGACTGGTTGGCCGCCCGCACCTGGGCGCTCAGCCCCGCGTGGTACGGCATCGCATCGATGCCCTGGTTGCACAGGAATTCGGCCGTTTCTTCCACCCGGGCGCGCGACAGGCAGTACACCACGCCGGATTCGCCTTCGTGCTCGGTGCGGATCATGTCCAGCAGCTGCTTGCGCACCTCGTTCTTTTCGACGATGCGGTAGCGGATGTTGGGGCGGTCGAAGCTCGAGACGAAATGGCGCGCTTCGTCCAGCGACAGACGCTGGGCGATCTCGGTGCGGGTGACGGCGGTGGCGGTGGCCGTGAGCGCGATGCGCGGCACGTCAGGCCAGCGCTCGTGCAGCATGGACAGGCCCAGGTATTCGGGACGGAAATCGTGACCCCATTGGGACACGCAATGCGCTTCGTCGATGGCGAACAGCGCGATGCGGCCGCGGTCCAGCAACTGCAGGCAGCGGTCGGTCAGGAGGCGTTCGGGCGCGACATACAGCAGGTCGAGCTCGCCATCCAGGAACGCTTGCTCCACGTCGCGGGCCACGCGCCATTCCTGCGTCGAATTCAGGAACGCCGCGCGCACGCCCAGTTCCGTCAGGGCGTCGACCTGGTCCTGCATCAGCGCAATCAGGGGCGACACGACGATGCCCGTGCCTTCGCGCACCAGCGAGGGAATCTGGTAGCACAGCGACTTGCCGCCGCCGGTGGGCATGAGGACGAGGGCGTCGCCGCCGCCGATCACCTGATCGACAATGGCTTGCTGGTCGCCGCGGAAGGATTCGTAACCGAAAACGCGCTGCAACACGCCGAGGGCGCGCGCGTCAGACATGGGGGTAGGCCGGAAGCATCATGGCAGGGATTTTAAGCCCCAATTCCGGCCGGTCCCATCCCAGGGGGATTTTTTGGTCCGCGTTCCCGGCGCTTACCAGCTGAGCCAGGTGCCGCGCATGAAGGTGTCCACGGGCATGCTCAGGTTGGCGCGCCAGCCATAGTCGCCCGTCACGATGTCGCGGTCCGCGCCCACGGCCAGCTTGACCTTGGGGGCGACGAACATGCTGTGGGACAGGCCCACGCGCTGCTCGGCCAGCACCGACCCTTCACGCAGGCCGGAATACGTGCCGCTCAACGTGCCCCAGCCCGAGAGCGGCACGCCCGCAGAGACCGTATTGCGGGTCTGCGGGGCGGACGCGACGCCGTCGGAATAGGTCGACAGGTCGCCGTAGCCCGCGCCGATCTGTTCGTTGGTGTAGCCCAGCGTCACGGTGTCGGCCACATCGACGCTGTAGCCGAAGCGGTAGCGGTAGCCGCTGGCCGCATCGAACGAACTTTGCGTGGCGCCTGCCCGGAAGGTGCCGAATTCGCCGGCGTTGTACGTGGTGCCCACGCCGCGCGTGGTGAGCGACGGCGCGCTCTGCATCTGGCCTTCCACCGTCAGCACCGGCGTGAGCCCGTAGCGCACGCTGCCGCTGCCGACGGACGCGCCGTAGTCCACGGCCCCGGACTGGGCGGCAGGGTCCATGAGATTGAGCTTGCCCAGCGAGGACGAATAACCGAAGCTGCCTTCCGGCAACGTGGCGCCGCTGCCGCCCCAGTTGGCGATCTGCAGCCCGCCCACCGGTGCGCCGCTGCCCCAGGCGGGCGCATTGGGGTTGACGTTGCCCACCGTGAGGGACGGGCCCGAGGTATTGCGGTACACCCAGTTGCGGCTGCCGCCATAGCGCAGGCCGTCCTGTCCGCTCACCGACGAAAACCAGGGGCGGGAGGGGCGGGAGACGCCGGAGATCACCACGACCGGCACGCTCGGCAGGTCGCCGTCTTCAAGCGCAAAGGAATAATCCGGCGGGATGTCCGCCGCGGACGCGGGCGCCGCCAGCGGATCGCACGTCAGCGGTACCGGCGGTGCGCTGCCGGTCAGGCCCAGACCCGTGCCGGGGATGAACCCGTCGGCCGCATCCGGGCCGCCGTCGCGCACCGAGGTGTCCATGCCGGGTTCGGTCGCGTGCAGGTCGCAGGGCGTGGGGTCCAGCGGCACGGCCCGGTCGTCCAGCGACGGGGCGGGGCGCACCGGCAGGGATTGAACCGGCGAGAGCACGCCAATGCCGCGCGCCACGCGCGTGACCTCGCCCGCCGGGGGCGGCGTCAAGGTAAACGGGGACACGTCGGGCTCGTCGCCAAACGCAGGCGCCATCGGCCAGGCAAGGCCCGCCGTCAACGCCGCGTGCAACAGCCCTCTGCGCCAGATGTTAGCTGTGGCGACCATGGGGACAGTGTAGAGAGCGCGCTGCCGCGCATCTGTAAACGATCTTTAGAAAAGTCCACGAGGGGCGGCAGGCGAAGCGCCATTCTAGGGCAGTCGCGTGTCTGGGGCACGTCCGATCGCGAAAAGCCCGAAACATCCGGCCAACATCGTGCAACGGGTATATTTCAGATGATTTCCTGCCCCTTGCAGGCTAGCGCGCCGCGCCGCACTATCACGCCCATGGACAATTCCCACACCAAGCTGCTGGTCGTCGACGATGATCCGGCGCTGCGCCAGCTGCTGGCCGACTACCTGAACCGGCATGGCTACGACACGCTGCTGGCCCCGGACGCGACCGACCTCTCCTCGCGCATCACCCGTTACGCGCCCGATTTGCTGGTGCTGGACCGCATGCTGCCCGGCGGCGACGGCGCCGATGCCTGCCGCCGCCTGCGCGAGCAGGGCGAGGACATCCCCGTCATCCTGCTGACCGCGCGCGACGAAGCCGTGGATCGCATCATCGGCCTGGAGGCCGGCGCCGACGATTACGTTGGCAAGCCCTTCGACCCCCGCGAACTGCTGGCCCGCATCGAGGCCGTGCTGCGCCGCAAGCGCGGCCCGTCCGCGCTCACCAAGGACGCGCCGGTCGCTTTCGGCCCGTTTGTCTTTGACCCCTCCGCGCGTCAGCTGTCCCGCGAGGGCACCGTGGTCAAGCTGACCGGCGGCGAAATCAACCTGCTTGAAGCCCTGGTGCGCAATGCGGGCAAGCCGCTGTCGCGCGAACGCCTGCTGGCGCTGGCCCGCGACGACGACGCCGGCGAGCGCAACGACCGCGCCATCGACATCGCGATCCTGCGCTTGCGCCGCGTGATCGAGGACGATCCCAAGCAGCCGCGCTGGATCCAGACCGTCTGGGGCATCGGTTACCGGTTCTCTCCCTGATGCGCTTTTCCCCCGGCATTCTCGTGCCCCGCTCGCTGCGGGCGCGGCTGATCCTGCTGATCCTCGGATCGGTCCTGCTGACGCAGGCCGCCACGCTGGTGACGGTGTCGTACTTCCGGCACAAGTTCATGGAAGACGTGGCCATCGGCTATATCGTCACCACCATCCGCACGCTGCGCGCCGCCGTGTCCCAGGTGCCGGCCGAAGACCGCGCCGACTTCGTGCGCGCCGCATCGCAGAACCAGTGGCGGTTGTGGTCGCGCGTGCTGCCCGCCGAAGCCAAGCTGCAGCGCTTCAATGGCCGCCGTCCGCCGCCGCGTGCCGCGCCGCGCCCGCCGCCTCCCGCACCCCCGCCCGCCCAGGATTCGCAATTGCACGGTCCGCCGCCGCCGCCCCCGCCGGAGGTGCACGGCGACGAACGCGAAACCGATGCGGCGCAAGCAGACACTGGCAGCGATGCCCAGCGGGACGGCGACCGTGCCCGCGAGGAGCACGCGCGCCGCCACAAGTCCGAGCCCGAGCCCGACGATATTCGCCGCGACCTGCGCGTGCTGGTCCAGCAGCTCAACGAACGCCTGAACGACGGCACGCGCGTGGCGCTGTCGCGCGGCCCCACGCCGGAAATCTTCATTTCGCTGGCGCCCAACCCGGCCACCGAAGACGCGCCGCGGCTGCGCGAGTGGCTGGTCATTCCGCTGGACCGGCTGGATCCGCCCGTTGCCACGCCCTTCATCGCAGCCTGGCTGGGCGGGCTGGGATTGCTGCTGCTGCTGGCCGTGGGTTTTTCGTGGCACATCACGCGCCCGATCACGCGGCTGGCCGACGCCGCGGACCAGCTTGCCGCGGGCCAGCCGCAGCGTGTGGAACCCTCGGGTCCGCACGAAACCCGTGTGCTGGGCGAACGCTTCAATGCCATGCTGGACGCCTTGTCCGAGTCCGATTCCGTGCGGCGCACGCTGCTTTCCGGGCTGCCGCACGACCTGAAAGGGCCGCTGTCGCGCATGTGGTTGCGCGTCGAGATGGCCGACGATTCGACGCTGAAGGAAGGGCTGCGCACCGACCTGCGCGACATGCAGCACATGGTGGACCAGTTCATCGGTTTCGTGCGCGGCACCGATCCGGCGGCCTACCGCTATGCGCCCATCGTGCTGTCCGAATGGCTGACCGAGCGCGTGGGCGCCTGGCAGGGCGCCGGCACCGCGATCGGCCTGAACACCGATGCTCAGGCCAGCGGCGCCGTGGTGCAGGCCGACGCCGTGGCGTTGGGGCGCCTGCTGGACAACCTGATCGGCAACGCGCTGAATCACGGCGCGCCGCCGGTGGACGTCGCGCTACGGCGCGAGGAAGGCTACGCGGTCCTGGACGTGGCCGATCACGGGCCGGGCATCGTGCCGGAACGCCGCCAGGAAGCCTTACGGCCCTTCAGCCGGCTTGACGACGCGCGTACCCGGACCGGCAGCGTGGGCCTGGGCCTGGCGCTGGCCGAGGCCATTGCGCGGGCGCATGGCGGATCGCTCGAATTGCGCGAGGCTCCGTCCGGCGGGTTGTGCGTGCGCGTGCGGCTGCCGCTTTCCCAGGCCGCCTGACCGACCTGGCCCCGGGGACGGCCCCGGGGCAGCCCGCGCTACGGTACGATTCATCCTGCTTCGTCCTTTGCCCGTACCCCGCACCATGGCCATCCAGTCCGATTCGCTTTCCTCCCGTCCCGACGCCCCCCGCATCGTGACGCCGCAGCCGGTGTCGCCCAACGAGGAGTCGATCGAACGCGCGTTGCGGCCCAAGGCGCTGGAAGAATATGTCGGGCAGCAGCGCGCCCGCGAACAGCTCGAAATCTTCATCGCCGCGGCCAGAAGGCGGGGCGAGGCGCTGGACCACGTGCTGCTGTTCGGCCCCCCGGGCCTGGGCAAGACGACGCTGGCGCACATCATTGCGCACGAAATGGGCGTGCAATTGCGGCAGACGTCCGGCCCCGTTCTCGAACGCCCGGGCGACCTGGCCGCGCTGCTGACCAACCTGGAAAAGAACGACGTCCTCTTCATCGACGAGATCCACCGCCTGTCGCCCGTGGTCGAGGAAATCCTTTACCCCGCGCTCGAAGACTTCCAGATCGACATCCTGATCGGCGAGGGGCCGGCCGCGCGCAGCGTGAAGCTGGACCTGCAGCCCTTCACGCTGGTGGGCGCCACGACCCGCGCGGGCATGCTGACCAATCCGCTGCGCGACCGCTTCGGCATCGTTTCGCGGCTCGAGTTCTACAACGCCGCGGATCTGGGCCGCATCGTGACGCGCAGCGCGGGCCTGCTCAATGCCGTCATCACGCCGGACGGCGCGGCCGAGGTGGCGCGCCGCGCCCGCGGCACGCCGCGTATCGCCAACCGCCTGCTGCGCCGCGTGCGGGACTACGCCGAAGTGAAGGCGGGCGGCACCATCGACGCCGACGTGGCAGGCCGCGCGCTCGCCATGCTGGAAGTCGATCCGCAGGGCCTGGACCTGATGGACCGCAAGCTGCTCGAAGCGATTGTCCACAAGTTCGATGGCGGTCCGGTCGGCGTGGACAGCCTGGCCGCAGCCATCGGCGAAGAGCGCGACACGATCGAGGACGTCATCGAGCCGTACCTCATCCAGCACGGTTATCTGCAACGCACGCCGCGCGGCCGCACGGCCACGCTGACCACGTGGCGCCACCTGGGCCTCGCGCCGCCCGCAGGCACCACGGGCGGCAGCGGCGACCTCTTCGGCAAATAGGCTGCCCTCGCGCCGTCATGCCTTCGGGCGGCGCGCAAATCGCGCCGGCGGGTTTATGATCCGAGGGTTTCGTTTCCCCCTCGCGATCTAAGGACCTTATTCCATGCAGCCCGAATTGCCCTCCTATGATGATGTCGCGCGCGCCAGCGAGCGCCTGGCCGGCAACGCACACCGCACGCCCGTCCTGACCTCGGCCACCGCCGATGCTATCGCCGGCGCGTCGCTGTTCTTCAAGTGCGAGAACTTCCAGCGCATGGGCGCCTTCAAGTTCCGGGGCGGCTACAACGCGATCGCGCGCCTCACGCCCGAGCAACGGGCCGCGGGCGTCGTGACATTCTCGTCGGGCAATCACGCGCAGGCCATCGCGCTGGCCTCCCGGCTGCAAGGGGTCCAGGCCACCATCATCATGCCGCTGGACGCGCCCGCGGCCAAACGCGCGGCCACCGAAGGCTACGGCGGCAAGATCGTCACGTACGACCGCTACACCGAAGACCGCGAGACCATCGCCCGCCGCATCCAGGCCGAAACCGGCGCCACGCTGATCCCGCCGTACGACCACGAAGACGTGATCGCGGGGCAGGGCACGGCCGCCAAGGAATTGTTCGAGGAAGTCGGCGAGCTCGATTATCTTTTCGTGTGCCTGGGCGGCGGCGGCCTGCTGTCGGGCTCGGCCCTGTCCGCCTTCGCGCTCAGCCCGCGCTGCCTGGTCTACGGCGTGGAGCCCGAAGCCGGCAATGACGGGCAGCAGTCCTTGCGCAAGGGTGAGATCGTCCGGATCCCCGCGCCCAAGACCTTGGCGGACGGCGCCGCCACCACGCATCTGGGCAATCTCACCTTCCCCCTCATCCAGAAGTACGTGCGCGACATCGTCACGGTGACGGATGAACAGCTCGTGACGACCATGAAGTTCTTTGCCGAACGCATGAAGATGGTCGTGGAACCCACGGGCTGCCTGGCGGCGGCGGCCGTCATGCAGAACGTGGTGCCGGTGCGCGGGGCCCGGGTTGGCGTCATCATCAGCGGCGGCAACGTCGATCTTCCGGCCTACGCAAAGCTGCTGGCAGGCTGACGCGCATCAAGCGGCGCGCGCGGCGCCTCGCTCGCGCGCGCTTGCGCATGCCGACCTTGCAGGGCAGAATCGAACCTCGATCCTGACGAACCGGAGGCTACGCCATGCGTATCCTTGTCATTGGCGGCACGGGCTTCATCGGCCGCCACTTGGTAGCACGGCTTTGCGCGGACCCGCATCAGATCGTCGTGCCCACGCGGCTTCTTGCCCGCGGACGCGACCTGCAATTACTTCCCACCGTCACGCTGCTTCAGGCTGACATCCACGACGATGCCGCGCTCGATGGCATGGTGCAAGGGTGCGATGCCGTCGTGAACCTGGTGGGCATCCTCCACGGCAACGTGGGCCGGCCGTATGGGTCCGATTTCGCGCGCGCCCACGTGCATCTGCCGCAGCGCATTGCGCAGGCTTGTGTGCGCCATGGCGTGCGGCGTTTGCTTCACGTCAGCGCGCTGGGCGCCGACTCCAGCGGCGACAGCATGTACCAGCGTTCCAAGGGCGACGGCGAGGCCGCCATCAAAGCGGCCTACCAAGGCCGGCCCGACATTGGCTGGACCATCTTCCGCCCGTCGGTGCTTTTCGGACCTGACGACAACTTCACCAATATGTTCGCGTCGCTGGCGCGTTGGCTGCCGGTGCTGCCGCTGGCGGGCGCCAATGCGCGCATGCAGCCCATCTATGTGGGCGATGTGGTGACCGCCATGGTCAACGCGCTGGCCGACACCCACACCTGCGGCAAGACCTACGAACTGGGCGGGCCGCAGGTCTACACGCTGGGCGAGATCGCGCGGCTGTGCGCCGCCTGGAGCGGGCATCCGCGCCCCGTCATCAGCATGCCGATGGGAGTGGGGCGCATGCAAGCCCGGCTGTTCGAATGCATGCCGGGCACGCCATTGATGTCGCGCGACAACCTGGACTCCCTGCGCCGCGACAACGTCTGCGGCGGGCCCATCGCCCCCGAGTTGCACGTGGTGCCCACGGGCCTGGAGGCCGTGGCGCCGCGCTACCTGCAGCACGGCAAGGCGGCTTAGCGCCAGTTAGCGCACCAGCGCCTTGAGCGCCTGTTTGATGCCGTCGGACACGCCTACGCCTTCGGGCAGCGTCTTCAGCGCCGACAGCGATTCCTTCTCGGAGTAACCCAGCGCCAGCAGGGCATTCAGGATGTCGGACTGGTTGTCGTGCGTGACGTGCGCCGCTGCGCCGATGTCCGCGCCCAGCTTGCCGCGCATCTCCAGCAGCAGCCGTTCCGCGGTTTTCTTGCCGATGCCGGGCACGCGGGTCAGGCGGCCGGACTCCTGCAGCGTGATGGCTTGCGCCAGGTCCGCGACCGACAGGCCGGACAGCACGGACAGCGCCGTGCGCGCGCCGATGCCGCTGACCTTGATGAGCTCACGGAACGCGCTGCGCTCGCTCGCCGAGGCAAATCCATACAGGATATGCGCGTCTTCACGCACGGTCAGGTGCGTGTAGAGCGTGACGCGCGCGCCCGTCTCGGGCAGCGAATACAGCGTGCTCATGGGCACGTCGATGTCATACCCGATTCCGCCCACATCCACGCAGATCGTGGGGGGCAGTTTTTCGATCAGGGTTCCGGTGATTCTTCCGATCATGGTGAGAGGCCTGCAATGGTGGCGGCCGCGGAACGCGCGGCGAATGCGGGGATTCTATACGGGAGGGCGCTCAGCCGATCAGCCGGCCATTGCGGATGCGGGTCTTGCCGCCCATCCGCAGCGCGCTGCCCAGGCGTTCCAGCTTGTCCTGCAGCGGTCCCACGTGCGCGTGGCAGATCGCGCAGGCCAGCGCGTCGGCCGAGTCGGGGGCCGGCACGCCATCCAGCGCCAGCAGGTGCTGCACCATCATCTGCACCTGCTCTTTCGCGGCGCGGCCGGTGCCGACCACGGCCTTCTTGATCTGCAGCGCGGTGTACTCGTGCACGTCCAGCGAACTGTCGGCCAGCGCGCAAAGCGCCGCGCCGCGGGCCTGGCCCAGCAGCAGGGTGGATGCGGGATTGGTGTTCAGAAAGACGATTTCCAGCGCGGCCACGTCCGGTTGCGTGTCGCGGGCCACCTGACGCAGGTTGTCCAGGATGACCTTCAGGCGTTCGGACAGCGTCAGCGCCGGCGGGACCACGATGGTCCCGCTGGCCACGTAACGCAGCCGCGAGCCTTCGGCATCGATCACACCGAAGCCGGTGCGGCGCAGGCCGGGATCGATGCCGAGGACGCGCATCAGTGGCGGAAGTGGCGGGTGCCGGTCAGCACCATGGCGATGCCGTGTTCGTCGGCGGCGGCGATGACTTCGTCGTCGCGCACGCTGCCGCCGGGCTGGATCACGCAGGTTGCGCCCGCCGCCACCACTACGTCCAGGCCGTCACGGAACGGGAAGAACGCGTCGGATGCCACGGCCGAGCCCTTCAGGGTCAGGCCGGCGTTTTCCGCCTTGATGGACGCGATGCGCGCCGAGTCGATGCGGCTCATCTGGCCCGCACCCACGCCCAGGGTCATGCCGCCGCCCACGAACACGATGGCGTTGGACTTGACGTACTTGGCGACCTTCCAGGCGAACGACAGGTCGTTCATTTCCTGCTCAGTGGGTTGGCGCTTGGTGACGACCTTGAGGGCGTCGCGCGGCACGTTGTAGGCGTCCGGCGTCTGCACCAGCCAGCCGCCGCCCACGCGCTTGATGTCGAAGGCGTTCTGGCCGGTGCCCATCGGCACTTCCAGCACGCGCACGTTCTTCTTGGCGGCCAGGATGGCCAGCGCGGCGCCGTCGTAGGCGGGGGCGAGCAGCACTTCCAGGAACTGCGCGCTCACGGCCTCGGCCGTCGCGGCGTCGACCGGACGGTTGAAGGCGATGATGCCGCCGAAGGCCGACGTCGGGTCGGTCTTGAAGGCTTGCTGGTACGCGCCCAGCGTGTCGGCTGCAACGGCCACGCCGCAGGGGTTGGCATGCTTGACGATGACGCAGGCGGGCGCTTCGAAGCTGCGCGCGCATTCCCACGCCGCGTCGGCGTCGGCGATGTTGTTGTAGGACAGTTCCTTGCCCTGCAGCTGGCGGTAGTTGCCCAGCAGGCCGGCCGGACGCTGGGCGTCCACGTAGAAGGCGGCGCTCTGGTGGGGGTTCTCGCCGTAGCGCAGCGCCTGCTCCTGCTTGACCTGAAGGGTCAGCGTGCCGGGCCATTCGTTACGGGCGGGCACGGCGTCCTGCTCGGGCTCGGCCGCGGTCAGGCTGGTCAGGTAGGCGGCGATGGCGC
Source organism: Achromobacter sp. SLBN-14 (assembly GCF_006715415.1). Classification (NCBI taxonomy): domain Bacteria; kingdom Pseudomonadati; phylum Pseudomonadota; class Betaproteobacteria; order Burkholderiales; family Alcaligenaceae; genus Achromobacter; species Achromobacter sp. SLBN-14. Next base: position 1,313,470 of record NZ_VFNE01000001.1, on the reverse strand, counting down.
CGTCGTAGGCGGCCGTGTGGGCGTAGACCTTCGCGGCCAGGGCGAGGCGCAGGCCGTAGGAGGTGGCGCCGCCCTTGTCCATTTCGGCCAGGACGCGCGAATAGTCGACCGGGTCGATCACGACCGTGACGCCGCCGGCTTCGGTGCCGTGGTTCTTGGCGGCGGCGCGCAGCATGGCGGGCCCGCCAATGTCGATGTTCTCGACGGCGTCGGCAAACGTGCAATCGGGCTTGGCCACGGTTTCACGGAACGGATACAGGTTGACCACCAGCATGTCGATGCGATCGATGCCAGCCGCCTTGATGGTGTCCATGTGCTCGGCGCTGTCGCGGCGGGCCAGCAGGCCGCCGTGGATCTTGGGGTGCAGCGTCTTCACGCGGCCGTCCAGGATCTCGGGCGAACCGGTGTGAGCGGCCACTTCGGTGACGGTCAGGCCGGATTCGGCGAGCAGCTTGGCGGTGCCGCCGGTCGAGAGCAGGCGCACGCCGCGCGCGGCCAGGGCGCGGGCAAATTCAACGATGCCGGTCTTGTCGGACACCGAAAGCAGGGCGGTTTCGATTTTCATGATGGGACGGAGTGGGGCGGGAGCGCCTTTCTCGTTCTGGTCGGATGGGAAATCTGGAAGCGGCGGCGGCGCGACGCGTGCGCCGCCCGCGCGAGGGAAATCTATACCTGGATATTGTGCGCCAGCAACTTCTTGCGCAGGGTGTTGCGGGTGATGCCCAGCATCTCGGAAGCCCGGGACTGGTTGCCGCCCGACCGCTCCAACGCTACTTCAAGCACCGGGCGCTCCACGCAGCGCATGACCATGTCCCACATATCGTGGGGCTCGGACTCGCCCAAGTCTTCGAAATAGCGCTCCAGGCTGGCGCGCACGCATTCTTCCAGGACATCTTTCTTGCTCATTTGAGTACAGATATTTTTATGTTGGTGTTGAGGCGGTCATGCCGCCAGCAGGGCTTCTGCGGCCGGCGCCGGGGTACAGCTGCCGTCGCTTGAGAGGGTGTCGAACCAGTCCGCCACCGCCCGCCATTGGTCGCGGGTGTTGTCGATCAGGTTCATGCGGGCGCAAAACGAATCCGCGCCCGGCAGGCCGTCCACATACCAGCCTATGTGCTTGCGCGCGGTACGTACGCCGGTGTGCTCGCCATAGAAACGGTAGTGGTCGTCGAGATGTTCGAGCAGCAGCTCGCGCATTTCCCCGTAAGAGGGAGGGGCCAGTGTTTCGCCCGTGCGCAGGTAGTGGTCGATTTCGCGGAAGATCCACGGGCGGCCCTGGGCCGCCCGGCCAATCATGACCGCATCGGCGCCAGTGTAATCCAGGACGTGCCTGGCTTTGGCGGGCGAGTCGATATCTCCGTTCGCAATCACGGGGATGCCGATTTCAGCCTTGACGGCGCGGATGGTGTCATATTCCGCCTCGCCCGTATAGAGGTCGGCCCGCGTGCGCCCGTGCAGGGTGAGGGCGGCGATGCCCGCGTTTTCGGCCAGCTTGGCCACGCGCAGCGCATTGCGGCTGCTGCGGTCCCAGCCGGTCCGGGTCTTCAGGGTGACGGGCACGCCAAGCGGCGCGCAGGCGGCCACCACGGCGTCCAGGATGCGGACGATCAGGTCTTCGTGGCGCAACAGCGCCGACCCGGACGCCACGTTGCACACTTTCTTGACCGGACAGCCCATGTTGATGTCGATGATCCGGGCGCCCTTGTTGGCGTTGAACGCCGCGGCCTCGGCCATCATGGCCGGATCCGCCCCCGCTATTTGCACGGAAATCGGGGCGATCTCGCCGTCGTGGTTCAGGCGGCGCGATGTCTTGACGCTATCCCACAGTTTGGGGTTGCTGGCGGCCATCTCGGACACCGCGTAACCCGCCCCCAGCTTCTTGCAAAGCTGGCGGAAAGGACGGTCCGTCACGCCCGCCATGGGCGCGACAAGAACGTTGTTGGGAAGGGTCCACTGGCCTATGCGCATGCTCACATTTTAACCGGCTCGATCGAACCCTCATTTTTGGAGGGGCGATGGCCTGGTAACAGATGGGGGGAACGAGGGGAAGCCGGCCCCTGAACGGGGCCGGATCCGACGGGGATTTACGCGCGGAATCCTTGGAGCAGGTGCTGGGCGAGCGGGGCGCGCAACGGGGAGGCCAGATCCATCCCCAGCAGGGCGGCGCCGCAGGCGTGCTCCACGGGCGCCAGCCCCGTGGCGAAGATGCGCGGCATGAAATCGGTAAGTCCGGCCGTGATGAAGCGATCCAGATGGCGCGCGCTGGCGAACTCGGCCAGGGCCGGTCCGGGATTGGCGCCGGGACGGGCCAGCCAGCCGGTCAGCGTCTGGGCAAGGCGCGCCGCATCGCGCAAGCCGAGGTTCAATCCCTGGCCCGCCACCGGGTGCAAGGTCTGTGCGGCGTTGCCGATGGCCGCGACCCGGCCGTGCACCTGGGCGCGCCGGGCGGACAGCGCCAGCGGAAAGACATGGCGCGGCGCATGGCTGGTCAGGCGGCCCAGGCGGTCGCCAAAAGCCTGCGTCAGCGCATGCGAGAAAGCGACGTTGTCCAGGGCCGCGAGTTCGGCCGCGCGGTCCGGCGCGCTGCACCAGACGACGGAGTAGGCATCCGGGGTCTGCGGGTGCGGCAGCAGCGCCAGCGGACCTTCGGAGGTGAAGCGCTCCCAGGCCCAGCCGCGCCGCGGCAGGGTGGCGTGGGCGGTGGTCAGCACGGCGTGCTGGTCGTAATCGCGCCGCACATCCGTGGCGCCGGCGCCGTCGGACTGCACGGCGACGCCGCAGAGGATTTCCGTGTCGCCCTGCTGGATGCGCACGCCGTCGGCGTCCTGCATGCCGATCTGCGCCGGGGGGCCGGCCAGCACGGAGACGCCGCAAGCGGCCACGCATTCGTCCAGCTTGGCGTACAGGCCGGAATAGGCCACCACGCTGCCCAGCTGGGGCACGCCAAAATCGGTGTTCTGGATGAGCGTTCGGCCCAGCCGGCCGCGCTGCGACACGTGGATGTTGCGAATGTCGGCCGAGCGTTCGGGCCAGGCATGCAGCGACTCCAGCAGCACCCGGCTGCCGTGGTTCATGGCCAGCACGCGCGGATCGGCGGCGGGCACGGCCGCGGCCGGGGTGACGGGTGCCGGTGCGCTGCCCGCGAGCAGGGCGATGCGCGCCGGGTCCGGCGCCACGCGCGCCAGCATCAGGGCCAATACGCGGCCCACGGGGCCGGCGCCAAGAATCGCAATGTCGAAGGCGGAGGAAGTCATGCCCGGATTTTAACCGTCCACTACAATCGCGGCAGCCGCCGCCGCTTGGCGCCTACGCCCCTTTTCCGGTTGATTGACATGACGCAGGCTCAGGCTTCCTCTTCGCTTTCCGCCGTCTCCGCGCGCCGCCCCCGCAGCAAGGTCGCGGTGGGACTTCTGGCCTGCCTGTTCGGCGCGTTTGGCGCGCACTGGTGGTATCTGGGCCGGCGCCACGCCTGGCTGGTGACCATGTTCGCCGCCGTGTGCCTGTTCTGCGCCGTGCGCTTTTACCCGGTCTGGTACGACAACCCCGCGTTCTTCCTGCTGTTCATTCCCATGATCGACGGGTTCATCGAAAGCGCGGTCTATTCCCTGATGCCGGACGAGAAGTTCGACAGGATCTGCAATCCGGGCCTGGGCAAGGTGTCTTCGACAGGCTGGGGGCCGGTGCTGGTCGCCATTCTGGCGTGCCTGGTCGGCGCCATCGCCACCATGTTCGCCATCGCGATGGTGGTGGTCTATGTCTGGGTGGCCATGGGCTGGCTGGACGGCTACGTGCTGTAGGCCGCCGGCCGCGTCATTCGCGCATCAGCGCCTCGATCTCGCTGGCCTGCACCGGCACGCCGCGGGTGATCAGTTCACATCCTTCGTCCGTGACCAGCGCATCGTCTTCCGTGCGGATGCCGATGTTCCAATAGGCCTCTGGCACGTCGTCGGCGGGGCGCACGTAGATGCCCGGCTCGATGGTCAGCATCATCCCGGTTTGCAGCGTGCGCCACGGCCGATCGGTGCCGGGCGCGCCGGGCTGGCGGTAGTCGCCGACGTCATGCACGTCCAGGCCCAGCCAGTGGCCGGTGCGGTGCATGTAGAAGCGGCTGTAGTCGCCCGATTCCAGCACGCCGTCCAGCGATCCCTTCAGCAGTTTCAGATCCAGCATGCCCTGCGCCAGGACGCGCAGGGCGGCCTCGTGCGCATCGTTGAAGCTGCGGCCGGGCGCGGTGGCCTGGGCGGCAGCGTCCTGCGCCGCGACGGTCAGGTCATAAAGCGCGCGCTGCGGGCCGCTGTAGCGGCCGTTCGCCGGAAAGGTGCGCGTGATGTCGCTGGCGTAGCTGTCCACTTCGCAGCCCGCATCGACCAGCACCAGATCGCCGTCGCGCAGCACGGCCTCGCCCGCCGGGTAGTGCAGGACACAGGCGTTGGCCCCGGCTGCGACGATGCTGTTGTACGCCACGGACTGGGCGCCGTGGCGGCGGAATTCATAAAGCAGCTCGGCCTCGATCTCGTACTCGCGCATGCCGGGCCGCGCCACGCGCATGGCGCGCGCGTGGGCGCCGGCCGAAATCTTGGCCGCGCGCCGCATGGCGGCGATTTCCGAGGCGTCCTTGATGAGCCGCATGTCGGCCAGCAGCGGCCGCACGTCCTGCTGCCGGCTGGGCGGCAGGCGCCCGCCCCGGCTTTTCTCGCGCGCCGCCGCCAGCCAGCGGTGCAAGCGCCCGTCCGTGCGCTTGTCCCCGGCCAACGGGGCGTACAGGGTCGGATGGTCCAGCATCAGCGCGGGCACCAGTTCGTCCAGCGCGTCGATGGGATGGGCGTCGTCGAAACCGAAGTGGGCGGCCGCGGCCTCGGGGCCAAAGCGCTTGCCCTCCCACAATTCATGCTCCACGTGACGCGGCCGGCAGAACAGCACGGCGCGGTCTGTCGCGCCCGCCACCAGCACCACCCAGGCGTCGGGTTCGGTAAATCCCGTCAGGTAGAAGAAATCGCTGTCGTGCCGGTAAGGAAATTCCGCGTCGCGGTTGCGGATGGCTTCCGTCGCGGTTGCCAGGATGGCGATGCCGCCGCCTTCCGCGCGCATGCGATCCATCAGGCGCTGGCGCCGCGCGGCGAAAGGGGCGAGGTCGTCGGGAGGCAGGCTCATGTCGGGCGGGCCGGGCGCGCAGCCCCGGCAAGGGCGGAAGATGGGGCTACTTTACCTGCCATCCCGCGAATGCAACACCCCGTGGCGTATCCGCGTTGGCCGTGCGGCGATGACTGGACAACGTGCCGGCCGCTGCTACAATCGCCGCTCTGTCATTGGGGAGTAGCCATCCTTTGTCCCCAAAGGAGTCAGCGTCAACAGACTTGGTGGTTCAGTGCTGCGGAGCAGCCGCTAGAACCCCATGGCGCTGACGGCACCCACGTCCGGCTTGCAGCCGCGTGGATCAGCCAGGCGAGACCTTTGGCCGCGTAGCGTTCACCCTTGGCCGGGCGAGCCGCTGCGTCGCGCCAATGGTATCCGCTCGTCCGGCCGCATTCCCATGTTGCTCACCCTTTTTCTGTTCTTCCTGTCCGCGGCAGTGATCTACGTCGCGTGCGAGTTCTTCGTCAATGGCGTCGAATGGGTCGGTCACCGCTTCCAACTGGGCGCGACCGCCACCGGCACCGTGCTCGCCGCCTTCGGCACCGCGCTGCCGGAAAGCGCGGTCACCTTCATGGCCGTGGTCTTCGGCGATACCCCCGAACAAAAAGACATCGGCGTCGGCGCCGCGATGGGCGGTCCCCTGGTGCTTGCCACGCTGGCCTATGCGGTCGTCGGCCTGGCCCTGTGGCGCGCCCGCCGCGGCAAGCCCACGCAGGCGAACTGTATCAACGCGGACCAGCGCCGGCTGGCCCGCGACCAGGCCTGGTTCATGGGCATCTTCATCTTCAAGGTGGGCCTGGGCCTGCTGGCCTTTGCCTGGAAGCCCTGGCTGGGCTTCGTGTTCCTGGTCACCTATGCGCTCTACATCAAGCGTGAGCTCAGCAACGACGAGGCATCCCTGGACAGCGATGACCTCGAACCCCTGAAACTGCGGCCGCGCGACGAGGACCCCTCCATGTTCTGGGCCGTCACGCAGACGGTCATGGCGCTGGTCGTGATCGCCGGCGCCTCGCACGTGTTCGTGAACCAGATCGAACTGCTGGGCATCGCCATGGGCGCCTCGCCCCACGTGGCCGCGCTGCTGCTGGCCCCGGTGGCCACCGAGCTGCCGGAGATCATGAATGCGCTGATCTGGGTGCGCCAGGGCAAGGAACGCCTGGCGCTGGCCAACATTTCGGGCGCCATGATGATCCAGGCCACGATCCCCAGCGCGCTGGGCATCTTCATGACGCCGTGGCTGCTGGACGCCCCGCTGCTCGCGGCGGGCTTTTTCACGATGCTGTCGATCGGACTGCTGTGGCTGCGTTTCCGCCGGTCTGCCATGAGCGTGCCGGCGCTGTCGGCGGTGGGCGGGCTGTACGCGATTTTCGCGGGCTACCTGGGCTGGCACTTTTACGGGTAAAGACGGGCAGGCCGGGCAGGCGCGCGCGTCTGTCCGGCCTTGGCGCTTTTCTGCGTCAAAAATGCACCCAACCCTTGTCCATCAGTACAAACCCGCGTAAACTTTCGCTGTTTTCCATCCCAGGAGCAGTCTTCGTGAATACCGATTCCGGCGAAAGTTGTCGATCTTGCATCGACGTCGCTGTCTGACAGGATCCACGCAGAACTCCGTCTGCCGCATCCTGTCATTCAGCAGGTTGCGGTGTATCCCAGGCGCCAGGCTTCAGCCCGGCCAGTAGCGCAGGCTCTCGGCCTGCCGGGACTCTCCCCAACGTAAACCGCCAGAACCGCCGCTAGTCGCAGCGCCAGCGTTCGTGCACGTTCGTCGTGTCCGCCGCCAGGGCGCTGTCCGGCTGCGCACGTGTTCGCGATCACGCTCCGCCTTCTTGTCATGGAGGTCGTTATGCGTTTCTTCGACTTGTTCCTGCGCCGTGCCGGCGTGGACCGCGCCACCGCCCTGGGCCGCCGCCGCGGCACTTCCCGGCTGACGGTGATCTGTCCGCGCGGCGAGCTCGGCGCACTGCGCAAGCAGATCTGCCTTGACTTCAGCGCCGCTGGCCTGGACGTCGCCCAAGTGCAGGTCGACCAAGGCCAGGATCCCGATCTCGCGTCGGCTTGCATCACGATCAATTGCCCGCCCGAACTGCGGGCTGAATTGATGACGCAAGCGCGCCGTTTGAGCGCCAATCCCGCTGTGCGCCACGTGCATTTCGGCGCGCAGGCCGCGATGGCCTGAACCCCCCAAACATTTCCTTCCCCCGGAGAAATCATGCCTAGCGCCTTAGACCCAGAGCCTCGAACGCGCCCTGTGCGCGGCTCCGGCATGCCTATCTGACCCGTCACTCACTGCGAGCCGACTGGCCGGATAGACATCCCGGTCCGTACGGAACCCGCAGCCTGGAATCCCCGGCCCCGCCCGCGTCCTGCGAGCATCGGCGTCCGGTCCCGGTTCCACAGCCCGCTTCCCTTCCGTTTTCCGCACCCGGCGCGCTATAGACGCGATCCGGACACCGGCAACATTGCTCCGGCGCCTTCGCACGCCCGTCAGTGGCGGCCTCACGGCATTTCCCAGGAAACGCCGCGGTCCGCTGCTGCCTGCGCGCGGCCGCCACCGGCAGGGTCGTCCGTGTCTCCCGCAACAACACCAATAAATGCGGAGCACTCCCATGTTTGCTTTCCTGAAATCCTTTTTTTCCTCCGCCGCGCGTCTGCGCCGCACCGGCCGGCACTTTCGCCGCGCCCCCATCCTTGAACAAGGCGCGGACAACGCCGCGGTTTCCTCCGAAGCCGCCCGCCGCGCCAGCCTGCGCATGGTCGAGACGTCCCGGCTGGGCTTCGATTCCCTGTTCGAGCGGTTCGGCAGCGGCTGGGGCGGGCTGTCCGACGCCCAGGCGCAGGCCGCCCGCGAACGGCATGGCGCCAATGAAGTCGACCACGAGAAGCCGCTTTCCTGGCCGCATCACCTGTGGCTGTCCTATCGCAATCCGTTCAACCTGCTGCTGACCGCGCTGGCGGTCCTGTCATGGCTGACCGACGTGCGCATGGCGGCGCCCGAGGACCAGTCGTGGACGGCCGTTGCGATCATCGGCTCGATGGTGCTGATCTCGACGGTGCTGCGCTTTGTGCAGGAGCAGCGTTCGAACCGCGCCGCCGAAGCCCTGAAGGCGATGGTGCGCAACACCGCGACGGTTCTGCGCAGCGATGCCGGATCGCCTGACGCGGGCAATGGCCGGCGCTTCTTTGGCGCGGCCTTGCACGCCACCGGGTCGCAACAGCGTGAAGTGCCGCTGGCCGATCTGGTGCCCGGCGACGTCGTGCTGCTCTCCGCCGGCGACATGGTCCCCGCCGACTGCCGCATTCTGAACGCCAAGGACCTCTTCGTGGCGCAGGCCGCGCTGACGGGCGAATCGCTGCCTGTTGAAAAGCACATGTCCCCGCGCGTGCAGTCGGCCAACCCGCTCGAACTGGAGAACATGGCCTTCATGGGCACCAACGTGGTCAGCGGCGCGGGCAGCGCGCTGGTGGTGGCGACCGGCTCGGACACGTACTTCGGCCAGTTGGCTGGCCGCGTCACGCAGACCTCGCGCGCGCCCACGCAATTCCAGCAAGGCATCAACCGCGTGAGCTGGATCCTGATCCGGTTCATGCTGGTGATGGCGCCGGTGGTGATGCTGATCAACGGCTTTACCAAGGGCGACTGGTTGGAGGCGCTGCTGTTCGCGCTTGCCATCGCCGTGGGTTTGACGCCCGAAATGCTGCCCATGATCGTCACGGCCACGCTTGCCAAGGGAGCCGTGCGCATGTCCCGCCGCAAGGTCGTCGTCAAGCGTCTGGACGCGATCCAGAACCTGGGCGCCATGAACGTGCTGTGCACCGACAAGACCGGCACGCTGACGCAGGACCGCATCGTGCTCGAGCGCCACACCGACGTCTATGGCGCGGCCAGCGACGACGTGCTGGCCTATGCCTACCTGAACAGCTACTACCAGACGGGCCTGAAGAACCTGCTGGACGTGGCCGTGCTGGAGCATGCGGAAGTGGCGCGCAGCCTGGACCTGGCGGGCCGCTACCGCAAGATCGACGAGATTCCGTTCGACTTCTCGCGCCGCCGCATGTCCGTGGTGGTGAACGAGACCGAAAACGGCCGCGACCACCACGAACTGATCTGCAAGGGAGCGCTAGAGGAAATGCTGGAAGCCTGCACGCGTCTGCGCGTGGGCAGCGAAGTGCATCCGCTGACCGACGCGCGCCGCGCCGACATCCGTCACGTGACGGCCGGTCTGAACCGGGAGGGCCTGCGCGTCATTGCGGTCGCCGTGAAGGAACTGCCTCCCACGCAGCAGGCCTACGGCGTGGCGGACGAATCCGACCTGGTGTTGGTGGGATACATCGCATTCCTGGATCCGCCCAAGGAGTCGACGGGGCCCGCGCTGGCCGCGTTGAAGGACTCGGGCATCGAGGTCAAGGTGCTGACCGGCGACGTCGAGCTCGTCACCCGCAAGGTCTGCCGCGAGGTGGGACTGGACGTGCGCAAGGTGTACCTGGGCGCCGAGATCGAGGCGATGGACGACGCCGAGCTGGCGGTCGCCGTGCGCGAGGCCAACGTGTTTGCCCGGCTGGCGCCGATTCACAAGGAACGCATCGTTCGCAGCCTGCGCGCGCAGGGCGACACGGTGGGCTTCATGGGAGACGGCATCAACGACGCCCCGGCGCTGCGCGCGGCGGACGTGGGCATCTCGGTGGATTCCGCGGTGGATATCTCGAAGGAGGCCGCCGACATCATCCTGCTGGAAAAGAGCCTGATGGTGCTGGAGGACGGCGTGATCGAAGGCCGCAAGACCTTCTGCAACATGCTCAAGTACCTGAAGATGACGGCCAGCTCGAATTTCGGCAATGTGTTTTCGGTGCTGGTCGCCAGCGCCTTCCTGCCCTTTCTGCCGATGCTGCCCATCCATCTGCTGCTGCAGAACCTGATGTACGACATCTCGCAGACGGCGATTCCGTTTGACAATGTCGACGAAGAATTGCTGAAGCAGCCGCAGCGCTGGGATCCGGAAGGCCTGGGCCGATTCATGGTGTTCTTCGGTCCGATCAGCTCGATCTTCGATATCGCGATGTACGCCGTCATGTGGTTCGTGTTCCAGGCCAATTCGCCCGAGCATCAGACGCTGTTCCAGTCCGGCTGGTTTGTCGAGGGCCTGTTGTCGCAGACGCTGATCGTGCATATGATCCGCACTCGCCGCATTCCTTTCCTGCAAAGCCGCGCGTCCTGGCCCCTGATGGGAATGACGCTGATGGTGATCACGTTGGGGCTGGTGCTGCCGTTCTCGCCGCTGGCGGAGTACTTCCAGTTGCAGGCGCTGCCCTGGAGCTACTTCCCCTGGCTGGTCGGCATCCTCCTGGGATATTGCGTGCTGACGCAGACGCTCAAGCACTTCTGGGTCCGCCGCTACGGCTGGCAGTAGGCTGATGCAACCGGCGGCGGGCTCCGCGCCCGCCGTCAACGCAAGGAAAGATCATGAGAATTGCATTTTTCGCCGCCTTGGCGGCGGCCGGCCTGATGCCTTCCTGCGCGGCGGTGGCCGCGGATGGCGGCACCAGCGTGCAGCTGTACGGCGTTGTGGACGCCGGCGTTGCCGTGACCCGGGTGTCGGGGCAGGGCAGCCAAAGCGGCCTGCTGAACGGCGGCCTGACCGACTCGCTGTGGGGCCTGCAGGGGACGGAAGACCTGGGCTCCGGGTGGGCCGCCAGCTTCCAGCTTGAAAGCGGCTTTGACCCGTCCAGCGGCGCCGCGGCCGACAGCAGCCGGCTCTTCAACTATGGCGCCTGGGTCGGCTTGGCCCATGCCAGCTACGGCGACCTGCGCCTTGGCCGCCAGTACACGGTCGGCCACACCTATGGCAACGCGCTTGAGATCGCCTCGTGGAAAGACATGGGCATGGGGGCGACCTTCAAGGCGTCCGACAATTACCAATTCAGCAACATGGTGAACTGGTATTCCCCGCAATGGCAGGGGTTCCAGGCCGGGGTCGGCTATGCCTTCGACGCGGATGGACAGGACCAATTTCGCACCAACCAGAACACTCGTGCGATCAGTCTCGGCCTGAAGTATGAGGACGGGCCGCTCCTGGCCGTGGCCACCTGGGAACAATTGCGCCTGGCCACCCCGCCCGCGCAGGCGGGCGGGCGTCCGCAGGCGTTCCAGGTGGGCGCCTCGTACGACTTCGAGGTGGTCAAGGTGTCGCTTGCCTGGTCGCGCCAGCGCAACGGTTATGTGGGGCTGGACGGCGGCGACCCCGACGGACTGGGCCTCGGGCTGGGACCCGCGGCCTTCGTGCAGGGCGGCACGGTCGACGCCTGGCTGGTCGGGGTCAGTGTTCCGGCCGGGTCGGGCGCCGTCCTGGTGCAATGGTCGCTGGCCCGGCCCGACTGGCGTTGGGACAACGGCATGACGGCGCGCAATGCGCAGGTTGCGACGCTGGGCTATACCTACGACCTGTCCCCGCGCACGACGCTTTACGCCTTCGCCGGCTACGCGTCGAACTACACGCTGGATAACCAGTTCGACCCCGGCAACGCCCACACCACGCGCATCGGCACGGGCGTGTCACACCGTTTCTGACACGTTCCAGCCCGGGCCGGCGCCCGGCAGCGCGCGATGGCGGGGTCTACTACAATCGCCGAAAGACGGCGCCGGGCGCCGGCCCTTGTCTTCGCGTCGTTTCTCGGATGGCACGCATGGATAGTCTCGAATGGCTCGTACCCTGGGAGTTCTCTCCCACGCTGGTGGCTTCCTTCCTGGTGGCCATCGTGCTGTTCGTACGCGGCCAGCGGGTCCACCACGTCACGCGCGCGCGCCAGATCCTTTTCTGGACGGGGATGGTCCTCCTGTACCTGTCCCTGCACACCCGGCTCGACTACTACGCCGAGCGCATGTTTTTCATCCATCGCATCCAGCATCTGGTGCTGCACCATCTTGGGCCGCTGCTCGTCATGGCGGCCTTCCCGGGGCAGGTGATGCGGGCGGGATTGCCGATGCGGTGGCGTTTGCGGCTGCGCGATTTCCTGCGCACCGGCACGGGCCGGGCCACGGTGGCGGTGCTGACCCACAAGATCTTCGTGCCTGCGCTTTTCGTGTTCCTGGTGCTGATCTGGCTGATTCCGTCGGTGCAGTTCTACTCGATGCTCGACTGGCGTCTTTACCGCCTCATGAACTGGTCGGTCGTGATCAGCGGGTTCATGTACTGGAACCTGATCCTGGACCGCCGTCCCGCGCCCCCCGCGGCCATGTCGCCCGGCGGACGCGTCATTTCGCCCGTGGCGACCATGCTGCCGCAAATGGTGGCGGGCGCCGTCATCGCCTTCACGGAAAGCGACATCTATCCGCTCTTTGAGCTATGCGGGCGGGCGATCGCCATGTCGGCGCAAACCGACCAGACGATCGGCGGGCTGACCATGTGGATTCCTGCCGCGCTCGTTGAGGTGATCGGGCTGATGGTGGCGTTGGGCACACTGATGCGCCTGTCGGCCAAGGGGCGGCTGCGCAAGGCGGACCGCGATGCGCGCGCGCGCGCCAAGTCGGGCGCGGCGCTGTCTTCCTGAACCCGGCGGGGAACGCGGCACTGATGTGCCCATTCCCGCCAGGCCGCGCCGGTCACTCCGGCAGCAGGCCGTGATACTTCTTGCCCAGCGCCACGGTGGCCTGGAACATCCCCGCCTTGTTGCCGCAGTCGTAGCGCACGCCATCGAAGCGGTGCGCATAGACCTCGCGCTCGCGCATCAGCGAGGCGATGCCGTCGGTCAACTGGATTTCATTGCCCGCGCCCATCTTGGTCGAGCGCAGATGGTCGAAGATCGCCGCTTCCAGCACGTAGCGGCCCACCACGGCCAGCGTCGAGGGCGCGGCTTCGGGATCCGGCTTTTCAACGATGTGCGTGACGCGTTCGGTGCGGCCATCCGCCTGCGTGTCGCCCGTGTGCGTGGCCACGATGCCGTACTTGCGGGTGTCGGCGCGCGGCACGTCCTGCACACCCAGCACGCTGGCGTTGCGCGCCACGGCGACGTCCACAAGCTGCTTCATCGCGGGCGTATCGGCGTCGATCAGGTCGTCGGCCAGCAGGACCGCAAAGGGCTCGTCGCCCACGGCGGGGGCGGCCGACAGCACGGCATGGCCCAGGCCCAGCGGGGCCGATTGGCGAATATAGAGGCAATTGACGTGCGCGGGTAGAATGCCTCGCACCATCGCCAGCAGTTCATGCTTGCCCTTGCTTTCCAGGTCGGATTCCAGCTCGGGCGCGGAGTCGAAATGATCTTCGATGGCGCGCTTGTTTCGGCCAGTCACGAATATGAGATCGGTAATCCCCGCGGCGACGGCTTCTTCCACCGCGTACTGAATGAGGGGCTTGTCGACCACGGGCAGCATTTCCTTGGGCATCGCCTTAGTGGCGGGCAGGAAGCGGGTGCCCATGCCGGCGACAGGGAAAACGGCTTTACGGACGGGACGCATTGAGACCTCGTTGAGGATTCGATGAAACATTTTAAGCTCATCGCTATCATAGGCTTATGAACCGCAGGAAAATGCCATCCATTTGCTCGATTGCGAAACGGGGCGCGATCGCGAGCCTTTGCGCGGCGCTCGCCATGCCCGTGGCTCCCGTCACGGCGTGGGCGCAGCCGGTCGGGCTGCCTTCCATGGGCGCCGCCTCGTCGTCCGACCTGTCGCCCATGCTGGAGCGCACGCTGGGCGAAGCGATCATGGCGCAGGGCCGCCGCGACCCTTCCTATATCGATGATTCCGAACTCAGCCAGTACCTCACGACGATGGGGCGCAAGCTTGCGGCGTTTGCGCCGGGCGGCGTGCCCGAGGTCGAGATGTTCGGCGTGCGGGATCCCGAGATCAACGCGTTCGCGATGCCGGGCGGCTTCATCGGGATCAATACGGGCCTGATCGTGTCGTCGGCCAGCGAATCCGAACTGGCCGCCGTGGTGGCCCACGAAATCGGACACGTCGTGCAGCGCCACATTGCGCGCGGCATGACCCAGCAGAACCAGAACGGCATGCTGATGCTGGCCAGCCTGGCGGGCGCGCTGCTGGCGGCGTTGGCGGGCGGCGGCGGCAACCTGTCGATGGGCGTGGCCGCCTTCGGGCAGGCGGCGGCCATCAACCGCCAACTGGGATTCTCGCGCGACGCGGAACGCGAGGCCGACCGCGCTGGCTTGCAGATGCTGACGAAGGCTGGCTACGACGCCGACGGCATGTCTCAGATGTTCGCGCGCCTGATGAACGCATCGCGCCTGAACGAAGGCGCGGGCGGCGGCTCGTGGGCCAGCACCCACCCGTTGTCGATCGAGCGTATGTCGGACGTGCAGAACCGCGCCCGCGCGCTGCCGGCCTCGCGGCATCTGGACAGCGACGACTTCTGGTACATCCGCGCCAAGATGCGCGTGGTGCAGGGCCGCGACACGGTCGGTCTGCGCACGGCCGGCCAGCAGTTGCAGGACGAGGCCCAGGCCCTCTCGGGCGTGCGGCAGTCCGCCGCGTATTACGGGCTGGCCCTGCAGAACTTCCAGCGCAACAACCTGCCGGAAGCGGAGCGCTACTGGAACCTGGCTTCCGCCAATGGCCGCAGTTCGCCGCAGCTGGCAAAGCTTGCTGTGGATATCGCGCTGGCGCGCAAGGATTATCCGCAGGCGATGTCGCTTGCCCAGGCGGGCACCAAGCGCTATCCCGATCATCGCGCGCTGGGCATTGCCTACGCCCAGGCGCTGCAGGCCAATGGCCGGCACGCCGAGGCGCAGGATTACCTGCGCGAGAAGATCAAGCAGTGGGGCAGCGACGAACCGAGCCTGTATCAGATGCTGGCGCAAAGCGAAGAGCGCAACGGCAAGCCGGTGCAGGCGCGCCGCGACCTGGCCCGCTACTACGTCATGACGGGTGCGTACGCCGCCGCGGAGTCGCAGCTGCAGCAGGCACGCGGCCTGTCCAACGACTTCTACGAGCAGTCGCAGATCGACGTGCAGATCAAGGAAGTCAAGGACAAGCTGGCCGAAGAGCGCCGGCTGCTCGAGCGCTTCAAGTCAGGTTGATACAAGGGGTCTGACACCTTGAGACAGCGTCGCAAGTCTGCGGTTGGATCTCGGGGGTGTCAGACACCTACTGAGCTGGCCGCAGCTTTTACAGCCCGGTTTCGAAGAACCGTCCCAGGCGCTGGGGCAGCCAGTTCAGGTGCCCCGGAAAGCTGCCCGTGGGAAAGCCCGCGTGCCCGCCATCGGAAGGTTGATGCAGCAGGATGCCCGGCGCGCAGTCTTCCGGCTTGGGCAGCGAGGCGGCCGGGATGAACGGGTCGTTGCGCGCGTTGAGCACCAGCGTCGGCACGGCGATCTTCGGCAGCCACGGCTTGCTGGACGCGCGCGTCCAGTAATCCAGCGCATTGCGAAAGCCGTGCATCGGCGCGGTGTAGGTGTCGTCGAATTCGCGCAGGTCGTGCGCATGCGCGATCCGCATGACATCGATGGAACCGGGAAAACGATGCGCTTTTTCCAGCACCTTGTGCTTGAGCGTCTTCAGGAAGTGCGCCGTGTAGACGCGCCGGTTGAAGATGCCGGTCGACAGCGTCTTGCCGCAGGCGACCAGATCCAGCGGCGCCGACACGCCGGCGCAGGCGGTCAGCCAGGTGGTGTCTTCCTGGTGTTCTCCCAGATACTTCAGCAGCGCGTTGCCGCCCAATGACACGCCGACGGCGTGCCAGCGCGCGTGCGGAATGCGCTGGCGCACGGTGTTCAGCAGGAAGCCCACCTCGGCCGAGTCGCCGGAGTAATACGCGCGGGCCAGGCGGTTGGGCACACCCGAGCAACCCCTAAAGTGCGCGATCACCACGATCCAGCCGCGTGCCCGGAAGTAATGCGCGATGGACTGCGCATAGCGGCTGTTGCTGCCGCCTTCCAGGCCGTGGAACAGGATCAGGGCAGGGGTGTCGGGGGTTTGCGGCAGCGACTTCCAGTCGGCGTCCGTCATCCAGCGTGCCGCGGCGGTCTTGCCGTTGCCGACCGGGCGTTGCCCGCTTACCGGCGCACCGTCGGCGGCCTTGTGCGGAAACAGCCCAGGGCCGGTCCAGTCGAAATCGACGAAGTCCGTGTCCGGCGTGTCGACGCGGTCGCGCACGAATGCGATGCGGTGATACTGCGCGAACAGGGCGGCGTAGACCGTCTGGCTGTCGCCCCCGGGAAGCCAGGGCGGGACGGGGCAGGGCGTTGTATCAAGACGAGCAGGGGCCAACTGGGAATCCACCCGGGTCAATGAAGCATGTCGGGCACGTCGTGCAGGTCGAGCACCCCGGCTTCCGAGGGCGCCTGCGAGGCATGGTGCATGACCATGCGCCAGCCGGTGGGGCCCTTGTGGTAGATGTTGGTGGCGTAGCAGTTGGCGAACTGCGTGCCCTCACGCGTGCGCACCGCCACCTGTTCGACCAGGACGTGCACCGCGCACATCATGCTGAGCATGACGAGCGGGCGCAGCGGACGCACATGCAGCGGACCGTTGGACAGCACCTGTTGCCAGGACTCGTGCACCGCGGAATGACCGACGACGCGCAGGCCTCCCGGATGGATGCATACGACTTCCTCGTCGTCGGCCCAGACCTGCATCAGGCGGACGGCGTCCGCCTGCTCAAGGGCTTCGTAGAACGCGTGTTCTGCTTCTTCGGGCGTGGCGAACATGGCTGCTGAAACGGTTAAGCGTGTTGTGGGGCGGCGAGGTCAGTGGTGGCCGTGCAGCACCGTGCCCGCCTTCAGGCGGTACTCGGCGCCACAGTAGGCGCAGCTTGCGGAACCCGTGCGGGCCACATCCAGGAAGACGCGGGGGTGCATGCTCCAGAGCGGGGCCTTGGGGCCGGGACAGAACACGGGCAGGTCTTCAGCGCCGACCTCGATGACTTCGTGAGCGCGGGAGACGGCGGCCGGGGCAGCAGCGGTCATGAATATTCCTGAAAAAAGAACCGATGAACGGCAGGTTGAAACAATGATGCGGTCTTGCTGGGCAAAAGCGCGCCAATCAGAATTGAAAATCAGACTTTACTTAGCCAGTGATGGTACTTCGGGTTGCGGCCATTCACCACGTCAAAAAACGCGTTCTGCAATTGTTCGGTGACTGGACCGCGCCGGCCCGAGCCGATCCGCCGGTTGTCGACTTCGCGGATGGGCGTGACTTCAGCGGCCGTGCCGGTGAAGAAGGCCTCGTCCGCGATGTAGACGTCGTCGCGCGTCAGGCGCTTGGTCAACACGCGCAGGCCCAGGTCGGCCGCCAAGGCGTGAATGGTGGAGCGGGTGATGCCCGTCAGCGCCGAGGCGATCTCGGGCTCGCAGAGCACCCCGTCCTTGACGATGAACAGGTTCTCGCCGGAGCCTTCGGCGACAAAGCCGTCGGTGTCCAGCAGCAGGGCCTCGTCGTAGCCGTCCTGCAGGGCTTCGGTGTTGGCGAGGATGGAATTGGCGTACGTGGTGGCGACCTTGGCGCGCGGCATGGTGACATTCACATGCTGGCGCGCGAACGACGACACCTTCACGCGGATGCCGTTGGACAGCGCCTCTTCGCCCAGGTACGCGCCCCACGGCCAGGCCGCGATGGCCACGTGCACCCGCGCGCCCTTGGGCGACACGCCCATTTTTTCGGGACCGTAGAACACGAGGGGACGCAGGTAGCCGGATTCCAGCTGGTTTTCGCGCACGACCATCCGTTGGGCTTCGTTGATCGTGTCGCGATCGAACGGCATGGGGATCTGGTAGATGTGCGCCGAATTGAAGAGCCGGTTGGTGTGGTCTTCGAGGCGGAAGATGGCGGTGCCGAGCGTGGAGCGATACGCGCGCACGCCTTCGAACACGGACAGCCCGTAGTGCAGCGAATGCGTCAGGACATGCGTGGTCGCGTCTCGCCATGGAACGAGCTTGCCGTCATACCAGATGAAACCGTCGCGGTCAGCCATCGACATGGTCTTCTCCACACAGTGCGCGCCAGACCTGCCGCCGCGCGCCAGGCCCCAAGGGCTCAAGAATCTTGAGGGCGTTATTGTATCAAGCAGCGAGGTTACAATACGCGCCTATTCGCGCACCGGTCTGGGGCCAACGCCCTTGCAGCATGATGCCGGCGGGCGAACGGGCCGTCGCGTGTTCATTCCATAGAGTTTCCATGTCGTCCTGTCTGCATCGCCAGGGGCCAGCCGTTGTCCTCTGAATCCGCGCTTCCTGAATCCGAAGACCCAGGCCTGGTTCGCCAGGAACGCCTGACCGCCTTTCGCGCCGGCGTCCACGCCATCGTGCCCGCCCTCATCGCCACCGCGACGTGGGGCCTGGTGACCGGCGTGGCTATGGTCAAGTCCGGACTGACCGAATCCATGGCGCTCGCCATGACGCTGCTGCTGTACGCCGGCTCGGCCCAGCTCACTTCGTTGCCCCTGATCGCGGCGGGCGCGCCGCTGTGGCTGATCTTCGCCGCCGGCTGCGTGGTCAACCTGCGTTTCATCATCTTCGGCGCGGCCTTGCAACCGTACTTCCGCCATCTGTCCTGGCCCAAGCGCCTGGGACTCGGCTATTTCACGACCGACATGGGCTTCGTGCTCTTTATGCCGCGCTTTGGCGACTCGGTCGAGCGCGGCACGCGCGAGCAGCTCTGGTTCTTCCTGGGCTCCATCGTGCCAGGCTGGCTGGTCTGGCAGTCCTCGTCGATCATCGGGATTTATCTGGGCGCCCAGGTGCCGACCAATTGGTCCCTGGATTTCGCCGCCGTGCTGGCGCTGCTGGCCATCACGGTGCCGCTGGCCAGCTCCAAGCCCATGCTGGTGTCCATGCTGGCGGCCGGCGTCGTCGCCTGGGTGGGGCAAGCCATGCCCTTGCGCCTGGGACTGGCCGCGGCGGTCATCTCCGGCGTCATCGCCGGCATGTGGGCCGAACGCTTCTTCAAGGCGCGTGCATGACGAATTGGTCCTGGGAACTCTACGTCTATTCCGCCATTCTGCTGCTCGCGCTGTGCAGCGTCCTGACCCGGGCCGGCTTCATGCTGTTTGGCGACTACATTCCGTTGTCCGACAATGTGCGGCGCGCCTTGCGCTATGCGCCCGCCGCCGCGCTCACCGCCATCGTGGTCCCGGATCTGCTGCCCTGGAAAGCCGGACTTGGCCCCGTGTTCGATTACAAGCTGGTCGCCGGTCTGGTCGCCATTCTGGTCTTTCTGCGCACGCGCAGCGCTGTATTGGTCATCGTGGTTGGCATGCTGGTGCTCTGGGGTTTGCGCTGGCTGGCCGGCTGACGGCCACGATTTCCCCGCCGATATGTCCACCTGATGGACGCTCGCGGTGTCTTTTTCGCCTCGGCGGGCGCTTTGAACGCGCGGCTAACCGGCCGTTGAATGGTCCGTTTGACCGTGTGGTAGGGCGGCTGCGCTAAAATTCATCAATCCACAGCAATCCGGGCCTGGTACTGCCCACATAAGTATCGACTCCAGCATGGTTGCCCCGATGCTTATGTAGTGCAGTGCATGCAGCACTCTCGTTTTGTTCTTTTTCACTGGTCCCGGTACTTGCCTAACCCTGATGACTGAATCCACTCAAACCGTAGCACCCACCGCTGACGCGCCCGCGCCGACGTTCGACGATTTCGGGTTGCACCCCCTGTTGTTGCAGTCCATCTCCGAAACCGGCTACACCACCCCGACGCCCATCCAGGCGCAAGCCATTCCCGTGGTGGTGTCGGGCCGCGACGTCATGGGCGCCGCCCAGACCGGCACCGGCAAGACGGCGGCGTTCACGGTCCCGATCCTGCATCGCCTCATGCCGCTGGCCAACACCAGCGCTTCGCCCGCCCGGCATCCGGTGCGCGCGCTGATCCTGGCGCCCACGCGCGAACTCGCGGACCAGGTCTTCGAGAGCGTCAAGCGCTACAGCAAGAAGACGCCGCTGCGCTCGGCCGTGGTGTTCGGCGGCGTGGATATCGGTCCGCAAAAGGAAGCGCTGCGCCGCGGCTGCGAAGTGCTGGTCGCCACGCCGGGCCGTCTGCTCGATCACGTTGAACAGAAGAACGTGAACCTCAGCCAGGTCGGCATCCTGGTGCTGGACGAAGCGGACCGCATGCTCGACATGGGCTTCCTGCCCGATCTGGAACGCATCATCCGCCTGCTGCCCGCGCAGCGTCAGGGCCTCTTGTTCTCGGCCACGTTCAGCAACGAGATCCGCAAGCTGGGCCGGTCGTACCTGAACCACCCCGTCGAAATCGAAGTGGCGGCGCGCAACGCCACCGCCACGACCATCACGCAGATCGCCTACAAGATGACCAGCGACGCCAAGCGCGCCGCCGTCGTGCATCTGGTGAAGTCGCGCGGCCTCAATCAGGTCATCGTCTTCTCGAACACCAAGATCGGCACCGCACGCCTGGCGCGCGACCTGGAGCGTGACGGCGTCAAGGCCGAATCGATCCACGGCGACAAGACCCAGGCCGACCGCATGAAGGCCCTTGAGGCCTTCAAGGCCGGCGAACTCGAAGTGTTGGTCGCCACCGACGTGGCCGCGCGCGGCCTGGATGTGGCGGGCGTGCCTTGCGTCATCAACTACGACCTGCCGTACAACGCCGAAGACTACGTGCACCGCATCGGCCGCACGGGCCGCGCGGGCGCATCGGGCGAAGCCATTGCGCTGTTCACCGCCGACGAAGAGCGGTTCCTGCTCGACATCGAAAAGCTCATCAAGCGCGAAGTGCCGCGCGGCACGCTCGACGTGCCGGCCGACCTTATCGCGCGCAGCCATCGCCGCAGCGACAGCACCTCGCATTCGCGCGAAGGGCGCGAAGGCGGCCGCGAAAGCCGCGGCGACCGGGGCCGTTCTTCCGAGCGCCGTTCCAGTCACCATGCCGGCGGCTCGCGCCAACCCGTGGACGACTTCTTCTTCAAGCCTTACGAGCCCTCGACGCCCGCCGCGCCGGCCGAAGAACAGGAATCGCGCGGCAACGCCACGCCGTCTTCCGCGCCCAAGCGCCAACTGGCCGTTCTGCTTGGCGGCAGCCGCAAGCCCTGATCGCAATCGGGTTCCGGCCCATGAAAAAACCCGCAAGGCCAGCCGGCGTTGCGGGTTTTTTGTTGGGCGCGACGCGCGTCAGGCGGCCAGCATCCGGGGCAGATCGGGCAGGGCGGTGTTCACGGCAGCGCTCTCTGCATTCAGGCTTGCCAGAAGACGCTCCAGATGGCCGATGTGCGGCAGCATGGGGCCGTAGAACACGACGCGATCACCGATCTGCACCAATAGGGTCGGGAAGTTTTCGACGTCCACGTCGCCCAGCAGTTCGGCGTGGTCCTCGATGTCGATCCACGCAAAGACATGCTGCGGCATTGCGTCGGCCAAGGCTTGCAGCTTGGGCTTGTATTCTTCGCAGGTGTCGCACCAGGCGGCGCAGAAGCAGGCGATGAGCCAGGCGCCGGGCGTGGCGTCCAGCCGCGCGCGCAGCGGGGCAAGATCGGTACCGGGGGTGAGCAGTGACATGTGAGCGGATCGGGGCGGGTTTGACTATGATACCCGGGTTGTTCACCCCTCACTTCGACTGCCATGACCGCTCTGCGTACTGATCCTCCCACCCCCGGGAACGGCCGCCTGTCCGGCGCCGGCGCGGGCGCGGTAAGCGTGGGCCAGGCGTTCAAGCGCGCGCTCGTGTCGCAGTGCCACCCGACCATGCTGTTCGCGGTGTTGCTGCCCTTTCTGATCGCGCTGGTTGGCGCGATCCTGCTGCTCTGGTTTTTCTGGACGCCCCTGACCGACTGGCTGCGCGCCGAGGTCTCGCACTGGGATGTCGTCAATCGCGTTGACGAATGGCTGGTCGCGGTGGGCCTGTTCTCGCTCAAGATCTGGCTGATTCCCGTCATCGCCGCAGCCATCCTGCTGCCGGTGTCCGGCATCCTGGGGTTGGCCATCGCCGCCGTGTTCGTCATGCCGCTGGTGTTGCGCCACGTCGGTCAGCGTGAATATTCCACCGTCGCCCGCCGCGGCAAGTATTCGACGGCGGTCAGCGTGTGGAACGCGGTGTGGGTGTCCGCCGCCTTTGCCGCCGGCTGGGTGTTGACGCTGCCCCTCTGGCTGGTGCCGCCCATGGCCGTGGTGCTGTCGATCTTCTGGTGGGCCTTTGCGTTCTCGCGCATGATGCGCGTGGACGCCATCGTCGAACACGCCAGCCCAGAGGAACGCAAGCTGATCCTGGAACGGAACAACGGCGGCTTCTGGAGCATCGGCCTGATTTGCTCGCTCTTGAACCTGCTGCCGCCCGCGTGGATTATCCTGCCGGTGTTTTCCGCCCTGGTCTATGCGCATTACGGCCTGGAAGCTCTGAAGCGCCTGCGGCAGGACCGCGTCATCGACGTCTGACCGGCGTCATTTCTCACCTTTGGAATTGGACATGGCTGCAGAATCCACCGCCCGCCGTATCGGTCTCATCATCGTCGGCGATGAAATCCTGTCGGGACGACGTCAGGACAAGCATTTTTCCAAGATCGTCGAGATGCTGGGCGCGCGCGGCATGCATCTGAGCTGGGCCGAATTCCTGCCTGACGAGCGCGACCGCCTGGTGGACGCCTACAAGCGCAGCTTCGCCACCGGCGATGTCGTGTTTTCGTGTGGCGGCATTGGCGGCACGCCGGACGACCATACCCGCCAGGCCGCGGCCGCCGCGCTGGGCCTGCCGCTGGCGCTGCACCCGGAAGCCGAAGCCGCCATCGCGCTGCGCACCCGGGAAATGGCCGAGAAAGGCCAAGGCACCGCCGATATGAGCGCGCCCGAAAATCAGCAGCGCTTGCAGATGGGCATGTTCCCCGAAGGCTGCGAGATCGTTCCCAACCCTTACAACCGGATCCCCGGCTTCTTCATCAAGGACCACACCTTCGTGCCGGGCTTTCCCGTCATGGCGTGGCCGATGCTGGAATGGACCCTGGACACGCGATATCGTGCGCTGCAGCATGTGCGCGTTCATGCCGAACACTCGTTCCTGGTTTTCAGCATGCCGGAATCACGCATCACGCCGTCGATGGTCAGCGTGGAATCCCGCTGGCCCGGCGTGCGCGCCTTCAGCCTGCCCAGCGTCGGCGAGGCGGGCGGAATGCCCCACATCGAGCTCGGCGTGAAGGGCGATCCCGAGGCAGCGGCCGAGGCGCTGGAGTTTTTGCGGGCGGAAGTGCTGCGCCTGGGCGGTAAGCTGGCGCCCCCGGCGGCAGCCTGACCGGGGTGCCGGCGGGACACCGCCGGTTGCACTGCCCGATCAAATTCTGATTGCAAAACCGGCTCGTAAATTTCACAATACGGGAAAGAACCGCTTGCTGCAGTGCCGCAACGCACCCCCGTGCGGGGCGGCGCCAGCCCAAATCTTCCATGGCCCGTCTTCCAACGCCCCGCAATCCCCTGGACGCCGAAACCGAAGGCGCGTCCGCTCATCCGATCGCCATTCAGGTCATCGAACGCGCCATGCGGCTGCTCGACGCCCTGGCGGCGCAGCCTGATCCGGTCACGCTCAAAGAGCTGTCGGCGACCACCGGCCTGCACGCGTCCACCGCGCACCGCATCCTGAACGATCTCGTGGTGGGCCGCTACGTCGAGCGCGTCGACAACGGCCTGTATCAGCTCGGCATGCGCCTCCTGGAGCTGGGCTCGCTGGTGAAGGGACGCCTGAACGTGCGCGAGGCCGCCATTCCCGCCATGCGGTCGCTTCACAAGCTGACGGGGCAGACGATCAATCTTTCCGTCCAGCAGGGCGACGAGATCGTCTATATCGACCGCGCCTGGAGCGAACGCTCCGGCATGCAGGTCGTGCGGGCCATCGGCGGCCGGGCGCCGCTGCACCTGACCTCCACCGGCAAGCTGTTCCTGTCCACGGGCGACACGCGTCAGGTGCGGGCCTATGCGCTG
This sequence comes from Achromobacter sp. SLBN-14, assembly GCF_006715415.1. Taxonomy (NCBI): domain Bacteria; kingdom Pseudomonadati; phylum Pseudomonadota; class Betaproteobacteria; order Burkholderiales; family Alcaligenaceae; genus Achromobacter; species Achromobacter sp. SLBN-14. The sequence continues at coordinate 1,289,480 of NZ_VFNE01000001.1, read as the reverse complement.
CGCACGGGGCTTGCCGGCCACACGCGCAACAGCCTGACCGATCTGGACAAGCTCGAACGCGAACTCGCCCTGGTGCGCCGCCATGGCTATGCGCGCGACAACGAAGAACTGGAACTCGGGGTGCGCTGCATCGCCGCCGGTATCTTCGATGACACCGGCAAACTGGTGGCGGGGCTGTCCATCTCCGCGCCGGCCGAACGCTTGCAGGACGACTGGATCAAGGCGCTGGTCGATACGGCTGCCAGCATTTCCGAGGCCTTGGGCTACGAGCCCTCGGTTTCCACCGGCTTCAACGGCCTGGGCATGGCGGCCGAAGCGATGCGCCCGTAGCGCAGTGCCTGGCCCCAAATACGAAAGCCCCCGAGAGGGGGCTTTCGTTTTTCAGGCATTGCCGCCCGAGGCCGCCACGGTCGTGGACGGCCCCATGGGCTGCGCTTATTGCTTTTCGATGCCGGCCTTCTTGAACAGCTCGGCCCATTGCGGGACTTGCTGCTTGACCTTCGCGGTCAGCGCGTCGGGGTTGGCTTCCGAAGTCAGCACGGTGGCGCCCAGCTGCTTCATGCGTTCCTGGAACTTGGGATCGGCCAGGCCTGCCTGCAGGCTCTTGACCAGCTTGTCCACGACGGGCTTGGGCGTGCCCTTCGGCACCCACATGCCATGCCAGATGCCCACTTCGAAGCCCTTGTAGCCGGACTCGTCCATGGTCGGCAGCTTGGGCAGGGTGGGAACGCGCTGCAGGCTGGTCACGGCGTAGGCCTTCACCTTGCCGGCCTCGATCTGTTGCGTCGTGTTGGTGGTCTGGTCGCACATCAGATCGACCTGCTTGCCCAGGAGGTCGTTCATGGCGGGCGCGGTGCCCTTGTACGGGATGGTCAGCAGTTGAACGCCCAGCGCTTCCACCAGCATGGTGCCGCACAGGTGGCTGGCGGCGCCGATGCCCGCGTTGGCCAGCGACACCTTGTCCTTGTTCTTTTTGACGTAGTCCGCCAGCTCGGCGATGTTGTTGGGCGGGAAGTCCGAGCGCGCGACGATCGTCATCGGCACGTCGACCACCAGGCCGATCGGTTCGAAGCTGGTAAAGGGGTCGTACCCCGGATTCTTGTAGAGCGAAGGCGCGGTCGAGAAGCCGGCGTGCATCAACAGGATGGAATAGCCGTCCGGCTGCGCGCGGGCGACCTGGGTCGTGCCGATGGTGCCGCCGGCGCCGCCCTTGTTTTCGACCACGACCGTCTGGCCCAGGCTGGTGCGCATGGCTTCCGCGAGAGAGCGGGCGACGTTGTCGGTCGGGCCGCCTGCAGCGAACGGCACCACCATGTTGATGGGGCGTTCCGGGTATTCCGCGTGCGCGGCGCCGGCCGCGAACAGGGCACCGGCCGCGAGCAGGGCCGAAAGCGTGCGGGGTATCAGGGTCATGAGGTCTCCGATTGCAGGGTTTTGCTTGCTGCGATTTAGTTATCAACCGCTGACATGTATTTGGTATTTGTCTGTCATCAGCGTGAAAGCAGTGTAGAAAAGAATTGATACCGCGTCATGTCCGGTATTTCCCGAGTTCTGGGAAATCATTGAGCGCAATCAAGCCGGGCAAAGCGCCGCACCGATAAAGTGCAAACACTTGTTGCGCCGCACAAAAAGCGCTTGACAAGTTTTTTACCGAGTCTAGAATGGCAATTGTGCAGTGCATCAAACGGGCCGGCGGTAGCTTGTAGTACCAGTTTCCGCGCACGTTTATTTATTTCGTCGCAGACAACCATCCTTATTGCCGGACAGCCTCCGGCTACCCTGAGAGGAGCATTCTATGAGCGCAATCCCGCAACAAGTCCTGGACCGCCAGAAGGCCAGCATCAACACCATCGTGGCTGCCCAGTCCGCCGTTTTCGCCGGCTTTGAAAAGCTGGTCGAACTGAACCTGAAGGTCGTGAAGGCCACCCTGGACGAAGTCGCCCAGAAGTCGCAGCAAGCTTCCGAAGTGAAGGATCCCCAGGAAGCCGCCGCGTTTGCCACCGGCCTGCTGCAACCGGGGGCCGAAAAGGCCCTGGCCTACACCAAGCACGTGTATGACATCGTTGCCGGCGTGCAAGGCAGCCTGGTCAAGCTGACCGAAGAACAGATCGCCGAAAGCCAGCAGCAGCTGAGCGAAGCCGTCGACCAGTTCTCCAAGAACGCCCCGACCGGTTCCGAAAGCGCCGTCGCCCTGATCAAGTCCTCGCTGGCCACCGCGACCAGCGCCTACGATTCGATGACCAAGGCCGCCAAGCAGGCCGCCGAAGTCGCCGAGTCGAACCTGAATGCCGCCGCCAACGCGACCTTCAAGGCTGCCACGGACGCTGCCGATGCAGCCACCAAGGTCGCCAGCCGCAGCCGCCGCAGCGCCTAAGTATTTGGCGCACGGTGCTGCGCGAATCGCAGTAATGTAGTACTGTTGAGTGACAGAGCAGAGCTGGAATTAGGGCCACCCACAGGGTGGCCCCTTTTTTTGCCTGCGTTTTGTGGGGCAGGCTTTGTCGGGCAGGTTCCGTGGTCAGCGGCGCGCCACGGCGCGCACGCATTCGCCGACCAGCCCCGGGCCGCGGTAGATCAGGCCCGTGTAGAGCTGCACCGCATCGGCGCCGGCGTCCATCTTTTCGCGGGCTTGCTGGCCAGACAGCACGCCGCCCACGCCGATGATGGCAAGGCTATTGCCCAGCCGCTCCTTCAGGCGGCGGATCACCGCCAGCGACAATTCATGCACGGGCGCGCCGGACAGGCCGCCTGCCTCTTGCGCGTGGGCCTGGCCTTGCACCGCGTCGCGCGACAGCGTGGTGTTGGTGGCGATGACGCCGTCGATGCCGTGGCGCGGCAGGATCTCGGCGATGGCGTCGATTTGCTCCTGCGTCAGGTCCGGCGCAATCTTCACCGCCATCGGCACACGACGCTGGTGCTGGTCCTCCAATGCGCGGCGCTTGTCGGCCAACTGCCCGAGCAGGGCGGAGAGCTCGTCGCCGCTTTGCAGGGCGCGCAGATTCTTGGTGTTGGGCGACGAGATGTTCACGGTGACGTAGTCGGCATGCGGGTACACCCCGTCCAGACCGATCAGGTAGTCGTCCGCCGCGCGTTCGATGGGGGTATCCGCGTTCTTGCCGATGTTCAGGCCCAGGATCCCGCCCTGTTTGCGCCACGTGCTGCGTTGCACGTTGGCCAGGAACGCTTCCAGTCCCTGGTTGTTGAAGCCCAGCCGGTTGATCAGCGCATTGGCGCGCGGCAGGCGGAACATGCGGGGCTTGGGGTTGCCGGGCTGCGCGCGCGGCGTGACCGTGCCGACCTCGATGAAGCCGAAGCCCAGGTTGCCCAGCGCGTCGATATAGGCGCCGTTCTTGTCCAGGCCGGCGGCCAGCCCGATCGGGTTGGCCATCTGCATCCCCATCAGCGTGCAGGGCGCCTTGGGTTGCGCGTGCATGAGCTTGCGCGTGGCGCCGCACTCATAGGCGCGCTGCAGGCCCGACAAGGTGACTTCGTGGGCGGTTTCCGCGTCCATGGCGAACAGCGCCGGGCGGGCCAGGGGGTAGGCGTGAAAGAGGATAGACATGGGGCGGAATTGTAGAGCGATTTGATGTGTCCCCGCCGCTCATGGACCCACCCGGAAGGTCTGTTCAGGCGGGCGGCCGCTCGGGCGTGTCGCGCCATTGCCCGTCGACCAGGAACTGCGCCGGTCGGAAGGCCGATTTATAGGACATTTTCCGGCTGTCCGCGATCCAGTACCCCAGATAGAGCCAGGGCAGGTTCAGTGCGCGGCATTGTTCGACCTGCCAGAGGATGCTGTAGGTGCCCAGGCCGTCGGCAATGTCCGGGTCATAAAACGTGTAGACCGAGGACAGGCCATCGTCCAGCACGTCGATGATGGACACCATCACCAGCACCCCTTCGGCGCTCCGGAACTCGACCAGCCGCGTGTTGACGCGGCTGGTGAGCAGGAACTGCGCGTACTGGGTGCGGCTGTCTTCGTCCATGCCTCCGCCCGGATGCCGGCCCTGCTGGTAGCGCGTGTAGAGCCGGTAGTGCTCGGGCGACCATGCAAGTTCGGCCACGAACGACTGCAGATGCTGATGATTGCGCCACGCGCGGCGCTGGCTGCGATTGGGGGCGAAGGCGGCCGCGTCCACGCGCACGGGGATACAGGCCTGGCAGTTGTCGCAATGGGGACGATAGGTAAAGAGTCCGCTGCGGCGAAAGCCCTGTTCCACCAGTTGCGAATACGTGCCCGCGTTGATCAGATGGCCGGGCGCGGCAACCTGCGACCGGGCCTGGCGACCCGGCAGATAACTGCACGGGTAGGGAGCGGTTGCATAGAACTGCAGCGTGGAGAAGGGAAGTTCTTTCAGCTGGCTCATGGGAGCTGGCTCATTGGCGCTGTCGCATGGAATATCCCTTGACGGCGGCGGGCCCGGGACAGGAATCGCTCCATATTAACGCTTAACTCGGGCGGCAATCCGTCCCCTCGGGTGTGTCCGGATGCAGCGTTCCCTGCGTATCCAACCTGCCGCGGGACCACGCGATGCCGGGTTGCATCGTGGCCTGGCGGACATGCCGCAGAAAGCGTTCGCGCGGCAGGGGGCGTGCGCCCATGCTGGCCAGATGGCGCGTCTGTTGCTGGCAGTCGATCCACTCGACGCCCTGCGCCTCCAGGTGGCGAACCAGATGCGCCAGCGCGATCTTGGAGGCGTTCGGGACACGGGAGAACATGGATTCGCCAAAGAACATGCGGCCCAGGCTGATGCCGTACAGGCCGCCCGCCAACTCGCCGTCGATCCAGGTTTCGATACTGTGCACGACCCCGGCCTCATGCCACTGCCGGTAAGCCTCTTGCATGGCCGCCGTGATCCACGTGCCGGGCTGTCCGTCGCGGGGCGCGGCGCAGGCCGCCATGACCTGCGCAAACACGGTGTCGACCCGCACCTGCACCCTCGGCGCCGGGTCTTGCTCGCGCGCGGCGATCTGCCGCAGCAGCTTGCGCAGCGAGTGCGACGGCGCGAAATCCCTCACGCGCAGCACCATCCGCGGATCCGGGCTCCACCACAGAACGGGTTCGCCTTCCGAGTACCACGGAAAGATGCCGTTGGAATACGCCTGGGTAAGCCGTTCCGGGGACAGATCGGCGCCTGCGGCCAGCAGGCCGTCCGGATCCGTCAGCGCGAATTCCGCAGGGGGAAACGGGGTGTCGGCGGCCAGCCAGGGCAGTTTCAACGGTGAGATTCGAGGGTGTAGTGATGAGGACCGAACGTGCCGCGTTTGCGGTCCTCGAAAAACAGGCGCAGGGTGCTTGCCACAGTGCGGAACGCCAGGTCGTCCCAGGGGATCTCGGCTTCGTCGTACCAGCGCGCTTCAAGGCTCTCCGGGCCGGGGTCCAGTTCGGGACCCACCGCCTGCGCCAGATAGAACACGTGCACCTGCTCGATCTGCGGCACGTCGATGATGGTGTAGATGTCGCCCAGCTGGATCTTGGCGCCGGATTCTTCCAGCGTTTCGCGCGCGGCGCCCTGCGCGGTGCTCTCGCCCAGCTCCATGAAGCCGGCGGGCAGCGTCCACGTGTTGTAGCGCGGCTCGATCGCGCGCAGGCAGAGCAGCACGCGGTTTTCCCAGACGGGCACGGTGCCGACCACCAGCCGAGGATTCTGGTAATGGATCGCCCCGCAGTGATCGCAGATGTCGCGCTCGCGGTTGTCGCCTTCCGGCACGCGGCGGTTTACCGGCATGCCGCACTGGCTGCAAAAGAGGGAACGGCGCGGGGCGGGAAAGTATACGAGGGGCGATTTGGCGGTCATGGGTACGATTCTAACGGCTGCGGCGGGTCGTGGCGCGCCGTCCCGGCGGCGTGGGCGCGGGGCTGCCGAATCGGGCTTCCAGGTGTTCCACGAACGACCGCACCTTGGGCGACAGGAAGCGGCGGTGCGGGTAGACGGCGACCATGGAGATGGGGGTGTGGGCGTAGCCGGTCAGCAAGGCGGTAAGGCGTCCGGCGCGAATGTCGTCGCCCACCAGGAATTCCGGTTGCAGGATGATCCCGTGGCCGGCCAGCGCGGCGGTGCGCAGCACGTCGCCATTATTGGCCCGCAGCGCCGCATTCACGCGCACCAGGTGCGTCACGCCATCCTTTTCGAAATGCCATTCGTTGCCCGTGCTTGCGTAGGCGTAGTGCAGGCAGCGATGCTGCTTCAGGTCTTCAGGCACGGCAGGGGCGCCGTGGCGTTGCAGGTACGAGGGCGCCGCGCAAACCAGCAGTTGCTGCGGCGCCAGCGGCCGGGCCACCAGCGATGAATCCACCAGCGGGCCGATGCGCACTGCGACGTCGTAGCCGTCCTCGACCAGATCCACCACGCGATCGTTCAGGTCCAGGTCGATCACCACGTCCGGATAGCGCTGCAGGTACTCGGCAATCGCCGGTCCCAGATGCAGGATGCCGAAGGACACGGGGGCGCTGACCCGCAACCGCCCGCTGGGCCGCTGGCCTTCCGCCTGTAGCGACAGTTCCAGATCGGCGACCTCGGCCAGGATGGGCCGGACCCGCTCGTAGAAGGCGCGCCCGGCATCGGTCATGCTCAGCTTGCGGGTGGTGCGGTTAAGGAGGCGCACGCCGTACTTCTGCTCCAGATAGGCAATCTGCCGCGTGACCACGGAGCGCGCCTGGCCCATCTTGTCGGCGGCCGCCGCGAATGAACCCAGTTCAACGACCTTGGCGTAGGTCTGCATGGCGGTGTGGGTGTCCAAGATTGTTTCCTATCGAGGAACAATAATTTGCAATTCTGCATGTTTATCTTTGTTTTTGGAATCGCAAGAATACGGCTCCATGAAGGTTCGCCCCGTTTTGAGCGATCCGTTTCTGCACAAGGATGATTGCAATGATTGATTCCCGTACCGCGCCGTATGCGGCACTGCTCCTGCGCGTGGCGCTGGGCGTGATGTTCCTGGCCCACGGCCTGACCAAGCTGCTGGTCTTCACGCTGCCCGGCACGGCGCAGTTTTTCACGAAGATCGGCTTTGCCGGCTGGTTGGCCTATCCCGTGACGTTCTTTGAGGTGGTGGGCGGCATTCTGCTGATTTTGGGCGTGGTGCCGCGCTGGGTGGCCGCCATCGCCGTGGTGCAGCTCTTCGCTGCGTCGACGGTTCACTTCGGCAACGGCTGGGGATTCGGCAACCCGGGCGGCGGCTGGGAATATCCCATCTTCCTGACCGTCGCGGCTGCCGTGCTGGCGCTGCTGGGCGACGGCAAGTTCGCCCTGGTCAAGAGCGGCCGGCGCTGAACGCGCTTTTTCAGCCCGCGCCGGCGTGCGGCGCGGGGTCGAACGCCAGGCGATCGGCAACGTCCGCCTGCGCAATCGAATGCAGCGGCGCGGCCCCATAAACGCCTGGCCATGCCACGCTGATCGACTGGCCGGGCGTCAAGCCGGCCAGCGCGTCCATCAGGGGCGCGCCCGCAGCCGTCTGCAGGGTTTCGAGCAGCGGCTGCAGATCGCGGTCCAGCACAATGCCGGCGCCCAGGGGCGTCGATGCGAAGAGCCGGCCTGCATCATCCAGCCACCACCCGGTGACCGAGCCGACGGCCGCATCGGTGTGCGTGACGAGGCCGCGATTGTCATCGGCCAGGCGCAACACATAAGGCGCCGCGTCCAACCGCACGAAGACGCGCTGCGGCCCGTTCTGGAAAAACCAGCGGCCCACATCGTCATGGTCGAAATTGCGGCCGATGAATTCCAGGATCTGCGTATTGGTGATCGGCTCGCCCGGCCCGCCTTCGTTGGCCTGACCTTGCGGATGAAGGCGCCAACGCCCGCGCGCATCGAGCGACAGCCAGCCGTACACCGCCGGCACATTGGGCCAGCGGGCGAGGGCGTCTTTCACCGATTGATCCATGGTGTTATGGGCGTATGACGATGGTGGGCGAGATGACGATGCCAGGCTGAACGGGCATCACAGGCACGGCCACGGGCTGCGGCGCGTAGCCATACGCATAGTCGTCGCGGCATTTGCGCTTTTCGCTGTAGTCGCCATTGCGCTTCCACTTGCGCTCGACCTTACAGGCGCCATCCCAGTACTTTTCCTTGTACTCGCCACCTTTGTGGCGGTGGTGATGGTGCTTGTCGTGCGCCTCCGCGGCAAGGGGCGCAAGTGCGATCAACGCGGCGGCGGACAGGCTCAGGAAAGCGGGGCAGGTAGCAAAGCGGCGCGGGTGCGATTCCGGGATGTTGTGCATGGACTCATCGTTCAAATGAAAACGGGGTCACCATAACAATCATCCGGCTAACCGGGCGTAGGGATGGGTAACGAGATGCAGGGGGGAGGGAGAAAGATGCTGGAGGCGCAAGCCGGAATCGAACCGACGTACACGGATTTGCAATCCGCTGCATAACCACTCTGCCATTGCGCCAGCACTTGCAAGAAAAAAGGAAGCGCGGTGTGTGCCGTTGCTTCCTCTTTGTATTTGGAGCGGGAGACGAGTCTCGAACTCGCGACCTCAACCTTGGCAAGGTTGCGCTCTACCAACTGAGCTACTCCCGCTTGGGGTACTGCTTTGCTGTACTACTTTGCTACTGCTTTATTTGCTTTTAGTGAAAGCCTGTATTGGTATCAGGGCTGTTCAGCAAAGAAAGCGATTGTACATGCTTTTAAGGGTCTTTGCACTGCAGACCGAAATCTGGAGCGGGAGACGAGTCTCGAACTCGCGACCTCAACCTTGGCAAGGTTGCGCTCTACCAACTGAGCTACTCCCGCATTTGCACACTGACCGCATCGCTGAGGGTCCGTTTGAATCTTGAGAATTCTGGCGGCTGGCCGATCAGCGAGGCGAGAGTATACATTAATTTTTTCATCCATCAAGCCGATGCGCCTGCGTTGGCGAACCCGGTGTTTCAGGCATGAAAAAAGGGCCTTTCGGCCCTTGCTTTCAACGATTTGCAGCATTGAAAAAACGCTGCAGACCAAAATCTGGAGCGGGAGACGAGTCTCGAACTCGCGACCTCAACCTTGGCAAGGTTGCGCTCTACCAACTGAGCTACTCCCGCATTGGTTCCGTAAACTGCCCAGAACCGCTTTTCTTATTCACGCTGATCAACTTGGTTATCGATCAGAAGGCGCGCAGTCTAGCACGATTTTTTGAGCTTGTCCTGAGCCGGTCTGGCTGGCTGCGATTTACGCTGTAAATCGGGTCAAGCACTCAATCAAGTAAACTGAGCGAAGACAGAAACTATAGCATACCTCGTAGCACTCATGTCAAATTCCTTCGCGGGATCCGCGCCCGATTCCTTGTCTCCGTCCGTGCAGGACCTCACTGGTCTGAATACGTTGGGACTGGCATCCCGGGCCGATGCGTTCGTCGCGCTGCGCGAGCCCGCGCAATTGCCCGCGTTGTCCGCCCTGGCGCAAACGGCGCCGTCGTTGCTCGTGCTGGGCGGCGGCAGCAACGTGGTGCTGCGCGAGCGCGTGCCGGGCCTGGTTGCCCGCGTGGCCTTCCAAGGTGTGCGGCTGCTGGAATCGCGGCCGGACGCGTGGATCGTCGAAGCCGCGGGGGGCGAAAGCTGGCATGGATTCGTATCGGCCTGCGTCGCGCAGGGATGGGATGGCCTGGAAAATCTGGCGTTGATCCCCGGCACCGTGGGCGCGGCGCCCGTGCAGAACATCGGCGCCTATGGCGTCGAGCTGCAGGAACGCCTTCACAGCCTGACGGCCTGGGATGTGCGCGAGGCGCGCTTTGTGGAAATGCAGGCGGCCGATTGCCGGTTCTCGTACCGCGACAGCGTGTTCAAGCATGATGCGCCCGGGCGCTGGATCATCGTGAGCGTGCGCTTTGCGTTGCCGCGGCCGTGGCGGCCGGTGCTGGCATATCCCGATCTGCAACGCCATCCGCGGCTGTCGGGCGCATCGCCCAGCGCGCGCGATGTCTTCGATGCGGTGTGCGAGATCCGGCGCGCCAAGCTGCCCGATCCCGCGGTCACGGGCAATGCCGGCAGCTTCTTCAAGAATCCCATCGTGCCGGCCGCGCAGCGTGACGCGTTGGCGCAGCGCTTTCCTGGCCTGGTGTCGTACGCGCAGGCGGACGGCCGGTTCAAGCTGGCCGCAGGCTGGCTGATCGATCAGTGCGGCTGGAAGGGAAGGGCGCTGGGGGCGGCGGGCGTGCATGATCGCCAGGCGCTCGTGCTCGTCAATCGCGGGGGCGCCACCGCCGCGGACATCATGGGATTGGCGCGCGCGGTGCAGGATGCGGTGGCCGATCGCTATGGCGTGCGCCTGGAGCCCGAGCCGGTCGTGGTGTGACCGGGCAGGCTTTCCGGAATGAAAAAAGGACCCCGCGGGGTCCTTTGCTTTTGGCGCCGGAAATTACAGCCCCAGCACGGACTGCATGTCGTAAAGACCGTTGGTCTTGCCCTCGAGGAAGCGCGCAGCGCGCAGCGCGCCTTCGGCGTAAGTGGCCCGGCTGGACGAGCGGTGTGTGATCTCGATGCGCTCGCCGATGCCGCAGAACGACACCGTGTGATCGCCAACGATATCGCCGCCGCGCAGCACCGAAAAACCGATGGTGCCGGGCTTGCGCACGCCGGTGTCGCCGTGGCGGCTCCAGGTGGCAACGTCGGGCAGCGCGACGTCCCAGGCCGACGCGATGGTCTCGCCCATCTTCAGAGCCGTGCCGGAAGGCGCATCGACCTTGTTGCGGTGATGGGCTTCGAACACTTCGACGTCGTAGCCGGCGTTCAGGATGCGGGCCGCCATGTCCAGCAGCTTGAGCGTCGCGTTGACGCCCACGCTCATGTTGGGGGCGAACACGATGGCGGTCTTTTGCGCGGCAACCTCGATTGCGGCGCGGCCGTTGTCGTCAAACCCGGTGGTGCCGATGACGGCCTTCACGCCGTGCTTCACGCAAGCCTGCAGATGCTTGAGCGTGCCTTCCGGACGGGTGAAATCGATGAGGCAGTCAGCGCCGGCAAGCGCGTCCAGGTCGTCGGTGATGGCAACCCCGGTCTGCTTGCCCAGCGTGGCGCCGGCATCGCGGCCCAGCGCGGCCGAGCCCGGCACGTCCAGCGCAACGGCCAGTTCCAGGCCGTCGGCCTTCAGGATGGCCTCGATCAACATCTGGCCCATGCGGCCGTTTGCGCCGGCGATAGCAATACGCATAAAAAAGTCCTTGGATTTAACGCAGCGGCTCGGGTGAGATGCCGGGCTGGCCCGGGTACTGGTTGAGCGGGCTGGCGGGTGCATCGGCGTCGCGCTTCTGTTCGTCCTGCTCTTCCTCGGCGCGGGCTTCGTCCCGGGCCAGGCGCTTGTCGGTCTTTTCGTCGGCAACGGCGTCCGGCGTGTTGATCTGGTAGGGCTGCAGATCGGGCTGCTTGTCGCCTTCCCAGCGCGTGAGACGGTCGTTTTCGAACCAGACGGTGAACTTGCGCTCTTGCGGGTTGCCGTAGCCCGGCTTGAAGTAGTACGGGTAGTCCCAGCGATTGGCGTGCAGCACGCTGGTGAGCGTGGGGCTGCCGAGCGCGAAGCGGACTTGTTCACGGGTCATGCCGGGCTGGAGCAGCGCAACCTGTTCCTGCGTGATCCAGTTACCCTGCTGGACCGGCGCCTTGTACGGGAAGCCCCATTTGTTCGAGGTGCAGCCCGCCAAGGCAACGGCCAGGGCGGCAACGGCCAAACCGGTCTTCAGTGAGCGGGAGGGAATACGTGCAAACATGGACACTACGCGCCCCTATTATTTGGAAGCAAGCAAAACCGTTATCATAAAGGTTTCATAAGGATAGTTCCGCGAGGCGGCATGAATTCGGCGAGCCGGCTTGCGGTGACCCCAGTCCTTGCCCATGCCAACGCGGACGGAGAGCGATTACACCATGAGCGACCAAAGCGAACTGAAAAACATGGGTTTGAAGGCGACTTTCCCGCGCCTGAAGATTCTTGATATTTTCCGCAAATCGGGTGAGCGGCACCTGAGCGCCGAAGACGTCTACCGCGCCCTGATCGGCGAAAACGTCGAAATCGGCCTGGCTACCGTCTACCGCGTGCTGACGCAGTTCGAGCAGGCCGGCATCCTGGCGCGCAGCCAATTCGACAGCGGCAAGGCCGTTTTCGAGCTCAACGACGGCGACCACCACGACCACCTGATCTGCACCAACTGCGGAAAGGTCGTCGAGTTCTCGGATCCCGAGATCGAAAAGCGCCAGCAAAAGATCGCCAAGGACAACGCCTTCGCGCTGGAAAGCCACGCGATGGTGCTGTACGGCATCTGCGGCAGCTGCCTCAAAGGCCGCTAAGCCTGGGCGGGCAGCCGTGAGGCCGGTACATCCGGCTGCGTAGCCAAAAACAAAAGCCCCTTCTGAACGAAGGGGCTTTTTGCGTGTCGGGGCCAGTGACGCCGGCAGGCCGCAGACTCAAGGCGTTGTCTGGCCGAACCCTTCCAGCATTTCACGCGCGTGTTCGCGCGTGGTGGCCGTGAGCGTCATGCCGCCCAGCATCCGCGCGATTTCCTCGACGCGGGCCGGGGCGTCCAGCGGTTCGATGCTGGACCGCGTGGTGCCGCGGGACTCGGCCTTGCTGACCAGGAACTGGTTGTTGGCGCACGCGGCCACCTGGGGCAAGTGGGTGACGCACAGCACCTGATGGCGTTCGCCCAGTTCGCGCAGCAGCTTGCCGACGGATTCGGCCACCGCGCCGCCCACGCCGCTGTCCACTTCGTCGAAGATCAGCGTGGGCACGCGCGCCGCGCGGCTGGCGATGACCGACAGCGCAAGCGAGATACGCGACAGTTCGCCGCCCGAGGCGACCTTGGCCAGCGGACGCGGCGTGGTGCCGGCGTGACCGGCCACCAGGAATTCGACCTGTTCGTTGCCGTGCGCGGACGGCGCCGACGGGGCGAGCGTGGGTTCAAAGCGGCCACCCTGCATCGCGAGCGTCTGCATGGCCTGGGTGACCTGTTTGCCCAGATCCTTGGCGACCTTGCGCCGGGCGGTGGTCAGCTTGGCGGCGGCCGCGTCGTATTGCGTCTGTGCCGTGGCCGCCTGGGCGCGCAGCGCGTCGATGTCGCCGGCGGCCTGCAAGGCCGCAAGCTCCGAATGCAGCGATTCGCGCAGCTCGCACAGGGCATCGGGATCGGTGCGGAATTTGCGGGCGGTCTCGAACACCAGTCCCAGCCGCGCTTCCACGTCGGCGAGTCGCTTGGGATCCAGGTCGACCCGGCTGACATAGTTGTTCAGGTCGGACACGGCTTCGCTGATGGCGATGCGTGCCGATTCCAGTTCGTCATGGACGCCCTTGAGGCCCGGATCGTGCCGCAGCATCTGCTGCAGGCGCTGGTTCGCGGCCGTCAGGCGGTGATGCGCCGAATCGCCTTCGCCGTCCAGCATTTCAAGGATTTGCGAGGCGCCATCCAGCAGCGATTGCGCATGCGACAGGCGCGTGTGCTCGGATTGCAGGGCGTCCCATTCGTCCGGTCCGAGGTTCAGCCGGTCCAGTTCGTCGACCTGCCATTGCAGGCGTTCACGTTCAGAGGCCAGGCTTTCGGCGTCTTTTTCGGCCGATTCCAGCTGGCGTGCCAAGGCGCGCCACTGCTTCCACGCCTGGCCAACCGCGTGGCGAAGCTCGCCGTGGCCGCCGTGCGCGTCCAGCAGGTCGCGTTGGGCGTCGGGACGCATCAGGCTCTGGTGCGCGTGCTGGCCATGGATGTCGACCAGGCTGTTGCCCAGTTCGCGCAGTTGCGCCACGGTGGCCGGGGTGCCGTTGATGTAAGCGCGGCTGCGGCCTTGCGCATCGATGACGCGGCGCAGCGAGAGTTCGTCGTCGGCGTCGATTTCGCGTTCGGCCAGCCACGCCTGCAGCGCCGCCGGCGTGTCGAACACCGCGGTGATGTCGGCACGGGTCGCGCCTTCGCGCAACATGCTGGCATCGCCGCGCTCTCCGAGGGTGAGCGCCAGCGCATCGACCAGGATGGATTTGCCGGCGCCCGTTTCACCGGAAAAGACGGTGAAGCCGGTGCCAAAGTGGATCTCGGTCTGTTCGACGATGACGAAGTCGCGGATGTGCAGGGTGCGCAGCATAAGGGGCGCTAATTACTCTACGTTGTCGGAGGCTTCGGGCATCAGGTTCCAGTGCAGTTTGCGGCGCAGGGTGGAAAAGAAGCTGTAGCCTTCGGGATGCACGAATCGGATGGTGTAGGGCGCGCGCTGCACGACGATGCGGTCGCCCGGTTGCAGGTCGGACCAGGTCTGCATGTCGAAGTGCACGCTGGCGCCGACTTCGACGCGGCCCATGGCCGTGAGCGTCATGTTGAGCACGCCGGTGTCCGGGATGACGATGGGCCGGTTCGACAGCGTTTGCGGCGCCACCGGCACCAGCACCATGGCGTTCATGCCCGGGTGCAGGATGGGGCCATTGGCCGACAGCGCATAGGCCGTGGAGCCGGTGGGCGTGGCGATGATCAGGCCGTCGGCGCGCTGCGTATACATGAAGGCGCCGTCAAGTTCGACCCGGACCTCGATCATGCCGCCGCGGCCCGCGCGGTTCAGGACCACGTCGTTCAAGGCCGACGCGGAATACATCTTCTGGTCGCCGCGCCACACGCTGCCTTCGAGCAGCATGCGGTCTTCGATCTGGAAGCTGCCTTCGAGCACCCGGGCGAGCGCCGCGTGCGCGTCCTGCAGGGCGATGTCGGTGATGAAGCCCAGGCGCCCGTGGTTGATGCCGATCAGCGGCATGCCGTAGGGCGCGAGATGGCGGCTGGCGCCCAGCACGGTGCCGTCGCCGCCCATGACCACGGTGAGCGAGGCGGTCTTGCCGATTTCCTCGAGCGTGGCGATGGGGTATTCGGTCAGCCCGGTATTGCGCGCCGTGTCCGCATCGATCAGCACATGGCGGCCCGCCTGCGTCAGCGCGTGCGCAAGTGCTCTCAGCGGTGTGTCCAGGCCGGTGTCCTGGTATCTGCCGATCAGGGCGACTATAGGAAAATGCATGGCTGCGTAGGAATGAAAAGGGCGAAACCGCAAAGCTGAACATGCCCAGAATGGGCCAATTAGCCGATTATATGGGGCCGTATATTGTGTTGCGGGACAAAAATCGCCTCAACCTGAAAAGATTCCCTAAAATAGCCGCTATGGATGACCGCGCACGCGCTTTACTGAAAGCGTTGATAGAACGCTACATCGCCGATGGGCAGCCAGTCGGCTCGCGGACGCTATCTAAAGTCTTTGACTTGTCTCCGGCCACCATCCGCAATGTCATGGCGGACCTGGAAGAGCTGGGACTGATCCACAGTCCGCACACCTCCGCCGGCCGTGTTCCCACGCCGCGCGGATACCGCATGTTCGTCGATTCGCTGCTGTCGGTGCAGTCGTACCAGCTGCAGCCGCACAACATGGGCGAAATGCTCTCGGCCGCCGAACCTACCCGCGCCGTCAATGCGGCCGCGGCGCTGCTGTCCAACCTGACGCAGTTCGCCGGCGTGGTCCTCACGCCCAAGCGGGCGCAGGTGTTCCGGCAGATCGAATTCATCCGCCTGTCCGACAAGCGTGTCCTGCTCATCATCGTGACGCCCGATGGCGACGTGCAGAACCGCATCCTTTTCGTCCAGCGGGATTACTCCGAATCCGAGCTCCTGGAAGCCGGCAACTTCTTCAACATGCACTTCGCCGGCAAGTCGTTCAATGCCGTGCGCCAGACGTTGTCGACCGAGCTGGCCCAGTTGCGGGAAGACATCTCGCGCCTGATGCAGGCCGCCGTCGAGGCCAGCGCCGAAGCCGCCGAGGACGGCGATGCCGTGGTCATATCGGGCGAACGCAAGCTGCTGGACGTCACCGACATCGCGTCCGACATGGACCGGCTGCGCAAGATGTTTTCGCTGTTCGAGAAAAAAACCGATCTGCTGCAATTGCTGGACGTCTCGAGCCGCGCGCAGGGCGTGCAGATCTACATCGGCGGCGATTCGCAACTGGTGCCATTGGAAGACGTCTCCGTCATCACGGCGCCTTACGGCGTGGACGGCAAGGTGGTCGGCACCCTGGGTGTCATCGGTCCGACCCGCATGGCCTACGAGCGTGTCATACCCATCGTGGACATCACAGCGCGCCTGCTGTCCAACGCCCTCAGCCACAACCAGTAGTCCCATTCAAAGCTACATCCTCCTTGCGGAGGAAGGGGAGTTTTTGTGTTTCTTCGCCTGTTCAAGTATCTCTGGCCTGAGCGCTACCTTCCTGAGCCCCACCAAGAAGACCCCTTCAACGAGGATCCGCCGCCGCGCGTGCCCGGCAAGGTCGGCGTGCTGCTCGTCAACCTGGGCACCCCCGACACGACGTCGCCCAAGGACATCCGCAAGTATCTCGGCGAATTCCTCTCCGACCCGCGCGTCATCGAAATCCCGCGCTATCTCTGGAAGCCCATTCTGCACGGGATCGTGCTCGTGCGCCGGCCCAAGCGGCTGGAGCCGCGCTACGCCGGCATCTGGATGGAGGGCGGCTCGCCCCTGATGGTCTACAGCCAACGCCAGACCGACGGCGTTCGCGCCGCCCTGCAGGCGGCCGGCGTGGATGCCGTGGTCGAGCTGGGCATGCGCTATGGCAACCCCTCCATCCCCCAGGTGATCGCAAATATGCGCAATCAGGGCTGCGAGCGCATCCTGACGGTGCCGCTGTATCCCCAGTACGCCGCCAGCACCACCGCCACCGTGGTCGACGCGGTCACCCGCTACATGGGCAAGCTGCGCGATCAGCCGGAGATGCGCTTCATCAAGCGTTTTCACGACGAGCCCGCCTACCTGGATCCGCTCGCCGCGCGCATCGAGCGCTACTGGGCCGAGCATGGCAAGCCGCAGAAACTCGTCATGAGCTTTCACGGCCTGCCGCGCTACTCCATCGAACTGGGCGATCCCTACTACCGCGACTGCATGGAAACCGCCCGGCTCCTGGCGCAGCGGCTGTCCCTGCCCCGCGACCAGATCGAAGTGACCTTCCAGAGCCGGTTCGGATCGGCCCGCTGGCTGGAGCCCTATACCGAGCCGACCCTGAAGGCCCTGGCGGCCTCCGGCGTCACGGAGGTCGATGTGGTGTGCCCGGGATTTGTGGCAGACTGTCTGGAAACCCTGGAAGAAATCAGCCTGGAATGCCGCGACGCCTTTCTCGAGGCGGGGGGCAAACAGTTCCGTTACATTCCTGCCATCAATGACGACCCGGCCTGGATCGCGGGGCTGTCCAGTCTGGTGGAACGAAACTTGCAGGGGTGGATACCAGCAGCCACGGACTTGAAGGAGAAGGCGCATGCACCATGATCCCAAGACTGGAAAGACGGTCAAGAAGGGCAAAGTCACCACTCCCGTCGACGAGGACCGCGTCGAACATGACCTGGACGAGGCCCTGGCCGATACCTTCCCGGCCAGCGACCCGGTCGCGATTCCATCGGATCCGGACGCCGATGACAAGCGCGTGGACCGCGCGCTGAAGGAAAGTTTTCCGGCCAGCGACCCCGTGGCCCCCGCCCAGCCCAGCAAGAAGTAGCCGTTCGGTCAGCGGGCGCCCGGCCTTCGGGCCGCGCCCCGGGGAATATTTCGCTTAACCGGGCTTGAATTAGGGGTATTGGCCCCCATTCATGTCTGCGAAAGCCATTCTTTTTGGAGGATTCCCCATGACGGCACCCCACGAGCCTGCTGACCAGGCGCCCGAAGTCGGCCAGAGCGCCGATGCGGCTCCCGCCGCCCAGGACGCCGCGCAGGCCGAGCTGAACGAGTTGCGCGCCCAATTGGACGCCGCCCAGGCTACCGTCAACGAGCAGCACGACCAGCTTCTGCGTGTGCAAGCCGAAGCCGAAAACGTGCGCCGCCGCGCCCAGGAAGAAGTATCCAAGGCGCGCAAGTTCGGCATCGAGTCGTTCGCCGAAAGCCTGGTTCCGGTCAAGGACAGCCTGGAAGCTGCCCTGGCCCAGCCCGATCAGACGGTCGAAACCCTGCGCGAAGGCGTCGAAGTCACCCTCAAGCAGCTTGCCGCCGCGTTCGAGCGCAATCTGCTCAAGGAAATCGCGCCGGCCCAGGGCGACAAGTTCGATCCGCACCAGCACCAGGCCATTTCGTCCATTCCCAACGAGCAGCCCGCCAACACGGTGGTGCAACTGCTGCAGAAGGGCTATGTGATTGCCGACCGTACCCTGCGCCCGGCGCTGGTGGTCGTGTCGGCCGGCCAGGGCTGAACCGCGTCCCACCATGACCGACCCGCGCTTTGACCCGGCCCAGGTATTCCGGGTGTTCGGCATGCGCCATGTCGACACCGCGGGATTCGATGCGGCCGTGGTGCAAGCGCCCGGGGCGGACCTGCGCTGTGTCTTCCTGTGGGGCCAGGATTGCTACAACTGCAATCTGTTCAAACAGGCGGCGCTGCTGCACCAGGAAACGCTGGTAGGGCTTGGCCTGACGTGGTTCGAAGCCGATGTCTATGCGGATGAGCCGCTGGGACGCCGCTTTTCGTTGCATGGCGTCCCCACTTTTGTGCTGTACCGGTCCGGCAAGCGCCTGGGGCGCATCACCGGCTGGCCCGGATTGCCCCAGTTCACGGCGGCGATCCACCGCCTGCAGGAATCGGGCGCCGAAAATTCCAGCCCGGCGTCTTGAAAAACCCTTTGGGCAGCCCCAGTTATGGGGGGACAAGCAGTTTTCCCCAATTTTTCATAGATTTAATAATCAAGGTAACCCACCATGAGCAAGATTATTGGCATTGACCTGGGAACGACCAACAGCTGCGTGGCTGTCATGGACGGCGGGCAGGTCAAGATCATCGAAAACGCCGAAGGTGCTCGCACCACCCCCTCCATCGTTGCTTACATGGATGACGGCGAGACTCTGGTCGGCGCGCCTGCCAAGCGCCAGGCCGTGACCAACCCGCGCAACACGCTCTACGCCGTGAAGCGCCTGATTGGTCGCAAGTTCGAAGAAAAGGCAGTGCAGAAGGACATCAACCTGATGCCCTACGCCATCGTCAAGGCCGACAACGGCGACGCCTGGGTTGAAGTGCGCGGCAAGAAGATGGCGCCTCCCCAAGTGTCGGCTGACGTGCTGCGCAAGATGAAGAAGACCGCCGAGGACTACCTGGGCGAAGAAGTGACCGAGGCCGTCATCACCGTGCCCGCCTACTTCAACGACAGCCAGCGCCAGGCCACCAAGGACGCCGGCCGCATCGCGGGCCTGGAAGTCAAGCGCATCATCAACGAACCCACCGCCGCGGCGCTGGCGTTCGGCCTGGACAAGACCGAAAAGGGCGACCGCAAGATCGCTGTCTATGACCTGGGCGGCGGCACGTTCGACGTGTCCATCATCGAAATCGCCGACGTGGACGGCGAAAAGCAGTTCGAAGTGCTGTCGACCAACGGCGACACCTTCCTGGGCGGCGAAGACTTCGACCAGCGCATCATCGACTACATCATTGCCGAGTTCAAGAAGGAACAAGGCGTTGACCTGTCCAAGGACGTGCTGGCGCTGCAACGCCTGAAGGAAGCCGCCGAAAAGGCCAAGATCGAACTGTCGTCCGCGCAGCAGACCGAAATCAACCTGCCGTACATCACGGCTGATGCCTCCGGTCCCAAGCACTTGAACCTGAAGATCACGCGTGCCAAGCTGGAAGCGCTGGTCGAAGAACTGATCGAACGCACGATCGAGCCCTGCCGCGTCGCCATCAAGGACGCCGGCGTGAAGGTCTCCGACATCGACGACGTGATCCTGGTCGGCGGCATGACCCGCATGCCCAAGGTTCAGGAAAAGGTGAAGGAATTCTTCGGCAAGGATCCGCGCAAGGACGTGAACCCCGATGAAGCCGTCGCCGCTGGCGCCGCCATTCAGGGCTCCGTGCTGTCGGGCGACCGCAAGGACGTGCTGCTGCTGGACGTCACGCCGTTGTCCCTGGGTATCGAAACCCTGGGCGGCGTCATGACCAAGATGATCCAGAAGAACACCACGATCCCGACCCGGTTCTCGCAGACGTTCTCGACCGCCGACGACAACCAGCCGGCCGTGACGATCAAGGTGTTCCAGGGCGAGCGCGAAATCGCTGCGGGCAACAAGGCCCTGGGCGAGTTCAACCTCGAAGGTATCCCGCCGTCGCCGCGCGGCATGCCGCAGATCGAAGTCACGTTCGACATCGACGCCAACGGCATCCTGCACGTGTCCGCCAAGGACAAGGGCACCGGCAAGGAAAACAAGATCACCATCAAGGCCAACTCGGGTCTGTCGGAAGACGAGATCCAGCGCATGGTCAAGGATGCCGAGGCCAACGCCGAGGAAGATCACCGCGTTGCCGAACTGGCCCAGTCGCGTAACCAGGCCGATGCGCTGGTGCATGCCACCCGCAAGTCGTTGACCGAGTA
Organism: Achromobacter sp. SLBN-14; assembly: GCF_006715415.1. Classification (NCBI taxonomy): domain Bacteria; kingdom Pseudomonadati; phylum Pseudomonadota; class Betaproteobacteria; order Burkholderiales; family Alcaligenaceae; genus Achromobacter; species Achromobacter sp. SLBN-14. Next base: position 1,269,149 of record NZ_VFNE01000001.1, on the reverse strand, counting down.
CGGCGACAAGCTCGAAGCTTCCGAAAAGGAAAGCATCGAAGCCGCCATCAAGGACTTGGAAGACACGCTGAAGGAAGGCGACAAGGCCGCGATCGACGCCAAGGTGGAAGCCCTGTCGACCGCATCGCAAAAGCTCGGCGAAAAGATGTACGCCGACATGCAGGCGCAGCAAGCCGCCGGCCAGCAGCAAGCGGCCGACAACGCGAAGCCGGTGGACGACAACGTCGTCGACGCCGACTTCAAGGAAGTCAAGCGCGACCAATAATGGCCGGGCGCTGACCTGCCTCTGCCGCCCGGTAGCCGGAGAAATCCGCCTACCGGGCGAACTCATTCTGTAGCACTGAAAAGAAGGCTCGGTTTCGAGCCCACGGATCATGGCAAAACGCGACTATTACGACGTCTTGGGCGTGGCAAAAAACGCCTCGGACGACGATCTCAAGAAGGCCTATCGAAAGCTGGCCATGAAATACCATCCGGACCGCAATCCGGACAGCAAAGAAGCCGAAGAGAAGTTCAAGGAAGCCAAGGAAGCCTACGAGGTCCTGGGCGATGAGCAAAAGCGCGCCGCGTACGACCGCTACGGTCACGCCGGCGTCGACCCCAATGCCGCCGGCATGGGCGGCGCGGGCATGGGCGGCGGTTTCGCCGACGCGTTCGGCGACATCTTTGGCGAAATCTTCGGCGGCGGCGGCGGCGGGCGTCGCGGCGGAGGTCCCCAGGTGTACCGCGGTGCCGACCTCAAATACGCGCTGGAAATCACCCTCGAACAGGCAGCCGCCGGTTTCGACACGGAAATCCGCGTCCCCAGCTGGGAAAACTGCGACACCTGCCACGGCTCCGGCGCCAAGCCCGGCACCTCGCCCAAGACCTGCCGCACCTGCGGCGGCTCGGGCGCCGTGCGCATGCAGCAAGGTTTCTTCAGCGTCCAGCAAACCTGCCCGACCTGCCACGGCAACGGCAAGGAAATCACGGACCCGTGCCCGTCCTGCGACGGCGTCGGCCGCATCCGCCGCAACAAGACCCTCCAGGTCAAGATCCCGGCCGGCATCGACGACGGCATGCGCATCCGCTCCAGCGGCAATGGCGAACCCGGCATCAATGGCGGCCCTCCGGGCGACTTGTATGTGGAAATCCACATCAAGCAGCACAAGATCTTCCAGCGCGACGGCGACGACCTGCACTGCGAGCTGACCATCCCGTTCACCACGGCGGCATTGGGCGGCGAACTCCAGGTGCCCACGCTGGGCGGCAAGGCCGAGATCTCCATCCCCGAAGGCACCCAGTCCGGCAAGACCTTCCGCCTGCGCGGCAAGGGCATCCGCGGCGTGCGCGGCAGCTACCCCGGTGACCTCTACTGCCACGTCGTGGTGGAAACGCCGGTGCGCCTGAGCGAAGACCAAAAGAACATCCTGCGCCAGTTCGAAGCGTCGTTGAACGACGGCGGCGACCGCCACTCGCCGCAAAGCAAATCCTGGACGGACCGCGTCAAGGAATTCTTCAGCTGAGCAAGCCGATCTTCAGCAAAAAAGCCGCGACGAGAGTCGCGGCTTTTTTTTCGGGCCTGTCGATATCGGCCCGCCCACATCCGGCTGCTTATCGAGCGACCGGCGGGTAATCCAGTTCGCCAAAGGTGTATTCGCCATTGGCCTTGGCTTGTTGAAGCTCGGCTCGCACTTCCTGTTCGGTCAGGCCGGAGGTGCGGGGCAATGCGGCGGGATAGTCCATTTCGCCAAACGTGTACTGGCCGGTCAGCTTGGCTTCCTGCAACTCGGCCGCGACCTGAGAGCCGGACTTCCCGTGTCCAGCGCCCGCCGCATGCGCGCCGGTGCTGGCCAGGGCCAGGGAAAAGAACAGCGTGGTGGCCAGAATTTTCATGTGTGAGAGCTCCAGTTTGTTTTAAGAGAGATCGAGTCTGGCGTCGCTGCCTCACGGCCCAGTACATAGCAAGAGGGCTGATGCGGCGCACCGTAAGAAACCCGAATAAACCCGCACGCATGAAACCACCTTCCAAATAGCCAAGAAATCGAAGGGTTTCTAAAAATTACGGATATGCGGAATGCGGATGCCGGAGCCACCCGCTGCCAACCCGCTGCATTCACTTGCCACTGCCGCCAGATACAGCCACCCCATACTCAGATCCGGCTTCCCGCGGCTTGCCCTCCGCGCGCAGCGAGCACCCGAAACCGAACCACATCACGTAAGCGCTGCGAGGCCGCCCGCGCGGCCGACGCAGCGCGGGCCGGCAAGATCTTCCGAACCACCAAAACCGCGAAAAAAACGCCAAGCAAACCACCCGCCCCGACGCCCGTCTTGTTTCCGACACCGCGAGCCCGGTGTGGCTGCGGTGCCCGGTGCGTGGGGCGTCGATAAGCCCAACGGAATCCGAAGGAATCGCCGTAGGCGATGACGAGGATGAGGCAGGGGAAGTCCGGAGCGAAGGCTCCGGACCGCAATCGTGGCCCCGCGCGCCGGGCGCCGTGGCCGCGCCGGGGAGTGTCAGAATTTTTGTGTTCTAGGCATTTGCTCTGACGTTGCATCATTAGCTAGCCCGCCGGCTGTGAGTCGATACGGGGCCGGGTAAATCGTTCCTCATAGAGGACGGCGAACTGCTGCATGGCCTCGGTCCAATGGTGTGTGGCCGATCCCCATTTGACGGCGATGTTTCTGAGCGCCAGCCAGAGCAGCTTAATGGCTGCATCGTCGGTGGGGAAGTGGCCGCGCGTTTTGATGATCTTGCGAAGCTGCGCGTTTACGCTCTCTATCGCATTGGTCGTGTAGATCACGCGGCGGATCGCGGGCGGGAACACGAAGAATGGGATGACCTGCTCCCACGCGTCCTTCCAGGCCTTGACGATCATGGGGTATTTCAGTCCCCATGGGCTCGCAGCGAACTCATCGAGCGCCTCTTGCGCGGCCTGAGCGTTCACGGCGGCGTAGATCGGGCGCAGTGCCGCGGCGATGGTGCGCCGCTCCTTCCAGCCCGCGTAGCTCAGACTGTTGCGGATCAGGTGCACGATGCAGGTCTGCAGCGTCCTGGCCGGGAACACGACCTCTAGCGCCTGCGGCATCCCTTTTAAACCGTCGGTGACCGCGATCAGGATGTCCTGCACGCCTCGCGTTTTAAGGTCGTTGAACACCCGCATCCAGAACTTGGCGCCTTCAGTGGTCTCGATCCACAGGCCTAGAATCTCGCGTGAGCCATCCGGCAGCACGCCCAGCGCCAGATATACCGCCTTGTTCTGAACCAGGCCTTCATCCCGGATCTTGACCCGTAGTGCGTCGAAGAACACCACCGGCAGCATCGGATCCAGCGGCCGGTTCTGCCAGGCCTGCACCTCTTCCATGACTTCATCGGTCACCGAGCTGATGAATTCCGGCGACACATCAGTGCCGTATTGCTCGTCCAGAAATGCCCGGATCTCGCGCACGCTCATGCCTCGGGCGTACATCGCGATGATCTTGTCATCGAACCCCGTAAAACGCCGGGCGTGCTTGGGGATCAGGATCGGGGCGAAGCTGCCGTCCCGATCACGCGGGATATCGAGCTTCAGGGGCCCGTCATCGGTCAATACCGTCTTGCGGCTCTTGCCGTTGCGCTGGTTGCTGGACGCCTCGGGACGGGCCTGTCCTGCCGGATATCCCAGGTGCTGACCCAGCTCGGCGCCCAGCGCCCGTTCAATCAACGCCTTCTTCAGCAGCATGAACGTGTCCTGGACCGCCTCAGCCGTCATCGGTCCGGTTACAAGCTCATCGAGTAACCGCTCAGCACTGGCCGGCAGCGCCGGCTTGCTGGACTGCTTCGCGGACTTCGGGGTGCGTGCCATGGTCGGTCTCCTTGAAAACCATCATAGGCCTGCACACAAAAATCCGGACACTCCCCCGCGCCGGGCGCTAAAAGAATGACCTTCCCCCACAAATTGGACAGTTCAAAACTGGAAAGTGGCTGCCTCTGACCTTCCCCCACAAATTGGACAGTTCAAAACTGGAAAGTGGCTGCCTCTTTGGGTTGCGCTGACCACTTTTGAACGTACTCACTCGGGGTCAGATGGCCGAGTGAACCGTGAGGACGGTGATGGTTGTAATCGTCCTGCCAAGCTCGCAGTTTTTGCTGCAGGTCGTGCAACGTGATGAATTCATGCACATTCAGGAATTCATCACGCAATCGACCGTTGAACGACTCGATGAGCCCATTATCCGTCGGCTTGCCTGGGCGTGTGTAATCGAGTTTGATGCCGTGTCGGTATGCCCAGTCGTCTAACGCCCGAGACGTAAATTCCGTTCCGTTATCGACGGTGATCGCCTTGGGCCAGCCGCGCAGAACCGCAGACCGGTCCAGTGCCTGACCGACGCCCCGGCCCGTTTGCCGAAAGTTGGCCTCTAGACACACACTCTCGCGACTCCATTGATCGATGACGGTCAAGATGCGAACGCTGCGCCCATCGAGCATCTGATCATGAACGAAATCCATGCTCCAGTGCTGGTTCGGCCCGGTTGGCACCGGTGGCTTGCCCCGAAGTAGCGCAATGCGCTTGCGACGTTTGACCTTCATTCGCAGTTGCAAGCCTTCCAGGCTGTAAAGGCGATACACGCGCTTCTTGCCTACGTTCCAGCCTTCGCGTTGCAGCATCACTAACACGCGCCGGTAGCCGAACCTCGGACGACTCAGGGCAATGTCGCGAATGCGCTGACGCAGCGCGCTTTGGTCCCGCGCATGGCTCTTGGCGTACCAGGTCGACCGTTGCAGCAACGCCAGTGCGCAGGCGCGCTGCACGCTGATCTGGAAGCGCTCGTGCATCCAAGCCGCCAGCTCGCGCCGCTTGGCGGCCTTCAGACTTTTTTTCGCACCACCTCCTGCAGGATCTGCTTGTCCAGTGTCAGATCAGCGACGATGCGCCGCAGCCGTGCGTTCTCATCCTCGAGCTGCTTGAGCTTACGCAGTTCGCTTACACCGAAGTCGGCGTACTTCTTCTTCCAGGTATAGAAGGTCGCCTCGGACACACCAAGCTGCCGACAGACGTCGACCACCGGCGTACCGCTATCTGCCAGTCGCAGCGCATACGTGATCTGCTCTTCGGTAAATCTCGACCGTTTCATGGCTCCTCCTCGCCCCGTTCGGGGCGCTGAGAAGCAACCATACCTCTAGTTTTGACCTGTACGGATATTCCGGGGGCACGTCAAGAACCCAGATCCCTGCCAGTCCTGAACCGACAAAAAAAAGAGACCGCGACGCATCGCCACGGCCTCTTCACTACTGCTACTGCAACTACTAATACAGCAACTGCAAACTTCAACTGCGAACTTCAACTGCTGACTGCAACTACATCACAGCAACTTCAACTGCTACCTCAACTACAACTGCAACTACTGCAACTTCAACTAGTGCAACTTCAACTAGTGCAACTTCAACTACAACAACTACTACTGCTACTTCCACCGCCGCTGTATGCCGAAAATACCGGCCTCAGGCCATGATGCCGCCCGAGGCCGGCCGGGCTACAGCAAGCAGCTCACCGGCTGATCGGCGGGTATTCGAGCTCGCCGAACGTGTATTGACCGCTGGCCTTCGCTTGCGCCAGTTCCTGCTGGACATCGGCGCGCGACTTCGCGGCGCCCGTGGCGGCGGCGACCGGCGGGTACTGCAATTCGCCGAACGTGTATTGGCCGCTGACCTTGGCCTGTTGCAGCTGGGCTTGCACTTCCTGCGAGCTCAGGCTGGTCTTTTGGGGCAGGGCGGGCGGATAGTCCAGCTCGCCGAAGGTGTACTGGCCGCTGACTTTCGCTTCGTGCAGTTCAGTCGCCACCTGGGCGCTGCTCTTTGCTTGCTCGACGCCGGCGGCTTGTGCGCCGACACCGGCCAGGGCCAGGGATAGGAAAAGGGTAGTGGCTAGGGTTTTCATGATGAGACCTCCAATTCGTCGTAAATGGGGACCGAATCCGGCGGCGCTCCGTCGTGTTCGTTTGCTGTTCCCGATGAACTGAATTGTCCTCGTCATCGCACCTGGGATAAACCCTTATTCCTTGAAAACATCTTTCCAAATAACCGAGTAATAGATTCACGACGACAAATTATCCCCATCAATGGAATGGTTGAATCCGTTTCCCGCCTTCCTGCTCCACGGGAACAGATCCACTATGCAAAAAAAACCCCTGCCGAAGCAGGGGTTTTGCAATTGGCAATGCGTCAGGGCTTCTTGAAGTCTCCTGCCAGCGCCGTGCTGAATCCGTCAGGACGCACGTACTTGCGCAGCGCGGCGTTCACCGCCTCTGGCGTCAAGGCCGAGATCTTCTTGTCCATCTCGGCCGACCACGCAAACGTGCGACCACGCTCCAGATAGTCCAGCCAGGTGCTAGCCAATACATCGTCCTGCGCGCGCGCCAGATTGCGGTAGTTCAGCAACGCCGTGATGCCCTCCGAGATTTCCTTGTCCGAGAAGCCATCCTTCAGGACCCGCGCCAGTTCTTCATTGATTGCCTTCTCGAGGCGCTCGCGATTCTGCGGCGCGTAGATCGCATAGATGCTCCAGCTTGCGGCAGGTTCGAACGACGACACCGACAGCGAGCTGCGCACGTTGTACGACAGACCTTCGGTCTCGCGCACCCGGTTCCACAGCCGCGACGTTTCCGACGCGCCGAACAGATAGTTGGCCAGATACAGCGCCGCATAATCCGCGTCCGTGTCCTGCAGCTTCAGCGGCATGCGCGACAGATAGAACGCGTTGGCCTTGTCCGGCGTATTGATGTCGAACTGCTTGGCCGGCACGTCGCGATACGGGTTTGGCACGCGGGTATAGGCCGGCGCCTTCTTCCAGCCGGCAAGTCCCGCGCGCAGCGATTTTTCCACCGCTTCCGGCTCGAAATCGCCCACCGCCGAGAACTCGATGTCGCCCGCGCCGTAGAACTTCGCGTGGAACTTGGCCAGTGCCTCGCGATTCAGCGCGCGCACGCCGGCCAGCGACTCCTCGAACGTCGGCACGTAACGCAGGTCGTCGGCAGGCCACGGATTGTCGTGGCGGGCCAGCGTACGGCTGGCCAGGGCCGACGGCTCCGTCATCGCGTTCTGGATCGAGGTCTCGAGCTGACGCTGGTATTCCTCGACTTGTTCCTTCGGGAAGCTGGCGTTGCGGATGATCTCCAGCGCCAGCGCCGTCAGCTCCGGCAGATTTTCGCCCTTGGTCGACATCGCTACCTTCAGCGTCGTGCCGCCGCCGCTAAAGCCCAGCTCGGCCTGCAGCTTGTCCAGACGGTCCTGAATGTCCTGGCGCGTCAGCTTGTCCGTGCCGCGCAGCAGCAGGTCGGCGGCCGCGCTGGAATTCACGCGTTGGCCCAGCAGGTCCTTTTCGTTGCCGAATTGAATCAGCATCTGCGCCTGCACGCGGCTGCCGCGCGTGGCCTTGGGCAACAGCGCCAGTTTCACCGGGCCATTGGGCAGGTCTAGCGTCGTGCGCTTGGTCAGCTTGTCGATGTTGGCCGGCGAGGGATCGAACGCCGAGGCGGCCTTGAAGTCCGGATCGCCCTTGTAGTCCTTGAACACCGCCGTGAGGTCCACGCGCTGCGTCTGGGGCGCGCGCACCGGCTTTTCGGTCGGGATGTAGCGGCCTTCGATGCGGTTGCTCTGCACCAGATAGGTCGTCGCGGCCTTTTGCACTTCGGCCAGCGTGGCCTGGCGCGCGCGGTCGCGCTGCAGGAAAAAGAGACGCCAGTCGCCCGCGGCGATCGCTTCAGATAGTGCCACGCCGACTTGTTCGGGGTCGCTGTAGGTCTGTTCCCACGAGGTCAGCCACTTGCTGCGCGCGCGGTCCAGCTCCTGCTGCGTGAACGGCTTTTTGTCGAGCGACTCCAGCGTGCCCGTCAGCGCCGTCATGGCCGCGTCCAGGTCCTTGCCCGGCGTCAGTTGCGCGGCGAACATCGCCAGTCCCGGATCCAGATTTTCCATCGTGAACCCGAACACGCCCGAGGCCAGCTTGGTCGGAACCAGCGCATGGTACAGACGGCCCGACGGCGTGTCGGCCAGGATCGTGGTGGCCAGGTCGAACGGCACGAAGTCCGCGCTGGCGCCGGCGGGGATGTGATACATCGCCGCGACCAGCGGCGTGCCGCCCGTGCGGCGCAGCGTCACCGACCGCTCGCCGTCCTGCGCCGGTTCCACCGTGTATTCCGGCGGCAGCTTGCGGTCGGGCTTGGGCAGCTTGCCCAGCGTGGCCTCGATGTCCGCCAGCGTCGTCTGCGGGTCGAACTTGCCCGCCACGATCAGCACGGCGTTATCGGGCTGGTAGTACTCGTGGTAGAAGGCGCGCAACTGCGCGATGTCCACGTTTTCAACGTCCGAGCGGGCGCCGATCGTGTTCTTGCCGTAGCTGTGCCACTGGTAGGCCGCCGACTGCATCTTCTGCATCAGGATGCGGAAAGGATTGTTCTCGCCGCTTTCCATTTCATTGCGGACCACGGTCATTTCCGAGTCCAGGTCTTCCTTGGCGATTAGCGAATTGACCATCGCATCGGCCTGCCAGCCGAGATACCACTTCAGCGTCTCGGGGTTGGCCGCGAAGCTGGCGAAATAGTTGGTACGGTCGCTGGAAGTCGACCCGTTGGCCTGCAGGCCGCGGCGCGAGAACTCGCCCATCGCGTTACGCGTGGTGGACGTGCCCTTGAACAGCATGTGTTCCAAGAGGTGCGCCATGCCGGTCTGGCCGTAGTTTTCGTTGCGCGAGCCCACCAGGTAGGTCATGTTGACCGTGGTGGACGGCTTGGATTCGTCGGGTACCAGGAGCACCCGCAGGCCATTGGCCAGGCGGTATTCGGTGATGCCTTCGATCGAGGCGGCCTCCGTGACGCCGGCCGGCAGGCTGGCGGCTCCGGCCTGAAAGGCCAGGAAGGAGGAAAACAGCAGCACGCCCAGGGGGCGCGGCAGCTTCGACAGGGACAAGCGCATGGCGGATCATTCCTTTGGCATGGCAGAATCCGTTGGAGTGTATACGTTGGCAATGGTTCAGGCGCTGCGGCGGGCCTCCCGCCAAAGCCGCCGCATCGCTTAAGCGCCCGCCGCAATGCCGAGGAAATTCCTATGTCCCTGACCGTCGAAGTCCAAACGCCCCGCCTGGTGCTGCGGCAATGGCGGGCTTCCGATCGCAAGCCCTTTGCGGCCCTGAACGCGGACCCGACAGTGACGCAGTTCCTGCTGCCGCTCACGCCCCAGGAAAGCGATGCGCTGGCCGACAGGCTGGCCGCGGGCATCGACGAGCACGGCTGGGGCTTCTGGGCGGTGGAAGCGCCCGGCGTGGCGCCCTTCATCGGCTTCGTGGGTATCAAGCCGCTGGCGCCTGCGTTGCCCTTTGCGCCGGGGGTGGAAATCGGCTGGCGTCTCGCGCAGTCATTCTGGGGACGGGGCTACGCCAGCGAGGCGGCCGGCGCGGCCCTTGGCGTGGGCTTCGAGCAGGTCGCGCTGGATGAGATCGTTGCCTTCACCGCCACGGATAACCAGCGGTCCCGCGCCGTCATGGACCGCCTGGGCATGGTGGCCGACCCGCAGCCCTTCGACCACCCGGCGGTCCCGGCGGGCCATCCTTTGCGCGCCCACGTGCTGTACCGCATCGGGCGTGACGCGTGGCGCCGCCGGCGCGACGCGGGAGGCGCTCCAGACGCTGCGGTGTTTGCAGCGGCATAAGCGGCGCGAAGCCGCATTGGGTCTTATGCTGCGGTGCAGCAACCCTGATTTCCCAGGGGATTTGAATCGGTTCCGGTCGCGGGTGTAAGCTTTTAAGCACGCATTCGCTGTTGCCGACGGGATGCGCGACAGCCGTTTTACCGGCTTCCCGTCCAACGCCAGACGCCGCCGCAGCGCGGCGCCGGTGCTTGTCGTTCGCGCCTTCGCCGCCGGCATCCTGCTGGCGCATTCTACGGAGGAACGACCCATGCTGACCGAGATCGTCACGCGTGCCTTGTCCCAACTGACCGGCAATGCCCTGAATGGCGACGGCATCAAAGGACAGTTTCAGTACGCTTATGCCAGTGATGACGGCCAATACGTGGCCATATTGACCCATGACATGACCACCTACGTGGTGGACCTGAGTTCCCAGCGGTATTTCGCGGAGTGCGGCGGATCGCCTCGCGGATTTGCCGGCCATGTGCTTGAAATGGAGGGCGCCACCGCGCGCTCCCATCCGTGGCCCGCCGCGCAAGATTTGTTCGACCTGGACATGGACGCCGACGAATTGGCATGGCGGCAGTGCCCGGGTTTGCGCCATGCGGGAAACGGCGCGCATCGATCTGTGGAGAGCCGCGCCGCCTGAGAGTGGCCAGAAGCGGCAACATTTCACTGAACCGGCGACATCGCCGGTTTTTTTTCGCCCTGTGCCCCGTTTACGCCGGTAGGCGGCGCCCGGCCCGGTCGCTAAAATCCTGGCCATGACAACGCCCGCCGAACTCCGCGCCCCGCAAGGCTGCACCCTGGTCCTGTGCACGCACGCGCGCCACGCCGACCAGATCCTGGCCATTTTCAATGACGCCATCGCGAACTCCACCGCGCTGTACGACTACAAGCCGCGGCCGCGCGAGGCCATGCAGGGCTGGTTCCAGGCCAAGGAGCAGGGCGGATTTCCGGTCTTGGGTCTGGAAAACGAAGACGGCGAATTGATGGCGTTCGCGACCTACGGCACGTTCCGCGCGTTTCCGGCGTTCAAGTATTCGGTCGAGCATTCCGTCTACGTGGACGGGCGCTTTCGCGGGCGCGGCCTGGGCGAGGCGATGATGGGCCTCCTGATCGAACGGGCGCGCGCCGATGGCGTGCACGTCATGGTCGGCGGCATCGATGCGTCCAATCAGGGCAGCATCCGGCTGCATGAAAAGCTGGGGTTCGTGCATGCCGGCACCATCCGCGAGGCCGGCTTCAAATTCGGCCGCTGGCTCGACCTGGCCTTTTATCAGCTGACGCTTAACACGCCGGAAAACCCGGTCGACGGCTGAGATCGGCGGCTGGCGCCCTCGGCCTCTACTTCGACAGCATCCGCATCGCCTGCTCCAGCCCGGCGACAGTCACGGGATACATGCGGTCCTGCATGATGTCGCGCATCAAGGCAATGGACTGGCGGTACTGCCAGGAAGCCGTGGGCTCGGGGTTCAGCCACACCGACTTGGGCCAGGCGTCCAGCAACCGGCGCATCCATTCGGCGCCGGGTTCCTTGTTGTAGTGTTCGACCGAGCCCCCGGGCTGAAGGATCTCGTAGGGACTCATGGTGGCGTCGCCCACGATGATCAGGCGCCAGTCCGGGTTGTACTTGCGCAGTACGTCCCAGGTGTCGAAGCGCTCGTTCTGGCGCCGGCGGTTGCTCTGCCACAGGCTTTCGTACGGGCAGTTGTGGAAGTAATAGACCTCGAGGTTGCGGAACTCGCTGCGGGCCGCCGAAAACAGTTCCTCGACGCGGCCGATGTGGTCGTCCATGCTGCCGCCCACGTCCAGCAGCATCAGCACTTTCACCGTGTTGTGGCGTTCCGGGACCATGCGCAGGTCCAGATGGCCGGCGTTGCGCGCGGTGCTGGCGATGGTGTCGTCCAGGTCCAGTTCCAGATCGGCGCCTTGGCGCGCGAAGCGGCGCAGGCGGCGCAATGCCACCTTGAAGTTGCGCGTGCCCAGTTCGACCTGGTCGTCGTAGTCCTTGAACTGGCGCATGTCCCAGACCTTGACCGCCGTGCGGTTGCCGGCCGATGCGCCGCCCACGCGGATGCCTTCGGGGTGATAGCCGCCGTTGCCGAAGGGCGAGGTGCCACCCGTGCCGATCCATTTGCTGCCACCCGCGTGGCGCTCCTTCTGCTCATCCATGCGCTCCTTGAAGAGCTCCATGAGCTTGTCCCAGCCGTGCTTTTCGATGGCGGCCTTTTCTTCGGGCGACAGGCTTTTTTCGAACTGCTTGATGAGCCAGTCGAGCGGGATCTCCTTGCCTGCGGGCAACGCGGCCTCGATGCCGCGGTAGTACGCGCCAAACGCCTTGTCGTAGCGGTCGTAGAGCGATTCGTCCTTGACAAGCGTGGCGCGCGCCAGGAAGTAGAACTCGTCCAGCGTGGGCGACATCAGGTCCTGGCGCAAGGCGTCCACCAGCGTCAGGTATTCCTTGACCGAGACCGGCAGCTTGTGCGCCCGGAGGTGATAGAAGAAGTCGATCAGCATGTGCGTGCCGCCCTTGGATGCGGGATCAGCGGCGCTGGCCGCCGCGCGTCATGGCCGCCAGGCGTTCAAGAAGATGCACGTCCTGCTCGTTCTTGAGCAGCGCGCCGGCCATCAGCGGCACGGCGGTGGCGGTGTGCGCGTCGATCTGCGCGGCCGAGACGTCCTCGGCCAGCAAGAGGCGCAGCCAATCCAGCAGTTCGGACGTGGACGGCTTTTTCTTCAGGCCCGGCGCATCGCGCAGCGCGAAGAACGTGTCCAGCGCGGCGCGCAGCACGTCCTGCTTCAGATCCGGATAGTGGACCGCCACGATGTCGCGCATCGTGTCGCGATCGGGAAAGCGGATGTAGTGAAAGAAGCAGCGGCGCAGGAACGCGTCGGGCAGGTCCTTTTCGTTGTTGGACGTGATGATGACGAGCGGACGGTGGCGCGCGGAGATGGTCTCGCGCGTCTCGTACACATGGAACTCCATGCGGTCCAGTTCGCGCAGCAGGTCATTGGGGAATTCGATGTCGGCCTTGTCGATCTCGTCGATCAGCAGCACCACCGGCTCGTGCGACTGGAACGCCTGCCACAGCGTGCCCTGCACGATGTAGTTGCGGATATCGCGGACTTTCTCGTCGCCCAGCTGCGAATCGCGCAGCCGCGAGACGGCGTCGTATTCATACAGGCCCTGGTGCGCCTTGGTGGTGGACTTGATGTGCCATTGCAGCAGCGGCCGTCCCAGCGCGCGGGCCACTTCCTCGGCCAGCATCGTCTTGCCGGTGCCGGGTTCGCCCTTGATGAGAAGCGGGCGCTGCAAGGTGAGGGCGGCGTTCACGGCGAGCTTGAGATCGTCGGTGGCGACGTAGCTGTCGGTGCCATCGAAGCGGACTGGCTTGGCGGAGGAGGCGGTCTGGGCTGCGGGCATGATCTGATGGCTTCTGTGGTTTGATTGGGATCAACACTAACGCAAGGTATTAATCCTGAGCAATTATCGTACAATCAGGCGGTTTTGCTTTGGGTTCCACCCGCAACGTGTTTGCAGAGGGCCTTTTCGTGTGAGCAGGCCCTAGTCCTTAGCCATACCAAGAAGAGTCATTCCAATGAAGTTGCGAACCTCTCTGAAGTACACGGTTTCCGTGTTGGCCACGATGGCGTCCTGTGCGATCGCCGGCCAGGCTGTTGCTGCAGACGCAGCGCCGGTCGGTAATGTCCAGAATGCCCGAGACAAGGTTTCGATGTGCATCGGTTGCCATGGCATCCCAGGCTACAAGGCATCGTTTCCCGAGCTTTACCATGTTCCGATGATTGCTGGCCAAAACGCCAAGTACATCGAAACGGCCCTCAACGAGTACAAGAAAGGCGCGCGCAGCCATCCCACGATGGATGCCGTCGCCGGCAGCTTGACCGACCAGGATATCGCCGACCTGGCCGCGTACTACTCGAATCTCAAGTAAGGGGGCAACACCATGAACCGCACCATGCTTGCCCTTGCGGGCGCGACCCTGGCCATTTCGGGCGCAGCCGCCCAGGCGCAGGACCTGGCGGCCGGCAAGGCCGTCTTCGACAAATTCAACTGCGCCTCGTGCCACGGCGCCGACGCCAAGACGGCGGTGGATCCCGCCTATCCGACGCTGGCCGGGCAGCACGCCGATTACCTGGTGCATGCCCTGAAGGCCTACAAGCGCGGCGCCTCCGGCAGCGCGGCCACGGCCAATGTGCGCAAGAACCCGATCATGGGCGCCTTTGCCACGCAGCTGTCCGACCAGGACATCTCCAATGTGTCGGCGTGGCTGGCGTCGCTGCCCAGCGACCTGGGCGTCCGGCGCTAAGACGCGCCCGCTGCGGCGGGTGTGCAAGCAAAAAACCCTCGCTAGCGAGGGTTTTTTTGTTTGGGTCAGAGGCTGGCACGGCGGCGGATCAGGTCGATGTAGGTGTCGCTGTCCAGCGGCGTGCCCAGGCGCTGCGCTTCCCAGACGACCTGGCCCAGGCATTCCATGATTTCGTGGGCGGCGTGGTGCGCGTCCGAGCGCGCCGTCAGCTGCTGGTAGGCTTGGCGGATGCCGGGCGGATGGTCGATGGACAGTTGTTCCGCGATCGCCAGGTGCATGGACAGGTGCAGGAACGGGTTGGTCCGGCCTTTTTCCACCGCGTATTCGGCCGTCATGGCCTCGGGGCTTTCGAGGTCTGCGTGGTATTCCGGGTGCTCGATGATCCAGTCCAGCGCGATCGCCTCCAGCGGGGTCAGGACCTCGTTGGCGCGGTGCTTGCGCCAGGTTTCGATAAAGAATTCGCGAACTTGGTCGCGGGAGGGATTGAACATCGGGAGGGGGCCAAAAGCAGGATGGAGTCGCGTTATTTTACCGCCCCACGATGCAGCTCAGGTTTCGCCCGGCGCTTTGCGATATAGAATGGGCTGCTATCCGCCATCCGGTGTGCGGTTCGCAGGAGGCGGTATGACCCGCGGAATCGGACGTTGTCCGATCCTGGCGCGTGCAGAAAAACCACCCGGAGCAAATGGAGCATTCATGTCCTACCAACATATCAAGGTTCCCGCCGGCGGCCAGAAAATCACGGTCAACGCCGATTTCTCGCTGAATGTGCCTGACCAGCCCGTCATCCCCTTCATCGAAGGCGACGGCACGGGCGCCGACATCACCCCCGTCATGATCAAGGTCGTCGACGCGGCAGTGCAGAAGGCGTATGGCGGCAAGCGCAAGATCCATTGGATGGAGGTCTACGCCGGCGAAAAGGCCACCAAGGTCTACGGCCCGGACGTGTGGCTGCCCGACGAAACCCTGGAAGTCGTCAAAGACTACGTGGTTTCCATCAAGGGCCCGCTGACCACCCCGGTCGGCGGCGGCATCCGGTCGCTGAACGTGGCCCTGCGCCAGCAGCTGGACCTGTACGTGTGCCTGCGCCCCGTGGCGTACTTCAAGGGCGTGCCGTCCCCGGTGCGCGAGCCCGAAAAGACCAACATGGTGATCTTCCGCGAGAACTCGGAAGACATCTACGCCGGCATCGAATACATGGCCGAAAGCGAGCAGGCCAAGGAACTGATCCAGTTCCTGCAGACCAAGCTCGGCGTCAAGAAGATCCGGTTCCCGAACACCTCGTCCATCGGCATCAAGCCGGTGTCGCGTGAAGGCACCGAGCGCCTGGTCCGCAAGGCCGCCCAGTACGTCATCGACAACGACCGTACGTCGCTGACGCTGGTGCACAAGGGCAACATCATGAAGTTCACCGAAGGCGGCTTCCGCGATTGGGGCTACGAGCTCCTGCAGAAGGAGTTCGGCGCGCAGCTGATCGACGGCGGCCCGTGGTGCAAGTTCAAGAATCCCAAGACCGGCCGCGAGATCATCGTCAAGGACGTGATTGCCGATGCGTTCCTGCAGCAGATCCTGCTGCGTCCCGCGGAATACGATGTCATCGCCACCCTGAACCTGAATGGCGACTACATTTCGGACGCGCTGGCCGCGCAAGTGGGCGGCATCGGCATCGCCCCGGGCGCCAACATGTCCGATTCCGTGGCCATGTTCGAGGCCACCCACGGCACGGCGCCCAAGTATGCCGGCAAGGACTACGTGAACCCCGGTTCCGAAATCCTGTCCGCCGAAATGATGCTGCGCCACATGGGCTGGACCGAAGCGGCGGACCTGATCATCTCCAGCATGGAAAAGTCGATCCAGTCCAAGAAGGTCACGTACGACTTTGCCCGTCTGCTCGAAGGCGCGACGCAGGTGTCGTGCTCCGGCTTTGGCCAGGTGATGATCGAAAACATGTAAGCCGCGAAAAGGGCCCCCCGCAAGGCTGTCTGCCGTGCAAGGCCCGGCTCCCGCTCTTTCGCCAAACCCGCCCGCCTTCATGGCCGGCGGGTTTTCTCTAACCACCGGCATGACGCGCATCGTGCGTGCTTTGTTCTTTTCAGGTTGATTGTTGTGCCCCGACTGTATGTAACCCTGGCCGCCTGGCTGGTGCTGCTGATGCCCGCCCTGGCGCTGACCAGCCCCGTGGGCGGCCCCGCCGTTCTGTATCTGAGTGCCTTGATTGCCCTGACCGCGATCACCATGAACGCCGTCAAGCGCTACGAGCCCATGGATTTCCGCGCGCTCTGGCCCCTTTCCCTGGCGCTGCTTTCGCCGCTGGCCTGTCTGCTGATCACCTCGGCCGTGAAAGGCATGTGGAGCAGTTCCGAACTTGAGAAACTGCTTCGGTTTGCCTTGGCGCTTCCCGTCCTGTGGTTGCTGCTGCGTGCGCCGCAACGCCTGCTTCGCCATATCGAATGGACCATCCTGGCCGGTGCGCTGGCCGGGTCCATCCTCTTGATCGTGACGATGCTCTCGGGCGGCCGCGGCGCGGTGGTCGAGGTGGGCGGACGCTACAACGCCGTGGCCTTTGCCAACATGGTGCTGCTGCTGGGCGGCATGACGTTGCTGTCGCTGGGCTGGGGGCCGGGCTCGCGCTGGCCGCGCCTGGAAACGGCGGTCAAGCTGGTGGCCGTGGCGCTGGCCGTGGTCGCGACCTGGCTGTCCGAGACCCGGAGCAGCTGGATGCTGTTGCCCATTCTGGGCCTGGTCTTTCTGCTTGGGCTGCGCAACTGGCGCCGGCGCCACAAGGTGTATTGCGCGCTGGCTGTCTGCGTGGCGCTGGTCGCCAGCGCGGCGGCCATCTGGACCTTCAGCAGCCGCATGCAACAGATCACCCACGACGTTCAGGGCTTTTCCACGTCGGCCAACCGCGATACGTCGTTCGGCATCCGGCTGCAGCTGTGGCATGCCTCGTTCCTGATGTTCGAAAAGAGCCCGATCGTGGGCATCGGCCCCAGCCGGTTCCGCGAGGAGCTGCGCGAGCTGCAGAAGCAGGGCATCGTGACGCAGGAAGTGGTTGATGGATTTGGCGAGCCGCACAACGACCTGCTGGCCGCCATGGCGGGATACGGCCTGCTGGGTCTGTTGAGCATGCTGGCGCTGTATCTGGTGCCGGCGGGCGTGTTCTTCCGGCGCCTGGCCAGCGACGACCGGGTCATCCGGGTGGGCGCGCAGATGGGGCTCTTGTTCTGCCTGAGCTACTGCGCGTTCAGCATGACCGAGATGATGTTCCGCAATATGCGCAGCGTGCCCACCTATGCGCTCATCATGGTGGCGCTGATTGCCCTGACGACGCCGCGGCCGCAGCGCGTCGCCCCGCCCGGGGGCTAGGGCACGCGGGCATCGTCCCGCCGGCCGGGTTGAAGAAGAACGCAAGGCGCGAGTCGCCTTGCGTTTTTTTTGTGGAAATTGAGCTAGATCAAAGTGACTAGTCAAATCGAATTCAAACGAAGTTTGAAATAGTATGCTCGTCGGTCGGTCTACATAAAAAGTCACAATCCGCTGATTTTTGTTTCGAGTCGCGGTCATGCAGAAGAGAGTCGATGAGTCATTCCAGCTTGCGCAGGGAACTGTTGTGGTTCGTGTTTGCCATTGGCGCCGCCGTCCTGGCGCTGGGCGTGTGGGACGCCTGGCAGCGGCGCGCCGAGATGATGGAGGACCGCAAGACGGAGCTTCGCCACGTGATCGACATGGCTGCGGGCGTCGTCAGCGGGGGTAAGCGGCGCGTGCAGGAAGGCGTGCCGCTGGCCGAAGCCAAGCGCGACGTGGCGCGCCAGCTGTCGGCAATGCGGTACGGCGCAGATGGTTATGTGGGCGCGTTTGGCGACGACTTTGATTTATTGGTGCATCCCGACGCGAAGCGGGTTGGCACGAACGTGCGCGCCACGCGCGACAGCGACGGGCAGCCGCTCTTTGAGAACCTTTACGCGCAAGGCAAGGCGGGCGGCGGCTACGTGCGCTACCTGTTCCCGCGGCCGGGCGCCGAGGATCCGCTGCCCAAACTGACCTACGCGGCCTACGACCCGGAATGGGGCTGGCTGATGTTCACGGGCCTGTATGTCGACGACGTCGACGCGGCGTTCTACGGCACGCTATGGCGGCAGGGCAGCGTGACGCTGGTGTTGCTGGCCCTGGTGCTGGCGGCGGCGCTGCGCTTTTTCAGCACGCATATCCTGCGGCCGCTCGATGAGGCGGTGGCCGTGTGCGAGCGGGTGGCCAATGGGGACCTGTCCAGCGCCATCTCGCACCATCATCGCGGCGAAATCGGCCGGCTGTTCGGCGCAATGGCGCGGATGCAGCAGCGGCTGGACGCGGCGGTGCGCACCATCGTGCATTCCACCGCGTCCATTGCGGCCGCCTCGCGCCAGATCGCCGCGGGCAGCGTGGACCTGTCGGACCGCACGGAACAGCAGGCGGCCGCCTTGGAGCAGACTGCGGCCAGCGTGGAAGAGATCACCGCCACGGCCCGGCAAAGCGCCGAGCACGTGCGCGAGGTCAGCGCGTTGGCCGCCGAGGCCGCGCGCCTGGCCCGGCAGGGCAGCGACGAGACGCAGCACGCCATCGATGCCATGCGCGAGATCTCGCACAGTTCGCAGCGCATCGACGAGATCATCCGGTTGATCGACGAGATCGCGTTCCAGACCAATATCCTGGCGCTGAACGCTGCCGTCGAAGCCGCGCGCGCTGGAGAGCAGGGCCGCGGCTTTGCCGTGGTGGCAGGCGAAGTCCGGGCCTTGGCCCAGCGCTCGGCCACGGCCGCCAAAGAGATCAAGACGCTGATCGAGGCCTCGTCCGCATCCGTGGCGCGCGGCAGCCAACGCGTGGAGCAGGCAAGCGCCACCATGGGCAGCGTGCTGGACTCGGCGGCCACCAGCGCGCCGCTGATGAGCGAAATCGCCACGGCGTCCGGCGAGCAAAGCGCGGGCATCGAGCAGATCAACGTGACCGTGACGCATCTGGACGGCGCCACCCAGCAGAATGCCGCACTGGTGCAGGAGTTCGCGGCCTCGGCCGCCACGCTGCACGGACAGGCGGGCGACCTGGCGCGCGCCGTGTCGATCTTCAAGCTGTCTGCAACCGGTCAGCCGATGCCGGGATGAGGTCCAGGGCGCGCCGCAGCCGCGCGCTCAGCTCGCGGCTGGCGGGCATCATGGGCAGGCGCAGCTCGTCGGCGATGAGGCCCTGCATGGCCAGCGCGCGCTTGACCGGCGCGGGATTGGGCTCGCTGAACAGTAGCCGGATCAGGGGGCGCAAAGGGTCGAAGCATTCGCGAGCGGCCTGCGCGTCGCCCGACTGCGCCAGCGCCATCAGCGCGACAAAGCGCTCCGGATAAAGGTGCGCGGCCGCGGGAATGGCGCCGCGTCCGCCCGCCAAAAAGTGGTCCAGCAAAGCCAGGTCCTCGCCGCACAGGGCATTCAGCCGGCCCCGCGCATTCAAGGCGGCCAGCACGGCCGGATTGCATTCCTTCACCGCGCCGAAGTTGGGCAGCACCGCCAGCGCCTCCATGGTTTCGACCGTCATGGCGACGCCCGCGCGCTTGGGGATGTTGTACAGGATGATGGGACGCTCTGTCGCCCACGCGATCTGCCGGTAGTGCCACAGAATTCCGGCCTGCGACGGACCCAGGTAATACGGCGGCGGGACCAGGTAGCCGGCCGGCGCGTACCGGTCCAGCCGGCGCACCGCCGTGGCCACGCCCCGGGTGTCGACGCCGCCCGCGCCCAGGACCAGCGGCAGCGCGTGCGAGTCGCTGTTGATGGCCTCGATCATCTGGACCTTCTCCGGCATGCTCAAGAGGTTGCCCTCGCCGGTGGAGCCAAAGAGCACCAGGCCGGCGATGCCGGCGTTGCGGTAATAGCGGGCCAACGCCTGCGCGGCGTCCAGATCCACGTGGCCGCCCCGCATGGGCGTCACCATTGGCAGCCACAGGCCCTCGAACATGGGTTTGGGACTCGGGTGCATGGCTCAGCGCTCCGTGACGGCAGTCGCCGGGCGCGCCGGCCCGAACTCCGCGCTGGGCAGGCCGCGCATGACCGCGGACATCATGGCGTCCAGTTCGCCGCGTTCGCATTGCAGTTCCAGCGTGCTTTGGGCGTGCGCGTGGTCCACCGACAGCAGGTAGACGCTAATGCGGTCGCCCAATGCGCGGTGCAGGGCCAGCCGCACGTTCAGGGCGTCCAGCGTATCGATGCGCACGGTCAGCGCAATCAGGCGGCATTGCGGCTGCGGCGCGGGCGAGGCGGCAACGGGGGCGGCTATCGGAACCTGGCGAAGGCGCGGTCGGGGAATCATGGCGGTTTGAGGGCGGGGGCCGTTGAGGGCGTCCCGCGTATCCGGTGGGTTGTTGACGATTCCACTATAGAAATCGCGCCGTAAAACCTGCCGATAAATGCGCGTCTGCCGCGTAAAAACCGCGTCAACGGCAGGCGCCGGTCAGAACGTCTTGGTCACCGATAGAAGACCGGTGGCGCGTCCCATGTCGCGGCCCCGGGTATTGGTGTAGACGGCGCGGTCGGCGTTGGTGTCCAGATAGGCCAGCGAGACGGACAGGCCCTGGCCGAAGTCCTTGGTCAGGCCCAGCTTCCAGTCAGTGTAGGACCCGTTGTCGACGTTGCGCACGATCTGGCGGCCCGCATGGGCGTTGATGACGAGGCCCCAGATGCCGGTGTCGAAGTTGCCCGACAGGTCGAAGTATTGGCTGTACTTGCTGTCGGCAAAGCCGAACAGGTTGGTCAGCGCAAGGGAATACTTGAACATCACCGGGCCGTATCCGATGCTGGCGTAGAGTTCGGTGGTGTCGGGGCTGGTGTAGCCGGATGGATAGTCGCCCGGGTAGTAATACTGCAGCACGCCCAGGTCCACGGGCACATTGTCCGTCAGATTGCCCTTGTAGCCGCCGTAGAAGTCCATTTCCACAGGCGCGGAGACGTCGCTGTTGCTGTCGTTCAGCCAGCTGATGCTGGAGTTCCAGTTGCCCAGGTAAAAGCCGCTGGCGTGCACGAGGTCGAAGCCGCCTTGGATGGCGGGCCGGTTGTTGGTCTGCATGAGGCCGCGATAGCGGTACTGGCTGGCGAGCGTGACGTTGGCCGTCAGGGAATACGGCGACACGGCATCGGCGGCGACGGGGGCGTCGGCGGCTTGCGCCAGGGGAACGAGGGATAGCAGCGCCACTGCGGCGAGGGTGTTGCGGGGCATGGGAAAGCCTCCTGGTGTTGAGCGGACCGCAACAATAGGAGGACCGGCATAAAGCGCGAGACAAGACTCGCGCCCTGCGCGTAAAGCGCGCGTCAAAATGGCTGCGCGCGCGAAAGCTCAGCCCGCAAAGCGGTAGCCCACGCCGATCTCGGTCATCAGGAACACGGGCTGCGCCGGATCGGCCTCGAGCTTCTGGCGCAGATGGCCCATGTAGATCCGCAGGTAGTGATTGCTCTCGACATGAGACGGCCCCCATACCTGCCGCAGCAGTTCGCGGTGGGTCATGACCTTGCCCCGATGGGCCAGCAGCGCCGCCAGCAGGCGGTATTCCATCGCGGTCAGGTGCACGTGCTGGCCGGCGCGTTCGACCACGCGCCGCGAGAAGTCCACGCGCACGTCGCCAAACGCAATCTCGGCCGCATTGCCCGCGCCGCCCCGCCCATGCCTGCGCAGCAGCACGCGCAAACGCGCCAGCAGTTCACTGACGCCGAAAGGCTTGGCAAGGTAGTCGTCGGCGCCCGCGTCCAGCGCCGCGACCTTGTCGGCTTCTGCGCTGCGCGCGGACAGCACCAGCACCGGCACTTCGGTCCAGCCGCGCAGCTCGCGGATGAGCGTCATGCCGTCCTCGTCGGGCAGGCCCAGGTCCAGCACGATCGCGTCGGGCTGGCGGGTGCCCGCCTCGATCAGCCCGCGTTTGACGGTGTCGGCTTCGTGCACCACGCAGCCTTCGCTTTCCAGGGCCTGGCGCACGAACCGCCGGATGTTGGCGTCGTCTTCGATGATGAGGACTATGGGCTGGAAATCGAACATGGGGGTACTCAGGCGGTTTCGGGTTGGATCTCGGGCGGGACGCCCAGCGGCAGGCTGAAGACGAATTGCGCGCCGCTGGCCTGGCCGGGCGTGTGTTCGACCCAGATGCGGCCGTGGTGGGCGGCGACGATGGCTTCGCACACCGCCAGTCCCAGGCCGACGCCAGGCGTGGCGGACTCGCGCTCGCCACGCGTGAATTTTTCGAAGATGCGGCGTTCGGCGCCGGGCGCCACGCCGGGACCGTTGTCGGCGATGGCCACGCGCATTTCGCGCCCTTGCGCTTCGGCTCCCGGCGTTTCGGCCTCGTGCACGACGGCGTGAATGCGCAGCGTGCTGCCGGCGGGCGTGTACTTGGCTGCGTTCTCCAGCAGATTGCACAGCACGCGTTCGATCAGCACGCCGTCGCACTCCACCAGCGGCAGCGCCGACAGCGGCGCGACCAGGACCTCGCGGCCGGCCAGCGGTTCGCGCATGGCCGCCAGCGCGGCGCCGACCAGCTCTTCGATGGATTGCCATTCCAGGCGCAGCGGCGTATCGCGGCTTTGCAGCCGCGCCATGTCCAGCAGGTTGACCACCAGCGCGTGCATGCGCTGCGCCTGATCGCGCATGGCGCGCACCGTGTCCTGCACGCCAGCGGGCAGCGCCTGCCGCTCGCGCATCAGCGTGTCGGTCGTGCCTACCAGGCTGGTGAGCGGCGTGCGCAGGTCGTGCGAAACCGCGGCCAGCAGCGAGTTGCGCAGTTTTTCGGATTCCATGCTGACCACGGCCTGCTGCGCAACCTCGACATAGTGCAGGCGTTCGAGCGCAATGGCGATCAGGGTGGCGTAGGCCTCGACCTGGCGGCGCGTGTCCGGATTGGCGTAGAGGCTGCGGCGGGGCGCGTCCAGCACCAGCACGCCGCGGGTGCGCATCGGCGCCTTCAGCGGCAGGTACAGCAACCCGCTGTTGGACAGGGTGGCGGTGCCGGCGCCCGCAGGCTGGCCGTGGTCGTACACCCACTGCGCCAGCGCCGATTCGGGCGGGGACATGTCGCTGTCGGCGGGCATGGCCAGTTTCAGGCGGTCGTCCAGGCCCAGGATGTAAAGCGCGCAACGCGCGCCAAAGGTGGCGTGCACGAACGAGCCGGCCAGCGCGACGATCTGTTCGGGCAGCAGGGCGGAGGACAGTTCGCGCGCGAATTCGTAGAGGCTGCGCGCGTCGGCCTCGCGCTTGACCGACGCCTGCGCCTGCAAGCGCAGGCCGGCGGTAAGCTGGCCGATCAGCAAGCCCACGCCAAGCAGCACGCCGAAGGTCAGCAGGTACTGCACGTCCGACACGGCGAACGAAGACAAGGGCTGCACGAAGAAGAAGTCGAACAGCCCGACGCTGACGACGGACGCGAGCGCGGCCGGCCCGCGTCCGTGGCGCAGCGCCACGGCGGCCACCGCCAGCAGGAACAGCATGACGATGTTGGTCTGGTGCAGCGCGGGGAAGACGAGGGAGGACAGCGCCGTGGCCACGGCGCAGTAGCACAGCGCCCACACGTACCCCGCCAGTGGCCGGGCGGCGCGTTCGTCGTCGGCTGCGCGCGCGCGGCGGCCCAGCGTGAGCGGGTCGCGTTTGGCGGGCGCGTGCTGGGGCACGGGCGGCGCGCCCAGCCGGATGATGTCGATCTCCGGGCACCCGGCGGCGAGCTGGTCGGCGAAGCTGTGGCGCCGCCACAGCCAACCGTGCGACATGCCGGCGGTCAGCATCGCCGTCAGCGACAGGCGCAGGCGCTGCCATCCGCCGGCGCGGGTTCGGCCCACGATCACCTTGGTGATGTTGTGGCGGCGGACATAACGCACCACGGCGTCGACCATGTCGCCGCCGGCCAGCGTCTCGGTGCGCGCGCCCAGTGCGTCGGCGAGCGCCAGGCCGTGCTGCAGGCGCTCGGTTTCGGCGGCGGCGGGCGGCGCGGCGCGCGGCGTGTCGATGGTGACGACATGCAGATCGCAATCGAGCTGCTGGCTCATGCGATGGGCGCTGCGGATGACGTATTCGGCGTCGGCGTCGGACCCGATGCAGGCCACGATGGCTTCGCGCGTGCGCCACACGGACTCGATGGCCCGATCGCGGCGGTAGGCCTGCACATCGTCGTCCACGTGCTCGGCCGTGCGCCGCAGCGCCAGCTCGCGCAGCGCGATCAGATTGCCCTTGCGAAAGAAATTGCGGGAGGCGTGCCGCGCCTGTTCGGGCAGGTAGACCTTGCCTTCCTTCAAGCGGCGCAGCAGTTCGTCGGCCGACAGGTCGACCAGCATGACCTCGTCGGCCGCGTCGAACACGTCGTCGGGCACCGTTTCCCAGACGCGCACGCCGGTGATGCTGCCCACGGCTTCGTTCAGGCTGTCCAGGTGCTGCACGTTCAGCGTGGTCCAGACGTCGATGCCGGCCGCGAGCAGCTCCTGGATGTCCTGCCACCGCTTGGCGTGGCGCGAGCCGGGGGCGTTGGAGTGGGCCAGTTCGTCGACCAGCACCAGCGCCGGACGGCGGCGCAACGCGCCGTCCAGGTCGAATTCCTTGAGCACGTGGCCGCGGTAGACAACGTCCCGAAGCGGCAGGACCGGCAGGCCATCGAGCAGCGTCGCGGTCTCGCGGCGGCCGTGGGTTTCGACGATGCCGGCAAGCACGTCCGTGCCCTGTGCGGCCTGCGCGCGCGCCGCCGCCAGCATGGCGTAGGTCTTGCCCACGCCGGCCGACGACCCGAAATACACGCGCAGCTTGCCGCGCACCGCCTGCCGCTCGGCGGCGTCCAGGGTTTTCAAGAGCGCGTCCGGATCGGGACGCTCGCCAGCGATGTCAGCCATGAACGCGCAAGGAAGGGGAGGAAACGGCTGGCAATACTATACGCCGCCCCATCATCGCGGGCCGCGCAGCTTGTCCAGCGCCAGGTTCAGCGTCAGCACGTTGACCGCGGGGCTGCCCAGCACGCCCAGCCAGGGCGTGGCGGTGTGGGCCTGGATAAGCGCATCGACCTCGCTGCGCGGCAGATTGCGGGCCCGCGCCACCCGGTCCGCCTGATAGGCCGCGGCGGCCGGACTGATGTGCGGATCCAGCCCGCTGCCCGAGGCGGTGACAAGGTCGGCCGGAATCGGCGCGGCGTTGTCCGGATCGGCCGCCTTCAAGGCCGCGATGCGCGCCTGGACGGCTTCGGCCAGCGCCGGGTTGCGCGGGCCGAGATTGGAGCCGCCGGAGGCTGCCGCGTTGTAGGGCATGGGCGCCGTGGCCGACGGGCGGCCCCAGAAATATTGCGGCGAGGTGAACGATTGGCCGATCAACGCGGAGCCGATCACCTTGCCGTCGTGCTCAATCAGCGAGCCGGCAGCCTGGCGGGGGAACACGGCCGACGCGATGCCGGTGGTCAGAAACGGATAGGCCAGGCCGGTGATGAGCGACAGCGCGGCGAAGACGGTCAGCGCGGGGCGCAGGATGCCGCCTTGGCGCGGCGCGGAAGTTGCGGTGGTCATGAGGAATTCCTTTGCGTGGAGGCTTGCAAGGCAGTGGCAGGGATGACGGCGGCCGTCACGCCCAGCCCAGCGCGGCCAGCACCATGTCGATGAGCTTGATGCCGGCAAACGGCACGATGAGGCCGCCCAGGCCATAGATGAGAAGGTTGCGGCGCAGGAGCACCGAGGCGCCCAGCGGGCGGTAGCGAACGCCCTTCAAGGCCAGCGGGATCAGCACCACGATGATCAGCGCGTTGAAGATCACGGCCGACAGGATGGCCGAGGACGGCGTCGCCAGGTCCATGATGTTCAGCACGCCAAGCTGCGGATAGACGGTGGCGAAGGCGGCCGGGATGATGGCGAAGTACTTGGCCACGTCGTTGGCCACGCTGAACGTAGTGAGCGCGCCGCGCGTCATCAGCATCTGCTTGCCGATCTCGACGATCTCGATGAGCTTGGTCGGGTTGGAATCCAGGTCCACCATGTTGCCGGCTTCCTTGGCGGCCTGGGTGCCCGAATTCATCGCCACCGCCACATCGGCCTGCGCCAGCGCGGGCGCGTCGTTGGTGCCGTCGCCCGTCATGGCGACCAGGCGGCCTTGCGACTGGTAGTCGCGGATGAGCTTGAGCTTGGCCTCGGGCGTGGCTTCGGCCAGGAAGTCGTCGACGCCGGCTTCCGCCGCGATGGAGGCGGCGGTCAGCTTGTTGTCGCCGGTGATCATCACGGTCTTGATGCCCATGCGGCGCAGTTCGGCAAAGCGCGACTGGATGCCGGGCTTGACGATGTCCTTGAGCTCGACCACCCCCAATGCGCGATTGCCGTCGCTGACCATCAGCGGCGTGCTGCCGCGCCGCGCCACGTCTTCGGCCAGGCGCAGCGCCTCGGCGGGTACCGTGGCGTCCTGCGCGGCCAGCCAGGCCTGGATCGCGTCGACCGCGCCCTTGCGGATCTTGCGCTCGCCGAGGTCCGCGCCGCTCATGCGCGATTGCGCGGTGAACGGCACGAACTCGATGCCCGCGATGCGCGGCGCGGGCGCATGGATGGCCTTGTCCGCCAACGCCACGATGCTGCGGCCTTCCGGCGTCTCGTCGGCCAGCGAGGCCAGGCGCGCGGCATCCGCGAGTTCGCGCGCTGAAACGCCGGGCGCCGGCAGGAAGGTGGACGCCTGGCGGTTGCCGAAGGTGATGGTGCCGGTCTTGTCCAGAAGCAGCACGTCGACGTCGCCCGCGGCTTCGACCGCGCGGCCGGACGTTGCGATCACGTTGGCGCTCATCATGCGGCTCATGCCCGCCACGCCGATGGCCGACAGCAGGCCGCCGATGGTGGTGGGTATCAGGCAGACCAGCAGCGCCACCAGCACGGTCACCGTGACCGCTGCGCCGCCGCCCGCCGCCGCGACGGCGTAGAGCGAGAAGGGCATCAGCGTGACGACGACCAGCAGGAACACCACGGTCAGGCCCACCAGCAGGATGGTCAGCGCCAGCTCGTTGGGCGTCTTCTGGCGCCGGGCGCCTTCGACCATCGAGATCATGCGGTCCAGGAAGCTCTCGCCGGGATCGGCGGCGATGCGCACGAAGATCCAGTCCGACAGCACGCGCGTGCCGCCGGTGACGGACGAGAAGTCGCCGCCCGACTCGCGGATGACGGGCGCGGACTCGCCCGTGATGGCGCTTTCGTCGACGGAGGCCACGCCGGCGATGACCTGGCCGTCGCCGGGCACCGTGTCGCCGGCTTCGACCAGCACGACATCGCCGCGGCGCAGCAGGCCCGATGGCTGGTTGACGGCCTGGCCGCGCCAGTGCGCCGGGTCCGCATCCAACGCGTCGTCGTCGCGAAAGCCCTTGAGCAGGTGCGCGTCGATGGTGGTGCGCAGGCCGCGCAGCGTGGCCGCCTGCTGCTTGCCCCGGCCTTCGGCCAGCGCCTCGGCGAAGTTGGCGAACAGCACGGTGAACCACAGCCACACGGCGATGCCCAGAATGAATCCCGCCGGCGCCTCGGCCTGGCCGCCGAGGGCCATGATCCACAGGACCGTGGTGAGCAGGCTGCACACGTAGACCACGAACATCACGGGGTTCTTGACCTGCGCGGCGGGCGACAGCTTGCGCAGGCTGTCCAGAAGCGCGGGACCCACCAGCGCCCGCGACCAGAGGCCAAAGGGTCGGGTCGCGTCAGGTCGGGCCGCGTCAGTCCGCGCCGCGCTCTGCTTGCCCGCGTTCGGTTGACCCGGTTCGCCGGGCGCGGACGCGCGGGCGGCTGTACTGCCGTCAGATCCGACGGTTTGCATTTCAATCTTGGCCATGTTCTTTCCTAGCCTTCTTGCATCAGGGTTGCAGGTGTTCCGCGACCGGGCCGAGAGCCAGCGCGGGCACATAGGTAAGGGCGCCGACCAGCAGCACGGCGCCGATCAAGAGCGTCACGAAAAGCGGGCCGGTGGTCGGCATGCTGCCGGGGCCGGCGGGCAGCCGGCGCTTGGCCGCCAGCGAGCCGGCCATGGCCAGCACCGCGACGATCACGGCGAACCGGCCGAACCACATCGCGATCCCCAACAGGACGTTGTAGAAGGGCGTGTTGGCTGACAGCCCCGCGAAGGCGCTGCCGTTGTTGTTGCCGGCCGACGAGAGCGCGTACAGGATCTCCGAGAATCCGTGGATGCCGGGATTGAGCACGCCGGCCTGGCCCGCCGCCACGGACACGGCCAGCGCCGTGCCGCCCAGCACCAGCAGCGGCGTGGCCAGGATGACGATGGAAACCATCTTCATGTCGAAGGCCTCGATCTTCTTGCCCAGGTACTCGGGCGTGCGCCCGATCATCAGTCCGGCGATGAAGACGCCCAGGATGGCAAAGGCCAGCATGCCGTACAGGCCGGAGCCCACACCGCCGAATACGACTTCGCCCAGCTGCATGAGCAGCATCGGCGACAGGCCGCCCATCGCGGAGAACGAATCGTGCATGCCGTTCACCGCGCCGCAGGACGCCGCCGTGGTGACCGTGGCAAATAGCGACGTGGCCGCGATGCCGAAGCGCGTCTCCTTGCCTTCCATGTTGCCGCCGAACGTCGCGGCGCCAGCTTGCTCGGCCATCGGATTGGGCTGCTGTTCGAAATACGCGGTGGACAGCGCAAAGACGGCGAATAGCGCCGTCATCGCGGCCAGGATGGCGATGCCCTGGCGCCGGCTGCCCACCATCTCGCCCAAGGTAAAGCACAGCGCGGCGGGTATCGCCAGGATGGCCAGCATCTGCAGGAAGTTCGATAGCGGCGTGGCGTTTTCGAAGGGGTGCGCCGAATTGGCGTTGAAGAAGCCGCCGCCGTTGGTGCCCAGCAGCTTGATCGCTTCCTGGGACGCGACCGGCCCCATGGCGAGGGTCTGCGTGCGCGTGGTGGCCGGGTCGGTGACCGGCGCGCCGGCCGCGTCCAGCACGGGCTGGCCTTGCGCGTCCACGCGGGGCTGGTCGTAGTGCACGGTCTCGACCGTCTGCACGGCCTGGTAGGGGTTGAAGTTCTGGATCACGCCCTGGCTGACCAGTGCCATCGCCAGCACGAGCGACAGCGGCAACAGCACATACAGCGTGCAGCGGACCATGTCGGCCCAGAAGTTGCCCACGGTGGCCGAGCAGTGCCGGGCGAGCCCGCGGATCAGCGCGAAAACCACGGCGATGCCGGTCGCCGCCGATACGAAATTCTGCACCGTCAGCGCCAGCATCTGCGTCAGGTAGCTCATTGTGGATTCGCCCGCGTACCCCTGCCAGTTGGTGTTCGAGACGAAGCTGATGGCCGTATTCAGGGCGGAATCGGGCGACACGGCGCCCAGGCCGGCGGGGTTCAGCGGCAGCAGCCCCTGCACGCGCTGCAGGGCATAGACGGCGGCGATGCCGACCAGGTTGAAGACCAGCACGGCGGCGGCATAGCGTTTCCAGCCCATTTCCGCATTGGGGTCGATGCCCGCCAGCCGGTAGATGCCGCGCTCGAGCGGCCGTCCCCAGGCCGTCAGCCGCGAGCGGCCGTCTTCCATCGCGACGCGGATGTAGCGGCCCAGGACGGGCGCGATCGCAAAAAGGACTGCCAGGTACAAGACCAGCAGCCCGACGAATTCGGGGGTCATCAGAATTTCTCCGGTTTGAACAGCGCGACCAGCAGGTACACGAACAGGAATGCGGCCGTCAGGCCGCTTAGCCAGTAGAGCCAGCTCATGACTGCCCTCCGGCCGACAAGGCGTCGCAGAACCGGACGAGCGCCCAGGTCAGCCCGGCCATCGCGGCAAAGAGCCCGATATAGACGAGATCCACGTTTTTTCTCCCCGGGAGGCTTGCTCCCTTCGAACAGGCCTGCGCGGCAAAAGGCGGATGTGCGCCGGGCAGGCGAGGTGACCATTGAAGACACCGGCAGGTTACGGAGCGGGGGGTAAAAACGGGGTATAGCTTGGCGGGCGGGGTGTAAACGCCGTGTAAAGAGGGGCTGGCAAGCTTCTGGCTGTCGTGCCCGGAATCGGGCATCCTGGCGTGCACGGGTTCGGACGCCGGGCGCCATCGGCCATGCTCATGAACTGAGCAGTGCTCAAGAATTAGGCCGTGCGCGGGGCGGTTTGGGCCAAAAAATCCCAATATTTAGAACGGCAGGGCCAAAATGCACTTATATGGTGCAGGGAATATGTAAATGAATGCTCCGTCTTAGGGCATTCCCCTAGTGTGGCAATCCCGCATCTGGTGCAGAATCTCTTCCCATGCAGGTGAGGAGACAAAGCCCTGCATGGGCAAATACCGGCGGCACCGGTAAATAAAAAAGTAAAGCAGTACTCAAAAAAGCAAACGCACAACGGCTGGCACCAGGAAGTGCCAGCCGTTGTCGCATAAAAAGCCGGCAGATCAAGCTTCAGGGCTTTTCAAGCGCTGCGTTTGGCGATATTTAGATGGGACCTGCTCATCCACGCTATGCCGCAAACGCGCCTTACTCCCTCCCGGACATCCGTCACGCCTTACTGGCGCCGCAATCTGCGGCTGATCCTGCTGCTGCTCGCCATCTGGGCGGCGCTGACCTTCATTCCCTCGTTTTTCGCCCGCCGGCTCTCGTTCGACTTCATTGGCTGGCCCTTCGCCTTCTGGATGGCCGCCTACGGCGCCCCGCTGGCCTACCTGATCATCATCGCCGTCTACGCCCGGGTCATGAATCGCGCCGATGAGCGCGCCGACGAAACCGGGGAGCCGCGCTGATGCCATTTTTCACGGGAGACACCCCCCAGGAGTTCCGCATCCGCCTGCGGCGCATCTATGTGCTGTACACGGCAGGCTTTGCGCTGATGATCCTGCTGATGGCGCTGGCCGAGATCCTGGGCATGCCGCGCAACTGGATCGGCTATGTGTTCCTGCTGGTCACCGTCAGCCTGTACGCCGGCATCGGCATTGTCTGCCGCACCTCCGACCAGGTGGAGTACTACGTCGCCGGCCGGCGCGTGCCGGCCATCTACAACGGCATGGCGACCGCGGCCGACTGGATGTCGGTGGCGTCCTTCATCGGCGTCGCGGGCACGCTGTATCTGACCGGCTATGGCGGGCTGGCCTACATCATGGGCTGGACGGGCGGGTATGTGCTGGTGGCGATGCTGCTGGCGCCGTACCTGCGCCGCTTCGGCCAATACACCATTCCCGATTTCATGGGCGCCCGTTACGGCGGCAACCTGCCGCGCCTGGCCGGGGTCTTCTGCGCCGTTCTCTGCTCGTTCACGTATCTGGTCGCCCAGATCTACGGGGTGGGCATCATCACCACGCGGATGACGGGCATTTCATTCGAGCTGGGCATCTTCGTTGCGCTGGGCGGCATGCTGGTGTGTTCGTTCCTGGGGGGCATGCGCGCGGTCACGTGGACGCAGGTCGGGCAATACATCATCCTGGTCATTGCGTACCTCGTGCCGGTGATCTGGCTGTCGGTCAAGCACACCAACATGCCGTTGCCGCAACTGTCGGGCGGAGCCGTGCTGCAGCAGGTGACCGAAAAAGAGGTCTACCTGCAGAACGATCCGTCCGAGATCGAGGTGCGCACGATCTGGCAGCAGCGCGCCGACGAGATGTCGCGCCGCCTGCAGACGCTGCCCGAATCGTGGACGCTGGAAAAGGACAAGCTGCGCAGCCGGCTGGCCCAGTTGAACGCGGGCGACGCGCCCATGGTCGAGATCCGGTCGGCCGAACGCGAACTGGCCGCCTACCCGCCGACCGTCGACGATGCACGCACCACGTGGTCTCAGGCCAAGGCGACCTTCGAGGCCCGCGCCGCGCCGCCCACGCCGCACGCCGAACCGTTCCCGGCCAAGGACCCCGAGGAACGCGGCAACATGCGCATCAACTTCCTGGCGATGGTGCTGTGCCTGATGCTGGGCACCGCCGGCATGCCGCACATCCTGATGCGCTCATACACCACGCCGTCCGTCATCGAGGCGCGCAAGTCGGTGTGCTGGTCGCTGCTGTTCATCCTGCTGCTGTACTTCATGGCGCCCGCGCTGGCGCTGCTGGTCAAGTTCGAAATCTATACCCAGGTCGTGGGCTCGAACTTCCTCAGTCTGCCCAACTGGGTGCACGCCTGGAGCGCGGTCGACACCAACCTGCTCGACGTCACCGACATCAACCGCGATGGCGTCGTGCAGCTGAGCGAAATCAGCATGGGCGCGGATGTGGTGGTGCTGGCCATGCCCGAAATCGGCGGCTTGCCCTACGTGATCTCCGGGCTGGTCGCGGCCGGCGGTCTGGCGGCGGCGCTGTCCACGGCCGACGGATTGCTGCTGACGCTGTCCAACTCGCTTTCTCACGACATGTGGTACCGGGTCGTGTCGCCGCGCATGTCGGCCGCGCGCCGCGTGATGGTGTCCAAGATCCTGCTGCTGGTGGTCGCGTTTGGCGCGGCGTGGGTCGCGGCCCGCAAACCCGCGGACATCCTGTTCATGGTGTCGGCCGCGTTTTCGTTCGCGGCCTCGTCGTTCTTCCCGGCGCTCGTCATGGGGGTGTTCTGGCGGCGCGCCAACAAATGGGGCGCCACGCTGGGGATGGCCGCAGGCCTGGCCGCGACGTTTGCCTACATGACGCACACGCACCCGTGGCTGCGGGAATCGGTGCTGGGCATCGCGCGCACGCAGCCGGTGGACCTGTGGTGGGGCATTCAGCCCATCGCGGCGGGCGTATTCGGCGCCCCGGTGGCGTTCCTGACGATCTTCGTGGTGTCGCTGCTGACCCCGCCGCCCGACCGGGCCACGCTGGCGCTGGTCGATTACCTGCGCAACCCGGACGCGCGGCATCCGCAGCCGGACAACAGCTAGGGAGCAGGGCAGGCTGCCGGCCGGCGGTCCTGGGGGTCGGCGCAGGCGGCCCACGCGGTGCCGGGCATGGCCTGCAGCAGCGTAAGCACCTGTCCCGGCGCCCACAACCACTGTACGCCGCCAGGCGCGCGGCCCGCCGCCGCCCACACGCGCCGGCGGACGTCCGCGCTCATGTCGAAGCGTCCGTTTTCGCCGCTGTTTCCGCTGGCCAGCACGGACTTGGGATCGCGCTTGGCCTCGTAAACGCTGGCGTCGCCGCGCGGCTGCACGATGGCCCAGTCGTAGTGGTAGGACTCCAGGGTGGGCGGCTGCCAGCCGGGGCCGGGCAGCACCAGAACCGGGTGTTCGCCCGCGACGGCGCGGTATGGCAATCCCGCCTGCGCGTCGCGCCCGTCTTCGCTTTGCAGGACCGGCCGCAGATAGCGCTGGGCGATCCCGCCTGCGGCGTCATGCACGATGACCTCGTTTGCTTCACCGGTTTCAGGCGCGTGGCGGACGGTCCGCAACAGGCGGCCGGCCGCGTCATGCACATAGCGCACCTGCGGACGGGAGGCGCCGTCGCAACTGCCGTCGGCCAATTCGGCGAGCCAGCCGTTGGCGTCATAGCGCAGGCAACGCCGGACGGGCCGATTCGCGCGGCCGTCCCAGGTGCGGGACCGCACCTCGTAGCCGATCAGCCGGCCCGATGCGTCGTAGCGAAAGCGGGTCTCGCTCTCTGGCGGCGGCAGGGCGGGTCCGGGCTCGGCGCGGGCCTCGTCCACGGTGTTCGGGCTGTACTGAGCAATGCCGCAAAGATGCGGGCGGCCGTCCTGGCGTTGCTCGAATCGCAGCACCGTCACGCCAATGTGCGTGCCGGGTCCGGCGGCGTACACCGACCAGTCCACGTTTTCGGCCCAGATGACCGGCACGGCGCGCGGTCCGTCGGGCACCTGGACGGCCGGCAGCCAGCTGCGGATGCGTGAGCCGTCCTTGGCCAGCAGCGTGTGGGTGTCGTCGAGCCGCACGTCGGCGACAACGGTCAGACGTTCGTTCGCGGCGAGCGGCTGGCACAGGGCCAGAGCAAGGCCGGGCGCAGCGGACATCGCCGCCATCGCGTACAGGCGCAGCACGGGCTTAGTTCGCGGCAATTTGCAGCCACGCAACGAGGCCCCAGAGTTCGGCGCTGACGCCGCCCAGCCGCAACGCCCCGTCGCGGGTGTCCATCAGCAGGAACGGGTAGGCGCGGCGCTCGAACGCGCCCGCGGGCGGCAGCCGGTAGGGGGCGAAGGCGCCGGACGACAGCAGGTACGTGTTGGTCATGTCGCCCACGTCCACGTGCAGGTACCAGACCGACAGGTCCTTGCCTTGGAACGCGGCATCAGATTCTGGATAGCGGCCGCCTTGGCCCGCGGGAATGCCGCTGGCCAGCACGCCCATGAATACGGGGCGGGGGCCGTATCGCGGGCGGTACGTGCCATCGCCGGTTCGGCGCGCGAAGGTTTCACGCAGGAAGCCGGCCGCGCGCGAGCCGGGCACGACCGACTTTTCAAACAGCGCATCGAACTGCGCTTCCGTCAGCGGGCCGGACGCCGCGGCCAGCCGGTCCATGTCCTCTGAGAAGACCGTGTACCAGGCCCGGTAGCGCTTGAGCTCGGCGGCGCGGTCAAAGCCCTGGGCCGATGCGCAGGCGGCGAACAGCCAACCCAGGCACAGGATTGCCGCAAGGGCGACGCGTAGCGAGGTCTGCGCCAGGATGCCCCGCGTCCCCAGGCCTTGTATCCGAACTGCGGAGAACGTCGTCAATGCGAGACGGATTTGGAGAAGACGTTCATCACCACCACGCCGGCGATGATGAGGCCGATGCCGATGAGCGCGGGTGTGTCCAGGTGCTGCTTGAACAGCACCGCGCCCACGATGGAGATCAGCACGATGCCGACGCCGGACCAGATCGCGTAGGCGATGCCCACGGGAATCTCGCGCAGCGTCAGCGACAGGAAGTAGAACGAAATCAGGTAGCCGAAGACGGTGATGACCGACGGCACCAGCCGCGTGAAACCTTCGGAGCCCTTGAGGGCGCTGGTGGCGAAGATCTCTGCGACGATCGCCACCGCCAGGTAAAGCCACTTCATTTGCGCGGCCCCTCGGACTGGCGCAGCAGCACCAACAGGGCGCCCGCGCCGCCTTCGCGCTCGGGGGCCTCGGAGAATGCCATGACGTCGGCCTTCTGGACCAGCCACGTCCGGGCCTTGTCTTTCAGCACCGGCTCCAGGCCTTCCGAGTTGTAGCCCTTGCCGTGCACGATGCGCACGCAGCGGATGCCGTGTTCCTGGCACTCGTCCAGGAACGACAGCAGGGCATGGCGCGCCTGCTCGACGCGCAGCCCGTGCAGATCGAGTTCCGCGCCGGCGCGCCATTGGCCGCGGCGCAAATTGCGCGCGGTGTCGGGCGCCACGTCGCCACGGACGAAGGCGGTGCCGCCTTCGGACAGCAGGTGCGTGATCTCGCCGCCGTCCGAGACGCCCGCGTCGGCGCGGTTGGGCGTTTCGCCCAGCGCGTTGGCGCGGCGCAGGGCGGGCGCGGGTTCGGGGGCGGGCTTGTGCTCGACGCGTTGCGCGTGCCGGATCGGCGTGACGGACTTCATCGAGCGCTTGAACGCCGCCAGGTCGTCCTCGGGGGGCGACGCGGGGCGCGCGGCCGCCGCCGCCGCCCGTTGCGGGGCAAGGGCGGCGCGTTCGCGTTCTTCCTGCAGGTCCTTCTTCAGGCGTTTCAGGTCGGCCATGCCGACCTTACTGCCCCGCATTCTCCAGCCACCGTTGGGCGTCCAGGGCGGCCATGCAGCCCGTGCCGGCGCTGGTGATGGCCTGGCGGTAGACGTGGTCCTGCACGTCGCCGGCGGCAAACACGCCGGGCACCGAGGTCATGGTGGCCATGCCGGACAGGCCGCTCTTGGTGACGATGTAGCCGTCCTTCATCTCGAGCTGGCCCTGGAAGATTTCCGTGTTGGGCTGGTGACCGATGGCGATGAAGGCGCCCGTGACGGCCATGTCTTCGGTGGCGCCGGTGTCCACGTGGCGAACACGCACGCCGGTCACGCCGCTGTCGTCGCCCAGCACTTCTTCCAGCGTGTGGAACAGCTTGAGTTCCATGTTGCCGTTTTCGACCTTGCTCATCAGCTTGTCGACCAGGATCGGCTCGGCGCGGAACTTGTCGCGGCGGTGGATCAGCGTGACCTTGCGGCAGATGTTGGACAGGTAGAGGGCTTCCTCGACAGCGGTATTGCCGCCGCCGACCACCACCACGTCCTGGTTGCGGTAGAAGAAACCGTCGCAGGTGGCGCAGCCGGAGACGCCGCGGCCCATGAAGGACTGCTCGGACGGCAGGCCCAGGTACTTGGCCGAGGCGCCCGTGGCGATGATGAGCGCGTCGCAGGTGTAGACCTTGCCGGTGTCGCCGGTCAGGGTGAAGGGGCGCTTGGAGAGGTCGACCTTGGCGATGTGGTCGAACAGCATTTCCGTGTTGAAGCGTTCAGCGTGCTTCTGGAAGCGCTGCATCAGGTCCGGACCCTGCACGCCATCCGCGTCGGCCGGCCAATTGTCGACGTCCGTGGTGGTCATGAGCTGGCCGCCTTGGGCCAAACCTGTAACAAGAACAGGGTTAAGATTGGCGCGTGCCGCATAGACGGCCGCCGTGTAACCGGCGGGGCCGGAACCGAGTATCAAAACTTTAGCGTGCGTAGGCGTGGACATGGGCAGGTATCTTTAGGGTAACGCCCAATTATAATGAGCCGCATGCCGCGTATCTCGACTGCTTCTCCGCGCGCCTCGCGCAACACCCGCAACGGACCCTCGCCGCTGCAAACGCGCATTTCCGCGTTGTTGCGTGAAGCCCGCTGGATCCTCTTTGCCGCCCTGGCGGCCTGGCTTACCCTGGTGCTCGCCACCTGGAGCGCGTCCGACCCTGGCTGGTCGCACTCGGTTCCGGGCGATGTCGTGCGCAACCAGGGCGGACGCCTGGGCGCCTACCTGGCGGACATCCTCCTCTATCTCTTTGGTTTCTCCGCCTGGTGGTGGGTCGTCCTGCTGCTGCATCGCGTGCGAGCTGGCTACCGGCGCCTGGCCGCGCAGTTGCGCGTGGCCAACAGCAAGCAACCCGAAGTGCTGCCGCGCGTCCACTGGGAAGAGGGCATTGGCTTTTTCCTGCTGATGATGGGCTCGCTGGGCATGGAAGCCCTGCGCCTGGCCAGCCGCGGCACGCATCTGCCCGGCGCGTCGGAAACGGCAAGCGGCGCGGGCGGCGTCATCGGCCAGATGCTGGCGGACCTCATCGGCAGCAGCATCGGCTTTACCGGCGCCACGCTGGCCTTCCTGGTCATGCTGGCAATCGGACTCAGCCTGTTCTTCTCGTTTTCGTGGCTGGCGGTCGCCGAGCGCGTCGGTTCCTGGCTGGAAGGCCTGGTCCGCAAGATGCGCAATTCCTACACCGCGCGCCAGGACCGCAAGGTCGGCGAAGTCGCCAAGGCCGTGCGCACCGAACAGGTGGTGGCCAAGCAGGAAAAACTGGTGCACGAGCAGCCGGTCCGCATCGAACCGGCCATCACCGTGGTGCCCAAGTCCGAGCGCGTCGAAAAGGAAAAGCAGCAATCGCTGTTTTTCCCGCCCACCGGCGGCGCCGAAGGCGATCTGCCCACCCTTGGCCTGCTCGATCCGCCCCTGAACAACCAGGAAACCGTGTCGGCCGAGACCATCGAATTCACCTCGCGCCTGATCGAAAAGAAGCTGGCCGACTTTGGCGTGTCGGTCACCGTGGTCGCGGCGCAGGCCGGCCCTGTCATCACCCGCTACGAAATCGAGCCGGCCACCGGCGTGAAGGGCAGCCAGATCGTCAACCTGGCCAAGGACCTGGCGCGCGCGCTCAGCCTGGTCAGCATCCGGGTGGTCGAAACCATACCGGGCAAGAACCTGATGGGGCTGGAGCTGCCCAACCCGCGCCGCCAGATGGTGCGCCTGTCCGAAATCCTGGGTTCGCAGACCTACCACGCCAGCCATTCGGTCGTGACCATGGCGCTGGGCAAGGACATCGCCGGCAACCCGGTGGTGGCCGACCTGGCCAAGATGCCCCACCTGCTGGTGGCGGGCACCACCGGTTCGGGCAAGTCGGTCGGGATCAACGCCATGATCCTGTCGCTGCTCTACAAGGCCGACGCCTCGCATACCCGCCTGATCCTGATCGACCCCAAGATGCTCGAAATGAGCGTCTACGAAGGCATCCCGCACCTGCTGGCGCCTGTGGTGACCGACATGCGCCAGGCGTCCAATGCGCTGAACTGGTGCGTCGGCGAAATGGAAAAGCGCTATCGCCTCATGAGCAAGATGGGCGTGCGCAACCTGGCCGGCTACAACACCAAGATCCGCGACGCGATCAAGCGCGAGGAACCGATCCCCAATCCGTTCTCGCTCACGCCGGACCAGCCCGAACCGCTGTCGCCGCTGCCCACCATCGTGGTTGTCATCGACGAGCTGGCCGACCTGATGATGGTCGTGGGCAAGAAGATCGAAGAACTCATCGCCCGGCTGGCGCAGAAGGCGCGGGCGGCGGGCATCCACCTCATCCTGGCCACGCAGCGTCCCAGCGTGGACGTGATCACCGGCCTCATCAAGGCCAACATCCCCACGCGCATCGCGTTCCAGGTGTCGTCCAAGATCGACTCGCGCACCATTCTTGACCAGATGGGCGCGGAAACCTTGCTCGGTCAGGGCGACATGCTCTACATGCCGCCCGGCACCGGCTTGCCGGTGCGCGTGCACGGGGCGTTCTGCAGCGATGACGAAGTCCATCGCGTGGTCGAAAGCCTGAAGTCGCAGGGCGAACCCAATTACGTCGAGGGCCTCCTGGAAGGCGGCCTGGACGGCGACGGCGCCGAAGGCGCCAGCAGCGTCACGGGCATCGGCGGGGACGCGGAATCCGACCCGATGTACGACCAGGCTTGCGAAGTCGTGCTCAAGCACCGCCGCGCGTCCATTTCGCTGGTGCAGCGTCATCTTCGGATTGGTTACAACCGTGCGGCACGGTTACTCGAGCAGATGGAGCAATCGGGTATGGTGTCGGCGATGCAATCCAACGGGAACCGCGAGATCCTGGTTCCCGCAGCCGCCGCACGAGAGGAAGCATGATGAAGACGTTTCAACGCCTGGCCGCCGTTGCGGTGCTGGGCCTGACTTCGGCCCTGGTCCCCGCCCTGGCGCTGGCCGCCAGCGCGCAAGAGCAATTGCGCAACTTCGTGTCCACGGTCACGGCGGCCACCGGGTCGTTTTCGCAGTACACCGTCAACGACCAGGGCCGCACCCAGCCCGCGCAGACCGGCGTGTTCTCGTTCCAGCGCCCCGGTAAATTCAAGTGGGCCGTGCAAAAGCCCTACGAGCAACTGGTCATCTCCGACGGCCGCCAGGTCTTCCAGTTCGACCCCGACCTGGCCCAGGTCACCGAGCGCAAGGTCGACGCCGCCATCGGCACGTCGCCCGCGGCCATTCTTTTCGGCTCGGGCTCGCTGGAACAGTCCTTCGACGTCAGCGCGCTGCCGGCCAAGGATGGTGTCGACTGGCTGCGCGCCAAGCCGCGCACGGCCGACGCCGGTTTCTCGCGCGTGGACATCGGCATGAAGAACAACCTGCCGGTGCGCGTGGAACTGCTCGACTC
This sequence comes from Achromobacter sp. SLBN-14, assembly GCF_006715415.1. Lineage (NCBI taxonomy): Bacteria > Pseudomonadati > Pseudomonadota > Betaproteobacteria > Burkholderiales > Alcaligenaceae > Achromobacter > Achromobacter sp. SLBN-14. The sequence continues at coordinate 1,229,707 of NZ_VFNE01000001.1, read as the reverse complement.
GTTCGGCCAGACCACCCGCGTCGACCTGTCGGCCATCCAGCCCAACCCCCAACTGCCCGCCAAGGAATTCCAGTTCACCGCGCCCAAGGGCGTGGATGTGGTGAAGATGTAGCGGCGTTTTTGGCCCAATGCGGAATGCCCGGGAAACCGGGCATTTTTTATTTGGCATGCCGTGTTTGGCGGTAGCCGCGCATTGAACCCGGTGTCTGACACCTACCGCGACCTGCCTGCGTGTCAGGGGCGCTTATACGCCACGCAGTCGACTTCCACTTTCGCATCCACCACCAGGCTCGACTGCACGCAGGCACGCGCCGGCGGATTTGCGCCGAAGTATTCCTTGAACACCTTGTTGAACGACGCAAAGTCACGCGCGTCGTCCAGCCAGACGCCGCAGCGCACGACGTGTTCGGGGCCGTAGCCGGCTTCCTGCAGGATGGCCAGCACCTGCTGGATGGCCTTGTGGCTTTGCGTCACGATGCCGCCTTCGATGACTTCGCCGTTTTCCATCGGCACCTGGCCGGAAACGTACAGCCAGCCGTCCGCGGCGACCGCGCGGGCGAAGGGCATGTGCGAGCCGCCCTGGCCGGTGCCGCCGGCCACGCCGTAGCGGGTGATGCCGTTGTTGTCGGGAGTGGGGGTAGCGCTCATGAAGGATTCTCCTTGAAGTGGTCCGGCGGGCGGCCGCTACGACGCAGCCGGAATGGCGGGATAGGACGCGCGCAGGTCGCCGCTGCGCGGCAGCCAGCGGCCGGCGCGCTCGCCGGTGGCCTGGCCCTTGCGGTACGACAGGACACCGTTTACCCAAACGGCCTCGATGCCCGCCGCGGTCTGCACGGGCGCGGCAAAGGTCGCGCGGTCGATGACGGTATCGGGGTTGAACAGCACCAGATCCGCGTGGTGCCCCTCGCGCACGAAGCCGCGCTCGGCCAGGCCGAAGCGCGCGGCGGACAGCCCCGTCATCTTGTGCACGGCCTGCGCCAGCGGAAACAGGCCCACGTCCCGGCTGTAATGGCCCAGCACGCGCGGAAACGCGCCCCACAGGCGCGGATGCGGCATGGGATCGTTGGGCAGTCCGTCCGACCCCACCATCGTGAGCCGGTGCGACAGCACGCGGCGCACGTCGTCCTCGTGCATGTTGTGATACACCGCGCCGGCCGGTTGCAGCCGCTTGGCGGCCTCCAGCAGCGTGACGCCCCAGTCCGCCGCGATGGCAGCCAGCTTGCGGCGCGCCTGCTCCGGATGCGGTTCGGACCAGGTGATGTCGATATCGAATTCGTCCGTGACCTGCTTTAAGTCCAGCGTCGACGAACTGGCGGAATACGGATAGCAGTCGCAGCCCACATGCTGCATGCGCCCCGCGTTTTCCAGCGCGAACAGCACCTCTTTCGTGCGGCCCCAGTTGCCGGCGCCGGCGCACTTCAGGTGCGACACCACCACTGGCACGCGCGCGTGCAGGCCGATGTCGAAGGCTTCCTGCATGGCCTCCAGGATGGCGGCGAATTCCGAGCGCAGGTGCGTCGTGTACAGCGCGCCGAATTCGTCCAGCGCCTCGGCCAGCAGCTTGACCTCGGCCGTGTCCGCGTCGAACGCCGAGGCATAGGCCAGGCCGGTGCTCAGGCCGATCGCGCCGTGCGCCAGGGCGTCGCGCAGTTGGGCGCGCATTGCCAGCACCTCCTCGCGCGTCGCGGCGCGGTCCAGCCGGTCCATGTGGTTGCTGCGCAAGGCCGTATGCCCCACCAGGGCGGCAACGTTCACGGCCGGCCGCGCGGCTTCGATCGCGCGCGTGTAGTCCGCAAAGGTGGCGTAGCGGAAGTCCTCGCGCTTGCCCAGCAGGTTCATCGGATCGGGCGGCTCGCCGCGCAGCGTGACCGGCGAGGCGCTGATGCCGCAATTGCCCACCACCACGGTCGTCACGCCCTGCGACAGCTTGGGCAGCATGTCCGGCGTGCGGATGACGTTGGTGTCGTCGTGGGTGTGGACGTCGATGAAGCCCGGGGCCAGCGCGAGATCGGTGCCGTCGATGAGCTGGCGCGCCGGCGCGCCCGGCAGTTCGCCGATCGCGGCAATGCGGCCGCCGGCCAGTGCCACGCTGGCGCGGTATTCGGGGCCGCCCGAACCGTCCAGGATCCGGACGTTGCCAATAAGGGTGTCGTACATCGTGGTTTCCCGATCAATCGCCCAGCGGCAGGCGGTTCGGCCCGCCGCGGTGTTCGTCCAGCGCCAGCTTGATGCGGCGCAGGCGTTCCCGGTTTTCTTCCTGGTTCAGCATGGCCAGTTCGGTCGACAGCAGGTCGATGGCCAGCATCATCGCGTAGCGCGAGGCCGACGGCTTGTAGATGAAGTCGGTCTCGTCGGTGCGGATGGGCAGCACCACGTCGGCCAGCTTCGCCAGTTCGGACGACGCGTCGGTGATGGCGACGATGCGCGCGCGATATTGCTTGACGATGCGCGCGGCGCCGACGATCTCGGGCGTCAGGCCTGAGGCCGACAGCACCAGCACGGCGTCGCGCTCGTCGAGCGTGGCCGCCACCATGCGCAGCAGCACCGCGTCGCTGTAAACCGCGATGGGATAGCCCAGCCGCACCAGGCGTGACTGGACTTCCTGCGCCAGCACCGCCGACGCGCCGCCCATGCCGAAGACGTAGATCATGCGCGCCCCGTCCACGATGGACGCGGCGGCTTCGAATAGCGGCTCGGTGAACGTCGGCAGATGCGCGCGCAGGGTGCTTTCGATGTCGGCGTAGATGCGCGCGTAGAACGTGCTTTCCTCGACGGGGGCGCTGGGGTCCAGGAACCGGCTGCCCACCGTGCTGGCCTGCGCCAGCTTCATCTTCAGGTCGCGCGTGTCGTCGCAGCCGACGGTGCGCGCAAACCGCGAAATGGTGGCGATGCTGACGCCGGCCTTGGCGGCCAGCTGGTCCACCGTGGCGCTGGCGCTCCAGATGATGTCGTCCAGGATGGCGTCGGCAACCTTGCGTTCTGTCACGCTCAATGCGTCCCGCCGACTGCGTATCTGGAAGACGATGTCGCGGATGATGTTCATGTGTGGTTCCTGGATCAATTCGGGCGGACTCATGCCGCGAGCGCGGGATCGTCGAGGCGGATGCAGGACACGTAGTGGTCCGCGCTCACGCCGACGGCCGGCGGCACCGCCGCCGCACAGGCGTCGATGGCATGGGGGCAGCGTGTGCGGAACACGCAGCCGGAAGGCGGGTTGACCGGGCTCGGGATGTCGCCCTTCAGGAGGATACGCGAACGCGGGGCGCGCGGATCCGGCACAGGGGCGGCGGACAGCAGCGCGCGGGTGTAGGGATGGCGCGGGCGCGCATAAACCTCGCTGGTCGGACCGCGTTCCATGATGCGGCCCAGGTACATCACCACGACGTCGTCGCACAGGTAGTCGACCACCGCCAGGTCGTGCGCGACGAACAGCATGGTCAGGCCCAGGTCGCGCTGCAGGTCCTGCAGCAGGTTCAGCACCTGCGCCTGAACCGAGACGTCCAGCGCGGATACGGGCTCGTCGGCCACGATGAAATCCGGCTCCACCGCCAGCGCGCGGGCAATGCCGATGCGCTGGCGCTGCCCGCCGGAGAACTCATGCGGATAGCGGCGGCTGTGGTCCGCGTTCAGGCCGACGCGTTCGAGCAATTCGCCGATCCGCTCGGCGCGGCGGTGCTGCGCCAGCTTGTGGGTGTCCAGGGCTTCTCCCAGGATCTCGGCCACCGTCATGCGCGGGTTGAGACTGGCGTACGGGTCCTGGAACACGATCTGCATGCGGCGGCGCCACGGCAGCATCTGCTTTTCATTGAGCGTCGTGATGTCCTGTCCGTCGAACACGATGCGTCCGGCGGTGGGGGCGAACAGGCGCAGCAGGGCGCGGCCGGTCGTGGTCTTGCCCGAACCGGATTCGCCGACCAGGCCCACGATGGTGTTGCGCGGCACGTCGAAGCTCACGCCGTCCACGGCGCGCACGACGGGGGCGTTGCGCGCCTGCGAGGTCGGAAAGTGGACCTTCAGGTCGTCGATGCGCACCAGCGGCGCGGCGGCGCGGGGAGTGGATGGGCTCGTCATAGCGGATTTACCTTGATGCAGCGCGCGCGGTGTTCGGGCCGCACCGCCACCAGATCGGGGACGCCGGCGCGGCAGTCGTCCGCAGCCAGCGGGCAGCGGGGCGCGAAGGTGCAGCCGGGCGGCAGCGCCAGCACGCTGGGCACGTTGCCGGGAATGGCGCGAAGGCGCTCGCCGGACGCGAGCAGCGCGGCGGTCGGCAGGCAGGACAGCAGGCCGCGCGTGTAGGGATGGGTGGGCTTTTCGAACAGGTCGTAGACGCCGGCGTCCTCGACCACGCGGCCGGCATACATGACGGCCACGCGGTGCGCGATCTCGGCGACCACGCCCAGGTTGTGCGTGATGAACAGGATGCTCATGTTCATCTCGGCCTGCAGGCGGCGCAGCAGGTCCAGGATCTGCGCCTGCACGGTCACGTCCAGCGCCGTGGTGGGCTCGTCGGCGATCAGTACGGCGGGGTTGCAGGCCAGGGCCAGCGCGATCATCACGCGCTGGCGCATGCCGCCGGACATCTGGTGCGGATACTCGTTCACGCGCCGGTCGGCCGCCGGGATCTCCACGCGCTCCAGCATCTCGCGGGCGCGCTTGAGCGCCGCGGCGCGCGAGCCGCCTTCATGCTGCAGCACCGCCTCGGCGATCTGGTCGCCCACGGTGTACAGCGGGTTCAGGCTGGTCATGGGCTCCTGGAAGATCATCGCGATCTCGGCGCCGCGGATGCGTTGCAGCGTGGCGGGCGTGGCGTGCGCCAGGTCGTGCTGCACGCCCTGGCGGTCGCGGAACAGGATCTTGCCGGCCTCGATGCGGCCGGCCGGCTTGGGCAACAGACCCATGATGGACAGGCTGGTCACGGACTTGCCGGAGCCGGATTCACCGACGATAGCAAGCGTCTCGCCACGGGCCAGGTCGAAGGTGACGCCGTCCACCGACTTGGCGATGCCGTCGCGGCTGTGGAACCAGGTCTTCAGGCCTTGCACCGACAGCACGATGTCTCGGGTGCTTGCGGTCATGTTTACAGCTCCTTGCGCAGGCGCGGATCGAGGACGTCGCGCAGGCCGTCGCCCACCAGTTGCAGCGACAGCACGGACAGCACGATGGCGACGCCGGGAAAGATCATGATCCAGTCGGCCGACCCCATGTACTGCTGGCCCGCGTTGATCATGGTGCCCCAGGTCGGGATGTCGGGCGACACGCCCACGCCCAGGAACGACAGGCCGGCCTCGGCCAGGATGGCGTACGCGAAGATGAAGGTGCCCTGCACCAGGATGGGCGACACCAGGTTGCGCAGCACGTGCACGGTGACGATGCGCCACGTGGGCACGCCCAGCGCGCGGGCGGCTTCCACGAAGGGCAGTTCGCGGATCACCAGCGTCGAGGCCCGCACGATGCGGGCAAGGCGCGGCGTGTACACGATGCCCAGCGCGATCACCACGTTGACCAGCGACGGGCCCAGCGCCGCTACCAGCGAAATGGCCAGCAAAATATCGGGGAACGCCATCATCGCGTCGATCAGCCGCGACACGAACTTGTCGGCCGTGCGGAAGAACCCCGCGATCAGCCCCAGCGCAATGCCCAGCACGCTGGACAGGATGACGACGGAAAAGCCGACCATCAGCGACAGCCGTCCGCCGTGGATGACGCGGCTGAAGACGTCGCGCCCGAAGTCGTCGGTGCCGAACCAGTGCGCGGCGCCGGGCGCCTTCAGGCGGTTCATGATGGACAGCTTGAAGGGATCGTAGGGGCTGATCCACGGCGCCAGCAGCGCGGCGGCCGCCAGCACCACGATCACGATAAGGCTGATCAGCACCGTCTTGCGCGCCACCAGCAGGCGCAGGACCTGCCAGCGGTCCGCGCCGGGATTCATGGAAGTTGCAGTCGTCATGTCGATGGCTCAGTAACGCACGCGGGGGTCGACCACGAGGTACAGCAGGTCGATCAGCAGATTGATCAGCACGTAGATCGCCGCGATGATCAGCAGCGCGCCCTGGATGACTGGATAGTCGCGGCGCAGCACTGCCGACACCACCAGGCTGCCGACACCAGGCAGGCCGAACACGGTCTCGGTCACAACCGCGCCGCTGATGAGCAACGCCGTCGTCAAGCCCAGCACCGTCAGAATCGGGATCAACGCGTTGCGCACCGCGTGCTTCAGGATGACCTTGCGTTCCGGCAGGCCCTTGGCCCGCGCCGTGCGCACGTAGTCGTCGCGCAGCACGTCCAGCATGCTGGCGCGGATGAAGCGGGTAATCAGGGCCGAATTCACCAGGCCCAGCACGACCGCAGGCAGGATCAGGTGCGACAGGCGCGTGGCCAGCGAAGCGTCCGGGCCGCCATAACCGGCCACCGGCAGCCAGCCCAGCTTCACGGAAAACACCTGCATCAGCAGCAGCCCCAGCCAGAAGCTCGGCACGCTGGACGTGAACATCGAGAACGACAGCACCGATTGGTCCAGCGTGGTGCCCCGTTTGACCGCGGAAAGAATGCCGACCGGCAGCGCGATGGCGCTGGCGATCAACAGCGACATCAGTGTCAGGAGGATCGTCGGCTCGGCGCGGTCGGCCAGCGCCGCCAGCACCGGCTTGTTCATGAAGATGGACTGGCCCAGGTCGCCCTGCAGCAGCTTGCCCAGCCACGACACGTACTGCACCGCCACGGGCTGGTCCAGCCCGAGTTGCGCGCGCAGGGCGGCGATGTCCTGCTGGCTGGCCTGCGGACCGAGCATCACGGCGGCCGGGTCGCCGGGCGTCAGGCGGATGATCACGAACACGATCGTCGCGACGATGAACATCACGGCCACCAGCCCGACCAGCCGATTCAAGAGATAACGCAACACGGTGAAATCCTAGAGGTCATTGCGCGGGCGCGACCGGGTCGCGCGCGGGTGCCTGCGGCGTCGGGCGGCAGCGGCCGCCCGACGGACGTGCGCTTACTTGGACGCCTTCCAGGCGTTCCAGAAGTACGGCCACGGCACGGCCTGCGTGCCTTGCAGCGCGGGCGAGCGCGCGGCCTGGGCGTTGAAGTCGCCGACCTTGATGAACGGCACTTCGTCGTACACGGCCTGCTGCACGTCGGCCCAGCGCTTGACGCGTTCTTCCTGCGAGCCGGCCTGGTTGAAGGCGTCCAGTACCTGGTTGCGGCGCGGCGTGTCCCACCAGCCCGGCGCGTCCTTGGACGGGAAGTCGATCAGCGCCGGTTCAGGCAGGAAGGGGCTGTGCGTGATGAAGATGTCCCACACGGCCGGATCCTGGCGGCGCTGCGTCAGCGTGGCCCAGTCGACCACCTGCATGTCCACCGTGAAGCCCGCGGCCTTCAGGTATTCGGCGGCCACCAGCGCCATCTTGTAATGGAACTCGTACTGCTGGCTGGTCAGGATGCGGATCTTGCGGTCCTGCACGTTGGCCCCGTCCAACAGCTTCTTGGCCGCCGCGGCGTCGCCCTTGTTGTAGACCTTGCCGCCCAGCGACGTGGCCCACGGATAGCCTTCCGGGTACAGGTCGCCATTGAGCTTGTAGAAGTTCTTGTCGCCGAACGCCGCGAACAGCATGTCTTCTTCATTCAAGGCAAGCTGCACCGCCTGGCGTACGGCCTGGTTCGACATGATGCCCTGCTTGGTGTTGAGCACCAGGCGCGGCCAGCCGAAGGGCTTGAGCATGACCGGATCGGAGCGGCCGTTCTTCAGCTTGGGCAGCGACTCCACGGGCAGCGAGTCCACGTAGTCGAACTGGCCGGCCACGGCGCTTTCGACGCGCGTGTTGGCATTGCTGACCGGCACGAAGCGGATTTCGTCCAGGTACTGCTTGCGGGCGCCGCCATAGCCGTTGGGCTCGCCTTCGCGCTGCTTGTAGCCCTCGAAGCGGACGAGCTGCACGTATTGGTCGGGCACGCGGGCCTTCAACTGATACGGGCCGGTGCCGATGAATTCGGTCAGGGACGGCGCAATCTTGCCCTTGGGCATGATGACCGCGGCGCTGTTGTTCATGGCCAGCAGCGCGGTCAGCGGCGCGTACGGCTGCTTGAGCGTGATGCGGATCGTGTTGGCGTCCGGGGCCTCGATGCCGCTGATGATCTTGGCGGCCATCTTGCCGCGCGTGGCGGTCTCGGTCCAACGCTTCAGGGACGCCAGCACGTCCGACGAATCCATCTTCGAGCCGTCATGGAACGTGATGCCCTGGCGTAGCGCAATCGTGTAGACCAGCCCGTCCGCCGACACTTCGGGCATCTTGTCGGCCAGGAGCGGCGTCAGGTTCCACTTTGCATCGAAGGTGTACAGCGTCTCGAAGAAGTGCTGGGTCAGGATGCCCACCAGATCGGCGGTGCTGGTCATCGGATCCAGCGTCGGCGGCTCGCCGATGGTGGCGACGGAGATCGTGCCTCCCTTGACCGGCGTGGCACAGAGGGCGGGGGTCGACAAAGCGGTCAAGCCAATTGCGCCGGCCGCGAGCAGGCTCTTCAGCCCACCGCCTCGCCGGGAGGTACGGAAGTTCATGATTCTCTCTCCAGAGGGTCAGAAACAGGTTGTCGCGTGATATCGGATGAGCGCCGGGTGCCCGGATGCTGCGGTCCCCTGTGGGCCTGGCGCGGTGCCGCGGGCAGGGGGACTAGAAAAAGGTTTCGGCCACGCCGGTGACGCCGTAGTGCTCGTTCACCAGCAGCACCTGACGCCATTTGTCGAACGTCAGGCAGGGATGCGAAATGTCGAAGGCGATCATGTCGCCCACCTGGATGTCGTCACCGTCGCCCACCTGCATGAAGGCGTGCTGGTCCATCATGGCCGACAGCTTCCAGTGGGACGGCGCCGCGCCGGGCTGCACCGAACCGGGCCGGTACAGCAGGGCAGGGGTGGGCAGGCCCGCGTCAAAGGCGGCATCGCGCTTGCCCATCGCGATGATGGCGCGCCCGGGTTCGGGCAGCGACTGCACGTAGGCCCAGACCTGCAAGGCAGGTTGCAGGCCGGGCTCCATCTGGCGGGCCACGGGGTTCTGCGCGTTGATTCGCTCGGCGGCGCTGCGGTAGATGCCCACGTCGTGCGACAGGTAGCAACCCGGGCGCAACACCACTTCCAGCGGGCTGCCGATGTCCATTTGCGAAAATTCCTCGGCCACGACGTCGAACCAGGCCGACCCGGCGCCGGAGATGAGGGCGGGCCCGCTCTTGCGCAGCCGGCCCGCGGCGGCCAGGCCCCGCAAGGCGTCGGTGGCGCGGCGCAGGAAGGCGCGGATGGCGCCTTCTTCCTGCAGCACGCCTTCATAGACTTCGATGCCGGCCAGCGCCAGGCCGGGCCAGCGGGCGATCTCATCGGCCACGGCCTGCAACTGCGCGTCGTCGCGCACGCCGGTGCGCCCGCCCGCCGGACCCAGTTCGATCAGCACGGGCAGCACCTTGCCCTCGTCGCCGAAGAACTTGCCCAGCTGCGCGGCGTTGGCGGCCGAATCCACGATGCAGAAGAACGTGAAGGCCGGATCCTCCAGCAGACGGGCGATGATGGCCATGTTGGCGCGGCCCACGAGCTGATTGGCCATCAGCACCCGGCGCACGCCGTGCTGGTAGGCCGCCAGGACCTGCGGTGCGGTCGCCAGGGTGATGCCCCAGGCGCCGTTGTCGATCTGGCGCTTGAACAGGGCCGGACTCATCGTCGTCTTGCCGTGCGGCGCCAGCTTGACGTGATAGGCCTCCATGAACTGCTGCATCCACTGCAGGTTGTGGCGCATGCGGGCTTCGTACAGCACGGCCACCGGCAGGCTCACGTCTTCGTTCAGCAGGTTCCAGTTCAGCGCCGCCACGTCGGCGGTGGTACAGGATTCGGGAAACGCGCCCAGGCCCTTGCCGTTCACGTCCAGGGGAGCTGCGGGAGAGGAGGAGTTGGTCATGATGGCGGCCCGATATGGAAAATATTTACGTCAAATCCTGTTTTTTTCATTATCGTGAAAGAAATTTACAAGCGGGAGCTAGGAGTTTCCCGTACGCCACGCCGCCCGGACGATGGGAAAATAGGTCCATGCCGCGCGCCCCTTGAGGCGCGCCTGTGCTTTGACAAAGGAAATGCCATGCTGAAAGTCGCCCTGGGCCAGTTCGCCGTCAGCCGCGTCTGGGAAGAAAACGCGCAGGTCTGCATCGATCTCATGGAACGCGCCCGCGCCGGCGGGGCAGGCCTCCTGGTTCTGCCCGAAGGCATCCTGGCGCGCGACATCACCGATCCGCAGATCGTGCTCAAGGCCGCGCAGGCGCTGGACGGTCCGTTCATCACGCGCCTGCTCGATGCCAGCCGCGGGTCGGACCTGGCCACCATGATGTGCGTGCATGTGCCGACGGGCAAGGGCCGGGTGTGGAACACGCTGGTCACGATCCGCGACGGCCAGATCCTGTCGCAGTACCGCAAGCTGCATCTGTACGACGCCTTCACCATGAAGGAATCGACCAATGTCACCCCGGGCACGGACATCCCCCCGCTGCTGGACATTGCCGGCCTGCGCGTGGGCCTCATGACCTGCTACGACGTGCGCTTTCCCGAACTGGCCCGCCGGCTGGCGCTGGACGGCGCCGACCTGCTGGTGCTGCCGGCCGCGTGGGTGCGCGGCCCGCTCAAGGAAATGCACTGGGAGGTCCTGGTCACGGCGCGGGCGCTGGAGAACACCTGCTACGTCGCGGCCACCGGCGAATGCGGCGAGCGCAACATCGGTTGCAGCATGGTGGTGGATCCGCTGGGCGTCGTCACGGCGCGTGCGGGCGAAGCGCCCGCGCTGGTCTTTGCCGACATCGACCCGGAGCGCCTCGCCCACGCGCGCAAGGTGCTGCCCGTGCTGGCCAACCGCCGCTTCGCCCCGCCCGAACTGGCGTAGGGCGGCCACGCCGCCGGCCGGGGCAACGGCCGGCGGGCGCCAGGGCGCGGGCATGGTGTAATGCAGACTTGAAATCCTTGCTGCACCCCTTCATCTGCTGCCAATGAGCAACGATCTCTTCGCGGCCGATCCCGCGCATCGGCCCTATGTTCCCCTGGCCGAACGCCTGCGTCCCCGCACCCTGTCCGACGTGGTTGGCCAGTCGCATCTGCTGGGATCCGACAAGCCCCTGCGCGTCGCCTTCGACTCCGGCCGTCCGCATTCCATGATCTTCTGGGGGCCGCCCGGCGTGGGCAAGACCACGCTGGCGCGCCTGATGGCCGACGGCTTCGACGCGCAGTTCATCGCCATCTCGGCCGTGCTGGGCGGCGTGAAGGACATCCGCGACGCCGTGACGGTGGCGCAGGTCGCGCAAGGCCAGGGCCGGCGCACGATCCTCTTCGTCGACGAAGTCCACCGCTTCAACAAGGCGCAGCAGGACGCTTTCCTGCCGTATGTCGAAAGCGGTCTGTTCACGTTCATCGGCGCCACCACCGAAAACCCGTCGTTCGAGGTCAACTCGGCCTTGCTGTCGCGGGCGCGCGTGTATGTGCTGCAATCGTTGACGGCAGAAGAACTGCAGCAGCTCGTTGACCGTGCGGTCGCGGCGCTCAACGAAGGACAGGAACCGGGCGACACCATCCGCATCGAGCCCGACGCGCGCGAGCAGCTGGCCGCGTGGGCCGACGGCGACGCGCGCCGCCTGATCAGCGCGGTGGAAGTCGTGGCCGAATCGGCGCAGTCCGCCGGACGCGACACGGTGGACGGCGCCTGGCTGGAAATCTCGCTGTCGCAGAACCTGCGGCGCTTCGACAAGGGCGGCGACGCCTTCTACGACCAGATCAGCGCGCTGCACAAGTCGGTGCGCGGCTCGAACCCGGACGCGGCACTGTACTGGTTCTGCCGCATGATCGACGGCGGCGCCGATCCCAAGTACCTGTCGCGCCGCCTGGTGCGCATGGCGGTGGAAGACATCGGCCTGGCCGACCCCCGCGCGACCGACCTGGCCGTGAACGGCGCCGACATCTACGAGCGACTCGGTTCCCCCGAGGGCGAGCTCGCGCTGGCGCAGGCGGTGGTGTACATGGCGTGCGCCGCCAAGTCCAACGCGGTCTACAACGCCTACAACCAGGCGCGCAAGTTCGCGGCGGAACACGGCAGCGCGCCGGTGCCCATCCACCTGCGCAATGCGCCGACCAAGCTGATGAAACAGCTGGGTCATGGCAAGGCCTACCGCTACGCGCACGACGAGCCGCATGGCTACGCCGCGGGCGAGCAATATTTCCCTGACGGACTCAAGCCTTCCTTCTACCGGCCGACCGATCGCGGCCTGGAGGCTAAAATCCAGCAGAAGCTGGCATTCCTGCGCGAGCTGGACGCACAGGAACGCGCCAAGAACCGGTGACGGGCAATCCCCCGCCGCCTTTTTTGCAACCTCACCGACCTCACCATGCTAGACCCGATACTGCTGCGCAAAGACCTGCAAACCGTCGTAGACCGCCTGAAGACCCGCGGCGTCGCCTTCGACACGGAACGGTTCAACGACCTGGAGTCTCGCCGCAAGGCCGTCCAGACCGAAACCGAGTCCCTGCAAGCCCGCCGCAACGCGCTGGCCAAGCAGATCGGCCAATTGAAGGCCAAGGGCGAGGACGCCAGCGCCGTCATGGCGGAATCGCAGGCCGTGCCCGTGCGCCTGAAGCAGCTCGAGGAAGAGCTGGCCGCCCTGCAGCAGCCGCTCAATGACCTGCTCATGTCGGTGCCGAACCTGCCGCACGCCAGCGTGCCGCTGGGCGAGTCCGCCGACGACAACGTCGAAGTGCGCCGCTGGCTGCCCGGCCAGGCCGGCGCCGACGGCAACCCACCCGCGCTGGGCTTTGAGCCGCGCGACCACGTCGCGCTGGGCGAACCGCTGGGCCTGGATTTCGACATGGCCGCCAAGCTGTCGGGCGCGCGCTTTTCGTTCATGCGCGGCCCCATCGCCCGCCTGCACCGTGCGCTGGCCCAGTTCATGCTCGACCTGCAGACCGGCACGCACGGCTATACCGAGTGCTACACCCCGTACATCGTCAACGCCTCGACGCTGTACGGCACCGGCCAGCTGCCCAAGTTCAAGGACGACATGTTTGCGGTCTCCAAGGGCGGCGGCGACGACGATCCCAAGGTCGACGACCAGGGCAAGCCGTATGTGCGCGAAGACCAGTACCTGATCTCCACCTCGGAAATCACGCTGACCAGCGTGGCCAGCGGCACGATCCAGGCCGCCGCCGACCTGCCGCTCAAGCTCACCGCCCACACGCCGTGCTTCCGCTCTGAAGCCGGCAGCGGCGGCCGCGACACCCGCGGCATGATCCGCCAGCACCAGTTCGACAAGGTCGAAATGGTGCAGATCACGCAGCCGGACCAGTCGTACGAGGCCCTGGAAGAAATGGTCGGGCACGCCGAGCGCGTGCTGCAATTGCTGAATCTGCCGTACCGCGTCGTGCTGCTGTGCACGGGCGACATGGGTTTCGGGTCGTCCAAGACCTATGACCTGGAAGTGTGGCTGCCGGCACAAAATACCTGGCGCGAGATTTCGTCGGTGTCCAACTGCGAAACCTTCCAGGCCCGCCGCATGCAGGCGCGTTTCCGCAATGCCCAGGGCAAGCCGGAATATGTCCACACCTTGAACGGCTCCGGCCTGGCGGTGGGCCGCGCGCTGGTCGCCGTGCTGGAAAACCACCAGCAGGAAGATGGCAGCGTGTTGATTCCGGAAGCGCTGCAGCCCTACATGGGCGGTATTACGGTACTAAAACCCTGATATTCGCGCGGCGTCCATCGGCCATTTGGCTGATAAAAAGACGGAGCCTGCGGGCTCCGTTTTTTTTTATCATTGCCGACATATTGCTGTCTTTTTGGAACGCTATCGTGCTCACGTGAGTGCTTGATTTTTGATGTGAGCAATTGTGTATTTGGCATAAAAGGGCCGGATAGTTACGGCACAATACACCGGCGTTCTACACGCTTCATTCACTTATATAACAAGGAGTTGTCCATGACTTCAAGAATGATTGGAGATTTTCGTGTGAGATGCTCTGTGGCAAAGGAAGACGAGCAGGGTTATCGGGTGCAAATATGGACTCGCCGAATCGGCGGAACCGCACCCGAAAAATGCTGGACGGTGCCGGGTCAGGCGCCGTTCACTGATTTGCACGAAGCAGAACAGGAAAGCCGTCATCTGTTCCAGGGCATTAATGGTGTGCGTTTTAACGGTGAACCGGAGTTTGCTCATGCGTCCGCATAATGGTTGGTGGCGGGCGTCCAGTGCGCCGCGCCGCTGGATCGATCTGGTCCAGGAATCACCGCGTTGGGCCGATGACAAGGCCAAACCGGTTGCGCAACAACCGGCCTCGGTGGTTGCGAAGCCTGTGCAGGCGCCCGCCGCCTGACAGGTTGTCACGGGGCACCGGACATTGCCTCGACAAAAGAAAGGCCACTCGCAGGAGTGGCCTTTGCTTTTGGCGCGAGCGATTATCAATCGCGGTCGTGGCCGCGGCCCCGGTAATACCCGTGACCGTGTTTCGGGCCGTGATAGTGGCCGCGATCGTAGTAGCGACCGCCACGGTAATACACCGGCGCCGGGTATACCACCGGCGGCGGGGGCGCGACGTACACCGGCGCCGGGCGGTAGTACACCGGCGGCGGCGGCGCCACGTAGACCGGCTGTGGAGCCACGTAGACCGGTGCCGGGTAGACGATTCCAGGAACGCCGATCGAGATGCCGACGTCCACGCGTGCCAAGGCGACACTGGAGATCATCAGCCCCGCGGCGCCAACACCTGCAATAAGCCATTTTTTCATCTTGCACCTGCCCGCTGCGAGACGCAGCAAAGTTGAGTATTCGTTGGCGCTATTTTCGGCGGTTTGCGCCAGCTATACGTAAGCATCCCGGCCGCAATCGCGACAATCCGCAACCGCCCCCGTTTTCAGTGGACGAGGGGTGCTGCACTGCGGCAGCGCGGGTCCGCTCTGGCGAAACGTCGCTTGAAGTCGATTGAAATAGGATGGAATTGACTGAAGCCGAGAGCCGGTGTTACGCCTTGACACCAACTCCGGGCGGCCGGCGCGAGCGGTGTTGCGCCCGCGCGCCAGCGCCTCAGTAATCGGATTTGTCGAAGGGCGTGGTCTGGCGGTATTCGACCACCCACACCCAGGGATTGGCCGCCCACGCATGCGCGCCATAGCGTTCGCACCACATCAGCGCGAACGCCGTTTGCAGGGGCACGCCGGGCAGTAGCGCCGAGCTTTGATAAAGCGCGTGCGTGCCCTCCGCACGCGCATCGGCCTCGGTCAGGTTCTGCAGCCGCTGGATACGTACGCCCACGACCACGGCGCTGGCAAACGGCGCGCCGGCTTCGTCGGCCAGGATGATGGTCTCGCCCGATTTTCCATAGGGGCACCTGACCCAGCTTGAAGTCTTGCGCATCTCGGACGGGTTGTCAGGCGACGGCCCCATGGCCACCCATCTGCCGGAATCGGCGGCGTCCGCGTACCAGACCGTGGTGAACTTGGACGGCTGCGGCTTGAGAATGCGCCGACTTTGCACCTTTGCCCCGTCCAGAATGGCCTGCTTGAGCGGTTCGCTGAACTGAAGTAACTGCCGTTTCATGTGCTAGCTGTATCCCTCGCGATGAACGCTTGCGCGCTTATTGCTGTTATGGCTGGGGCCCGCACGTGCCACCTGCTTGAGACGGACTCAATCTCTGCTTCGGGGAGTATGACGTGTCACGACTTACCTGTCAGGTGGGCGCTGCATATGTGTTGTCTTTTTGAAAATGCCGAGGCGTTGTTTGTATACTCGACGCATGACTACCGACCTCCATAATCTCAAGCCCGGTTACTACTGGTACACCATGGCCAACGACCCGCTGGCCGTCATCCATATCCATGAAGACGGCGGGGCCACGCTGATGGGCACGGACTATCGCATCGGCGCCGAAGGCGTTGCCGACATGGTCCGCCAGGGCGAGCGCTTTTTCTGGATCGAACCGCCCCAAGTCTGACATGGCGGATCTGCTCCTCACGAACGTCCGCACGCCGCAAGGCGAGGGCGTGGACGTTCTGGTGCGCGGCGGCCGCATCCTGCAAATCGGCCCCGGCCTTGAGGCCGATCCCACCGTGAACGTCGAAGAGGGTGGCGGCGCCTTGCTGCTGCCCGCCTTCGTCGAAGGCCACACCCATCTGGACAAGACGACCTGGGGTTCCGCCTGGTATGTGAACAAGGTCGGCCCGTCCCTGACCGATCGCATCGACAACGAACGCAACTGGCGTGCCGCCACCGGGCACGACGCCGCCAGCCATTCGCATGCGCTGGCTTTGGCGTTCCTGCGCGCGGGCACGACGCGCATCCGCACCCACGTCGATATCGACACCGACGCCGGACTGAAGCACCTGGAAGGCGTGCATGCCACGCGGCAAGCGCTGGCCGGGCGCGTCGAGATCCAGACGGTGGCGTTTCCGCAGTCGGGCCTCCTGGCGCGCGCCGGCACGGCCGACCTGCTGGACCAGGCGCTTGCCGATGGCGCCGACGTGCTCGGCGGACTGGACCCGTCCGCCATCGACCGTGATCCCGTGAAATCCCTGGATGTGCTGTTTGGCCTGGCCGACAAGCACGGCAAACCGGTGGATATCCATCTGCATGAGCCCGGCGAACTGGGCGCCTTTACGCTGGAGCTGATTCTGGACCGCGTCCAGGCGCTGGACATGAAAGGCAAGGTCGTCATCAGCCACGCCTTTTGCCTGGGCGCGCTCGACGCCCGCCGTCTGGAGGGCTTGCTGCGGCGGTTGGCGCTGCTGGACGTCGCCCTGCTGACCACCGCGCCGGCGTCTCGTCCGGTGCCCTCGCTACGCGCCTGCCGCGAGGCGGCCGTGACGCTTTTTGGCGGCAACGACGGCATCCGGGACACCTGGACGCCCTACGGCAACCCCGACATGCTGGAGCGCGCCGCGCTGATCGGGCTGCGCAACGATCTGCGCCGCGACGACGAGATCGAGTGGGCATTCGACTGCGTGACCCGCGCCGCCGCCCGCGCCTGCGGATTTGCGGACTACGGCCTGGCGCCCGGCGCGCGTGCCGATCTGGTGCTGGCCGATGCGGGTTGTATCGCCCAAGCCGTGGTGCAGCGTTCGCCGCGGCGCCTGGTGGTGTCCAGCGGCGTGGTCGTGGCGCGCAACGGCGAAGACGCCATTGCCTAGCGCGTGCGCTGGGCGGTCGTGCCGCCCAGGCCCAGCTGCGATTCGGCTAGTTCCACGAAGGCCCGCATCAATTCCGATCGCACGCCTGACCGCAGCCAGATGGCGCCCACCGTTCGAACCGGACAGGGCTCGGGCAGCGGCCAGCGTTTGACGTGCGCCAGCGGCGCGCCCGTGCTGGCCCAGTCTGGCAGCAGCGCCACGCCCAGCCCCTCGGAAACCAGCTTGGCAATCGATTCGATCCCATCCAGTTCAAAACGGACCCGGGGGCGCAGGCTGCGCGCCCGCAGGTAGTCGTCCGCCATTTTGCCGCCCACCACGCTGCGGTCATAGCAGATGTACGGTTCCCGCGCGATGACGGCCAGCGGGTCGTCGACCTTCATCTGCGCAGGCGTGACCAGCACCAGCGGTTCGCGGCGCAGGTCGCGCCACGCGCAGGTCTTGGGGATGGGAAACAGCGGATGCACCAGCAGCGCGCCGTCCAGTTCGCCCGACAGCACCTTGCTGTAGAGCAGCGTGGTCGGCGCCGGCTCGATATAGATCTCGATGCCCGGATGCCGCGCCACCCAGGTGCGCAGCACGGGCGGCATGATGCCGGTCAGGGCGGTGGGCGTGGCGCCCAGCCGCAAGGGTCCTGCAGGCAGATCCGTGTCCGACGCGGCCGAGCGCAGGTCGCGCACGTCGCGCAGGATGGCGCGCGCCCGCTCCAGGATGCGCACGCCGGCAGGCGTGGGTTTGACGGTGCGGCCCGAGCGCGCGATCAATGCGCTGCCCACGTCGGCTTCCAGCGCGCGCAGCCGTTGCTGCACCGTCGCTGGCGTCAGCCCCTGGTGACGGGCGGCCTGGGCGATTGAACCCAGTTCCACCACATGCACATACGTCTGCAAAAAGCGTGAGTCCATAACGGCCTGTCTATCCGGAAGATGGTTTTTCCGTATTCTAAAGATGCGTGAAGATAATTGTTGTTTTCTTTGGGCAGGGGAAGAATACGTCCAGGCGATCAGGCAGCGCGCGGCGCGCCGATCGGTCCAGCCGATTTCACTGTCATCAAGGAGCTTGCCCGTGCCCATCATTGAATCCATAGACGTATGCGCCGCGGCGGTGCCTCTGGATAAAGTCACCTCGTTCTCCAACCGCACCGTGTCCACCCGCCACTATGGCCTGGTCAAGGTGCGCTCTACCGATGGCGTCGAAGGCATCGGCTTTTGCTACGTGGGCAGCGCCGGCGGCGCCATTTTCGAGGCCGCCGTCCAGAGCCTGCTGGGACCCGTGCTGCTGGGCAAGGATTCGCATGCGGTCGAAGGCCTGTGGCAGGCGATGTATCAGGAAGCGCTGTTGCAGGGCCGGCAGGGCACGGTGATGCGCGCATTGAGCGCGCTGGACATCGCGTTGTGGGACCTGAATGCCAAGACCGCGGGCCTGCCGCTGCACAAGTTCCTGGGCGCGATGGAATTGGAATCGGTGCCGGCGTATGCCAGCGGCGGTTATTACCTGGATGGCAAGACCCCGCAGCACCTGGGCGAGGAGATGGCCAGCTATGTGGCCAAGGGCTTTGGCGCCGTCAAGATGAAGACCGGCCGCCTCTCGCCCCGCGAGGAAGAAGCGCGCCTGAAGGCCGCGCGCGAAGCTGTGGGGCCGGATGTCGAGTTGATGATGGACTGCAATAACGCCTGGCAGGACGTGACGCAGGCCATGCAGTACATCCGCCGTTTCGAGCAATACGAACCGTACTTCATCGAGGAGCCGTTCGGCCCGGACGACATCGACAGCCATGCCAAGCTGGCGCGGCTGACGCATCTGCCGATCGCCACGGCCGAAATCGGCTACGGCCGCTGGTATCACAAGGAACTGCTGGACAAGGGCGCGGCCGGCATCCTGCAGACGGACGCGGCGGTCTGCGGCGGCATCACCGAATGGAAGCGCATCGCGGCCACGGCGGCCAGCTACGGCGTGGTGGTGTGCCCGCACTGGTTCCACGACGTGCATGCGCCGCTGGTCGCGGCCACGCCCAACGCGCGCTATGTCGAATTCTTCTGGGACGACCAGGTGCTGAACTTCCGCAAGCTGGTCGACCGCCAACTGACCCACAAGCAGGGCCGCGTGATTCTGCATCAGGAGCCGGGGCTGGGATTCGGCTTTGACGAGCGCATGGTCGAACGCTTCGGCAAGTGGACGCGCGTCGGCCGCTAGGCCATTGGCGAGGCGCCGCGCCAAACGTCACATGCGGTGCGCATGCGGCAGCGGCGCCGGTTCACGCGGGTGTCGTACCGAAGGTCCGCATCCAGGCCGCGCCAGATGGCCGGATACCACAGAGGCAGGCAGTGTCCACATAACCAGTTGCCGGCCTTTGGACCGGCGCGCGAGGAGACAACAATGCAACGTAGGCAATTCATGACCGGCGCCGCGGCGCTGGGAGCGGCGCTGGTGCTGCCCGCGGTGGCGCGGGCGCAGGAGATGCCGTCCGGGCCGGTGAAGATCGTGGTCGGGTTTCCCGCGGGCGGCGGCACGGATGTACTGGCCCGCCTGCTGGGACAGAAGCTGGGCGTGCTGTGGAACATGCCCGTCATCATCGAGAACCGCGCGGGCGCGGCCGGCATCATCGCGGCCGAACAGGTCGCGCGCCAGCCGGGCGACGGCAACACGCTTTTGATGGCGCACGTGAATAGCCACGGCATTGCGCCGGGCCTGCAGCCCAAGCTTGCGTATTCGGTGGACAAGGACTTCACGCCGATCGCCCTGGTCGGCAAGACGCCCACCATCCTGATCGGGGGCGCCGGGCAACCGGCCAAGACGCTGCCCGACCTCGTCGCGCTGTGCCGCGCGCAGCCGGGCAAGATCGTGTTCGGCTCAGCAGGCAGCGGATCGGCCCAGCACCTGGCCCTGGAAATCTTCAAGGCACGCGCCGGCATTGACGTGCTGCATGTGCCGTACAAGGGATCAGCGCCGCTGATGAACGATCTGCTGGGCGGGCATGTGCAATATTGCTTCGAAGGCATGACGACGGCCACGCCGCTGATCCAGTCCGGCAAGGTCATCGCGCTGGCGCAGACGCTGCAAAAGCGCTCCAAGAGCCAGCCCAATGTGCCGACGGTCGCGGAACAGGGCTACCCGGGCTTCGAGGCCAGCATCTGGTTCGGCATGGTCGGGCCGGGCGGCATGCCCGCCGCCATGGTCCAGCGCATGAGCCGCGACATCGACCAGGTGCTGGCGATGCCCGACGTGCAGGAAAAGCTGGCGCAGGTGGGCGCGGAAGACGGCGGCGGGGGCGTGCAGCGCTTTGCCGAATTCATGAAGAGCGAGCAGCAGAAGTACGCGAAGACGATCCAGGACGCGAAGATCGTGGCTGAGGGATAAAGCCAGACACCGCGTAACTCAGTTGGCTGCCGCCTCCGGATCCACCCAGCCCGCCGTCGCCGAGATCGAGCGGGCTTTTTCGCTGAGCAGGCGTGCGGTGGCCGATTCCAGGTCGTCATCCACGGCGCCCACCGGCCCCATCAGCGTGATGGCCGCCTTCATTTCGCCCAGCATGTCGAAGATGGGCGCCGACAGCGATGTGAAGTGCGGCAGCAGCGCGTGGCGGCAGCGGCTGATGTGGTGCTTGCGGACCTCGTCGCGAATGGCCTGCACATCCGCCATCGTGTAGGCGTTGCCGGCGGTACCGCCGTGGCTTTCCGGCACGGACGAGGCCATCTCCTGTTCCAGTAGCTCGCGGGTCAGCGCATCCGGCAGGTGCGCCAGGAAATTGCGGCCCAGGGCGGATGACAGCAGCGGCATCACCGTGCCGACGCGCAATTCCAGGAGGGGCCGGCTGCGGCTGCCCTCGACGCGGTACACGATCGTGGGCCCCTTGTTGCCCCACACCCCCAAGAACACGGTATGGCCGGTGGCCGCGGCCACCTCCGCCATGATCGGGCGCGCCGTGGTGAACACGTCGAACTGCTCCAGGGCGGCCAGCCCCAACCGAAGCGCGTACGGACCGAGCCCGTAATGGCCGGTGTCGGCGTGCTGCTGCACCACGCCCACCTTCTGGAAGCTCACCAGGTAGTAGTGGACGTTGGGAACGGTCAGCGCACAGGCGTCCGCGATTTCCTTGAGCGGCATCGGGCGGCCGGTCTTGCGGATGACGTCCAGGATCCGGAATCCCACTTCGATCGACTGGATGCCCCTGCGCGCCGTGGCAGGCGCCTGTTCCGAATTCTTCTCAGCCTTGCCGGCGGGCCTTGCCATTGCTGCCTCCACTGTGTGCGTGGCGGCAGTGTAGCAGCGGCCTTTTTTGCCGCTTGGACCGCCGCGCCGGGTTTCCCCTAGCTTTTGCCGGCGACGTCTTAGCTTTGATAATAGTTAATGCATACAGCGGTATCAATATAAAACATCAGGGGAAAGCAAGCATGGAAGCGAATGTCGCAATGCCCGGGATCGACGCCGGGCCGACGCTGAGCCGCAAGGAAGAACGCCAGGTCGTGGTGGCCTCCACACTGGGAACGTTGTTCGAGTGGTACGACTTTTTCATCTACGGGACGCTGGCCGTCTTCATGAGCCAGGTCCTGTTCCCGCAGGACAACCCGACTGTCGCGCTGCTGGCCGCCCTGGGCGCGCTGGCCGTGGGCTTCATCATCCGGCCGCTGGGCGCGGTGATGTTCGGCTACCTGGGCGACAAGCTGGGCCGCAAGTACACCTTCCTGATCACCGTCGTCATGATGGGCGGCGCAACCGTGCTGATCGGCTGCCTGCCCACCTACGAAACGGCGGGCCACCTGTCCTGGATCCTGCTGCTGACGCTGCGGGTGGTGCAGGGCCTGGCCGTGGGCGGGGAATACGGCGGCGCGGTGATCTACGTCGCGGAACACTGCGAGCCGCGGCGCCGGGGCCTCTTGACCGGCTGGATCCAGATCACCTCGTCGGCGGGGCTGATCCTGTCGCTGGTCGTGATCCTGTGCGTCCAGGCCTCGATGAGCGCCGAGGACTTTCGCCAGTGGGGATGGCGCCTGCCGTTCATCCTGTCGATCGTGATGCTGGCCATCTCGATCTACGTCCGCGCCAAGCTGCACGAATCGCCGGTCTTCACGCGCATGAAGCAGCAGAACCGCCTGTCCAAGAACCCGGTCAAGGAAACGTTCGGCCAATGGCCCAGCCTGCGGCTCGTGCTGCTGGCGCTGATCGGCGTCACGGCGGGGCAGGGCGCCACGTACTTCACCGGCCAGTTCTACGTCATGATCTTCCTGCAGCAGGCCGTGCAGCTTGATCAGACCACCGTCTACACGCTGATCCTGATCGGCTTCATCATCGGCGCACCGACCTTCGTGCTGTTCGGCTGGCTGTCGGACAAGGTGGGCCGCAAATGGATCATGATGGCGGGCCTGTTCATCGGCGCGGTGGGCTACCACGCCATGTTCGACGTCCTGCTCAATGCCGGCAATCCGGCGCTGGCGCAGGCGATGCAGACGACGCCCGTCCGCGTGCATGCCGACACCACCGGCGGCGCCTGCGATTTCGGGCTGCAGGCCGCCATGATCGGCAGCCACGCCGACCACAAGAAGGTATGCGTGCAGGCCAAGAAATTCCTGGTCGGCAAGGGCATCAACTTCGAATACGCCGCGCCGATTCCGGGGCAGGAGATCGCGATGAGCGTGGGCGGCGCCACCGTCAACGGCTTTGATCGCGCGGCGTACGCCAAGGCGCTGACCGCGGCCGGCTATCCGGAAAAGGCCGATCCGGCGCGGATCGACCGCGCCACCATCATCCTGATCCTGGTGCTCATGACCGCTGTCGTTGCCATGGTCTATGGTCCGGTCGCGTCCTATCTGGTGGAATTGTTCCCCGCGCGCATCCGGTATACGGCGCTGTCCTTTCCGTATCACATCGGCGCCGGCATATTTGGCGGTATCGTGCCCTTTACCGCCACCTACCTGGCGCAGGCCAGCGGCAATATCTTCGGCGGCCTGATGTACCCGGTGACGGTGATGGTGATCGTGGGTGTGATCGGCAGCTTGCTGCTGCCCAACACGCGCGCGCAGGCCATCGACGAAGACCCGGTCCACTAACAACAACGCGACAAGGAAGCGAGCAGAGACATGTCCGTGCAAACAACCTTCAAGGCCGCCGTCATCCAGGCAGCGTCCATTCCCACCGACAGCGTGGCCTGCGCCCAGAAGGCGGCCGGGCTCATCCGCCAGGCGGCCGAGCAGGGCGCCCGCGTGCAGGTGTTTCCCGAGGCCTTCCTGGGCGGATATCCCAAGGGCAACTCCTTCGGCGCGCCCATCGGCATGCGCAAACCCGAGGGCCGCGACGCGTTCGCCCAATACCATCGGCAGGCCATCCGCCTGGACGGCGAAGAGGTCGCGCTGGTGGCGCAAGCCGCGGCCGACACCGACAGCTTCGTGGTCATGGGCTGCATCGAGGCCGACGGCGGCACGCTGTATTGCACCGTGCTGTACTTCAATGGCCAGGCCGGCCTGGCGGGCAAGCACCGCAAACTGATGCCCACCGCGGGCGAGCGGCTGATCTGGGGCTTTGGCGACGGGTCCACCCTACCCGTCATCGACACGCCCTACGGCAAGATCGGCGCGGTGATCTGCTGGGAGAACTACATGCCCATGCTGCGCATGTACATGTACAGCCAGGGCGTGGCGCTGTACTGCGCGCCCACCGCGGACGACCGCGACACCTGGGTGCCCAGCATGCGCCACATTGCGCTGGAAGGCCGCTGCTACGTGCTGACGGCGTGCCAGCACCTGCGCCGCAGCGCGTACCCCGAAGACTTCGAATGCGCCCTGGGCGACGCGCCGGACACGGTGCTGATGCGCGGCGGCAGCGCCATCATCGGCCCGCTCGGCGAGGTGCTGGCCGGCCCGGATTTCTCGGAAGAGACCATCCTGTACGCCGACATCGAGCCCAACCAGATCCTGCGCGGAAAATACGACTTCGACGTGTCCGGGCACTACGCCCGCCCCGACGTCTTCCAGCTGCAGGTGGACACCCGCGAGAAGCGCGCGGTGTCGGCGACCGGCCCCGCCGCGCCGCAGCAGGAGGCTTGATCGATGGAGTTCGATTTCAGCGCCTTGCCGGCGCAGACGGTCTACAACATCCTCACCTCGACCGTCACGCCGCGTCCGATCGCCTGGGTCACCACCGTGTCGGGCAAGGGCGTGGTCAACGCGGCGCCCTTCAGTTTCTTCAATGTGATGGGGCATCAGCCGCCGACGGTCGCGATCGGCCTGATGCGCCATCCCGATGGCGATTTCAAGGACACGGGCGCCAACATCATCGAGAACGGCGAGTTCGTGGTGAACCTGGTGCCGGAGTCGCTGGTCCGCGAAATGAACCAGACCTGCGCCGATTACCCGGCCGACGTGGACGAGATGGCCGCGGCCGGCCTGACGGCGCTCGCGTCCACGCATGTCCGGCCGCCCCGTATCCAGGGCAGCCCGGTGGCGCTGGAATGCGTCAGCCAGGCAACGGTCGTGACCGGCCCGCGCCAGATCGTCGTCATCGGCCGCGTCCTGGGCGCGCACGTCGAGGACGCCTATGTGCGCGACGCCGAGCGCGGCCACGTGGACACGCCGGCGCTTGGGCTGATTGCCCGCATGCACGGCGGCGGCTGGTACGCGCGCAGCACGGACACCTTCCAGCTTGCGCGGCCGACGACGCCGGATTGATCTGACCACGGCCTTCGGGCCTTTTTTTTGCCCGTGCGTTGCGGCCGGAAAGCGGCTTTTTTACAACGCCGCCGGCGATTTGGCGCAATGCGTCGAGGTTGCGTCAATAACGCCTTCATTTCCCCCGATGCCCCCCAAATCCGGACTGCTAGCATCCGTTCGACCGTCGCGAGAACCCTCGACAACTCGACCTCTCCGCCGGCAATTCTCAGACACAACGGACACCATTATTGGGGGCGGATAACCAGGGGCTTGCGAGCATCTGGCCTGTTTTGGAGGCGGCGCAATTCCGCCGCCGAGGCATCCGCCCGAGCCCGCATTCACACTTGCCCTGGAAGCCGCCGGAGGCAGTATGAAAAACATGAAGCTTGGAACCCGCCTGGCGGGTGGTTTCGCCATCTTGCTGGCCATGATCATGGTCATGTGCGTCGTCGGGCTGGTCAGCCTGGCCAACATCAACGATTCGGTCGACACGCTGACGCAGCGTTCACTGACCAAGGAGCGCCTGATCAACGACTGGGCGCGCAACATCCAGACCGGGGTCACCCGGACCACCGCGATCGCAAAGAGCGCCGACGCCAGTCTGGCGGGCTTTTTCACCGAGGAAGCGGCGGCCTCGACCCGCAACTCGTCGGCCTTGCAGCAGAAGATCGAGCCGCTGATCGAGACCGACGAGGAAAAGGCGCTGTGGCAGGGAATCGGCAAGGCGCGGGCGGACTATCTGCGCACCCGCGACGGCATCTTCAAGGCCAAGCAGGAAGGCAACGTCGAGGCCGCCAACAAGATCTTCACGCAGGAGTTCCTGCCCGCGACGCGTCAGTTCATCGACAACATCAATCGCCTGTCCGCGCTGCAACGCGCCGACATCGATGCGCGGGCCGCGGAGATCGAAGCGTCCTACGGCAACGCGAATCTGTGGATGATCGTGATCGGCTCCATCGCGGTGGTGTGTGGTCTCTTGATGTCCGTGCTGCTCACGCGCAGCATCACCCGTCCGCTGTCCGACGCCGTGCGCGTGGCGCGCACCGTCGCTGCCAACGACCTCACCAGCACGATCGTCGTGCGGTCCCGTGACGAGATCGGCCAGTTGATGATGGCGCTGGAGTCCATGAACGCCAACCTGGCCGCTACGGTCGCCCGCATCCGGACCGGTGTGGACAGCATCGCGTCCGCGTCCGGCGAAATCGCGGCAGGCAATACCGATCTGTCTTCCCGCACCGAACAGCAGGCCGCTTCGCTGGAAGAAACGGCCGCGTCTATGGAACAGCTGTCCTCCACGGTCAAGCAGAACGCCGATAGCGCCAAGCAGGCCAACCAGCTTGCCGCGGCGGCCTCGGAAACCGCATCGCGCGGCGGCGCCACCGTGTCCGAAGTCGTCAGCACCATGAACGCGATCTCCGCCAGCTCGGTGAAGATCTCGGACATCGTGTCGGTGATCGACGGCATTGCATTCCAGACCAACATCCTGGCCCTGAACGCCGCCGTGGAAGCCGCGCGGGCTGGCGAGCAGGGCAAGGGCTTCGCGGTCGTGGCCGCCGAGGTGCGGACGCTGGCGCAGCGCAGTGCCCAGGCCGCCAAGGAGATCAAGGTGCTGATCGAAGACACCGTGCAGAAGATCGGCCAGGGCTCGGGCAGCGCCGAACGCGCCGGGGCGACCATGCAGGAGATCGTCAGTTCCGTGCAACGCGTGACCGACATCATGGGCGAAATCGCCGCGGCCTCGGCCGAACAGGCTGACGGCATCGAACAGGTCAACCGCGCCGTGGCGCAGATGGACGAGGTGACCCAGCAAAACGCCGCCCTGGTCGAAGAGGCCGCCGCGGCGGCGGGATCGATGCAGGATCAGTCGGCGGATCTGACGCGGGCGGTGAGCGCGTTCAGGTTGCCGGGCGGGGACCGGGTGTTGGCGGTTGAGGCGGTATCGTCCGTCCACGCTGGCGAAACGCCGGCGCCGCGGCGGCTGGCTGCTTATTGATAGGCCCGCACTGATAAGCCCACACTGATAAGCCCACACCAAACACAGCACAAAGAAAAAAGCCCCTGATTTCTCAGGGGCTTCATTCTTTAATACTTGGCGGAGAGGGTGGGATTCGAACCCACGGTACGGGGATACCGTACGCCTGATTTCGAGTCAGGTACATTCGACCACTCTGCCACCTCTCCGTGGCTGGGTTCCGTAACGGTGAGCGCTTGGATTAACAAGCCTTCACTAAAGATCCCTGGTCGGAAGGATCTTCGTTGTCGGAGCAGCGAAGCCCGCAATTCTACAGGATTTTTTTCTTTTGTGTAAAGGGGCGGATAAAAGGAAGGGTAAAAGGACCACAACGGGTTTCATCCGGCTTTCAGCCGGGGCAATCTTTGGCCAGAATTCTTCCCATTCCGCCCTCTGCCCATCCCATGGACCTCATCCTCATCCTGCTGCTCGCCGCGGTGCTGTGCGTGCCCGTCACACAAATGCTGGGTCTGGGCGCCATTCCCGGCTATCTGATCGCAGGCATCCTGGTCGGCCCATCGTGCTTCAAGCTGGTCACCAATGTGGACACGATGATCGGCGTCTCGCAGTGGGGCGTCGTGATGATGCTGTTCATCATCGGGCTGGAGCTGTCGCCCAAGCGCCTGTGGGCGATGCGCAACGAAGTCTTTGTCCTGGGTTCGCTGCAGATGCTGGTGTGCGGCCTGCTGCTGGGCGTGGTGTTCGGCGCGGCCCTGCGGCATCTGGCCGGCATGGAATGGCAGGCGGCCGTGCTGTGCGGCCTGTCGCTGGCGCTGTCGTCCACGGCGGTGGCGCTGCGCCTGCTCGACGAGCGCCAGTTGACCCGCGCGCCGCTGGGCCGCTCGGCGTTGGGGGTGCTGCTGTTTCAGGACATGGCCGCGATTCCGATGCTGGTGGCTGCTGGCCTCTTGGGTTCGGATGGCACGTCGGCCCCGTCCTTCAAGGAAGCCCTGATCGCCGTGGCGGTGGTGGCGCTGGCCTACCGGCTGCGCCTTCTGGGGTGGGCGGCCAAGGCGGAATTGAACGAACTGTTTACCGCCGCGGCGCTGCTGATGGTGGTGGGCGCCGCCCAGTTGTTCGACTATGCGGGTCTGTCGGCCGGCCTGGGCGGATTCCTGGTGGGCGTGCTGATGGCCGAATCGCGCTACCGGCACGAACTCGAAAAGGCGATCGACCCGTTCAAGGGATTGCTGCTGGGCCTGTTCTTCGTGGCCATCGGCATGTCCATCAACTTGAAGGTGGTGGCCCATCACTGGATGTTCATCTGCGCCGGCGTGCTGGCCCTGCTGACGGTCAAGGCCGTCATCCTTTATGGCTTTGCCCGCTTTCTGGGGTTGCCCCGTTACCACCGCCTGCTGTTTGCGCTGGTGCTGGCCCAGGGCGGCGAGTTCAGCTTCGCCATCTTCAACGAAGCGTGGGACAACCATCTGGTCAACCTGGAGCAGCGCGACGTGTTGTCGGTAATCGTCGCCGTGTCGATGGGCGTGGTGCCGGTGCTGATCAAGGTGCTGGAGCGCGTGCCCGAAAAGTATGGCGGCATGGCCGGCCTGCCGGTGGCGGACGCCGCGCCGCCCGCCGACGCCGCGTCATCGTCCCCGTCGGACAAGCCGCCCGCCGCTTGACCCTGCGGCGGGTGAGGGCATGGCATGATGGGCGCCTTGCCGGGCAGCTACACTTGTAGCCCTGTTCGTTTGCCCCCTTTTCGTTTTTCCTCACTTATGCGCCCGCTCACAGGAGAAAGCTCATGCTCAAAGGAAAAGTAGCGCTTGTCACCGGTTCCACCAGCGGCATCGGCCTGGGTATCGCCACGGCCTTCGCCCAGCAGGGTGCGGACATCGTGCTGAACGGTTTCGGCGACGCGGCCGACATTGAAAAGCTGCGTTCGGATCTGGCCAGCAAGCATGGCGTGAAGGTCATCTACGACGGCGCGGATCTGTCCAAGGGAGCGGCCGTGCGCGAGCTGGTCGAGAACACCGTGCGCCAGTTGGGCCGCATCGACATCCTGGTCAATAACGCCGGCATCCAGCACACGGCGCTGATCGAAGATTTCCCGGCCGAAAAGTGGGACGCCATCCTGGCGCTGAATCTGTCCGCCGTCTTCCACGGCACCGCCGCCGCCCTGCCGCACATGAAGAAGCAAGGCTCGGGCCGCATCATCAATATCGCGTCGGCGCACGGTCTGGTGGCCTCGGCCAGCAAGTCGGCCTATGTCGCGGCCAAGCACGGCGTGGTGGGATTCACCAAGGTCACGGCGCTGGAAACGGCCGGGCAGGGCATCACCGCCAACGCCATCTGCCCGGGCTGGGTGCGCACCCCGCTCGTCGAAAAGCAGATCACCGCGCTGGCCGAAAAGAATGGCGTGGACCAGGAAGCCGCTGCTCGAGAACTGCTCAGCGAAAAGCAGCCGTCCCTGCAATTCGTGACGCCGGAACAACTGGGCGGCACCGCCGTGTTCCTGGCCTCGGATGCCGCCGCGCAAATCACCGGCACGACCGTGTCCGTCGATGGCGGCTGGACGGCGCGCTAAATCAAGGAAATCCTGAATGCTGTTGTTGCTTTCCCCCGCCAAGAAGCTGGACTACGACTCGCCGCTGCACATCGAGACGCACACCCAGCCGATGTTCGTGGATCAGGCCGCGGGCCTGATCAAGGTTCTGAAGACCAAGACCGCCGAGGACATCTCGGCACTCATGAGCCTGAGCCCGGCCCTGTCCGAGCTGAACGTCCAGCGCTACGCGCACTGGAAGCGCAGCTTCACGCAGGCCAACTCGCGTCAGGCCGTGCTGGCCTTCAATGGCGACGTCTACGAAGGCCTGGACGCCGCCACCCTGTCGGCCAAGCAGCTCGACTGGGCTCAGGAGCACGTCGCCATCCTGAGCGGTCTGTACGGCGTGCTGCGCCCGCTCGACCTGATGCAGCCCTACCGGCTGGAAATGGGCACGCGGCTGGAGACCCCCAAAGGCAAGAACCTGTATGAATACTGGGGCAGCACCATCGCGGACTACCTGAACGAGCGCCAGGCCGGCCAGAAGTCGCCGGTCATCATCAACCTGGCCTCCGAGGAGTATTTCAAGTCGGTGGACCAGAAGGTGCTGAAGGCGCGGGTGGTGCAATGCGTGTTCCAGGACTGGAAGAACGGCGCCTGGAAGATCATCAGCTTCCATGCCAAACGCGCACGTGGGCTGATGGCGCGTTACGCCATCCAGCACAAGGTCGCCAAGCCGGAAGGGCTGCAGGGTTTTGATCTGGAAGGCTACGCGTACGACGCATCGGCGTCGTCGGCGGACAAGCTGGTGTTCCGCCGCAAGCTGGACTGACGGCGTCGCCGGGCGGGGAAGGTGTCAGACACCCCGGAAGCGGTGCGGTCGCTTGAAGACTGTCTCGTTGGAGTGTCAGACACCGGGTTGAACCTGGTTGGGACTTCGCCTTTTCACAAAAAATGCCGGCCTGGCATCTGCGCCAGGCCGGCATTTTTTTCGCCCGCGGAACCGGCGAATGCCGGCTTACGAGGCCGCCGCCGCCACCGGCGGCGCATGCAGCGGGTCGGCCAGTGCCAGCAGTTCCTGGCGGATCATGTGGGTGGCCTTGAGCATCTGCTTCACGGGATAAACCAACGCGGCCTGATCGCCGGCGGTGTCGAACTGCGTGGGCAGGTCCAGCGGCACGCGCGGGCTGTTTTCGTCAAGCAGGACGGTCATGCCGTCCAAGGCCTGCTTGATGGGCTCGGGCGTGGCGGGCAGCGCCGCCAGGATGGGAATCGCGGCGGTGATCTGCGAGGCCAGCACGTGGTTCTGGATCAGCAGGTTGTTCAGTTCCGGCACGTCCACCTGATGCGACTTGGGTTCGCTCATCATCCGGTAGAACGCCTCGGCGAAATTGCTGAAGGCGATGTGCACGTTCTTGCGCGCCAATCGCCAGGCCAGGTCGGCGTCGGTGACGGCCGGCGTCTCGGCGGCGGCTTCGCCCACCGGCGCGCCGTGCGCCTGCATGGCTTCGACGTAGCGCAGGCCGGCCAGCAGATACTCGCGGTTGGCGCGGGTCGCGGCCGAGGCCAGCGGCTTCAGGTAACGCGCCTCCCACCACGGCAGGATGTAGCTGCAGACCAGCGCCAGCGCGCAGCCCAGCAGCGTGTCGATGGCGCGTTCGCCGATCACCGACATGGACACGGTGCCTGGCGACACGAAGTGAAACACCAGCACCACGAACAAGGTGTTGAAGATCGCGCTGGCCATGTAATTCAGCTGCACCAGGCTGTTGCCCATGATGCACGCGCCCAGCAGCACGGCGAACAGGATGCTGGGCTCGTCGGTCACGTTAAAGAGCAGCAGCGCGACGATGCAGCCGATCAGGGTGCCCATCAGACGCCAGCCATTGCGCTGGCGCGTCAGCGCGAAGCCCGGCTTCATGATGATCACGATGGTCAGCATGATCCAGTAGTTGTGCGCCGAGAACTCGGGCGACAGCCAGCGGCTGGCCAGCGTCATCGCGATGGCCGCGGCGGCCGTCACCCGCAGCGCGTAGCGGAAATGCGGGGAATCCAGCCGCAGGTTGCTGGTCAACAGGCCAAACCGGAACTCCTGGCGCGAAATGAACCGCGTCAGCGACTTGTTGATGCGCAGCACGTCGGTGGGCTTGGCGTCGGGCGAGGCCGCGGTGTGATCGGCCAGCCGGTCCACGATGCGCGCCGAATTGCGCAGCCGCCGCAGCACCTGGACGATGAGCGCCAGCATCTCCGGATCGCGCTCGCCCAGCCCCTGCTGCTTCAACTGTTCGATCTCGTACTCGATGGCTCGCAGCTCGGCCTTGGCGCTGCTGCGGTACTGCACCTTGCGTCCGCGCGAGACGTCCAGCGCGATGCGGTTCAGCTCCAGCGACATCTTCACCAGCGCGTCGCGCATGAAGATCAGGCAGTCGTTGCCGGCCAGCGTGCGGCGCAGCGCGGCGTAGTCGGTGTGCGTGGCGACCAGCGTGTCCAGCAGCTGCAGCATGTCCACGAACATGTTCCAGATCATCACGCGCTGGCGGTCGCCCAGTCCCTTGCCGCGGGGCAAGGCGCGCAACACCATGTCGCGCGCGGCCTGGTGCTTCTCGGTCATGACCGATTGGCGCTGGATCAGGTTGCGGTAGGCCTCGTCCAGATCCGAGGTCTCGTCGTAGAAGTTGGCGCGCGCGGCCACGTAGTCGGCGGTGGCAAACAGCGCCACCGACATGGCCTGCTGCTCTTCGCGCAGCCAGAACAGCCGCGAAAACCCCAAACTGAACACCACATAGAACAGCGCGCCGCCCAGCGTGGCGGCGGCATGGGACAGGACTTCATGCGGCGCCAGCGGCGAATGCATGGTCAGCGTCATCAGCAAGAGGCCCGCAAAGCCGATCAGGCCGCCGCGCTTGCCGAACACGGTGAACATGGAATAGACGAAGCACTGCGCGATGACCACCAGCCAGATCAGCACCGGATGCGTGGACGCCAGCCCCGTGATGATGACGGTGATCGTGCCCAGCGCCGCGCCGCCCAGCATTTCGTTGGTGCGGTGCCGCTGCGGACCGCCCGGCTGGTCGATGATGGCCAGGCACTGGGCGCCGAAGGTCGCCACCAGGCCGGTCGTGTAATTGCCGAAGATGCCGCCCAGCACCAGCACGGGCAACAGCATGCCAACCCCCTGGCGCACGCCTCCGAAGAAGTAGTGGCTATAGAGAAAGCGGCGGATGCTGGCAATGCGTAAATCCATGGGCGGCGGCTCGGTTCTGGACGACGCAACAAGTATAGAGAGGCCATCGCGGGTTTTGGGGCCGGATAGTTACCGAACCCTCCTTGCAACGGTCGGCAAAAGCCGATTTGCCACCTTTGACGCAACGCGGTAAATTGCCACACTTGCTTCGGTCTGCCTATCCGAAACCGGAGCGTTGATGCGAACGGCCAGGGTCACATCCCAGCCGTCCTGCAGCAAGTCACACCTGCCGTTGGCCGCGCCACAAGCGTGTGTTGCCAAGGCTTCCATTTCGACCTCCAGCGTCCCCAAGGGGCGTTTGCACTGCGTTCTGTCGAGCGTGTGCCGGGTCGGCAAGGTGTCCGGGTGGCGTGGCTCCGTGAGCCGCTAAGCGCCGGATCATGTTGTCGTAACCGGTATGGGTTCAGTTGCCGCCGTATCCGGGCGCGCAGCAGTCAGGGTTGCAGGGCCGGTACTGAAAGGAACTACAACATGGAAATGAATGGCGCCGACATCGTCGTGCGCTGCCTGGCCGATGAAGGCGTGGAACACGTTTTCGGCTACCCTGGCGGCGCGGTGCTTTATATCTACGACGCAATCTTCAAGCAAGACAAATTCCAGCATATCCTGGTTCGTCACGAGCAAGCTGCCGTGCACGCGGCCGATGCCTATTCGCGCTCGTCGCAAAAGGTCGGCGTCTGCATCGTGACCAGCGGTCCGGGCGTGACCAATGCCGTCACCGGCATTGCCACCGCCTACATGGACTCCATCCCGATGGTCATCATCAGCGGGCAGGTGCCCACTGCGGCCATTGGCGAAGACGCCTTCCAGGAATGCGACACCGTCGGCATCACGCGTCCCTGCGTCAAGCACAACTTCCTGGTGCGTGACGTCAAGGATTTGGCCGAAACCATGCGCCGCGCGTTCTACATTGCGCGCACGGGCCGTCCGGGCCCGGTGCTGGTGGATATCCCCAAGGACATCACCGTCGCGCAGTGCAAGTACGTGCCGCCCAAGGGCGAGATCTCGATGCGTTCCTACGCGCCCGTCAACAAGGGCCATCAGGGACAGATCAAGAAGGCCGTGCAGATGCTGCTGGCCGCCGAACGCCCCATGATCTACACGGGCGGCGGCGTCATCCTCTCGAACGCCGCGCCCGAGCTCAACAAGCTCGTGACGCAGCTGGGCGCGCCCTGCACCAGCACCCTCATGGGTCTGGGCGGCTTCCCGGCCAGCAGCGGCCAGTTTGTGGGCATGCCCGGCATGCACGGCACGTACGAGGCCAACATGGCCATGCAGCACTGCGACGTGCTGCTTGCCATCGGCGCCCGCTTCGATGACCGCGTGATCGGCAATCCCAAACACTTCGCGCAGAACGCCCGCAAGATCATCCATATCGACATCGATCCCTCGTCGATCTCCAAGCGCGTGCGCGTGGATGTCCCGATCGTGGGCAACGTCAAGGACGTCCTGGCCGATCTCAGCGCGCAGTTCGAGATCGCCGCCGCCGAGCACAAGCCGGCCTCGCTGGCCAAGTGGTGGGACCAGGTCGAGACGTGGCGCGGCAAGGAATGCCTGAAGTTCGCCAACTCGACCGAAGTCATCAAGCCGCAGTACGTGGTGGAAAAGCTCTGGGAAGTGACGGGCGGCGACGCTTTCGTCACCTCGGACGTCGGCCAGCATCAGATGTGGGCCGCGCAGTACTACAAGTTCGACAAGCCGCGCCGCTGGATCAACTCCGGCGGCCTGGGCACCATGGGTGTGGGCCTGCCGTACGCCATGGGCGTGCAGATGGCCAATCCGGGCAAGGACGTCGCTGTCATCACCGGCGAAGCCTCGATCCAGATGAACATCCAGGAACTGTCGACCTGCCACCAGTACCGCCTGACGCCCAAGATCGTCTGCCTGAACAACCGTTTCCTGGGCATGGTGCGCCAGTGGCAGCAGATCGACTACGGCTCGCGCTATTCCGAGTCGTACATGGATTCGCTGCCCGATTTCGTCAAGGTTGCCGAGGCCTATGGCCACGTGGGCCTGCGCATCGAGCGCCCGGCCGACGTCGAACCGGCGCTGCGCGAGGCGTTTGGCAAGCACAAGGAGCGCCTGGTCTTCCTGGACTTCATTACCGACCGCACCGAAAACGTGTGGCCGATGGTCAAGGCCGGCCGCGGGCTGACCGAAATGCTGCTCGGCTCTGAAGACCTGTAAGGAGGCCCCGCAATGAAGCACGTGATTTCCGTCCTCCTCGAAAACGAACCCGGCGCGCTGTCGCGCGTGGTGGGCCTGTTTTCCGCGCGGGGCTACAACATCGAAACCCTGACCGTGGCGCCCACCGAGGATTCCACGCTGTCGCGCATGACCATCGTCACGACCGGTTCGGACGAGGTCATCGAACAGATCACCAAGCATTTGAACCGCCTGGTCGATGTCGTGAAGGTGGTGGACCTGACCGAAGGCGCCCACATCGAGCGCGAGCTGATGCTCGTTAAGGTGCGCGCCGTCGGCAAGGAACGCGAGGAAATGAAGCGCATGGCGGACATCTTCCGCGGCCGCATCATCGACGTCACCGACAAGTCCTACACCATCGAACTGACCGGGGTGCAGGAAAAAGTACAGGCCTTCCTCGAGGCCCTGGACCGCAGTGCCATCCTTGAAACCGTGCGCACCGGCGTGTCCGGCATCGGACGCGGTGAACGGATTTTGAAGATTTGACCGGCCTTCCAGGCCTGCCTCACCCTACATCTGAATCAAACGAATATCCAAATACTGGAATCTGGAGCACAACATGAAAGTTTTCTACGACAAAGACTGCGATCTGTCCCTCATCAAAGGCAAGACCGTCGCCATCATCGGTTACGGCTCGCAAGGCCACGCGCACGCGCTGAACCTGCATGAGTCGGGCGTGAAGGTCATCGTCGGCCTGCGCAAGGGCGGCGCCTCGTGGAACAAGGCCGCCAACGCCGGCCTGGAAGTCAAGGAAGTCGCCGAAGCCGTCAAGTCGGCCGACATCGTCATGATGCTGCTGCCCGACGAGAACATCGCTTCGGTCTACAACAACGAAGTCCACGCCAACATCAAGGCGGGCGCCGCCCTGGCGTTTGCCCACGGATTCAACGTGCACTACGGCCAGGTCGTGCCGCGCGAAGACATCGACGTCATCATGATCGCCCCGAAGGCCCCCGGCCACACGGTGCGCAACACGTACAAGCAAGGTGGCGGCGTGCCCCACCTGGTGGCCGTGTACCAGGACAAGTCGGGCGCCGCGCGTGACGTGGCCCTGTCGTACGCCAGCGCCAACGGCGGCGGCCGTGCCGGCATCATCGAAACCAACTTCCGCGAAGAAACCGAAACCGACCTGTTCGGCGAACAGGCCGTGCTGTGCGGCGGTACCGTCGAACTGATCAAGGCCGGTTTCGACACGCTGGTGGAAGCCGGCTACGCGCCCGAAATGGCCTACTTCGAGTGCCTGCACGAGCTCAAGCTGATCGTCGACCTGATCTATGAAGGCGGCATCGCCAACATGAACTACTCGATTTCGAACAACGCCGAATTCGGCGAATACGAAACGGGTCCGAAGATCGTCACGGACGAAACCCGCAAGGCCATGCGCCAGTGCCTGACGGACATCCAGACCGGCGAATACGCCAAGAAGTTCATCCTGGAAAACGCCGCCGGCGCCCCGACGCTGACCTCGCGCCGCCGCATCAACGCGGAATCGCAGATCGAGCAAGTGGGCGGCAAGCTGCGCGCCATGATGCCCTGGATCGCCGCCAACAAGCTGGTGGACAAGTCCAAGAACTGATCCCCGGGCAGGCGGGGCTTTCGGGCCCCGCCGGTCAGGATCGAAGCGGCATGCCTCGCAAGGGCATGCCGCTTTTTTTGGCCTTTTCCTGCTTATTTACGGCCCCTGGCGCCAATTGGGCCGGGCACGATCCTTGCTGTAGCCCGCAAGCAGGGCCAGATAGGTTAACCTTTCAAAGTCCGTCGTAAGTTATTGAGACCATGCCCAATTTTTCCATGCGCGATTCCGAGAACCGCCACCGGAGCATTTACCTGCTCCCCAACGCGTTCACCACCGCCGCTTTGTTTGCCGGGTTCTATGCCGTTGTGCAGGCCATGAACGACCGCTTCGAAGTCGCCGCCATCGCCATTTTTGTCGCCATGGTGCTGGACGGCATGGACGGCCGGGTGGCCCGTCTGACCAACACCCAGTCCGCATTCGGCGAGCAATACGACTCGCTGTCCGACATGACGTCGTTCGGCGTGGCGCCGGCGCTGGTCATGTACGAATGGATCCTGAACGATCTTGGCCGCTGGGGCTGGCTGGCGGCCTTCGTATATGTGTCAGGGGCGGCGCTGCGTCTGGCGCGCTTCAACACCAACATCGCCGTGGTCGACAAACGCTACTTCCAGGGCCTGCCCAGCCCGGCCGCGGCCGCGCTGGTGGCCGGTTTCGTGTGGCTGGCCGTGGACAACAAGCTGCCCATCCATGACAGCCTGATGGCCTGGGTGGCGTTCACGCTCACCATGTACGCGGGCATCACCATGGTGTCGAACGCGCCGTTCTTCAGCGGCAAGAGCTTCGCCCTGGGCCGCAGCGTGCCGTTCTGGGGCATCCTGCTCGTCGTTGCGGTGTTCGTGTTCGTGTCCAGCGATCCTCCGGTGGTGCTGTTCGGCCTGTTCGTGCTGTACGGCCTGTCGGGCTGGGTCACGTGGGTCTGGCGCTGGAACAAGGTGCGCCGCCTGCAGCAGGAGCGCCGGGGCCATTCCTCCTGAGGGCACCCAAAAAGAAACCCGCCGATTCAAAACCGGCGGGTTTTTTCATTCTGGCGGGCCTTCAGGTCCGGGGCGCAGACAGCCCAGTCGGGTCATCTACCACCAGTTGAACCGGTCGTCGTCGTACATGGGGTCCGGCCCGGGATGAAAGTGCGTCACTTTGCTGCCGTCGCGGCTCATGTAGACGTACATCAGCGAATTCCACACGCCGTTTTCCTTGTAGCGGTACGACCAGACGACTTCGCGCTTTTCGCCCAGCCCGGCCTGGTCGATGCGCGCGGGAGGTCCGAATTCGCAGCGCACGCGATCCGGCCCCCAATCTCCCGTCTCCAGCACCTTGAAATGCGCGTCGGTCAGAAGCGGCATCACCCGGTCGACCCGTTCATCGGGACCGACGTTGGCGCCCCACGCATACTGGCCCATCGGCTGCTGCGTCCAGATCACGCGCCGGCCGCCGTTGGCCTGGGGACACTCGAAGTTGGGCGCGCCAAATTGCGCCTGGACTTGCGACAGCGGGGTGCCGGGCGGCACCTCGGTCATGTTGGCGCAGGCGGCCAGACCGGCCAGCGCGATCGATGCGGCGGCCAAGCGGACCATTCGGTATGGGCTGATCATGTCCTTCTCCTGTGGGTGGGCGTTGCCGCCTCGACCGGCCATTGGCCGGGTCCAGTCTCCTTGCTGGGGTAATTCTAGCGAATCAGCTATAATCGCCGAGCTTTATCAAATGTATTGATTCTGCAAGATCCTTTGCGCCAGCCGCTGGTGGCTTGTCGCAGTGCCCGCAACACGGCGTCACGCCTCATTTGCCGGTCCTGCCCGATCCCGCCAATGGCAGCAGTGAGAAAGCGAATTCAAGCCTGGCTCGCGCAAATTTTTTCCAAACCACGTCAGGGCGCCTCGGCCCTGTCGCATGTCCGAAGAGGTCATCAATGTCTGTAGCTGACATCAAGAAATCCGATATCGTTGCGCAATTCCAACGCGCTCAGGGCGATACCGGCTCCCCCGAAGTTCAGGTGGCTCTGCTCACCGCCCGTATCAACGAGCTGACCGGTCACTTCAAAGAACACATGAAGGATCATCACTCGCGCCGCGGTCTGCTGCGTATGGTCAGCCGTCGCCGCAAGCTGCTCGACTATCTCAAGGGCCGCAATCCCGATTCGTACCGCGCACTGATCGAAAAACTCGGTCTGCGCAAGTGATCGACGGGGCTGGCTCCCCATGACGCAACCGTGGTCGGTGCGACGCATGTCGCAGCGGCCACGGTTTTTCATTTGTAAGGAATAATCGTCATGTTCAACAAAGTGACTAAATCGTTCCAGTACGGCCAGCATACGGTCGTCCTGGAAACTGGCGAGATCGCTCGCCAGGCCTCCGGCGCCGTTGTGGTGTCGATCGAGGACACCGTCGTCCTGGCCACCGTCGTGGCTGCCAAGAAGGCCAAGCCGGGTCAGACGTTCTTCCCGCTGACCGTCGACTACATCGAAAAGACCTACGCCGCCGGCCGTATCCCGGGCGGGTTCTTCAAGCGCGAAGGCAAGCCCTCCGAAAAGGAAACGCTGACGTCGCGCCTGATCGACCGTCCGCTGCGTCCGCTGTTCCCCGAAGACTTCTACAACGAAGTCCAGGTGGTCCTGCACACGCTGTCGGTCAATCCTGAAATCGATCCCGACATCGCAGCCATGATCGGCGCCTCGGCCGCGCTGGCCATCTCGGGCATCCCGTTCAATGGCCCGATCGGCGCCGCGCGCGTGGGTTACATCGATGGTCAATACACCATCAACCCGACCGCATCGGAACTGAAGTCCTCCAAGCTGAACCTGGTTGTCGCCGGTACCGAAAACGCCGTGCTGATGGTCGAATCGGAAGCTGACCAGCTGTCCGAAGAAGTCATGTTGGGCGGCGTGGTCTATGGCCACCAGCAAATGCAGACCGTCATCAACGCCATTCACGAGCTCGTGAAGGACGCCGGCAAACCCGATTGGGATTGGCAAGCTCCCGCCAAGGACGAGGCCCTGATCGCCGCGGTCACCGCCGCCGCCCAGGAAGGCCTGAACGCCGCCTACCAGATCCGCGAAAAGCAGGCTCGCACGGCCAAGCTGCGTGAAGTGTCGGCCGAGGTTTCGGCCAAGCTGGCCGCCGCCGCCGCCGAAAAGGGCGAATCGGCTCCCGACGCCGTC
Organism: Achromobacter sp. SLBN-14; assembly: GCF_006715415.1. Lineage (NCBI taxonomy): Bacteria > Pseudomonadati > Pseudomonadota > Betaproteobacteria > Burkholderiales > Alcaligenaceae > Achromobacter > Achromobacter sp. SLBN-14. Next base: position 1,190,230 of record NZ_VFNE01000001.1, on the reverse strand, counting down.
ACGGTCGACAACATCATGTTCTCGCTGGAATCGGCCATCGTCCGCGGCCAGATCCTGAACGGCGAACCGCGTATCGACGGCCGCGACACCCGCACCGTGCGTCCGATCAGCGTGCGTCTGGGCGTGCTGCCCCGCGCGCACGGCAGCGCGCTGTTCACCCGTGGCGAAACCCAGGCGCTGGTCGTGGCCACGCTGGGCACCAAGCAAGACGAACAGATCATCGACGCGCTCATGGGCGAGTACCGTGACCGCTTCATGATGCACTACAACATGCCTCCGTTCGCCACCGGCGAAACCGGCCGCATCGGTGTGCCCAAGCGCCGCGAAATCGGCCACGGCCGTCTGGCCAAGCGCTCGCTGGTGCCGCTGCTGCCGGCTCCGGAAGACTTCCAGTACACGATCCGCCTCGTGTCGGAAATCACCGAATCCAACGGCTCCTCGTCGATGGCCTCGGTCTGCGGCGGCTCGCTCGCCATGATGGACGCTGGTGTGCCCATCAAGGATCACGTGGCCGGCGTGGCCATGGGCCTGATCCTGGACGGCGGCAAGTTTGCCGTGCTGACGGACATCCTGGGCGACGAAGATCACCTGGGCGACATGGACTTCAAGGTTGCGGGCACCGAAAACGGCGTCACCGCACTGCAGATGGACATCAAGATCCAGGGCATCACCAAGGAAATCATGCAGGTTGCGCTGGACCAGGCCCGTGAAGGCCGTCTGCACATCCTCGGCAAGATGAAGGAAGCCCTGGACGGTTCGCGCGGCGAGCTGTCGGCTTTCGCGCCGCGCATGCTGACCATCAAGATCAACCCCGAGAAGATCCGTGACGTGATCGGCAAGGGCGGCGCCACCATCCGCGCGCTGACCGAAGAAACCGGCACGCAGATCGACATCTCCGACGACGGCACGATCGTGATCGCCAGCGTCGACGAAGCGCAGGCCAAGGAAGCCCAGCGCCGCATCGTCGAGCTGACCGCCGACGTCGAAGTGGGCCAGATCTACGAAGGCTCGGTCCTGCGTCTGCTGGACTTCGGCGCCATCGTGCAAGTGCTGCCGGGCCGCGACGGCCTGCTGCACATCTCCGAAATCGCCAACTACCGCATCGCGAACATCAACGATGTGCTGAAGGTCGGCCAGCAAGTCCGCGTCAAGGTCATCGAGGCCGACGACAAGGGCCGCCTGCGCCTGTCCATCAAGGCGATCGGCGGCATCGAGCAGCAGCAAGCCGCTGCCGCTCCCGAAGCCGCTCCCCAATCGGAACCGCAAGCTGAATAAGCCTGCAGCCTCCTGATTGAAAGACGGCGCCGCAAGGCGTCGTTTTTTTTTGCCTGCGCCGTGGCAGCCATGCGGGACGGCCCGCGGCTCCCCAGTTCGCCCGCCTTCCTGTAAAGTCTTGCGCGAGAGACGCGCCGCCCCGATGCGGCGCGCTTCACGCTTGATTTAAGGGGGCAGACGGATGAGCAAGGCATGACGGCGTGGCCGATAACCGCAGTCACCACGGCGCTGCTGGCTGCGCTGTTGACGGGCTGCATGACTCCCCCCGGGCCGGGTCAGCGCGGCCCCAAGGGCGAGGACATGACGGCGGACCAGTTCGCGCAGACGGACTTCAACCGCACCGTCACGCTGGAGGTGCGAGACAACCTGACCAGCCTGTATTCGCTGCTCGACAAGCTGTATCGCCGCAATCCCCGGGAATGGCGCAAGACCGGCGTGCCGGACCTGGCCACGGCGGTCAACCGCGTCAAGCATTCCATCGAAGTGCGTGTGCCTCCTGGCGACCTGGCCGGTCTGCGCGACATCCAGATCCTGGCGGTTGCGCTGGATCCCAACTATCCGGGCGACCGGGTCGGCGCCTTCATCTACGGCCTTGCCGACACCATCATCGCCGCGCACAACGGCAAGACACGCCTGTACGCCACCGACGCCCTGGATGGCCAGCGGGTCTACAATGCCGCTCGGAACGTCGAGGCTGCAGCCTGGCTGCTGGCCACGCGCCGCAACAACCAGGGCGAACTGCTGCTGTTGGCCAATGAGATTTCCCCGAACGCCACGAATCTCAGCTTCGAGCGCGAGTTCGGCGCCATCATCGGCCGGCTGGACCTGATCGCCAACCTGCTCGGCGAAAACTCCCGGCGCATCGGCATCAACTACGCCCAGGGCCTGTTGCTCTTCAACTTCCTGCCTGTGCGTTAACAGGATTTCCATCGTGATCGATATCGCATCCATCCAGGCCGCCCGCGAGAACCTGCGCGGGCAGGTGCTCAAGACCCCGTTCACCCTGTCCCGCACGCTGTCCGACATCTTCGGCGCCGAGATCTGGCTGAAGTTCGAGAATCTGCAGTTCACCGCGTCCTTCAAGGAGCGCGGCGCGTTGAACCGCATGCTCACGCTATCGGACGCCGAACGCGCCAAGGGCGTGATCGCGGTCTCGGCGGGCAATCACGCCCAGGGCGTGGCCTACCATGCGCAGCGCATGGGGGTGCCGGCGGTGATCGTGATGCCGCGGTTCACCCCGACCGTGAAGGTCGCCAATACGCGGCGCTTCGGCGCCGAAGTCGTCCTGGCGGGCGACTCCTTCGATGACGCCAAGGCGCGCGGCTACGAACTGGCCCAGGAGCGCGGCCTCATCATGATCCACCCCTATGACGACGAAGCCGTCATGGCCGGGCAGGGCACCGTCGCGCTGGAAATGCTGGAAGACCAGCCCGAGCTCGATACCCTGGTCATCGCCATCGGCGGCGGCGGGCTGATCTCCGGGATTTCCACGGCCGCCAAGGCCGTGAACCCCGCCATCGAGATCGTGGGCGTGCAGACCGAGCGTTTTCCGGCCATGTACGCCGCCGTCCAGGGCGCGACCATGCCGCCGGGGCAGTACACCATTGCCGAGGGCATCGCCGTCAAATCGCCCGGCGATCTGACGCTGCCCGTCGTGCGCCGGCTGGTCGACCGGATCGAGCTGGTCAGCGAGGCGGACATCGAGCATGCCATCGTCGTGCTGCTGGAAATTGAAAAGACCGTCGTCGAAGGCGCCGGCGCCGCTGGCCTGGCCGCCTTGCTGCGCGCGCAGGAAGAGGGCAGCGACCGCTACAAGGGCAAACGCATCGGGCTGGTGCTCACTGGCGGCAATATCGATCCGCTGATGCTGGGCGAATTGATCGAGCGCGGCATGGTTCGCGCCGGACGCCTGGCGCGCATCCGCGTCGACCTGCGCGACCTGCCGGGCGCGCTGGCCCACGCCACCAAGCTCATTGCCGACGCGCAAGCCAACATCACGGAAGTGCATCACCAGCGCGCGTTCACGTCGCTGCCGGTGCGCAATGTCGAGGTGGATTTTGTCCTCCAGACGCGAGGCCCCGAGCACATCCAGGAAGTGATCGACATCCTGAACGCGGCGGGATTCGCCGCCAGCAACCACGACCACTGATCCGCCGCGCGGCGTCGACACGCCGCCGTTGCTTTCAATTTCCTGTCAGAAAACTGTCGCTCCCGCCGAACTTTTGGCGGGAGCGATTTTTCATGGGCGAGGCCCACGCATTGACCGGCTGAAGGGCCGAATAGGTTTGCGGCCTAGGTGCGACTGACTTGGCCCCACGCGCACCTCTGACCCCGAAAAAATGCATCTGCATATTTCAGGACTTCGGGCGTTGAATTTTTCATGGAACTTTTTGGCGTCGGGCTAACTTCCCCGAAAAACGGTCTTTTCGGGCGATGTTCCTGGATTGCATCACCATATTCATACCGGCCCTCGACCGCCCGGCGTCCATTCCGTGTTCTAGGGATATCCCCCGGGAAGTCATGGTTGATACCGATATGGATTATGTCGTTCCACGATTTACCATCCCGCGTTCATGTCGTTGCCGCCCGTTGAAGCGGCTTCGTCGAAAGAGAAACGTTCGCAGTTGAGGCTGTCTTTTGCTGGCTGCGACGAATTAGGGAGAAAGCAGATTGATAAGAAACAGACAGGATTTCTGGTCTGGCGTGATGTTCATCGTGGTGGGAGGAGGCTTCGCCTTGCAGGCGACCACGTATTCCATGGGAACCGCGGCGCGCATGGGCCCCGGCTACTTTCCGTTCTGGCTCGGCATCGTGCTGGCGCTGATGGGCGCGACGGTGCTGATGAGCGCCTTGTCCCCCCGCGCCGAAACCACGACCATCGGCCGCTATGACTTTCGCATCCTCTTTCTCGTCGTCGGGTCCGTGTTCCTGTACGGCTTTTCCCTGCGCTATCTCGGGCTGTATCTCTCGGTATTCCTGCTCGTCCTGATCAGCAGCGTTGCCAGCCACGAATTCAACTGGAAGGTCGCCGTCGCCAACGGCCTGTTCCTCGTGGCGTTCTCCTACCTCGCGTTCATTCGCGGGCTGGGTCTCATCTTTCCGCTGTGGCCCAGCGTGCTGACCAACTGAGGTACCGGACATGGAACTGCTTCAAAACCTGATGCTGGGCTTTTCGGTGGCATTCACCCCCGAAAACCTGACCTACGCATTCATCGGCTGCCTGCTGGGCACGCTGGTGGGGGTGCTGCCGGGACTCGGACCCGTGCCGACCATCGCCATGCTGCTGCCCATCACCTACGTGCTGCCGCCCACCGCGGGCCTCATCATGCTGGCCGGCATCTACTACGGCACGCAGTATGGCGGCTCGACCACGGCCATTCTGGTGAACTTGCCGGGCGAGACCTCGGCGGTGGTGACCGTGCTGGACGGGCACCAGATGGCCCGAAACGGGCGGGCCGGGGCCGCGCTATCGCTGGCAGCCATCGGCTCGTTCTTTGCGGGCAGCGTCGCCACCGTGCTGATCGCCGCCTTTGCGCCGCCGCTGGCCGAAGTGGCCTTTGCGTTCGGGCCTGCCGAGTACTTCTCGCTGATGGCCCTGGGCCTGATCGGCGCCGTGGTGCTGGCGTCGGGCTCGCTGCCCAAGGCCATCTGCATGATCCTGCTCGGGTTGCTGCTGGGCATGGTCGGCACCGACGTGAACTCGGGCGTTGCGCGCTACGACTTCAGCATTCCCGAACTGCAGGACGGCATCGACTTCGCCATCGTGGCCATGGGCGTGTTCGGCCTGTCGGAAATCATGAGCAACCTGGAACTGAAGGAAAACCGGGTCGAGATCACCGACAAGGTGGGATCTCTGTATCCCAACCGCCAGGAATTCCGCGAGGCCGCGCCGGCCATCGTGCGCGGCACGGCGCTGGGCTCGGCCCTGGGCATCCTGCCGGGCGGCGGTTCGGTGCTGTCGGCGTTCGCGTCCTACACGCTGGAAAAGAAGCTCTCGAAAGAGCCGGAACGCTTCGGCAAGGGCCACCCGGCCGGTCTGGCCGGTCCCGAATCGGCCAATAACGCCGGCGCGCAGACCTCGTTCATCCCGCTGCTGACCCTGGGCATCCCGGGCAACGCCGTGATGGCGCTGATGGTCGGCGCGATGACCATCCACAACATCCAGCCCGGTCCGCAGGTCATGTCCAGCCACCCCGAGCTGTTCTGGGGGCTGATCGCCTCGATGTGGATCGGCAACCTGATGCTCGTGGTGCTGAACCTGCCGCTGATCGGCATCTGGGTCAAGCTGCTGCGCGTGCCGTATCGCATGCTGTTTCCCGCGATCCTGGTCTTCTGCACGATCGGGGTGTATTCATTGAATTACAACGCCTTCGACATCTTCATGTTCGCCATCTTCGGCATCATCGGCTACGTGTGGAGCAAGCTGGGGTGTGAAGGCGCGCCACTGCTGCTTGGCCTGGTGCTGGGGCCCATGATGGAAGAAAACTTCCGCCGGGCGCTGCTCCTGTCGCGTGGCGAGTTCTCCACCTTTGTCACGCGCCCGCTGTCGGCCACGCTGCTCGCGCTTGCCGCGATCCTGCTGGTGCTGGTGGCATTGCCCGCGCTGCGCAAGAAGCGCGACGAAGCCTTCGTCGAGGTCGACTGACTTTTCTGGATCCGGTTGGCTCCGGGTCTGGTTCGGCGCAAGCCGGCCAGACCCTTTTTTTATTGCCGGGCCACCAGGTTCTTCAGGCCGTACAGGCGTTCCCGATGCAGGGTTGCCGTCAACGGCTCCGGGTCGCGGCCCAGCGCGACATAGTCCGCCGGAATCTGCGCGATCGCATCCTGCATGTTTTCGGACCCCGCGTGCCACCACTGCACCAGCATCCGGTCCGGGTTGTAGACGTCCAGGCCCTGGCGGCGCAGCTCGGAACGGTTGAAGTCCTTCAGATTCCACGTCAGCACCTGGACGGTCGGCGTCTGCGGCAGCCCGCAGCGCGCGCGCCGCGCCAGCCCGGCCGCGATCACATGGAAATCCTTGGGGTCGCTATAGCGCAGCGACGCCTCATAGACCTGCGTGTCGGATTCCAGGGCCGCCGGAAACCGCGCGTTCATGTCCGCCCAGAAATCGGCCATCACCTCGGGCGGAATATCCCAGATCCGGCAGGCGTTGCGGCGCCATTCCTCGCCAATGCGCTCGGTCCACACGGGCTGAAACACACCGGCCTCGGCCAGCCGCAGCAACAGCCGGCGCAGGATGCCAGACATGAGGACGCAGGCGTCCAGGACGATAAACGGGGGAGAAGGAGGGGGCAGGCTCAAGATCGGTACGGCCGCGGGTCCGGAAAACGCGCACACGCTGCGCGCCGCGGACGCCCGGGCGGGCGGAAAAATGGAAGGCGAGGCAGAAGGATAGTGTTTTTTCTGGCGTTCTGCCCGACCACGCATTACTTCTTCAGGATTTCGTCCAACGCTTGCAGCACCAGATCGCTGGTCCCGTGCAGGCTGACGGCGAATGCGCCGTAAATGACCGTCAATACCACCACCGCGCTCACCCACGGCGTCCACCAGGGCCAAAGCCGGCCAACGCGATAGCGGCTAGAAACGATATTCTCTTGCGCATCGGTAAGCACTTCGGGCGTCTCGCCACGCATTGCACGGAGCTCGCGATGCAATTTGGAAATAATCCCCTGAAGCGCTTCGTTCTGATTATGTTGCATGCCGTATTTGCCTTTGAAGCCTAGGCACAGGCACAGGTACTTGAATTCCAGGACATCGCGGTATTTGGTGCGGTCCATCATCATGCGCGACAGAACCGTGAAGAACTTTTCACCGCCCCAGGTTTCGTTGTGATTCACGCTGAGCAGTGACCGTTCGGCCCACCGTGAATGCGCGCCCCAGGGCGTGCCCATGACCGCTTCGTCGATGAAACTGCACAAGGCATACCGATAGGCCAGTTGCGTGGCGCTGTCGTAATCGTGCTGGCGGATTTCCTCATCCAGCGCTGCGATCTGGTCGCGTACGGCGCCATAAAGTTGCTCCACGCCTTCATAAGTCGCCAGTTTGCGAAGGCGGATGACCAGCGCGAATAATGGTAGTGCGCCGTCGACCAAGGGGTTATAGCCATGCCCCCGCAGTTGGAAATTCAGATCGGGGTCGCGATCGATATTTTCAATGGTGTCGAATGCGATCAGACCTTTCTGCTCGATCGCCGCGACGGGACTTGTTCGAAAAAATCCCTCCGGCTCGGCATTTATATTCTGGATTGTGCTCATGTCATTGGCTCCTGATCGCCCAGAACTGCAATTCCATTTCCGGATAATCCCCGGCAATGTGGAAACCAAACCCCGCCGTCTCTCGCATCATCTGCCAGCTTGGGTGGCTTCGATCAAACTGAAAGTAGGTAAATCCCGCATGAAACGGCAGGTGGCGCGGCGCGACGGGCAAAGGCAATAACGGAATGCCCGGGAGCTGCAGGCTGACCAGTTCGCCCAGCCTCTCCATCGACGTCACCTTGGCCTGCTGCACGAATTGCTGCCGCAACGTGTCCAGCGGCATGCGCGCGCGCACCGCCAGGATGAAGTCGGCTTCCGAATACAGGCACCGGTCGTGCACGGCGCAGGTCAGCACGCCGTATTGTTGACGTTCGATGGGCAGCGAAACCGCACGGGGTTGAAGCACCGTGCTCAGCGCACGCCGCAACGTGTCTTCCAGCACGCGGAACGACGCGCGCGGATCGTCGTGCTGATAGGCCGGGTACTCCTGAGGAATTCGGCCCTCGTCGGTGAAGGTGACCAGTTCGCCGCAAGCCTGGCTGAAAGCGACGTACAGCTGCTCTGGATGGACGCGGCGCAATCGGGAAAGATGCAGGAACAGCGGATGCAGGCGATTGAGGACCAGCAGCAGGTTGAAATCGGTCACATCGGCGACGCCGGCCTGGCCGGGAGAGCCGATGCGTTCGGCGATGTTCTTGGCGCGCTCACGCATGAGACCGGCGATCTCCCCGAGATAGCGCTTGAGCGGAGGAATCGCATTCAGCGAGATTCCCGTGGGGTAGAACGATTCGTCCAGCAGCAGGCTGCCATCCGGACGGCGGTCGAGCAGGCGGCATAAGGCAATGCCTGTAAACGCGCTGCGGTCGTCGCGCTCCAGCGCAAGTTGCAGATTCAAGGCCGCCAGGTTCATCGGTACGTAATCGCCCTCCTGGCTGTGCGTGTCACGCACCTCTTCGCTGCGCGTCACGTAACGGGCATTGGCGTAGGTCTCGGGCCATTGCACCTCCAGCACGCCATCGGAACGCAGCGGCAACGTCAGGTACACGGTCTGGTTTACGGCCGAGGCGTCGGTGATGGGCAGCGGCACCGGAGGAGGCTGATCGTTGGGGATGTCGAATACGCTTCCGTCGGGCATGACGCCGCGCGCGCGCACAATCGCAATCTTTCCAAAGCTCAGGTATTCCTGGTTCAACTCCAGTTCACTGAACCCATACAGGTTTTCGCTGACCCCGCTGATGCGCTGATTGGCGTGGTGCTCGGCGGCGCGCGCCTGCTGTTGAAAATGCTGAGGCTTGACGAAAAGCCCCTCGCTCCAGATAACGGGATTGCGTGATGTCATGGATTGGAACTCGATTGCAAGGGACGATGGCTTTCGTCGGTGATGGCGACGCGCGTGCCGCTCAGCGTCAGCAGCAGGGCATACCGGCGTCCCTTTGGCTCCAGACGGAAAGCCTGCTTCCACACAGCGCCGTTCTGCGCGTGGAAGTCGGCCACGATGGCGACATATCGCGTGTCCGGGCGGATGCGGGCGAAGTCGATGTATTTGAACTGCCCGGGCTGCAGAACGTAGTCGTCCTGCGTCACGAAGGTGGTCCCCAGCGCTTTTTCCAGGTCCTTGGCCAATAGCAGCGGGTCTGCGTTCAACAATAGCGAATCGTCCTTGAGTTGCAATACCTTGAACGCAATGGGCGTGGCCAGGCTGCGCGATGGAGTGGCGGTCGGGAGAGCGGCGATATCCAGTCCTTGGCTGTACTGCCCAAGACCGCGCGCCGGCGCGTGCGCCTGCGGGTCGGCAATGTCCTCATCCACAAGCGCGAGGGGGGAGGGGGCGCTTGTCAGGTGCTGGCTGGCCGCCGCGGCTGGGGCGCCGAATCCGCGGTTGGGCAGGTAGTGGGGCGATACATCTAGCCTGGCGGGAAGCGGCGATAGGGCCACGACGACACGGGCTTGGGAGACGCGGGATGAGCCGCGATCGACACGGCTCATCGATTGCGGCGACGCCGCTGTGTCCTCGAGTTCGTCGAGCAGCGCCCGCAACTCGCCGATCAAATCGTGCCGGTTGCCCGATCGCAAGCTGATTTCGAATGCATCGCCGCTCGCATCGCCTCCCGGCTGGGCGGTGCCGGACAAATCCGCAGGCTGCGGCACGTGGGCGCTCTCGGGATTTGGATTGACGTCGTCGGCGGCGTACAGGCTCAGACCGATCAGGCTGGGCTGATCGTCCGGGGCGCCCACTGGTATCGACGGGTCCATCAGGATCTGCCCTGTCTTGGTCAGGACCTCGCCCACCGTGCCGCACCCGACGAGCATGCTGACTGCAAGCCCGGCCAGGATCGGACGTTTCATTGGGCCTCCGCACGCACGGCGCGTTCGTAAGACTGCGCGAAAACTTCCCAGAACAGTTTCTCGAAACCGCGCTGGCGTGCCGAGCGGAGTTCTTCGTAGTAATGCGTGTACATTCGCCATGCCCAGTCGTTCGAGCCCGCATGGGCGGAATCTTCATTTCCATAGCGGCGGAAGCGTTTCACCAGCACCTCGGGAGAAAACGCTTGCAGCAGGGCATCCAGCCCCGCTTCGATTCCCTTGATAATGGCGGCCTGATGCCCCTTGAACTGCGTCATCGTCTCTTCGACCGCGGCCTTGGGCGACAGATGCACGACGCTGCGCTCTCGCGAGAACAAGGCGCGCACGGTGTCCGGATAGCCTTGGCCCAGGCGCAGCGGATTGTCCTCGATGGGCTGCAGCGTCAGCGTGTTCATCGCCAATCGCGACTCTTGAGGCTCCGTGGCGTCGTACAGCGCAGCAATGCCTCGAATGGCCGCGCCGAGCGCCTGCCCGGCTTCGACCAGCAGTGCACGGCCCGCCTGCGCGTCCATGTCATCGAGCGCCACGTCCATGCCCTGAAGCAGCGCCAGCGCCGCCTGCGCAGAATCGCCAAAGGAGGGCGCCGCCGGGGCCGTCCTGCCGGGGTCGGTAAGAGTGGGTTCGCGTGACTGCGACATGCTGAAGTCTCCAGAAGTGATCTTGGGCGAGCCGGCGACCGCAACGTAACGGGTGGAGGCCAGGTCCGGCTGGGTGGGCGCAAGCGCTGCGCCCCGCGCATTGCCGGCATCCAGTGGCGAGGGCGGGGCGAACGAAGGTTGTTCCGCGGCGTCCAGGGCGCGCAGCGGGTCAAGGTCGGTGCGGGAATCGCGGGCGGCAGCCAAAGCCTGGAAGGCGGCATCCGCGCCGTGTGTGCCGCGGGCCTGATCGAACGGATAGCGGTCGGCCGGCAAATCGTCCATTGCGGCGCGATGCGCATTGAGGATCTCGCTCACGTCATACTGGGCGAGATGGCGCGAAGCATCCGGCATCGCATGCAGCGCGTCGTCCAGGTGCACCGTAACCCTGTACGGCCCAATGTGCAGGACGTCGGCGTCGCTCAGGCGCGCGCCCACCATCACGCCCAAGGGGTCGCGCGCATCGTTGACACGAGTGAATCCTGATCGGTCTATCACGCAGAATGCGTCGTCGCTGTGGCGGATCTCGCAGTGCAACGCAAGCACGCGTCCCGCCTTGTCCACCAAGGTCCAGCTTGCGCCGTGGCTGCCTATGGTGCCGCCGTTCAAGTCAAATCGATGCCGGGGCGTGCTGCCATGCTGCAGCGCCTGGGGATTGGCGACGACGAGCACGATGCCGCGCTCGGAGAGGGGGGTTGTCATAAGCGCGCCTTGATTCTGACGTGGGAGGCGCGGCGCACGACCGTATGCGCCACGAAGCTGGTCCAACCCAGATGCGCGCCGCTGGCGCGTCCCAGGTTGAAGGGCGGGACCTCTTCCTGCCGCAACCCGAGTTCAAGGTCATAAGCGGCCGGGTCGCGCAGCAGGAAGTCGATCAGTTTGCGCAGGCGTTCGAAATTCTCGCCGCTGGGCAGGAACTCGCGAAAACGTCTTTGATCAAGGTCGGAAATGACGATGGTGAACTTGCTATAGCGTGTACGTACACGATCGCCGATCACAAAGGAATCGCCCAACGTTCCGTTGCGCCTTCCCAGCGTTAGCCGTTGGCCAGGGTTGATGTGCATGTATCGCGGCTCGAACTCCCGCAGGCGCACCGTCTTGAGGTCGAAACAGTGCGCAATGATGCCCGCGACCACCTGCGCTGAACGGCTGCGCCCCGCAATCGCGCCCGCATAACTCAGCAGGCGGCTCCAGGCGATGGGGGTCACGCCGCGTAGCTCCGAGTCCCCCAATCCCACCATGGCGAAAACGTAGCGCGAGAACCGATCCTGCGCCTCCCTTTGGAAACGCACGTAATAGCGATACTTGCGCCAGGCCTGATGCAGCAGCGTCAGCAGCCGGTGATGGAAGAAGTCCAGAAATGCCGGACGGATGCCAATACCTTGGCCGTATTCGTAAGCGAGCCGATCCAGATAAAAGCCGGGCAGGGGGGAATCCGGTCCCTGCAGGCCGAAAAAAGTGGCTTGCACGCGGTAGTCGCTGCTGGCGGACGCGGGCATGCGTTCGGCCAACTCGACGTCGGACGCCGGAAATCCCAGTCCTGCGGAGCTGCCAAGGCGCACACGCTGGCGCTCCGGCGCCGCGCTGTCGGGGGCTTCCAGGTTGTCGCCGTGCAAGCCGTGCAACTGCTCGAGCAGGCGGAAGAAATCAAAGTTCTTCGCGTCAGCCAGCAGATGGTCAGCTAGATCAGCGGTTGTTTGCCGGTCTGCAGGGGCCATTCGTAGCGCTCGTTGTTGCCGGTGTTGGTGGCTTCCAGCAGGTGAAAGGAATTGATGCTCGCGTACAAGGCGAGGAAGTGACTGAGCACCGTGCCGAACAGGTACAGGTCGCCTTCGCACAGGAAGGCCTGCGGATCCAGCCGGATGCTTGTCTTGAGGCCGCGGATGGGAAGGCCCTTCATCAGCAGGTCCGTCGGTGTGGTGACCGCGCCTTCGATGCCGTCCAGCCGCTTTCGCGTGGCGCGGGCGCGCTGAATGTCATGCAGCGCCGCGAAGTCGTAGCCGCGAAGTACCGCCTTCAGCGGCTCTGTCGACAGCAAAGACAGGTAATTGAGCGACAGGTTGGAAATCAGCGTCCATTGCAGTTCGCCGTCCAGGACCGGCCGATATGACGGCGTGGGCCTTGTGACGTTGCCATAGCGTGCGAACGTTGGCGTGGTTTGCGTTTGCAGGCAGATGTCACCAACCGCGAGGGATAGGGGCAGGTCCTTGTTGGTGCAGGTCAGCGCAAGCGAAACGGTTTCATCCTCATCGATGTAATGGGTCTCGTCGCTTCGGATGAACGAAATCCGATGCCGCACGCCGTCGCTGGCCAATTCCTTCTCGATCCGCGTTCGGTAGTAGAGGGCCGACCGGCCCTGCGCATGTTCGATCTCGTGCTGCAGTGATTCAAACGGATGGAAGGTACGCAGGAATTCTCCGCGCTGGCCATCCGCCTTGCGGTGCCAGCCGCTCACCTTGTCGATGCTGAAGATTTCGTAAGCGTCCTGGCGTTGTCCCCCCGGCAGAATCCGTTGCGCTGCCTGACGGCCATTCAGATTGATGGGCTCTGCATCGTGCTCGAACAGATTCACTGCGGGCGTGCAGTACAGCATCAGGTCGTTGTTGCGCAGCCGGATGTCGGCGGGCATGGGGCGCGAGAAATGGAACTCCACGCGGACGTTGCCGTGGCTGTCCGCCGGCCAGAGTGAACGTAAGGCCGTCAGGCTGAAGAACTGAAAGCGGCGGGGGAAGATGAAGTATTCCTGGAGGATCCGATAGCCGTCGAACACGTTCTTCGGATAGGGAAGCAACGCTTCTTCGGGAGAGAATCCGGGAAAGCTCACCTGGCGCGGCGACAGCTGGCGCGTTTGTCCCCCGCATTCCACCCGTATCTCGCTCAAGTACCGGGATAGCCACAAGTACAGCGTCAGTGCTGTGGTGTCGTCACCGCTCAGGTGAAAGTCGAGCTGATCGCAGTCGAAGCTGTCCAGCGAATTTCCCGCCATCGGTGCAAGGTCCACACGCATGATGGACTTCTCGCGCGAGTGCGCATCGCTGACTTCCTGGATACGTAGCGGATAGATCGTGACGTCCGCGCAGGTGCGAAACTCGCAACGGATTCCCTCGACGGGGTGAGACAGGATCTGCGTACCCTTTGGTATCACCTGCCGCGTCGTGATGGCGCGATCTACCGGGTCGAACCGCATGATGGTCACGCTGGGCAGGGGGCGCAGGTAATTCGGCCACAAGAGTTGCAGGAGCGAATGGGTCAGCTCGGGAAGGTCGTCTTCGATCTTGAGCCTTAGCTTGGCCGTCAGGAACGCAAAGCCTTCCAGCAGCCGCTCCACATCGGGGTCGGCCGCTTCGTCGCCCAGAAACTGCGATAGCTGCGGATTGTCGCGTGCAAACTCGCGGCCGAGCCTGCGCAGGTAATCCATTTCTTCGCGGAATTTTCCCCGCAACGGCATGTTCGATGCGCCTCCTTGGGCGATGGCTATACGATTCGCGCGAGTCGATCCGGGCGGTGGATGATGAGGTCAATCTCGACCTGTTCGGCGGCGTTGGCAAGGGGAACCAGGCAGTCCAGCCGGAAAGTCAGGTCAAGCGGACGCGAGGCATCGGGGCGGGCGCGAACCGCCAGCACGCGGACCCGAGGTTCGAACTTGGCCACCGACTGGCGGATGTCCTGGCTGACGCGGAGCAGCAGGTCGGCGCTGCCGATGGCGGCGTCATTGAAGTCGCGCAGACCCAGGCCGGGCGTGCTCAGCGAACACCCCTGACGGCTGTTGAGGATCAGCTCGAGATGACGCTTGATCGCCAGGATGCGCGCCGCTGCGGCATCCTGGCGTGACCGGACGCGCCGCGGCGGCGCGTCCGGAGTCAGCCGCTCGAACAGGCTCGCCTGCCCGGTTGTTCTGGGCATGCCGCGTTATTCCTTGTCCAGGCGGCCCACGAGCGACAACTCGAAGTTGGCGCCCATGTACTTGAAATGCGGGCGCACGGCCAGCGAAACCTGGTACCAGCCCGGGTTGCCGGCAACGTCCTGCACCTGGACTTTGGCCGCGCGCAGCGGACGGCGGCTGCGCACATCGGAAGACGGGCTTTCCTGGTCCGCGATGTACTGCTTGAGCCAGCCATTGAGCTCACGTTCCAGATCTTGCCGCTCCTTCCAGCTGCCGATCTGCTCGCGCTGGAGGACCTTGATGTAGTGCGCCAGGCGGTTGATGATGAACATGTACGGCAGCTGCGTGCCCAGCTTGTAGTTGGTCTGTGCCTCCTGGCCTTCGGGCGTCTTTTGAAAGCGTTTGGGCTTTTGCACCGAGTTGGCGGAGAAGAAGGCGGCGTTGTCGCTGTCCTTGCGCATCGTCAGGGGGATGAAACCCTCTTCGGCCAACTCGAATTCCTTGCGGTCGGACACCAGCACTTCAGTGGGAATCTTGGCTTGCAGTTGTCCCAGGGATTCGTACAGGTGCACCGGCAGGTCGTCGACCGCGCCGCCGGATTGCGGTCCGATGATGTTCGGGCACCAGCGATACTTGGCAAAGCTCTCGGTGATACGGCTGGCGAGCAGGTAGGACGTGTTGCCCCACAGATAGTTGTCATGGTCGCCTGCGATCGTCTCGCGGTACACGAAGCTGCGGGTGGGGTTTTCAAGGGGATCGTAGGGCTGGCGCAGCAAGAAGCGCGGCATGGTCAGTCCAAGATAGCGGGCGTCTTCGGATTCGCGCAGGCCGCGCCATTTCGCAAAGCGCGGACCTTCGAAAATGTCCTTCACTTCCTTCAGATTGGGCAGATCCTGGAAACTCTTGAGGTTCAGGAACTCGGCGCCGGCCGCGGCGAGGAACGGCGCGTGGGCCATTGCGCCAACCGAGGCGACATAGCTAAGCAGCTTGATGTCGGGCGCCGAGGGGCCAAACGTGTAGTTGCCCACAATGCTGGCAATCGGCTCGCCGCCGAACTGCCCATATTCGGCGGTATACACGTGCTTATACAAACCACTGCGCGTGATGTCGCCGCAGCCTTCAAAATCGTCGAGCAATTCGTCCTTGGTGACGTGCAGGATTTCGATCTTGATGTTTTCCCGAAAATCCGTCCTGTCCACCAGCAGTTTGAGTCCACGCCAGGCGGATTCGAGTTCCTGCAGCGGCTTGTGATGCAGAATCGCATCCATTTGATGACCGATTTTTCGATCGATTTCCGCAATCATCTGGTCGACGAGCTGTTTATTTACCTGCTGCTCGCGTTCATCGCTTTTTAGAATTTCGCCGATGAATGCCGCGACCCCCCGTTCAGCGACGGCATAACCCTCGTGCGTGGGTTCGATTCGGGTCTGCGCCATGATCTGCTCGAGCAGTCCCTGGCTTTGTTTCGTTTCCGGTGCAACGCTGGCTTGAGCCTTCATGCGCTTGTCCTTGTAAACCTGTGGGCAGTAGGTGATGGGTGGGGGATCAGGATGCGGACGTGTCCAGCACGAGGTCCAGTTCCTTGGCCAATGCGCTGCGCGCCTTGTCGTCGGCCAGCAGCGATTGCAATTGCTTGCGGAACGCGGGCACGTTGCCCAGTGGCCCCTTGAGCGCCACGAGCGCCTCTCTGAGCTCCAGCAGCTTGTTCAGTTCGGGCACCTGCCGGGCGATGGCATCCGGCGTGAAATCCTGGATGCCCTTGAATTGCAGGCCCACGCTCAGGGTGTCGTCCTCTTGGCCATCGCCGAGTCGAGTGGGCACCTGCATGGCCAGTTACAGTCCGGCGCCCGCCATCACCTCGTCGAAGTTGTCCTTGTCGACGCGGACCAGCGGGCGGTCTTCCAGCGCGGCTTCTTCCCCATGTCCCTTGAAATCGCCCGTGACGAGCAGCTTGAGGGGCAATTCCATTTCTGTCTGCTGATCACCCGTCGCGGGCACGTATTTGATGTTGATACGTTCTTGTGGGGCGACGGAAGCCGATTTTGTAGCCATGAAAGTTCCTGGTTATTAACGCGGAAGCAACGGATTTGGAAGGCCCTGATTAAGCCGGGCGGTGACGGTTGGTGTTTTGTAATTAATCAGTTTGGTTTTTGAAATACTGATTTCGGTGATCCTAAGGGGGTTATCGAGTTCGCAGAATAATAAGAATTCGAAAAATAAATGCTTGTTTAATTTGTTGTTCCTCGCATATTCTTGCCGCGTATTTTTGTGGGTTTCAGATAATCTCCGTTATTAATGGCTGCATTTGCGGAGTGTGTTTGGGCCTTGAAGATAAATAACGACATCGAGTCGGCCGAGTGCGATCCATGATCAGAATTGATTTGCCCGCAGTTATTCAGCGCTTGAACCCTGCCTGCCGTCAGGCTCTGGAAGAAGCCGCCAGCTTGTGCATCAGCCAGCGAGGCGCCGAGGTGACTGTTGCACTGGTGATGTCCAAGCTCCTGGACCAGCCGCTGGGCGACGTCAGGTTGTTATTGCGGCACGTCGCGCTGGACGTGGATGGGGCGCGCGCCGTCATGTCCGGGCGCGCGTCGTATCAGGCCGAGAGCACGGAGCAATACCCAACCTTTTCTCCGCTGCTGATCGAGTTGCTTCAGGAAGCCTGGCTGCTCGGATCGTTGGAGTTGGGGCAGACGGAGATTCGGGGAGGCAGCCTGCTCCTTGCGGCCCTGCTCAATGCGCCGCGGTATCTGCCCCTGGCGGCGGTCTCGTACTTCGAGAGCGTCAATCGCGAAGCGCTGCGCAAGAATTTCGGCGTGGTGCTGGCGGATTCGTCGGAAACACCCGCCCAGGTCGGCGCGGCGGCATCGCTGCTCGCCCCAAACAGTGACGACAGCGCGCTGGGCCGGTTCGGCCATGACCTCACTGCTCAGGCGCGCGAGGGACGCATAGATCCGGTGCTTTGCCGCGACGCGGAGATCGACCTGGTGATCGACATTCTGTCGCGCCGCCGGAAAAACAATCCCATCGTGGTGGGAGACGCCGGGGTCGGGAAAAGTGCCGTCATCGAGGGGCTGGCGCTACGCATCGCCGAGGGGCGCGTGCCCGAAGCGCTGCAACAGGTTGCGATCTGGGTGTTGGACTTGGGCGCGCTGCAGGCCGGTGCGTCCGTCAAGGGTGAATTCGAAAAGCGGCTGAAGGCGGTCATTGACGAAGTCAGGTCGTCGGCGCGGCCGGTCATTCTGTTCATCGACGAAGCGCACACGCTGATCGGCGCCGGTAATGCAGCAGGAAGTGGTGATGCAGCCAATCTCCTCAAGCCCGCGCTGGCGCGCGGCGAACTGCGCACCATCGCCGCCACGACGTGGTCGGAATATAAGAAATACTTCGAGAGGGACCCGGCCCTTGCGCGCCGCTTCCAACTGGTCAAGGTAAACGAACCCAGCGCCGAAAGCGCCGTTCACATCCTGCGCGGCCTGCGCCAGACCTATGAGGAGGCGCACGGCGTCTATATCGGCGATGACGCCCTGCAGGCAGCAGTCGCATTGTCGGCGCGCTATCTGTCGGGACGTCAATTGCCTGACAAGGCAATCGACGTCCTGGACACGGCCTGCGCTCGCGTGGCCACCGCGTTGGCCGAGCCACCTCGCAAACTGGCAAATCTGATGCAGGAGCAGACTCAGATCGAGGCGGAGTCAGCCTTGCTGCGGCGCGACGCGCGGGCAGGGAAAAAAGCCAATCCTGCACGATTGGCGGCCTTGGAGGAAATGTCAGGCGACGAGCAGCGGCGGGCCGGACACGTTCAGGCGTCCTGGACAAGCCAAAGGCAACTGGTCGACGATATTCTGGCCTTGAGAAGCGGCCAAGGCGAAAGCGCGTCCGTCCAAGAGGATGCGGACCTCGCCTCGGCGGTCGCCGAGCTGGCCGAATTGCAGCGCGGCGGCGCGCTGCTGCATGCGGATGTTGGACGGGAGCAGATCGCGCAAGTCATTGCGGACTGGACCGGAATTCCGGTGACCACTCTGGACAGCAGCCAGACGGAACGTCTGGCGCAACTGCCGATGTTGCTTCGCGAGCGCGTCAAGGGCCAGGAAGCGGCGATAGACCGCGTGCACAGGCACTTGCTCACCGCGATGGCGGATCTGCGACGACCCGGCACCCCGCTGGGCGCTTTTCTGCTTGCCGGTCCCAGCGGTGTCGGCAAGACCGAGACGGCGCTCGTGCTGGCTGAGGTGCTGTTCGGCGGCAAGCATTTCCTCACCGTCATCAACATGTCCGAATTTCAGGAAAAGCACACCGTGTCCCGCCTGCTGGGCGCACCGCCGGGCTATGTCGGCTACGGTGAAGGCGGTGTGCTGACCGAAGCGATCCGCCGGCAACCGTACGCCGTGGTGCTGTTGGACGAGGTGGAGAAGGCCCATCCCGAAGTGCTGAACATTTTCTACCAGGCTTTCGACAAGGGCGAGCTAGCCGATGGGGAAAGGAGACAGATCGACTGCAGGAACGTGCTGTTCATCCTGACGTCGAATCTAGGCTTCGACGAGCAGGGCGGTGAGCTGGCGGATTTGACTGACGAAGCGCTGCGCCAGCGGCTGTTGGCCTTTTTCAAGCCCGCGCTGCTTGCCCGCATGCAGGTCGTTCCGTACCGCTACCTGGACGAAGCCGTGCTGGGAGAGATTGTCGATGCACGGTTGGCGCGGCTTCAAGCCCAATTCCGCACGCGCTATGACGCCGTGCTGGACATCGATATAGAGGCACGGGCTGAGTTGCGGCGGCGCTGCAACCGCCACGCGAACGGCGCCCGATTGCTGGACGCGAACATTGACGGCGAACTGCTCCCGCCGTTGTCCCTGGCGGTCTTGCAGCGCCTGGCGACCGGCGCGCCGTTTGGCAACGCGAGATTGCAGTGGCAATGCAGCGCTTTCACGGCCAGTCTGGACTGAGGCGCGGCGATGAACGCGCATGACGTGGCCGAGATCGCCAGGAATCTGGCCATGGCCCCCAATCCGCGGGCGCTGGCGGTTGTTTTCCTGTCCGCTCTCACCCGATTCGCAAGTTTGCGCGCCGCCTGTGTGTACGTGCGCGATGCGGCGGGAGATCAGTTGCTGCCACTCGCCAGCGTCCCCCCGGAAACAGAACCGTTTCCGGCGATAGACCTTGAGGCGCTGGACGATCCGGTCGTCTATAGCCTGACGGCGGGCCAGCCATGTTTTGTGGAGCGCCTGTCGGCGCTGGTCGCGGTGGGCGCCGGATTTGAACGCCTGACGCAGTGCTTGGGACCGCAAAGCGCGTTGCTTGCGCTGCCGCAGCGCGACAGTCGCCAGCATGTCGCCTCCGTGCTGGTATTGGCTGGCGATGCGCGCCGCCTGCAGACCTGGCGTGCCGATCCGCTGTGGCAATTGTTGCTGCAGACCCATGAGCTTCTGGCGGCGCGCCTGTGTGCGCAGATGAGCGCGTCCGAAAACGCGCGCTACCAGAACAGCTTGCGCCAGCCGCAGGAGGAGCGCCGCGGCGTTCGCACGGCGCGCTTGCTGGCAGCGGAATTCATCGGCGTCAGCCCTGCGGCCAGGCAGGTTCGGGAGGACATCCTGCGCTTTGCCGACTCCACGCTCGCCGTGCTGTTGACGGGTGAAACGGGAACGGGCAAGGACCACGCCGCCTGGTTGATCCATCAGGCGTCACCGCGCGGAGGAAAGTTCGTGCCGGTGAATTGCGCCGCGATTCCCAAGGACCTGATCGAGGCCGAGCTGTTCGGCAATGTGCGCGGGGCCTTCACCGGCGCGACGCACGCGCGCGCAGGGTTGGTGGCGCAGGCCGATGGCGGGACGCTGTTCCTGGATGAGATCGGCGACATGCCGCTTGCCCTGCAGGCCGCCTTGCTACGGTTGCTCAACGAAAAGAAGTATCGGCCCCTTGGAGGCGATCGGGAGCACGCCTCGGACTTTCGGCTGATCTGCGCGACGCATCAGCCCCTGGCGCAGTTGATCCAGGAGGGACGATTCCGCGAAGACCTTTATTTTCGGATTCGCCAGCAGACGCTTCATCTGCCCGCGCTGCGCGACCGGCCAGACGACATTGCCGCGCTGGCGTCGCACATGATCCTCAGGCACAACCGCGAGCAACGCACCCATGTGCAGGAGCTGGAGGCACGCGCGCTGGCGTTCCTGGAGAGCCATCCCTTTCCCGGCAACGTGCGAGAACTGCGCAGCATGTTGCTGGTTGCCGCCGAGCGGGCCGGCGCCGGCGCGGCGATCGGCCTGCAGCACCTGCATCAACCGGAGGCTGGCGGCAACGCCCTCGAATGCGCCGATCAGGTGCATCGCCATCTGCATGGCCTGCTTCACACCGACAACTTGCCGCATGCGGTTCATACCTTCGAACGCCTGCTCGTCACCGCACGCCTGCAATCACTGCAAGGTTCGCGCAGCCGGGCGGCGCAGAGCCTGGGCATTCCCAAGCGCACGCTGGCACGCCGATGCCAGGCCTGGAACCTGGACCGCGAGGACTCTTCCCGATGAAATCTCCGAACACCTTTTGCCTTCTGATGCTGGCGGCTGCGACTTGCCATGCGGAGACGCCGCCCATTCCTTCCACGAGCGATTGCACGGCGATCGTGTCAGGGCTGCAGCGGCTCGCGTGCTTTGATCGCATCGCCGGCACGCTGCCAGAGCCAATGCCGGCAGTTGATTCGCCCTCCATAGTCGTTCCCGCAGCGACATCCGTCGTGCCGCGCCCGTCCGCCCTGGTTGACCTGATCCGCCGGAACGAGGCGCAGCGAAGCGAGGGCGACAACACGTTTCTTGTTTCTCGCCAGGAAGATGCCACGCCCGGGCAGACGCAGATCTTCATCTCGGCGCCAGCGCTTGACGGCGCGGCCGACTCCGTCTATCTCGCCCTCAGTTGCATCGCCAATATCTCGCGGCTTCAACTGCTCTTGCCAGCACCTGCGGATCGCAACCAGATCCGCATTCGGCTGTTTATCGACGAACGGCCATTGTCGGCGTCTCGGACGTGGCAGGTAATCGAGCCGGGCAACGTGGTCGACGCCGGGCGGGGACTCGTGGCCATCGACCTGCTGCGCCAGTTTGTCACGGGTGGCCGGCTGCGCGTCGAGAGCGATTACGCCGTCGTTCACGGACTGATGTTTGACGCGGCTGGGTTGACCGGGCTGATCGCGCAGCAACGGGAGGCATGTCATTGGTGATCGACTACCCCGCGCTGGACCTGGAAGCGTTGCTTGCGCCGCTGGATGCCGCCAGTCCGGCTGGCTGCTTCGATGAGGAAGATGAGACGTTCCAAGGCATCGACCATGAGATGGTCAAGCTGGGCGGCCTGCATGAGCCGCGGCTGGACTGGGCTTATGTCGACGAGG
The DNA here is from genome assembly GCF_006715415.1 of Achromobacter sp. SLBN-14. Classification (NCBI taxonomy): domain Bacteria; kingdom Pseudomonadati; phylum Pseudomonadota; class Betaproteobacteria; order Burkholderiales; family Alcaligenaceae; genus Achromobacter; species Achromobacter sp. SLBN-14. The sequence goes on along the minus strand of NZ_VFNE01000001.1, from coordinate 1,168,447 downwards.
CGTCGCGCCAGTATCTGGCGTCGCAGTGCAAGCACTTTCGCGTGGCAGGGCATCTGATCGCGGCCCGATTGCGGGCCGGTTCCTGGCGAACTTGGGCTGAGGCTGCCCATGTACTGGCCGGCATGGTCGAGCGCTATTGGGAGGCAGGCTTTCCCAAGCCCGGCCCGACCGGATTCCTGGGCAAGCGCCGGTTCGTCGCGTTGCAGGTCGAGCGGCTGGGCGCGGCGTTGGGGGGCTTGCGAGCGCAGGACGACGCCCGGCAACACCAGGAGTTTGCCTCCAAGGCGCTTGATGCGCTGCAGGCGCAGGCGGCTGCGGCAAAGCTGGACGTTGCCATGCTGACGCGGTTGGAAGCGCAATTCGCCCGACGCGTGGAGCAGCTGCGGTATCCGGAGCCGGCCGCCGCCGTGCCCGCCTTGGGGCAGCAAGGCGGCCAGGCCATCAGCGAGGCCTTCTTCAACGTGCCCGGCGAGGCGTTGAAGCAGGGAGACGAACGCGAGAGCCGGCGCTCTTTGTTGAGCGTGGCCGACTTCATCAATCAGCAAGATGCTTACGATCCGGCCGGCTATCAGCTTCGCCGCTTTGCGTTGTGGGCGCATCTGCACGCGGCGCCGCCCGTGCGAAAGGAGATGCGCACGGAACTGATGGCGGTGCCCAACGACATTGCACACGGGTATGGCGAGGCACTGACCGCCAACACGGTCACGCCGGCGCTGCTCCAGCGTGTCGAGAAAAGCGTGGTGGCGTCGCCGTATTGGATCCGCGGGAGCTTTCTGGCCGCCAGCATCGCGCGGCGGTTGGAAATGAAGGAAGTGGCGTCGGCGATCCGTTCGTCGACCGAGCGATTCGTGCGCCGCATTCCGGTTTTGGTCGACTTGCAGTTCAACGATGGCCGCCCTTTCGTGGACGCCGAGACGCTGGGTTGGCTGAGCGGCGCAGATGCGGAAATCGCCGCGCAGCCTGCCACGTTGGAGTTCCGCGTCTTGCGAGAGGAATTGTCGGCACAGCTTGCAAGCGATGGCGTGGAAGCCGTTTTGCGGCGCCTGCAGGAATTACAGGGCGAGGACGCCACGCCGAGACAGCGGGGGCACGCCCGCGTCATCGCGGCGGAGATGCTTGCCGTGCGCGGGCTGTCATGGCTTGCGCAAGACCTGTATGCGGGCGTCGGACGGCTCATGCAGGACACGCCTGCCAGTCAGTGGGAGCCGGAGCTGTTCGGCCCACTGAGCCAATACGTGCCGGCCCGATCGGGCGCGGAAGAACCACAACGTTAAAGCTGGGTTTTAGAAGGAAACGCGATGTCGAGAATCTGGGCGTATTTCAAGCGATTTGGCGGGCCGGTGCTGCGCCAGTTCAAGAGTGCGATGCCGGTGCTGGTGCTGTTGGGCGTGCTGTTCGTGTTGATCGGAATCTGGTGGCTTGGCCCCTCGCTAAGCTGGAACGGCCGCCGTCCGCTGGACGAGGCGCCGGCCAGACTGCTGGCCATGCTCGCGGTCCTGATGTTGCCGCTGATCGTTTGGCTGGCCGCGTTGCGCCGACGCAACCGTCGGCTGGAGACCGAACGCGAGCAGGCGGGGCAACGACAGGAGGACCCGGCATTGCGGTTCGTCCAGGCGCAGGAGCGTGCGCTCGACGCGAGTCTTGCTGCCTTGCGGGCCAATCTGGACGGCCGCAATGCCCTGTACGCGCTGCCCTGGTATCTGGTTCTGGGACAACAGAACTCGGGCAAGACCAGCTTCATCAACCGGTCGGGTCAGCGATTTTCGCTGACGGGGGAGATCAAGTCGGGCAGCGTGCGCGCGCCGGCAGATCCGGACCTGGCCTATGGCATCGATTGGTGGATGGGCGGCGAGGCAGTGTTGATCGACCCGCCTGGGGAGCTGATCAGCCAGATCGAAACGGCAGACGAGGAGGCCCCTGCAAACGGGGAATTGGGCCAGGACGCCCGCGCCGACGGTGCCGCCAAGCCTGGCAAGCACTGGCCCGCCGGCCTGCACGGGCGCCTGTGGGAAGGCCTTATCGACTGGCTTGGCCGCAACCGCAGCCGGCGGCCGCTCAATGGCGTGGTGCTGATGGTCGATCTGGTGACATTGCTGAACCAGAAGGCGAGCGACCGCAAGGCGCTGGCGATCCTTTTGCGAACGCGCCTGAGCGAACTGAGCCGGCACCTGGGTACGCGCCCGCCGCTGTATGTGGTGTTGAGCAAGTTCGATCTGTTGGCTGGATTCGAGCCGTTTTTCTCACGCCTGCCGCGCGCGGTGCGCGAAGAGATCTTCGGGTTCACGTTCACGCTTGATTCCGTGAAGCAGTACGACGCATGGCTCGAGGAACTGGCTAGCCGCTATGACGGCTTCATCGCCCGGTTGAACGAACGCGTGTTCGACGCGCTGGCGGATGCCAACGCATTGGAAACCCGGGAAGCGCTGTTTTCACTTGTCGGCCAACTGGCCGGCATGCGCCCCGTGCTGCTGGGCTTTCTGGCAGAGGTGCTGGGCAGCGATCGCTACACGACGCCGGCGCTGCCGCGTGGTGTGTACTTTTCTTCCGTCTATCAGCAAGGATTGCTCTGCAACGCCTTCATCAATGCTGCGTCGCAATCATATGGACTGGCAGAACCGCTGGCGGACACCCAACCGGCCGGCCACTCCGTGGTCTATTTTGCGCAGCGGGTCTTCCAGCGCATCATCTATCCCGAAGCAGGTCTGGCTGGCGACAACCTGAAGGTGCTGGCCGCCAAGCGTCGCGTTTTGCGGTTGGGATTCGCCGTGGCGGCGCTGGGCAGCCTTGTGTTGATCGGTGGCTGGTATCGCTACTACGACATCAATCGCGAGCTTGCGACGCGGGTGCTGGAGCGCAGCCGGGACTTCAGTGCTTTCCAGATTGATGGCAGCGCTGATCCGACGGGCCGAAACTTGCTGGCGCCGCTGGACCAGATCCGTAGCGCGGTTTCGGTGTTTGGCGACTATCGCGAAGCATGGCCGGTGGTGTCGGACCTGGGGCTGTACCAAGGCCGCAAGATCGGCCCTAAGGTGGATGAAGCGTACCTGCAGCTGCTGTCGCGGCGGTTTCTGCCCGAACTGGCCGGGGGGATAATGCAAGCCGTCAATGCGGCGCCGGCCGGCAGCGACGAGCAGTTGGCGGCGCTGCGCGTTTACCGGATGATCGAGGATATCGACAATCGCCGCGCGCCCGTCGTGCAGGATTGGATGAGCACACGATGGCAGGCGGCGTTTCCGGGCGACGGGGATGTGCAGAACGGGCTGATGCGCCATCTGGCCTATGCCATGAAGTACGCCCGCACCGATCTGCCGGCGCATCGCGACCGCGTGGCGCAGATCCAGGCCCGGCTGCGGCAGGTCCCCATGCCTCAGCGCGTATACATGAGCATGCGTGAGCAGGCCGGCAAGGCCTTGCAATCGCCGCTGGACCTGCGCAATGAGGTCGGTCCCGCTTTCGACATCGTTTACCGGACCGCGGACGCCGGCAACGCCGCCGGTCCGGATACGCGAATCGCCGCCCTGCTTACCGCGCGCGGTTACCAGAGGTACTTTGAGCCGCGCAGCGAGGACTTCACCGACCTGGCGCTCATCGATCAATGGACGTTGGGCGAGCGCGCGCGCATCGAGTATTCCGAAGCCGACAAACAGGCGCTCGCCATCCGGGTTCGCGCGATCTACAACCGCGACTACATCGACACGTGGCAGCGCAGCTTGAATCGTCTGGAAGTGGCTGACTTTGACGACATTGCCCAGGCGGTGAGCGTGCTGGGCAGCGTCATCAGCCCTGCAGCCCCCTTGCGGCGGCTGGTGGAGACGGTACGCGACAACACCAGCCTGCATCCTTTGGATGCGCGCATACCGCAGGACAAGCCGGATGCCGAGGGGGCAACTCCCGCCCGCGTGGCCAAGGACCAGCAGATTGCCGCCATCGCGCGTCCCTTCCGTCCATTGACCGATGTGCTGCGCGCAACGGAACTTAAACCTTCGTATCTGGACGAGAGCATCGCTGCCGTGGCTCGGGTCCATGACGTTGTGAAGAGCGTGCAGGACAGCCCGGACCCGGGCAAGGCGGCCCTCAGCGTGGTGCTGGAGCGATTCACGCTGAAGGGCGAGGATCCCATCGGCAACCTTCAGCGCATTGCCGCGGGTATGCCGGAGCCGCTCAACCGGCAGGTGAAAAAGCTGGCGGATGAATCGTCGCAGGTTCTCGTGATCGAGGCGCTCAAAGAGCTGGAACGGCGCTGGAATACCGAGGTCTATCGCTTTTACGACGAACGTTTGGCCAACCGCTATCCGTTCAATCCGGCGGGCCGGACCGACGCGTCGCTCGAGGATTTCACCGCCATGTTTGGGCCGCAAGGACGGCTGGCCCAATTCAAGGAGCAATACCTGAAGCTGTTTCTGGAAGACAACCTCGAGGCGTTGCATTCCGAGCGGCACGGAGGCTATCTGGTGCGCATGGACGTCCTTGAACAGCTGGAAGCCGCAAACCGGATCCAGGATGCGTTTTTCAATAGCCGGGGGGCGTTGAGCGTTCAGTTCAGCGTGGAGCCCTTGGGACTGGCGGCAACGCGGCGAAGCAGCGTTCTGAGCGTGGAGGGCCAGTTGATCTCCTACAGCCATGGGGCGGCCAACAGCGTCGTGCTGATCTGGCCCAACAGCTTGGGCGCCAACACGGAAAGCCGCGTCACATTGGTGCGCAGCAACGGCACCAGCAGCACGCTTGCGTATCGGGGGCCTTGGTCGTTGTTCCGTCTGTTGAGCCAGGCCCGGCTGGACAGCGCCAACGCGACCAGCGTGGACCTGAGCTTCAGCGCCAGCGATGGTGCGATGCGTTACCGGGTATCTGCTGAAAAGTCCCACAATCCATTCACACACGCGCTCTTCGAGGGATTCGCGCTGCCTCGGACCCTGTTGGCGGACCTGCCGCGCAAGGGGAAGGCCGTTGCCGTCGTGAATGCCCGGGAGGCCAACGGAAGGTCCGCATCGCTCAAGCGCTGAGTTGGCGCTCAACCCAGCGGCGTGGCCGTCAGCTGTTCCGCCGGAAACGGGACCAGCATTTCGCGGCTTCGCTCCGCTGCGGCGGTCAGCCATTCGCCGTATGCGCCCTCAGGCAGGATCACCACCATGCGCTTTTCCGTGCCGGGTTGGTGGTAGCGGCTGAACAGGGGATCGAGGTCGGCGTTGATGGTGAGCATGGTGTAGGTCTCGTGCCATTGCCCCGCCGCATCGCGATACCTGTCCCACAGTCCTGCGATGCCCATGGGCTTGCCGTCGGCGCGGGTGAAGCGGGTGGCCACGGCCTTGCCGGAGGTCCAGTCGGGTTCGAAGATCGCGTCGGCGGGGATGATGCAGCGTTGCGCGCGGCGCCAGGCGTTGCCGAAGGTATAGGACGCGGCGGCCGTCTCGGCGCGGGCGTTGAAGGTGGACAGCTTGCTGGCGCGGTCCAGGCCGCCCGTGCGGGTCATGGCGCTGATCAAGCCCCAGCGGCCGGTGACCGCCTCGCGTTCCGGGACGGCATCGTCGCCCGCGTCGTGTTCGGGCGGGCGGCGCACGAACAGCCCTTCATAACGAGGCCACATGTCGTACTTGCCGATGGCGGCGGGTTTGCGGCGCACGCCGAACTTTTGCAGCAGCAGTTCGGCGTCTTTCAACGTCTGATAGTGCGAACACATGGACGGCTCCCCGGACTATCGGGCGGCGCGCTGGGAGCGCGTCTCGAAGTCCTAGCTTGCCGCGCCGGTGCGCGGTTTGTCCAGTGCGGGGGTGATGCGAGGGGTGGTGCCCGAGACCGGAATCGAACCGGTACGGCCGCGAGGCCGAGGGATTTTCTTACCACTTCGGCTTTCGCCGCCAGCACAGGCTTGCTGTTCGTGGTCTGGAGCACGCCTTCACCATAGCCTTGCCGGCCTTAGGTGCCCGCCGTCTGCTCTCTACACCTTCCCCGGTTGGCCACCGGGGCTTGGCTCGGCATTAGCGCGGACGGGGTCCAGGGCCTTCACCGAGTTTGACGGGCTACACCTTTGGAGTTTCCTCCAAAGGGCTCAAATTTGTTCAAGTCCCTTGTGTCTACCAATTTCACCACTCGGGCGATGCGCGGTCCGCTTGGGGCCGGCAGCGGGCGAGACTATACCATCTAGACCGCATGGCCGCGCGCGCGGCGGCGAATTGTTGCCGCGGCCGCGCGCGGGTAAACCCCGATCCCTGCGGGCCCGGACTCCGGACGACACTTTGCGCCATGAAACCCAGTCCGCCCGCCCCGCCATCCCGCGACATCGACCCCGTTTCCCTGCGCCTGTTCCTGGCCGCTTTGGAAGAGGGCAGCCTGGCGCGCGCCGCCGCCCGTGAAAACATCGTGCCGTCCGCAGTCAGCAAGCGCATGTCGGAGATGGAGGACGCGTTTGGCGTGCCGCTGCTCGAGCGCGGCGTGAAGGGCGTGCAGCCGACGCCGGCGGGCGATGCGCTGGCCGCGCATGTGCGCCGCGTGCTGGAAGACATGGACCGCATGCACCGCGACATGGCGGGATTCGCGACCGGGGTGCGCGGGCATATCCGGCTCGCGGTCAGTTTCGCGGCCCTGTCGGGTGACCTGCCGGCGCAGATCCAGTCTTTTCGCCGCGCGAACCCGCAGATCGACATCTCGTTGGAAGAGGACACCACGCAGACCGCCTTTCGTGCCGTGCTGGAAGGGCAGGCGGACGTGGCGGCGGGATCGGACTTCGGCCATGACGGTCTGCAGGTATTTCCCTTTGGCCATTGCGAACTGGCGGCGGTGGTGCCCGGCCGGCACCTGCTGGCCGATCGCGAGACGCTGGGGTACGCGCAATTGCTGCCGTTCGAATTGATCGAGCTGAACCGGGACAACGGCATCAGCAGCGTGTTCGACCAGGCCGCGCGCGACGCGGGCATGACGCGCCGCATCAGCGCGCGGGTCAGTTCGCACGAGACCATCTGCCTGCTGGTGGCGCGCGGCATGGGCGTGGCCGTGGTGCCGCATTACCTGAAGGCGCGGTTGGCGCACCTGGACATCCGCTTCATTCCGCTGGAGGGGCCCTGGTCCAGCACGCCGCTGTGCGTCGCGGTGCGGGATCCGGACGCCTTGTCGCCGGCCGCCCGTGCGCTGCTGGCGCATCTGGGCGTGCTGGGCAGCTGACGGGCGTCTCAGGGGTAACCCGGACGTTCCCAAACGAGAATGCCCCCGTGCTGAAAGACCGCTACCCGCCCTGGCCGCCCGCCCGCGATCATGCAGGCAGGCGGGCGGCGGCGGGCGAGTGTCCCTGACCGCCGCCGCGCTTCCATCGAACAGGCTGGCAAGAGGAACCCGAGATGACAGCAGCACCGGCTTCACCCTTCATGGACAGCACCGAACTGCCCCTGCGCGGCATCAAGGTCCTGGAACTGTCCCACATGATCATGGGGCCGGCCGCCGGCCTGTCGCTGGCGGACCTGGGCGCCGACGTCATCAAGGTGGAACCCATCGATGGCGACCGCACGCGCCGCCTGAAGGGATCCGGCAGTGGCTACTTTCCCGTCTTCAACCGCAACAAGCAGAGCCTGGCGATCGACTTGAAGTCGCCGGAGGGGCAGGAGGTCGTGCGCAAGCTGGCGCTTCAGACCGACATGATCGTGGAGAACTTCCGCGATGGCAGCCTGGCGCAGTACGGACTGGATTATGAATCGCTGTCGGCCGAGAACCCGGGGCTGATCTATGTGTCGCTCAAGGGCTTTCTGTCCGGTCCCTACAAGCACCGCACGGCGCTGGACGAGGTGGTGCAGATGATGGGCGGGCTGGCCTACATCAACGGCGGCGCGGACACGCCGCAGCGGGTGGCGGCGTCGGTCAACGACATCCTGGGCGGCACGTTCGGGGTGGTGGGCGCGCTTGCCGCGCTGCACGACCGCCACGCGACGGGCCGCGGACGCCATGTCCGGTCCGGGCTCTTTGAAAACAATCTTCTACTCGTTGCGCAGTTCATCGCGCAGTTCCAGCTGACGGGAACGGCGCCCAAACCCATGGGCGCGGAGCGCAAGCCGCCATGGGGCGTGTACGACGTCTTCGAGACGGCGGATGGCCGCGTGTTCGTCGCGGTGGTGGGCGATGCGCAATGGCGCAACTTCGCGCAGAAATTCCTGCCGCCCGAGTGGGCCGCGGACCCGCGCCTGGCGACCGCCGTCGATCGCGAAGCCGCGCGGTCGTGGCTGGTGCCGGGCGTGGGCGAGGTCCTGAAGGCCTGGAAGACCGACGACCTGTGCGCCGCGCTGGAAGAGGCCAACCTGTCGTATGGCCCGATCCGCCAGCCGCACGACCTGCTCGACGATGCGCACTTGAACGCTGGCGGGGCGCTCTTGAAAACGCGGCTGCCGGACGGCGGCGAAATCTCGGCCGCCGCGCTGCCCATCGAGTTCGACGGCCGCAAGGCGGGCAAGCGGTTCGATCCGCCCACGCAGGGCGCGCAGACTCACGCGATCCTGCAGGGTCTGGGGCTGGATGCCGCGCGCATCGACGCGTTGCGCGCTTCGGGAGTGATTGCATGAACGACGGGCAGTAGCGCCCGATCCCTGTCGAGGCGGCGCCAGACCGCCAAGACATCCATCAAAGAGGAGACAACCATGATCCGCAAACTCGTTGCGCTGGCCGCATTGGCCGTGGCATGTGCTGCAAACGCGCAGGACTATCCCAGCAAGCCCATCCGCATCATCATCCCGTCCACGCCAGGCGGCGGCACCGACTACATCGGCCGCCTGATGAGCACCAAGCTGCACGAGCTGAACGGCTGGGCGGTGGTGCCCGAGAACAAACCTGGTGCTGGCACCGCGCTGGGCCTGGCGGAGGCCGCGCGGTCGCCCGCGCAGGGCTACGACCTGGTGATCGGCCAGTCCGACAACGTCACGCTGATTCCGCTGCTGATGAAAGTGGCCTACGACCCCGTCAAGGACCTGACGCCCGTGGCGCTGGTGGCCACCACGCCGATGGTGCTGCTGGTGGCCGAGGGATCGCCCTACAAGACGCTGCCCGAGGTGATCGAGGCGGCCAGGAAGGAACCCAACAAGATCTCGTATGGCACGTCGGGCACGGGCGGCGGCGTGCACATCGCCATGGAGATGCTGCAGCACGAAGCCGGCTTCAAGATGCAGCACGTGCCCTACAAAGGGTCCGCCCCGGCGTTAGCCGACCTGATGGGCGGCCATTTGCAGTTCGCGGGTTCGTCGATTTCCTCGGCGGCCACGCTGATCAAGTCCGGCAAGGTGCGCGCGCTGGCGGTGACTTCGCCCAAGCGCAATCCCGCCTTGCCCGACGTGCCGACCGTGGCCGAGCTGGGCTACAAGGATTTCAGCGTGGTGACCTACTACGGCGTGCTTGCCCCGGCCAAGACGCCGGACGCCATCGTGGCGCGCTTGAACACCGACTTCAACAAGCTGCTTGCCCGGCAGGACGTGAAGGACGCGCTGGCGGCACAGGGACTGGAGACCGATCCGGTGTCCAGCGCGCAGTTTGCGGCGCTGATCCAGTCGGACATCGGCAAGGCGCGGCAAACCATCAAGAGCGCCGGCATCGTCATTCAGCAATAGCATCACGGGAACGCATATGAACCAGGAAGTCAGGCTTTGCGAGGTCGGGCCGCGCGACGGACTGCAGATGGCCAACGGCATGATGGCGGGCGCCGACAAGTTGCGCTGGATCCGGCAGTTGGCCGACGCCGGCCTGCGAGAGATCGAGGTGGGCAGCTTCGTGTCGCCACGCCTCGTGCCGCAGATGGCGGACACCGGCGACATCCTGCCCGAGGTCCTGAAGATCGATGGGCTGACAGTATGTGCGCTGGCCTGCAACCTGAAGGGCGCGATCGCGGCGTATGAGGCGGGCGCGCATGTGCTGGCGTTTCCGGTGTCGGTCAGCGACACGCATAGCCGCGCCAACGTCGGCAAGGGCACCGACGCGCAGGTCGACATGCTGGCCGCCATCGTCGACTGGGTTCGCGCACAGGCGCGGCCCATGCGCATCGACGCGGCCGTTGCCACGGCGTTCGGTTGTTCGATGGAAGGAGAGGTGCCGGTGCGGCGCGTGGCGGACGTGGCGCAAGCCGTGGCGCGGGCCGGCGCCGACGAAATCGCCCTGGCCGATACCGTGGGCTATGCGCACCCCGGGCGGGTGCGCGAGGCAGTGCGGGCCGCGCAGGACGCGGTGGGGGCACGGCTGACCAAGCTGCATCTGCACGACACGATGGGGTTGGGTCTGGCCAACGCGCTGGCGGGGCTGGACGAAGGCATCCGCGCCTTCGATTCCTGTCTGGGCGGACTGGGGGGATGCCCGTTCGCGCCGGGGGCGTCGGGCAACATCGTCACGGAAGATCTGGTGTTCATGCTGGAAAGCATGGGCTTTCGAACCGGCGTCGACCTGTCCCGCCTGCTGGCGGCGCGCCCGCTCCTGGCCGATTCACTGCCGCAGGAAAGACTGCGCAGCGGCGTGGCCGCCGCTGGCATTCCCAAGACCTACGCGGCGGCGTAGCTCAGCGATACACCAGCACCGGAAGCGTGCTGTGCGCCAGCACCTTCTGGGTCTGGCTGCCCAGCAGCAGCGCGGCCACGCCGCCGCGGCCGTGCGAGGACATGGCGATCAGGTCGCAATTGCGCGTCATGGCCACGTCCACGATCACCTGGTACGGCGACTCGCTTTCGCGCATTTCCGTGACGCAGGCCACCCCCGTGGTGCTTGCCTTGCCGGCGGCTTCGGACAAGTAGGAACTGGCCAGTTCGCGCGCCTGGTTTTCGTAGACGCCGCGCATGCCTTCGAGCTGCACGGTTTCCATGGAAGGCATCTGGAAAGGGCTGTACACGGTCAGGACCGTGACGCTGGCGCCCAACTCGCGGGCAAGCGCAAGCGCTTGCTCCAGGCCGGAATTGGCCAGGCTGGATCCGTCGATGGGGATGAGTATGTGCTTGTACATGGCAACCTCCAGGGGATGAGGCGCGACGCCTTCTTGAAGGAAAGGTGTAGCAAGAAAGGCGCACCGGCAGGTCCCATCCTACTACTGCTCGGAAGTCGTGACATCCCGGATTGGCGAGAGGTCACGCGCCGGCGGATCCATCTTGCGGCCGGGCGAACGCCAGCGTGCTGAGCAACAGCATCATCAACACTGCGGGATACGTGTAGCGGTAAGCGGGGAACGGTATCACCATCAGCAGCAGGAGAATCGATGCAACGGGCACAACGGCTGCCATCAGCACTCCGGGGTCTCGCGTCCGCGCGACAAACATGAACACGATGAAAAATCCCGCAAGCAACGGAAGGGCGGGTTTCCAGAATAGCCAGAACCAACTTGCCGTCTCCGTCTGACTCTTATATTGCTCGATGGCCTCGGTCAGCGAGGGGATCAGACTTCGATGCGGGCCGGCGAGGGGCAGAAATCTGCTTTCCTGATCATCGAAACCCAAAGCGGCGGTCGTCTGAAATGGCAATTGGCCCACGCCGGTATGCCAGATCATTTTTGTGATGCATATTTGCCTGTCCAGCAGGATCTTTGGGTGTGCCAACAAGATCCTGCCGACAGCCTTGGCCAAATCAAGCTGGTGATTCCATAGGAACGCCAGATACGCCTCCCTGTCCAGCTGGATGTTCTGCGAAACCGAAGTTTGTGTCGTATCCGTCATGTAGCAATCGAAATCTGCCCAGGCTTCGCGAGGGGCCAATCGATAGAAAAGGGCGGAATCCTCTGCATCAATGGAAACGCCACTGGCGACCGACGCGGCAAATAGATGGTAGATGTACAGGTTGGCGAACAGGCGCGGCGGTCTATCTTGTATTTCTTCAACACCGCTTTGAGCAAGGAAGGCTCGGCGCTCCGCCTTTGCCAGCATGGACAGGGCGTTGGGTATTGCAATGGCCAGCGCCACGAAGACCACGCCGGCCACGACTGCGCCGTTCGCGGTGTGCCGGCGGTACAGCAAGATCACGACGAATAGCATCGCGAGCATGATGGCGGGCATGACATTGCCGCGCATGAGACTCGCCATCAGCGCCGAACAGACGATCGAGGTCAACAAGAACGCCGGCACGCGCGCGCCGCGTTGCGTGCGAAAGGCGGCCATGAGCGCCCAGCTGAAAAAGAGGAGGCCTACTGCGCTGATGGCATCCTTGCCAAGATTGGTGAAAAAGAGCGGGTATTGCGGCGTGAATGCCAGGATAAGTGCCGCTGCAGCGGCGCACCAGAGGGGGACGCCGCGAAAGCGCAGTTCACGCAGAACCAGCGCAACCGCGAGCGCGGCAGACACGCCCTGCACGGCCACCAGCAACGCGGGTGATGTGTCTATCCACGTGAATAGCCGCATCAGGTATGTCGCGGCGTAGCCAAGCGGCTCGGAAAGATCGCCGCCCAAGGCGGCCTGTACCCATTGGAGCGCAGCGTCATACCCCACGTTGGCTGGATAGAAGCTGACCTGCGTGGCGGCTGTAGACAGAGCAAGCGGAAGGGCCAGCCACAGCGTTTCTCGGCGTTTCGGCTTGGCCGCGGATCCTACTCCTGAAGCCGTCATCAAACGGAAGGCGACGGCGGAAGTAACCAGCAAGATCAGCGCAAATATGCCGATGCGGGCAGGCAAGCCGAAAACGGCTCGCGTGGCGGTGGAGGGCACCAAGGAATTGACGCCGCCGACCTCGATGGGGACGATAGATTCAGTGGCGCTCTGCAGCTCGATCTGATTCCGGTATCCCGCGCTATCGCTCAAGATGGCGGCGCTGGGCTGAGCATAGCGAAGCAACCCAAAGAGGATGGGCTCATCCGCGGTTCTTATCACTAGGGGCGGCGCACCCGCCTCGGCGCTGAATGTGACGGAGTCTAGGGCGCGCGTTTCCGTCCATCCCTGCTCGGGAACCGATATGGCGTCGTCCTTGCGGAGCGCATCAATCCGCAGGCCGTAGAAAACAACCTTGAGCGATCCGCTGTAGCCAGTGGCGGGAGCGACTTGAAGCCGATAGACCGGACGTTCGTAGGCCAGATCCAGGGATAGGAACATTGCGACTGCTGCCAGCAAGCTGGCCAGCCATATCCAAAGCGGCGCATTTCGCCGTGAAAGAGCGCTCCTGGGCTGCATAACGCGGCAGTGCTTCCTTACTTCAGAAAGTTAGTGTGCCCGGATGGCGGGAGTGGACGGCAAAAAACCAGCCCGCTCAGCAGCATCAGCACCAACACCGCCGGGTAGGCGTATCGGTAGGCCGGGAACGGGATCACCAGCAGCAATTGCACAATGGTCAGCACGGGCAGTAGGGCAACCATCATCACGCCTACGTCTCGGGTACGCGCGAGATACAGCCCGACGATAAAGAGGCCGAAGGCCAGCGGCAGCGCCGGCTTCCAGAAGAACCAGAACCAGCCGGGATTCTCTGTCCACTGCACGTAATCCTGGATGTTCTGGCGCAGCGAGGGCCAAGGCGTGCGACTTTCTCCGGCAAGTGGCAGGAAGCGCTTGTCGACGACGTCGTATCCCAACATCGCGGTCGCTTGGAAGGGACGGTCTCCGACGCCGATCTGCCACAACACCCGGGTTATGCAGGCTTGCCGGTCAAAGAGAAGTTTTGGGTTGTCCCGAACGATGCGCAGCACGGTTCGCGCCATGGCCGGCTGATGTGCCTGCAGGTGCGCGTTGTATTCACTTTGCGTGAAGCGAATGTTCTGGCCAAGACTGGCCATGGTCGTGTCTGTCATGTAGCAGGAGTAATTCTTCCATTTCTCCCGCGGAATGATGGCGAAAAAGGGCTTCGCCTCGTCGTCCGAAACGGCGACGTTGTTGGCCATGGCGGCGCTGAACAAATGATAGAGGTAAAGGTTGGTGAAAACGCCGAGCGGCAGGTCGGCGTTGGGCAGAATGCGTACCCGCTCGACCGGCCGCTGGTATTGCTCCACCTCCTGTGCCGCCAGCGCCGCGAGTGCCTTGGGAACAACCAGTGCGACGACGAGAAATACCGCGCCGGCCGCGAGCAGACGGTAGGCGCGGCTGCGCCAGAACAACCAGGCCAGGGCGACGGCCAGGGCCACCAGAATGACGGGCATGACGTTATTGCGCATCAGACCCGCAAACAATCCCGAGGCGACAGCCGCGGCCAAAACGCCCCACGGCGGCAACTGCTTCTTCGTCTGGCGAAACAGATTCAGCACCGCCCAGGAAAAAAACAGGATGCCCGTCACGCAGAGCGGGTCCTTGCCCAGATTGGTGAAGAACGAGAAGTACTGCGGCGTGATGGCGAGGGCCGTGGCCACCGCCAGACTGGCAGGCAATGACAATCCACGGTGGCGCAATTCGCGCAGAACCAGCGCCATGCCAAACGCTGCGAAAACCGCCTGGATGGCAATCAACGGCAACGGAGAGCTGCTCATCCATGCGAACGCGCGCATGAGATACGTGGTGGGGTAGCCCAGGGGCTCGAACAATTCACCGCGGCCGGCCGCCTGAACCCACTGGATCGAGCCGTCGTAGCTGACGTTGCCGGGCAGGAAGGCAATCAGGGTTGCGCCCGACGTGATCAGAAAAGGCAGTGCACAGAATGCGACTTCAAGCCGTCGCGGGCTGGGCCGCGGCATTTCATCGGCGATGGCAGGCCGCGTCATCTGCCAGGTGATTGCCGTCAGCAGGATCAGAATTGCCGCGGCGGCGAAGATCCGGATCGTCACGCCGAAGCGGGGGGGCTCGCTGCTGGCTGCAACGGAAGAGAGGGCGCCGCCAATGACTAACGTGGACAAGGTTTCCCTGTCTGCGCGCAGGGCGATCAAGCGCCGGTCGCCGGCGCCGTTGTTCACCGTGGCCGAACCGCCGTTGGCGTGATGCACAAACGTCAGAATGACCGGGTTGTTCCGCGCCACGACTTCAATGGGGGCGGCGGGCGCCTGCGCCGTCATGACCGTCGAGTCCGAGCCTCGGGTGATTTGCCAACCGTTTGCGGGCACGGTCAGAATTCCGCGCGACAGATAGGAATCGAAGTCGTTGCCGTAGAGCGCTACGGTGACGCTGCCTTCCGGCGATGCGGAGGGCGATATCCAGACGCGATATTCCGGTTGCAACGCCCCCAGGTTCAACGACAGGTAAATGAGCGTTGCAGACACAAGCACCGCCAGCCAATGACCCGCGGTGACGTGCTGCCAAGCTGACTGCTTGGTAGCCATGACGGTTGTTCAGTCCAACGTTTTGCGGCCAACGCGTGCGTTTTGCAGCGCGACATAGCGTGCAAGACTGGTAATGGCGCGATGCTGGGAATTGAGGTGGCGTGCGAGAAGAATCAGCGCGTTGATGATCGCTACCAGGAGCAGAATGATGAAAAAGTCCAGGCCCCGGCCGATGCCGAAGAAATGAGCGATCTCCGAGGTGATCTCAGGATTCCAGACGAAGTAGATCCCCACCAGATAAGACAGACACAGCAACATGCAGATCCAGGTCGGCCGAATGAATGCAAAGCTGTAAACCGCCATGAACAAAAATACCGCGGTGAGCAAGATGCTGAAAATCATTTGGAAACTCTCCCCATCAGCAATTCCATCAGAATGCGGATGGCATTTGAGCTGCGCTGCCCCTTTCTGATGGAATATTCCGTATAGGCGATCGTCACTGGGTGCTCGATATAGCGCACTTTATGGGACGCGATATGTTCGAGAATTTCTGATGCGTGCGCCATCCGGTTCTGTTTGAACTTGAACTCTTCGCAGAATTTGCGGGTCAGGGCGCGAAAACCGTTGTGCACATCGGTCAGGCGAATTCGCGCAGTGATGCGCGTGTACAGCAGGGCGCTGGTCAGCACTAGCTTGCGGGAAAACGGGACATTGGTTTTGGTGCCCAAGAACCGGCTGCCCAGAACGGCATCGACGCCGCTCGCCTTGAGTGCGGCAAGCATGGGCAGGATTTCGCGGGCGTCGTGCTGGCCATCGGCGTCAAACGTCACGATGTAATCGGCTTGCTGACGCAGGGCATATTCGATCCCGGTCTGCAGCGCGGCGCCCTGACCGAGGTTGATGGGATGCGAGAGGACGTGAGCGCCTGCGGCCAGGGCAGCTTGGGCGGTCGCGTCGGCCGAGCAGTCATCGCAAACGACCACGTTCCCGACATACGGGAGCACGCCCGCGATGGTGTTGGCGATGACGCTGCCTTCGTTGAATGCAGCAATCACGACCCATACGTTGTCTTGGCAATTTGTCGCCATGACTCACTCCGTGCCCAAGATGATCAGCCCGACTCCGATAACGGCCAGACTGATGATCGTAAAGGGATAGCCGCGGGAAAGCGGGATAAACGCCAGCAGGCAAACCCAGAAAACCAGCACGACGCCATAGCTGGCCGCGCCGAGCAGGAATGTCCAATCCGATGCCAGCGACGAGAGGCGCGAAAACGGTCCTTGGTGTTCGGTCGGCACTTGGCGCTGCGCCGAAGACCCGAGCAGGATGTGGACTGCCTTCACGCTGCCTCCCGTTTTCGGAACACCAGGCGCATCGCGTCAAACAGATTCACGGGCAGACCCATGCGGTGCGTCCACGTCGGCAGCGTGGGTCGCACCGAAACATACCGGAGCAGTTGGTACACGATCAAACCAATCGGCACCTTTTTCCAGGGGTGATCCATGTGGACCAAGTCCAGTCCCAGGCGATCGCACAGCGACTTCAAGGATTTTGGCGTGAAAAACCACAAGTGTTGGGGAGGCGTCATGAGACGCCAGTTGCTGCCGGTGGCTTTCGCGACCGCCGAGGAGAAATCTCCGGTCGTCATGAGCAGCAATCCTCCCGGCTTCAACGTGCCGGATGCCGCCTCAAGCGAAGCCACTGGATCAGGCAAGTGTTCAATGACGTCCAGCAGGACCACGACGTCCGCGTCAGAGAAGCGGGACAGCGCCTCTCTGGATACTTCTCCGTGGTAAACCTTGTCGTGCCCTCGGGCATTGCAGCTTTCGACAGCCTCTTCACACAGTTCGACGCCGCCTACCTCGTAGGAGGATGCCTTGGCCACGTCTAGAAAATAGCCATAAGCGCAGCCCAGCTCGATCAGGCGCCCGCTGCCCGCGCCCAGCCTTTTCAGCAGCGCGATGTCCTGCTTGAACTGTGTACGCAGCACGTCGCCAGCCTGGACATAATTGGAATACCCGTCCTCGCGTCCTCCATTGAAGTACGAGGAATCGTAATAGGTGGCGGCATCGAACTGCTCGGGTTCCGCCTTGCCTGCGCCGCATCCCCGGCACCGGTAGATGGGAATTCCTGCCTTGTGATAGGCCAATTCAAACGCGGAAGTTGTCTGGCACAGAGGGCACGCAGGCGCTGTAGGCATGGGGATAGTCAGATTTTCAGAAGGACGGAATGTTGAGCAATGCTGCCGCTAATGCGTCGCCACGCCCGTGGCAGCGCTAAAAAACGCAGCGATTCGCTCGCTCGCGGAGCTAGCGGTCGAGCAGCCCGGCGCATGTGTTGGCTCAGAGTGCTCAGCAGTTGCTGATCAAGGCCTTATGAAACGCAGCATTCAGCGGCTAGGTGTTGCACATGGAACATCCGCTACAACAAATGCTTTTGGCGGAGGCGGTGAGATTCGAACTCACGAACGGTTGCCCGTTGCCGGTTTTCAAGACCGGTGCAATCGACCACTCTGCCACACCTCCCGACGTAACCATTCAGGCCAGAGCCCAACATTATCGGCTGACCTGTCCTGCTTTTGCCGACATTTTGCGATACTGCGGCCGCCAGGCAAACATTCTGTCCGATCGATACCACGGTATGCCGCAAAGGGCGCAATAATAATCCATTTGCTGCAAAGGAGGCACGCGATGCACGCTGTTGAAATCACCCGCCCCGGCGGCCCCGAGGTCCTCGTCCCCGTGGAACGTCCCACGCCCGAGGCCGGCGCCGGCGAAGTTCTCATCAAAGTGACCGCTGCGGGCATCAACCGCCCCGACGTGTTCCAGCGCAAGGGCAACTATGCCCCGCCGCGTGGCGCGTCCGATCTGCCGGGCCTGGAAGTAGCCGGCGAGATCGTTGGCGGCGACGTGGCTGGCAGCGGTTTTGCCGTAGGCGACAAGGTCTGCGCCCTGGTGGCCGGCGGCGGCTATGCCGAATATTGCGTTGCGCCCGTGGCGCAGTGCCTGCCGATTCCCAAGGGCTTGTCCGACATCGAGGCCGCGGGCCTGCCCGAGACGTATTTCACGGTGTGGAGCAACGTGTTCGACCGCGGCCGCCTGTCCGAGGGCGAGGCGCTGCTGGTTCACGGCGGCGCGAGCGGCATCGGTACCACGGCCATCCAGCTGGCGCGTGCGATGGGGCATAAGGTGTATGCGACCGTCGGCAGCGATGATCGCGCACGCGCCGTCGAGGCGTTGGGCGCCGACAAGGGCATCAACTACAAGACGCAGGATTTCGTGAAGGAAGTGCTGGACGCCACCGGCGGACGCGGCGTGGACGTGATCCTGGACATGGTGGCCGGCGACTATATCGCCCGCGACATGCAGTGCCTGGCCGATGACGGCCGCATCGTCATCATTGCGCAGCTGGGCGGCTCGCACGCCAATGTGGATACCGCCCAGGTCATGCGCCGCCGCCTGACCATCACCGGCTCGACCTTGCGTCCCCGTCCGGTGGCCTTCAAGGGCGCCATCGCGCGTGCCCTGCGCGAGCACGCCTGGCCGTTGTTGGAAAAAGGGGCCATCAAGCCCATCGTCCATGCCACCTTCCCGCTGGCCGAGGCCTCCAAGGCGCACGCCATGATGGAAGGCGGGGAAAACATCGGCAAAATCATCCTGACCATGTAAGAAACGCGCGGCGTTCGGCGTATCGCCGCGCAACAGGATACAATCTCGGGTTTCGCCTGGAATTTTTTCCAGGCAGGCCCGTGGGCGGTTGCTGCACAAAGCCCCTGTAACAGGTCCTCCCACCTCAGACCCAATCGTCAGACAAATTCGCCATGACTTCAGTCGAAAATCGCGCCCGCCTCGTGCTGGGCAACTGGAAGATGCACGGCAATCTCGCCGAGAACGCCGCGTTGCTGACCGAGCTTCGTGCCGCGGATGCGGCGGGCCACTGCGAAATCGGCATCTGCGTTCCGTTTCCCTACCTGGCGCAGGCCGCGTCGGCCCTGACCGGCAGCAGCGTGTCCTGGGGCGCGCAAGACGTCAGCGCGCACGACAAGGGGGCGTACACGGGTGAAGTCTCCGGTTCGATGCTGAAAGAGTTCGGCTGCCGCTGGGCGCTGGCCGGCCATTCTGAGCGCCGCGTCCTGCACGGCGAAACCGACGAGATCGTGGCCGCCAAGGCGCAGGCCGCGCTGGCCGCCGGCCTGACGCCCGTGGTCTGCGTGGGCGAATCCCTGGCTGACCGCGAAGCCGGCAACACGCTGGCCGTGATCGAACGGCAGCTCAAGCCCGTGCTGGCGCTGGGCGCCGACGCCGTCTCGCGCATGGTTCTCGCTTACGAACCCGTCTGGGCCATCGGCACCGGCCGCACGGCCTCGCCGGAGCAGGCCCAGGAAGTCCATGGCGCCATCCGCGCCGCCCTGCGCGCGCTCGGCGCTGCGCAGGTTCAGGTGTTGTACGGCGGCAGCGTCAAGGCCGCCAACGCCTCCAGTTTGTTCGCCATGACTGATATCGACGGAGCCCTGGTCGGCGGCGCGTCGCTCGTGGCCGAAGAGTTTTTGCGAATTGCCGCCATCTAAGTTTCCGTTCCGGAGTCTGTAATGCCCCTGATGCTCAAAATTCTGCTGGCCGTCCAAGTGATCTCGGCGCTGGCTATCATCGTCCTGGTCCTGCTTCAGCAGGGCAAAGGCGCCGACATGGGCTCCGCTTTCGGTAGCGGCTCGTCGGGCAGCCTGTTCGGCGCCACTGGCGCGGCGAACTTCCTGTCGCGCGCCACCAAGTGGTCCGCGGTCGTGTTCTTTGCCTCCACCGCTGGCCTGGCTTACTTCAGCCACAAGGGCACCAGCGGTCCCGCCGTGGATTCCGGCGTGATGCAGAGCTTCCCGGCCGACCGTTCGGTTCCGCAGGCCCCGGGCTCCTCGGTGCCCGCCACGCCGGGCGCATCGTCCGTGCCGGGCGCGTCGTCGGTGCCTGCCACCCCGGCTCCCGCCACGCCCGACGCCTCCGTGCCCGCGGCCCCGGCCACGCCGGCTGCGCCTGCCGCTGAAAAGCCGGCGCAAGCGCCCGCCGCTCCGGCAAAGTAAGGGACTGCAGCAGAAAGGCCGGCGCAAGCCGGCTTTTTTTATGCTTGCGATATTGAAGCGATCCGCGTGGGGAAACCATGGAAAAGCGATTGATGCCGTCGATGATGGCGCTCCAGTGTTTCGAGGCGGTGGCGCGGCACATGAGCGTCACGCGTGCCGCCGAAGAGCTGCACATGACGCAAAGCGCGATCAGCAAGCAGATTGCGCAGCTTGAGGCGCTGCTGCGCAATCCGCTCTTCCTGCGCGTGCGCCGCCGGCTGCAACTGACGCCGGCCGGCGCGCTGTACCAATCCGAGGTCAGGACGATCCTGAACCAGGTGGACATGTCCTCGCGGTACATCCTGACCTACGGCAGTGAAACGCAGGTGCTGACGATCGGCACCCAGCCCACCTTCGGCTCGCGCTGGCTCATCCCGCGGCTGCAGCGTTTCATGGCCGCGCATCCGGATATCCAGGTCAAGGTGCGCAGCGAAACCCGCCCGTTCGACCTGATGCAGGCCAAGATCGACATCTCGTTCTTCTTTGGCCACGGCACGTTGCCCGGCGCGCAGTGCCTGGAGCTCTTCGAGGCCGACGTCGTGCCGGTGTGCGCGCCCGGGTTCCTGCGCGGCGGCCGGATCGCCAGCCTGGACGACCTGAGCCAACAGACGCTGATCCAGTGCGCCTCGCGTCCCGAAGCGTGGCACGACTATTTCTCGCATCAGCAGTTTCAATCGGACAGCAGCTATCACGGTCCGCGGTTCGACACCTTCTACATGTGCGTGCGGGCGGCCGAGGGCGGCTGCGGCATCGCGCTCACGCCGCGTCTGCTGGCCGAGGAAGAGCTGCAAGCCGGCAAGCTGGTCATCCCATGGGGCTACGTGCAGCCCAGTGACGGCGCGTACTTCGTGGCGTATTCCGAACACTCCGCCGAGGTGCCCAAGATCAAGCAGTTCGTCGCGTGGGTGCGCGACGAGGCGCGCCAGCAGGAGGCGCGGGGCGGCACGCGCGGGCAATCCATGAAAAAACGGACTGATTAAGCCGATTTTTTTCATTTGATCGAGCCCCGGCGGGCATGATCTCATGCGGGCCATCCTTGTTTACCGATGTGCCGAGCCCGCCATGAGTCAGAATTTCGTCAATCCCGATCAGATCCGCGCCTGGTTTTCGCGCGCCATGTCCGACATGTACAAGCAGGAAGTTCCGCTGTACGACACCCTGCTGGACCTTGTGGCGCAGGTCAATGCGCGGACGATGTCCGAGCAGCCGGAACTGGCCGCGCAACTGGCGCGCACGGGCGAGATCGAGCGCCTGGACATCGAGCGCCACGGTGCGATCCGCGTCGGTACGCCCGAGGAACTGGCGAACATGCGCCGCGTGTTTGCCGTGATGGGCATGCAGCCGGTCGGCTACTACGATCTGTCGCCTGCTGGCGTGCCCGTGCATTCGACGGCCTTTCGCGCCACGCACGAGGCAGCGCTGCAGGTCAGCCCGTTCCGCGTTTTCACGTCGCTGCTGCGGCTGGAGCTGATCGATGACGTGGCGCTGCGCGAGAAGGCCGCCCGCATCCTGGCGGCGCGCCAGATCTTCACGGACCGCGCGCTGGCGCTGACCGCCCGCTTCGAGGCGGAAGGCGGCCTCACCGAGGCCGACGCGCGCGAGTTTGTCGCCGAGGCGCTGCATACGTTCCGCTGGCACAGCGAGTCCACGGTCAGCCTGGACGACTACCGCGAGCTGCACGGCCAGCATCGCCTGATCGCCGACGTCGTGGCGTTCAAGGGGCCGCACATCAATCACCTGACGCCGCGCACGCTGGACATCGACGAAGCGCAGGCCGAGATGCCGCGGCGCGGCGTGTCGGCCAAGGCCGTCATCGAAGGCCCGCCACCGCGCAAGTGCCCGATCCTGCTGCGTCAGACCAGCTTCAAGGCGCTGGAAGAGCCCGTGCGTTTTGCGGGCGCCGACGGCACCAGTGCGGTGGGCAGCCACACGGCCCGCTTTGGCGAGATCGAGCAGCGTGGCGTGGCGCTGACCCGCAAGGGCCGCGCGCTGTACGACCAGTTGCTGGATCTGGCCCGCAGCCGCATCAGCGGTGCGCCCAACGAAGGCAACGCGGCGGCGTACATGCAGAACCTGAAGGATTGCTTTGCGGCATTTCCCGACAACTACGCGGCGTTGCATGACCAGGGGCTGGCGTACTTCCGCTACTTCCTGACGGGTAAGGCCGGCACGCCGGAGACCTCCGAGTTGTCCGCCTTGATCGACGCGGGGTTCATCCAATACGAACCGCTGGTGTATGAAGACTTCCTGCCGGTCAGCGCGGCCGGCATCTTCCAGTCGAACCTGGGCGACAAGGCGCAGGCCGAGTACGCGCAGAATGCCAGCCAGACGGCATTTGAAGCCGCGCTGGGCGCCCGCGTGCTGGACGAGCTGGCCCTTTACGACGACACGCAGGCGCGCTCGCTCGAGGCCTGCCTGCAGGCGCTCGCCGCGCCCGTGGACGCATGAGCCGGCTGGATCGCTGCCTGTCGGTGGGTGACTTCGAACGCGAGGCGCGGCGCATCATGCCGCGCTGCGTCGAAGGCTACGTCTGCGGCGGCACGGAAGACGGCGCGTCGCTGTCCGAGAGCGTACGCGCCCCGCGCGACATCGGCTTTCGGCCGCGCGGCCTGCGCGTGGTGGACCAGCGCAGCAGCCAGGTCAGCCTGTTCGGCCAGGACTACGCCATGCCGGTGGGGTTCGCGCCGACCGGCTTCTCGGCCATCGTCATGCACGAATGCGATCTGGCGCTGGCGCGCGTGGCCCAGGAGACGCGGATTCCGTTCATCATCAGCGGCGCCTCCAGCGTGCCGCTCGAACGCCTGCAGGCGGCGACCGGCAACCGCTGCTGGTACCAGGCCTATCTGCCGGGCAACATCGATCGCATCGGCAAGCTGCTGGCGCGGCTGCGCGCGGCCAGCATTCCAGTGCTGGTGGTCACCATCGACACCTGCGTGGGCGCCAACCGCGAGAACCTGCAACGGCTGGCCTTCACCGTCCCGTTCAAGATGAGCGGCCGCGTCGTGCTGGACGGCATGCTGCATCCGCGCTGGACGCTGAACGTCTTCATGCGCACGCTGCTGGGCAGCGGGGTGCCCCGGTTTTCGAACTTGTACGAAGAGATCGGCCCGCCCATCACGCAGGACCCGCCCAACGGCTTTCGCGGCGAGCGCGACAAGCTGTCGTGGGAACACATCCGCTGGATCCGCGAGAACTGGCCAGGCAAGCTGGTGCTCAAGGGCGTCATGCACCCCGACGATGCGCGGATGGCGCATGCGGCGGGCGCGGACGGCGTGATCGTGTCGAACCACGGGGGCCGCCAGCTCGACGGCTGCATTTCGCCGCTGCAGGCATTGCACGATGTCGTGGCCGCGGTGCCCGAAGGCTATCCCGTGATGGTCGACGGGGGCTTCAGGCGCGGCGCCGACGTGCTCAAGGCCGTGGCCCTGGGCGCGCGAATGGTGTTCACCGGCCGCCCGCAGCTCTTTGGCGCGGCGGTGGCGGGCGCCGCCGGCATCCGCAAGGTCGCGCGGATCTTTCACACTGAGATCTCCACGAACATGGCGCTGCTGGGCTGCGGCACGCTTGCCGACGTCACGCCGGACCTGATCGCGCCGGTGCAACCGGCCGGATCCTGGCGTTCCCGGCCGGCCGTCTGATTCCCACCGGGCCGCACGGCCCGGACAACAACAAGAAATGGCGCGGCGTAACGTCGCGCCCCACCGCTTTCAACAGGAGGAAACATGAAAAAAATCTATTCCAAGCTGGCTGGCGTTGCCGCGGCGCTCGCGTGTGTCGTGGCCGGCCCCGCCCAGGCCCAGGCCCAGGCAAACGGCTATCCCACCAAGCCCGTGCGGCTGGTCGTGGGCTACGCGCCGGGAGGCACGACCGACATCAGCGCCCGCATGATCGCGGACGTGCTGGGCAAGGAATTTGGCCAGACCTTCGTGGTCGAGAACAAGCCGGGCGCCAACAGCAACATCGGCGCCGAGACCGTCGCCCGCGCGCAGCCGGACGGCTACACGTTCTTCGTGGGGTCTATCTCCACGGCGATCAACCAGTCGCTGTACTCCAAGATGTCCTATGACGCGCTCAAGGACCTGGACGCGGTCGCGCTGCTGAACGTGGTGCCCAACATCCTCGCGGTCAACGCGAACGTGCCGGTCAAGACCGTGCAGGAATACATCGAGTACGCCAAGAAGAATCCCGGCAAGCTGACCTGCGCCTCGCCCGGCAACGGTTCGTCCGCCCACCTGGGCTGCGAGCTCTTCAAGATGAAGACCGGCATCGACATCCTGCACGTTCCGTACCGCGGCAGCGGTCCGGCCGTGGCCGACCTGCTGGGCGGCCAGGTGGACTCCATCTTCGACAACCTGCCGCCGCTCCTGCCGCACGTGCGCGCCGGCAAACTGACGGGCCTGGCCGTCACCACCGGCAGCCGCGTGCCGTTCGCGCCCGAGATCCCGACCATCGCCGAGTCCGGTGTGCCGGGCTTTGACGTGGCGGCCTGGTTTGGCCTCTTCGCGCCCGCCGGCACCCCGCCGGAGATCGTGCAGAAGGTCAACGCTGCCATCAACAAGGCCCTGACCTCCGATTCCGCGCTGGCCGCCAGCTACCAGACCAACGGCTTTTTGCTTCCCCCGCCGCCCAACACCCCGCAGGCGTTCAAGGCATTCATGGAAAGCGAAACCCGCAAGTGGGGCGACGTGGTCAAGGCGACGAATCTGCAGATCAACTGATCGGCGGGGCAGGGCGCGAGGGCAGCGATGACCCTCGCGTCATCCGCTTCACGGATAAAGCGGGACGGCTTTCCCGCTTTCAAAATTACGTGATAGAATGCTCGACTTTCCAGCAAGGTTCGCCTTGTTGGAGTGGTCAAGCCGACGTGGTGAAATTGGTAGACACGCTATCTTGAGGGGGTAGTGGCGAAAGCTGTGCGAGTTCGAGTCTCGCCGTCGGCACCAAGAAATTCCTCGCAATGAACCCGCATCTCTCTTTGAGGATGCGGGTTTTTTGTTGTTCAGACGGCGCCGGGCTCGGCATCAAGCTCCGCCGGGCTCGGCACTCCATCGGCCGGCTCCGCCTGGCTCGGTTGCATCCCCGCCGTCGTCCTCGCCGACCGCCCCGGTGACATCCCCCTCGATCCGCTATCCGCCTGCTTGTCCTGACGGCGCGATCCCGATCCCCTTGTGACTCCCCCGTCCGTTTCCCGATCTCCTCCGCAAACCGCTCACGCGCTGGGCGCGCGCGCTGAAGCCCCCCGACCTGTCACAAGCGGGATACAAATAACGCTTGAAATGTGCTTAAAAATAACCATGTGTTACCATCGCACCCGATCTATGTAACCAAGTATTTGAATTAACTACAAGGAGAGCAGGATGCGCCGCATGGGGTGGGTGGGAAAGGGGGTGCTGGTTGCGGCTGTTGCCGTGCTGTCAGGTTGCGCGGGAACGCGGACCGTAAGCGAGAAAGACGCTTCCATCCATCTCGCCGCGTCGGATTACCAGGCGTATGCCGCGCGCTACCTGGACGCGAAGGGCCAACCGACGTATGACCCGGCCAGCCTGCTGGACGCGCTGGAAGCGGGCAAGGCGTTCAACGACGCCGGCATGTGGGCCCTGAGCCGCGACGCCTTCAACGCCGCGGCCACCCAGCTCAACTGGAAGGAAGACACGGTGGAGACGCCGGCCGAAGTCGCCAACCTGATCGGCACGACCCTGACCAGCAGCGCGTTTGGCGCCTATCAGGGCAAGATCTACCAAGGCTCGCTCGTCGACTACTACCAGGCCATCAACCATCTGATGCTGGGCGACGAGAGCAATGCCCGGGTGGACTTCAACCGCTTGCAGGTTCGGCAGGGCAACGCGCAGACCCAGCTCAAGGCCTATTCCGATACCGTCAACGCGTCGGTGAAGACCGGTCTGGCCGACGAGAAGAGCGAAGGCGCCAAGAAAAGCCTGGGCGAAGTGGGCCCCAAGATCGCCGACGGCGTGAAAGATCTGCCTAGTGGATTGAAGTCGTCGAAGATCCGCCTGTCAGCGGGTGACGCCATGAGCGCCGTCTTCCGTGCGACATCCTCGTCCTCGTCCGACAAGCGCTCGAACGTGTCCCGGGACATGTTGAAAAGCGCCAACGCCGCCAGCGCCACGCGCGGCGGCAATGCGGTCCTTGCCTACCTGAGCCGGGAGCTGCAGCAGGGCAAAGGCGTGTTGAAGAACAAGGTCATCGTGCTGTACGAAGACGGCGTCGGACCCGGGTTCAAGGAGTTTCGCATTGACCTGCCCCTGTTCATCGTGAGCGACAAGGTCACCTATAGCGGCATCGCGCTGCCCCAGTTTGTGCGCGGACAGGCCGCCTACGGCAGCCTGAAGGTGGGTTCGGGCAAGACGCAGCAGGAAACCGCAGTCCTGACCGACCTGAACGAAGTGGCCGGGCTGGAGTTCGATGCCGGCTACAAGGGCGTGGTGGCCAAAGCCGTGATTTCCACGGTCTTGAAGACCACCGCCCAGGCCGCTGTGAACCACCAGATCGACAAGCAGAAGGCGGATCCGCTGGTGGCCGGGCTGCTGAAGCTGGGAACCGGCGCCGTGCAGTACGCCTTGACCAAGGCGGATGTTCGCGCCTGGGCCAATCTGCCTGACACGCTGCAAATGGTGGTGGTCGACCGCCCGAAAGACGGTCTGCTGACGCTGGCCGCCGCCCAGGGCGAATCCCTTGCACAGATCCCGCTGCAGGAAGACGTCAATACGCTGGTGCTGGTGAAAGCCTCCGGCACGGCCGGCAAGCCGGCTGTGTACGTGCAGCCGCTGCCGGCCCAGGCGCCGGTCACCCAAGCTGCCGCGCCGGTGAAAGTTGCCGGTGGTCTCTGACATGCGGCCGCTTGTTCAAGGATTGGCCATCGTCCTGTTGGCGGCGGTTGCTGGCGGGGTGCAGGGGGAAACACGTGGGCCGCTCGCGGCGCCCCGGGTCATCACCTGCGACATGACACTGGCCCCCGAAACGGCGCTTCAGGTCGTGGATGAGGCCAGCCCGCAAGGGGCGGCGGTGGAGGGCGCGGCGTTGATCGACCTGCGCAACGGCATGAAGGCGGTGCAGTTCTCTGTCCGCAACGCGCGCGACCCCCAGCCCTTCGGCGTCATTCTGCGCGTCCGATACGCGGTCCAGTGGTTTGACGATTGCGGGCGCCGCGTCGTCAACGGCGCCCAGGTCGTCGATGGCCTGGCGTTGGACCCTCGGCGTCAGGAAATCATCCAGTCCACGGCCATGGATCCCCTGGCCACGCGCGCCATCGTGCGCATATACGTTGAAAACTGAGCATCAAACATCCATGAAAAAGCATCTCTCATCGCCCTCCTGGCGCTGTCGCTGGCGGGCTGCCAGAACATGGCAGTGGTTTCCAGCAACCCGAATGGCGATCTCAGCCGCACCGGCCAGCCGGGCATGGTGTCCTTCGGTCTGCAGAACACGGATTTTGAATACGCGTCGAAGAAGGCCGTGCAGGAGTTCCTGGAATCGCCCTACGCCAAGAAGCCGGGCGGCGGCCGTTGGGTCGTGCAGATGGGCGAAGTGGTCAACGACACGACGTTCCGCATCGACACCGCCAGCATGACCTCGCGCATGAAGATCGCGCTGACGAAGACCGGCCAATTCATCTTTACCGGCGCGACGGGCGCCGAACGCACGGACTTCGTGAAGGACTCGCGTCAACTCAGCAAGTCCAAGATGTTCAACCAGAAGACGGTCGCCCGTAACGGCACCGTGGTCGCGTCCGATCTGGAAATGGGAGGCGCGATCCGTCAGCGCACGGTGGTCGACGGGGCGCAAAAGCAGCAGCAGCTGGAGTACGAATTTGATTTCCGCGTGGTTGAGCGTGATACCGGCCTGGAAATTTTCCAATCCCTGATCCCCATCGAGAAGCTGGGGCCGAATCAGAATTTCGCTTGGTAAGAGGCCGCGTCATGTCCAAATTCACCCCGATCGTCCTGGCGTTGTCCCTGCTTGCCGCAGCCGGCACACCGATGCAAACCGCGCTGGCGCAAACCCCGGCACAACCCGCAGCACAACCCGCAGCACAGCCCGCAGCGGGCGCGCACGCCGTGACCCCCGTTCCCGGCCAGGCGCCGGAGGCGCTGCTTGACAAGGCCACGGGCGCCAATGCCATGGGCGATGAGCCCGTCCAGAGCTACGAAGACTGGGTGGCCGAGTTCGAAGAGCAGTTCGGCCAGGCGATGGGCAAGGCCCAGGATGGGCGAGTCTTCTACGCCGGCTTTGCGCCGCTGTCGGTCGACAGCGCAGCCAATCCGCATTACGGCACGCAGTTGGCCCTGGCCTACGAGCGCGCCGTGTTCGACATGCAGGCCGATTACATCCTGTCGACCTATGGCCGCCTGACCACCCAGACGATCCTGACGCGCTTTGAGGACCAGTCCAGCAACAAGGACGTCTTCGATCCGGTGGAGCTTGAAGCCGCGCTGAAAGCCGGTGGTGGACGCTTGGAAGCCTTGATCGACAAGGCGCTGACGCTGCTCGACAAGAAACTCGATAACGCATTGGTCGAGGAAGGCGTCCCGGCGGAGGACGTCAAGAAGATGACCGTGGAACAGAAGAAAACGCTGTTCAAGGACAATCTGAGCAAGAGCGTGACCAAGTCGGCATACCAGAACATGCAAGGCCTGGTGCCGGTGCAGACGCGAATCTTCTCGCAAACGGCAAATGGCAAGAAGGCCATGCTGGTGGCGGTGATCGCGGTTCAGTCCGAAAAGACCCGGCAATTTGCGCAGGACATTGCGCGCAAGCGGCCGACGCTGGTCAAGGGCGACCCCAAGGTGCTCAAGGACCTGCTGCCTGCCAATGAAAAGGGGTATCTGAACGAGGTTGGCCTGCGATTCACCTACGACGAGGCCGGTCGTCCGATGCTGCTGTCCTACGGCCGCGCATCGGTGCCGATGGACCCGAGCTGGAGCGCGTCGCGCGCGATTCGCGCCAAGCAGACGGCACAGGATATCGCGCAGGCGATGGCCGAGGCGAACATCGTTGCCTTCATGAACAACAACATCCGGATCTCCGAGAACACGGAGATGGGCGATGTCAACGAAGACCTGGCCCGCCAGGTTACCGAGATCGAGAACGGCAAGGTTGGCCAGAGCCAGCAGATCAAGGAACAGATCGCCGAAACGATCCAGAAGCGGTCGCGCACCGGCACGGCGTCGGCAAGCGGCGAATTGCGCGGCACCAGCGTCGTCAAGCGCTGGTCGACGCAGGACGGCAACGGCGTCGAACACGTGGGAACCGTGGTGGGGTGGACGTACGGGCAATTGGAGAACGCCAACGCCATCGACGCGCAGATGCGCGGGCGCGGCAATGGCGCGCAGCCGAACGGCGCGGCCGCCATGGCGACCGACCAGAACCGCTCGTCGAAGTCCATCAACAGCAAGCATGACTTTTAACGGCGGTTGACCGCCCCTACAGGATCACTGCATGAAAGCCATTCTTTCGACCCTGCTGGTTTCGTTGGCAATTTGTCTTGGCCTGATGCCGAGCGCCCAGGCGCAAGTCACGGAGGCCACTGTGACGGCCGATGGCCAGGGCATGAGCCGCGAAGAGGCCATTCAGGCCGCGCTGGTCAGCGCGGCCGGGCAGGCGTTTGGCGTGCGCTTGTCGGCGCAGTTCATGACGCAGAACGTGTCTGTCGATGCGTCCGTGGACAATCAGGATCATTCCACGGTCGTCAGCGCCATGAACAAGAACATTCGCCAGACGCTCAATACGCCGCAGAATGCGCCGATACTCGGTTACGACGTCAACAACGTGGCTGAGTTTCCGGGCCGCGGCTGGGAAGCCACCGTCACGCTGCGCTACGCCAAGTACGAACGCCTGGGCGCGGATAGCAACCGCCGCAGCGTGGTCGTAGTCAGCAACAGCAGGCAGTTCCGTCCTCAGTTGATCCAGACCGTCGGCGAATCGCTGGTGGGCACGCGGCGCTTCGATGTGCTGAATCGGGAAAACGACAGGCTCTTCCAGGATGAGAAGGAGTTCATCCTGGGCGACGCGGCGGCCAATCCCGAGGTCGCCCGCCTGTCGCAGGCCAGTGGCGCCGATTATCTGGTGGTGGCCCAGTTGCAGAGTCTTGGCGTCAGCAACAACCAGCGCGAAACCATTGCCATGACGGGCGAAGTCCTGGTCAACAGCAGCGCCAGCGGCACGCTGCAATTGCAAGTGATCGAGTTCTCTTCCCGCAAGATCAAATGGTCGGGGTCGCAGAAGTTCGGCGGCAACTATGCGGGCGCCACCAGTGTGGGCGCCGATACCCTGAACAAGCTGATCGGCGGCGCCGCCGACAAGCTGGTTGCCCGCATGGTGGATGCGATCTATCCGATGCAGGTCATCAAGGTGATGGGCGATACGGCCATCATCAATCGCGGAGAAGGCGGCATCGCGGCGGGCGACACCTACGCGGTCTTCCTGGTGGGCGAAGAACTGCGCGATCCGCAGAGCGGAGAATCGCTGGGGGCGATGGAATCCGAAGTAGGGCTGGGGCGCGTCACGGAGGTCAAGCCCAAGTTCTCTTTCCTGAAGATGGCATCGGGCACCCTGAGCGAAGGCGGCAGTTACATCGTGCGCAAGACCGACAAGAAGGTCCAGGCGCCGGCGGCCGCCAGGCCCGGCCCGAAGCGCGCATCGGCCGCTGCCGAGAAATCCCAGGCCCCGGATCGCGCTAACGTGTTCCTCAATAATTGAGGCGTATCGGCCAGCCAATCCGGAAAATGTTTCCGGATTGGCCTGGAAAACAGATTTCCATGTTGGGAAACAATCGGCCGCCGCCCGGGATCGTCTAGGAAACCGGGCCCATTCCGGCGAAATCCGCGGGTCGGCCGTGCCAAACGCGCGCTTGTGCGCGGGCAGATGCCCGCATACCATATGGCCACCACGCGCCTGCGCCATCCTGCATCCGTTCGTTTGGATAGAACGGTTCGCCGCGCTACCCCGCAAGTTTTCAACGACACAGTGCAGCAGTCGTCTCCAGAGATTGCCATGCTAAATGCGTCCGTCCGGCGCGATATTGCCGAACTGACCCCGCTACCGAATGAACTGAGCGTCCTGCCACGGATGACGTTTCATGCCGCGTGGGCGGCCAGTCCCTTCGACGTCCTGGACTTGAGACCGCTCTCGATCGCCGCGGCGGGCAGCGAACGGGACGTGTATCTGCAC
This sequence comes from Achromobacter sp. SLBN-14, assembly GCF_006715415.1. NCBI lineage: Bacteria > Pseudomonadati > Pseudomonadota > Betaproteobacteria > Burkholderiales > Alcaligenaceae > Achromobacter > Achromobacter sp. SLBN-14. Next base: position 1,137,062 of record NZ_VFNE01000001.1, on the reverse strand, counting down.
CCGGCCGACAGCTCGCTGCTCATCAAGATCATCAATGGCGCGCGCCGCAGCCAGCCGGACCGCAAGCGGGCCTGGTACAAGCGCTTTCAGCGGGATGACGCCCACCGGGTGTTCATCATGGAGACCGTCGAGTACATCGCAACGTCCGCGCGGCAAGGGGCGCAAGTGGGCAATGTGCTCATGGCGCGCATCTTTGGCCTGATGTTGACCTCGAAGGGGTTGGGGCTGGTGGTCGAGCGCATCGTGGACGCTCACGGGAACCTGGCGCCCACGCTGAAAGAGGTGGTGGCGCGGCACGGGTTTTCCCCAGAACTGCGGCATCGCGTGCATGACTTCATCATGGCGCTGATCGATGCGCACGTCATCTTCAACGACGTCAGCGCCAGCAATATCGTCGTGGGCTTCAATGCCGAAGGGCGGGAAGGCCTTTATCTGGTGGACGGCTACGGCTCCAAGCAGCTGATTCCCGTGTATTCGTGGAGCAAGGCGCTCAATGGCCGGCGCATCCTGCGCCGCTACGACACGATGACGAAAAAGCTGCTGGCCGCGAGCGCGCGCCGCCTTTAGGCGTTTAGGCGCTTAAGCGCTCAGCCCTTCAGTCTGTCCGGCACGTCGTCCATGTCGCTGCACACCGCCAGCACCTCGGCCGGCTTTCTGCTCAGCGACAGATACACATGCCCGATACTGCTGTCGAAGTATGCCGATTCCAGGCGGTTCAGCACGACGCTGTCGCCATTTTCAAACTGGATGCGGACCTTGCCCGACAGGACCACGACGAATTCCTGCCCGGGATGGCGGATGTAGTCCTCGAATTCCACCACCTTGCGCGAGTCGATCATGGCGACCATCGGCAGCATCTTCTTGCCGGGGTATTCGCCCATCAGCAGGCGGTAGTGATAGTTCTCGGTGATGTAGTCGCGGGCGTCGCTGAGCCGGTTCTTGACGAAGGTGGGGGCAACCGCGGCCTGCGCGGCGTCGCGCAGCATGAACATGCGGGTCATGTCGATGTCGAGCGCGCGGGCCAGGGCGGCGAATTTCTCGTAGCTGAGGGCGATCTGGCCGAGTTCGGCCTTCGATAGGGTCGATACCGCGATGCCGCTGGCCTTGGACAGCGCCTGCAAGGTCATTTTCCTGGCCTTGCGCTCGGCGCGCAGGCGGGCGCCCATTTCTTCCTTGCCCACGATCTCGGGCGGGGATGTGTTGCCGGTTGGGGCCATGTAGCGGTCTGGCTGATAGGGTTGAAGGCAGGGGCAGGGCCCGCAAGCCCCGCCGCGTGTAGCCGGATTGTAAGGGGTGGGCCGGATCAGGCGGGCGGTTGGGCGCCGGTGCGTTCGACGATCATCCGGTAATGCTCGGGCCGGCGGTGGGCGGCGAAATTGAAGATGTTGGCGCGGTAGTGATCCGACACCGACAGGTCGCAGACGAAATTGATGACCTCGTCGTCCTCGGAAAAGGTGCGCACCATGATTTCGCCGGTGGGCGCGACGATGCAGGATCCGCCGATCATCGGGTTGCCTTCCTCGACGCCGGCCTTGGCCGCCGCCGCCACCCAGCAGGCGTTCTGGTAGGCGCCGGCCTGCAGCGACAGCAGGTGATGGTGCATGCGCAGGTGGATCGGCTCGTTCCATTGCACATAGCCCGACGGCGTGTTGTAGCCGGCCATGACGACCTCCACGCCCTGCAGGCCCATGACGCGAAAGGTCTCAGGCCAGCGGCGGTCATTGCAGATGCACATGCCGATGGCGGCGTCCGGGGTCTGCCACACGGGAAATCCCAGGTCGCCGACGGCGAAGTACTTCTTTTCCAGGTGCTGCAAGGGCGCGCCGTCGACAGCCTGCGCGTCGCCGGGGATGTGGATCTTGCGGTACTTGCCCACGATCTGCCCGTCGCGGCCCACCAGGATGCTGGTGTTGTACTGCGCGCCGTCCGCGAGCTCGGCATAGCCCAGGTAAAAGCCGATGCCCCTGTCGCGCGCCGCGTCGAAGAGGGGGCGGGTCAGCGGGCCCGGCATCTCGGTCTCGAAAAATTCCTGCACTTCGCGGGGATCGTCCAGGGACCAGCGGGGAAAGAAGGTGGTCAGGGCCAGTTCCGGAAACGTCACCCAGGCGGCGCCGCGGCTGTGGGCGTCTTCCAGCAGGTCGATCAGACGGCGCACGACTTGCACGCGGGTGTCGCTGCGCTGGACGGGGCCCAGCTGCGCGACGGCAAGGTGGAGCTTGCGGGCGCTCATGCGCCGCTCCCGGCGGCGGTCCGGGCCAGGACGCGGCCGGCGTGCTGGCCGGTGAAGGCCTGCTCCTCCCAGACGGGCGCGCCGTTGACGTAGACAGAGTGGATGCCGGCCGCGCGTTCGGTGGGGCGTTCGAAGGTGGCGGCGTCCGCCACGGTGGCCGGGTCGAAGACCACGAGGTCGGCAAAGTAGCCGGGCTGCACCTGCCCGCGCTCGGCCAGGCCGAACTTGGCGGCGGTCAGGCCCGTCATCTTCCAGACGGCGGTTTCCAGCGGGAACAGGCCCAGGTCTCGCGAATAATGGCCCAGCACGCGCGGGAAGGTGCCCCACAGCCGGGGATGCGGGCGCTCGTCGTGGGGCAGGCCGTCCGAGCCGATCATGGTCGGGCCGAACTTGAGGATGCGCTGCACGTCGGGCTCGTCCATCATGAAATAGATGGCGCCGGCCGGTTGCAGGTCCGGGACCACGTCGTACTTGGACTTGCCGCGTTCGGCGGCCACTTCGTCCAGCTCGCGGCCGCTGAGTTCGGGGTACGGCTTGCACCAGGTGATGATGGTTCGGCCGGCCAGCAGGACGCGGTCCTGCTTGAGCATCGTGGATCCGGCCACGTAGGGGTAGGCGTCCAGCGAGACATCCTGCTTGGCCATCGCGGCTTCGATCAGCGGCAGGGTTTCGGCGGACCGCCCGAAGTTGGGCTGGCCCATGACCTTGTGGTGCGAGATTACGACGGGCACGTCCAGTTCGCGGCCGATGCGGAAGGTCTCCTCCAGCGCTTGCACGATGTGTTCGCCTTCGTCGCGCATGTGCGTGGCGTAGATGCCGCCGTGCGTGTTGAGCGGACGGCAGACCTCGATGATCTCCTCGGTGGTAGCCTGGGCCGCGGGCGGGTAGAACGTGCCGGTGGAGATGCCGATGGCGCCGCTGGCCAGCGCATCGTCGGCCAGCGATTGCATGGCCTGCACTTCGTCGGGCGTGGCGGCGCGCTGCAGGTCGGACATGACGGCCGCGCGCAGCGTCGAATGGCCGACCATGCAGGCGGCATTGACGGCGGCGGGCGTGGCGCGCAGCGCATCCAGGTAGTCGGAGAAACGTTCGAAGCGGTAGGAGCCGCCTTCGTCCAGCAGGTCCAGCGGCGCGGGCGGGCTGGCGTGGGCGTGGGCCAGCGGCGCCAGGCTGATGCCGCAGTTGCCGGTGACGACGGTGGTGACGCCCTGCGAGATCTTGGGCGTCATGTCGCGGCGTTTGAGCAGGTAGTTGTCGTCGTGCGTGTGCGAGTCGATGAACCCGGGGGCCACCACCTTGCCCGATACGTCGATGCGGCGGCGCGCGGCGCTGCCACTGAGGTCGCCCACGGCGGCGATGTGGTCGCCGCGCACGCCCACGTCGGCGCGCTGGCCCGGGGCGTTGGTGCCGTCGATGACGGTGCCGCCGGCGAGGATGTAGTCAAACGGGGTGGCGTCGGGCTGGGACATGCGATTCTCCGGCAAGGTGGGATCAGGCAATGGTGGGATCAGGCAATGGTGGGATCAGGCAAAGTGGCAGGCGACCTGCTGTTCGGCGGCGACCTGGCGCGGCTGGGGCGTTTCTTCGGCGCAGCGCGGCTGCGCCATGGGGCAGCGGGTACGGAACGCGCATCCGGACGGGGGCGACAGCGGGCTGGGGATTTCGCCCTTCAGCACCTCGACGGGGTTGCGCTCCCCGTGACGCGCGGACGGCACGGCCGCCAGCAGCGCCCGGGTGTAGGGGTGGGCCGGACGGTCGAAGATCGCATCGCGGGTGCCGATCTCGACGATCTTGCCCAAATACATCACGGCCACGCGGTGGCTGATGTGGCGCACGACGCTCAGGTCGTGCGAGATGAACACGTAGGTCAGGCCCAGGTCGCGCTGCAGGTCCATCAGCAGGTTGATGACCTGCGCCTGCACCGATACGTCAAGCGCCGACACGGGCTCGTCACAGACGATGAGCCCCGGGTCCAGCGCCAGGGCGCGCGCGATCACGATGCGCTGGCGTTGGCCGCCCGAGAACTCATGCGGATACTTGTCGGCGGCGTCGGGCCGCAGGCTGACGCGCGCCAGCAACTGCGACACGCGTTCGCGGATGGCCTCGCGGTCGTGGCCAAAGTTGCGCAGCGGCTCGCCAATGATGTCGCGCACGCGCATGCGCGGATTCATCGACGAAAACGGGTCCTGGAAGATGAACTGCATGCGGCGGCGCATGGCGCGCAGCTGGCTGCTGTTCATCTTGGCGAGGTCTTCGCCCTCCAGCAGGATGCGGCCTTCGGTGGGATCGGTCAGGCGGATCAGGCACTTGCCGGTGGTGGACTTGCCGCAGCCGGATTCGCCGACCAGGCTGAGCGTCTGGCCGCGGGGCACCGACAGCGAGATGCCGTCGACCGCGCGCAGCACCTTGGCGCCGCGCCCGCTGTCCACGGGAAAGTGCTTCTTCAGGCCGATGACTTCCAGCATGGGCACCGCGGTGGCGGCGGGCACGGAAGACGCGAGGGGAATGTCGTGCAGGTTCATGGCGGGTCTCATGCGTCTCAGGCGGTCAGGGCGGCGGGTGCCGGTGCGTCCTGGCGGGCCCAGCACCAGACGCGGTGGCGGGCGCCCGCGTCGGTGGCGCCGGGCGCTTCCTCGGTGCAGCGCGGCAGGGCCTCGGGGCAGCGCGCCGCAAAGGCGCAGCCGCGCGAGGCAGGTGTGCGCACCGGAACGATGCCGGGCAGCTCGGCCAGCCGCGCGGTGTGGTCCTGCCCGTCGACGAAGTCGGGCAGCGAGCGGATCAGCGCCTGCGTGTACGGGTGCTGCGGACGGTCCAGCACGTCGTCCACGCTGCCTTCCTCGACCTTGCGGCCGGCGTACATGACGATCACGCGCTGGCACATCTGCGCGACCACGCCCAGGTCGTGCGTGATCAGCACGATGGCCGTGCCCAGGCGCGCCTGGATATCGCGCAACAGGTGCAGGATCTGCGCCTGGATGGTGACGTCCAGCGCCGTGGTGGGCTCGTCTGCGATCAGCACCTTGGGCTGACAGGCCAGCGCCATGGCGATCATGGCGCGTTGCCGCATGCCGCCCGAGAGCTGATAGGGGTACTCGCGCACGCGGCGCGCCGGGTCGGAGATCTGCACCAGGTCCAGCAGCGCCTCGGCCTGCGTCAGCGCCTCGCGCCGCGACAGGCCCTGGTGCAGCATGAGCGACTCGCTGATCTGCTTGCCCACCGTGATCACGGGGTTCAATGAGGTCATGGGCTCCTGGAAAATCATCGAGATCTTGTTGCCGCGAATGGCGCGCATCGATTTCTCGGGCAGGGCCAGGAGATCGCTGCCGTCGAATTCGATGCTGCCGCTGGCGACGCGGCCGGGGGCGCGCAGCAGCCGCATGATGGACAGCGACGTGACGCTCTTGCCGCAGCCCGATTCGCCGACCAGGCCCAGGGTTTCACCGGGCAGGAGGTCGAACGAGAGCTTGTCGACGGCCAGCACGGTCGTGTCGTCGCCGTCGAAACAGGTGGTGAGGTCTTGCACGCGCAGGACGGGATTGGGTTGCATGTGCGCTCCTACAGCTTCTTGGCCAGGCGGGGATCGAGCATGTCGCGCAGCCCGTCGCCGACCAGATTGACGGCCAGGACGGCCACGCCCAGAAAGAGGCCCGGATACAGGATGATGTGGAACGCCACGGCCACGAAGTTGCGGCCTTCGGCCATGATGTTGCCCCAGCTCGGGATGTGCGGCGGAATGCCCACGCCCAGAAAGCTCAGCACGGCTTCGGTCAGGATGGCGGAGGCCGCGATGAACGTGGCCTGCACCATCAGCGGCGCAAACAGGTTGGGCAGGATGTGGCGCATCAGGATCGACGGCACCCGCGTGCCGACCGAGACGGCGGCCTCGATGTAGGGCTGCTCGCGGATGGTCAGGACCAGCGCGCGCACCAGGCGCACGACGCGTGGCACCTCGGGAATGACGATGGCGATGATGACGGTGCCCAGCCCTCCCTTCAGCGTGGCCATCAGCGCAATCGCCAGCAGCACGCCGGGGATGGCCATCAGGCCGTCCATGATGCGCATGATGACGGCGTCGATGCGGCGGAAGTAGCCGGCCATCATGCCCAGCACCACGCCGGCGGCGGTGGAGACGACGGCGACCACGATGCCGACCAGCAGCGAGATGCGGGCGCCCCAGACGGTGCGCGAATAGACGTCGCGGCCCAGCGCGTCGGTGCCGAACAGGTGTTCGGCCGAGGGCGGCTTCATGCGCGCCAGCGGATTGATTTCCTGCGGGTCGACGGTGGCCAGCCACGGCGCGGCCAGCGCGATGGCCGCGAGGATGATGAGAATCGCGCCGCCGGCGTACAGCATGGGATGGCGGCGCACCGACCGGAACGCGCGCCGCAGGCGCGGCCGCGCGGCGGGAAGGGGCAGGGTGGTCGTGTTCATGCGTGGCCTCTTCTCAATAGCGGATGCGGGGATCGAAGAGCCGGTAGCTCAGGTCGACCAGCAGGTTGATCAGCACGTAGATGCCCGAGGCCACCAGCAGCACGCCCTGGATGACCGGATAGTCGTGGCGCAGCACGGCGTCGATGGTCAGGCGGCCCAGGCCCGGGATCGCAAACACCGTCTCGGTCACGACGACCCCGCCGATCAGGAGCGCCACGCCGACGCCGATGGTCGTGACAATGGGATTGGCGGCGTTCTTGAGCGCATGCCAGACGATGGGACCGGACGACAGGCCCTTGGCGCGCGCGGTGCGGATGTAGTCTTCGGACAGGGCCTCCAGCATGGTGGCGCGCGTCATGCGGGTCAGCAGCGCCATGTACACCAGGCCCAGCGACAGACAGGGCAGCACCAGGTGGCGCAAGTAAGGCACGAGGCCATCGGCCAGGGGTTTGTAGCCCTGCACCGGCAGCCAGCCCAGCTTGATGGAAAAGCCGTACACCAGGCTGTAGCCGATCAGGAACACCGGCACCGAGAACGCGCACACCGCGCCCACCATCACCAGCCGGTCCAGCCACTTGCCGGCGTTCCACGCGGCCAGCACGCCCAGGGGGATTGCCGCCAGCACGGCGAACAGCATCGTGAAGAGCGCGATCGAGATCGTCGGGCCCATGCGCTGGGCGATGAGCTGCGAGACGGGCATCTGCGTGGACATCGACGTGCCCAGGTCGCCCGTGGCGATATGGCTGACCCAGATGACGAACTGCTGCAACAGCGGCTTGTCCAGGCCCAGGTTCTGGCGGATTTTCTCGACGTCGTCGGCGGTGGCGTTGTCGCCCGCGATCACCGCTGCGGGATCGCCCGGCGACAGGTGTATCAGCAGGAACACCACAACCGCCACGACGGCCATGACGGGTATGACGGCCGCGATGCGGCGCAGGATGAATTTCACGCTGGATTCCCCCCGGCTTGCGGCCGGGCGCGCGCGGCGCCCGGCGTCGGCCTTACGGTTTTTCGATGTTCCACATCACCGGGATGCCGGACTTGACCAGCTCGGTGTGCTTGAGGCCGCGCACGGCAAAGACGGGCTTGAACTCGCCCCACATCACGTAAGGCACCGTCTGGTAGGCGCGCGCCTGGATCTGCGCGGCGATGTCCTTGCGTTTCGCGGCGTCCGTTTCGCGGATCCAGCTGGTGCGCAGGGTGTCCAGTTCCTTATCGCAGGGCCAGCCCGGCAGGCTGTTGCCGCAGGCGGCGGACAGCCACGGGTTGGTCACCGGCGTGCTGGCGTCGAAGTAACCGCCCCAGGTCAGGAAGATGTTCCAGCCGCCTTGCGCGGGCGGATCCTTCTTCAGGCGGCGTCCGGCCAGCGAGGCCCAGTCCATGGACTGCAGGTCCACGTTCACGCCGGCCTTCTTCATGTTCTGCGCCAGCACCATGACGGCGGGAGCGCTCAGGTGATCGGTGGGGTACAGCAGCACGACCTTCTCGCCCTTGTAGCCCGATTCCTGCAGCAGTTGCTTGGCGCGGGCCACGTCCGGCTTGGCGTAGGGCGCGGCGCCCGCGTCCGTGGCCAGGGGCGAACCGCAGATGTACATGGTGGGGCAGTAGTCGACGCGGTACTTGTCCGGGTAGCCCATCGCGGTCAGCATTTCCTTCTGGCTGACCAGGTGATACAGCGCCTGGCGCGCCAGCGGGTTGTTGAACGGCGGATGCAGGGAGTTGAGAATCACCATGCCTTGCGAGGCAACCGACGTGCTCAGCGTGATGTCGGGATTGGTTTCGAGCACCGGCAGGAAGTCGGGCGTGACCTGTTCGATCATGTCGACCTCGCCGTTCATCAGCGCGGCCGTCGACGTGTTGCCGTCGGGGATGTAGACCCACTCCACGCGGTCCACCTTCACATTCTTGCCGCCCGCCAGGCCGTCCGGCGCTTCGGACCGCGGCACGTAGGCCGGGTTCTTCACGTAGACCACCTTGTTGCCGGGCACCCATTCATCCCGCTTGAAAAGGAACGGACCCGACCCGACCATCTCGGTCACCTGGGTGTTCGGATCGGTGGCCGCCAGCCGCTTGGGCATGATGAAGGGCGGCATGCCGGAGGGTTTGGACAGCGCATCCAGCACCAGGCCGAAGGGCTCTTTCAGGGTCAGCGTGAATGTGTTTTCGTTGGTGGCCGCCAGTTCCGCGCCCGCCGCCATCATGGCCTGGCCCAACGTGTCCTTCTTGGCCCAGCGCTGGATCGAGGCAATGCAGTCCTCGGCCGTCACCGGCGTGCCGTCGCTGAACTTCAGGCCCGGGCGCAGCGTGAACGTCCAGGTCTTGCCGTCCTCGGACTTGGTCCAGGTGTCCACCATCTGCGGCTTGACCTGGCCTTGGCTGTCCTGGGCGAACAGGGTGTCGAACACCATGTAGCCGTGGTTGCGCGTGATGTAGGCGGTGTTAAAGAGCGGGTCCAGCGTCTTTAAGTCCGCATGCGGCACGAGGCGCAGGGTTTTGGTCTGGGCGAGCGCGCCGGTTGCGGCGCTCATGGCCAGGAGCGCGGCGGCTCCCAGCAGGCTGAAACGTCTGATCATGGATTTCCCCTTTGTTGATTCTGGTCTGCCCGTCATGGGCGGCTTGGGTGGTTGGTCCTGGGCATCGGGTCTTACTGCTTGAACGGCCACTTGGGCAGCTGGCGCTTCACGAACGGCAGCGTGTTGAGGTCATTCGTGATGGCGCCGGGCGTCTCGACATAGATGACGTGGCGGCCTACCTTGGAGTACGAGGCGTAGAAGTGCTGCGAGGACTTCACGATGATGAGTTTCATCGCGGCGAGGTCCACGCCGAATTGGGTAAAGAGGTCGGTGCCCATCGCCTGGGTGCGCGAGGTGGTCATCACAAGCGTCACGCCGCGGGTGCGCACGACGGCAACGTCGCCCAGCAGCGCGGGCGTGCCGGCCAGGCCGGTCATGACGGCGTCGCGCTTGAGCGCCAGGATCTCGCAGTCCAGGTCCAGCGGCTGGCCAGACACCGGCGCCACCTTGCCGCCCACGCGCAGCTTGATCTGCGCGCCTTCACCGGCCTCAAAGCACAGCTGCACGGCAACCGGATCCCAGAACGGGCCGGTGGCGACATCGGTGATGCCGCGCGCCAGCACGCGTTCCAGAATGAACGTGGCATCGCTGGGCGCGCCGCCGCCCGCGTTGTCGGCCGAATCGGCCAGCACCACGGGAAATTCGGTGTGCGCCAGCGCCAGGTCCAGCGCTTCGTCGGCGCCGGGGTAGGGCGGCGCAAGCTGGTCGCGGAACCCGATGATCTCTTCGCCCAGCGTGCGCGCTAGCGCCTCGGCCTGCGCGGGGTTGCCGTCGGTATAGACCAGCACCTTCGAGCCCATGTCCGGCGTGTCGCCCCACGGAAAGCCGTGGGCGATGGACACGGACAGCACGCCTTCCTTGCCCTCCATGGCCAGCAGGCGGTCCACGAAGCTGCGCATCGGCTCGCGGCTGGTGTGCATGATGGAAATCATCTCGCAGTCGAAGACCGCGCGCGCGGGCTTGATGCGGCCCTCGGCGCGCGCCACGCACAGGTCGACCAGGTCGAAGGCGCGCTCCAGGATGTCGGTGTGGGGGTATTCCTTGAAACAGACCAGGAAGTCGGCGCTCTGGACCATCGCGTCCGTCAGGTGGCAGTGCGGGTCGAGCTCTGCGCCGATCACGGTATCGGGGCCCACGATCTCGCGCGCGCGTCGCAGCAGGTCGCCTTCGCAGTCGTCGTAGCCGTCGGCGACCATCGCGCCGTGCAGGCCAAAGAGGGCGATATCGACCTTGCCCGCGCGGCGCAGATCGTTCAGCAGCTCGTCGCGCAGCGTCTCGTAGGCGTGGCGGGTCGTGATGCCGGCCGGCGTCGCGCCTGCCGTCAGCCCTTCGATGAGGGTCCAGTCCTTGCCCGCGGCGCGCTGGCGCGCCGCCCACAGCGGACCCGAGAACATCTGCATGCGGTCCGGATGCTGGCCGGCCGGAAAGTACCCGCGCGCCCGGTAGGAGGCCAGGCCGGTCGGAATGGGAGAAAAGGTGTTCGTCTCGGTCGCCAGGGACCCGGAAAAGATCTTCATGAATGACGCTCCGCGCAAAAAGTGGGGCTTTAGGGCGCGGGCATCGGGGCGCGCGCTTGGGGGTGTCGCCCCGCCAGGCGCTGCGCCTGGCGGTGTCATGCAATCGAACGGGACAGCGTTCAGGCGGCAGGCGCCTTGGGCCGGGCGTCGCCCAGCCACGCCTGCACTTCGATCTCGACGTCCACGTCCATGGCCAGCTTGGCCTCGACGGTGGAGCGCGAGGGGAAATCGGAAGAGAAATGGCTGCGATAGGCCTCGTTGAACTGGGCGAAATGCGCCAGGTCGGTCAGCCACACGGTCACGCGCACCACGTCTTTCAGGCTTGCGCCGGCCAGGGCCAGGGTTTCCTTGATGCGCTCGATGGCGGCATGCGTCTGGGTGGCGACATCGCCGCGCACCACCTGGCCGGCGGCATCCATCGGGATCTGGCCGGACAGGAACAGGAAACCGCCCGCCTGGGTGGCGCGCGAGAAAGGCAGGGGCAGGGTGCTGGGGTAGCGGGTAATGGCGGTCATTTGGACAATCTCGGTGTCGTAGGCAATAAGGTCAGCGCAGGCGCTCGGGCCGCACGGCGTCGGCATTGACGCCATGCGCCTGCAGGTGGTCGGGAATGGGCTGGTGCGTCAGCAATGCGGCCGCCAGCTCGGACGTGGCCGCCGCGGTCTGGATGCCGTAGCCGCCTTGCGCCGCCAGCCAGAAGAACGCCGGCGTGGCCGCGTCCCAGCCCACCACGAAGTCACCGTCGCGCACGAACGAGCGCAGGCCGGCCCAGGTGTGCTTCGGGCGGCGGATGGTCAGCGACGTGGCGGTTTCGATGCGGTAGATGCCGGTGGCGACATCCAGTTCCTCGGGCACCACGTCGTGCGCATCGACCGGGTCGGCATTGGCGGGCGAGCCCAGCAGCTGCCCCGCGTCGGGCTTGAAGTAGTAGCTTTCGTCCACGCCCACCACGGCGGGCCAGTGCGAGAAATCCATGTCCTCCGGACCGCTGAAGGTGAACGCGGTGCGGCGGCACGGCTGCAGGCCGACGGGGGCGGCGCCGCACAAGCCGGCGGTGTGGTCGGCCCAGGCGCCCGCGGCGTTGACGACGGCCCGCGCGCGGATCTGCCGGCCATCGGCCAGGGTCAGCGTCCAGACATCGTTCTCGAAAGCGGCGCCCACCAGTTCGGCGTTGTTGTGCAGCACGGCGCCCTGGCGGCTCATGCCGCGCAGAAAACCCTGGTGCAGCGCATGCACGTCGATATCGCGCGCATCGGGTTCCTCGATCGCGCCGCACAGCTGGTCTTCGCGCAGGCAGGGCACGCGCTTGACGGCCTGGCTGGCGTCGATAAGGGTGACGTTTGGCGACTGGCGGTGGAAGTCTTCGAAGGCGTCCTGCAGCAGATCCTTCTGATCCGGCGTCCCGATGTACAGCACGCCGCGGGGGCTGAGCAGCGGATGCTCGCAGAAGCCTTCCGGCGGATGCTCGTAGAACGCGCGGCTGGCGCGCGTAAGCGCCTTGATCTGCGTGGTGCCGTAGGTCTCCATGAACATGGCCGCCGAACGGCCGGTGGAGTGATAACCGGGTTGGGACTCTCGTTCCAGCACCGCCACGGACGCCGAGGCGCTCAGGCGGTAGGCCACGGAGGCGCCGGCGATGCCCGCGCCGATCACGGCAAAATCGTATAGGGTTTCAGCAATCATTTTGTCGGAAGCGAGAATTCTCTTATTTGATAATTCTCGAATACGATAGTTTTTTGGCGCGGCGGGGGTAATAGGGGAATGCCCGCATCGGTGCAGAAAGCATGCAATGGGGCGCGGACGCGCGAATCGGGAACGCCGCGCGATGCCGGCGGACGCGTCAGCCCAGCTTGCCCAGCAAGCCGATCAGCTTGCGCCGCTCTGCCGCGCCCAGCTTGGCGCTGATGCGGGCGTCGTGCGCCTGAACGGCCTCGGTGATGGCGGCCAGCGCATCGTGGCCGGTCTGTGTCATGGCCAGCGCGTACGCGCGCCGGTCGTGCTCGGCCTCCTGGCGTTCCACGTAGCCCAGGTCCTGCAGCTGGTTCACGATCTGCACCGCGCCCGATCGCGCAATGCCCAGGATGCGGGCCAGGTCGGTGAGCTTGAGGTTTTCGTTCGCGGCGATCAGCGTCAACGCCGAGTACCGCTGCGGCGTGATGTCCCACGGCGCCAGCGCGGCCAGAAAGTCCTCGTAGATCAGGATCTGCGCGCGCCGGATCGCGTAGCCGACCAGGTCGTCCAGCGCGCCGTACTGAACGCCGGGCACGTGCGGATCGAAGTGTTCGCCACGGGCCGCGGGGCGGCGAGGGCGTTGGACGGATGCTCTGGACATGGGGGCGGATCGCGGATGGGGCCTCAACACTAATGCAGGCATTGTCGCCGCGCCACCGGATTGCGGGAAATCCCTCGTGCGGAACGCGGGGCGATTTTGTTATGTTGCATAACAAATAAGACCAGGAGTAGACATGCAAATCGTCATTGCCGGCGCGGGTATCGGCGGGCTGACTCTCGCGCTGATGCTGCACCGCCGCGGCATCGGCTGCCGCATTTATGAAAGCGCGCAGGAACTGCGCCCGCTCGGCGTCGGCATCAACCTGCTGCCGCATGCCGTCAGCGAGATCGAACAGCTGGGCCTGATGCCCGCGCTGGCAGAACGCGCCATCGAGACCTCGCAGCTGCACTACTACAACAAGCTGGGCCAGCCGATCTGGCGCGAGCCGCGCGGCCGCGAGGCCGGCTATCCGCTGCCGCAGTTCTCGGTGCATCGCGGCGAGTTCCAGATGCTGCTTGCGCAGGCCGTGCGCGAGCGCCTGGGTCCGGATGCCATCGTCCCCGGCATGGTGCTGGAGTCAGCCACCCAGGACGCGGACGGCGTGCAGGCCCAGTTCCGCAGCCGCGCGGACAACACGCTGCATACCGTGCAGGGCGACATCCTGGTGGGCGCCGACGGCATTCATTCCGCGCTGCGGCGCCAGCTCCATCCCGTGGGGGACGAACCCCGGTTCTCCGGCCGCATGCTGTGGCGCGCGGTGACCGAGGCGCCGCCGTATCTGGACGGGCGCAGCATGTTCATGGCGGGGCACCAGGATCAGAAGTTCGTCTGCTACCCGATTTCGGAACCGCTGCGCCGGCAAGGCCGCTCGCTCATCAACTGGATCGCCGAGCTGTCCATTCCGGGCGCGGAACTGCCCGCCACCGACTGGAACCGCAAGGTCGACAAGTCCGTCTTCGCGGACCGCTTTGCCGACTGGCGCTGGGACTGGATCGACATCCCGGCCATCATCGACGGCGCCGAGGCGATCTACGAATTTCCGCTGGTCGATCGCGACCCCTTGCCGCGCTGGACGCGCGGGCGCTTCACGCTGCTGGGCGACGCCGCGCATCCGATGTACCCCATCGGCTCCAACGGATCGGCGCAGGCCATCCTGGACGCGCGCTGCCTGGCTGACTGGCTGGATCAGGCCGTGCGCGGCAAGGCGCGCTCGGCGGAGATCGCGCTGCTGGAGTACGAAGCCGAACGCCTGCCGCGTACCGCGGGCATCGTGCTGCGCAACCGCCTGAACGGCCCCGAGCAGGTGATGCAGATGGCCGAAGAACGCGCGCCCGCGGGGTTCGCGAACATCAACGACGTGATTTCGGGCGAGGAGCTGGCGGCGGTGTCGCTGCGCTACAAGCAGCTTGCGGGCTTTGACCCGGCGGCGCTGCGCCTTGCCCGCGGAGAGAAACCATGAGCGGCGCCGATGCCATGAACGACACGCAGGCCCCCCGGCTTGAACACGTGGCCACGGTTGTGGTCGACGTGGGCGCGCCGCAGGAAGTGGGCGATACGCCGCAGGGGCGCCGCCGCGTGATCCCCATCACCGGCGGCACGGTCCAGGGACCGCGCCTGTCGGGCAAGGTGCTGCCCGGCGGCGCGGACTTCCAGATCATCCGGTCGGCCACCTTCACGGACATCCACGCACGCTACGTCATCGAGACGCCCTCGGGCGAACGTGTGTACGTCGAAAACACCGGCATCCGCACGGGCAGCGCCGAGGACATTGCGCGGCTGGCGCGCGGCGAGGCCGTCGATCCGGCGCGCATCTACTTTCGCAGCTATCCCCGTTTCGAGACGTCCTCGCCCACGCTGGGCTGGATGAACGAAAGCCTTTTCATCGGCACCGGCGCGCGCTATCCCGATCGCGTCGAGCTGCGCTTCTATCGCATTTGCTGACCCCGCGGCAGCCGCCGCGGCATTAAAAAAACCAGGAGACAACCATGCAAACGATGCTGCGCCGCCTGTTGGGCGGCTTACTGCTGTGCGTGCCGCTTGCCGCGGCCGCGCAATTTCCCAATGGGCCGGTGCGCCTGAACGTGGGCTTTCCGCCCGGCACCGGGCCCGATATCGTGGCGCGCACCCTGTCCCAGCACATGGGGCCGCTGCTGGGCGAAAGCGTGGTGGTGGAAAACAAGGTGGGCGCGGGCGGGCAGATCGCCGCGCAGACCGTCGCGCGCAGTCCGGCCGACGGCCAGACCCTGCTGCTGGGCGAGGTCGGATCGATCAGCATTTCGCCCGCCACGTACCGCAACCTGAATTACGATCCGCCGCGCGATTTCGCGCCGATCTCCGAGGTGGTGCGCGCCGACTTCGTGCTGGTCGTGCCGGCCACGTCGCCCTACAAGGACCTGGCGGCATTCATCGACGCCGCGAAAAAGGCGCCGGACCGCCTGAACTTCGCCACCTTCGGCGCGGGCACGCCGGGCCACTTCGGCGCCGAGCTCTTTGCGCGCGAGGCCGGCCTGAAGATCGAAGCCATCCACTACCGTTCGACCGGCGACGCCGTCTCCGGGCTGGTGTCCGGCGGCGTGCAGGCGGCCTTCGTGACGACCGCGCTGGCCGCGCCCCAGGTACAGGGCGGCAAGCTGCGCGCGCTGGCCACCACGGGCGCGCAACGCACCCAGGCCCTGGCCGATGTGCCGACTTTTGCCGAGCGCGGCTTGCCAGCGGTCAACTTCGGCGCCTGGTTCGCGCTGTTCGCCCCGGCCGGCACGCCCGACGCCGTGCTGACCCGCCTGCAGGCCGACAGTGCGGCCGCGCTGCGCCAGCCCGCCGCCGTGAAGACGCTGGGCGAGGCCGGCTTCGTGGTCGTGGGTTCGGACCGCCAGGCCCTGCAGGCGCTGCTGACCGCCGAATCCAGGCGCTGGACCGAGGTGGTGAAGGCGACGGGGTTCCGCGCCGACTGAATTAGCCGCCCCAACGCACGGATTTCACCCGTTTGATCTCACCGGTGGAACAGTTTGTTCCAGCCGAAGTGCGGTTGAACGGGTATTCGCGTCATGGTCCAGCCGGTAGAATGCCTCCCATCGTCATCTCTATCTACTGGTCGAAAGGTCAAAACATGAGCAACGCATATCTCGAAGCGCTCAAGCAGCGCCGCACGCAGTATTCGCTGGGCCGTAACCTGTCGGCTTCCAAGGAAGAACTGACCACGCTGATCCAGGAAGCGATCAAGCACAGCCCGTCGTCCTTCAACTCGCAAAGCTCGCGCGCCGTGATCCTGTTTGGCGCCGAAAGCGAAAAGCTCTGGAACCTGACCACGGAAGAAGTGCGCAAGGTTGCGCCGGCCGAAGGTTTCGACAAGACCGAAGCCAAGCTCAAGAGCTTTGCCACCGGCGTGGGCACGATCCTGTTCTTCGAAGACCAGGACGTGGTGCGCAGCCTGCAGGAAAAGTTTGCGCTGTACGCCGACAACTTCCCCGTGTGGTCCGAGCAGTCGGGCGGCATGGCCCAGCTTTCCGTCTGGACCGCGCTGGCCAACGCCGGCGTCGGCGCCAGCCTGCAGCACTACAACCCGCTGATCGACGCCGCCGTGGCGCGTGAGTGGAACGTCCCCGCCTACTGGAAGCTGCGCGCGCAGATGCCGTTCGGCTCGAACGAAGCCGGTTTCGGCGACAAGCCGTTCATGGACGACGCCGAACGCTTCCGCGTGTTTGGCTGATCGCCTCGGGCGCGCCGCGCGCGCCCGGCATGACCGCGGTCTTCAGGCCCGCATGGCTCGACAGAGCCATGCGGGCTTTGTCATTTTCGGGCGGCGGATGGCGCTATAGTCGACTGAGCCTGTCAACCCGAAAGGAGACGTCATGCAGACCAATGAGATCCATCGCGGCCGCCTGATCGATCACATCCAGCTTGTCGTGCGGGACCTGCCCGCCAGCCAGCGCTTTTACCAGGCAGTGTTCGACGCCCTGGAGGTGCCCATGGGCGGCACGGCGGACGACTACTTCTGGGCCGACGAACTGTTCGTGTCGACGGCCGAAAGCCAGGCCGCGCTGGGCCAGTTGACGGGACGCCACCATCTTGCGTTCCAGGCGCGCGACCAGGCGATGGTCGACGCGTTCTACAAGGCGGCGCTGGCCCACGGCGGCCAGGACAACGGCGCGCCGGGATTTCGCGATTACCACCCCGGCTACTACGGCGCATTCGTGCTGGATCCGGATGGCAACAACATCGAAGCCGTGTTCCACGGCGAAGCCCGGCGCAGCGCGCTGTCCGTCACGGTGACGTTCTGAACGGAGCGTTTCCGTGCAACTGCGCCATCTCCGGTATTTCGTGAAGATCGTCGAGGCGGGCAGTTTCTCCCGCGCGGCGGCGCTCATTCCGGTGGCGCAGCCGGCGCTCAGCCAGCAGATCGCGGCGCTCGAAGAAGAGCTGGGCGTGACGCTATTGCATCGTAGTGCGCGGGGCGCGCGTCCCACGGCCGCCGGCGCCGCGCTGTACACGGAAGCCACGTCCATCCTGAGCCGCATGGAGCGCATCCCGCAGATCGTGCGCTCGCTGGGCGGCGACATCCAGGGCGTGGTGCGGATCGGCATGTCGTCCACGCTTGCGTCGTTCCTGGCGGGCGAACTGATGGAAAAGTGCCGGGCATCGCTGCCCAAGATCAGCCTGCGCTTTAGCAGCGACGCAAGCGGCCAGCTGGGCGCCCGGATCCGCGACAGTTCGCTCGACCTGGCGCTGGTGTTCGAGGACGAGCCCACGACCGGGTTCGCGCGCCAGCCGCTGTTCCGGCAGCGGCTGTTCGTGGTCAGCCCGCGCAAGCCGGGGCGCCGGCCTTGCACCATGCGCTTCGAGCAGCTGGCCGGCATGCCGCTCATCCTGCCCGCCCACCCCAACATGACGCGCAACCTGCTGGACCGGCTGTTTTCCGAAGCCGGCATCGTGCCGCAGGTGGTCGCGGAAACCGAGGTCTTTTCGGGGATGCTGTCGGCAGTGCAGGCGGGCATCGGCCACACCATCCTGCCGCTGGGCGACTTCTCCGGCGCACCTGGGCACGCCATGGTGTCGGCCGCCCTGATCGAGCCGCCGGTCTATCTGACGGCGGCGGTCATCGCCTCCAGCGACGTGCCGCTGGCGCCGCCGGCCGAGGCGGTGCGCACGCTCCTCAGCGAATTCGTGATGCAGCACGTAGAGAAAGGGGGGCTGGCCGGCGCGGAACCGCTGGCCTCCTGACGGCCCGCTAAAAGGCCATATCGGCAGCCGATACCCGCATATCGACATACTATTTTTTTTGCCGCGCCGTCAGGCGCAAAGTGCACTCCCATGCAGCAAACGCAATGTCTGCGGCCTGCAAAACAGGAGAGTGACGATGGCAAAGCTGGTTTATCGCGTGGTGTCCGCGTGCGGCGCGTTGGGATATGGATTTCCCCGCGAATCGCTGCAAAAGGCGCTGGAAGGGCGTATCGATGCCGTGATCTCGGATGCGGGGTCGATGGACGCCGGCCCGTATTACCTGGGCACGGGTACCGAATACTTCGAACGCGAGGCCGTGAAGGCGGACTTTCGCCACATGGTCGAGGCGGGCGAGCGCATCGACGGACCGGTCATCCTGGGCAGCTGCGGCATGGCCGGCGGCAACCGCAACCTGGACTGGATGATCGACGTCGCCAAGGAAGTCTTTGACGAGCTGGGCGTGAAGGACCGCACCGTGGCCGTCATCCGGTCCGAGCTGGACCCGGCCAGCGTGATCCGGGAATTCCGGGCGGGCGCGCTGCGGCCCACGGGCGCGGGCCCCGAGCTGGACGCCGCGGCGCTGGAAGAGAGCACCATCGTGGGACAGATGGGCGTGCATCCCCTCATCACGGCATTGGACAGCGGCGCGAAGTATGTGCTGGCCGGCCGGTCTTGCGACATTGCGCTGTTCGCGTCCGACATGATCCGCCGCGGCATCGACCCGGGGCTGGCCTATCACGTCGGCCACGTGCTGGAATGCGGCGCGCTGGCCTGCGACCCGGGCTCGCCGTCGGATTGCCTCGTCGCGGAAATCTACGACGACGGCACCGCGCTTTTCGTGGCGCCGGATCCGGGACGGCGCTGCACGCCGTATTCGATTGCCGCGCATTCGCTCTACGAGGAAAGCCATCCCCAGCTCCAGTTCTATCCCGAGGGGATCCTGGCGATGGAGCACACCGAATTCTTCGCGCGCGATGCGCGCACCGCCGGCATCCGCAACAGCCAGTTCGTGCGGGCAGGCAAACCCTGGCCGTGGAGCATCAAGCTGGAAGGCGCGCGGTGGCTGGGCAAGCGCAAGGTGTCGCTGGTCCACCTGGACCCCGCGGACCTGCCGCGCGTGCCCGCCGATGTGCTGGTCTATGGCCGCAACGGCGTGCAGACCGTGCCGCTGCGCGAGGGCGAAGCGGAGCTGGGCCTGATCGTGGAAACCTGCGCGGCGACGCCGCAGGCGGCCGAAACGCTGGCCAGCCTGCTGACCCACTACCTGATCCACTACGGCTACGCCGGCCGCAAGGCCACCGCGGGCAACATCGCCTATCCGCTGTCGCCCAACCTGGTGAGCTTTCAGCGCGAGGACGGGCAGTATGGCGCGGTGGTTCCCAGCGGCACGCGCGATCCGGTGTTCCAGGCCAACTACCCGATGATCAAGGACGCCGTGCTCAAGCTGGTGCAGGCGGAGTTTCCGGACGCATTGCGCGCCGCAACGTGGAAGATCCACGAAGCCGACGCCAGCCGGCCGGTGGCGCTGGTTCGCACCATCGACCGCGATGCCGCGCAGCTTGCCGAGCGGCATCAGGCCGACCTGAAACGCCTGTTGTCGCTGGCCCCCGCCCGTGACGGCTCGCGCCTGAACATGGACGCGGGCGACGCCTACGAATGGACGCTCTATCACCTGTTGCAGAACGAGGACATCATCAAGAACCGCATGTTCCCGATCACGTATTTCCGCGTCAACGGCGCGGCGTGGACGGAAAGCGGATCCGAGCGGCCGCGGTATGCGGACATCGGCATCACGGGCTACGAGGGCAACCTGGACGATCGCACGCTGTCCCTGATCGCCGACGTGCCGCCTGCAGGAACGCCGCAGCGCGAACAGCCGCTGCTAAACATGGCCGTGGTGGTGCGCAGCAAGGACGCCGGCATCAACCGGCTGACGTTCGACATCGTGTTCAATTCCGCCGCCGACTACGAGGCCGCGCTGCGCTCGAACGTGTTCTGCGCGGCCAACGTGGCGCGTGTGCTGGGTGTGGCGCCCGAGCGCGTGGTGGGCACGTTCTTCGTGGACAGTTGCAATGCCATCAAGCTGACGATCGACCGCCCGAACATTTCGGCCTCGCCCGACGAGCGCGATGTGTTTGGCGCGCAGCAGCAGGCCGTCATCGAGCGCCTGTCGATACCGCATTACGCAGAGCGCCTGGCGATGGCCTCGGCGTTGTAGCGCGCATCGCCCGGCCCGCCGCTCGCCCAAGACCAGGGCGGACGGCGGGTTTGCCGTTTTCAAGGTGTCCCCGGTTTCATGCCAGAATGGCACGCTGTTCAACCGCCATCGAACCCCGAGAAGAATCAGATGAGACCTGGAATTCCCGCACTACGGTTGCTGTCCCTGGCTGGCTTGTACGCGTTGTCCGCACCTGCGCTGGCCATCGATTGCAAGAAGGCCGCCACCGGCGTCGAGAAGCTGATCTGCGCCGACCGCGGCGCGGTATCCGCCGACGCGGAATTGAACCGCAGCTACGGCGCACTGTTGAAATCCGCGCCCGATGCCGAGATCCGCACGATGCTGGTCGAGGGCCAAAAGCGTTGGCTGGCGGCGCGCGACAACGCACTGGAAAGATTGATCGAGTCGCCCGATCTGCTGCCCGACGGCAAGACCCCCGCACAGGCGGCGCGCAGCCTGATTCTTGCGCGTAGCGCCCAGTTCAAGGAAAAGGCCAAGGGGTCCGACACCCCGGTCCTGATCGCGCGGGCGCTGGAACAGCGCAAGTTCCGGGCGCAGTTCACCGGCGGCCCGTTTGCCGGCTTCGCGTCGTCGTGCGATGTGCTGCCGCCCGACTACAACAACTACGCCTGCTTTGCCACGCGCCATTACCAGAACAAGGACCGCGTCTGCACGATTGACGAGTACTGGGCGTCCGGCGGCGTCTACACGAAGCGCTACGTGGCCAACGTCGAGAACGGCAAGCCCAAGGTCATCGCGTCGTGCTCGTTCACCAGCGCCGACGAGGCGTGCAGCGACGGCAATGGCAAGACCCATTGGAACCGGTCGCCCGCAAAGCCCGATTTCGCGTATGCCGACAAGCCGCTGCCAAAGATCGACGGCGAGATCTTCGATACCGACGACTACGAATGGGCGCAGGCCTGCCTGGCCAGTCCGGCATATCCCGGCGGAAAGTAGCGCATGCAGACGCCCGCGGCGGCGCGGACGGCAGATGAAAGTGTCAGACTGTAATTCGCACGCGGCGCTCGCAAGATTTGGAAACGGTATGGCCGGCGCGCTGGCCATTTCGTCCACACCACGGACGTAGAATGCCGCTTTTCTTTCCGGCCAGCGGCTGACAGGAACCAATCATGAAAAAAACCCTCCTTCTTGCATCCGTTTGCGCCGCGCTGCTGTCTGCCTGCGCGCCCGCGACCTCTCCCCGTGAAGGATCGTCCGCCATGCCTGATTCGGCCTCCACGTCAGCCGCCACCCAGGCCGGCCTGACCGCCTACCACTGGCGCCTGACCGCCGCCACCGACCCCGCGGGCAAGTCCATCGCGGCGCTGCAGAAGGGGGTCGAACATCAGGTGCGGCTGACCTTCAAGGACGACGGCGTCAATGTCCGCGGCGGCTGCAACGCGCAGTTCGGCGGGTACACGTACAAGAATGGCGTGCTGACCATCGCGAACCTGGCCTCCACGATGAAGGCGTGCGAGCAGAGCCTGATGCAGCTCGATGCGGAAATCGCCCAGCGCCTCAAAGGGCAATTGCGCGTGACGCTGTCGGGCGACAAGGCCGAGCCCGCGTTGGAACTGGCCGCGCAGGACGGCAGCGTCCTGACGTTCATCGGCGAACCGACGCCCGAAACCCTGTATGGCAGCACGGGCCAGATCATGTTCCTGGAAGTGGCGGCCAAGCGTGCCGAGTGCAGCCATCCGATGATTCCGCACTACCAGTGCCTGATGGTGCGCGAGCGTAAATTCAACGAGGCAGGCATCGCCTTGCCCGCGCCGGACAAGTGGCAGCCGCTGTATCAGTCGATCGAGGGATTCGAGCACCAGGATGGCGTGCGCACCGTGCTGCGCGTCAAGCGCTACGACTGGAAGAATCCGCCCGCCGATGCGCCGTCCAAGGTCTACGTGCTGGACATGGTGGTCGAGCAGGATGCGTCGGGCAAGGCAGCGAAGCGATAGCTGCCAGCGCCGGGTCACCAGGTGATGTAGAACATCGCCTTGGCCAGCACGACGATGGCGACCATGTGACAGAACACGCTGGTGTGCAGCCGGCTTTGCAGCGCGCCGGTTAGCTTGCGCCGGCGTGCCAGCACCAACGCCGTCACGACGTGAACCAGCACGCTGACGGCCAGCAGGATCTTCACGGTCAGCAACAGCCCGAACGATGAGGCCAGCGGCGCGGCAAGCGCGCCGCGATGCTGCCATGCCAGCCCCAATCCCGCCAGGTACAGCACCAGCACCGACCAGGGCACCACCGAACGCACCCGGGGCCCAAGCTGGCTGCCCAGCGCCTTGCGCACGTCCGGCGGCAGGCGCCGGTGCACCGGTTCCAGGAAGAGCACCTCGAAAGCGACGGTGCCGACGAACAGGAAGGCGGCAAGCAGGTGCAGGATGAGCAGCACGGGATAGAGGGTCATGGCGGTATTCTCCGCCGCCGGATGGCGGCGGGAAATGACAAACATCAAGGGGGCGGGGCCCCGTCTGACACCGTACCAAGCAAGCAGCCCGATCAAAAAGCCGGGATCTCAGCTCACTTGCCCGAAGGCTGCAGCGTCAACGTATCCGAGCGCTGGCTGTCCACCTTGGCGCGGCTGAACGCCATGGGGAAATACTCGCCCGTCGCCCAGCCCTTGAGCAGATCCTGGTAGTGCGGGCTGCGCGGATCCGCCGATTGACCCGGCACGTTCTGCACGCGCGAGTTGTCCCAGTCGGCCACGTCGATCACCTGGCGGTACGATGCGCCGCTGGTCTGGCGGAAGTCGCTCTTGCGGAACGTCGCGCGGTGCACGGTGTCGTTGTCGCCGCCGACCGGATAGCGCGGCGTGGCCCAAGCCTTGGCCGTGTCGGGCGGCAAGAGGCTGGCCAGGCTGTGATCGAACTGGATGTGGTGCAGCTTGCCCCACTGCCACTGTGTCGAATCCGGCCCCATCTTGGCGGTGAGCTTCGTCAGGCCGTCGGCCAGCGCCTGCAACAGCAGGGCGTCGCGGCCCTGTTCAGGCCGGGGGCCGAAAGCGGTGTCGGGCGTGGCCAGCTTTTCCAGTGTCCGGCGGGTGGAAAGGTCGCCGAACGCCGCGCGTCCGTTTGCCGGCACGTACAGGTCGGTCACGCGCTTGACGACTTCGGGCAGCCAGAACGCGTACACGGTCGCCGCCCGCGAGTCGGTCTCCATGCGGTAATCCCAGTCCTTCAAGAGGCTCAGCGCCGCGCCGACGTTCGGGTCCGCCGAGTTCAACGACTTGGCGTAACCGCCCAGCGTGCGGGCCGGGATCGACAGGTTGTCGAACTGCAAGTCCTGGGATTGCTGCACGGTCAGGCCCCGGCCGTCGGCCACCACCTCCCGGATGCGCTGCACGCGGAAGGGTTCGGCCCACGTGCGCGCCGACATGTCCTTGTACGGGTAGTTGGCGGGCAGGTTGTACTCATTGGCCGTGGCGACATAGCCTTCGGGCGGGTTGAAGACCCGCGGCAGGGAACTGCCGGGCAGCACGCCCCGCCATTCGAAGTCGCCATTGCCGGGCACGGGCAGCATGCCGGACCAGTCATTGCGCGGACGGATCGGCGCGATGCTGCCGCCGAACCACCCGATGTTGCCGTCCACGTCGGCGTACACCATGTTCTCGCTGGGCGTGTAGTGCTTTTCCATGCCCGCCACGAACTCGTTCCAGTTCTGCGCCTGGTTCAGGCGAAGGCTGGCCAGGTAGGCCGCCGTCCCCGGAAATTCCAGGTAGGCGGCGCGCAGGGCGTAGGCCTTGCGCCGCACCGGGTCTTCATGGATGACCGGCCCGTGGCGCGTGAATTTCAGGCTGCGCGTTGCTGGCGAGGCGCCGCGCACGGCAATGGTCTCATCGATCTGGCGCATCTTTTCCCAGCCGCCCTGGTAGCGGTATTCGCTGGGGTTGGCGGGATTGGTGTCGTAGACGTAGAGGTCTTCCTCGTCGCCGAAGGCGAAGATGGTCAGGCCGAACGCGATGCGGTCGTTGTGTCCCATCGAGACGCCGGGCAACGCCGGTTCGCCCGCGCCGATCACGTTCCAGCCCGGCGCATTCAGGTGAACCATGTAGCGCAGCGACGGCATGGTGATGGACCGGTGCGGGTCGCCCGCCAGAATGGGCTTGCCGGTCGCGGTGCGCTCGCCGCTCAGCGTCCAGTTGTTGCTTTCATAGCGCGGCCCCAGCGGATCGAAGGCCGGATCCAGCGAGGCAAGCCGGCCCTCGGACAAGGCGCTGGCCAGCTTGGCGCGATCGTCGGCGGCGAGCGGGCTGCGCGGGAAGTCGCCCGCCTCGAACTTCTGACCGTCGCGCGCCAGCCGGTAGGTGGCGAGCACGGACTTGTTGATCTGGCGCACGTCCAGACCGGCGGGCACCTGCAACGCCAGGGGCGGCTCGAAGGTGGTCAGCCCCTGCACGGCATTCAGCCCCAGTGCGGCGATCTGCTCGGACATCCGCACTTCCTCGCTGACGTTGCGCGTCAGCCCGTAGATGCGGATCAGCGAGGTCTCCGGGCTCCAGTAGCCGGGCTCGGTGCCGGTCAGCTTGAACTCCGGCGGCATCTGGTCGGGATTGGCCTTGACCCAGTTCACGTAGGCGTTGATGCCATTGGCGAACGCCGTCAGGATGGCCTGGCCGTCGGGGTGGTAGCTGGCGAATTCCGTCTGCATGTCGCCCCGGTAGCGGAAAAGCCGCGCCGCGCGGTCCTGCTCGATGAAGCGCGGGCCGAACTGTTCGGCCATCTTGCCTTCGCCCTGGCGGCGCCACAGGTCCAGCTGCCACAGGCGGTCGCGCGCCGCGGAAAAGCCCTGGGCAAAGAACAGGTCGGCCTGATTCTTGGCGTAGATGTGGGACACGCCGTGCTTGTCCCTGACGATTTCCACGGGCTGCGACAGCCCCGCCATGGCGATCGTGTCCTTCTTGCCGCCTGGCGAGGCGCAGCCCGCCAGCACTGCGATAAGGCCGCTTGCCAGCAATGCGGCGGCCCTGCGCTTGAACGTACGCATAGACTTCTCCTCCGGGTGATTGATCTTTTCTATGCCGGCGGTACGCAAGACGCAGGCAGCCGCGCCAAACGCAACACCATGCAACGGCTAGAACTAAAGCAGAAGCGCGGGGAGAAGTGTTTTATTTGATTAATTCTGGCAGGACTTGTAACGCCTTGGCGCAAGCCGTTCGCCGGGGACGCGCTGCCGGCCGGCCGGCGCGACTGGACGTGCGCGGTGTGATGACATTTTTCGTCACGACATTGGGGGGTGGCCCAACCCGCAGAGTCGGGCCACTCGCCGCGGCAATCACCAACGGCGCTGCGATCCCGTCTGGCTGGCGGGTTGTTGGGCCATGTCGCCGCCGCGCACCGAACTGACGTACTTCTGGTAGTCGGTGATATAGGTCGGGCTGTTGATGTTGGGGGTTTCTTCGCCGGCCCATTGGGCTTCGACGCCTGACTCCTTCCACGCCGCCAGATCGCGTTCGACCTCAGCGCGGGTAGGGGTGTAGTTGGACGGCGGCGCGGCCGTGGCGGGGGCGGAGGCCGCAGGTTGCGCACCGGCAGGGCCGGACAACAGGGCAAAAGCCGCCAGCGCGGCCGGAACGAGGGCGCGTAAGGGAAGTAGGGGCTTCATGTGGGAACTCCTGGTGACGAACAGGGGCGCCGGACCGCGGCTCGGGCTCTCTCGCGCAAAGGCTTTTGGATGAGGCCGGCGCAGGCCGGGGGAAGGCATCCGGCGGACACGTGGCCGCCCGGTGCTCATGCCTTCGTGCTCATCGTAGGACCGCATGGGTGCAGACCACATACTCAAGATTGAGTACGCCGCGTCGTCCTTGGGCTACAGCAACGAGGCCAGCCGGACCAGTTCCGATTGCCGGCTGCATTCCATCTTGGTCAGCAGCGACGCCACCTGTTTGCGCACCGTCAGGACGGAGGCATGACGCAGGGTGGCAACTTCCTCGACGCTATGGCCTGCCGCCAAGCCCGCCAGCACCGCGGCCTCGGCATGCGTGATGGAGAACACCGATTGCAGCTTGGTGACGTCCGGCATTGCAAAGGCGCTCTTCTTGCGCATGCGCACCAGCAGCATCCGGCCGCCGATGAGGCTGAGCGCGGGCGGCGCCGCGCTGATATCGACCCAGAAGAGTTCCCCCCACCCCGATGCGGTGGCCATCGACCGCATCTGGCCGTCGCGCGCCACCGCGGCGCAGTGCGCGTCGAACAGCCGCTGCACCTTGGCATCGGCGTGGCGCAGCCTGCGGCCATGCAGGGTCCAGCCATTGACGTCGTCCAGGAATCCCACCGCCAACGGCGACAGCTTATCGACGATGCAATCCACGCTGATGAGCAGCACCGCTTCGTGGACTTCTGAAAATGCGCTTTCCAGCGATTTCCAGCCGATGGCGCGATTGCGCTCGCGCTGCGACAGCTGATGACGCAGCACGCGAAAGTACCGGCCAAAGTCTCCGGATTGCAGCCGGTCGCCGGCCTTTGCATCCACGGACGAACGCTGAAAGCCGATCGCCGCGTGCAAGACCGTGTTCGATTCGATGATGAGCGAGAACAGTTGCGCCATGCGATGCCGCACCATGAAGTCCGCGTAGAACTCGGTGCGGTGCAACTGGGCGGCGTCGTACATCCGCGCGGTGTCCAGCCACGTGCCGGCCGGGGCATGGCGCCCGTCCTGCTCAAGGATGTCGCAGCTGTAGAAATGCGCTTGGTAGTCCGACGCGCACGCGTCGGAGAAACCGATGGCGGACAGCGTCAACAGCTTGTTCCTCGCGTCGAACACGATGAGCGTTCCGCTGTCGGCCCCGACCAGATCGCGGGCCGTGCCCAGGATGTCGCGCCACGGCGGCTCGGGATCGGTCAGATGGTCCACGGCCTCGACGGCGCGGCGCAAGGCGATTCGATGATCGGGCATGGCGTGCCTCCAACTCTGGTTCAGACGTAAACGCTGCTACGTGTCACAGATGGTTGTAGGTGGCGCCGGCCGGCAAGGGGGCGGCGCACCGCTGCTGCGGATCAAAGCGGCGGGCGCGCCGCGCATATCAGGTTGACAATGGCGGTGGGCCCAGCGCCGATTATCGTCGCAAACTTGCGCGCAAGGCGCATTTCGCCGCGCATTTTCACGCGGCAAATGCCGCGTTGATGCGGCGATACCGGGCTAATTCAACCGCCTCGCGCAAACGCGCCCTTGCCGTGCCGTCTAGCACTCCAGCAGCCGCAGCAGCCGCGCCTTGTGCGGGCCGTCGGCCTTGCGCGCCAATGCGGCAAGTTTCTTGTCCGACCCGAAGAGCCGTTCGCGCACCGGGGCCCGCGTGCCGGCCAGCCGGGCGATGCGTTCGCGCACAGCCTCGCGCAGCACGGGCGCCAGCGACGTGTGCACCGCGTCGGGGCTGAGCGGCCCGTTGCGCCCTTCGGCATGCAGGCCGTCCTGGTCGTCGGGCTCCCAACTGGGCATGACGTCGAACACGATGCGCGAGGGCTCGTATTCCAGCAGGATCTCGCTGTGGATGCCGACCTGCAGCGGCGTGCGGGCCACGATGGCATCGATGTCGTCGCGCGCTTGAAGCGTGTCGAACCAGCGGTGGATGGCGGCCAGCGTTTCGTCCTGGATCGCTTGGGCGGTTTTGTGATGCAGGCCAATGGGGCGGGATACGTCGGACATCCTGAGGCGTGAAGATTGCGGCAATTGCGGCGAATGCTACACGATGCGGCGCCGCGCCCGTCTCAATGCCGGGACGCGAAATCTCCGATGGCGGCCGCGGGCGACAGCGCGAACGAGGCCTTCATGTCGCGCACTTCCTCGATGGGCGTGCGGCCGAAAAAGCGCTTGAATTCGCGGCTGAACTGCGAGGCGCTCTCGTAACCCACGCGCGCCGAGGCCGACGCCGCCGTCAGGCCGTCGCGGATCATCATGAGCCGCGCGTGATGCAGGCGCGTGGACTTGATGTACTGGATCGGCGAGGTCTGCGTGACCGCCTTGAAGTTGACATGGAAGGCCGGCACGCTCATGCCGGCTTCCTGCGCCAGGTGCGTCACGTCAAGCGGTTGTGAAAAGTCCGTATGGATGCGCCGCAGCGCCCGGGCGACGCGGCCGAAGCGGCCCGGGTGCGCCAGCGCGGCGCGCAAGGCGTCGCCTTGTTCGCCGGTGAGGACGCGAAAGCAGATCTCGCGCACGAGCGCCGGGCCCAGGATCTCGGCATCGAGCGGGTTGCACAGCGCGCGCAGCAGGCGCACGGTGGCGTCCGCCAGGTCCATCGACAACGGAGTGGAAGCAATGCCCAGCGGCGCGTCGCCGGATTGGGCGTCGCCCGAGCGCGCGCCGGCAAGCGCGTCGATCGCCACCACCAGGTCCGCCACGGTGGTCAGGTCCATCCGGATGGACACGGCCAGCAAGGGCTCTTCGCGGCTGGCCTGCGTTTCGGTGGAAAAGGGCAGGGGGACGGACAGCACCAGATAGTGCTGCGCGTCGTACACGTAGACCTCATCGCCCAGGAAGCCGAGCTTGCGGCCCTGGCAGACGATGACGATGCCGGGCTCGTACAGGACCGGCGTGCGGCCGAGCGGGCGGTCCGAGCGCATGAAGCGCACCCCGTCCAGCGCGGACAGGCTGTAGCCCTCGTTGGGCGCCAGGCGTTCGATGAGGGCAATCATTTCGCGCGACTGCGGACTGGACGGCAGCGTCATGGGGGTATCCCGTGTTTCGGTTCCGGTGCGGCACATTCTACCGGCGTCTTCCCGGCCGGAACATGGCGGTCGATAGAAATAGGCAAGGGTGCGATAGACGCGGGTATTCGCGCGCGGCAGCCGGGTCCGTAGCATCTCAGTCACGGAAAACAACCTGGATAACGACCATGACTTCGATGCAAGAACGGCAATCCAAAGTAGTGCTGATCACCGGCGCCAGCAGCGGGATCGGCGAGGCTGCGGCGCGGTTGCTGGCCGCCCAAGGCCACCGCGTGTATGTGGGCGCGCGGCGCACGGACCGGCTGGAAACGCTGGTGCAAGAGATTCGGGCAAAGGGCGGCACGGCGGCGTTCCGCGCGCTGGACGTCACATCCGCCGAAGACATGCAGGCCTTCGTGCGCGGTGCAGAGGCAGCTTTCGGGCAAGTGGATGTGATCGTCAACAACGCGGGCGTCATGCCGCTGTCGCCCTTGTCTTCGCTGAAGGTGGACGAGTGGGACCGCATGATCGACGTGAACATCCGAGGCGTGCTGCATGGCATCGCCGCGGTGCTGCCGGGCATGGAACGCCAGGGGCACGGCCAGGTGATCAACGTGTCTTCCATCGGCGGCCTGAGCGTGTCGCCCACGGCTGCCGTGTACTGCGCGACCAAGTTCGCGGTGCGCGCGATTTCGGATGGCCTTCGCCAGGAGACCAGCAAGATCCGCGTGACGGTGGTCTGCCCCGGCGTCGTCGAATCCGAACTGGCCGACACCATTACCGACGACACCGCGCGCGTGGCGATGCAGTCGTTCCGCCGCGTCGCCCTGCACCCGGACGCCATCGCCCGCGCCATTGCCTACGCCATCGAACAACCGGATGACGTGGACGTCAGCGAAGTGGTGGTGCGCCCGACGGCCAGCCCGCATTGAACCTGCGGCCGCCGCACCCCATCGAGCGCGGTATCAGCGCGGCGGGAAGATGGCCGCGCGCCACAGGTCCAGGAAGTGGCGTTTCTTGAGCGGGTCCAGGTACACCAGCAGCCCGACACCCAAAGCCACCGGCCGCACGCCGGCCGCGGGCACGACCGATGCGCTGACCGGGCGCATGCCGGATTCCCGGGCCAGCGCGTCCTGGCCGCGCGCCGACAGCAGGTAGTCCAGGAACAGCGCGCCCAGGTCGCCGCGCGGCGCCTGGCGCGGAATGATGGCCGAACGCGACAGCATCAGCGTGTAGTCCTGCGGGTAGATGATCGCAAGCGGCGCGCCGTTGTCGATGCGGTGCCGCGTATAGGATTCCAGCAGGTTGTAGGCCAGCGTGACCTCGCCGCTTTCCAGCTTGTCCAGCGCATGTTCGGTGGACTCGTGGATGGACACGCCATTGCGGCCAAAGGCGGCGAGCAGGGCGCCGGCCATGCTGTCGAGCCGCGTGTCCTGCGTGGCCGCCAGATAGCCGATGCCGCTGCCCTGCACGTCGTACGTGGAGATGCGGCCGGCCAGCGGCTGGTCGGGCGCCTGCAGGAGCGACAGCAGTTCGCGGCGGGTGTGCGGCACGCGCGTGGCGTCAAGCTTTTGCGTGTTGTAGACCATGACGATGGGGTCGGTGCCGATGCTGAAGACCTCGTCGCGCCAGTTGGCCCAGCCGGGCAGGGCGCGCGTCTGCGGCGATAGGTGCACGCGCGCGTAGCCGTCGTTGACCAGCTTGGTCTGCAGGTCCATGGCGCTGCTGATGACGATGTCGGGCCCGGACGGAACGCCGGGCGACCTCGCCGCGCGGTCCACGGTCTCGCGGTAGAGATCCTGCGTGGACAGCTCGGTGTACTCCAGCCGCACGGAGGGGTTGAGCCGGCTGAAGTCTTCCAGCACGCCGCGAAACACCTGCACGCTGTTGGACGCATGCACGACCAGCACGTTGCTGCTGTCGGCGGGACCCAGCGTGAGGCCGCTGCTGCTGACTTCGGCGGCATGGCCGATCGCGGCCAGCGTCAGCGCGGCGCTTGCGGCCAGGCCGCGCAGGAAGGTCAGGGCGTCACGCATGACCGGGGCCTCCAGGCAATGTGACGACAGCGTCCAGCCCGCCGCCCACGCGGTTGCTCAGACTGAGCGTGCCGCCGTGGATGTCGACGACGCGCTTGATGATCGACAGGCCCAGGCCCGCGCCGGGCGCGCGCGGATTGGGACCGCGCGCAAAGCGTTCGAAGGCGGTGTTGGCCAGCGCCGGCGGGATGCCCGGCCCCTGGTCGGACACCGTGATGCGCCAGCCGCCGTCATGCCGTTCCAGGCGAACGTCGATGTGGCCGTCCTCGTTGGCGCCGTGGCGCAAGGCGTTGTCGATCAGATTCTTGAACGCTTCGCGCAGCATCAGGCTGTCGCCCTGCACGCGGGGCGTTTCGTCGCCAGGGGACGGCAGGTGCAGCCGGACGTCGGGCTGGGGATCGGCCTGCGGAACCGTGTCGTAGACGGCCTGGCTCAGCAGCTCGGCCACGTCGACCGGCTGGAACTGCCGGACGTTGCTGCGATGGATGACGCTGGCGTCGCTGAGCAGCTGGTTGACCAGCCGCGACAGCTTTTCGGCATTGCGCAGCACGGCCGCGAGGCTGCGCCGCTGCTCCATCGGGTCGTCCTCGTCCAGCGCGACTTCCATCTGCGCATGCAGCGCGGCCAGCGGCGTGCGCAGCTGGTGCGCGGCCTCGGCAATGAACAGGCGCAGCGTGTCCAGGTTTTCCGACAGCCGCGCCATGAAGCCGTCCAGCGACTGGACCAGCATGTCCAGCTCTTCGGGCACCGGCGCGGCAATGGGATGCAGGTCCGACGCCGAGCGGGCGGCCAGCTCGCGCTCGACCCGCTGGATCGGCGAGAGCGACCGCTGCAATCCCCAATAGGCCAGCGCCAGCGCGGCGGCGGTAAAGCCGATCAGCGCCAGCGTGCCTTGCCACAGGATGCGTTCGGCCAGCGCGTTGCGCGCCTCGCGTGTCTGGGCGACCTGGATGATCGCGGTTTCGGTCTCTTGCGGGCCCGCCACCTTGCGTTCCATCCACGCGACGCGCACCGGTTCGCCTTGGTATTCGGCCGCGTAAAGCTGCGGCGTGCTGGCGTCGGCGTTGCCGCGCGCGGGCGGCGCGGGCAGGTCGCCGTAACCGGAAATCAGCGCGCCGCGCGCCGAGGCCACCCGGTAGAACACGCGATCGCGCGGCGCCTGCTCCAGTAGGGCAAGCGCCGCGTAGGGCATGTCCATCTGCCACTCGCCCTGCACGAGCTGCAGGCTGTCGGACATGGACAGCACGGACGCGCGCAGCAACTGATCGTAGGTGGTGTCGGCGGTCTGGTGCGCGTAGCCGCGCAGCAGCAGGTAGATCGCAGCCAGCCCGGCCGCGAACAGCATCCCCAGCACGGTCAGCAGCCGGCGGCGGACGGAAATGCGGCGAGGCTGCTCGGGGCGCGGCCGGATCATGGTGGCGCGGGACCGCTACGGTGACGGCGGGGTAGGGGGCTCGTCCTGCGCGCCGCCGGCGGCCGTCAGCAGGTAGCCGGTGCCGCGCTGCGTTTCGATGCGCAGCGGCGAGCCTTCCAGCTTGCGGCGCAGCCGCGCGATGTAGACCTCGATGGCGTTGGGCGCCGCATCGTCATCGAAGGCGAACAGCTTGTTCGCGATTTCCGATTTGCTGACGGCGCGGTTCATGCCGGCCAGCAGGATTTCCAGCAGGCTGAATTCGCGCTTGGGCAGCTCGATGCGCCGGCCCGCCAGCGTCACCTGCCGCGCGGCGCTGTCGATGACCAGGTCGCCGAATCGCAGGACGCCCGTGGCCTGCGGACTGGGACGGCGCAGCAGCGCGCGGCAGCGGGCTTCCAGTTCGCGGAAATCGAAAGGCTTGGCAAGGTAGTCGTCCGCGCCGGTATCCAGCGCATGGACGCGGTCCTCGATGTCGATGCGTGCGGTCAGCGCAAGCACGGGCGTCTTGCTGCCGCGGTCACGCAGCCGGTGCAGGATGTCAAAGCCCGACATGCGGGGCAGGCCGATATCCAGGATGACAAGATCGAAGGTCTCGTACTGCAGGACGCCGTCGGCGCTCAGGCCGTCATTCTGGCTGTCGACCGCGTGGCCAAGACGGCGCAGCCGGCGCACGAGTGCGTCGGAAAGATCCTCGTCGTCTTCGATTACCAGAATGCGCATGGCGCGATTGTCGCATAGCAAAAAACGACAGGTTCCAGACAGCTTTTCTTCCTAGTCTTGCGATCCTGCTTCCCCAGCCGGAGGCAGCACATAACAACGACTAGCTGGAGATAACCCTCATGCTTCTGACCCTGCTTGGCTTCGGCATGGTGATCACGTTCATGACGCTGATCATGACCAAGCGCCTTTCGCCGCTGGTCGCCCTCATCCTTGTCCCCATTATCTTTGCGCTGCTGGGCGGCTTTGGCGGCGGCATCGACAAGATGATGCTGGACGGCATCCGCAAGATCGCGCCGACCGGCGTGATGCTGATGTTCGCCATCCTGTACTTCGGCGTGATGATCGACGCGGGCCTGTTCGACCCCATCGTCGGCCGCATCCTGCGCGCGGTGAAGGGTGACCCCCTCAAGATCGTGGTGGGCACGACCGTGCTGGCGCTGGTGATCTCGCTGGACGGGGACGGGTCGACCACCTACATGATCGTGGTGGCGTCGATGCTGCCGCTGTACCGGCGCCTGAAGATGAACGCGCTGTCCATGACCTGCCTGGCGATGCTGGCAAGCGGCGTCATGAACCTGACGCCGTGGGGCGGCCCGACCGCGCGGGCGGCCAGCGCCCTGCATGTGGACGCGGGCGACATCTTCGTGCCGCTGGTGCCGGTGATGGGCGTGGCGATCGTGGCGATCCTGATCCTGGCGTTCTTCCTGGGCCTGCGCGAGCGCCGCCGCCTCGGTGTGCTGTCGCTGCCCGATGGCGCGTCCCTGCACGCCGGTTACGACGAGGACGGCCCCAAGAACCTGCCCGAGATCGAAGTGGATCACGACCTGCGCCGTCCGAAGCTGCTGTGGGTAAACGCGGGCCTGACGCTGGCGCTGATGGTGAGCCTGGTGCTGGGCGTGCTGCCGCTGCCCGTGCTGTTCATGATTGCGTTCGCGGTTGCGCTCATCATCAACTACCCGAACCTGGCCGAGCAGCGCCGCCGGGTGGCGCAGCATGCCGGCAACGTGCTGTCGGTGGTGTCGCTGATCTTCGCGGCGGGCATCTTCACCGGCATCCTGTCGGGCACTGGCATGGTCGAAGCCATGTCGCGGAGCCTGCTCGCCGTGATTCCCGACGCGCTGGGACCGTACCTGGCGGGCATCACCGCGCTGGTCAGCCTGCCGTTCACGTTCTTCATGTCCAACGACGCTTTCTACTTCGGCGTGCTGCCCATCCTGAGCGAAGCGGCGCAGGGCTACGGCATCTCGCCCGTGGAAATGGCGCGCGCCTCGCTGATCGGCCAGCCCGTCCACCTGCTCAGCCCGCTCGTGCCGTCGACCTACCTGCTCGTCGGCCTGGCCGGGGTGGAATTCGGCGATCACCAGCGCTATTCGCTGAAGTGGGCCACGATGGTCTGCCTGGTGATGCTGGCGGCCGCGCTGGCGTTCGGCCTGTTTCCGCTGGTCGGCGCCGCCGCCTGATTCCCGCGGCGCCTGCCGCACGACATTCAAAGGAAGCACCATGGCTTTGCGCATTGCCTACGTCACCAGCGGCATGGGCCATACCGGCACCGCGATCTGCCAGGCGCTGCACCGCGCCGGCCATCGCGTGGTGGCCGGCTGCGGTCCGCGCTCATCCCGCAAGGACCACTGGCTGAAGGAACAGAAGTCGCTGGGCTACGACTTCATCGCCTCGGAAGGCGACGCCACCGACTGGGCCTCGACCGAGGCCGCGTTCGCCAAGGTCCGGCGCGAGGTCGGCGAGATCGACGTGCTGGTCAACAACGCCGGGTCCATGCTGGACATGCGCTTTCGGCAGATGGGCCACGCCGACTGGTCGGCCGTCTTGCGCAGCAATCTGGACACGCTCTTTAACAGCACCAAGCAGGTCGTCGACAGTATGGCGGACCGAGGCTGGGGGCGGATCATCAACATCGGATCGGTGGCGGCCGAAAAAGGCCAGATCGGCCAGATCAACTACGCGACCGCCAAGGGCGCCGTCATCGGTTTCACCCGTTCGCTCGCACAGGAAGTCGCGGCGCGCGGCGTGACGGTGAACCTGGTGTCGCCGGGTTTCATCGCCGACGACACCGTCCGCGCCTTCCCGCCCGCGCTGCTGGACCGCATCGTCGAAAGCGTGCCGGTCGGCAGGCTGGGCACCGCGCAGGATCTGGCCGGGCTGTGCGCGTGGCTGGCCTCGGACGAGGCGGCGTTCGTCACCGGCGCCAACTACGCCATCAATGGCGGCGTGTACATGAGCTGATTCCCAGTCCCGCAGTTCGCCAGCCCCGCAGTTCACCAGCCCCTCAGTTCGCCAGTTTCACCGCGCCGCTGTCGATCAGGGCCTTCCACTTGGCGTTGTCCGCCTGGATGAACTTCAGCAGGTCTTCCCGCGAGCCGCCGCCGGCCAGCATGCCGGCGTTGTCGACCGCCGCCTTGAACGTGGGCGTGGCGACCGCGGCGCGCAGTGCTGCGTTGATGGGTTCTAGCTGTTCGCTCGTGATGGCATTGCTGGCCGCCACTGAAAACCATTGCGTCGCGGCGTAGCCCTTGAAGCCCGATTCCTCCACCGTGGGCACGTCGGGCAGGCTGTCCAGGCGATAGGGCGTCGTCACGGCGTAAGCCTTCAGTGCGCCGGACTTAATCTGCGGCATGACCGGCGCGGAGCCCAGGATGGCCAGCGGAATCTGTCCGCCGGCAACGTCCGCCACCGCCTGGCCGCCGCCCTTGTACGGCACATGCACGATGCGGGTGCCGGCGTATTGATTCAGCAATTCGCCCGCCAGGTTCTGCGAGGTGCCGTTGCCCGAGCTGCCATAGCTCCAGGCTTCGGGCTGGCGCCGGGCATCGGCCAGCACGTCCTGCAGGCTGTTCTTGGCGTTGCGGGCGGGGCCGACGATGACCATGGGGCCTTGCGCCATCAGCATCACGGGGGCCAGCTCGCGGCCGATGTCGGGTTGCGGCGTCGGGTAGATGAGCGGGCCCGGCACGGTGATCAGATAGCCGTCGGCGGCCTTGCTGCGCGCAACCAGCTGAAGCGCGATCGCCCCCGAGGCGCCGGGACGGTTCTCCACGATGACGTTCAGGCCGGTCTGGCGCGCCAGCTCCTGCGCCGCGATGTGGGTCAGCACGTCCGCTGTGCCGCCGGGCACGAAGCCCACCACCCACGTGATCTGTTTGGCCGGCCATTGAGAATTACTGTCGGCCGCCGTGGCGGCCGCGGCGGGCAGGGCGATGCTCAGCAGCATCGCGCAGCCTTGGATAGCGAATTTCATGTTTTCCCCTTGATTTCTGCTATCGGTGATTCGTCTTGCGCTCAGCCGGGATCCCGCTTGCCGGGCGGCGTGTTCGGATGTTCGGCGCACGACTGGTTGAACGCCTGCACCATTTTCAGGATGGGGCCGAGCACCCACGTATTGAAGATGAGAATGTCGCTTTCCTCCTTGGGGTCCTGGATCAGATTGAACAGATATGGGGATTCCAGTTTGCCCTTGCCCTCGTTGACCTCGGGCTCCCAGTAGAAGTGCAGCTTCCAGTCGCGCCATTTCACGGCGCGCAGGTCGCCCTTGATGTAGAACAGGAATCCTTCGCGCAGGGATTTCGGGCTGGCGCCGGTAAAGAAGTCGGTCTGGTCGATGCCGTCGATGGGCCGGTCCTGCGGAATGCCGGCGCCGCCGATGCGGGACAGCGTGGTGTACAGATCGGTCACGTGGACCATCTCGTTGGACACCTGGCCCGGCTGCACGCGGCCGGGCCAGCGGATGATGAAGGGCACGCGCAGGCTGCCTTCCATGGCGGTATGGTAGGTGCCGCTCCAGGGGCCCGCGGTGCCGCGGTACGGCTTGCGGTATTCAGGACCGTTGTCGCTGCAGAAGATGAACACGGTGTCCTCGCGCAGGTTCAGCGCGTCCACGGCCTGCACGATCTGGCCGACGCGATGGTCCATTTCGACCATCGAGTCCGCAAAGTCGCCCGCGCCCGTGCGCCCGGCAAAGTCGGGGTGCGGCAGGGTGGGAAAGTGCAGATGCACCAGCGGCAGATACAGGAAGAACGGGCGCGCCGCCTCGGCGTGCTTGCGCATGAAACCGATTGACCGGTCCACCAGTTCGGCGTCGATGCCGCGCCGCGAATCCAGATCGTAGACCTTGACGTTCTCCGACGGCCCGCCGGCTTCGCCTTGCATGATGTGCGGAATGTCCGCCACCGAGGGATCGAAGCCGATCGACGACGTGAACTGGCTTTCGTCGGTGGTGCGAGGGATGCCGTACCACTCGTCAAAGCCGCGGTCGCTGGGATAGCGGCCGGGGATGTCGCCCAGATGCCATTTGCCGAAATGCGCGGTGGCGTAGCCCTGGCCCGACAGTTGTTGCGCCAGCGTGATCTCGTCGCGCGTAAGTCCTTGCGGCAGGCCGGGCGGCACGGATTGCAGGCAGCCCGTGCGGATGGGGTGACGGCCGCTCATCAGCGCCGAGCGCGTGGGCACGCAGTCGCTTTCGACGTTGAAGTTCTGCAGCAGCAGGCCCTCGGCGGCCAGGCGGTCGATGTTCGGGGTGGGTGCGCCGCGCAGGGCGCCGCCGCCGTAGCAGCCAAGTTCGCCCCATCCCAGGTTGTCGGCCACGATCAAGACGATGTTCGGCTTGTGTTCCATTGTGCTCTCGCCTCGGTGAATGCTCGGGTTGATCCCAGGATTCTAGGAGGGCAGGGTGGCCGTTATATTCCCGAAAGTACGTAAATGAATGAACTTTGGTTATGAATCTGTCGTTGCGGGATATCGAGTACTTCCTGGCCGCCGTCGAGTACGGCAACCTGGAACGCGCCGCGGCGTCGTTTGGCGTCAGCCAGCCGGCGCTGTCGAAGTCGCTGCAGCGGCTGGAAGCGGATACGGGTCTTGCGTTGCTGGACCGCAGTGGCCGTGGGCTGCGCCTGACGTCGGCCGGACTGGTGTTTCTGGACCATGCCAAGCGGCTCTGGGCCGAATACCTGGACGCCATGCGTCACGCGGCGGAATTGCGCGTGGGGCAGGCGGGATTGCTGCGCGTCGGGGTGACGGGCGCCACCATCGACAGCGTGGCGATGCCCGCGATGCGGCACCTGCTGCCGCGCCGGCCGGCGCTGCGGGTGCAATTGACGCAGGGGTTATCCGATGACCTGAACGAGCAGGTCGCCAGCGGCAAGCTGGACCTGGCGGTGACGCCCATCTATGCGGACGTGCCTTCGACCCTGCACCATGAACCGATCATGGAAGACCGGCTGTGCGTGGCGGCCAGCCGTCATCATCCGCTGGCCGCGCGCCGCAAGTTGGCGTTGCGCGATCTGGCGGACCTGCGGTGGATTCTTCCCAAGCCTTCCTCGATTGCCCGCAAGGCCCTGGATTCGCGGTACGCGGAAAGCAACCTGCCATTGCCCGCCGCGGCGCTGGAAGTCGAGCACTTTTCCAAGGGCACGCTGGCGTTGCTGGCGCAGACGGACCTGCTGGCGCTGCTGCCGCAAAGCGCGCTGGAGGCTGAGGCGGACGTCGTCGCGCTGCCGGTGGCGCTGGGCCGGCCGTTGCCGCGCGCCATTGCGCTGATTTCGCGGCAGGGGACCGCCTGGTCGCCGTTGATGCACGAGTTCCGGCGCGCCATCCTGGATTGCGCAGCGGGCATGGGTTAAGCGCGGCGAACGGGGCGCAATGGCGGGTTTCGGCTATGCCACAATGGTCCGCTTTCAAGTCATCAGGAGCGGGGTTCATGGCTGGAATGTCATTGCGGGTTGCGGCGGGCGTGGGGCTGATGTCGTTGGCGGCGCTTGCCGCGTGCGGCAAGAAAGAGGCCTATCCGCCCGAGGTCCAGCGCGAGACCTATAGCTCGTGCGTCGCGGGCTTCAAGTCCCGGGTCCAGGCCTCGCCGGAAGTGGACGCGAAGGCCGCCAGTTATTGCAATTGCATGGTCGACGGCTTGCAGAAATCCGTGCCGTACGAGGAATTCAAGCAGCTGGACCAGCTGCTGGCGACCAAAAGCGCAACGCCGGACAGCGAAAGGCTGAGCAAGAGCGTGACCGAGGTGGTCAATGCCTGCTTGAAGCGCGAGATGCCCAAGGGCTGACGTCCGCTGCCGCGGACGGGCTCGGTCCGCCGCGCCCGAGGGATCCTATGGTTTTTCAGGCCGGTGCGACATGTGCTCAGCGAAACACCGACCAGGCCAGTGTCGCGGAAAACACGCCCAGCACGATCGACGCGCCGCGCTGCATTTTTGCCGGATCGATCCACTTCATCCGTTCGCCGCCCAGCATCGCGCCAAACAGCACCCAGGCCAGGCCGATGGGCACCAGCAACAGCGCAAAGACGCCCATCGCCGTCAGATACGCCGCCAAGTGCTGGAAGGCCAGCGCGGGGAAGATGGCGCTGGCGAACAGAATGCCCTTCGGGTTGAGCAACGTGGCAACGAACAGCGTGCGCATGCCGATCACTTGCTGGGCCGCGCAAGGCACGGCGCTGGCCGCGCGCCACATGCGCCACGCGAGCCAGGCGATGTACAGGCTGCTGGTGGCCCGGACCACGCCCGGCAACCAGGGCAGCACCTGCGCCGCTTCACCGAGAAAGCGGCCCCACACCGTGATTGAAATCAGGTAGCCCGCAAGCTCGGCCAGCGTCAGCGGCGCGGACTGGCGAAAGCCCTGGCGCAGGCCGGCGGCGGCAAGCAGCGTATTGGTCGGGCCCGGCATGGCGAGAATGACGGCGACGCCCGCGACAAATAGGCTGGCGGTCGAGGCTGTGAACATGATTCGGGTGGGGGATGACGGGGAAGGGCCGTCTTGTAGCACGGCCCTGTTACCGCATGCAATTGTCTTTCACGCGCCAGCGCGAGGGCGCGTCGAACCCCGTCACGTCGTCCTGCATCAGCGGACTGGCGAGCATGTCCGGCTAGCGTGCGAATTTCATCGACACATCCGTGTGCGTGCCCCGGTCCAGATCTGCGCCCAGCGGCCTGTCCCATGCGGGCAGGACCTGCAGTTCCTGGCTGACTTCCCCGGCCTCGATGCGCCGCGCGATGTCGTCAAGCAATTGCGTGCGCGTGGCGAACCCCCTGCCTTGCAGGTCCCGGGCAAAGAGCCGGTATCGGAGATTGGGTTCGGCGCCTTTCATCACGCCCAGATCCAGGATTTGGCCTTGTTCGTTGCGCAACAGCAGATGGCCGGGGCGTGCATAGATGCGGTAGATCCGCCAGGGCGATGAAATCGCGGCGTGGCGCGGATGCGGATCGCGTCCCGATGCGGCAGGGCCCCGGGACGGGGCCGGCGCTGGGGGAAGGCGCTTCACGCACGCTTTGGCGAATCGGGCGATGGACCTGCCGATCAGGCTCACGTGGCGTCAGCGGTCAACGCGGCGAATAGGCCTGGGCGGGGGATAGGCGGGACGTTCTGGCGATGGTTGATCACGGCTTGCTCCTCATGGCGATACGGCGAGGCAACGCGCGTTTCAAGCACCACGCGGCCAGCATACGCGCTTTTCGCGGCCGTCCCGTGGATTGAGTTGATTGGTTACGCAATAAGCACAAAGCGCGTTGACTTCCCCCGGCCCGGCACCCATAGTGGTTCAGAAGCTTTTCGAGCATCGTGATTTTCGTCCGGTCTTGCACCCTTTGCGGGGCGCCTCATTGTTCGCGATCCTTTCCTTGACAGGCCTCGCTACGCGGCCTGTCCGCATTTAAAGGAAAGCGTCAATGGAAACCGGAATTGTGAAGTGGTTCAACGATGCCAAGGGATTTGGCTTCATCATGCCCGAGAACGGCGGCAAGGATTTGTTTGCGCACTTCTCGGAGATCGTCAGCGACGGACACAAAGTGCTCGTGGAAAACCAGCGGGTCAGCTATGTGACCGCGCAAGGCGCCAAGGGCCCTCACGCGACGCAGATCCGCGCGCTGTGAGTGGCGGGCCGCAAGGCTTGCCGCCAAACATTGGAGGTCCCATGTATCAGAACAATATGGTCTACAAGGGCTATCGGCTTTCCGCCAGCGTCTCCCGGGTTTCCGTCGGGAACGCGCATCGGCCAGCCTTCACCGCTACCGTGGCAGTGGAACTGGCGGGTGATCAGGACCGGCTTGGCGAGCCCCATGCCGTGCCGCTTTTCGTTGCCGGCGGGTTTGTTGCCACGCCCGGAATGGCGGTCGACGCCGCAATCACCCACGGTCGTCTGGTGGTCGATTCGCACGCCCGGATTGCGTGATTGCGCCCAACGCGGCAATCTCGCGGCGCCACGCTTCAGCCCTTTAACCCCAGCCGCCGCGCCAGCTTGTGCAGGTTGCTGGGGTCCACATCCAGCGCGCGCGCGGCGACGGCCCAATTGCCGTCGTGGGCGTCCAGCGCCCGGCGAATGACCTGCCGCTGACAGGCGTCCACCGCGTCGCGTAGCGACTGTGCCGGCGCATCCGGAGCAGGTGTGTCATCCGCATCGTCTTCCAGCGCACCCGGCATGTCGCCGTCGGACAGGTCCAGCAGCTTGGCGCCCAGCGTGACGATTTCGTTGCGGCTGGCGCCGTGGCTGACCGCCTTGATGGCCGCCCGGCTGATGACGTGTTCAAGTTCGCGCACGTTGCCGGGCCAGCGGTAGCGGCGCATCATCTCCTCGGCCTCCGGCGACAGCCGCAGGCTGCGCAGCCCAAGTCGCGCGCGGTTCAGTTCCAGGTAGCGGCCGGCCAGCAGCAGGATGTCGTTGCCGCGGTCGCGCAGGGGCGGGATGGGAATCGGATAGACCGACAGGCGGTGGTAGAGGTCGGCGCGGAAATCGCCCGCGCGCACCAGGTCGCGCAGGCTGCGGTTGGTGGCCGCCACGATGCGCACGTCAACCGTCCGCGGACGGTCGTCGCCCAGGCGCTGGATCTCGCCGTTCTGCAGGGTGCGCAGCAGCTTGGCCTGCACCAGCAGCGGCAGTTCGCCGACTTCATCCAGGAACAGCGTGCCGCCGTTGGCGGCTTCAAAGCGGCCGGGCCGGTCGGCCACCGCGCCGGAAAACGCGCCCTTCGCGTGGCCGAACAATTCGCTTTCGGCCAGGGACTCGGGCAGCGCGGCGCAGTTCACGTGCACCAGCGGCCGGTCGCGGCGGCGCGACAGCCCGTGCACCCGGCGCGCAAACAATTCCTTGCCCACGCCGGTTTCGCCCAGCAGCAGAATCGGCAATTCCGAATCGGCCACGACTTCGATCTCGTGCAGCAGGCGGGCAATGGACTCGCTCTGGCCCAGGATCTCGCTGGCGGCGGGTGCGGCGCTGTCCGCCGGCGCCTGCCCGCGAGCCACGCGCAGGGCGCGGATCTCGGCTTCCAGGCGGGTGGTGCGCAGCGCGGCTTCGAGCAGCACGATGTAGTCGCGCAGATCGGCCTGCGCCTCCATGTCGAACGTGCCGACCTCCAGCGCGTCCAGCGTCAGCACACCCCAGGTCTTGCCCTCGATGTGCAGGCTGGTGCCCATGCAGTCGTGCACGGGCAGCGGTTCGCCGGCCATGCCGTTGATGAGTCCGTCGTAGGGATCGGGCAGGGTGCTGTCGTGGTGAAAGCAGGTGACGCCGCGCCGCGCCAGGATGGCCGCCAGCCGCGGATGCTGCTGCACGGCGAAGCGGCGGCCCAGGGCGTCCTGCGTCAGGCCGTCCACCGCGATGGGACGCAGGTGATCTTCTTCGAGCTGCAGCAGCGCGACGGCGCCGCAGCGGAAATGCGTTCGAAGGCTGGAGACCAGACGCTGTAGACGAATGGCGGGTGGCAGGTCGGCGACCAGGTCGGCAAGCAGGAGATTTTGCATGGGTGAATTCTACCGTTGCAAGGTGAATAAAACCCTACCGCATAAGGGTGATATCTACCCTTTAAAACGCAGGTGATTGATAAATCGCAAGTTTTTCCTGGCACGGATCTCGCAAGTAGAGAAGCACCGTCATGATCTATGGAGAGACGCGATGAGCATGGTTGAGCAATCCCTGGGCCAGTTGGCCCGCAGCATTCCCGGCGCCACGCAGGTGTTTCACGAATTCGAACTGGACTTCTGCTGTGGCGGCAAGAAAAGCCTGGCCGAGGCGGCAGCCCAGCGTTCGCTGGATCCCGCGCAGATCGAGGCGCGCCTGGTCGCCCTGG
The DNA here is from genome assembly GCF_006715415.1 of Achromobacter sp. SLBN-14. Taxonomy (NCBI): domain Bacteria; kingdom Pseudomonadati; phylum Pseudomonadota; class Betaproteobacteria; order Burkholderiales; family Alcaligenaceae; genus Achromobacter; species Achromobacter sp. SLBN-14. Next base: position 1,093,717 of record NZ_VFNE01000001.1, on the reverse strand, counting down.
CGCAGAACCCCTCGCAGGAAACGGACTGGGGGCTCGCTTCGCCGGCCGAGCTGGTCGATCACATTTTGGCGCGTTACCACGAGGTCCACCGTCAGCAATTGCCCGAGCTCATCCGCCTGGCCTTGAAGGTGGAACAGGTCCACGCCGACAGCCCGGACTGCCCGGCGGGCCTGGCCGACCACCTGCGCGCCATGCAGCAGGAACTGGAAAGCCACATGCAGAAAGAGGAACAGGTGCTGTTCCCGATGCTGGCGCGCGGCCACGGCGCCATGGCCACCATGCCGATCATGGTCATGCGCACGGAACACGACGACCACGGCGTGGCGCTCGAACGCCTGATGGCGCTGACCAACAACGTGACCTTGCCGCGTGCGGCCTGCAATACCTGGCGCGCGCTTTACCTGGGCATTCGCCAGTTCAAGGAAGACCTGATGGCGCACATCCACCTGGAAAACAACATCCTCTTCGAAAACGCAGGCGCACGCGCGCCGGCCTGACGGCGCGCGCGGCAAGGAAGGGCGGGGCCTGCCGGCCCCGCGGCATCATCAGGGAAGGTCCGTATGAACATCGACAAATTCAAGCAGCAGCACGTGGATATCCTGGAAGGCATCGCGTCGCTGCGCAAGCTGGCCCTGGCCGGCGTGGCGCGCAACGCGGCCGAGATCGCCCGGGGCATCGTCGCCATGAGCGCCACCATCAAACTGCATCTGGCGGTCGAGGACCGCGCGCTGTATCCCGCAGTGGCGCGCAGCGCGGACGCCGACCTGGCGCGAAAGGGACGCGAATTCCAGGAAGAGATGGACGCCATCGCCGCCGCCTACGAAGGCTTCGCCAAGCGCTGGAACAATGCCCGCAGCCTGGAACTGGACGAGCGGGGTTTTCGCGACGACGCCAACACCGTGCTGCGCCGTGTGCACGAGCGCATGCAGCGCGAAAACCGCGATCTCTATCCCCGCATCGAGGCGATGTAGCGCCAGACCCGCCAGACGCTTCTGACGCGGCGGTGCGCACGGCGCGCAACCCGCCCCGATCCGGACACAAACGGAATGAAAACCGACAGCTCGGTTGCATGAATCCGCCGGCCGCCGCCTGTACACTCGGAGCACCTTACTAGGCGCCTGGGGATCTTGATGGCCGGAAGCAGCTTTTTCGCGTTGTTCGACGATATCGCCACCATCCTGGATGACGTTTCCGTCATGACGAAGGTGGCCGCCAAGAAGACGGCGGGCGTGCTGGGCGACGACCTGGCGCTCAACGCCCAGCAGGTCAGCGGCGTGCCCGTCAACCGCGAGCTTCCCGTCGTCTGGGCGGTGGCCAAGGGTTCCTTCATCAACAAGCTGATCCTGGTGCCTGCGGCGCTGCTCATCAGCGCCTTCGCACCCTGGGCGATCACGCCGCTCCTGATGTTGGGCGGCGCCTTTCTTTGCTACGAAGGCGTCGAGAAGCTGGCGCACAAGTTCCTGTCGCACGGCGAATCGCCCGAGGGACATCACGCCGCGCGCGCCGAGGCGCTGCAGAACCAGTCGGTCGACATGGTGGCGTTCGAGAAGACCAAGATCAAAGGCGCGGTGCGCACCGACTTCATCCTGTCGGCGGAAATCATCGTCATCAGCCTGGGCGCGGTGGCGGGCGCCGACTTCACACGGCAGGTCGCGGTGCTGTCCATCATTGCCATTGCGATGACGGTGGGCGTCTACGGCCTGGTCGCGGGCATCGTCAAGCTCGATGACCTGGGCTTGCACCTGAGCCAGAAATCGTCGCGCGCGGTGGCCTGGCTGGGCGAGCGGATCGTGGGCGCGGCGCCTTACCTGATGAAGACCCTGTCCGTGGTGGGCACGGCCGCCATGTTCATGGTCGGCGGCGCCATCCTGACCCACGGCATCCCGCCCGTGCATGCGGCCATCGAACACGCCGCCGCCGCGGTGGGCGGGGGCGGCGTCGTGCACGCGCTGGTGTCCACGTTGCTCAATGCCCTGTTCGGCATCGTCGCCGGCGCGGTCGTGCTGGGCGCGGTGAGTCTGGTCAAGCGCCTTTTCAAGAAAGGCTGATGCGCCAGCCCGTCCTGGCGCGCCACGAAGACCGGCGCGCGGGATCGCTACCTTTGCGGTGCGGCGGCGACCGGCGACCCCATTGCCTGGAACAGCGCCGCCGTTTCCGTCATGCGGCTGTTGGCGTATTCCAGTTCGCGCAGGCGCGCAGCGACGTAATGCTGTTCGGCGGCGTATTGGGTGTAAGGCGCCAGCGCGCCCAACTTGACCCGGCTGGCCGTGTTCCGATAGGACTGTTCGGCCGCGCGCCGCGAGGCTTCCGCCGACGCCAGCGCCTGTCCGCCCGCATCCAGGCGCGAGAGCGTGTCGGCCACATCACGAAACGCGGTCAGCACGGTCTGCTTGTATTGCAGGACGGCGGCCTCGTACCGTTCTTTCGCGGCGCTGCGTTCGGCCAGCAATTGCCCGCCATGGAAGATCGGCTGCGTCAGCGACGCGCCGATGGCCCAGATCGAACCGCCAGCTGACAAGGCGTCGGCCCAAGAAAACCCGCCCTTGCCCATGGACGCCGACAGCGACAGGCTGGGAAACATCTGCGCGGTGGCCAGGCCCACGTCGGCCGCGGCGGCCTCGAGCGCCGCCTCGGCGACCCGGATGTCCGGCCGCGAGGCCAGCAGTTCCGACGGCACCACCACGGGCACCGCCTCGGGCACGGCCAGCGTGTCGAAGGCCAGGTCGGGGGGCGCCTGGTCCGGACTGCGGCCCAGCAGCACGGCCAGCGCGTGACGCGTGGCATGCCACTGCGCGCGCAGGCCGGGCAACGACGCCTCCAGCGTGGCGGCGTCCTGGTCGGCGGCCAGCGCATCGTTCTGCGAGGCAGAGCCGTATTCATAGCGGCGTTGCGTGTCATGCGCCACCTGCCGCAGCAGCACCGCCTGCTTTTCCGTCAGCGCCACGCGTTCGGCCAGCGCGGCCGAGGTGATCGCACCGGTGACGATGTTGGCCGCGAGCGAGCGCCGGGCAGCTTCAAGCTGATAGGCCTGCTGCGCGACCTGCGCCGCCAGCGAGGTGTTGGCAAAGCGCGCCGCGCCAAAGAGGTCCAGGTTGTAGCTGGCCTGCACCTGTCCCGTGAAGACGTTAAAGAGCGCCGTGGGTTCGGGCAGTTCGGGCATCGTCAGCGCGCGGTTGCGCGTGGCGCTGGCGCCCGCGTCCACCGAAGGCAGCAGCGAGGAATTGACCTGCCCGCGCAATTGCTCGCGCGCGCCGGCCAGGTTGCGTTCGGCGGCGGCCAGGTCGGGGCTGTTGGCCAGGCCTTCCTCGACGAGTGCATTCAGCGCCTCGGAGCCGTAGCGCTTCCACCACTGCGGCACGGGGTGCGCGCCGCGTTCGAAGCGCTGCGCCACGCCCTGCGCGGTGGCGCCCGCGGGGGGCGCGGCCTCGACGCCATATTGCGCGGGTTGCGCCATGGCGGGCGGCTTGCTGTCCGGCGCGAAGGCGCAGCCGCCCAGTGCCAGCATCAGCGGCAGCGCCGCAAACCGAACGCGTTGGAAAGTGAAGGGGATGCGCATGGTCAGGCTCCTCGTTCCACCGTGTCGCCCGCGTTGGCGCCGGGCGGCACGCCTTCCGGCTCGTCGCGTTCGTCGTGCTTCACGCGGAACCACGCCGCATACAGGGCGGGCAGGAAGAACAGCGTCAGCACCGTGGCGATGGTGATGCCGCCCATCAGGGCTGTCGCCATCGGGCCGAAGAAATTGCTGCGCAGCAGCGGGATCAGCGCCAGCACGGCGGCGGCAGCGGTCAGCGTAATCGGCCGGAAACGCCGCACCGTGGCGCCGACAATGGCATCCACGCGCTTGTGGCCCGCGCGGATGTCCTGCTCGATCTGGTCCACCAGGATGACCGAGTTGCGCATGATGATGCCGAACATGGCGATCACGCCCAGCATCGCGACAAAGCCGAAAGGCTTGCCAAACAGCAGCAGGGCGGCCACGACGCCGATCAGTCCCAGCGGCGCGGTCAGCACCACCATCAGCACCCGGGAAAAGCTTTGCAACTGCACCATCAGCAGCGTCAGCACGGCCACCGCCATCAGGGGCATCTGCGCGTTGATGGACGTCTGGCCCTTGGCGCTTTCCTCCACGGGCCCGCCGACTTCGATGCGAAAGCCCACGGGCAGCTCGGCACGCAGGGCGTCCAGCTTCCTGTCGATGGCGTGCGTGACGTCAATGCCTTGCGCATCGCCCGTCACGTCGGCCTGGACAGTGATCGTGGGCTGGCGGTCTCGCTCCCAGATGACGCCGTACTCGAGGTCGTAGCGGACCTGGCCGATACTGCCCAGAGGCACGGGGCCGTTTGCCGTGGGCATGGACAGCGTGGCAAGGCGGGCCGGGTCGACCCGTTCTTCGCGCGGGGCGCGCAGGGTGACGTTGATGAGCTTGTCGCGCTCGCGGTACTGCGTCACGGTGTAGCCCGAGAGCGTCATCGCCAGGAAGCTGGAGATGTCGCTGGAAGTGATGCCCAGTTCACGCGCCTTCTGCTGGTTGACCTCGAAGCGCACCGATCTTTCCGAAGGCTCGTCCCAGTCGAACTGCACGTTGGCCGACCGCTTGTCGGCGCGCACCTCGGCCGCCACCTTTTCGGCCACCGCCCGCACCTCGGGGATCTTGTCGCCACTGACGCGGAACTGCACCTGGTAGCCGACCGGCGGCCCGTTCTCAAGGCGCGACAGGCGGCTGCGGATCGCGGGGAAGTCGCTGCGCAGCATCGGCGCCATCCACTGCGCGAGCTTTTCGCGGTCTTCCACCGAATGCGTGGTGATGACGAGCTGGGCGAAGTTGGGCGTGGCAAGCTGCTGGTCCAGCGGCAGGTAGAAGCGCGGCGCGCCGGTACCCACGAAGCTGACCGAATGCGCGATCTCGGGCCGGCCCTCCAGCGCTTTTTCCAGACGCTCGACCTGGCGCAGCGTTGCGGCAAAGGACGCGCCTTCCTGCAAACGCACGTCCACCAGCAGTTCGCTGCGGTCGGAGCTGGGAAAGAACTGCTGCGGCACGAACCTGAAGCCCGCCATCGCCACGGCAAACACCAGCACGGTGCCGGCCAGCACCAGATAACGCCGATCCACGCACCACGCCACCCAGCCGCGCAGGCGCTGGTAAAAGCGGGTGTTGTAGATGTCGTGCTCGTGGTCGTGCGGCAGATGCGCCTCGCGCTTGCGCTCGGGCAGGAGGCGGTAGCCCAGCAGCGGAATCAGCACCACGGCCGCGAACCACGAGGTGATGAGCGCAATGGCCGACACCTGGAAGATCGAGCGCGTGTATTCGCCGGTGCTGGACTTGGCCAGCGCGATGGGCAGAAATCCCGCCACGGTGACGAGCGTGCCGGTCAGCATGGGAAAGGCGGTGCTGGTGTAGGCGAACGCGGCGGCGCGTGTCCGGTTCCAGCCCTGTTCCAGCTTCACCGCCATCATCTCGACCGCGATGATGGCGTCGTCCACCAGGAGGCCCAGCGCCAGCACCAGCGTGCCCAGCGACACCTTGTGCAGGCCGATGCCGAACATCTCCATGAACAGCGCCGTGATGGCCAGCACCACAGGGATGGAGATCACCACCACCATGCCCGTGCGCAACCCCAGGGACACCAGGCTCACCGCCAGCACGATCGCCACGGCTTCGGCCACGGAACGCAGGAATTCGTCGACGGACTCCGACACCGCCGTCGGCATGCTGGACACTTCCGTCAGCGCGAGGCCCGCGGGCAGCTCGGCCTGCAGTTCCTTGAATTTGGCGTCCAGCGATTTGCCCAGGCGCACCACGTCGTGGCCCGGCTGCATGGTGATCCCGATGCCCAGCACGGTTTCGCCCTGGAACCGCACCTGCTGCGCCGGGGGATCGTCGTAGCCGCGGTGCAGGGTGGCGATGTCGCCCAGCCGGACGGACTTGCCGTTCACGCGGATCAGCGTGTCCGCCAGGGCGCGGCTATTCGGGAACTGGCCCGTGGGCCGCACGAAGATGCGGTCGTCCGCCGTGGTCAGCGTGCCCGCGCCCTGCACGGCGTTCTGGCTGTTGATTGCCTCGGCGATCTCCTGCGGCGACACACCCAGCCGGGTGAGCTGCGTGTTCGGGATCTCGAGGTAGATGTGTTCGGGCTGATCCCCGAAATAGTCCACCTTGGCCACGCCCGGCACGCGCAAAAGCACGGTGCGCAGCTTGTCGGCATAGTCGCGCAACTGCGCGGGCGAGAAGCCGTCGCCTTGCAGCGTGTAGATGTTGGTGTAGACGTCGCCGAACTCGTCATTGAAGAACGGACCCTGCACGCCCTGCGGCAGCGTGGCCCGCATGTCGCCCACCTTCTTGCGCACCTGATACCACTGGTCGGCCACGGTGCTGGCCGGCGCCGAATCCTTCATCGTGTAGAAGATCAGGGATTCGCCGGGCCGCGAGTAGCTGCGCAGGAAGTCGGTGTTGGCGGTCTCCTGGAGTTTCTTGGCGATGCGGTCGGTGACTTGCTCCTGGACCTGCTGCGCCGTGGCGCCCGGCCACATGGTCTGGATGACCATGACGCGGAAGGTGAAGGGCGGGTCTTCGGACTGCGCCAGCCGCGAATACGACAGCACGCCGAACAGCGTGACGAGCGTGATGATGAAGATCACCAGCGGCTGATGCCGCAGCGCCCAGGCCGACAGGTTGAACCGGCCTTCCTCGTGGCGATGGGCGTCTTGGTCAGCCTGCTGGCCGGGGTCCTGGCCGGGGGCGCTCATGACGCGAAATCCTCGGGATGCAGCGGCGGCACCGGGCGTACCTTTTCGCCGGCCGACACGGTGTGCACGCCTTGCCACACCACGCGCTCGCCCGCCGCCAACCCTTGCGACAGCGTGACGGTGCGCGCGTCGTAGCGCAGCACCTGCACGCGGCGCAGTTCCAGCGTGTCGGCCTCGGGTTTGACGATCCACACCGCCGGCTCGCGGCCGTCATGGAACAGGGCCGTGGCCGGCACGGTATAGGTGGTCCGTCCGTTGGCCTGGCGGTTATCGAAACTGATGTTGGCCGTCATGCCCAGCCGGACCTCGGGCGAGGGCGATTCCAATGTGAGCTTGGCGCGGTAGGTGCGGCTTTGCGGATCGGCGGCCGGCGCGATCTCGCGCAGCACGGCCGTGAACGTCTGGCCGGGCAAGGGCCCCAGCGTGACGGTGGCGCGCTGGCCGATTTCCAGGCCCGCCAGCACGCTTTCGGGCACGTCGCACAGCGCGTCGATGTCGCCCGCCCAGGCCAACTGATAGACGGGGGTGCCGGCGGCGACGTTCTGTCCCGTGTCCGCCTGTTCGGCGGTGATGACGCCCGCGTGATCGGCGTGCAGCGTCGTGTAGTTGAGCTGGTCGGCCGCCAGCGCCGCCTCCTGCGCGGCCTGGTCCCGCTGCGCAAGGGCCGAGGCATAGGCATTACGGGTCTGCTCGAGCTGGGTGGCGGCGATCAGGTTCTCGCGCGCCTGGGCGCGATCGCGATCCAGTTGCTTGCGGGCGTAGTCCAGCTGGTGCTGGGCCGCCGACAGCGCCGCGCGCGCGGCGGCGGCATTCTTGGTGGCGTCGGCCGGGTCCAGCTTGGCCAGGACCTGGCCGGGGGACACGGTGTCGCCCAGCCGCACCTTGCGTTCCACGATCTTGCCGCCCACGCGGAACGACAGCGGCGTGCTGTAGCGCGCCTGCACCTCACCGGGAAGCGTCCAGGCCGGCAGGGCTTCGTCCGCCTGCGCGGGCATGGCGACGACGGGGCGCGGCGCGGGGGCGGGCGCTTCGTCACGGCCGCAGCCGGCCACGGCGGCGGCCATTGCGATGACAGCGGACAGGGCCAACAGGCGCGTGCCGCGGCGGGGCGAAACGGCGGGAACGATCCGTGCTGCAGCAGCAACGGCATGGCGCGCGATGGGATGCGCGCCCGGGCCAAAACAATTCACGAAACACCTCGCTGCGCGGAAATGGGGCAGGAAAGGGACGAGTCAGACTCGATACGGACTGAATTCTAATACAGTCTTGTATCTGAATACAAAGTTGAATCTGAAATGCGCGCCGGTGCTAAACTCGCGCCATGTCCAAAGTCCGCCTGACCCGAGAGCAAAGCCGAGATCAGACGCGCCAGCGCCTGCTTGACGCCGCGCAGTCGATTTTTCTGTCGAAGGGTTTCGTGGCCGCCAGCGTTGAAGACATTGCCGAGCAGGCGGGCTACACGCGCGGCGCGTTCTATTCCAATTTCAGCAGCAAGTCCGAGCTGTTCCTGCAACTGCTCAAGCGCGACCACGAAAACGTCATGGCCGACATGCGCGCCATTTTCGAAGCCGGCGAGAGCCGGTCGCAGATGGAAGCGCGCGTGCTCGACTACTACAGCAAGCACTTTCGCGAAAACGACTGTTTCCTGCTGTGGATGGAAGGCAAGCTGCAGGCGGCGCGCGATCCGGACTTCCGCGTGGGCTTTGTCGCCTGTCTGCGCGAGTTGCGCGCGGCCACCACCGAATACATCCGCCAGTTCTCGGCCCAGTTCGGCACGCCGCTGCCGCTGCCGGCCGAGCAGCTTGCGGTGGGTCTGCTGGCCCTGTCCGACGGCATGCAGTTCAGCGTTGCGTTCGATCCCCAGGCCGTCACGCCCGAGATGACCGAGGCCGTGCTGGCCGGGTTCTTTCGCCGTGTGGTGTTCGGCGACGCCAAGCCGGACTGAGGCCGCGGGACCGTCGCTGAACGGTCCGATTTCAAACTCAGGTGATTGTCAGCTTGGGTGCGCCCGTGATAGTAATACCGGCGGCGCACCGGTCGTGCTGAGGGGGCCAACGCCATGTTCCATCACCCTCGGGCACAAGGAGTGCATCCATGACTTCGGAACCCCGACCAAGCACGACCATCCATCGGCCCGTCTTCTATTCCGCGGCCGTCTTTACGTTGCTGCTGGTGGCCTTTGCCATCATTGCGCCCAAGGCAGCGCAGACCCTCTTCGAATCGATGCAGGCCTGGATCATCGGCAATGCAAGCTGGTTCTACATCCTGGTCGTCGCCATCATCCTGATCTCGGTCGCGTTCCTGGCGATCAGCCGGTACGGCGACATCAAGCTGGGTCCGGACCATAGCGAGCCCGATTACCGCAACTTCACCTGGTTCGCCATGCTGTTTTCCGCCGGCATGGGCATCGGGCTGATGTTCTTCGGCGTGGCCGAACCCGTCATGCACTTCGTGTCGCCGCCCGTGGGCGAGGGCGGCACCGTCGAGGCCGCGCGCGAGTCCATGAAGATCACCTTCTTTCATTGGGGACTGCACGCCTGGGCGATCTACGCGGCGGTGGCGCTCACGCTGGCGTTCTTCAGCTTCCGCCACGGCCTGCCGCTGACCCTGCGCTCGGCGCTGTATCCGCTGATCGGCAATCGCATCCATGGTCCGATCGGCCACGCGGTCGACATCTTCGCCATCATCGGCACCGTGCTGGGGGTGGCCACGTCGCTGGGCCTGGGCGTTGCGCAGATGAACAGCGGCCTGAACCATCTGTTCGGCATTCCGGTTGGCGTCGTGCCCCAGATCGTGCTGATCGTCATCACCTGCGGACTGGCCACGTTGTCGGTGGCCAGCGGGCTGGACAAGGGCATCCGCTTCCTGTCGGAAGCCAACATGGTGCTGGCCGTGGTCCTGCTGTTGTTCGTGCTGACCGTTGGCCCCACCGTGTTCCTTTTCCAGACGTTCGTGCAGAACACCGGCGCCTATCTGTCCGACATCGTCAACAAGACCTTCAACCTGTACGCCTACGAGCCGACCGACTGGCTGGGCGGCTGGACGTTGTTCTACTGGGGTTGGTGGATCGCCTGGTCGCCTTTCGTGGGCTTGTTCATCGCCCGCATTTCGCGGGGCCGCACCATTCGTGAATTCGTCTGCGGCGTGCTGCTGGTGCCGGCCGGGTTCACGCTGTTCTGGATGACGGTGTTCGGAGACACGGCTATCTACTACATCCTGGTTGGCGGCGACCAGGGGTTGGCGAAGGCCGTGGATGCGGACAGTTCGCTGGCCCTGTTCGCATTCCTTGAGTTATTGCCCTGGAGCAGCGTGATCTCGGTGTTCGCCATTGCGATGGTGGCCGTGTTCTTCGTCACCTCCGCCGACTCCGGGGCGCTGGTGGTGGATCTGCTGGCCTCGGGCGGCGCGGACCGCACGCCGGTATGGCAGCGGATCTTCTGGTCGCTGTCCATGGGCGCGGTGGCCATCGCGCTGCTGCTGGCCGATGGCCTGACCGCGTTGCAGACGGCCACCATCGCCAGCGCGCTGCCGTTCTCGATCATCCTGCTGCTGTCGCTCTGGGGTTTGTTCAAGGCGCTCAAGCTGGACGCCACCAAGCGCGGCATCCGCTATCAATCCCTGACGCTGTCGCGGCCGGCGCGCGGCGGCCAATCCTGGGAGCGGCGTCTGCGCAACATGGTCATGATGCCGCGCCGCGCCCATGTGCTGCGCTTCATCGCGGATGTGGTGCGGCCCGCGCTGGAAGACGTGGCCGACGAATTGCGCAAGCAAGGCTATGCCGTGCAGGTGCGCGAAGACGAGAACGAGGGCGGCGCAATCCTCGAGGTCTCGCATGGCGAACACCTGGACTTTTCCTACGCCGTGCAGCCCCAGGCCTTCGTGCGTCCCAGCCTGACGCCCGACGAGGCCGCCGACGAAGACGAGCGCAAGTACTTCCGCGCCGAAGTCCACCTGCGCGAGGGCGGGCAGGACTACGACATCATGGGCTGGAGCCGCGACGCCGTCATTGGCGACATCCTCGACCAATACGAGCGGCACCGCCACTACCTGCACATGGTTCGCGGTTAGTCGGCGCGCCGGCAGGCGCCTGCTCATATTCCCAAGCCACGCTGTCCGCGTGGCTTTTTTTTGGCCCATAGGCCGGCGCTATCCCCTTCATTGCTTTCGCTGCTTTGACGAAATCCCGCGATTCGTGGATTATCCAAGCAAATTCTTGTTTAAATAAAAAAGCGAGCGAATCATGAAGGCGAGAAGCAGGGCAGGGGCGGTCGTCGCCCTGGCAGTGGCGGCGGCGTTGGCCGGCGGGGCGATGTATTGGAAATCGAAGGCGGGCGCGGCAGGCGGCGGGTGGTCGATGCCGCCGGCCAAGGTTGCGGTGGCGCCCGCCGTGCAAGCGGATTTCCCGGTGGCGCTGGCCGGTATCGGGTCGCTGGAAGCCACCCGCCAGGTGATGGTGGCGGCGGAAGTCGATGGGCGCGTGGCGCAGATCCTGTTCACGCCGGGCGAGGCGGTCAAGGCCGGGCAGTTGCTGGTGCAGTTGAACGACGCGCCCGAGCAGGGCGAGCTGGCGCGGCTGCAAGCCCAGGCGCGTAATGCGCGTGCCCTGCTGGATCGCACGCGCCGGCTGGTGCCGCTGCAGGCCGCCACGCGTGAACAGCTCGACCAGGCCGTGGCCGACCATGAACAGGCGGCCGCCGACGTGCGGCGCGTGCAGGCGCTGATCGACCAGAAGCGCATCAAGGCGCCGTTCGACGGGGTGCTTGGCGTGCGCCGCGTGAACCTGGGCCAATTTGCCCGCGCGGGCGATCCGCTGGTGTCGCTGACGGATGCGTCTTCGTTGTACGCCAACCTGACGCTGCCCGAGCAGGCGCTGGGTGCGCTGCGGGTGGGCCAGCCGGTGGCGGTGACGGTGGACGCGCACGCGGGCCGCGAGTTCCCGGGCAAGGTCACCACCGTGGAGCCGCAGGTCGACCCGGGCACCCGCACCGTCCGCGTGCAGGCCCTGTTGGCCAATCCCGACGGCGCGTTGTCGGCGGGGATGTACGCGCAGGCCCGGATCGGACTGCCCGACCGCCCGGATGTCATCACCGTGCCGGAGACGGCCGTCAGCTACAGCGCCTACGGAGATTCGGTCTACGTCGTGACGCCGCCAGAAGCCGCTGCGGCGGCGCCGACCGTCCGGCAGGCCTATGTGAAAACCGGCGAGCGCCTGCGCGGCCGCGTGGTGGTGACCGAGGGGCTGAAGGCGGGCGACCGGGTCGTGACGTCGGGCCAGCTGCGCCTGCATAACGGCGCCGCCGTCGAGATCCTGCCGGACGACACCGTGGCGCTGGCCGCGCCGGGACACGCCGTGGCGCAGGCCCGGTAAGGTGCGGAGGCCAACATGAAGTTCACCGATCTGTTCGTGCGCCGTCCCGTGCTGGCGCTGGTGGTCAGCACCCTCATCCTGCTGCTGGGCATCAAGGCCCTGAGCGGATTGCCCGTCAGGCAATATCCGCTGACCGAAAGCACCACCATCACCATCACGACGCAATATCCGGGCGCCTCGCCCGATCTGATGCAGGGTTTCGTCACGCAGCCCATCGCGCAGTCCGTGGCCACCGTCGAGGGCATCGACTACCTGTCGTCGTCGTCGACCCAGGGCCGCAGCGTGATCACCGTGCGGATGAAGCTGAATGCCGATTCCAACAAGGCCATGACCGAGGTGATGGCCAAGGTCAACGAGGTCAAGTACCGCCTGCCGCAGGACGTCTACGACCCCGTCCTGGTCAAGTCCGCGGGCGAGGCGACGGCCGTTGCCTACGTGGGCTTTTCCAGCACGAACCTGTCGCTGGCCGCGCTGACGGACTACCTGTCGCGAGTGGTGCAGCCGCAGCTCTCGTCCATCGATGGCGTGGCAAGCGTCGAGCTATATGGCGGGCAGAAGCTGGCAATGCGGGTATGGCTGGACCCGGACCGCATGGCGGCGCGCGGCATCTCCGCCGGCGAACTGGCCGACGCGCTGCGCCAGAACAACGTGCAGGCGGCGCCCGGCCAGGCCAAGGGGCTGTACGTGGTGTCCAACATCCAGGTGAATACCGACCTCGTCAACGTGGCCGAATTCCGCGATCTGGTAATCAAGCACGAGGGCGGCGCCGTCGTCCGGCTGGGCGACGTGGCGACCGTGGAACTGGGCGCGGCGTCCACCGATTCGAGCGGCCTGATGGACGGCGAGCCGGCCGTGTACTTCGGCCTGAACGCCACGCCGATCGGCAATCCGCTGGTCATCGTCAAGCGTCTGAACGAGCTGCTGCCCAACATCAAGCAGAACCTGCCGCCGGGCACCAGCGTGCAGGTGCCGTTCGAACTGGCCCGCTTCATCAGCGCCTCGATCGACGGCGTGACGCAGACGCTGCTCGAAGCCATCGTCATCGTGGTGGCGGTGATCTTCCTGTGCCTGGGCTCGCTGCGGGCGGTGCTGATTCCGGTGGTCACCATTCCGCTGTCCATGCTGGGCGGCGCGGCCATCATGGCCCTCTTTGGCTTCAGCGTGAACCTGCTGACCTTGCTGGCGATGGTGCTGGCCATCGGCCTGGTGGTGGACGACGCCATCGTCGTGGTCGAGAACGTGCACCGCCACATCGAGGAGGGCAAGTCGCCCGTGCGGGCGGCGCTGATCGGCGCGCGGGAGGTGGCCGGTCCGGTGATCGCCATGACCATCACGCTCGCGGCGGTCTATGCGCCGATCGGGCTGATGGGCGGCCTGACCGGGTCGCTCTTCAAGGAATTCGCCTTCACGCTGGCCGGGGCAGTGGTGGTGTCCGGCGTGATCGCGCTGACGCTGTCGCCGGTAATGAGCTCGTTTCTCTTGAATGGCCGGGTCGCCGACGGCTGGATGGCGCGCAAGGCCGAGCACTTCTTCGGCTGCCTGGGCGAAGCCTACGGTCGCGTGCTGGACGTGTCGCTGCGTCATCGCTGGGTCACCGGCGTGCTGGCGGTGGCCGTGCTGGCCAGCCTGCCTTTCCTGTACAACGCCGCGCAGCAGGAGCTGGCCCCCGTCGAAGACCAGTCCACGGTGCTCACGGCCATCAAGTCGCCGCAGCAGGCCAACATCGATTACGTGGAAAAGTTCGGCAAGAAGTGGGACGACGTCATGAAGACGCTGCCCGAGCAGAAGGGGCGCTGGCTGATCAACGGGTCCGATGGCGTCTCCAACAGCATCGGGGGCGTGGACTTCGTGGACTGGCAGGACCGCACGCGCTCGGCCGACGAGATCCAGGCCGACATGCAGTCGATGGCGAACCAGGTCGAAGGCAGCAACATCTTTGCGTTCCAGCTGCCGTCGCTGCCCGGCTCCACGGGCGGGCTGCCGGTACAGATGGTGCTGATGAGCGCGTCGGACTATGCCGTGGTCTTTGACGCCATGGAAAGCCTGAAGCAGGCGGCGCGCGAAAGCGGCCTGTTCATGGTGGTGGACAGCGACCTGGACTACAACAACCCCGTCGTGCAGCTGAAGGTGGATCGCAGCAAGGCCAACAGCCTGGGCGTCACCATGAAGGCCATCGGCGACACGCTGGCGGTGCTGGTGGGCGAGAACTACGTAAACCGCTTCGGCATGGACGGGCGTTCCTATGACGTCATTCCGCAAAGCCTGCGCGAGCAGCGCATCTCGCCGCAGGCGCTGGCGCAGTACCACGTCAAGAGCGCCTCGGGGGCGCAGGTGCCGTTGTCCAACCTGGTATCGGTGTCGATGGGCGTGGAGCCCAACAAGCTCACGCAGTTCAACCAGCTGAACGCCGCCACGTTCCAGGCGATTCCCATGCCGGGCGTCGCGATGGGCGATGCCGTGCAGTTCCTCACGCGCGAGGCGCAGTCGCTGCCGGCGGGCTTCAGCTACGACTGGCAGTCCGATGCGCGGCAGTTCACGCAGGAAGGCTCGGCGCTGATGATCACCTTCATCTTCGCCATCATCGTCATCTACCTGGTGCTGGCCGCCCAGTACGAAAGCCTGCGCGATCCCTTCATCATCCTGGTAAGCGTGCCCATGTCGATCTGCGGCGCCCTGATTCCGCTGGCGCTGGGCATGGCCACGGTCAACATCTATACGCAGATCGGCCTGGTGACGCTGATCGGCCTGATCAGCAAGCACGGGATCCTCATGGTGGAGTTCGCCAACGAGATGCAGGTCAGCCACGGGCTGGACCGTCGCGCGGCGATGGAAGCGGCCGCGCGCATCCGCCTGCGTCCCATCCTGATGACCACGGCGGCGATGGTCATGGGGCTGATTCCGCTGCTGTTCGCCACCGGCGCCGGCGCGCACAGCCGCTACAGCCTGGGACTGGTCATCGTGGTCGGGCTGCTGGTCGGCACGCTCTTCACGCTGTTCGTGCTGCCCACGGTCTACACCGTGTTTGCCCGGGACCACCGCGCCGCCAACGATACGCCGCGCGCCCGCGAACTGGCGCAGGCCGACGCCGAGGACGCGCGCGCCGCCGTCCAGCACTGAGGAATCGATCATGGATAAACCGCATTTCTTTCCCCGCCTTTTCCGCGGCGCCGCCGTGCTGCTGGCCGCTTTGGCCGCCGCGGGCTGCGCCGTCGGACCCGACTACCGCCGGCCCAGCCCGGCGCCCGTGGTGCTGACCAGCCCCGAGCAGGCGCTGTTTTCCACCGATCAGGTCCAGCGCGACTGGTGGAAGCAACTGCAGGACCCGCAACTGGACCGCCTGATCGACATGGCGCTCGCCCGCAACCTGGACATCCGCATCGCCCAGGCCCGCCTTGCCGAATCGCGCGCGGTGCTCGACGAAAAGGAACTGGACAAGCTGCCGGCCGTAACGCTGGGCGGCGGCTACGAGCGCAGCCTGTCGCAGGCCAATCCCGGCGTCGCAGGCCAGCGCAATCTGGCCGAAAGCTACCGGGCGGGCTTCGACGCGGCCTGGGAATTGGATCTTTTTGGCAGGCTGCGCCGCGCGGCCGAGAGCGCCGCGGCCCGTAGCGAGGCGCAGGCTGCCGACCTGGCGCAGGCGCGCATCGTGGTCGCGGCCGAAGTGGCGCGCAATTATTTCGAACTGCGCGGCGCCGAGCAGCGGCTGGCCGTGGCGCGCGCCAACCTGGCCAGCCAGGAGGACAGCCTGCGCGTGACCCAGGCGCTGGTCTCGGCCGGGCGTGGCGACGAAGGAGACCTCGCCAGCGCGCGGGCCGAACTCGACACCGTGCGGGCCAGCGTCCCGGTCCAGGAGACCGCGCGCCGGCTGGCGCGCTACCGGATCGCGGTGCTGGCGGCGCTGCGTCCGGCGGAGCTGGGTGCGCTGGACGCCGTCCAGCCGCTTGCGCCGCTGACCGCGCGCCTGCCCATTGGCGACGTGGGCGCGTTGCTGTCGCGGCGCCCGGACGTGCTGGCCGCCGAACGCAACCTGGCTGCCGCCAACGCAGACGTGGGCGTGGCCACGGCCGAGCTGTACCCGCGCATCGATCTGGGTGGCTTCCTGGGATTCGTCGCGCTGCGCGGCGCGGACTTCGGCTCGGCCGCCAGCCGCGGGTTCGGCGTCGCGGCCAACGCCAACTGGCCCGCGTTCCATCTGCCGTCGGCCTATGCCCGCAAGCGCGGGGCCGAGGCGCGCCTGGATGGCGAGGCGGCGCGCTACGAGCAAGCGGTCCTGCGCGCGGTCGAGGAAGTGGAGTCGGCGTTGGCCGAATACGGGCAGACGCAGCAGCGCCTGGGCAGCCTGGCGCAGGCCGCGGCCCACAGCGGGCGGGCCGCCGAACTGGCCCGGCTGCGCTACCGCGAGGGCAGCACGCCTTATTTGACCGTGCTGGATGCGCAGCGTACGCTTTTGCGCGCCCAGGACGCCGTGGCCGTGGCGGAAGCCGAGTCCTATACGCGCCTCGTGGCGCTCTATAAGGCGCTGGGCGGCGGCTGGCAGGCTGACGAGGCCGGCCAGACGCGGCTGGCCGTGGCACCATAGGAACCTTCATCCGGAGCATCGATATCCCTCATGTCTGACAGCCTGTCCCAACCGGCCGCCGCGCTGCCGCACCAGCCTGCGGACCGCGTCCTCATGACCCTGAAGACCCGCGGGCCGCAATCCATCGCGGTCATCGCGCGGGCCATGGACGTGACGGCCGAGGCGGTGCGTCAGCAGATGACGCGCCTGCACGCCGACGGGCTGGTCGACGCCGAGAGCCGCAGCGCGGGCCGCGGCCGGCCCACCCAGATCTGGTTCCTGACCGCCGCCGGCCACGGGCGCTTTCCGGACACGCACGCCGAGATGACGGTGCAGATGATCGCGGCAGTGCGCCAGGTGTTTGGCGACGAGGGCATCGACAAGCTGGTGCAGGTGCGCGAAAACGCCATGCTCAACGTCTACCAGCAGGCCATGCAGGACGCGCCGGACCTGAAGGCGCGGCTCGAACGGCTGGTCGACGTGCGCAGCGCAGAGGGCTACATGGCGGAACTGCGCGAGGACGAAGCCGGATTCGTCTTCATCGAGAACCATTGCCCCATCTGTTCGGCCGCCAAGGCCTGTATGGGCTTTTGCCGCAGCGAGCTGGAACTGTTCCGCAAGGTGCTGGGCGAGGGCGTGCTGGTCGACCGCGAAGAACATATCCTGGCCGGCGCGCGGCGCTGCGCCTATCGCGTCAGCAAGCGGCCATGACGCTCAAGCAGCTCGAAGCCTTCTATTGGGCCGCCACCTGCGCCAGTTTCGCCGTGGCGGCCGAGCGGCTTCACCTGTCGGTGTCCTCGCTTTCCAAACGCATCACGGAACTGGAAGAAGCGCTGGGCCAGCCGCTCTTTGACCGCAGCGGCCACAAGGCCGTGCTGACCGACGCCGGCCAGCGCCTGGTGCCGCAGGCGCGCGGCTTGCTCGCCGCCGCGGACCAGATCCGCGCTTCCATGACCGAGACGCCCGGCCTGCGCGGCCGCTGCCGTTTCGGCGTGGGCGAACTCACCGCGCTGACCTGGCTGCCGAAGCTGATACGCGCCGTGCGCGCCGCCTACCCTGAGCTGGTGCTGGAGCCCTACGTCGACATCGGCCAGGTGCTGGAGCAACGCGTCGCGGACGGGGAACTGGATTTTGCCGTGATCGCCGGCCGGTCGTCCCGCGCCGGCATTGCGTCCTTGCCCATCGGCGAGGCGCGCTTTTCCTGGGTCGCCGCGCCCGCGGTGCTGCAGCCCGGCGAGACCGGCATGACCATGGCCCTCTTGGCCCGGCTGCCGCTCGTGACCTTGCCCGAGGGCGCGGGCACCACGCGCATCATCGACGACTGGCTGGGCGGGCGCCAGGCCGCGGGCGAGCGCCTGTGCTGCAACAACTGGGGCGCCATCGTGGGATTGCTGATCGAAGGCACCGGGGTGGGGCTGCTGCCCAGGCATTGGGCCGAAAAGCTCCAGGCTGAAGGCAGCCTGCGCGTCCTGCACGGCGATCCCGAACTGGCCGCGTTGCCTTACGCGTTCCAGTACCGGCGCGACGACGCCCGGCCGCTGGTCGCCCTGCTGCGCGACACGGTTGCCGCCTCGGCCGATTTCTCGGCGCCGTGCCGTCTGCCCTGAGGCTTTCGTCCGCAAGGCGGCCGCCACGGGCGTATAGTGGGCGGCGCGCCCCGCGCCGGTCTATACAATCGCCGCGCGCCTGGCGCAGAATCCAGCAACAACGTGCGCACGAGGGGGATGGGCCCGGCGATGCGGCACGACCCGGGGTCTGTTCCTCCCTGCCAGGCGGTGCGCCCGCGCACGAGGCACGGTCCCCCGCGGAATCGACGGAGATCTTTCATGCGTAAACTTTGCCTCGCCATGGCCATGGCGGGAATGCTCGCCACCGGATTGGCGCAAGCCCAGTCCACCTTGCGTATCGGGCTGCAGGATGACCCGGACGTGCTGGATCCGGCGCGCGCCCGCACCTTTGTCGGCCGCATCGTGTTCGCCTCGTTGTGCGACCGGCTGGTCGACATCACGCCCGACCTGAAGTTCGTGCCCCAGCTTGCGCAATCGTGGTCCGTCGGCCCCGACAACAAGACGCTGACCTTCAAGCTGCGCACGGATGCCGTCTTCCATGACGGCACTCCCATCAATGCCGCCGCGGTCAAGGCCAACCTCGACCGCGCCCGCACGCTGCCCGACAGCAACCGCAAGAGCGAACTGGCCACGGTGGCCAGCGTGGATGCCCCGGACGACCGGACCGTGGTGCTGAACCTGTCGGAACCGGACGCCTCTCTCCTGTCGCAGCTGTCCGACCGCGCCGGCATGATGATTTCGCCCGCCAGTTTCGACAAGGATCCCGGCGGCAAGCCCGTGTGCTCGGGTCCCTACCAGTTCAAGGAGCGCGTGCAGAACGACCGCATCGTGCTCGAGAAATTCCCCAAGTACTGGGACGCGGCCAACTACCATTTCGACCGCCTCGTCTTCACGCCGATTCCGGACAACACCGTGCGCCTGAACAACCTGCGCGCCGGCGACCTGGACATTATCGAGCGCGTGGCGCCCAGCGACGCCAAGGCTGTCAAGGACGACCCCAGCCTGCGTCTGGCCCCGGTGACCGGCCTGGGTTTCCAGTCCATCTCCGTGAACCTCGCCAACGGCGCGCGCGCCGATCATCCGCTGGCCAAGGACAAGCGCGTGCGCCAGGCGCTGGATCTGGCCATCGACCGCGACGTGCTGAACCAGGTGATCGGCGAAGGCATGTTCCAGCCTGCCCACCAGCCGTTCCCGCCCGCCAGCTTTGCCTACAACAAGTCCTTCGACCGCCCGGGCCGCGATCCCAAGAAGGCGCAGGCCCTGCTCAAGGAAGCCGGCTACGACCGCGTGAAGGTCGAGATCACCTTCGGCAACAACACCACCATGCAGCAGGTCTTCGAACTGGTGCAGGCCATGGGGGCCGAAGCGGGCTTTGACATCACCCTGCGCCCTGTCGAATTCGCCTCGCTGCAGTCCTCGCTCGCGCGCGGCGACTTCCAGGTAGGCCAGAGCGGCTGGTCGGGCCGTGTCGATCCCAGCGGCAACATCCACCAGTACCTGAGTTGCAAGGGCAACCTGAACGACGGCAAGTTCTGCGACGCCGCCGTCGACAAACTGCTCAACGACGCCCGCGCCGAGGCCGACACCGCCAAGCGCCGCGCCCTGTACGACCAGGTGCTGGCCGCGATGCAGGACCAGCGTCCCATCATCTACCTGTTCTACCTGCCGTGGACGTTCGGCGTGCAGGCCAAGGTGCAAGGCTTCGTTCCGTATCCGGACGGCTTGATCCGCTTGAAAGGGGTAGAGAAGAAGTAGGCCCCCCCTAAAGGCAGGCCCACCCCCAGCCCGCTGACGCGGGCCCCCCCTCAAGGGGGCGACACCAGCGGACCGGCGGAGCCGGATCCGCGGTGTCCCGGATGGCGTCAGTTGCTGGCGGCGGGTCTCTCCTTCCCAGGTGTCTGACACCCGTACGCAATGACCGCTGTACATCTCGATGCCCCACGGGTGTCTGACACCGGCCGATAGCCGCACCTTGGCGTCAGACACCCCTCCCACACCAGGACCCACCATGTTTACGACTCGCCCGGAAATTCTCGGCACCTTCGGTGTCGTGACGTCCACCCATTGGCTGGCCAGCGCGGCTGGCATGTCGCTGCTGGAGCGCGGCGGCAATGCGTTCGATGCCTGCGTCGCCTCGGCGTTCGTGCTGCAGGTGGTCGAGCCTCATCTGGTCGGCCCTGCCGGCGAAGTGCCCGCCGTGTTCTATTCCGCCCGCACCGGCAAGGTCGAGGTGCTGTGCGGGCAGGGCACCACGCCCGCCGCCGCCACGCTCGAACGCTACCGCGCCGAAGGGCTGAAGCTCATCCCCGGCAACGGCCTGCTCGCGACCGTGATCCCGGGCGCGTTCGACGCCTGGATGCTGCTGCTGCGCGACCACGGCACGATGCGGGTGCGCGACGTGCTTGAGCCCGCCATCTATTACGCCGAGCATGGCCATGCGCTGATGCCGCGCATCTCCAACACCATCGCCGGCCTGAAAGACTTCTTCGAGACGCACTGGCCGACGACCGCCCAGGTCTACGTGCCGGGCGGGCAGGTGCCGCAGGCCCGCAAGCTGTTTCGCAATCCGGCGCTGGCCCGCACCTGGACCCGCGTCCTCAAAGCCGCCGAAGGCGCCGGCGCCGACCGCGACCGCCAGATCGAGGCCGCGCGCGACGCGTTCTACCGCGGCTTCATCGCCGAGGAGATCGACCGCTTCGCCCGCAACACCGACGTCATGGACGAAAGCGGAACGACCCACCGCGGCGTCATCACCGCCGACGACCTGGCCGGCTGGTCCGCCAGCTATGACAAGCCGCTGACTTACGACTATCACGGCTACACGGTCGCCAAGGCGGGCGCCTGGAGCCAGGGGCCGGTCTTTCTGCAGACCCTCGCCATCCTGAAGGACATGGACCTGGCGGGCGTCGGTCCCACCAGCGCCGAGTTCATCCATCGCGTCACCGAGGCCATGAAGCTCGCCTTTGCCGACCGCGAAGCGTATTACGGCGACCCCGCGTTCATCGACGTGCCGCTGGCCCATCTGCTGTCCGACGCGTACAACGCCGAACGCCGCCAGCTGATCGGGGAGGGCGCGTCGCGCGACCTGCTGCCCGGCCAGGTGCCCGGATTCGAGGCGCAGGTGGCGCGGGTCATGGACACCCTGGAACGGCTGTCGCCGGTCACCGCGCCCGGCAGCGCCACGAACGAACCGACGCTTGCCGACATGCGCGCCTCGGCCAAGCGCGGCGACACCACGCACGTGGACGTGATCGACCGCTGGGGCAACATGATCTCGGCCACGCCGTCGGGCGGCTGGTTCCAGTCCTCGCCGGTCATCCCCGAACTGGGCTTCGGCCTGAACACCCGCGCCCAGATGTTCTGGCTGGAAGAGGGCTTGCCGGGCACGTTGGCGCCGGGCAAGCGCCCGCGCACCACGCTGACCCCGTCGCTGGCGCTGCGCGACGGCAAGCCGTACCTGGCGTTCGGCACTCCGGGCGGCGACCAGCAGGAGCAATGGCAGCTCCTGTTCTTCCTGCGTCACGTGCATCACGGCCTGAACCTGCAGGAAGCCATCGACCTGCCCATGTCGCACACCATGCACTTTCCCACCTCGTTCTATCCCCGTGACCGCAAGCCGGGCCATCTCGCGCTGGAGGCCAGCTTCGGCGCCGACGTCATCGAGGCCCTGCGCCAGCGCGGGCACCAGATCGAGGAAGTGCCAGAATGGTCTGTCGGCCGGCTGACCGCGGCCTCGCGCGATCCCGACGGACTGCTGCATGCGGCCGCGACGCCGCGCCTGATGCAGGCCTACGCCATCGGGCGTTGACCGGTCGCACGCACGCTTGCTTACAAAGCGTGCGTGCCCGCGCTTCACCGCGTCTTGCGGCGCTTTGCCCGCTTAGGGTATGTTTGTCGCATGACGCCATCCGAGCAGAGCCCGGCAACAGCGGCTCGACCCCTCACGGGAACAGAACCCTTATTCATCGTCCTCAATAAAGGATCGGGGCGCGGCGACGCGCAGGTCCTGCAGGACACCATCCGGCAGATCCTCGACGAGGCCGGGCGGCGCTACGAACTCATGCCGGTCGACGATCCGTCGCGGCTGACGGACGTGGCGCGCCAGGCGGTCAAGCGCGCGCAGGACGAGCAGGGCGTCGTCATTGCCGCGGGCGGCGACGGCACGCTCAATGCCGTCGCGGGCGCGGTGCTGGGACAAGGCGTGCCCTTCGGCATCCTGCCGCAAGGCACCTTCAACTACTTCGGCCGCACCTACGGCATTTCGCAAGAGACAGACGTTGCGCTGCGCGGCTTCCTGCAAGGCACCATCCGGCCGGTGCAGGTCGGCCTGCTGAACGGCCGCCTGTTCCTCGTGAACGCCAGCCTTGGTTTGTATCCGCAACTGCTGGAAGACCGCGAAGCCTACAAGCAGCGCTACGGCCGCCGGCGCTGGGTCGCGCTGTGGTCGGGCCTGGTCACGCTGTGGCGCCAACCGCGCCAGCTCGGCCTGCAACTGGAATTCGAAGGCAAGTCGCGCAGCTTGACGTCGCCCACGCTGGTAGTGGGCAACAACAAACTGCAGCTTGAACATATCGGCATCGAAAACGACGGGCTCGATCGGAACCAACTGGTCGCCATGGCGGCGCGGCCCGTCGGCACGCTGGCGCTCTATGGCCTGCTGGTGCGCGGCCTGCTAAGCCGGCTGGGCGACGCTGAGAACGTGATCAATTTCGCCTTCGACAAGCTCACGGTGGGGGTGCGAGGGCGCCGCCGGGTCAAGGTGGCGATGGACGGCGAAATCTCCTGGATGGACACGCCGCTCGAATTCAAGGTGGCGAGCGATCGCCTACCTCTCGTGGTGCCGGCGGATCCCGAGCTTCTGGACCGCTCATGACGCGGATCCTGCATCTGTCCGATACCCATTTCGGCACCGAGCGCAAGGCGGTCATTGAAGCTGTGCTGGATCTGGCGCGGCAACTGTCGCCCGATCTCGTGGTCCTCAGCGGCGACATCACCCAGCGCGCGCGCCGCAGCCAGTTCGCCGCCGCACGCCGTTTCATCGAGCGCCTGGCGCTGCCCGTGCTGGCGGTGCCCGGCAATCACGATATCCCGCTGTTCAACGTGTTTCTGCGGGTGCTCAATCCGTACGGCAACTACAAGCGCGCGCTCGGACCAATCCTCGAACCCGTGTTCGAGAACGACGGCGTGCTGGCAATCGGCGTGAACACCACGCGGCCAAGGCGCCACAAGGACGGCGAGATCTCCGATGCCCAGATCACCCGGGTCGCCCAGCGGCTGCGCCAGGCGCGGCCGGGGCAGTTGCGGATCGTCGTGGCGCACCATCCGGTGCGCGCCAAGGTCGAATCCGACCTGTCCAACCTGCTGATCGGCCGCGAGCGCGCGCTCGCGGCGTGGGCGCAGGCGGGCGTCGACCTGGTGCTGGGCGGTCACATACACTTGCCCTACGTGCTGCCGCTGACCGCGCCGACGGGGCCGGCCGGCTGGATCGTCCAGGCCGGAACGACCTGTTCGCACCGCGTCCGGGGCACCGTGCCCAATTCGCTGGGCGTGATCACCCGCACCGAAGAGGACGGCCAGCAGGTCTGCCACGTCGAGCGCTGGGACTACGCGGCCGGCGCGCACGCGTTCGCACCCGTCGACAAGACGCTGGTCTCGCTGTAGTAGTGCGCGCGCTCGTCCGCGCGAAATTTTTTTGATGGCGCACACATGACCGATGTCTACGCCGCATGGGCCGCGGCCCATGCCCTCTCGTTGTTTATCGCGCTGCCGCTGCTGGCCGGCGGCGCGGCGCTGCTGTTCATGCGGTGCCATGGGCGGTTGTCCCGCAATGGCCGCGCCGCGCTGTTTGCCGGCGTGGCCGGCGTGTCCTTCGTTCTGTTTCTCACGTTGGCCCTGGCTGTCGAAAGCCGCGGCGCCGTGGTGCAGTTCGACGGCGCGCTGGCCGATGCGCTCAGCATGTCCATGTGCACGTCGATGCTGTGGCTGCTGTCCTGGATCACGTATCTGGGCGACCGCAACCTGCTCACCGTCGTCGCCGTGCTGATGACGATTGCGCTGTTATGGCGCGGGCTGTGGCAGCTTGCGCTCTTTTGCGCCATCGCGACCGGCCTGAACGGCGCGCTCAACTGGCTGTTCAAGCACACCTTCGAACGCGTGCGCCCCGATCACGACCACGGCTATGCCATGGCGACCGGCTGGAGTTTTCCCAGCGGTCACGCCTCTGCCGCCATGGCCGTGTACGGCACGGCGTGCTACCTGATGTGGCGGTTTTCCCCGCCCGCGTGGCGCTTGCCCTGCGTGGCGTTCATGGCCGCGCTCATCATGGCCATCGGCCTTAGCCGCATCCTCTTGCAGGTGCATTTCGCGAGCGACGTCGTGGCCGGGTTTGCCGTCAGCCTCGGTTGGCTGGTCCTTTGCGTGGCGGCCGTCGAGCGGCTGCACGTGTCAGGCCGGTGGGGTCAGCGCGTCCAGTAAGCGAGCCTCCACGCCAGCCGAATCGCACGCCTGCAACGGCGCGCAGGCATAACGTCCCCCCGCGCTGGCAATGGCCCGGTCCAGCTGCCGCATCCGGTCGGCCGGCGGCGGATCCAGGTCGATGATCAGCTTGCCGGCGATGGGCGCGGTGACCCGCCCGTCGCTGAAGCGTTCCAGCGTGCGATCGATCTCGCGCTCGCGGGGCAGGGCCAGCACGATGGTGTCGGATTCCGCCAGGGCTTCGCGCGCCGACGTCGCCAGCGTCGCGTTGCCGCGGAAGGCTTCGCAGCGGTCCGCCTCGATGTCAAAAAGCGTCAGCGCAATGTCGGGATCGGCTGCCAGCAGCCGCCGCGCAGCCAGCGTGCCGATCCTGCCCATGCCGACGATGCTGACGCGCGGACTCATGGCTTGGGCACCGACCACGTGCTCACGATGTGGGCGACCGGCTCGTCCGAGCCTTCTCCCGTCAGCACGACCTCTCCCGCGCTAAGCCGGCCCACCTTCAGCAGGCGGGCATGGGCATGGATGGCGCCCGCCGGGCTCTTGCGCAGGAAATTGATGGTCAGGCTGGCCGTGACCGCATGCGCCTGGCCGGTGGCGCCCACGACCGCCGCATACATGGCCAGGTCGGCAAGCCCCATCAGCATCGGTCCGGCCACGATGCCGCCCAGCCGCTGGTGCGTGTCCCGGGCGGGCAGCACGGCGTGCGCCGTGCCGTGGCCGATGTGCAGCACGTCGATTCCCAGCAGCATCGAGAACGGGTGCTGGTCGGCCAGCAGCACGTGAAAGTCGGCAAGGCTGATCAGCGGCGCGTGGCCGTTGGCGGCTAGGGCGGTTGCAGTCATCGTTGCTCCAGGGCGAGGCAATAGTTGTCCAGCAGCGCGTCGGCCTGCTGGCCCAGGGATTTGAGACGGCGCGTGTGCAGCAGCAGCAACAGCCCCATCAGGTAGGTAAACACGTTCATCTGCTCGGCCTGCACGGCCTCGCCGCGCCAGCCTTTCGTGCGCGACAACGCCTGGCCGATGAGATCGATGGATTGCCGCAACCGGGAATTGAGCTTCTCGTCCATGTCGCGGCCCAGTCCGCGCGGCCCCAGTCCCTGGAACAGGTACAGCCCGAGGGAAAAATCCGTGCGCCGCTCGGCGTAATAACCGAAGAACGCGCGGATCACGCCGCGCGCGGCCGATTCCGGCGCTTCGGCCTGTTCGGCTCGCTCCAGATGCGCGTGCAGCCGCTGCAGCGATTCGTCCAGCAGTTCGCCATAAAGCGCTTCCTTGCCCGCAAACCACGGATAGATGGCCCCCGTCGTGCAGCCGGCTTCCTTCGCAATCGCCCGGATCGTCGTTTTTTCAAGACCGTCGCGCTCGAAGACGCGCTGCGCGGCGTCCAGGATGATCTGCCGGCGCAGGGCGCTGAGTCGTTCGTTTCGGTCGGCGCGAGGGGAGGGGCTGGACATGGGGCTGGGCGTCTGTTCGATGCCACCGATCATATCGACGATTTTTATTAATAACAATGTTATCCAGCCGGGACTTGGCTACGATGATCAGCAGGGCCGGCGTCATCGCGGCCGCCTCCGTTTTTCGCCGGATGGCCGCCGGATCCGTGAAGAAAGTTGCGCGACAAATGGGTTTTGGAATTGCCCGGAAAATTGGGGGCAGGGCCGAAAGTCGCATGGTTGCGCGCTCGGGCTTTTCGGTAAGGGAAAGCCCTAGCGTTGCCGGGCAAGCATCAGCGGGATGTTGCAACTTCCCAACAAGCCTGTCGCAAACCTGCACTTTTCTGATGCCGACCATAGCCAGCCCCCCCGATTTTTGATGCAATAGCGTCAACTTCCCTTCGCGGAGTTAGGGGGGCGGCAGGCTGGTTTGCTGGATTGCTGCTCTTGTCACTCAAATCAACGGAGATTTCTTAAATGAAAAAGACTCTGCTCGCTGCCGCCCTGCTCGCCGGTTTCGCCGGTGTCGCCCAGGCAGAAACGTCTGTCACCCTGTACGGCATCATCGACACGGGCCTCGGCTACAACAAGATCAGCGGCGGTACTGATGCCCAAAACGGCAGCCGTTTTGGCATGATCAACGGCGTCCAGAACGGTTCGCGCTGGGGTCTGCGTGGTTCGGAAGATCTGGGTGACGGCCTGCGCGCTGTTTTCCAACTGGAATCGGGCTTCAACTCGGGTAACGGCACCTCCGCTCAAGGTGGTCGTCTGTTCGGCCGTCAAGCCACCGTCGGTCTGGCCAGCGACAGCTGGGGTCAACTGGACTTCGGTCGTCAAACCAACATCGCGTCGAAGTACTTCGGCTCGATCGATCCGTTCGGCGCTGGCTTCGGTCAAGCCAACATCGGCGTTGGCATGAGCGCTGCTAACACGCAACGCTACGACAACATGGTCATGTATCAGACCCCGTCGTTCAGCGGCTTCCAGTTCGGCGTTGGCTACTCGTTCAGCGCTGATGACACCAAGGGTTCGGAAACCGGCTTCAAGACCGCCGACAACACCCGCGCCATCACGACCGGTCTGCGCTACGTCAACGGCCCGCTGAACGTCGCTCTGTCGTACGACCAGCTGAACGCCTCGAACCGTCTGCCGACCGAATCGACCGACGCCACCCCGCGTATGTACGCCATCGGCGGTTCGTACGACTTTGAAGTCGTGAAGCTGGCTCTGGCCTACGCTCGCACGACCGACGGTTGGTTCGCCGGCCAAGGCACCGCCACCAGCACCATCGGTGGTGGCTCGAGCTCCGTGAACTTCGGCAACAACCTGTTTGCTGACGGCTTCAAGGCTAACTCGTACCTGGTTGGTCTGTCGGCCCCGATCGGCGGCGCTTCGAACATCTTCGGTTCGTGGCAGCGTGTTGATCCGTCGAACGACAAGCTGACGGGTGATGATTCCAACATGAACATCTACTCGCTGGGCTACACCTACGACCTGTCCAAGCGCACCAACCTGTACGCTTACGGTTCGTACGCCACGAACTACGCGTTCCTGAACGACCTGAAGTCGACCGC
Source organism: Achromobacter sp. SLBN-14 (assembly GCF_006715415.1). Classification (NCBI taxonomy): domain Bacteria; kingdom Pseudomonadati; phylum Pseudomonadota; class Betaproteobacteria; order Burkholderiales; family Alcaligenaceae; genus Achromobacter; species Achromobacter sp. SLBN-14. The sequence goes on along the minus strand of NZ_VFNE01000001.1, from coordinate 1,065,996 downwards.
TGTCGGCGTCGGTGTCCGTCACCGCTTCTAATCCAACGCAGGGCGCAAGCCCTGTCTGGATTTAAAGCAAAGTCGAACGGGCCTCGGCCCGTTCGCATAAACCACCCTTTTTGGGGTGGTTTTTTTTCGTCTGCTGGCTGAATTCGTGCATACTACGGCTTCGTGCTCATCAAGCCGTGTATCCTTCGAAGTACGCCGACGAAAGCTGCGATTGTTCCATTTGAGGAATGCAGTCTTTCGCCTGCTATTCAAGCTACAGAGTTCAGCCGGAAGTAACCGCGCGAATGCTACAATCCTAAGGTTTGCGCATTTGACGGACGCCTGAATGAACCTGCAACAGTATTTTCCCGTCCTGCTGTTTATCGTAGTGGCCACCCTTATCGGGTTCGCGCTTCTAACGGCCGGCTCCCTCCTTGGTCCGCGGCGTCCTTACGCTGAGAAGCTCTCGCCTTACGAGTGCGGCTTCGAAGCGTTTGAAGATGCACGCATGAAGTTTGACGTGCGCTACTACCTCGTGGCGATCCTGTTCATTCTTTTCGACCTGGAAATCGCGTTCCTGTTTCCGTGGGCCATCGCCCAGGGCACCGTCGGACTCGTCGGTTTCTGGACGGTCATGGTTTTCCTCGCCGTGTTGACCGTCGGCTTCATCTACGAATGGAAAAAGGGCGCGCTGGATTGGGAGTGACCTCCGGGTTCATTTCACAGCACGCTATCAGAGACGAATATGGCTATAGACGGCATTCTCAAGCAAGGGTTCATCACCACCAGCGCCGACAAGTTCCTGAACTGGGCGAAGACCGGTTCGATGTGGCCCATGACCTTCGGTCTGGCCTGTTGCGCGGTTGAGATGATGCATGCGGGCGCGGCCCGCTACGACCTGGACCAGTTCGGCATCATCTTCCGGCCCAGTCCCCGCCAGTCCGATCTCATGATCGTGGCCGGCACCTTGTGCAACAAGATGGCGCCGGCGCTGCGCAAGGTCTATGACCAGATGCCCGAGCCGCGCTGGGTGGTTTCCATGGGCTCCTGTGCCAATGGCGGCGGCTACTACCACTACTCGTATTCGGTGGTCCGTGGCTGCGATCGCATCGTACCGGTAGACGTCTACGTGCCGGGCTGCCCGCCCACGGCCGAGGCGCTGGTCTACGGCTTGCTGCAAATGCAGAACAAGATCCGTCTGACCAACACGATTGCGCGCTGATGCTTCGTCCGGTTCGTCGGCAGGCCTTGCCGCCGCGAACCTTGCGAAACCAGCGTATCGGTTCACCTAAGCGTACAAGATGATGACCAGGCTCGAATCCCTGAAAAACAATTTGCAGACCACCCTCGGCGCGGACATCGCGCTGACCGAGGCGCTGGGCGAGCTGACGCTCGAAGTGCCCGCGGAGCAGTGGTTCTCCGTCTGCAACAAGCTGCGCACCGAAGCCGGCCTGCGCTTTGAAACCTGTATCGACCTATGCGGCGTCGACTACCTGACCTGGGGCAACGGCACGCGCCAGCTGCCCGAGGAAACGAACGCCCGCATCCACCGCTCGCGCTACGCTGTCGTGGCGCACCTGCTCTCCATCGAGAACAACTGGCGGCTGCGTGTGCGCACTTGGGCGCCCGACGACGAGTTCCCCATGGTCGCCTCGCTGATCGAGTGCTGGCCCACGGTCGGCTGGTTCGAGCGCGAAGCCTTCGACCTGTACGGCATCGTCTTCGAAGGCCACCCGGACCTGCGCCGCATCCTGACCGACTACGGCTTCATCGGCCATCCCTTCCGCAAGGACTTCCCGCTGTCGGGCACCGTCGAAATGCGCTACGACCCCGAACAACGGCGCGTCATTTACCAGCCGGTCACGATCGATCCGCGCGAGATCACCCCGCGCGTGGTGCGCGAAGACACCTACGGCATGGGGCGTTGAATCATGGCAGACATCAAGAACTACACCCTGAACTTCGGTCCTCAACACCCGGCCGCGCACGGCGTGCTGCGCCTGGTGCTCGAGCTTGACGGCGAAGTCATCCAGCGCGCCGACCCGCATATCGGCCTGCTGCATCGCGCCACCGAAAAGCTGGCCGAACACAAGACCTACATCCAGGCGCTGCCCTACATGGACCGCCTGGACTACGTGTCCATGATGTGCAACGAGCACGCCTACGTCATGGCCATCGAAAAGCTGCTGGGCGTAGAAGCCCCGCTGCGCGCGCAGTACATCCGCGTGATGTTCGATGAAATCACCCGCCTCTTGAACCACCTGATGTCGCTGGGTTCGCACGCGCTCGACGTGGGCGCCATGGCGGTGTTCCTGTATGCCTTCCGTGAACGCGAAGACCTGATGGACTGCTACGAAGCGGTGTCGGGCGCGCGCATGCACGCGGCCTACTACCGTCCGGGCGGCGTCTACCGTGACCTGCCGGATTCCATGCCGCAGTACGGCGACTCCAGCAAGTACCGTGGCGACAAGGAAATCCGCGCCATGAACGACGCGCGTTCGGGCTCGCTGCTGGATTTCATCGAAGACTTCACCAACCGTTTCCCAGCCTGCGTCGACGAGTACGAAACGCTGCTCACCGACAACCGCATCTGGAAGCAGCGCCTGGTCGGCATCGGCGTGGTCGATCCCGATCGCGCCAAGGCGCTGGGCTTCACCGGCCCGATGCTGCGTGGCTCGGGCGTCGCATGGGACCTGCGCAAGATGCAGCCCTACGAAGTCTACGACCTGCTTGATTTCGACATCCCCGTGGGTGTCAACGGCGATTGCTACGACCGCTACCTGGTCCGCGTCGCCGAGATGCGCCAGAGCAATCGCATCATCCGCCAGTGCGTGGAATGGCTGCGCAACAATCCCGGCCCGGTCATGATCGAGAATCACAAGATCGCCCCGCCGTCGCGCACCGCCATGAAGACCAACATGGAAGAGCTGATCCATCACTTCAAGCTCTTCACCGAAGGTTTCCACGTGCCCCCGGGCGAGGCATACGCCTCGGTCGAGCATCCGAAGGGCGAATTCGGCATCTATCTGGTGTCCGACGGCGCCAACAAGCCCTACCGCCTGAAGATTCGGGCGCCCGGCTTTGTCCACCTGCAATCGCTGGATGAAATGTCGCGCGGCCACATGATCGCCGACGCCGTCACCATCATTGGCACGCAGGACATCGTTTTCGGCGAGATCGATCGCTGATCATCCGCCCCAGACAGTCACGAGCACGCCCGCATAACCCGGATTCAAACTATGCTGCTTTCCGAACAGGCCTACCAGAAAATCGACCGTGAACTGGCCAAGTTCCCGGCCGACCAGCGGCAGTCCGCCATCATGGCCTCGCTTGCCATCGCGCAAGAAGAGAAGGGCTGGTTGGCTACCGAAGTCATCGAAGACGTGGCCAACTACATTGGCGTTCCGCCCATCGCGGTCCAGGAAGTCGCCACGTTCTACAACATGTTCGACGTCAAGCCCGTCGGCAAGAACAAGATCGCCGTCTGCACCAACTTGCCCTGTGCCTTGCGCGATGGCGACCGTGCCGGCGAATACCTCAAGCGCAAGCTGGGCGTCGACTACCGCCAGACCACCGAAGACGGCCAGTTCACCCTGGTCGAAGGCGAGTGCATGGGCGCCTGCGGCGACTCCCCCGTGCTGATCGTGAACAACAAGCATATGTGCGTGCGCATGACCGACGAGAAGCTGGACGCGCTGGTCGCGGCCCTCAAGCAGCAAGGAGAGTCGGCATGAATGCGCCTGACCAGTACAAGCAGTTCGCGCAGGGGCTGGACCCCAACCCCCTGAACGACCTGTCCAACTCGATGTGCCTGCACGGCCGGCACATGCAGCCGCAGATCATGGCCGACGTCGACGGCGCCAACTGGCGCCTGGCCGACTACGTCAAGCGCGGCGGCTACGAAGCCCTGAAAAAGATCCTCACCACCGGCATGAAGCCGGAAGACGTGATCGCCGAGGTAAAGGCGTCGGGTCTGCGCGGCCGTGGCGGCGCGGGCTTCCCCACCGGCCTGAAGTGGAGCTTCATGCCGCGCGCCTTCCCCGGCCAGAAGTACCTCGTCTGCAACTCCGACGAAGGCGAACCGGGCACGTTCAAGGACCGCGACATCCTGCGTTTCAATCCGCACATCGTGATTGAAGGCATGGCGATCGCGGCCTACGCCATGGGCATCAGCGTCGGGTACAACTACATCCACGGCGAAATCTTCGAAGTCTACGAGCGCTTCGAAGAAGCCCTGGAAGAAGCGCGCGCCGCCGGTTTCCTGGGCGACCGCCTGTTCGGTTCCGACTTCAGCTTCCAGCTGCACGCATTCCACGGTTACGGCGCCTACATCTGCGGCGAAGAAACCGCGCTGCTGGAATCGCTGGAAGGCAAGAAGGGCCAGCCGCGCTTCAAGCCGCCGTTCCCGGCCAGCTTCGGCCTGTACGGCAAGCCCACCACGATCAACAACACGGAAACGTTCGCGGCGGTGCCGTGGATCATCCGCAACGGCGGCCAGGCCTACCTGGAAGTCGGCAAGCCGAACAACGGCGGCACCAAGCTGTTCTCGATCACTGGCGACGTCGAGCGTCCCGGCAACTACGAGATCCCGCTGGGCACCCCGTTCTCGACCCTGCTGGAACTGGCAGGCGGCATGCGCGGCGGCAAGAAGCTGAAGGCGGTCATTCCCGGCGGCTCGAGCGCCCCGGTCCTGCCCGCCGACATCATGATGGAATGCACGATGGACTATGACTCCATCGCCAAGGCCGGCTCGATGCTCGGCTCCGGCGCGGTGATCGTCATGGACGAGACGCGTTGCATGGTCAAGTCGCTGCTGCGCCTGTCGTACTTCTATTTCGAAGAAAGCTGCGGCCAGTGCACGCCGTGCCGCGAAGGCACCGGCTGGCTGTACCGCATGGTGCACCGTATCGAGAACGGTCAAGGCCGTCCGGAAGATCTGGAGCTGCTGGACAACGTGGCCGCCAACATCATGGGCCGCACCATCTGCGCCCTCGGTGACGCCGCCGCCATGCCCGTACGTGGCTTCCTCAAGCATTTTCGCGACGAATTCGCGCACCACATCGAGCACAAGTCTTGTGTGGTCCCGCAATATCTGTAGGTCTCAGGAACAGCAATGGTTGAACTAACCGTCGACGGCAACAAGGTCGAAGTGCCCGAAGGCAGCATGGTCATGCATGCCGCCCAGAAAGTCGGGCTTTACGTGCCGCATTTCTGCTACCACAAGAAACTGTCCATCGCGGCCAACTGCCGGATGTGCCTGGTTGAAGTGGAAAAAGCGCCCAAGGCGCTGCCCGCCTGCGCCACGCCCGTGACCAACGGCATGGTCGTCCACACCTGCTCGGAGAAGGCTCGCGCCGCTCAGAAGTCGGTGATGGAATTCTTGCTCATCAATCACCCCCTCGACTGCCCGATCTGCGATCAGGGCGGCGAATGCCAGCTGCAGGATCTGGCCGTGGGCTACGGCGGTTCTTCCTCGCGTTACCAGGAAGAAAAGCGCGTCGTGTTCCACAAGGACCTGGGCCCGCTGGTGTCGGCCGAGGAAATGTCCCGCTGCATCCACTGCACCCGCTGCGTGCGCTTCGGCCAGGAAATCGCCGGCGTCATGGAACTGGGCATGCTGGGCCGTGGCGAACACTCCGAGATCACGACCTTCGTCGGCCGTTCGATCGAGTCCGAACTGTCGGGCAACATGATCGACATCTGTCCGGTGGGCGCGCTGACCTCCAAGCCCTTCCGCTACAGCGCCCGCACCTGGGAACTGGCTCGCCGCCGTTCGGTCAGCCCGCACGACAGCCTGGGCGCCAACCTGGTCGTCCAGGTCAAGGGCGACCGCGTGATGCGCGTGGTGCCGTTCGAGGACGAAGCCGTCAACGAATGCTGGATCAGCGATCGCGACCGCTTCTCGTACGAAGGCCTGAACAGCGAAGACCGCCTGTCCGCCCCGATGATCAAGGGCACCGACGGAAAGTGGCAGGAAGCCTCCTGGGCCGATGCCCTGCAGGCCGTGGCCCAAGGCCTGTCGCGCGTGCGTGACAGCTTCGGCGCCGGCCAGATCGGCGCCCTGGCGTCCGAATACGCCACGACCGAGGAATACGCGCTGCTGGGCCGCCTGGTCCGCGCGCTGGGTTCCGAGAACATCGACTTCCGCCTGCGTCAGACCGACCCGGCCTTCGACGCCGCGCTGACCGGCGCGCCGTGGCTGGGCATGCCCATCGCCGAACTCGACAACCTGGACCGCGTCCTGGTCGTCGGCTCGTTCCTGCGCAAGGACCACCCGCTGATGGCCCAGCGTCTGCGCCAGGCCGCCAAGCGCGGCACGCAGATCCTGATGGTCGACAGCGCCGCCGACGATCCCCTGATGCCCGTGACCGCGCGCATCACAGTGGCCCCGTCGGAACTGGCGCGCGCGCTGGCCGAAGTGGCCGTCGCGCTGGCCCAGGCCAAGGAACAGGCCGTGCCGGCCGAGTTTGCCTCGGTGACGCCGGGCGAAAACGCCAAGCTGATCGCCGCCAGCCTTGCCTCGGGCGCCAACACGGCCGTCCTGATGGGCAACCTGGCCGTCGCCAGCGCTCAGGCCACCACCCTGGCCGCCAACGGCCGCGCCGTGGCTGACCTGTCGGGCGGCAAGTTCGGCTTCCTGACCTCGGGCGGCAACACCGTCGGCGGCTACCTCGCCGGCGCCATCCCGGGCAAGGGCGGCAAGACCGCCGCAGCCATGCTCGCCGAACCGCTCAAGGCCTACATCGTCCTGCACGCCGAGCCGCTGCTCGACGCCGACAACGGCCAGCAAGCCATCGCCGCGCTGCGCGGCGCGCAGTTCGCCGTCGCGCTCACGCCTTACCGTTCGGCCGCTGCCGAATGGGCGGACGTGATGCTGCCGGTGTCGCCGTTCACGGAAACCTCGGGCACGTTCGTCAACGCCCAAGGCCTGGCCCAGAGCTTCAAGGGCACGGTCACGCCGTTCGGCCAGACCCGTCCGGGCTGGAAGGTGCTGCGCGTGCTGGGCAACGTCCTGCATCTGGCCGGCTTCGACGACGAGACCTCCGAGTCCGTGCGCGACGCCGTGCTGGCCAGCGGCGTCGAAGGCCGCCTGTCCAACGACGTCAAGGCCCCGCTGGGTCTGGGCCAGGCCCTCACCGGCCTGGAACGCGTCGCCGATGTGCCGATCTACCGCACCGACGCCATGGTGCGCCGCTCGGAACCGCTGCAGGCCTCGCCGGCTTCGAAGAAGCCCGCCGCCGCCATGAACGGCCGTACCCTCACCAGCCTCGGCTTGACCGCCGGCGTCAAGGTGCGCGTGTCGGCCGGGCAGGGCGCCGTCGAACTGGAAACCGTGCAGGATGATGCCGTGGCCGATCGCGCCGTGCGCATTTCCGCCGCCTTCGAAACTACCGCTGCCCTGGGCGGCGCATTTGGTCAAATCAGCGTGGAGCGTGCCTGATGGAATGGCTCAATGTTCTTGAAAGCCACGGTCAGGCATTGCTGGGCCCGACGGTCTGGATGGTCCTCTGGACCCTCATCAAGATCGTGGTCATCGCCGTGCCCATCATCCTGTGCGTGGCGTACCTGACGTACTGGGAGCGCAAGATGATCGGCGCCATGCACGTGCGCATGGGTCCGAACCGCGTCGGCTTCAAGGGGCTGCTGCAGCCTTTCGCAGACGTCTTCAAGCTGCTCACCAAGGAAGTCGTCGTTCCCAGCCAGGCCAACAAGGTGCTGTTCGTCGTGGCCCCCGTGGTCACGCTGATGCCCGCGCTGGCTGCCTGGGCGGTCGTGCCCTTCGGTCCCGACGTCGTGCTGGCCAACGTCAATGCCGGCCTGCTGTACATCATGGCCATCACGTCCATCGGCGTGTACGGCGTGATCGTCGCTGGCTGGGCGTCCAACTCCAAGTACGCGTTCCTGGGCGCGCTGCGCGCCTCGGCCCAGATGCTGTCGTATGAACTGGCCATCGGCTTCGTGCTGGTGACGGTGCTGCTGGTGTCCGGCAGCCTGAACATGTCCGAGATCGTCAACGTGCAGAACCGCGGCTGGTTTGCCGACAAGGGCCTGACGTTCATGTCCTGGAACTGGCTGCCGCTGTTGCCGCTGTTCGTGATCTACGTGATCTCGGCCGTCGCGGAAACCAACCGCCACCCGTTCGACGTGGTGGAAGGCGAATCCGAAATCGTGGCCGGCCACATGGTCGAATACTCGGGCATGGCCTTCGCGCTGTTCTTCCTGGGCGAATACGCCAACATGATCCTGCTGTCCTGCATGGCGTCGATCATGTTCCTGGGCGGCTGGGCTTCCCCGATCGATATCGCGCCGCTGACCTGGATTCCGGGTTGGATCTGGCTGGGTCTCAAGACGTTCGTCGTGGTCTCGTTGTTCGTGTGGTTCCGGGCCTCGTTCCCGCGCTACCGCTACGACCAGATCATGCGTTTGGGTTGGAAAATCTTCATCCCGCTGACCGGCGTCTGGCTGGTCGTGGTGGCGATCTGGATGCAGACGCCCTGGAACATTTGGCGCTAAGCGCCAAGCAGAGGCAGGATATGGAAGCGATCAAGGATTTCTTCGGCAGCCTGATGCTGACCGAGTTGCTCAAGGGCATGCGCCTGACGGGCAAGTATTTCTTCAAGCGCAAGGTCACCTTGCGCTACCCCCAGGAAAAGACCCCTGCGTCGCCGCGTTTCCGCGGCCTGCACGCGCTGCGCCGCTACCCCAACGGGGAAGAGCGCTGCATCGCGTGCAAGCTGTGCGAAGCCGTGTGCCCGGCGCTGGCGATCACGATCGAGTCGGATCAGCGCGACGACGGCACCCGCCGCACGACGCGCTACGACATCGACCTGACCAAGTGCATCTTCTGCGGCTTCTGTGAGGAAAGCTGCCCCGTGGACTCCATCGTGGAAACGCACATCCACGAATACCACGGCGAAAAGCGCGGCGACCTGTATTTCACCAAAGACATGCTGCTCGCCGTGGGCGACCGCTACGAAGCCGACATCGCCCGCCGCCGGGCCGAAGACGCGCCTTACCGCTGAAGCCCAGGGTCTGATCCATGACTTTTACCACTGTCCTTTTCTACATACTGGCCGCCGTGCTGGTGATCGCGGCCTTCCGCGTGATCACCGCGCGCAGCGCGGTCACCGCCGTTCTGCACCTGATCCTGGCGTTTGCCAACGCGGCCATGCTCTGGATGCTGCTGGGCGCCGAGTTCCTCGCGCTGCTGCTGGTGCTGGTGTACGTGGGCGCCGTAATGGTGCTCTTCCTCTTTGTCGTGATGATGCTCGACATCCGCATGGACACCCTGCGCCAGGGCATGAAGACCTACCTGCCGCTCGGCCTGGTCATCGGTCTCGTGCTGGTGCTGGAAGTGTCCTTCGTGCTGGGCACCATCTGGTACGGCTCCGGTCCGCAGGCGCAACTGCCCAGCGACTACAACAACGCCCGCGCGCTGGGCGAGGCGATGTACACGCAGTACGTCTACGCCGTTGAAGTGGGCGCCGCGCTGCTGCTGGTCGGCATGGTTGCCGCAATCGCGCTGACCCTGCGCCGCCGCCGCGACGTGAAGTACAACGACCCGGTCGCCGCTGTCCGCGTGCGTGCGAAGGACCGCTTCCGCATGGTGAGCATGCCCGCCCAGAGCGAGCGCGCCCAGGCCAAGCGTGACGCGTCGAACGGTGCCGCGCCCCAAGGAGAAAAACAATGACGCTGACGCTGGCCCACTATCTGATCCTTGGCGCAATCCTGTTCGCCATCGGGATCTTCGGCATCTTCCTGAACCGCCGCAACCTGATCATTCTCCTGATGTCCATCGAGCTCGTGCTCCTGGCCGTCAACATGAACTTCGTGGCGTTCTCCAGCTGGTTTGGCGACACCGCCGGCCAGGTGTTCGTGTTCTTCATCCTGACCGTGGCCGCCGCCGAAGCGGCGATCGGCCTGGCCATCCTGGTGCTGCTGTTCCGCAACCTGAACACGATCAACGTTGACGAACTCGATCGCCTGAAGGGCTGACGGGGTATTGGAAGAAAATGTCTAGCTCACCCAATCTCTACCTGCTCATCGCGCTGGCGCCGCTGGCCGGAGCAATTCTCGCGGGCCTTTTCGGCACCGGGTTCCTGGGCCGTCCCATCGGCCGCCGCGCCTCGCACGTCATCACCATCCTGGGCGTGCTCATCTCCGCCATCGGTTCGGTGGTGGTGCTGGGCGACGTGCTGAACGGCCTGCGCTTCGACGGCGCGGTCTACACCTGGAGCCTGATCGGCCAGACCAAGCTGGAAATCGGCTTCCTGATCGATCCGCTGTCGGCCATGATGATGGTCGTGGTGACCTCCGTGTCCCTGATGGTGCACATCTACACCATCGGCTACATGGCTGACGATCCCGGCTACCAGCGCTTCTTCTCGTACATCTCGCTGTTCACGTTCTCCATGCTGATGCTGGTGATGTCGAACAACATGGTGCAGCTGTTCTTCGGCTGGGAAGCGGTGGGCCTGGTGTCCTACCTGCTGATCGGTTTCTGGTACACGCGCCCCACGGCGATCTTCGCCAACATGAAGGCGTTCCTGATCAACCGCGTCGGCGACTTCGGTTTCGTGCTGGGCATTGGCCTTCTGTTCGCCTACGCCGGCACCATGCACTACGGTGAAGTCTTCGCGCAGGCCGACAAGCTGGCCGGCATGACGCTGCCGGGCTCCGACTGGATGCTGCTGACGGTGGCATGTATTTGCCTGTTCATCGGCGCCATGGGCAAATCGGCCCAGGTTCCGCTGCACGCCTGGCTGCCCGACTCGATGGAAGGCCCGACCCCGATTTCCGCGCTGATCCACGCCGCCACCATGGTGACGGCCGGCATCTTCATGGTCGCGCGTTTCTCGCCGCTGTTCGAACTGTCGGATACCGCGCTGTCGTTCATCATCGTGATCGGCGCCATCGGCGCGCTGTTCCTGGGCATCCTGGGCATCATCCAGAACGACATCAAGCGGGTCATTGCGTATTCCACGCTGTCGCAGCTGGGCTACATGACTGTCGCGCTCGGTGCGTCGGCCTACTCGGTCGCGATCTTCCACCTGATGACGCACGCGTTCTTCAAGGCGCTGCTGTTCCTGGGTGCGGGTTCGGTCATCATCGGCATGCACCACGACCAGGACATCCGCAACATGGGCGGCCTGCGCAAGTACATGCCCATCACCTGGATCACCTTCCTGCTGGGCACACTGGCGCTCGTCGGCACGCCGTTCTTCTCGGGTTTCTACTCGAAGGAAAACATCATCGAAGCCGCCGGCCAGGCCAACGTCTGGGGCGCGAGCTTTGCCTACTATGCCGTGCTGATCGGCGTGTTCGTCACGTCGCTGTACTCGTTCCGCGTGTACTTCCTGGTCTTCCATGGCAAGGAACGCTTCGACACCAGCGACCACGGCCACGGCCATGACGCGCACGGTCACGACGATCACGGCCACGACGACCACGGCCATGGCCACCACGGCGGCAAGCCGCACGAGTCGCCCTGGGTCGTCACGCTGCCGCTGGTCCTGCTGGCCATCCCGTCGGTGTTCGTCGGCGCCTGGGCGGTCGACCCGATGGTGTTCGGCAAGTTCTTCGACGGCGTCATCAAGGTGCTGCCGCAGCAGCATCCCGCCATGCACGTGCTGAGCGAGGAATGGCACGGCTGGGTCGCCTACGGCCTGCATGCCTTCCAGACCCTGCCGTTCTGGCTGGTCGTCGCGGGCTTCGTCATCTCGTGGTACTGCTACCTGATCAACCCCAAGGTGCCGGCCGCCATCAAGGCCAACCTGTCGGGCGTGAACAAGATCCTCGAGAACAAGTACTACGTCGACTGGTTCAACGAGCAGGTCATCGCGCGTGGTCTGCGCTGCCTGGGCCGCGGCCTGTGGCAGACCGGTGATCGCGGCATCATCGATGGCATCCTGATCAACGGCAGCGCCCGTGTCGTGGGCTGGGTGGCAGCCATCAGCCGCCACCTGCAGTCCGGCTTCATCTATCACTACGCGTTCGCAATGATCATCGGCGTCATGGCGCTGGTGACTTTCTTTGTGCTGATTCCCCAATGATGGCAAGCGAGATGGCATCCAACACTTTTCCCTGGCTCACGCTTGCGATCTTTGTCCCGATCGTATTCGGCCTGCTGGTGCTGGCGGTGGGCCGTGACGACCGTCCCGGCCTGACGCGCGGCCTGTCGCTCGTCGGCGCGATCGCCGGCTTCCTGGTCACGATTCCGCTCTACACCGGGTTCGATTCCTCCACGGCCGCCATGCAGTTCGTGGAGAAGACCTCCTGGATCGAGGCCTTCAACGTCAATTACCACCTGGGCATCGACGGCATTTCGATGTGGTTCGTGCTCCTGACCGCGTTCATCACCATCATCGTGGTGCTGGCCGGCTGGGAAGTCATCACGAGCCGCGTCGCGCAATACATGGCCGCCTTCCTGATCCTGTCGGGTCTGATGGTGGGCGTGTTCTGCGCGCTGGACGGCATGCTGTTCTACGTGTTCTTCGAAGCCACGCTGATCCCGATGTACATCATCATCGGTGTCTGGGGCGGACCGAACCGCGTGTATGCGGCGTTCAAGTTCTTCCTGTACACCCTGATGGGTTCGCTGCTGACGCTGGTCGCGTTCGTCTACCTCTGGAATGTCTCGGGCGGTTCGTTCGACATCCTGACCTGGCAGCAGACCAAGCTGGGCTATACCCCGCAGATCCTGATCTTCGTGGCGCTGCTCGCGGCTTTCGCGGTCAAGGTGCCGATGTGGCCGGTTCACACGTGGTTGCCGGACGCCCACGTGGAAGCGCCCACGGGTGGCTCCATCGTGCTGGCCGCGATCATGCTGAAGCTGGGCGCCTACGGTTTCCTGCGCTTCTCGCTGCCGATCGCGCCTGACGCCTCGCACAGCCTGGCCGGCCTGATGATCACGCTGTCGCTGATTGCCGTGATCTACATCGGTCTGGTCGCGATCGTGCAGGACGACATGAAGAAGCTGGTGGCCTATTCGTCGGTCGCTCACATGGGCTTTGTCACGCTGGGCTTTTTCATCTTCAACACGGCCGGCGTCGAAGGCGCCATCGTGCAGATGATCTCGCACGGCTTCGTGTCGGGCGCCATGTTCGTGTGTATTGGCGTGCTCTATGACCGCATGCACTCGCGCCGCATCGCCGACTACGGCGGCGTGGTCAACGTGATGCCGCGCTTTGCCACGTTCTTCATCCTGTTCTCGATGGCCAACAGCGGCCTGCCGGCCACCAGCGGCTTCGTCGGCGAATTCATGGTGATCATGGGCGCTGTCGAGCACAACTTCTGGATCGGCCTGCTGGCAGCTACTGCCCTGATCCTGGGCGCGGCGTATTCGCTGTGGATGGTCAAGCGCGTCGTCCTGGGCGATGTCGCCAACGACCACGTGCGCGAGCTGACCGATATCAACCGCCGCGAATTCGTGATTCTTGGCGTGATGGCGATCGCCGTGTTGTACATGGGGATCTATCCCAAGCCCTTTACCGACGTCATGCACGTGTCGGTCGAGGCCCTGCTGCAACACGTTGCCGTCTCGAAACTGTAAGACAAGACAATGATGCAATCCCAAATCGATTTCGCCTTGGCGACACCGGAAATCCTTCTGCTGATTTTCGGCCTGGCTATCCTGCTCATCGACGCGGTCAGCAATCACCCCGAGCGCAAGCCGACGTTTCTGCTGACCATGCTTGCCCTGGGCGTGCTGACCGTCGTGTCGGCCGTGCAGTGGAAGAACGGCGTGGCTGGCTCGACGTTCAACGGCCTGTACGTCACGGACGAGCTGTCGCACCTGCTGAAGATCGCTTCGTACCTTGCCGTCGGCGTCACGCTGATCTACGGCCGCGTGTATGCGCAGGTTCGCGACATGGTGCGCGGCGGCGAACTCTACGTGCTGACGCTGTTTGCCCTGCTGGGCCAGATGGTCATGATCTCCTCCGGGAACCTGATCTCCATCTACCTGGGTCTGGAGCTGATGTCGCTGGCGCTGTACGCGCTGATCGCCCTGCGCCGCGACAACGTCGTGGCCACCGAAGCCGCCATGAAGTACTTCGTGCTGGGCGCGCTGGCCTCGGGCTTCCTGCTGTACGGCATGTCCATGATCTATGGCGCGACGGGTCACCTTGACCTGACCGAAGTGTCCAACGTCATCGCCGCCGGCAAGGCCGAGAAGATGGCGCTGGTGTTCGGCATCGTGTTCCTGGTGTCGGGCCTTGCGTTCAAGCTGGGCGCCGTTCCGTTCCACATGTGGGTGCCGGACGTCTACCAGGGTTCGCCCACCGCCGTCACGCTGATTCTGGGCGGCGCGCCCAAGCTGGCCGCTTTTGCGATCACGCTGCGCCTGCTGGTCGACGGCCTGCACGGCCTGGCCACCGACTGGCAGCCGATGCTGATGATCCTGGCGGTGCTGTCGCTGGCCATCGGCAACCTGACCGCCATTGCGCAAACCAACTTCAAGCGCATGCTGGCTTACTCGACCATCTCGCACATGGGCTTCGTGCTCCTGGGCCTGATGTCGGGGTCGGTGGCCGGCAAGCCGGAACTGTCGTCGGCCGCCTACGGCGCCTCGCTGTTCTACATGCTGACCTACGTGCTGACCACGCTCGCCAGCTTCGGCATCGTGCTGCTGCTGTCGCGCCAGGGCTTCGAGTGCGAGCACATCGACGACCTGAAGGGCCTGAACCGCCGCAGCCCGTGGCATGCCGCCATCGTGCTGCTCCTGATGTTCTCGTTGGCCGGCATCCCGCCGCTTGTGGGCTTCTACGCCAAGCTCGCCGTGCTGCAGGCGCTGGTTTCCGCCGGCCACGTGACGCTGGCTGTGGTCGCGGTGCTGTTCTCGCTGATTGGCGCGTTCTACTACCTGCGCGTGGTCAAGGTCGTCTACTTCGACGAACCGGCGGCCGACGCCGCCCCGATGGTGGCCACGGCCGGCCAGCGTGGCGTGCTGTCGATCAACGGCGCCTTGATCCTGGTGCTGGGTCTGTTGCCGGGTGGCCTGATGGCCCTGTGCGTGCAGGCTATCCGCTCGTCGCTGAGCCTCTAAGGAACGGATAACAGCCATGAACCAGACGCTGGCGGTGTGGCTGTTGATCGCGCTGGCGCTTGTCAGCGCGAATCTTCCTTTCCTGACCGAGCGCGTCTTCGCCGTGCTGCCCTGGAAGCAGGGTGGGGCGGTGGCGGTCAAGCCGTTCTGGTTGCGGCTGGTCGAGGTGCTGGTTTTTTACGCCATCGTCGGCGCGCTGGGCTTTGCGTTCGAATCCACGCTGGGCAACCGCTTCGCCCAGACCTGGGAGTTCTACGCCATCACGCTCAGCCTGTATCTGGTGCTGGCGTATCCCGGGTTCGTGTACCGGTACCTCTTCAAGCGGCATCCTCGCCTTCGGGTCTGAGTCCTGCCCAGCACAAAATAGCGCCCCGATGTCGGGGCGTTTTTTTTTGTCCTGCGCATGCCGGCAGGGGCTTGTGACCCTTCCGGATCCCACCGTTGATCTGCCCCCGATTCGAATCGCCGGCCGCTTCGCATTTGCGGCAGATCAACTCTGTTGTTTTTTCATCTTTTAGATCATCAACAGCCTGTCATTCAGGTTTCATTCAGCGCCTCGGTTCAGAATCGCAAACGACAAAAAAACAAGAATCGTTGCTATTTACATTCTGGAGAAGCTGGATTGAAGCCCCAAGATTCGTATTCGCTGAATACGCTCGCCACGTCGCTGGCTGCTGCGATAGCCGCCCCCGCTTTGTTCGTCAGTCCCTATGCCGCAGCGCAGTCCGCTGACAGCGGCGTGACGCAGTTGTCGCCCGTCCGCGTGGAGGGCGAAAGCTCGTCGTACCAGACGTCGACCGCGCAGTCTCCCAAGATGACGGCGCCGTTGCTGGACACGCCGCGCACGGTGCAGGTTGTGCCGCAGCAGGTGATCCAGGATCAGGCGGCATCCACGCTGCAGGACGTGCTGCGCAACTCGCCGGGGATCACGTTCGGCGCGGGTGAGGGCGGCCGTCCGGGCGGTGACCTGCCCATCATTCGCGGCCAGAATTCGGCCGGCAGCATCTTTCTGGACGGGATCCGCGACAGCAGCACGCAGGTGCGCGATACCTTCAATCTGGAGCAGGTCGAGATCATCAAGGGACCGGATTCGGTGTACTCCGGCCGCGGCGGCGCGGGCGGCAGCATCAACATGGTCAGCAAGACGCCAAAGGCCACGGACTTCACCGAAGCCACGGCGCAGATCGGCACGGACAACAACTACCGCGCCACGA
Organism: Achromobacter sp. SLBN-14; assembly: GCF_006715415.1. NCBI lineage: Bacteria > Pseudomonadati > Pseudomonadota > Betaproteobacteria > Burkholderiales > Alcaligenaceae > Achromobacter > Achromobacter sp. SLBN-14. Next base: position 1,049,757 of record NZ_VFNE01000001.1, on the reverse strand, counting down.
TCGACAGCAACTGGCGGTTGGGCGAGAAGGCGGCGTTCCGCCTGAACGTGATGGGCAACAAGGGCGACACGCCGGGCCGCGATGACGCAGTGGACTTCGAGCGTTGGGGCGTGGCGCCGTCGCTGATGCTGGGCGTGGGCACGCCGACGCGCATCACGCTGAGCTACTACCACTACCAGGACGACAGCATGCCCGATTACTCCATTCCGTATGACCCGAAGTCGGGTCAGCCGGTGACGGAGACCATGGGCGTGAGCCGCAAGTCGTTCTATGGCCTGACCGGCCGCGACTTCATGAAGACCCGCGATGATGTCGCCACCGTGGACTTCCAGCATGACTTCTCGGACAAGCTGCAACTGCGCAACGTAACGCGCTATGGCCGCGGCACGACGGATTTCGCGGCGACCAATCCCGACGACAGCAAGGGCAACATCCCGAACGGGCTGGTGTATCGCGCGCTCAAGTCCGGCTATTACGTCACCAAGACGTTCGCCAACCAGACGGACCTGACGGGCGAATTCGAGACCGGCAGCCTGAAGCACTCGTTCGACCTGGGCTTCGAGTACAGCAACATCAAGCAGGACAAGGACAGCTACACCCAGACGATCGCGCGGGGCCCGATGAACTGCAAGGTCAGCGCTACGGACCTGTCGAACCCGGCGCTGTGCACGTCGCTGTGGGATCCGAATCCCCACGACGACTACACCGGCAAGCTGACCCGCAACAACAATCCTGCCGTCTACAACACGGACACGTTGGCCCTCTACGGCTTTGACACCATCAAGTTCAACGAACAGTGGCAAGCCAGCCTGGGCGCACGCTGGGACAACTACCGCACCAGCGGCAGCAACATCGCGCGCGGCCGCAACGATCCGTCCAGCACCCCCGCGTTCTACAGCACGAGCCGTGAGGACAACCTCTTCAACTACCAGGTCGGCCTGGCGTACAAACCCGTGCCCAACGGCACGATCTACGCGACCTACGGCACCTCGTCGACGCCGTCCGCCATTGCTGGCGGAGCGATCAGCGATGCGACCTCGCTGTCGACGTCTTCGCTGGAACCGGAAAAGAGCCGCACGGTGGAGCTGGGCACGAAGTGGCAGGTGTTCGATGACAAGCTGACGCTGTCGGCCGCGGCGTTCCAGGACATCCGCAAGAACACCAGCGTGGCGGTGTCGGCGACCGAAGTGGCACAAGTGGGCGAAGCCAAGGTGCGCGGCATCGAGCTGGGATTCTCGGGCGCCATCACGCCGAAGTGGAACGTGTTCGGCGGCTACACCTTCATGGACAGCGAAATGACCAAGGGCGCCTACAACAGCGGCGCCGTCGGCCAGGACCTGCCCAACACGCCGCGCAACGCCTTCAGCCTGTGGACGACCTACAAGGTCCTGCCCAAGCTGACGGTCGGCGGCGGCGCGTACTACGTCGACAAGGTGTACGGCAACTCGGACGCCACGAAGAACGCCGACGGCACGCCCAAGGCGCGCTGGGTGCCGTCGTACTGGCGCTTCGACGCGATGGCCGGCTATGAGTTCAACGAGCACTTCTCGGCGCAGTTGAACGTGCTGAACATCTTCGACGAAACGTACTACACCAAGGCCTACGCTGCGCACTACGCGGCGCTGGGCACGGGCCGGGCGGCGCTGCTGTCCCTGCGCGTGCGGTACTGATGGCGGGGCGCCGCGTCAGCGGCGCCTGCCTGCATGAAAAAAGCCACCTCGTTGCTGAGGTGGCTTTTGCTTTTGGGCGGTGGCTGGCATGCGTTGCGGCGCGGTGTCAGACACCTTTGAGGAGACCTTTGAGGCAGGATCAGCTCTCGAACCAGTTCAGCACGCCGTCCAATCCGGAGACGTTCAGCGCGTAGCGCGTCTGCTGACGCACCAGCGGCTTGGCGTGGTAGGCCACCGGAAAGCCGGCGTTGGCCAGCATCTTCAGGTCGTTGGCGCCGTCGCCCATTGCGATGATCTGATCCGTCGAGGCGCCGTGCGTGCGCGCGAAGTCGCGCAGGTGGGCGGCCTTGGCGTCGGCGTCCAGGATGTCGCCCAGCACGCGGCCGGTGAGCACGCCGTCTTCGATTTCCAGTGTGTTGGCGTGTGCGCTGTCCAGGTTCAGGCGGGCGCGCAGGCGTTCCGTGAAGAAGGTGAAACCGCCCGACACCAGCAGCACCTTGATGCCGGCGGCCTGGGCCGTCGAGATCAGGCGTTCGGCGCCCGGGTTCAGGCGCAGCTTTTCCTCGTAGACCTGGTCCAGCGCGCCAGCCGGCGCGCCTTTCAGCAGCGCGACCCGCCGGCGCAGGCTTTCGGCGAAATCCTTGATCTCGCCGCGCATGGCGGCCTCGGTGATCTCCGACACCTTGTCTTTCACGCCGACCACGCCCGCGATCTCGTCGATGCATTCGATGTTGATCAGGGTCGAGTCCATGTCCATGGCCAGGACCTTGCAGTGGGCAAGCTTTAGTCCGGCAGGCACGAAGGCGGCGTCCACGCCGCGCGCCTCGGCGAAGGCGCATACCACCGCGCGCGTCTCGTCGTCGTGCTGTACGTCGAGCAGGCGCGCCGCGGTGTTGCTGATGCGCGCCACGCCCTGGGCCTGGGCCAGCGCGGCAAGCTGCTCCGCATGTTCGATGGCGAGGCCGGGGGATTGAACGACGAGATTGTGGGTAGTCATGGCGGAAGGGAAGGAGAGTCGGGGTTACTTGAGCGCGCGCAGGACGGCGCGCACGGCGTCCGCCCTGGCGGGAATGAGGGGGGCCTTGATCTCGGCGCGCAATTTGTCCTGTCCGGCCAGCTTGATGTGACGCTGCCGCTGGACGAGGTCGATGATGCGGGCCGGATCGACCGAGGTCTTGGGGCCGAACTGGATCAGGGCCTGCGCTTCGCTGGCGTCGATCTTGACGATGCCCAGCGGCTGGGCCGCAAGGCGCAGGCGATGCGTGGCCAGCAGGGTCTGGGCCGCTTCCGGCAGCTTGCCGAATCGGTCGATCAGTTCTTCCTGGATGTGGATCAGGTCATCTTCGTCGGCGGCGTGCGCCAGCCGCTTGTAGATGGCCAGGCGCGCATGCACGTCGGCGCAATAATCGGACGGCAGCAGCGCCGGGGCGTGCAGGTTGACCTCGCACGCCAGGTTGAAGGGCGCGTCCAGGTCGGGTTCTTCGCCGGCGCGCAGCGCGCGCACGGCCTCGTTGAGCATCTCGTTGTACATCGAGAAGCCCACTTCCTGGATGTTGCCCGACTGCGAGTCGCCCAGCACTTCACCGGTGCCCCGGATTTCGAGGTCGTGCATCGCCAGGTAAAAGCCCGAGCCGAGCTCTTCCATGGCCTGGATGGCTTCTAGCCGCTTCTTGGCGTTGCTGGTGATGGCGTCCTCGCCCGGCGTCAGCAGGTAGGCGTAGGCCTGATGGTGCGAGCGCCCGACGCGTCCGCGCAACTGGTGAAGCTGCGCCAGGCCGAAGCGGTCGGCGCGATGGATCACGATGGTGTTGGCGCTGGGCACGTCGATGCCGGTTTCGATGATGGTGGTGCACAGCAGCACGTTGTAGCGCTGCTGGTAGAAGCCCTTCATCACCTGTTCGAGTTCGCGCTCGGGCATCTGGCCGTGCGCGACGGCAATCCGGGCCTCGGGCACCAGTTCTTCAAGGCGCGCCCGGCGGTTGTGGATGGTCTCGACCTCGTTGTGCAGGAAGTAGCACTGGCCGCCGCGCTTGAGTTCGCGCAGCAGGGCCTCGCGCAGCGTGCTGCCGTCTTCGCGCCGCACGAAGGTCTTGATGGCCAGGCGCTTCTGCGGCGCCGTGGCAATGACGGAGAAGTCGCGGATGCCTTCCAGCGACATGCCGAGCGTGCGGGGAATGGGCGTGGCGGTGAGCGTCAGGACGTCGACCTCGGCCCGCAGCGACTTGAGCGCTTCCTTCTGGCGCACGCCGAAACGGTGTTCCTCGTCGATGATGACCAGACCCAGCCGCTTGAACTTCACATCTTTCGACAGAATCTTGTGCGTGCCGATGACGATGTCGACCCGGCCGTCGTTGATGCCTTCGATGGCGGCCGACACTTCCTTGGCCGAGCGGAAGCGCGACAGTTCCACCACGCGTACGGGCCAGTCGGCGAACCGGTCGGTAAAGGTCTGGGCGTGCTGCTCGGCGAGCAGGGTGGTGGGGCACAAGAGCGCCACCTGCTTGCCATTGGCGACGGCCAGGAACGCGGCGCGCAGCGCGACTTCCGTCTTGCCGAAGCCGACGTCGCCGCAGACCAGGCGGTCCATCGGGCGGCCCGAGGTCATGTCGCTGATGACGGCCTGGATCGCGGCGGCCTGATCGGCCGTCTCTTCGAAGCCGAAGCCCTCGGCGAAGGCCTCGTAGTCGTTCAGCGGCAGGTTGAACGCAAAGCCTTCGCGCGCGGCGCGCTGCGCATACAGCGCCAGCAGTTCCGCAGCGGTGTCGCGCACCTGCTTGGCCGCCTTGCGGCGGGCCTTGTCCCATTGCCCCGAGCCCAGCTGGTGCAGCGGCGCGGCTTCCGGATCCGCGCCGCTGTAACGGGCGATCACGTGCAGCTGCGACACCGGCACGTACAGCGTGCTGCCGTTGGCGTATTCAAGATGAAGAAACTCCATCTCGCCTTCGCCCATGTCCATGTTGACCAGGCCGTGGTAGCGCCCGATGCCGTGCTGGGCGTGGACGACGGGATCGCCCTCGCGCAGCTCGGACAGGTCGCGCACCATGGCTTCGACGTTGCTGGCGCGCTCCTGGTCGCGCTTGCCGCGGCGTCCCGGCGTTGCCAATCCGGGGTAGAGGTCGTTCTCGGTCAGAAAGGCGAGGTTTGCGTCCGGCAGCTGGAAGCCCACGCCCAGCGGCGAGGCGACGATGCCGAAATGCGCGTCCGACGCCAGGAAGGCTTCGATGGTCTCGGGCTGCGCGTCGGGCGTGACGCCGAACTCGTGCAGCATCTGCACCAGGGTTTCGCGGCGCCCCGCGGAATCGGCGCACAGCAGCACGCGGGTCTGGCCCGCCTGCACCAGCGTGCGCAGCTTGGCGATGGGATCCTCGGCGCGGCGCGCCACGCTGACATCGGGCGCGGCCCGGAAGTCGGGGTGCGGCTGGCCGGCAGTCAGCGACAGGCGGCGAAAGGCCTTCAGCCGGCCATACAGCGATTCGTTATCCAGGAACAGGGCCGAGGGCGGCAGCACGGGACGTTCGCGATCGCTCTTCAAGAAGCCGTAGCGGCTGGCCGTGTCCTGGTTGAAGCGCTGGATCGCGTCGTCGATGTCGCCGACCGTGACCATGACCGTGCCTTCGGCCACGTAGTCGAACAGCGTGGCGGTCTCTTCGAAGAACAGCGGCAGGTAGTACTCGACGCCGGCAAAGGGGATGCCGTTGCCGATGTCCTTGTAGGGCAGGGCGCGCGAGGGATCGCCTTCGAAAATTTCCCGAAAGCGCGCGCGGAACCGGTTGCGCGCGTCCTCGTCCATCGGGAATTCGCGGCCTGGCAGCAGCTGGACCTCGCGCACGGGGTACAGGCTGCGCTGGGTGTCCACGTCGAAACTGCGGATGGTCTCGATTTCGTCGTCGAACAGGTCCAGGCGGTACGGCACCACCGAGCCCATCGGGAACAGGTCGATCAGGCCGCCGCGCAGGCAGAATTCGCCGGGCGCGGTCACCTGGGTGACGTGGTTGTAATTGGCCAGCGTGAGCTGCGCGCGCAGCGCCGCTTCGTTCAGCCGGTCCTTCTGCTTGAACGAGAACGTGTAGGCGGCCAGGAACGAGGGCGGCGCCAGCCGGTACAGCGCCGTGGTGATGGGCACGGTCAGCACGTCCACCGTCTTCATCATCAGCGAATGCAGCGTGTGCAGGCGCTCCGAAATCAGGTCCTGGTGCGGCGAGAACGCATCGTAGGGTAGCGTTTCCCAGTCGGGCAGCTGCCGCACGCGCAGACCGGGCGCGAACAGCTGGATTTCCTCGGCCAGGCGCTGCGCTTCCAGGGGCTCGGCCGTCAGGATGACCAGCGGGCCGCCGGCCTGGCGGGCCAGATCCGCCAGCAGCCAGGCGTCGCCGGAGCCCGGCGGCCTGGGCTGCGCGTAGCGCGTGCCGGGCTTCAGCGCGGACAGGGTGGGAACCGTGGCGGGGACGGGGGGGGCGGCCGTGGCGGAGGAGGAAGGGGCGGGCATCAGGCTGGAAGCGGACATCAAGCGAACGATTATAAAATCTCCGCACCATGTCTGACGCAATCATCGCAATCGTGCCCGCCGCCGGAGTCGGCGCCCGCGCCAGCCGGCCCGGGCACGAAGCCGTTCCGAAGCAATACCGTCCATTGGCCGGACAGCCCATGCTGCGGCATGCGGTCAGCGCGTTGCTGGCCGACGCGCGCGTGTCCGAGGTTCGGGTGGCGGTCAGCCCGGGCGACGGCTGGGTCGATGCCGCGCTTGCTGGCCTGCCGCGCACTGTCTGGCGTGCCTGCGGCGGCGCGACGCGCGCCGATACGGTCGCCGGCGCGCTTGCCGACAGCGAGGTCGCCGACGACACCTGGGTGCTGGTGCACGATGCGGCCCGCCCCGGCTTGCCTGCCGAGGCGCTGGCGCGGCTGATCGATGCCTGCCTGGCCGATCCGGTGGGCGGTTTGCTGGCCCTGCCGGTGGCCGACACGGTCAAGGGCGGGCACCAGCGGGTCGAGCGCACACTGGACCGCAATGGCCTGTGGCTGGCGCAGACCCCGCAGATGTTCCGCGCAGGCGTGCTGCGCGATGCGCTGACCGCGGCATCCGTGAATGGCGTCATCGTCACCGACGAGGCCTCGGCCATCGAGGCCGCCGGCTACGCGCCGTTGCTGGTCTCGGGGTCGATGCGCAATTTCAAGGTGACATGGCCGGACGATTTTGAACTGATGGAAAAATGGCTATGAGCATTCCTTTTCGCGTCGGGCAAGGCTTTGACGTGCACGCGCTGGTCGAAGGCCGGCCGCTGATCATCGGCGGGGTCACGATTCCCCATACGCACGGCCTTTTGGGGCATTCCGATGCGGACGTGCTGCTGCACGCGATCACCGACGCGCTGCTGGGCGCGGCGGGGCTGGGCGACATCGGCCGGCACTTTCCCGACACCGATCCGGCCTTCAAGGGGGCCGACAGCCGCGTCCTGCTGCGCGAAGCCATGGCGCGCGTGCGCCAGGCGGGATGGGCGCCGGTCAATATCGACGCCACGCTGCATGCGCAGGCGCCCAAGATCGGCCCGCATGCGCCGGCCATGGTGAAGAACATTGCCGCCGATACGGGGCTGGCAGAGACCGAGGTCAACATCAAGGCCAAGACCAACGAAGGGCTGGGCTACCTGGGCCGCAAGGAAGGCATCGCGGCGACGGTGGTTGCGCTGCTGGCGCGCGTGGATTCCTGACGCGCCACCGGTTCCGTGGCGCGAACGCCACGCCTGCCCCCAAATCGAAAGCCGTCCGTGCCGCCAGCCCGGGCGGCTTTTACGTTGGAATACATCTTTAACAAATGAATAAGCGGACCGGTTTGATCTGACATACGCTGCGCGACTTGAAATCTGACTAATCAGGGACATTCAGATGCGATTCCGTGGCGCGGGGCTATTTTTCGTGCTGGCCGCTTTTGCTACCACCGCGCACGCGGCGTATGAGAAGCAGCTCGGCCCACTGGCAGGCACCGTCAAACAGCAGCTTTTGCAGGGCTGGCACGTCGGCGAGCAGGACGGCTGGTTCACGCTGCGCAATAGCGATGTGCCCGGCGGCGAGCAGACGTTCTACATCAATCCGGGGCCTGCGCCCGAGACGGGCCGCATCACCGATGTCAACGTGATGGTCAACTCGAAGAGTCCCAAGGCGTCCATCGGCATCGCGCTGAACAACAACGCGCGCAAGAGCCTGTGCCTCCTGGAGATCCGGGCGGATCGCAACACGATGCTGTTCTGTCTGGAGGGCCAGACGCGCCGCGACATCGCTTCCGTGCCCAACGTGGCCAAGCTGGACGGCACCGACCGCATCAGAGTGGTGGAAGTGCCCGGCGCCGCGCGTTTCCTGGTCAATGGCCAGAAGATTGCCGATATCGAGAACGAGCCCGCGCTGGGCAGCGAAATCGGCATCATGGCGTACGACGAAGGCACGTTCGGCATTGCCGACTTCATGATCGTGTCGGACGTGGCTGCCAAGCCCGCCGGGTCCGGCGCGCAAGGCGGCGCGGGGGCGGGTGCGCCGCGCGTGCCGTCGGCGGCGCCGCCTCCCGCGCCCGCCAATAACACGGCAGCCAACAACACGCCCGCCACCCGCACGCCCGCCAACAACGCTCCCGGCTTGCCGGGCGAGGGTCCCTATCCGCGCTTTGGCGGCGATACGTTGCGCATCGTCGGGGTCTACGTCGGGATCATGCGCAGCATCTTCCTGCACGAGTTTGGCCACGCGCTGATCGGCGAGCTGGAGTTGCCGGCGACGGGCGCCGAGGAAGACGCGGTCGACATGTACTCGGCGTTGCAGATCGTCGAGCCCACCATGTATCCGACCAAGGACGAGGACCTGAACACGATGGCCCGCGAGGCCGCGACGTATGCCGCGCTGCAGTGGTACTACAGCGGCAAGCTGGCGGAAAAGCGCGGCGCCTCGGCAAGTTCGGCCTGGCAGGACGAGCACACGGGCGACTTGAAGCGCTTTCGCAACATGCTGTGCATCATGTACGGCGGCAATCCCGCGGTGTTCGAACCGGTGGCCAAGCACGTTGGCTTCGAGGACCGGACCAAAGCGCGGTGCACGGACGAATTCAACAAGCAGAACCGCGCGTGGCGCCGGCTGCTGGCACCGCATACGCGGGTCGGCACCTGGACGCCCGACGGCCTGCAGCCGGCCAACGCGCCCGGCGCGCCGGTCAACGTGGTGTTCGAGCCATCCAAGCGCAAGATCGGCAACCTGTTCGCGAACAACCTGTCCGAGGCCATCACCAACAACATCAAGCTGCTCGGCCAGACCTACGTGCTGCCGCGGCCGGTCAACGTGGTGTTCAAGGATTGCGGCCAGTTGAACGCCTGGTACAACCCGCGCGAGGGGTCGATCACGATGTGCTACGACCTCATCGAGAACATCGCGGTGATGGTTTCGGACATTGAGATGGGCACGGTGGGCGGCGAGGTCGTCGCCAAGGATGGCGGCGCGCCGCCGGCGCCGCGGCAACCGCCCGCGGCGGGGCAAGGCATGCCGGCGCTGCCCGCCGGCGCCTTCGACGAGCTGAAGGACTACGGCGTGCCGCCGACGAACCTGCTGTTCTCGTCGCCGTATCGGGGGCCAACGCCCAACAAGCACACGCGCGCCGACATCATCACGACGCCGGAGCTGGTGCGGTTGATCAACAACGATAAAAACATTCTCATCATCGACACCAGCGGGCTACGGGAGACGCTGCCCATCGCCTATCCGCTGTCCGACGCCGGGTCGGACGGCAGCGTCGCGGACCACCTGCAAGGCGCGCTGGACGCCTGGCTGAAGAAGAACACCGGAGACCGGCGCGACACGCCCATCGTGTTCATGGGCGCGGGCATGAACGACCGATCCTCCTACAACGCGGCGCTGCGCGCGGGGACCCTGGGTTGGCGCGCCTACTGGTATCGGGGCGGCATGGAGGCGTGGACCGCCAACGGCCTGCCGACCGCGCCGGTCAAGCCCGCCGCCGGCAAATAGCGCGCTACACGTCAGCCAAAAGGAAAAGCCCGCCTGCATCATGCAGGCGGGCTTTTTTTTGCGAGCGGCGGGGCGCTTACTTGCCTTGGGCGGCCAGCGCCAGCGCGGCGGCGTTGACGACGGCGGCAATCCGGCCGGCGTCGCGCAGCTGTTCGGTCGACAGGCCGTCGTTCTTCAGGTTCTCATAGTGCGAAGCCACGCAGAAATGGCACTTGCCGATGATGGAAGCCACCAGGGCGAAGAGCTCGAAGCGCTTCTTTTCCACGCCGCCATGGGTGGCGTAGGCGTTCATGCGCAACTGGGCCGGCAGGCTCTTCAACTGGGCGTCGCCGGTCATCTCCACGTAGGGATACCAGGTGTTGTTCATGCCCATGAGGGCGGAGGCGGTCAGCGCGGCATTGGCGTCGCCTTCCGACAGGCCGCTCTTGAAGGCCTCGACCAGCACCGGGCTGCGCGCGGCGTACGCGGCGGACAGGGCGGCGCCCACGGCGTCTTCGGGAGCCAGCGTCGAGCGGGCAATCACGGCGTCCAGATTCAGGCGGATGTCCTTGGCCCAATCCGGCAGCTGTTCCTTAATGGTCGTAAGAAATTCCATAGTTTTTACCTATAATCTAGCGCAATTAATGCCCGGCGCAGGGCCTGCGGACAGGCCCCGGACCGGGCTGGAAATTACAGCGTGGCGCCGCCAACCGTACGGTTGCACGGGCACAGTTCGTCGGTTTGCAGACCGTCGAGCAGACGCAGCACTTCTTCCGGGTTACGGCCGACGTTCAGGTTGTTCACCGAAACGTGCTGGATCGTGTTGTCCGGGTCGACGATGAACGTGGCGCGCAGGGCAACGCCAGCACCCTTTTCACGCACGCCCAGCTGGTCGATCAGGGCGCCGGTGGTGTCGCCGAATTGGTAGTGACCCAGCTTGTTCAGGTCCGGGTGCTCACGGCGCCAGGCCAGCTTGACGAATTCGTTGTCGGTCGAACCGCCCAGCAGGACGGCGTCGCGGTCTTCGAAATCCTTCGCCAGCTTGTTGAAGCCGACGATTTCGGTCGGGCACACAAACGTGAAGTCTTTCGGGTAGAAGTAGATCACCTTCCACTTGCCGGGGAACGAGCTTTCGGTGATGTCTTCGAACGCCGACACGCCGTTTTCTTCGTGCTGGTTGAAGCCGGGCTTGACGCCGGTGACCTTGAAGGGTTCGAGTTTGTCGCCAACAGTTTTCATGTTTACTCCCGTAGTTGTTGGGTGGAGATAAGGCAGCGCCTCAAACCACAAATTTTACGCTATGGATTATCGTTGTCTAATTGATAATTCCTAAACTTGGCTTTGGGCAGCTCTATCCGTGCGGTGAGTCCGCCGCCCTCGCGCGGCAGCATGCGCAGCGACCCGCCGACGTGCTTGAGCAGGCGTTCGACGATGGCCAGACCCAGGCCCGCGCCGCTGACGCCGGTGCGGGCGGCCTCACCGCGAGAGAACGGGCGCAGCAGTCGGTCCACGTCTTCCGGCGCGATGCCAGGGCCGCGGTCGGACACTTCGATGACGATCATGCTGCCTTCGGCCTGCAGCGTCATGTTCAGGTGCGCCATCCCATCGTCGGGCGAGCGGCCATAGCGGCGCGCATTCTCGATCAGGTTGCTGACGATGCGCTTCAAGTCCAGCGCGGTGATGCGGGCGCGCAGGCCAGGTTCGAGCGAGGCTTCCAGTTCGCCGCCCAGCGAGGCGGTATGGCTGCGCTCGCGTTCGTACAGTTCGGCAAGCACCGCGGAAATGTCGGTGGCCAGTTGCGGCAGCGTGCCCGCCGGGCGCGCGTATTCCATGAGCTGGCCGATGCTGTGGTCGATCTGGCCGAGGTCTTCGTCGATGGCCTGCCGGGCGTCCTCGGACACGCCGCTGAGTTCGATTTCCAGCCGCATGCGCGCAAGCGGGGTGCGCAGATCGTGCGAGATCCCGGCCAGCATGAGTTCGCGATCGGCCTCGGCCTGCCGCAAATCCTTGGCCATGCGATTGAACGACGCATTCAGGTCGCGGATCTCGAGCGGGCCCTGCTCGGGCAGCGGCGCGGGTGTTTCACCACGCGACAGCACCTGGGCCGCACGCGCCAGACGGGAGAGCGGCCGGTTGACGAATCCCACACTGACCGCGGCGCCGACCAGAGACAGCAATAGCGCGGTGGCGCCCCATCCCAGCCATTCAATGCCGCCTGTCAGGCCAATCTGCTCGCGCTCGAATACCAGCCAGTACAGGTCCTTTTCGATCTGGAAACTGACCCAGAAGCCGGGGACCTGGTTCACGCCCCAGGCAATCTGCGTTTCCGGGCCGAAGCGCGTGCGGATGTGCTGGGCGACACGTTGCCAGTAGTCGTCGTCGGGCAGGGCTTCGGCGAAGTCCGTGACCTCGCGCGGATAGACCTGGATGCCTTCGTTGGTGGCCAGGTCGAGCAGGAGCTTGCTGCGTTCGCCGTTATGGGAATAAATCAGCGCGGTGCGCGTGATATTGACGGCCGTGATCACCCGCTGCGCCATTTGATTGGCGCGCGGTCCCAGCTCCATGCTGAAAAATACTTGAAGCCACGCGCCCAGGCTGACGAGCATCAGCGCGGCGAGCAAAAGGAACGTGCGGCCGAACAAGCCCAGCCGCAAACGTGATGTCAGGTTCCTGAATGTTCTGCGCAGGCGCGGCACGACGCTGCGCTCCTGCCCGGGGCGGGCCAGCCGATCAGCTACCACCGTCCGGCACGAACACGTATCCTAGACCCCAAACGGTCTGGATGAATACGGGCTTGGACGGGTTTGGCTCGATCAGTTTGCGCAGACGCGAGATCTGGACGTCCAGGCTGCGATCGAAGGCTTCGTATTCGCGGCCGCGAGCCAGTTCCATGAGCTTGTCGCGCGACAGGGGAATCTTCGGATGGCGCGCAAAGACCTTGAGCACCGAGAATTCACCCGTGGTGATGGGCACCTGTTCGCCGTTGCGCGTGAGCGTGCGGGTGGACAGATTCAGCACGTAGGGGCCGAAGGCGATGGATTCGTTTTCCTGGCTGGGGGCGCCGGGATGTTCTTCCGTGCCGCGGCGGCGCAGAATCGCATTGATGCGGGCCAGCAGTTCGCGGGGGTTGAAGGGTTTGGACAGGTAGTCGTCCGCGCCCATCTCCAGGCCGACGATGCGGTCGATTTCTTCCGCCTTGGCCGTCAGCATGATGATGGGGGTGTTGTCGTGACCACCGCGCAGCCGGCGACAGATGGACAGGCCATCCTCGCCGGGCAGCATCAGGTCCAGCACGAGCAGGTCGAAGTGCTCACGTTGCCAGAGTTTGCCCATCTCTTTGGCGTCTTCGGCGACGAAAACGTTGAATCCCTGTTCGGACAAGTACCGGCGCAGCAGATCGCGCAAGCGCGGATCGTCGTCAACGACGAGGATTTTTCGGGTGGGGGTGGTGTTTTGCGTATTCATGGCCGGAAATGTAACAGTGACAAGAACCGGGGGCTAGAGGGCGTTCACAAGATATTACACATTGCGATCCCTGGTTGAAATCCCCCTTACACCCGGGGGTTACAGCGCCTTATTTCGTACAATCTGCATCTATGGAACTAAACCTGCTGGCACTGGAAACTTCGTCGTCACGATGTGGCGTGGCCCTTTTGCGGGCGGTCGACGGCCGCCTGGAGATCAGTGTCCGCGAACACGAAGGTTCCCAGGAACACGCCGAGCGCCTACTGCCTATGGCCGATGCGCTGCTTGCCGAGGCCGGCATTGCCGCATCAGGTCTGCACGCCGTGGCGTTCGGGCAGGGGCCCGGCGGCTTCACCGGCCTGCGCGTGGCCTGCGGCGTCGCCCAGGGAATGGCGCTGGGGCTGGGCATCCCGGTGTTGCCTATTGTTTCGCATCAGGCGGTGGCCGCGGACGTCGATGGCACCCCTGGCGAGGCCGTGGTCGTGGCGCTGGACGCCCGCATGAACGAGGTCTATCTCGCAGTCTACCGCCGCAGCGCCGCGGCGGGTGATGAATCCGTCTGGGAAACCCTGCAGGCGCCGATGCTGATCGCCGCCGCCGAGGTCGTGCCCTGGACGGCGCACCATTTGCCGATCTGGTCGGCGCGGGCCGGGCAGCCGATCGCGCCGCTGCTGGCAGGCGATGCCTGGGACGCATACGCCGCCGACATGGCGGCGCCCGCCGAATGGCGCCGTGCCGTCGATGCCCAGCGGCCGCAGGCAGCCAGCGTGGCGCGCCTTGCCCGCCAGGGCTGGCTGCGGGGCGAAACCTTGGCGCCCGAGCTGGCCGCGCCGCTCTATGTGCGGGACAAGGTGGCGTTCACCACCGCCGAGCGCCTGCGCGGCGAGGGCGGCAATCCCAAGGCCCAGCCATCGTTCGCAACGCCGGTGCCGCAGCCCATGACGCAGGCGGACCTGGAGGAAGTCGTGGCGCTGGAGGCGCAAGTTCAGGCGTTCCCCTGGACGCGCGGCAATTTCGCTGACGCCCTGGCGTCGGGCTACGGCGCCTGGACGTTGCGGCGCGAGGGCAAGCTGGCCGGATTCTGCGTGTTGATGTATGCGCCCGACGTGGCGCACCTGCTGGTGATTGCGGTGGCGCGGGACCTGCACCGCCAGGGGCTCGGCGGCGCGCTGCTCGATTGGTGCGAACAGCAGGCGCGCGAACGGGGGCTGGAAGGGCTGTTGCTGGAAGTGCGGCCGTCCAACACCTCGGCCATCAGTTTCTATAAGGGCCACGGCTACCTGCAGATCGGTGTGCGCCGTGGCTATTACCCGGCTGACAAGGGCGGCCGCGAGGATGCCATCGTCATGCAAAAGCGCTTTGGCCAAGCCGACGGAGCCCCGGCATGAACCCGGTGGACGCCGCGGCGCGCCCTGCGCCGCCCCGCATCAACCCGTTGCAGCGCATCTGGCTGCGCGAGCTCGGCATGGAGCGGCTGTGGCTGCGTAAGCCGCCTGCCGCGCCGGCCATCAAGACACCCGTTGCGCCCTCTGTCGGCGCATCGGCGCCGGCCCCCGTGGCGGCGCCCTCGGCCCTGTCCGGCGGCGCGCCCGCTGCGGCACCCCAATCCGCCATCGTCGCGCCGGCCCCCGCCGAATCGCCCTCTGCGGTTCCAACGATTGCGCCGCCCGCGCAGGCTGCCCAGGTTTCCGCGCCCGCCGCCACGCCGGCAGACCCGCCATCCGGGCGCGCATCATCGGCCATTCCGGCCTCGATCCTGAACCGCACCGGCCCGCCGCCGCGGCCGGCGCCGAAGGTCGAAGTCCAGGAGGAAGCGCCACCGCCCATTCCGGTGGCCGAGGCCGTCAAGGACGCCAATCTTGAACAGCTGGCCGCGCAGGTCGTGGCGTGTTCGGCCTGCGGCCTGTGCCAGGGCCGCCGCCATGCGGTGGTCGGCCAGGGCGCTCAGCCGACCCGTTGGCTGGTGGTGGGCGAAGCTCCCGGCGAACAGGAAGACCGCCAGGGCCAGCCCTTCGTGGGCCGGTCGGGCCAGTTGCTGGACGCCATGCTGGCGGCGGTGGGCATGAGCCGCGAGCGGGACGTCTTCATCACCAATGTCATCAAGTGCCGTCCCCCGGGCAACCGCAATCCCAAGCCCGAGGAAATCGCCGCCTGCAGCCCGTATCTGATGCGGCAGATCGCGTTGCTCAAACCCGAGCGCATCCTGGTGCTGGGGCGGTTTGCCGCGCAGACGCTGTTGGGCACGGACGCCACCATCGGCAGCCTGCGGGGCCGCGTCCATCACTTGAAGACGGACGAGGGCGCGCAGATTCCGGTCGTCGTGAGCTACCACCCGGCCTATCTGCTGCGCAGCCCGTCGGAAAAGGCGCGTGCCTGGCAGGACCTGAAGCTGGCCGCCCGCGAACTGTAGCGGGACCGGCGGCAAATGAAAAAACCGGGCGAGAGCCCGGTTTTTTGCTGGAAGATCAAGTGGTTGGCGCGCGCGGCCTAGTGGGTGGTATCCAGTGCGCGGCCGTGGCCTTCCTGTCCGATCTGGTCGTGCAGGTCGGGGTTGGCCTGCATGTTGCGCTTGCTCCAGCGCATGAAGACCACCATCAGCACGGCCACGACAGAGCCGAAGATCACGATGATCACGTTGATCGGCAGTTCCAGCCACAGCAGCAGCGTGTACATGGCCACCATGAGCAGGATGTTGAGCTGTTCGTTGAAGTTCTGCACGGCGATCGAATGGCCCGCCGACAGCAGCACGTGGCCGCGGTGCTGGAGCAGGGCGTTCATGGGCACCACGAAGAAACCGGCCAGGCCGCCCGTGAGCAACAGCAGCAGATAGACGCTCCAGGGCTGGTAGACCAGCGGCATCAGCAGCACGACCAGACCCATGGCGGCGCCCACCGGCAGCACGGCGAGCGCGCGGCGCAGCGGGATGCGGCCGGCCAGGATCGACCCGACCACCGTGCCCAGCGCGGCCACGCCCATCAGCATCGAGGCCTTGTCGAGCTGGTAGCCCAGGTGGCTGCGGCCCCATTCGATGACGATGAGCTGCAACGTGGCGCCGGCGCCCCAGAACAGGGTGGTGACGGCCAGCGAGATCTGCCCCAGCTTGTCCTTCCACAGCACGCAGACATAGCCCCAGAACGTGCGCACGAGGCGTACGGGGTTCTTCTGCTGCGGCGGATAACGCACGTGGGTGCGGGGAATCATCAGGTTGCACAGCGCCGCCAGCAGGTACACGAAGGCGATGACGAGGATGGCGGCCTCGGCCGGCGTGTGGACCAGCTTGCCGATGAAGGAGTGGCTGAGCAGGGCGGTGGAAACGGACGAGGAGATCAGCAGGCCGCCCAGCACGGTGCCCAGGATGATGGAGAAGACCGTCAGGCCCTCGATCCAGCTGTTGCCCTTGACCAGCATGGTGGGCGGCAGCATTTCCGTCACGATGCCGTACTTGGCGGGGGAATAGGCCGCGGCGCCGATGCCCACCACGCCGTAGGCGGCGCAGACCAGCCAGGTCTGGTACTGGGGGGCGACGCCGATGCTGGCGTACGAGAACATCAGCAGACAGCCGGCCACCTTCAGGGCATTGGTGGAGAACATCACGCGGCCCTTGGGGTAGGAGTCCGCAATGGCGCCCACGAACGCGGCCAGCACGACATAGGCCAGCGCGAACGACCATTTCATCATCGGGGCCAGCCAGTCAGGACCGTGCAGCTCCTGTATCAGCGCGATCGCTGCGATGAACAGCGCGTTGTCCGCCAATGACGAGAAGGCCTGCGCCGCCATGACCAGATAGAAACCACGTTTCAAGAATGTCCCCGATCTTTGGCCAGAGGCTGGCCAGTCCGCGTGAAAATTATGTGTCGTGCCAAAAAGTGTCAGGGAGTATAGCCGGACCCTTGCCCCGAGCCATTGCGCGTTTGCCCGCGGGTTGCCCGGCGCCGAGGTCAGGGTGGAGACCGCCTGCGGTATCATACGACCCATATGAGAGCCGGCCCTTCTTGGGCCGGTTTGCAATCTGTGCGGCAGGTCCGTTAACGCCTTTCGTTCAACCCACCCCGTCGTCATCGTACTGTGCGCCTTACTCAGCTCAAACTCGCCGGCTTCAAGTCCTTCGTCGACCCCACCGTCATCCCCGTGCCCAGCCAGCTGGTCGGCGTGGTGGGACCCAATGGCTGCGGCAAGTCGAACATCATCGACGCCGTGCGCTGGGTGCTGGGCGAAGCCAAGGCATCGGAACTGCGTGGCGAGTCCATGCAGGACGTCATCTTCAATGGCTCGGGCAACCGCAAGCCCGCCGCCCGGGCTTCGGTCGAAATGGTGTTCGACAACAGCGAGGGGCGCGCTGCCGGCCAATGGAGCAGCTACGCCGAAATTGCGGTGCGCCGGGTGCTGACCCGGGACGGCACCAGCAGCTATTTCGTCAACAACCAGCAGGTCCGCCGCCGCGACATCCACGACATCTTCCTGGGCACGGGCCTGGGCGCCCGTGGCTACGCGATCATCGGGCAGGGCATGATCAACCGCCTGATCGAAGCCCGCCCCGAAGAACTGCGGGTCTTCCTGGAAGAAGCGGCCGGCGTGTCGCGCTACAAGGAACGCCGCCGCGAGACCGAAAACCGCCTGTCCGACACGCGCGAGAACCTGACCCGCGTCGAAGACATCCTGCGTGAATTGAACAGCCAGCTCGAAAAGCTGGAAGCCCAGGCCGAAGTGGCCACCCGCTACCGCGAGCTCCAGGCCGACGGCGAAAAGAAGCAGCATTCGCTGTGGCTGCTGAAGGAAACCGGGGCCCGCGAGGAACGCGCCAAGAAGGCGCAGGAAATGGCGCAGGCCCAGAACGAACTGGAAGCCGCCATTGCCGGGCTGCGTGCGGGCGAGGCCGCGCTGGAATCCCGGCGCCAGGCCCACTACGCCGCCAGCGACGCCGTCCATACCGCGCAGGGCGCCCTGTACGAGGCCAACGCCCAGGTCAGCCGCCTGGAAGCCGAGATCCGCCACGTCGTCGATTCCCGCAACCGCCTGCAGGCCCGTCGTGATCAGCTTCAGCAGCAGATCGCCGAATGGACCAGCCAGCGCGAGCACTGCACCGAACAGATCGCCCAGGCTGAAGACGACCTGGCCGCGGCCGCCGCGCGCACCGAAGAGGCGCGCGCCACCGCGGAAGACGCGCAGGCGGGCCTGCCCTCGGTCGAGCAGCGCGTGCGCGAAGCCGCCGCCGGCCGCGACGAGATGCGCGCGGCTCTGGCCCGTGTCGAGCAGAACCTTGCGCTGGTCGCGCAGACCCAGCGCGACGCCGACCGCCAGATGCAGACCCTGGACCAGCGGCGCGAGCGCCTGCAACAGGAACTGCGCGAACTGCACAGCCCCGACCCCGAGCGCCTGGAACAACTGGCCGGCGACCGCGCCGCGGGCGAAGACCAGCTCGAAGCCGCCCAGGAAGAACTGGCCGTCCTGGAGGGCCGCGTGCCCGAGGCCGACGCCGAGCGCAGCCGCGCCCAGGCCGCCGCCCAGACCGAAGCCCAGAACCTGGCCCGCCTGGAAGCCCGCCTGTCCGCGCTGGTCAAGCTGCAGGACGACGTGCAGAAGCAGGGCGCGCTCGAACCCTGGCTGGCCAAGCACGAACTCGCCGGACTGTCTCGCCTGTGGCAGAAGCTGCACGTCGAACCGGGCTGGGAAACCGCCCTGGAATCGGCGCTGCGCGAACGCATGGCTTCCATGGAAGTGCGCAATCTGGATTGGGCGCGCGCCTTTGCCGACGATGCGCCGCCCGCCCGGCTGGCGTTCTATCAACTGCCCGCCGCCGCGCCCACGCCGCCGGCGCCGGCAGGTTTCACGCCGCTGGCCAGCCTGCTGCGCATCACCGATCCCGACCTGCGCACGCTGCTGAACGAATGGCTGGCGGGCGTCTATACGGCCAATGACCTGACCCAGGCCCTGGCCCTGCGCGCCACCTTGCCCGCCGGCGCTGCCTGCGTGGTGAAGGCCGGTCACCTGATCGACGCGCACAGCGTGCGTTTCTATGCGCCCGACTCCGAACAGGCTGGCCTCCTGGCGCGCCAGCAGGAAATCGAAAACCTGCAGCGCGAGATCAAGGCCCAGCAACTGATCGCCGACCAGGCCCGCGCCGCGGTTGCCCGCGCCGAAGCCGCCTGGCAGCAGGTGTCCCAGGCCATCTCGCCGGCGCGCACGCGTGTGGCCGAAGTCACGCGCCGCGTGCACGACATCCAGCTGGAACATTCTCGGCTGCAGCAGCAGGCCGAACAGTCCGGCGAACGCGCCTCGCGCCTGCGTCAGGACCTGGAAGAAATCAAGGCGCACGAAGAAGACCTGCGCGCCACGCGCGAAGAGGCCGAGGCCCGCTTCGAAGCGTTGGACGAAGAACTCGCCGAGCACCAGTCCAAGTTCGCCGATGCCGAGATGGACGGCGAGACGCTGGCGGCGCAAGCCGAGGCGGCCCGCACCCGTCTGCGCGAGCTGGAGCGCGCTGCCCAGGAAGCCGAATTCGCCGAACGCGGCATCCAGGTCCGCATCACCGACCTGCAGCGCAACCAGCAACTGGCCGCAGACCAGAGCCAGCGCGGCGCGGTCGAGCTGGAACAGTTGATGGGCGACCTGGCGGAGCTTGACGCGTCCGCGTCGCAGGCCGGCTTGCAGGATGCCCTGGAAATGCGCGCCGAGCGCGAGGAAGCGCTGTCGCGCGCCCGCCAGGAACTCGAAAACCTGGCAGCCCTGCTGCGCGGCGCCGACGAGGACCGCCAGCAACAGGAGCAGACGCTGGAACCGCGCCGCGCGCGCATCATGGAATTGCAACTGCAGGAGCAGGCCGCGCGACTGGCTGAAGAACAGTTCACGGAGCAGCTCAACGCGCGCGAAGTCGACCGCGAGGAGCTGGCCCAGTTCCTGGCCAACCAACCCGACGAATGGCGCCGCGCCAGCTGGCTGCAACAGGAAGTCGGCCGCATCTCGCGCCAGATCGAAGCGCTGGGCTCGGTCAACCTGGCCGCGCTCGACGAGCTGAACACCTCGCGCGAACGCAAGGGCTTCCTGGATTCCCAGCACCAGGACCTGATGACCGCCATCGAGACCCTCGAAGACGCCATCCGCAAGATCGACCGCGAAACGCGCGAACTGCTGCAAGAGACCTTCAACATCGTCAACGGCCACTTCGGCGATCTCTTCCCCAAGCTCTTCGGCGGGGGCGAGGCCAAGCTCAGCATGACCGGCGAAGAAATTCTCGACGCCGGCGTGCAGGTGATGGCGCAGCCGCCGGGCAAGCGCAACAGCACGATCCATCTGCTGTCGGGCGGCGAAAAGGCGCTGACCGCGACGGCGCTGGTGTTCGCGTTGTTCAAGCTGAACCCCGCGCCGTTCTGCCTGCTCGACGAGGTGGACGCGCCGCTGGACGACGCCAACACCGAACGCTATGCGAATCTGGTCGCCAACATGAGCGAGCAGACACAGTTCCTCTTCATCTCGCACAACAAGATCGCGATGCAAATGGCAAAGCAATTGATCGGTGTAACCATGCAAGAGCAAGGGGTTTCGCGTATCGTTGCGGTAGACATAGATTCGGCCGTCCAGATGATGGCCTCCGAAGCGGCATAAACCCAATATTGAGAAAGGCGCCGCCTTCCAGGCGCGGGATTTATACATGAGTGATTTGCAGATCGGGCTGATAGCCCTGGGCGTCTTGCTGATACTGCTGGTGTTGGGATTCAACTGGTGGCAGGACCGGCGCGTGCGCCGCAAGATGCAGAGCCACTTCCCCACGTCCGAACAGGATCCGTTGCTGGGCGCGGGGGCGGCGGGCGCCGCCACGGCCAATGTGGCCCGGCGCGAGCCCGGCATGGGCGGTGAGCCCGCGCGCGCGCAGCCCGGCCAACCGGCCCCCGTCGATCCCGGCAGCGATGCCGACGACGCGGAAGAACCCGATCCCGCGTGCGAAGTGGTCATCGAGATCAACTTTGCCGACGCGGTGCGCGGCGCGGATCTGCTGCCTTACATGCAGAGCCTGCGCAGCGTGGGCCGCAAGCCCATGCGCGTGTTCGCCGAAACCGACCAGCGCCGCCACCGCGCGCGCGTCCATCCCGGCGAATCCTATGCTTCCATGCAGCTGGCCGTGCTGCTGGCCAACCGCAGCGGTCCCCTGACCGCCATCGAATGGTCGCAAGCCTGGGCGCGTGCCCAGGACATGGCCGAGCGCTTCGACGCCACGATCGAAGGCCCCGACCAGCAGGCCGTGCTGGAGCAGGGCGCCCGACTGGACGACACCTGCGCCGCACTGGATACCCAGGTTGGCCTGACGCTGCTGTTGGGCTCGGCCCAACCGGCAGCCGAAGTCCTGGCCGTGGCGCGCGACGTCGGTTTCGTCGCCGACGGCAACCGCCTTGCGTGGCCCAACGAAAACGGCGTGGCCCGCTTCACGCTGGCCCGCGCAGACGGCGCGGCGTTCGACGCGGGCATGGGCGGCATCGAACGCCTGTACCTGCTGCTGGACGTGCCGTGCAGCCCGGCCGACACCCGCGCCTTTGGCCGCATGGTCGATGTGGGCCGCGACCTGGCGTCGCGCCTGCGCGCCGAGCTGGTCGACGATCAGGGCAAGCCCCTGGCCGATGGCTCCGAAGCCGTCATCGACGAGCGCCTGCAGGTTCTCTTCGGCCAACTCGAACAAGCGGGTCTGCCCGCTGGCAGCGAGCGCGCCCAGCGGGTGTTTGCCTGATGGCAAGCAGGTCCGGCGAGAACCCGGCGCAAGCCGCGGCGCGCCTGCGCGCCGAAATCGAACAGCACAACGTCCGCTATTACGTCTACGACGAGCCTTCCGTCTCGGATGCCGAGTACGACGGGCTGATGCGCGAATTGCAGGCCCTGGAGGCCGAGCATCCCGAACTGGTGACGCCGGAATCGCCCACGCAGCGCGTGGGCGCGGCGCCGGTCTCCGCGTTTGGCAGCGTGCGCCACGTGGTGCCGATGCTGTCGCTGAACAATGCGTTTTCCGAGGAAGAGGTGGCCGCCTTCGACCGGCGCGTCACCGAGACGCTGCGCGGCGCCGGCATGCTGGGACCCGCGCAGCAGCCAGACTACTTCTGTGAACTGAAGCTCGACGGCCTGGCGATCAGCCTGCGCTACGAGGACGGCCGCCTGGTGCAGGCCGCCACCCGCGGCGACGGCCAGACCGGCGAGGACGTCACGTCCAACATCCGTACGATCAAGGCAATTCCCCTGCAATTGAAGGGCGCGGCCCCGAAGGTGCTGGAGGTGCGTGGCGAGGTGCTGATGAACCGCGCCGACTTCGAAAAGCTGAACGCCGCCCAGGCCAAGCGCGATGAAAAGGTCTTCGTCAACCCGCGCAATGCGGCGGCAGGCAGCCTGCGCCAGCTCGATCCGCGCATCACGGCCAAGCGGCCGCTGCGTTTCTTTGCCTACGGCTGGGGCGAGGTCCAGGGCTTGCCCGGCTCGCCGAGCGGCCTGTTCGACGAAGCGTCCGCGGGCGCGGCGCAGGCGTCGCAACTGCCCGAGAAATCCCACGGCGCCATGCTGGAGTGGCTGTCGTCGCTGGGGCTGCCGGTCAATGTGGTGCACAACCACCGCGCAAGCGGCGCGCAAGGCCTGATGGACTTCTACGCCAAGGTGGGCGCCTTGCGCGCCACCCTGCCGTACGACATCGACGGCGTGGTCTACAAGGTCGATTCGCTGCCCGCGCAGAAGGTGCTGGGCTTCGTGGCGCGCGCGCCGCGCTTTGCGCTGGCGCACAAGTTCGCGGCCGAAGAAGCCACCACGACGCTGGTGGACATCGAGGTGCAGGTGGGCCGCACCGGCGCCATCACCCCGGTCGCGCGGCTCAAGCCCGTGTTCGTGGGCGGCGTCACCGTCACCAACGCCACGCTGCACAACGAAGACGAGATCCGTCGCAAGGACGTGCGCATTGGCGACACCGTCATCGTGCGGCGCGCGGGCGACGTGATTCCCGAAGTGCTGGGCCCGGTGCTGGAAAAGCGGCCCGACGATGCGCGTGAATTCGTCATGCCGACGCAATGCCCGGTCTGCGAGTCGGCCATCGAGCGCCTGGAAGGCGAGACCATCGCGCGCTGCACCGGGGGCCTTTTCTGTGGCGCCCAGCGCAAGCAGACACTGTGGCACGCGGCCAGCCGCAAGGCGTTGGACATCGAAGGCCTGGGCGAAAAGCTGGTGGACCAGTTGGTGGACAGCGGCCGCGTCAAGACACTGGCAGACCTGTACAGCCTGCGTCCGCTGGAACTCGTGGGCCTGGACCGCATGGGCCAGAAGTCCGCGGACAACCTGGTGGCCGCCATCGAGAAGGCGCGCTCGCCCAACCTGTCCCGGCTGCTCTTCGCGCTAGGCATCCGCCACGTGGGCGAAACCACGGCGCGGGACGTCGCACGGCATTTCGGCAGCATCGACGCCATCATGGACGCGGACGAAGACGCCTTGTCGTCGGTGCCGGACGTGGGTCCCGTGGTGGCCGCGTCGATCCGGCATTTCTTTGCCGAGCAGCACAACCGCGACGTCATCGAGCAACTGAAGTCGCAGGGCGTGAACCCGGTGGCCGAAGCCGCGCCGCAAGACACCACGCTGGCCGGCAAGACCTTCGTGCTGACCGGCACGCTGCCCAACTGGACGCGCGAAGAGGCCTCGATGCACATCCAGGCCGCGGGCGGCAAGGTCAGCGGCTCGGTGTCCAAGAAGACGGCTTATCTGGTCGCGGGCGAAGATTCGGGCAGCAAGCTGACCAAGGCCCAGGAACTGGGCGTGCCGGTGCTGGATGAAGATGGACTGAAGGCGCTGCTGGGCGTTTCCTAGCCAGGACGCTTCCGCGCGCTAACGAAGAAGGGCTGTACGCCACCGGCGTGCAGCCCTTTTTGTTGCTTGCTGGGGGGGCGGTGTCTGACACCTGAGCACATTGCCGAGCACAAAAAAAAACTGCCCGCGATCGGCGGGCAGTTATTTGAGCAGCGCAGACCTTACTGGATCTTGGCCTTTTCGCGCAGTTGCTTCTGGTAGTCGGCCAGGGTTTGCTGGCGCAGCATTTCTTCCAGCTGCGGGCGGACCTGATCCATCGGCGGGAATTCGACCGGACGGGTGTCGTCAACCATGATGATGTGCCAGCCGAACTGGGTCTGGACCGGCTTGTCGACCAGTTGGCCCTTCTTGAGCTGCGTCACGGCTTGCGCGAACGGCTGCACGTAGTTGGTCGGGGGCGCCCAACCCAGATCGCCACCCTTTTCGGCGCTGCCCGGGTCCTTCGAGTTCTTCTTGGCCAGGTCGTCGAACTTGCCCTTGTTTTTCTGCAACTGGGCCAGCAGGTCGTTCGCCTTCTTCTCGTCTTCGACGAGGATGTGGCGGACCTTGTATTCCATCTTGCCGGCCTGTTCCTTCTTGATCTTCTCGTATTCGGCGGTGACCTGGGCGTCGGTGACCGGGTGCTTGGCCAGGTAGTCGGCCATCAGCGCGCGGACCAGGATGCCTTGGCGGGCCAGTTCGATTTCAGTCTGGACGTCGGCCTGCTTGGCGATGCCGCTGGATTCGGCGGCTTGCACGAAGATCTGGCGGTTGATCATTTCCTGCTTGACCTGTTCGCGCAGTTGGGGCGAATCGGTGGCGCCTTGGCCGACCAGGAGCTTGACGAATTGATCCAGGCTCTTTTGCGGGATGGCCTTGCCGTTGACGGTTGCCACGTTTTGCGCAAAAGCCGGCACGGCGATGACGCAGGCCGCAGCCAGCATGACGATGCGTTTCATGAATATCCTTTTACTTTCTATTTGGGAGCCTGGGCGTCAAGCGCAAGCGCATGAATCGGATAGGGGATCAAATCTTGCAAATGATGATACACCAGCCGGTGCCGCGCAACGGCGGAGAGCCCCGTAAAGCAAGGCGCTACGATGATGACGCGGTAATGGCCGGCGCCGTTTTTACTGCCTTCGTGGCCGGCATGCAAATGGGAGTCGTCCAGGATGTCCAGGCTGACGGGTTCCAGGACGGCAAGGCGCTCCCGGATCAGGGCGATACGGTCGGTAGTTTCTGGCATGGGAAGCTCAGGGCTTGCCGGGCGGCGTGGCGCCCGGGTTGGCCGGCGTGTTTTCCTCGGTCTGGATGTGCTTGCCCAGCCACAGGGACTGGCCAATCACGAAGACGATCATCAGTCCCATGAGGCCGAAGGCCTTGAAACTGACCCATTGGGATTCGGTGAAGTGACCCGAGAACGCGACATACAGATTGAGCGCGCCGGCAATCAGGAAGAAGGCGGCCCAGATCATGTTCAGCTTGTCCCACGCGGCGTCCGGCAGCTGGATCTGCTTTTCCATCAGGCGGCGGATCAGGTTGCGCTTGAACAACAGACGGGCAAAGACCAGCGCGCCGCCGAACATCCAGTACAGCACCGTGGGCTTCCATTTGATGAAGACGTCGCTGTGCAGCCAGATGGTGGCGCCGCCGAACACCAGGATGACCGTCAGGTTGATCCAGTGCATGGCCTCGGTGGGGCGCCCGGTGGC
This sequence comes from Achromobacter sp. SLBN-14, assembly GCF_006715415.1. Lineage (NCBI taxonomy): Bacteria > Pseudomonadati > Pseudomonadota > Betaproteobacteria > Burkholderiales > Alcaligenaceae > Achromobacter > Achromobacter sp. SLBN-14. Next base: position 1,024,148 of record NZ_VFNE01000001.1, on the reverse strand, counting down.
CTTGAGCCAGACGATCTGCGCCACCGCGGCCGCCATGGCGACGCCCGTGGCGGTGAAGATGTCCGTATACCTGTAGGCGATGAAGAACAGGAGCAGCGGAAAGAGGTCGAACAGGAACTTCTTCATCAGTCTTCGAGGGGCTCAAACGTCATCGACAGGGAATTGATGCAGTAGCGCAGGCCGGTGGGTTCGGGACCGTCGGGAAAGACGTGGCCGAGGTGGGCGTCGCAGACGTTGCACAGCACTTCGGTGCGAACCATACCGTGGCTGATGTCGCGCTCTTCGCGCACCAGTTCGGGGTCCAGCGCCTGGAAGTAGCTGGGCCAGCCGCAGCCGGCGTCGAATTTGGTGTCGGATGCGAACAGCGCGGTGCCACAGCCGACGCAGCGGTAGATGCCAGGGGTGAAAGTATCCCAGTAGCGCCCGGTGAATGCGCGTTCGGTACCCTTTTGGCGGGTGACCACGTATTCTTCGGGGGAAAGCTGGGCGCGCCATTCGGCGTCGGTTTTGCGTACTTTTTCCATATGAGCTCTTGGAGTCGCGATGCCCGAAATGGTTCGGGCATAATCCCGCCCCATGTTAATCGAGTTTGACCAGGCGGTAGTGTCGACGCCCCAGGCGGAAGTGTTGCGCGGGGTGAGTCTTACCCTGGCCGAACGCCGCGTCGGCATCGTCGGTCCCAACGGCGCCGGCAAGAGCACGCTGGCGCGACTGGTCAATGGCCTGGTAGCGCCCACGTCGGGCAGCGTGCGCGTGGACGGGCTGGATACGCGGCGGGAGTTGAAGGCCGTGCGCGCGCGCGTCGGCTTCGTCTTTCAGAACCCGGAAAACCAGATCGTCTTTCCCATCGTGCGCGAAGACCTGGCGTTCGGCCTGAAGCGCCTGGCGCCCGACCGCCACGAGCGCGAGGCCCGCATCGACAGCCAGTTGAACCGGCTGGGCGTGGGCCATCTGGCCGACCGCAGCAGCCACACGCTGTCCGGCGGCGAACGCCAATTGGTGGCGCTGGCCGCCGTATTGGTCATGGAGCCTGCGCTTATCGTCTTTGACGAACCCACCACGCAGCTCGACCTGCGCAACCGCAACCGGGTGCGCGCCGCCATCGACGGGTTGCCCCACGACGCCATCGTCGTGACCCATGACCTGGAACTGCTTGAGGATTTCGACCGCGTGCTGGTCGTGCGTGATGGCGTGATCGCGGCCGACGACACGCCAGCCGCCGCGCTGCGCTGGTACCGGGAGCACTGCGCATGATGGAGCCGCTGTACGTCACGGGCGACACGCCGCTGCACCGGCTGCCGGCATGGGTGAAGCTGCTGGCGTTGATGGCGGCGGGCGCGGGCCTGTTCCTGCTGCGCGATCCGCTCTGGCTGGCGTTTGCCTTCGGCGTCTCGGTGGCGATGGTCTGGTCCACGGGCGTCGCGGCAGCGGTCGTGTGGCGCCAGGTGCGCGGGCTGCTCTGGGTGCTGCTGGCCGTGGCGCTGTTCACCGGCTGGTTCCAGGGGCCGCTCGAAGCCCTGGCCGTCGTGCTGCGTGTGGCGGCAATGGTCGGTCTGGCCCTTGCCGTGACCCTGTCCACCCGCACGTCCGACCTGATTGCCGTCTGCGAGCGGACCTTGCGGCCGCTGGAACGCACGGGGCTGGTCGATGCCGAGAAGGTGGCGCTGGCCCTTGCGCTGGCGCTGCGCTTCGTGCCGGAGATCTGGCGCAATTTCCAGGAGATCCGCGAGGCGCAGGCCGCGCGCGGTCTGGGCGCAAACCCCGTCGCGCTGATCGTGCCGCTGATCGTGTTGACCTTGAAGCGGGCCCAGGAAGTGTCCGAAGCGATCGACGCGCGCAGCTTCTGACCGCACGCGCCCAACATTCATACCCGAAGGGAACCCCATGAAATCGAACAATACGGTGCTGGTCGCGTTGTTTGCGGCGCTGATCGTCGTCCTGAGCCTGATGCCGCCCATTCCCATGCCCGGCATACCCGTGCCCATCACCTTGCAGACGCTGGGCGCGATGCTGGCCGGCGCCATGCTCGGCCCCGTGCGTGGCGCGCTGGCGTGCCTGCTGTATCTGGCGCTGGCGGCGGTCGGCCTGCCCGTTCTGCCCGGCGGCCGCGGCGGACTGGGCGCGTTCTTCGGTCCGACGGGCGGGTTCCTGGTCGGTATGGTGGCCGGCGCATTCGTCACGGGCTGGCTGACGCGCCGCCTGGCCGCGCGCGCATCCGGCACGTGGATGGGGCTGGCGGGCTACGTGGCCGCCTGCGTCGTCGGCGGCATTGCGGTGGTGTACGCGTTTGGCGTGCCGTGGCTGGCGGCGGTGGCGAAGATGGACATGGCCAAGGCCGCCGGTGCGGTCGCTGTGTTCCTGCCGGGCGATCTGGTCAAGGCCGTGGTGGCTGCCTGGGTCGCGTCGCGTGTCGAGCGGGTGTGGCCGATGCTGGGCCGCTGAGCCCCCTTGAAAACCCCAGTCGCCCCAAGGGAATCCCCCAACATGACGCCTGCGACCCTTTCAAGTACAAGTTCGCCATTAACAAATGCGTTTGCCAAATCACGATTTCCGTAGCACATCAGGGAATTACCGTAGTTGCGCTACGTCATCTGATACTGTTTTAACCATATAATATTTTTTTCTGTATAACTTTAAACAGGCTCGCTTCGCCTCGTTCGAGGCACATAAGAGCCAACCACAGGAGACAAAAACATGCGCAAGCACTTCGGCTTGTCCGCGGCCGCCGCCGCTGTAGCCCTGACTCTGCCGCTTCTGGCGAGCGCACAGGTCAAGGTTGGCGTCACGGTTGCCAGCACCGGCCCCGCCGCCTCGCTGGGCATCCCCGAGCGCAACACCGTGGCCCTGCTGCCCAAGGAAGTCGCCGGCCAGAAGATCGAATGGATCGTGCTGGACGATGCCACCGACACCACGCAGGCCGTCAAGAACTCGCGCAAGCTGGCTTCCGACGACAAGGTCGACGTGCTGATCGGCACGTCCATCACCCCGGGCTCGCTCGCGATGGTCGATGTGGCCGCCGAAGCCAAGGTGCCGATGATCAGCGTGGCCGCCAGCGCCAAGATCGTCGAACCCGTGGACGACAAGCGCCGCTGGGTCTTCAAGACCCCGCAGAACGACGCACTGATGGCCGGCGCCCTGGCTGATGCCATGGCCAAGTCCAAGGTCAAGACGCTGGGCTTCATCGGCTTTGCCGACGCCTACGGCGACGGCTGGCTGGACGTGATGCAGAAGGCCGCCAAGGCCAAGGGCATCGAGATCGTCGCCATCGAAAAGTACGGCCGCACCGACACCAGCGTGACGGGCCAGGTGCTCAAGCTGGTCGGCGCCAAGCCCGACGCCATCCTGATCGCCGGCGCCGGCACCCCGTCGGCGCTGCCGCAAAAGGAATTGAAGGCCCGCAACTACGGCGGCACCATCTACCAGACCCACGGCGCCGCCAACAACGACGTGCTGCGCGTCTGCGGCAAGGACTGCGACGGCATGTACCTGCCGGCCGGCCCGCTGCTGGTCGCCGCGCAACTGCCTGACAGCAACCCGGTCAAGAAGTCGGCCCTGGCCTACGTGGAAACCTACGAAAAGGCCAACGGCGCCGGTTCGACCAACACGTTCGGCGGCCATATGTGGGATGCCGGCCAGCTGGTGGTCGCCGCGCTGCCCGTGGCGCTCAAGACGGGCGCCAAGCCCGGCACGCCCGAATTCCGTGCCGCGATGCGCGACGCGCTGGAAGGCGTGAAGGACCTGGCCGTGTCGCAAGGCGTGTTCAACATGTCGCCCACGGACCACGCCGGCTTTGACGAGCGCTCGCGCGTCATGGTCAAGGTGGAAAACGGCAAGTGGGTCTACCAGCCCGGCCTGTAATGCCCCAGGATCGCCCGAGCGCGGGCTGCCCATAGCGGGCGCCCGAGGCGCGGGGGCGGCACACCGCCCGCCGCGCCGCGCCCGGCAGGACTTCGCACCGGCCTTTCCGGCCGGTGTGTCGTATCAGTGTTCCGGGTGGGGCCGGAACACCAAGAAACCACAAGGTAGTTGTTAGATGGATTCATCAATTGCGCTGATCCTGCTGCAAGACGGTGTCGTCAACGGCGCCATCTATGCCCTCCTGGGCATGGCTCTGGTACTGGTTTTCGCCGTCACGCGCGTCATTTTCATTCCCCAGGGCGAGTTCGTGGCGTTTGGCGCCCTGACCCTGGCCATGCTGGTCGACGGCAAGGTGCCGGGCACTGCCTACCTGCTGCCGTTGCTGGGCCTGGTGTGCCTGGCGCTCGAGCTGATGCGCGCCGTGCGCACGCGTAGCGCCGCCGGCCTGCCCAAGACCATTGCGACCTGCGTCGTGCTGCCGCTGGCGCTGTTCTGGCTGACCCGTAGCTATACCGGTCCGGAGAACTCGCTGTGGCTGAACATGCTGCTGACGCTGTTGCTGGTGATTCCGATGGGCCCGATGGTCTACCGCATCGTCTACCAGCCGCTCGCCGAAGCCACCGTGCTGGTGCTGCTGATCGTTTCCGTTGCCGTGCACTTCGCGCTGATGGGCCTGGCGCTCGTGTTCTTTGGCGCCGAAGGCTGGCGCACGCCGGCATTCGTGAGCGGGCAGGTCGACCTGGGCTTCATGACGTGGTCCGCGCAGAGCCTGTTCGTCGTCGCCACGTGCGCGCTGCTCATCCTGGCCTTGTGGATCTTCTTTGGCAAGACGCTGTACGGCCGCGCGCTGCGCGCCACCGCCGTCAACCGCCGCGGCGCGCGCCTGGTCGGAATCAGCACCAACATGTCGGGTTCGCTGACGTTCACGCTGGCCGTGGGCATCGGCGCCATGTCCGGCATGCTGATCGCGCCCATCACCACGGTCTATTACGACACGGGCTTTTTGATTGGCCTGAAGGGCTTCGTCGGCGCCATCATCGGCGGTCTGGCCAGCTATCCCATCGCGGCGGCCGGCTCGCTGCTCGTCGGCGTGCTCGAATCCTTCTCGTCGTTCTGGGCCAGCGCATACAAGGAAGTGATCGTCTTCACCCTGATCATCCCGGTTCTGGTCTGGCGTTCGTTCAGCACCCATCACGCGGACGAAGAGGAATAAGCCATGAACCGCATTCTGCTTGCCGTTTTTCTCGTCGTCCTGGCGGGCCTGCCGATGGTGTCGGCCACGCCCGAATTCTGGGTGACGCAACTGAACTACATCGGTCTGGCCAGCCTGGTCGTGCTGGGCCTGGTGCTGCTGACCGGCGTCGGCGGCCTGACGTCCTTCGGCCAGGCCGCATTCGTGGGGCTGGGCGCCTACACGACTGCCTACCTGACGACGCAATACGACGTGTCGCCCTGGCTGGCGCTGCCCGCGGGCCTCATCCTGACCGCCGTCGTGGCCTACTTGCTGGGCGCGATCACGCTGCGCCTGTCGGGTCACTACCTGCCGCTGGGCACCATCGCCTGGGGCCTGTCGCTGTACTACCTGTTCGGCAACATCGACTGGCTGGGCAAGCATGACGGCATTGCCGGCATCGAGCCCATCAGCATCTTCGGCATGTCGCTGGCCAGCGGCCGCCACATCTACTACCTGATCTGGGTCTGCGTCCTCTTGGCGCTGTGGGCCACGCGCAACCTGCTCAACTCGCGTCCGGGCCGCGCCATCCGCGCGTTGAAGAGCGGGGCGGGCATGGCCGAGTCCATGGGCGTGAACACCGCCGCGTACAAGATCGTGATCTTCGTCTGGGCGGCGCTGCTGGCCTGCCTGTCGGGCTGGCTCTATGCGCACATGCAGCGCGCGGTCAGCCCCAGCCCCTTCGGCCTGAACTACGGCATCGAATACCTGTTCATGGCGGTGGTCGGCGGCGCGGGCTACGTCTGGGGCGCCCTCTTGGGTTCCAGCGTCATCCTGGTGCTGAAGGACCAGTTGCAGAACCTCCTGCCCAAGCTGCTGGACACCAACGCCAACTTCGAGATGATCGTCTTCGGCGTGTTGCTGATCCTGATGCTGCAGTACGCACGCAACGGCCTGTGGCCGATCCTGTCAGGCTGGTGGGGCAGCATCACCGGCGCCGATGGCTCGCGCCGCAACCTGGCGCCGCCCGCGGCGGCCCCGGCCCTGCCGACGCGCGAGCGCCCGCAGCCCGGCCAGGTCGTGCTGGAAGTCGATGCCATCCGCAAGGAATTCGGCGGGCTGGTGGCCGTGAACGACATCACCTTCAAGGTGCGTTCTGGCGAGATCATGGGACTCATCGGCCCGAACGGCGCCGGCAAGAGCACCACCTTCAACCTCATCAGCGGCGTGCTGCCGGTGACGCGTGGCCAGGTCACGTTCATGGACCAGCGCATCGACAGCCGTTCGGCGCGTGAAATCGCCAAGATGGGCGTGGGCCGCACGTTCCAGCACGTGCAGCTGCTGCCCGGCATGACCGTGCTGGAAAACGTGGCACTGGGCGCGCACCTGCGTTCGGACGTGGGCGTGCTGTCGGGCGCGTTGCATTCGGACCGTGCGCGCGAAGCGCAGCTGCTGCATGAGGCGGCCGAGCAGCTCAAGCGCGTGGGCCTGGGTGAATATCTGTACGAACAGGCCGGCAACCTGGCGCTGGGCCAACAGCGCATCCTGGAAATCGCCCGAGCGCTGGCCTGCGATCCCTTGCTGCTGCTGCTCGATGAGCCGGCCGCCGGCCTGCGCTACAAGGAAAAGCAGGACCTGGCGCGCGTGCTGGAACAGCTGCGCGCGGAAGGCATGAGCATTCTGCTCGTCGAACATGACATGGATTTTGTGATGCGCCTGACCAACCACCTCGTGGTGATGGATTTCGGCACGAAGCTGGCCGAAGGCGTGCCGGCCGACGTGCAAAAGAACCCGGCGGTGCTGGAGGCCTACCTGGGCGGCATCGACGACGACCTGCCCGAAGCCGACCAGGCCAAGGCCGTGCCCGCGGGAGGCGTGTGATGAGCGCAACCAATTCCCCCGTCCTGGAAGTCAGCAACCTGTCGGCCCGCTACGGCAAGGTTGGCGCGCTGGCTGGCGCCTCCCTCAGCGTGCCGGCTGGCAGCATCGTCACGGTGATCGGCGCCAACGGCGCCGGCAAGTCCACGATGCTCAACGCCATCATGGGCTCGCTGCCGCAGACCGGCCACGCCGCCGGCGCCGTGCATTACGCCGGCGCGGATGTGTCGGGCTGGATGGTCGAGCGCCGCGTGGCGGCCGGCATGTCGCTGGTGCCCGAGCGCCGCGAACTCTTCGGCACCATGTCCGTGGAAGACAACCTGCTGCTCGGCGGCTTTCGCCGGTACCGCGCCCGCGAAAGCGGCTGGCGCGACACGCTGAACGAAGTCTTCGACCTGTTTCCGCGGTTGCGCGAGCGCCGCGCCCAGCAGGCCGGCACCTTGTCGGGCGGCGAACGCCAGATGCTGGCCGTGGGCCGTGCCCTCATGGCCAAGCCCACGCTCCTGATGCTGGACGAACCCAGCCTGGGCCTTGCGCCGCGTATCGTGCGCGAGATCTTCCACATCATTGCGCGCCTGCGCGAGACCGGCGTGGCGATCCTGCTGGTCGAGCAGAACGCCCGCGCGGCGCTCCAGGTGGCCGACTACGGCTACGTGCTGGAAACCGGCGAGGTCATCCTGCATGGCCCGGCGCGCGAGCTGGCTGGTGACCCCAAGGTTATCGAAAGCTACCTGGGGCTGGGCAAGGGCGCCGAAGCGGCCTGACGCCACGCGCCAGACCAGAACGCCGGCTGCCGCGAGGGGCCGGCGTTTTCTTTTACGGCGGGGCTTGCCGACGAACGGCACGGCGGTGCCGCTTTTTCAGAGGGCGGCGTCACGGCACGGGCGTCCATCGCACGATCAATTCCTCTCCCATCGCGGGATCCGATGTCGAGTCGGCGCCGGTTTCGATGCGCCCCGCAAAGCGGCGCAGAAAGGACGGATCCTGCATGTCGCGCACGCTGATGTCGTACCAGCCGCCGCTGCGTGACATTTCCCAGGCAAGCTCGCGGGATTCGCCGGCAGCCAGCTCGGCTTCGGTGTCGCCGGGGTATCCATAGGCATTGGCGTCGATGCGGTAGACGCGCGGCCGGGTGTCCGGATTATGCAATGACACGCGCAGCCGCGCGCCCGCGCCGTCGCAAGCCGCCACGACCGCCAGCGACGGCTGCCCGATACGCCCGGCGCAGTGCCGGTGAAAGCCGTTGGGGCCCAGCACCCACAGGTCATAGCGCCCGTCTGGCGCGGCGGGCCACGTGCCGTCGAGTGTCTTGCCGGCCTCCACGGTGTACCGGCGCGGCCCGCGCTCCAGGTCCAGCCGGTCGTAGACGTGAAACACCGCGCCCGCCGTGCCCACGTTTTCGAACCGCAGGGTGACGCCATCGACCTGGACGCGGGCGTGAGCCTGCAGCGCATAGGGAAGCGTGCGTGACGGGCGTGTTCCGGCGTGTTGGCGGGCCGGGGCTGGGTCAAGCGGGGCGGGCGGCTTGACCGTACCGTCCAACGCGGCGGCGCGGGCCGCGCGTTCGGCCGTGGCGGGCAGGTCCCGCAGCTTGTCGCCGTCGTCGGGCGCCGCGAAATCGAACACGCTGGTCAGATCGCCGCAGACCGCCAGCCGCCACGGCGAGATGTTCGGCTCGGCCACGCCGAAGCGCCGCTCGATGAAACGCAGCACCGACGTGTGATCGAACACTTGCGAGTTGACCCAGCCGCCCTTGGTCCACGGCGACAGCACATACATGGGCACGCGCGGACCGAGCCCATAGGCGCCATGCAGATGCGCCGGCGTGTCGTCCTTTTCAACGCCGGATAGATGTTCGTGATATTCGCCCGCGGTGTCGGCCGTGGAGGCGCCGGCCACTTCGCCGGAGGGAAGACGAGATGGCGGCGCCGGGGGCGGCATGTGGTCGAAAAAGCCGTCGTTCTCGTCGAACATCAGCAGCAGCACCGTCTTGCTCCACACGGCGGGATTCGCGGTCAGCGCGTCGAGCACACGCGCCGTGTAGTCGGCGCCCTGCGCGGGACTGGACGGGCTGGGATGTTCCGAGCCCGCCTTGGTGGCGCAAATCCAGGATACCTGCGGCAGCGTGCCGTCCAGCACATCCTGGCGCAGCAGGTCCAGGTCGCGCGTGGCCAGCGCCTTGTGCTTGAGCGCCGCCAGCGCGCCCGGCAGTTCCTGGTACGCATCGCGGTAGGCCTTGAAGCCCGCCGTGGGATTGAGGGAGTAGTTGTCCGCCATGTTCTGGTAGATGCGCCAGCTCACGCCGGCCCGTTCCAGCCGTTCGGGATAGGTCGTCCAGGTGTAGGCCCCGGCCGGGTCGCCGCCGGTGAGCTTGTTGTAGACATTGCCCATCGCCGGGCCATTGCCGCGCGCCAGGCCGTCATTGGTGCCGGTCCACAGGAACAGGCGGTTGGTGTTGGTGCCGCCGGTGAACGAGCAATGGTAGGCGTCGCAGACGGTGAAGGCGCGGGCCATGGCGTACTGGAAGGGCAGGTCGCCTTCCGTGTAGTAGGCCATCGAATGATTCTTCTTGGCGGCGGGCCAGTTGCCCATGCGGCCTGCGTCCCAGGCGTCCTGCGCGTTGGACCAGGTGTGCGGCGTGCTCGCCACGCGCATGGCCTCGTAGGCTTCGCGCGTATCCAGCCGGTACGGCAGGACGGTGCGCGGCGCGCCTTCATCCGGCTTGTCGTTGTACTGGGCCCAGACGGTGCGATGCCGGGCATCGGGGCTGTCCGGCACCGGGATGGGAAAACGGTCGCCAAAGCCGCGCACGCCCGCCAGACCGCCGAAATAGTGATCGAACGAACGGTTTTCCTGCATGAAGATCACGATGTGCTCGACATCGCGGATCGTGCCGGTGCGGCGGTTGGCCGGAATGGCCAGCGCGCGGCGGATCGCGGGGGGGAACAGCGACAGGGCGGCGGCGGCGCCGGTCAGGGTGGCGCCGTGGCGCAGGAATGTGCGTCTGCTTTGCATGGTCGGGCCTCACGGTCGGAAGCCCACAGCGTACGCCGCCTTGCTGTTATTTGCCTGACGGCCCGCGCGGGGTGCGCGCGGGCCTCCGGCTGCGTTGTCAGCGGCGCGTGCTTTCCGCGTACTCCATGTACAGCTGGTGCGCACGGCGCGCGATCGGGCCGTATTCCAGCGGACGGTCCTCGACGCGGTTTACGTGCACCACCTTGCCGTAGTTGCCCGACGAAAACACTTCGTCGGCAGCTTCGACGTCGGCGCGCGTCAGGGTGCGTTCCTGGACCTCGATGCCATCGGCCTTCAGCAGCGCCAGCACGCGGCGGCGCGTGATGCCGTTCAGGAACGTGCCGTTGTCCACCGGGGTGGATACGACGCCGTCCTTGGCCAGCCACAGGTTGCTGGTGGCGAACTCGGCCAGATTGCCCGCGCCGTCCAGCATGATGGCGTTGTCGAACCCCTTTTCGGCGGCTTCGCGGATGGCGCGCTGGCCGTTGGGGTACAGGCACGAGGCCTTGGCGTCGGTGGGCGCCATGTTGGGCCACGAACGCGCGAAGCTGGAGAAGCAGGCGGAAAAGCCCTGGTCGCCCGGCATCGGCACCTTGAACACATGCAGCACGAACTGGGTCTTGTCGGCGTCGGGCAGCAGGAAGCCGTCGGCGCAGAAGAACATGGGCTTGATGTAGAGCTCCGAGCCTTCGGGGAAGCGCGCCACGGCCTGCAGGCACAGGTCCTGGATTTCTTCCCAGGCCATCTGCGGCTTCATCAGCATCTTTTCGGCCGAGCGCACGACGCGCTGGCAGTGCAGGTCCAGGTCGGGCGTCAGGCCGCGGAAGGCGCGCGCGCCGTCAAAGACCATGCTGGCCATCCAGAAGGCGTGGTCGGCCGGGCCGAGCAGTTTGGGGTTTTCAGTGGTCCAGTGACCGTTGTGCCAGAACAAGGCATCCATGATTGTCATCCTTAGCTTGAATCGGGTTGGCGATCGGGCGCGAAGCGGGTCCAGAACGCCGAATCGCCAGGATACATGAGCCGGACTGCTATTCCTTGGCCAGTGCCGCCTGCACGCGATCGGCAACGTCCGCGGGCATCCATTGCCGCCAGACGGGCGCGTACTGCTTGAGGAAATAGCGCGCGGCGTCCTCCGGCTCCTTGTCCTCGTTTTCCAGCCATCCCAGCGTCGCGTCGATGGCTTCGTCGGGCACCGTCAGCTTGGACAGGAACTCGGTCACGCGCGGCGCCTGCTTGGCAAAATCGGCGTTCACGCCGGTGACGACCGGATTGGGCTTGAACTGCGTGGGCACGGGGTCCGCGCACTTGGGATCGGTCATGCAGGTATAGGCCGCCTGGTCGAACGCGGGCAGTTCCAGCTTGACCAGGTCCAGCGCGCCAACCAGCGACGTGGGCGTCCAGTAGTAGAAGACGATGTCGCGTTTGCGCTTGTAGGCCGACACGATGGCGGCCTTCTGCGCGGCGCCGGAGCCGGGCGCGAACAGCGAATAGTCCTTGTCCAGTTTCAGCGCGCGCAGCAGGTTGTCGTTCAGCGTGCCGCAGGCCCAGCCGGCCGGGCATCCGTAGATGCGGCCGCGGCCCGGGTCTTCGGGGTCGGCGAACACCTCCTTGAAGCGCGCCAGGTCGGCGGCGGACTTGAGCTCCGGGTGCCGCTCGACGGTGTAGCGCGGCACGTACCAGCCTTCACCGGCGTCATAGACGTGGCCCACGCCCAGCACCTTGCCGCTGGCAAGCGCCTTCTTCCAGGCGCCTTCGATCTGGCCGGGCCAGACCTCGGGCGTGACATCGACGTCGCCGCGTTGCAGCGCGGCCAGCATGGGCAGGGTTTCGCCGATTTCAACAGACGTCTTGCAGCCGTAGCCGTGTTCCAGCACGAAGCGCTCGATGCCGGCCAGGACAAGATTGGACTCCCAGTTCAGTCCGCTGAAACGGACGGGCCGGTCGACTTCGCAAACGGGGGCGGCGGGCGCGGCCTGGGCCGCGGCGGGGGACAGCAGGGCGGCGGCCAGCGCGAGCGCGCCGAGGCCGGGAACGAGATGCGTGATGCGCATGGTCGGCACCTGTGTAGTAGGGTGCCTGCCATTGTACGGGGCGCTGCCGCGCGCCCCAATGCAACGGGGCCGCTGTGCGCGGCCCCGGGGGTCAATCAACCGATCAGTCGGATCACGCGCGGGCGGCGCGCCGGCGGTTGAAGAGCGCGCCCAGTTCGCCCACGATGCCGCGCCGGAACGCCAGCACGCAGACCACGAAGATCAGGCCGCTCACGATGGTGACGGACTCGCCCAGGCGCAGGAACCATTCGACGCCGGTCAGGTTGGCCATCATCTGGCCGAAGTCGCCCACCTTGTTCTCCAGCAGCACCACGATGAACGCGCCCAGCACCGGACCGGTCAGCGTGCCCAGGCCGCCGATCAGCGTCATCAGGATCACCAGCCCGGACATCTGCCAGGTGGCGTCCGACAGCGTGGCCGACACGAACACCAGCGTCTTGGTGGCGCCGGCCAGGCCCGCCAGGGCGGCCGACAGCACGAAGGCCACCAGCTTGAAGCGGTCGACGTCGTAGCCCAGCGAGATGGCGCGCGGCTCGTTTTCACGCAGCGCCTGCAGCACCTGCCCGAAGGGCGAGTTCACCGTGCGCCAGATGATGAAGTAGCCGATGATGAAGATGGCCATCACCAGGTAGTACAGGTTGATGTCCTTGGACAGGTCGACCAGCCCGAACAGCGTGCCGCGCGGCACGCTTTGCAGGCCGTCCTCGCCACCCGTGAACTTGGCCTGCAGGAAGAAGAAGAACACCATCTGCGACAGCGCCAGCGTGATCATGGCGAAGTAGATGCCGCTGCGGCGGATGGCCAGCGCGCCCATGGCCAGGCCCAGCAGCGCCGCCACGGCCACGCCGAACAGCAGGCCCAGCTCGGTGGGCAGGCCCCAGACCTTCATGCTGTGCCCGGCCGCATAGGCCGCGCTGCCCAAAAAGGCGGCGTGGCCGAAGGACAAGAGCCCCGTGAAGCCAAGCAGCAGGTTGAAGGCGCACGCGAAGAGGGCGTAGCACATGACCTTCATGGCGAAGATCGGATACACGCCTGCGAAGGGAAGCAAGGCCACCACGATGGCCAAGACCGCATAGCCCAGGAATTGACGATTCATTTTTCTTTTCCGAACAGCCCGGCCGGGCGGATCAACAGAACAATGGCCATGATGATGAAGACGACCGTGCTGGACGCTTCGGGCCAGAACACCTTGGTCAGGCCTTCGATCACGCCCAGGCCCAACCCGGTGACGATGGCGCCAAGAATGGAGCCCATGCCGCCGATCACGACCACCGCGAACACGACGATGATGAGGTTCGATCCCATCAGCGGCGAGATCTGCAGCACCGGTGCGGCCAGCACCCCGGCAAAGCCCGCCAGCGCCACGCCGAACCCATAGGTCAGCGTGATCATGCGGGGCACGTTCACGCCGAAGGATTCCACGAGGCGCGGATTCTCGGTGCCGGCGCGCAGCAGGGCGCCCAGGCGGGTGCGTTCAATGACGTACCACGTGGCAAAGCAGACGATGATCGACGCCGCCACGACCCAGCCGCGGTAGTTCGGCAGGATCATGAAACCCAGGTTGGTCGCGCCGCGCAGGGCCTCGGGCGTGGGATAGGGCTGGCCCGACACGCCGTAGAAGCTGCGGAACAGCCCCTCGATCAGCAGCGTCAGCCCGAAGGTGAGCAGCAGCCCGTACAGGTGGTCGAGCTTGTAAAGGTGCTTGAGCAGCAGCTTTTCGATGATGATGCCGAACAGGCCCACGATCAGCGGCGCCAGGATCAGCATGATCCAGTAATTCAGGCCAAAGTACGACAGCCCCATCCATGCGACGAAGGCGCCCAGCATGTACAGAGCGCCGTGGGCGAAGTTGATGACGTTGAGCAGCCCGAAGATGACGGCGAGTCCGAGCGACAGCATTGCATAGAAGGAACCGTTGACCAGGCCCAGTAACAGCTGGCCGAACAAGGCCTGTATGGGGATGCCGAAAATGTCAGTCATCGTGTGAAAGTCCTGCGCGGTACGGAAGGAAGCGAGCTAGTCAGGAAGGATGCGGCCGGGCTGTCGGCCCGGACCGCCTCCGGGATCACATGCGCCGGTTTATTTCTTGACCAGCTTGCAGGTGGACTCGGACAACTTGGTGTAGACCTCGTCGCCAGGCAGCGTCGCCACCACCTTGTAGTAGTCCCACGGGCCCTTGGATTCGGCCGGGGTCTTCACTTGCATCAGGTACATGTCGTGGACCATTCGGCCGTCCTCGCGCACGACGCCGCCCTGGGCGAAGAAGTCGTTCACCTTGTTCGACTTCATCCACTTCATCACGTCGTCGCCGTTATCCGAGCCGGTGGCCTTGACGGCGTTCAGGTAGAACATCGCCGACGAGTAATCGCCCGCCTGCAGCATGGACGGCTTGCGGCCGACCTTGGACTCGAACTTCTTGGACCAGGCGCGCGAGGCGTCGGATTGATCCCAGTACCAGCCGTCGGTCAGGTACATGCCCTTGGTGGCGTCCAGGCCGAGCGAGTGCACGTCGTTGATGAACACCAGCAGGCCGGCCAGCTTCATCGTCTTGGTGACGCCGAATTCGTTGGCGGCCTTGACCGTGTTGATCGTGTCGCCGCCGGCGTTGGCCATGCCCAGGATCTGCGCCTTGGAGGCTTGTGCCTGCAGCAGGAACGACGAGAAGTCCGAAGCGCCTAGCGGTGCGCGCACCTGGCCCTTCACTTCGCCGCCCGCGGCCTTGACGACCGCCATCGTGTCACGTTCCAGCGCGTGGCCGAACGCGTAGTCCGCAGTCAGGAAGAACCAGCTCTTGCCGCCGTCCTTCACCACTGCCGAGCCGGTGCCGCGCGCCAGCGCCACGGTGTCGTAGGCGTAGTGCACGGTGTAAGGCGAACATTGGGCGTTGGTCAGGTCGGACGAACCGGCGCCGACTGCGATGAAGGGCTTCTTCTTTTCAGCGGCCACGGCCGCCATGGCCAGGCTGGTGGCCGAGTTGGTGCCGGCGATGATGACGTCGACCTTCTGCTGGTCGAACCATTCGCGGGCGCGGGCCGAAGCGACGTCGGCCTTGTTCTGGTGGTCGGCGGAGACGATTTCGATCTTCTTGCCGTTGACCGTGCCGCCGAAGTCCTCGACCGCCATGCGCACGGCTTCCAGGCCCGCCTTGCCGTCGATGTCGGAGTAAACGCCCGACATGTCGGTGATGAATCCGATGCGGATGACATCGTCGGAGATACCTTGAGCGTGGGCGGTTGCCCCCGCGAATCCCAGGCCCGCCATGGCCAGTGCAGCAGTGATGGTGTGCAGCTTCATGGGATGACTCCTCTTCCCTACGGTGTGGTGTTTGCCGGGGTTCCGGCGGATGACACAGGTTGCTTTAGACGCCCAACAGTTCGTTGAGCGTGTCCTGTTTTTCTGAAAGTTCGGCAGCTTCGAAGTGCTCGACGATCTGGCCGTGCTCCATGACGTAGAAGCGGTCGGCCAGCGGCGCGGCGAAGCGGAAATTCTGTTCCACCATGACGATGGTGTAGCCCCGCTGCTTGAGCGCCGTGATCATGCGGGCCAGCGCCTGCACGATGACGGGCGCGAGGCCTTCGGAGATTTCATCGAGCAGCAGCAGGTTTGCGCCGGTGCGCAGGATGCGCGCCACGGCCAGCATCTGCTGTTCGCCGCCCGACAGGCGCGTGCCCGGGGAATTGCGGCGTTCCTGCAGATTGGGGAACATGTCGTAGATCTCGGCCAGCGACATGCCGCCGCCAAGCGAGCCCACGACCGGCGGAAGCAGCAGGTTCTCTTCGCAAGACAGGCTGGCGAAGATGCCGCGTTCCTCGGGGCAATAGCCCACGCCCAGGTGGGCAATCTTGTAAGTGGGCAGGTCGATGGCCTCGGTGCCATGGATGCGGACCGAGCCCTTGCGCGAACCGGTCAGGCCCAGGATGGCGCGCAGCGTCGTGGTGCGGCCGGCGCCATTGCGGCCCAGCAGCGTGACGACCTCGCCTTGTCCAACGCGCATGTCCACGCCGTGCAGGATATGCGATTCCCCGTACCAGGCGTTCAAGCCCGAGATTTCGAGTGCGGGGGTGCTCATGCGTGCGCTCCTTGAAGTTCGCCGTCGGTCGTGCCCATGTAAGCCTGCATCACGGCCGGATGGCGGGAGACTTCGGCGTAGGAACCTTCGGCCAGCACCGATCCGCGCGCCAGCACGGTGATGGTGTTGGCGATGGAGGACACGACGTTCATGTTGTGTTCCACCATGAGGATGGTGCGCCCGGCGCTCACGCGCTTGATCAATTGCGTGACGCGGTCCACGTCTTCGTGGCCCATGCCCTGGGTGGGTTCGTCCAGCAGCATCAGCTCGGGCTCCATCGCCAGCGTGGTGGCGATCTCGAGCGCGCGCTTGCGGCCGTACGGCAGGTTGACTGTGGTCTCGTCGGCAAAGCCGCCCAGGTCCACCTGTTCAAGCAGCGCGCGCGCCGGCTCGTTCAAGGAGGCGAGCCGCTTGTCGCTTTGCCAGAAGTGATAGGACAGGCCGGTCTTGCGCTGCAGGCCGATCCGCACGTTCTCGAGCACGGTCAGGTGCGGGAACACCGCCGAGATCTGGAACGACCGGATGATGCCGCGCCGCGCGATCTGCGCGGGCCGCTCGCCGGTGATGTCGATGCCATTGAACCTGATGCTGCCCGACGTGGGAGCGAGGAATTTGGTCAGCAGGTTGAAGCATGTGGTCTTGCCCGCGCCGTTAGGCCCGATCAAGGCATGAATCTCGCCCCGCTTGATACGCAAATCGACCCCGTTGACCGCGACAAAGCCGCGGAACTCCTTGGTGAGGCCTTTTGTCTCCAGGATTGTGTCATCCATGTTCGCTGCACCAGCGTTGTATTTATATGGTCTCCGCCCGGCGTCATTGCGACAGGCCCCCGCAGGGTTGGAAAACTGTTTGCGTGCTCAGTTTTCTTATGAGTTGCCGGCGAGTATGCGGACGTCGCAATCAAAATTCCATGAGGGTTTGTCATAGGTTTTGCACTGCGGAAAGGCCAATTGTCGGCATGCCGACAATGCAGTGTGCTTATGGGGAGAATGGGCTCCCGATATGCAAATGCATTGCAGCAATTACGCGTTGATCGTCATCAAGATGTCACGCGGCAATAGGCGAGGGAAAACCCGGTTTTCCGCTCGCATAATCGCAGGTGAATACCAGCGAGCAGGTGTCAGGCAGGCGTTTTCTGCTTGAATTCGCAAAGGTCGGAAATGCCGCATTGCGGGCACTTCGGCTTGCGCGCCACGCAAACGTAGCGGCCGTGCAGGATAAGCCAGTGATGCGCGTCCAGCAGATATTCACTGGGCACGAACTTCATGAGTTTTTGCTCGACTTCCAGCACGTTTTTTCCGGGCGCGATGCCGGTGCGATTTGAAACGCGGAATATATGCGTGTCCACCGCCATGGCTGCCTGTCCGAACGCGGTGTTGAGCACCACGTTGGCCGTCTTGCGGCCGACGCCGGGCAGGGCTTCCAGGGCCTCGCGCGTTTGCGGCACCTGGCCGCCGTGCTGCTCGATCAGGATCTTGCAGGTGGCGATCGCGTTCTTGGCCTTGGTGCGAAACAGGCCGATGGTCTTGATGTAGTCGGCAAGCCCTTCCTCGCCCAGCGCCAAGAGGGCTTCGGGCGTGCCGTACTGCGGGAAGAACTTGCGCGTGGCGATGTTGACCGACTTGTCCGTCGCCTGTGCCGACAGCAGCACGGCGATCAGCAACTGGAACGGCGTGGCGTATTCCAGCTCGGTGGTGGGGGTGGGGTTGGCCGCCTTCAGGCGGGCGAAGATCTCTCGACGTTTGGCGGCGTTCATGACTGCGTGGGATTGCGGCGGGCCCGGGCGCGGGCCAGCGCGGATTCGATGGCGGAGCGCTTGCGGTCTTCCTTTTGCGCATCCTCGGCGGCGGGCGCCACAGGCGCGGGCGCTTCGGGCATCTCTGGTGCCATCAGGCGCGCGTTGTCGGCAGCCAGGCGCTCGGCGCGCGCCTGATGACGGCGATGACGCTCGCGGCTGACGGCGGCGTCCTCGCTGGTCCATGCGCGCCCGGCCGGCACCATCTCGATGCAGTCGACGGGACAGGGCGCCACGCACAGGTCGCAGCCGGTGCACCAATCGTCCAGCACGGTGTGCATGTGCTTGTTGGCGCCGACGATGGCGTCGACCGGACAGGCCTGGATGCACAGCGTACAGCCGATGCAATGCGATTCGTCGATGCGCGCGACGAGCAGCGGGCCGGGTTCCCCGCGTGACAGATCGAGCGGCAGCAGGGGCGTGCCGAGCAGCGCGGACAAGGCGGCGACGCCGTCCTCGCCGCCGGGCGGACAGCGGTTGATCGGCGCGGCGCCCTGGGCGATGGCCTCGGCATAGGGCCGGCAGCCGTCGTAACCGCATTTGGTGCATTGCGTCTGAGGCAGCAAGGCGTCAACGCGGTCGGCTAATGAGCGACAGGACATGTAAAGCCAGTAATGAAAAGGGGCCGCTCGGGCCCCGGGGATACGGATCAGGCTGCAGGCGGCGCCGGGCTTACGCCCGTGCCCCGCCGGATGGACGGCGCGGCGCCGTCCTCAAGCCGATTGCCGGATGAACTCGGCAATTTTAGGACAGATCATTTCGCGCCACCGGCGGCCCGAGAAAATGCCGTAGTGGCCGCAGTTCGGCGCGGTGTAGTGCGCCTTGCGGTCGGCCGGAATGCTCTTGCAAAGCGTGATGGCCGCGCGCGTCTGGCCCTGGCCGGAAATGTCGTCCAGTTCGCCTTCGATGGTGAACAGGGCCACGTCCTTGATGTCGGCCGGGCGCACCAGCTTGCCGTCCACTTCCCAGGTGCCGCCGGGCAGCGCGAACTCCTGGAACACCATGCGGATCGTGTCCAGGTAGAACTCGGCCGGCATGTCCAGCACCGCGTTGTATTCGTCGTAGAACCGGCGGTGCGCTTCGGCATCGCTGTCGTCGCCTCGCAGCAGGTCCAGGTAGAAGTCGTAATGCGACTTCATGTGGCGGTCCGGATTCATGGCCATGAATCCCGCATGTTGCAGGAAGCCCGGATAGACCCGGCGGCCGGCCCCCGGATAGCGGGGCGGAACGGGGTGGATCACCTGGTTCTCGAACCAGGCATAGGGCTTGGTCGTGGCCAGGCGGTTGACCTGCGTGGGCGACTGGCGCGGGTCGATGGGACCGCCCATCATCACCATGCTGCGCGGCTGGCAGGGATCGTTGGCGGACGCCATCAGGGACACGGCGGCCAGCACCGGCACCGTGGGCTGGCACACGGAAATGACGTGCACGTCCGGGCCCAGGTGGCGGATGAAGTCCTGCACGTAGCGCACGTAGTCGTTCAGATGGAACGGCCCGGCCGACAGCGGCACCATGCGCGCGTCGACCCAGTCGGTCACATAGAGGTCGTGGTTGGGCAGCAGGGCGCGCACGGTGTCGCGCAGCAGGGTGGCGTGGTGCCCGGAAAGCGGGGCCACCAGCAGCACCTTGGGATCGTTCTTGCCAGCCAGGCGCACGTCGCGCTGGAAGTGCACCAGGCGGCAGAACGGCTTGTCCATGGCCACGGCTTCGATCACGCGCACGGACTTGCCGCCGATCTGGGTGGTGGGAAGATTCCAGGCGGGCTTCTGGTATTCCTTGCCGATACGGGTCATCAGCTCATACCCGGCGGCCATCTGGCGCGAAATCGGGGTATAGGCGAGCGGGCTGTAGGGGCTGGAGAACAGCTGAGAACCGGCGTCCGTGAATGCAGCGAACGGAGTCAGGAAGGCGCGCTGCATTTCGTGCAATTGGTACAGCATTTCGGGGAAGTCCTTCTGGGTCGAGCGTGTGCCCCGATTATTGCTCCGAGGCGTAACGATATTTCCAATCAGACTGAAGAATGTCAGGCAAAGTGCCTGATTTTGTTGCTAAAAAGCGACCCGTCATGTGTTTCGCACCAGTTTAGGGCCGCGTTCATGCCTTGCGGTGACGCCAAAAGGTGGATTTATGCACTACGCCATGCAGTGCGGGATCACCAGTAGTTTTCTACTGCCAGGTTGCCCGGAATGCCGCGGCGTCCCGGCTTGAATCCCCGATCACCCAGCAATTTTCGTGCCTCGGCCAGCATGGCGGGGTTGCCGCAGAGCATGACCTTGGCGGTTTCGGGATCCAGCGGCTGGCCGGCCAGCTGCTCAAGGCGGCCATCGGCGATCAGCGTGGTGATGCGCGCTTGCGGCATGCCGGGCATGGCTTCGCGCGTGGCGATGGGCAGGTAGACGAGCTTGCCGGGGTCGGCGGCAAACATCTCGGCCAGGGCCGGATCGCGGCGCCAGGACTCAATTTCGTCGCGATAGGCCAGTTCGGCCGCGGTGCGCACGCCGTGCACCAGGACGATGCGGCGGTAAGCGCGCCAGACGGCCGGGTCGCGCAGGATGGACAGGTAGGCCGACAGACCGGTGCCCGAGGCCAGCAGCCACAGGTCGCCGCCGGGCGCAAAGCGCTCCAGCGTCAGAAAGCCGTAGGGGGCCTTTTCGACGTAAAGCGCATCGCCGGGCTGCAGACGCGCCATGCGCGGACTGAACAGCCCGTCAGGGACAACGATGGAATAGAACTCCAGCCAGGGCTCATGCGGGGCCGAGACCATGGAATAGGCGCGCCAGATCGTGGGCGCGCCGTCAGGGTCTTCAGCGCCGGGCAGACCCACCCGGGCGAACTGGCCTGGCACGAACGTGAAGGCCTCGTCCCGCGTCACGCGCACGGAGAACAGTTTGTCCGGCACCCAGGTGTGGACGCTGGTGATGGTCTGGCGCGTGTATTTGGAGTCGTCGGTCATCGGGACATCGCACGGAAAGCGCCGGTCCGGCGTGCGGCCGGCGCCCGTGGATTACTTTTCCAGGTATTGCAGCTTGTCCTGCTTGCCGTTCCATTCGTCGGCGTCGGGCAGGGGCTTCTTGGCGCGGCTGATGCTGGCGAATTCCGGGGAGAGTTCGGCGTTCAGCGCGATGAAATTGAGTTGGTCCTGCGGCACGTCTTCTTCGGCGTAGATCGCGTTGGCCGGGCATTCGGGGATGCAGACCGCGCAATCGATGCATTCGTCGGGGTCGATCACGAGGAAGTTCGGACCCTCACGAAAACAGTCCACCGGGCACACGTCGACGCAATCGGTGTACTTGCACTTGATACAGTTTTCGGTGACTACGTGGGTCATTCAGGTACTCCGGGGATCGGCGGCAGATGTGTCTTAATGGGCGGATTTTACCCAATGCCGCGCCGATGTGCCGGCAATACCCGTATTGACAGCGTGGCCCATCGTGTCGAAGGCCCGCTGCTTCATGCTATGGTGTCGCGAAACGAAACGCGCAATCATGATTATTACTTCGCTGCTCGACACCGACCTGTATAAATTCAGCATGATGCAAGTGGTGCTGCATCACTTCCCGGCTGCCCAGGTCGAGTACCGGTACAAATGCCGGACGCAAGGCGTGGATTTGCGCCCCTATCTGGATGAAATCCGCGACGAAGTGCATCAGCTATGTCAGTTGCGCTTCACGGAAGACGAGCTTAAATATCTCGGCAGCTTGCGCTTTATCAAAAGCGACTTCGTTGATTTCCTCGGTTTGTTCCACATGCCGGAGCGCTGCATTCACATCAGCGAAGGCGAAGGCCCCGGCGAAATCAGCATCGAGGTCAAGGGGCCGTGGCTGCACACGATCCTGTTCGAGATCCCCGTGCTGGCCATCGTCAACGAGGTCTATTTCCGAAACACCCGCAAGCATCCGGACTGGGAAGAGGGCCGCAAGCGCCTGCAGTCCAAGATGCACCTGGTGCTGGACGATCCCGCGCTGGCGGATTTCCGCGTGGCCGAATACGGCACGCGGCGCCGCTTCTCCAAGGCCTGGCACGAAGAAATCGTCTCCACCATGAAAGCCGAGATGGGTCCGCACTTTGCGGGCACCAGCAACGTGCTGCTTGCCAAGGAACACGACGTGCTGCCGCTGGGCACCATGGGCCACGAATATCTGCAGGCCTGCCAGGCGCTCGGTCCGCGGCTGCGCGATTCGCAGGTGTTCGCGCTGGAGGTCTGGGCCAAGGAGTACCGCGGCGACCTCGGCATCGCGCTGTCGGACGTCTACGGCATGGATGCGTTCCTGCGCGACTTCGACATGTATTTCTGCAAGCTTTTTGACGGCGCGCGCCACGATTCCGGCGATCCCTTCATCTGGGGCGAGCGTCTGCTCGAGCACTACCGCAAGAACCGCGTCGATCCGCGCGCCAAGACGCTGGTGTTCTCGGATGCGCTGACCTTCCCGCGCGCCATCGAGCTGGCGCGCCAGTTCTCGGGCCGCTGCAAGGTGTCGTTCGGCATCGGCACCAATCTCACCAACGACCTGGGCCACGAGCCGCTGCAGATCGTCATGAAGATGGTCCGCTGCAATGGCCAGCCGGTGGCCAAGGTGTCGGATGCGCCCGAAAAGACGATGTGCGACGATCCCGCCTACCTGGCCTATCTGCGCCAGGTTTTCCAGTTGCCGCCTGCCTGACGACGCCCCGGCGTCGCGCGCGGGCAGCGTTACACAGTTCCAACCAAACCACTCGACTCTAGGGGAATTCTCATGAGCAGCATCAAGCGCTTTCACGTGACCAAGCGCCTGTCGGACATGGCCGTGTACAACGGCGTTGCCTACCTGGCGGGCCAGGTGCCGGACGATGCCACGCTGGACATCACGGGCCAGACCGAGCAAGTGCTCGCCACGATCGACCGTCTGCTGGCCGAAGCCGGCACCGACAAGACCAAGATCCTGATGGCCCAGATCTACGTGGCCAACATGAAGGAATTCGACGGCATGAACAAGGCCTGGGACGCATGGGTTGCCGACGGCAACTCGCCCCCCCGCGCCACCGTCGAGGCCCGCCTCGCCAACCCCGACTACAAGGTCGAGATCGTGGTGACGGCCGCCCTGTGAGGCACGCAGTCTGAATGCCGGCCTCGTCCGGCACCCAGAAAAGCCCTCTGGCCAACGCCGAGGGCTTTTTCTTTGCTTGGATGTCAGCTACCCCCGCCGCGTTACGCGCCCATCAGCATGATGCCCGCCAGCAGACCGCCCAGTTCCTCGCAACGCGCCAGATCCGCCGGCGGCACGGTCTTGGGCGCCAGGATCTGCGCGGCGGTCTGGGCGCCCAGGTTCACGATGACGGCGGGCGCGACCGGGGTCAGCCGCCAGCCGGTGCAGATGCGTTCGACCTGCCGGGCGGCGCCCGCGCCGTCGCTGCCCGCGCTGATCATTGCCGCGTAGGGCAGTCCCTGCAGGAGGTCCAGCACCGCGTAGTAGTTGCGATCAAAGAACTCCTTCATCTCGCCGCTCAGGCTGGCGAGGTTTTCGGGGGCGCAGAAAAGGAACCCGTGGCTGGCCAGCAGAGCGTCGTCGCCGGCATCCTGCGCGCGCATCAACGTAACGCGCAGATCGTCCGGCTGCTCCAGCGCGGCCGCCGCTTCAGTGGCCCCGCGCGCGGCGGCGCGCGCCATCTGCTGTGCCGCACCCGTGCGCGAATGCCAGACGATCAGCAATTCCTTCATGCGTACCGCTCCGCCGGGTCCTGCCGGTAATACGCCCGCAGCATCGCATACCACTCGGGCAAGGCCTGCTGCATGGGATGGGGATCCACGAAGAAGTGCTCCGAACTGACGGCAAAGAACTCGCCTTCGTCCGTGGCCGCGTAGGGATCCATCGGCAGCTGCCCGTACCAGGCGTCCGCTTCCTCGCTCTCGGGGTCCACGTCGCGCGGGATCGCCGCCTCCACGGCGTCGACCGCCGCAATGAAGCGGTCCAGGCTGTCGTCCAGCACCTGGCGCCACGAGCGCGGCTGGATCTCGGGGTGCGCCGACAACGACGGCATGCCGTCCGCGAAACCCGAGCGCAGGTCCAGCTTGTGGGCAAATTCGTGGATGACCACGTTAAAGCCGCCTTCGGACAACTGCGTGTCCTCCCAGGACAGGACCAGCGGCCCGCCTTCCCAGGC
Source organism: Achromobacter sp. SLBN-14 (assembly GCF_006715415.1). Lineage (NCBI taxonomy): Bacteria > Pseudomonadati > Pseudomonadota > Betaproteobacteria > Burkholderiales > Alcaligenaceae > Achromobacter > Achromobacter sp. SLBN-14. The sequence continues at coordinate 1,000,173 of NZ_VFNE01000001.1, read as the reverse complement.
TTCGCCCGCGGCGTCCTCGATGTACTCGTGGACCACGCCGTCCTCGTCCTGACGCGAGCGCGGAATGCGGAAGCTGGCGGGATACACGATGATCTCGTCCCAGCCTTCGTACAGCTCGGGCGTGAGGTTCAGGATGGGCAGGCAGGCCTGCGCGGCGATGGATAGCCGCATGAAGTCCGAGACCTCCAGTCCCTGCGCGCCGTTGATGGTCTTGCTGGCGAGCAGCCACGCGGCGCGCGACTGCAGCTGGGCGGCTTCGTCCTGCGTCAGCACGGCCAGAAACGGATAGGTGTCCAGCACCTGCCGCCACAGTTCGGGCGGGATGCGGGCCTGCATTTCGGCGACCTCGGACGGGCGGGCGCCGCGCCCCTTCAGCCAGCGCAACATAAGCTTTGGTTCCTTCCATATGCCGGGATGCGGCAGGGTGTTCAGGGTGATTGAACCCTAGTGTAGAGTGTCGGGATATTCAACCAGATACCTGTGCTACGCCCGTCATGTCCGCCCCGCCTGTTCCCGATGCGCCTTCGCCATTCGACGCTTCCTGGCGGCAGGAAGCCGGGGCGGGCCTGGATGCCGATGGCCTGACGTTGCTGGACCGGGCCGTCGCCTGGGCCGAGCCGCGTTTCCACGGCCAGAACGCCCTCACGGGCGAGCCCTTGGCCGGCCACGGCGCCGGCGTGGTCCGTATCCTGGCGGCCATGCACACCGACGCGGCCACGCGCACCGCCGCGCTCCTGGCCGCGCTGCCCACCGACCTGATGGCCCCCGCGCCGTCCCTGCGAAACGACCCCATCGCCGCTGCCTTTGGCACGGAGGTCGCGCGGCTGGTGCAGGGCGCCTACGCCCTGCTGCGCCTGGGCGTGGTCGCCCGCCAGGCCAGCGATGTCGCCGCGGTAAGCGGCTCGCAAAAGGAAATGCAGCGCAAGATGCTGCTGGCCATGGCCGCCGACCTGCGCATCGTGCTGATGCGGCTGGCATCGCGGCTGCGCACGCTGCGCTGGCACGCCGAAACCAAGGCCCCGTGCTCGCCCGACTTTGCCCGCGAGACCCTGGACCTGTACGCGCCGCTGGCCAACCGGCTGGGCATCTGGCAGATCAAATGGGAAATGGAAGACCTGTCCTTCCGCTTTCTTGAGCCCGAAAAGTACAAGCACATCGCCCGCCTGCTGGAAGAAAAGCGGGTCGAGCGCGAGGCCTTCATCGCCGGCGCCATCGCTCGCCTGCAACAAGCCCTGGCCAAAAGCGGCATCCAGGCCGAGGTCAGCGGCCGGCCCAAGCACATCTACAGCATCTGGAACAAGATGCGCGTCAAGCGCCTGGACTTCTCGCAGATGTACGACCTGCGGGCGCTGCGCGTCATCGTCGACGACGTGCGCGCGTGCTACACGGCGCTGGGCATGGTGCACGAGATGTGGACGCCGCTGTCCGAGGAATTCGACGACTACATCTCGCGGCCCAAGCCCAACGGCTACCGGTCCCTGCACACGGTGGTCACCGATGACGATGGCCGCCCCTTCGAAGTGCAGATCCGCACGCGCGAGATGCATCAGTTCGCCGAATACGGGATGGCCGCGCACTGGCGCTACAAGGAAGCGGGCGCCAAGGGCGGCCAGGTGGCCGCCTCCAGCGAATACGACCGGCAGCTTGCGTGGATGCGCCAGTTGCTGGCCTGGAACAGCGAAGTCGAGGGCGGCGCGGACACGCCGCCCGAACCGGCCAAGCCCGCCTCGGGCAGGGCCGCCGCGGGCAAGAGCCGCGGCGCGGTGGCGGCGCCCGCGCATACCGACGAGCGCATCTATGTGCTGACGCCCCAGGCGCGCGTGATCGAGCTGCCCGCCGGCGCCACGCCGGTGGATTTTGCCTACCACCTGCATACCGACCTGGGTCATCGCTGCCGGGGCGCGCGCGTCGATGGGCAGATGGTGCCGCTGCAGACGCATCTGTCCACCGGGCAGACCGTGGAGATCATCTCCGCCAAGTCCGGCGGCCCGTCGCGCGACTGGCTCAATCCGCAGCTGGGCTTTCTGGCCAGCCCCCGCGCACGCGCCAAGGTGCGCATGTGGTTCAACGCCATTGAACTGCAGCAGCGCATCACGCAGGGCCAGGCGCTCGTCGAAAAGGAACTGCAGCGTCTGGGCAAGACGGCCATCAATCTGGAACAGCTGGCCCAGAACCTGGGCTTTGCCCGCGCCGACGACCTGTACGTTGCCGCGGCCAAGGAAGAATTCAGCCTGCGCCAGATCGATGCGGTGTTCCAGCAGCCGGCGCCCGCGGCCGAGCCCACGCCGGCCGCGCTGCGCCACGCCAGCGCGGGCAGCGCCGAGAAAAGCGGCAAGAGCGGCGTGCTGGTGGTCGGGGTGGGGTCGCTGTTGACGCAGCTTGCCCGCTGCTGCCGTCCCGCGCCGCCGGATGCGATCTCCGGATTCGTGACGCGCGGTCGCGGCGTGTCCATCCACCGCCGCGACTGCCACAGCTACCTGGCGCTGGCCGCACGCGAGCCCGAACGCGTCATCGAGGTGGCGTGGGGCGAAACCGCCGATACCTTCTATCCGGTCGACATCAGCGTGCGCGCGCACGACCGGTCGGGCCTCTTGCGCGACCTGTCCGAAGTGTTTGCGCGCCTGCGCCTTAACGTGGTGGGCGTGAACACGCAGAGCAAGCAGTCGCTGGCCCACATGGTGTTCACGGTGGAAGTGCGCGGCGGCGAATCGCTGTCGCGCGCGCTCGATGCGCTGGCCGAAGTGCCAGGCGTGTCGTCGGCGACGCGCCGCTAGAGGGGTGTCCGGCAGCGGCGCCGCTGCCGGAGATTGCCCCGCGCGCTGAACAACGCGGGGCGGGGGCGGTTCAGGCCTCAGTGCTCCAGGTCTTCATGCGCGCGATCACGCATGTAGAACGCGGCAACCAGGCCCAGGGCCACACCAAACATCACGTAGTAGGCGGGCGCCATGGGCGAGCCGGTGGTCTTGATGAGCCAGGTCACGATGAACTGCGCGAACCCGCCAAAGATCATCACGGCCACGTTATAGGCCAGCGACAGGCCCACCGAACGCACGCGCGCCGGGAACAGCTCGGCCATCACCGTGCTGAACACACCAAAGAACGCCGACACGAAAATGCAGACCACGACCTGCACGGTCAGCAGGCGGCCGATCGACGGCGCGTCCGACAGCCAGAAGTACAGCGGGTACAGCACGATCAGGTAACCGATCAGCGAGCCGATCACGAGCGGACGGCGGCCGATGCGGTCGGACCAGGCGCCCATGAACGGGGTCAACACCACCATCAGCGCCGCGCCCGCCATCTGCACCAGGAAGGTCTGGTTCAGCGGCAGCATCAGCACCTTGGTCGAATAGGTGACCAGATACGTGAAGGTGATGTAGATGGACACCGTGGCCGTCACCACCAGGCCCACGCCGATAAGCGTCTCGCGCGTGTGGGTGCGCAGCATCTGACCCAGCGACAGGCGCTTGACCTCACCGCGCTCGGCGGCCTGGCGGTCGGCTTCCTTCATTTGCTTGAAGGCGTCCGTTTCGTCGACGTTGCGGCGGATATAGATGGCGATCGGCACGATCACCAGGCCGAAGGCAAACGGCAGGCGCCATGCCCAGTCGGCGATCTGCTGCTCGGTGAAGAACTCGGTGATCAGCGTGCCGCAGGCCGCGCCAATCAGCAGCGCCAGCATCTGGCCCGCCATCTGCCACGAGCCGTAGAAGCCGCGCTTGCCGTTGGGCGCCATTTCGATCAGCAGCGCCGTCGACGTGCCGAACTCGCCGCCGGCCGAGAAGCCTTGCAGCAGACGAGCGATGAGGATGAAGATCGGCGCCAGGATGCCGGCCGCGTGGTAGGTGGGCGCCACCGTGATCAGCGCGATGGACACGGCCATCAGCGAGGTCACCAGCACCATGGCGGCCTTGCGGCCCTTGCGGTCGCCGTACAGGCCCAGGATGATGCCGCCCACCGGGCGCATGAAGAACCCGACGCCGAAGATGGCGGTGGTCATAAGGATGGCGTTCAGTTCGCTGCCGGGGACGCTGGGGTCCGTGGGAAAGAACAATTTGGCGATGATCGGCGTCATGAACGCGAACACCAGGAAGTCATACCATTCGAGGGCGTTGCCGATTACCGCTGCCACGATGTTGCGTGTGGGGACTGCTTTGTGCTGCACGGGATCTCCTTGGGGGCTTTTTAAAATCCGGCCGACATTCTAGGCGGTGCCGCCCCGGCCGTCCCGGCAATCGTCCGCAAGGGGCCGAGACGCGGCCGCTGCCTGGCTTTACACTGCGTCTTTTCCCCACGAGAGTAGTGACATGAACGCGCGCACCTGGCTGGAAACGCTGGTTGGCTTTGACACCACCAGCCGCAATTCCAATCTTGCCCTGATCGAAACCGTCCGTGACTGGCTCAAGGGCCAGGGCGTCGAGGCATGGCTGGCGCACAACCCCGAGCGCACCAAGGCCAACCTCTTTGCCACGCTGCCGGCGCAAGACGGCAACCAGCAGGGCGGCATCGTCCTGTCGGGCCACACCGACGTGGTGCCCGTGGACGGCCAGGACTGGAGCACGGACCCGTTCAAACTCGTCGAAAAAGACGGTCTGCTCTATGGCCGCGGCAGCTGCGACATGAAGGGCTTCATTGCCGGATCCCTGGCCCTGGTGCCGGAATTCATGGCCATGCCGCGCAAGAAGCCCATCCACCTGGCGTTCTCCTACGACGAGGAAGTCGGCTGCGCGGGCGCGCCGTACATGCTGGCCGACCTGCACGAACGCGGCATCCGCCCCGAGGGCTGCGTCGTGGGCGAACCCACCGGCATGCAGGTCGTGGTGGCCCACAAGGGGATCAATCTTTTCCGTTGCAAGGTCCACGGCAAGGCGGCCCACTCGTCGCTCACGCCGCGCGGCTGCAACGCCATCGAATACGCCGCCCGCCTGATCTGCCGCATCCGCGATCTCGCGGACAGCTTCAAGGCCAACGGCCCCTACGATCAGTTCTACGACGTGCCGTTCTCCACGATGACCACCAACCAGATCCGGGGCGGCATCGCGGTCAACACCATTCCCGAACTGTGCGAATTCACCTACGAATTCCGCAACCTGCCGGGCATGCGTCCCGACGACATCCAGGCCGAAGTCGAAAAATACGTGCGCGAAGAGCTGCTGCCGAAGATGAAGGCCGAATTCGACGGCGCCAGCATCGAAATCGAGACCGGCGCCGCCGCGCCCGCCCTGGAAGCCTCGGAAGAAGCCGCCATCACCCAGCTCGTGCGCGCCCTGACCGAAGACCGCGCCACGCGCAAGGTGGCCTACGGCACCGAGGCGGGGCTTTTCCAGGGGATCGGCATTCCCACGGTGGTCTGCGGCCCCGGCCACATCGAACAGGCCCACAAGCCCAACGAATACGTGGCGCTGGACCAGCTTGCCGCGTGCGAAACCTTCCTGCGCCGCATGGGGCAGTCGCTCTGACGAGCGGGGCGCCCGGGGGCGGGCGGCACGCCGGTGCCGTCCGCGTCAGGTAAAATGACGGGTTGCAAACCGGATTTGCGGCCGGCAGTGGCCTGCCGCGATGCCGGGGGAGATGCTTTGGTGAAACCTTACGACTTTCCGGATGCCAAGGGCCATTTCGGGCCTTATGGCGGTGTTTTCGTGGCGGAAACGCTGATGCACGCGCTCGATGAACTGCGCGCGTCCTATGACCGTTATCGGGTCGATCCCGCCTTCCTGGAAGAGTTCAACTACGAACTCAAGCATTTCGTGGGCCGGCCCAGCCCCGTCTACCACGCCCGGCGCTGGTCCGAGCTGGTCGGCGGCGCCCAGATCTGGTTCAAGCGCGAAGACCTGAACCACACCGGCGCGCACAAGATCAACAACTGCATCGGCCAGGCGCTGCTGGCCAAGCGCATGGGCAAGCCACGCGTCATCGCCGAAACCGGCGCGGGCCAGCACGGCGTGGCCACCGCCACCGTCGCGGCCCGCTACGGCATGGAATGCGTGGTCTACATGGGCAGCGAAGACGTCCGCCGCCAGGCCTCCAACGTCTACCGCATGAAGCTCTTGGGCGCGACCGTGGTGCCCGTGACTTCCGGTTCGCGCACCCTGAAGGACGCGCTGAACGAAGCCATGCGCGACTGGGTCACCAACATCGAAAACACGTTCTACATCATCGGCACGGTGGCGGGTCCCGACCCCTATCCCCGCATGGTGCGCGATTTCCAGACCGTCATCGGCAACGAATGCCTGACGCAGATGCCCGAGGCCATCGGCCGCCAGCCCGACTACGTCGTGGCGTCGGTGGGCGGCGGCTCCAACGCCATGGGCATCTTCCATCCCTACATCCCCCACGAAGAAGTGCGCCTGATCGGCGTCGAAGCGGCGGGCGAGGGCATGGACAGCGGCAAGCACGCCGCATCGCTGGCCGCGGGCCAGGTGGGCGTGCTGCACGGCAACCGCACCTACGTCATGCAGAACGCGGACGGCCAGGTCCAGGAAACGCATTCCGTCTCCGCCGGCCTGGACTACCCGGGCGTCGGCCCGGAACACGCGTGGCTCAAGGATTCGGGCCGCGCCGAATACGTCGGCATCACCGACGAGGAAGCCCTGAAGGCTTTTCACGATTGCTGCCGCATCGAAGGCATCATGCCCGCGCTGGAGTCATCGCACGCCATCGCGCAAGCCGTCAAAATGGCGGCCACGCTGCCGCGCGACGCCGTGATCCTGGTCAATCTGTCGGGCCGCGGCGACAAGGACATGCACACCGTCGCCGAACGCGCCGGCATCGAGCTCTGAACATGACAACCCGCACTGATCGCATTGCCGCGGCTTTCGCGCGCACCGCAGAGTCCGGCCGCGCCGCGGCCCTGATTCCCTACATCGCCGCCGGCGATCCTTCCCCCGGCGCCACCGTGCCGCTGATGCACGCGCTGGTGGATGCCGGCGCCGACGTCATCGAACTGGGCGTGCCGTTCTCGGATCCCATGGCCGATGGCCCCGTCATCCAACGCGCCGCCGACCGCGCCATCGCGCAGGGCGTGGGCCTGGCCCGCGTGCTCGAACTGGTGGCAGATTTCCGCCAGCGCGACACCGCGACGCCGGTGGTGCTGATGGGCTACGCCAATCCCATCGAACGCATGGGGCAGGCGGAATTCGCCAGCCGCGCCGCGCAGGCCGGCGTGGACGGCGTGCTGGTCGTGGACTATCCGCCCGAGGAAGTCATCGAGTTCGCTGCCACCCTGGGTGAGCACGGCATTGCGCCCATCTTCCTTTTGGCGCCCACGTCCACCGAAGAACGCATCAAGGCCGTCGCCACGGTGGCGCGCGGCTACGTGTATTACGTGTCGCTCAAGGGCGTGACGGGCGCGGGTTCGCTGAACACCGACGACGTCGCCGACCGCGTGGCCCTGATTCGCCGCCACGTGCGCGACATTCCGGTCGGCGTGGGATTCGGCATCCGCGATGCCGAAAGCGCCCAGCGCGTGGCCCGATCGGCCGACGCCGTGGTCATTGGCAGCAAACTGATTGAAACCATGGAGCAGGCGGTCGCCAACGCACCGGCTGCCCAGCAAACCGACGCCGCAGTCGCCGCCGCCAGCGGTTGGCTGCGCACCATCCGGCAGGCGCTGGATCAAGTAAAACGAGAGAACGCGTCGGCCTGAGCGGCCGGGTCGCGATCTCAAACGGGATGAATACTCAATGAGCTGGATCGATAAACTCCTGCCGCCTCGCATCAACAAAACCAGCGACAGCGGCGCCCGCCGCGTTCCCGAAGGCCTGTGGGTGAAATGCCCGTCGTGCGAATCGGTGCTGTATAGCGAAGACCTGGCAGCCAACCTTCACGTCTGCCCCAAGTGCGACCACCACATGCGGATCGGGGCTCGCGCCCGGATCGATTCGCTGCTCGACATGGAAGGCCGCGTCGAAATCGGCCAGACCACGCGTTCGGTCGACACCCTGAAGTTCAAGGACACGCGCAAGTATCCCGAGCGCCTGCAAGAGGCCGTCAAGGCCACGGGCGAATCCGACGCGCTGGTGGTCATGAGCGGCTCGATCCGCGGCGTGCCTGCCACGCTGGCCTGCTTTGAATTCGAATTCATGGGCGGCTCGATGGGCTCGGTGGTGGGCGAGCGCTTTGCGCGCGGCGCGCAGGCAGCCCTGGACAACAAGACGCCGTTCATCTGCGTGGCCGCTTCGGGCGGCGCGCGCATGCAGGAAAGCCTGCTGTCGCTCATGCAGATGGCCAAGACGAACGCCATGCTGACCCGTCTGTCGGCCGCCGGCCTGCCGTTCATCAGCGTCCTGACCGATCCCACGATGGGCGGTGTGTCGGCCAGCTTTGCGTTCATGGGTGACGTCGTCATTGCCGAACCCAAGGCCCTGATCGGCTTTGCCGGCCCGCGCGTGATCGAACAGACCGTGCGGGAAAAGCTGCCGGAAGGCTTCCAGCGCGCGGAATTCCTGCTGCAAAAGGGCGCCATCGACATGGTCGTGGATCGCCGCCAGCTTCGCGAAGAAATTGCCCGCCTGCTGGCGCTGCTGACCAATCAACCGGCCGACGTGGTTACTGCCTGACAATGCTGCCGGCGCCGGGCTGCCGCATGACGGCCGCGCCGGCTTCGGAAAATGCCGCCAGCAGCTTCGTGCTTCGGGCGGCATTTTTGTTTTTGCGCTCAGCGTCAAAGCCCGGGCACGCCACTTGCTAAGGCGGCCTAGCGCAAAATCCCAAGCTTGAATTACGCGTGGTCCGGAACAGTCTTTTTCATATCCGTTTGTTGCCATATTGCGACATGCGTAAGGCGGGTTGGTCCGGATTTTGCTAATGTTCCCCGTTAGTCCAGAAATAGATGGAGTTAATCCCATGCAGTCGACGAAGAAGAAAATGCTGACGCGCCTTGCCGGCCTGGCCCTGGCAGGCGTTGCCACCTTTGCCAGCGCCCAGTCGTCCGAGGGCACGCAGGGCGGCGTCAGCCTGCACTACGGCATCGGCGATCACTACAAGCGCCTGACCCTGAACTACGAAACTGCCTCGCTCTGGACCTATCAATTCGGCGGCAACTGGGGCCGGCTGGACCTGACGCCGGAATTCGGCGCCTCGTACTGGCAGGCTGACGGTTCGCGTTCGCCCGGCCATGTGTGGCAGTTCAGCGCCATCCCCATGTTCCGCTGGTGGACCGGCGAACGCTTCTACATCGAAGCGGGTATCGGCGCCACGCTGTTCTCCAGCACGCGCTTCGCCGACGAAAACATCAGCACGGCCTTCCAGTTCGGCGACCACGTCGGCGTTGGCTTCCTGCTCACGCCGAACAACCGCATCGGCGTGCGCTATTCGCACTTCTCGAATGCCAGCATCAAGCGCCCGAACCCGGGCCTGGACGTGGTGCAACTCACCTACACGTACCAGTTCTGATCGCATCGTGACGTCCTGAGCATTCCCGCCTGCCGGAACGTTCCGGGCGCAGATCTTGAAAACCACCCGTTCACGGGTGGTTTTTTTTGTGCGTCGCCTGGGCCGCCGGTCATCCTGGGGCAACCTCTAAAACCACAAAAAAATTTTCGTTTGACTGCGTGTTCACGTACTTGTTGGTGTTGAGTGCAATGGCCAGAATGCCCTGGCAACACCCAAAACCACAACGAGCCGTCGTGGGAGGTTTCGATCCGCCGCTGCATGCGTGATCGGGGCAGGGCCCGGCAGGCGGCACACGGAGACGCAGATGAAATACCCCTGTACGAAGGCGCGCCGCTTGGCGCGCATTGCCGGCGCCGCCGGTCTTGTCCTGTCGCTGGCCGCCGCCCCGGGCGCCGTGCTGGCCGACGAATTTCCCGCCAAGCCCCTGCGCATGGTCGTCGGCTTCGCGCCGGGTGGCGGCGCCGATATCGTGGCGCGGCTGGTGGGCGCCAAGATGGCCGACAGCCTGGGTCAGCAGGTGGTGGTGGAAAACCGCGCCGGCGCCACGGGCACGATCGCGGCCGACAACGTGGCCCGCTCGCCCGCCGATGGCTACTCGCTGTTCCTGGGATCGCAATCCACCATGGTCGTGGCGCCGTCCCTGTTCCCCACGCTGCCGTTCAAACCCGAGACTGATTTCGAACCGGTATCGCAGATCGTGACGATGCCCCTCATCCTCGTGGTCAACCCCGCGATGATCGATGTGAAAAGCGTCGGCGAGCTGACCGAGCACATCCGCAAGGCGGGCAACGGCGCGCTCAGTTATGCATCCTCCGGCCAGGGCGGCCCGCAACACATCGCGGGTGAGTTGTACGCGCACCGGGTCGGCACCAAGGTCACGCACGTGCCCTACAAGGGCGAATCGGCGGCGATCGCCGACGTGCTGGGCGGACACGTGCCCTACATGTTTGCGAACCTGCCGGTGGCGCTGCCGCACATCGCCTCGGGCAAGGTGCGTCCGCTGGCGATCACCAGCCTGAAGCGCGATCCCAAGGCGCCGCAGATTCCCACGCTGGCCGAATCGGGCTTCAAGGACTTCGAGGTGTCGACCTGGTATGGCGTGTTCGCGCCGGCCAAGACGCCCAAGCCGGTGATCGAGAAGCTGTCCAATTCCATCCGCACCGCGCTGGCGCAACAGGACATGCAGGCCAAGCTGAGCGAGCAGGGGTTCACGGTGGTGGGCAGCGACTCGGCGGCCTTCAGCCAATTCGTGGGCGCCGAACTGCCGCGCTGGTCGGTGCTGATCCGCGACATCGGCATCAAGCCGGAATAACGCGGTCACCACGTGCTGGCGCCCCTGGGCGGGCGTCAGCGGGAGCCGTTCACCGGCGGCTCCCATTCATTCACCCGAGACAATGACATGATCGACTTCACCGAAAAACGCGCCGCCGGCCCCGTCATCCGGCTGCATTCCGCAGACAACGTCGTGGTGGCGCGCGTGCCCATCGGCATCGGCACTGCCGTGCCCTCCGAAAACCTTGTCAGCCGCAGCCAGGTGCCCGCCGGCCACAAGATCGCGGCGCGCGATCTGCGCGCGGGCGAACCCATCCTGAAATACAACGTCTGCATCGGCTTTGCCGCCACTGACATCCCGGCGGGCACGTACGTGCATTCGCACAACATGGATTTCAAGGAATTCGACCGCGACTATGCCCACGCGCGGGACTACGTCCCGACGCAAATCCTGCCCGAATCGGAGCAGGCGCAATTCCAGGGCATCGTGCGCGCCAACGGACAGGTGGGCACGCGCAACTACATCGGCATTCTTGCCACGGTGAACTGTTCGGCCACAGTGGTGCATCGGATTGCGGCCGCGTTCACACAGGATGTCATGGACGCCTATCCCAACGTGGACGGCGTGGTGGCGTTGAGTCACGGCATGGGCTGTGGCATGGAGATGTCCGGCGAGCCGATGGATCTCTTGCGGCGCACGATGGGCGGATACGCCTGTCATGCAAATTTTGCGGGCGTGCTGATCGTCGGCCTGGGGTGCGAACGCAATCAGCTCGATGCCTTGCTCAAGGATCAGGGCCTGGAGGCGGGCGCGCGGCTGCAGACCTTCATCATGCAGGAGACGGGCGGCACCCGAAAAACGATCGAGGCCGGCGTCGCCGCGGTGAAGGCGATGCTGCCGGCCGCGAACGACGTGCGACGCGAGCCGGTGCCGGCGCGGCACCTGAAGATCGGCCTGCAATGCGGCGGATCGGATGGCTTTTCGTCGATCACCGCCAATCCGGCGCTGGGCGCGGCCATGGATATCCTGGTGCGGCATGGCGGCACTGCCATCCTGTCGGAGACGCCGGAAATCTATGGCGTCGAGCATACGCTGACGTCACGGGCGCGCAACCGCGAAGTCGGCGAGAAGCTGGTGCAGCGCATCCGCTGGTGGAAGGAAGAGTATTCGCCGGGGCGCGACGTGCAGATCAACGGCAAGGTCAGTCCGGGCAACCAGATGGGCGGCCTGGCCAACATCTTTGAAAAATCGTTGGGCTCGTCGATGAAGGGCGGCACCACGGCGCTGATGGAGGTCTACCGCTACGCGGAACCTGTCCGGCAGCCGGGCATGGTGTTCATGGACACGCCGGGGTTCGATCCTGTGTCGGCAACGGGGCAGATCGCGGGCGGCGCCAACATCATCTGCTTTACGACCGGCCGCGGCTCGATGTTCGGCGCCAAGCCGGTGCCCTCGATCAAGCTGGCCACCAATACGCCGATGTTCGACCGGCTGACCGAAGACATGGACGTCAACTGCGGCGACATCCTGGACGGCACGGCAACCCTGCAAGAGGTGGCGCAGCGGATCTTCGAGGAAATCCTGCGGGTGGCCTCCGGCGACCGCAGCAAGAGCGAATTGCTGGGACTGGGGGACCACGAATTCGTGCCCTGGAACATCGGCGTGGTGAGCTGACCGCCTCGCAAGACGGCGGCGCCGCGGACGGTCAGCGCATTTTGACCGTCCGCGTTTGGGACCGTCCGCGTGTTGACCCTTTGCGTGTGGTGCAGAAACGCTCAGGCGTCGGACAGCGCGGCGGCGCCCGGCATCTCAAACCCGTTTGCCTGCAACGCGGCCTTCAGCCCCTCTGTCTGCGACGCATTCAGTTCCACCAGCGGCGGCCTTACCGTGGCCCACGCCGCATCGCCGGACTTCCAGGCGATGGCCGCCTTCATGGCGGGAATCATCGGAAACTGCTGGAACACGTGGCGCGTGGCGTTCAGGCCCGCCTGGCGCTCGTCGGCATCCGCCTCTTGCCAGCGCTGCTGGAGCGCCACGATCGGACCAGGATTGACGTTGCCCGTGGCCGTGATGCAGCCCACGCCGCCCGCGCGCAGGGTCTGCAACAGGAATGCCTCGCTGCCCGCATAGACCTGGAATCCGCGGGGCGAAAAGCGCTCGATCATCGCGGCAGTGTTGGCCCAATCGCCGCCGCTGTCCTTCACGCCGGCGACGATGCCGGGATAACGATCGAGCAGACGCTCGATGAGGGCCAGGCTCAGGGGCACCTGGCTCACGGGCGGGATGTGATAGAGGTACATGCGCAGCTTGTCGTCGCCCACGCCCTCGATCAGCTCGGCGTAGTAGCGGAAAAGGCCTTCGTCGCTGACCCCTTTGTAATAAAAGGGCGGCAGGACCAGCACACCCATGCTGCCGCTGCGCACGGCATGCTGCGTCAGCGAAATGGCATCGGGCAGCGCGCAGGCGCCCGTGCCCGGCATCAGCGCCGACGGTTCCACCCCCGCTTCGAGCAGCGCGTCCAGCAGCGTGTGCTTCTCTTCCAGCGACAGCGAGTTGGCCTCGGAGTTGGTGCCGAAGATGGCCAGTCCGACGGACTGTTCGCGCAGCCAGCGGCAGTGCTTCACGTAACGCCCCAGTGCCGGGCGGTAGCGCTCGTCGAACGGCGTCAGGACAGGAGAAAAAACGCCGGGAATGCGGGCAGGGGTCGTCATGTCTCTACTCGTTATTGGAAGGATGGAAAAAGCGCGCCGCGGTCGCGCGGCTGCGATTTCCGATTCTGGCATTTATCTGTCCGGCGAACATCTGCTGTTTAATGGCTTCAATCCATAAAATTGTTGTGGTTTGCCGCCGTCGCGCCACACGTCAAAACAGGGGGAGACTTTGGATACGCGCTATGTGCAGAGCTTTGTGTCGGTCATCGAGAGCGGCTCGCTCGCTGAGGCCGCGCGGCGGCTGGACCTGACCCCCGCCGCCATCGCGGCGCGCGTGCGCACGCTGGAAGAAGAGCTGGGCGCCACGCTGATCAAGCGTGTCGGCCGCAGCGTCAAGGCGACCGAAGCCGGCCTGAAGGTGCTTGAGCGCGCCCGTAGCGTGCTGCGCGAGGTGCGCGACCTGCGGGCCAGCGCCGCGGACGACGCGCCGCTCGGCGAGCTGCGCCTGGGCGTCTCGGCGTCGGCCTTGACCGGCATCATGCCCATCGTGCTGGCCAGGCTGTACCGGCGCATGCCCAAGCTGGCGGTCTTCATGGAACCCGGCACGTCCAACCATCTGTACCACCGCGTCATCAACGCAGACCTGGATGCGGCGTTCATCGTCAAGCCGCAATTCAACCTGTCCAAGGGCTACGCCTGGAAGCAGGTCACCGAGGAGCCGTTGGTCGTGCTCGCCCCGCCCGACACGCCGGGCAACGACGCGCACGAGCTGATGCGCACGCAACCCTTCATCCGCTACGACCGCAATGTCTGGGGCGGGCGGCTGGCCGACCAGTATCTGCGCCAGCATGGCATTGCGCCCCGCGAGCGGCTGGAGGTCGACGGCCTGATGGGCATTGCCTGCATGGTCTCGGAGGGGCTGGGCGTGTCGCTGGTGCCGGATTGGGCGCCGGATTGGCTCGACAGCCGCCGCGTCAAGCGTGTGCTGCTGCCCGGCCGAGCGCCGCTGCGCCGGATGGGCATTCTGTGGGCGCGTCACATGCCGCATTCGGCCCTGGCGGAAGCCTTTGTGGAGGAAGCGGGCCGCGCCCTCGATCCGCAGGCGCGCCATTCGGCAAGCGACTGACGTCGCTTAAGGTAAAAAAACACCCCGCAGACCGTTTCCGGTGTGCGGGGTGTTGTGCTTCTCAGGGCCAGGCCCTGGGGGCCTGGCGGTCCAGCGGCTTAGTGGCGCGTTTCGACCTGAACCAGCGGCTCGTTCGAGACGGGGGGCACGGGCTTGCGCTCGCGGCCCAGGCGGACCGGCGCATACGAGGCGGCAATGCGTTGCTGCGTCTGTGCGTGGCGTTCCGGATCGGTTTCCACCCACTTCAGGCCAGCGGCGTTGACCACGTCGTGCAAGGCCTGCGCCTTGGCGGCGGGGGCAGCGGCGGGCACCACGATGGGCTGCTGCGCGCTGGCCGGAGCCACCGGCGCGGGGGCCGGCGCGACGGGTGCGGGGGCGGGCGCAGCTGCCGGGGCCGGGACGACCGGTTCGACGGCGGGCGCTTCCACCGGCGCCTGCACCGGCGCGGCGGGGACCGAAGCCTCGCTTGCGGGTTGCACGGCGACCGGCGGAGTCGCTTCGGGAGCCGTCTGGACCGGTTGCGCGACGGGTTCAGCCGCGGCTTGGGTCAGGGGCTCGATCGCGGGCTCAGCCGCGCGCTCAACGGCGGGCTCAGCGGCGGCCTGGACAGGTTCAGCCTTGGGCGCTTGAACCGGTTCGGCCGGGGCTTGCTCGGGCTGCGCGGCGGTCTGCACGGGCTGGGCCGGCGCTTGAACCTGCTGGGCCGGGGCGGGCGCTGCCTCGGCGGCTGCGGTTTGAACCGGCTCGGCGGCTTGGGCGTCAACGCCTTCGGCCAGCTGCTCGCCAGCGTCTTCGGCGCCGTCTTCCTGCTGCTCGTCGCTGCCGGCCAAGCCAGCTTCGTCCTGGCTGCGGCGGCCACGGCGGCTGCGGCGGCGGCGGCGCTTGCGCTCCGGATCGGCCGCGCCTTCGGCGCCTTCAACGCCCGGGATCGCTTCGGCGGACAGATCGTCGGCGTCAGCGGTGTCCATGGCAGCTTCGGCGGCAGGCTTGGCATCCGACTTGGTGTCGGGCAGCGCGGTGGCGACCGTCTGGGCCAGCGCGGCGACCATGCTTTCCTGTTCGCTCATCGGCGCGTCGGCCTGGCCTTCCTCGCGGCGGTTGCGGCCACGGCCACGACGGCGGTTGCGGCCTGCGCCGGTGTCCTCGCCATTGAGCTCAGGGGTTTGTTCAGGACGGGCGGACGCCAGGGCTGCCTGGGTGGCGGCCGGCGTGTCGCGCTCGCCGCGGCCTTCGCCACGATTGTTGCGTTCGCCGCGCTCGGCGTCCGAGCGGCGATTGCCACGCACGTGGTGACGGCCGCCTTCGGTGGCCTCGGCGCCTTCGCCACGGCCTTCGCCGCGGCGATTGCGGTTGCGGTCGGAGCCGTGGCGTTCACCGCGGCGGTCCTGGCCGTCATGGCCGTTACGGCCCTTGCCACGGGCCGGGGCGGCGCGCTTGGCGGTTTCCTCGGCGGCGGCAGGCGCGGGCTTGGCGGGCTCGGAGCCGCCGGTCAGCCAGCCGACCAACCGCTTGAACAGACCGCCCAGACCGGCGCCTGCTGCGGGCGCGGCAGGTGCCGCGGCCGGCGCTGCGGGCGTGGAGACGGGAGCGGGCTGCGAGGGCGTGATGCCCTTGACCAGGGCTTCCGGGCGCGACTTGATTTCGCTTTCGCGGGGCTGCCAGGGCGCATCCGTGGCCGGCGCTTCCACCAGTTCGAAGCTGGTCTTCACTTCTTCCAGGCGGGGGTCGTCGTGGCGCAGGCGCTCGATGTGGTGGTGCGGCGTTTCCAGATGCTTGTTGGGGATCAGCATCAGATTGACCTTCAGGCGGGCTTCCATCTTGGTGATGTCGGCGCGCTTTTCGTTCAGCAGGTAGGTGGCCACGTCGACGGGCACCTGGGCGTGGACCGCCGCGGTGTTCTCCTTCATGGCTTCTTCCTGCAGCAGGCGCAGCACGTGCAGGGCGCTGGACTCGGCGTCGCGGATCACGCCGGTGCCGTTGCAGCGCGGGCAGGTGATGTGCGAGCCTTCGTTCAGGGCGGGGCGCAGGCGCTGGCGAGACAGTTCCATCAGGCCAAAGCGCGAGATCTTGCCCATCTGGACGCGGGCACGGTCGAAATGGAGGGCATCACGCAGGCGCTGTTCGACGGCGCGCTGGTTCTTGCTGTCTTCCATGTCGATGAAGTCGATGACGATCAGGCCGCCCAGGTCGCGCAGGCGCAACTGGCGGGCCACTTCGTCTGCCGCTTCCGAGTTGGTGCGCAGCGCGGTTTCCTCGATGTCGGCGCCGCGGGTCGAGCGGGCCGAGTTCACGTCGACGGACACCAGCGCTTCGGTGTGGTCAATGACGATGGCGCCGCCCGAGGGCAGTTGCACGGTGCGCGAGTAGGCCGTCTCGATCTGGTGTTCGATCTGGAAGCGCGAGAAGAGGGGGATGTCGTCACGGTAGCGTTTGACGCGCTGGACGTTGTCCGGCATCACCACGCTCATGAAGGCGGTGGCCTGGTCGGCGATCTCGTCGGTATCGATCAGGATCTCGCCGATTTCCGGCGAGAAGTAATCGCGGATCGCGCGGATGACCAGGCTGGATTCGAGGTAGATCAGGATGGGCGCGGAGTTGTCGCGCGCGGCGCCGTCGATGGCGGTCCAGAGCTGCAGCAGATAGGACAGGTCCCATTGCAGTTCCTCGACGTTGCGGCCGATGCCTGCGGTGCGGGCGATGATGCTCATGCCCTGGGGCAGATCAAGCTGCTCCATCGTGTCGCGCAGTTCCTGGCGATCCTCGCCCTCGACGCGGCGCGAAACACCACCGCCGCGGGGGTTATTGGGCATCAGGACCAGGTAGCGGCCGGCCAGCGAGATGAACGTGGTCAGGGCAGCGCCCTTGTTGCCGCGTTCTTCCTTTTCGACCTGGACGATCAGTTCCTGGCCTTCGCGCAGGGCGTCCTGGATACGGGCGGTGCGGACATCGACGCCTTCCTTGAAGAAGCTGCGGGCAACTTCCTTGAAGGGCAGAAAGCCGTGGCGGTCCTCGCCGTAGTTGACGAAGCAAGCTTCGAGGCCGGGTTCGATCCGGGTAATGACACCTTTGTAGATGTTGCCTTTGCGCTGTTCGCGGCCGGCAGTCTCGATGTCAAGGTCGATGAGTTTTTGCCCATCGACGATAGCGACGCGTAATTCTTCCTGATGCGTCGCATTAAACAGCATGCGCTTCATGAGAGGGTTTCTCCGTTGTCATGACGCGCCGATATCGGCGCGTGACCTCGGGCCACTCGGGCTGCGGCTGAAGCGGGCAAGAAGATGCGGACCGTACCTGGGCGGCGCCCAGGCGTATCCGCCGCGGGTCAGGCGGGCACGTCGTGCCGTGGGGCACGGGGTTCTTTCAGCAGGAGGGTCAGCTTCACTGAATGTGGTTTGACGGAGTTGTGCTGGGGAACGGCAGCTGCGGTCGGATTGGTTGCCTACACGCAGCTGGTGCTTTAAATATGCGACGATTCTTGCAGTGCTTCAGAGCCGCTTGCGGCATGCAACGGACCTGCCGGAAAAGCGGGCAAGATGAATGCCACACCACTATTCCACAGGGCTCGGTTGCGCCGGCGACCAAGAGACCCAGGGGTTGAATGAGCAGGCAGTACAATGGCGGCCCGCGCGCTCGACGGAGTTGCGTGTTGGTTGCATCTCTACGCCAGGCGGCTTGTTCAGCCCCTTTAGGCTGTCCCGATTATATGTCGCTTTCCGCAATGCGCAAAGAAACTTCCTCCCCTGTATCCGCCTCTAAAGCAGCCCCCGTCGTCCGCATGGTCGAAGTGGGCGCCGAGCACGCCGGCCAGCGCCTGGACAACTTCCTCATGCGGCTGTGCAAGGGGGTGCCCAAGACGCATATCTACAAGGCCATCCGGGGCGGCGAAGTGCGCGTCAACAAGGGACGCATCCAGGTCGATTACCGGGTGCAAGAAGGCGATGTGGTCCGCATTCCGCCCTTGCGCCTGCCCGACCCCGGCAAGCCCCGGCCCGTGCCCGCGGCCGAATTCCCCATCGTGTTTGAAGACGATGCGATGCTGGTGGTGGACAAGCCCGCCGGCGTGGCGGTCCACGGGGGCAGCGGCGTGTCGTTCGGTGTGATCGAGCAATTGCGCGCGGCCCGACCCCAGGCAAAGTTCCTGGAATTGGTGCACCGGCTGGACCGCGAGACCTCCGGGCTGCTGATGGTCGCCAAGAAGCGCAGCGCGCTCTTGGCCCTGCACGCCATGCTGCGCGAGGGCCGGAGCGACAAGCATTACTTCGCGCTGGTCGAGGGCGACTGGGTGAACGATCGCCAGCACATCAAGCTGTCCTTGTCCAAATGGACCACGCAGTCCGGCGAGCGCCGCGTCAAGGTGGACCCGGACGGGCAGACGGCGCACACCATCGTCACGCTCAAGCAACGTTTTGGCGGTTACAGTCTGGTCGACGCCGAGCTGCGCACCGGGCGCACGCACCAGATCCGCGTGCATCTGGCCGCAAGCGGCTTTCCCATCGTCGGCGACGACAAATACGGCAGTGACGACGTGCGGGCGCAATTTGCGCGCCAAGGCTTCAATCGCATGTTCCTGCATGCCCACAGCCTCACCCTTCCTCACCCCCTGACGGGCGAGGTCATGACACTGACCGCCGAGCTGCCGCCTGCTTGCCGGAACATACTGAAATCACTGGAGTCTGCCTGATATGTCGTATTCGCTGGTCGTCTTTGACTGGGATGGCACCCTGATGGATTCCACGCACAGCATCGTGGCCGCCATCCAGGGCGCGTGCCGCGACCTTGAGCTGGCGGTGCCGTCCGCCTCCGAGGCCAGCTGGGTCATCGGCCTCTCCCTCGAAAGCGCATTGCGACGTGCCGTCCCCGAATTGACGCAGGCCATGTTGCCGCGCTTCCTTGAACGCTATCGCACGCACTACCTGCTGCGCGATCCCGAATTGCGCCTGTTCGAGGGCATCAACGAGTTGCTGACCGACCTGGCCAACCAGAACGTGCGGCTGGCGGTCGCGACGGGCAAAAGCCGCGTCGGTCTCACGCGCGCGCTGGCCGCCACCGGCCTGGGCCCCCTTTTTGACGCCACCCGCACCGCCGACGAGACCTTCAGCAAGCCGCATCCGGCCATGTTGCACGAATTGATGCAGGAGCTGGACGTGGATCCGTCGGGGGTCATCATGGTGGGCGATACCTCGCACGATCTGCAGATGGCCTGCAACGCTGGCGTGCACGGTCTGGGCGTTACCTATGGCGCGCATACCTTGAAAGAGCTTCAGGGGTGTGCCCCCCAAGCCGTGCTCGACTCGGTGCCGCTGATGCGTGAATGGCTGATGCCGCGCGTTGTCGCACGCGGCTAGCCGGTTGCAAGCAAGGGGCGGCAGGAACGTCCGCCCGGCAGGCAGGTCTATCCGGAAGGTGCGCCGCCTGTATTGCGTGGGTGTTTCATGTTGCAGGCCGGCGCCGTGGAATAACTTGGTCCCGTCCTTCGTCCATGATTGATGCGGGGCGCGCGCAAGGCGCGCTGCCATACCGGAGATTACGATGCTGATACGCAAACCCGACGACGTTCTCCCTTCCGAGATCACCTCCGAGGCGGTGTGGCGATCCCGCCGCGACCTGATGCTGCGGGCCGGCGCCGCGGCGGCTGTCGGGTTATCCGGCTGGGCGACGCGCGCCGCGCATGCCCAGGAGGCCGGTGCGCTGTCCGGCAAGCCCAGCCCCGCGTTCAGCGTCATGGACAAGCAGACGTCGCTGTCGGATGTCACGTCCTACAACAATTACTACGAGTTCGGCGTAGATAAGGGTGATCCGGCAAAAAATGCCGGCAAGTTGCAGACGCAGCCATGGACCGTCAGCGTCGAGGGCGAGGTCAGCAAGCCCCGCACCTTCACCATCGAAGATCTGCTCAAGCTCGCGCCAATGGAAGACCGTGTCTATCGCCTGCGCTGCGTCGAAGGCTGGTCGATGGTCATTCCGTGGGTGGGTTATTCCCTGTCCGAAGTGCTCAAGCAGGTGGAGCCGACCGGCAACGCCAAGTATGTCGAGTTCGTCACTGCCGTGCAGCGGGAAAACATGCCCGGCGTGCGTACGGCCATCCTGGACTGGCCCTACGTGGAGGGGCTGCGTCTGGACGAGGCCATGCACCCGCTGGCGATGCTGGTCTTCGGGGTCTACGGGCGCGTGCTGCCCAACCAGAATGGTGCGCCGCTGCGGTTGGCCGTGCCCTGGAAATACGGTTTCAAGTCCGGCAAGTCGCTCGTGAAGATCCGGCTGGTGGAAAAGCCGCCAGTGACCTCTTGGGTGAAGTCCGCGCCCCAAGAATACGGCTTCTACGCCAATGTGAACCCCAACGTCGCGCATCCTCGCTGGAGCCAGGCCACCGAGCGGCGCATCGGCGAGGACGGCCTCTTCAGTCCCAAGCGCAAGACCTTGATGTTCAACGGCTATGGCGACCAGGTGGCATCGCTCTATCAGGGCATGGACCTGAAGGCCAATTACTGAGGGCGTCTCCATGTCTGTGACGCCCCGCGCGGCCCCGGCTTCGGCTTACCCGAAGGCGCAGCTATCGGCCCGCACCGTCGGGCGCTTCAAGCCGCTGCTGTTTCTGCTGGGCATCGCGCCCTTCGCCCGCTGGATATGGCTGGGCGTGAACAATGGGCTCACTGCCAATCCGGTGGAATTCCTGACCCGATCCTCGGGGACCTGGGCGCTGGTCTGCTTGCTGGTCACGCTGGCGATCACGCCGCTGCGGCGATTGACGGGCCAGCCCGCGCTGGTGCGCGTGCGGCGCATGTGCGGGCTGTTCGCATTCTTCTACGCCGCGCTCCATTTCATGGCCTGGGTGTGGTGGGATCGTGGCTTCGATCCGGCTGCAATGGTGCGTGACATCGCCGAACGTCCCTTCATCATGGTGGGATTTTCGGCCTTCGTGTTGATGTCGGCCCTGGCTGCAACGTCGACGCAGTGGGCGATGCGCCGGCTGGGAAAACGCTGGCAGACGCTGCATCGGGCCATCTACGCGATCGGCCTGCTGGCGATCTTGCACTACTGGTGGCACAAGGCCGGCAAGAATGACCTGACAGAGCCGGCGATCTACGCCGCCGTGTTGGCGGCGCTGCTGGGGTGGCGCCTCGCCGCCTGGTGGCGGCGGCGGGCGTAGGGCAGCGGCGAGGCTACAGGATGGCCAGCATGATGGCGGCGGTTTCGGCGTCGGGCTGGCCGTCGTGCAGGGTAGGGCGGTAGTGCATCTGGAAGGCGGCCAACGTGTTGATCGTGGCGCGGTCCAGCACGCCGTCCTGGGGGCAGGCGTAGCCTATCCGCTGAAGCTGCTTCTGAAACCACGCGATATCCGGAACGCCCTCAGTCTGCAGGCGCGCCAGGTGCTCGGCCGCGCCGGCCTCGTTGAACCAGCGTCCTATCCCCGCATCCGCCAGCGGCTTCCAGGGAAAGAGGGGGCCGGGGTCCACCTTGCGTTGCGGCGCGATATCGCTGTGGCCCACCACGTTTTCCGGGGCGATGTTGTGCCGTTGGACGATGTCGCGCAACAGGATGGTCAGCGCCCGGACCTGGCGGCTGTCATAGGGATGCCAGACGCGCTCGCCGTTGCTGCCCTCGGTCCAGCCGGGATTGACGATCTCGATGCCAATGGACGTGCTGTTCATCGCGATGTTGCCGTACCAGGAGCTGGCCCCGGCGTGCCACGCGGCGCGGTTTTCGTCGACCAGCCGGTACGCGCGACCGTCCAGGTCGATCAGGTAGTGGGCGCTGACTTTGCCCTTGGACAGCAGTCGCAGCGACTCGGCATCGTCGACCGTGGTGTAGTGCACGACCACGGACCGCACCCGGCTGCTCTGGCTGGCGGCGGTGATGGAAGTGTCCAGATCAAGGCCGGCGGGGCCGCGCGCGGCGCAGCCCGCCAGGAGCGCCGCGGCAAGCAGCGTGCAGGAAAGGCGGATCATGGTCAGCGGGCCAGGTACAGGAACAGCGTGGGCAGCTTGTCCAGCTGGGGCGCGGGCAGCTTCTTCCAGTCGGCCACCGTGTGCGTGACCACCCATTCATCCGCCGTCGTCATCGAGCGCGCCACGCAGAGCTTGGTGTCGCCCTTCAGGGTGGCGATCAGCGTGGCGAACATCGCGGCGTTGCGGTAGGGCGTTTCGATCAGGAGCTGCGTCTGGTTGTGGCGGGCAGAGTGCTGCTCCCAGGCGCGCAATTGCTTGGCGCGTTCGCCGGGGTCCACGGGCGCGTAGCCATGAAAGGCGAAGCGCTGCCCGTCCAGGCCGCTGGCCATGAGGCCCAGCAGGATGGAAGAGGGTCCCACCCAAGGCTTGACGGGGATCCCCAGGCGATGGGCCGCGTCCACGACCTTGGCGCCGGGGTCGGCGACGGCCGGGCAGCCCGCCTCGGAAACCAGCCCGATTTCCGCGCCGCGCCTGGCCGGCTCGAGCCATGCCTTGATCTGCGCGGCATCAGCCTTGTCGGTCAGGGTGTGGATGGTGATTTCCTGCAGCGGCCGGGTGGTTCCGACAAGCTTCAGAAAGGCCCGCGCCGTCTTGGCGTTCTCGGCGATATACGTGTCCAGCCGGCCGGCCAGCGCGCGCACGTCGGCGGGCAGCCAGCGCTCGGGCGGGGCTTCGCCCAGGCTGACGGGAATCAGGTGCAGGGCGCCGGTCATGTGGGCGCTCCCGGGGCGTCGAGCGGATCCAGTCCGAAAGTGGCCAGCATGCGCGTCAGTTCGATCAGCGGCAGGCCTATGATGGCGGTGGGATCGTCGCTCTGGATGCTTTCCATCAGGGCAATGCCCAGGCTTTCCGCCTTGGCGCTGCCTGCGGTATCGTAAGGTTCCTCGGCCCGCAGATAGGCGTCGATGGCATGGTCGGACAACTGGCGGAACCGGCAGCGGGTAATGACGTCGGCCTTTGCCACCCGGGCGCCATCGGTCACGGCAAGCGCACTGTGAAATTCCACCATCCGGCCCGACAGGGCGCGCAGTTGCGCCTGTGCCCGCGCGAAGTCGCCCGGTTTGCCGATCGGGGTGCCATCCACGGTCGCCACCTGGTCAGAGCCGATCACGATGCTGCCCGGGTGGCTGGCGGCCACCGCCATCGCCTTGGCAACGGACAGTCGCAGCGCCAGCGCCTCAGGGGTTTCGCCGGATTGTGGCGTTTCGTCTACATCGGGGGAAATCGCGGTGAAGGGCAGGCGCAGGCGCGACAACAGTTCTTTGCGGTATCGCGAGCTGGACGCGAGGATCAGGCTAGGCTTTGAGGGCATGCGGCATTTGACGGTAATACGTAAGTCACAGTATTATCTAACGTTTTGCGGCATTTTTGCAGGAACATCAACATGACACCGAAGGGAAAGCCTGGCGACTTGGGTCGCCGCGCGGACGGATCGGCCGGTGCTGGTGTGAATGCAGCACCGGCGGACAAAGTTCTGGAAGCCGCGCCCGTGGAAACCGGTGTAAAGCGCATCGACGCCTTTGCCTTTGCTCGACTGGGCAAGAGCGCGCAGGGCGCCATCGCCTTGGTGCGGCTTGGCCGCGTGGTTGACGGCTTGCCCGAGCAACCGCTGGGCGAAGCCGGGCTTGTGACCTGGTCCGTGCAAGGCGAAGAAGGCAAGACCGGCTTGCTGTTGGGTCAGCCGCTTTTGCGCCTGCATGTGCGGGCCAATCCGGTGGTGATGTGCCAGCGGTGCAATGTGCCGTTTGCCTATCCGGTGGACAGCGAAGTCGTGCTGCAACTGGTCAAATCCGAAGACGACCTCGACGACGATCATTCCTTTGCCGATCACGGCGACGATGACGACGACGAGGGCGACGAAGGCGTAGGAAGGGATTCTGTGGCCCACCTGCCTGAAAAGGTGGTGGGTTCGCATCATTTTGATCTGTTGGCCCAGATCGAAGATGAGCTCATTCTGAGCATTCCGTATGTGCCCAAGCATGATGTATGCCCGGGCGCGCAGGCCAAGGCCAGCGAAGCTCCTGAAGAGGAGCCCGCTGTCAAGCGTCCGTCGCCGTTTGCGGTGCTGGAACAACTGAAGCACAAAGATTGAGATCAACATCGGGCCGCATCGCGTACAATGCGCCCCGTTTCTAGGAGTCATCATGGCCGTTCAACAAAACAAGAAGTCCCCCTCCAAGCGCGGTATGCACCGTTCGCACGATTTTCTGGTGGCCCCGTCGACCGCCATCGAACCCAACACCGGTGAAACGCACCTGCGTCACCACATCAGCCCCAACGGCTTCTATCGTGGCCGCAAGGTCCTGAAGACCAAGGCCGACGAATAAGGCCCCCGGGCCGAACTCGTACTCGGACCATTTCGGCTGAGCGCTGATACCTGGCACCCGTGATACGCATCGCCATAGACTGTATGGGCGGAGACTTCGGTCTGCCCGTCACGATTCCGGCTGCGATCGAGTTCGCCCGGCAATTTCCGGACACCCGGCTATTGTTGGTCGGGCTTCCCGACGCCATCGAAGCGGCGCTCGCCGAGCACCGCAACGTGGCGCGCGATCGCATTGAGATCGTGGCGGCTTCCGAAGTCGTCACCATGGACGACCCGGTCGAGGTCGCCCTGCGCCGCAAAAAAGACTCCTCCATGCGCCTCGCTGCCCAGTCCGTCAAGGATGGGCGGGCGGACGCCTGCGTTTCCGCGGGCAACACCGGCGCCTGGATGGCCATTTCCCGTTATGTGCTCAAGACGCTGGACGGCATTGACCGCCCGGCGATCGCCACGTCCATTCCGAACCAGACGGGCCGCGCCACCACGGTGCTGGACCTTGGCGCGAACGTGGACTGCACGGCCGAGCACCTGCTGCAATTCGCCATCATGGGCGCCGCGCTGTCGCAGGCGGTGGACCATCGCGACAACCCCACCGTGGGTTTGCTGAACATTGGCGAAGAAGTCATCAAGGGCAACGAAGTCGTCAAGGAAGCCGCCGAGCTTCTGCGCGGCAGCCCGCTGAACTTCTACGGCAACGTCGAAGGCAATGACATCTTCAAGGGCACGGTCGACGTCGTCGTCTGCGACGGCTTTGTCGGCAACGTCGTGCTCAAGTCCGTCGAAGGACTGGCGAAGATGCTGTCCAGCATCATTCGCGAAGAGTTCAAGCGCAATCTGATCACGCTGATCGCCGGCGCGGTGGCCAAGCCTGTGCTGAACCGCCTGCGCAACCGCGTGGACAACCGCCGCTACAACGGCGCAGCCTTGCTGGGCTTGCGTGGCGTGGTCATCAAGAGCCACGGTTCCGCGGACGTTTACGCCTTCGGTTTTGCCTTGCAACGCGCCCGCGAAGCCGTAGTGAGTAAACTGCTGGAGCGCACCGCGCAGACGGTCGCTCAAATTACCAAGCGCGTTCAATCCGGCGATCGCCCCTCGGCGGCGTCGCCCAACGTGGCTGGGGATACCGCTTGATGGATACCGCAATGAAATACTCCGTGATCGCGGGCACCGGCAGCTTCCTGCCGGAACGCGTGGTTTCGAATGACGAACTGGCTGCGGAACTGGCGACGCGCGACATCGCCACCTCGGACGAATGGATTGTCGAGCGCACGGGCATCCGTCAGCGCCATCTGGCCGAGCGTGTGGTGACCACCAGCCAGCTGGCCACCGAGGCCTCGCGCCGCGCGCTGGCCGATGCGGGCGTCGACGCTTCCGAAATCGACCTCGTCATCGTGGCCACGTCCACCCCCGATTTCGTGTTCCCCAGCACGGCTTGTCTGGTGCAGGCCAACCTCGGCGCCAAGGGCTCGGCCGCGTTCGACGTGCAGGCTGTGTGCAGCGGCTTCGTCTACGCGCTCACCACCGCTGACAGCTTCATCCGCGCGGGCCGCGCGCGCTGCGCGCTGGTGATCGGCGCCGAAGTGTTCTCGCGCATCCTCGACTGGAACGACCGCAGCACCTGCGTGCTGTTCGGCGACGGCGCAGGCGCCGTGGTGCTCAAGGCGTCCGACAAGCCCGGCATCATGGCCGCGCAACTGCATGCCGACGGCAGCCAGATGAAGATCCTGAGCGCGGCCGGCAACGTCGCTTATGGCGACGTCACGGGCGATCCTTTCCTGCGCATGGACGGCCAGGCCGTCTTCAAGCAAGCCGTCACCGTCCTGGACCGCTCCGCACGCGACACCTGCGCCGAAGCCGGCGTCACCGTTGCCGACGTCGATTGGCTGATCCCGCATCAGGCCAACGTGCGCATCCTGAATTTCCTTGCCCGCAAGCTGGACGTGCCGGTCGAGAAGGTCGTCATCACCGTCGACAGTCATGCCAACACGTCCGCGGCCAGCGTGCCGCTCGCGCTCGATGCCGCGCGCCGCGACGGCCGCGTCAAGCCGGGCCAGCTCATCCTGATGCAAGGCGTCGGCGGCGGATTCACCTGGGGCTCGGTACTGGCCCGCATGTAAGGGCGTGCCCGGGCTGCGGCGGCACGTGTGCCGCCGGCGGCCTGAGAGCGCGCCTGGCATCCCACACAGACACTGAATCAATCCACACGCTCAATCATGAAAATCGCTTTTGTCTTTCCTGGCCAGGGTTCGCAAGCTGTCGGCATGCTGGACGCCTGGTCCGGCGTGGCGGCGGTCACCGACACCGTGGCGCGTGCCTCCGAGGCCCTGGGACAGGACCTGGGCGCGCTGATCGCGCAGGGTCCCGCGGAACAACTTAACCTGACCACCAACACCCAGCCGGCCATGCTGACCGCTGGCGTGGCGTTCTACAACGCATGGGTGGCCACGGGCGGCCGCAAGCCTGATGTCGTGGCCGGCCACAGCCTGGGCGAATACGCCGCGCTGACTGCCGCGGGCTCGCTGACGCTGGAAGACGCCGTGCGCCTGGTGCGCGTGCGCGCCGATGCCATGCAGGCCGCCGTGCCGGTCGGCACCGGCGCCATGGCCGCCATCCTCGGCCTGGACGACGATGCCGTGCGCGCCGCGTGTGCGCAAGCTGCGCAAGGCGAAGTCGTCGAAGCCGTCAACTTCAATGCGCCGGCGCAAGTCGTGATCGCCGGCCACAAGGCCGCCGTCGAACGCGCCTGCGAACTGGCCAAGGCCGCCGGCGCCAAGCGCGCCTTGCTGCTGCCCGTTTCCGCGCCGTTCCATTCCAGCCTGCTCAAGCCGGCCGCCGACGTGCTGGCTGGCGCGCTTGCCAGCGCCGCCGTGTCCGCGCCGCAGGTGCAGGTCATCAACAACGTCGATGTGGCCTCGCCCACGGAACCCGGGGCAATCCGCGATGCGCTGGTGCGCCAGGCGTGGCATCCTGTGCGCTGGGTCGAAACCCTGCGCGCCATGAAGGCGCAAGGCGTCACGCACGTCATCGAGTGCGGTCCCGGCAAGGTGCTTGCCGGCCTGACCAAACGCATCGACCCCGAACTCACCGGCCTGGCCATCACCGATCCCGCTTCGCTGGAAGCGGCTTTGGCTGCCGTCAACGGAAACTGATCAATGGACAACACCTCGACCGAACTGCAGGGCAAGATCGCGCTCGTCACGGGCGCCACGCGCGGCATTGGCCGGGCGATCGCCCTGGAACTGGCCGCTCGCGGCGCAACCGTCGTCGGCACTGCGACGTCCGAATCGGGCGCGGCCGGCATCACCGAAGCGCTGGCGCCGTTTGGCGGCCGCGGCGTGGTGCTCGACGTGACCGACGCTGCCGCTTGCGATGCGCTGATCGACGCGTTGGGTAAGGAAGGCGGCGGTCCGCACATCCTCGTCAATAACGCCGGCATCACCCGTGATACGCTGGCGATGCGCATGAAGGACGACGACTGGTCGGCGGTCATCGACACCAACCTCGCGTCGGTCTTCCGCCTGTCGCGCGCCGTGCTGCGCAGCATGATGAAGGCTCGTTGGGGACGCATCATCAACGTGACTTCCGTGGTGGGTTCCAGCGGTAACGCGGGCCAAGCCAACTACGCCGCCGCGAAGGCCGGCGTGGCGGGCATGTCCCGTGCGCTGGCGCGTGAACTGGGCAGCCGCAACATCACCGTGAACTGCGTGGCCCCTGGCTTCATCGATACCGACATGACGCGTGCGCTGGGCGAAAACCAGACCGCGGCGCTGCTGCAGCAGATTCCGCTGGGCCGTCTGGGCTCTCCGACTGACATTGCGCATGCCGTGGCCTTTTTGTCCGGGCCTCAGGCGGGTTACATTACCGGCACCACCCTGCACGTCAACGGCGGGATGTACATGCAATAAATCACGAATCGCGCGTCGCCGCCGGGCAACCGGCAAGGCGGGGCGCGATTCTCCGGAAACGCCGCACATGGTCTTCCCGCGCCGCTCTCGGCGACAGAACAAATGCGCGGTGTTATTTTTGTCACGGTCAGGCGTTGCATCACTCCGCGCTTGGCTATAATTCGCGGGATTTTTCCCAATTGGAGATCTGCATGGAAAGCATCGAACAGCGCGTCAAGAAGATCGTCGCTGAACAACTTGGCGTCAACGAAGCCGAGATCAAGAACGAGTCCTCCTTCCTTGACGACCTCGGTGCCGATTCGCTCGACATGGTCGAACTGGTCATGGCCCTCGAAGACGAATTCGAGACCGAGATCCCCGACGAAGAGGCCGAAAAGATCACGACCGTGCAACAAGCGATTGACTACATCAATTCGCACGGTAAGCAGTAAGCTCAGCCTATATCGTCCTGGTTGCCCGATATCGTCGGCCAACCTGGAATCAGGGCGGTTTCAGGAGTGCCGTGTGGTCCACCGGCAGGCAAGGCGTCATAACGCCTCGCCTGCCTTCATGTGGTCCACACGCGCAGCGCATCCCGAAAACCGCCTTTCTTTTGTCTGTTTGAGGAGTCATCCGTGAAGCGACGTGTCGTCATCACCGGCCTGGGTATCGTTTCCCCCGTAGGAAATGATCTGACCACCGCTTGGGACAATATCGTCAACGGACGTTCTGGCATCAGCCGCATCACCCGTTTCGATCCCTCGGCCATCACCACCCACATTGCTGGCGAAGTCAAAGACTTCGACATCAGTACCTATATTTCGGCCAAGGAAGCCCGCCAGATGGATACGTTCATCCATTACGGCCTGGCTGCCGGAATGCAGGCCTGGCGCGATTGCGGCCTGGAAGTCACCGAAGAAAACGCCGAGCGTATCGGCGTGATCGTGGGGTCCGGCATCGGCGGTCTGCCGCGCATCGAAGAAACCCAGGTCGAGTACCTTGCCAAGGGCCCGCGGCGCATTTCGCCGTTCTTCGTGCCGGGTTCGCTGATCAACCTGATTTCCGGGCATCTGTCGATCGCCTATGGCATGAAGGGCCCCAGCTACGCCGTGGTGTCGGCCTGCACGACCGGCCTGCACTGCATCGGCGATGCTGCCCGCCTGATCGAATACGGCGATGCCGACGTCATGGTGGCTGGCGGCGCCGAGTCGACCGTGTCGCCGCTGGGCATCGGCGGCTTTGCCGCCATGCGCGCGCTGTCGACCCGCAACGATGACCCTCAGACCGCTTCGCGTCCCTGGGACCGCGACCGCGACGGCTTTGTGCTGGGCGAGGGCGCAGGCGTCCTGGTTCTGGAAGAGTACGAGCACGCCAAGAAGCGCGGTGCGCGCATCTACGGTGAACTGGCTGGCTACGGCATGAGCTCCGACGCTCACCACATCACCGCACCGGACAAGGACGGCCCGCGCCGCGGCGTGATCAACGCGCTGCGCAACGGCGGCCTGAATCCCGAAGACGTCCAGTACGTCAACGCGCACGGCACGTCCACGCCGCTGGGCGACAAGAACGAAACCGATGCGCTGAAGCTGGCGTTCGGCGACCACGCCAAGAAGCTGGTGGTCAACTCGACCAAGTCCATGACGGGCCACCTGCTGGGCGCGGCCGGCGGCATCGAAGCCGTGTTCACGACCTTGGCCGTCTACAACCAGGTCTCGCCTCCGACGATCAACATCTTCAATCAGGATCCGGAATGCGATCTGGATTACTGCGCCAACGAGGCGCGGCCGATGAAGATCGATGTGGGCCTGTCCAATTCGTTCGGCTTTGGCGGCACCAACGGCTCGATGGCCGTTCGCCGGGTCTGATTTGGAAGGCTCGGTCGGGGGGCGCTGGTCATTCCGCGTGCCAGTCTCGCCGCCCAGGAGCGCCGTCGCGCTCTTCGGGCTGGCCCTGGCCGCGGCCGTGGCCTGCGTGCTGACGGCGGCATCCTGGCACGGTCATGCCTGGATGGCCGCCGCGTTGCTCGCGCTTCTGTTTCTGTTGGCCGGGCTGTTACACTCGGCACGGAGCACCCCGTCCCCGGTAACGGCGCTACGCACCGCGACCGGGGCTGACCATTGGCAGCTACGCTGGCCGCAAGGCTGGCAGGATGCGCTGCTGATGGATCAGCAACGGGGGCCAGCGTGGCTGACGCTTGTCTTGCAGCCCTTGCCCACCGGGAGTACGGCCTTTACCACCAGCAAAATCACCCTCACCGTCTGGAAGCACACGTTGCGACCCGAATCCTGGCGCCGTCTGCGCCTCGTCGCGGGCACGGCGCGGCAGGCACAACCTGCGCGTCGTTTGCGGGAGGCCTCATGAGCGAACGCGAAGTCGACGCGCAGCTCGTAGCGCGCGTGCAGCGGGGCGACAAGAAGGCCTTCGATCTCCTGGTGCTGAAATACCAGCGCAAGATCCTCCGCCTGCTCGCCCGCATGATCCGCGATCCGGCCGAAATCGAGGATGTGGCGCAGGAAGCCTTCATCAAGGCCTACCGCGCCTTGCCCCAATTCCGTGGCGAAAGCGCCTTCTACACCTGGCTTTACCGCATCGCCATCAACACCGCGCGCAACTGGCTTGCCTCGCAGGGTCGCCGTCCCAGCGCGCCCAATGCGATTGAAACGGAAGACGGTGAAACTTTTAACGAAACCGACAACCTAACGGATATAAGCACGCCGGAATCCATGGTTGCCAGCCGCGAAATCGCCGAGACGGTGAACGCGGCCATTGAGGAATTGCCTGAAGAATTGCGCACCGCAATTGTCCTGCGTGAAATTGAAGGTATGAGTTACGAAGACATCGCCCAGAGCATGGACTGCCCAATCGGTACGGTGCGCTCCCGCATTTTTCGTGCGCGTGAAGCCATTGCCACCAAGTTGCGTCCACTGCTCGACACCGATGTCGAGCGTCGCTGGTAAGGAGTGGCAGTCATGCAAATAGCAGCCAAATCCGTTGAAATCACCGAGTCTTCCTGGGAAGAATCGGTTTCCGCCTGGATGGACGGAGAGGATTCCGACGATATTCTTCCCGGTCTGTTGTCCAAAGAGGGACGTCAGACTTGGGACACCTATCATCTGATTGGTGATTCCCTGCGCAACGCCGATCTGGCGCTGACGCCCAGCGCGGCCTTTTCGGCCCGGCTGGCGCGCGCGCTGGACGCGGAATTGCCCATCGTAGCGGCGCCTCGGCGCCGCTCTCCTTTGCGCATGGGCCTGTCGGGCCTGGCCGTCGCCGCCGCCGTGGCCACGGTCGCATGGGTGGCGCAGCCGTACGTCACCGGCTCGCCCTCGACGGACGTCCGCGTGCTGGCCGACGCCAGTTCGTCGGGCTCGGCCTCGGCGTCCGACGACTCGGGCCTGCGTGATTACCTGGAGGCCCATCGCCAGATGGCCGGCCCCAGCGCGGTCCGCCAGGTGTCGTTCGATGGCGGAGCGGGACGCTGATGGCGCTTGTGCTTGCATCACGCTGGCCGGTATTGGGACGCGCTGCCTCGTGGCACGCTCACCGCGCCGGCTGGTTCGCCGCCACGCTCCTGACTGCTTTCCTTGCCGCGCACGGTCCCGCGGCCGCCGCCGGCGCCACGCCAGCCGGCCAGACCGAAGACGTGGTGCAACTGCTCACGCGCATCCAGCAGGCGGCCCGCAAGCAGGATTACGCCGGCGTCTTCATGTATCAGCAGGGCGATGTGATCCAGTCCTCGCGCCTGGTGCATGTCCTTGACGGCACCGGTGAGCGCGAACGCCTCGAGATTCTGGACGGCCAGCCGCGCGAATACCTGCGTCACAACGACGATGTGCAGTGCCTGATCCCCGAGCGCAAGACGGTGCTGATCGAGCGCCGCCGCGGCGATCGCTTTCCCGGCCTGCTGCTGGGCGACGCCGCCAACCTGTCCGAACACTACAAGATCCGCACGGAGCCCACGCCGCATCGCGTCGCGGGCCGCGAATGCCGGCTCATCACCATCGAACCCTTGGACAAGCTGCGCTATGGCTATCGCCTGTGCGCGGACGTCGAAACCAGTCTGCTGCTGAAGGCCCAGACGCTGAACGCCGCGCGCGGCGTGGTCGAGCAGGTGTCGTTCACTTCGCTGCGATTGGGTTCCGAAGTGGATCCGCAGTCGCTGTCCTCGCGCTGGAACACGCGTGACTGGAAGGTGCTCGAGGCCAACATGAAGCCCGTGGACCTTGCGGCCCAGGGGTGGCGCATTCCGGCGCCCGATGGCTTCAAGACGATCATGCAGGTGTCGCGCGCCATGAAGCGCGGATCGCCCGTCAGCCAGATGGTGCTGTCCGACGGCCTGGCGGCGATTTCGGTCTTCATCGAGCCCTACGACAGCCAGCGCAACCACCAGCCGTTGCATGGCGCGTCGCAGCGCGGCGCGATCAACGTCTATGGCGCGCGCATCGCGGACTTCTGGTTGACGGCGGTTGGCGAAGTGCCCGCCGCCACGCTGGAACAACTTGCGCAAGCCACTGAGTACGTGCCGCCCGCACCCGCGGCAGCCGCACCCGAGGAGGGCGGGGCCAAATGATTCCCGCCGTTCCGCAAGCAGCAATTTCGGAGTGACATATGAAAGCAATGACGGTCTCGAACGCTTTTTTCCGGCGCTTTCTGGCGGCTGTCGCGGCGGGGACGATGCTGTCCACCGCCTACGTGCCTGTGACGGTGGCGCAGACGACGGCGCCCGCCGCGGTCGGTTTGCCCGATTTCACGGCCATCGTTGAAAAGGCCGATCCGGCCGTCGTCAACATCCGCACCACGGCCACCGTGCCCGTGCGCGGGGGTAACGGCCCCGGCGGCAGCGATCCCTACGAACTGTTCCGCTGGTTCTTCGGTCCCGAATTCCAGCCGCCCGGCCAATCGCCCAATCCGCGCCAGCGTCCGCAGCCGACGCCGCCTGAAGAGCGCACGGTGCCGCGCGGCGTGGGGTCGGGCTTCTTCATCTCAGCCGACGGCTACATCCTGACCAACAACCACGTCGTGGTCGACGCGACGGACATCTACGTCACGCTGACCGACGGACGCGAGTTCAAGGCCAAGGTCATCGGCACGGACGAGCGCACGGACGTGGCGCTCATCAAGATCGAAGCCAAGGACATGACGCCGCTGGTCATCGGCAACCCGAAGACGCTGAAGAAGGGTCAGTGGGTGCTGGCCATCGGCTCGCCGTTCGGACTGGACTCCACCGTGACCTCCGGCATCGTCAGCGCCATCGGCCGCGATACCGGCGAATACCTGCCGTTCATCCAGACCGACGTTGCGGTCAATCCGGGCAATTCGGGCGGTCCGCTGATCAACCTGGACGGCGAGGTCGTGGGCATCAACTCCCAGATCATCTCGCGCAGCGGCGGCTTCATGGGCATCTCGCTGGCCATTCCGATCGACGAAGCCATGCGCGTAGTGGAGCAACTTCGCACGACGGGCAAGGTCACGCGCGGCCGCGTTGGGGTGCAGATCGGCGAAGTTGGCAAGGATGTGGCCGAGGCCATCGGCCTGCCCAAGGCCGAAGGCGCGCTGGTCAGCAGCGTCGAAGCCGAGGGTCCTGCCGAGCAGGCGGGCGTGCAGCCGGGCGACGTGATCCTGAAGTTCAACAAGGAACCCATCAAGCGCTGGTCCGATCTGCCGCGCATCGTCGGTGAGACCAAGCCGGGCACGCGCGCCGACATGGAAATCTGGCGCAAGGGCAAGAGCATGACGCTGTCGGTCAAGGTCGGTGAGATCCCGGCCGAGAAGGCGGCAGGCGCCGGCAAGAAGCCCGCGCCCGAACCCGAAGTCACGAACGCGCTGGGCCTGAGCGTCATCGACGTGCCGGCCGATGTCCAGAAGAAGCTGCGCATCAAGGGCGGCGTCCAGGTGAAGGTTGCCGATGGCGCGGCCGGGAAGGCGGGCCTGCAGGAAGGCGACATCGTGTTGGCCCTGAACGACACCGACGTGACCGGCGCCAAGCAGTTCGGCGAACTGGTCGCCAAGCTGGACAAGAGCCGCGCGACGGGTCTGCTGGTGCGCCGCGGCGACCAGACGCAGTGGGTGGCGGTACCTGCCGGCAAGTGATATGACGGCCCTGCCGGCCGGTGCCCTCAGGCGCCAGGTCCGGCCGGCAGCTCGGCCGGAAACCGGCGGGCGCTGGCATCTCAGGGCGCTTTTTGTCCCGGGGCGCAGCCGTGACAAATAAAATGGCTCAAGACCGGCTAAAATGGCTGGTTGCCGCAAGAGGGGGCGCCAGGCGCCCCCTCAGTTTTGTCCGGGCCCAGCCCGTCAGCGCCTCACACCTCGGCCGTGCACACTCCGGCGGCGGTGTCTCCCGGCAATATGCCGTCTGTTCCGTCCCTTATAAATTCAAGCATGCAGCATATCCGCAACTTTTCCATCATTGCCCACATCGATCATGGCAAGTCGACCCTGGCCGATCGCCTGATCCAGCGCTGCGGCGGACTGGCGGATCGCGAGATGTCGGCGCAGGTTCTCGATTCCATGGAAATCGAGCGCGAGCGCGGCATCACCATCAAGGCCCAGACGGCTGCCCTGCATTACAAGGCGCAGGACGGCAAGATCTACAACCTGAACCTGATCGACACCCCGGGGCACGTGGACTTCTCGTACGAAGTCAGCCGTTCCCTGTCCGCCTGCGAAGGCGCGCTGCTGGTGGTGGACGCGTCGCAGGGCGTGGAAGCGCAGACCGTGGCCAACTGCTACACCGCGATCGAGCTGGGCGTGGAAGTCGTGCCGGTTCTGAACAAGATGGACCTGCCGCAGGCCGATCCCGAAGGCGCGCGCCAGGAAGTCGAGGACGTGATCGGCATTGACGCCTCGGACGCGGTGCTGGCCAGCGCCAAGACCGGCATGGGCATCGACGAGATCCTGGAAACCATCGTTGCCCGCGTTCCCGCGCCCAAAGGCGATCCCGACGCGCCGCTGCAGGCGCTGATCATCGATTCGTGGTTCGACAACTATGTCGGCGTGGTCATGCTGGTGCGCATCATCAACGGCGTGCTCAAGCCCAAGGACAAGATCCTGCTGATGGCGTCCGGCGCCACCCACCTGTGCGAGCAGACGGGCGTGTTCACGCCCAAGTCGCAGCAGCGTCCGCATCTGTCGGCGGGCGAGGTGGGCTTCATCATTGCCGGCATCAAGCAACTGGAAGACGCCAAGGTCGGCGATACGGTGACGCTGGCCAACAAGCCGGCTGCCAACCCGCTGCCGGGCTTCAAGGAAGTCAAGCCGCAGGTGTTCGCCGGTCTGTATCCGGTCGAGAGTTCCGAATACGACCAGCTGCGCGATTCGCTCGAAAAGCTCAAGCTCAACGACGCCGCGCTGATGTTCGAGCCCGAGGTGTCGCAAGCGCTGGGCTTCGGGTTCCGCTGCGGCTTCCTGGGCCTCTTGCACATGGAAATCGTGCAGGAGCGCCTGGAGCGCGAATTCGACATGGACATCATCACCACCGCGCCGTCGGTGGTGTACGAGGTCGAGCAGCGCGACGGGTCCGTGATCACCGTGGAAAGCCCCTCGCGCATGCCCGAGATCGGCAAGATCCAGGACATTCGCGAACCCATCGTGAAGGTCACGCTGTTCATGCCGCAGGACTATGTGGGCCCCGTCATGACGCTGTGCAACAACAAGCGCGGCGTGCAGGTCAACATGAGCTACCACGGCCGCCAGGTCCATCTGGTCTATGAGATCCCGCTGGCCGAAATCGTGCTCGACTTCTTCGACAAGCTGAAGTCGGTGTCGCGCGGCTATGCGTCGATGGACTACGAATTCCTGGAGTACCGCTCCGCGGACGTGGTGCGCGTCGACCTGCTGATCAACAACGACCGCGTCGATGCGCTGGCCGTCATCGTCCACCGCAGCAATGCGCGCCACCGCGCGCGTGATGTGGTGACGCGCATGCGCGGCCTGATCCCGCGCCAGATGTTTGACGTGGTCATCCAGGCCGCCATCGGCGCGGAAATCATTGCGCGCGAGAACGTGAAGGCGCTGCGCAAGAACGTGCTGGCCAAGTGCTACGGCGGCGATATCTCGCGCAAGAAGAAGCTGCTTGAAAAGCAGAAGGCGGGCAAGAAGCGCATGAAGCAGGTGGGCAGCGTGGAAATTCCGCAGGAGGCTTTCCTTGCCATCCTGCAAGTGGAAGACAAATAGAACCCCAGAAGGCGATTAGCTGATGAGTTGGAACTTTGCCCTGATCCTTTTTATTCTGCTGGTGGTTACCGGCGTCATCTGGGCGCTCGATCTGGCCGTGCTGCGCAAGGGGCGAGAGCGCCGGGCGCAGGCCGCGATGGCGCAGTACGACACGGCCTTGGTGGGCGACGCGCAAGAGGCCGAGCGCCTGCGGCGCGAAGCTGGCGACGCTGCCCGGCGCGTGCCCTGGTGGGTCGAGTACGCGGTCAGCTTTTTCCCCGTCATTCTGTTCGTGTTCATGCTGCGCTCGTTTGTCGTCGAGCCGTTTCGCATTCCGTCCGGATCGATGCTGCCCACGCTGCAATCGGGCGATCTGATTCTGGTGAACAAATTCAGCTATGGCCTTCGCCTGCCGGTGATCGACAAGAAGGTCATCCCCATCGGCTCGCCGCAGCGTGGCGACGTGTTCGTGTTCCGGTATCCGGTGGATCCGGACGTCGATTACATCAAGCGCGTGGTGGGCTTGCCCGGCGACGAGGTCGCGTACATCGACAAGAAGCTGTATGTCAATGGCGAACTGGTGCCGCATGAGCGCGATGGCGACTATTTTGAGCCGGATCGTGTGTCTTATATCGCGCAATATAAAGAGAAGTTGGGCGACGTTGAGCACAAGATCCTGCTCGATGAGAACGTTCCGCAGCGCTATACCCCGCAGGAGTGGCGTTTTCCCTACCGCGAAAACTGCCAATACAGCCACAATGGGGTACGCTGCAAAGTACCCGAAGGGAATTATTTCGCCATGGGCGATAATCGGGACAACAGCGCGGATAGCCGGTATTGGGGGTTTGTCCCGGAAGCCAACATCGTCGGCCGCGCCTTCTTCATCTGGATGAACTTCAGCGATCTGAGCCGCATCGGCCGATTCAACTGATTATGTCGCTAGCCACGCTAGAAAACCGCCTGGATCACCACTTCGGTGATCCAGCCTTGCTTGAACAGGCGCTGACGCACCGCAGTCACGGGGCGCGCCATAACGAGCGATTGGAATTCCTTGGGGATTCCGTGCTGAACTTCGTCGTGGCGGCGATGCTGTTCGAACGCTACTCGAAGATCGATGAGGGCGATCTGTCGCGCCTGCGCGCCAACCTGGTCAAACAGGCATCGCTGGCCGACATCGCCCAACGGCTGGAGTTGTCCCAGTACCTGCGCCTGGGCGAGGGCGAGCTCAAGAGCGGCGGATTCCGCCGGCCTTCCATCCTGGCCGACACGGTCGAGGCCATCTTCGGCGCCGTCTTTCTGGATGCGGGCTTTGACGCGGCGCGCCGCGTGATCGTGCGCCAATACCAGCCGGTGCTGGCGTCGGTGGATCCCAAGACGCTTGGCAAGGACGCCAAGACCTTGCTCCAGGAATTCCTGCAGGGCCGCAAGATGGCCCTGCCGCTATATACGGTGGTGGCCACGCACGGCGCGGCCCACAGCCAGCAGTTCGAAGTCGAATGCGCCATTCCGGCGCTCGATATCAAGGTGATGGCGCCTGGCGCCAGCCGTCGCGCCGCCGAACAATCCGCGGCCAAGCTGGCGCTCGAGGCCGCGCTGGCCGTCAGCCCGGCCGCCAAGGCTGCCCGCAAATCGGGCAAGGCGCGCAAAACCGCGCAATTGTCGCTGCCCGTGGCAGTGGCTCAAGAGACTAAATGAGCGATACCCCTTTTCGTACCGGCTTCGTTGCCATCGTTGGCCGCCCCAATGTGGGCAAATCCACGCTGACGAACGCCCTGATCGGTTCCAAGATCTCCATCGTGTCGCGCAAGGCGCAGACCACCCGCCACCGCATCCACGGTGTGCTCACGCGCGAGCACGAACAGTTCGTGTTCGTCGATACTCCGGGTTTCCAGACCCGCCACGGCGGGGCCATGAACCGCATGATGAACCGCGTCGTGACGCAGGCGCTGGCCGACGTCGACGTGGTGGTGCATGTGGTGGAAGCCGGCAAGTGGTCGGAGGGCGACGCCAAGCTGCTGCCGCTCCTGCCCAATCCCGAGCGCACGATTCTGGTGGTGTCCAAGATCGACGCCCTGAAGAACCGCGACGACCTGTTCGCGTTCGTCTCCAAGATCATGGCGCAGCATCCGTTCGGCGCGGTGGTGCCTGTCAGCGCCACCAAGAACCAGCAACTGGATCAACTGCTCGACGAAATCGCGTCGCGCCTGCCGGAAGGCGAGCCGATGTTCGAGGAAGATACGCTCACCGATCGTCCCATGCGCTTCATCGCGGCCGAACTCGTGCGCGAGAAGATCTTCCGCCTGGTGGGCGACGAACTGCCGTATGGCTGCACGGTCGTCATCGAGCAATGGGAAGAGACCGCCAAGGGCGCCACCATCAATGCCTGTGTCGTCGTTGAACGCGACAGCCACAAGCCGATCCTGCTGGGCACCGGCGGCATGCACATGAAGCGGATCGCCACGGAGGCGCGGCAGGACATCGCCAAGCTGCTGGACAAGCCCGTGCATCTGGAGGTCTACATCAAGGTGCGCAAGGGCTGGTCCGACCGCGAGGGTGCGCTGCGCGATCTGGGTTATGAGTAGACGGGCGCCACGCGTCCAGGATCGCCCGGGGTTCATGCTCCACGCCACGGCGTGGCGTGAAACCTCTCTGATTGTTCAGACCTTCTCCCGCGATCACGGCTGCGTGGCCATGGTCGCGAAGGGCGCCAAGCGCCCTTATTCCGTTTTGCGCCCCGTCCTGTCAGCCTTTCAGCCGCTGCTGCTGTCATGGACCGGCAACGGCGAGGTCAAGACGCTGACCCGCGCCGAGATCGCCGGCATCCGGCCGCTGGCCGGCGCCGCGCTGATGTCGGCGTGGTACATGAACGAACTGCTGCTGCGCCTTCTGCCCCGCGAGGACGCCCACCCGCTGCTGTTCGATGCGTATGACATGGCGCTGCAGCAATTGTCCGCCGGCACTCGCGCGGCCGGTGCGCTGCGACGCTTTGAGTGGACCCTGCTGCGCGAGACGGGCTACGGCGTGGACGAAGCGCCGCCCGATTTCGATGATCCGGTGATCGAGCCCGCGCTGCGCAGCGATCTACGCGCGCGCCTGGCCGAAATTCTGGCGGGCCGTCCGCTTTCCACGCGGCGCGTGCTGCTGGACCTGCAGCGCATCTGATTGCGGCCCGGCCTCATGACGTTCACGCTCAAGCAGGTCGAAACCTTCCGCACGGTCTACGAAACCGAAAGCGTGACCGCTGCCGCGCGGCGTCTGGACGTGTCGCCCGCAACCGTCAGCGCGACGCTGGCCGCGCTGGAAGCCAGCATCGAGCTGCGCCTTTTCGAGCGCGTGCGCCAGCGGATGCAACGCACGCCCGAGGCTACCCTCCTGTACGAAGAGATCCGCCGCCTGAATGTCGGACTGGAAAGCCTGGGACGCAAGATCCGGGCGATACGCGGCGCCGCGCAGCCGCGGCTGCGGATCGGCTGCATCCACGCCTACAGCGGCGCCATCGTCACCGATGCCATCTCGCGCTTTCGCGTGCGCTACCCCGATACGCCGCTTTACTTGCAGATACGCGATTCCAACACCTTGCGCGACATGGTGGTGTCCGGTGAGCTGGATCTGGCGGCAGTGGCCGACGAATCCGAACTGGAGGGGCTGCGCGGGCATCGTCTGGCAAGCTTGCGGGCGGTGGCGGTGTTTCCGGCCGGACACGCGCTGGCGCGGCTGGAGTCGGTGAATTTTTCGCAGTTGGCTGAGGTCGATGTGATTGCGCTGAACGCCGAGGACGGGTCGCGCAAGCGGCTGGATGCGCTGTTGCGCCAGGCCGGCCAAAGCTTGCGTGTCGCGATCGAGACGCCGTATTCCAGCACGGTCTGTCAGCTTGCGCTGGCGGGGCATGGCGTGGGCATCGCCAATCCGGCAACGGCGCTAGGCATGGAGGCTGCGGGACTCAGCTTCCGGCCGCTTCAAGCCGCCGTGCATTTCGAATGCCACATGATCGTGCATGGCAGCCGCCCCTTGTCCGAAGCCGGCAAGTTCTGGGCGACGTGCCTGCGCGCCGCCCTGGCCCCGCTGATCGATCGATTCGGCGTGTAGCGGTGGCGGTCAGCCCCGGCGTCCGTCCGAGGTCAGCATCAACACCACCGTCGATTCCGCATCGAGCTTGCCGGCGCGCCTGAGCCGCGCCACGGCCGCCAACGCGGCGGCCGACGATAGTTCCGCACCCAGGCCCTTGCGTTCAAGGCGCAGGCGCGCGTCGCCGGCTTGCGCATCGGATGTCTCCACCGGCATGCCGCCCGAGCGCGATAGCGCCTCAAGGGCCTGCAGCGTGCACGTGCCGCCCGCAATGGAGTATTGCTGTGTCGTGCTTTCCCACTGGCCTCGGGCATCGCCGGTCGTGAGTGCGCGCGACAGACGGGCGTAGGGTTCCACGGCGTGCAGCCGGGGCAGGCGCGTAATGCGGCCGGCCGCCAAGAGGTGCTGCCAGCCCAGGTAGATGCCCCACAGCAGGTCGCCGCGCGCCGTCGGCACGATGATGTCCGTGGGCACGCCGCAGTCGTCCAGGATCTCCTGGGCGATGGGCTTGTAGCCTTCCACGCCGTAGGGATGCGTGCCCACCGGCGGATTCAGGTAGTTCGTGCCCGCGAACGCGCCGTGGTTGCGGCACAGGTCGGCCACGTAGGGCCAGCGGGCCAGACTGTCTTCGAACGCCCGCAGCCGGGCGCCGAAGCGCTCCATGGCTTCGCGTTGCAGTGGCGGGCAGTTGCGGGTGATGGCGA
The DNA here is from genome assembly GCF_006715415.1 of Achromobacter sp. SLBN-14. Classification (NCBI taxonomy): domain Bacteria; kingdom Pseudomonadati; phylum Pseudomonadota; class Betaproteobacteria; order Burkholderiales; family Alcaligenaceae; genus Achromobacter; species Achromobacter sp. SLBN-14. The sequence goes on along the minus strand of NZ_VFNE01000001.1, from coordinate 958,654 downwards.
TGTCGGCCTCCAGGCCTGCCGCGGCGCAGTAGGCGGCCAGCGACACGCCCGCGTTGCCGCTGGAAGCCGCCGCCACGCGGGTGGCGCCAGCCAGCCGCGCGCGCGAGACCAGCTGCGCCGACATGCGGTCCTTGTGGCTGCCTGTGGGATTGGCGCTTTCGCACTTGAGCCACAACGCGCCCACGCCTTCTTCACGCGCCAGGTCGGGCGCGGCAAGGCAAGGCGTGCCGCCTTCGCCCAACGTCACGGGCGACAGCACGGGCAGGGGCATGACCTCGTCCACCGCGTGCGCGTCATACTGGCACTCCAGCGTGGCGGGGTGGCCAGCCGCCAGGCAAGCGGGACAGCCTTCGGGGTAGTCGCCTGCGGGCCAAAGGGTTGCGCAGCGGATGCAGCGCAGGCCGGTCAATTTGGGGTTCATCTGCATGAGTCAGTATCTTGTTGCAAGAGCGTCCAAGGGGAGGGCGGGGGCGACCTGCAGCAGGCAATCGCCGTCGTCGCTGCGCGCGATGGGTCGAAGGCACACCACCGTGCCGGCCTGCGGGCTGAGCAGGGCGCGCGGCGGGGCGTCGGGCCGTGCCGGTTCGATCAGGCGGCCGATGCGCTGGTGCGCGTCCACGGATTGTCCCAGTTCCACGGCGGGGACGAAGACGCCGGATTCACGTGACCGCAGCGTCGCGGCGGGCGTGTCGAGGTCGTAGAGGCGGACTTGCACGGCAGGGGCGGGCGCCCGGCCATGCAGCAGCCCCAGTTCGGCCAGGCAGCCCAGCAATCCGTCCCGGCAACGGTCCGCCAGCAACTGGCTGGTCTCTCGGCCGCCGCCGATCTCGGCAGACAGGCGCAGCACGCCGTGCCGGCTGGCTGCGGCGGGCATGGAACCGGCTTCGCCGCCGCGAAAGAACACGCAGTCGGGCAGCCCGAACGCGCGCGCGAGCGCGGGCAGGCGTTCGTCGTAGGGATCGTTGCCGTAGCGGGTGATGACCGACGACGGCAGGTAGCGCAGCGACGCGCCGCCACTGTGCACGTCCACCAGCGCCTGTACGCGGGGCAGCAGCCGCGCTTCCAGGGCGGCTGCCACGCCTTCGGTATAGCCGCGCGCTGGTTCGCCGAGGAAGGCGCGGTTCAGGTTGCCGCCGTCAGACGGGGACAGCCGGGTGCCGGCAAGCGATGCTTCCGCGTTGACCGCGGGCAGCAGATACACGGTGCCGCGCTGCAGAATGTCCGGCAACTGATGCCACAAATCCAGGATCGCGGCCTGGCCTTCCCATTCGTCGCCGTGCACGCCGGCGATCAGCGCGACGGCGGGTCCCGGGCCTGCCTCGATCCGCAGGACGGGAATCGTGATGCGCCGGTAAGCCGACGCGTTGGTGGCGGCGGCCACGGAAAAATCCTCGCGGGTTACGCTGGCCATGCGGGGGCTCCGGGGAAAGGCGTCGGACGCGCGGGGGCGCGGGTCAATCGAGCGTGGCGGCCTTGATGATGCTTTCCCACTTGGGCAGCTCCTTTTTGATCTGGGCCTGAACATCCTGCGGCGTGCCGCCCAGGGGCTCCTGGGAGCGGCTGCGCAACTCCCGGCTCACGGCGTCGGAACGCAGCGCCTGATTCAGCGCGGCGTTCAGCCGCGAGATCGCGGCGGCCGGGGTGCCCGCCGGCGCCACCAGCGCGCTCCACGCCGATTGCTCGTAATCGGGATAGCCTTGTTCGGCCACCGTCGGCACGTCAGGGTTGGAGGCGGCGCGCTTGCGGGTCGTGACGGCCAGCGCACGCAGACGCCCGTCCTTCAGATTGCCGATCAACGGCGGCAGGTTTTCCATCATGGAATCCACATGGCCGCCCAGCAGGTCCGAGAGCTGCGCGGCGGTGGCCTTGTACGGAATCTGGCGCACGGCGGCGCCGGTCTGGGCAATGAAGAGCTTGACGCCCACTTCGCTGGTCGTGCCCGGGTCCGCCGAAGTCATGGTCAGGCGGTCCGGCTGGGCGCGGCTGGCTTGGATGAAGCCTTTCAGGTCCCGATATGGCGAGGCGGCGTTCACGACGATCACATTGGGCGTCTCGGCGACCAGGCCAATCGGCTTGAGGTCACGGTCCAGGTCGTACATCTGCTGCTTGAAGAGATAACGGTGCAGCACCAGCGTCCCTACGTGGGCATAGCCGATGGTGTAACCGTCCGCGGGGGCCCGGACCACGGCTTGCGTGCCGATGCGGCCGCCGGCGCCCACGCGGTTTTCAACGACGACCGGCTGTCCAAGCAGGCGGCTCATTTCCTGGCCGATGAGGCGGGCCGTGATGTCGGCATTGCCGCCCGCGGCGGCCGGCACGATCAGCGTGATGGCGCGTTCGGGGTAATCGGCGTGCGCAAGAGGGGCGGCGAGGCAAAGCAACAGGGCGGCAAGGCAGGCAGAGCGTTTCATGACGATTCCCGAGGCGTTGAGGGCTGCGCCATTGTGCGACCGCGCGACGCGGCTGCCGTTTGGTTGAATCACATGGTTATTCGGCCAAATCTAATGTAGATCGCCGTTTCGCCGATCGGCCTGCTTGCCCAATCCATGACCCACCGCAGCCGCGCACAGCGCTACGATCGCGCCCAACAGGGCGATCAGTGCCGCGCCGTAACCCAGCGTGTCGATGCCGGCCTTCACCCAGCCGCTGGCGGCGTCGCCGCCGCGATAGACCACGGTGTCGATGACGTTCTTCGTCTTGTACTTGTCCTCGGGCGTGACCGCCGTGAACAGCATCTCGCGCCCTGGCCGGATCAGCGCATACTCGCCGGCGCGGCGCAGGATCATTGCGGCTGCCAGCACGGCGAACACGGGGAAGGCCGCCAGCGCCAGAAAGGCGACCGCCACCGCCAGCGGGACGGCAGTCAGCAGGAACCGCAATCCCAGGCGGGCGGCCACGCGCCCGGTGATGAAGATCTGCGACAGCAGCGCGAGCGTCTGCACGGTGAAATCCAGCGCGCTGAAGACCCGGATGCGCTGGGCGGTGTCGGGGAACGCGTCGGCGACCAGCCGCGCCTGTTCCATGTAGAGAAAGGTGTTCAAGGTGGCCAGCAGCACGACAAGCAGGGAAATGCCCAGCAGGTAACGGGACTGGAAGATGCGCGACAGCCCGGCCAGGATGCCGCCTTCGATGGGACGCTGCATGTCTGCAAGGCCGACGTCGGGCCGGGATGCGGCGCGCCAGGCCAGCAGCCATTGCTTGAGCGGCAGCGTGGCGGTCAGCAGCAGGGCCGACAGCACCAGCAAGCCCGCCGGGCCCAGCACGCCAGCCAGCAGAGCGCCAAGCAGCGGGCCGCAAAGGCCGCCCGCGCTGGCGCCCGCGGCGATCAGCGCGAACAGCCGCTTGGCCGATTCCATGCGGAACACGTCGGCCATGAGGCTCCACGCGATGGAGACGACGAACAGGTTGAACACCGATAGCCAGACGTAGAACGCGCGCGCGGCCCAGACGCTGCCGGGTTGCTGGTGGAGCAGGGCGGCAAAGCCCACCATCGTCAGCGCGAAGATGGCGTAGACCCAGGTCACCAGCGTGGCACGCGGCACGCGGTTGGATATCCAGCCAAACATCGGCACGACGGCCAGCGTGGCAAGGAAGGTGGCGGTGAACAGCCATTGCAGCTGGTTCACGCCCGCCTGGATCCCCATCGTTTCCCGGATGGGGCGCAGCATGAAATAACCGCAGAAAAGGAAAAAGAAGAACGCGAAGCCGCACGCGGCAGGCGCGAGCTCGGTTTCCTGGATGCCCAGCGCCCGTGCGGCACGGGCACGCCAGGACAGAGGGGCGGCCGCCATCGCGTCAGGCGAGCAGTGCGGCGATGCGGTCGCGCAGCGCGGCGTCGGGCTGGCGGCCAAAGCCGGCGCGCGCATTGTCCGCCATGTTGGCGGGCTTGGACGTGGCGGGAATGACGGCCGTGACGGCGGGATGGCCAATGATGAACTTCAGGAAGATCTGCGCCCAGGAGGTGCAATCGATCTCGGCGGCCAGCTTGGGCAGCGCCACGCCCTTGACCTGGCGGAACAGCGCGCCGTCTTCGAACGGCCGGTTGATCAACACCGCGACGCCGTTGGCCTGGCACGCGGGCAGCAGGCGTTTTTCGGCGCTGCGCGAGGCGATCGACAGGTTCACCTGCAGGAAATCGGGCTTTTCCTTTTCGACCAGCTCGGTCAGGTCGTCGTGCGCATGGTCCGTGTAATGCGTGATGCCGATGTAGCGCGTCACGCCCTGCTGTTTCAGATCGCGCAGCAAGGCCAGCTGGTTGCGGGTGTCGATCAGGTTATGGACCTGGATCAGGTCCAGCTTGTCGCTGCGCAGCGCCTGTTGCGACTCCCGGACCTGGCGCATCGCGGATTCGTGGCCGCGCGTGCTGATCTTGGTCGCCAGGAACACGCGCTTGCGCAGGCCGCCTTCGCGGGCCAGGAGGGCGCCGGTGACGGCTTCCGCCTGGCCATAGCTGGGCGCCGTGTCGATCAGGCTGCCGCCCGCCTTCATGAGCGTTTCAAGCACCTGGGCCAGCGGGGCCATGGCCGCGGCGTCGCCGGGCGACACGTTGAACGTGTCCGCGGTGCCCAGTCCCACCACGGGCAGGCTCTCGCCCGACGACGGAATCGGGCGCTTTAGCATGGCCTGACCCGGCGTGGCTGCCCATGCCGGCCACGCGGCCCCCATTAGGGCTGCGCTGGCGGTGGTCTGCAGGAAGCGGCGGCGGTCAGGCATGGCAAGGCTCCGGCTATTCAAGAGGAAGGGGGCGGCCCAATGAAAAAGGGCCTACATGTGCATGCAGGCCCTTTCGGTGCTGGTCTGACGACGGCGCGTTACTCGCGGTTGCCGCCGAAGATGCCCAGCAGCATCAGCAGGTTCGAGAAGACGTTGTAGACGTCCAGGTAGATGGCCAGGGTGGCCGAGACGTAGTTGGTCTCACCGCCGTTGACCACGCGCTGCAGGTCCACCAGCATGAACGCCGAGAAGATCACTATGGCGAGCACCGAGATGGTCAGCATCAGGGCCGGCAATTGCAGGAAGATGTTGGCCAGTGCCGCCACCAGGATCACGACCGCGCCGATGAACAGGAATTTCTGCAGTCCCGACAGATCGCGCTTGATGGTCGTGGCCAGGGTGGCCATGGTGCCGAACACGATCGCGGTGCCGCCGAACGCCGTCATGACGAGCTGCGAACCGTTGCTCATGCCCATAACGAAGCCAAGCAGGCGCGAAAGCATGACGCCCATGAAGAACGTGAACGCCAGAAGCAGGACCACGCCCAGCGAGCTGTTCTTGTTCTTCTCGATGGCGAACATCAGGCCGAAGGCGCCGACCAGGAAGACGATGGCCGACAGGCCGGGGCTGGCGCCCATGACGCGGTTGATGCCGGTGTAGAGGCCGACGGCCGCGCCCAGCACCGTCGGGATCAGCGACAGGGCGAGGAGCCAGTACGTATTGCGCAGGACCTGGTTGCGAGCGACCTCGCCCGGCGCGCCGGCGACCGCGCCGGAACGGTTAAAAGGGGACGGACGATATTCGTTCATGGAGAACTCCTGTATACGGCAAGTATGGTGATTGCCTAGAAGGCTTAGATGCGAAGGATACCTTACAGTTCCCTGAAGAATCCAGTCAGCCTTGCCTGACCTCATTGAGCACACGGGAAACGATAGCAGGCAATTCCGCATCCATGCGTGCCTGTAATTGCGTCACGGCGTCGGCAAGTGCCTGTCGCATGACCTGTTCCACCTCGGCCTGCAAGCGGGCGGCGAGCACGGTGGCGTCCGGCAGGGCGCGCAGTGCGGGGGCGGCGGGCGGCGGCTGGCACGCGGTCGGCGCCGGGCTGGCGGCTGGCCCAGCAGGCCCGTCGTCGTCGGCCACATCCGTCAGCACGGGAAACGGGTCGTGCTCGTAAACCGGGCCGGCCTCGTCGGCCAGTTCGGTCAAGAGCGGCGCATCAGCGTCGTCGTCCGCCGGGTCGTGGAACGAGGGCTCGGCGCGATGAGTCAGGGTGGGGATGCCGGGGTCGGGTGTGCGAGCGGGCATGGAAACTCCCGAGATTCTGGTGGATGCGGCGCGCGGGCGCGCGTGGGGGGGACGGTTCAGCCGCCTTGGGCCTTGCGGCTCAGGTCGTGGCTTTGCGGTACATGACCGGCCGTCTGGTAGGTGCGCCAGCGCTGCCTGGCCGCCTGCTTGTCGTCCGGATCGTCCGAGACGATTTCAAGGAGGCGTTCGAAAGCGTCGAAGCCGGGCGGGCAATCGTCGTCCAGATTCAGCAGCCAGGGCTGCGGCTGATCGGGCTGCCCTGCCGCCTGCAAGGCCTGCAGCGGCTCTCCTGCGGTAAGCACCACCGGCGTTTCAGGGGCCAGGGGATCGTTTGCCAACACGTGCGGCACGAACGCCGTGTCGTCGAACGCCCACAGCATCCGGTCGAACGCCGCCAGGCGCGAACCGTCTTTACAGTACACCACCAGCCGCTGGCCTGCCAGGACGCGCTTGCGCACGACCTGGCAGGCCATGCGCAGGCGGTCGGGCGCGCCGAATGCGAAATCGATGCGCGTCATGGGGCTTTTGGCGTCAGTCGCTTCAAACCTGGTCCAGCAGGTATTGCATCAGGAGCGGCACCGGACGGCCGGTCGCGCCCTTGTCCTTGCCGCCGCGCCAGGCCGTGCCGGCGATGTCCAGGTGCGCCCAGGGGTAAGCCTTGGCAAAGCGGGACAGGAAGCAGGCCGCGGTGACGGCGCCGGCCGGAGGACCGCCGATGTTGGCGAGGTCGGCGAAATTGGACTTGAGCTGTTCCTGGTAGGCGTCGTCCATGGGCATGCGCCAGGCGGTGTCCAGCGCACGGCGGCCCGCCGACGCCAGGGCGTCAGCCAGCGCGTCGTCCTTGGAGAACAGGCCGGTATTGACGTTGCCCAGCGCGACGACGCAGGCGCCGGTCAGCGTGGCGATGTCGATCACGGCAGACGGCTTGAAGCGTTCGGCGTAGGTGAGGGCGTCGCACAGGACCAGGCGGCCCTCGGCGTCGGTGTTCAGGATCTCGATGGTGAGGCCGGCCATGCTGGTGACGACGTCGCCCGGCTTGTTGGCCTTGCCGCTGGGCAGGTTCTCGCAAGCGGGAATCAGGCCGACGACGTCCAGCGGCAGTTCCAGTTCGGCCAGGGCGCGGAACGAACCCAGCACGCTGGCGGCGCCGCACATGTCGTACTTCATTTCGTCCATGGTGGCCGCAGGCTTGAGCGAGATGCCGCCGGCGTCGAACGTGATGCCCTTGCCGACCAGCACGATCGGGCCTTGCGCGGACTTGGCGCCCTTCTTGGCGGTCTTGGCGCCGGCGTGGCGCAGGACGATGAAGCGCAGCGCTTCCTCGGAGCCGCGGGCGACGGACAGGAACGAGCCCATGCCCAGCGCTTCGACCTGCTTGCGGTCCATGACCTCGACCTTCAGCGACTTGAATTCGCGCGCCAGGCGTTTGGCGGTGTCGCCGAGGTAGGTGGGGGTGCAGATGTTGCCCGGCAGGTTGCCCAGCGTGCGGGTCAGTTCCATGCCGTTGGCGATGGCGCTGCCTTCGCGCAGGCCTTTCTGGGCTTGCGTGGCATCGGCGCGCTCGACGACCTGCACGATCTTCTTGAGCTTGGGGCGCGCGTCGCGGTCAGGCTTGCCGAAACTTGCGTCGTAGTAGTAGGCCGCGCCGCCGGCCGCGATCGCGGCGCTGCGGGCGCGCGTAATGACGTCGATGCCGGCGATGGGGTTGGCGACCAGCGTGGACACGCCTTCGGTAAGTTGGGCCGAGACGCAGACCGAGGCAAATGCCTGTTCGGCCGACGCGTGAGTGCGGGCCGAATATTCATCCTGCTTGCCCAGGCCAACCAGGACGACGCGCTGCGCGGAGACGCCCGGCAACGTGCGCAGCGTCAGGGTCGAGCCGGCGCGTCCGCGGAATTCACTTTTGACCACCGCACGGACGGCGCCATTGGAAGCGCGGTCGATGATGTCGGCGGCGGGGCTCAACACGCCGTCCGCGTACACGCCGACGGCGAGGGCGGCGGTTTTGACCTGGTGCAGGGAAGCAGTGGTCTGTGTGCTAAATTCCATGAGGGTTTCCCGTGTGCGTCTGTGTATGATGCGGTCGATTATCCCGCATATTCTCCCATGTCTCTATTCAAACGCTCTGTCGTCAGCGAGATCACCAGTCACGCTGGCGTTGTCTTTTCCACGTTGCTCGTCGTGTGGCTCAGCGTGCTTCTCGTGCGCCTGCTCGGCGAGGCCGCGGGAGGCAACATCGGAGCGGACGTGGTGGTGGTGCTTGCCGCGCTCTCTACCATCACCGCGCTGCCGACCATTCTGGCGGTCTCGATCTTCATTGCCGTGCTGACCACGGTCACGCGCAACTACCGCGAATCCGAAATGGTGGTGTGGTTTGCCAGCGGCCTGTCGCTGGCCGACTGGCTCAAGCCCGTGCTGCGCGTGGCGGTGCCCGTCGCGATCGCCGTGGCGGGGCTGACGCTGGTGGCCTCGCCCTGGGCCTACCGCCAGATCGGCGAATACCACGAACGCTTCGAGCAGCGCTCGGACCTGTCCAAGGTCACGGCCGGCCAATTCGCCGAGTCTTCGGGCGGCAATCGCGTGTTCTTTGCCGAAGACCCGGTCAATCCCACCGACGAACTTGGCAATGTGTTTGCGCGCGAGATCGGTCCCGAATGGCTGAGCGTGCTGACCGCGAGCAGCGCGCATATCGAAACCCTGCCCAACGGCGACCGTTTCCTGGTGCTGGGCGAAGGGCATCGCTACGACCTGAAGCCAGGCACGCCGGAGCTGCGCCTCGTGCACTTCGAAAAATACGGCCTGCGCCTGGAAAGCAAGGGGGGCGGCGACCCGGTGGCCGAGGCCCGCGCGGCGGCAGAGCGTTCCTCGAAGGCGCGCAGCACGCCGCAACTGATCGAGGACAACACCAACAGCAGCTGGTCGCAGGTGATGTGGCGGATTTCGCTGCCGCTCGCGGCGCTGAATCTTGCGCTGCTGGCCATTCCGCTTGGCGCGGTCAATCCGCGGCTGGGGCGTTCGGGCGACCTGCTCATCGCCGGTCTGGTCGGTCTGCTCTACATGAACCTGATCAACCTGTCGCGCGCCTGGATCTCCAACGGCAAGCTCAGTTTTGGTCTGGGGGTATGGGCCATCCACGGCGCCGTCGCGCTGTTGACCGTCTTCCTGCTGATGCGCCGCCTGCGCGTCAAGGCGCCCAAGAACAACACCTAGCAAGACAGGCGCTGTCAGGGCGCGCCTGTCAGGGCAGATACTTCATCGTCCCGCGCCGGCCTGCCAGCAGGTCGGCGTTTCTCAAGACCGATTTGCGGATGAAGTCCCACAGCGCGGTCACGCGCTTGAGCTTGCGCAGGTCTTCATGGCAATACATCCAGAACGAGCGCGTGATGGCGATCTCGTCTTCCAGCACCGGCTTTAGCCGCGGATCCTGAGCCGCGATGAAGCACGGCAGGATGGCGAGCGACTGGCCCTGCAGCGCCGCGTGGTATTGGGCCACGACGCTCGTGCTGCGCAACACCACCTTGCTTGCCGGCAGCAGGTCTTCCAGATAGCGCAGGCGCTCGCTGAACAACAGCTCGTCCACATAGCCGATGAACGTGTGGTCCGCCAGGTCTTCGCGGCGAGTGATGGGCGCATGGTTGGCCAGATAACCCGGCGTGCCGTACAGCCGCAGGGTGTAGTCGCACAGCTTGCTGCATACGTACGGCCCGCGCTGCGGCCGCTCGATGGTGATGGCCAGGTCCGCTTCGCGCTTGGACAGGCTGACAAAGCGCGGCACGGGCAGGATGTCCAGCGTGATGTGCGGATAGCGCCGCTGGAAGTCGGCCGCGAGAGGGGTCAACACGTAGCTGCCGAAGCCTTCGGTGGCGCCGATGCGCAGGTGACCCGACAACGCCTGTCCGATGCCGGACAGGTTTTCGCGCGCCGTGTGCACCACGCTTTCCATTTGCTCGGCGTGGACGAAGAGGCGCTGGCCGTCGTCCGTCAGCACGAACCCCGCGCTGCGCGACTTCTCGAATAGCAGCGTATCCAGTTCGGTTTCCAGGGCCCGGATCCGGCGCGACACGGTGGTGTGCTCCACGCCCAGCTTGCGCGCCGCGGCGCTGACGCGCTGGGTGCGGGCCACTTCCAGGAAATACCGCAGGCTGTCCCAATCAAGCAAGATCCGTCGCTCCAGGCCCCCGGCAGCACGTTGCGCCAGCGACATTTTTGTATGTGCATGAATGCACAAGGAATGTGCATTTCTGGTGTTGCTTGTTGATTTTCACACATCTACACTGGTTCGGCTGGCCTTGGGCTATGCCCTGGGACCGCAAGCCGCGAAGACGGCGCCACAACGCTACTACTCAGCGCATAAAAACTCAGGAGACAAATCCATGAAATTGCACGCACGCGGGCTCGCCGCAGGCTTGTGTCTGGGCGCCGGTTTGATTGGGCAGGCCCATGCGGCGGACAAGCCGCCAGTGAAGATCGGCATTCTGACGGATATGTCCGGCACCTACGCCGGCATGGGGGGCGCAGGCTCGGTCGCGGCGGCGCAATTGGCCATCGACGACTGCCTTGCCGCGGAGTGCAAGGGCATGAAGATCGAGCTGGTGTCCGCGGACAACCAGAACAAGGCCGACGTGGGCGCCGCCCGGGCGCGCGAATGGTTCGACCGCGACGGCGTCACCGCCATTGCCGACCTCACCAATTCCGCGGTCGCGCTCGCCGTGCAGGGCATTGCCCGTGAAAAGAACAAGGTCGTGATGTTCTCCGGCCCGGCCACCACGGCGTTGACCAACAAGGACTGCTCCCCGGTCGGCTTTCACTGGATGTTCGACACCTACTCGCAGTCGGCGGGCGGCGCCAAGGCCACCGTGCGCGAGGGCGGCAAGTCCTGGTTCTTCATTACCGTCGACTACGCGTTCGGCCACTCGCTGGAAGCCGACACGGCCAAGGCGGTGAAGGCGCTGGGCGGCACGGTGGCCGGCAATGTCCGCCACCCGCTGAACGCGCCCGACTTCGCGTCCTATCTGCTGCAGGCGCAGAGCTCCAAGGCGCAGGTGGTGGCGCTGGCCAATGGCGGCCAGGACACCGTCAATGCGGTCAAGCAGGCGCGCGAGTTCGGCATCGTGGCAGGCGGGCAGCGGCTGGTTTCCCTGCTCATCTTCCTGTCGGACCTGCGTGCGCTCGGCCTGGAGAACGCGCAGGGGCTGTCTTACGTGGATGGTTTTTACTGGGATTACGACGACGCCACGCGTGAGTGGTCGGGGCGCTTCGAGAAGGCGTTCCGCGGCCTGAAGCCCACGATGACGCAGGCGGGCGTGTATTCCAGCGTGCTGCATTACCTGCGCGCGGTGGCCGCCGCCAACAGCACCGACGGCAAGGTCGTCGCCGACAAGATGCGCGAGATTCCCATCAAGGATCCCATCATGCGCAATGCGTCGATCCGCCCTGACGGCCGCGTGATCCACGATATGTACCTGTACGAAGTCAAGAAGCCCGCGGACTCCAAGGGTGGCTGGGACTATTCCAAGCTGGTGGCCACCATTCCGGCGGCCGAAGCCTTCCAGCCCCTGGCCGATTCGACCTGCCCGCTGGTGAAGAAATAGCGTCAAGCCCGTGGGCGCTGTCCCGCGGGCGCGGCTCGATCCAAGAACGCGGATTTTCATCCGCATCGACTACGCAGTGTGAGGAGCAACAAAATGAGTGAAGTCCCGCGCGTTCCGCTACTGATCGGCGGCAAGCTTGTGCAGTCCAAAACCACCGAATGGCGAGACGTGATCAACCCCGCCACCCAGGAGGTCGTTGCCAAGGTGCCCTTCGCCACGCGCGAAGAACTGGACCTGGCCGTCTCCAACGCCAAGGAGGCCTTCAAGACCTGGCGCAACGCCGGGCAGGGCACGCGCATGCGCGTCATGCTCAAGTTCCAGGAACTGCTGCGCGCCAATACCGGCAAGCTGGCCGAGATGATCACCCGCGAACACGGCAAGACGCTGCCGGACGCCGAGGGTGAAGTCGGCCGCGGCCTGGAAGTGGTCGAGCACGCCTGCTCGATTGCCAACCTGCAACTGGGCGAGTACGCGGAGAACGCGGCGTCCGGCATCGATGTCTACACCCTGATCCAGCCGCTGGGCGTGTGCGCGGGCATCACCGCGTTCAACTTCCCGGTCATGCTGCCGTGCTTCATGTTCCCCATCGCCGTGGCGTGCGGCAACACGTTCGTGTTGAAGCCTTCTGAGCAGGATCCGACGTCGTCGCTGTTCCTGGCGGAATTGGCGCTGGAAGCCGGCCTGCCGCCGGGCGTGCTGAACGTGGTGCACGGCGGTCCTGAAACGGCCAACGGCCTGTGCGAGCACCCCGACATCAAGGCAGTGTCGTTCATCGGCTCGACCCGCGTGGGCACCGAGATCTACAACCGCGCGTCGGCCGCCGGCAAGCGCTGCCAGTCCATGATGGGCGCGAAGAACCACTGCGTGGTCCTGCCGGATGCCGATCCCGAAGTGGCGCTGAACCAGCTGCTGGGCGCCGCCTTTGGCGCGGCCGGCCAGCGCTGCATGGCCTCGTCCGTGGCGGTGCTGGTGGGCGAAGCCCGCAATTGGCTGCCCGACTTCGTCGAGCGCGCCAAGAAGCTCAAGGTCAACGCGGGCACGGATCGCGAAGCCGACCTGGGTCCGCTGGTGTCGCCCAACGCCAAGAAGCGCGTCGAAAGCCTGATCCAGAAGGGCGTGGACGAAGGCGCCAAGCTGTTGCTGGACGGCCGCAACCTGAAGGTGGCTGGCTTCGAGGAAGGCAACTTCGTCGGCCCGACCGTGTTCGACGGCGTCGCCGAGAACATGACCATCTACACGGAAGAAATCTTCGGGCCGGTCCTGTGCTGCGTCGGTGTCGAGACCCTGGAAGACGCGGTGGCGTTCATCAACCGCAACCCCAACGGCAACGGCGTCGCGCTGTTCACGCAGGACGGGGGCGCGGCGCGCTACTTCCAGAACAACATCGACGTGGGGCAGGTGGGCATCAACGTGCCTATCCCTGTGCCCGTGGCGTGGTTCAGCTTCACGGGTTCGCGCGGCTCCAAGCTGGGCGACCTGGGCCCCAACGGCAAGCAGGCGGTGCAGTTCTGGACGCAGACCAAAACTGTGACCGCGCGCTGGTCGGCACACGCCAAGACCGTGAACACCACGATCTCGATGCGCTGAAAGAGGGACGCCTTGCTCCTAAGCTTATATCGATAATTCATATAGCAAGGCGTTCTTATTACTTATAATTGGCCCGTCTATCAGGGGCCAATTAATGAACCTCCAGCAATTTCGTTTCGTGCGTGAAACCATCCGGCGCGACTTCAACCTGACTGAAGCCGCCCGGATGCTCTACACGTCGCAGCCCGGCGTTTCGAAGGCCATCATCGAGTTCGAGGACGAGCTGGGCATCAAGATCTTCGAACGTCATGGCAAGCGCATCAAGGGGCTGACCAAGCCCGGCCTGGCCGTTTCGCAGGTGATCGACCGCATCATGCGCGAGGTCGACAACCTGAAAAAAGTCAGCGACGAATTCGCACGCCGCGACGAAGGCGGCCTGGTCATTGCCTGCACCCACACGCAGGCGCGCTATCTGCTGCCCCGCGTGATCCCCGCGTTCCGCAAGCAGTTCCCCAAGGTTCACCTGTCGCTGGCCGAGGGCAGCCCCGCCCAGCTGGCCGAAATGGTGCTGCATGAACAGGCGGATCTGGCGCTGGCGACCGAGTCGCTGGCGCTGACGCCGGGCCTGGCCACGCTGCCGGTCTACGCGTGGGAGCACACGGTGGTGGTGCGGCCCGATCATCCGCTGGCCGAGCTGACCTCCAGCGCCGCCAAGCGCCTGTCGCTGGCGCAACTGGCCGAATACCCCATCGTGACCTACGACCGGGCCTTTACCGGCCGCAGCACGATCGACGAGATCTTCGCCAACCAGGGCATTCATCCGGATATCGTGCTCGAAGCGATCGACGCCGATGTGATCAAGACCTACGTGGACGTGGGCCTGGGCATCGGCATCATCGCAGGCGTTGCCTATGATCCGCGCCGCGACTCGAATCTGGTCGGCCTGCCCGTGGGGCACCTGTTCGGCACGCATACCACGCGCGTGGGCGTGAAGGCGGGCGTGTTCCTGCGCGACTACGTCTACACCTTCCTGGAGATGCTGGCGCCGTCGCTGACCCGGGCCGTCGTCACCGACGCGGTGCAGGGCACGCCGAAGTAGCCCGCATCGCCGCAGCATGCGTGAAAAAGCGCGACGTCCTTGCGACGTCGCGTTTTTTTTGCCTGCGATTCAGGCGGGAAGGGTGAGACGGCTATCCCTTTCGACAAGCTCATAAAAATAATTAAATAAGAACTGATCTCATTTAAGTTGACGAAAAAATAGGAATCATTATCATTACATCCAGGCTCAACGACCCAGTGAGGTAAATCATGACGGCAGGACTTAGTGCAGTGGTAGTGGGCGCCGACCGCCTCGGCAATATTCCCGATCTGCTAAAAGGTCACAACATCTCGATCACGCATCACATCAGCGGGCGCGATCCCTCGCATCAAAAGAAGACGTTGCAACTGCCTTCCGGCACGCAACTGGTCATTCTGCTGACCGATTTTCTTGGCCACAATGTCATGAAGACCTTCCGCAACGCGGCGCAGCGCGGCGGCATCCGGGTCGTGGCGTGTCGCCGTTCCGTGTGCAGCATGCAGCAAGCCCTGCAGCAATGCGGCTTGTGCCCGCGCGCCGGCACCGTTCATTGACGGGACGCGTCTTGCCGCGCATCCAAGACAAACTGGGGAGGCCGATACGGCCTGCGGCCTGACCGCCGCGAAGAGAAAAAACAAAAACGCCGCCGGACGGAGAGTCGGGCGGCGTTTTGCATTTGGACGATGGCGGCGGGTTGGCCTGCGTGCGAAGATGTTGCCCAGAAGACGGGCAGGGTCCGGCAGGGCGGTCAGTTGGACGCGCGGGCCGACGCCATCAGGGTGTTGTCCAGGCGGCGGGCGCCGTTGTAGCGCTTGGACCAGTAGGCCATGGTCATGCTTTCGACGCGCACCACGCCACCGGCGCTGGGCGAATGCACGAAGCGGTCGTCGCCCAGGTAGATGCCAACGTGGGAATAGCGGCGGCCCATGGTGTTGAAGAAGACGAGGTCGCCGACCTGGAGTTCGTTCTTGGCGACGGCCACGCCTTGCTGGGCGATTTCTGCGGCGTTGCGGGGCAGCTTCAGGCCCAGACCGCGTTCGGCCGAGTAAGCGACCAGGCCGCTGCAGTCAAAGCCGGTTTCGGGGGTGCTGCCGCCGAAGCGGTAGCGGATGCCCAGGTGATTCAGGGCTTCGCTGACCATGGCGTTGTCGCTGCCGACACCCGAATGGGTGCGCTGGCGTTCACGCTTGAATTTCTGGACCACCAGCATGCCGATCGGGTCATCGGCGGTGGCAACCCATTCCATCTCGTAGGGATCGATCTCGGACGTATGGGCGGTTGACTTTTGACTAGTGCTTGCACAACCGGCCAGACCCGCAAAGCAAGCAACCAACGCGAGCATGCGCAGACCGCGCTTTGCATGGCCAGTGGTTGAATTGAATCGCGCGGGGTTGGAGTGTCGATGCATTCGCCTGGGGATGAATCACTGAATGACAGCAAAAACCCGCGATTTAGCCGCGGATGGGGCTGAAATGTCAGCAAATTCAACAATTATGTGCAACTTCGCGGGGATTCTACCAAACTTTTAAGGCCGATTCGTGACGTAACGGCCCTAAATATCCATGCAGCGTGGACATCTGGAAGAATTTTTTGACTTGCGGCAAGCCTCGTGCAAGGTTTGCCTACCAGAATGGCTGAAAAGATTAGACAAAAAATCAATCAGCCTTAAGGCCTATGAACAATACCAGGAGACAAACATGCAAAGAACCCGGGATTTCCACTATCGCTCGGTTCATGACCGCGACGCGTTCTGGCGCGAAGAGGCCACGCGCATTCACTGGGAAACGCCATTTGACAGTGTGTTGGACTTCTCGCGTCCGCCCTTCGCCAAGTGGTTCGTTGGCGGGCGCACCAACCTGTGCCACAACGCGGTAGACCGCTGGCTGCCCACGCAGGCGGACAAGCCGGCCCTCATCTGGGTGTCCACGGAAGTGGATCGCGAACAGGTCTATACGCGGCAGGACGTCTTTGAAGAAGTGAACGCCGCCGCCGCCATGCTGCGCGAACTGGGGGTGGGGCGCGGCGACCGGGTCCTGCTTTACATGCCCATGGTGCCCGAAGCGGTGTTCACGATGCTGGCGTGCGCCCGGATCGGCGCGGTCCACTCGGTGGTGTTCGGCGGGTTTGCATCCGTGAACCTCGCGCAGCGCATTGACGACGCCGCGCCCAAGGTGGTGGTGTGCACGGACGGCGGCTCGCGCGCCGGCAAGGTCGTGCCGTACAAGCCGCTGCTGGACCGTGCGTTGGGCCTGGCCAAGTCGCCGCCCGCGTCGGTGGTGGTGTTCGATCGCGGCCTGGCGCCGTTCGAGCCGGTGGCCGGGCGCGACCTGGACTACGCGACGCTGCGCGAACGCCACCGCGGCGCCCGGGTGCCCGTCGAATGGCTGGAATCGTCCGAGCCCAGCTACATCCTTTACACCTCCGGCACCACCGGCCGTCCCAAGGGCGTGCAGCGCGACACCGGCGGCTACGCCGTGGCGCTGGCCTCGTCCATGGAATACCTGTTCGACGGCCGTCCCGGCGACACCTATTTCTGCACCAGCGACATCGGCTGGGTGGTGGGGCATTCCTATATCGTCTACGGACCGCTCATCGGCGGGCAATCGACCATCCTGTACGAAGGGACGCCCGTGCGCCCGGATGGCGCGATCCTCTGGAAGCTGGTCGAGCAGTACGGCGTGAATACGCTCTTCTCGGCGCCCACGGCCGTGCGCGTGCTCAAGCGCCAGGATCCCGCGCTGCTCAAGCGGCATGACCTGTCCTCCCTGCGCGCGGTCTACCTGGCCGGGGAGCCGCTGGACGAACCGACCGCGCAATGGATCTCCGAAGGGCTGGGCAAGCCCATCATCGACAACTACTGGCAGACGGAATCGGGCTGGCCGATCCTGTCGGCGCAGCCCGGCATCGAAAAAGTCCCCACCCGGTTCGGCAGCCCCTCGTTCCCGGTCTACGGCTTTGACGCGCGCATCGTCAGCGAGTCCACCGGCGAAGACCTGGGCCCTGAGCAGAAGGGCGTGGTGGCCATCGTGCCGCCGCTGCCGCCCGGCGCCATGTCCACCATCTGGGGCGACGACGCGCGCTTCGTCGAGACCTATTTCACGTCGATTCCGGGCCGGCAGGTGTATTCGACCTTCGACTGGGGGCGGGTGGACGCCGACGGCTACTGGTTCATCCTGGGCCGTACGGACGACGTGATCAACGTGGCGGGACACCGGTTGGGCACGCGCGAAATCGAGGAATCCGTCAACAGCCACAGCGGCATTGCCGAATGCGCGGTGGTGGGGGTGGCCGACCCGCTGAAGGGGCAGGTCGCCATGGCGTTTGCCGTGCTGAAGAATCCCGCCGGCGCCGACACGCCGGAAGCGGCAAAGCAGCTGGAAGGCGATATCATGCGCCTGGTGGAAGAACAGCTTGGGGCGGTGGCAAGGCCGGCCAGGATCCGGTTCGTGGGCGCGCTGCCCAAGACCCGTTCCGGCAAGGTGCTGCGCCGCGCGATCGTCGCGGTATGCGAGTCGCGCGATCCCGGCGACCTGACCACCATGGAAGACCCTAACGCCCTCGAACAGATCAAGGAGTCACTGCAATGAAAACCAAACCCGTGCTGAGCGCCGACGACGTCAAAAAGATCCTGGCCGCGGCCGAAGCACACGCCTTGCAGAACAAGTGGGCCGTCACCATCGCCGTGACCGACGATGGCGGCCATCTGCTGGGCATGCTGCGACTGGACGATGCGGCTCCCATCTCGTCGCACATCGCGCCGGCCAAGGCCAAGACGGCCGCGCTGGGCCGCCGCGAATCGCGCATCTACGAAGAACTCATCAACAACGGCCGCTACTCGTTCCTGTCGGCGCCCCTGATCGAAGGCATGCTCGAGGGCGGCGTTCCGGTCATTGCCGACGGCCAGGTCATCGGCGCGGTGGGCGTCTCGGGCGTGAAGTCGACCGAAGACGTGCAGATTGCACAAGCAGGCATCGCCGCGCTGGGCCTATGAGCCAGGCGCAGCCGCCGGAAACGCCGGGCGGCGTTTCCGCGCAGGAACCCCGGGGGGCGGGCGACGGTCCGCTGAACCCGGGCGTCACCCGGCGCGAAGTCCTGGCCTGGGCCATGTACGACTTCGCGAACTCCGGCTACACCACCGTGATCCTCACGGCGGTCTTCAGCACCTATTTCGTCGGCGTGGTGGGCGGCCGCGCCTCGTGGGCCACGCTGGCCTGGACGGCGGCGCTGTCGCTGTCGTACCTGCTCATCATGCTGACCATGCCCACGCTGGGCGCGCGCGCCGATGCGCGGGCCAGCAAGCGGCGGCTGCTCTACACCAGCACGATCGGCTGCGTGGCCGCCACGCTGGTGCTCACTCAGGCTGGGCCCGGAGACGTGTGGCTCGCGCTGGCCGCCATCGTCGTGTCCAACTACTGCTATTGCGTGGGCGAGTCCGTGGTCGCCGCCTTTCTGCCCGAACTCGCCCGGCCGCAGGCACTGGGCCGCGTGTCGGGCTGGGGCTGGAGCTTCGGCTATTGCGGCGGCATGCTGACGCTGGGCCTGTCGCTCGTCGTGGTGACGCTGGCTGAGGCCCGCGGCGCCACCGCCGAAGAATTCGTGCCGTGGGTCATCGTGGTCACTGCGTCTGTCTTTGCGCTGGCTGCGCTGCCGTCGTTCTTCCTGCTGCGCGAGCGCGCTCGGCCGCAGCCGGGCAATCCGGCCGCGCTGCACATGCTCAAGCGGCTGGCGTACGCCTGGCGCGAGACGGGTCTGCACTTTCCGGAATTCCGCCGCCTCTTGATGTGCATTGCCTGCTACCAGGCCGGGATCTCCGTCGTGATCACGCTGGCGGCCGTGTATGCGTCCGAAGTCATGGGCTTCACCACGCCGCAGATCATGCTGCTGGTGTTCACGGTGAACATCGGCGCGGCGGCGGGGGCGTTTTCGTTCGGCTACGTGCAGGACCGCATCGGCCACAAACCGGCGCTGGCCATCACGCTGGCCGGGTGGATCGTGATGGTGCTGGTGGCCTACTCGGCCGTGACCGCACCCGTGTTCTGGGTGGCGGCCGCGCTGGCCGGTCTGTGCATGGGCACCACGCAAAGCGCGGGCCGCGCCATGACCGGCGCCTTGGCGCCCGCGGGCCGGCTGGCCGAGTTCTATTCGCTGTGGACCTTTGCCGTGCAGCTTGCCGCCGTGATCGGTCCGTTGACGTACGGGCTGGTGACGTGGGGCACGGACGGCAATCACCGCCTGGCCATCCTCGTCACAGGGTTGTTCTTCGTCGGAGGACTGGCCCTGTTGTCGCGGGTGGACATGAAACGCGGCCTCGCCCGGCAGACCGGCTGAACGCCGTATTCGTCAAGCCTGATGCGGCTGCTATCCTTATGGACTGCCTTGCGCCGGCGCGTTTCGATGCGGCGGCGCATGCTGATTGCTTGGCATTGTTGGCGCGCCGCGTGACGGCGCGCCGTTGGCTTGTGCATGCTGCCCGGTTGGCGCCTTGGGGCGTCTTCCTGCCCAGATCCGGCGCAGACGCATCGCCTTGGGCCTCGTCAATCTGCGGGCTCCGGCCCGCATTTTGCGTAAGGTGCCCGTAAGAGCGCGGCGATACGGTTGCAGGTGGGTAATAAAAAAGCAGCATAAACAACAGAATCACCGTTTGGAGACAAGATCATGTCGAACGCTATTCAGTCCGTCCTGGTGGAAAACCGCGTGTTTCCGCCGCCCGAGCGCGCCGCGCAGGGTGCCGCGATTCCCAGCATGGACGCCTACAACGCGCTGTGCGCGCAGGTCGAGAACGACTTCGACGGATTCTGGGCCGGCCAGGCCCGCGACAATCTGCAATGGACCAAGCCGTTCACGCAGGTCCTGGACGAATCCGACGCGCCGTTCTACCGCTGGTTCGGCGACGGCGAACTGAACGTCTCGGCCAATTGCCTGGACGTCCACTTGACCAACGGCAACGCCGACAAGACCGCCATCATCTTCGAATCCGATGACGGCAAGGTCAACAAGGTGACCTACCGCGAACTGCTGGCGCGCGTGTGCCGCTTCGCCAACGGGCTGGCGGCGCTGGGCTACAAGAAGGGCGACCGCGCCATCATCTACATGCCCATGTCCATCGAAGCCGTGGTGGCCATGCAGGCCTGCGCGCGCCTGGGTGTGACGCACTCGGTGGTGTTCGGCGGCTTCTCGGCCAAGAGCCTGCAGGAGCGCATCGTCGACGTGGGCGCCTCGCTCATCATCACCGCCGACGAGCAGGTGCGCGGCGGCAAGACCATCCCGCTCAAGCCCGCCGTCGAAGAGGCCATCGCCATGGGCGGCTGCGAGGCCGTCAAGAAGGTCGTCGTGTACCGCCGCACGGGCGGCAAGGTGCAATGGAACGACAGCCGCGACCTCTGGATGCACGAGGTCGAGGACGGCCAGCCCGACACCTGCGAGCCGGTTCCGGTCAATGCCGAGCACCCGCTCTTCATCCTGTACACCTCCGGTTCGACCGGCAAGCCCAAGGGCGTGCAGCATTCGTCCGCCGGCTACCTGCTGTGGGCGCTGCTGACCGTCAAATGGACCTTCGACGCGCGCAAGGACGACGTCTACTGGTGCACCGCGGACGTGGGTTGGGTCACCGGCCACACGTACATCACGTACGGTCCGCTGGCCGCGGGCCTGACGCAGATCGTCTTCGAAGGCGTGCCCACCTATCCGAACGCCGGCCGCTTCTGGGACATGATCGCACGCCACAAGGTCACCACGTTCTACACCGCGCCCACCGCGATCCGTTCGCTGATCAAGGCTGCCGAGGCCACGCCGGAAGCGCACCCCAAGAATTTCGACCTGGACTCGCTGCGCATCATCGGCACGGTGGGCGAGCCCATCAATCCCGAAGCGTGGATCTGGTATCACAAGAACGTGGGCCGCGAACGCTGCCCCATCGTGGACACCTGGTGGCAGACCGAGACCGGCGGCCACATGATCACGCCGCTGCCGGGCGCCACGCCCACCAAGCCGGGCTCGTGCACGCTGCCCCTGCCGGGCATTGCCGCGGCCATCGTCGATGAAACCGGCGGCGACGTCGAAAAGGGCAATGGCGGCTTCCTGGTCATCAAGCGTCCATGGCCGGCCATGATCCGCAACATCTGGGGCGACCCGGAGCGCTTCAAGAAAAGCTACTTCCCGGCCGAACTGCGCGGCTATTACCTGGCGGGCGATGGCGCGCAGCGCGATGCGGACGGCTACTTCTGGATCATGGGCCGCATCGACGACGTCCTGAACGTGTCGGGCCACCGCCTGGGCACGATGGAAGTCGAATCGGCGCTCGTGGCGCACGAAATGGTGGCCGAGGCCGCCGTCGTGGGCCGTCCCGACGACACGACCGGCGAGGCCGTGGTGGCCTTCGTGGTGCTCAAGCGTTCGCGGCCGGAAGGCGAGGAGGCCCAGGCCATCGCCAAGCAATTGCGCGACTGGGTGGCCCGCGAGATCGGCCCCATCGCCAAGCCCAAGGACATCCGTTTTGGCGACAACCTGCCCAAGACGCGTTCGGGCAAGATCATGCGCCGCCTCTTGCGCGTGGTCGCCAAGGGCGAGGAAGTGACGCAGGACGTCTCGACGCTGGAAAATCCCGCCATCCTGGAGCAGCTCTCCAAGCCGCTGTAGTCGCATCGGGCCGGATCCCGCCGGCCATTTGCATCGCGACAGGCGCATAATGAAGACGCCCGTGCCGGCATGTTGCGGCACGGGCGTCTTCATTCCTGATCGCCAGATCCCCACGCATGGAGCCACACCCGTGAGCAGCAGTTTCGATCGCGCAGGGCTTGCCCTGATGTTCAGCACCATCCTGGTCTGGGCCGGTAGCTGGATCGCGATGAAGCTGATCGTCCCCTACATCGGCCCCTTCGACTTCGTGGCGCTGCGCTACGTGGTGGGCAGCCTGGTGCTCTTCGCGCTGGCGATCGCAACGCGCCGGCCGCTGTCGATGCCGCCCTGGAAACTGACCCTCTTGATCGGCCTGACGCAGACTGCGGGATTCCAGGGCTTCGTGCAGACCGCGCTGGTGGACGGCGGGGTGGGCAAGGTGTCGCTCATGGCGTACACCATGCCGTTCTGGGTCGTGCTGTTTGCCTGGTGGCTGCTGGGCGAGCGGCCCACCGCCCGCCACGCGGCCGGCATCGCGCTGGCTGCTGTCGGGCTGGTCTGTTTCGTCGAGCCCTGGAACGGCCTGGGCGACATCCGCCCCGTGCTGCTGGGCCTGGGCAGCGGCCTGTGCTGGGGCGTGGGCACGGTGTTGTCCAAGCGCATGTTCGATCGCCACGCGCCGGATGTGATGACGTTCACCGCCTGGCAGATGCTGTTCGGCGGCCTGGTCATGACGCCCGTGGCCTGGCTGGTGCCGCAGATGACCGCCCAATGGGGTTGGCAGCTCTGGGCCGGCATGACATACATTGTGCTGATCGCCACCGCGGCAGGCTGGCTGTTGTGGCTGCAGGTCGTGCGCCGCGTGCCCGCGTCGATCGCCGGCCTGTCCAGCCTCGGTGTGCCGGTCGTGGCCATGCTGCTGGCCTGGGCATTCCTGTCCGAGCGGCCCACGCCGGTCGAGCTGGGCGGCATGGCGCTGATCCTGGCGGGCATTTTTGTCGTCAGCCGCGCGGCGCCGGCAGCGAAAGCCGATTGACCCTTCCGACTTCCCGTTTCCCCGTTTTCCTGGAACCTTCATGATTGATCTGCGTAGCGATACCGTCACCCGGCCCGGCGCCGCCATGTTGCAGGCGATGGCCACTGCCCCCGTGGGCGACGACGTGATGGGCGACGATCCCACCGTGATCCGCCTGCAAAAAACCCTGGCCGAGCGCACCGGCAAGGCTGCCGGCCTGTTCTTTCCGTCGGGCACGCAAAGTAACCTGGCCGCGCTGATGGCGCATTGCGACCGCGGCGACGAATACCTGGTTGGCCAGCTTGCCCATACCTACAAATACGAAGGCGGCGGCGCGGCGGTGCTGGGCAGTATCCAGCCGCAACCCATCGAGCACGCGCCCGATGGATCCCTGCCGCTGGAAAAACTGGCCGCGGCCGTCAAGCCCAAAGGCGATCCGCACTTTGCGCGCACGCGTCTGCTTGCGCTGGAGAACACCTTTCACGGCAAGCTGATCCCGGCCGCCTACATCCAGGCGGCCACGTCGTGGGCGCGCGAGCAGGGGCTTTCCACGCACCTGGACGGCGCGCGCGTGTTCAATGCGGCGGTCGCAAGCGGCAAGCCCGTGGCCGAGCTTTGCGCGCCCTTCGATACGGTGTCCATCTGCTTTTCCAAGGGATTGGGCGCGCCGATCGGGTCGGTGCTGGTCGGCAGCAAGGAACTGATCGAACGCGCGCATCGCTGGCGCAAGATGCTGGGCGGCGGGCTGCGCCAGGCGGGCGTGCTGGCGGCCGCGTGCCTGTACGCGCTGGAGCACAACGTCGAACGGCTGGCCCAGGATCACGACAATGCGCGCCTGTTGGCCGAAGGCCTGCGCGCCATCCCGGGCGTGGACGTGCTAAGCCAGGACACCAACATGGTGTTTGCGCGCTTTGAGCCGTCGCGCTGCGACGCGCTGACCGAGGCGCTGGGCAAGGAAGGCATCCTGATGCGCGCCGTCTACGGCGGTCCGACCCGCCTGGTGACGCACTTGGACGTGTCGGCCGAGGACGTGCGGCGCGTGGTCGAGACGGTGGGCCGTCTGCTGCGGTAGGCGGTCCGGGGGCAAAGGGATGGCGTTCCGGACGAGCGCGTCCCTGCCGTTTCACCCGTGGCGCTGGCGGCTGTCGGCGGGCGCCTCGTCCCGCTCCTGCATGCCGTAGTCGCGCAGCACCTGCGCAACGCGCAGGCGGTAGTTCTGAAACACGCCGCCACGCCCGGCCTGCTGGGCGCGGCGGTGCGATTCCAGCGAACGCCAGCGCTTGACTGCCGCCTCGTCGCGCCAGAATGACAGCGACAGCAGCTTGCCTGGCGTGGACAGGCTTTGAAAGCGTTCGACGGAAATGAAACCGTCCACGGTGCGCAGTTCATCGATCAGGCCGGCGGCGATGTCCAGGTATGGAGCTGGGTCGCCATGGGCGGGCTCGACTTCGAATATCACGGCAATCATCGGTTGTGGTCCTCGGGAAAACCAACTGGGGCACGCGGGCGGCAGGGTGACGGCGGGCAGTGAGACAGCCGCCAGTATCCGCCCGCGCCGGCGGCAACGATTCGGCGAGGACCGAACTATGCCTGCGACGCGCCGTCCTCAGCCAGCAGGGCGGCGTAGCCTTGGCGCGAGTCCGGCCATTGCAGCGACAGGCCGCTGGCGCGCAACCTGGCATTGCTGAGTTTCTTGCTGCCCACGTTGGCCGGCGCGGGCGCCTCGCGCGGCGCCGGGGCGCCGATCAGCGCGGCCAGTTCGGCATACAGCGTGTGCAGCGGCAGGGGCGTGTCGTCGCAGCCCACATACACCGGCGCGACCTGCGGCAGCAGCGCCAGATGCACCACCGCGGCAGCCGCGTCGTCGATGTGGATGCGATTGGCCCAGTGTTCGGGCTGCAGCGGCGCGCCGGCCGCGCCGCTGCGCAACCGCTCGATGAGCTGCATGCGGCCGGGCCCGTACAGGCCCGCCAGCCGCAATGCCGTCGACGAGACCGGCTGCGCCGCCAGCGCAGCTTCGGCTTCGAGCAGCACGCGGCCGTTAAAGCCTTGCGGAGCGGGCGGCGTGTCCTCGTCCACCCAGGCGCCATGATGCTCGCCATACACCGCGCTGGACGAGACGAACACGATGCGCTTGAGCTGGGATCGATCCAGCGCGTTCAGCACGTTTGCCAGCCCATCCACGAACACGCCGCGGTAGGCCTGCGGATCGCGCGCGCCGGGCGAGGGCAGGTGGATGAGCCGGGTCACGCCTTGCGGCAGCGCGTTCAGCGTGTCGGGGCGGGTGATGTCGCCCTGCAGCCACTGGATGCCGCTCGTGTCGCCGGCGGGGGGATGGCGCCGCAGGGCATGGACCTCGTCGCCGCGCGCCAGAAAGCGTTGCGCCGCGCGCTGGCCCAGGTCGCCGCAGCCGATGAGAAGTACGCGTTCGCTCATGGTGTCGCTCCAGGCAGTCGGAAAAAAAGGCGCCCCGTGGGGCGCCTTTCGGGCGGGCGCAATGCGCCCGGGGTATCACATGCCGCTGTAGACCGGCCCTTCGCCGCCTTGCGGCGCCACCCAGACGATGTTCTGCGTGGGGTCCTTGATGTCGCAGGTCTTGCAATGCACACAGTTCTGCGCGTTGATCTGCAGACGGTCGTCGCCGTGGTCGTCCTTGACGAACTCGTACACGCCGGCCGGACAATAGCGCGACTCGGGGCCGCCGTACTTGGCCAGGTTCACCTTGACCGGCACGGACGGATCCTTGAGGGTCAGGTGGACGGGTTCGTTCTCGTCGTGGTTGGTGTTGGAGATGAACACCGAACTCAGCTTGTCGAACGTGAGCTTGCCGTCGGGCTTGGGATAGTCGATGCGCGCGCATTGCGACGCGGGCTGCAGACAGGCGTGGTCGGGCTTGTTGTGGCGCAGCGTCCAGGGCATCTTGCCCTTGAGCAGCAGTTGCTCGATGCCGGTCATCAGCGTGGCGACCGTGCGGCCCTTCTTGAACCACTGCTTGAAATTGCGGGCCTTGTTCAATTCCGCGTGCAGCCACGAGGCCTCGAAGGCCTTGGGGTATGCAGTCAGTTCGTCCTGGCGGCGGTCCGCAACCAGGGCGTCGAACGCGGCTTCGGCGGCCAGCTTGCCCGACTTGATGGCGGCGTGGCTGCCCTTGATGCGCGAAGCGTTCAGGAAACCGGCTTCGCAGCCGACCAGCACGCCACCCGGGAACGTGAGCTTGGGCAGCGCCAGCAGGCCGCCCGCCGTGATGGCGCGGGCGCCGTAGGCGATGCGCTTGCCGCCTTCGAACGTGCCGCGGATGGCGGGGTGCGTCTTGTAGCGCTGGAACTCATCGAAGGGCGACAGCCACGGATTGGCGTAATCGAGGCCGACGATCATGCCCACGGCGACGAGGTTGTTGTCCAGGTGATAGAGGAACGAGCCGCCGTACGTGTCGGAATCCAGCGGCCAGCCGGCGGTGTGGATCACCAGGCCGGGCTTGGATTGGGCCGGATCGACTTCCCACATTTCCTTGATGCCGATGCCGTACGACTGCGGATTGCGGCCGTCGTCCAGCTTGAAGCGCTCGATGAGCTGGCGGCCGAGCTGGCCGCGCGAGCCTTCGCTGAACACGGTGTAGCGGGCGTGCAATTCCATGCCCGGCTGATAGTGGTCGGTGTGGCTGCCGTCGCGGGCCACGCCCATGTCGCCCGTGGCCACGCCGCGGACGGCGCCGTTCTCGTCGTACAGCACTTCGACGGCCGCAAAGCCGGGGAAGATGTCTACGCCCAGCGCTTCGGCCTGCTCGCCCATCCACTTGACGACGTCGCCCAGACGGACGATGTAGTTGCCTTCGTTGTGAAAGCAGGGGGGCAGCAGCCAGTTGGGCGTGGCGCGCGCGCCGGTCTCGGACAGGAACAGGAACTTGTCCTGCGTGACGGCCACGTTCAGGGGCGCGCCCTTTTCCTTCCAGTCGGGGATGAGCTCGGTCAGCGCCAGCGGGTCCATCACGGCGCCGGACAGGATGTGCGCGCCCAGTTCCGCACCCTTCTCAAGTACGCAGACGCCAATCTCCTGATTCTTCTCAGCGGCCAGCTGCTTCAGACGGATTGCTGTGGCCAGGCCGGCGGGACCACCGCCAACCACGACCACGTCATATTCCATCGACTCGCGTTCAGACATTTGCAAAGCTCCCCGTATGTATTCCATATATGGCTGGAAGTATTATCGGCGATTGTATTGCAGGCGAGGGTCCTGTATGCCTTCGCATTTCTTTCAGCCTTCAGGAGTTATTGGTGAACCCGGACAATCTGTCTGCGCGGCTGCTATCGGTGGGCGACACCCATCAGCTCGAATTGCCTTTGCGCTGGGGCGATTCAGACGCCTTGAACCATCTGAACAACACGCTGTATTTCCGCCTCATGGAAGAGGCCCGCATGCAGATTCTGTATAACGCGGGCTTCAAGCTGCCGGCCGACGATGGCGCGATCCTGGCGCATGCGTCGTGCGATTTCCTGCGTCCGCTGACCTATCCGGCCACCGTGCGCGTGACGCACAAGGTCACGCGCATCGGCCGCTCCAGCGCCGAATTCGAGCTGCTGCTCGAGAAGGTCGGCGACGACGCAGGCCCCTATGCGCGCGGCCGCAATGTGCTGGTCTGGATGGATTACGTGGCCAATACGTCCGCACCGTGGCCGCCCGAAGTCCTGGCGCAGATGGCCACGCAGTTCACGCCGGCTGAGTAAGCGCGCGCGGCCGCGGGCCGCGCACCGGCCAAAATAGCGCGTGCTTTGGCCGGTCATGCCGGTAAAATCTAGCGCAAAATCAGAAAAGCAATGAGGGCGCGCCACCCTCGGCGCCGCCGCTTCACGGAAATCGGGCTTCGGCGCGATGCCCGGGTAGCGGGCGCCAACAGCCGCGCCCCAAGGAACGACTGGGCTTGTCCCGATTCCCCGATTTTTCCGGGACCCGTGCGCGGGTAGCGGCGGGGCGGGCTCACTTTGGTTAGACCTTAACTAGGAGTTGGAGCGATGGACAAGGTTTATGCAAGCGCCCAGGAGGCGCTGGCAGGCATCGTCAAGGACGGTCAGATGATCGCCGTGGGCGGTTTCGGCCTGTGCGGTATTCCCGAGGCGCTGATCGCCGCGCTGCGCGATTCGGGCGTCAAGGATCTCACCTGCATCAGCAACAACGCGGGCGTCGATGGGTTTGGTCTGGGCCAGCTGCTCAACACGCGCCAGGTGCGCAAGATGATCGCGTCCTACGTGGGCGAGAACAAGGAATTCGAACGCCAATACCTGTCGGGCGAACTCGAGCTTGAATTCACGCCGCAGGGCACGCTGGCCGAAAAGCTGCGTGCCGGCGGCGCAGGCATTCCGGCGTTCTTCACCCGCACCGGCGTGGGCACCATCGTGGCCGAGGGCAAGGAAATCCGCGAGTTCGACGGCCAGCAGTACGTGATGGAACGCTCGCTGGTGCCGGACGTGTCGCTGGTCAAGGCGCACATCGCCGACCGCAGCGGCAACCTGGTGTTTCGCAAGACGGCCCGCAACTTCAATCCGAACGTCGCCATGGCCGGCAAGTTCACGGTGGTCGAAGTCGAGGAAATCGTCGACACCGGCAGCCTGGACCCGGATCAGATCCACCTGCCCGGCATCTATGTGCAACGGATCGTGCTGAACGCCACGCCCGAAAAGCGCATCGAACAACGCACCACTCGCCCGGCCTAAGGAGAAGACGACATGGCATGGTCCCGCGATGAAATGGCGGCGCGCGCCGCGCGCGAGCTGCAAGACGGCTTTTATGTGAACCTGGGCATCGGCCTGCCCACGCTGGTTGCCAACCACGTCCCCGCGGGCGTGGAAGTGTGGCTCCAATCCGAAAACGGCCTGCTGGGCATCGGCCCGTTCCCCACCGACGATCAGGTCGACGCCGACCTCATCAACGCCGGCAAGCAGACCGTCACGACGCTGCCCGGCTCCTCGATCTTCTCGTCGGCCGACTCGTTCGCGATGATCCGCGGCGGCAAGATCAACCTGGCGATCCTGGGCGCGATGCAGGTCTCCGAGAAGGGCGATCTGGCCAACTGGATGATCCCGGGCAAGATGGTCAAGGGCATGGGCGGCGCGATGGACCTGGTGGCCGGCGTCGGCCGCGTGGTCGTGCTGATGGAACACGTGGCCAAGAAAAAGGACGGCACCGAGGACATCAAGCTGCTGCCCGAGTGCAACCTGCCGTTGACCGGCGTGGGTGTGGTCGATCTCATCATCACCGACCTGGGCGTGATGGAAGTCACCGAAAACGGCCTGAAGCTGCTGGAAACGGCGCCCGGCGTGACGGTGGACGAGATCAAGTCCAAGACGGCGGCGAAGCTGGACGTGTCTGCGGTGCAGTAACGCTTGCTGATCGCCAGGCTGATCAGGCCGGCCCATGATGCCGGCCGCCGGCAGCCAAAATCAAAGCGCCCGTTCAATACGGGCGCTTTTTTTTGTTCCTGCTTGATGCAGAGGCGGGGCGCCGCGCGCTACGCCGTCTCCTGCAACAGCATCCCCACATGCGGGATGCCGTCTTCCATGTATTCCTCCGTGACCGGCACGAAACCGTGGCCGCCGTAATAACCCTTCAATCGTGCCTGCGCGCCCAGGTATACGGGCTGATCCGGCCACAGACGCTGCACTTCTTCCTTGGCGCGGCGCATGAGTTCGTGGCCCAGGCCCGTGCCGCGGGCGGCGGGGGCGGTGATCACGCGGCCGATGACGGCGCGGCCGTCGTTCAGGGCCGGCTCCAGCAGGCGGCAATAGGCCACCAGTTCGCCGTCGTGCCAGGCCATCAGGTGCTCGGTCTGCCCTTGCAGGTCCTTGCCGTCCATGTCGAGAAACACGCAGTTCTGTTCCACCACGAACACCTCCGAGCGCAGCCGCAGGATGGCGTAGAGCTCGGCGGGGGTCAGGTCGGCGTGGGGCTTGCAGATCCAGGCGGGTGTCATGCGGGTCATTCCAGATAGCGGGACAAAAAACAGGGCAACTAGCGTAACGCAAACCGGCCCCGATTTTTCAGGCCCGATTGTTACATCTATTCACGGGTATACCCTTAGTATGAAAATCTATTTTCTTAACTAAAATTTGTGTGTAAACAGATTTACATAAACCCGCCGCCTGATTTCCACCACGCTGTTCGATGACCAAGTCCGCCATTACGATCGCTGATCGGATCGCCCGGGCCCAGCCCGCGCTGAGCCGGACCCAGCACAAGATGGCCGAGTACGTGCTGGCGCATCAGTTCCGCGTCGCCACCATGACCATCGATGAGTTCGCGGCGGCAGTGGGCGTGTCGGTCGCCACGGCCAACCGGTTTGCGCGCGCCCTGGACCTGCCGGGCTATCCGCAGTTCCGCGCCGAACTGGCCCGCGGCTTCGAAGCCGCGCTGGAACCGGTCGAGAAGCTGCGCACCGAGCTGGCCCACTCGGCCAGCGCCGTCCAGATCTTTGCGGCAACCCTCGAAGAAGACATCCGCAACGCGCAGCGCAACCTGCAGGCGTTGGATTCCGCGGCCTGTGAACAGGCGGTCGACGCCATCCTGGCCGCCGATCGCGTCTTCATCATCGGTTTCGGCGCCAGCGGGTTTCTCGCAGGCCTCTTGCAGCGCGGCCTGTGCATGCACCTGCATTCGGTGGAATCGCTGGCTGGTCCCGGCGGCGTGTCGCACGCGGCGCGTCAGATGTCGCGCATGACCAGTAACGACCTGGTGATCGCTATCGGCTTTCCGCGTTACCTGGCCGACACCGTGACGCTGGCCGGCGCGGCCAAGCAGGCCGGGGTGCCGGTGCTGGTGCTGACGGACAAGCCCACCTCGCCGCTGGCGCCCACGGCGTCCGTCGTGCTGTACGCCTTCTCGGCGCGCCAGCTCATTCCCAATTCCGAAACCGCCGCGTTGGGGCTCATCGAAGCCCTGTCCGCGGCGGTGGCCTATCGGGCCAAGAATTCCGTTGCGGCCGCCGCTGGGGTGACCCAGTCCGTGATGCCGTGGCTCATCCATGGAGTAGGTAAACGATGATTCAACCCGTGATTGCCATTCACGGTGGCGCCGGCGCGATGTCCCGCGCGGCCATGTCTGCCGAGAAAGAACAGGAATACCTCGCGGCGCTGGAGTCGATCCTGACCGCCGGCCAGGCCGTGCTGGCCAAGGGCGGCAGCGCCCTGGACGCCGTCACCGAGGCCGTGCGCCTGCTCGAAGACTGCCCCCTGTTCAACGCCGGTCACGGCGCCGTGTTCACCAGTGCCGGCACTCATGAACTGGACGCCGCCATCATGGACGGCGCCACGCTGCGTTCCGGCGCCATCGCCAATGTGAACCGCGTGCGCAATCCGATCTTTGCCGCGCGCAAGGTCATGGAAAACAGCAAGCACGTGTTCTTCGTGGGCGAGGGCGCTGAAGCGTTCGCCACCCAGGAAGGCGTGGAACTCGTCGACCCCTCGTATTTTTCGACCGAAGCCCGCCGCGAGCAGCTGCTGCGCGTGCAGCGCGAAACGCCGGACGCCGCCGTGCTGGATCACGACGGCCAGGCCATGGTCGCGCGCGGCCAGCCCGCGCCCGCCGATCCGCTGGACGCCGACAAGAAGTTCGGCACCGTGGGCGCCGTGGCCGTCGATGCCCAGGGCAACCTGGCCGCCGCCACCTCCACCGGCGGCATCACCAACAAGCAGGTCGGCCGCGTGGGCGATGCGCCCCTGATCGGCGCCGGCACCTATGCCAGCAACAAGACCTGCGCCGTGTCCACCACGGGCACGGGCGAAATGTTCATCCGCATGGTTGCCGCATACGACGTGGCCGCCCAGATGGAATACTGCGGCGCCTCGCTGGAAGCGGCGGCGGACCGCGTCGTAATGGAAAAACTGCCCACCATCGGCGGCAAGGGCGGCCTGGTGGCCGTCGATGCCCAGGGCAATGTGGCCTTGCCGTTCAACACGGAAGGCATGTACCGGGGTTACGCCCGCGTTGGCGAGAAGCCGGTAACCGCCATCTACCGATGAGCGGCGGCGGTTTGGATCAGTAGGTTTATTTTGGGAATGAGAAGAGATGGTTGATCGCGCAAACAGCCTGGCGCTGCCGGATAACCGCGTGGTCCAGGTCGACGACCTGACGGTGCGCTTCGTGGGTTCCGAGCGCACGGTCGAAGCCGTGCGCAATCTGTCGTTTCATGTGGACCGGGGCGAGACCCTGGCCATCGTGGGCGAATCGGGTTCGGGCAAGTCGGTGACGTCGCTGGCGCTGATGCGTCTGGTGGAACATGGCGGTGGCCGCATCGCCCAGGGCAGCATGGCCTTGCGCCGGCGCAACGGCTCCGTGATCGACCTGGCCAATGCCAGCCAGCGCGTGATGCGCGATGTGCGCGGCGCCGACATGGCCATGATTTTCCAGGAGCCGATGACCTCCTTGAATCCGGTGTTCACGGCCGGCGACCAGATCGCCGAATCGATCCGCGAGCACCAGGGCATGGATGGCGCCTCGGCGCGCGCCGAAGCGCTGCGCATGCTGGAACAGGTCCGCATTCCCGAAGCGAAGTCGGTGCTGGACCGCTACCCCCATCAACTGTCGGGCGGCATGCGCCAGCGCGTCATGATCGCCATGGCGCTGGCCTGCAAGCCGGCGCTGCTGATCGCCGACGAACCGACCACCGCGCTGGACGTGACGATCCAGGCCCAGATCCTGCAGCTCATCCGCCAGCTTCAAGATGAAATGCACATGGGGGTGGTGTTCATCACCCACGACATGGGCGTGGTGGCCGAAGTGGCCGACCGCGTGCTGGTCATGTTCCGCGGCGACAAGGTCGAGGAAGGCCCGTCGGACCGCGTGTTCGCCGCGCCCCAGCACAGCTACACCAAGGCGCTGCTGTCGGCGGTGCCCAAGCTGGGCGCCATGCAGGGCACGGACCTGCCCGCGCGCTTCCCGCTGCTGCAGGTCGATGGCAAGGCCCAGCCCGTGGCCGAGGCCGCCGCCGTCAGCACGCAGGAAGTGCCCGCCGGCAAGCGCGAGCCCATCCTGAGCGTGCGCAACCTGGTGACGCGCTTTGACCTGCGCGGCGGCATCATGAGCCGCGTCCAGCGCCGTGTGCACGCCGTGGAAAAGGTCAGCTTCGATCTGTACCCGGGCGAGACGCTGTCGCTGGTCGGCGAGTCCGGCTGCGGCAAGTCCACGACCGGCCGCTCGCTGCTTCGCCTGGTGGAAAGCCAGGGCGGCGAAATCCGCTTCGGCGGCCGCGACATCGTGCGCCTGAAGAACA
Organism: Achromobacter sp. SLBN-14; assembly: GCF_006715415.1. Taxonomy (NCBI): domain Bacteria; kingdom Pseudomonadati; phylum Pseudomonadota; class Betaproteobacteria; order Burkholderiales; family Alcaligenaceae; genus Achromobacter; species Achromobacter sp. SLBN-14. Next base: position 925,553 of record NZ_VFNE01000001.1, on the reverse strand, counting down.
GCGAACTGCAGTCCCTGCGCCGCGACATCCAGTTCGTGTTCCAGGACCCGTTCGCCTCGCTGGATCCGCGCGTGACCGTGGGCTTCTCGATCATGGAGCCGCTGCTGGTGCACGGCGTGGCCAAGGGCAAGGATGCCGAGCGCCGCGTCGCCGAACTGCTCGAGCGCGTGGGCATGCCGCCGGAAATGGCGCAGCGCTATCCGCACGAGTTCTCGGGCGGCCAGCGCCAGCGCATCTGCATTGCGCGCGCCCTGGCCCTGAATCCGAAGGTCGTGATCGCGGACGAATCCGTGTCGGCGCTGGACGTGTCGATCCAGGCGCAGATCGTGAACCTGCTGATCGACCTGCAGCGCGACATGGGCATCTCGTTCCTGTTCATCTCGCACGACATGGCCGTGGTCGAACGCGTCAGCCATCGCGTGGCGGTGATGTACCTGGGCCAGATCGTCGAGATCGGTCCGCGCCGCGCGATCTTCGAGAATCCCCAGCATCCCTACACCAAGAAGCTGATGTCGGCCGTGCCGATCGCCGATCCGGCGCGCCGCCACATGAAGCGCACCTTGCTGTCCGATGAAATCCCAAGCCCGATCCGCAAACTGAACGACGAACCGGTGGTGCAGCCGCTGGTGCAGGTCGGTACGGATCATTTTGTAGCCCGCCATCCCGTCGGCGGCGCGTATTGACTCAGTAGTTGACCTTTTTTTGGAACCAGGAGTTGCAATGATGAAAGTTCTGCGCCCCACCAAGCTGATGGCCGCTGCCGCGCTGGCCTTCGGCGTGCTCGCCGCGCCGATGGCCCATGCCGCCAAGGACGTGACGTTCGCCGTTTCCATCGCGCTGGAAACGCTTGATCCCTACAACACCAACAGCACGCTGAACCAGGCGGCTGGCAAAGCCTACTACGAAGGCCTGTTCGAGTTCGACAAGGACCTGAAGGTGCAGAAGGTCCTGGCGACCGACTACACGGTCAGCGAAGACGGCCTGGTCTACACGTTCAAGCTGCGTCCCGGCGTGAAGTTCCACGACGGCACCGACTTCAACGCCGAAGCGGTCAAGATCAACTTCGATCGTCCGGCCAACCCGGACAACCGCCTGTCGCGCTACATCCAGTTCAGCGTCATCGAGAAGACCGAAGTGGTCGATCCGATGACCGTCAAGATCACGCTGAAGAAGCCGTTCTCGGCCTTCATCAACGCGCTGGCCCACCCGGCCGCCATGATGATCTCGCCCGCTGCCCTGGCCAAGTACGGCAAGGAAATCGGCTTTCACCCGGTCGGCACGGGCCCGTTCGAATTCGTCGAATGGAAGCCGGCTGAATACCTGAAGGTCAAGAAGTTCGACGGTTACTGGAAGAAGGGCTACCCGAAGGTCGACACGCTGACCTTCCGCACCGTCACCGACAACAACACCCGCGCCGCCGTGGTGCAGACGGGTGAAGCGCACTTCGCCTTCCCGGTGCCGTTCGAGCAGGCCGCCGTGCTGAAGAAGAACGAAAAGCTGGACGTGGTCGATCACAAGAACTCGATCATGGCCCGCTACCTGTCGATGAACACGCAGCAAAAGCCGTTCGACAACGTCAAGGTGCGCGAAGCCATCAACTACGCCATCAACAAGGACGCCCTGGCCAAGGTCGCGTTCTCGGGCTACGCCACCGTCATCGACGGCGTCGTGCCGCAAGGCGTGGACTACGCGCACAAGATCGGCGCATGGCCCTACGACATCAAGAAGGCCAAGGCCCTGCTGGCCGAAGCCGGCTACCCCAACGGCTTCGAAAGCACGCTGTGGTCCGCCTATAACGACGGCACCTCGGTGAAGGTCGTTCAGTTCCTGCAGCAGCAGCTCGCCCAGGTCGGCATCAAGGTTTCCGTGGAAGTCCTGGAATCCGGCCAGCGCGTGCAACGCGTCCAACAGGTGCAAAAGCCTGAAGACGCCAAGGTCCGCATGTACTACGCCGGCTGGTCGTCCTCGACCGGTGAAGCCGACTGGGGCCTGCGTCCGCTCCTGACCACCGCCGCGTTCCCGCCGGTGCTGAACAACGTGTCGTACTACTCGAACAAGTCGGTTGACGACGGCGTCCAGCAAGCGCTGGCCACGACCGATCGCGCCAAGAAGACCGAGATCTACAAGAACGTTCAGGAAACCATCTGGAAGGACGCCCCGTGGGCCTTCCTGGTGACCCAGAACAACCTGTACGTCAAGTCGAAGAACCTGTCGGGCGTGTACGTGGAACCGGACACCTCGTTCTGGTTCGGCGACATCGACCTGAAGCAGTAAACCAAGCAGTAACTCTCGGGGCCTTCGGGCCCTTGTAAGGCCACATACGGCGGGGACGCGGTGTCCCCGCCGATGTTGCAGGAATTTCAATGCTGACCTACATCGTCAAACGTCTTTTGGGCATGATCCCCACGCTGCTGCTGGTAGCGGTGGTCGTGTTCCTGTTTGTGCACATGCTTCCGGGCGACCCGGCGCGACTGGCCGCCGGGCCCGAAGCCGACCAGCAGACCGTCGAGCTCGTGCGCAAGGAACTTGGGCTGGATCTGCCCCTGCCGCAGCAGTTCGTGCGCTACTTCAGCCACATGCTGCAGGGCGACCTCGGGACCTCGCTGCGCACCAAGCGCCCCGTCTCGACCGAAATCGCCGACCGTTTCATGCCCACCTTGTGGCTCACCCTTGCGAGCATGGTGTGGTCCGTCGGCTTTGGCATGATCATCGGCATCGTGTCGGCGGTATGGCGCAATCGCTGGCCCGACCGTCTTGGCATGACGCTGGCGGTGTCCGGCATCTCGTTCCCCGCGTTCGCGCTGGGCATGATGCTGATGCAGATTTTCTCGGTGAACCTCGGCTGGCTCCCCACGGTGGGCGCCTCGACCTGGCAACACTACATTCTTCCTTCCATCACGCTGGGCGCCGCCGTGGCCGCCGTGATGGCGCGCTTCACGCGGGCGTCGTTCGTGGAAGTCGTGCAGGAAGACTTCGTGCGCACGGCCCGCGCCAAGGGCCTGTCCGAGCGCCGCGTCATCATCAAGCACGCGCTGCGCAACGCGCTGATTCCCGTCGTCACCATGATGGGCCTGCAGTTCGGCTTCCTCCTGGGCGGCTCGATCGTGGTCGAGACCGTGTTCAACTGGCCCGGCCTTGGCCGCCTGCTGGTGGACGCCGTGACCCAGCGCGACTATCCGGTGATCCAGGGCCTCGTGCTGCTGTTCTCGCTGGAATTCATCCTGATCAACCTGATTGTCGACGTGCTGTATGGCGTCATCAATCCCAGCATCCGTTACAAGTGAGGCGGCCATGAGCAATACGACACCCGCCGCAACCATCGCCGCCGTTCCCAAAAACGACGTGCGCACGCCCGCCACCGAGTTCTGGCGCAAATTCAAGAAGCAGAAGCTTGCCGTCGGCGCGGGCCTCTTCGTCCTGCTGCTGGTCATCGTCGCGGTCTTCGCGCCGTGGATCGTGCCGTACGACCCGGAGAACTTCTTCGACTACGACGCGCTGAACGCCGGTCCGTCCCTCGCGCACTGGCTGGGCGTGGATTCGCTGGGCCGCGACATCTTCAGCCGAATCATCATGGGCGCACGCATCTCGCTGGCCGCCGGCTTTCTGTCGGTCGCCATGGGCGCCATCGTCGGCACGTTCATGGGCCTGATGGCCGGCTACTACGAAGGCTGGTGGGAACGCATCACGATGCGTATCTCCGACGTGCTGCTGGCATTCCCCGGCATGCTGCTGGCCATTGGCGTGGTTGCCATCCTGGGCTCCAGCATGGTCAACGTGATCGTGGCCGTGGCCGTGTTCAGCGTGCCCGCGTTTGCCCGCCTGGTGCGCGGCAACACGCTGTCGATCAAGCAGATGACGTACGTCGAAGCCGTCAAGAGCGTGGGCGCGTCCGACTGGACGATCATCATGCGCCACATCCTGCCCGGCACGATCTCGCCGATCGTGGTGTACGGCACGATGCGGATCGGCACCTCGATCATCACCGCGGCCAGCCTGTCGTTCCTGGGCATGGGCGCTTCGCCTCCCACGCCGGAGTGGGGCGCGATGCTGAACGAAGCGCGCGCCGACATGGTCATCGCACCGCACGTCGCCATCTTCCCGGCGCTTGCCATCTTCCTGACGGTGCTGGCGTTCAACCTGCTGGGCGACGGCCTGCGCGACGCGCTCGATCCCAAGATCGACCGCAAGTAAACCTGCCGCCGGCCTGTTTGCCCAGGCCGGCGTGGAGGGCGATTATTCCGCCGCCGCCTCCGTCCGCCACGCGCTGCCCCGCGCGTGTCCCGGACCCAGGGTGGCGGCGTTTTGCATTCTGGAGCGTGGCGACACGTAGACGAACATGGACAAACAAGCGCTGGACATCCCGCGGATCGGCGTACTGGCCTCGGGTCCGCTGGACTCGATCTGCGACGTGGGCGAGATCACCGTCGGCCACTGCACGCTGGCCGATGGCCCGCTGCAGACGGGCGTGACCGTCGTGCGCCCGCATGACGGCGATCCCTTCCTGGACAAGACGCCGGCCGCGGCCACCGTGCTGAACGGCTTTGGCAAGAGCACGGGTCTGGTTCAGGTGCAGGAACTGGGCGTGCTGGAAACGCCGATCGCGCTGACCAATACGTTCGGCGTGGGCACGGTGGCCAATGCGCAGATCCGCGCCGCGGTCGCCGCCAACCCCGGCATCGGCCGCGGCATGGCGACCGTGAATCCGCTGGTCTTCGAGTGCAACGACGGGTTCCTGAACGACATCCAGGCGATGGCGGTTCAGGAATCGCATTACGCCGACGCGCTGACCGCCGCCGGCAAGCGTTTCGCGCAGGGCGCCGTTGGCGCCGGCCGGGGCATGTCCAGCTTTTCGTTCAAGGGCGGCATCGGCTCGGCTTCGCGCGTTGCGCGGATCAAGGACGGACCGCAGTACACCGTGGGCGCGCTGGTGCTTTCCAACTTCGGCCGGTTGCCCAACCTGACGGTGGCGGGCAGGCCGTTCGGCCGCCGGCTGGCGGACCAGCTTGACGTCAAGCTGGCGCAGCAAGGCGAAAACGCGGTGATCGCGCCCGAGAAGGGATCGATCATCCTGCTGGTGGCCACCGACGCGCCGCTCGATTCCCGGCAGTTGCGCCGGCTGTCGCTGCGCGCGGGCGCGGGGCTGGCGCGCACCGGCTCGGTGTTCGGCCACGGCAGCGGCGACATTGCGCTGGCGTTTTCGACGGCATACACGATTCCGCAATTGGCCGAGTCGCTCATGCCTGCGATCGCCATGTTGCACGAGGCCCGCATCGATCCGCTCTTCGAGGCCGCCGCCGAAGCCTGCGAACAGGCCATCATTGCGGCGCTGTGGCACGCCGAAAGCGTGACCGGGCGCGACGGGAACCACCGCGATTGCATCCGCCACGCCGCGCCCGATTGGCGCCAGTGGCTGTCCGACACCGAACTCTGAACATTTTCAAGGCCCCTTTCATGAAAATCCTTATTTCCACCGATATCGAAGGCGTCGCCGGCGTCTTCCATGCCGAGCAGGTCCGTGCCGGCAACGGCGAGTACGAGCGTGCCCGCGCCTGGATGACCGCCGAGGCCAACGCGGCCGTGCAAGGCGCCATCGCGGGCGGCGCCGAAGAGATCCTGGTCAACGATTCGCACGGCGGCTTTCGCAACCTGCTGCCCGATGGCCTGGACGAGCGCGCCCGCCTGGTGCTGGGCAAGCCGCGCTACCTGGGCATGATGGGCGGGCTGGAAGAGGCGTGCGACGCCGTCTTCATGATCGGCTACCACTCGCGCTCGCAAGGCCGCGGCATCCTGGCCCACACCATCAACAGCTTCGCGTTCGCGCGCGTTGTCATCAACGGCATGGAGCTGGGCGAAGCGGGCCTGTACGGCGCGCTGGCCGGCGAGTTGGGCGTGCCCGTCATCCTGGGCACGGGCGACGACGTGTTCATCGAGGAAACCCGCGACACCTTTCCCGGCGCCGAATGGGTGCAGACCAAGGTTGCGCACGGGCAGGGCAGCGGCATCACGTTGTCGCCCGCCGCCTCGCGCCGCGCGATTGCCGCGGCCGCCGAAAGCGCGGTGCGTAATTTCAAGCGCGGCGGCGACAAGAAAGCCGTTCCTTTCCGCATTCCCGCGCCTATAGAATGCCGGTTGCAGACGCAGAGCTCGGCGCTCGCCGATCTGTTCTGCATGTGGCCCACGCTCGAACGCGTGGACGGCGTCACCTTGCGATTCACCACGGATAGCATGCAGTCCGCCATCCGCACGCTGAACAGCCTGGCCGCCATGTCTTTCATGTTGCGCTAAGGATCCCATCTTCCATGTCTAGCACCGACGCCCGTATTGCCCAATTGCGGCAGGCCATGACCCGCCGCGGCCTGACTGCCTACGTCGTTCCTTCCTCGGACCCGCACCTGTCCGAATACCTGCCGGCCCGTTGGCAGGGGCGACGCTGGCTGTCGGGCTTCACGGGGTCGGTGGGCACGCTGGTGGTTACGCCAAGCTTTGCCGGCCTGTGGGTGGACAGCCGCTACTGGGTTCAGGCCGAAGCCCAGCTTGCGGGCACGGGCGTGCAACTGATGAAGATTGCGCTGGCCACGACGCCGGGCCATGTCGATTGGCTGGCCGCCAACACCGGCACGGGCGACGTCATCGGGGTGGACGGCCAGGTGCTGGGCCTGGGCGCTTTCCGCGCCTTGTCCGCTGCCGCAGCCGCCTCTGGCGCCGTGCTGGAAATCCGCGAAGACCTGCTGGACGAGGTCTGGGCCGATCGCGCCGGGCTGCCGGACGCCAAGATCTACGAACACGTCGCGCCCGACGCCTGCGTGACCCGCGCCGGCAAGTTGGCTCAGGTTCGCGACGCCATGCGCAAGCATGGCGCCGACGTGCATTTCATTTCCACGCTTGACGATATTGCCTGGCTGTTCAACCTGCGCGGCGCGGACGTGGACTACAACCCGGTCTTTGTCGGCCACGCGCTGGTCGGCCTGGACCACGCCACGCTCTTTGTGGCGGACGGCAAGATCGACGACAGCCTGCGCGCCATCCTGGCCGCCGACGGCGTCGAAGTCGCGGACTACGCCCAGGCCGCGGATGCGCTGGCCTCCTTGGAAGTGGACCAGAAGCTGCTGATCGATCCGGCCCGCGTCACCTGCGGGGTGTTCCACGCCATGGATCCGGCCGTGCCGCGCGTGGAAGCGATCAATCCGTCCACGCTGCTCAAGTCGCGCAAGACCGACGCCGAACTGGCGAACGTGCGTCAGGCGATGGCGCAGGACGGCGCCGCGCTCTGCGAATTCTTCGCCTGGTTCGAAGGCGCGCTGGGCAAGGAAACCATCACCGAACTGACTATCGATGAGCAGATCACGGCCGCCCGCGCGCGCCGTCCTGCGTACGTCTGCCCCAGCTTTGCCACCATCGCGGGCTTCAACGCCAACGGCGCCATGCCGCATTACCGCGCCACCCCGGAATCGCACGCCACGATCGAAGGCGATGGCCTGCTGCTCATCGACTCGGGTGGCCAATATCTGGGCGGCACCACGGACATCACGCGCGTGGTGGCGGTGGGCACGCCCAGCGCGGACCAGAAGGTCGATTTCACGCTGGTCCTCAAGGGCATGATCGCGCTGTCGCGTGCCTCGTTCCCGCGTGGCACGCCGTCGCCCATGCTCGATGCCATCGCGCGCGCGCCCATCTGGGAAGGCGGCGCGGAATACGGCCATGGCACGGGCCACGGCGTGGGCTATTTCCTGAACGTGCACGAAGGCCCGCAAGTCATTTCGTACCGCGCGATGCCGGGTCCCCACACGGCCATGGAGCCGGGCATGATCACCTCGAACGAACCGGGCATCTACCGCCCGGGCCGCTGGGGCGTGCGCATCGAGAACCTGGTCGCCAATCGCAGCTGGCTGACCTCGGAGCTGGGTGAATTCCTGTGCTTCGAGACGCTGACGATGTGCCCCATCGACACGCGCTGCATCGAGCCCTCGCTGATGCGCGAAGACGAGATCGACTGGCTGAACGACTATCACAAGACGGTGTTCGAGCGCCTGTCGCCGCTGGTCGAGGGCGAGGCGCTGGCGTGGCTGACGCTGCGCTGCGCGGCGATCTGACCTGACGGTATTGCCGGCAGGGCCGGCGCAAAAAAAGGCCGCGGCGCAATGACGCCACGGCCTTTTTTCATGGCGCGGCGCGCCGCCGGTTACCGCGCCGGCGCGTCCTGCTTGCGGTGAAGCAGGCGTGTGGCCGTCAGGCAACCCAGCGCCAGCAGCGCGCCGTAAGCGAGCAGCGCCAGCGCGGCGGACGCGTGCGATTGGACGGCCCAGGCCAGTTGATCCCAGGTCATGGACTTGAGCACGGCAATTCCCAGGCCAATGCCCAGCACCTGGGCGATCCAGAACGCCACGCTGCCCAGCGCCACGGCGCGGCCGATGCCGGAACGTTCCAACGGGCGCGGCAGCACCTTCAGGCAGACGAGCGTGGTCAGCGCCAGCAGGGCGATGGGCAGCACCCAATAGCCCAGCGCATACTGGGCCCAGCCCGCTTCCAGGGTCTGCATCTGCAGATAGCCGCCCAGCATGATCGACACGCTGGACTGCCAGATCAGGATGGTCAGTCCGCTGATCCATGCCGCATGGCGGCGGGTCAGCGCTGAGCCGCCGCCCGGGACGGCCGGGGTGGTGGTCCAGGCGGCGATGCGCAGCGCCAGGCAGATGCCGGCGATCTCCAGCGCCACCGTTACGACGCGGATACCCAGGTTCATGACGATGAAACGTCCGGCGACATCCAGGCCGAGGGCCGTCTGGAGCCAGGAACCTTCCTTGATCAGGCCGCTCATCAACAGGTGCTGCGCGTAGGCCATGCCGCTGGACAGGCACAGCGTGTAGAGCGCCTGCAAAGCCAGGAACGTGGCCAGCAGCCTGCCCGGCTGGTCCACGGTTGCCGCATCGCGGCGCGCAAGCCACTGGCGCGTTGCGCCCCAGGCCGCGAGCCCGACGATGAGCAGGGTCGAGACGATGTTGGCCAGCAGCGGGGCCAGCACCGGCGGCTGCGTGTAGCTTTCACGCAGTTGCTCCACGTAGGGCGTCGGGCTCAGCAAGGTGTAGGCCTGCACCAGCGCGATATACGTCAGCCGCAACAGGACGGCGGCGACGGCGATGCGCCAGGCAAGGGAAGGAACGGGGCGGGAGAGGGCGGTCATCGGCGCGGGGGCGGGGATGGGAGGGCGCCGCCCGCACGGGCAGCGGTTCAAAATTAGGGAGCGACCATACCATGCGGGCGCCGCGGGGCTTGTGGCAATGCACTTGCCGAGTGCAGCCAATTGTTACCCGCACAGAGCTAGGGGAAAACCCAAACAAGTCGCGTCGCCCGGCTATAATCCAAATTTCCCGCACGCGCCCGCTCGTCCCGGGTGCTCATTACGATGACCAAATACGTATTTGTCACCGGCGGTGTGGTGTCTTCCCTGGGCAAGGGCATCGCCGCCGCGTCGCTTGCCGCCATCCTTGAGTCGCGTGGTTTGCAAGTAACCATGCTGAAGCTCGACCCCTACATCAACGTCGATCCGGGCACGATGAGCCCCTTCCAGCATGGTGAGGTGTTCGTCACGGAAGACGGCGCCGAGACCGACCTGGACCTGGGCCACTACGAGCGTTTCATTTCCGCTCGCATGCACAAGGTGAACAACTTCACCACCGGCCAGATCTACGAATCCGTGCTGCGCAAGGAACGCCGTGGCGACTACCTGGGCAAGACCGTCCAGGTGATTCCGCACATCACGAACGAAATCCAGGACTTCATCGCCCGTGGCGCCGAAGCCGGCTGGAATGGCAACACCGACGTCGCCATCGTGGAAATCGGCGGCACGGTGGGCGACATCGAATCGCTGCCGTTCCTCGAAGCCGCCCGCCAGATGAGCCTGCGCATGGGCCGCAACAACGCGGCCTTCGTCCATCTGACGCTCGTGCCCTTCATCGCCTCCGCCGGCGAACTGAAGACCAAGCCCACGCAACACTCGGTGCAGAAGCTGCGCGAAATCGGCATCTACCCGAACGCGCTGCTGTGCCGCGCCGACCGCCGCATTCCGGACGACGAGCGCGCCAAGATCTCGTTGTTCTCCAACGTGCCCCTGGACGCGGTCATTTCCGTCTGGGACGCCGACTCCATCTACAAGATCCCCGCCATGCTGCACAAGCAGGGCGTGGACAACATCGTCTGCGAGGCCCTTGGCCTGACCCCGCCGCCGGCCGACCTGTCCATGTGGGACAACCTGGTCGAGGCGCTGGAACACCCCGAGCACCAGCTCACCATCGGCATGGTCGGCAAGTACGTCGACCTGACCGAGTCGTACAAGTCGCTGACCGAAGCCCTGGTTCACGCCGGCATCCACACGCGCTCGAAGATCAACATCGAGTACATCGACTCGGAAGACATCGAAACCCGCGGCACCGATCAGTTGAAGCACCTGGACGCCATTCTGGTTCCGGGCGGCTTCGGCAAGCGCGGCACCGAAGGCAAGATCGCCGCGATCCGCTACGCCCGCGAAAACGGCGTGCCGTACCTGGGCATCTGCCTGGGCATGCAGTTGGCGGTCATCGAATTCGCGCGTCACGTCGCCGGTCTGGGCGGCGCCAACAGCACGGAATTCGATCCCTCCGCGCCGCACCCGGTGGTCGCACTCATCACCGAGTGGATGGACCGCGAAGGCAAGGTCGAGAAGCGCGACACGTCGTCCGACATGGGCGGCACCATGCGCAAGGGCGCGCAACGCGTGCCGATCAAGCCCGGCACCCGCGCGCAGGCCATCTATGGCGACGAGGTGAATGAACGTCACCGCCATCGCTACGAGGTCAACAACGTCTACGTGCCGCGCCTCGAAGAAGCCGGCATGGTGATCAGCGCCCGCACGCCGACCGAGAACCTGCCCGAAATGATGGAACTGCCCAACCACCCGTGGTTCGTCGGCGTCCAGTTCCACCCGGAGTTCACGTCCACCCCCCGCGACGGCCACCCGCTGTTCTCCAGCTACATCCGCGCCGCCATCGAGCAGAAGGCTCGCCGCGGCCAGGAGGCCTGATGCGTGTCCGCGGTCCTGAGTTCCGTAAGCGGATCCTCGGGGCCGCGGGCCGATTCCCCAGCGCCGCCCTATACGGCGGCGCTTCTTTCGGATACAACCGATTAGCATCGGATATGCGTCGCCCGTGCGCCTTGCGCGACACTGGCGGCGGCGCCGTATCCGGCGTCAGACCGAAACCAACGCAACTGCTCTGAAGGAACCCCATGAGTGCCTATCTGATCGCCGACGTCAAAGTGACCAAGCCCGCGCAGTACGAGGACTACAAGCGTCTGTCCACGCTCGCCATGCGCGCGTACGATGCCAAGATCCTGGTGCGCGGCGGCGAATCGAAGCACCTCGAGGGGCGTGAACCCGGCCGCACCGTCGTCATGGAATTTCCGTCCATGGCCGCGGCGCAGGCGTTCTACGATTCCTGGCAGTACCGCCGTGCCCGCAATGCCCGCGAAGGCGCGGCCGTCATGAATATGTTTATCGTTCAGGGAATGTAAAGTCATGAGTGCAATCGTCGACATCATCGGCCGCGAGATTCTGGATTCGCGCGGCAACCCCACCGTGGAATGCGATGTGCTGCTGGAATCCGGCGCCATGGGCCGTGCGGCCGTGCCGTCGGGCGCATCCACCGGCGCCCGCGAAGCCATCGAGCTGCGCGACGGCGACAAGGGCCGTTATCTGGGCAAGGGCGTGCTGCGCGCCGTTGAAAACCTCAACACCGAAATCTCCGAAGCCCTGATGGGCCTGGATGCTCAGGAACAGACGTTCGTCGATCGCACGCTGATCGAACTGGACGGCACCGAGTCCAAGGAGCGCCTGGGCGCCAACGCCATCCTGGCCGCCAGCATGGCCGTGGCCCGCGCCGCCGCCGACGAGTCGGGCCTGTCCCTGTACCGCTATTTCGGCGGCAGCGGCCCCATGAGCATGCCCGTCCCGATGATGAACGTCATCAACGGCGGCGCGCACGCCAACAACACGCTGGACCTGCAGGAACTGATGATTCTGCCGGTGGGCGCGGGCAGCTTCCGCGAAGCCCTGCGTTGGGGCGCCGAAGTCTTTCACATGCTCAAGAAGCTGATCCACAGCCAGGGCATGTCGACCGCCGTGGGCGACGAGGGCGGTTTCGCGCCCAACGTGCCCAGCCATGAAGCCGCCATCCAGCTCATCCTGAAGGCCATCACCGAAGCCGGCTACGAGCCGGGCACGCAGATCGCCCTGGGCCTGGACTGCGCCAGCTCCGAGTTCTACCGCGACGGCAAGTACACGCTGGCCGGCGAAGGCGGCATCTCGCTGTCCTCGCAAGAATTCACGAACCTCCTGGCCACGTGGTGCGACAAGTACCCGATCATCTCGATCGAAGACGGCATGGCCGAAAACGACTGGGAAGGCTGGAAGCTCCTGACCGACCAGCTCGGCAAGAAGGTCCAGCTGGTGGGCGACGACCTGTTCGTCACCAACACCAAGATCCTGCGTGAAGGCATCCAGAAGGGCGTGGCCAACTCGATCCTCATCAAGATCAACCAGATCGGCACGCTGACGGAAACGTTTGCCGCCATCGAAATGGCCAAGCGCGCCGGCTACACCGCCGTCGTCTCGCACCGCTCGGGCGAAACCGAAGATTCGACCATTGCCGACATCGCCGTGGCGACCAACGCCATGCAGATCAAGACCGGCTCGCTGTCGCGCTCGGATCGCATGGCCAAGTACAACCAGCTGCTGCGCATCGAAGAAGAGCTGGCTGAAGTCGCGTCGTATCCCGGCCTGGAAGCTTTCTACAACCTGCGTTGATAAAAAGCGCGGCCCTGGCGTGTTGCCCGGGCCGCATCCACGCCACGACAGTTGAGGTTCCCGCGTATGCGCCTGTTGTTCCTGGTGCTGTTCGTGCTGCTAGGCCTGATCCAATACCCGCTGTGGCTGGGTAAGGGCGGCTGGTTCAAGGTCTGGGATCTGCAACGCCAGGTGGCTGAGCAGCGCGAGACCAACGAAGGCCTGCGCGCGCGCAATGCCGCCCTCGAGGCGGAAGTGCGCGATCTGGAAGGCGGATCGGGGGCCATCGAGGAACGGGCGCGCGGTGAACTGGGCATGATGCGCGACGGCGAAGTATTCGTGCACATCCTGCCCCAGAACACCCAGCCTCCTGCGGGCGCCTCGCTTTCCGCCGAGGCGCCGCCCAAGCCTGCCACCACTGGCACGCCCGCACGGGCAAACGCGCCCGCCACCCGGCCGGCCTCTGCAGCAACCACACCCCGGCCCGCGGCGGCAACGCCAGCCAGGCCCGCCGCTACCAGCGCCAACCATTCCAATTCGACCGCCCGGCAGTGATGCCCGGCGGTTTTTTTGACCTTGCCAGCGGCGGCCCGGCTTATCCAGGGCCGCAACGCATCTGGCGGCACGGTCCATACACCACGCCTTCAGGGTGGGGGCGCCTGCGCGCCCAGTCCACCGGATGCGTGTGCATTTCCTGCTCCAGCTCCACCACGATCGGCAACACGCCCTTGGCCAGCGCGTGCCCGGCGTAGCTGCCGTCCCGCCGGCCCAGCACCGCCAGCAGCGCCCGCAACGGCGGCAGCAGCGGTTTGTGCAGATACGTCAGACGCAGCCTGAGCGTGTTGGCCAGGAAGATGTCCTGGCCGCCAGGGCGTGGCGGGCGGCGGGCATGTTGCAGGTCCTGGTAGCCGTTGTCGATGGCGCGCAAGCCGGGCGCGGCGGCCACCTGCAAGCCCGCGTGCCCGTGCTCGCGGAACGACTGGTCGTCCGGCTGCAGCACTTCGATGCGCCAGGGCGCAACGCCCGTCAACGCCTTCAGATTGGCCATCGCGCTGTCCAGGCGCCGCCGCGCGCCCGACGGGCCCTCGGCGTGGGCGTGCAACGGCAGCAACGCCCGCAGAAAGGCTGCTTGCATGCGGGCCGGGTCGCCGTGGCCCGTGGCGCCGGCGCGCGCTGCTTCTGTCAGCGCCAGATGGGCCATCTGGCGCGCGCCGTGCCACTGGACGGCTTCGATGCACAGCAGACCCAGCAGCAGCACCGAGGCGCCCGCCACGGCAAATTCAAGGGCGGCCGCGCCATGCTGTCGGCGGACGGCGCGAAACACGGCAGGAAAAATAAAGGCGGTCATGGCTGCGCAGTGTGGCGCGCCCATGACCGCCCGTCGATGAGGACAATCCGGTGTGACGAAACCGTCCCGGCGGGCTTGCCGCCGGGGGGCATCAATGCACGGTGGGAGGTTCGTCTCCGGCTGCCGGCTGGTTTGCCGAGAAAAGCGCCGCGCAGTCGACGGTGTCGAACTTGTAGGGCTTGCCGCAGAAGTCGCAGGCCACGTCGACCTGTCCACGTTCTTCCAGGATGCTGTTGACCTCGGCTTCGCCCAGCGAACGCAGCATGTTGGCCACGCGTTCGCGCGTGCACGGACAGTGCCAGCTGACGGGCTGCGGATCGAAGGCGATGAGCGTTTCTTCCCAGAACAGGCGGTGGATCAGCGTGTCGATGTCCGTGGCCAGGATTTCGTCGCGCTTGAGCGTGCCGGCCAGGGCATTGATGCGCTCCCAGGTCTCGGCAGCCACCTGTTCGGTCAGGGCGCGGTCGGTTTCTCCGCCGCCGTGATGCGGCAGGCGTTGCAGCAGCATGCCGGCGGCGTGATCGGCGTCGGCCGACAGCCACAGACGCGTGTCGAGCTGTTCGGAGGCCTTCATGTAGTGTTGCAGCGCCTCGGCGACCGTGTCGCCTTCGAGCGGCACGATGCCCTGGTAGGCCTGCTGGCCGGGCAGCTTGCGCTGCGGGTCCAGCACCACGATGAAGCGCCCGTTGCCGCCGGGGTTCAACAGGCTTTGCATGTCGCCGGCGCTGGGCACCTCGTGGCCTTCGCGCATCTTGACGGTGGCGCGCAGGCTCAGGTCCGAGCGGCATTCCACCACCAGCAGGGCGATGGGGCCATCGCCCTGGATCTGGAGCACCAGCGAGCCATCGAACTTGATGTTGGCGGCGAGCAGGGTAGATGCCGCCACCAGTTCACCCAACAGGTCGGTGATGGCGGGCGGGTAGTCGTGGTTGGCCTGGACGGCCTTCCACGTGTCAGACAGGCGCACCGCTTGGACGCGGACGCTGCGGTCTTCGGTAAGGTATTTCTTGAGCTGATCGGTCATAGCGGAATGTTAGCCGATCGCGGTGAGGTATTCCCCCTGCTGGCAGCAGGGGTTGGGACGGTTGCGGGGGCGGCGAGGGGGCCCTCGGGGGAGCCGTCAGCCGATCCGTTTCAGGGCGGTCTTGTACTGTTGGCCGCGCGCCACGTAATGGGCGGTGTTCTTGTGCATGTTGGCAATTTCGTCGGCGGAAAGCTCCCGCACGATCTTGCCGATGCCGATGACCAGCGAATTGTCCGGGATGACGCGGTCTTCGGGGATGATCGCGCCGGCGCCGATCAGGCAGTTGCGGCCGATGACGGCATTGTTCAGCACGATGGCCTGCATGCCGACCAGCGCCCCTTCATGGATGGTGCAGCCGTGCAGCATGGCCTGGTGACCGACCGTGACGTTCGGGCCGATGGTCATGGGACAGCCCTCGTCGACGTGCAGGACGCTGGACTCCTGGATGTTGGTGCCTTCACGGATCAGGATGGCGTCGTTGTCGGCGCGGATGGATACATGCGACCAGATGCTGACGCCGGCTTCCAGCGTGACGTTGCCGATGAGATCCGCGCTGTCGGCCACGTAGGCTTGCGGGTCGATGCGGGGGATGAGGTCGTTGAGTTGGTAAATGGCCATGCTATGTCTCCGTTTGTCGCGCGGGGGCGGCAACGGGCACGCCAGCGTCGGTTTGGGGCGCGTGGGCCTGCGCGCGTTCTTCTTCGCGCTGCCGCAGGATGCGCCGCTGAATCTTGCCCGTGGTGGTCATGGGCAGTTCGTCCACGTATTCGATTTCCTTGGGGTACTCGTACGGCGCCAGGCGCTCGCGCACGTGTTCCTGCAGGTTTTCGGTGATTTCGCCGTGGTCCCGCTGGGCAAATTCCGGCGTCAGCACCACGTAGGCCTTGACCAGCGCGCCGCGCTCGGCATCCGGCTTGGGCACGACCGCCGCGTTGGCCACGGCCGGATGGCCGATCAGGCAGCTTTCGATCTCGCCCGGGCCGATCCGGTATCCGGCCGACTTGAACACGTCATCGGCGCGGCCGGCGTACCAGAGGTAGCCGTCCTCGTCGATGGTGGCGAGGTCGCCCGTCAGGCACCAGTCGCCCTTGAACTTGGCCTGCGTGGCCGCCTCGTTGCGCCAGTAGCCAAGGAACATCACCGGGTCGGGAAAGCCGTGGATGTCGAGCCGGTTCACGGCGATTTCGCCGGTTCCGCCCGGGGGAACCGGCACGCCGTCGCTGTCCAGCACCGCCACGTTGTGGCCCGGATACGGGCGGCCCATGGAACCGGGTTTGGCGGGCCAGCGCTTGTTGCTGTTTCCCACCACGTAGTTCATCTCGGTCTGGCCGAACATCTCGTTTGGCGTGACGCCCAGGGCCGTGCGGCACCATTCGAAGACCGTATCACCCACGCTTTCCCCGGCGCTCATGATGGAACGCAGGGCCAGCTGGTAGCGTTGGCGGGGCTCGGGCACCGCCTTCATCATCATCTTCAGGGCGGTGGGGAACAGGAACGTGTTGGTGACCTGATAGCGTTCCAGGAGCTCGAAGGCGCGCTCGACCGAGAAACGCCCGCGCGTGCCGACGATGGGATGCCCGAAATACAGGGTGGGCAGCAGCGCGTCCATCATGCCGCCGGTCCAGGCCCAGTCCGCGGGCGACCAGAACACATCCGCGGGTTTGGGGAACCAGTCCTGCGAGGCGACGAAGCCTGGCAGGTTGCCGATCAGCACGCTGTGGGGCAGCAGGGCGCCCTTGGGCGCGCCGGTGGTGCCGGAGGTATAGAGCAGGATGGCCGGATCCGACGAGCGGGTCTGGACGGCCTTGAATTCGTTGGGCTGGCGGGCCAGCAGGCTGCGCCACGGCAGCACGCGTTCGTCGGCGAAACCGATGCCGATGACCTGTTGCAGGGCGGGGCAGTTTTCAGTGACGGCCAGCAGATTGGGGCTGGAGGCGTGGTCGACGATGGCAACGCGCGCTTCGGCATCGCACAGGCGGCTTTGCAGCGCCTCGGGACCGAAGAGCGCGGACAGGGGCAGGACCACCGCCCCCACGCTGTAGATGGCCATGTGGGCGACCACGGTCTCAGGGCGTTGTCCCAATACCACACCGACCCTGTCGCCCCGGCCGACGCCCATTTTCACCAGGCCGTTGGCCAGCTGATTGGCGGCTTCCGCCAGACGGGCGAAGGTCCAGACCTCGCGGTTGCCGGACTCATCTTCGTAGTAGATGGCAATGCGCCGCGCATCCGGACTACTGGATGCCCAGCGGTGGCAGCACGCTTCCGCGATGTTGAACTGGGTGGGCACCAGCCAGCGGAATGATTGGTAGAGCGCCTGATATTGGTCGTTCATGGCCCTATGTTGTGAGCATGTTGCAGCGTGAACGGGCCATGACGCCCGCTAACCAGTTGCAAGCATGACCTAGAGGGGCTTGAACTGCAATATCCGCGTTGCGTAACGGGGACGCATAAGGGTTATCACGGGTATTTGCCTTGGCGGCGCAGGGCGGACGGCAGGGCCGGCAAGGTCAGCGACCGGGGCGGGCGGTTGGCCGGGTCGCGCTGGCGTTCGGCCTGCAACACGGCCCAGTCCAGGAGCTGGAGCTGCCCGTCGTGCGTTTCGGCCAGCGCCGTAAGGCTTTCCACCCAGTCGCCGTCATTGCAATACAGGATGCCGCCGACGTCGCGCAGTTCGGCCTTGTGGATATGGCCGCAGACCACGCCGTCCAGGCCGCGGCGCCGCGCCTCGCCGGCCAACGCCTCCTCGAAGTCGGTGATGAACGACACCGCGTTCTTGACCTTGTGCTTCAGGTACTGGGACAGCGACCAGTAATGTAGGCCCAGCCGGTGGCGCAGGCGGTTGAAGTGGTGGTTGATCCAGAGAGCAAGCTGGTAGAGCCCGTCGCCCAGGTGCGCCAGCCAGCGGCTGTGCTGGATGACGCCGTCGAACTGGTCCCCGTGCAGCACGAGCAGCCGCAGCCCCTTGGCCGTGACATGCACGTCCTCGTCCAGGACCTCGATGTCGCCGAAGGCGAAACCCGCGAACTCCCGGGCGAACTCGTCATGGTTGCCGGGGATGAACACCACGCGGGTGCCGTTGCGGGCCTTGCGCAGGATGCGCTGGATCACGTCGTTGTGCGCGCGGGGCCAATGCCAGTGCTTGCGCAACTGCCAGCCGTCGACGATGTCGCCGACCAGATAGAGGGTGTCCGAATCGTTGTGATCCAGGAAATCGAGCAGGAATTCCGCCTTGCACCCGGCAGTGCCCAGGTGAATATCGGAAATCCAGAGGGCGCGCCAATGCGCGGGTTGGATTTCGTTCACGGTCGCTTCCCTGTGGGCAGTGGTCATGCTTGAGCATGAGACCACCTCGCGATGACGTGTGCGTGACGGATCCGTGACACGGTTGTGACGGCGCGCGCGGGCAGGGGCCGCGCGCCGCCGGTCCGGCGGATCAGGACTGTTCGGTGCCCTTCTTGCCCTTCAGACGCTTCCAGGCCGCGCCGCCCAGCGCGGCCGCGGCCAGGATGCCCACCTTGGCAAACTTGGCCAGGAATGCCGCGATCACCGCGAACAGCCCGAGCTTCTTGGCGGCCACGCCCGCCACGAGGGCCGCCAGACCGTACTCGGCAACCTTGTCGCTCGAGGCGTCGAAATCGGCGTAGCGCTTGCCTTGCACGTAATGCAGGTTGTCCAGCAGGGCCAGCACCGCGGCCTTGTCCGTGGGCACCTTGTTCTTTTCGGTGATCAGATCCAGCGTGATGTAGCCGTCGCGGCCCAGCGCATAGGTGTTGTAGTTGACCGTGCCGTCTTCGTCCGCGGCCGCGCCCTTGTGCTTGGCAGCCACCGACCAGACCAGGCGTTGGTTGTTGCTGTCGTACTTGGGCGTCTCCACCCAGCCGTCCACCGTCAATTCGGGAAAGCCGCGCTTCTTGCGTTCCTCGTTGGACGCCTCGGTGCCTTCACGTAGGCTGTCCAGCAACTCGCCCACGTTCCAGTTCCGGGCGTCGTCGTCCTTGATATAGCCCGCCTTGTCGAAGTTGATGGTGACGACCCAGTCCTCATCGTCGCTCTTGGGCATCACGACGCCCAGCAGCGAGGGATCCTTGCCGTTGCCGTAGGCCTGCATCAGCCGCTCGGCTTGCGGGCGGGGCACGAAAAACATGTTGTGGGGCAGCTTCAGGGTTGCCTGGTCGCCAAGCGTTACGTCGTCAGGGCCTTGCCGGGCCGCCGCAAAGGCAGCTTTGGACGCCGCTTCGATCTCCTGCTGGGCCGAGGCGTTCTGGGCGGACGCGCCTGCGTGCAGGAACAACAGCGCGCTGGCGAAGGCCAGCGACAGGCGGGAAAGGAATGCGCGCATGGTGATGATGAAGCCGTAAATTAATTGGGGCCTCATTGTCCCGGCGTGCGGCTGTCATCTTTCTGAACAGGGGGGCGTAGATGGTCTGCGCCTTGGCCCGCATCAAACCGGGGCGGCGCCCGCATGCCGGCGCACCGGCGGCGCGGTTCAACTGGCCTTTTTGCCCTTGGCTTGCGGCGCATTGCGCAGGCGCGTGCCCAGGATCCGGTCGTGCAGGAACTGGCCGTCGGGATCCAGCCAGGACCAGATGAAGATCGCGAAGGGAGCGGCCACGATGAACATGTCCACCGAAGGCCATCCCGTGGCCAGCGCCGCCGCCCAGACCAGCGCGGCGCCCGCCAGCACCAGCGGCCAGGCAAGGATGTAGCGCAGGATCAGCAGGCCGGTCGACGGGGTGTTGCCGTGGCGATCCACCAGCCGGATGTTCCACGTCTTCATGGGCAGCGTCTGCCCGCGGCGTCGCCAGCACAACACGAAATAGGCACCGATCGCCACGAACAGCCACGCCTGGCGCGCGGCCCGCAATTCCAGCGCGTTGCGGCTCTGGGTAAGCGTGTCCAGCAGGTAGCCCGCCAGAAACACGACGCCGAACAGCAGCACGGCTTCGTACATCATGCAGGCAAACCGGCGCAGCCGGTTCGGAGTCTGGTCGAGGGTGGCGTCATTCATGGACCGGTATTATCCATAAATTGTTGCTGCCCCGCCTTCGGGCGGCCGGGCGGCGGGGCGCCGCCGCTGCGCTTCGGTGCGCGCGCGAAAAAAAAACCCGCCGTTGAGGGCGGGTCTATAAAAGGGGCTATGCAGCCCCCAAGGGGAAAATCGTTGGGCCAGCGGCCCAGGCCTTGCTTAGGCAGCGGAATGCGCGTTCTTGGCGCTCGTCTTGCCAGCCAGGGCCTTGATGCCGTGGGCCAGCTTGCGCAGGCCTGCAGCCAACGCCCGCATCGGATGCGGGCGGAATTGTTCTTCGATAGCCTGGAGCATCAGTTGACGCTCGAGTTCGTCGGTCAGGCGAATGGTGTTGTTCGGGTTGATCACTATAGCCTCCACGGGCTTGCACAGTTGTTTGCTACTAGGGATAACCCGGATTATAGGGGTTTACCCTGAAACTATGCAAGTGGCCGATGCAGGCTGGTGCAACTTGGCAACACCTTGGTGCTGATGATGCCCCAAAACCGCGCGGCGGGGCACCATAAGCAAAGATAGGCGCGCCATGTTGCGGCGCTTTTACAACGTGCTCAGGCGTCGCGGTAGCCGGCGGCAACCAGTTCAAAGCCGAACAGGCGGCAGTCCAGCGCGCCGTTGTGCAGCGGAATGCGCCGCTTGGGCTTCAGGCGCATCTGATTGGGCAGCGTCAGGTCGCTGGTGATGACATGCAGCTGCCAGCCCGCGAAATTACGCTTCAGGCAACTGGCCCAGTCGCGCCACAGGTCCTCGTCCTGTTCCGCGCCCATGCGCTCGCCGTAGGGCGGGTTGGTGACGATCCAGCCGTGGTCGGCGGGCGCCGTCACCTCGCGCGCATCACCCACTTCAAAGCGGATCGAATCGGCCGTCAGCCAGGCGCGCTCGGCGTTGTTGCGGGCGTATTCGATGGCCAGGGGGTTCAGGTCGTAGCCGACCAGCGGGGCATCGAGCTGGGGCAGGATGCGGGCGCGGGCGTCGTCCTTCAGGTCTCGCCAGCGGTAGGCATCGTGGCCGCGCAGGCGCTCGAACCCGAACGGGCGGGAAATGCCCGGGGGCACGCCCAGGGCAATCCAGGCCGCTTCGATCAGAATGGTGCCGGACCCGCAGAAGGGGTCCAGCAGCGGCGCGGCCGGATCCCAGCCCGCCAGCGCCAGCATGCCCGCCGCCAGGTTTTCGCGCAGCGGGGCCTCGCCCTTGTCCAGGCGCCAGCCGCGCTTGAAGAGGGATTCGCCCGACGTGTCCAGGTACAGCGTCGCCGTGTGGCCCGTCAGGAAGAGGTGCACACGCGCATCCGGGCGCACCGTGTCGATGCTGGGGCGCTCGCCTTCGAGCTCGCGCAGGCGGTCGCAGATGCCGTCCTTGGCGCGCAGATTGCAGTACTGCAGGCTTTGCACCGGACTCTTGATGGCCGACGTGTCCACGCGCAGCGTCTGTTCGGCGCCGAACCAGCGCTCCCAGGGGGTGTCGCGGGCCAGATCCAGGATGTCGTCTTCGTGCGAAATCTCGGCATGCGCCACCTGCACCAGAATGCGGGTCGCCAGCCGCGAATACAGGTTGGCGCGCTGGATGCCCGACCAGTCGGACGTGAACGAACAGCCCGCCCGGCCGGCCTTGGCGTCTTCGTAGCCAAGCGCCTGCATTTCGGCGGTCAGCGCTTCTTCCAGGCCTTGCGGGCAGGGCGCGAATACCGTGAAGGTTTCCGCCTGGCGCGGTTCGCGCGGGCGGCGGCTGCGCACGTCGACGCGGGGCGCATCGCGCTCGCTTCGTACATCCGGCTCATGAGCGAAATCGGACTCGCCCGCAAAGTCGGCGTCGTGCGCGTGTTCGGGTTCGGGCGCGAATTCGGGGGCGGGACCGTCGTCTTCGAACGGGTCGTAGAAGCGGCCCGCAGGCGTGGCCGGCGCGATGTACTGGTCGTCCAGGCGCGGCGCGCGCTGCGGCGTGCGTCCGGCGCGCGGGCTGGGGGCGTCATCGCGGCGGGCGTCGCCCGCGCGGTCGCGGTCGGGAGCGCCACGGCGCGGCGCGGGACGGTCGGACGGACCCCGGTTGGCGGGACCGCGGTCGTACTGGCCGCGTTCAGACTGGCCGGGGCGCGAGGACGTGCCGCGGGCGGGCTTGCGGGCGCCGCGCGCCTCTTCTTCCTGACGCCGCTGGTAGCCGGCGGGGTCCTTCTGGCGTTCGGTGTTTTCGCGGGTGCGCTCGATCTGCGCCACCAGGCGCGCGCGGGCGCCGGTGCGGGTGCGCTTGCCCGCGCCTTCGGCCTGGGCGTCGCGGGCCGTTTTCTTGATCGTCAGCGTCTTGCGCGGGCGGTCCTGTTCATCAGAGGACATACGAATCCTGGCGAATGTGCAAAGGTAGGGGTATCAGAAGGGTTTGACGACGACCAGCGCCACCACCACCAAGAGCAGCAAGACGGGAACTTCGTTGAACCAGCGATAGAACTTGTGCGAACGGGTGTTCTTGCCCTGTTCGAATTTGCGCAGCATGAGGCCACAGGCGTGATGGTAGCCGATGACGAGCAGCACGAAAAAGAGCTTGGCGTGCATCCAGCCATTGCCGGGGCCCACGCCGATACGGTAACCCACGTAAAGCCACATCCCGAAAATGATGGCCACGACCGCCAGAATGGTGGTGAAGCGGTACAGCCGGCGCGCCATGCCGAGGAGGGTCGTCTGCACGGCGGGATCCGACTGCTGGGCCAGGTTCACAAAGATGCGCGGCAGATAGAACAGGCCGGCAAACCAGGAGGCGATGAAGACGATGTGAAAGGTCTTGACCCAGAGCATGGCCATGGCGCGATCCAATTGAGGAAAGCCGCATTGTATGCGCGCCGGTGGCCGATACCCGTGGCCGCCGGTGTCTGACACCCGCTTGCGCGCGGCATCAGATTGGGCGGCTGCGTCGGGGGGCTGGCACCCTTTAGATCACAAAGAGGTCCATGTACTCATGGACCGGCATCGACTCCAGGGTCGCCTGCGCCAGCGATGCGTCCAGGATGCGCTGCTGCTGGCGCGGCGGGAATATGCGGGCCAGATTGGTGCGGAACTTGGCTTCCAGCAGCGGGATGCCGTCGGCGCGGCGGCGCTTGTGGCCGATGGGGTATTCGCAGACGATCTCGTCGAGCGCCGTGCCATCGTTGAACTGCACGGTCAGCGCATTGGCGATCGAGCGCTTGGCGGGGTTGTGATAGTCGCTGGTGAAGGCTGGATCCTCGACGCAGACGATCTTGGCGCGCAGCGCGTCGATACGCGGATCCTGCGCGATCTCGTCTTCGTAGTCGCCCGCCGTCAGGCGCCCGAACAGCAGCGGCACAGCCACCATGTACTGGATGCAGTGGTCGCGGTCGGCGGGATTGTTCAGCGGACCCTTCTTGTCGATGATGCGGATGCACGCCTCGTGCGTGCGTATCCGGATCTGCTTGATGTCGTCGGCCGTCTTGCCCAGCGACTTGAGCAGGCCGTGGATCTGCATGGCGCATTCGACGGCGGTCTGCGCATGGAATTCGGCCGGAAACGAAATCTTGAACAGCACGTTTTCCATCACGTAGCTGCCGTAGGGCCGCTGGAACTTGAACGGCTGGCCCTTGAAGAGCACGTCGTAAAAGCCCCAGGTCTTGGCGGTCAGCACCGAGGGATACCCCATTTCGCCGGTGCGGGCGATCAGCGCCAGGCGCACCGCGCGGCTGGTGGCATCGCCGGCGGCCCAGCTTTTGCGGCTGCCGGTGTTGGGGGCGTGGCGGTAGGTGCGCAGGCTCTGGCCGTCGACCCAGGCGAGCGACACGGCGTTGACGACTTCGTCGCGGGACAGCCCAAGCATTTGCGCAACGACCGCCGTGGAGGCCACCTTGACCAGCACGACGTGGTCCAGGCCGACCTTGTTGAAGGAGTTCTCCAGGGCGATGCACCCCTGGATCTCGTGCGCCTTGATCATGCCGGTCAGCACGTCGCGCATCGTGAGCGGGGGCTTGCCCGACGCGACCGCCGTGCGCGAAAGCCAGTCGGCCGTGGCGAGGATGCCGCCCAGGTTGTCCGACGGGTGGCCCCATTCGGCCGCGAGCCACGTGTCGTTGAAGTCCAGCCAGCGGATCATGGCGCCGATGTTGAACGCGGCCTGGACGGGGTCGAGCTGGAACTGCGTGCCGGGCACCTTGGCGCCCTGGGGCACCACGGTGCCCGGCACGACCGGGCCCAGCAGTTTGCGGCACGCCGGATACTCCAGCGCTTCCAGGCCGCAGCCCAGGGTGTCGATCAGGCAGTTGCGTGCCGTCTCGTAGGCCAGGTCGCTGCGGACTTCAAAATTCAGAACGTAGTCCGCGATATCGGCCAGGACCTGGTCGGGCTCGGGACGTACGTTCGAGATCGGGGCAGACATAGCAGTACCTCTTCGGAAAAGTGAATACAGGTGGCCATGCCGCGCCCTCGATCGTTTTTACTTCCGCTTGGCTTTACTTGCGCTTGTCGATGGGCACGAACTTCTGGTCTTCCGGGCCCACGTAGTTGGCGGTGGGGCGGATGATCTTGTTGTCGATGCGCTGCTCGATGATGTGGGCCGACCAGCCCGCGGTGCGCGCAATGACGAACAGCGGGGTGAACATGGCCGTGGGCACGCCCATCATGTGGTAGCTGACGGCCGAGAACCAGTCCAGGTTGGGGAACATCTTCTTGACGTCCCACATGACGGTTTCCAGGCGTTCGGCGATGTCGAACATCTTGGTCGTGCCGGCCTTCTTGGACAGCTTCTTGGCGACGTCCTTGATAACCTTGTTGCGCGGATCGGAAACCGTGTAGACCGGGTGACCGAATCCGATGATGACTTCCTTGGCTTCCACGCGGCGGCGGATGTCGGCCTCGGCTTCGTCCGGGGTTTCATAGCGCTTCTGCACTTCGAACGCCACTTCGTTGGCGCCGCCGTGCTTGGGGCCGCGCAGCGCGCCGATGGCGCCCGAGATGGCCGAGAACATGTCCGAACCCGTGCCGGCGATGACGCGGGCCGTGAACGTGGAGGCGTTGAATTCGTGCTCGGCGTACAGGTTCAGCGAAATGTGCATCGCCTTGACCCATTCGTCGCTCGGCTTTTCGCCATGCAGCAGGTGCAGGAAGTGGCCGCCGATGCTGTCGTCGTCCGTCTGCACGTCGATGACGCGGCCGTTGTGGCTGTAGTGGTACCAGTAGAGCAGGGCCGAGCCCAGGTTGGCCATCAGGCGGTCGGCGATGTCGCGCGCGCCCGGGGTGTTGTGGTCGTCCTTTTCAGGCAGCACGCAGCCCAGCACCGACACGGCCGTGCGCATCACGTCCATCGGATGGCTGGCGGCGGGCAGGGCTTCCAGGGCGACCTGCAGCTGCGCGGGCAGGCCGCGCAGGCTGCGCAGCTTTTCCTTGTAGGCCTTCAGTTCGGCCTTGTTGGGCAGCTTGCCATGGACCAGCAAGTGAGCAATTTCCTCGAACTCGCTGGTATCGGCGATGTCCAGGATGTCGTAGCCGCGATAGTGCAGGTCGTTGCCGCTGCGGCCGACGGTGCACAGGGCGGTGTTGCCCGCGACCACGCCGGACAGCGCAACCGACTTCTTGGGCTTGAAACCGGCCTTTTCTTCCGGCTTGGCGTCCGATTTGGCTTCTTGCTTCTTGGGAGCCGTGCTCATGTCTCTACTCCTTTCCTTACGCGATGGAAGATGCAATGGGTGGCGGACGGCGCCGCGGGGTTGCCGCGGCGGCGCCTGGACGTTGCGGGATTACGCCTTGCCCTTCTGGAAGAGCGCATCCAGTCTGGATTCGAACTCGTGATAGCCGATGCGATCGTACAGTTCCTCGCGGGTCTGCATCAGGTCGACCACGTTCTTCTGGTGGCCGTCGCGGCGGATCGCGGTGTAGACGGCCTCGGCGGCCTTGTTCATGGCGCGGAAGGCCGACAGCGGGTACAGCACCATGCCCACGCCGACGCTCTTCAGTTCTTCGACCGAGAAGAGCGGCGTCTTGCCGAATTCGGTGATGTTGGCCAGCACGGGCACCTTGACGGCCTTCACGAAGCGGTCGTAGGTGGGCAGGTCGTAGGCGGCTTCGGCGAAGATCGCGTCGGCCCCGGCTTCCACGCAGGCCAGCGCGCGCTCGATGGCGGCGTCCACGCCGTGCGAGGCAATCGCGTCGGTGCGGGCGATCAGGTAGAAGTCGCTGTCGGTGCGCGCGTCGGCGGCGGCCTTCACGCGGTCGGCCATTTCCTCGGTCGTGACGATTTCCTTGCCGGGACGGTGACCGCAGCGCTTGGCGCCCACCTGGTCCTCGATGTGGCAGGCGGCCGCGCCGAACTTGATCAGGCTCTTGACCGTGCGGGCGATGTTGAACGCCGACGGGCCGAAGCCGGTGTCGATGTCCACCAGCAGCGGCACATCGCACACGTCGGTGATGCGGCGCACGTCGGTCAGGACGTCGTCCATGGTGTTGATGCCCAGGTCCGGCAGGCCCAGCGAACCGGCTGCGACGCCGCCGCCGGACAGGTAGATGGCGCGATAGCCGGCGCGCTTGGCCAAGAGGGCGTGGTTGGCGTTGATGGCGCCGATGATCTGCAGGGGATTTTCTTCGGCGAGCGCGCGGCGAAAGAGGGCGCCGGGCGAGTCGGGTCTGGACATGGTTGTCTCCTGTTCTTGGTAGCCCACGACGTTATCGCGGGTCCGAAAAATAAATCTGTCCCCTGCGCGACAATCCCGCGGCGCGTACCTTTGCGGCTTGGCAAAGAGACAGGTGTATTTCCCGGTGCTGCCTGCATGGCGGGCCGCGCGTGGCGGACCCGCCTAAGGAATGGGCCCGCATGAACGGGCCCAAACCTTTACTGCGCGCTGCTTACTTCAGCAGGTCCTTGACGCCGTCGCGCTCTTCGAGGAGCTCTTTCAGCGTGAAGTCCAGGCGCTCACGCGAGAAGGCGTCGATTTCCAGGCCTTCGACGCGCTTGTATTCGCCGTTTTCGGTCGTGACCGGCACGCCGTAGATGATGCCTTCGGGGATGCCGTAGGAGCCGTCCGACGGGATGCCCATCGTGACCCACTTGCCGTTGCTGCCCAGGACCCAGTCACGGACGTGGTCGATGGCGGCGTTGGCGGCCGAAGCGGCCGAGGACAGGCCACGGGCTTCGATGATGGCGGCGCCGCGCTTGCCCACGGTGGGGATGAACGTGTCGCGGTTCCAGGCGTCGTCGTTGATGAGCTTGGACAGCGATTCGCCGCCGACGGTGGCGAAGCGGTAGTCGGGGTACATCGTGGGCGAGTGGTTGCCCCAGACGATCAGATTTTCGATGTCGGCCACGGCCTTGCCCGACTTGGCGGCCAGTTGCGACAGCGCGCGGTTGTGGTCCAGGCGCAGCATGGCGGTGAAGTTCTTGGCGGGCAGGTCCGGCGCCGACTTCATGGCGATGTAGGCGTTGGTGTTGGCGGGGTTGCCCACGACCAGCACCTTGACGTTGCGGCTGGCGACGTCGTTCAGGGCCTTGCCCTGCGCCGTGAAGATCTGCGCGTTGACGGACAGCAGGTCCTTGCGCTCCATGCCCGGGCCGCGGGGGCGGGCGCCCACCAGCAGGGCCACGTCGGCGTCCTTGAAGGCGGTGCGCGGATCGCTGTGCGCGGTCACTTCCTGCAGCAGCGGGAAGGCGCAGTCATCCAATTCCATGATGACGCCCTTCAGGGCCTTTTGCGCTTTCTCGTCGGGGATTTCCAGCAGTTGCAGGATGACGGGTTGATCTTTACCCAGCATTTCGCCCGAGGCGATGCGGAATAGCAGTGCGTAACCGATTTGGCCGGCGGCGCCGGTGACGGCGACACGCAAGGCAGGCTTGGACATGAACGTTCTCCGTAATGGTTTGGCGAGAAAGAAATCTCACCAATCAGTGTAATCGTTGGGCGCGGAAATTCAGGCGGCCAGCAGGGCCGCCGCGCGTCGCGCGGGCAGCTTTGCATCCTAGATCGAATTAACGTAAGCGTCAATCGCTCTTCTATCTTATATAAGACATAAGACGTTGGACAGCTCGCCTCCCGATATGCCACAATAGAGCGTTTATTCGAATGCGCCGCGGCCCCGCTCGGCCGTGCGTCTGCATCAAGCCTGAAGACCGGCGGCAGCAGCGCATGCGGATGAGTTTGCATCCCTGGCGTTGTCTTCTCATTCATCCGGATAAACATGACACTCTCAAGAAGATCCATGGCAGAGCCTCGGCCCGAAACCTCCTTACGCAATCGCGCCGCCCGTCCGACGGGCGAGGGAGCCGCTTTCAGTCCGCTCTACCGCCAGATCAAGGATCTGCTTGTTCAAAGCCTCGAACGCGGCGAATGGAAGCCCGGCGAGCTCATCCCCAGCGAAATCGATCTGGCCGCCCGTTTCCAGGTGAGCCAGGGCACGGTGCGCAAGGCGGTCGATGAGCTGGCGGCCGAGCACATGCTGCTGCGCCGCCAGGGCAAGGGCACTTTTGTCGCCACCCACCACGAAGCCCGCGTGCGCTACCGTTTCCTGCGCCTGGCCCCCGACGAAGAGGGCGAGGCCGGCCGGGCGGAAAGCCGCATCCTGGAATGCCGCCGCACGCGCGCGCCCGCCGAGATCGCCCGCGCGCTCGACCTGCGCGCCGGCGAAACCGTCGTCATGATCCGCCGCCTGCTGTCCATGGGGCAGACACCGACCGTGCTGGACGACATCTGGCTGCCCGGTTCCATCTTCCGTGGTCTCACCCTGGAGCTGCTGACCGCCAACAAGGCGCCGCTCTATGGCCTTTTTGAATCCGAGTTCGGCGTCAGCATGGTGCGCGCGGACGAGAAGCTGCGCGCGGTCGCCGCGCCGGCCGAAGTCTGTACGCTGCTTAATGTTGCCGCCGGAACGCCGTTGTTGCAGGTAGACCGGGTGTCTTACACGTACGGTGACCGCCCCATGGAAATCCGCCGGGGGTTGTACTTGACCGATCGATACCACTACCGCAATAGTCTGAATTGATGAGCTTTTTACCTACGATTTGATACCAACCCGTCTCTGGGCGAAAATACCGCGTTTGCCCGCAAGGGCCGCGGCAATTTTGCCGTAACGATTCCCTAGTTCCGAAACACCGAGGCCGTCATGTCCGACACCGCTGCCAAGCCACGTCCGCAGTTTCGCAATATTGGTATTGCGCAACTTGCCAGTTACCGCCTGCCCCTGGCCGGCAAGCTGTCCATTCTGCACCGCGTCAGCGGCGCGTTGTTGTTCCTCTGTCTTCCCTTGGTCATCCTGCCGCTGTTCGCGGCCAGCGTGGCCGCGCCCCAGACGTTCGCCGCCGTGGCCGCGTACGCCGGCAACCCGATCGTCAAGCTCGTTTTCCTCGTCCTCGTGTGGGGCTACCTGCACCACTTCTGTGCGGGCATCCGCTACCTGATGCTGGATCTGCACATCGGCATCGACAAGCAATCGTCCAAGAAGAGCGCCGGCGTGGTGTTCGGCGTCAGCCTCGCGCTGACCCTGGTGTTTGCTCTCAAACTGTTCGGAGTGCTGTAAATGGCCGCCGCTAAAAACTACGGACCCAAGCGCCTGGTCGTCGGCGCGCACTATGGCGTCATGGACTTCATCATCCAGCGCATCACCGCCGTCATCATGGCCGTGTACACGCTGGTGCTGCTCATCGGCATCCTCATGATGCCTGCCTTCACGTACGAGCACTGGACCGCGCTGTTCAATTTCTACGTGGGCGTTCTTCCGGTTGGCCAGATCCTGGCCACCCTTGCATTCATTGCGCTGGCCTGGCATGCCTGGATTGGCGTGCGCGACATCTGGATGGACTACGTCAAGTCGGTGGGCGTGCGCCTGCTGCTGCAAGTGCTGACGATCCTCTGGCTGGTCGGTTCGGTCGTTTACTTCGCGCAAATCCTCTGGAGCATTTAAGCCGTGGTCTCTGTCATGAAATCCCTGCCGCGCCGCCAGTTTGATGTGGTGGTCGTTGGCGCCGGCGGAGCCGGCATGCGTTGTTCGCTGCAACTGTCCCAAGCGGGGCTGTCCGTTGCGGTGCTCTCCAAAGTGTTCCCCACGCGCTCGCACACCGTTGCCGCGCAGGGCGGCGTCAGCGCCTCCCTGGGCAACATGAGCGAAGACAACTGGTACTGGCACATGTACGACACCGTCAAGGGTTCGGACTGGCTGGGCGACCAGGACGCCATCGAATTCATGTGCCGTGAAGCCCCGAACGCCGTGTACGAGCTCGAGCACTTCGGCATGCCGTTCGACCGCAACCCCGACGGCACGATCTATCAGCGTCCGTTCGGCGGCCATACCGCGAACTTCGGCGAAAAGCCCGTCCAGCGCGCCTGTGCCGCTGCTGACCGTACCGGCCACGCCCTGCTGCACACGCTCTATCAGCGCAACGTTGCCGCGCGTACCCAGTTCTTCGTCGAATGGATGGCGCTGGACTTGCTGCGCAACGAAGCCGGCGACGTCGTGGGCGTGACCGCCCTCGAAATGGAAACGGGCGAGATCTACATCCTGGAAGCCAAGACCACGGTGCTGGCCACCGGCGGCGCGGGCCGCATCTGGGCCGCTTCCACCAATGCGTTCATCAACACCGGCGACGGCCTGGGCATGGCTGCCCGTGCCGGCATCCCGCTGCAAGACATGGAATTCTGGCAGTTCCACCCGACCGGCGTGGCCGGCGCGGGCGTGCTGATCACGGAAGGCGTGCGTGGCGAAGGCGGCATCCTCTTGAACAAGGATGGCGAGCGCTTCATGGAGCGCTATGCGCCCACCCTGAAGGATCTGGCACCGCGTGACTTCGTGTCGCGCTCGATGGACCAGGAAATCAAGGAAGGCCGCGGTTGCGGTCCGGACGGCAGCTACGTGGTGCTCAAGCTTGACCACCTGGGCGCCGACGTCATCAACAAGCGCCTGCCCTCGATCCGCGAAATCGCCATCAAGTTCGGCAACGTGGACCCGATCAAGGAACCGATCCCCGTCGTTCCGACCATCCACTACCAGATGGGCGGCATTCCGGCCAACTACCACGGCCAGGTGCTGACGCGCGAAAACGGCGAAAACAAGATCGTCAACGGCCTGTACGCCATCGGCGAATGCGCCGCGGTGTCGGTCCACGGCGCGAACCGCCTGGGCACAAACTCGCTGCTGGACCTGATCGTGTTCGGCCGCGCCACCGGCAACCACATCGTGAATTCGCATCCTGAGCGCCAGCGCGCGCACCAGGACCTGCCGCAGCAGGCCGTCGAATTCTCGCTGGACCGCATCAACAAGCTGGAATCGCGCACGTCCGGCGAAAAGACGCAAGACATCGGCAACGCCATCCGCTTCTCGATGCAGCGCCACTGCGGCGTGTTCCGCACGCTGGAGCTGCTGAACGAAGGCGTGACCCAGATCGAAGATCTGGCCAAGCAAGCCGACAGCATCTACTTCAAGGACAAGTCCAAGGTGTTCAACACCGCCCGCGTCGAGGCGCTGGAACTGGCGAACATGACCGAAGTGGCCCGCGCCACCATCAAGTCGGCCGCCGCCCGCACCGAAAGCCGCGGCGCGCATGCGCTTGACGACCACCCGACCCGCGACGACGAGAACTGGCTGAAGCACACGCTTTGGTACTCCGAAGGCAGCCGCCTGGATTACAAGCCTGTTCAGATGAAGCCGCTGACGGTCGAGTCCTTCCCGCCCAAGGCGCGTACCTTCTAAGTCCGGATTGAGCCTACTATGAGCACCAAGAGAATCGTCAAGTTCGAAATCTACCGCTACGATCCGGACAAGGACGAGCGTCCCTACATGCAGAAGCTGGACGTCGAACTCCAGCCCACCGACAAGATGCTGCTTGATGCGCTGGTGCGCATCAAGAACGACGTCGATGACAGCCTGGCCCTGCGCCGCTCGTGCCGTGAAGGCGTGTGCGGTTCCGACGCCATGAACATCAACGGCAAGAACGGCCTGGCCTGCACCACGAACCTGCGCGAACTGAAGGAACCGATCGTCCTGCGTCCGCTGCCTGGCCTGCCGGTCATCCGCGACCTGATCGTGGACATGACGCACTTCTTCAACCAGTACCACTCGATCCGCCCGTACCTCATCAACGACACGCCGCCGCCCGAAAAAGAGCGCCTGCAGTCGCCCGAGGCGCGCGAGGAACTCGATGGCCTGTACGAGTGCATCCTGTGCGCGTGCTGTTCCACTTCCTGCCCGTCGTTCTGGTGGAATCCCGACAAGTTCGTCGGCCCGGCCGGCCTGCTGCAAGCCTACCGCTTCATCGCCGACAGCCGCGACGAAGCCACCGGCGAGCGCCTGGACAACCTGGAAGACCCGTACCGTCTGTTCCGTTGCCACACGATCATGAATTGCGTCGACGTCTGTCCCAAGGGACTGAACCCGACCAAGGCGATCGGCAAGATCAAGGAACTGATGGTCCGCCGCACGGTCTAGTTTTTGTGTATTTGAGGTGTACGAATGAGCAGGCTGACTGAACTGGAGCGGGCGCGACTGCGTTGGCGGGCGCGCCGCGGCCTGCTCGAAAACGACTTGATCATCACCCGGTATCTGGATGCCCACGAAGCTGAGCTTACCGATGATGACGTGGCCGCATTGACCCAGCTTTTCGAGATGGGAGACAACGATCTTCTCGATCTGCTGCTGGCCAGAAAGGAACTCGAAGGCGAATTGGACACCCCCAAGCTTCGGGCGATTATTGGCCAGATGCGCTCGCTCTGATTAATTGAGAGGAATAAACATGAACCTGTCTGACAAAAAAGCCACTCTATCCTTCTCGGATGGCAGCGCACCCATTGAGTTCCCTGTCTACAAGGGCACGGTCGGTCCGGATGTGATCGACATCCGCAAGCTGTACGGCCAGACGGGCATGTTCACGTTTGACCCCGGCTTCATGTCGACGGCCGCGTGCGAATCCGGCATCACGTACATTGACGGCGACAAGGGCGAACTGCTGTACCGCGGCTACCCGATCGAACAGCTGGCCGTGAACTGCGACTTCATGGACATCTGCTACCTGATCCTGAACGGCGAACTGCCGAACCAGGAACAAAAGGCCGATTTCGACTCGCAAGTGACCCATCACACGATGGTCAACGAGCAACTGCACTTCTTCCTGCGTGGCTTCCGCCGCGACGCCCACCCGATGGCCGTCCTGACGGGCCTGGTGGGTGCGCTGTCCGCGTTCTACCACGACTCGACCGACATCACGAACCCGCAGCATCGCCACATCTCGGCCATCCGCCTGATCGCCAAGATGCCGACGCTGGTTGCGATGGCGTACAAGTACTCGCAAGGCCAACCGTTCATCTACCCGCAAAACGATCTGTCCTACACGGGCAACTTCCTGCGCATGATGTTTGCCACGCCTTGCGAAGACTACAAGGTCAATGAAGTCGTCGAGCGCGCGCTGGACCGCATCTTCATCCTGCACGCCGACCACGAGCAAAACGCGTCGACCTCGACCGTCCGCCTGTGCGGCTCGTCGGGCACCAACCCGTTCGCGGCTATCTCGGCTGGCGTGGCTTGCCTGTGGGGTCCGGCTCATGGCGGCGCCAACGAAGCTTGCCTGCAGATGCTCGAAGAACTGCAAGCCAACGGCGGCATCGACAAGGTCGGCGAGTTCATGGAGAAGGTCAAGGACAAGAACTCGGGCGTGCGCCTGATGGGCTTTGGCCACCGCGTCTACAAGAACTACGACCCGCGCGCCAAGCTGATGCAGGAAACCTGCAAGGAAGTGCTGGCTGCCCTCGGTCTGGAAAACGACCCGCTGTTCAAGCTGGCCATGGAACTGGAACGCATCGCCCTGGAAGATCCGTACTTCGTGCAGCGCAAGCTGTACCCGAACGTGGACTTCTACTCGGGTATCGTCCAGCGCGCCATCGGCATCCCGACCTCGCTGTTCACGGCCATCTTCGCGCTGGCCCGCACGGTGGGCTGGATCGCCCAATGGAACGAAATGCTGTCGGATCCCGATTACAAGATCGGCCGTCCGCGCCAGCTGTTCACCGGTTCGGTCACGCGCGACGTGCCCCCGATGGACAAGCGTTAATTCGCAATGCGCATCCGGAAGGCAACGCCTTCCGGCAAAACGCCAGTCAGCCCTGCGCCGACTGGCGTTTTTATTTGGCGGCTACGGGTGGGAGGCTACAAGTAGTTCATCGTGAAGGTGACTGCCGAGTTGGCCGAGCCTGGCGTGACCGTGGCGCCGGTTTGGCGGTATCGGGCGCGCAAGGGGATTTTGAAGCTGCCGCCCGTTGCACTGTTGTAGCCGGCAAACGGCAGCTTCGTTCCCAGCACGGCCGGATTTCCGTCGGCGTCCAGCAACTGCACGCCGACGCCCGTTGCCGTTGAAGTCGCGTCCAGGCCAATGACCGCGTTTGCGGCGTCCACGATGGGCGTGGCGGCATCGATCTGGTAGTGAATGGCGCTCATGCCTGCGGGGCAGCCGTTGAGCGAAATATCGAACCCGACAAGCTGACTGGAAGCGCCCGCGCCCGTGAATACCGAAGCCTGGGGAGTTCCGAGGGATACGGAAACGTCGGGCGTGGTGCAGGCCTGCGACATCAGCAGCACCGCCATGGTGACAAACTGGATCTCCAGGCCGGGATCCTGGCTGAGCATGCTGCCGGTTTCATTCGAGAACGATGCCGCGCTTGCAATGGTTGTCGGCGGAACGACGCCGGTGGCGACGGGGCCGGTCTTGACGAACATCGCACGTAGCTGCCCGCCGTTGGTGGCGGTGCCTTGCATGTTGCATCCGCGGGTTCTCCAGGTCCGGTTGAGGGCCTGGAATGCCGCCCATCCGCAGCCGTTGACGTAGGTGCGGCCGCCGATGATGATGCCCAGGCCGTCGACGCCGGTCGCATGGACGTCGTAGGTGATTCCGTCAACCACCTTCGTCTGACCTGCGCTGGGAATAACGGTGTGCAGTCCCGTCCCCGTGCCACTGTTTCCGGAGACGCTGCAGGTGAACCAATCGGTAGTGGCTCCGGTTGTCAGCCAGTCGGTAAGGGCCGTGCCGATGGCCGCATCCCGGGGTATCGTGATGTGCGGCGGCGTGTTCACGGAAACCGAGCTTATCGTCTGGGTGCAGTTCGCGACGGCCCACGAGGTCGTGGAGCCCAGCAAGCCAAGCAGCCCGAACGCCGCGCGCAATATGGTCTTGTTCATCAGTATTTCCATCATCAGTTTTTGGCGATCCGGGTTGGCGCCGTCTTTTCGCAGAGCAGTCCGCTCGCCTGAGGCAGCGAGGCATCCTTGAGACGCTGCTCGGGCAGGGCATAGCCAAACGAGCAAGCTTCGCTGTTGTTCGCGCCCCATTTCACGGTCAGGATGCCCTGCGTGTCCTTCAACCCGCGCGCCAGCACGCGGCCGCCCTGCGCCACGACACCCACGCTGTTTCCGTCGGCGTCCTGCACGTCGGCGCCAAAGGGAAGGGGCTCTCCGCCGTGCATGGCCACCGTCAGCAGCGCCGCGCTTCCCACGTTTTCGGTTTCGAAGGTCAGCCGAACCACCGCGCCGGCGGTGGGGGCCACCTGTTGTTCGGTCGCCTTGAGCTCGACATTCAGCGGGAGCCCCTTGGGATCGAGCTCGATGGCGTTCCTGGCATAGGGAGTCAAGGTCGATACGATCGCGCGGCCTTTGGAATCCAGGCGCACCCCGGTGCTGTTGAGCACCCGCGCGCCCGCTGCGTCTTTCGCCTCGACGATCGCAACCGTTTCGCCGGTGACCGGCGTCATGACGAGGCCGCCACCATAGGCCACGACGCCGCCGGAAATGCCGCCGCCGTATTGGGTGTAGTTCGAACTGGTGCTGGCGCTGGCCGACACGGCCGTGACGGGCGTGATGTAGGAGGCGTTCGCAGCAATGCTGGTGTTGGCCGGACCGTTGGACGACACGGCGCGCCCGGCGCTGACGCCGTAGTTGAACGCGTTATCCGCGCCGAGCGAGCCCGCCACGGATTGCTGGACGCTGCTGGATCCATCCGAAGCCTTTTGCATGCTGGTCGACGCATAGACCGGATTCTGGTTGCGGCCGAGCGGAATGCCCAGGTTGAGCATGACCTGGTTGTCCCACTTCTGGGTTCCCACGTTGAGTTGGCGGGTGGCCGAGACGCTGTAGTTCACGCGCTTGTAGCTGTTGCTGTAGGCCGCCTGGATCTGCGTGTCGCGGCCGGGTCTGTCCCAGTAGTCCTGGGTCGATCCCGTGAAGTGCAGGGACCCATAGCCGGCCGGCAGGTTCTGGTTGATCGTCGCCTGCAGACGGCCTCGCTGCGTGCCATATTGCCCTGCGCCTTGCCCCTGTTCTTGCCGGGATCTGAGTTCCATGGCGTCGGCCATGCTCAGGTAGCCGCGGCTGGCGTAGCGGTAGGCGGCGAGCGTGAGGCTTGTGCGAGTGGGCTCCAGAAACTTGGAGTAGCTCAGTTTGACGCTTTGCCCAGTGCGGTTTTTCTCTTTTGGCAGGCGCGTGGCCGCCTGGGTGACGTCCAGGCCAAACGCGCCGAAATCGGTGTTCAGCGCTGCACCGCCCAATACGGCGCCGTAGCCCTGGGCCCCGGTCAGGCCGCCATAGGCGGTCACAAGATTGTTGATGCCGTGCTGCACGGTCGCTTGCGCCATCAGGGGGCGATCGGCCGTCTGCGGCGTGCGGTACTGGCCTGCGGTGACGCTGTAGCGGGTCACGCCCGGGCGCAATGAATTCACCGCGCCGGAGAAAGGCACCCGGGACACCAGCACGCGGCCGTCGGCTTCGTTGACCACCATTTCCAGGTCGCCGCCATAGCCGGTGGCATACAGGTCGTCAATGATGAAAGGACCGGGCGCGACGGTGGTTTCGTAAATGATATTGCCGTTCTGGCGCACCTGGACGCGCGCGTTCGTGTTGGCGATGCCGCGCAAGGTCGGGGCGAAGCCGCGCTGCGACTCGGGAGACATGCGATCGTCGCTGGACATCTGCACGCCGCGAAACCCGACGCTGTCGAAAGTCGATCCGTCCGTGAACGCATCGCCAATCACCAGCTGGCTCTTCATGCCCGTGATGTTGCGCCGCAGGTTGGTCTGCACGCTTTGGTATTGCAGGCCGCTCTTGCTGCCATGGGTTGCGCTGCCGGCGTGGCGCAAGCGCCAGGGACCCACGTTAGCGCCGGCATT
Source organism: Achromobacter sp. SLBN-14 (assembly GCF_006715415.1). Taxonomy (NCBI): domain Bacteria; kingdom Pseudomonadati; phylum Pseudomonadota; class Betaproteobacteria; order Burkholderiales; family Alcaligenaceae; genus Achromobacter; species Achromobacter sp. SLBN-14. The sequence continues at coordinate 888,240 of NZ_VFNE01000001.1, read as the reverse complement.
CAGGCCCGCAAAGCTTTGGGTCGACGCCTTGCCATCGGCGCGAGAGGTGTAGAAGTTGGCGTTGTAATTCAACAGCGCGGCGGGCACGCCTTCGTCCCAATGCTTGGGGTCCACGAAACCGCGGCCCTGCCGGACCAGCGAGGCCTGGGGCACCGTCACGTTCAGCCGCTGTTCGCCCGCATCGAACTGCGCGCGCGCTTCCTTAACCAGGTCGGTCAGCGCGACGCATTGGGTGCCGTTCAGCAGTTCGGCACGCGCCGCGTCGATCTTGGCAAGGTCGATGCCCACCAATTCCACCAGCGCCGAGTCGAAACAGGCCTGAAGCGGCGCGTTCACGGACGAGGGTTTGCCGATGCGCACGTCGGCGCGCCCCAGCCAGCGGTCGTTCACCTGCACATCGAGGCGATAGGTGCCGGGGATGGCGCTGTTCGAGCGCGAGAACTGGCTGACGTCCACGTCCGCACCGCTCAGGAAGGCATCGTTGAACTCCACGTCCGCATTCAGGGCGGCGAGTTCGGTGGCGCCGTCGGCCCAGGCAGTTGCGCTGAGCAGGCTTAGCGTGATCGCGGCAAGCGCGAAATGCGGCGTGGTGGCGAGACGTTCCATGATGGGCAGGTGCGCGATCAGGCGCGGCGCTGCCGGCAGGCGGATGCCGGCCGATCGCGCCGCCCCTGCAGGCGTCGGGTGATGGGTTGGTGAGCGGACAGCCGGCCGGTCGGTGCGGGCCGGTAATGCTTAGGTCGCGCTAGGCGGGGCTGAGGGCCCGGGCGCCTTTGACTGCGCCGCCGTGGTCATTCAGGAAGCGGTACGAGACTTCGGCATTGGCGCCCTGGATCACGTCTCCTACCAGAGGCAGGATCTTTTTTTCGCCGGGGGCAAGCATGTCCCCGTCGGTGAACTTGGCGCGCTTGCCGTTGCTGGCCACGTTCACTTCGATGAAGGTGACGTAATACGGCGTGGGGTTGGTAGCTTCGATAGCGTTGCGATTGCCGGACCGGACCAGACGCCAGCTGACTTGCGCGGGCGCGTCCTCGGCCTTGCCTTTGAGTCCCGCGGGGCGATAGAACAGCTTGATCCGCGACCGGAATGCCATCTGCAGGAGGTTCTGGCTGGCTTTGTCCTTGGGCGGAATTTCCAGCACGTTGAGCCAGAACACGGACTCCTTGTCCTCACTCATCGGTTCGCCCGTGTGCATCAGGCGCAGGGTCTGGCCCTTGCCCTGGTCGATGCGGGACACGGGCGGGGTCACGATAAAGGGCACCTGGATGGATCCCGGCGCCGCCTTGGCGTCGCCCGTGTCGATCCAGGTCTGGGTGAGCGCGGGCTGGTCGCCCTCGTTCTTGAGCTTGACGTTGACTTCCGCCTGGCCGGCCTCATAGACGATTCGGGTGCTGCCAATGACGACGGATGCGGTTGCCGGCGCGGCAGCGAAGATACAGCCTGCCAATGCTCCGGCTGCAAGAGCTACGTTGAATGGGTTCATCGGTTTCCTCGGACTGTAAATGGGGGCTTGACTACTGATCCGGGCGGCTGCAAACGAGCGCAAGGCCAAGCCGGGCGGCTTATTGATAAATGATGGTGTATTTGGCAGTGGCGTTCACGTTGCCCGCGCCTGCCTGGCCGAGCGCGAAATACTGAGCCTGGTAATGAAGCGTGGCCTCGCCGTTGGCCAGGGAGACGGCCTTGGAGTTCTGGGCCTCGTCGGCGACGGTGACGCTGATGGGGGTTGCGTCGCCATTCAGGAGGCGGATCTCGACGTTGGCTGCACCCCCCGCGGAGATCGTGAGGTTGCCGGTGGCGGCATTGCCGTTGGCGCCGGGTTCGAACAGGGTGTGGACCATGCCCGTACCCGGGGTGCATGCGGTCAGGCGGATGGTGAAGGGCGTGGTGCCGGCCGTTTGGCCCGCGGCCGTCAGTGAATCGACGCCGACCGTGGGCATGAGCACGTTGAAGTTCTTGCTGCCGGTGCCGTTGCCGTCGATGGTGCACGTGTTGGCGGATATGGCGCCCGTGAAATTGATCGTGCCGTCCGAGGCAAATGCCAGCTGCGAAGTGGAAGCGAGGGCGCCGATGGCCAGCGCGATGATTACTTTGGATTTCATAAGTGGATGTCTGTCAAAGGGGCTGAAAAGCAATGCGCCGACGGTGCTTTTCAGAGGTTTATGGCGTACTTCTCGGCGACATGTGTGATTACAGTCGGTCCGAGAAGTGGTGTCTTTAATAAAATTCTGATAATTCGCCAGAGAGTAATTTTGCGGATAGCATCACCGCCATGATTCCGATAGCACTTCCCAGCGCCAGTTTTTTCATTCTGCTCACGGCCGGCTTTTTCGCCGGCCTGTTGTTGTTGGGCTGGGGCGTCGCCCTGGCGGCCAGCGGCCGCGCCCGGCGCACCGTCCGCAAGTATTGGAAGACGTCCATCGTGCTTTGCCTGGCGCTGGCCGCGCCGTTCAGCTTCTATGCGTGGTTCCAGGCAGTGATGTGGCAGGTGGGCCGGGACATCGATCGCAAGCAGGCGGCGCTGCGCGTCACGTTGCAGGAGCCCGCCGTGGTTGGCGGCGTGGCGATGCCGGCGGGCACGCGCCTGACGCTGAAGGACGAGGGCAAGCTCGACACCTACGTCGAGGCCAGTTTTCCGCAAGAAGTGCAGATGCTGGGCGTGCAGGCAACGTCTGCACGGCGCTACCTGGACACCGAGTACGAAGCGCAAACCTATGCCACGCTTGGCCGGCACCCGCGCACGGTCATCCTGCGGGGCGCGGGCGTGCAGACCGTGCAAGGTTGGGGGTGCGACGGCGCGCACGACATCGAGTTCGCCGTCGAACCGGACGGCGCCATGAAGGCGTTCGAACAATGCGTGCTGGCGCCGGGCAACGAGGCCGCGGGCCTGGCCATCGGGGCAGGCACGGCGTTGCGAGGATCAAGCGGCACGGTCTACACGGATGGTTCGCGGGACGCCGATCGGTGGCGGCTCGAGGTGGAGAGCGAGGCAGCCGTGCCGCTGTACGGGCTGTTTCTCAGCCGGCCCACGCTCTACCTGGATGCGTCGCGCAACGTATTGCGCGTCACGGACGCGGAGCTGGCGTGCCGCACGCAGTTCGGCGGCCTGACGTACCCCGCCGGCACGCAGTTCAAGACCGCGCGGCGGGGCACGGGGGAGGACCGTGAACCGTACCCGGGCGTCCTGGTCTTCAGTCCTTGGAACGGGCAGGCCGCGGTGCGGCCCGGCCACGAGGACGTGCCCGAAGGCATGTCCGTGATGCATACGCCGCAGGGCGAGTTCATCAAGATCGTCAGCAACGACGCGGCGGGTGTGTTCCGCTTTGACACGTTCGTCGTCGACGGCAAGGAGCCGGCGCGCCCGGCGCGCGCCCGCTGCCCATAGCCGCCGGCATCAGTAGCCGATGCCGCGCGCCATCAGCACCGCGAAGAGCGGCAGGAAGACGAACAGGTGCGAAGCGATCATCACCCAGCGGCGCGCGCGCTTGATCTCGGGCAGGGCGGGGACGAACTCCGGCTGCTGGCGCCGTTGTTTTGCCCAGCGCAGGAAGGTCAGCGTGGGCGGAATGGAACAGAGCGCGATGACGACAAAGAGCGAAATCTTGGCGTGGAACCAGGGATTGCCCATGTAGAACGCGGCGCCCTTGGCGCCGGCGGTCAGCCGCAGCACCCCGGTGACGAGGACGAGGATTGCGCTCACGCCATAGAGGCGGTCGTAGACGATGAGGCGCTTGACACCGGCGGGCGTCAGGTCGGGGCGCAGCAATACAGCTTCGGCGGTGAGCACCACCACCAGAACAAAGATCGCCAGGTAGTGGAACCAGGCATACATTGCATCGGCCAGCATGTCGTCTCCAGGTAAAGGTCAAGCTAGGTTTTACCATCCAAAAAAGAAAACGGGCGCCCCGTTTGAGGGGCGCCCGTAAGCTTGCAGCCAGAGGGTGCGATCAGCGGCGGCGCTTCTTGGCTTCTTCCGCGGCTTCCTGCTGCGCATCCACCACGGCCAGGGCCGTCATGTTGACGATGCGGCGCACGGTGGCGCTGGTGGTCAGGATATGCACGGGACGCGCGGCGCCCAGCAGGATCGGACCCATCGCGACGCCATTGCTGCCGGTCATCTTCAGCATGTTGTACGTGATGTTGCCGGTGTCCAGGTTGGGCATGACCAGAAGGTTGGCCGGGCCCTTCAGCGTGCTGTCCGGGTAGGCCAGGACGCGGATCTTTTCGGACAGGGCGGCGTCGGCGTGCATTTCGCCGTCGACTTCCAGGTCGGGGGCGCGGTCTTGCACGATCTGGCGCGCGGCGGCCATCTTGCGCGACGATTCCGTGATGCGGCTGCCGAAGTTCGAGTGCGACAGCAGCGCGATCTTGGGCACCACGCCGAAACGCAGCATTTCGTCGGCGGCCTGGATCGTGATGCTGGCGACTTCCTCGGCCGTCGGGTTTTCGTTGACGTGGGTGTCGGTGACGAACAGCGTCTGGTCGGGCAGCATCAGCACGTTCAGGGCGGCGTAGGTCTGGCCTTCCTTCTTGCCGATGATTTCGTCGATGTACTTGAGCTGGTTGTCGTACTTGCTGGCCACGCCGCACAGCAGTGCGTCGGCATCGCCACGGCGCAGCAGCATCGCGCCGATCAGCGTGTTGTGCTTGCGGATCATCGCCTTGGCGATGGCCGGCGTCACGCCTTCACGGCCCTTCAGCTGGTAGTACGCGTTCCAGGTTTCGTTGAAGCGGCTGTCGTCTTCGGGATCCACGATCTCGAAGTGCTGGCCGGCGATGAGGCGCAGGCCGGCCTTCTGGATGCGCATCTCGATGACGGCGGGGCGGCCGATCAGGATCGGGAACGCCAGCTTCTCGTCGGCAACCGTCTGCACGGCGCGCAGGACGCGCTCGTCTTCGCCGTCGGCGTAGATGACGCGCTTGGGCGCCTTCTTGGCCTGGGCGAACAGCGGGCGCATCAGCTGGCCCGAGTGGTACACGAAGCCCATCAGCTTCTGGCGGTAGGCCTCGATGTCTTCGATGGGACGGGCGGCAACGCCGGAGTCGGCAGCGGCCTGCGCGACGGCCGGCGCGATCTGGACGATCAGGCGCGGGTCGAACGGCTTGGGGATGATGTACTCGGGACCGAACGACAGTTCCTGGCCAGCGTAGGCGCGGGCCACTTCATCGTTCTGCTCGGCCTGGGCGAGGTCGGCGATGGCCTTGACGCACGCCAGCTTCATTTCCTCGGTGATGCGCGAAGCGCCCGCATCCATGGCGCCGCGGAAGATGAAGGGGAAGCACAGGACGTTGTTGACCTGGTTCGGGTAGTCCGAACGGCCCGTCGCGATGATGCAGTCGGGGCGCGCGGCCTTGGCGACTTCGGGGCGGATTTCGGGTTCCGGGTTGGCCAGGGCCAGGATCAGCGGACGGTCGGCCATGGTCTTGACCATGTCGGCGGTCAGCACGCCAGCGGTCGAGCAGCCCAGGAACACGTCGGCGCCATTGACCACGTCGGCCAGCGTGCGCGCGTCGGTCTTTTGCGCGTAGCGCTTCTTGTTGGCTTCCATGTTCTCGTCGCGGCCGTCCCAGATGACGCCGCGCGAGTCGACCACGAAGATGTTTTCGCGCTTGATGCCCAGGTGAACCAGCAGGTCCAGGCAGGCGATGGCCGCGGCGCCGGCGCCCGAGCAGGCCAGCTTGACCGAGCCGATGTCCTTGTTCACGACCTTCAGGCCGTTCAGGATGGCGGCCGACGAGATGATGGCGGTGCCGTGCTGGTCGTCGTGGAAGACGGGGATCTTCATGCGCTCGCGCAGCTTCTTCTCGATGTAGAAGCACTCGGGCGCCTTGATGTCTTCAAGGTTGACGCCGCCCAGCGTGGGCTCGAGCGCGGCAATGATGTCCACCAGCTTGTCCGGATCGTTTTCCGCGAGTTCGATGTCGAACACGTCGATGCCGGCGAATTTCTTGAACAGGCAACCCTTGCCTTCCATCACGGGCTTGGCGGCCAGCGGACCGATGTTGCCCAGGCCCAGCACGGCGGTGCCGTTGGTGATCACGCCCACGAGGTTGCCGCGCGACGTGTACTTGGAGGCGGCGTCGTCGCCCTGGTCGAAAATGGCCATGCAAGCCGCAGCCACGCCGGGGGAGTAGGCCAGGGACAGGTCGTCCTGGTTGGCCAGGGTCTTGGTCGGGGTGACCGAGATTTTGCCGGGAGTGGGATAGGCGTGGTAGTCCAACGCCAGTTTGGTGAGAGTTTCGTCCATGGGATCGGGGCCTGAAAGGGCTAACGGAAAAAAAAACAGAGATGCAAAAGGCGGGCTCGCGGCCCGCCGTATTCATCGCGAAATGCTTAGGGAACACCCGTATTTCACCAGAAAGCGCGGGTGCTTGGTTGCTGCACTGCAGCGAGCGTTCGCTTTTGATCAAGCAAACGCGTGCGCGGCGCCGCCCCGATGGGCGAGGCGGAATGGATGATCCCCTAGATTTCCCACGGCGGCGCCTGGCGGCTGCCGGCGTTCAAGGCGCGGCGCAAGGTCCGCGCATCGTCCTGCCTGTCCAGGCTGTCCAGCGCATGCAGCACGATCCAGTCGGCGCCGACCTCGAAGAAATCGCGCAAGCGCGCCCGCGTGTCGCTGCGCCCGAAACCGTCCGTGCCCAACGTGCGGTAGGGCGCTTTTACGTAGGCGCGGATCTGTTCGGGCACGGCGCGTACGTAGTCGCTGGCCGCGATCACCGGGGCGTCGCTGCCGGCCAGGCAGGTGTGCACCCAGTCCTGGTCCTGCGGCGCTTCCAGGCCCAGCACGCGTGCGCGCTCGGCCTGGCGGCCGCTGCGGGCCAGCTCCGAAAAGCTGGTCACGCTCCAGACTTCCGCATCCACGCCGAATTCGTCGTGCAGGCGCGCGGCAGCCAGCTCGGCTTCGCGCAGCATGGGCCCGGCGCCGAGCAGGCGGACCTGCGCCTTGCCGCGCGCGGGCCGCAGCCGGTACAGGCCGCGCAGGACGCCTTCGCGCGTCGCGGGATCCTGGGGCATGTCGGGCTGCGCCAGGTTCTCGTTCGTGACGGTCAGGTAGAAGAATTCATCGCGTTGCTCGTCCAGCATGCGCTGCATGCCATGTTCGACGATGACGGCGACCTCAAAGGCGTAGGCCGGGTCATACGCGCGGCAATTGGGCACGGTGGCGGCCATGATGTGGCTGGAGCCGTCCTGGTGCTGCAGGCCTTCGCCGCCCAGTGTCGTGCGGCCCGACGTGGCGCCGATCAGAAAGCCCCGGGCGCGCTGGTCGGCGGCGGCCCAGATCAGGTCCCCGATGCGCTGGAATCCGAACATCGAGTAATAGATATAGAACGGCAGCATCGGCAGGCCGTTGACCGAGTAACTGGTGCCGGCCGCCGTCCAGGACGAGATGGCGCCGGCCTCGGTGATGCCTTCTTCGAGGATCTGGCCGTCGCGGGCCTCGCGGTAGTACAGCACCGAGCCGATGTCCTCGGGCTCATAGAGCTGGCCTTGCGCCGAATAGATGCCGATCTGCCGGAACAGGTTGGCCATACCGAAGGTGCGCGCCTCGTCCGCGACGATGGGCACGATGCGCGGGCCCACGGTGGCGTCCTTGAGCAGCGCGGTCAGCATGCGCACGATGGCCATCGTGGACGACATCTCCTTGCCGTCGGCCGCCAGCGCAAAGCGCGCCCATTGGTCGGCGTCCGGGGGCGCGAGCCGCGGGGCCTCGGCGTTGCGGCGCGGGATATAGCCGCCCAGCGCGGCGCGGCGCGCCTGCAGGTGGCGCATTTCGGCGCTGTCGTCGGCGGGGCGGTAGAACTTGAGCGCCAGGCAGTCGGCGTCGGAAATCGGCAGCGCGAAGCGGTCGCGGAACGCGAGCAGCGCTTCGTCGTCCAGCTTCTTTTGCTGATGGGTGGTCATCTTGCCCTGGCCGGCCGTCCCCATGCCAAACCCCTTCTTGGTCTGCGCGAGGATGACGGTGGGCTGGCCGCGATGGTTCGCGGCGCGATGGTAGGCGGCATGGATCTTCACCATGTCATGGCCGCCCCGGTGCAGGCGGTCGATGGCGTCGTCGGACCAGTCGGCCACCAACGCCGCCAGCTCGGGATTCTGGTTGAAGAAGTGGGCGCGGTTGAATGCGCCATCGTTGGCCGCGAAGGTCTGGAACTGGCCGTCCACGGTGTTGGCGAAGGCGCGGGCGAGCGCGCCGCCCGTGTCCCGGCGCAGCAGCGCGTCCCAGTCGCTGCCCCAGACGAGCTTGATGACGTTCCAGCCGGCGCCGGCATACAGGGTTTCGAGTTCGTCGATGATGCGGCCGTTGCCGCGCACCGGGCCGTCCAGGCGCTGCAGGTTGCAGTTGACGACGAAGATCAGGTTGTCGAGCTTTTCGCGCGCGGCCAGCGTGAGCGCCGCGATGGATTCGGGCTCGTCCATTTCGCCGTCGCCAAAGATGCCCCACACCTTGCGGTCGGCGCCGGGCACCAGCGAGCGATGTTCCAGATAGCGCATGAAGCGCGCCTGGTAGATGGCGTTGATGGGGCCGATGCCCATCGAGCCGGTGGGGAACTGCCAGAAATCCGGCATCAGCCACGGATGGGGGTACGAGGACAGGCCGCGCAAGCCGCGCGTGGTTGCGGTGATTTCCTGGCGGAAATGCGCCAGGTCGTCTTCGCCCAGAAAGCCTTCGAGGAAGGCGCGCGCATAGACGCCGGGCGCCGAATGCGGCTGCATGTAGACGATGTCGCCCGGGTTGCCGTCCGTGCGGGCGCGAAAGAAATGGTTGAAGCCGACTTCGAACAGGTCGGCGGCCGACGCGTAGCTGGCGATGTGGCCGCCCAGCTCGCCATGCGCCTGATTGGCGCGCACCACCATCGCCAGCGCGTTCCAGCGGTTGATGCGGGCGATGCGCTCTTCGACGGCCAGGTTGCCGGGAAAGGGCGGTTCCTGGTCGGCGGGAATGGTGTTCAGGTAGGCGGTGCGGGTCTGGCTGTTGGCTCGCAGCCCGAGCGAGGCGGCGTGGCCCAGGACGCTGTCCAGCACGTAGCCTGCGCGCTCGGCCCCGTCGGCCTGCAGCAGGGACTGCAACGCTTCGCGCCATTCGGCGGTTTCGGCGGGGTCGGCGTCGTCCTGGAGGGCCGATCCGGAAAGGGGCTGGCGAGGGTCGAGCATGGTAAGTCGTCTCCTGTTTTTACTGCTCATGCTAGACCCATGCCCGAGGCATGAGTCATCAAATTCCGCAAGGAAATCCGGCGCTTTCAGCATAATCTTTCGCCAGGATCCTGCGGCACGGCAGGTTCCACTGCCCGAATGCGCTTACCGCTGGTGACCACGGGGTGGACGGTCTGGCGCTAGAATGCGCGGCTATCAATAGGGAGAAACCCATGACCCAGCCCATCCGCGTTCCGCCGGAGGTCACGCTGCCCGAGCTGACCGTCCGGGGCGTCCTGCTCGGCGCGCTGATCACCGTCATCTTCACCGCCTCGAACGTGTTCCTGGGGCTCAAAGTGGGCCTGACGTTCTCGTCGGCCATTCCGGCGGCCGTGATCTCGATGTCGGTCCTTCGCATGTTCAAGGACGCCAACATCCTTGAAAACAACATGGTGCAGACGCAGGCCTCGGCGGCCGGCACGCTGTCGGCCATCATCTTCATCCTGCCGGCGCTGGTCATGATGGGCCACTGGCAGGGCTTCCCGTTCTGGCAGACCCTGGGCATCTGCGCGGCCGGCGGCATGCTGGGCGTGATGTTCACGATTCCGCTGCGCCACGTGATGGTGGTGCAGAGCAACCTGCCGTATCCGGAAGGCGTGGCGGCGGCGGAGATTCTGCGGGTGGGCAGCGCCGAGCGCGCACAGGACGCGCCGCAGACCGGCGCGCACGCGTCGGCCAAACCCGCCGCCACCGGCATGGGCGACATCGTCGCCGGGGGCGTCGCGGCGGCCGTGGTCAGCTTTGCCGCCAGCGGGCTGCGCGTGCTGGGCGACAGCGTCAGCGGCTGGTTTGCGTTGGGCGGCGCCGTGTTCCGGCTGCCGATGGGCTTTTCGCTGGCGCTGCTGGGCGCGGGCTACCTGATCGGCATCGTCGCCGGGCTGGCGATGTTGACCGGGCTGGTCATTGCGTGGGGCATCGCGGTGCCCATCCTGACGGCCATGGGCGACATGCCCGCGGGCGCGACGCTGGCGTCCTATGCCACGGGCCTGTGGTCCTCGCAGGTGCGCTTCATTGGCGCGGGCGTGATCGGCGTGGGCGCGATCTGGACGCTGGCGACGCTGTTCGTGCCGATGGCGCGCGGCGTGAAGGCCTCGTTTTCGGCCTTGACTAAGGAGGGCGCGGCCCGAGCGGGCACCGCGCCGCGCACCGAACGCGACCTGTCGGCGGGCTGGATCTCGGCCGTGACGTTGGTGCTGGTGGCGATCCTGGTCTTCACGTTCCAGGTGTTCCTGTCGGGCACGCCGCTGTCGGCCGGCGCCATCTGGAAGCTGGTCGCCTACGCGGTCCTCTTCGCCTTTGTGTTCGGTTTCCTGGTGGCCGCGGCTTGTGGCTACATGGCCGGCCTGGTGGGGTCGTCGACCAGCCCGATCTCCGGCGTGGGCATCGTCGCCATCGTCCTGGTGTCCGTGCTGATGCTGGGCGTGGGCGGCGAGCTGATGGCGCTGGAAAACGGCGTGCAGATGGCGATTGCCCTGGCGATCTTCAGCACCTCGGCCGTGGTGGCGGTGGCGTCGATTTCGAACGACAACTTGCAGGACCTGAAGACCGGCTGGCTGGTGGGGGCCACCCCGTGGCGTCAGCAGGTCGCGCTGCTGATCGGCTGCGTCGTCGGCGCGGCGGTGATTTCGCCGGTGCTGGAGCTGCTGTACAACGCATACGGGTTTGCGGACGCGATGCCGCGCGAGGGCATGGACGCCTCGCAGGCGCTGTCCGCGCCGCAGGCCACGCTGATGCTGGCGATCACGCGCGGCATCTTCACCCATCAGTTGAACTGGACGATGATCCTGATCGGCATGGCGGTGGGCGTGGGGCTGATCGTAGTGGACGAGATCATGAAGCGCACCTGCAAGGTGGCGCGCATTCCCGTGCTGGCGGTCGGCATCGGCATCTACCTGCCGCCGACCGTCGCCGCGCCCATCGTGGCGGGCGCGCTGCTGGCCTGGCTGCTTGAGCGCGCCCTGCGCCGCCGCGCCGCCGCCGCCAACCAGCCCTACGACCGCTTTGCCGAGGCGGCCAACCGCCGCGGCGTGCTGATCGCCTCGGGCCTGATCGTGGGCGAGAGCCTGGTGGGCGTGCTGATGGCGGCCATCATCGGCGGCACGGGCTCCGAGGCGCCGCTGGCGATCGCAGGAGAGGACTTCGCCGGCATGGCGTCCTACCTCGGGTTGGCCGTCTTCGTGCTGGTGGCCGTGCTGTTCTGGCGCCGGGTGATGCGGCTGGCTTAGTGCAGCAAATCCGCCAGCGTGCGGGCGATGACCTTCGTTGCGCGGCGCAGGTCTTCCAGATTGATGCGCTCGTCGTTGCGCTTGGCGTGCGATTCGAGCACCGTGCGCGGGCCCGCGCCGTAGATCACGCCGGGGACGCCGGCTTCGGCGTACAGGCGCACGTCGGTGTAGAGCGGTGTGCCCATCGCGGGGATGGGTTCGCCGAACACCGCCTCGCCATGTTGCTGGATGGCCTGCACCAGCGGCTGCGCGCCGGGCAGCGGGCGCATCGAATTGGCCAGCAGCAGCCGCTTGATCTCGACACGGATACCGGGACATGAAGCCGCGGCTTCTTCGATGATGCGCCGGATGTCGGCCTCGACCTCTGCGGCGTTTTCTTCGGGAATCATGCGGCGGTCCAGCTTGAAGCTGACCTTGCCGGGCACCACGTTCGTGTTTGTGCCGCCTTCGATCCGTCCCACGTTCAGGTACGGATGCGAAATGCCCGGGACCTGCGACGTGATCGCCTGGTAATGCGCGTTCTGCGCATACAGCGCATTCAGAATCGCGACGGCGCCTTGCAAGGCGTCGACGCCGCTGCTTGGGATGGCGGCGTGGGCCATCTTGCCGTGCACCGTCACTTCCATTTGCAGGCAGCCGTTGTGCGCGGTGACGACTTCATAGCTGAAGCCGGCCGCGATCATCAGGTCAGGGCGGGTCAATCCCTGCTCCAGGAGCCAGCCCGGACCCAGCAGACCGCCGAATTCCTCGTCGTACGTAAAGTGCAGCTCCACCGCGCCGCGCGACGGCATGGCGACGGCTTCCAGCGCCCGCAGCGCAAACGTGAAGCTGGCGAAGTCGCTCTTGCTGACGGCTGCGGCGCGGCCGTACAGGCAGCCGTCCTCGATCTCGGCGCCGTAGGGATCGTGCTTCCAGCCGTCGCCGGGGGGCACCACATCGCCGTGCGCGTTGAGCGCGATGCGCGGGCCTGCGCCGCCGTATTCGCGGCGCACGATGAGGTTGGTGATGGACTGCATGCCGTAGTCCTCGACGGCCTGGGCCGGCACGGGGTGCGCTTCGGCGTGCAGGCCAAAATCTTGCAGCAGTTGCGCGGTGCGCTCGGCGTGCGGGGCGTTGTTGCCGGGCGGCGTGTCGGTGGGCACGCGCACCAGTGCTTGCAGGAAGCGGACTTCTTCGTCGAAATGGGCGTCCACCCAGGCGTCGAGTCGGGCGTAATCGGTCATGGCGTTATGTCGAGGTTTCGTTGGCCAGCGCGTCGAGCAAGCCCAGCATGGCTTGCGCGGCAAGTTCGATATCGTCGCTGGTGGTGGATTCGCGGGGGTTGTGGCTGATGCCGTTGTTCTGGCCGCGCACGAAGAGCATCGCCTGGGGCATGATCTCGTGCAGCTTCATGGCGTCGTGGCCGGCGCCGCTGGGCATGCGGTGCACGGGGACGCCCAGCGCGTCGACCGCGCGCTCCCAGCGCTGCTGCCAGCGCGGATCGCTGGGCGCGGCGGCGGCGCGCATGGTTTCTTCAATCGAATAGCGCAGACCGCGCCGCGCGCAGATGGCGGCCAGCTCGGCCAGCACGTCATCGACCAGCGCGTCGCGCTGCACATCGCTGGGGGCTCGCAGGTCCAGGCTGAAGCGGCACTCGCCCGGCACGACGTTGATCGATCCGCTGGGCACCTCGAACATGCCTACCGTGCCGACCGAATCGCCATCGCGGGCGGCGCGGCTTTCAACATAGAGCGCCAGCTCGGCGGCCGCGACGGCCGCGTCGCGCCGCCGGTTCATGGGCGTGGTGCCGGCATGGCTGGCCAGGCCCAGGATCTGCACCTGATGGCGCACGCAGCCGTTGATGGACGTGACGACGCCAAGCGGCAGCCCCATTTCATACAGGACCGGACCCTGCTCGATGTGCACCTCGACAAAGCCCAGGTAATTGGCCGGATCGCGCCGCAGGCCGGCAATCCCGTCGATGTCCAGGCCCGCGTGCGTCATGGCCTCGCGCATGGTGATGCCGTCGGCATCCTTCTGCGCCAGCCAGTCGGGATTGAAGCTGCCAATCAACGCGCCCGAGCCCAGGAACGTGGCCCGGTAGCGCTGGCCTTCTTCCTCGGCGAAGGCGATCACCTCCACGTCGAACGGCAGGCGCCGGTTCTCGCGATGCAGCGCGCGCACGCAGGCCATGGGCACGAAGATGCCAAGCCGGCCGTCGTACTTGCCGGCGTTGCGCACCGTGTCGAAGTGGCTGCCGGTCATGAGGACCGGCGCGCCGGCGCGGGCGGCGCGATAGCGTCCCACCACATTGCCGACGGCGTCGATGCCGACCTCGTCAAAGCCGCAGTCGCGCATCCATTGCGAGATGCGCGCGGCGCAGGCGCGGTGCGCGTCGGTCAGGTAGGTGACCGTGAGCTGGCCTTTTTCGGCGTAGCCCGGATCGCTGTAGACGCTGAGCGCCTCGTGCCAGTCCCAGATGTCGCTGCCCATGCCGGTTTCGCCGTGGCGGCTGTGCGGGCGCGGCTCGACGTTCGGCTCGTTCAGATTGTTGGTCATGGTCGTCCTGTTCAACGGTCGGATATGTAGGGGTGGGTGGCTTTCCAGTGCCGCGCGATGTCCAGCCGGCGGCACACCCAGACGCGATCGTGGCGCGCGATGTGATCCAGGAAACGTTGCAGGGCAACGATGCGGCCGGGCCGGCCCAACAGGCGGCAGTGCATGCCGATGCTGAGCATCTTGGGCGCCTCGCCGCCTTCGGCATACAACGCGTCGAAACTGTCCTTCAGGTACTGGAAAAAGGGATCGGCGTGGGAGAAGCCCTGCGGCAGCGCAAAGCGCATGTCGTTGCAGTCCAGCGTGTAGGGCACGATGAGCTGCGGCGCCGTGGCGCCATCCGATTTGCGCACCTGCATCCAGAAGGGCAGGTCGTCGCCGTAATAGTCGCTGTCGTACTCGAATCCGCCGTCGTCGGCGACCAGCGTGCGGGTGCGCGGGCTGTCGCGGCCGGTGTACCAGCCCAGCGGCCGTGTGCCGGTCAGCGTGGTGATGGCGTCGATGGCCAGGCGCATGTGCTCGCGCTCGGTGGCTTCATCCACGTTCTGGTAGTGGATCCAGCGCCAGCCGTGGCAGGCGATTTCATGACCCAGTTCCACGAACGCCGCGGTCAGGTCCGGATGGCGTTGCAGCGCCATGCCGACGCCGAACACCGTCAGCGGCAGCTGGCGCTTTTCGAATTCCCGCAGGATGCGCCACACGCCCGCCCGCGAACCGTATTCATAGATGCCTTCCATGCTGAGGTGCCGGTCCGGATAGCTGGCGGGGCTGAACATTTCGGACAGGAACTGCTCGGAGCCGGCGTCGCCATGCAGCACGCTGTTTTCGCCGCCTTCCTCGTAATTCAGGACGAACTGCACCGCAATCCGCGCGTTGCCTGGCCATTGCGCGTGAGGCGGATTGCGGCCGTAGCCGACGAGGTCGCGGGGGTAGGGCTTGGTGGAATCGTAGGCGGGCATGGGCGGGCGGGGGAACGCGAAACCGTGGCAAGGCAACACACAATTCGCGCGTGGATTTGTGTATACAAAGTATGTACATCAATTGTCCCTCCCGCGCCATCCTGGGTTGCCCTACGGGGGGCTTGGCGTCACCGCAAATCCCCGCAAGGCCACCCCATGACGCCGAAGCCGCCGCTATCCGTTGCGGTAGAGAAAGCTGTAGGCGTTGATCGCCGGCACCCCTCCCAGGTGCGCATACAGGACCTTCGAACCGGCGGGAATCTCGCCTTTGCGGATGATGTCCATCATCCCCTGCATGGATTTCCCTTCGTACACGGGGTCAGTCATCATGCCTTCCAGGCGGGCGCACGTACGGATGGCATCGTTGGTTTCGGCTGACGGCAGGCCATACGCGGGATAGGCGTAACGCGTGTCGAGCACCACGTCCTTGTCTTCGATGGGTCTGTCCAGCCCGACGAGGTCGGCGGTGCGCCGCGCGATGCGCAGGACCTGGGCGCGCGTCTGCTCCGGCGTGGCGGATGCGTCGATGCCGATGACGCGGTCGGCGCGGCCGTCGGCGGCAAAGCCCACGACCATGCCGGCCTGCGTACTGCCCGTGACCGCGCAGACGACGATGTAGTCGAACTTGAATCCCAGATCGGCTTCCTGGCGGCGCACCTCTTCGGCAAAGCCGACGTAGCCCAGCCCGCCCAGCTCATGGTCGGACGCGCCCGCGGGAATCGCATAGGGCTTGCCGCCGCGGCGTTTCACTTCTTCAAGCGCCTCTTCCCAACTGCGGCGAAAGCCGATGTCGAAACCCTGGTCGACCAGCCGCACGTCCGCGCCCATGAGGCGGCTCATCATGATGTTGCCGACGCGGTCGTAGACCGCATCCGAATAATCCACCCAGTTTTCCTGCACCAGCACGCAGGCCAATCCCAGTTTGGCGGCCACCGCCGCGACCATGCGCGTGTGGTTGGACTGGATGCCGCCGATGGTGACGAGCGTGTCGCAACCTTGTTCCAGCGCCTGCGGGATCAGGTATTCAAGCTTGCGCAGCTTGTTGCCGCCAAACGCCAGGCCGCTGTTGCAGTCCTCGCGCTTGGCGTAGATCTCGACCTTGCCGCCCAGATGCTGTGAAAGGCGGTCCAGCTTTTCGATTGGGGTATCGCCGAAGGTCAGGCGATGACGGGGAAAGCGTTGCAGATCCATGGTGGCTCCTGATGATTCGGGCGGCCTGCGCTTTTTGGCAGGGTTCGCAAAAATCATAGAAATCATGGGCTTGAGGGGTCAATTGCGTATTTTTTCAATCCGCCAAATCGAAACTTCGTTTATTGGTATTTATGCATCTAATATTTCCAAATTAAAAACCGCGACCAAATTTAATTTTCAGGGACGCATTCCATGACCGCCGTTTTCACGCTGGACCGCATCGACCGCCAGATCCTGCGCATTCTTCAGGACGACGCGCAGATCACCAATCTGGACCTGAGCGCGCGCGTGCATCTCAGTCCGGCGGCGTGTCTGCGGCGCGTCGAGCGGCTCAAAAGCGAAGGCATCATCCGAAAGACGGTCGCACTGCTTGAACCCGCCGACGTGGATATGGCCACGCTAGTCATCGTGGGCGTGGTGCTTGACCGTTCCACACCCGACTCGTTCACCGACTTCGAGGAAGCGGCCAAGAGCATCAGCGGCTGCCTGGAATGCCACCTGGTGGCAGGCGAATTCGACTACTTCCTGATGCTGCGCATCCGCGACCTGGAAAGATTCAACAAGCTGCATGCGGGCGAGATCATCAAGCTGCCCGGCGTACGCCAAATTCGCACTTTTTTCGTCTTGAAAGAGATCATGTCGACCACTGCGCTGCCTGTTTGACGCGGCGTAAATGCAACACTTACCTTTTCTGCTATTCAAAATGACGCGCTGCGGCATTTTGCATTGACCGATTTTGGTGGCGCGTAGACGGCGCATTGGAAGGGGTTGGACGGACATTCCGTTGCTGCATGACGGCATTCCCAAAGGGCTTTCGCGTCACGGAAATGCGGGAAGACGCCCGCAAACTCAAAGGGCTATACTTCTCGACCATAGGCTTTCAAGGCTTGTACGCGCCTTCTGCCCCTGCTATCCGCCTAACGGGAAGCCCGTGTCGCGGAAGGTTTTCCTGCATCGTCTCGAGTGAAGCACTCGTAAAGGTGAAGCGATATGTCTTCGGAAATAGAATCTCTATCCACGTCTTACCTCTTTGGGGGTAATGCCCCGTATGTCGAGGAGCTTTACGAAGCCTACCTCGATAACCCCGGTTCGGTACCTGACAACTGGCGCGAATATTTCGACCAATTGCAGCACGCTCCCGCAACCGACGGCCAGGAATCCACTCGCGACCAGGCCCATGCTCCCATCGTCGAATCGTTCGCCCAGCGCGCCAAGGCCAATGCCTTCGTGCAACGCGCCGCCGAACCCGACCTGAGCGTGGCCAGCAAGCAGGTTTCGGTGCAATCGCTGATTGCCGCCTACCGTTCGCTGGGTTCGCGTTGGGCCGACCTCGATCCGCTCAAGCGCCAGGAACGTCCGCCGATCCCCGAGCTCGATCCCGCCTTCTATGGCCTGACCGAAGCCGATCTGGACCAGACGTACTCGGCCACCAACACCTACTTCACGACCGCCAGCACGATGACGCTGCGCGACATCCTGAAGGCGCTGCGCGACACCTACTGCCGCAGCATCGGTGCAGAATTCACCCACATCTCCGACCCCGCCGCCAAGCGCTGGATCCAGGAACGCCTGGAAACCACGCTGGGCGCGCCCACGTACACCGCGGAAGAAAAGCGCCACATCCTTCAGCAGCTCACCGAGTCCGAAGGCCTGGAACGCTTCCTGCACACCAAGTACGTCGGCCAGAAGCGCTTCTCGCTGGAAGGCGGCGAAAGCTTCATCGCCTCGATGGACGAAGTGGTTAACCACGCCGGTGAAAACGGCGTCCAGGAAATCGTGGTCGGCATGGCCCACCGCGGCCGCCTGAACCTGCTCGTGAACATCATGGGCAAGATGCCCGGCGACCTGTTCGCCGAGTTCGAAGGCAAGCACGCCGAAGGCCTGACCGACGGCGACGTGAAGTACCACAACGGCTTCTCGAGCGACCTGTCCACGCGCGGCGGCCCCGTCCACCTGTCGCTGGCGTTCAACCCGTCGCACCTTGAAATCGTCAACCCCGTCGTCGAAGGCAGCGCACGCGCCCGCCAGGAACGCCGCGGCGACGCCGAAGGCAAGCAAGTGCTGCCGGTGCTGGTGCACGGCGACGCGGCCTTTGCCGGCCAGGGCGTCGTGATGGAAACCCTGAACCTGGCGCAGACGCGCGGCTACGGTACGGGCGGCACGCTGCACATCGTCATCAACAACCAGATCGGCTTCACCACGTCCGACCCGCGTGACTCGCGTTCGACGCTGTATTGCACCGACGTGGTCAAGATGATCGAAGCCCCGGTGTTCCACGTCAACGGCGACGATCCCGAAGCCGTGGTGTTCGTCACCAAGCTGGCGCTGGACTACCGTCTGCAGTTCCGCCACGACGTCGTCGTGGACATCGTCTGCTTCCGCAAGCTGGGCCACAACGAGCAGGACACCCCGTCGCTGACGCAGCCCCTGATGTACAAGCGCATCGGCCACCACCCGGGCACGCGCAAGCTGTACGCCGACAAGCTGACCACGCAAGGCGTGCTGGCCGACGGCGAAGCCGATCAGCTGGTCAAGGACTACCGCCAGCTCATGGAAGACGGCCAACGCACCATCGAACCGGTGCTGACCGACTACAAGAGCAAGTACGCCATCGACTGGTCGCCGTTCCTGGGCGCCAAGTGGACCGACCAGGCCGACACCGCCGTGCCGCTGGCTGAACTCAAGCGCATCGGCGAACGCATCACCACCGTGCCGGAAGGCTTCACGGTGCACCCGCTGGTCGCCAAGCTGCTGAACGACCGCCGCACCATGGCCAAGGGCGAAATGAACCTGGACTGGGGCATGGGCGAACACCTCGCCTTCGCGACCCTGGTGTCCTCGGGCTACGCCATCCGCATCACCGGCCAGGATTCGGGCCGCGGCACGTTCACGCACCGCCACGCCGTGCTGCACGACCAGAACCGCGAACGCTGGAACGACGGCACCTACATTCCGCTGCAGAACGTGTCGGAAGGCCAGGCGCCGTTCACCGTCATCGACTCCGTGCTGTCCGAAGAGGCGGTGCTGGGCTTTGAATACGGTTACTCCAGCGCCGAACCGAACACGCTGGTCATCTGGGAAGGCCAGTTCGGCGACTTCGTCAACGGCGCCCAGGTCGTGATCGACCAGTTCATCAGCTCCGGCGAAGCCAAGTGGGGCCGCCAGTCGGGCCTGACGCTGATGCTGCCGCACGGCTACGAAGGCCAGGGTCCCGAGCACTCGTCGGGCCGCATCGAGCGCTTCCTGCAGCTGTGCGCCGACAACAACATGCAAGTGGTTCAGCCGACGTCGGCTTCGCAGATCTTCCACGTCCTGCGCCGCCAGATGATCCGTCCGTTCCGCAAGCCGCTGGTGCTGTTCACGCCGAAGTCGCTGCTGCGCAACAAGGACGCCGGTTCGCCCCTGACCGATCTGGCCGGCGGCAGCTTCCGCCCGGTCATCGGCGAGGTCGACGAGGCCATCGACGCCAGCAAGGTCAAGCGCGTGCTGGCTTGCTCGGGCAAGGTGTACTACGACCTGGTCAACGCCCGCCGCGAGCGTGGCGCCGACAACGTCGCCATCATCCGCGTCGAGCAGCTGTATCCGTTTGCGCACAAGTCGTTCGAATCCGAACTGCGCAAGTACCCCAAGGCAACCGAAGTGATCTGGGTGCAGGACGAACCCCAGAACCAAGGCGCCTGGTTCTACGTTCAGCATCACGTGTACGAGAACATGGTCGAAGGCCAGAAGCTTGGCTACGCAGGCCGTGCCGCGTCGGCATCGCCGGCCGTGGGCTACCTGGCCAAGCACCAGGAGCAGCAGAAGGCCCTGATCGAAACGGCCTTCGCGCCCAAGTTCAAGGTCATGTTGACGAAGTAACCCTTACTTGATGCACGCGCCGCGGGCGGCAAGCGTTCCGGAATCCCGTTTCGAACCTTGCCGCGCCGCGTGACAAGAACACACTCTCTACGGAATAAACAAAATGGCTATTACCGACGTCGTCGTTCCCCAACTTTCCGAATCCGTTTCCGAAGCGACCCTGCTGACCTGGAAGAAGCAGCCGGGCGCTGCCGTTGAAGCCGACGAAATCCTGATCGAAGTCGAAACCGACAAGGTCGTGCTGGAAGTGCCGGCCCCCGCCTCGGGCGTGCTGTCCGAAATCGTCAAGGGCGATGGCAGCACCGTGACCTCCGGCGAAGTGCTGGCCCGCATCGACACCGCCGCCAAGGCCGCCGCCGCCGCCACCGCACCGGCCGAAGCCCCCAAGGCCGCTGAGCAAGCCGCCGCCGCGCCGGCGCCCGCCGCTGCCGCCCCGGCCTCGACCGCCGCTGCCGGCGTCGCTTCGCCCGCCGCCTCGAAGATCCTGGCCGAGAAGGGCGTTGACGCCGCTTCCGTGTCGGGCACCGGCCGTGATGGCCGCGTGACCAAGGGCGACGCCCTGGCCGCCAGCGCCCAGCCCAAGGCCGCGCCGGCCAAGGCTGCCGCCGCGCCCGCCCCGACCACGCTGTCGCTGGACGGCCGTCCGGAACAGCGCGTGCCGATGAGCCGCCTGCGCGCCCGCATCGCCGAGCGCCTGCTGCAATCGCAGCAGGAAAACGCGATCCTGACCACGTTCAACGAAGTCAACATGCAGGCCGTCATCGACCTGCGCGCCAAGTACAAGGACAAGTTCGAAAAGGAACACGGCATCAAGCTGGGCTTCATGTCGTTCTTCGTCAAGGCCGCCGTTGCCGCGCTGAAGAAGTACCCGCTGATCAACGCCTCGATCGACGGCAAGGACATCATCTACCACGGCTACTTCGACATCGGTATCGCTGTCGGCAGCCCGCGTGGCCTGGTGGTGCCGATCCTGCGCAACGCCGATCAGCTGTCGATCGCCGACATCGAGAAGACCATTGCCGACTTCGGCCGCCGCGCTGCTGACGGCAAGCTGGGCATCGAAGAAATGACCGGCGGCACGTTCTCGATCTCCAACGGCGGCGTGTTCGGCTCGATGCTGTCGACCCCGATCATCAACCCGCCGCAATCGGCCATCCTGGGCGTGCACGCCACGAAGGATCGCGCCGTCGTCGAAAACGGCCAGATCGTCATCCGCCCGATGAACTACCTGGCCCTGTCCTACGACCACCGCATCATCGACGGCCGCGAAGCCGTGCTGGGCCTGGTCGCCATGAAGGACGCCCTGGAAGATCCGCAGCGCCTGTTGCTGGACCTGTAATCTCGACGCCCCTGGCCGGCGCCGAGCGCGACCCGCAAGTCGCGCGGCGCCCGGGCCGGCTCCCCGCCGGCCCGCAGCACGACCCCGCTGGGCAGGAAGTGCGCTTCTTCACCCCTCATTCGCGAGAACACTATGTCCAAACAATTTGACGTCGTCGTGATCGGCGCAGGCCCCGGCGGCTACATCGCCGCCATCCGCGCCGCGCAGCTCGGCATGTCGGTCGCCTGCATCGACGCCTGGCAGAACGGCCAAGGCGGCCCGGCTCCCGGCGGCACCTGCACCAACGTCGGCTGCATCCCGTCCAAGGCGCTGCTGCAATCGTCGGAACATTACGAGCAAGCCAACCACCACTTCGCCGAGCACGGCATCGAAGTCAAGGGCGTCAGCCTGAAGCTCGACACGCTGATCGGCCGCAAGAACACGGTGGTCAAGCAGAACAACGACGGCATCCTGTACCTGTTCAAGAAGAACAAGGTCACGTTCTTCCATGGCAAGGGCGCGTTCAGCGGCCAAGTGGAAGGCGGCTGGGCCATCAAGGTCACCGGCACCGCCGAGGAAGACCTGGTTGCCAAGCACGTCGTGGTCGCCACCGGCTCGTCGGCGCGTGAACTGCCCGGCCTGCCGTTCGACGAAAAGGTCGTGCTGTCCAACGACGGCGCACTGAACATCGGCGCCGTGCCCAAGACGCTGGGCGTCATCGGCGCTGGCGTGATCGGTCTGGAAATGGGCAGCGTGTGGCGCCGCCTGGGTTCGGAAGTCACCATCCTGGAAGCGATGCCGGAATTCCTGGCTGCCGCCGACGGGCAAGTGGCCAAGGAAGCTCTCAAGGCTTTCACCAAGCAAGGCCTGAACATCCAGATGGGCGTCAAGATCGGCGAGATCAAGGCGACCGCCAAGTCCGTGACCGTGCCTTATGTCGACGCCAAGGGCGCCGAGCAGAAGCTGGTCGTGGACAAGCTGATCGTCTCGATCGGCCGCGTGCCCTACACCGGCGGCCTGAACGCCGACGCCGTGGGACTGAAGCTGGACGAACGCGGCTTCGTGGCCGTGGACGGCGACTGCAAGACCAACCTGCCGAACGTCTGGGCAGTGGGCGACGTGGTGCGCGGCCCGATGCTGGCGCACAAGGCTGAAGAAGAAGGCGTTGCGGTTGCCGAGCGCATCGCCGGCCAGCACGGCCACGTCAACTTCGACACCGTGCCGTGGGTCATCTACACCTCGCCGGAAATCGCCTGGGTCGGCAAGACCGAACAGCAGCTCAAGGCCGAAGGCCGCGAGTACAAGGCTGGCAGCTTCCCGTTCCTGGCCAACGGCCGCGCCCGCGCGCTGGGCGACACCACCGGCTTTGCCAAGGTGATCGCCGATGCCAAGACCGATGAAGTCCTGGGCGTGCACATTGTGGGCCCGATGGCCTCGGAACTGATCTCGGAAGCCGTGACCATCATGGAATTCCGCGGCGCCGCTGAAGACATCGCCCGCATCTGCCACGCGCACCCGACGCTGTCGGAAGCCGTGAAGGAAGCCGCGCTGGCCGTGGACAAGCGTGCGCTGAACTTCTAAGCCGCGACTGACTGCTGCAAGACCGGGGGCGGGTTCCAGGACCCGCCCTTTTCTTTACCGCCATTACCATTTCAGCCTGATCCGGTTCCCCTATGAACGTCAGCGACTACTACGAACACGCATTGGCCGAACGCGGCTACAAGCCCGACGACGCGCAGAAGAAGGCGATCGACCGCTTGCAGCGCTATTACGACGAATGGGTCAAGTTCAAGTCGATGCGCTCGAACGCGCTGAAAAAGCTGCTGAACCGTCCCGACGTGCCGCGCGGCGTGTACCTGTGGGGCGGTGTGGGCCGCGGCAAGAGTTTCCTGATGGACGCGTTCTATGCCACCGTGCCGGTGGTGCGCAAGACGCGCCTGCACTTTCACGAATTCATGCGCGGCGTGCATCGCGAGCTCGAGGAAGTGAAGGGCATGCAGGATCCGCTGGACGAGGTCGCCAAGCGCGTGGCCAAGCGCTACCGGCTGATCTGCTTTGACGAATTCCACGTGTCCGACGTGGCGGACGCAATGATCTTGCACCGCCTGCTGCTCAAGCTGTTCGAATACGGCACGTCGTTCGTGATGACGTCCAACTACGAACCCTCCACGCTGTACACCGACGGCCTGCACCGCGACCGTGTGCTGCCCGCCATCGCGTTGATCCAGTCGCGCATGGACGTCATGAACGTGGATGCGGGCATCGATTACCGCCGCCGCTCGCTGGAGCAGGTGCAGAGCTATCACACGCCGCTGGACGAGCATGCGCAGAAGGCGCTGCAGGCGGCCTTCGACGCGCTGGCCGACACGCCTCCGCAAGAGCCCGTGCTGCACATCGAGCATCGCGAGATCCGCGCGTTGGCGCTGGGCGGCTCGGTGGTGTGGTTCGACTTTGCCACGTTGTGCGGCGGGCCCCGTTCGCAGAACGACTACCTGGAACTGGCCAACCGCTTCCACGCCGTGATCCTGTCGGGCGTGCCGCGCATGGGGCCGCGCCAGGCGTCCGAGGCGCGCCGCTTCACCTGGCTGATCGACGTGTTCTACGACCATCGCGTCAAGCTCATCATGTCGGCCGAGTGCGAGCCCGAAGAGATCTACACGGAAGGCGCGCTGGCCAACGAGTTCCACCGGACCGTCTCGCGCATCCTGGAAATGCAGTCGCGCGAGTACCTCGAATCCGAGCGCCGCCTGGCCGCGACGTTGTAGTAATGCGTCACCCGGCCCGCAATTTCGGGGCCGGGTGAGGTCAATCATTGTTAATGCAAGTCATTATCAATTAAGATTTTGAGACTTTTGGTCCCGCGCCGCAGTCTCATCCGTGTCTTCCACCTTGCTTTCCTCATCGGCCCCGTGCGTCGACGCCCAGGTCGCGCCTGTCGATGGCCTGTACCGCGATCACCGCTCGTGGCTGTTCGGATGGCTGCGCCGCAAGCTGGGTTGCGAACATCGCGCCGAGGATCTGGCGCAGGACGTCTTCGTCAGGGTGATCCAGGGCCGCAAGCAGGTGCGGGCCAACGAGGCCCGGGCGCTTCTCACCACCATCGCAAAGGGATTGGTCGTCGACCACCAGCGCCACGCCGCGCTGGAACACGCGTACCTCGCCTATCTGGCCAGCGTGCCCGAAACCTATGCGCCGTCGCCCGAGGCGCAGGCCGAGCAATTGCAGGCGTTGGTGCAGCTGGATCGCCTGCTGGACGGCCTGCCGCCGAAGGCGCGCGCCGCGTTCCTGCTGTCGCAGCTGGACGGCCTGACGTATCCGGAGATCGCCGAACGCCTCGATGTGTCGTTGAGTTCCGTGCAGCAGTACATGGTGCGCGCGATGTCCGCGTGCTATGCGGCAATCCATGCCTGACGCGCTGAACCTCATGCCCGCCGCAGGCAGGTCCTCGGATGCCGCCCCTTCGGAGGCCGTCGTGCGCGAGGCCATTGTCTGGTGGAGCCGGTTGCAATCGGGCGTGGCGGACGCGCAAACACGCGAATCGTGCCGCGCCTGGATTGCGCAGGATCCCGCGCATCGCGTGGCGTGGGACCGGCTGCAGGACATCGGCCGCGACGCGCGCCGGGTGCCGGCGGCGTTGGCGCACACCGCGCTGAATGCGCCAGCCTCGCGTGGCCGGCGCGCCGCGCTGCGCAGCCTGTTGACCGTGGCCGGCGTGGCCGCCACCGGGTGGGCCGGCTACCGTCATGCGCCCTGGCAGCGGCTGGTCGCCGACTACAGCACCCGCGTGGGCGAGCGCCAGGCCCTTGCGCTGGCGGACGGGCTGCGCGTCACCCTGAACAGCGATTCTGCCGTGCGCGTCAACGTCAGCGGCAACGTACGTGATATTGCGCTCTTGCGCGGCGAGATGCTGGTGCAGGCCGAGCCGCATCCGGGCGCGCGGACGCTGCGCGTGGACACCGGCGACGGCCAAGTGCAGGCCGAGCGCGCGCGGTTCGACCTGCGGCGAACGGCACAAGGCGCGCGCGTGGGCGTGTACGAAGGCAGCGTGGCGCTGCTGCGCCATGGCGTCCTGACGCAGCTTGCCGCCGGTGAACGGCTGTTTCCTGCCGAAGACGGAGAACTTCAGCGCGGCGCGACGGACCCGGACCGGCTCGCCTGGGTGGACGGCATGGTGGTGGCCAAGGAATGGCGGCTGGACGACTTTGCCGAATACCTGGCCCGCCAGCGCGTGGGCGTCATCCGCGTCGATCCCGCAGTGGGGGCCTTGCGGCTTTCCGGGGTGTTTCCGCTGGACGACGCCGAGCGCGCGCTCACGGCGCTGGAACACTCCCTGCCGATCACCGTCACGCGCCACACGCACTATTGGCTGCAGGTCGGACCGCGCGACGCCTGAGTGTTACAAATTTTCTTGCCGGCGCATTGCAGGTTTTGCAGCCCCGTACGGAAAGCAGAAAGAAACCACCGTACAGGGAGATGTTTGTGTCCGCTTCAATCCACACCCGCCTGCGCGCACCGCTGACCGCCGGCCGTCAAGCCGTGCTGGCCGTGTCGTGCGCCGGGGCGCTGGCCGCCGGCGCACCCGCGGCCTGGGCGCAGTCCGCGCCAGCCGCCGACGCGGCAGCAGCCGCCAATGGCCAGCGCAGTTTCCAGATTCCGGCAGGGCCGCTGGCCGATGCACTGACGCAGTTTGCGCGCAGCGCGGGCGTGGTGCTGTCGTTCGATCCGGCGCTGGTCCGCGGGCGGCGTTCGGACGGGTTGAACGGCGCGTATACGGTGGGCGCGGGCTTCTCGCGCATCCTGGCGGGCAGCGGCCTGCAGGCCCGCGCGCAATCGGGCAACACGTGGACGCTGGCGCCCGCGCCGGCCTCCGCGGGCGATACGCACACGCTGGCGCCCGTGACGGTCACGGGCATGTCGGACAGCGCCTATGCGCCCACGGTGGGCTACGTGGCCACCGCCAGCGCCAGCGCCACCAAGACGGACACGCCGCTGATCGAGACGCCGCAGTCGGTGTCCGTGGTCACGCGCGAGCAGATCACCGAGCAGGGCGCGCAGACGCTGAATCAGGTGCTGCGCTACACGGCGGGCGTGGCCACCGAGTCGCGCGGCGCCACGGCGACCCGCCTGGACCAGTTCAACGTGCGCGGATTCTCGGCGTCCACTTACCTTGATGGGCTGCGCGTGTTCGGCGGCCGCGATGCGCTGCCGCAGGTCGATGCCTTCCGCCTTGAGCGCGTGGATGTGCTCAAGGGGCCGGCGTCGGTCATGTACGGGCAGGGCGGTCCGGGCGGCGTGGTGAACCAGGTCAGCAAGCGGCCGCTGGACGAGCCGCTGCGCGAGGTGGAGCTGCAGGTTGGCAATTACGACTTCCGCCGCGCCAACTTCGACTTCGGCGGCCCCATCGACGAAGAGGGCAAGTACCTGTACCGCCTGGTGGGATCGGGCTACATGTCGGACGGCCAGGTGCAGGACACCAAGGAACGCCGCTACTTCGTGTCGCCCGCGTTCGCCTGGAAACCCAATGCCGATACCTCGCTGACCATCCTGACCAATTTCCAGCATGATCCCGACATGGGGTCGTACGGCGCGGTGCCGGCCATGCGCACCTTGCTGCGCGCGCCCGACGGCTTCCGGCTGCCCGCCGATTACTACGATGGCGACGCCAATTTCGAAAAGAGCGACCGCAAGAGCTACTCGCTGGGCTACATCCTGGACCATCGCTTCAACGACACGTTCAAGGCCTCGCAAAGCCTGCGCTGGACGCACTCGGACGCCAAGTATCGCAGCGTCTATGGCGCGATGACCAACTACTACGGCTATACGGACAGGACCTACCTGTACCACCAGCGCGCCTCGATCGCGACCGACGTGGATGTGGGGGCGCTGACCATCGACAACAACCTGCAGGCTCGCTTCAACACCGGCAAGATAGGCCACAACGTCCTGGTGGGATTCGACTACCAGCACGTCAAGACCGACACGCTGTCGGGATTTGGTTCCGCGCCTGCGCTCTACGTGAAGAATCCGGACAATTTCAAGAACATTCCCGTGCCGGCGTTCTCCAGCGACGCGACCACCACGCAGTACCAGACCGGCGTGTATTTCCAGGACCAGATCAAGATCGACCGTCTGTCGTTCCTCTTGGGCGGGCGCTACGACTGGTCGCGCAACGTGGGCGAGACGACGGCGATCGCCTCGGGCCGCGTCACCCCGTCCAAGCTGAGCGCCGAAGCGTTCTCGGGCCGGTTCGGCGCCATCTACAACTTCGACAACGGCGTGGCGCCGTACTTCAGTTACTCGGAATCCTTCGAGCCGCAGTCGGGCACGGGCTGGAACAACACGCCGTTCAAGCCGATCGAGGGCAAGCAGTACGAGGTGGGCATCAAGTACCAGCCGCCGGGCTCGGCCACGATGCTGACGTTCGCGGCCTTCGACATCCGCCGCGAGAACATGACGACCACCGACCCGGACCCGACGCACCTGTGCGGCACGGCGGGTGGACGTTGCTCGATCCAGGCGGGCGAGCTGCGCACGCAGGGCATCGAACTCGAGGCCAAGACCGAGCCGATGCGCGGCCTGTCGCTGATTGCCGCCTACTCGGTCATGAACAACGAATACACCAAGGCCTATCCGAATGCGGCGGGCTTTGACCTGACCGGCAAGACCCCCGCCGCGCTGCCGTCGCAGCAGGCGTCGGCCTGGGCGCGCTACCAGCTTCAGGAAGGCCCGCTGGCCGGCCTTGGCGTGGGCGGCGGCGTGCGGTACATCGGTTCGTCGTACGCCAACGAGGCCAACACGCTGAAGGTGCCGAAAGTCACGCTGGTGGACCTGATGCTGGACTATGACCTGGGCCGCGCCTCGCCCGCGCTCAAGGGCATGCAGGTTGCGCTGAACGTGCAGAACCTGTTCGACAAGGAGTACATCGCGTCGTGCTCCGGCGAGTCCTGGTGCTGGTTCGGCTACCAGCGCTCCATCAAGGCGAGCCTGCGGTATCGCTGGTAAGCAGGTTGGCCGTTCCTGTATTAACGAGAATCGTTATAATTCAGGCCGGCCACGTCCCCGCAACCACCTAGAACTCCCGTGAAAGCTCCCGCAGCCGGCGCAGGCATGATGCGCTACCGATTGGCCGTATTCTCCCGCGCGACGGCCGCCATCCTGGGCGGCTATGCCCTGGCCTCTGCGGCGGCCGCCTGTCTGGCGGTCTGGCTGCCCTTGGGGCGGCCCGATGCCGTGACCGCGGCGCAGCTGATGTCCTTCGTGGTCTATGCCTGCGGCGTGATCTGGGTGTTCGCCACGCGCAACGCCTGGCGCGCCTGGGCGGGCATCCTGGTCCCCGCCGCGCTGCTGGGCGGATTGTTTCTCGCGCACCGGCTCGTGGGGGCGGCATGAAGGCGTCCAAGACCAGGCATCCCGGTGAAGAGGGCCTGCGCCAGTCGATGTCGTGGCTGCATACGTGGGCTGGCCTGATTTTCGGCTGGGTGCTTTTCGCGATGTTCCTGACCGGCTCGCTGGCGTTCTTCCGGCCCGAGATCACGCGCTGGATGCAGCCCGAGATCCAGGTGCAGCCGGCGCCCGCCGTCCAGGCCGTCGCCACGGCGCAGCGCTATCTGGCGGAAAACGCGCCTGACGCCAAGCGCTGGTTCATCACGCCGCCGTCCGACCGCGAGCCCCTGATCCAGCTGCTGTACCAGACCCCCAAGCCCAAGCCGGGCGAGCGCGGTTTCGTGCGCGTCAAGCTGGACGCGGCCACCGGCCAGGCCGTGACGCCGCGCCAGACCCGCGGCGGCGACTTCTTCTACCGCTTCCATTTCGAACTGGAAACCGCGTTTCCGTGGGGACGCTGGCTGGCCAGCATCGCGGGCATGTTCATGCTGGTGGCGATCATCAGCGGCATCATCACGCACAAGAAGATCTTTGCTGATTTCTTTACCTTCCGGCCCGGAAAGGGCGGCCAGCGCGCCTGGATGGACGGCCACAACGTGCTGTCCGTGCTGGGCCTGCCGTTTCACCTGATGATCACCTTCAGCGGCCTGGTGCTGTTCATGGTGATGCTGATGCCGGCCGGCATCCAGGCCGTCTACGACAATCCGCGCGATTACACCAACGAGGTCTTCAAGGCCTTCAAGGTCACGCCGCCGCTGAACCAGCCCGCGCCGCTGGTTCCGATTGCCCCGTTGGTGGCGCAGGCCGAGCAGCAGTGGCAAGGCCGCGTCGGCCGGGTGACCGTCAACAATCCCAATGACGCGGGCGCCACCATCACCATCAGCCGCCACGTGGGCGACGGCGTGTCGTACGGGCTGATGGCGCCGTTCATGCGTTTTGACGGGGTGACGGGCGCGTTGCAGGAGTCCGAGGCCGGCCGCAGCGCCACCGCCCTGACCGCGGGCGTGATCACCGGCCTGCACCTGGGCCTGTTCGCCGAACCGGTGTTGCGCTGGCTGTATTTCATCGTCAGCCTGGCCGGCACGGCCATGGTGGCCACGGGCCTGGTGCTGTGGATCGCCAAGCGCCGCCAGAAGGCCCGGCCGGGCGACGCGCGCGAGGCGTTCTCGCTGCGGCTGGTGGACGGCCTGAACGCGGGCACCATCGCGGGGGTCGTGTTCGGCGTGGCGTCGGTGTTCCTGGCCAACCGGCTGCTGCCCGCCGACATGCCCGGCCGCCAAGTGTGGGAGGTGCGCGCGTTCTTCATCGCCTGGGGCCTGTCGCTGGTCTATGCGTTTCTCTTCCAGCGGCGCAAATGGCAGGACCTGCTGGCGGTGGCCGCCGCCGCGCTGGCCCTGGTGCCCGTGGTCAATGCGCTGACCACCCACCGGCACCTGGGCGTCTCGTTGCCGCAGGGCGACTGGGTGATGGCGGGTTTTGACCTGACGTGCCTGGCAAGCGCCCTGTTTTTTGCATGGATGGCGCGGAAGGCGGCGCGGGCCCGCAAGGCGCCCGCCCGATCCGCGGGCAAGCCGCGCGCCGCGCGCGCCCAGGCGGTCAAGTCCGCTGCCGCTGCGCCCGCCCCGAACGACCCCGCCGTTCCGGCCGCCGTGCACCGCACCGCTTTCGAACCGCGAGGTGATACGCCATGACGCTTGCCGCCTTCTGCCTGGCCTATGCCGGGTTTTCCGCTCTGTGCCTGGCCATGGACCGTCACTACGAAGATCTGTTCGACCGCGCCTTGCCGCGCCGTCATCGGCTGCCGTTGCGGCTGTTCGGCTGGACGGCGCTTGCGCTGTCGCTGTGGGCGTCCGCGGCAGTCTGGGGCTGGAGCTACGGGACGGTCGAATGGATCGGCATTCTCAGCATCGCCGGCCTGCTGCTGATCTGGTTCCTGACCTTCCGTCCGCGCGCGGCGCTGACCGCGGGCGGCCTGTGCGCGCTGGCCGCGCCCGTGCTGGCGGTCTGGTAGGCGCGGGCTGCGTTGCGGGCGGGCAGGGCCGCGCTGCGGCACGTTACACTGACGGCTTCCCCTAGCAACCGCCTTCTCGCCTCATGAATACCCGCGTCCTTACCGGCATCACCACGACTGGAACCCCCCATCTCGGCAACTACGCGGGCGCGATCCGTCCGGCGGTGCAGGCCAGCACGCAGCCCGGCGTCGACGCATTCTTCTTTCTGGCGGACTACCACGCGCTGATCAAGTGCGACGATCCGGCACGCGTGGCGCGCTCGCGCCTGGAAATCGCCGCCACCTGGCTGGCGGTCGGCCTGGACGCCGAACGCGTGACGTTCTACCGCCAGTCGGACATTCCCGAAATCCCCGAACTGAGCTGGCTGCTGACCTGCGTGACCGCCAAGGGCCTGATGAACCGGGCGCATGCGTACAAGGCGTCGGTCGACCAGAACGTGGCCAAGAACGTGGATCCGGACGACGGCATCACCATGGGGTTGTTCTCGTACCCGATCCTGATGGCGGCCGACATCGTGATGTTCAACGCCAACAAGGTGCCGGTGGGCCGGGATCAGATCCAGCATCTGGAAATGGCGCGCGACATCGCGCAGCGCTTCAACCACCTGTACGGACGCGACTATTTCTCGCTGCCGGAAGTGGTCATCGAAGAAGACGTGGCGACGCTGCCGGGCCTGGACGGCCGCAAGATGTCCAAGAGCTACAACAACACCATCCCGCTGTTCGAAGGCGGCAAGAGCGCATTGCGCGCCTCGGTGATGCGCATCGTGACCGATTCGCGCGAGCCCGGCGAACCCAAGGATGCCGAATCCTCCCACCTGTACACGCTGTACCGCGCGTTCGCCACGTCCGAGCAATCGGCGGCGTTCCGCCAGCAGCTCGAAGCGGGCATGGGCTGGGGCGACGCCAAGCAGGCGCTGTTCGAGCACCTGGAAGCGCTGCTTGCGCCGATGCGCGAAAAGTACGTCGACCTGATGGCCAATCCGGGCCGCATCGAAGACATCCTGCAAGCCGGCGCGGCCAAGGCGCGCAAGCTTGCCGTGCCCTTCATGCAGGAACTGCGCGAGGCCGTGGGCCTGCGCAACCTGAGCGCAGCCGCCACGGCCGGCAAGGGCGCTCAGGGCAAGAAGGAAAAATCCAAGGGCGCGCGCTTCGTCAGCTTCCGTGACGAGGACGGCGGCTTCCGGTTCCGCCTGCTGGCGGCCGACGGCGAGGAACTGCTGTTGTCGCAGCGCTTTGCCGATCCCAAGGAAGCGGGCGCCCTGATGCGCCGGCTGCAGTCCGAACCCGCTGACAGCGTCCTGCAGGCGCAGGCAGAGGGCTACGCGGCGGTGATCGATGGCGTGACCGTCGCCACCGCGCCCGAGGGCATGCAGGGCGAGCCCGCGGCGCGCCTCGCCCGTACCCGCGAAGCGCTCTTGTGGCTGGCGCAGGAATAAACGGCAGCCGAAGACGGCGCGGGCAATCCGCGCCGTCGCGCATGCAGTTCAGCTGCTTGCTCCATTAACAGTGCAAAAAAAATCCCGGCGCATCGGGCGCCGGGATCTGGGCAGTGCAGCGGATCGGCGGATCAGCGCTTGAGCTTGGCGAATGCGTCGGCCATGGCG
Organism: Achromobacter sp. SLBN-14; assembly: GCF_006715415.1. NCBI lineage: Bacteria > Pseudomonadati > Pseudomonadota > Betaproteobacteria > Burkholderiales > Alcaligenaceae > Achromobacter > Achromobacter sp. SLBN-14. The sequence continues at coordinate 855,963 of NZ_VFNE01000001.1, read as the reverse complement.
CTGTTCATCGATCCGGCCGCGCCACCCGCGTTGCGGCCGCCATCGCCCTGACGGCGGGGACGGTCACCGCCCTTGGGCGCATCGGCGCTGCGGCGGGCCGGCGCGGCGGTGTCGTTCAGGCGCATGGTAAGCGCCACGCGCTTGCGCGCGGCGTCCACTTCCAGCACCTTGACGCTGACCGTCTGACCCACGCGCACCACATCGCGCGGATCCTTCACGAACTTCTCGGCCAGCGCCGAGATATGCACCAGGCCATCCTGGTGCACGCCGATGTCCACGAACGCGCCGAAGTTGGCCACGTTGGTCACCACGCCCTCCAGCACCATGCCGGGGTACAGGTCGTTCAGCGTTTCCACGCCTTCCTTGAACTGCGCCGTCTTGAACTCCGGGCGCGGGTCGCGGCCGGGCTTTTCGAGTTCGGCAAAGATGTCCTTCACGGTGGGCAGGCCGAAGCGCTCGTCGGTGAAGTCGGACGGTGACACGCCCTTCAGGGCCTCGCGCTGGCCGATGATCTGCTTGACCTCGGTCTTGATCTTGGCGACGATGCGCTCGACGACGGGATAGGCTTCCGGGTGCACCGCCGACGCGTCCAGCGGGTTGTCGCCGTTGGGGATGCGCAGAAAGCCCGCGGCCTGTTCAAACGCCTTGTCGCCAAAGCGCGGCACCTTGCGCAGGACGTCGCGGGTGGGGAACGCGCCGTTCTCGTCGCGGAAGGCGACGATGTTCTTGGCCAGCAGCGAATTCAGGCCCGACACGCGGGCCAGCAGCGCGGCCGATGCCGTGTTCACGTCCACGCCCACCGCGTTCACGCAGTCTTCGACCACCGCGTCCAGCGAACGCGCCAGTTCGCGCTGGTTGACGTCGTGCTGGTACTGGCCGACACCGATGGCCTTGGGGTCGATCTTGACCAGTTCGGCCAGCGGGTCCTGCAGACGGCGTGCAATGGACACGGCGCCGCGCAGCGTGACGTCCAGGTCGGGGAATTCCTGGGCGGCGGTTTCCGATGCGGAATACACCGACGCGCCCGCCTCGGACACGACGACGCGGGTGACCTTCAGGTCGGGGAAACGCTCCATCATGTCGCCCACGAGCTTTTCGCTTTCGCGCGAAGCCGTGCCGTTGCCGATGGCGATCAGGTCCACCTTGTGGCGCGCCACCAGCGCGGCCAGCGTGTTGATCGTGCCGTCGCGGTCGCGGCGCGGTTCGAACGGGTACACGGTGGTGGTGTCGACGACCTTGCCGGTCTGGTCGATGACCGCGACCTTGCAGCCCGTGCGAATGCCGGGATCCAGGCCCAGCACGGCCTTGGGACCGGCGGGGGCGGCCAGCAGCAGGTCTTTCAGGTTGGCGGCGAACACGCGGATCGCCTCGGCTTCGCCGCTTTCGCGCAGGCGGCCGATCAGTTCGCTTTCGAAGGCGGTCAGGAGCTTCACGCGCCAGGTCCAGCGGCAGACTTCACCCAGCCAGCGCGCGCGCGGCGTGGCGTCCAGCGCGAAAAGGCCATTGCCCAGCTTCAGGAAGTTGGCGATGCGGGCCACGCACGGATGCGGCGTCTGCGCTTCGAGGTCGGCTTCCAGGCCGAGGCGCAGTTCAAGAACGCCTTGCTGACGGCCGCGCAGCAGCGCCAGGATGCGGTGCGACGGCAGGGTGCGCAGCGGCTCGTTGAAGTCGAACCAGTCGCGGAAGTTGGCGCCTTCGGTTTCCTTGCCTTCGATCATCTTCGAGTACACGAGTCCGGTGGACCACAGGTGCTCGCGCATGTCGGCCAGCAGGTCGGCGTTTTCCGCGTAGCGTTCGGCCAGGATGTCGCGCGCGCCATCGAGCGCCGCCTTGGCGTCGTTGATGGAGGCTTCGGGATTCAGGTACTGCGCGGCCAGGGCTGCGGGATCGCAGGCGGGATCGGCCAGGATGGCGTCGGCCAGGGGTTCCAGGCCGGCTTCGCGGGCGATCTGGGCACGCGTGCGGCGCTTGGGCTTGTACGGCGCGTACAAGTCTTCGAGGCGCTGCTTGGTGTCGGCCGAAGCGATTTCCTGCTGCAGTTCGGCCGTCAGCTTTCCTTGCTGCGAAATGGATTCCAGGATGGCGCCGCGGCGGTCTTCGAGCTCGCGCAGGTAGCCCAGGCGGACTTCCAGGTTGCGCAGCACGGTGTCGTCCAGACCGCCGGTCGCTTCCTTGCGGTAGCGGGCGATGAAGGGCACGGTCGCGCCGTCATCCAGCAGTTCCACCGCCGCAGCGATTTGAGAGGCGCGGGCGCCCAGCTCGGTGGCGAGCTGAGCGACGATGCGGGCGTTGTCGACGCCGGCGGCGACGTTCGTGATAGTGGAAGTTTCAGACATCTCTATACGACGGCAAAAAGGGAAAACGAGGGGCGGATTGTGCCATAAGCCGTTGTTACGGAACGTGGCAGAAGGGACTGATCCGTCCCTCTGCCAACGGCGTTGCGGCAGGCCGCAAGCCGGAAAACGACGCGGCAGCGGGTATCATTTGGGGCCCTACACAAGGCTGCTGTAATGCTGGACCTGGACATATCCGAATTCTTTGACGAGGACGGGCCGCTGGCCACGGCCTTGCCCGGCTACAAGCCGCGTCCATCGCAGGTGGAACTGTCGCAGGCCATCGGCCAGGCCATCCAGGACCGCGCCACGCTGGTGGCCGAGGCCGGTACCGGCATCGGCAAGACCTGGGCGTATCTTGTACCCGCCTTCATCCAGGGCGGCAAGGTGCTCATCTCCACCGGCACGCGCACCCTGCAGGATCAGCTCTTTGCGCGCGACCTGCCGCGCGTGCGCGCGGCGCTGGCCGCGCCCGTGACGGCCGCGCTGCTCAAGGGCCGTGGCAACTACGTGTGTCATTACCACCTGGAGCGCCTGCAGGGCGACGAACGCGCGCTCAAATCCCGCTCCGAAATCCAGCAGCTTCGGCAGATCCAGGTGTTCGCGGGTATCTCCAAAACGGGTGACCGCGGCGATCTGGCGCAGGTGCCCGAAGACGCCGACATCTGGCAACGCGTCACATCCACCCGCGAAAACTGCCTGGGCCAGGAATGTCCGCGCATCCGCGACTGCTTTGTCGTCAAGGCGCGCCGCCAGGCACAAGAGGCCGACGTCGTCGTCGTCAACCACGCGCTCTTCATGGCCGACCTGATGCTGCGCGAAGAAGGCGTCACGGACCTGCTGCCCGAAGCCGACACCGTCATCTTCGACGAAGCCCACCAGCTGCCCGACACCGCCACGCGCTTTCTGGGCAACAGCGTGTCCACGCACCAGCTCATGGACTTTGGCCGTGCGCTGGAAGTCGCGGGGCTGGCCTACGCGCGCGAAGCCGCCAAATGGAGCGACGTCAGCCGCCAACTGGAAACCGCCGCGCGCGAACTGCGGCTGGTCTGTGCGCCGCTGGACAAGATGCCGGGCCGCAAGGCCACGTTCGAGGCCATTCCCAACCCCGAGGAATTCGACGTCGCGCTGCTGTCGCTGCGCGAGGCCGTGGACAGCGCCACCAAGGCGCTGGGCGCGGTGGCCGAAAAACACCCGGACCTGCTCGCGGCAGCACGCATGGGGGCCGAGATCTCGGTCAAGCTCAAGCGCTGGGCCACACCCGGGCGTAGCACCGGCGCGCATGACGACGAGGGCTGGGGCCGCGACGACCAGGCGCCCGTGCAAAGCCCGCTCGGCGACGGTCCCTCCACGCCTGCGGCCCTGCTCGAAGGCGCGGCGCTGGCCGAGCAATGGACGGGCCCGGCCGTGCGCTGGGTCGAGCACGGACTGCACCATGTTCGCCTGCATTCGGCGCCGCTGTCGGTGGCGCAGGCCTTCTCCAAATTCCGCAAGCCTGGCCAGGCCTGGATCATGACCTCGGCCACGCTGTCGGTGAACGGTGAATTCACGCACTTCACCAGCCAGCTTGGCCTGGAGTCCGCGCGCACCGGCAAGTGGGAGTCCCCGTTCGACTACCCCGAGCAGGCGCTGCTGTTCGTGCCGCGCGGCATGCCCGAACCTCAATCGCCGCAGTTCCTGGACCGCTTCGTGCAGACCCTCATGCCGTTGCTGGAGGCCAGCCCGGGCGGCACGCTGGTGCTCTGTACGACACTGCGCGCCGTGGACAAGGTGGCCAATCTGCTGGCCGATGCCTTTGACGATGCGGGCCATGACTGGCCGCTGCTCAAACAAGGCGAGGGCACGCGCCGCGATCTGCTCGACCGCTTCTGCAAGCTCAAGCACCCGGTGCTGGTGGGCAGCGCCAGCTTCTGGGAAGGCATCGACCTGCCGGGCGATGTGCTGACCCTGGTGGCGATCGACAAGCTGCCGTTCGCGCCGCCCGACGACCCCGTCATCGAGGCCCGTCTGCGCGCCTGCCGCGCGCAGGGCGGCAACCCGTTTGCGGAATACCAGCTTCCGGAAGCCGCCATCTCGCTCAAGCAGGGCGCGGGCCGGTTGATCCGCACGGAATCGGACTGGGGCGTGCTGATGGTGGGTGACGCCCGGCTGGTGGAAAAGCCCTACGGCAAGCGCCTGTGGCGCGGTCTGCCGCCATTTGCGCGCACGCGCGAGCTGGAAGAGGTGCTGGCGTTCTACCGCCGCAAGCGCGGACCGGACGACGAATAGACCGACGCAAGGAACGCGGCTCCGGGCGGCGCCGTCCGCGCCGCGCAGGCAAAAAAATGCCCTTCAATATTGAAGGGCTTTTCTCTTCCCATGCGAGCGGAATCAGTTAAAGGGATTCCACCAGCTCTTGTCGGCCTTCAGGCCCTTGGTGCGGAACTCGCTGTTAGGGAAGTTCTTGTCATAGACGCGCTGCGCGTCGTTCTTCAGGTCCGTCATGTTCAGTTTGTCGTACGACTGAACCATCAGGTAGAGCGCCTCTTCGGTGGCGGGGGCGCCCTCGAAGTCGGTGATGACGGTCTGCGCGCGGTTGGCGGCGGCCACGTAGGCGCCACGCTCGTAGTAATAGCGGGCCACGTGGACTTCGTTCATGGCAATGGTGTTGACCAGCCAGGCCACGCGCTTTTCGGCGTCGACGCTGTACTTGCTTTCCGGGTAGCGCTTGATCAGCTCGGTGAAGGCGTCATAGGACGCGCGCAGGCCCTTGGGGTCGCGCTCGGCCGGATCCTGGCCGGTGAGGTTGCTCATGAAGGCGCTGGCCGGCGTGAAGTTGATCAGGCCCTTCAGGTAGAGCGCGTAATCGGTGCCGGGGTGATTGGGGTACAGCTGCTGGAAGCGGTCGATGGCGGCAAGCGCCTGTTCGTTTTCGCCGTCTTTCCAGTTGACGTAGGCCAGTTCAAGCAGGGCCTGCTGCGCGTAGACGCCGAAGGGGTAGCGGCTTTCGATGGCGGTCAGGCGCTCGCGCGCTTCCTTCCAGCCGCCCGACGACATTTCGGCCTTGGCGTCCGCGTAGAGTTGTTCTGCGCTCCAGTTGGTGGTCTTGTCGTACTTGCTGTCCGCCCCGCTGCAACCAGCGATGACGATGACGGCAAAAAGCGCGATGACCACGCGCAAAACCGACCCGCTGCGGGATGCGGGGTTCGAGGGAGCTGCAGGGTGGTGAATCACGAGAATCGTATCCTTGGTGTTAGCATGGCAGGCTGATTATATGATTTGTCTCCATGTCTGATACAGCCGCCCGCGCAGATCTTGTTTCCGACGAGAGCGCCGACGAAAATCTCGACGAATCCGGCCGCCCCGAGCCGCAACTTGTAACCGTGCCGTCGGCCACGCGCGCTGACCGGCTGGACAAGGTCCTGGCGGGCCTCTTGCCCGACCATTCCCGCAATCGCCTGCAAGGCTGGATCGAATCCGGCAACGTCCTGGTCAACGGGACGCCGGGCAAGATCCGCCAGACGGTCGGACCTGGCGACGAACTCACCATCTGGGCCCAGCCCGCGCCCGACGCGCAGGCCTTCACGCCTGAACCCGTCGAATTCGGCGTGGTGGCCGAAAGCCCCGACTGGATCGTCGTCAACAAGCCGGCGGGCCTGGTTACCCACCCGGGCGCCGGCAACTGGAGCGGCACGCTGCTCAACGGCCTGCTGCATCGTTATCCGGAACTTGCGCAGGTCGCCCGTGCGGGCATCGTGCACCGGTTGGACAAGGACACCTCCGGCCTGATGGTGGTGGCCCGTAACGAAATTGCCCAGACTCACCTCGTGCGCCAGCTTCAGGCACGCACCATGGGCCGCGAGTACGTGGCGCTGGCGCACGGATGGCTGGCCGCTGCGGGCAAGGTCGACCGCGCCATCGGGCGCGATCCGCGCGTGCCGGTGCGCATGAGCGTCGAGCGCCCCGTCGCACCCAAGCCGGCCATCACCAATTACGCGCCGGCCCGCCGGGGCTCGGTCGATCCGGGCGGGCGGGTGACCGAAGTGGTGTGCCGGCTGGAAACGGGGCGCACCCACCAGATCCGCGTGCACATGGCCAGCCTGGGGCATCCTTTGCTGGCCGACACGATCTACGGCGGCAAGAACATCGCGGGGGCAGAGCGCCAGATGCTGCACGCCCGCGCGCTGCATTTCGACGACCCGGGCGGCAAGGGCGACGTCCAGTTCGCGGCGCCCGTGCCCGCCGACATGGCGCAGGTCCAGGAGAACATTGCATGGAACGCCTGATCGCAGGCCTGCCCGTCGTGACGGGACCCGACTGGCAGGGCGTGAGCTACTTCTGCACGACCCGCGCCGGCGGCGTGGGCGTGGCGCCGCACGACACCCTCAACCTGGGCCTGCGTGCCGAGGACAACCCCGAGGCCGTGGCCGAGAACCGGCGCCGGGTTTGCGCCGCAGTGTCCGCCGATCCCCTGTGGTTGCGCCAGGTTCATGGCAGCGAGGTCGTCGACGCGGACGCGCCGGACGTGCCGGCCGAGCCCGCGGTCGACGCCAGCGTCACGGCCCAGCCCGGCCGCGTGCTGGCCGTCATGGTGGCCGATTGCCTGCCGGTGGTCATTGCCAATGCCGAGGGCACGGTGCTGGGTGCGGCGCACGCCGGCTGGCGCGGGCTGGCGGGCGGGGTGCTTGAAAACACGCTGCAGGCCATGCGGGCCAAGGCGCCGCAGGCGTCCGGCTGGCGCGCCTGGATCGGACCCGGCATCGGGCCGCAGCACTTCGAAGTCGGGCAGGACGTGCTGGACGCGTTCACCGCCGACGATCCGGCGACGGCGCGTTTTTTTGCGCCGCGCCCCGGCCTTGCCGGCAAATGGCTGGCCGACCTCGCCGGATTGGCCGATTTCCGGCTGCGGCGTGCCGGGGTACAAGAGGTGTCCCTCAGCGGGGAATGCACGGTGACCCGCGCGGACCGGTACTTTTCCTACCGCCGTGACGGCGTGACCGGACGCATGGCGCTGCTGGCCTGGTTGAGCCCGGTTTGACGCCGCGCAAAGGCCAGTGCCGGGCTTGCGTTTTACCGTAGTAAGCCTCCTTGTATACCCGCATTGACAGTCCTGAACCCGGAATGCAACATCAATCGCGAAGTTTCGATAACAAGGTGTCGAAGTGAATGCCAATCTCTCCGCAGGTCCCATTCCGGTGAGCGTGGCACCGGAAGTCCTGGCTGACATCCAGGCAGAGTTCTCGCGCGAATGGCAACGCCTTTGCGACGATGTCCGGCGTGGCGCGCTGGCGCCGCCGTCCGATCGCCGTTTCTCCGGCGACGCCTGGGCGGCGAATGCTTCGCACCTGCTCCTGGCGCACACGTATCTGCTGTCCGCGCGCGCCATGCAGCGCATGGTCGATGCCGCGCAGGTCAGCGAGCCCATGCGCGACCGCCTTCGATTCTCGATCATGCAGTGGGTCGACGCGCTGTCGCCGGCCAATTTCCTGGCGCTCAATCCCGATGCCCAGCAGTCCATCGTCGAAAGCGCCGGCCGCGCGCTGAACGAAGGGCTCGCCAATCTGTTGGGCGACGTGCAGAAGGGCCGCATCACCCAGACCGACGAGTCGCAGTTCGAGATCGGCCGCAATGTGGCCACGACGCCCGGCGACGTGGTGTTCGAAAACAAGCTGTTCCAGCTGATCCAGTACGCGCCCTCGACCGCCACCGTGTACGACCGGCCGCTGGTCATCGTGCCGCCGAACATCAACAAGTTCTACATCCTGGACCTGCAGCCCGAGAACTCCTTCGTGCGCCACGCGGTGGGGCAGGGCTACACGGTCTTCCTGATTTCATGGCGCAATCCGGTCGCTGCCGATACCGACGGCGTGGACCGCGCCACCTGGTCCGACTACCTGGACGACGCGGTGCTGCAGGCGCTGCGCGTGGCCAGCGACATCACCAAGCAGCCGCAGGTCAATGCGCTGGGCTTCTGCGTGGGCGGCACGATGCTGGCCTCGGCGCTGGCGCTGGCCGAAGCGCGCGGCGAGCACCCGGTGGCGTCGCTGACGCTGCTGACCTCGCTGCTCGATTTCCACGACACCGGCATCCTGAACGTGTTCGTCGACGAGGCCCACGCGCTGATGCGCGATCATCAATTGGGCAACGGCGGCCTGATGCCGGGCCGCGACCTCGCCACCACCTTCTCGTTCCTGCGGCCCAACGAACTGGTCTGGAACTACGTGGTGGGCAACTACCTCAAGGGGCAAAAGCCTCCGGCTTTCGACCTCCTGTTCTGGAATGGCGACAGCACGAACCTGCCGGGGCCTTTCTTTTCCTGGTATTTCCGCAATACCTACCTCGAGAACAATCTCAAGGTGCCGGGCCGCGCGCAGGCCGCCGGCCTGCCGCTGGACCTGACGCGGTTGCGCATGCCGGTCTATATATTCGGCTCGCGCGAAGACCACATCGTGCCTTGGGTGTCGGCCTACGCGTCCACGCAGGTGCTTCGCGGGCCGCAGCGTTTCGTGCTGGGCGCGTCCGGCCACATCGCGGGCGTGGTCAATCCGCCCGCCAAGAAGCGCCGCAGCTACTGGGTGGCCGATGCGCTCGAACAGCAAAGCCAGCCGCTGCCCGGCGACCCCAACACCTGGTTTTCGCAGGCGGTGGAGCACCCCGGCAGCTGGTGGCCCGATTGGACCGGTTGGCTGGCAGGACATTCGGGCAAGCAGATCAAGGCGAGGGCAAAGGCAGGCAATGCCAAGTACCGGCCGATCGAGCCGGCGCCTGGCAGATATGTAAAGGTCCGGGCGGCCTGATACCGCGCACCGCGGTCCGGTCCCCGGCAGAAAGATGTTTAATCAACGAGGCGTCCGTCGCACACAGGAGGAAGTCCAATGAGCGCAAAACTGGCTTACGTAACAGGCGGGATGGGCGGGATCGGCACCTCTATTTGCCAGCGCTTGGCCAAGGATGGCTTTCGCGTCGTGGCAGGTTGCGGCCCCAGCCGCAACTACCAGCAATGGCTGGATGAGCAGGCCGCACAGGGTTTTACGTTCTACGCGTCGGTGGGCAATGTGTCCGATTGGGACTCCACCGTTGCCGCCTTTGAAAAGGTGACGGCCGACCTCGGGCCGGTGGATGTGCTGGTCAACAATGCGGGCATCACCCGCGACGGGTTGTTCCGGAAGATGAGCGCCGACGATTGGCGCGCGGTCATCGACACCAATCTGAACAGCCTGTTCAACGTGACCAAACAGGTCATCGACGGCATGGTCGAGCGCCAGTGGGGGCGGATCATCAACATCAGCTCGGTCAACGGCCAGAAGGGGCAGTTCGGCCAGACCAACTACTCCACGGCAAAGGCCGGCATCCATGGGTTCACGATGGCGCTGGCGCAGGAAGTGGCCAGCAAGGGTGTGACGGTCAACACGATCTCGCCGGGATACATCGGCACCGACATGGTTCGCGCCATCCGGCCGGACGTGCTGGAAAAGATCATTGCCACCATTCCGGTGCGCCGCCTCGGCACGCCGGAGGAAATCGCCTCCATGACCTCGTGGCTGGCGTCCGATGAATCCGGCTTTTCGACCGGCGCGGATTTCTCGCTGAACGGCGGCCTGCACATGGGCTGACGCGACGTGGGCCGCCGCTGGGCGGCCCGCTGGCGCTGTACGGCTTCGGGCAGAGGGCCGTACGGCATTACACTCACATTATTCGAAGCCTAAAGAGATCGCCCGATCCGGGGACAACCATGACGCAAGCACAACCCGGCGCCAGCCTGCGCCTGATTAAAAAATACCCCAACCGTCGTTTATACGACACCCGGACCAGCACCTACATCACCCTGGCAGATGTCAAGCAACTGGTCCTGGCCAACGAGGAATTCCAGGTCGTCGACGCCAAGAGCAGCGAAGACCTCACGCGCAGCATTCTCTTGCAGATCATCCTTGAAGAGGAGAGCGGCGGCATGCCCATGTTCTCTTCGAACATGCTGTCGCAGATCATCCGTTTCTACGGCCACGCCATGCAAGGCATCATGGGTTCTTACCTCGAGAAGAACATCCAGGCATTCATGGAGATCCAGCAGCGCATGGCCGAGCAGTCCAAGGGCCTGTACGGCAGCCAGTTCGGGCCGGAAGCCTGGACGCAGTTCATGAATGTGCAGACGCCGATGCTGCAGAACATGATGAACAACTACATCGACCAGAGCAAAAACCTGTTCGTGCAGATGCAGGACCAGATGCAGGATCAGACCCGCGCCATGTTCTCGACCTTCCCGTTCACGCCGGGCAGCAACCCGGGCTCCGGCCGCAAGTAATCCCGCCGGATGCCGGGCCGATGTGGCCCGCCGCAGTGCAAAAAAGCCGCCTTGGCGAATGCCAGGCGGCTTTTTGCCAATTGACTGAACGCAATGATCCGGCACTTTTAGTCGGCCCAGGTTCAGGGTTGTGTCAGCAAAATCCACTAAATTAATGAAAACGGTTCTTGTTTGTGTTTTGAGAGCCGCTATTTTCTTTTGTGTCTCAAGGATTATGCACATGATCAAGAAAGCCTTGGCGCTGGCCATTGTCGCGTTGAGCGTGTCCGCCGCCCATGCGGCCGAATACCCCATCGGCAAGCCTGTCGAGAAGGGCGGAATGGAAATCGGCGCGGTGTACCTGCAGCCGATCGAAATGGATCCGCCCGGAATGATGCGTCCGGCCAAGGATTCCGACGTGCACCTGGAGGCCGACATCCACGCCACCGCCGGCAACAAGACGGGCTTTCCGGAAGGCGAATGGGTGCCTTACCTGGTCGTGAACTACGAGATCCAGAAGGTCGGCAGCCAGAACGTCCAGAAGGGCACGTTCATGCCGATGGTCGCCAACGACGGCCCGCACTACGGCGAAAACGTCAAACTGGAAGGCCCGGGCAAGTACAAGCTCAAGTACACGATCCTGCCGCCGACCGCGAACAAGATGAGCCACTTCGGCCGCCACATCGACAAGGAAACCGGCGTGGCCGACTGGTTCGAGCCGTTCGACCTGGAATATGAGTTCGTGTACGCCGGCACCGGCAAGAAGGGCGGTTACTGATCGTGCGCCGCCTGCTTCGCGTACTTGCCGCAATGCTGATCGGCCTGGCCGGCGTGGCGGGCATGGCGCCCGCGCAGGCGGACGAGCTGCCCACGTTCACCTTGCGGTTCAAGCCCGACGGCACGTTCGAGCCCGCCACGCTCGAGGTCCCGGCGGGCCGCTTCAAGATCGAACTCATCAATGAAAGCAATGAGCCGGTGGAATTCGAAAGCATTCCGCTGCGCAAGGAAAAAGTCCTGGGACCGGGGGTGAAATCCTTCGTGGTCATCACCATCTCGCGTCCGGGCGAGTATCCCTTTTTTGACGACTTTCACCAGAGCGTGAAAGGCACCTTGGTCGTCAAGCCCAAGGAATAACGCGGCACCAAAGCATGGAACAGGTACTTTTCATCGTCTGGCGCGAAAGCGTCGAAGCCCTGCTCGTGGTGGGCATCCTGTACACGTGGCTGCGCGCCACGCCGGAAGGCAAGCGCGGCCTGCCCTACCTGTGGGGCGGCGTCGCGGCCGGGCTGGCGCTGGCCGTCGCGCTGGCGCTCGTGCTGCTGGGCGTGTCCTCCTGGCTCAGCGATGAAGGCCAGGAATGGTTCCAGGCCATCATGTCGCTGGCGGCATGCGCGCTGGTGGTGCAGATGGTCGTGTGGATGAAAAAGCACGGCCGCACGCTCAAGGGCGAGCTCGAAAGCGGGGCGCGCGCCTCCGTGGCGAATGACAGCTGGTGGGGCCTCCTGGTGCTGGTTGCCATCGCCGTCGCCCGCGAAGGCAGCGAGACCGTCGTGTTCCTGTACGGCACGGTGTCGGCGGGCGAGGGCGGCAGCGACATGCTCATGCTGGCCGTCGCCGGCGTGGCGGGTTTCGCCGTGGCGCTGCTGACGTTCTGGCTGCTGCAACTGGGCGGCAAGCTCATCACGTGGCGCCGCTTCTTCTTCGTGACCGAAATCCTGCTGCTGCTCCTGGCCGGCTCGCTGCTGGTGGGCGGGCTGGATCACCTGATTTCCCTGGATGTCCTGCCGACCCTCGTGGACCCGGTGTGGGACAGTTCCTGGCTGCTCAGCGACAGCACGGGCGTGGGCAAGGTGCTGGCCGACTTCGCGGGTTACCGCGCACTGCCGGCGCTGACTTCGGTGCTGCTGTGGGTGGCTTACTGGATCATCGTCTGGGCGCTCCTGCGCTGGGCGGGCGGACGGCCCGCACCCGTGGCCGCCGCCCGGGGAGCATCCTGATTCCGGTTTTTTCCGGACTGAATATTTGAAGGTTTGACCATGGCTGCTGCACTCGGGAGGGCAACCTCCCGCATCGCCGACTTCCTCCGTGACCATGCCCCGCTGTTGCGCAAGCTGCAGTGGGGCATTGTTGCGTTGTACGCGTTCCTGCTGATCGTGCCGGCGCTGCTGCCGCTGCCCGACAACGCGGCGTCGGTGTTCAACAACCTGACCGTCGTGGCGCAGTTTGCGTTCTGGGGCGTGTGGTGGCCGTTCGTGCTGATCTCCATGCCGATCCTGGGACGCGCCTGGTGCGGCTGGCTCTGTCCGGAAGGCATGCTGACCGAATGGGCTAGCGAGCGCGGCCAGGGCCGCGCCATTCCGAAGTGGATGCGCTGGGGCGGCTGGCCGTTCGTGGCCTTCGCGTTGACGACCATCTACGGGCAGCTCGTCAGCGTCTACCAGTATCCGCTGGCGGTGCTGGCCGTGCTGGGCGGCTCCACGGTGGCGGCCATGATCGTCGGCTGGCGTTACGGCCGCAGCAAGCGCGTGTGGTGCAAGTACCTGTGCCCGGTCAATGGCGTGTTCAATCTTCTGGCCAAGCTGGCGCCGTGGCACTTCAAGGTCGACGAAGAAAAGTGGCGCCATCCGGTCATCCGCATCGAACCCATCAACTGTGCGCCGCTGGTGCCGCTGCGCCACATGAAGGGCGCGGGCGATTGCCACGTCTGTGGCCGCTGCAGCGGCTATCGCGGCGCCATCGCGCTCACGCCGCGCTCGCCCGAGGAAGAGATCGTTCACGTGGCCGATGGCGATCCGTGGCAAACGGCGTTGCTGTGCTTCGGCCTGATGGGCATTGCGATCGGCGCGTTCCTCTGGAGCGCCAGCCCCTGGTTCGTGACGGCCAAGCAGTGGGCCGCGACGTGGCTGGTCGAGCACGACATCCTGTGGCCGCTGATGGACAACGCGCCGTGGTTCATCCTGACCCATTACCCCGACGTGAACGACAGCTTCTCGTGGCTGGACGGCGCCGGCATCCTGCTTTTTGTCGTCGGCGCCACGGTGTGCGTGGGCGGCGCGACCTTCCTGTCGCTGTGGATTGCGGACCGCATTGCGCCCGCCGCACCCGTGCCGCAGGCGCCCCTTAATTCCCATGCTGCCCATGCACCCGTATCGCGCTGGGGGCGGGCGGGCTTGCACAAGCTGGCGCAGGCGCTGATCCCGTCGGCCGGCATTGGCGTGTTCCTGGGCCTGTCCGCCACGACGATCACGTTGCTCAAGCATGAAGGCGTGCGGGCGGCATGGGCGACGCCGGTCCGGTTCACGCTGCTGACGCTGGCGGTGCTGTGGACGCTGCGTCTCTACGCCCGCCTGCTGAACGCGCGTCCGGTTGGCATGGCGCGCAAGATCGGCGCGGGCCTGGTGCTGGCGGCAGGTCTGGTGCCGTTCTGCATCGCGTGGGTGCTGTTCTTCGCGGTCTGGTAAGCGGTCGTGCCAGCGCTGCGATAAAGTTGGGGACCGCGCCGGCGTTGCCGGCGTCATCCCTTTCAGATCTTCGCCATGGTTTCTTACGCGTTCCGACTTCTCAACGTCTTTGCCGATTCGACGTTCAGCGGCAATCAGCTCTGTGTCTTTGAAGACGCCCGCGGCATGGACGACGCCACCATGCTCAATCTCGCGGCGCAATTCAATCTGTCCGAAACCACGTTCATCCTGCCGTCGGAGCGGGCCGACGCGCGCGTGCGCGTCTTCACGCCGGGCTTTGAAATGAAGTTTGCCGGGCATCCGGCCATCGGCACCGCGCAGGTCGTGCGTGACCTGCGGCAGGCCGAAGACGCGGTGACGCTGGAGTTTCAGGCGGGCGTCGTGCCCATGACTGCCCAGGGCGATGCATGGACCTTCACCGCGCCTTGTCCGGACGGCGTGCGCACGGCCACGCCGGCGTTGGACCGCGCGGGCATCGCGGAACTGATGGGACTGTCGGAGGAGGACCTGGCAGCCGACCCGATCTGGGTCGACACCGGCGCGGACCAGTTGCTCGTGCCGGTTGCCAATGTGGATGCAGTGCGGCGCGCGGTCCCGGACGTGTCGCTGCTGAACCGCTGGCAGGCCAGCGCGCTGGGGCGCAAGACGATGTATCTGTTCGCCTTCGACAAAGGCAATGTTCAGTCGGGGCGGCAGGTGGTGGTGTCCCGCTACTTCTATGCCAAGCCCGGCGGCGGCATCAACGAAGACCCCGGCACCGGTTCGGCCTGCGCCAACCTGGGCGGCTGGTTGCTGCATCGCAAGGCGGCGCAGCCTGCCAGCGTGCTGGTCGAGCAGGGCGACCAGACCGGTCGTCCGTGCCGCCTGCTTCTGGATGTCCCGGCAGACGGCCGCATCCTGGTCGGCGGGCGCGCCCGGGAAATCGGCCGCGGGACCGTCACGCTGTAACACCAGCGCTTTCCAGATTGCGAACGTGAAAACGGCGCCTGTGTTTGCACAGGCGCCGGTTTCAAATCCGGCGTCGAAAGTTCGATGCCTGATTACTTGCGGTTCTTGGCCGGATCAACCTTGATGTTGTTCTTGACCTGCTTCACACCCTCGACGCCACGGGCAACCGTCGCGGCATGATCCGCTTCGGCAGCGGTACCGACCGTGCCGGTCAGCGTGGCAACGCCGTTGTTGGTTTCAACAGCGATTTCCAGGGCGCTCAGCTGCTTGTCGGCCACGAAGGCGGCCTTGACCTTGGTGGTCACGGTGGCGTCGGACGCGTATTCACCCACGGACTGTTTCGGCTTGCCGTCGTCGGCGGCAAAAGCCATGGAAGTGAAGACAGCGCCCGTACCCAGTGCGGCGGCGGCGATCAGCTTGCGAATTTCCATAGTAATGCTCCTTTTTATTGGTGTTCAGCGCGTTCGAGACGCAATGACTAACTAAAAACGTTCAGGTGCTCGTTCTATTTCTTGCGGAAGGCGCCGCCCAGAATGGACAGCAGTGCCAGAACCAGAAAGACGAAGAACAGGATCTTGGCAATCCCCGCGGCGCCGGCGGCGATGCCGCCGAAACCCAGGACAGCCGCGATGATCGCGATGACGAAGAAAACTACGGCGTAATGCAACATGACAGCTTCTCCTGGTGTTTATGTAGATCAGGGATTACGGTCGAAGAAATCCCGGACTTCCTTTTGCGCCTCGTCCTTGGTCTTGCCGTAGCGCTCCTGGATCAGACCAGCCAGGCGTTCGGCATTGCCCTCGGTGCGGGTCAGCTCGTCGTCGGTGAGTTCACCCCAAGCCGCCTTGGCCTTGCCCGTCAGTTGCTTCCACTTTCCGGCGATGATGTCGTTGTTCATGGTGACCTCTCTCTGGTTACGTGCGGCGGCAGGTTCATGGCCTATGAAGCTGCCGTGACGCGGTGTGTTGGGTACTGATCAGCTAGGTTCTAAGCTACGAGTCGGCCCCTGGGGCTGTCAAACGACGCTGTGGAGAAATGTAACTGCGCCAATGTGGAAAAAGCCCCGTGTTTGATTCGAGAAATCGCGTCCCGGGAGCGATAGGGGCGAGTTACATTTGAGCAACGATTTGACCCCTTTTGAGCGCGGCTGGTAACCGATCCGCTCGAACGCCAGCAATGGCGCGGGTGGCCGGGCGGTCGGCGGGCCGGTATAGTCCACGGGGAACCGGCTGGCGGTTCGACACATCCGAAGGGAGAAAGCCCGCATGACGAAACGACTTTGCAGCGCGATCTTGCTGGCGCTGGGCGCCATGGCTGCGGTGGGATGCACCCATGTGACCGACAGGTATCAGGCCTCGGCGCCGGTGGTGGCGCCGCACGGCTGACGCGGCGCTGGACAAAAAAAACGGGGCGCCTGAGCGCCCCGTCTTCGTCGCACGACCCGGTCAGGGCTGCGCGATGCGCTGGGCGATGTGCGCCAGCGCTTCTTCCACCTGATCCACCAGGATCAGGCACAGATCGCCCGGGTTCAGACGCGACAGCGCCGTGTCGATGGCCAGGAACTCGCCGTGAATCTCGTCGATGTGCGTGGTGCGGCTGGCGCCCACCAGGCCCTGCTGCAGCAAGGCCAGCACCTCGCCGTCCTCGCGGCCGCGTTGGCATTGATCCTGGTAGAGCAGCACGTCGTCGAAGGCGGCGCCCAGGATCTCGGTCTGCATGCGGATGTCTTCGTCGCGGCGGTCGCCCGCGCCGCTGATGACGACCGAGCGGCGCTTGGCCGGCATGGCGTCCACCGCGCGCACCAGCGCCTGGATGGCGTCGGGGTTGTGGCCGTAGTCGGCGATCACGGTCGCGCCGCGGTAATCGAACACGTTGAAGCGGCCCGGCGCCGTCTGCGCATCGTTGACGAACGTGGCCAGGCCGCGGCGAACCACGTCCCAGCCCAGGTTCAGCGCCCATGCCGCAGCAATCGACGCCATCGCGTTCTCGACCTGGAAGGTGATCGTGCCGTTGCGGGTGAGCGGAATATCGGCCAGCGGGAAGCGCACTTCGTCGGCGCCCTGTGCCGCGACGATGGCATCGCCATCGCGGTACACCGACCGCAGGCCCTGGGCCCGGTGCGTGGCCAGCACGGGATGATTGCGGTCTTCGGCAAAGTAGGTGATCGCGCCCGGGCAGCTCGACGCCATTTCGGCCACGATCGGATCGGCCGCGTTCAGAACCGCCATGCCGCTCGGATGCACATGCTGGACGATCACGCGCTTGACCACGGCCAAGTCCTCGACCGTGCTGATGTAGCCCAGTCCCAGGTGATCGCCCATGCCGATGTTGGTGACGATCGCGACGTTGCAGCGGTCGAACGCCAGGCCTTCGCGCAGGATGCCGCCGCGCGCGGTTTCGAACACGGCGGCGTCCACGTCCGGGTGCATCAGCACGCTGCGCGCGCTGCGCGGGCCGCTGCAGTCGCCGGTGTCGATGCGCAGGTTGTCCACGTACACGCCGTCGGAGTTCGTCATCCCCACGCGGTTGCCGGCCACGCCCAGCAGATGCGCGGTCAGGCGCACCGTGGTGGTCTTGCCGTTGGTGCCCGCGACGGCCACAACCGGGATGCGGCCGTCCTCGCCGTCCGCGAACATGTTGGCGATGATGGCTTCGCCCACCGCGCGGCCCTTGCCGAACGAGGGGTTCAGGTGCATGCGCAGGCCGGGCGCGGCGTTGACCTCGACCACGCCGCCGTGCTGCTCTTCGAGCGGGTAGTGCACGGTCTCGGCCACCACGTCCACGCCGCAGATGTCCAGGCCGATCATGCGGGCCGCGGACACCGCGCGCGCCGCCATTTCGGGATGGACCTCGTCGGTCACGTCGGTGGCCGAGCCGCCCGTGCTGAGGTTGGCGTTGTTGCGCAGGAAGATCAGCGTGCCGGCGGGCGGCACGGAATCGGCGTCAAAGCCTTGTTTTTTCAGCGTCGCCAGGGCGATGTCGTCAAAGCGGATCTTGGTCAGCGACGTGGCGTGGCCATCGCCGCGCAAGGGGTCGGCGTTGACCTGGTCGACCAGTTGGCGGATCGTGTGCTGGCCGTCGCCCGTGACTTGCGGAGGATCGCGGCGCGAGGCCGCCACCAGCGCGCCGCCGACCACCAGCAGGCGGAAATCGTGGCCGGGAATGTAGCGTTCGACGATGACCTCGGAACTGATTTCCTCGGCCACTTCAAAGGCCTGGATCACGCGCTCGCGGGTCTCGATGTTGACTGCGACGCCGCGGCCCTGGCTGCCGTCGCGCGGCTTGACCACGACCGGACCGCCCAGTTCCTGCGCCGCTTCCCAGGCCTCTTCGGCGCTGGTCACGGAACGGCCCATCGGCACCGGCACGCCGGCGGCGTCCAGCAGCATCTTAGTCAGGTCCTTGTCCTGCGCGATGGATTCCGAGATGGCGCTGGTCAGGTCGGTTTCCGCGGCCTGGATGCGGCGTTGCTTGCTGCCCCAGCCGAACTGCACCATGCTGCCTTGCGTCAGGCGGCGGTACGGGATGTTGCGCGCCGTGGCGGCGTTCACGATGGAGCCGGTGCTGGGCCCCAGGCGGACGTCTTCGTCCAGTTCGCGCAGGCGCTTCAAGGCGTCGGCGATGTCGAACGGCGTGTCATCGAGCGCCGCGCGCACGAGGTCCTGGGCCAGTTCCATGGCCAGCTTGCCGACTTCTTCTTCGCTGTATTCGACCACCACCTGGAACACGCCGGGCTCGATGGTGGAGGCGGTGCGGCCGAACGTGACGGGGCAGCCGGCGTGCGCCTGCATCGTCAGCGCGACGATCTGCAGCACGTGCGCGATCGACACCGCGCCCTGATGGCCTTCGGGACGCAGCAATCCGGTCTGCGGCAGGCGCGCGCGCAGGCGGGCTTCGAACTCGGGCAGGTTATCGATGGAGCATTCGGCATCGCCGCAAGACACGATGGCCTCGATGGCGGTGTTCTTGCTCCACAGGTTGGGGCCGCGCAATGCTCGGATACGGGAGACTTCCATGGCAGGGTTTCCTGTCGTCTGGCGCGCGTCCGCCACGGGGGGCGGACGCGAGCGCAATAGTGTCAGTGTTGTTGGATCCAGCGGCGGACCAGGTCGATGGTCGGGCCGGAGAACGCCTCGTCGGACTGCAGCAGGGCGAAGTCGCCGCTTCCGATGCCATCGAGCACGCTGGCGATGGCCTTGCCGTGGTCAGGCTCTTCCTGGATGTCCTTGACGCGGCTGCCCTGCGCCAGGCCGTGGCGCAGCAGCGCGCGCGCCTCGCCCTCGGGACGCTTGCTGCGCACGGTCGTGTCGTCGTAGAGGACCACGCGGTCGAATGCGTCGCCGAGCAGCTTGCCTTGGTCGATCAGGTCCGCGTCGCGGCGGTCCGCGCCGGCCGAGTAGACCGCGGCGCGCTTGCCGGAAGGAAACTGGTCGATGGCGGCGATCAGCGGGCGCAGCGCCGACGCGTTATGCACGTCGTCCACGACGACGGTCGCGCCATTGCGCTCGAACAGCGTGAACTGCCACGGGGCATCGGCCTGATCGATGTCGAAGGTCTCGATGCCGGCGCGGATCAATTCAACGGGAATGTCCAGCGCCCAGGCCGAACCCACGGCCGCCAGCACGTTCTCGACCTGGAAGGCCACGCGGCCGCCGTGCGTCAGCGGAATGGCGGCGACGTCGGCCAGGCGTTCCTCATGGCTGCCTCGGGCCAGCACGATGCTGCCGTCGCGCACGAACACCGCGCGCCCGTCCTGGGCCAGATGCTGCACGATGGCGGGCAGGGCGGGGTCGATGCCAAAGAAGATCACGGAACCGTCGCAGAGCTCGGCCATTTCGACCACGCGCGGATCGCGTGCATTCAGCACGGCCACGCCATCGGGCAGGACGACGTCGACCTGCGTGCGGAACACGTTGAACAGGCGCTCGGTCTCGTTGATGTCGTAGTCGCCCAGATGGTCGCCGTCATCGATGTTGGTGACGACGCCGACCTGGCAGCGGTCGTAGGCCAGGCCTTGGCCCAGGATCACGCCGCTGTCGTTCTCGATGACGGCAGCGTCCACGTTGCGGTTCATCAGAAGGCGCGTGCCCGACGCGTAGTCGGCGCGGTCGCCCTTTTGCACCAGGCGGCGGTCCAGATACAGGCCTTCGCTGCACGCCAGGCCCGTGCGCTTGCCCGACAGGTGCAAGAGGCGCGCCACCAGGCGGGCGACGACGGTCTTGCCGTTGGTGCCGGTCACGCCGACGATCGGAATGCGGCCAGCCTCGCCCTCGGGGAAGAGGTGATCGACGATGGCGCGGCCCACGGGGCGCGGCGCGCCGTCGGCGGGCTTCAGGTGCATCAGGAGACCCGGGCCGGCGTTGACTTCGACGATGGCGCCGCGCTGTTCGTCCAGGGGGCGCGTGATGTCTTCGGCCACCAGGTCCACACCGGCAATGTCCAGGCCGACGATGCGTGCCGCGAGCGTCACGGTGGCCGCGACGCTGGGGTGAACGCGGTCGGTCACGTCGAATGCGACGTTGCCGCTGCGCTGCACCAGCACGCGCTGGCCGTCGGGCGGAACGCTGTCTTCGGTCAGGCCCTGGCGCGCGATTTCCAGCCGGGCGGCGGAATCCAGGCGCACAAAATTGAGCGGATGGTTCTCGGTGCGGCCGCGGCGCGGGTCGGTGTTGATCTGGCTGTCGATGAGTTCGGTGACCGTGGACTTGCCGTCGCCCGTGACCCACGCCGGTTCGCCGGCAGCAGCGGCGACCATGCGGTTGCCCACCACCAGCAGGCGGTGTTCGTTGCCCAGCACAAAGCGTTCGACGATGACGCCGCTGCCTTCATCCACGGCGACGCGGTAGGCCGACACCACTTCCTCGCGGGTCGTCAGGTTGGTGAAGACGCCGCGGCCATGGTTGCCGTCGTAGGGCTTGACCACCACGGGCAGGCCGATGTCTTCGGCGGCGTCCCAGGCGTCTTCCTCGCTGTCGACCAGGCGCCCTTCGGGCACCGGCACGCCGCAGGTCGACAGCAGTTCCTTGGTCAGGTCCTTGTCGCGCGAGATGCCCTCGGCGATGGCGCTGGTGCGATCGGTCTCGGCCGTCCAGATGCGGCGCTGCGCCGAGCCGTAGCCGAATTGGACGAGGTTGCCCTCAAAAAGGCGGATATACGGAATGTCGCGGTCGTCGGCCGCATCCACGATGCACGCGGTGCTGGGGCCGAGGCAGTGGCGGTCGACCAGGCTGCGCAGCTTGGCGACGGTGGCGGACACGTCGAACGGGCGGTCCTCGATGGCGGCCATGACGAGGTCGCGCGCTTCGTTCAGCGCGGTGCGGGTGACCTGTTCCTGCCAGGCGCGCACCACGACTTTATAGACGCCGCGCTTGGAGGTTTCGCGCGCCTTGCCGAAGCCGCCGCGCAGGCCCGCCAGGTTCTGCAGTTCAAGCGTGACGTGCTCGAGAATGTGGCCGGGCCAGGTGCCTTCTTTCAGGCGGGCCAGGAAGCCGCCTCGCACGCCGGGGCTGCACCGGTGCTCGATCAGGGTCGGCAACCATTCGGTCAGGCGCTCATAAAATCCGGGAATCGTGTTGGAGGGGTAGTCCTCCAGTTCGCCGATATCCACCCATGCTTCAAGGACCGGACGATACGTCCAAATGTTCGGGCCGCGCAAAGCCACGACATCGATAAATTCAATGTCTTTCTTTTTCATGTTTTAATTCGCTCGAGAAGCAGGTTGGCACGCGCGGACGCCCCTATGCAAGACCGCGATTTTATTGGGGTTGCGCCTTAAGAATAATGCCAACGAGTGGGGGATCCCAGATGTTCCTAATTAGAAAAATCGGCTGATACTATACGACGCCTTCATGGCGTGAACTCGTTGTGTTGTAAGGAAGGGACACGTTTGCCGCCCCTGGCGTCAAACCGGTTGCCGCCTAGTAGGGCAGAGTCCTGGCCCGGTATGCGTTCCAATGAAAAAACCAAACCTGCTTTCCGGCCTTGCCGACGCATTTCCTGCCCGCTGGCGGGATGAAATCCGCACCGAACTGGCGGATGACGAAACCCTTCTGGCCTGGGTCGAAATAGACCTCGATCAGCGCTTGAAGTTCCAGCCGGGGCTGGTCGCCGTCACCGATAAACGGCTGATCGCCCGCCTTCCCGACGATTCCGGTTGGGAATCCTGGCCATATGGCCCCCAACTGAAGCTATCCCTCAGCGACCATGCCGGCGCCGCCGTGCTGGAACTGCATGACGACAGCGCGCGCCTTGCCGTCTGGCGGTTCACGCTGGCGTGCAATCCCGCGGCGTTGCGGCTTTTGGCGCAGTTTGAAACCCAGCAGTCCATCCGTTTGTCGGGCAAACAGGCCGAAGCGCTGGAAGAGCGCACCTGCACCATCTGTAATAACGTCATTCCTGCGGGCGAGGAAGAATGTCCGACCTGCAACCAGGAACAGGCCGCGCCGTCGACCACCTGGGCGCTGCTGCGGCTGTGGCGGTTTGCGCGGCCCTATCGCGGCCCGCTGTTTGCAGGCTTTCTGCTGACAGTGCTGGGCACCGCGGCCACGCTGGTGCCGCCGTACCTGACAATGCCCTTGATGGACGACGTGCTGATCCCGTTCCAAAACGGCGCACCCATCGATTACAGCCTGGTGCGCCTGTATTTGGGCGGTCTGCTGGGATCGGCGATCCTGGCGTGGGGGCTGGGCTGGGCGCGCACGTATATTCTGGCGTGGGTCAGCGAACGTATCGGGGCCGATCTGCGCACCACCACTTATGCGCACTTGCAGCAGCTTTCGCTTGAGTATTTCGGCGGAAAGCGCACCGGCGACCTGATTTCGCGCATCGGCAGCGAAACCGACCGCATCTGCGTGTTCCTGTCGCTGCACCTCTTGGACTTCGCCACCGACATCCTCATGATCGCGATGACGGCGGTCATCCTGATCAGCATCAATCCGTGGCTTGCGCTGGTCACGCTGGTGCCGCTGCCGTTCATCATCTGGATGATCCATGCCGTGCGCGACCGCCTGCGCCACGGCTTCGAAAAAGTCGACCGCATCTGGTCCGAGATCACCAACGTGCTGGCCGACACCATTCCCGGCATTCGCGTGGTCAAGGCGTTTGCGCAGGAAAAACGCGAGGTCGCGCGCTTTCGCGAAGCCAACAACCGCAACCTGGAAGTCAACGATCGCGTCAACACCACGTGGTCGCTGTTCTCGCCCACCGTCACGCTGCTGACCGAAGTCGGTTTGCTGGTGGTGTGGATCTTCGGCATCTGGCAGGTCTCGCAAAAGCAGATCACCGTGGGCGTGCTGGCCGCGTTCCTGGCGTATATCGGGCGTTTCTACATGCGCCTGGATTCCATGAGCCGCATCGTGTCGGTCACGCAAAAGGCCGCTGCCGGCGCCAAGCGCATCTTCGACATCCTGGACCATGTGTCCAGCGTGCCCGAGCCGCAAAACCCCGCCAAGCTGCCGCACATCAATGGCCGCATCGAGCTGCGCGACGTCGGTTTTCGCTATGGCAACCGCCAGGTCATCCGCGGGCTGAACCTGACTATCGCGCCGGGCGAAATGATCGGGCTGGTTGGACACAGCGGTTCCGGCAAGAGCACGCTGATCAACCTGATCTGCCGCTTCTACGACGTATCCGAAGGCGCGGTGCTGGTCGATGGCGCCGACATCCGTTCGGTCCGCGTGGCCGACTACCGCCGCAATATCGGGCTGGTGCTGCAGGAGCCGTTCCTGTTCTTTGGCACCATTGCCGAGAACATCGCCTACGGCCGGCCTGACGCCACCCGTGACGAGATCGTGGCCGCGGCGCGCGCCGCGCATGCGCACGAGTTCATCCTGCGCCTGCCGCATGGCTACGACTCGCTGGTGGGCGAACGCGGTCAGGCCTTGTCGGGCGGCGAACGCCAGCGCATCTCGATCGCGCGCGCGCTGTTGATCGACCCGCGCATCCTGATCCTGGACGAAGCGACGTCGTCGGTGGACACCACGACCGAGAAAGAGATTCAGAAGGCCCTGGACAACCTGGTGCGCGGCCGCACCACGATTGCGATCGCGCACCGCCTGAGCACGCTGCGCAAGGCCGACCGCCTGGTGGTCCTGGACCGCGGCCAGATCGTGGAGCAGGGCCCGCACGAAGAATTGATGGCCCGCGAGGGCGCCTACTACCGCCTCTATCAGGCGCAGGCGCGCCAGGCGGAAGCCGACGCCCAGGCGTCGGGCAGCGAAGACATGGCCGCCGTGGCCTGACGCGGAAACGGAATAACCTCGCCATGACCTTGCCGTTCTTTCAATTGCGCCGCAACGCCTTTGGCCGCCTGGAGTTCCAGTCCGCCGACGGCGAATCGCATGAAGGCGTCCTGCCAGTGCGCGCCTTCCCGATCAGCGAGGCGGGCCGCGGCCTGTCGCTGGTGACCAGCGACGGGCACGAGCTGCTGTGGATCGAACACCTGTCCGACGTCCCCGCCGAGCCGCGCGCCCTGATCGAAGAAGAACTCGCCAGCCGCGAGTTCATGCCCGAGATCCGCAAGCTGACCAGCGTGTCCACCTACGCCACGCCCAGCGTCTGGAAGGTCGAGACCGACCGCGGCGCGACCTCGTTCACGCTGCGCGGCGAAGAAGACATCCGCCGCCTGTCCGCGCAGACGCTGCTCATCGCCGACAACCACGGCATCTTCTACCTGGTGCGCGACATCCAGTCGCTGGACAAGCACAGCCGCAAGCTGCTGGACCGGTTTCTCTGACGGTTCCGGCGGGCTTTCCAAGTCGGTGTCAGATACCCGTGCCCTTGAACGGCGTGTGCGATTCCAGTTCCCCCAGATAATCCGTCACTGCCGCGGTTTCCTCGTCCAGGAAGTTCTGGATCGCCTCGGCAAAACCGGGGTGCGCCACCCAGTGCGCTGACCACGTCGGCGTAGGCAGCAGCCCGCGCGCCATCTTGTGTTCGCCCTGCGCGCCGCCTTCGAAGCGCGCAATGCCATGCGCGATGCAATACGCGATCGACTGCATGTAGCACGTCTCGAAATGCAGTCCCGGCACGTATTCCGTCGCGCCCCAGTAGCGCCCGTACAGGGCGTCGCCGCCCGCCAGATTCAGGGCGCACGCCACCGGATCGCCGTCGCGTTCGGCCAGGATCAGCACGAAGGCGTCGGGCTGGTCGCGATGAGCCTGCTCGAAGAACTCGCGGCTCAGGTAGGGCGGGTTGCCGTGGTTGAAGTAGGTGCGGCAGTAGCAGCTGTAGAAGAAATCCAGTTCCTCCACGCCAATTTCGCCGCCGCGCAGCCAGCGGAAAGCGAGGCCCGCCGCCGCGACCTTCTTGCGGTCCTGGCGGATCTTCTTGCGCTTGTCGTGGCTCATGGCGGACAGGAACGCGTCGAAGTCGGCATAGCCCGCATTGGTCCAGTGAAACTGCACGCTCTCGCGGATCATGAAGCCGGCTTCCCGCAACGCGCGCACGTCGGCGTCGATCGGGAACAGCAGGTGCAGCGACGACACGTTGACCTCTTCGGCAAACGCGACCAGCCCGCGCACCAGCGTGGCGCGGTCTTCGTCGTTGGCCGCCAACAGCCGCGGGCCGGTGACCGGCGTGAACGGGATGGCCGACAACAGCTTCGGGTAGTAGCGCATGCCGTGCCGCTGAAAGGCGTCGGCCCACGCGTAGTCGAACACATACTCGCCGCGCGAATGCGACTTCAGGTAAAGCGGCACGGCCCCGGCCAGCACATCGTCCCGCCACAACGCCATGAAATGCGGCGCCCAGCCCGTCTGGCGCGATGCGCAGCCGGTCTCGTGCAGCGCCAGCAGAAAGGCGTGGCGCAGAAAGGGCTGATCCCCGGCCAGCGCGTCCCATTGGCGGGCGTCGATGCGGGACAGATCGGTTTCCAAGGTAAGGCGCAAGGGATCCATCCGCGAATGATAAAGTCTTCGGCAATGCCTGGCGTGCAAGCCATGGCAATGACAGGGATTTGAGGCGCCCAGGCGGCGCCCGGGAACGACGGCAACATGGACAGCAGCAAGACGGCCCCCGGCGGGCAGGAGGACGATGCGCGTTGCATCCGCGCGCAGGCGCTGGCGGCGCTGGCCGCCACGGCATGGCCCGAGAAGCTGGCGCGCGTGCGCGCCATTGCCGACGATGCGCGGCTCGATTGCGCACGCGTCTTTGCGCCGGCCGCGGGGTTGCCTGGCCGCCCGCCGCGGCCCGAACTCGTCCCGCCGGCCCAGGTCAGCCAGCGTTCCATGGCCACGCAGGAGGGCCGCGCGGCGCTCTTGCACGCGCTGGCCCACATCGAGTTCAACGCCGTGAACCTGGCGCTGGACATCATGTGGCGTTTTGCCGGCATGCCCGAGGCCTTCTACCGCGACTGGCTGCGCGTGGCGCGCGAAGAGGCGCTGCATTTCGACCTGCTGCGCCAGCGGCTGGACGCGCTGGGATTCGCCTATGGCGACTTCCCCGCGCATAACGGCTTATGGGACATGGCCGAGCGCACGCGGGACGACCTGCTCGCGCGCCTGGCGCTAGTGCCGCGCACGCTCGAGGCGCGCGGCCTGGATGCCTCGCCCATGATCCGGAACAAGCTGGCGGGCGCGGGGGATGCGCAAAGCGCGGCCATCGTGGACATCATCCTGCGCGACGAAATCGGCCATGTCGCGATCGGCAACCATTGGTACAAGCAGCAGTGCGCGCTGGCGGGCAAGGAGCCGGTCGCCTGCTACGCCGAACTGGCGGCGCGCTACCAGGCGCCCCGCCTGCGTGGCCCCTTCAACCTGGAGGCGCGGCGCGCCGCCGGATTCGACGACGACGAGCTTGCCGCGCTGCAGGCCGGCTGATTGGAAGACGGAAAAATGAACATCACGATCGACGCCCTGCTGACGGGCGCGGTGCGGCCGCTGGGCGACTCGGGGCGCGACAGCGGCATCGACAAGCAGCCGGTTGCCGAACGGCGCTGGCTGGGCCTGGAAGGGCTGGACGGGGACGAACAGGCGGACCGGCGCTTTCATGGCGGCCCGGAAAAGGCGTTGCATCACTATGCGCGCGACCACTATCCCGCATGGCGCCAGGCGCTGGGCGAACGCGCCGTGCTGCGTGCGCCCGGCGCCTTCGGCGAAAATCTTTCCACGACCGGCCTGACCGAAAGCGACGTATGCGTGGGCGACATCTATCGCGCGGGCACGGCGCTGATCCAGGTGTCGCAGGCCCGCCAGCCATGCTGGAAACTGGATCACCGGTTTCAGCACAAGGGCATGGCCGCGCAGGTTCAGGCCAGCGGCATGACGGGCTGGTATTACCGCGTGCTGCAGACGGGCTGGCTGTCCGCTGGCGACACCCTCACGCTTGCGGAGCGGCTGCATCCGCAATGGACGCTGGCGCGCGTGCAGGACATCCTGAACCGCCGGGTGCTCGATCCCGGCGTGCTGCACGCGCTTGCCGCGCTGCCCGAACTGTCGCCCAACTGGCGTGCGCTGTTTGAAAAGCGCGCTCGTGCCGGTGAAGTCGAAGACTGGACGCGGCGCCTGCAAGGCGATGCCGCGATCGCACCTCCCAAGGAATCCCAAGCATGAAATCCCTGTTGAGCGGCGCCCGCGCCGCGGTGACGACCGCCGCAGTGACGACCGCCGCGGTGACGACCGCCGCGGTAACGACCGCCGCGCTGATCCTGCCCGCGCCTGCGGCGCTGGCCGCCGACTCCTTTGCCGCCTGCCTGTCGACACTGCGGGCGCCCGCCTTGAAGGCCGGCGTCTCGGGCGCGACGTTCGACACGCATACCGCCCAGCTTGTGCCCGACATGGCGGTGATCGATCTGCTGGACGCGCAGCCGGAATTCAAGACGCCCATCTGGGACTACATGGCGGGTCTGGTGGACGACGAGCGCGTGGCCGACGGGCAGGCCGGCATGGCACGGTGGCAGGCCGAGCTGGACCGGGCCTCGGTGCGCTATGGCGTGGACCCGGCCACCATCGCCGCGGTGTGGGGCGTGGAAAGCAATTTCGGCCGCACGCTGGGCGGCCGGCCGTTGCTGACCTCGCTGTCCACGCTGTCGTGCTACGGCCGGCGGCAGGCGTATTTCCGCGGCGAGTTCTTTGCCACGCTGAAGATCATCCAGGACGAGCACATCGCGCCCGAGCGTCTTGTCGGATCCTGGGCGGGCGCCTTCGGCCAGACCCAGTTCATGCCGTCCACCTACCTGCGGTTGGCGGTGGACTTTGACGGCGATGGCCGCCGGGATCTGGTCGACAGCGTGCCGGATGCGCTGGGCTCGACGGCCAATTTCCTCAAGCGCGCGGGCTGGAATCCGGGGCTGGTCTGGGGCTATGAGGTCAAGCTGCCGGCCGGGCTGGATACGTCCGGGGCAGGCCGCAAGAACAAACGCCCGATGTCCGCGTGGGCCAGACAGGGCGTGACGCGCGCCGACGGGCAGGCGTTGCCGGCGGGCGACACCCCGGCCGGGCTGCTGCTGCCGGCCGGCCGCAACGGCCCGGCGTTTCTCGTCACGCGCAATTTCGACGCCTTGTATTCGTACAACGCGGCCGAAAGCTACGCGCTGGCGATCGCGCATCTGTCAGACCGTTTGCGGGGCGGCGGTCCGCTGTTGCAGGCCTGGCCGACGGACGATCCTGGCCTGTCGCGCGCCGAGCGGCGCGAGCTGCAGCGCCTCTTGATCGCCCGGGGTTACGACCTGGGCGAACCCGACGGCATGATCGGCGCCCGTACGCGCCAGGCCTTGCAGGCCGCCCAGCGCGAACTGGGACTGCCGCCGGACGGGCGCGCGGGCCAGAAGGCGTTGAAGGCGCTGCGGGCATCGGCGGCCCCGGCCAAAGGGTGAACCGGATCGCGTGGCCACGCGCGCGATTTACAACTTTTGCAAAGTCGTCGCCGGCGGCAACAGCATTGACGCACACCGCGCTTTTCATGGGCCTATACTGATTTCCCGACTTTTTCAGGAGCGCGGCAATGAGCCTATTGGACACTTTGGCCTCGATGGCCGGCGGCGGTCAGCAAGGCGGATCGGCCTCGCTGCTGCCCGCGCTGATCGAACAACTGAACAAGTACCCCGGCGGCCTGACCGGGCTGATCGCCAGCTTCCAGAAGGGCGGACTGGGCGAAGTCGTGGCGTCATGGGTGGGCACGGGCCAGAACCTGCCCGTCAGCCCGAGCCAGCTCGGCGCCGTGCTGGATCCCGGCGTCGTGAACGAACTGGCCGCCAAGACGGGGCAAGACGAGAGCGCCGTGCTGGATTCCCTGTCGGCCCTGCTGCCGCAACTGGTCGACAAGGCCACGCCTGACGGCGCGGTGCAACCCGGCCAATCCTTCAACCCGGCCGATCTGCTGGGTTCGCTTTCGGGCATCTTCGGCAACCGCGGATAAGGGCAGGGCAGTCTTCTGGAACATCCGCAGCTCAAGTCCCCCCTGCGCCGGCGCCTGTTTCAGGCGCTGGCCCTCGGCGCGCTGGCGCCCTTGGCGGCATGCTCGCCGCCGGTTTCCGTAAATGCCACGTTCCTGCAGCTCTGGCGCAGCCACGCGGACCTGACGGCTGACGACTGGCGGCTGCGGCTGCGCAGTTTCCGCCGGCTGGGCAGCCGCGAGATCTTCCTGCAATGGACCGGCCTGGAAGGCGGGCGGCCAGACGACTGGATGGCGCCCGGCGCGCTGCTGGACACGCTGTTCGACGAAGCCGCGCACCAGGGCCTGGGCATCCACGTCGGCCTGCCGTACGACCAGCGCTGGTGGGACGTGCTGGCCCGCGCCGACACCCCCGCGCTGGCCGCCTTCCTGGACCAGACGCGCGAGCGCGGCATCGCGTACATGCGCGAATCCGGCTGGAACCAGCGCCGCGCCTTCCGCGGATGGTATCTGCCGTATGAGCTGGAACAGTACAACTGGGCGTCCGCCGAGCGCCAGTCGCTGCTGATGCCGTGGCTGGACGCGCTGTCGCGCGCGGCGCAGGAGACCAGCGGCAACGTGCCCTGCATCTCCACCTATTTCAGCCGGCTGCCGGGCAACGGGTCGCTGGCGACACTGTGGAGCCGCATTCTGGACCACGTGGGTATCCATCCCATGATCCAGGATGGCGTGGGGGTGGCGGGGATGGACAACCTGCGCGCGCTGGCGCCGCTGCACGACATGCTGCTGGAACGCCGTGCGTCGTTCGACCTGATCCTGGAGCTCTTCGAGGAACTGCCGTCAGGCGCGACTGACGGTTCGACGTTCAAGGCCCGTCCGGCCGACTTTCCCCGGGTGTACGAGCAATGGGAAGTGGCGCGCGGCTATGGCGCCAAGCGCATCGTGGCTTTCGCGCTGGACCCGTGGGTGATCGGCGATACGCCTGAGGCGCACGCCTTGATGCAGGCCTGGATGGACGCGCGCGTCTGACGCGCGCCGCGTCAATTGAAGCTGCGGCCGATGATTTCCAGCATGACCTCGCTCGTGCCCCCGAAGATGCGCAGCGCGCGTGCATCGGCCCAGGCGCGGCCGATGCCGTATTCCGCCATGTAGCCATACCCGCCGTACAGCTGCAGCAGGTCGTCCAGGATGCTGCCCTGCATCTCGGTCGCATTGAGCTTGGCGATGGCCGCCGTCGTGGCGTCCAGCTCGCCTTCCATCATGCGCGCCAGGCAATCGTCCAGAAACACGCGCAGCATGACGCTCTGCGCGCGTGCGTTCGCCAGCTTGAAGCGCGTGTTCTGGTAGTCGATCACGCGGCGGCCAAACACCTTGCGATCGCGCGTGTATTGCGCGGCTTCGTCCAGCATCCCTTCCTGCGAGGCCGCGGCGCGTAGCGCAATGGCCAGGCGTTCGCGCGCCAGTTCGCGCGTCATGATCTCGAACGCCTGGTTGAGCGGACCCAGCAGGCAATCGGCCGGTACGCGCGCGTCGTTGAAAAAGAGCTCGCAGGTGTCCTGGCTGTGCTGGCCGATCTTGTGCAGCGGCCGGCCCTTCGTAAAGCCGGGCAGGTTTTCCGCTACACAGAAGAGCGACAGCCCGCGCGCGCCCAGGTCCGGATCGGTGCTGGCCAGCACGATGGCCAGGCCCGCGTTCACGCCATTGGTGATGAAGGTCTTTTGCCCATTGAGTACGAAGTGGTCGCCATCGCGCCGCAGGAGCGGGAGACACTTCCTCCAAAATTTGGGGTCGAAACCCGGGCGGTCGTTTCTGCCGGCAAGATAAAGCATGAAACAATAAAATTCCGTTATGAACGCCCGCGTCCACGGCGCCGTTTCATGCGGACGGAGAGGTTGCGTTGCAAAAGGGGGCGGTTGCAAGGATAATCACGATTAATTCTTATTTAGATTTCCGGGCGTCCCAGGATGGCTCGAGGTCCTTCTACCGCCGTGGCCAGCGACACGCCGTCTTCCCAGATCGAATCCCTTTACTCCCACCATCACGGATGGCTGCATGGGTGGCTGCGCCGCCGCCTGGGCGATTCGTGCGATGCGGCGGACCTGGCGCACGACGCCTTCGTGCGGCTGATCCAGAAACCCCGCCGCTTCGATAGCGCGCCCGAAGCCCGCGCCTATCTGCGCGCCATGGCCAACGGCATGTGCGTCGACCTGTGGCGCCGCCGCCAGATCGAGCAAATGTGGCTGCAAGAGCTGGCCGCGCGGCCCGAAGCCCTGGCGCCATCGGCCGAACATCAGGTCATCTTGATCCAGGCGCTGCTGGAAATCGACGGCATGCTGCGCAGCATGCCGGTCAAAGCCGCCAATGCGTTCGTCATGGCGGTCGCCTGCGAAATGTCGGATAAGGAAGTGGCGCTGGAGCTGGGCGTGTCCACCCGCATGGTGCGCAAGTACGTCGCCCAGGCGATGCTGCACTGCCTGATGCTGGAAGCGCGGTCCGCGGTGGCCGATGCGCCGGCGCGTCCGGCGGCGTCCGTGGGAACCGGTCCGGCATGAGGCGCTCGGAATCAGCAAGAGGGCCGGCATGAACGGCTTGCTGCCGCCGGCCGAACCCTCGCATCAGGCGCTGGAGCAGGCCGCAGAATGGTTTGCGTTGCTGCGCTCCGGCGAGGCCACGGCCGACGAGCGCCGGGGCTGGCAGACCTGGCTCGATCGCGCGCAGGAAAACCGGACCGCGTGGCGCTACGTCGAGCGCATCAGCAGCCATTTCCAGCCCGTCCAGACCAGTCCCAGCCGGGACTCGGCCGCCAAGGGCTTCTGTGCCGCCAATAGCCGCATGGCGCGGCGCCGCCAGATGCTGCTGGGTCTGGCTGCGCTGGCCGGCACGGGCTTGTCCGGGCTGGCGGCCTGGCGCCTCACGCCCTTGCCGGGCGCGGTGCTGGCCTGGACTGCGGATTACCGCAGCCCGTCCGGCGAGGTCCGCCGCATTGAGCTGGCCGACGGATCGGTGGTCTGGCTAAGTACCGGCAGCGCATTCGACGAGGATTACCGCGCAGGCCTGCGCCGTCTGCACCTGTTGACCGGTGAAATCTTGATACAGACCGCCGCCGACCCCGCGCGGCCATTTGTCGTCGATACGCCACAAGGACGCGTCCGTGCCCTTGGCACCCGCTTCACGGTCCGGCTGGAAGGCGACGAGACCCTGGTCGCCGTCTTCAAGGGCGCCGTCCAAGCCCGCACTGCCGCCACCGGCAGCACCCGCGTCGTCCAGACAGGCGAGCAGACGCGTTTCACGGATGCAATGCTCGCCGCCACGCAATCGGCCGATCCCGCTCGCGAAGCCTGGGCGCGCGGCATTCTGGTGACCAACGACACGCCGCTCTCCGATGTCGCCAGCGAATTGCAGCGCTATCGCGGCGGCGTAATACGCGTCGCGCCAGAGATCGCGCATCTGCCAGTCATTGGCAGCTATCCCGCCACCGACCCCGATCGGGCGCTGACCATGCTGGAAGCGGTTCTCCCGATCCGCGTCCAGCGCACCTTGCCGTGGTGGATCAGCATTCAGCCAAGAAGCGGCCCGCCCACCGGCCGCTGACGTGAACCCCGCGCTGCCGAGGCGCACCTTCGCACCCGTGGCGGCCAACGTTTGGCTCAACCCTGCGGCCGCCATTGCAGCGGCTCCCGCCCCCGCATTGCAAAAAACTTCTCCCGCCCGGTTCCGCTTTTGAGGTTCTCGTTCGATTCCCCTAATGAGAGCGAATTCAATCGCACGGCTCGTCGATAAACCTCATCGGAACCTAAGTTCGTCATGCCCCGTCATTCAGTCCCCGCCGCCGTTTGGCCGCCCCTGTCGCTTCCCCGCCTCGCAGGCGGCTTTCGCCTGACCCGCCCGGCGTGCCTCGTGCAACTGGCGATTGCGGGCGGCGTGGCGGTCCTGGCCGGGTGGGCGCCCGACGCCGCCGCGCAGACCGCGATCGTTCAACCGCCTGCGCCGGCCTCCGCGCTCGCGTCGCGGCACTATGACATTCCCGCCGGCCCGCTGGGCACGGTGCTCGCGCGCTTCGCCAGTGAATCGGGCGTGCTGGTTGCCGGCGCTGGCGAGCTCGCGCAAGGCCGCCACAGCCCCGGCGTGTCGGGCGACCTGACCCCTCAGGCTGCTCTGAACGCCTTGCTGGCCGGCACCGGTCTGGCGGCTTCACCCGCGCAAGGCGGCAGCTATGTGCTGCATCGCGCGGCGCCGGGCAGCGGCGTGGCGACGCTGGCGCCCGTCACGGTGCAGGCCGACGGCGTCGGCGCGACGGAGGGGTCGCACAGCTACGCAATGACCGGACCCTTGTCCTTTGCCACCGGCCTGCCGCTCACGCAGCGCGAGACGCCGCAAACCATCAGCGTGATGACGCGCCAGCGCATCGAGGACGAGGGCGTCGACAGCATCGAGGCGCTGCTTGATCGCACCGCCGGCATCTCGGTGCAAAACATCGGCACCGGCCGGTTCTCGATCCTCTCGCGAGGCTACAACATCGACAACTACCAGTTCGATGGCGTCCTGACCGCCACCGACATCGTGTCGCAGAACATCCCGCAGAGCCAGACAGACCTGGCCATCTACGACCGGGTCGAAGTCCTGCGCGGTGCAACCGGCCTGCTGACCGGCGCAGGCGATCCTTCGGGCACCGTCAACCTCATCCGCAAGAAGCCCACGCGTGAATTCCAGGGCTACGTCAGCGCGGGCGCCGGCACCTGGGGCCGCGGCCGCGGCGAGCTGGACGTGGGCGGCCCCATCAACGAGGCCGGTACGTTGCGCGGCCGCTTCGTTGCCGCGCACGAGCAAGGCAACACCCATATCGACTACTACAAGGAAAACAAGACGGTCTTCTACGGCGTGATGGAAGCCGACCTGACGCCCGACACGCTGCTCACGGCGGGGGTCGACTACCAGAACAACGATCCGCGCGGACAGTCGTCGTCTGGTCTCCCGCTCTTTTACAGCGACGGCCAGCAGACCGATTTCAAGGCATCCGACAACGCGGGTGCACGCTGGAACACCGACGAACTCAAGGTCTACAACGCCTTTCTCAATCTCGAGCACAAGTTCGCCAATGACTGGAAGCTCAAGTTCTCGGGCAACTACCTGCACGGTAAACGCGAGTTCTCGTCGGCCGACGCTAGTTGGGGTTTCGTCGAGCGCAACACGGGCGACGGCGTGCTGTTCTATGGCGGCCTGGGCAGCGCCCGCCAGCGCCAGACCGGCTTCGACGTGCAGGCAGCCGGACCATTCGAGTTGTGGGGGCGGCAGCACGAGTTCGTCGTGGGGATGAATTGGGCGCAGTTCAAGAACTATCACCAGCCAGCCGATGACGACATCGAAGGCCGTGCCGTCAACATCTACGACTGGGGCAACGACACGCCGAAGCCGAACGTGTCTGGCCAGAAGCTCATGGACTACGACGGCTGGCAAAAGCAGCAAGGCGTCTACTCCGCGCTGCGCCTGAAGCCCACGGATGATCTGGCCGTCATCCTGGGGGCGCGTGTCAGCAACTACCGCTACAAACTCTCGCAGATCTATACGTCGCCCGAGTGGGCGCGCAACAACAAGATCACAGAGATGAGCGAAAGCGGCGTCGTCACGCCTTACGCCGGCCTCGTCTACGACCTGAACGACCAGCATTCCGTCTACGCCAGCTACACCAGCATCTTCAAGCCACAAAGCGCCCGCGACCGCGACGGCAACGTGCTGGACCCGCGCACCGGCGACAACTACGAAATCGGCTTGAAGAGCGACTACTTCGGCGGCCGCTTGACCAGCGCCATCGCGCTCTACCAGATCCGCCAGGACAACCTGGCCGAAGTGGACGAAGGCCAGTTCGTGCCCGGCACGGTGCGAGAGCCGGCCTATCGCGCCGTCAGCGGCGCCAAGACGTCTGGCCTGGATGTCGAGCTCAACGGCGAACTGGCCCCCGGTTGGCAGGCGGCGTTGAGCTACAGCTACAGCATCACCCAGGACGGCGCGGGCGAAACCATCCGCACCATCTTCCCGCGCCACATGGCCAAGCTGTGGACCACCTACCGTCTGCCCGGCGCATGGCATCGCCTGACCGTGGGCGGCGGCGTCAACTGGCAAAGCCGCATCTACTACAGCGCCACCACCTGGTCCCTGCCCGGCGTGACCCTCAAGGGCGAGCAGCCGGCCTACGCCGTCGCCAACCTGATGGCGCGCTACGACTTCAACCGCCAGGTCTCGGCCACGCTGAACCTGAACAACGTGTTCGACAAGAAATACCTGCAGGGTCTGGACTCCACGTTCTACACCGGCATCTACGCGCCCACGCGCCACGCCATGCTGACAGTGAAGTACCAGTTCTGACGCGGGGAGCCGACTCGGCCGCCGGATGGGGGCGGGCTGACGCGGGCAGCCCAATGCGAGTAAGGTACGGGGAAGGCCTTATTGCCCGGCACACCGGCCTGTGCCGCCAGCAGGAACCCGCACACCATGAAGACACATCACGCAGCGCTGCGGCTGCTCCTTGCCGGAGCAGCCCTCGCAGCCCTCGCATCCCTCGCAGCCTGCGCCGACACGCCGCAGCAACCGCGCAGCAACGTGGACTACCGCAGCCGGCCGTTGGATTCCCCGGCAGGGGCAGATTCCAACCCGTCCGGCCAGCGCCTGACCATCCAGTCCGGCGAGGGCGAACGCTTGAATCTGCCGTGGTTCATCGAGGGCGCGCAAGACTGGATCAACCGGCAGTGACGCCGCAATGCCGGCGGGCCCGCCAGGCTCAGACGAAAAAAATCCTCAAGGATCTGCATCCTTGAGGATTTTTGGTTTCAGCTGACGTTCCAGATCGTCTTTAAGGCTTTCAGCTTCAGACTTGAGGTTTTCGATGCACTGGCGCAGGGCGTCAAGCTGCTTGCGGCGTTCTTTGTTCAAGTTGGATTCCTAGCTGATGGGTTTCGGCAAGCGCTGACTCGCCACGCTGGCCGAAACCCGCTTTTCAGCGGTTTGGATGGCTACACTTAGCCGTTCAATAGGAGGGTTTCCGCTTGAATCGATCTAAGTTTTTTTTGGTCGCTGCGCTTTCGCTTGTGGTCTTAGCAAAATCCGGCGTGGCTCTTGGGAAGCCAAGTAAGGAAGCGCTAGAACACTGCAAGGTGGAGTTACCAGGGTTCAGTGGACAGCCTATTTCCGCTTGCTATGTGCAGCTTCGAATTCATTCGGACTAACTCCGCCGAGGTAGCTGTGCCGTCGCACGGAATTGTAGAAATCATCAATGTACTCCGCCAAGCTCACTCGGGCAGCATCTCGATCAGAGTAGATATGCCTTTTGATGTGTTCCTTCTTCAGGCTGCTAAAGAAGGACTCGGCTACAGCGTTGTCCCAACAGTTTCCCCGCCTACTCATGCTCGGCTCAAGGTGATTGACCTTGCAAAAGCGCCGCCAAGCATCACTGCCATACTGAGTGCCTTGGTCTGAATGGATCAGCGTGCCCCGAGGACGTCGATGTCGTACGGCTTTGATCACAGCGTCTAAGACTAATTCTCGATGGATCGTTGGCTTTGTGGCCCAACCAATGACCTTTCTGGAAAAAAGATCCATAACTACGGCCAAGTAAAGCCATCCTTGCCACGTTCGAATGTAGGTGATGTCTGTCACCCAGGCCTCGTTGGGCTTCGAAACGGTAAATTTCCGCTGCAACAGGTTGGGGATCAGTGGTGATGGCTTGGGTGCCGGAATATGTCTTGTGCGATAACCATGCAACGCCCGCAAGCCGTTCTCTCTCATGAGTCGAGCCACTCGATGCTTACTGCACGTCTCTCCGCGTTCTCGCAAGTCTTGCAAGACGCGGGGAGCGCCGTAGATGCCATGGCTCGCCGTGAAAGAGGCACGAATCAAACGGAGAAGCCGAACGTCCTCCTGCGTCCGATCAGAAATTGGATCACTTAGCCAAGCGTAGTAGCCAGCACGCGCCACGCCAAGAACCCGGCACATAGCCGAAATGCTGTACTCGTCGCTATGGGCTTCAATGAACTTGTATGCTCGCCTTACTTTGCTTGGCGTCTTGTTCGCAGACATGGATCATCCCCAATCGGTTCAGATACTACTCTTGTCCACTGAACCCTGGTAACTCCAAGGATCTTGAGGACATGGCAGGCAAAGTGATGACGTTGCGCCAAGAGGGGGCTGCTATGTCAGAAGTCATGACGGTTGCAGCCGAGACAGGGGGCTATTGGGGAAGGTCGATCGCCACTCTTACGGAGATGGCAAGTCGCTAGAAGACCAAGATGATGCAATCGCGGAATTCAAAAACGCCGTGTTTGCCGGTTGTCTTCAGGGGCGCGACGGGTCTTAAAAAACGTCTAGTTGCTCGAAGCCGGGGTTATAGTCGCCACGCCCGGCTGGGCGTTGCCTGGCTGTGGAAGGCGTTGCGGAAGGTGAAGGCGTTGGCGACACGGTCGTCGCGGGCGTTGAAGGTGGACAGCTTCTCCGCGCCGGCCAGCGCGTCTGGGCGGGTGGAACCAGATATCAGGCCCCACCGACCCGTGACGGCTTCGATGCCGGGTACGGCCTCGTCGCCGGCGTCATGCTCTGGCGGCCGACGCACGAAGATGCCCTGGTACCGCGGCCACATGTCGTATTTGCCTAGAACACCCGGCCGGGTCACGCCGAACTTCTTTAGCAGCAGTTCGGCGTCTTTCAGCGTCTGGTAGTGGCTGCACATGCTGCCCTCGGCGAAAGTGATGGTTCAGGCTTTTTGCTGAAAGTCTCTTAATGCACCGACCAACTTGCCCATGCCCGCCTGAATTGCTTGAAGAGTGGATGTGTGAGTAAGCGGTGGGGGATACTCGGATATCGGTTCGGAATGCAGAAAACAGTAGCGGGTCACTGCATCTTCAATGTCGTCTAACGCGGTGCCCATCGTGTCATAGACCTGTCCGGCAACATGCTCACTCATCGTTGCCTTGAGCAGTACCAGGGATGACCTCAGACCCTCGACTTCTGCTGCAAAATCCTGGCCAAATGAATCCGCATCGGCAGATGCTTCTTCCAAGGTCGCCTCGCTGGGCAATTGCTGCGTGACCTGCGCCATGTACTGAATGATCGGCTCTACGATCCGTGGATACGTCACCTGTCGCATCCAAAATTCGTCGTGGATGGATTGTTTACGAGAGCGCGATGTCATGAACCACGTGAACCAGAAGCCGGCAAGAGATGCGAGCAAGGCCAGCATCGCGACGCCTTGCTTCTCCAAGAACGACTCCGCAGGCACCATCTCCACTTTGAAGGGAGTCGTGCGACCAAGATCACTCAGGGACGCGGCGGGAAGGCGCGTTGGGCTGTCCACTGGTGGTTCATTGGCGACGGAACGGGATGTTCGATCGAATGATTGGAGAGGCTCAGAGGAGTCAGCTACCGTATCCCCTTTTGCGCTCTCGGTCTCGGTGGAAACCGTCTCTAGAGATCGTCCGGCTTCCGCTTTAGACGTCGGGCTCGGTGTTGAGGTTGTGCCCGGTGTAGCTGCGGGTTGCGCGGAGGGGGAGTTGTGTTCTGCCTCGGCGGGGGGAGATTCGACACTACGGTCGGGCGAAGCCTGCGCGGACGATGACTCTGCGACCGTTGATAGTGTCTTCGGAGGGCTTGCTTCCGCAATGGAAAAGGTTAGCAAACTGACTGTCAGCAACACGAAGCTGCACGCAAGAGCGGCCGCTCCCGAGCGGCCGCCTTCAGCTTGCAGTGTGATCCGTCGGCTAACCAAACAGAGCCTTTCGCTGAAGCGCGCGAACCACAAACGAATCCATTCGCTTGAGGATAGTCGGCTGCGCCGCAAAGCGAAACTTACGATAGAAATGCTCTCTGGACCCTGCATTGACAATGCTGGGCCCGAACAAACCTAGGAAGAAAGAGCTCGTCACGCTGTACGCGTTGTGCGGAACGACCACATCCACCAGCAGACTCGCGTCAGCATCCGCCTTATCCAACCGGATCTGCTTGCGAATGGTCTCACCTCGCTCACGCCCGGAGTACACCGGGCCTTCGAAGTTCGCTAAGTCAATCTTCATCACTTTTTGTTCCATTCTCGCTCTCCCCGACCAAGGTTGCAGAGGTTAGGGGAAACCTGATGCTGATGATTGTACCCGGGAAATGTAACTTACCTAGCGACCGCACAAAGCTCGAGTCTGGCCGTTCGTTCAAGTCGTTGGTCGCGTTGAACGCAATCTTTCGCCGACCGCCAGGCGCGTCCGACGCCAATTTGTGAGTGCCATCAAACCTAATATAGGTGCTTCCGGACAGAATTGCCATCTCCGCTGCGCAGTTTTTTGCGCTAGTGCATTCTTCGTACACTCTTTGAAAAAACTGGATGAGGTCAACCGTACCTTGCCCCCGGGTGTCCGTCACCGTCTCATTCTTGGAACTGACGTCAGGTTGCAATGCGACGACTGTGATCAGGTCTTGCTCGCGCCAATCAGGGCTAAACAGGCGCTTGCCGCTATGCATATCTACGTAGGGCCCTATCTGGTCCCAGGTGTAGCAAGGCTTAGGCAATTGCAATAGGGATTCGGCAATTGATCGGCCAAAGTTGAAGATCGCGATTTCGCACCACGGTGTGGGGGCGCTTTGATCCAAATAGCCCTGTAGTGTCCAATCGACAAATCCCGGATGTTCCTCCGCATTGTTGAGGATCTCAGTGATGTACTCGGTAAGGCTGTTCAAGCCGTCTGGGGTAAGTTCGTGCCCCGTTGTGTTGAGACACTTGTTGATGTGATCTACGAATCGGCGCGCGGTGGAGTCGACCTTGCCGGCCCCCGTCCCCTTTTTCTTCGGGGAGTAGTGCTTTTGCCTAGAGTCAAAAACTTCAAGATGGCTAGCCTCAGCTTTGCTGGGCGCTTCATGCTCGACCCCAAGGTGTTTGATGATGCCTATTGCGCGAATAAAGCGCTGAACACTCGCATCCGTGGGTAAAAAGCCGTTGAACCGCAATCGTGCTCGGCTGCGCTTGATCTTGAACTGAGCCTCAAATTCGGACGCCACGATGTCCAGCAGAGCGTTCGCCGCCAAGTCGTACTTTCGCAATTGCTGATGGTGGAACGTAATAGTCCGAATCGCCTTGCCCTCGTGCAATGCTCGTGCGAACGAGCAGGCCAGTATTACAGCGTCTTCCGGGGCGTCCAGTATGGACAATACCGGCGGAACCTTGACGGTAATTTTTCGCTTGTGCGCGGTCAGCGCCCTCGATGAGTGCCGAGCCAGCAGGGCGATGACCTTCGACCTGGGTCCGAACAAATCTCGCCTCTCTCCGCTCTCTACGCTCAGACCACGCCGACGACGTTGCGCCATCATGCGTTTTCTTTTCTGGAGGTCCAACGCGGGACGGCGGCGCAGAGCCATTAGAGCCTGTTCGAGCGGAATTCTTTTCATAGACTGAGAGGCGACGACCAAGAACTCCCTATTGTTACACATATGGAAATGTGTTTCTGGCCGGTCCGCCAGCCGGTCAGGGGATTAGGCAGGCGATTAAAAGCTGACCAAAGAGCTGACCGAACAGCCCCAAACAGCCCAAAAAAAAGGCCAACTTTAAGGGTTGGCCTTTTCTAAGTGCTTGATATTGCTAGAGTATTTGGTGGAGCCGGGGGGAATTGAACCCCCGTCCGCAAGCCCTCCGCAACCAGTTCTACATGCGTAGTCGATTTATTTGGTTTTAACTTTGGACTTAGCCAACCGACAGGCCGGACCAAAGCGATTCACGTAATCTAAATCTGAGCCGTGTGACCCCAGCGCAGACCGATTCCTTGTGAATGTCGCTGCTGCGGTTCGAGGGTTACCCCCCTAGGAAGTTGCCTTCCTCCGCCTGACCCAAGGACAGATCAGTGCAGCGGCTCACCGCTTAAGCGGCGAGAGCGAAACGCTCGTCGTTGGCGTTTGTAGTGTTCCAGTGGTTTAACGAGCGTACTGGTGCTCGGCATGCCCTGAGTTGTTTCGCGACCCACGTCGAATCCGGATCGGCCCCAAGAACCTCTATTGTACTGTCAAACGCAATAGCCTGCCATCGCGCAATTGCCCGCCGGAACCGGCGTGGCGGCCAGGACACGGGCGCCGGCTCAGATGGCGTTGGCGCACGCCGCCTTGGACTGCCGCCGGCCGCGCGCCGCCGCCATCATCAGCGCGGCCAGGCCCACGGAAACTGCCACGATGATGGCGGCCGCGCCGCCCAGCGCCGCCAGGCCGTAGTGGTCGATCACGTGCCCGCCCACCACGGCGCCCAGGCCGATGCCGATGTTGGCGCCCGAGATGTTCAGCGACGCGGCAAAGGCGGGCGCTTCGGGGGCGGACTTCATCAGCCGCACGTGGCAGACGATGAACAGCGCGGCCTGCGCGATGCCCCAGATTCCCAGCGCCACCGCCAGCAGGCCATGCGACTGCATGGCGGGTGCAACGAACGTCAGGCCCACGGCCATCAGCGCCGAAAAAAGGGCCGTGGCGCCCAGCGGGCTGCGGTCCACGAGGCGCCCGCCCAGCGTGTTGCCGGCCAGTCCGACCGCGCCGAACGCCATCATCGTCCAGCCTACGGTCTCGCCGTCAAAACCGCCCAGGCGCTCGAGCATGTCGGCCAGGTAGGTGTAGGCGGTGAACATGCCCGTGAATACCAGCAGCGACAGCAACACGTGGCTGACCACCATGGGATCGCGCAGGATGCGCAACTGCGTGACCAGGCGCACGCTGTCGGCCCGGACGCGCGTGCTGGGAAAGGTCAGGAGCAGCAGCAGGGCCTTGGCGAATGCCACCGCGGACAGCACCCAGAATGCGGCGCGCCACCCGAAGGCGTCCGAGATCAGCACCCCGATGGGAATGCCGAACACCGTGGCGGCCACAATGCCGAAGGCCACCGTCGAGATGGCGCGTCCGGCGCGTGCCGGTCCCACTAGTTCCACGGCGGTGGCGCTGGCCAGCGACCAGAATACCGGCAGCGCCAGCGCCGGCACGAAGCGGGCGATCGCCATGATCCAGATGTTGGGCGCCACCGCCGCCAGCGCATTGGACAGCCCAAATAGCACCAGCACGCCGATGAACAGGCGCTTGCGCTCCATGTTGGCCACGAGGGCGGTGAGCAGGGGGCCGGTCGCCGCGACGGTGAAGGCGAACAGCGTCACCAGCAGGCCGGCCTGGGAAACGGTGACGTTCAGGTCGCGGGCAAGCCCGGGCAAGAGGCCCACGATCAGGAACTCGGTGGTCAGGACGGTGAAGCCGGCGGCGGAAAGAAGCAGGATGGGCAAAAGCATAGGCATTCCTTGGGCGCGAGGCCGGAAGGCGCCGCGCGTGCAGGGAGTTGAAGGCAAGGTCTAAAAGGTCTGGCGTGCGCCACGCCAGGCAGGGCACGGTGCGACGGGACGCTGAGGGCCGTCAGCACGGGGAAGTCGCCGCAGCCTGCTTGGGCCACGACGCCGGCATGCGCCGGTAGCGAAGCGATCCGAAAAAACCGGAGCGCGGTGTACGGTTCACACTTTAGGGGAGATTGCGGGGCGGATAAAGCCCCGGCGTCCGGATAGATTGTTCGGTCAGTTGCGCTAATAAGGCCGAACAGTGGCGGGCACCCGGCAGGCGCGTACGCCGCCCCGGCGGGACGGGCAGCCGGCGGGCCGCCCGTGC
This sequence comes from Achromobacter sp. SLBN-14, assembly GCF_006715415.1. Lineage (NCBI taxonomy): Bacteria > Pseudomonadati > Pseudomonadota > Betaproteobacteria > Burkholderiales > Alcaligenaceae > Achromobacter > Achromobacter sp. SLBN-14. The sequence continues at coordinate 813,001 of NZ_VFNE01000001.1, read as the reverse complement.
GCGACGGTCAGCGCAGGTCGCGCGGCAGCAAGGGCTCGATGGCCGCCCACAATTCCGTGGGCGAATTGGCGCAGGTTTCCGCCTGCCAGGCAATGACGTTGTCTTCTTCGCCCACGTAGCCATAGGCAGCCGCCACGGCGGGCATGCCGGCGGCGTGGGCAGCCTGAATGTCACGCAGGTCGTCGCCGACGTAGACGCAGCGGTCGATCTCAAAGCCTGCTTCGCGCGCGGCGTGCTGCAAGGGCAGGGGGTGGGGCTTGGCGTGTGCGGTGGTGTCGCCGCACACCAGCACGGCGCTGTCGCGCGTCAGGTCCAGGAATTCGACGATGGGCAAGGTCAGGTAGGTGACCTTATTGGTGACGATACCCCAGGACATGCCCCGGTTGCGGATATCGGCCAGCAGTTCCTCGATGCCCGGGAACAGCTTGCTGTGCACCGTCGAGCTGGCGGCGTAGTCTTCCAGGAACTGCAGGCGGGTGGGCTCGTAGTCCGGATGACCCGGTTGCAGGTCCAGCGCGACGCGCAGCAGGCCTCGCGCGCCCTGGGACGCCACGGGACGCAGCACCTCGTAAGCCATTGGCTCCAGGCCGCGGCGGGTGCGTTGCCGGTTCGCGGCGGCTGCCAGGTCGGGGGCGGTGTCGGCCAGGGTGCCGTCGAAATCGAACAGAATCAGGGCGCTCATTTACGGGTAGCCATCAGGTAGTTGACCGAGGTGTCGGACGACAGCGAGTAGATCTGGGTGATCGGGTTGTATTCCATGCCGCGCATGCTCACCGGCTCCAGCGCGGCGCCGCGCGCCGCGGCCGACAGTTCGCTCGGCTTGATGAACTGGTCGTAGGTATGCGTGCCGCGCGGCAGAAGGCGCAGGACATATTCCGCGCCGATGATGGCGAACACGAAGGACTTGGCGTTGCGGTTCAGGGTCGAAAAGAACACCCAGCCGCCCGGTTTCACCAGGGTCGAGCACGCGCGCACGATCGAGGCGGGATCCGGCACATGTTCCAGCATTTCCATGCAGGTCACCACGTCGTACTGGCTGGGTTGCTCGGCGGCCAGTTCCTCGACGGGCACCTTGCGGTACTCAACCTTCACGCCCGATTCCAGACCGTGCAGGCGCGCGATCTTCAGGGACTTGTCGGCCAGGTCGATGCCGGTCACCTCGGCGCCGCTGCGGGCCATGGCTTCCGACAGAATGCCGCCGCCGCAGCCCACGTCCAGCACCTTGCGGCCGGCCAGGCTGCCCGCGCATTCCTGGATCCACTCCAGGCGCAGCGGATTGATGGCGTGCAGCGGCTTGAACTCGCTTTCGGGATCCCACCAGCGGCTGGCCAGGGCGCTGAACTTGTCGATTTCGGCCTGGTCGGCGTTGACGGAGGCTTGCGCGGTGTCGTGAGTTTGCGTGTTCATGGGCGGTCCGGCGTAAGGCTGCTCTATATATAGAGGGGTCCAGCGCGCTAGGCGAGGAGAGGGCTCGGCGCTGCACCCGACGGGCGCGGCGCAGGCGAAAAAAAGGGCCTCGCTATGCGAGGCCCCTTTATTGTAGCTAGTCCAGCAATTACTTGCGGCTACCCACGATTTCGATCTCAACGCGACGGTTCTGGGCGCGGCCTTCCTTCGTCTTGTTGGAAGCGATCGGCTGCAGTTCGCCCTTGCCTTCCGTATAGATACGGTTGGGGTCGATGCCCAGGCTGACCAGGTAAGCCTTGACCGAAGCGGCGCGGCGCTCGGACAGCTTCTGGTTGTACTGTTCGGTACCGATCGAGTCGGTGTGGCCGACGGCGATGATCGTTTCCAGATCGATGGTGCTGGCTTGCTGAGCGACTTGCTGCAGCAGTTGGCGACCTTCGGGCTTCAGGGTCGACTTGTCGAAGTCGAAGAACGTGTCAGCATTGAACACGACCTTTGCCGCCATCGGGGCCGGCTTCGCCTTCTGCTGGGCAACCGGGACGCCGTCGCAACCGGGGATGCCGGTGGCCGGGGTCCAGAAGGCATCGCGCCAGCACAGTTCGTTCGTACCGTTCTTCCAAACGTTACCGAACGGGTTGCGCCAGTTGTCCACGGTTTGCGCGGAAGCTACACCAGAGGCCGTGACGGCGGCGAAGGCGAGCGCCAGAGCGAATTTGGAGGGTTTGTTCATGTTTCTCCTCGTTGAGCTTGAAGCTGGATAAGTGACTCGCAGCGAACCCCCGCCGCATATCAGGAAAACGGGGCCAGTATAGCAACGCCAAGAGCTGGTTCAAAGGAATAGCTACTGGGTTTCCTGCGTGCTGGAAACAATCTTAAGGCATTTGGGGGGCTTTGGCTTCCCTGGACAGGCGCATTAATGCTGGATATGACGTTTTCGGCACTCCTGCCGTTTCCCATGTTGGTTTTTGACAACAGGGCCGCGGGGCGCGGGTGGGCTTGGCCGGGCGGCGTTTCCGATCGATCCGTCGCGGTCCGCTTGCGGCGCCTTCCGACGGCCCATCCGACCGGTCCCTCAATCGAATGATAGAATTTCCTGTTTACCCGGCCCGGGTTCCTCCTTACACGATTCTGTCGTTATATATATGGATTCCTTTGCCAAGGAGACGCTTCCGGTATCGCTGGAAGAAGAGATGCGCCGCAGTTACCTCGATTACGCGATGAGCGTGATCGTCGGTCGGGCGCTACCGGATGTGCGGGACGGCTTGAAGCCCGTCCACCGGCGCGTGCTCTACGCGATGCACGAGCTGAACAACGACTGGAACCGCGCCTATAAGAAGTCCGCGCGTATCGTCGGGGACGTCATCGGTAAGTACCACCCCCACGGCGACCAGTCCGTCTACGACACCATCGTCCGCATGGCGCAGGATTTCTCCATGCGCTACATGCTGGTCGACGGGCAGGGCAACTTCGGTTCCATCGACGGCGACAACGCCGCCGCGATGCGTTACACCGAAATCCGCCTGGCCAAGATCGCGCACGAGCTCCTGGCCGACATCGACCAGGAAACCGTCGATTTCGGACCCAACTACGACGGCAGCGAACAGGAACCGCTGCTGCTGCCGTCGCGCCTGCCCAACCTGCTTGTCAACGGCAGCTCGGGCATCGCGGTGGGCATGGCCACCAATATTCCGCCGCACAACCTCCAGGAAGTGGTCGACGGCTGCCTGTACTGCCTGCGCAATCCGGCGTGCACGGTCGATGAGCTGATCGAGCTCATCCCGGCGCCGGACTTCCCCACGGGCGGCATCATCTACGGCATGTCCGGCGTGCGCGAAGGCTATCGCACGGGTCGCGGCCGCGTCATCATGCGCGCCAAGACGCACTTCGAAGACATGGAGAAGGGCAATCGCCAGGCGATCGTGATCGACGCGATTCCCTACCAGGTCAACAAGAAGACGCTGCAGGAACGCATTGCCGAGCTGGTCAACGACAAGAAGATCGAAGGTATCTCCGACATCCGCGACGAGTCCGACAAGGACGGCATGCGCCTTGTCATCGAGCTCAAGCGCGGTGAAGTGCCCGAGGTCGTGCTGAACAACCTCTACAAGAACACCCAGCTGCAGGACACCTTCGGGATGAACCTGGTGGCGCTGGTCGACGGCCAGCCCCGCCTGCTCAACCTGAAGCAGATGATCGATTACTTCCTGCAGCATCGCCGCGAAGTGGTCACGCGCCGCACCGTGTTCCAGTTGCGCAAGGCCCGCGAGCGCGGCCACGTGCTGGAAGGCCTGGCGGTGGCGCTGGCCAACATCGACGATTTCATCGCGATCATCAAGGCAGCGCCGACCCCGCCGGTGGCCCGCCAGGAACTGATGGCGAAGTCCTGGGATTCGTCGCTGGTGCGTGAAATGCTGTCGCGCGCCGACGGCGACACGCCGGGAGGCCGCGCGGCCTTCCGTCCGGACGACCTGGGCGTCGAGTTCGGCCTTCAGGGCGACGGCCTGTACCGCCTGAGCGACACCCAGGCCCAGGAAATCCTGAACATGCGCCTGCAACGCCTGACCGGGCTGGAGCAGGACAAGATCGTCGGCGAATACAAGGACATCATGTCCACCATCGCCGACCTGCTGGACATCCTGGCTCGTCCCGAGCGCATCACGACGATCATCAGCGAAGAACTGCAGGCCATCAAGGCCGAGTTCTCGACCGGCGCCAAGGATTCGCGCCGTTCGGAAATCGAACTGAACGCGACGGAACTGGATACCGAAGACCTGATCACGCCGACCGACATGGTTGTGACGCTGTCGCACGGCGGCTACATCAAGAGCCAGCCGTTGTCCGAATACCGTTCGCAAAAGCGCGGCGGACGCGGCAAGCAGGCCACGGCCATGAAGGAAAACGACTGGATCGACCAGCTCTTCATCGCCAATACGCACGACTTCCTGCTGTGCTTCTCGAACCGCGGCCGCGTCTACTGGCTGAAGGTCTGGGAAGTGCCGCAGGGCACGCGTAATTCGCGCGGCAAGCCGATCGTCAACATGTTCCCGCTGGCCGACGGCGAGAAGATCACGGTGGTGCTGCCGGTCAAGGAGTTCAGCGAAGACCACTTCGTCTTCATGGCGACCTCGCGCGGCACGGTCAAGAAGACCCCGCTGTCCGACTTCTCCAACCCGCGCAAGGCCGGCATCATCGCCGTCGACCTTGACGATGGCGACTACCTGATCGGCGCCGACCTCACCGACGGCAAGCATGACGTCATGCTGTTCTCGGACGCCGGCAAGGCCGTGCGCTTCGACGAGAACGACGTGCGTCCGATGGGCCGCAATGCCCGCGGCGTGCGCGGCATGATGCTCGAAGACACGCAGACCGTCATTGCGCTGCTGGTCGCCGGCGACGAAACGCAGACGGTGCTGACCGCCACCGAAAACGGCTACGGCAAGCGCACGCCGATCGCGGAATACACGCGCCACGGCCGCGGCACGAAGGGCATGATCGCCATCCAGACCACCTCGCGTAACGGCAAGGTCGTGGGTGCGGTGCTGGTCACGCCCACGGATGAAATCATGCTCATCACCACTGGCGGCGTCCTGGTGCGCACCCGCGTCGCGGAAATCCGCGAAATGGGCCGCGCGACGCAGGGCGTCACGCTGATCAACGTCGACGATGGCAGCACGCTGTCCGGCGTGCGCCGTGTCGTGGAAAGCGATGCGGACGACGACGGCGAACTGGACGAAGACGGCCAGCAAGCCGGTGGCGACGACAGCAGCGACGCAGCAGATTCGACGGAACCTACGGAGCAATAATGGCCCGCCCCTGGAACTTCTCGGCCGGCCCCTCGGTCCTGCCCGAGGTGGTGCTGCAGCAAGCCGCTGCAGAAATGTTGGACTGGCACGGCAGCGGCATGTCCGTGATGGAAATGAGCCATCGCGGCAAGCATTTCGTGCAGATCTGCGATGAAGCAGAGTCCGATCTACGCGACCTGCTGGGCCTGCCGGCGGACTACGCCGTCATGTTCATGCAAGGCGGCGGTTCCGGGGAAAACGCCATCGTTCCCATGAATCTCATGGGACGCCGCGGCGCGCCGGCCGCGGACTTCGTCGTGACGGGCCATTGGTCCAAGCGCTCGTACAAGGAAGCCGGCCGCTACGGCAGCACGCATATCGCGGCCAGCTCCGACCACGCCACCCAGATCGACGGCCGCGAGCAGGCGCCCTTGACCTGGGTGCCGGCTGCCGACACCTGGCAGGTGCGCAAGGAATCGGCCTACCTGCACCTGTGCAGCAACGAGACCATCGGCGGCGTCGAGTTCCTGGATTGGCCCGATACCGCCGACCTGGGCGCGCCCGACGTGCCGCTGGTCATCGACGCTTCCTCGCATTTCCTGTCGCGCCCGATGGACGTGACGCGCTGCGGCATGATGTACGCCGGCGCGCAGAAGAACGCTGGTCCGGCCGGCGTCACCATGGTCATCGCGCGCCGCGACCTGATCGGCCAGGCATTGCCGATCTGCCCGTCCGCGTTCGACTACGCCAACGTGGCCGCCGAACACTCGCGCTACAACACCCCGCCCACCTTTGCGATCTACATCGCGGGCCTGGTGTTCAAGTGGGTCAAGGCCAATGGCGGCGTGGCGGGCATGGAAGCGGCCAACAAGGCCAAGGCCGACCTGCTGTACGGTTACCTGGATAGCACCAGTTTCTACCGCAATCCCATTCACGCTCCCGTGCGTTCGCGCATGAACGTGCCGTTCGTGCTGCATGACGAGTCGCTCAACGACGCCTTCCTGAAGGGCGCCGAGGCAGCGGGCCTCACGCAGTTGAAGGGCCACAAGAGCGTGGGCGGCATGCGCGCCTCCATCTACAACGCGCTGCCGCTCGAAGGCGTGAAGGCGCTGGTCGAGTACCTGAAGGACTTCGAGCGCCGCCATGGATGAAGAGCTGCAGCGCAAGCTGCTTCCCCTGCGCAAGCGTATCGACGACCTCGATGCGCAAATCCTTGATCTCCTGTCGCAGCGCGCCCGCGCCGCGCTGGAAGTGGGCGAGGCCAAACATGCGGCGCATGCCGATGGCCCCGTGCTGCGGCCCGAGCGTGAGGCCGAAGTCATCCGCCGCCTGCAGCAGATCAATCCGGGTCCGTTTCCGAATGCCGGCGTGGCGTCGGTCTGGACCGAAATCATTTCCGCATGCCGCGGCCTTGAGCGCGGCATGACGGTCGCGTTCCTGGGCCCGCAGGGTTCGTTTTCGGAACAGGCCGCGCTGGAACACTTCGGGCATGCGGTGCAGAAGCTGCCTTGCGCCTCGTTCGACGAAGTTTTCCGGGCCGTCGAGGCCGGGCAGGCCGACGTGGGCATGGTGCCTGTCGAGAATTCGACCGAAGGCGCCGTCAACCGCAGCCTGGACCTGCTGCTGAACACTCCGCTCAAGATCCTGGGCGAGCGTTCGCTGGTGATTCGTCATTGCCTGATGTCGCAATCGGGCAGCATGGACGGCATCAAGACCATTTCCGCGCATCCGCAGGCGCTGGCCCAGTGCCAGGGCTGGCTGACGCGCAACCACCCCGACGTCGAGCGCGTGGCCGCGTCCAGCAACTCCGAAGCGGCGCGCGCTGCCGCCGGGGATCCGACCATCGCGGCGATCGCCGGCGATGTCGCGGCGCCTGCCTGGAACCTGCAGATCATTGCCGCCGGCATCCAGGACGACCCGCACAACCGCACCCGCTTTCTGGCGATCGGCAACATCGAGCCGCTCGTCAGCGGCAAGGACAAGACCAGCCTGATCCTGGCCGTGCCCAACCGCGCGGGCGCCGTCTATGAAATGCTGGCGCCCATGGCCGCCAACGGCGTGTCGATGACGCGCTTCGAGTCGCGCCCGGCGCGCACCGGCCAGTGGGAATACTATTTCTACGTCGACGTCCTGGGCCACCGGAACGACCCGAATGTCGAGCGCGCCCTGGCAGCCTTGCAGGCGCAGGTTGCCTACCTCAAAGTGCTGGGCTCGTACCCGGCGCAGTGAATCCCACATCATGACCCACGCATCCAAGCCCCTCGTTGCCCCCGCGCACGTCAGTGCCATTGCCCCGTACCAGGCCGGCAAGCCGATTGAAGAACTGGCCCGCGAGTTCGGGCTGGATCCGGCCACCATCGTCAAGCTGGCTTCCAACGAAAACCCGCTGGGCATGCCCAAGTCGGCGCGCGCGGCCATGCTGGCCGCCGCCGAATCGCTGGCGCGCTATCCGGACCCCAACGGTTTCGACCTGAAGGCGGCGCTTGCCGAACGCTATGGCGTGCCGATGAACTGGATCACGCTGGGCAACGGTTCCAACGACATCCTGGAAATCGCCGCGCTCGCGCTGCTGGAACCGGGCACGTCGGCGGTGTACGCGCAGCACTCGTTTGCGGTCTACCGCCTGGCCACGCAAGCGCGCGGCGCGCGCCACATCGTGGTGCCCGCCGTCGACCACGGCCATGACCTGGATGCGATGTTCGAGGCGATCGCCGACGACACGCGGCTGGTGTTCATCGCAAACCCGAACAACCCGACCGGCACCTTCGTGCCGGGCGAGAAGGTCGCCGAATTCCTCGAACGCGTAGAGGCCACCCACGGCGACCGCGTCACCGTTGTGCTGGACGAGGCCTACAACGAATACCTCGACCCCGAATTGCGCTTTGACAGCACTGCACTGGTGCGCCGCTATTCGAACCTGATCGTGTCGCGCACGTTCTCCAAGGCCTATGGCCTGGCGGGCCTGCGTGTCGGGTTCTCGGTCGCGCAGCCCGGCCTGACCGATCTGCTGAACCGCGTGCGCCAGCCTTTCAACGTCAACACGCTGGCCCAGGCCGCGGCCATCGCCGCGCTCGGCGATGCGGCCTACCTGGAAGAAGCCTACGCCTCCAACAAGGCGGGCAAGGCTCAGCTCTGCGCCGCGTTTGACAAGCTCAAGCTGCGTTACGTGCCCAGCTACGGCAACTTCGTGCTGGTCCACGTCGGCGACGCGCCGCGCATCAACCTTGAACTTCTCAAGCGTGGCGTCATCGTGCGTCCGGTGGCCGGCGACGGCCTGCCGGAGTGGTTGCGCGTGTCCATTGGACTGCCCCATGAAAACGCCCGATTCATCGACGCCCTGACCGCCATCCTGACCGCATGAACGACGCGTTACCTTCTTCCGATCAGGGGGCCGCGGGCCCCCTGATTCCTGTGTTGGCAGTGGTTGGCGTCGGCTTGATCGGCGGTTCGTTCGCGGCGGCCTTGCGCCAAGCCGGGCAGGTCGGCAAGGTGCTGGGCGTGGGACGCAATGCGCAGTCGCTGGAACGCGCCGTCGCGCTGGGCCTGATCGACGAGGCCGTGCCAGCGGAAGCCGCGGCCGCCCAGGCGGATCTCATCATGCTGGCCACGCCGGTTGGCGGCCTGACCAACGTGCTGTCGCAGATGCGGCCGCACCTTGCCCCCAATACCATCCTGACCGATGGCGGCAGCACCAAGGCCGAGGTGGTCGACGCCGCGCGCGAGGCGCTGGGCGACCGCATTGGGCAGTTCGTCCCGGGCCATCCCATCGCGGGCGCCGAGCGTACCGGGCCGGAGGCGGCGGACGCCAGCCTGTATCGCGGTCGCACCGTCATCCTCACGCCCGTGCCGGAAAACCAGGCAGCCGCCCTGACGCTGGTGCGCCGGGCCTGGCAGGCCTGCGGCGCGGACGTGATCGACATGGAGGCAGGCGCGCACGACCGTGTGCTCGCGTCGGTCAGCCATCTTCCGCATCTGCTTTCCGCGGTGTATATGGAACAGGTGGCCACGGCCGCCGACGCCCAGACCCGGCTTGACCTGGCGGGCAGCGGCTTTCGCGACTTCACCCGTATCGCCGCCGGATCGCCCGAGATGTGGCGCGACATCTTTCTGTCCAACCGCGACGCGATGCTGGCCGAACTGGCTGCGGTGCGCGGGGTGCTGGACCGTGCCGAGCGCGCTATTGCCGATGGCGACGGCGAGGCTTTGCTGACGTTGCTGGACACGGCGGCGCGTGCGCGCCGCGGCTGGCGCAAGGAGTAGTTCAATGGGCGCTTTGCCTTACCTCGATCTGCCGCGCGTGCGGCGCGCGCAGGGCATGATGGCCTTGCCGGGATCCAAGAGCATTTCCAACCGCGTGCTGCTGCTGTCGGCCATTGCCGAGGGCACGACCGTCATTACCGGCCTGCTGGACTCCGACGATACCCGCGTCATGCTGGCTGCGTTGCGCCAGTTGGGCGTGCAGGTGTCCGACCTGGACGCCGGCCGCGTGACGGTGCAGGGCGTGAGCCGCTTTCCGGTGGAAAGCGCCGACCTTTTCATGGGCAATGCCGGCACTGCGATCCGCCCGCTGACGGCGGCGTTGGCGCTGATGGGCGGCGACTATCGCCTGTCCGGCGTGCCGCGCATGCACGAACGTCCCATCGGCGACCTGGTCGATGCGCTGAACGCGCTGGGCGCGCGCATCGACTACCTGGGGCAGCCGGGCTATCCGCCGCTGCACATCGGCCGCGGCGACATCGCCGAGAACGCCGTGACGCGCGTGCAGGGTTCGGTGTCGAGCCAATTCCTGACCGCATTGCTGCTGGCCGCGCCGCTGCAGGCGGCCCGCAGCGGCAAGCCGGTGACCATCGAGGTCGTGGGCGCGCTGATCTCCAAGCCTTATATCGACATCACCCTGAACCTGATGGCGCGCTTTGGCGTGCTGGTGCAGCGGGATGGCTGGAGCCGTTTCGTGGTGGACGCGGGCGCGGCATACCGCAGCCCGGGCGAGATCGCCGTGGAAGGGGACGCATCGACGGCGTCGTATTTCCTGGCGCTGGGCGCCATCGGCGGCGGCCCCGTGCGGGTGACCGGCGTGGGTGCCGACAGTATCCAGGGCGACGTGGGATTCGCGAGCACCCTGGCCGACATGGGCGCCAAGGTCACCTACGGCCCGGGCTGGATCGAAGTCTCGGGTGTGCAGGTCGCTGACGGCGCGCGCCTGAAGGCTTTCGACACCGATTTCAACCTGATTCCCGACGCCGCCATGACGGCCGCTGCGCTGGCCCTGTATGCCGACGGCCCCTGCCGGCTGCGTAACATCGGCAGCTGGCGCGTCAAGGAGACGGACCGCATCCACGCCATGCAGACCGAGCTTGAAAAGCTGGGTGCACGGGTGGAATCCGGCCCCGACTGGCTGCAGGTGACGCCGCCGGCGCAGGACGCCTGGCGCGATGCGCACATCGGCACCTGGGACGACCATCGCATGGCCATGTGCTTCTCGCTGGCGGCGTTTGGCCCGGCGGCGGTCCGCATTCTCGACCCCGGTTGTGTCAGCAAGACGTTCCCGGGTTACTTTGACGTCTACGCCGGCCTGGTGTCGGCCTAGCGCTGCATGGCATCCATGACTTCGACAGCTTCAACTTCCGCCTCACAAGCCCCGGTCATCACGATCGACGGCCCCACCGCCTCCGGCAAGGGCACCGTGGCTCATCGCGTCGCCAAGGCGCTGGGCTGGGCCGTGCTGGACAGCGGCGCGCTGTACCGCCTGACCGCGCTGGCCGCCATCAACCGGGGCGTTGCCGCCGAGGACGAGCCGGCCGTGGCGCGCGTGGCCGAGACGCTGGATGTGCGTTTCGAGGGGCCCCACGTGTACCTCGAGGGCGCCGATGCGGGCCATGACATCCGCCGCGAGGAAGTGGGCAATTTCGCGTCCCGCGTGGCTGCCTTTCCCGGCGTGCGGCAGGCGCTGCTCGAGCGCCAGCGCGCGTTCCGGCTGCCGCCTGGCCTGGTGGCGGACGGCCGTGACATGGGCACCGTCGTGTTCCCGGATGCGTCCCTGAAGGTCTTCCTGGTGGCCGACGTTGTCGCCCGGGCGGAGAGGCGGCGTAAGCAGTTGATCGAAAAGGGAATTTCTGCTAATCTAGACGACCTTTTGCGGGATATGCGCGAGCGTGATGCGCGCGATACCGGGCGCGCCACCGCGCCGCTCGCTCCCGCAGCAGATGCACACGTGCTGGATTCGTCCAACCTGACAATCGCAGAAACGGTGCAGGCAATACTGGATTTCTGGCAGCAAGCCAGCCAGTGATGCGCGACGCAGCACTTAAAGCAGTTTTTTGATTAGGCCCTGCTCAAGCCAGGCGACTCCCCCACGGGCCACCCCGCAAGGGTCAGCCTGCCGGCAGGTATTTTGACTCCACTGTGGCGGGCAATCCGCTGCGGTGTGTTCTTAACGGCCATTTCGGCCCAATGGATTTCAACCCCATGTCTTCCGTTTCCACTACCGCCACCGGCGGCGAAAGCTTCGCCGACCTTTTCGCACAAAGCCTCAAGAGCCAGGACATGAAGTCCGGCGAGGTCATCAGCGCCGAAGTCGTGCGCGTCGACCACAATTTCGTCGTCGTCAACGCCGGCCTGAAGTCCGAAGCGCTGATCCCCCTGGAAGAGTTCCTGAACGACCAGGGCGAGCTCGAAGTGCAACCCGGCGATTTCGTCTCGGTGGCCATCGATTCCCTGGAAAACGGCTACGGCGACACCATCCTGTCGCGTGACCGCGCCAAGCGCCTGTCGGCCTGGCTGCAACTGGAAAAGGCCCTGGAGAACGGCGAACTGGTTACCGGCACCATCACCGGCAAGGTGAAGGGCGGTCTGACCGTCATGACCAACGGCATCCGCGCGTTCCTGCCGGGTTCGCTGGTGGATCTGCGTCCGGTCAAGGACACCACCCCGTACGAAGGCAAGACCCTCGAATTCAAGGTCATCAAGCTCGACCGCAAGCGCAACAACGTTGTGCTGTCGCGTCGCCAGGTGCTGGAAGCCAGCATGGGCGAAGAGCGTCAAAAGCTGCTCGAAACCCTGCACGAAGGTGCCGTGGTCAAGGGCGTGGTCAAGAACATCACCGACTACGGCGCGTTCGTCGACCTGGGCGGCATCGATGGCCTGCTGCACATCACCGACATGGCCTGGCGCCGTGTGCGTCACCCCTCCGAAGTCCTGCAAGTGGGTCAGGAAGTCGAAGCCAAGGTCCTCAAGTTCGACCAGGAAAAGAGCCGCGTCTCCCTGGGCGTCAAGCAGCTTGGCGAAGATCCGTGGGTGGGCCTGGCTCGCCGCTACCCGCAAGGCACCCGCCTGTTCGGCAAGGTCACGAACCTGACCGACTACGGCGCGTTCGTTGAAGTCGAAGCCGGCATCGAAGGCCTGGTCCACGTGTCCGAAATGGACTGGACCAACAAGAACGTCGACCCGCGCAAGGTTGTGACCCTGGGCGAAGAAGTCGAAGTCATGGTCCTGGAAATCGACGAAGACCGTCGCCGCATTTCGCTGGGCATGAAGCAGTGCCGCCAGAACCCGTGGGAAGAGTTCGCCACGAACTTCAAGCGTGGCGACAAGGTCCGCGGCGCCATCAAGTCGATCACCGACTTCGGCGTGTTCGTCGGCCTGCCCGGCGGCATCGACGGCCTGGTCCACCTGTCCGACCTGTCGTGGACGGAAGCTGGCGAAGAAGCCGTTCGCAACTTCAAGAAGGGCGACGAAATCGAAGCCGTGGTTCTGGGCATCGACACCGACAAGGAACGCATCTCGCTGGGCATCAAGCAGCTGGAAGGCGACCCCTTCAACAACTTCGTCGCCACGTTTGACAAGGGCGCCGTGGTTCCGGGCACCATCAAGTCGGTCGAAGCCAAGGGCGCCGTGGTTACGCTGTCCGTGGACGTCGAAGGCTACCTGCGCGCTTCCGAGATCTCCTCGGGCCGCGTCGAAGATGCCACCACCGTGCTGTCCGCCGGCGAGAACATCGAAGCCATGATCGTCAACATCGACCGCAAGACGCGTTCGATCCAGCTGTCGATCAAGGCCCGCGACAACGCCGAAACCGCCGACACGATCCAGCGCATGTCCGACGCCAGCGCTTCGTCCGGCACCACCAACCTCGGCGCGCTGCTGAAGGCCAAGCTGGACCAACAGCGCAACGACGGTTAATTCGTGACCAAGTCGGAGCTGATCGCCGCCTTGGCGGCCCGCTATCCTCAGCTGGCCGCCCGCGACACCGATTACGCGGTCAAGACCGTACTTGATGCAATGACCCAGGCGCTTGCCTCGGGTCAGCGCATCGAGATCCGCGGTTTTGGCAGTTTTTCGTTGTCGCAGCGGTCTCCCCGCATCGGTCGCAATCCCAAATCCGGCGAGCAGGTGCTGGTGCCTGGCAAACAGGTGCCGCACTTCAAGGCAGGCAAGGAATTGCGCGAACGGGTGGACCTGGTCGGCGGCAATGACGAGGACGCTCAATCCTCCGGATCGAGCGAGTCGATGCCGTCTTCCATGGCAGGTTTGCACGCCATGCATTGACGCGTCGGCCAGGCAGAGCTGCCTTCGGGCAGATCGGACCGCGAACGAAGCCCCTTGAGAAATCAAGGGGCTTTGTTTTTGTGGCGCCCGTTCACGCGTTCGTCCCACCTTGGCATTCGCTGTCCGGGCTCCGCATTGGGGCTTTTTTTTCTCTCGCCGTGAAGACGTCGCTTACAATTGACGGTCTCGAATCATCTGGAGCATGCGCCATGCGCTATCTCGTCTGGGCCCTGCGATTGCTCGTCTTTGTGGCGGTGTTGATGTTCGCCTTGAAGAACACCGACCCCGTCGCCGTGAAGTTCTACGCCGACTACGTCATCCAGGACGTCCCGCTGATCGTCGTCATGCTGGTCGTATTCGTGCTTGGCGCGTTGTTCGGGCTGCTGCTGACCGTTCCCGCAGCGCTGCGCCGCCGCCGCGAGGCCATCCGCCTGCGCCGCGAACTGGATCGCATCCAGGCCGCCGCCAACGGCACCACGCCCGTCGTGCCCCCCGAAGCCGTCGCTCCCATGTCGCCGCTGTGACATCGCGCCGGCTTTTTTGCACCGAATTACCGCATGAGTCCGAATAGTGGATTTTGAACCTTGGTGGTTGATTTTCGTCCCGGTGCTGTTCGCGCTGGGCTGGCTGGCCGCGCGTTTCGATATCCGGCAGATGCTGCGGGAAACGCGTAGCCTGCCTGACTCCTATTTCCGCGGGCTCAACTTCCTGCTCAACGAAGAGCCGGACCGCGCCATCGACGCGTTCGTCGAGGTCGCCAAGCTGGACCCGGAAACCACGGAGCTGCACTTTGCCCTGGGCAGCCTGTTTCGCCGCCGCGGCGAAATGGAGCGCGCCATCCGCGTGCATCAAAGCCTGCTGAACCGTTCCGACCTGCCGCAGGCCGAGCGCGAACACGCACAGCACGAACTGGCGCAGGACTTCCTGAAGGCCGGGATGCTGGACCGGGCCGAAAGCGGTTTCGAGCAGCTCAAGGACACGCGTTATGCGTTGCCCGCGCTGCGCTCGCTGATCCGCATCTATGAATCCGAACACGATTGGCCGCGTGCGATCGAGGCCGTCAAGACCTTGCAGGGCCTGGTCGACGAGCCCGTCCCGCAAATCGTGCACTACTACTGCGAGCAGGCGCAGACCGCGCTGGCGGCCAAGCCCGCCGACGTCGAAAGCGCGCACAAGGCGCTGGATGCCGCAGACCACGCGCTGACCACCACCGAGGCCGCCTCGAGCAAGGGCGCCAAGGTGCGCACCGCCATGCTGCGCGCGCGCCTGGCGCTGATCGAGCAGGATCCCAAGCGCGAAAGGCTGTACCTGGAATCGGTCATGACCGACGCGTCCGAGTACGCCGGGCTGGTGGCCGAGCAGTTGCTGGCGAACTATCGCAACGCCAACCAGGCCGCTGCGGGCCTGGACTTCCTGCAAAAGCAGTACGGCCGTCATGCGTCCCTGGATCTGTTCAACGTGGTGTTCCGGGAACTGCGCGTGCAGCAGGGCGCGGCGACGGCTTGGGCCTTCGCGCGCGGCGCGCTGCGCAGCCATCCTTCGCTGCTCGGCCTGGATCGCCTCCTGGAGGCCGAACTGGCCAACGGCGACAGCGATGGCGACCACGGCCCGGTGCCTGGCGCGGACCTGACCCTGCTGCGCAGCCTGATCCACAAACACACGCAACGGCTCGATCGCTACGCATGCCGCAATTGCGGTTTTCAAGCGCGTCGCTTCTACTGGCAATGTCCCGGCTGCAACGCCTGGGAAACCTATGCGCCGCGCCGTCTGGAAGAACTTGAATGAACTCTTTTCCCGCCGAAGCCATTTCGCGTAGCCGCGTGCTCGTGGTTGGCGACGTCATGCTGGACCGCTACTGGTTCGGCGAAGTGGAGCGCATCTCCCCCGAAGCGCCGGTGCCGGTCGTGCGGGTCGCCCGCCGCGAAGATCGTCTGGGCGGCGCCGCCAACGTGGCGCGCAACGTGGCCGCGCTGGGCGGCCATGTCACGCTGGTCGGCGTGCTGGGTCAGGACGAGGCCGGCGACAGCGTCCGGCGCCTGTCCACCGAAGCCGGCATCCAGGGCGACCTGATCGCCGACAACGAGCTGCACACCACCCTGAAGATGCGCGTCCTGGGCCGCCAGCAGCAACTCTTGCGCGTGGATTTCGAACAGCATCCCTCGCAGGCGTCGCTGGACGCCGTGGACGCGGCCCTGGCGCGCCACCTGGCCAACCACGACATCGTGGTGCTGTCGGATTACGCCAAAGGCGTGCTGACCCGCGTGGAGTCGCTGATTGCGCTGGCGCGCAGCGCAGGCATCCCGGTGCTGGTGGATCCCAAGGGCGATGACTACTCGCGCTATCGCGGCGCGACCCTGGTCACGCCCAACCGCTCGGAAATGCAGCAGGCGGTCGGCCGCTGGAATTCCGAGGCCGAATTGACCGATCGCGCGCAGCGCCTGCGCGCGGATCTGGACCTTGAAGCCCTGCTTGTGACGCGGTCCGAGCAGGGCATGACTTTGTTTTCCGATGCGGGACGCGATCACACCGATGCGCAGGCGCACGAAGTGTTCGACGTGTCGGGCGCGGGCGACACCGTGCTTGCGACGCTGGCGGTCACGCGCGCCATCGGGCTGCCCTGGGCCGAAGCCATGGGCTGGGCCAACAAGGCCGGCGGCATCGCCGTGGGCAAGCTGGGCACGTCCGTCGTCACCGCCGCGGAATTGGCAGGAGAATCCTCATGATCGTCGTTACCGGAGCCGCGGGCTTCATTGGCAGCAACCTGGTTCGCGGGCTCAACCGCCGCGGCATCGAAGACATCATTGCCGTCGATGACCTGTCCGAAGGCGACAAGTTCGTCAATCTCGTCGATTGCAAGATCGCCGACTACATGGACAAGGACGACTTCCGCCGCCGCGTCGCCGACGGCAGCCTGCCCGATATCCGCGCGGTGCTGCACCAGGGCGCGTGCTCGGACACCACCGAGCGCAACGGCCGCTACATGATGGACAACAACTACCGCGTCACGCTGGAGCTCTTCGAGTTCTGCCAGACGCGCCGCGTGCCGTTCCTCTATGCGTCCTCCGCGGCCGTGTACGGCGGGTCGACGACCTACGTCGAGCATCCCGACAACGAAGGCCCGCTGAACGTCTACGGCTATTCCAAGCTGCTGTTCGACCAGGTGCTGCGCAAGCGCATGGACAGCCTGACGGCGCAAGTCGTCGGCCTGCGGTATTTCAACGTGTATGGCCCGCACGAGCAGCACAAGGGCCGCATGGCCTCGGTGGCCTTTCACAACATGAACCAATTCCTGGAACACGGGCACGTGCGCCTCTTCGCGGGTTGGGACGGTTACGTGGATGGCGGCCAGAGCCGCGATTTCATCTCGGTCGAAGACGTGGTCGCGGTGAACCTTCACTTCCTGGATCATCCCGAACAATCCGGCATCTTCAACTGCGGCACCGGCAAGGCGCAGCCGTTCAATGACGTGGCGGCCGCGGTGGTCAACACGCTGCGCGCCGAGCGTGGCGAGGCCGAGCTGACGCTGGCGCAGCTGGCCGAACTGGACCTGATCCGCTACATCCCGTTCCCGGACGACCTCAAGGGCCGCTACCAAAGCTACACGCAGGCCGATGTCACGCAGCTTCGCGCCGCCGGCTTCACGGCACCCATGCGCGATGTGCAGACGGGTGTGGCCGAATACGTGCGCTACTGGCGCGCCCGCAAGTAATCCTTCCGGCAGCCGATCCGACAAGGCCACCGCCATGCGGTGGCTTTTTTTCGCCTGCGTGGTTGCCGGGCTGGATGAATTGATTCACTCGCCGGGCGCGGCGCGGGGCGGCGCCCGATGATGGGAACAAGGCGTGGCAACCGCTGCGCTCCGACCCGTCAGGAGAACCCATGAATCCCTTCGTCCATTCCACCGTTGCCCGCCATCTGCCGCTCGCGCCGTGGCGCCGCGCGCGTCCGGCCGCCATGCCCGCCTGCCCGCGCACGGGCCAGCGTGTGCTGCGGCAGGCGCTTGGCGCCTTGCTGCTGTCCGCCGGCCTTGGCGTGGCCGCGCCGCCCGCCCAGGCCGTGGATATCAACCAGGCAACGGCGGCCCAGCTTGAAGGCCTGCGGGGCATCGGCCCGCGCACCGCCGACATCATCGTGCGCGAACGCGAGCGCGGTGGCCGTTTCGAATCGCTGGACGACCTGACCGAGCGTGTGCGGGGCATCGGACAGAAAAAGGCGCAGGCGCTTCAAGCGGCGGGCCTGACGATCGGCGCGGCGGGCGCCGCACCGAAGTCTGCGGCGGCAACCGCGCCCGCAGCCCGCGCCGCAGCAGGCAAGGCGGCTGCGGCAAAGCCGGCCGGGGCGTCCACGGCGGGCGGCGCGCCGGTCCCGGCCCGCGCCAAGCCCTGAGCCCGGCGATCTGGCGATCAGCCGATCAGCCGATCAGCCGATCCGGCGATCCGGCGATCCCAAGGTCCAGCGATCCAGCGATTCAGCGATCCGGCGATCCGACGATCCGACGATCCGACGATCCGGCATCCCCGCATCCCCGCATCCCGGCGATGCGGGGAGCCCCTGGCGTGTGCGCGGCTTTTGGGGCCGCGCGGCGCCGGGCGGAGTTATGATCGACCGCATGACTACTACCTACCCCACCATCGAGCAGACCGTCGGCAACACGCCCCTGGTGCGCCTGCAGCGCATTCCCGGGGCGGCGGGCGACGCGCGCGGCAATGTCATCCTGGCCAAGCTGGAAGGCAACAACCCGGCGGGATCCGTGAAGGATCGCCCGGCCTTGTCGATGATCCAGCGCGCGGAAGAGCGCGGCGACATCAAGCCGGGCGACACGCTCATCGAAGCCACCAGCGGCAATACCGGCATTGCGCTGGCCATGGCCGCCGCCATGAAGGGCTACCGCATGATCCTGATCATGCCGGACAACCTGTCCGTCGAGCGGCGTGCCGCCATGGCGGCGTATGGCGCTGAGCTCATCCTGACGCCGGCCGACAAGGGCGGCATGGAATACGCCCGCGACCTGGCCACCGAGATGCAGGCCGATGGCCGGGGGCTGGTGCTGGACCAGTTCGCCAATCCCGACAATCCGCGCGCGCACATTGAAACCACGGGCCCGGAACTCTGGAACCAGACGGAAGGACGCATCACGCACTTCGTCAGCGCCATGGGCACCACGGGCACGATCATGGGCGTGTCCACGTACCTCAAGTCGCGCAACCCCGCCGTGCAGGTGGTGGGTGCGCAGCCGGCTGAAGGATCGCAGATCCCGGGCATCCGCAAATGGCCCGAGGCCTATATGCCCAAGATCTTCGACCGCAGCCGTGTGGACGCCTACGAGTCCATCCAGCAGTCCGAAGCCGAAGTGATGGCGCGGCGGCTGGCCGCCGAGGAAGGCATTTTCGGCGGGATCTCGTCGGCCGGCGCCCTGGTCGCGGCCCTGCGGGTTGCCGAGCGCGTCAACGATGCGACCATCGTGTTCATCGTGTGCGACCGCGGCGACCGCTATCTGTCCACGGGCGTCTTCAACTGACCTGCTGGCCGCCCCGCGCGGGATTGCGCGGCGCGCCGCCCAGGACGAGGCGGCAATCGCTTGAATGAAAAAACGCCCCGGCGGTTGCATCCGCCGGGGCGTTTGTCCATCCGCGCGGCAGCAGTCACCGCGGGAAAATCGGCGCGCGCGCGATCATCGCGTCACGCGGGCCTCGATCTCGGTGGCCAGGTCGGCCACCGACGTGGCGTAGAAGTAGCTGCGGTTGTACTTGGTGAGCGCAAAGAAGTTGGGCGTCCCCACGCGATACTGCGCCGTGCCGCGCATTTCCTCGACCAGATCCACCACGCCCAGCGGCTGGCTGACCCAGCCATCGCTGGATGCGCCGGGCTGCAGGCGCGAGCCGGCCGCCGTCAGCGTGGTCCAGCTTTGCTTGGGCTCCAGGCCGCCGTCCACCAAGGCGGTCGGGTCGGCGGGCAGCACCACGGGCGCGAACACCGGCACGCCGCGCTGCCAGCCGTGCTGCGCCAGGAAACTGCCCACGGACATGATGGCGTCCTGGGTGTTGTTGGTCAGGTCGATATGGCCGTTGCCGTCGCCGTCCACGGCGTAATGCATCACGCTGGTCGGCATGAATTGCGGCATGCCGATGGCGCCGGCGTAAGACCCCTTGGTTTCCAGTTCCAGCTTGTCGTTCATGACGAGCGTCAGGAAGTCGGCCAGCTGGGTGCGGAACATCGTGGCGCGCTCGGGCTTGGCCGGGTCCGGGTAGTCGAAGGCCAGCGTGGCCAGCGCGTCCAGCACGCGGAAATTGCCCATGTTGCGGCCATACAGCGTTTCGACGCCGATGATGGAGGCGATGATCGGGGCCGGCACGCCAAAGCGTTGCGCCGCCTGATTCAGCAGGTCGCGGTTTTCGTTGTAGAACTCGACGCCCCAGGCAATGCGCTTGGGTTCGACGAAGCGGGAGCGATAGGTCAGCCAGCTGCGCCAGACCTTCTTGCCGGGTGGGGAGGGCGCGATGAGCCGCGCCACCGTGGCGTTGTAACGTGAGCTTTCCAGCGCCTGGACCATCGGCGCCAGCGGCAGCTGACGCTCGGCGGCCAGGTTTTCGACGAAGGTGCGGACGTCGGGCCGCAAGGCGCCGGACGGCGTCAGCGTGGCTGGCGCGTCGTCCGCGAGTTCGGGGCCGAGCGTCGGCGTGCTGGGCCCGATGCGGATGGCGGGCGTCCCTGAAGCCTGAGCGGTCTGGGAAGCGGAAGGAGTGGAGGTTGCTGCGGTGGGAGTGGTGGTGGAGCACCCCGCCAGCAGAGCGGAAAGCGCGCCGAGTTGCAGTATTCGCCGACAGATGAACATAATCTTCCTTATGGAGACCATGTATCTTACCCACCCGGCATGCCGCTTGCATGAAATGGGAAGCTGGCATCCGGAAAGCCCCCAGAGGCTGGACGCCATCTCCGATCAGTTGCTCGCAAGCGGATTGATGCCTTACCTGAATGACCGGCAGGCGCCGCAGGCGTCCCGCAATGACCTCTTGCGCGTGCACACTGTCCAGTACCTGGACAGTTTGCAGAAACATACGCCGGACCAAGGGTATTACCCTATCGATCCCGATACGCTCATGAACCCGCACACCTTCGAGGCGGCGTTGCATGCGGCGGGAGCGGGGGTGGCGGCGGTCGATGCCGTGCTGGGCGGCGAGGCGCGAACGGCTTTCTGCGCCGTGCGTCCGCCCGGGCACCACGCGTGCCGGTCGCAGGCCATGGGCTTCTGCTTTTTCAACAACGTCGCCATTGCGGCGCAGCATGCCATGGACTTTCACGGCCTGACGCGCGTGGCGATCGTCGATTTCGACGTCCATCATGGCAACGGCACCGAAGATGTCTTTGCCGGGGACGATCGGGTGCTGATGTGCAGCTTCTTCCAGCATCCGTTCTTTCCCAACAGCGGCGCGGACCATCCGGCCGCCAACATGCTCAATGTGCCCGTGCCGGCCTACACGGCTGGCGCCGCGGTCAGGACCATCGTCACGGACACCTGGCTGCCGCGGCTGGAGGCGCACCGTCCGGAATTGATCCTAGTGTCCGCGGGCTTCGATGCCCATCGCGAGGACGACATGGGGCAGATGGGCCTGGTGGAGGCGGACTACGCCTGGATCACCGAGCAGCTGGTCGAGGTGGCCGATCGCCACTGTCAGGGCCGGATCGTGAGCACGCTCGAGGGCGGTTACAACTTGTCCGCCCTGGGCCGCAGCGTGGTCGCGCACATACGGGCGCTGGCGAAGCTGTAGAATCAGGAAAAAATTGTGCAATGCGATCCCGGCGCATGCCGGGTCATTATTTTCCAATTGGAGGCAGCGGGATGAAGGTGTTGGTACCTGTCAAGCGCGTCGTTGACTACAACGTCAAGGTGCGCGTCAAGTCTGATCAGACCGGCGTGGATATCGCCAACGTGAAGATGTCCATGAACCCCTTTGACGAGATCGCCGTCGAAGAAGCCACCCGCCTGAAGGAAAAGGGCGCGGTCGCTGAAGTCGTGGCGGTTTCTTGCGGCGTTGCGCAATGCCAGGAGACACTGCGTACCGCCATGGCCATCGGCGCCGATCGCGGCGTGCTGGTCCAGACCGATGCCGAACTGCAGCCGCTGGCTGTCGCCAAGCTGTTGAAAGCGCTGGTCGATAAGGAACAGCCCCAGCTCGTGATTCTGGGCAAGCAAGCCATCGACGACGACGCCAACCAGACGGGCCAGATGCTGGCCGCGCTGCTGGACTGGCCGCAAGCCACGTTCGCCAGCAAGGTCGAGCTGGCCGACGGCAAGGTCACCGTGACGCGCGAAGTCGACGGCGGCCTGGAAACCCTGTCGCTCAAGCTGCCCGCCATCGTGACCACCGACCTGCGCCTGAACGAGCCGCGCTACGTCACGCTGCCGAACATCATGAAGGCCAAGAAAAAGCAGTTGGACACCGTCACGCCGCAAGACCTGGGCGTTGATCCCGCGCCCCGCCTGAAGACGCTGAAGGTCAGCGAGCCGCCCGCCCGCAAGGCCGGCATCAAGGTTGCCGATGTCGCGGCGCTGGTGGACAAACTCAAGAACGAAGCGAAGGTGGTCTGATCATGACGACGCTGGTTATTGCCGAACACGATAACGCCCAACTCAAGGGCGCAACCCTGAACGCCATCGCCGCCGCCGCCAAGATCGGAGGCGACGTGCACGTGCTGGTCGCCGGCGCCAACGCGCGCGCCGTGGCCGACCAGGCCGCCCAGGCCGCCGGCGTGGCGAAGGTCCTGCTGGCCGATGCCCCGCATCTGGCTGACGGCCTGGCCGAAAACATCGCCGCGCAGGTGCTGGCCGTGGCCTCGAGCTACAGCCACATCCTGTTCCCGGCCACGGCCTCGGGCAAGAACGTGGCGCCCCGCGTCGCCGCCAAGCTCGACGTGGCGCAGATCTCCGACATCATCGGCGTCGAATCCGCCGATACGTTCCAGCGCCCGATCTATGCCGGCAACGCCATTGCCACCGTGCAATCGGCCGACGCCGTCAAGGTCATCACCGTGCGCACGACCGGCTTTGACGCCGTCGCCGCGCAAGGCGGTTCCGCCTCGGTCGAAGACGCTGCCGCTGTCGCCGACTCGGGCCTGTCCACGTTTGTGGGCCGCGAAGTCGCCAAGAGCGATCGTCCCGAACTGGCCGGCGCCCGCGTCGTGGTGTCGGGCGGCCGCGGTCTGGGCAGCGCCGAAAACTTCAAGATCCTGGATCCGCTGGCCGACAAGCTGGGCGCCGCGCTGGGCGCTTCGCGCGCCGCGGTCGACGCCGGCTACGCGCCGAACGACTGGCAGGTTGGCCAGACCGGCAAGATCGTCGCGCCGCAACTGTACGTGGCCGTCGGCATCTCGGGCGCCATCCAGCATCTGGCTGGCATGAAGGACTCGAAGGTCATCGTCGCGATCAACAAGGACGCCGAGGCGCCGATTTTTGGCGTGGCCGATTACGGCCTGGTGGGCGATCTGTTCACGGTCGTTCCCGAACTGACCAACGCGCTGTAAACCGCAGCGCAGGCGTCAATCAGAACCGCGGGCGTGACGCCCGCGGTTTTTTTTGCGCGGTTTTTTTTGCGCGTTTTATCCGCGCCGCAAAATTGTCAAAAACGTTTGATTTTCGCAAAGACTCTGCTAACGTAACCGACGCGCTACCCCCTGTTTGCGAATGTGCTTGACCTGTACAGAACGAAGGAGATTCGTGATGGAATGGTTCTTTGACACACTACGTAAGTACCCGGAGCTGGCGATTTTCCTGACCTTGGGTCTTGGCTATTGGATCGGCGCCAAGAAGATATTCGGCTTCAATCTGGGCGCAGTAACGGGAACCCTGTTGGTGGGCGTGCTGGTCGGCCAGCTCAACATATCGATTGCCCCCATTCTCAAGCAGGTGTTTTTCCTGCTTTTCCTCTTCGGTCTTGGCTACGGCGTAGGACCGCAATTCTTCCGCGGCATGAAAAGCGATGGCCTTCCTCAGGTCATTTTTGCCGTCGTCATCTGCGTGCTCTGCCTGCTGGTCACTTGGGGGACCGCGGTTGCGTTCGGCTTTGACGCCGGCACAGGCGCGGGATTGCTGTCGGGCGCGCAGACCATTTCGGCGGTCATGGGCGTGGCCACCGATACGATCAACGGGCTGTCCGTCGACGCCGCCACCAAGAAGCAGTGGATCGACAGCATCCCCGTCGCGTACGCGGTCTGCTACATCTACGGCACGGTGGGAAGCGCCTGGCTGCTGGCGTCCCTGGGTCCGAAGCTGATGCGCGTGGACATCGTCAAGGAATGCCAGGAGTACGAGGCCAAGATGTCCGGGGGGGCGGACTCGATGGAACTGTCGGGCTACCGCAAATTCACGGCGCGGGCATACCGGCTGGACAACACGGAATACGTGGGCAAGACGGTGGGCGACCTGGAGGCGAAGTTCGTCGACGCCCGCGTGTTTGTCGAGCGTATCCGCCGCGGCGACCAGATCATCGATGCCGACTCCACCACCGCATTGCAGGCGGGCGACGTGCTGGGCGTAACCGGACGCCATGACGCGCTGGTGCTGCAGGCCTCGGGTCTCATTGGCACCGAGGTCGAGGACCGTGACGTCATCAACCTGCCCGCCGAAGTCGTCGAAGTCGTGCTGACCAACAAGAACGTGGCCGGCAAGACGATCAAGGAGCTTGCCGATAACGAGACTGTGCGCCAACTGGGCCGGGGCGTATTCCTGCGCAAGGTCGTGCGTGGCGGCCACGAGATGCCGGTCAACTGGGGCCTGAAGCTGGACCGCGGCGACCGCCTTTTCATGTTGGGCGCCAAGCGCGACGTCGAACGGGTCGTGGGCAAGCTGGGCTACGTGGACCGCGCGACCAACCAGACCGACATGGTGTTCGTGGGTTTCGGCATTTTGCTGGGCGGGTTGTTCGGCACGCTGGTGCTGACCGTGGGCGGAATTCCGATCACGCTGTCGACCTCCGGCGGCGCGCTGATTTCAGGGCTGGTGTTCGGCTATCTGCGCTCCGTGCATCCGACGTTCGGGCGTGTGCCCGAGCCGGTGCACTGGTTCCTGACATCGGTCGGCCTTACCGCGTTCGTCGCCGTCGTGGGCATCGTGTCCGGACCGGGGTTCGTACAGGGTTTTCAGCAGTTGGGCGCCAAGCTTTTCATCGCCGGTGTCATTGCCACCAGCATTCCGATGATCCTGGGCGTGCTGATCGCCCGTCATGTCTTCAAGTTCCACCCGGCCATTGCGTTGGGGGTCTGCGCCGGCGCGCGGACCACGACCGCGGCCATCGGCCAGATCACCGAGACGGCGAAAAGCCAGGTCCCGGCGCTTGGCTACACGGTGCCTTATGCCATCGGCAATACCCTCCTGATCATCTGGGGCATTGTCATCGTCATGCTCATGGCCTAGCAGGACAGCCCCGCAAAGCCGCGGCGTGCGGGTGCTACAGAGCAGAAAAGCGCGGCAATCGTAACGGCGCCGGTCTTCACGGCGTCGGCCAACAAGCTCATCAGGAGTACACAAAATGGCTTCCACTGCGCCCGTCACCGTCAGCCTGGCCTCGGCCTTGAAGACCACGCGTTCCCACCAGCGCGACCTGGAACAGTTGTCTCCGTTTGAACTGAAGGACTATCTGATCACGCTGGCCAAGGATAGCCAGCAATCGGCCGCCGCCACCATGCTGAACGCGGGCCGCGGCAATCCCAACTGGATCGCCACGGAACCGCGGGATGCATTTTTCCTGTTGGGCCGGTTTGCCATGAAAGAGGCGCGCCGGGTGCGCGACGAAGGCATCCTGGCGGGCATGCCGGCCAAGAAGGGGTGCGCCGACCGGCTGCGCAAGTTCCTCTCCAAGCACAAGGGTGAAGACGGCTACGACTTTCTGGTCGGGGTGCTGGAATACGGCGTGAAGATCAAGGGGTTTGATCCGGACGAATGGATCCATGAACTGACCGACAGCATCATCGGTGACCACTATCCCGTGCCTCCCCGGGCGCTGGTGCACATCGAGCAGATCATCCATGACTACCTCGTCAAGGAAATGTGCGATGGCCGCCCGCCCAAGGGCAAGTTCGATCTCTTCCCGGTGGAAGGCGGCACGGCGGCCATGTGCTACATCTTCGATTCGCTGATGGTCAACGGTCTGCTCAAGCAGGGCGACACCATTGCGCTGTTCCTGCCCACGTTCACGCCCTACATCGAGATTGCGCACCTCGAGCGCTTCCAGTTCAAGATCGTCGGCATCAATGCCAGCAGCATGCGCGCCGACGGCACGCACGATTGGCACTATCCGCCCTCGGAAATCGCCAAGCTGGAGGATCCCAAGATCAAGCTGGCGGTCACGGTGAACCCCAGCAACCCGCCCTCCGTCGCATTCAGTCCCGTCGAGATGAAGCAGATCGTGCGCCTGATCCGCAAGAATCCCGACCTGGTGCTGGTGACCGACGACGTCTATGGCACCTTCGTGCCGAACTTCCGGTCGCTGATGGCCGAGGTGCCGCAGAACACCATCTGCGTGTACTCCTTTTCAAAGAACTTCGGCTGCACCGGCTGGCGCCTGGGCGTCATCGCCACGCACGAGAACAACACGATGGACCGGCGCATCGCCGAGCTGCCCGCAGCGTGGAAAAAACGGCTGGACAAGCGCTACGGCGCCATGACGATGGAGCCGGAAAAACTGAAGTTCATTGACCGCCTGGTCGCTGACAGCCGGGATGTCGCCCTGAACCACACGGCCGGCCTATCGTTGCCGCAGCAGGTGCAGATGGGCTTTTTCGCGCTGTCGCATCTGCTGGACCTGAAGGACGCCTACAAGCATCTGACCATGCAGATCGTGCGCAGCCGGCGCGACGCGCTGTGGCGGGGGCTGGGCATTCCGATGCCGCCGGAAGATCCGATGCGGGGCTGGTACTACGTCGAACTGGACTTCATGGTCTGGGCCAAGGTCATGTATGGAGACGCCTTCTGCAAATACATGATCGACAACTACGAACCGGTGGACTTCCTGTTCCGCCTGGCGGAGAAGTCGGGGGTCGTGCTGATGGACGGCGGCGGCTTCGGCGGCCCGCCGTGGTCGATCCGGATTTCGCTGGCCAACCTGGACGATGGGGACTACGCCAAGATCGGCAAGTACATGGTCGAATCCGCGACCGAATATGTCGAGGCGTGGAAGTCGTCTGAACTGGTGCGTTCCGGCCCCACCGCGGGCAAGGGCCAGACGGTCAAGGCATCTGCCGCCAAGAAGCGCGTCCCGGCTGGCAAGACGGCGGCCAAGAAGGCCGTGAAGAAGGCGGTGAAGAAGGCCGATACGGCTGCGAAGTCGGCAAAGAAGGCCGCCGCGAAGTAGGCGGCCGCAACGCAGGCAACAACAGGGCGGCGTGAACTCATGACGTGTTCGGTCGGGTTTTTCAATAGCGTCCCCATCGCGGTGTTGTTCGTCACGGTGGGCTTGGGATACCTGATCGGCAAGCTGAAGGTCGGGCCGATACAGCTAGGCGGGGTGTGCGGCACGCTCATCGTCGCCCTGCTGATCGGCCAGACCGGCTGCCAGATGCGCGGCGACCTGAAGGAGGTCGCGTTCGCCCTGTTCATCTTTGCCATGGGCTACTCCGGCGGCCCCCAGTTCTTCGCCAACCTCAACCGGTCCAGCCTGCGCTTTGTGGCGCTGCCGCTCATCGAGGCGGTGCTGGTCTTGACGATCGTGCTGACGGCCGTGCCGCTGTTCGGGCTGGATGCCGGCACCGCCGCGGGCCTGGCGGCCGGTGCGGCGACGGAATCGGCGGTCGTTGGCACCGCCGCCGAGGCGCTCAAGCACCTGGGGCTGCCGGAGGCCGAGGTGCAGCGCATGGAGGCCAACATCGCCACGGCCTACACGCTGACCTACCTGGTGGGCCTCATCAGCATCGTGTTCTTCACCAGCCAGGTGGCGCCCGCGCTGCTGCGCATCAACCTGCGCGAGGCGTCCAAGGCGCTGGAGGCCCAGCTGGGCGCCACGCCCGGCGACAACGACGAAGCCAGCCTGCCGACGCTGCCGCGTCTGGTGGGACGCGCCCACGTGGTCAAGGACGTGGACGGCAAACGGGTCGCCGACGTGGAGGCCGAGTTGGGCGGGCGCACGGTGGTCAGCCGCGTCCTGCGCAATGGCGAGGCGGTCGATGCCACGCCCGATTATGTGCTGGCGACCGGCGATATCGTGGTGGTGCTGGGACTGCGCCGTTTTGCGTTGCGGGCCGGATCGGTGATCGGCCCGGAGATCCAGTTGCCCGAGGCGCACGCGGACGACCTGCAATTGAGCGAGCTGCAAGTCATTGTCAGCAAGAAGACCGTCAATGGTCATACGGTGGGCGAGCTGGCCAAGCGTCCCAACGCCCGGCGCGCGCGTGGCGTGTTCCTGCAATCCATTACGCGGTCGGGGCACGTGCTGCCCCTGACCCCCGCGACGGTCGTGCAATACGGCGATCTGGTCACCCTGGTGGGCGCGGAGCCGGAGCTGTCCGAGGCGGGCGCGGCGCTGGGATCCGAACTGCGCCGCAGCGGCGTGACCGACCTGGTCTTTCTGGCGTTCGGCATTCTTGCCGGGCTGATGATCGGCAGCCTGGGGGCAAGGCTGTGGGGGATTCCGGTATCGCTGGGCAGCGGGGGCGGGGCGCTGGTCAGCGGCCTGGCGTGCGGCTGGATCAATGCGAAGCGGCCGTCGATCGGACACATGCCGGCCCATGCCGTGCAATTGCTCAAGGACCTGGGACTGGCGATCTTCGTGGCCTGCGTGGGCCTGTCGGCCGGGCCGGATGCGCTGTCGCTGATCCGCGAGCATGGCGCGGTGCTGCCCGTGATCGGCCTGTTGGTGTCGCTGGGGCCTGCGTGCCTGTCGCTCTGGGTGGGACACAAGCTGTTGAAGATCGAAGGGCCGCTGCTGGTGGGCGCCATTGCCGGGCAGCATGTCAGCACGCCGGCCATCAGCGCCATCCTGACAGCCAGCGGCAGTTCGGTGCCCCTCTTGGGTTACACGGTGACATACGCCATCGCCAACGTGCTGCTGCCGGTGCTGGGGCCGATCATCGTGTCGCTGGCGTACCACCTGGGCTGAGGGTATTTGGTCCGGGGGGCGGGATGGCGCAAAGCCTGCTGCGAATATTGCATAAGGTTATATGACTTGCGTATTTCCCCGCCTGTTGGTTTGATGGAAGAATCGTTTCACACGCGGTCACCGCCGCCCCGAAACGCGATTGCCCGCTGCGGTCCAAGCCGGACCGGCGGCCGGTCCCATCAACTGAATCCCGTACAGGAGACATCATGAGTCAACTACGCCTGGGCGACACCGCCCCTGATTTCGAGCAGGAATCCTCGGCTGGCAAGATCCGCTTCCACGAGTACCTGGGCAACAGCTGGGGGGTGCTTTTCTCGCATCCGGCCGATTTCACGCCCGTCTGCACGACCGAGCTGGGCTACACCGCCAAGCTGGCCGACGAGTTCGCCAAGCGCAACGTGAAGGTTCTGGCCCTGTCGGTCGATGGCGCCGATTCGCACGCCAAGTGGATCGAAGACATCAACGACACGCAATCGACGACGGTCAACTTTCCGATCATCGCCGACAAGGACCGCAAGGTCTCCGAGCTGTACGACATGATCCACCCGAATGCCAGCGCCACGGCGACCGTGCGTTCGGTGTTCGTCATCGATCCGAACAAGAAGGTCCGCCTGACCATCACGTATCCCGCCAGCACGGGCCGCAATTTCAATGAGATCCTGCGCGTCATCGATTCGCTGCAACTGACCGACAGCCACAGCGTGGCCACGCCGGTCAATTGGGAAGACGGCGACGACGTGATCATTGTTCCTTCCCTGCAGGACGAAGCGGTCATCAAGGAGAAGTTCCCCAAGGGCTACAAGGCCGTGCGTCCGTACCTGCGCATCACGCCGCAACCGAATAAGTAAATACGAAAAACAGGGGGTGCGCGCTGCCGCTTCAGCGCGCCGGATAACCACCCGGACCGCCGCAATCTTCATAGAGGATTGCGGCGGTTTTTCGTTGCTGGGACGCGCGTCCTATATGCCTCTTGGCGATGAGCAATCAAAAAATGATTCGTTCCGTTCAGATCGGCCTGCCCGCAAACTTGCCTCCACATTGCAGATCACAGGGAGCAGGGCATGTCTTTCAGGAAAGCCGGTTGGTTGGCCGCCTTGGCCGCAGTCACGGTGTCGTTTGCCGCGATGGCGCCCGCGCAGGCACAGCAGAAGCAGACGCTGTTGAACGTGTCCTACGATCCGACGCGCGAACTCTATCGCGCCATCGATGACGCCTTCGTCAAGCAGTACAAGGAAAAGGCCAACGTCGATCTGACGATCCGCCAGTCGCACGGCGGGTCCGGCCGCCAGGCGCGTTCGGTCATCGACGGCCTGGAAGCCGACGTGGTGACGCTGGCGCTGGCCTACGACATCGACGCCATTGCCGACCGCGGCCTGCTGCCCGAGAACTGGCAGACCCGCCTGCCGCAGAACAGCTCGCCGTACACGTCCACCATCGTGTTCCTGGTGCGCAAGGGCAACCCGAAGCAGATCAAGGACTGGGACGATCTGGTCAAGGACGGCGTGCAGGTCATCACCCCGAATCCCAAGACCTCGGGCGGCGCCCGCTGGAACTACCTGGCCGCGTGGGCCTACGCGCTGGAAAAGAACGGCGGCAGCGAGGACAAGGCGCGCGCCTTCGTCGGCGACCTGCTCAAGCACGTGCCGGTGCTGGATACCGGCGCGCGCGGCGCCACCACGACGTTCGTGGAGCGCGGCGTGGGCGACGTGCTGCTGGCCTGGGAGAACGAGGCGTTCCTGGCCCTGGAGGAACTGGGCCCGGACAAGTTCGACATCGTGGTGCCGTCGCTGTCCATCCTGGCCGAACCGCCGGTGGCCATCGTCGACAAGGTCGTGGACAAGAAGGGCACCCGCGCCGCCGCGCAGGCCTATCTGGAATTCCTGTACACCCCGGCCGCCCAGGAAATCATCGCCAAGAATTACTACCGTCCGCTGGACAAGACGGTCGCCGCCAAATACGAGGCGAAGTTCCCCAAGGTCAAGCTCGTCACTATCGACGACAAGATCTTCGGCGGCTGGCGCAAGGCGCAGAAGGACCACTTCAGCGACGGCGGCACCTTCGATCAGATCTACCAGCCGCAGAAGAAATAACGGCATCACGTTCGGACGACGGCCATGACTTCAGCCTCGAACCCGGTGGCAAACGGCGCGCAAGCGCCTTTTGCCGCTCGGCGCAACAGCCCGGGCGTGCTGCCCGGATTTGGCATTTCCATGGGCTACGCGGTGCTGTATCTCAGCGTGCTCGTGCTGATCCCGCTTGCCGCCTTGCCCATCAAGAGCGCCGGCCTGGGATGGCAAGGCTTCTGGGACGCGGTCACCGCGCCGCGGGTGCTGGCCTCTTATAAGCTGACCTTCGGCGCCTCGTTCATCGCTGCGCTGGTGAACCTGGTGTTCGGCACGGTGGTTGCGTGGGTGCTGGTGCGCTACCGCTTTCCCGGCAAGAAGATCCTGGACGCGCTGGTCGACCTGCCTTTCGCGCTGCCCACCGCCGTGGCGGGCATTGCCCTGACCGCGCTGTACTCGCAGAAGGGCTGGCTGGGCGGGCCGTTGTCGGAATGGTTTGGCCTGAAGGTGGCGTTCACGCCGCTGGGCATCGTCATCGCGCTCATCTTCATCGGCGTGCCGTTCGTCGTCCGTACGGTGCAGCCCGTGCTTGAAGATGTGGAGCGCGAAATCGAAGAGGCCGCCGCCAGCCTGGGCGCGGACCGCTGGCAGACCTTCCGTCGCGTGCTGCTGCCGACCATCACGCCCGCGCTGATGACGGGCTTTGCGCTGGCGTTTGCGCGCGCGGTGGGCGAGTACGGATCGGTGGTGTTCATTGCGGGCAACATGCCCATGGTGTCCGAGATCACGCCGCTGCTGATCATTTCCAAGCTGGAGCAGTTCGACTACGCCGGCGCGGCCGCCATCGCGACCGTGATGCTGGTGCTGTCGTTCGTGCTGCTGCTCGTCATCAATCTGTTGCAGGGCTGGCAGGCGCGCCGCGGCCTGGGGAGGCTGTCATGAGCGCACCGGATCGTCCCGCGCATCTGACCGAGCCGCGCTGGGTGCGCGGCGTTCTGCTGTTCATCGCGCTGGGGTTTCTGGCGCTCTTTCTGCTGGTGCCGCTGGCGGCCGTGTTTGCCGAGGCCTTCCGGAAGGGATGGGCGCTGTACCTGGACGCCATCGTCGAACCGGACGCGCTGGCGGCGATCCGTCTGACGCTGCTGGTCGCGGCAATCGCCTTGCCGGTCAATCTGGTGTTCGGCGTGGCGGCGGCCTGGGCCATCACCAAGTTCCAGTTCCGCGGCAAGCAGTTCCTCATCACGCTGATCGACCTGCCGTTCTCGGTCTCGCCCGTGGTGG
This sequence comes from Achromobacter sp. SLBN-14, assembly GCF_006715415.1. NCBI lineage: Bacteria > Pseudomonadati > Pseudomonadota > Betaproteobacteria > Burkholderiales > Alcaligenaceae > Achromobacter > Achromobacter sp. SLBN-14. The sequence goes on along the minus strand of NZ_VFNE01000001.1, from coordinate 780,841 downwards.
CGGGCCTGGTGTTCGTGTTGCTGTTCGGCTCGCAGGGCTGGTTTGGCGAGTGGCTGCAGGCGCACGACATCAAGATCGTCTATGCGGTGCCCGGCATCATTCTCGCGACGTTGTTCGTGACGTTCCCGTTCGTGGCGCGCGAACTGATCCCGCTGATGCAGGCGCAGGGCAGCGAGGAAGAGCAGGCCGCGCTGACGCTGGGCGCAAGCGGCTGGCAGATCTTCTGGCGTGTGACGCTGCCGAACATCAAGTGGGGCCTGCTGTACGGCGCCATCCTGTGCAACGCGCGGGCGATGGGCGAGTTCGGGGCGGTGTCGGTGGTGTCCGGGCAGATCCGGGGTCTGACCAACACGATGACCTTGCATGTGGAGATTCTCTACAACGAATACCAGTATTCCGCGGCGTTCGCCGTCGCCTCGCTGCTGGCCTTGCTGGCGCTGGTGACCCTGGTGGCGAAGAACGTGGTCGAGTGGCGCAACGCGCGCCTTCTGCAGGGCGCCGACCAGCCGGTGGAGTATCCCGGCCCCGCGGTTGCCATCAACCCGGCGGCCGCCTGACGGGCCGGGCAAGGAGACATAGGCATGAGTATCGAAGTACGCAATCTATCCAAGCGCTTCGGCCAGTTCCGGGCGCTGGACGATGTGTCGCTGCACATCGAGACTGGCGAGCTGGTGGCGCTGCTGGGGCCGTCGGGCTGCGGCAAGACCACGCTCTTGCGCATCATCGCCGGGCTGGAATCGGCCGATTCGGGCAGCGTGCTGTTCGCGGGCGAAGACGCCACGGCCGTGGACGTGCGCCAGCGCCAGGTCGGATTCGTGTTCCAGCACTACGCGCTGTTCAAGCACATGACGGTGTTCGAGAACGTGGCCTTCGGCCTGCGCATCAAGCACCGCTCGCAGCGTCCGTCCGAGGATCAGATCAAGCGCAAGGTGCATGACCTGCTGAGCCTGGTGCAACTGGACTGGCTGGCCGACCGCTATCCGGCGCAGCTGTCGGGCGGGCAGCGTCAGCGCATCGCCCTGGCGCGGGCGCTGGCGGTCGAGCCGCGCGTGCTGCTGCTCGATGAGCCCTTCGGCGCGCTGGACGCCAAGGTGCGCAAGGAGCTGCGCCGCTGGCTGCGGCGGCTGCACGACGAACTGCACGTGGCCAGCGTGTTCGTCACACACGATCAGGAAGAGGCGCTGGAAGTCTCGGACCGCGTGGTGCTGATGAACGCCGGCCGCATCGAGCAGGTGGGCACGCCGCGCGAGGTCTGGGAAAGTCCGGCCACGCCGTTCGTCTACGGATTCCTGGGCGACGTGAATCAACTGCAAGGCACCGCCACGCGCGGGGTGTGGGAAGGCGCCGGCCTGTCGCTGCCGGCCCCGGAACTGGCGCAGGCCGACGCGCAGCGCGCCACGGCCTACGTGCGGCCGCATGAGTTCGAGGTTGAGCGCTACCGCGCCGGCGCCGAGGGCATTGCCGTTCGGCTGTCTCACGCCTATCTGGCGGGCCCCAGCGCATACCTGGAACTGGCGCGCCAGGACTCGGACGCCATCATCGAGGCCGAGGTGCCCGAATCCCTTTATCAGCAACTGAATCTGCAGGATGGCGAGATCCTGCTGGCGCGTCCCCGGCGCGCCCGTATTTTCGCGGTGCAACCATGACCACAACGGAACTCACTTCAGAACTTGAACCAGCCCTGGCGGCGCGCTGGCGCGACTTGACCGGGCGGCTGGCGGACATCCGCCGGCGTTACCCGGATGCCGCGCTGGCCTCGTCTTTGGCGGCCGAGGACATGGTGCTGACGCATGCCATCTACAGCTCGGACCTGGATCTTGAGGTCTTCACGCTGGACACGGGCCGGCTGCATGCCGAGACGCTGGGCGTGCTGGATGCGGTGCGCGACCGCTACGGCCGCGAGATCACGGTGTACCGGCCCGTGCAGACGGCGGTCGACGAACACGTCGCCGCGCATGGCGCCCATGCTTTCTACGAAAGCGTCGAGTTGCGCAAGGCCTGTTGCCAGATCCGCAAGGTCGAGCCGCTCAAGCGCGCGCTGGCCGGCCGCGGCGCCTGGATCACCGGACAGCGGCGCGCGCAGTCCACGACGCGCGGCGAGCTGCTGCTCGAAGAGGACGACAAGACCTTCGGCCTCTACAAATTCAACCCGCTGGCCGAGTGGAGCGAGGACGACATCTGGTCCGCCATCCGCGCGCTCGGCATTCCCTACAACCCGCTGCACGACCAGGGCTACCCGTCCATCGGTTGCGAACCCTGTACGCGCGCCATCCGCCCCGGCGAGGACCTGCGGGCAGGGCGGTGGTGGTGGGAATCGTCCGACTCGAAGGAATGCGGCCTGCACGCGGGCAACCGGGTCATCACCATTGCGGCGCGCGCCGATTGAGCGCGGCCATGAATTCAAAATCGTTTTAGGGGAAAACCTATGTCTGCTGTTATTCAACGCAGCCACCTGGATTGGCTGGAATCGGAAGCGATCTTCATCCTGCGCGAAGTCGCGGCCGAATGCGAAAAGCCCGTCCTGCTTTTTTCGGGGGGCAAGGATTCCGTGGTGCTGCTGCGCCTGGCCGAAAAGGCCTTCCGGCCAGGCCGCTTCCCGTTTCCGCTGATGCACATCGACACCGCCCACAACTTCGACGAGGTGATCGCGTTTCGCGATGCCCGCGCGGCCGAGCTGGGCGAGACGCTGATCGTGCGCAGCGTCGAGGATTCGATCAAGCGCGGCAGCGTCGTGCTGCGCCGCGAGACCGACTCGCGCAACGCGGCCCAGGCGGTGACGCTGCTGGAGGCCATCGAGGAATTCGGCTTTGACGCCTGCATCGGCGGCGCGCGCCGCGACGAGGAAAAGGCGCGCGCCAAGGAACGCATCTTTTCGTTCCGCGACGAGTTCGGCCAATGGGATCCCAAGGCCCAGCGTCCCGAGCTCTGGAGCCTGTTCAACACGCGCGTGCATCGCGGCGAGAACATGCGCGTCTTCCCGATCTCGAACTGGACCGAGCTGGACGTCTGGCAGTACATCCAGCGCGAACAGCTGGCGCTGCCCTCGATCTATTTCGCGCACGAGCGCGAAGTGGTGCGCCGCAAGGGTCTGCTGGTGCCCGTCACCCGTCTGACGCCGCCGGCCGAGGGCGAACAGGTCGAACGCCTGTCGGTCCGGTTCCGCACGGTGGGCGATATCTCGTGCACGTGCCCGGTCGCCTCCGACGCCGGCGACACCATGGCCATCATCGCCGAGACCGCCGTGACGGACATCACCGAGCGCGGCGCCACGCGCATGGACGACCAGACTTCCGAGGCCTCCATGGAGCGCCGCAAGAAGGAAGGCTATTTCTGAACGAAAAGACGCGCCGGCGCATGCCGGCGTCTGGGGGAACCACATGAACGCACTGAACGATTCCTTTCTTTCCGGCGCCGACACCGGCGTGCTGCGCCTGATCACGGCGGGCTCCGTCGACGATGGCAAGTCCACGCTGATCGGCCGCCTGCTGTATGACAGCAAGGGCGTGTTTGCCGACCAGCTCGATGCGATCTCGCGCGCCAAGCACAAGCGCGTCGCGGGCGACGGCATCGATTTCTCGCTGCTGACGGACGGCCTGGAAGCCGAACGCGAGCAGGGCATCACCATCGACGTGGCGTACCGCTACTTTTCGACGCCCACGCGCAAATTCATCATCGCCGATGCGCCGGGGCACGAGCAGTACACGCGCAACATGGTGACTGGCGCATCGACCGCGGATGTCGCGGTCATCCTCATCGACGCGACCCGCGCCGCCGACGGCAAGCTGCTGCCGCAGACCAAGCGGCACAGCACCATCGCGCGCCTTTTGGGCATACGCCACATCGTCGTCGCGGTGAACAAGATGGACCTGGTGAACTGGGACCGCGCCGTCTTCGAACGCATCCGCGACGCCTATGCGGACCTGGCCGGCAAGCTGGGCATCGCGCATTTCGACGCATTGCCGTTGTCGGCGCTGAGCGGCGACAACGTCGTCACGCTGTCCGGCAAGACGCCCTGGTACGACGGGCAGCCGCTGCTCGCGCTCCTGGAGTCGCTGGATTTGTCGGGCGACGGCCGCGCGTTGCCGCTGCGTTTTCCGGTGCAGTGGGTTGCGCGTCATGGCGGCGAGCGCGCCGATGATTTCCGCGGCTACGCGGGCCGGCTCGCCAGTGGCGTGGTGCGCCCGGGAGACGCGGTGACGGTGCAGCCTTCTGGCGTGACGGCGGTGGTGCAGGAAGTGCGCGCATTCGACCGCACGCTTGACGAAGCGGTGGCGGGCGACTCCATCACGCTGGTGCTGGACCGCGATGTCGACGTGTCGCGCGGTGACGTGATCGTGCACACGGCCGCGCCGGCGCAGGTGTCGCGCGAGTTCGAAGCCGAGCTGTGCTGGCTGGACGCGCAGGCCTTGAATCCGGCGCGCAAGTATCTGCTCAAGTCGGGCACGCGCCTGACGTCGGCGAAGGTGCGTGCGGTGCTGTCGCATCGGGACATCCACGAACTGCAGGAAGTCGAGAACACCGAAGGCACGCTGCGCATGAACGACATCGGACGCGTGACGCTCACCACGCGCGAGTCGCTCGCGGTCGATCGTTATGACGATGTGGCGGCAACCGGCGCGTTCATTCTGATCGACGAGGCCACGCATCAGACGGCTGCCGCCGGCATGCTGCGGTAAGCCGCAAACAGGGGCGAAATCGCTGAATTTCGCGCCCGATTTTCGTGTTGTTTTTCGTCCAAACCTAGTGTTGGCGCGGGTTTCCGGGCGATATCGCAAGATGAAATCGAATTGTTCAGACGATGTCTTCTTCTTGCGGTAAAGTTGGGCTGTCTGACGAAAAGGCTTTTGGTGCTTGTCAAAACCACTGTGTTTTTGTACAGTAGTTTTTATGGCACGCACCGATCATTCTTTTCCCGCCGGTTCTGGGTCCCCGGCTGCCGCCCCCGCCGCCTTGCGCGGTCGGGGTGCGGTTACTAATGTTCGGCATCGCTTTCAGCGCGATGACCGCGTCCAGGTCGACGATGGCTGGTCCGCTTCCGGTCTGCCGGCCGACTTCATCGATTCCGTCCCCGATAACGCCCCGGATGCTGGCGACGCCGCCCGTTCTTCCGCCCGCTCGTCCGTTATCCCCATCCTGCCCGACACCCGCTGCGCGCCGCCCGCACCCAAGACCACGGTCACTGCGGAAGAAGCGCGCAAGATCCTGTCGCGCAACGACTCCCCGGACATCCCCTTCGAGGTCGCCGCCAACCCGTATCGCGGCTGCGAGCACGGTTGCGTGTATTGCTATGCCCGGCCCACGCATTCCTATCTGGGCTATTCGCCCGGGCTGGACTTCGAAACCCGCCTGGTCGCCAAGGCCAACGCCGTGCAAGCGCTGCGCGCCGAACTGTCCCGGCCCGGCTACAAGCCGTCGCCCATCAACATTGGCTCGGCCACCGACGCCTACCAGCCCATCGAACGCGACTGGCGCCTGACGCGGGGCATGCTTGAGCTCATGCTCGAAACCCGGCATCCGGTCACCATCGTCACCAAGAACGCGTTGGTCGCCCGCGACCTGGACCTGCTGGCGGCCCTCGCGCAGCAGAACCTCGTGGTGGTCTACATCAGCATCACCACGCTGGATGCCGGCATGGCCCGCACGCTGGAGCCCCGCGCCGCCGCGCCGTGGCGCCGCCTTGAAGCGGTGCGCAGCCTGACCGACGCCGGCGTGCCGGTGGGCGTGCTGGTGGCCCCGGTCATTCCGTTCATCAACGACGAATCCATGGAACACATCCTCCAGGAGGCCAAGGCCGCCGGCGCGCACTACGCCAGCTACACGGTCCTGCGCCTGCCCTGGGAGGTCAAAACCCTGTTCGAAGACTGGCTCAACGCCCACTATCCCGACCGCGCGCAGCGCGTCCTGCATCGCATCGAAGACTTGCGCAACGGCCGCCGCAACGATCCCAACTTCGGGTCGCGCATGCGCGGAACGGGCATTTGGGCCGACCTGCTGCGCCAGCGTTTTGCGGTGGCCACGCGCAAGCTGGGGCTCAACCGCACCCGCCTGTCGCTCGATTGCAGCCGCTTCGCGCCGCCCGTGGGGCCTGGCGTTTCGGCGTCGTTTTTCGACGCTGCGTCCGCGGCTGCGGTTGCGGCTCCGCCGGGTGATGCCGGCGGCGCCGACTCCGATTTTCCATCCCCGGCTGGCGCGAAAGCGTCTTCAGGGGTCCCTTTTCCGGGTGGTTTGCCCGCGGTCAGCGGCGCGTACGGGCGCGGTGCGCGCCAGTTGCGCGCCATGGCCGCCGGCCAATTGTCTTTGTTCGACTGACCGCAGGCTGCCGTTGCCTCGGGTGCATGCCAGGGCGAATCGCCTCGGCGCTGGAACGTTTATCCAAGGAGTTCCCATGAACACCGCTGATTTTTCCGTCCTGCAGGATGAGCTCGCCGATTCCCTGAATCCGCTGCGCCGTGGCGCCAACCGCGCCCGCGCGTTCTGCGCCAGCCTGACGGGCATGGCCTTGCCCTGGAGCGGTTCGGCCTCTGGCCCGCGCATGCGTGCCACCCGCATGCCCGCCCGCTGGCCGTTCCCGCCGGCGCCCACGCCTGAGGAAGTGGCCATCAGTCCTGCGGCAGGCGGTCCTGCGGCAGGCGGTCCTGCGGCAGGCGGCCCTGCGGCAGGCGCTCCCGCGGTCGACACCCCGGCGAGCGTTTCGGCTCCGGCCGCCGCTCCCGCTCCCGCAGCCGTGCCGGTCGCCTTGGGCGCGCGCGATCACAGCATCGGTGATGCCAAGGCTCAGCCCATTGCCAACCAGCTCACCATGAAAGCCATGATCACGGACGTCGTGCTGGTGTTGGCCTGGGGCGCAATGATTCCCGGCCTGATGTGGTTGGGCGTGGCGGGCGGATTCTGAAAAGGCCGCCAAGCGGCGGTCAGCTCGATCCCAACAGGATCACGCCCGCCAGAATGGACACGCAACCGGCCAGACGGCCGACGCCCACTTTTTCACGCAGCAGGAACATGCCGGCCAGGGTGCCGAGCATCATGGACATTTCGCGGGCAGGGGCCACAAGGCTCAGCGGCGCGCCGTTGCGCAATGCATACAGCACCAGGATGTACCCCAGCGGCGACAGAAAACCCACGGCCAGCGCCAGGTGCCAATGTCCGCGCATGGCTTCCCACGAATGCGTGGGGCGGCGCAGCATGTGGGGCGTCATCATCGCGGTGCGGGTTACACAGGTGAACCAGTCGAACAGCACCGGGCTGATCAGCAGCACTTTCACACCGTACGCGTCCACTACCGTATAGGCGGCGATGAACAGGCCGATCACCACACCCCACCGCACGCCGATCCACGCCTGCGGCTGCTTGAAGATGGCAAGCCGTCCCTGGGTGGCGATCAGCAGCACCCCGGCCACCACGCACAGCATGCCCGCAATCCCGGTGTGGGTGGCTGGCTCGCCCAATAGCAGGAAGGCGCCCGTGGTGGAAAGCAACGGGCCGGTGCCCCGGGCAATCGGATACACCACGGACAGGTCGGCCACCTGGTAGCCGCGTTGCAGGCACAGGCTGTAGCCCAGATGCAACAGGCTGGACGCCAGGATTGCCCCGACGACGGGCCAGGTCCAGTTCATGCCGTCGTGCATCAACACCCAGATCACCCAGGGCGCGTACAGCACCGAGGCGCACAGGCCGTATGCGAAGACGAAGGGCGCGCCCACCATGGCCGCGCGCTTGGCAAGGAGGTTCCACGTGGCGTGGGCCATCGCCGCCAGGACGACCAATAACAGGGACGAGTACGACATGAGGGAACAGCGTCAGATGACGTGTTTGTTACAGGGAGTTGGAAGGGTACCGCAAACCATGCTCAAGCCGCACATGTTACCCGAGGCTTAGCGGAATTTTTGGTGTAGAATCATTGGTTTGCCAAATCTCATCCTCTGCTTGCGGCATAGCACTCACAATACTGAACGGCAAAAGTATTACCCCGCAAAGGCATGATGATCTAGGAGTTCACATGAACCTCATCGCTATCCTGGAACAGGAAGAAATTGCCCGTCTGACCGGCGGTCAAGCCAAGCCTGAATTTGCTCCTGGTGACACCGTCATCGTGAGCGTCAACGTTGTCGAAGGCACCCGCAAGCGCGTGCAGGCTTTCGAAGGCGTTGTGATTGCCAAGCGCAATCGCGGTCTGAACTCCGCGTTCACCGTGCGCAAGATTTCGTCGGGTGAAGCCGTGGAACGTACGTTCCAGCTGTACTCGCCGCAAATCGCCAGCATCGAAGTGAAGCGCCGCGGCGACGTGCGCCGCGCCAAGCTGTACTACCTGCGCTCGCGCTCGGGCAAGTCGGCTCGCATCAAGGAAAAGCTGGTCAGCAAGCAAGCCAACGCGGCTTGATCGCTTATCGGTACACGGCCCTGCCAGTGTCGGACGTACACGCCAACCCGCGTTTCCGTCCGGCACGGGTTTCCGGGTTAAAAAGGCACCTGCGAGGGTGCCTTTTTTCTTATTTCTGAGCCGTATGTCTGATTCCTCGTCTTCCGCGCGGCCCCGACGGCCGCTGGCGCGTCCCGGCTTCGATCCCGCGACGCAACCGTGGGTGGTGGCCAACGAATCGCTGCCGCCCGTGCCGACCCGCCTGCTCACGCCGGACTCGCTGCGGGGCACGCTGAGCCAGCCGTCCACCTGGACGCTGGAGTTATCGCGTGACAACGATCTGCGCTATCCCGGACGAGAGGGCGCGCCGGTGCCTGCCGCCGTGCTGATTCCGCTGGTGACCCGTGACGAGGGCGTGAATATCATGCTGACGCAGCGTGCGGCGCACCTGCATGATCACGCGGGCCAGATCAGTTTTCCCGGCGGTCGCATCGAGACCAGCGACGCCACGCCCGTGGCGGCGGCGCTGCGCGAGGCGCAAGAGGAAACCGGCTTGCCGGCCAATCACGTGGAAGTCCTGGGCAGCATGCCGCCGTACCTGACGGCCACCGGCTTTTCGATCATTCCCGTTGTGTCGCTGGTGCGGCCGGGGTTCGAATTGGCGCCCGATGCGTTCGAGGTGGCCGAGGTGTTCGAGGTGCCGCTGTCCTTTCTGATGGACCCGGCCAATCACCGCCTGTACGAAGCCCGGCTGGATGATGGGCGGGTGCGCCAGTATTACGGCATGCCGTATGGGAAGCATTTCATCTGGGGCGCGACTGCGGGCATGCTGCGCAATCTTTATCACCTGCTGCGCCACGGATTCACGCCGCGCTGACGCGTTGGGGCAGGGGGGGGCGCGACCCGCACACGCTGACGGCCCCGATTGGGGCCGTTTTCAATGGCGCGGCGCCAAGCGTCAGTAGCGCTGCTGGCCCGCCAGATTTTCCTCAAGGATGCGTTCGTACAGCGCGTAGCGAGCAGGATCGATCCTGCCGGCCTGCAACGCCGCCATCACGCCGCAGCCGGGCTCGTGGCGGTGGGTGCAGTTGTAGAAGCGGCATTCCTCGATGGGCTGCGTGAACTCCGGAAAACCGCGAATGATGTCGTCACGGGTCAGGTGATGCAGCCCGAATGCCTGGAATCCCGGCGAATCGATCAGGTCGCCGCCCGGCGCCGGCAGATGGTAGAGCCGGGTGCTGGTGGTGGTGTGCTTGCCCATGTCCAGCGCGGTGGAGTGCTCGCGCGTGGCGGCGGCGGCGTCCGGCACCAGGGCGTTCAGCAGCGTGGACTTGCCCATGCCGCTTTGCCCCAGCAGCAGGTTGGTGCGGCCAGCCAGGCGTGGCGCGAGCAGGGTGTGGACTTTTTCGGGCTCGAGCGCACTCAGTTCGATGACATCCACGCCCAGCGCCGCGATGGGCGCAAGCCGCGCGCGGGCGGCCGGCAGCTCGTCGGTCAGGTCCGTCTTGTTCAGGATGATGAGCGGCGCGATGCCCGCGCTCCATGCGCCCGCCAGGGCGCGGCCCGTCAGGTCGTCCGAAAAGGTGGGCCGCACGGCCACGACGATCAACAGCTGGTCCACATTGGACGCAAACTGCTTGGACCGCATTTCGTCGGAACGATAGAGCAGGTTGCTGCGCGGCAGGATGGCGTCGATGGCGCCTTCGTCCTTGCCTTGCGGCGTGATCTTGACCCGATCGCCCACCGCAGCGCCGGTCTTCTTGCCGCGCGGGAAGCATTTGCGTAGCGCGCCGTCGGCCAGTTCCACGGTGTAGTGGCGGCCATGCGCGGCGATGATGCGGCCTTCCATTGGCGCGCTCATGCGGCGGCCGCCATCAGGTGGCGGATGCGCACGGCGGCAGGCGGGTGACTGTCATAGAAGGCGGAATGCACGGGGTCGGGCGTCAGGGTGGCGGCGTTGTCGTCGTACAGCTTGACCAGCGCGGAAACCAGGCGGTCCGGCGAGCTTTGCTCGGCGGCATAGCGGTCCGCTTCGAATTCGTCGCGGCGGGAATACCAGCTGGCAAGCGGCGTCAACATGAAGGTGAATACGGGAATGACCAGGAAGAACAGCAACAGGGCCATGGCGTCGTTGCGGCCACCCAGTTGCGGCAGCACGCCCAGGCCCACATAGAACCACGGTTGCTGCGCGACCCAACCCAGGATGGCAAAGAACACCAGCGCGGCGGCAAAGCTGAAGACCACGCGCTTGATGATGTGACGCTTGGCGAAATGCCCCAGCTCGTGCGCCAGCACGGCTTCGATTTCGTCGGCGTTCAGGCGGGCGAGCAGCGTGTCGAAGAACACGATGCGGCGGGATTTTCCGAAGCCCGTGAAGTAGGCGTTGCCATGCGCCGAGCGGCGCGAGCCGTCCATGACGAAGAGCCCGTTCAAGGCAAAGCCGCAGCGCTGGGCCAGGCGCTGGATGCGGCCGGCCAGTTCGGGGTCGGACAGCGGCGTGAACTTGTTGAAAAGGGGGGCAATGAACATCGGGTAGATGATCAGCAGCGCCAGGTTGAACACCGTCCAGAGCGCCCAGGCCCAGATCCACCAGTAGGCGCCTGCACTGCCCATCAGCCACAGCACTGCGGCGGCCAGCGGCAGGCCCAGCACGGCGGCGACCAGGAGGCCCTTGAGGGCATCGGCCACGAACAGCCCGGGCGTCATGCGGTTAAAGCCAAAGCGCGCTTCCAGCTTGAACTGGCGCCAGAGCGTGAAGGGCAGGCCCAGCAACCCCAGCACCAGCGCCACGGTCACCAGCAGCAGCATCTGCCGCACGAAGTCGTTGCTGGTAAGCTGGCTGACCGCAAGGTCGATGAACTGCAGCCCGCCCAACAGCGTCAGGGCGACCAGCACGAGGGCGTCGTAGGTGCGTTCGAGCATGCCCAGCCTGACCCGCGCCACGGTGTAATCGGCCGCCCGTTGGTGGCTGGCCAGCCCGATGCGATGGGAGAATTCCGCAGGCACCTGGTCCCGATTGCGGGCGACGTGGCGAATCTGGCGCGACGCCAGCCACATGCGCACGGCAATATCGGTCAGCAGGAAGGCAACGAACAGCAGTGTGAACATGGGCGATGCGTTTTGCTCAAGAAGGGATGTGCGAAAATCGCGTGTTTTAAAGGCAAATTATATGGCTGCGAACGAAAACCGCCTGATCTGGCTCGACATGGAAATGACGGGGCTGGACCCCGAGAAAGAACGGATTATCGAGGTCGCCGTCGTGGTGACCGAGCCTGACCTGACAGTCGTGGCCGAAGGGCCGGTGATTGTTGTGCACCAATCCGACAGCCTGCTCGACGCCATGGACAGCTGGAACAAATCCACCCACGGCAAAAGCGGGCTCATCGACAAGGTCAAGGCCTCCACGGTGTCCGAGGCGCAGGCAGAGGATACGCTGTTGGCGTTCCTTGCGCAGCATGTGCCGGCCGGAAAATCGCCGATGTGCGGCAACACCATCAGCCAGGACCGCCGTTTCATGTTTGCGTACATGCCGCGCCTGGAACAGTTCTTCCATTACCGCAACCTGGACGTCAGCACGCTCAAGGAACTGGCGCGCCGCTGGGCCCCCGCCGTCTACAAGGGATTCGAGAAAAAGAGCCGCCACGAAGCGCTGGCCGACATCTACGAGTCCATCGACGAACTCAAGTACTACCGCGAGCATTTCCTGAAGGTCTGAGACCGGCGGCGGACCGCCGGGTTCCAAACGACACACGGCCTTGCCGCCGCGCTTCGCTTATGCCGTCCTACTCCGTCGCGCAGATCCGTCTTGCAGAGCAGCGCGCCCTGGCATCCGGGCGCACCCTGATGCCGCTTGCGGGCGCCGCGGCCGCCAACTTCGTTACCGCGCGGGTTCCCGCGAAGGCCTCGGTGCTTGCCCTGGCCGGTCCCGGCAATAACGGCGGGGACGCGTTGGAAGCGGCCACGCTGCTGCTGGCGCGGGGCTTCGATGTCCATGTGGTGCTGCCTTCCGGCCCCGGCAAGCTGCCCGCCGACGCTGCCCGTGCCTGGGCCGGCTGGCTGGCCGCTGGCGGACAAGCGCGCACGCATGAAGACCTGCCTGACGGACCGTCCCCTGATCTGGTGATGGACGGCCTGTTCGGCATCGGTCTGAACCGTCCCCTGGATGCCAAATGGCAATCCCTGATCGATGCGGTCAATGCCTTGCAGGTGCCGGTGCTGGCGCTGGATGTGCCCAGCGGCATCGAGGCCGACAGCGGGGCGGCGCTGGGCCGCCCGATTCAGGCGCGGTGGACGCTATCTTTCATTGCGGTCAGCCGCGGGCTGTCGCTTCCCGGCGCGGGACGCGAGGCAGCCGGAGAGTGCCACGTCGATACGCTGGGCGTCGTCATGCCCGCCGACAGCGCAGACTGCTGAGCTGCCGCACGGTGGGCTGTCAGGCCGGCCGTCCGCCAAACCGGGTTTCGACCTCGGGCGACAGCGGGCGATAGCGTTCGTTGTCCTGGCCGGCCAGGACATCCAGGTGGATCTCGGACGGATCGAATACCTTCCAGTAGAGCCGGCCGCATAGGTCGCGGGCGGCGTGGCCGGGCCAGTTGTCCGGCAGCATGGGGGCGGGAAGCTGCGGGTCGTGCAAGACGATCCGGCGCCAGCTGTGCAGCACCATGACGCGGACGGTAAATGCGTCTGCGGGCGAGGGCGCATCGTCCAGCAGCTTTTCCAGCGGGCCGAAATTGCGAGAGAACTGCCGGTATTGCTCGGCCACGTCGTCCAGGTTCCAGCACTGGGTGGCCAGGCTGGCGATGGGCAGCCCGCCGGCCCCGGCCAGATCGCGGGCCGACAGCACCAGGGCGCGGTCCGGAATGCCCAGCTTCTCAAGAATCTCGTGCGCGGCGCGCGCCTCGGTGTGCGGATGCGCAAACAGCCCCGGCGCGATCATGCCGAAGCCTTCCCAGGTCAATTCGCGGCGCAACTCGCCGCGTTCTGCCAGTCCGTTGCCCGTGCGAGGCAGCGCGACCAGCGTCCATTCCCCGTTCCATTCCTTGGCGCCGCCTTCGTAGATGCGTTGCGACGCGTGCGACGTATATCGCGCGCCTTGCTCGGAGATCAGGTACAGGCTGCGCCGGCCGTGCCGTTCGGACTGCAGCCAGTTCTGCGCCACCAGGCGAAAGACGCTGGTGCGCAGCAGGCGTTCGTTGATGCCCAGCGGGGCGAGCAGCTCGATCAGGCTGCCCAGCCAGATGGCGCCGCCGTGGGGCGCGAGGGCATCGCCCAGCACGCTGACGCAGAGCGATTTCGCGCGGGGCGGATCGCTTTTCAATAAGCGGGACAGGGCGCGTTCCAGGGGCGACTGAGGGTTTGCCATAAGGAGGGCCGCGGACGGCCGATATCGGGATGCTGGATATGATACATAAATCCAATGTGATACAGATTTGAGTTTGACAATGAATTTTTTGTATTAAATAATCGATCCATGACATGACGGCACTGCGCAGCGTTTGCTTTGCGTTTTCGCAAACCGTCTCAAGGAGACAACTATGTACGCTCAACTCGTCGAAACCGGCGTCAAGCAGGTCAAGACCGCGGACCAGCTTGAAGGCCTGGAACAGACGTTCCAGCGGCGCATCGACGACGGCGTCCGCATCGAGGCCAAGGACTGGATGCCCGAGGCCTACCGCAAGACCCTGATTCGCCAGATCTCGCAGCACGCGCACTCGGAAATCGTGGGCATGCTGCCCGAAGGCAACTGGATCACCCGCGCGCCGTCCCTCAAGCGCAAGGCCATCCTGCTGGCCAAGGTGCAGGACGAAGCGGGCCACGGGCTCTACCTGTACAGCGCCGCGGAAACCCTGGGCGTGTCGCGCGACGACCTGATCGACGACCTGCACGCCGGGCGCGCCAAGTACTCCAGCATCTTCAATTACCCCACGCTCAGCTGGGCCGACATCGGCATGATCGGCTGGCTGGTCGACGGCTCGGCGATCATCAACCAGATTCCCCTGTGCCGCTGTTCGTACGGCCCGTACGCGCGGGCCATGGTGCGTGTCTGTAAGGAAGAGTCCTTCCACCAGCGCCAGGGCTATGACCTGCTCATGCAGATGTGCCTGCACGGCACGCCCGAACAGAAGGCGATGGTGCAGGACTCGCTGAACCGCTGGTGGTGGCCGGCCCTGATGATGTTCGGCCCCTCGGATGCGGATTCGCCCAACAGCGCCCAATCGATGGCATGGAAGATCAAGCTCTTCTCCAACGACGAGCTGCGCCAGAAGATGGTGGACCAGACCGTGCCCCAGGCCGAGTACCTGGGCCTGACAGTCCCCGATCCTGACCTGAAGTGGAACGCCGAGCGCGGTCACTACGACTTCGGCGAAATCGACTGGACCGAGTTCTACGCCGTGCTCAAGGGCAACGGCCCCTGCAACCGCGAACGCCTCGCCGCGCGCGTCAAGGCGCACGAGGACGGCGCCTGGGTGCGCGACGCGCTGGTCGCCCACGCCGAAAAGCAGTCCGCCCGTAGAGCCGCTTGAGGTTCCCCCCCCGGAGCGCTGCGCGCTTCCCCCCCAGGGGGGCGCCGCAGCGGACCGGCGGAGCCCGGATCCGCGCGGCCCCGCTGGCCCTTGCTGGCGCTTCGGGATCGGTCAAATTTCTGGCATTCGCAGTTCCCAATTTCATTTATTGCAGACCGTTGGCGCCATGCGCCCCGGCACTAGAGGAAATCCATCATGAGCAAAGACTGGCCTCTGTGGGAAGTCTTCATCCGCAGCCAGCACGGCCTGGCGCACAAGCACGTGGGCAGCCTGCATGCCCCGGATGCGGAAATGGCGATCAATCATGCCCGCGACGTGTATACGCGCCGCAACGAGGGCCTGAGCATCTGGGTGGTGCGCGCCTCCGATATTTCGGCCAGCAGCCCGGGCGACAAGGATCCGCTGTTCGAGCCGGCCAACAGCAAGGTCTACCGGCATCCGACCTTCTTCCCGATGCCTGAAGAAATCAAGCACATGTAAGGCGGGTGGGGGAGACATGGATAAAGCACTCTTTGAATACCTGCTGCGTCTGGGCGACACGTCGCTCATCCTGTCGCAGCGGCTGGGCGCCTGGACGGGCCACGGTCCGATCCTGGAAGAAGACCTGGCGCTGACCAACACGGCGCTGGACCTGCTGGGCCAAGCCCGTATGTGGCTGACGCTGGCCGGCGAGGTCCAGGGCGCGGGCCGTGACGAGGACGCGCTGGCATATCTGCGCGACGCGCACGAATTCCGCAACGCGCTGCTGGTCGAGCGCGACAACGGCAACTACGCCGACACCATGGCGCGGCAATTCCTGTTCGACGTGTGGCATTACTTCCTGCTGCAGCGCCTGGAGACGTCCGCCGACGAGCGCGTTGCGGCCATCGCGGCCAAGTCGCTCAAGGAAGTGACCTATCACGTGCGGCGTTCCTCCGACATGGTGGTGCGTCTGGGCGACGGCACGGCCGAAAGCCACGCCAAGATGCAGGCCGCCATCGACGACGCGTGGCGTTTCACCGGCGAGCTCTTTGCCGACGACGCCATCGACCAGGACCTCGCGGCGCGCGGCATCGGCTGTGAACTGGCCGCGCTGCGCCAGCCCTGGCTTGCGCACGTGCGTGAAGTGCTGGAAGAAGCCACCTTGACGGTGCCCGACGAGGCGGCCGCAAACCACGCGGCGCACCGCGGCGGACGCCAGGGCAAGCACACCGAGGCGCTGGGCTACATGCTGGCCGAAATGCAATACCTGCCCCGCGCCTACCCGGGAGCCACGTGGTGAACGCGCTCGCGCCCATTTCCGCCGACCAGGTCTACGCCTGGCTGCAGGAGGTTCCCGATCCGGAGATCCCCGTGCTGTCCGTGGTGGACCTGGGCGTGGTGCGCGATGTGTCGTGGGACGGCGACGCCTGTGTGGTCGTCATCACGCCGACCTATTCGGGCTGCCCCGCCATGCGCGAAATCACGCAGGACATCCGCCAGACGCTCGAACGCCACGGCGTGCCCGAGGTCCGGGTGGAAACGCGCCTCGCGCCCGCCTGGACGACCGACTGGATGACCGAAAAAGGCCGCGAGGCCCTCAAGGGTTACGGCATCGCGGCCCCCGCCGAACGCGCCATCGACATCTCGGGCATCAGCCGCCGCGCGGCCGCGCCGGCCATCGCCTGCCCGCGCTGCGGGTCGCGCGACACGCGCCTGGTCAGCAATTTCGGCTCCACGTCGTGCAAGGCGCTGTATCGCTGCGTCTCGTGCCGCGAGCCCTTCGATTATTTCAAGACTCACTAAAGAGTGGTTTCGAGATGAGCCAGAACCAATTCCATGCTTTGAAGGTGGCGTCCGTCGCGCGCAACACGCGCGACGCCGTGGTCGTGACCTTCGACCTGCCCGAGGCGCTGACGGAAGAATTTGCCTTCCAGCCCGGCCAGTACCTGACGCTGCGCACGCAGCTCAACGGCGAAGAACTGCGTCGTTCGTATTCGATCTGTTCGGCGCCGCGCGACAAGCTCCTGCGCGTCGCGATCAAGAAGGTCGACGAGGGCGTGTTCTCAAGCTGGGCCAATCACGAATTGCAGCCTGGCCAGACGCTCGAAGTCATGGCGCCGGCCGGCAACTTCACGGTGGATTTCTCGCCCGAGAACCAGCGCCACTATGTGGCCTTCGCGGTGGGCAGCGGCATCACGCCTGTCTTTTCGCTGGTCAAGACGGCGCTGTCGACCGAACCCAAGAGCAAGTTCACCCTGTTCTTCGGCAACCGCGCGTCGTCCGCGGTGCTGTTCCGCGAGGAAATCGAAGACCTGAAGAACCTGTACATGGACCGCTTTTCGCTGGTCTACGTCATGAGCCGCGAGACGCAGGACATCGAACTCTTCAACGGCCGCCTGGACGGGGACAAGGTCGATCAGCTCATGTCGGCCTGGATGAGCCCGGAGGATATCGATTACGCTTTTGTGTGCGGTCCCCAGACCATGACGGAGAGCGTGGTCGAACGATTGCAGGCGCGCGGCATCCCGAAGTCGAACATCAAGTTCGAACTCTTCGGCGCGCCGAAGGGCCCGCGCGCGCTGCGCACCGGCCAGGATGCCCGCCAGGCGCCCGGCAAGGGACAGTGCGAGGTCACCGTGGTGCAGGACGGGCATAGCCGCATGTTCGTCATCGACAAGAACAAGGACAGCGTGCTGGATTCGGCGCTGGCGCAGGGCATCGAACTGCCGTATTCGTGCAAGGGCGGGGTGTGTTCCACCTGCCGCTGCAAGGTGATTGAAGGCGAGGTGGACATGGACGCCAACTTCGCCCTTGAAGACTATGAGGTCGCGCGCGGGTTCATCCTGAGCTGCCAGAGCTTCCCGGTCAGCGACCGGCTGGTCATCGACTTCGACCAGGAAACCTGACCTGGCGCGCGCCAGGCAAGCATTCAAATCTTATTGGAGAGACAAGCGTGTCCCAGAAATTCTTCGAACGCCACCAGCCCCTGCTGGAACAATCCCTGGCAGCCGCCGCGCTGCGCGGCTACTGGAGCCCGTTTGCCGAGTCGCCCAGCCCGCGCAACTATGGCGAGACCGCCAACGACGAGGGCCGCGCCGCCTTTGAAGCCCTCAAGGGCAAGCCTTTTCCGCTGAACCTGCACGATGCCGACGGCGTCGTGGGCGGCGAAAAATCGCCCTATGGTTTCGACCTGGGCATCACCTATCCGCGCGTGCCGGCCGACAAGCTGATCGCCGCTTCCAAGCGCGCCCTCGAAGACTGGCGCCGCGCCGGTCCGCGCGCCTGGGTGGGCGTGTCGCTGGAAATCCTGGCGCGCCTGAACAAGCTCAGCTTCCAGATCGCCTACGCGGTCCAGCACACCACCGGTCAGGGCTTCATGATGGCCTTCCAGGCCGGCGGCCCCCACGCGCAGGACCGCGGCTTCGAAGCCGTCACCTACGCCTGGCAGGAGATGTCGCGCATTCCGGGCGTCGCCGTCTGGGAAAAGCCGCAGGGCAAGAACGATCCCATCCGCATGGAAAAGCACTTTACGATCGTGCCGCGCGGCGTCGCGCTGGTGATCGGCTGCTCGACCTTCCCGACGTGGAATGGCTATCCCGGGCTGTTTGCCAGCCTGGCGACGGGCAACACCGTCATCGTCAAGCCGCACCCGGGCGCGATCCTGCCGCTGGCCATCACCGTGAAGGTGGCGCGCGAAGTGCTGCAGGAAGCCGGCTTCGATCCCGACGTCGTGCAGCTTGCCGCCCATGAAGCGGGTGACGACACCGCGCAGAAGCTGGCGCTGGACCCGGCGGTCAAGATCGTCGACTTCACCGGCAGCACCGCCAACGGCGACTGGCTGGAGAACAATGCGCGCCAGGCCCAGGTCTACACCGAGAAGGCCGGCGTGAACCAGGTCATCATCGATTCGACCTCGGACCTGGAGGGCGTGGCCCGCAACCTGGCGTTCTCGCTGGCCCTGTATTCCGGCCAGATGTGCACGGCGCCGCAGAACATCTATGTGCCGCGCGACGGCATCAACACGCCCGAAGGCCGGGTCAGCTTCGACGACGTGGCCGCCGCGTTGGGCGTGGCGCTGGAAAAGGTCGGCGCCGACGCCGCCAAGGCCGTCGAACTGACGGGCGCCATCCAGAACGAAGGCATCGTCGAGCGCATCGAGAAGGCGCGCGCCTTGGGTCTGCCCGTCGTGGCCGACAGCAAGACGCTGGTCCATCCGCAGTTCGAGAACGCGCGCGTGCGCACGCCGCTGCTGCTGCGCACCGAGGCCGGCAACCCGGCGCTCAGCCAGGAGTGGTTCGGTCCCATCGCGTTTGTCGTGGCCACCGATTCCACCGCGCACAGCATCGAGCTGGCGCGTGACAGCGTCATCGAGCACGGCGCGCTGTCCCTGTCCGCCTACACCACGGACGAGCGCGTGGCCGAGCAGATCCAGGACGCCGCCGAAGTGTCGGGCGTGTCGCTGTCGCTGAACCTGACCGGCGCGGTGTTCGTCAACCAGACCGCGGCCTTCAGCGACTTCCATGGCACCGGCGCCAACCCGGCGGCCAACGCGGCGCTGTCGGACACGGCGTTCGTCTCCAACCGCTTCCGCGTGGTGCAAACCCGCCGTCACATCTAAGCCGGGCGATCGCACATGACCTACCAGGATATTCAATTCGACCTGTCCGGCGGCATCGCGCGCCTGACGCTTAACCGCCCGGACAAGCTCAATAGCTTCACGGCCAACATGCACGCGGAAGTGGCCGACGCGCTGACCCGCGTCGAAACCGAAGGCGCGCGCGTGCTGGTGCTGACGGGCGCCGGCCGCGGTTTCTGCGCCGGCCAGGACCTGAGCGAGCGCAAGCCCGCGCCCGACGGCACGCCGCCGGATCTGGGCGAGACCGTCGACAAGTTCTACGCGCCGCTGGTGCGCCGGCTGGGCGCCTTGCCCATGCCGGTCGTGGTGGGCGTGAACGGCGTGGCCGCGGGGGCGGGTGCCAATCTGGCGTTTGCGGGCGACATCGTCATCGCCAAGGCGTCGGCCAACTTCATCCAGTCGTTCTGCCGCCTGGGGCTCATTCCGGATACGGGCGGCACGTTCGCGCTGCCCCGTCTGGTGGGCCGCGCCCGCGCCATGGGCCTGGCCATGCTGGGCGACAAGCTGAGCGCCAAGCAGGCAGAAGAGTGGGGCCTGATCTGGCAATGCGTGGCCGACGAGGAATTCGACGCTGCGCTGGAGCGCCTGGCCACGCATTTCGCGGCCGCGCCCACCAAGGGCCTGGCGTTCACCAAGCGGGCGCTGCAGGCCAGCCTGGGCAATGACCTGTCCACGCAGCTGGACCTGGAACGCGACATGATGCGCGAACTGGGCCGCAGCGCCGACTATGCCGAAGGCGTGGCCGCGTTCCTGGGCAAACGCGAACCGCAGTTCAAGGGGCAATGATGGGCGTTCACGTTCCCCCCGTTGAAGTGCCGGCCGATCCGCAGGAACTGGCGCAGGCCGTGGGCTCGGTGATGTATGCCGGCGACGCGGCTTCGCAAGGCCTGGACATGAAGATCGAGGAAATGGCGCCGGGCTACGCGCGGCTGACCATGCGGGTGCGGCCCGACATGCTGAACGGCCACAAGACTTGCCACGGCGGCTTCATCTTCGCCCTGGCCGACAGCGCCTTCGCGTTCTCGTGCAATTCCCGCAATGTCAGCACCGTGGCGTCGGGTTGCACGATCGACTATCTGGCGCCGGGATTCGAGGGCGACCTGCTGACCGCCGTGGCCCAGGAGCGTTCGCTCGCTGGCCGCACCGGCGTCTACGACGTCACCGTGACCAACCAGGACGGCCGCAACGTGGCCTTGTTCCGGGGACGTTCGTACCGCATCAAGGGCCAGATCGTCGGGACGCCCACGGACGCCTGACTGCATTACAGAACCAAAGAGAAGAGAGACATCATCATGCCCAACACCATGAGCAAGCCGGGACTGGATCCTATCGAGCATGCCAGCCAGGACGAGCTGCGGGCGCTGCAGCTGGACCGCTTGAAGTGGACCCTCAAGCATGCGTACGAAAACGTGCCGCACTACAAAAAGGCGTTCGACGAAGCCGGCGTGCATCCGGACGACCTGAAGCAGTTGTCCGATATTTCGAAGTTCCCGTTCACCACCAAGAAGGAATTGCGCGAGAACTATCCATTCGGCATGTTTGCCGTGCCGCGCGAGCGCATCTCGCGCATCCACGCGTCCAGCGGCACGACCGGCAAGCCGACCGTGGTGGGCTACACGCAGGGCGACCTGGACAACTGGGCCAATCTGGTGGCCCGTTCGATCCGCGCGGCGGGGGGCAAGCCCGGCGATACGGTTCACGTGGCCTATGGCTACGGGCTGTTCACGGGCGGCCTGGGCGCGCACTACGGGGCCGAACGCCTGGGATGCACGGTCATTCCGATGTCGGGCGGACAGACTGAAAAGCAGGTCCAGCTGATCAATGATTTCCGTCCGGACATCATCATGGTCACGCCTTCCTATTTCTGCAACATCCTGGAAGAGCAGCGCCGCCAGGGTATCGATCCGCGTCAAAGCTCGCTGCGCATCGGCATTTTCGGCGCCGAACCCTGGACGGGCCAGATGCGCGCCGACATCGAGGCCGAAGCCGGCATCGACGCCGTCGACATCTACGGCCTGTCCGAAGTGATGGGCCCGGGCGTGGCGAGCGAATGCGTCGAGACCAAGGACGGTCCGGTGGTCTGGGAAGATCATTTCTACGCCGAGATCATCAACCCGGATACGGGCGAACCGGTGGCCGACGGCGAACCGGGCGAACTGGTGTTCACGTCGCTGACCAAGGAAGCGATGCCCATCGTGCGCTACCGCACGCGCGACCTGACCCGCCTGTTGCCGCCCACGGCGCGCAGCATGCGCCGCATCGGCAAGATCACGGGCCGCAGCGACGACATGCTGATCGTGCGCGGCGTGAACATGTTCCCCACGCAGGTGGAAGAACTGGTCCTGAAGATCGCGCAGCTTGCGCCGCACTACCAGCTGGTGCTGAGCCGCACCGGCAACATGGACGAGCTGGAGATCCTGACCGAAGTGCGCGCCGAGTTCTCGGGCCTGTCCGACGCTGAACGCGCCAACCTGGGCAAGCAGTTGCAGCACGCGGTCAAGACGCACATCGGCGTCAGCGCGCGCATCCAGGTGTCGGATGCCGGGCATGTGGAACGCACGTTGACCGGCAAGGCGCGCCGGGTGATCGACAAGCGTCCGAAGTAAAAAAAAGCAGCCGCAAGGCTGCTTTTTCTATTGCGCCGTCACGACTGACCCACGGTGCGCAGGATCCGCCGGTACCAGAAGTGCAGCAGGGCGGCCGACAACGCCAGGCCGAACATGGCCATCAGCCACATGCTGCCGGCGCCTTGCGGCGATCCCGGCACCAGCAGGTCTCGCAGGCCGTCGATGCCGCCCTGGCCGGGACCGAAGCCGAACCACCAGCCGCCCACCAGTCCCACGCCGGCCAGCGCGACCGTCTGCAGGATAAGCGGCACGACGGCGATCTTGTAGGCGCGCAGCAGGTACGAGTTGATGCACTGCATCGAATCGAACAGATGGAACAGCGGCAGGACGGCGAGCAACGTGGTCGCCACGGCAGCGACCGCGGCGTCGTCCGTGTAGGCGGCCAGGATGAGCGGGCGGCCGATCAGCAGCACGGCGGCCGTCAGCAGCGCGCCTATCAGGCCCAGCGCCAGGCCGGCCATGCCGGTGCGGTGCGCATGCGCGTAGTTGCCCGCGCCGATGGCCTGCGCCGTCAGCGCGGCGGTCGCCACGCCCAGCGCCATCGGCATCATGTAGCAGAGCGCGGCCAGGTTCGACATGATCTGATGCCCGCCGGTCACGAAGGTGCCCTCGCGCGCCACCAGCAGCGCCATGAAGGTGAACGCCGACACCTCGACCAGGTAAGAGCCGCCCATCGGGACGCCAAGGCGCAGCAGTTCCTTGAGCGCCTTCCAGTCGGGCTTGCCGATGCGCAGCTGGAAACGGCGGTAGTAGCGGTCGTGCGTGATCACCCACAGGCCCAGGCCCAGGCTCATCCAGGACACCACGGCCGTGGCCAGCCCCGCGCCGGCCGCGCCCATCGCGGGCAGGCCCAGCTTGCCGTAGATGAAGATCCAGTTGAACAGCGCCTTGAAGCCGATGATGGACAGGTTGATGGCCATGACGAGCTTGGGCCGCGATACCGCGGTGCCCAGCGCATAGATGGTGCGGAACACCAGCGCGGCGGGCAGGGCCAGGACCAGCGCCTGCAGGTAGGACGCGATGCGGTCGCGCACGCCGGGGGCAACATCGCCCGACATGAAGAGCCACATGTCCGGAAACAGCATCAGCACCGCGCCCACGACCGACAGGCCAAGCGCCAGCCACACACCCTGGCCCCAGCTTTTGCCGACTTCCAGGTTGTTGCCGGCGCCGAATTGCTGCGCCAGGATCGGGATCAGGGCATGCACGACGCCCATCAAGCCGACGAAGATCGTGATGTAGATGGAAGCGGAAAGCGCCATCGCCGCCAGGTCGTCGGGGCTGGAATGCCCCGTCATGGCGGTGTCCAGCACGCCGAACGAAATGCTGGCCCACTGGCTGATGAGCACGGGCCAGGCCTGCTTGAGGATCCCGCGCAGGGTGGCGCCGAAGGTCATCGGCGCCGTCATGGCAGGGGTCATGGCTTGGCGCCGGTGCGCAGCAGGCGGAAGGTTTCGGAACGGTCGGCGCGGCGGCCGCCTTGCCAGAGGACTTCGGCGCCTTCGCTGTAGGCAGCGGTGCCGTCGCGCAGGCTTTGGTTGGTGGTCTGTTGCAGGACCAGCGTGCAGCGCGTGTCGAACGGGAACGACAGGTTGTTGAAGATGAGGAACGAGGCGCGTTGCCCGCTGCCAAGGCTCAGGCCGCGGATGCACTCGCCGGGACGCTTGTGCTGCGCGATGGCCTCGGCCAGCTGGCCCGACACCGTGCGATAGCTGCGCGCGTAGTCCACCGCGGGTTGCCACAGCAGCACCAGCAGGATCCAGGTCACGGTCAGGCCGCCAGCCGACAGCACCGTGCCGCGCCAGAGCGCCTGCGGGCGCACGCGCAGCCGCCATACGACCAGAACGATCCAACCCAGCGTGAAAAGGACGGCCAGGGCAAAGGCCACCCACGAGATCACGGGCTCATAGCCGGTGGTCTGGCGGGCGATGTTGCGGGAAATCTGCGCCGGCCAATGGAAATGCAGCGCCACCCAACCGAGCCAGGCCGTGGCCACCGTCAGCGAAAAGCACATGACGGCAAACCAGTCCAGCGTGTTCACCACGCCGCGGCGCAGGGTGGGCAGCGAGAACGCGCCCAGCACCGCGCACGGCACGGCCAGCAGCACGAATTCGGAATCGCCGGCCTCGTCCACGAAGAACAGGATGACGGTTGAGCACGCCAGCAGCATCAGGGGCACCCAGATGTGCGGGGCGTAGATCCAGGCACGCCAGCGCCAGATGGCCAGCAGCGCCAGCGGCCAGGTCGGCCACAGGTACCACGGCAGGTCGCGCAGCGTGCGGGCGGCGTCGTGCAGGCCCGGGATGGCGAACGACGACAGGTTCCAGGTCTTCCAGTTGCGGATCCAGTATTCGCTGCCCTGGCTGGCCGGGATCCACCAGGCGAGGATCAGGCCGGCGGCCAGCACTGCGGCCCAGAGCAGCCAGCGCTTGCATTTCCAGAGCGGGCTGCGCGGATAGAAGGCCAGCGCCGCGCCGATCATGATGGGCAGGGCGCCGACCCAGCCGCGCGTCAGAAAGCTGGCGGCCAGCGCGATGCCCAGCGTAGTGGAGCCGGTGACGGGGCGGTCCACGGTGCGGGCCAGCGAATAGAACGCCAGCGCCTGGCAGGCCATGATCGCGGGCATGACCGTCGTTTCATGGGTGCGCTGCAGGATGCCGACGGTGGCGAGCAGCAGCAGCAGGGCGGCGTCGGCCAGCATGCGGCCATAGTCGCGGGGTTCGGGTTCGCCGCCGAAGGGCAGCGCCAGCGGTTGGGCCTCGGCGCGGCGGCCAAGCAGATACGTGCCGTACCAGACGCTCGAGGCCGTGATCCCGAACCACAGCAGGTTGGGTAGGCGGCCGGCGGTGATGTCGCCGATGAACGGGCCAAACAGCCAGATGCTGATCGCGCCCACCCACGTGATCAGCGGACCTTCCTCGGCGTGCGCCAGATGCCCCACCTGCGGCAGCAGCCAGGTCAGGCCGCCTTCGCGGATCGCGGTGATCATGGTCGCCAGTCCGACGGCGTCGTCGGTTTTCCACGGGTCGCGCATGAACAGCCCGGCCACGATGTAGGCCAGGGACAGGCCCAGCAGGATGAGGCGGGGCAGTTTTGCGGTGGCGACCGACGTCAGCCGGGCCGGGGTGGAAATGGAAAGTGGGGACACGGGCGTTAATGTAACCGAGTGGTCGGAATGCGCCACCCCCTGACCGATTGTCCGGCGTCAAGGGGGGAAAAAAAAGCAGCCCGAAGGCTGCCTTTTTGCTGTGACTCCCGTAGGAGCAACAGGATCAGGAAGCGGACTTGACCGTGCCAGCAGTGCGGGCGAAGCGGGCGCGGAACTTTTCCACGCGGCCGGTTTCGACGATGCGGGTCTGGGCGCCAGTGTAGAACGGGTGCGATTCGGAGGTCACGTCGCACTTGAAGAGCGGGTACGTCTTTCCGTCGAGTTCGACGGTTTCGCGCGTCTGGACGGTGGAACGGGTGATGAACTTGTTGCCCGTTTGCAGGTCGGCGAAGACGACTTCGCGGTATTCGGGGTGAATGCCTTCTTTCATGGTGCTTTCCTAGACTCGGTCGAGTCTTTTTCAAGAGTTAGGGTCGCCAGCTACAGCTGCCTGGGTTGGGTTTGCCTACACCCAATGGCGCGACAGGCGCTAGCCACGTATCCAAAAAGTAACCCCGCATTCTAGCACGCGATATTGCCCTCGGCCAGCCGTAAGTGGGCGCCTGGGCCCGCCTGCGGCCCGGGCGCCTTGACGCGAGAGAACGTCAGAGATCCGTGCGCAGCTTCCAGATTTCCGGAAACAGCACGACTTCCAGCATGCGCCGCAGGTAATCCACCCCGGACGTGCCGCCCGTGCCGCGCTTGAAGCCGATGACCCGTTCGACCGTCGTCACGTGGCGAAAGCGCCACAGCCGGAAGGCATCTTCCAGGTCGGTCAGCTTTTCGCCCAGCTGGTACAGCGCCCAGTAGCGGTCCGTGTCGCGGTAGACCGCCAGCCACGCGGCTTCAACCGCCGCAGACGCCTGATAGGGCTGCGTCCAATCGCGCTCCAGGTAGTCCGCGGGAATGTCCAGGCCATTTCGCGCCAGCAGCCGCAGCGCCTCGTCATACAGGGACGGCGCCTCGTAGGCGCTTTGCACCTGGGCCAGCAGGTCGGCGCGGTGCGAGTGCGGCTTGAGCATTGCCGCGTTCTTGTTGCCCAGCAGGAATTCGACCTGGCGGTACTGGTAGCTCTGGAATCCGCTCGACCGCGCCAGATAGGGACGCAACGCGGAGTATTCGGGCGGCGTCATGGTGGCCAGCACGTCCCAGGCGTGAACGAGCTGCTCCATGATCTTGCTGACGCGCGCCAGCATCTTGAAGGCGGGCTGCAGGCGGTCCGCCGCCACGCTGGCGATCGCCGCGCGCAGCTCGTGCAGCATCAGCTTCATCCACAGTTCGCTGGTCTGGTGCTGGATGATGAACAGCATTTCGTTGTGCTCGGGCGACATCGGATGCTGGGCGCCGAGCAGTTCGTCCAGATGCAGGTAATCGCCGTAGGTCATGTCGCGCGCGAAATCGAGCTGCGCTTTTTCCTGGTGGACGATGTCTTCGGGGCGTTCGTTCTGGTTCATGCGCGGCCTCCGGGGCAGGGCGGGGCGGCGCGGCGGGCGGATGCGGGCAGGGCGCGCCAGTGGGGCGCGAAAAGCAATTGCATGGTCGATTCTCCAGGCGGGGCGGCTGCAGTCGCGCAGCCGCTCCCAGGCAGGCAAATCAGCCTACAGTTCGCGCAGGACCGCGCGGACCGGGCTGGCATCGGCCTGGACCAGCGCCAACGGCAAGGCGATCAACTCGTAATCGCCTTCCGGCACGTCGTCGAGCACCAGGTTCTCCAGTACCCGCATGTCATGCCGCAAGATCGTGTGGTGGCTGTCCAGGGTCTTGCTGGAAGCGGGGTCGATGCTGGCGGTGTCCAGACCGATCAGCATGACGCCGCGTTCGGCCAGCCATTCGATCGTCTGGGGCGCGTAGGCGGAGAAGTCGTCCGTCCACCAGTCCTGCGCGGCATGCTTGGCGGTGCGCACCAGCACGCGGGGCGGCAGGTTGTGCGCCGCATGGGCAAGGTGATCGATGGTGATGAGCGCGCCGCAGTCGATCGCGTGGATGACGCGGCAGGGGCCCAGAAAGGGTTCAAGCGAGACCGCGCCGATGGCTGCGGCCCCGTTTTCGTAGTGCAGCGGGGCGTCGGCATGCGCACCGATGTGCGGCGACAGCGTGATTTCGCTGACATTGACCGGACAGCCAGGCGTGAGCGACCACTTCCATTGCTGGCGGTACGGCGTGTCGCCCGGAAACACGGGCGATGCCGTCGAGACGGGCGGGGAAATGTCCCACAGGCGTTTCATGGCAGGCAAGAAGGGTCGCGAGGGCCGAAATTAGGTTAAGCCTAAAACAATATCGGGCGGTAGTCTAACGGAATTCCGGCCCGCGTTGCGGTCAGAGGCAGCCCAGCTCGGCCATCGACAGCGCCGAGCCGCCCGCGACGATCAGGTGGTCGACCAGCCGGATGTCCACCAGCGCCAGGGCTTGCTTCAGGTGCCGGGTGAAGCTCTGGTCAGCGGCGCTTGGTGAGGCCACGCCCGATGGATGATTGTGCGCCACAATGAGGGCCGCCGCGTGGTGGCGCAAGGCTTCGCGCACGACCTCCCGGGGGTAGACCGCCGCCTGCGACAGCGTGCCCCGCGCCAGTTCGCCGGTGGCGATCAGGCGCAGCTGGGCGTCCAGGTAGAGCGCGATGCAGTGCTCGACCTGGCGATGCCCGAGCGCCGCCTTGCAGTATTGCTTCACGCGGGTCGGGTGGTTCATGGCGATGTCCCTGACCAGGTCTTCTTCCAGCGCCCGGCGCGCCAGTTCCAGCAAGGCCGCCAGGGTGCAGGCCTTGGACGAGCCCAGGCCGGCGACGGCCATCAGTTCCTCGGGCGAGGTGCTTAAAAGGCCGCGCAGGCCGCCGAACCGGTCCAGCAGCTGGCGGCACAGATCCACCACATTCAGCCCCGGAATGCCCGTGCGCAGGGCGACGGCAAGCAGCTCGGCGTCCTGGATGGATGCGGCCCCGTGGCGCAGCATGCGCTCTCGGGGACGGTCTTGTTTTGGCAGCCGGACGGACAATTTCATAAGAGGCTCTAAAATCAGGGTTTACTCAAATACCCATACGGTGGCAGATCGTGAGCATCGCCTCTAATGAAGTGAACGTTTTGGTCCGTCCGGATTCCTACCTGACGCTGCATTACCGCATCACGCTGGCGTCCGGCCCGGGCGCGGGCTCCATCTTCACGGATACCTTCGACGGCCGGCCCGGCACGCTGCAAATGGGCAGCGGCCAATGGGCGCCCGGCCTTGAGGCCGCATTGGTCGGCCGCGCCGAAGGCGACAAGTTCAGCGTCACCATCGAGCCCGCCGATGCCTATGGCGACCGCAACCCCGAACTCATCCAGCGCGTCACGCGCGCCATGCTGGCCGAACACGCGGGTCCGGATGCCACCTTCGAACCCGGCGACCTGGTCGAATTCACCGCGCCCAACGGGGGCCGCTACTCGGGCGTCCTGAAGGAAATCAACGACGACTCGGCCCTGTTCGATTTCAACCATCCGCTGGCGGGCATCAGCCTGAAAGTGGACGTCGCGCTGCTGGGAGTGCTTTGATGAGCCAGGCTGTCACCGCCTCCGACGCCGAAGTCCTGCTGGCGCAGCCGCGCGGCTTCTGTGCAGGCGTGGATCGCGCCATCGATATCGTCGAGCGGGCCATCGAACTGCACGGCGCGCCCATCTATGTGCGCCACGAGATCGTTCACAACCGCTATGTCGTCGAAGACCTGCGCGCCAAGGGCGCCATCTTCATCGACGAGCTCGAGGACGCCCCGGCGGGCGCCATCGTGGTGTTTTCGGCGCATGGCGTCTCCAAGGCCGTGCGCGCCGAAGCCGAATCGCGCGGCCTGCAAGTGTTTGACGCCACCTGCCCGCTGGTCACCAAGGTCCACATCGAAGTCGCGCGCATGCGCGCGGCCGGCCGCGAGATCATCATGATCGGCCACAAGGGCCATCCCGAGGTCGAGGGCACCCTGGGGCAGGCGCAGGGCGGCATGTATCTCGTCGAAACCGTCGAGGACGTGGCCGGCCTTGATGTCGCAAACCCGGAAAACCTGGCCTTCGTCACGCAGACCACGCTGTCGGTCGACGACGCGGCCGCCGTGTCGCAGGCGCTCAAGGCGCGTTTTCCCAACATTGCCGAGCCAAAGAAGAGCGACATCTGCTATGCGACGCAGAACCGGCAGGACGCGGTCAAGGTCATGGCGCCTGAATGCGACCTGGTGCTGGTGGTGGGCAGCCCGAACAGTTCGAACTCCAACCGGCTGCGCGAAGTGGCCGAGCGCAAGGGCGTCGCGTCCTATCTGATCGACGGCGCGGATTCCATCGATCCGGCCTGGCTGGCTGGCCGCAAGCGCATTGGCGTGACCGCGGGCGCCTCGGCGCCGGAAGTGCTGGTGCAGCAGGTGATTGCGCGGGTCAAGGAACTGGGCGCCGTCTCGGTGCGCAAGATGCCGGGGCTTGAAGAAAACGTCGCGTTCCCGTTGCCCAAGGGCTTGTCGCGCAAGGCGGCCCAGACCGAATCGCTGGAATGAACAAGCGCCGCCCGCGCGGGCGGCGCCACAAGAACACCGAGGAGACTTCATGCAGCTCTACAGCTACTTCCGCAGCTCGGCCGCTTACCGCGTGCGCATCGCCTTGAACCTGAAGGGCTTGCCCTA
Organism: Achromobacter sp. SLBN-14; assembly: GCF_006715415.1. NCBI lineage: Bacteria > Pseudomonadati > Pseudomonadota > Betaproteobacteria > Burkholderiales > Alcaligenaceae > Achromobacter > Achromobacter sp. SLBN-14. The sequence continues at coordinate 750,965 of NZ_VFNE01000001.1, read as the reverse complement.
CGAATACGTGCCGGTCCATCTGCTGAAGGACGGCGGCCAGCAGCTGTCGGCCGATTACCGCAAGGTGAATCCGACCGCGCTGGTTCCGGCGCTGGTCGACGGCGATGCGGTCATCGGCCAATCGCTGGCCATCATCGAATACCTGGAAGAAACCCATCCCCAGACGCCGCTGCTGCCGGCCGATGCGATCGGCCGCGCCCGGGTGCGCGATCTGGCGCTGGGCATTGCCTGCGACACGCATCCGTTGAACAACCTGCGCGTGCTGAAGTACCTGAAGCACACGCTGGGCGTGGACGAAGCGGCCAAGACCGCCTGGTACAAGCACTGGGTGCATCAGGGGCTCGAAGCCCTGGAAGCCCAGTTGGCCGGCTCAAGCGCCACGGGCCAGTTTTGCCACGGCGACACGCCCACCATCGCGGACCTGTGCCTGGTGCCACAAGTGGCAAATGCGCAGCGCTTCGAGTGTGACCTGTCGGCCATGCCCAATGTGCTGCGCATCGATGCGGCGTGCCGGGCCTTGCCGGCTTTCGAAAAGGCCGCGCCGGGCAACCAGCCCGACGCGGAGTGACACAGCGGCCGGTCAGCCGATCTGCACCGGCACGAAGATCTTGTCTTCGCCCCGCTGCACCAGCAAGGCCACGGTCTTGCCCGCCTTGGACAACTCGGCCTTCACCTGGCCGACGTTGTGCACCGGCACACCATTGAGCGACAGCAGCACGTCGCCGGGCTGAATGCCAGCCTTGGCGGCGGGGCCGGCCGAACGTTCGATCAGCAAGCCTTCCGCACCGGCCTCCTGTTGCTCCTGCGGGCTCAGGGGGCGCAGCGCCAGCCCAAGCTGGCCGCGCTGCACTTCCTGGCCGTCGGCCGACGCCTGCGTCTTGTCCTTGGGCACGCCACCCAGCGTCGCGACCATTTCCTTCTGCCCGCCATTGCGCCACACGTCCAGCTTGATCTTCTCGCCGGGGGCGGCCATGGTGATCGTGGAAGCCAGGTCGCCCGACGACACGATGGTCTTGCCGTCGATCTTGCGCACCACGTCGCCCGGCTGCAGTCCGGCCTTATCCGCCGCGCTGCCCTTTTCGACGCTCGACACCAGCGCGCCCGACGGCGAATCCAGCTTGAACGAATCGGCCAGGTCCTGGTTCACTTCCTGGACCGTCACGCCCAGGCGCGCATGCTGCACCTTGCCGTGCTCGAGGATCTGGTCCTTGATCTTGTAAGCCAGGTCGATGGGGATCGAGAACGACAGACCCTGGAAGCCGCCGGTGCGGCTGTAGATCTGCGAGTTGATGCCCACGACTTCGCCGCGGTCGTTGAACAGCGGGCCGCCCGAGTTGCCGGGGTTCACGGCCACGTCGGTCTGGATGAACGGCACCGACGTGTCGTCCGGCAGCGAGCGGCCCTTGGCGCTGACGATGCCGGCGGTGGCGGTGTTCTCCAGGCCATAGGGCGACCCGATGGCCAGCACCCATTCGCCCACCTGCAGCTTGTTGACGTCGCCCACCTTGACCACCGGCAGGTTCTTCGCCTCGATCTTGATGACGGCGACGTCGGTCTGGGGATCGGCGCCCAGGACCTTGGCCTTGTACTCGCGGCGGTCGGTCATCTTCACGGTCACTTCCTTGGCGTCCTGGACCACGTGCGCGTTGGTCAGGATGATGCCGTCCGAGCTGACGATAAAGCCCGAGCCTTCGCCGCGCATCGGTACTTCACGGGCCGGCGCGCGGCCGCGAGAGCCGGGAATCTGGCCAAAGAACTGGGCGAACGGGTCGTCGCTCTCGGCGGCGGACACCTTGCGTGTGCCGCTCACGCTGATGTTGACGACGGCCGGACCGGATTCGCGCGTGATCTGCGCGAAATTGGGCGGCACGGACGCGCTGATCGGCTGCGAAGCCGCGGTGGGGGCGTCGGCAGCCATCGAAACGCTGCCGGTCAAGGCAGTGGCACCTGCGCCGCCAATGGCGCCGGCGGCCAGCAGCGCCATGATGAGGCGCGAGGGTTTGATTTGCGTGGTCTTCATGTCGGCTCCTGCGATCATGTTGGGGACATGGCGCTATCTTCAGGCCCGACACTTAGGGGAAACTTAAGCAGGAAAATCCACGCGTGCGCGCAGGCCCTGGCCGGGAGGCGGATCTTCCAAAGTGATGGTGGCGCCGTGGCGGTCGGCGATGGTGCGCGCGATGGCCAGCCCCAGCCCGCTGCCATGCGTCGAGTTGCCTTCGGCGCGATAGAAGCGGTCGAACACGCGCTCGCGTTCGTGGACGGGGATGCCCGGTCCCGCGTCGTCGATCAGCAGCGAGACCCGGTCCGGCGTGCGGTCCAGGCGGATGCCGACGCGCCCGCCGGCAGGCGAGTGCTTGATCGCGTTGTCCAGCAGATTGCGCGCAAGCAGCACCAGCGCATCGCGATTGCCGCGCACCTGCACCTGCGTCTCGCCGTCCAGCGCAATGTCGATGGATTTGGCGTTCGCCTGCGGCAGCGTCTCGGATACGGCCTGGCGCAGCACGTCGGCCAGATCGACGGGCGCAAGCGGCGTCTGCGCCTGCGCGCCTTCCTGGCGCGCCATCGACAGCAATTGCTCGACCAGCCGCGTGGCGCGATCGATGCCCGCGGCCAGGCGCTGCTCGGCAACCTGGCGGGCCTCGGGGTCGGTTGCGCGCTGCAGCGCCTGCATCTGCAGGCGCAATGCCGCCAATGGCGAGCGCAATTCGTGCGCCGCGTCGCCCACGAATTGCTTCTGCTGGGCAAAGGCGCCGCGCATGCGTTCGAGCAGCAGGTTCAGTTCCTGCACCAGCGGGCGGATTTCATCGGGCAGCCCCCGCACGCTCACGGGCGACAGGTCTTCGGGCTGGCGCGAGGCCACTTGCGCGCGGGCGCGCTTGACCGGCCGCAGCGACCAGCTCACGACGCACCAGATGATCAGCATCAGCAGCGGCGCGGCCGCGGCGATCGGCGCGACGGTGCGCAGGGCAAGCGCGCTGGCCATGTTCTTGCGCACGCGCATATCCTGCGCCACCTGGATCACCTGGAAGGGCGTGGCCAGCGAATACACGCGGTAGGTCTCGCCCTCGAGCCTGGCATCCGAAAACCCCAGCACGATCTGGCTGGGCAGGCGCAGGCGGGAGCGCGAATTGAAGACCCGCAGGCCGTCCGGCGTCCAGATCTGGATGATGAGATCGTCGGCAACCGGCGAACCCGCCCCACGCGCGTGCGTCGGCCCCGTGCTGAGCAAGCCGTCGCCGGTGCCCAGCGACAGCGCCGTGCGCTGCAGCAGCGAATCGAAGATGTCGTCGGCTTGCGCCAAGGTGCTGCGGTAGGCGATTGCGCCTTGCACCAGCGCGCCGACCGCGATGGCGGCCAGCAGAAAGAAAAGCAGCCGGGCTCTCAGCGAGTAGCTAAGCGGAATGCTCATGTTTTGGGGATGACATAGCCGACGCCTCTGACGTTCTGGATCAGGTTCGGACCCAGTTTCTTGCGCAGGCCATGAATATAAACCTCAACGGCATTGCTGCTGATGCTCTCCTTCCAGCTGTAGAGCTTTTCTTCGAGCTGGGCGCGGGAGAAGATCATGCCGGGCCGGGCGATCAGGGGTTCCAGCACCGCCCATTCGCGGGCGGTCAGCGTGACCGGCGAGCCGTCGACCATGGCGGCATGGGACTGCGGGTCGATGGTGATGCCCTCGTGTTCGAAGATGGGTTCGGCCCGGCCCGCGCTGCGGCGGATCAGGGCCCGCATGCGAGCCAGCAGTTCGTCCACGTCGTAGGGCTTGACGATGTAGTCGTCGGCGCCGGCGTCCAGTCCCGCAATACGGTCGCTGACCGCATCGCGCGCGGTGGCGATGAGCACCGGCGTACGGTCCTTGCGCGTGCGCATGTCGCGCAGCAAGCTCAGCCCGTCGCGCTTGGGCAGGCCCAGGTCGAGCAGGACAAGGTCATAAGGGTCGGTGCGCAGCGCCGAGTCCGCCGCGCTGCCGTCCCGGACCCAATCAACGGCGTAGTGTTCCGCGCGCAGGCAGTCCAGCACGCTTTCGCCGATCATCATGTCGTCTTCCACGAGAAGAATGCGCATGGTTTTTTCCGCTGGGGTGGTCCAAGGGGGTTGGACGCGCGGCGATCAGCCCGAGTTCCCGGCTGGGGCGGGGCGGGCGGGACGAGGATAGGGGGCGGAAATGAAAAAAGCAGCCCGAGAGGGCTGCTTTTTGGAAATCTGGTGCCGGCAATAGGAGTCGAACCTACGACCTTCGCATTACGAATGCGCTGCTCTACCAACTGAGCTATGCCGGCAAGACCATTTGCTTTTGTTTCTGGACCAAGCCGGAAAGCGCTAAGCAAAACATCTTTTTTCTTTCCCGTTCGCTGCCTTTTTTGGGGCCCGATCTGGAAAGACAGAAATCATATCAGAGTTTTTTCGCGATGGGAAACAAGGAGTGAAAAAAATCCGGAAAAAGATGGCGTTTGCACGCGATGAATTTTTAGTTCATAATTTCGGTCTTGGCAGATCCCCGATAGCTCAGTCGGTAGAGCGACGGACTGTTAATCCGCAGGTCGCTGGTTCGAGCCCAGCTCGGGGAGCCAAAAGAATGTTGGGCCGCTCACGCAAGTGAGCGGCCCTTTTGGTTTTTGCGGCGTGGCGCCGTTGCGCGTCCATCAAAGGGTCGAATCGGCATGAGTGACGACAAGCGCGTGGGCGTGACCGTGGTGTCCGGTTTTTTGGGCAGCGGAAAGACGTCGCTGCTCAATCGCCTGCTGCAAGAGCCCGCCTATGCCGGCGCGGTGGTCATCGTCAACGAATACGGCGATATCGGGGTCGATCATCATCTGGTCCGGCTCGCCCCGGACAATGTCGTGTTGGTCGAGGGCGGCTGCCTGTGCTGCGTCGTAAGCGGCTCGGTGATCGACACCTTGCGCGATCTGTTCATGTCGGCGCTTGGGCGCAAGATCAAGCCGTTTCGGCACGTCATCATCGAAACCAGCGGCCTCGCGGATCCGGCGCCCATTCTCTTCACGCTCAAGCATGACCGGTTTCTGGCCGAACGCTACGTGTACCGGGGCGCGATCGTGGTGGTGTCGGCGACGCAGGGCGCCGGGCAGTTGCAGACGCAGCCCGAGGCGTCCCGGCAGCTGGCGCTCGCCGACACGGTCGTGGTCAGCAAGTCCGACCTGGCCGATCAGGCGCAAGTGCAGCAGGTCGAGCGGGCGATTGCCGCCGTCAATCCCGGCGCGCGGCGGTGCGTGCAGCGCCCGGACGAGCCGCTTGCGCTCATGCTGCGCGAGGCGCCGGATCTTTTTGCGCGGCAGGATGGCGTGATTGCCTCCAATTGGCTTGCGGCTTTTTCCACGTCCCCGGGCGCTCGGCATGCGGGCGTGGGCAGTGTGTCGATCACGTTGCAGGCGCCCGTCGGGCGGGCAGCGTTTCTGGCAGGCATCGCCCGGATCCAGGAGCGCTATGGGCAGGGCTTGCTCAGGATGAAGGGGCTGATCTGCTTCGAGGGTGAATCGATGCCCTGCGAGGTGCACGGCGTTCATGGCGAGTTGTACCCGCTGCATCCCTTGCGCGCGTGGCCGGACGAATCGCGCGCGTCGCGGCTGGTGCTCATCGTGCGTGGCGTGGCGGAGACGGAAGTGGCCGGGGCCGTGCGCGAGGCGCTGGGTCAGCCCGCGGCCTGATCCTTTCGAAGGACCCCGTTTCATTGATCGATATTCCGTTGCGGATGCGGCGCGGAAATACGGTATAACCGGTACGGTCTGATGCCCGTGCCGAGACGAAGATGGATCGACTGAAAGCCATGCAGGTGTTCGTCGAGGTTGCCGACCGGGGCAGCCTGTCGGCGGCCGCCGTCCATCTGGACATGTCGCGGGCCATGGTGTCTCGCTACCTGGCCGAGATGGAGCAATGGGTCGGCGTGCGTCTTCTGCATCGCACCACGCGGCGCCTGAGCCTGACGCCGGCCGGCGCCGAAACGCTGCCGCGCTGCCGCCAGATGCTGGATATGGTCGGCGACCTGCATAGCGCCGTCGCCACCCCCGAAGACACGCCGCGCGGCCTGCTGCGCATCACCACAAGCATGTCCTTTGGCGCCCGTCACCTGGCGCCGGCTGTCACCGACTACGTCAAGCGGCACCCCGGCACGTCGGTCGACCTGATGCTGGTGGAGCGGGCGGTCAATCTGGTGGAAGAGCGCGTGGATCTCGCCGTGCGGATCACCAACGACCTCGATCCCAACCTGATTGCGCGCAAGCTGGCCGTGTGCCGCTCCGTGGTTTGTGCATCCCCGGAATATCTGGCGCGCGAAGGCGTGCCGGCGCGCATCGAAGATCTGTCATTGCGCAACTGCCTGACGCATTCCTATTTCGGTAAAAGCCTCTGGCGTTTCGAACGCGACGGCGAGCCGGTCGATGTGCCGGTCGGCGGCAACATCAGCGCCAATGAAGTGTCCGTGTTGTCGTCCGCTGCGGTGGAGGGGGCGGGCATCGCCATGTTGCCCACCTATTACGCGGCCGAATACATTGCGTCCGGCAAGCTGCAGGTCATCCTGCGCGAGTGCAAGCCTCAGGAACTTGGCATCTATGGCGTTTATGCCTCGCGCCGGCAAATGCCGCTGATTTTGCGCTCGATGCTGGATTATCTTGCCGAGCGGCTGGGATCGGCGCCGTGGGACAGGCCGGCAGCCTAGGCTCCGGGTGCGCCGCAGCTTGAGAGCGCAATATATGGCGGTATAATTTGCCGGCATTTGACCTAAAAAAACCTAAGAATCATTCCGGCCTGGTGGCAGGCCGGCGCAATCCGCAGCACGGCTCGGTTTGCGCATGGGGGTGTGCCAGTGGGCGTGTCTGTCTGGCAGTGGCGCTATTGCGTCGCGCGGCTGTGGCCGATGCCTGTTGGTTCTAGTCGTTGCGATCAATACTTTCGCGGATAACGCTTGGTGCCGGTGGTTCCGGCGCGTTCCGCAGCCATTTTGGCGACCGGCGTCGGCATAGCTGGCGCCAGCTTTTCCAGATTTTGCTCAGACCGGATTTTGCTCAGACGTTTGCCGCTGCTGCGCAGCAGCGGCAGACGTTCCGCCTTATGGGCGCCGGCGCGGCGGTAAACAGGAACCCAGTGACAATTTCGCAAGCCAACATCGACTGTTGCGCCGCCGCTCATGCGGCGGCCCGGGTGTTTGCGCGCGAACATGTCTGCCGCCGCGGGTTTATTCGCAAATCGAATGCCGGTTTCTCGCGCATTCAATTTGGCCGTGCAAATGAAAAAGGCCCGGCGAATGCCGAGCCTTCATCGAATTGGTTGCGGGGGCAGGATTTGAACCTACGACCTTCGGGTTATGAGCCCGACGAGCTGCCAGACTGCTCCACCCCGCGTCTGAGAAAAGAATATTAACCTTATTTTAAACCAAGCGCAAGTTAGCCCCTTTTTGAATTTGGATGTCGATGAACGATAGCGAGGCAATACTCGTGCTGGAAACCGCGCTGCTGTGCGCGGTGCAGCCGATGCAGATTTCCGATATGCGCAAGCTGTTCGGGGATGATGAACAATTCGACAACAGTGCCGTGCGCCGGCTGCTGGAGACGTTGCAGGCCAACTGGGCCGACGGCGGGTTGGAACTTGTGCAGCTTGCCTCCGGCTGGCGTTTCCAGAGCCGCCCCAGCATGCAGCGCTATCTGGAGCGTCTAAGCCCGGAAAAGCCGCCTAAATATTCCCGCGCCGTGATGGAAACGCTGGCCATCGTGGCTTGGCGCCAACCCGTGACGCGCGGGGATATCGAAGACATCCGGGGTGTGACGGTGTCGTCGCAGATCGTCAAGGCCCTCGAAGACCGTGGCTGGATCGAGGTGATCGGCCATCGTGACGCGCCGGGACGCCCCGCGCTGTTCGGCACCACGCGTCAGTTCCTGGACGATCTGGGGCTGCGCGCGCTGGACGAGCTGCCGCCGCTGGAAACCGCACACGCGGCCGCCGCACTGGCCGGGCTGGATCTGGGCGAAGTGCAGCAGGTGCTGGGCGAGGGGCCGGAACAGGCCGAAGGCGAGGGCGCCGCGCCAGCAGGCGAGGTGGCCCAAGAAGGTGCCACGCTTGGCGCCGATGGCGCAGAGCCGGGCTCGGATGTTGAGCCGGAGCAGGCGGCGCCCGAAGGCGAAAATCTGCCTCTGGCTGGCCTCGACGAACAAAACCGCGAGAACTTCCCTGTTGCGGAATTGTCTGTTTCGGAAGACGAGGCCCCCATGGCGGCCATCGATAGCGTAGAATCCGAGCTTTCGCGCACAGAAGAAGGCGCGGATCCCGCCGACGAATCCACCGTCCGGGAGCAAGCCGAAGGCTTGTCCAATACGCCGCTCTCGTCCGATCTTCCCGACGACAGGGCTGGCAACGACACTTCCGATATGGCCGCCGATGCCTCCGAGGCCGGTGCTGCAAAGGAAAGAGTCGAGAACGCAAAACACGCGGAACCGACTGACCCGACTGACAAGACCGATGCCGAGGCCCCTGGCGACGCCAGGCGTGAGCCCGTTCATGGTCTTGGCGGGGCTGTTCAGCCCGACGCCGAAGCCGCCGACGCGGCGCCGGAAGAGGCGGACCCCGAACGGTCCGGGTCTGGACCGGATTCGGCGTCCCCAGATGATGACGAGCCTGCTCCCGGCAGGCCTACCCAAGTTTGAAATTCGGAGCTGTCCCAGTGACAACGAATACAGCAATACAGGACGACACCCCCCGTTCGGATGACGCCGTTGCCGGCGCGCCGGAATCCTCTGGCGCGCGCGAACCGGCCGCCGAAGGCGATGCCGGCGCCCGCGGCCGCGGCCGCAAACTGAGGACGCCGTTCCGCCGCCGTCGTGGCGATGCCGCCGCCGAGCAGGCCCCCGCCGCCGAAGGCCAGGCCGCCGCGCCGGCCGCGCCGGTCGAGTCCGCGGACTCCCGTGGCGGCGAGCAGGAGGCCGAACAGGCCCTGTCCTACCTGGACACGGCTGACCGCATGGAACAGCGCCTGGGCAAGTACCTGAACAGCGAAGCGGTCATGCCCAAGCTGCACAAGGTGCTGGCCGACGCCGGCATCGGCTCGCGCCGTGAAATGGAAGAACTGATCGTGGCGGGCCGCGTGTCCGTCAACGGCGAGCCGGCGCATATTGGCCAGCGCGTGGGTCCCAACGACCAGGTCCGCGTCAACGGCAAGCCCATCATGCGCGCCAACACCAAGAAGCCGCCGCGCGTGATCCTGTATCACAAGCCCGCCGGCGAGATCGTCAGCCACGACGACCCCGGCGGTCGTGCCAGCGTGTTTGCGCGTTTGCCCAAGCTGCGCACCGGCAAGTGGCTCTCGGTGGGCCGCCTGGACTTGAACACCGAAGGCCTGCTCATCTTCACGACGTCGGGCGACATGGCCAACCGGATCATGCACCCCCGTTATGGCACGGAACGCGAGTACGCCGTCCGTGTCTTGGGTGAAATGGACGAAGCGCAGCGCCAGTCGCTGGTGGACGGCATCGAACTCGAAGACGGTCTGGCCGCGTTCGGCGCGCTGGATTATCTGGGTGGCGACGGCAGCAACCGCTGGTATCGCGTCACGCTGCAAGAAGGCCGCAACCGGGAAGTGCGCCGCATGTTTGAAGCGGTTGGCGTCACGGTCAGCCGCCTGATCCGTACGCGCTTTGGCGATGTGGTGCTGCCGCGCACGCTGCGCCGTGGCCGCTGGGACGAACTGGATGCGTCTCTCGTGACCGCGCTGATGGTGCAACTGGGGCTGTTGCGTGACGACGACGATTCGTCCGGCAACCGCCGCCGCTCCAAGCAGCCGCAATCGCATGACAGCGCGCTGCCCCCGGGGTTTGGCACGCTGGACCGCAATGGCATGAATGGCGCCCGCATCGGGCGCCGCGGCAAGCTGCAGGGCGGCGGTGTGGGCAGCGCGGGTCAGGCCGCGGCGTGTCCGTCCGATCCGTTCGGCACCGGCCTGATGATTGCTGGCGGCTATGCCAACGGCCATCCGCTCTCGGGCGAGGGCGGCTTCGGCAATCGCAAGGGCAAACCGGGTTCGCGGCCCGCTGGCGCCGGCAAGCCCGGTGGCAAGGCGGGCGGTAAGTCGGGCGGCAAGGCGGGTGGACGCTCGGGCGGCAATGCCCGTGGGCCTCGCGCCGCAGCGAACGCCGGCCCGGGTAACCCGATGGCCAGCAGCCCGGCGGGCGGCAATGTCGCCGGCGTGAACCCGGCGGTTGGCGGCATGGCGGAAGCGCCGGCTGGCGCGGGCCGCAGGCCCGGCGGCAAGTCCGGTGGCAAGCCGGGCGGCGGCAAGCCGGGCGGCAACAAACCGGCAGGCGCGCGCGGCGGCAATGCGGCGCGCGGGGGCAAGCCGGCTGCCGGCGGCCGCGGCGGCAACAAGGCCGAAGGCGCACGCGCCGGCGGCAACAACAAGGGTCCCGGCGCGGGCGGCAAGCCGCGCACGCCGCGTGCGGGCGGCGCCCGCAGCGAAGGCGGTCAGCGGGGCGACGATTGGCAGCCGCGCAGTGCGTCGGCGCACGAATCCCGCTTGGGTGTCGTGGGTGGCGGCCGGGGACGTCAGGGCCGCTGATCCCCGCAGGGCGGCCCGCTGAGCGCGCTGCCGCCCCGCATCCGTCCCATATAAACGTAAGCCCGTGACGAATCAGGCGATTTTCCCGTTTATCTGGTAAAATCAATGGTTTTCATGGCTTCGCGTCATGGCTTTTTGCTGGATGCACTGGTTTCTCAAGTGCGCTTTACCGCAAAAAGCACGTCGGCTGCATGTGTGCCGACCGGGCGCTCGGCTTTGTGCTGGCGTGTTGGCGTGCCCAGGGGCGCTGCTTGCAGCAGTCTCGTTGGAGCGAGCCGCTATCTGCGGACGGCGCACAGGCGCCACGGCATTGATCCCGACCCCGGCCAGACCGGGACGGGCAGTCAGGACGGCGCAAGCCAAAAATTAGGTCGCAATATAGGGCACTGCCCAGCATTGCTCCTTACGTGCAGTAGGGAAGCGGCTGGGCTCTGTGCAATATCGGTGGGCTGGGCGTGCAGCCCATTTTTTTTGAGTATATGGCTGATTTATTCGCATTGACCGAAGAGGCTCTGGCCGGCATGGACGTCGAACTCGTCGACGTGGAACGTGCCGCCCTGGGTCTTTTGCGCGTCACGATCGATCGGGTCGGCGGTGTGCGCATCGAAGACTGCGAGCAGGTGTCCCGCCAATTGTCGCGGGTCTATGAGGTCGAGAACATCGACTACAAGCGCCTCGAGGTCGGGTCGCCGGGCGTGGATCGCCCGCTGCGCACCGAGGCCGAGTTCCGCCGGTTTGCAGGCGAGCGCATCGAAATCAAGCTGCGCGAAGCATTGGACGGCCGCAAAGTCTTCTCGGGCACGTTGACCGTGCCGGAAGACGACGCCGCTGCTTCCGACGCGGCTGCTGGCATGCACAAGACCGTGTTCGGTCTCGAATTTGAGGCAAAAAAGAACGAAGTCCAGGTGTTGAATTTCACGGTCGAAGACATCGAGCGTGCAAAACTGGATCCCGTTCTGGATTTCAAGGGCAAAAAGCGATGAGTCGCGAAATTCTTCTGTTGGTCGATGCCTTGGCGCGTGAAAAGAACGTCACGCGTGACGTCGTGTTCGGCGCTCTCGAAAGTGCGCTGGCCTCGGCCATGAAAAAGCGCTTCAAGGATGATGCGGACATTCGTGTTTCCATCGATAGGGAAACGGGAGACCACGAAGGCTTCCGCCGTTGGCTGGTCGTGCCCGATGAGGCCGGCCTGCAAGAACCCGACAAGCAGGAAATGCTGTCGGACGCGGAGGAAATCGTCCCCGGCATCAAGGAAGGCGAGTACATCGAAGAGCCCCTGGAGCCCATCGAATTCGGCCGCATCGGTGCCCAGGCCGCCAAGCAGGCGATCCTGCAAAAGATCCGCGACGCCGAGCGCGAACAGGTGCTGAACGACTTCCTGGACCGTGGTGAAACCATCGTTTCCGGCACGATCAAGCGCATGGACAAGGGCGACGCCATCGTTGAAACCGGCAAGATCGAAGCGCGCCTGCCGCGCTCCGAGATGATCCCCAAGGAAAACCTTCGGGTTGCCGATCGCGTGCGCGCCTTCGTGTTGCGTGTGGACCACGCCGCGCGTGGCCAGCAGGTCATCCTCTCGCGCACGTCGCCCGAGTTCATCCGCCAGCTGTTCGAGAACGAAGTGCCCGAGATCGAGCAGGGTCTGCTCGAGATCAAGGCTGCTGCCCGCGATGCCGGCGTGCGTGCGAAGATCGCCGTCGTGGCATACGATAAGCGTATCGATCCCATCGGGACGTGCGTGGGCATGCGCGGTTCGCGCGTGACCGCCGTGCGCAACGAACTCGGCGGCGAGCAGGTCGACATCGTGCTGTGGTCGGAAGACCCCGCGCAGTTCGTCATCGGCGCGCTGGCGCCGGCCAACGTCGAATCCATCGTCGTCGATGAAGACAAGCATGCGATGGACGTCGTGGTGGACGAGGAAAACCTGCCGAAGGCCATCGGCGCCAAGGGCCAGAACGTGCGCCTGGCGTCCGAACTGACCGGCTGGCAGATCAACATCATGACGCCGGAAGAAAGCCTGAACCGCCAGGAAGTCGAGCGTTCGGGTCTGCGCACCACGTTCATGAGCAAGCTGGACGTCGACGAGGAAGTCGCTGACATCCTGATCGACGAAGGATTTACCGGTATCGAGGAAATCGCCTACGTGCCCATGCAGGAACTGCTGGAAATCGAGGCGTTTGACGAAGACACCATTAATGAGTTGCGCGCCCGTGCCCGCAATGCGCTGCTGACCGAGGCAATCGCCCAGGAAGAGCGCCTTGAGACCGCACAGGATCTGCTAGAACTCGAAGGCATGACGCCGGAACTGGCCGCCAAGCTGGCCGAGCGTCAAGTGCATACGCGTGATGATCTGGCCGAATTGGCAACGGACGAGCTGGCGGAAATCGCCGGTCTGACCGAACAGGAGGCCAGCGATCTCATCATGCGTGCCCGTGCCCATTGGTTCGACGAAGAATAACCATAAGGACACGGGTCTGCGGTGGAGGATGCTGCCGCTTCGTCCACCGCAAGTTCACGTTGTTTGTAATAGCTGCCTATAGGGAAGAGAGAGCCTAATGTCGAGTAATACCGTCGCCCAGTTCGCTACCGAGCTGAAAATGCCTGCCAACGTGCTGCTGGATCAGCTGCGTTCGGCTGGCGTTGACCTCAAATCGGTTGACGATTCCGTCACCGACAGCGACAAGGCGAAATTGCTCGAATCGCTGCGTCGCGCACACGGCGCAACCGAAGGCAAGAAGATCACGCTGACGCGCCGCCAGACTTCCGAGATCCGGCAAGCCGACGCCACGGGCCGTTCGCGCACGATCCAGGTCGAAGTGCGCAAGAAGCGCGTCTTCGTCAAGCGCGACCCGTCCGAACTCGCCCTGGAGCAGGCTGCCTCGGCCCGTCCCGAAGAGGAAGCTGCCGAGCAAGCCGCTCCGCAGGTTTCCGCTCCGGCTGCGCCCGCAGTGCCCGAGGCGCCCGCCGCCGCCGAACCTCGCGAAACGGCGCCTGTAGAGGCCGAAGCTCCCGCCCAGGCCGAAGCGCCGCAGCAGGAGCCCGCCGCTGTCGAAGCCGCCGCCCCGGCCGAAGCGCCCGCGGCAACCGAATCCGTCGCGGCCGAAGCGCCCGCCCCCGTCGAGGCCAAAGCGCCCGAAGTTCAGGCCCAGCCTGAACCCGAACCGACGCCGGCGCCTGCTCCTGCCGAGCCCGTGGCCGAAGAGGCCAAGCCCGAAATCAAGACTGAAACCACCGAGCCCAAGGCTGAAGAAGCCAAGCCGGAACCTGCTGTGCTAGCCAATAAGTCCGAAACATCTTCCTCCCAGGCCGCCGCGCCTGTCGCCCAGGCGCAGCCTGCCGCGAAATCCGAATCCGTGAAGCCTGCCGCCAAGCCCGAGGCCGCCGCGCCCGCCGCTGCGCCCAAGGTAGCCTCGCGCGCCGACAATCGTCGCGCCGGTCCGCCGCTGGCCGCTTCCGCCACGACCGCTGGCCGCGACGAAGCCCGCCGCGCCGCCGAGGCCGAGGCTGCCGCGCTGCGCGAAATGCTGAACCGTCCCCGCAAGGTGCTGCGCGCGCCGGAACCGGAAGCGCCCGCTGCCGCGCCGATCTCCGGCACGCTACACAAGCCCGCCGGCAAGCCCGGCGCCGCGCCCGCGGCCAAGAAGGACGCCAAGCCGGCCGCGCCTGGCGCCAAGAAGACCATCAAGACCGCCGAAGTGTCGTCGACCTGGTCGGACGATTCGTCGCGCAAGAAGCCCGCCGACAAGCCGGCAGCCCCGGCCAGCCGCGATGGCTGGCGTGCAGGCGGCAAGGGCGGTGGCAAGTCGGGCGGCCGTGGTGGCCGCAACCAGCAGAACGACCGCCGCAACGAGCCGGCGCCGCAGGAATTCATCGCACGTGAAGTCCACGTGCCGGAAACCATCAGCGTCGCCGACCTGGCCCACAAGATGTCCGTCAAGGCCGCCGAAGTCATCAAGCAATTGATGAAGCTCGGCCAGATGGTCACCATCAACCAGGTCCTGGACCAGGAAACGGCCATGATCGTGGTCGAAGAACTTGGCCACGTCGCGATCGCCGCCAAGCTGGACGACCCGGAAGCCTTCCTGGACGAATCCGCCACCCAATCCGAAGCCGAACAGCTGCCGCGGGCGCCGGTCGTGACCGTCATGGGCCACGTCGACCACGGCAAGACCTCGCTGCTGGACTACATCCGCCGCGCCAAGGTTGCCGCGGGCGAAGCCGGCGGCATTACGCAGCATATCGGCGCCTATCACGTGCGCACCGAGCGCGGCATGGTCACCTTCCTGGACACCCCGGGCCACGAGGCGTTCACCGCCATGCGTGCCCGCGGCGCCAAGGCGACCGACATCGTGATTCTGGTGGTTGCCGCCGACGACGGCGTGATGCCCCAGACGCGTGAAGCCATCCACCATGCCAAGGCTGCTGGCGTGCCCATCGTCGTGGCCGTGACCAAGATCGACAAGCCCGCCGCCAACCCGGACCGCGTCAAGCAGGAACTGGTTGCCGAAGAGGTCGTGCCTGAAGAATACGGCGGCGACGTGCCGTTCGTGGGCGTGTCCGCCAAGACTGGCCAAGGCATCGACGATCTGCTCGAAAACGTGCTGCTGCAAGCCGAAGTGCTGGAACTGAAGGCGCCGGAAGACGCGCCCGCCAAGGGCCTGGTCATCGAAGCCCGTCTGGACAAGGGCCGCGGCCCGGTCGCGACGATCCTGGTGCAGAGCGGCACGCTCAAGCGCGGCGACGTGGTGCTGGCCGGCGCAAGCTTTGGCCGCGTGCGCGCCATGCTCGACGAAAACGGCAAGCCGATCCAGTCGGCCGGACCGTCGATTCCCGTCGAGATCCAGGGCCTGACCGAAGTGCCGGCCGCCGGCGACGAGCTGATGGCGCTGTCCGACGAGCGCAAGGCGCGCGAAATCGCGCTGTTCCGCCAGGGCAAGTTCCGCGACGTCAAGCTGGCCCGCCAACAGGCCGCCAAGCTGGAATCGATGTTCGACAACCTCGGCGAAGGCACCCAGACCCTCACCCTTATCGTCAAGACCGACGTGCAGGGTTCGCAGGAAGCGCTGGTGCAATCGCTGGTCAAGCTGTCCACCGACGAAGTGCGCGTTCAGGTCGTGCACGCCGCCGTGGGCGGCATCTCGGAAACCGACATCAACCTGGCCATCGCCTCGCACGCCGTCGTCATCGGCTTCAACGTGCGCGCCGACGCCAGCGCCAAGAAGCTTGCCGAGAACAACGGCATCGACGTGCGCTACTACAACATCATCTACGACGCCGTGGATGAAGTTAAGGCCGCCATGTCGGGCATGCTGGCGCCCGAGAAGAAGGAAGAAATCATCGGCCTGGTCGAGATCCGCGAGGTGTACAGCATCTCCCGCCTCGGCAACATCGCCGGTTGTATGGTGCTCGATGGCATCGTGCGCCGCGATTCTCAGGTCCGCCTGCTGCGCAACAACGTGGTTCACTGGACGGGGCACCTCGAATCGCTGCGCCGCTTCAAGGACGACGTCAAGGAAGTCAAGTCGGGCTTCGATTGCGGCCTGACGCTGCGCGGCAACAACGACATCCAGGTGGGCGACCAGCTGGAAGTCTTTGAAATCAAGGAAATTGCGCGCACGCTGTAAAGCAGGCGCCAGGCATTGTTAATGAGCCGTCACAAGTCCAAAGCCATTCCCGGCCGCAATCTGCGGCTGGCCGACCAGATCCAGAAGGATCTGGCCGGGATCATCCAGCGCGAGATCGACACCAAACGCGCTGGATTGATCACGATTTCGGGTGTGGAACTGTCGACCGACTACGCGCATGCCAAGGTGTGGTTCACGGTTTTGGGCGCCGAGCCCGAAGCCGCCGCCACCTTGCTGAACGAGAAGGCCGGCTGGCTGCATTCGCAGCTCTACAAGCTTTTGCACATCCATACCGTCCCCACTTTGCGCTTCTTCCACGACGAGCAAGTCGCTCGTGGCATCGAGATGTCGATCCTCATCGACCGCGCAAACCGCCCCGGCCCGCACTCGGGCGTACCCGACGAGCCAGAAGACCAGTCCTGATCGGGCTGTCGTCACTGCTTCATTTTTTTTCCGGATTCCGACGATGGCTAAACGACGCGGGCTTGCGCTCGACGGTGTGCTGTTGCTTGATAAACCCGTGGGTTTGTCGAGCAATCACGCCTTGCAGCGCGCCAAACGCGCCATGGATGCGGCCAAGGCCGGCCATACCGGCACGCTGGACCCCTTTGCCACCGGCTTGCTGGTGTGCTGCATGGGTCGCGCCACCAAAATTTCCGGCGCGATGCTTGACGCCGACAAGGCATATCGCGCTACGCTGCAATTTGGATCGGAAACCGATTCCGGCGACCTGACGGGCAACGTCACGGCGACCGCCGAACCCGGTTTTACCGTCGAGGAACAGGCTCTGCGCGACGCGCTGTCACGTTTCTCGGGCACCATCGAGCAGATTCCGCCGATGTACTCCGCGCTCAAGCGCGACGGCAAGCCGCTGTACGAGTACGCCCGCGCGGGCATCGAACTGGAGCGGCCGCCGCGCCAGATCACGATATACCGCATCGAGCTGTTGTCCCTCTCCGGGAGGCAGGCAGAGATCGATGTGGCTTGCAGTAAAGGCACATACATCCGAACACTGGCCCAGGACATCGGGCGCGTGCTGGGCTGTTTCGCCCACCTGACGGCGCTGCGGCGCACGCACGTCGGGCCCTTCTCTCTGGAACGCGCCGTTGAACTGGAAGCCTTGCAGGCCATGCCAGACCCGAAGCAGGCATTGCTTGCACTGAACGAATTGCCGGAGGGCTTGCTGCCCTCCACCCTGACCTTAAAGGACTCGCTATGACTCGCGCCTTGCGCAACGTCGCCATCATCGCCCACGTGGACCACGGTAAAACCACCCTGGTCGACCAGCTGCTGCGCCAATCCGGCACCTTCCGCGAAAACCAGGCGCTGACCGAACGGGTCATGGACTCGAACGACCTGGAAAAGGAACGCGGCATCACGATTCTGGCCAAGAACTGTGCCGTGGAATACGAAGGTACCCACATCAACATCGTCGACACCCCGGGACACGCGGACTTCGGCGGTGAAGTCGAGCGCGTGCTGTCCATGGTCGACGGCGTGTTGCTGCTGGTGGACGCGGTCGAAGGCCCGATGCCCCAGACCATTTTCGTGACCCGCAAGGCGCTGGCCCTGGGCTTGAAGCCGATCGTCGTGGTCAACAAGGTTGACCGTCCGGGCGCCCGTACGGATTTCGTCATCAACGCCACGTTCGATCTGTTCGACAAGCTGGGCGCTACCGACGAGCAGCTGGACTTCCCGGTCGTGTACGCGTCGGGCCTGTCCGGCTACGCCGGCCTCACGCCGGATGTGCGCGAAGGCGACATGCGTCCGCTGTTCGAAGCCATCCTGCAGCACGTGCCGCAGCGCGAGGACGATCCCAACGGTCCGCTGCAGATGCAGATCATCTCGCTGGACTACAACAGCTACGTCGGCAAGATCGGCGTGGGCCGCATCAACCGTGGCCGTATGCGCCCCGGCATGGAAGTGGCCTACAAGTTCGGTCCCGATGGCCAGGGCGGCCGCGGCCGCATCAACCAGGTGCTGAAGTTCCATGGCCTGGAGCGCATCGTGGTGGACGAAGCCGAAGCCGGCGACATCGTGCTGATCAACGGCATCGAAGACCTGGGCATCGGTTGCACGGTGATGGATCCGGCCAACCAGGAACCGCTGCCGATGCTGCGCATCGACGAGCCGACGCTGACCATGAACTTCATGGTGAACACGTCGCCGCTGGCGGGCCGCGAAGGCAAGTTCGTGACCAGCCGCCAAGTGCGCGACCGCCTGGACCGCGAGCTGAAGTCCAACGTGGCGCTGCGTGTGCGCGACACGGGCGACGACACCGTGTTTGAAGTGTCGGGCCGTGGCGAACTGCACCTGACCATTCTGCTGGAAACGATGCGCCGCGAAGGCTACGAGCTGGCCGTGTCGCGTCCGCGCGTGGTGTTCAAGGAAATCGACGGCGTGAAGTGCGAGCCGTTCGAATCGCTGACCGTTGACGTCGAAGACGCCCACCAGGGCGGCGTCATGGAAGAGCTGGGCCGCCGCAAGGGCGACCTGCAGGATATGCAGCCGGACGGCCGTGGCCGTACGCGCCTGGAATACCTGATCCCGGCCCGCGGCCTGATCGGCTTCCAGAACGAGTTCCTGACGCTGACGCGCGGTACGGGCCTGATGAGCCACATCTTCCACGAATACGCGCCCATCAAGGAAGGCTCCATCGGCGAGCGCCGCAATGGCGTGCTGATCAGCCAGGACAACGGCGACGCCGTGGCCTACGCACTGTGGAAGCTGCAGGATCGCGGCCGCATGTTCGTCAACCCGGGCGATGCGCTGTACGAAGGCATGATCATCGGCATCCACAGCCGCGACAACGACCTGGTCGTGAACCCGATCAAGGGCAAGCAGCTGACCAACGTGCGCGCCTCGGGCACCGACGAAGCCGTGCGCCTGGTTCCGCCGATCCAGATGTCGCTGGAATACGCCGTGGAATTCATCGACGACGACGAACTGGTCGAAATCACCCCGAAGTCGATCCGTCTGCGCAAGCGCTACCTGCTCGAGAACGAGCGCAAGCGCGCCGCGCGCGAATCCGCGGTCTAAGCCTGCAGGCGGCAGCCTGCCGCCAACAAGCCCGGCCAATGAAAAGCCGCGCACCTTTGGGTGCGCGGCTTTTTGCATGTTGGGCGGGTGTCAGACATCGCAGGACGTGGCGCCGCCCGCTTACGAGGCGCTGTGCTGGTGCCGGTATTCCTGCGTGCGTCCGCCATAGCCGTAGGCGGCCGCGCGCGCGTCGATGACGTGCACATAGGAGCATTCGTGCAGCTCGCCCAGGATGTCCGCGAAAGCCGCGTAGATCTCCTTGATGAAGCGCGCTTTCTCGGCCTTGGTGTTGGTCTCGTCCGTCACGCTGATATCCAGATGGAATGCGTTCTTGCCCAGTTCCGACAAGGGACGCCCGCCGATGAACCAGAGGTCGTGCGCAATGTGCTGCAGCGTGATGGCGATGACGGGCAGCTTTTTTCCGAGGACGGACTGGGTCAGCCCGGCGACGGACTCGACGATGCGGTGGTCGATGGCGGCATCGGGCGTGCCGGAACGATGGATGACGATGTGGGGCATGACGGCTCTCCGGGTGGGGTAGGTACGGCGCCAGTGTAGAAAGCGCATTGACATCGGAAAAGCGGGAATTTACGATTTCATCCATCGTATTTGCCGTTGGATAGGCCATGAGCGGATTTGACCTGGACCAGCTGCGCACCCTGGTCGCCGTGCTGGACGCGGGCAGCCTGACGGCAGCCGCGCCCAAGGTGTTCCTGTCGCAGTCTTCGGTCAGTGAACAGATGCGCAAGCTGGAGGACAAGGCGGGCCAGCCGCTGCTGGTGCGCGGCAAGACGGGCGTGCGCGCAACGCCCGCCGGCCAGCGCCTGCTGGCGCATGCGCGCACGATCCTGGCCCTGAGCGACGAGGCCTACCGCGACCTGCGCGGCGTGGCGCTGCGCGGCGAACTGCGGCTGTGCATCACGGATTACTTCCGCCCCGGCGACGTCGCCCGCCTGCTGCGGCGGCTGAGCGAGCAATACCCGCAGGTGCGGCTGCACGTCACCATCATGAAGAGCGGGGCGATCGAGGCCGCTTACGAGCGCGGCGAGATCGACGTCGGCATCTCCATGGTCATCCAGGAGCGGGGCGCGGCGCGCGGCCGGGCCAATGGCGCGCTATTGCGGCGCGAACCGCTGCTGTGGATGGCAGCCGAGGGCGCGACGCCGCCGCTGGCCGAACCGTTGCCCTTGCTGGCCCTGCCGGAGACGTGCGCCTTGCGCCAATACGTTGAGCGGCTGTTGGCTCGCCGCAGCCTTCCTTATGTCGTGTCGCACGAGGCGTCCGGCGTGGCGGGATTGCAGCTGGCGGTGGCGGCGGGACTGGGCGTGGCGTGCCTGAACGAATCGGCGCTTGGCGCCGGCATGGCGAGGCTGCAGGCGCCTGGCCTGCCGGCGTTGCCGTCGGTGGAATTCCGGCTGCTAGCGGCCCGCCCCGGCGAAAGCGAGTTCGTGGGGCTGGCGCGCGAGGCCATCGTCAAGGCGATGACCTAGGGGCATTGCCTTGACGATGGCTGGCCGCGCCCGCGGGGCATGCGGCCCCGAACGGGCGTGCGGGATCAGGCGGGAAGGGAAGGGGCGTATTGCTCGTCGGACATCACGCGTTCGTGGAACTCGACTACCTTGCGCACGACCTTCACGGGATCGTCTTCGATGATGAAAAGATCCAGGTCATGCGCGCCGATCATGCCATTGCCGAGCACCTGATCGCCAAGCCATTCGGCAAGGCCCGACCAGTACTCGCTGCCGACCAGGACGATGGGGGCCGGGGGGACCTTGCCGGTCTGGATGAGCGTCAACGCTTCGAAGAGTTCGTCCAGGGTGCCAAAGCCGCCCGGCATCGCCACGTAGGCGAAGCTGTGCATGAAGAATGCCGCCTTGCGAGGGAAAAAGTACTCGAAGGACAGGCTGATGGTCTGGTATTCGTTGTTGTGCGCTTCGTGCGGCAGGCTGATGTTCAAGCCGACGCTCGTGCCTCCTGATTCGAATGCACCTTTGTTGGCGGCTTCCATGATGCCGGGGCCGCCACCCGCGATGACGGCAAAGCCTGCTTCGGCCAGGGCCGAGGAAATCGCGATGGTGGTTTCATAGTACGGGGAATTACGGCTGACTCGTGCGCTACCGAAAACGCTGACTGCGGGCCCGATGTGTGCGAGCTTGTCTGCCGCCGTCCTTATCTCTGACATAATCAGCGGAATTTGTTTGCCGGCGGGTGTATCCATATCTGCCTTTGTAACCATGAAAAAAACCTTATTACTGGTCGACGGTTCAAGTTACTTGTACCGCGCTTTCCACGCTATGCCTGATTTGCGCAACGCGCAAGGCGAACCTACGGGTGCGATTTACGGCGTGGTCAATATGCTGCGCAAGCTTGTATCGGACTATAAGGCAGAGTATGCCGCATGTATTTTCGATGCTCGCGGCAAGACTTTCCGGGACGACCTGTATCCGGAGTACAAGTCGCACCGTCCGCCCATGCCCGAAGACCTTGCAGCACAAATCGATCCCATCCATCGCGCGGTGCGCGCGCTGGGCTGGCCGGTGCTGGCCATCGAGGGTGTCGAGGCCGACGACGTCATTGGCACGTTGGCACATCGTGCCGCGCAGCACGACGTGCACACCATCGTCTCTACGGGCGACAAGGACCTGGCGCAGCTGGTGAACAGCCACGTCACCCTGGTCAATACGATGAGCGGCGAGGTCCTGGACGAGGCCGGCGTCGTGAACAAATTCGGCGTGCCGCCCGACCGTATCGTGGATTACCTGATGCTGGTGGGTGACACGGTCGACAATGTGCCGGGCGTCACCAAGGTGGGCCCCAAGACGGCCGCCAAATGGATTACGGAATTTGGCTCCATCGACAAACTGGTCGAAGGCGCCGAGGGCATCAAGGGGGTGGCCGGCAGCAACCTGCGCGAGGCCATTCCCAATTTCCCGCTGACGCGCCAGCTTCTGACGGTCAAGTGCGATTGCGATCTGACCGGGCACGTCGACGGCGTCGATGACCTGACGCCGCGTGCGCGCGACGACGCGACGCTGACCGAACTGTACGAGCGCTACGGGTTCCGCACCTGGCTGCGCGACCTGACCGGTGACGCCGAGCGCGTGCCCGCGGGCGACGCCCGCATCGCGCACGAGGCGCCGGCCGCGCCCGAGACCACCGACTACCGCATCATTTCCGACTGGGCGGCGTTCGACGCCTGGATGGAACTGGTGCAGCAGACTGCGCTGGTTGCGCTGGACACCGAAACGACGTCGCTGGACGAAATGCAGGCCCGGCTGGTGGGCTTGTCGATGTCGGTTGAGCCTGGCGTGGCCTGCTACATCCCCGTCGCGCATCGGGGGCCGGATGGCGCGGTCCAGTTGCCCAAGGACGAGGTGCTGGCACGGCTCAAGCCGTGGCTGCAAGACCCGGCGCGCGCCAAGCTGCTGCACCACGCCAAGTACGACACACACGTTTTCGCCAACGAAGGCATCCGCCTGGCGGGCGCGGCCGAAGACACCATGCTCCAGGCCTACGTGCTGGAGTCGCATCGCGGCGTTGGGTTGAACGACCTGGCGCAGCGCTTTTTGGGCCGCAGCGGCGTGTCGTACGAGGATCTGTGCGGCAAGGGGGCCAAGCAGATCGGTTTTGACGAGGTGGCGGTCGACAAGGCCGGGCATTACGCGGCCGAGGACGCCGACTTCACGCTGCAACTGCATCAGGTGCTGCGCCCGATGGTCGCCGCCGACGAGGGGCTCGAACGCATCTATCGCCTGGAAATGCAGGTGTCGGCGGTGCTGACCACGATCGAGCGCAACGGCGTGAAGGTCGATGCTGCGGAACTGGGCCGCCAGAGCAACAAGCTGGGGCAAGAGATGCTGCAGCTCGAGCAGAAGGCCTACGAACTGGCGGGCCAGCCGTTCAACCTGAATTCTCCCAAGCAGCTGGGCGAGATCCTGTTCGGCCGCATGCAGCTTCCGGTGGTGCGCAAGACCGCGAGCGGCGCGCCGTCCACGGACGAGGAAGTGCTGAGCAAGCTGGCGCTGGACTACCCGCTGCCGCAGGTGCTGCTGGAGTACCGCGGGCTGTCCAAGCTGAAGTCGACGTACACCGACAAGCTGCCGCGCATGATCAATCCGGCGACGGGCAGGGTGCATACGCATTATTCCCAGGCCGCCGTCATCACCGGGCGCCTTGCGTCATCCGATCCCAACCTGCAGAACATTCCGGTGCGCACCGAGGCCGGCCGGCGCGTTCGCGAGGCGTTCATCGCCGAGCAGGGCATGCTGCTGTCCGCGGACTATTCGCAGATCGAGCTGCGCATCATGGCGCACGTCTCGGACGATGCCAACCTGCAAAGCGCCTTCGCGGCGGGCGAGGACATCCACCGCGCCACCGCCTCCGAAGTGTTCGGCGTGCCGCTGGAAGGCGTGACGACCGATCAGCGCCGTGCCGCCAAGGCCATCAACTTCGGCCTCATCTACGGCATGGGCGTGTTCGGCCTGGCATCCAACCTGGGCATCACGCGCGACGCCGCGCAGGCCTACATCGACCGCTACTTTGCGCGCTATCCGGGCGTGGCGATGTACATGGAGAACACGCGGCGCCTGGCGCGCGAGCAGGGCTACGTTGAAACCGTCTTCGGACGCCGGCTGCAGTTGCCGGAAATCCGGGGGGCGTCGGGTCCGCGCCGGCAGGGCGCCGAGCGCGCGGCGATCAACGCGCCCATGCAAGGCACGGCGGCCGATCTCATCAAGATGGCGATGGTGGCGGTGCAGGACTGGCTGGACGCAGAAAACCTGAAGACGCGCATGATCATGCAGGTGCACGATGAACTGGTGCTGGAAGCGCCCGACGACGAGCTGCAAGTGGTCAAGGAAGCGCTGCCGCGCCTGATGTGCAACGTGGCGACGCTGCGCGTGCCGCTGGTGGCGGAAGTGGGCGTCGGCAAGAACTGGGAGCAGGCGCACTAGGCTTTGACTGGGCTGGGCCGTCTTCGGACGGCCCATTTCCGATTTTTGGTTTGAAACAATATAATGTTGCGCTTCCCCCCGCCTTAATTTTCCCCCCCTCATGTTGCTGCTCTGGGTTCTGCTCGCCACCATCACTGGCGGCCTGATTGCCGTCCTTATCGCGAGCTGGCTCGCGTACAAGGTCTTTGCCAAATACCTGCATCACATGGTGAGCCTGTCGGTCGGCGTGCTGCTGTCCGTGGCGCTCCTGCATCTGCTGCCCGAGGCATTCGAGACGGGGGTGGGCAACGCCCACGTGCTCTTCGGGCTGATGCTGGCGTCGCTGATCGGCTTCTTCGTGCTGGAGAAGATTGCGCTGCTGCGCCACAGCCATCACCACGAGGGCGACGGCCACCACCATCACAAGGGCCACGACCGCCACGAGGCGGGGCGCGGCGGGATGCTGATCCTGATCGGCAGTTCGCTGCACAACCTGTGTGACGGCGTGCTGATCGCCGCGGCGTTCCTGACCGATCCGCTGCTGGGCGTGCTGACGGCCGCGTCGATCATCATCCACGAAGTGCCGCACAAGCTGGGCGACTTCGTGGTGCTGCTCAACGCCGGCCTGCGCCGCCGCCGCGCCTTTGCGCTGATTCTGTTCACCAGCTTGTGTTCAGCGGTCGGCGGCATAATAGGGTACTTCGTGCTGCAGCAGGCGCAGGAGTGGACGCCGTACATCCTGGTGATTGCCGCCAGCAGCTTCCTGTACATCTCGGTGGCCGACCTGATGCCGCAGATGCACGAGCGGGTATCCCTGTCCGATGCCGTCCCGCAATTGCTGCTGGTCGGTGTGGGCGTGGCGCTGATCTACAGCGTCACGACGCTGATGCACCACGGGCACGACCATGACGCACACGCGGATCACGGCGTGTCCCAGGCGGAGCACGGCCACCGGCACTAGCGCAGGTGGCGCGGCGGGGATGGCCGGCTTTCGTCGACCCAACCAAGGAGTTCTCCATGAGTTTTTCCACCGCCGCCGGCAATGTCGCCCCCACCGTGATCCACACGGACACGCAGGGCCTGGTCCACGGGGATTTCAAGCTTCCCGTGAGGGACGGTTCGATCGACGCGTATTACGCCGCGCCCGAAGGCCAGCGTGACCTGCCGGTCGTGCTGGTGATCCAGGAAATCTTCGGCGTGCACGAACACATCAAGGACGTCTGCCGCCGGGTGGCCAAGGCTGGTTACCTGGCCGTCGCCGCCAACCTCTATCAACGCCAGGGCGACGCGTCGGTCTATACCGATATCCCGAAGCTCATTTCGGAAATCGTCAGCAAGGTGCCTGACGAACAGGTGTACGCCGATCTGGACGCCAGCGTGGCGTGGGCCGCCGCCAATGGCGGTGACGCGCGCCGCGTGGCGGTGACGGGTTTCTGCTGGGGCGGCCGCCTGACCTGGATGTACGCGGCGCACAATCCCGACGTGAAGGCGGGCGTGGCGTGGTACGGCAAGCTCAGCGTGGGCCACGGCCCGCTCATCAAGCGCGTCGCGCTGGACGTGACCCACGAGCTGCATGGCCCCGTCCTGGGCCTTTACGGCGGCCGCGACGCCAGCATCCCGCTGTCGGACGTGGAAACCATGAAGACGAAACTGGCCGCCGGCAACGCCGCCGCCAAGCAGTCCGAGATCGTGGTCTACCCCGAAGCCGACCACGCGTTTTTGGCGGACTACCGGGCCAGCTACCACCCCGAGGCCGCGAAGGATGGCTGGAAGCGGATGCTGGCATGGTTCAAGCGGTATCTGTAAGGCGGGGAGGGTGAGCCACCAGGTTGGCCCACCGGATGTGCCCGATGCAAAAGAAAGCCGACCCGTGGGTCGGCTTTTTCGTGCGTCAGCGTGCTTGGGACGGTGTCAGACACCCGGCGGAGATAGCCGTCGACTTGGCGCTGGCATCTCAATGGGTGTCTGACACCTGCGACTTGCCTGGGACTTGCTCGCCTGGCGGCTTACCTATTCACTATTCAATTGCCCGCCTCGCGCAGGCGGCTGGGCAGGAGCTCGCCGTGGCGGGCCAGCAAGGGGTACGCCGCCGCGCCCACCAGGTGCGAGTTGATGCCCTTCATGTCCCGCAGGATGTCCAGGTACAGTGCGCCCACTTCCGCGGCGTCGACCTGGCCGGACTTGATCTTCTGCAGGTGAGTGTCGGCCGCCTGGGTTTCGATCGTGCGAAAGCGCGCCTTTTCGCCGGCCAGCGAGCGCGCCTGGCGCAGGTCGTCGTTCACGAAGAGCGCGGCCGCCGTGCGTTGGTTGGCGATGAGCTGGCCCAGGGTGTCGTCCAGGCTGGCGCGTTGCTCGGGCGAGAAAGTCCAGCCCTGCTTGCGCAGCTTGGCCACGTGGCTCAGCAAGCCGTGATGGGCGATATCGCCCGCGTGGCCGATGTTGCTGGTGAACGCCAGAATGTCGTCCAGCCGCTGGAGGTCCTCGCGCGTCATGTTCTCCTGGTCGAGTGTCGCCAGGTAGGTGGTGATGGCGTTTTCCAGCTTGTCCAGCGCGCCGTCCAGCTGGCGCGCCTGCACCATGCGGTGGCGGTTGTCGCGCTTGAAGCCGGCCCGCGCGTAGAGCAGCAGCGTCTGCAGCATGTCGGCCATGCGCAGCGCCTCGCGCGCGGCATTGCCCAGTGCCACGGCGGGCACGTCGTGGGCCCATTCGTCCAGGTATTGGGGGCGGGACGGGTCGTTCGGGTCGGCGCGCTTGGGCAGCCAGCGGGTCAGCAGCGCGGCGTACGGCGTCAGGATCGGCAGGAAGGCCAGGGCGATGACGGCATTGAACAGGGTGTGGAAGTTGGCGACCGCGCGGGCGGGGTCGCTCGCCAGATCGCTCATCCAGGGCTCCAGGAAAGGCAACAGCAGCAGCCCGGCCAGCACGCCCAGCACCCGCGTCAGCAGATTGCCCAGCGGCAGGCGGCGGGCGGCGGGGTCGTCGCCCGTCACGCCTTCGATCATCGGGTTGATCGCCGTGCCCAGGTTGGCGCCCAGCACCAGCGCAAACGCCACGTGCGGCGCGACCATGTTGTGGCTGGCCAGCGACATCACCAGCACCACGACGGCCACGCTGGAGTGCGCGGCCCACGTGAATGCGGCGGACAGCAAGACCGCGGCGACCGGCTGGGTCGACAGGGCGGCAAGAATCATCCCCAACATGGGCGCGGTCTGAAACGGCGCGAAGAGTTCGACGAGCTGGTGCAGCGACAGCAGGAGCAGGCCCAGGCCGATGAAGACCCGGCCCAGGTCGCGGGTGCGGCCGGGCGGATAGCGCCGGAACATCCAGACGCCGGCCAGGATCAGGATCGGGGCGAGCTCGGTCAGGTCGAAGGACAGCAGCTGGACGATCAGCGTGGTGCCCACGTTGGCGCCCAGCATCGCCGCCAGCGCCGGCACCAGACCGACCACGCCGCCCGCAGCAAAACCGGTGATCATCAGGCCGGTGGCGGTGCTGCTTTGCAGCGCCGCCGTGATGCCCAGGCCCGCAAAAAAGGCCCGCAACCGCGTGCCCAGGGCGCGTCCCAAGGCTGCGCCCAGCGCCGCCCCGAACGCGCGCTGCACGCCGGTTTGGACCATATGCACGCCCCAAAGCAGCAGCGCGACGTAGCCGGCGAAGTCAAGCAGGGTAATGAGTCCAGACATGCAGGCGTTTTTCCGTTCTTTTTATGACAAGTAATAATTCTGTAATGATCGCATGCCGGGGCAGGCTTTGGCACCCGGCGCGAAGATACAGGATACGCCGGGCGGGGCTTTGCTGCGTGCGCCCGGGCTCGCGCGTATCATTGCCTGATCGTTGGTGGATGTATTGGAGTTTGGCGTGGCCGTTTCCGTTTTCGATCTGTTCAAGATAGGCATTGGCCCGTCGAGCTCTCATACCGTGGGCCCGATGCGGGCGGCGCTGCTATTTGCGCAAGGGCTGGAGCGCGACGGCCTTGTTCCGCGCGTGGCCAGCGTGCGGGCCGAACTGTACGGATCGCTGGGCGCCACCGGCAAGGGGCACGGCACCGACAAGGGGGTGCTGCTGGGCCTGATGGGCGAGGCGCCGGATACGGTCGACCCCGCGGCCATCGCCGGCATGATTGCCTCGGTGCGCGCCAGCCGGCAGTTGCCGTTGCTGGGCAAGTACCCGCTGCCCTTCGTGGAAAAGGAACACATGATGTTCTACCGCCGCGAAGCCATGGCCGAACACCCCAACGGCATGAAATTCCACGCATTCGACGCCGACGGCCAGTCCCTGCGCGAGGCCCGCTACCTGTCGGTGGGCGGCGGCTTCGTCGTCACCGCCGGCGCCTCCAACAGCCAGGTCATCGCGGCGCACGACCAGTTGCCGTACCCGTTTCGCATGGGGCGGGAACTGCTGGCCATGTGCCAGGACAACGGTTTGACGGTGGCGCAGGTCATGATGCAGAACGAGCTGACCTGGCGCGAAACCTCGGAGGTCAATGCCGGCCTGGACCGCATCTGGCAGGTCATGCAGGACTGCGTGGCGCGCGGCTGCGGCATCAACTATCCGGAAGCGGACGGCGAGTTGCCCGGCCCGTTGCGCGTGCGCCGGCGCGCCCCCGAGCTCTACCGCAATCTCACCCAGCGGGCCGAGCGCACGTTGTCTGACCCGCTTTCTGTCATGGATTGGGTGAACCTGTACGCGATGGCCGTCAACGAAGAGAACGCGGCGGGCGGCCGGGTGGTCACGGCGCCGACCAACGGCGCGGCGGGCATCATTCCAGCCGTGCTGCACTATTACGACCGTTTCGTGCCGGGCGCCAACCGCGAGGGCGTGCGCGAATTCCTGCTGACCGCGGCGGCGATCGGGCTGCTCTACAAGTACAACGCGTCGCTGTCAGGCGCGGAAGTGGGCTGCCAGGGCGAAGTCGGCGTGGCCTGTTCGATGGCGGCCGGCGGACTGGCGGCGGCGCTGGGCGGGTCGGTGGAGCAGGTGGAAAACGCGGCCGAGATCGGCATGGAGCACAACCTGGGTCTGACCTGCGATCCCGTCGGCGGACTGGTGCAGATTCCCTGTATCGAACGCAACGCCATGGCCTCGGTCAAGGCCGTGAACGCCGCCCGCATGGCGCTGCGGGGCGACGGCCAGCACTACGTGTCGCTGGATTCGGTCATCAAGACCATGCGCGAAACCGGCGCCGACATGAAAACCAAGTACAAGGAAACGGCGCGGGGCGGTTTGGCGGTGAATATCGTCGAGTGCTGAGTTGCACGCAAAAAAGCCCGCCGAAGCGGGCTTTTTTGCGGCCGGTGACCGGTCAGATCACGCGGGCGTTCTGCAGCGCCGCGATGCGGGCCGGGATCGGCGGGTGCGAGGCGAACATGGCCGCCAGGCCGCCCTTGCCGGTGATGCCGGACGCTTCGAAGGACTTGGGCAGTTCGCCCGGTTCCAGGCCGCCCAGGCGGGCGAGCGCGCGGATCATCGGTTCGCGGGCGCCCATCAGGTGGGCCGAGCCGGCGTCGGCGCGGTATTCGCGCTGGCGCGAGAACCAGGCCACGATGATCGAGGCCAGCACCCCGAAGATGATTTCACAGACCAGCACGGTGACGAAGTACCCGGGGCCGATGCCGCGTTCGTTCTTGAACACGACGCGGTCGATGAAGTAGCCGACCACGCGCGCCAGGAAGATGACGAAGGTGTTCACCACGCCCTGGATCAGGGTCAGGGTGACCATGTCGCCGTTGGCGATGTGCGCGACTTCGTGCGCCAGCACGGCCGCGACTTCCTCTTCGGTCATGCTTTCGAGCAGGCCCGTGGACACCGCGACCAGGGAGTCGTTCTTGAATGCGCCCGTGGCAAATGCGTTGGGGGCGCCTTCGTAGATGGCGACTTCGGGGCGGCCGATGCCGGCGCGGTCGGCCAGTTGGTGGACGGTGTCGACCAGCCAGGCCTCGCGCTGGTTGCGGGGCGAGTTGGGATCCAGCACCTGCGCGCCGGTGCTCCATTTGGCCATTGGCTTGCTCATGAGGAGCGAGATGATGGCGCCCGTGAAGCCGACCACGACCGAGAAGATCAGGAGCGCGTTGAAGTTGATCCCGTTGGCCGTGATGACACGGTCTACGCCCAGGATGCGAAGCGTGGCCGACAGCACGAGCATGACGGCCAGGTTGGTGATGACGAACAGAACAATGCGTTTCATGTTTTTTATATTCCTCTGCGAGCGGCAAATACCCGGATTTCGACATGGCGGAGCCTTGCCAGTTCCCCGACTCGCCGGCTCCTCGCCCGGTGACGGAGAGTATAGTATCGCTTTCCCTTATTCCTTCCCCCCTTTTCCCTTAGCGTAGACCCGCATGCAAGCACTTTGGATGTTGGTGGCGTCCGCCATGTTCGCCATCATGGGGTCGTTCGTGAAGCTCGGCACCGAACACGGCGCATCGCTGCCGCAGGTCGTGCTCTTTCGCGGCCTGCCCTCGGTGATCCTGCTGCTGCTCTGGGCGCGCGCCGGCCGCCAGTCCATCATTCCCACCAGCTGGAAGCTGCACATCTGGCGCAACCTGTCCGGCGTCACCTCGATGTGGCTGGGCTTTTTTGCCATTTCCCATCTGCCGCTGGCCACCGCCACCAGCCTGAACTACACGGCGCCGCTGTTCATCGCCTGCTGGATGCTGGGATGGGGCGGGGCGCAGCGCGACCCGGTGCGGATCCTGGCTGTGGTGCTGGGCTTTCTGGGCGTGATCGCCGTGCTGCGGCCAAGCATCAACGACGACCAGTGGCTTGCCGCCCTGCTTGGCATGGGGGCGGGGGCCATGTCCGCCATTGCGATGATGCAGATCCGCCAATTGGGCCGCATTGGCGAACCCGAATGGCGCACCGTGCTGTTCTTTTCGGTGGCCGTGTGCGCCTCCAGCGCCGCCGGTCTGGCGTTCGAGGGCTGGGGCTACGCGGACTGGACCGGCTACCTGTCGCTCCTGGGCGTGGGCGTCGCGGGGCTGTTCGGACAACTGGCCATGACCCGGGCGTTCGGCATGGGGTCGGCGCTGCTGACCGCCGCCCTGCAGTACAGCACCATCATCTTCGCGGCACTGATCGGCATGGGCTTCTGGGGCGACCATCTGGACGTCGTGGCCTGGGCCGGCATGGGCCTCATCATTTTCGCGGGCCTGCTGTCGGTGTGGCGCACCATGCGCGACCCCAAGCCGGGCTGATCCCGGCGCCCGCCGCTTTTCACACAGGAGCCCCATCGCATGACGACGACCCTGATCACCGCCGCCGATCTCTCTGCACGCCTGGACTCGCCCGACGTGCGCGTGTTCGACGTGCGCCATGACCTGACCAATCATTCGGCGGGCCGCCAGGCCTACGACGCAGGCCACATCCCCGGGGCCCGCTTCCTGGATCACGAAACCGAGCTGGCCGCCGCTCGCACCGGCAAGAACGGACGGCATCCGCTGCCCGACCGGGCGCAATTCGGCGCCCTGATGGCCGCGCATGGCGTGACGCCCGGCACGCTGGTGGTGGCCTACGACGCCAGCGGCGGCATGTACGCGGCGCATCTGTGGTGGATGCTGCGCTGGCTGGGCCATGACCGGGTCGCCGTGCTGGATGGCGGGTGGCAGGCCTGGACGGCTGCGGGGCTGCCCGTCAGCCACGACCCGGCGCCGGCGGTGCAGCCGGGCACGCCTGTCGAACCGGGCAAGTCCCTGGCGGGCACGGTCGATGCCCAGGCGGTGCTGGCCAACATCGCCCAGCCGTCGTTCACGGTCGTCGACGCGCGCGCCGCCAACCGGTATCGCGGCGAAGTCGAACCCATGGACCCGGTGGCCGGCCATATCCCCGGCGCGCTGAACCGTCCGAACGGCGAAAACCTGCAGCCCGATGGCCGTTTCAAGACGGCCGAGCAGCTGCGCGCGGAGTTCGGCAGCCTGCTGGCCGGGCGCGACCCAGCCTCGGTCGTCCACCAGTGCGGCTCGGGCATCACGGCCTGCCACAACCTGCTGTCCATGGAGATTGCCGGCCTGACGGGCTCGCGCCTCTATCCGGGGTCGTGGAGCGAATGGTGCAGCGATCCCGCCCGGCCGGTGGCCAAGGGCGCGTGAACGAACAAAAAGCCAGGGCAACGCACCCTGGCTTTTTTCATGGGCAATGCGCGGCCGTTACCAGACGGCGGCCAGCTTGACGCGGCCGGACACGCTTTCGGCGATCTCCAGGAAGTGGTCGAGCGGCGGCGTGGGCAGCCCCGGCACCTTGGCCATGTCGTCCCAGCGCCGCAGACGGATCGCGTCCGGCGCGCCGGGCATGCTGGCGAAGTCGACCGCCTGGCCCGCGTCGAAACTGCCGCCCTGCAGCGCCAGGCTGCGGCGGGAATCGTCCGACAGCTTCGCTTCGTACTGCGGTTCCACGTAGCAGAGGTAGCGCTTGGCTTCCACGTGCAGCCGAATGGGGTCCAGCACGGCGGAACTGAACAGGCCGCGCAGGAAGGGCAGCACGAAATACTGATGCTTGTCGTCGATGCCGCGCAGCGTGGGCGTGCCCGGCCGGTCGGCGATCAGATGGCCCAGGTCATGCAGCAGGCAGGCCGTGATGAGATGGGCCTTGGCGCCGTGCTGTTCGGCCAGTGCGGCCGTTTGCAGCGCATGGCGCAGATGGCTGACGGATTCGCCGTCATAGGACCGGTGTCCGCGTTCAAGGAAAAGCTGTTCGATGTCCTGCAGGGTCAAGGCCATGGTTGTCTCCTGAGTGGCCGCAAGGGGAAGAGGCGGGACAGTGACCGCGACGGTCAGCCGGCTGCCGGCGCCATCTCCAGAAAGCGCGCGATGAGTTGCACCGGTTGGCGCTCGCGCAAGCAGTACAGGTATTCATTCATCACGATGCCGGCGTCCTGGATGTCCAGGGCCGCCAGATCGGGATGGGACGGAATTTCGCGTGACGGGATGAGGCTGATGCCCAGTTCGCACAGGATGGCCTGGCGGATCGACTCGCGGCTGCCGATCTCCAGCGTGCGGCGCACGGTGACGCCGGCCGCACGCAGCGCGTCTTCGGTCAGCTGGCGCGTCATGGAGCCGGGTTCGCGCAGCAGCAGCGCATGCTCGGCCAGATCGGCCAGCCGCACCTGGCCGCGCCGGGCCAGCGGATGATCGCGATGCGCCACCACGCGGATCGGGTCCGCGGCGATCTTGCGGCGGTACAGGTGCTTGTCATCCATCAGAAAGGAAGACGTGGCAATCTCGATGCGGTAATCCTGCAGCGCCTGCAGCATCGACTGCGAATTGCCGATCGTGACCGTCAGGTCGATGCCGGGATAGCGCTGGTTGTAGCGCCGCACGGTATCCATGATGTAGTAGGGGCCGGTCGCGCCAATGCGCAGGTTGCCCTCGCGCAGGTCGCTCGCGTCGCGCAGCCGGAAGTCGATCTCGGTCTCCTGCTGCACCAGCTTCTCGACCATCGGCATCAGGTTTTGCCCGGCGTCCGACAGCCGCATGCCGCGCCCCTGCCGATGAAACAGCTCGATGCCGTAGCGCGATTCAAGCTGGCGCAATTGCCCCGTCACCGTGGGCTGGCTGACGCCCAGCTGGGCGGCGGCCTTGGTGACGGTTCCGCAGCGGGCGACGGCATAGAAGGATTTGAGTTCGGCGACGAGCACGGTCGGGGGGCGAAGGTTGGACGCAATGCGCAAGACCGCCAGTACACCAAAATAATTTGATGTTTTTATTACTGCATTTGCGCGAAGTGTCATAAACGCTCAATACGCGGCTCCCATACTGCCTTCGTTCCCAGACCGGAGGCCCCATGCCCCAACGCGATACCGCCTTTCTCTCCGTGCAGAATCTCGTGAAGCGATTCGGCAGCCACACGGCGCTGGCCGACGTTTCGCTGGATATCCGCGCCGGAGAATTGGTGTGCCTGTTGGGGCCGTCGGGGTGCGGCAAGACAACGCTGCTGCGCGCGATCGCCGGCCTGGAGCGCCAGGACAGCGGAACCATCGTGCTGTCCGGCCGTGATATTTCCCATGCCGAGCCGCAGGCGCGCGACTACGGCATCCTGTTCCAGTCCTATGCGCTGTTTCCGAACCTGACCGTGGCCCAGAACGTGGCCTATGGCCTGAGCGGCAAGCGCGCCCATCGCAACCACGTCGCCAGCCGCGTCGAGGAAATGCTGACGCTGGTCGGCCTGGCCGGCGCGGCGCAGAAGTATCCCGGCCAGATTTCGGGCGGCCAGCAGCAGCGCGTGGCGCTGGCGCGCGCGCTGGCCCCGTCGCCGTCGCTGCTGTTGCTGGACGAACCCATGTCGGCGTTGGATGCGCGGGTGCGAGAACACCTGCGAATCGAACTGCGCGCGCTGCAAAAGCGCCTGTCCATCACCACGCTGATGGTGACGCATGACCAGGAAGAGGCCATGGTGATGGCCGACCGCATCGCCGTGATGAATGGCGGGGTGATCGAGCAGTACGGCACGCCGCGCGAACTCTACCGCCAGCCGGGGTCGGCCTTCATCGCCGACTTCGTGGGCGAAGCCAACTGGCTGCCGTTCGAACGCATCGATACGCACCGCGCCCGGGTGGGGCGGCAGGAGCTGGCGGTCGACGCGGCGCTGGACGCCCGCTCGGGCAAGCTTTTCGTGCGGCCCGAGGCCGTGCGCGTCAGCATGGCCAAGCCCGAAGAGCCCAACGCCATGCTGGCCGACGTGCTGGACGGCGTGTTCCTGGGGCGCAGCTACCGCCTTGCCCTGCGCCTGGAAGGCGTGCCCGGCGCCACCGTGCATTCCATCGTGTCCCCCGAAACCGGAGATGCCCTCTTGGGCCCTCACGCTGCCAGCCGTTGCTGGGTGGAGCTGCCGCGCCATGCGATACGCGCCTACGCTTGATCCGGCCATGAACGATTCGCGCGCCGTGGGTCAGACCGCGCCCCATTCCCCGGCTCCCGCCGCCTTTGCGCCGCTGCCCGCCTTGGGGCGCCGCCCGCTGCCCGCCTGGATCGGCGCGCTGGGCCTGGCGCTGGGGCAGGGCGGTCTGGCGCTCGGCCTGCTCGTTTTCCTGGCGCTGCCCCTGGCGGCGATCCTCGTCAAATCGGTGACGGACGCCGATGGCGGCTGGGCCGGCCTGTCTGTCATCGCGGGCATCATCGGCGCCGATGGTTTCCTGGACATGGTGGGGCGCAGCCTTGCCGTGGGAATCGTGACGACGTTGCTGGTCGTGCCCTGCGCCTACGGCTTTGCGTATGGCCTCACGCGCACCCGCCTGCCGGGCAAGGGCATCCTGCGCACGATCGCGCTGTTGCCGCTGCTTGCGCCGTCGCTGCTGCCCGGCATTGCGCTGGTCTATCTGCTGGGCAACCAGGGACTGCTCAAGGGCCTGACCGGCGGCGCCACCATCTATGGCTTCTGGGGCATCGTGGTGGGCGAGGCGTTCTACACGTTTCCGCATGCGCTCATGATCCTGCTGACGGGCCTGGCCCTGGCCGACGGCCGCCTCTATGACGCGGCGCGCGCCATGGGCGCGGGCACGTGGCGCACCTTCATGACGGTCACGCTGCCCGGCACGCGTTACGCGGTGTTCTCGGCCTGCTGCGTGGTTTTCACGCTGACCGTCACCGACTTTGGCGTGCCCAAGGTGGTGGGCGGCGACTACAACGTACTCGCCATGGAGGCCTACAAGGCGGTGGTCGGGCAGCAGAATTTCCCCAAGGGCGCGGCCATCGGCATCCTGTTGCTGCTGCCGGCGCTGCTGACCTTCGTGCTGGACCGCCGGCTGCGGGCCCGCCAGGGCGCCCAGATGAGCGGCCGCGCGCAGCCTTACGCGGCCGGCGTGAACGGCCGCCGCGACTCGGCATTCCTGGCCCTGTCCGGCGTGATGGCTGCCTTTCTGCTGCTCATCATCGGTGTGGCGGTGTGGGCGTCGTTCGTGAAGATGTGGCCGTACAACCTGTCGATGTCGCTGCGTTCTTACGACTTCGACAACATGGACGGCGGCGGCTGGCTCGCCTGGCGCAACAGCCTGCAGCTCGCGTTCTTCACGGCGCTCGCGGGCACCGTGGTGGTCTTCGTGGGCGCGTGGATGATGGAGAAGGTGCCTGCGCGCGGCACGGTGGCGCGCGGCCTGCGCGGCATGGCCGGCATGCTGGCGCTGATGCCGATGGCGGTGCCAGGGCTCGTGCTGGGCCTGGGCTATATCTTCTTTTTCAATAGCCTGGCAAACCCCCTGAACGTGCTGTACGGGACGATGCCGCTGCTGGTGCTGTGCACGGTCGTGCACTTCTACACCAGCGCCCACCTGACAGCCGCCACGGCGCTCAATGCGCTCGACCCGGAGTTCGAGGCCGCCTCCGCGTCGCTGAAGGTGCCGCGCCTGGCGACCTTCCTGCGCGTGACGCTGCCGATGTGCCTGCCCGCGGCGCTGAATGTTGCCCGCTACCTTTTCGTATCCGCCATGACGACGGTGTCGGCCGTGGTGTTTCTCTACAGCCCGTCGACGGTGCTGGCCGCCGTGGCCGTGCTTAACATGGACGACGCCGGCTTCATCGGTCCGGCCGCCGCCATGTGCACGGTCATCATGGCCAGCTCCGCCGTTGCCGCCCTGGTCCTGCACCTGGCCAGCCGTGCCCTGGTGGCGCGCACGCAGGCCTGGCGGCGCCCGGCGACCCGTTGACCGGCCCATTTTTCAGGATGACTTCCATGACAGTTCAACCCTTGCCCGTCCGCCTCGAGGCGGTGATTTTCGACTGGGCCGGCACGCTGGTCGACTTCGGCTCCTTTGCGCCCACCAAGGTGTTCGTGGACGCGTTCGCGCAGTTCGGCATGGACGTGTCGCTGAAGGAGGCGCGCGGCCCGATGGGCATGGGCAAGTGGGACCACATCCGTACCCTGTGCGACCAGCCCGCCATCGCCGCCCAGTATCAGGCCCGCTTCGGCCGCGTGCCCAGCGACGACGACGTCACCGCCATCTACGAGCGCTTCCTGCCGATGCAGCTGGAGAAGGTGGCGCAGTATTCGGCCGCCATTCCCGGCGCGGCCGACGTGATGCGCGCCTTGCGCGGGCGCGGCCTGAAGATCGGGTCGTGCTCCGGCTATCCCGCCAGTGTGATGCGCCGCGTCGTCGAGCGCGCGGCCGCCGATAACCTGACGCCCGATTGCATCGTCGCCAGCGACGAGGTCCCGCGCGCGCGTCCGGCGCCCGCGATGGCCCTGAAGAACGTGGTCGAGCTGGGCCTGTCCGACGTGGCCGCGTGCATCAAGGTCGACGACACCGCGCCGGGCATCGAAGAAGGCCGCCGCGCCGGCATGTGGACCGTGGGCCTCTTGCTGTCGGGCAACGCCGCGGGCCTGACGCTGGACGAATACCTTGGCCTTGCCGGCCCCGCCCGTGACGCAGCACGCGCCGCCGCGCGCGCGGAGCTGAAGCCGGCTGGTCCGCATTACGTGATCGACACGGTGGCTGACCTGCCGGCCGTGGTCGACGACATCGAAGCCCGTCTGGCGCGAGGCGAACGCCCCTGATCTAAATCCTGCCGCCCGGCGCCCCGGGCCACCCCGAAACCTTTGACTCACCGCGATCCGCAGCCGGCAGCCGCCGGCCGCGGGGACCTCGTTCATCCTGTTTTTCGCTCACGCACGGAGTTGTTCATGAATCGCTACAAGCTGCTTGCACTGGCCGCCGCCCTGACGGGCGTGATGGGCGCCGCCTCGGCCGAGACCACGCTGACCGTCTACACGGCGTTGGAAGCCGACCAGATCAAGGCCTACCAGGCCGCCTTCGAAAAGGCCAATCCCGACATCATGATCCAGTGGGTGCGCGACTCCACCGGCATCATCGCCGCCAAGCTGCTGGCCGAGAAGAACAATCCCAAGGCCGACGTGATCTGGGGCCTGGCCGGCACGGCGCTGGGCCTGATGGACAAGGAAGGCATGCTGCAGCCCTACGCCCCCAAGGGTCTGGACCAGATCGCCGCCAACATGCGCGACGCCAAGGCCGAACCCGCCTGGGTCGGCATGGACGGCTATGCCGCCGCCATCTGCTTCAACACGATCGAAGCCGAAAAGCAGAAGCTGCCCAAGCCCACGTCGTGG
The DNA here is from genome assembly GCF_006715415.1 of Achromobacter sp. SLBN-14. Taxonomy (NCBI): domain Bacteria; kingdom Pseudomonadati; phylum Pseudomonadota; class Betaproteobacteria; order Burkholderiales; family Alcaligenaceae; genus Achromobacter; species Achromobacter sp. SLBN-14. Next base: position 712,770 of record NZ_VFNE01000001.1, on the reverse strand, counting down.
CAGGACCTGACCAAGCCGGTGTATGCCGGCAAGATCGTCATGCCCAACCCGGCCTCGTCCGGCACGGGCTTTCTGGACGTGAGCGCCTGGCTGCAGATGTTTGGCGAAGAAAAGGGCTGGGCCTACATGGACGCCCTGCACAAGAACATCGGCTCGTACACGCACTCGGGCTCCAAGCCGTGCAACATGGCTGCCGCCGGCGAATTCCCGATCGGCATTTCGTTCGACTACCGCGCGGCCAAGCTGAAGGCCGACGGCGCGCCGGTCGAAGCCGTGTTCCCGTCGGAAGGCCTGGGCTGGGAAGTGGAAGCCACCGCCATCATGAAGGGCACCAAGAACCTGGAAGCCGCCCGCAAGCTGGCTGACTTCTCGGCCAGCCGCGAGGCCAATGAGCTGTACAAGGCCAACTTCGCGGTGCTGGCGATTCCGTCGATCGCCACGGCCAACCCGAACCTGCCCGCCGACCTGACCGCGCGCATGATCAAGAACGACTTCACGTGGGCCGCCACGAATCGCGACCGCATCATCGCCGAGTGGACCCGCCGCTACGACGGCAAGTCCGAGCCCAAGAAGAAGTAAGGCGGCGTCCCGGCGATGAAGACTTACGACGTAATCGTGGTGGGCGCGGGCATGCTCGGCATCGCGCATGCCTGGGCGGCCGCCAAGCGCGGCCTGTCCGTTGCCGTAATCGAGCGCAGCCGCCAGGCCCACGGCGCCACCATCCGCAACTTCGGACAGGTCATCGTGACGGGGCAGGCGCCCGGCACGATGCTGTCGCACGCGCAGCAGTCGCGCGAGCTGTGGCTCGACCTGGCGGACAAGGCGGGTTTTCATGTGCGCGCCAACGGGGCGCTGGTGCTGGCCCGCAACGTCGACGAGGCCGACGTGCTGCAGGAGTTCGCGGACACGCGCCTGCGGCAGGAAGGGTATCGCGCGGATCTGCTTTCCGCGCGTGAGGTGGCCGGCCTTTATGGCGGCCAGCTCGCGCATCACTGCCTGGCGCTGCGCGGCCACGACGATCTGCAGATCTATTCGCGCGAGGCGCTGCCGGCCATCACGCACTACCTGCAGTCTTCGTTGGGCGTGGACTTCATCACCGGAACGCTCGCGCGCGCCGTGGAAAAGGGCGAAGTCAGCACGTCGGCGGGCGACTTCACGGGCACGCACGTGTTCGTGTGCCCGGGCCACGATTACCTGACCCTGCTGCCGGAACTGTTCGCGCCGCTGGATCTGGAGGTCACGCGCCTTCAGATGCTGCGCGCGGTGTTCGACACGCATCCCATCGCGGTGGACCGGCCGCTGCTGACCGGGCTGTCGTGCGTACATTACGGCGCGTTCTCGGACCTGCCCACGGCGCAGGCGCTGCGCGGCGTGATCCAGGCGCGCACGCCCATGCTGCTGGAAAACGGCATCCACCTGCTGATCAGCCCCACGCCCTACGGCGAACTGATCATCGGCGATTCGCACCGCTATGGACAGGACGCGCTGCCGTTCAATGACGAGGCCGTCGACAACGCGATGCTGGACCTGGCGTCGCAGGCATTGGGCGCGCGGCTGCGCGTGGTGGAGCGCTGGCAGGGCGTCTACGGCGCGCACGGGCCGGCGCCGTTCTCGGTCATGCCGGTGGATCCGGCGACCACGGTGGCGGTCATGCACTCCGGCGTCGGCATGACGGTGGGGCTGGCGATCGGCGAAAGGACGGTCGCTGGTGTCATCGGACGCTGACGCACGCTGACGCATCCAGACGAAAAAAGGGCCTCGCGAATCGGAACCGATGTCGCGAGGCCCTTTTTCTTGCAAGCCGGGGCAGGGGAACTACACCGCTTGCATGATGCGGCGGTACCACTCATGAAAGTGCTGCATGCCGTCTTCCATGGGCGACTGGTAGGGACCGGTCTCGTTCACGCCGCGCAGCATCAATGCCTTGCGGCCAGCGTCCATGCGTTCGGCGATCTCGTCGTCCTCGATGGCCGTTTCCATGTAGGCCGCACGCTGCGCCTCGACGAATTCGCGCTCGAAGGCGGCGATTTCCTCGGGGTAGTAGAACTCGACCACGTTCACCGTTTCCTGCGGGCCCTTCGGGTACAGCGTGGACAGCACCAGCACATGCGGATAAAGCTCGATCATGTGCGTCGGGAAGTACGTGACCCACACGGCGCCGAAGTCGGGGGCGTCGCCTTCGCGGAACGACAGCAGGCGGTCGTGCCACTGCTTGTAGACGTCCGAGCCCGGCTGCGCCAGCGCATTGTGCACGCCCACCTTCTGCAGGCTGTACCAGTCGTTGAACTCCCAGGTCAGGTCGTCGCAAGTGACGAAACGCCCCAGTCCGGGATGGAACGGGCCGACGTGGTAGTCCTCGAGGTAGACCTCGATGAAGGTCTTCCAGTTGTAGTTGCACTGATGCACTTCAACGTGGTCCAGCACGTAGTCGCCGAAGTCGAATTCGGGACGCGCAAACAGCGGCGCCATGTCGGCGGCCGGATCGCGCGGGCCTTCGAAGAGCAGCCCGTGGCAATCGCGCAGGCGGAACTTCTGCAGGTTCATGCAGGGCGTGGTCTCGAACTGCGGCGCGCCCAACAAACCACCCTGGTTGTTGTACGTCCAGCGATGCAGCGGGCAGACAATGTTGCCGCCCGTGGCCTTCAGATTGCCGTGCGTGTTGCAGTTGCCGGCCACGTTGCCGGCCTGGCCGCCAAGCATCAGTGCCTGACGGTGGCGGCAGACATTTGAGATGAGTTCGACGCCGTGCTGGTTGCGAACCAGCGAGCGCCCTCCGTTTTCCTGGACCAACGTACGCCAATCCCCGATTTCGGGCACCAATTTCTGGTGGCCGACATAAAGCGAGGATTGCTTGAAAATGAGTTCTTGCTCGCGGGCAAAGAGGGCTTCGTCAAAATATGCGCTGACGGGTAGCTGGGTGCGAGCTGGCACGACATGTGCCATCCGACCGATGTCGGTCATGATTCCCTCCGCTCGGATAAAAAAGCCAGGACGGTTTGAGCCTTGCCAGGTGCTTTTGTTCAAGTCCAGGATCCCGGCGACGGTTCCGGCGGGTCTTGTTCGTGAATTCGAGCCTGGTTGAATCCGTTCTGGCGCGAAGAAAAATCGGTGTCTGGCCGATCAAGTAAGCCGTGAATTGTACCCCAAGGGCCTGTGCGACGCCCGGGGCAATCCCCCCGGCTTATCGAGGCAATCCGCGGGTGGCATTGACCCGGCGCAAAGCGCGATTAACCCTTTAATCCGTAGGTCTTTCAGACGAGGCGGCGGGTGGCCGGATGACGGCGCAGCAGCCAGCTGCTGGCGGCTGACAACGCAAACACCATCATCGTCAGCAAGGGCACCGCCCACACATCGCGGTCGCCGCCGGAAAACGCGCCCGCGCGGCGCGCGACATCCAGGAAGACCGGATGGATGAGATAGACGCCAAAGGTCAGCGGGGCCAGCGCGGCAAGCCTGGGCAGCCGCGGCGAGGACACGATCCATTGGAACGCGGCCAGCGACATGAACGGGACCGTCAGGCTGAAGTAGTCGTAGAAGTAGGTGTCCAGCACGTGGCCGTTGGACATGATCGTCACGCCCATCGCCGTCGCGGCCACGGTGGCGGCAAGCATCAGGCCCGGGCGCGGCACGCGCATCTCGCCGTCAAAGATCAGGCGGCCGGCGACGAAGTAGCCCAGATAGGGCAGGAACCACGTCAGGAAAAAACCATGCGGCGCGCCCAGCGCGCGGCGATACAGGGCGTCAAGGATCGCCACCCCCAGGATGCCCACGACCCACAACGCCCGCGCTTTCGGCGTGCTGCGCGCATACAGCACCCGCACCAGCGGCGCGAACAGGTACAGGCCGACGATCATGTACAGGTACCACAGGTGGTAGTAGGGCTCGCCCTGCGCGACCTTGCGCGGCCAGAACGAAAAGTCCACGCGTCCGTCGTCCCACCAATCCAGGCCGGTGCGCCACGTCAGGTAGAAGAGCGTCCAGAACAGCAGCGGCGCGCAAATCCGCGCCATGCGTTTGCTGTAGAAGCGCCGCGCATCGTGGGGCTTATCGGGATCGAGCAGCAGGGCGCCGCTCACCATCACGAAGACGGGCACGCACCAGCGCGCGGCCGAGTCATACAGGTTGGCGGCCAGCCATGCGCCGCGGCCATGCGCGGCGGGATCGCTGACGATGAGTGCGGCGCTGTGCAGCAGAACGACGGCCAGCGCAGCCAGCCATCGGGCTGTGTCAAGGCGGGCGTATCGGTCTTCGGGGTGAGGCATCGGGCTCCCGGATGGTTCGGCTTCTTCTCGCCTTACCTTATCAGCGCCGCCACGCCGATTTCTGTATCCAGGGGTTAAGCCGCGCGTAAAAAACCGACAGGGCCGGGAGGGCGCTGTCGGGGGGAAGGGGCCTGCCCGCAGCTGAGCCACGGGCAGGCCGATCGCGGGCCGGCGGTCCGCGAACGTTTTGTCACGAAACCGGCGGGTAGAGGCTTACTGCAGGACGATGTTGGCCTGCTTGATGAGTTGCGACACGATGGGCTGCTCGGTCTTGATCTGCTTGTCCAGTTCGGCGGCGGTGCCCGAACGCGGGTCGATGCCCATGTCCAGCAAGCGCTTTTTCACGGCTTCGTCCTGCAGCGTTTCGGTCAGTGCGGCCTGCAGGCGTTCGACCACGGGCGCGGGCGTGCCCTTGGGCGCAACGAAGCTGAACCAGGCGGTCATGTCGAACGACGGGTAACCCTGTTCAGCCAGCGTGCCCAGGTTGGGCTGCGTCGCCAGGCGTTTGGGGCTGGTGATCGCGAAGACCTTGACCTTGCCGGCGTCGGCCTGCGGCATGCCGGTGGCCACCATGTCGAAGAACAGGTCCACGTCGCCGCTGATCAGGGCGGGCAGGGCCTGCGTGGCGCCCTTGAACGGCACGTGCAGGATGTCGATGCCGGCGCGTTCCTTGAACAGTTCACCGGCCAGGTGCGACGAGGTGCCCGGACCGAACGTGGCAAACGTCAGCTTGCCCGGATTCTGCTTGGCGTAGGCCACCACGTCCTGGGTGTTGTTGAACGGGCGCTTCGGCGTGGACAGCAGGACCAGCGGGCCGACGCCGACCATGCCGATCTTGGCGAAGCTGTCGGGGTCGTAGGGCAGTTCCTTATACAGATAGCGGTTGGTCACCAGCGTGGAGTTCGTGGCCATCAGGATGGTGTAGCCGTCCGGCGCTTCGCGCGAGACGTAGGCGGCGCCGATGGACGTGCCCGCGCCGGCCTTGTTCTCCACGATCATCGACTGGCCCAGGTTCTTGGCCATCCGCTCGGCCAGCACGCGCGTCAGCACGTCTGTGGCGCCGCCGGCCGGGAAGGGCGAAATCACCTTGATGGGCCGCGCCGGATACGTGTCGGCCTGCGCGCCCAGCGCGGCAGCGCTGAGCATCAGGGTGGCGAGCAGTTTGAAGCTGTTGCGAATCATGTTTTCCCCTTGAAATCGCGTGGTCAGAGTGGATCGACGGGCCTGGCTTGGCTGACTTGATACGCACGCCGGGTGCGAACATCGGGCCGCTTGCCAGGTCTCCTGGGATGCTATAAATTCCGTTATATGGAATTTAATTTTGTCATTCGAAATAAACTATAAAAACGAAGCGTATAGAAATGCAATCATTTTCTAGCGGCAAGCGCGCCCCCCTCCCGCCGTCCAAGCCGGACCAGAAGCTTGAACTGAGCCTGCCCGCGCGCCGCAAGCGCGCCGCCGGCTCGGCAGAAGGCGCCCATTCGCCCGACTTCATCACGGCGCTGGCGCGGGGCCTGGACGTGCTGCGGTGCTTCCGGCACGGCGTGGCCGCGCTGGGCAACCTGGACCTGGCGCGCCTGACGGGCCTGCCCAAGCCCACCATCAGCCGCATCACCTACACGCTCACTGAACTGGGTTATCTGCGCTACCACCCCGACACCGGCAAGTACTCGCCCGGCTATGGCGTGCTGGCGCTGGGATTCGGCCTGCTTGCGGGACTAGAGGTGCGTGAGCTTGCCAAGGCCTCGATGACCGACCTGGCGCGCGACACCGGTGGCGCCGTGGCCCTGGGCGCCTTCGACGGCGATGCCATGACCTACGTCGAAGCCATCCACGGCTCGTCGGCGCTGTACTTGCGCTTGCCCGTGGGTTACCGAGCCACGTTGGACAGCGCCATGGGGCGCGCCTATCTCGCCAGCCTGCCCGCAGACGAGTGCGACGCCGTCCTCGCGCGTCTGGACCAGGGCGCCCCAGCCGCCGAGACCATTGCGCGGGCGCGCGCCGAACTCGCGCAAACCGGCTGCTGCTTCGCAATCGGCGAATGGCAGTCCGGCATCAACGCCGTCGCCGTGCCGTTCACGTCGATCACGGGCGAGGGCGTCTTCGTCATGAGCTGCGGCGGACCGGCCAGCCTGCTCGAGGCCTCGCTCCTTCGCGACCGCGTGGCCCCGGCGCTCCAGGCTGCCGTGGCAGGTCTGGCGGGGGCGCCGGCCTAGCGCGCGGGGCGCTTGCGGGCAGCGCTTGGCTATCTCGTACAATTCACGGATTAATCCACCCCCTAGTGCCCCGGAGGCCCGTTTGGCCAAACCCACTCAAGCTGATCCGCAGAACGACGATCGTCCCTTGCCCCAGGATTTCGAAACGGCGCTGGCCGAACTGGAATCGCTGGTCGCGGCCATGGAAGACGGATCGTTGCCGCTCGAGCAGTCGCTGGCTGCCTACCGGCGCGGTGTGGCGCTCACACGGGTTTGCCAGGAACGACTGGCCCAGGCTGAGCAGCAGGTCAAGGTCCTCGAGGGCGGCCTGCTCCGGCCGCTGGATCCCGCGGCGCTGGACGACGAATAAGAAGCCGATGAAGCAAATTCAACTCGCTTTTCCCGAGTGGTTGCAAGGCCGTGCGCTGCATGTCGAAGACGTGCTCGACGACCTGCTGCCGCCGGCGGACCTGGCGCCTGCCCGTTTGCACGAAGCCATGCGCTACGCCGTGCTTGGCGGCGGCAAGCGCGTTCGGGCCGCCTTGGTCTATGCCGCCGGTCAGGCTTGTCCCGTCAGTGGCAGCGTGCTGGCCATCGAGGCCTCTCTGGACCGCGCGGCGGCCGCCGTCGAACTGATCCACGCCTACTCGCTGATCCATGACGATCTGCCCTGCATGGACGACGACACGCTTCGCCGCGGCCGGCCCACCACGCACGTGCAGTTCGACGAAGCCACCGCCATGCTGGCGGGCGACGCGTTGCAGCCGCTGGCGTTTGAGCTGATCGCCTCCATGCCGATTGCCCCGGCGCTGATCGTCCAGGCCACCCAGTCGCTGGCGCGCGCCGCCGGCAGCCGTGGCATGGCGGGCGGACAGGCCATCGATCTGTTCAGCGTCGGCCGCGCGCTGTCGCGCGACGAACTCCAGACGATGCACGGCATGAAGACCGGCGCGATGCTGGCGTGCAGCGTGGCGTTGGGCGGCATCGTGGCGGGCGCCAGCTCGGCCTCGCGCCAGGCGCTGGATGCCTACGCGCAGGCCATGGGCCTGGCGTTTCAGGTGGTCGACGACATTCTGGACGTCACCGCGGACAGCGCCAGCCTGGGCAAGACGCCCGGCAAGGACGCCGCTGAAAACAAGCCCACCTATGTTTCCCTGCTGGGCCTTGACGCAGCGCGGGCCTTCGCCGAGGAACTGCGTGTGACGGCGCTGGCCGCCCTGGCGCCGCTGGGCGACGCCGGCGGGCGCCTGGCCCAGCTTGCCGACTTCATCGTTCTTCGAGACCGCTGATCCGAGATCAGCCCGGCCTTCCTGGTAGGCCGGGCCAACGAACCCCATAAAAGCATGACGACAGATTTACTGGACCGCATTCAATCGCCGGCTGACCTCAAGCGCCTGGATCGTCGCGAACTGAAAAAGCTCGCCGACGAACTGCGTGGCTTCGTGCTGGAGTCGGTATCCAAAACGGGCGGTCACCTGTCGTCCAACCTGGGCACCGTCGAACTCACGCTGGCGCTGCATCAGGTGTTCGACACGCCGCATGACCGCATCGTCTGGGACGTCGGCCATCAGTCCTATCCGCACAAGATCCTGACGGGGCGCCGGGCCGGCATGGCCAAGCTGCGCCAGCAGGGCGGCATCTCCGGTTTCCCCAAGCGCAGCGAATCCGAATACGACGCCTTCGGCACCGCGCACTCGTCCACGTCGATCTCGGCGGCACTGGGCATGGCGGTCGCCTCGCGCAATGCGGGCGTGCAGCGCCAGCACATCGCGGTGATCGGCGACGGCGCCATGTCGGCCGGCATGGCGTTCGAGGCCATGAACAACGCGGGCGTCACGCCCGGCATCAACCTGCTGGTGATCCTGAACGACAACGACATGTCGATCTCGCCGCCGGTGGGGGCGCTGAACCGGTATCTGGCGCGCCTGATGTCCGGACGCTTTTACGCCACGGCCAAGAATGTGGGCCGGGCGGTGCTGCAGCATGTGCCCCCGGTGCTCGAGCTGGCGCGCCGCTTCGAGGAACACGCCAAGGGCATGGTCACGCCCGCCACGCTGTTCGAGGAATTCGGCTTCAACTACGTCGGCCCCATCGACGGCCACGACCTGGACGCGCTGGTCCCCACGCTGCAGAACCTGAAAGCCCTGGAGGGCCTGCAGTTCCTGCACGTCGTCACGCGCAAGGGCCAGGGCTACAAACTGGCCGAAGCCGACCCGGTGCTGTATCACGGTCCCGGCAAGTTCGATCCGGCCGTCGGCATCCTGCAGTCCAAGGCGCCGGGCAAGCGCACCTTCACGCAGGTGTTCGGCAAGTGGCTGTGCGACACGGCCCAAGAGGACGCGCGTCTGGTGGCCGTCACCCCGGCCATGCGCGAAGGCAGTGGCCTGGTCGAATTCGAACAACGCTTTCCGCAGCGGTATTTCGACGTGGGCATCGCCGAACAGCATGCCGTCACGTTCGCGGCTGGCGTGGCGTGCGAGGGCCAGAAGCCCGTCGTCGCCATCTACTCCACCTTCATGCAGCGCGGCTACGACCAGTTCATCCATGACGTCGCCCTGCAAAACCTGGACGTGACCTTCGCCCTGGACCGCGCCGGCATCGTGGGCGCGGACGGCGCCACGCACGCGGGCAACTACGACATCGCGTTCCTGCGCTGCGTGCCCAACATGGTGGTGGCCACGCCCTCCGACGAAAACGAAACCCGTCTGCTCCTGTCCACCTGTTATCAGTACCCGGGTCCGGCGTCGGTGCGCTATCCGCGCGGCGCGGGCTGCGGCGCGGCGGAAGCCGAAGCCCTGGATACCGTTGAACTGGGCAAGGGCATCGTGCGGCGTGAAGGCAAGAAGATCGCCATCCTGGGTTTTGGCACGCTGGTGCAGGCAGCGCTGGGCGCCGCCGGCAAGCTCGATGCCACCGTGGCCGACATGCGCTTCGTCAAGCCGATCGACCGCGACCTGATCCTGGATCTCGCGAGCCGCCACGACGCGCTCGTCACCGTGGAAGACGCGTGCATCATGGGCGGCGCGGGCAGTGCGGTGCTGGAAGTGCTGAGCGCGGCCGGCGTGCTGATCCCGGTGCTGCAACTGGGCCTGCCGGACGAATTCATCGACCACGGCGAACAATCGGCCCTGCTGGCCGGCCTGGGCCTGGATGCCGCGGGCATCGAGCAGTCGATCCGCACGCGTTACGCCAGCCTGCTGGCCTGAGCCGGCTTCATGCTTGCGGCCGAGGGCGCAAGCATGAAGCCGCAAGGATGAAACACACTGTTCCGGCCCCCTCGGGCATGCGGGCCACAGGGTTACCGCTCCTGATCGCCTGCGGGTGGGCGATAATTAGCCCCTTTCAAGACAACTGGGCGGGTCGCTTCACGGCGCACCGGGCCCGGACAGGTAAGCCGAAATGAATTCTCCGATCGACCCCGCCATCGTGATGCCCGACGTCCAGAGCGCCACGGACACGCGGCATATCCCGATCCAGCGCGTCGGCATCCGCGGCGTTCGTCACCCCATGCTGGTCCAAAGCGGCGACGGCTCGGCGCAAGGCACGGTCGCCAACTGGACGCTGACGGTGGCCCTGCCGCCCGAAGAAAAGGGCACGCACATGTCCCGCTTCGTGGCCCTGCTCGAAAAATACCGCAGCACGCCCATGACGCCGGCGCTGTTCCGCACCATGGCGGCCGACATGCTGCCGCTCTTGCATGCCGAGCGCGGCGACATCACGGCCTCGTTCCCGTACTTCATCAACAAGTCCGCGCCGATCTCCGGCGTGCAGAGCCTGCTCGACTACGAGGTCCAGTGGATCGCGCGCGCACAGGCCGACCGGGTCGAGTTCGAGCTCGTGGTGCAGGTGCCCGTCACCAGCCTGTGCCCGTGTTCCAAGGCCATCTCCGAGTACGGCGCGCACAACCAGCGTTCGCACGTCACGGTCTCGGCCATCCTGAACGAAGACATCTCGATGGACGGCGTGATCCGCCTGATCGAAGACGAAGGCTCCTGCGAACTGTGGGGCCTGCTCAAGCGCCCCGACGAAAAGTTCGTCACCGAGCGCGCCTATGACAACCCCAAGTTTGTCGAAGACCTGGTGCGCGACGTGGCCGCCCGCCTGAACGCCCATCCCGGCATCGCGCGCTATCGCGTCGAGGCCGAGAACTTCGAGTCCATCCACAACCACTCGGCATACGCCGTCGTCGAAGGCTGAGCGCCGATGCGCCATCCGGCGGCCAGCGACTGGCCGCTCATTGCCGGCCTGCAGCAATGGGAAGTGCGGTTGGCCAGCAACCTGGCCAGCCGGGGCCGCCTTGGCGTGGCGCTGTACGAGTTTTTCCGCTTCGGCGTGAAGCAGGCGTGGGCTTGTCTTTTTGGCGGCCTGATGTGCGCGCTGCTGCTGGGCACGCACTGGTGGTATCCCAAGGATGCCGCCCTGGCGCGCTACGACTTCCTGACGCTTGCGGCGCTGGGCATCCAGGCCGCGTTGCTCGCGCTGCGCATGGAAACCTGGAGCGAGGCCCGCGTGATCCTGATGTTCCATGTGGTCGGCACCTGCATGGAAATCTTCAAGACCGCGGCCGGCTCGTGGATCTATCCCGAGGCGAGCGTGCTGCGCATTGGCGGCGTGCCGCTCTTTACGGGCTTCATGTATGCCGCGGTGGGCAGCTATCTTGCCCGTGTGTGGCGCCTCTTCGACTTTCGCTTTCGGGCGCATCCGCCGCTGGCCGCGACGGTGGCGCTGTCGGTGCTGATCTACCTGAATTTCTTCGCGCACCATTACGTCTGGGACTTCCGGTGGGCGCTGTTCGCGATGACGGCCATGCTGTTCGCGCGCACGTGGGTGTATTTCCGCATCTGGCAGGTCTACCGGCGCATGCCGCTCCTCTTGGGCTTCGTGCTGGTGGCGCTCTTCATCTGGTTCGCCGAGAACATCGGCACCTTCGCCAATGCGTGGCGCTATCCCAACCAGTCGCACGTGTGGCAGGTGGTGTCCATCGCCAAGCTGGGCTCGTGGTTCCTGCTGATGATCATCAGCTACGTCATGGTCAGCGCCGTGAACCGGCCGCGGCCCATTGGCCAGTCCGATCTGCCCGCCGCCGACGGGCAGGCGTCTGCCGGTAACGCGTCCCTTATTTCCTGAGCTTTCATCGGCTTGCACGGGATCGCTCAATCGGTGATAATCGAGAGCTTTCTTGCTCGACCGCCCATGGTTTTTGGGTAGCGGGCTGCCCCTTGCGGCGATCGTCGATGATCCTTGATCCACCCATGATGGAAAGCGCGGGTGCAAGACGAACTGCCAGCAAGACATCCTCAAGGAGTTTTACCCATGCGTCACTACGAAGTAGTGTTTATCGTTCACCCCGACCAAAGCGAGCAAGTGCCCGCCATGGTCGAGCGTTACCAAGCACTGGTCACGGGCCAAGGCGGCTCGATCCATCGCCTGGAAGACTGGGGCCGCCGTCAACTGGCCTACCCGATCCAGAAGCTCGTCAAGGCTCACTACGTCTGCCTGAACATCGAGTGCGGCCAAGCCACGCTGGATGAGCTGGAACACTCGTTCCGCTACAACGACGCCGTGCTGCGCCATCTGGTCATCAAGACCAAGAAGGCCCAGACCACCCCGTCGATCATGATGAAGTCGGTCGAGCGCGAAGAAGCCCGCAAGGCTTCGGCGGAAGCTGCCCCGGCTCAGGCCGAGTAAGCACGCTCACGCAGAGCTCATCGCATCAAGTCCCCTCGGTACCAGGCAGGATGAACAAGCTGGAACTCAGCGCACGCGTTCTCGAATGCGAGCCTTTGCGCCACACGCCCGCCGGTCTGCCAGCACTCGAAATGCTGCTGGCGCACGAGTCGGAGGTCATCGAAGCCGGCCACCCGCGCCGTGTCGAACTGACGATCGCCGCCGTGGCACTGGGAGATCTGGCGCTGCTGTTGAAGGACACCGCGTTAGGGTCCGAATTGCTGGTGCAGGGTTTTTTGGCTCCCACCCGCAAGGACTCGGTGAAGATCAAGCTGCATCTGCAGCAGGCACGCAAGATCAAGGCAAGCGCCGGACGCGATCCGCAGGTGGCTTGAAGCGAATGAGACCCAGGGTGCGAGAGCGCCTTCTGAATACGGATAGGTTATGGGGAAGTGGGCAATGACCCAGTCCCCTCAAACATAAAGGCACATATCATGGCTTTCTTCGGAAAACGCAAAGAAAAACGCAAATTCACGCAGCAGAACCCGCTCTTCAAGCGTCGTAAGTTCTGCCGCTTCACCGCAGCCGGCGTCGAAGAGATCGACTACAAGGATCTGGACACCCTGCGCGACTTCGTGCAAGAAAACGGCAAGATCATCCCGGCTCGCCTGACCGGCACCAAGGCAATCTACCAGCGCCAGCTGGACACCGCCATCAAGCGCGCGCGCTTCCTGGCTCTGTTGCCTTACACCGACAACCACAACTAATCCGGGGCACTGAAATGCAAGTTATTCTGCTCGAAAAAGTCGTCAACCTGGGCAACCTGGGTGAAGTCGTGCGCGTGCGTGATGGCTACGCCCGCAACTTCCTGATTCCCCAGAAGAAGGCCCGTCGCGCAACCGACGCCGCCCTGAAGGAATTCGAAGCCCGCCGCGCCGAACTGGAAAAGGCCCAGGCTGAAAAGCTGGCCGCTTCCCAAGCGCTGGGTGAGCGCATGAACGGCTACCAGCTCAAGATCGTTCAGAAGGCCGGCGTCGACGGCCGTCTGTTCGGTTCGGTCACCAACGCCGACATCGCCGAAGGTCTGAAGAAGGCTTCGTTCGAAGCCGTCGAAAAGGCTCAGGTCCGTCTGCCCAATGGTCAGCTCAAGGCCATCGGCGAGTACCCGGTCCAGGTCGCCCTGCACGCCGACGTCGTGGTCGACATCACGGTGCTGGTCGAAGGCGAACTGTCCTGATCCGGCAGTCGCGGTAAAAAGAAGCCGGCCCGCGCGCCGGCTTTTTTTCTTTTCGCGGCAATGGGCCCATTTTCTGCTGAAGGGTGCGTGGCCCCACACCCTCGCTGTACGCTGTCATTCCCGAGGACCTCTTGACTCATCCGCCTGTCCACCACAACGCCCCGCCCGGATTGCGAGCCTGGCTCGACAGCGTGGATGCGTCGCGTGAACCTTCGGTGCGCGATGTGACGATAGATGGCGTGCGCTGCATCATCAAGCGGCGCCGGCCCGGCATCCTGCAGGGCGTGAGCTATGTCCTGCGCTACGTGCGCGCCTTGTTCCTCGCCGTGGGCTGCAAGGTGTTCCTGGGCGAGTTTCCGCGCCCCAGCGTGCTGCTGCGCAATGGCCTGGCCCACGAAGGGCAGCGTCTGGCGCAGTTGCTGCAAGCCGGGGCCCGTGTCCCCGAAGTCTGGTGGCGCGAGCAGAACCTGCTTGTGCTGGAGTTCGTGGGCGAAGACCTGGCCGATCTCATCCGCAACGAAGACTCCACCTCGCGCCTGTGGCTCACGCGCGCCGCCGCGGCCGACCTGGCCGCTTTCCATGTGCGCGGCATGTGGCATGGCGGCGCTCAGATCCGCAACGTGACGTTGCGCGATGGCGAGATCTGGCGCATCGACTTCGAGGAAAACATCGGCGCGACGCTGTCCCGGCCGCTTGCGCAAGCGTATGACCTGTTCCAGATGCTGGCCTCGCTGGTCTCCTTGCGTAAACTCGAAGACGACGACGCCAGGTCGCTGGGCAAGCTGGCGCTGGACGTCTACCTGGAGAGCAATCCGGATCCCGAGGTGCGCGTCCGCCTGAAGCGGCTGGCGCGCGTGCTGTGCGGCATCGCCATGCCCCTGCGCCCGGTCCTCGCCCGTTTTCCCTCGCGCGATATCCAAGGGTTTTTCCGCGTCGCCGATATCCTGCAGCCGTTACTATTGAAGCCATGAACACACCCGCCGATTCCCAGCTCGAGTACCTGCGCGTCCCCCCCCATTCCATCGAGGCCGAGCAGTCGGTCCTGGGCGGACTGCTGCTGGACAACGCCGCATGGGACCGCATCGCGGACGTGCTCCTCGAAGAAGACTTCTACCGGCACGACCACCGGCTGATCTGGCACCACATCGCTCGCCTGATCGGTCTGGCGCGCCCGGCCGACGTCATCACCGTGCACGAATCCCTCGTCAGCGCGGGCAAGGCCGAAGAGTCCGGCGGGCTGGCGTACCTGAACGCGCTGGCGCACAACACGCCGTCGGCCGCCAACATCCGCCGCTACGGCGAGATCGTGCGCGAGCGCGCCATGCTGCGCAAGCTGGTGTCCATCGCCGACGAAATCTCCTCGGCCGCCATGAACCCGCAGGGCAAGGAAGCGCGCCAACTGCTGGACGAGGCCGAGTCCAAGGTGTTCAAGATCGCCCAGGAAGGGGCGCGCGGCGCCGCGGGCTTCCAGGAGATCCAGCCGCTCTTGACCCAGGTGGTCGAGCGCATCGACGAGCTCTATCACCGCGAGAGCACGTCCGACGTGACGGGCGTGCCCACGGGCTTTACCGACCTGGACAAGATGACGTCCGGCATGCAGGGCGGCGACCTCATCATCGTGGCGGGACGCCCGTCGATGGGCAAGACCTCGTTCTCCATGAACATCGGCGAACACGTCGCCATCGAAGAGGGCCTGCCTGTGGCGGTGTTCTCCATGGAAATGGGCGCGGTTCAGCTCGCCATGCGTATGCTGGGTTCCGTGGGGCTGCTGGACCAGCACCGCATGCGCACCGGCAAGCTGATCGCCGAAGACTGGCCGCGCGTCACCCACGCCGTGCAGCTCATGCAGGACGCGCAGGTCTATATCGACGAATCGCCCGCGCTCAGCCCGATGGAAGTGCGCGCCCGCGCGCGCCGACTGGCGCGCCAGTGCGGACAGCTCGGCCTCATCATCATCGACTACCTGCAGCTCATGTCGGGCAACGGCTCCGGCGAAAACCGGGCCACCGAAGTGTCGGAAATCAGCCGCTCGCTCAAGGGTCTGGCCAAGGAACTGAACTGCCCCCTGATCGCGCTGTCGCAGTTGAATCGAAGCCTGGAGCAGCGCCCCAACAAGCGTCCCGTGATGAGCGACCTGCGTGAATCGGGCGCTATCGAACAGGACGCGGACGTGATCCTGTTCATCTATCGCGACGAAGTCTACAACCCGGATTCGCCGGACAAGGGCACGGCCGAGATCATCATCGGCAAGCAGCGTAACGGTCCCATCGGCACGGTGCGCCTGACGTTCCAGGGCTCCAGCACGCGCTTCCTGAACTTCTCCGGCGCGCAGCCGCGGGACATGTACTGATCCTGGCAACCGCCGCCGCCCAATAAAAAACCGCGCTGTGCGCGGTTTTTTATTCTGGGCAGCGATCAGTGCTGCGCATCCGGCCGCTTGCCGTAGCGGGCCGCCAGCACGCCGCAGACCATCAGCTGGATCTGATGGAACAGCATCAGCGGCAGCACCACCGCACCCACGGCGTGCCCGGCGAACAGCACCTGAGCCATCGGAATGCCGCTGGCCAGGCTCTTTTTCGAGCCGCAGAAGAGCAGCGTGATGCGGTCTTCGATGCTGAATCCAAACATCCGGCCGGCCAGGGCCGACAGGCCCAGCGCCAGCGCCAGGATCACGCAGCAGCAGACGACCAGGCCAACCAGCGCGGGGATAGGGGTGCTGCTCCACAGGCCTTCGTTGATGGCTTCGGAAAATGCCGTGTAGACCACCAGCAGGATCGAGCCCTGGTCCACGAACTTGAGCATGGCCTTGCGCTTGTGGACCCAGGCGCCAATCCAGCGCCGCGCGAACTGGCCCAGCACGAACGGCAGCAGCAGTTGCAGCATGATCTTGCCGACCGCATCGAACGAGATCGGCGCGCTGCCGGCGTTGGCCACGACCGTGCCAACCAGCAGGGGCGTGAGAAAGATGCCAAGCAGGCTCGACGCCGACGCGCTGCACACGGCGGCCGGAACGTTGCCGCGCGCCATGGACGTGAACGCGATGGCCGATTGCACGGTGGCCGGCAGGCAGCACAGGAACAGGATGCCCAGGTACAACTCGGGCGTGACCAGCGGCTCGAGCACCGGCTGCAGCGCCAACCCCAGCAGCGGGAACATCAGGAACGTCGCCGAGAAGATGGTCAGGTGCAGCTTCCAGTGCGTCAGGCCCGCGATGATGGCCTCACGGGAAAGGCGCGCCCCGTGCAGGAAGAACAGCAGGCCCACGGCCACGTTGGTGATCCAGCCGAACACGACGACGCCTTGCCCGTGCGCGGGCAGGAAACTGGCGATGATGACGGTGCAGATCAGGTAGAGGGTGAAGCGGTCAGGCAGGAGTCGAACGAGGCGGGACATGGGAAGGGAGGGAAGAACGGAAAGCGGTGGCGCAGGGCGCCGGAAACGGGGCGTATTGTAGACCCGGCGCGCGGCCGGGCCGTGGCGCGGCCGCGCGAATCGTCCGCGCGCTGAGGCAACCGGCGGCTTTTTACGCGCTCAGGGCGTCATCGCCAGCGCGAGGTCAAAGGCCGCGACCAGGGATGCATGGTCGGCCAGACCCTTGCCAGCGATGTCGAACGCGGTGCCGTGGTCAACGCTGGTGCGCACGAAGGGCAGTCCGACGGTGACGTTCACGCCATGATCCAGGCCCAGGTACTTGACCGGGATGAGGCCCTGGTCATGGTATTGCGCCACGACGATGTCGAATTCGCCGCGGCGGGCGCGCATGAAAATGGTGTCGCCCGGCCAGGGGCCGCTGGCATCGATGCCTTCGGCGCGGGCGGCAGCGATGGCCGGCTCGATGATGTCCACGTCTTCGCGGCCGAACTTGCCGCCTTCGCCCGCGTGCGGATTCAGTCCGGCGACGGCGACGCGCGGCTGCGCGATTCCCATCTGGCGGCAGGCGTGGTGCGCCAAGCGCATGGCAGTCAGCTCGGCTTGCGGCGTGATGCGCGCCATGACATCGGCCAACGCGACGTGGATCGTCACCAGCAGCACGCGCAGCTCATCATTGGCCAGCATCATCGCGAAATTCTGCGTGCCGGAGCGGTCGGCCAGGATTTCGGTGTGGCCCGGAAAATCGATGCCGGCCTCGTGCATGGACTTCTTGTTCAGCGGCGCGGTGACGATGGCGCGGATGCGTCCGGCGAGCGCATCGTCGATGGCGGCGCAAACGTAATCGTAAGCCGCGCGGCCGGCCAGCGCGCTGACCCGTCCCAACGGCAGGTCCGCCGGCAGGGCGGGGCTGCAGGCCACCACCTGGATGCAGCCCGCATCGGGCCGAGCCTGGCCGACGCCGGCGATCTCGACGATGTCCAGGCGCGCGCCAAGCTGCGCGGCCGCCCGGTGCAGCGCACCCGCGTCGCCATACACCACACAGGGCGCGCCCAAGCCCTGCGCGCAGGCCTTGACGACGATTTCGGGACCGATGCCGGCGGCATCGCCCATGGTGATGCCCACGGGCAGAAGAGTATTCACGATGCAGGCAGAGAGAGGGGGAATGCGGAAATGCTACACCCGAAGCCGGACGGCGCCGTGGGCATCTACTGGGCGGCGGGCTTGGGCGGATCGATCGGCGCGCATTCGAAGGTGACCGTGGCGCGCTTGGAGCCCAGCCCGGTGGCGTGGTTGGACGTCACGCTGGGTTTGACCAGCTTGCGGCCAAGCGACTGGCAGTATTCGTCCGCGCGCTCCAATGTCTTGATCTTGATCTCGACCCAGCTCAGCAGTTGCGTGCCGGAGCTGTAGGTGACGCTGTATTGGTCTTTTTCGAGGGGCTTGACCTCGCTCATGCTGGAACACGCGGTCAACAGGACGAGGAGGGCGGCGGCAGGGGCAAGGCGAGCAAGCATGAAAAATCCAGGATTCGCGACAGGCCCCCATTACACCACCATGTTGCGCCCGCCGGAAAGACGGGCGGGGCAAAGGCCGCCGGTCAGGGCGCGGCGACCGCGCTGCGCCGGTCGACCTTGCGGCTGAGCACGATCGAGGTCTGGGTCTGCTTGACGCCGTCGATGAGCCCGATGCGGTCCAGCAGCGCGTCCAGCTGCTCATGGGTCTCGCAGCGCAGGAAGATCAGGTAATCGTAGGGGCCGCTGACGGAAGACACCTCTTCGACCTCGGGCATCTTTTCCAGCTCGCGGATCACGGCCGCCGGCGTCTTGGGCAGCACGCTGATGAAGCAGTAGGCCCGCACCGCTGCCTCTTCCAGCAGCCGGCCCAGGCGCACGCCATAGCCCGCGACGATGCGCTCGCGCTCGAGCCGCGCGATACGCGCCACCACGGTGGTTCGCGCCAGGCCAAGCTTGCGCGCGAGGATGGCGGCCGGTTCGCGCGCATTGGCCTGCAGCAGGCTCAGCAGTTGCCGGTCGATGGCGTCGAGTCGTTCGTTCATGCGGTGGGCGATGGCGTCGGGCGGATGGCGAAGTGGCGACGGTACAGGCGCCGGCCTGCCTGCGTCAATGCGGCGGGGTTAGCCGTCGGACTCGGGCGGAATGCCGCCGTGATAGATGCGGCCGTCGAACTCGAAGCGCGTGATCGTTTTCTGGGCTGCGTCGAAGATGCGGTCGCGGCTGGCGTCGTCCAGGCCGTCGTGGTCCGCGAAGCTGAAGCGGCACAGGTCGATGTCGCTGTCATAGAACGCGCTGTGCACGAAACGGCTGACATCCGCCTCATGGGCGAAATGCGCGAATTCACGCAGTTGCTCCATTTCGTGGAACGAGCCGTTGCGGCTGACCAGCAGCATGCCGAACTTGCGCTCTTCGTCCGCCATGGGTTCGGGCGGCGGCGGCGCGTCGCCAGCGTGGGGATCCTGGCAATCGAAGTGCGCGCCGGCCTCGCGCATGGCGGCCAGCACGCGCTGCCATTCGGACTCCTGCAGCGTCAGGCGCGCCATCATGTAGAACAGCCGCTGCCGGCCCAGCGTGCGCGGCTCGGCGCCGCCGACATAACTGGGCCAGGGCGTCGATGCGTCCAGCCCGGCCAGCTCGGCCATCTTGCCATCGCTGTAGCCCAGCCTGTCCTGCAGCCGTTGCAGCGACTGGGCGCTGGGCGGGACGTAATTCTGGATCGTTTTCATGAGCGCGCTCCGGTTGTGCCGGGCGTCTGAAGGCAGCGCCGGCGGCGTGCGCCGCGGTGCCCTTGCGGCTACGCTTCATGCTAGCGCCGACCCCCGTGCTTGCCTAGCCGCGGCAGGGGGTACGCCACGTGCGGCCCCGGCTCGACGCGCGCGGGCGCCATGCTAGGATTTGCGCCAAATTTCATTGCCAGGAGGCTTTACATCATGGATATCCAGGAACAGATCGCCGTCGTCGTGCACACCATCTCGCATCAGGGCGGCCGCATCGATGCGCTCAATGCCACGCTGCTGTCGGTGCTGCAATTGGTGAAGAGTTCGCCGGGGCTGCGCGAGGCCATCGAGGCGCAGCTCGAACAGAACTATTCCAGCCTGCTTGCGCGCTCGGAGAACCCGCAATACGTCGCGGGTTTCGAAAGCGTGCGCGACATGGTCGTGACTGCCTTGAAGTGATGTGCGCGGCGGCAGTTACCCACAAGTTCTGTGGACAAGCCTTGGGATAGTGCGGGCATAGATGCCCAAACTCCTTTAATTACAACGGCTTGCGCGGAGCGGTCAAAAGCGGCTCCCTGGCGCATGCGCGGTGCGCAGCCGGACTGCTGCCACGACGGGCCAAGCCCGGGTAATATGCGGCCCCATGCGGAATCAGTATTCATTGGAAGGCCGGAGCCACGCCCTCGCGGCGCGCGTTTCGGAAGCGGCAAAGCTGGCGGCGTTCGACCCCGGCAAGCTTTCCCCAGAGGCGAGGGAAAGCTGGGAGCGCATGGGCCACGGCTTCAAGGCGTGGCACGACTTCGACCAGCGCCACCCGATCCTGCGCCGCCTTGCGCGGCTGCCGGTCATCGGCGCCCTGTACCGCAAGGCGCGCCGCCGCCATGTGCAGCGGGCTAGCGGCACGCTGGTCTTCTGAGCGCCGGCCGCTATCCGCGGCGGCGCGCATGAAGCCGGTAGGCCAGCCACACCAGCACGCCTAGCGCCGCCGCGACGGCCAGCTTGGTTTCCACGCCGTGCAGGCGGCCTAGCAGCGCCTCGATCGTCCGTCCGAACACGAAGCCCAGCAAACTGAAGCAGACCGCCCAGATCATGGCCGCGATGGCATTCAACACCAGGTAGCGCAGGGCCGGCACCTTGGATATGCCGAGCGCCACGGGGCCGACCGTGCGCAAGCCATACAGAAAGCGCAGCGCCAGGATGAAACCGTTGGGATACCGGTCGATGGCCGACAGCGCCCTGTGGAACGCCGGCTTGGCGCGGATGCGCTGCACGTAGCGGTGGTCCCGGTAGCGGCGTCCCACGTAGAACAGCACCTGATCTGCCATGAACGAGCCAGCGAACGCGCAGAGCGTGACGTAGGGCAGGTGGAACAGTCCCTGGTGCGCCAGGAAGCCCGCAAACACCACCACGCTTTCGCCTTCCAGGAAGGTTCCGCCCAGCACGGCCCACAGGCCGTAGTCCGCGATGAATTGATGCAGTGCCGCGTTCATCCTGTCCTTTCTTCAACGATGCGCGCGAGCGCCACCAGTGCGTGTGAGACTTCCGGGGTGATGCGTTGCCCGCAACTGATACGCAGGAAGTGGTCGTAGCGGGTGCCATTCGAAAACATGGCGCCGGGCGCCACGCGTATGCCTTGCCGCAATCCGGTCTCGAAGACGTCCATGCCGGACACGCCCGCGGGCATTTCCACCCAGAGCAGCATGCCGCCTTGCGGCACGCTCAGCCGCGTGCCGCGCGGGAAGTGCGCGGCGATGGCCTCGGCGGTCAGGTCGCGCTGTGTCTTTAACTCGCGGCGCAGCCGGGCCAGGTGGCGGTCGTAGGCGCGCGAGCCCATGAACTCCGCCACAGCGATCTGCGCCAGCGGTTCGTTGGGGCGGCTTTGCGCGAACTTGAGCATGGCGATTCGGGCTTTCCAGCGGCCGCCCAGTAGCCAGCCCAGCCGCATGCCCGGCGCCAGCGTCTTGTGCATCGAAGAGCAATAGATGACGTTGCCGGTGGCATCCCAGGATTTGGCGGCCGCCAGCGGCGTGTCGTCGTCGGTCAGGGCGCCGTAGGTGTCGTCCTCGATGAGCGGCACCTGCTGGCGCTCGCACAGGGCCACCAGCCGCGCCTTGTGCGCGTCGGGCATCACGCAGCCCAACGGATTCTGGAAGTTCGGCACCACAACCACGGCGCGGATGTTGCCGTGGGTCTGGAAGGCCAGGTCCAAGGCTTCGATCGACAACCCATGCTGCGGGCTAGTGGGGATCTCGAGCGCGCGCATTCCCAGGCTTTCCAGGATCTGCAGCAAGCCAAAGTAGGCGGGCGACTCCACCGCGATGGTGTCCCCGGGCCGGGCGACGGCGCGCAGCGCCAGATTCAGGGCTTCGATGCACCCATGCGTGACGATGACATCGTCCGGCGTCGCGTTGATGCCATTGGCCAGCGCCCGGCGGGCCAGCACCCCGCGCAGGTCGGGATGCCCTTGAGGCGGCACCGGGCTGACCAGCACCTCGGGCGATTGCCGCAGCGCCCGCGTCATTGCCTGCTTGAGCGCCTCCATGGGATATGCCTGCGGCACGGCCGCAGCCAGGGCGAAGTTGGCGCTGACAGGATGGGCCTCGCACTTGGCGATGAAGTCCGAGACGCGATCGTGGATGCCGACATACTGCGCCGCGCCGAGCGTCTGGCGGATGTCCGGCTCGGACACGGGTGGAATGCTGTTGCGCCGGGGTTTGAGAACAAAATAGCCGGAGCGGGGGCGGGCCTCGATCAGGCCATCGTCCTCGAGTTGGCGGCAGGCCTGCAGGGCCGTGGACAGGCTGACATGATGCGTGCGCACCAGCGTGCGGACGGACGGCATGCGCTGCGCGGGGGCAAGCACGCCGGTCTGGATGGCGCGCCGGTAGTGGTTGGCCAGGCGAAGGTACAGCGGTTGGGGTTCCATGCGCCGATCTTGCTCCCCTGCGTTGGGCCGTGGGTAGGCACAGATGAGGGCAAAGTACACCATAACAGCGACAAAATCGAGCCTCTGCATCGGTACAGAAAGCCGATTTGTGTGGCTGTTGCGCAAAGCAGGGCGCGCGTAGCCTGTCATGGTGCTTCTGGAGACCATCATGACGCCGCAATCTACCCCCGACTTCCCAGGCCAGCGCCTGGATCTTCCCGCCGGCGCCAGCCGGATGTTCGTGCTGCGCGCAGGCGCCGCCGTCGTCTGCATCGAAGGCAGCGTGCGCGTCGAGGAGGGCGCAAACGGCCTGGAAGCCGCGAACGGTCTGCATCGCGTCGTTCCGGTTCGCCTGAACGCAGGGGAGGTTCACGGCGTGACCTACGGGGGCGCGGTACGCGTGATCGCGCTGGGCGGCGCACAGGTGATATGCCTGGATGCCGAAGGCCGTTTGCCTTCGGTCCTGCGCCGCGCAGCCGGCTTTTTTCATCGTTTCGTGTCGAAAAATGGAAACATTCGCCTGGGTGCGCTGCACAAGATTTCAAAATGATGTATGATTCACACATCAGACGCGGGGTGGAGCAGTCTGGCAGCTCGTCGGGCTCATAACCCGAAGGTCGTAGGTTCAAATCCTGCCCCCGCAACCAGTTTCAAGCAGTACCCGGTCTTGCAAGCGGCGCGTTTTACATGCCCCGGCAAGTCCACAGCAAAAAAGCCGCGACGCCGTCGCGGCTTTTTTTCGTCTGCCGATTGCGCTGGGTCATGCCGCGCGTGCGTTCGGAGTTTCCCCGATAGCCGCGCCCGGACACGGCCGCGCACCCTGCGCTACCATGGGTCACGCGCGCTACATTGCCGCACAAAAGGAGTGTCCATGGGAACCGCAAAATACGATCATCCCGGCTACGTTGCTGATACGGGCGCTGAGGGCAAGTACCACGTGGGCATCTGGTGCCCGCACGGGTATCCCGCCCACATCCATATCGGCCGTCCGGCCGACCGCGGCGATCCCCATGCATTGCTGAGACTGCGCATTCCCGACGGCGTCTTCCAGTCGCTGCCGGACGACCCCGAAACCCTGTGCCGCCGCGCGTTGGGGCAGGCGCTGGATGCCGGGCTGCTGCGCACGGTCGCCGTCGATGGCGAGTACCAGGAACTGCGTTTCCAGCTGGATGCCGAGCCCTGGTCCGGCCCGATGCAGGCGGCCGAGCGCGCCTGATTCTTGTCTGAATCGCCGCGGCAGTTACCCACAGGGATTGTGGGAAACCCTTGGGATAGCTGCTGCGTATATGCAATTTCTCTAGCAAAAACATGGGTTTGGCGTCGGCGGTCAAGAAGTGGCCGCCGTTGCGCTTTCCGGGCAGTCAAAGCGGGCGATCCCGCTGCCAGCCGGCGCAGCCATGAGACAATCTGCGTCCCCACGGCCCGACGTCCGAACGTCATCTTCGTCCCGGTTTTCTCCCGCATGCGTTCCGCTTTTCCCCTTCCGCGTCCTGTCACCAAGGCGACGGCGCCATGAGCCTGTCCGCCAAACGCGTTGCCATCATCGGGGGCGGCCCGGCCGGCCTGATGGCCGCTGAAAAGCTGAGCGAAGCGGGGGCGCAGGTCGACGTGTTCGACGCCATGCCCTCGGTGGGGCGCAAATTCCTGATGGCGGGACGGGGCGGCCTGAACTTGACGCACAGCGAGCCCGCCGAGCCCTTTCTTGCCCGCTACGGCGATCGCGCCCCTGTCGTGCAGCCGTGGCTGCAGAAGATGGGCGCCGCCGCGCTGCGTGAGTGGGCTCACGCGTTGGGCATCCAGACCTTCGTGGGTTCATCGGGCCGGGTGTTTCCCCAGGAGATGAAGGCCGCGCCGCTTTTGCGCGCCTGGCTCGCCCGGCTGCGCGGACAGGGCGTGCGCTTTCACATGCGGCACCGCTGGCTCGGCTGGCGCGGCGGCAAGCCCGGTGTGGACGCGTTGTGCTTTGAGACGCCCGCCGGCCAGACGCAGCATGCGGCGGATGCCGTCGTGCTGGCGCTGGGCGGCGGCAGCTGGGCCAAGCTGGGATCCGATGGCGCCTGGGTGCCGGATCTCCAGTCGCACGGTGTGCCGGTTGCGGCATTACGGCCCGCCAATTGCGGGTTCGACGTCGCATGGTCCGATCACTTCCGCAGCCGTTTTGCCGGTCAGCCCGTCAAGTCGGTGTCCATGGCCTGCGGCGGACTTCGCCGCCAGGGCGAGTTCGTCGTATCGGAAACCGGGATCGAAGGCAGCCTCGTCTATGCCTTGTCGGCCCCCCTGCGGGACCGGATCGACACCGACGGCAGCGCCGTGGCCTTGCTGGACCTTGCGCCGGACTGGCCTCACGAGAAGGTGATGGCTGCAGTGACGCATCCGCGCGGGGCGCGCTCCATGTCGAGCCACTTGCAAAGCCGCCTGGGGCTGACGGGCGTGAAGGCGGGCTTGCTCAGAGAGTGCGCCAGTGCCGACGACTTCAAGGATCCGGAGCGGCTCGGCCAGCGAATCAAGGCCTTGCCCTTGACGCTCCTGCGGCCTCGTCCGATCGACGAAGCGATCAGCACCGCAGGCGGGGTGGCATTCGACGGGTTGACGGACGGGCTGATGCTGAAAGCGGTGCCCGGCGTTTTCTGCGTGGGGGAAATGCTGGATTGGGAAGCGCCGACAGGTGGCTACCTGTTGACGGCCTGCATGGCCAGCGGCGTGGCCGGCGCGGCGGGCGTCCTGGAATTCCTGAATCCGCAATCCTGACCCGGCAGTCCTCTGCGGACTGCCTGGCCAGCGGCGATCAGGAGCCCGTCGTGTGCGGGGCCATGCCGACCGGCGCGCGAGGCGCCAGATCGCCGACCACGTGGCCAACCACGGGCGGGCCGCCCTCGGGCTGCGAGATGATACCGATCACGCGGGTGATGGCGCTGGCGGGAATGGCCGTGCCGTGCGCGGGATCCTGCACCAGTTGCCAGATCGTGGCGTTGCCCATGCCGGTGTCGCCTTCGGTCAGGTCCAGGTTGTCCAGGCAGTTACGCGCAAAGGAAGACCAATCGGAAGCATTGCAGGGCAGGCCATGAGACGTGGCGAGCCGGGCCAGGGCCAGCGGCGCGTCGGCCTGGCTGGCGGCATGCTGAGCGGCGGTGCCCAGCGTCACGTCCAGGGAAAGCAGGCGGAGAAACTCAACAACGTTGTCCGTGCTCATCTTGTGGTCTCCTTCCTTTGGGGGCTGCTCTGTTCGATCGCCGGGGGCGCCAGTTTCCGGGGAGTCATCCCGGTCACTGTCCCAGCATCGACACCAGCGACTGCTTCAGACGCGGCGAAAAAATCGGCACCGTGTGCGATACGCCGCTGCGGTCGATGCCTTCCTTGAGTTGGACTGACTGCCCCTGGAATATATCCGGGGCAGCGGAAATTTCGTTGTACCGCGCCAGCAGCTCATTGACCTGGGCCTGCGCGTCTGCCAGCGTGCTGCTGTCAGCCAGCTTGCCCGCGGCATGCGCCTGCAAAATGCGATGCAGATCGTCGATGAACAGCGCCAATGCGGCCTGCCCACGGCATTGAGGCTGTTGCCAGCCCCAGCCTTGCGGACCGGCGCCAGCGGGTTGCGATGCTTGTGTCTTCGTCATGTGCGCATCCTAATCCATTGGCGGCAAATACGCGACAGCCGAGAATGCCTCGCAAATGTCACCGGCGCGTAAGGGTGGTGACGGTTTCTTGGCAGTGTTGTTACAGGTGGCGCGCTCGTGTCACGCAAAAAACGGGGCCTTTGAGGTATGCTGGGTTTCGTTTTTTCCATGCCCAGACAGGAGATGTCTTATGAAGAACAGAGTCTTTCTCGTCATGATGCTTTCGATTGCTGCGCTGACGGCCGGGTGCAACACCGTCGCCGGGGCCGGCAAGGATATCCAGCGAGGCGGGGAAAAGATCGAGGGGGCCGCGGAAAAGCGGTAGTGCGTCTGGTTCGCCGCCGTTCGGGCGGCGCAAGGCCACGCCAGAAGTGCCACGAGATTGGCATTTCCAGCGTGGCCTTTTTGCTGCCGCTGGCATAATCGCGGAAGTCCGAATAGCAATGGCGGGAAGAATCATGCGCAAGTCTGTATGGGTGGGTGTCGCGTTGGCGGCTACGTTGGCCGGATGCGCCAGCACCGGCGTCTACGAGTCGGAAACCGCAAAGAAAGAGACCTTCAGCGTCGACACCAATTACCAGGCGGCCTTCCGCCGCGCCGGCGAATACGTGCGCACCTGCCACACGCAGGTCAGCCATCCGTACGGCGTCTCTTATGCCTGGCGCCACACGCTGGGCCAGAAGGGCGCGCCGGACGAGATCCAGCTCTACAAGGTCGGTCAGTCCGCGACGGTGCTGGAATTGATTTCCGCGGAACCCGCAGGCCCTGCCAACGCCAAGGTGACCGTGACGGTCCTGGGCGAGGGCCGGTGGGACGAAGCCGAAATCGCGGCGGCGCGCAAGTCGATCCAGAGCGCGACGCCGATCTGCCGTAGCGCCAGCGGCGGCTGATACATGGATCCCCGCGCCCAGCAGATCCGTGCCAATGGCCTGTCGTTCGCGCTGCTGGCAGGCGCGTTCCGGTTCCTGGGGTGGCTGAACGGCGCGGCCGCCCTCGTCCTGGTGGGTTTTTCGCTAGGCATCGTGGGCGGGGACATTGCCGCGCCCGATCTCCAGATTCCCCTCATCCTTTTTCTGGGCGGCCTCATGCTGGCTTGCCTGGGTGTGGCGTTTGCCTACCTTGCGCAGGTCAGCCTGTTGCGGCAAGGCTACAACGGCCATCTGACGCGCGGTCATTGGCCCGCGCAGTTGCTGGCGCTACTTTGCTATGTGGCCAGCGCGGTGGCATTCTGCGGCGCCTGCTGGTTTGCGGCGGCGCAGGCAGTGACGGACACCCCAAAGGCGGCGGCTTACGCACAGCGTTAAAACGCGGGTAAACCCGTATGCGCAAAAATATTGGACTTGTGTAGACGTACGGAATAATATGCGCACTGCGTATATAACTCCTCTTCTTGGGGCCCGTCATGAGCATCTCCCAGCAAGCCTTTCTGCGCGACGCCATGCGCCGCCTCAACCTCACCCGCGACGTGTTCGCCACCCGCATCGGCGTCAAACGCCGCGCGCTGGACACCTGGCTGTTGCCTGAAGGCTCGCAGGAGTTCCGAGCCATGCCGGAAGTGGTGCAGCGGTTCGTCAGCGAAATCGTGCAAAACGGCGTGCTGCTCGAAAAATATACGCAAAGCGTACAAGACGGCCCCTTGCGTGACCGCATTGCCGTCGAAGGCAAGAATCAGCTCCTGTCGGTGGACCAATTCACCCGCGATTCCGTCGAAGACCTGTTCCGCGTCGCCGACATGATGCAGCCCATCGCGCGCCGCCAGAAGGTGTCGCGAGTGCTGGAAGGCGCCGTGCTGGGCAACCTGTTCTTCGAGGCCAGCACCCGCACCCGCGTGAGCTTCGGATCCGCGTTCTGCCGCCTGGGCGGGTCGGTGTGCGACACGACCGGCTTCACGTTTTCATCGATGGCCAAGGGCGAATCCATCTACGACACCAGCCGCGTCATGAGCGGCTACGTCGACGCGATGGTCATTCGCCATCCCGACCAGGGTTCGGTCGCGGAATTTGCGCGTGCGACGAACATTCCCGTGGTCAACGGCGGTGATGGCCCCGGCGAGCACCCCAGCCAGGCGCTGCTGGATCTGTACACGATCCTGACCGAGTTCTCGCGCCTGGGCAAACTGCTGGACGGCGCGCACATCGCCATGGTCGGCGACCTGAAGTATGGCCGCACCGTGCACTCGCTCATCAAGCTGATGGCGCTGTACAAGAACGTGAAGTTCTCGCTGATCTCGCCCAAGGGCCTGGAGATGCCGACCTACATCGTCGAGCAGGCCAGCCGCAACGGCAACATCATCGAGCAGAAGTCCTCGCTGGCCGAGGGCCTGGCGGGCGCCGACGTCATCTACGCGACGCGCGTGCAGAAAGAGCGTTTCGCCAACGAAGAAAACGAAGGCTATACGCCCGACTTCCAGGTCAACCGCGCCATCATCGACGCCTACTGCAGCCCCGAGACAATCGTGATGCACCCGCTGCCGCGCGACAGCCGTCCGGGCGCCAACGACCTGAGCGTGGATCTGAACCACGATCCGCGTCTGGCGATCTTCCGCCAGACCGACAACGGCATTCCCATCCGCATGGCGATCTTCGCGGTGCTGCTGGGCGTCGAAGGCCTGGTGCAGCATTCGCTGCGCGACGTGACGTGGCAACATCCGTCGCACGTCGGTCCCGACGATTCGGTCTTCCACGGCCTGGATTGAGGCCAGACGCCCGTGGCGGCGCCGCGAAAGCGGTCCCGCCACGGGGAATTCAAGCATAATCCGCGCTGGTTTTACGGGCGAGTGCCGCTATCAGGCGCGCACGCCGTTCTTGGGCGGATGATCTTATGTCTTCGAGCAGTTCCGATGTTCCTCCTGCCGCGGCCGCCGCCGATGCAGCCAGCGGCCAGGCGTGCTACCTGAGCGCCTCCAATGCGCAGGCCTGGGAAGCGGTCTATCAATCGGTCGAGGCCAATACGCGCGGCCAGGTTGCGGCGCTGGTGTCCGACCATGCCGCGCAACTGGTGGATGCCTTCTATTCCACCTTGCTTGCCGATGCCGAAGCCGGCCCGCGGCTCTCTCACGAAATCGTCTCCACCCGCCTGCACCGCGGCATGACGCATTGGCTGAAAGGCCTGCTCTGCGTGCGCGAGCAAGGCGATATCGACGTGCTGATGGCCACGCAGAAGAAGGTCGGCGAGGTTCACGCGCGCGTCCATATCCCGATCCATCTGGTGATGGCCGGCGCCCGCATTCTGAAGAACGAAATCGCGCAGCGCCTGCGCGCCGGCGGCCTGGAAGGCCAGGCGGCGTCCGTGGCAACGCAGTACGTGTGCAATCTGTTCGACCTGGCCATCGAACAGATGAGCCGCGCGTTCATGCGCGACATCAATCGGGGCGCCCGCAACGACGAGGCCTATCGCCTCTTTGCGTTGGGCCAGAACATTTCGACCGAACGCGAGCGGCAACGCGCCGCCTTGCTGGAATGGAGCCAGGCGGTGCTGATCGGCCTGCATTACCGCACCCCGGAGCAGGCGCTGCCGCGGCTGGCCGCCTCGGAGTTCGGACTCTGGCTGCAGCACAAGGGCGCGGTGCTGTTCGAAAGCGCGCCGGCGCTGCGGCAGATCGTCGAGGCCGTGGCGCGGCTGGATGACACGGTGCTGCCGGGGATGATGCAAAGCGCCAGTCAGGCGCCGGAATCGCTGCCCAATCAGGTGCGCGAACTGCAGGAGCTGGTTGCGCGCATCAAGCATCTGCTCAACGGCCTCTTTGACATGGTGGCCGAGATCGAAAGCGGCAGCGATCCGCTGACCAACGTGCTCAACCGGCGTTTCCTGCCGTCCGTCATCGGCCGCGAGATCTCGCTGGCGCAGCGTCAGCGGTCAAGCTTTTCGGTGCTGTTGCTGGACATCGATCACTTCAAGGCCATCAACGATGCGCACGGCCACGCGGGCGGGGACCAGATCCTGCGCCAGTTTGCCGAAGTCGTGCACCAGACCTGTCGATCCAGCGACTTCGTGTTCCGCTATGGCGGCGAGGAGTTTCTTGTCGTGCTGGTGGACACGGGGCCGGGCGCTGCGTTGGCCGCCGCCGAAAAGCTCAACGCCGAGATTCGCCGGCATCGCTTCGTGATCGCCGAGTCCGGCGCGATGCATGTGACAGCCAGCATCGGCGTGGCGTCCTTCGACGGCCATCCCGACTACGCCTACCTGATCGATCGCGCCGACAAGGCGCTGTACAAGGCCAAGCAGGCGGGCCGCGACCGCAGCGTCGAGGCATGAAAAAGGGCCGCTCGACAAGAGCGGCCCCTGGTGTTGCTGCCGGTTAAAGGCGGCTTAGATCTCCTTTTCGCCGCCCAGCGCTTCGACCAGTTCGGCCATCATCTTGGCCAGTTCGCCGGTCATCAGCATCATGTCGGAATCAAACTTTTCGTCGTCGTTTGCGGCCACGCCTTCGTTGCCTTCCTTCAGCACGTCCAGCGGCGCCACGCGCTTGACGTCCAGGCCTTCGGTCAGGACGAACGACACGCGGTCGGCCCACGTCATGGCCAGGCGGGTGCACTGCTTGCCCGACTGGATGTGACGGCGCACGTCGTCAGCGTCGATGGAGTGCTTTACGTAGCGGATCGCGGCGCCGCTTTCACCGGACGAGCGCAGTTCGGTGTCCTGGTCGATGGTGAAGTTGGTGGGCGCTTCGTCCTCGGCCAGCCAGCCGGTCATGGCGGAGGCCGGCGATTGGGCGACGTACAGGTTTTCCAGCGGGAAGGGATCGACGCACTTGGCGAGCAGGCCGATGACTTCGTCGGCCTTGGCCGAAGCGGCCGCGTCAATGACGAGCCAGTTGTTCTTCGGGTCGATCCACACGCGCGTGTCGCGATAGACGCTGAAGGCGCGCGGCAGGAGCTCGTCCGTGACGCGCTCCTTGATTTCCTTCATCTGCTTGCGGCCAGGCTTGTAGCCTTGCTGCTCTTCGATTTCCTGGGCGCGCGCCTTGGCGACCTGGTTGATGACCGTGCCCGGCAAGAGCTTCTTTTCAGCGCGCAGGCTGAGCAGGATCTGGCCGTTCACTTCGTGGGCCAGGCCGCCGTTCTCGCGCGGGGGCACCCAGCCCAGGCTTTGCATTTCGAGGTTGTTGCCGGTCTGGTAGGCATGGCGCGCCAGCGTTTCTTCAAGCTGCTCGCCGGTCAGGGTCCAGGGCGAGGAGAGGCGGTAAATCTTGAGATTCTTGAACCACATGAGCGTCGGCCAAAAGTGTTGATTCTATACGACGCGGCGGCTTTGCCGAAGGGGGGCAGGCACGCTGGCAACAGGCGACACGTTCTGTCACTGACAGGGGGCAGCCTATCCGGTAATGTGCCGCGCACCAACGTGAGATTGGAGTGAAAAGATGAAAATCATTGGCGCGATCCTCATTGTCCTGGGCGTGGTTGCCCTGGCCTATAAGGGCTTTAGCTACAAGTCCGAAGAAACGGTTCTGCAGATCGGATCTGTGAAGGCCACGGCGGAAACCGAGAAGTCGGTGCCCATCCCGACGTGGGCAGGCATTGCCGCGGTCGTGGCGGGTGTGGTCGCCATCGGCGTGGGCATGCGTCGTTGATATGAGCCGGCCGCAAGGCCGGCCGTGCAGCATGAAGAGGGCGGTCGCGCTGCGTCCGCCCTTTGTCTTTTGCGGGCCGCCGCCGAGATTTCCGAGGCCACGGTTTTGCCGCCGCAAAAAAAGCGGCCCGGCTCAATAAAGAGTCGGGCCGGTACGGGAGCACGCAATGCCGCGTCATAAAAGGCTCGCGGGGAACGCGGCATTGGTGTCAGATCAGCAGCCCTGCAATCGTCTGACAGGGGGATCAATCGTCAGGCAATCTTGCGCAAGGCCGTAATCTGAGCGCTCAGTCTACTGGCGCAGGTCTGACATGGTCCTGAAAGAGCGGAACAAAAAAAAAGCTCCGCGAGGAGCTTTTGAAAGGCCGGGCAGGCGCAGCAGTCCCGCCCGGCGGGGGATGGTTTGTCAGGCGTTGATGTCGTTGTCCTTGGATTCGCGCACGAAGAGCGTGCCGACCACCAGGGTCATGACGGCGATGATGATCGGATACCACAGGCCGTCGTAGATGTTGCCGGTCGCCGCGACCACGGCGAATGCGACCGGAGGCAGGAAGCCGCCGAACCAGCCGTTGCCGATGTGGTAGGGCAGGCTCATCGACGTGTAGCGGATGCGCGTCGGGAACATCTCCACCAGCATGGCGGCGATCGGACCGTAGACCATGGTCACGTACAGCACCAGGATCGTCAGCAGCACCACGACCATCACGGTGTTGGTCTGGGCCGGATCGGCCTTGGCCGGGTAGCCGTGGCTGCGGATCGAGGCGGTCAGCGTCTTGTCGAGTTCGGCGACCTTGGCCTTGAACTCGGCCGGCGCAAGCGAACGGCCGTCGAACGAGGTGAACTCTTCATTGCCGATCTTGACGCGGGCCACGGAACCGGCCGGAGCCGCTTCGTTGCGGTAGTTCACCGAGTTGCGGGCCATGAACGACTTGATCACGTCGCAAGAGCTGGTGAACGAGGCCGTGCCCACGGGATTGAACTGGAACGAGCAGGTGCTCGGATCCGCGATCACCGTGACCGGGGCGGTGGCTTGCGCCTTTTCAAGCGCCGGGTTGGCGAAGTGGGTCAGGCCCTGGAAGATCGGGAAGTAGGTCGCCGCGGCGATCAGGCAGCCCGCCATGATGATGGGTTTGCGGCCGATCCTGTCCGACAGCGCGCCGAAGATCACGAAGAAGGGCGTGCCGATCAAGAGGGCGATGGCGATCAGGATGTTGGCGGTGTTGGCGTCGACCTTCAGCGTCTGCGTCAGGAAGAACAGCGCGTAGAACTGGCCCGTGTACCAGACCACGGCCTGGCCGGCGGTCAGGCCCAGCAGCGCCAGCAGCACGACCTTCAGGTTCTTCCATTGGCCGAACGATTCGGCGATCGGCGCCTTCGAACCCTTGCCTTCTTCCTTCATGCGCTTGAAGGTGGGGGATTCATTCAGCTGCAGCCGGATCCAGACCGAGATGCCCAGCAGCACCACCGAGATCAGGAACGGAATGCGCCAGCCCCAGGCCTTGAAGTCGTCTTCGCCCATGAACGTGCGGATGCCCAGGATGACCAGCAGCGACAGGAACAGGCCCAGCGTCGCGGTAGTTTGAATCCAGGACGTGTAGAAGCCGCGGCGGCCGTGCGGGGCGTGTTCGGCGACGTAGGTCGCCGCGCCGCCGTATTCACCGCCCAGCGCCAGGCCTTGCAAGAGGCGCAGGACGATCAGGATGGCGGGAGCGGCCAGGCCGATGCTGGCGTAGCTGGGCAGGATGCCGACCAGGAACGTCGACAGGCCCATGATCACGATCGTGACCAGGAAGGTGTATTTGCGACCGACCAGGTCGCCCAGGCGGCCGAACACCAGCGCGCCGAACGGCCGCACCGCGAAACCCGCCGCGAAGGCCAGCAGCGCGAAGATGAAGCCCGCGGTCGGGTTCACGCCGGAAAAGAAGTGTTGGGCAATGATGGCTGCGAGCGAGCCATACAGGTAAAAGTCATACCACTCGAACACCGTGCCGAGCGAAGACGCGAAGATGACCTTGCGCTCCTCCTTGGTCATCGGACGCGGATCCGCGGATGGACCGCGGCCTGCCATGGTAGTTGTGCTCATGATGTCTCCTCGTTTTTAGGCCGGCGGTTTTCCGCCGTGCTTGACCCTCCGCCGGCGCGACCGACATCGAGCTAAGCGTCACATTGGGGCGCGACGCTGACGAGGTTCTGACGGGACCCTTACTTGAATCTTAAAATTGAAACAAATGGTAACCGCCACGGGGGGAGGCTAGGGATAGTCCTTAGCTTTCGGCGGGCTCGGGCGGGGGCGTGTAGAGGGGAAAAGCGACGCGGATGCGGGTGCCGGGCAGGTCGGAGTGTTCGGTGGGATGGTCGCTGATCACGACGCTGGCCTGATGCTTCTGCGTGATCTCGCGCACGATGGCCAGGCCCAGGCCGCTGCCGTCCGAGGACGTGCCCAGCACGCGGTAGAAGCGGTCGAACACGCGCTCGCGTTCTTCGGGCGCAATGCCCGGTCCCGAGTCCTCGACCTCCAGGAGCCCCTCGCCGTCCGCCTGCAGCACGCGCACGGTGATATGCCCGCCGCGAGGGGTGTAGCGCAGGGCGTTGTCCACCAGGTTGTTCAGCAGTTCGGCCAGCAGCAGCGGGTTGCCGTTGATTTCGACGGGCGTGTCCGACCCCTCGAAACCGAGATCCGTGTTCAGCGACAGTGCGAGCGGCACCCAGTGCATCGTCTGCTCGTAGGCGATGGCGTTGATGTCGGTGCGGGTCAGGCCGATGGCGCTGGGGTTTTCGGCGCGTGCCAGCAGCAGCAGCTGATTGACGAGCCGGGTCGCCCGTTCCGAGCCGGTGACCAGTTGCCGGAGGCTGGACTGCATTTCCTCGGGGCTGGCGTCGCGCAGCGCCAGTTCCGCCTGCGTGCGCAGTCCCGCAAGCGGGGTCTTCAATTGATGCGCGGCGTCGGCCACGAAGCGGCGCTGCGCCTGCACGTTGGCGGACAGCCGGTCCAGCAGGTCGTTCATGGCCGCGACCAGCGGCGCGATCTCGGAAGGCGCGGCGCGCTCGTCAATCGGCGAAAGATCGTCGGGGCGGCGGGCGCGCAGGCGCTGCTGCAGCGCATTCAACGGCGCCACGCCGCGCGACAGCCCGAACCAGACGAGCAGCACGGCAATCGGCAGCACCACGAACTGCGGGATGATGACGCCCTTGATGATGTCGTTGGCCAATTGCGTGCGCTTCTCGACGGTCTCGGCCACGATGAGAAGCGCCGGCTGCGTGCCCGGCAGATGCAGGTCGACCCAGGTGAACGCCAGCCGGATGCCAAAGCCGCGCAGCGTGTCGTCCTCGTATTGGACCTCGCCGGGGCGGGGCTGTCCCACGGTGGTGGGCAGCGGCAGCGCGCGGTCGCCGCCCAGGTATTCGCCCCGGCTGCCCAGCGCCAGCCAGAACACGCTATCCGTCTCGTCGGCGCGCAGCACGTCGCGCGCGGCGTCGGTCATCTTCAGCACCGCGCGGCCGTCCTGCGCGTGGACCTGGCGCGTCAAGACGTGCAGGTTGTTGGCCAGCGCGCGGTCGTACGGCACGTTGGCGATGTTCTGCGCGACCACATAGGTGATCGCGACGCTCATGGGCCACAGCAGGAACAGCGGCGCCAGCATCCAGTCCAGGATTTCGCCCAGCAGCGAACGTTGGGGCGGCGCAAAGCTCGGGCCCTTGGACCCGGCTTGCATGATATCCAGGGCTTCCTGGTTGAGCGGCTCTGGTGAGGGCTCAGCTTGCGAGGTACGCCGCACCCTGGTCCCGCTCAAGACAGTAGCCAAGGCCGCGCACGGTGACGATCTTCACGCCGCTGGGCTCGAGCTTTTTGCGCAGGCGATGCACGTAGACCTCGATGGCGTTGGTGCTGACCTCCTCGCCCCATTCGCACAGATGGTCGACCAGTTGGGTCTTGCTGACCATGCGTCCGCTGCGCGTCAGCAGGATTTCGAGCAGGCTGACCTCGCGGGCCGACAGATCCAGCGTCTGGTCGTCCACGATGGCGACACGGCCGGTCTGGTCAAAGAGCAGCTTGCCGTGCTTGATCATCGTGCCGCCGCCGCCCGCGCCACGCCGCGTCAGCGCGCGCACGCGGGCTTCGAGTTCGGACAGCGCGAAGGGCTTGGCCATGTAGTCGTCCGCGCCCAGGTCCAGGCCCTTGACGCGCTGCTCGATGCTGTCGGCGGCGGTCAGGATGAGGACGGGCAGGGCGGAGTTGCGGGCACGCAGGCGGCGCAGCACTTCCAGGCCGGCCAGTTGCGGCAGCCCGAGATCGAGGATGAGCAGGTCGAAGGCCTGGGCGGCCAGCGCGGAATCGGCGGCAAGCCCGTCGCGCACGGCATCCACTGCATAGCCGTTGTGGCGCAACGAGCGGGACAGGCCATCGGCCAGGATGCTGTCGTCTTCGGCGATCAGGATACGCATGGGCTGCTGCTAGGAAGATACACGCCGGCCCGGGGGACGGAGAAAGGCGAAAATACCGGGATCGCTCCGGATTCTGTCATACGGCGCCGGGCTTGCCACTCAGGGTATACGTGCAAAAGATTGGCACACTGGTTTTTTGTACAGTACAATCCGATGCCATAATCTGATCCGTAGCTCAAGGCTCCACGTCAGGCCGTAGGGCAGGCATCAAGCCCGGCCAGCTCAGACCCGCAGTTTTTCCGACTTCCAGATACGTTACAGACAGGACTCCTCATGGACGACAAAACCACCAAGGCCGCCGCTTCGGAAAAGGCCAAGGCGCTCGCCGCAGCGCTTTCGCAGATCGAAAAGCAGTTCGGCAAGGGCTCGATCATGCGCTACGGCGACAACGAGGTCTCGCACGACATCCAGGTGGTTTCCACGGGTTCGCTCGGTCTGGATATCGCGCTGGGCGTCGG
The DNA here is from genome assembly GCF_006715415.1 of Achromobacter sp. SLBN-14. Lineage (NCBI taxonomy): Bacteria > Pseudomonadati > Pseudomonadota > Betaproteobacteria > Burkholderiales > Alcaligenaceae > Achromobacter > Achromobacter sp. SLBN-14. Next base: position 676,297 of record NZ_VFNE01000001.1, on the reverse strand, counting down.
CGGCTTGCCGCGCGGCCGTGTCGTCGAAATCTACGGTCCGGAATCGTCGGGCAAGACCACCCTCACGCTGCAGGTCGTCGCCGAAATGCAAAAGCTGGGCGGCACCTGCGCCTTCGTCGACGCGGAACACGCACTGGATGTCCAATACGCGTCCAAGCTGGGCGTCAACCTGGCCGACCTGCTGATCTCGCAGCCGGACACGGGCGAGCAGGCGCTGGAAATCACCGACGCGCTTGTGCGCTCGGGTTCGGTCGACCTGATCGTCGTCGACTCGGTGGCCGCGCTGGTGCCCAAGGCCGAAATCGAAGGCGAAATGGGCGATTCGCTGCCCGGCCTGCAGGCCCGCCTGATGAGCCAGGCGCTGCGCAAGCTGACCGCCACCATCAAGAAGACCAACTGCATGGTCATCTTCATCAACCAGATCCGGATGAAGATCGGCGTCATGTTCGGCAACCCCGAAACCACCACCGGCGGCAACGCGCTCAAGTTCTACGCGTCCGTGCGCCTGGATATCCGCCGCATCGGTTCCATCAAGAAGGGCGACGAGGTCGTCGGCAACGAAACCCGCGTCAAGGTCGTCAAGAACAAGGTTGCGCCGCCGTTCAAGCAGGCCGAGTTCGACATCATGTATGGCGCCGGCATCTCGCGCGAAGGCGAAATCATCGACCTGGGCGTGGCCGCCAACGTCGTCGACAAGTCGGGCGCCTGGTACAGCTACAACGGCAACCGCATCGGTCAGGGCAAGGACAACGTGCGCGAATACCTGAAAGAGCACAAGGACATGGCCATCGAAATCGAAAACCGCGTCCGCGAAAACCAGGGCATCGTCAGCCGCGCCGCTGAATTCGTGCCCACGGCGGAAGACACCGCCGAATAATCCCGGGCATTCGGCAGGGCTCGCCGCAGTTCAGGCAAGTCCCATCGCCGGCCCGGTTGGGCTGGGAAACTGCGGCAGGCGCCAAGATGGGCCTGCCGTTTTGTTTAGCAAGCAGGAAAGCGCATGAGCTGGAAATCGACTCCCGCGTCCGCCGAGCGCCAACGCGCCCGGTTGGATGACGAATTCGAAACGGTCGCCAAGCCGCAAGGCTTGCGGCGCACGTCCGATGCGCGGGGGGTCCGCGAAGCTGCAGCGTCCGACGATTCGGCAGATGGCGCCGAATCCTCCGGCCTGTGGCAGCGCAGTTCCGAACAGCGCACTTCCGATCGCCGCGGCGCCGCGCGCGGCCGGCGTGCCGACACCGCCGCCAGCGCCGACGAGGCGTCAACGTCCGACGGCAAGCAGGCGCGCAAGGGACCGTCACTGAAGATGCGGGCAGTGGGGTATCTGTCGCGGCGCGAGCACGCGCGCGAAGAACTGGCGCGCAAGCTGGCTGCTTATGCCGAAGATGCGGCCGAGGTCGAATCCGTACTGGACGCGCTTGAGAAAGAGGGCTGGCTGTCCACCGAACGCTTTGCCCAAAGCCTGGTTCATCGGCGCGCCTCGCGGCAGGGGGCGGCGCGCATCGTGCAGGAATTGCGCCAGCATGGCGTGGACGACAACCAGGTCGCGGAACTGCGCGAACAGCTTCGCGCCACCGAATACGACCGGGCGCTTGAGGTCTGGAAAAAGCGCTTCAGCGCCAAGCCCGAAGATCGCGCGGTCTACGCAAAGCAAGCGCGCTTTCTGGCCAGCCGGGGTTTTGCGCACGACGTCATCCGGCGCATCCTCGGCGAGGGCGACGAAGACTGAGGCCCGGCGGCGTGGTTTTCCACGGGCGTCTACCCAGCTGGCGCCGCTGCGGCCGTCGTTGTTCCTTACGGTTTCACTTCGGTTTTCACTTCGGTCTTCACTTCGCCGACTTGATGCCCGACAGCGTCTTGAAGCAGACGTCGCGGGTAATGGTCAGAAACTCGTCGATATACGAGGCGTCCGTGTCCTCGCTGCGCACGGTCGCATACAGCGTGCGCCACACGCCTTGCGGGCCCAGGCGGCAAAGCCGCAGCCATCCCTGATTCATGTATTCCGTCAGCGCCCAGTTCGGCAGGGCCGCCACGCCCCGATTGCTGGCCACCAGTTGCGCAATGATCGGCGTGAGTTCCGCCTTGCGGACCGCGGCGGGCTCCACGTCGGCCGGGTCCAGAAAGGCCGTGAAGACGTCCAGCCGCTGCTTGTCCACCGGATAGGTGATCAGCGTCTGGTCCGCCAACTGTTCCGGCAGGATAAATTTGCTGCCGGCGAGCGGGTTGGATTCGGACACGGCCAGCACCAGCTCATATTTGAATAGCGGCAGGTACTCCACCGCATCCAGCGGCTGCGGGTCTGACGTGATGACCAGGTCCAGGTCGCCGCGCACCAGCGCGGGCAGGGGAGCGAACGAGAACGCCGCGGACAGGTCCAGCGCCACATCGGGCCATTGGACGCGGAAGGCGTCCAGCGCCGGCATGAGCCACTGAAAACAGGAATGACAGTCGATCGCCAGGTGCAGCCGGCCTGTGCGCCCGGCCGCCAGCCGCTGCAGGTCGCGTTCCGTGGCGCGGATGCGCGGCAGGACCTCATCGGCCAGCGCCAGCACCCGCAGCCCTGCCGTGGTCAGCCGGGCCGGCCGCGTGCGCCGATTCAGCAGAGGCGTGCCCAGGCGGGTTTCGAGATCCCGCAGCTGATGCGACAGCGCGGATTGCGTCAGGTGCAGGCGTTCTGCGGCTTCCTGAAGGCTGCCGCCATCCCGGATGGCGGTCAGAGTTTCGAGGTGGCGGATTTCTAGCATTGAGGGCGGCTGAGAGGGTCGGGATCCGGGGGCGGGATCCAGGCGCCGAACCCCGGCGGGTCGGCTTGACTCCGTATTCTATGAGGTTTCCTCATCTTATGAATGCGTACATTGATTTTGATTCATTTTGATTTGGCCTCAGAATGATCGCCACTTGAACAAATTTTGTGGATGGCGGCTACAACATGACTACGATTCATAATTTGGGTTTCCCCCGCATTGGCGCCCAGCGTGAACTCAAGCGGGCGGTCGAGGCCTATTGGGCCGGCAAGCAGACCGCCGACGCCCTGGAAGACACGGGCCGTGAACTGCGCGCCCGCCATTGGCGCCTTCAGGCCGCGGCCGGCCTGAAGTTCGTGCCGGTGGGCGACTTTGCCTGGTACGACCAGATCCTGGAATGGACAACGCTGCTGGGCGCAGTGCCGGCGCGCTTCGGCCAGAAGGACAGCGAGCCGGTGTCCTTGGACACGCTCTTTCGCATGGGCCGCGGCCGCGCGCCGTCGGGCAAGCCCGCCGCTGCCTGCGAAATGACCAAGTGGTTCGATACCAACTACCACTACATCGTCCCGGAACTGGTACCCGGCCAGACCTTCCGCATTGCCCGCGAAAGCCTGTTCGACCAGGTCAGGGAAGCCCAGGCGCTGGGTCTTGAGGTCAAGCCTGTCATCCCCGGCCCGCTGACCTGGCTGTTCCTGGGCAAGGGCGACGCCTTTGCCGGCGGCGCCGCCGATGCCGGGAAACTGCAGCTTCTGGCAGCGCTGCTGCCGGTCTATGAAGAGGTGCTGGCGCGGTTTGCCAAGCTGGGCGTCGAGTGGGTGCAGATCGATGAGCCCATCCTGGCGCTCGACCTGCCGCAAGCCTGGCGCGATGCCTTCAAGCAGGCTTATGCCACGTTGTCCGCCAGCGCGGTCAAAGTGCTGGTCGCCACCTACTTCGACGGTCTGAAGGACAACCTCTCGACGGCGCAGGCCCTGCCGGTGGCCGGCCTGCACGTGGACCTGGTGCGTGCTCCCGAACAATTGGCCGACGTGGTGGCGGGCCTGAACGACGGGCAGGTCTTGTCCGCCGGCATCATCAACGGCCGCAACATCTGGCGCACCGATCTCGATGCCGCCATTGCGACGTTGGCCCCGCTTGCGCGCCAGCTTGGCGACCGACTGTGGCTGGCGCCATCGTGCTCGCTGCTGCACGTGCCCGTCGACCTGGAAAACGAAACCGAACTGGACGCCGAACTCAAGAGCTGGCTGTCCTTTGCCGCCCAGAAGCTCGACGAGCTGAGCCTGGTGGGCCGCGCGCTGAGCAGCGCCACGGACCCCACGGTGCAGCAGGGGCTGGCCAGCCAACGCGCGGCGCTGGCCGCGCGCCGCGCCTCGGTGCGCATCCACAACCCGGCCGTGGCCGAGCGCATGGCCGCAGCAAAGGGCATGTCGCGCGACCGGGCGCCGTTTGCAGGCCGCATCGCGCGCCAGCAGGAGCAGCTGGGACTACCCGCCTATCCCACCACCACGATCGGCTCGTTCCCGCAGACGGCCGAAATCCGCACGCTGCGCCGCGACTGGAAGGCGGGCGCCCTGACGGATTCCGCGTACGAAGCCGCCATCCGCAAGGAGATCGAAGAAGTCATCCGCTTCCAGGAAAAGGTGGGCCTGGACGTCCTGGTGCACGGCGAGCCCGAGCGCAACGACATGGTCGAGTACTTCGGGGAGCTGCTGGCCGGCTTTGCCTTCACGAAAAACGGCTGGGTGCAAAGCTATGGATCGCGCTGCGTGAAGCCGCCGATCATTTTTGGCGACGTGGCCCGTCCCGCGCCCATGACGGTAGGCTGGTCGTCCTACGCCCAGTCGCTGACCGACAAGCCGGTCAAAGGCATGCTGACCGGTCCGGTCACCATCCTGCAGTGGTCGTTCGTGCGCGACGACCAGCCGCGTGAAGCCACCTGCCGCCAGTTGGCGCTGGCGCTGCGCGACGAAGTCGTGGACCTGGAAGCGGCCGGCATCAATGTCATCCAGATCGATGAGCCGGCCATCCGCGAAGGCCTGCCGTTGCGCCGCGCCGATTGGCAGGCATACCTGGACTGGGCCGTGGACTGCTTCCGCCTGTCGACCGCCGGCGTGCGCGAGGAGACGCAGATCCACACGCATATGTGCTATTCGGAATTCAACGACATCATCGAATCGATTGCCGCCATGGACGCCGATGTGATCACGATCGAAACGTCGCGTTCCAATATGGAGCTGCTCAAGGCGTTCGAGGACTTCCGGTACCCGAACGACATCGGCCCCGGCGTGTACGACATCCACTCGCCCAACGTGCCCGAGGTCGACTGGATGGTCGACCTGATGAACAAGGCCGCCGCCCGCCTGCCCAAGGAACGCCTGTGGGTCAATCCCGACTGCGGCCTGAAGACGCGCGCCTGGCCGGAAACAGAGGCCGCGCTGATCGGCATGGTCCAGGCGGCGCGCGCGCTGCGCGAGGCGGCCTGACGGCCGGTGGCGTTCCCAGCGCACGCGCGCCGGGCCTCCTGCATTTCCAACCCGGCCGCGCGCCCCGCGCGCGCCGGTTTTTTGCTTGCTGCAGACGCCATTTCCAGCCCCACGCCGAGCCGCGCGGCGAAACCAGCAGGGGCCGCGTGGAAGGAGGGAAGTCACGGCGGCGCGGTCAGCTGACCGGACAGCGGGGCATCCGCCGCCCAATTAATACGATTGCGCGAATGCCGCCTGCGCTATACTTTGAAGGTTTTGTTGCCGCGCACCATACGCGCAGGCCATCTTTGCCCCGCAGGCCCCCTCGCATGCCCTTGCCACCGCCGGATTGTCCTCGCCAACCGCTGCATACGCGTTCCATACGTGTGCAGTCGTACGCGCGCGATGACGGCAACTGGGACCTGGAAGCCGAGCTGATCGACGTGAAAGCGTACGATTTTCCGAAGCGCGACGGCGAGATGTTCAAGGCCGGGCAGCCCATCCACCATATGCACCTGCGCATCACCATCGACGAGGAATTCTCGATCGTGGCGGCTCAGGCCGTCTATGATGCGGCGCCTTATGGCGAGCATTGCAAGGCCATCGAGCCGGCGTACACTGACCTGATCGGCATGAACCTGCTCAAGGGGTTCCGCCGCCAGGTCAAAGAGCGGTTCGGGCATGTGGAGGGCTGTACGCACATGACCGAACTGTCGCAGGTGCTTCCCACCGCGGCGGTCCAGACCATGGCCAACCGCCGGCGGCAGGAACCCAACCCGAACCGGCGTCCATTCCAACTGGACGGCTGCCATGCGCTCAGCACTGGCGGCCCTGTGGTGGCTGAGCATTATCCCGAGTGGTACACCGGGGGTAGCGCTGAGGCATCGGCCGAGTCGTCCTCCGATTCACCTTCTTTTTCTCATACGTCCTGACAGGTAACACATGAAAATCCACGAGTATCAAGGCAAGGAACTGCTGAAGCAATTTGGCGTCCCCGTGCCGCGCGGGATCCCCGCTCTTTCCGTCGACGAGGCCGTGGCTGCCGCTGAAAAGCTGGGTGGACCGGTTTGGGTCGTCAAGGCACAAATCCACGCGGGTGGCCGCGGCAAGGGCGGCGGCGTCAAGCTGGCCCGCTCGCTGGACGAAGTCCGCAAGCTGGCATCCGAAATCCTGGGCATGCAGCTGATCACGCATCAGACCGGCCCCGAAGGCCAGAAGGTCCGCCGCCTGTACATCGAAGACGGCGCCGACATCCAGAAGGAATACTACGTTTCGCTGGTCACCGACCGCGCCACGCAGAATGTCGCTTTCATCGCTTCCAGCGAAGGCGGCATGGACATCGAGGAAGTGGCCCACTCCACGCCCGAAAAGATCATCACCGAATACATCGACCCGCTGGTTGGCCTTTCCGCCGAGCAAGCCACCAAGATCGCCAACGCGATCGGCCTGCCCGCCGACTCGACCGCCCAGGCCGTTGACGTGTTCCAGAAGCTCTACAAGTGCTACATGGACACCGACGCCTCCCTGGTCGAAATCAACCCCCTGAACCGCGACAGCAAGGGCAACATCATCGCCCTGGACGCCAAGTTCAACTTCGACTCCAACGCCCTGTTCCGTCATCCGGAAATCGTCGCCTACCGCGACCTGGACGAAGAAGATCCCGCTGAAATCGAAGCCAGCAAGTTCGACCTCGCGTACATCCAGCTCGATGGCAACATCGGCTGCCTGGTGAACGGCGCCGGTCTGGCCATGGCCACGATGGACACCATCAAGCTGTTCGGCGGCGAGCCGGCCAACTTCCTGGACGTCGGCGGCGGCGCCACGGCCGAGAAGGTCACGGAAGCCTTCAAGATCATGCTGGCCAACAAGAGCGTCAAGGCGATCCTGGTCAACATCTTCGGCGGCATCATGCGCTGCGACGTGATCGCCGAAGGCGTGATCACCGCTTGCAAGGCCGTCAACCTGAACGTGCCGCTGGTCGTGCGCATGAAGGGCACCAACGAAGAACTCGGCAAGAAGATGCTGGCCGACTCCGGCCTGCCGATCATCAGCGCCGACACGATGGCCGAAGCTGCCACCCGCGTCGTAGCCGCCGTCAAGTAAAGCAAAAATCAAGGATTCACAATGTCGATTCTGATCAACAAGGACACCAAGGTCATCACCCAGGGCATCACGGGCAAGACGGGCCAGTTCCACACCCGCATGTGCCGTGAGTACGCCAATGGCAAGGCCGCCTTCGTGGCCGGCGTGAACCCCAAGAAGGCGGGTGAAGATTTCGAAGGCGTGCCGATCTTCGCGTCGGTCAAGGACGCCAAGGCCGACACCGGCGCCACCGTCTCGGTCATCTACGTGCCGCCCGCCGGCGCCGCTGCCGCCATCTGGGAAGCCGTCGAAGCCGAACTGGATCTGGTGATCTGCATTACCGAAGGCATCCCGGTCCGCGACATGCTCGAAGTCAAGAACCGCATGAAGGCCAAGGGCAGCAAGACGCTGCTGCTGGGCCCGAACTGCCCCGGCCTGATCACCCCGGACGAAATCAAGATCGGCATCATGCCCGGTCACATCCACCGCAAGGGCCGCATCGGCATCGTCAGCCGCTCGGGCACCCTGACGTACGAAGCCGTGGCGCAAGTCACCGAACTGGGCCTGGGCCAATCCAGCGCTGTCGGTATCGGTGGCGACCCCATCAACGGCCTGAAGCACGTCGACGTGCTCAAGCTGTTCAATGACGATCCCGACACCGACGCCGTCATCATGATCGGCGAAATCGGCGGCCCGGACGAAGTCAACGCCGCGCAGTGGGCCAAGGACAACATGAAGAAGCCGGTCGTCGGCTTCATCGCTGGCGTCACCGCCCCTCCCGGAAAGCGCATGGGCCACGCCGGCGCGCTGATCTCCGGCGGCGCCGACACGGCCGATGCCAAGCTGGAAGTCATGGAAGCCTGCGGCATCCGCACCACGCGCAACCCCTCCGAAATGGGCAAGCTGCTCAAGTCGGTGCTGTAAGTTTCAGCAACGTGCGATAAAAAGCCCGCTTCGGCGGGTTTTTTTTGCGCCGGGTTTTTGAGGCTTTCTTAGGGAAATCCCGCGTCCAGGAAGCGGCCGGGTCAATCATACGGAAAGCTGAACGAAACTATAATGAAAGAAATTTTGCGCGTACCAGCAAGAATGCCGTCGGGCTCGCACCAAGACGGTCAGTACGTTTTTGCGTTCAATTCATCCATTAATTTGGTTTTGTCCTAGGGGGATCACACCTAGGAAAGAGAGGCATGGAACTCAGTTCAGCGGCATTCTGGATCGCGTTGCTCCAGATCATTTGGGTCAACATTCTGCTATCGGGCGACAACGCCGTGGTTATTGCGCTGGCAGCGCGCTCGTTGCCTCCGGCACAACAGAAAAAAGCGATCGTGGTCGGTTCCGCCGCTGCGATCATCATGCGTATCGTACTGACGCTCGTCGCGGCCAAGCTGTTGTTGCTGCCGTGGCTCAAGCTGATCGGCGCGCTGCTCCTGGTCTACATCGGTGTCACCTTGCTGCTGCCCGAAGGCGAAGAAGACGGTGCCGGCAAGTCGCATGGCAACCTGTTGGCCGCCATCCGCACCATCATGATCGCCGACCTGGTCATGAGCCTGGACAACGTGGTGGCCGTCGCTGCCGCGGCGATGGGCGACACGACGTTGCTGGTGCTCGGCCTGGCCATCAGTATTCCGCTGGTCATTTTTGGCAGCACGCTGCTCTTGAAGGTCATCGAACGCTTCCCGCTCATCGTCTGGGTTGGGGCGGCGCTGTTGGGTTTCATCGCAGGCGAGCTGCTGGTGGGCGACCCGGCGTTGCAAGAGCCGGTGGCGCGTATCGATGCCGCATTGGGCGTTACTCAGCACAGCTTCGCACTGATGTCGGGCGCGCTGGGCGCGGTGCTGGTGCTGCTGATTGGTAAAGTTTTGCTTGCGCGTCGGAAAGCTGACTGAAAGCTGAACTACAATAATATGTTTTTCTAAATAAACCTGCCGCGCGAAGGCGCGCGGCAGGGCGGCCGGGCCGGGACCGGCCATTCTTTTCATAAATGCCTTCGGGGGTTCAAAGTGCTTGAGTTTTTTCAGACGCTGAGTTGGGCAGCGGTATTTCAGATCATCCTTATCGACATCCTGCTCGGCGGCGACAACGCTGTCGTGATCGCGCTGGCGTGTCGCAACCTGGCGCCCAAGCAACGGATGCAAGGCATTTTGTGGGGCACCGCAGGGGCAATCATTCTGCGCGTCGTGCTGATCGCCTTCGCAATGCAGCTTCTGAACATCCCGTTCCTGAAGGTCGTGGGCGCGCTGCTGCTCGTCTGGATCGGCGTCAAGCTTCTGGTTCCCGAAGACGATGCGCATGGCGACATCAAGGGCGGCACATCCATCGTCGCCGCGATCAAGACCATCATCATTGCTGACTTCGTGATGAGCCTGGACAACGTGATCGCCATCGCCGGCGCCGCGCAAAATGCGCATGCCGACCATCAGCTGGGTCTGGTCATTTTTGGCCTGGTCGTCAGTGTGCCGATCATCATCTGGGGCAGCACGCTGGTGCTCAAGCTCATCGACCGCTATCCGCTGGTCGTCACCTTCGGCGCGGGCCTGCTGGGCTGGATCGCTGGCGGCATGCTGGTCACCGACGTTATTGTCGAGCGTCAATTTGGCGTTCAGCCGACTACGGTTAAAATCGCCGCTGAAATCATTGGCGCCTTGCTCGTTGTTGTCCTTGGACGGTGGCTTGCAAGCCGCAAGAACGCTTCCAAGGAATCAGCACATGAGTCTGCGTAGATCCACCGATCCCCAGCAATCCGAATCGGGCCTGAGCCTTCTTCAGGGTCTGTTCGTGCTGGCCATCCTCGGGGTAGTCGCGACGATCATCGTCTCCAACTTCGTTTGATGGCGTCACGTGTCTCTACCGCAACGTCTGGTCATTGCGACCCGCGCCAGCCGGCTTGCCCTGTGGCAAGCCGAGCATGTGCGCGATCGGCTGCGCACGCTGTACCCAGCGTGCGCAGTTGAACTTCTTACCCTGACAACCCGAGGCGACCAGATCCTCGACCGCACGCTGTCCAAGGTGGGCGGCAAGGGTCTGTTCGTCAAGGAACTCGAAAACGCGCTGCTCGACGGCCGTGCCGATCTCGCCGTCCACTCCCTCAAGGACGTGCCGGTGGATCTGCAGGCGCCGTTTGAGCTTTGCGCCGTCCTCGATCGCGCGGATCCGCGCGATGCCTTCGTGTCCAACCGTTATGCCTCGCTGGCGGACCTGCCCGCGGGCGCCGTGGTCGGCACGTCCAGCCTGCGCCGCGAGTCCCAGATCCGTTCCCGGTTTCCCGCCCTGGTGGTCAAGCCCCTGCGCGGCAATCTGGATACGCGCCTCTCCAAGCTCGACAAGGGCGACTACGACGCCATCGTCCTGGCCGCCGCCGGCCTGGACCGTCTTGGCATGGGCGAGCGCATCCGCAGCCTGCTCGACCCCGCCGACAGCCTGCCGGCGGCCGGGCAGGGCGCCCTCGGCATCGAAATCCGTGACGACCGCGACGACATGCGCGCGTGGCTGGCTCCGCTGGTCAGTGCAGACACGACCGCTTGCGTGCTCGCCGAGCGCGCGGTGTCGCGCAAGCTGGGCGGCTCCTGCCAGGTGCCCCTGGCCGCCTTTGCCCAGCTTGCCGGCGACACGCTGTCGCTGCGCGCGCTGGTGGCCTCGCCCGACGGCACCCGTGTCGTTCATGCCACGCACAGCGGTCCCATGACCGAAGCCGAAGCCATCGGCGAAGCCGCCGCCTCCGAACTCCTGGAGGCGGGTGCAGAGACGATTCTTCGCGAACTGCTGCAAAACCCCGGGTCCGACTGATGGACCCGGCGTTTGCAGCCGCCGACGGGCCGCGCATCGCCATCCTGACGCGGCCCGCAGGGCGCAATGAAGCGCTGGCCGGCCGCCTGCAGGGCGCCGGTTGGCAACCGTGCATCCTGCCCGCACTTGAAATCCACCCCCTGTCTGTCGCTGCCGAAGACCTGCCCCGGCCGTCGGCCTACGACCTCGTCGTGTTCGTCAGCGGCAATGCCGCGCGCCAATACCTGGATCAGCTCGCGCGCGCCGATGGCGCCGCGGACTGGCCTGCGGGCGTCGCGGTCGCCACGGTCGGGCCCGCCAGTGCCCAGGCGCTGCGCGAGACCGGCCGTTTTGGCGTGAATACAACAGTTCTGCATCCGGACGAGTCGGCCCCCAGCCATGATTCCGAGGCGCTTTGGCGCGTGCTTGCTGCCCAGCCTCAGTTGCCCGCGCGCGTACTGGTGGTGCGGGGCACGCAGGGGCGGGACTGGCTCGGCGATACGTTCGAAGCGCATGGTGCGCACGTGACGCGCCACGCGGCCTACCGTCGGCAACCGGCTGGCTGGACCGCGGAACAGCTTGCCACCCTCAGGCGATGGGCCGATGCAGGCGTCACCGCCACCTGGCTGGTCACCAGCGGAGAGGGCGTCGACGCCATTTATGGTCAGCTCAGCGCCGCGGGTCTGACCGGGTGGTGGCGGCGCTGCCGCTTCGTCGCCACGCACCCCTCGCTGGTTGGCCGCCTGCCGCAGCCTCGCATTGGCGCGTCCGAGCCGGCGATGGTAAAAATCTGCGTGCCCAACGACGAGTCGATATTCCAGGCTTTTGTTGCTGCTTGATTCGTTGGTTCGGACTGACACCGAATACAATCGCGTCATGACAGATAAGACTCCCGCTACCGATTCGGCCGTTCATCCGGCCGCCCCGGACGCAAGCGCGTCCGCATCGGCCCCGGCCGACTCCGTCAAGGCCCGTCCGGCCAAGCGCGGCAGTGGTCCTTTGGCCACCGCGCTGATAATCGTCATCCTGTTGGCCGTGGGCCTGGGATATGCGTTGTGGAAGCAACGCACCCAGTTCGTCTCCGCGGGCCGCGAAGTGGCAACGCGCCTGGATACGCTCAGCGCCGATGTGGCGCAAGCCCGCAAGGACACCCGCGAAGCGCTTGCCCTCGCGCAGGCGCAGACCGGCCGCGTCGCCGAACTCGAAGACACGCTGCGCGAAACGCAAAGCCAATACAACGCCTTGCAACAGGCTTGGCAGAACTTCAACGACAGCGCCAGCGACGAACTGTTGGCCAATGACGTCGAACGCCTGCTGACCATCGCCAATCAGCAATTGCGCCTGGCCGGCAACGTCTCCAACGCCATCGTCGCCCTGGAAACCGCGCAATCGCGCCTGGCGCGTGCCGACCGCCCGCGGTTCTCCAGCCTGCAGCAATCCATCAATGGCGACCTGGACCGCCTGCGTGCCGTGTCCACCGTCGACATCCCCGCGCAATCGGGCCGTATCGAACGCCTGGTCGCGCTGATCGGCAAGGCGCCGCTGCTGGTGCCGGACACCGTGTCGCCGGGCGTGTCCCCGGTCGGTCAAGCCCAACCACCCGCGCCGGCCCCCACGATCGATCCGCAGGCCGACCTGCCCGCCGATGCGCCCTGGTGGCAGCGCTGGCGCGCCGAAGTGGCCTCGTGGCCTGGCCGCGCGGGCTCCGCGCTGGCTCACGAACTTGGCGGTCTCATCACCATCCAGCGCGTGGACGAACCGGCCGCGCTGCTGTTGTCGCCCGAACAGGCCGATCAGGTGCGCGGCACGCTGCGCCAGCGCCTGTTGACCGCGCAGCTCGCGATGCTGATGCGCCAGCCCTCGGTCTGGAAGAGCGAACTCGACAACGTCGGCACCACGCTTTCCAAGTACTTCGATGGCCGCTCGCCTGACACCGTCGCCGCGCAGACGCTTGCGCGCGAACTGGCCCAGACCGACATCGCCGTGCGCATGCCGGATGTGGCGGACAGCCTGAACGCCGTGGCGGCCCTGCGCGCCGCCGGCTTCAAGACCAGCGACCAGGACTGAACCCATGCGTACCTGGTTCTGGACCCTGCTGCTCGCCGTCGTCGCCGTCGCCCTGGCGGTGGTCCTGCGCTCGCACGCGGGCAACGTGCTGCTTCTGGTGTGGCCATGGCGCATCGAGATGTCGCTGACGCTCGCCGTCCTGCTCATCGTTGCCACCTTCATCATCCTGTACGTGGGCCTGCGGCTTCTGGCCTGGCTGCTCGCCATTCCCGATCGCGTCCGGGCCTGGCGCGGCAAGCGCGCGCAGGCGCGCGACCACGAATTGCTCGAACGCGGCTGGATCGGCCTGCTTGAAGGCCGCTACGCCCACGCCGAAAAAGACCTGACCAAGCTTCTGGACCAGACCAAGGTCCGCACGCGGCGCGTGCTGGCAGCCCTGTCGGCTGCACGTGCCGCGCATGGCCTGGGCCAATTCGACCGGCGCGACCGTCTGCTGGCCAACGCGCAAGAGCAGGCCGGCACCGAGCCCGGCCTCATTGAAGCCACCGCCACCGTCTCGGCCGACATGCTGCTCGATCAGGGCCGCGCTGAACGCGCACTGACCGTGCTGGGCCCGCTGGCCGACGGCGGCGCCCGTCATTTGCACACCATGCGCCTGCTGCTGCGGGCGCACACGGCCCTGAATCATCAGGAACAGGTTTTCACGCTGGCGCGCGGACTGTCGCGCCGCAATGCGCTGGGCCGACCCGAAGCCGACGTCCTGATCGATGCCGCGGGCGCCGCGCGCTTGCGTGCCGCCGCGGCCAACGATGCCTGGCGTCCCATCTGGAAAGACCTCAAGGCCGAAGAGCGCCTGCTCCCGGAAATCGCCCTGGCGGGTGCCGCGGCATTCGAAGCCGCCGGCGAGCCCAACGAAGCGGCGCGCGTCCTGGAATCGGCCATCGCGGTCAAGTTCAATCCCGCCCTGGTGGCGGCCTACGCCCGCTGCGAAGCCGACCAGGTGTCGCGGCGCCTGGCCAAGGCCGAGACCTGGCTGCATCAACGCCCGACCGATCCCGACCTCCTGACCGCCCTGGGCATGCTGTGCCTGAATGGCCAGCTCTGGGGGCAGGCCGAACGCTACCTCTTGCGCAGCCTGGCCCGCCGCAGCGATGCGCAGACGCACGCGCTGCTGGGCAGTCTGTACGATCGTCTGGACCGGCCGGTCGATGCCGTGCGCCACTGGCGCCTGGCCACGGCCGCCAGCATGGCGTTGCCGGTGCTGGCCTCGGATGCGGCGCTTCCCGCTGCGGACACCGGCTCGGACCCGTATCGCGTGGATGCCGAAGGCGGCTATGCCGTCGGCCTGTCGGACACGGACAGCGATGCGGACACCGGTGGCGATTACCCGGCCTTGCCGCCGGCTGCCGCATCGGCGTCGGACTACGTACTGGATCCGGATGCCCGCGCCAGCAAGGCGCAGCAAGACCGCGCCCTGGCGCCCGAAGACGCGCCGCTGGCTCGCGGAACGTCCGACATCGACGAATACTTCGACAGCGCGCCCATTCCTGCTGCGGCGTTCGACGAGCCCGTGCCCACGTATGCGCCGGCCCCTGCCGCGCCGGCCCCCAAGCCTGCGCCGCCCGCGGCGCCCGTGCCCACCACCAAGCCGCCGTTCAAGGACGACGGCTCGATTTGAATATCCTTTCAGACAAACAAGGTTGAACCATGAGTCTTGATCGCGTCTCCCCTGGCAAGAAGCTGCCGGAAGACTTCAACGTCATCATCGAAATCCCCATGAACGCCGACCCGGTAAAGTACGAGGTCGACAAGGATTCCGGTGCAATCTTCGTTGACCGCTTCATGCTGACGGCCATGCACTATCCGTGCAACTACGGCTACATCCCCCAGACCCTGTCCGAAGACGGCGACCCCGCCGACGTCCTGGTCCTGACCCCGTTCCCCATCCAGATCGGCGCCGTCGTGCGCTGCCGCGCCATCGGCGTGCTGGAAATGGACGACGAGTCGGGCGGCGACGCCAAGCTGCTGGCCGTGCCGATCGAAAAGCTGTACCCCCCGTACCGCAACATCAAGTCCTACGAGGATCTGCCCGCGGAAGACATCTCCCGCATCCAGCATTTCTTCGAGCACTACAAGGACCTGGAAAAGGGCAAGTGGGTCAAGGTCAAGGGCTGGAAGGGCGTGGACGCCGCTCACGAAGAAATCGTGCGCAGCGCCGAGCGTTACACCAAGGGCTGATCGGGCTACACGCCAGCCGGCATCTTGCCGGCCGGCGCCTACCGGCGGCGCGGCCGCGACGGCCCGTGGCCTGTCGCCGCCGCGCCGTTGTCTTGCAGGCGCCCGTTCCGTGCGGTCCTCGCATTGGCCGTAGAAAGGGCTACACTCGCGAGTGCTTTTTCAAACGCCCGGCCGCCCAACAACAACAACGCCCCATCGCGGGGGCACAGGGCATGCCAAGCGCGCGCGGCGTCGGGGTAACATTTTTCCCGGATATTCCGGTCACGTATTTGTCATAGGTTGATAGCTCATGGACTACGTTTTGCCTCCCCAGCCGCCCGTCGCGGTCCCCGTTGCCGGCAGCGCCGCGCTGTTCCCCGTGCGCCGCGTCTATTGCGTCGGCCGCAATTACGCCGAACATGCCAAGGAAATGGGTTTTACGGGCCGTGAAGATCCGTTCTTCTTCTGCAAGCCCGCTGACGCGGTGCTGTTCGTGGCCGACGGCGAAACCGGCAAGATGCCTTATCCGCCCAAGACTTCCAATCTGCACTACGAGATGGAGCTGGTCGTGGTGCTGGGCAAGGGCGGCCGCGATATCCCCGTCGACCAGGCCAACGAATGCGTGTGGGGCTATGCGCTGGGTCTGGACATGACCCGCCGCGACCTGCAAGGCGAAATGAAGAAGCAGGGCCGCCCCTGGGAAATCGGCAAGGCCTTCGACCAGTCGGCGCCGCTGGGCCCGATCCATCCGCGCAGCGTGGTCGGCACGCTCGACAAGGGCGCCATCTGGCTGGACGTCAACGGCGAGCGCAAGCAATCCAGCGACATTTCGCAGATGCTGTGGAATATTCCGGAAAGCATTTCGTATCTGTCGGGCCTGTTTGAACTGCAGCCCGGCGACATCATCTTCACCGGCACGCCCGAGGGCGTGGGCGCCGTGCGCCAAGGTGACGTGATCACTGGCGGCGTCGAAGGCCTGGGCGAACTGCGCGTGCAGATCGCCTGAGCACAGGCGCTTTCATTTTTTCATTTTGGAGTCACAGCATGCGCGGCAAGATTGTGCTGACTGCCTTTGTCGTGTTCGGCTTCGTGCTGGCCGGTTGCAATACCGTCGCCGGCATGGGCAAGGACATGTCCCGGGCAGGCAATGCCATCACCAACGCAGCCGACAAATAATCGGCGCGCGGTAGTGAAAAAAAGCCCCTTGAGCGATCAAGGGGCTTTTTGTTTGCCGTTGCTAGAACAAGCCTAGAGCACGTCGCCTGCGTAGTCGGCCAGGCGGGAGCGCTCGCCGCGTTGCAGCGTGACGTGGCCCGAGTGCGGCCAGCCCTTGAAGCGGTCGACCACAAAGGTCAGGCCCGAACTGCCTTCCGTCAGGTAGGGCGTGTCGATCTGCGCGATGTTGCCCAGGCAGATCACCTTCGTGCCAGGGCCCGCACGGGTCACCAGCGTCTTCATCTGCTTGGGCGTCAGGTTTTGCGCCTCGTCGATGATGAGGTACTTGTTCAGGAAGGTGCGGCCACGCATGAAGTTCAGGGATTTGACCTTGATGCGCGAGCGGATGAGGTCCATGGTGGCCGCGCGGCCCCAGTCCCCGTTGCCTTCGCCTTCGCCCATGTTCAGCACGTCGAGGTTGTCTTCCAGCGCGCCCATCCAGGGCAGCATCTTTTCCTCTTCGGTGCCGGGCAGGAAACCAATGTCTTCACCGACGGGCACCGTGACGCGCGTCATGATGATCTCGGTGTAGCGCTTGGTTTCCAGCACCTGCGTGATGCCCGCCGCCAGCGCCAGCAGCGTCTTGCCCGTGCCGGCCTGGCCCAGCAGCGACACGAAATCGCATTCCGGGTTCATCAGCAGGTTCATGGCGAAATTCTGCTCGCGATTGCGCGCCGTGATGCCCCAGACGTTGTTCTTGCCGTGGGTGTAGTCGCGCAGGGTGGCCAGCACCGCCATCTTGCCGCTGACTTCGCGCACTTGCGCGTACAGCGGCATCTGGCCTTCGAAGTAGACGAACTGATTGACCACGAATTGCGAGCACAGCGGGCCGTGGATGCGGTAGAAGGTGGTGCCGCCCTGTTGCCAGGATTCGACGTCCTTGCCGTGCTTGTTCCAGAAGTCTTCGGGCAACTGCATCACGCCCGAGTACATCAGGTCGGAGTCTTCGAGGACATGGTCGTTGAAGTAGTCTTCGGCGGCCATGCCCAGCGCGCGCGCCTTCAGGCGCATGTTGATGTCCTTGGACACCAGCACGACCTCGCGCTGCGGGTATTTTTCCTGCAGGGCGCGCACCACACCCAGGATCTGGTTGTCGGCCTTGCCCATCGGCAAGTCCGAGGGCAGGGTGCTGTGGATGGCCGTGGTCTGGAACATCAGGCGGCCCGTGGCATCCTTGTTGCCCAGCTTGGCCAGCTCAAGGCCTTCGTCCAGGTGCGTGGCGTCCTGCACCAGCGAATCGAGCGACCGGCTGACCTGACGCGCGTTGCGCGCGACTTCCGACATGCCCTTTTTCTGGTGGTCCAGTTCTTCCAGCGTCATCATCGGCAGGAAGATGTCGTGCTCTTCGAAGCGGAAGAGCGAACTGGGATCATGCAGCAGCACGTTCGTGTCCAGCACGAACAGCTTGCGAGGTTCATTCTGGGCGCGCGCCTTGCCGCGCTTGGCGGGGGCGGGCGCAGCCTTGGCCTGCTGGCGCGCCGGGGCGCGAGCGGCCGGCGCGGCGGGGGGCGGCGCCTGGTGAGCGGGCGACGGCGTGTGGGCCTTGCGTGCCGGCGCCGCCAGGCCTTCAAGTTCTGGCTGTACCAGCAGTTCGTCCTCGTCTTCGGCGAGGGCTGCCTGGGTGTTGGACCGCGCAGCGGCAGTCTTGGTGGTGCGGGCCTGCGCCCGGGCGGATTCGCCCGAGGGGAAGGTCAGGATGGCTGCGGGGCGGGTAGGCAACTTCGGAAGCGGCATATGCGTCACTCTCCTGTTTGGGCCGGCTATAGCGCCTGACGGGTTTCCTGTGCGGCTAACCGATGCTTTTGGCGGCTTGCAGGACTTCCTTGGCGTGGCCCGGGACCTTCACCCCGCGCCACTCCTGCACCAGCACGCCATAGGCGTCGATCAAGAAGGTGCTGCGTTCGATGCCGCGCACCTGCTTTCCATACATGTTCTTCTGCTTGATGACGCCGAACAGATTGCAGACGGTTTCGTCGGCGTCGGAGATGAGAGGGAAAGGAAGCTCGTACTTGGCCTTGAAATTCTCGTGCGACTTCAGCGAGTCGCGCGAGATGCCGATCACGATTGCGCTGGCCGATAGGAAGTCGGCGTGCAGATCGCGGAAATCCTGGCTTTCGGTGGTGCAGCCGGGCGTGTTGTCCTTGGGGTAGAAATACAGGATCACGGCCCGCCCCTGGCATTGCTCGAGGCTGATGGGGCCGATCGTGCTTTCGGCGGTGAACAACGGGGCGGGTTTGCCTATGCTCGGCGTCATTAATTCGTGGCTCCGTGGGGAGGGATGAGGGCGACGACCACGCGCCGGCCTTCAGCCATCAGGATGTTGTAGGTGCGCGAGGCAGCGTGGGTGTCCATGGTTTCAACGCCGATGCCGATCGCCAAAAGGGGACGCAGCACGTCGGGACGCAGGAACTGTTGCTTTCCGCCGGTGCCCACCAGCAGGACTTCGGGGGCGTTGGCCGGGCGGCTGGGCGCGGCTTCCGGGGCATCCAGAAAATCCAGGGGATTGCGGGCGGGCTCGGACAATCCGGCTGCCAGGAGCAAGAGGGAGGAGGTAATGTCGGCCGTCGACTCAACAGGCCAGATGGTCACTTCGCCTTCGGGGCCGAAAGCGACCGAAGAGGAAAAACGTACCTGGTTGACCTCGATGTAGCCATCGCCGTAGGCGGTGACAGTGTTTAGAGCGGCCGTCGCAGGATCGGTATGCAGCTTCAATAAAAACTCCGGCTTTACGTGCTTGATAATAGCGCATCGGACACGCTGCATGTTGCAACGTATCCACGGGGAAAAAGGGGCTTTTTTGCCCCATTTGCCGCCAAGGCGTCGTTGCGCTAGATTACAGGGTTTTGCTGCGCTGCAATCGTGAGCTGGCGCGGCTCAGAGCCCCTTTCCCCTTCGCGCGACCGCGCCCTGGTCTTTTTGCCTTTTCGCCCCTAAGGATTCCCATCATGAGGAAGTTCTCTCGCATCGAGCGTTTGCCCCCGTACGTTTTCAACATTACCGGCGAGCTCAAGATGGCGGCGCGTCGGCGTGGCGAAGACATCATCGACATGTCGATGGGCAATCCGGATGGGGCGACGCCCAAGCACATCGTCGACAAGATGGTGGAGGCGACCACGCGTCCCACCACCCACGGCTATTCGGTGTCCAAGGGCATCCCGCGCCTGCGCAAGGCGATCTGCGACTGGTACCAGCGCCGCTATGCGGTCGAGTTCGATCCGGACTCCGAGGCCATCGTCACCATCGGCTCCAAGGAAGGCCTGGCGCACCTGATGCTGGCCACGCTGGACCGCGGCGACACCGTGCTGGTGCCCAATCCCAGCTACCCGATCCACATCTACGGCGCCGTCATCGCGGGCGCCAACATCCGTTCCGTGCGCATGACGCCGGGCGTCGACTTCTTCGAGGAACTGGAACGCGCCGTGCGCGAATCCATCCCGAAACCCAAGATGATGGTGCTGGGCTTTCCCAGCAACCCGACCGCGCAGTGCGTGGACCTGTCGTTCTTCGAGCGCGTGGTGGCGCTTGCCAAGGAACACGACATTCTCGTCGTGCATGACCTGGCGTATGCCGACATCACGTTCGACGGTTATGTGGCGCCGTCCATCATGCAGGTGCCCGGCGCGCGCGACGTCGCCGTCGAGTTCTTCACGATGAGCAAGAGCTACAACATGGCCGGCTGGCGCATCGGCTACATGGTCGGCAACCGCGAGCTGGTCAACGCGCTGGCTCGCATCAAGAGCTATCACGACTACGGCACGTTTACGCCGATCCAGGTGGCGTCCATCGCCGCGCTGGACGGCCCGCAGGACTGCGTGAGCGAAATCGTGGCGCAATACCAGAGCCGCCGCGACGTGCTCGTGCGCGGCCTGCATGAAGCAGGTTGGAATGTGGAGATTCCCAAGGCGTCCATGTACATCTGGGCGCAGATCCCCGAACCCTACCGGGCGATGGGCTCTTTGGAATTTGCCAAGCGTGTCCTGTCGGATGCGAAAGTGGCCGTGTCCCCCGGGATCGGCTTCGGCGAGTATGGCGACGAATACGTGCGCTTCGCACTTATCGAAAACGAGCAGCGCACGCGTCAAGCGGTGCGCGGCATCAAAGATATGTTCCGCAAGGACGGATTGCTGAAGTGATGGACGCCCACCCCCGCAGCGCTGCGCGCTTCCCCCTCTGAGGGGGCATGCCTGCGGACCGGCGGAGCCGGATCCGCGGCATCGCGATCGGGTGGCAACAGCTTCATGCACAGGATTATGGAGAAGTGAAATGAATTCCCCTCAACGCCCGCCCGCAGAGGGCGGCGCGATGAAACCCATGAAGGTGGGTCTGCTTGGTCTTGGCGTGGTTGGCGGCGGCACGTGGACCGTGCTGTCCCGCAACGCCGAGGAAATCGCCCGCCGCGCTGGCCGCCGCATTGAAGTCACCCGCGCCGCCGTGCGCGACGTGGAAAAGGCGCGCGCCCGCGTGGGCGACTCCATCCTGGTCGACACCGATGTGCACGCGCTGGTGCGCGATCCCGACATCGACATCGTCGTGGAACTGATCGGCGGCGACACGCTGGCGCGCGAGCTGGTGCTCGAAGCCATCGCCAACGGCAAGCATGTGGTCACGGCCAACAAGGCCTTGCTGGCCAAGCATGGCAACGAGATCTTCGCCGCCGCGTCCGAACGCGGCGTGATGGTGAACTTCGAGGCCGCCGTCGCGGGCGGCATCCCTATCATCAAGGCGATCCGCGAAGGCCTGACTGCCAACCGCATCCAGTGGGTGGCCGGCATCATCAACGGCACCACCAATTTCATCCTGTCCGAAATGCGCTCGCGCGGGCTGCCGTTTGCTGACGTGCTGGCGGAAGCGCAGCGCCTGGGCTACGCCGAAGCCGACCCCACGTTCGACGTGGAAGGCGTGGACGCGGCGCACAAGCTGACGCTGCTGGCCTCGCTGGCATTCGGCGTGCCGGTGCAATTCGACCGCGCCCACATCGAAGGCATTTCGCAACTGGCCGCCGAAGACATCGAACACGCCGAGCGCCTGGGCTATCGCATCAAGCTGCTGGGCATCACCAAGCGCCGCCCCGACGGCATCGAGCTGCGCGTGCATCCGGCGCTGGTGCCGTCCGAGCGCCTGCTGGCCAATGTCGAAGGCGCGATGAACGCGGTGCTGGTCAAGGGCGACGCCGTCGGCCCGACGCTGTACTACGGGCAGGGCGCGGGCGAAGAGCCCACCGCCTCGGCCGTCGTGGCCGACCTGGTCGACGTGACGCGCCTGCACACCGCCGATCCGGGCAACCGCGTGCCGCACCTGGCCTTCCAGCCGGACGCCATGTCGGACACCCCGATCCTGCCGATCGAACAGGTCAGCACGTCGTACTACCTGCGTCTGCGCGTGGACGATCAGCCCGGCGTGCTGGCGGACATCGCCCGCATCCTGGCCGACCGCGGCATTTCCATCGGTTCGATGATCCAGCAGCCGTCGCACATCGGCGGCGCCGACATCATCTTCCTCACGCACGAAGCCGTCGAAGGCAACGTCAATCAGGCCATCGAGCGCATCGAGTCGCTGCCGTTCGTGCGGTCCAAGGTGACGCGCCTGCGCGTGGAGAACCTGACGTGATCGGGGGCGCCCGGTGCATCGTGGAGCAATTGACATGAAATACATCTCTACGCGCGGCGGCATGGCCCCGCTCGAATTCTCCGACATCCTGCTCGAAGGCCTGGCGCCCGACGGCGGGCTGGCGGTGCCGCAGACGCTGCCGCAGGTTTCCGCGGAAACGCTGGAATCGTGGCGCGGCCTGTCGTATGCCGATCTGGCCTTCGAAGTGCTGTCGTTGTTTGCCACGGACATCCCCTCGGACGACCTGCGCCGTCTGACCCGTGCCGCCTACACGCCGCAGATCTTCAACAGCGAGGACATCGTTCCGCTGCGTCCGCTCGATGGCGGGCTGTCGCTGCTGGGCCTGTCCGAAGGTCCCACGCTGGCGTTCAAGGACATGGCCATGCAGTTCCTGGGCCAGGTCTTTGAATACGTGCTCTCCAAGCGCGGCACCACGCTGAACATCGTGGGCGCCACCTCCGGCGACACGGGCTCGGCCGCTGAATACGCGCTGCGCGGCAAGAAGGGCGTGGCGGTGTTCATGCTGTCGCCCCACGGCCGCATGAGCGCCTTCCAGCGCGCGCAGATGTACTCGCTGCAAGACGAGAACATCCACAACATCGCCGTGCGCGGGGTCTTCGACGAAGCGCAGGACATCGTCAAGGCGCTAGCCGGCGATCTGGCCTTCAAGACGAAGTACCGTCTGGGCGCCGTCAATTCGATCAACTGGGCCCGTATCGCCGCCCAGGTCGTCTACTACTTCCATGGCTGGCTGCGCGCCACCGAGCGCGCGGAACAAGAAGTGTCGTTCGCCGTGCCGTCGGGCAATTTCGGCAACATCCTGTCGGGCCACATCGCCCGCAGCATGGGTTTGCCCATCCGCCGCCTCGTGCTTGCCACGAACGAGAACAACGTGCTGGAGGAGTTCTTCCGCACCGGCGTGTATCGTCCGCGCGCGGCTGCGCAGACGTACGCCACGTCCAGCCCCTCGATGGACATTTCGCGCGCGTCGAACTTCGAGCGCTTCGTGTTCGACCTGACGGGCCGCGACACCGACCGCGTGAAGGAATTGTGGACGACGATGGCTCGCGACGGCGCGTTCGATCTGTCGGACATGAAGGACCAGTTCGAGTCGCGTTATGGCTTCGTGTCGGGCGCCAGCTCGCATACGGATCGCCTGGCCACGATCCGCGCCGTCTACGACGCCACCGGCGTGCTGGTCGACCCGCACACCGCCGACGGCGTGAAGGTCGCGCGCGAATTTGTCGAGCCGGGCGTTCCCATGCTCGTGCTGGAAACCGCGCTGCCGGCCAAGTTCTCCGAGACCATCGAGGAAGCGCTTGGCCGTCCGGCCACGCCGCCGGGCAACCTCGCAGACCTGGAATCGCTGCCGCAACGCGTCGAAGTCATGGACTGCAGCGAGGCCGCCGTACGTCGTTTCATCGAGACACACGCCAAGGTGTAAGCACGATTGCCGCTTGTGTACGGTTGCAACCCCTCCCAGGCGCGTCCTGCGAGGGGTTTTTCATTATTGGGGTCGGGGACGATTACGTTCTTATGCATTTTGCCGACAACCCGACACGATTTCGGGGAGCGATTCGGATAGAGTGAAATCACCCATTCAACACTCGGAGAACACAACCATGAAGCTGAAGACCATGACGTTGGCCCTGGTGATGACCGGCGTTGGTGTGCTGGCCGGATGCTCGTCGCCCTCGGTTATTCACCAACGCGACGGATCTTCGACCGTAGCGCCCGACGAGCCCGAATACGACAAGAAGTCGGGCATGTATGAATACGAACAGAACGGCAAGAAAATGCAGATCAACAAGGACGACGTGAAGTCCATCGAAGAGGTCAAGTAACGCACCCCCTGCTTGCCTGTACCCTTGAAAAAAAGCCCCCGGCCATGATGGCCGGGGGCTTTTGCATTGGCGCGCCGAACGCGCGGCGGGTGTCTTACTTGCCCGCGTCCTCGGCGTGATAGCGGCCCACGCGTTCGACTTCGTTCTTCGAGCCCAGGATGACGCTCACGCGCTGGTGCAGCGTGTCAGGCTGGATGTCCATGATGCGCTGGACGCCGTTGATGGCCGCGCCGCCGGCCTGTTCGATCAGGAAGCTCATGGGATTGGCTTCATACATCAGGCGCAGCTTGCCAGCCTTGCCCGGCTCGCGCGCATCCCACGGGTACATGAAGATGCCGCCGCGGGTCAGGATGCGATGCACGTCGGCCACCATCGAGGCGATCCAGCGCATGTTGAAGTCCTTGCCGAGCGGGCCGGTCGAGCCGGCCAGGCAGTCGTCGATGTAGCGCTTGACCGGGGCAGCCCAGTGGCGCTTGTTCGACATGTTGATGGCGAATTCCTTGGTGTCTTCCGGCACGCGGATGTTCTCGTGCGTGAGCACCCACGAGCCCATTTCGCGATCCAGCGTGAAACCCACGACGCCGTTGCCGATGGTCAGCACAAGCATCGTCTGCGGACCGTACACCGCGTAACCGGCCACCACCTGCTTGTTGCCCGGTTGCAGGAAGTCGGCTTCGCAGACGGGCGCGCCCGACACGTCGTGCGGCGCGTGCAGCACCGAGAAGATGGTGCCGATGGAGACGTTCACGTCGATGTTCGACGAGCCATCGAGCGGATCGAACAGCAGCAGGTATTCGCCCTTGGGGTAGCGGTTCGGGATCAGATGGATGGTTTCCATCTCTTCCGACGCCATGGCCGCCAGGTGGCCGCCCCATTCATTGGCTTCCAGCAGGATCTCGTTGGACAGCACGTCGAGCTTCTTCTGGACTTCGCCCTGGACATTCTCGCTTTCCAGGCTGCCCAGAACGCCGCCCAGCGCGCCCTTGCTGACCGCGTGGCTGATGGCCTTGCAGGCGCGCGCCACGACTTCGATGAGCAGGCGCACTTCCGGCGCCAGGGCTTGGGCGGAGCGTTGCTGCTCCACCAGGTATTGAGTGAGTGTTTTACGTTTCAAAAGGATCTCCCTATGCAGCGAATTCTAAAGCCTTGGATACGATTTCCTGGACGTTGCGCGACAGGCCGTCGTGCTGGCGCACCTTTTCAAGCGCGGCCTGCATGGGGGCGCGCAGCGCCGGGACGAAGCGAGACCAGTTGTCCAGCGCACGCGCCAGCCGCGCGGCGATCTCCGGATTGAGCGCGTCCAATGCCAGCACCTGCTCCGCCCAGAACGTGTAGCCCGAGCCGTCCGGCTGGTGCATGCCGCGGGCATTGTTGAGGCAGAACTGGAAGATCAGCGCGCGGGCGCGGTTCGGGTTGCGCAGCGTGAATGCCGGGTGCTTCATCAGCTCGCGGGCGGTCTGCACCGTGGTCGAGCGGGCGGTGGCCTGCAGCGCGAACCATTTGTCCACCACCAGCGGATTGGCGCTCCATTTGGTGTAGAAAGCGGCCAGCGCCTCTTTCGGGTAGTCGCCTTGCCCGAAGTTGATCAAGGCGGCCAGAGCGGCCATGCTGTCGGTCATGTTGCCGGCGGTGGCGTACTGCGCTTCGGCAAGGCGCTGGGCTTCGGGTTCGCCAGCGGCCATCAGGTGGCTGAGCGCCAGGTTCTTCAATGCGCGCATGCCGGCGGGAATCGGCGCGGGGCTATATTCGCCCGGCGTCTGGTTCTCGTCGAAGGCGCGGCGGAATTCGGCATGGAGCTGACGGCCGAGTTCGGCGCGAAGGAAATCGCGCGCCACGGCCAGGGCAGGCGGATCGACCCGCTGCATGCGCTCGGCCAGCGTCTTTTCCGAAGGCAGCGCCAATGCGCGCGCACGGTACGCGGCGTCCAGGGCGGGATCGGTCAGCAACGCGCGCCAGGCTTCGATGAAGGCGGCATCGGCCTGCAGCGGGCGGCCCGCCTGGCTGGCGTCGGCCAATGCAAGAATCTGGCGGGTGGCCAGTTCCTGGCCGGCTTCCCAGCGTGCGAACGGATTGCCATCGTGCGCGGACAGCAGCGCCAGTTCCTCGTTGGACCAGTCGTAGTCCACGATGACCGGCGCCGAGAAGTCGCGCAGCAGCGAGGGCACGGGGCGGTCGGCGATGTCTTCGAACACCCATTGCTGGCTTTGCGCGGTCAGTTCCAGCAGGGCGGTGTCCACGACCGCGCCGTCCTGACGCAGCGGCAGCGCGTTGCCCTCACGGTCCAGCAAGCCGATCGCAAACGGAATGTGGAAGGGCGCCTTCACGTAGTCGGGGCCGGCCTTCTTTTCGACGCCGACCGGCGGGCAGGCCTGGGTAAGCGTCACCGTGCAGCGGCGGGTGGCCGCGTCGTGGTCGAGCCTGACCGTGACGCGCGGCGTGCCGGCCTGCCGGTACCAGCGGCGGAACACGGACAGGTCGCGTCCCGGGTGCTGCTTGACGTAGACGGATTCCATCGCGGCGACGAAGTCGTCGCACGTGACGGCCTGGCCGTCGTGGCGGCGGAAGTATTCGTCCATGCCTTCGCGGAAACCGGCCTCGCCCAGCAGCGTGTGCTGCATGCGGATGACCTCGGCGCCTTTCTCGTACACGGTGGCCGTGTAGAAGTTGCCGATCTCCTGGTAGCTCTCGGGGCGGATCGGATGTGCCATGGGGCCGGCGTCTTCCGGGAACTGCGCGGCGCGCAACGCCACGACGTCGTCGATGCGCTTGACGGCGCGGGCGCTGGCCGCGGCGGCCGCGTCCATGTCGCGGGCCATCATGTCGGCGCTGAATTCCTGATCGCGAAAGACCGTGAGACCTTCCTTCAGGCTCAGCTGGAACCAGTCGCGGCAGGTGACGCGGTTGCCGGTCCAATTGTGGAAGTATTCATGCCCGATGACCGACTCGATGCCTTCGTAGTTGGCGTCGGTGGCAGTTTCGGCGTCGGCCAGCACGTAGGCCGCATTGAAGATATTCAGGCCCTTGTTTTCCATGGCTCCCATATTGAAGTCATGGACGGCCACGATCATGAAGCGGTCCAGATCCAGTTCGAGACCAAAGCGGCTCTCGTCCCAGCGCAAGGAACGCACCAGGGAATCCAGTGCCCATTCGGTTTTGGTTTCGGAGCCGGGGTCGCTGTAGACCTGCAGCAGCACGTCCCGGCCGCTGACCGTCTTGACCGTGGTTTCGCGATGCGTCAGGTTGCCCGCGACCAGGGCGAACAAGTAGCAGGGCTTGGGGAACGGATCTTCCCACTCGACTTCATTGCGGCCGTCGGGCAATTGGCGCGAGGCGATCAGGTTGCCGTTGGACAGCAGCACGGGATACTCGGGCTGCGCACGCAGCGTCACGCGGTAGCGCGACATGACGTCGGGACGATCGGCAAACCAGGTAATGCGCCGGAAGCCCTCGGCCTCGCATTGCGTGAAGAAATTTCCGCCTGACACATACAGGCCCATCAGCGTGGAATTGGCGGAAGGCTTGCAGCGGCTGACGATTTCAACGGTCGCATCGGCAGGCAGGCCGCGCAGCGTTAGCGTGTGTTCGGTCAACTGGTAGCTGGCCGCGGGCAGCGGCTCGCCATTCACGCCTACCGACACGAGTTCCAGCTCTTCTCCATCCAGGATCAGGGCGGCGTCAGCGCTGGCGTCTTGCCTGCGCTGCACGTGCATCGTGCAACGCACTTCGGTCGCGTCGGGCGCGAGATCGAAGGCGAGGGCGACTTCAGGAATTTCGTAGGGGTAGGGCTGGTAATCCTTGCGGTATACGGTAACGGGCGTGTCGGTGCGCATGGGGATTTGCAGTCCTGTATGAACAAGAAGGCTATTGTAGTGGCTGGCGGTTGAGCGGTACCTTGGGCGTACGGGCTAGCCTGAAAACTTTTGGCAAGCGCTTATGTCAAAGCTCGTTATGATGGCGCCGTCGCGCGAACAGGAGTCTCAAATGTCCAGGATGTCTTGGCTCAGCAGTCTTGGCCGATGGGCCGGTATTTTTTCGGTGCTGGCAGCCATGATGCTGACGGGCTGCGCCGCGCCCACCGTCTCCGCCCGCGTGACGTCGTTTCAGCAATGGCCAACCGGTGTCGAGGGCCAGACCTACCAGTTTGTTCCAGCCGACCCATCCCAAATCAATAATCTGGAATATCAGTCATTTCAGGATATGGTGCGCGCGGGGATCGGGGCCACGGGACTGGTCGAGGCGCGCCCTGGCGTGAAGGGTCGGTTCGAGGTGTCGTTCCGCTATGGCACGAGCCAGACGCAAGTGATGGTGCGCCGTCCGTACGACCCGTATTTCTACGGCGGCTACGGCGGCTTCTATGGGCCCGGACCATGGGGCATGGGCGCGGGATTCTGGGGGCCTGACTGGGTGGACGTGCCCATGGTCGTCCAGCGCAATTCCCTCTCGCTCTTCATTCGTGATACCCAGAACGGCGGCGCGGAAGTTTACCGCTCGACGGCGTTCATATTGAGCGAGCGTGACGATTTGATTCGCACCATGCCCTATCTGGTGCGTGCCATATTCGACAATTTCCCAGGCAATAATGGCGCTGAGCGCGAGATTCAATTCCCCGCACGTTGACGAAAGCAGGCGCCTCGCGGCCCCTGCTTAAAATAAAAAAAGCGGCGCACCATCATGGTGCGCCGCTTTTTTTCTTACTGAAGAATAGGTTTTATTCCTTGATAAGAAAACTCTCGCGGGTGGCGCCGCCGGCTTCTTCAGCGGCGAGCCAGCGCGGCGCCTTGCCGCGGCCGCTCCAGGTTTCTCCGGTTTGCGGATGGCGGTACTTGGGTGCCACGGCGCGCTTGGCGGCGCCGGCTGCGCGGGCGGGGCCGCTGGCCTTGCGGCGGCCACTCGTGGCGGCGCGCGCGGGCTTGCCTGCGCCGTAGGCGGCGATGATCTCGTCAGGCGTAATGTCGTACTCGCGCATCGACGTGATGATGGAGGTGATGACCGGCTTGCGGCGCTTCGTCTGAAGGATTTCCGCCTTCTTCTGGAGCTTGTTGATTTCCTTTTCGATCTTTGCTTGCAGAGCTGCGTAGGTTTCTCGGGCCATGTTTATTCCTGATTATGGAACTGCTTTAATCGCCGGCGAAGTTATGTTTAATTGTTGTGCCTCGCATAATACAGAATTTACGAGGTGGTATCTCAATTGTCGGACTAATTACTTTGTATCAAAAGCGCCACCGGCTCTCCGCTTTGCGGCTGGCCGCAATTTCCATCAGTTAGGACGGAAAATCTTAAATTTGGGACAAACTGAAACATGCGCTTGCTTGGTTTACGGGCGGGCGATACGGGCCGCCAATTGTCGGACAACCTTGCAAAGCCGCGCCTGGCGTGCGATCGGCCGGCTTGCATGCCCGATCATCCTCTGGACGATTGCGCGTGCAATGCGCGTCAAATGCCCGCAATTTTCTTCAGGCGGAAAATCGTCGCGAAAGCAGGTGCCATACATTATGGCGTTGCATCCCACCTGCGGTGATATACCCGGGCGCCATGGTGTTCCGTCCCCGAGTTTTCATTTAGCCGTCAGGTCATACGACAACACGAAAAGTGCCAGTCTTGCGATTCGGTCTGAGCACAATTGCTTAACTTGATAGGTAATTGGGTACTTAACTTGATACCCAGTATGCCGTCTCCATCTATGGCGGCAAGATAATGCGAGACCATTTTGTCCCGCATTTGCCGCTGCGGTAAGCCGCGACTTTTGGCGTTTGCCGGGACGCCGGGCCCGTGTCGGCGGTACGATACGGTCTTGAGCGCCACGACGCGCATGCACGGCCCCGGTGCCGTTCCTGAACTGAGCCTATGAAAATCATCGATCCCGCCATTGCTTCCCTGGCCACCGCCAAATCCCTTCTGCTCGACCCCTGGGGTCTGACCGAAGCGGACATGGCGCGGGCACTGGGTGAAATCTTCACCCACAAGGTCGATTACGCCGACCTGTACTTCCAGTACACGCGCAGTGAAGGCTGGAGCCTGGAAGAAGGGATCGTGAAGACGGGCAGTTTCTCGATCAGCCAAGGCGTGGGCGTGCGCGCGGTCAGCGGTGAAAAGACCGCGTTCGCGTATTCGGATTCGCTGTCGCCCGAGGCGCTGCTGTCGTCGGCGCATGCCGTGCGCGGTATTGCCCGCCGCGGCGCAGGCAAGGTCAAGGTCGCCGCCCAGGTCGAGGCCGAGATCGGCCGCAGCCTCTATGCGGACATCGATCCCGTCGCCAGCCTCAGCGCGCCCGAAAAGGTCGCGCTGCTCGAACGCGTCG
The DNA here is from genome assembly GCF_006715415.1 of Achromobacter sp. SLBN-14. Taxonomy (NCBI): domain Bacteria; kingdom Pseudomonadati; phylum Pseudomonadota; class Betaproteobacteria; order Burkholderiales; family Alcaligenaceae; genus Achromobacter; species Achromobacter sp. SLBN-14. The sequence goes on along the minus strand of NZ_VFNE01000001.1, from coordinate 646,059 downwards.
AACACATGGCGCGGGCGCGCGATCCCCATGTGATCCAGGTCATGGCGGGCCTGGGCGCGGAATATGACGTGGTGCTGGTTGCGGGCAGCGATGGCCGTCTGGCCGCGGACGTGCGTCCGCTGGTGCGCCTGTCGCTGACCGTGATTGCCGAACGCAATGGCCGCCGTGAAATGGGTCACGCCGGCGGCGGCGGCCGCCTGGGTCTGGCTTACTTCACCGACGAGATGCTGCAGGGCTATGTCGAGCGCGCGGTGCACGAGGCGCTGGTCAACCTGGAAGCGCGTCCGGCGCCGGCCGGCGAAATGACGGTGGTCCTGGGGTCGGGCTGGCCGGGCATCCTGCTGCACGAAGCCGTCGGTCACGGCCTGGAAGGCGACTTCAACCGCAAGGGGTCCAGCGTGTTTTCCGGACGCATCGGCGAGCGCGTGGCGTCCAAGGGCGTCACCGTGGTCGACGACGGCACCATTCCGGATCGCCGCGGATCGCTCAACATCGACGACGAGGGCAATGCCACCCAGCGCAATGTGCTGATCGAAGACGGCATCCTGCGCGGCTACATGCAGGACACGCTCAATGCCCGCCTGATGAAAACCGCCGCAACCGGCAACGGCCGCCGCGAGTCGTTCGCGCACCTGCCCATGCCGCGCATGACCAACACGTACATGCTGGCCGGCGACAAGCCTGCCGATGAAATCGTGGCCTCGGTCAAGCGGGGCCTGTATGCCGTCAATTTCGGCGGCGGCCAGGTCGACATCACCAACGGCAAGTTCGTGTTCTCGGCGTCCGAGGCCTACATGATCGAGGACGGCAAGGTCACCTACCCAGTCAAGGGCGCAACCCTCATCGGCAACGGCCCCGACGCCATGAACCGCGTGACCATGATCGGCAACGATCTGCAGCTGGATTCCGGCGTCGGCACCTGCGGCAAGGACGGCCAGAGCGTGCCGGTCGGGGTGGGCATGCCGACGGTCCGCATGGAAGGCCTGACGGTCGGCGGCACGGCTTGATGCGTTAAATGGGGGCGTCACGCCAAAAAAATCTGGCGTGACGCTCTCAAAAAACTGTGCTAGAGTCATTCCCCATGAAATTCGCGTCCCCCGCCTTTTATTTTTATTTTTTTGGTTTTCTGAAGCCGCTGGCGGAGGAAGGGACGCGCTCAATCTGAAGTTTGGAAAGAATCCCCCCAAAAAAGCCGCCAGCGAATCTGGCGGCTTTTTTTATGCCGCCATGGCGGGCAACCCAGGAGCAGTACCGTGTCGCACAACACCGATGACCTTCGTATTCGAGAAATCAAGGAACTGAATCCGCCCTCGCACGTGATGCGCGAGTTCGCCTGCACCAAGGAGGCGTCCGAGACCGTCTTCGCCGCGCGGCAAGGCATGCACCGCATCCTGCACGGCATGGACGACCGCATGATCGTCGTGATCGGTCCGTGCTCGATTCACGACACGCGTGCCGCCATCGAATACGCCAAGCGCCTGAAGCCCGTGCGCGACCGCCTGAGCGCGGACCTGGAAATCGTGATGCGCGTCTATTTCGAGAAGCCGCGCACGACGGTGGGCTGGAAGGGGCTCATCAACGATCCCGACCTCGATGGCAGCTTCGACATCAACAAGGGGGTGCGCGTGGCCCGTCAACTGCTGCTGGACATCAACAGCATGGGGCTGCCGGCGGGATGCGAGTTCCTGGACATGATTACGCCGCAGTACATCGCGGATCTGGTCTCCTGGGGGGCGATCGGCGCGCGCACGACAGAGAGCCAGGTGCATCGCGAGCTGGCGTCCGGCCTGTCGTGTCCGGTGGGATTCAAGAACGGCACGGACGGCAACGTGAAGATCGCCGTCGATGCCATCAAGGCGGCCTCGCAACCGCACCATTTTCTGTCGGTGACCAAGGGCGGCCATTCGGCCATCGTGTCCACCGCCGGCAACGAGGACTGCCACGTGATCCTGCGTGGCGGCAAGACCCCGAACTACGACGCCGCCAGCGTTGACGCCGCCTGCCAGGACGTGTCCAAGGCCGGTCTCGCGCAACGCATCATGGTCGATGCCAGCCACGCCAACAGCAGCAAGAACCCCGAGAACCAGCCGCTCGTCGTCGAGGACGTCGCGCGCCAGATGGAAGCCGGCGATGCCCGCCTGGTCGGTGTCATGGTCGAAAGCCACCTCTTGGGCGGCCGCCAGGACATGGTGCCGGGCCAGCCCCTGGTGTATGGCCAAAGCATCACCGACGGCTGCATCGACTGGGACGCCTCGGTGGCTGTGCTGGAGCGCCTGGCGCAGGCCGTGCGTGAACGCCGCCGCGTCGCGCTGACCTCCGGCAAATGAAGAGGATGCGCGCCGCGCACCCTCCGCCTGGCGGGGTGTGCGGCGCAGCACGCGGGGCGGCGTAGAATATTCGGATTATCGAACCCGGGAAACCACGAGATCATGAACGCTCCCTTGCACGCCGAATCGTTGCGCCGCGCGGTGCCGGCCGCCTGCCTGGATGCGCTGCGCGCGCACTTTGGCGACCGTTTGTCGGAATCGGCCGCCGTTCGCGAGCATCACGGCCGCGACGAATCGCCTTATCCGGCCATGCTGCCTGACGCCGTGGTGTTCGCGCAGTCCACCGAAGACGTGGCGTACGTCGCCAAGGTGTGCAACGAGCATCGCGTTCCCCTGATTCCGTACGGCGCCGGTTCTTCGCTGGAAGGCCATATTCTCGCCATCCAGGGCGGCATCAGCCTGGACCTGTCGCAGATGAACAAGGTCCTGGCCATCAACGCCGAAGACCTGACCGCCACGGTGCAGGCCGGCGTGCTGCGCAAGCAGCTCAACGAAGAAATCCGCAGCACGGGCCTGTTCTTCCCGATCGATCCGGGCGCCGACGCCAGCCTGGGCGGCATGGCTGCTACCCGCGCCTCGGGCACCAACGCCGTGCGCTACGGCACGATGCGCGAGAACGTGATGTCGCTGACCGTCGTCACCGCTGACGGCCGCATCATCCGCACGGCCGGCCGCGCCCGCAAGTCGTCGGCCGGCTACGACCTCACGCGCATTTTCGTGGGCAGCGAAGGCACGCTGGGCATCATCACGGAAGTCACGGTGCGGCTGTATCCGCAACCCGAAGCCGTGTCCGCCGCGGTCTGCAATTTCCCGACGCTGGACGCCGCGGTGCAAAGCGTGATCGAAATCATCCAGATGGGCGTGCCGATCGCGCGTGTCGAGTTCATGGACGCCGCCAGCGTTCGCGCCGTCAACCTGCACAGCAAGCTGACCCTGCGCGAGACGCCGCTGCTGGTGTTTGAATTCCACGGCAGTCCGGCCGGTGTGCAAGAACAAGCGGAAACCGTGCAGGCCATCACGGCCGAGCACGGCGGCATGGACTTCGAATGGGCCGAGCGTCCCGAAGACCGCAGCCGTCTCTGGACCGCGCGCCACAACGCGTACTTCGCGGGCCTGCAATTGCGTCCCGGCTGCCGCGCCAGCACCACCGACGTCTGCGTGCCGATCTCGCGCCTGGCCGATTGCGTGCGCGACACCGTCGAGGAACTGGACCGCGCAAGCTTTCCGTACACGATCGTCGGCCACGTGGGCGACGGCAACTTTCACGTGCTGATGCTGCTGGATGCCGATAGCCCGCAGGAGTGGCAGGAATCGGAAGCCATCAACCACAATCTCGTGCGCCGGGCCATCGCTGCCGACGGCACTTGCACGGGCGAACACGGCGTCGGCCTGCACAAGATGCAGTTCATGGCCGAAGAGCATGGCGACGACGCGCTCGACCTGATGCGCAGCCTCAAGCACGCCTTCGACCCGAACAACATCCTGAATCCGGGCAAGATCGTTTCCTGGTAAACGGCGAGCGGGGCGGCTGACGCCGCCTCGCTTGGGTCCACGCCTGCGGCATTTAAGCGACAGGCGCCTGCCCGGTTTACGGTCGGTTACGTATGAATCGGCCGCAAAGCCCCGTAAATACGTCAGGTGCGGGTAAATCCCGGCCTGATTAACCGGGGCACTCGCGCTATTGTTGCGCTCATGAATTCTCTGGTCGAAACTGGCCTGGCACAAGTGCAGGCGCCTTATTCGCAGCAACAGCTCATCGAGGCGTTGTCGGCCGTGCTGCCCGCGCACTGTGTGCTGTATCGCGAAGAGGACACACGTCCTTACGAGTGCGACGGCCTATCCCTTTACCGCTCCATACCCGCGGTGGTTGCCCTGCCCGAAACCGAAGCGCAGGTGCAGGCCATCATGCGCGTGTGCAAGCGTCTGAATGCGCCGATCGTGGCGCGGGGCGCCGGAACCGGTTTGTCGGGCGGCGCCATGCCGCACAGCCGGGGCGTGCTGCTCGGGTTGTCCAAGTTCAACCGCATCAAGCATATCGACCTGGCCAGCGCGACCGCCATCGTCGAACCCGGCGTGCGCAACCTTGCCATCTCCGAAGCGGTGTCGCCCTACGGGCTGTACTACGCGCCGGATCCGTCCAGCCAGATTGCGTGCTCCATCGGCGGCAACGTGGCGGAAAACTCCGGCGGCGTGCATTGCCTGAAGTACGGCCTCACGGTGCACAACGTGCTGCGCGTGCGCGTGGTCACGATAGACGGCGACGTAGTCGAGCTGGGATCGCACGCGCCCGATGCGCCGGGGCTGGACCTGTTGTCGGTGTTCATCGGATCCGAGGGCATGCTGGGCGTGGTCACCGAGGTGACCGTCAAGCTCATCCCCAAGCCGGCGTGCCAGCAGGTGGTCATGGCCAGTTTTTCCAGCGTCGAGGCCGCAGGCAATGCGGTCACGCAGGTGATCGCGGCGGGCATGATTCCCGCCGGCCTGGAAATGATGGACCGCCGCGCGACGCACATGGTGGAACCGTTTGTCCGCGCAGGCTACGACATGGACGCGCAGGCCATCCTGCTATGCGAATCGGACGGCACGCCCGAAGAGGTAGCGCACGAGATCGCGCGCATGGAGGCGGTGTTCCGGGAGGCCGGCGCCACGCGCTGCCAGGTGTCGGCGTCCGAGGCCGAACGCTTGAAATTCTGGGCGGGGCGCAAGAACGCGTTTCCTGCCGCGGGGCGCGTGTCGCCCGATTACTACTGCATGGACGGCACGATTCCGCGTCGTCATCTGGCGCGCGTGCTGGGCGCCATCGAACAGATGGAAGACGAATTCGGCCTGCGATGCGCCAACGTCTTTCATGCCGGGGACGGCAATCTGCATCCGCTGATTCTGTTTGATTCGAATAAGCCGGACGAGATGGAACGCGCCGAAAAATTCGGTGCGGCCATTCTTGAGCTGTGCGTGCAGGTGGGAGGAACCGTGACTGGAGAGCACGGTGTGGGAATGGAGAAAATAAATCAAATGTGCGTGCAATTCTCTCGCGAAGAACTCGACGCGTTCCTGGCAGTCAAGCGGGCCTTTGATCCGCCGCGCCTGCTCAATCCTGAAAAGGTCATCCCCACGCTGGCTCGCTGCGCCGAATACGGCAAGATGCACGTCCATGCGGGAGAATTGCGCTTCCCCGATCTCGCCCGTTTCTAGGACGTATCCCTTATGGATTTTGTCCTGTCGGAATTGTGCGACCAGGTCATGACGGCGCGTGCCGGTCACAAACCCCTATTCGTGATGGGCGGCGGCAGCAAGCGGTTCTACGGCAACTATCGTCCGGTCAGGCCGCAGGATGGCCATTGCCTGCTGGACATGACGCCTTACCGCGGCATCGTCAGCTATCACCCGTCCGAACTCGTGGTGACCGTGCGCGCCGGCACGCCGCTGGCCGAACTGGAAGCCGCGCTTGCCGAGCACGGCCAGATGCTGGCCTTCGAGCCGCCGCACTTCGCGCCCACCGCGACCGTGGGCGGCTGCGTGGCCGCCGGCTTGTCGGGGCCGCGCCGCATGAGCGCCGGCGCCTTGAAGGATTTTGTGTTGGGGGCGCAACTGCTGGATTCCGAAGGGCGCATCCTGTCCTTCGGCGGCGAGGTCATGAAGAACGTGGCGGGTTATGACGTCTCGCGCCTCCTGGCCGGCTCGCATGGCATCTTTGGCGCCATCCTGGAGGTGTCGCTCAAGGTCGTGCCCAAGCCGATGGAAGAGATGACGCTGATGCTGCCCGCCACGCAGGCGCAGGCGCTGGCGAACTTTGCCTTCTGGCGCGGCAAGCCGTTGCCGATCTCCGCATCGAGCTGGACAAGCGAAAGCGGTGGGGCCGACGGCCTGACGATGGTGCGTCTGTCGGGCGCGCCGCCCGCGCTCGCCAGCGCCCGAGGGCTGATCGGCGGCGACCTGATGGCGCCCGAGGCCGCGGCGGCGTGGTGGCAGTCGCTGCGTGAGCAGACCCACGCGTTTTTTTCGCCCGGGCAGCCCTTGTGGCGTCTTGCCTTGCCGCCCACCACGGCCGACCTCGGACTGGGGCCGACGCTGATCGAGTGGGGTGGCGGGCAGCGATGGCTGAGCGGCCCGCACGATGCGGCCCAACTGCGCGACGTGGCGGCCCAGCATGGCGGCCATGCCACGCTGTTCCGGCCTGCGGACACCGCGCCGCCCGCCGATGGCGTGTTTCACCCGCTTGCGCCGGGCATTGGCGCGATCACCCGCCGGCTGAAGCAGGAACTTGATCCCGCCGGCCTGTTCAACCCCGGCCGCCTGGTCCTGGAGCTGTAGGACATCATGCAAACCAATCTGGCATCCTGGGCGAGCGGCACCGATCTGGGCAACGAGGCGGACGCCATCCTGCGCCGCTGCGTGCATTGCGGATTCTGCACGGCAACCTGTCCGACCTACCAGGTCCTGGGCGACGAGCTGGACAGCCCGCGTGGCCGCATCTATCTCATCAAGCAGGTCCTTGAGGGCAAGGAACCGACGCAGTCCACGCAGCAGCATCTGGACCGCTGCCTGACCTGCCGCAACTGCGAGACCACCTGCCCGTCGGGGGTCGAATACGGCCATCTGGTCGATATCGGCCGCAAGATCGTGGACGAGCGCGTGGAGCGGTCATGGGGCGATAGAACCCGGCGCACCTTGCTGCGCAAGGCGATGCTGTCGCCGATGTTCGCGCCCGCCATGCGGCTGGGCCAGAGCCTGCGCGGGCTGCTGCCGCAGGCGCTCCGGCGCAAGGTGCCGGAACGCCGCGACGCAGGCCCGTTGCCCCAGGTGGGGCAGCACGCACGGCAGGTGCTGATGCTGGCCGGCTGCGTGCAGCCGGCCATGATGCCCACCATCGACGCCGCCACCATCCGCGTGCTGGATGCCGTCGGCATCGGCGCGCGCATTGCGCCGGGCGCCGGCTGCTGCGGCGCGGTCAGTTTCCATCTGGATGCGCAGGACGAAGCCGTGGCGCAGATGCGCGCCAACGTCGACGCGTGGTGGCCGCTGGTGCAGGACGGCAAGGTCGAGGCCATCGTGATGAACGCGTCGGGCTGCGGCGCCATGGTCAAGGAATACGCGCACCATCTGCGGCACGATGCGGCCTATGCGCAAAAGGCCGCGGACATCGTGGCGCTGGTCAAGGACGTGGCCGAAATCGTTGCGCCGCATGCCGGGCTGCTGCGCGCGCGGCTGCCGGCGGGCATGCGGGCGGCCTTTCATCCGCCATGCACCTTGCAGCACTGGCAGGGCTTGCGGCCGTTGTCCGAGCAGTTGCTGGCCGACCTGGGTTTTGAACTGCAGCCGTTTGCCGACAAGCACCTGTGCTGCGGGTCGGCCGGCGCGTATTCGGTATTGAATCCGGACATCGCGCTTGAGCTGCGAGACCGCAAGCTGGGCGCCATTGCGGCGGCAAGTCCCGATGTGATCCTGTCGGCCAACATCGGCTGCATCGGCCATCTGCAAAGCGGCACCGACACGCCGGTGCGGCATTGGGTCGAGGTGGTGGACGAGCAGTTGCGCCGCGCCGCGCAGGGCTAGGCCCGCGCGGCGTTTGGCGCGCCGCCTATTCGACGGCCTTGACCATGTCCTCGAGCACCTTCTTGGCGTCTCCAAAGACCATCATCGTGCGGTCCATGTAGAAGAGCTCGTTGTCCAGGCCGGCATAGCCCGAGGCCATGGAGCGCTTGTTCACGATGACCGTGCGCGCCTTGTAGGCCTCCAGGATGGGCATGCCGGCGATGGGCGACTTTGGATCGTTCTTGGCGGCGGGATTGACCACGTCGTTCGCGCCCAGCACCAGCACCACGTCGGTCTGGCCGAACTCGCTGTTGATGTCTTCCATTTCGAAGACCTGGTCGTACGGCACTTCGGCCTCGGCCAGCAGCACGTTCATGTGGCCGGGCATGCGGCCCGCAACCGGGTGGATCGCGTACTTGACGGTCACGCCGCGCTCGGTGAGCTTTTCGGCAAGTTCCTTCAGCGCGTGCTGCGCGCGCGCCACGGCCAGGCCGTAGCCCGGCACGATGGTCACGCTTTCGGCGTTGGTCATCAGGAACGCCGCGTCATCCGGGCTGCCCGACTTGACGCTGCGTTGCGGCGTGTCGCCAGCGGCTGCGGCGCCGCCCGCCTGGCCGCCGAAGCCGCCCAGGATCACGTTGAAGAACGAGCGGTTCATCGCCTTGCACATGATGTAGGACAGGATGGCGCCCGACGAGCCCACCAGCGATCCGGCGATGATCAGCATGGGGTTGTTCAGCGAGAAGCCGATGCCCGCCGCCGCCCAGCCGGAATAGCTGTTCAGCATCGACACCACCACGGGCATGTCCGCGCCGCCGATCGGGATGATGATCAGCACGCCCAGCACGAAGGCGATGAGCGTCATGATGATGAAGGGCGTCCATTCCTGCGTGAGCATGAACCAGACGCCGCAGCCCAGCATCGCCAGCGCCAGCGCCAGGTTCAGCATGTGCTGGCCGGCGAACACCACCGGCGCGCCCTGGAACAGCCGGAACTTGTACTTGCCGGACAGCTTGCCAAAGGCGATGACCGAGCCGGAAAACGTGATGGCGCCCACGAACGTGCCGATGAACAGTTCAAAGCGGTTGCCGGTGGGGATGGCCATGCCGGGCGGCGCGATGCCGAAGGCGTGCGGCTCGGCCACGACGGCCACCGCGATCGCCACCGCCGCCAGGCCGATCATGCTGTGCATGAAGGCGACCAGTTCGGGCATCTTGGTCATCTCGACGCGCTTGGCCATCAGCGTGCCGATGGAGCCGCCGACCAGCAGCCCCAGCACGACCCAGCCCAGCCCGATCGTGGCTGTGCCGCTGCGCGCCAGGCCCACGATGAGCGCCGCGGTGGTCACCACGGCAATCGCCATGCCGGCCATGCCGAAGGCGTTGCCCAGGCGGGAGGTGGTGGGATGGGACAGGCCCTTGAGCGCCTGGATGAAGCAGACCGAGGCAATCAGGTAAAGCAGCGTGACGAGGTTCAGCGAGATCATTTCGCTTCCTCCTTGCCCGGCTTGCGGTCCTTTTTCTTGAACATCTCGAGCATGCGCCGCGTCACGAGAAATCCGCCAAAGACGTTCACGGCGGCCAGCGCCACGGCAAAGACGCCCATGCCGCGCGCCAGTCCGCCTTCGGTCAGCGCGGCGGCCAGCATCGCGCCGACGATGATGATGGCGGAAATGGCATTGGTGACCGCCATGAGCGGCGTATGCAGGGCGGGGGTGACGTTCCAGACGACGTGGTAGCCGACGTAGATGGCCAGCACGAAGATGATGAGGTTCATCAGGGTGGGATTGATCGCTTCCATGGTTACGTCCTCCGCGTCACATTGCCGCCTTCGCACACCAGGCAGGCCGCCACGATTTCATCGTCGCGCTGGATCGCCAGCGCGCCGTCCGCATTGATGATGAGCTTCAGGAAATCCAGGATGTTGCGCGCATAGAGCGCCGAGGCGTCGGTGGCGACCAGGCCGGGCAGGTTGGTCAGCCCGATGATCGTGACATCGTGCTTTTCGACGATGCGGCCTTTCTCCGAAAGCGGGCAGTTGCCGCCGCGTTCGACGGCAAGGTCCACCAGCACCGAGCCGGGCTTCATGGCCGCCACCGTTTCCGCAGAAACCAGCATGGGGGCGGGCCGGCCGGGAATCAGCGCCGTGGTGATCACGATGTCGGCCTGCTTGCAGCGTTCGGACACCAGCGCCGCCTGGCGGGCCATCCAGGCCGGGGGCATGGGGCGCGCGTAGCCGCCCTTGCCCTGTGCGATCTCGCGTTCTTCGTCGGTTTCGAAGGGCACGTCGATGAACTTGGCGCCCAGCGATTCGACCTGTTCGCGGGCGGCGGGGCGCACGTCGGATGCCTCGACCACGGCGCCCAGCCGCTTGGCCGTGGCGATGGCCTGCAGGCCTGCGACGCCAGTGCCCAGGATGACCGCGCGCGCGGCCTTCAGCGTGCCGGCGGCCGTCATCATCATGGGAATCAGCCGTCCGTAGTGATGGGCGGCGAGGAGCACGGCCTTGTAGCCGGCCAGGTTGGCCTGCGAGGACAGCACGTCCAGGCTCTGGGCGCGGGTGATGCGCGGCGCGGCTTCCAGCGCAAAGCCGGTCAGGCCGGCAGCGGCCAGTTGCGCCAGGCCTTCGGCGTCGAAGGGATCGAGCATGCCGATGACCACCGTGCCCGGTTTCATGTGCGGCAATTCTTCGGGGGAGGGCGCGCGAACCTTCATGACCAGATCGGCGCCCAGGGCATCCTGAGCGGAACCTAGCGTGGCGCCCGCGGCAACGTAGGCATCGTCGGGATAGCGGGCCGCGGCGCCCGCACCACGCTCCACGACGACGGTGTGCTTGCCGCCCACGTACTTCTTGACGGTCTCCGGTGTTGCTGCGACACGGGTTTCCCCGTCTCGGGTTTCTTTTGGTATCCCGATGTGCATCGACGCCTCTCCTCAGAAGGTTCGCCGTAGTTATACACGGAATGTGCGCTCTGACGCTTCCCCCGTTTGTCCGCATCTCGCGCGGGCAAAAAAAACCCCATGGCGAACCATGGGGCAGGGGTCTTGCAACCCGAATGCGCCGGCCGGTATGAACACGTCGCTGGCCGGCGCCGGCGAACAGACGTCCGGCGTCAAGCCGTCTGCGCGCGCGTCCAGTTGATCAGCGCGCCGGTGAGGTCGCGCAGATCGGCCTTCAGGCGGCCATAGTTTTCGGTGGGACGAAGCGACACTTCGTCCATGTAGAGCTTGCGGTTGATTTCGATCTGCAGGCTGTGGCGGCCTTCTTGCGGGCGGCCGAACGCGCGCACCAGCTCCACGCCCTTGTAGGGATCGTTCACGGTGACGTCGTAGCCGCGCTCGCGCAGCCAGGCTGCGATGAATTCGCGGAAGGCGGGGTCGCTGGTGCTGCCGTCGCGATCGCCCAGCACGAAATCGGGGTGGACGAGGCCGGGGCGGTCGGTGGCGAATTCGCCGGCGACGCTGGGCATGGAATGGCAATTGATGTGCCAGACCTTGCCGAACTTGCGATGCGCGTTGTCCAGCACCTGGCCAAGCGCGGCGTGATAGGGCTCCCAGCAGGCGTCGATGCGGTGGCGCACTTCCTCGACCGTCAGCTTGCGGTCGTACAGCGGCGTGCCGTCATCGAGCATGCGCCAGATCAGGCCCTTGCCAAGCTTGACCTTGGGCGAAGGATTCAGGGCGTCAGGCCAAGCCTGGTCCAGCAGCAGTTCGTCGATTTCGTCGCGGGCGCGGTTGGCGTCGATGTAGGCGCGCGGGAAGGCCGCGGCAATCATCGGCACGCCCATCTCGATGGCGTCGCCCCACAGATCGTCAACCCAGGTGTCCTCGGCGGTGCGCAATGCGCCAAAGTCCACCGCGGCAGCGAAATCGGGGGGGTAGGCGGTGCCGCTGTGCGGGGAATCCAGCACGAGGGGGGCCGAAATATCCGAATCGGGGTATTGCTGCGGAAGGTCGAGGCGGTAGGACAGGGGTTGGGTAATTCGCATAGGGGGGTACTGCGTTCGTGAATCGGAGGTCCTCGCGTGCCGGCGGCGCGGGAGGACCGAAGACCGGTTAGTCGATCTTCACGTTGGCTTCTTTGGCGATGCGCTTGTTCTTGGCGATTTCAGCCGAGATCTGCGCGCCGAATTCGGCCGGGGTGTTGGCCGCGGGCGAAGCGCCCAGGGCAGCGAGGCGGCTCTTGACGTCCTCTTCGGCGCTGACCTTCTGGACAGCGGCGTTCAGCTTGGCCAGCACGGGGGCGGGCAGCTTGGCCGGGGCGACCAGGCCGAACCACGACGCGTCGTTCACGGCGGGCAGGCCGGCTTCGGCGAACGTGGGCACGTCAGGCAGCGCGGCAACGCGCTGCGGGGCGGCGACAGCCATGGCGATCAGGCGGCCGGACTGCACGTGCGGCAGGGTGGAGGGCAGGTTGTCGTACATGACGTCGACCTGGCCGGCCAGCGCGTCGTTCAGCGCGGGGCCAACGCCACGGTAAGGCACGTGCATCAGGTCGGTGCCCGACGCCATCTTGAACAGTTCGCCCATCATGTGCGAGACCGAACCGTTGCCGGCCGACGCGTACGTCAGCTTGCCCGGCTGGCTCTTGGCCAGCGTGATGAACTCGGCGATGTTCTTGGCCTGGACCTTCGGGTTGATGGTCATGATGTTCGGCACGGCGGCCAGGTTCGAGACGGGCGTGAAGTCCTTCTCGCCATCGAACGGCAGGTTCGGGTAGATGGCCGGATTGATACCGTGCGTGCTGACGGTGGCAATGCCCAGGACATAGCCGTCCGGCGCGCTGCTGGCGACGAACGCGCTGCCGATCGAGCCGCCGGCGCCGCCGCGGTTTTCCACGACGACGGTCTGGCCCAGTTCCTTGCCGAGCTTGTCGGCGAACAGGCGGCCGACGATGTCGGTGGTGCCGCCGGGCGGGAAGGGAACGATCAGGCGGATGGGCTTGCTGGGATACGCGTCTTCAGCGTGCGCGATACCCGAGGTCAGCGGCGTGGCCAGGGTCGCGGCAGCGACACACAGGCCCAGAACTACATTACGGCGTTGCATGAATTCCCCTACTAATGAATGGAAAGCAGCTGCATGAAAGCAGTCGCAAACCCGACGATTCTTTCCTGGCGGGCAGGTTTGCGCAAACGAAAGATTCTCCGTAAGCTATGACTTTTTTTCATACCTCTTTCTCGGCAGGGCTTCGCTGCGGTTACTTTTGTGTAACATCCGCCGTGCATCCTGTGCCGACGTCACGCCCGCGCGGGCAAGGGAGCCCCACGACGGGTGGGGGCTGCAAATGAGGCGTTTCTGTCCCTCTTTAACCGATCTTCAGGCCTTTGAAGTCGCCGCCAGACACAGCAGTTTCACGCGCGCCGCGCAGGAATTGTGCGTGACGCAGGGCGCGGTGAGTAAACAGGTGAAACATCTGGAGGAGTTCGTCGGCGTCGAACTATTCCTGCGAATCAGGCAAGGCCTGGTCTTGACCGAAGCGGGCCGCAGTTACCTGGCCAAGATCCAGGCCGGTCTCGGCCAGATCGAAGCGGCCACCGTCGAACTGATCGCGCATCAGGGGCGGGGCGGCACGCTGAACCTGACCTGCATGCCCACGTTCGGCGCGCGCTGGCTGATTCCGCGCCTGACCGCCTTCATGCGCTTGCGTCCCGACATCCATGTGGAATTCCTGCCGCACCGCCAGGGCTACGACTTCTCCACGCCGGAGCTGGACGCCGCCGTGCGCTTCGGCGAGGGCCTGTGGCCCGGCAGCGGGGCCGATTACATCGTCGGCCGCGAGATTCTTCCCGTCTGCAGTCCCCGCCTGATCCCGGGCGGGTGCACGTCGCCCGAAGCGCTCCTGGCCTATCCGCTGCTGCACCATACGTCGGCCCTGGAGGGCTGGCGCGACTGGTTCGAGCAGGCCGGCTGCGACACGCGCCGCAGCCTGGAAGGCGCGCGCTTCGACCAATACGCGTTGCTGTCGCAGGCAGCCGCCGCGGGTTTTGGCGTGGCGCTGATCCCGCGCTGCCTGATCGAGGACGAGCTGCGCGACGGCAAGCTTGCCATCGCCATCCAGTTGCCGATCCGGGCGCGCATGGGCTACTACCTGTGCTATCCCGAGCAAAAGGCCAATCTGCCCACGTTGCAGGCCTTCCGGGCCTGGCTGATGGAAGTGTCCCGCGCCGCCGAGCCCCAGCCGAGGGAAGACGCCGTGTCCGATCTAAAATAGCCGCATCATGAGTCAAACATCCACCAAGAAAGGCCGCGTTGTCGTCGGCATGTCCGGCGGGGTCGATTCTTCGGTCACCGCCTGGCTGCTCAAGCAGCAAGGCTACGAGGTCGTCGGCCTGTTCATGAAGAACTGGGAAGACGACGACGATTCCGAATACTGCTCCACTCGCCAGGATCTGCTGGACGCCGCCAGCGTGGCCGATCTGGTCGGCGTGGAATTCGAATTCGTCAACTTCGCCGCCGAATACAAGGACCGCGTGTTCGCGGAGTTCCTGCGCGAGTACTCCGCTGGCCGCACGCCCAATCCCGATGTGCTGTGCAATGCCGAAATCAAGTTCAAGGCATTCCTGGACCACGCCATGGCGCTGGGCGCCGAGCACATCGCGACCGGCCACTACGCGCGCGTGCGCGAAGTGCCGGCCGAGGGCGGCGGGACGCAGTTCCAGCTGCTCAAGGCGCTTGACGCTTCCAAGGACCAAAGCTACTTCCTGCATCGGCTGAACCAGGCGCAGTTGTCGCGCACGCTGTTTCCGCTGGGCGAGATTCACAAGACCGAAGTGCGCCGCATCGCGCACGAGATCGGCCTGCACAATGCCGCCAAGAAGGATTCCACCGGCATCTGCTTTATCGGTGAGCGCCCGTTCCGGGAATTCTTGAACCGCTACCTGCCGACTGAGCCGGGCCCCATCCTGACGCCCGAAGGGCAGAAAGTGGGCCGCCACGAAGGCTTGTCGTTTTACACGCTGGGCCAGCGCAAGGGGCTGGGCGTGGGCGGCGTGAAGGGCCGGCAACGCGAGGACGGCACGGCCGAGGCCTGGTACGTGGCCCGCAAGGACCTCGCGCGCAACGTGCTGTACGTCGTGCAGGGGCACGACCATCCCTGGCTGCTGTCCGGCAACCTGAAGGCGCAGGACGCGAGCTGGGTGGCGGGCCACCCGCCGGCCGCGGGCGTCTTCGGCGCCAAGACGCGTTACCGGCAGGCCGATGCGGCGTGCCGCCTGGCCGATGCGGCGCAAGAGACTTTTTCACTGGAATTTACCGACCCCCAGTGGGCGGTGACGCCCGGCCAGTCGGCCGTGCTATACGATGGCGAGGTTTGCCTGGGCGGCGGGATCATTCTTTAGGAATGCCCTGCCGCACGTAACCAAGGCCCCCGGGTGCAATATCCGTGGGGCCTTGTTCATGACAATAAAAGCGAGGAGAGGGTTGTGGATGTGACGATGGTGATCTGCCTGTTGGTCCTGGGCGGCGTGGTGGGCTTTGCGGCGGGCCTGCTTGGCATTGGCGGCGGGATGCTGCTGGTGCCGTTCCTGACGATGCTGTTCACCTGGCAGAAAATGCCGGCCGATCTGGTCGTGCATGCGGCGATCGCCACGTCCATGACGTCGATCCTCTTTACGTCCATCTCCAGCGTCCGGGCCCACCAGCAGCGAGGCACCATCAAGTGGCGCATCGTCGCCGCGATGGCGCCGGGCATCATCGTCGGCGGGCTGCTTTCCGGCGGCGCGGTGTTCGCGGCGCTGAGCACGTTGTGGCTGTCGCTGTTCTTCGCCCTGTTCGTGGGGTATTCAGGCTGGAGCATGCTGCGCAACAAGAAGCCCAAGCCCACGCGGCAGATGCCGGGCGTTGTCGGCACCAGCGCGGCCGGCGCGGGCATCGGCTTTCTGTCGGGCCTGGTCGGCGCCGGGGGCGGGTTCCTGTCGGTCCCGTTCATGGTCTGGTGCAACGTGGCGCTGCACAACGCGGTGTCGACGTCGGCGGCGCTGGGCTTTCCGATTGCGCTGGCCAACAGCGTGGGCTATGTCGTCTCGGGCCTGAACGAGGCCCAGACCTATCCGGGGATGCTCGGCTTCATCTATTGGCCGGCGCTGCTGGCGCTGGTCTGCACCAGTGTCCTGACCGCGCCGCTGGGGGCGCGCATGGCGCATCGCCTGCCGGTGCAGACGCTCAAGCGCGTGTTCGCCGCACTGCTGTTTGCGCTGGCGGCCTACATGCTGTTCAAGGCCTGGCAGACCTGGACCGTTTGATCGCGGAAATGAAAACCGGCCGCGGAAAGCGGCCGGTAAAAGCGAGCGCCCGGCCATGCCGGGCGTTTTTGTTGGGGCGTCAGGCCGTCTTGGGCACCGTGTCGATGAACGACTGGCGTTGGGACAGCTTGTCGTACAGGCGGGCCAGGTTGGGCTGGCCAGTGCGCCAGTCCAGCGAGGGGAACCGCAGGTCCAGATACCCCAGGGCACAGCCCACGGCGATGTCCGCGAGGCTGTAGTTGATGCCCATGCAATGCGCGTTGTCGCCCAGGCTTTTGTTCATGGCGTCCAGGCTGGCGTGGATCTTGCCGTACTGGCGCTCGATCCATTCGGGGCTGCGCTGGGCTTCGGGGCGCTGGTTTTCCTTGACGATGGTCACGCACGCGTCCAGGAGGCCATCGGCGATGGCTTCCCAGCACTTGACGGCTGCGCGGTCGCGTCCGGGCTGCGGAATCAGCCGGGCGACAGGAGACAGGGTGTCCAGGTATTCGACGATGACGCGCGAGTCGAACAGGGCGCCGCCATCTTCCATGACCAGGCAAGGAACTTTGCCCAGCGGGTTGTACGTTTGGATCTGCGTGTCGGCGGACCAGACGTTTTCGAGTTCAAGCCGGTAGTCCAGCTTTTTCTCGGCCATGACGATACGCACTTTGCGCACGTAGGGACTGGTAAGCGAGCCGATCAGTTTCATGGAGTCACAAGCGGAGTCGGAAAGCGGCCGAAGTATAGCAGGCTGTATGACGGCCGGAATTGTCCGCAGGGCGGAATCTTCGTCAGTTTGCCACAATGTCGGGCCGCCCCGGATGATAAAATCGCCGGGTTTTCCCATCCGTCGTTTTTTCTCTACCAGACCATGCAAATCGCCGATCAGCTGAGCCAACTTAATGCCCTTTCGCCACTGGATGGCCGCTACGCTTCCCGGGGCGACGCGCTGCGCGGTCTGCTGTCCGAAGCCGGTTTCATGGCGCACCGCGTCGAAGTCGAGGTCGCCTGGCTGATCGCGCTGTCGGACGCCGGCCTGCCCGAGCTGCCGGCCTTCTCCGAGGGCGCCCGCACGCGTCTGGCCCAGCTGGTCGCCAATTTCTCCGAAGCCGACGCCGGCTGCATCAAGGAGATCGAGCGCGTCACGAACCACGACGTGAAGGCCGTTGAATACTGGCTGAAGGAAAAGGTCGCCGACGACGCCGAACTGGCCCGCGCGGCCGAGTTCATCCACTTCGCGTGTACGTCCGAAGACATCAACAACACCTCGCACGCGCTGATGCTGTCGCGCGCCCGCGACCAGGTCGTGGTGCCGCGCCTGCGCGAAGTGGCCGCCAAGCTGAATGAAATGGCCATCGCCAACGCCGACCAGCCGCTGCTGTCGCGCACGCATGGCCAGCCCGCCAGCCCGACCACGCTGGGCAAGGAATTCGCCAACGTGGCCGCGCGCCTGAACCGCGCCATCGCCGCCGTCGAGGCCGTCGAGCCCCTGGCCAAGCTGAACGGCGCCACGGGCAACTACAACGCCCACCTGTCCGCCTATCCGGAAATCAACTGGCCCGAATTCAGCAAGCGCGTGCTGTCCGGGCTGGGCCTGACCCAAAACCGCCACACCATCCAGATCGAGCCGCATGACTGGATGTCCGCGCTGTTCGATGCGATCACCCGCGCCAACATCATCATCCTGGACCTGGATCGCGACATCTGGGGTTATGTGGCGCTGGGCTACTTCAAGCAGCGCCTGAAGGAAGGCGAGGTCGGTTCGTCGACCATGCCGCACAAGGTCAACCCGATCGACTTCGAAAACTCCGAAGGCAACCTGGGCCTGGCCAACGCCGTACTGCGCCATCTGGCCGACAAGCTGCCCATCTCCCGTTGGCAGCGCGACCTGACCGATTCCACCGTCCTGCGCAACCTGGGCGTGGGCCTGGGCTACTGCCTGGTGGCATGGGATGCCTGCATGCGCGGCCTGGGCAAGCTGGAAGTCAACACGGCCGCCATCGACGCCGATATCGACGCGTGCTGGGAAGTGCTGGCCGAGCCGGTGCAGACCGTCATGCGCCGCTACGGTCTGCCGCAGCCCTACGAACAGCTCAAGGCCTTGACGCGCGGCAAGGGCATTACCGAAGAGGCCCTGCGAGAATTCATCCAGGGCCTGGCGCTGCCTGAAGAGCCCAAGGCCCGCCTGCTGGCGATGACCCCGCGCTCCTACATCGGCCTGGCGGCCGAGCTGGCCCGGGCGGTATAGTCGCCGTGCCGCGCGCGTCATGCGCGCGGCTTTCACGTTGTACCTACGGGAGATCGCAATGAAGAAGTTGTCCACGCTCGCAGCGCTGGCCTGTATGACGGTGGGTCCGCTGCTGGCGACGTCCGCCTCCGCGCAATTCGCCAAGCCTGAAGATGCGGTCAAGTACCGCCAGTCGGCGCTCTCGCTGATCGGCTCGCACTTTGGCCGCATGGCGCCGGTGGTCAAGGGCCAGGCGCCCTACGACGCCGCGCAGATCAAGGCCAACGTCGATGTGCTGAAGACGCTGTCGGCATTGCCTTGGGCAGGCTTCGGTCCGGGTACGGAAGGCGGCGACGCCCGTCCGGAAATCTGGAGCGACGCCGCGGGCTTCAAGCAGAAGCAGCAGGCGTTTCAGGACAACATCGTGAAGCTGTCGGCGGCTGCCGACGCAGGCGATCTGGACAAGCTGCGCGCCGCTTTCGGCGACGTGGGCGCCAGCTGCAAGGCCTGCCACGACGCGTACCGCAAGAAGAAGTAAGGTGCCGGGCCGGCCGTGCCGGCCCGCCGCCCATCAAGCAAAAAGCAAAAAGCCCCGTCAAGGGGCTTTTTTCATGGGGGCCCGATCAGGAGAAGGACATGTCGGACACGATCTCGAGCGATCGTATCCACAGCACCAGTCCCGTTACGCAGGCGCCCAGCACCAGGGCGCGCAGCCAGACCGCCAGCCCATCCTGCGCGGGCGGCGTGCCGGCCGGGACATCCTTGGCGTCGACGTTGCCGGTGATGATGGCACGCACCAGACGCTTGCGGCGCACGACCGCATACCAGATGACGGCCAGCAGGTGCAACGCGACCAGGCCGATGATGACCCACTCGTTGAGCTTGTGCCAGGACGTCATTGCGCTGGCGGTGGCTTCCGAGACATACCCGAACAACGGGCCCTGCGTCATGATGTCGTCGGTGGTGAACAGGCCGCTGACCGCCTGAAAGCCCACGACCAGCAGCAAGGCCATGACCGACAGCGCGCCCAGCGGATTGTGGCCGGCGGGCGCGGCGGCGCCCTTCAGGTAGCGGACCACGGCGCCCGGGCCGCGCACGAAATGCGCGAAGCGGGCATAGCGCGGTCCGGCAAAGCCCCAGATCAGGCGAAACAGGATCAGGCCCAGCGCCGTACAGCCGAAACGCACGTGCCAGTCCATGTACAGACCGCCCATCTTGACGCTGACGAACGCGCCGACGATGCAGACGACGAGGGCCCAGTGAAAGAGTCGGGTGGGGAGGTCCCAGATACGGACCGCGAGACGATTGTTCTGCATGTTGAGATCGGCGGACTGGAGTTGCCCGGACTTTATCACGCACAAAGCAAACCGCCGCACTAGTCAGGCGGCGGTTTTGAGGCAGATCAGCGAGCGTTGCGGCGCACCGGTTCGATGCGATGCACGTGCTCGTGGCGGAACCGGATGCGTTGGCCCGGCGCCTTCTGTACGGCCGATCCGCAGGGCACGACTTCAGTGGTGTAAGTCGTCGTGCCGTTGATCGGCGCATTGAAGATGACCGTGGCGCGAATCTCGGGGCCGTCGGCCGGCTGCAGATAGACGATGTCGCCGATGTGGATGGGCATGTCATCGAGCTGCGTGTGGGCCGGGCGTCGGATCAGGTCGGTGGTGGTGAAACGAGTGTTCATGTTGTGTTCTCTTTAGGTTCTAGTTATAGGAAAAGCTGCGTCTTGCCATGGTGAACGCACCGGGCGGGAAAATTGCCGCCATGAGTGTGCGTTGATGCGCTGCGTCCGCCGGATGTGATTGGACACGCGCTACATGACACTAACGCATTGCTGCTGCCGTCCTTTTGCGCATTCTCATGTGTTTTGCGCGCCGGGTCCGGCGAAGTGATGCTTTCGTCCAGTCTTGGAGGGCATCGATTCAGGCTGCGCGGCGAAAGACAAGATTGCCGGCGCGTTGGTGTACGCCCGCGTGGTAGCGGGTGAAGCCATCATTTGGGTTGGGTTTGCTTCATGCCGGTCCGGACTGGCGGACGGGTGAAGGCGTTCCCGATGCGGCGCTGGGGTTGCGTTTTTTGCGTTGTACTTCGCTAGGACGCCAGCGCTGTCGGGCGGATCTTGGCAGGGGGTGGCCACAGGCGTTTAGCTTGGCCGGGCTGACCCTCAAAGGTCTGCTCTTTCAGATCCAACCGTCGATATTATCGACATTTGAGCGATTATGCAAGCATTTTCGAAAAGGAGGGCGCAGGACGTGCGCCCTGCCTATTAGTGCGTTGCGGGGCGGGCCTGTCGCTGGGCTTCGATGATCAGGCCTTCCAGGCGTGGCGACATGCGCAGCGCCACCTGGGCGCCGGTCGTGCCATCGGGCTGCTGCTGGGTTTCCAGGGCGAGTTCGATACGTTCGTCATCAAAGGCCTCCGGGGCCGCCTGGATTTCCACATAGCGCTCGAGCAAGGCATTGACCGCCTTTTGCGCATCCGCCAGCGCTTTCTCCGACAACTTGCCGTGGCCCAGGTATTGATTGACCACGCGCGCCAGGTCATTCATGAAATGAAGCAGGGCGTTTGCGCCGCGGCAATCCGGCAGGGTGAAGCCCCAGGGCAGGGGGGAAGCGTTCTGAGTCATGTCGTCAGCCAAGGCAATGAGAAGAGGCGGCAACCGGCCGCCGAATGTTCGATTTTAGAGGATGCGCAAGGGCTGCGACGCGGGCACGCGGCGCGGCGCGCACTGTGTCAACTCGCTTCGATGGCAACAAATTCCGCCCCTTCTGGCCCCATTGGCGGCGCTACCGGATAATCTGCCGGAATGGCCCGCCCCGTGCGGCCGTAATCTGCGGAATCGGAGTGCTAACAGGATGCGCATGGTTTGGGTTCGCGCGTGGGTGACAGGCATGGCGGTCGTCTCGATGTTGCTGGCGGCGTGCGTCAACAAGGAACCGCAGGAGCGCGCCGCATTCATACAGTTGCTGCAGGGTCGGATGAACAACGTGACGCTCGTGCCGATCGGCATGCTGGGCAAGTCGGAAAAGGAAGCCATTGGCGGCTACGACGACGCGTACGAGGTCATGACGGATTTCCAGGAGGCCTTGGCCAAGGCGGCGGCGCCTCTGCGCGAGGTGCTGTCGGTGGAGACGATCCAGTCCGTTGAAGAGATCGTGGCGCGCCGGGGCAGCCTGGAGGCCGCACGCAAGACGCTGGCCGGCAGTGCCGCCCAGGTTCAGGCGGCGCGCGGCAAGGCAGACAAGGCGCGCGCGGATCTTGCCTTGCCCGCCGACCTGGCGCCCGTTTATGACGGCGTCTATGACGAGGCGGTGACGGCGCCGGCCGGGGAATTGATCGACGCGGCATCCCGGATGGATGCGATTGCCCGCGATGCGCTGGCCATTGCGGACTTCGTGGCGGCCAATGCCGCGGACATCCAGTTCGAAGATGGGCAAACAAAGGTGGCCAAGCCGACCTTGCAACAGGAGCTGAACCAGCGGTTGCAAGCATTGAACGCGCAGTCGGGTGGGCTGGAAGCCGCGCGCGCAACGCTGCTGCAGGCTGCCAGCGCGGGCTCGGCCGCGCCCTAGCCATGCGCCAGCCCTGTCGCGATCCGAGCGGCGCCCGGCCGCGCTTTGTACAATGCGGCTCTTGCGGCGCATGCCGCGCCTTGGACTGACTATGAGCGATTCTTCAGGCGTGCATTACAGGACCTTCGTGCTCCTGCTCGTGGTGGTCACCATCGCGTTCGGCTGGCTGTTGTGGCCGTTCTATGGCGCCGTCTTCTGGGGCACCATTCTTGCCATCCTTTTCGCGCCGTTGCAGCGCCGTCTGGTGGCGCGCATTGGCGGGCGGCGCAATCTGGCCGCGCTCATCACGCTGCTGCTCGTGCTGCTGCTGGTGATTCTTCCGCTGGTCGTGATCAGCGGGTCGCTCGTGAACGAAGGGGCAAATTTCTACCAAAGCATCAAGTCCGGGCAAATCAACTTTGGCGCGTACTTCCAGCAGGCGATGGACGCACTGCCGCCGTCCGTGCACGCATTGCTGGCGCGCTTTGACCTGGCCGATATTGCCAGCCTGCAGGACAAGCTGACGGCCGGTGCAATGCAGGCCAGCCAGTTCCTGGCCACCCAGGCCTTGAACATCGGGCAGGACACGTTCCAGTTCGTGGTCAGCTTCGGCATCATGCTGTATCTGCTGTTCTTCCTGCTGCGCGACGGTCCGCTGCTGTCGGCGCGACTGCGCCGTGCCGTGCCGCTGAGCGACACGCACAAGCAGCACCTGTTCCGCAAGTTCACGACCGTGGTGCGCGCCACCGTCAAGGGCAACGTCGCGGTCGCGGCGGCGCAAGGCGCGCTGGGCGGCATCATCTTTTCCATCCTCTCGATCCAGGGTGCGCTGCTGTGGGGCGTCATCATGGCCTTCCTGTCGCTGCTGCCCGCGATCGGGGCGGGGCTGATCTGGGCGCCGGTAGCCGTGTACTTCCTGCTGACCGGTGCCGTGGTCAAGGGCGCGGTGCTCATTGCGTTCGGCGTGCTGGTCATCGGCATGGTCGACAACGTGCTGCGGCCCATCCTGGTGGGCAAGGACACGAAGATGCCGGACTACGTGATCCTGATCTCCACGTTGGGCGGCATGGCGCTGTTCGGGCTGAACGGATTCGTGATCGGTCCGCTCATCGCGGCGTTGTTCATGGCAAGCTGGGATCTGTTTTCGCCCGCGGCAGGCGACCCGGGGGGTGTGCACGCCGTGAGCGCGCCGCTGCCGGGCAACCCCGTGGCCGGTTCGCCGCCGGCGTCCGGGGGCGCCGGCGCGCGTGCGCAGGCAGCGCTTGCCAGGGATCGCCAGTCCCGCGACGAATGATCTCGCCGGGCGCCCGCGTGCGCCCGGCCGGGTGTAAGGTGTAGCAGCGCTGGCCGAACCGCGGCCGGCCTTTCGTGTCAACTTCGCCAAACAGGAGCGCGCCGGATATGGAATGGAAACTGCATCGGTCGGGCTGGATCGAGGAACGCAACTTCGACATTGAGTTCGCCGAAACGCCCGAGGGATATCATGCACGCGTGCGCGTCTTCGGCTTTCCGGTTCTTGAAGACACCAAGCACGTGTTTCCCAACGAAGCGCTGGCTGAAAAAGGTGCGCTGACGCTGCTCAAGAGCCAGTTTTCAGGCACGCCGGACCTGGAAGAGAGATAGCAGGGCGATGGGCAGACCGAGGGGCAGGCCGCGCGATGGCTGACGGCGAAACGGTTGCTGGCGTGCGCCGCCGCCGGGCGCGCCGCTATTCCATGCGGACGGGGCTGCTTGCCCTCGTCTTTGCCTGTATTACCCCGGCGCTCATCGTGGCGACGGTCGCCGTCTACGAAAGCTACGTCATCCAGAAAGAGCGGATCTACCGCGACACGATCTTCCTGGCGCGCAATCTCACGGCGATCCTGGATCGCGAACTCACCGGCGTCGAAGCCGGTTTGCAGATGCTGGCGTCCTCGCCGGATCTGGTCGAGGGCGATCTCGCCGGCTTCCATCGGCGCGCGCGCGAGTCCGTGCGCTTTCAGATCGCCGACACTTACGTGCTGACGAACAAGGAAGGCCGGCAGATCATCAACACGCAGGTGCCCTACGGCACGGCCTTGCCAACTGGCAGGGCGCCCGATGAACTGGGTCGCGTCTTCCTGACGCGCATGCCGGTGCTGACAAGTCTCTTCACCGGCGGCCTGACCAAGGACCCCACCATCGCGCTGGGCGTGCCGGTCGTGCGGGACGGAGAGGTGGTGTACAGCCTGAACGTGGGACTGTCGCCCGAGCGCATCGGCAACGTCCTGGGCCGCCGCGCCCTGCCCGAGGGCTGGGTGGCCGCCGTGCTGGACGGCTCGGGAACCATCATCGCCCGCACCCGCGACACCTCCAAATTTGTGGGCCAGAAAGCGGTGCCGGCGCTGGCCCGCGCCGTGCAGCAGGAAGGCGAAGGCTCGTTGGAGACGATCACCAAGGAAGGCACGCCCGTCTATACCGCGTTCAGCCGGTCGACGCTGTCGGGCTGGACGGTCGCCGCCGGCGCGCCCATGCAGTTGCTGACCACGGACCTGTACCGCTCCATCGCGTGGATTGGTCTGGGTACGTTGTTCGCGTTCGGTTTGGGGTTGTGGCTGGCGCTCAGGCTTGCTAGCCGGCTCACGTCGGCCGTGCAGGGGCTGGTCGCGCCGGCGCTCGCGCTGGGCGAAGGCCGGACCGTGGACCTGCCCGCCACGCGCATCAAGGAAGCCCAGGAGGTGGGCGCTGCCATGCTGCAGGCGTCGCGCAAGCTGGCGCGCGCCCAGCACCTGGCGCACTACGATCCGCTCACCGGCCTGTGCAATCGGGTGCTGTTCGGGGAACTGGTGCTGCGTGAATTGGCGGTCGCCCAGCGCAGCGGCGATTCGTTCTCGATCCTGGCGATCGACCTGGACGGCTTCAAGGCGGTCAATGACATGCACGGGCACGCGGCCGGCGACACGGTCCTGAAAGAGGCGGCCGATCGCATGGCCAGCGCCATCCGGGTCTCGGACGTGGCGGCAAGGCTGGGCGGCGACGAATTCGCGGTGCTGCTGCTGGGCGCCAACCAGGAGAACGCGCGGCTGGTGGCCGAGGCCCTGGTCGAGAGCCTGTCCTTGCCGTATCCCAACGTGCGTGTCGCGGTGTCGGCAAGCATCGGCATCGCGGTGTATCCCCAATCGGGCGCCACCATGTTGCAGTTGCTCGAGCGGGCCGATGTGGCGTTGTACCGCGCCAAGGGCCTGGGCAAGCGCCGGGTGGCGCAGGACCAGTAGGTCCGCAGCCCGTCGCCATGCGCGTCACATATCCTGGCGCGGCGACAGCGCGGTCAGGACCTCGCCCGATTTCAAGCGATAGCGCCTGTCGTCCAGCGCGACGACAGGATCGCCTTCGGACGTTCTGAGTATGTAGCGCGATGCGGCAAGCGGCATGGGGCTGGCGCCCGCTTCGTCCGCGCGCAAGAACACTTCAATGCGGTAAAGGCGCCCCGAATCCGTGCTTGCCAGCACGTCGCTCATCCTGCGTGTAGAAATGGCCATGCCGCTATTTCTCCGTTTGGTTTTCGCTAAACTTGCCGCCTTGGCGCCGGTCCGGTCTGATTGCCGGGCATGCACGGCGCGCAATCGGAAACGGTAATGCAATTGAATCCTGGCCGGAACGCGGCCACCACCCTGGGTCTGCTGGCTATCCTGCTCTGGGGCACGGTCGTCGGCCTGATCCGGGGCGTCAGTGAAAACTTCGGCCCCATTGGCGGCGCCGCGCTGATCTATACGGGAGGGTCCATCTTCCTGGTGCTGTTGCTGGGATTGCCCAAGCTGCGCACGTTTCCCCGGTCGTATCTCATCGTGGGCAGCCTGCTGTTCGTGGCCTATGAGATATGCCTGTCGCTGTCGCTGGGGTTCGCGGCCGATCGTGCGCAAGCCATCGAGCTGGGCATCGTCAATTACCTGTGGCCATGCCTGACGGTGGTGTTCGCCATGCTCATCAATGGGCAGCGGGCGAGCTGGTGGGTGGCGCCGGGCATCTTGTTGTCGGTTTGCGGCATCGTCTGGGTCGTGGGCGGAACGGGCGGGCTGTCAATTGAACGCACCGCCGCGAATGTGTCGAGCAATCCTCTGAGTTATGGACTGGCCTTCAGCGGCGCCATCATCTGGGCCGTTTACTGCAACGTGACCAAGCGCTTTGCGGACGGCAAGAATGGCGTCGCGCTGTTTTTCATGCTCACGGCAGCGGTCTTGTGGATCAAGTACCTGTTCAGCGCGGAACCCGCATTGGTGTTTGCCGCGCCCGCCACGGTCGAGTTGTGCGTGGCCGCTGGCGCCATGGCAAGCGGCTATGCACTGTGGAACGTGGGAATACTGCGGGGCAACCTGACCCTGCTGGCTACCGCGTCGTACTTCACGCCGGTCTTCTCCACCTTCTTTGCCGCGCTGTGGCTATCCACGCCGCTCACCCTGTCGTTCTGGCAGGGCGTGGCAATGGTCACCGCCGGTTCATTGTTGTGCTGGGCAGCGACGCGCGGCAGACCGGCCCGCAACGGATAGTCCGGGCCGTGTCCTGAGAGGGGGAGATTTACTCGACGAGCATCGTCAGGGCGACTGCGAACCCCAAGGGAACCAGCAGCAGCGATGCAAAAGTGGAACTGACAATCGCCGCCGATATCTTCAGCAAGGGCTCGGGCCCTGCGCTTCGTATCGTTTGAATCACCAACGCGACGATACCCATAACCATCAAACAGCTCAAGAAAACTGCTACGTAAGTCATGTTGTCTCCGTCCTCGCCTGATTTAGGGGATGCGGCGCCGCTGTGCGGTCTTGATGTTTGTGTCGATTGTGCGCCTGTATTGCGAGACTGCACCCTAGGGTTTTCCTTGCCGGCGGGCGGCTTTGTGGCGTATTTGCCGCGCAGTGTGCAGCATGAAAATCGTGTGCGGTCGCAGCAATTTTTGACGGCGGAACAGGCTTCGGCATCGCGGCGCGATTGCGCTACGATGGCGTGATCAAAACACCCGAGAGGCCGCCAGATGCCGCAAAAACTACGCCCTGGCACGCGCGCCACCTTGCAGGTCCGCCAGCTTTCGCCCGGCGAGTTCGCGTGGATCATTACCTTGCTCGATCCCGAATCCGGCAATGTGCGCAGCACCAATTATTCGGACAGGCGATATCCCAGCCAGGATGAGGCGTCGACGGCCGGCAAGGCCGCCGTGCTTGCATTTCTCGCAAGCGACACGTCCGAACGCGCGCCAGCCCCAAGCGGCGGCAAACGCAAGGACTGACGCCGCGCGCTGCCCTTCCATGGCGCCCGGCCACTGACCGGTCTTGGGCACGCCATTTGCTGATGCTCATGCAAGGCGCATCTTGCGCTGCTTGAGGAGAGGCAATCATGTCCCAGATCCCGCATCGAGAGCCCGGTCAACCGGACGATCTCACGCCTGACGATCCGGCGCTCCCGGGAAACCCGCCTGCGGACGATCCGCGTCCGGACCCGGGCCGTCCCACGGACAACCCCGACGTCATCGACCCCACGCCGCCCGCGCCGGATCCCCGCGCGCCCGGCACCATCGACCTGGCCTGATTGCGGCCAGCATTACTTCAATTCCGATCCCTTCATCGAAGCAAGGAGGTTTCCATGCGCTCAATCCTGTTGTGGCTGCTCGGCGTGCCCATTCCCATCATCATCCTGCTGGCTCTGTTCTGGCACTGAAGGCCAGTGCGTCATTTCCGCTTTGGCACCCGCGTGTGCGCGGCTGCGTAAGTCTCTGGACAAGGATCGATCATGCAAAATACGTCTTCATTGAGCCAACCTTATGCCGATGGCGTGCCTCCACGTGAGTCCGCCATTTCGGCCGTGTCGTGGGCGGCGGTATTCGCCGGCGCGGTGATCGCCGCGGCGCTGTCGCTTGCATTGTTTGCCGGCGGCACCGGCCTCGGTTTTCTGTCCGTTTCGCCCTGGGGCGAGGAGGGCATGTCGGCTCCCGCCATCGGCATTGGCATCATTGTCTGGATGCTGCTCACGCAGATCATTTCGTACGGCATCGGCGGCTATGTCGCCGGGCGCCTGCGGACGAAATGGGTCGACGTGCATTCCGATGAGGTCTACTTTCGCGACACCGCGCACGGCTTTCTGGTCTGGGCGCTGAGCGCCGTGGTCAGCGCCGCGCTGCTGGGCTCCGCGCTCGCGTCGATGGCTTCCGGCGTTGCCAAGGCCGGCGCTTCGGTGGCGGCCACGGCCGGCACGGCGGCAACCGCGGCGGCGACGGCCGGCGCTGCCGGTGCGAGCAGTGGCGGTGGCATGGAGCACGCAACCGACTATCTCACCGACACCCTGATGCGCTCGGAACGTCCCGAGGCCAACACCGATCCTGAAGCGGCGCGTGCCGAAGTTGGCCGCATCGTCGCGATGAGCATCACCCGCGGCGACATGACGCCGGCCGACCGCGACTACGTGGTGAAGGTCGTGGCCGCGCAGGCCGGTGTGGAACCCGCCGTGGCGCAGCGCCGCGTCGACGAGGCGATCCAGAACGCCAAGAAGACCGCGGAAGAAGCCAAGGTGAAGGCCAAGGAAGCAGCAGACGCAGCCCGCAAGGCTGCTGCGGCGTTCGCGCTGTGGGGCTTCGCGTCGATGCTGATCGGCGCGTTCGTGGCGAGCCTGGCTGCCACCTGGGGCGGCCGCCGCCGCGATGCGGTCTATCGGGTTTAATGTGGTGCTTCGGGTGTAGATAATCCGCCCGAATGCAAAAGGGCCCGCACAGTGTGCGGGCCCTTTTAAATTTCTTGGTGGCGCATCCCTGATTCGAACAGGGGACCTGCGGATTATGATTCCGTCGCTCTAACCGGCTGAGCTAATGCGCCATCCTTTTTTCGCCGTTCGGTTTGCGTTGCAAGTGCCGCTCAACGAAGAACGAAATTCTAGCACGAAGTTTTTTTGGAGTGCAAGTGGGCCCAGGCCAAATTTTTTCGGCCGGTCTGGAGGTCAAGTTCAGCCAGCGTTGGTGCGGTCGCGAGCCGCCCTTCAGGCATCCCGCGCGAGGCGGATGCCCGAGAACTGCCAGCGCGCCTCGGGCGGAAAGAAGTTGCGGTAGCTGGGCCGGATGTGGTCGCGCGGCGTTGCGCACGAGCCGCCCCGCAGCACGTACTGGTTGCACATGAACTTGCCGTTGTATTCGCCGACGGCGCCCGCGCTGGGCTGAAACCCGGGATAGGCGTCATAGCCGCTTGAGGTCCATTCCCACGCGTCGCCGAACAATTGCACGGGACCGCCCTGGCTGTGGCGCGCCGGGGCAGGGCGCGTGTCCAGGTGACCGTTTTCAAGCATGTTCGCGCGGGCCGAATAGGTGTCTTCCGACAACTGGCGCGCGGCGTGTTCCCATTCCGCTTCGCGCGGCAGGCGCGCGCCGGCCCAGCGAGCGTAGGCGTCGGCCTCGAAGTAGCTGACATGCGTGACCGGGGCGTGCAGCTCCAGATCCTGCATGCCGCGCAGCGTGAAGACGCGCCACGCATCGTCCGAGCTTTCCCAATACAGCGGGGCGCGCCAGCCTTGTGCGCTCACCATGTCCCATCCCATCGAGAGCCACAGTTCGGGCCGCTGGTACCCGCCGTCCTGCATGAAGGCCAAGTATTCGCCCTGCGTCACGAGGCGGTCGGACAGGGAGAAGGGCGTCAGCAGGACGTCGTGGGCCGGCCCTTCGTTGTCGAAGGCGAAGCCGCGTCCGTCGTGGCCGATGCGCGTGATGCCGCCGTCGTACCGGGTCCAGCCCGGTGTGGTAGCGGGCGGCTGCGCGGGCTGGCCCGGCGCGACGTAAGCAGGCCTGAGCGGATTGGCCGACAGCATGTGCTTCAGATCGGTCAGGATGAGTTCCTGATGCTGTTGCTCATGATTGAGGCCAAGCTCGAGCAGCGCGTCGAATTCGGGATCGTTGCCGCCCAGGCGCGAGATCAGCAGGTGCATCGCTTGGTCGACATGTTGCCGGTATTGCAGCACTTCCGACAGCGGCGGGCGCGACAACAGGCCGCGTTGGGGGCGCGGATGTTTTGCGCCGACGGCGTTGTAGTAGGAGTTGAAAAGCATCCGGTATTGCGGATGGAAGGGCGGACTGGACGCGTCATGGCGCGCCAGCAGGAAGGTCTCGAAGAACCAGGTGGTGTGCGCCAGATGCCATTTGACCGGACTGCAATCGGGCATGGATTGCACCTGGCAATCCTCCGCGCTCAAGGGCGCGGCCAAGGCGGCGGTGGTGGAGCGTACGGCGTCGTACCGGTCGTGCTGTCCGGCTTGTCCGCTGGCATAAGGCCCGATGGCGGGATGAGTCAGCAGGCATGCGGGGTCCATGGGGATATCTCCAGAATCGTGGGCGCCCTGCGTCAGGCGCGGGCGCTGAAAACAGAAAACCAGTCGCGGGCGTCCGACCAGTGCGCGATGTCGCGAAAGCCCGCGCGGTGAAGCAGATCGCTGAAGGCTTGCGGCGTGAATTTGTAGGAGTTCTCGGTGTGGATCCGTTCGCCGGCCTTGAACTCGCGATGGCCGCCGGGCCAGGCAACTTGCACGGCGCGCTGCGCCTCCAGGTGCATTTCGACACGCGAACGTTCGCTGTTGAAGAGCGCCACGTGGCGCCAGTCATCGACATTGAAATCGCTGCCGAGCACGGTGTTCACGTGGCGCAGCAGATTCAGGTTGAACGCGGCCGTCAGGTGCAGGGCGTCGTCATACGCCGGTTCCAGCACGCTCTTCGGTTTGACCCGATCGACGCCGACCACGAGTCCGCCGCCGGGACAGGCTTCGCGGATGCGCCGCAGCATGGCATACGCGGCATCGGGACCCAGATTGCCGATGCTGGAGCCGGGATAGAAGAACAGGCGTTGCTGTGCCGGAACGCCTTCGGGCATCGCCAGTTCATGCGAGAAATCCTGGCCGACAGCCGTGATCCGCATGTCCGGATACGAAAGCTTCAGGCGCCGCACGGCTGCCTGCAGATAGTCGGCCGAGATATCGACGGGCACATAGTGGCTGGGCCGCAGGCTGGCGAACAGCCGCTCGGCCTTGACGCAATCGCCGGCGCCCAGGTCGATCATGGCCTGCACGGGGCCAACGTGGCGCGCGATATCTTTGCCGTGGCGCTGGAAGATCTCGTCTTCGCAACGCGTTGGATAGTATTCGGGCAGTTGTGTGATGGCCGTGAACAGCGACGAGCCGAGCGCGTCGTACAGGAACTTGGGATCGATGTGGGCGGCACTGTCGAGCAGCCCTTCGTGCAATTCGATCTGCTCGGCGCTGGGGTGCTGCGGCTCCTGCGCGATGAATTCGGGGGCGACGGCGGCAAGGAGTGCGGAAGGAGAAACCATGCGTTCAGTTCCTTTTTGGGGCGGTTGAAGCGCATTGCAAAGACTCATTGTGGCGGCTGAGGGGGTTTGCGTGTCAAGCGCCAGGCCTCTGAATGCAATGGACTTTTACGAAATCGAAACCGCGTTTGGCGGAATACGGGAAGGGGCTGCAAGGTCACGCGCGGGCGTTCCGACTCCGCCATCAGCAAGTTTCGGGCCGCTGAAATATCGGTTTACCGCTGGTTGCGAAAGCTCGGGCAGTTTTGGGCCGTTGGTGTGGACAATGGGACTTCCAAGAAAAAATCGAAGGAGCTAGCATGAATCGAAAGCACCAGCGCGCTGAAATGGCTTTGCATCGTGAACGCGTGAATGACAGCTTCCACGAGCTGCTCGCCGGCACGGAAGACCTTTTGCGTTCGACCGCGTCGTATACGGGCTCCGAAATCGAAGCGGCGCGCGCGCGCTTGAAGCGCCAGCTCGCCGATGCGCGTGAATCCGCTGGCGGCTGGGAAGGCGTCGCCCGCGAACGAGCCCGCCGGGCCACCGCTTACGCGGACGAATACGTGCATGAGAATGCATGGAAGTCGGTCGGCGTGGCGGCGATAGTGGGCGCCGTGCTCGGCTGCATTTTCGTGGCGGGTAATCGACGCTAGAGACGCATCATGAGCCCATTACCGGCATTGAGCCGGGGTGGGCCGCGCAATGCCCTGCAAGCACTGACGACCGACGCGCGCCGCTGGGCGCGCGCCGTCCTGTTTGCGTGCGTCGCATCCGTGCTCGCCGCCTGCGCCAGCGTCCCCGACGCGCAGGAGCGGCACGCGCGCGCCGCGCAAGCAGGCCTGTCCGCGGATGCGGCACAGGACAGCTATCGTCGCGGGCAAGGCATTGCTGCGGACCCTCAAACCCCCAAGGATGATTTTCTTGCACGGCACCTGGCGGTTGAGCAGGCGGTCAGCGGCGCGCCGCTGGCCAAGGGCAATCGGGTGCGCCTGCTTGCCGACGGGCCCAGCACGTACAAGGCGATGCTCCAATCCATCGCCCAGGCGCGCCGCTACGTGCACATGGAAACCTACATTTTCGACGATGATGCGGAAGGCAATCGCTTTGCAGACGCGCTGATCGCGGCGCGCAACCGCGGCGCCGAGGTGTCGCTGATGGTGGACGCGGTCGGCACGATCAAGACGCCCGATGACCTCTTCCAGCGCATGCGCGACGCGGGCGTGCAGGTGGCGGTCTTCAATCCCGTCAATCCGGTCAACGCGCGCGCCGGCTGGTCGCCGAATCAGCGCAACCACCGCAAGGTGCTGGTCGTCGACGGCAAGGTGGGCTACCTGGGCGGCATCAACGTCAGCAGCGTGTACGAGTCGTCATCGTTCTCGGGCGGAAGCGGCTCCGGGTCGTCGGGATCCGGCGGCGGCTCGGGCGCCAAGGCGGGCGAGCCCGCCAAGGATGCCGACTCCGCGCCCTGGCGCGACACGCACCTGCGCATCGAAGGGCCGGCGGTGGCGCAGCTGGAACAGGTGTTGCAGGCCGGCTGGGAATCGCAGGCCAAGGAGCCCATCAAGGGCGGCGATTCGCACGTTGCGCCTGCGGTCGGCGACACCGCCGTGCGCATCCTTGCGAACCAGCCCGATCGCAGCGACGGCTACACCGTCTATCTGACGTTGATGTCGGCGTTCGAAAGCGCGCAGAAATCTATCCACATCACGATGGCGTACTTCGTGCCGGATCCGGCGTTCATCGAGGTGCTGCAATCCGCGGCGCGGCGCGGGGTGGACGTGGTGCTGGTGCTGCCGGGCTTCAGCGACTCGTCGCTGGTGTTTCATGCCGGGCGTTCGCACTACACCGATCTGCTGCGCTCTGGCGTGAAGATCTACGAACGCCGTGACGCCTTGCTGCATGCGAAGACGGCGGTGGTCGATGGCGTCTGGTCGACCGTGGGGTCCAGCAACATGGATTGGCGCAGCTTTGCGCTGAACTACGAGATCAACGCCGTGGTGCTGGGACCGGAGTTCGCGGCCGAGATGGAGGCGCTGTTCCAGCGCGACGTGGCCGATGCCGTGCAGGTGACGCCCAAGGCCTGGAAGGAGCGCGGCCTGGACGACCGCTTCATGGAGTCGTTCTCGCGCATGTTCGAGCGCTGGTTGTAGCGGGTGCGCCGGCGGCTCGGATCCTGTCCGCGCCGCCCGTCAGCGCCGTTCAGGAGTTGCCGGCCGCGGCGGCCTGTGCGGCGTGCTCGCGCGCCAGGGCCGTGGTGATGTCGTGGGTGGGCTGAAACGACTGCGCCTGCGCCATCGCCCAGCCTGCGCGGAAGACCTGGTGCCGGAACTCGCCGCGCAACAGCTCGCCAGGCGCCAGCTCCGGAAACAGCGCGGACAAGAGGCGGATTTCGCTGGGCGAGATGCGTCGCGCGATATGGTGCGGGCGCAACTGGCCCGGGTGGGTCAGGCCGGCCGCGGCCAGCAGCTCGGCAAGTGCATGCAGCGTGTTCTTGTGAAAATTGGCCACGCGCTGTGCCTTGTCCGGCACCACCAGCGCGCGTTGACGTAGCGGGTCCTGCGTGGTGACGCCGGTGGGGCATTTGCCGGTGTGGCAGGCCTGGGCCTGGATGCAGCCGATGGCAAACATGAAGCCGCGCGCGGCGTTGCACCAGTCGGCGCCCATCGCCATCACGCGGGCCATGTCGAACGCAGTGATGATCTTGCCGGACGCGCCCAGCTTGATGCGGTCGCGCAGGTTCACGCCGATCAGCGTGTTGTGCACGAGTCGCAGCGCCTCGCGCAGCGGCGTGCCCACGTGATCCACGAATTCTACGGGCGCCGCGCCCGTGCCGCCTTCCGCGCCGTCCACCACGATGAAGTCCGGGGTGATGCCGGTTTCAAGCATCGCCTTGACGATGGCGAACCACTCCCAGGGATGCCCCACGCAGAACTTGAAGCCGACGGGCTTGCCGCCGGAGAGCTCGCGCAGGCGCGCCACGAATTTCATCAGGCCGATCGGACTGTCGAACGCGGAATGGCTGGCGGGCGAATTGCAGTCCTGCCAAGGCGCCACGCCCCGCGCCTCGGCGATTTCGATCGTCACCTTGCCCGCCGGCAGGATGCCGCCGTGGCCCGGCTTGGCGCCTTGCGACAGCTTGATCTCGATCATCTTGACCTGCGGCGTACAGGCGTTGCGCACAAACGCTTCTTCCGAAAACGCGCCGTGCTCGTCGCGGCAACCGAAATAGCCCGAGCCGATGTTCCAGACGAGGCTGCCGCCCGGCTGGCGATGGTAGCGGCTGATGCCGCCTTCGCCGGTGTCGTGCGCAAAGTCGCCTTGCCGCGCGCCTTCGTTCAGCGCCAGCACCGCGTTGGCCGACAGCGCGCCAAAGCTCATGGCCGACACGTTGAACACCGACATGGAATAGGGCTGCGTGCAGTCGGGCCCGCCCACGGTGACGCGAAAGTCGGTGTCGTTGATATGCGAGGGCGACATGGAATGGTTGATCCATTCGTAGCGGTCGCCGTAGACGTCTTCCTGCGTGCCGAAGGGGCGCTTGTCGATCTCGCGCTTGGCGCGCTGGTAGACGATGGAACGCTGCGCACGCGAAAACGGCGAGGCCTGCGTGTCGTCCTCCAGGAAGTACTGGCGGATCTCGGGGCGGATGAATTCGAACAGGAATCGCAGGTTGCCGATGACCGGATAATTGCGGCGGATGGCGTGCCGCGGCTGGATGAGGTCGTACACGCCCAGCGCGCCCAGCAGCGCCAGCGGCACGGCTGCCGCAAGCCACCACAACGACGCGGTGGCGGCCAGGGCCGCGGTGATGGCCGCGCCTGCAAGGGTCAACAGAAAGGCCGTGAATCGGCCGGCTATCCAGTTCATGTCCGTCTCCGCTTTTCGGAATGCAGCAACCATACACCAGGGCCGCTGGCTGCCGGATGAATGTCGGGCCGCGTGCGCGTGCGCCGGCGCGTGCCTTGCGCAGTTGGGGGGCAGGCTCAAAGGCGCTTGTTCACTGGCCTGGCGGCGGGGCAAAAAAAATGGCCTCCTGCATCAGGAGGCCATTGCTGGAACTCTGTTTCTCAGCAGCTGGACGCCGGCGGTGTCTTTTCGACGGCCAGGCCGAACAGCGGGCGCAGGTGCACGCCCAGTGCGCTGCCCGCGAACGCGGCAGGCAGCCACAGCCAGGCATGCAGGCTGCCCGACAGGATGCCGCTGAAGTAGGCGCCGATGTTGCAGCCGAAGGCCAGGCGCGAGCCATAGCCGAGCAGCAGGCCGCCGATCACGGCGCCCGCGAGCGAGCGCGCCGGCACCTTCCAGACGGGCGCGAACTTTCCGGCCGCGCTGGCGGCGGCCAGCGCGCCCAGCATGAGGCCGATGTCCATGACGGTGGTGACATCCTGGCGCAGCGGCGCGGCCAGCGACGGCTGCTTGGCCCAATAGGCCCAGGTGGCGACGTCGCCGCCCAGGGCATCCAGCGTCTTGGCGCCCCACAAAGCGAAGGCGGACGTAATGCCCCAGGGGCGTCCGGCCAGCGCCAGCGTTGCGAAGTTCAGCACGACGAGCGCCACGCCGCCCCACACGAGGGGCCACGGACCCTGCAGCAGCGAAACGGGGCGAGCCGTGCGCGAGGCGAAGGAAATCACGTGGCCATGACGGCGCTTTTCCAGCGTGGTGGCGATCCAGGCGATCAGCGCAAAGACGGCCAGATTGACGAGGATCGCGGGCGCCAGGCCCCAGGTCTTGATGAGCGACGTGGGCGCCAGCGCCGGCAGGCTGGACCACCAGCCGAAGTTGGCCGTGGCGATGACCGAGCCCACGATGAAGAACAGCAGCGTCACCACCATGCGGGTGTTGCCGCCGCCCACCGCGAAGAGCGTGCCCGACGCGCATCCGCCGCCCAGCTGCATGCCGACGCCGAACAGGAACGCGCCCAGCAGGACCGAGACGCCCGGGGGCGACACGAAGCCGTTGACCGGCTGACCGAACAGCGTGCCGGCGGCCAGAAAGGGGAAGAACAGCAGCACGCCCACGGCGAGCATCAGCATCTGCGCGCGCAGGCCGGCCCCGCGGCGGTCCGACACGAACACGCGCCAGGCTTGCGTGAAACCGAACGACGCGTGGTACAGCGTGACGCCAAGCAGTGCGCCGACCACCCACAGCGCGCCCTGGCGCCAACTGACGGTCTGGTTGAGGTACAGGGCGCCGGCCAGGACCAGCAGCACCGCAATCCAGAGCGGCTTGCGATTGATATGGATGGGCGGCAGGGCCGAGGGCAGCGGCAGGGAGGAGGCGTTGGCGCTCATGAAAATCCCGAGGATCAAGTCGTAAATGCAAACGGGTGCGAAAGGCGCACCCGTGGGAATGGACGTCAGTCTAGTCCTGTCAGTAAATATCTCAAACCAAGGATTCGTGCTTTAGCAATAACTTCAAGTTATATAGGGCCGCTGGTGAGTTCACGAGACGGGGTGCGCGCTGATCCACGCGACGAGAAGGCTGACCGTCACCACCGATGCCACGGTGCTGACCAGGATGGCGCGTGACGTCACGCGGGCGTCGCGTCCATACATCTTGGCCAGCATGAACGGTCCGGTGCCGATGGGCAGCGCGCTCATCAGCACGGCCGTCCAGGCCCACAGCGGCGGCATCGAGAACACGTAGAACGCCAGCACCGCAGTCGCGGCCGGTTGCAGGAGCAGCTTGCCCAGCACCAGGCGCATCACGCCCGGTCCGGAGGCCGCGGTTTCCGTCTGCGCCAGAAAAAGGCCGATGGTCACCAGCGCGCACGGGCTGGCGGACGCGCCCAGCAAGGCCACATAGCGGTCGACGCCTTCGGGCAGACGGGCACCAGTGGCCGCCCACGCAAGGCCAAGGACCGGGGCGGCCAGCAGCGGATTGCGGATCAGGGCGCGGCCTACCTTGAGCAGCGTCGCGGGCAGGTTGGGCGTCTGCTGCCGATCGAACTCGATGAGGGCGATGGCAAATCCGAAGAGCACGCTTGCGGTAAGCAGCGTGGTGAAAGTGGCGGGCGCCAGGCTGTCGGCGCCAAGCAGCGCCAGGCACAGCGGAATGCCCATGTATCCGGCGTTGGCGTAGGACGCCGCCAGGCCTTCGATGCTGCGGTCGGTGAGCGTCTGCGCGCGGCGCCCGCGCGCCAGGAACGAAACCACGAACGTGATGGCGATGCCGCCCGCAAACGCGCCGACGAAGCCCCAGTGCGCCATCTGCGCCAGGTCCACCTGCGTCATGGCGCGGAACAGCAGCGCGGGCAAGGACAGGTACACCACGTAGCGATTCAGCGCATCGGTCGCGTGGGTGCCCAGGATGCGCCAGCGGGCGGCCAGCCAGCCGGTCAGTATCAGCGCAAAGACCGGCAGGGCGGCGGTGACGACGGCGTTCATGGGCGAGGGCGCAAGGGCGGAAAGGCGGTCATTCTACTTGGCGTCGCTGGCCGGCTTGCGGGTCACCAGCAGGATGCCCAGCGCGGCCAGCGCCATGCCAGGCCAGGCCAGCGGGGGAATGGGCTCGCGCAGGATCAGCAGCGCAATGATCGCCGTGCAGGGCGGCACCAGGAAAAACAGCGCTGACACGCGCGAGGCCTCGCCATGGCGGATCATGGCCAGCAGCAGGGTGATGGCGACCAGGGAGTTGCCGACGACCAGATAGGCGAGCGAGCCGAGCAAGGGGCCGGTCCATTCGATGCGCATGGGTTCCAGCCAGAATGCCAACGGCGCGGACACGGCAAGGCCCACGCCATACTGGACGAAGTTGGAGGCGACGGGATGGATCTGCGTGCCGAAGCGCTTTTCGTAGAGCGTGCCGCCCGTGAGGCAGAGCAGCGCGCCGACCGCGAATCCCAGCCCCAGCGGCGCCAGCACGTCGATCGAGGCCTTGGCCACGATCACGAGCGCGGCGCCCGCCACGCCCAGCGCCAGGCCGGCCCACCGCCTGGCGTCGACGCGTTCATGCGCGAGCGCGGGCGCCAGCAGGCCGATGAGGATGGGTTGAAGCGAGGTGATGAGGGCCACGCCGCCCGCCGACATTCCCTGCTTGAGCGAGAGGTAGGTGAAGCAGAAGTAGCCGGCCTGCAGCAGCAGGCCCACCATCGCCAGGTGACCCCATGCGCTGGCCCGCGTGGGCAGCGGCGGCCGCAGCGCCAGCAGCAGCGGCGCAAGGATCAACACGACGCATGCGTAGCGCAACGCCAGGAACGTCAGCGGATCGGCATAGGCCAGGCCCACCTTGAGCACGACAAAGCCGCTGGACCACAGCACGAGAAAGAGCGCGGGTGCGGCTTTCAACCAGGCAGGGGGCGCGGCAGGCGTCATGGCGGACCAAGGGCGGCAAGGGCAAGCCGCGATCGTACCCCTTTTCGCACCTTCTTCATCCTTGCGAAAATGCGGCGTAGGATTCAGTTATTCATTTGCTGCAACGTAGGGGTAGGACATGTCGGCCAACAAAGAAGCAACGGTGCGTATTGCGCTGGGAACCTGGGATCGCTTGCGCGACGACGCTTATTCGGTGCGCCACGCGGTTTTCGTGGTCGAGCAGAACGTGCCGCCGGAAATCGAGATGGATGACGACGACGCGGTGTCGGTGCATGCCGTGGCGTATGGACCCGATGGCACGCCGATGGGCACGGGGCGCCTGTTGCCCGACGGACACATTGGCCGCATGGCGGTTCACAAGCGCGCGCGCGGGATGGGCGTGGGCGGGCAGTTGCTTGATGCGCTGATCGGGCAGGGGCACGGCGACGGCCACCGCATGCTGGTGCTGCATGCCCAGACGCACGCCGCGGGCTTTTACGAAGCGCATGGCTTCAAGGCCGAAGGCGAAGAGTTCGTCGAGGCCGGCATCCCGCACGTGGTGATGACGCGCACGTTGAAGTAGGGAGCCGCGCTGGGGGCGTGCGCCGCAGCCGATGCGCGGCGGCGCCTCGCCCTCCGCAGTTTGGCGCGCACAAAGCAAAAACCCCGAACGCTTTCGCATTCGGGGTTTTTCTTTTGGCGCATCACGACAGGTACCTCGTGATGTAGTAATTGGTGCCCAGGAGAGGACTCGAACCTCCACACCTTGCGGCACACGGACCTGAACCGTGCGCGTCTACCAATTCCGCCACCTGGGCGCTGTTGCTTCACATGTTGCGTCGCTTTCGCGTCCGTTTCGTGTTCAGCAGCAGAGGAACGAGATTATGCACACTTTTTTTGAAGTGTGCAACTTCGTCTGCATTTTTTTCACTTTTTTTGTGCGGTCCGCTTTCGATATAGTGTCGGCCATGTCTCGATCCCTCTGTACGCGCTGTCTGCGCCCGCTGTCGCATT
Source organism: Achromobacter sp. SLBN-14 (assembly GCF_006715415.1). Taxonomy (NCBI): domain Bacteria; kingdom Pseudomonadati; phylum Pseudomonadota; class Betaproteobacteria; order Burkholderiales; family Alcaligenaceae; genus Achromobacter; species Achromobacter sp. SLBN-14. Next base: position 606,620 of record NZ_VFNE01000001.1, on the reverse strand, counting down.
GCCTTTGCGCCCTGATCCCGTCGTTGTCCTGCCGCACCAACGTGGTGGTCCTGCAGCATCCCAGCGAAGCGCGCCACGCGCTGAACACGGCGCGCCTGGCAGTGCTGGGAATCGCGGGCGCGCGCCGTGTCGTCGGTGAATATTTTTCCGAGGCGGATTGGGCAGCGCCGGGGTACGCGCCGCGCCTGCTGTTTCCGGGAGAGGGTGCCGACGTGCTGACGCCGGGCTATGGCCAGGACATGGGCACGCCCATCCGGCTGATCGTGCCGGACGGCACGTGGGGGCATGCGCGCAAGCTGCTGCATATCAACCCGGCGCTTGCCGCGCTGCCGCGCGTCATGCTGCCGCCGGGCCTGTCGACGCGCTACCGTGTGCGCCATGCCGATGTGCCGGGCGCGCTGTCCACCATCGAGGCCGTGACGCACGCGCTCAATGCCATCGAGGCGCCGCGCAACTTCGACGCGCTGCTGGCGCCGTTCGAGGCGTTGATCGATGGTCAGATCGACGGCATGGGCGCGGACCTTTACGCGCGTCATCATCTGAATCGCAAGGTGCCCTGGCGCTGACCGGGGAAAGCAAAGCGCGTGGGGCAACGTAAATCCCCCGGCAAAGCAAAAGCCCCGCGGAAAGCAAAAGCCCCGGGAATCTTTCGATTTCCGGGGCTCTTAGCCTTTTGATCAAGCCAGTTTGAAACTGCCTTGATTAGAATTCCGTGGTGCCCAGGAGAGGACTCGAACCTCCACACCTTGCGGCACATGGACCTGAACCATGCGCGTCTACCAATTCCGCCACCTGGGCACTGAAAGATACTGTCAGAACTATGTGCTACGCTGCGTTCCAGTCGCGTGACTTGGATTCAAGTTCTAAACCTTGAACTAATCCATGCGTCCGAATGCAGTTGGTTTTACAATGGGTTTTTTTCAACCCGAGTTATCAGCTTTTTAATTCGGCTTCTAACTCTTCTGACCATTTCTGCTTCAGTGTTCAGCCTTGGGCGAACCACAGAAGCTGCGCATTATATACGGAAAATTTAGCTTTGGCAAAACGATCGAATAACGAATCGAATAACAACAGATCAACACCCTTGCCCGAAGCGCCGCCGGACTTCGACCCTGATGTTCCGTCCCGTGAAGCCATCCTGACAGCGCTGCGCGCCGCGGGTTCGCCGTTGTCGCCAACTGAGCTGGCCGAACGCATGGGCGTCGAGCGCGAGGCGACGATGGTGGGCTTTGAGCGCCGCCTCGGTGCGATGGAGCGCGACGGGCAGTTGCTGCCCAATCGCAAGGGGGTGCTGCTGCTGGCGACCAAGCTCGATTTCGTGGCGGGCAAGGTGCTGGGGCATCGCGACGGCTTCGGATTCCTGCTGCGCGATGACGGCGGGCCGGATCTGTTCCTGTCGCCTCGCGAAATGCTCAAGGTGCTGCACGGCGACCGCGTTCTGGTCAAGCCGTCGGGCGAATACCGGGGCAAGCCGGAAGGCACCATCGTCGAAGTCATCGAGCGCCGCACCAACAAGCTGGTGGGCCGCTTCCTGCACGAGCACGGCCTGTCCATCGTCGTGCCCGAAGACCAGCGCATCAAGCACGACATCCTGATTCCGCCCAGCGACACCAACGGCGCCCAGCACGGGCAGGTGGTCGCGGTGGAAATCATGGCGCAGCCCACGCGCCACACGCAGCCGCTCGGCCGCGTGGCCGAGGTGCTGGGCGAGATCGACGATCCCGGCATGGAAATCGAAATTGCCGTGCGCAAGTTCGACGTGCCGGTCGACTTCACCGAAGGCGCCTTGAAGCAGGCCGCGCGCCTGCCCGACACGGTCCGCAAGTCCGACCTCAAAGACCGCGTCGACCTGCGCGACGTGCCGCTCATCACGATCGACGGCGAAGACGCGCGCGACTTCGACGACGCGGTGTACTGCGAGCCGGTCGAGCTGGGCACGGGGCAGCGCAAGCGTCCGGGCTGGCGCCTGCTGGTCGCCATTGCCGACGTCAGCCATTACGTGCGTCCGGGCGATGCGCTGGACGACGATGCGATGGAGCGCGGCACCAGCGTCTACTTCCCGCGCCGGGTCATTCCCATGTTGCCCGAGTCGCTGTCCAACGGCCTGTGCTCGCTCAACCCTGACGTCGACCGTCTGGTGCTGGTGTGCGACATGGTCATCCCGGCCAGCGGCGCCAAGGCCGGCACGGTCACAGCGTACCAGTTCTATAACGCGGTCATGCACTCGCACGCCCGCACCACCTACACCAACATCTGGGCGGCGCTACAGCAGCCGGGCGGTCCGGCCGCGCATGCGATGCGCAGCGTGATGCCGCAGGTCCAGCACCTGTACGAGCTCTTCCAATTGCTGTCGCAAGGCCGCAAGAAGCGCGGCGCCATCGATTTCGACACGGTTGAAACCAAGATCGTCTGCAACGAGCTCGGCCGCATCGAACAGATCGTGCCGTCCGTGCGCAACGACGCGCACAAGCTGATCGAAGAGTGCATGCTGGCCGCGAACACCTGCGCGGCCGACTTCATGACGCGCAGCAAGCATCCCGGCCTGTACCGCATCCACGAGGGTCCCACGCCCGAGCGCCTGCAGTCCCTGCGCGAATTCCTGCGCACCATGGGGCTGTCGCTGGGCGGGGGCGACATGCCCACGGCCAAGGACTACGGCGATTTCCTGGATTCCGTGCGCGGGCGTCCCGACTACCAGCTGCTGCAGACCATGTGCCTGCGCTCGATGCAGCAGGCGGTCTACAGCCCCGACAACATGGGCCACTTCGGCCTGTCCTATCCGGGCTACAGCCACTTCACCTCGCCGATCCGCCGGTATCCCGACCTGCTCACGCACCGGGTCATCAAAGCGTTGCTCGCGGGGCAGCGTTATGTGCCCAGCCTGGACGATCACGCGGTCGTCATCGGCCGCAGCCAGCGCGAACACGAGCAGGCCATCTGGGAAAAGATGGGCTTGGTGCTGTCGGCCAGCGAGCGCCGCGCCGACGAGGCGTCGCGCGATGTCGAGGCCTGGCTCAAGTGCTGGTTCGTCAAGGAGCGCGTGGGCGAAGACTTCAGCGGCACGGTCACCGGGGTGGCAAGCTTCGGCATCTTCGTCACGCTGGACACGTTGCACGTCGAGGGCCTGGTGCACGTGTCGGAACTGGGCGGCGAATATTTCCAGTTCAACGACGCCCTGCACGAACTGCGCGGCGAGCGCACCGGCATGCGTTACCGCCTGACTGACAAGGTGCAGGTGCAGGTCGCGCGCGTGGACCTGGAAGCGCGCCGCATCGAGTTCCGCCTGGTGCAGGGCACGAGCTTCGACGCGCTGCGCAAGGCGTCGGCGCGCGGGCCCGACGAACCCGTGCGCCGGGTCAAGAAGGCAGCCTCTCCCAAGCCCGCCAGCCTGAAGGGCCAGACCGCCAAGGAACGGCGAGCCTCGGCCAAGAAGGCCGGCAAGCCGCCCAAGACCACCCAGCGGGCCGCGCCCGCCAAGAAGGCCGTCCGCAAGCGCCACTGACCGGCGGCGCGGATCCTTATGGCCATGCCGTCGTTTGGCGGCGTGGCCTAAGGGGGTAACATTGCGGTTAGTGCCGGCGCTGTCCGGCGGCCCGCCCCCTCTGGGGCGGGTATTCGTTTATCTAAAGGTATTGTTTTATGGCGTCGACCCAAGTCCTGGCCGGGTTTCACGCGGTTGTCGCGCGGCTGCGTCACGCGCCCGAGTCGATCAAGGAAATCTACGTCGAGGCCTCGCGCCGCGACAAGCGCATGCAGACATTCATCGAGCAGGCCGAGCGCGCCGGCTGCCGGCTTCACCCGGTTCCGATGGAACGCCTGGACGGCCTGGCGCGCGGCACGCGTCACCAGGGCGTGGTGGCGCTGGCCGACGAGCGCCAACTGGCGGTGGATGTCGACGAAGTGCTCGACGTGATCGAAGGGCCGCCGCTGCTGCTGATCCTTGATGGCGTGACCGACCCGCACAATCTGGGCGCTTGCCTGCGCACCGCCGACGCGGCGGGCGTGCATGCGGTGATCGCGCCGCGCGATCGGGCGGTGGGGCTGAACGCCACCGTGCAGCGTGTCGCATGCGGCGCGGCGGACACGGTACCGTACCTGATGGTGACGAACCTGGCGCGCACCATGCGCAGCCTGAAGGACCGGGGCGTGTGGCTCGTGGGGACGGACGATCAGGCCACCGACAGCATGCACAAGGTCGATGCGCGCCAGCCGATGGCGTGGGTCATGGGCGCGGAAGGCGAGGGCATGCGCCGCCTCACGCGCGAGACCTGCGACCAGCTCGTGAACATCCCGATGCTGGGTTCGGTGGAAAGCCTGAACGTCAGCGTCGCCAGCGCCGTCTGCCTGTACGAGACCGTGCGCCAGCGCCAATCGTGATCCGTCCCACCCTGTAGATTCCCTTCTTCAATTGCGTCAGCCCATCATGCACCAGAACGGCTTTACCACCACGATTCTCCATTCCGACCGCCATCAATCCGTCGAGCACGGAGCGGTGCACAAGCCGATGCACCCGTCGTCCGAATTCGCTTACGACGACGCGCGCGAGCTGGCTGCCGTATTCCAGGGCAAGGCGGGCTTCACGTATGCGCGCCAGGGCACGCCGACCACGACGGCGCTGGAGGCCAAGATCAGCCAGATGGAAGGCGGCAAGGGCACGGTCAGCTTTTCGACGGGCATGGCCGCGCTGGCCGCCATTTTCACCACGCTGCTGCGCCGGGGTGATCACCTGGTGTCCAGCCAGTACGTGTTCGGCAACACCAACAGCCTGTTCGGCACGCTGCAGGAACTGGGCGTGGAGATCACCTTCGTGGACGCGACGGATTCGGCGCAGGTGCGCGCCGCCATCCAGCCCAATACGCGCATGGTCTTTACCGAGACCATCGCCAACCCGGGCACGCAGGTGGCCGACCTGGCCGTGATCGGCGAGATCTGCCGCGAGAAGGGGCTGGTCTATGTCGTGGATAACACGCTGACCTCGCCGTGGATGTTCCGGCCGGCCTCGGTCGGCGCGTCGCTGGTGATGAATTCGCTGTCCAAGTACATCGGCGGGCACGGCAATGCGCTGGGCGGCGCCGTGACCGACACCGGCCTGTATGACTGGGCCGGCAACGACAACATCTGCGAAGCCTATCGCAAGGGCGCGTCCACCGGCTGGGGGCTTACGCAGATCAAGAAGAAGGGCCTGCGCGACATGGGCGGCACGCTGGCCGCCGAGCCCGCGCACCGCATCGCGGTGGGCGCCGAGACGCTGGCGCTGCGCATGGCCAAACATTGTTCCAACGCGCTGGCGCTGGCGCGTTTGCTGCAAGCGCATCCGGGCGTGGCGAAGGTGCATTATCCGGGCCTGGCCAGCCACCCGCAGCATGAGCGGGCGGCAGCATTGTTCGGGTCGCGATTTGGCGGTCTGCTGGGCGTCGAACTGGCGGACGGCGTCGATTGCTTCGACTTCCTGAACCGCCTGCGCGTGGTGCTGATGGCGACGCACCTGGGCGATACGCGCAGCCTGGCGCTGCCGGCGGCGCACACGATCTATTACGAGATGGGCGCGGAGCGCCGCAAGCAGATGGGCATTGCGGACAGCCTGATCCGCGTGTCGGTCGGCATCGAGGACGAGGCCGATTTGCTGTTTGATTTCGATCAGGCGCTCAATGGTTGCCTGAAGGGATAATTCGGCAGCCGCGGCGCCCCGGGCAGGGGCGCCGGCAACGCAATCGGGCAGGAACCCATGCTTATTCAGATCGCAGAAGTCTTTACGCCGCAAGAGGCTGCCGACATCCGCCAGCGGCTGGATGCCGCGGACTGGGTGGACGGCAAGGTGACCGCAGGACATCAGTCGGCCCAGGTCAAGCGCAACCGGCAACTGTCCGAACAGCATCCGCTGGCGCAAGAGCTCGGCACGCTGATCCTGCAGCGCCTGTCGGCAAACAACCTCTTCATGTCGGCGGCGCTGCCGCGCAAGATCTTCCCGCCGCTCTTTAACCGCTACGAAGGCGGCGAGGCGTTCGGCTATCACGTGGACAACGCCGTGCGCGGCATCGCCGGCTCGGCCGAGCGTGTGCGCACCGACCTATCCGCGACGCTGTTCTTCTCGGACCCCGACAGCTACGACGGCGGCGAACTCGTCATCGACGACACCTATGGCCCGCGTGCCGTGAAGCTGCCGGCCGGACACATGGTGCTGTATCCGGGGACGAGCCTGCATAAAGTCAATCCCGTAACGCGCGGCGCGCGCGTCAGTTCATTTTTCTGGATGCAGAGCCTGGTGCGCGAAGACAGCCAGCGTGCGCTGCTGCTGGACATGGACGTCGCCATCCAACGCTTGAATCAAGATGTGGCGGGACATGCCTCAATTGTTCAGCTCACCGGCATTTATCACAATCTGCTGCGCCGCTGGGCCGACGTTTGATGAAGCTTAAAGTGTTTTTTGCGGGTGTCGCGCAAACCCCAAAATGAGCGTTTTTGTTTATTGCGGAATCGGCTAAAAGCTAGTATTGACGCGGGTTGCCGTGAGGTTTTCGCTTGACAGCCGCTCTACGCCAAGGCCTAATACACGTCTGCGTCGCTGACGGTTTGCAGGCATTAAGCCAGCAAATCCTAGGCGGCGCAGCAGTTTAAAAGTTGTGCTTTGCAGCGCAAGAAAAAAGTTTATCCACTGTCTGTTCGTCGTTTGCCTGGTCTCGCGTCCATTTCTGGCATTCCTTCCTGACGGCCATGAACTGCCGCCCCGGGCAGACTCCACACCTTGTGAGGGGTACACCTGCATGAACAAAACCGAACTCATCGATCACATCGCCAGCAAGGCCGATATCTCCAAGGCTGCAGCCGGCCGTTCGCTCGACGCCCTGATCGGTGCCGTGAAGACCACGCTGAAGAAGGGCGGTACGGTCACGCTGGTCGGTTTCGGCACGTTTGCCGTGTCGGCTCGCGCCGCGCGCACCGGCCGCAACCCGCGCACTGGCGAAACCATCAAGATCAAGAAGGCCAAGGTGCCGAAGTTCCGTCCGGGCAAGGCCCTGAAGGACGCTGTCAACTGATAGGACGGCAGCCGATCGCATGGCGCACGGCGCTGCGATTTGCCCACAAGTACGCGGTCCGGTATACTCCGGCCCGCGTATTGCTTTTGAGTACCCCAAATTGGCAATGTCCCCGCGCAAATGCGCCGGGCGATTGCACCGAAATGGGTGCTTAGCTCAGTTGGTAGAGCGGCGCCTTTACACGGCGTAGGTCACAGGTTCGACCCCTGTAGCACCCACCAGAAGCCCTCGCAGTTCACATCGAACCCGCACACATCCCGCCTCCGGCGACGTGGCGGGTTTTTTGTTTTCCGGGCCAGATTGCGTCGGTGCGTCTCTTCGAATTGAACCTCTGATCCGCATGGGTCTGGCCCCCCCCATGGCCAACGCGCCGTCATGGGCATGCCCCGTGCTGCCCGCCTTTTCATAAGCGTTTTATTAATGCTGCCTTGATTCCGATCAGCAGTGTTACGCTGTTCCATTCGAAATACAACGTGCGAATCATTCGCATTTAAGATACTATGACGGGCTTGTACCGGTCAGCCGGCGCCGCGGTCTTGTGCGCGTCAACTTCCTGGCAGGCCGGAAAAGTCAATGCACCCTGGCTGATTCATGCCTAGTCTTCAACCCGGTTGGAATTCTTCTTCGCGGTCTTCTTTTGGTATTCGCGCAGGCGCTGGCCTGGCGGTCGTTGCGCTTCATGCAGCGGTGATCGGCGCCATTTTCATGGCGCCGGAGAGTCGTCCTGAATTGGAGGAACCCGAGGCGATCATGGTGAGCGTGGTGGATGCGCCCGTTCCCCAGATCGCCAAAGCCGAACCTACGCCCGAAGTGCCGCAGCCGGTCACCGAGACGCCGCCCGAGCCGGAACCCGAGATCGAGCCCGAACCCGAGCCCGAACCGGAATTGAAACCGGAACCCGAGCCGGAGCCCGAACCCGAGCCGGTGGTCGAAAAGCCGCCCATGCCGACGCCCAAGCCGCCTCCGCCCAAACCCAAGCCGAAGCCCAAGCCCAAGCCTCAGCCCAAGCAGGAGGTCAAGCCCGAGCCCAAGCCCGAGACGCCGCCGCAGCAGACGCCGCCCAGCGGCGCGCCGGAAGGCACGCAGGCGCCGCAAGGCCCGACGCAGGGCCCGCCGCCCGATCAGCCCGTGCTGGTCTCGAGCATTGAATTCCAGGGCGCGCGTCCGATGCCCAACTATCCGATGGCATCGCGCCGCATGCGGGAAGAGGGGCGTGTCGTGGTGCTGGTGGAAATCAACACCCAGGGCCTGGTCGAGCGCGCGACCATCGACGCTTCGTCGGGGTTTCCGCGCCTGGACGAATCGGCGCTGGCAGCCGCCCGCAAAGGCCGTTTCAAGCCGTATACCCGCAATGGCGTGGCCTATCCCGCCAAAGCAAAAATTCCGTTCGATTTCGTAATGAGGAACTGAGATGTCCAACGCACTGCATAGCGCCACCCTGGTGGCGCAGGCGACCACCAGCCCGGCAGCAGCGCCGGCTGCCGCCGCCGCGCCCGCAGCCCAGCAGGCCGCCACGACGGGCGGCGAGGTCGCCCAGCAAGCCGCCGGCGCCGTTCAGCAGGCCGCTGGCGCCGTCCAGCAGTCGGCCGACGCGCTGCACAGCGCCGCCGCAGCGATTCCGCCCGCGCCGGCGCCCGTCCCCGACATGGGCTTTCTGCACTTCGTCGCGCAGAGCGACTTCGTGGGCAAGAGCCTGTTCGTCATCCTGATCCTCATGTCGCTGGTGACCTGGTATCTCATCCTGGTCAAGGCCGCCAGCAATGTCAGCATGCGCAAGCGTTCCGCCGACTTCCTGAACAAGTTCTGGAACGCCAGCTCGCTGGAACAGGTCGAGCACGAAATCAACACGCACGGCGCGCGCGATCCGTTCTCGCATCTGGCCAGCCACGCCATGCACGCGCAGGCGCACCACAACAAGTTCGGCGCGACCAAGCTGGAAGAGTCGGGCAGCAATTCGGATTTCGTCACGCGCACCATGCGCAAGGTCATCGACGAAGAAACCGCCAAGCTGGAAAACGGCCTGACCGTGCTGGCCTCGGTGGGTTCGACGGCGCCGTTCGTCGGCCTGTTCGGTACGGTGTGGGGCGTGTATCACGCACTGGTCGGTATCGGCCTGTCCGACGGCGTGACCATCAACCGTATCGCCGGTCCGGTGGGCGAGGCCCTCATCATGACGGGCCTGGGCCTGGCGGTGGCAATTCCGGCCGTCCTGGCGTACAACACGTTCGTGCGCAACAACCGCGTGTTCCTGTCGCGCCTGGATGCCTTTGCGCATGATCTGTTTGCGTTCCTGACCACCGGCCAGCAAGTTGCGCTGTCCGACGGCAAGGTGCGCGCGCTGCGTCGCCAGAACGGCCACGCGGTCCAACGCGGGAGCGAATGATGGCCTTTGGCAGCTTTGAGGGTAAAGGGTCCGGAAGCCATGCGGTGTCCGAGATCAACATGGTGCCCCTGATCGACGTCATGCTGGTGCTGCTGGTGATCTTCATCATCACGGCGCCGCTCTTGGCGCACTCGATCAAGATCAACATGCCCCAGGTGGCCGCCGAGCAGATCGAGGAAGAGCCCAAGACCGTGGACCTGGCCATCGATGCCAGCGGCGCGCTGTTCTGGGACGAGAAGCCGGTCAATATCGACGACCTGCCCAATCGCTTCAAGTCGATCGCCGGCACCAAGCCGCAGCCCGAGATCCGCATCCGCGCCGATCAGAACACCCGTTACGAAACGCTGGCCAAGGTCATGGCCTCGGCGCGCCGTTCGGGCATGACCCGGATCGGTTTCGTCACGACGCCGCCCTCTGGCGGCGCCCCGGCGGCCGGTGCGCCGGCAGGGGCAGCGGCGCCCGCCGCGGCACCGTCCGGCCGGTGAACGAATCCAGAACGGGGGCGCATTTCGCGCCCCTTTTTTTTTGGATCGCGCTAGAATCGCGGCATGCGAGTTCTGGTAATCGAAGACGACACCACCCTGGGCCATGCGCTCCAGGAATTCCTGGCCGACCAGGGTTATGCGGTCGACTGGCTGACCGATGGCGACCGGGTTCTGGGCGCGTTGGCAGGCCAGCCGTATGACCTGATGCTGCTCGACCTCAACCTTCCCGGCATGAGCGGCCTGGACGTGCTGCGCCAGCTACGCCAGGACGGCAATCAGGTTCCCGTGCTCATCCTTACCGCCCGCGATGGCATCGAAGACCGCGTCGCCGGTCTGGATGCCGGGGCGGACGACTACGTCACCAAGCCTTTTGAACTGCCCGAGCTGGCCGCGCGCGTGCGCGCCTTCGGCCGCCGCCGCGCGGGCCAGGCCCAGCCGCTCATCGAAGTCGGCCCGCTGGTATTCGACACCGTTGGCCGCGAAGTGCGCGCCAACGGCCAGCGCCTGTCGCTGTCGGTGCGCGAGCTTTCCGTCCTCGAAATGCTGATGGCCCGCGTGGGCCGCGTCGTGACCAAGCGCCAGATCGTCAATTCCCTGTCCGCCTGGGATGCGGATTTCAGCGAGAATGCGGTCGAAGTCTATGTGTACCGCTTGCGCAAGCGCCTGGAAGGCACCGGCGCCAGCATCCAGACGGTACGCGGCTTTGGCTACATGCTGGATGTGGAAGCGGCCTGACGGGCCGGCCGCGGCCGGCGACCGCCAGCCGCGCGCATTCATCCGCCTCATTAAGGGCTTCGCGCCATGACGCAGGAACGCACCCCCCAACCGTCTCCGGCTGCGCGGCCTCCCATGCTTCCCTCCCGTTCATTGGCCCGGCATCTGGTCATCCGCCTGATGCCGCCCATCCTGCTGCTCGTCCTGCTGGACCTGGCGGCCACCTGGGTCATCACCCACAAGATCGACATGTCGTTGTGGATGCTGGAAGACTTCTTCTGGCTGATGGTCGTGGGCCAGGTGGCGCTGATTGCGCTGTTCGCTTGGGTGGTGATGCAGGGCGTGCGCTCCGGGCTGCGGTCGGTGAATCACCTCTCCGAAGAAATCCGGCAACGCTCCATCGACGACATGCAGCCGCTCGAGGTCGCCGGCGTGCCGGTGGAGATCGAGCCGCTGGTTACCCACACCAATGACCTGTTGCTGCGGCTGGATGCATCGCTGGCCGCGCAGCGCCGCTTCATCGGCCATGCCGCGCACCAGCTGCGCACGCCGTTGTCCGGCCTGCGGCTGGAATCCGAACTCATGCTGGCGCGTCCCTTGCCCGACGATGTCCGCGCCCGCGCCGAGCGCATCAAGGCTGTCAGCGACCGCATGATCCGGCTGGGCCAGCAGCTTCTGGTGCTGGCGCGCGCCGACCCGAATGCCCGGCCCCAGGACAGTTTCGTGCGTATCGACCTGTGCGAATGGGTGCGCGTGCATGGCGCGGAATGGTTTCCGCGCGTGCGCGAGGCGCACTACGAACTGGACCTGGCCGCGCCCGAAACGCCCATCTGGATCGACGCGGATCCCTTGCTGCTGGCCGAGCTCCTGGGCAACCTGATCGACAATGCGCTGCGCTATGGCAACCCCACGGGCCGCATCACGCTGATCGTCGGCGCCAATCCCCCCTCGCTGACCGTTGAAGACGACGGCCCCGGTATCCCGCCCGAAGAGCGCGACCGCGTATTCGAGGCGTTCTACCGGTCGCCCACGGCCACGGCCGGCGGCTCGGGTTTGGGACTGGCCATCGTGCGTGAAATCGCGCATGCGCACGGCGCGTGGTGGAAGCTCACGAGCCGGCCCGATTTTTCCGGAACGCGGCTGTCCGTCGTGTTCCCCGGCCCCCGCAAGGGCGCTCAACTCACTCGCCAAGAACCTGCATCATGAGCCAAGGCACGGTCAGCGCTCCTTCTTTGCCCCCCGGCCACCCCGGCGGCGCGCACGCGCCGTCGTCGCGCGCCGCCCTGATCCTGGGCGCCCTGGGCGTGGTGTACGGCGATATCGGCACCAGCCCGCTGTACACCCTGCGCGCCTGCCTGACCGGCCTGAGCGTGCATACCGATCTGGAACCGGCCCACCTGCTGGGTGTGCTGTCCATCCTGTTCTGGATGCTGATGGTGGTGGTGTCCCTGAAATACGTCATGCTGGTGCTGCGCGCGGACAACCGCGGCGAGGGCGGCACGCTGGCGCTGCTGGAGCTGGCGGTGCGTGCCCGCGAGGGCAAGCTGCGCTGGATCCTGATCGTGCTGGGCATCTTCGGCGCGGCGCTGTTCTACGGCGACAGCATGATCACCCCGGCAATTTCCGTCCTGTCGGCCCTGGAAGGCATCGGCATCGTGTCGCACACGCTGGACCGCTGGGTGGTGCCGATCGCACTGGTGGTCCTCATCGCGCTGTTTGCGATCCAGTCGCGCGGCACGGCGACGATGGGCAAGCTGTTTGGCCCCGTGATGTTCCTGTGGTTCGCCACGCTGGCCGCGCTGGGGGGCTGGCAGATCTGGCAGACGCCCGAGATTCTGGCCGCGCTGAATCCGATATGGGGGCTGCGCTTCATCGTGGAAGCGCCGTGGGTGAGCTTCGTGCTGCTGGGCGCGGTGGTGCTGGCGCTGACCGGCGCCGAGGCGCTGTATGCCGACATGGGCCATTTTGGCCGCCCGGCGATCCGCCGCGCCTGGTTCAGCATGGTGCTGCCGGCGCTGACGCTGTGCTACTTCGGCCAGGGAGCGCTGCTGCTGCGCGATCCCACCGCGATCCGCAATCCCTTTTTCCTGATGGCCCCGGAATGGGGGCTTGCCCCGCTGGTCGCGCTGGCCACCGTCGCCACCATCGTCGCCTCGCAGGCGGTCATCTCGGGCGCCTATTCGGTGACGCGCCAGGCGGTGCAGCTGGGCTTCTGGCCGCGCATGCAGATCCTGCACACGTCCGCCATCGAAAAAGGCCAGATCTACCTGCCGCAGGTCAACGCGTTGCTGCTGTGCGCGGTGCTTGTCCTGGTGCTGTGGTTCCGCAACTCCGACAACCTGGCAGCCGCCTATGGTTTCGCGGTGACGGGCACGATGCTCACGACGTCGGTGCTGGCGTTTGCGGTGCTGCCGCGCGGCACCACGGGCGTCAAGCGCATGATGTGGTTCCTGGTGCTGGGCTTGTTGCTGCTGCTGGACGTGCTGCTGTTTTCGGCCAACGTCTTCAAGATCCACGAGGGCGGCTGGCTGCCGCTGGTGGTGGCGATCGTGGTATTCACGCTGATGATGACGTGGCGCCGCGGCCGGCACCTGCTGTCCGACATGCAGCAGCGCGACCGCCAGCCGCTCAAGGAATTCATGGAGCAGCTCGAGCAATACCCGCCGTCGCGGGTGCCGGGCACCGCGATTTTCATGACGATGAATTCGGGCAACGTCCCGTCGGCGCTGCTGCACAACCTGAAGCACAACAAGGTGCTGCACGACCAGGTGCTGTTCCTGACGATCCTGTCGGCCGACGTGCCGTACATCGCGCCGGAAGAGCGCTTCGAGGTGGACCGGCTCAGCGCATCGAGCTGGGCCGCGACGATCAACTACGGGTTCAAGGAAGATCCGGACGTGCCGGAGGCGCTGCGCCTGATCGCAGAGGGCTACCCCGAACTGGATCTGGAACCGATGCGCACGTCGTACTTCCTGTCGCGCCAGACCGTGGTGGCGGCCAAAAAGCCTGCCTTGTCGCGCTGGCGGCGCGCGGTGTTCTCGTTCATGGCGCGCAACTCCACCCGCAGCACCAAGTTCTTCAAGATCCCGGCGAACCGGGTGGTGGAGATGGGCATGCAGGTCGAACTCTAGGCTCGCTGTGCTGCGGTCAGGCGAAAAAAAACCCTCGGTGTGAAAACCGAGGGTTTTTTATTGGACCTTGAAGCGTTACTTCTTCGAGGTCGCGTCCTTCAATTGGGGCAGCGACGTGCCGCTGGAGGCGAGCAGGCCGGTCTTGACATACGTGAACAGCTTTTCGCGCGTGTCGACGATGTCGAGGTTGCGCATGGTGAGCTGGCCGATGCGGTCCGCCGGCGTGAAGGGGGCGTTTTCCACCTTCTCCATGGACAGGCGCTCGGGCGCGTACGTGAGGTTGGGCGACACGGTGTTGAGCAGCGAGTAGTCGTTGCCGCGGCGCAGTTCGATGGTGACTTCGCCGGTGACGGCGCGGGCAACCCAGCGCTGGGCGGTTTCGCGCAGCATGATGGCTTGCGGATCGAACCAGCGGCCCTGGTACAGCAGGCGGCCCAGCTTGCGGCCGTTTTCGCGGTACTGCTCGATGGTGTCTTCGTTGTGGATGCCGGTGACCAGGCGCTCGTAGGCGATGAAGAGCAGGGCCAGACCCGGGGCTTCATAGATGCCGCGGCTCTTGGCCTCGATGATGCGGTTTTCGATCTGGTCGCTCATGCCCAGGCCGTGACGGCCGCCGATGCGGTTGGCTTCGAGCATCAGTTCGACGGGGTCGGCGTATTCGACGCCGTTCAGGGCGACGGGCTGGCCTTCTTCGAAGCGCACCGTGACTTCCTCGGCCTTGACGGCGACGTCGTCGCGCCAGAACGCCACGCCCATGATGGGCTTGACGATGCGGATGCCGGAGTTCAGGTGCTCCAGGTCCTTGGCTTCGTGCGTGGCGCCGAGCAGGTTGGAGTCGGTGGAGTAGGCCTTTTCAGCCGACATCTTGTAGTCGAAACCGGCCTGGCGCATGTATTCGGACATTTCCGAACGGCCGCCGAGTTCGTCGATGAAGCGCTGGTCCAGCCAGGGCTTGTAGATCTTCAGTTCCGGGTTGGTGAGCAGACCGTAGCGGTAGAAGCGCTCGATGTCGTTGCCCTTGAACGTGCTGCCGTCGCCCCAGATGTTGACGTTGTCTTCCTTCATGGCGGCGACCAGCATCGTGCCGGTGACGGCGCGGCCGATGGGCGTCGTGTTGAAGTACGTGATGCCGGCGGTCGAGATGTGGAAGGCGCCCGATTGCAGGGCGGCGATGCCTTCGGCCACGAGCTGCGCGCGGCAGTCGATCAGGCGGGCGTTTTCGGCGCCGTAGGCCATGGCCTTGCGGGGAATCTCGTCGTAGTCGGATTCGTCGGGCTGGCCCAGGTTGGCGGTGTAGGCGTAGGGAATGGCGCCGTTGTTGCGCATCCAGAGGAGCGCCGCGCTGGTGTCCAGGCCGCCGGAAAAGGCGATGCCGACTTTCTGGCCGGTGGGCAGGTTCGGGAGGATAGTGGTCATTGTTTGAGGTGAGACGCCAACAGGACTTTGACAGCAACGAGCCGCCAAACAAGAAAAGTAGCCGGCCATTTTAACTCTTTTGAGGGGGGCTGGCCTTGGGGGCGAACAGATCGGCAAGCCGCAGTTCGCGGATGAGCTGGCCCGTGGCGGCGGCCAGCCGGGTGGCCGGGCGGTGGCGCGGGCTGGCCAGCACCAGGTTGTTGGTGATCGTGGGCGAACCGATGGCGCACAGGGACAGTTCATGCTCGGCGGCCGGGCCGCGCGCGGCCGGGCGGGGCAGGATGGCGTAGGCGTCGCCCTGCGCCGCCAGTTCGACGATGGTCTGCACGGCGTCGACCTCGGCCGCCACCTTGAGCCGCACGCCCTGCGCGCGGCAGACGCTTTCCACGAGGGTGCGGATGGCGTTGGGCAGGCTGGGCAGCACCAGGGGATAGTCGCCCAGCCGCGCGACCGGCACGCGATCGGGCAGGGGCGGCTGATGGCCCGCGGCGGCCGCCAGGACGAGATCTTCGCGAAACAGCGATTCGTAGGCCAGCTGCGGAGACGGGGCCGGGTCATAGAGCAAGGCCAGGTCCACCCGGCCGGCGAGCAGCCATTCGCGGACCTGCGCGCTCAAGCCTTCGGCCACCGCAATGGAGGCATCGGGAAAGTCCTGGCGGAACGCCTGCACGAGCGGGGGCGTGAGCACGCGTGCGATGCGCGGTGGCAGGCCGATCATGACCTTGCCCGTGGGCGTTTCGCGCAGCGTCTGGAGATCTTCCTTGGCGCGTTCCGCCAGCGTCAGCAAGGCACGGGCGTGCTCCAAAAAGCGCAGGCCGGCCTCCGTGGGTTCGGCGCCGCGGCCGTTGCGGTAGAGCAGGTGCTGGCCCAGCTCTACCTCCAGCAGCCGCACCTGGCGGCTGAGCGTGGGCTGCGCGACGTCCAGCATCTCTGCGGCGCGCGAGAAGCTGCGGCGCTCGGCCACCCGCACGAAGTATTCGATCTGCTTGAGATCCATCGGATATTAGCTTTTTCGATATCAGAAATATCAGGTATAGCATTGTTTGCCAGGCCACATTCCGCGAGGATGGCGTTTTGCAATGAGGAAGTCCCCCGTGCCCGATTGCCGTCCGCCGCTCGCCTCGCCGTCCCGTCCCCGCCATGCGCTGCCGCCGGGCGCGTGCGACGCGCATTGCCATATCTTCGGGCCGGACGACGTGTTTCCGTACGCGCAGGGCCGTTCCTACACGCCGCCGGACGCGCCGTACGCCAGCATGGCGGCGCTGCACGCCCATCTGGGCATCGAGCGGGCCGTCGTCGTGCAGGCCAATTGCCATGGGTCGGATCACCGGGCCTTGCTGGACGCGCTGGCGCGCAGCGCAGGACGGTATCGGGGCGTGGCGTTGCTGGGCGCCGACGCCACGGCCGCCACCGTCAAGGCGCTGCATGAAGGCGGCGTGCGGGCCGCGCGCTTCAATTTCGTGCCGCATCTGGGCGGCGCGCCCGATCCGGCCGTGTTCGACCATGTGGTCGCGCTGATTGCGCCGCTGGGCTGGCACCTTTGCCTGCACGTGGACGGCGCGATGCTGCCGGAATTGCTGCCGCGCCTGCTCGCGTTGCCGGTGCCGTTCGTCGTGGATCACATGGGTCGGCTGAAGTCATCGGACGGGCTCGATTCGCCGGCGATGCGGGCGCTGCTCAGCCTGGCCGACGTCGACGCTGCCTGGGTCAAGGTGTCCGGCATCGACCGCATTGCCGCCGGCCGGCGGCCGTTCGCCGAAGGTATTCCGTTCGTGCGCGCGCTCGTTCAGGCCATGCCGGACCGCACGCTGTGGGGCACGGACTGGCCGCATCCGAATGTGGCGGGCGACATGCCGGACGACGGCGAGCTGGTCGACACGTTTTTCGAGGCCTGCCCGGACGCCGGGCTGCGTCAGCGCGTGCTGGTGGACAACCCCGCGCGGCTTTACGGATTTCAGTAGTACCGAGACCGCGGAACGAGGGCCAGGATGCCCGAGCCGCAAGCACACCCCCATCAACGAGGAGACACCATGTTCAAGAAAATCATCTCGGCCGCCGTGCTGAGCCTGGCCGCCGCGGGTGCGGCTCATGCCGACGGTCCCGTGCGCCTCATCATCGCGTTCCCGCCGGGCGGTCCGGTGGACCTGGTGGGCCGCGTGCTGGCCGAGCAGCTGGGCAAGGAGCTCAAGCAGAACGTCATCGTCGAGAACAAGGCGGGGGCCAATGGCAACATCGCGGCCGCCTACGTGGCCAAGTCGCCTGCCGACGGCTCGGTGCTGTTCCTGACCAGCGTGGGCGCGGTGGCGATCAGCCCGGCGCTGTACAAGGACCTGCCTTATGATCCGGCGCGCGATTTCGCGCCGGTGTCGCGCGTGGTGAACAATGCCACGGTGTTCGTGGTGAACCCATCCAATCCGGCCACCGATGCAGCCGACTTCGTGAAGAAGTCGCAAGCCGCGTCGCAGTCGGTCGCCATCGGCTCGTCGGGCATCGGCAGCATTCCGCACCTGACGCTGGAAATGTTTGCCGATTCCAGCAAGGCCAAGGTGCTGCACGTGCCTTACAAGGGCGCGGCCCCCGTCATCAACGACGTGATGGGCAATCAGGTGTCCGGGTTCTTCGGCGACGTGCCGGGCCTCATCGGCCACATCCAGGGCGGCAAGCTCAAGCCCCTGGGCGTGGCGGCGCCGACCCGCCATCCGCTGCTGCCCGATGTGAAGACGCTGGCCGAGCAGGGCATCCCCGGCGTCGAGTCCAACAACTGGTATGGCCTTGTCGCGCCGGCGGGCACGCCTGCCGCCACCGTGGACAAGCTGAACCAGGCCGTGCGCGCCGCGCTGGGCAACGAAACCGTGCGCGCCCGCCTTGAGAAGTTCGGCGCCGAGGCCGCGCCCAGCACGCCGCAGGAATTGGGCGCGCTGATCGCCGCCGACCGCGAGAAGTGGACCGCGCTGATCCAGCGCAAGAACATCCGTCCGGAGTAAGCATGAGCGCCCGCCGAATCGAACCCGTCGTGCCGGGCACACGCCCGGAACTGGCCGTGCTGGAGGCGCGTATCGCCGCCGCGCGCGGCCGCATTTCGCCGCTGTATCAGGTGCTGCTGAACAGTCCGGCCGTGGTCGAAGGCTGGGAGGCCATGCTGACCGCGATCCGGCAGAAGACGTCGCTGGCGCCGCGGCTGCGCGAGCTGATCATCCTGCGCGTGGCAACGTTGAACAACGCGCCGTACGAGTTCGAGGCGCACGTGCCGCACGCGCTGGCGGGCGGCATGCCGCAGGCTGTCATCGACGCGTTGCGCAGCAATCCCGCGCCCGGCGCCGTGCAAGGACTGGAATCGGGCGAGGCCGACGTGCTCGCGCTGACCGACGCCATGACGCGCGATATCGAGGTGCCGGACGCGGTGTTTGCGCCGCTGCGCGCGCGCTACGACGACGCGCAACTGGTGGAACTGACCGCGACGGTGGGCGCCTACAACATGGTGTCGCGCTTCCTGGTCGCCTTGCGCGTCGGACATTGAAAGGAGAGGGCTGTGCAGGAAACGATGTTGCTGGTGTCGCTGGGCGAGCGGTTTGACGAGGCGCGCATTCAGGATCTGGCCGGGCGTCTCGCGGACGGCCTGGAGGAGGTGAAGATCAGCGCCTTTGCCGCGCTGGAAGCCGATGACACCTATGTATACGTGCGCGGGGCCGGTGCATTGCCGCAGATCCAGGCCCGCCTGAATGAACTGGCGCCCGGCGCGCACGCGCGGGTGCTGCATCTGACGCTGGATTTGCCGGGCGCCTCGGCGGGACAGGAGGCGCCGTGGCATTACATCGTCGAAACCGACGTGCTGCCCGAGGCCGAGGCCGACCTGAACGCCTGGTACGACCAAGAGCACCTGCCGGGCCTGGCGTCGGTGCCCGGCACGGTGCGCGCGCAGCGCTGGGAATGCCGCGATGAGTCGCCGCGGTATCTGGCCTGCTACGACCTGCACACGCAGGAAGCCTTCGGCAGCCCGCCGTGGCTGGCCGTGCGCGCGACCGACTGGAGCAGCCGCGTGCGGCCGTCCTTTCGCAACACGCGGCGCACGATGTTCAGGAAGATCCTGTAGCGCGCGTTGCGCCACAAAAGAGAAGGGGCCCGGACATTGCGCGATGTCCGGGCCCCTTTTTACCTGCGGGAAGGCGTCAGTCGACCTGACCCAGCAGCAGGAATTCCATCAGCGCCTTCTGCACGTGCAGGCGGTTCTCGGCCTCGTCCCAGACCACGCTCTGCGGGCCGTCGATGACTTCGCCGGTGACTTCCTCGCCGCGATGGGCGGGCAGGCAGTGCATGAAGACGGCCTGCGGGTCGGCGGCGGCCATCATTTCGGCATCCACGCACCAGTCGGCAAACGCGGCGCGGCGCTCTTCGTTTTCGGCCTCATAGCCCATGCTGGTCCACACGTCGGTGGTGACCAGGTGTGCGCCCTTGCACGCCTCCATGGGGTCCTTGAACTGGCGCAGCACCTTGTCGGACGGCGTGCCGATGCGGGCGGCTTCGAGTTCGTAGCCGGCCGGCGTGGACACGTGCAGCGTGAAGCCCAGCATTTCGGCCGCCTGCAGCCACGTGTAGGCCATGTTGTTGGCGTCGCCCACCCAGGCGACCGTCTTGCCGGCGATGGGGCCGCGGTGCTCGATGTAGGTGAAGATGTCGGCCAGGATCTGGCAGGGGTGGAATTCGTTGGTCAGGCCGTTGATCACGGGCACGCGCGAATGCGACGCGAAGCGCTCGATGCGGGTCTGCTCGAACGTGCGGATCATGACGATGTCGACCATGCGCGAGATCACGCGCGCGGTGTCCTCGATGGGCTCGGAGCGGCCGAGCTGCGAGTCGTTGGACGTCAGGTTGATGACCGAGCCGCCCATCTGGTACATGCCGGCCTCGAACGACACGCGGGTACGCGTGCTGGCCTTTTCGAACACCATTGCCAGCGTACGGTCGTGCAGCGGCATGTGGGGCTCATAGCGTTTGAACTTTTCCTTGATCAGGCGCGCGCGGTCCAGCACGTAGGCGATCTCGGCGGACGAGAAGTCCTTGAACTGCAGAAAGTGCCGCAGCGGGCCGTTTTGAGTCGTGGGAGGAGTCATGTTGATGTCGCAGGTCATTGGGCCCGGCCAGGCTCGTGGCCCGGCAGGGACGTTGATTATGGTTTTTCGGCCAGGAACTGTTGGATGAGCGGAACCAGGAGGGCGACGATCTGGTCGGCCTCTTCCCGGGTCAGGATCAGCGGCGGCAGCATGCGGATGACGCGGTCGCGCGTGACGTTGATGAGCAGGCCCGCTTCCAGGGCGCGTAGCGCCAGGACGCCGCAGGGGCGGGCCAGTTCGATGCCCAGCATGAGGCCGCGGCCGCGGATGTCGGCCACGCCGGGCGTGCCGGCCAGCGCGCCGGCCAGGCGGTCTTTCAGGTATTCGCCCACGGCATGGGCGTTTTCAAGCAGGTTTTCGGATTCCAGCGCATCGAGCACCGCGAGGCCCGCGGCGCACACCAGCGGCCCGCCGCCGAACGTGGTGCCGTGGCTGCCCGGCGTGAAGACGCCCGCGGCGGGGCCTGCCGCCAGCATCGCGCCAATGGGCACGCCGCCCGCCAGGCCCTTGGCCAGCGTCATGACGTCGGGACGGATATCGGCCCATTGATGCGCGAACCACTTGCCGGTGCGTCCGATGCCGGACTGCACTTCGTCGATCATCAGCAGCCAGCCGCGCTCGGTGCACAACTGGCGCAGTGCTTGCAGGTAGGCAATGTCGGACGGGCGGATGCCGCCTTCGCCCTGCAGGACTTCCAGCAGCACCGCGGTGGTGCGGGGCTCGGCGTCGCCCGCGGCGCGCACCGCGTCCAGGTTGTTGTACGGCACCTGGATGAAGCCGCTGGGCAGGGGTTCGAAGCCCTTGCGCGCCTTGTCGCTGCCGGTGGCCGCCAGCGTGGCCAGCGTGCGGCCATGCCAGGACGAATCCATCGTGATGATGTGGGCGTGCTTGTTGCCGCGCTGGTACGCGTAGTACCGGGCGAGCTTGATGGCCGCTTCGTTGGCTTCGGAGCCGCTGTTGTTGAACGCGACTTCCTGCATGCCGGACAGCGCCGTCAGCCGGGCGGCCAGCGCGGTCTGCTGGGGGATTTCGTAGATGTTGGAGGTATGGATGACCCGGGCGGCCTGCTCGGTGATGGCGGCGACCAGCTTGGGATGGGCATGGCCCAGGCACGAGACGCCGATGCCGGCCAGGGCATCCAGGTACTTTCGGCCGTCGGCGTCCCACAGCCAGACACCCTGGCCGTGCGTGAACGATACGGGCAGCCGGGCATAGATATTGGCCAGAGGCGAGCTCATCGCGGATCCTCCTGGGGGAATGGCATCGACAGCGTGCCCGCTTCCAAGGGGCGAATCGGGGGCGAATCGCGGTTTGAAAGAGGGCAAAGGATCAATCATATACAATTCGCGGCGCGGCACGCATGTTTGATCACGCCGAAGATCCGGCTTTCGTGAAAGGCGTCCCGCAGTGAAGAACACATGGCAACTCGCGTCAGACAATTCGTAATTCATGGCGTTACCGAAAGCGGTAGCCGCTTCCGCCCCAGCGATTGGGCGGAACGGCTCGCCGGCGTAATGGCACAGTTCCGGCCGGCCGGCTGTGCTGGTAACCACCTCACTTATTCGCCTTATGTGCTGCCCGTCGTGATCGATGGCGTGCGCGGGATCGTGGTCGACCTGCGCCTGCGCGACCTGGAGCCGCTGGCCTACAAGTTCGTGGTGGACTTCGCCCGCGACAACAACCTCAAGACGGAAGAACGCGAAATCTAGGCCCCCAGAACGAAAAAGCGCCCCAACCGGGCGCTTTTCTCATTCTGCGGCCCTGCACGCCCATCGGGCGGGCCGGGCGCTACCCGCCGCGCGGGCGCTGGCCCGCACGGCGGCAGGCATATCACTTGGCGTAGACCAGGTCGCGCAGTCCCAGCGACAGCCCTGGCCAATACGTGATGACCATCAGGCACAGGATCACGACGCCGACGAAGGGCACCAGCGGCTTGACGATACGCTCGAGCGGCAGCTTGGCCACCGCGCAGGCCGCGAACAGGTTCACGCCGAACGGCGGCGTGATCATGCCCAGCGCCAGGTTGACCACCATGATGATGCCGAAGTGCACCGGGTCCACGCCGAACTGCAGCGCCACCGGCAGCAGCAGCGGGGCCAGCACGACGATCGACGCCGAGGTCTCGATGAACATGCCGATGACGAACAGCGCCGCGTTCACGCCCATCAGGAATCCGAATTTTGTGTCGAAAACCTGGGCTAGCCACGTGCCCAGCGCGTCCGGAATGCCGGCGCGGTTGAGCAGGAAGCTGAACAGGCCGGCGTTGGCGATCACGAACATGATGACCGCGGTCGACACGACCGACTTGTGCAGCGTGGCGGACAACTGGCGGAACGTGAGGCGGCGGTAGATGACCTTGCCCACGAAGACGGCGTACATCACCGCCACGACCGAGGCCTCGGTCGGCGTGAAGATGCCGCCGTAGATCCCGCCCAGGATGATGACGGGCATCAGCAGCGCCAGCCACGCGCGCTTGAACGACGGCCACAGCGGCAGGCGGCCTTCACCGTCGCGCTTGCCCAGGTTGTTGCGCTTGGCGTAGAGCCAGACGTAGAACATCAGCGCCACCCCGATCAGGATGCCGGGCATGACGCCGGCGATGAACAGCTCGCCGGTGGACGTGTCGGTGGACACGGCAAACAGGATCATCGGGATCGACGGCGGAATGATGACGCCGAGTTCCGCCGCGCTGGCCTGTAACGACGCCGCAAAGGGGGCGGGATAGCCGTGCCGGATCATCGCGGGGATCAGGATCGCGCCGACCGCGAAGGTGGTGGCCACGCTGGAGCCGGCGACCGCCGCGAAGATCATGCAGGTCAGCACGCAGGTGCAGGCCAGGCCGCCCTGGATGCCGCCCACCACGCTCTTGGCGAATTCCACCATGCGTTCGGAGATGCCGCCGGCTTCCATCAGGTTGCCGGCCAGGATGAAGAAGGGGATGGCCACGAGCGGGTACTTGTCCAGCGCGGCGAACAACTGCTGCGCGACGACCAGCCAGGGCAGCCCCGCGGCGCCGACGCCCGCCAGGCTGGCCAGCCCGATCGACACGGCGACCGGCACGGACAGCCCGAAGAAAATCAGCATCGAGACAATCATTAATTGGGACATGGCGATTTCTGCTGCTCAGGTTCGATAAGGGGCGGCTCAGCCTTGCGCGTCGTTGCGCACGGGCACGTCTTCTTCGTCGCCGGCGCACCAGCGGGCCAGCACGGCGATGGCCGCCAGCGTGGCGCCCACGGGGATCGCCAGGTAGATCCAGGAAATCGAGATGTCCAGGCTCGGCACGTTCTGGAAACGCACGCGGTAGGTCATGTTGCCGCCGATCCAGGCCAGAAAGCCGAGAAAACCGGCGCAGATGAGGCCGATGATGGCTTCCAGTACCCGGCGCCGCTTGCCGCCCAGCATGTTGCGCAGCAGTTCCACGCTGATCATGGCGCCGTGACGAAAGGCCAGGGCCACGCCCAGCAGCACGGTCCAGATGAGAAGCGCGCGGGTGAGGACCTCGCTCCAGTCGGCGGGCGAATGCAGCACGAACCGGGCGATGACCTGATAGAACGCGGCCGCTGCGGCGGCGACCAAGAGGAGTTGGGCGAATGCCGAGACCAGCTTGAACAGGCCGCGGTCGAAGGCGCAGAGCAAACGCATGGTGAATTCCGTTGGCGAAAGTCGCGAAAAAATAGGGCGGGCGCGCGGCGAAAGCCGGCCCCGCCGCCAGGCGAGCGGCCCCGCCACGGGGGCCGCGCCGGCTTACTTGGTGTCGCGGATCGAGTCGATCAGCTTCTTGTCGAACTTCTTGTAGTACTCGGGGTAGGCGGGTTCCACGGCGGCGGCGAAGGCGGCGCGGTCCACTTCGGTGACTTGCATGCCTTCCTTCTTCAGTTGCTCGACGCCCGTCTTCTCGACGTTGTCGACGTAGGCGCGCATGGCCTGGGCCGATTCCTTGCCGGCCTTGTCGAAGTTGGCCTTGTCGGCGGCCGACAGGCCTTCATAGACGTTGGCCGACATCAGCACCAGGGCCGGGCCGTACACGTGGCCGGTCAGCGACAGGTACTTCTGCATCTGCGACAGCTTGGCCGACGTGATCACGGACAGCGGGTTTTCCTGGCCGTCGATGGTGCCCTGCTGAAGGGCGGTGGCCACTTCGGGCCAGGCCATCGGCGTGGGCAGGATGCCGATCTGGCGGAAGGCGGTGATGTGGATGGGGTTTTCCGTGGTGCGGATCTTCAGGCCCTTGGCATCCGCCGGGGTCTTGACCGGACGCACGTTGTTGGTCAGGTGGCGAAAGCCCTGTTCGCCCCAGGCCAGCGCCACGATGCCGCGGCTGGGGAACTTGGCCAGCATGTCCTGGCCGATCTTGCTGTCGAGCACGGCACGGGCGTGCGGCAGGTCGCGCAAGAGGAAGGGAATATCGAAAACGCCGGTTTCGGGAACAAAATTGAGGGTTGCACCGGTCGAAACGATCGCGAGATCGATGGTGCCGATCTGCAGGCCCTCGATGACCTCGCGTTCGCCGCCCAGCGCGCTGTTGGCGAATTGCTGGACCTTGAACTTGCCGTTGGAAGAGGCCTCGATGGACTTGGCCATCGCGTCGGCGCCGGCGCCGTAGTGCGACGAGGTCGACAGGGCGTAGGCCATCTTCAGGGTGGTCTGTGCCGCCGAGGGCAGGGATGTGGCGGCCGCGCAGGCGGCCAGAATCGTGGCCGCAAGCCAGGATTTACGCATTGTCTTCTCCGGAATTGGTTATCTTTAAGGGCGGCTTTGCCTCCCGCCCCGGGATGATATCGGGAATCAGATCGCTTTCTTACCGTTGGCTAACATAGTTGAATGATGGATTTCCCTGATATGTCACAGGCCAAGCGCCCCGGTTTCTGGTCCACCCTGCGCCTGGGCGCCCGGATGATGATGCGCGATGCGCGTGCCGGCGAACTGCGCCTCCTGGTGCTGGCCCTGGTCGTGGCGGTGGCGGCGGTCACCAGCGTGGGCTTTCTGGCGGACCGTGTCGGACGCGCGCTGGAACGCGACGCCGGCCAGATGCTGGGCGCCGATCTGGTGCTGGATGCCGACGAGCCCGTGCCGGCCGCCTTCAAGGATCAGGCGCGCGAGCGCGGCCTCACCGTGTCCAGCACATGGCAGTTTCCGTCCATGGTGGGCGCTGGCGACGGCGCTCAGCTTGCCGCCCTGAAGGCCGTGGAACCCGGCTATCCGCTTCGCGGCGCGCTGCGGGTGGCGGATGCGCCGTTCGCGCCCGACACGCCCACGCGCGACGTGCCGCCCGAAGGCGCGGTGTGGGTCGACGCGCAGCTGCTGGCCCTGCTGAACCTGAAGGTGGGCGACACGCTCAATGTGGGCGACGCCCACCTGCGCATCGACCGCGTCATCACCTATGAGCCGGACAAGGGCATGCAGTTCGTCAACGTCGCGCCGCGCGTGCTGCTGCGCGCCAGCGACCTGCCGGCCACTGGCCTGATCGCGCCGGGCAGCCGCATCGGGTATGCCATGCTGATCGCCGGCCAGCCCGACGCCGTGGCCGGGTATTCCGCCTGGCTGAACCAGAACCTCAAGCGCGGCCAGAAGATCGCCACGCTGGAGTCGGGCCGCCCCGAAGTGCGCCGCACGCTGGACCGCGCGCAGCGTTTCCTGTCGCTGGTGGCGCTGCTGGCGGTGCTGATCTCGGCCGTGGCCGTGGCGCTGGCGGCGGGGCGCTACATGACGCGGCACCGCGACGGCATCGCGGTCATGCGCTGCCTGGGCGCCGTGCAGTCGCAGGTCGCGCGGATGCTGACGCTGGAATTCACGCTGGTTGGTCTGTTCTCGTCCGCGGCCGGCTGCCTGCTGGGCTTTGGCGTGCACCAGGTGCTGGTGATGCTGCTGGGGTCGCTGATCGACACCACGCTGCCGGCGCCGTCGGCCATTCCGGCGCTGCAGGGCCTGTTGACCGGGCTGCTGCTGCTCTTGGGCTTTGCGCTGCCCGCGCTGGCGCAGCTTCGGCACGTGCCGCCCGCCCGCGTCCTGCGGCGCGACGCGGACACGATCAGCGCCCGCAGCGCCTTCGGTTACGTGCTGGGCGCGGCGGGGTTCGCGCTGCTCATCTGGTGGTTCGCGGGCGACGCGAAGCTGGGCGGCGTGGTGGCCGGCGGCTTCCTGGGCGCCTTCGGCGTATTTGCCCTGGTGGCCTGGCTGTGCATCCTGGGGCTGGCGCGGGTGCGCCGTCTGGCGGCCGGGTTTCCCGCGCTGCGTTTTGCGCTGGCGGGCGTGGTGCGCCGCCGTGCGGCCACGATCACGCAGGTCTGCGCGCTGGCTGTCGGGTTGATGGCGCTGCTGCTGCTGACCATGACCCGCACCGATCTGATCCAGGGATGGCAGCGCACCATGCCGCCGGACGCGCCCAACCGGTTCCTGATCAACGTGCAGCCAGACCAGCGCCAGGCCGTGACCGATGCGCTGACGCGCGAAGGGCTGGGCCGCATCACGTTATCGCCGATGGTGCGGGGCCGGCTGATCGCGGTCAACGGCAAGCCGGTGGGGCCGGACGACTACGAAGAACCGCGCGCCAAGCGCCTGGTGGACCGCGAATTCAACCTGTCCTATGGCGACGAGCTGCCGTCTTCCAGCCGTATCGAGCAGGGCCGCTGGCTGGCGCCGGGCTCGGCCGAGGTCTCGCTGGAGGCGGGGCTGGCGCAGTCCCTGCGCATTGGCCTGGGCGACAAGATGACGTTCGACGTGGCCGGCCAGCAGGTCGAAGTGGCCGTCTCGAGCATCCGCCGGGTGGATTGGGATACGATGCGCGTCAATTTTTTCGCCATCCTGACCCCCGCCGCACTGGCCGACATGCCTCAAAGCTGGATCACGTCCTTTTACCTGCCGCCTGACAAGGCGGCGGTGCTGCCCGCGCTGGTGCGGGAGTTTCCGAACCTGACGGTGTTCGACGTTGGCGCCATCCTGCAGCAGTTGCAATCCGTGCTGAATGAAGTGGGCCGCGCGGTGCAGCTCCTGTTCCTGTTCACCCTGGCCGCCGGCGTGCTGGTGCTGTCCGCGGCGCTGACCGCGACGCGCGACGACCGCATGCGCGAGGCGGCGGTGCTGCGCGCGCTCGGCGCCACGCGCCGTCAGCTTGCCCGTTCCCAGCGCATCGAGCTGTGGGCGGTGGGCGGGCTGGCCGGCCTTTTGGCGGCGGCTGGCGCCACGGCGATCGCTTGGGTTTTGTCAACGCAGGTGTTCGACTTCACCATTACCCTCAGCCTCTGGCCGTGGCTCGCCGGCATCGGCGCCGGCATGCTGGGCGCCTGGGCGGGCGGCGCGCTTGCCCTGCGCGGCGTGCTGCGCACACCGCCGCTCGTCACCCTTCGAGAAACCTGATGACGTCCCGCGTCCACACCATTACAGAACCCGTGGAAAATTCCCGCACCATGTTTGACCTTCTTGGCGGCGAAGCCGGCGTGCGCGCCCTCGTCGACCGTTTCTATGACCTGATGGACATGGAGCCCGACCTCAAGGAACTGCGCGCCGCCCACGGCCCCAGCCTGGACGAGGCGCGCGACAAGCTCTTCTGGTTCCTGTGCGGATACTTCGGCGGGCCCGACCACTACATCGAACGCTTTGGCCATCCCCGCCTGCGGGCGCGCCACCTGCCGTTTTCCATCGGCGAGGTCGAGCGCGACCAATGGGTGGCCTGCATCGGACGCGCGATGGAAGACGAGGGCATCGAGCCCGTCCTGATCGAGCGGCTGCTCGAATCGTTCTACGGCGTTGCCGACTGGATGCGCAATCGTGCAGGGTGACGATCGATCCGGCGCGCGGCGCACCGCCTGGGATGGTCCGCTAGCCGGGGCCATGCTCAGCGACGCGCGGCGCGTGGCCGACGCGGGGCCGGAAGTCTTCAATCCCGCGCATTACGGCGACCGGGCGCGGCCCGTGGATGCCGGCGGACGTCAGGCCGCGTGGTTCGTGGAGGGGCAGGGCTGGCAGGGCGTGCTGCGGCGCTATCGCCGCGGCGGCATGATCGCCCGCATCAGCCGCGACGCGTATCTGTGGAACGGCGAGTCGCGCACCCGAAGCTTCCGCGAATACCGGTTGCTGGCCGCGCTGCGCGCGCAAGGGCTGCCGGTGCCCGCCCCGCTGGCGGCGGCCTACTGGCGTCAGGGCCCGATCTACCGCGCCGCCATCGTGGTCGAGCGCATCCCCGGCGTGCGGCCCTTGGCGCAGGCGCTGACCGAACCGTTATGGCAGCCGGTGGCCGACGCCATCGTCCGCATGCACCGGGCGGGCGTCTGGCACGCCGACCTGAACGCCTTCAACATCCTCATCGGCAACGACGGCCGGGTCTGGCTCATCGACTTCGACCGCGGCACGCAGGGCGCGCTGTCCGAGCGTCAGCGCCAGGCCAATCTGGACCGGCTGCGCCGGTCGATGCGCAAGGTGGCTGGCGAGGCCGGCGACCGTTTCTGGATGCGCCTGCGCGACAGTTACTGGACGGCCTGGGGCATCGGCATCCAGCCCTGACCGCCGGCCCGCCGGCGCGCGGCCGCCACGGGGGCAATTGCGCCAATTACCCCGCAAAGTTGGGCAGGTCAGCGCTAAAAGGCTTTATCATTTCGCCTTTTGGTACTCCTGTCATAAACGGCATAGAGCAAGGGGGCTGGACATAATGGAACTGAAGGCGGGAATGCGCTGGGCGCTCGGCGCGGTGCTGGCTGCGGCAGCGACATCGGCGGCGGTGGCGCAGAACAAGGTCGTCAACGTCTACAACTGGGCCGAATACACGGCCCCGGACACGATCCCGGGTTTCGAGAAGGAAACCGGCATCAAGGTCCGCTATGACGTCTATGACAGCAACGACGCCTTGCAGGCCAAGCTGCTGGCCGGCAAGTCGGGTTACGACGTCGTTGTCCCGTCCACTCATTACGCCTCGCGCCAGATCGAAGCCGGCCTCTTCCAGAAACTGGACAAGTCCAAGATCCCCAACTGGAAGTACCTGGATCCCGAAATCATGGCGCTGGTTGCCACGGTCGATCCCGGCAACGAACACGCCATTCCGTGGGGCTACGGCACCAACGGCCTGGGCTACAACGTCACCAAGGTCAAGCAGATCATGGGCGACGACGTGGACCTGGCCAGCTGGGACATGATCTTCAAGCCCGAGAACGCCGCCAAGCTCAAGGAGTGCGGCATCTCGATGCTGGACGAAGCCGCGCAGGTCTTCCCGGCCGTGCTCAAGTACCTGGGCAAGGACCCCAACAGCACCAACGCCGCCGACTACCAGGCCGCGATGGAAGTGCTGAAGAAGATCCGCCCGTACATCCGCCAGTTCAGTTCGTCGGGCTACATCGACGAGCTGGCCGTGGGCGACCTGTGCATGGTCTACGGCTTTTCCGGCGACGTCATGATCGCCCGCAAGCGCGCGCAGGACGCCAAGAAGCCCTATGAAGTGAACTACTTCATTCCCAAGGGCGGCGCGCCGGCGTGGTTCGACCTGATGGTCATCCCCAAGGATGCGCCGCATCCCGAAGAGGCGCTGGCCTTCATCAACTACATCGAAACGCCGAAGGTCCATGCGGCCATCACCAACACCATGTTCTATCCCAACGCCAACAAAGAGGCGCGGCAGTACGTGAACAAGGATGTGGCTGAGAATCCCATGATCTACCCGCCCGCCGAGGTCTCCAAGACCCTGTACGTGATCAAGGCGCTGCCCTTGAACATTTCACGTCTGCAGAACAAGTTGTGGTCCGAGCTGAAGTTGGGAAATTAGTCATCATGAACGATAGCCGTTACTCGGCGCAGCACGCGGCGGACCCGGACGAGTTCGTCCGGGTTTCCGACGTGGTAAAGATCTTTGGCGACGTGGTGGCCGTGCGCTCGGTCAACCTGTCCGTCAAACGCAATGAAATCTTCGCGCTGCTGGGCAGCTCGGGCAGCGGCAAGTCCACCTTGCTGCGCATGCTGGCGGGCTTCGAGGAAGCCACCTCGGGCCAGATCCTGCTGGACGGCGAGGACATCACCAGCGTGCCGCCGTACCGCCGGCCCGTGAACATGATGTTCCAGTCGTACGCGCTGTTCCCGCACATGACGGTCGAGGCCAACGTGGCCTTTGGCCTGAAGCAGGAAGGCGTGGACCGCGCGGAAATCCATGACCGCGTGTTCGAGGCCCTGGACCTGGTGCAGATGGCGGGCTATTCGCGCCGCAAGCCCAACCAGCTCTCGGGCGGGCAGCAGCAGCGCGTGGCGCTGGCGCGCAGCCTGGTCAAGCGTCCCAAGCTGCTGCTGCTGGACGAGCCCATGTCGGCGCTGGACAAGCAGATCCGCCAAAAGACGCAGATCGAACTCGTGAAGATCCTGGAGCAGGTCGGCGTGACCTGCATCATGGTCACCCACGACCAGGAAGAAGCCATGACCATGGCGCACCGCCTGGCCGTCATGACCGAAGGCCAGATCGTCCAGTGCGGCACGCCCCAGGACGTCTACGCGTTCCCGAACTCGCGCTTTGTCGCCAGCTTCATCGGGTCGACCAACATGTTCACCGGCACCATCGTGGTCGACGAGCCCGACCACGTCGCCATCGAATGCGCCGAGCTGACCCGGCCGCTTTACGTGAACCACGGCGTGAGCGAGCCGCTGGGCATGGAAGTGCACGTGTCCATCCGCCCCGAGCGCCTCTTGGTGTCGCGCGAGCAGCCCGATGGCGATTACAACTGGGCGCACGGCATGGTCAGCCACATGGCCTGGATGGGCAGCTACGCCCTCTATCAGATCCGCCTGGATTCCGGCAAGACGGTCGAGGCCAGCGTGCCCAGCCGGCTCCTTGCCCAGATGGATGCGCCGGGCATCGACGAAGAAATCTTCGTCAGCTGGGACGCCGACAGCGCGACGGTGCTTGCGTCATGATCCGTTTTTCGCCCCGCGACTGGCTGCCGTCGGGCCGGGCACTGGCGGTGGTGCCGCCGTTCGCCTGGCTGGTGCTGTTTCTGCTGGTGCCGTTCCTGCTGGTGCTCAAGATCAGCTTTGCCGAAATGAAGTTCGGCATCCCGCCGTATACGTCGCTGGCGCAGTTCCAGGACGAGGCGATCCAGTTCAGCCTGCACCTGCGCGGCTACATCCTGCTGTTCACGGAAAACCAGTATTTCCGCACATACCTCAGCTCGGTCAAGATCGCCGGCATCACCACGCTGGTCTGCGTGCTGATCGGCTATCCCATCGCGTACTACATTGCCCGTTCGTCGGCGCGCGTGCGCAACCTGCTGCTGCTGGCGGTGATCCTGCCGTTCTGGACCTCGCTGCTGCTGCGCGTGTATGCCTGGGTGGGCATCCTGCGCAACGACGGTCTGCTCAACAACCTGCTGCAGAGCCTGGGCCTGATCTCCAGTCCGCTCGAGATCTACCGCACCGACCTGGCCGTGTACATCGGCATGGTCTACGCCTATCTGCCGTTTTTCATCCTTCCGCTGTACGCGACGCTGGTGAAGATGGACCTGCGCCTGCTGGAAGCCGCCTATGACCTGGGCGCCAAACCCTGGCAGGCGTTCTGGCAGATCACGGTCCCGATGTCGCGCCAGGGCGTGATCGCGGGCGCCATGCTCGTCTTCATCCCGGCCGTCGGCGAATACGTGATCCCGGAAATGCTGGGCGGGGCCAACACGCTGATGATCGGCCGTGTGATGTGGAATGAATTCTTCAACAACGCCGACTGGCCGATGGCGTCGGCCGTGACGTGCGTGATGGTGTTGCTGCTGCTCGTGCCGCTGGTGTACTTCCAGTACAGCCAGGTCAAGCAGCAGGGGGGAGGCCGCAAATGAACGGTCCGAACAAGACGCTGCGCGCCGTGGTGCTGGGGCTGGGCTACTTCTTTCTGTACGTGCCCATCATCAGCCTGATGGTGTTTTCGTTCAACGAGTCGCCGTCCGTCACGTCGTGGACGGGGTTCTCGCTGCGCTGGTATCACTCGCTGGCCAACGACGACGCGCTGTTGCGCGCCGCCTGGCTGTCGTTCCGCATTGCCGTGCTGACGGCCACCGCGGCGGTCGTCATCGGCACCTGGGCCGGCTACGTGCTGGGCCGCATGGGGCGCTTTCGCGGCTTTGCGCTCTACGTCGGCATGCTGAGCGCGCCGCTGGTGATCCCCGAGGTCGTGCTGGGCATCTCGCTGCTTCTGATGTTCGTCGAGGTGCGCGGCGCGCTGGGCTGGCCCGAGCAGAACGGCATGTTCACGATCTGGGTGGGGCACGTGACGCTGTGCATGGCGTTCGTGGCCGTCGTCATCCAGACCCGCATCCGCGACCTGGACCGCTCGCTGGAAGAGGCCGCGCTGGATCTGGGCGCCACGCCGATCACGGTGTTCTTCAAGATCACGCTGCCGCTCATCGCGCCCGCGCTGGCGTCGGCCTGGCTGCTCGCCTTCACGCTGTCGCTGGACGACGTCGTCATCGCGTCGTTCCTGTCCGGCCCCGGTTCCAGCACGCTGCCCATGGAGGTCTTCTCCCGGGTGCGGCTGGGCCTGAAGCCCGAGATCAACGCGCTGGCCACCCTGTTCATCCTGGCGGTGGGCACGTGCGTGATCCTCGCCAACCGCATGCAATGGCGCAAGGAGTCCGAATCCAAATGACGCAAACCACCCTGTATGGCCTGACCAAGTGCAGCACGTGCGTGAAGGCGCGCGACTGGCTCACCGAGCACGGCGTCGACCACGCCTTCGTGGACTATCGCGACAATCCGGTGGCGGCCGCAACGCTTAAAGCCTGGGCCGAGCAGGTCGGCGGCTGGGAAAAGCTGGTCAACCGCGCCTCGATGACGTGGCGCAATCTGCCTGAAGACCGCAAGACCGCGCACACCGACGCCCAGTGGACCAAGCTGATCGCCGAATACCCGGCGCTGGTGCGCCGTCCGGTGACGGTTACGCCGGATGGCGAGGTGAGTGTTGGCTTCAGTGAAAAGCGCTACGACGAACGTTTCGCCTGAGGCCGGAGGCGGGCCCGGCCGGGCCCTGCCGGACGCCTTCTTCGACCGCGATGCGGCCCAGCTGGCGCGCGAGTTACCCGGCAAGGTGATCCGCCACCGGGTTGGCGGCCTGTGGCTGTCGGCCCGCATCATCGAGACCGAGGCCTACTATCTGGAAGACCGGGGCAGCCATGCCTCGCTGGGCTACACCCACAAGCGCCGTGCCCTGTTCATGGACGGCGGCACCATCTACATGTATTACGCCCGCGGGGGCGATTCGCTGAACTTCAGCGCGGGCGGCCCCGGCAACGCGGTGCTGATCAAGTCCGCCTATCCGTGGACCGACGCGCTGTCCGGCCCCGAAGCCCTGGACCGGATGCGCGAGCTCAATCCCGATGCGCAAGGACGGCCCCGGGCGCTGGGCGCGCTCTGCGCGGGGCAGACCCTGCTGTGCCGGTCGCTGGGCCTGAAAGTGCCCGAGTGGGATGCGCGCCGCTTCGATCCCGAGGCGCTGTACGTCGAAGACGTGGGCGAGTCCCCGCCGTATCTGATCTGCACCACGCGCCTGGGCATCCCCACGGGGCGCGACGAGCACTTGAGCTACCGGTTCGTGGATCCGGCCTACGCGGCCTTCTGCACGCGCAACCCGCTGCGGCGCGGCCAGCGCGCGGGACAGGACTATGTGTGGGTGGACCGGCAGGGCATCGTGCTGCCCGAGGCGCCGGCCGGCGGTTAGAGGCCGGCTTCGCGGACGCGCCGGGCAAGCGATTCGCGCAGTTCGGCGTACTTGCGCTGCAGGCGCCGGCGGTTCAGGCGCTTGCTCCATGCATACAGCGGGATCAGCGGCAGCACGCCGAAGCCGTCGATCAGGTACAGCCCCTTCTTGCCGTCGGCGTTCTGGCCAACCGCGATGTTGCTGCTGGACATGTCATGCACCACCACGTGCGCGTCGGCCAGGTCGTCGAAGAATTCGTCCAACTGCGCCCGCAGGGCCTCGTCAAACTGACCCTTCATGGCAAGTTCGGTCAAGGTAGGCGCCATGTTGCCCGCCTCGTCCGTGATCTTTTCGACAACCAGTCCCAGCCCAAGCGAGGTCTGCGCCACACCGAAAATGCGCGCCATCGGCACCTGCCACACGCCGGAGGGGCGAGTCGTGGTGGTGACGTATTCCGAGATCTCGTTCAGGTAGACGCGGTAGGCGCTTTCGCGCTGATATTGCTTGTACCAGCGTTTGAACGGCCGGGCTTCCAGGTAGATCGCCCGCGCGCGCATGTCCATGACCTTGACGAGCAGGGACGGGGAATGCGGGTGCTGGAAAATGTGCCGGTCCCCGCCGGTCGCGAGCGGCGTGGCCGAATCCAGGTTCAGCGGTCCGAACACGGATTGATATGACACGGGAGGCGTGCTGGCGGGGCGGTCGGCAGAGTTCAAAGAAGCGGGGCGATTCATTCGGATGGCCGCCAGTTTAATCCGGTTGCTCCCGCCGCGTCTTCGCGCCCGCCGCGCCGGCTGGAAACGGGGGCGGAATGCGACCTACAATTCGCGCTTTGGAGAGCCCTTTCTTGAACGACATTCTGCTTTGGGTCGCCGCGGGTGGCGCGGTGCTTGCCTTCGTGGCCGCGGTGCTGGCCTGGCTGCGTCCGTCCGCTTCGGACGCCCGCCTTGAGGCCTTGCTGGAAGGCCTGGAAAGAACCGAGCGCGCGCTGCGCGCCGACATCGCCGAAGGCCAGCGCGGCCTGCGCAGCGAGTTTTCCGAATCCACGCGCGGGCTGCGTCAGGAGCTGGCGCAGTCGCACGGCGACCTGCGCGCGGGGCTGTCGCGCGATGCGCAGGCCGCCCGCGCCGAGTCCGCCGAATCGCTGGCGCGCTTTGCCGCGGGGTTCTCGGAGCAACTGCAGGGCCTCATCCAGATCAACGAGCGGCGCCTGATGGAAGTGCGCGCCACGGTCGATCAACGGCTGCAGTCGCTGCAATCGGACAACAGCGCCAAGCTCGATGAAATGCGCCGCACTGTCGACGAAAAGCTGCACGCCACCCTGGAGCAGCGCCTGGGCGAGTCCTTCAAGCTGGTGTCGGACCGCCTTGAAGCCGTGCACAAGGGGTTGGGCGAAATGCAGGCGCTGGCGGCCGGGGTCGGCGACCTCAAGCGTGTGCTGACCAACGTGAAGTCGCGCGGCACGTGGGGCGAAGTGCAACTGGCGCGTTTGATCGAAGACAACATGACGCCGGATCAGTACGCCAGCAACGTCAAGCCTGTGCCGGGCAGCGATGCCGCCGTCGAATTCGCCATCCGGCTGCCGGGGCGCGGCGATGGCGGTGATCCGGTCTGGCTGCCGATCGACGCCAAATTTCCCAAGGAAGAGTACGAG
This sequence comes from Achromobacter sp. SLBN-14, assembly GCF_006715415.1. Lineage (NCBI taxonomy): Bacteria > Pseudomonadati > Pseudomonadota > Betaproteobacteria > Burkholderiales > Alcaligenaceae > Achromobacter > Achromobacter sp. SLBN-14. Next base: position 571,053 of record NZ_VFNE01000001.1, on the reverse strand, counting down.
CGCCTGATGGATGCGCAGGAAGCGGCCGACGCCGAAGGCGTGAAGGCGGCCGGAGCCGCGCTGGGCCGCGCGGTCGAAGTGCAGGCGCGGCTGATTGCCGGCAAGTACATCGCGCCGCCGCACACGACCGATTTCGCCATCATGTTCCTGCCCACGGAAAGCCTGTATGCCGAGGTGCTGCGCCGCCCCGGCCTCCTGGACAAGCTGCACGACCTGCGGGTCAACGTGGCGGGGCCGAGCAATCTGGCCGCGCTGCTGAACAGCCTGCAGATGGGATTTCGCACGCTGGCGATCGAACAGCGTTCCTCCGAGGTCTGGCAGGTGCTGCGGGCCGTCAAGACAGAGTTCGGCAAGTTCGGCGAATCGCTGGCCAGCGTCAAGAAGAGCCTGGACACCGCCAGCAACAAGATCGGCCAGACCGAGGTCCGCACGCGCGCCATGCTGCGCAACCTGAAGGGCGTGGAGGCCCTGCCCGAAGCCGATGCCCTGCGTTTGCTGGGCGCCAGCGCGGCGGACGCCGCCGACCCCGACGACGACACCGACGACACCCGCGCACCGTCCGCCGGCGGCGTCTGAGGCCGGAACACCCAAGTCCGGGGCCCCGTCCGCCCCGGCGCGCGCTTGTTGCCCGCCCGCGCAGCCGATATCCTCATGCATGCGGCACTTCGCCGTCGATACCTGGAGCATCGTCAGCATGAGCATCGCCGAACGCCATGATTCCTCTTCTCTCGACGCGACGGCGCTGGGCGCCGATATCGCCCTGGGCGCCACCACGGCGCTGGCTGCCATGCAGCAGGCGGTGGACAGCGTCGCGGCCCGCAATCCGTCCATCAACGCCGCCTGCGGCGTGCAGGCCGAGGCCGGCTTGCGGCTGGCAGAGGCGATGGACGCCGAACTTGCGTCGCTGACGTCCGAACAACGCCAGGCGCTGCTGCGCGACAGGCCATTTCTGGGCGTGCCGACCCTGCTCAAGGACCTGGCCACGGCCGCCATCGGCCTGCCCAGCATGATGGGGTCAGTGCTGTATGGCAAGGTCCAATGGAACCTCGACGCCGACATCGTCAAGCGCTATCGCCGCGCCGGGCTGATTCCGTTTGGCCGCACGACCAGTGCCGAGCTTGGCCTGAGCCCCACGACGGAATCGCCGGTCTATGGCCCGGCCACGCAGAATCCCTGGAAAAAGGGTCATAGCGCGGGCGGCTCCAGCGGCGGCGCCGGGGCGGCGCTGGCCAGCGGGATGGTGCGCATCGCCCATGGCAGCGATGGCGGCGGCTCGATCCGCATTCCCGCCTCGTGCTGCGGCGTGCTGGGGCTCAAGCCCTCGCGCGGCCTCATGCCGCTGGGCCCGCTGAAAGGAGAAGGGTGGGGCGGCCTGGCCACCGAACACATGATGACGCTGTCGGTGCGCGATTGCGCGGCGGCGCTGGACATCAGCGCGGGCGCGGACGTGGGTGCGCCTTATGCGGCGCCCGTCCAGCCCGCGCAATCCTATCGTGGCGTGGTGGCCCGCGTTGCCGCCGATCCGCGCGGGGCGCCCCGCCGGCGCATCGCGTTCATCAACACCACCTACGAAGGCGGCGCGATCCATCCCGATGTCGCCGCCACGCTGGACGAGGCCGCCGCGTTCTTCGCCGCGCTGGGGCATGAACTGGTGCCCGCCGCGCCGCCCGTCGGCTCCGAGGAAGTCCTGTCGCCGATGCTGCCCCTGATCGCCAGCGCGGCCGCCAACGCCATCGACAGCTTTGTCGCCGCGCGCGGCCGCCGCCTGGCCGCAGATGAGCTGCAGCCCACCACGCTGGGCGCGCGCGAGTACGCCCGCGCCATCTCGGGCGCGCAGTACGTGGCCTGCGTCGACACCTGCCACGAAATCACCCGCCGCATCGGGCGCTTCCTGCATCGCGACGGCGCCCAGGGCTACGACCTGTTCCTCAGTCCGGTCCTGGCGCTGCCGCCCGCGCCCATCGGGCGCTACGCCATGGACAACGCCGACTATCTGGCCTACCGTCTGGGCAAGAAGGGCGTCATCGGCTATTCGCCATTCGCCCCGTTGGCCAACCTGACCGGCATGCCCGCCATTTCGATCCCCTTCGGCATGTCCGCGGACGGGCTGCCCATTGGTATCCAGGTGATGGGTCCGCTCGGCGCCGAGGCGCAATTGCTGGAGCTGGCTGCCCAGGTCGAAACGCTGCGGCCCTGGCCTTTGACGGCGCCCATGGCCCGATAGCCCCCACCGGGCGCCGCCGCCCCGCGCCGGCCGGCCAAACCAGGGAGATCGCATGTCATCGTTCGCGACGCATACCGTGTTCAACCAGGTGCCGCCCCTGGAAGACTATTCCCTGTACGACACCGATCCGGCGCTGCGCGAGGCCGTGCGGCGCGAGGGCGCCGAGGCCTGGGCGGGCGATCTTGCCGCGCACGGCGCCTGGTTGGGCCGGGCGCAGACGCTGGCCGCCGGCGCCGAGGCCAACCGCTGTCCGCCCCGCCTGGTCAGCTACGACCGGGCCGGTCATCGCGTGGACCGCGTCGAATTCCACCCCGCCTGGAACGTGCTGATGAGCGGCATCATGGCGCGCGGCCTGCATAGCCGCGCGTGGATGCAGCCCGCGCCGGGCGCGCAGGTGGCGCGCGCGGCTGCCTATCTGATGCAGGGGCAGGTCGAGGCCGGCACGCTATGCCCCACCACCATGACTTTTGCCGCCGTGCCGCTGCTGCAACGCGAGCCCGCCGGCGTGGTGGACTTTGCCGGCCAGTGGCTGCCGGCCCTGTACGCGCGGGAGTTCGATGGCAGCGACGCGCCGCTTGCCGCCAAGCGCAGCGCGCTGATCGGCATGGGCATGACCGAAAAGCAGGGCGGTTCGGACCTGCGCGCGGTCACCACGCGCGCCATGCCGCTGGGTGCGCCCGGCCGCGGATGCGCGTATCAGCTCGTTGGGCACAAATGGTTCTTTTCGGTGCCGCAGGCCGACGCCCATCTGGTGCTGGCGCAGACCGACGAGGGGCTGAGCTGCTTTTTCGTTCCGCGCTGGATACCGGATGGCCCGCGCAACGCGGTGCGCGTGCGGCGGTTGAAGGACAAGCTGGGCAACTGGAGCAACGCCAGCTCGGAAGTCGAATTCGAGGATGCCTGGGGCGTGATGGTCGGCGAGCCCGGCCGTGGCCTGTCGGTGCTGCTGGAGATGGCGGGCACCACGCGGCTGGACTGCGTGCTCGGCAGCGCGGCGCTGCTGCGCCACGCGCTGGCGCAGTCGGCGCACCACGCGCTGCACCGCCAGGCCTTCGGCAAGCCGCTGGTCGAACAGCCGCTGATGCGCAATGTGCTGACCGACCTGGCGCTGGAAAGCGAAGCGGCCATGGTCCTGGCGCTGCGTCTGGCGCGTGCCGTGGACGAGCGCGCCGACGCGGGCGCGCGCGCGCTGGTGCGCGTGGGCACGCCGGCCGCCAAGCTGTGGGTCTGCAAGCGCGCGGTTGCCGCCGTGGCCGAGTGCATGGAGGTCTGGGGCGGCAACGGTTACGTCGAGGAAGGCCCGATGCCGCGCCTTTACCGCGAAACGCCCGTCAATTCGATCTGGGAAGGCTCGGGCAATGTCATGGCGCTGGACGTGCTGCGGGCGCTGCAACGCGAACCCGATGCGCTGCCGGCGCTGGAGGCCGAATTGGCCCGCGCCGCAGGGCAGTACCAGGATTTCGACGCGGCGCTGGCGCGTTGGCGCGCCATGTTGGCGGATGGCGAGCACGCGCAATTCCACGCGCGCCGCATCGCCGCCGGGCTGGCGCGCCTGTGGCAGGCCGCGCTGCTCATCGAGCACGCGCCCGCCGCCGTGTCGCAGGCCTTCGTCGCCAGCCGCCTGCGGGAGACGGGCGGCATGTTCGGCGAACTGGGCGCGGGAGACGATACATCTGGCGTCGACACGCCGGGCGTCGCCACGCCGGCGATCCTGGCGCGCGCCTGGCCCGCCATCGCCGCATGCTAAATTTCCCGGCTCAAGCAACTTTTCCGCACTTCTACCGCCATGCTCTCCCAGCAAGAACTCAAGCAGCAAGCCGCCGACGCGGCCCTGGAATTCGTCGAACAGGTCGCCGGCCCGGACGTCATCATCGGTGTGGGCACCGGTTCCACCGCCGACCTGTTCATCGACGGCCTGGCGCGATTCAAGGGCCGCATCGGCGGAACGGTCGCCAGCTCCGAGCGCAGCGCGGCGCGCCTTGCCGGCCACGGCCTCAAAGTGCTGGACCTGAACGACGTCTCGACCATGCCCATCTACGTGGACGGCGCCGACGAGATCAACGCCGACCTGCACATGATCAAGGGCGGCGGCGGGGCGCTTACGCGCGAGAAGATCGTGGCCTCGGTGGCCGAGCGCTTCATCTGCATCGCCGATGAATCCAAGCTGGTGCAGACGCTGGGCAAGTTCCCGCTGCCGCTCGAGGTCATCCCGATGGCGCGCGAGTCCGTGGCCCGCGCGCTGACCGCGCTGGGCGGCCAGCCCCGCCTGCGCGACGGCTTTGTCACCGACAACGGCAACATCATCCTGGACGTGTCGGGCCTCACCCTCTCGGACGCACCCGCGTTCGAAGCCATCGTCAACAACCTGCCGGGCGTGGTGACCTGCGGCCTGTTTGCGTTGTCCGGCGCCGACGTGGCCCTGCTGGCCACCCAGAACGGCATCCGCCGCCTGGACCGCCGCGCCTGATTCCGGCGGCCAAGGCTGGTCCCGCCGAACCGCCTTGCGGGGGGCGGGGCCGCCATTCATAATCCTGTCACACTTGGGTCATAACCTTGCCGGTTGTGCAGGCCCATCTCGTAACTTCTCTCAACTTCGGGGCAATGCAATGAGATCAACCACGCAGGGAGCCCGGATGACGGAGCATACAAACAAGCAGTTCGACGCCGATCTGGAAAGCGTCCGTTCGCAATTCTTGCAAATGGGCGGCGTGGTGGAAGCCATGATCCAGGAGGCGATCGATGCGCTGGCCAGCGGCGACATGACGCTGGTTGAAAAGGTGCGCGAGCGGGAAAAGGAAGTCAACCGCCACGAAGTTGAGATCGACGAGAGCATCAGCCGCATCCTGGCCCGGCATCAGCCCACCGCCATCGACCTGCGCATGCTGATGGCCGTGTCCAAGATGCTGACCGACATGGAACGCTCCGGCGACGAGGCCGAGAAGGTCGCCACCGTCGCCCGCCGCGTCCACGAAGGCGAACTGCGCCACATTCCCGTGATCGAACTGCGCCACATGGCCGCCAACGTGCGCAACATGCTGCACCAGGCGCTTGACGCGTTCGCCCGCCTCGACCCCATCCAGGCTGCCGCCGTCGTGCGCAGCGACAAGGAAGTCGACAAGGAATGGAAGGGCGCGCTGCGCCACCTGATCACGTACATGATCGAAGACCCGCGCACGATCTCGCGCGCCATCGACATGATCTTCATCGCGCGCGCGCTCGAACGCATTGGCGACCACGCCAAGAACATGTCCGAACGCGTGATCTACATGGTCAAGGGCGCCGACGTGCGCCACACCGGCGTGAAGAACACCGAGCGCCTGGCGCGCGGCGAAGAAGAATCCGAGGACACCTCGGACCAGTAAACGGCAAGACCGGCTGCCGCTTCACAGCGGCAGCGCCGCTCCCTGGCACAGCCGGGGATCCGGCACACCCGGCTTGCCGCCGTCGATGCGGCCCGCCAGCCGGCGTCCAAAGACCGGCATGGCCGGCGCACTGACTTCCAGGTCGTACCAGCCCTCGCAACCCGCGTACTTGAGTTCGACCGCGCCGCCCGCAGGTACGTGCGCCATCGCGCGCCAGCCATCGTTCATCTGCGATTCCACCCGCACCGGTTGCGGCTCGTCGCCGTGGTTCACGAGCCGCAGGCGCAGGCCCGAGGTGACAGGCACCAGTTGCGCTTCCAGCGTGCCCGCATCGCGCGCATCGCCGCGGAACTGCCGGTGAAAGCCGTCCGGGCCCAACAGCCAGAGGTCGTACCTGCGGTCCGCGCCCAGCTTCCAGCCGTCGTCCAGGCGCGCGCCCGCACCGACCGTGTAGCGCCGGGGCGCGCGCGCCAGCGCGAGCCGATCGTACACGTGCAACACGGCGCCCGCGCTGCCCGGATTGCGCAGCGTCAGGCGGTAGTGTTCGCCGTCGGCCGCCATCTGGCCCACGGCCTCCAGCGTGTAGGGCAGGGGACAGGTGTGGCGGTTGCTGTCCGGGTGATGCGAATTCCGGTCGCCAGCGAAATCGAATGCCGTCGTCAGGTCGCCGGCCACCGAGCGCCGCCAAGCGCTGATGTTGGGTTCGGCCACGCCGAACCGCATTTCCAGAAATCGGATGACCGAGGTGTGGTCGAACACCTGCGAATTGACCCACCCGCCGCGGCTCCAGGGCGATACCACCAGCATCGGCACGCGCGGGCCCAGGCCGAAGGCGCGTCCGTGCATGCCGGCCGGATCGTCGGCCGTGGACGCGCTGGGACCCTGCCGCGCGTCGTGGTATTCGCCGTCCAGCTCCACGGTCGACAGGCCGCCCGACTCGCCGTCCGGATGTCGCGCCGGCGGCGCGGGCGGGGGCATGTGGTCAAAGAAGCAATCGTTTTCGTCGTAGGTGACGAACAGCACGCACCGGCTCCAGGTGTCGGAACTGGACGTCAGGATGTCCAGCACGCGCTCGGTATAGGCGCCGCCTCGCCGGGGCGAGGAGACTTCGGGATGCTCCGAGTCGGCCGTGGGCGCGATGATCCACGAGACGGCGGGCAGCGTGCCCTGCGCTACATCGCGCGCCAGGTCGTCCAGCGTGCGGGTGGCCAGCGCGCGGTCGCGCAGCGGCGCGTCCCCGGCGCTGCCCTCATGTTGCCGCCGGTACTGCCGGAATCCCGCGAGCGGATTGTCGTTGTAGTTGTCCGCCATGTCCTGGTAGATGCGCCAGTCCACGCCTGCGTCCTGCAGACGCTCGGGGTACGTGGTCCAGGCGTAGCCTTCGCCCGCAGGGCCCAGCCGGTCAAAGGTGTTGACCAGCGCGGGTCCGCCGGCCGCGCCCAGCGGATCGTTCGTCCCGGTCCACAGGAACAGCCGGTTCGGATTGGTGCCTGCCTGGATCGAGCAGTGATAGGCATCGCACAGCGTGAAGGCGTTGGCCAGGGCGGTCTGAAACGGCACGTCGGCGCTGCGGTAGACGCCCAGCCCCAGCCGGCTCTTGGCGGACAGCCATTGGTCCATGCGGCCGTCGTTCCAGGCGCGCTGCGAATCGTCCCAGGTATGCGGCGTGATGTAGCCGACGGGCTTGTCGCTGGGAACCTCCGCCTGCAGATCGTAGGGGCGGCAGCGCGCCTGGCCATCGGTCTGCGTCATCACCGTGCCCGCGCGGGTGGGCGCGGGATGCGGATCCGCGAACCCGCGCACGCCGGGCAGCGTGCCGAAGTAATGGTCGAAGGACCGGTTTTCCTGCATCAGGATCACGACGTGGCGCACATCTTGCAGCGTGCCGGTCTTGCGGTCGGGTTCGATCTGCAAGGCACGCGCGATGACAGGGGACGGGTCGGGACTGATGGACGGGCGCGATTCTTCTTTCATGACAGCTTTAATACGGTCGGCATTCTTTGAATCTTAAGGCCTTGGCCGGTGCGCGATTGACGCTCGGAAGACACTCGGGCAGGACGGATGCCGGCGTGCCGCAAAAACAAAGCCCCTCGCATGCGAGGGGCTTTGCCAAGCCGCGCGCCTGTGGGCGCGGCGGGGGCGGGCCGGATCAGGCCGAGGGCGGAACGTAGCCGTCGGCTTCGACGCTGCCGTCTTCGAACAGGTAGCGTTCCATTTGCTGCTGCAGGTACTTGCGTGCGCGGGCGTCGGCCAGGTTCAGGCGGTTTTCGTTCACCAGGCGGGTCTGCACGCCTTTCCAGTCTTCCCAGGCTTCCTTGGAAATGCTTTGCCAGATGCGGGTGCCGAGTTCACCGGGATAGGGCGGGTAGTCCAGTCCTTCGGCTTCACGCTTCAGTTTCACACAGTTGACGATACGGGCCATGGTTCGCTGCCGGAAAAATGAATAACGCGTCATTTTAGCGGGCTTGGCGTGCGTCGGGCGCCAAGCCCCTTCCGCTGGCGGCGGAATGGCCCCGCAGGCCGGTCTCAGAGCTTCTTGATGAAGACCAGGCTGTTGCGGGAACGGTTGTAGTTGGTCTGCTTTTCGCGGGGCAGGTCGGTGATGCCGCCCTGCACGAAACCGCGCTTGATGAACCAGTGCGAGGTGCGGGTGGTCAGCACGAACAGCCGCTTGGCGCCCAGCGCGCGGGCGCGCGACTCCATGTGGCGCAGCAGGATTTCGCCCTCGCCCGAGCCTTGCCATTCCGGGTGCACGATCAGGCAGGCCATTTCGGCCATCTGCTCCTCGTGAAAGTCATGCAGCGCCGCGCAGCCGTAGATGACGCCGTCGTGCTCCAGCACGGTGAAGTTTTCGACGTCGCGCTCGACCACGCTGCGCGGGCGCGGCACCAGCGTGCCGTCGGCTTCCAGCGGCTCGATGAGGCTGAGGATGGCGCCCACGTCGTCGATGGTGGCCGGGCGCAGGTCGTCCAGCGTGTCCTCGACGACCATGGTGCCCACGCCGTCGTGGGTGAAGATCTCGAGCAGCACGCTGCCGTCCAGTTGGAACGGCAGCAGGTGGGCGCGCGCCACGCCGCGCTTGACCGCGAGCGAGGCGTATTGCAGGAAGGAATGGGTCTCTTCGTCCAGCTCGCCGGCCGCCAGCAGGGCGTCGGCATCCACACGCGCCAGTTCGGTGTCCAGCGTGCCGTCGTCGTTCAGCACGCCTTGCGAACTGGACAGGAAGATCAGCTTTTCGGCGCGCAGTCCCACGGCCACGCTGGTGGCCAGGTCTTCCATCGCCAGATTGAAGGCATCGCCCGTGGGCGAGAAACCCAGCGGCGACAGCAGCACGACCGACGAGCCTTTCTCGATGGCGAATTTCAGCGCTTCCACGTCGATCTTGCGCACCTGGCCGGTGTGCTTGTAGTCCACGCCGTCCAGCACGCCCGCCGGGCGCGCGGTGACGAAATTGCCGGAGATGACGCGGATGTGCGCGTGCGACATGGGCGTGTTGGGCAGCCCCTGGCTGAACGCGGCCTCGATGTCCAGGCGGATCTCGCCGGCGGCTTCCTTGGCGCACTCAAGCGCGGCGGCGTCGGTGGGGGACAGGCCCCGGTCGAACTGCTGCGTGTAGCCTTTCAGGCGCAGTTGCTCGTTGACTTGGGGCCGCGAGCCATGCACCAGCACCAGCCGGATGCCCAGCGACGAGAGCAGGGACAGATCCTGGACCAGGGCGTTCAGCGCGCCGGCCTGCACCAGTTCGCCGCCAAACGCCACCACGAAGGTCTTGCCTCGGAACGCATGCACGTAGGGGGCCACGTCTCGGAACCATCGCACAAATTGCGCGGCGGCGAATTCAGGGGCTTCAAGGGCGGAGACGGTGTCTAGTTCCAGGTCGGGCATGATGTGTGTTGCTTAAGATCCTATGGGTCGCGGGACGGCGCGGGCCGAGGGGCCATGCGCAGAGCACCGCCCCGGAGGCGGCGCTAGGCGGAATTATAGGGCTCGCGCCTGCCGCGCCCACGGCGGGCGCGGCGCGCGTTGTTGCGGGCACCCCACAGGCGGTCGCGCTTTGCGGTTCCGGCAGGCGAGCCGACCGCAAGGCGCGCGTCAATGCCGCGACAGCTGGCGGTGTTCCAGCCGGCTGAGCAGCCGCACCACTGGCCACAGCAGCGCCAGGTAGAAAAGCGCCGCCAGCACGATGGGCGACGGGTTGTAGACGAGCGACTGGGCGTCGCGGGCCACCCGAAGCAGCTCGGGCAGCGCCACGGCGCTGGCCAGCGTGGTCAGTTTGACCACTTCGAGCGTGTTGCTGATGAGGTCGGGCATGACATTTCGCGTGGCCTGCGGGATCTGGACGTGCCACATCGTTTGCCAGGCCGACAGGCCGGTGGACCGCGCCGCCTCGATCTGGCCGCGCTGCACGCTTTCCAGGCCGGCGCGAAAGACCTCGCCGTAGTAGGACGAGTTGTTCAGCATGAAGCCCACGGCCACCGCCAGCAATTTGGGCAGGTCCAGCCCCAGGAACGGCGCGCCGAAGTAGATGAAGATCAGCAGCACCAGCGGCGGCAGGGCGCGAAAGAAGTCGATGTAGATGGCCAGCAGCACGCGCGACCAGCGCGCCTTGAGCGTGACCGACAGCACCCCGATAAGCAGCCCCGAGGCCAGCCCCACGGGAATCACCATGGCTGACAGCATCAGCGTGCGGCCCAGGCCCTGCAAGAGGTACGGCGCGACGTTGACATAGATGTTCAGGTTGAAGAAATTCTGCAGGATTTCGTCCATGCGGTTCCCCTGGGGCCCGTTTGGGGCCCGTTCGGGGCTCCCTTGTTGTGCCGGGCAGGTGTGATCAGCTTCGCTTCCCGCCCGGTATGTATTCGTAAAGATGCGTTCGCGCAGTGCTTCCCGTCAGTGCTTCCACTTGAAGCGCGTTTCGGTCCAGCGCCCCAGCACGACCACGGGCAAAAAGATCAGCAGGCACGCCACCGCGGCCAAGGTCAGCGGCGTGGCGTTGCCCGCATTGCTGCTGGCCGATTGCGCGTTGTTGAGCACTTCGCTCAAGCCCACGACAGAGCCCAGCGCGGTGCTTTTGGTGATGGCGATGACGCGATTGGTCAGCGGCGCGACCGTCAGCCGCATGGCCTGCGGCATCACCACATACACCATGCTCTGCAGCCAGTTCAGCCCCGTCGAGCGCGCCGCCTCGGCCTGGCCGCGCGGCACGGACAGGATGCCCGCCCAGAAGATTTCCTCGGCAAAAGCGGCCAGCACCAGCGACAGCGACAGCCAGCACGCCATGAACGCCGACATCGACAGGTTGATGTACGGGAACGCGAAGAACAGCACCATGATCACCACCAGCGGCGGCAGCGCGCGCAGGATGTCGGCAAAGCAGATGATCAGGAAATTGACCGGCCGGATGCGCAGCGCGCGCACCACGGCCAGGACCAGGCCGAGCGCCACGCCTGTCGCGGCCACGGCCACGCCCAGTTGCAGCGTGACCCACATGCCGGCCAGGATGTCGGGCAGGTAGCGCCAGGCGACTTCCGCATTGAAGAACGAGAACAGCAGGGCATTCAGATCCATGGCGCACTCTTCAAACCGCGTTACGCGGCATGTTCCGCCATGCTGGCCAGGAAGGCCTGCGTGCGGGGTTGTCGGGGGGCGCCGAAGACGTCCTGTGGCGGGCCTTGTTCGACGATCACCCCGCCGTCCATGAACACGACCCGGTCGGCCGCCGCGCGGGCAAAGCCCATTTCGTGGCTGACCACCATCATCGTCATCCCGTCGCGCTTGAGTTCACGCATCACGTTCAGCACGCTCCCCACCAGCTCCGGGTCCAGCGCGCTGGTCGGCTCGTCGAACAGCACCACCTTGGGCCGCAGCGCCAGCGAACGCGCGATGCCCACGCGCTGCTGCTGGCCGCCGGATAACTGGTCGGGATAGGCTTTTGCCTTGTCGGCCAGCCCCACGCGGTCCAGCGCCTCCATGCCGCGGCGGTCGGCCTCGGCACGCGCCAGCTTCTGCACCTTGCGCAGCGCCAGCGTGATGTTCGACAGCACGGACATGTGGCGGTACAGGTTGAAGTGCTGGAACACCATGCCGATGTTCTGGCGGATGCGGTTCAGCTCGGCCGCGGGGGCGGTGATTTCCTCTCCGTCGACGTGGATGCTGCCGGCAGTCGGCTCCTCCAGCCGGTTGCAGCAGCGCAACAGGCTGCTCTTGCCCGAGCCGGACGGGCCGATCATGAAGACCAGCTCGCCCTTGCCCACGTCCAGGTCGATCCCTTTCAGGACCGCGTTGTCGCCATAGGACTTGTGCAGCCCGGCGATTTTCAGGATCGGCGTTTCCATTGAAAGCTCCTCAAAGCGCGGGCAGGAGGCCGCGTGGCGGCTTTCCCCCCTGTCGTTGGCGGTGCGCCGGAAAATCAGCTGCAGCGCAGCTCGACCGGCTTGGCGTCGTAGCCCGGCAGGTCCGGCACGCCCTGGCCCGGCGTCACCGTGACCGCCGCGGAGCCCGGGGCAGGCGTGAAGCCGAACCACTTCTGCGCCAGCTTGGACACCGTGCCGTCCTGCTTGAGGCACTTGAGCGCCATCGACACGCGGTCGCGGCCCGCCTGGTCGTCCAGCCGGAACGCCAGCGCCCACACCAGGCCCGTCTTGATCGTGTAGCTGGTGCGCACCGCGGGGTTCTGCTTGGCCGCCCACGCCGCCACGGTGTTGCCCGCCAGGTTGGCGTCCGCGCGGCCGGCCTGCACGGCCTGCACAGCGTCGGCGTTGGAGGCGTATACGTCATACGTGAAGCCGTACTTGGCGGCGTTGTCGCGCGCCCAGTTCTCGTAGGCCGACCCCTTGTTGACCGCCAGCTTGCGGCCCTTCAGGTCATCCAGCCCTTTGATTTCCTTGCCGTTCTTGCCGATCACGAAGGTGTAGTCCGTGTTCAGGTAGCCTTCGGAAAACAGCAGGGCGCGGGCGCGTTCCTCGGTGGCCGTGGTGGGCGCCAGCACGAAGTCGTACTTCTTGGCGTTCAGCCCCGGAATCAGCGCCGCGTATTCGGTGCCCTCGATCTTGATCGTCGTGCCCAACTGCTTGGCGATGGCTTGGCCGAGTTCGATGTTGAAGCCGTCCAGGCCGCCGCCCAGCTTGGGCATGGCGTGCGGGGCGAACGTGGCATCCACGCCGGTGGTCAGCGGCTGGGCGGCAACCGCGGCCAGGCTGGCGCCAGCCAGGCACAACGTGAGGCCGCAGCGGCCGGCAAAAGTCAGGGTGCGGAGAAGGCGGGTCATGGCAGGTCCTTTAGGGAAGAGGCGTCTTGCCCAGGGCGGGTCCGGTTCCCACGCGCTCGAGGATCAAGCCGTAGTGTTCCGGACGCCGGTGGGCGGCGAAGTTGAAGATGTGCTGCTTGAAGGTGTCTCCCAGCGCCAGATCGGCCTGGCAGAAAATCACCTCGTCCTCCTCCCCCTGCGCCTGCGCCACGATCTCGCCCGTGGGCGCGACGATGGCCGATCCGGCGATCAGGTGGCTGCCGTCCTCGTTGCCGGCCTTGCCTGCGGCAGCCACCCAGACCGCGTTCTGGTACGCGGCCGCCTGCAGACTGAGCAGGTGGTGGAACATGCGCAAGTGGACCGGTTCGTTCCAATGGATGTTCAATGACGGCGTGTTGTATCCCAGCGCCACGATCTCGGCGCCCTGCAGCGCGAGCACGCGCCAGGTCTCCGTCCAGCGGCGGTCGTTGCACAGGCACATGCCGATGCGCGTGCCCAGCGTTTCCCAGACATTGAAGCCGTCGTTGCCGACTTCGAAGAACTTCTTTTCCAGGTGCTGGAACGGCGCGTCGGGCTTGTGGTCGCTGTGGCCCGGCAGATGGATCTTGCGGTAGCGTCCGACGATGCGCGCGTTGGCGTCGACCAGGATGCTGGTGTTGTAGCGCCGGCCGTCCGAGGAGATTTCCGCATAACCCAGATAAAACCCGATGCCCAGTTCCCGGGCGGTGTCGAACAGCACGCGGGTCTCGGGGCCGGGCATCTCCTTTTCGAAGTAGCGCGCCACCGCCTCTTCTTCGGTCATCCAGTAGCGCGGAAAGAAGGTGGTCAGCGCCAGTTCCGGAAACACCACCATGCGCGCGCCGCGTCCGTGCGCCTCGCGCATCATCTCAAGCAGGCGGGCCACCGCCTGCCGCCGGGTCTCTTCGGGTTGCACCGGACCCATCTGCGCGACCGCCAGGCCGAAGGGACGTTTGCTCATGCCGTGATCCTTTGCTCAGTGACTCAGGCGGCGCTATCGGCCGAAAAGTATTTGCGCACCAGCGCGTTGGGATTGCCGGTCAGGCGCTGGCGCAGGACCGGTTCCGGCGTGCCGCGCTTGATGAAGCGGCCGCTGCCGCGCGCCACGTGCAACTGTCCGTCCTGGACGGCGATGCGGCCGCGGCTGATGACCACTTCGGGCCAGCCGCGCACCGTCCGGCCCTCGTAGGGCGTGTAGCCGACGTTGTCGTGCAGCATGGATGCGGAGATCGTCACTTCGCGCTCCGGGTTCCAGATGGCGATGTCGGCATCCGCGCCCACGGCGATCGTGCCTTTCTGCGGATACAGGCCGTAGGTGCGGGCGTGATTGGCTGCGGTCAGCGCGACGAAGCGTTCGATGGAAATGCGCCCGCCCAGCACGCCTTCGGAGAACAGCAGCGGCATGCGCACTTCCAGTCCCGGCACGCCATTGGCCACGTCCTTGAAGGTGGTGGCCTCGCCCTTGGGCAGCTTGCCGCTGGCATCGAAGCGGTAGGGCGCGTGGTCGGACGAATAGATCTGCAGCGTGCCGTCGGCCAGGCCCTGCCAGACGGCCTCTTGCGAGGCCGCATCGCGCGGGGGCGGGCTGCAGCAGAACTTGGCGCCTTCCAGTCCCGGCGCGTCGATGTCGTCGGCCGTCAGAAACAGATATTGCGGGCAGCTTTCGGCGTGGATCGGCAGCCCCAGCGCCTGCGACGAATGCACCACGCGCACGGCTTCCAGCCCGGCCACGTGCACGATCAGGATCGGCACATCCATCATCCGGGCCAGCGTCACGGCGCGGTTCGTCGCCTCGCTTTCGGCCAGCGGCGTGTGGGCCACCGCGTGATACTTGGGCGCCGTCATGCCACGTTCGGCCAGGCGGCGCGCCACCCAGCGGATCATGTCGTTGTTCTCGGCGTGCACCATGACCAGCGCGCCCTCGCGGTCGGCGACCTCCAGCACGTCCAGCAACTGGTAGTCGTCCAGCTTCAGGCGGTCGTAGGTCATGAAGACCTTGAAAGACGTGATGCCATTCTTGATGAGCGCGGGCAGGTCGTGCTTGAGCGCCTGTTCCGTGGGGTCGGACAGGATCAGGTGAAAGCCATAATCGATGACGGCCTTTTCCGCCGCGCGGCGGGCGTAGTCGGCCACGACTTCAGGCAGCGCGTTGCCGCGATGCTGTGCCGCGAAGGGGATGATGGTGGTCGTGCCGCCGAAGGCCGCGGACACGGTTGCGCTATAGAAGTCGTCGGCGCACATGATGCCCATGCCCGACAGCTGTTCGACGTGGCAGTGGCTGTCGATGCCGCCGGGCAGCACCCAGCGGCCCGCGGCGTCGATGTCGCGCGCGCCCGGCGGCAGGCCCTGGCCCAGCGCGACGATCACGCCGTCGCGCACGCCGATGTCGGCATGGAAGGTGTCGGCGGCCGTGCTGATGCGGCCGTTGCGGATCGTCAGGTCGAATGCTGCGGTGTCGGTCATGGATAGGGGTTTCCGGGCGAATGTGTGGTCAGAGCGTGCCGGGATAGATGCCGCCGTCCAGCACGAGGTTCTGCCCCGTCATGAAACCGGCGCGCGCGCCGCACAGGAAGGCGCAGGCGTCGCCGAACTCGGCGGGGTCGCCATAGCGGCCCGCGGGGATGCCCGCCAGCCGCGCAGCCAGCACGTCGTCCACCGTCTTGCCGCTGTCGCGCGCGCCGCGCTCGGCCGTCTGGCGCAGGCGGTCCGTCAGGAACGGGCCGGGCAGCAGGTTGTTGATCGTGACGCCGTGGCGCACGGTCTGGCGCGCCAGTCCCGCGACAAATCCGGTCAGCCCGGCGCGTGCGCCGTTCGACAGGCCCAGGATGTCGATGGGCATCTTCACGGCGGCCGACGTGATGTTCACGATGCGGCCGAAGCGGCGCGCGATCATGCCGTCCACCGTGGCGCGGATCAGCGCGATCGGCGTCAGCATGTTGGCGTCCAGCGCCGCAATCCAGTCCTCGCGCGACCATTCGCGGAAGTCGCCCGGCTTGGGCCCGCCCGCGTTGGTGACCAGGATGTCGGGCTCGGGGCACGCCGCAAGCAGCGTCTGTCTTCCGGCCTCGGTGGTGACGTCGGCGGCCACCGTGACGACCGAGGCGCCCGTTTCGCGGCGGATGGCGTCAGCCGCGGCGTCCAGCGTGGCCGCAGTGCGCGCGGCCATCACCAGATTCACGCCTTCGCGCGCCAGCGATAGCGCGCAGGCGTAGCCCAGACCCTTGCTCGATGCGCACACCAGCGCGTGCTTTCCCTTGATGCCCAGATCCATGCGTGCGCTCCTTTTTCAGCCTTGCACGGGTTGGCGGCCGGTGGCGGCCAGGGACAATCCGACGCGCGCGACCGTGGCTTCCAGTTCGGCCGCGGTGACCGGATCGATGCGCATCCCCGGTGCGCGCAACGCATGACTCTTGATGGCGCCGCGGCGCTGGTACACGTATTTGCGCAGCGCCAGTCCGATCTTGGGCTGGAACTCGTAGCGGATCAGCGGGCAGTAGCGGTCGAAGATCGCGGCGGCGCCGGCGTGGTCGCCGCTGGCATAGCGTTCGTAGATGGCGACCAGGATCTCCGGAAACGCAAAGCCGGTCATCGTGCCGACCGCGCCGCGCTGCAATTCCTCCAGGAAGTACACGCCGCCCAATCCGCCGAAGATCGCCATCTCCGCGTCGGGCACCAGTTCGCGGATGCGGCTGATCTTCTGGCCCACCGGCGGCTCTTCCATCTTGATCATGTGCACACCGCCTTCGCGGCCCAGGCGCGCCACCACCTCGGGCCGGATCTCGGTGCCGAAGGAATCCGGGAAGTCGTGGATCACGACCGGAATCTTCACGGCGTCCGCCACCGCCTTGTAGTAGTCGAACAGCAGCGCATCGCTGGCGTTGTCCAGGGGTGCGGCGAACACGGCCGAGGCGCCCAGTTCCTGGGCTTCGAGGGCCTGCTCGATGGCGCCGGCAATGCCGTGGGCGCGCACCCCGACCCACACCGGCACGCGGCCATCCGTGTGCTTGACGAAGGTTTCCAGGACCAGCCTGCGCTCGGCGTTCGACAGCTTGTGAAGCTCGCCGAGAAAACCGAGGATGGCCAGGCCGGTGACGCCGGTTTCCAGCAGGAAGTCGACCAGCGTCCGGATGCTGTCGGCATCGACGCGCAGGGCATCGTCAAAGGGCGTGGGGCAAATGGTGAAGACGCCTTTGGCGTCGATGGAGGCTGCCATCTTTTCTCCGTCAGGATGCGTGAAAACCGAAATCGGGAACGACGTTTCGATGTCATCCTAAAGCGGAACTTTTAGAACTCCACTTGCTTTTTTATTGCCTTGGTATAACAGCCGGTTAAGTCAAGGTTTACCCTTGGCAGGGTTTGCCTGGACCTGCGCCGACAACTCGAAACCCTGCTCCTGCAGCGTGTGACGCAGCACGTCCACAAAGGCTTGCGCAAGCTGCGACAGGGGCTCGAATCGCGACTGCACCAGGCTCGCCGTGAGGATCTTGGCCTGGTCGATCGGACGCACCACGAAGTCGCCTTGCGTGCGGCTCTTGACCGAAAATTCGTCGACGATCGCGATGCCCGCGCCAGCCTGCACCAGCGAGCACGCGTTCTGCGGCGAGCTCACTTCGACAGCCAGCCGGCGGGTCTGGCCGGCCTCGTGGTACATCTGCTCGACCAGCATCCCGAACGGCGTGTCGCCGCCGTAGGAAATCAGCGGATAGGGCAGCAGGTCGCCGATCGACAGCAGCGAGCGATGGGCAAGCGGATGGTTGTAGGGGCAGATGCAGACCAGCCTGGCCTGCCCGATCGGCTGGGTCAGCAGGTTGGGGTGCTGGACCGGCAGGATCACGACGCCCAGTTCGGCGCGGTTGTCCAGCAGCATCTGCGTGAGGGGCTGCTGCGTAAGCGGCTGGAAGGTGATCTTGACGTCCGGATGCGTTTCGCGAAAGCGCGAGATCGTCAGCGGCACCAGCATGTGGCCGATGCTGGGGCTGGACACCAGGTGCAGGATGCCGCTGCGCCGCTCCGACAGTTCCGAGGCCAGCTCGCCCACGCGGCGCACGCCCGCATAGACGGTTTCCACTTCGCGAAAGAGTTGCCGGGATTCGGGCGTGGGATAGAGCCTGCCCTTGATGCGTTCGAACAGCGCGAAGCCCAGGCGCTGTTCCGTGTGCGACAGCAGCCGGCTGACCGCAGGCTGCGAGACGAACAGCAGCTTGGCCGCCCCGCTGATCGAGCCCGTGGTCATCACCGCCCGGAAGACTTCGATTTGCCGCAGATTCAGTTGCATGGCGCGCCCGCTCCGAATTGACGCGACGAGCATAACAAAGGGTTAAGGGCAGCGCACAAATTGACAATACATGCTCAGGCCGTGCGCGGCTAGACTGGCGCCGTACCTTGCCCCGGACCGCGCCCGCGCGTCGCCAACACCAGGACGGACGAATGGAACAGACCCTGTTTGTGATCAATCCCAACTCCACGCAGGCCGTGACGGACGCGTTCGACGCGGCGCTGGAACCGCTGCGCATGGCCGGTGGTCCGCGCATCCGGTGCCTGACGCTGGCCGAGGGACCCGCGGGCGTGCAGACCCAGCTGGACGTCGAAAGCGTGACCCTGCCGCTGGCCGCCCTGGTGCGCAAGCTGGACGCCGACCACGGCGCCGCCGCCGCCGGCTACGTCATAGCCTGCTTCAGCGATCCGGGCCTGCATGCCGTGCGAGAAGCCACCCGCAAGCCGGTGCTGGGCATCAGCGAATGCGGCATGCTGACCGCCCTGACGCTGGGCCAGCGCGTTGGCGTGATCGCCATCCTGCGCCAGTCGCTGCCGCGTCACGGGCGGATGTTCGGCGCAATCGGCCTGGCCGGCCGCGTGGCGGCCGAGCTGCCGCTGGATCTGGGCGTGGTGGAACTGTCCGACGAAGCCCGCACGCGCGAGCGCCTGCTGCATGTCGGCGCGCGGCTGCGCGACGAGCATCAGGCCGACGTGCTGGTGCTGGGCTGCGCGGGCATGGCCGCCTACCGGGGCTGGTTGCAGGCCGAGCTGGGCCTGCCCGTGGTCGAGCCGACCCAGGCCGCCGCGGCGATGGCGATCGGCCGCATCCGCCTGAACTGGCACGGCGCCTGAGGCCATCATGCGCAACCATGAACTGATCGAGCGGCTGTCGCATCTGGTGGGCGATGGCGGACTGGTGCTGGATGCCGACGGCCAGGCGCCCTATGTGCGCGACTGGCTGGGCAAGTGGCAGGGCAGCACGCCCGTGGTGGTGCGGCCGCGCAACGCCACGGAGGTGTCCGCGGTCATGCGGCTGTGTCACCAGACGCGCACGCCGGTGGTGCCGCAGGGCGGCAATACCGGGATGAGCGGCGGCGCCACGCCGGACGGCAGCGGCGCGCAAGTGATCCTGAGCCTGAATCGGATGAAGCGCATCCGCGAGGTGGACCCGGTCAACAACACCTTGTGCGCCGACGCCGGCGTGCTGCTGGCCGACGTGCAGGCGGCCGCGCGCGAGGCGGGCCGCTTCTTTCCGCTTAGCCTGGGCGCGGAGGGCAGCTGCACCATCGGCGGCAATCTGGCCACCAATGCCGGCGGCACCGCGGTGCTGCGCTATGGCAACACGCGCGACCTGGCGCTGGGACTGGAGGTGGTGCTGCCGGACGGCCGGGTCTGGAACGGCCTGCGCGGGCTGCGCAAGGACAACACCGGCTACGACCTGAAAAGCCTGTTCATCGGCTCGGAGGGCACGCTGGGCATCATCACCGGCGCGGTGCTCAAGCTGTATCCCGCGCCGGCGGGCCGCGTGGCGGCCTGGGTGGGGGCCGAGACGCCCGCCCAGGTCGTGGGGTTGCTGAGCCGCCTGCAGAGCGTCTGCGGCGAACGGCTGACCGCGTTCGAGATGATGTCGGCGCGCTGCCTGGATCTGGTGGTGGCGCACGTCAGCGGCGCGGCCAGCCCGCTCGCCGGCCGTCACGCGTATTACGCCTTGGTGGAACTGTCCGACACGGAACCGGCCGGCCTGCCGGCTTTGCTGGAAGCCGCGTTGGGGGCGGCGCTGGAGGCCGGCGTCATCCAGGATTGCGTCGTCGCCATGAACGACACGCAAGTGCAGACCCTGTGGCGCCTGCGCGAGGGCATCTCGCAGGCGCAGGTGCGTGCGGGCAAGGCGGTCAAGCACGACATCGCGCTGCCGATCTCGCGCCTGGCGGCGTTTGTGGAGGAAGCGGATCTGGCGCTGGTCTCGGATTTTCCGGGGCTGCCCATCATCAACTTCGGCCACATCGGCGATGGCAACCTGCATTACAACGTGCTGCTGCCGCTGGACGTGGCGCCGGCCGAATATGCCCGGCTGACCGCCGCACTGAACCGGCGCGTGCATGACCTGGTGGCGCAGCGCGGGGGCAGCATCAGCGCCGAGCATGGCGTGGGCCAGTTGCGGCGCGACGAGCTGCGCCGCTACAAATCCCCGGTCGAAATGGACCTGATGCTGATGATCAAGCGGGCGCTCGATCCCAACCAGCTCATGAATCCGGGCAAGCTGCTGTAGGACGCCCGAAGCGGGCTGGGCAGGGGGGGCGCGCGCGAAGTCCGCCAGAAATTTATAATGGCGGGCTAATCGGATAAATCCTACATGCCTGAATCCTCCAGCCCGCGGGCGCCGAAGCAACCGGCGCCGCGCGCCAGCGACGCGGAAAAGCCCGGGGAACAATCCCGGAAAGACAACCGGGAACCCGCCCGGGCCCGGCCCGAAGGCCGCGTGGCCGCACCTCGTCCCGAACGGCCCATTCCGGCCGTCACCTATCCCGAAGACCTGCCCGTCAGCGCGCGGCGGCAGGAGATCGCGCGCGCCATCGCCGGCCATCAGGTCGTGATCGTCAGCGGCGAGACCGGCTCGGGCAAGACCACCCAGCTGCCCAAGATCTGCCTGGAACTGGGCCGCGGCCGCCAGAAGATGATCGGCCACACGCAGCCGCGCCGCCTGGCGGCGACGTCGGTGGCCAAGCGCATCGCCGAAGAACTGAACACGCCCATGGGCGAAGTTGTCGGCTACCAGGTTCGGTTCAACGACCGCACCGGGCCCAACGCGTCCATCAAGCTGATGACGGACGGCATCCTGCTGGCCGAATCGCAGCGCGATCCGCTTCTGCGCCGCTACGACACGATCATCATCGACGAGGCGCACGAGCGCAGCCTGAACATCGATTTTCTGCTGGGCTACCTGAAGCAGCTTCTGCCGCGGCGCCCGGACCTCAAGCTCATCATCACCTCGGCCACCATCGATGCCGAGCGCTTTGCCAAGCACTTTGCCGCCTCGGAAGACAAGCCCGCGCCGGTCATCGAAGTCTCCGGCCGCCTGTATCCCGTCGAAGTGCGCTACCGGCCCGTGCGCGAAGAGCCCGCCGCCGACGACAACGCGCCCGCGCCCAACAAGGCCGGCCGCGATCGCGAGCGCATGTCGGGCGACGAAGAGCGCGACCTGATCGACGCCATCGTCGATGCCGTCGACGAATGCGCGCGGCATGGCCCTGGCGACGTGCTGGTGTTCCTGCCCGGCGAACGCGAAATCCGCGAATCGGCCGAAGCGCTGCGCAAGCGCCATCCTGCGGGCACCGAAGTTCTGCCGCTCTTTGCGCGGCTGTCGCAGGCCGAGCAGGAACAGATCTTCCGCCCGCGCGGCAACGCGCGGCGCATCGTGCTGGCCACCAACGTGGCCGAAACCTCGCTGACCGTGCCCGGCATCCGTTTCGTGGTCGACAGCGGGCTTGCCCGCATCAAGCGCTATTCGTGGCGCAACAAGGTCGAGCAGTTGCGCATCGAGCCCATCAGCCGCGCCTCTGCCAACCAGCGCGCCGGCCGATGCGGCCGGGTGGGGCCGGGCGTCTGCATCCGGCTCTATGACGAGCTGGACTTCAACAACCGGGCCGCCTTCACCGATCCCGAAGTGCTGCGTTCGTCGCTGGCCTCGGTGATTCTGCGGATGAAGTCGCTCAAGCTTGACGACATCGAGCAGTTTCCGTTCGTCGAGGCGCCGCCGGGACGGGCGGTGGCCGACGGCTACCACCTCTTGCAGGAACTGGGCGCCATTGAGCTGGCGACGGCGGCCGACCCCGACGCGGATGCGGGCCGCACGGGCGCCTCGTTCGTCCTGACCCGCACCGGCGTCGAACTGGCCAAGCTGCCGGTCGACCCGCGCATCGGCCGGATGATCCTGGCCGCGCGCGAACACCAGTGCTTGGCCGAGATGCTGATCATCGCCTCGGCGTTGTCCGTGCAGGATCCGCGTGACCGCCCCATGCAGGAGCGCGAGGCCGCCGAGGCCGCGCACGCCAAGTTCGGCGACGACAAATCCGAGTTCGTCTCGTTCCTGAAGCTGTGGCGCTGGTATGGCGAGCAGGTGCAGCACAAGGCCTCGCAGCGCAAGCTGGTGGGCCTCTTGCGGCAGAACTTCCTGTCGCCGATCCGCCTGCGCGAATGGCACGACGTGCACACGCAGCTTGCGGCGCTGGTGGGCGAGCAGGGCTGGCGTGTCAATCAGTCCGAAGCCACGTATGAACAGCTGCACATGGCGCTCCTGTCCGGCTTGCTGGGCAACATCGGCTTCAAGAGCGACGAGGGCGGCAGCTACCTGGGCGCGCGCGATATCCGTTTCCACATCCATCCAGGTTCGCGCCTGGCCAAGAAGGCCGGCCGCTGGATCATGGCAGCCGAACTGGTCGAGACCACCCGCCTGTATGCGCGCTGCGTGGCGCGCATCGATCCGGTGTGGCTGGAGAAGGTCGGCGCGCACCTGATCCGCAAGAACTGGTCCGACCCGCGCTGGGAAAAGAAGGCCGGGCAGGTGGTGGCGAACGAGCGCGCCACGCTGTATGGCCTGGCCATCTACACCGGCCGGCGCATTCACTACGGCCGCGTGAACCCCGCGCATGCGCGCGAACTCTTCATCCGCCAGGCGCTGGTGCCGGGCGAGATCGACACGCGCCTGCCATTCGTCGCGCACAACCGCAAGCTCATCGCGGGCATCGAAAAGCTGGAACACCAGACTCGCCGGCCGGACATCCTGGTCGACGACGAACTCATTTACGCGTTCTACGACCGGCAACTGCCCGCCGACATTTCGCAGACCGCGTCGCTGGAAAAGTGGGTAAACGGCCTGGACAAGGCGGCCGCCGCCAAGCTGATGCTGACGCGCGACGAGCTGATGCGCCACGAGGCCGCCGGCGTCACGACCGATGTCTTCCCCAAGAAGGTGGAGTGGCAGGGCGTGTCGATGGCGCTGGACTACCACTTCGAACCCGGCTCGCCGCGAGACGGCGTCACGCTGTCGGTGCCGCTTTTCGCGCTGAACCAGATCGATCCCGCGCGCTGCGAGTGGCTGGTGCCCGGGATGCTGAAGGAAAAGGTGCACCTGCTGCTCAAGTCGTTGCCGCAGAAGCTGCGCCGCCATTGCGTGCCGCTGCCCGACTACGCCGCCGGCTTCTACGACCGCTGGTTCGACCGCCAGGCCGATCCGCAGCAGGGGCTGGTGGACGCGATCATCGCCGACATGTGGGATCAGGTGCAGGTGCGTCCGGCCGTGGGCGACTTCAAGCTCGAGACCTTGCCTGCGCATCTGTTCATGAACTTCCGCGTCGTGGACGAGCACGGCCGCATGCTGGCCGCCGGACGCAACCTGGCGCAACTGCGGGCCGAGTTCGGCAAGCAGGCCCAGGCCACCTTCCAGCAGCTGGCGGCCAGCGACACCCAGGTCGCGCAGGCGCTGGCGCACGAAAACCTGACTTCCTGGTCGTTCGGCCCCTTGCCCGAGATCATGGAGATCAAGCGCCGGGGCCAGTCCGTCATCGGCTATCCGGCGCTGGTGGACCGCGGCGCGCATTGCGACCTGGACGTCTTCGACGATCCGGACGAGGCGCGCAAGCACCATCGCGCGGGTCTGCTCAAGCTCTTCCGGCTGGGCCTGCGCGAACAGGTCAAGTTCCTGGAAAAGAACCTGACCGATCTCACCAAGATCAGCATGCTGTACATGACGCTGGGCACGCAGGAAGAACTGCGCGACCAGATCATCGATTGCGCGCTGGGGCAGGCCTGCCTGGCCGAACCGTGGCCGGTGAACGAACAGCAGTTCGAAGCGCGCCGCGCCGAGGGCAAGGGCCGGCTGGGCCTCTTGGCCCAGGAAGTCGCCCGGCTGGCGGGTACGGTGCTGACGGAATACGCGGCGCTGCAGCGCAAGCTGGCGCAGGCCAAGCCGCATGCGGCGGCCTACGCAGACCTGCAGCAGCAGCTGGGCGCGCTGATGCCCAAATGGTTCATCCGCGACACCCCGTACGCGCAGTTGTCGCACTTTCCGCGATACCTGAAGGCGGCGGTGGCGCGCATCGACAAGCTGCGCGCCGATCCCGCGCGGGATGCAAAGCTGGTGGCGGAAATGGCGCCGCTGGTCACGCAGTACCAGCGGGCGCGGTCGGCGCTCAAGGGCGCGCCCGATCCCCGGCTGGACGAGTTCCGCTGGCTGCTCGAGGAATTGCGCGTGGCGCTTTTTGCGCAGGAGCTGCGCACGCCGATGCCCGTGTCGGTGAAACGCCTGATGAAAAGCTGGGAGTCCCTGCAGCGCTGACCGGCGCGGCATGAAAAAATCTATGGTCAGCCCGATTTTTGCAAGCGGGTTTGTGTTGGCGTAAATTGGGCTTTGCTCAAATCTATTCGGAGTCGTTTGGGGACAGGTCCCCCGCTCCATGATGAGAGTCGCGCCCGGCAAACCTCAAAAGGGCCTCAGCATCCAGGTGCTGAATTTTTTACCAGGTTTCTTGCCAGGCCGTTGAGCCGTTTATGTCTTCACGTACTCGCGTCGCAAAACCAGGAAGTGACTGCGTAAAACGGTGATGAATGTCAGGTTGCGCTAACAGCCTGCTCACTTCGGTAGTTCGTTCCATTGGCGAGGATGGCCCAGGCTATCCTCGCCAATTTATTGGCCAGCGCGCAGGCCACCACGTTCGAGTGGCGTCGTGCCAGCAGCTCGCGCACCCAGACGCCCAGCCGATCCGTGCGCCGCTCTACGCGTTGCATGATCGCTCGTGCGCCCTGCACCAACAGCCGCCTGAGATTCTTGTCGCCACGCTTGCTGATTCCCAGCAGCTTAGGCGTACCGCCAGTGCTGTATTGGCGTGGCACCAGACCCACAGAGGCGGCGAACTGGCGGGCCGAACCGAATTGCTGCGCATCGCCCAATTCTGTCATCAGCACGCTCGCGGTGATCGGCCCGATGCCGGGGATCTCCAGAAGCCGCTGGCTGCGTTCATCCTCGCGCAGTTGCTGGCACAAATCGCGTTCGATTTCGCCGATCTGCTCGTCCAAATACTTGAAGTGCGCCTGCAGCCGTTCAAGCAATGCCGCCAGTCGGGGCGGCAGCTCATGCTCGGCCAACACCGCTGGCAGGCGCCGCAGGATCGCCTGGCCGCGCGGCAGGCTGATGCCGAACTCCAGCAAAAAGGCGTGGACTTGGTTGATCACGCCGGTGCGCTCGCGCACCAGCGACTCTCGGACGCGGTGCAGCGCCGAGACGGTCTGCTGAGCCTCGTTGCGCACGCACACGAACCGCATGCTCGGGCGCGAGGCGGCTTCGCAGATCGCCTGCGCATCGGCAAAGTCGTTCTTGTTGCCCTGCACGAAAGGGCGCACGAACTGTGGGGAGATCAGCTTGGGTTGGTGGCCTAGCGCCTGGATGCGGCGCGCCATCCAATGGGCTCCTGCGCAGGCCTCCATCACCACCGTGCTGCACGGGCTATTACCCAGCAACGTGAACACTTGCTGGCGAGAGCACTTCTTGCGAAACACCATCCTGCCGGCAGAATCCTGACCGTGCAGATGGAAGCTATGCTTACCCAGATCGATGCCAATCAGCGTGACGGTGCTCATGAGAGGTCTCCCAGAAAGAACAATCCCCACTCAGCGTACCGCTTCGTGGGGATCGGGCTGACCATCTCATTAGGGCCGCAAATCGCTTTGCGGCCCTTTTGATTTTCAGCGGGTTTACAGCGCCAGAAACCCGACGACCACCAAAGCGATCAGCCCGTACTTCGTGGCCTTGTACGCCGTGCGGTTCCACTTCTTGAACGCCTTGCGCTTCTGGTCGATCACCCAGTGCGCGTGGGTCAGCTTGTTGATGGCGCCGGTCTGGTCGCCGCCGTCGTTGGGCGAGCTGGCCGCGGACATGACCTTGCGGCCGAACCAGCGGTTGAAGGCCTCGGCCCAGCGCCACTTCAGCGGGCGCTCGACGTCGCAGAACAGGATGATCCGGTTCTGGTCCGTCTTGTTGTAGGCCTCGTGCACGTAGGTTTCGTCGAACACCACGCTTTCGCCATCGCGCCAGCTGTAGTGTTCGCCGTCCACGATGATGTGGCAGCCGTCGTCGTTGGGCGTGGCCAGGCCCAGGTGATAGCGCAGCGACCCGGCGAACGGGTCGCGGTGCGGATTCAGTTGGCCGCCCGGGGGCAGTTCGGCAAACATGGCAGCCTTGACCTTGGGCAGGCCCTTCAGGATGGCGACAGTTTTGGGGCAAAGTTCTTCGGCCGACGGGTGGCGGGCGTCGTACCACTTCAGGTAGAAGCGCTTCCAGCCGTACTTGAAGAATGAGTTGAAGCCGATGTCGTTATGGGTGTCGGCCGCCTTGATCCGGCGAAGCTCGGCCATCTGCATGGCTTCCTCGCGGATCGTTTCCCAGTTGTCGTCCAGCACCTTCAGTTCGGCGATTTCGCTGGTGGTCAGGTAGGGGGTGGTGGGCACCCGCGACGTCAGGACCATGAACGCGTTGATCGGCGCCAGCAGCACCGAGTGGTCCAGCAGCTGCCGGCCCAGCGGCAGCTTGACGCGGCCGCGGAAGTGCGCGAACAGGATGGCGGCAAGCCAGATCCCGGGTATTAACCATTTCATAGGTAGATCTCGTCGTGCAACGGGGTGGTGCGATATGGGCGGTATTGTCCCACAAGCGGGCGATGCCAATCAGCCAGCAGGGCGCGCGGCCTGCCGGATTCTGATGCAAAGGATTGCCCTCTGGAGGTCGGCCGCTGGGTACAATTCCGCCATGTCCGAAGCCGTAACGACCCCGACCCCATTTGTTCACCTGCGCGTCCACTCCGAGTTTTCGGTCGTGGACGGCACGGTGCGTATTCCCGACCTCATCAAGCGTGTGGCCAAGCTGGGCCAGCCCGCCGTCGCCCTGACCGATCTGTCGAACCTGTTCGGACTGATCAAGTTCTACAAGGGCGCGCGCGGCGCGGGGGTCAAGCCCATTGCCGGCTGCGACGTCTGGATCTCCAACGACGAAGACCCCGCCAAGCCATTTCGCCTGCTGTTGCTGGTGCGCAACCACCAGGGCTACCTGAATCTCTGCGAACTGCTGTCCAAGGCCTTCCTGACGAACCAGGGCAAGGGCCGCGCGGAAATCCGCCGCGAATGGCTGCAAGGGCAGGCCGGTCTCATCGCCTTGTCCGGCGGACGCGCCGGCGACGTCGGGCAGGCGCTGGAGGCCGGCAATGCCGTCTCGGCGCTGGCCTTGGCCCGCCAGTGGGCGCTGATGTTCCCCGGCAGCTACTACATCGAATTGCAGCGCGCCGGCATGGACGGCGACGAAGGCTACTGCCAGGCCGCCATGCGGCTGGCCGCCGAAGCTGGCCTGCCGGTGGTCGCCACCCATCCCGTGCAGTTCCTGGATGAATTCGAATTCCAGGCCCATGAGGCCCGTGTCTGCATCGCCGAAGGCGAGATCCTGGCCAACCCGCGCCGCGTGCGCCGGTTCTCCAAAGAGCAGTACCTGCTCAGCTCCGAGGAAATGGCGCGCCGGTTCGCCGACGTGCCGTCGGCGCTGGCCAATACGGTCGAAATCGCCAAGCGCTGCAACCTGAGCCTGGTGCTGGGCAAGCCGCGCCTGCCCAATTTCCCCACGCCGGACGGCGTGACGCTCGACGATTACCTGGTCCAGCTCTCCGAGCAGGGCCTGGAAAAGCGCATGGAGTTCCTGTTTCCGGACGAAGCCGAGCGCGACGCCAAGCGCGAGCAGTATTACGAGCGGCTGCGCTGGGAGTGCAAGACCATTATCCAGATGGGCTTTCCCGGCTACTTCCTGATCGTGCAGGACTTCATCAACTGGGGTAAGAACAACGGCGTGCCGGTCGGACCGGGCCGGGGTTCCGGCGCCGGTTCGCTGGTCGCCTACGCGCTGGGCATCACCGACCTCGATCCCATCCGCTATGACCTGCTGTTCGAGCGCTTCCTGAATCCCGAGCGGGTCTCCATGCCCGACTTCGATATCGACTTCTGCCAGGACAACCGCGAACGGGTCATCGACTACGTCAAGGAAAAATACGGCCGCGCCGCCGTCAGCCAGATCGCGACCTTCGGCACGCTGGGCGCCAAGGCCGTGGTGCGCGACGCGGGCCGCGTGCTGGACATGCCCTACATGTTCTGCGATGGCCTGTCCAAGCTGATCCCGTTCAATCCGATGGATCCCTGGACGCTGGAGCGCACACTCAAGGACGAGCCCGCCTTCAAGGACCGCTACGAGCAGGAAGAAGAAGTCCGCTCGCTGGTCGACCTGGCCAAGCCGCTTGAAGGCCTGACCCGCAACATCGGCATGCACGCGGGCGGGGTGCTGATTGCGCCCGGCAAGCTCACCGACTTCTGCCCGCTGTACTGCCAGCCGGGGCAGGAGAACAGCGCGGTCTCGCAGTTCGACAAGGACGACGTGGAGGCCGCCGGCCTGGTGAAGTTCGACTTCCTGGGGCTGCGCAACCTGACGATTCTGGACTGGGCCGTGCGCTACGTGCGCCAGTTCAACGCCGAAAAGCGCGACTTCGACGTCATGGCGCTGGCCCTGGACGATCCGGCGGCCTACAAGATCCTGTGCGATGCCAACACCACCGCGGTGTTCCAGCTTGAATCTCGCGGCATGAAAGAGCTGCTCAAGAAGCTGCGGCCCAACACGTTCGAAGACATCATCGCCATGCTGGCCCTGTATCGTCCGGGGCCGCTGGAATCGGGCATGGTGGACGACTTCGTGAACCGCAAGCACGGGCGCGCGGCCGTCGATTATTTCCACCCGGACCTGGAAGCCACCCTGAAGAGCACCTACGGGGTCATCGTCTACCAGGAACAGGTGATGCTGATCTCGCAGATCATCGGGGGCTACTCGCTGGGCGGCGCCGACCTGCTGCGCCGGGCCATGGGCAAGAAAAAGCCCGAGGAAATGGCCAAGCACCGCGAGCTCTTCGAACAGGGCGCCAAGGAAAAGGGCCACGATCCCGACCTGGCGGTCAAGCTTTTCGACCTGATGGAGAAGTTCGCCGGCTACGGCTTCAACAAGTCGCACTCGGCCGCGTACGCGCTGATCTCCTACCAGACCGCCTGGCTGAAGGCCTACCACCCGACCGAGTTCCTGGCCGCCACCATGTCCTCCGACATGGACGACACCGACAAGGTCCAGATCTTCTGCCGCGACGCCCAGGACAACGGCGTCGAGGTGCTGCCGCCCGACGTCAACCACTCGGGCTACCGGTTCGAGCCCGTCGCCGACAAGCACACCGAAAAAGGCAAGCCGCCGCGCACCATGCGTTACGGCCTGGGCGCCGTCAAGGGTACGGGGCAGGGCGCGGTCGAAGACATCCTGCGCGCGCGCAAGGAAGGCGGCCCGTTCCTGAACCTGTTCGACTTCTGCCGCCGCGTCAGCAAGCAGGCCGTCAACCGCCGCACCATCGAAGCGCTGATCAAGGCCGGCGCGTTCGACACCATCGAGCCCAACCGCGCCGCCATGCTGGCCTCGGTGCCTACCGCCATGGAAGCGGCCGAGCAGGCCGCGCGCAGCGCCAACCAGGCTTCGCTTTTTGGCGACGACAGCGGCGACGTGGTCGCCGGCGAACTGGCCAAGGTCGCGCCCTGGGATCTGCACAAGAAGCTGACCGAAGAAAAGTCCGCGCTGGGCTATTACTACAGCGGCCACCTGTTCGATGCGTGGCGCGACGAAGTGCGCCGCATCGTGCCGATGCAGCTTGCGCGTGTGGAACCCCAGCGCGACCTGCAATGGATGTGCGGCGTGCTGGCCAGCGTGCGCGTCATGATGACCCGCCGCGGCAAGATGGTCTTTGCCGTGCTGGACGACGGCACGGCGCAGGTCGAGATCTCGGTCTTCAACGAACTTTACGAGAAGCACCGCAACCGGCTGCGCGAAGACCAGCTCGTCATCGTGCAGGGCAAGGTCAGCAACGACGACTACTCCGGCGGCATGCGCATCGTCGCCGAGCAGCTCTACGACCTGCAACTGGCTCGCGAGGCGCGCGCCAAGTCCCTGCGCGTCAAGCTCAACGGCACTGCCGACGCGGCCCGCCTGCGTCAGATGCTCAATCCCTTCCGCGCCGAACCCGAGAATGGCATTCCGGGGGTGCCGGTCGATATCGTCTACACAAAGAACAATTTCCTGTGCACGGTCAGGCTCGGGGAGGAATGGCGCGTGCGCATGGCCGACACGCTGCTGGCCAACCTGAACGACTGGACCAAGCCTGATGGCGTGGAGGTCACCTACTAATGATGCCCAGCCTGCGTATTGTGCATTCGGAAGCCGCCACCAGTTTCGGCGGACAGGAAGGACGTATCTTCAAGGAAATGCACGCCATGCGTGCGCGTGGGCATCACCTCGAGGCGATCTGCCAGCCGCGCGCGCAGCTGACGGAACGGCTGCGTGATGCCGGTTTCACGGTGCATGCCGTGGACATGGCCGGGCCGGTGAACTACCTGAAGGGTGTGGCCGCGGTCCGCAAGATCCTGAAGGCCGGGCGATTTGACGTGCTCAATACCCACAGCCGGCGCGACACGGTCATCGCGGCCCTGGCCGGGCGGATGGCCGGCACGCCGCTCATCGTGCGCACCCGCCACCTGTCCAATCCGGTCGGGTCGATGTGGTCGTACACCGTCCTGCCGCACCGCGTCACGGCCGTCAGCGACCACGTGCGCAAGTACCTCATCACCCGCGGCGTCCCGCCCGAAAAGATCGCGACGGTGTATTCGCCCATCGTGCTGCCCGCGCCGGTCGAGCGCTCCACCCTGCGCGGAGAACTCGGGCTGGCCGACGACGACGTCGTGGTGGGCTGCGTGGCCGTCATGCGCGCCACCAAGGGCCACAAGGACCTGATCGACGCCATCGCGCCGCTGATGGCCACGCGCCCGAAGCTGCATCTGGTGTTCGTCGGTGCCGGATCGCCGGTCTTCGAGCAGACCCAGGCGTATGTGGCCGAGCGCGGACTGCAGCACCGCATCCATCTGATGGGCACGCGGCGCGACGTACCCAATCTGCTGGCGGGATTCGATCTCTTTGCCTTGGCCACGCAGCAGGAAGCGTCCGGCACGGTTTTTGTCGAAGCGCAGGCCAGCGGCCTGCCCGTCATCGGCACGAACGTGGGCGGCGTGTCCGAAATGTTCCGCGACGGCGTGACGGGCTTTCTGGTCCCGCCCAAGGACCCGGCCGCATTGACCGCCGCGCTGGCGCGCCTGATCGACGACCCGGCCCTGCGCCGCGCGATGGGCGAGGCCGGCCGCAAGATGGTCTGGGAAGAGGGCGTGTTTTCGCCCGCGCGCCTGGCGGAAACCACGGAAGCCATCTACCTGCGCTGGCTGGCGGAGCGCCGCCCGGCGGAGCGCCGCCCATGAATGCGCCCAATGTGCCGGTGCTGATGTACCACCACGTCACGCCGGCCGGCGGCATGAT
Organism: Achromobacter sp. SLBN-14; assembly: GCF_006715415.1. Lineage (NCBI taxonomy): Bacteria > Pseudomonadati > Pseudomonadota > Betaproteobacteria > Burkholderiales > Alcaligenaceae > Achromobacter > Achromobacter sp. SLBN-14. The sequence goes on along the minus strand of NZ_VFNE01000001.1, from coordinate 539,482 downwards.
TGCCGCGACGCCTGACGTCTTCGAGGCGCAGATCTCGCGCCTGGCCCGCGCCGGCTACCAGTCGCTCACCACGGCACAGTTTGCCGCCTATCTGGCCGGCGCCTCCGTACCCGAACGCGCCGTGCTGATCACGTTCGACGACGGCTACCTGAACAACTGGGTGCACGCGCATCCCGTCCTCGCCCGTCATGGCATGCGCGCGGTGTTGTTCACCATCACCGGCTGGATCGGCGACGGCCCCGTCCGGCCCCACGCGGGGCAGGGCGGCCCGCTGCCGCCCACGCCCGACCACCACGCCTGCAAGGAACTCGTGGCGTCGGGCCGGGCCGACGAGGCGATGCTGCGCTGGAGCGAGATCGAGGCCATGCAGGCGGCCAGCACCTTCGAATTCCATTCCCACACCCACACGCACACCCGCTGGGACAAGGTCTGCGGCGCGGATACGAACGCCAAGCGCGAACACATCGCGCAGGATCTGGAGGATTCGCGTGAAACCCTGATCCGCAGGCTGGGCGGCGTGAGCGACCACCTCTGCTGGCCGCAGGGCTATTTCGATGCCGATTACGTGGCCGCCGCCGGGCAGGCCGGTTTCCGGCACTTGTACACTACCGACCCTTTCGGCCAGAACGTTCCCGGCACGGATCCCGGTCACATCTACCGCTTCGCGGTGCGCAATCAGGGCGGGTCCTGGCTGAACCGCCGGATCTGGCTGTCGCGCGACCCCTTCTGGGGCCCGCGCTATCACGCCTGGAAGGCCTGGAAAAAGCGTCTTAGGAATCGCGGATGAAGTTATCAGTCATCATCATCACCAAGAACGAAGCGGCCAACATTGCCGCCTGCCTGAAGTCCGTGTCGTTTGCCGACGAGTTCATCGTTGTGGATTCGGGCAGCACCGACGGCACCGTGGAATTGGCGCGGGCGTTGGGCGCTCGGGTCGAAGTCACCCCTGACTGGCCCGGCTTCGGTCCGCAAAAGAACCGCGCGCTGGATCTGGCGACGGGCGACTGGGTCCTGTCGATCGATGCTGACGAGCGCGTCACGCCCGAGCTGGCGCAGGAAATCCAGGACGTGCTGCGCGCGCCCAAGGCCGACGCCTACGAAATCGCGCGCCTGTCCAACTTCTGCGGCCGCGACATCCGCCATAGCGGCTGGTGGCCCGACTACGTGCTGCGGCTCTTCAAGCGCGGCACGGCGCGCTTCACCGATGCCGCCGTGCACGAGCGCGTGGTGCCCGCCAATGGCCGGCCCCTTCAGTTGCGCGGCTATTTCAACCACTATCCGTACGACAACCTGGACGCGCTGATCAACAAGGTCAACCGGTATTCGTCCGACGCGGCCGCCATGATGTACGCCAAGGGCAAGCGCACGTCGGTCTTCGGTGCGCTGGGCCACGGCTTCTGGACCTTCGTGCGCATCTACCTGATCCGCCGCGGCTTCCTGGACGGCCGCCACGGGCTGGTGCTGGCCGTGACGGCGGCGGCGGGCAGCTTCTTCCGTTACTCGAAGCTGATGTTCCTGGCAGAAAACAAAAAGTGAAGATCCTCTACACGAACTTCCACGCGGGCAACGGCGGGGGGCACGTCACCTACATCATCAACCTGGCCAAGGCGCTCGCCCGCGACCTCGAGATCACGGTGGCGGTGCCGGAGACCAGCCGGCTGTACCGCTACGCCAAGGCCATCCCCGGCGTCAAAGTGGTGGACATGCGCTACACGACGCGCCCCTCGTCCTGGTTCACGGACCGCGCCAGGCTGCATCGCCTGATTGTGGACGGCCAGTTCGACATCATCCACGCCAACGGCTCGGCCGATCACAAACAGGTCATGCTGGCCACGCTGGGCATGCGGCGCCGGCCGCGCATCGTGTTCACCAAGCACAACGATCACCCGCTGACCAGCTTCGGGCACAAGCTGCGGGTGGCGCTGGCCACCGATCACGGCATCGCCGTCAGCGACTACATCCGCGGCATGATGGAGCAGTCCCCGTACCGCAAACGCCCCATCACGACCATCCGGCACGGCATCGATACGAATTTCTTTGCCCCGCCGCCGCCCGAAAGCCTGGACAAGCTGCGCGAACTCTTCTTTGGCCCGGACTGGCAAGGCAAGCTGCTGCTGGGCAGCGCGGGCGGCACCGATTACGACAAGGGCTGGCTGGACCTGGTGGCGGCCGCGGCCGCGCTGCCGCCGGCCGACAAGGCACGCATCTTGCTGATGGTGGCGGGCGATCCGCCCTCCGAGGCCAAGCTGGCGCGTGTGCGCGAGCTTGGCATGATCGATCAGGTGAAGTTTCCCGGGCTGCTCGATGACGTGCGCGCGGCGCTGGCGTCCTGCCACGCGGGGTTCGTGCTGTCGTACCGCGAGGCGTTGTCGTTTGCCTGCCGCGAGATCATGGCGCTGGGACTGCCGGCGCTTGTCAGTGACGCGGGCGGTCTGCCGGAAAACGTAACAGACGGCGTGGATGGCTGGATCGTGCCCGCGCGCGACATCCCGGCCATGACCGCCAAGTTGCGATTCATGCTGGACAACCCGGAGGCGGTGCGTCTGATGGGCCACAAAGCGCGCGAGACCAGTTTGCGCGACTTCAACCTGGAGCGTTTCGCGGCTGCCACAGTGGATGTATACCAACGCACGCTCGCGGGACGCTGAGTCATATAATGTCGAGCTATGTCTATTCCAATCCTTATGTATCACCAGATCGGCGAGCCCAACCCCAAGGGCACGCCGTTTCGCGGACTGACGGTACATCCCGATAGCTTTGCCCGCCAGATGCGCTGGATGCGCCGGCTTGGCTATCGCGGATTGTCCATGCGCGACGTCATGCCCTATGTCCGCGGCGAGCGCCAGGGAAAGGTCTTCGGCATCACGTTCGACGACGGTTTCCGCAATGTGCATCACAACGCGATGCCGGTACTGAGCGAACTGGGATTCACCGCCACCAACTATTTCGTGGCCCGGCAGTTCGACGGCGGCAACGTGTGGGACCTCGAAAAGGGGATCCCGTTTGCGCCGCTGATGACCGTCCAGGAAATGCGGGAATGGGCGCAGGCCGGCAACGAGGTCGGCTCGCACACGCTGGATCACGTCCACCTGCCCGAGCTGCCTGCCGAAGAAGCGCGGCGCCAGATCGTCCAGTCCAAGGACGAGCTTGAACAGGCGCTGGGCGCGCCCGTCACCGCGTTCTGTTATCCCTATGGCGACCATGGCCCCGAGCATCAGGCCATGGCGCGCGAGGCCGGTTACGAGAACGCCACGCTCACCAGGCGCGGCCTGGCGGCGGCGTCCGACGATCCCTTCGGACTGCCGCGCGTGACCGTGGCACGTTCGACCAATATCTTCCGATTTCTCCAGAAGTGCCTCACCCGGTATGAAGACAGCCGCCGGCGCTCCTGAACGCCGGCTTCGCATCGCGCTGTTGGTTGATCGCTTCGGCAACCGTTTCGGCGGGGCCGAGGCCTATGGCGTCGAGTTGATGCGTGTACTCGGCAAGCGCCACGACGTTTCCGTGGTCGCCCGCGATTTCGACAGCGACCTGCCATTCGATTACCTGCCCGTGCGGTTTCCCGGCTGGCTGCCCAGCTGGACGCGGGTGCTGTATTTCGCCTGGCGCGCCGACCGCCTCACCCGCGGCCGCTTCGACATCGTCCATTCGCACATGAACGGCTGGGCGGGCGAAATCCAGGTCATGCACGTGACGCCGGTCCGCTATAACCGCATCACCCGGGTCACGCCGCTGCAGCGCCTGACGGCCTGGCTCAGCCCGCGGCTGGCCACCTACCTGCTGCTGGAAAAGCTGCGCGTGCGCAAGACGCCCCAGCGCCGCGTGGTGGCGGTATCGGGCCTCATCATGGACCAGCTGCACCGCAGCTACGGCGAAGAACTTGCGGTCGACATCATCGCCCCGGGCGTCAAGCTGCCCGCGCCCGACCGTAACGGGGGCCGCCAGGCCACGCGCGCGCGGCTCGGCTGGGACGCGGACACGATCGGCTGTCTGCTGGTGGCGCGCAATCCGCTGCGCAAGGGCCTGCCCGCGTTGCTGGACGCGCTGGCGCTCTTGCCTCCGCGTTACCGGCTGCTGGTGGTCGGCGCCGACGAGCCCACGCGCGAGCGCGTACGCGCCGCCGGAGACGTCGCCCGCCGCGTCACGCTGGTCGACCCCACGCCAGACGTCGCCCAGTATTTCAATGCGGCCGACATCTACACGCACCCGACCCTGAACGACAGCTACGGCATGGCGCCGCTGGAAGCCATGTCGCACGGTCTGCCGGTCATCGTCAGTTCGCCGGTCTATTGCGGCTTTGCGCAATACCTCACGGCGGGAACGGATGCGCTCATCCTGCAGGACCCGCGCGATGGCGCCCAATTGGCGCAGGCGCTGGAAAGCCTGGGTTCGGATCCGCAGCTGCGCGCGGCGCTGACGTCACGAGGCCTGGAAATCGCCCGCGACCAAAGCTGGGAAACCGTGGCCTCGCGCTACGAGGCCTTGTACGAACAGGTGCTGCTGGAGCGCCATTGAAAACGGGGCGTCAAGCCCCGTTTTCAATGGCAGGGCGCGGTTGCCCTTTCCAGGTCGGCCAGCCAGCGGATGGCGTGTTCGCGGTCGGGACCGCACATCTCGTGCTGGGGCTGCAGTCCCCCGCAGAAGTCCGGGCGGGAAGGATCACCAAAGATCGCGCACCGCATGTCCGGCAGCAACTGAACACAGGGCACGCCCGCGGGCTTGCCCTGCGGCATCCCCGGAATGGGCCGCGTGATCGACGGCGCGATGCAGCAGGCGCCGCATCCCGAGCGGCACGCTGGCGCCGCGCCGGTCAGGCTCATACCCATCCGCGCAACCAGTACACAAAGAGACCCGCGTATTCCTTCACGATCGAACGGCTGGCGTCGAACGTGCGTTCATCGGGCAGCCACAACGACAGCGACCCGTCGGCCGGCTCCACGATCTGCGGCGGCGCGGGGGCGGCAATCACTTCCACCCCCTGCTTGGAAAAGGCCGCCATGGCGCGGGGCATGTGCAAGGCGGACGTGACCAGCAGCACCTTGCCGATGCCGCGCGCCTTGAGCTGGTCTTCGGTGAGCGTGGCGTTTTCATAGGTGGTGCGGCTGGCGTTTTCCAGGATCAGGGCCGACTCCGGAACGCCCTGCTGGCGGATCGCATGCGCCATGCCGCGCGCTTCGCTGACATCGCCTTCCAGCGCGCCGCCCGACAGCAGCACCTTGGGCGCGCGGCCGGCCAGATACAGCTCGGCCGCCGCGTCCACGCGCACGATGGCCGTGTCCTTGTCATAGGGCAGGAACCAATTGGCGCGGCCGTTGGCGGTATTGCCGCCCAGCACCACGATCGCGTCGGCCGTCGGCATCTCGGCGGCGGGCTTGTGCGGATAGCGGTTCTCCAGCGCGCCGCCCGCCCACAGCGACGTTGCCGGCAACGACCAGGCCAGCGCCCAGAGCAAGCCTGCCGCGACGAGCGTGAGGCCCGTCTTGCGAAGCCGGAACAGTCCCAGCACCAGGCCAAGGACCACCAGGGTGATGCACAAATTCAAGGGAATGATCAGATTCGTGAGATAGCTGGAAAAGGTCATTTCGAGACTGTCCTGATTACTGCGTACCATCCAGCAGGCGCTCGGCCTGCTGTGTTGCTTCTTCCTGCGACGGCCAGGCCTGGTCGCTACCCAGGCACACCGCGCGCGGCGACCACGGGCCGGTGCGTTGCGGCTGTGTCACGCCGAACAGCGTCAACTGCCGCGCCGACGCCGCCGCCGCGACGTGCGACACGCCGGAGTCGTTACAAATCACCAGCGCGGCCCGGGCGGTCAGCGCCGCAAAGGCGCCCAATCCCAGCGGGGGCAGCAACTGAGCGGTCGGCGCATTGCGGCGGGCTTCGTCGGTTTCGGCCGGAGGGGGGCACATTACCACGGTATGGCCGCGGGCCTGCAGGGCGCGCGTCAGTGTATCGAATCCCGGCCACACCTTGATCCTGCCCTTGTGCAGGCCCGTGGCGGTGGGCGCAATCAGCACGAAGGGCCGGTCTTGCAGGCCGGCCTGGGCCAGGGCCTCGCCGGCCGCGCGTTCATGCGCCGCCGTCAGCGGCAGGTCCAGCGTCGGACCGGGCTGGGCGGGACCGCTAGGCAGATTCCAGCGGATCAGGGCCTCGCGGGTCAGGTGATGCCAGGATTCGACGGCGTGCATCGGCTGGTCGGGTTTGGCGAACGGCCAGCGCAGCAGAAAGCTGCGGCCGTCGTCGCGGTACCCCGCCGACGGCACGCCGGCCAGCCGGAACACCAGCGCGCTGGACAGGGAATCCGGCAAGAGCAGGCCCCGGGCGCGGCGGCCTTGCGCGCCCAGCCCGCGCCGGTGCGCGCTGACCGCCGCCCGGTCCGGTCCCACCTTGCCGCGCATGGGGACGAAATCCAGTTTGTCCACGCCATCGAGCAGGTCGCGGGCCCAGGGGCGGGCGCAGAGGACGAGGGGCAGGCCGCTTGCCGCCAGGGCGCGCAGGCTGGGCAGGCTCATGCAGACATCGCCCACCCAGTTGGGCAGGCGGACATACAGGCAACTGATATCGGACATGGAAGGGCGCACGGGCGCGGATAGGGCTAAGGGGCGGGGACGGCGCGCAGACGCGCAGCCGGTACAATCCTGGGCACAATTGTATGAAAAGCGAGTGATCCCTTTGAATTCTGCCGCACGGAATGCGCCAGCGGGCTCCCAGCCCGTCAAATCCGAACTCTGGACCCGGATCTACAGCCGGGTCGGTTCCTACTGGAAGGGCTTGCTGGCGGCCGTCCTCCTGATGGCAGGCGCCGCGGCCACGCAGCCCGTGCTGGCGGTCATCATGAAGCCCCTCCTGGACGGCGGCTTCTCAGGCGCCAAGCCGTATTACGTTTGGGCGCTGCCGCTGGCGGTCGTGGGCCTGATCCTGGTGCGCGGCATCTGCAACTTCTTCAGCGACTACCTGCTGGCCTGGGTGGCCAACAACGTGCTGCTGGGCATGCGGCGCGACATGTTCGAGCGCCTCCTGGGCCTGCCGGACGCCGACTTCAAGCGCGGCGACACCGGGCGCCTCCTGAACCGCTTCACCATCGACGCCGGCAACGTCACCGGCTATGCCACCGACGTCATCACCGTGCTGGTGCGCGAAACCCTGGTGGTCATCGCGCTGATCTGCGTGCTGCTCTACATGTCGTGGGTGCTGACGCTGATCATCCTGGTCATGCTGCCGGTCTCGGTCCTGATCTCGCGCTTTTTCATCAAGCGCCTGCGCCGCATCAACCGCGAAACCGTCAACATGAACGCCGAGCTGACCCGCGTGGTCGGCGAAGGCATCGACGGCCAGCGCGTCATCAAGCTGTTCGACGGCTACGAGGTCGAACGCGGCCGCTTCGATTTCGTCAGCCGCCGCCTGCGCCGCTTTGCCATGCGCACGGCCACGGCCGATGCGGCGCTGACGCCCTTGACCCAGGTCTGCATCTCGATTTCCGTGGGCGCGGTCATCGCCGTGGCGCTCAGCCAGGCCAACAGCGGCTCGCTCACCGTGGGCAGCTTCGCGTCGTTCATGGCCGCGCTGGCCCAGATCTTCGACCCCATCAAGCGCCTGACCAACGTGGCCGCCCGCCTGCAAAAGATGCTGGTCTCGGCCGAAAGCGTGTTCACCCTGATCGACCAGATCCCGGAAAACGACACCGGCACCAAGGAATTGCCCGAGCCCGTGCGCGGCAAGGTCGAGTTCCGCAGCGTGTCGCATCGCTTCCCCGACGCCGACCGCGACACGGTCAATGACATTTCCTTCGTGGTCGAACCCGGTCAGACCGTCGCCCTCGTGGGCCGCTCGGGCAGCGGCAAGACCACGCTGGTCAACATGCTGCCCCGCTTCGTGCTGGCCGACAGCGGCCAGATCCTCGTGGACGACGTGCCCATCGATGAACTCACGCTGCGCAGCCTGCGCTCGCACCTGTCGCTGGTCAGCCAGGATGTCGTGCTGTTCGACGACACGATCGCCGCCAACGTCGGCTACGGCGCATTGGGCAAGTCCAGCGAGCAAAAGGTGCGCGATGCGCTGGCCGCCGCCAATCTGCTCGACTTCGTCGAAGGCCTGCCGCAAGGCATCAACACGCCCGTGGGCGAGAACGCCGCCCGCCTGTCCGGCGGCCAGCGCCAGCGTCTGGCCATCGCGCGCGCGCTCATCAAGAACGCGCCCATCCTGATCCTGGACGAAGCGACTTCGGCGCTCGATAACGAATCCGAACGCCAGGTGCAGGCCTCGCTGGAACGCCTGATGAAGGGGCGCACCACGCTGGTCATCGCGCACCGCCTGTCCACCGTCCAGAACGCCGACCGCATCATCGTCCTGGACGCCGGCAAGATCGTCGAACAGGGTCCGCACGCGGAACTGCTGGCGGCCGACGGCCTGTACGCATCCCTCTACAAGATGCAGTTCCGGGAAGACTGAGCCAAACCGTACACGTCTTTCCCCAGCAGCCGCCCCTCGGGGCGGCTTTTCATTGCCGAAGTTCCTGTTTGCCAATCCCGCGGTTTGCCGGAAAATGGCCCCAGCCTGCGCATAGCGGGCTGGGCGGCGTCCCAGGCGCTTCGGCCCGCCATGCAACCAGGAGCGCTCCATGGCCCTGCCTTCCGAAGGCAATCAAGTCCTCAACGTCGTCGTTCTGCTTGGCGCAGCGGTGATTGCCGTCCCCTTGTTCAAGCGTCTCGGACTGGGTTCGGTCCTGGGCTATCTGGCAGCCGGCCTGGCGATAGGCCCGTTCGGCATCGGGTTTTTCACCGATCCCAAATCCATCTTGCACGTCGCCGAACTGGGCGTGGTGATGTTTCTTTTCATCATCGGGCTGGAGATGCAGCCGTCGCGCCTCTGGAAGCTGCGCGGCGAAATCTTCGGGCTGGGCGTTGCGCAGGTGCTGGTTTGCGGTGCGCTGCTTACCGGCGTCGGGTTGCTTGCAGGTCTGTCAGGCGCCGCGGCCTTCATGGCGGCGATGGGTTTCGTGCTTTCGTCCACGGCCATCGTGATGCAGATCCTGGCCGAGCGCGACGAAACCACCAGCGCGCAGGGCCAACGCATCGTCTCCATTCTCCTTCTCGAAGACCTGGCGATCGTCCCGCTGCTGGCGCTGGCCGCCTTGCTGGCTCCGGCAAGCAGCGGCAGCGAGGCCAATCCGTGGTGGCAGGCCGCCATTGCGGTCGGCTGCATTCTGGCGCTGCTGGCCGCGGGCCGGTGGCTGCTCAACCCACTGTTCCGTCTTCTGGCCGCGGCGCATGCCCGCGAAGTGATGACGGCGGCCGCATTGCTCGTCGTGCTGGGCGCCGCGTTGCTGATGGAACTGGGCGGCCTGTCCATGGCCATGGGCGCGTTCCTGGCCGGTGTGCTGCTGTCCGAGTCCACATTCCGCCATCAGCTCGAAGCCGATATCGAGCCGTTTCGCGGCATCCTGCTCGGCCTGTTCTTCCTGGGCGTGGGCATGTCGCTGGACCTCCTGGCCGTGGCGCGGGAATGGCCGCTCATCCTGGCGGGCGTCGTCGCTTTCATGGCGGTCAAATCCGTGGGCGTCTACATCGTGGCGCGCCTGCTGCGCGCCACCCATGCCGAAGCCATCACCCGTTGCGCGTTGCTGGCGCAAGGCGGCGAGTTTGCCTTCGTGCTGTACAGCGCAGCCGCCGACAAAGGCATCTTCGACGCGCATACGGGCGCGGTGCTGACCGCGGTCGTCATCATTTCGATGGCGCTCACGCCGCTATGCGTCCTGGCCTTGCGCTGGTTCCTGCCAAAACCCAAGCCGTCCATGGATGGCGTGGACGTGGCCCGCGACCTGGACGGCTGCGCGCTGATCGTGGGTTTTGGCCGTTTCGGCCAGATCGTGACGCAGGCGATGCTGGCACGCGGGGTCAAGGTCTCGATCCTGGACACCGACACCGACGCGATCCGCGCCGCGGCAAAGTGGGGCGTGAAGGTGTATTACGGGGACGGTACGCGCGCCGACATGCTGCGCTCGGCGGGCGCCGAAAACGCCTGCGCCATCCTGGTGTGCATCGACGACCCGCGCGCCGCCACCCACATGGTGCATCTCATCAAATCCGAATTCCCGCTGGTGCGCGTCGTGGTGCGGGCCTATGACCGCATCCATTCGCTGGCGCTGGCCCGCGAAGGGGTGGATTTCCAGGTCCGCGAAACCCTTGAATCGGCGCTGGTCTTCGGCGAAGCGGCGTTGCGCGCCATCGGCGTGCCGCCCGACGAGGCCGAGGAGGTCATTCAGGACGTGCGGCAACGCGACACCGAACGCTTCGAGCTCGAGGTGGCAGGTGGCCTGTTCGCCGGCCGCTCGCTGCTTTACGGAAATATGACGGGCCAACCGGATGGCATCAATGACCGTCCGGACCGCGAAACCGGCGACGCGGCGCCCAGTCCATCCGCCTGACGGCTATTTTTCGGCGTGCATTTCGGGATCTTTGCATTACTTTACGCATCATTTCACGCGCAAAATCAAGCAGCTAGGGTAGATTAATCCGCAATGACGCTTCACTCAGGAAGCGCTTTTGCCAGGGGGCTGCCATGCTGCAAACGGACCGTAATTCGACTACGTCGCACGCCATCGGAATCGAGCTTGCCCGGCGTCAGGCCATGACGCTTCGTTGCGGATTCTCTGGCGTGCTCACCCGCCAATTGATGGCGCAAGCCGGCGGGGCAGGGCCCGCCTGGGCCATCAACGCCCACCGCGAAAGCGACAAGGCACGCGGGGCCAAGGCCTTCCCGTTCCGCATCGCAGCCGCCGCGCTGTCCTGAAAGCCCCGCCTCGGGCGCGCCGCGCCCGGCTGCTGTCTTTCCGCGCGTGCCCGGGCGTCTTCCCGGGCAAAAATTCCCGTCACTTGCGCTGATCGCCGCCCCTGACTTTGCCGTCCAGGGCGGCGATGCCTTGCGCGCATTTGTCGGCGTGCTGTCGCCCGATGGCGTCAATCGTCTCTATGCGTTCGACGCCATCGAGCGCACGCCGCTGGTGATCGACGTGGCGTTGGCCGTCGACGATCTGCTCGAACCCTGGGTGCGCCGCGCCGCCCTGATCGTGCCCGTGACCTTGGCGCTCTTCGCATCGGTGATGGCGCAGATCGTCCTCTTTCGGCGCGAGATGCGCTGGCGGCAGGCGTTCGAGGCGCAATTGGCGCGTCAGGCCCAGACGGACGGACTCACCGGCATCGCCAACCGGCGCACCTTCGACGAGGTGCTGGACAGGGAATGGGCGGCCGCGCGTCGCGATCGCGCGCCGCTGTCGCTGCTGTTTCTGGATGCCGATCGCTTCAAGCTTTACAACGACCGCTATGGCCACCAGGAAGGCGACGCGTTGCTCAAGATGCTGGCGCTTGCGCTTCAGAACAAGGCTCGCCGGCCTCGCGATCTGGCGGCCCGCTACGGCGGCGAAGAGTTCGTGGTGCTGCTGCCCGACACGCGCCGCGAACAGGCGCTGGTCATCGCCGAAAGTATCCGGCGCGCGGTCGAGGACCTGGCCATTCCGCACGAAGACAACGGAGGCGGTATCGTCACCGTCAGCGTCGGCGTGGCCACGGTCGTGCCGCTAGGCGACGGCGTCTCGGCCGCCCTTGTGGAAGCCGCCGATGCGGCCGTTTACCAGGCCAAGGCCGCGGGCCGCAATCGCGTCGCGTCGGCGCCTGACTGATTATCGACATGGCAAGAAAAACCCCGCCGCACCTTTCGGTGGCGGCGGGGCGATGCGTGGCGCAGCGTGCTTGAGCGGTGCTTAACGGCCCATGATCACGGCCTGCAGGCGCGTCTGTGCCTGCTGCACATTCTTGGCCTGCGCGTTCATCTCTTGCAGCAGCTTGTTCAGCTCGGCTTGCACGGCAGGATCGGTCACCGTCACGCTGTTGCTCGAGATATCGATCTTCGACTTGTTCGCTTCCACGTAGTCGGCGATCTTCAGGGTGACGTCGTAGGTGGCGTTGATCTGCGGCAGCACATCGCCAAACGTGTCGGCCGGCAGGGTGATGGTCTTCTCGTAAGCCTTGTCGTACACGGCCTTCAGGTCCTCAGGCTGCTTGAGCTGGGCGTGAGCCGCGTCGGCCTTGGCGCGATGCTCCTTCAGCGCCGCGTTCATGTCGTTCAGACCGGCACGCACGGACTTCAGGTCTTCGCGGCGCGTGACGATATCGTTCACCGAGCGCACCTGACCCTTCTGCAGGATCCCCGACAGCGGCTTGACCGACGCATCCATGCCGGCATTGAAGTCGGTGATGATGGCGTAATGGGCCGCGTAGTCGCCGAAGGACTTCTTTTCTTCCTCCGTCAGCTTCGGGACACGCACGCCCGGCTTGTCCACGATGCGCGTCTGCAGGAACTGCGTGAACGCCGCGCGCTGCTCGGGCTCCTTGTCGCCGCAGGCTGCCAGCATCAGCGGCAGGGCCGCGACCAGTACCAGGAACGGACGGAATAGGGACTTCATTGCAATGACCTCCGAATGACTAAGGGAAAAGCGCCGAGGCGGTAACCGACCCGGCAAAGCGCCCGCAGCTTATCGATAACCCTTACTTGTCGCCATCCGTTTCAGAAATCATTTCAAACGAATTGTTAAGTCACAAAATCCACACATATCGAGTTGAAGCCTGTTCGCGATTCGGGTATGGCTCCATGTACTCGCACGCGCGCTGAACGCGGGCCTGGCGAAGAGCGGCCGCCAGCGCGGTTCACGGCTCCATCGAGCGCATCAATGGGCACGCGGACATATCGCCATTTCGGCCGCCCGATGGCCCCCATCCTGTCGCGCCCAAATGAAAAAAGCCGCGCTTGCAGGCGCGGCTCTTCCGTCGGTCCGATGACTAGGCATTCTTCTTATGCCGTCACACGAGGATGATGTCGTACTTCTCCTGCGAATACGCCGCTTCCACTTCCAGCGACACGCGCTTGCCCACAAAGTCGCCCAGCATCGCCAAATGCTGGCTTTCCTCTTCCAGAAAAAGGTCCACCACTTCCTGCGAGGCAAGAATGCGAAATTCCTTGGGATTGAATTGCCGGGCCTCGCGCAGAATCTCGCGCAGGATTTCATAACAGACCGTGCGCGGCGTACGCACATTGCCGCGCGACTCGCACATGGGGCAGGGCTCGCAAAGCTGGTGCGCCAGCGAATCGCGCGTGCGCTTGCGCGTCATTTCCACCAGCCCCAGCTGCGTGAATCCATTGACGGTCATGCGGGTCCGATCGCGCGACAACGCCTTCTTCAGCTCCGCCAGCACGGTGTCGCGATGTTCCTGTTCCTCCATGTCGATGAAGTCCAGGATCACGATTCCCCCCAGGTTGCGCAGTCGCAGCTGCCGCGCAATTGCCTGTGCCGCCTCAAGGTTCGTCTTGAAGATCGTGTCGTCGAAATTGCGGCCCCCCACAAACCCGCCGGTGTTGACGTCCACCGTGGTCAACGCCTCCGTCTGGTCAATGATCAGATAGCCGCCCGACTTCAGGTCGACCCGGCGCGACAGCGCGCGCGCAATCTCGTCATCCACGTTGGCGGTGTCGAACAGAGGGCGCTCGCCGCTGTAATGCTTGATACGGTCAACCACCGAAGGCGTGTACACACGCGCCCATTCCAGCATCGCGGCCGTCGTCGTGCGTGAATCCACCAGGATCGACCCGGTCTCGGGGCCGACCATGTCGCGCAATACGCGCTGGGCAAGCGTCAGGTCCTGGTGCAACAGCGCGGGGGCGGGCTGGGTCCGGGCCGCCGCCTGCACACTCGTCCACAGTTTGCGCAGATATTCCACGTCGGCGGTCAACTCCGCGTCGTTGGCGCCCTCGGCCTGCGTGCGCACGATGAACCCGCCTTTCTCGTCCGAGGGCATCAGCGCTTGCAGACGTTCGCGCAACTGGATGCGTTCGGACTCGGAATCGATCTTCTGCGAAATGCCGATGTGCGGATCGTGCGGTAGGTACACCAGCATCCGCCCGGCCATGCTGATCTGCGTCGACAGCCGCGCGCCCTTCGTGCCGAGCGGATCCTTCACGACCTGCACCATGAGGGTCTGTCCCTCAAATATCAGCTTTTCGATGGGCGTCGGCGTCAAACCCTGGCTGCGCTCGGTGCGATTCTCGCGCAGGTCCGCAATATGAATGAACGCCGCCCGCTCCAGCCCAATGTCGATGAACGCGCTCTGCATGCCGGGCAGCACCCGCACGACCCGACCCAGATAGATATTGCCGACGTGGCCCCGTTGGATGCTACGTTCGACGTGCAATTCCTGAACCGACCCCTGTTCCACCAGCGCAACGCGGGTTTCAAACGGGGTGACGTTGATCAGGATGTCTTCGCTCAGGGCGATCGCAGGGGGCATGAGGTATCTGTCTCCAATCAGATGCGGCGTACAGGCGAATAGTAAACGTACATACTAGTCCCACAAGCAGGGGCTGCCGCTATCTATATATATAGGCGCGGCCAGTCACGGCCCGCGCCTCCTTCGACGGAGCAGGGCGCCGGCGCCAGCCTGACTGCCTTTCCATCAACAAATTTGCGACACTGGCATGACAGCCCAAAATTCTGTGCTATAGTCTCGCTCCTTCGCAGCTCAGACAGTTTTGAGACGCGAAGCCAAGCAAGTGCAACAGGTGGCGGGGCAACCCAATCTCACCTGCCGCAGCGGCAATCAGTAATGAGCGCCAAGCGGTTATTGCAAGGATCGAGGCAAATCAGGCAGAAGCCAGTTGCAAGATCTGCAAAAATTGTGCTATACTTTTGGGCTTGGCAGTTACTGAAAAATTAGGGTTTGCCCTGGGGTTTCAATAACTGCTAGGGCAGGGCGAAAGTCCTGGCGAGACCTGAAGAGGTCGCCGCAAGCAAGTGACGCAACTGCGTAAAGCAAAAGCGAAGCTGACTTGACAAGCGATAAAAACTTCTTCATAATCTCGTTTCTCTGCTGCAACGACAGCGACGACGCAAAAGCGAAGTTGGCCGAAGTTGAAGGCGGAAACCAGTAGTACAGAATTTAGCAGTACCGCTCTTTAACAATTAAACAACCGATAAGTGTGGGCGCTTGATGCGAGTGCAGCGATTGGGTTTCGGCCTTATCGCAAGCACAAGAAATCAAGTGCTCACTAGAAGTGAAGTACCTTAGACGTCAAGTTTAAGAACATACCTCACTTCCTTTGAGTAGCGACGTATGACCTGGTTTGGATTTATTCAGACCAAGAATACGAAACAAATACAGAGATTAAACTGAAGAGTTTGATCCTGGCTCAGATTGAACGCTAGCGGGATGCCTTACACATGCAAGTCGAACGGCAGCACGGACTTCGGTCTGGTGGCGAGTGGCGAACGGGTGAGTAATGTATCGGAACGTGCCTAGTAGCGGGGGATAACTACGCGAAAGCGTAGCTAATACCGCATACGCCCTACGGGGGAAAGCAGGGGATCGCAAGACCTTGCACTATTAGAGCGGCCGATATCGGATTAGCTAGTTGGTGGGGTAACGGCTCACCAAGGCGACGATCCGTAGCTGGTTTGAGAGGACGACCAGCCACACTGGGACTGAGACACGGCCCAGACTCCTACGGGAGGCAGCAGTGGGGAATTTTGGACAATGGGGGAAACCCTGATCCAGCCATCCCGCGTGTGCGATGAAGGCCTTCGGGTTGTAAAGCACTTTTGGCAGGAAAGAAACGTTCCGGGTTAATACCCCGGGAAACTGACGGTACCTGCAGAATAAGCACCGGCTAACTACGTGCCAGCAGCCGCGGTAATACGTAGGGTGCAAGCGTTAATCGGAATTACTGGGCGTAAAGCGTGCGCAGGCGGTTCGGAAAGAAAGATGTGAAATCCCAGAGCTTAACTTTGGAACTGCATTTTTAACTACCGAGCTAGAGTGTGTCAGAGGGAGGTGGAATTCCGCGTGTAGCAGTGAAATGCGTAGATATGCGGAGGAACACCGATGGCGAAGGCAGCCTCCTGGGATAACACTGACGCTCATGCACGAAAGCGTGGGGAGCAAACAGGATTAGATACCCTGGTAGTCCACGCCCTAAACGATGTCAACTAGCTGTTGGGGCCTTCGGGCCTTGGTAGCGCAGCTAACGCGTGAAGTTGACCGCCTGGGGAGTACGGTCGCAAGATTAAAACTCAAAGGAATTGACGGGGACCCGCACAAGCGGTGGATGATGTGGATTAATTCGATGCAACGCGAAAAACCTTACCTACCCTTGACATGTCTGGAATGCCGAAGAGATTTGGTAGTGCTCGCAAGAGAACCGGAACACAGGTGCTGCATGGCTGTCGTCAGCTCGTGTCGTGAGATGTTGGGTTAAGTCCCGCAACGAGCGCAACCCTTGTCATTAGTTGCTACGAAAGGGCACTCTAATGAGACTGCCGGTGACAAACCGGAGGAAGGTGGGGATGACGTCAAGTCCTCATGGCCCTTATGGGTAGGGCTTCACACGTCATACAATGGTCGGGACAGAGGGTCGCCAACCCGCGAGGGGGAGCCAATCCCAGAAACCCGATCGTAGTCCGGATCGCAGTCTGCAACTCGACTGCGTGAAGTCGGAATCGCTAGTAATCGCGGATCAGCATGTCGCGGTGAATACGTTCCCGGGTCTTGTACACACCGCCCGTCACACCATGGGAGTGGGTTTTACCAGAAGTAGTTAGCCTAACCGCAAGGAGGGCGATTACCACGGTAGGATTCATGACTGGGGTGAAGTCGTAACAAGGTAGCCGTATCGGAAGGTGCGGCTGGATCACCTCCTTTCAGAGCTTATGTGCTCGTGTTAAGCGTCCACTCTTATCGGTTGTTTGATATAGCTGGGATCAGTTGTAGGCTTGGGTCGAGGGAATCTTCCCTAGGTCTTCAGCTTCCTGACTACTGATCCGAGAAGGTTTTGGGTCTGTAGCTCAGTCGGTTAGAGCACCGTCTTGATAAGGCGGGGGTCGTTGGTTCGAATCCAACCAGACCCACCAGGTATTTCGCGGCAAGCGAAATATGGGGGTGTAGCTCAGCTGGGAGAGCGCCTGCTTTGCAAGCAGGATGTCATCGGTTCGATCCCGTTCACCTCCACCATTGATTCTCATTGATCGCCGGTGGCGATGTAGAGGCCAACTCATAGTGTCGTCAGTCACGACGTTATGAGTTGGGTTTTACCCAACAGCTATATTTGTTCTTTAACAATCTGGAAGAAGCACAACGAAAATGTGTTCATCAAGTAATCAGCATTGCTGATGAAGATGGGCACGGGTTGTGATTGCATTATTTTTTGTTCCAAGTTCTCAAGACTGGGGTGATAAGCCTCAGACTGCTTTGAAACTTATGAACGGCACAAACGCTAATACTCAGGTCCTATAGCCTACAGCGTTATAGGATCAAGCGACTAAGTGCATATGGTGGATGCCTTGGCGATCACAGGCGATGAAGGACGTAGTAGCCTGCGAAAAGCTGCGGGGAGCTGGCAAACAAGCTTTGATCCGCAGATATCCGAATGGGGAAACCCACTGCAGCAATGCAGTATCCCTAGCTGAATACATAGGCTAGTGGAAGCGAACCGGGTGAACTGAAACATCTCAGTAGCTCGAGGAAAAGAAATCAACCGAGATTCCGAAAGTAGTGGCGAGCGAAATCGGATGAGCCTTTACGTTTTAGCGCGCAGGATAGTCGAACGGAATGGAAAGTCCGGCCGTAGCAGGTGATAGCCCTGTAGACGAAATTCTGTGTGTGGAACTAAGCGTAAGACAAGTAGGGCGGGACACGTGAAATCCTGTTTGAAGATGGGGGGACCATCCTCCAAGGCTAAATACTCGTGATCGACCGATAGTGAACCAGTACCGTGAGGGAAAGGCGAAAAGAACCCCGGAAGGGGAGTGAAATAGATCCTGAAACCGTATGCATACAAACAGTAGGAGCCTCCTTGTGGGGTGACTGCGTACCTTTTGTATAATGGGTCAGCGACTTACATTCAGTGGCAAGGTTAACCGAATAGGGAAGCCGTAGCGAAAGCGAGTCCGAATAGGGCGATTTAGTCGCTGGGTGTAGACCCGAAACCAGATGATCTATCCATGGCCAGGTTGAAGGCACGGTAACACGTGCTGGAGGACCGAACCCACTAATGTTGAAAAATTAGGGGATGAGCTGTGGATAGGGGTGAAAGGCTAAACAAATCTGGAAATAGCTGGTTCTCTCCGAAAACTATTTAGGTAGTGCCTCAAGTATTACTGCGGGGGGTAGAGCACTGTTATAGCTAGGGGGTCATGGCGACTTACCAAACTATGGCAAACTCCGAATACCCGCAAGTACAGCTTGGGAGACAGAGCACCGGGTGCTAACGTCCGGACTCAAGAGGGAAACAACCCAGACCGCCAGCTAAGGTCCCGAATTATCGCTAAGTGGGAAACGAAGTGGGAAGGCATAGACAGTCAGGAGGTTGGCTTAGAAGCAGCCATCCTTTAAAGAAAGCGTAATAGCTCACTGATCGAGTCGTCCTGCGCGGAAGATGTAACGGGGCTAAGCGATAAACCGAAGCTGCGGGTGTGCACTTTTAGTGCACGCGGTAGGAGAGCGTTCTGTAAGCCTGCGAAGGTGGCTTGTAAAGGCTGCTGGAGGTATCAGAAGTGCGAATGCTGACATGAGTAGCGATAAAGGGGGTGAAAAGCCCCCTCGCCGTAAGTCCAAGGTTTCCTGCGCAACGTTCATCGGCGCAGGGTGAGTCGGCCCCTAAGGCGAGGCAGAGATGCGTAGCTGATGGGAAGCTGGTTAATATTCCAGCACCGTCGTACAGTGCGATGGGGGGACGGATCGCGGAAAATCATCAGGGTGTTGGATGTCCCTGTTGCTGCATCGAAGATGGCGCTTAGGCAAATCCGGGCGCGTAAATCAAGGGTGTGGCACGAGCGAGCATTGCTTGCGAAGTGATCGGAAGTGGTTCCAAGAAAAGCCTCTAAGCTTCAGCTGTACGAGACCGTACCGCAAACCGACACAGGTGGACGGGATGAATATTCCAAGGCGCTTGAGAGAACTCAGGAGAAGGAACTCGGCAAATTGATACCGTAACTTCGGGAGAAGGTATACCCCGGTAGTGTGAAGCGCCTGCGCGCTTAGCATGATGGGGTCGCAGAGAATCGGTGGCTGCGACTGTTTATTAAAAACACAGCACTCTGCAAAGACGAAAGTCGACGTATAGGGTGTGACGCCTGCCCGGTGCCGGAAGGTTAAGTGATGGGGTGCAAGCTCTTGATCGAAGCCCCGGTAAACGGCGGCCGTAACTATAACGGTCCTAAGGTAGCGAAATTCCTTGTCGGGTAAGTTCCGACCTGCACGAATGGCGTAACGATGGCCACACTGTCTCCTCCTGAGACTCAGCGAAGTTGAAGTGTTTGTGATGATGCAATCTACCCGCGGCTAGACGGAAAGACCCCATGAACCTTTACTGTAGCTTTGCATTGGACTGTGAACCGGCCTGTGTAGGATAGGTGGGAGGCTTTGAAGCGTGGTCGCCAGATCACGTGGAGCCATCCTTGAAATACCACCCTGGTTTGTTTGCGGTTCTAACCTTGGTCCGTTATCCGGATCGGGGACAGTGCATGGTGGGCAGTTTGACTGGGGCGGTCTCCTCCCAAAGTGTAACGGAGGAGTTCGAAGGTACGCTAGGTACGGTCGGAAATCGTGCTGATAGTGCAATGGCATAAGCGTGCTTGACTGTGAGACTGACAAGTCGAACAGGTGCGAAAGCAGGACATAGTGATCCGGTGGTTCTGAATGGAAGGGCCATCGCTCAACGGATAAAAGGTACTCTGGGGATAACAGGCTGATACCGCCCAAGAGTTCATATCGACGGCGGTGTTTGGCACCTCGATGTCGGCTCATCTCATCCTGGGGCTGTAGCCGGTCCCAAGGGTATGGCTGTTCGCCATTTAAAGAGGTACGTGAGCTGGGTTTAAAACGTCGTGAGACAGTTTGGTCCCTATCTGCCGTGGGCGTTGGATACTTGACGGAGCCTGCTCCTAGTACGAGAGGACCGGAGTGGACGTACCTCTGGTGTACCGGTTGTCATGCCAATGGCATTGCCGGGTAGCTAAGTACGGAAGAGATAACCGCTGAAGGCATCTAAGCGGGAAACTCGTCTGAAGATTAGGTATCCCGGGGACTTGATCCCCCTGAAGGGTCGTTCGAGACCAGGACGTTGATAGGTCGGGTGTGGAAGCGCAGTAATGCGTTAAGCTAACCGATACTAATTGCCCGTGAGGCTTGATCCTATAACACTGATGGTTATGACCTGGTGATATAGCGTTCCAAGTGTCGTTCAATACAAAATACTGGCTGCACCGTCAGCAGCCAGCCAACACAATTACACCCCACCGTGCGCAGATCATCGAGCCCCAAGCTCTGATCGCCACGCGTTGCGCTTCTTCCAAGATTGGAGCGGTTGCCTAACCCGCAACTGCTCAACCAGTTACGCCTGACGACCATAGCAAGGTGGTCCCACTCCTTCCCATCCCGAACAGGACAGTGAAACGCCTTTGCGCCGATGATAGTGGACGGACGTCTGTGAAAGTAGGTCATCGTCAGGCTTTTATTGCTCAAAACCCCGCAGGTATCCCCTGCGGGGTTTTGTCTTTGTGGCGTCGGGAATATTGCATTGGGATTCCAGTATCGGAAATGCGGTATTAGGGATGCAGCAAAGGAATTGCTGCAACGGGAATGCAGGCTCGGAATTTATTAAAAACCCCCTCGCGGCTGGCGCCGCGAGGGGGTTTTGTTTTGGTGTCGTAAAGGGATCTGTGCGCCGCGCGGGTCTTGAAAGTGATTGCGGTCTGGGGCTTGCGCTAGATGGCGCCGCGAGGCGCGGC
Organism: Achromobacter sp. SLBN-14; assembly: GCF_006715415.1. NCBI lineage: Bacteria > Pseudomonadati > Pseudomonadota > Betaproteobacteria > Burkholderiales > Alcaligenaceae > Achromobacter > Achromobacter sp. SLBN-14. Next base: position 518,658 of record NZ_VFNE01000001.1, on the reverse strand, counting down.
CACGTATTCCTGGCGGTCGATGCCGTGGCGCTGGAGTTTGTCGTAGAACGTTTTGCGGGGAATGCCTAGGGTGTCGAGCGTGGCTTTGATGTCGCCGCGGTGTGCGGCGAGGGCATCGCGGATCATCTGTGCCTCGTAGTTTTCCATGCGTTCGGGAAGGCTGAGCGAGCCGGCGGACGCCGGAGCCGTATCAGGTGCCGGGCCATTGAGGACGCCCAGCACGAAGCGTTCTGCGAAGTGGGCGAGTTCACGAACGTTGCCGGGCCAGTCGTGCGTCATGAGGTGCTGACGGATCGAGGCAGGCATGTCAGGGATGTCGCGATGAAAGCGGCGCGCGGCGTGGCCGAGATAGTGTGCGAAGAGCAGCGGGATGTCTTCGCGGCGCTCGCGCAGCGGGGGCAGGCGGATCGTGACGACGTTCAGGCGGTAGAAGAGGTCCTCGCGGAACTTAGCGCGGATGGCGGGACTGCCCAGGTCTTCCTTGGTGGCGGCGACGACGCGCAGGTCGAGATTGCGCACTTCGTTGCTGCCAAGCGGGGTGATCTGGCGGGATTCGAGCACGCGCAGCAGCTTGACCTGGACGGCGAGCGGCATGCTTTCGATCTCGTCGAGGAACAAGGTGCCGCCGCTGGCGTGTTCGATGCGGCCGATGCGTTTCTTTTGTGCGCCGGTGAAAGCGCCGGGCTCGTGGCCGAAGAGTTCGCTTTCGATGACGCTTTCTGGCAAGGCGCCGCAGTTGATGGCGACGAGCGGCCGCTGCCGGCGGCGGCTCAGGCGATGCAGGGCTGTGGCGACGACTTCCTTGCCGGTGCCGGTTTCGCCTTCGACGAGCACGTCGACGTCGGCGTCCGCGATATGGCGCAAGGTCTGCTTGATGCGTTGCATGGCGGGCGTGGTGCCGATGAACGGCACCTCGTCGGCCTCGACGTTGAAAGCGGCTTCGCGGAGACGGCGGTTTTCGAGGACCAGCCGCCGCTTTTCGGCGGCGTGGCTGATGGCGGCGACCAGGCGGTCGGCGGGGTAGGGCTTGGACAGGAAGTCATACGCGCCTTCGCGCATGCACTGAACGGCTGTGGCGATGTCGCCATGGCCGGTGATCAGGATGACCGGGATATCGGGATCAATGTTGCGCAGCCGCTGGAAGAGTTCGAGTCCGTCCATGTCCGGCATGCGGATGTCGGAGACCACCACCCCATCGAAGTTGCGGTCCAACGCCGGCAACGCGGCGCGGGCACTGCCGTGGGCCGCCACCGAGATGCCGTGCAGCTTCAGCGTTTGGAGCGCGGCGCGGCGCAGTTCGTCGTCGTCGTCGATGAAGACGGCGTGAGGGGCCACTGGCCGCTGCATGGGATCGTCGGTGATGATCGTGGCGGGGAGCTGGAGATCAGGGGCGCGCGTCATGTGGAGTGCTCGGTGCGGTGGGTCTGGTCCGGCGCCTTGCGCAGGGTCAGGATGAACAAGGCGCCGCTGCCGGGCGCATGGGGAGACGACAGGCTGGCGTCGCCTGCGCGCGCGGCGCGCAGTTCGCCGCCGAACTCGGCGACGATGTCGCGGCTGATGACAAGGCCCAGGCCCAGGCCATCGGGTTTGGTCGTGTGAAACGGGGTGAACAGGCGGGCGCGGGCCCCGTCGGAGAGTCCGGGACCGTTGTCGTGAACCTGTAGCTGAACGGATTCGCCCAGGTCTTGCAGGGCGATGACTACCCGTCCGTTTTCCGTGCCTTCGAGGGCCTCGAGGCCGTTCTGCAAAAGATTGACCAGCACCTGTTCAAGCCTGACCCGGTTCGCCTGGACGCGGCAGTTGTGGTTGCGGGGCGGGCTTTGCAGCGTGACGCCCTGGCGCCGGGCACGCGGGCCAACGAGCAGGATTGCGCCTTCGAGCGCCTCCATCAGATCCGTCGGGCCGACAGTCGCACCGGCCTTGCGCGAAAAGGCGCGTAGCTCGCCGGTGATGTGGCCGATGCGATCGGTCAACGCCGCGATGGTGCCGAGGTTTTCCCGGACGGCGCCTTCGTCGTGGCGCCGCAGAAATTCGGTGGCGTTGTCTGCGTAAGCGCGTATGGCGGCGACGGGTTGGTTGACTTCGTGCGCGACGCCGGCGGCCACCTGGCCCAGCAATGCCAGTTTGCTGGCCTGCACCAGTTCGTCCTTCATGGTGTGAAGCTGCGTTTCGGCGCGTTGGCGCTCGTCCATTTCGCCGACTAGCTTGGCGTTCACGTCGCGCAATTGCGCGGTGCGCTCGTCGACCAATGCCGCGAGCTGTTGCTGGACGGCTGCTTGCTGCTCGGCCCGCTCCTGGTTGCGGTGGCGGCGGTAAAGCACCACGCCGATCAGCGCCGCGAGCACGCCTTGGGTGAGTAATGCCCCGAGTTGGGCATTGGCGATGGCCTGGTTCATGGCCGCCTGGATGGGGGACAACTGGTGCAGTGTCCAGCCGGGCGATTCGGTGACCGGCAGGGTGGTGTGCAGCAACGGCGTGCCAGCGGCGGCGCGGGGCAAGGCGTCGTCGGTGCGGACGAGCTGCCCGCTGCTGGCGGCTTGCAGGCGCGGCGACACAGGCAGCGGCTGAAACTTGGCGTCGCCAAACTGCAGGCTGGTGCGCAGCGTTTGCGCCAGCGCAGGCGGCAGCGGCGACAGGACTCTGAAACGCCAATCTGGAATATTGCCGAGCAGCACCACGCCGTGCTCGTCGGTGACGAAGATGACGGCGTTGGCCTGACGCCAGTCGGCTTCGAGATCCCGGAAGTCGACCTTCAAGACCACCACGCCCAGCATCGCGCCCTGCGCGTCGTCGACCCGACGCGACAGATACAGGCCGGCTTCGTGACTGACCGTGCCGAGCGCGAAATGTTCGGCGGCGCCGTGCGCGACCGACCCTTGAAAATAAGGGCGGAATTCGTAGCCGATTCCGACGAAAGTGGCGGGCTCGCGCCAGTTGCTGGCGGCGATGGCCAGACCTTTCTTGTCCAGGACGTAAATGGCGGAGGCGCCAACCCCGCGGCTCAGGGATTCGAGTTTCTCGTCCAGGGCCTCGATCTGCCTGGTGCTGGCACCCTGCAGTGCGGCGCGCAAGTCGACGTCCTGGGTCAGCACGAAGGGCAGTGCGCGGAATTTGTCGAGGTTGTTGCGCAATAAGGCGGCATTGATCTGACCCGTGCTGCGCGCCTGGATGGCGGCTTCGCGAAGTGCGCCGTCACGCGCCCACTGCGTTGCCGCGTGCAGCGTGAACGTGACCACGGCAACAGTCAGCAGCGTCAGGACCACGCGCCACGGCCAGGGCAACCTGCGCGGTCGAGCGGGCGGGGAAAGGGGGGAGGAGGTGGAGCCGGTCATGGTGTGCGGTTTTCCGCACATTTTAGCGGGTTTCTGTGCGAAGTTTCGCCGCTTTAAGTGACCGAATATTCCGGCTGCGATTTCAAAAGATATTTATTTTCAATGGCTTATGTGCGGCTTTGACGCCGGCTCCCACCTGGCATGGGTATTGCATATACACCGGCAAGCCGCGCGACGCATCACCCGCGGTGAAATCGGCTGGCGGCAGGATCGCATGGCCATAAAAGAGAAAACGCCCCGACGTCGCACGCGCCACGCTGCGCGGAGCAAGGGGCCCTGGTGGGGACAATCCCAATGATCGAAGTGGATCAAAGCGCGCCCGCGCGCAAGCTCAAGTTCTATCAAATCCTGTATGTGCAGGTGATTTTCGCCATCGTGGTGGGTATCCTGCTTGGCGCGTTCAAGCCGGAGCTGGGCCAGCAGATGCAGCCGCTGGGCGATGCGTTCATCAAGCTGGTGAAGATGATCATCGCGCCGGTCATCTTCCTGACCGTGGCCACGGGCATCGCGGCAATGAGCGACCTGAAGAAGGTCGGGCGCGTGGCCGGCAAGGCCATGCTGTATTTCCTGGTGTTCTCGACGCTGGCGCTGATCGTCGGCATGGTGGTCAGCCATATCGTGCAGCCCGGCGCCGGCATGCACATCGATCCGTCGACGCTCGACCAGAAAGCCGTGTCCGGCTATGTCGCGAAGGCGCATGACTCGACCATCACCGGCTTCCTGATGAACGTGATTCCCACGACCATCTTCAGCCCGTTCGTGGGTGGCGACATCCTGCAGGTGCTGTTCGTGGCGGTGCTTTTCGGCATTTCGCTGGCCATCGTGGGCGAGCGCGGCAAGCCGATCCTGAACTTCATGACGGCGTTGGCGCAGCCCATCTTCAAGATGGTGGCGATCCTGATGAAGGCCGCACCCATCGGCGCCTTTGGCGCGATGGCGTTCACCATCGGCAAGTACGGCATCAAGTCGGTCGTGAACCTGGCGATGCTGGTGGGCACGTTCTACGCCACGTCGGTGCTGTTCGTCGTGGTCGTGCTGGGCCTGGTTGCCCGCTACAACGGCTTCTCGATCCTCAAGCTGGTCCGCTACATCCGCGAAGAACTGCTGCTGGTGCTGGGCACGAGTTCGTCGGAAGCGGCGCTGCCCACGCTGATGCAGAAGATGGAGCGCGCCGGCTGTTCGAAGTCGGTCGTCGGCCTGGTGGTGCCCACCGGCTATTCGTTCAACCTGGACGGCACTAACATCTACATGACGATGGCGGCGCTGTTCATTGCGCAGGCCTGCGACATTCCGCTGTCGCTGGGCGACCAGATCCTGCTGCTGCTGGTGGCGATGCTCAGCTCCAAGGGCGCGGCCGGCGTGACCGGTGCGGGCTTCATCACGCTGGCGGCGACGCTGTCGGTGGTGCCGTCGGTGCCGGTTGCCGGCATGGCGCTGATCCTGGGCGTGGACCGCTTCATGTCGGAATGCCGCGCCCTGACGAACCTGGTGGGTAATGCCACCGCCACCGTAGTCGTCGCGCGCTGGGAAGGCGAGCTGGACCAGGAGCAGTTGCATGCCGCGCTGGACAGCGCCAGCACGCCCGCCGCGCCGCAGCCCCAGGTTGCCATTGGCGAGCCTGCGCGGCAAAGCTGATCGCCTGGGCGCGCTGTGCGGATTTCCGCCAGCGCGCCCGTGCCTGATCCGTGCGCGGCAGTGCACAGGGTCAAAAAGAAATCCCCCGATGCCTCGCGGCACGGGGGATTTTTCTTGGGGATGCGGGCGGAGATCAGGGCACCTGGATGCCCGCCTCCCGCAGCAGGTTGGCCGTTTCGAAGAGGGGCAGACCCATGACGCCGGTGTAGCTGCCGGCGATGTGCGAGACGAAAGTGCCGGCCAGGCCCTGAATGCCATAGGCGCCCGCCTTGCCGAAGGGCTCGCCGCTGTCGCAGTAACGGCCAATTTCGTCCTCTTGCAAGGCGCGCATTTGGACATGGGTGATGGAGACCGCTTCGAGCAGGCGGTCGCCGCTCCAGACCGCCACGGCGGTATGGACCTCGTGCGCGGCGCCGGACAGCGCGCGCAGGATGCGGATGGCGTCGTCGCGGTCGGCGGGCTTGCCCAGCACGTCGCCCGCCAGGATGACGGTCGTATCGGCCGCGAGCAGCGGCAGTTCGGGCAGCGCTTGCGTGCGCATCCAATCGCGGCCCCGCAAGGCCTTGTCACGGGCGGTGCGCTGTACATAATCGGCGGCGCGTTCGCCGGGGTGTTGCGGCTCGTCCTCGCCGGGCGGGGCGGGCACGCGCAGGACTTCGTGCGCCAGGCCGATTTGCGTCAGCAACTCGCGGCGGCGCGGGCTGGCGGAGGCGAGATACAGGCGCGGGGACGAACTGGGGGAGTGGGCGGTGTCGGTCATGCGGAGCAGGCCAGGCGCCGCGGGGCGGCGGTCAGGCGCGGTGATAGGGGTGGTTGGTCATGATGGCCCAGGCGCGGTAGAGCTGTTCGGCCAGAACCACACGCACCATGGGGTGCGGCAGCGTGAGGGAAGACAGGCGCAACTGCCCGCTGGCGGATGCCTTGAGCGCGGGATCCAGCCCGTCGGGGCCGCCCACGAGAAACGCGACATCCTGCCCCCCGGCGCGCCATTGTTCCAGCTTTTGCGACAGCGCCATCGTGGTGAGGTCGCGGCCGCGTTCGTCCAGGGCCAGGCGCAGCGCATTGGCGGGCAGGGCCGCCTCGATGCGCTTGGCTTCGGCCGCCATCATCTGGGCAGGCGTTTTGCCGGTGGTGCGGGGCTCGGGCTTGATTTCGCGAAGCTCCAGCGCGCAGTCGGCCGGCAGGCGTTTGGCGTAGTCGTCCCAGGCGGTCTGCACCCAGTCCGGCATCCGCGTGCCCACCGCGACGACGATCAGCTTCACGGTGCGGTCAGTCTTCGTTGTCGTCGTAGCCGTTGCCGCTGTCGCTGGCGACAGGAGCGGGACGGGTCGATTCGGGGAGGAGCTTCACGCGCACCGGCTTGCCGCCCCAGATTTCTTCGAGGTTGTAGTACTGGCGGATGGCCGGCTGCATGATGTGCACGACGACATCGCCCAGGTCGACGACGACCCATTCGCCGGTGTCTTCGCCTTCGATGGTGATGCCGGTGAGCGACATGGCGCGGCCGCGATCGGCGACGCTGGACGCGAGGGCGCGCGTCTGGCGGTTGGAGGTGGCGCTTGCAATCACGACGCGATCGAACAGGCTGGTCAGATGCGTGGTGTTGAAGACCTTGATGTCTTGCGCCTTGACGTCTTCGAGGGCGTCGATGACGGCGCGTTGGAGTTTCTGTATATCCATAGCTGCAAATATAACCCGCGCAGCGGCAACGGCGCTTGCCGGTGGCGCCGGGCGGGAAGGGGTTTATCGGTAGAGTTTGTGCGCCGCAATATACGCGGCGACGGATAGATCGAGCAGCCCGTCAGTGGATTCGCCTTGCGACAGGCGCCGGCGGATCTCGGAAGCCGATACCGGCATGGGGGGAAATGGCAGCTCCTGCAGGACGCGACCCTGTTCCTGCAGCCATTGCGCCAGTTCCGGCGGCGCGCTGAGGGCTGTGCCGGGGCGGGTGGCCACGGCCAGGTCGACCAGGCTGGCGATGTCGCGCCAACTGCGCCAGGTGCAGAAGTTGGCGAGCTGATCGGCGCCCAGCAGCCACACGTAGCGCGCGTCCTGCGGCAGCGCGCGCAGCGTGTCGATGGTGTAGGTGGCGCCGCCCCGCTCGATTTCGATGGGGTTGACCGCCAGCCCCGGGTGGCCGGCGATGGCCAGATCCAGCATGGCGCGGCGCTCTTCGCCGGTGGCGTTCAGCGCGGCGCGCTGCCAGGGATTGGCGGCGGGAATGAGCTGCACCTGGGCCAGCCCGAGCGACTGCAAGGCATTCTGGGCCAGCGCGATATGCGCGACGTGGACAGGGTCGAAGCTGCCGCCCAAGAGGCCGATGCGTTTCAAACCCAGTCCCGCGGCTTCAGGTAGTCGGCCAGTTCGGCCTCGGGCGTGCCGGCCTGCGGTTGCCAGTCGTAGCGCCATTGCGCGATGGGCGGCATGGACAGCAGGATCGATTCGGTGCGGCCTCCCGACTGCAGGCCAAACAGCGTACCGCGGTCAAAGACCAGGTTGAATTCGACGTAACGGCCCCGGCGGTAGGCCTGGAAATCGCGTTCGCGCTCGGTGTAGGCGATGCCGCGGCGCTTGTCGACGATAGGCAGGTAGCTGTCCAGGAAAGCGTCGCCAACTGACCGGGTCAGCGCGAAGGACGCGTCGAACCCGGGGGCGTTCAGGTCGTCGAAGAAGACGCCGCCGATGCCGCGGGTTTCGTTGCGGTGCTTGAGGAAGAAATATTCGTCGCACCAGCGCTTGTAGCGCGGGTAGTAATCGGGGCCGTGGGGCGCCAGCGCGTCCCGGCATACCGTGTGGAAATGGCGCGCGTCTTCTTCGAACGGATAGTACGGGGTGAGGTCGATGCCGCCGCCGAACCAGAAGACGTCGGCCTCGTCATGGCCGGGCCGCGCCGCCGCGACGAACATGCGCACGTTCATGTGTGTGGTGGGCACGTACGGATTGCGCGGATGCAGCACCATGGACACGCCCATGGCTTCCCACGAGCGGCCCGCGAGCTCCGGGCGATGCGCGCTGGCGGACGGCGGCAGCTTGGAGCCCTTGACGTGGCTGAACAGCACGCCGGCGCGCTCTAAGAGTTGGCCCCCTTCGAGCAGGCGCGACAGCCCGCCGCCGCCTTCCGGCCGCACCCATTCGTCGGCGCGGAAGGGGCCGCCTTCGGCCGTTTCCAGCGCGCCCACGATGCGGGCTTGCAGGCCGGTGAGGTAGTCCCGGACGGCGGAGACGGGCAGAGCGGTCATGGGCGGTTCCGGTTATGCGTTGGACTTGGGCTTTTGCTGCGAGGGCTTGAGCGCGCGCCAGCCGATGTCGGTGCGGTACTGGCGGCCATCGAAGTGGATGCGGTCGATGGCTTCGTAGACGCGATCGCGCGCCATCTTGACGGAGTCGCCCAGCGCGGTGACGCACAGCACGCGGCCGCCGGTGGTCTTGATGTCTTCGCCGTCGAGCTGGGTGGCGGCGTGAAAGACCATGCAGTCTTCGGCGTCGGCGGGCAGGCCGCGGATGACGTCGCCGGTGCGCGGCGTGTTGGGGTAGTTGTGGGCGGCCAGCACGGCGCCCAGGGCGGTGCGGCGGTCCCAGACGATGTCGGCCTGGTCGAGCGTGCCTTCGACGGCGTGCTCGAGCGCGTCCAGCAGGTCGCTCTTGACGCGCATCATGATGGGCTGGGTTTCGGGGTCGCCCATGCGGCAGTTGAATTCCAGCGTCTTGATTTCGCGGTCGGGATCGTCGCCCGGGGCGATCATCAGGCCGGCGTACAGGAAGCCCGTGTACGGAATGCCGTCGCGCGTCATGCCCTGCACAGTCGGCAGGATGATTTCGCGCATGATGCGGTGATGCAGTTCGGGGGTGACGATGGGCGCGGGCGAGTAGGCGCCCATGCCGCCCGTATTGGGACCGCGGTCGCCGTCCTGCAGGCGCTTGTGGTCCTGGCTGGTGGCCAGGGCGAGCACGTTGCGGCCGTCGCACATGACGATGAAGCTGGCTTCTTCGCCAACCAGGCATTCCTCGATGACGACGCGCGCGCCGGCTTCGCCCATGGAGCCGTCGCCCAGCATGGCGTCGACGGCGGCGTGCGCTTCTTCGAGGGTGGCGGCAACCACGACGCCCTTGCCGGCGGCCAGGCCGTCGGCCTTGATGACGATGGGCGCGCCTTCCTGGTCGATGTAGGCGTGGGCCTTGGCCGGGTCGGTGAAGGTTTCGTAGCGCGCGGTCGGGATGTTGTGCCGGACCATGAAGGCCTTGGCGTAATCCTTGGAGCTTTCAAGCTGCGCGGCGGCCTTGGTGGGGCCGAAGATCTTCAGGCCACGGGCGCGGAAGACGTCGACCACGCCGGCGGCCAGCGGCGCCTCGGGGCCGACGACCGTCAGGGCGATGCCCTCGCGCTGGACGAAGTCGGCCAGTTCCTCGGCATTGGTGAGCGGGATGTTCTCCATCTGCTCGGCCCGTTGCGTGCCGCCGTTGCCCGGAGCGACGTACACCTTGTGTACGCGCGGGGAGCGGGCCAGCCGCCAGGCGAGGGCATGTTCGCGGCCGCCCGAGCCAATAACCAGGAGTTTCATGTTGCGTGAGTCTGAAGAGGCGCGCAGGCGGGCGGAGCCGCCGGCGCGCCAGGAAAGGGAGATTTACTGCGCTTCGTCGAAAATGACGGTCGTATAGACTTCCTGCACGTCGTCCAGGCTTTCCAGGGCGTCGAGCAGTTTCTGCATCTTGACGGCGTCGTCGCCGGCCAGTTCGGTTTCGTTCAGGGCTTTCATGACGATGCCGTCGACTTCGGCCTTCAGGCCGGCGTCGTCGAAGGCCTTGCGCACGGCCGCGTAGTCGGACGGGGCGCAGACCACTTCGATCACGCCTTCTTCGTCGGTGGTGACGTCTTCGGCGCCGGCCTCGAGCGCGGCTTCCATGACCTTGTCTTCGGGGGTGCCGGGGGCGAACACGAATTGGCCGCAGTGCTTGAACATGAAGGCGACGGAGCCTTCCTGGCCGAGGTTGCCGCCGTTCTTGGAGAACGCGTGGCGGACTTCGGCGACGGTGCGGGTGCGGTTGTCGGTCATGCAGTCGACGATGACCGCCGCGCCGCCGATGCCGTAGCCTTCGTAGCGGACTTCTTCGTAGGCCTCGCCGTCGGCGCCGCCGGCGCCGCGCTGGATGGCGCGCTGGATGTTGTCCTTGGGCATGTTGGCGTCGGTCGCCTTGTCCCAGGCCATGCGCAAACGGGGGTTGCTGTCCGGGTCGGGGCCGCCGGCGCGCGCCGCCACGGTGATTTCACGAATGATCTTGGTCCAGAGCTTTCCGCGCTTGGCGTCTTGGCGCCCTTTGCGGTGCTGAATATTGGCCCATTTGCTGTGTCCGGCCATGGCTTCCCAGGAAAATGTGTCTGCAAAGACGGCATTTTACCGTGCCGGCGGCCCTCCCGTCCGGCAAGAGGGCCGCTTGTGTCCATATAGCCACGCGCACAAGCCGCGCGGCAGGCTCTACACTTGGGCATCCATTTGATCCCTGGTCCGGAGCCGCTCATGCCCACCCCCCTTGTCATCGCCAAGAACGCGCAGACCGAGTTGGCGCTGCTGCCGGCGCTGGCCAACCGCCACGGATGCATCACCGGCGCCACGGGCACGGGCAAGACCGTCACCCTGCAGGTGCTGGCCGAGTCCTTTTCCCGGATCGGCACGCCGGTCTTCATGGCGGACGTGAAAGGCGACCTGACCGGTATTTCGCAGGCCGGCGTGCCCAGCCCCAAGCTGCAGGAACGCCTGAAGAACCTGGGCCTGGCGGAACCCGCCTGGGGCGCCAGCCCCGTCGCGCTGTGGGACGTCTTTGGCGAGCAGGGGCTGCCCGTGCGGGCGACCATCACCGACATGGGGCCGTTGCTGCTGTCGCGCATCCTGGAATTGAACGACACGCAGGAAGGCGTCCTGACCCTGGTTTTCAAGGTGGCGGACGACGAAGGGCAACTGCTGCTGGACCTGAAGGACTTGCGGGCGATGCTGCAGAACGTGGCCGACCGGGCGGGAGAGCTCAAGACCCGTTACGGCAATGTGTCCGCGGCCAGTGTCGGCGCCATCCAGCGCGGCCTGCTGGCGCTGGAATCCCAGGGCGCGGAGAAGTTCTTTGGCGAGCCGATGCTGGACGTGGCCGACCTGATGCGCGTGGACGCGCAGGGCCGGGGCATCGTCAACGTGCTGGCGGCCGACAAGCTGATGCAGGCGCCGCGCCTGTACGCGATCTTCCTCTTGTGGCTGCTGGCCGACCTCTACGAAAAGCTGCCCGAAGTGGGCGACATGGACCAGCCCAAGCTCGTCTTCTTCTTCGACGAGGCGCATCTGCTGTTCAACGACGCCCCGCAGGCGCTCCTGACGAAGATCGAGCAGGTGGTGCGGCTGGTTCGCTCCAAGGGGGTGGGCGTTTATTTCGTGACGCAGAATCCGCTGGATATCCCGGACACCGTGCTGGGGCAGTTGGGCAATCGCGTCCAGCATGCGCTGCGGGCGTTCACGCCGCGCGACCAGAAAGCCGTCAAGACCGCTGCGCAGACCATGCGCCCCAATCCGGGCCTGGATATCGAAGCCGCCATCACGGAGCTGGGCGTGGGCGAGGCGCTGGTGTCGCTGCTGGATGCCAAGGGGCGGCCCATGCCGACCGAGCGGGCGTACATCGTGCCGCCGGGCAGCCGTATCGGACCGGCCACAGACGCCGAGCGGCAGGCGCTGCGCCAAGGCAACCCCCTGGCGGCCAAGTATGAAAAGGCGGTCGACCGGGAGTCCGCCTATGAGATCCTGGCGGGCCGGGCGGCCGTGCCGGCCGAACCGGGCGCCGCCAAGGACGTGCCGGCCCGGCCGGGCCAGCCGGCGCCCAAGACGGGCGAGCCGCCTGCCGCCGAGAGCGGCGGCCTGATGGACAGCCTGAAGGACGTGCTGTTCGGCTCGACCGGACCGCGCGGCGGCAAGCGCGACGGTGTGGTGCAGACCATCGCCAAAAGCTCGGCCAGGTCCATCGCGCGGGAACTGACGCGCGGCATTCTGGGATCGTTGCTGGGATCGAAGGGCCGGCGCTAAGCCGCATGGACGCTGATCGTCCCATGCCGCCGTCCATTCCCGCCACCCATTTGGGGGTGGGGGTTTTGTGTTGCGCACATTTATGCCTAAGATTGCGGGCGGTGTATCAATGAAAACCAAAGGAAGACACGGTGGCTAAGAAACACAAAATTGCAGTGCTCCCAGGAGACGGAATCGGCAAGGAGGTCGTGCCGGAAGGTTTGAAGGTGCTGGATGCCGTGGCGGCGCGGTTCGGTATCGACTTCCAGTGGGACCATTTCGACTGGAGCTGCGACTACTACGCCAAGCACGGCAAGATGATGCCGGACGACTGGAAGGACCAGATCGGCCAGCACGAGGCCATTTTCTTCGGCTCGATCGGTTGGCCCGCCACTGTGCCCGATCACGAGGCGCTGTGGGGCTCGCTGTTCAAGTTCCGCCGTGAATTCGATCAGTACATCAATCTGCGTCCGGTGCGGCTGATGCCCGGCGTGCCCTCGCCGCTGGCCGATCGCAAGCCTGGCGAGATCGATTTCTTCATCGTGCGCGAGAACACGGAAGGTGAATATTCCAATAGCGGCGGCCGCCTGTTCGAGGGCACCGACCGCGAAGTGGTCATCCAGGAAAGCGTCTTCACGCGCGTCGGCGCCGAGCGCGTGCTGAAGTTCGCATTCGAGCTGGCGCAAAAGCGCGGCAAGCACCTGACCGCCGCCACCAAGTCCAACGGCATTTCCATCTCGATGCCCTGGTGGGACGAGCGCGTTGCCGACATGGCCGGGAACTATCCCGATGTGCGCTGGGACAAATACCACATCGACATCCTGTGCGCGCACTTTGTGCAGCATCCGGACTGGTTCGATGTGGTGGTGGCGTCCAACCTGTTCGGCGATATCCTGTCCGACCTGGGGCCGGCTTGCACGGGCACTATCGGCATTGCGCCGTCGGCGAACCTGAACCCGGAACGGAAATTTCCGTCGCTCTTCGAACCGGTGCATGGCTCTGCGCCGGACATTTATGGCAAGGGCATCGCCAACCCCATCGGACAGATCTGGAGCGGGGCATTGATGCTGGATTTCTTGGGGTATCCCGACGCGTCGGCCGCCGTGGTCAAGGCAATCGAAACCGTGCTGGCCGATGGCCCGCGGACGCGGGATATGAAAGGCAACGCTTCGACAGCCGAGGTCGGTGACGCCATTGCTTCGCTGGTCCGGGGCGGTTAAGTGCAGTTGCGGGCAGGCCTGTCTGGTTAGTAGATGAACGACTCGATGTTTTCTCCTCCCTCCGATCACGTGGGCGGCGGGCGGGCCGACCGGTTTGTCCGCAAGCTTTTCCGCATGCTGCGTTCGCGCACGCAGCGGCACAATCAGCACCTGTGGCCGTTCGTGCGGATCTGGCGGGACAAGGAGGGCGCAATCAGCGCCTATCGTGCGTTCGGCCGTTCATTGCGCATCACTCCCTTGTCGCAGGGCTACGACCCTGCCGACAAGGTGGTGCACCTGATCCTGAGCGGCCCTTCGATCTCCGAGATTCCGTACGACCGCATGGATATCGGCGTGGCGATGGGCGTCAATGGCTCCATCGCGCTGTCGCGCAAGTTCGACCTGCAGTTCAAGTATTACTGCATCATCGACCAGAACTTCGTGCGGGACCGCATTGAGCTGGTGCGCGATATCGTCGGGCGCGACTTGACGCTGTATGTGTTTCCCGAGGTTCTGCGCTACATCATGCAGGGCATTCCGCAGGAGCAAATCCGCTGCCGCATCTGCATCATCGAGCTGATCTCCCGGCGTGCCTACGAGCGCAGCGTTGCGCCAGCAGTGCTCAAGCGCATTGCCGCCGCCTCGCCTGATGTTGAGCTGCTGGACGCCAAGCAGGGGCTGGGCTACAGCTTCGATGCGTCGCTGGGCGTGTTCGATGCCGATACCGTGGCCTATGCGGCGCTGCAGGTCCTGATGTCCGGCGGCGCGCGCGAGGTCTACGTGCATGGGCTGGACCTGACCGTGCAGGGCGGATTGCGATTCTACGATGAAGGCGGCAAGCCGCAGACCAGCCGGCTGACGCGCAACTTTCCGAAGTTCATCGAGCCGTCGTTCCGCTTTGCGTCGCCGCTGTGGCGCGAGCGCGGGGTGTCCGTGTTCAATCTGTCTCCGGTCAGCGCGCTGTCGGCCGACATCATCGAACGCAAGGACTGGCAAACGCTGCTCAGGGACTGATCCGCATGGACCAAAAGGAAAAGGCGCCGCGAGGCGCCTTTTCATTGGGGCATGCCGCGCGGATCAGTGCGCGCCCGCCGCAGCCTCTGCCGCGCCGCCGCCACCCGCCTTGGACGACCGCGGCCGCGCAAACCACACCAGGCCCGTCAGCAGCAGGAAGATGATCGCCGACGCATAGAACACGTCCGTCGCCGACATGGTGAAGGCCTGCGCGTTGATCATCCCGTCCACCATCGTGAGCGCCTGCTGGTGCGAGACGCCCAGGCCGTTCTGCAAAGTGTTCATGGTCTGGTCGAACGCCTGTTGGCCGGGCTTGGCGATTTCGGTCAGCTGCGCGTGGTGCAGGGTGGCTCGGTTTTCCCACAACGTCGTGGAGATCGACGTGCCGAACGCGCCCGCCGTCAGCCGCAGGAAGTTCGACAGTCCCGACGCGGCCGGGATGCGCCAGGGCTCGATGCTCGAGAGGGTGATCGACGTGAGCGGCACGAAGAACGCCGCCATCGCCGCACCCTGGATGATCGTCGGGATCATCAGCGTGCGCACGTCCGTCTGGGTATTGAACCCCGAGCGCATGAAGCAGACCAGCGCAAAGATCAGGAAGGCGACCGTGACAAGTTGCCGCGGATCGCGCGTGGCCAGCATCTTGCCCACGATGGGCGTCAGCAGGATCGCCAGAAGTCCCACGGGCGCGGTGACGAGGCCCGCATAGGTTGCCGTGTAGCCCATATTGCTTTGCAGCCACAGCGGCAGCAGCACGACGTTGCCGAAGAAGACGCCATAGGCCACCGCCAGCGTCAGTGCGCCAACCGTGAAGTTGCGGACCTTGAACAGACGCAGGTCCACGACGGGGTGCGCGTCGGTGAGCTCCCAGATCAGGAAGAAGACGAAGGCGACGAAGGCGATCGCCGCCAGCGCGATGATGGTGGGGCTGGCGAACCAGTCCAGCTCCTTGCCCTTGTCCAGCATGATCTGCAGCGCGCCCACCCAGACCACGAGCAGGACGAGGCCCAGCTTGTCGATGGGCAGCTTGCGCGTGACCGATTCCCGGTTGCCGTAGATGCGCCAGCTGATCCATGCGGCCAACAGGCCCACCGGCACGTTGATGTAGAAGATCCAGGGCCAGGTGTAGTTGTCTGAAATCCAGCCGCCCAGCAGGGGGCCGGCCACCGGCGCCACCAGCGTGGTCATGGACCAGACCGCCAGCGCCATGCCCGCCTTGGACTTCGGAAAGCTGGCCAGCATCAGCGTCTGCGACAGCGGAATCATCGGGCCGGCCACCGCGCCTTGCAGCACGCGGAAGGCAATCAGCGCCTCGAGAGACGGCGAGAAGCCGCACAGCCAGGAGGCCAGCACGAAGAGCAGCGTGGAAATCAGGAACAGGCGCACCTGGCCGAATCGCTGCGTGAGCCAGCCTGTAAGCGGCACGGTGATGGCGTTGGCCACCGCGAACGACGTGATCACCCAGGTGCCCTGGCTGGTGCTTACGCCCAGGTCGCCCGAGATGGTGGGGATGGAGACGTTCGCGATCGACGTGTCCAGCACGTTCATGAAGACCGCGGTCGACAGGGCGATGGACCCGATGATGCGGGTCGCGCCTTCCAGAGGCGGATGGGTGCCCGGCGGGCGGGCGGCGCCGGGGGGCGCGCCGGCGCCCGCGGGCTGGGCGGCTGTGCTCATGATGCGATGTTGGCGGCGATGATCTTCGCGATCATCGCATCGACTTCATTGTGGGCGGGTTCGAAGGCGCGGGTCGACCAGGCCGGTTCCTTGCGCGCCACTTGCGTGAGCGGGGCGCCGTCGTCCTTGCCCACGTCGACTTCCACGTCCATCGACAAGCCCACGCGAAGCGGATGCTGCTTGAGGTCTTCGGGGTCCAGCGTGATCCGCACGGGGACGCGCTGCACCACCTTGATCCAGTTGCCCGTGGCGTTCTGGGCGGGAAGCAGGGCAAAGGCGCTGCCCGTGCCGGCATCCAGGCCGGCGACGGTGCCGTGGTAGGTGACCGAGCTGCCGTACAGATCGGCCACCATCTTGACCGGCTGGCCGATGCGCATCTTGCGCAACTGGCCTTCCTTGAAGTTGGCTTCGACCCAGACCTGGTCCAGCGGCACCACGGTCA
The DNA here is from genome assembly GCF_006715415.1 of Achromobacter sp. SLBN-14. Classification (NCBI taxonomy): domain Bacteria; kingdom Pseudomonadati; phylum Pseudomonadota; class Betaproteobacteria; order Burkholderiales; family Alcaligenaceae; genus Achromobacter; species Achromobacter sp. SLBN-14. Next base: position 502,328 of record NZ_VFNE01000001.1, on the reverse strand, counting down.
TCAGCGCGGCGCCGGGGGCAACGCGCTGGCCAACCTGCGCGCTGCGGCGCGCGATCACGCCGCCCACGGGCGCGGGCAGCACGGTGCGCGACTGGGCAAGCCACGCATTGCGCAGCTCGGCGGCCGCCTGGCGCACGTCGGGGTGGTCCGCCACGGTGGTGCCTTGCGTCAGGGCCTGGTTGGTCGCCAGCTTGGCCTGCGCGGCGGCCAGCGCCGCCTTGGCTTGCGCGACGCCGGACTGGGCGGACTTGAGCGCGACCTCGGCGTGCAGGATTTCCTCGCCGCTGACGCCGCCCGACTTGGCGAGCTGCTGGCGGCGCTTGACGTCGCTTTGGGCGCGGGTCAGCTCGGCCTGGGCGCGCAGGATGTCGGCATTGCGCAGGTCGACGTCGGCCGCCAGCGCATCGTTCTGCACGTAGTAGGTCTGCACCTGGCGCACGGTCTGCGCCAGCTTGGCTTGCGCCTGCTGCAGGGCGACGTCGGTGTCGGCGGGATCGAGGCGGACCAGCGGCTGGCCGGCCGTGACGGTTTCGGTATCGTCGGCTTCGATGGCGACGACGGTGCCGGGCACCTGCGGCGTGATCTGCACCAGGTTGCCGTGCACGTAGGCGTCGTCGGTGCTTTCGAAGTGCGCGCCGAACAACGCCCACCAGATGCCATAGGCGATCGCGATGACGATGAAGGCTCCGGTCGCGAGCAGCAGCAGGCGTTTACGGGCGGGATGGGTTGTGGGAGTGGCAGCGTTCATGACGTCTGAATCCGGGATCGATCAATGAATGGAGTTCGGGGCCGGCTCGGCCGGGGCCGCGTAGCCGCCGCCCAGGGCGGTGGCCAGGTTGGCGTCGAGCTGATAGGCGCGGATGCGCAGGTCCGTGTCAAGGCGCGCCTGCGTCAGCACGCCGGTCTGGGCGATCAGCACGGAGATGTAGTTGCCCATGCCTGCCTTGTAACGGTCGACGGCGAGCGCGTAGGCGGCCTCGATGGCCTCGCGCGCCTGGCGTTGCTGGGCTTTTTCCTGATCCAGCAGGCGCAGGCCGTCCAGTGCGTCGGCGACCTGGTGCGCGGCGTCCAGCACGGTCTGGTTGTAGTCCGACACCGCCAGGTCCGCGTCGGCACGGCGGCCCGCCAGGTTGGCGTTGAGTTCGCCGCCGTGGAAGATGGGCAGCGTGATCGCCGGACCGATGCCGGCCATGCGGGCGTCCGCGCCCAGCAGGTTGCCGGTGCCAATGGCCTGGAAGCCGACGAAGGCGACCAGGTTCACGTTGGGGTAGAACTCGGCCTTGGCCGCGTCGATGGTGTGGCGCGCCGCTTCGGCGCGCCAGCGGGCGGCCGTGACGTCGGGGCGATGCCCCAGCAGGTCGAGCGGAACGCTGGCCGGCACGACGCCAGCCGGCGCGGTCAGCGTCACCTGAACCAGATCCTGTCCGCGCTGCGGGCCGGCGCCGGCCAGCGCGGCGACCTGATTACGCAACTGGGCGATCGTCGTGTCGGTCTGGGTCAGTTCGACCTTGCCGGAGGCCAGCGACGATTCCGCCTGCTTGACCTCGACCTGGGTGTCCAGGCCCGCGGCGTAGCGGCCCTGCGTCAGCGACAGCACCTCAGCGCGCTGCGCGATCACCCGGTTCAGCACGTCGCGCTGCGCAAAAGCGTTCTGCAGGTTCAGGTAGGCGCGCACGGTGGCGCTGGCGAGCAGGTTGCGCGCGGCCTGCGCATCGGCGCTGGCGGCTTCCTGCTGCGACACCGCGGACTGCAGGCGTGAGCGGTTCTTGCCCCAGAAGTCCAGTTCATAGCTGAAATCCAGCGCCAGCCGGTTGTCGCTGACGACCGAGCCGCCCAGCGGCGCGGGGTAGATGTAGTCCTTGGACAGGTGCTCGCGATTGAGCGTGTAGCCTGCGTCCACCCGCGGCAGCAGCGGCGCGCGCGCGATGCCGACGGCGGCGTTGGCCTTGGCCAGGCGCGCCTGCGCGGCGCTCATCGACGGACTGTTTGCCAGCGCTTCGGTCATCAGCGCATTTAGCTGCGAATCACCGTAGCGCTCCCACCACTGCGCGGCGGGCCATTCGGTGGCCTGCCCGGTCAGCCCAAGTTTGGCGGCGTCAAGCTCGGCGACGGGCTTTGGCGCCGGCTCCATCAGCGCGCAACCGGTGAGGGCGAGCACCAATGCGATAGATAAAAGGCGTTTCATCCTGACTGTTAGCTGAAAGTAATTGATTGATCTGTATTTGCCTAGGCAACGATTATGCCAAATAAAAACCCCGGCTCCCGCTCGGGGTATGGCGTCAGCGCTCGGGGGCGGCGCCGGAGGCGGACCCGTTGGCGATCATCCGGCGCATGAAGTGCATGAGCTGGGTGACTTCGTCGGTGGAGAAACCGCGCAGGTGGTGATTCAGCGCACGGGCGATGTTGGCGGGGATGAGGCGGGCCTTGGCCTCGCCCAGTTCGGTCAGTTCGATCTTGACCACCCGGCGGTCTTCCTGGCTGCGGTTACGGCGCAGCAGACCCTTGGCTTCCAGGCGGTCCAGCGCGCGGGTCATGGCGCCGGTGTCCATGTCGTTCAGGCGGGCCAGTTCGGCGGGCGTGTCGGCGCGGCCCAGGAACACCATGGCCAGTGGGCGCCATTGCATCGCGGTGAGATCGAGCGGCGCCATCTCCTGGTCGAGCATCCGGGTCAGGGAGTGGTAGACCAGCTTGATGAGGTAACCCGCGTTCTCTTCCGCCATGCACCGCGTGTCGTTGCGGTAATGGATGGGAGCGTCGGATGGCTCGGAGGATACGGGCGAAGGCTGGGAGGGCGCGTCAGTCATGCGCCGAATTTTACTGCCTAGTCAGTTATTGTCAAGGCTGTATTTTCGCGGGCTGCTCTGACGCCGGCGCCTGCTTGCGCAGCCCCGACCACACGATGGCCGCCACGATCAGCGCGGCGCCGGCCAGCATGCGCGGGGTGGGCTGCTGGCTGAAAAGCATCCAGGCGAACGCAATGGCGTAGACCGGCTCCAGGGCGATGACAAGCCCCGCGCTGCGAGCGTTCAGGCGGGTTAGGCTGGACACGAACAGGTAATGGGACAGCCCGGTGCAGAAAACGCCCAGGAGCGCCAGCCAGAACCAGTCCAGCGCGTGCACGGCGGGCAACTGGCCGACCGCGAACGGCACCATCACCAATGCGACCACCACGTTTTGCCAGCAGGCCACCTGCATCGGGTCCATGCCGGAGGCCGAGCGGCGGTTGCTCAGGGCGAGCAGGGCAAAGGTCAGGCCGGACAGAATGCCCCACGCCAGCCCGATGGTGCCCTGGTCGGCAAGGTCGAACGACGGCGTGACAAGCACCAGGCCGGCGGTCACCAGGCCCAGCAGCAGCCATTCGGCCAGGCGGACGCGTTCGCGGAAAAGGAGTCCTTCGAACAGCGTGATGAACGCGGGAAAGCTGGCAAAGCCGAGTGTCGCGATGGCGATGCCGCCCACCTTGACGGAAATGAAGAAAGTGACCCAATGCGCCGCGAGCAGCGCGCCGGCGATCACCAGCACGAACAACTGGGCCGGCGTAAGCGCGCCCAGCAGCGGTTTGCGGCGCATGCGCGCGAAGATGCCCAGCGACACGACCGCGAATGCCGCCCGTCCCAACGTGATGACCGCGGCGCTGGCCTGGATCAGTTCGCCGAACACGCCGGTCAGGCCGAATAGCACGGCGGCAAGATGGATATAGGTGAGCGCGCGGTGTCGAGTCATGCTGCGAAAGAAGCGGATTGCATCAGAGAAGGCGTGCAATTATTTTTGCGGTGAATTTAAAATCATCGCATGAATCGTATTGCCAAGCTTACGGCGCTCCCGCTGGCGTCCAGCCGCGCTGCCGGGATCGCCATGGCGGTGCTTGGCGCGATCCTCTTTTCCGCCAAGGCCATCGTCGTCAAGTTCACCTACCGCTACGGTATCGACGCAGTCACGCTGATCGCGTTTCGCATGCTGTTCGCGATGCCGTTCTTCGCGGTGGTGGCGTGGCGCCAGTCGCGCCGCGCGGCGCGGGGCGAGATCGTGACGATGACCACGAAGGAACGCCTGCAGGTGTGCGTGCTGGGCCTTCTGGGTTATTACCTGTCCAGCTTCCTGGACTTCCTGGGGCTGCGTTACATCACCGCCAGCCTCGAACGCCTGATCCTGTTTCTGTCTCCCTCGCTCGTCGTGCTGCTGTCGGCCCTCTGGTTCAAACGCCCGATCGAACGCCGGCAATGGCTGGCCATGGTGCTGTCCTACGCGGGCGTGGTGCTGGTGTTCGCGCACGATCTGTCCTTCGGCGGGGGCAGCGAGGTGCTGTTAGGGTCTTTGTTCGTTTTTGGCTCGGCCGCAAGCTATTCTGTGTACCTCATCTGTTCCGGGGAACTGATCAAGCGGATTGGCCCGACGCGGCTGGTGGCCTATGCCATGCTCGTGTCGTGCGTGGCCTGCATCATCCAGTTCTTCGTCGTGCATCCGCCGTCGATGCTGATCCAGCCCGCCGCGGTCTACGGTTACTCGATCATTCACGCCACCCTGAATACGGTGGTGCCGGTGTTCATGCTGATGTGGGCGGTCTCGCTGATCGGGGCGCCTACCGCGTCGCTGCTGGGCATGGTGGGGCCGGTGTCGGTGCTGTTTCTGGCGTCGTGGTTCCTGGACGAGCCCATCACGGTGTGGCAAATGGGCGGAACCGTCCTGGTGCTGGCGGGGGTGTTTGCGTTGATGGGCGGCGGCGCCGCCCGCGCGCCCGCCGGACAGGACGGCAAACAATCCCCCCGGTGAAGTCTGCATTTTTGGTCAATTCGCGTTATTTCCAATGAAAGGAGGCCAGCATGGCCAGCAATCTCGTCAAGGCAATTCGTATCGAGCAGCACGGTGGTCCCGAAGTCCTGAAGCTGGTCGAGGTGGAAGTGCCGCCGCCGGCCGCCAACGAAGTCACGATCGAGCAGCACGCCGCCGGCCTGAATTTCATCGATATCTATTTCCGCACGGGCTTGTATCCCCATCCGCTCCCGCATGGCCTGGGTTTTGAAGGCGCGGGCGTGGTCACCGCCGTGGGCGCCGATGTCAAGCACCTGAAGAAGGGCGACCGTGTCGCCTACGGCCAGAGCCCCATTGGCGCGTACGCCAAGGCCCGCAATGTGCCGGCCCTGCAGGTCGTCAAGGTGCCCAAGGGCATCGGCTTTGACGAAGCGGCCGCGCTGATGCTCAAGGGCCTGACGGTGCAGTACCTGTTCCGCCAGACCTACCGCCTGCAAGGTGGCGAAACCATCCTGTTCCATGCCGCAGCCGGCGGCGTCGGGCTGATTGCGTGCCAATGGGCCAAGGCCCTGGGCGTCAAGCTCATCGGCACGGTGTCCAGCCCCGAAAAGGCGGAACTGGCTCGCGAAAATGGCGCCTGGGAAACCATCGACTATTCGCGCGAAAACGTGGTCGAACGCGTGCTTGAACTGACGGGCGGCAAGAAGGTGCCGGTCGTGTATGACGGCGTGGGCAAGGACACGTGGGAAACCTCGCTGGACTGCATCGAGCCGCGCGGCCTGATGGTCAGCTTCGGCAACGCGTCCGGTCCCGTGGCAGGCGTGAACCTGGCCGTGCTGAACCAGAAGGGCAGCCTGTACGTGACGCGCCCCTCGCTGGGCATCCACGTGAACACGCTGGAGAAGTTGCAATCGGCTTCCGAAGAGCTGTTCGACCTGGTGCTGAAAAAGAAGATCAAGGTCCGCATCGATCAGCGCTACGCGCTGGAGCAGGCGGGCGAAGCGCAGACGGCGCTGGCGTCGCGCAAGACGACGGGCGCGACGGTGCTGACGCTGGACTGATTGCAGTACTGATCGCACCACAAAGCAAGGCGGCGCCCCGTGGGGCGCCGCGACGGGCCTGGAGGACGCGCGCTGCGCGGACTGCCGGGCTTTTTTTTGATCAGCCGCCGATCAGAGCTTTTCCTCGTTGATGAGGTCTTCCTTGCCGTAGAACTTCACGCCGATGTGAATGCGCTCGCGGCCTTGCGAGCGGCGGTGGCGGTTGGTATCGCGCAGCGAATAGACGCAGCCGCAGTATTCCTGCTGGTAGAAGTTCTCGCGCTTGCTGATTTCGATCATGCGGGCCGAACCGCCGCCCTTGCGCCAGTTGTAGGTCCAGTAGATCAGATCGTCGTAACGTGCGGCGGCGCGTTCGCCGCAACCGTTGATCTGGTTCATGTCCTTCCAGCGCGAGATGCCGAGCGAGCTGGTGATGGTGTCAAAGCCATGCTCGTGGGCGTAGAGGGCGGTGCGTTCGAAGCGCATGTCAAAGCAAGCCGTGCAGCGCTCGCCGCGCTCGGGGGCGTCTTCCATGCCCTTGACGCGGTCGAACCAGTTGTCCATGTCGTAGTCGGCGTCGATGAATTCGATGCCGTGCTGCTCCGCGAAGCGGATGTTCTCCTGCTTGCGGATTTCGTACTCTTTGACCGGATGGATGTTCGGGTTGTAGAAGTAGATCGCGTAATCGATCCCGGAGGCGGTCATGGCCTCCATGACCTCGCCGGAACAGGGCGCGCAGCACGAATGCATCAGCACCTTGCTGCGGCCGGCGGGCAGGTCGAGTTTGGGGCGGACGAGTTCAGACATGGCGGTGGGGCAAAAGCGGAAAAACCCTTATTTTACGACGAGTTGCCGTCACCCCAGCACCGTCGTCCACAGTTCCCGCACCGCGGCGCGTTCCGGCTGGAGCTGATCGGGCGCCACGCGGGCCTTTTCCACGCCCTGCAAGCGCAACTGATGTTGCACACGCCGCAGGGTGCGGTAGGCGTCGCCCGACCGCGCGGCCAGCTCGGGCGGGATCAGCCCCACTTCGGCGGCCAGGCGCAGCAGCGTGATGTTGCCCAGGTTGCGCACCAGCACCGGGTGCGTGCCCGCGTGGCACAGCACCAGGTATTGCGTTACGAACTCCACGTCGACCATGCCGCCGCGGTCGTGCTTCAAGTCGAAGCGGTCCGAGGTGTTCGGATGGCCGGCATTAATTTTTTCGCGCATGGCCAGCACTTCGTCGCGCAGCGCCGCCGGGTCGCGAGGCAGCACCAGGATGTCCTCGCGGATCTTTTCAAAACGCGCACCCACGTTGGCGTCGCCAGCCGCGAAACGCGCGCGGGTCAGCGCCTGGTGTTCCCAGGCCCAGGCGTGCTTGTGCTGGTATTCCTCGAAGGCTTCGACCGATACCGCCAGCAGCCCCGCGTCGCCGTCGGGCCGCAGACGCAGGTCGGTCTCGTACAGCCGCCCCGACGAGGTCATGGTCGACAGCCAGGACGACATGCGCCGGCCCAGCTTGGCATAGACCTCCGCGGCGTCGTCGCGCGGGTCGTCGAACAGGAACACGAGGTCCAGGTCGGAGGCATAGCCCAACTCCTTGCCGCCCAGTTTGCCGTACGCAATGACGGCAAAGCGCGGCTCGGCGCCTTCGATCTTGTTCACGAGCGGCCAGGCGCGGCGGATGGTCTCGGTCAGCAGCAGGTCCGCCAGCGCCGATAACTGGTCGGCCAGCTTTTCAACGGTGAGCTCGCCTTCCAGGTCCTGCGCCAGTAGCTGGAAGCTGGCCTGGCGCTGCACGTCGCGCATCAGGTTCATCTGGCGTTCGACGTCGGGGTCGCCGTCGGGCAGGCGGCAAGCGTCCAGGTCCGCCGTCAGCTGCCGGGCGATCTGGCCGAAGTCGAGCGGTTCAAAGAGCGTGCGCCAGTCGATCAGGCTGTCGAGCAGCAATGGGTGTTGCGTCAGGTACTGCGCGGCCCAGGGGCTGGCGGCCACCATGCGCGCCACGCGCGCCAGCGTGTCCGGGTATTCGGCCAGCAGCGCCAGGTACGCGCTGCGCTGCGCAATCTTTTCAATCAGGTCGAAGAGCCGCACCGCGGCCTCGCGCGGGGCGGGCGTGTGCAGCGCGGCGCGCAGCGCGGCCGGAAGCAGGACCTCCATGCGGCGGCGGCTGCTTTCGGGCAGGCTGCGCACGCGGTGGCTGCCCGACAGCGTCTGGGCCCGGCGCAGCAGGTCGTCCGCGTCCTCGCCAAACGCCTGGCGGATCTGGTCGGTAAGCTCGCTTTCGCTGTCGGGTTCTTCCTGGCTGGACGGTGCCTCGCCCGGCGTGGGGGCAGGCGCCGCTTCTTCCTCGCCCATGCCCACCATGCGGAACACGTTGCGGAAGGTCTGCGACACGAAGTCGCGGTGCGCGGCCAGCGTGCTCTCGAATGCGTCGGGCGTCATGCCCAGCGCCTCGGCCAGGGCGGCGCGCAGGGCGGGGTCGCCGGGCAGCAGATGGGTCTGCTCGTCTTCGCGATATTGCAGCGCGTGCTCGGTGCGGCGCAGGAACCGGTAGGCCTCTTCAAGCCGGCGGGCGTCGTCTTGCGGCACCAGGCCGGCCACGCATTCGGCATGCAGCGCTTCCAGCAAGCCGCGCTTTTGCAGCGCCGGCATGCGGCCGCCGCGGATCAACTGCGCCAGTTGCACCACGAACTCGATCTCGCGGATGCCGCCGTCGCCCAGCTTAATGTTGTTGGCGCTGTCGATGCCATTGCGCGCCGACGCGCGGCGCTGCCAGTCCTGGCGGATGCGTTCGCGCAGCGCGCGCAGCGCGGCCAGCGCATCGAAGTCAAAATACTTGCGGTAGACGAAGGGCACGCGCAGGCTTTCCAGTTGGCGGGCCTGCGCGGCGCTGTCGCTGTCTTCGAAGGCCTGCGCCGGCATCAGGCGCGCCTTCAGCCACGCATAGCGCTCCCATTCCCGCCCCTGGCCGATCAGATAGTGCTCCAGCGCGTCCAGGCTCCAGGCCAACGGGCCGGCGTCGCCGTCCGGGCGCAGGCGCAGGTCGGTGCGGAACACCTGGCCGTTGGCGTCCACCTCGGACAGCACCGGCATCATGCGGCGCGTCAGGCGGCCGTAGAACTCGTGATGGCTGATGCGGCGGGGTCCGTCGGTTTCGCCTTCCTCTCCGTAGAGCATGATGAGGTCGATGTCGGACGACACGTTCAGCTCGCACCCGCCAAGCTTGCCCATGCCCACGATCAGCATTTCCTGGGGCTTGCCCGTGGCCGGGTCGCGCGGCACGCCGTGCACGGCCGCCAGTTCGGCGGCCACGCTGCGGTAGGCGGCTGCCACCGCCATGTCCGCCAGCGTGGTCATGGCGCCCACCACTTCTTCAAGCGGGGCCTGGCCGGACAGGTCGCGCACGATCAGCACGCTGAAGACGCGTTCGCGCAGCTTGCGCAGCACCATGCGGCAGACATCCACCGGCAAAGCGGCGGTCACGGCCGTGCCGGCCAGTTCGTTCTGCCATTGCGCCATCAACGCCGGTGTGACGGGTTGTTTCACCGCTTCGTCCAGCCACGCGGCCAGATCCGGGTGAGCGTCCAGACGGCGGCGCAGATGGCCGGACCAGGCGAGGGCAGGGGCAATAAGTGATGGTTTCGACATGGTGCAAAGGGCGGCAGACGGATGGACGTGTTTCAGGTATAAGTGGGGACGATACTGCAAGACATCTCCTCCTGCCCACTGATCCGTGTCTGTTCCAAAAAAAGTGCTCCGCAGCCTGTTCTGGGCCGCGCTGACCGTCTATGGCGTTGTCGCCATCGGGTTTCTGGGCGTGCGCTATTGGGTCCTCCCGCGGGTGGATCAGTGGCGCCCTCAGATTGAAGCCTACGCCAGCCAGGCGTTGGGCGCCCGCGTAACGATCGGCGCGATCAAGGCCAACTGGCAAGGGCTCAATCCCCGGCTCGATCTCGCCGCCGTCCAGGTCTACGACGACGAGACGGATCCGGTATTGAGCCTGCCGTCCGTGTCCGCGGTCGTGGCATGGCGCAGCATCCTGTCCCTGTCGCCCACCCTGGTGCGGCTGCGGCTCGAAAAGCCGGAACTGATGCTGCGGCGGGACACGTCAAACCATCTGTGGGTTGCTGGCCAGAATATCGACCTGAATACCAGCGACCACGCTTCCGACCTGAACCATCCTGGCCTGCGCTGGCTGGCGGCGCAGCGCGAGCTGCTGGTCAGCGACGCCACGCTGCGCTGGCAGGACGAATTGCGCCAGGCCCCCGAGCTTACGTTGGAAGGCGTCGACTTCCTGGTGCGCAACGGCAGTCTCTCGCATCGGTTCGTGCTGCAGGCATCCGCGGGGCCGGCGCTGGCCCACAAACTGGAGCTGCGCGGCGAATTCAACCGCAGCCTGTTTGCCGCCGACGCCAAGAAGCCCGCCAACTGGAGCGGCCAGATCTTTGCCCAGGTCGATGACGTGGAGCCGCTGGCCTGGGCGCCCTGGATCGACGTGCCCCGGGTCGCCGGCCGCATCGCCGCGCGCGCGTGGTGGCAGCTCGACCACGGCAAGTTCACCAAATTGACGAGCGACGTCGCCGCGCGCGGCGTGTCCTGGCGCGCGTCGCCGGACGGGCCCGCCTTTCAGGGCGGTTCGGGCCAGTTGCGCATTACCGCGCTGCCGGGCGATTTCGTGACGATCGATGGCCTGCCGATGGCGCGCAGCCCCGGCGCGGCCGACGTGACGGTCAAGGGCGCGGTGCACCAGCTGCGCGTGACCCTGCCGGGCGTCTTCGAGACGCCGACGCTGCGGGCCGACGACCTGGAGCTCGATGCCCAGGTCAAGGGGCCTGATGCGGACAACTGGTTCGTGGACGTGGCCCAGATGCGCCTGGCCAATGAAGACATGGATGTGCGTCTGCAAGGCCAGTGGCGCAAGGAGGGCAAGACCGCGGCGGGCAGCGCCGACGTGCGCGGCACGATGGTGCGCGGCTCGATGCCCGCCATCCACCGTTATCTGCCGCTCGAGGTGAACGCCGACGCCCGTGAATGGCTGGCGACCGGTTTGCCTGCCGGCCAGATGCATTCGGCGGCCATCACGCTCAAGGGGGATCTGGACGACTTTCCGTTCGGTGCGCCGGGCGCCACCGGCGAATTCGTCATCGCCGGCGCGTATTCCGGCGCGAAGGTCGACTACGCGCCGGCGGGCGAAAACCGCAAGGGCTGGCCGATGCTGGAAAACCTGTCGGGCAGTTTCCGCATCGACAAGGTGAGCCTGGCGCTGGACAGCGCGGGCGGCGCGGTGGCGCACACTGGCAAGGGGCACACCGTCACGTTGGGCGCCGTGAAGGCGGCCATTCCCAACATGGAGCATGACTCGGAACTGCGGGTCACCGGCGACACCTCGGGGCCGGTGGCGGCCTATCTGGCGCTGGCCGCGAATTCTCCGTTGGGCGAACTGCTGGACGGGGCCTTGGACGAGGCCCAGGGCACCGGCGACTGGCGCATGCCGCTCGACCTGAAGGTGCCGCTGCTCAATGCCGATGACACCCAGGTCCAGGGGCGTATCCGTTTCTCGGACAATTCCTTCACTTTCATGCCCGAGATCCCGCCGCTCAGCCAGATCCACGGCGACCTGGAGTTTTCAGAAAAGGGCGTGCAGACCAAGGGCATCCGGGCGCAATTCCTGGGCGGACCCGCCAACATCTACGGCACGCTGGCGCAGGGCACGGACGCGCTGCGTTTTGACGGCACCCTGTCGGGGCCCGGGCTGGCGCAGTTGAGCCGCGCCGCATCGATGTCGCGTTTCACCGGCCGCGCAGCCTACAAGGGCCGGCTGCTCTACCTGAAGGGCGGCGCCATCGACATATCGGCCGAGTCCGACCTGGTTGGCATGGCGATCGACATGCCGGCGCCCGCCGGCAAGCCGGCCAAGTCCGCGCAATTGCTAAAGCTGCAATGGTCGCCGGCGCAGGACCGCGGCGCCCGCGACCGGCGCTGGCTGACGGCCAGCCTGGGCGATAACGTCAACGCCTTGTTCGAACGGGACCCCGCCGAGGGCTCGGCCGCCTACTTTTCGCGCGGCGCGCTGGGCGTCGGGCGGCCTGCCAGCCTGCCGGAGCGCGGACTGAGCCTTAACGCCAGCCTGCCCGAACTGGACATGGACGCCTGGGATGCCGTCTCCGAGGGATTCAACGTGGCGCCCGCGAAAGGCCGGCCGCCTTCCAAGCCCATCCTGCCGCAGCCCGAGCGCATCAGTCTGGCCGCCGGCGCGCTGCACACCAGCGGCTACACCCTCAATGACCTGACGCTGTATGCCACGCGCCCCGCGCCGGCGCGCTGGCGCGTCGAACTGGAATCGCGGCAGGCCGCAGGCACGCTGGAATGGCGCGAGGCGCAGGGCGCCATCGCCGGGCAGATCACCGCCCGCCTGAAGCATCTGTCCATTGCGGGCGAGGGCGACTCCAACCAGGCCGACAAGGCGCTGGCCTCCGGCAACGACCTGTCCGACATTCCCGCGATTGATCTGCAGGCCAATCAATTCTTGTTGTATGGCAAGAACCTGGGGGCGCTGCAGGTGACGGGCACCAACCTCGAGCGGGGGCGGCAATGGCGGCTGGACAAGCTGTCCATCACCAATGATTCGGCGGCCTTGAACGCCACGGGCAATTGGGGGCTTGAAGGGCCGAACCGGGGGCTGACCGTCGATGCCGTGCTCAAGCTGGAAAACGTCGGCGACTTCATGAGCCGCATCGGCTTTGAGAACGTCGTGTCCAACGGCAAGGGAACGATCCAGGGCAAGGCGACCTGGCGCAACCTGCCGTGGACGCACGATATCGCCGACGTGGTGGGCGATGTGGTCGTCAGCCTGGACAACGGCCGCTTCATGCACGTGAACTCCCGCACGGCGCGCCTGTTGGAACTGCTGTCGCTGCAGTCGCTGCAGCGGCTGGCGCGGCTGGACGTCAATCCCACGAACCTGCTGCGGGACGGGTTTCCGTTCGACACCATCCGCGGCAACGTCAAGGTGGCCGACGGCACGCTGAATACCGAAGGCTACAAGATCAACGGTCCGGTGGCCGCAATCGTCCTGGCGGGCGGCGTGAACCTCGTCAAGGAGCGCTGGGACATGAAGGCGGTGGTGATTCCCAATCTGGACGCCAGCGGCGCGGCAATGGTCACCGCGCTGGCGGTCAACCCGTTGATCGGCCTGGGCGCGTTCGTCACGCAGTGGCTCCTCAAGCAGCCGCTGGCGCGCGCGATGACGATGGAATACGCCGTCACGGGAAGCTGGGACGACCCGCGCATCGAACCCATCGACGCCTCGGGCAAGGAACCGGACAAGCAGACGCCCCGGCCGGCCAATTCCTCGCCGCGCCGGATGCCGGAGTTCATCGAGCACTGAGCAGCCGCCGACGCAGGACAGGACAGCCGCCCACGAAAAAGCCGCCTCGAAGGCGGCTTTTTCGTGGGCGCGGACGGTGCGCTTACTTCTTCTTCATCATGTCGAAGAATTCGGCGTTGGTCTTGGTGGCGCGCATCTTGTCCAGGATGAATTCCATGGACTGCACTTCGTCCATGTCGTGAATGAACTTGCGCAGCACCCACACCTTCTGGAGCAGGTCGGGGGCGATCAGCAGCTCTTCGCGGCGGGTGCCCGACTTGTTCAGGTTGATGGACGGGTAGACGCGCTTTTCGGCCAGGCGGCGCTCGAGGTGGACTTCGGAGTTGCCGGTGCCCTTGAATTCTTCATAGATGACTTCATCCATGCGGCTGCCGGTTTCGATCAGCGCGGTGCCCAGGATGGTGAGCGAGCCGCCTTCTTCCAGGTTGCGCGCCGCGCCGAAGAAGCGCTTCGGGCGCTGCAGGGCGTTGGCGTCCACGCCGCCGGTCAGCACCTTGCCGGAGGCCGGCACTACGGTGTTGTAGGCGCGGGCCAGACGGGTGATCGAGTCCAGCAGGATCACGACGTCCTTCTTCATTTCGACCAGGCGCTTGGCCTTTTCGATGACCATTTCGGCCACTTGCACGTGACGGGTGGCGGGCTCGTCGAAGGTCGAGGCCACGACTTCACCGCGCACCGTGCGCTGCATTTCAGTCACTTCTTCCGGGCGTTCGTCGACCAGCAGGACGATCATGACCGCGTCGGGGTAGTTGGTGGTGATGGCGTGCGCAATGTGCTGCATCATCACCGTCTTGCCGGACTTGGGGCTGGCGACGATCAGGCCGCGCTGGCCCATGCCGATCGGGGCGAAGACGTCGAGGATCCGGCCAGTGAGGTTTTCCTCGCTCTTGATGTCGCGTTCCAGGCGGATGACGCGATTCGGGTGCAGCGGCGTCAGGTTTTCGAACATGATGCGATGCTTGATCGCCTCGGGCGCCACGCCGTTGACCTTGTCCACCTTCACCAGGGCAAAGTAGCGCTCGCCATCCTTGGGGGTGCGCACTTCGCCTTCGATGGAGTCGCCGGTGTGCAGATTGAAGCGGCGGATCTGCGACGGAGAAATGTAGATGTCGTCGGTGCTGGCCAGATACGAGGTTTCCGGCGAGCGCAGGAAACCGAAGCCGTCGGGCAGGACTTCAAGAACGCCGTCGCCGAAGATCTGCTCGCCTTGCTTGGCGCGCCGCTTCATGATGGCGAACATCAGTTCCTGCTTGCGCAGGCGGTTGGCGTTTTCGATTTCCAGGCCAGCGGCCATTTCGAGCAGCTGCGAGACGTGCAGCGCCTTCAGTTCGTTGAGGTGCATCGCGGTGGGTGTTGGGGGAAAAGTAAAGGAGGGCTCTGGCGGCGCGCCACGGACGGGCTCGCGCGGTACTGAATGAGCGCCGCCTATGCGGCGGCGCCCTCGGTTACAGCACGCGATTTACAACGCGCCGTCCAGGAATGCGGTGAGTTGCGACTTCGACAGCGCGCCAACCTTGGTGGCGGCAGCCTGGCCGTCTTTAAAGAGCATAAGGGTGGGAATGCCGCGGATGCCGTACTTGGTGGCCGTGCCCTGGTTTTCATCCACGTTCAGCTTGGCGATCGTCAAGCGGCCTGCGTATTCGGCGGCGACTTCTTCCAGGATGGGGGCGATCATCTTGCAGGGGCCACACCAGGCAGCCCAGTAGTCCACCAGCACCGGCTGGCCGGATTTCAACACATCGGCATCGAAGCTGGCGTCACTGACGTTCTTGATTTGGTCGCTCATGATGGTGATTCTCGGTTCGGCAGCAAAAGGCGCGTTAAGACGCGCCTTGCCGTTGTTCTTGTTTGTGGAATGGACTCAAGCATACCACTGTCAATAACAACAGGCATACCACTGTTAATAACAACAGGGTTTGCAGGATTTTGTGTAGGATGTTGCGGCGCAGCTGTCGCGATCCGGGCGGTCAAAGTCCGGAACGGCGGTTGTGACTGTCATCATCCTACCGAAATCGGACCTGGTCAGGTCGTGCGCATCCCACCCGGAGCCGCGCAGAATCTAGGCTTGTCCGTAAAATGTCGGTTTTTTTCCACAGATGTTGGGGATAACTTGGCCACTCCACGTTACAACGAGGCGTCCATCCGCGTCCTGAAGGGGCTGGAACCCGTGCGGCAGCGCCCGGGCATGTACACCCGCACCGAAAACCCCCTGCACGTCGTGCAGGAGGTCATAGATAACGCCGCAGACGAGGCCTTGGCCGGCTACGGCAAACAGATCCAGGTCACGCTGCACGCCGATGGCAGCGTGTCCGTCGAAGACGACGGCCGCGGCATTCCCGTCGGCCTGCATCCCGAAGAAAACGCGCCCGTCGTCGAACTCGTGTTCACGCGCCTGCACGCGGGCGGCAAATTCGACAAGGCCGGCGGCGGCGCGTACGCCTTCTCCGGCGGCCTGCACGGTGTCGGCGTGTCCGTCACCAACGCGCTGGCCACCCGCCTGGAAGTCGTCGTCTGGCGCGACAACGCCGTGAGCCGCCTGGTGTTCAAGGGCGGCGATGTCGCCGAGCCCCTGGCGCCTTACGACCAGGGCGGCCGCAAGAAGTCCGGCACCCGCGTGCGCGTCTGGCCGGACGCCAAGTATTTCGACAGCCCCAACATTCCGCTGGGCGAGCTCACCCACCTCTTGCGCAGCAAGGCCGTGCTGCTGCCGGGCGTGAAGGTCACGCTCGTCAACGAGAAAACCGGGGACACCAAGACCTGGCAGTACCAGGACGGCCTGCGCGGCTATCTGGCCGAAGCCCTGGCGGGCGCCGAGCTGATGGTGCCGTTCTTCGAAGGCGCTCAATACGCCGGCGCCGACCACGAAAACTTCGCCGAGGGCGAGGGCGCCCAATGGGTGGTGGCCTGGACCGAGGACGGCAACGCGGTGCGCGAGTCCTACGTCAACCTCATTCCCACGCCGGCCGGCGGCACGCACGAGTCCGGCCTGCGAGAAGGCCTGTTCGGCGCCGTGAAGGGGTTTGCCGAGCTGCACAGCCTGCTGCCCAAGGGCGTGAAGCTGCTGCCCGAAGACGTCTTTGCCCGCGCCAGCTTCGTGCTGTCGGCCAAGGTGCTCGATCCGCAATTCCAGGGCCAGATCAAGGAACGCCTGAACAGCCGCGACGCCGTGCGCCTGGTGGGCGGGTTCTCCAAGAGCGCGCTCGACCTCTGGCTGCACAGCAATGTGGAATACGGCAAGAAGCTTGCCGAACTGGCCATCAGGCAGGCGCAGGCGCGCCAGCGTTCGGCCCAAAAGGTCGAAAAGCGCAAGAGCTCCGGCGTGGCGGTCCTGCCCGGCAAGCTGACCGACTGCGAGTCCAGCGACGCCACGCGCACCGAGGTATTCCTGGTCGAGGGCGATTCGGCCGGCGGCTCGGCCAAGATGGGCCGCGACAAGGAATTCCAGGCCATCCTGCCGCTGCGCGGCAAGGTGCTCAACTCCTGGGAAGTCGACCGCGACCGCCTCTTTGCCAACAACGAGATCCACGACATTTCCGTGGCGATCGGCGTGGATCCGCACGGTCCCAACGATACGCCCGACCTGTCCGGCCTGCGCTACGGCCGCATCTGCATCCTGTCGGACGCGGACGTCGACGGCTCGCACATTCAGGTGCTGCTGCTGACGCTGTTCTACCGCCACTTTCCCAAGCTCGTCGAGGCCGGCAACGTCTACGTCGCCAAGCCGCCGCTGTTCCGTCTGGACGTGCCGGCGCAGGGCAAGCGTCCCGCCCGCAAGATCTACTGTCTTGACGAAGGCGAGCTCGAGGCCGCGCAGGACAAGCTGCGCAAGGAAGGCGTGCGCGAAGGCGCGTGGGCCGTCAGCCGGTTCAAGGGCCTGGGGGAAATGAACCCCGAGCAGTTGTGGGAAACCACCATGAATCCGGACACGCGCCGCCTGCTGCCGGTGGGCTATGGCGACCAGACGCCCGACGACACCACCCGCATGTTCGACATGCTGATGGGCAAGGGCGAGTCCTCGCAACGCCGCGCGTGGATCGAGGAAAAGGGCAATCTGGCGGAGCTCGACATCTGATGACCGCGACCGTGCCCGGGCAAGCCCGCATGGTCGTCGACCTGACCGCCGACGACTACGCGGATTTCGCCGCCTATGTGTACAAACGGCCGGAACTGCGCCGCCGCCGATACCGGTCCCATCTGCGCTTCGGCGTCCTGATGATCGTGGCCTTGCTCGCCTACCTGATCTGGCAGACCTGGGACGGCAAGGGCCCCAACTGGGGTGCGCTGCTGCCGGTGTATTTCCAGGGCCTGGCGGTGGGCCTGGGCATCCTCGCGTTGCTGGCCCTGGCGTACGAATATGTGCTGCCCGGCCTCGTGAAGATGAACACGCGCCGCATGCTGGCCAAGCAGCCCGACACGCTTTACCTGGGGCGGCACGAGCTGGACTTCGGGCCGGACGGCGTCACGGACACCACTGCCACCGCCTCCGGGCACATGGCGTGGTCCGACGTGCGGCGGGTCGAGGAAACCCCCGAACACCTCTACGTCATCCTGGGCACGTTGCAAGGCGTGATCATCCCCAAGCGCGGGCAGGACGCCTCCACGCTGCAGGCCGTGCGCACCCAGATGCGCGCGCATGTCGCCGACACGCAGTTTTTGGCCCCGTCCGCCTGAGGCGCATTGACGCCGTTTCGATGAAATTGTCTACCTGAATACAACATGACCGACACCAATCAACCCGGCCTGTTCGACTCCAATCCGCCCGGCGGCGACGGCGATGGCAACGCCGCCATCACGCTGGCGCGCTACGCGGAGCAGGCCTATCTGGACTACGCGGTGTCCGTGGTGCGCGGCCGCGCGCTGCCCGACGTGGGCGACGGGCAGAAGCCCGTGCAGCGCCGCATCCTTTTCGCCATGCAGGCGATGGGGCTGGGCTCCGGCGCCAAGCCTGTCAAATCGGCGCGCGTCGTGGGCGACGTGCTCGGTAAGTACCATCCGCACGGCGACCAGGCGGCGTACGACGCCATGGTCCGCATGGCGCAGGACTTTTCGCTGCGCTATCCGCTGATCGACGGCCAGGGCAACTTCGGTTCGCGCGATGGCGACAACGCCGCCGCCATGCGTTACACGGAAGCGCGCCTCACGCCGATCGCCAAGCTGCTGCTCGACGAGCTGGACGAGGGCACGGTGGATTTCGTGCCCAACTACGACGGCAGCCAGCAAGAGCCGCAGATGCTGCCGGCGCGCCTGCCCGTGATGCTGCTGAACGGCGCCTCGGGCATTGCCGTGGGCATGGCCACCGAGATCCCGCCGCACAACCTGCGCGAAGTCGCGCAGGCCTGCGTGGCGCTCATCAAGCAGCCGCAGTTGCCCGACGAAGAACTGTACGCCATGATCCCCGGCCCGGACTTCGCGGGCGGCGGCCAGATCATTACTCCGGCGGCCGACATCGCGCAGATCTACAGCGTGGGGCGCGGGTCCCTGAAGGTGCGCGCGCGCTGGCAGTTCGAGGAACTGGCGCGCGGCCAGTGGCAACTGGTCGTCAACGAGCTGCCGCCGGGCACCTCGGGCCAGAAGGTGCTGGAAGAAATCGAGGAAATCACCAATCCCAAGGTCAAGACGGGCAAGAAGAGCCTGACGCCGGAGCAGACGCAGGCCAAGGCAGTCATGCTGAACCTGCTGGATGCGGTGCGCGACGAATCCGGCAAGGACGCCGCCGTTCGTCTGGTCTTCGAACCCAAGACCTCGCGGGTCGACCGCGACGAATTCGTCAACACGTTGCTGGCGCAGACCAGCATGGAAGGCAGCGCCAGCGTCAACCTGGTGTGCATCGGCACCGACGGCCGTCCGCGCCAGAAGGGCCTGCGCGACATTCTGGTCGAATGGCTGGCGTTCCGAACCAACACCGTGGTGCGCCGCACGCGCTTCCGCCTGGACAAGGTCATTGACCGCATCCACGTGCTGGAAGGGCGCATGGTCGTCTACCTGAACGTGGACGAGGTCATCCAGACGATCCGAGAATCCGACGAGCCCCGCGCCGCGTTGATGCAACGCTTCAAGCTGTCCGAACGGCAAGCCGAGGACATCCTCGAAATGCGTCTGCGCCAGCTGGCCCGCCTGGAAGGCTTCAAGATCGAGCAGGAACTGGCCGACAAGCGCAAGGAACAGGTCTCGCTGCAAGAACTTTTGGACAACCCCACAACGCTCAAGCGCCTGCTGGTCAAGGAAATCGAAGCCGACGCCAAGCAATATGGCGACGAGCGCCGCACGCTGATCGAGACGGCCGAGCGCGCCGTGCTTGAAACCAAGGTGCTGGACGAGCCTGTCACCGTGATCGTTTCGCAAAAGGGCTGGCTGCGGGCCCGTCAGGGCCATGGCCATGATGCCGCGCAATTCGGCTTCAAGCAGGGCGACGATCTGTACGGCGCCTTCGAGTGCCGCACCACCGACACGCTGATCGCGGTTGGCGACAACGGCCGGGTCTATTCCGTGCCGGTGTCCGGCCTGCCGTCGGCGCGTGGCGACGGCCAGCCGGTCACCACGATGATCGACCTGGAATCGGGCACGCGCATCGTCCACACGATCGCGGCCTCAGCCGACAGCCGCTGGCTGCTGGCAACGCGCGGCGGCTACGGGTTCGCGGCCAAGCTGTCCGACATGGTCAGCCGCCAGCGGGCCGGCAAGCAGTTCATCACCCTTGAGACGGGCGACGAACTGCTGCGTCCGGTGCCGTTGTTCGCCGGTGCCCAGCAACTGGCGCTGCTGTCGCAAAAGGGCAAGTTCCTGGTCTTCGGCCTGGACGAAGTGAAGTCCCTGGCGGGCGGCGGACGCGGCACCATCCTGATGGGGCTGGACGGCGCGGACAAGCTCGATCAGACCGTGCCGATCGGCACGTTGGGGCTGCGCGCCACCGGCATCTACCGCAACAAGATGACCGAGGACATCCTGGCGGGTGCGGACCTGGCGGTCTACGTCGGCAAGCGGGCCCGCAAGGGGCGCGCGCTGGACGTGCGGCCCAAGCAGCCGTTGCTGTCTCCGGTGCTGGGTTGAGGCCTGCCCGCCGCCTGACGCAGCAAAGGCCCGGCGGCGCGCGCGTGTTGCGCCGGCGGCACGCGATCCGGGGGCGGGCATGACCGGCGGCCACGCCGTCCGGCCGCGGCTTGCCCACGTCGATGCCCTGCGCGGCTTTGCGCTCTTCGGCATCCTGGTGGTCAACATCGGCGTGTTCGCCTTTCCGTTCTATGGCGGGGGCGTGGCCGATCCGGTCTATTCGCGCCCGGTCGACGTGACGGTCCGCTGGCTGATCGCCTGGTTGTTCGAGACCAAGTTCTACCTGCTGTTTTCCTTCCTGTTCGGCTACAGCTTCACCCTGCAGATGACGGCCGCCGAACAGGCCGATGCCGCCTTCGCGCCGCGCTTTTTGCGCAGGCTGGCGGGGCTGGCTGTCCTGGGCTTTGCGCACGCCATCCTGTTCTACCAGGGCGACATCCTGGTGACCTATGCCCTGCTGGGCTTCGCGCTGCTGCTGTGCCGGCGCATGGATCCGGGCCGTGCGCTGCGCGTGGCGCTGTGGCTGATCGCGCTGGCGTCGGCGGTGTGGGCGATCCTGGGCGCACTGACATTCCTGGATCCGGCGCCCGCTGGATACGCCGCGCTGTACAAGGCCGAGGCGCTGGCCTCCATCGAGGCGTATCGCGGCACCATCGGCACCACGATCGCGCAGCACATCAAGGAGCTCACGGAAACCATCTGGTTCACCGTGCTGCTCGTGCAGGGGCCTTTCGTCTTTGCCATGTTCCTGGCCGGATATGCGCTGGGGCGGCGCAATGCGCTGGCGGACCCGTGGCGCTCGCGCCGCGCGCTTGGGCTGCTCTGCGCGCTGGGCCTCTTGCCGGGACTGGCCGGCGCCGCGGCCTACGCGACCAGCGCATTGCCGCAGGCGCGCGTGGTGTGGGAACTGCCGGGATTGGCCGTGGGCCTTTTCACAGCGCCGCTCTTGAGCCTGTCGTACGGTGCGGCGTTCCTGCTGGCGCTGCGCACGGGGCCGGGCGAGCGCATGGGGGCGTGGCTGGCGCCGGCGGGACGGATGGCGCTGAGCAATTACCTGATGCAGTCGGTCGTCTGCGCATTCCTCTTCACGGCCTGGGGCTTGCGGCTGTATGCCGCCGTGCCGCCCCTGGCCGCATTCCTGGTCGCGGTGGCCATCTTTGCCGCCCAGCTGCCGCTGTCCGCATGGTGGTTGCGGCGCCACGCCTACGGACCCGTCGAATGGTTCCTGCGCGCGCTCACGATCGGTGCCTGGCCCCCCTGGCGCCGAGCGGCGCCAGGCTGACCGAACCTGCGCAAAGCGGGTCTTTCGATCCCGCTTCAACGGCTGGCGTCTAATCGCCCGATTGCGCGATGGCGGCGTCGATGGCGCCGGTCAACCGTTCGGTCAGTTGGTCCAGTTCGTCCTCGGAAATGATGAAGGGCGGCGCAAGCAGCACGTGATCGCCCTGGCGGCCGTCGATCGTGCCGCCCATGGGATAGACCATCAGCCCCCGCGCCATGGCCTCGCGCTTGATCCGCGCATGCAGCGCCAGATCGGGATCGAAGGTCTGTTTGGTGGCGCGGTCCCGAACCAGTTCCACGCCCATGAAAAGGCCCCGGCCACGGATGTCCCCGACGTGGGGATGGTCGCCCAGCGCCTCCTGCAGCCGCTGCGCAAGGCCTGCGCCCATCACCCGCACCCGCTCCAGCAGCCCGTCGCGCCGGATCACGTCCTGCACCGCCAGCGAGGCCGCGCAGGCCAGCGCATGGCCAAGATAGGTGTGGCCGTGCTGGAAGAAGCCGCTGCCTTGCTGCATGGCCTGCACGATGTGCTGCTGCGCCATGACCGCGCCGATGGGCTGGTAGCCGCCGCCCAGGCCCTTGGCAATGGTGATGAGATCCGGCGTCACGCCTTCTTGTTCGACGGCGTACAGGGTGCCGGTCCGGCCCATGCCGCACATGACCTCGTCGGCGATGAACAGCACGCCGTGACGGTCGCAGACCTCGCGGATCCGGCGGAAATAGCCGGGCACGGCCGTCACTGCGCCGGACGTGGCGCCCACCACGGGTTCCGCCACGAATGCCATCACCGAGTCGGGGCCAAGGCGCTGGATGGCCGCTTCCAGTTCCTCGCCCAGCCGTTCGCCGTACTGCTCGGCGGTTTCGCCGCTGTGCTGGTCGCGATAGGCATAGCAGGGCGACACGTGTTCGACCTCGATGAGCAGCGGCGCGAACTGCGCGCGCCGCCAGGCATTGCCCCCAACCGCCAGCGCGCCCAGCGTATTGCCGTGATAGCTCTGCCGCCGCGCGATGATGTGGCGGCGCTGCGGCTGGCCGATTTCGACGAAATACTGGCGCGCCATCTTCAGCGCCGCTTCCACCGCTTCTGATCCGCCGGACACGAAGTAGGCATGCGATGTGCCTGCCGGGGCGTCGGCCACGAGCCGGGCCGCCAGCTTTTCCGCGACCTCGGTCGTAAAGAAGCTGGTGTGGGCATAGGCCAGCGCGTCCACCTGCGCGTGCAGCGCGGCCTGGACGTCGGGGTGGTTGTGCCCCAGGCACGACACTGCCGCGCCGCCGGAGCCGTCTAGATACGCGCGGCCAGCGCTGTCATGGATCCAGACACCCTGGCCGCGCACGGCGACGGCAGGCGTATGGCGTAGGGAGCGATGCAGGACGCGGGTTTGGCTCATGCTGCGAAGTTCCTGGGTCAGGTTGAGGAGGTTGCCGGCCCGAAGGCCCGGCCCGGGCGGCGCGCGGGCGCGCCATTCCAGTAAACGTTGTCGGCTTGCAGGCGCTGTTCCACCTCGGCCAGCCTGTCCAGCACGGCCTGGCCGCCGCGGGCCGTCAGGCGCGCGATCAGGTGTTCGGCCAGCCCCAAGAGTCCGGCCGTGGTGTGAAAGAACGAGCCCGGCCCCTGGCGCGCGGGCTGCGCGCGCACCCCGTCGCGGTCGGGCGGGTCAAACCGCAGGGTGTGGCAGGCGTCCAGCGCCAGCGGCGAGAGCGGATCGTCGGTCAGCGCCACCAGCGCCACGCCGCGCTGGGCCGCCTGGCGCGCGAGCTGGACGGTGGCCGTGGGATAGGGCGCCTGCGAGATGACGATCAGCGCGTCGCCCGCGCCCAGGTTGTCCGCCTGCTCGGCGGGCGCGCCGCCCAGCCCGTCAATGAGGACGCTGTTGCGGCGCACGAGCTGATAGGCATATCGCATCTGGAACGCGATGCCGAAGGCCGAGCGCGTTCCCAAAAAGCCGACCTGACGCGCATCCAGCAGGGTCTGCACGGCCGCGTCGAACGCTTGCGTCGAGTTCAGCGCGCAGACCGAGGACAGGGCCTGGACTTGGACGTCAGTCAACGTGCCCGGGCCCGGTTCCGGGTTGTCGCTTGACGCGGCCTGCAGGGCGGCGGCGCGGTCGCGCATTCCCGGCTCGTCGCGTCCCGCCAGCGCGTCCTGGAACGGCCGGCGGAAATCCTCGTAACTGGCGTAGCCCACCGCACGGGCCAATCGCAACATCGTGGCGGGCGCCACGCCCAACGCCTGCGCTTGCCGGCGCATCGACCACAGCCCCACCTGCGCGGGATTGGTCACCACCCACTGCGCCGCCCGCTGCAATTCAGGCGGCAGTTGTTCCAGCTTTTCCTGGAGGGCAGCGAGCAGGGAGGAGGGCAGGGGCATGAGAGGGCAGCGTCGTTCGTTCGCGTAAAAACATATGATAAATAAAACATCATGAACAAAACATATGTTTTTTATCCGGGTAAGACCTAGGGGCGACCGCGCGCTGAGCCGCATCCACGCTGGATCCGCCACGCGGCAAGTCCAGTCATAGTGCCGTCATCCTCGCCAAATCAGCGTTCATTTATTTACATCGTGCCGGGGTTTTTGTTTGACTCGAATAAATCGGGCGCATATCATTCGTGTAGAAATGATTTTGTCCGAACCACTCGCAACCATGACTGACGCCGCGAAATCCGAAATATCTCAGCAGTACGACCTGCGCATTTTGCGAGCCCTGCGCCGCATCACGCGTTCGATCGCGCTGCATTCGCGACAGTTGTCCGCGGTCAGCCACATCACTGCCCCGCAGCTGATGTGCCTGCGCACCGTGATCGCCAATGGCCCCATGACGGCCACGGCGATCAGCCGCGAGATGCACGTCAGCCCCAGCACGGTGGTCGGCATCCTGGATCGGCTGGAAGACAAGGCGCTGATCCGCCGCGAGCGGGGCCGTGAAGACCGCCGCATCGTATTTGTCACCGCCACGGAGGCGGGACGTGAATTGGCGCAAGGCGCGCCGTCGCCGCTGCAAAAGCATCTGGCTGACGCGCTCAATGCCTTGCCGGAATTGGAACAGGCCACCATCACCCTGTCCCTGGAGCGCATCGTGACGCTCATGGAACAGGAAGGTCAGGCCGCAGTCGACACGCATGGAGACGTGTCGTCGCCCATCCTAGAAGTGCCCACGGGCGGGGCACCACCAGAATCAGGAATCGTCGCATGAAGAAAAACGAACTGGACACCCCCACACTCTCAAGTGCCGTGGCGCCGGCGGTCAGCGCGCAGACCCATACCATGCGTCTGCCCGACCGCAAAGACGGCGCCGCGATCCACCGCCTCATTTCCGAGTGCCCGCCACTCGACCTGAATTCCCTCTACGCGTACCTGCTCCTGTGCGAGCACTTTCGCGACACCTGCGTCCTGGCTGAAAGCGCCGGAGGACGTATCAACGGTTTTATTTCCGCCTATGTGGACCCGTCCCGCCCCGACGTTCTGTTCGTCTGGCAGGTTGCGGTGCACGCCCGCGCACGCGGCCAACGCCTTGGCCGCGCCATGCTCCGGGAACTCTTGCAGCGCAAGAACCTGGCGCATGTCCGCTATCTTGAAACCACGGTGGGGCCTGACAACCAGGCTTCGCGCCGCACCTTTGCCGGCTTGGCCGCCGAGGTGGGCGCCCACGTTTCCGAACAGCCGTTCTTCGACCGGCAATTGTTCGGCGGCGCGGATCACGACGACGAGATGCTCTTGAGGATAGGCCCGTTCGCCTTGCCATCCCCGTAGGGGTGGTACAGGCCTGACGGTCTTATCGGTTTACCGGGACGATTCTGCTGTCCGGGTGCGCTTGCCGCACCCGGGTGGATCAGGCCGTCCGTCAATTTATGAGATGAAAAGGGAGGATTAATCATGGACTTGAAGATCTTTGACCGTATGGAGTCTGAGGTGCGGGGCTACATCCGGTCGTTTCCCGTGATATTCAATCAGGCCCGGGGCTCGACGCTCATCGATGAGGATGGCGCCGAATACATCGACTTCTTCAGCGGCGCAGGCACGCTGAACTACGGCCACAACAATCCTGTTCTCAAGGAAAAGCTGCTGGAGTATGTGCAGGCGGACGGTGTCGTCCACGGCCTGGACATGGCCACCAGCGCGAAGAAGCGTTTCCTGGAGACGGTGGATCGCGTGCTGCTCAAGCCGCGCAACTGGCAATACACGCTGCAATTCACCGGCCCGACCGGCACCAACGCCGTCGAAGCCGCGCTGAAGATCGCGCGCCAGGTCAAGGGCCGTCCCAACGTGATCTCGTTCACGCACGGTTTTCATGGCGTGACCGGCGGCTCGCTTGCCGCGACCGCCAACATGAAGTTCCGTGACGCCGCCGGCTACGCGCTGGGCAACACGACGTTCATGCCCTACGACGGATACTTCGGTCCGGACGTGGACACCATGGCCTACATGGAACGCATGCTGGAAGACCCGAGCAGCGGCATGGACAAGCCGGCCGCCGTCATCGTGGAAACGGTGCAGGGCGAGGGCGGCGTCAACGTGGCCACGCTGCGCTGGCTCAAGGAACTGGAAAAGCTGTGCAAGCGCCACGACATGCTGCTGATCGTGGACGACATCCAGGTTGGCTGCGGCCGTACCGGCACGTTCTTCAGCTTCGAGACCGCCGGCATCCGTCCGGACATCATCACGCTGTCCAAGTCGCTATCCGGTTTCGGCCTGCCGATGTCGCTGGTGCTGATGAAGCCCGAGCTGGACATCTGGAAGCCCGGCGCCCACAGCGGCACCTTCCGCGGCAACAACCTCGCGTTCGTCACCGCGACCCAGGCGCTGGAAACCTACTGGACCAACGCCGCGTTCACCGCTGATATCCAGCGCAAGGAACGCCTGGTGGGCGACTGGCTGGAAAACCTGGTGCACAGCTACCCCAATGCCGGCCTGTCGGCTCGCGGCCGCGGCCTGATCCAGGGCCTGGTTTCCAACGGCAATCCGGCGCTGTCCAACCGCATCGCCCAATGCGCCTTCAAGAAGGGCGTCGTGATCGAAACGTCGGGCGCGCACGATGAAGTGCTCAAGCTGCTGCCCGCGCTGACGATCGAGGAAGAGCTGCTGGCCAAGGGCCTGGATCTGATCGAGGCCAGCGTGGCAGAAGCGCTGGCCGATGAGGGGCAGTCCGCCCGCATCCTGAAATTTGGAGGAAAACGTCAATGATCGTACGTAATGTCAAAGATGTGATCGGCACCGCCGACGAAGTCCGTACCGACACCTGGGTCAGCCGCCGCGTGCTGCTGAAGAAGGATGGCATGGGATTCTCGTTCCATGAGACCACCATTTTTCCGGGCGGCCGCACCCACATTCACTACAAGAACCACCTCGAGGCCGTGTGGTGCATCGAGGGCGACGGTTCGATCGAGACTATTGCCGACGGCAAGAAGTACGACCTGGGCCCCGGCGTGGTCTACGCCCTGAACGAACACGACGAGCACTGGCTGTGCGGCGGCAAGGAGCCGCTGCGCGTCATCTGCGTCTTCAACCCGCCGCTGACCGGCCAGGAAGTGCACGACAAGGAAGGTGTCTACGCGCTACCCGATGCGGTCGCGGCCTGAACAAGGAGGTACGCATGATCTCACCCGCGCAGGATCCGTACGCCTCCCGTACGGATCGCAGTTCCGCCATCATTTCCCGCCAGGACCCCGTCGTCTATGAAGACGGCAAGTACGCTAGCGCGCTGACCACCGAGCAGGTGGGCCAGTACGACCGCGACGGTTTCCTGCTGCTGGAAGACCTGTTCTCGGAGGCCGAAGTGCGTGCGCTGTCGGCCGAGGTCGAGCGCATGACGCGCGACCCGTCCATTGTGCGCCGCGAAGAGGCCATCACCGAGCCGGGCAGCAACGCCGTGCGTTCCATCTTCATGGTGCACGTGCTCAATCCCATGCTGGCCCGCCTGGTGCGGGATCCGCGCCTGGTCAACGTGGCGCGCCAGATTCTCGGTTCCGAGGTCTACATTCACCAGTCGCGCGCCAACATGAAGCCGGGCTTCAAGGGCAAGGAGTTCTATTGGCACTCCGATTTCGAGACCTGGCACGTCGAGGACGGCATGCCGTCGATGCGCGCGCTCAGCTGCTCGGTGCTGCTGACCGACAACAACGAGTGCAACGGCCCGCTGATGCTGGTGCCCGGCTCGCATCGCCAGTTCATTTCGTGCGTCGGCGAGACGCCGAACGAGCACTACAAGCAGTCCTTGAAGAAGCAGGAGTACGGGGTCCCGGATCCCGTCAGCCTGCAACTGCTGGTGGAGCAGGGCGGCATCCGCACGATGACGGCCAAGGCCGGCTCGGTGGTGTTCTTCGACTGCAACACCATGCACGGCTCGAACAGCAACATTTCGCCGTGGCCGCGGTCCAACGTCTTCATGGTCTACAACAGCATGGAGAACACCCTGAATCCGCCCAAGTACGGGCTGACCCCGCGTCCCGAGCACATCGCGACGCGCAAGGGGTTCAAGGCGGTGACCCCGCTTGACACCTTGAAGCTGGTGGGCGGCTGAGCAACCGCCACCTGATCTGGCCCGGGCTTGTCCCGGGCTTTTTTTGTCTCTTTCGGGCGGCCCGGCGTGCCGCATTTCTTGTATTCTCTGCGGCATCCGTCACCCGTTGAGCCATCGCCGCCATGTCCGCCCGCATCCTCAGCCTGCATATCTATCCCGTCAAATCCTGCGCGGGCATCGACCTGACCGAATCGCCCATCGACCGGGCGGGGCTGGCCAATGACCGGCGCTGGATGGTGGTGGACGCGGCGGGCCAGTTCATGACGCAGCGGCAATGGCCAGCCATGGCGCTCATCCGCACGGCGCTCACCGCGCACGCGCTGCGGCTGTCGGCGCCCGGCATGGCGGACCTGGACATCGCGTTGGACGGGTCGGGTCTGCACGGCGAGGCGCTCTCGGTTGGCGTCTGGAGCGACACCACCACGGCCCGGCGCGAAAGCGAGGCTGCCGCCCAGTGGCTGTCCCAGTTTCTGCAGACCCCGTGCGGCCTGCTAAAGGTGGACGCCGCGGCGCGCCGCGACGCCAAGCCCGATTGGGTGTCACGCTGGGTTGATGCACACCCCGACCTGGCCGACGCTTTCGTCGGCGAGCACTGCTTCGGATTTGCCGACGGGTTTCCGCTGCTGATCGCCAACCAGGCGTCGCTGGACGACCTGAATGGCCGCCTGAAGGCCAAGGGGGCGGATCCGGTGCCGATGGACCGCTTCCGTCCCAACATCGTGGTCGAAGGCGAATGGGAAGCCTTCGAAGAAGACCACACCGCCATGATCACGGCGGCGGGCGTGCGCATGGCGTTCGTCAAGCCGTGCACGCGTTGCTCGATTCCCGACATCGACCAGCGCACGGCCAGGCAGTACGAGGAGCCGGGCCGCACGTTGGCGGGTTACCGCAATCTGGACATCGGGGTGGTGTTCGGCCAGAACGCCATTCTGGATGCGCCGGCGGGCGCGAGGCTGAAGGTGGGCGACGCGGTCGAGATCGAACTGGATTTCTGACGCGCCGCCCCGATGGGCCTGGGCTAGGCCTGAGCCTTATGCCTTGAGCGGCCTGAGCCTTATGGCGTGGACAGCTTCAGGCCAACCAGACCCAGCACGATCAACGCAACGCTGGCAATGCGCAGCCAGTTCGCCGATTCCCCGAACAGCACGATGCCTGCCACGAAGGCGCCGATCGTGCCGATCCCTACCCACACGGCGTAGGCGGTGCCCAGCGGCAGGGTTTTCATGGCCAAGGCCAGCAGCCAGAAACTGGCCAGCATGCCGGCCACGGTGCCAACGGATGGCCACAGCCGGGTGAATCCGTGCGTGTATTTCAGGCCGACGGCCCAGACGATTTCGAACAGGCCGGCCAATACCAGGATGATCCAGGTCATTCACGACTCCCAAGTTACGCTGCCGGCAAGCCGCCGGCATAAATGGGGTCGTCCCCGGAAAACGCGCCAACCGTTTGACTGTGCGCAGCAACGGGCCGTC
Source organism: Achromobacter sp. SLBN-14 (assembly GCF_006715415.1). Classification (NCBI taxonomy): domain Bacteria; kingdom Pseudomonadati; phylum Pseudomonadota; class Betaproteobacteria; order Burkholderiales; family Alcaligenaceae; genus Achromobacter; species Achromobacter sp. SLBN-14. The sequence continues at coordinate 472,849 of NZ_VFNE01000001.1, read as the reverse complement.
CCGTTGCGGCAAAAATTATAGAATACCGGCTTTCGACGGCAAATCCGGATGCCGGGCATCAACCATGCAACACTTCGCGGTCCGGGCCGCGGAACCAGGAATTTTTTATGCAACGCATCATGCTGCGGGCAAAGCTGCACCGCGTCACGGTCACCGAAGCCGACCTTCACTACGAAGGGTCTTGCGGCATCGACGAAGACCTCCTCGACGCTGCCGGCATGCGCGAGTTCGAACGCATCGAACTCTACAACGTGACGAATGGCGAACGCTTCGACACCTACATCATCAAGGCTGCGCGCGGCAGCGGCGCCATCTCGCTGAACGGCGCGGCGGCGCGCCGGGCGCAGGTGGGCGACCTGCTGATCATCTGCACGTACGGCCCCATGTCCGAAGAAGATTCGGCCACGCATAAGCCCCAGGTGGTGCTGGTTGACGACGCCAACCGCGTCAAGGAAATCCGCAAGTTCCCGGCATGACGCCGGGCCGGGCGGGGCGCCTTTCCGGCATACCCGGATAGCGCTTCGTCGCCTCTGAACCGTTTCATCATGAGCTTCCAGGTCATCATTCAACCCAGCAAGCATCAATTCCCGGTCGAGCCCGGCCAGACCGTGCTCGACGCCGCATTGGCGGCGGGCATCGTCCTGCCTTACAGCTGTCGCAACGGCGCGTGCTCCACCTGCAAGGGCAAAGTGGTTTCCGGGGAGTTCGACGCCGGCCAGTACCCCGCGCAGATCCTGTCGCCCGAGGAACTGGCCGACGGCTACACGCTCTTCTGCCAGGCCCGCCCCGAGTCCGACCTCGTGGTGGAGTCCACCGAAGTCCGGCTGGCCAGCGACATCCAGATCCGCAAGCTGCCGTCGCGTGTCCAGACCATGGAGCGCGTGGCGCCGGACGTCACGGTCCTGAAGCTGCAACTGCCGGCCTCCGAGCAGTTCCGCTACTACGCCGGGCAGTACGTCGAAATCATTCTGAAGGACGGCCGCCGCCGCAGCTATTCGATGGCCGGCGCGCCGCACACCGGCAGCCCGCTGGAACTGCACATCCGGCACATGCCGGGCGGGCTTTTCACCGATCACGTGTTCGGCGCCGGCGACACGCAGATGAAGGAGCGCGAGATCCTGCGCCTGGAAGGGCCCTTCGGATCGTTCTTCCTGCGCGAAGACAGCGACAAGCCCATCGTGCTGCTGGCCAGCGGCACGGGCTTTGCGCCGGTCAAGGCGATCGTCGAACACATGATCCACAAGAACATCACCCGGCCCGTCGCGCTGTATTGGGGCGGCCGCCGTCCGCAAGACCTTTACATGGACGCGCTGGCGCAGTCCTGGTCGGCCCAGCTGCCGAACTTGCGTTACGTCCCGGTTGTGTCCAACTCGCTGCAGGAAGACAACTGGACCGGCCGCACCGGCTTTGTCCACGAAGCCGTGATGCAAGACATCGCGGACCTGTCCGGGCATCAGGTCTATGCCTGCGGCACCCCGCTGATGGTCGATGCCGCGCGCCGTGAGTTCAGCGCGCAGAACGGCCTGCCACCCGAAGAGTTCTACGCGGACGCGTTCACGTCCGAGGCCGATCTGGCGAAGGCCGGGTCGTAAGTAATATGTTTTTTTATTACTTAGGCGGCTGCAAAACGGCAAGGTAAACTGCTTTGGCAGCGGCCTGCCGGGGGTACGCGGACATCGGGTCCGCGCACGCAACCGGCATGCAAGGAGCGATGCAGGCATGAAAGTAGCGGTATTGGGTAGCGGCATTATCGGCATCTCCAGCGCCTGGTGGCTCAGCCAGGCGGGTCATGACGTCGTGGTCATTGACCGCTGCACCGGTCCCGCACAGGAAACCAGCCTTGCCAATGGCGCGCAGATTTCCGTGTCCTACGCCGAACCCTGGGCCAATCCCCAGGCGCCGATGAAGCTGCTCAGGTGGATGTTCCGCGACGACGCGCCGCTGCTGTTCCGCCCGCAACTCGACTGGCGGCAATGGATGTGGGGGCTGGCTTTCCTGCGCGAATGCCTTCCCAGCCGGCTCGCTCCCAACATCCGGGCGATGGTTCGCATGGCCGAATACAGCCGCGCCACGCTGCGCGGGATGCGCACCGAACTCGGCATCCAGTACGACCACCTCGAGCGCGGCATCCTGAATTTCTACCGCGATCCCCACGAATTCGAAAACTCGCAGCGCGCCGCCGGCCTGATGCGCGACTTCGGCGTGGAACGCCGTGTCGTGACCGCCGACGAAGTCATCGCCATCGAGCCCGCGCTGGCGCCGCATCGCGCCACCATCGTGGGCGGCGATTACACCCCCGAGGACGAAAGCGGGGACGTACACCTCTTTACCGTCGCGCTGGCTGAACACTGCGCGCGCGCGGGCGTCGAATTCCAATACAACACGCGCGCGACCCGGCTCCTGACTCAGGGCGGCGCGGTCACGGGCATCGAAATCATCCAGCCCGATGGCCGGTATGCCACGCTCTCGGCCGACGCCTATGTCGTCGCCATGGGTAGCTTCAGCCCCGCGATGCTGCGTCCCCTCGGAATCCCGTGCAACGTGTATCCGGCAAAGGGCTATTCGGCCACCTTCCCGGTGCTGAATCCGGGTGCGACCCCCACCGTCAGCCTGACCGACAGCAGCCACAAGATCGTCTTCTCGCGCTTGGGCGATCGGCTGCGCATGGCGGGCACGGCGGAACTGTCCGGCTATTCCCGCAGTCTGAATACCGGCCGTTGCGAGGCCTTGACCCGCCTCGCCAAAGAACTCTTTCCCGACGCGCTCGATTTCGGGCGCGTCAGCTATTGGTCGGGCTTGCGCCCGTCCACCCCCTCGAACGTACCCATCATTGGCCGCAGCCGCATTCCGAATTTGTATATCAATACAGGACACGGTACGCTTGGCTGGACGATGGGTGTTGGCTCGGGCCGGGCATTGGCCGATCTGATCAGTGGACGGCGGCCAGAACCGGAATTCCCTTTTCTTGGTCTGTGAACCTATGAAGAAACTGCAATTGGCGGGCGTTGCCCGCGCGATGTTCGCCAGCCGGCGTGCATGGGTGTTTGGCGCCGCGATGGCGATGGCCGGCGTGGCAAATGCCGCACCCGTCGAGATCCAGGTCTGGCACACCCTGACAGACGCAAACAAGGCCGAGTTCGAAAAGCTCGCCAAGCAATACAACAAGGAACAGGACGACGTCAAAGTGACGCTGCGCGGCTTCGCCTCGCCGTCCGCCCTGGAACAAGAGGCCGTGTCCGCAGTAAAGGCCAAGAAGGGCCCGAACCTGCTGCAACTGTCCGATAACCATTCGCCCGAAATCGTGGCTCAGCACAAGGCGGTGCTGCCGCTGTACGAACTGCTGGCCAAGTATCCGATCAAGGACCTGAACTGGTTCATCCCGGCCACCAGCAATTTCACGCGCGACAGCAAGGGCCGTCTGCTGGCTTTCCCCTGGATGGCCGAAGTGCCCGTGATGTTCTACAACACCGCCGCCTACAAGAAGGCCGGTCTCGATCCCAACAAGCCGGCGCGCACGTGGACCGCGCTGCAGGCTGAACTGCTGAAGCTGCGCGACGTGGCCGACATCGACTGCCCCTACGCGTCCAGCGACCAGGTCGCGGTCCACCTTGAAAACCTGGCGCCCATCAACAACCAGCAGTTCACCAGCAACAACAATGGCCTGGATGCGGTCACCAAGAAGTCCGCTGCCCCCGCCATGCAGTTCGACACGCTGTACATGCGCCACATCTCGCTGATGGTGAGCTGGAAGCGTTCGCTGCTGTTCACTGCCTACTCCGGCGACAACACCAACGACAAGCTGTTCGCCAAGGGCGAATGCGCAGTGCTGACGGCCAATTCGGGCGCGTTTGGCCAGTTCCTGGCCACCAAGTCGCTGAACTTCGGCGTCGCGCCGCTGCCCTACTACGAGCAAGTCACCAAGGAAGGCGGCAAGCCGTTCGTCAGCGGTTCGGCATTGTGGGCGCTGGAAGGCCACCCGCAGGCGCAGGAAAAAGCCACCGCGCAGTTCCTCGCCTGGCTGTCCAAGCCGGTCGTCGCAGCCGAATGGCACCAGCGCACGGGTTACCTGCCGCTGACGGAAGCCGCGTTCCGCGCTTCCGACGTGTCGTTCTACAGCAAGATCCCGGGCGCGCAGGCTGTTGTCGCCTCGATGAGCGCCAAGCCCGTCCAGAACAGCCGCGGCTTCCGCATGGCCAACTACGATCGCATCGAGCCCGTGCTGAACAAGGAGCTCACCGACGCCTTTGACGGCAAGGTGCCGCCCGTTGCCGCACTGAACAACGCTGCCGCGCAGGCCCGCACCATCGCCACGCAGCGCTGATCGCATCCGTGCGGCAAGCAATGCCGCACGCCACGCGCAGCAAGCAAAGCCCGGTCTTCGGACCGGGCTTTTTTTGCGCCTGAATTCGTAGCGCCGTTGGTGGGGATGATTCCATCCCTACGTACATGCCAGTCTGGCGGCGCCTTCCGCGCTCGGCCACCATGCCGCTCATGCGTGTCGCTTCCGATGCGCCCTTTGTTCGCGGTGAGGCATGGTACGAATCTTTTTCCTGGCGGCCGGGCTGTCTTGCCTTGGCGCATGCTCGTGGTCGGGCCCCGGTGCGGCGGGCGGATCTTCCTGGCAGTCCGGCATCCCGTCTTCTCAGGGGTTCCGCTTCGATTGGCAACTGTCCGGCGATCCCGCCGTTGCACCGCTGCAGGTCTTCGACGACGGCCGCGAGACCTGGTTGCAGTTCTTGCCGGGACAACCGTTGCCGGCCATCTTCGCCATGGGCGACGGTGGCGAGCACCCCTTGCCGTACGTACGGCGCGACCCCTACGTCGTGGTCGCTGGCGCATGGAATGGGCTTTCCTTTCGCGGCGGCAGGTTGACCGCGCGGGCGCGGCGCGCGCATGCCGCGGCCAACCCGGCGCGCGAACCGGCATCCGCCTCCCGCCTGGCGCTGTCCACGGCGGCAGGACCCGATCCATCGCAGCGTCCGCCGCAAGATGCCAGCGCGGCCATCACGCTTTCGGCTGACACGCCCGCGCGATCGGACGGCCACGCGCCGGCCGGCCCGCAGGTGGCCCCGCAAGCCACCCCGTTCCGCGCGGCGCCGCCCGACGCCACGCTGCGCGCCGTCCTGGCACGCTGGGCCGACTCGGCCGGCTGGACGTTCCAACCGCAGCATTGGGCGGTGGACGTCGACATTCCGCTGGCTGCCACGGCCGAATTTCCCGGTGACTTCAAGACCGCCGTGCGCGGCCTGCTTGCCGCAACCGAACTGGCGGACCGGCCCCTGCAACCTTGTTTCTACGGCAACCGCGTTCTGCGTGTGGTGCCGCTTGCGCAATCGTGCTCACGCGCGGCCACGCCTAAAGGAGCCGCGGCATGAACCTCAGTCTGTTTGCCTGCACCGCTCGTTTGCGCAAATGCCGGGCTCTCGCGTGCGTGTCGCTCTCGTGTGTCCTCGCCGGATGTTCGGTAACTGAACGGGTCACGGACATGCGGCGCGCGGCCAGCGCCCAGCATGCGGATGCCGCCACGCGACACGCGGCCTATGCCGACGGCTTGACCGATCGTCAGGCGCGCACCGCCGCACAGGAAGTCGCCACGCCCTGGCTTGCGGGCAAGCCGCAACCGCTTGCGCGCGAGGTCGTGCTGCCGCCTGCATTGCGCGAGAACGTAAAAACCACGCTCATGCTGGCTGACGACGCGGACCTGCCCACGCTGGCACAGCGCCTGACCGCCGCTACCGGCATCGCGGTGCGCGTGCGTCCGGACGCGCTGCTTGCCCAAGACCATTTCCTGCCGCGTCTGGCCGTCAGCGGCTCAGTAGCCTTGGCCGCGCCCGCGCGCATTGAAGTGCGCGCGGATCCGCAACCGCTCGCCGATCTGCTCGATGCGCTGGCCGCACGCTTCTCGGTGCACTGGCGTTACGAACACAACGCGCTCGAGTTCTACCGCACCGAAACGCGCGTCTTCGACCTGCGCGCGCTAACGTTGGCCAGCAAGGTCGACGTGCGGCTCGGCCGGTCCGGCAGCGCGGAAGGCGAGGGATTCGAAAGCACATCCAACACCACGCTATCCGCGGGCGAGCACAACGCGCTGGCCATCCTGCGCGCAAACATCCTGCCATTCCTCACGCGATCCGGCGTGATCGCAGAGCCCGTGGAAGGCGCGGCCGCGCTGGTGGTTACCGATACGCCCGACGCGCTGGACCGGGTCGCGCGCTACCTCGAGCGCGAGAACAAGGCGCTGACCCGCCGCGTCCGCCTCCTTTTCGAGGAGATCACCCTCATTGCCAGCTCCGAGGCCGCCGGCGGCCTGGACTGGAACGCGCTGTATGCGGCCGCGGGCGCAACGGCACGACTGGCCATGCCGGGCGTGCCCGTCACCGGCGCGGGCCTGCTTCATGCCGCATCGGCCCAAGGGCGATTCCAAGGCTCGCAGGCCATCGTCTCCGCGCTCAGCACGATGGGGGCGGTCGTGCGGCACAGCAAGATCCCGGTTCTCACCTTGAACCGCCGGCCGGTCTCGCACGCCGTGCGAACCACGTTCTCGTACATCGATCGCGTGCAGAGCACGGCAATGCCCGGCATGACGTCCACCGGCGCAAATGGGTCGCTGCCTGCGGTGTCCATCAGCCAAAAGGAAGAAACCGTCGGTTCATTCCTCACGCTGGTGCCGGACATCCAGGAAGACGGGCAGATCCTGCTTTCTATCGCGTATGACAACGCGGTCGCGCAGCCCCTGAAGACGATCACGTTCGGTGAAAGCGCCAATCAGGTTCAGGTGCAGCAGATCACCATCGATGGCAGTGGCACGGTGCAGCAGATCGAACTGCGCCCAGGGCAACCCATGATCGTGGCCGGCTTTGACCGCAAGCAGGATCAGCATGACCGCCAACGGCTGGCGCCCGGCTTGCCGCTCTTGGCCGGCGGTCTGGACAGCGCGGCCACCGAACGCCATACCACCCTCATCCTGGTGACAGCCCAGGTCGAGGAAGGGTATTGATCGTGAACCGGGCCCCTCAATTTCTGCTGATCGAATGCCCCGGTGCGGATCGCGTGCTGGCGTTTGGCCTGCGCTGGTTTGCGCTCATCGGCTCCAACGTCCCCAAGCTCGCGCGATCCCGGGGGCGCCGCCTGCGCGCCACGCACTACGTCGTGGGCGGATCGCCGGCGATGGTCGCGGGGTATGGGCGGGGGCGGCCGGGCCGGCGGGCGGCGCGGCCCTGGCGCCGCGCGCGGTCACCGGGCGCCACGCCGCCGCAATCGGCCGCGCAGTTGTTCGCCCTGCTGTATCCCGAGGGCGGCCATAGTCTGGTTCGCCTGCCGGATGGACGCCATTGGTTGGTTGCCGCACATGGCGGCGCAGTCCTGTCGCAGACGGACAGGGTGTTCGATTCGCTGGACGATGCACAGTCGGAACAGCGCGCGCTGCTCGCGCAGCGTCCGTCGCTGACGGAACATTCGCCGGATCAGGTGTGGGCGGCATTGACGCAGACGGTGGAGTCTGGCGCCGCGCTGACGGTGCTGCCTTCGCGTTGGGCCGAACTGCCTGCCGCCCTGCGTCTATTTCTTGCCTGCATCGGTCTTGCCGCCATCGCGCCACCGTTGTGGAACGCGAGCGTCGCCCCTTTCGCGCGCAAACCGGCTGCCCCACCAAAGCCCGCCGCGATTCGAGACCCGATGGCCGATGCGTACGAGGCGATGCTGCAAGGCACGACGGTCCATCCCGCCACGGACCTCACGCGCCTGCTCGCCAGCGTGGCGGCGTTGCCTGTGCAGGTGCAGGGCTGGGCGCTGCGCCGCGCCCAATGCGAGGCCGCCGCGCAGCAATGGGACTGCGCGGCCGTATATGCCAGGGCTCACCCGCTCGCCACCAATCACGGGCTGCACGCGCTACTGCCCGCCGGCTGGCAGGTGTCGTTCAAGCCGCTCGAGGAAGCCACGCTGGCCTGGCGCGTGGCGTCGGCGCCCATCCGTGTGGCCGACCTGGCGTTGCCCACGTCGATGCTCGTGGACACGCGGGTGGCAGGGGGGCTGCAAGGGCTGCGTCCCGCATTCGCTTCCGTTGCGCTGTCGCCAGCCGTGCCGCTGATTCCGCGGCTGCCTGCCGCGGCGCGTGCCGTTGCGTCGCCCGGCAGCGCTGACGGATGGGGAACGCCGCTTGTTCGCAGGCGCAGCCTGGTCTTGCATGGGCCATTGCGCTCCATGGCGTTGCTGCCGGGGCCAGTGCCTGCTGCCCGCTGGTCGCGCCTTGTGGTGAATGTGCAGCCGCAACCGCGGCCCAGCCTCGTCGCGAGTGCGCTTGTCGCTGAATTGCAGGGGGATCTTTATGAACAGGAATAAGTTTTGCATCCCGCGCAGACGCGCAGTCGGGCACATGCTGGCCCGCATTGCACTGAGCGCCGCGGCGGTCTCGGCAGGCCAAGCCCGGGCCGTGGATCACGCGCAGACGCCCCAACCCTGGCCAGAGGTCGAGACCGTCCGCACCTTGTTGCGGGCGGATGCCGCGGCCGCATTGGCGGACTGCCGGGTGCCGGGCCTTTGCGGAGTGGGCGAAGGGAAGAGCGCCTCGGCGCCATCCGTTGCACACGGCGCAGACGACATCCGCGTGACGGCGATATTCGGCACGGCGCGCGCCTTGAGCGTGGACATCGTCGTCAACGGGACCTTGCTGCGCTACCGGGCCGGCCGTGCCGATCCCGTGGCAGGCGGCGCACTGGTGGCGCCGTATCGCCTGCTGGCCGTCGACGGCGCCTGCGTGCGCTTGCAGCGCGACGGTCGCGAGCAGTCGGCTTGTCTGGATGCAGGAAGGGGCCATTGATGCCGATGCACACCTTGCCCGCTTCGGCAATGCCTGCTTGCCCGCCCGAACTGCATACGCCTGAAGACATCGCTGGCATGGAGCCGGCCTTCGTGCGCGCGCTGAGCCGCCAGTTCGATCTGGCGGCGCTGGCCGGCCGCCTCTGCCCGGTGTTGCTTGAAGGCGGCCAGGCTGCGATCTTCGCCGTCAAGGAATACACCGTTGGCGACCAGATCGATGAGGTCGAACGGATGGTGAAAGCAGCGGGTTACCGCATGGCGCGGCCCGCGCGCTACGTCGTTCCCGCGCCTCTTCTGCTGATGATCGCGCGAGGCCAGTACACGGCGTCCGGACCGGGGCGCCTGGCAAAGGCCAACCCGGCCGAACGCGCCTCGGCGCTGGCTGCGTTGTTCCTCGACATCATCCGCTGGGGTGTGGTGCAGGGCGCCAGCGACGTGCACATCAACGTGGACCAGCGGCGCGACGGCGGCGACATCCGCTATACCATCCACGGCGAGTATGTCGGCGCCGAGCGGTTCGCGGGTCTTTCCAGCGCCACGCTGCTCGAGGTCCTGGCCGTGGCGTGGATGGACGTGCGCGGCGGCAACGGCGCGGTGTTCGATCCGGCGCTCGAGCAACAGGGGCGCATTTCTCTGACCGTGGACGCCGCGCCCATCGTGTTGCGCTGGGCCTCCCTGGCCGCGGACGCGGGGCCTTCGGTGTGCCTGCGGATCCTGCGGCTGGACGCGACCGTCAACGGCGACCTGCTGGCCTTGGGTTACCTGCCCGCGCAGGCCGAAACGTTGCTGCGGGCGCGCGAACGCGAGGGCGGCGCCATCGTGCTGGCGGGTGTGGTCGGCTCGGGCAAGTCCACCACCATCGCCGCGCTGATGCGAGGCATCTCGCCAACACGCAAGGTCATCACGCTTGAAGATCCCGTGGAATACCACATCGGCAACGCGCTGCAGAACACGTTGAGCGGCGCGCTGGCGGACGCGGCGTGGCCCACGCTGGACGCCAAGCTCAAGACCATCAAGCGCTCGGCCATGAACGACCTATTGATCGGCGAGGTCCGCGATATCCAGACGGGCCGCGCCTTCATGGACCTCGCCAGTTCGGGGGTGAGCCTGTACGCCACCACACACGCCGGGTCGGCCGCAATGATTCCCGAACGCCTGGCCTCCGACGCCATCGGTGTGTCCCGAGAGTTTCTGGCTTCGCCCGGCATCCTGAAACTGCTCATCTACCAGACCCTGCTGCCACGCCTGTGCCCCGGTTGCGCGCTACCGGTGGACAGCCTGTGGTCGGGCGTCCCGGCTCGGCAGGCGCAAGGTTGGGACTGGCGCGGCTGGGTGCGCGCGATGCAAGACACCTACGACCTGGACGCGGCGTCGCTCAAGGTCAGGAACGAGGCGGGCTGCCCCGCGTGCCGGCGCGACCACATGCCGGAACTGAACGGCACGGCGGGACGCAGTGTCGCGGCCGAAATGATCGAGCCGGATCGCGTGCAGGGCTTTCTTGAGCAAGTGCGGCGGCGCGACAACCACGGCTTGAAGCAGCAGTTCCAGCCCGCAATAGGCGGCGCCTGGCGCGATGCCGCCTTGCGCGGCGCGCGGGCGCTGGATTGCGCCTTGTACCGGACGAGCCTCGGAGAAATCGATCCGCGCACGCTGTTGCGCCGCTTCGAACTGCCCGTCTTGCCGACGCTGGGTTCGGTGTCGGCCGTTTCAGTGCTGGCCGCAGCGCCTGCGCCGACCCGCGCGGCCGTGTCCAAGGGAGTCCGTCATGGCTGACGTCATAGCGCGCGCATCGCGCTGGTCTGCGTCGTCGGCCGGCCAGCACCGGCTGCGGCTGGATGCGCTGCGATTTCGCGCGCAGCGTGCGGACTATTACGAATACCTGGCCGATGTCGTCGAAGGCACGCAAGGGCGCAAGAGCCTGCGCGACATCTTCGAGGACGACGCCAGCCGCTACGGACCCGACACCGTGCGCGGGCGCCTCTGCCAGCATTGGGCCGCCGCTTATCTGGGCGCAGGCGGCGACCTGGGCGTTGCGTGGTCTGACACGCTGCCGCACGGCGAATGCCTGTTGCTCAGTTGCGTGCAGGAGGAAGGCGGCGATCTGGCCGCTGCACTGCGCGATCTGGCGCGCGCCGTCAGGTTGGCGTCCGAGGCCTGGTCGGCATTGCTGTCGGCGGCGGCCACGGGCGTGATCGCCGCCATCGTCGCTTTCGCATTGCTGTGCGCCATTCCGTTTTTCAGCGTGCCTAGGCTGCAGCAGGTTTTCCAGGCCGTGCCCGCCGAAGACTACGCGCCGCTCACGCGTGGCCTGTTCGCGCTGGCCGGCGGCTTGAAGCAATGGCTTGCGCTGTGGGTTGTCCTGATATTCGGCGCGGTCATGCTGGCGCTCTGGTCGCTCGCCAACTTCACGGGCGATATCCGCGCCGTGCTCGACCGCTGGCTGCTCTGGCGGTTGTATCGCGATTTTCAGGCGATCCGCTTTCTATCGCTGCTGGCCGTGCTCATCAGACAGCACGGCGCAGCCGACACGCGTTTGCGACACGCGCTGTCCGTGCAGGCGCGCGACGCCTCGCCGTGGCTGCTGGCGCACCTGCAGGCCATGCTGAGCCGGATCGACGGCGGCGCCAGCGGCGCGGAAATCTTCGGCACTGGTCTGCTGGATGCCCAGACCTGGTGGTACATGGCGGACCTGATGGATGCGCTGGGCGTCGAGCCGGGTCTGGCCCGCGTGCGCCAGCGCGTGGAGGTCCGCCTGCTGGCCCGAGTGCGGCGGCAGGCGATGGTGCTGCGCTGGTCATTGCTGATTGCCTCGTTGTCCACGGTGCTGGGCATCACGCTGTGGCACTACGCGGTGATCGACGAGCTGCGCCTGGCGTTGACCAATTTTTATGCCAGCCAGTAGTGGATCGCCGGTTGGCGGCAACTGCGCGGCTCGCCGCGCGCTTTTATCAAAGAGGATCTTCATGAAAAGAGTCAGAGTTTTCCGATGCGCCCGGTGGAAGCAGCAGGGGTTTTCGTTGATGGAGGTGTCCATCGTCACGGCGATCGTCCTGCTCATCGCGATCGTCGGCATCCCGGCCATTGGCGGCTACGTCATAGAAAACAAGGTGCCGAAGGTAGGCGAAGAACTGCAGCGCTTCGTCGCCAGCATGAAAATCAACGCCCAGGGCGGCGGCGTGACGCCTTACACCGGCCTGGATACCGGTGCGTTGGCCAACTCGCTGCGCGACTCCACCGTGCTGTCGGTGCAGGGAACGGGCGCGGCGGCCAGCGTGGCCCACGGCCTGGGAGGCAGCGGCACCAGCGGCAGCGGCGTGGTCCAGGTTGAACCGGCCTCCGTTGACGGGGCGGGCATGGGGTCCGCGTTCACCCTGACGCTCACCAACGTCAGCCATGCCGCCTGCCCGGCGCTGGCGTCCGTCTTGCAGCGGGTCTCCGAAATCATTTCCATCAGCGGCAGCAGCGGCGCCAAGGTCGTCAAGGACTCGATCGCCACTCCCGCCACGCCGTACCGCGCCGCACAGGCGCAGGCGCAATGCAGCCAGGGCGACGTGAACACTTTCGTTTTCACTGCAAGATGAGCGCGCCTCGCTGCGCCCCAGGCGTGCCGGCATGGCGCCGGCGGCCGCCCGCCGTCCGGCGGCGGCAGGGGGGCTTTTCGCTCATCGGCATGGCGCTGGCGCTGGCCATCACCACCGCCGTGGCCATCTGGGCCTCCAACGAAGTCGTTCACCGCATCGAAGCGTCCGCGGCCCGGTCCACGGGCGTCTGGATGACGCAAATCCGCCTGGCAGTGACGCAGATGCTGTCGCGGCATGCCGAGGCCCTGTCCGAAGGCAAGCCGCCTCTGGATGGCGAAGGCCAGCCGCTGTTCGCGCAGGCCCTGCGACCCAGCCTGGCGGAATTGAGCGCCCAGGGGCTGTTGCCCGCCGACTTTCCCAATCAGTCGGCGCTGGGTTTCGGCGCGGACATCCACATCGCTCGCAGCCAGACCTGCCCGGGCGATCCCTGCCGGTTGGACGGCATCGTCTACGCCGACAGGCCCCTGCTGAAAAAAGGGTCGCAAGTGCCGGACGAAGTCGCCATGGCATCCGTCGTTGCATCCACGGACGGCTACGGCGGGGCGGTGTGGCCGCAGGCGCCAGCCCAACTGCGCGGCGCCGCGTATGGGTTTCCCAATCCCCTGGCCGCCGGCGCGCCCACGCATGCGCCGGGCACGCTTGCCCTGTGGGCGGGCGCTGGCGCCGGGCTGCCCGACCTGAGCGGCTACGTGAAAATGCGCGACACGCGCGATCCGGACCTGCAGGGCGGGCTGACAGTCGCTGGCAGCGTGGAGACGGGCGGATACGTCAACGTGGGCGCCCGGGAAGTCCCGGGCCACGCCTGCGGGGCGCAGCCCGGCGCCCTTGCCAAATCCGCCGCCGGGCAGCTGCTTTCCTGCGAATCGGGGGTCTGGATGCAGGCCAGCGGCGGGTTTGGGGGCGCCTTCAGCGTGAATTACCCGCTAGGCTGCTTCCACTACACGGGCATCTCCACGGCCAACCCCCGCACGGGCCAATGCGCATGCCCGACGGGCTATGAGAGCGTCGTCGTGTCCTCGGGCGGCGTCTGGAAGGGAACCGAAGGCTGGACCATCGGTTACGTCTGTGTCCGGTAACCGCCGTCCAGCCCATTCCCCGCGTATTCCTGCCAACCCTCTATAATTGGCGATTCGCCCTAAATTCTGCTTCATCCACGATGAAATCCTCCGAGATTCGCCAGCAGTTCCTGCAATTCTTCAAGTCCAAGGGACACACCATTGTTCCCTCGTCGTCGCTCGTCCCGGGCAACGATCCGACCCTGCTCTTCACCAATTCGGGCATGGTCCAGTTCAAGGACGTCTTCACGGGCAAGGAATCGCGGTCGTACACGCGAGCCACCTCGTCGCAGCGCAGCGTGCGCGCCGGGGGCAAGCACAACGACCTGGAGAACGTGGGCTACACCGCCCGCCACCATACGTTCTTCGAAATGCTGGGCAATTTCAGCTTTGGCGACTACTTCAAGCGCGACGCCATCCAGTACGCCTGGGAGCTCTTGACGCAGGTCTACAAGCTGCCGGCGGAAAAGCTCTGGGTCACCGTCTACCAGGAAGACGACGAGGCCTACGACATCTGGGCCAAGGAAGTGGGCGTGCCGACCGAGCGCATCATCCGCATCGGCGACAACAAGGGCGCGCGCTATGCGTCCGACAACTTCTGGCAGATGGCGGACACCGGCCCCTGCGGTCCTTGCTCCGAAATCTTCTTTGACCACGGTCCCGAGATCTGGGGCGGCCCTCCGGGATCCCCCGAAGAAGACGGCGATCGCTACATCGAAATCTGGAACCTGGTGTTCATGCAGTTCGAACGCGACGCCGCCGGCAACATGCCGCGCCTGCCGCGTCCCTGTGTCGACACCGGCATGGGCCTGGAACGCATCGCCGCCGTGTTGCAGGGCGTGCATTCCAACTACGAAATCGATCTCTTCCAGCACCTGATCGCCGCCGCCGCGCGCGAAACCGGCATCAAGGATCTGGAAGACAACTCGCTCAAGGTCATCGCCGACCACATCCGCGCCTGCTCGTTCCTCATCGTCGACGGCGTGATTCCCAGCAACGAAGGCCGCGGCTACGTGCTGCGCCGCATCGTGCGCCGCGCGCTGCGTCACGGCTACAAGCTGGGCCAGACCAAGCCGTTCTTCCATCGCCTGGTGCCGGATCTCGTTGCCGAAATGGGCGAGGCCTATCCGGAACTGGCAGCCGCCGCCGAGCGTGTGGCCCAGGTCCTCAAGCAGGAAGAAGAGCGCTTCGGCGAAACCCTCGAACACGGCATGCGCATCCTCGACACCGCCCTGGCCAATGTGCCCAAGGGCGGCGTGCTGGACGGCACCACGCTGTTCACGCTGTACGACACCTATGGCTTCCCCGTCGACCTCACGGCCGACATCTGCCGCGAACGTGAAGTCGAAGTCGACATGGCCGGCTTCGAGGTCGCCATGGAGCGTCAGCGCGACCAGGCCCGCGCCGCCGGCAAGTTCAAGATGGCCGAAGGCCTCAGCTACGAAGGCGCCGAAACGCGTTTCGAAGGCTACGAAAAGCTTGAGCTGGACAACGTCAAGGTCACGGCCTTGTACGTGGATGGCACCCAAGTCCAGGAAGTGAAGGCCGGCCAGAGCGCCGTCGTCGTGCTGGACGCCACCCCGTTCTATGCGGAGTCGGGCGGCCAGGTGGGCGACACCGGCCTCCTGGAAGCCGACGGCGTGCGCTTTGCCGTTGCCGATACCCTCAAGATCCAGTCCGGTGTGTTCGGCCATCACGGCACGCTGGAATCCGGCTCGCTGGCCGTCGGTGACACGCTGCTGGCTCGGGTGGACGCCATCCGCCGCGCCCGCACGGTGCGTAACCACTCGGCCACCCACCTCATGCACAAGGCCTTGCGCCAGGTGCTGGGCGCGCACGTGCAGCAGCGCGGCTCGCTGGTGGATCCCGACAAGACCCGTTTCGACTTCGCGCAGGATGCGCCGCTGACGGCCGAGCAGATTGCCCGCGTCGAAGCCATCGTCAATGCCGAAGTCCTGGCCAACCAGCCCACGGTCGCGCAGGTCATGGGCTATGACGATGCGGTCAAGGGCGGCGCCATGGCGCTGTTCGGCGAAAAGTACGGCGACACCGTGCGTGTGCTCGACATCGGCTTTTCGCGTGAACTCTGCGGCGGCACGCACGTCAGCCGCACCGGCGACATCGGTCTCTTCAAGATCGTTTCCGAAGGCGGCGTGGCCGCCGGCGTGCGCCGCATTGAAGCCATCACCGGCGACAACGCGCTGGCCTGGGTGCAGAACCAGAACGCCTTGCTGACCCAGGTCGCCGGCATGCTGCGCAGCACGCCCGCCGACCTGCCGGCGCGCATTGCGCAGGTGCAGGACCAGGTCAAGGCGCTCGAAAAGGAACTTGAGCAGTCGCGCAACAAGCTTGCGGCCAGCGCCGGCAACGACCTGGCCTCCAGCGCCGCCGTCGACGTCAAGGGCATCAAGGTGTTGGCGGCCAGCATTGGCGACGTCGATCCCAAGGCGCTGCGCGGCATGGTCGACAACCTGAAGGATCGTCTGAAGCCGGCCGTCGTGCTGCTGGCCACTGGCTCGGCCGACGGCAAGATCAGCGTGGTGGGCGGTGTCACGGCCGACCTGACCGACCGCATCAAGGCGGGCGACCTGGTGGGCTTCGTGGCCGGCCAGGTGGGCGGCAAGGGTGGTGGCCGTCCCGATATGGCCATGGGCGGCGGCACGGATATCGCCGCGCTGCCCGCGGCGATCGCCGGTGTGCAGAAGTGGGTGGACGAGCGCCTCTGATGAGCGACGTCGATTCCCGTCTCGATGCCGGCGCCGAGGCGCCGGTGTTCGACCAAGAAGTCGATGCAAGCGGCCTGACCTGTCCGTTGCCCATCCTGCGCGCCAAGAAGGCGCTTGCGCAGATGGAAAGCGGGCAGGTGGTGCGCGTGATCACCACCGACCGCAACGCCATCCGCGATTTTCAGGCATTTTCTCGTCAGACGGGCAATGCGCTGGTCGCGCAGCAGGAAGCCGACGGGCGGTGCGTGCATTTCCTGCGCCGGCGCTGACCCGCACCACATCGCGCTATCAACAAAGGCCCGCTCCCGCAGCGGGCCTTGTTCATCCTGGCGGCGTCGGCTAGCGGTGGATGGCCGCTGCGACCGCCTGGGTGATCGTGAAGTCCACCAGGTCACCTTCCTTCAGTTGCTGGAGTTTCTCGCGCAGCGCCGGGTCCCTGACCTGGATGGTGCGGCGGCCGCCCTGGGGGCCTTTCAAGATGACCAGATTCGCGCTTCGATTGATGTGCCAGATCTCGGCCGTGATCGTGGTCTGACGGCCGATGGCGCCGCCTGGCATCGCGCCCTTGGCGGTACGGGCCGCCGCGGTCTCGGTCACGACTTCCGGCGCGCCGGAGCCCGCGGGGCGCACATCCACCGCGATCGACTCGTAGTAGTCCAGCGTCAGGGTGTCGCCCGGCTTGATCTGCTTGAAATTGCGGATATCCGGTCCGGCAACGATCTCCACGGTGTTGCCATCGGCGCCGCGCAAGGTGAGGGTCCGGCTTGCCTGGTCCACGGCGGTCACCTGGCCCGATGCCGTCGTCAGCGCCGCACCCATCACCCGTGCGGACGCGCCCGTTGGCAGCGCAAGGGATCCCGCCAGCAATCCAGCCACAGCCAGGCGCGCGACGGGGGCGAAGACGGATTTTTGGTTCTTCATGATGTGCACACTCCAGTTCAAGGACGACAGTGGGGGAAAGCGCAGTCAGGCGCAGGCGCAGCCGCCCCGATCGGGGTGGCCGGGCGCTGAGGGGGCAGGAAGGCAGGGGAAGGCTGTCGTTGCGGGGAGGCCGGCAAGGGCAGGGCGTAGAGTTTTGCGCGGGTCGACATGAATCCGATCTCTCCAATCAGATTGCTCTTCAGACGCACCAACTGCTCAAACGCATGACAACGAGACAGGCTGCAGGCACGGGCCGGGGGCGGCATGACGGGTGGACAGAGCCCTCCGGCGCAACGCCGGACGCAACCACCGCGCGGCGCGCCTGCAGATAGAGCCGCAGCAGGGCTGGGCTCGAGCTTGTAGAATACCCGGATGTGGTGTTTTAGGATACAAATCGCGCCACATCACAGATTTCGGCACTCGCATTTGCCAGCAGGCTCCTTTCAGTGCTAGAATTTCCCGTTTTTCACAACTAATTCAAGGGATTACCTATGGTGGTGATTCGCCTGGCCCGCGGTGGGTCCAAGAAGCGTCCGTTCTACAACCTGGTGGCCACCGATTCGCGTAACCGTCGCGACGGCCGCTTTATCGAACGCGTGGGTTTTTACAACCCCGTGGCTAGCGAAGGCACGGAAAACCTGCGCATTGCGCTGGATCGCGTGCAGTACTGGACCGGCACCGGCGCGCAACTGTCGCCCGCCGTCGAGCGTCTGGTCAAGGAATACTCGGCCAAGGTTTCCGCCGCGGCCTAATTGCCCGCGTCGCACATCCTTAGCTGAAATTCTTTAGCTGAATTCTGAGCGGCTAGTTTTTCCACGCTGAAAGCCCTCGCGCTTGCAAGCTGACATTCCTAGCTGCTTCATCGCTATCCAAGCCGATAAAGAGCACGATAAATGCCTGATGCCGCAACCTCCAACGCGGCGCCTACGGATTTGGTCGAGCTGGGCCGCATCACTGCAGCCTACGGTGTGAAAGGCTGGGTTAAAGTGCAGCCGCATTCGGCCAACGCCGAAGTGCTGCTCTCAGCGTCTCAATGGTGGTTGACTCGCCCTGTGCCTGAATTGGCGCGGGGCGCTGTCGCGTCTGCGCCTGTCGCATTCAAGATCTTGCAAGCCCGTTCGCAGGGAGCCACCGTCGTGGCGCAACTGCAGGGCATCACAGATCGCGATCAGGCCGAAGCGCTGCGCGGACATTCCGTGCAAGCGCCGCGCGGTTCGTTCCCCGCGCCCGAGGAAGACGAATACTACTGGGTCGATCTCATTGGTTGCGCGCTGTACTCCAGCGCCAGCGGCGAACCCACGCGAATCGGCGTGGTAAGCGAGGTCCTCGACAACGGCGCGCATGCCGTGTTGAAGGTCCTGCTGCAGAAGGGCGAGGGCGAGAATCCCGAACCCCTCCTGAACGCCAAGGGCCGGCCCGCCGAAATGCTTGTTCCGTTCGTACGCGCGCACATCCATGCCGTCGATCTGGCCGCGCGCCGTATCGACAGCGACTGGCCCGCGGATTTTTGATGCGTATCGACGTCGTTACGCTATTTCCCGAAATGTTCGGGGTGGTGCGCGACCTCGGGGTCACCGGCCGGGCCCATGCCCAGGGCCGGTGGCAGCTGCATGCCTGGAATCCGCGCGATTTCACGCATGACGTCCATCGCACCGTCGACGACCGCCCCTACGGCGGCGGTCCCGGCATGGTCATGATGGCGGGGCCTCTGGAAGCCGCCGTCAACGCCGCCCAGCAGGCGCGCGCCGGACAGGGGCTTGGTCCCGCCCCGGTGGCGTTGCTGGCCCCGGTGGGCCGGCGCTATGACCAGGCTGGCGCCGAGGCATTGGCCGCCAGCGATGGCCTCATTCTCATTTGCGGACGCTACGAAGGCGTGGACCAGCGCTTCATCGATCGCTGCGTCACGCAAGAGATTTCGCTTGGCGACTTCGTCTTGTCTGGCGGCGAGATCGCGGCGCTCGCCGTGATCGATGCCGCGGTGCGCCTTTTGCCCGGCGTGCTCAACGATGGGGATTCCGCGCTGCAGGACTCCTTCAATGACACGTTGTCCGGCCTGTTGGACAGCCCGCATTACACACGTCCCGAAGTGTACGAAGGCGAAACGGTGCCGGCGGCCCTGTTGAGCGGTCATCACGCCAATATCGCGCGCTGGCGGCGCGAGCGTTCATTGGCATTGACCGCGGCGCGCCGGCCTGAACTCATCGCGTCCGCGCGCGAGAAAGGCTGGCTCAGCAAGCTTGACGAGCGATATCTGGCCGAGCTGGCCGGAACGCCGCTGCCCGCCGAGCCGGGATCATCCCGGCGTCGCCGGCCGCGCAAGCCGTCCGATCCCTCGGACGCCGCCTGACGGTCATCGCGGCCCATCTGCAACGCCCACAACGCTAGGGAAGGTCCTAGATTGTGGGCGTTTTCGCTGCTCCTTAGTATTGAAAATTACACGCACATGAAATTTTCATATGAGCCGCTCAGCCGCCGTTCGTCGTGCCAGTGCAGCACCGTCGTCACCCGCCCGGGCGGACAGGCCGGAGTCGGCCGTCGACCTGTGGCTGGGCCAGCAACTGCGTCAGCTGCGCAAGCAGCAGGGACGGTCGCTCGCTGACGTCGCCCAGGCTTGCGGCATGTCGCTGGGCCTGCTGAGCCAGATCGAAAGAGGGCTGAGCTCGGCCTCCGTCAAAGTCCTTCATCTCCTGGCGCGCGAGTTTCGCGTGTCGGTCAATGCCCTGCTGCGCAACGCCGAGCACACGGGCGGCGAGGAAGATGGGCGCGTGGCCCGCGCGGGCACGCATCGCTACATCGACCTCAAGGAAAAGGGCATCTGCAAAGAGATGTACACGCCCGCCGCCTGCCGCAGCATGGATCTGTGCCGCGCCTCCATCGCGCCCGGTGGCTCCACCGGCAGCGAGCTCTTCGTGACCGGGCAGGGCGAGCAGATTGGCGTGGTGCTCAAGGGCGTGCTGGAGTTGTGGGTCGGCGACCGCGTCCTGCGCCTGCAGGAGGGCGACAGCTTCTGCTATGACAGCAGCACGCCGCGCCGCTGGTGCAATCCGGGGTCCCAGACGACCGAGGTCATCTGGGCCATCTCCAACATCACTCAAGCCGCGGAGGACGACACGTCACAAGCGCCCTGAGCGCGCAGCACCCATGCGGCGGCACGCGAGGGGAGCGGGCCGCCACCGGGCGCGCCAGGCGCGGCCCGGCCTTCTTTGCCACGATGAGGATATGTCATGAAATTCAAGACCCTGGTTGTCTCTGTATTCGCAGCATTGTCCATGGCGGCGGGCGCCCAAGCCCAGACGGTATTGAAGGTGGGATCCACGCCCACCGGCAGCCCGTTCACGTTTCTCGATACCAAGACGAACAGCATCGAGGGCGTGATGGTCGACATTGTGAAAGCGGTCGGCAAGGAGGCCGGATTCTCGGTGCAGATCGAGCCGATGGCGTTTTCCGCGCTGATCGGCTCGCTGACGTCCAAGCGCATCGACATCGTGTCGGCGGCAATGTTCATCACGCCTCAGCGCCAGCAGGTGGTGAGCTTCTCGGAGCCCGTCTATCGCTATGGCGAAGGCCTGATGGTGCTCAAGAGCGACAACAAGGAGTACAAGTCGTTCGCCGACATGAAGGGCATGACGGTCGGTGTGCAGGTGGGCACTGCCTTCGTCGAGCCCATCCAGAAGAGCGGCGTCTTCAAGGAGGTGAAGCTCTACGACAATCCGCCCGACATGATGCGCGACGCAAACGCCGGCCGGATCCAGGGCGGCTTCATGGACTACCCCATTGCCGCGTATGTGCTGTCGCAAGGCAACTACCCCAATCTGAAGATGGCGCAGTCCTATCAGCCCACGATCATGGGCAGCCTGGGGCTGGCCACGCGCAAGGAAGACACCGAGCTGCTTGATCGCATCAACAAGGCGCTGGCCAAGCTGAAGGCCGACGGCGCCATCGACGCCATCCTGAAGAAGTGGGGCCTGGGCGGCGCGTAAGGCCGGCCGGACTTTCGTCGCGCAAACATTCGTTAAAAATCCCGCCGGCGCGATCAAACCCGCCGGCGGACGCCGCGCATCCGGAGCGCGACGCGGGCAGTCTTCTGGGGGTGGTGGACGCATGATGCAATTCATGAAGGACGCGGCAGAGTTCATGCCGATACTGCTGGAGGGCGCCAAGCTCACGATCCTGGTCACGCTGGGCTCGCTGGCGCTGTCGACGGTGCTGGGGCTGGTCTGGGCGTTGATGCGGGTGTCGGGCAACAAATACCTGTCGGGCTTTAGCGCCGGCCTGGTCAATCTGCTGCGCGGCATTCCCATCATCGTGCTGCTCTTCTACATCTACTTCGTGATGCCGGACATGGGCGTGTCGCTGAGCGCGGTGCAGGCAGCGATCATCGGCCTGGGCGTCGCGTATTCGGCCTACCAGGCCGAGAATTTCCGTGCCGGCATCCAGGCGATCGATCGCGGCCAGATCGAGGCGGCCATGGCCATGGGCATGGGCTGGGGGCTGACGATGCGCCGCGTCGTGCTGCCGCAGGCCGTGAAGATCGTCCTGCCGCCTTACGGCAACATCATGATCATGATGCTCAAGGACTCGTCGCAGGCATCCACCATCACCGTTGCCGAACTGGCGTTGCAAGGAAAGCTCATCGCCGTGTCGACGTTCAAGAACGCCACGGTGTTCACGCTGGTCGCGCTGATGTACCTGGTGATGTGCGTGCCGCTCATCCTGCTGGTGCGGCATCTGGAAAAACGGAGCGCAACCAAATGATCAGCCTGCAAGGCGTGAGGAAAAGCTTTGGGCCGCTTGAAGTCCTCAAGGGCATCGACGCCGAGGTCGAGCAGGGCGAGGTCGTGTGTGTCGTGGGGCCATCCGGCTCGGGCAAGTCGACCATCCTGCGGTGCATCAACGGACTGGAACGCTACAACGCCGGCCGTATCACGGTCGACGGCGAGCTGGTCGATTGCGATTCGCCTTCCATCGTGTCGATCCGCACGCAGGTCGCGATGGTGTTCCAGCGCTTCAACCTGTTTCCGCATCGCACAGCGCTGGAAAACGTCATCGAGGGCCCGATCTTCGTCAAGAAAGAGCCGCGCGCCCAGGCGGTGGAGCGCGGCCGCGAGCTGCTGGCCAGCGTCGGCCTGGCGGACAAGGAAAACGCGCATCCGAACCAGTTGTCGGGCGGTCAGCAGCAACGCGTGGCGATTGCGCGCGCGCTGGCAATGAGACCGAAGGCGATCCTGTTTGACGAGCCCACCTCGGCGCTCGATCCCGAATTGGTTGGCGACGTGCTGGGCGTCATGCGCAAGCTGGCCGAGGCCGGCATGACGATGGTCGTCGTGACGCACGAAATGAGCTTTGCGCGCGAGGTCGCCGACCGTGTCATGTTCTTTGACGGCGGCGTCATGGTGGAGCAGGGCGCCGCCCGCGAAGTGCTGAATCATCCGCAGCATCCGCGCACGCAGGACTTCCTGCGGCGTGTGTTGCACCCCATGTAAGGACGTCTCATGCAGCCAGCGCCGTTTCCGCTTTCCCCGTCACTATGGGCGGCCACCGCAGCGCCGCCGCCGCCCACCGGGCCGCTTGACGCGTCCACGCAGGCCGACGTCGCCGTGATCGGCGGCGGCTACGCCGGCCTGTCCACTGCGTTGCACCTGGCCGAGCGTGGCGTCAAGGTCGTGCTTTTGGAGGCGCGCGAGATCGGCTTTGGCGGCTCGGGCCGCAATGGCGGGCAGGTCATTCCGGGCTTGAAATACGACCCTGACGATCTGGTTGCGATGTTCGGCCCCGAGCGCGGCGAGCGGTTGACACGGTTCGCCGGCGGGACGGCGGACGCGGTCTTCGACCTGATCGAGCGCCACGCGATGGACGTGCCGCGCGTGCGCAAGGGGTGGATCCAGGGCGCGCACACGCCCGACGCGCTGCGTGTCGCGCAAGGCCGCGCGGCGCAATGGGCGCGGCTGGGCGTGGACGCGCAACCGCTGGATCGGGCGCAGGTCGCCCGGCTTATCGGCACGGACAAGTATCTGGGCGGATGGGTGGACCGGCGGGCGGGCGCGGTGCAGCCGCTGAGCTATGCGCGCGGCCTGGCGCGCGCCGCGCTGAACGCGGGCGCGACCCTGCACACCGATACGCCCGTCACGGGCCTGGCGCGCGACGGCGGCAAGTGGACGGTGTCCACGGCGCGCGGGCCGTCGGTCAGCGCCGATCGCGTGGTGATGTGCACCAATGCCTATGGCGGCGGCCTGTGGCCCGGCCTCAAGCCGTCCATCATCGACGCCAACACGTTTCAGGTGGCGACCGTGCCGCTGCCCGACCGCATCCGTGCCGGGATATTTCCCGAGGGACACGTCACGTCCGACACGCGCAACCTGCTGCTGTACTTTCGTCTGGATCATCAGGGCCGCTTGCTGATGGGCGGCCGGGGCCCGTTTCGCGAGCCCAAGGGCGAGGCGGATTGGGCGCATCTGGAGCGCGTGATGGTCAAGATGTTCCCGCAGGTGGCCGGCACGCCGTTCGAGTTCCGCTGGTGCGGCAGGGTGGCCGTCACGCGCGACTATCTGCCGCATCTGCATGAACCGCAGCCCGGGCTGCTGGTGGACATCGGCTGCCAGGGCCGCGGCGTCGGCTTGCAGACCTGCATGGGGGCCGCAATGGCGCAGTACGTGGTCACGGGCGATGCCAATGCGCTGCCCGTGCCGCTGTCGGCCATCAAGCCATTTCCGCTTTATCCGCTGCGCCGCCTGTACGTCAATGCGGTGGTCAGCTGGTACCGGATGACGGACGGCGGGGTCTGAATCCCGGCTGTCCCCAAACAAAAAAACCCCGGAACAGTGTCCGGGGTTTCTGGGGCGGCGCGAGGATCAGTTGCCGAGCTTGGCGCGCTGCTCCTGCACCTTCTGCAGGGTTTCGCCGAACTGCGCCATGCGGGCCTTTTCCTGTTCCACGACGGCGGCGGGCGCGCGCTCGACGAAGCTGGCGTTGGACAGTTTGCCCTGGGCCTTGGCGATCTCGCCGGAGAGGCGGGCGATTTCCTTGTCCAGACGCACGCGCTCGGCGGCGACGTCGATCTCGACGTGCAGCATCAGGCGGCTGGCGCCGACGACCTGCACCGGCGCGCCCGCGTCGGGCAGCACGTCCAGCACGTCAACCTGGCTCAGCTTGGCCAGCGCAGCCAGGTAGGGCGCGTTGCGGGTCAGCATGGGCGCATCGCCCTGCGCGCACAGCGGCACCTTCTGGGCGGGCGACAGGCTCATCTCGCCGCGCAGGGCGCGCACGGCCTCGACTTGCGCCTTCAGTTCGGCCACATCGGCTTCGGCGGCGGCATCCACCGCAGCCGGATTGGCCTTGGGGTAGGGCTGCACGCTGACGCTGTCGGCCACGCCTTCCTTGCGCTTGCCGGCCACGACCGACACCTTCTGCCACAGCTCTTCCGTGATGAACGGAATGATCGGATGCGCCAGGCGCAGCACGCATTCCAGAACGCGGATCAGCGTGCGGCGGGTGCCAAGCTGCTGGGCCGGCGTGCCGGTCTGGATCTGCACCTTGGCCAGTTCCAAATACCAGTCGCAGTATTCGTCCCAGACGTAGCGGTAGATTGCGTTGGCGATGTTGTCGAAACGGTAGTCGGCAAACCCGCGCGCGACGTCGGCTTCCAGCGTCTGCATCTGGCTGACGATCCAGCGGTCGACAAAGGACAGTTCGCCTTCGTCTGGCACCGACAGGTCATGGCCTTCGGTGTTCATCAGCACGAAGCGTGTGGCGTTCCAGAGCTTGTTGCAGAAATTGCGGTAACCCTCGCAACGCTTCAGGTCGAAGTTGATGTTGCGGCCCAGGGTGGCGTAGGCCGCCATCGTGAAGCGCAGCGCATCGGTGCCATAGGCGGGGATGCCGTCGGGGTACTGGCGGCGCGTGGCCTTTTCGATGGCGCCGGCCTGTTTCGGATTCATCAGGCCGTAGGTGCGCTTGGCCACCAGGCCGTCCAGGTCGATGCCGTCGATCAGGTCCACCGGGTCCAGCGTGTTGCCCTTGGACTTGCTCATCTTCTGGCCGTCGGCGTCGCGGATGAGGCCGTGCACGTAAACGTGCTTGAACGGGATCTGGCCGGTCAGGTGCGTGGTCAGCATGACCATGCGCGCCACCCAGAAGAAGATGATGTCAAAGCCCGTGACCAGGACGCTGGAGGGCAGGTAGCGCTGCAGGTCCGGCGTGTTTTCCGGCCAGCCCAGCGTCGTGAAGGGCACGAGGCCCGACGAGAACCACGTGTCCAGGACGTCGGGATCGCGCGTGAGCGGGCCCGTGACGCCAGCGGCGCGCGCCTGCTCGATTGCGCCCGCTTCGTCGTGCGCCACGAACACCTGGCCGTCTTCCGAGTACCAGGCCGGAATCTGGTGACCCCACCACAGCTGGCGCGAAATGCACCAATCCTGGATGTTGTTGAGCCACTGATTGTAGATGGTGGTCCAGTTGTCCGGATAGAACTGGATGCGGCCGTCGGCCACGACTTCCAGCGCGACTTCGGTGATGCTCTTGCCCGGGTTCAGCGTGCCTTCCGGCGCGGGCTTGCTCATGGCGACGAACCACTGGTCGGTCAGCATCGGCTCGAGCACGACGCCGGTGCGGTCGCCCTTGGGCTGCATCATCTTGTGCGGCTCGACCTTGACCAGATAGCCCTCGGCTTCCAGCTGCGCAACGACCGCCTTGCGGGCCTCGTAGCGTTCCATGCCCTGGAATTGCTTGGGACCGTTTTCGTTGATGTGCGCGTCCAGCGTGAAGATCACGATCAGCGGCAGATCGTGGCGCATCGCGCAGGCGTAGTCGTTGAAGTCATGGGCGCCCGTGATCTTCACGCAGCCCGTGCCGAATTCAGGGTCGACGAAATCGTCGGCAATGATGGGAATGTTGCGGTCGCAAAGCGGCAGCTCGACTTGCTTGCCCACCAGATGCTTGTAGCGGGGATCGTCGGGATGCACGCACAGCGCGCCGTCGGCCAGCATGGTTTCCGGGCGCGTCGTGGCGATGGTCATGCCGCGCAGGGTGACGGTCTGGCCGTCCTTGTCGACGATGGTCTGCGGACCGTCGACGAACGGGTAGAGGATGTGCCACATGTGGCCATCGGTCTCTTCGGACTGCACTTCCAGGTCGGACACGGCCGTGAGCAGCTTGGGATCCCAGTTGACCAGGCGCTTGCCGCGGTAGATCAGTCCCTGTTTATGCAGCCGGACAAACGTTTCCACCACGCCGCGCGACATGCGGTCGTCCATGGTGAAGTATTCGCGCGGCCAGTCGGCCGAGGCACCCAGGCGGCGCACCTGTCCGGTGATGGCGCTGCCGGACTTCTCCTTCCATTCCCACACCTTCTCGACGAACTTCTCGCGGCCCAGGTCGTGGCGCGAAACCTTTTGCGCGTCGAGCTGTCTTTCAACGACGATCTGCGTGGCGATGCCGGCGTGGTCGGTGCCGGGAATGAACACGGTGTCGTCGCCCGACATGCGGTGGTAGCGCACCAGGCCGTCCATGATGGTCTGGTTGAACGCGTGGCCCATGTGCAGGGTGCCGGTCACGTTGGGCGGCGGGAACTGGATGACGTAGGGCTGGCTTTCCGTCCCCGTTTTCACGTGCTGGCCCGCGGCGAAGTAGCCGCGCTTGTCCCACTCGGCATACCAGCGGGATTCCAGTTCGGAGGGTTCGAAGCTCTTGGAGAGTTCCGGGGTTTCGCCGGCGATGGGCGCGGCGTTCGGGGGAGCAGCTTGAGTCATTACTAAGTTCCGGCAGACAGGGGCGCCCGGGTAGGAAGCGGGCAGCAAACCGCTCATTTTAAGATGTAATGCGGTCTTCTCAGCGTGTTAGAATACCGGGTTACTGTAAACCTTTTAGAAGTCCCTGAATTCATTGAGGATTCCTTCGGAAATGCGCGTTGAATCATTGGATTGGCGCGCAGCCGGAATCCCGCTGGCATTCCAGGATGCGTCCGACAGGTCGGCAGTGTCGAATCCTGTCTTGGTCGGTGGTTCAGGGCGGCCCGAGACACCCATTCGTTTCGGATCTCCTGCGTGCCAACGGCGCGATGGCGCTTGATGTGGCACCCAAGGGTGGCACCCCAGCGCGGCATCGGCAAGCACAGAGCCCCACCAGGCAATTAACTAGAAACCCGTCAGAAATCAGTTTTCGGAGTCCTTTATGTCCATTCAACGCACCCTCTCGATCATCAAGCCCGACGCCGTCGCCAAGAACGTGATCGGCCAGATCGTCGCCCGTTTCGAGCAAGCCGGCCTGAAGGTCATCGCCGCCCGCCTGACCCAACTGTCGCGCGCCGACGCCGAGCGTTTCTACGCTGTGCACGCCGCCCGTCCCTTCTTCAAGGACCTGGTCGACTTCATGGTCTCGGGCCCCGTGTTCGTGCAAGTCCTGGAAGGCGAAGACGCCATCCAGAAGAACCGCGACCTGATGGGCGCCACGGACCCCAAGAAGGCTGAAGCCGGCACCATTCGCGCCGACTTCGCCGACAGCATCGACGCCAACGCCGTCCACGGCTCCGACGCGCCGGAAACGGCCGCTGTCGAAGTGGCTTTCTTCTTCCCCGAAATCAACATCCACAGCCGTTAATTTTTGGCTTAAGTTGTTGAAAGCGCTTTAGTTTTACCTGGTTATGGAATCCGTCGAACGAATCAATCTGCTGGGGCTGGACGGCTCCGCCCTGTCCGAACTGGTCGGGCAGTGGGGCGGCAAGCCGTTTCGCGCCCGCCAGCTGCAGCGCTGGATGCACCAGCGCGGCGCCGATTCGTTCGACGCCATGACCGACCTGGCCCGCGATTTCCGCAGCCAGCTTGCCACGCATTGCCGCATCGAGGCATTGCCCGTCAACATCGAGCAACGCTCGACCGACGGCACCCGCAAGTGGCTGTTCGATGTGGGGCAGGGCAACGCCATCGAAACCGTCTTCATCCCTGAAGACGACCGTGGCACGCTGTGCATCTCCAGCCAGGCTGGCTGCGTGGTGAACTGCCGTTTCTGCTCGACAGGGCACCAGGGCTTCAACCGCAACCTGAAGACCAGCGAAATCATCGGCCAGCTGTGGTGGGCCAAGCGCGTGCTGGAGGCCGACATCGGCACGGCCCGCCTTGAAAGCGCCCGCGCCACCGAAGACACCCGCGTCATCAGCAACGTCGTCATGATGGGCATGGGCGAACCCCTGCTCAATTACGACCAGGTCCTGCCCGCGCTGCGCCTGATGCTCGACGACAACGCGTACGGCCTGTCGCGCCGCCGCGTTACGGTGTCCACCTCCGGCGTCGTGCCCATGATGGACCGCCTGTCGCAAGACTGTCCCGTGGCGCTGGCCGTTTCGCTGCACGCGCCCAACGACGCGCTGCGCGACGAGCTCGTGCCGCTGAACAAGAAGTACCCGCTGAAGGAGCTGCTGGCCGCCTGCGAACGCTACCTGGCGTTTGCGCCCCGCGACTTCATCACGTTCGAATACTGCATGCTGGACGGCATCAACGACACCGACCAGCACGCCAAGGAATTGATCCACATTGCACGCCAGGTGCGCTGCAAGCTGAACCTCATACCGTTCAACCCATTCCCCGCCTCCGGCCTGAAGCGCTCGGCCTCGGCGCGGGTGAAGGTGTTTGCCCAGCGTCTGATGGACGCCGGCATCATCACCACGGTCCGCAAGACCCGGGGCGACGACATCGATGCGGCTTGCGGCCAACTGGCCGGAGAGGTGCGGGACCGCACTCGGATCACCGAGCGCAATGCCGCCCAGCGCCAGACCATACCAATTAAACAGGTGCACGCATGACGCAGGATTTCGCTTCTGCAGTTTCCGACTCGTCCGCCGGCGCGGTGGGCAGCGTGGGCGCCGCCTTGCGCGGCTTGCGCCTGGCCAAGGGCTGGTCGCTCGACGAAGTCTCCAGCCGCATCAAGTTTTCCACCAAGCAGATCGAAGCCCTTGAAAACGAGCAGTGGGACAACCTGCCCACCGGCGTTTCCTTGCGCGGCCTCGTGCGCAACTATGCGCGGCTGCTTGGCGCCGATGCCCAGGCCATCGTCGACTCGCTCGATCCCAAGGCCCGCGCCACCGGCCCGGCCAAGCTCAGCCCCAGCTCGCTGCATTCCGCGCATTCCATTCCCCAATCCAGCGCCGACGACGACCGCTCGTCCACGTCGTCGTGGGGCTGGCTGATCGCCATCGTGCTGGTGCTTGCCGCCGGCGTGGCGTATGCCTTCTGGCAAGGTTGGCTGCCGCAGCAGTGGCTGCCCGCCGACTGGCTGCCGAAGCCGACCAAGTAACCCGGTTCCAACCGATGCAAGATTCTTCTCTGCCTTGCCAGGACGCGCCGCCTCCCTCGGTGGGAGCCGCAGCGCGCCGCGCCACGCGTTCCGTCGCGGTGAAGTGGAGCGATCGTGTCGTGACGGTGGGCGGAGACGCCCCGGTCGTGGTTCAGTCCATGACCAACACCGACACCGCGGACGCCATCGCCACCGCGATCCAGGTCAAGGAGCTGGCGCAGGCCGGCTCCGAGCTCGTGCGCATCACCGTGAACACACCCGAGGCCGCCCGCGAGGTCGTCGCCATCCGCGAGCAGCTCGACCGCATGGGCGTGAACGTGCCGCTGGTGGGAGACTTCCACTACAACGGCCACAAGCTGCTGACGCAGTTCCCGGAATGCGCCCAGGCGCTGTCCAAGTACCGCATCAACCCCGGCAACATGGGGGGCGGCAAGCGCCGCGACGACAACTTCGCGCAAATGATCGAAGTTGCCTGCCGCTATGACAAGCCCGTGCGCATCGGCGTCAACTGGGGCAGCCTCGACCACGAGCTCATGGCGCGCAAGATGGACGAAAACAGCCGCCGCGCCCAGCCCTGGGAAGCGCAGGCCGTCATGCGCGACGCGCTGGTCGTGTCGGCTATCAGCAATGCCCAGCGCGCCGAGGAACTCGGCCTGCGGCGCGACGCAATCATCCTGTCGTGCAAGGTCAGCCACGTGCAGGATCTCATCGCCGTCTACCGCGATTTGTCCGCCCGCTGCGACTATCCGCTGCATCTGGGCCTGACCGAAGCCGGCATGGGCAGCAAGGGCATCGTGGCCTCGACCGCGGCGCTTGCCGTGCTGCTGCAGCAGGGCATCGGCGACACCATCCGCATTTCGCTCACCCCCGAACCGGGCGGAGAGCGCAGCCGCGAGGCCATCGTCGCGCAGGAAATCCTGCAGACCATGGGACTGCGCGCATTCACGCCCATGGTCGTCGCCTGCCCCGGTTGCGGCCGCACCAGCAGCACGTTCTTCCAGGAACTTGCCGACAGCATCCAGTCGTTCCTGCGCCGGCAGATGCCGGTGTGGCGCACGCAGTATCCCGGCGTCGAATCGATGAACGTCGCGGTGATGGGCTGTGTGGTCAATGGGCCGGGCGAAAGCCGTCATGCCGACATCGGCATCAGCCTGCCGGGTACCGGCGAAGTGCCGGCCGCGCCGGTGTTCGTCGACGGCGAGCGCACGGTGACGCTCAAGGGCGACCATATCGCCGAAGAGTTCCAGGCCATCGTTGAAGAATACGTTGCGCGCCGGTATGGCGCGCTCGCCTCTCACTAAAGTAAGGGTGTAGCCATTGGCGCGCTTCTCGGGCGCGCCGACGGCATGATCAAGATGACTCAAGCTTTCCAGAAAGTCGCCGCCATCCGCGGCATGAATGACCTGTTGCCGGGGGCAAGCGCCCGCTGGGAGCAATTCGAGGAAATCGTGCGCGGCTGGCTGCGCGGCTATGGCTACCGCAATGTGCGTACGCCCGTGCTTGAGCATACGCGCCTGTTTGCACGCGGCATCGGCGAAGTCACCGACATCGTCGAAAAAGAGATGTATACGTTCACCGACGCGCTCAACGGCGAATCGCTCACGATGCGCCCCGAGATGACCGCCGGGATCGTGCGTGCCTCGATCGAACACAACCTGCTCTACGATCGCCCGCAACGCGTCTACTCCATCGGTCCCGTCTTCCGTCACGAGCGCCCGCAGCGCGGCCGCTACCGCCAGTTCCACCAGATCGACGTCGAAGCGCTGGGCTTTGCCGGTCCCGACGTGGACGCGGAACTCATCGTCATGCTGGGCCGCCTCTGGAAGCTGCTGGGCCTGAAGGACGTGCGCCTTGAACTGAATTCGCTGGGCCAGCCGGCCGAGCGCGCCGCGCACCGCGCCGCCCTGATCCAGCATCTGGAAAAGCACCGCGACATCCTCGACGAAGACGGCCAGCGCCGCATGTACAGCAATCCGCTGCGCGTGCTGGACACGAAGAACCCCGCCATGCAGGAAATGGCCGACAGCGCGCCGCGCCTGTTCGACTTCCTGGGCGAAGAGTCCCGCGCGCACTTTGACGGCGTGTGCCAGCGCCTGACCGACGCCGGCATCGAATACCGTTTGAATCCCCGTCTGGTCCGCGGCCTGGACTACTACAACCTGACCGTCTTCGAATGGGTCACGGACCGCCTGGGTTCCCAGGGCACGGTCTGCGGCGGCGGCCGCTACGACGGCCTGGTCGAACTGCTGGGCGGCAAGCCGGCGCCAGCCGTGGGCTTTGCCATCGGCATGGAGCGCCTGCTCGATCTGTGGGAGCAAAGCGTCGAAATCGCCGCGCCGGCCGAGTGCGACGTGTACGTCGTGCACCAGGGCGAGGACGCGCAGCGCCTGGCCGCGCGGGTCGGCGAAGACCTGCGTGACGCGGGCCTGTCGGTCATCGTGCATGCCGGATCGGCGGGCTTCAAGTCCCAATTCAAGCGCGCGGACGCCAGCGGCGCCCGCGTTGCGGTTATCCTTGGCGCCGACGAAGTGGCGTCGCAGACCGCCAGCGTCAAGTTCCTGCGCGCAGAAGGGCAGGGCGACTCGGCGCAGCAACAGGTTCCGCTGGCGAAGCTGGCCGACGCATTGAACAACAAGGGTTAACGCATGGCATACGATCTTGAAGAACAGGAAAAACTCGACGCGATCAAGGCGTGGTGGGCCCGCTATGGCACGCTTCTGCTGACGCTGGCGACGGCAGTGCTCCTGGCCTGGGGCGGCTGGTGGGGCTGGAAGGCGTACGAATCGCACCAGGCCAACCAGGCAATGGGCTACTTCGAAGCGCTGGAAGACGCGGCCCGCCTGGGTGGCGCCGATTCCTCGGTGCGTATCAAGACCGCAGCCTCGACGCTGCGCGAAAAGTATCCCAACACCGGCTACGCCGCGCGTGGCGCTCTGGTGGCCGCGCAGGCCCTGCAGGCGCAGAAGGATGACGCCGGCGCCCGCGAACAGCTCGAATGGCTGGCCGGTCAGAACAAGAACCCCTCCATGCAAGCCGTGGCGCGCCTGCGCCTGGCCGGCATGATGCTGGACCAGAAGCAATACGACGCCGCGCTGGCGCAGCTGAACAATCCGCCGGCCGCCTTCGCCGCCTTGTTCGCTGACCGCCGCGGCGACGTGCTGGCTGCGCAAGGCAAGCGCGAGGAAGCGCGCGCGGCCTGGCAGAGCGCCATCGATGGCCTGGGTGCGGCCAATCCGTTGACCCAGGTTGTGCAACTGAAACTGGATGCCTTGAGCGGAGCGTGACTGTAATGCGTAAATTTGCACCTGGCCGTACGTGGCGCGGCGCCGTCCTCTTGGCAAGCCTGCTTGCCCTGGGCGGATGCGGCTTGTTCTCCCATGACGACGGCCGCTACGATCCGGCGCCCCTGACCGAATACAAGGCCGGCATGTCCGTGCGCCAGGTCTGGTCCACGTCCATCGGCAGCGGCTCGGGCCTGGGCTTCGCGCCCACCGTGCTGGGCGATGCCATCTATGCCGCCACGCCCGACGGCTCGGTCGGCAAGTTCGACCTGCAAAGCGGCCGCGTCATCTGGAAGGCCAAGGCCGAAGGCAAGCTGTCGGCGGGCGCCGGCAGCGACGGCACCACCACTGCGGTCGCTTCGCCCAACGGCGACGTCATCGCCTTCGACGACACCGGCAAGGTGAAGTGGAAGGTCCGCGCCACCAGCGACGTCACGATTCCGCCGGTCGTCGGCTACGGCATCGTCGTCGTGCGCAGCGGCGACTACCGCATCCAGGCTTTCGACGCGAACAGCGGCGAGCGCGTCTGGAGCGTGCAGCGTCCCGGCCCGTCGCTCGCCTTGCGCAGCGTCTCGCAAATGGTCCTGGCCGAAGGCCTCGTCATCACGGGCCTGCCCGGCGGCAAGATCATGGCCATCGCCTCCAATAGCGGCAACGTGCAATGGGAAGGCACCGTGGCCACGCCGCGCGGCGCCAGCGACCTGGAGCGTCTGACCGACGTGGTGGGCGCGCCCCGGATCGCGGGCAACCTGCTGTGCGCGGTTGCTTATCAGGGACGCATCGTCTGCTTTGACGTCACCGCCGGTGGCCGTCCGCTCTGGACCAAGGATTTCTCCAGCGTCAGTGGCCTCACGCTCGATGACCGCTTCGCTTATGCCGCCGACCAGAACAGCGTGGTCAACGCGTTTGCGCTCGATAACGGGGGCAATGTCTGGAAACAGAGCGCTCTGAAGAACCGCCAGCTCACGGCTCCGGCTATGCTTGGGGGAGCGCTGGCTGTCGGCGATCTGGATGGTTACGTGCACTTCCTGTCGCGCAGCGATGGCAGCCTGATGGCGCGCCTGTCGGTGGGCGGCGGCGCAGTCGTGTCACCGCCGCAGACGACGCCCCAAGGTGTGCTGGTCCAGACGGGCAATGGCAATCTCGTCATGATCGGCGCCAACTGAAACTTATAAAAAAAGCCTTTTACCGTGTCTTTCAAGCCTGTCGTTGCCCTGGTCGGCCGCCCCAATGTGGGGAAATCGACCCTTTTCAACCGCCTGACGCGATCGCGCGCCGCGCTGGTGGCCGATTATTCCGGCCTGACCCGCGATCGCCATTACGGCGAGGGCAGGGTGGGCGATATTCCGTTCATCGCCATCGATACCGGCGGCTTCGAGCCCGTGGCCAAGGACGGCATCCTGCTGGAAATGGCCCGGCAGACCCGCCAGGCCATCGCCGAGGCGGACGTCGTCGTGTTCCTGGTGGATGCGCGCTCTGGCATCAATGCGCACGATCACGAGATCGCGCAACTGCTGCGCAAGTCCGGCCAGCAGCGCGTGCTGCTGGCGGTGAACAAGGCCGAAGGCATGGGCCTTGGCCCCGCCATCGCCGAATTCCATGAACTTGGCCTGGGCCAGCCGTATCCCATTTCGGCGGCGCACGGCGACGGCATCGTGGATCTCATCGAGCTGGCGCTCAAGGATCTGGCCGAGCCGCCCGCCGAAGAAGAACCGGCCGAAGAAGGCGAGCACGATCACCGCATCAAGCTGGCGATCGTGGGCCGTCCCAATGTAGGCAAGTCCACGCTCATCAATACGCTCATGGGCGAAGAGCGCGTGATCGCGTTCGACATGCCGGGCACGACGCGCGACGCCATCGAAATCGATTTCGAGCGCGATGGGCGCCGTTACACGCTGATCGACACGGCCGGGCTGCGCAAGCGCGGCAAGGTGTTCGAGGCGGTCGAAAAGTTCTCCGTCATCAAGACCTTGCAGGCCATCGAGGCCAGCAACGTCGTGCTGCTCATGCTCGACGCGCAAACCGAAATCTCCGAGCAGGACGCGCACATCGCCGGGTTCGTGCTGGAAACCGGCCGAGCCGTAGTCGTGGCCGTCAACAAGTGGGACGGCCTGGACGGCGAAGAAAAGGAACGCATCGAGCGTGAGTTCAACCGCAAGCTGCGCTTCCTGTCGTTCGCGCGCGTGCACACGATCTCGGCGCTGCGCGGGCAGGGCATCAAGCCCCTGCTCAAGTCCATCAATGCCGCCCATGCCGCGGCCTTTGCCAAACTGTCCACGCCCAAGCTCACGCGCGAGCTGCAGGCCGCTGTCGAACAGCAGCCGCCTCCGCGCAAGGGCATCTTCCGTCCCAAGATGCGCTACGCGCACCAGGGCGGACAGAACCCGCCGCTGGTCGTCATTCACGGCAACGCCCTGGACGCCATTCCCGATTCGTACCGCCGCTACCTCGAAACGCGTTTCCGCAATGCATTTGACTTGGCCGGCACGCCGCTGCGTATCGAATTCAAGTCCTCGCACAACCCTTACGCGCAGGAAAGCTGATCCATGAGCCGCTTCTGGAGTCCCGTTGTCGGGACGCTCAGTCCCTATGTGCCGGGCGAGCAGCCCAAGCTTCAGAATCTGGTCAAGCTGAACACCAACGAGCACCCTTACGGGCCGTCGCCCAAGGTGCTCGATGCGATCCGCGCCGCTTGCGACGATACGCTCAAGCTCTATCCGGACCCTTCCTCGGACCGCCTGCGCGAGGCCATCGCCGCCGCGGTCGGCGCGCAGCCGCAGCAGGTGTTCGTGGGCAATGGGTCGGACGAGGTCCTGGCGCATGCGTTTCTGGCCCTGCTCAAGCATGACCGCCCGCTGCGCTTTCCGGACATCACGTACAGCTTCTATCCCGTGTACTGCGGCCTGTACGGCATCGAATTCGAAACGATGCCGCTCACCGCGGACTTTTGCATCGACGTCGAAGACTACCTGCCCGCGCGCCACGGTCAGGCGGGCGCCATCATCTTCCCGAATCCCAACGCGCCCACCGGCCGGGCGCTCAGCGCCGCCGAGGTCGAACGCATCGTGGCCGGCAATCCCGGCACCGTCGTTGTCGTGGACGAGGCGTATGTGGATTTCGGCGCCGAATCGGTGATCCCGCTCGTCTCGCGCTACGACAACCTGCTGGTGGTGCAGACCCTTTCGAAGTCGCGTTCGCTTGCGGGCCTGCGGGTGGGCTTTGCAGTGGGCAGCGCCGCGCTGATCGACGGGCTTGAGCGGGTAAAGAACAGTTTCAACTCCTACCCCATCGATCGTTTGGCATCCGCCGGCGCAGTAGCGGCGCTGGAAGATACGGAGTACTTTGAGCAGACCCGCAAAGCCGTGATCGATACGCGGTCCCGCATGACCGCAGGGTTGCAGGCGCTGGGCTTCGAGGTGCTTCCTTCAGCGGCGAACTTCGTGTTCGCGCGCCATCAGTCAAAGGACGCCGCGACGCTTGCCGCCGCCCTGCGCGAGCGCAGCATCATCGTGCGTCATTTCCGTCATGCACGGATCGATCAATTCCTGCGCATCACGGTGGGTACCGAAGCCCAGTGCGACCTGCTTCTGCAAGCGCTCCAGAGCATCCTGACGGCGTGATTTTCAGAGGCATTTCAGCTGGAAAACTCTGGTCTCATTTTTGCTTCCCGGCCAAGTGGCACGGGCCGGGAAAACCCTGTAGAGTACGTGTTTCGGCGTGCACCACCAGTACAAAAAGCGCGTCTTTACTCAATAACAAACAAATGGAGCCTGGCCAATGAGCAATAAAGGGCAAACTCTGCAAGATCCGTTCCTCAACACGCTGCGCAAGGATCATGTGCCCGTGTCGATCTACCTCGTGAACGGCATCAAGCTTCAAGGGCAAATCGAATCCTTCGACCAATACGTGGTGCTGCTGCGCAATACGGTCACCCAAATGGTTTACAAGCACGCCATTTCCACCGTCGTTCCCGCGCGCGCCGTCAACTTTCAAGTGGAAGTCCCTGCTGAGTAATCTCGCTCCAGCTTTACCTTTTATTGCCCGCCAGACGGTTCTCGTCGGCGGGCATTTTCGCTTTGGCTCGAATATGGTGCATGTATGCGCGCTCTGATCATCAGCGTGGATCTGGGTGATCCGGACTTCACGGCACACGCCGAGGAATTTGCCATGCTGGCCAAGGGCGCGGGCGCCGAAATCGTCGGCACCCTGACGGCCCGCCGCGATCGTCCCGACGCCAAGTTCTTCATCGGCTCCGGCAAGGCCGACGAGGGCGTCGCGATGGCGCAGGCGCTGCTTGCCGACATCATCCTTTTCGACCAGCCGCTTTCGCCAGCCCAGCAGCGCAACCTCGAACGCGCCTTCAATCTGCGCGTCGTGGATCGCGTTGCGCTCATCCTGGACATCTTCGCGCTGCGCGCAAAGAGCCACGAAGGCAAGCTGCAGGTCGAACTGGCCCAGCTTCAGCATCTGGCCACGCGCCTGACGCGCATGTGGAGTCACCTGGAACGGCAGCGCGGCGGCATCGGGATGCGCGGGCCGGGTGAATCCCAGCTTGAAATGGACCGCCGCATGATCGGCGCCAAGGTCAAGACGCTGCGTGAACGGCTCGACAAGGTCGAACGCCAGCGCATCACCCAGCGGCGCGCCCGCGCGCGGGGCGGTGCGTTGTCGGTGTCGCTGGTGGGTTACACCAACGCCGGCAAGTCGACGCTGTTCAACGCGCTGACCCGCGCGGACGCCTACGCGGCCGACCAGTTGTTCGCCACGCTGGACACGACGACCCGCCGCATCTGGATCGAAGGCGCCGGATCGGTGGTGGTGTCGGACACTGTGGGCTTCATCCGCGACCTGCCGCATAACCTGATTGCCGCCTTCCGCGCCACGCTCGAAGAGACCGTGCACGCGGATCTGCTCCTGCATGTGGTGGACTCGGCCAGCCCGCAGCGGGATGAGCAGATTTTCGAAGTCAACAAGGTCCTCGCCGAAATAGGCGCTGCAGCGATTCCAACCATTCTGGTATACAACAAGATCGACCGGGCGGGCCTGGACCCGCGGGTGGAGCGCGATGCACATGGTACGATTGCGCGAGTATTTGTAAGCGCCACCGAGCGCGCCGGTTTGGATGCGTTGCGCGGGGCAATTGCGGAAACCGGACAGATTGTGGGAAACAATGCCGCGAATTATCAAACTCTTCAATCTGAATGACCCCGGCTGGGGTCGCGGAAACAACAATGGCTCCGAGCCGCCGCCCAAGCGGCCCCAAGGCAATGGAGACGGCCCTCCCGACCTGGACGAGGTCTGGCGCGATTTCAATAATCGCATCGGGAACCTGTTCGGGCGCAAGGGCGGGGGCGGCAACAACCGGCCCGGCAATCGTGGTGGCATGACGCCGCCATCCCCGCGGGGCACACGCATCGGCCTGGGCGTCATTGCCCTGGTGGCGGCAGGCATCTGGCTGGCCAGCGGCTTCTACATCGTGCAAGAAGGCCAGGTCGCGGTCGTGACTCAGTTCGGCAAATACAAGAGCACGTCGCAAGCCGGTTTCCAGTGGCGCCTGCCTTATCCCATTCAAAGCCATGAAATCGTCAACGTGTCGCAACTGCGCACGTTCGAAGTCGGTTTCCGTGGCGGCGCGCGCAACAAGGTTCTGCCCGAAGCGCTGATGCTCACGACGGACGAGAACATCGTCGATATGCAGTTCGTCGTCCAGTACCGCCTGCGTGCGGACGGCGCGCCCGACTATCTCTTCAAGACGCGCGACCCGGACGAATCCGTGCGCCAGGCGTCGGAAACCGCCATGCGCGAAGTCGTGGGCAAGCAGTCGATGGACTTCGTGCTGTACGAAGGCCGTACGACGGTGGCCTCGCAGGTTCAGGCGCTGATGCAGCAGATCCTCGACCGCTACAAGACGGGCGTGCAGGTCAGCACCGTCGCCATCCAGAACGTGCAGCCGCCCGAGCAGGTCCAGGCCGCGTTCGATGACGCCGTGAAGGCCGGTCAGGATCGCGAGCGCCAGATCAACGAAGGCCAGGCCTATGCCAACCAGGTCGTGCCGCTGGCCAGCGGTCAGGCTTCGCGCATGACGGAGCAGGCCGAAGGCTACAAGGCCAAGGTCGTGGGCGATGCGCAAGGTAATACCTCGCGCTTTACCAGCATCCTGGGCGAATACGAAAAGTCTCCCCAAGTCATGCGCCAGCGCATGTACCTGGAAAGCATGCAGGACATCTTCACCCGCGCCAGCAAGGTCATGGTCGACACCAAGAGCAACAACAACATGTTGTATCTGCCCTTGGACAAGATCATGCATCTCGCCGCTCAGGACGCAGGCAAGTCGAACATCGGCAGCTCCGGCTCGCCGGTGGCCAACCCGCCTGTCCAGCAGCCTTCGCGCGGTTCGGCCGCGCCGGTGCCGCAGCCTTCCGGCAGCAGCAATAGCAACACGCTGCCCCGCGACCGTATGTCGCGCTAATCCGGAGGAGTCCTGAACATGAATCGTCTTATGCCCATCCTGGTCGGCCTGCTCATCGTGCTGGCCCTCCTTTCCTCCAGCGTTTTCGTGGTCCGCGAGCGCGACTATGCCCTGGTGTTCTCGCTGGGTGAGGTCCGCCGCGTCATCAGTGAACCTGGCCTGTACTTCAAGGTTCCGCCGCCCTTCCAGAATGTCGTCACGCTCGACAAGCGCATTCTGACCATCGAAACCAACGAAGCCGAGCGCATCCAGACTTCCGAAAAGAAGAACCTGCTGATCGACTCGTACGTCAAGTGGCGCATTGCGGATCCCCGTCTGTTCTACGTGACGTTCGGCGGCAACGAGCGTGCGGCGCAAGAGCGTCTGCAAGCCCAGATCCGCGACGCCCTGAACGCATCGGTCAACGTGCGTACGGTGCGCGACGTGGTCTCGACCGAACGCGACAAGATCATGACGGAAATCCTGGACAACGTCGCCAAGCGCGCCGAGCCGCTGGGCGTGCAGATCGTTGACGTGCGTCTGCGCCGCATCGAGTTCGCGCCGGAAATTTCCGAGTCGGTGTACCGCCGCATGGAAGCCGAGCGTACTCGCGTGGCGAACGAGCTGCGCTCGATCGGCGCTGCCGAAGGCGAGAAGATCCGCGCCGAGGCCGACCGCCAGCGCGAGGTCATCGTGGCTCAGGCATACGCCAAAGCCCAGGGCATCATGGGTGAGGGCGACGCCGCTGCGGCAGCCATCTACGCCCAGGCTTATGGCAAGAATCCGGACTTCTATACGTACTACAAGAGCCTGGAAGCCTATCGCGCGTCGTTCTCCAAGCCGGGTGACGTGCTGGTGGTGGACCCCAGCTCCAGCTTCTTCCAGTTCATGAAGGATCCGGCGGGCGCCGCCCTGGCTCCGGTCACCGTGCCGGCCAAGTAACCGGCAGCAGCCGGCACAAACGAAAAAGCCCCTCGGGTACCCGAGGGGCTTTTCTGCTTCTGGCGGGATGCTCCCTTACGGGTATCGGGGACGCCGCGGGGCACTGGACATGCCCGTCCCCCGGGTGGCGCTTGCCGCTGAACCATGTACAATACCGCGTAAGCTATAAAACATTCCGCAGCGGCTGAGCGGGCTTACGCCCCTCAGCCGCTTTTCGTTTGGGCGACGCCCACGCATCACTTGGCGTTATTCAGGTAAACACATTCATGGGTAACTGGCTGCTGCCCGAAAGCCTCGCCGACGTACTTCCGGCAGAGGCCAGGCGCATCGAGGAACTGCGCCGCGAACTTCTCGATCTTTACCGTACATACGGGTTCGAGCTGGTCGCGCCGCCCCTGGTCGAGTACATCGATTCATTGCTGTCGGGCACCGGCAGCGATCTGGATCTGCGCACCTGCAAGCTGATTGACCAGCTTTCGGGCCGCACGCTGGGCGTGCGCGCGGACATGACTCCCCAGGTCACGCGCATTGACGCGCACTTGCTCAACCGCGCGGGCGTCACCCGCCTGTGCTATTGCGGCAATGTGCTGCATGCCCGTCCCTCGGACTTGCTGTCGAGCCGCGAGTTGCTGCAGATCGGCGCCGAAATCTACGGCCATGCCGGATTCGAAGCCGATCTGGAAATCATCCAGCTGGTGCTGGAAACCGTTGCCATCGCCGGCGTTCGCAATCCGCGCCTGGATCTGAATCACCCCGGTGTGCTGCGCGCGGTCCTGAAGTCGGATCCGGCGGCTGCCGAGCTGGCGCAGGACGCGATCCGGCTGATGCGCGACAAAGACGTGCCCGGACTGGGCGAGCTGGCGGCGCGCGCGCCCGGCATCCGTCCGGAAACGCTGAAGGCGCTGCAATTGCTGCCCACGCTGTACGGTGGTCAGGACGTGCTGAAGATCGCCCGTCGTGACCTGCCGGCGCTGCCGGGTATCGCCGAGGCGCTCGATGCTCTTCAGGCAGTGGTCGACGCCATGCCCAACGTGTCTTTCAGCGTCGATCTGGCCGACGTCGGTGGTTACGCTTACCACTCGGGCGTCAAGTTTGCGCTGTACGCTGAAGGCTGGCACGACGCGTTGGTCAGCGGTGGCCGCTACGATGACGTCAGCCACGCGTTTGGCCGGTCGCGTCCGGCAACGGGCTTCAGTCTTGATTTACGCAAGCTGGCGGCGGGTCTGCCGCCGGCGGAAAGGGCGCGAGCGGTTCGCGCGCCCTGGGGGCAGGCCCCCGCTCTGACCGAGGCGGTTCGCCGCTTGCGCCGGTCAGGGGAAATCGTCGTTCAGGTATTGCCCGGTCACGAGCAGGATCAGGACGAATTCGTTTGCGATCGCGAGCTGGCGCTGCAGGATGGCGTCTGGACGGTCAAAACGCTGTGACTAACTCCCTCTCGGAAACGAGGGGGCCGCGGGGAGATTTCCGGATTTCCCGAGAAACTCGAAATTGATTCGTATCATGAGCAAGAACGTAGTCGTAATCGGCACCCAATGGGGTGACGAGGGCAAGGGCAAGATCGTCGACTGGCTGGCGGAATCCGTCCAGGGCGTGGTCCGCTTCCAAGGCGGTCACAATGCCGGCCATACGCTGTGGATCAACGGCAAGAAGACGATTCTTCGCCTGATCCCGTCGGGCATCATGCACCCCGGTGTCACCTGCTTCATCGGCAATGGCGTCGTGCTGTCCCCGGAAGCCCTGCTCAAGGAAATCGAAGAGCTTGAGGCCGCCGGCCTGGACGTGCGTTCGCGCCTGCAGATCTCCGAGATCTGCCCGCTGATCCTGCCGTACCACGTCGCCATCGACAAGGCGCGCGAAGCGCGCAAGGGCGAGGGCAAGATCGGCACGACGGGCCGTGGCATCGGCCCGGCCTACGAAGACAAGGTCGCCCGCCGCGCCCTGCGCGTGCAAGACCTCTTCAATCCGGCGCTCTTTGACGAAAAGCTCGCCGAAGTGCTGGATTACCACAACTTCGTGCTGACCCAGTACCTGGGCGCCGAAGCGGTCTCGGCCAACGAAGTGCGCGATCAGGCCATGGCCTTGGCTCCGGCCATCGCCCCGATGGTCAAGGACGTCTCCAGCAACCTGTACGCCATGCAGCAGGAAGGTAAGCGCCTCCTGTTCGAAGGCGCGCAAGGCGCGCTGCTGGACGTCGATCACGGCACTTATCCCTTCGTCACCAGCAGCAACTGCGTTGCGGGCGCGGCCTCGGCAGGCGCCGGCGTCGGCCCCCAGCAACTGGATTACGTCCTGGGCATCACCAAGGCGTACACCACGCGCGTCGGCTCGGGCCCGTTCCCCACGGAACTGGTCGACGAGATCGGCACCCGTTTGGCCACCATCGGCAAGGAATTCGGTTCGGTCACGGGCCGTCCGCGCCGTTGCGGCTGGTTCGACGGCGCCGCGCTGAAGCGCTCGGTCCGCCTGAACGGTATTTCCGGCCTGTGCATCACCAAGCTGGACGTGCTGGACGGTCTGGAAACCATCCAGTTGGGCGTCGGCTACCGCGTCAACGGTGAATTCCGCGACGTGCTGCCCTACGGCGCGCACGCCGTTGCGCAAGCGCAACCGGTGCTCGAAGAGCTGCCCGGCTGGAGCGAATCCACCGTCGGCATCACCGAATACGCCAAGCTGCCCGCCGCCGCGCGCCGTTATCTGGAGCGTGTCGCCGAAGTCTGCGGCGTGCCGATCGACCTGGTGTCCACCGGTCCGGACCGCAACGAGACCATTGTTTTGCGTCATCCCCTGAAGGGCTGACATCGGGTTATTATTCCCAAGGCCGCCGCCGGTCATACCGGCGGCGGCCTTTTCGTATTTTTGTGCAGGAGATGCTTGCCTATGAGCACGC
Organism: Achromobacter sp. SLBN-14; assembly: GCF_006715415.1. NCBI lineage: Bacteria > Pseudomonadati > Pseudomonadota > Betaproteobacteria > Burkholderiales > Alcaligenaceae > Achromobacter > Achromobacter sp. SLBN-14. The sequence continues at coordinate 429,915 of NZ_VFNE01000001.1, read as the reverse complement.
CGACCAGTGACGATAGCCACCTGTGGGTAACGTGGGACGATTACAACCGCTTGATCGAGCGCCTTACTTTGCAGGTGCACCAGTCGGGCTGGAAGTTTGACAAGATTCTTTGCCTGGCGCGCGGCGGTATGCGCGTGGGTGACGTCATGTCGCGTATTTTTGACGTGCCGCTGGGCATTCTTGCCACCAGCAGCTATCGCGAGGCGGCTGGCACCAAGCAAGGCGACATGGACATCGCCCAGTTCATCACCATCACCCGCGGCACGCTGTCCGGCCGGGTGTTGCTGGTGGACGACATGGTCGATACCGGCAAGACCTTCAATAAGGTCTTCGATCACCTGAAGAGCCAGTTCGCCGACATCACCGAATTGCGCAGCGCCGTGCTGTGGTGGAAGGGGCATTCCCTGGCAACGCCCGACTATTACGTCGAGAAGCTGCCCACGAATCCCTGGATTCACCAGCCTTTCGAAGACTACGACAGCTTGCGTCCCCATCAACTGGAAGCCTGGATCCGCAAGGGTTCCCAGAGCTGATAGCAGGCAGGAAAAGGGCGGGGCCCAGGGCGCGGACTGTCCCTGGCAGTAGTCAAACCGTCGTTGACCATGCTAGAATCGCTGGTTATCGCTAAACCGAACTTGGCTTGTTACTCTTTGGGTAGTCTTTGGGTAACGGAAACAGCCAGCTCAAACCCGGGTGAACGCATGCCCGGGTTGCGCTTTGAAGGTTCACAGTTCGCGGTACTTGCCTATTGGCGGTTTGCAGGTCTTATCGCCAGAGGCCGTCTTCGCGTACCTGGGTCCGCGCAGCGTTGCTGGAAAAGCAAGCCAGGTTTGTCATCAACTTTGTTACCCTACAAGCAGGCCAATTACTTTATGCCTATCGTTCGACTGAAGGAAAACGAACCGTTTGAAGCCGCTCTGCGCCGCTTCAAGCGCACCATCGAAAAGACCGGTTTGCTCACCGAACTGCGCTCGCGCGAGTTCTATGAGAAGCCCACCGCCGAGCGCAAGCGCAAGCATGCCGCCGCCGTGAAGCGCCACTACAAGCGCATCCGTAGCCAACAACTGCCCCCGCGCCTGTATTGATTTCTGATTCCCGAATCTATTGATTCCAGAATCATTCATCCAGGATTTGCTCGCCCGAGTCGACGTCGTCGACGTTGTCGGGCGATATGTGCAGTTGCGAAAGGGTGGGGCCAACTTGCTTGGCCTGTGCCCCTTTCATAACGAAAAAAGCCCCTCGTTCACTGTCAGCCCCACCAAGCAGTTCTATCACTGCTTCGGTTGTGGAGCGCATGGCAGCGCCATCACCTTCCTGATGGAACATACGGGCGCCAGTTTCCCCGACGCCGTGCGTACGCTTGCGGCGTCGGCGGGAATGACGGTCCCCGAAGAAAACCGCAGTCCCCGCCAGCAGCAGGAGTCCGCGCGCCGCAAGGCCGAGGAATCCCGGCACACCCAGGTGCTGGACGCTGCCCAAGCCCATTACCTGAAACTGTTGCGCGCTTCGCCCGCCGCCGTCCGCTATTTGAAGCAGCGCGGCCTGACGGGCGAGATCGCCGCGCATTTCGGCCTGGGCTGGTCAGGCACGGACCGGCACGGTCTGTCCCAGGTGTTTCCGAACTACGAGGACCCCACGTTGGTGGAGTCCGGCCTCGTCATCGAATCCGAGGACGGGCGGCGCTACGATCGCTTTCGCGAACGGGTGATGTTTCCGATCCGCAATGCGCGGGGAAGCCTCATCGGGTTTGGCGGCCGGATCATCGGCAAAGGCGAACCCAAGTACCTGAACTCTCCTGAAACTCCCCTGTTTTCGAAGGGGCAGGAACTCTATGGGTTGTGGGAGGCACGCCAGGCCATCCGTCAGGAAGGCCAGGTGATTGTCGTCGAGGGCTACATGGACGTGGTCGGCTTGGCGCAGCAGGGCATTGCCAATGCCGTTGCCACGCTCGGCACCGCCACCACGCCGGATCACGTCAAGAAGCTCTTGCGCGCCAGCGACAAGGTCATCTTCAGCTTTGATGGCGACAAGGCCGGCCGGCGCGCCGCCTGGCGCGCGCTGCAGGCCTGTCTGCCGGTGCTTCGGGATGACATCGCGATCCGGTTCCTCTTCCTGCCGGCGGAGCATGATCCCGATTCGTATGTGCGCGAATTGGGCGCCGAAGCGTTCCGCGCGTGTCTGGGCGACGCCGTGGCGCTGTCGCGCTTCCTGTTGGACGAATTGGCGTCGCGTCACAACATGACCGAGGCCGAAGGGCGCGCCAGTTGTCTGCACGAGGCCAAGCCGCTGCTGGCAACGATCCCCGAGTGCGCGTTGCGCGTGCAGATCGAACGGGAAATGGCCAAGCTGGTGCAATTGACGCCCGAGGAAATGGCGCAGGTTCTGGCGCAACAGCCTGCCAAGCCATTTGCGCCGGCCGCGCGGCCCGCGTCGGGCGGTGTCGAGTCCGGCATGGCACCGGGCGGCGAGCCGAGCCACGACGGCGGTCCGCCGGACATGGGCTACGACTACGGCAACCACGACTTCCACGACATTCCGGCCGACGAGTCCGACGATTACGGCCAGTACGCCTCGCATGGCGAAGAGTCTGGTGGCGGATCTGCGGGCTGGCAGCCAGGCGCCAAGCAGGAATGGAAGGGCAAGAGCGATTGGAAAGGCAAGAGCGACTGGAAGGGTAAGGGTGATTGGAAGGGCGGCAAGGGCAACTGGAAAGGCCGGCGCGACAACGATGTTGGCGGCTTCGAGGGGCGCCGCACCATGCCGTCGCTGGCCAAGCGGCTCTTGAGCCTGCTGCTCGCGCATCCCGAGCTGGTCGACTCCATGGGCGATCAGCAGCTTGAAGTCATCGACCATGGCCCCCATCTAGGATTGGTACGAGACCTGATCATGCTGGCGCAATCCAGCGGCGCGCGCCATGTCGGCGCCTTGCTGGAGGCTGCGGAGCCGGACTCGGACCTTGCAACCGTATTGAAGGGGCTGCGGGCGGACATCCTGGCGCAGGAAGACCTGCCCGACCCGCAGACGGAATGGGACGATGCGTTGCGGCGGATCGAGTTCGATTCGGCGAAAAATGAAATGGCCAAGCTGGCGGCTTCCGGACTGGCTTCGGAAGAGGCTCGCAAGCGGTATCTTGAGCTCTCCCGCCGCATGACCGTGCTGAAAGGTGCCGGGATACGCTAAATACGCTAAAATCAAAGGTTTTCCGCTCATGCGGGGGCCTGTGAGGCCAGCGCAGGGCCGGCGCAGTTTGGCCAAGCGCGGATGCCGCCATTGCCAGCTGTGCCCGACTGTTGCATGATCGCTGGAAATTCAAGGTCGATTGGTGGCGGATTGTTCGCCAGATCGATGCAGCAAGAGCAGGAACGTGACACGAAGTCCAGCAACTGGAATCTATTCCGGAAGCGGGAATCTAATGATTTATGTACCAATTTGACGAGAGCGGCCTGAAGCTCGGGCATCCCGGTTATTGAGCCCAGGCGGCATCGCTAACCACTAAAAAAGGTTAGAAACGGGACGCGTGCGTCAAAATTGTTACATCGTTAATTAATATAGCTGAGCGGTGGATCAAAAGCAGTTCAGCGGCGGTAACTCCGCGTGGCGTGAGTGGTTTGGGTGCTGTGTATACGTAGCTGCTTGGGGCAATGGCCCGATAAGCGAGCAAAGCCTATTTATAGGCAGGCAGCCCCCCCAACGTCCGGAACCCGCTGTTGAATGAGGTCATGAACGTCGGGCGTCAGAACGGTCAAGAACCGGAGACGTCGCCAGACGGGCTCGCAAGAGCCGGTGCTGCGAACAACGCAGCCGCGTGATCTTCGCCGATCCACCAGATTTACCCGTATTCCATGCCGCACCGGATCCGTATCCGGCGCGGCGTTATGCGGTGCAACAAGCCCGAACGGGTTGCGACGACCACGGAAGCGACTATGACCAAATCCACCGGCAAATCCTCCTCTGCAATTGATGCGGCCGAAACCAAGGCTGTGGCGGCCAAACGCGCCGTCAGCATGGCCGCGGAAAAAGCGCCCGCCAAGACGGCGGTGAAGGTCGCCAAGCCCGCCGCCAAGACGGCCGCCAAAAAGGCGGCCAAAACGGCAGTTGCCGCGGACAAGCCCGAAAAGGTGACGAAGGCCCGCGCCAAGAAAGCCGAAGACAAACTGGCCGACCTAGTCGGCAGCGCGCGTCCCGCGCCGAGCGGCCGCCGTCCGGGCCGCCCCGCCAAGAACGCCAACAACGACTCCGACGGTTTCGACGATCCGATGGACGGCGAAGGCGAAGTCCTGCCCGATCTGAAGCCGCCCAAGCGCGGCGGCAAGCGCGGCAAGGCCGATCCCAAGGACCTGATCGCCCGTGGCCCCGTCACGCCGGAAGAATACGAAGCGCGCCGCAATCGCCTGAAGCAGCTGATCAAGCTGGGCAAGGATCGCGGCTACCTGACGTACGGCGAAATCAACGACCATCTGCCCGACGACCTGGTCGATGCCGAAGCCATCGACGGCATCATCAGCACGTTCAGCGACATGGGTATCGCGGTCTATGACCAGGCCCCCGACGCCGAAACCCTGCTGATGAGCGAGAACGCGCCGGTTGCGTCCAACGACGACGACGTCGAAGACGAAGCCGAAGCCGCGCTCACCACCGTGGACTCCGATTTCGGCCGCACCACCGACCCGGTCCGCATGTACATGCGCGAAATGGGCTCGGTCGAGCTGCTGACCCGCGAAGGCGAAATCGAGATCGCCAAGCGTATCGAAGACGGCCTGAAGCACATGGTCATGGCCATCTCGGCCTGCCCGACCACCATCAACGAAATCCTGGCCCACATCACGCGCGTGCGTGAGGGACAGGCGCAGATCGACGAAGTCGTCGACGGCCTGGTCGATCCGGAAGACGGCGAAGAATACGCCGGCGCCGGCGTCACCGCCGATGAAGACGAAAGCGATGACGGCCCCGCCGGCGGCATGTCCAGCAAGCAGCTGGAAGACCTGCGCGTCAAGGCGCTGGCCAAGTTCGACGAAGTGGGCAAGCAGTTCGACAAGATGCGCCTGTCGTACGAGAAGGACGGCTACAAGTCGGACATCTACGTGCGCGCCCAGGAATCGATCCAGAACGAACTGATGGGCATCCGCTTCACCGCCAAGATGGTGGAAAAGCTGGCCGACACGCTGCGCAACCAGGTTGAAGAAGTGCGTCAGCTTGAGCGCGCTGTCCTGCACACGTGTGTGGACCGTGCCGGCATGCCGCGCCTGCACTTCATCAAGGTGTTCCCCGGTAACGAAACCAACCTGCAGTGGGTCGTCGACGAAGTGGCCGCCGGCCATCCGTACGCCGAAACGCTGGAGCGCCAGATTCCCGCCGTGCAGGAACTGCAGCAAAAGCTGATCGACCTGCAAACGCGCGTCGTGCTGCCGCTGAAGGACCTGAAGGACGTCAACAAGCGCATGGCCACCGGCGAAGCCAAGGCCCGCAAGGCCAAGCGCGAAATGACCGAGGCCAACCTGCGTCTGGTGATCTCGATCGCCAAGAAGTACACGAACCGTGGCCTGCAGTTCCTCGACCTCATCCAGGAAGGCAACATCGGCCTGATGAAGGCCGTGGACAAGTTCGAATACCGCCGCGGCTACAAGTTCTCGACCTACGCAACGTGGTGGATCCGTCAGGCCATCACGCGTTCCATCGCCGACCAGGCGCGCACCATCCGTATTCCTGTTCACATGATCGAAACGATCAACAAGATGAACCGCATTAGCCGCCAGATCCTGCAGGAAACCGGCGCCGAGCCGGATCCCGCGACCCTGGCGCAAAAGATGGACATGCCTGAGGACAAGATCCGCAAGATCCTGAAGATCGCCAAGGAACCGATCTCCATGGAAACGCCCATCGGTGACGACGACGATTCGCACCTGGGCGATTTCATCGAAGACACGTCCACGCTGGCGCCTTCGGATGCGGCGCTGCATGGTTCGATGCGCGATGTCGTCAAGGAAGTGCTAGACTCTCTCACCCCGCGTGAAGCCAAGGTCCTGCGCATGCGTTTCGGCATCGAAATGAGCACCGACCAGACCCTGGAAGAAGTGGGCAAGCAATTCGACGTCACGCGCGAGCGCATCCGCCAAATAGAGGCTAAAGCGCTGCGCAAGCTGCGTCACCCCAGCCGGGCCGACAAGCTGAAGAGCTTCCTGGAAGGGCAGTAAATTTCCTGGGCCTCTAGCTCATGCCTGGTTAGAGCAGCGGACTCATAATCCGTTGGTGCCGAGTTCGACTCTCGGGGGGCCTACCAAGAATGACGCGGGTTTGCATGAAGTTCATGCAGCCCGCGTTTTCTTTTGTGTGTGGGTTTTTTTGCCAATCTGGCTGTGCGCCGTTTTGATGGCTTCGGTGGCCAAGTGCGCGTAGCGCTTGGCGCTGGCTGCTGACTTGTGCCCCATCACGGCGCCCACGGTGTATAGGTCGACCTTGGCGTTGATCATCTGGCTCGCTGTGCTGTGTCGCAGGTTGTGAAAGCGCAGGTGGCCCCAGTATGCTGGAGTTGTTGAGCCATGTGCCCCGCAGCCGGACGCTTGAGCCGCGCGAGCGAGACGCCACGAGAAAGGCCGCGCAGGGGGAAGTGGGGCAAATCTCCCTGGCTCTTGCGCCTTGGACAAGTAGGAGCCGAGGCGCACTGGCGTGCCGATCCTTCGGCTTTGCCTGAGTACATTGAAGTCTCTTTTTGAAACAACTGCAAAAAAATGGTAAAAACTAAGGCTGTTATATAAGCCGCAGGAAGTTGCACACCATGAAGCAGTTGAAATTGAAGTCGGATCTCACCGTCGGAGACATCATCGGCCACGGGATTATCTGGATCCTCCTGAGTATCGTCACGTTGGGCCTAGCGCTTTTCGTGTTTCCGTATTACATGCAGCGTTTCATCATCAGCCGCACTTCGGTGCTCGATGATTCTGGACGCCGTGTTGGCCGCCTGCAATGCACCATCGATCTGGCCAGCATTATCGGAAATATCGTCATCTGGGCGATTATCTCTATCGTCACTTTCGGCATCGGGTATCTGATCTTCCTGTACAAGATCAACGCGCATTGCATGAATCACACTAAAGTGATTGACGTCACACTTTGACGCCGACGCTATGCCGCAGACGGCCGCCTCCGGGCGGTTTTTTTGTTTCCGGAGAGCAGGTGCCAGGAGAAAACTGTCCGCCGGGATGCGTGGGCAGCGGCTGGCAGCGTCACGACACTCAGGTACCGCAGCCGCCGGCAATGGCGGCTGTTTTCATTTCCAGGCCACGGTTGGGCGTGAGGCTGCGCGAGCCGCGCCGCGGTGCCATTCCTGATTGGTAACCCCGCGTAACACTTCCTCATCCAAAAGGACTATTCCCCAATAATCCTCGAAACCGCTCGTGGCTGTGGGCGATGAGGGGAGGGCCCATCCCGCCCCGTCTGATGTTTGGCATGTGCTGATACCGAAGCTCGATCGGAGGAAGTTTCATGAAAAACAACGCTCTGCCGTCGGGCGTACTGTCTCGTTCGTCGCTGCTCCCCCTCCTGGCATTTCCTTGGGTATCGGTCGCTCAGATCACGATCGAGAGCGGGCAGACGGTATCCGTTCCCGGAACTCAGGCTTCGCCTTGGAACACGAACGGCCCCCTCTTGGTTGGAAATACGGGAGCCGGCACGCTGAACGTGTTGAGTGGCGGTCTGGTGAATAGCCCGGATGCTTACCTGGGAGGTGTTTTCGGTGGCGCCGGGGTGGTATCGGTGACCGGCCCAAACGCGCGATGGGAGGTGTCCGCCAACAGCCTGAGCACGCTGAATGTCGGCTGGAGCGCGGCAGGGACACTGACGGTTGCCAGCGGTGGCGTGGTCCAGAGTCAGCGCGCCGTTCTCGGGGAATTCGACGACGGCGTAGGCGTTGTGAACATCACTGGCGCCGGATCGCAATGGATCAACAACCAGCTGCTCTACATCGGGATGTCGGGCGAGGGACGTTTGAACATCTTGGACGGGGGCTACGTTTCGACGGGCTCGGGATCCATTGGCGTCGTTGGCGGCAAGGGAGACGTCACGGTCCGCGGAGCCAATTCCCGGTGGCTTTCCGGATCACCCATTCAGATTGGCTCGCTCGGCACTGGCAGCTTGACGATCTCGGATGGCGGGCAGGTGATTGCCCCGGGCGCGGTGATGGGGGCGACAGCTTCCGGGATCGGCAAACTTGTCATCGGCAGCGATGTGGGCGCTGCGCCGGTCGCGCCTGGCACGCTGGAAACCCCGCGTGTTTCATTTGGCCCTGGCGACAGCCGCGTGATTTTCAATCACACGTCTTCCGGTTATGTGTTCGACGCGACGATCAACAACGGTGCCAACAATGCAGCAGGCTCCAATACCGGATTGGTCGGGGGCGGGCGGTTGGAGGCGATGGCGGGTCGCACCATCCTGAATGCGGACCACGGGGACTTCTCGGGCGCTGCGCAAATAGGCGGCGCGGGCATTCTGCAGGTCAATCGTGACCTGTCCGGCGCGGCGATGCAGATTCTCTCTGGCGGTACGTTGGAAGGGCGCGGACGGGTGGGCAGTGTCGTCAATGCAGGCACCGTATCGCCCGGGGCCTCGTTGGGCACGCTGACCATCAGCGGGAACTACACGGGCAGCAGCGGTTCGCTGTTGCAGCTGGAGACGGTGCTTGGCAATGACGCGTCGTCTACCGACAAACTGGTTGTGACGGGCAATGTCGTGGGCAATACCGCCGTCAAGGTCACCAATCTGAATGGCAGCGGGGCGCAGACGGTAAATGGCATTCGCGTCATTGAGGTCGGCGGCGCGTCGCCTGCGAGCGCGTTCAACCTTCGGGGCGATTATCGGGCCGAAAACGGTCAGCAAGCCGTGATTGCCGGCGCGTATGCGTACACGCTGCAACACGGCGGCAGCAATACGCCCACGGACGGTCACTGGTATCTCGTATCCGAATTCAAGGAACCGGAGACGGCTCCCGAACCGGAGCCAGGGCCGGGACCTGATCCAGAGCCCGAACCCGAACCCGAACCCGGGCCGGGCGCGCCGGTGGAGGAAATTCCCGGAAGTCCCGAAGAGGGGCCACGCTATCAGCCGGGCATACCGCTTTATGAGCAGTATCCCCAGGTGCTCGCTTCCCTCAATACGTTGCCGACGTTGCAGCAACGCGTCGGAAACCGGTTCTGGCGGACGGACGGTCAGCCCGCGGCCGGGGACAAATTCGGAGGGTGGGCTCGCATCCAAGGCGCCACCAGTTCGGTGCGGCCGGCACAGTCGGCGACGAAGTCGAGCCGGGATATCGACCTGTGGAAGCTGCAAACGGGCATTGACGTCGTCGCAAACCGCCAGCCCGATGGTTCGATGCTGGTGGCTGGCGTCAATCTTTCGCATGGCAACGCGTCGGCCGATATCGCGTCTCCGTATGGCCGGGGCAAGATCGACACGACTGGCACGGGCGTGGGCGCCAGCCTGACGTGGTACGGCGCCAGCGGGTTCTACGTGGACGGACAATTGCAGGCCATGTGGTTCGACAGCGACATCTCGTCGCGCACGATCGCGCGCGATGAGGTGAAAGGAAACAATGGAAACGGCGTCGCCATCTCGGTGGAGACAGGCTATCGCCATGACATCGGCAAGGGCTTTTCGCTGACGCCGCAGGCGCAGTTGATTCGGTCTCGCGTCGACTTCGACAGCTTTACGGACCCGTTCGGCGCCAAGGTGCGGCTTGACGATGGCGACAGTCTGATCGGACGTCTGGGCGTGTCGCTCGATTACGAACCTGAACGCTCCGTTGCGCAAGGGGCGGCCGGTCAAACGCATGTGTACGCCATTGCCAATCTGTACAACGAGTTCATGAATGGCACGAACGTCAACGTGGCGGGCGTGTCTTTTCGAAGCCGGGACGAGCGGCTGTGGGCCGAACTTGGCGTTGGCGGGACCTACCAATGGAACAATGGGCGCTACGGGGTTTATGGAAACCTGAGCGTGGCCGGCGCGACCAACAACATGAGCGACAACCACTCCGTGGGCGGCATGATCGGCTTTCGCGTGCAATGGTAGGGGCCAGCTGAGGTCGCAACGTCGTGTTGGAACCGTGACCGGCAGGGAAACGAGCACCCGCGACCAGGAACGCACCTACTAGGAACGCGGCTCCAAATGGAAGAGCGCCCCAGCTCAAGATGAGTCTGAGGCGCTCCTGCCCGGCTTCGCACGCGATGGGTGTCAGACAGCCCGGCGACTCCAATCTACTGCTGGGACTTCAGCCCGGCAATAGGGGAAACCCTTGCCAAAAAAGGGGTGGGAACGTCATTGGCGCAGGACCTTCGAGGCATGCACATGCGTCAAGGGGGCGTGCGCGGATTTGTCCGTCTCGGCATCCACGAATTGTCCGCCCGCCGCCCGCTGGCGACACTGGCCTCCACGTTCAATGCACGGGAGAGCAGATATGTGGGGGCATCGAAAGCGCCAACTGGGACAGGGGATGACGGAGTACATCGTTGTCGTCGCGCTGGTCGCCGTGGCGGCGATCGCGGTATATCAGTACTTCGGACAGGTCGTGCGTTCGCAGACGGCAGCCATGGCTCGCGAGCTTGCCGGCGAAGACGGCAGCACGCAATCCAAAGCGGCTCAGCAGGCGGCCCAAAAGGCGGCGGCCCAGACCAAGGCGCGGTCGCTCAAGTCATTTACCGGCAACGCCGAGATCGCGAATTGAACGCGCCGCCATCCATGCTCGACGATCAACAACGGGGCCAGGCCCTGGTGCTGGGTTTGATGGTCGCGGCCGCCGGCGCGGCATCGCTCGTCGTCCTGTACAACGTTGGCCAGACCGTCGAGGCGCGCAGCCGCCTGACCCATGCCGCGGATGCGGCGGCCTACAGCGGTGCGCTCATGCAGGCGCGCGCGCTCAATGCCATCGCCTACGTGAATCGCAGCCAGATCGCGCATCAGGTTGCGATGGCGCATCTGGTGACGCTAGGGGCGTCGGCGCAATACCTCGATGCGTTGCAATCACAGCGTCGGCGCGGCAATCCGCCAGCCAGCCTGATCGCGATGCTTTTCGGGCCGGCTGCCGGCGCGGCCTACCAAGGGGCGCAGGCCCCTCCGGACGCCGAAAGCCGTCTGGCGCGCGCGTTCGCGCAGCATGATCGCGTCGTGCATCAGGTGCTGGAAGCCGCGGCGCGAGCGATCGCCGGCGATTTCATCATGTCTCGGGATCGTGTCATGCGCGAGGTGCTGGCTGCCAACTATCCCGAGTTTGGCAAGACTGGCCAGGACGCAGCATCCGGGGCTTCGCCGCTGGGTCTGCGTGTGTTGACGGACGGCTGGCCGGGTTTCACGGAGCGCCAAGCCGCCACACGCAAGGCCGGCCTGCGGCCGGCTATTGAAAGCGCAGCGGCTCGCTATGGTTTCCTGGACCGCCGCAACACGACGCTACGCAACCCTTGGGTGGTCAGCACCCGGTGTCCGTGGCTTCGGCACGAACTCCGGCGGCGCGGCTCGACCTGGCTTGGGCCGGATGGCCATTGGGGCGCGTTGGACACGCAGTCCTACCATGCCCTGCGCTCGAACCGCTGGATTGGCTGCTACTTCCGCGAATACGCGATGGGGTGGGGCACCGTCCAGGGCAATAAAAGCCGTGCGCCCCACGACGTGGAATTCGTCGAAGATCCGCCCGCAGACTTTTCGCAGGAAGACTTCTGGCGATGGGTGGAACACGCCACGTCCTGGAACATCTTCGACGGAGCCAACAACCCCATGGCGAACTCATACGCAATGGCTGGGGTGCGCCGGTGGCCCGGCGGCGGCTTGCCGGCCTACCGGGAAGTCGCGCCCAAGCGTCTTGCCGATCCCTTGCGTTTTGCCGTGGCGGTCGGTCTGCAATCGTCCGTCGTCCAAACGACGGACGCCAGCAGCGCTGTGTCGGCGCCGATCGGTCAGTTCCGATATGCCGCACTGGGCCGAACGGGCGCCATCACGGTCAGCACGGCTGCCGAGACCTACTTTTCCCGGCCGGAGCGGCGCGCCGACGGGCGCCTGGAGCTCGCCACGCTTTTCCGGCCCTATTGGCAGGCTCGCCTTTCCGCAGTCACGCCGCAAGAGGAAGCATTGGCCAGGAGGTTGCCGTGATGCAACGCGGATCAAACGAACAAGGACAGGCGATGGTCGAGGCGCTATTGACGTTGCCGCTCTTGACCGTGTTGCTGTGGGCGGTCTCGGATATCGGCGCGATGCAGTTTTCGGCACAGCGCACGACCCAGGTTAGTCGTCAGGCCGCCATGGCGGCGGCGTTGGGGCAGCCGGTCGCGACGCTTCGCGCGCCGGCGCGGATGGACGTGGAAGGCAGCGCGCAACGCTGGCTTGGATCTTCCGTTGCGGGGGGCAGCGCGTTGCAGGATGAATGGTTTGGCGCGGCAATGCGTCTGCTGTCCGTGCAAGTGCGTTCGCTGCCGCCTCCGGGCAATGTCATGTTTGGACTGCCGGTCTCGCGTCACCTCAGCGTGGCAGACGGCGCGGGCTATGCGCATGGCGACGCGGATGCGCAACGCCGTATTGGGGCTTCGCCAACGGGCTGGTTGCAAGCGAGCCGCACCTCGCAGGCTGAGGCGGCAAGGATGCAGCGACCCGTCAGCCAGGCAGAGGCGCCGTGGGGGCGGCCGGCGCTGTCGCGGGATTGGCTTTCCGCGTGGGGGGATGTGCTGCCTGGTGATCGGCTTGGCGGGCGTGCGGAGGGCGGAAAATGAACCTTGTCCGAAAAGTGTGCGAAGGGCAGGGCATGCGAATCCGTCCTGCCTTGCTTGCGGTCGGCATCGGGCTGTGCGGTGCGTTGATGCTGTTGCCCGAACGCGCGGGCGCATCAGGCGGCGTGTCCACCCTGGGGGGTCTGCGGCTCCCCGAAGGGGCCTTGCGAGAACGCATGGCGGATCAGTTGTGGCTGCACGGCATGCCCGCGCAAGTGTGGGTGTTCGATGCGCCCCAGAGCCCATCGGCCCTGGCCAGAACGCTGGCCGCGCAGCAACCTGCTTTGGCGGATCTGCACGTGCTGCCGGGGCAACTCATCCTGTCCGGCCGCGTCGGCGATGAGCGTTGGGTGGCCCAATTGGAAAACGCGGGCGCGGATCGCACCGTCGGCAGCCTCTCGGCGATTTCTGTGCGTGCGGCTCCCTCCGCGCATCTGCCGGGGTGGCTGCCAAAGGGCGCGCGCGTCAGGTCGGACGTTGCCGTGATGGAATCCGGCGTCAAGGTTTCCGACCGGATCTGGCAGTACGCATTGCCGCCTCAAAAGCTGGCTGAACTGCTTGATGCCGCGTTGCGGCGGACGGGATGGAGGCCGCAGGGCGACCCGGATAGTGAGGGGGCCGCGATGGCGGCGTCAGCGGCCCCCGCGGGGCGAGGCGCGCCCTCCGCAGGCGCTGGCCAATGGTGGGCGCGTGAACGGGAGCGGATGAAGCTTTGGCTGGTGCCTGTGGAGGGCGGCAGCGGGCTGCGAGCCCTTGGGTGGGCGCCATGAAGCCCTGGATCATCCGCGGCGCCGAGCGGTTGCGTCGCACTGGCGTGTATGGATTGGCGGTGCTGGCGGGCCTGGTCGCCGCATGGGCCGTGCGCGAGCACGTCCAGCAGCGCGTGCAGGCGCTGGAAGCCGAGGCGCAGACGCCGCTGGTCAGCCGTCTTGTGGCGGCCTATGACCTGCCGGCCGGCACATTGCTCGAAGAGGTGCATCTGGCCGTCCGCAAGATCCCGCAGCCCTGGGCGCCTGGCGCCAGCGTCGACCCGATGGAACTGGGCAGCGTGCTGGGCGCAACGCTACTTGCCGATCTGGCGCTTGGAGACCCCTTGCTGAGAAGCTTCATGACTTACGACCCGCCGCAGCCTTCGCTGGCCGCGCGGCTTGAAGCGGGGCAGCGCGCGTTCACGGTCAACGCGGCGGACCTTGGCGGTCTTGCAGACATGCTCAAAGGCGGCGATGCCATCGATATCTACGTGACGTTCAATCATCGCCAACGCGAACTCACCGTCCCGGTGCTGCAGAGCATGCGAGTCCTGACCGCCATGAGCGACGACGGCGCGGGCAACATCACCTTGGCCGCGACGCCTGACCAAGCCATGCGGTTCATTGCCGCGCGGCAGGCTGGGGTGCTGACCGCAATGCTGCGTCATCGCGACGACGCCGCGTCCATAAACCCCGCTGCACAAAGCGATCTGGCTTCCCTTATGGGGCTGGACGCCGAACCCAAGACCTTGCCCGGTGTCGCCATCGTTTACGGTGATCGCCTGGATGCACAGGCAGGCTTTGACGCGGAGCGGCCATGAACCGAATTCATAGCTTGCTCGCCATCGTGCTGTGCCTGTGCAGCCTGCCTGCATGGTCCAACACGCAGACGCTGGAACTGCAAGTCGGCGAAACGCGCGTGTTGCCGCACCCCGGCGTGCGGCGCGTCGCGATCGGCAACAGTCAGGTAGCCAGCGCCGTGGCGGCGGAAGGGCGCGAGGTCGTGGTGTTTGCTCGAGCCGAAGGCGTGTCGTCCGTGCATGTGTGGGCAGGACGCGATCGCGTGGCAGCCTACGAATTGCGTGTGGTCCCTGCCGGCACGCCACAACTGCGCGAGGAGGTCCAGAGTCTGCTCTCCCGGATCCCGGGGGCGCGCAGCTCGAACGTGGGCGGCCGCATCGTCATCGAAGGCGATGACTTGTCCGACGATGATCGCGCGCGCATTGCGGCGCTGGTTGACCGGTATCCGGACGTCGTGGATTTCACGGGTCAGGTCGGATGGGACCGCATGGTGCTGCTGGACGTGCAGGTGGTCGAGATTCCCACATCGCGGCTGCAGGAGTTCGGCGTGCGCTGGGATGGCATGACGCAGGGTGGCCTCAATGCGGGACTCGCTTGGGATGGGGGATCGCGCAGCCGCATGACACGTCCTGGCGAGCAGATCATCGAGACGGCCGCGCCGGTTGCGTCGGCCGCGGGCTACTTCGGCGTCAATGCGCTGCTTTCGGCGCGTATTGCCGCGCTGGCGCAAACGGGTGAAGCCGTGATGCTTGCGCAACCGCAGCTGCTGGCGCGCAGCGGCGCCAGTGCGACGTTTCTCGCGGGCGGGGAAGTGCCCTATGCCTCCACGGATGCACGGGGCAATCCCACCACGCTGTTCAAGCCCTACGGCGTGTCACTGAACATCACGCCGCGGATCGATCGCAATGGGGTCATCCGGTCCTTGATCGAGGTGGAGGCCAGTTCGGTCGATACGTCGCTAAGCCTTCCCGGCGGCCCGGCGCTGCGCACGCGCCGCGCGTCCACCGAGTTCAACGTGCGGTCGGGCAACACGCTCGTCATCGGCGGGTTTCTTTCGCGTGAGCAGGGCACCGATGTCAGCGGTCTGCCGGGGCTGCGCAACATTCCGATCCTGGGCGCGTTGTTTTCCTCAACCCGCTATCAACGCCGCGAGACCGAACTGGCGATCTTCGTGACGCCCAAGATCGTGTCGCAAGCAGAGCCCGCCATGGCCGATCGCATACGTCGCGGGCGAGAGACGCTGCAGGCGGCGTTTCCCGATCCTCCCCGCCTCGGGACGGCGGTTCCTTCGGACGCGATCGGTTGGGATCCCTACTCGGGCGCGGGTTCGCAGTGGGGACTGACGTCTGCCGAGGCCGATTCAACTTTTCCGGAGGGGCGCGATGCTCAACGTTGAACTGACCATTGAACTGACCTTCGAGGACGCCGCGCAGCAGCAGCTCACGCTGCGCGCGCCGGTGCTGATCGGAAGGGGCGTTCAGTGCGGATTGCGGATTCCCACCTGGAGAGTCGGGCGTCAGCACGCGCAGCTTCTGTGCGAAGCGGATCAAATCGTCCTGGAAGACCTGGGCACGTTGGCAGGCACGATGGTGAATGGGGCGCGGATCGTGCGGCATGCGCCGGTACAGCCTCAAGACGAGATCCTGATCGGGCCTTGCAGGCTGCGCGTGTCGATGCGGAAAGCCGAGGCCGCCTCGCCTCTTGACGGTGCAGATGCGATGTCATCAGACCCGGTTCAACCGGAAATCCGGTCGATGGGCGATGACCGGGGCATTGCGCCGCCAGTTGTTCCGCCCTGCACCCCGCATCGGCTGCACGACCGTCGACGTCTTCACGCGGCCCTGCTGAGCGCACTGGACCTGAGACGGCGCGACGTGGCGGGGATGAGCGACGGGATGCTTCGTGCCGAAGCCGAGCGCCTTCTGGTCCAGATCGTTGCCACGGACGCCGAACTTCCGCCCCATGCGGACAAGGCGGCGCTGTGCCGCGAGGTGCTCGATGAGGCGGTTGGGCTCGGGCCGTTGGAACCCTTGCTTGCGGCCCCCGACATCACGGAAATCATGGTCAACCGCTACGACGAAATCTATGTCGAGCGTGCGGGGCGCCTGTGGCGGGAGCAAGCCGCATTCACCAGCGAACAGTCGGTGCGCTGGGTAATCGAACGGATCGTCACGCCCTTGGGGCGCCGCATCGACGAAAGCTCGCCGATGGTGGATGCGCGGCTGCCCGATGGCTCGCGGGTCCACGCCATCATTCCGCCGGTGGCGATGAAGGGCGCCAGCCTGACCATACGCAAGTTTCCGCAGCGTCGGCCGCAGATGCCCGATCTGATTGCGCTGGGCGCGCTGAGCGACGCGATGTCGCAGTTTCTGGCCCTGTGCGTACGGATGCGCAAGAATCTGGTCGTTTCCGGGGGGACGGGGGCGGGCAAGACCACGCTGCTGAACATCCTGTCGAACGAGATTCCGGACGGCGAGCGCGTGGTCACGATCGAAGACGCTGCGGAATTGCGGCTCAACCATGCGCATCTCGTTGCGCTGGAGGCCCGGCCGGCCAACCAGGAAGGCAGAGGCCGAATCGACATCCGCGAACTGGTGCGCAACGCGCTGCGCATGCGGCCTGACCGTATCGTCGTGGGCGAATGCCGCGGCGCCGAGGCGTTCGACATGCTGACGGCCATGAACACGGGCCACGAAGGTTCCCTGACGACGCTGCATGCCAACTCTCCGCGCGATGCGTTGGCCCGGCTGGAGTCCATGATTCTCATGGCAGGGCTTGACCTGCCGCTGTCCGCGGTCCGCGAGCACATTGCCGCCAGCGTGGACGTGGTCGTGCAGCAGGCACGACTGGCGGACGGTCGCCGCGTGGTCACGTCGATCGTCGAAGTGGCGGGCATGGAAAGCGGCCGCATCCAATTGCAGGACTTGTTTGGGTTTGACCGCAGCCACGGATTTCGGGGATGCGGCGCGCTGCCCGGCTTTGCGCGCGATTGGGCCGATAAGGGCGTGAGCCTGGACGCCACCTGGTTTTCGGATTTGGCGGGCCAGGCGCCGGGCGTTGCGTCCTTTGCGCAGGGCTTGCCATGATCTGGCTTGCGGCGGCGGCCGCGATGCTGTGCGCGGGGTTGCTGGCGTGGCGCGCACAGAACTGGTTTGCGCCTGCGCTGCGGCGATACCGCGAGGTCTACACGCAGGATGCGGGCGTGCGGTTGAGCGAGGTGTTCCTCTTCATCGACCCGCGCCAACTGTGGGCGGGCGCCATCATCTGCGGGGTTGCCGCCGCGGCGGCCGCGTTCTCGGCCACCGGAAGCGCGTTGCTCGCGGCCTTGTTCGCGCTGGCGGCTTCGCGCCTGCCAAGGTCGGTCGTTGACGGACTGCGGCGTCGGCGTGCGCGGCGCTTTGAAACGCAATTACCGATGGCGCTGTTGATGCTGGCGTCCGCGCTGCGGGCTGGCGTGGCCATGACGACTGGCCTGCGCCACGTGGTGGAGCAGAGCAGCGCGCCGCTGGCGCAGGAGTTCGGCCTGATGCTGCGCGAACAGCGGCTTGGCGTGCCGTGGGAGGTTGCGCTTGGCAACCTGCAGGCCAGGATGCCGGCCGATTCGACCTCGCTGGTGGTGGCTGCCATGCGCATCGCGGCAACAACCGGCGGCAACCTGGCCGAGGCCCTTGAGAGCATCGCGCAGACACTGCGGGCTCGCCTGCAATTGCAAGCGAAGCTGCTGGCGCTGACCTCGCAGGGGCGGCTGCAAGCCTGGATCGTGGGCGCGCTGCCCTTGCTGCTGCTGGCGGTGCTGGACCGGCTGGAGCCCGACATCATGAGTCTGTTGTGGCATACGCCGATGGGATGGGGTGTCCTGGCCATCGTGGCGGTGCTGGAGGCGGCGGGCGTGCTGCTGATCCGGCGGATCATGCGGATCGATATCTGAAAGGGGGCGGGATGTGGCTTTATGTGGGCATGGCGGCGACGGCGGCGGGAACGGCCTGGCTTGCGTGGGTGCTGTTGTGTCCGTTGCTGCGGCAGGAACAGAACGCAGAGCGTGCGATGCCGTGGTGGTGGCGCGCCGCATGGCCGTGGATCGTGGCGGTGGCCCCGTTGGCGGGTCCCCTTTGCGCCTGGCGCTGGCGGCTGTGGCTGAACCGGGCAATAGAGCGGGCGGCCTTGCCGCCAGGAGTCGGGTATGCGCACATCGCGGCGTTGTGCGGTAGCGCGGCCGCCGCTGCCGGTGGCGTGGCCAGCGCCGTGGCGGTGGCGCTTGCTGCACCCGGCTCCGCGTCGTGGGTGCTCTGGACGGCTGCGGCGGCGCTGGCCGCCGGGGTGGCGCCGGCGGCGTGGTTGAAAGGCCTGGGCACGCAGCGGCGCCGCGCCATCGAACGCGACTTGCCCTTCGTGTTCGACATGATGACGTTGTGCGTCGAGGCCGGACTGAGCGTTCAGGGCGCGCTGCATTTGGCGGCGCAGAGCGGGCCGCCTGGCGTGCTGCGCGACGCACTGGCGGATGCGCTGGCCGAGATGCGCGCCGGCGTTTCCCGAACCGCGGCGATCAAGACCTTGGCCGAGCGCAGCAACAGCCCATTGGCGCGCAATTGGGCGGCGGCCCTGGCGCAGGCCGAGGCACTGGGAGCGAGCCTGGGGCCGGTCTTGCGCGCGCAGGCGGCGCAGTGCCGCAGCGACCGCCATACGCGGGCCGAGCAACTGGCGATGCAGGCGCCGGTGAAGATGCTGCTGCCGTTGATCGGCTGCATTTTCCCTTGCACGTTCATCGTGCTGGCGTTTCCCATCGCGATGCAGTTGCTGCAGAGCGTGCAATGAGCCGCCCCGCGCGATTGCGCCAGGGACGCTTGCGGCTGTTGACGGTAAAGCGGTGGTGGGGGCGGATGCGCGGGTTGCTGGGGCGGGCCCCGCCCGGGCCGCGCACAGGGGTGATGCTGATTCCCTGTGCCGCGGTGCATACCTTCGGCATGCGTTATGCCATCGACGTGGCGTTCATCGGCCGGGACGGCCGGGTTGTGCGATTGCGCCGGGCGCTTGCGCCGTGGCGGGTGGCGTTATGCCTGCGCGCCGTTGCCGTTGTCGAGATGCGTGCTGGAACTATTGATGCCGAACACGGAGGTGTAGGCCGGATAGAAGCTGCAGTAAAGCACGCCACCGGCGGCAATGTTGAACGGAATCTGCAGCGTGCCGGCCATCTGCGGCGACAAGCCGACGGCGACCAGCAGCCCGGCGCACAGATCGATGAACAGAAAAACCATGATCCAGCAGACCCCGTAGACCAGGAACGGCAGCTTGTTGCGCCAGCAGGCAATGCCGGAGAAGAACAGGGCCTGGGTCAGGCGCAGGCCGTGCCAGGCGACCAGCACGGGTGCATGCCAGAACAGCGCCGCGATCACCACGTAGCAGATCGCAAACAGCATCAGCGGCACGGCCATGGCTGACAGGATCGGTTCCATGCTTTTTTCGACGGAGGCGATGCGCATGCCTTCCATCATGGCCTCAGAGAAGGGCAGGAAGATGACCAGGCCCATCACCAGGCAAAGGCCGGCATACAGCACGCCCATCAGGAAGAGCTTGCGGAATACGCCCGGCTGCTTCAGCGGCTTGCCCCACATGGAGGGCAGCATGATGCGATCGGCCTCGACATGTTTGCACGCGGACAATGTCATCAGCGTGATGATGGGCATCAGGGCCACGACGAGCATCGGGCCGACTGGCGGCGTGGCCGACGCGAAGACGACCAGCAGGCTGATGGCCATGGCCCAGGTGAACATGGCAAGGGGCTGCTTGCGGAACAGGCGGAATCCGTCGCGGACCCAAAGCCAGCCGGACGTCGCGGGTAGAAATGCTGCTTGCATGGCTCTCTGAAGGGGGAGATCTTTCAAAAAGGGGGCGCTATTCCCATTATGGGGGGCGTAGCGATTACGGCAAGACGGGCAGTTCCGAGCGGTGGCGCGCTTGCAACACTCTTTCGAAGTGGCGCGGGTCGTGCGGCTTGAGCGTCTGCGCGGGGCGGGGCAGGAAGAAGTCATACAGCCGGGACAGCCAGAAGCGCAAGGCTGCCGCCCTGAGCATCTGGGGCCAGACTTCGCGCTCGGCGTCGGTGAAGGGGCGAACCGAGGCGTAGGTGGCCAGCCAGGCCTGCACCAGCTCCGGGATGAATTCGCCGGTGTCGCGCTCGATGCACCAGTCGTTGACGCTGACTGCCACGTCGAACAGCCAGGTGTCGCAGCCCGCGAAGTAGAAGTCGATGATGCCGCCCATGAGCGGATTCTCGAACGTGCCGGCAAACAGGACGTTGTCGCGGAACAGGTCGCAGTGGGCCGGCCCGCTTTGCAGGGCCTGCCAGGCGGGCGTCTTGACGGCAGCCTGCTGCGCGGCCAGTTCCGAGGTCAGCAGCTCGGCCTGGGCCGGGCTGAGAAAGGGCATGACCTTCGGCGCCGTTTCCAGCCACCAGGAAAGCCCGCGCAGGTTGGGCTGGTGGATCGGGAAGTCCTGCGCCGCGACGTGGGCGCGGGCCAGCGTGGCGCCGGCGAGCGCGCAGTGGGCGGGCCCCGGGGCGGGCTCGTAGCCGCCCGGCAGGCGCGACACGATGGCGCAAGGCTTGCCGTGCAGGGTGGTCAGGCGGGTGCCGTCGCGCAGGGTCTGCGGCTGCGGCACCGGGATGCCGCGTTCCGCCAGGTGATACATCAGTTCTATGTAGAAGGGCAGTTGGGCGTGCGTCAGCACCTCGAACAGCGTCAGGACATATTCGCCACGCGTCGTGTGCAGGAAATAATTGGTGTTCTCGATACCCGCCGTAATGCCTCGAAGCGAGACAAACTCGCCCAGATCGAAATGCGCCAGCAGGGCGCGCGCGTCGTCATCGGATACGGGGGTGAATACGGCCATGGATCTTCGGTATGAGGGTTGAACGGACGCGCGCACAGGCGTGCAGGGTTGCGGCGCCGCAATTTTAGACCACATGGCGGGCGGCCTTCGGCAGCGATTCGGTCACGGGTGCCCGGGCCCGGCGGGCACAATGTCGCCAAGCACCGTAAAATACCGCATCCCCTTGTTTTGTAGAGTGATTCTTGGACTCCCCCGACTGGCGGCTCTGCGTCGCCCCGATGATCGACGTCACCGACCGCCATTGCCGGTACTTTCACCGGCTGCTGGCGCCCCGTGCCCGCCTGTACACCGAAATGATCACCACCGGTGCGCTGCTGCATGGCAATGTGGCCCGCCACCTGGACTTTGACGAAGCCGAGCATCCGGTCGCCTTGCAGCTTGGCGGCAGCGAGCCCGATGCGTTGGCGCATGCGGCCAAGCTTGGCAAGCAGTGGGGCTATGACGAAATCAACCTGAATTGCGGCTGCCCGTCCGAGCGCGTGCAGAAGGGCGCGTTTGGCGCCTGCCTGATGGCCGAGCCGGCGCTGGTGGCCGACTGCATGAAGGCCATGCAGGACGCCGTGGATATTCCAGTCACGGTCAAGCACCGCCTCGGGCTGGACTACGACGAATCCTACGAGTTCGTGCGCGACTTTGTCGGCAAGGTCTACGACACGGGTTGCCGCGTGTTCATTGCGCATGCGCGCAACGCGGTGCTCAAGGGCTTGTCGCCCAAGGACAATCGCGAGATTCCGCCGCTGCGCTACGACGTGGTCGCGCAATTGAAGCGTGATTTTCCGGATTGCACGTTCGTGCTCAATGGCGGACTGGCCGATGCCGGGCAGTCGGTACAGGCGGCCGAAACCTTTGACGGCGTGATGCTGGGCCGCGCCGCCTGGCATACGCCGCGCGTGTTGTCCGAGGTTTCCATGCAGCTGTGGCCGTCGGTGCGGCTGCCCAGCGATGCGCAGGTGGTGGATGCCATGACGGAATACGCCGCGCGGCAGGTGGCCAAGGGCGTGCCGCTGCGGGTGATGACGCGTCCGATGCTGGGGCTGGTGAATGGGCAGTCGGGCGCAAGGCGCTGGCGGCGGATGCTGTCGGATCCGGCCCTTCTGGCCGCGAATAATCCGGAACTGATTTATGACGCGTGGCGCAGCCAGCGTCATGCGCCGGGCGCGCGTGATGCCACGCGCGAGGCCGCGCCCGCCGGGATGTAGATCCGCAGCCGGCGCCGCAAGGGCGCCGGCAGGTTCAGGACTGGGCCGGTTCCGCGCTTTCGGCGGGCCAATCGCGGATGTAGGCCTTCAGCATGTTGTTTTCGAATTGCTGGGCCGCCACGATGGCCTGCGCCATGTCGTAGAACGAAATGACGCCCATCAGGGTGGGACCGTCCATGACGGGGATATAGCGGGCGTGTTTTTCCAGCATCAGGCGCTGGACTTCGTCGGCGCTGGTGTTGGGCGAAACGCTGACCGGCGCGTCGTCCATGATGGATCTGATGGTGGTATCGCCGGCGCCGCCATGCGCGTGCATGTGGCGAATGATTTCGCGGAACGTGAGCATGCCGGTCAACGTGCCGAATTCCATGATGACCAGGGAGCCGATATCCTGCTCGCTCATGGTTTGCACGGCCTGGGCCACGGGCATGTCCGGCGACGCCGTGTAGAGCGTATCGCCCTTGACGCGCAAAATCTCACTGACCTTCAACATCGGTATCTCCTGGGGGCGGACTGCGCCCTATGCTTTGCTATTTCTTGTTCGCTTCCAGTTGCAGCACTGGTGCGACGCCATTTCCGGTATTTTGCGCTTCTCCGCAGAGTTCTTCCAGCGTTGGCGTGGTTTGCGGCGAATTTACGGACGATGCGATGCGCAGGATGTCGGGGTCGTTTCGCACGCGCGGCTGGCTGCGGTCCAGCAGGAAGCGATCCACGACCGGCGCCAGCGAGGTCTCGCGCGCATCGCACGTCAGCATCCAGTTGTCTTCCGGGCTGCGGGTGGCCAGCCCCATCGCGCTCAGCGTTTCCAGGACTTCGTTGAGCTCGTCCTGGTGCAGCCGCAACTCCGAGGCCAGCAAGCTGGCGGACACCCCGCCTGGCGTGGAAAGCTGCGCTCGGCGCAGCGCGCGCAGGGCGTCCAGCGCATCGACGAACGAAGCGCCGGGGTAGCGATTGATGTGCCAGCGGCCCAGCCGGATGAGCGGCGCGCTGGAGGCAAGCGTTGCGCCCAGCAAGACGGCCAGCCAGGACAGGTAAATCCACAGCAGGAAGATCGGGAGGGTGGCGAAGGCGCCGTAGATGACCGTGTAGGTGGGAAACCGAGTCAGGTAGAAGGCGAACGCGGACTTCATGATTTCCAGCACGATGGCCGTGACGCAGCCTCCGATCAGCGCATCGCGCCACAGCACCTCGCGGTTGGGCACGACGACGAAGAGCGCCGCAAAGCCCAGGCCGGTGAGCACCAGGGGGATGAACGAGACGGCCACGCTGATGACTTCGGGCACGTCATTGATCAGCCCCAGCGATTCGCGCGCGACGAACGAGGTGGCCCACAGGCTGGCGCCGGCCAGCACGGGGCCCAGCGTGATGATCGCCCAGTACACCAGCGCCCGTTGCGGCAGGGGGCGCTGGCGCGAGACGCGCCAGATGTCATTGAACGCCTGGTCGATCGTCATGATGAGCAGCAGGGACGTGACCAGCAGGAATGCCCCGCCAATGGCGGTCAGGCGTGAGGCCTGGTGCGCGAACTGGTTCAGGTAGTCCATGATGTTGTCCGAGACGGACGGCGGCATCAGGCTGGTGGTGAGGAAGTCCTCGAGGGCGACCCTGAACTCCTGGAACACGGGAAAAGCCGTGAATAGCGACAGCACCACCGCAAGCATGGGAACGATGGCGAGGACGGTGGTGAAGGTCAGGCTGGAGGCGACCTGCAGCAGCTTTTCTTCGTTGGCGCGCTGGACGACGAAACGAAATACGCGTCCGGTCCTCGCGACCCGGGAAATGCGCGAGGTTGGTCGTTCTTTGACCGCCGGCGTAGCGGCGGCGGGCTCGGCGGGGCGATTCATCAGGCGATAATAGCAGCATGAATCCCGAACTCAACCCCCGCCTGCGCCTCGTGGCCTCGGTTTCATTGTTTGCCCTGATCGTGCTGTGCGTCGCCTGGGAAACCGTGGTGGCGCCTGTGCGGCCGGGCGGTTCCTGGATGCTGCTCAAAGCCTTGCCGCTGGCGTTTCCGCTGCGCGGCATCGTGCGCGGCAATCTCTACACCTACCAGTGGGCGGCCATGCTGTCGCTGCTGTATCTGATGGAAGGCGTGGTGCGCGCCATGTCGGATCCGGCGCCGCTGTCCGTCCTGATGGCGTGGGGCGAAATCATCCTGTCCACCACGTTTTTCCTCAGCGCCATTTTCTATGTGCGGCCCGCCAAGCGCGCCGCCCGGAGGCAACGCGCATGACCGCCCTGTCCCTGTCCGAACTGCAAGCCGTCAACTCGTTTGCGGCCCTGCCCGAGACCTTCTACACCCGGCTGGCGCCGCGGGGGCTGAACAATCCCCGCCTGCTGCACGCCAATTCGCAGGCCGCCGCCCTGATCGGCCTGGATCCGTCGGTGCTGACCACCCCCGAGTTCCTGCAGGTTTTTTCCGGCGCCCAGCCATTACCGGGCGGCGATACGCTGGCTGCCGTCTATAGCGGCCACCAGTTCGGCGTGTGGGCGGGGCAATTGGGAGACGGACGGGCTCATCTGCTGGGTGAAATCCAGGGGCCCGCGGGCGCCTGGGAACTGCAGCTCAAGGGCTCCGGCATGACGCCGTATTCCCGGATGGGCGACGGCCGAGCGGTGTTGCGATCGTCGGTGCGCGAGTACCTGGCCAGCGAGGCCATGTTCGGGCTGGGCGTGCCGACCACGCGCGCCCTGGCATTGGTCGTGTCCGATGATCCGGTCATGCGCGAGACCGTCGAGACGGCAGCCATCGTGACCCGGATGTCGCCCAGTTTCGTCCGGTTCGGGTCGTTCGAGCACTGGTCGTCGCGGCGTCAGCCCGACCTGCTCAAGACGCTGGCCGATTATGTGATTGACCGTTACTACCCCGAGTGCCGCGACGTGCAGGCGGGCGAGCCCGCATCCGAGACGGCGCCATATGTGAATCTGCTGCGGGAAGTCACCCGGCGCACGGCGTTGCTGATGGCGGATTGGCAGGCCGTCGGGTTTTGCCACGGCGTCATGAATACCGACAATATGTCCATCCTGGGACTTACGCTGGATTACGGCCCGTTTGGTTTCATGGACGGTTTCCGGCTGGGGCATATCTGCAACCACTCGGATGCCGAAGGACGTTATTCCTGGAACCGGCAACCCTCCGTGGCGCTTTGGAATCTGTATCGGCTGGGCGGCAGCCTGCATATGCTGGTGCAGGACGCCGATGCGTTGCGTGCCGTGCTGGATGAATACGAAGCCATTTTCACGCGCGCCTTCCACGACAAAATGGGCGCCAAGATGGGATTGGCGGCTTGGCAGCCCGACGACGAGGCGCTGTTGGATGATCTGCTCAAACTGATGGACGCGAATCAGGCGGATTTCACGCTGACGTGGCGGCGCCTGGCCGATGCGATACAAGGCCAGCGCAGCGGATTTGAGGATTTATTTATTGATCGGCCCGCTGCCGGCGCCTGGCTTGACCGGCTGATTTCCCGCCATGGCCGGCAGGACAGGTCGGCCGCGGACACGGCGGCCGCCATGAATGGCGTCAATCCGCTGTATGTCCTGCGCAATCATTTGGCCGAACAAGCGATTCGCGCGGCCAAGGCCGGCGATGCCAGCGAAATCGATACCCTCATCAAACTGCTGCGCAATCCCTATGTGGCGCAGGATGGCTATGAACGCTACGCCGGTTTGCCGCCGGATTGGGCCGGCGGAATCGAAGTGAGCTGTTCGTCCTGAGGGCGATTTTGCGATATTGTCGGTGGCATTAATCTGGCTGGAAGCCCGGCATTAAGAAAAAGCCTGGGTAAAAAGGTGAAATATCGCCGTTTTTTTCGCTGCAATCATTCGTTTCTATTGTAAAAGTCGTAAGATTGCCGGCTCGGGGGCATTTTTTCTTGCGTGGGCGCTCCAGGGTTTTCGTCGACAATTTCAAGGTAAAGCACTCTGAATATGCCTGGTGCAGATGGTTTGCTATGTATTGGTCTGCTTGAGGACGACGCCGATTTCCGCGAGGAACTGGCGTTGGGCCTGGGCGGCTATGGCTTTCGCGTGGCGTTTGCTTGCGACAATGCGGTCGCGTTCTACCGCCGGCTGCAAGAGCAGCCCTGCGACATCGTCATCCTGGACGCCCATCTTCCCGGCGAAGACGGTTTTTCCGTCGCGACCCGCCTGCGAGCCCTGAGCCCCGTGGGCATCGTCATGCTGACGGGCCGCAGCGCCCTTGAGGACCGCGTCCGCGGCCTGGAAGGCGGCGCCGACGTCTACATGACCAAGCCGGTGGACCTCTTGGAGCTAAGCTCCGTCATTCGCAGCCTGGCGCGCCGCATGCGTCTGGCCAAGGCGCCGCGGCCGGCCGATGCCGAAACGCGCGCGTCGGCGGACACGAACTGGTCGTTGCAGGACGGCGGATGGATTCTGGTGGCGCCGGACGGCGCCTCGCTGCACCTGAGCGCGCAGGAACGGACGTTCCTGGTGGCGTTGATGGACGCCGCAGGCAGCGCCGTCAGCCGCCAGGCGCTGGCCGAACTCTTCCTGCCGGACAGCCCGGGCGGGTTTGAGTTGCGGCGTATCGACGTGCTGGTGAGCCGTCTGCGCGCCAAGGCGCAAAGCGCGGGCTTGAAGCTGCCGGTGTTGTCGGTGCGCGGCCAGGGCTACGTGTTCGCGGCCTGATCCAGGCCGCCGCCCGGGCGGCGTCTAGGCCGTCGGGCCGTTTGAGGGCAGGGTGATGACAAAGCGCGTGCCCACGCCCACCTTGCTCTGCATCGTCAGTGATCCGCCCTGGCTTTGACAGATGCGCCGGGCCAGATACAGCCCGATCCCCATGCCTTGGGTTTCGCGATGCGCGGACCGCCGAAAGCGCGGCTCGAAGATTCGGGCCTGTTCTTCTTCTCCGATGCCGGGCCCACGGTCCACGACGGCCGCCCAGGTCATGGGTGTTTCGCCGATGCGCGTGTGCCCCGTTTCGATCCGCACGGGCTCGTTGGCCGGCGAATACTTGATGGCGTTGTGGATCAGGTTGCGTACGACCACGCTGGTGAGCGGCCGATCGCAAAAGACCGGTTGCGGCGCTTGCGCTTCAAGCACCAGCGCGTGCGCGGTATCCGGCCGCATGGCGTTCACCACGTCGCGCACCAGATCGGCCATGTCGGTCTGTTCGCCGCGGGGGCTCCAGGCGTGTTCCTCGAGGCGGTCCTGGTTCAACAACTGGTCCATCAGTTCGGTCATCCTTCCGACCGAGCGGTGAATGCGCGCCAGCCGCGTGTCCACGGTTTCGCCGCTGTCCGACAGAATCATGTCCAGGGATTGCGCGGCGGCGCTGATGGTGGCGAGCGGCGCGCGCAGCTCGTGCGAGATCAGTGCGTTCATTTGCCGCTGCGCGTCCAGCGCGCCGGCCAGTTCCGCCAGCCGCAGTTCGCCTTGCGCCAGATGTTCGGCGTCCGAGCCGGCGCCTGTCTTGCGGGCGGACGCGGCGGTATTGGAGGCGTCCAGGGCAACCCAGAGCAGCGCGCCCGACACCAGCATCAGCCTCAGCACTTCCATGCCGGCGTCCGCGGCGTCCGCGCCGCCGGCGTGCCAGGCGTCGTGTCCCAGAACCCAGGCCGATACGGCATAGGCAAGCGCCAGCGTCAGGCTGGCCGGGCGGCCGGCGCGCTGCCGGATCGCGCTGGCCAGAAACCAAATCGCCAGCGGCACGCTGAGCGCGGCGCACACGCCGGCGATGGAGGCGGGTAGCACGCCGGATTCGGTTTCGTACACAAAGATCAGCGCCAGGGCGGCCACCCCGGACAACAAGATGCTGATCCACCGGCATGCGGCGCCCAGACCGGCCGCAAGGCGTGATCCCTGCAACAGCGGCGCGGTCAGGGCAAGCAAGGCGGCGTAGGACGCGGCCTGCAGCGCGCCGGGCGGCATCAGCTCGGGCAGGGAGCGGAACAGTCCTTCGAGCAGCGCGAAGATCATGCCCGCCGCGAACAATGCGTTGCGGGTGTGCGCCCAGGCCACGCCGCACGTCACCGCGCAGGCGATCGCGACGCCCGCAGTCAGGCCGGCGTGCAGACCGTCGTAGCCGGCATTCAGTCCGTAGGCAAGCGCATGGGCAGGCCAGAAAAGGGCGCATAGCAGCAGGCCGAATCCCGGCCAGACGGATGTCCGGAACACGCCGGGACGGCTGGGGCGCAGGTGGCGACAATGCCAGCGGGTGCGAAGAAACAGTCCTTCCGTCAACTAGGAACCCATTGATGATCGTGCGCGAGGTCTTGCGCGTGGGCGGAGTTTACGACAGCGCCGCTTATCGCGCGGACGCCGATTCCCTCCAAGATGAGCTGCGTGGCGGCGTCCGGCACGTCGGCGGCATGGACCGACATGCCGAGCGTCATCGCGGTGGCGACGACGGTGGCGGCCAGATGCTGGCTGCCGGGACTATGGAGCAGGCCGCTGATGAAGCTGCCGCTCAGCGTCACGTACGAAACCGGGAATTCGTGCAGGTGTTCCATGGCGCCAAACTGCTGCGACAGCCGCGATACGCCGACCCGCCCGCCGGCGCCGGTGACGATATCGCAGAGCTGGCGCACGTCGGCGCCTTGTTCGACGAGGCCCGCGGCTTCGACTTCCAGGATCAGCCGGCTCGACAGCGTGGACCGGTCTGCCAGCATGCGTTCCAGGCGTCCGAAAAACGATCCTTGAGCAAGCGTGGCAAGCGACACCGGCACGGTCAGCGCGCCTTCATGCGTGAACAGCCAGTCCAGGCCCAGGCGAATCGCCTGGATATCGCATTCGGCGGACAGCCCCAGGCGCACGGCGGGCGGCATGAAGATCGAGGCAGGCACGGGATCGGTGCCGGACAGGTCATGCAGCGTCAGGCTGGCCTCGTGCTGGAGCAGCGCGCCGGACAGGTCGTGCAAGGGTTGGGCCGACAGCGAGAACCGGTGCTGCTCCAGCGCCGTGATCAACGCGTCGTGCCAGCTGTATTCGCCGATGCGGGTGCTGTCGGCGGCCTGGCTCGCCGGGGTGATCTGGTCGTCATCGGCGCTTTCGGCGCACATGAGCGCGTGGTCCAGGCGGGCCAGGATGTCGCTCATGTTGTCGCCCGGCGCGAATGCGGCCATGGCCAACGCCCAGCGGCACCAGCCGAACTTGTCCATGGGCACGCGCAGCGACCTCAGTTCGCGGCGCACGCGCTCGGCCAGCACGCTGGCTTGCGGCGCCGAGGTGCGCGGCAGCAGCAAGGCGAAATCCGATCCGCTGATGCGCGCAATCAGCGTCCCGGGGCCGCCGAATTCCTGCACCAGCTTGCGCAGGCGATCCGACGAGGAGCGCAGCCACTGGTCGGTGAAGGCGCGCGACAGGTGGCGGTTGATCTGCGCCAGGTCGCGTTGGCGGAACATGAGCAGATGGCCGCCGGCCTCATCGGATTTGTCGGCCAGCGCCAGCCGGAACTGGTCGACGAAATGCTTGCGGTTGGACAGGCGGGAGATGGGATCCCGGTAGATCTCGCTTTGCAGCGATTCGATGCGGGCATTCTGTTCCTCGACCGTGGCGGCGACGCGGCGTTGCGCATCGACAAGCGCCTGGTCCACGCCCGGCACTTCGCATGAACCGGTCAACTGCGCGTCCGCGCCCGGCGCCAGGGCGCGCACGCGCTCGCAGATGTCGCGGGAGGTGCGGGCTTCGATCCAGCGGACAAGGTTCGTCGCGAAGAGCGCCCAGAATGCGGCGGCCGCCAGCACCAGGCCCAGCACCCGCACGCCACCTTGCCACAGGGTGTCGCGCGCCATCCGCGCATCGGCCTGCACCGTCAGGACGCCCTTGGCCTGGCCGCCCGGAATGACGAAGGGCCGCGAAACGGCGGGCGCCTCCATGTTCAGCCACGCGGCGCGCCAGTCGGACTCTTGGCCGGTGCCGGCTGCGGGTCCAGTGCGGCGCTCCACGCGGATCGCGTTTCCTTCGTTCGTGATATTGACCAGCGAATACAGGCCTTGTCCAAACAGCTGATCGGCAAGTTCGATCTGCTCTCGATGGCTGCCCGTGCTGTGCGACAGCGCCCAGGCGAGCGCGTTGGCGCCCGATTCGCTTTGCTGGGCAAGCTGGGTATTCAGATAGCGATGCGCCGCCAGCATCCCCAGGGCTTGCGCGCCGAGCAGGATGAAGCCGATCAGAAGGGCAGAGCAGAAAAGCAGCCGGCGTAATGTGGACATGTACTTGCGAGTCCCTGTCTGGGTATACGCGGCAGCGGACGCGGACAGGTGTCCACTGCGGCTTCAACGGGCATCAGGCGGCAAGGGCGCCTGCGCGGGATAAAAAAACCTGGATATCAAACGTGACACACGTTACGAAACGACCGTCAACGACGCGGATGCAGGAAACAGAGGTTGTCACAGAACGCACAGAATATTACGAAATCCTCGGTCATATCAGACAAGGTGTGTAATTATTTCGCTCGTGAGAATGGACCGGTTGAGAACTATTGAGACACTGCGTATTAATTTTTCGGGTTTCAGTGTCGTAGATGGACCGAGGCGTGGCGAAAGAACCGGCCGGCGATCGCCTTCCAGGGGGCCGCCATGCCCGAAGCGAGCAACAAGGATCCAAGGAAAGTCAGGATAAAAGGGGCGCGTTGCCTCCGAAATGTGGCGTTTTTTTGCGAAAACAATGCATAATTTAAAATATGTTACAGCCCCCGGGCCCGTGGTCGGGCCGCAACGCCGGGGGCTTATGGATAGGGGGCTCCGTGCGTGAGAGTTACCTGCTCGCACTGTGCCTGACGCTCGCGGGCGCACTTGCAGCGATCAGTCTGCTGTTCTTCCGCCGCGAGCGCGCGCTGCGCCGACGCCTGACGCGGGATGAACTGACCGGCCTCCTTAGCCAGCAGGAGCTGCATCGTCGCGTGCGCGCCTGGCTGGGCCAGCCGCAGGGCACGACCCGGCGCGGCGCCTTTTTTCTCGTCAGCTTCGAACACTATGCCCAGATCAGCGCCATGCTGCGGGCCGGTGAAGATCAGGCGCTGCTGGTTCAGGTGGCCGATCGCATCAGCCTGGTCGCCCGCGCGCTCGGGGGCATGGCCGCACGCACCGGGACCGACTCGTTCACCGTCTGTGTGCCCGGCGTTGACGAGGAGGGCGCTGCCCAGGTGTCTGCCAAACTGCTGGCCGACCTGAGCGTGCCTTATGAACTGGGCGCCCGTCCCCTTATTGCCGTCTTTCGCATCGGCGCCGCCCTGTACCCGGCCCACGGCCGCAGCGTCGAGGAATTGCAGCGCTGCGTGCAGGTCGCGATGGTGCCGCTCAAGGATCAGGGCGGCCAGGGCTGGAATCTCTTCGACTTCCGGCTGCTGGCACGCCAGCGGGACCAGCAGGGCCTGGAAAACGACCTTCGGCTGGCCCTGACAACGCCGGCCATGGAGCAGTTCGAGCTCTACTACCAGCCGGTCTGCGACAGCGCGAGCGGCGTGGTGCAGGGGTGCGAAGCGCTGCTGCGCTGGCATCACCCCGTACTGGGCAGCGTGTCGCCCGCCGTGACGATCGAACTGGCCGAACGCAGCGGCCTCATCGTGCCGCTGGGCGCCTGGATCCTGGAGCGCGCCTGCTCGCAGGCGGCGCTGTGGCCGGCTGCGTGGCGCGTGCACGTGAATCTGTCGGTCAAGCAGATGAACGAGGACGGGCTGGTTCAACTGGTGTCGGACGTGCTGGCCGCCACGCGCCTAGCGCCGTGCAAGCTGGTGCTGGAGATCACCGAATCCATCTTCATCCTGCACTACGAGCGGCATGTGAAGATCCTGAACACACTGCGCGACATGGGTATCGGGGTGGCGCTGGACGACTTCGGCTGCGGCTATTCCAGCCTGAACCATCTGCGCCATCTGCCCATCGACTGGGTCAAGATCGACCGCAGCTTTATTTCCGCCCTGGAGTCGGACGCCGGCAGCCGCGAGGTGGTTTCCGCCCTGTTCGGCTTGTGTCAGGCGATGCACCTGCCGGTCGTGGCCGAAGGTGTCGAGACGGAAGGCCAGCGCGAAATCCTCAAGTCGCTGGGATGCCGGGTGATGCAGGGTTTTCTGCTGGGGCGGCCTGCGCCGGCCGCCGAAATCCAGGCTTTGGCTGCGGCGGTGTCATAATCGGGGTTGCTTGCAAACCCGACCTGTTGACTCCTTATGCCCGGCAATACCCTAGGAACTCTCTTTACCGTCACGAATTTCGGCGAATCCCACGGGCCGGCCATCGGTTGCGTCGTGGATGGCTGTCCCCCGGGGCTGGCCCTCACCGCGGCCGACATCCAGTTCGAACTGGACCGCCGCCGTCCGGGCACCTCGCGCCATGTGACGCAGCGCCAGGAAGCCGATCAGGTCGAGATTCTGTCCGGCGTGTATGAAGGGGTCACCACCGGCACGCCCATCGGCCTGCTGATCCGCAATACCGACGCGCGCAGCAAGGATTACTCGAATATCGAGGACACCTTCCGGCCCGGCCACGCCGACTTCGCTTACTGGAACAAGTTCGGCGTGCGCGACCCGCGCGGCGGCGGACGATCGTCGGCCCGCCTGACCGCGCCCACCGTGGCGGCCGGCGCCATCGCCAAGAAGTGGCTGGCCGAGCAGTACGGCGTCAAGGTGCGCGGCTACATGAGCCAGCTCGGCCCCGTCGCCATCCCGTTCGTTTCGTGGGACGAAGTGCCCAACAATCCCTTCTATGCGCCCAACGCCGAGGTCGTGCCCGAACTGGAAGCCTACATGGACCAGTTGCGCCGGGACGGCGATTCCATCGGCGCGCGGATCGAGGTCGTTGCCGAGAACCTGCCGGCCGGCTGGGGCGAACCCATCTACGACCGCCTCGATGCCGACATCGCCCACGTCATGATGGGCCTGAACGCGGTCAAGGGCGTCTCCGTCGGCGCAGGCTTTGACTGCATCACGCAGCGCGGCTCGGAACACGGCGACGAAATCACGCCCGAAGGCTTTCTGAGCAACCACGCCGGCGGCGTGCTGGGCGGCATCTCCACCGGGCAGCCCATCACCGTGTCGCTCGCGATCAAGCCCACTTCCAGCATCCGCGTCGAGCGCCGCTCGGTCAACCGCGCCAACGAGCCGGTGATGGTGCAGACGCTGGGCCGTCACGACCCCTGCGTGGGCATCCGCGCCACGCCGATCGCCGAGGCGATGCTGGCGCTGGTGCTGATCGACCACGCGCTGCGCCATCGCGGGCAGTGCGGCGCCGCCTCGGTCTGATACGTTTTTCCGTTGTTGAAAATGGCTTGGAGGCCGACATGAAACAGAAGCGTCATTTTCTGCGCAATGCCGGAGCCGTGCTGTCGCTGGCCGTGCTGGCGGGCTGCACCGGCATGAACACCACGCAGTCGGGCACCGTGGGCGTCAACCGCACCCAGTACATGTCCAGCATGGTGCCTTCGCAGGCGCTGGAACAGGAAGCAACCCAGCAATACGCCGAGATCCTGCAGCAGGCCAAGTCCAAGGGCTTGCTGGACAAGGATGCCAAGCAGGTGGCGCGGGTGCGCGGCATCTCGCAGCGTTTGATCGCGCAGGCGGGCGTGTTCCGTCCGGATGCCACAAGCTGGAAATGGGAAGTCCACGTGCTGTCCAGCGACGAGGTCAACGCCTGGTGCATGCCCGGCGGCAAGATCGCGGTCTATACCGGCCTGATCTCCAAGATCAACCCAACCGACGATGAGCTGGCTGCGGTACTGGGCCACGAGATCGCCCATGCGTTGCGTGAACACGCCCGCGAGCGCGTGTCACAGCAGATGGCTACCAGCCTGGGCCTGCAGGTGTTGTCCATTGCCACCGGATCGTCGGCCGCGTCGGACCTGGGCGGCGAATTGACCAATGTGATGTTCACGTTGCCCAACAGCCGCACGCACGAGACCGAAGCGGACCGCATGGGTGTTGAACTGGCCGCCAGGGCAGGTTACGACCCGCGTGCGGCCGTGACGCTGTGGCAGAAGATGGGCGCTGCCAGCCAGGGCAGCGCACCGCCCGAGATCCTGTCCACCCACCCCTCGGCAGCTTCGCGCATCAGCGACCTGCAAACGGCGGCGCAGAAGGTGATGCCGCTTTACGAGCAGTCCAAGGGACAAGCCGCGCGCTGATCGCGCGGGGGCGCGGCGCTCCGGTTGGGGCGCCCGCCGGCTTGCCGGGCCCAGCCCGGACCGTCCCGCTTACTCCACGCTTGCCGTCTTGACGCCCTGGCCTCGCATGATGTCGATGCCCAGCCCTTGCAGGATGCGTTGCGTTTCCGCATCCGGCACGTCTTCCGCATAGACGGCAATCCCCAGCGACCGGGCCGTTTCCAGCACCGAGGCCGTGAGCTGCTGGCTGCCCGGGCTTTGCGACATGCCGCCCACGAAGCCCCCGCCCAGTTTCACGTAGGACAGTGGCAGCGTGTGCAGTTGCGCCACCGCGCCGAACTGCTGCGCCAGCCGGCGCACGCCGATGCGGGCGCCGAACTCCGCGGCGACGCGGGCAAACGCGGTGATCTGCTCGTGGCATTCCACCAGGCCGTGCGCGTCGATTTCCACGTACAGGCGGCGCGCAAGCGGCCGGTTTTCGGTCAGCAGCAACGCAAGCTGGCGCAAGAACTTCTGGCCGCGCAGCGACGGCAGCGACACACGTACGGCGAGCTCGCCCGCGTGGCTGGCCAGCCATTCCAGGCCCAGCCGCACCGCTTCCAGATCGCACTCGGCCACCAGGTCCAGCCGCACCGCCGGCGGAATGAAAAGCGTGGCGGGGATCGGCTCCTGATCCGGGGCAGTGCGCAGCATCAGCATGGCTTCGGTGCGCACGACGCGACCATTCAGCGCCAGCAAGGGTTCGGTCGACAGTTCGAAGTGACGGCCTTCCAACGCCGTCTGGATGGCGTCCTTCCAGGCGCGCTCGCCGGCTTCCGACGGCGAATGCGTGTCCGTGGCGCCCGCGATGACGACCTGGTCGTTGCCAGCGCTTTCCGCGCGCATCAGGCCGAAATCCAGGCGGGCAAGCACGGCGCCAGCCTGGCTGCCGTGTCCGTAGTCGGTCATGGCCTGCGCCCAGCGGCAAAGATGACCTTCGCCGACTGGAATTCGCGAGGCATGCAGGTCGGCCCGGACCTGCTCGGCCACCATCATGGCTTGGGGCGCCGCGCAGCCCGGCAGCAGCAGCGCAAAGTCCGATCCATTCAGCCGCGCCAGCATGGGCGCGGCGACGTGCATGCGTTTGAGCGTGCCTTGAATGCGTTCGCAGGCGGTGCGCAGCCACTGATCGATGAATTCGCGCGGCATGTGGCGGTTCAGGTCGGCCAGGTCGCGCTGGCGGAACACCAGCACATGCCCGCCATCGACCCGCGACGTTCCCGCCGCCCGGGTTTCCAGCGCGCGGCGGAACTCGTTGACGAAGTACTTTCGGTTGGGCAAGCCGGTCACGGGGTCCTGGTTCAGCTCCAGTTCCAGCGACTCGATCTTGGCGTTCTGTTCTTCGACGCTGGCGTGGATGCGCTCGCGCGTCTGGTTCAACGCCTGCACCACGCCGGACAGTTCCGGCACCCGCGCCTCGACCTGCTCGCCCGGCGCATCCCGGCCGATGCCGCGGACGTGGTCGCTGATTTCGCGCAGCAGACGGTTCTTGATCCACCCGACCAAAACGAAGGCGAAGATGGCCCAAAGGATGCCCGCGCCGACCACCAGCGCAATCATCTTCAGGCTGCTGCGCCACAGGGCTTCCCAGGCGTAGGCGTCGTTGGCGATCAGGGTGACTTCGCCGATCTGCCGCCAGCCGTCGCTGACGGCATGGCTGGCCGCTTGGCTATCCAGCGGCGCCAGCGCCTGGAACCACGCCGGCACGGACGCGGCGGTGGCGGTCGATCTGCGTTCGATCAGCACCTTGCCGTCGGGATCGGTCAGGCGCACCAGCGAAAAGTGCCCGCCATCGTAAAGCGCGGACACCAGCAGTTCCTGCACGACCGGGTCGTTGTTCGCCGGCTGCGACAAGGACAGGGCCAGCGATACGGCCGCGTCGGTGCTTTGCACCTGAAGCTGGCCCGACAGGTACTCGCGCGCCGAGTTGACGCTGAGCGCCAGCGTTCCCAGCAAGATGACGCTGATGGCGAGGGTCACGCTGAGCAGTAGCTGTCGAAGTATGGACATAGTCTTGTTTCCGGACGTCAGGGGCGGATGCCTTCCCGTTCCATGCGTTGAAGGAGGTCGCGCCAGCGGCTGAGGCGGTCGACAGGCGCGGCCGCCTTGCCGTCCACGTAGACGCCGTCGGCGTTGAAACTGAACACCGGCGTCAGGTCGCGCCGCTGCGTGGCCGGCAGGATGGTTGAAATCAGGCTGTCCAGTACAAGCGGGACGGCATTCGGGGTTTCGTAATAGCCCAGCACCATGTGGGCCACCTGGCTGCTGCTGGCCGCGCCGCCGATGCGGGCGCGCACATAGATGAAGCGCAGCTTGTTGGCCGGCACCCCCATGGAGAGCAGGGTGAAATACTTGCCGATGACATAGTCTTCGCAATCGCCGGCGCCCCGGCCCAGCGACTCCAGCGGCGTGGCCCAGTAATCGGCCTGCTTCCAGATGATGGAGTCCTCGCCGGAGAGCAAGGCGCGGTTCCAGAAGTCGTTGGCGACGGTGAGGCGGTCGCGATCCGATGCCGGAGCGGGGCTGCGCAGCAATTGCAGCCAGTTCGATACGGACTTTGCGCCCTTGGCGCCGTAGCGGCTGGCGGACAGGCTTTGCAGCCTGTCCGTGTTGATCTCCAGCGCCGAGCTGCCGCTCCACCCGCAAGCCAGGCATAGCAGCGCCACACGGCACAGAGTCAGCGCGCTACGAAAACGGCGGGTTGGGGGCATGAAACGGATTTTCACATTTTTTCGGGCATCTTGGACGTGCCCTTGAAAAAATGCGTCGGGCGGGAGGGTAAGGCCTGGGCCGGCCCTCCCGTCACGTCGATGATCAATGATGATCGACGTTCAGCTTCCCCTTCTGCAGCAGGTCGTTGATGATGGCCTGGTTGCTGACGGCCTGACC
The DNA here is from genome assembly GCF_006715415.1 of Achromobacter sp. SLBN-14. Classification (NCBI taxonomy): domain Bacteria; kingdom Pseudomonadati; phylum Pseudomonadota; class Betaproteobacteria; order Burkholderiales; family Alcaligenaceae; genus Achromobacter; species Achromobacter sp. SLBN-14. The sequence continues at coordinate 392,562 of NZ_VFNE01000001.1, read as the reverse complement.
GTGGACGTCGTGGGTGAGATCGACGCCCTCCAGCACGATCTTCTGATCGGCACCCTGGCCGATCTGGCCCTTGGTGTTGATCTCGAGAATCGTATTGTTGGCGTTGGCCGGATCCTGCTTGAAGTTGAGGTAGTTGGACAGATTGCCATCCTTCTCGCCCACGAGCAGGTCCTTCAGGTCCAGCACATCGCCGCCGTCTGCGGGTTTGGCCAGCGAGAAGTCCTTGATCCGGTCCACGGCCGGGTTGGACGTGGTTCCCTGATCGTTGAACTCCCAGCGGAACGTATCGGAACCGTCGCCACCGATCAGGGTGTCGTGGCCCTTGCCGCCGATCAGCACGTCGTTGCCCTTGCCGCCATTCAGGGTGTCGTTGCCATCTCCCGCAAGCAGGATCTCGCTCTTGTCGGTGCCCAGCAGGCTGCTGCCCGCTTGATAGGCCACCGACACGTTGGCGCTATCGCTATGGCCGTCCGCCGTACTGATCGTGTACGAGGAATTGGCCACGGTGTCGGCAACGGCAGATGCGCGGGAATAGTCGACGGTCATCGTGAGAATGTAATTCTCCGGGCCGTCACCAAACCAACCCGAGCCGTTGTCGTCAAGATTGACAAGGTGGATTTCGTATTGGCCATCGGCCGTGGGGCTGATGCTGTCTCCGCTCTGCAGCGCTTTGTAGGGACCCGACGTTCCGGCGAGGCGATACTCCATCCGAACCCAGTTCTCCTGCATGTCATGACTCAGCGTCAGGACTTCGCCAGCCTTCATGGCAAAGGTGATGGTGTCCTCATCGTTGCTGCGGCTAGCGCCCACGCTGGCGAGGTATCCATCTACCTTGATCTGAGCCCGATTCTGGCCGATCTGGGCCAGATCAGCGCGATCTACCGTCAGGAACTTGTTCGCATTGACGTTGCCGTTCGTTCCCGCGAACCCAAGCTCCTTGACCGACGAAGCTATGAAGTCGCCTCCCTTATCCTTCCAGCCCGTATTCACCGTCAGCGGCCCAATCGTCAACGCGCCCGTGCCGCGCACGTCGTTGGCGAGCAGCGATCCGGCCTGAACCGTCAATTGCGGGCTCAGGATGTTGGTGATCACCGTGTCGTTCACGGCATCCGGGTTTTGATAAACCGGCGCCGTCACCGTCAGCGTGAGGCTGGAGCTTGCCGTATCGCCGTCGCCATCCCTGACCGTGTACTGGACGGTGTCGGTGCCGGCGGCTTGCGGCTGGTAGCGATAATCGCCCAGGTTTTCACCCGCCAGATCGATCGTGAACTTGCCGTGCGACGTCGTCACCGTCAGTTCAGACTTGGCCGAATCGAAGGTGAAGGTCGCGCCGGAGCTGGCCGTGACCTTGTTGGTCGAAACGTCGTAGTTGAACGTCTTGCCGTCGATCACCAGTTGCGTGATGCGCGCACCGGCCAGGTCGGCGCCCAACGTGCCGCCCGCCGAGATGTCGCCGACGATCGGCGGTGCGATGGTGTCCGAAATCGCCGTATCCAGACCGTTCAAGTCCTTCACGATGATCGTGTTGCTGTCTTGCGGCTTGCTGGGGTTGTAGGACACCGGATCGATGTACGTGCCGGTGGCGCTGGTGCCAAGACCGATGCCGTAGGAATTGATCTGGTTGTCCGTAAGGAACTTTTCCCACGTCGCCTGCTGAGGGGCGTAGACGGGACCGTTCTCAGGATTTCCGTCGGTGAAGAAGTAGGAAATGTTCTGGACATTGGCGCCTTCCAGCTTGCCCGTGCCAGAGTTGTTCCACGCCGTCATGGCGGTGTTCAGCGCAGCTTCGTAGTTGGTGCCGCCACCGTAGCTCAAGCCATCGACCAGCGTCTTGGCTGCGGCCAGCGACATCCAGCCGCCGCCCTTCTGACTCGCGGACGAGTTGAATTCGACAATCATGACGCGCACGTCGCCGGACTCGCCATACTGGTCGAGCAGCTTGGCGACCGAGGATTTCAGTACATCCAGGCGCGTCAGCTCACGCTTGTTGCTGTAGACACCGCTACCGTAGTTCATGCTGCCGGACGTATCCAGCGTGAGCATGATGTTGGTGCCGCGTGACGACAGCGCGGAGCTGTCGGCAATCGGGACCAGGTTGGGCGCCGTATCGGTCACCAGCACGCCCAGGTCGCCCGTCGCCTTGCCGCCGAACTTGTCTTCGACCGTGATCGCGAAGTGGTCCTGGACGTTGGTGTCGTCGCCGGTGTGTTGCTGCGCGCCGCTGGTCTGGTAGGTGTAGGTCACCTTGCCGGTTGCCGCGTCGTAGCCGGTGAGCGTCAGCGTGCCCTTGCTGGTGGTCAGCGTGAGCGGGTTGCTCGACAGGCCCGCCAGGCGGTCCAGAGTAAGCGTCGCGTCGGCGTTGCCGGTGCCGTCGATCGAGATCGACTTCAGTCCGGCTGCCGCGGTGATCACGAAGGAACCGCTGCCGGTGGCCTGTGCTTCGGACACGCTCAGGACGCCAGGGGCGCCGGCATTGTTGTCTTCGATCGTCAGGGTCGGGCCCGTGGGCTCGACACCGCCAACCTGGAACTGGCCGTTTGCGAAATCGCCATCCGCGTCAGTCACTTGGTACGTGAAGTCGATCAGCTTGTTGGCCGTGCCGTTCATGGGCTGGTACTGATAGAACTCCCACTTTCCGGTGGCCGGCGTCAGGCGGATCTCGAACACCAGATTGCCCGACGCATCCAGACCCTGGATCAGGTTGCCGTTGGCAGCCACATTGGTCTTGATTGCGCCGCCATCACGCGTCGTCAGGCCGCTTTCCACGCCCGTCAGCTTCAGCGTGCCGGGGCCGTCAGCGCCGTAGGCAAATTGCAGGTTGCCGTCGGCGTAGGCGATGGCATGGACATCCTGGCTGCCCAGGAACGTCACGCCAGTCACCGTGAAGTCGCTGTTGTCGCTCGACGAATTCTTGTGGTTGTCCGTGGCAGACACGACGATCGTGTCGAAACCGCCTTCCTCGACCCGGAAGTTCGCCGCGTAGTCGCCGCCGCTCTTGTCGGAGGTGAAGGTGCGTTCGGCGATCAACACGCCATCGCGGTAGAAACGTGCGATGCCGCTTTCCACTTCGCCCCCATACATGGCGGCGAAGTCGATGGTTGCGCCGTAGGCGATCTTTCCGCCGGTCAGACGGATCGTCAGTTCTTCCGACGCGCCCTGGCCGTTCAATTCGCGGTAGTCCACCTCGTTCGCGATGTTGTGATACGGGGAGCCCGAGCTCGCCACACCCAGCCCTGCGGTGCTCTGGTTGACCTTGGCGTCGATCAGCGTCAGGTCGTTATTCGACGTGAATCCCTTGGCCGAGACTTCCACGGCGCCGTTGCCGAACGTGAACTTCCACTGGCTATCGCTGCTGGAAGAGCCGGCAAAGGAGACCTTGCCGGTATAGACATCGGGAATGCCGGCGGACTCGACGTTGACGGGCGCGTTCTGCTGCACGACAGGCGAATCGTCTTCGATCGTGACGTTCAGCGTGGTGGTGACGGGCGCATTGACGCCGTCCGCGACCTTGACGGTCACGGACAGGCCGACCGTGTCTTCACGCGTCGTGTCCGGATGATCCACCGGCGCCAGCATCTGCACCGTGTAGGCGCCAGCATTGTCGATCTTGATGATGATGGCGTCGGTGGTGCCGGCGCGGCCGGTCAGCGTATGGCCATTGTCGGACAGCGTCCAGTTGATTGGCACGCCGTCGGAGCTGAGGCTGCCATTGGCCGGCGCCACCAGCGTGATCGTGTAGGCAGCTCCGCTGTTGTCGTCGGTGATGTTCAACTGGCCATTGGCCTTCGCCGAATCGGTGGTGTCGGACGTGCCATTGCCGTCCTTGATGCCACCGCTCAGGCCTTCCTCGGACACCGCGACGGACGCGTTGCCCACGACAGGCGGCTTGTTGATGTCAACGATGGCCGCATTGCCGCTGTCCGAGATGCCTGCCGGAAGGGCGGTACCGCTAGCGGTCTGACCGGAGAGCGTGGCGTTGAGCACCATGCTTTCGGTGCCTTCGTAGATGCCGTCGGCAGTCGTGGGCACTTGGACGACGATGCCGCCGGTGGTGCCGGACGGAACCTTGATGCTGTACGAGCCGTCTGCGTTGGTCGTCACCGCCACGGACGTTCCGCCGATCGTCACAACGGGCTTGCCGTAGTCGGCGCCGGTAACCTGGCCGCCCAGCGTGAAGGTCAGCGTCGTTTCGGCATCGACCGGCTTGCTCAGGGTCACGTTGAAGCTCGCCGTGTTCCCTTCGGTCACGTTGCCCGCGTCGGAGACATTGAGCGACGGCACATCGGCGCCCGGACCACGGCTGTCCACGATGGCGGCGTTGCCGGTATCGGTGATGTTGCCAGGCAGGGCGAGGCCGCTGGCGGTGTTGCCCGAGAGCGTGGCTTCCAGGGTCAGCTGTTCACGGCCTTCGAACACCGAATCATCGGTGGTCGGTACGGTGACGACGATGCCGCCAGTCGTGCCGGCCGGCACGGTGATGCTGTAGGAGCCATCGGCGTTGGCCGTGACGGTGGCGGGCTTGCCGCCGATCATGACCGTGGGCGTGCCCACGTCGCCGGCTTCAATCTGGCCGCCGAGCTTGAACGTCAGGGTGGTGTTGGCGTCAACAGCCTTGGTCAGCGCAACGTTGAAGACGGCGTTGCTGCCTTCGTTGACGTCGCCCGCGTCGGAGACGGTCAGGGTCGGCACGTCGGCGCCCGGACCACGATCGTCCACGATGGCGGCGTTGCCGGAATCGGTGATGTTGCCCGGCAGGGCGACGCCGCTGGCGGAGCTGCCGGTCAGCGTGGCGTCGAGCGTCAGCTGTTCGCGGCCTTCGAAGACGGCGTCATCGGTGGTCGGGACGGTGACAACGATGCCGCCAGTCGTGCCAGCCGGCACGGTGATGCTGTAGGAGCCATCGGCGTTGGCCGTGACGGTGGCAGGCTTGCCGCCGATCATGACCGTGGGCGTGCCCACGTCGCCGGCTTCAATCTGGCCGCCGAGCTTGAACGTCAGGGTGGTGTTGGCGTCAACAGCCTTGGTCAGCGCAACGTTGAAGACGGCGTTGCTGCCTTCGTTGACGTCGCCCGCGTCGGAGACGGTCAGGGCCGGCACGTCGGCACCCGGGTTCGGGTTCGACGGGTCAGTGCTTTCCGTATCGACAATCGTGGCGCTGCCGGAATCGGTGATGTTGCCAGGCAGCGCCACGCCGCTGGCGGTGTTGCCCGAGAGCGTGGCGTCGAGCGTCAGCTGTTCGCGGCCTTCAAACACCGAGTCGTCAGTGGTCGGGACCGTGACAACGATGCCGCCCGTGGTGCCAGCCGGCACGGTGATGCTGTACGAGCCATCGGCGTTGGCCGTGACGGTGGCAGGCTTGCCGCCGATCATGACCGTGGGCGTGCCCACGTCGCCGGCTTCAATCTGGCCGCCGAGCGTGAACGTCAGGGTGGTGTCGGCATCAACAGCCTTGGTGAGCGCGACGTTAAAGACAGCGTTGCTGCCTTCGTTGACGTCGCCGGCATCCGAGACGGTCAGGGCCGGCACGTCGGCGCCCGGGTTGGGGTTGGACGGGTCGGTGCTTTCGGTATCGACAATCGTGGCGCTGCCGGAATCCGTGATGTTGCCAGGCAGCGCGACGCCGCTGGCGGTATTGCCCGAGAGGGTGGCGTCCAGGGTCAGCTGTTCGCGGCCTTCGAAGACGGCGTCATCGGTGGTCGGGACGGTAACGACGATGCCGCCAGTCGTGCCAGCCGGAACCGTGACGCTGTACGTGCCGTCCGGATTGGCGGTGACGGTGGCGGGCTTGCCGCCGATCATGACCGTGGGCGTGCCCACGTCGCCGGCTTCAATCTGGCCACCCAGGGTGAACGTCAGCGTGGTGTCGGCATCAACAGCCTTGGTCAGCGCGACATTGAAGACGGCGTTGCTACCTTCGTTGACGTCGCCCGCATCCGAGACGGTCAGGGCCGGCACGTCGGCGCCCGGGTTCGGGTTGGACGGATCGGTGCTTTCCGTATCGACAATCGTGGCGCTACCGGAATCGGTGATGTTGCCAGGCAGCGCGACGCCGCTGGCGGTATTGCCCGAGAGCGTGGCGTCCAGCGTCAGCTGCTCGCGGCCTTCGAAGACCGCGTCATCGGTGGTCGGGACGGTAACGACGATGCCGCCAGTCGTGCCAGCCGGCACGGTGATGCTGTAGGAGCCATCGCCGTTGGCCGTGACGGTGGCAGGCTTGCCGCCGATCATGACCGTGGGCGTGCCCACGTCGCCAGCTTCAATCTGACCGCCGAGCGTGAACGTCAGCGTGGTGTCGGCATCGACAGCCTTGGTCAGCGCGACGTTGAAGACGGCGTTGCTGCCCTCGTTGACGTCGCCGGCATCCGAGACGGTCAGCGCCGGCACGTCGGCACCCGGGTTCGGGTTGGACGGATCGGTGCTTTCCGTATCGACAATCGTGGCGCTGCCGGAATCGGTGATGTTGCCAGGCAGGGCGACGCCGCTGGCGGTATTGCCCGAGAGGGTGGCGTCCAGCGTCAGCTGTTCGCGGCCTTCGAAGACGGCGTCATCGGTGGTCGGGACGGTAACGACGATGCCGCCAGTCGTACCGGCCGGCACGATGATGCTGTAGGAGCCATCGGCGTTGGCCGTGACGGTGGCAGGCTTGCCGCCGATCATGACGGTGGGGGCACCCACGTCGCCGGCTTCGATCTGGCCGCCGAGCGTGAACGTCAGCGTGGTGTCGGCATCGACAGCCTTGGTCAGCGCAACATTGAAGACGGCGTTGCTGCCTTCGTTGACGTCGCCCGCGTCGGAGACGGTGAGGGCCGGCACGTCAGCGCCCGGGTTCGGGTTCGACGGGTCGGTGCTTTCCGTATCGACAATCGTGGCGCTGCCGGAATCGGTAATGTTGCCAGGCAGCGCGACGCCGCTGGCGGTATTGCCCGAGAGGGTGGCGTCAAGGGTCAGCTGTTCGCGGCCTTCGAAGACGGCGTCGTCGGTGGTCGGGACCGTGACAACGATGCCGCCGGTCGTGCCAGCCGGCACGGTGATGCTGTACGAGCCATCGGCGTTGGCCGTGACGGTGGCAGGCTTGCCGCCGATCATGACCGTGGGCGTGCCCACGTCGCCAGCTTCAATCTGGCCGCCCAGCGTGAACGTCAGCGTCGTGTCGGCGTCGACAGCCTTGGTCAGCGCGACGTTGAAGACGGCGTTGCTGCCTTCGTTGACGTCGCCCGCGTCGGAGACGGTCAGGGCCGGCACGTCGGCGCCCGGATTCGGGTTGGACGGGTCGGTGCTTTCCGTATCGACAATCGTGGCGCTACCGGAATCGGTGATGGTGCCCGGCAGCGCGATGCCGCTCGCCGAGCTGCCAGTCAGCGTGGCGTCCAGCGTCAGCTGTTCGCGGCCTTCGAAGACGGAGTCATCGGTGGTCGGGACCGTGACAACGATGCCGCCGGTCGTGCCGGCAGGCACGGTGATGCTGTAGGAGCCATCGGCGTTGGTCGTGACGGTGGCAGGCTTGCCGCCAATCATGACCGTGGGCGTACCCACGTCGCCAGCTTCGATCTGGCCACCGAGCGTGAACGTCAGGATGGTGTCGGCGTCGACCGGCTTGGACAGCGCGACGTTAAAGACAGCGTCGTTGCCTTCATTCACATCGCCTGCATCCGAGACGGACAGGGTCGGCACATCCGCACCCGAACCATGGTCGTCAACGATGACGGCGGTGCCCGAGTCGGTGATGGTGCCCGGCAGGGCGATGCCGCTGGCCGAGCTGCCAGTCAGCGTGGCGTCCAGCGTCAGCTGCTCGCGGCCTTCGAAGACGGAGTCATCGGTGGTCGGGACCGTGACCACGATGCCGCCGGTCGTGCCAGCCGGCACGGTGATGCTGTACGAGCCATCGGCGTTGGCCGTGACGATGGCGGGCTTGCCGCCGATCATGACCGTGGGCGTGCCCACGTCGCCGGCTTCGATCTGGCCGCCGAGCGTGAACGTCAGGGTGGTGTCGGCGTCGACCGGCTTGGACAGGGCGACGTTAAAGACAGCGTCGTTGCCTTCGTTGACGTCACCGGCGTCCGAGACGGACAGGGTCGGGACATCCGCACCCGAACCATGGTCGTCAACGATGACGGCGGTGCCCGAGTCAGTGATGGTGCCAGGCAGCGCGATGCCGCTGGCCGAGCTGCCAGTCAGCGTGGCGTCGAGCGTCAGCTGTTCGCGGCCTTCAAACACCGAGTCGTCGGTGGTCGGGACCGTGACAACGATGCCACCGGTCGTGCCAGCCGGGACGGTGATGCTGTAGGAGCCATCGGCGTTGGTCGTGACGGTGGCAGGCTTGCCGCCAATCATGACCGTGGGCGTGCCCACGTCGCCGGCTTCGATCTGGCCGTCGAGCGTGAACGTCAGGGTGGTGTCGGCGTCGACCGGCTTGGACAGGGCGACGTTAAAGACAGCGTCGTTGCCTTCGTTGACGTCACCGGCGTCCGAGACGGACAGGGTCGGCACATCCGCACCCGAACCATGGTCGTCAACAATGACGGCGCTGCCCGAGTCGGTGATGGTGCCAGGCAGGGCGATGCCACTGGCCGAGCTGCCAGTCAGCGTGGCGTCGAGCGTCAGCTGTTCGCGGCCTTCGAAGACGGAATCGTCGGTGGTCGGGACCGTGACGACAATGCCGCCCGTGGTGCCAGCCGGCACGGTGATGCTGTAGGAGCCATCGGCATTAGCAGTCACGACGGCAGGCTTGCCGCCAATCATGACCGTGGGCGTACCCACGTCGCCAGCTTCGATCTGGCCACTCAGGGTGAACGTCAGGGTCGTGTCGGCATCAACCGGCTTGGACAGGGCGACGTTGAAGACAGCGTCGTTGCCTTCATTCACATCACCGGCGTCCGAGACGGACAGGGTCGGCACGTCCGCGCCCGAACCATGGTCGTCAACAATGACGGCGCTGCCCGAGTCAGTGATGGTGCCAGGCAAGGCGATGCCGCTGGCCGAGCTGCCAGTCAGCGTGGCGTCCAGGGTCAGCTGTTCGCGGCCTTCAAAGACGGAATCGTCGGTGGTCGGGACGGTGACAACGATGCCGCCGGTCGTGCCAGCCGGCACGGTGATGCTGTAAGAGCCATCGGCATTCGCAGTCACGACGGCAGGCTTGCCGCCGATCATGACGGTGGGCGTACCCACGTCGCCGGCTTCGATCTGGCCGCCCAGCGTGAACGTCAGGGTCGTGTCGGCATCGACCGCCTTGGTCAGCGCGACATTGAAGACGGCGTCGCTGCCTTCATTGACGTCGCCTGCGTCGGAGACGGTCAGGGCCGGCACGTCAGCGCCCGGGTTCGGGTTCGACGGGTCGGTGCTTTCCGTATCGACAATCGTGGCGCTGCCGGAGTCGCTGATGTTGCCAGGCAGCGCGACGCCGCTGGCGGTATTGCCCGAAAGCGTGGCTTCGAGCGTCAGTTGCTCGCGGCCTTCGAACACCGAATCGTCAGTGGTGGGGACGGTAACGACGATGCCGCCCGTCGTACCCGCAGGGACCGTGACGCTGTACGTACCGTCCGGATTGGCCGTGACGGTGGCGGGCTTGCCGCCAATCATGACGGTGGGGGTGCCCACGTCACCATTTTCAATCTGGCCACCCAGCGTGAACGTCAGGGTCGTGTCGGCGTCGACGGCCTTGGTCAGCGCGACATTGAAGACGGCGTCGTTGCCTTCGTTGACATCGCCCGCGTCCGAGACGGAAATGGCCGGAACGTCGGCGCCCGGGTTCGGGTTCGACGGGTCGGTGCTTTCCGTATCGACAATCGTGGCGCTGCCGGAATCAGTGATATTGCCAGGCAGGGTGACGCCGCTGGCCGTGCTGCCGGACAGCGTGGCGTCCAGCGTCAGTTGTTCGCGGCCTTCGAAGACGGCGTCATCGGTGGTCGGGACGGTAACGACGATGCCGCCGGTCGTGCCAGCCGGCACGGTGATGCTGTAGGAGCCATCGGCGTTGGCCGTGACGGTGGCAGGCTTGCCGCCGATCATGACCGTGGGCGTGCCCACGTCGCCGGCTTCGATCTGGCCGCCCAGCGTGAACGTCAGCGTGGTGTCGGCGTCAACAGCCTTGGTCAGCGCAACGTTGAAGACGGCATCGCTGCCTTCATTGATATCGCCCGCGTCGGCGACGGTGAGGGCCGGCACGTCGGCGCCCGGGTTCGGGTTGGACGGGTCGGTGCTTTCCGTATCGACAATCGTGGCGCTGCCGGAATCCGTGATATTGCCCGGCAGGGCGATGCCGCTGGCCGAGTTGCCGGTCAGCGTGGCGTCCAGCGTCAACTGCTCACGGCCTTCGAAGACGGCGTCATCGGTGGTCGGGACGGTGACGACGATGCCGCCGGTCGTGCCGGCAGGCACGGTAACGCTATACGTGCCGTCAGGATTGGCCGTGACGGTGGCAGGCTTGCCGCCGATCATCACGGTGGGGGTACCCACGTCGCCGGCTTCGATCTGGCCGCCCAGCGTGAACGTCAAGGTCGTGTCGGCATCGACAGCCTTGGTCAGCGCGACATTGAAGACGGCGTCGCTGCCTTCATTGACATCGCCCGCGTCGGAGACGGTCAGGGCAGGTACGTCAGCGCCCGGGTTCGGGTTCGACGGATCGGTGCTTTCCGTATCGACAATCGTGGCGCTACCGGAATCGGTGATATTGCCCGGCAGGGCGATGCCGCTGGCCGAGTTGCCAGTCAGCGTGGCGTCCAGCGTCAACTGCTCACGGCCTTCGAACACCGAATCATCGGTGGTCGGGACGGTGACAACGATGCCGCCGGTCGTGCCAGCAGGCACCGTAACGCTATACGTGCCGTCAGGATTGGCGGTGACGGTGGCGGGCTTGCCGCCAATCATCACGGTGGGGGTACCCACGTCGCCGGCTTCGATCTGGCCGCCCAGCGTGAACGTCAGGGTCGTGTCGGCATCGACCGCCTTGGTCAGCGCGACATTGAAGACGGCGTCGCTGCCTTCATTGACGTCGCCTGCGTCGGAGACGGTCAGGGCCGGCACGTCAGCGCCCGGATTCGGGTTGGACGGATCGGTGCTTTCGGTATCGACAATCGTGGCGCTACCGGAATCGGTGATGTTGCCCGGCAAGGCGACGCCGCTGGCGGTATTGCCCGAGAGCGTGGCGTCCAGCGTCAGCTGTTCACGGCCTTCAAAGACGGAATCGTCGGTGGTCGGGACCGTGACGACGATGCCGCCAGTCGTGCCGGCAGGAACCGTGACGCTGTACGTGCCGTCCGGATTGGCGGTGACGGTGGCAGGCTTGCCGCCGATCATGACCGTGGGGGCACCCACGTCGCCGGCTTCGATCTGGCCGCCGAGCGTGAAGGTGAGGGTGGTGTCGGCATCAACCGGCTTGGTCAGCGCGACATTGAAGACGGCATCGCTGCCTTCATTGACATCGCCCGCGTCCGAAACGGTCAGGGCCGGCACGTCGGCGCCCGGGTTCGGGTTCGACGGGTCGGTGCTTTCCGTATCGACAATCGTGGCGCTACCGGAATCGGTAATGTTGCCAGGCAAGGCGACGCCGCTGGCGGTATTGCCCGAGAGCGTGGCGTCCAGCGTCAGTTGTTCACGGCCTTCAAACACCGAGTCGTCGGCGGTGGGCACGGTGACAACGATGCCGCCGGTCGTGCCGGCAGGCACGGTGATGCTGTAGGAGCCGTCGGCATTGGCCGTGACGGTGGCGGGCTGGCCGCCAATCATCACCGTGGGGGTGCCGATGTCCACGGCTTCGATTTGACCGCCCAGCGTGAACGTCAACGTGGTGTCGGCATCGACGGCCTTGGTCAGCGCGATATTGAAGACGGCATCGCTGCCTTCGTTGACGTCGCCTGCGTCGGACACGTTGATGGCCGGCACATCGGCGCCGGTGCCGCGGTCGTCCACGATGACGGCGCTGCCGGAGTCGGTGATGTTGCCAGGCAGGGCGATGCCGCTGGCGGAGCTGCCGGTCAGCGTGGCGTCCAGCGTCAGCTGTTCACGGCCTTCGAACACGGCGTCGTCGGTGGTGGGGACCGTGACGACGATGCCGCCGGTCGTGCCGGCAGGCACCGTGACGCTGTAGGAGCCATCGGCGTTGGCCGTGACGGTGGCGGGCCTGCCGCCGATCATGACGGTGGGGGTGCCCACATCGCCCGCTTCAATTTGGCCGCCCAGCGTGAACGTCAGGGTGGTGTCGGCGTCGACAGCCTTGGTCAGGGCAACGTTGAAGACGGCATCGCTGCCTTCGTTGACATCGCCCGCGTCCGAGACGGACAGGGCCGGCACGTCGGCGCCCGGGTTCGGGTTGGTCGGGTCGGTGCTGTCGGTATCGACGATCGTCGCGTTGCCGGTGTCGGAGATGCCGGCGGGCAGCTGGGCGCCGTTGGCGGCCTGGCCGCTGAGCGTGGCCTCCAGCGTCAGGGTCTCGCTGCCCTCGAAAGTGTTGTCGTCCGTCGTGGGCAACGTCACCACGATGCCGTTCGTGACGCCGGCGGGCAGCTGGAAGCTGTACGTGCCGTCTGCATTGGCAGTTACGGCCACGGCCACGCCGCCGATGGTGACGACCGGCACGCCGACGTCCTGGGGTTCGACCTGACCACCAACCTTGAGCGTGATGGTCGTTTCACGGTCCAGATCGATCGTGTTGCCCAGACTGATGTTGAACGTGGCGCTGCCGCCTTCGTTGATGGTGCCGGCGTCCGAAACGGCGATCGTGGGCACGTCGAGCACGCCAACGATCGTGACGGCGACCGTTGCGGTCGAGGTGGCGCCCGACGGATCGGTGATCGTGTAGGAAATGGTGGAGCTCGCGGTCTCGCCTTCTCCCAGCGCCTGGTAATCGCCATTGGGGTTGAAGACGTACGAACCGTCAGGGAACACCGTGAACGATCCGCCGTTCGAGCCGGGCACGGTCAGGCCGGCGCTGGTCATGGGGCGGCCGTTGACGGAAACCAGCGTCAATGCGTCGCCATCGGCGTCGGCGTCGTTGGCGAGCAGATTTCCGCTGATCGAATTGTCCTGACGGGTGGTGACGCCGTCGTTCTGCGCGACCGGGGGCGTGTTGCCCGGGACAGCTGCAGCAGCGTCGCCGTCGTCGGCGGTCAGCGCCGCGCCGGAAACCCGCGGCAGCGTGTCGTCGCCGCGCGCCGGATTCGGGTAGGCCAAATCAAGCGGGCTGGTGGTTTCGAGGATGCGGGCCAGACGGACGAAGCTGCTGCCGCCGGCCTCACCGCCGCCAGCCACGACGGCGGCGGTCGGATCGAGTTCGTCGAACGGGTCGCGGCCGGCTTGCAGGGCGGCCAGCAGGCGGTCCGAATCGGTGCCCGACGGAGGCGCAACCGCGGCTTCGGTCGGATCGGCCAGCGGGCCGGTCATGTCGCCGTTGACCGCGACTTCGCGGCCTTCGCCGATCACGATCGGCATGCCGTTTTCAACCTGAAGCGAAACCGTGGCGCCCGAGGCAGTGACGATGTCGCTGCCGGCGGGGACTTTGCTGCCTTGATGCAGTTCGGTCAAGGAACCGTCGCTATTGCGTATCCACGCGCGACCGGAGATTTCGTTGACGACTGCGGGAGAAGAGTTGGCCATGTTGGTTCCGTTTCAGGGAGTTATCCAAGATGGCCAGATACTACGGGTCGCCGCTGGCGGCGGGTATTGTCCTTGAGGACAGGTTTACGCGGTGATTTTGCTGCGCGCGTCGGCGGGTGCGGAAATGCCGTGGACCAGCAGGGCGAGCTGGAGGCGATCGGTGACGCCCAGCTTGTCGAAAACGGCCGACAGGTGCGCCTTGACCGTGCGTTCGGTGATGCCCAGCGCTTCGGCGATCTGGGCGTTGGACTGGCCGCTGGCGGCGTAGCGCGCGACGGTGATTTCGCGCTCGGTGAGCCGGCCGCCGTCCCAGGCGTGCGCGTCCTGCGCACGCTCGGTGACGAGCTTGAGCAGGCGCGACACCAGCGAGCGCCCCATCCAGATGCCGCCGGAGGCGACGACTTCGAGGGCCTGGGCCATCGCGGCGGGCGGCGCATAGCTGTGGCAGTAGCCGTGCGCGCCGGCGCCCAGCGCCTGCGTGCCTTGTTCATCGTTGGGGCTGGCGCTGGCGACCACGACGTGCAGGCCGGCCAGCGTCGGGGTCCAGAACGGATCGTGCCAGGCGGGCAGCTTGGGCACGTCGGCGTCCAGCACCGCCAGCGTGCGGCCTTGTTCTCGCCAGCGTTGCAGATCCGCCAGGCCTCGCCCGCGGGCAGCCATCCAGCGCGCCGGGTCAAGCGCGCGCCAGTGCTGCCAAAGCAGGTCGTCGTGCGTAATCAACAGGACGGGAATGGGTTTCATAAGGCCTTGAAGCTCTCCATTAACGTTCGGTGAAGGCGTTGGCCTTCGCCCGCAGAATGGGCTTGAGCAGGTACTGGAGCACCGTGCGCTTGCCTGTCAGGATATGAACCTCCGCCACCATCCCGGGGATGATGGGCAACAGCTTGTCGCCTACCGTGCTGCGGTCCGTGCGCACGCGCACGACGTAGTAGGAGTTGCCTTTCTCGTCGGTCACGGTGTCCGCGCCGATCTGTTCCACGCGGCCTTCCAGGCCCCCGTAGATCGCGAAGTCGTAGGCCGTGAACTTGACCTCGGCCTTCTGGTCCGCGTGCAGGAAACCGATGTCGCGCGGCTGGATGCGCACTTCGAGCAGCAGCGTGTCGTCCTTGGGGACGATTTCGATGATGTCCTTGCCCGGCTGCACCACGCCGCCGACCGTGTTGTTGAACAGGGTCTTGACGGTGCCGCGCACCGGGGCGCGCACTTCGGCCAGCTTGACCCGGTCGACCAGCGCCGCCTTGCCTTCGCGCAGGGTCGCCAGCTTGGTGTTGGTTTCCGAGAGCTCGCTGCGGGCCTGGTTGCGGATGTTCAGCTCGGCTTCCTGGATCTTGCTTTCGGCTTCCTTGATGGACGCCTGGAAGCGGTCGATCTGCGCCTCGGCGCCTTTCTGTTCGCCGCAATAGCGGGCAACGTCGCGCTGCAGGCGCAGCAGATCGACCTCGGACACGGCGCCGCTCTTGAGCAGCGGCCGGGTCACCTGCAGCTCGCGCGAGGTCAGGCCGCAGCTGGCCGAGGCCTGGTCGCGCTTGGCAATGGTTTCGCGCAGGTCTTCCTGGCGCTGCTTGAGCTGTTCGCGGGCCACGTTGACCGTGGCGTTCAGTTCGGTGTTGCGCGCCTGCCAGGCGTTGCGTTCCATTTCGCCCAGGCCGGGCGCCTGTTTCAACACTTCCTCGGGCGTGACGAAGGGTTCGCCCGTGGCCAGCGCCTTCAGGCGGGCCGCCTTGGCCAGCAACGACAGGTACTCGGCGTTGTTTTCGCCCAGCGACGAGTTGAAACGGGTGGAGTCGATCTTGAGCAGGACCTCGCCGGCCTCGACTTCCTGGCCGGGGCGCACCAGGATCTCTTCGACGATGCCGCCGTCCAGGCTCTGGATGATCTGCACCTGGCGGGACGGCACGACCTTGCCTTCGCCGCGGACCACCTCATCGATGCTGCCAAAGCCTGCCCAGACCAGCAGGCCCATGGTGGCCAGCAGCGACGTCCACAGCAGGATGCGCGAGCCGCGGGCCTGCGACTCGTGGATGACCCATTCGGCATTGCCGATGTAGTCGGACCGCTGGGCGGGCTTGCCTTTCTCGGCGCCGTCCAGCAGGCGGTCGAAGAAGAACACGAAGACGTTGCGCGGCGCGCGCAGCAGGTTGCCAAAGAAACCGTGCTTGGGGGCTCCAGGATTGTTCAGCATGGTCTTCTCAGCTTCCGCGTCCAACGCGTCCTTGACGCAGGGCTTCGACAACCTGTTCCTTCGGGCCGTCGGCCACGATATGGCCGTTGTCGATCACGATGAGCCGGTCGACCAGCTCCAGGAGCGCGGTGCGGTGCGTCACCAGCAGGACCGTCTTGGTTGCGCTGGCTTCGCCCAGGCGCTTGCGCAGCTGGGCCTCGCTCTGGTGGTCCATGTTGCTGCTGGGTTCGTCCAGCAGCAGGATGGGCGGATCGTTGATCAGCGCGCGCGCCACGGCCACCGATTGGCGCTGGCCGCCGGAAAGCGATTCGCCGCGCTCGCCGATGATCATGTCAAAACCGTTGGGATGCAGGTTGGCGAATTCGGTCACGCCGGCCGTGTTGGCGGCCGCCAGGATGCTGGCGTCGTCGGCGTAGGGCGCGCCCATCGCCAGGTTGTGCTTCAGGCTGCCGTAAAAGAGCAGGGGATCCTGCGGGACGTGGCCGATGGCACGGCGCACGTCGGCCGGGTCGATCTGGCGGACGTCCACGCCATCGAGCAGCACGGCGCCTTCGGTGGGCTGGTACAGGGCCAGCGCCAGTTTCTCCAGCGTCGTCTTGCCCGAGCCGATGCGGCCGATGATGCCGACCTTCTCGCCGGGCTTGAGCTTGAACGACACCTTCTTGAGCACCGGCTGCGTGCTGCCGGGATACGTGAAGGTCACGTCGCGGAATTCCAGGCCGCCGTGGAACACGGGGCGATGCAGGAACTCGGCCTCGGCCGGACGCTCGATCGCCATCTTCATGTAGTTGTCGATGGAGCCCAGCGAGGTGCGGGCATTCTGGTATTGCATCAGCAGGCCGGCGACCTGGCCCAGCGGCGCCAGGCAGCGGCCGGCGATCATGGACGCGGCAATGATGCCGCCCATCGACAGCGCGGATTCCTGCGCCAGGTACACGCCGATGATCACGACGGCGATCGAGACGAGCTGCTGGACGGCTTGCACGAAGCCGACCGTCGACGAGGAAATCAGCTTGAGCTTGCCGCCCGTCTGGGCGATGAACTCCGTGGCGCGTTCCCAGTTGCGCTGGATCGAGCCCTGGGCATTCAGCGTCTTGACGGCTTCCAGGCCGGTCAGCGCTTCGACAAGCGTGGCGTTGCGCTGCGACGAGGCCTGGAACGAGGCCATCGTCAGCGCTTCCATGCGCGCCTGCGCCGCCAGCGACACCAGCAGGATCAGCACGATCGCGACCAGCGGCGGCAGGATCATCCACGGCGAAATCCAGGCCAGGGCGCCCAGGAACAGCAGGATGAAGGGCAGGTCGACCAGCGTGGTGATGGTGGCCGAGGCGATGAAGTCGCGGATGGATTCGAACGAGCGCAGGTTGGCCGCGAACGAACCGACGGACACCGGGCGGCCTTCCAGGCGCAGGTCCAGCACGCGCTCCATGATCTGCGAGGACAGGCGCACGTCGACCCGCTTGCTGGCGCTGTCCACGACATGCGAGCGCGCGGTGCTCAGGATCATGTTGAAGATCACCACCAGCGTGATGCCGATGGCCAGCACCCAAAGCGTTTCGACGGCGTTGTTCGGCACCACGCGGTCGTACACGTTCATGGTGAACAGCGGCATCGCCATGGCGAACACGTTGATCAGCAGCGCCGCGACCAGGGCGTCGCGGTACAGCCGGCGGTTCTCCATGATGGCGGCCCAGAACCAGTGGCGCTCGCGCACCTTGGCCACTTCCGGGGACCGGGCGTCAAACCGGAATTGCGGACGGACAAAGCAGACCAGCCCGCTGTACTGCTCAGCGAGTTCGGCCGGATCCATGTCGATGGAGCTGCCGCCCAGTTCGGGGTGGCTGACCACGAACTTGCCGCCGTCCTTTTTCAGCAGCAGGCAGGCGCGTTCGCCCTTGAGCAGCAGGATGGCGGGCAGCAGGTCCGGCGAGATGTGATCCAGCGAGCGCTTGACCACGCGCGCGGAAAGCTGCGCCCGCGCGGCCGCCCGAGGCAGCAGGGCGGGCGTGAGGCGGTGTTCTTCCAGGGGCAGGCCCGCCGACAGGGCTTGCGCGGTGGCCGCGACGCCGTGCAGGCGGGTGATTTCCACCAGGCAATCGAGCAGCGGGTCGTCGTGCGCGGAGCGGGCGTCCGCGCGCCATTCCCGGGCAGCCAGATCAGATAACTTGTCCATCTTCGTCATCCAACAGGTCAAGGTGTTCCGAGAGGCGCGCACGCTGCTGCTTGCGCTGGGTGAGCTTTTGCTGGGCCTGGATAGGCAGGTCCGTCATACGCAAGGTGCCGTTGGCGATCAACGCGTCGATCAAGTCTTCCAGGACGCGGACAAAGTCCGCGTCCAACTGCGAGAAATCACTGCCCTTGTTGGCCATTGGGCCTCCTTGCGGCCTGCTCCGATCAGGGTCGGGCGGCAGGCGAGTTCACCGGCACCAGCGTCGGGGGAAGGGTGCCTTCGTTGTAGTGCACGCGAACGGGAGCCAGGCGGGCGGTGTCCGGAACGGTCGAATTGCACAGCTTGATCACTTCGTCCGACACTTCCAGCTTGCCGTTTTCCTCGGGCATTTCGTTGCGCGCGGGTTGCAGCGCCAGCGCCGGCAGCAGGGTGTGGGACAGCGCCAGCCAGCGATACTGCGCAAGACGCAGATCATAAATGGCATTGGTCAGCGCACGGCGCGATTCGAACAGTTCGTTTTCCGTGTCCAGCAGGTCCAGCAGAGAGCGCTGGCCAATCTGGAACTGTTGCGCGTACGCATCACGCACCTTGGTCGTGGCCACTTCATGGTCACGCAGGAAGGGCAGCTTCTGGCTCAGGCTGGTGATGTTGTTCCAGGCCACGGCCAGGTCCTGCTGCACGTTGCGGCAAGTGTAGTCGCGGATGTCGCGGGCGGCATACGACTGGTTGGCGGTCTGGCGCACGCGGGCGGAGTCGGCGCCGCCGCGGTACAGGTTGTAGCTCATCACGACCTGGACGCTCGAGCTCTGGATGTCGCGGCTTTGCGGGGTCGGATCATTCTGGTCGCGGCCGGTGTTTGCCACGAACTCGAACTTGGGCGAGAACGCGCCCTTGGACGACTGCACGCCCGCCTGCGCGGCCTGCAGGCTGGCCTGCTTGGACAGGAAGCTGGGATTGCGGCGCAGGGATTCATTGAAGTTGCCCGGGGCCTTGGGCAGCTTGTCGGCGATATCCGGAGCCGGCAGCATCGATTCGGGCGGCAGGGCGCCGGTCACGCGCTGAAAGCGCTGCTGCACGTCCAGCAGGTTGGCCGTTTCGGTCATCAGGTTGGTCTGGGCCAGCGACAGGCGGCCACCGGCCTGCTCCAGGTCGACGCGACGGCCCACGCCGGATTCCGTGCGCTCGCCGATCTGCTTGAGGGTGTTTTCGTGCAGCGAATAGTTCTGGCGGGCCAAAAGCTCCATGTCGCGGTAGCGCTGCAGGTCGATGTAGGCCTGCACGGCGGTGAACGCGGTGTTGTCGCTGGTGGCCAGCACGTCATAGAAGCGGGCCAGCTTGTCGAAACCGGCCTGCTTGACGTCGTTGGTGGTGCGAAAGCCGTCAAAAATCAGCTGGCGCAGCTCGACGCTCCAGCCGGGGCGGTTCCAGCTCTGCGAGCCGACGCCGGGCACGTTGTTGCGCCATTCGCGGCCCAGATAACCTTGCGCATTGATCTGCGGAAAGTAGGCGGCGCGGGCGACGGCCTGGCCTTCCAGGGACGCCTGGAAGTCGTGGTACTTGGCCTGGATTTCGGGATTGCTGAGCAGGGTCTGCTCAACGATCTGATTCAACGTCACTTGCGGCTGCCCGGCCGGTGCGGTGGCAGCGGGCGTCGCGGACTGTGCAAAAACGGCAGGAGCAAATGCAAGGGCAAGGACCGAGGTCGTGCTTTTGAGCAAAAACGAAGCCATAGTGATTATTCGCGAGTCAAGTTGAGATTGAATGGCCGCCATGTTGTATGTAAATGTCAGCTTTGGCGAGTCAAGATTTGTTAATTCTTGAGGTTTGTTGCCGGCGGTCCATTAGGTGAATTTCGCGCAACATCTAACTACTTCTTCGAATTTGCACGAACATCGCTCAATCTAAAATCGTTTATTTCTATTAATACGGTTTATTACGCATTATTTCGAAGTGAACGCTTTCAGGGCGTGGGACGATTATATCTATTTGAGAGTTCTGTATCTATTTTGTTTACCAATTTGTATCGTTAGCGATTTTTCCCGGGCATTAATTGGCTATGCAACAAGTCAACACAACTGCGGGATCGGCCTCCGGCGAGTCGGTCAGCATGGTAGTGGTAGTACTGGTATATCAGGTGTGCTTGTACTAGGTTTGGTGGCTGGGCATAATTCCCTTCATGCCGCAGCAGCCGGCGCGGCAGGGTAGCGTTTTACCCCTCGCGCCAGGCTCGAGCCGGATTGTCTATTTGCAGAGCGCATCCATGGCCCAAACTCTTTACGACAAACTCTGGGACGCCCACATCGTCCACCAGGAATCAGACGGCACCTGTCTGCTCTATATCGACCGCCACCTGCTGCACGAGGTCACCAGCCCGCAGGCGTTCGAGGGGCTGACGCTGGCGGGCCGCAAGCCGTGGCGCACCGGCGCCAACCTGGCGGTGGCCGATCACAACGTGCCCACGATGAATCGCGCGCAGGGCATCGACGATCCCATCTCGCGCCTGCAGGTGGACACGCTGGATGCCAACTGCGGCAAGTACGGCATTACCGAATTCCGCATGAACGATCTGCGCCAGGGCATCGTCCACGTGATCGGACCGGAGCAGGGCGCCACCCTGCCGGGCATGACCGTGGTCTGTGGCGACTCGCACACCAGCACGCATGGCGCGCTGGGCGCGCTGGCCTTCGGCATCGGCACGTCCGAAGTCGAGCACGTGCTGGCCACGCAGACGCTGCTCATGAAGAAAGCCAAGAGCATGCTCATCAAGGTCGATGGCGAACTGCCCTTCGGCTGTACGGCCAAGGACGTGGTGCTGCACATCATCGGCATCATCGGCACGGCCGGCGGCACGGGCCACGCCATTGAATTTGCCGGCAGCACGATTCGCTCGCTGTCAGTCGAAGGCCGCATGACCGTCTGCAACATGGCGATCGAAGCCGGCGCCCGGTCCGGCATGGTTGCGGTCGACGACAAGACCATCGAATACTTCCGTGGCCGTCCGTTTGCGCCCACCGGCGTCGTCTGGGATCAAGCCGTCAAGTACTGGCGTACCCTGCACACCGATGAAGGCGCCAAGTTCGACACCGTGGTCGAAGTCAATGCGCGCGACATCAAGCCGCAGGTCACCTGGGGCACGTCGCCCGAAATGGTGTTGCCGGTGGATTCGCGCGTGCCGGACCCCGACCGCGAAAAAGACGACGTGCGCCGCAGCGGCATGGAGCGCGCGCTGGAATACATGGGCCTGAAGCCCAACACCCCGCTCACCGATATCCGCGTGGATCGCGTGTTCATCGGTTCGTGCACGAACTCGCGCATCGAAGACCTGCGCGCCGCAGCTGTGGTGGCGCGCGGCAAGCGCGTGGCTTCCAACGTGCGCCAGGCGATGGTCGTGCCGGGCTCCGGCCTGGTCAAGCAGCAGGCCGAACGCGAAGGCCTGGACAAGATCTTCATTGAAGCCGGCTTTGAATGGCGCGAACCGGGCTGTTCCATGTGCCTGGCCATGAACGCCGACCGCCTCGAACCCGGCGAACGTTGCGCCTCGACCTCGAACCGCAATTTCGAGGGCCGGCAAGGGCAGGGCGGCCGCACGCACCTGGTCAGCCCGGCCATGGCCGCCGCCGCGGCCGTCGCCGGCCATTTCGTCGACGTTCGCACGTTCCGATAAGCGTCAAGCACCGAGTAGACAACATGCAAGCATTTACCACTCATGAAGGCCTGGTGGCGCCGCTCGACCGCGAAAACGTCGACACGGACCTCATCATCCCCAAGCAGTTCCTCAAGTCCATCCAGCGCACGGGCTTCGGGCCCAACCTGTTCGACGAGCTCCGTTACCTGGACCACGGCGAACCGGGCATGGACAACAGCAAGCGCCCGCTCAATCCGGACTTCGTGCTGAACCAGCCGCGCTATCAGGGCGCCTCGGTCCTGCTGGCCCGCAAGAACTTCGGCTGCGGCTCCAGCCGCGAGCACGCGCCCTGGGCGCTGACGCAGTTCGGTTTCCGCGCCATCATCGCGCCGTCCTACGCCGACATCTTCTTCAACAACAGCTTCAAGAACGGCCTCTTGCCGATCGTGCTGTCCGAACTGGAAGTGGCGCGCCTTTTCGACGAAGTGAAGGCGTTCCCGGGCTACAAGCTGAACATCGATCTGGACCGCCAGGTCGTGATCGCCGCGGACGGCCGCGCGATGGGCTTTGACATCGAACCCTTCCGCAAGTACTGCCTGCTGAACGGCCTGGACGACATCGGTCTCACGCTGCGCCACGCCGACAAGATCCGCGCCTTCGAAGCCGAGCGCCTGGCCCGCCATCCGTGGCTCGAAAGCCGCCCCATCGCCTGATCAAACCATCGCACACAGGATCGTTATTCAATGACCCACAACATCGCAGTCCTGCCGGGTGACGGCATCGGCCCGGAAATCGTCGAACAGGCCGTGCGCGTCCTGAAGGCGCTGGATGTGCCCTTCGACATCAAACAGGCGCCCGTCGGCGGCGCTGCTTTTGACCAGTTCGAGCATCCGCTGCCGCCCGCCACGCTGAACCTGGCCAAGGAATCGCACGCCGTGCTGTTCGGCGCTGTCGGCGACTGGAAGTACGACAGCCTGCCGCGCGAGTTCCGTCCGGAACAGGCGATCCTGGGCCTGCGCAAGGCGCTGGGCCTGTTCGCGAATCTGCGTCCGGCCATCCTGTACCCCGAACTGGCCAGCGCATCGTCGCTCAAGCCGGAGATCGTGTCGGGCCTGGACATCCTGATCATCCGCGAACTGACCGGCGACATTTATTTCGGCACGCCGCGCGGCGTGCGCTCGTCGCCGGACGGCGCCTTCACCGGCGAACGCGAAGGCTACGACACGATGCGCTACGCGGAATCCGAAGTGCGCCGCATCGCGCGCATCGGCTTCGAATCGGCGCAAAAGCGCAACAAGAAGCTGTGCAGCGTGGATAAGGCCAACGTGCTCGAGACCTCGCAGTTCTGGCGCGACATCGTCATCGAAGTGGCGCGCGAGTATCCGGACGTCGAGCTGTCGCACATGTATGTCGACAATGCGGCCATGCAACTGGTGCGCAACCCCCGCCAATTTGACGTCATCGTCACCGGCAACCTGTTTGGCGACATCCTGTCCGACGAAGCGGCGATGCTGACCGGCTCCATCGGCATGCTGCCCTCGGCGTCCCTGAACGCCAGCGGCCAAGGCCTGTACGAGCCCAGCCACGGTTCGGCGCCCGACATCGCGGGGCAGGGCATCGCCAATCCGCTGGCGACGATCCTGTCGGCCGCCATGCTGCTGCGTTACTCGTTGAACCTCGCGCCGCAGGCGGGCCGCATCGAGGCGGCCGTGCGCAGCGTGCTGGCCAGCGGCCTGCGCACCGCGGACATCTTCGAGCCGGGCACGACGAAGGTCACGACCGCCGGCATGGGCGACGCGGTCTTGAAGGCGCTGGCCTGATGACGCAAGGGGCCGCGTCCTGATCGCGGTCTCTTTACGTATATAGCGAGGCCGCCCCGCGGGCGGCCTCGCTTGTTTTGCCAATGCAAGACGCCGTGTTGCCGGCGCGCGCCGAAAGTCTCTCCTTGCGCTTGCGGCCCCGTTTTTTTCTAGCTGCATTGCAACATCCCTGCGTGCATTCTGATAAATTGTTGAATTGCACGATTTTTCCCTCCTTACCTTGTCACCCCCTTTAAAGAGCGATTGAAATGAATCAAGCAGTAGGCCTTGTCGGCTGGCGCGGTATGGTCGGCTCGGTGCTCATGCAACGCATGCGCGACGAGAACGACTTCGCACTGATCGAACCGGTGTTTTTCTCCACCAGCAACGCTGGCGGCGCCGCCCCCACTTGGGCGACTGGCGCGGGCCCGCTGCAAGACGCCTACAACATCGACGCTCTGAAAAAACTGCCGATCATCGTGACGGCGCAAGGCGGCGACTACACCTCCGAGGTCTATCCCAAGCTGCGCGGCGCGGGCTGGAACGGCATCTGGATCGACGCGGCCAGCACCCTGCGCATGGCCGACGACGCCATCATCGTGCTGGACCCGGTCAACCGCCCGGTGATCGACGCGGCCCTGAAGCGCGGCGTGCGCAACTTCATCGGCGGCAACTGCACGGTCAGCTGCATGCTGATGGGCCTGGCGGGCCTGTTCAACAACGACCTGGTCGAATGGATGACCTCCATGACGTACCAGGCCGCGTCGGGCGGCGGCGCGCAGCACATGCGTGAACTGCTGACCCAGTTCGGCGAGATCAACCAGTCGGTCAAGTCCCTGCTGGACGACCCGGCCTCGGCCATCCTGGAAATCGACCGCGGCGTGCTGGCCAAGCAGAAGGACGACGCGCTGCCCCACGAACACTTTGGCGTGCCGCTGGGCGGCAACCTGATTCCCTGGATCGACAAGGACCTGGGCAACGGGATGTCCAAGGAAGAGTGGAAGGGCGAAGTCGAAACCAACAAGATCCTGGGCCGCGGCGCCGCCTTCGGCACGCCCGTCACCCCGATCGACGGCCTGTGCGTGCGCATCGGCGCCATGCGCTGCCACAGCCAGGCACTGACCATCAAGCTCAAGCGCGATGTGCCGCTGGACGAGATCGAAGCGCTCATCGCCCAGGGCACGCAGTGGGCCAAGGTCGTTCCCAACACCAAGGAAGCCACCGTTTCGGCGCTGACCCCCGTGGCCGTCACCGGCACGCTGGACATTCCGGTGGGCCGCCTGCGCAAGCTCTCGATGGGCTCGCAGTACCTGGGCGCCTTCACGGTTGGCGACCAACTGCTGTGGGGCGCGGCCGAGCCGCTGCGCCGCATGCTGCGCATCGCACTGAACGAAGCCTGATGTCGTGCCGGGCGGCTCTTCTGGCAGCCCGCCACGCGCAAGATGCAGTCAGGGCACCTTCGGGTGCCCTTGTTTTTTGTTGCGCGGCTGGATTGTCCAGCCCGCGAGGGTGCACCATCGTGGCGCAGCCCGGCCGAGCCCGGCGGGCGACACGTACGCCCATAAGCGCCGCCCGTGCCCGCCAGCCAACGTGCGCGCCCCTTTCAGGTTTGTGAAATGCGCTTGATCCATTACACTTTTCGGGTGAATTGAGGCCCTTTTTTGCGCGGCAAATGGCGCGAATGGGTCCAGGCCCGTAATTCGATTACAAGAACGGAATTCCAGCTTATGACCCAGCGTTCGCGCCAAGTGAAGCATGCCCGCCGTTTGAAAGCCCTTCAGTGGGCCATTGCGCTGGCGATCGGTTCAAGCGTGTGCGGTTCGGCGCTGGCCATGCGCGTCGGGCATTCGCGCGTCGTTTCCGTGCCGGGCGCGCCGCTGCAAGCCACCGTGGGTCTGCAGGAATTGACGCCCGAAGAGATCAGTTCGCTCAAGGTTTCCATCGCCGATGAAGCCGCGTGGCAGCGCGCGGGCGTCAAGCCGCCGGTGCCGCTTGCCAGCATGGTGGTCCGCGTCGAAGACGGAGTGGATCCGACGCGCAAGAATTTGCGGGTGCGGTCCACGCAGGCGCCTGCGGGCGGCGCGGTGGATCTGCTGCTGGACATCAACTCCAGTTCGGGCCAGCGCCAAGTGCAGGTCAGCATCCTGGTGCCGCTGCGCGGCACGGGCGCCGACGTCACACCCGCCGCCGTGGGCGGGGCCGCCCGCGCGGGCGGCACCTCGGGCTCGGTCACGGTGAAGTCGGGCGACTATCTTTTTGCCATCGCCCAGCGCAACGCGGTGCCGAACGCCTCGGTCTACCAGATGCTGGTGGCGCTGTGGCGCGCCAATCCGCAGGCCTTCATTCAGAACAACATGAATCTGGTGCGGGCTGGCCAGACACTCAAGATCCCGGATGCCGCCACGGTGCGCGCCATCGATCCGGCCGAAGCCCGCCGCATCTTCAATGAGCACGCCGAGGCCTATGCCAAATACCGCGGCCGCGTGGGCGCGGCGGCGGGGTCGAACCCGTCGGTGGTCAAGGGCCAGGACGCAGCATCGGGCACGGTCGCCCCGCCGGCCGACACCGGTGTGGCAACCGCCGCGCCGACACAGGACCGCGTGCGCCTGTCGACCGGTCAGGCCCAGGACAGCGCAGCCGCGCAGGCCGAAGCCCAGGCAGACGCCAAGACGTCTGCCGACCGGGCCATGGCCGACGCGCAAGGGCGAGTCGCCCAGCTGCAAAGCAATGTGGACGAGCTGACCAAGGCCGTCGCGCAGCAATCGGGCGCGGCCGGCACAGGCGCGGCGGGTACGGGCACGGCCGGCGCTGGTGCGGCTGGCACTGGCGCGGCAGGTACGGCGGGCGCAGCTGGCACGTCGGGCGCAGCAGGTACGCCCGGTGCGGCAGGCGCTTCCGGTGCAGCAGGCGCTCCCGGTGCAGCAGGCGCTCCCGGTGCAGCAGGCGCTCCCGGTGCAGCAGGCGCTCCCGGTGCAGCAGGCACGCCTGGTACGGCAGGCGCTCCCGGTGCAGCAGGCACTCCCGGTGCAGCAGGCGCTCCCGGTGCAGCAGGCACGCCTGGTACGGCAGGCGCTCCCGGTGCGGCAGGCACTCCCGGTGCGGCAGGCACTCCCGGTGCGGCAGGCACTCCCGGTGTGGCAGGCACTTCTGGTGTGGCAGGCACTTCGGGTGCAGCAGGCACTTCCGGCGCAGCAGGCACCTCTGGTGCTGCAGGCACTCCCGGTACAGCAGGCGCTCCCGGCGCTGCTGGCGCTCCCGGTGCAGCAGGCACTTTTGGTGCAGCAGGCACTCCCGGCACAGCAAGCACTCCCGGCACAGCAGGCACTCCCGGCACAGCAGCCACTCCCGGCGCAGCGGGTTCTCCCGGTGCAATGGGCACGCCCGGCACCGCAAGCACTCCGGGCGCGGCAACTACGCCGGGCGCCGCGACGACCACGTCGAACGCCACCGGCGCGTCAAACACCACCACCTCCCCAGGCGCCGCAGGCTCGGCGCCCGCCGATGCCGACAAGCCCATCGGCACGCTGCCGGACAAGACCGTGCAAACGGGTATGCCGGGCTGGCTGGCCGACAATCTTCTCGTGATCGTTACCGCGGTGCTGGCGCTCGTCGCCTTCGCCATCGCGTGGCTGTTGCGCCGGGCCGGCGCGCGGCGTGACGACGATGACGAAGAAAGCTACACGTACAACGAGCCGGCGCTGGATACGGCAGCGCTGAACCGCAAGCTCGACACCATCAATCTCGACCTGGACGTACCGCCCACGGACGAACCGCGCCGTATCGGCGGTCCTCGGGTTTGAAGCATGTCTAGAGTTGCATTGGGGCTGGCGTATGACGGCTCCGCCTGGCAGGGTTGGCAGACGCAGCCGCACCGGCAGACGGTGCAGGACTGCCTGGAGTCCGCCCTGGCCAGTTTCTGTGGCGTCACCGAGCCGGTGCCCACGATTTGCGCCGGCCGCACCGACACGGGCGTGCACGGCGCGATGCAGGTGGTCCATCTGGACACGACGCTCACCCGCAAGACGGAGTCCTGGGTCCGAGGCGTGAATGCGTTTCTGCCGCCCAGCATCTCGGTGCAGTGGGCCGAAGAAGTGTCCGAAGAATTCCATGCGCGCTTTTCGGCGCGCGCCCGCACGTACGTCTATCTGCTCTGGCGGGGCCGGGTGCGTCCGGCGCTGTGGGCGGGGCGCGCCGGCTGGTGCTTCCAGCCGTTGGATGTGCAGGCCATGCGCGCGGCCGCAAAGGCGCTTGTCGGCGAACATGATTTTTCCAGCTTCCGTTCGTCGCAATGCCAGGCCAAGCATCCAGTGCGGCACATGCACAGCCTGGAGATCGAGGAGCGGGGACCGTTTCTCGTCTTTACCTTGAAGGCAAACGCCTTTCTGCATCACATGGTGCGCAACATCATGGGCGCGTTGCTGCAAGTGGGGCAGGGCAGGGAAACGATTGACTGGATGACGCAGCTCTTGGCGTGGCGCGACCGCAAGCGCGGCGCGCCCACGTTTGCGCCTGACGGCCTGTACCTGGCCGCGATCGACTATCCCGAATCCTTCGGACTGCGCGAGCTCGACGGCGGATCGTCGCTGCTGTCGCCCTTTACTCAATCCTTTTAGGGAAGCCGCCGCGCAGGCGGCGGGATCCCGCGCCTTTCTGGAGGCATGCGCCATGCAACGCCGCGCGTTTCTGAAGCAAACCGCCTTGGGCGCCGCCGCAGGCAGTGCCGTGCTGGCGGCCCCCGCGATTGCGCAGGAAGCTCCCAACCTCACCTGGCGGCTGGCTTCGGATTTTCCGGCCGACGCGGCCACGCTGTTCGCGGGCGCGACCGACGTCGCGCGTTGTGTGGCCGAGGTCACTGCGGGGCGCTTCACCATCGAGATATCCGCCGCCGGCCAGCTGTTCCAGTCGGGTCAGGCGCTGGAGGCCGTGCAGCACCGCATCGTCGAATGCGGCCACGCGGCATCGGCCCGCTACTTCGGCACCGATCCCGCGATTTGCTTTGACGGTGGCGTGCCATTCGGCCTGAATACCCGCCAGATGAACGCGTGGATGCGGCAGGGCGAGGGGCTGGCGCTGACCCGCGAAGCCTTTGGCAAGTACGGCATCCTGAACTTTCCGTGCGGCTATACCGGCGCGCAGATGGGCGGATGGTTTCGGGGCGAGATCAAGACCCTCGATGACCTGCGCGGACTCAAGGTGGCGGCTGACGGCTTTACGGGGCACATCCTGTCGCGTCTGGGCGCCTCGCCGCTGGCAATTCCCGCTGGCGAACTGCATGCCGCGCTGGCAGAAGGCCTTGCGGACGGGGCCGTCACGATCGGACCGTTCGAGGACGAACGCCTGGCGCTCTTTGACGTCGCGCGAAACTATTACTTTCCGGGCTGGTGGGCCGGTACGCAACAGTTGTCGCTGTACGTGAACCAGGACGCCTTTGCGGAACTGCCCAAGTCATACCAGACCGCGTTGTCGCTGGCTTGCGCGGCGGCAAGCGAAAACATGATCGCAACCTTTGATGCCAACAATCCGCAAGCGCTGCGCCGGCTGATGTCGCAAGGCGCGCAACTGAAGGCGTATTCCAGGCCGCTGCTGCAAGCCGCTCACGAAGCCACCGTGGCGGCCTGCAATGAATTGAGCGCCAAGGATGCGATGTTCAAGAAGCTCTACGACAGCATGCTGGCATTGCGCGGCAACCAGATCCCCTGGTTCCGCATGGCCGAGGGCAGCTTCGACAACATGATGGCCACGCTGGGTTCGACTGGCGCGTGAGACCGGTTTTTCGGTCCGGATATACTGATCCAGCCAGTCGCCGCGGGGCGACACTTCCAGAAAATGTCATGCGTACACGCATAAAGATCTGCGGGCTGACCCGCGAACAAGACGTCGAAGCCGCCGTTGCCGCCGGCGCCGACGCGATCGGATTTGTCTTCTATCCCAAGAGCAAGCGTTGCCTCACGCCCACGCGCGCCGCGCAGCTGCGCCGGATGGTGCCGGCGTTTGTCGACGTCGTCGCGCTCTTCGTGAACGCGCAGGAAGAAGAGATCCGCACCGTGCTGGGTGAAGTGGGGCCCGAGTTGCTGCAGTTTCATGGTGACGAAACGCCGCTGGAATGTGCGCGCTACGGGCATCGCCATCTGCGGGCCTTCCGGGCCGGTGCGCCGGGGCTTGAGACGGCGGAGAGCCTTGCGGCCACGTGCCGCGCCTACGGAGAGGCGGCGGGCTGGTTGTTCGACAGCTATAGCGCCGGCTACGGCGGCAGCGGGCATGGATTCGACTATGCGTTGCTCGATGAGGTGCGGGCCGACCCGGTGTCCCGTCCCTTGATCCTGTCCGGCGGACTGAACGCCGAAAACGTGGGCGCCGCCATCGAATTGGTGCGGCCTTGGGCGATCGATGTGAGTAGCGGCGTCGAAGTCGAGCAAGGAATAAAAAGTTCTGATAGAATCTCGTTCTTCGTTGCTGCGGCACATGACGCAGACACGAAATTGAAGGGCAAGAAGTAGTGCTTAGGCGGGTGGTGTAGGGCGTTGAATGGCAGTTTGGGTTTGGCCAAATTGATTTAAACGCGCTTTCAACCGCGTTGCGCAAGAAGTGAAGCTGGCAATCGGTAATGGCCGCAAAACTTCAGACGCAACAAAAAATGCAAAAAATCTTCCAAGACGATTTGCATAGTTTAAAAAAGCACTATATAATTCTTCTTCTTTGCAGGCGGTTAGCTCAGCTGGTTAGAGCGCCACGTTGACATCGTGGAGGTCGTTGGTTCGATTCCAATACCGCCTACCAAATTCCTGCAAAGGTGTGTTTGACAGAGCTAGTCGAACACAGACCTGAAAAGCCGCGTAAGTCTGATGACTTCGCGGCTTTTTTGCATTCAGCGGCGCCGTTGATTTGCCTGCACACTTGCTCAGCCAGAGGGTGCGCCCAGCTCCTGCCGTCTGTCAGTACTGCCAGACGTCGCGACAGGCATTTTCCACAGCAATAGGCGGTGTTGCGTGCGAGCCACGACCCCCAGGTTACAATGCGCCACCGGAATTATTCACCGCCCGGGAGTGCCGCGGCGATATATTGGTCACGATTCAGTATTCCGCTTTTTGCCGTGAGCGGCGGTGTCATAGCCGGCGGCAGACGGCCAATATGGCAAACGGCGGGAATGCCAATAATGAGTTTCACGGGTGGCAGAGCAGACCACTCTAGAGAAACTCCACATAAGAAAATTAATGGGTCGTGGCAGGGATTCTGCCGGAATGCGGGCTTGTGCAGACCTTCCTTAAGGTCTGTTTCTCAATCGCGGTTGGTTGCATGGTGTCATGGAAAACAAGGGTAATACTGCATCGAGCAGTTTCAAGATCGCCGTCGTTATACCGTCTTATAAGGTAACGAAGCACATCCTGCATGTCATTGCGGCTATCGGTGATGAGGTCTGCCGAATCTACATCGTCGACGACTGCTGCCCCGATCAATCGGGCAAATTCGTGGAAGCGCATTGTTCCGACCCCCGCGTCGTTGTCTTGCGCAACGAAACCAATCAGGGCGTCGGTGGTGCCGTGATGGCGGGCTACAAGGCGGCAATCGCAGATGGCATGGACATCATCGTCAAGATTGACGGCGACGGACAAATGGACCCGTCCCTGCTGCAGGAGTTCGTCTCCCCGATTATTTTTGGAGAAGCAGACTACTGCAAGGGCAATCGCTTTTTCGATCTTGAAAGCGTCCGCGCGATGCCCAAGCGGCGCTTGTTCGGCAATGCCGTGCTCTCGTTCATGACGAAGCTCTCGTCCGGATACTGGAATATTTTCGATCCCACCAATGGATATACTGCGATCCACGCTAGCGTAGCCAAATATCTTCCTTTCGAAAAAATCAGCAATCGATATTTTTTCGAGACCGACATGTTGTTTCGGCTCAACACCCTTGGCGCTGTGGTGGTGGATGTGCCGATGGTGGCCAAGTATGCCGATGAAGTCAGCAATCTTAAGATCAGCAAGATCGTGGGGGAATTTCTGGTAAAGCATGTCCGGAATTTCTTCAAGCGCCTTTTCTATAACTATTATCTGCGCGGAGTTTCCCTGGCGTCCCTTGAATTGCCTCTGGGCGTCCTGCTGGTATTGTGCGGTGTTTTCTTTGGCGCCGGCCATTGGATCGAGTCGGCTCGGACGGGGGTTTCGACTGCGGCGGGTACCGTCATGATATCCGCGATGCCAATAATACTTGGCGTGCAGTTCATTCTTTCATTCATTGGCTACGATATCTCATCGGTGCCGACCAGGCCGTTCCATAGAACAAAATTGAAATGACATATTTACTCGCAATCGCATGTGTGGTCGGTATCGCCATCGGTCAGCTGCTGTTCAAATTTGGGGCCGCGACTCTGAAGAACAGCGGTTCGATCTTCGATCCCAAGACTTTCATGGTGCTTTCTTTTTCCATCGGTCTTTACGGGCTCGTGACCATTTTGTGGATTTACGTCCTGCAACGGCTGGAACTCGGAAAAGTCTATCCCCTGATGGCGCTGGCGTTTGTGCTTGTTCCCATCGGCAGCTATTTCCTGTTTGGCGAAAGATTCCAGCCCCAATATTTCGTCGGCTTATTTCTGATCCTGCTCGGCATTATTGTCATAGCCAAGGCGTAAGGCGGCACGAACGCGACCCGAATAAGACGATATGTTGATCTTGCTTTCTTCGTTGGGGTTCCTGACCTTTTTTGCAGGGCGCCTGCGCATCAAGCTGTCCATCGCCATGTATTTGCATGTGGCGTTGACGGTGCTATGGCTGTATGCCGCCGGCCTTGCCGGACTGCTTCGCCCAGGTGCAATCATTTCCGTTTTGGCGGGAATGGGGCTGCTGGCGTACACGCTTATCTGGCTTTTCCGGCGGCGTGCGGAGTTTCTGCCGCTGAAGTGGAGTGCCGGCAAGCTCAGCCAGTTG
Organism: Achromobacter sp. SLBN-14; assembly: GCF_006715415.1. Classification (NCBI taxonomy): domain Bacteria; kingdom Pseudomonadati; phylum Pseudomonadota; class Betaproteobacteria; order Burkholderiales; family Alcaligenaceae; genus Achromobacter; species Achromobacter sp. SLBN-14. The sequence continues at coordinate 360,281 of NZ_VFNE01000001.1, read as the reverse complement.
CTTTACCTTGTACCGTTCGTGTTTTTCGTCTCCCTCGTGCCGTTCGATTTCAAGCTCACGGGTTGGGATGAGTTTTCCTTCTGGGGGCTCGGCGCGAAAGTCATACACGCCACCCATTCGTTGTATCTGAAAGATTCGCCGATCGTTGATATTTTCAAGGCGTATCCGCCCGCTCAGCAGCTATTTCAGTATTACTTTCTGTTTTTAGGTCCGTGGTCTGAAAGCGGGTTGCTGTCGGCTCAAATCATCTTCATGCTTGCGGCGCTTGCATGTGCGATAGGCGCTTTTCACGCGCGTGCTTCGGTTCTCGAGGTGCTGACGTTCTTCTCGGCTTGCGCAATACCCTATTTCTTTGGGTTCGACTATAAGCACATATTCGTGGATCCGTTGCTGGCCCTTGTGTTTGCGGCAAGCGTTGCGCTGGCGGCGACGGCCAAGGGCCTCAGAGGGTCGCTCCTGGTAGCGGTCAGCCTCGCGGTGCTGGTCCTCATGAAGCAGATCGGCCTGATATTGGCGATGCTTGTCATCGCGATCCATTTTTTCTCGTCTGTTTTGCAAACGGCCGATATCGGTGTTGCTGCCAGATTCAAGCGCGCCATCGCCCAAGTAATCCCGGGCTGTCTCGCAACACTTCTGACCTTTGCCTCGTGGCAGTGGTACTCGAAATCGATAGGCGCGGGTCTTACCGTGTCCATGCCCAAGCTGAGCTCGCTGTTTCAGGATCCTTTGCTGGGCCGGATCGGAAAGACGGGGCTCGAATTCATTCAGCGGTTCCAAGCGGAGAACTTCGGGCTTTATCCCGGCGGCTGGAAGATCGTGCTGCTCATGTCTCCGTTGAGCGTGATGCTTTGGCTGATGGCGCTCAGTGCGATTTGCATCCTGATCAGCCGGCGCTACGAGATCTTGCCTCGGATCGCAGCGTTCTCGCTGCTTTCCGCCGGTGCGATCGCCTACCTGCTGTTTCTTCTGCTCTCGTATCTGCTGTTCTTTTCGGAGTACGAAGGAATACGGCTGGCTTCTTTCGAAAGATATGCGGGAACCTATTTCCTGGCTTGGGCCCTGGTCGTGTTTGGAGCCTATTCAGGCGCGGTAGACACATTCAAGATCAAATGGCTGCGCCCCGTTCTCGCCATCCCCATACTGGCGGGGTTGCTGTGTTTGCCCCTTGGTTTGTTCGCTCCGCCGGTCTCATCACCCCAGATCGAGAAGGTTCTGGAGCAGCGTGAGCGCATCGATGCATTGGCCGAGCTCGTCAAGAAGCATGCTGCGAAGGGGGATAAGGTCTATTTCATTGACCAGAATTCCACGGGCTTCGAGAAGTTCATGTTCAGCTACAGCGTGAGTCCGCTTGAGACCCAATGGTGGTGCTGGTCCGTGGGCGAAAAATACAATAAGGACGATGTCTGGACCTGCAAGGAAGATCTGCGAAAGCTTCTCGATGGCTATTCGTTTGTCGTCCTGTACAACGCTGACGAGCAATTTTGGGGATCCAATGCCGATCTCTTTGCACCGGATGCCCGAGGACTGACGACGGGCGTATTCAGCGTTGCTCGCAAGGATGGGCAGCTTGTCTTGACCCAGGTCCAATAGCCGAAATGTCGGATCTGGAGGCGGCCCCGGGCGGCACTTCGTGCTGGCGCACGGTCAACCGACTGGCGCTGGCTTCGCTACTGGCCCAATTGCTGTGGTTGTCCGGCTGCGTGATCAAGCTTCCTGCGCCCGCTCCGGTTCAAAGCGACGAGGCGCCGATGTATGCCGGGGTTGATCGCCGCGCGGCCGCTGCCTTGCGCGCGGGCGATGAACAACAGGCCGCCGAGGCCGTGAAGGTGTTTGGATCGCCTGCCGCGGCAGCGCAGGCGCGGGTCGAGCTGGGCTACCGGCTTTTTCGCGAAGACCTGCCGGGCCAGGCCATGCGGCAATTCAATCAGGCGTGGCTGCTCAATCCCGACAACCCCGAGGTGTACGCGGGATTCGCGGTCGTGCTGGAAAGCCAGCGCAAGGTCTGCCAGGCGATGAGCATGATGGACCGCGCGATCAGCATGAATCCGCCGGCGTTTCGCGGCATTCATGCGGATGCCGGCCGGATCGCGGCGCGTTGCGCCGCCGAGGACAAGACGCTGCCCCCCGAAGCGCGTATCGCGGCGACGACGCGGTCCGATGAGTGGTACCGCAAGGGCGAGACCGTGGAGCCCGACAAGGGCTATCTGTATGCCTCGTGGGCCACGGCCTATTACTGGCGCGGCCAGTACGCGGAGGCCTGGGCGATGGTTCACAAGTCACGCGCCGCGGGCGGCAGTCCGGATGCGAAATTCGTCAGGATGCTGCGCGCAAGGATGCCGGAGCCCGCCGCGTCGTGAATCAAGCGGCGCACGATGCCTGGCGGACTGCCGGCTGCCCATTTGCGATATCCTGCTCACCATCATGATGAGAGCACTTTGGTTATGCCTGGGCTGCTTGATGCTGGCGCTGGGCGTCATCGGCGCCTTCTTGCCGGTGATGCCGACGACGATCTTCCTGATCCTGGCGGTGGCCTGCTTCTCCCGCTCGTCGCCCCGGCTTGAAAAATGGCTGCTGGATAGCCCGACCTATGGTCCGTCGCTGCGCGCGTGGCGCGACGAGGGCGCGGTGTCGCGCAAAGGCAAGACGTATGCCAGCCTGGGCATGGCGGCTGGTTACGGGATCTTTTACTGGAGCGCCCATCCCTCGCTGCCCCTGGCCATCGGCGTAGGCATCTTCTTTCTGGCCAGCGCGGCGTATGTCCTCAGCCGGCCCAGCCCCCGCGCGGGCGGCCCGGCCAGCAAGCCGCCGCGCGAATAAGCCACGCTCCAAGCCGCACCCTTCTTGGCCTCAGTGCGAATGCCGCGGATCGCCCCGCGTCTCCACCACTTTCAAATACAGCGTCGCCGCCTCCAGGCATCCGCCCGTGGAAAGCTGCCCCACGGTCTGCCGGTACAGTTCCTGCCACGGCGTCTGCGATGGCGGCGCTTCATACGGCGGTTCCTGGCGGCGCCGTTCCAGTTCCGCTTCGTCCACCTGCAACATGACCGACCGCTGGTTCAGGTCCACGCGGATCCGGTCGCCCGTGCGCAGCAGCGCCAGTCCGCCGCCCACCGCGGCTTCGGGCGACATGTTCAGGATGGACGGGCTGGCCGAGGTGCCGCTCTGGCGGCCGTCGCCCAGACAGGGCAGGGACTCGATGCCGCGCTTGATAAGGTGCGATGGAGGCGCCATGTTCACGACTTCCGCGCTGCCGGGGTAGCCCACGGTGCCGGCGCCCCGGATCACCAGAATGCAGTGTTCGTCGATGTTGAGCGCCGGGTCTTCGATGCGGGCGTGATAGTCCTCCGGGCCCTCGAACACGATCGCGCGCGCCTCGAAGGCGTTTTCCGACCCCGGTTCGGACAGGTACGCCCGGCGAAAGGCTTCGCCCACGACCGACATCTTGATGATGGCGCTGTCAAAGAAGTTGCCCGACAGCACGATGAAGCCGGCGCGGTGCTTGAGCGGCGCGTCGCAGGTCCGGATGACGTCGGTATTGTGGGTCTTGGACGCCGTCGCAATATCGCCGATGGTCTTGCCGGATACGGTTCGGCAGTCCGGATGCAGGCGGCCGGCTGCCAGCAGCTCGTGCAGCACGGCGGGTACGCCTCCCGCGCGGTGAAAGCCTTCGCCCAGATGCTCGCCCGCCGGCACGCAGTTGACCAGCAGCGGCACGTCTTCGCCCAGCCGTTGCCAGTCGTCCAGGCTGAGGTCGACGCCCATGTGGCGCGCGATGGCAATCAGGTGTGGCGGGCAGTTGCTGGACGCGCCCAGCGCCGAGGCCACGACGATGGCGTTCTCGAACGCCTCGCGGGTCAGGATTTGAGATGGCCGCAGGTCTTCGCGCACCATGTCGCAGATGCGCATGCCGGTGGCATAGGCCATCTGCCCGCGCTCGCGATAGGGCGCCGGAATGCTGGCGCAGGTGGGCAGCGACATGCCCAGCGCTTCGGCCAGCGAGTTCATGGACAGCGCGGTGCCCATGGTGTTGCAGTGGCCGATGGACGGCGACGATGCCGTGGCAAGCGTCATGAAGCCTTCGTAATCCAGCTTGCCGGCCGCCATCAGGTTGCGTGCGTGCCAGATGACCGTGCCCGAGCCCACGCGCTGGCCTTCATGCCAGCCGTCCAGCATGGGACCGCCGGACAGCACGATGGCGGGAATGTCCACCGTCGCCGCCGCCATCAGGCACGCGGGCGTGGTCTTGTCGCATCCCGTGGTCAGCACCACGCCATCCAGCGGATAGCCGTGCAGGATCTCCACCAGGCCCAGATACGCCAGGTTGCGGTCCAGCGCTGCAGTGGGCCGCCGTCCCTGTTCGGCCAGCGGATGCACCGGGAATTCCATGGGAATGCCGCCGGCGTCGCGGATACCCGCCTTGATGCGTTCGGCCAGCGCCAGATGGTGGCGATTGCAGGGCGCCAGGTCGCTGCCGGTCTGCGCGATGCCGATGATCGGCCGCCCGGACTGCAGTTCCTGGCGCGTCAGGCCATAGTTGAGATAGCGCTCGACGTAGATCGCCGTCATGTCGGCGTGCGAGGGATCGTCGAACCATTTCTGGCTGCGCAGTCGGCGGGGTGTCTGGGACATGGCTGTCTCGCTTTGCTTCGGTTGCATACAGGCCCGGACCCCCACGGGATCCGGGCCGGCACGGTTAGTTCCGCGCCTTCTGGATTTCGTCGTTCAACTGCTTGATCAGTTCCGGCCCGAGTTCCTGGGTGTACTTGTCGACCACGGGCTGCACCTTCTGGCGCATGCGGGCCACTTCCTCCGGCGAGACGGTGTTGATCTTCATGCCGTTCTTCTCGAGCGTGCCCATGGCCTTGGTGGAGTCGGCGCGGCTATCCTGCCGCTCAAAGTCGCGCGATGACGCGGCTGCCTGGCGGATCAGCTTCTGTTCCTCGGGCGAGAGCGTGTCCCACCACTTCTTGGAGGCCATCACCACCCACGGCGTGTAGACGTGGCGCGTGATGGTCAGGAAGGGCTGCACCTCGTAGAACTTGCTGCTCTGGATCGTGGTGATGGGGTTCTCCTGGCCGTCTACGGTGCGGGTTTCCAGCGCGGTGAACAATTCCGAGAACGGCATCGGCACGGCATTGGCGCCCAGCGTATTGAAGACGCCCAGCGCAATCTGGTTCTGCATGACGCGCAGCTTGATGCCCTGCAGGTCCTCGGCGCGCGTGATCGGACGCTTGGAGTTCGTCATGTTGCGAAAGCCGTTTTCCCAGTAGACCAGGCCGACCAGTCCCTTGGCTTCCAGCTTCTTGAGCAGATCCTGTCCGAGCTGGCCGTCCAGCACCGCGTCGGCTTCCTTTTCACTGTTGAAGAGGAAGGGCAGGTCGAACACGCCGAACTCCTTGACCATGCCGGCCAGCGGCGCGGTCGACCCCACCATCATTTCCTGCGCGCCGCCCACCAGCGCGCTCTGCATCTGCTCGTCCGAACCAAGGTTGGCCGAGCCAAACGTCTTCATCTTGAGCTTGCCGCCGCTGACTTTCTCCAGTTCCTGCGCCAGATGGCGGGCCGCGCGGCCCTGCACGCTTTCCTCGTTCAGCCCGTAGCCAAAGCGGATGAGGCGCGGCTTGACGTCCGCCGCCGCGGCCACCCCGGCGACGGTGCAGGACAGCACCGCCGCCAGGACAAGAACGCGGGTCTTCAATTGCTTGATCATGGTGTTTCTCCTCGGGGGTTTGTAATTGCCGCTAGTGCATCCAGCGTGCGGGTACGGTGATCAGTTCGGGGAAGATCACCAAAAGAACCAGCAGCAGCGTGTAGGCCACGACATAGCGCCACACCCCTCTGCAGATGGTTTCCATATTGATGCGGGCCACGCCGCACACGACGTTGAGCACCGTGCCGACCGGCGGGGTCAACAGGCCCACGCTGCCGACCATGACGAACATGACGCCGAAGTAGACAGGGTCGATGCCGGCCTTGGTGACGACGGGCATCAGCACGGGGCCGAGAATCAGGATGGTCGGCGTCAGGTCCATCACCGTGCCCACGAGCGTCAGCAGGATCAGCAGCGCGAACATCAGCAGCTTGGGCTGGTCCATGACCGGTTCCAGGAGAGCGATGAGATCCTGCGGCAGGTCCGCCAGCGTGATCATGTAGGACGACACCATGGCGGCCGCCACCAGGAACATGACCACAGCCGTGGTGCGGGCGGCGTTGATGAAGAGCGGACCCAGGTCGCGCCAGCCGATCTCGCGGTACACGAAGATGCTGACCAGCAGCGCATACACGGCGGCGACGACCGCGGCCTCCGTGGGCGTGAAGATGCCGCCGCGCAGCCCGCCGATGATGATGACTGGAAGGAACAGCGCCCACAGCGATCCGCGCAGCGCTTTCAGACGGTTGGACCACGGCTCGCGCGGCGAGGGCGTGATGCTGCCGTGCTTGCGCGCCACCCACGTCCATACCGCCACCAGCGTCAGCCCCATCATGAGGCCCGGCGCGATGCCGGCGAAGAACAGCTTGGTGATCGACACATTGGTGGCGACGCCGAAGATGATGAACGAGATCGATGGCGGAATGATGGGCGCGATGATGCCGCCCGAGGCGATCAGGCCCGAGGCCTGCCCCGCGTCATAGCCTTTTTCGCGCAGCATGGGGATCAGCAGCGACCCCAGCGCCGCGGCGTCGGCCACGGCCGAGCCTGACAGCGATGCCAGCAGCACGCTGGCGAAGATGGCCACGTAACCCAGGCCGCCCTGGATGTGGCCCACAAACGTATTGGCCAGGTGAACGATACGGCGCGAGATGCCGCCGGCATTCATCAATTCGCCGGCCAGCATGAAGAGCGGCACTGCCATCAGCGTAAAGCTGTTGGCGCCGGACAGCATGTTTTGGGCAAGAAGCTGGGTGTCGTAGAAATCCAGCTGGAACATCATGACGATCGCGCTGATGACAAGCGCGAAGGCGATCGGCATGCCCAGGGCAATCAGCCCCAGCAGCACGACTAGGAAGACGGTCAGGATCATTGCGGGTATCCGGGCGGATGGGTGTGGGGCGGGGGTGGGGCGCGTGTTGAGGCGCTTGTTGGGGCGGATGACGTCCGGATCAGACCAGCGGGTCTTCCGGACTGGATTCCGCCGGTAGCGGACCGCCCGCAATCACGCGGACCAGGTCGACGACCGTCAGGATGCCCATTGCCACCGCGGCATATAGCCCCGCGGCGTTGAACACGGCCTGGGGCATGCCGGTGACAGGCAATACGGTGTCAAGGCCGATAACTGTCTGGACCCAGCTGCCTTCGGCCATCAGCCACAGCACCCACAGGATCATCAGCTGGCAGGCAATATGCGACACCCGGCGCGCGCCCGGACCGAAGCGTTCCACCAGCATGGTCACGCCGATGTGCTGGTGCTCGCGCAGCGCAATCACCGAACCCAGGAAAATCATCCAGACGAACGCCAGGCGCGAGACCTCGTCCGAGACGTTGATGCCGGAATTGAAGAGATAGCGCAGCGCCACGTTGCCGAACAGCAGCACGACCATGATGACCAGACAGGCGACCATCAGCCAGGTCTGTAGCGCAAAACACCAATCCGCGGCGCGGGCCAGCGGCGAGCGGCCCGGACGCGATGGCCCCGGCCGCCCCAAGGGGGAAGCTTGCATGTTTGTCTCCTCTCCGTTTGCCGGAGTTTTTTTAGCCGTTTGATGTGGATCATGTTAGCGCTAACATTTTTGCTTTGGCAAGCCCCTTTTTTTCGGTCAGACTACGCGCTTGCATTCACCGCGAGGGTCCATGTCCATCCGCAAACCTCGAAGCTCGCGCGCCGGCCGCGTCACCATGCAGGACGTCGCGCGGCGCGTGGGCGTCAGCGCGATCACGGTATCGCGGGCGTTGCGCACACCCGATAAGGTGGGCCAGGATCTGCGCCAGCAAATCGCGCGGGTGTGCCAGGAACTGGGCTACGTGCCCAACCACGCCGCCAGCGCGCTGGCGTCGGCGCGGTCGCAGACCATCGTGGTGCTCATTCCGTCGCTCAGCAACGTGGTGTTCGTGGACATCATCACGGGCATCAAGGAAGTGCTGGATCAGCACGGCTACCACATGCTGATCGGCGTGACGGGCTATTCGCCGGACGAAGAAGAAGCACTGCTGCGCAAGTATCTGCAGCATTCGCCCGACGGCGTGGTCCTGACCGGCATCGACCACAATCCGGGCGTCTGGGAACTGCTGCGCGCGCAGGCGATTCCCACGGTGCACACGATCGAAACGCTGGACGGCGGCGAGGACATGAGCGTCGGGTTCTCGCAGTTCGACTCGGGCTACGCAGCAGGCCGCCATCTGGTCGAACGGGGCTACCGCCGTATCGGCATCATCGGCGCGCAGCTGGATCCCCGGTCGCTGCGCCGCTGCGAAGGGTGCCGGCAGGCGCTGCGCGATGCGGGGCTGTACGACGCGGCCCTGGAAATCATGACGCCCGAGAAATCGTCGATCAGCCTGGGGGCGTCGTTGATCCAGGATCTGCACGCGCGTCATCCCGACTGCGACGCCGTGTTCTTTTGCAACGATGATCTGGCGCAAGGCGCTGTGTTTCAGTGCGGCCGGGATGGCGTGCGTGTGCCGGAACAGATGGCTATCGTCGGCTTTCATGACTTTCCGGGCACGGCCTGGACCACGCCGCCGCTGTCCACCATTGCCACGCCCCGCTACCAGATCGGCCTGTCAGCCGCGCAACTGCTCATGCAGCACCTGGCGGGCGAACCCGTGCCCGCGCGGCATGTGGACTTGGGTTTCGAACTGGTCCAGCGCGAAACCAGTTGAGGACGCGGCCGCAAGAGGCGCCGCGCCTGTTCAAGCGGCCGGCGCCGATGGCGTTCTGACAGGTCGCAGCGCCAGAAAGACCCCGGCCGCGATGATCAGCCCCATGCCCGCCAGCGCCAGCGCGTCTGGCGGGCGCTGGAACCAGAACGTGCTGAAGCCCAGCGCCAGCAGCAGCTGGAAGTAGTTCAGGGGCGCCAGCGTTGCCGCCGGAACCCGCTGGAAGGCCGCGATCAGCAGGATCTGCGCCAGGCCGCTGCAGGCGCCCAGGGCAAGGATGATGACGGTATCGGCCGTTCCCGGCCAGGGGTCGGGCAGGAAGAACGGCGCGGGCAGCGCGGTCACGATCAGGCAGATGAAGGCCGTGTACGCATACTGCACCGGCCCCGGCACCTTGTTCGACAGTTTGCGGGTCAGCACCTGGAAGATCGCGTAGCTGACGGCCGACACCGCCATCAGCAACGTGCCCAGCAGGGGCAGGTCGCCGCCGGGCCGCACGATCAGCAGCATGCCCGCAAAGCCGGCGGCAACGGCGCCCCATTGCGCCGCCCGGACGCGTTCGCCCAGCAGCCACGGCGACAGCGCCACCATGATGAGCGGGGCGGTGAAGTAAATGGCGGTGGCCTCGGACAGCGGCATCCAGATCAGCGCGGTCATGAAGCACGTGCCCACCGTGGCCAGCATGACACCGCGCAGCACCAGCAGGGGCTTTTCCGGCGCGTCGCGCAGCCGCAGGCCGCGGCCGTGGCGCCACAGCATGCCCATCGCCAGCGTCACCACCGCCAGGTAGCGCATCACGTTCAGAAAGGGCGCCGGATAGCGTTCCAGAAGCTGCTTGGCGCCCGCATCGAAGGTGGCGAACGCCACCAGCGCCGCGAAGAACAGCAGGACGCCAGTCTGGCGCGTGCCTTCATTTGCCGCCACGGCCAAAGCCTTCAAGAAACGCATCCAGCGCGGGCCCGATCGCCTCGACCATGTAGCCGCCTTCCTGCACCACGACGGTGGGCACGCGCAAACCGGCGACGCGCGCGCCGATGTCGCGGTACGCGTCGATGTCCAGCCTGAGCACGCTGATCGGATCGTCCTTGTAGGTATCGAATCCCAGCGGCAGGATCAGCGCCTGCGGCGCATAGCCCGCCAGGGCATCCAGCGCGGTGTCCAGCGCCTGCAGGAATTCTGCGTTGCCGCAGCCGTGCGCCAGCGGCAGGTTCAGGTTGTAGCCTTCGCCCGCGCCGTGCCCGCGCTCGTGCGCGTAGCCGGTATAGAAGGGGTAATACCCGGCCGGATCGGCGTGCAGCGAGACGGTCATCACGTCCGCCCGGTGATAGAAGATGTTCTGCGTGCCGTCGCCATGGTGCGCATCCACGTCCAGCACTGCTACCTTCGACCACGTCTGCAACAGGCGGCTTGCCGCGGCGGCGCTGTTGTTCAGGTAGCAGAAGCCGCCGGCGCGGTCGCGATGGGCATGGTGGCCGGAGGGCCGCGAAAGCGCGTAGGCCACGCCACCGGCGCTCGCCACATGGTCCGCCGCCGCCAGCGCGCTATGCGTGGACCGCAGCGCCGAGCGCCAGGTCTGCGGCCCGATGGGGCAGGCGAGGTCGCTCAGGTAATACCCGGTTTGCGCCACGATGGACGGGGACGGGCAGGGGCCCCGTCCGGCGGCATCGATGCGGCCGTTGTAGTAGGGCGAAAGATTGGGCAGCACTTCCGGACCGGGATCGACGCCCGGCGCCTTCAGGGCCTGCCAGCGCGCAAAGGCGGTTTCCAGGTAGTCCAGATAATCCGTGCTGTGCACGTGTTCAAGCGGCTTGCGGCCATAGTCGGATGGCGCTTCGACCTTCACGCCGCGGGCGGCCAGCGCCTGCTGCAGGCTCTCAGCGCGCGACGGCAGGTCGGTGGGGGCGCTGATGCGGCCCAGCCGCATGAATTGCCGGGGCGAATGCAGCAACTGTTCTTCGGAAAAAAACGCCTTCATGGATATCCTCGCTCAGACCGTCACGGTCGCTGCCAGATGCGTGGGGCTCATGCCTGCTTGAGTTCGATCTCGACGAACACGAATTCCGTGTCGCTGGGGTTGATGACGTTGTGTTCCACGCCCACCGGCCGGTAATACGCCACCCCCGTGGTGAGCTGGCTGGTGACCTGGCCGTTGGGCGTGTCCAGCAGCAAGGGGCCGGTGGTCTGCGGGACCACCACGTAGTTCATGCCATGACGGTGCCAGCCCGTCTCGCCGCCCGGCGGAAAGCGCCATTCGGTGACGGTGACCAGTTCGTTGTCGATCTGCACGGTGGGGATGGCGGCGGGGCGTTGCATAGCGGTTCTCCTGGAATTCAATGGTGAGGCGATGTCCGGTCAGGCGGCCTGCGCCTTGGTCGGGTCCCAATGCTGGCCCGGCACGGCGGCGATCAGCTGGCGGGTGTAGGCGTGCTGCGGGTTGTCGAAGATCTGGGACGGCGACCCGTACTCCACCACCTTGCCGCGATGCATGACCAGCACCGAATTGCAGATCTGCGCCGCCACGCGCAGGTCATGGGTGATGAACACCAGCGCAATCTTCAGCCGCTGCTGCAGGTCGTGCAGCAGTTGCAGCACCTGCGCCTGAACCGACACGTCCAGCGCCGACACCGATTCGTCGGCCACCAGCACCTTGGGCTCCAGCGCCAACGCGCGCGCGATGCCGATGCGCTGGCGCTGGCCGCCCGAAAACTGGTTGGGATAGCGGTCAAAGGCGGACGGGTCCATGCCCACCAGCGACAGCAGTTCGCGCGCCCGGGCCTCGGCCTGCGCGCGCGGGACGCCATTGGCGACCGGGCCGTCGCTGATGATGCGGCCCACCGTGTGCCGGGGATTGAGCGAGGCGAACGGGTCCTGGAAGATCATCTGGATCTCGTGCCGCATCGGCCGAAAGCGCGATTCGGGCAGCGTGGCGATGTCCTGGCCGTTAAAGAGCAGCTGGCCGGCATTGATGCCGACAAGCTTGAGCAGGCATTTGCCGATCGTGGACTTGCCCGAACCGGATTCCCCCACGATGCCCAGCGTCTCGCCGCGCCGCACGGCAAAGCTCACGCCGTCCACCGCGTGCACCTGGCGTTTGTTGCCCAGCCAGCCGTGGCCGATCACGTAGGTCTTTTTCAGATCCTTGACCTCCAGCACTGGCGTGTCGTCGGCAAGTCCGGCGCGCTCCTCGCCGCGCCGGTGCGGCACGGCCGCGATCAGGCGCTGGGTGTAGGGATGGCGCGGGCGGTTGAGCACCTCGCTGGCTGGGCCTTGCTCCACCAGAATGCCTTTCTCCATGACGGCGACGCGGTGGGCGATCTCGGCCACCACGCCGAAGTCGTGCGTGACGAACATGACGCCCATGCCTTTTTCCTTCTGGATGCGCGCGATCAGCGCCAGGATCTGCGCCTGAGTGGTCACGTCCAGCGCGGTCGTGGGCTCGTCGGCGATCAACAGGGCGGGCTCCAGCGCCAGCGCCATCGCAATCATCACGCGCTGGCGCTGCCCGCCGGACAAGCGGAACGGATACACGTGATACAGCGTGGCCGGATCCGGCAGGCCGACGAATTCCAGCAGTTCGAGCGTGCGCTTCAAGCGTTCTGCGCCGGGGTAGGCGTTGTGCACGCGCATCACCTCGCTGATCTGTTCGCCCACCGTCATCAGCGGGTTCAGGGCCGACAGCGGCTCCTGGAAGATCATCGCCATGTCCTTGCCGCGCATGGCCTGCAGGGCGGGTTCGTCCAGTTGCAGCAGGTCCTGGCCGCGGAACAGGATGCGCCCGGCCTGCGGCGTCAGGTAATCGGGCAGCAGTCCCATGATGGCGTTGGCGCTCATCGACTTGCCCGAGCCCGATTCGCCCACGATGCACAGGATTTCACCGGCGCGAATGTCGTACGAGACGTCTTGCACAGCATAAGGACGGTCGCCGCCCTTGGGCAATGCGATGGTCAGATTCTGGATCGACAGGAGCGGCGGGGTTGTCAGGTTTTCATTCATGCCGGCCTCCTATTCGCCGCGCTTGCGCAGTTGCGGGTTGAGGGCGTCGTTCAGGCCTTCGCCGATCAGGTTGATGGCCAGCACGGTCAGCAAGATGGCGACCCCGGGCCACACGCTCATCCACCAGGCCTCGCGGATCATGGTGCGCGCCGCGCCGATCATGAACCCCCAGCTCATCAGGTTGCGGTCGCCCAGGCCCAGAAACGACAGCGATGACTCCGTCAGGATCGCGGTCGCCACCATGAACGAGGCTGACACGATGATGGGCGACATGGCATTGGGCAGGATCTGCGTGCCGACGATGCGGGCCGGCGTCTGGCCGATGACGATCGCGGCCTGCACGAATTCGCGCTGCTTGAGCGTCATGAATTCCGAGCGGACCAGCCGCGCGGCCGGCGGCCAGGACACCACCGCGATGGCGCCCATGATCGAATACACCGACGGGCTCAGGATGGCGACCAGCACCACGGCCATCGCCAGTTGCGGAATGGTCTGGAAAAACTCGGTGAACCGCATCAGCGCGTCGTCCACGCGGCCGCCGCAGTAGCCGGCTATCGAACCGACCACGATGCCAAAGAGCAGCGCCACGGCGGTGGACAGCAGGCCCACCATCAGCGACACGCGCGCGCCCCACACCAGGCCCGCCGTGATGTCGCGGCCCAGCATGTCCGTGCCGAACGGATAGTCCGCATTGGTGAACGGCGGGATCAGCGGGTCGGCCACCATCATCCAGGGCGACTCTTCGTACAGCAGCGGCGCCGCCAGGGCCACGGCCACCACGATCAGCATGATGACCAGGCCGGCCACCGCCCCGTAGTTGCGCAGGTAACGTCGGGCGAATGACTTCATGCGGAGGCTCCTTGCTGCGCACCCGCGCCGATGCGCGGATCGATCAGGCGGTACAGCACGTCGGTCAGCAGGTTGAAGACCACGACCATGATGGAGGTGACCAGGAAGATGCCCAGCAGAAGCTGGTAGTCGCGTTGCAGCAGGGCGTCGAACATCAGGCGTCCGATGCCGGGCCACGCGAAGACGGTCTCGGTCAGCACCGCGCCGCCCGCCATCTGCCCCAGTTGGATGCCGGCAAACGTGATGACCGGCAGCAGCGCGTTGCGCAGCACGTGCGCGCGGATCACGCGGCTGGGGCTCACGCCCTTGGCGCGCGCCGTCTTCACGAAATCCATGCCGATCACTTCCAGCATCGACGCGCGAGTCAGCCGCACGTAGACGGCCATGAAGAAGCACCCCAGCGTCACGGTCGGCAGGATGAGATGCAGGGCGATGTCGCCCGCGCGCGCCCAACCGGTCAGGTTTGCGCCCACGGTCTCCATGCCGAAGGCCGGCAGCCAGCCCAGCACCACCGAAAACAGCAGGATGCCCATCAGCGACAGCCAGAAGAGCGGCGTGGCGTACAGCAGCAGGGCGCCGGTCATCACCGAGCTGTCGATCCAGCGGCGCTTGTTGCGGTAGCGCGCCTTGGCGGCCACCACGCCCAGCAGCACGCCCAGCACGATGGAAAACACGAAGGCGCACGACATCAGGAGGAACGTGGCGGGCAGGCGCTCGACGATCAGGTCCAGCACCGGCACGTGGTTGCGGTAGGAAAAGCCCAGATCCAGCTGCACCACGCCCTTCAGGTAGAGAAAAAGCTGCGTCAGGACGGGCTTGTCCAGGCCAAAGGCAACCCGCAGCTGGTCCACGTAGGCGGCATCGCCCGCGCCGGCCTGGCCGGCCAGCACGGCGGCGGGATCGCCGGGCGCAAGCCGTATCAGGAAGAAATTGATGATCACCACGCCCAGCACCACCACCAGGGCCTTGCCGATGCGGGACAGCAGGAAAGACAGGAATCTCATGCTCGGGTCCTTTCAGGACGGACGTGCCTCGCGGCAACCCTGCCCGCCGCGCAGCCGGGCGCCGCCGCGGACACGGGATCCGCGGCGGCGCCCCGGGGGCGCTTACTTCTTCTCGATGTAGACGTCGTCGAACGACTCGTTCAAGCCGATGGCGGTCTTGACCAGGTTCTTCACGTTGGCGCGATACAGGGTCGGAAACTCCATGTCGACCAGGAAGCCATTGGCGACCTCGTTGACGAGCGTCGTCTGGATCTGGGTGTAGAGGGCCTGGCGCTTGGCCGGATCGACTTCGGAGGCGGCGGCCTCCCACAGCTTGTCCGTCTCGGGGTTGCTGTAGCCCTGTACATTGGCAAAGGGCGATCCCTTGACGATGTTCGACGAGATATACAAGCGCTGCACGCCCAGCGCGGGGTCGCCGTACTGGTACGTGAAGGTGGTGGTCAGGTCGAAGTCCCAGTTGCCGGTGCGGCTTGCCCAGCCGCCCGCGTCGGTGGATTCCACGTTCACCTTGAAGCCCAGCTGTTCCAGCGCCTGCTTGGTGTATTCACCCAGCCGGTCCCAGGTCGAGCCGTACGGGAAGCTCAGTTGGCGGATCGTGTAGTCGCCGGGCTTGATGCCCGATTCCTTGATCAGCGCGCGCGCCTTCTTCATGTCGAACGGCATCGGCGGCATGTTCTTGTCGTAGAACATCTCGGTGGTCACGAAGGGGCTGGTCGACACCTTGCCCAGACCGAAGAAGATGTTGTTGACCACCATGTTGCGGTTCATGGCCGCCATGACCGCCTGGCGCACCTTCAGGTTGTCGAAGGGCGGCTTGCGCATGTTGAAGATCAGGTAGGCCTGCGGCGAGAACATTTCCCAGCCCGCGGTCGTGTATTCCACGTTGGGCAGGCCGCGCAGGCGCTTGATGTCGACGTTGTCCACGTCGCCGCCGCGCAGCACGTCCACGCTGCCGCGCTCGAAGGCCACCGCGCGCGACGCCGCATCCGGAATCACGTTGAACACCAGCTCGTCCAGATACGGTTTGCCCGGCTTCCAGTAGTCGGGATTGCGCGCCAGCTTGATGTACTCGCCGCGCTTCCATTCCTTGAAGACGAACGGGCCGGTGCCCACGGGCTTCTGGTTGGCCGGGTTGGTCATGTAGTCCGTGCCGGCGTACAGATGCTTGGGCATCATCGGCGCGAAACCGGGTTCGAACATCAGCATGAAGGCCGGAAACGGCGTTTTCAGCTTGATGACCACGGTCTTGGCGTCGGGCGCCTGCACGGACTCGACGAACTTGTTCAGGATGACCCGGGCGCGCGCGTGGGTCTTGGGCAGCATGTCCGCCAGCGAGAACACCACGTCCTCGGACGTGAACGGCTTGCCGTCATGCCACTTCACGTTGTCCTGCAGGTGGAAGGTGTAGGTCAGTCCATCGGCGGCGGCCTCCCACGACTTGGCCAGTCCGGGCTGCGGCTTGAGGTCGGTGGAGTAGGTCAGCAGGCTCTCGTAGATCTTGCCCGCGACGAATTGCGTCGGCCCCTGCTGATTGATGGCCGTGACGATCACCGGCGGTTCGGGCTGGACGATCATGTTCAGCGTGCCGCCCTTGGTCTGAGCCAAGGCCTGCGTGGCGGGCAGCGCGGCCGCAAGGACCAATGCGCCGATGCTTAGGGAAAACCAGTTTTTCGATTTCACTGCGAGCCTCCGGGCTGGAAAGGGTCGGACAGGCGGCCGCTCGGACGCGGCGATCGCCGTGCCGGATCAAGCAAACCTCATGCCACCTGCGTTTCTCGGGTACTGCGGGTGGAGCTGCTGCAACAATGCTTCGTTCAGGTGCTGGTTAAGGCGCCGCGCACCAATGCGGAGAATTCAGTGGTGCTTGGCCATGTCTGCGGTGGCGGCTTGGGGCGCATTGGCTCGCGCCACCATGGCGTCGAGCAACACGTTGCAGCCGGCTTCCAGATGCTCGGGCCGGGCGTCTTCGATTTCGTTGTGGCTGATGCCGTCCTTGCACGGCACGAAGATCATCGCGGTGGGCGCCACGGCAGCCATGTAGACGGCATCGTGTCCGGCGCCCGTGACGATGTTCATGGCAGGCAGGCCGCGGTCCGCGGCGCCCTTGCGCACCTTGTCGACCAGATCGGGATCGAACGGCGTGGGCGGAAAATACTGCACGTCCTTCACGTCGACGCGAACGCCGTGCGCGACCGCAATGTCGTCGCAGATGCGCCGCCAGTCCCGGTCCATGCGGTCCAGCGTCGCTTCATCTTCGTGGCGCAGGTCGGTGGTGAAACGGACCTGCCCCGGAATGACGTTGCGCGATCCCGGATACGCGTGGATCTCGCCCACGGTTCCGCGCCCATGAGGCTGATGGGTGTTGGCAATGTTCACCACGGCCTGCAGCAGGAAGCTGGTGGCGAAGAGCGCGTCGCGGCGGATCGGCATGGGCGTCGGGCCGGCATGCATTTCCATGCCGGTCACGGTGACGTCGTACCAGCGCAGGCCCAGCGACCCGGTCACGACGCCGACCGTCTTTTCCTCGTGCTCCAGGATCGGACCCTGTTCGATATGCGCCTCGAAGTAGGCGTCCACCGGGCGCCCGCCGACGGGGTCGTCGCCGGCGTAACCAATGGCCTGAAGTTCGTCGCGCACGCTGATGCCCTGCGCGTCGCGCGCCGACAACGCGGTTTCCAGCGGAAATTTGCCGGCAAAGACGCCCGATCCCATCATCACGGGCACGAAGCGCGAGCCTTCCTCGTTGGTCCAGATGGCCACTTCCAGCGGAGCCTCGGTCGTCACGCCCGCGTCATTGAGCGTGCGGATCACTTCAAGACCGGCCAGCACCCCGTAACAGCCGTCGAACTTGCCGCCGGTGGGCTGGGTGTCGATATGGCTGCCCGTCATCACGGGCGGCAGGCTGTCATTGCGGCCCGCGCGCCGGGCGAAGATGTTGCCCACCTGATCCACCCGCACCGTCATGCCGGCGTCGCGCATCCAGCCGGTCACCAGATCGCGGCCCTGGCCATCGAGCGCGGTGAGCGCTAGGCGGCAGTTGCCGCCCTTGGGCGTCGCGCCGATCTGCGCAAGATCCATCAGGGACTGCCACAGCCGGTTGCCGTTGATGGACAGAGGGGGTGTCGTCATAGGTCGCCTCGGGGGTGGGAAACGTCGCCAAAGTCCTCGCGCAGGCGCGCCAGGATGCCAAGCAGGTGTGCGTGCATGGCGTGCCGCGCACGAATGGGGTCGCGCGCCACGATCGCGGTCAGGATGCGCTGGTGTTCGGCGTGGGCCACGGCCCACACCTTGGCATCGACGAAATAGTCCTGCATCCGCCGGTACACCGAGCTGGATTGGGTCAGGTTCCACAGATGGGCGACGGCAGCGGCCAGCGCGGCGTTGCCGCAGGCGGCGGCGATCGCGCCGTGAAACTCCCGGTCATGCCGGCCTGGCGAATCCGTCAGGGACATGCCGTCGTGGGCGTCGAGGATGGCCGCCAGCTGGGCGGCCGTGGCATGCTGCGCCGCCATGCCCGCGCATTCGGGTTCGATGATGAGGCGCGCTTCCAGCAGGTCGAACGGCCCGATGTCGTCGACGCCCTGCGCCGCGCTGGGCGGTGTTCCGGCGGCGGCCGCCAAGCCGGCGCCTTCCTTGTCCGCCACGAACACGCCGGTGCCCACGCGGACCTCGACGTAGCCCTCGATTTCAAGCGCGATCAGCGCTTCACGGATCGACGCGCGGCTGACCTGCAGTTGTTCGGCCAGGTCCCGCTCCGACGGCAAACGCCGCCCGCGCGGGAAGTCGCCGGCCCGGATCCGTCCGGCGATCTGGTCGGCGATCATGCGATACAGACGGGTGACGGCGACGGCTTGGAAGGTGCTCATCGGGCGGGGGGTTGGCCTGGTGGTCAGGCCACCAATATAGGCACCTCTCCATTGAAACAAAAGGGAAAACTGGCGCTTTCAGGGAAAACGATGTGAGGGATTCCACCGCTGTTCGTCTGGTGGTCAGGCCAGTGGACCGGCCCTTTTAGGTCCGCCGCCGTCGCAGGGCGGCGGGATGCCGGGTTCGCTACGCTTCGTCGTCCGGTTCGGGCGTCTGCGTGAAGGCGCGAACCAGCCGGGCGATGCCGTCCAGTTCGTCGTGCGCGCCCATCACCCATTCCGGTTTGTCGAACGGGCTGTCCGCCGGCGTGTTGTCCAGATTGGCTTTCAGGTCGCCCAGCAGTTCCAGCGCCATGTCGGTGGCCTGGGGGCTGCTGCGGGTGGATAGGGCGATCGCAATCGCCAGCGCCTGGCGCATGGCCAGCAGGCGGCCTTCCAGTTCGGTTTCCATTGGGGGTCCTTGTTTGCTGCGGGAATCGCGGCATTTTACGGGGCAGGGCGCGGGCCGGTAACGGCCCGGCAAAGCTTGCCCAACGGCAGATGCCTTGCGCTCGGTTTGCGCAAGATCAATGTGAAGGGCGCGGGTCAGGCGAATAATCCGGGTTATGCAAGCCGCTCTACGCCCTCAATCTTCGGAATCGCCGGCGCCCGCCACCGCCGAGCCGTTTTTTCCTCCCCAACTGCTGGCCCGGTTGGACAAGAACGGGCCGCGATACACCTCGTATCCCACGGCGGACCGTTACCACGGGGGCTTCGCCGAGCAAGACTACCGGCTTGCCTTGCAACAGCGGCGCGCCGCCACGCCGGCCGAGCCGCTGTCGCTCTACGTACACATCCCGTTCTGCGAATCGGTCTGTTATTACTGCGCCTGTAACAAGGTGGTGACCCGCCACCATGACCGAGCCGCCCGCTACCTGGATGCCCTGTCCCGCGAAATCGCCTTGCACGTGCAAGAACTCGGCCCCGGCGTGCCGGTGTCGCAACTGCATTTCGGGGGCGGCACGCCCACTTTCCTGTCCAACGAGGAACTGGCGCGCCTGATGGGCGATCTGCGCGGCGCCTTCCATTTCCAGCCCGACGCCGAAATCTCCGTCGAAGTCGATCCGCGCACTGCAACGCCCGAGCGCCTTGCGTTCCTGCAGCAGCTGGGCTTTAACCGCCTGAGCTTCGGCGTGCAGGATTTCGACGAACGGGTGCAAGTGGCGGTGCATCGGGTTCAGTCTTTCGATAACGTCGCCGCGCTGATGCACAGCGCCAGGGCATTGGGCTATGCGTCGGTCAACGTCGATCTCATCTATGGCCTGCCGCTGCAAACCGCGGCGTCGTTTGCCCGCACGATCGAACAGGTCATCGCGCTGCGGCCCGACCGCATTGCGCTCTACGCCTACGCGCACCTGCCCGAACGCTTCAAGCCGCAGCGCCGCATCAACGAAGCAGACCTGCCCGATCGCGAGACGCGCGTTGGCCTGCTCAGTTCGGCCATTCAGGGCTTCCTGAACCAGGGCTACACCTACATCGGCATGGACCATTTCGCGCTGAACACCGACGCGCTGGCCATTGCCAAGCAACGCGGTGAACTGCACCGCAATTTCCAGGGATACAGCACGCAGCCGGATCGCGACCTGATCGCGCTGGGCGTGTCGGCCATCGGACGCATTGGCGACACCTACAGCCAGAACGCGAAGATCCTCGACGAATACTACGCGGCCATCGAATCCGGAAAGTTCGCAGTCGAGCGCGGCCTGACGCTCAGCGCCGACGACCTGGTCCGCCGCGAGGTCATCATGGACATCATGTGCCAGGGCCGGGTGGACTTCTCGCGGATCGAAGCCAAGCACGGCCTGCAGTTCGGCGACTACTTCAGCCGAGAGCTCTCGCAGATGGCCAGCCTGGCCGAACTGGGCCTGGTGAACCTGCACCTGAGAGAACTGCGCGTCACCGGCCTGGGTTGGTATTTCGTGCGGGCGGTGGCCATGACCTTCGACAAATACCTGCGCTCGGCCATGCCGACCGCCAGGTACTCCCGCATCATCTGACCTGCGCGCGGCCGCGGCGCCGCGCGCTCATTCGGCAAACTTGTCGCGCAGGTACAGCGCCAGCGACAAATCATCGGACAGTCCCAACTTGCGCATGGCGCGGCGCTTGTGCGTGCTGACTGTCTTCTTGCTGCGCACCAGCCTTTCGGCGATCTGCGTCACCGACATCCCCTGCCTGATGTGGCGCAGGATTTCCACTTCCGAAGTCGTCAACAGCGCGTGCGGCGCCGTCGGCTCCATGCAGCGGATCTTTCCGTCCTCTACCGTCAGAAAGGGCGCCTTGGCTTCGATGACGCCGCGGATCATGTCCGGCAGCAAGACCAGCCCCCATTGCTTTGCCAGATAGCCGGCGGCGCCGGCGCGGTATGCCGCGTACTCGGTCTCTTGCCGGTTGCCGGCCGAAAACGTGATGACCGCCATGTTGGGGTGGTAGCGGCGCACCCGCCGCAGATAGTTGACGCCGTCGCAGGGTTCCAGCGGCAGATAGAAATCAATGAGCGCGACGTCGCACGGCTGCTTCGCCAGTTTTTCCAGCAACGCGCGCGCGGAGGTTTCGCGATGAACGACATGAAAGCCAGGCCGGCTTTCGAGGAACGCGCCGATGCCCAACGCCACCACGGGATGGTCGTCCAGGACCGCGACCCGGATGACGGGCGGCGGCCGCGACAGCAGCAGGTGCTTTCGGGTTTCAAAGCCGTCCTCCGGCGCGATAAACGGGCCGTGAAGCGAGCCGCCGGTCATCTGGCTTGCAGTCTCTGAAACGCAATTCATCGTTGCTCCACGATCGGATGGGGGTTCAGGGCGATCCGGGCGGCCACGAGGGGGCGGTCGCGTGGCGCGTTTCCTTGAGCAGCCCTGAAATTGGTGGGCAGATTACGTGGTCGGCGCGCGTTTGGGTCGCCAATCGAGGCAAAATCAGACCGATGCACTCGGCGCAATTGATCCGTTGCGGTCCCCCGCGTCGCCCTGCAATCCTGCGTGGCGTTTTCGCCACGGGCGGGGCGCAAACGGTGCTACAATCGGCAACGATCCATGCAGCTATTTCGGCTGCATTTGTCTTGCTGCACCTTGATTCGCGCTGCGCTTCGCGCGCGCCCCCACAGGCTCAAAACATGCTTTTCCCGTCCGCACGAACTACGACCCGGAACTTTCGCCCCATGTCGCGTTAGTTTTTTCGTGCGTCGGGTTTCACCGTGTCAGGTCAGCGGTAGGACTCATCAAGACAATCAAATGAACGCGGCTTTGAAGCCGCGTTTTTCGTTTCTGTTTTCGTTTTTCAGTTCCAAGAACCCCAGGAAGCACTCCCGATGGTACAGATCACATTGCCCGATGGTTCGCAGCGCCAATTTCCGGGACCGGTCACGGTCGCCGACGTGGCGCAATCGATCGGTACGGGCCTGGCGAAGGCTGCCCTGGGCGGCCGCGTGACGTTCGACGGCGCGGAATCCAAGCTCGTCGACACCAGTTTCCGCATCGCGCAAGACGCCCGCCTGGCCATCGTGACGGCCAAGGACGCGGACGGCCTGGATCTGATCCGCCACTCGACGGCTCACCTGCTGGCCTACGCCGTCAAAGAGCTCTTCCCGGACGCCCAGGTCACCATCGGCCCCGTGATCGACAACGGCTTCTACTACGACTTCTCGTACAAGCGCCCCTTCACGCCCGAAGACCTGACCGCCATCGAAAAGAAGATGGCCGAACTGGCCAAGAAGGACGAAATCGTCACACGCGAAGAATGGTCGCGCGACGACGCCGTCGAATTCTTCAAGGGCATCGGCGAAAAGTACAAGGCGGAAATCATCGCCTCGATTCCCTCCAACGAGACGCTCAGCCTGTACCGCGAAGGCGACTTCATCGACCTGTGCCGCGGCCCGCACGTGCCGTCCACCGGCAAGCTCAAGGTCTTCAAGCTGATGAAGGTGGCCGGCGCCTACTGGCGCGGCGACAGCAAGAACGAGATGCTCCAGCGCATCTACGGCACCGCCTGGGCGACCAAGGAAGAACAGGAAGCCTACCTGCACATGCTCGAAGAGGCCGAGCGCCGCGACCACCGCAAGATCGGCCGCGAACTCGACCTGTTCCACTTCCAGGACGAAGCCCCGGGCCTGATCTTCTGGCACCCCAAGGGCTGGACCCTGTGGCAGCAGGTCGAGCAGTACATGCGCAGCGTGTACCGCGACAACGGCTACCAGGAAGTCAAGGCGCCGCAGATCCTGGATATTTCGCTCTGGAAGAAGACGGGCCACTGGGACAACTACCGTGAAAACATGTTCACGACCGAGTCCGAAAACCGCGTCTATGGCCTGAAGCCGATGAACTGCCCGGGCCACGTGCAGATCTTCAATGCGGGCCTGCATTCCTACCGCGAACTGCCCCTGCGCTACGGCGAATTCGGCCAATGCCATCGCAACGAGCCCTCCGGCTCGCTGCACGGCATGATGCGCGTGCGCGGCTTTACGCAGGACGACGGTCACATCTTCTGTACCGAAGAGCAACTGCAAGACGAATGCGCCGATTTCACGGCGCTGCTGCAAAAGGTCTACCGCGATTTCGGCTTTACCGAAGTCCTGTACAAGGTTGCCACGCGCCCCGAAAAGCGGATCGGCACGGACGAGGTCTGGGACACGGCCGAAGCCGCCCTGATGGAAAGCCTGCGCCGCACGGGCTGCGAATTCGAAATCTCGCCGGGCGAGGGCGCCTTCTATGGCCCGAAGGTCGAATACACCCTCAAGGACGCCATCGGCCGGCACTGGCAGTGCGGCACGATCCAAGTCGACTTCTCCATGCCCGTGCGCCTGGGCGCCGAGTACGTGGACCAGAACGACCAGCGCCGCCCGCCCGTCATGCTGCACCGCGCGATCCTCGGTTCGCTCGAGCGCTTCATCGGGATGTTGATCGAAAACCACGCTGGCGCCATGCCGCCGTGGCTGGCGCCCGTGCAAGCAGTTGTGTGCTGCATTTCCGAACCTTCGGCCGATTATGCGGCGCAAATCACGCAAAGCCTGAAAAAACAAGGCTTTAGAGTCGAGTCCGATTTGCGCGGTGAAAAAATCACTCGTAAAATCCGGGAACACAGCCTGCAAAAGGTGCCGTACATTCTTGTCGTCGGCGACAAGGAAAAGCAAAACGGCACTGTTGCCGTACGTGGACTGGGCGGCCTGGACCTTGGCGCCATCCCCTTCGACGACTTCGTTTCCCGGTTGTCCGACGACGTGGCCGCCCGCCGCGACGTCCAACCGACTTGATAGCAGCGCTGCTTAACATTTCTAGGAGCTTTCAACATCGCCACTGAAAAAGCCAATCGCATCAACGGTGAAATCCGCGTCCCCGAGGTGCGCCTGATAGGTCTGGACGGAGAACAGCTGGGCATCGTCAAGATTGCCGACGCCTTCCGTCTTTCCGAGCAAAACGACGTGGATCTGGTGGAAATCGCGCCGAACGCCGAGCCCCCGGTCTGCCGTTTGATGGACTACGGCAAGTTCAAGTACCAAGAGCAAAAGCGCCAGGCCGAAGCCCGCTCCAAGCAAAAGGTCATCCAGGTCAAGGAAGTCAAGTTCCGCCCGGCGACCGACGAGGGCGACTATCAGGTCAAGCTGCGCAACCTGCGCCGCTTCCTCGAGGAAGGCGACAAGGCCAAGGTCACGCTGCGCTTCCGCGGCCGCGAAATGGCTCACCAGGAACTCGGCATGCGCGTCCTTGAACGCGTGCGCGACGATCTCCTGGAGCTTGCCCAGGTCGAAGCCATGCCCAAGCTCGAAGGCCGTCAGATGGTCATGGTGCTGTCGCCGAAAAAGAAGGCTGTGCCTGCAGGCAAGCCTGAATCGGCAGCCTGAGTCCCAGCCGTACCGACAGGCAGGGCCCAGCCGCCCATTCCTGCAACCCGCCGTGTCCGTCTCGTGACCGGCGGGTTCGCTTATTGGCTGGCTCTACGCTACGATGTCACAAAGCCTAGCCGCCTTCCCAGCAGGGGAGGCGGCGTCCGTTCAGGGTGTCGCGATGCACGTTTTGTTCGTTTTGGATCCCTTGCCGCTGCTCAAGGCGTACAAGGATAGTTCGGTCGCCATGATGCGTGCCCTCGTGGCGCGCGGCCATACGCTCAGCGTGGCCATGCAGGGCGACCTCTACATCGAGGCGGGCGTCGTCAAGGCGCAGACCACCCCGATCGAGCTCGTCGCCGATGTCGACCTGCACGGCCACGACTGGTGGCGCGAATCCGCCCCTCAGGATCTGCCGCTGGCGGATTTTGGCGCGGTCGTGATGCGCAAAGACCCCCCGTTCGACATGGAATACGTGTATTCCACGCATCTGCTCGAATATGCCGAGGCGCAGGGCGCCTGCGTGTTCAACGGCGGCGCGGCCATCCGCAACCACCCCGAAAAACTGGCCATCACCGAGATCAGCGAGTTCACCGCCCCGACGCTGGTGACCCGCAACATGGCTCGCCTCAAGGCGTTTCATGACAAGCACCAGGATGTCATCGTCAAGCCGCTGGACGGCATGGGCGGCACGGGCGTGTTCCGCCTGCAGCCCAAGGATCCCAACCTGAACGCCATCCTGGAAACGCTGACCGACAACGGCGCGCGCACGATCATGGCGCAGCGCTTCATCCCGGACATCGTCAAGGGCGACAAGCGCATCCTGCTGATCGGCGGCGAACCTGTGCCGTATTCGCTCGCGCGCATCCCGCTGGCCGGCGAAACGCGCGGCAACCTGGCTGCCGGCGGCCGTGGTGTGGCCCAGGAACTCTCCCCCCGGGACCGCCAGATCGCCGAAGCCGTGGCGCCCAAGCTGGCCGCCCGCGGCCTGCTTCTGGTTGGCCTGGATGTCATCGGCGACTTCGTCACCGAAGTCAACGTCACCAGCCCCACCTGTTTCGTCGAAATTGCCGAGCAGACCGGGTTCGATGTGGCCGGCATGTTCGTGCAGGCGCTCGAGAAAGCGGTGGCGGCCAAGGCTGCAGGCGCTGCCGCCGTTGCAGCCTGATTTTCCGGAACCGACATGACCACGGGTATTGTGATCGTCGTGCATGCGCCTCTGGGCGCCGCAATGCGCGAATGCGCGAGCCACGTCATGGGCGATCTGGACGGCATGCTGGCTATTCACGACATCCAGCCGGAAGATCAGCCGGACGACCTGGCGCCGGATGTCCTGAAAGACATCCTCGAACAGGACCACGGCGCGGGCGTGCTGGTGCTGACCGACCTGATCGGCGCCACCCCCGCCAATATTTCCAAGCGCGCGGTCGCCGACGCGCAGGCCCAGGGCATCCAGTGCTGTGTACTCGCGGGTCTCAACACCCCGATGCTGTTGCGCGCGTTGACCTACCGCAACCTGCCGTTGGCTGAAACCCGCGAAAAGGCGCTTGCCGGCGGCGTGCAAGGTGTCTTGCGGGTAGACTGACGGGCAGAAAATTGCCCTATTATGTCGGCTATTATTTCAAGCCGACGATCGGTTCGACGATTGGCTGCGATCAACACTGCGGCATGGTCCGCGGTCACCATCTTTCCTATGCCTAATACTGACATTGTCATCAGCAACAAACTGGGATTGCACGCTCGGGCCGCGGCCAAGCTGACGCAGCTTGCCAGCAAGTTTTCCAGCGAAATCTTCATTTCGCGCGGTGCGCAGCGCGTGAACGCCAAGAGCATCATGGGCGTCATGATGCTGGCGGCCGGTCTGGGCGTCACGGTCAAGCTCGAGGCCTCCGGCAGCGATGCCGAGCAGGCCTTGTCCGAAATCGAAACTCTGTTCGACAGCAAATTCGGTGAGCAGGAATAAAACGTCTTCTGAAGCTGCCGGCCCGGCTCGGGCCGGTTCGCCTGCACCCGCGACCGGCGCGCCCGCTGCTGGCGCGCCTCACGGGGCTGGCTCTGCCAGCCCCGTTGTGTGTCTGTACGGCAAAGGCGTCGCCAAGGGGTACGCCATCGGCCGCGCCGTGGTCATGGGCGCTGCCGCCCTCGAAGTGGCGCACTACCGGATCTCGCCTGAAGACGTGCCCGCCGAGAGCGCACGCCTGACCGAAGCGCTGGCGTCGGCGCAGCAGGAACTGCTGCAACTGGCCGACACGCTTCCGGCCGACGCGCCGCGCGAACTGGGCGCGATGCTCAATGTGCACAGCCTGCTCCTGGGCGATCCGCTTCTGGCCGAACAGACGCTTGCCCTGATCGCCGACCGTCACTACAACGCCGAATGGGCGCTGACCACGCAGGGCCAGATCCTGGGGCAGCAGTTCGACGCCATGGAAGACGAGTACCTGCGCGAGCGCGGGGCGGATGTGCGACAGGTGATCGAGCGCGTGCTGCACGTCCTGGCCGGCACGTCGGCGATCCTGCCCGACATGTCCCACATGGGCGGCGACGATGCCCTGGTGGTGGTGGCGCACGATATCTCTCCCGCCGACATGCTGCGCCTGCGCGGCGGCCGGTTCGCCGCCTTCGTCACCGACCTGGGCGGCCCGACGTCTCACACCGCGATCGTGGCGCGCAGCATGGGCGTGCCCGCCGTGGTCGCCATGGGCAACGTGCGCGAGCTCGTTCGCGACGGCGACATGCTGATCATCGACGGCTCGGTCGGGGCGGTGGTGGTCAACCCGTCCGACCGCATCCTCCAGGAATACCGCCGCCGCCAGGCCGCGTACGCAGACGAGCGCGCCGAGCTCAGCCTCCTGCGCGACGAGCCCTCCGTCACGCTGGACGGCATCGACATCGTGCTGCACGCCAACATCGAGCTGCCGGACGAAGCCGCGCTGGCGCTGGCGTCCGGCGCGCACGGCATCGGGCTCTTTCGCAGCGAATTCCTCTTCATGGGCCGGCCAGACCTGCCCGGCGAAGAAGAGCAGTACGAGGCCTATGCGTCAGTCGTCAAGGTGATGGCCGGCCGTCCGGTCACGATCCGAACGCTGGACATCGGCTCGGACAAGACGCTGGACGGCGAGGCCACCGTGGCCACCAACCCCGCTCTGGGACAGCGCGCCATCCGCTATTGCCTGGCGCGTCCCGAGATGTTC
Organism: Achromobacter sp. SLBN-14; assembly: GCF_006715415.1. NCBI lineage: Bacteria > Pseudomonadati > Pseudomonadota > Betaproteobacteria > Burkholderiales > Alcaligenaceae > Achromobacter > Achromobacter sp. SLBN-14. Next base: position 332,715 of record NZ_VFNE01000001.1, on the reverse strand, counting down.
GCGACGCAGCTGCGCGCCATCCTCAGGGCGTCCGCCCACGGCCCGGTGCGCCTCTTGATTCCGATGATCGCGCACATGCACGAAGTCGTGGCTGCCAAGGCCGCCATCGAATCCGCCCGCCGCGAACTCGATGCCCGTGGCCAGGCCTATGCGCCACACATGGAAGTGGGGGCGATGGTCGAGGTGCCCGCGATCGCCATCGCGATCGAACCCTTTGCCCAGGCGCTGGATTTCCTGTCCATCGGCACCAACGACCTGATCCAGTACACGCTTGCCATCGACCGGGGCGACCACGACGTGGCGTCGCTGTACGATCCGCTGCATCCGGCGGTGCTGCGCCTGGTCGCCAACACCATCAATGCGGGCGAACGCGCGGGCAAGCCGGTTGCCGTCTGCGGCGAAATGGCGGGCGATTCGCGCATGACGCGCCTGCTGCTTGGCCTGGGCCTGACCGAGTTCTCCATGCACCCGCAGCAGCTCCTGGACGTGAAACGCGAGGTGCGCCGCGCGCATTCCAACGCGCTCCGCATCAAGGTGGCCTCGGCGCTGAACCGCGCCTTGCCCGTCGACCTGGACGCCCTCGGCCCGGCTTGATTCGTCCTTCGCGGCAGTGACTGAACCGGGTGTCAGACACCCGTGGAGTCGACCGCAAGCAGACGACCCTTTCCGCCGGGTGACTGACACGCTCCCAAGCAAGCTGACAAAAAAAGAGCCCTTCATGATGAAGGGCTCTTTCATTTTCCATCCCCCCCCCGCCGCAGGGCGCGGCGGGAGAGTCGCAGCAGCTTAGCTGTGATAGGCGGATTCGCCGTGGCTGGTGACGTCCAGGCCTTCGCGCTCCTGGTCTTCCGGTACACGCAGACCGCACAGGGCGTTGGCGATCTTGTAGGCAATCCATGCCACCACGCCAGACCACACGACCGTCAGCAGGACACCTTCGAGCTGCACCCACAGTTGGTGGGCGATCATGCCGGGCTCGGCCAGGCCGGGGCCGCCGAAGACCTGCGCGTTGAACACGCCGGTGAGCAGGGCGCCGACAATGCCGCCCACGCCGTGGATGCCGAACACGTCCAGCGCATCGTCAGCACGCAGCAGGCGCTTCAGGCCATTCACGCCCCAGACGCAGACCACGCCGGCAACCACGCCGATGATCAGGGCGCCCACCGGACCGACAAGGCCGGCGGCGGGAGTGATGCCGACCAGGCCGGCGATGGCGCCCGACGCGGCGCCCAGCATCGAGGGTTTGCCCTTGATGGCCCATTCCGTGAACAGCCAGGCCAGGACGGCGCCCGCCGTGGCGATCATGGTGTTGAAGAAGGCCAGGGTGGCGTTCTCGTTGGCGGCCAGCGCCGAACCCGCGTTGAAGCCGAACCAGCCCACCCACAGCAGGGCGGCGCCCACGAACGTCATCGGCAGGTTGTGCGGCTGCATGGCTTCGCGGCCGTAGCCCACACGCTTGCCGACCACGTACGCGCCGACCAGGCCAGCCACGCCGGCGTTGATGTGCACCACGGTGCCGCCGGCGAAGTCCAGCGCGCCTTGGGCATTCAACAGGCCGGGCGCCGTTTCAGAGGCAAACCACACCATGTGCGCAATGGGGATGTAGGCGAACGTGAACCAGATCACCGTGAACACCAGCACGGCCGAAAAGCGGGCGCGTTCGGCAAAGCTGCCGACCACCAGGGCGCAGGTGATGCCGGCGAACGTGGCCTGGAACGAGGCGAACAGCAGCTCGGTCAGGGTGTTCGACATGGCGTACGTGCCGTCTGCCGGGTTGAACATGCCAGAGAAGAAGGCGCGCGAGAGGCCGCCGAAGAAGGCGTTGCCCTCGGTGAACGCGAGGGAGTATCCATAGATGAACCAGAGAACCAGGCCCAGCACGAACGTGCACAACACTTGCAGCAAGACGGACAGCACGTTTTTGCTGCGCACCAGGCCGGCGTAGAACATGGCCAGGCCGGGTACGGCCATCATCAATACAAGCAGGGTAGAGACGAGCAACCAGGAGATATCTGCTTTATCCATTTTCAGGCTCCATTGAGGCTTTATTTATTTACAGCGCAGCTTCGCCGGCTTCGCCAGTTCTGATACGGATGACTTGTTCAAGGGGGGCGGCGAAGATCTTGCCGTCGCCGATCTTGCCGGTGCGGGCGGCTTGTTCGATCGCTTCGATGACCTGATCGACAAGGTGATCGGGCACGGCGGCCTCGACCCGCAGCTTGGGCAGGAAGTCCACGGCGTATTCCGCGCCGCGATAGAGTTCGGTGTGGCCCTTCTGGCGGCCAAAGCCTTTGACTTCGGTAACGGTCAGGCCCTGGACCCCGATCCCGGACAGAGCCACCCGCACTTCGTCGAGCTTGAAGGGCTTGATGATGGCGATGATGAGTTTCATGGCATTTCCTCTCATGGTTGCACGCACCCTGGTTAAAGCAATATCCGTGCCATGTTGGACAGCGCCGGGGATGGCCGGGAAAGGCGCAAATGTTGTGCGGGAAGGCACCATCATGGTGCGCAATGCACCGTGGAGCGGCCTCTTTTTGGTGCGCAACAATGGGTAGCCCCGCCATGCAACCAGATGTATGCCGCACGAAGGATTTGTAGCCATTTAATGCGGACGTGTCGGGCACGTGCGCGTGCGTGCCGCCGCATCCGCCGGTGCGTTGTGCCGGCTCCGCAGGCCGCTCAGCGTTACCGGCTGCGGCTCCGCGCATGCAGCGCGGGTTTCGGGGGCGGCCGAGTTTGCCCCAAAGCGCCTCAAATTGGGGTGCGAGCCTGATACGAGGGTTTACACCGATCGGCTTGTTGGCAGGGGTGGGGTCGAGAAGAATCGAAACCAGGACGTGTATCGGGCAAATGACCGATGCACAGCGCGGTCTCAGCGACCGGCGGCAAGGCTAGTGGTGTTGGTAGGGGGTTGCCGTTAGGCAGCCCGGTTTTCTCCTGTGCTTTGAAGGGCGGTCACCGCATGCGGCCCGCCCTTTTTTTTGCGGCGGCGCAAGCGGCGCGGCCTGAACCCGGCGACCAACGCACTACACTTGAGGCATCCGGAACATCGAGAGGCAACTATGAACAATCGCACCCAGTGGATGGAAGACCTTCAGAAGAACATTTCCGACCTGATCGCGCGCAGCCCGGCGGCTGACGTCGAGCGCAATGTGCGCGCCATGATGACGCAGGCGTTTTCCAAGCTGGATCTGGTCACCCGCGAAGAGTTCGACGTGCAGGCGGATCTGCTTGCCCGCACGCGCGCCCGCGTCGATCAACTGGCTGCCCAGGTGCAGCAGATGGAACAGCGCCTGACCGGGCTGGACAAGGGGCCGGCCACCGGGCTGGACAAGTAAGCAAGCCCCGCGCGCCCGCTTTGCGCGGGCCCTGCGCGAGATCGTTTTGTCACGGCCGCTTCCCGCGGCCGTTTGTTTTTTGCGGATACTGGCGGCCCGAACCATCCGGAGACCGTCGTGACGCTTGCCGTACTTGCCAGCCGGGCCCTTTGCGGCATGCATGCCCATGCGGTCCGCGTGGAAACGCACCTGGGACCCGGGCTGCCCGGTTTCAACGTCGTCGGGCTGGTCGACACCGAAGTCCGGGAAAGCCGCGAGCGGGTCCGCGCGGCCATCATCAATAGCGGCTTCGAATTTCCGGCGGGGCGCATCACCGTCAACCTGTCGCCGGCGGACATGCCCAAGGAGTCCGGTCGCTTCGATCTGCCGATTGCGTTGGGGGTGCTGCTGGCGTCCGGGCAGTTGGCTGCCCCCGCGCAAGACGGCGCGCCGGCCGGCGCACCGGATCCCGCGCTGGCCGGGCTAGTGCTTGCAGGCGAACTTTCCCTCACCGGGGCGCTTGTGCCCGTCGCCGCGCCGTTGGTGATCGCCCTGAGCGTCGCCCGGGACGCGCCCGACGCCACGCTTATCCTGCCAGCCGGCAGCGCCGAGCAGGCCGCCTGGGTTCCCGGCTTGCGTGTGCTGTCGGCCCGTTGCCTGGCGGACGTGGCAGCCCACGCGGCGGGCGCCTGCCTGCTTCCCAATGCCGTGCCCGCGCCGTGGCCGCCCGCCGCGCCCGTCCCCTGTCTATCGGATGTGCGAGGCCAGGCCGGCGCGCGGCGGGCGCTTGAAGTCGCGGCGGCGGGCGGCCACAGCCTGTTGATGCTGGGGCCGCCCGGTGCAGGCAAGAGCATGCTGGCTGCACGCCTGCCGGGCCTGTTGCCGCCGCTGGAGCGCAATCAGGCGCTCGAGGCGGCGGCCGTGGCAACGATGGCCGGAATGCCCGACACGCTCACCGGGCAGCCGCCGTTCAGGGCGCCGCACCATTCGGCGTCGGTAGCCGCGCTGGTCGGCGGCGGCGGGCGCCCGCGGCCCGGTGAAATCAGTCTGGCGCATCACGGCGTGCTGTTCCTCGATGAGCTTCCGGAATTCAGCCGCCGCTCGCTCGAGGCGCTGCGAGAGCCGCTGGAGGCGGGCAGGGTGGTCATCTCGCGGGCATTGCACGCCGCGCAGTTTCCGGCCCGTTTTCAGCTCGTGGCCGCCATGAATCCCTGTCCTTGCGGCTGGCGCGGCCATCCGGCGCGCACGTGCGCCTGCACGCCGGATCAGGTGACGCGTTATGCGGGCAAGATATCGGGACCGCTACTGGACCGGATCGATCTGCATGTGGCCCTGCCGCCGTCCGACCCCGCCTGGATGACCGCGCCGCCCGGCGAATCGTCGCAAGCCGTCCGCGAGCGCGTGGTCCGCTGCCGTGAACGCCAGATGGCCCGCCAGGGCAAGATCAACGCCGGGCTGGCCGGGGCCGAGCTGGACGAATTCTGCGTGATGGATGCCGATGCCCAGACGCTGCTGCAGCAGGCCATGCGCCGCCTGACAGGCTCGGCGCGGGCGATGCACCGGGCGCTGCGCGTGGCCCGCACGATCGCGGATCTGGACGGCCAGGCGGTGCTGGCGGCCAGTCATGTCGCCCAGGCGGTGCAGTACCGGCGTACGGGGGTATGATCCCCGGGCGGCGTCGGCCCTGCGATCCCGTTGTTCCGGGCGTACGCGCTGACTCGACAAAGTCCGGGAAATCACCATATAATCAAAGGCTTTTCCGGATGTGGGTCAGTTTTGTCCGCCTTCGGGAAACAATCGCGAAACCGCCTGGCCGGCTGCTTTATCGAATGGATGCATTTCGTTCGGAGCCGGCTTTTCAGATTTCGCGAACCCCCCAGAAGTGGCAACAGGTCTACAAGTTTTGGCGTCTTTGGCGCCAAGCACCTGGCGTCATGTAAATCAACAATGCGTGTTTTAGTTTAGGGAATCATCATGCCCAAGATGAAAACCAAGAAAAGCGCCTCCAAGCGCTTTAAGGTGCGCGGCAGCGGCTCCATCAAGCGTGGTCAGGCGTTCAAGCGTCACATCCTGACCAAGAAGACCACCAAGGCCAAGCGTCAATTGCGCGGCTCTGCGGCGGTTCATGACTCCAACGTGGCCTCCGTCAAGGCCATGATGCCTTTCGCTTGATCTAAGGGAGATCTACTATGCCTCGCGTCAAACGCGGCGTAACTGCCCGCGCACGTCACAAGAAAGTCATTGCCGCCGCCAAGGGTTACCGTGGCCGCCGCGGTAATGTGTTCCGTATTGCCAAGCAAGCAGTCATGCGCGCTGGCCAATACGCCTACCGCGACCGCCGCAACAAGAAGCGTACGTTCCGCGCTCTGTGGATCACGCGTATCAACGCGGCCGTCCGTGAGCATGGCGTCAGCTACAGCGTGTTCATCGCTGGCCTGAAGAAGGCTTCGATCGAACTCGACCGCAAGGTCCTGGCCGATCTGGCCGTGCGCGACAAGGCCGGCTTTGCCGCCATCGTGCAGCAAGCCAAGGCTGCCTTGGCTGCCTGATCGCGCGCTTTAACTCATCGCGCATCGCTGCAAACGGGGCTGTAATGGCCCCGTTTGCGTTTTGAAGGCTGGATTTCATGACTCGATTGGTTGACGACCTGGTAGCCCAGGCGCAAGAACGGTTCGCCGCGGCTACGGATGCCGCCGCGCTTGAGAACGCAAAAGCTCGCTTCCTGGGCAAGGAAGGCGCCTTGACGGTGCTGCTCAAAGGCCTGGGCAAGCTCGATCCCGAGCAGAAGCGAGAGGCCGGCGCACGAATCAACCAGGCCAAGCAGAAGATCGAAGAGCTTCTGACCTCGCGCCGTGCCGAACTGGCGCAGGCGGAGCTGGATGCCCGTCTGGCATCCGAAACCATTGACGTCACCCTCCCGGGCCGCGGTCGCGCGCCGGGCGGTATCCATCCGGTGATCCGGACCTGGGAACGCGTGGAAGAAATCTTCCGTTCCATTGGCTTTGACGTGGCCGACGGCCCCGAAGTGGAAAACGACTGGACCAATTTCACCGCATTGAACAACCCGCTGGACCATCCGGCGCGTTCCATGCAGGACACGTTCTACGTCGACATGAACGACGCGGACGGTCTGCCGCTGCTGCTGCGCACGCACACCAGCCCCATGCAGGTGCGTTATGCCCGCATGCACAAGCCGCCCATCAAGGTCATCGCGCCCGGGCGCACCTATCGCGTCGACAGCGACGCCACGCACTCGCCCATGTTCCACCAGGTGGAAGGGCTCTGGATCGCCGAGGACATCTCGTTTGCCGACCTGAAGGGCGTGTATACCGATTTCCTGCGTTGCTTCTTTGAAAGCGACGATCTGGTCGTGCGATTCCGCCCGTCGTTCTTCCCGTTCACGGAACCGTCCGCCGAGATCGACATGATGTTCACCTCGGGTCCCAACCGCGGCCGCTGGCTGGAGATCTCCGGATCCGGCCAGGTGCATCCGCAGGTGGTGCGCAATTTCGGGCTGGATCCCGAGCGCTACATCGGCTTTGCTTTCGGCTCCGGACTCGAGCGCCTGACGATGTTGCGCTACGGCGTCAACGATCTGCGCCAGTTCTACGAAGGCGATTTGCGCTTCCTGCGCCAGTTCAACGAATAACAGACGGCTGATCATGCAATTTCCCGAATCCTGGCTGCGTACGCTGGTCAATCCTCCGATCGCAACCGATGAACTCGCGCACCGGCTCACGATGGCCGGCCTGGAAGTCGAAGAAACCGAACCCGCCGCGCCCGCCTTTTCCGGCGTGGTCGTCGCGCACATCGTCGAAATCGCCCCGCACCCGGACGCCGACAAGCTGCGCGTCTGCCAGGTCGACGACGGCTCGGGCGAACGCCTGCAGATTGTGTGTGGCGCGCCCAACGCTGCCGCCGGCCTGAAGGTGCCGCTCGCCCGCGTGGGCGCGGAACTGCCCGGCGGCATGAAGATCGGCGTGGCCAAGATGCGCGGCGTGCAGTCCTCCGGCATGCTGTGCTCGGCGCGCGAACTGGGTCTGTCGCAAGACCACGCGGGCCTCCTGGAACTGCCCGCGGACATGGTCCCCGGCCAATCCATCCGCGAGGCGCTGGACCTGGACGACACGCTGTTCACGCTCAAGCTGACGCCCAACCGCGCCGACTGCCTGTCGATTCTGGGCGTGGCGCGCGAAGTGGCCGCGCTGACCGGCGCGCCGCTGTCGGTGCCGACCGCCGCTGCCGTGCCCGTCACGCTCGATGAGCGCCTGCCCGTCAAGATCGAAGCGCCCGACCTGTGCGGCCGTTTCGGCGGCCGCGTCATTCGCGGCGTGAACGCGCGCGCAGCGACGCCCGAGTGGATGAAGACGCGCCTTGAGCGCGCCGGCCAGCGCTCGCTGTCCGCGCTGGTCGACATCTCCAACTACGTCATGCTTGAACTCGGCCGCCCGTCGCATGTGTTCGATCTGGACAAGATCGGCGGCGACATCAGCGTGCGCTGGGCGCGTGAAGGCGAAACGCTTGAACTCTTGAACGGCCAGACCGTCACGCTCGACCCGAAGGTCGGCGTCGTCGTCGCGGGCGATCAGGTCGAAAGCCTGGCCGGCATCATGGGCGGTGAAGCCACCTCGGTTACGCTGGACACGCAGAACATCTATCTCGAAGCCGCATTCTGGTGGCCGCAAGCCATTGCCGGCCGTGCGCGCCGCTTCAAGTTCAGCTCCGAAGCCAGCCACCGCTTCGAACGTGGCGTGGACTACGCCAGCATTCCCGAGCACATTGAATTCATCACCCGCCTCATCGTCGACATCTGCGGCGGCCAGGTGGGCCCCATCGACGACCAGATCGTCAATCTGCCGCAGCGTCCGCCGGTGCGCATGCGCCTGGCGCGCTGCCATCGCGTGCTGGGCGTGCCGGTCACGCGTGAGCAGGTTGCAACCATCTTCGGCAGCCTGGGCCTGGACTACGCGGTCGAGGGCGACGACTTCATCGTCAATCCGCCGTCGTACCGTTTCGATCTGGAAATCGAAGAAGACCTGATCGAGGAAGTGGCTCGCATCTACGGTTTTGAAAGCATCCCCGACGTGCCGCCGATGGCGCGCGCCAAGATGTTCTCGCAGCCCGAAGTGCGACGCGGCGCGCATGCGCTTCGCCGTCTTGCGGCCGCGCAGGACTACCAGGAAGTCGTCAACTACAGCTTCGTCGAAGCCGACTGGGAACGCGATTTCGCGGGCAACGACAACCCCGTGCGGCTTGTGAACCCGATCGCCAGCCATCTGTCGGTCATGCGTTCCAGCCTGATCGGCGGCCTGGTTGCCAACATCCGTCACAACGCCAACCGCAAGCAGTCGCGCGTTCGCCTGTTCGAACTGGGACGCGTGTTTTTCCGCGATGCGTCGGCCGAGGACGGTCCGCTGCAAGTGGCGGGCGTGCGCCAGCCCATGAAGCTCGCGGGCGCAGCCTGGGGCCCGGCGGCCGAAGAACAGTGGGGCGTGCCCACGCGCCAGGTGGACTTCTTTGACGTCAAGATGGACGTCGAGTCGCTGTTCGGCGCACGCGGCCGCCGCCTGCGCTTCGAGGCTGCGGCGCATCCCGCGCTGCATCCCGGCCGTGGCGCGCGCGTCATGCTGGACGGCAAGCATGTGGGCTGGATCGGCGAATTGCATCCGCGCTGGGCGCAACAGGCCGACCTGGCGCATGCGCCGGTGGTCTTCGAGCTGGACGTGGACGCGCTGTCGGAAGGCGAATTGCCGCAGGTGCGCGAGCTCTCGCGCCAGCCCGTCGTGGTGCGCGACTTGGCGCTGTGGGTCGACGAGGACGTGACGGTCCAATCCATGCTCGATACCGTCGCCAAGGCCGTCAAGGCCGATGCGCAACTGGCCGTTGTGCAGGATGCGCGCGTGTTCGACGTGTGGCGCGACAAGGCGCAGGGCAGCGAACCGGTCGCCGAGAAAAGCCTTGCGTTCCGTTTCTGGCTACAGGACACTGAGGTCACTTTGGACGAAGCCCGCGTGGCCGACTGCCTCGCGCGCATCAAGGAAGCCCTGGTTGCCGCGCACGGCGCGCGCCAACGTGGCTGAACATGGGGACCAGTATGCTTGCCGAGCAACGCACCCTCACCAAGGCCGAGCTGGCCGAGCTGCTTTTCGAGCGGGTCGGCCTGAACAAGCGCGAAGCCAAGGACATTGTCGATACGTTCTTCGAGGAAATCCGCGACGCCCTGGCGCGCGGTGATTCCGTCAAGCTCTCGGGTTTCGGCAACTTCCAGGTGCGCGACAAACCGCCGCGCCCTGGCCGCAACCCGAAGACCGGAGAAACCATTCCCATCGCGGCGCGGCGTGTCGTCACCTTCCACGCCAGCCAGAAACTCAAGAGCGTGGTCGAGCAGGCCGTTCCTACAACGCCCGACGCCGCGGAGTGATACGCTTTGTCGGTAATTGTTATCGGCGCACCACGCATCGCGCGCATAAAATCCGCTTATGACACGTACTGAATCCACCGTTACCTTACCGCCCATTCCCGCCAAGCGTTACTTCACCATCGGCGAAGTCAGCGACCTGTGTGGCGTCAAGCCTCATGTGTTGCGGTACTGGGAACAGGAATTCACTCAGCTCAAGCCCGTGAAGCGCCGCGGCAACCGCCGCTATTATCAGCACCACGAAGTGCTGCTCATCCGCCGCATCCGTTCGCTGCTTTACGAACAAGGCTTCACGATCAGCGGCGCGCGCAATCGCCTGGGCGATGCGCGCGACGTGCCGCACGACCAGGACGCCGCCGTGCGCCTGTCGGGCACCGAGATGCAGTCGCTGCGCGCGGAGCTCGGCAACGTGTCCGCGATGCTTGCCGAAGCTTTGGGAACGACGACGGGCACTGCGCCCGCCGCTGCTGCGTCGACGCAGACCGCGCCCACTGCCTGAGCCGTTTTCTTCGCGACCCATCGGTTGCAATCCAGCGTTTGATTTCAGTACCCGCGACGCGCGACCGCCTTCATGGCAACGCGCGTCGCAAACCGTAGTGCCTTGCGCTTCGCGCGTGCCGCTTCATCACTTGCACTGATGTGAACGGCAAACGCAAAGCGCAAAATTTTTTCCGGTATTCAGCACTTTTTTTGCACCAATGCGTGCAAACATTTTTTAGTTCTGCTATACTCTTTTTCTTTCGGGGCGTAGCGCAGCCTGGTAGCGCACTTGCATGGGGTGCAAGGGGTCGCGAGTTCGAATCCCGCCGTCCCGACCAGTAGTTCCAAGGCCGTTAGTGAGAAATCACTAACGGCCTTTCTCATTTCTTCGGCTTTATTCTTGAGCTGCAAATGCAGAGCTCAAATTATCGGGCCCGAATACCGAGCCCGAATATTGGGCCCGATAACCGACCCAAATCCCCGCTACAGCAAAAGCAACGCACCCGCCGCAACTGCCGTGGGGCCCAACGCGCCGAGCAGCAGTCCGCCGATGCTGATGGTTTCGTCTGAAAAGCCGCGCTTTAGCAGCGCCACGCCCGCAGGGTTGGGGGCGTTTGCGATGACCGTCAAGCCGCCGCCGGCGACGGCGCCCGCCACCAGCATGTATTTCGATTCGTCGGAGATGCCGTCGATCAGCGAGCCCAGATAGGTCAGTGCGGCGTTGTCGGTGATCGCGGTGAGCGCCAGGGATCCGAAGAATAGTGCGATGGGTTCCAGGCTGGAGACGATGGGCTGCAGCCACCACGCTTGCATGCCTCCCAGGATGACGAGGCCGGCCAGGAAGAAGCCAACGAGCAGCGCCTCTTTGAGGATCAGCGGATTCTGATGCCGCTCATAGGCTTGCGTGAATCCCAGGAACATCAGGAACAGGCCGAGAAACGCGACGGGATGGTGCGCCAGGGCAACGACCGCGGCCAGCACGACAAGGTGAACGATGACCACGGTGATCGGCACGGGAGGGCGCTCGGACCGGGTCATGCTTTCGGCCGGCAGTTGAAGCAGATACTTGCGCATCATGAACGTGGCCACGGTGGCGTTCACGACCACGGCAATGGCGGCTTTCCAGCCGAAGGTGGCCAGCATGAACGCCGAGTCCCAATTCCAGGTGGCCGCGACCATCAGAACGGGGGGCGCGGCGTAGGCGGTCAGTGTTCCCCCGATCGAAATGTTGACGAACAGCACGCCAAGCGCGAAGTACTTGGGAACGGCGGGAACCGACGGCCGAAACAATTGCGGGGCAAGCATGAGGGCCGCAATGGTCATGGCGGCCGGCTCTGTGATCAGGGATCCCATCAGCGGAACCGCGGCAAGACCCAGCCACGCGGTAGCGACGGAGGTATGGAAGGGCAGGTTCTTTGCGATCAGGTTGACGGCGACCATGACCGTTTGGAGGACCGGGCGGGATGCCGCCACGACCATGACCACAAATACGAAGAGCGGTTCGGTGTAGTTGCGAGACTCGGCGTAGGCGAGCGCTTGATCTCCACCGGCGGCTATCGCCATGACGATCAGAAGCACAAAGGCCCAAAAGCCGAAGACGATCTCGACTTCGCCGAGCAGGTGAAACAGGCCGGCGTGGCGGGGATAGCGGTGGGAGAGCCGCTCGAACTGTTTGACCGTGAAGGTGTGGATCAGCGCCAATGCAAAGATGATGGCGGCTGCGATGTCGAGGGCATGGGGGATGCTGGGCTGCATGGACGCGCGGGCTCCTGCGTGGCGGCCCGACCAGCGCGTTGACCTGCCAGCGCGAAGGAATACGCCTGACACCCAGCCCGGTAGTGTATCTCGATCGCGGATTTCGGCCTACCCCATCGCGGTGGCCGCTGCGGGACACGATTGCGACGATTGATGTATTTCAAGAGGCGGGACGAGGATTCAGATTGTTCCTATCGACATACCTTTTGTATTTGCGGATATTGGCCAGGTTATCAATCGACGGGGCGATCGAATGGTCCAACGGTCAATCGCAGGCATTGTTCTTGAGGCTGAAGCAGTCGGCGCTCTTGCGAAGGCGCTGGCTGTTCGGCGTCAGTTCAGGAGTTAGCGATGCGCTGCAAAGGGCTTGCCGGGCGGTTGTTCAGTCACGACTTCCGGCCGGTGTTTGACACCGCGGCGGTCGACACCGCGGCGGTCGGCACCGCGCCGCCGAAGGCGAAAGCACTGGTCGCAGGGTCGTCTCGTGACTCGAATAACGTCGTGGGCGCAACGTCATCGATGGGCGATCGCTTTTACAACGGCCATGTATGCGTGCGCTGCGGGTACAAGATCATCCGGGAACTGTAATGCGCTCGCGCAGCAAGCGCGCTTGGCGGGGACAGCGCGGAGAAATTGAAGCGGCGGAGAGGGCCGCAGCGGCTAGAGGGAGGGAGTGTGCGGAGCCGCCCTCTGCTTGATCGAATGACAATCACGCCGCTGCGGCAATCGGGTTCCAGCAAACCCCGTTCCCGCCAGCGGGCCAGACGTGATCAGTCCAGCGATTGTTGCAATAACCGGCGGCGGCGAAGCTCGGCAAGGCGGGCTTCGTTTTCCTGATGCCAGCCGGCCTGCCACGAGGCCAATCTGGCGCGCCAACCAGGTAGCGATTCGCCCGTATGGCTGGGCATGTTGGTTTCTTTCATGAGGGGGCAGGCAGATAGCGGCACACCATATCTGGCGGCTTCCTGGCCGGCTCTGTGAACGGGGTCATCCATTCGCGCCTCCTCGTGGGAAAGGTCCTGAGCCAAAAGATGAGCGCGATCGCCATCCTTGTCCAGAAAAGTTACGCGCAGAAATAGCGGGATGGATCATCGTCCGCACGGCTTTGCCGCGCGGCTACAGGTGCACCCACTGCATCCACCACCCCTGGTAATAGCGCCTGCCGTCGATTTCCTCGAAGCCGCAGACCATCATGCCGCGATCGGATCCGAAGGTGAGCAGTTCGGGCTCGAGCAGATCGGGGATAGGGCCTTTTTGCGACGCGCCGAACTTGGCCAGGGTGTCCAGCGTCATGACGCTGATGTAGCGGCGCATGTCCTCGCGCATGATGGAATACATGCGGACCGTCCCGGTCACTGCAGGGGCGGGATCGTTGTCGTGGCGCTTCCGGCCCAGGATGTGGGTTCGGATGACGGTGCATCGCATGATGAAACTAAAAATACTGTATGAATGTACAGTATATGTCGATAAAAACGGGGCCGATTCACTTATCCCGGTTTCGTATCTGCACCGCGACATTTGCTTGCCATGCCAAATGCAAAGCGCCCCGGAGGCGGGGCGCATGTCAACGAGTCAATTGCAAAGCCGCGCCATCGCGCGCGGCACGTAGCGGAAACGGCCGCCAGGGGGCGCTTGGCCGCCGCCCGTGGCCTCCATCCATCCTGCTTCCCAGGCTTCGACCTTGCCGCTCCACTCGGAGATCGATTCGCCGGTATGGCCCGGCATGGCGGCGGCCCGATAGAACGGGCAATCCCACAAGGTCAAACCGTCTCGCGCAGCTTGTGCGCCCAGCTTTTGGATGTCTTCGCGTTGCATTGCAACCTCCTCCAAAAGTAGTTGTTCGGGACGCAAAGTATTCCGCAGCGACCTGTGATTTTCAATAGTGATGGCGCACCAAGCGGGGCGGTGCGGCCGTCATGCCGGCGACGTCTTCCTTGAGGTTGAAAGGCGTCTGTTATGCGTGCAATTTCGCGGCTCTGTGCCTTTTCACGTTCGCGCCGCGGCACGCACAATCTGGGCTTGCCGCCCGTGTCGGGGGGATCTTGAGGATGTTTGGATGCGCTACCGCTACGTGACGGCCGATGTGTTCACCGGCCATGCTTATCTCGGCAATCCGCTGGCTGTCGTGCTGGACGCGCAGGGTCTGGACGCGCGCCAGATGCAGCGGATCGCACGCGAATTCAACTATTCGGAAACCAGCTTCGTGATGCCCCCGCAAGACCGCGCCCATACCGCGCACGTGCGCATCTTCACGCCGGATCGCGAAGTGCCGTTTGCCGGCCATCCGAATGTGGGCACCGCGGTCGTGCTGGCGCGCGAGCAGATCGCGGCCGGGTTGCCGGCGCCACAGGCGTTCGTGTTCGAGGAAGAAGCCGGCCTGGTGCGCATTGCGTTGACGTACGGGGAGCACGGCCTGCAGGGTGCGCAGCTGCGCGCGCCGCAGCCGCTGTCGCGCGGCAGCGAGGCACCATTGGACGCGGTGGCCAGGGCGCTGCGTCTGGATTGCGCGGACATCATGGTGTCAACGCACGCGCCGATGGTGGCGTCGGTGGGATTGCCGTTTTTGGTGGTGCAGGTTGCCAGCCGCGACGCGCTGCGCCGCGCGTCGCCCGATGCGGCGGGCTACGCGGCCTTGATGCCGCAACTGGGCGCGAAGTCCATCTATGTCTACACCACCGACACGGCAAGCGAAGCGATGGATGCGCCCACCGATATCCAGGCGCGGATGCTTACAAGCCGCATGACGGAAGACCCCGCCACGGGCAGTGCGACGGCGGCCGTCACGGCGCTGCGCGCCTCGCTTGCGGGCAAGGGCGCCCTGCGGCTGCGCGTGGGGCAGGGCGTGGACATGGGACGTGCAAGCCTGTTGCTGGCGCATGCGGAGCCGCGGGACGACGGCGTGTGGGCCAACGTGGCCGGACAGGCGGTGGTGGTGATGGAAGGCACACTGCCCGCGCCCGCGAGCGATTGACAAGGCGGTGCGGGATTTGCGGGCGGCAGGGCGCCTCGTGTAAGCTGCAGCGCATGAACGCACCGCACATCGCTGCCGCATTGCGCGCAGATTTCCGACGAATCACTCGACGTCTCCGTTGAGTGGCTAGCCGTGTTCGGGCGCCGGTTATGCGGCGCTTATCCCAGAAGGCCACGATACCCCTCGTGGCCTTTTTTGTTTGATTGCGTTTTGCATCCGGGGCGTATCGCAAGGCCTTCGTTCTTTCATCACAAGGAATGAAGCATGTCTCAGCAAGACCTCGCCATCCGGCCGTTTCAGGCATCCGACGAAACCGCGCTGATCGCGTTGTGGCAAGCCTGCGGGCTGACTCGGCCGTGGAACGATCCGCGCAAGGACATCGCGCGCAAGTTGACGGTGCAGTCCGATCTTTTTCTGGTGGGTGAGTTGGATGGCGCCATTGTCGCGACGGTGATGGGCGGCTACGACGGCCATCGTGGCTGGATCAATTATCTGGCCGTTTCACCCCTGCATAGGCGGCGCCACTTCGCCACGGCGCTGATGCGGGCGGTCGAGCGCAAGCTGCTTGAGATGGGTTGCCCGAAGATCAATCTGCTGATCCGTTCCGAGAACGTCGCGGTGAAGCGCTTCTACGACAGCCTGGGCTTTCAGGAGGACGCGGTGATCAGCATGGGCAAGCGCCTGATTCCGGATCTTTGAGGATTTGGCGGGCATCAGGCGCAAGGCGCTTGATGCCCGGTATGCGCGGCGAGCCGGGCGCCTGCGTGCAGCGCCCGCGTTGCTTGGTCACGCGATGTCAGGCGTCAGATCGCCTGCGTCAGATACACGGCTTCGCGGCCTACGATGGGCATGCGCGTGGGCATGAAGATCGTGCAGGCATCGCACGGGGAGCGGATTTCTTCCGTGCCATTCATGGCAATCAGTTCGCCCTTGTCGAAGGTCTCAAAGCCAATCACCGGACGCGTGAAGGTGAAGTCCTCGGACTTCACCATGTGGACCTCCAGCAGGCGATAGCGCTGCGGGGTGGGTGGGGCCGGGGTGCCGGCCGGCGTGTCGATGAGGCCCAGATGCGCGAGAAAGCGCAAGGTCACGTCGGTGGCGAGTTCGGCCGCGGAACGCGAAAAATGCTGTCCGCATTCGACAACGAGCGCACCGCCGCTGTCGGACAGCGGATCGCCATGATGGCCGTAGCCCATGACCCCAGTGCCCGGAAACTTGTCTTGCGGCATGACCAGGTGCACCTGCGGCGAGCCGACTGCAGCGGCCAGCGCGGTGTTGCGGTCCATCTCGTTGTAGACCCAGAAGGGTTGCACGGGGGCGCGCGTGGAATGGATGTCCAGCACGAAGTCGGCGGCGTCCAGGACAGGGCGCATCTCGCGGGCGCGGCGCAATTCCGGACTGTCTTCCGCACCGTCCAGCATGGCGGCCGACCAGATGCGGTTCAGGTTGTGCACGAGCTGGCGGTTGTCGTAAGGTCTGTCGATGTCGAAAGCCTCGTAGGCCTCGACGTGCGCAAAGCTGACCGTCAAGGTGCCGATCTTCGGGCGCACGCCGGTGTCCAGCAGATGGGTGGCGGCCACCATGCCACAGATCTCGTTGCCGTGCGTGATGGCGTTGATGAGCACGTGCGGTCCGGGCTTGCCGGAGTCGAAGCGATGAACGTAGGGGATGCCGGTGTTGCCTTCGCGATAGGCGGACAGGTCTCGCGGCAAGACTTCCAGCGGAGCGGTATCAGGTTCGAAGACGGGTTTGTTCATGGGGTCGATGGCAGGTTTGAATGTGAGCCGGTGGGGGCAATCAATTACGCGCAGCGCAGTGGCCTGACATTATGCGCCGGTTCGCCAATTCGGCGATGAGGGCAAAAAAGCGGGTTTTTAGCGCTGTTTTTTCAACTTCAAGATGCCTTCGCACTAGGCGAATTAGTACTGTTTTACCCCTTAAAAACTCTGCTTTCCAAGCCTTTTTGTTTGGTGCATATTGCGGCCCGTTAGTCGGAATTCAGAGGTGCAGCATGAGCGGGTGGCCAGAGCGTCATATCAACGGTTTTCAAGTGCAGTGTGAAGTGGTGGACTTGGAAACCGGGGTTTTGGCCATCGAAATCATGGTCCGCCGTCAGGGCAACGAGGCCGCCACGCAGCGGTGGTCGCTGCCCCGTTTCGTCACCTTCAACGATCCTGCCGCCGCGCGTCGCCATGCCGAGCTGGTGCTCTCGGGCATCCGGACCGTTGACGAGTTCACCGGCGAACCCCGATACGGAATTCTCTAGCGCTTGCTAGTGTTTTGTTTCGTTTATCACATTCATGTGTCTTGTTGGACGTGGAATGCCCGGTACAGTTGTTCATGCATGACAACAAAAGGAGAGTTCCATGTTTGACGCTTATCCCGTTCTGCGCCGCACCGGCATGGCGATTGCAATCGGCGCCGCCGGCGTTCTGTTTGCAGGCTGTACCACGACCACGCCTTCCAAGTCTCCGGCCGCTTCGACGGCAGAGCAGCGGCAATCGATGAACAGCGCGGCCAATGCCACGCTCGCCAAGCTGTATGAAGCCGCTCCCGAGTCCAAGGACCTGGTTGCGCGCGCCAAGGGCGTGCTGGTGTTTCCCGACGTGTTGAGCGGCAGCTTCATCGTCGGCGCCGAGCATGGCAAGGGCGTGCTGCGGGTGAACGGCGCGAATGCCGGCTACTACAGCACGACGGCGGGCTCGATCGGCTTCCAGGCCGGCGCGCAATCGAAGGCGATGATCCTGCTCTTCATGACGGATGACGCCTTGAACAAGTTCCGCAACAGCAGCGGCTGGACCGTTGGCGCGGACGCCACGGTGGCGGTGGTCAATATCGGCGCCAATGGCCGCATCGACACCAACACGGCCCAGCAGCCGGTCGTGGGCTTCGTCATGAACAATGGCGGCTTGATGGCTGGCGTGTCGCTCGCGGGCACCAAGATCTCGAAGCTGGATCGCTGATCGCGCTAGCGCCCAGTCAAAACGCCGCGGCATCAAGCCGCGGCGTTTTGTTTTGTTGCGGAGCAAGGCGGACCTGCTCCGCGGCCTTTGCCGGCCGGTCAGCCGATCACGTCATCGCTGTTTTTGAGGACGGCGGTTTCGCGATCGATCTCGGCTTGCTCGATGGCGGGGTCCAGACCGCGCCAGCGAAGGATGTGGCCGCGCTCTTCTTCGGGCTCCCAGCCCAGCATGCCGTAGCGCGTGATTTCAGTTTCGCCGGAGGCGAACTCCACTTCGAAGTAACCCTGACGATCGGGTAGCGTGTTGCCGGGGAACCAGTCGGTTTCGGGCATGGTGTGCTCCTTGCTAAGCGATGGGAGGGATGCTGGCGCCGGAATGAACGAAACGGCGCCATGCAATTTGATTGTGGGCTTGCAGCCGCAATCCCGCAAGCGCTCGATGGATACCAGATGCGGCGTCAGGCCAGCGGCACGGCGGTGGTGTAGAGCACCTGCTTCAACGCAAAGCTGGATCGGATGCTTGCCACCCCGGGAATGCGCGTGATGTGTTCGACGATCAGCCGTTCCAGCGCATCGACGTCGGGCACGAGCGCGCGGATCAGGTAGTCGGCGTCGCCCGACATCAGGTAGCACTCCATGATTTCGGGCAGCACCGCGATCTCGCGTTCGAACACATCCAGCGCGGCCTTGCGTTGCTTGTCGAGCGAGATCTGAATGAAGACGTTCACCTTCAGGCCAAGCTTGCGCGCGTTCAAGAGCGTGACGCGGCGGTCGATGAGTCCTTCGGTTTCCAGTCGCCGCACTCTCGCCAGGCAGGGCGAGGCGGACAGATTCACGCGGGCGGCAAGTTCCACATTGGTGAGCCTTGCGTCGCGCTGCAGTTCGTTCAGGATGCGGATGTCGGTGGCATCCAGGTTGATTTCCGGCATAAGTCACCTCAAGACGGCGGTTTTACGGTGCATGTGTGCCGAGTATGCCGGTAAACGACGCACAAAGCGGTCAAAAATGCTGGGGTTTACCCTATAGACTGTTCCGTTCTTCGGCCATAGGGCCGGAATGCAGAATATTCAGCGGCAGAGCAGGGTAGTGATGAGTCAGCAAGGCAGTCTTCGCAGGTTTCTCCCGCTTGCGGGTGCGGTCGCCATCTGGGGAGGGAATTGGCCCGTGATGAAAATGGGGCTGGCCCATATGAGCCCGTTGTGGCTGGCTGCCAGCCGGTTCGGATCCGCCGCGCTCATCAGCGTGCTGGTGCTGGCCCTGCTGGGTCGCCTGCGTTTGCCGACACGCCAGGAATGGCCGCTGGTCGCGGGTGTGGCCTTGCTGCAGATGGGCGCCTTCACGGCCCTCGCGCTGTGGGCGTTGCAGTATGTGGCGCCTGGACGCGCGTCGGTCATTGCCTACGCGACGTCCATCTGGGTGATTCCGCTGTCGTCGCTGATCCTGAAAGAGCGCCTGTCGATGGGCCAATGGCTGGCGACGGCGCTGAGCTACGCGGGCATCGGCATCATCGTGGCGCCCGCGTTCAGCCCGTGGCAGGCGCACACCGTCATCGGTCTGGTGATGCTGCTTGGCGCATCGTTCGCATGGGCCTGCAACATCATCCAGCTGCGCGCCAATCGCCACGTTCGGCTGGGCGCCGACATGATTCCCTGGCAGACCGCATTGGCCACGATACCGCTTGCTGCGCTGGCCTGGCTGCGTGACGGCGCGCCGACCTTTCTGGCCGATGCGCAAGCCTGGCCGCTGATCCTCTACACCGGACCGCTTGCCACTGCGCTGACGTTCATTGTCGTGCTGAGCATGACGCAGAAGCTGCTGCCGGCCGCGACGTCCATTGCGATGCTGTGCGTGCCGGTGATCGGGCTGATCGTGTCGTCCGTCGTGTTCCACGAACGCATCTCGGCGGACCTGGCGCTTGGGCTTGCGCTGATCGCGGCCAGCGTGGCGGCCTCGGCGCTGGCCGCGCGCCTGCGGCCGTTGGCGCTGCGACCTTCATAGAAGGCTCTAGAATGGCGTGCGCCGGAAATGGTGCCGGCACGTCATGCGGAACGCGCAGCGGATATGGACTCGTTATATGTAGTGGTCGTGGTGGGCGCCATGGCCGCGGGCTTCGTGCAAGGCTTGTCCGGGTTTGGTTTCGGCATGGTTGCCATGTCGTTCTGGGCCTGGACCGTGGACCCGCGGCTGGCTGCGGCGATGGCGGTGTTTGGCGCGTTGACCGGACAGTTGCTGGCGGCTTTCACCGTGCGCCGGGGCTTTGCCGCCGCGCATCTGCTGCCATTCATCGCCGGCGGATTGCTGGGCATTCCGCTAGGCGTGAAAGTGCTGCCGCATCTGGATCCGACGGTGTTCAAGGCCTTCATCGGCGGGCTGCTCGCGATCTGGTGCCCGATCATGCTGTTTGCCGCGCGCATCCCGCGCATCACGGTAGGCGGCAAAGTTGCCGATGGCGTCGCGGGCGCGATTGGCGGGGTCATGGGCGGGCTGGGCGGGTTCACCGGGGTGATTCCGACGTTGTGGTGCACCTTGCGCGGCTTTGACCGCGACGTGCAGCGCGCGGTGATCCAGAACTTCAACTTGTCGATGCTGATGGTGACGATGGCCAGTTATGTGCTGACTGGCGTGGTCACACGCGACATGCTGCCCCTCTTTGCGATGATCGTGCCGGCAATGCTGGTGCCGACACTCTTGGGCACGCGCGTGTATGTCGGCATCAGCGACGTGGCGTTCCGCCGCGTCGTACTGGGCCTGTTGACGGTTTCGGGCGTTGCGTTGCTGGCGTCGTCGGTGCCGCGTCTGCTTGGCTGACCATTGGCTGACACGTGCCGAACGGGCTTGACGGCCATGCTATCGTAGACAAATTCACGAGAGAACCACGCATGGCATTGCATCGTTTCGAAAAGGGCGAACTGGGACATTGGCTGCGCGTCGTGGCCGACAACAACGAGCCCGGCGCAGTCCAGACCGACGTGCCCGCAAACGTCGCGCAAGCGCTTGAGACATTGCGCTGCATTCAGGCCGGCGCAGACGGCCGCTGGGTCATCACCGACAAGGGCAGGCTCTCGCTACGCATGGAAGAGCCGGGCGCCATCCATTTGCGTTAGGCCATTTGCGGTCGTCGCACATTTGCGGCAATCGCCGGCTACGCACCATGCCAGCGTTCGCGTGCCCAAGGCGGCAACGAAATTACCGCATGGTTGCGAATGTTTTCGCAGTATTTCGTGCGCCTCGCCGCCGCCCCTGTGCCGTCCGGCATATCCTGAGACGGAATGTGCGAATTGACATCTTTCCGTCGTATCGGGCCCGGCGTCTCGCCAGTAAGATGAACTTTGCGTGACGTTTGAAGGTCTATTGTCTTGCGCGGGAAATTTTGTCCTGTTGCACGTCACGCGTGGTTCGCGCGTTTAGGTAACCGACTGGGAGGTAGCACATGCAGCATCGTGACCAGGAAGTACTGATCGACGTTTCCACAGCGGCCATGGACACCGGCGGATATGGCGTATTGCTGACGGTTACGGCTGAGGGCGGCACCGAAGTGGATGCCGCGTTTTCCCACTTGGGCAACTGCGCTTCGTTGGACGAAGCTCGTGATCGCGCGGAAATCTTCGCGCAAAACTGGGTAGAGGAAAATATCTTCCGATAGGGCTTGCACCCTGGACGGAGCTGATCGGCACGACCGGTCTGTGTGTGCATGAGCACGTGGCGGATTCCTGCGAGATGGCGGCGACGATTTCGGTTATCGTTGCTGCTCCAAAACCTGGGGCCCTCGTCGGGTTTGCGCCATTCCAAGATGACTGCCGCACAGACCAATTCCTTTCTTGCGGATGATATCCGCGCGCTGCGGGCGCATTTTGATTCTGTCGTGTTGCCCATGTGGTTGGACCGCGGCTTCAACGACGCGCTCGGACTGCCTTACGAATCCTTGGACGCTGCCAGCGGTGAACCGCTGCCCGCGACGCGTTATCGCGCCATGGCGTGCGCGCGCCAGCTTTATGTTTTTGCCCAGGCGCCTGGCCAGGCGGCCGCGCAGCACGCTGATCGCCTCTTCGAATCCCTGCGTCGTGTTTTTCAGGACGAGCATGGCGGTTGGCGCTATAGCGTCGACGCGCAGGCTCGGCCGCTGGACGATACCCAGGACCTGTATACGCACGCGTTCATCGTGTTGGCCGCGTCGGCGTATTTCCAGCGCAGCCGCAATGCGCAGGCGCGCAAGCTGATGCTGGCCACGGCGCGCACAATCGAGGCGCGTTTCAAGACCTCGGATTCGCTGTACCACGCGGCGCTGAGCGCGGACTTTTCCCAACCTTTGAAGCCGCCGGCGCAAAACCCCATGATGCACCTGACCGAAGCCTATCTGGCGGCGGCGCAGGTTGCCGAACCGGCTGGGTTTGCGCAGCACCTGCGCGAGCTTGCGCAAGGCGTCAGCCAGTTCTTCGTCCACGCGCCCACGCAATGCGTATCCGAGGCGTTGCAGGGTAGCGCAGGCAACCGGCTGGAGCCGGGTCATCAGTTCGAATGGCTGTCCCTCGTGCACGAATCGGCGCAGGTGTTCGAAGGCCTGGATCTCGCCGAAACATTGCCGCGCGCCGTGCAATGGTCGCGCGCCCATGGCGTGGATGCCGCCGGCGTGATCGCGTCGCTGGATGAATCGGGAGCCGTGGCGGACGATACGCGCCGGATCTGGGCGCAGACGGAATACCTGAGGGTCTTGGCCGTGATGGGCGATCTGCCGGCACTGCAAACGGCCCTGGCAAGCTTTCGCGAGCGGTTTCTGCATCCGGGCGGCTGGCATGAATGCCTGGATGCGAAGGGCAACGTGACGCGGGCCGACATGCCGTCGACCTCGCCTTATCACTTGGCGACCTGCCTGACCGCGTTACAAAACGTTGTATCCTAATCACGTTAACAATTTTTATTCCCAAGTTGAGGGCGAATTAATAGAAAGACATTGGTGAAATCCCTTACAATTTGCTAACACTGTTTGTGGGGAAGCATCAATGAGCGTTATGTGTTTGGCTTGCCAACGCATTAATCCAGGCCTTGCCGGTGTTGCGCCGCATTCGCACTTGGGACATCAAGGATTTACCAACCCAACGCAGAAGGGCCGGGAGGAAAGCCGCGAAGACCACTTCCGCTGCCTGAATTGCGGCGCGAAATGGCTGCGCGAGACCGACAAGTGGGGCGTGGACCTGGGCTTCAAGCTCGCGCCCTGACCGGATCCGCCGGCAACTCGTACGACACGGGCCCCTTTATGGGGCCCGTTGCTTTTGGTTGCATACGCGGCATTCCCCGCACGATGGCGCTTGAGTCTCAGGCGGGAGCGTCGGCCGCCATGACATCAGGATCCAGGCTGGCGGTTTCCAGCAGCCATTGGCGGAAACACCCCAGGGCGTAGTGGTCGCGCCGCTGTGCGGGCGCGCAGAGGTGGTAGCCGCGGTCGATACGGATGGCCAGTTCCGGGAAGGGGGCGGCGACGCGGCCAGCCTGCAGTTCGTC
Organism: Achromobacter sp. SLBN-14; assembly: GCF_006715415.1. Lineage (NCBI taxonomy): Bacteria > Pseudomonadati > Pseudomonadota > Betaproteobacteria > Burkholderiales > Alcaligenaceae > Achromobacter > Achromobacter sp. SLBN-14. Next base: position 309,313 of record NZ_VFNE01000001.1, on the reverse strand, counting down.
TCGGACCAGGCAGCGTTGCAACACAGCGATGCCCATGTCGGCCATGACCGCACGGATCAGGATCGATACCTGATCGAACCCGTTCGACAACGTGACGCTGGCGCGAGGCACGCCGGCCGCGGCGAACCATTGGGCCCAGTTTTCCCGGCCATTGGTGTGATACAGCAGGGGCTCGCCCAACAAGCCCTGCGGCGTGCTCCACAGGCCCTTGGCCTGGCGTGCCGCCAGACGCCCGGGGTGGCAGATCACGACCATTTCGCGGCCGATGACGTAGTCCGCGTGCCAGCCCGGCCACTGGTCGGGCGTGCCCGACAGGATGCTCGCATCCGGCGTGGCGCCGGAGAAGTCTTCGTTGCGGCGGTAGGCCGAGAAACCGAGCTGGATGTCCGGGTGGCGCTGGTGGAAGTCCGGCAGACGCGGCACGAGCCACGCGCTGGCCAGCGTGGGCACCGAGGATAGGGTCAGGCGAAGCCGGCGGTCGTCAGCGCGCAATTCCGTGCTGAGCGCTTCGATCGCATGCAGGGGCGCCTGTGCGCCGTCGTACAGCTTGCGGCCGGTCTCGGTCAGCGTCAGGCCGTGAGCGTTGCGGTGCATGAGCGGCTGGCCGAAGTGCGCCTCCAGGCGCGAGATGGCGCGGCTGATGGCGCCCTGGGTCACGCACAGCACCTCTGCAGCCTGGGTGAAGCTGCCCAGCCGGGCCGCGGTCACGAAGGCATGCAGCTCGGACATCGAGGGCGAATGCAGGCGCATCTAGCATGACCTTTGGTAATGAAGGAGTGCAATATAGTCGTTTGAAAGGGGATCGTAAAGTTTGGACACTGGCGGCCTTCAGCACGACAACCCAGGAGTCGCCTCATGTCCCGCCGTCTTTTTGGCCGGTCCGCGCGCTTTGCGCTCGCCGGCATGTTTGCCACGTTGTCCTTTGCCGGCATGTCGCATGCCGCCGACTATCCCGCGCGTCCGATCAAGCTGGTGGTGCCGTTTGCCGCGGGCGGGTCGACCGACATCGTGGCGCGGCTTGTGGCCGAGTACGCGGGCCACGACCTGAAGCAGACCATCGTCGTTGAGAACAAGGCGGGCGCCGGCGGATCGCTGGGCATGGAACAGGTGGCCCGGTCCACGCCGGACGGCTACACGATCGGCATGGCGACCATGAGCACGCACGGGTCGAATCCGGCGGTGTTCCGCAAGATGAACTACGACCCGGTCAAGGATTTCGTGCCGGTGGCCAACGTGCTGGCCGTGCCCAGCATCTTCGCGATCAACCCCAATGTCCCGGCCAAGAACATGGCCGAATTCGTCGCGCTGGCCAAGGGCGCGCCCGAGCGCTACAGCTTCGCGTCGCCGGGCGTGGGTTCGCTGGGGCACGTGAACATCGAGAATTTCATGATGCTGTCCGGCATCAAGCTGCTGCACGTGCCGTACCGGGGTGCGGGGCCGGCGTTGAACGATGTGATGGGCGGGCAGGTGGACGCGATCACGGACAACCTGTCGTCGACGCTGCCGCAGGTGCTGGGCGGCAAGCTGCGTCCGCTGGCAGTGCTGGGCGCCGAGCGCTCGCCGCTGCTGCCCGACGTGCCCACCTACATCGAGCTGGGCTATCCCGACATGGGCACCGGCGGCTGGTTCGGCCTGGTCGCGCCGGCCGGCACGCCGCAGGCCGTGGTGGAGCGTCTGAACAAGGCCGTCCGCGCCGCGATGGAAGATCCGGAATTCCGCAAGAAGGCCGAAGACGTGGGTGGTACGCTGATGCCCACGACGCCGCAAGAATTCCAGGTGCAGATCGACCAGGCCCTGGCCCGCTATGCAAAAGTGGCCAAGACCGCCAACATCCAGGCTGATTGAACGATGACGACCGCCGACTTCCCCGCTGTTTCCGTGCATGAACCCACCGGGCCCGCGTTGCCGCTGGTCTGTGATTCGCCGCATAGCGGCGAGCGCTATCCCGATGACTTCGGCGCCTCGGCCACGCTGGCGCAATTGCGCCAGGGCGAGGACACGCACGTGGACGCGTTGTGGTCGGCGGCGCCCGCGCTGGGCGCGACGCTGGTCGCGGCCAATTTTCCGCGCGTCTACATCGACCCGAACCGCACCTTGCAGGATCTGGATCCGGAGCTGCTGGCCGAGCCCTGGCCCGAGCCGCTGGACCCCGGCGAAAAGACGCGCCTGGGCAAGGGTCTGATCTGGCGCCGCATGGACAAGGCCACGCCGATCTACGACCGCAAGCTGACGCTGGCGCAGGTGCGGCATCGCATCCAGGCGTACTACGAGCCTTATCACGCGGCCTTGGCCACGGCGATCCGGCACGTCCACGAGCGCTTCGGCGCGGTATGGCACCTGAATCTGCATTCGATGCCGAACGACGCCTATGAGCGGCTGGGACGCCAGAGCGAACATCCGCTTGCCGACTTCGTGCTGGGCGACCGCGACGGCACGACGTGCGAGCCGGAGTTCATTGCGCTGATCGAGACGGCGCTGCGCGACAAGGGCTACACGGTGGCGCGCAACGACCCGTACAAGGGCGTGCAGCTGATCGCGCAGATTGGCCAGCCCGCGCTGAACCGCCACAGCCTGCAGGTTGAGATCCGCCGTCCGCTCTACATGGACGAAGCCACGCGTGAACGCAACGCGGGTTTTGATGCGTTGCGCGCGGATCTGTCGCATGTGCTGGAACAGGTGGCGGCCTATGTGCGCGTGCGCGCGCAAGCGGTCACGTCGACAAAATAGAGTCGTTTGAATAACCGGCGCGCAGGGCGGAACCCCGCGCCGGTCCCGGCTTAAGTTTTCTTGGGGCAAGCCGTTGTGAACGTGTCGGCGCGCCCGCTCGATCGCGCCCAAGGAAACCGCAATGTCCGAGAAGATCATCGATGGATTTTCAGTGGTCGCCTATGCGACCCAGCCCGAGGGGCGCATCCCCGCACGCGCGTTTCTGGAGACGCGGCGCCTGCCCGTGAAGGCCGCCGGAGCGCCTGCGCCTGCCGATGGCGCCGAGCCCGTCGCCGAAGCTGCTGCGCCCGAGCCGGAAAGCCAGGCCTTCGAGATATTCCTTTCGCGGCGCTTTCGCAGCACGATCGAAGCCATGTCGGCGGCGCGCAATGCGCTGGACCGCGTGAAGTCCGTGGATGCGGACGGCGTGCCGGATCCGTTGCCCGAGTAGGCTGCCGTCAGGCGGGTCAGGTCAGGGTGCTGCGCATGAGGATGTCGATCAGCGCGCGGGTGGGTTTGCCCGGCGCCGGGGCCGAGATCACGATGAATTCCACCGGCGGCAGCGCGGGCAGGTTGGCCGCGCCCGCGGGCGCCGACAGGCCGGCGGTGGACAGGTGCGAGGGTTGGACGGTGATGCCCAATCCCGCGCGCGCGGCCGCCTGGCAGCCTGCGTAGCTGGTGCTGGTGCAGACGATCTGCCAGCTGCGTCCGGCGCGCGCCAGCGCGTCCAGCGTCAGCGTGCGTGTGACGCTGGGTTCGCGCAGCAGGATCAGCGGAAGCGGTTCGTCGGGCACGATCCGCAAGCCTTCCTTGGCGCGCCACAGCAGCGCCTCTTTGTGCAGCGTCTGGCCGCGGCGGTCGCCACGCCGGCGCTTGCCGATCATCACATCCAGGCGGTTGTCGTCCAGCAGCTTGTAGAGCTCGCTGGTGACGCCGATGGTCAGGTCCAGCTCCACTTCGGGATGCGCAAGCCGGAACGCCGCCAGGACGTCGGGCAGGGGACCCATCGCCAGATCGTCCGAGGTGCCGAGCCGTATCCGGCCGCGCAGCCGCGGCGCATCGAACAGGCGTTCGGCTTTTTCGTGGGCGGCCAGGATGATTTCGGCATGCACGAGCAGGCTGCGGCCATCGCTGGTCAGGGCGAGCGAATGCGTGTCGCGCTGGAACAGCCGGCGATTCACGGCCGATTCGAGTTGCCGGATGTGTTCGCTGACGGTGGGCTGGGTCAGGCCCAGCCGGCGCGCGGCCTCGGTGAAGCTTGGCGCGCCGGCGGCGGCTGCGAAGGTCTTGAGCCACAGGGGATTGAGCATGGGCGCGGTCTGGTCATAGGAAATGCCGATGACAGTTAAAGTACCCAGTGGCCTTCACGATGGCAAGGGGCGCGCCTATAGTGGGCGCATTTTCTTCGACACGTCCCTGCCATGCGCCGCTTTCTGCCCGACCAATTCACGCTCATCCTGATCGCCACCGTGGCGTTCGCCAGCTTTTTCCCGGCGGTGGGCAAGGGCGCGACGTTCATGATGGTGGCCAGCAACGTGGCGATTTCGCTGCTGTTCTTCCTGCATGGGGCGCGGTTGTCCACGGACGCCATCGTGTCCGGCGTGAAGGACGTGCGCTTGCACGGGCTGATCCTGGCCTGCACCTTCCTGCTGTTTCCCGCCTTGGGGCTGGGCCTGCGCGCCCTGTTTCCCGGACTGCTGACGCCGTCGCTGTGGCTGGGCGTGCTGTTCGTCTGCACGCTGTCTTCCACCGTGCAGTCCTCGATTGCCTTTACCTCGATGGCGCGGGGCAACGTGCCGGGTGCAATCTGCGCGGCGACGGCCTCCAACCTGTTGGGCACCGTGCTGACGCCGCTGCTGGTGGCCGTTTTGCTGCATCGCCAGGGCGGCGGGCATGGTCTGGCCGACGCCGGCCGCATCCTGTTGCAGCTGTTGCTGCCGTTCGCGGTGGGCAGCCTGCTGCGGCCGTGGATCGGGGCGTGGGCGCTGCGCAACAGCCGCACGCTGTCCAAGGTCGACCGCAGCTCGATCCTGCTGGCCGTCTACACCGCGTTCAGCGAAGCCGTCGCGCAAGGCATCTGGCACGCGTTTCCGGCCATCGACCTGGCCACGATGGTGCTGGTGAACGCCTTGCTGCTGGGATCGGTGCTGGTGATCACGACGTGGGGCAGCCGCAAGCTGGGGATGACCAAGGAGAACGAGATTACGCTGGTCTTTTGCGGATCGAAGAAGTCGCTGGCGTCGGGCATTCCGCTTGCGACGGTGCTGTTTGGCACGTCGCAGATGGGCGTGGTGGTGTTGCCTCTGATGATCTTTCATCAGATGCAGCTGATGGTTTGCGCGGTATTGGCGCGGCGCTATGCCGAGCGCGAGGAACCGGCGGCGGCGGTGCCGGCCCGGGCGTAAGGCCCCCGGCCCCCGCGCGGCGGGCCGCCTGGCGATGGGATCAGTCGGCTGCGTCCAGCGGCTGGATCTTGCCGGCGGGCTGCCAGAAGACGCTGCCGTCGCGCTCGGTGACGGCCAGCGTGGTCAGGCGTCCGTTCTTGCAGGGCCCGCCCACGCAAACGCCCGTGTCGGGCTGGTAGGTGGCGCCGTGGCGGGCGCACATGATGAGGTCGCCCGCGCGGGTGAAGAAGCTGCCTTCCCAATCGAGCTCCACGCCGATGTGGGCGCAGCGGTTCAGGTAGCCGTGCACCTGATCCTGGTAGCGCACGAAGAAGGCGGTGGTGCGGCCCGCGCCATCGGTCACGGGCACCTTCACGCCCAGGCCGCCGTTGACCAGGTCGCCGGCGGCGCAGACGAGCACTTCGGGAAGGGTGGGGGAATCCTGCATGGGAGGCCTGGCTATCAAAGGGTGCGATGTTCGGACAGGGGGCGCGGCTTGTCAATCCGCGGGCGCGGACCGTGCGCTTTCCTGCTGGCGGGTCCACATGCCGGCGTAGATGCTGCCCTGGGCGAGCAGTTGCGGATGACGGCCGCGCTCGACGATGCGGCCGTCTGCCAGCACGATGATCTCGTCCGCGTCGGCCACCGTGGACAGGCGGTGCGCGATGATCAGCGTACTGCGGCCCTGGCTGACCTCGCGCAGGTTGGCCTGGATCTCGCGTTCGGTATGGGTGTCCAGGGCGCTGGTGGCCTCGTCGAACAGGAATATGGCCGGATTCTTGAGGATGGTGCGGGCAATCGCGACGCGTTGCTTTTCGCCGCCCGACAGCTTCAGGCCGCGCTCGCCCACCAGGGTATCGTAGCCGTCCGGCATGGTCAGGATGAGGTCGTGGATGTGCGCCAGGCGCGCGGCGGCCTCGATTTCCGCGTCCGTGGCGCCGGGCCGCCCGTAGCCGATGTTGTAGCGGATGGTGTCGTTGAACAGCACGGTGTCCTGCGGCACGACGCCGATCGCCGCGCGCACGCTGGCCTGCGTGACGTCGCGCACGTCCTGGCCGTCGATCAGGATGGCGCCGCTGTCCGCGTCATAGAAGCGGAACAGCAGGCGCGCGATCGTGGACTTGCCGGCGCCCGAGGTGCCGACCACGGCCACCGTTTTGCCAGCGGGAATGGAAAAGCTGACGCCCTTCAGGATGGCGCGGCGCGGGTCATAGCCGAAATGCACGTCGCGGAATTCGACGGCGCCGCCCGAGACCTGCAGCGGCGTGGCGCCCGGGCGGTCGGCCACTTCGCGGTCCTGGCCCAGCAGCTCGAACATGCGCTCCATGTCGATCAGCGCCTGCTTGATTTCGCGGTAGATGAACCCGAAGAAGCTGAGCGGCGTGTAGAGCTGCAACAGATAGGTGTTGACCAGCACGAAGTCCCCCAGCGTATAGCGGCCCTCGGCGATGCCGTTGGCCGCCATCCACATCACCAGAGTCAGCCCCACGGAAATGATGGCGGCCTGGCCCACGTTCAGGATCGACAGGCTGACCTGGCTGCGAACGGCGGCGCGTTCGTAGCGGGTGAGCGAAGCGTCGTAGCGCCGGGCCTCGTGTTCTTCGTTGCCGAAATACTTGACCGTTTCGTAGTTCAGCAGGCTTTCGATGGCCTTGGTGTTGGCCTCGGAGTCGGTTTCGTTCATCTGGCGCCGGAACTTGGTGCGCCATTCGGTCACAGCCAGGGTGTAGGCCATGTAGAGGACGACCGTGGCGCCGGTGGCCAGCGCCAGCCAGCCATCGAACATCTTCCACAGCACGACGCAGACGAGGCTGATTTCGAAGAACGTGGGCAGGATGTTGAACAGCAGGAACGACAGCAGCGTCTGGATGCCCTTGGTGCCGCGTTCGATGGCGCGGTTCAGCCCGCCGGTCTGGCGCGCCAGGTGAAAGCGCAGCGCCAGGCTGTGCAGGTGACGGAAGATCTGCAGGCCGACGGAACGGATCGCATGCTGGCCGACCCGCGCGAAGATCGCGTCGCGCAGTTCGGAGAACAGCAGCGACAGGACGCGCGCGGTGCCGTAGGCCAGGATGAGCCCAAGCGGCACGGTCACCGTGCCGGGCGCGCCCTTGCCCAGCTCGTCCACCGCCTGCTTGTACAGCAGGGGCACGTAGACGGTCGCGGCCTTGGCGGCGAACAGGCACAGCAGTGCCGCCACCACGCGCAGCTTCAGGCCGGTCTTGCCGGGCGGCCACAGGTAGGGAAAGAGGGTGCGAAGCGTGGCAAGACCGCCGCCCTTGCCGGGCCGCGTTTCAGGAGGATTCATGGGTCGGGATGCCGTGGTTGAGGCGGGCTCCACCAGGGGAGTTAAGCCGTTTGCAGGGCATTATGGAGCACCAGCGGTACTATTTGAGGCTTAACCCCTGGGCACGGGTGCACCTTGACCAGGGGCGTCAAGGCGGTATCGCGACACGGGCGCAGCGCGTCGGGCCCGTTTCTTTCTCTTCCAACCGGGGGGCCGGCCGGCTGCTCCCCTGGTTACGCGACCGGGCGCGTTTTCGCCGCGCCGCGGTGGCGTTGCATGCTATGGAGGGTCTTATGGCGAAGGTACCCGCAGTGAAATTGAACGACGGAGGCAAGATTCCGCAGTTGGGCCTGGGCGTGTGGCAGGTGCCTGACGATCAGGCCGCCTCCAGCGTGAAGGAAGCGCTGGCGGCAGGTTACCGGTCGGTGGATACGGCAGCCATCTATGGCAACGAGGCGGGCGTGGGTGCGGGCTTGCGGTCGGCCGGCGTGGCGCGCAAGGACCTGTTCATCACGACCAAGCTGTGGAACGACAGGCATGGCTACGACGACGCGCACAAGGCGATGGACGAAAGTCTGGAGAAGCTGGGCCTGGCGTACGTGGACCTGTACCTGATTCACTGGCCGGTGGCCGGCAGCGAGAAGTTCCTGGACGCCTGGCGGGCTATGATCGAGATGAAGGAAGATGGCCGCGCGCGATCGATCGGCGTGTCGAACTTCACGCAAGCGAATCTGGAACGCCTGATCGACGCGTCGGGCGTCACGCCCGCCGTCAACCAGATCGAGCTGCATCCCGGATTCACGCAGGCCGCGCTGCGGGCCTTCCATGCCCGGCATGGCATCGTGACCGAATCCTGGAGCCCGCTTGCGCAGGGCAACATCACGAAGGAAAAGGTGATCCTGGATCTGGCGCAAAAGCACGGCAAGTCGCCGGCCCAGGTGACGCTGCGCTGGCATCTGCAGCACGACCTGGTCGTGATTCCGAAGTCCATCACGCCGGCGCGTATCCGCGAAAATATCGACGTGTTCGACTTCGAACTGTCGCCGGAGGACATGGCGGCCATCGACGGCATCAAGGAAGGCCCGCGGCTGGGGCCGGACCCAGAGAAGTTCGCGTAACGAGCGGCGCGGGCACGGCGGGCGCGGCGAGCGGGGCCGCGCGGCCGTCCTGGACCGCCCGATTGCGCCGGCAAGCGGCCGGCTAGTGATCGAGCGGGAAAACCCAGTAGCGCAGGATCACCACGAGCAGAATGGTGAGGGCAGTCCATGACGCCCAGTGCCACGCGCCGGTGCCCAGTAGGGCGGCCAGCAGGCCGAAGATGCTGAGGGCGCCCAGCAGGATCGGCATGCCCCACACGAACAGGAAGCCGCGGCCGCCTTTGCCTTTGAACTGGCTCATGCGGGCGTCCTTTGCGGGGCGGCGGCTGCCTGGTGTTTCTTGATGAGGTCGTTGATGCGCGCCTCGGTGGCGCGGCGGCGGGCCAGCCACAGGTACAGGCCGCTGACCAGCACCACGATGGTGACCAGGTCGAGCAGCGCCCAGATGATCTTGAGCGGCAGGCCGCCGTAATCGCCGAAATGCAGCGGCCGCGAGACTTCAAGCGCGGTCAGGTACCACGGCATCCGCGCGACCATCGTCAGTTCGCCGGTCCGGCCGTCGATCAGAACGGGCGTATTCAGCTTGGACGTCAGCGGCGTGTCGCCGCGCATCCAGGCGATGAAGTGTTGCGGGCTGCCGAAGGCGTTGCCGGGGAATGAAATGAACGAAACCTCGTTGCCGGGCATGGCCTTGCGCGCGGTGTCTGCCGCCAGTTGCGCCGATGCCAGCTGCGTCGGGATGGGCTGGCCCTTGTAGGGTTCCAGGACGCGCGGCAGTTCGGTGGACTGCCATAGCCGGAAGAGCGGCGTGGACAGTTCGTTGACGACGCCGGTGACACCCACCACGAACGCCCAGACCAGTGTGACGATGCCCAGCAGGTTGTGCAGGTCCAGCCACTTCAGGCGTGTCGAGCGCGTAGCGCGCACGGTGCCGAATTCCAGTTTCTTCATGAAGGGGCCGTACAGCACGACGCCCGACACGATGGCCACGCAGAACAAGAGGCCCATGAAGCCCAGGAACAGCTCGCCCGCCAGCCCCGCGAAAAGGTCCACATGCAGCGCCAGCATGACGCCCATGAACGAAAACTTGTCTTCGGTGTAGAGCGGGCCGTCGAGCAGCACGTCGCCCGTGCGCGCGTCCATGCGGATGGCATGGCCCGAAGCCTGCCCGTCGCCCGGCGTCTTGGCCATGCCGACGAAGACCTGCGGTTCGTCGGGGTCGAAGAACAGGTAGTCGACGACCTCGTTCGGGTACATCTCGCGGGCGCTCGCCACAAGCTTGTCGAGGTTGGCGGGCGGCGTGCCGGCAGGCACCTCCGATAGCGGCTTGGCATCGTCCAGCCAGTGCTCGATCTCGTGATGGAACACGAGCGGCAGGCCGGTGAGACAGATGATCAGCAAGAAGATCGTGCAGACCAGGCTGGTCCATTTATGGACCAGATACCAGGTTTTGATGGTGGACGCGGCGGTCATGGCGACGGCGGGGGAGCGGCCAGGCGCTACCCCCTCAAGAACGGAACGGGAAAGGAGGAAACATTATCACGAACAAGAGCGATTCTCGTAACGCTATTTGACCCTTTCGGCGTCCGGGCTGGCCGTGGGGACAGAGCAAAGCGGGTTAAAAAGAAGGGTCAGATTTTTCCTTGCGGCATACCCGAATCATCATGGAGCAGCGTTTTCTCAAGGTCCCGCGCAATGAAGCCGGCCGCGATTTTGCGGTGGGCGACGTGCACGGCCATTTTTCGCGTCTGCAACAGGCGCTGGATGAACTGGGGTTCGACCCCGCCTTCGATCGGCTTTTTTCCGTGGGCGACCTGGTCGACCGCGGGCCCGAGAACGAAGCCGCGCTGGACTGGCTGGCAAAGCCGTGGTTTTACGCGGTGCAAGGCAATCACGAGGACTACGCGATTCGCCACGTGCGCACCGGGCAAGTGGACGTGCAGAACTGGCGCGGTTACGGGGGTGGCTGGTTTCTGGATTTGCCTGCCGAGCGGCAAGCGGTGTTTGCCGAGGCCTTCACCCGGCTGCCCATTGCCATCGAGGTCGAAACGTCGTCGGGCGCGGTCGGACTTCTGCATGCCGATTGCCCGGTGCTGTTCTGGCCCAGGCTGGAGTCCGCGTTGCAGGACCGCTACAAACGCACCAGCGCGGCGTGCCAGTGGTCGCGCGACCGCCTGCGCCAGATGGACCGCACCGGCATCCTGGGCGTCAGGGCGGTGGTGGCGGGGCATACCCCGGTGGCATCGCCGCTTGCGCTGGGCAATGTGTATCACATCGACACCGAAGGCTGGAATGGCGGCTACTTCACCTTTCTGAATCTGGAATCCCTGCAGGCGTGGCCGCGCGAAGTCGTGACCGAGGCCGCGGCCGCCGAGTAGCGGGGGCGGGTCCCAAAAGAAAAACGGGCGCCGAGGCGCCCGTTTTGCGTGATGCGCGGCGCTTACAGCGGCCGGGCGGTCACCGTGCCGGGGCTGGTGACGGCGCTGGCGCTTACGCCGGCCGAGTCGGTCGGCGCAACCGCGGCAGGCAGGGCCGGCGGCTGCACGCCGCCCGCGGCGGGCATGGCCTGCGCCTGCGGGCCGGGCGCGGCGTCCGCGCGCGGTACCGGGATCGGCATCAGCGGCGGTTGGATCGGACTGTCTTGCGGGGCCGCGGCGCCGCCCGGAGGCAGCGGCTTGACCGAGGTGTCGACGCCATCCGTCGAGCGATTGTTGTTCAGGAAATCGGTGAGCGCGTCGCCGGAAGACAGGTCCAGCGAGGCCACGGCCTGGCCGGGCGGGAATTCGGAGAAGTAGTACTCGCCGTTGTCCACCAGCAGGCCATCGGGACGGGGCGCCGGCTTGGCCTGCGGAACGTCCTTGAGCACGGGCTGCATGTAGTCCAGCCAGGTGGACAGCGCCAGGCCGCTGCCGAACTCGTTGGTGCCCAGCGACTTGGGCTGGTCAAAGCCCATCCACACGGTGGTGGCCAGGGTCTGCGTGAAGCCCGAGAACCAGACGTCGACGGCGTCGTTGGTGGTGCCGGTCTTGCCGCCGATGTCGTTGCGCTTGAGCACCTGGTGCGCGCGGGCGGCGGTGCCGTTGACGGTGACGTCGCGCAGGATGTCGTCCATGACCCAGGCGGTGCGCGGGTCGATGGCGCGCGCCTGCGCATCGCCGGCCACGACGGGTTGGGCCTTCATCAGCACGTTGCCGGAGCGGTCCGTGACGTGGTCGATGAGGTAGGGCGTCACGCGATAGCCGCCATTGGCGAACACGCTGTAGCCATTGACGACCTGCAGCGGCGTGGCGCCGCCCGCGCCCAGGGCAAGCGGCAGCACGGCCGGCCAGCGCGACTTGTCGAAGCCGAAGCGCGTCAGGTAGTCCTGGGCATATTGCGGGGAGATCGCCTGCAGGATGCGGATCGACACCATGTTCTTGGACCGCATGAGGCCCTGGCGCAGGGTTAGCATGGGTTCGTACTTGTTGCCGTCGTTCTTGGGCTGCCAGGCCTTCGAGCCCGTCTGCTCGGCCGTCAGCATGAAGGGCTGGTCGGAAATCTGCGTGGCGGGCGTCAGGCCCCGTTCCAGCGCGGCCGCGTAGACGAACGGCTTGATGTTCGAACCGGGCTGGCGCCAGGCCTGCGTCACGCGGTTGAAGTGGCCGCGATTGAAGTCAAAGCCGCCGATCATGGCGCGGATGGCGCCATCCTGCGGCACCATCGACACCAGCGCGGCCTGCAGCGCCGGCATGTTGATGATTTCCCAGTTGTCGCCGTTCTTGTGGATGTAGACGACGGAACCGCGGCGGATGCGCTGGGTGTCGCTGGCCTTGGGGTTGAGCGCGCGGGCGACAACCGCCAGGGCCTTCTTGTCCGAGATCGTGATGATGTCGCGTCCGCTGCGCGCCACGGTGACTTCGGTGGGGCTGGCGGCCAGCACGACGGCGGCGAGCAGGTCTTCGCTGTCGGGCGACTTTTCCTGCACGCCATCCAGGACCTCGTCGAGCGCCTGCGGATCCTTTTCCACGCCGTCGGGCAGGTCGACCTGGTCTTCAGGACCCGGATAGACGGCACGCCGCGTGTAATCGATGATGCCGTCGCGCACGGCGCGGTAGGCGGCTTCCTGGGCCTTGGAATCGATCGTGGTGTAGACGTCGATGCCCTGCGAGTACGTGTTTTCCTGGAAGACGCCGTACATCAGTTGCCGGGCCAGCTCGGCCGGATAGTCGCCATGCACCGCGAAGCCGCGCGCGCTGCTGCCGTCCGAGCCGCGGATCGTGAGGCGCTGGTTCAGGGCCTCTTCGGTCTGCTCCGGCGTCAGGTAGCCCAGCGTCTTCATGCGGCCCAGCACGTAATGCTGGCGGATTTCCGCGCGCGGGAAGTTGGTGATGGGGTTAAAGCGCGAGGGCGCCTTGGGAATGCCGGCCAGCATCGCGGCTTCGGCCGGGGTGACCTCCGACAGCGGCTTGCCGAAGTACGTGCGCGAGGCGGCCGCGAAACCATAGGCGCGATGGCCCAGGTAGATCTGGTTCATGTAGAGCTCGAGGATCTGGTCCTTGGTGAGCTCGGATTCGATCTTGAACGTCAGCAGCAATTCATAGAACTTGCGCGAGTAGGTCTTCTCCGACGACAGATAAAAGTTGCGCGCAACCTGCATCGTGATCGTGCTGCCGCCCTGGGACTTGGAGCCCTTGACGATGTTGGTCAGCACGGCGCGCGCAACGCCCATCCAGTCGACGCCGCCGTGGCTGTAGAAACGGTCGTCCTCGGCCGCCAGCACGGCTTGGCGCATTACCGGGGGGATCTCGTCGAAACGCAGCACGTTGCGGTGCTCTTCGCCGTATTCGCCGATCAAGACCTTGTCCGCGGTATAGACGCGCAGCGGCACGCGCGGCCGGTAGTCGGTCATTGCGTGCAGGTCGGGCAGGCTGGGCCACGCCAGGGCCAGCGCGAGGCCGAGCAGGATGGCGCCGCACACGGCTGCGCCGGCGGCTGCGATGCCCGCTTTGACCAGGAGAGGTTTCCAGGGGAGGCCCGATTTGCCGCCCGGGTTGGCGGAGGATTGCTGGGGGGTGCTCATTGCAGGCGATTCTAGGTCAGAACGCTATAGACCGCCCAGGGCGCAATAAGGTTTCGGTAACGAAATCTGCCCGCCCAGGAGGAATTCAGCTTTATGTCAGGGGTTTCCGGCGCCGGGGACGGATTGCAGGTAGCGCTGCGGCGGCGCGCCCAGCGCGCGGCGGAACATGGCCGAGAACGCGCTGGCGCTACGGTAGCCAAGGTCCGCGGCGATCCGCGCGACGGGCTCGCCCAGCGACAGGCGGCACACGGCGTCGGCCAGGCGCACCTGCTGCACCCATTGGCGGTAGTTCAGCCCCAGTTCGCTTTGAAACAATCGGATCAATGTGCGGCCGCTGGCGCCGATCTCGCTGCCCCAGCCGTCGATGCCGCGCTGCAGCCCGGGCTGGTCCAGGATGGCCGCGCAAATGGCTTGCAGGCGCCGGTCGCGCGGCCAGGGGATCTGAATCGGCACGACACGGGCCGCGGCCAGTTCGGCCAGGATCAATCCGGCGATCTGTTCGATCCGTCCCCCGAGCGGGTAGTCGATGGGCTCGGCTGTCAGCGCCAGGATCAATTCGCGCAACAGGCCGCTTACCTCGATCACCTGGCACTGGGGCCAGTAGCCCGCGGCCGCTTCGGCCTGGATGTAGAGCGAACGCATGGAGACCGCGCCCACCATGTCCACGCCGTGCGGCACGCCGGCCGGCACCCAGAGCGCGCGCAGCGGCGGCAGGGCCCAGAAGCCGCTGGGCGTGGTGACGCGCATCACGCCTTCGATGGCGTAGATGAGCTGCGCGCGGGGGTGCGAATGCGAGCCGGTCTGCGCGCCCGCGGGAAATTCCTTGGCCATTGCCGTCACGACGCGCGGGCGATGCTGGTAGTCCTGGGCATTGATGCTGCGCGCGGGATCGGGGGCGGGGCGCACGACCATGGTGTCACTTCCGGCAAGAGGATGAGGGCACGCCCAAAAGCGCAGTGCGCCTATTTTGTCACTTTGGCGACGAAAATTGGCAGATCGCGCGGACGCCGGATTTCTACACTTGAGGCCTGGTTCCGGCGTCTGGCCGGCTGTCCTTTCCTCTGGCTTTCCCTCCACTTCTTGCGCGCCCCATGAACTCCGCCCAGAATCCCGCCGCCGGCCTGGCTGCCACTCCGCCCGCGGCACCGGCCGCCTCGTCCGATCCCTCCACCGCCTTCAAGGTGTTGGGCACCATCAGCGTGGCGCATCTGATGAACGACATGATCCAGTCGATCCTGCTCGCCATCTATCCGATGCTCAAGGATTCGTTCAGCCTGACGTTCACGCAGATCGGCCTGATCACGCTGGTCTACCAGCTTGCCGCGTCGTTGCTGCAGCCCTTCATCGGCTTGTACACCGACCGGCATCCCAAACCGTACTCGCTGCCGGTGGGCATGGGGTTCACGCTGGTGGGCCTGTTGCTGTTGTCGATGGCGCCGTCCTTCGGCTGGCTGCTGGTGGCGGCGGTGCTGGTGGGCACCGGCTCGTCGGTGTTTCACCCCGAGTCGTCGCGGGTGGCGCGCATGGCGTCGGGGGGGCGGCACGGGCTGGCGCAGTCGCTGTTCCAGGTGGGCGGCAATGTGGGATCGGCGCTGGGACCGCTTCTGGCGGCGCTGGTCATCATTCCGCACGGACAGGGCAGCGTGGCGTGGTTCTCGGTGGCGGCACTGTTCGGCATCGGGGTGCTGATCTGGATCGGCCGCTGGTACAGCGCGAACCGCGTGCTGCTCAAGCCGCGCGCGCGGCGCGAGGGCGCGGACAATGGGCTCACGCGCCATCAGGTGATGGGCGCGTTGGCCGTGCTGGGCGTGCTGGTGTTCTCGAAGTACTTCTATCTGGCCAGCCTGAACAGCTACTTCACCTTCTACCTGATCGACAAGTTCGCGCTGTCGGTGCGCGAAGCGCAGCTGTATCTCTTTCTGTTCCTGGCCGCCGTGGCGGTGGGCACCGTGGTGGGCGGACCGGTCGGCGACCGCATCGGCCGCAAGATCGTGATCTGGGTGTCGATCCTGGGCGTGGCGCCGTTCACGCTGATGCTGCCGCACGCGAACCTGTTCTGGACGGGCGTGCTGGTGGTCATCATCGGCGTGGTGCTGGCCTCGGCGTTCTCGGCGATCGTGGTCTATGCCCAGGAACTGGTGCCGGGCAAGGTGGGGATGATCGCGGGGCTGTTCTTCGGCTTTGCGTTCGGCATGGGCGGCCTGGGCGCGGCGGTGCTGGGCCGGCTGGCTGACGCCACCAGCATTGGCCATGTCTATCAGCTATGCGCCTATCTGCCGCTGCTGGGCGTCGTGGCCATCCTGTTGCCAAAGATGCGGCGCGTGTAGGGGCGCCCGCGAGGATCGCAAGGATGCCGGCGCCAAATGTGCGCGCCACGCCCGCGGGGCGTGGTCGCGGCGCTTATGGCTGGGCCGTCGACGCACGGAACTTTACGGATATTTGCGTAAGTTAACTGTCAATTACTGCAAAGGGAACGTCACGGCGCGGGCGCCTTGGCGTATTCTTTCGTCGCAGGCCGTGCGATCGTCTTGGCGCGGGCGGTAAAGGTTCTGAACGAACAGGCGCGCGTTGCCCGATGGGCAAACGCGCAGTGGGTCATTTTGTCGTTCTGGTAACAAAAAGCATCAAAAATGCTGACGTGTAACGCGTTATCTATTGCGAACCCAGTGCAACTGCAATTCCCAACGGCGGGGCAGGCCCAGAAGGCCTGAGCCGGAACAACCATGACGACTAGCTTGTTTTTCCTGATGTGGGGACTCGCCACGGCGCTGGCGTTGCCGCTGCTGCTGCCATTTCATGGCCGCGGCGTCGAAGGCGTGCCCGCGTTCATGGCGGCCAATGCGCTGGCCGTGCTGTCGATGCTGGCCTACGCGTGCGCCGAGATGATGCCGCCCGCGGCCTATGTGATGGTGTCCAACGCGGCCTGGGCTGTGTCCGCCGCGCTGGTGTACATCGGCGTGCGACAGTTCTTCGGCTTGCATCCGCACATCCTGCGCACGACCGTGTTGTGCTCGCTGTGCACGTTTGGCTTTGCACTGCTGCTGTATCGCAACGACAGCCTGCTGTCGCGAATGATGCTGTATTCCGGCTACACCTGCGTGCTGATGGCGGCAACGGGCTGGGTCATCTTCCGGCAGCGGCGGCGCATCCAGACCAAAGGCGTCGTGCTCTACCTGCTGCTGGCCTTCTTCGGGCTGGTGGGATTGCACGCGCTGCGCGTGTATGTCTACGGCGCGGGCGTGGAAGCGCCGGTGTCGTTGTTGCAGCCGTCGGCGTGGGGCCTGTTCTTTATCGTGTGCGGCTCCGTCACGGTGCCGGGGCTGTTTCTGGCGCTGCTTTTCATGATTCAGTCCAGCCAGGCGGAAAAGATGCAGGCCGCGCTGACGTTCGACAGCCTGACGCAGGCCTACTCGCGGCGCAGCATCCTGGACGAGCTGGAACGCGAGCTTCAACGTTGCGAGCGCAGCGGCGGGAAGCTGGCGGTGCTGGTGCTGGACATCGACCATTTCAAATCCATCAACGACCGCTATGGGCACGCGGGCGGCGACACTGCGCTGCGGCACTTCGCGCGCGTGGTGCAGAACGCGGTCCGGTCGAGCGACCGCTTCGGACGCATGGGCGGCGAGGAATTCGTGCTGCTGATGTACGACTGTGATCCGGCGAGCGCGCTGGTGCAAGCGCAGCGCGTTTGCGACGCCTTGCGCGACATGCCGCTTTACCTGCAGGGGTTGGAAGTGCAGATGACCACGAGCGGGGGGCTGGCGTCCTATCAGCCCGGCGATAGCGCCGACGTGATCCTGGCGCGGGCCGACGTGGCGTTGTATCGGGCCAAGGAACAGGGGCGCGACCGGGTGGAAATGGCCTGGAGCGGCCGGGGGATGGTTCGGGCAGGCGGCGGCCAGCCGGCCGCCGCCACGAATGCCCTGGAGGCCGAAGCCGCGGGCACTACGGCTTGAGGTGTTCCGTCAAGAACTTCTCCATGGCCTCGTAGAACTCGAACTTGTTCTCGTCGTTGTGAAAGCCGTGGCCTTCGTTGTCCTTGACCATGTATTCCACATCGACGCCGCGAGCCTTGAGCGCCGACACCATCTGATCGCTCTCGTCCTTGTTCACGCGCGGATCCTTGGCGCCTTGCGCCACGAATAGCGGCGTGCGGATCTTGTCCGCATGCAGCGCCGGCGACGTGGCGGTCAGGCGGTCGCGGTCCCGCACCGGGTCGCCCACCATGTCCTGCATCTTGTCCAGCATCGGCTTCCAGTAGGGCGGAATCGACTTCATGAACGTAAAGAGGTTGGACACGCCCACGTAGTCGACCGCCGCGGCGTACAGGTCCGGCGTGAAGGCCACGCCGGCCAGCGTGGCGTAGCCGCCGTAGCTGGCGCCATAGATGCCGATGCGCTTGGGATCGGCGATGCCTTGCTTGACCAGCCATTCGACGCCATCGGTGATGTCGTCCTGCATCGCCAGGCCCCATTGTCCGAAGCCCGCTTCCCAGAAGTCGCGGCCGTAGCCGGTGGAGCCGCGGAAGTTCATCTGCAGGACGCAGAATCCGCGGTTGGCCAGGAATTGCACTTCGGGGTTGTAGCCCCAGCCGTCGCGGGCCCAGGGGCCGCCGTGCGGGTTGACCACGCAAGCCAGGTTCTTGGGCGTGCGGCCCGCAGGCAGCGTCAGGTAGCCGTGGATGGTGCGGCCGTCGCGGCTTTGGTAGCTGATGGGCTGCACCCGCGACATGTCGGCCTCGGGGATCGCCGGATTCAGGTCCGCCAGCTTGGTCAGCGTGCCGGCCACCGCGTCATAGATGTAGCGCGAACCGGGCGTGCGGTCGTTGTAGGCGGCGACGATGAACTTGTTTTCGTCGCGGTTGCCGCCCTGCAGGACGACGTCGTAGCCGGGCAGGCGCTCGGCGAGGGTCTTGTACAGCGCTTCGGTTTCGGCGTCGAAGAATTTGTATTGCGGCTTGTCGGTCTGGTAGGACGCGACGGTCAGCACGCGGCGCTTGCGCGAGAATGCCGCGCCGTCCAGGTCGACCGCATCGGGCGTGAAGATGACGTCTTCAACGTCCGGCGTGGCCGGGTCAATGACGACGAGCGAAAGCTTGTCGCGGCCGCGGTTGCTGAGCGCGTAGAACTTCTTGTCGTCGAACGTGAAGAACGCGGGGCTGACGCTGGTGCGGTAATCGGTGGTGATGAGGGGGCGGAAGTCGGAGGCTTCGTCGTCGCGGTAGAGCAGGGTGGTGTTCAGCCCGTCGCTGGCGACGGCGGCGCGCACCTTGCCGGCGTGGTCGGTCTGCCAGCCGACAATGTTGCCCGGGTTCTGCGCCACCAGCACGGCCGCGCCGGTGTGGACGTTGATGCGGTAGACGTCGAAGACTTCGGGGTCGCGCTGGTTGTGACTGATCAGCACGTGGTCGGGATCGTCTTCCAGGTCGTCTTCGATGCCGGCGCGCACGCCCTCGTAGGGCGTCAGGTCGGTGATCGTGCCGGTCTTGGCATTGACGGCCAGGACGTGGAAGTTCTCGTCACCGCCAAAATCCTTCTGGTACAGCACCACGTCCGCGCCTTTCCAGAAGTAGGCGCTGATGTCGCGCGCGGTCTCGCGCGTCAGTTGGCGCGGCTCGCCGACGAGCTCGCTGCCTTGCAGGGGCTGCACATAGATGTTCATGCGGGCCGGATTGCCGTCCACGCTGGTCGGCTGCATGAACGAGAGCGTCTGGCCGTCGTCCGAGAGCCGGAAAAAGCCGCGATCCGGGTTGCGGAAGAAATCTTTCAGGGGATAGGCGCGAGGAGGCGGCTGCGTGGCGCAGGCACCCAATGAGGCGCCGACAATGCCGGCCGCCAGGACGGTGCGCAGGAATGAGAACAAGGGAAACCTCCGTGATGTCGATCCGCGTTGCAATGGCCGGTCGATAATGCCATAGCCGCGCAAGGGGTGTCGAACCGGCCCCACTTATGCCGCCAGGCGGTTTGCGGGATAATCGCGGCAATTCTTCTGGAGATTTACATGTACAGGAATCTGGTCGCGGCCTCGGCGCTGGCCCTGGGGCTGGCCGGCTGCTCGCTCGGCATTTCGCCGGACAGCGCGTCGCCGCACAGCGAATTCAAGGCGCCGGTGGCGTTCAAGGACGCCTACGATGCGGTCATCCGCCAGTCCAACGCCTGCCTGCGCAGCACCGACAACGCCTACCGTGTCGTGTCCGACCTGAACGAAAGCGCGCAAACCGGTGTGGTGCGCGTGCTGGCGCCGTACTCTGATCGCGAAATGTCGCGCGTGGACCTGAAGTCGCTGGGCCCGAAGTCCACGGACGTGCGCGTCGTGATGTGGGGCAAGGGCACGTGGGATGCCGCCGCGATGCGCGCCATGCAGGACGCGGTGTACTACGGGCTGGTGTCGTGCAGCACGTACATGCCGCTGGATCCGCGTCCGCCCGTCAAGCCGTCGCGCGACCTGCCCAGGTAGGACAGGCTGCCCGGCTAGGTCAGTCGCCGCCCGGACGGCGGCGGATGATCTTGAAGGTGGCGGTGGCGCGCGCCACCAGTTCGCCGTCAGTGCGGCGGATATCGCCCTCGCAGAAGGCGATGGAAGCGCCGCGGCGCAGGCACCGCGCCTCGATGACCAGATCGCCGGTGGCGGGCGACAGGAACGTGGTGTTCATGTCGATGGTGGCCATGCCTTCGGTGGCGTCGGCGGAGCCGCGGGCGGCGGCGCTCAGGGTGAAGTCCAGCACGCTCATCAGCGTGCCGCCGTGCACATCGCCGCGGCTGTTGGTCAAGTCTTCGCGCCACGGCAGCGTCGTGCGGGCGTAAGCGGGCGCGATGCTTTCCGGCACCAGGCCGATGAAACTCATGAAAGGAATGGTCAGGCCGAAGTAGTCGGTGTTGGCGCGGGCGGGTGCAGTCATGGATCCGTCGGGGGCAAGAAGGGATAGCGAATTGTCGCCGGTCATAATATATGTTTTTGCCACGGGATTGAGGCCATGACGGGGCAGGCGCCCGCGCAGTCCGCGCGCAAGATCGTGCATGTGGATATGGATGCTTTCTATGCATCCGTGGAGCAGCGCGACAACCCCGACCTGCGTGGCAAGCCGGTGGTCGTGGCCTGGACGGGCCCGCGCTCGGTCGTGTGCGCGGCCTCGTACGAGGCGCGGCGCTACGGCATCCATTCCGCGATGTCGGCCATCAAGGCCGAACGCCTTTGCCCGCACGCGATCTACGTGCCGCCCGATTTCAACCGCTACCGCGACGTGTCGCGCCAGGTGCGGCAGATCTTCGCCCGCCATACCGACCTGATCGAACCCTTGTCGCTGGACGAAGCCTACCTGGACGTCACGGTCAACAAATGCGGGCTGCCATCGGCCACCGAGGTGGCGCAGGTGATCCGCCAGCAGATCCGCGAGGAAACCGGCCTGACCGCGTCGGCGGGCGTGGCGCCAAACAAGTTCCTGGCCAAGATCGCGTCTGACTGGAACAAGCCCGATGGGCTGTTCGTGGTGCGGCCCAACAAGGTGCTGGCGTTTCTGGAGGCCTTGCCGGTGCGCAAGGTGCCGGGCGTGGGCAAGGTCACGCAGGCGCGGCTGGAGCAGCTTGGAATCCAGACGGTGGGCGACCTGGCGACGCACAGCGCGCAGGAACTTGAGCACTATTTCGGCCGCTACGGCCGGCGCCTGTATGAACTGGCGCGCGGCATCGACGAACGCGAGGTGCAGACGGACCAGCCGCTGCAACAGGTGTCCGCGGAAACCACGTTTTCCAACGATGTCCGGCTGGACGCCGTGGGAGACGCGCTGGACCGCATGGCGGAAAAAGTGTGGGATCAGGCGCTGAAGAAGGGCGCCTTGGGACGCACGGTGGTGCTCAAGCTGAAGACCGACCGCTTCCGGATCCTGACGCGCAGCCAGACCTGCGCGCAGCCGCCCGCATCCGCCCTGGAACTGGCCGCGTTGGCTCGGCTGCTATGCGAACGGGTCGACCTGCCGCCGGACACGCTGTACCGGCTGGCGGGGGTGGGGATGAGCAACTTCGCAGACCCGGCGGAGCAGTCGCGCCAGCCGGATCTGTTTGGGGGGGCGTTTTAGCTTGCGAGGCGGGCTTTCACTTGCTGCGACAGCGCCGTCATGTCGGCGCGGCCGGCCAGGTTCTGCTTGAGGATCGCCATTACCTTGCCCATCGCGGGCGCGCCCGTCACGCCTTGCGCGGCTACTTCCGCCAGCGCGGCGTCGATGGCGGCAGCCACTTCCTCGGGCGTCGCGGCCTGGGGCAGGAATTCCTGCAGCACGGCGAGTTCGCCCTTTTCCTGCTCGGCGGTTTCCGTGCGGCCAGCCTGCTCGAAGGCGGCGATGGACTCGCGGCGCTGCTTGACCTGCTTTTCGATGATGGCGGTGATTTCGGCGTCGGACAGATCGCGGCGTTCGTCCACTTCCTTCTGCTTGACGGCAGCCAGCAGGAATCGCAGCGTGGTCAGGCGCTCGGTGGCCTTGGCGCGCATCGCGCCCTTGACGGCGTCAGACAGGCGGGTCTTGAGCGTAGCAGTGCTCATCGGTAAACCTTTGTGGTGTTGCGGTAATCGGGAAGTGTAAACCGGGCCGGGGCGCACCGGGCGGCCCCGGCCCGTTGCGCTTACTTCACCGTGGCGAGGTCGCCGCGCAGCGCGACGCCTGCCACCATGGCGCCGGCGTGGCACTCGTAATCGGTGGTGCTGCGGTATTCGTTCTTGCGGTAGTAGCTGACGATATTGGTGACGGCATTGGCGCCGGCCTTCTTCGCGGCTTCATGCAGCGCGATCACGGCGGACTGGGCCACCCACACGCAAGCCTCTTCGTCCTTCTTGGCAAAGGCGTTCGTCTTGCGGTTGGTGACCACGCCGGCCTCCAGCACCTTGCCCTTGGGCCCCGTGCCCGCCAGGTAGAACTTTACGCTGCCGTCGATCTTGCCGGCGTCCTGCGCGGCCTTGACGGCGGCCGCGAGGGGCAGGTGGACGGTGCGATCCGCGGCCAGGACCGGGGCGGTCAGGGCAAAGGACACGGCCAGCGCGCCAGCGAGCTTGCAATGGAGGGTCATGACTTGCATTCCTTGATGAGACGTTGGAAAAGCGGGAAAGCGGTACCAGCGGCGCTGGCCCGCGTCAGGGCCAGCGCCTGAAGATCAGGGACGTGTTGATGCCACCGAACGCGAAGTTGTTGTTCATCACGTATTCGTTGCTCATGCGCCGGCCGTCTCCGTCCAGATAATCGAGCTCGCCGCATAACGGATCGACATTCTGCAGATTCAGCGTGGGCGCGTACCAGTCGTGCCTGAGCATCTCGATGCTGAACCACGATTCCAGCGCGCCGCAGGCGCCCAGCGTGTGGCCCAGGTAGCTTTTCTGCGAGCTGATCGGCATGCGGCTGCCAAAGAGGCCGGAAGTCGCCTGCGTTTCGGCCACGTCGCCCTGTTCGGTCGCGGTGCCGTGCCCGTTCACGTAGCCGATTGCCTCGGGCGGCAGGCCGGCGTCGGCCAGCGCCATTTCCATCGCGATGCGCATGGTGGCCGCTTCGGGCCGGGTGATGTGCGTGCCGTCCGAATTGCTGCCAAAGCCCACGATCTCGGCGTGGATGCGCGCGCCGCGGGCCTGGGCGTGTTCCAGCGATTCGAGGACCAGCATGCCGCTGCCTTCGCCAATGACCAGTCCGTCGCGGTCGCGGTCGTAGGGGCGGGGCGTCAGTTCCGGCGTGTCGTTCTTCTGGCTGGTTGCGTACAGCGCGTCGAACACCAGCGCCTCGCTGGGGCACAGTTCTTCGGCGCCGCCCGCCAGCATCAGGTCCTGGCGGCCGTAGCGGATGGCCTCGTAGGCGTAGCCGATGCCCTGGCTGCCGGACGTGCAGGCGCTGGAGGTCGGGATGATCCGGCCCTTCAGTTCGAAGAAGATGCCGATGTTGGCCGCGGTGGTGTGCGGCATCATGCGCACGTAGGAATTGGCGTTCAGGTCATCCGTCACGCCGTTGAGCAGCATGTTGCCGAAGGCGCGGATTTCGGCGGTGCTGCCGACCGACGATCCGCAGGCCACGCCCATGCGCCCGTCGGTGATGCTGCGCTCGCCCAGCAGGCCGGCGTCGGCCAGGGCGTTTTCGGCGGCGCGCACCGCCAGCTGCGACACCCGGCCCATGCTGCGCAACTGCTTGCGCGTCCAGTGCGAGGGCGGCTGGAAGTTTTCGACCGGGCCCCCCAGACGGGTGTTCAGTTCCGTGTAGCGCGACCAGTCGGGCATGACGCGAATGGCGCTGCGGCCCTCCTGGAAAGCCTGCTGGATGGCCTGCCATTCCGATCCCAGGGCGCTGATGCCGGCCATGCCGGTGACAACGACGCGTTTCATCAGCAAAGTCCTCCGTTTACAGCGATGACCTGGCGCGTGATGTACGCGGCGCCGGGCGACATCAGGAATGCCACGGTCGCGGCCACCTCTTCGGGCCGGCCCATGCGCTGCGCCGGGATGGCCTTCAGGATTTCCTCGACCGGCACCTGCTCGTCGATCATGTCCGTATCGATCAGACCGGGCGCCACGCAGTTGACGGTGATGTGGCGTTTGGCCAGTTCCACGGCCAGCGCCTTGGCGGCGCCGATGAGCCCGGCCTTCGAGGCGCTGTAGTTGACCTGTCCGCGGTTGCCGACCAATCCGGAGACCGAGGTCATGCACACCACGCGGCCCGCCGCGCGGCGGCGGATCATGGGCATCGCCAGCGGGCTCATCACGTTGTAGAAACCGTCCAGGTTGGTCCGCAGCACCTGGTCCCAGTCGTCGCCCGTCAGGGCGGGGAACGCGCCATCGCGCGTCAGGCCGGCATTGAGCACCACGCCGTAATACGCGCCGTGCGCGTCGACGTCTGCCTGCAGCACCGCGGCGCACTGCGCGCGGTCGGCCACGTCGAATTGAAGGATGCGGGCCTGGCGGCCACGGGCCTGCACCTCGGCCTGGACGGCTTCGGCCTGCGCGCGCTGTTGGCGGCAATGCAGCACCAGATCGTGGCCCGCGTCGGCCAGGGCCAGCGCGATGGCGCGGCCGATGCCGCGGCTCGAGCCGGTGACGAGAATGGGGGCGGCGCTCATTGGGGGGCTTGTTCCTGCATAAGGGTGTTGGGGTCGCTGGGCTGATAGACGTTGAGCCGGGCTTGGGCCAGCACGCGCGTGCCCTCGCGCAGTTCGCATTCGAAGACGCTCATGCCGCTGGCGTCGATCAGGCCGCGTTCGACGTGGATGGTGAGGGTGGCGCCGGCGGGCAACGATGCGTCGTGGCATTCATAGCGCCGCGTGCCAAGCAGGAAGCCGAGCTTGACGGCTTCGTTGGCCTGGCGGGCCTGGCAACCTGCCCAGGCGCCGACGGCCTGCGCCATCAGTTCCATGCCGAGCCAGGGCGGCAGGGAGCCGTCGGGCAGCGAGTAGGGGCCCGGCCGCACGACGGCCTGGGCGGTAAGGCTGTCCGCGTCATGGTGGGTGACCGCGTCGAGCAGGATCATGTCGCCCGCGTGCGGCAGCAGGCTGGCAATGGGCCACGTCGTCATGGCTGGCCTCCCAGCACCAGGCTGGCATTGTTGCCGCCGAAGGCGAACGAGTTGCTCATGGCGAGCCGCCGCCGGCCCGCCGGGTAGCGGTGCGCGGACGTGCTGAAGTCCAGCGCGGGCAGCGCCGGATCCGGTTGGCCATCCCACACATGGGGCATCAGCGCGCCCTGCGTGTTGGCGGCGGACAGCGTGATCCAGGCCAGCGCGGCTTCCAGGGCGCCGGCCGCGCCCAGCGTGTGGCCGGTCAGCGCCTTGGTCGACGCGCAGGGCACGCCGTTCGGAAACACCGCGTGCGTGGCGTGGCTTTCCATGGCGTCGTTGTGCGGCGTGCCGGTGCCGTGCAGGTTAAGCCAGCCGATGCTGGCGGCGTCCACGCTGGCCGATTGCAGCACGGCCTGCATGGCCCGGCGCGCGCCTTCGCCGGTCGGGTCGGGCGCGGACATGTGCCAGGCATCGGAACTGGCGCCGCCGCCCAATAGCGCCACGGCGTTGGCATCGGCCGGATCGCGTTCCATCAGGAACAGCACGCCGGCTTCGCCGATGTTGATGCCGCGGCGATGGGCCGAGAAGGGCGCGCACAGCGCTTCGTCCACCGCTTCGAGCGTCGCGAAGCCATTGATGGTCAGGCGGCAGAGCGTGTCGGCGCCGCCGCAGATCACTGCGTCGCACAGGCCCAGCTGCAGCAGCCTGCGCGCCGACAGCAGGGCGCGGGCGCTGGAGGTGCATGCGGTGGACAGGGTGTAGGCCGGCCCCGTCACGCCCAGCCAGTCCGCAAGGAAGGCGGCGGGCGAAGACAGGGCCTGCCGGCGGTAGTCGTAGTCGTCCGGCCAGGCGCCATGGGCGCGCAGATGGCGGAACGCGGGCGCATTGTCGTTCACGCCGGACGTGCTGGTGCCCAGCACCACCGCGACGCGCGCGGCGCCGTACCGGGCGATGGCGCTGCGCAGCCGGTCCTCGATCTGGAGGGCCGCCGCAAGCAGCATCTGGTTATTGCGGCTGTGGTGATGCGCGGGCATTTGCGGGGGCACCGGCGGCAGCGCGCCGGTGACGGCGCCCAGCGTCAGTGTGCGGCCGTTCACCCAGCCGTCCTGGGCGCGCATGCCGCTGGTGTCGCCCGCGAACGCGGCGCGGCCGACGGCGTCAACGCCAGCGCCCAGCGCGCAGACAATGCCGGGAGTGCCAAGCCAGGTCGTCATGGCTGCTCCTTCAGGGGGGTGATGCGCCACGTCACGCCGCTGGCGCTGCCGATCGACAACGCCTGGCTCTGCAAGTCCGCGGGATAGGTGACCGTCCAGCGCACCTTGCCGCCATCGAGCAGCAGGCGTTGCGTGGCGCCGCCTTGCGAGGCCGCGCGCCACGACGCCGCGCCGTAGGCTGCGTCAAGCTCGGCCTGCGGGGTCCAGGCAAAAATCAGCGCCGCGAACAGATCGCGCGCCTGCGCGTTGGGCCGCATGAAACCATCGTTGCGCCATTGCCCGCGCTCCAGCATCTGGCGCGCCTGCGGCACGCCCATGGGGTCGAACAGCGACCACCGCAGGGCGGCATCTTCGCGCTGGACCACCAGCAGCAGATCCTGAGCGGGCTGGCCCGGCGCGGCCTGCACCACGTGCAACTGGCGCGGCAGCGAAAAACCGGCGTCGCGCGCGGGCAGGGGCGGCGCGCCCGCGCAGCCGGCCAGCGCCAGCAAGGCCAGCGTCATCGCCAGGGCGCGGCAGGCGGACAGGAAGGAGGCGGGATGGGCGGTCATGGCGGGGTCAGGCGGGCTGGGCGAGCCGGTCGCCGCTGCGGCACAGCTCGCTCAGCATGCGCAGGCGGCGATGCGGGTTGGCGACGAAGGGGTTGGCCGTGTCCCAGGCGTAGCCGGCCAGGATGGAGCTGATCATGCGGCGGATTTCCGGTTGCGCCTGCTGGTAGAAGACGACGTCCTGGAATTCGCCGGTGTACCAGCCCTGCACGTAGGCTCGGAAGGTTTCCACGCCGATCATCAGCGGGTCGGCGAACTCGGCTTGCCAGTCCACCTGCGCGCCGCCCAGTTGCCGGTGCAAGGCGTCCGCGGCCAGCTTGGACGAGCGCAGCGCGATGGTGACGCCGGACGAGAACACCGGATCCAGGAACTCCGCGGCGTTGCCCAAGAGGGCGAAGCCGGGGCCGTGCAGGCGGGTGACGCTGGCGGAGTATCCGCCGATGGTGTTGGCCGGAGTGTCCCAGACGGCGTTCTTCAAGACGCGCTTCAGGTTGGGCGCGGCATCGGCCATGGCGCGCAACGTGGTCATCAGGTCCTCGCCGGGGCCGCCAAAAAGGTCATCGCCGCCCACCACGCCGAACGAGCAGCGGCCGTTGGAGAAGGGAATCAGCCAATACCAGATGCCGCGTTGTTCAGGGTGAACCGTGATCAGGATCTTCTCGCGGTCAAAGCCCGGATCGTCGATGCGGTCTTCGATGTGCGTGAAGATGGCCTTGCGGGGCGGCAGGCCGGACGGGCGTTCCAGGTCCAGCAGACGGGCCAGCACGCGGCCGTAACCGCTGGCGTCCAGCACGAACTGGCTCTTGACCTGGTAGGCGCTGCCGTCCGCGCGGCGCACGTCCAGCAAGGGCCCGGCGCTGCCGAAGTCCGCGGCGGTGACTTCCTGCTGATAGCGCACCTCGACGCCCTGGCGCGCGGCGTCGTCCGCCAGCACCTTGTCGAAATGCGCGCGCTGTACCTGGAAGGTCGTGCCCGGCCCGGCGGTGAACTTGTCGCGGAAGTCGAAGTACGTGTAGGCGTCGCCGCAGGCGAACGCGGCGCCATTCTTGACCTGGAAGCCCGCGGCCTGGACGGCGGGCAGCATGCCGGCCTCTTCCACGAATTCCAGGCAGTGCGCCAGCAGGCTTTCGCCGATGGAGAACCGGGGGAACTGCTGGCGTTCCAGCATGAGCACGTCATGTCCCTGCCGTTTCAGCAGCGCCGCAGCGACCGCGCCGGCGGGGCCCGCCCCGATAACCACAACTTCCCGATGTTCCATGCTGGAGGTTTCCATGATTCCTTGGTGAAAGAGGCAGATGTCAGGCCCGCTGGGGCGGCCGGACCCAGGGTGCCCACAGGAGCGAAAAGGCGACGCCCAGGGCCACCGCCAGCCCGAAGTTGGCGATGGCGGGCGTGTGGCTGAGGGCAAGCAGTCCGAAAGACAGCAACGTCGTGACGGCGCCCAGCAAAATGCCGACGAGGCTGGCGGCGGCGCCGGCGACGCGCTCGTACATGAAGATGGCGTAGTCCACGCCGATGGCCGACACCAGCAGCAGGCCGAAGAGGCTGAAGAGCGTCAAGGGCTGGCCCAGGTAGCCCAGCGCGGCCAGGCTGCAGGCGGTGGCCGCCAGCGGCACGGCGAGGATGCGCCAGGTGGCGGCGCGTCCCAGCGTCAGAAGCAGCAGCACGGCCGCGGCCACGTAGGACAGCAACTTGAGTTCGGCGGCTTCGACCCGCGTGGCGGCGAACATGCGGTTCAGCTCGCCGCTGCGATCGACCAGCGTGACGCCGGGCGCGGCCTGCGCAATGCCTTGCAGCGCGGCGGGATCGGTCAGGCCCAGCAGCGAGATCATGCCCGCGTACTCGCCGTCGTGCTGGCCAAGCCACAGCGCGCGCCAGCGTTCGGCCTGCGGGCCTTGCAGCGCGCCGTCGATGGTGACGACCGGCAGCGCCGCCAGCGACTGCAGCTCCTGCGTCACGGCCTCGAGCGGAATGCCGAGGTCCGTCATGGGCTTCCACACTTGCGGTTGTCCGGCCAGCTCGGCCAGGCGGCGGCCCAGGGCCTGCTGGTCGGCGGCGGGCGACACAAGCTGGCTGAGCGCGTTGTAGGTGGCCAGGCCGCCCCGCTGGACCAGCGTGTCGAGCGCTTGCGCGACCCGCGCCTGGCGGCGCAGCAATTCGTCGGGATCGGGCGCGCGCACCAGAAAGAACTGGCTTGTGGGCACAAAACCGGTGATCTCGCCGATCTGCCTGGCCTGCTGCATCAGCGGCGCCGGCAGGCTCAGCCATTGACGCAGATCGTCCTGGATGCCCAACCGCGCGATGCCGCCCGCCGTCACCGCCACCAGGACGGCCGCCCCGGCCCACAGGACGCCGCGCCGGGCGCCCAGCCGTTCGCGCGTGGCGAGCGCGGCCTGGGCAAAGTGAAGCAGCGGCAGCCAGGGGCGCGGCTGCCAGCCCCGCATCCACGCCGGAAGCTGGCACACCGTGCAGGCATACGCGCCAAGCAGGCCGGCCGCCGAGAACACGGCGGTCTGGGTCAGCGCCGGAAACGGCGTGAACGCCAGCGCGACATAGCCCACCAGGCTGGCGGCCAGGCTGATCGTCAGGCCGGGCAGCACGCGGCGCAGCGCGGGCCACGCTTGCCAGTCCGGCATCCCGAAGCGCTTGCCCAGCCAGTGCATGGGAAAGTCGACCGCCACCCCGATCAGGCTGGCGCCGATGACCAGCGTCAGCACGTGGATCGAGCCGAATACCGCGACGCACGCGACCGCGCCGGTCACGAGGCCCACGGCCACCGGCACGAAGGCCAGCAGCACGCGCCAGCGGCGCAGCGCCAGCAACAGGACGAGCACGATGCCGATCGTGGCGCCGGACCCGATCCAGCTGCTTTCGGCGACCGCCTGCGCCTTGCCGGCGGCCGCGTACAGCGCGCCGCCCGCCACCAGCATCTGGGCGCCGCCGGCCTGCAGGGCCTCGCGGTCCTTGGCGATCTGCGTGGCGATGCGTTGCGGCGCATCGGCGTCGAATGCGTCGCCGCGCGTCTCGGCACGCACGAGCACCCAGCGTTTGCCGTTCTGCTGCGCCTGCAGCGTGCCCGATCCCATGTCGTAATGCACGGGTCCGCCAGGCCTGAGCGATTGCTCGGCGCGGCGCGTGAGCCCCAGCCAGTCTTGATCGGCGGGCACGAGCCCCGACGAGGAGAACGGATCGGACAGCTCGCGCGCGCGACGCTGTGCGAATGCGGCGGGATCGGTCTCAAGCAGTTGGCGGTCCGCCAGCGGCAGCATCGCCAGGCGGCCGGCCAGCAGTTGTTCGCGCAGGGCGGCCAGGTCCACATTCACGTCCACCTGCACGACCGAAAAGAGGCCGCTGTCCGACCAGCGTTTGGCAAGCAGGCGCGCCGGCTGCGCGGGGTCGGCGCCGTCCGGGGCAGACACCAGCGCGATGAGCTGGCGCGACAGCGGTTCCTGGATGCGGGCCTCGGCCAACTGGCGCGTGGCGTCACTGGCGCTCTGCGGCACCAGCTCCATCAGGTTGGCCGACACCGGCCAGCCATTGCGGCATTGCCAGGCGCCGGCAAGCAGCACCAGCAGCAGCCCCAGCTTGAAGAGGCGGGGCAGCCAGCGTTCAGTCCGAGAATGCACGCTGTTCCTCGGGCGTGAGCGCATCGGCCGCAACCGCGCCCGTCATCTGCAGGACGCTGCGGTCGCCTTGCGTCTCGCGCAATTCGATGCGATCGACCAGCGCGCCGCCGTCGATCTGGATCGTGCTGAAGATCTGCTTGAGCAGCGCCGACCGCGGCGTCAGCGTCAGTTTCCAGGCGGTCGCCTCGCCCGTCAGCGCCAGATCGAAGTTCTCTTCGAGCCCGCGCGTGTCGCCAGCCAGGACCGACAGAAATAGCTGGTTCTCGCGTCCCGCGCCGGTGTGCTGGGGCAGCGCCTGCCAGGCACCCGATTCGTCGCGGCGCGCGATGCCGTCGGCGTTGATGCGCAGGTCCTGGGCGATAGGCGTACGCAAGAGCCACAGCAGGCCCTTGCCCGCCGCCAGCGTGAAGTCGCCCCGGCTGGTCAGGGGTTGGGGCAGCGACCGCAGGAATTTCTGCTGGACGAACTGCCCGCGCACGATCGGCGTGGCGCGCAGTTGCTGTTGCAGGGCGTTCAGGTCGAACGCCTGGGCGCTCAAGGGCAGCAGCGCCATCGCCAGCAAAAAGAGAAATCGGTTCCAGCGCCGCGACAGGGTCAGGTGCTGGGGCAGGGTCAGGCGCATGTCGCGGTCTCCTGGGATTGAAGGGCGCGTTCGACCGCATCAACGAAGACCTTGGGCGAGGTCAGCTGCATTTCGCGGCTGGCCAGGCACACGGCGACCTGTTCTGAGGTGGCCCGGGTGAGCCGCTGGCCCGTGGCTGCGTCCTGGATGAGGTAGTTGATCTTGAGGCGGTGCTCCCATTCGACCAGCTCGGCGCGCACGACCAGGCGTTGGCCGAACTGCGCGGGCTGGGCGTAGCGCAGATGCAGGTCGATCACCGGCCAGGCGTAGCCGCTTGCCCGCATCGCGTCGTAGTTGTGGCCGATCCGGTCCAGCAGTTCGCAGCGCGCCTGTTCCAGATATTTGACGTAATGGCCGTGCCACACGACGTTGATCGAATCGACATCGAAGAAGGGCACACGGATTTCGACTTGCGCGCCGATCGCGCCACGTTTACGCATCGTCTTTCCAGAAGGGGTAGAAGTTGAACCACTGCAGCGGCGCGTCGCGGCAATGCGCGGCCAGGCGGTCGGCATAGCGCTGGGTCCAGACGGCGATCTGCGCCTGCCGGGTCGCGCGCGTCCATTCGACGCGCTCGGTCAGGCGCTCCATCGAGACGCGATAGCGGCCGCCGTGGCGGGTGCAGCGCAGCAGGTTCACGGGGCAGCCCAAGAG
The DNA here is from genome assembly GCF_006715415.1 of Achromobacter sp. SLBN-14. Classification (NCBI taxonomy): domain Bacteria; kingdom Pseudomonadati; phylum Pseudomonadota; class Betaproteobacteria; order Burkholderiales; family Alcaligenaceae; genus Achromobacter; species Achromobacter sp. SLBN-14. Next base: position 277,610 of record NZ_VFNE01000001.1, on the reverse strand, counting down.
GCCCGCCAGAAGCCACGGGCCCTGGGGGAACAGGGCGGTGGCGCCCAGGAATTGCACGGGCACCGTGCGGTCGCCGCGCAGCGGCACACGGTCGCCGGCGATGGCAAGCCATTCACCGCGGTCCAGGCGCTTGGCCAGATCCAGCATGACGGCGGCATCCAGCTCGCTGACCTGGATCATGCGCAGTCCGCCGCCGGCCTCGTCGAGCAGGCGGTTGAAGTTCACGGCGTGCTTGCTGTGCACCAGCACATTGAGCCGCAGCGCGCCGGTCTGCTCCGCAAGCGCGCGGCAGATTTCGAGGTTGCCCAGGTGCGAGCCCACCAGGATCTGTCCGCGGCCGTGGCCCATCTGGCCATGCAGGCCGTCCGGGTCCGCGATATCCAGACGCGCCATCGTGATCTTGCCCTGCCATACGTCCAGCTTGTCCAGAATGGCGGTGGCGAAGGCGAGGTACTGGCGGTACACGGGCAGGGCGCGCGGCAGCGGCGCGGCCAGTTCGCCGGAGGCCGCCACGCGAGACTGGTACACCGCGATCGCGCGCCGCGCGCGGGCGCCAAACGCGTAGAAGTACAGCACCACCACCCAGACCACGGGGGCGACCGCGCGCCGTCCCAGCCTGCGCGCGGCCCAGGCCGTCAGGCGCATCAGCACGGGGCTGCCGCGTTCGCGCTGCCCGGCCCAATGCGGATCGGCCACGCTCATGGCTGGGCGCTCCGGGACAGGCGGCGCCACAACAGCGCCGGCGACCGGGCCAGCATGCCGAAGAACAGGCGCGCGTGCATGCAGCTGATCAGCACGTTGTCTTGCAGGCCCTTGAAATGCGAAATGCCGCCCTCGGGGTAGACCACGCGCGTCGGCAGCCAGGCCATGCGCAAGCCGCGCCAGTGCAGCCGCACCAGCACGGCAATGTCGAAGTCCATGCGCTGGCCGACGTGGGCGCCGTCGATCACCGGCAGCACGGCTGCCAGCGGGTAGACGCGAAACCCGCACATGGCGTCGGGGATGTCGAGCGACAGGGTGTTGATCCAGACCCACACGCGGGTCAACCAGCGGCCGTAGAGACGGCTGCGCGGCACGTCGTCGCCGTACACGGGCGCGCCGCAGATCACGGCGTCCGGCTGCTCGCGCGAGGCTTGCGCGAATAGCGGGATGTCTTGCAGCGCATGCTGGCCGTCGGCGTCCACCTGCAGGGCATGCGTGTATCCCAATGCCAGCGCGGCCCGCAATCCATCCTGCACTGCGGCGCCCTTGCCGCCGTTGACGGCGCGGCGTACCAGGTGGGTGTCGGGCCGTTCTGCCAAGGCGTCCAGCACGGCGGCGCACGCGGGCGCGGAGCCGTCGTCCACCAGAACGCAAGGCAGGCCTTGCGCGGCAAGCTGCGCGACGACCGCGGCGACGGTGCCGCCGTGGTTGTACACGGGCACGACCGCGCACAGCTTATGCGGCGTCATGGCTTGCCCCGTGGAGAATGCGCCCGGACGAGCACGGCGCGTCATTCACCGTGAATGTGAAGTAGAGCTTCTGTTTGGCGGTATCCCATTTCAGCGTCAGGACGGCGGCGTCGCCCGGACGCAGCAGACGCTGGAACTTCAGCGCTTCCATGCCCGCGAAGTTCAGGCCGGGGTGCAGGTCGCGCTGGGCAAGCGACATGGCCCAGCTGATCTGCGCCACGCCCGGCACGACCGGCGCCGCGGGAAAGTGTCCGCTGAAGTAGGCCAGGTCGTAGGGAATGTCCAGCGTATAGCGGCGTTCGTTGTCCGGTTGTCCGGGCAGGCCAGCCGGGATGGCGGCGGGCGCCACGGGGCGCGGGCCGGCCGCGGCCTCGAAGTCGGCTTGCGGCAATTTGCCTTGGGCGTTGGCAGGCAGGTGGGGCAGCAGCCGCCAGGTGCGCGGAATCGCCAGCGATTCGAAGCGCGCGGCCAGATGGCCCCGCAGCGCGTCCACCACGGCTTTGCGGCCCTGGTTGCGCAGTGCATGCAGACCGTGGGCCGACAGCGCAACGAGCGCGGCCAGGCGCGTGGCGCCGGCGGCCTTGCCGAGCCGGACGTCGGTCGCGAAGGCATGTTCCATCAGCGCGTGTTCGATCATGGGGAGCGACACGCGCTTGTCTTCGATCTTCATGATGCGGTCCAGCCTGCCGAGCAGCCGGAAACCCGTCGCTGTGAGCTCGGCGCCATCGGCGGTCTGCGCCTCGCTGGACTGCACCCAGGGCGACGACACGCGCAGTGCGCCTGCGTCGTTCAGGTCGACGCTGACGCCCGGCAGCGGCTGCCAGTCGGTGTCGCCGGTGCGCCAGGCGACCGCGCCCGTTTCAGAACTGCCGTAGATCTCGGTGGGGCGCAGTCCGAGCGAACGTTCGATGTCGTCGGATACGTCAAGCGGCAGCGCGCCGCCCGACGAATGGATGCGCGTCAGCCGCCCGCGCAGTTGCGCCGCGTCCAGGCGCTGGCCCAGCCGGCGCAACAGCGCGGGGCTGGCGATCCAGGCGAATGTGGGAAAACGCAGGCTGGCCTGTTGCAGGTCTTCGGGGTACAGCCGCTGGCGTCGGTCGATCTGGCGGCCCGCGCAAAGCGGCCACAGCACGCGAAAGGGCAGGCCATACATATGCTGGGCGGACACGCTGCCCAGCACCGGTGTCTGCGTGTCGGGCCATTGCCGCTGCAAGGCGTCGATCTCCGCCGCAAGCTGGCGCCATTGCTTGACGATGTGCTTGGGCGCGCCGCTGGAGCCCGAGGTGCACAGCACCAGCGTCACCGATGCATCCAGTTCGGCGGGCGCGAGCGGCGGCTGGTCCAAGAGGTCCGCCAGCCGCCATTGCCGCGCGGCAGGCACGGGCAGATCGGTGTCGGTCAGCCACGCATCGACCGTGCCGTCCAGGCCGTTGCAGGTCTGGCCCTGGTTGTCTCCGGGCAGGACGGCCACGACGCCCGCGCGCCAGCACGCGAACAGCGCGCAGGCCAGTTCCACCGCGTCGTCGAACCACAGCGCGGCGCGGCGCACCGGGCGCGCGCGCAACGCGCCCGCCACGGACAGGGCGTTCCGCGCAAAGACCTCGCGGGTGATCGCCGGGCCATCCGCGATGGCAGCGTCCATGCCGCCAGGGGCGGGCATCAGCAGGTGGGGCAGGGGCGTCCAGGCCATGGCTTCAGGCGGCCTTCGCGGCGGCGGGGCGCACCAGCCATTCGCCGGCGGCCATCATGCCCATCAGCACGTAGCTGGCGCAGCCGTTGTAGGCCACCCACCAGCTCCACGGCGCCCAGGCCGCCAGCGCGGCGGCGATCGTGCCGTTCAAGGCGAAAAACACGCACCAGGCGCGGGTCACGTTGCGGGTGTAGCGCACGCCCTCGGGCGGCAGATCGGGGTGGCGCAGGCGCGCCAGACGTTCCACCACGGGCTGTCCGGCGCGCAGGCTCATGCCGAAAATGGCCAGCATCATGGCGTTGACCAGCACGGGATACCAGCGCAGCCAGCTCTCGGAATTGGTTACCGCCAGGATCAGGCAGAAGACCAGTGCGGCGGCGGGCAGCAGCTTGTCGCCGGGCTGCGCGGCGCGCGCGGTCAGGCCGCGGGCCAGCCACAACAGCGCCAGCGGCAAGGCCAGCCAGGCGGCGTTCACGCGTCCCAGCATCGCGTACACGACGAAGGGGTAAGCCACTGCGGCGGCGGCCAAGGCGGCCGCAACGCCACGGTTCATGCGGCCGGGTCCTGCTTTTGCCACATGGCCTGCACGACGTCTTCGACGGTGCGGACCGTGCGGAAGTCGTTGGCGTCCAGCTTGCGGCCGGTCTGGCGGCGCACGTGGTCGATGAGGTCGATCGCGTCGATGCTGTCGATTTCCAGATCGGTGTACAAATGCGCGTCGGGCGTGATCCGTTCCGGTTCGATTTCGAACAGTTCGACGAGGGCGCCGCGCAGCGTGTTGAAGATTTCGTCGCGGGTGTGCATGGTGACTCCGTATGCGTCAGTCGCGGCGTTGCGCAGTGACAAATGCCGCCAGGCTGGCAATGCTGGCGAAATGCTCGCGCATGTTGCGCGTTTCGGGATCGATGGTGATGGCGTAACGCTTTTGCAGCGCCAGGCCCAGCTCCAGCGCGTCGACCGAATCCAGGCCCAGTCCGTCTCCGAACAGCGCGGCTTCGCGGTCGATGTCGTCGGGCGTGATGTCTTCGAGCCCGAGGGACTCGATGACGAGCGTCTTGAGCTCAAGTTCCAGTTGATTCATCCAGCGTTGACTCCACTTGCGCCGCCGTGGGCGGCGGCGCGTTCATTGGGGCGCCCTGCGGCGCCTGCGGCGCCAGCTTGGCTTCGAAATAGGCGTGCAGGTAGGCATTCATCTTGCGGCCGGCGATGGGCAGCGGATGCGCCTGGCTCCAGGTCGCCGGGTCGATGTCTTCACCGACCTCGATGACATAGCGCATGCGCGAGGGCGGAATCCGGTACCAGGGCTCGCCCTTGGTGAGGCTGCGCGGATTCATCCGGATCACGACCGGCGTCACGACCTGCGCGCCGCGCAGCGCAATGGCGCATGCGCCGCGATGAAACTGCGGCATGGCGTCCGGCGGCGTGCGCGTGCCTTCCGGGAAGACGATCAGCGTTTCGCCATTGCGCAGCACATCAGCCGCGCGGTCGAACATGTCGAAGCTTTCGTCATTGGTGATGTATCCGGCATTGGCCACGGGGCCGCGGGTGAAGGGATTCGTGGCCAGGCCATGCTTGACGATGCAGTTGGCGTTCTTGACGTGCCCGACCAGGAACACCACATCCAGCAGCGACGGGTGGTTGGCAAGAATCATCTGGCCCGGCCGGCCCAGGCGGTCGGCGCCCTTGAATTCCACGGTCAGGATGCCCACGCGCACCATGAACCGGATGAACAGCCTGAAGGTGCCATTCAATGCCCAGCGGGCCCGGCGTTGGCGGTCCTGGCGGTCGCCCGGCAGCAGGCGCTGGGGCGGAAACACCATCAGGCGCAGCAGCACGCCGCCCACCCCGAACATGGTGAAGGCCATGCCGGTGGCGACCAGGCGCCAAAGCCAGAAATCTTGACGAACTTGAGCCGGGGAGGTCATGCGTTACGTGTCCAGGTCCATTGGCGGCTGCGGTTGGCGTGCCGCCAGCTTCGGGTCTGCAGCGTCAGGTGGCGAACCAGATTCAGCGGATTGGGCCAGACTTGCGGCGGCGCATCGCCGTCGCCAGCCGGACCCATCGAGAGCGCCCAGTCCGTGCCCGGGCACAGGCGGAACGCGGCGGCGTAGGAAAACGGCGCGTCGCCCACCCAGGGCGCGTACGGCGGCGGCGGCACTTCCTCGGCCAGCACCACCAGCACGTTGCCATGCCCCTGGCCGAACAGCAGCGCGGCTTCGAGGAAGGCGTGCTCCAGGCCGTCGTCCTCGACGGACAGCGCCACGGACTCGGCCGTTTCGCGGCGTATGATCGACCATTGCGCGGCTATCGCGTTGTGAACCGACAGGCCAAATGCCGTGGGCGACAGCGGCTCGTCGGCCGCCAGCGACTCAAGCAGTCCGAAGTTGCGCGTGGTTTCTCCGTGCCGCGAGGCGAATACGAACGGCATGTCCGGGTATCCGTCGGCAAGCGGCCACGCGCATGCAAACACCCCGCGAGCCAGAGGGCTGAGGCGGCGGCGCTGCATGGGGGGCAAGAAGTCGAGGCGGGCGGCGGCCTGATCTCCGAGGGGGCAATACGGGTGTTCCGCCCAGTGCTGCCAACTGCTCGGGTCTTGAAATCCTGGTGTCCAACCTTGCCAATGCGCGATGGAGAACGTCAACATAGCGCGCGATTCTACTATGGCAAACTCGGCTCAAACTGTTTTGAATAGTTACACATCACACAAATTGGCTTAGATTCCTCGCATTATTTTCTAAATAGTTACTTTCTCCGTTGGATGTTCAGGAACTTTTAATCTGGTGGGCGGATCAAAGCGCCGCCTCTCTATATAGCCCCGCGCAGCTCTCCGCCGAAGACGCTGCCCGAGCGGCTGCGATCCGCAGCGGCAAGGCGCTGCGCGACTGGAAGGCCAGCCGCGCGCTGTTGCATGACGTGCGAAGCCGCCAGCCCGATTCCCGCCCGGCCTCGCTCAGCCACAGCAACGGGCACGCCATCGTGGCCACCGCCCCGGCCGGCTGGAAAGTCGGCGCCGACCTCGAGGCAATCTCCCCGCGCGACGTGCAGGGGCTCGCCCAGTGGGTGTGTTCGTCCGCCGAACGCGACCTGTTGGCAGGGCTGCCCGACGAGGCGCGCCTGCTCCGCTTCTACCAGCTATGGACATTGAAAGAGGCCTTCATCAAGGCCGCCGGCCTGGATTTTCCGGCTGACATGGCATCGGTGGGCTTGTGTCCGGCGCCGTCCGGTTTGGCGCTGCGCCCGCCGCCGGGACGCTGGCGGGCCTGCTCCTATCGGGTGGGCGCCGGCTGGATGGCCTCGGTGGTTTGGCTGGCCCCAGAAGGATCAGCAGGGGACTTCGCGCAACCCGTGTGGACCGGCGCGGCCGGCTGTCAGCTGCCGGATGTCCTGATACAAGGTTGTTGGCTGCCCGATACGACTTGAAACCGCCCTGACGTTTCGCCGCTCGCATTTAAAGATGTATTATGAATATATGTTTAAAGGCGATCCTGTTCGCCATTCAAGGAGCAGTTGATGTTGAGCCCCCAAATCCGCGAGCTGGTCAAAGCCACGGCCCCCGTCCTGAAGGTCCATGGCGTCGACTTGACCAAGCACTTTTACGCGCGCATGTTCCAGCACAACCCGGAACTCAAGCACGTGTTCAACCAGGCCCACCAGGCGGGCGGCGCGCAGCAGCACGCGCTGGCCGGCGCGGTCACCGCCTATGCCGAGCACATCGACGATCCCTCGGTGCTGATGCCCGTGGTGACGCGGATCGTGCACAAGCACGTCAGCCTGGGCATCCGGCCCGAGCACTACGCCATCGTGGGCAAGCATCTGCTGGCTTCCATTCGTGAGGTGCTGGGCGAAGCCGCCACCGACGAACTGGTGGACGCGTGGGCGGCGGCGTACGGCCAACTGGCCGACCTGCTGATCGCCGAAGAGGCCCGCCTGTATGCGGAATCGGCCAACAAGCCCGGCGGCTGGACCGGCTGGCGCGCGTTCCGCGTCGTGGGCAAGCAGCCCGAAAGCGCCGAAATCACCTCGTTCTACCTCGCCCCGGCCGACGGCGGCACGGTCCCGGCTTACCAGCCCGGCCAGTATGTGTCCGTGCGCGTGTTCGTGCCGGAACTGGGCCTGATGCAGCCGCGCCAATACAGCCTGTCGGACGCGCCCGGCCAGGATCGCCTGCGCATCTCCGTCAAGCGCGAACCGGCGGGCGACCAGACGCCGGCGGGCCGCGTGTCCAACGCGTTGCATGACCGCCTGGAAGAAGGCGGCGTGCTGGACGTCGCGCCGCCGCAGGGCGATTTCCACCTGCGCGAGGACGGCGATGCGCCCGTCGTGCTGCTGAGCGGCGGCGTGGGTCTGACGCCCATGGTGTCGATCCTGAACCATCTGGTGCATGCCAATGACGCGCGCCAGATCCGCTTCGTGCACGGCTGCCGCAATCGTTCGGTGCACGCCATGCGCGACCACGTGAACGACATCGCGGCAAAGCGCGCCAACGTGCGCAAGGCGGTGTTCTACGAAGAGGTGGGCCACGGCGACCAGGCCGGCCGCGACTACGATCACCAGGGGCGCGTCGATCTGCACGCCATTCGCGACGAGGCCATCGTGCCGGGCGCGGACTACTACTTGTGTGGCCCGGCGGCCTTCATGCGTGCGCAGCGCGAGGCGTTGCTGGGGCTGGGCGTGACCGAAGACCGCATCCACGCCGAGGCCTTCGGCACCGGCGGCGTCGCCGGCTGACCGGTGTATCCTGGCGGCCCGACGTTTCCGGGCCGCCCGGTCCACATGTCCTGTCCACCATGCAACTGAACCGATTCACCGACTTCGGCCTGCGCGTCCTGATGTATCTGACGCAATGCCGCGACCGGTCCGCAGCCGTCACGATCCCCGAGATCGCGGACCGCTTTGGCCTGTCGCGCAATCACCTGGTCAAGGTCGTGCATTTCATGTCGCAGCGCGGCTGGGTCAGCACCACGCGCGGCAAGGGGGGCGGGCTGAGCCTTGCCCGCCCCGCCACGGAATACCGCGTCGGCGATCTGGTGCGCGAACTCGAACAGCAGGGTCCCCTCATCGACTGCCGCGAACCCCCGTGCGCGCTGGACGGCGTGTGCCGGCTGTCGGGCGTGCTGGCGCAGACGCTGCAGGCCTTCTACGACACCCTCAATGGCTACACGCTGGCCGATCTGGTCCGGGAACCGACCGCCGCCGCGATCATCAAGCTGCACCGCGTCGCCTGAATCGGGGACATGATGTTTGGTTATGGCCCCTGCGGCGTTTGGCATTTGCCGGCGCGGGGGCGGCCGTTACAGAATGGCCGTGTTCGCGGTCTACTTGGATAACGGTATGCGCGTTTGCGTAATTGGCGCCGGCGTCGTCGGTGTGACGTCGGCCTATTTCCTGGCGCGCCAGGGTCATGACGTGGTGCTGGTCGACAGCCAGCCCCGCCCGGCGGAAGTCTCCAGCTATGCCAATGGCGGTCAGCTCAGCTACAGCTATGTGGCGCCGCTGGCCGGGCCCGGCGTGCTGCCCAGCGTGCCGGGCTGGCTACTGCGCCATGATTCGCCGCTGCGGTTCCGGCCCCGCCTGGATCCGCATCAGTGGCGCTGGTGCCTGCAATTTGCGCTGGCCTGCCGCGCCTCGGTCGCCAAGGCGTCCACCGCCCAGATGCTGACGCTGTCCTACCTCAGCCGCGATGTCATGCACTCGCTGCTGGAACAGGAAGACCTGGCGTTCGGCCACCTGAAGAACGGCAAGCTCATCGCCTACCGCAGCCCCGACCTGCTGGAAAAGGCGCGCGCGCTGGTGGCGTACCAGGCGGCGCACGGCGCGGACCAGCAGGTGCTCGATGCCGCCCAGACCGTGGCGCGCGAACCGGCGCTGGCCGGCATGGGCGCCAGCCTGGCGGGCGCCATCTATACCCCCAGCGAGGAAGCCGGCGACTGCCGACAATTCACCGAAGCGCTGTTCGACCGCCTGCAAGGCCTGGGCAACGTGCAGTGCGCCATGTCCAACCCGGTGTCCGGCCTGCAGCGCGAAGGCCGCCGCATCGTCGCGGTCAACACGCGCGACGGCGACATCGGCGCCGACGCCGTCGTGCTGGCCACGGGCATCGGTACCCGCGCCTTGCTTGGGCCCCTCGGTCACGACGTGCCGCTGTACCCCCTGAAGGGCTACAGCCTGACCGTGCCGCTGGCAGACGACGACACCGTGGCGCCGCGCATCAGCGTGACCGACTACGAACGGCGCATCGTCTACGCCCGTGTCGGCGGCGTGCTGCGGATCGCGGCCATGGTGGACATCGGCAGCAACAACGCCGACATCGACCCCGCTCGCGTCGGCCTGCTGAAAAAGCAGGTGCTCGAAGCCTTTCCGCAGCTGGACCTGCGCCAGGCCATTCCGTGGGCGGGCCTGCGCCCGGCCACGCCCACCGGAAAGCCGCTGATCGGCCGCAGCCCGGCAGCCGACAATCTGTGGCTGAACGTGGGGCAGGGCGCGCTGGGGTTTACCTTGGCCTGCGGCAGCGCGGCGTTGCTGACGGCGCAAATGGGCGGCCTGGAGCTGCCGCTGGATCCGGCGCCGTTCAAGCCCTGAACCTCGAAGCGTGAACGCGGCGCCGGCAAGGGCAATGTCCATTTTGCGATAGCACGTGCCATTTCGTCGGCAGACGGGCTGACGCGGGCTGAATAGGATGACGATCACTCCTTCGCCAGACCGCATTCTTGCGGGCGCGAAGGAGCCGATCCCTCCTTCGAGCCTTCCACCATGTCCTATCTGTTTCCGTTGTTCGCCATCCTGTTCTGGGCGGGCAACGTCATCGTCTCCAAGATGGCCGCCAGCGCCATCTCGCCCACCGCCATCACCTTCTACCGCCTGCTGCTGGCGCTGTTCCTCATGGGGCTGTTCACGGCCCGTCCCGCCTGGCGCAATCGCAGGGTCATCCTGCGGCACTGGCCGAAGCTGGCGCTGTATGGCGCGCTGTCGTCGGCGGTTTTCCAGGCGCTGTCGTACCGGGCGGCCGAAACCACCACCGCCACCAACATGGCCATCCTGACGGCGCTGATCCCGCTGCTCAGCATGCTGGGCAGCGTCGTGATCCTGCGCGATCCGCTGACGCTCGGCATGGCCGCGGGCGGGGCGTTGTCGTTCCTGGGACTGTTGTATCTGGTCGGGCAGGGCGACATGCTGAGCGTGTTCCAGCATGGCGTGCATGTGGGCGACGGCCTGATGCTGCTGGCCGCGTTGTCGTACGCGCTGTACGGCGTGCTGCTGCGCCACTGGAAGGTGCCGGTGCCCGCCTGGCAGTCCACCTTCGTGCAGTCGATTTTTGCGCTGATCTATATGCTTCCGCTCTACCTGAGGGTGCCGGCCGCCCAGGCCGCGCTGGACACCAATACCATTCCGCTGATCCTGTACGCCGGCATTTTCTCGTCGGTGCTGCTGTCGTACCTGTGGATCGAAGGCGTGCACCGCTTGGGCCCGAACCGCTGCAGCATCTTCATCAACCTGCTGCCGCTCTTTACCGCGCTGGCTGCTTTCGTGATGCTGCGCGAGCATCTGCAGCGCTATCACGTCCTGGGCGGCGCGGTCACGCTGGCGGGCGTGCTGCTGGCGCAGACTGTCCAGCGGCCGCTGTTTGGCGCCGGGCGCGCGCTGGCGGCCGGCAAGGCGTAGCCCCCGCTGTTCACGGGCGTTCAAGACAGGCGCCCGCCGCCGACGCATAGTGGCCGCTTTGCGCGGTGAGGCGATGAGCATTTTTCAAAAGACCACAATTGCGCTGGCCCGGAGCCCGGCGGTCGGCCAGGCGATGCGGGCGATGGCCGCCCGGACATCGCTGGCGCGCCGGTTCGTCGGCGGCGCTGGCGTGGACGAAGCCGTGCGCACCGCCGTGAGACTGCGCGAGGCGCACGGCATCCGCGCGTCGCTCTTCTATCTGGGCGAGTACGTGGCGGATCGCGCCGCCATCGACCACAACGTCGGGCAAGCCATCGACGCCTGCCGGGCGTTGGCGGGCGCGGGCCTGGACGTGCATGTCTCCGTCGACCCCACGGCCATCGGCTACATGCAGGCCGATGCCCTGGGCGAGGAAAACGCGCGACGTATCGGCAGGGCGGTGCACGCCGCCTCGGGCACGGGGCGGGACTGGCTGGTGCTGGACATGGAAGATTCCGGCATCCGCGACCGCACGTGCGCGCTGCACCGGACGCTGCTGGCCGAGGGCCTGCCGGCGGGCCTTACGCTGCAGGCGCGGCGCCGGCGCACGCCCGAGGATCTGGCCTGGGCGATCCGGCAGCGCACATCGCTGCGGCTGGTGAAAGGCGCTTTCCCCGAGCGCGCGCTGGACCACACCGGGCGCGCGCGCATCGACCAGGCCTATCTGGACGCGGCGTCCATCATGTTGTCGCGCGAGGCCCGCGAATCGGGCTTTTACCCGGTGTTCGGCACGCACGACGACCGGCTGGCCGGGGCCATCGTCGATCTGGCGCGCGAGCGCGGCTGGCCCGCCGAGGGATTTGAATTCGAAATGCTCTACGGCGTGCGTCCGGACTGGCAGATTGCGCTGCGCGGATTGGGCTATAACGTCAGGGTTTATCTTCCGTTCGGCGCGGACTGGTGGCCGTATGCCATCCGCCGCGTCGGCGAAAATCCTCGCAATGCGTGGCTCCTGGCCCGTTCGCTGACATCGGACGGGCATTACTTCGGATAGCCGCGACTGGCTGGCGCAACATGGCGGTTTCTCAACACATCTGGCATTGCGGCGCGGGGCTGCCCGGCGACGTGCTGATCGCGGACCTGCGCGCCTACCGGTACGCGCCGCATTTTCACGACGCGTGGTCCATCGGCGCCATCGAGCATGGCCGGTGCGACTTCACTGTGCAGGGCGAGGCCCACGCCGCCTGCGCGGGCGAACTGGTGGTGATCGCGCCGGGACAGGTGCACACGGGCGGCACGGCCGCCGGACCGCTCGCGTATCGCATGGCGTACATCGATCCGGCCTGGTTCCAGGACCACGCTCGCGCGCTGCATGCGCAGGGCGCGCGGCTGGCGGGACCGGTGATCGCGGATGCCGCCCTGTGCGCACAATGGCTGGAGGCGTTGACGCCTGACGAGATCGCGCCCGCCGAACGCAGCGCACGCCTGTCCGCGGCCCTGTTCGGCACGCTGGCCGCGCATGGCGAGGCGCTGGACGAAAGCGGGACGCCCGGAGCCGGTATGCCCGAAGCCGGTACGCCTGCAGCCGGGACGCCCGCAGCACCTCCCTCCGATGACCTGTCCGCCATCACCGACGTCTGCGCCATGCTGCATGCGCGCATGGCGGCGGATCCGTGCTGCGCGCCCGACCTGCAAGCGCTGGCGCAGGCGCAGGATCGTCATCGGACCACGCTGGTCAAGCAGTTTGCGCGGCGTTACGGACTGCCGCCGCAGGCGTGGCTGCGCAACTGGCGCGTGGCGCGCGCGCGGGTGCTGCTGCGCGGCGGCTTGCCGTTGGCGGACGCGGCGCAGGCGGTGGGTTTTGCCGATCAGGCGCACCTGGGCGGGTGTTCAAGCAGGTTTACGGCAGTCCGCCCGGCGTGCTGGTGAGAGCCGGCGCCGGCGGCTCCCAGACGTTGTGACGGCGGGGCGTTTCGAGCCGGTAATCCGAATATTTGCGTGTGAAGAATTCCGCGCCCAGCGCCTGCGCGGCGGCCAGCGGGCGCCGCGGATCCAGCGCCACCTCGCCGCGCCGGTTGCCCGCGCCGTGCACATATCCCACGAAATCGGAATGCGTGTAGCGCGCAAACTCCTGCACCTGATGCACGATGCCCAGCGCCGCGCCGGGATAGGTCTCTTCGGACGCCACCGTCAGTCCGAGCCGCTTGCCGGCCATGCGTGCCTTGACACGTTCGGGTTCGGGGCCGGAACCCGCGTAGTGGCTGAACGATCGGTCAAAGAACGCCTTGGTCTGCGCCGACATTCCATACCAGTAGATCGGCGTGCAGAACAGCACGCCATCGGCCGGCAGGAAATGGTCCAGGAAAAGTTCGGCGTACCGGTCGGCGGGCGGTTTGGCATGGCGCAGATCGGGCAGCAGGCCCTGGATGTAGTCATCCAGGAAAAAGAGGGAGGCCGAAATGCCAGCCGCCTGCGCGCCCCGGCGCGCGGCGTGGGCCAACGCCGCGCTGTTGCCATTGCGGCGCGGGCTGCCCACCAGGATCAGCAGTCGCTGTTTTGGGTGATTTGAATTCATTCTTGGCTCCTTGGTGAAATGCTGGGACTACATTCGGATAGGTAATGCTGATCTCCAGGCAGGACCGCGACAACTGACGATTCCTTCACTAAGATGAATCCTGTTCATCTCAGGAATCGCCCATGTTCGCCACGCTTCCCGTCACTGCGCTGCGCACGTTCGAGGCCGCCGCGCGGCTGCGCAGTTTCAAGCTGGCCGCGGCCGAACTCTCCGTCACCCCGACGGCGGTGTCGCATCAGGTCAAGGCACTGGAACGCCATGTGGGGTGCGCGCTGTTCGATCGCGTTCCGCGCGGCGTGCGGCTGACCGACCAGGGGGCGCGCCTCTTTTCCGGCGTGCATGGCGCGTTGCTGGACGTGGCGCAGACGCTGGACGCCCTGCGGCCCGCGCCGGAATCCGGCGCGCTCACCGTGTCCACGACGCATTCCTTTGCGGCGTTGTGGCTCGTGCCCCGGCTGGGGCGCTTTCACGAGGCCTACCCGCAGTATCAAGTGCGTCTGGATACGTCGCCCGACCCCGTGGACCTGCTCAAGGACGCCAGCGTGGACGTCGCCATCCGCTACAGCCGGGCGCGCTATCCCGCATTGCACGCGGCCTGCGCGCTGCCCGAATGGTTCGGGGTATACGGCGCGCCGGCGCAGGTTGCCAGTGCGGGCCGGCGGGCGCCGGCCCTGGTGACGGTGCGCTGGCGCGACTCGCCCTTATACGAACAGGGTTGGCAGGCGTGGTGCGAAGCCGCCGGCCTGCCGGCATGGAAGCGGCCGGTGGCGGAGCACGCCTACACCGAGGAACACTACGCGCTGCAGGCCGCCATTGCCGGGCAGGGCCTGGTGCTGGCCAGTTCGGTGATGGTGTCCGACAGCGTCGCCGCGGGCACGCTGGCGCCTTATCGGCCCGAGGTCAGGGTGCCGGGCGCGGCCTACACTGCGCTGTGCGCGCCGGGGCGCGAGCGTCATCCGCCCGTCAAGGCATTCCTCGCATGGTTGCGCAAGGCCTTCCAAGGCTAGTGGCCGGCCGCGCGCGGCATCCATGGTGCGCGCACGCGCGGCGGGACAGGATGCGCACGAGCGGGTACATTGACGTCGCCGCCCGTGTGCGGCGTTCGCGTTTTCAGACTACGGAGTGCGCCCCGCCGTGAACCGATTCCATGAAATGACGGTATTTCTTGCGGTTGCCGACGCGGGCGGCTTTGCCGCGGCAGCGCGCCGGCTGGAGATGTCCGCGCCCAGCGTCACGCGCAGCGTCGCCGCGCTCGAACGCCGCCTGGGCGCCTTGCTGCTGGTGCGCACGACGCGCAGCCTGCGCCTGACCGAGGCCGGCCAGCGCTACGCCGCCGATTGCCGCCGCATTCTCGACGAGGTCGAGCAGGCCGATGACGCCGCGGCGGGCGCGATGGCGGTGCCGCGCGGCGCGCTGTCCATCACCGCGCCCGCGCTGTTCGGCGAGCTGCACGTGATGCCGGCGGTGCTGGGCTATCTGCGCGGGCATCGCCAGGTGTCGCTGCGCGCGCTGCTGGTGGACCGCGTGGTGAACCTGGTGGACGAGGACATCGACGTGGCCGTGCGCATCGGCGCGCTGCCGGACTCGTCGCTGACAGCGGTGCCGGTGGGTCATGTGCGCCGGGTGGTGTGCGCCGCGCCGGGATTCCTGAGCGCCCATGGCGAGCCGGCCGACCCCGAATCGCTGCATCGCTTCTGCACCATCACCGCGGCCATGGAAGGCCGCGGGCCGCAATGGCGCTTCCTGCAGGACGGCCAGAGCCTTCGCTTGAACATGCAGTCGCAATTGACCGTCACCTCGTTCCAGGCGGCCGTGGCGGCTGCGCGGGAAGGCTGGGGCCTGACCCAGGTGATGTCCTATCAGGTGGCCCCGCACCTGGCCAGCGGCGCCTTGCAGGTGGTGCTGCGCGACTTCGAGATGCCGCCCGTGCCCGTCCATCTGGTGTATCCGGAAGGGCGCAAAAGCTCGGCCAAGGTGCGCAGCTTTGTCGATTTCTGTGTCGAGGCGCTGCGCCGCGACCTGGCGGCGCTGCCGGCCTGACCGGTTTATTTCATTTCCGGCAAGAGTGTCTTGCCGGCGCCGGCCGTTCTCCATTGGCGCGGGCAGGCTCAAGATGGTGGCTCGAATCCACCTGAGAGCCTCCGATGCCATCCACCTCCTCGCAAGCCACCCTGGCGCAAGCCGCCGCTCCGCTCAAGTTCTACAGCTTCGCGCTTTCCGGTCACGCGCATCGTGTCGCGCTGATGCTGTCGCTGCTGGACGTGCCGCACCAACGCATCGACGTGGATCTGCGTCAGCGTGAGCAGAAGCGTCCCGAATTCCTGGCGCTCAACGCCTTCGGCCAGGTGCCCGTTATCGACGACAACGGCGTGGTGGTGGCCGACTCGACCGCCATCCTGGTGTACCTGGCCAAGCGTTACGGCGGCGGGGCCTGGCTGCCCGAGGATGCGGCGGGCGCTGCGGCCGTGCAGCGCTGGTTGTCGGTGGCGTCCGGGCCGCTGGCGGGCGGTCCGGCGTCGGCGCGGCTGGTGACGCTGTTTGGCGCGCCGCTGGATGTCGACGCCACGCTGGCGCGCGCGCATGCGCTGCTTGCCGTGATGGAAAGCGAACTTGCGCAGCGTGACTTCCTGGCCGGCAGCGAGCCCACCATCGCCGATGTGGCCTGCTATGCCTACGTGGCGCATGCGCCTGAAGGCAACGTGTCGCTGGCGGACTATCCGCGGATCCGCGCGTGGCTGAGCCGCATCGAGAACCTGCCGCGCTTCGTTCCCATGGAATCGTCGCCGGTGGGCCTGCTGGCCGCCTGATTCCCGCCAATCGACCGCGAGGACATTGCCATGAACCTTCCCGAAAACACCACGCCGTCGCCCTGGCACGCTGGTGAATTGCAACTGCAAGCGCACGCGGGCGTTGCCGCGCGCATGGACATGGTCGGCCGCAAGGTCATCCGCGACTACATGCCCGATCAACACCGCGAATTCTTCGCGCAGTTGCCGTTCGTGGTGGCCGGCGCGGTCGACGACCAAGGCGATCCGTGGGCCGGCATCCTGGAAGGGCAGCCGGGCTTTGCCGTGTCGCCGGACCCGCACACGTTGCGCATCGCCGCCATGCCGGACGCGGACGACCCGTTGCGCGCGGGACTGGGACTGGGCAAGCCGGTGGGATTGCTGGGCATCGAGCTGCACACCCGCCGGCGCAACCGCATGAACGGCCGCATTGCGGCGTGGGACGGCAAGCGCTTTGACGTGGCGGTGGCGCAGTCGTTTGGCAACTGTCCGCAGTACATCCAGTCTCGCGATTTTTTCTTTGCGCGTTCGCCGTCGCTGCGCTTTGCCGCCGCGCCGCAGGAGCGCGCGGGGCTGGACGACGCGGCGCGCGCCCTGATCTCGGTGTCCGACACCTTCTTTGTGGCCAGCTATGCGGACCGCGATGAAAGCGTGGGCGGACGCGCCGTCGATGTCTCGCACCGGGGCGGCAAGCCCGGCTTCGTGCGGGTGGATGGCGATGTGCTGACCATTCCGGACTTCTCGGGCAACCGGTTCTTCAATACGCTGGGCAATCTGGCCGCCAATCCCGTCGCGGGGCTGCTGTTCATCGACTTCGAACGCGGCGACGTGCTGCAACTGACGGGAAGGGCGGAGGTGATTCTGGACAGCCCGGAAATCTCGGCCTTCCAAGGCGCCGAACGCCTGTGGCGCGTGCATGTGCGCCGGGTGGTCAGGCGGCCTGGCGCGCTGGCCTTGCGCTGGCGCTTCGATGCCTGGTCGCCCACGGCATTGGCGACGGGGCGGTGGCCTGCCGCGGCCTAGCGGCTGTCTTGCGTCACCTTGCGCACGACCGTGTCGCCGGGTCGCAGCGGCCGGCCGTCATGCGCGCGGATCTCCATGCGTTGCACCGGCTGGCCGCGCTGGCGATCGATCAACGTCGAGTGCGGCTCGTCCGGCCCGAAGTAGTGGTCCTCGCCCCATTGGCGCAACCCGACGATCACCGGAAACAGCGCCTCGCCTTTTTCCGTCAGCACATATTCCTGATACGCGCTGCCGTCCGACGCCGGGGCGACGGCCAGGATGCCGTGCGCGACCAGCGTGCGCAGCCGGTCGCTCAGGATGTTCTTGGCCATGCCCAGGTTCTTCTGGAATTCGCCAAACCGGCGCAGGCCGTCGAAGGCGTCCCGCACGATAAGCAGCGACCACCAGTCGCCAATGGCGTCGAGCGAGCGGGCAACCGGACAGGCTGCGCCTTCAAGGCTGGTGCGTTTGACCATGCGGACTCCTTGCGCTGGCTGAGGGTGAAGTTGGTTGCATTATAAAACCTCATGAACTAGCATTCTGGTTTCGTTATAAAACCAGATGGATCATGACGCCAACCGCCCGATCCCGCGCGCCGGGATACGACGAGACACCCTCGATGCCGCCCGCACTGGTGCTGCTGCTGGCTGCGGCCTGCGCGCTGAGCGTTGCCAATGTCTATTACGCACAGCCGCTGCTCGATGCGATCGGCCGCGAATTCCGCATGGACGAGGGCGCGGTGGGCATCGTCGTCACCGCCACGCAACTGGGCTGCGCGCTCGCGCTGTTCTTCGTCGTGCCGCTAGGCGACCTGCTGGACCGGCGGCGACTGATGCTGGCGCAGCTGGCACTGCTGGTGCTGGCCCTGGCGGCGGTGGCGGCGTCGGCAAGTTCGCCCTGGCTGCTGGCCGGCATGGTGGCGTTGGGCTTGCTGGGCACGGCGATGACGCAGGGCCTGCTTGCGCTGTCCGCGGCCCTGGCCGCACCGGCAGAGCGCGGACGCGTGGTGGGCGCGGCGCAGGGCGGGGTGGTGATCGGCCTGTTGCTGGCCCGCACGCTGGCTGGCGCCGTGGCGGATCTGTGGGGCTGGCGCGCGGTCTACGTGGTGTCGGCCTGCCTTTCGGCGGTGCTGGCGCTGGTGCTGGCCCGCTGGCTGCCGCGGCGGCGCCTGCCCGTGGCCGGGCTGGGTTATGGCGCGTTGCTGCGTTCGGTCTTCACGCTTCTCGCGACCGAACGCGTGCTGCGGGTGCGCGGCATGATCGCGCTCTTGATGTTCGCCGCGTTCGGCGCGTTCTGGACGGCGCTGGTGCTGCCGTTGAGCGCGCCGCCGCATTCGCTGTCGCACACGGCGGTGGGGGCATTCGGATTGGTGGGCGTCGCGGGCGTGCTGATGGCGGCGCGCGCCGGCCGACTGGCCGACGCCGGGCACGGCCAGCGCACCACCGCGCTGGGCTTGGCCCTGCTGTGCGTGGCCTGGGTCCCCATTGCCTTGCTGGACCACAGCCTGTGGCTGCTTGCGCTGGGCGTGTTGGTGCTGGACCTGGCGGCGCAGGCGCTGCACGTGACCAACCAGGCCATGATCTTCAGCATCAGCGCGCAGGCGCACAGCCGCCTGGTCGCGGGCTACATGATGTTCTACGCCGTGGGCAGCGGCCTGGGCTCGATTGCCGCGACGGCCGTGTATGCGCGCGCCGGGTGGCTGGGCGTTTGCGCGCTGGGCGCGGGCATCAGCTTGGTGGCGTTGGTGTTCTGGGCGGCGACGGCGCCGCGCGCCAACCGTGCAAGGCAGGGGCGGGCGCGCGCCTGACGGCGTGCGCGCCCGCTTGCCGTTCAATCCAGCCAGCGCTTGATGCGGCCGGCCAGCGCTTCACGGCTGATGCCGTAGCGGTCATGCAGGGTGGGCAGGGCGCCGGCATCCAGAAACGCGTCCGGCAACCCGGCCAGCTGGAATCCGGCCGGTTGCACACGATGCCGCAGCAGGGCGCTGGCGACGGCCTCGCCCAGTCCGCCGATCACCGAATGATTCTCGGCCACGACGACCAGGCGGTGCTTGTAGCGCACCGCCTCGACCAGGCTGGCCTCGTCCAGCGGCTTGATGGTCGGGCTGTGCATCACCGCCACGCCGATGTTGTCGCGCGCCAGATCCTCGGCGGCCTCCAGCGCGCGCATCGTCATGATGCCGCTCGAAATGATGAGCACGTCGGCGCCTTCGCGCAGCATTTTGGCCTTGCCCAGCTCGAATCGGTAGCCCTCGATGTCATCCAGTACCGCGGGCACCTGGCCGCGCAGCAGGCGCATGTACACCGGACCCTGGTGTTCGGCGATCTGCGGCACGGCCTGTTCGATATCCAGCGCGTCGCAGGGGTCGACGATGGTCAATCCCGGAATGCCGCGCATCATCGCCAGGTCTTCGGTGGCCTGGTGACTGGGGCCGTAACCCGTCGTCAGGCCCGGCAGCGCGCAGCAGATCTTGACGTTGAGGTTCTCCTCGGCGATCACCTGATGGATGAAGTCGTAGGCGCGCCGCGTGCCGAATACTGCATAGGTCGTGGCGAACGGCACGAGGCCTTCCTTGGCCATGCCGCCGGCGGCGCCCATCAGCAGCTGCTCGGCCATGCCCATCTGGTGGAAGCGTTCGGGGTAGGCCTGCGCAAACAGGTGCAGGTCGGTGTACTTGGCCAGGTCTGCCGTCAGGCCGACGACCTGCGGATTGGACGCGGCGTATTCGACCAGCGCCTTGCCGAAGGGCGCAGCCCGGACGCGCTGCCCCTCCGAGGCAATCGACGCGATCATGGCCGACGTGGTGAGGCGGGGTTTTTGCTGGGTGCTGGCGCTGCTCATGACCAGGCTCCTTCGGTCGTGGGGGTGGGGCGGTTCTGGTCCAGGATGTCCAGCGCCTGTTGCCATTCCGGCGGATCGACGCGGATGAAGTGGTTCTTTTCGCGCTGCTCAAGGAAGGGAATGCCCTTGCCCATCCGGGTATCGAACAGGATGACCCGCGGCTTGGCGTCGGGCAGGGCGCGCGCGGTGTCGAACGCCTGGATGACGGCGGCCAGGTCGTTGCCGTCCACGCGCTGCACATGCCAGCCAAAGGCGGCCCACTTGTCGGCCAGCGGCTCGAAGCCCAGCACCTTGCCCGACGGCCCGTCCGCCTGCTGGTTGTTGATGTCGACCAGGCAGATGAGGTTGTCCAGTTCATGGTGCGCGGCGCCCATCGCGGCTTCCCAGGTCGAGCCCTCGTCCAGTTCGCCGTCCGACATCGAGTTGTAGACGAACGCCGGATTGCGCTTGTGCTTGAGTCCCAGCGCGATGCCGACCCCGATGGACAGGCCCTGGCCCAGCGAACCGCCCGATATCTCCATGCCCGGCGTGTAGGTCGCCATGCCCGACATGGGCAGGCGGCTGTCGTCGCTGCCATAGGTCTCCAGTTCGCTCTCCGGAATCACGCTGGCTTCGATCAGGGCTGCATAGTGCGCGATGGCATAGTGGCCGTGCGACAGCAGAAAGCGGTCACGGCCCTCCCATTGCGGGTCGCCAGGCTGCACGTTCATCGCATGGCGGTAGGCCACGGCCAGCACGTCGGCCCAGCCGAGCGCCTGGCCGATGTAGCCCTGGCCCTGGACTTCGCCCATGCGGACCGCGTAGCGGCGGATGCGCCACGCGGCGGCCGCCAGATCGCTCAAAGACTTGGATTGCTCCATTCGAAGCTCCCTATTCATGGTGTGGGGGTTCATTGCAGGATGCTGGCGGGCACGTAGGACACGAGTCCCAGCACCGCAAACGCGACCAGATAGAAGGGCGCCAGCTCGCGCACGGTCTGGCCCACCTTTACCTTGGCCAGTGCGCTGGTGATGAAAAGCGTGGTGCCCACGGGCGGCGTGTACAGCCCGATCGCCAGGTTCACCACCATCATCACGCCCAGCTGCGTCATGTCCATGCCGATGCTCTGCGCCAGCGGAACGAAGACCGGCGCCAGCAGCAGCACGGCGGCGGGCAGGTCGATGAACATGCCAAGAAACAGCATCATCAGGTTCATCAGCAGGATGACCAGCCATTTGGCATGGACATTCTCCTGCACCCAATGCGCGATGCCCTGAGGCGTCTGGTCGAACGTCAGCAGCCAGCCGATGGCGGACGAGGCCATGATCACCAGCAGCACCACGCCGGTCGCCAGTCCCGCGTGGACGATGGCGGCGTTCAGCCGCGACCACGACAGATCCCGGTACATCACGGCGGACACCAGGCCCGCGTAGAGCGTGGACAGGACCGCGACCTCGGTCGGCGTGGCGATGCCGAACCGCAGGAACACGATGATGAGCAGCGGCAGCACCACGGCGGGCAGCGCATACAGCAGGTGCCGGCGGAAGGCGGCGCCGTTGAAGGGCGACCTGTCCCGCGGGAAGTTGCGGCGGCGTCCCACCCACCAGCACGCAAACATGAAGCCGCCGCACAACAAGAGGCCGGGCAGCACGCCCGCGACGAACAGCGACGCGATGGAGGCGTTGGCCGTCAGGGCGAACAGGATCAAGGGGATCGACGGCGGAATCAGGATGTCGATCGTGGCGGCGGCTGCCAGCGTGGCGGCCGAGAACGCGGCCGGATAGCCCAGCCGCTTGTGCCAGGGAATCATCAGCGAGCCGATGGCAGACGCGTCCGCCACCGCCGAACCCGACACGCCGCCGAACAGCGTGGACGACAGAACGCCCACCTGCGCGGGGCCGCCGTGATAGCGGCCGATCAGTGCCGACAGGACGCCGACCAGCGCCTCGCCAAGCTTGCCGCCCATCATCAGGGAGCCGGTCAGCATGAAGAACGGAATGGCGATGAGAGGAAAGCTCTGCACCTGCGCGACCATCTGCTGCACCACCACATCCAGGGGCACGCGGTCCGTGCTGGCGACCGCGGCCATCGCGGCGACGAGCAGGGCGTGGGCAATGGGCATGGCCGCGACGGCGGCGCCCATGAAGACGACCAATATCAATGCACTCATGGCTGTTCTCCCGTCACCAGTGCACGGCGGGCGCCTGCGGCTCGCCGTCGGGCTGCGCCGCGGCGTCGCGGCTACGCCAGCTCTGCCACGCCGACTGCGCCGCCAGCACGGCGAGCAGCAGCATGCCGCCCATCACGCACCCGTAGGTAAGCGAGCCGGGCATCTGCAGAATGGGGGATTTTTCGTCGTGGACGATCTCGATCATGTTGAACGTCGCCCAGGACAGCGTCGCGTACAGCACGGCGACCACGCTCCAGGCCACGGTCGCGACCAGGCGGCGGGCGTGCGCGGGCAAGGCGTCCATCAGGAATGTGGTGGCGATATGCGCGTTGTGCAGCGCAGCCAGCACGACCCCAGACATGACGAGCCAGGGAAAGAGCAGCTCGGGGATCTCATTGGCCCATTCCAGGCTTGAACCGGTTGCGTAGCGCAGCGCGGTGTTGACGACGAGGATCACGAAGATCACCGTGGTGGACAGCCACAGGACCACGCGGCATATGCCGTCGATGACCCTGCCGACCCATCCGTGTCGATCGGTATTCATGTTGTCTCCTGCCTTGTGCCGGTCCGCCGCCGTGCCCGGCGCGAAGGCGGGCGCGGCGGCGGCCGAAGGACGTATCAGTTGCCGCGCGCGGCGGCCAGGACCTTCTTCACATAGGGGCCGATGGGACCGGCCAGCCATTTATCGTCGACGGACGAAGTGGCCTTGGCGAAGGGGGCGGTGTCGGGCGTGGTGACCTGCACGCCCTTGGCCTTCAACTCGGCCAGCAGCCGGGTATCGGCGTCCTGGCTCAGCTTGCGCTGCAGGGCAGACGCTTCGTCCGCCGCCTCGCGCACCGCCTTGCGGTCAGCTTCGCTCAGGCGATCCCAGGTGCGCTTGCTCATCAGGAAGGGCGTCATCTGGAACTGGTGGTTGGTCATGGCCAGGTGCTTCTGCACTTCATACAGCTTGCTGGCCTCGAAGTTCACCAGCGGGTTCTCCTGGCCGTCCACCACACCCTGCTGCAGCGCCACGTACAGTTCGGCAAACTTGATCTGCTGCGCCTGCGCGCCCAGGGCGTTCATGATGTCGACCAGGGTTGCGTCCGGCGGCACCCGCATCTTCAGGCCCTTCATGTCCTCGACCTTGTTGATGGGGTGCTTGCTGTTGGTCATCTGGCGGATGCCGTTGTCCCACGTGCCGAGCAGGATCAGATTCTTGGCGGCCGACTTCTCGGCCAGCTCCTTGCCCAGCGGCCCATCCAGCAGCTTGAAGGCCGCCTTGGCGTCCGGGAACAGGAACGGCATGCCGAACGCCGCGTACTCCGGCACGGCGGCGGCAACGGCGCCTTGCGAATTGGCGCTCATATCCAGTGCGCCCGTGCGCAGCGCGGTGACCATTGCGGCGTCGTCGCCCAGTTGCGCGGACGGCGCGACCTGGACCTCGATGCGTCCGCCCGTCTTTGCCTTGAGCACTTCGGCAAACTTCACCGACGCCTCGTGCCGGGGATTGCCCACGGCCGCGCCATGGCCAAGGGTCAGCTTCAGATTCTGCGCATGCGCCGTGATCGGCAGCAAGGTGGCGGCGGCCAGGGCCAGGCCCACGTGCCGCCAGGTTCTGTTTTTCATGATGTGTCTCCTCCAGTTTTTTATGGGGTCCTGCGGATCAGTGAATCAACATCCCTCCGTTGACGTCCAGCGTGATGCCCGTGCAGTAAGCGGACAGGTCGCTTGCCAGGAACACGCACGCGCCCGCCACGTCGTCCGCGCGGCCCAGGCGCGCCAGCGGGATGGTGCCTTCGATGTCGGCCTTGCGCTCGGCGGACAGCTTGCCTTGCGTGATGTCGGTCTCGATGAGGCCGGGCGTGATGCAGTTGACCCGGATGCCGTCGCCGCCGAATTCGCGCGCCATGGCGCGCGCCAGGCCCAGCACGCCCGCCTTCGCGGCGGAGTAGTGGGGGCCGCCGAAGATGCCGCCGCCGCGCTGCGCCGACACCGACGAGATGCACACGATGGACCCGTTGCGCTGCGCCTGCATGGCGGGCAGCACCGCTTGCGACAGGTAAAGCGTGCCGCGCAGGCTGACGTCCAGGATGCGGTCGTAGTCCGCGCCGGTGATCTCCAGCGTCTTGACCGGCTGCGTGATGCCGGCGTTGTTCACCAGGATGTCGATCCTGCCGAACGCCTTGAGCGCCTGTTCGATGGCCGCCACGCAGGCAGCCTTGTCGGTCACGTCCGCGACCAGTCCCAGATGACCGTCGCCCAGCCGGGCGGCCGCGCTGGCGGGTTCGGCGCGCGCCAGATCCAGGATCACCACGCGCGCGCCTTGCGCGGCCATCTGCCGCGCAGTGGCGAATCCCAGTCCGTTGATCCCTGCGCCGCCGGAAATCACGGCGACCTTGTCCTTGAGCAGCATCTGTCGTCCTCCTGTCCTTGTTGGAATATGTGCGGACCATTCTGGACGCCGCCTAGCATTAAGACAAACGATGTGTCATCAGTCTAAGATGACGAATCGTCATCTGAAGTCAGGGTCAACCCCCATGCCTGCGCTGCCGCCCATCGTCAATCTGCTGGCCTTCGAAGCCGTCGCGCGCCGGCGCAGCTTTGCCATCGCCGCGACCGAACTGCATCTGACCGCGTCGGCGGTCAGCCACCAGATTTCAAGGCTGGAATCGGACCTGGGCGTGCGCCTGTTCGAGCGCAGCGCGCATGGGGTACGCCTGAGCAGCGCGGGCGAGCAATATCTGGTGCGTATCGGCGGGGCGCTGGCGGCGATCACGTCAGCCACGGAAGACCTGCGCCAGGGCGTCAGCAACAGCCTGTATGTGCACTCGGCCCCCAGCATTGCGAGCCTGTGGCTGATGCCGCGGCTCAGGCGCTTTGCCGAGGCGCATCCGCACGTGGCGCTGAACCTGTCGGCGGCGCATTCGCACAGCGATTTCGCGCTGGGCCAGTCCGACATCGACATCCGCTATGGCGTGCCGCATTGGGACGATGTGGTGGTGGAACCGTTGTTCGAAGAACGGATACTGCCGCTGGCCAGCGCGGCGTTCATTCGGGAACACGGGATCAAGCGCATCGACCAATTGCTGGACGTGCCGCTGATCCAGAGCAACGTCAGCGTCATCCAGTGGTCCGACTGGTTTGGACGCTATTCGGAGAAGCGCGCGCCGGATCACTTCACCATCCGCTTTGACCGCGCGCAGATGTCGCTGGATGCCGCGGCGCAAGGGTTGGGCGTGGCGCTGGAAAGCGCCACCATCGCGGGCATGCATCTGGCCCAGGGAAGCCTGCAGCCGATCTTCGGGATGGCCAAGGCCATCGCGGTGAAGGCGCACTTCGTCGTCTACCCGGCGCGGCACGCCAAGCGGCCGTCAGTGGAGGCCTTTCTTGCGTGGCTCCACGCCGAAGCTGCCGCCACCGTGATGAAACGATAGGACCGGCCCGCGGGCCGGCCCCGGGGGGCGTGTTACGGCTGAACCTCGTACTCCGCCGTGCCCAGCACCACCGCCGCCAGGCCCGGCGCCTGCGTCAGCTTGTGCAGCGCAAAGCATTGCGCGGTGGCGATCTTGGCGTTGTGGAAGGCCGGGTCTTCGGCCTGCAGGTCCAGGCTGGCCAGCAGCGCGCGGGCCATCTGCCAGCCGGCGAAGGTCGTGCCCGCCAGCAGCAGGTAGGGCACCGCCGCGCCAAAGACCGCGTTGGGATTGCCGGCCGCGTTGGCAAGAATGAACTCGACCGCGCTGGCTAGCGCTTCGCGGGCCTCGCGCAGCGGCTTGAGCATGCGGGCGGCGGCGGGCTCGCTGCGGGCTTGCAGGTCGGCCTCGGTCTGGCGGACCGCGTCCAGCAGGGCGCGCGCCACGGCGCCGCCGTCGCGCAGCGTCTTGCGGCCGACCAGGTCGTTGGCCTGGATGGCGGTCGTGCCTTCATAGATGGTCAGGATGCGCGCGTCGCGGTAGTACTGCGCCGCGCCGGTCTCTTCGATGAAGCCCATGCCGCCGTGCACCTGCACGCCCAGGCTGGCCACGTCGATCGACATTTCGGTGCACCAGCCCTTGACGATCGGCACCAGGAATTCCTGGATCGCCAAGTGGCGCTTGCGCTCGTCCGCATCCGGGCTGGCATGCGCCAGGTCTGCATGGCCCGCCGTGACGTAGGCCAGCGCGCGGCCGGCTTCGGTCAGGGCGCGCATGGTGCCCAGCATGCGGCGCACGTCCGGATGCTGGATGATGGGCACCGCCTCGCGCGACGAGCCGTCCACGGGGCGGCTCTGCACGCGGTCGGCGGCGTACGCCACCGCATGCTGGTAGGCGCGGTCGGCGATGGCGATGCCTTGCACGCCGACGGCGTAACGCGCGGCGTTCATCATGATGAACATGGCGTCCAGGCCGCGGTTCTCCTGGCCGACCAGGTAGCCCAGCGCGCCGCCGCCGTCGCCGAACTGAAGCGTGCAGGTGGGGCTGGCCTTGATGCCCAGCTTGTGCTCGATGGACACGCAGGCAACGTCGTTGCGCGCACCCAGCGAGCCGTCTTCGTTGACCAGGAACTTGGGCACCAGGAAGAGCGAAATGCCCTTCACGCCGTCGGGCGCGTCCGGCAGGCGGGCCAGGACCAGATGCAGGATGTTCTCGGCCAGGTCGTGCTCGCCGTAGGTGATGAAGATCTTGGTGCCGGACAGGCGGTACGTGCCGTCGCCCATCGGCTGGGCGCGCGTGCGGATCATGGCCAGGTCCGAACCGGCCTGGGGCTCGGTCAGGTTCATGGTGCCGGTCCATTGGCCGGAAATCATGGGGCCGATGAAGCGCTCGCGCAATTCGGGCGAGCCGGCCGTCATCAGGGCCTCGATGGCGCCGTTGGTCAAGAGCGGGCACAGCGCGAACGACAGATTCGCGGCGTTCAGCATTTCAGAGCACGGCGAGCCGATCAGGCCGGGCAGCCCCTGGCCGCCGTATTCGGCGGGGTGGGCCAGGCCTTGCCAGCCGGCGTCGGCGTATTTGCGAAAGGCCTCTTTGAACCCCGGGGCGGTGGTCACCGCGCCGTCGTGCCAGGCGCTGGGTTCGCGGTCGGCCGGATGGTTCAGCGGCGCCAGCACTTGCGCGGCGAAGTGGGCGGATTCTTCCAGCACGGCCTGGGCGGTGTCGGGCGTGGCCTCCTCGAAACCGGGCAGGGCTGCCACCTGCGGCAGGCCGGCCAGATGGTTCAACACGAACAGCATGTCTTTCACGGGGGCTTGGTACGTCATGGCGTAGGCGCTCCTGGTTTTATGGAATTAGCGGATCAGGCCGGCTTGCCGGGGTCGGCCACGTCGATGGCGGACGTGGCGCCGACGGCGGCGCGCAGCTCGAATTTCTGGATCTTGCCGGTGGAGGTCTTGGGCAGTTCACCGAAGCGCACCGCGCGCGGCACCTTGAAGCCCGACAACAGCAGCTTGCAGTGCGCGATGATTTCCTCGGCGGTGGCGGTGCAGCCGGGCTTGAGCTCGACGAAGGCGCAGGGCGTCTCGCCCCATTTGGGATCCGGCATCGCCACGACGGCCACGGCCGCCACGGCGGGATGCCGGTAGAGCGCGTCCTCGACCTCGATGCTGGAGATGTTCTCGCCGCCCGAGATGATGATGTCCTTGCTGCGGTCCTTGATGCGGACATAGCCGTCGGCCGTCATGACGCCCAGGTCGCCGGTGTGGAACCAGCCGCCGGCAAAGGCGTCCTCGGTCGCGCGGGCGTTCTTCAGGTAGCCCTTCATGCAGATGTTGCCGCGGAACATGACTTCGCCGATGGTCTGTTCGTCGGGCGGCACCTCCTGCATGGTGTCGGGGTCGCGCACCGAGACGCCGGCCTGCAGGTGATAGCGCACGCCCTGGCGGGCGGTCAGCAACGCGCGGCGCTCGGGGTCCAGCGCGTCCCACGCGTCCTGGTGGGCGCAGACTGCGGCGGGTCCGTAGACTTCGGTCAGGCCGTACACGTGGGTGAGTTCAAAGCCGATCTCGCGCATCTTGTCGATCACGGCCGGCGCGGGCGCGGCGCCCGCCACCATGGTGCGCACGGTGTGGGTGATGCCGGCGCGCAGCTCGGCCGGGGCGTTGGCCAGCGCGCTTTGCACGATGGGCGCGCCGCAGTAGTGGGTGACGCCTTCGTCGCGGATCAGGTCGAACACCGTCTTCGGGTCGAACTTGCGCAGGCAGACGTTGACGCCCGCGCGCGCCGCGATGGTCCAGGCGAAGCACCATCCATTGCAATGAAAGAGCGGCAGCGTCCACAGGTAGACGGGATGCTTGGGCATGTCCCATTCGAGGATGTTGCTGACCGCGTTCAGGTAGGCGCCGCGGTAGTGGTAGACCACGCCCTTCGGATCGCCCGTGGTGCCGGACGTGTAGTTCAGCGCGATGGCGTCCCATTCGTCGGCGGGCGGCTTCCAGTCGTAGGTGGCGGGCGCGGCCGCCAGGAAGTCCTCGTAGTCGGTGGCGCCCGGCAGCGTGGCGGGAGCGCTTTCCAGGTCGTGCACCGAAATGATCTTCAGGTGCGGGAATTCGGCGCGGGCGCGCTGGGCGACGTCGGCGTATTCGGTGTCGACGATCAGCGCCCGGGCTTCGCCGTGGCCCAGCATGAACAGCACGCTGGGCGCGTCCAGGCGGGTGTTCAGGGTGTTCAGCACGGCGCCCAGCATGGGCACGCCAAAGTGCGCCTCGATCATGGCGGGAATGTTGGGCAGCATGACAGCGACCGTTTCGCCGCGCTGGATGCCGGCCTGGGCCAGGGCGCCGGCCAGGCGCTGGGCGCGTTCATAGGTCTGCGCCCAGGTCCGGCGGACCTTGCCGTGGACGATGGCCAGCCGCTGGCCATAGACTTGCGCCGCCCGGGCGATGAAATCCACGGGGGTCAGGGCTTCGTAGTTGGCCTCGCGGCGTTCAAGGCCGTGATCGAACATGCCGGTCATGCTTGTCTCCAATGGGGCGGGTTGACCCCTTATCAAGTCCGCGGGGTGTTGATCCCCGTCGCTTGCCCTAGCTTATGGCCGGCTGGAAAATGGCGTCTGTCGCCTGCATGACAGACCCCCGGCCGGTTGCGCATTCCTCAAGTTTTACACGGTTCTTCCCATGTCCGATGTTTCAAACACAGTTTCCGCCGACGAACTGCCTGCGCTGTTTCGCGCCTGTACGTGGTTCGGGGCGCTGGATGCGCGGCACCAGGCGCTGGTGCTGGCGACCTCGCGCGCGGAACACGTGGCCAGCGGCGCATGGATTGCGCGGCGCAACGCGCCGTCGGACTACTGGCTGGGTGTCAGCCAAGGACTGCTCAAGCTGGCCATCTATAACGAATCCGGCCGCAGTTGCACGTTCTCGGGCGTGCCGCCGGGCGGCTGGTTCGGCGAGGGCAGCGTCATCAAGCGCGAGCTGCGCAAATACGATGTCGTGGCCATCCAGCCGTCGCTGGTGATGATGGTGCCCACCGCGACCTTCCACGCGCTGCTGTCGGCCAGCCTGCCGTTTTCGCACTTTGTCATCGGCCAGTTGAATGACCGCATGGGCGAGTTCATCGCGTCCATCCAGAACCACCGTTTGCTGGATGCCGACGCGCGCGTGGCGCAATCGCTGGCGCAGTTGTTCAATCCGCAGCTGTATCCGTCCACCGACCTGACGCTGGCGATTTCGCAGGAAGAACTGGGTTACCTGACGGGGCTGTCGCGCCAGCGGGTCAACCAGGCGCTGCAGACGCTGGCCGACCAGGGCATCCTGGCGCTCGCCTACAACCAGATCAAGGTGCGGGACCTGTCGCGCTTGCGCCAGTACGGGCTGGATCAGATCTGACCGCCGTCAGGCGGCCGGGCCGCCCAGCGCACGGTCCAGCGCGGCGCGCGCCAGCACGCGGGTCGAGTCCAGCGTCGGCAGGACGCAGTTGCCATCGTTCAGCACCAGCGGCAGTTCGGTGCAGCCCAGCACGACCGCGTCGCATCCGTCGTCCTTCATTCGTTGGACGATGCCTTGCAGCCGGGACACCGAGGCCGGCTCGAAGACGCCATAGACCAGCTCGTCCATGATGATGCGGCCCAGCAGCCGGCGGTCGTCCTGCCCCGGCCGCGCATATGCCAGGCCGCGGGCACTGAAGGCTGCGGGGTAGACGTCGCTGTCCACCAGCCAGTGCGTGCCCAGGATGCCCACGCGCCGGTAGCCGCGCGCCGCCGCTTCCCCGGCCACTTCCTGGGCGATGTGCAGCCACGGACGCGGCGAGTCCGCCACGACGCCGCCGAACGCCTGATGGATGGTGTTGTCCGGGCAGATCAGAAAGTCGGCGCCCGCGCGCGCCAGCTTGTTGGCCGACGAAAGCATCAGGGCGGCCACGCCGTCCAGGTCGCGGGCATCCAGGCAGGCGACATAGTCCGCCAGCGAATGCGTGTGCAGCGAGATCTCGGGATGCGCATGCGGGCCCATGCGCTGCGCGCCTTCGGCGCACAGGGTGCGGTAGCAAAGCGCGGCGCCTTCGGCGGAGCAGGCGACGATGCCAATGTGCAGCGGCGTGGCGTTCATCCAGGCGATTCCTTCTGTAAGGGTCCAATGGACCAGATGGCGGGCGGATCAGGGTCAAATTCACCATGCAGGGGTTGTTTATACCCGCAATCGCGATAGTAAAAAACACCACAAAGAATCCAACCTGTTGATCCTGCGTGGTTTTTTTCTGGCACGGATTTCGCATGAGGACACGTACCCAACCAACCGCAACACAGGAGGGCGTTCCCATCATGGGTCCGTATCGGAAATTATGGTTCACGTTGATCGCCGTGGTGGCGATCACATTTGCACTGCTCGGGTTTTACGGCGGCGAAGTCTACCGCCAGGCGCCGCCGATCCCCGGTCATGTGGTGACGTCCGACGGCCGTGCGCTGTTCGGGCGCGAAGACATCCTGGATGGGCAGACCGCCTGGCAGTCCGTGGGCGGCATGCAGCTCGGTTCGATCTGGGGCCACGGCGCCTACCAGGCGCCCGACTGGACGGCCGACTGGCTGCACCGCGAGCTGATGGCCTGGCTGGACCTGGCCGCGCGCGACGAGCACGGCCAGGCCTACGCCGACCTGTCCAAACCGCAGCAGGCCGCGCTGCGCGAAACGCTCAAGGCCGAGTACCGCGCCAATCGCAGCGACGCCGCGACCGACACGCTGACCATCACGCCGCGCCGCGCCAAGGCCATCGAGCAGACGGCGGCCTATTACGACCAGTTGTTCTCCGATGCGCCGGCCCTGCAAGGCAGCCGCGAGAGCTTCGCCATGAAGGAAAACACGCTGCCGGACGCCACGCGCCGCCAGCAGCTCACGCACTTTTTCTTCTGGACGGCCTGGGCCGCGGCAACCGAACGCGAAGGCAAGCCGGTCACGTACACCAACAACTGGCCGCATGAACCGCTGATCGGCAACCAGCCCAGCGCTGAAAACGTCATGTGGTCCATCATCAGCGTCGTCGTGCTGCTGGCAGGCATCGGCTTCCTGGTCTGGGCGTGGGCGTTCCTGCGCGGCCAGGAAGAAGACGAACCGCAGGCGCCCGCCCGCGATCCGCTGACCACCTTCGCCCTGACGCCCTCGCAGCGCGCGCTGGGCAAGTACCTGTTCCTGGTCGTGGCGCTGTTCGGATTCCAGGTGCTGCTGGGCGGGTTCACCGCGCACTACACCGTTGAAGGACAGAAGTTCTATGGCATCGACGTCTCTCAGTGGTTCCCGTATTCGCTGGTGCGCACCTGGCACATCCAGAGCGCCCTGTTCTGGATCGCAACCGGGTTCCTGGCCGCCGGCCTGTTCCTGGCGCCGCTGATCAACGGCGGTCGCGATCCCAAGTACCAGAAGGTGGGCGTGGACATCCTGTTCTGGGCGCTGGTGCTGGTCGTGGTCGGCTCGTTTACCGGCAACTACCTGGCCATTGCACAGATCATGCCGCCCGAGCTGAACTTCTGGCTGGGCCATCAAGGCTATGAATACGTCGACCTGGGCCGCCTGTGGCAGATCGGCAAGTTTGCGGGCATCTGCTTCTGGCTGGTGCTGATGCTGCGCGGCATCGTGCCCGCGCTGCGCACGCCGGGCGGCGACAAGAACCTGCTGGCGCTCTTGACGGCATCGGTCGGCGCCATTGGTCTTTTCTACGGCGCGGGCTTTTTCTACGGCGAACGCACGCACCTGACCGTCATGGAGTACTGGCGCTGGTGGATCGTCCACCTGTGGGTCGAAGGCTTCTTCGAAGTGTTCGCCACCACGGCGCTCGCGTTCATCTTCTCCACGCTGGGTCTCGTGTCGCGCCGCATGGCAACCACAGCCAGCCTGGCTTCGGCCTCGCTGTTCATGCTGGGTGGCATTCCCGGCACGTTCCACCACCTGTATTTCGCGGGCACCACCACGCCTGTGATGGCGGTGGGCGCCAGCTTCTCGGCGCTGGAAGTGGTGCCGCTGATCGTGCTGGGCTATGAAGCCTGGGAAAACTGGCGCCTGAAGACCCGCGCCGCCTGGATGGACAACCTGAAGTGGCCGCTGATGTGCTTCGTGGCCGTGGCCTTCTGGAACATGCTGGGCGCCGGCGTCTTCGGCTTCATGATCAACCCGCCCATCTCGCTGTACTACATCCAGGGTCTGAACACCACGCCGGTGCACGCGCACGCCGCGCTGTTCGGGGTGTACGGCTTCCTGGCGCTTGGCTTCACGCTGCTGGTCCTGCGCTACATCCGTCCGCAGTACGCGTTGAATCCGGGCCTGATGAAGCTGGCGTTCTGGGGCATGAACATCGGTCTGGCCCTGATGATCTTCACCAGCCTGTTGCCCGTGGGCCTGATCCAGTTCCATGCCAGCGTCAGCGAAGGCATGTGGTACGCCCGCAGCGAAGCCTTCATGCAGCAGGACCTGCTCAAGACCCTGCGCTGGGGCCGCACGTTCGGCGACGTCGTGTTCCTGCTGGGCGCGCTGGCCATGGTCATGCAAGTGATCCTGGGCCTTCTCAGCAGCAAGCCCGCACTGGTCGAACCGCGCCTGACGCCCAAGGCGGCACGCGGCTGACCTGCGTACCTTCGCGACTTTGCGCCAGCGCAACGTTGCGAAGGGGACCTCCCGGTCCAATGGAAGCAAAGCCTGCGCCGGCCTGGCGCAGGCGCTTCGGAGAAACTCCGCATGCGCTTCCTGCCCATTGCCGCAACCTTTGCCGGCGCCATGACATTGTTGTTGATCGCTTGCGGGCCCGCAGACCGGGCCCGCTTTGCGTTGCCTGACCTTACGCGGCTACCGCCCGGAGAGGTCACGCATCAGCCCCCCGGCGAGGCGCTGCGCAACGGCTATCCCGTCACCCCCGCACCGGTCACCACCCGCCACCCGCGCGGCGTCGCCATCATGACGCGGCAGGTCAGCCAGGCCGAATACGCGGCGTGCGTGGCCGCCGGCGCCTGCAAACCGCTGGACGCGGCGCACCGCAAGGACGCATCTGCCGATCTGCCCGCCACCGGCATCAGCTGGTCCGACGCGACAGCCTACGCCGCGTGGCTATCGGGCTCGACCGGCCAGCGCTATCGCTTGCCGCGCTACGCCGAATGGATCTACGCGGCCGGCGAGGCCTATCGCGAAGAATCGCCGCCTGCCGCCTTGCAAGACAACGGCCAGGCGCCCAACGACCCCGCGCAGCGCTGGCTGGCGGAATACGAACAGGAAATCCGCCGCAGCAAGCAGGGTGCCGACATCGACGTGCGGCCGTTTGGCCAGTATGGCGCCAACGCGGCCGGCCTGAAGGACATGGCGGGCAGCGTGTGGGACTGGACGTCCGATTGCCACTCGCGCCGCGTGCTGGACGCGGCGCCGGACGCTGCCGAAGACGCGGACCTGAGCCGCAACTGCGGCATACGCGTCGCGGCCGGACGGCATATTGCGTACCTGCCTGATTTCATCCGCGATCCCAAGAACGGCGCGTGTTCGGTCGGCGTGCCGCCCGCGAACCTGGGGATGCGGCTGGTATTGGAAGAGGGCTAGTGGCCTGTTGCCGGTGACCCGTTGCGGCAAGACAGGCACGACGCGCAGTCCATGGCCGGCTGCGCGTTCTGCGACAGGCTGGCCAGGGCGGCGGGCGAGCGAAGCACGATGCGCTTGCGGCCGCTGCTGACGATGCCGCGCTGCTTCCAGTCGCTGAGCAGCCGGCTGACGGTGTGCAGCGTGGTGCCGGTCATTTCGGCGACGTCTTGCCGCGTGATCGGAAAGCTGATGCCGATGCCGTCGTGCATGGGCTGCCCCGATTGCTGCACCAGCCGCAGGATGGCCCGCGCCACGCGCTGTTCGACTTCGTCGGTGGACAATTCCTGGATGCGCAGGTGCGCATCCTGCAGCCGTTGTCCCATGGTCTGCAGCGCAATCGCGCCCAGTTGCGGATGGCTGCCCATGAAGCCCTCCCAGGCCGACGCCGGCCACGCCAGGCACACGCTTTCCTGCACGGCCAATACGCTGGCGGGGTAACAGGACTGCCGCATTGCGCAAGCCAGGCCAAACATATCGCCCGGATTGACATATCTCACGACAACTTGATCGCCTTCCGATGTAATTTGGGTGACCTTGAGGCAGCCGTGCAGCAACACGAAGAAATGGGCGCCTTCGGCGCCTTGCCGGTAAGCGGCTTCGCCGGCTTCAAGGCGGCAGGGAACGGCGTCGTTGAGCGCGGTGTCTAGCTGCGCATCGGACAAGGGCCTGAACAGATCCAGGTTGCGCAGCAGGGCATGGCATAAAGGCGATGGCATGGCGGTCCGCGTGTGGACGTGGAGGGATTTTCCACGGAACGATGGTGACACCTGAGGGGCACCATGACAACTTGCGGGCGGCCGCAGGGTTATCCCGAATTTGCGCTACAGCAAAGAACGCGATCGCTCGCGGTTCTTCAATGGAGGTGCCGACAGACTCGGCTTTGAAGAAACCGAAAGAGGAGTAGCACATGAACGCGTTGCGCCCCACCTTGCTTGCCGCCGCCTTGATGTTCACGATGGCGGGTGGCCTGGCTTCCGCCCAGAACGCAGACACGCTGCCGCGCGCCAAGGTCACGCTGGTCGCCCCGCCGTTGGTTCACCCGCATGAGCAGGTGGCCAAGTCGGGACCCAAGGTTGTCGAATTCACCATGACCATCGAAGAAAAGAAGATGGTCATCGACAGCAAGGGCACCACGCTGCAGGCCATGACATTCAACGGATCCATGCCCGGCCCCACGATGGTCGTGCACGAGGGCGATTACGTGGAATTGACCCTGGTCAATCCCAAGTCCAATGCGATGCCGCACAACGTCGACTTCCACGCCGCCACGGGCGCCTTGGGCGGCGCCAAGCTGACCAACGTGAACCCCGGCGAACAAGCCACCATGCGCTTCAAGGCCGACCGCGCCGGCACCTTCGTCTATCACTGCGCGCCGGAAGGCATGGTGCCGTGGCATGTGGTGTCCGGCATGAGCGGCACGATCATGGTGTTGCCGCGCGAAGGCCTGAAGGACCCGCAAGGCAAGCCGCTCAAGTACGACCGCGTCTACACCATCGGCGAGTTCGACCTGTACATCCCCAAAGACGCCAACGGCAAGTACAAAGACTACGCGACCCTCGCTGAAAGTTATGGCGACACCGTGGAAGTCATGCGCAAGCTGACCCCGTCGCACATCGTCTTCAACGGCAAGGTTGGCGCCCTGACCGGCGACAACGCGCTTACCGCCAAGGTCGGCGAAACCGTGCTGCTGATCCATTCGCAAGCCAATCGCGACACGCGGCCCCACCTGATCGGCGGCCACGGCGACTGGGTCTGGGAAACCGGCAAGTTCAACAATCCGCCCGAAAAGGACCTGGAAACCTGGTTCATCCGCGGCGGTTCGGCGGGCGCGGCGCTGTACACGTTCAAGCAGCCGGGCGTGTATGCCTACCTGAACCACAACCTGATCGAAGCCTTCGAGCTGGGCGCGGCCGGGCACATCAAGGTCGAGGGCAAGTGGAACGACGACCTGATGAAGCAGATCAAGGCGCCGGGCCCCATCCCGCAGTAATGCCCAGACGGCAGGGCGCGCGCCGCGCGGCCTGCCGGTTTGCTATCAACCCCACGCCTGGAATTGCTGCCATGCCTCTTATTGCTCGAATCGCCTTTGCCCTTGCGCTGACGGGACTGCCCGTGCAGCATGCCGCGGCCGACACGCTTGCCGCCGTCAATCCCGCCGGAGAAAAGCTCTATAAATCCGCCTGTGTGGTGTGTCATGCCAGCGGCGTGGCCAATGCCCCCAAGCTGGGCGACAAACAAGCCTGGACGCCTTTTCTGGCGCAAGGCACGGATGCGCTGATGGTCACCGTGCTGAAAGGCAAGGGCGCCATGCCGCCGCGCGGCGGTTCGGCGGCAGACGAGGCCACGCTGCGCGCCGCCGTGGAATACATGATGGCGGCAGCGAAGTAGCGCTCGACGGCTGGCGGCGCGCGCCCCTACACGCGGCGGGCCAGCAAGGCCCACACGCCGGCGGCCGACATCAGCGCGCCGCCGCCCAGGTTGAAGCCGCGCTGTGCGCGCGGCGACACCAGCATCCGCCGGGCCGAGCCCGCAAAGATGGCGTAGGCCGCGGCATTGATGCCCGCGCAGGCCACAAAGGTGGCCGACAGCATCCACAACTGCCGCGTCACATCGCCCGCCGGATCGATGAACTGCGGCAGGAAGGCCACGAAGAAGATCATGCCCTTGGGGTTCAGCGCGGTCACCAGATACGTGTTGGCAAAGAGCTTCCAGCGTGAACCCACCGGCTTGGCGGCGGGAAGCGTGGCCGGCGACACGCCGGCGCGCAGCAGCCGGTAACCCAGATACAGCAGATACAGGCCGCCGACGGTCTTGACCACCGTGAACCAGAAGGCGGACGCGGCCAGCAGCGCGCCCAGGCCCAGCAGCGACAGCACCAGGGCGGTCGAATCGCCCAGCGCCACGGCCAGCACCAGCGGCAGGCGGGCGC
This sequence comes from Achromobacter sp. SLBN-14, assembly GCF_006715415.1. NCBI lineage: Bacteria > Pseudomonadati > Pseudomonadota > Betaproteobacteria > Burkholderiales > Alcaligenaceae > Achromobacter > Achromobacter sp. SLBN-14. The sequence continues at coordinate 240,558 of NZ_VFNE01000001.1, read as the reverse complement.
GCTTGCCGTGGGTAAGCGAATAGCTGATCACGGTCAGGATGGTGGGGCCGGGCAGCATGACAAGCAGGGCCGAGGCGCCCAGGAAGGCCAGCCAGGTTTCGAGAGACATGGAAGGAACTCCGCAAGAGGGACCGGCGCGTGGGGCCGGCTGCGGCCAATGTATCCCAACCGGGGCGGCCTGAGAATCAGGGCTGCCGGCATCCGAGACCCGGCAGTCCGCGACGCCGTGGTGTTAAATACAGCTTTCCCGGACAGTGAACGCCGGCCGCCAGGCCGCGCGAAGGAAACCCCATGGCATTTGACTTTGACCTGTTTGTGATTGGCGCGGGCTCGGGCGGCGTGCGCGCAGCCCGTTTTTCGGCCAGCTTCGGCGCGCGCGTGGCCGTGGCCGAAAGCCGCTACCTGGGCGGCACGTGTGTCAACGTGGGTTGCGTGCCCAAGAAGCTGCTGGTCTACGGCGCACACTACAGCGAAGACTTCGAACAGGCGCATGGCTTTGGCTGGACCGCGGATGCGCCAAAGTTCGACTGGCCCACGCTGATCGCCAACAAGAACCGCGAGATCGAACGCCTGAACGGCATCTACCGCAATCTGCTGGTCAACAGCGGCGTGACGCTGCTCGAAGGCCACGCGCGCATCGTCGATCCGAACACGGTCGACATCAACGGCAAGACCTACAGCGCCGCGCACATCCTGGTCGCGACCGGCGGCTGGCCGCAGGTGCCCGACATTCCGGGCAAGGAACACGCCATCACGTCCAACGAGGCCTTCTTCCTGAAAGACCTGCCGCGCCGCGTGCTGGTCGTGGGCGGCGGCTACATCGCCGTGGAATTTGCGTCCATTTTCAACGGCCTGGGCGCGCAGACCATTCAGTCCTACCGCGGTCCGCTGTTCCTGCGCGGCTTTGACCTGGGCGTGCGCGAACACCTGCGCGACGAACTGGTCAAGAAGGGCATCGACCTGCGCATGAACACCGAGGTCGCCCGCATCGACAAGCGCGCGGACGGCTCGCTGGCCGCCACCTGCAAGGACGGCTCCGTCATCGAGACCGATTGCGTGTTCTACGCGACGGGCCGCCGTCCGATGCTGGACAACCTGGGGCTGGAGAACACCGGCGTGAAGCTGCGCGAGGACGGCTTCATTGACGTGGATGACGAATACCGCACCGCGGAACCTTCCATCCTGGCCATCGGCGACGTGATCGGCCGCGTGCCGCTTACCCCGGTGGCGCTGGCCGAAGGCATGGCCGTTGCGCGCCGGCTGTTCCGCCCGCAGGAGTATCGCAAGGTCGACTACAAGCTGATTCCCACCGCCGTGTTCAGCCTGCCGAACATCGGCACCGTGGGCCTGACCACCGAAGAGGCGCGTGACGCCGGGTACGAGCTGCGGCTTTTCGAAAGCCGCTTCCGGCCCATGAAACTGACGCTGACCGAGTCGCAGGAACGCACGCTGATGAAGGTGATCGTCGACGCGCAGACCGATCGCGTGCTGGGCGTGCACATGGTGGGCCCGGAGGCCGGCGAAATCGTGCAGGGGCTTGCCGTGGCGCTGAAGGCGGGCGCAACCAAGGCCGTCTTCGACGACACCATCGGCATCCATCCCACGGCGGCTGAAGAGTTCGTCACGATGCGCACGCCAGTCGCGCAGTAAGACGCGCGAACGCCTGACGCTACAGGCGTTCGATCATGACGCGCGCCGCTGCCGGCGCGCGTTCTTTTGCCCCATTGATGAAGTACGCAAAGACGTCCTGAACCTTGGCAGACTTGGCAGGTTTGGCCGGTGCGCCGATGCGCGGCAGGTCGTCCGGATGGGCGCCGCGCGACCAGGCCTGCAGGCGCTCTGCCCAGGCGTCCAGCGCCTTGGGCGCATACCCGGCCTTGTACCGGGTGCTGGCGCGCATCAGCCGCGCGTACACAAAGTCGCCCGTCCGGTCGGCAATGGCGGGAAACTCATCGCTGTCGGTGTAGACGGTCGCTGCGCGATGGCGGCGCGCCAGGTCCAGATATTCCTCGCAGGCAAAGCTGGCATGACGCACGTCCAGCGCATGCCGCAAGGGCAGTCCGTCCACCTTGTCCGGCAGCAATTCCAGGAAGGCCCCGAAGTCCTTTGGATCGAACTGCTTGGTCGGGGCAAACTGCCACACGATGGGGCCGAGCTTCGCGCCCAATTCGGCGATGCCGCTTTTAATGAACCGATCGATCGAGTCCCCCGCGCCCGCCAGCTCGCGCCGGTTGGTGCAATAGCGCGAGGCCTTGAGCGAAAACACAAAATCCTCGGGTGTCTCGTCGCGCCACTTGGCGAACGTGGCGGGCTTTTGCGTGCCGTAGTAGGTGCCGTTGATCTCGATGGCCGTGACCTGCCGGCTGGCGTATTCCAGTTCGCGCGCGTGCGGCAGGTCGTCGGGATAGAAGACGCCGCCGCGCCACGGCTCAAAGGTCCAGCCGCCGATGCCAACGCGGATCGCGGCGGCCCGGCCTGCCGGGGACGGATGACGTTTCGGCATGGACTGCGCTCCACAAAAGGGGTCGAGCGGTCCACTGTATCGCCGGCGCGACTAGCCGCCAACCCCATCGGAAAATTCCGCTGTTCCGGTACAGTTTTCGGCTAAGGTGTGCATTCACGATCCGACTTTTGCCCGGCGCACGCCGGCTTCCCATGCCCGACCTGACACATCTGCTGACTTTCGCCCTGGTAGCGCTGGGCATGGTGCTCACACCCGGCCCAAACATGATCTACCTGGTGTCCCGCTCCATTTCGCAAGGGCCGCAGGCCGGCCTGATTTCCCTGGGCGGCGTGGCGGTCGGGTTCATCTTCTACGTGGCCTGTGCGGCGTTCGGCATCACCGCCTTGCTGATGGCCGTGCCCTACGCCTACGACGCGCTGCGCATCGGCGGGGCGCTCTACCTGCTCTACATGGCGTGGCAGGCGATCCGCCCGGGCGGCCGGTCACCGTTTCAGGTGCATGACCTGCCCAAAAGCAGCCCGCGGCAATTGTTCACGATGGGCCTCCTGACCAATCTGCTCAATCCCAAGATCGCGGTCATGTACGTGTCGCTGCTGCCGCAATTCATCCAGCCCGATCACGGCAGCGTCTTCACCCAATCGCTGGCGCTGGGCATGACGCAGGTCGTGATCAGCCTGTCCGTGAACGCGCTGATCGCGATCATGGCGGGTTCCATTGCCGGTTTCCTGGCGGGCCGCCCGCTGTGGATGGTGGTGCAGCGCTGGCTGATGGGCACGGTGCTGGCCGGCCTGGCGGTGCGGATGCTTGCGGATACACGACGCTGATGCCGGCCCAGGACGGATTTTTCGCGACGCTGGGCGGCATGCTCGGCGAGGGCCTGCGCGCCATCGTTGCAGGAATCAAATGGCTCTTGGGCGGCCTGGGCGGCGCGCTGGCGGACTTCTACGCCGGCCTGGCCGGCGCGATGGGCATGAGCCCGTCGATCTTCAATCTGGTGCTGCTGGCGCTGGGCCTCATGTTCCTGTGGGGCGCGGTCAAGGCGCTGCTGCGGCGCTCGATTCTGGGGTTCCTTTTCTGGCTGTTCATGACGCTGCTGGTGCTGGGCGGGCTGGTGGACTAGCGGGCCCGCGGCACCGCCTTTGCCACCGCTTGGGCCACCTCCCGCAACCGCCGCACCATCGCCGGAAAGCGTTCCGCGCCGGTGTTGCCATAGCCGATCACCAGACCATTGTCCTCGGGGCGCGGCGTAAGCGCGAACGAAGACAGCGCGCCGGGATTCATGCCCAGCTTGCGTGCTTCGGCCACGATGGCCGTATCCGCATATTCGGACGGCAGCCGCACGGTCAGATGCAATCCGCAGTGTCCGCCCAGCACCTCGTGTTCGATCCCCAGATGCTGCGCCAGCGCTTCGCGCAGCGCCGACTGGCGTTCGCGGTACAGCCGCCGCATGCGGCCCAGGTGGCGCGAGAACTGGCCGTTTTCGATGAAGGCCGCCATGGTGAGCTGCTCCAGCCGGTGGCCGCCGCGCTGCATCTCGATGATGGACGGCATGGCCTCGCGCGCGATGGCCTCGGGCAGCACCAGAAAGCCCAGGCGCAGGGCAGGGAACATGGTTTTGCTGAATGTGCCCACGTACAGCACCGGGGCGTCCGGCAGCAGGCCCTGCATGGCGGCGATCGGTTCGCCCTGATGGCGGAATTCGCTGTCGTAGTCGTCTTCGATGATCCACGCGTGCGCGCGCCGCGCGCGTTCCAGCAGGTCGAGCCGGCGCGTCAGCGACAGCACCGCGCCGGTGGGGTACTGGTGCGAAGGCGTCGTCTGGATCAGGCGGGGCGGCTGGCGCGCCCAGGCGCTTTCCGGGATGACGATGCCGTCGGCATCCACGCGCATGGCCACGACATTCAGATCGCCCGCATGAAAGGCGGCCTTGGCGCCGCGATACCCCGGGTCTTCCAGCCAGGCCGTGTCGCCGGGATTGGTCAGCAGTTGCACGCATAGCGCCAGCCCGCCCTGCGCGCCTTCCGTGATGACGATGCGCGAAGCGTCGCAATGCACGCCGCGCGATACGCGCAGGTATTGGGCGATGGCCTCGCGCAGCGCGGGCTCGCCGGCCGGATCGCCATAGCCCAGCGCGGCGGCCGGGGCGGCCTGCAGCGCGCGGTCCTGCGCGCGGCGCCAGGCATTCAGCGGGAATTGGGTCAGCGCGGGCGTGCCGGGCGTCATCGGCAGCGTGGCGTCCGCGACATGGCGTGTGGAGACGATGCGGGCCAGGCGCCGGGCGGTCGCCGGGGCCTGCGTGGGGCTGGGCACGGCCTGGCGGGCGGCGTGGCGGGCCGCGGCCGACAGCGGCGCCACGCGCGTGCCCTGGCGATCGGCGATCACGTAGCCCTCGGCCGTCAGTTGCTCGTACGCGATCAGCACCGTGTTGCGCGAGATGGCCAGGTCCTCGGACAGTGCGCGGGACGACGGCAGCTTGCCGCCTGCCGGAAGCTGGCCCGCCAGGATGGCCTGCTTGAGCCGCTGGATGAGCTGGCGCTGGCGCGGCAGCGAACCCGGACCGCGCGCAAGCGGACTGGACAGCAGTGAAGCATTGGCGGCGTCGCCCAAGGTAGAGTCGGTCATGGCCCTATTAAATTCCCGGTTCGTGGCGCTTTTTATGATGCCACGGTTCCGATATCGTGAGGCCCTGGGTGTTGCGCCCGCCACCGTCGGCGGCGCGCCCTGAACCGATCGCCGAGGCCCCGCTCGCATGCAACCGCGCACCAACGATTTCCAGCAACCCATCGGCCCGGCGCTGCCCGGCTGGACGACGCGTCCGCGTCCGCCGCTCGCGCCCGCCGTCGGCCGCTATTGCCGCCTGGAGCCGCTGTCGGCCGAGCGCCACGCGGCAGACTTGTACCAGGCCTTCAGCCAGGCGCCCGACGACAGCGACTGGACCTACATGGGCGTCGGCCCCTTCGCGGACGAGGCCGCCTACCGGACGTTCGCCGAAGCCGCGCAGTCCAGCCCGGACCCCATGCATCACGCCATCATCGACCTGGCCACGGGCCGCGCCGTCGGCACGCTGGCGCTGATGCGCATCGACGCGCCCAATGGCGTCGTCGAGGTCGGCTTCGTGTCCTATTCGCGCCAGCTCAAACGCACCCGTATTGCCACCGAAGCGCAGTTCCTGCTGATGCGCCGCGCCTTCGACGAGCTGGGCTACCGCCGCTATGAATGGAAGTGCGACAGCCTGAACGCGCCGTCGCGCGCCGCCGCGCTGCGGCTGGGCTTCACCTTTGAAGGCATCTTCCGGCAGGCCACCGTCTACAAGGGCCGTAGCCGCGACACGGCGTGGTTCTCGATCATCGACAGCGAATGGCCCGCGCGGCGCGCGGCCTACGAGCGCTGGCTCAGCCCGGACAACTTCGACGCCGAGGGCAAGCAACGCCAGGGCCTGGCGGCGTTGATCGCGGCCGAAGCGGCCGCCGGCGCGGGCAACGATGTGGCCAGCAAGCGGCGGGGCAACGGCGCAGGAGACCCGGCCGCGTGCGCCTGATTCCGGTGGCACTGGCCCTTTTCTGGGGGCTGAACTGGCCGGCGGTGAAGATCATCCTGTCCATCTTCCCGCCGTTCACCTTGCGCGTGCTCGGCCTGGGCAGCGGCGCGCTGCTGCTATTGCTGCTGGCGGGCGCCAAACGCTTGCCGCTGTTGCCGCCGCGCAGCGCGTGGCCCGGGATCGTGGTGGGCGGCGTCCTGGCCGTGGCCGTCTTCAACCTGGCCGTGGCGTGGGCGCAGCTCAGCACCAGTACGTCGCGCGCGGCGGTGCTGACGTTCACGATGCCGATGATGTCGGCGCTGCTGGCGTGGCTGGTGCTGGGGGAACGCCTGGATCGCCGCCGGGGGCTGGCGCTGCTGCTGGGCGCTTGCGGGGTGGCGGTGCTGGCCTGGCCGGTGCTGCAAGCGGTGTTCGCCGGCAACGATGTGGCCGCTGCCAAGGGGCTGGTGTTTCCGCTGGTGGCGGCGTTCGGGTGGGCGGCCGGCACCGTGTATCTCAAGCGCTGGCCGGTCGCGGGTGACCGCATCGTCATCACCGCGTGGCAGCTCGTCGTCGGCGCCAGTTGCGCATTGGCCGGCGCGCTGATCGCCGGCGAGTCCTTCCCCACGCGCGGCTGGACCGCCAGCGTCGCGGGCGCGCTCTCGTTTCACATCATCCTGGGCACCGCGGTCGCGTACTGGCTGTGGTTCGTGCTGAGCGAACGCGTCAGCGCCACCGTCGCCGCGCTGACCACGCTGATGGTGCCGGTCGTGGGCGTGCTGGGTGCGATGGCGCTGGTGGGCGACCGGCCGGCCCCGGCGGACTGGTGGGGTTTTGCCTTCGTCATGGCCGGGGCGGGGCTGATCGTCCTGAACCTGGGTCAGCGGCGCGCCTGACCGGCGCCCTCGGGCGGCGACGGCATCCACGTGCCGTGCAGCCCGGCGGGCACGCGGCGGGGCAGGCGAACCTGCGCAACAGGACCCGCGGCCAGGTCGCGGGCGTCCAGCACGATGAACCGGCCCCCGGTGTCGTTTTCCGCATGCACGAAGCTCAGGATGTAGCCGTCCGCTTCGCCCGCGCCGGACGGGTCGGCCGCGAACACCGGTTCGCAGGCGGTCTGCCCGGCGGGCAGCCGGAACACGGACTTTTCACCCGTCTGCAGGTCGTAGCGGGCAAAGGCTTCGAAGGCGCCGGGCTGCGGCGTTTCACCCGGACGCGGGTCGCGCAGGCCGGCATAGCAGAAGCGGGCGCGCCGCCCGAGCCACGCATCGTTGACCCGGCCGAACTCACAGGGCTGATCGTCCAGCATCTGATCGTCCACGCGTCCGCTGTCCAGATCGATGCGCAGCCGGTGCATTTCGAGCCGCTTGCGCGAGCTGGGTCCGTAGCCGTCGTGCCAGGGCAGCACGGCCTCGATCACGTTGCCGCCCACCCAGGCATTGGCGACGTGCCAGTTGAAGAAGGGGGCGGCTTCGATCCACCGGATCTGCGCCGCGTCGTTGCAGTCGCGCGGCACGAGCAGCACGTGCGTGCCGCGTTGCGGCTCCCAGGCCGGCGCCGCGGGTCCGCGGCTGAAGTCGAACACCAGCGGGCAGACGAATGCGACCACGTGGGTGGCGGTCAGGCCGATGTCGTGGACCAGCGCCGGCCAGGGGGACGAGAAGGACACCTGGCGGTCCACCCGGCCGGTGGCGTCCAGCCGCATGTATTGCAGCGTGCCGGCCATGAGGTCGTAGTTGATCGCCAGCATTTCCCCGGTCAGCGGATCGACCTTGGGATGCGCCGAGAACGCGCCCGCGAGCTTGCCGTGGAACGTATTGGGACCCAGCGTGCCCAGCGCGTCGTTCACTTCGTAGGCGCATCCGCCTTCGTACAGCGCGTGGATCCGCCCGGCGTGACGCAGCACGTTGGTGTTGGCCAGGTTGGCTTGCGGGGGCGGACCGAACGTCGGGTTGTAAATGCGGTGGCCCGCGTCCCGTTCTTCCTGAAGCTCGGCGGTCAGCACCCAGCGGTTGCGGTAACGCGCGCGGCCGCTGTCCAGGTAGAGCGCGTGGATCATGCCCGTGCCGTCGTAGGGATAGGCGTAGCCCGGTCCCGGTTCGAATTGCGGGTTGGGGCCGTTGCGCATGAAGACGCCGGACAGGCCGGCGGGCAGGTCGCCTTCAATGGGCAGGTTCGCGTCGTCGCGTTCGTCAAAGACCGGTGCGAACGCACGGGTCAGGGCGGGGTTGTCGCTGTGCCAGGGTTGCATGGGGACTCCAGGCCGTGGCCGCGCGCCGGGAGGGGGGCGGCAAGCGTCCGGGGCGGCAAACGTCCGTTATATCCGCCCGGACCGCAGGGTGAAAGCCGAGTTAACCATGATGGCCGGTTCAACCATGAGGCCTGAGTCAACCACGAGACGCGCCGCCGCGCCGCCTGCGCAGCCGTTCCCGCACCATTTCCGCGCCGCTGACCAGCGTGATCCCGGCCAGCACCATCACCGCGCCGATCACGAATCCCGCATCCAGCGGCTCATCCAGGATCAGCACGCCAAAGCTCACGCCAAAGAGCGGCGTCATGAAGGACAGGATGGACAGGCGCGAGGCAAGATACCGGCGCAGCAGCCAGAACCAGACCAGGTAGCTGGACAGCGCCACCACCACCGACTGAAAGGCGACGCTCAGCACGGCGGCCTGGGTAAAGCGGATGCCGTGATGGCCGGTGGCCACGGCGAAGGCCAGCAGCCCTACCGCGGCCACGGCCATCTGATAGAACAGCGTCTTGGCGGGGGCGGCCTCGGACAGCGCCGTCTTGCGGATCGCGACCGTGGTGGCGCCCCACAGCAACCCGGCCGCCAGTCCCATCGCATCGCCCAGCAGCATGTTGCGGGCGCCCTCGTGGACGGCGGGTTCGCCGCCCTTGACCAGGAACGCGACCGCGATGCCGCAGAAGGCCAGCGCCACGCCTGCCCATTGCAGCGGTTTGAGGCGTTCTTCGGGCAGCAGCCAATGCAGGCCGAGCGCCGCAAAGATGGGCGCGGTGTACAGGAATACCGCCATGTGCGAGGCCGTGGTGTAGACCAGACCCTGCGCGACGAACAGGAATTCGCCCGCGAACAGCAACCCCACGGTCAGTCCGGGCAGGATGGTGCCGTCGGTGAACGCGCGCCCGCGCTCTGAACGCCACACCACCACCGCCAGTACCAGGGCCGCGAACGTCGAGCGCAGCCCGATCTGCATGATGGGGGCGATGTCATCGGCCACCAGCTTGATGGCAATCTGCTGAAAGCCCCAGCACACGCACAGCGCCAGCATGGCGCTGGTGGCCAGCGTGTCCAGGGGAAGGCGTTGCGGCCTTGCGGCGGCGACGCTCACGGCAGTTCGGCGGGGTAGCTGTCCAGCGCCAGCCCGATCTGCTGGCGCAGGTCCCATTCGGCCAGCGTGGATTGCACCGGTCCGTAGAAGGCGCCGTCGCGGGCGACGAACATGGCCGGCAGGTGAAAAACCTCGTAGCGCTCGACCAGGCCACGGTTGTCGCCGGCGTCGATCCAGCAGATGCGCTCGACCGGCAGTTCAACGGCCGGAAGCTGCTCGCGCGCCAAGCGGCAGGTGCCGCAGGTGCGGCTGTGAAAGACGATGAGCGACAGGCCGGGCGCGTCCAGCAGATAGCGATCGGCGGTGCTGTCGTTGAGGGTTATCTGTTCCATGGTGTAGGGCTCTCAAGCGCCGCGCAGCGCGCGATCGAGTTCCAGCACCGACTGATACAGCACGCGGGTGCCGTCCAGGAGTTGCGCCGGTTCGATCCATTCTTCGGGGCAGTGGCTGCGGCCGTTCAGGCAGGGGATGAAGATCATGCCGATGGGGCCGGTGGGCGCCATGTAGACGGCGTCGTGGCCGGCGCCGCTGGGCAGGCGCATCGACGCATAGCCCAACTGGTCGGCGGCAGCCTTGACGGCGTCCATCACCAGGGGCGAACAGTCCGTGGGCTGCGCGCGGCTGAGCTGCGTGAAACCGGCGGTCAGGCGCAGCGCCTTCAGGTCGTCCGCCACGCCCGCCATCAGGGTTTCCGGGAAGGCATCGAGCACGGCGTTGCTGTCGCTGCGCATTTCCAGCGTCATCTCGACCCGGCCGGGCACCGCATTGGCCGCATTGGGCGTCATGGCCAGCCGGCCCACCGTGGCGACGACGTAATGCGGATTGCCGCTGGCGGCGCTGGCCTGGCGGTGCGCGGCGTCGATGATTCGGGCCGCGCCCACCAGCGCGTCGCGCCGGATATCCATGGGCGTGGTGCCCGCGTGATCGGGTTGGCCCTCGACCACGATCTGCACGCGGCGGATGCCGACGATGTTGGTGACCACGCCGATCGGCAGGTTGCGGCTTTCGAGCACGGGGCCCTGTTCGATGTGCAGTTCGACGAAGGCGGCGGTCTCGCCCGCGCGGCGCAGCGGCGCATTCAGCGCCGCCGGAGTGCCGCCGATGCGGGCGATGCCCTGCGCTAGCGTCTCGCCTTGCGGATTGCGCGCGGCCAGCATGTCGGCGCTGAGCTGGCCGCACAGCGCGCGGCTGCCCACGCAGGAAATGCCGTAGTCGCTGGGTTCCTCGGACAGGAAGTCGATGACCTCGAAAGGATGGTCGAGGGTGATGCCGTGTTCCTGCATCGTGTGCGCGACCTCGATGCCTGCCAGCACGCCGATGATGCCGTCGAAGCGGCCGCCGCTCATGACGGTGTCGCAGTGCGAGCCGGTGGCGATCGGCTTGCGCGCGGCGTCGCGCCCGGCGCGCGTGCCGACCAGGTTGCCGCCCGCGTCCAGGCGCGTGGCCAGCCCCGCGGCTTCGAACTCGCTGCGCAGCCAGGCGCGCGCGTCATCGAACAGCGGCGAAAAGGCGCGGCGCGTCCAGGGCACGTCGGGCAGGGTGAATTTGGACAGGGTGTCGACGCGCGCCCAGAGGCGTTCGGCGTTCAGGGGAGGAAAGGCGGGCGGTGTGGCTTGCGGCATGAGACTTCCAGAAGATCGCCCTGGATTATGGCATCAATGCCATGGCGTCCATGCCGCCGCGCGCCGGGCCGCCGCCTACGTCGTTCTGCGCCAGGATGGTTCGCGCTTTTCCAGGAAGGCGGTCACGCCTTCGCGCGCTTCCTCGGTGCTGCGGATAGCCGCGATGCGTTCGACCGAGTCGGCAATCAGGGCCCCATCCAGCGGCTGGCCCGCGAAGTCCCGCACCAGCCGTTTGCTGGCCTGCACGGCGCCCGGGCCATTGGCGCACAAGGTGCGGCACAGCGCTTCGGCAGCCGCGAGCGCTAGCGCTGCAGGGACCACCTCGTGCACCAGCCCCAGCCGCAACGCGGTGGCGGCGTCAAAACGTTCCGCGGTCAGGAAATACCGGTTGGCTGCGCGTTCGCCCAGGGCGCGGATCACGTAGGGGCTGATGGTGGCGGGCAGCAGGCCCAGCCGGGTTTCGGACAGGCAGAAGTGCGCGCTGTCCGCCGCCACCGCCATGTCGCAGGCGGCCACCAGCCCCATGCCGCCCGCGTAGGCGTCGCCGTTGACGCAGGCAACGATGGGCTTGGGGCAGGTCCAGACCGCGTGCAGCATGTCCGCCAGCCGCGTGGCGTCCTGGCGGTTGTCCGCGTCGGTCAGCGTGCCCATTTTGCGCATCCAGTTCAGGTCGCCGCCGGCGCAGAACGCCTTGCCCGCACCCGTCAACAGCAGGACCCGGACCTGGGCGTCGTCCACGGCCGTCTTGACCGCCGCCGTCAGCGCGGCGATCAGCGTCTCGTCGAACGCGTTGCGCATGTCCGGGCGGTTCAGCGTCAGGCGGGCGATTGGGCCGTCAAGGGCCAGGTCCAGCGGTGCGTTCGGCGTCATGCGCGGTCTCCGGTGTTATTGATGATGGCTCAATCGGCGTGGCCATTTGTCTGGCTGATTCTATGGGTAAAAGCGCGATTTCGCGATACTTCGTTTGGATATATTGAGTTATCCTCAACAAAAAATTCGGAGACAGACATGAGCCAGCATCAGGACGGCGCGTCCGCCGGTCAGCGTTACGCATCGGTATTCCGGCCGGGGTTGTTCGACGGCAAGACCGTCATGGTGACCGGCGGCGGCAGCGGCCTGGGCCGATGCACCGCGCATGAGCTGGCGGCGCTGGGCGCCGGTCTGGCGCTGGTGGGGCGCAACCCCGACAAGCTGCGCGCCGTGGCCGAGGAAATCGCCGGCATCTACCCCGAAGCCGCCAGCCGCATCAGCCAGCATGCGTGCGACATCCGCGACGAGGCCGGCGTTCGAGGCGCCGTGGCCGATGCGCTGGCCGCGCACGGCGGGCTGGACGGAGTATTCAATTGCGCGGGCGGGCAGTTTCCCGCGCCGCTGGACCGGATCAGCCTGAACGGCTGGAATGCCGTGGTGCAGAACAACCTGCACGGGACGTTTCTGGTGTCGCGCGAGGTCTATACCCAGCACATGCGCCAGCACGGCGGCGCCATCGTCAACATGCTGGCCGACATCTGGGGCGGCATGCCGGGGATGGGGCATTCCGGCGCGGCGCGCGCAGGCGTGTGGAATCTGACCGAAACCGCCGCCTGCGAGTGGGCGCATGCCGGCGTGCGCGTGAACGCGGTGGCGCCGGGCTGGATCGCTTCCAGCGGCATGGATAGCTACGACGAACATTACCGCGGCGTGCTGCGCGAACTGAAGACCAAGGTCCCGCTACAGCGCTTCGGCACCGAGGCCGAGCTTGCCGCGGCGGTCGTTTTCCTGTTGTCGCCCGCGGCGGCGTTCATCAATGGCAGCGTCATCCGCGTCGATGGGGGCGTGCCCAACGCGCGCCATTCCTGGAACCTGCAGCCGGCCGAGCGCGGCCAGGCCTACAACGGCTTTCCTCAGTACGTGCCGCCGTCGCTGTTTTCCGAAGATTGAAGGCGATGCAGGGCATTCTGGACTTCGCCCCGGAACTGCGCCAGCGCCAGCGCATCCTGGCGCGGCGGCTGCAAGGCCTGCCACAAAAAGCCCACCAGGTGGTCGGCGGTGGCCGCCACATCCACGCCCGTGCCGCGCAGCATCGCGTCCCACAGCACGTGTTCCATCGGCCCGTAGACCGCCGAGCGCAGCAGCCGCAGCGGCATGTCCTGGCGGATGTCGCCATCGGCCTGGCCTTGGGCCAGGATGCACATCAGGGGCGCGGTGTAGCGGCGTTGCAGGCCGGCGTAGATCTCGCCAAAGTCGTCGTTGCGCGCGCGCCCTTCGGACAGGATGAACGCGCACAGGCCGGGACCCTCGGCCAGCAGATGGCGCAGGTGCGTATGGACCAGGTAATGCAGTTGGGCCCGCGTGCCGTGGATATGCGGAAGATGGTCTTCCACCCGCGCGATGATTTCGTCGTACCAGTCGCTGATCACCCGCACGCAGAGTTCGCGCTTGCCGCCGAAGTAGGTAAAGACGGTGGCTTCCGAAACCCCCAGGCGCTGCGCGATCTCGGTAGTGGTGGCCGCCTGGAAGCCCGCTTCGGAGAACACCTGGCGCGCGACCCGCAGGATGTCGCGGATGCGTTGCTCGGATTTGGCGCTGGCCGGCGGGCGGCGCATCGGGACGGCTGGGCTATTTTCCATGCAGGCAAAAGGCGAAAAAGGGGCGGGCGGCCTGCCTGGCCGTCCGCGCGAGCGCCTATTATTGAGCGAGGGTCAACGCCGTGGCAAGACGGGATGCAACCCGCCGCCGCGGCCCCTTCATGGCAACAACCATAATCATCAAGAGACAACCATGCTGCATCGAGCAGATTCCTACGCGCAAGTCCTGTCCACGTTCCAGTGGCAGGTGCCCGCGGCCTACAACATCGGCGTCGACGTGTGCGACAAGTGGGCGGACGGCAGCGGCCGGCTGGCGCTGATCTATGAAAAGAGCGATGGGGCGCAGACGCGCTACACGTTCGACCAGATCAAGGCGCAGTCGAACCAGCTGGCCAACAGCCTGGCGCGCTATGGCATCCGGCGTGGCGACCGTGTGGCCATCTACCTGCCGCAGGTGCCCGAAACCGCCATCGCCCATGTCGCTGCCTACAAGATGGGCGCGGTGGCGGTGCCGCTTTTCACGCTGTTTGGCGTGGACGCCATCCAGTACCGGTTGGCCAACAGCGGGGCGTCGGCGCTCATTACGGATGCCGAAGGCTGCCGCAAGCTGCTCGAGATCCGCGACACCCTGCCGGATCTGAAAGTGATCTATTGCATCGACGGCGAGGCCGGGGGTATGGAAGACCCGGCGGCCGCGGTCAATGCGCTGCCGTTTCAGCAAAGCCTGGCGCTGGAGGCTGACGCGTTCGACCCCGTGGCGACGGCGGCCGACGATCCGGCCGTCATCATCTACACCTCGGGCACCACCGGCAAGCCCAAGGGCGCGCTGCATGCGCACCGCGTGCTGTTGGGCCATCTGCCCGGCGTCGAGATGTCGCACGAATTCTTTCCGGAAAACGCCGTCCTGATGTGGACGCCGGCCGACTGGGCATGGATCGGCGGGCTGCTGGATGTGCTGTTGCCGTCGTGGCACCACGGCGTGCCGGTGCTGGCGCGGCGGTTCGAGAAATTCGACGGCGCCTCGGCGCTGGAGCTCATGGCGCGCCACGGCGTCACGCACACTTTCCTGCCGCCCACCGCGCTCAAGATGATGCGCGGCTGCGAGTGGCCCGAGGACGCCGGGCCGCGCGCGCTGCGCTCGGTGGCCAGTGGCGGCGAATCGCTGGGCGCGGAACTCATCGACTGGGGCCGCCGCGTGCTGGGCGTGACCATCAACGAGTTCTACGGCCAGACCGAATGCAACATGATCGTGTCCTCGTGCTCGTCGCTGTTCGACCCTTGCCTGGGCTCCATCGGCCGCGCCGCGCCCGGTCACCGGGTCGCTATTGTGGATGACGCCGGGGCCGAGTTGGCCGATGGACAGGAAGGCAACATCGGCGTAATGCGCCCGGATCCGGTCATGTTCCTGGGGTACTGGAACAACCCGGTGGCAACGGCGGAAAAATTTGCCGGCGATTACCTTCTGACCGGCGATATCGGCGTGCGTGACGCGCAAGGTTTCATCCGCTTTGTGGGCCGCAACGATGACGTCATCACCAGCGCCGGCTACCGGATTGGTCCGGGCCCCATCGAAGACTGCCTGCTCGGGCATCCCGCCGTGCGCATGGCGGCGGTGGTGGGCATGCCGGATGCCGAGCGCACGGAAATCGTGGTGGCGTATGTGGTGCTGAAAGAGGGGATCGAAGGCGACGAGGCGCTGGTCAAGGCGCTGCAGGCGCATGTCCGCACCCGGCTGGCCGCCCATGAATATCCGCGCGCGATCCGGTTTGTAACCAGTTTGCCGACGACCGCGACGGGCAAGATTATCCGCCGGGAGTTGCGCGCCGGTTACCCGGCCTGAGCCGTCTCACCCAGTGACAATCTCCTCCATGTGGATGGGTTGACGGGTTGCCCGGCGCTGCAAGTATGATGGCGCAAACTGGATACGGCCCCACTCAATTGGGGCCGTATCACCTTTAGCCAAAGTATGGAGATAACCCCAATGAATAAGCCTTTGGACGGGGGACTGGCAGCCTTGAACGTGCCCGCGTACGTCAAGCACCGCGGACTGATCGACTGGGTTGCCAGTTTCGTCGCGCTGGCCAAGCCCGATCGCGTCGTGTGGTGCGATGGCTCGCAGGAAGAGTACGACCGCCTGTGCGAGCAGATGGTCCAGTCCGGCACCATGCGCCGGCTCAACCCCGCCAAGCGCCCCAATTCCTACCTGGCGTGGTCCGACCCGTCCGACGTGGCGCGGGTTGAAGACCGCACCTTCATCTGCTCGGACCGCGCCGAAGACGCCGGCCCCACCAACAACTGGGCCGACCCGGCCGAAATGCGCGACACGCTGAACGGCCTGTTCGACGGCGCCATGCGCGGCCGCACGCTGTACGTGGTGCCGTTCTCGATGGGCCCGCTGGGTTCGGACATCGCCCACATTGGTGTCGAACTGTCCGACAGCCCGTACGTGGCCGTGAACATGCGCATCATGACGCGCATGGGCAAGCAGGTGTATGACGTGCTGGGCACCGATGGCGACTTCGTGCCCTGCCTGCATTCGGTCGGCAAGCCGCTGGCCGAGGGCGAGGCCGACGTGGCGTGGCCGTGCAACCCCACCAAGTACATCGTGCACTTCCCCAAGACCCGCGAAATCTGGAGCTACGGCTCTGGCTACGGCGGCAACGCGCTCCTGGGCAAGAAGTGCTTTGCGCTGCGCATCGCATCCACGATGGGCCGCGACCAGGGCTGGCTGGCCGAACACATGCTGATCCTGGGCGTGACTTCGCCCAAGGGCCGCAAGTACCACGTCGCTGCCGCCTTCCCGTCGGCCTGCGGCAAGACCAACTTCGCCATGCTGATCCCGCCGCAAGGCATGGACGGCTGGAAGGTCACCACCATTGGCGACGACATCGCCTGGATCAAGCCCGGCCCGGACGGCCGCCTGCACGCCATCAACCCCGAGGCCGGCTACTTCGGCGTGGCCCCCGGCACCAGCGAGCAGACCAACTTCAACGCCATGGCCACGCTCAAGGCCAACGTCATCTTCACCAACGTCGCGCTAACCGACGACGGCGACGTCTGGTGGGAAGGCATGACCGACACGCCGCCGGCGCACCTGGTCGACTGGCAGGGCAAGGACTGGACGCCCGAGATCGCGCGCGAAACCGGCCGCAAGGCCGCGCACCCGAACGCGCGCTTCACCGCGCCCGCCTCGCAGTGCCCGTCCATCGACCCCGAATGGGAAAACCCCAAGGGCGTGGTCATCGACGCGTTCATCTTCGGCGGTCGCCGCTCCACCACCGTGCCGCTCGTCACCGAAGCCCGCAACTGGGTCGAAGGCGTCTACATGGCCGCCACGATGGGCTCCGAGACCACCGCCGCGGCCGCCGGCCAGCAAGGCGTGGTGCGCCGCGACCCGTTCGCCATGCTGCCGTTCTGCGGCTACAACATGAGCGACTACTTCGGCCACTGGCTCAATCTGGGCAAGCAGCTCGAAGCCGCTGGCGCGACCCTGCCGCGCATCTATTGCGTGAACTGGTTCCGCAAGGGGCCGGACGGCAAGTTCGTCTGGCCGGGCTTTGGCGACAACATGCGTGTGCTGCGCTGGATGCTGGGCCGCATCGACGGCCAATCCAAGGGCGTGGACCAGGTGTTCGGCGTGTCGCCCAGCTACCAGGACATCGACTGGACCGGCCTGGAATTCAGCCCGGACAAGTTCGAGCAGGTCATGTCGGTGGACGAGAACGCCTGGCGCGAAGAACTGGCGCTGCACCACGAGCTCTTCGGCCAGCTGTCGCAAGGCCTGCCCGACGAACTGCGCACCACCAAGACCGAGATCGAAGGCCGTCTGGCGGCCTGAGGCTGCTGGATCCGGTGGTCTGAACAGACCCGCCTGCTTTGCGCAGGCGGGTTTTTTTGCGTGCAGCGGGTTCAGCCCGGGGGTTTAAGCCGTCTTGCTGGCCGCGATCCCGTCCAGCGCCTTGGCCACGTCGTCCGGCAATTGCAGCGACGCGGCTGCCAGGTTTTCGCGCAGGTGTTTCGGGGAAGACGTCCCCGGAATCAGCAGGATGTTGGGCGAGCGGCGCAGCAGCCAGGCCAGCGCCGTCTGCATCGGCGTCGCGCCGATCCGCGCCGCGGCGTCGTTCAGGATGGACGACTGCAACGGGCTGAAGCCGCCCAGCGGAAAGAACGGCACATAGGGAATGCCTTCGCGCGCCAGGTCGTCGATCAGCGCATCGTCGGCGCGGTGCGCGACGTTGTACTGGTTCTGCACGCACACGATCTCGCAGATGCCGCGGCCCTGCGCCACCTGCTTGGGCGTCACGTTGCTCAGCCCGATGTGCCGGATCAGCCCTTGCTGCTGCAGGCCGGCCAGCACGGACAGCGGTTCCTCGATGGAGCCTTCCGCCGGACCATGCACGTCGAACATGGCGCGCAGGTTGACCACGTCCAGCACGTCCCGTCCCAGGTTGCGCAGGTTGTCGTGCACCGCGCGGGTCAGCTGTTCGGCCGAGAACGCGGGATTCCAGGACGCATCGTCGCCGCGCACCGCGCCCACCTTGGTCACGATCACCAGGTCATCGGAATAGGGGGCCAGTGCCTCGCGAATCAGCTGGTTGGTGATGTGCGGGCCGTAGAAATCGCTGGTGTCGATGTGGTTGACGCCCGCGGCCACGGCCTCGCGCAGGACGGCCAGCGCGGCGTCGCGATCCTTGGGCGGCCCGAAGACGCCGGGGCCTGCAAGCTGCATGGCGCCGTAGCCAAGCCGGTAAACCTGGCGCGAGCCGAGCGCGTAGGTGCCGCTGTCTGCAAGTTGAGTCATGTCTGATCCTGTTTTCGGTGAAAGGGAGGCATGGGCCAAACGATAGAACTTCCAGCGCGGCCTGATAAGCCAATACAATCCGCACGGCTTGTACGGAAAAACGAACAATGGCGACCGATCTCGATGACCTCAATGCCTTCGTCGCGGTGGCGCGCGCGCAAGGCTTTCGCGAAGCGGCCCGCACGGCCGGCACCAGCGCCTCGCGGTTAAGCGACACCGTGCGCCGCCTTGAGGCGCAACTAGGGGTGCGGCTCTTTAACCGCACCACGCGCTCGGTCGCGCTGACGCAGGCCGGCCAGGAACTGCTGGCCCGGCTGGCGCCCGCGCTGACAGAAGTGGAGGCGGCGCTGGACGCCGTCAACGTGTTTCGCGACAAGCCCGCCGGCACGCTCAGGCTCAATGTGCCGCTCAGCGCCGCGCGGCTCGTGCTGCCGTCCATCGTGCCGGCCTTCCTGGCCGCCTATCCCGACATCCGCCTGGAAGTCGTGGCCGAGGAAAGCTTCGTCGACGTGCTGGCCGCCGGGTGCGACGCCGGCATCCGCTACGACGACCGGCTGGAACAGGACATGATCGCCGTGCCCATCGGCCCGCGCGTGCAGCGCTTTGCGGCAGGCGCCTCGCCCGCCTACCTGGACCGGCACGGGCGGCCCGCCCATCCCGAAGCCCTGATGCAGCACGCCTGCCTGCGCGGCCGGTTTCCCAGCGGGTCGATGCCGCCGTGGGAGTTCGAGCGGGACGGAGAATCGGTGCGCATCGACGCATCGGGTCCGCTGGTCGTGCAGATCGGCGGCGCGGTCGACCTGGCCGTGGATGCGGCCATCGCGGGTGCCGGTGTCATGTATCTGTTCGAAGACTGGCTGCGCCCACACTTCGAAAGCGGCGCGCTGGAACCCGTGCTGGAGCCCTGGTGGCCGCAGTTCTCGGGACCGTTTCTGTATTACTCCGGCCGCCGGCTGGTGCCTTCGCCGCTCAAGGCGCTGATCGACTTCATCAAGGCGCGGCCGATTTCCTGAAAGGTGCGCTCGGTCTCGCCGGCCTGCGCCGTTTGATGCACAATCGCCCCATGCACCTGGATCCCGAAGACCTCGCCAAGATCACGTCCCTGACGCTCGCCCATTACGAAGAGAACGCCGATTCGTTCCAGGCCGGCACGCAGGACCACGACGTCAGCCAGAACATCGCCGCCTTGCTGCGCCATATCGACGGCGAGCCGCCCTTCGACATCCTGGATCTCGGGTGCGGACCGGGCCGTGACCTGAAGACGTTCCTGGCGATGGGGCACCGGCCCGTCGGCCTGGACGGCACGCCGCGGTTTGTGCAAATGGCCCGCGCGGCAAGCGGTTGCGAGGTCTGGGAGCAGGATTTCCTGCAGCTCCAACTGCCCGCAGCGCGCTTTGACGGCATTTTCGCCAACGCCGTGCTGTTCCATGTGCCGGGGCAGGAACTGCCTCGGGTGCTGCGCGAGCTCCATGCCACGCTGCGCCCGCGCGGCGTGTTGTTCAGCTCCAATCCGCGGGGCGGCAACCAGGAAGGCTGGAATCGCGGGCGCTATGGCGCGTATCACGATCTTGAAGGCTGGCGGGCGCTGATGCAGGCCGCCGGCTTCGAGGAGCTGGAGCATTACTACCGGCCCGATGGGCTGCCGCGCGAGCAGCAGCCGTGGCTGGCTAGTGTGTGGCGGCGCCGGGAGTAGGGCGGCGCGGCCCAACGACGGTCCCCTGAAGTTGCCTCATTCAGCCGCCTGGTTCAGGACGCGCTTGTAATGCGCCAAGTCTGCGTCTGAGAAGCAGCAGAAGGTCACCTCTTGAACCGGCGAATCCTGCGACAGGCTTTCGCGGACGGTGTCGACCGCGACCCGCGCCGCCAATTCAATGGGGTAGCCATAGATGCCCGTGCTGATGCTGGGAAACGCAATCGAACCCACGCCTCTTTCTTCCGCCAGCGCAATGCAACGGCGATAGCAGCTGGCTAGCAGCGCCGGCTCTCCGTTATCTCCGCCTCGCCACACAGGCCCCACCGTGTGAATGATGAAGCGCGCCGGCAGCCGATAGCCGCCCGTCACTTTCGCATCACCCGTCTTGCAACCGCCCAGCAGCCGGCATTCATGCACCAGATCGGGACCCGCGGCGCGATGAATCGCGCCATCCACGCCACCGCCGCCGAGCAACGACGAATTGGCGGCGTTGACGACGGCGTCCACGTGAAGCTTGGTAATGTCCGATCGGATAGCGCTTAGGGTAGTGGGCATTCTGAATTTTCCTCTCGATGGAACTGCGCCGGCATGATCCTCGCGCCATTCCCTTGAATAACGGGCCGGCCTATCCGCCCGTCCCGGGGCTTTATTTTTACTTTATCTCGACGTAGTTGCAGGGTGATTCCGCGCAATAGCTGCCCGACTACAATGGCCACCGCCCATGCAGGTCGCTGGGCGGCCATCGCGGACCTCGGCCGGGTAGCGCCGGTGCCGGAAATCTGCTTCCCCTCTCGACGTCCCTCCCATGGTTGCCTCCACGCTCGTTGGCATGCTGTGCGCACATCTCCTGTGCTTTTCCGGCATGTTTCTGCTTATCAGCCGTCGTCTGCCTGGCAACAGGATGGGGATGGACTTCTTTGCCGTCGGCAATCTGCTGCTGGCGGCCGCCTATATCCTGCAACTGATCGAAGGCGGCCCCGCGTGGAGCCTCATGAGCGTCGTCAACCACTGCCTCACGCTGGCCGCCCCAATCGCCTACCTGCTAGGCGCCATGCGGGTCTTCGGACATCAGGTCCGATTGTGGCAGCCGCTGCTGTTGTTCTGCCTCGCCTACGGCATGGCCCAATGCTGGGTGCAATGGCAAATCGGCCCAGAAGCCCGCTACGCCATGCTCGCCGCTTCCGCCACGCTGCTTTTCTTCGCCATGTCCGTCACGGTGCTATGCGGCACGCGCACGTTCGCCAAGGACCTGCGCGCAGAAATGATCTTCTTCGCGTGCCTCATCGGCGGAATCTGCGTATTGAACGCGTTGAAATTCCTGAAAATCATGGAAGGCGGCCTGGACGCGCTGCACATGGACAGCCGCTTCCAGATGATTTTCTACATCTACATGTCAACCCTCGCCACCATCGTGCCGCCGTCGATTGTCTGGCTCGTGCTGCGCCGCTTGACGGACAGCCTGCGGAATATGGCGGCGCGGGACCCGATGACCGACTTGCTCAATCGGCGAGGACTGTCGGACGCGTTGAACCAGTATTTCAATGGGCGGAATGCAAAGCCGGCTTATTTACTGGTTTTGGACGTCGATCACTTCAAACGCATCAACGACACCTATGGCCACCAGGCCGGGGACGAGGTGATCTGCCACGTGGCGGCGTTGCTGCGTGCGGGTGTGCGTCGGGGGGATTTGACGGGGCGGATCGGGGGAGAGGAGTTTGTCGCTGTGCTTCTTGAATCGGAAGTGGCCGATGTCATGGTTCTGGCGGAGCGGCTGCGCGCGAATATCGAGGGGCATCCGATCCATGTCACTGGGCGCCACGAGGCGCTACGCTGCACGGTGACGATAGGCGTATCGGCGCGGTTTGATGGGGCGGATGGGCTGGAGGAGGCGCTTCGGGAGGCGGATGGGGCGCTGTATCGAGGGAAGGCGGGGGGGCGGAATCGCGTGGAAGTGGGCGGCGGTGATAGCGAAGAGGGGATTGCAGGAGGGGTGTTGGCGGGGGCTGGGTTGTGAGCGCTTTGAGTTTGTTAGCAGGGCGCGTTACTGGCTGCGTTTTGAAGTCGCCGTGTTTTTTGGCGGGAGGGATGCTTGGGTAGCTGTCTGCTTCCGGCCAGAAGCAGTCTTTCGGACCGGGAGGGAGTGTCAGAATTTTTGTGTTCTAGGCATTTGCTCTGACGTTGCATCATTAGCTAGCCCGCCGGCTGTGAGTCGATACGGGGCCGGGTAAATCGTTCCTCATAGAGGACGGCGAACTGCTGCATGGCCTCGGTCCAATGGTGTGTGGCCGATCCCCATTTGACGGCGATGTTTCTGAGCGCCAGCCAGAGCAGCTTAATGGCTGCATCGTCGGTGGGGAAGTGGCCGCGCGTTTTGATGATCTTGCGAAGCTGCGCGTTTACGCTCTCTATCGCATTGGTCGTGTAGATCACGCGGCGGATCGCGGGCGGGAACACGAAGAATGGGATGACCTGCTCCCACGCGTCCTTCCAGGCCTTGACGATCATGGGGTATTTCAGTCCCCATGGGCTCGCAGCGAACTCATCGAGCGCCTCTTGCGCGGCCTGAGCGTTCACGGCGGCGTAGATCGGGCGCAGTGCCGCGGCGATGGTGCGCCGCTCCTTCCAGCCCGCGTAGCTCAGACTGTTGCGGATCAGGTGCACGATGCAGGTCTGCAGCGTCCTGGCCGGGAACACGACCTCTAGCGCCTGCGGCATCCCTTTTAAACCGTCGGTGACCGCGATCAGGATGTCCTGCACGCCTCGCGTTTTAAGGTCGTTGAACACCCGCATCCAGAACTTGGCGCCTTCAGTGGTCTCGATCCACAGGCCTAGAATCTCGCGTGAGCCATCCGGCAGCACGCCCAGCGCCAGATATACCGCCTTGTTCTGAACCAGGCCTTCATCCCGGATCTTGACCCGTAGTGCGTCGAAGAACACCACCGGCAGCATCGGATCCAGCGGCCGGTTCTGCCAGGCCTGCACCTCTTCCATGACTTCATCGGTCACCGAGCTGATGAATTCCGGCGACACATCAGTGCCGTATTGCTCGTCCAGAAATGCCCGGATCTCGCGCACGCTCATGCCTCGGGCGTACATCGCGATGATCTTGTCATCGAACCCCGTAAAACGCCGGGCGTGCTTGGGGATCAGGATCGGGGCGAAGCTGCCGTCCCGATCACGCGGGATATCGAGCTTCAGGGGCCCGTCATCGGTCAATACCGTCTTGCGGCTCTTGCCGTTGCGCTGGTTGCTGGACGCCTCGGGACGGGCCTGTCCTGCCGGATATCCCAGGTGCTGACCCAGCTCGGCGCCCAGCGCCCGTTCAATCAACGCCTTCTTCAGCAGCATGAACGTGTCCTGGACCGCCTCAGCCGTCATCGGTCCGGTTACAAGCTCATCGAGTAACTGCTCAGCACTGGCCGGCAGCGCCGGCTTGCTGGACTGCTTCGCGGACTTCGGGGTGCGTGCCATGGTCGGTCTCCTTGAAAACCATCATAGGCCTGCACACAAAAATCCGGACACTCCCTTCGGACCTTGAATTTCAGCACTGACCTTCCCCCACAAATTGGACAGTTCAAAACTGGAAAGTGGCTGCCTCTTTGGGTTGCGCTGACCACTTTTGAACGTACTCACTCGGGGTCAGATGGCCGAGTGAACCGTGAGGACGGTGATGGTTGTAATCGTCCTGCCAAGCTCGCAGTTTTTGCTGCAGGTCGTGCAACGTGATGAATTCATGCACATTCAGGAATTCATCACGCAATCGACCGTTGAACGACTCGATGAGCCCATTATCCGTCGGCTTGCCTGGGCGTGTGTAATCGAGTTTGATGCCGTGTCGGTATGCCCAGTCGTCTAACACCCGAGACGTAAATTCCGTTCCGTTATCGACGGTGATCGCCTTGGGCCAGCCGCGCAGAACCGCAGACCGGTCCAGTGCCTGACCGACGCCCCGGCCCGTTTGCCGAAAGTTGGCCTCTAGACACACACTCTCGCGACTCCATTGATCGATGACGGTCAAGATGCGAACGCTGCGCCCATCGAGCATCTGATCATGAACGAAATCCATGCTCCAGTGCTGGTTCGGCCCGGTTGGCACCGGTGGCTTGCCCCGAAGTAGCGCAATGCGCTTGCGACGTTTGACCTTCATTCGCAGTTGCAAGCCTTCCAGGCTGTAAAGGCGATCCACGCGCTTCTTGCCTACGTTCCAGCCTTCGCGTTGCAGCATCACTAACACGCGCCGGTAGCCGAACCTCGGACGACTCAGGGCAATGTCGCGAATGCGCTGACGCAGCGCGCTTTGGTCCCGCGCATGGCTCTTGGCGTACCAGGTCGACCGTTGCAGCAACGCCAGTGCGCAGGCGCGCTGCACGCTGATCCGGAAGCGCTCGTGCATCCAAGCCGCCAGCTCGCGCCGCTTGGCGGCCTTCAGACTTTTTTTCGCACCACCTCCTGCAGGATCTGCTTGTCCAGTGTCAGATCAGCGACGATGCGCCGCAGCCGTGCGTTCTCATCCTCGAGCTGCTTGAGCTTACGCAGTTCGCTTACACCGAAGTCGGCGTACTTCTTCTTCCAGGTATAGAAGGTCGCCTCGGACACACCAAGCTGCCGACAGACGTCGACCACCGGCGTACCGCTATCTGCCAGTCGCAGCGCATACGTGATCTGCTCTTCGGTAAATCTCGACCGTTTCATGGCTCCTCCTCGCCCCGTTCGGGGCGCTGAGAAGCAACCATACCTCTAGTTTTGACCTGTACGGATATTCCGGGGGCACGTCAAGCACCGATAAAAACTGAGATCCGAATTTTTAGTTTTTCTCGACATGACAGCAGCGAATTTTCCTGTTCAGCTACACTCGCCATACAGTATTAGGCGAACGAGACATGTGCATCACATGTCGTCTAAATTTAATTAGGCTCCACAAAAGCATGCCCCCTTCTCTTTGCGAAATTGATTGGTCCGCTACGGCTGCTTGGGTTCAAGCTATTGGTTCAATTGCGGCCATTGGCGTAGCAATCTGGGTTCCCTATGATATGGACCGGAAGGCTAGAGTGCGTTCGCAAGAAGCTGAGCGCCGAAGGCAACGACACACTCAAATTTCGCTTCTTCCAACTCTTTACGAGCTCCGCTCAAAAACAGCAGATTTCCTGGATGAGCAATCTGGAGAGCCCTCGTTCCTAGGGGTGGAGCGTGACACGTCAGAATTTGACAGCGACTTCTTCGCACTTGTACCAAAGTTCATAGATATTCTGCGTGTGGCGCCCGATGCCGGAGACATTGATGAGCACCTCGCAAGGATTTCTGTCTCTCTGTTTAGAGTAAATGACAACCTCGGCCAAAACACGAAATTGCAGCGCGACGGGTATCACGCAGCATGGATAAATCACAAAGATCTTTTCATTGAGTCAGCCCAATCTATACATGAGCTTGTAGACATGATCATAGGACGCATCGAAACTCATGAAACCTAACAGTTCGTTCAAGCCGACGCCGCTTTGCGGCGCGGCTTAGTTCAGGCGTTATGCATCTCAGGTTGAGCCACGCTTTGACTACAACCATCTCTGAATACTTCGACGTTCGTCAGCGGATTAGCGACTTAGGTTGCCTCAGTCCGGCTGGGTTGGCTTTGCTACCGTCCAACTTTGAAACGGCGTTCGATATTTCCACCTTTCGTCAGGTCTCTACGAGCGCGACTGTCAGGGCGCTATTGAGAACATCTAGTGTTCCATTAGACGAATTTTTTCCAATGAGCAACGCCCTCCTTATATCCAAAACAACGCCTTCGAATGGGTGGCTCCAACGCTGTTTGTTTCTAATGGCATGCTCTCGCAAAATGCCTCCTATTTATCCGTTGCGCTTAGTGTCATTGCAAACTACGCCACCGATTTCTTTAATGGCATGATTGGTGAAAATCAGGTGCAAATGGATATCGTGATAGAGCGATCAAAAAGCAAAATCTGCAAGAAGATAACTTACAAAGGCCCGCCAGAGGGGTTGAAGGATTTGCCGGAAGCCATTAGAGCGGCTTCGGATGAATAATAATCTTTCCCCGCTTGTTTCCACGTTCAACATCAAGGTAAGAAGCCGAAGTATTTCTCTCTATTGCCCGAGACAGTACCTTGCAACAGGAAGCCATTGAAAAGCTCATGGCATTTGGTGAGTCAATTACCTCCGAAATAGCGACTGCCATCGAGAGTGAAAATGAAGATTATGCGAACCTATCACTTGGGTGCGCTTGTGTCACATCGGCTCTGGTTGCGGAACTAAGGATGTGGTTGTTGCTGAAAGAGGGAAAACCAGATGCCGCACGGGACGAATTGGTTACGGCTCAGATGGCTTCGGTTGATGCAGTTTGTGCACTCCCTGGATTTGCCCACCTTGCGGAACACAACCAGAAGCTAGAAGCGATAGAGCATCTTGTTTTTCCGCCTCAAGTGTTCATTAGTTCTGGAATGATTGTGGGAAAGCAAGAATGCTCAATCTGCGGCTCTGAATACGGTGACTGTGATCACTTGGTGGGCAAACCATACATGGGGCGATTTTGCTACATCATTGCCAAAGATCTCTCGCTGGATCATGTGGCTATCGTGGAGCACCCTGCAGACAAGCGGTGTCGAATTCAAAACTTTGATGTGGAAGGAGGATCACGTAATCGAATGACATGGAAAGTTGAGCCATAGAACGATGCATAACAGGTCCGTTAACCGGTTATGTCCAGCATCAGTAATTTGGCGGTCTGCTATGGGTCGGGAGCAGCCGATCGCGAAGAGCTGCAATCGGCCACAGTCGGTCATCCCACTACTGTTTAAGAACGAAAAAAACATAGTTTAAATCTATTTAAGCCTCTCGAAGCTCATGTGCGAAATCAAGCAGTTGGCAGCACTCGAGAACGAATTGCGCCAAACTAGTCGCGCCAAGTTTGTAGATTTCTTTGCAGCCCACGACTACACCAAAGACAGCAAGTCCGTAATCTCGAGGTCTGTCAGCTCTCTGTCCGACACGGGGGCTTTACACTACGGCACTGGCTTGTACGTGATCATGTCTGATTATCAGTTTGAAGAAAATAAGTGCCGCCTGATCGTTGGCGGTCTAAAGGCAATCTACCGAGGCCACTGCTACACAGTAAAGGGGCGCATAGAGAGCCATCTGTTCAATGACCACTATCGCAGCAATCTTCCCGCTAGGGGTGTTCCCTACGACGTTTGCATGAAGCTTGATGATAAGGATGGTATCAATATTTCTGATCCGCCGTACAGCAACTACCGTTGGTGCGTTGTAGTTTACAAGATGGAGGGAAGTTCAAAGATGATGCGAGAGCAAGCGGAGCACGCCTTCGGTGAGGTATTCGGCCGCCCACTCGGGTCAAAAGAGGCTTCGCAAGTAGATACCTAACCTTTCCATCGCGTGGATGTTAATGGTCTGGCTTTCTTCTTTGGGGCAATATCTGGCAGAACGCGTAGTCTCCTGGAGGGGAGTCAGCGTCACGCCATTTCACGATATCCACCTATGTTCAACCTAGACTCGAATCGCACAGAATTGCTGTTTAACGCGTACATTGACGAATTCCACGTCGTTGACAAGGACACGATGTTCGATGCATTATCCAAAGGTACGTTTACAGAGTTTCATACAAAAAGAGCGAGTGTTTATTTTCTTGCCAAAACACGTCGGGTGACTTTTTTTCCAAAAACATTCGCTATTGAGTCTGATTTTTGTTTGAGTGGGAAAATAAAAATAGGAAGTCGAGTCGAGGAAGTGCGTTTTAATGTTGCAAAGATGCTCTTTGAGGCGGCCGGGGACAAGACGCACTTTGCTTCTTGGGAGCTTTGGGCAACGGAGGTGATGTCGGGATGGGATGTAAAGGACGCTCAAAATCTGTCGGCGAGCCAGTTGTATCGAACGTTCAGCGCAATCGACCTTGAACTTTCAAGCGAGGCCTACTTGTACATTGATTGCAAGCTCCTGCAAGGCCTTAAGGGCGGCGATCTGGAGGCTCGCACTGTCGTGAACCCTATTCAGCTTGCTCATATGTTTGATTGGAGTGTTCGACGACATTGAGGTTCTGTATATCGGCAAGAGCAAGGGTAATGTTCTCAATCGGACCCTGAATCACAATAAATGGGGGGCCATTACAAGCGCGGTAAAAGAAGACGAGATGGTGCTCGTATATTTTATGAACATCGCGCACGGTCCGATGGCGAAGATTGCACCTTGTCAGGTATTGAGAGTGGTCGGTGCGGTAGAGGATAACGAACTCGACCGAGATGCGGTAAGCGTGATTACAGAGGCTGCGCTAATCAAGCACTTCTTTAAAGAGAAGGGATTCAACGAGCAAATAGTAAATCAGCCGATTGAAGAGGTGGCTAAGGTAAAAGAGATGCTGGTTGACCGTGGTTACACTGAAGTGCTCGTGGCGGTACAGCTTGATGGGCCCCTCGGCGTGCTTGGTACAGATGCCGCTGGCTATCATAATCACCACGCTGCCCGCTACATGCTGCAGCGACTGTAGTGCTTCCAGAAGGCCGGGTCAGGTCAACATAGAGTTCGCAGCGGCGCCTATTGGATACTAGGGCAACCCTCTTAATGCGTTGAGCGCAGATTTAAATCTGAGGGTGCGCAGGAGGATGGTCGTCGCGGTCGAGCGGGACACGGCAAAGTAAGTTATGGGAATGATTTCCACGGCATAATTTAAATTAGTTGACGTTCAATTAGTACCATGAGAGGGCCATTGCTATCCCGCTAGGCGGAATGATTCTAATGGGTCGGAAGCGGACGGCCACGAGGGTCTGCAATCGGCCACGAGCAGTGGTTAAACTGGCGGACCTCAAATCTCTTGGGCCATGCTGGCCGTCTCAAGAAGACTCCCATCGCGTTTTAAACCGCGCCGAAGACCCCGCCGAGATCCTGCGGGAAATGAAGCGCCTCCGGACTCAGGCTCCAGGAACGACGCGCATGGATCCCACACAGAACGCAGCTAAAGAGACGCAGGCGAGGGAATATTTACTGCTGGCTGCGACCGCAGCAGTCGTCACAATGCAAAACACCCAATGAAGTTCATTGGGTGTCGAGGTCGTAGCTGGCTACTGATGCCGTCCCGGAGGTGTCAACCCATGTGAGACGGGTTGCACAACAAAAATCAATCAACGGGTCCTAATCTACGCCGTTATCGAAAACCGAGATTGCGAAGTGGCAGCGGAAGTTGCTTTCAAATCCAAAATCTCCCCGCCCACCGCCTTCGCTATGATTGCGGCGCGAATCGAGCCCAAGTTGCTGGAGGAATCACTCGGAAGATCCAGGCCTTTCAGTTGTTCGGCGTATTGATCGGTGATCTCTATGACGCCAGACTTATAAATGGTCGCAACACGCTGATCGCCCTTCATCACAGCCTTAACTGCATTTTGGGGCGAGTTGTCGGCTGGAAGGCGAGACATGCCTCGTTCTACTTCCTCCGCTTTGCGCAGCGCTTCAGCCGAAGCCTGCAAATTATGAGCAAAGTTAGCGGTCGGTTTGACCAGCGGAAGATTCAGGTCCGCAATGCTGCGGTACTTCACCGTTAACGGTATGCCTTTGGAAATGTCCATAAAACGAATCTCCCTCTGTTAAAAGTTTCCAATCACTGAAAAAAGCAGTCCGACTGTTAAGACAGTCCGATCCATCAGTCGATTCTACGAATCCCTGAACCGAATTGATGCGCAAAATAGCGCCCACCTTCATGGCTATTTGTGCCATTGCGCCTGGTTTCAGAACAACGCGCAATCGCGCAGATTGGACGAGCAGCTAAAGAGCACCGTCAATTCGCTGGCAGTTTGTCGGGTGGCGAGCAGCAGATGTGCGTCTTGGCTACACCTTTGTCAGCAACGCATTGGACGTGATCTGTATCTTCCCAGTGCCAGACCTAGGGCTGTGAGAAGTCCCCCTCAATGCCCTGCGCTTCGCAATACAGTGGTTGGCAACGGCCCCCTGCTAATGCACGACTTTCGCGGACCGACACCTTCGTTGCCGAAGGGGGCCGAGCTGATTTGGTGTGGCCCGAAGATGCTCCACGGCTTGCGCGCCTTCAGTCTGCGCTGCGGATCTGCAAACGCGAGCCACCTGGATTAGCAACAAAAGCCCGCTGGTATTTCCCCAGTTCTTTCCTGCAGACGTGCAGCAGCCGTCCGGTATGTTCCTGTTATGCATTGATGGCCATGCGGTGGCCTGGACAGACCCACATGGCGCCGCCCTGCAATGGCTGTGACCCAGCGATTCCTACGCTGATCAACGTAGGAATCGCCATGGAGAAGATGCGAAAGACCGCTATCAACCCTTACCCCATCTGCCCATACTTTCCGGCATTGAAGTCCTGGATCGCCTCGACGATTTCCGCTTGCGAGTTCATCACAAACGGCCCATACCCGACCACGGGTTCATCGATCGGCTCCCCGCTCAAGATCAAAAACACCGCGTCGTTATTCGCTTCGACCGTGATGTCCTCTCCCTCTTTGGAGAACAGTGCCAATTGCGCATCCCGCGCCACGGATTCGCCGTTGACCAGCACCGTGCCGCGCAGCATGACGAGCATGCTGTTGCGGCCTGCGGCAACGGGGAAGGTTGCCGTCTTGCCCGCCGCCAGCTTCACGTCCCACACGTCCATCGGCGTAAAGGTCCGCGCGGGGCCTGTTTGGCCAGCGTAATTGCCTGCGATCACGCGTAGCGTGCCGGCGTCGTCGGGCAGGTCCACGACAGGGATGTCTGCGTTCAGAATGCCCTGGTAGCCGGCCGGCGCCTTCTTGTCCTTGGCGGGCAGGTTGACCCAGAGCTGCACCATTTCCAGTTTGCCGCCCGTGCGGGTGAAGGCGTGGGAATGGAATTCCTCGTGCAGGATGCCGGACGCCGCCGTCATCCACTGGACGTCGCCGGGGCCGATGACGCCGCCGTTGCCGGTGGAGTCGCGGTGCTCGACTTCGCCGCTGTAGACGATGGTCACGGTCTCGAAGCCGCGGTGCGGGTGCTGGCCGACGCCGCGGGGCTTGCTGGCCGGACCGAATTCGGCGGGGCCGGCGTAGTCCAGCAGCAGGAACGGGCTGGTGTCGCGGCCCTTGTCGTTGTACGAGAACATGGAGCGCACCGGAAATCCGTCGCCCACCCAGTGGGGACGGGGGCTGGCGTGCACGCCGAGGATCTTCTTCATGGTGAGGTTTCCTGTTGCGCGGCCCCTTCGGGGCCGTTCGTCATAGGGAAGAAGATAAGGGCGCGGCGGCATTCCCGGTAGTGCTCGTGATTGATAAGCACCGTTCCATGTGGCGAACGATCAATGCGGGCGAGGCGGGCGGGCCAGCGTCGCGGCGGGTATTCTTCCGGGCATGGACAAGATCAGGGTCGACATCGCGGCGGCGCGGCGCGAGGCGGTGGTTACGGGATTTGCCCCGGTGGTGGGGGACGGCCCGCGCGTGCTGGTGCTGGGCTCCATGCCGGGCGTGGCGTCGCTGCGGCAGGCGCAGTATTACGCGCATCCGCGCAACGCATTCTGGCCGCTGGCGGCGCGGATCTTCGGGTTTGACGCCGGGCTGGGCTACGACGAGCGGTTGCAGGCGCTGCGGGCGAACCGCGTGGCGCTGTGGGATGTGCTGCAGGCGTGCGAACGGCCGGGCAGCCTGGACGCCGATATCCGGGGCGACACGCTGGTGCCGAACGATTTCAACGCCTTCCTGGACCGCTATCCTTCGATCGCGCGCATCTGTTTCAACGGCGCGAAGGCCGCGGCGATGTTCCGGCGGCATGCATTGCCCAACCTGCCTGCCGCCGCCTCGATCCAGTTTTTCGAACTGCCTTCGACCAGCCCCGCGCACGCTTCGGCCAGCTTCGCGCAGAAACTGGCTGCCTGGGAACCGGCGCTGACGCTTCCACCGCCCTGACGAGGCGTCCAGGCCAAACGCCCGCCGCTACCCTAACTCCGTCCCCCAATTGACGCTTATCAAGGCTCTATATAACTACAAGTGATAAGTTAATTTCCGTAACACCTAAACGTTTCGGAGTTTAACGATGCACACCCCCACCAGTCCCCCGGAAACACCGCTGCCGGGCAAGCGTGGCTTTCTGAAAGGGCTGCTCGGCCTGGGCGCCGCGGCCACCGTCATTCCCATCCACGCCGACGCCGCGCCCGGGCTCAATGGCCAGCCGCCGCGCCGGCCCGGCATGGCGGGCAAGCGCTACGGCATGGTTGTCGACATGCGCAAATGCATCGGCTGCCAATCTTGTACGGTGAGCTGTTCGCTGGAGAACGTGCAGCCCATCGGGCAGTTCCGCACGACCGTCCTGCAGTACGAGGTCACGCCCGACGCGGGCGGGCCGTGTTCGATGGTCATGCTGCCGCGCCTGTGCAACCACTGCGACAAGCCGCCCTGTGTGCCGGTCTGCCCGGTGCAGGCGACCTTCCAGCGCGAAGACGGCATCGTGCTGGTCGACAACGCGCACTGCGTGGGGTGCGGTTACTGCGTGCAGGCCTGTCCCTACGATGCGCGCTTCATCAATCACGAGACCCAGACGGCCGACAAGTGCACGTTCTGCGAGCACCGGCTGGAAGCGGGGTTGCTGCCCGCGTGCGTGGAAAGCTGCGTGGGCGGCGCCCGGGTGATCGGGGACATGAACGATCCGGACAGCGCCATTTCGCGCTTGCTGGCCGAACACAAGGCCGACATCAAGGTGCTCAAGCCCGAGATGAAGACCGATCCCCACGTCTTTTACATCGGCCTGCCCGATGCGTTTGTTCACCAGGTCGACGGCCAGGCCGGCGTGCGCCTGGCGGGCGGCCACTGAGCCAAGGAAGGGGACACTCATGCAAATCTCTGAATTGCTCACGCCGGTCTACGACGCCGCCTGGCTGCCTTGGGCCGTGCAGTATTTCTTTCTTATCGGCATCAGCGCCACCACCGCGCTGACCGCCGCCTTTGCGGCCTTCGGCCGGGCCGACTCCGACGCGCGCCGCCTGCTGCCGGCGGCGGTGACGGTGCTGCTGGTCAGCGCCATCGCCGCGCCGGTGTCGCTGTTGGCCGACCTGCACCAGCCCGGCCGCTTCTGGCACTTCTATGCGCACATCACGCCGTGGTCCTGGATGTGGCTGGGGGCATTGCTGCTGCCGGTCTTCGTGACGCTGGCGCTGCTGTTCTGCGCGGTGTGGTGGTGGGGCCGGATGGGGTGGCTGCGGGTGGTGGCGGCGGCGCTGGCGCTGTCGGCGCTGTCCATTCTGGTCTACACCGGCGCCGAGGTGATGGTGCTGCGCTCGCGGCCGCTGTGGCACACCATGTTCCTGCCGGTGAACTTTGCGCTGACCGCCTGGCTGGGCGCGCTGGGCGCGATGTTCCTGGTGGGCCGCTGGCTGCCCGGCGGACTGCGCGTGCTGCCGGTGGCGATGCTGCGCCGGCTGAGCGTGACCGCGGTCGTGATGATGGCGATGGGCGCGGGGGCGTGGGCGTTGCTGGGCCTCTCGGGACTGGATGCGTCTTTCGAGGCGGCGCTGCGGCTTTTCGCGGACTTTCCGGTCTGGCGTCTGAGCCTGGCGGGCGCGGTGATCACGGCGTTCTGCATCGTCGCGCTGTTGCAGCGGCCGGCGCGCACGCTGGCCGCGCCCCTGCCGTCGGCCGTGTTGGCGCTGACCATGCTGGGCGCGGCGTGGATCTTCCGCTGGGTGGTCTTCATGAGCGTGCAGGGCGTGCCCAAGTACGGCGCGGGGCTGTACCTGTACGACATGCCCTGGGGCAGCGACGGGCTGCTGGGCATGGTGGGCGTGCTGGGGCTGTGCGTGGCGCTGATCACCGTCGTGACCTGGGCCCTGGACATCTACCCCGCGCGCGCACGCGCCGTGGCCGCTTGAGCGCGCGCCGAGACGAAAGCACATGGATAAGAACGCAATGGACAAGCAACACAAAGACGACAAGCCCGGCGCCGCGGACGATGGCCCGGATCTGCCTCGCGACGAGGCCCGGCGCAAGCTGATGGTGCGCGGCGGCCTGGCGGCCGGCGGCATGGCGGCGTTTGCCGCGGGCTACGGCGACACGGTGGTCAAGGCGGTCAAGGGGCTGGCGCAGGGCACGGCCGGCGTGCCGACGGCGCATGCCGTGCGCGGCAACTCGCTGCCGCCAGAGTTCCGCATCGATCCGCTGACCGGTGCGCTCAGCGCCCAGCCGGGGCAGACGGTCAGCCCGTCGAGCTGCCTGGGCTGCTGGACGCAATGCGGCGTGCGGTTGCGTGTGGACACGGCCGGGAACCGCATCCTGCGCGTCGCTGGCAACCCGTATCACCCGCTGGCCACGACGCGGCCCGCGGCCATGGAGACGCCGGTGCGCGAGGTCTACGCGCAGCTGGGCGGCGACAGCGGCCTGGAAGGGCGCGCCACCTCGTGCGCGCGGGGTTCGGCCATGCTGGAGCAGATGGACAGCCCGTATCGCGTGCTGCAGCCTTTGAAGCGGGTGGGCAAGCGCGGCGAGGGCAAGTGGCAGACGATCAGCTTCGAGCAACTGGTCGAGGAAGTCTGTGAAGGCGGCGATCTGTTTGGCGAAGGCCACGTGGACGGCCTGCGCGCGATCTACGACCGCGAGACGCCGCTGGACGCCGACAATCCCGAGTACGGCGCGAAGGTCAACCAGTTCCTGTTCACCGACGCCTCCAACGAAGGGCGCACGCCGCTGATCCAGCGCTTTGCGGGTCAGTCCTTCGGCACCGTCAACTTCAGCAATCACGGCTCGTACTGCGGGCAGAGTTTCCGGGTGGGGGCGGGCGCGGCGCTGGGCGACCTGAAGGGCATGCCGCACGGCAAGCCGGACTGGGACAACGCACGCTTCGGGCTCTTCATTGGCGCGGCGCCGGCGCAGGCGGGCAATCCCTTTCAACGCCAGGCCCGTCAGCTGGCCGAGGCGCGCGTGCGCCCGCAGGAAACGGGATTCAGCTACGTGGTGGTGTCGCCCGTGCTGCCGGCCTCGTCCAGCCTGTCGGCGGGATCGGGCAATGAATGGGTGCCCGTCAATCCGGCTAGCGATCTGGCGCTGGCCATGGGGCTGATCCGTTGGATTCTGGACAACGAACGGTTCGACGCGCGCATGCTGGCGCAGCCGGGCCCCGCCGCCATGAAGGCGGCGGGCGAAGCGGCGTGGACCAACGCCACGCATCTGGTGGTGGCCGAACCGGGCCATCCGCGCCTGGGCGCCTTTTTGCGTGGCGCCGATATGGGCTGGGCGCGCCCGGCCGACGCGGACGAGAAATGGGAGGACGTGTACGTCGTGCGTCTTGCTGACGGCACGTTGGCGCCGCACACGACGGCCTCGCCGGCCGCGCTGTTTGTCGACGAGCCGGTCGCCGCGCCCGGGTTGGCCGGTACGCAAGGGGCGCTGCGGGTGCGGACCTCGCTGGACCTGCTGCGCGAAGAAGCGCGCCGCAAGACGCTGGACGAGTACGCCGCGCTCTGCGGCGTGCCGGCAGCGAAAATCGCGTCCCTGGCCGAGCTTTTCACCAGTCACGGCAAGCGCGCCGTGGCCGATGCGCACGGCGGCACTATGAGTGGCGCGGGCTTCTACACCGCCTACGCCATCGCCATGCTCAACACGCTGGTGGGCAACCTGAACGTGGAAGGCGGACTAGTGCTGGATGCCGGGCCGTTTCCGCCTTACGGCGCGGGGCCGCGCTACAACATTGCCGGCTTCGCGAACAAGGCCACGCCCAAGGGCGTGTCGCTGTCGCGCAACCGCTTTCCGTACGAAAAATCCAGCGAATTCAAGCGCAAGAAGGCCGCGGGCCAGCCTGCCTATCCGGCAGCCGCGCCGTGGTATCCGGCGACGGGCGGCCTCAGTTCCGAGATGCTGGCCTCGGCGCTGGCGGGTTATCCGTACCGTGCCAAGGTCTGGTTCAACCACATGAGCAACCCGGTCTACGGCATTGCCGGGTTCAAGCACGTGGCGCTGGAAAAACTGAAGGACCCGCGCATCCTGCCGCTGGCGGTGTCGATCAACCCTTTCATCAACGAGACCAACGCGCTGGCCGATTACATCGTGCCGGACACGGTCACGTACGAAAGCTGGGGCGTGTCGGCGCCGTGGGCGGACGTGGTGGCCAAGGCCTCGACGGTGCGGTGGCCCACCGTGCAGCCGCGCGTGGCGCGCACGGCCACGAACGAGCCGGTTTGCCTGGAGACCTTCCTGATCGCGTGCGCCAAACGCCTGGCCATGCCGGGATTCGGCGAGGGCGCGATTTCAGACAAGGAGGGCGCCAAGTACGCGCTGGATACGCCCGAGGACTTCTTTCTGCGCGGCATGGCGAACATCGCGTTTGCCGCGGGACGGCCGGTGCCGCAGGCCAGCGACGACGACATGGCGCTGACCGGCGTCGACCGCTATCGCGACCTGTTGCAGGCCAAGCTCAAGCCTGCCGAATGGCGGCAGGTGGCCATGCTGATGAGCCGCGGCGGGCGATTCGACCAAATGGACGACGCCTGGACGCAAGAAGGCGGCCAGACGCGCCGCACGCGCGTGGCGCACGCCAAGCCGCTGCAGGTGTGGAGCGAAGAGCTGGCGGGCTTTCGTCATGCGATGACGGGCGAGCGGTACAGCGGCTGTCCCACCTGGTATCCGACCAGGCTGGCGGACGGGCGCGACATGCGCGATGCGTATCCGCGGCAGGAGTGGCCGTTCCTGCTGAGTTCGTTCAAGTCCAATCTGATGAGTTCGTTGTCGATTGGCGTGAACCGCCTGCGCCAGGTGCATCCGCACAACCCGGTGTCGATCAACCGGCAGGACGGCGAACGGCTGGGCATCCGCAACGGCGATACGGTGCGCATCGTCACGCCGGGCGGGTCGGTGACAGGGCCGGCGTTGGTGCGCGACGGCGTGCAGCCGGGCGCGGTGGGCATCGAGCACGGCTACGGCCACACCGAGCTGGGCGCGCGGGTTCATGTCGTGGATGGCAAGCCAATGCCGCATGATCCGGCGCTGGCCGCGGGCGTCAACCTGAACGACCTGGGTTTTGGCGACGCGACGCGGGGCCAGCACGCCAACGTCTGGATCGATTGGGTGTCGGGGGCGGCGGTGCGGCAAGGCCTGCCTGCCCGGATCGAGCGGGTCTGACGGCTGGGGGGCCGGCCCGCGTGCGCGGCGGTAAGCGTCAGGGTACGACGGTGTCGGCCACCAGCGCCAGGCCTTCCGCCCGAGGCCCCACATCCGTCAGCACGCCGTTCAGGTCTCCGGGCTGGGCGGCGGCGTTGCCCGAGCGGCTGACGCGAATCTCCACACGCACCTTGCCGGCCTTGGACAGCGTGGCGTCCGGCGACATGGCGGTGCTGTCGTCCAGCACGAACGCCCGCGGCAGGTCCGCGGCCTGCATCTTCAGGATGGCGACGGGCATGCGCGATCCTGTCATGGGGCGCGCCAGGATGAAAACGGTGTCGGTCGGGCGGACCTGATCGCGCAGGGCGTCGGCGATCCGCGCCTGGCCGGCGAGCCGGGCGGTCGTGACCGAAGCGCCGGCGGAAGGGTCGGGCGCCGCTGCGTCGGGCGCCGTTGCGGCGGCTCCCCCGGCCGTGCCGCTTGCCGCCATGGCGCGCGCCTGGGCGATGTTCGTCTGGATCTGCCGCGCGGCCTCAGAGTCCTGGGGCAGCAGCGCGCGCAGCCGTTCCCAGTGCGTCAGCGCGTCGGCGGCGTCGCCGCGGCGCAGCGCCATCATGCCGGCCAGCGCCAGGGCCTTGGGCTGGTCGGGATCGGCCTGAAGCGCTTGCGCAACGGCGGCAATGGAGGCCTCGTCGGGCTGTCCCTGCCGTGCCGACAGCAGCGCGTCGGCCAGATCGGCCAGCACGGCGGGTTGGCCGGGCACTAACCGCAGCACTTCCTGATAAGCGGCGACGGCGTCGTTGTAGCGGCCCAGCGTTTCGTAGGAACGCGCCAGCATGTACCAGCCGTCGGCGTCATCGGGCGAGGCGCGCAGGCGCTGGGCCAGCGCGTTGATCGCCAGCACCATGTCGTTGTCCGCCGCCTGCGAATGCGGCTCGGGCGCCTGTGACAAGGCGACGGTGGCGGCCGCGCGCGGATTGCCTAGCTGGCCGTACAG
The DNA here is from genome assembly GCF_006715415.1 of Achromobacter sp. SLBN-14. Classification (NCBI taxonomy): domain Bacteria; kingdom Pseudomonadati; phylum Pseudomonadota; class Betaproteobacteria; order Burkholderiales; family Alcaligenaceae; genus Achromobacter; species Achromobacter sp. SLBN-14. The sequence goes on along the minus strand of NZ_VFNE01000001.1, from coordinate 202,481 downwards.
CAGCACCGCGGCCACCGGAACGGCCACCGTCAGCACGCAGGCCGCGGCCAGGCCGGCGCGCTGGCCTCCCAGCCGCGCGCGCGGATCGCGGCGCATTGCCAGATCCTGCAGCAGGTCGCGCTGCAGTTCTTCGTCGGCGCGGGCGTGCGCCTGCGGGGTGAGGGCGCCGTTGGCGAGATCGCGGCGCAGTTGTTCGCGCTGCGCAAGGTAGAAGGCGCGCACGCTGGCGTCCGACGCGGTCTCCGCGGCCGGCGTGCGGCGCAGCAGCGGCGGCACCAGGCAGAGCAGGGTGGCCAAGAGCAGGGCCAGGACAATGAGCCAGAGCGTGGTCATGAGCCGGAATCCAGGAAGCGGGCCGCGCGGGCGCGTTCGTCCGCGGTCAGCGGCGCACGCACGCCGGCACGCCGCTTGAGTGTGCGCACCAGCACCAGAAAGCCCAGCGCCAGCAGCGCGAAGGGTCCCAGCCAGAGCAGCCAGGTGACCGGCTTGAACGGCGGGTCGTAGCGCACGAAGTCGCCGTAGCGGTCTTCGAAAAAGCGCATGATCTGCGCGTCGGTCTTGCCATCGGCAAGCTGCCCGCGAATGAGGTTGCGCATGTCCTGCGCCAGCGGCGCATTGGATTCGGCCAGGGTCTGGTTCTGGCAGACCAGGCAGCGCAATCCATGCGCCAGCTTGTCGGCGCGCTGCTCCTGTTCGGCCGACAGCACGGCGGGGGGCGCGGCATTGGACGCGGGCGCGGCAAGCAGGGCGGCGGGCAGCAGCACAAGGCTTAGCAGTAGCGGCGGAAGCAGACGATGCAGCGAAAGATGACGCAGCGAAAGGTGACGCAGCGAAAGGTGACGCAGCGAAAGGTGACGCAGCGAAAGACGAAGCAGCGGGCAAGGCTGATAAGGCGCGGCGGTCATTGCAGCGCCTCGATGACAGGTTGCAGGCGGGTGCGCCATAGCTCCGGCGTGATGAGGCCCAGGTGCTTGTAGCGGATGCGGCCGTCGCCGTCGATCACGAAGGTCTCGGGCACGCCGTAGACACCGTAGTCGATGCCCACGCGCCCGTCGACGTCGCTGGCGGAGGCCAGGTAAGGATTGCCGTTGCGCGCCAGCCATTGGCGCGCCTCGTCAGGCTTGTCCTTGTAATTCAGCCCATAAAGCGCAATGCCGTGGCGCTGCGCGGCCTCGCGCAGCACGGGCAGTTCGTCCTTGCAGGGGCCGCACCAGGACGCCCACACATTCAGCAGCCACACCTTGCCGCGCTGCGACTCCACATCCAGCGTCTTGCCGGGCTCCAGCAGGTCGGGCAGGCCGATGGCGGGCGCGGGTTTGTCGATCATTGCGGACGGCACCGCGCGCGGGTCGCGCGACAGCCCCTTCGCCAGGAACACCGCCATTGTCAGAAAGATCGCAAGCGGCAGCAGATAGCGCAGCATCAATAGCCCTCCCGCGCCGCGCGGGCGGTCTCGGGCAGGCCGGCCTGCGCTGCCCGCTGTGCCTCTGCCTTGTTCTGCGCTTGCTGCGCACGCCGGTAGCGGCCGTCGCCCGCCGCCAGCAGGCCGCCCAGCGCCATCAGGATGCAGCCGGTCCAGATCCAGGTCATGAAGGGTTTGACCTGGATTCGCACGGTCCAGGCGTTGCCGGCCACCGGTTCGCCCAGCGCCACGAAGAGGTCGCGGGTAAAGCCGCTGTCGATGTCGGCCTGGCTGAGCGCCATGTCCTGCACGGTGTAATGGCGCTTTTCGGGATACAGCGTTACCACCGGCTTGCCGTCCCGCACGACGTGGAATACCGCGCGTTGCGCGGTGTAGTTGGGACCGGTGGCCGGGCCGATGCCGGCAAACGTGAATTGGTAGCCGCCGGCTTCCTGCGTGGCGCCCACGTCCACGCGCAGTTCGCGCTTGTCCTCGTAGCCGTTGGCAAGCGTGACGCCCGCGATGAAGATGCCCACGCCCACGTGCGCCAGCAGCATCCCGTACCAGGCGCGCGGCTGGCGCGTAAGCCGCCGCAGCACCTCGCCGTCGCCATCCATCAGGCGCTGGCGCGCGTGCGCCGCGGCGCTGGCCACAGACCAGGCGGCAAGCCACAGGCCCAGCACGATCATCGGCGAACCAAAGCGCGACGGCCCGGGCATTGCCAGCGGCACCAGCACCGCCGTCAGCACGCTGACCACGAAGGCCACGCGCAGGCGTTTGCCCAGCTCGGGCACCTCGGCCTGTTTCCAGCGCGCGACGGGTCCCACCCCCATCAGGAAGATCGCGGGTGTCATCAGCGGCACGAACACGGCTTCGAAGTAGGGCGGCCCGATGGAGATCTTGCCCCACTCCATCACGTCCAGCACGACGGGGTACAGCGTGCCCAGCAGCACCGAGCCCGCCGCGACTGTCAGCACCACGTTGTTGGACAGCAGCAGCGATTCACGCGACAGCAGCGAAAAGCCGCCGCCCAGCCCGACGGTGGGCGCGCGCCATGCGTACAGGGCAAGCGAGCCGCCCACGATCAGCGTCATGAACGCGAGGATGTACAGCCCCCGGCCCGGGTCCACCGCAAACGCGTGAACCGACGTCAGCACACCCGAACGGACCAGGAACGTGCCCAGGATGCTGAGCGAAAACGTGCAGATGGCCAGCAGCACGGTCCAGCTTCGGAATGCGCCGCGCCGCTCGGTCACGATCAGTGAATGGATCAGCGCCGTGCCCGCCAGCCACGGCATGAACGACGCGTTCTCGACCGGGTCCCAGAACCACCAGCCGCCCCAGCCGAGCACGTAGTAGGCCCACGCGCTGCCCAGCAGGATGCCGATGGTCAGGAACGTCCACGCGGCCAGCGTCCACGGCCGCACCCAGCGCGCCCACATCGCGTCCAGCTCGCCCGACAGAAGCGCCGCGATGGCAAAGGCGAACGCCACCGAGAACCCCACGTAGCCCATGTACAGCATGGGCGGATGCACGATCATGCCGGGGTCCTGCAACAGCGGGTTCAGGTCGCGGCCCGCCATGGCGGGCGGGATCAGGCGCTCGAACGGATTGGACAGGAACAGCATGAACAGCAGGAAACCCACGCTGATCCAGCCCATCACCGCCAGCACGCGGCCGACGAAGGGCAGGGGCAGCCGCTTGCTGCATAGCGCCACCGCCAGCGTCCACGCGGTCAGCAGATACAGCCACAGCAGCAGCGACCCTTCGTGTCCGCCCCACACCGCCGCGAAGCGGTAGCCGGCCGGCAGGTCGGCGTGGGAATTCGCGGCCACATACAGCACCGAAAAATCGTTGTGCACGAACGACCACGCCAGGCAGGCGAAGGCCAGCGTCGTCAGGCCGAACTGGCCAATGGCGGCGGGCCGGGCCACACGCAATCCGGCCTGCCAGCCGGTGGCCGCGCCGATGAGCGGCAGGGTGCCTTGCGCCACTGCGACCAGCAGCGCGAGGATCAGGCAGAAAAGACCGATTTCGGGGATCATCGCGCCTCCGCCTGAAGGGCTGGGCCGTAGCCCGATGCCGGTACGCCCGATGCCGGTACGCCGGCCGCCGGTACGCCCGCCGCACCCTGCGCGCGCTGCTCCGCCTTCTTGATCGCGTCGGCGGCTTCGGGCGGCATGTAGTTTTCGTCGTGCTTGGCCAGCACCTCGGTCGCGAGGAATACGCCGTCCGTGCCCATCTTGCCCGCCACCACCACGCCCTTGCCCTCGCGGAACAGGTCGGGCAGCAGGCCCTGGTAGGTGACGGGCACGGCGTGGGCGGTGTCCGTCACCGCAAAGCGCAACGTCAGGCCGTCGGCGTCGCGGCGCAGCGAGCCTTGTTCGACCAGCCCGCCCACGCGGAAGCTGCCGCTGGCGGGCGCCTCGTGCGCCACCACCTGCGTCGGGCTGAAGAAGAACACCAGGTTCGATTGCAGCGCGTTGAGCACCAGCGCGGTGGCCAGGCCCAACAGGCCAAGGCCGCCCACGATGGCGAGCGCGCGGCGTTTGCGCGGGGTCATCGGCGCGGCCCTCCGGGGCGGCGCGCGCGGCGTGCGCGCCGCCACAGCGCCAGCACTTCCCACGCCATCAGCGCGATCGTGACGCCATAGGCGCCCATCAGGTAGGGCCCGTGGCCCTGCAGCGAAAAAAACGTATCCCAGTTCATGGCGCCTCCGACCGCGTGCCGCGTTGCACGCCGCCAGCCGCCGCGCTGTCCGGCGAACCGGCCGCCGGCGTGCCACCCGATGGCACGGCGCCCGGCTCGCGCTCCGCAATGATTCCGCGCACGCGCGCCAGCGCGACCGCCGCGCTGTACAGCCAGAAGGCCGCCACCATCAGCAGCATGGCGGTCACCATGACGCGCGCCATGCTGGGGGCCGACGTCAGGTTGATCGAGGCGCCCTGGTGCAGCGTGCTCCACCATTGCACCGAGAAATAGATGATCGGCACGTTCACCACGCCCGCCAGCAGCAGGATGGCGCCGCCGCGGTCCGCGCGCTGCGTGTCGTCGGTGGCGGCCTGCAGGGCCATGAAGCCCAGGTACAGGAACAGCAGGATCAGCTCGGACGTGAGCCGGGCGTCCCAGACCCACCACGTGCCCCAGGTCGGCTTGCCCCACAGCGCGCCGGTCCACAGCGTCAGGAAGGTAAAGAGCGCGCCCGTGGGCGCCAGCGCGCGCATCATCATGAACGACAGGCGCGTATTGAAGATGAGGCCCAGCGCCGCATAGCCCGCCATCACCAGATACAGGAACATCGACATCCAGGCTGCGGCCACGTGGATGAAGAGGATGCGGTAGACCTCGCCCTGCTGGCTGTCGATGGGGGCCACCACGAGGCCCGTGTACAAGCCGGCCGCGGCAAGCAGGGCGGCGCCCGCCGCGAAGAACGGAATCATCCGCCCGGCCAGCGGATAGAACAGCGCGGGCGACGCATAGCGCAGCCAGCTTGACCGCGCGGCGGCGGGGCGGGGAGCGTCGAAGGTGGAGGGATTGTGCATGGATAACCTCAGTCCAGCGCCACGCGCAGCGCCGCCGATGCGCCCCAGGGGCAGAGCAGGATCGCCAGGCAAAGGCCTGCGCCCAGCAGCGACAGCTGCGGTCCCGCGCCCAGCCCGGCGTGCGTGGCCGTCACGGCGCCCGCGCCAAAGATCAGCACCGGCACATACAGCGGCAGCACCAGGAGCGGCAGCAGTGCGCCGCCGCGCAGTCCCAGCGTCAGCGCCGCGCCCAGGCCGCCCACCAGCGCCAGCGTCGGCGTGCCCAGCAGCAGGGACAGCACCAGGATGCCGATGGCGTGCGGCGGCAGGCCGAATTGCAACGCCAGCACCGGGCTGGCAAGAATCAGCGGCACGCAGGTGCTGAACCAGTGCGCGCCCAGCTTCACGCCCACCAGCATGGGCAGCGGATGCGGCGACACCAGCAGCTGCTCCAGCGCGCCGTTGTCGTAGTCCTGCGCAAACGGGCGATTGAGGCTGAGCAGGATGCCCAGAAGCGCGCAGACCCACAGCACGCCGGGCCCGATTGCCAGGAGCAGCACGGGATCGGGCCCCACCGCCAGCGGGAACAGCGACCCCGTGACGATGAAGAACAGCGTCGCGCCCAGCGTGTCGGCCGGTCGACGCCAGGCCAGCCGGACTTCACGCAGCGCCAACTGAGACAACGTTGCCAGCATCCGCGTAGTCATCCATGTTCAGGGTTTGGGTGTGTTTGGCAGGGGTTGCCGGGCCGCGATGCGAGGCGACGACGGCCGCGCCGCCCGCCGCCAGATGGGCGGCAAGCGCCTCGCCCAGCTGGTCCAGGCTGGCCGCGTCCAGGCCGGCGTCGGGTTCGTCCAGCAGCCACAGCGGCTTGGCGCCCAGCACCACGCCGGCCAGCGCCAGCCGGCGGCCCTGGCCTTGCGACAGGCGGGCGGCCGGCGTGTGCAGGCAGCCGCCCAGCCGCCACGTCTGCAGGCAGGCAGCGATCGCGTCGTCGCCGTGCGGCGTGCCGGCCACGTGCAGCGCGCAGCGCAGGTTTTCCAGTGCGGTCAGGTCGCCCGACAGGCCATTGCCGTGTCCCAGATAGGCCGTGCGCGCAAAGTGCGCCGCCGGATCGCGGCGGATATCGCCGTCCTGGCCGATGACGGCGCCGTCCAGCGGCCGCAACAGGCCCGCCAGCATCCGCAGCAGACTGGTCTTGCCGCTGCCATTGGCGCCTTGTACATGCAGCAGCTGACCGGCATGCACGTCGAAATCCAGCGGCGCGGACCCTTCGGGAGATCCGCGCCGGCTGACCAGCCCGCGCGCGCTCAGCATCGGCGGCGGCGCGTCAGCGGGCCGCATTGGCGACCTCTTTGGACGCCCTGGCCGGCGGCGTCGCTTCAGAGGTCTGGCCAGGCGGTATGTGCGGCAGCGTGTGGGCGATGCCCTTGTGGCAGTCGATGCAGGTCTTGGAGCGGTCGGCCAGGTAGGTCGAGTGCATGTTTTGCGCGCGCACGCTCTGGCGGGTGAAATCCATGTACTCGTAGTTGTGGCAGTTGCGGCATTCCAGCGAGTCGTTGGCCTTGAAGCGCGCCCACTCGTGCTGCGCCAGCTCCAGCCGCTTGTCCACGAACTTCTCGCGCGTGTCGATGGTGCCGAAGATCTTGCCCCAGACTTCCTTGGACGCCTGCATCTTGCGGGCGATCTTGTCGGTCCAGTTGTGCGGCACGTGGCAATCCGAGCACAGCGCCCGCACGCCCGAGCGGTTGGTGAAGTGGATCGTGCCCTTCAGTTCCGCGTACACGTTGTCGCGCATTTCATGGCAGCCGGTGCAGAACTTCTCGGTATTCGTCAGCTCCATGGCCGTGTTGAACGCGCCCCAGAACAGGATGCCGCCGATGAATCCGCCCACGGTCAGAAAGCCCAGGCTGAAGTGCACGCTGGGCCGGCGGATGATGTTCCAGTAACGCTTGATGAGCTTGACCATGACGGGCTCCTGTCCCTCACTTCTTGTCGGGCGCCGGGGCGGAGAGGCGCTTGAGGATCACGTCGATGTCCTGGAAGTTGTTGGGGACCAGCGGCTTGGCCTCCGTTTGCGGAACGTGGCACTGCAGACAGAAGTAGCGGCGCGGCGACACTTCGGCCAGCACGTTGCTGTCACGGTCCATGTAGTGCGTCACGCTCAGCGGCACCGCCTGCGTCTGCTCCGTGTTGACACGGGCGTGACAGGCCAGGCAGCGGTTGAAGTTCTTGTCGATCTGGTAGCCGTCGATCTTGTGCGGAATGGTCGGCGGCTGCATCGAGTACGTGCGCATGCGCCGCACGTCGCGGTTTTCAACCGGGGGCATCAGGGGCGGCGTGGCCGATTCGGTCAGCGGCGTCGGCCCCCGCATCGGATCGACCATCGGGTCGGGCGGGGCGGCCCACGCGTTGGAACCAATCAGAAAGGCGATGGCGATCGAAGTGGCGCGAATGTTCATGAGCGTCTCCGTCGGCCGTCAAGCCTTGGTGATCTTGACCGCGCACTTCTTGAAGTCGGTCTGGAACGAGATCGGATCGGTGGCGTCGAGCGTGACCTTGTTGATCAGTTGGCCGGCGTCGAACCAGGGCACGAACACCAGGCCGCGCGGCGGCTTGTTGCGCCCGCGCGTCTCCACGCGGGTCTGCATCTTGCCGCGCCGCGACGCGATCTCCACCAGTACGCCGCGCCGCAGCCCCATGGCCTGCGCGTCATCCGGGTGCATGAAGCAGACCGCATCGGGGAAGGCGCGATACAACTCCGGCACGCGCCGCGTCATCGAGCCGGAGTGCCAGTGCTCCAGCACGCGGCCGGTGGACAGCCAGAAGGGATATTCCTCGTCCGGCACCTCGGGCGGCGGCTCGTAGGGCAGGGCATAGATGTTGGCCTTGCCGTCCGGGTTGCCATAGAAATTGAAGCCGGAGCCGACCTTCACATACGGGTCCGCCTTCTCGCGGTACCGCCAGCGTGTCTCGACCCCGTCCACGACAGGCCAGCGCAGCCCGCGCACCTGGTGATAGGTGTCAAAGGGCGCCAGGTCGTGGCCATGGCCGCGGCCGAACTCGGCGTATTCCTCGAAGAGCCCCTTCTGCACGTAGAAGCCGAACGCCTTGGCCTCGTCGTTGGCGTACTCCGGGTCCAGCTCCGTGTTCGGAAACTTGTTGACCTTGCCGTTCTCGAACAGCACCTGAAAGAGCGTCTTGCCTCGAAGTTCGGGCTTTTTGGCCAGCAGGTCCGCGGGCCAGACCTCGTCGGTGGTGAAGCGCTTGGAGAACTCCATCAATTGCCACAGATCCGACCGCGCGCCGCTGGGCGCGTTGACCAACTGGTGCCAGAACTGCGTGCGCCGCTCGGCGTTGCCGTAGGCGCCTTCCTTTTCGACCCACATCGCGGTGGGCAGAACCAGATCGGCCGAGATCGTGGTGACCGTCGGGTAGGCGTCGGACACCACGATGAAATTGGCGGGGTTGCGGTAGCCGGGGTAGCCTTCGTTCAACATGTTGGCCGCGGCCTGCATGTTGTTGTTGACCATCACCCAGTAGGCGTTGATGGTGCCGTCCTTCAACATCCGGTTCTGCAAGACCGCGTGGGCGCCAACCTTTTCGGGGATGGTGCCGTCGGGCAGCCCCCAGACTTCTTCGGCGCGCGCCCGGTGCTTGGGGTTGGTCACGACCAGATCCGCGGGCAGGCGGTGCGAGAACGTGCCCACCTCGCGCGCCGTGCCACAGGCGGACGGCTGGCCCGTCAGCGAAAACGGGCTGTTCCCCGGGGTGGAGATCTTGCCCGTCAGCAAATGGATGTTGTAGACCAGGTTGTTCGCCCACACGCCGCGGGTGTGCTGGTTAAAGCCCATGGTCCAGAACGACATGACCCGGATCTTCGGGTCGGCGTACAGCTCGGCCAGCGCTTCCAGATTCCGCGCCGGCACACCAGTCAGCTTGGCGGTGTATTCCAGGTCGTACTTGGAGACGAACTTCGCGTACTCATCGAAGGTGATCGGGCGCGACCCGCCGGCATTGTTGGCGTTCTTGGCGGCCTTTTGCAGCGGGTGCTCCGGACGCAGGCCATAACCGATGTCGGTATTGCCCTCCAGGAACCGGGTGTGCTCGTCGACGAACTCGCGGTTGACACGCTTGGTCTTGATGATGTGGTTGGCGATGTAGTTCAGGATCGCCAGGTCGGTCTGCGGCGTGAACGTCAGCGACACGTCGGCCAGCTCATACGACCGGTTCTCGAAGGTGGACAGCACCACCACCTTGGTATTGGGCTTGCTCAGCCGCCTGTCGGTCACCCGCGTCCACAGGATGGGGTGCATTTCGGCCATGTTGGCGCCCCACAGCACGAAGGCGTCGGCGCTTTCAATGTCGTCATAACAGCCCATGGGCTCGTCGGCGCCAAACGTGCGGATGAAGCCCACCGCCGCCGACGCCATGCAGTGGCGCGCGTTCGGGTCGAGGTTGTTGGTGCGGAACCCCGCCTTCATCAGCTTGAGCGCGGCGTAGCCTTCCCAGATGGTCCATTGGCCCGAGCCGAACATGCCGACGGCTTCGGGGCCTTTGTCCTTGAGCACGCGCTTGAACTGTTCGGCCATGACGTCAAACGCCTGGTCCCACGAGACCGGGGCCAGTTCGCCATCCTTGGCGTACTTGCCGTCCTTCATGCGCAACAGCGGCGACGTCAGCCGGTCGTTGCCGTACATGATCTTGGACAGGAAATAGCCCTTGACGCAGTTCAGGCCGCGATTGACTTCCGCGTTGAAGTCGCCGTGCGTTGCCACGACCTGGTTGTCCTTCACCGCGACGTTCACGCCGCAGCCGGTCCCGCAGAATCGACAGGGCGCCTTCGACCACTTCAGCTTGGCGGCTTCCGATTCGGTCACGATGTTCTGCGTGTAGCCCACGATGGGGATGCCGGCTACCGTGGCGGCAGCGGCGGCGGCAGATTGCTTGATGAACTCTCTACGAGCCATGGACATCGTCAATCTCCTCATTCATCGCGGCAAGCGTGTCGGAATGCTGATACACCAACGCCGAGGCCAGTACGCCATCCAGCCGCTGGATCTGCGCGATGCGCGCAAGCATGTCTTCGGTAGAGGGGGCTTCCAGCGTGACCACCAGCTTGCCGGTCTCGGAAGCGCCGTGGATCTCGCCGCCGTCGATCGCAAGGATCGCGCCGCGAACATCGGCCAGCCGGCGCGGGGCGGCATGCACCACCATGCTGGCGATGTGCAGCTCGGGCGCCGCGCTACAGGACGTGGGGGCGGGCCGATTGTCGAGGGAAGGGGGGAGGGCGCTTGTCATCAGCTTCCCGGGGGGCCTGCAAACATCTGGTAAATCCAGACCGCAAAACCGTACCCGGCCACGATGACTACTGCCAGCACCGGAGCCATGACTGCCGCCAGGAACAGGAAACTTCGGAATTCCTGGGCTTTTGTGTAGCCATCGGATTCGTCTTGCACACACCACCTCGCTGCAAAAACTTGTAGGGGTATTGCGTCAAACGTACTGATGCGAAAGTTTGTAGCAGATGAGTTTGCGCCGCGTCAATGTTGCAACACAGCGAAATATTCGAGAAGGTACTGCGGACTGTTTACGCTGCGATGACGGGAAAGACAGTCCGTGCAGACGCCAGCGCAGATGTCAGCGGAGCCGCGTGCGGCCACGTCGGCCGACCGCGGCGCCGCCCGCCGCTGCGTCAGCCGATCGCGCCGTAAATGCGCCGGGCGTCCGCCGCCTTCGCCAGCGGCCGGCCCAATGCCTGCGCGCCTTGCGCGGCTTGCGCCACCAATGCCGCGTTGTCCGGGGCGATCGTCCCGTCGCGCAGCTTCAGGTTGTTCTCAAACCCCACCCGCATGTGCCCGCCAAACGCGGCAGCCGTCGTGACGCAGGCGTTTTCCTCGGGGCCGAAGGCGCAGATGGCCCACGGCAGCGAATGGTCGTAGGCGGCCAGAAAGGGCAGCAGGTCGTACGCCGACGACGTCTGCCCGGAGCTGTAGCGCCCCAGCACGAACAGCACCGACCACGCGCCGGGCGGCACCAGCCCGCGCGCGCGCAGCGACAGCCAGCGGCGCACGTCGGCCTCGTCGTACAGGATGATCTGCGTCATGATGCGGCGCTCGGCCAGCCACGCCAGGAAGGCGGCCAGTTCCGCTTCGGAAATGCCCGGCACGGCAATTTCGCGCAGGCCGATGGAGACGGCCTCGGGCTGCAATTCGCGCACCATCGCGATCTGTTCCGCGGCCTGGTACACACCCGCCGCTTCGCTGGTCACCTGCACCAGCAGTTCGTCGCCGACTGCCTTGTGCACCGCGGCAAGCGCGTCGCGATAGGCCTGGGCATCCAGCAGGTGGCTGCCATCGGGTTTGCGCACGTGCATGTGCATCATGGCGGCGCCGGCGTCCAGGCAGGCCCGGGCCTCGCTGGCCAGGGCCTGCGCGGTCAACGGTACGGCAGGGTGGTCGGCGGCCTTCTTGTAGGCGCCATTGGGCGCGACGGTGATGATGACGGGCGAGTCGGCCAGCGCGGCGCGCGGCAGGACGGGGGCCGGGGCGCTCATGGCTGGATCTCCGGCAGTTCGGGGGCAATCAGGTCCAGGCCCGCGCGCAGCAGTCTGTCGTAGCGCGCGCGTTCGGCGGCGATGGTCTCGGGCGTCCAGACATGGAAGCCTTCGCCGGCCTTCATGCCGTGGCGCCCGTCGGCGGCGCGTTCGGTCAGGCAGCGAGCCGGGTGGTCGGCGTTGCAGAAGGTGGGATACATCGTGGCGCCGGCCGCCGCGTGAACGTCGATGCCGGCGTGGTCGCGCTGCATGACGGGGCCCGCCGCCAGGAACCGGAAGCCGAAGCCGAAGCGCACGGCGGCGTCCACGTCCTCGGGCGACGCGATGCCGCGGTCGATGAGGTCAAAGGCTTCGCGCGACAAGGCGTGCTGCAGGCGGTTGGCCAGAAATCCGGGCAGATCCTGCTTGACCTTGACCGGCACGCTGCCGCAACGCCGCATGAACGCAATCAGCGTGTCGGCGCAGGCCTCGTCGCTGGCCTCACCCAGCACCACTTCCACCAGCGGCACCAGGTGCGCGGGCATGAAAAAGTGCAGGCCCAGCATGCGGCCGCGCGTGTCCAGCCCCTGGCTGATTGCACTGATCGGAAAGCTGGAACTGTTGCTGGCCAGGATGGCGTCCGGCCGCGTGCGCCGCGCCAGGTCCGCAAACAGGGCCTGCTTGATGTCCAGCCGCTCGGGAATGCACTCGATGACCAGATCCACGGTGGACCAATCCACCGCGTCCAGCGACGGCGCGGTGGCCAGCAACGTGGCGTTCGCCTCGCGCCCGATGACCTTCAGGTTCTCCGCCACCCGCGCCGGCACGCCGGCCGCGCGCTCGGCATTCGATTCGATCACCGTCGTGCGGCACGCCGCGCGCGTCAGCACGACGGCCACATCCGCGCCCATCGTGCCGCCGCCCACCACCACCGCATGCGCCGCGCCCGGATTGGGCAGCGCCTTCGCGTCCTTTTGCATGCTGTTCTCCTGATTCTGGAAACCCGTCTGGAGGCGAGTGTAGAGAAGCGCAGTTGATTGATGAATCAGAATTTTTGAATAGAATGATCGGTCAATCAGATCAATAACGCCCGGGGACAAACCATGCAGATCAATCTCTCGATGCGCGACATCGACACCACGCTGGTGCTGGGCCGCACGCTCAATTTCCGGCAGGCCGCCGGGCAGCTGCATCTGTCGCAGTCGGCGTTGTCCACGCAGATCCAGCGGATCGAGGAGGCGCTGGGCGTGCGCCTGTTCGACCGCACGACGCGCACCGTGCGGCTGACGGCCGCGGGCGAGGTCTTTCTGCAGCAGGCCGCGACCCTGCAGGCGGCGTTTCGCGACGCGATCGCTGCCGTGAGCGGCATTTCCAGCGCGGAAGAGGGCCAGGTGTCGGTCGCCGCGCTGCCGTCGCTGGCGGCGCGGCTGCTGCCGCGGGTGCTGATGACCTACCGCCAGGCACACCCGCATGTCGCGCTGAAAGTGCGCGACACGCTGTCCGGCCCGGCCTTCGATCTGGTGCGTGCGGGCGAAGTGGATTTTGCCCTGACCGCCGCCGACCCGCAGCACGCCGACCTGCACTACGTGCCGCTGATGTCCGACAGCTTCATCCTGCTGATCCCCGAGGGGCATCCGCTTGCGCGCGCAAAGGGTCCGCTGCGCTGGGCCGACACGGCCGGCGCGGAGCATGTGTCAATGGTCCACCCGAGCAGCGTGCGCCAATACACGGAATGGGCCTTCCTGCAGAACCGCATCCGCTTTGCGCCCGCGTTCGAGGCCGAGCACCTGACCACGATCGTGGCCATGGTGGAATGCGGCTTCGGCGTGGCCGCGCTGCCAGAGATCGCCGCCGGCGCGGTGGCGCAGACCGGCATCGTGCAGCGCCGCCTGACGGCGCCGGTGGCCGAGCGCTCAATTGGCTTGGTGACGGCGCGCAACCGCAGTCTGTCACCCGCCGCCGTGGCGCTGGTGCAGACGCTTCGGGAGTACGTGGCGTCGCAGCCGCGATGAAAAAAGCCGGCCTCGTTGCGGAGGCCGGCTTTGCGGCAGGCAGTTGATTCGCGGCGCGGGGGCCGCGAATCCTTGCAGGCGTACGGATCAAAAATCAATCTGCGCCGACAACAAGAACGTGCGCGGCGCGGCCACCGTCGCGTACGAGCCGCTGGCCAGCCAGAAGTCCTTGTTGAACAGGTTTTCGATATTCGCGCGGAACACCACGGAGCGGCCCAGGATTTCGGTGTTGTAGCGCGCGCCGATGTCGTAGCGGGTCCACGAGGGCAGGGTCAGCGTGTTGGCCGCGTTGAAGTACATCGACGAGGTGTGGATCACGCGGGCGTTCAGGCTCAGGCCGCGCACCCAGGGGGTGTCCCAGTCCACGCCCAGGTTGAAGGTGTTCTTCGGCACGCCGTTGGCTTCGTTGCCGTCGTTCACGCCGCCCGCGGTGCGCTTGAGGGTGGCGTCGTAGAACGTGGCGCTGGCCATCATGCGCAGGCCCGGCATGGCTTCGCCGAAGGCCGACAGTTCCAGGCCGCGGTTGCGCTGTTCGCCGTCGAAGCTGTAGATCCGCGTGTCGGGATCGGTCATCGAGTTGGGGCGCGTGATCTGGAACACCGAGGCGCTGGTGATGATCTTGCCCCAGTCGACCTTGACGCCCGCTTCGTATTGCTTGGACTTGTAGGGCGCAAACACCTGGCCGGCGTTGGCGGCCGTGGCGGGGGCGATGCCGCCGCGGGTCAGGCCGGAGGTGAAGTTGCCATACAGCGAGACGTTGGAAATCGGCTTGAACACGATGCCGGCGACCGGGGAAATCGCGCTTTCGTCATAGGCGTTCAGGCGCGCGCCGGTGGCGGTGGAATAGTTGTCCAGCGCGACGCGCTGGTTGCGCAGGCCGCCGGTGATCAGCAGGGTGTCGTCGGCGAAGGACAGGGTGTCGGTCAGCGTGTAGCTGGTCAACTCGGTCTTGGACGCCTTTTGCGGCGCGCCACGGTAGGCCGTGACCGGGGGCAGCGGCGCGGGGCGGTAGATGCTGGACGGCACGCCCGGGCCCGAGGACGTGACGTAGGCGTTGCCGGACTCCTGGTCCAGGCGCGTGGCCGACAGGGTGACGGTGTGGCCGACGCCCCAGGTGTCGAAGCGGGCGCGCAGGCCGACGTCGCCCGTCCAGGTGCGCGAATACGAGTCGTAATAGGCGTTGGATACCGTGAAATTGCCCAGCGCATCGGCGGGGCCGGACGGGAAGGTCTGCTCGGCGGTGCCGTAGCGGTAGCCGGTCGCGCCGTAGACCATCAGGTGATCGTTGATGTCGTACTCGAGGCGGGTGGCCACGGTCGAGTCGTTCAGCTTGAGCTTGGTGCCGGGATAGAAGTTGCGGTGGCCGGACGGCGGCGACGGCAGCGAGGTCACGTTCGACTGGAAGCCGATCTGGGGACGGAAATTGTCGATGTCTTCATGCTGGGTGTAGGCGTCCAGCGACCAGCGCAGCTTCGTGCCGCGGTAGTCGAGCGCCAGCGCGCCCACGCCTTGCTCCTGCTTGCCGTCGTCGATGTTGGTGTCGCCGTTGCTGTAGACGCCGTTGACGCGGATGCCCCATTCGTTGTTCTCGCCAAAGCGCCGGCCCATGTCGAGCTGGCCGCCCAGTTGCGATTTGCTCTGGTAGGTGGTGGTCAGGCGGGTCAGGGGTTCGTCGCCCGCGCGCTTTGTGACGATGTTGATGCCGCCGCCGATGCTGCCGCTGGGGCCGATGCCGTTCATCAGCGTGCCGGGGCCCTTCAGGACTTCGACGCGCTCCATCATGGCTGCGGGCATGCGGCTCGCGGACGCCAGGCCGTACAGGCCGTTCAGGCCCACGTCGCCTGCCGCGACGGAAAAGCCGCGGATCTGGAATTCATCGGAGAAGCCGCCGCTGGACGTGGTGGTGCGCACCGAGGACTCGCTGATGACGATGTCGGCCAGCGTGCGGGCCTGCTGGTTCTCGATCATCTGCGCGGTGTAGTTGGTAGTGCTGAACGGCACGTCCATGACGTCGCCCGTGCCCAGCACGCCCAGGCCGCCGCCGCGCGCCACCTGGCCGCCCGCAAAGGGCGCGGGCAGGGTGGGATCGGCGGCCGAGGCGGTGACCGTGACGGCGGGCAGTTGCGTCGTGGCGATGCCCGCGCCGGCCGGGCGGTCCAGCACATAGCTGCCATTGGACTGCGGCAGCACGCGGATGCCGGTGCCGGCCAGCAGGGTGTCCAGCCCGCCGCGCACGCCGTAGGTGCCGCGCAGCCCATTGCTTTGCAGGCCAGCCGTCACGTCGGGCCGGAACGACAGCACGATGCCGGCTTCACGCCCGAAGCGGCCCAGCGCGTCCTCAAGCGTCCCCGCGGGAATGTCGTAGCTGCGCGTGGCGGCGGCCTGCGCGTGGGCGGCAGTGGGGACGGCCAGTGCGGGCGTCGCAAGCAGCGTGGCGGTGGCGATGCGGCCCGCCAGGCGCGCCGTGGCTGCGCGGCGCAGGATGCGGGAGGACTGGCGCTTGGGCGCCCGGACGTGATTCATGAACTGGCCTTTCAGAGAGGTGAGGTTGCTGTGTGCTCACCCTCCTTGACCCTTGGGATCGAAAAACGGATCAGCTTTTTTGTAACAACGGTGACTGACGCGCCGTGTCGGGGCCGGCGATGAGGTGCAGACGGCGGCCGCGCCAGCGCCGCGTCTCGGTTTCCACGCGGATGTCCAGCGTGGCGCTGAGCGCGGCCAGCACCTTGTCCACGTTGTTGACGGGAAAGGAACCGGACAGCAGCCGGTCCGCCACGGCGGGATCGCAACTCAGCGTATCGCGGCTATAGCGGCCGAGTTCGGCAATGAAATCGGCCAGGCGCATGCCGCGCGCCACGATGAAGCCGTCTTTCCAGGCGATCTGGTTGGTCTCGGCGGCGGCCGGTTGCGCGACGCCACGCGACGAGTAATGGGCGCGCAGTCCCGCCTGCAACGTCAGTCCGTGCGCGGCGTCGTCGCGCGGGCGGATCTGGACGGCGCCTTCGAACACGCTGACCTCGGTCGAGGTGTCCAGCAGCCGCACGGCGTATTCGGTGCCCAGCGCTCGCGCGGTGCCGTGCGCGGTCTCGACAAGAAAGGGCCGGTGGGGTACGCCTGTCTCTTGGGCAGTGGTGATCAGGATTTCGCCCGCGATGAGCGCCACGCGCCGCAAACCCGCGCTGTAGCGCACGTCGATGGCGCTGTCGGTGTTCAGCACCACACGGGTTCCGTCCGGCAGCGTCAGGCTGCGGTGTTCGCCGATGGCGGTGCGATGGTCTGACGTCCAAGTGCGCCACGGGGCGCTCTGCCCGACGCCCCAGGCCGCGCCGCTGGTGATACCCAGGACGCTCACGGCCTTCAATGCGCGCCGGCGCTGGGCGCAGGCGGGGGCGGCCAGCGCTGCCTGCGCGATGGCCGAGCTTCCCGGGGCAGCCAGCGGCTGCAGTCGGCCTTGCACGGATTCGATGCGCAGCCACGCGCGCTCGTGGTCGGGGTGCGCGGCGCGCCAGGAGGTCCATGCCCGCACTGTTTCGGGGGCAACGGGGTCGTCTTGCAATTGCACCAGCCATTCCAGCGCGCGTTGCGCGACGGCGGGCGATACGGCAGCCGCATCGCGGGTGGCGCCGTACCACGGCGAGGCGGACATGCGGCGGCTCATCCGGTAAAAGACAGATCGGCGAAGCAGCAGCGCTGCAAGGCCTTGACGAGATAGCGCTTGACCGTGGGGACCGAGATGCCCAGCGCCTCGGCCACCTGGGCGTGCGTGTGCCCGTCCAGCTGCGACAGCAGGAATGCCTGCCGCACGATGGCGGGCAGCCCATCCAGCAGACGGTCCAGCTCCAGCAGCGTTTCCAGCACGATGGCCCGGTCCTCGGGCGACCAGTGCACCGCCTGCGGGGCCTGGGCCAGCGCTTCCAGATACGCGCGCTCCAGTTTCTCGCGGCGCCAGTGGTTGGACACCAGGTGCTGGGCGACCGTGGTAAGAAACGCGCGCGGCTCGGTGAGCGTGGCCGGAATCCGATCGCTGCTAAGCAGGCGGATGAAGGTGTCGTGAGCCAGGTCTTCCGCTTGATCCGCGTTGCCCAGGCGGCGGCGCAACCATCCTCTCAGCCAGGAGTGGTGATCGCTATAAAGCGTTTCGATGGAGGAGGGGAAGGCGCATCCCGGCGTACTCAAGATCCAACCTTTTGATCAAGCCGCCGGCGCCTCGCAGTCGGAGGCGGGACAACTGCTCATGCGAATTACGGGAAATAGTAATTGTTATTATTACCGATTCCAGGCAGGGCTTGTCAAATTGTTGCCGGGCGAGGGTGGCCGGGCGTTGCCGGCAGGCGTCAGATATAAGCGGCCGGATAGGTGGTTCTGAAAGCGAGTGGCGGAATCGGTTTCAGAACCGGTGGGGCACTGGGCTATTGCGGCATGGTGCCGGGGCCGAGCGCCGCGCAGTGATCGTAGATGGCGCCCGGCCGGGTGAACCAGATCTTGTCGCGCTCGGGGTGTTCGACGATGTACTTCAGCGCACGGCGCAAGGCCCGCAGGCGGTAAGGTTGGCCGACGATCATGGTGTGCAGCGCAATGCCGCAGACCAGAGGCTGCCTGGCCGATTGCGCCAGCATTTCGTCGAACTGATCGATGATCATCTGTTCAAATTCCACGGCGGAATGGCGGCGCACCAGCATCTGCGGCGAGTCATTGATCTCCAGCGGATAGGGCACGGACATCAACGGGCCTTGTTGCGTGCTCATCCATACCGGTTGGTCGTCGGCCGGCCAATCCATGACGAATTTGTAGCCGGTGTCCACCAGCAGTTCCGGTGTCTGGTGGCTTTGCGACATCCATGGTCCCATCCAGCCGCGAACATCCTGGCCGGTATGCGTCTTGATGGCATCGCGCACCTCCAGCAGCAGGCGGCGTTCGTCGGCCGGCCAGAGATGCCCTTGGGCTTCGGCATTGGTCCGGCCATGGCCGATGATCTCATCGCCACGCGCAAGCAGGCGTTCGGCGATCTGCGGCGCGTAGTCAAAGACCACGGTGTTGAGCAAATGGGCGGCCGGCAGCTCAAGCTCATCGAACAGATCCAGCAGGCGCCAGACGCCGACCCGGTTCCCATAATCTCGCCAGGCGAACGCGCGTACATCCGGCTGCGGCAGCTCGGCGCCAAGATTGTGTCCCCGGCCGGCGCCGAAGGCGAAATGCTCGATGTTCAGGCCCAGGTAAACCGCCAGGCGTTTGCCTTGCGGCCAGTTGTAGTTGCTGCGTTCTGGAATCGCGCTATAGGGATAGCGGTCGTGATACGGAAGAAGCATGATGGTGTCCTGTGTTTAAACGCCTAGAAAGGCAGTCTGTACCTTGGGGTCTTCGAGCAGGGCATCAGAAGCGTCGTCATAGACCTTCTCGCCCAATTGCAGAATGGCGGTCCGGCTGGCGACGCGCATCGCCCAGTTGGCGTTCTGTTCCGCCAGCACAAAGCTCAGGCCTTCGCGAGCCTGGATCTCGAGCAGAATGTCGCCAATGCGCTCGACGACAATAGGCGCCAGCCCCAAAGAGGGCTCATCCAGGAGGAACAATCTTGGTCCGCTCATCAGCGCACGGCCGATGGCCAGCATTTGCTGTTCGCCACCGGACAGGCTACCCGCAGCCTGGCGGGCGCGTTCCTTCAGGCGCGGGAAATAGCCGTAAATCTCGGTCATGCGCTGCGTGGCGCATTCACGGCCCCGGCCGAACGCGCCCATCTTCAGGTTTTCGGCCACCGTCAGCGACGGAAACACGCGCCGTCCCTCCGGCGAGAACCCAATGCCCAGCTTGACCACTTCCGAGGCAGGCAGTGTCTTGATGCTGCGGCCTTCCCAGAGAATTTCGCCCTGATATTGCCGCGCCAGGCCGGAGATGGCGCGCAAGGTGCTGCTTTTGCCGGCGCCGTTGGCGCCGATGAGCGCGACGGTTTCACCCGCGGCGATGGTCAGCGACAACCGGCGCGTGCCGACCACCTGGCCATAACGTACTTCCAGATCACGCAATTCCAGCAGTGACATTTCTCGTCCCCAGATAAGCTTCGACAACCCGGCTGTCGCGCAGCACGTCGGCCGGTTTGCCTCGGGTCAATTCCTGGCCGGCGGCAACCACCAGCAGGCGGTCGCACAGGCCGGCGATAAAGCGCATGTTGTGATCGATCACCATGACGGTGACCCCGGATTCGCGCACTTGCTGGATGACCTTGCGCACCTGGTCGGTTTCCTCGGCGCTAAGGCCGGCAACGGGTTCATCCAGCATCAATAGCCGAGGCCGAGCCGCCAGTGCAATGGCAATGCCGAGGATCTTCTGTAAGCCGTAGGGCAGACTGCCGGCGCTGGCATCGGCCACGGCGCGCAGATTCATGCTGCCGAGCAATTGTTCGACCAGCGCGTCGGACTCGGCCCGGCGCTGGCTGCTGCTGCCCATGCCGAACAGCGCCGGCAGCGCGCCGGGATAGCGCAGCAGATAGCTGCCGCGCACCAGGTTTTCGCGCACGCTGGCTGCGCTGTAGACGGCTGTGGACTGAAAGGTGCGCACCAGTCCGCGTCCGCTGAGTCTGGATGGCGCCCAGCCGGTCACTTTTTCGCCATCGAAGACGACCGTGCCGCGTGAGGGCATGATGACGCCGCTGATCAGGTTGACCAATGTGGTCTTGCCCGCGCCGTTGGGGCCGATGACGCCAAGAATTTCGCCAGCATAGACTTCGAAACTTACGCCATCGACCGCTTTCAGACCGCCGAAGCTGCGACCGATGTCTTGCACCTCAAGCAGGGTTTTCATGCCTGGCCTCCACGGCGGCGCGTGGCCAGCCAGCTGAACAGACCTGCCAAGCCCGAAGGGAAGGCGGCCATCACGACGATAAGGGCGATGCCGAACAGAATGCGCTGCACTTCGACGTAGCCGCGCAGCAATTCGGGCAGGGCAACCAGAAAGACGGCGCCAATAATGGGGCCGATGGCGTTGTACATGCCCCCCAGCACATTCATCACGACCAGATTGAGCGAATCGACCATGCCGAACGTGGTCGGGTCGATGTACCGCATGAAGAAAGCCAGCAGCCCGCCTTGCAGGCCTGCCAGCGCGCAGCCCAGCACGAAAATGCCGACCTTGAGCGGCAACACGCGCACGCCCGAGCATTCGGTCAGACGCGGCGCCTCACGCACGGCATCGATGGCGCGGCCGGTTTCCGACATCAGCAACCGCACGCACAGCAGGGTGCATAGCGCCGCCGCGATCAGGGACACGTAGTACTGGGCCAGCGGTGAACTCCAGGCCGGGTTGAGCGGTGGGAGATTGGACAGCCCATTGGCGCCGCCCGTCAGGCTTTCCCATTCGACCAGCACCAGACGGATGATCTCGCCCAGCAAAAAGGTCACCAGCACAAAATACTTGCCGGTCAGGCGAAGTAGCACCGGGCCGACCAGCAGGGCGAGCAGGCCGGCTGCGGCAGTACCCACGGCCAGGCCCATGGCGGGCGGCAGTTGCAGTTTCGTGACGGCCAGCGCGCAGCCATAGGCGCCGATGCCGATAAAGCCTGCGTGCGATAGCGAAATATGGCCGGTTCTGATGATGAGGTGCAGGCTCAGGGCGCCGATGATGTTGAGCAGAATCAGCGCGCCGATGGCGAGCAGGAAGGCGTTGTCGAACACCTGGGGCGCCAGGGCCAGCAGCGCCAGCACCAGCAGGCCGGCCAGACTGGCTGCCAGGCCGCGCGAGCGCCGGGGCCGTGCGGGTCGCGCCAGGGGCATGGATAGTTGAGTCATGAGTGCGCGTCCTTCAGTGTTCGGGTTTGCCCAGCAGGCCCCAGGGGCGTATCACCAGCAGGGCGATGACGACCGCAAAGGAAACAAAGGTCGAGGTGGCCGAGCCGTAAAACGTGGCGAGGAAACTCTCGGCAAAGCCGAAAATCACACCGCCGAGCGCCGCGCCGGGAATGCTGCCCATGCCGCCCAGAATGACCACGATGAAGGCAACCATCAAAGGCCGCTCTCCCATGAAGGGCGAGAGTGCATAGGTCTGGGCGTAGATGGCTCCCGCGATGGCGGTCATGAAGACGGCCAGAAAGAATGCCAGCTGGTAGATGCGGCGCGTGTTCACCCCCTGCGCTTCGGCGATCTCGATGTCTTCGGCCGAGGCGCGCACCGCCAGGCCGTAGCGGCTGCTGCTCATGAAGGCCCAGAACGCCAGCAGTACGGCGATGGCGATGCCTATCACCATCAGCTTGTCGGCGGGAATCATGACCGGGCCCAGTTGCACCATGGTGTCGAGCGCTGCGGGCACCGAACGCTCATAGACGTCCCAGACCAGCACGCTGGTGTACACAATGGCGATGTCCAATCCCAGCAGGCCAATCATGCTCTGGAACATCTTTTGATAGAAACGGCGGTACACCAGCCATTCCAGGATCAGGCTTAGCGAGGCGACTGTCAGTGCCGCCAGCACGATGGCGACCACGTATGGCAGCTTCAATTCGCCGAAGTAGTAGAACAGGGCGTAGCCGCCCAGCATGGCGAAACTGCCATGCGCGAAGTTGACGACTTTCATGATGCCGAACAACAGCGTGAAGCCAAGCGCGATCAGCACATAGATCGCACTCAGGCTCAAGCCATTGATCAGCACCTGCATCAGCACAGGTGCGGAGAACATGAGCATTCCTCGAAACGGGACGGGCTTATTCCTTGACCGGAACCAGGGAAGTCAGGGCATGCGGCTTGCCGTTCTTGATCTCGGTGATCCAGAACTTGTTCAGCAATTGATGGTTGACGCCATAAGCGCGTTCGCCGCCCCAGACCACCGGGCCGTAAATGCCGGCGTCAAAGCCGCTGATGCTCTCCATCGCCTTGCGCACCTTATCGGTGTCGCTGACCGTTCCCGCTTCTTCGATGGCCTTGAAGAGAATCCGCGCCGAGTTGTACCAGCCGGGCGTCTGGGCATTGATGACGCCGCTCCAGCGCTTTTTGTAGTTTTCGACGAACTTCCTGGCGGCGGGTTCGTTGAAGTCGAACACGTCATAGGACATGAAGCCCTCGGCCAGCGGGCCGGCGATATCGGCGACCTCATCGATGCCAGGGCCGCCCACCTGCCAGATGATGCCCTTGTAGCCTATCTGGCGAGCCTGTTTGACCAGCAGGCCGGCCTCGCCTGGCGCGTTCAAATTCAGGTCCAGCACATCGGCATCCTGGGCCATCATGCGCATCAAGAGCGGCGTGAATTCTTTGGAGCCGCGCTCATAGCCTTCCGACCACACGCTGTAGCCGGCGTCTTTATAGGCCTGGCCCAGCGTGGGCATCACGACTTGCCCGGTGGCGTCATTGGGCACGATCAGGGCCACTTTCCTGGCTTTTGGACGGTTCTCCTTCAGCCACTTCACCATGGCCGGGCCGAACTCGACATTGCTGTTCATGGTGCGGAAGTTGTAGCCGTCCTTGCCGTTCTGCTTGAGGATGTCCGGCGCATAGCCATTGGACAGCATGATGACGCGGCCCTGATTGACGATGGGAACTGCCGCCATGACCGACGGCGTGCCGATGGGCCCGACGATGAACTTGACCTTGTCGTAATTGACCAGCCGTTCGGCGGCCGTGCGCCCGCCGGTGGCGCTGTACTTGTCGTCATACATCAGCAATTCGGGCTTATAGGTCTTGCCGCCCACCTTGAGGCCGCCTTGCGCGTTGACTTCGTCGATCGCCATCTGCACGCCGCGCTGCACCGCCAGGCCCCACGCGGTGCCTCCACCCGACAGTGGCCCGATACCGCCGATCTTCAGTGTCTCCTGGGCGTGGGCGCCCAGGCTCAATGCACTCAAGGCCAGTGTGGCCAGGATATGTTTTGCTTTCATTGGTATTCCCCTTGTAGTCGTACTGCGGTTGACTGGATTCACGAGGCAGGCGGCGGCTGCAGCGCCTCGGTCACAAAGCGGGCGGCGGCGAGCAGGCGCGTGTCCTGGCCATAGGGGCCAATGAGCTGCGCGCCCACTGGCAGGCCGCCCGGGCCGATCTCCAGCGGAAAGGAGATGCAGGGCAAATGCAGCAAGGTCCAGATCGCGCCATATCGGGGCGAGCCGGCCGACTGGTGGCCGGCTTCTGCTTCGCCTTCGGCGGCGGGATACAGCAGCACGTCGTAATCGCTGAACAGCCGGCGCGCACGCGCCCGCAGCCGCGCGGCCTGTTGCAGCATGAGGGTGTACTCGTCCAGGCCGATTTCGGTGCTGAGCCGGGCCACCAGGCGCGGGCTCAGGCGATCTGCGTGTTGCAGGCGTTCCTGCGCCAGGGACAGGCGAGCCTCGAAGGCAAAGATGCGCAACTGAAGCGCTTCCAGCGCTTCGAACTCGTCCGGCAGCCAGAAGCGTTCAACCGTGCAGCCCTGGCCCTGCAATACGGCGGCGGCGCGCTCGATGGCGGCCAGTGTTGCCGCTTGCGCATAGTCCCATTGGCGGGACAGGCAGAGCCCCACGCGCGGGCGTGCGCCAGTCGCGGCCATGACGTCGCGCGCGGCATGCAGGCCCAGGGTGAAGAACGCCGCGTCGGCCACATCGCGAACGATCACCCCGACCGTGTCTTGCGAGGGGCTCAAGGCCTTCATGCCAGCCGAGGCGATCAGGCCGAAGCTGGGTTTGAAGCCCACGACGCCGCAGTAAATGGCAGGCCGGACAATGGAGGCGGTGGTCTGAGTGCCGAAGGCAACCGGCACCATGCCATCCGCGACTGCGGCGGCCGACCCGCTGGAGGAACCGCCAGGCGTATGGCTCACGCGCAGCGGATTGGCGGCGCGGCTGGGCGTTTGCGTGGCGAATTCGCCTGTGGCGACTTTGCCCAGAAGCATCGCGCCATGATGGCGGGCCATGGCGATGCAGCTGGCGTCGGTGGACGGGCGATGGCCTTGATAGATGGGTGAGCCGTACTCGGTTGGATAGTCGGCCGAATCGAAGATGTCTTTGGCGGCGAACGGCACGCCACGCAACGGCGCCCCGGCCAAAGGCGTGACACGCCGGGCTTCTGCCAAGACGCGCTCGGGGTCATGCGCCACAAAGGCCTGTATTTCGTCGTTGCGCTCGGCGATACGGTCCAGGCAGGCCCGCGCCACCGCTTCGGGGGTGGTGTCGCCGCGGGCGATGGCAGCGGCCATTTCGCAGGCCGTCCATTGATTCAAAGGCTTCACAGTGAGATCCGTTGTGGGCTACGTCACTGAGAACTTTATGGTTGGCCAATTGGTATGTCTAATACAATAAAAAACAGCAATTAAGATGAAAACTGACCTAATGTTCGGGGTAAGCCATGTCCTTGGTTTCACGCGCGCTGCGCGCGTTTGTGGTGGTGGCCGAAGAGCTGCACTTTGGCCGGGCGGCCGTCAGGCTCAATCTCAGCCAGCCGCCGCTTAGCCAGTTGATACGCCAATTCGAGGCCCAGGTCGGCACCGAGCTGTTCGTGCGGTCCACCCGGTCCGTCAAGTTGACCAAGGCGGGCGAAGTGCTCTTGCTGCGCGCGCGGCGTTTGCTCGACGAGGATGAGGCCGCCGTGCATGCGGCGCGGCGTGCCGGCAGCGGCGATGCCGGGCGGCTGGCGGTGGGTTTTGTCAGCACCGCGGCTTATCAGGTCTTGCCGCGTGTGCTGGCGAAGTACCGCGCGGAGTATCCGGACGTTGAATTGGTGCTGGAAAATGCGCTAACTAGCGAGCTGACGGAACAGTTGATGGCCAATACCATCGACCTGGCGATCTTTCGCCGTTTGCCGCGCGCGGTCGAGCCCGATCTGGTGTTTGAGCGGGTGCACCGCGAGAAGATGATCCTGGCCTTGCCGCCGGGACATCCGCTGACACGTTATGAACGCGTGCCGATGGCGCGTCTTGACGGTCTGGATGTGGTCGGCTTTAAACGTGAGGCCTCGTCGTACTTCAATGCCGTGCAGACGCGATTGTTCCGGGATCACAATGTGCGGCCGCATATCGTGTACGAGAGCGTTCTGCCGACCTTGCTGGCGCTGGTCGAAGGCGGAATGGGGGTGGCCCTGGTGCCGGAATCGGCGGCGACGCTGCGCATTAACGGCGTCGAATACCGGCCGCTGACGGGGCAGCAAAATGCCTTCGATGTGGACCTTTACTGTGCTCGCCGCCCCGACAACGTCAACCCCACGGCAGAGGCCTTCGCCCGGATTCTGCGCGGATCAAAGAAGGGCTTGCCCGCCGGTTCCGAGGCTAAAACGAAGTGACCGAGATTGATGGATGCGTTGACAAGTAAGCCATCACCAGCGAGCGGTCAGATCGCAGCGGAAGGCGGCAGGTACGCGCCCTGCGTCTGCGCATACGCCTGTTGCGAGGCCAGATAGGCATCGCGCGACGGGATCAGGTGGTCGCGGCACACGGCCATCAGCGCGTCGCGGTCGCCGTCGCGCAGTGCCTGGATCATCGTCCAGTGCTCCTGACGCGCCCGTTCGCGGTGGCCGGCTGTCACCAGCGAGCCGAAGCGGATCGGGTGGGTGCGGCGCGCGTATTCCTCGATGGCCTGGCCCAGCACGGCGTTGTCCAGCAGGCCGACGAATTCACGGTGAAAGTGCTGGTTGCTGCGGAACACGCGGCGCGCGTCGCCCGCGGCCACCGCGGCGTCGTGCTCGCGCTGCACGGCCACCAGCGCGGCCAGCCGCGCTTCGGGCACGGGCAGCGGCATCTGGCGGGCGGCGTGCACTTCCAGCACCTCGCGCAAGGCGTACAGCTCCATGACCTCGCGCACCGAGAACGCCCGCACCACCGCGCCGATGTTGCGCTTTTTCTCGACCACGCCCAGAAGCTCCAGGTCGACCAGCACCTGGCGCACCGCGTGCCGCTTCATGCCAAAACGCGCCATCAGCTCGTCCTCGGTCAGGCGTTCGCGCGGATGCAGCCGGCCGAAGACGATGTCTTCCTCCAGCGCGGCCACCGCCGCCTGTACGGCGTCGGGGGCGGGTTCCTGCAAGGCGGCGGGCGTGATGGCGTTCATGGCGATGAGGGTAGGTTTACTTCTTGGGCACCGTGTCGTGCGTGACGCCGGCGCGCAGGAAGTCGAAGTCGACGCCCTGGTCGGCCTGCGTCACGGACTGCAGGAAGAGCTTGCGGTAGCCGCGGTCGGCGGCCGGCCGCGTGATGGGTTGGGCGGCGGCGCGGCGCGCCAGCTCCGCGTCGTCGACCAGCAGCGCGATTTCGCGCCGGGCCACCGACAGGCGGATGCGGTCGCCGTTCTGCACATAAGCCAGCGGACCGCCGATGGCGGATTCCGGCGTGACGTGCAGCACGATGGTGCCGGCCGCGGTGCCGCTCATGCGGCCGTCCGAGATCCGGACCATGTCCTTGACGCCGGCGCGCGCGAGCTTCTTCGGAATGGGCATGTAGCCAGCTTCGGGCATGCCCGGCGCGCCAGTGGGGCCGATGCGCTTGAGCACCAGGATGTCGTCGGCGGTCACATCCAGCGCGTCGTCGTCGATGCGGCGCGCCATGTCCTCGGCGTCTTCGAACACCACCGCGCGGCCTTCATGCTCCATCAGTTGGGGATTGGCCGCCGACTGCTTGATGATGGCGCCGCCGGGCGCCAGGTTGCCGCGCAGCACGGCCAGGCCGCCCACCGGATAGATGGGCGCGGCGGCCGTGCGGATGACGTCCTGCTTGAAGGGCGGGGGGGCGTCGTCCAGTTCTTCGCCCAGCGTGCGGCCGGACACGGTGAGCGCGTCCAGATGCAGGAAGGGGCGCAGCTCGCGCAGCAGGGCGGGCATGCCGCCCGCGTCGTGGAAGTCTTCCATGTAGTGCTGGCCCGACGGCTTCAGGTCGACCAGCACGGGCGTCTCGCGGCTGATGCGGTCCAGGCCGGCCAGGTCGATGTCGATGCCCAGGCGGCCGGCGATGGCGGTCAGATGGACGATGCCGTTGGTCGACCCGCCGATGGCGAGCAGCACGCGCAGCGCGTTTTCGATGGACTTGCCGGTCAGGATGCGGTCCGGGGTCAGGCGCGAAGCCGCCATGGCGACGGCGGTGGCGCCGGTGTGCTCGGCCACGCGCACGCGGTCGGCGGTGACGGCCGGGGCCGAGGCGCCGCCGGTCACCATCATGCCCAGCGCTTCGGTAATGCAGGCCATCGTGCTGGCCGTGCCCATGACGGAACAGGTGCCCACGCTGGCGACGAGCTGGTTGTTCACGTCGGCGATCTCGACAGCGTCGATTTCCTCGGCGCGGTAGCGGCCCCAGTAGCGGCGGCAGTCGGTGCAGGCGCCCACGCGCTCGCCGCGGTGCGAGCCGGTCAGCATCGACCCGGTGACGAGCTGGATGGCGGGTACGCCTGCCGAGGCGGCGCCCATCAGTTGCGCAGGCACGGTCTTGTCGCAGCCGCCGATCAGCACGACGGCGTCCATCGGCTGCGCGCGGATCATCTCCTCGGTGTCCATGGACATGAGGTTGCGCAGGTACATGCTGGTGGGCTGCGAGAAGCTTTCGTGCACCGAGATGGTGGGAAAGTCCATCGGCAGGCCGCCGGCCAGCATGACGCCGCGCTTGACGGCCTCGATGAGCTGCGGGGCGTTGCCGTGGCAGGGGTTGTAGCTGCTGCCGGTGTTGACGATACCGATGATGGGACGCGCCAGGGCATCGTCCGACAGGCCGGCGCCCTTGATGAAGGCCTTGCGCAGGAACAGCGAAAAACCCTTGTCGCCGTAATTGGTCAGCCCGCGGGCGACGCCTTGCGCGGTGGCGCTGTCGCTGTCAAAGGGGCCCTTGCCGGGCTTGCCGCCCTTGGTCTCGTCCGTCATTTTCAGTCCCGATAATATTATTGATAATCCTGCGGCGTCATCATATCCAGCCCCTTGCAACGCCCGCAAGCGGTTTGTGCAGATGCCTTCTATTGATCTGAAATAAAGATCAGTCGATAGAAAAATGGCGATTCTTCAATCAAGCACGGCCCCCTACACTGGCTCGGTTGACGAACCGGGCGTCCGTTCATTCCTATACCCATCCCGGCTTGGAGAGACCCTATGTCAGACCTGCGTCTGCGGCCGCGCCGCGCCGTGCTGTTTTCCCTGCTGGCCCTTTGCGCCGGCGTTTCCGCCCCGGCGCATGCCGCCGACGCCTATCCGGACAAGCCCATCCGCATGATCGTGCCTTACCCGCCCGGGGGCGCCACCGACGTGATCGGCCGCGTGCTTGCGCAGGAATTGACGGGCGCGCTGGGCCAGACCGTGGTGGTGGAAAACCGCGCGGGCGCTGCCGGCAACATCGGCGCGGACCAGGTTGCCAAGGCCCAGCCCGACGGCTACACGCTGCTGATGGGCGCGCTGACCAGTCACTCGATCAATGCCGCGCTGTACCGCGGGCGCGTCACCTACGACGTGGAAAAGAGCTTCGCGCCAGTGTCCATCGTCGGCACCGTGCCGCTGGTGTTCGTGGTGAATCCGTCGGTGCAGGCCAAGACGCTGCCCGAATTCATCGCGCTGGCCAAGTCCAAGCCCGGCTACCTGACCATGGCCTCGGCCGGCAATGGCTCGCCCCAGCATCTGGCCGGCGAAATGTTCAAGCGCGCGGCGGGCGCCGACATCCTGCACGTGCCTTACAAGGGCAGCGGCCCGGCCATGACCGACCTGATGGGCGGACAGGTGCTGAGCATGATCGAAACGGTGCCTGCGGCGCAGGCCAACATCAAGGCGGGCAAGCTGCGCGCGCTGGCGGTGACCTCGCCGCAGCGCGTGGATGCGCTGCCCGACGTGCCCACCGCCGCCGAAGCCGGCCTGAAGGACTTCGAGGTCAGCTCGATGTTCGGCATCGTGGCGCCGGCCAACACGCCGGCGCCGGTCATCGAACGCCTGAATGCCGAGCTCAAGAAGATCCTGGCCAAGCCCGAAGTGAAGGCGTCGCTGCTGAACCAGGGCGCGATCGCCACGTGGACCACGCCAGCCGACGCCGGCAAGCGCGTGTCGGCCGAAGTGGCGCGCTGGACCAAGGTCATCGATGAGGCGGGCGTGAAGGGCGAATAAGCCCATTGCCGCGGGCGCCTTGCGCGCCATCTCCGCCATGCGCCGGAAATCCGCCAAGGGTTTCCGGCGTTGTCGTTTTTGCGGGTATTGAAAGGAAGCGAAATAATCGATTCCCGTTGCACGCCGGCTGCGCCGGGAAAACACCTGTATTTCAGACAATTGCAAAGCTGCGGGAATGGCTGTGCAATAAACCGCAATAAACAGGTTTGCGCCGCCGCAAAGGTGGTTGACCCCAAATTCAGTAGCCCGTAATGTGTTTCGCGGGCCTTAGGACGGCGGGGGGATACCAATGACTGAGAACCAGGACGAAAAGTCGATCCTGCACACGCATTTCGGTACGCAGAGCCCATATTGGCGGTTGTCCGCCGATAGCGATGCGATTGAACTCGCCGCAGTCAAGGGCGCGACCAATATTGCCATGGCCTTGCGCCCGGATCAGGCCGAGGCCGTGCGCAGCCTGACCGGCATCACGTCCAGCTTGCGCATCGACATCACGTTGTATGGCGATCTGCTGCACCTGCACCTGGTGGGCCGCAAGATCAACGCCAACGAATGGGCCGGCACCGCATCGGCTCACACCGATACCGAATCCGTCGCCAAGGACCTCGTCGAAGGCCTGTCGTTCGCCGAGACGGTGGTGTCGGAAGCCAATTCGGTCATCGCCATCGTGGACCAGAATGGCCGCGTGCAGCGCTTCAACAAGCTGTGCGAGGAATACACCGGCAAGCGCGAACAGGACATCGTGGGCCGCAGCGTCTTCGAGATGTTCATGACGCGCGAAGAAGCCATCGCCTCGCGCCGTAATATTGCCGAGTTCTACAAGCGCGGACAGTCGTATGAGGTCGAGCGCACGATCAACACCGTCAAGGGGCCGCGCCTCTTTCTGTTCCGCAACAAGTTCGTCACCAGCGGCAGCGGCGAAAAGCGCGTCTACCTGATCTGTTCGGGCACGGACATCACGGAAGAGCGTCAGGCGCAGGAACGCCTGCGGGTGCTTGCCAACACCGACATGCTGACCAACCTGCCCAACCGGCACGCGATCACGTCGCGGTTGAAGGCCGCGCTGGAAGCCGGCCGGGAAGGGCGGGGCGGGGTGCTGTTCCTGGACCTGGACAACTTCAAGCGCATCAACGACCACTACGGCCACGGCTTCGGCGACCGGCTGTTGAAAGCCGTGGCCGTCGCCATCTCGAACTGCCTTTCCGATGGCCAGACGCTGGCCCGCCTGGGCGGCGACGAATTCATCGTGCTGCAGGAAGAGGCGCAGGCCTGGCAGCTGGAGGCCACCGCGCAGCGCATCATCGACCGGCTGCGCGAGCCCTTCCGCCAGGGCCTCATCGAGGTCTACACCAGTTGCTCCATCGGCATCGCCATGTACCCCGATCACGGGGCCGACCTGGACAGCGTGGTGCGCAGCGCCGACATCGCCATGTATGTGGCCAAGGAAGCGGGCCGCCATACGTACCGGGTGTTCCAGCCCGACATGGACCGCCGCAACGCGGACTACGTGTGGCTGGACACCAATCTGCGCAAGGCGCTGGCCGAGAATCACCTGATGCTGTACTACCAGCCCAAGCTGGTGGGACGCACCGGCGAGGTGGACGGCGTGGAAGCGCTGGTGCGCTGGCGCTCTCCGGAGCGCGGCATGGTCGGACCCGACACCTTCATTCCGTATGCCGAGGAGTCGGGCCTCATCTCGCCGCTAGGTGTCTGGGTGATGCGCGAAGCCGCGCGGCAGGCGGCGGCCTGGAAGCGCGACGGCCTGAACCTGCGCATCGCCATCAATATGTCGGCCCGCCAGCTGGACGACAAGGGCGTGGTCAGCGAATTCATGCGGGCCATCAACGACGCCAGCCTCAATCCCTGCCTTCTCGATATCGAACTGACGGAAAGCTGCCTGATCGACGATGAAGACGCCGCCATCGAACTCATCAAGCAGTTCCGGCAATTGGGCGCGCGCGTGCACCTGGACGACTTCGGAACGGGCTATTCGTCGCTGTCCCAGCTGGCGCGCATTCCGCTGGACGCGATCAAGCTCGACGCCAGCTTCGTGCGCGGCGTGAACGAGAATCCGGTGTCGCAGGCGCTGGCGCGCGCCATCGTCGCGGTGGCGCGCACGCTGGAGCTCAAGGTCATCGCCGAGGGCGTAGAGACCCAGGAAGAGACGGTCTTCCTGGACACCCTGGGCGTGGACGCCAAGCAGGGCTATCTGTATGCCAAGCCCATGCCGGCGCAAGAGCTCACCGCCTGGCTGGCGCAACGCCGCCGGTTGCATCTCATCGCGTGACGCAACCGGCGGCGCGCCGCCGGATCAGTGCATGGTGGCCACTTCGGTGGCTTCCGAGCTGCCTGCCGTGCGGCGGTTCTGCGCCATCACCAGGCGTTCCATGTAGGCGCGGTCCTTCGGATCGATGGAGAAGGCCGCCTCGACCCAATCCTCGGTGATATCCATCAGCTCGGAACGCGATAGGCTGAGCACGCGTTGGCGGGCGCGCAGCATCGCGCGCATGCCGTTGAGCTTGGGGCGCATCACGTCGATGAAAGTGCGCGTGGCCTTGTAGGCGTCGCCCGGCTCGAACAGCACGTCGACCAGGCCGCGGCCGTGATACCACTCGGCGGTGTGCGATTCGCCGGTGCCGATCAGCTCTTCGGCCAGCTTCATGCCCGAGCGGCGCGCGACCAGCGAATAGCCGCCCATGCCGGGAAACAGGTTGAACGCCATTTCGGGAAAGCCCATGCGCGCATTGTTCTGCGCCAGCACGAAGTGGTGGGCCAGCGCGGCCTCGAAGCCGCCGCCCAGCGCGGTGCCTTCGATCATGGCCAGCGAGATGGCGCCGGTATCGAAACCGCGCGTGGCGGCATGCACGCAGTCGACGCAGGCGCGGGCATAGGCACGAAGCGCCTCGCGCTTGCCGGTGCGGATGGCCTCGGCGAAAAAGTTCAGGTCGCCGCCAACGTTGTAGATCTGGGGCACCAGCGAACCGGTGACCCAGAAGTCGATGGGCAGGCCGGAATCCTTGGCGGCGCGCGCCAGGGTCATGATCTCGTCGATGAGTTCATGGTTAAAGCACGGGCGCGGTTGCGCGCGCAGCATCATCCACATGACACGGCGACCTTCCTCGTAATACGCGGAGATCTGCTTCAGATTGCCTGCGGCGGTAAAGGGGTGGCAGTCCGGATGAATGAGTTGATTCATTGCTTTCGTCCAATCGATCAAGGTGAGTCGGAGTACTGCCGGGTCAGGCTAAACCACGGCTTAGGCACTCCGTCTCATGCAAACCTCGTCCAACTGGCCAGACTTTTCTGTAATGCAAAGTCCCGAGCGCGCGATCGGAAAATTTCAAAACCCGCAACGGTCCCTCGGTCCATCGGCCGAGGCGCGCATGGGTAGAACGGATGAGGACAGCAGCAAATATGCGGCGTTCAGCGCCGTGAAAGAAAAGCCCGGCCAACTGGCCGGGCTCGTGCGTTGGGATGAGAGCGCGCCGCAGGAAGGCGCCGGCGCTGACGAAAAATTTTCAGGCCACGCCGCCATTGGCGCGCACGATCTGCCCATTTACCCACCCGCTGTCCGGTCCCGCCAGGAACGAGACGATGCCCGCGATGTCATCCGGTTGGCCCAGGCGTTCCAGCGGCGGCATCTTGGCGTAGTGCTCGATCAGCTCGGGGCTCTTGCCCTTGAAGAACAGCTCGGTGGCGACGGGGCCGGGGGCGACGGCATTCACCCTGATCTGGCGGCCGCGCAGTTCCTTGGCAAAAACCTGCGTCAGGCTTTCGACGGCGGCCTTGCTGGCGATGTAGACCGAGTAGCCGGGCAAGTTGAGCGCGACGGTGGTGCTGGACACATTGACGATGCTGCCGCCATCGGCAAGGCGGGCGGCCGCCTCGCGCAAAGTGTTGAAGGTGCCCCGGGTGTTGATGTCGAACGTCCGGTCGTACAGGTCGTCGCTGGTGTCCGCCAGCGGCTGCACCTGCAGCACGCCCGCGCTGTTGACCAGCACGTCCAGGCGGCCGAATTCGGCCGTGACGGCATCGAACATCGCGCGCACCGCATCCGGCTTGGAGACGTCTGCACGCACCGCGAGGGCGCGTCCGCCGGCCTGGCGGATGTCGGCGGCCAGGGCGTCGGCGTCTGCCGCGCCGGACGCATGGTTGATGGCGACGGCAAAGCCGTCATTGGCCAGGCGGCGCACGATGGCGGCGCCGATGCCGCGCGATCCGCCCGTGACGAGGGCAACGCGTTGGGAAGCTTGGTCGGTCATGCGATCTCTCCGTGAAGGGGTGAGGCATATGATCGACTATTCCGTTCGAAAGATAATTAACCTCCGTTTGCTAAGATAATTTCATTTGCTTTAACAATGGACCTGCGTGGCAGGTAGCCAAAGGCATGGATCGATTCCAGGAAATGCAGGTGTTCGTGCGCATTGCAGAGCGCGGCAGCTTTACCAAGGCCTCCGATGACCTGCGCATTCCGCGCGCCACGGTGACCAACCTGATCAAGCGCATGGAGGCCCGGTTGGGCGCACGCCTGCTCGAGCGCACCACGCGTCAGGTGCGGCTGACGCACGACGGCGAGGCCCACTACCGGCGGTGCGTGCGGCTGCTGGCCGACCTGGAGGAGGCCGATGGCGCGTTCCTGGATACGGCCCCCAAGGGGCTGCTCAGGGTCAATGCGCAGGGCACGCTTGCCCGCTTTTTCGTAATGCCCGGCCTGCCGGACTTTCTGAAGCGCTATCCCGACATTGCCCTGCACTTGGGTGAAGACGACCGGCTGGTGGACCTGGTGCGTGAAGGCGTGGACTGCGTGCTGCGGGCGGGCGTGCTGCAGGATTCGACGCTTGTCGGGCGGACGATCGCGCAGATGCCGCAGGTAACGGTGGCCAGCCCCGCCTACCTGGCTCGACATGGCATGCCGGACAGCGTGCAGGCGCTGGAAAAGCACCTGGCCGTGGACTACGTGTCCAGCGCCACGGGCCGCGCGGCGCCGCTGGATTTTTGGGTCGATGGCCGCATCGTGCAGGTGCGCCCGCGCGCGGTTGTCAGCGTGAGCGGCGCCGAGCTTTACACCAGCGCGGCGTTGGCGGGCCTGGGTATGGTGCAGGTGCCGCGCTATCGCGTGGAACGCGAACTGGCGGCGGGGCACTTGAAGATCGTGCTGCCCCACGCGCCGCCCGCGCCGATGCCGGTGTCGGTGTTGACGCCGCAGAACCGGCAGGTGCCGGCGCGGGTGCGCGTGTTCACGCAGTGGCTGGCGGGCGTGTTTGCCGCCGCCTTCGATCAGACGATGCCGGTCAGGTAGAACACGCCGATCACCAGGAACACCGACAGCGTCGATATCAGGGTGATGGCGAAGATGTCGCCATAGGACTGGCGGTGCGTCAGCCCCGTGACCGCCAGCAGCGTGATGACCGCGCCGTTGTGCGGCAGCGTGTCCATGCCGCCGCTCGCCATCGCAGCGACCCGGTGCAGCACTTCCATGGGAATGCCGGCCGCCAGGGCGCCGTCGATAAAGGTCTGCGACATCGCGGCCAGCGCGATGCTCATGCCGCCGGAGGCCGATCCGGTGATGCCGGCCAGCGTCGTCACCGCCACGGCTTCGCCGACCAGCGGATCGGGAATGGCTTTCAGGGCCTGCGCCACCAGCAGAAAGCCCGGCAGCGCGGCAATCACGCCGCCGAACCCGTACTCGGCCGCGGTGTTCATCGAGGCCAGCAACGCGCCCGACACGGCGCTCTTGCTGCCTTCGGCAAAATGCGACTTGATGGCGCTAAACGAGAACAGCAGGATGGTGACGATGCCCGCGATCAGCGCACCCATTACGGCCCATAGCGCCACCTGCTCGTCCGCGTTGACGGGCAGGGGCTTGGGCAGGCCGGGCAGGTCCACTTCGGACCCGGCCGGGTACCAGCCCGGGATCCAGCGCGTCAGCAGGAAGTTCATCACACCCACCACCACCAGCGGCAGCAGCGCGATCAGCGGATGGTGATTGCGTTCGGCGGGGGGCGTGGCGGGTTCGTTTCGCAGGTCCGTGCCGTAGGTCTCGCCGGCCGCGGCGGCGCGCTTGCGGCGCCATTCCAGGTAGGCGATGCCCGCGGTCAGCGTGAACGTGGCGCCGATGAGGCCCAGCCAGGGCGCGGCCCAGGTCGTGGTCTCGAAGAAGGTCGTCGGAATGATGTTCTGGATCTGCGGCGTACCCGGCAGCGCCGTCATGGTGAACGTGAAGGCGCCCAGCGCAATCGCGCCCGGCATCAGACGCTTGGGGATGCCGCCCTGGCGGAACATCTCGGCGGCAAACGGGTATACCGCGAACACCACCACGAACAGCGACACGCCGCCGTAAGTCAGCACCGCGCAGACCAGCACGATGGCCACGATGGCGCGCTCGGCCCCGATCAGCCGCAGCACCGCTTGCACGATGGCGCGCGAAAAGCCCGATAGCTCGATCAGCTTGCCGAACACGGCCCCCAGGAGGAACACGGGGAAGTAGAGCTTGGCAAAGCCCGCCATGCGCTCCATGAAGATGCCCGAGAACACGGGCGCCAGCGCCGACGGGTCCGTCAGCAGCACCGCGCCCATCGCCGCAATGGGCGCGCAAAGGATCACGCTATAGCCTCGATACGCCGCCAGCATCAAGAACGCCAACGCCGCCACCACGATGAACAATCCGGTCATTCGGTACTCCAGGAATGAAGAGACAAGGGGTGTGGGGCTACACCTTAACGTATCGGGCGGTCAGCGCGCTGCCATCAAATCCGCCGCCTTGTGCGCCAGTTCCGCCACCCCGAAGCTGGTGGCCAGCGCGTGGGCATCAAGATCGGCCAGGGACACCCAGCGCGCGTCGCGGGCATCGTCGCCGGCGACCGGTTCGCCGGACACCCAGCGGCACAGCACCGCGATCAGGATGAAGTGGCGGCGCAGGGCGCCTGCGTCGTCGCGGTCGAACACGTCGACGGCGTCGAAGACGTGCAGCGGCTCGGCGGTGACGCCCGTTTCTTCCAGCAACTCTCGCGCGGCCGCATCGGGAAGGCGTTCGCCCGCATCGATCTTGCCGCCCGGAAACGCCCAGCGGTCCTGATCGGGCGGATTGGCGCGGCGCACCAGCAGCACGTGGCCGTCGCGCACGACGGCGGCGATGGTGGCGGCGATGGGGCGCGGGGCGGGTGGGGTCATGCGGGTCTCCAGCGGCAGTCAGGCATGCGGCAAGGATACGCCGGTCCGGTCACACCTCTTCGATGCGTTGGCTGGGGGCGAACGGCGTGCCCAGACCGAGTAGCGCGTAGATGCGTTCGGTGATGCGCTGGCGCCGTGTCGGCCTGCCCATGCGCCACCGCATGTCGAGCCACAGAAGCGGCAGCGCAAAGCACAGCCAAACCAGCAGGAACATCCCCAGGATGAAGAGCGCGAGTTCCGGAAAATCGCCCTGTAGCGCGTCGGCGTCGAGGAACCAGGTCAGGCCAATCAGAAACAGCCAGACCGCAAGCATCAGGCCGCCGATGGCCTTGAGCAGGGGCGCGCGCTGGTTCATGCCGACGCCGACCGGCGTGTCGCGGCCGGGAATGGCGCGGAATCGCAGATGGCACATGTAGGCGCGCCCGTCCTCCAGATTGCGCAGCGCATACACCGCATGCGGTTCGCCCGGAACCGGCTGGGCGTTGACGGCCATTTCCACGGCATCGTCCTGCGCCAGGAACGGCTGCCAGCTTCCCAGCGATTCATCGACCGTCATCAGGAACGCGCGGCCCTGGATGGAAAAGCGATAGTGGCCGTAGGTCGGGCCTTTGTGCACATGCCGCGTTTCATGCGTGATCCCGTCAAGCTGCCCCCGGATCAGGAGCAGGGGCGGATCGCCATCCTGCGTCAGCGCAGCGGGTTCCTGCCGGGGACGCGGGGCGGCTGGCGCAGCTGAAGTGGCCGCCATGGCCGCTGGCCGCCGGGCGGGATCGAACTGCGCCTCGCTGGCGAGAATGCGTGGCCGCTCGCGGCGGTTGTGCCAGAGGACATGCAAGGCATTCGCGGCAAGTACCAGCCCCATCAACGCGATCACCAGCGCGAACACCATCAGGAATACGCGCGGCAGCGTCGCGATCCCGGACAGCCACGCTGCACCCAGCGCGGTCACGCCCACGGCGCCGCAGATCGCGGCCTCGCGCCCGCTACGCCGTTGCGCGGTCTGGTAGGTGAGCGGAGCAATGGGATCGCCCTGCGCCGGCACGGCCCAACAGAAGCGGTTCAGGCCATGCTCGGCCTCCAGCACCCCAATGCGCACGGCCGTGCCTTTGTCGTGGAAGGCGCGCAGCTGGGCGATGTGCGATGGGTCCAGCCCGGGACCCCAGATCATCTGCGCGCCGATCCGCAGGAACACATCGTTTCGCCGGACCGGCGTGGCGACCCGGATCTGGTCTATCGTGCCTTCGATGATGCGGGCGGCTTGTTGCGGCATGTCGGCGCGGCGGATGCAAAGCCGCAAGGATAACGCGGCGGGCGTTGCCCGCGGCGGGCGTTTCCCGCCGCGGATGCCATCGGCCGCGTCCGCCCGCCGCGGGGACGCCCGCCGCAGGACCGCCTGCCGCGCTACTTCTGCACCAGCGGGCACGTCGACCGGGACAGCGGCATGAACGCCTGGTCGCCGGGCAGCGTGGCCACCAGCTTGTAGTAGTCCCACGGCCGCTTGGACTCCGACGGCTTTTTCACCTCGAACAGGTACATGTCGTGGACCATGCGGCCGTCCTCGCGGATGCGGCCGTTGGTGGCGAAGAAGTCGTTGATGGGGGTGGCCTTCATCTGCTTCATGACCGCCGTGGGCTCGTCGGTGCCCGCCGCCTGCACGGCTTTCAGGTAGTGCATCACCGACGAATACGTGCCCGCCTGACTCATGTTGGGCATCTTCTTGAGCTTGTCGTAATAGCGCTGCGACCAGGCGCGGGTCTGGTCATTCATGTCCCAGTAGAAGGCTTCCGTCAGCGTCAGGCCCGCGGCGGCGTCCAGGCCGATGGCGTGGATGTCGTTGATGTACAGAAGCAGGCCCGCCATCTTCTGCCCGCCTTTGGTCAGCCCGAATTCGCTGGCCGCCTTGATGGCGTTGACCGTGTCGCCGCCCGCGTTGGCCAGCCCGACGATCTGCGCCTTGCTGGCTTGCGCCTGCAACAGGTACGAGGCAAAGTCGCTGGAGCCCAGCGGATGGCGCGAGGCGCCCAGCACCGTGCCGCCGTTGGCCTTCACGACGTCGGTGGCCGAGGCCTGCAGCGTGTGGCCGAACGCGTAGTCGGCCGTCAGGAAGTACCAGCTTTTGCCGCCTTGCTCGACGGTGGCGCGCGCGGTGGTGTTGGCGAGCGACCAGGTGTCGTAGGTGTAGTGCACGGAATAGGGCGAGCACAGGTCGTTGGTGATGCGCTCGGTGCCCGGTCCGCTGAAGACGACGATCTTCTTCTTTTCGCGCGCCACTTCCAGCACGGCCAGCGCGGGCGCGGAGCCGGCGACGTCCATGATGGCGTCGACCTTCTGGATGTCGTACCACTCGCGCGCCTTGGCGGCGGCGATGTCGGCCTTGTTCTGGTGGTCCACCACCAGCAGGTCCACCTTCTTGCCCAGCACGGTCCCGCCGAAATCGGCGATCGCCATCTCGGCGGCGGTGGCGCTGCCCTTGCCGGTCACGTCGGCATAGACGCCGCTCATGTCCAGGATCAGGCCCAGCCGCACGACGTCGTCGGAAACGGCGGGCGCAGGCGACTGCGCGTGTGCGCCGGCGGCGGCAGCTATCGCCGTGGCGGCGAACAATTGGATGATCTTGCTGCGGCACTGCATTGAAATCCGGGTCTTGTCGGCATGCTTCATGGTTGTCTCCCTGTATGCCGGATTCTTTTCGGATAGTGCGGGCGCGTGTCCTGGTTTTATTGATCTGGCGCCTTGTGTGGGGTTGGGACAGCGGGCGGGCGATGGGTGGGCGATGGTCTCCTTGAAGCGGGTCGGCAAGGCGGTCAGCGGTTGGTGAGCAGGTCGAATTCCATTCGCACCTTGCGAAACGGAAATTCCAGCCGCGCGAAATACACCACGCGGCCGTCGATGCAGGCATAGCGGCGCAGTTCGGCCACCGGCGAGGACACGGGAATCTGCAGCGATTCGGCCGACTCCTGGCCCGCCTCGATCACGTTCAGGACCTGGCGCGCCTCGGAGATGCGCGCCCCGTAGAACTGGTCCAGCACCGGCGCAACGGTGCTCTTCTGGATGCGGGCGCGATGCTTGCGAAAGAGGCCACTGTCCAGAAAAACCTCGCTATAGCAGAAGGGGCCGGCATCGGTCGTGTGGATGCGCCGCAAGTACTGGAAGCTGCCGCTGCGGTCGGCGCCGCACGGCATGCCCAGCGTGTCGGGCAGCGGGGAGTCGGCGTTGGACTCGACCAGCGACACGGTGCCCAGCTGGTTGCTCAGCTCGACGGTTTCGGCCCAGGTCTTGGGAATGAGCAGGGTGGGCGTTTCCGGCAGCTCGGCGTTCACAAAGGTGCCCGACCCGCGCGAGCGCCGGATGAGGCCGTCCTCTTCCAGCAGGCCGAACGCCTGGCGGATCGTCGCGCGCGAGATGCCGTAGGTTTCCATCAGCGCTTCCAGGGGCGGAATCTGCTGTCCGGGCCGCCACGTCCGGTTCTGGATGTGGCTGCGAAACAGCGCGGCGGCCTGCAGATAAAGCGGCTGGGGACTGCGCGAAAAAAGCTTGCGGGCGGGCATGGCGGGCGGATGGTTATGACGCGGAACCCGAGAGCATAGCGTCCGCCATCTCGCGCAGCCGGTGCTTCTGGATCTTGACCGAGTTGGCGCTCTCGACCGACGGAAAGGCGTCCAGCACGGTAAACCCGGCGGGCGCCTTGAAGCCCGCCATGGCCGTCTTGCACGCCGCGGTCCAACCGGCCGGGTCGGCCTGGGCGCCCGCGTGCAGCAGCACGAAGGCGTAGGGCACGATCTTGCCGTGGCGCGTGGCGCCCACCACCTGGCAGGCGCGCACGCCCGGCAGGGTTTCGACGACCTGCTCGATCTCCACCGGATTGACCAGAAAGCCCGAGAGCCGCAGCGAATCTCCCATCCGGGTCTGGAACACGAATTGGCGGTCGGTCAGCGTATAGCCCAGATCGCCGGTCTTGAAGTAGCCGTCGGCCGTCAGGGCGGCGCGGGAGGCGTCCGGGTTGTCCAGGTAGCCCAGCATCAGGCTGGGCGACAGGATCTCGATCTCGCCGGACTGGCCGTGCGGCAGCACCTGGCCGCTTTCGGGATCGCGGGCCCGCACGCGGGCACCCGGGTAGATCAGCGTGCCGCCGGGCTGGTGCCGCGCCGACACGTCGCCTTCGGCGGGATCGCGGGGCTGGCCGGCCACCAGCGCGATCAGTTCGCTGGAGCCATACAGGCCGGTGAGCGGGACGCCGGCCGCGCGGGCCAGGTCCAGCATGTTGTCCAGCGCGGGCGTGAAGCTGGCAAAACCGAACAACTGGACGGACGAGAACGTGCCGGGCGCGGCGGCCTGCATCATGCCGACCAGCGCCTCGTTGTTGGCATAGGTGTGCGTGACGGCGTGGCGGGCGATGGCGCGTGCCGATTGGGCCGCATCGAATACGGGCGCGCAGACGACGGGCACCCCGCGGGCCAGACCGCCCACCAGCGTGGCAAATCCGAAGGCGCCGCAAAACGGCGCGCTGGCCAGCACGCATGCCCGGTCTTCGTAGCCGAACGCCTGCGCGACCATGGCGCCGTGCCGCAGCAGGGTGTGCTGATCGTGCAGCACGAATTTTGGCTTGGAGGTGGTGCCGGATGTGGTGAAACACAGCACCCCGGCATTGGCGTGCGGGGCGGGCGCGGGATCGGCGCAGGCCAGCAGCGCGTCGTACCGGTGCACCGGTTTGCCGTGCAGCGATGCCGGGGGCAGTTCGTCCGGTCCGGCCAGGGCGACCGCGCCCTGCAACTGCTCCGCATCCACGGGCGCCACGCCATCCAGGATGCCCTGGAAGTCGATGCCCTTGAAGTCGGGCCAGTACACCAGCCAGTCGGCGCGGCCGCGGCCCAGGATGTCGGCCACCTCCACCGACCGGAAGCGCGTGTTGACGGCCAGCACCAGCGCGCCCAGATGCGCGCACGCCAGAAAGGTTTCGACCCAGGCGGCGCAATTGGGCAGCCAGACGGCGACGCGGTGGCCGGGCTGCACACCGATGCGGGCAAGGCCAGCCGCCAACGCGCGGCTGCGCGCGCGCAGGTCGGCAAGGCGCAGCGGCTGGTCGCGGTCGATCAGCGCGATGGCATCGGGCTGACGGGCCGCCAGCGCATCCAGGTGTTGGGAGAACGTGGAGTGGGACAGCGGCATGGCTTACACCGTGGCAATGGGCGTCACGGGCGAACCCACCGCGCCGGGCATGCGCAAGGGCGGGGCGGTCAGCAGGAACCGGCTGCGGCCGTGGGCGTGAAGCCAGTCGGCCAAGTCTTTCAGATACCACAGCTCGGCCAGCGGCACGCCCAGCTTGAAAAGGCAATGATGGTGCAGCGGCAGGATGGAATGGCCCGGGCCGGCGGTGCGCGCGGGATAGGCCTCCACGGCATAGTTGTCGGCGCAGATCGCCGCAATGCCGGACTGCGTGATCCAGTCGAGCAGGGCGGGGTCGGCCCCGTCCAGCACCGCGCCGGTTTCCTCAAGCTTGTGCGGATCGGGCTGGCCGTTCATGGCCACGATGGCTTCCGCGAATCCGGTCCGAAGCACCAGCATGTCGCCGGCCTCGGGCACGGCGTCCTGCTCGCGCATGGCGGCCTGGAGCTGGTCATGGCCGACGAGGGTGCGGCCGGGGCCGAACGCGCGCGCCAGATCGACCAGCACGCCGCGCCCCTGCATGCCTTTTTCGGCGTAGCGGCTGACGCTGAGTTTGCGCGCAAAGGAGCCGCCCGGCGGGCAGCAGGGGGCTTGCGCGTTGTCGGGATCCGCGCCGCCAAACACGTCCACGCCGGCTGCGTAGCCGTTGTAGTAGACGCGGCGCGCCTGGCCGTCTCCCTGGATGTCGAACATCGCGCCCACGTGGCACAGGCCGTCCCATTGCGTGGAGTACTGCATGGACAGGGTGACCTGATCGTCCGACAGCACGTCGACCGCCTCGGGCTGCACCTGCGACATGGCGAAGTTCAAATAAGGCGTGCCCTCGCGGAAGGTGGGCTTGAGCGTGGGCGCGTGGCGGCGGGGATTGAGCACGTTGCCGCCGGGCAGATCCAGCGGCAGCGACAGGCAGAAGACCTTGCCGGCTTGCACTTCGCGCACCGCCTGCAGCACCTTTTCCTCGGTCAGGAGGTTCAGGCGGCCCAGTTCGTCGTCGGGGCCGAAGTCGCCCCAGGTGGAACCTTCGGGGCGTTGCGTCCAGCGTTTCATCTGCTTGTCTCCTGTCGGTTTTCTATGTTCTTATGAATATAGTACGTATTTACGTACTTTAAAAAGAAATCCGCAATCAGCGGGTTCGAAAGGAGACGAGACCATGACGCATTTGCCGCAGCCGCGCGCCGGATGGCGCATTGCCCTTGCCGCGCTGGCCGTTCTGGCGCTACCCGCAGCCCACGCAGCGGGCTATCCCGAGCATCCCGTGACCGTCGTCGTGCCGTATCCGCCTGGAGGCGGCGCAGACATCTTTGGCCGCGCCATCGCCAACGCGCTGCAGCCCGGCCTGAAGCAGACGGTGCTGGTCGAAAACAAGCCGGGGGCGGGCGGCAATATCGGCATGGCGTACGTGGCCCGAGCCAAGCCGGACGGCTACACGCTGGGGCTGGGCACGATCGGCACGCAGACGATCAATCAGTTTCTCTACGGCAACATGCCGTTCGACCCCGAACGCGACCTGGTGCCGATCGCGCTGGTGTCGACCACGCCGAACGTCATCGCGGTGAGCGCCAAGTCGCCGTACAAGACGGTGGCGGACGTGATCCGGGCCGCCAAGCAGTCGCCGGACAAGAAGCTGACGTACGCATCGCCGGGCATCGGCTCGTCCGTGCACCTGACGGGCG
This sequence comes from Achromobacter sp. SLBN-14, assembly GCF_006715415.1. Taxonomy (NCBI): domain Bacteria; kingdom Pseudomonadati; phylum Pseudomonadota; class Betaproteobacteria; order Burkholderiales; family Alcaligenaceae; genus Achromobacter; species Achromobacter sp. SLBN-14. The sequence continues at coordinate 159,016 of NZ_VFNE01000001.1, read as the reverse complement.
CGTACTTCGAGGCCATGGCCGGGGTGACGATGCTGCACGTGCCGTTCAAGGGCACGTCGGCGTCGCTGCCCGCGGTGGCGGGCGGGCAGGTGGACCTGCTATTTGACAACCTGCCGGGTGCGCTGGCGCAGATCAAGGACGGCAATCTGGTGCGTGGGGTGGCCGTGACCTCGGCCGCGCGGGATCCGTCGGTACCGGACTTGCCCACTGTTGCCGAATCCGGGCTGCCTGGTTTTGACGTGACGGCGTGGTTCGCGCTGTACGCCCCGCGCAATACGCCCCAGCCGGTCGTCGACCAACTGATCGCCGCCGCGCGCAGCGGGTTGCAGACGCCGGCCATCGCGGCCAACTTCGCCACCATGGGCGCCAAGCCGGGGACGCTGTTCGGGACGGACCTTGCCGCGTTCGAAGCCGCCGAACGCAAGAAGTGGGGCGGACTCATCAAAGACCAGGGAATCAAGGCGCAATGAATCCACGCATCGCTCTCGTCACCGGCGCCAGCCGGGGAATCGGCCGCGCCATTGTGGCGCGCCTGATCGAAGACGGCTTTCAGGTCGTCAATTTCAGCCGCACCTCGCCCGAGACGCTGTTGCAGGGGGAAACGTTCCGGTCGGTGGACCTGTGCGACGCGGCCGCAATCATCGCCGCCGCCCGCGAGCTTGCGGCGCAGCAGCCGGTGCTGAACCTGGTCAACAACGCGGGCATGATCCAGGTCGCCAACATCGAGGACATCACGCAAGAGGAACTGGCGCGCACGATGGCGCTGAACCTGACCGCGCCGATCCTGCTGATGCAGGCGCTGCTGCCAGGGATGCGGCAGGCGAAGTATGGGCGCGTGGTGAACATCGGCAGCCGGGCGGCGCTGGGCAAGGGCGGGCGGTCGGTGTACGGGGCGTCGAAGGCCGGGCTGGCGGGCATGACACGGACCTGGGCGCTGGAGCTGGCGGGCGATGGCATCACGGTGAACACCGTGGCGCCGGGGCCCGTGGCGACCGAGCTGTTCAATCAATCCAATCCGCCGGGTGCGCCGAAGACGCTGGCGCTGGAGGCGGCGATTCCCGTGGGGCGGGTCGGCCAGCCGGATGAGGTGGCGCATACCGTGTCGATGTTCCTGGATCGGCGTGCTGGGTTTGTGACGGGGCAGGTGCTTTATGTTTGTGGGGGGATGTCGGTGGGGTTGGTGGGATAGGTTGGAGTGCTGTTGCTGGTAAAGGATTGGGTTCTTGAGACGCCCGGTGCGGCGTGGGCCTGGGGCGGGCGGGGCTCCGATTGCGGTCCGGAGCCTTCGCTCCGGACTGCCCCGCGCTCAACCTCGTACGCCTTCGGCTCCCTTCGGTTTCCGCCGGGCGCATCTAAACGCCCCGCCCACCCCAGGCCCACGCCACACCGGGCTCTATGGTTGAATCTTTTCGGGCGGCGGGGGGAGTTGGGTTCTTGAGGTTCTTGCACCCAGTTGGGTGGGAGAGAATGATCTTGCGGGGGCCCGCCCCCGGGCGGCCGCGCGGGCGGCCTTCGTGGGCTTACGCGGTGTCTTGCGTCGTCGCGATGGCGCTGCGCGTGTGGCTGCTTCTGCTCCTGGTGTTTGACACTCTGTCCTAGGTGTCTGACACCCTGGTGAGATTCGCTTCATACCAAGTTCATCTACCAAGGGTGTCAGACACCGGCAGCGGCGGACGATCGGCGGCCGCGCAGATGTGCTGCCCCGACCACGGGGACCGCAACGTCGGGCGGCCTACGACGATCTCACGCTACCTAGCCGTTACTGCCGGGGGCGCTTGTGCACCGGGCCCACGTGTTGCTCGACGGCCTTCCTTGTCATCTTGCCGGCGCTCTCAAGGGCGCCGGCGCGTTCCTCGCGCAGGCGCCGCAGGACTTCGGTGGGTGCGACGCCGAAGTGGGCCGCGAACTTGCGCTGGAAGGTGCGGCGCGACATCTGGCAGGCGTCTGCCATGTCGTCCACCGACCAGCGGGCCGATAGCCTCGCTTCCATTTTTTCGATTAGTTCGCGAAACGGCGCGGCCACGCGGTCTTGCAGCCGCAGCGTCTGGCTGTATTGGCGCTGGTCGCCGTTGCGGCGCATGAAGACGACGAGGCGGCGCGCGACCTGTTGGGACAGCGCGGCGCCGAAGTCGCGCTCGATGAGCGCCAGCGCGAGGTCGATGCCGGCCGTGACGCCGGCTGACGTCCAGTATTTGCCGCTTTCGATGAAGATGCGGTCGTCGTCGACGCGCAGGCCGGGGTAAAGCTGGCGTAGCCGGTCGGCCGAGCGCCAGTGTGTGGTGACCGCGCGGCCGTCCAGCAATCCGGCCGCCGCTAGTACGAACGCGCCGGTGCAGACGCTGCTGGTGCGGCGCGTGCCGGCGTCGCGCCGCCGCAGCCAGGCGCGTGTTTCGCCGTGCGCCGCGGCCCGGTCGACGCCGGGGCCGCCGGGCACGAGCAGCATGTCGATGGGCGCATCGCCGTCGGCCTCGAAGGTGCCGTCGACCTGCATGCGCAGCCCCTGTTCCCACGTGGCGACGATTGGCGTCGCCGCGATGGTGTGCAGGGCGTACAGCGGGCGGCCGGCCTCTTCGTTGGCCGAGCTGAAGGCCTGCCACGGTCCGGCCAGGTCCAGCGGCTGGAAACCGTCGTACAGCACGAACATCACGCGTTGTGGCGCGATTGGCGCATTTGGCGCGCATTCTGGCGCGCCGTGCGTGGCGCGTTCGCCTATGCTGGGTTCTGGCGTTTCCATGGGAGCATCGTCATGAAGGTGAATATCGTCTTGTTTGAAGGGCTGACCCAGCTCGATATGACCGGGCCTTACGAAGTGCTGGCGAACGCGCCGGGATTTACGGTGGATTTTGTCGCAAAAACGATGGAACCGGTGCGTTGCGACCGGGGATTGTGCTTCGTGCCCACGCAGACGATCGCGTCGGCGCAGCCTTGCGATTTGCTGGTGGTGCCGGGCGGGCCGGGCACGGATGACGCCATCGTCGACCCGGATTGGGTGGATTTCACACGCCGGCAAGGGCAGGGGGCCAAGTACCTGTTCGGCATCTGCACGGGTTCCCTGCTGCTGGGCGCGGCCGGGTTGCTGCGGGGCAAGCGGGCGTCCAGTCACTGGCGCGCGCGGGAACTGCTGTCCCGTTTCGGGGCCACGCCGAGCGACGAGCGCCTGTGCGTGGATGGCAACGTGTTCACCGCGGGCGGCGTGACGTCGGGGATCGACATGGGGTTGAAGGTGGTGGCGGCGCTCTGCGGCGAGGACGTCGCCAAGCTGATCCAGTTGCAGATCGAGTACGACCCGAAGCCGCCGTTCCCGGGCGGCACGCCGAAGACGTCGGACCCGGCGATCGTGGAACGCTATCTGGCGATGTCGCAGGCGCGTTTCGAGCGGCGGCGCGCGGCGGTGGACCGGGCGGCGGCGGCCATGCCGTGAGGTGACGAGCCTTATCGGCCCAGATGATCCAGCGGCAGGGGACTTTGCGGCTTAACCGTCTGGATCGCGAAGTTGCTGCGAATATCTTTGACGCCTGGCAGTTTCAGCAGGGTATGCAGCAGGAAATGCTCATACCCGCGCAGATCGGGCACCACGACCTGCAACAGAAAGTCGGATTCGCCGGACACGAGGTGCGCGGCGATCACCTCCGGTAGCGCGCTGACCTCGTTGCGGAACATCTCGGCGTCCCGTTCGTGGTGGCGCTCGACCTTCACACCCACGAACACCGTTAATCCCAGCCCGACCTCGTGCGGATCCAGGCGCGCTTCGTAGCCCTGGATGACGCCGGCTTCCTCCATCATCCGCACGCGGCGCAGGCAGGGCGACGGAGACAGACCGATCTGGTCCGCGAGCTCCACGTTGGTGAGCCGGCCGTTCTTCTGCAATGCCTCCAGAATGCGGCGGTCGTAGGCGTCAAGTTGGCGTTTTGGCATGAATATATGGAATTGGAGCTTTGATTGGCGTGTTGTGCCAGGAATGGTATCAAGGTTGGCAAGAATGGCATGCACATGCCAGCCCCTTTTTTCTAGAATCTCGCCATTGAAAACTTGTGATGGAGCGCGCTCATGGCCGATTTGGCGTTGTTTCTTGGGGCCCTGCTGATCGTGTACGTGGTGCCCGGGCCGGACATGATCCTGCTGTTGGAAACCGGTCTGCTGCGCGGCCGCGGGCAGGCACTGGCGGTGGCGGCGGGCTTGGCGATCGCACGTGCGGCGCACGTGACGCTGGCTGCTCTGGGTTTGGCGGCCTTGTTCAAGACCCACCCGTGGGCGTTCGACGCGGCGCGCACGGTAGGCGGTTGCTATCTGGTGTGGCTGGGGATCCGTCTGCTGCGCGCGCCGCTGGCGATTCCGTCCTTGAACGGCGAGGTCGCGCCGCGGCATGCGGGCTGGGGACCCGCGCTGATGAGCGGGGTGCTCACCAACGTGCTCAACCCCAAGGCGCTGCTGTTCTGCTCGGTGCTCCTGCCGCAGTTTGTGTCCCCCGAGCGCGGCCCGATCGGCCAGCAGTTCGCCGTGCTGGGCGTCATCCTCGTCGGTTTGGGCCTGACGTTCGACGTGCTGTGCGCGCTGGCTGGCGGCGCGGTAGGCCGCTGGATGTCGGCAAGTCCGCGTGCGCAGAAGATTCAGGGCCTGGTCTTCGGCACCGCGCTGATCGGCTTCGGCCTGCGCCTGACATTCGTCAACCGCCCGGGCTGACGGGCGCGGCAACTTGCCAGGGGTATGACACCTGGGGGGGAGGGGATCCGCAGTTGCCAGGTGTCAGACACCAGCCCAATGCGGTGAACCGCCAACAAGAAAGGCCCGGCGCGCAATTGCGCCGGGCCCGGTTGCTTCGCGCCGCGCCTGCATCACTTCCCGAAGGCGAACGAGGCAGCGTCCACGTCGTCCGCCTGCGCGGGCGGCGGGACGGCGCCGTCTTCCAGGAGTTCGGCTGGGTCCAGCCCATTGGTCAGCTCCAGCGCCTGGCGCTCGAAAAGCCGCCGGTACAGGCCGCCCTTCAGACGGATCAGCGCGTCATGGCTGCCTTCCTCGATCACGCGGCCATGGTCCATGACCAAGAGGCGGTCCAGCGCGCGGACCGTCGACAGGCGGTGCGCCACGACCAGCGTCGTGCGGCCTTCCATCAGGCGGTCCATCGCGCGCTGGATCAGCACCTCGCTTTCGCTGTCCAGGCTGGACGTGGCTTCGTCCAGGATCAGGATGGGCGCGTCGGCCAGGAATGCGCGCGCAATGGCCACGCGCTGGCGTTCGCCGCCGGATAGCTTGACGCCGCGTTCGCCCACCAGCGTGTCGTAGCCCTTGGGCAGCGCCATGATGAAGTCATGCGCGCTGGCCAGCCGGGCCGCCTGTTCGATGTCGGCCTGCGACGCACCGGGCCGCGCGTAGGCGATGTTCTCCGCCAGCGTCCGGTGAAACAGGACGGGCTCCTGCTGCACGATGGCGATCTGGCTGCGCAGCGACGCCTGCTTTACCTGGGCGATGTCCTGCCCGTCGATGGTGATGCGCCCGCCATTCACGTCATACAGGCGCTGGATCAGCTTGATGAACGTTGTCTTGCCGGAACCCGAGTGGCCGACCAGGCCCACACGTTCGCCCGGCGCGATCCGCACCGAGAACCGGTCGTACAGCGCGGTGTGGTGCGACCCGTAGCGGAACGTCACGTCCTCGAAGCGGATCTCGCCCGCCGTCACGGCGATGGCGCCCGCGCCCGGCCGGTCTTCCACGCCAAGGGGCTGCTTTTCCAGCGACACCAGTTCCTCCATGTCGTTGACGGACCGCTGCAGGTTGCGGATGTGCATGCCGACGTCGCGCAGGTAGCCCTGCAGGACGAAGAACATGGTCAGCGTGAACGTGATGTCGCCCACGCTGGCCTGGTTGCGCGACCACAGCAGCAGCGACGCGCCCAGGATGGACGCCTGCATGGCCACCAGCATCGCGCCCTGGATGCCGCCGTTGAACGTGGCGCGGATCCAGGTGCGGCGCGTGCGCCGGCGCCACTTGTCGATGACCCGGTCAAGGCGCGCTTCCTCACGCGTCTCCGCGCCAAAGGCCTTGACCACGGCGTTGCAGCTGACGGCGTCGGCCAGCGCGCCGCCCATGCGCGTGTCCCAGGCGTTGCCCAGGCGCGCGGCGGGCGCCACATAGGCCAGCGACAGCGTGGCGGTGACGGCGATGTACAACACCGAGCCCAGGCCCACCACCAGCCCCATCAGCGGCCAGTGCGCGCCCAAGAGGGCGGTGGCGCCCACCAGCATGACGACCGACGGCAGCAGCGCCACCAGCAGCGTGTCGTTCAAGAGGTCCACCGCCCACATGCCGCGCGTGATCTTGCGCACCGTCGAGCCGGCGAAGCTGTTGGCATGCCAGTCGGTGGAAAACCGCTGCACGCGGTAGAACGCGTTGGAGGCGATGCCGTTCATCATCTTCAGCGTGAAGGTGATGATGTTCTGGAAGACGGCCTGGCGCAGCAGCGTGCCGCCCACGCCCAGCGCGACCAGCAGCCAGAAGGCCATGATGGCGGCATTCCAGGCAAGCTGGTCGCCGGCCGCGCCCGACGCCACTGCGTCGACCAGACGGCCGGCGTACATTGGCGTCAGCACGTCGGCCACGGCGGACAGCAGGGCCAGCGCCACGATGACCACGATGCGCAAGGGTTGCCGGCCCCAATAACGGAAGGTAAAGCCCAGGACATCCTTGAAGGCCTGTCCTCGAAAGTCGATTTTTTTTCTAGCCATTGCCATGGTCTGGCGGGACGAACGCGCCAGGTTCCTTGTAAGGAAAGAGGGAAAAACACGCCGGGCGCCTATTGGGCGCTGGCCACTGCGTTCAAGGGTTCAGATGGGCACGGCGGACCGGTCGCCAGATACGAAACTGGCGACGGGGCCGCGCGGGCGACGACTTAATGGCGTCGCGGGGACACGCGCGGGACGGCGTTCGGCATGGGGTACATCATGCAGCCTCCCTGTCGGTGGGTGAGGGGGAAAAAAAGAATGGGCAACGGCCCGAATTGCCGATTCTATCGAAGTGATGTAGGCGAATCAACGGGCCGTGCCGGGGGACGGAATGGGCTGTCGGTTTTTATCAACGCGGCGCTAGCCGGCCTGCGATGCCGCGGCGGCATAGCCGCCCTGATGGCTTGCCAGCCGCGCATACACGCCTTGCTTGCGCAGCAACTGGTCATGCGTGCCGGACTCGGCCAGCGTGCCGCGGTCCAGCACCAGGATCAGATCGGCGTCGCGGATGGTGGACAGGCGATGCGCAATCACAAGCGTGGTGCGGTGGCGCATCAGCACGTCCAGTGCGCCGCGCACCTGCATTTCCGATAGCGTGTCCAGGTGCGAGGTGGCCTCGTCCAGAATCAGCACCGGCGCGTTTTTCAGGAAGGCGCGGGCGATCGAGATGCGTTGGCGCTGGCCGCCCGACAACTGCATGCCGCGTTCGCCCACGCGCGTGGCCAGGCCCTCGGGCAGGCGCTTGACGAAGTCGCCCAGCGCCGCCTGTTCCAGCGCGCGCATCAGGTCTTCGCGGCTGGCCTCGGGGCGGGCCAGCCGGATGTTTCCTTCCAGCGTGTCGTTGAACAGGTAGGTGTCCTGCGTCACCAGCGCCACGCGCTCGCGCAGGCCGTCGAGCCTGAGCTGGCGCACGTCCACGCCGTCCAGCTTGACCGCGCCTTCGCGCGGGTCCCAGAAGCGCAACAGCAGACTGGCCACCGTGCTCTTGCCGGCGCCCGAGGCGCCCACGATCGCCACGGTGGCGCCGGCCGGCACGGTGAAGCTGAGGTCGTGCAGGGTGTCCTGGCGCTTGCCGGGATAGGCAAAACTGACGCGATCGAAGGCGAGCGACAGGCCGTGGGCCGCCACCGGCGCGGGCAGGGGGCCGTCCACGACCGGTTCGGGTTCGTTGGCGACCACGTGCAGGCGGCGCGTGGCTGCGATGGTGTCGGCCAGTTGCCGGCTGACCTGCGAGATCTCCGACACCGGCAGGAACGTGGCCAGCGCAATCAGCACCAGCAGGGGCAGCATGCCGGCGGACAGCGTGCCCGCCTGCACCTGCAACGCGCCCACGACCGCCACGGCAAGGCCGCCCAGGCCCATCGCGGTTTCGAACCAGGCGGTCTGGCGCGACAGGTCGCGCAGAATGGCAAGACGACGCGCGCGGTAATGGTCGGCTACCTTCAGGAACTGGTCGCGGCGCCGGCCGGTGGCCTGAAAGGCGGTCAGGTCCGCCAGGCCCTGGATGGTGTCGGTGGTGTGGGCGCTCATTTCGCCCAATGCCTGGCGCGCCTTGTCGCCCAGGGCGTCCACGCGCTGGCGGCCGCGCACCGGCGACAGCAGCGCGTACGCCAGGAAGGGCAGCAGCGCCAGCGCGACCGGCCAGCTGTAGAAGCCCAGAAAGCCCAGCACGGACAGTGGCACCAGCACCGACACGATGGCCGGCGCGATGGTGTGCGCGTAGAAATATTCCACCATCTCCACGTCTTGGGTGGCCAGCGCCACCAGGTCGCCGGAGCGGCGCTGCAGCAGATAGGCGGGCGCCAGCCGTTCGAGTTTGTCGTAGAGCTTGACGCGCATGTCGGCAAGCAGCTGATAGGCCATCGCGTGCGCCAGCCACGATTCAAGCCAGTGGAAAAGGGCGGCCAGCGGCGCGGCGATCAAGAGGCCAGCGACCAGCGCGCCGGTCTCGCGGCCATCGCGGATGGCGGCCACGATGAGGGCGCTGAACACGCCCACGCCGATGAAGGCGGCCACGCGCGCCACGCCCAGCAGGATGGTCGCAATCAGCGTGCCGCGCCACGGCCGCACCACCGACAGCAGCGTGCCCAGCGTGGCGCGCCAGCCGACCTGTTCGGCGTCGGCGTCCAGCGGGCGCAGGGCGGGGCCCTGGCCGTTGTCGTTGTCTGGCACAGCCGCCCGCGCCGTGTCGGGCCGCGCGGCAACCGGTGAGCCCGCGGCGGGATTCCGATGCGCGGCGGCCTGTTCGTGCATCAGCCGGTGGTACAGCCCGCCTTGGCGCATCAGTGCGGCATGGGGGCCCGATTCCGCCACGCGGCCCTGGTCCAGGACCAGGATGCGGTCGGCGCCGATCACGCTGGCCAGGCGGTGGGCCAGGATGAGCGTCGTGCGGCCGGCCATCAGACGGTCAAGCGCCTGCTGGATCAGCGCCTCGTTCTCGGTGTCCACCGACGACAGCGCCTCGTCCAGGATCAGGATGGGCGCATCGCGCAGCAAGGCCCGGGCGATCGCCACGCGCTGGCGCTGGCCGCCCGACAACTGCAGGCCGCGTTCGCCGATGCGCGTGGCGTAGCCGTCGGGCAGCGCCATGATGAAGTCGTCGATGTTGGCGGCGCGCGCAGCCGCGCGCACTTCGTCCTGGGTGGCGTCTGGGCGGCCCAGCCGCAGGTTGTCGTCGATGGTGCCGTGAAACAGCGTGATGTCCTGGCTGACCAGCGCAAAGTGCGACAGCAGGAACTGCGTGTCCAGCGTGTTGATGTCGTGTCCGCCGATCCGCACCACGCCACCTTGCGGCACGCATTCGCGCAGCAGCAGCCGCACGATGGTGGACTTGCCCGCGCCGCTGGGGCCGACCACGCCAACGCGTTCGCCCGCCGCGATGCGAAATGCCAGGCCCTGGTGGGCAGCGCGTTCGGGCGTATACGAAAACGCCACGTCGTCGAATTCGATGGTGGGCGCCAGGCGGGCGGCGTCCGTTTGCACGGCACCCGCTCGCACGGTGCCCGCTTGCCCGGCGGTGTCCGGGGCGGGCGTCAGCGGCTGCGCGTCCATCAGCGCGTGGATGCTGGCGGCGGCCGACTGGCCCAGCATGCCCCGGTGCAGCACCGCGCGCAGGTCGCGCAGCGGCCGGAAGATCTCGGTGCCCGCCATCAGCACGATCAACAGCGCCTCGACGCTCATGTCGCCAGCGGCGACGCGCCATGCGCCCAGCGTCAGCGCCAGCGCGGCGCCCAGCGCCACGCCCAGGTCGTTGATGCCGCGCGTCAGCAGGCTGACGGACAGCACCCAGAAGGTGTTGTCCGACAGGCTGCGCGCGCGGGCGGCCAGCCGTTCGCCCCAGGCCTTGCCCTGGCCATACGACTTGAGCGTGGGCAGGCCCTGCACGGCGTCCAGGAATTCTTCGCCAAACTCGTTCAGCGACCGGCTGCGCGCCAGGCTGGCGCGCCGGTCCAGCATGTGCACCGCCATCGGCCCGAACAGCGCGAACAGCGCCGCGGCCAGGAACACCAGGGCGGTCGGCACGTCCCAGAATGCAATGACGGCAAAGATCGCGAACGGCGCGGCCACGGCGATGGCGACCTGCGGCAGGTACTGTCCGAAGAACGTCTGCAACTGTTCGACGCCGTCCACCACGGTGAGCATGACGCCGCCGGTGCGCTGGTTGGCAAACCACGCTGGCCCCAGCGCGACGATGCGATCGTACAGGCGCGCGCGCAGCGTGTGCTGGATGGCGGCCGACGTGCGGTTGGCCTGCACCGTGCGCCAGTCGTCCAGGAACGCGCGCAGCAGCACCATGGCCGCCACGCATAGCGCGGGCGCCGCCCAGTCCTGCCACGGCGCACCGTCGAACACGCGGGCCAGCAACTGGCCCAGGAACACGTAGCGTGCAATCCCGGCTGCCAGGGCCAGCAGGCCCAGAAAGATGCCGCCCGCCATGCCGGCGCGCAGACCCTCGGTCAGGCGCCACAGCCTCGAATCGAAATACATAGCCATTACTCCATCCAGAGCCTGCATGGTCCCCGATCCGGCCAGCATGCGAAAGCGATGAATTTTCAATCAAGGGTTGAGATAAACTCAACCGATGTCCGACGCCTCCACCCGCACCCCCCCGCTGGCCGCCTTGCGCGCCTTCGAAGCCGTGGCCCGTCTGGGCAGCCTGAGCCGCGCCGCCGCAGAGCTGAACGTCACGAAAAGCGCCGTCAGCCATCAGTTGCGGGCGCTTGAGGCCGATCTGGGGGCGCCGCTGCTGCGCCGGGGCGGCACCGTGCGGCGCGCAGAGACCACGGAAGCGGGCGCCGCCCTGCTGGCATCCGTACAACAGGCCTTGACCCTATTGGAGACGGCCTGCCGCAATGTCCGGGCCAGCGCCCGCGGCAAGCGGCGCTATACGTTGAACGTGTCCGCCAACCCCTCGCTGGCCGCGCTGTGGCTGGCGCCGCGCATCGGGCGGTTCATCGAGCTGCATCCGGATATCGACATCCAGGTGTATCTGCACGCCAGCCAGGATCCGGCCTGGAAAACCCAGGACATCGATCTGGCCTTCCTGCACGTGCGGGCGATGGGACCGCACATTGCCGCGCCGGGCGACATCCCGCTCATGACCGAAACCGTGGTGCCGGTGTGCAGCCCGGCGCTGGTGCCCGAGGCCGAGCGCAACGATCCGGGCGTGTTCCTGCGTCATCGCTGGCTGGAGGAAAAGCACATCGACAGCCCCGAGACCGACTGGCGAACGTGGCGTCCCAGGCTGGGTCTGGCCCCGGACGACTGGCAGGACCCGATGGTGCTGAGCGGCCTGAGCACCGTGGTGGCCGCCGCGGCGGCGGGCGTCGGCATCGCGCTGGGCCGCGCGCCGCTCATCGACGAAGACCTGGCGAGCGGCCGGCTGGTGCCGTTGGCGCCCCACCTGCGCATGGCGGGTTCGTGGAGCTATGTGATGCGCATCCACGCCAACCGGCCGATGGATCCTTCGTTGCCGGCGCTGGTGGAGTTCCTGGCCGAGGAAGGCCGCCGCGCGTAGCAGGGCGTGGGGAAGGGCGGGGCGCCCATCGGCCCCCCCGCCATTAGTCGGCCGCCAGCTCCATGCTGCGCGTGACTTCCTCCTGCACGCGCTCCCAGATGGCGCGCTTCAGTTCCACGAAGCGGGGCGACAACTGCACGTCCGCGCTGCGCGGATGCGGCAGGTCGTTCTGGATGTCCTGCACGATGCGGCCGGGCTTGGATCCCATGACGGCCATGCGCGTCGACAGGGTCAGCGCCTCGTCGATGGAGTGCGTGATGAAGACGATGGTCTTGCCGCTCTGCTCGTAGATCGACAACAGCTGGTCCTGCAGCACCTGCCGCGTCATCGCGTCCAGTGCGGCGAAGGGCTCGTCGAACAGCATCACGTCCGGATCGTTGGCCAGCACGCGCGCGATCGACACGCGCTGCTTCATCCCGCCCGACAACGCGTGCGGATACTTGTCCGCCGCGTGCTTCAGTCCCACCATCTCGATGAAGCGGCGGGCGATCGGTGCACGTTCCTGGCGGGACATGCCCCGCATCTTCAGGCCGAACTCCACGTTTTCCTGGACCGTGCGCCACGGAAACAGCGCGTACTGCTGGAACACCATGCCGCACGCGGCGGTCACGTCGGTGACCGCTCTGCCGTTGATCTGCACCGATCCGGTGTTGGGCGTGATGAAGCCGGCCATCAGGTTCAGCAGCGTCGACTTGCCGCAGCCCGAGGCGCCCAGCAGCACCAGGAATTCCCCGCGCTTGACCTCCAGATTCACCTTGTCCAGCACGGGCACGTCGCCGTAGGCCTTGGAGACGTCCGTCAGCCGGATCATCGTGTCGTTCATCGCTGCCATGCCAGCACCCACCGTTCAAGAAGCCGCAAACACAGATCGGTCACCAGCACGGTGAAACTGATCAGCACCATGCCCAGCACCACCGTGTCGGTCTGGAAGAATTCCTTGCCGTTCATGATCATGAACCCCAGGCCCTCCTTGGACGCCACCAGTTCCGCCGAGATCACGCAGGTCCAGGACAGGCCCAGGATGATCTTCATGCCCGACAGGATCTGCGGCAGACAGCCGGGAAACAGCACCTCGCGCATGACCTGCCAGCGGTTGGCGCCCAGGTTGCGCGCGGCGCGCACCAGCACCGGATCGATGCTGCGCGAGGCTTCCATCACGTAAAGAAGGGCGGGCACGAAGGAACCCATGAAGACGATGCTGTACTTCTGCGTTTCGGTAATGCCGAACCACAGCAGCGACAGCGGAATCCAGCTCATCGATGGCAGCGGACGCAGGAACGAGATGATGGGATCGAAGACGGCGCGCGCCACCTTCGAGGTGCCCAGCAAAATGCCCAGCGGAATCGCGACGATCACCGCGGCCAGGAAGCCCACCATGACCCGCCGCGTCGAAGCCAGCACGTTGTAGAGCAGCGTGCCCTGGTCGGACATGGACAGCGCCCGCGCCAGGACCTGGGACGGGGCGGGCAGGAAAATGGGATCGACCGCGCCGGCGCGGCACAGCCCCTCCCACAGCAACAGAAAACCGAGCAGCGAAAACACGCTGACCCAGATCAGGCGTGTTTCGCGTGAAGAAGAACGTGCGGACATAGGCAGAATGTCCCGGGTTCAGAGATACGCGGACTGGACCCAGTCCTTGACGGCGGGCGCGCGGTCGATCTGCTTGAGCGACACCAGCATCTCGGCCAGTTTCTGCATGCCGTTCACGAAGTTGCCCGGTTCGACCATCAGCGCTTTCTGGTCCTCGGCCGAATACCACTGCGTCTGCTTGATGACCGCAAGCTGCTCGTCCTTGGACAGGCCCGTCAGCTCCAGCAGCACGCCCGCGGCCTCCTCGGGCTGGTTCGTCAGCATCGCATTGGCCTGGAACACCGCCGTGAGGAACTTGCGCACGGCCTCGGGGTTTTCCTTGCCCAGCTTGGCATGCGTCAGCAGCACATCGGGACCCGGGGTGATGGCGTACTGCTTGTAGAGCGAGAACGCCGTATCGTCTAGGAGCACATGCGTGCCCGGCACGGCCTTGATGCGGTCAAAGGCCGGCGTCCACGCCACGGCGGCGTCGATCTGCCCGCCCTGGTAGGCCGACAGCAGGTTGGTGGCCGGCAGGTTGATGATGGCCACGTCGCGGTCGGGGTTCAGACCGGCCTGGCGCAGCACGTCCAGCAGCAGCACGTGGGCGCTGGAGGCGTAGGTGACGCCGATCTTCTTGCCCTTCAGGTCGGCCACCGACTTGACGTTCTCGCGCACCAGCACGCCCTCGGCGCGGCCAAAGTTGTTCGGGGTCGCGATGACCTGGAACTGGCGCGCGCCCGCGGCCATCAGCGCCAGCGACGACACCACGCCGGTGCCCGCCAGATCGATGTTGCCGGCCATCACCGCGCTCATGCGGTCGGACGACGTGGCAAAGCTCTGCCACTTGATGTCCAGGCCCTGCTTGGCGAACAGCCCCGTCTTCATGGCGATGTAGGCGGAGTAATGGCCCAGCCACGCGGAGCCGCCATAGGTGTAGGACGCGCCCGCGGCGCGGCCGATCATCGGAAAGCCCAGGGCGCTGGCGCCCGCAAGCGCGGCCGTACGCACCAGCATGGCGCGGCGATTCATGTTCATATTTTTCCCCTACTGTCTGTAGATTGACCGATGGATTCCATGTCGCCGGCACTCTGGGGTGCGGCAGACGAGACTTTCGCCCGAGCATCCGGCCGCGGCATGAATATAAGGAGCGGCGATGGTCAACATCAGCGGCGCTTAATCGGCGCGCCGCAGGCAGCAAGGGAAAGGCGGGCGCGGCCGCAACGCGCGGCCGTGCCCGAGGCGCCCGTGTCAGATGCCCTGGCCGCCCGAGACTTCGATGCGCTGGGCGTTGACCCAGCGGTTGTCTTCGGACAGCAGGCTGGCAATCATCGGCCCGATGTCGTCGGGCACGCCCACGCGTCCCATCGCGGTCATGTCCGCGAACGCCTTGTTGAACTCGGGCGTGTCGCGCACCGCGCCGCCCAGGAAGTCCGTTTCGATGGCGCCCGGCGCCACGGTGTTCACGGCGATCCCGCGGTGGCCAAGCTCCTTGGCCAGGTAGACCGTCAGCACCTCGACGGCGCCCTTGACCGCGGCATACGCCGCCCAGCCGGGCGCCGACACGCGCGTCAGGCCGCTCGACAGGTTCACGATGCGGCCGCCGTCGGCCAGCAGCGGCAGCAGGTGCTGCGTCAGAAAGAACACGCCCTTGAAGTGCACGTCGACCAGCTTGTCGAAGGCCTCGACGCTCATGTCGGCAATCGGCGCCATCTCGCCATGGCCGGCGTTGTTGACGAGATGATCGAAGCGGTCGCGCTGCCATGTCCGGGCGAGCGCCGCCTGCAGGCGGGCGGCAAAATCCGGAAACGCGGCGACGTTGCCTGCATCGAGCTGCAGCGCCACGGCCTTGCCGCCCAGTTGTTCCACCTCGGCGACGACCTCGTTGGCCTGCGCCTCGCGGCTTTGGTAGGTGATGACGACGTCGTTGCCGTGGCGGGCGAGGGCCAGGGCGGCGCTGCGGCCCAGGCCGCGGCTCGATCCGGTGACGAGAGAAATCTTGCTCATGGAATGGCTCCTTGGTGGCTTGCGGTGAGGCTTCCATTCTGTGGCGGATGCCGCCCATGGCCTTTGCCTGAACGTTGACGTTGTTGGCCTGATCCTCCAAATGTGCGCCCGGCCCGACGAGAACCCATTACGATGGCCCCGTGGCAACCTCTTGCGACTCCTCCATGAACGACGCCTTGCGCGCGGCCGCCAGCCGCTACGCGGCGTGCCACGCCGGGCCGGCCGGTTTGGCACAAACCCCCATCCCGGGCCTCGCCGTCATCCGCGCGGTGCAGCCCAGCGGGCTGGACCACGCGATCTCGCGGCCGCTTGCGTGCCTGGTGCTGCAGGGCGCCAAGCGCGTGTCGCTGGGTGCGGACACCTTCGATTTCGGCGCGGGCGATTCGCTGCTGATCACGGCCGATGTGCCCACCGTCAGCCAGATCACGCTCGCCAGCGCGGCGCAGCCGTATCTGTCGCTGGTCCTGGATCTGGATCTGGCCGTCATCGCCGAACTGGCCCTGGAAATGAGGCTGGGGCCGGGAGAGCCCGGCGCGCCGGTGCGGGTGGAGCAGACGGATGCCGAAGTCGCCGACGCCGCGCTGCGTCTGCTGTGCCTGGTCGAACGGCCGACGGCGCTGCCCATTCTGCAAGCCCAGCTGGTGCGCGAAATGCACTATTGGCTGCTGGCCGGCCGCCACGGGCAGGCAATCCGCCAACTGGCCGGGCCGGCCAGCGCCGCCCCGCGCATCGCGCGCGCCGTCGCGCTGCTGCGGGCCGAGTTTGCGCAACCGCTGCCGGTCGAGCGGCTGGCGGCCGCGGCCGGCATGAGCGCCTCATCGTTCCATCAGCACTTTCGCGCGGCCACGTCGCTGTCGCCGCGCCAGTTCCAGAAGCAACTGCGCCTGATCGAGGCGCGCCGGCGCATGACGGCCGAGGGCGCGTCCGCCAGCAGCGCGGCATTCGGGGTGGGCTATGAAAGCGTGCAGCAGTTCACCCGTGAATACCGGCGGATGTTCGGCCTGCCGCCGGGCAGGGATGCCGAGGCGATACGCGCCGCCGCCAGCGCCGCCGCCTGACACCCGGCGCGCTTTTCCAGAACGCTTTTATTAAGTATTCGCGGCGCTTATATTGCCGCGGCTCCGAAAGGCCGGGCCCACACTCGCGGCACTTGTCCTTGGAGCCTTGTCGTGAAAAGTTATGACGTGATCGTGATTGGTGCCGGCGTGATCGGCAGTTCGGTGGCCTTTCACCTGGCCGAGCTCGGCGCGAAGAACGTGCTGGTGCTGGACCGCGAGACCATCGGGGCGGGCACCACGTCGCAGTCGTCCGGCATCCTGCGCACGCACTATTCCGTGCGCGAGAACGTGGAGCTGGCCCAGCGTTCCTGGAGCGTGTTCAATAATTTCGCCAGCTATCTGGGCGACGACGAGGCCTCCTGCGGACTGGTCAAATGCGGCTACCTGATCACCGCTGCCGACGACGACAAGCTGGAACCGCTGCGCGGCGCGCTGGCGCAGCAAAAGGCGCAGGGCATCGCGCTGGAATTGCTGGATGCCGCGCAGGCCCGCGAACTGCTGCCCATCGCGTCTTTCGACAACGCCGCGCTGATCGGCTACGAGCCGGAAGCGGGCTTTGCCGACGCGTACCTGGTGGCCACCAGCTTTGCGCGCGGCGCGCGCCGCCGTGGCGTCACCATCCGCGAGAACGTGAACGTCCAGCGCCTGCTCATCGACAACGGCCGCGTGACGGGCGTCTCCACGTCGGAAGGCGACTACCACGCCCCATTGGTCATCAGCACGCAGAACATCTGGACGCCCGAGCTTGCCGGCTGGACGGGCGTTGCCATGCCCGTCGTGCCTGAGCGCCACGCCGTGCTGGCGCTGGAATGCGACGCCGCGCCCTATACGTATTCGATGCCCGTCTTCAAGGACCTGGCGTCGCCCGGCATGCTGTACTGCCGCAGCTACGGCGGCAACCAGATGCTGGTGAGCGAGGGCGTCGTGGGCGAGGCGCTGCAAAAGAGCGACGCCGAACAGGGCGACATTCCGCTGGACTACGTGGCCGAAGTCGGCGCGCAGGTCGCAGACCGCTTTCCGGCCTACGAGACGGCCGGATTGGCGTCGTCCTGGACCGGCGTCTATGACGTGACGCCCGACTGGAATCCCGTGCTGGGCCGCGTGCCCGGCGTGCAAGGCCTGATCGTGGGCTTTGGCTTCTCGGGCCACGGCTTCAAGCTGTCGCCCACGGTGGGTCGCGTGCTGGCGCAGGAGGCGCTGGGCCTGGCGACCGACGTGTCCCTCACGCCTTATGAACTTGGCCGCTTTCAGCGCGGCGCGTTGTTGACCGGGAAGTACGGCCTTGGCGCGGTGTCCTGATCTGGCCGCGCCGCAGCGCGCCAGCTGGCTGGCGCTGCCGCCCGAGCCCTGGAAGAACGGCGGCGGCGTCACGCGCACGCTGGCAGCCGACCCGGACGGGCGCTGGCGCGTCAGCATCGCCGATATCGAGCGCGACGGTCCGTATTCGCGCTTTCCCGGCTACGACCGGGTGTCGGTGGTGCTGTCCGGGGAAGGCGTGACGCTGCAAGGGGAAGGGGTTGCCGTGCCGCTGCGGCCGCGCGAACCCGCGCCGTTCCGGGGCGATGACGTGCTGCAGTCCACGCTGATCGGCGGGCCCGTGCGCGTGCTGAACCTTTTTGTCCGGCGTGGCGAGGCGGTGGCGTCGGTGACTTGCGCGGGCGTGGCGGCGGGCCGATGCGACGTGGGCGGCTTGCCCGGCACGTTGGCCGGGCGCACGGTCACGCAGTTGATCGTGGCCGCGCAAGCAGGTAGGGAGGGCGGTCAGGGTGGTTTTCCGGGGGAGCTGGAGTCAGGCGAATACCTGTTGTGGCGGGACGTCCCCGCACCAGACGCCCACCCGCTGCCTGCCACCCCCGCCGCCGGATTCGCCGTGATCCTCACCATCGCCGTCTCCGCTGCCAGCCCCGGCTGAACAAGCTGCATCCGTTTCCGCCGCGACGCGGTAACGGCCGTTGATTCCTTTCACTCAGGAGTGTTTCCATGAAGGTACTTGCCGCGGTCAAGCGCGTGGTTGACTACAACGTCAACGTACGCGTCAAGGCCGACCAGAGCGGCGTGGACATCGGCAACGTCAAGATGTCGATGAACCCGTTCGATGAAATCGCCGTCGAGGCCGCCGTGCGCCTGAAAGAGCAGGGCGCTGCCGCCGAGGTCGTGGCCGTGTCCTGCGGCACGGCCCAGTCGCAAGAGACGCTGCGCACCGCGATGGCCATCGGCGCCGACCGGGGCGTGCTCGTGCAGACGGATGCCGCGCTGCAGCCGCTGGAAGTGGCCAAGCTGCTGCGCGCCGTCGTGGAGCAGGAAGCGCCCGCGCTGGTGATCCTGGGCAAGCAGGCGATCGATGACGACGCCTGCCAGACCGGCCAGATGCTGGCGGCCCTGCTGGGCTGGCCGCAGGCCACCAACGCCAGCGCCATCGCCATCGGAGACGGCACGGCGCGCGTCACGCGCGAGGTCGACGGCGGGCTGGAAGTGGTGGAACTGACCCTGCCCGCGATCGTCACGGCGGACCTGCGCCTGAACGAGCCGCGCTACGTCACGCTGCCCAACATCATGAAGGCCAAGAAGAAGCCGCTGGATGTCCAGACGCCCGACGCGCTGGGCGTGGATCCCGTATCCCGCCTGCAGACGCTGCGCGTCGAGGAACCCGCGGCGCGCGCGCCCGGCATCAAGGTGGCGGACGTGGCCGCGCTGGTCGACAAACTGAAGAACGAAGCCAAGGTGATCTGATGACGGTCCTTGTTATTGCCGAACACGACAATCGGGCGCTCACTGGCGCCACGCTCAACACCATCGCCGCGGCCACCCGGCTGGGCATGCCCGTCCACGTGCTGGTGGCGGGCGGCGACGCGCAGCCCGTGGCCGACGGCGCCGCGCGCGTTGCCGGGGTGGACAAGGTGCTGCTGGCGCAAGCGCCGCAGCTTGCCGATGGCTTGCCCGAAGCCCTGGCCGCGCAGGCGGTCGCGCTTGCCCCCGGCTACTCGCACCTGTTCCTGCCCGCGACGGCGCAGGGCAAGGGCGTGGCGCCGCGCATCGCCGCCTTGCTGGACGTGGCGCAGATATCGGATGTCATTGAAGTGCTGGCGCCCGATACGTTCAAGCGTCCCATCTACGCCGGCAATGCCATCGCAACGGTCAAGAGCGGTTACCCGGTTATCGTCGCCACCATCCGGCCCACGGCCTTCGACGCCGCGCCCGCCGAGGGCGGCAGCGCCACGGTGGAAACGGTCGAAGCCGTCGCTGCAAGCGGGTTGGCGCGATTTGTCAGCCGCGAGATCGCGGTGTCCGAACGCCCCGACCTGGGCGGCGCCCGCGCCGTGGTCTCGGGCGGACGCGGCCTGGGCAGCGCCGAGAACTTCAAGTTGCTGGATCCGCTGGCCGAAAAGCTGGGCGCCGCTCTGGGCGCCTCGCGCGCCGCGGTGGACGCGGGCTACGCGCCGAACGACTGGCAGGTCGGCCAGACCGGCAAGATCGTCGCGCCGGAGCTGTACGTGGCAGTCGGCATCTCGGGCGCCATCCAGCATCTGGCCGGCATGAAGGATTCCAAGGTCATCGTGGCCATCAACAAGGACGGCGATGCGCCGATCTTCGGCGTGGCCGACTACGGGCTGGTCGGCGACCTGTTCGAGGCCGTGCCAGCGCTGACGGCATCGCTGCCGTAATCGGGCGTCAACGCCGCAGGCTACGCCACAGCGTGGCTGGCGGCAGCCCCAGGGCCGGCGCGAGTTCCTTCTGGATCAGGCGCTCCATGGCCATCAGGATCACGTCGCGGGCCTCAAAGGGCAGCTTGCCCACTTCCTGCTGGCGCGCGGCCAGGAACAGCGTGCGCGACAGGCTGGGATCGTCGGCCCGCGCCGCGCCCAGATAGGGCGCCAGCGGCAGCACGCGCAACTGGTCCAGAAAGTGGCGCGACTGCCAGATGCACAGCGGCGTGCTGATGCCAAAACCCAGGCCTGCCGTGACCAGGCTGAGCAGCGGGTCGGTGTTATCGAATTCGTAGGTGCGTTCAATCGTCACGCCGTGCGACTCGACCAGCCGGTCGATCTCGGCGCCGATGAACGAACGCGCGCTGTAGCGGATGAACTGCGCGCGCTTGCCCAATTCCTTGAGCGTATCGATCCGGTCCATGTTCATCGAGCGCGGAACGATCAGCACGTAGGGCTCGCTGAACAGGCTGTACTTGCGGATGTTGGGTTTGCCCGCGGACGCGCTGGTGGTGACGACGAGGTCCAGCTGCCGGTCCTCCAGCTGCTTGTCCAGCACGGGCGTGATGCCCGACCACAGCCGGATCTGGCGCGACGCGCCGGACAGGCCATGGATCAGCGTGGGCCCCAACGTGCCTGCAAAGGAATCCACGCAACCGAAACGCACGATGTTGCGCTTGGCCCGGCTAAGGTTGCGCACGCTCTCGGTCATGTCGCCGGCCTGCGCCAGCAGCCGCGCGGCGTGTTCGAACAGCAGCTCGCCGGCCGGCGTGGGCCGGGCCGGGCGGGTGCTGCGGTCCAGCAGTTCGGTCGACATCGCGGCCTCAAGCTGCTTGATCCGCTGCGACACCGCCGCCTGCGAGAACCCCAGCAGCCGCGCCGCGCCGGACACCGACGCGGCCTCCACGACCGCCACCCAGGTCAGCAGCAGGTTCCATTCCGGATAGTTTTCCGTGGTGCTGAACGAAAAGCGGGTCATGGCGTTGGCGTCCGGCTGCGAGGGGAGGGGGGTTAGCGCTGGCGCGCGGTGGTCTGGCGCAGCGCGGCAGTCACCATGCCTTCGACCACCGGAATGACCTTGCCGGCCAGGTCGGGGCGATAGCCGTACGGGTACGTTTCGTCCATGTAGGTGGACTGGCACATCTCGAGCTGGATGGCGTGGACGTTGTCCGCCGGGGCGCCGTAGTGGCGCGTGATGTAGCCGCCCTTGAAGCGGCCGTTGACGGCCCAGGTGTAGTCGGTGCACGCGTCCAGCCGGCCTTGCACGGCGGCCAGGATATCGGGCGCGCAGGACGCGCCGTCGGACGTGCCGATGTTCAGGTCCGGCAGCTTGCCGTCGAACAGGCGCGGCAGGACGCTGGCGATCGAGTGGGCTTCCCACAGCAGCACCGTGCCGTGCTCGGCCTTGATGCGGTCGAGCTCTTCGCGCAGCTTGGCGTGATACGGCTTCCAGTATGCCTCCAGCCGCTGGGCGCGTTCGGCGTCGGTCAACACGGTCTCGTTCTGGTACAGGGCATCGCCGCGAAACGCCTGGGTGGGGCACAGGCCGGTCTTGGTCTGCCCGGGATACAGGCTTTCGTCGTTGGGCGGACGGTTCAGGTCGACCACGTAGCGCGAATAGCGCGCGCCCAGCACGGAGGCGCCCAGCGCCTGGGCAAATTGGTACAGGGTGTCCAGGTGCCAGTCCGTGTCGCCCGACTGCAGGGCGACGGACGTCATTTGCGGCTGTTGCGCCTCGGGAATCTGGCTGCCGAGGTGGGGAATGGAGATCAGCAGCGGGGCGGTGCCGCGGCTGAAGTGATAGATGTCGCTCAAGAGAAACTCCGGGTGGCAATGGCAATGCGCCGCGGCAGAACCGCGGGCGGCGGGCGCTTGTATGCTAGGCAGCGCGGCCCGCCGCGGGAATTGCATCAGTTTAATGGATGCTGATGATTAGCCGGGACGATGCTGAACGCCTTGACCAAGGCGCGGACGCGGGGGGACGCACCGGCTACCTGACCGTGCGGCAGCAAACCGCCGGGCAGGGTGAGGTAGAGTAGATGGCTCGCACACTCTAGCGAGCCTTCATGATCGATGAACTGATTCAACTGGGCAAGCTGGTCAGCCTGGGTCTGGCGCTGATGCTGCCGCTGGCCAATCCGCTGACTTCCATGACGCTGCTGCTGTCGCTCGGAAACCAGATTCCGTTCAAGGAACGGCAGAAGCAGGTGACCCAGGCGGCGTTCTATGTCGTCGGGATCATGCTGGTGACGTACTACGCCGGCGCGCTCTTGATGCACACGTTCGGCATTTCCATCCCCGGATTGCGCATCGCGGGCGGGCTCATCGTGGTCACCATCGGCTTCAGCATGCTGTTTCCGTCGGACCATCCACGCGCCCTGGAGGCCGAAGCCACGGCCGATGCGCTGGAACGCGAAAGCCCGAACATCGCCTTCGTGCCGTTGGCGCTGCCGGGCACCGCCGGCCCGGGCACGATCGCGATGATCATCAGCGGCGCATCCTCGGTCGATTCCGCCATTGCGCCCGACTATGTGCGCTGGGTGGTCGCCGTGGCGCCCGTCATCGTGTTCTCGCTGCTGGGGCTGCTGTTCTGGATCTGCCTGCATTGGGCGGGCCGCATCGTGGCCGTGATCGGCAAGAGCGGCGTCGAGGCCATCTCGCGGGTCATGGGCTTTCTGCTGGTCTGCATGGGGGTGCAGTTCGTCATCAATGGCGTGCTGGAGATCGTGGGCACGTACCCCAATCTGTAGGTAGGCTCGCCTGCGCCAATGGCATCACTCCGAAGCCTTCTTTAACGCCTGCTCAAGCCGGGCCCGGTCGGCGTCACTCAGTTGCGGCCGGTCGACGGTTAGTTTCAAGCTGTCGATGGTTCCCGTGAAAGCGAAAGGCACTGCGTACGCCGCGTCGTCAACCGGCGTGCCGGTGTCCGAGCCGATATCCATGTTCTCGTCCCAGGCGAGGATGAGCGGGACCGTGTTCTTCATCTTTTGCGTCGCCACGACGGCGCCGTCGACCTTCAATTCCCCTGTACCGCCTTGTCCAATCCCGCTGAAGTCATTGAAGGCGAGCGTCTCCGCGCCGAGCCCGTCATATTTGAAATCGAACGCCAGCGTGTGTTTGCCTGGCGCCAAGGGTTCGGCCGCTTCCCAAACCACCTTTTGCAGGCCAAACAGATTCCAGACAAAAGTAGGCTTGCCCTTGTTGACGAACAAGCCGTAGCCGGTGAAGCGGCCGCCCTGCGTGATGATCATCCCTTCGCCGCCGCCCTGCGGCACAGTCACTTCTGCGGTGAAGGTGTAAGAGGCGTTCAGGATGGAAGGGGCGACGCCATTCGAGATGCCGGTCATCCTGCCGGGAAACGTGAACGTCGAGCGCCCCGCGGTGGTCGACGGACGTGGGGTGACCAGGCGGCTTACCACCGAGGCGTCGAGCGGCATCACGTTGTACTTCTTGGCTTCCCGCCACCAAATCGCTTCCAGCTCCTTGACCTTATCGGGATGGCGGGCAGCCACGTCGTGGTTTTGGGTCCAGTCCGTATTGATGTCGTAAAGCGCCCACTCGGCCTTGGCTGGATTGACGTCCTGCGGCCCTGTCGTCACCCATGACGGACGGCTGACCTTGTCCACCAGCATCCAGCCGTCGTGGTAAATGGCGAAGTTGCCAAACATCTCGAAGTATTGAGTGAGATGGCGAGCGGGCGCGTTGGCGTTCGCCGCATCGAACGTATAAACCAGGCTTGAGCCTTCCATCGAACTTTGTGCAATGCCATCCACCACCGAGGGTTCTCGAATGGCCGCGGCCTCCAGTATCGTCGGGGCGATGTCGATGACATGCGCGAACTGGTTGCGTATGCCGCCTTTGTCGGTGATTACCTTTGGCCACGCGATTGCCATGCCTTGCCGGGTGCCGCCAAAGTAAGAGGAAATCTGTTTGGTCCACTTGAAGGGGGTGTCGAAAGCCCAGGACCAGGGGACGGCCATGTGGTTGTAGGTATGTTCGGAGCCCCAGAGGTCGTAATAGTCGTTCAACTGCACGCTGACCGGCACCTCGACGCCGTTGAACATCGCCACCTCGTTCGGCGTGCCTTGCATCGTGCCCTCCGCCGACGAACCGTTGTCGCCCGAAATGTAGATGATGAGCGTATTGTCCAATTCACCCGAGTCCTCTACCGCCTGGATCACCCGGCCGATTTCGGCGTCGGAATAGGCGAGGTAAGCGGCGTAGACATTGGCCTGCCGGATAAACAGTTTCTTTTCGTCTTCCGTCAGCTGGTCCCAGTTTTTCAGGAGGTCCGATGGCCATGGGGTCAGCTGCGCCGTCTGTGGAATCACACCGAGCTTTTTCTGATTGGCGAAGATCGTGTCCCGCAGCTTGTTCCAGCCTTCATCGAAGAGGTGCATGTCCTCGATTTTTTTGATCCACTCCGGCGTGGGATGATGCGGCGCGTGGGTGGCCCCTGGCGCAAAGTAAATCAGCCAGGGCTGATCGGGCGACAGCATATTCAGTTGGGACATGTAATCGATGGCTTCGTCCGCCATCGCGGTAATCAGATTGAAGCCTTTCTGGTTTTCAAACGGGTATATCTGCGTTGTGTTACGGAATAGGTTTCCGGGCGTCCACTGGCTTGTGTCGCCGCCCATGAAGCCGTAGAAATAGTCGAAACCCATGCCGATGGGCCACTGGTCGAATGGCCCCGCCATGCTGACCTGATAGCCCGGCGTGTTGTGATTCTTGCCGTACCACGATGTGTTGTAGCCGTTGTCCTTCAGGATCCTGCCGACTGTCGCCTTGTCCCGGGTGATGACGCTGTCGTAGCCCGGGTAGCCGGTTGCCTGTTCCGAGATGACGCCGAAGCCGGAAGAATGGTGGTTGCGCCCGGTGATGAGAGCGGCCCGTGTTGGCGAGCAAAGCGCAGTGGAATGCATGTTGGTGTAGCGCAAGCCCATCGCGGCGACCTTGTCCAGCGCCGGCGTCGGGATGACGCCACCAAAGGTGGACGGTGCGCCGAAACCCACGTCATCGGTGATGATCAAGAGTACGTTCGGCGCGCCCTCGGGCGGGGCAATGCGGGCCTGCCAGTACGGAGTCGACTGCATCGCGTTGCGTTCGATCTTGCCGCCAAACGGCATGCTGGGAGCAGGCAACTGCCGTCCGTCGATCGTTCGCGTGGCCGCGGGAGAGCCCGGTGGCGCATTGGACTGCTGCGCGGCCGCCATTCCCGCGGTGGCAAGGATCAGCCCCACCACCACAGCGGCGTGACGCAGTAAATACCCCACAAGCTTACTCAGGTTATCAATCATG
Organism: Achromobacter sp. SLBN-14; assembly: GCF_006715415.1. Lineage (NCBI taxonomy): Bacteria > Pseudomonadati > Pseudomonadota > Betaproteobacteria > Burkholderiales > Alcaligenaceae > Achromobacter > Achromobacter sp. SLBN-14. Next base: position 133,644 of record NZ_VFNE01000001.1, on the reverse strand, counting down.
GCGGCCCCCGATCTCACATACCCTGACCAGCGAGGATTTACGCTAACAGTTGAGTCGTGGCGCTAATTGATAAAAGTCAAGATTGGGGGCGGAGGCGCGAAATGGCAAAACAGCTCAACGTGGAACGCCGCTTCCCGGCCGTTCCAATCCCAGATGCCCGCGCAGCGTGGCGTGTTCGTAGTCTTTGCGGAACAGCCCGCGCTTTTGCAGCACCGGCACCACCTGTTCCACGAAATCGTCGATGCCGCCCGGCAGTGACGGGGGCATGAGATTGAAGCCGTCGGCGCCTTCGTTCCTGAACCAGTGTTCCATCCGGTCGGCGATCTGCTCTGGTGTTCCCACCATCGTGCAGTGCCCGCCGCCCGCGGCCAGCCTGCCCAGTAACTGGCGCACCGTGGGCTGTTCGGTTTCGATGATGCGCAGGATCGTCGCGTAACGGCCCTTGGGCCCCTTGAACTCGGACAAGGGGGGCAGGGGCGGCACGGGGGCGTCCAGTTCCCAACCCGAGCAATCCTGCAGGACGAACATCCCCAGCTGTCGCAGCGAGGCGTCCGCGGGCAGCAGCTCGTCCAGTTCGCGCTGCTTGGCGCGGGCTTCGGCTTCGGACGAGCCGACATAGGTCACCAGCCCGGGCATGATCGGCACGAAGGCGTCGCGGCCCGCGGCCTGCACCCGCTGCTTGATGTCGCGGTAATAGGCTTGCGCGGCCGGCAGGTCGTAGGCCACCGCGTAGATGGCTTCCGCGCGCCGCGCCGCCAGATCGCGGCCCTGGTCCGAGGCGCCCGCCTGGAACAGCACCGGATGGCCTTGCGGCGGTCGCGGCACGGTCAACGGGCCGTCCACCAGGAAATGTTCGCCGTGGTGATCGATCTTGTGCAGGCGGTCGGGCACGCCAAAGTAACCGTTGCGGTCGATGGCCAGGGCGTCGTCGTCCCACGAGTCGAACAGCCGCAGTGCGACGTCGACAAACTCCTCGGCGCGCGCGTAGCGCCAGTCGTGGCCGGGCATGGCTTCGTAGCCGTGGTTGCGCGCTTCGGCATCGAACATCGACGTCACCACGTTCCACCCCATGCGGCCGCCGGAGATGTGATCCAGCGAGGCCACCATGCGCGCCGCATGAAAGGGCGTGAAGAACGTGCTGGATACCGTGCTAATCAGGCCGATGCGCGTGGTGGCGCGGGCGATGGCTGCCATCGTGGTCAGCGGTTCCAGGTACCACCGCGGACCGTCGCCGATGTTGTCCATCGACTGGCCGTCGGCAAAGAAGATGGCGTCCAGCTTGCCGCGTTCGGCCGTGCGCGCCAGGCTTTCGTAATAGGCAATGTCGCCCAGCCGCTCTGCCGCCGAGTCCGGGTGGCGCCAGGCCGCGCGGTGGTGGCCGCAGCCGAAAATGAACAGGTTCAGGTGCATCATGGCGATCAGGTCTTCGTTGGCGTCATCGGTTGCCGCGTCCGGCACGCCCGCCGGTGCCGCAAGCGGGCGAAATTAGCATAAATCGCCCGCGCGGGCGCCCGCCACCCTTGCCAGCCACCCCCGCCCGCCACACCGGCCTGCGCCGCGCGTTGACATCGCCGCGCCGCTCTCCTAACCTTGCGGCAATTCCTGGGGGAGCCCTGCATGGGCTGAGATTCCGCGGCAACGCGGTAACCCTTTGAACCTGATCCGGGTAATGCCGGCGAAGGGAAGGACTCCGCAAGTCTCGCGCGCCCTCCCTGATTCCACTCATCTTGCGGCCTTCCGACGGCGGGCCGCCGCGTTACGCGTGTGGCCGCAGGCCGCCCGCGGGAGGACCGACCTTCATGTTGACCCAAACCACCGCCCTGATATGGCTGTTGCTGTTCTCGGGCGGCTTCGCCGTGGCCAGCGTGCTGTACACCCGGCGCAAGCGCAGCACGCTCGAAGACTACATCGTCGCGCGCAACAGCCAGGGGTCGTTTGGCACGATCCTCACGCTGATGGCGTCCACGCTGGGCGCCTGGATTCTTTTCTCGCCCGCGCAGGCGGCCACCTGGGGCGGCCTGGCGGCCGTGATCGGCTACGCGCTGGGCTCGATGTCGCCGCGGCTGGTCATGATTCCGCTGGGACGCCGCATGCGCGAACTGATCCCGCACGGTCACACGCTGACGGAATTCCTGATGGCGCGCTACGGCCGGCCCATGTATGGCCTGGCGCTGTTCATCATGCTGTTTTATCTCTTCATCGCGCTGTCCGCCGAGGTCACGGCCATCGCCAAGCTGGTCGCGATGCTGGCGCCCGTGCCGCTGTGGACCACGGCCGCCATCGTGATGGGGACGACCTTGCTCTACACCACCTACGGCGGGCTGCGCTCTTCGATCTTCACCGATCAGGTGCAGATGATGATCATCGTGCCGCTGCTGGTGGTGTTGTGCGTCGTGGGCTGGCAGGCGGCCGGCGGCGCATTGCCCACCATCGAAGCGCTGCAGGCCAAGGCGCCGCAACTGCTGGATGTAACCGACCCGGTGGGCGTGAAAGCCGGCCTGACCTTCTTTGTCGCCATCCTCTTGACCGGCATCTTCCACCAGGGCAACTGGCAACGCATCTACGCCGCGCGCGACGCGCGCACGATGCGCAACGGCTTTCTGCTGGGCGGCGTGCTGGTGGCGCCGTTCATCTTCCTGATGGGCCTGTTCGGCCTGGCGTTTGTCGGCCTGGCCCCGGCGGGCGACAGTTCCATTGCGCTATTCAGCGTCATCATGCCGCACGCTCCGGTGTGGTTCGTCATCGCCCTGATCCCGCTGGGCCTGGCGCTGGTCATGAGCACCGCCGACACCGCCATCAGCGCGGTGACCAGCATCATCGCGGTCGATCTGCGCCGCCTGATGCCCAACGCCACCGCCGGCACCATGAAGCGCCTGGCGCGCTCGCTGGTGCTGCTGATGGCCATTCCCGTCATGATCGTGGCCTCGCAGGGCTACAGCGTGCTGTACCTGTTCCTGCTGGCCGACCTGCTGTGCTCGGCCGCCGCGTTCCCGGTGTTCTACGGCCTTTTCAGCCGCAAGCATGACGGCTTCACCGCCACGCTCTCGACCATCACCGGCCTTATCGCCGGCCTGTTCTTCTTTCCCGCACCGGGCGACAAGCCTGTTTTCCTGCTGGAATCGTTCCTGCTGGCGGCGTTTGTGCCGGTGGTGACGACGGTGTTGATCCGGCTTGTGATGCGTGGGCGCAAGGAGTTTGATTTTGCGACGCTGAGCGGGGCGGTGCGCAGGCTGGATCAGGAGCGGGTTTGAGGGGAGGGGCCTAGCGGATAGGCATGGGCTTGGCAGGCGTCTTGTCCCGAACAAGATTGAAGATTTCGACCTCCTCGTCACTTAGTGGGCCGGCTTCATGAGCGATGGCTGCCAGTAGCGAGCCTAGGCATGTCTGGCGGCTTGGCCGGACGGCTGGGGCGGGATTGTCGAAGAGGCTCAAATCGCTACTGCGACTTTGCTCGGCTACGCGATCTCCCGCTGCGGTATACCGCGGTTCGGACGTGTGCTGAAGTTTGATGAAAGGCATAAAGAGAGTCCGCTCGGCCATTGCGGCCCGATGGCGAACATTCTGGGCCCGCCAGCGACGGCGGCCAACGCCTACACGAAGCAAATCAGACGCACAGAAACAAAAAAGCCTTGGCACACAAAAGTGTCCAAGGCTTTTCCGTCTGGAATTTGGTGGAGCGGAGGAGGATCGAACTCCCGACCTTCGCATTGCGAACGCGACGCTCTCCCAGCTGAGCTACCGCCCCAAATCAAGCAAGAGCAGAAATATACAGGAATTCGGCCTGGGTGCGCAACATGCGCCGGACCGAATTTTTTCAAACGAATTGCAGGGTGGCGATGACCGGGGCGTGGTCCGAGGGCTGCTCGTTGCGGCGGGGTTCCTTGTCGATGACGCAGGCGACGCAGCGCTTGACCAGCGGGGCGGACAGCAGCACGTGGTCGATGCGCAGGCCGGCGTTGCGGCGGAAGGCGAATTGGCGGTAGTCCCACCAGCTGAACGACTTTTCCGGCTGTTCGAACAGCCGGAACGAATCGGTCAGGCCCAGGTCCAGCAGCGAGCGCAGCGCCTGGCGTTCGGGTTCGGACACCAGGACCTGCCCTTCCCACTTTTCGGGGTTGTGCACGTCTTCGTCCGCCGGGGCGACGTTGTAGTCGCCCAGCACGGCAAGGCGGGGGAATTGCTTGATCTCGCCGGCCAGCCACTTGCGCATGGCTTCGAACCATTCCAGCTTGTAGGCATACTTGTCGGAACCGACCGACTGGCCGTTCGGGCAGTAGGCGCAGACGACGCGCACGTCGCCTTCGGGGCTGGGGAAGGTCAGGGCCAGCACGCGCTGCTGCGAATCCTCGAAGCCGGGAATGTTGCGCACCATCGTCGTGCCGGGCATGCGCGAGATGATCGCGACGCCGTTGTAGGTTTTCTGGCCGGCCCAGACGGCGTGATAGCCGGCTTCCTTGAACGCCGCCTCGGGGAACTTGTCGTCGGTGAGCTTGAGCTCCTGGATGCACAGCACGTCGACGGGATTGGCGGCGAGCCAGTCCAGGACCTGTTGCAGGCGCACGTTCAGGGAGTTGACGTTCCAGGTGGCGAGTTTCATGTTTTCTTCAGACCGTTTATTCAGGCGGTTCTTGGCGGTGGCGCCTTCCAAAACCCCGGTCTAGCTACTCATCTGGCTACGCATCCGGGGCGTGGTTGGCATTCGCCGGGGATAAGGCCAGATGATACCCGCTCATGCTGTCTTCTTCTGCTTGCTGAACTCCGCAAGGTGTCTGACACCCTGGGGAGACGATCCTCAGTTCGTGGCGGCGTCTCAACGGGTGTCAGACACCGGCCAGCGAAGCTCCGCCATTGCCGCAAGGTGTCTGACACCCTGGGGAGACGATCTTCAGTTCGTGGCGGCGTCTCAACGGGTGTCAGACACCGGCCAGCGAAGCCCCACCGCCGCCGCAAGGTGTCTGACCCCTTCAAGCAAAAACCCCGATTCCTGCGAATCGGGGTTTTTCTTTTGCTACTCACTGATGTGATTGAACTCGACCGAGCCCGGGTCGATGCCGCCGCGCCGCAGTCGGCCGTCGACATCGTCCGGATTTCCGCCCGCCGCGTCCGCCGCCGGCAAGTCCAGCCAATTTGCCAGTTCCTGCTTCGCCTGCTGGCTATCGGAGATCCCGCCATTGACCAGCGCCACGCCGTCGCTGCCGTCGAGCTTTCGATAACTGATCTGTGTCTTCATCTTGCCTCCTGGGTTGCGGTGGATTGCCGGTCCACCGTAACACACGACGCGTTGGCGCCATCCGGGGGGGGGGCAACCCGGAGGTGACGGTCAACCCTTGACCAATCCGCCATCCACAATCAGGTTTTGCCCGGTCACCGCGCGCGACCACGGGCTGGCGAAGAACAGGACCGCGTCGGCGAATTGTTCCGGCGTGGTGACCTCGCGCAGCGGAGTGCCGGCGGCGATCATGTCGAAGACGGCGTCGGGGGTGGCGGCGGAGGCGTCGGTGGTGCGCAGCAGGCCGCCGGACACCATGTTGACGGTGATGCCGTCAGCGCCCAGCTCGTGCGACAGCGTGCGGGTGAAGGCCAGCAGAGCGGCCTTGGCGGCGGTGTAGTCGTGGTAGGGCACGACCGGGTTCTGGACGAGGTTGGTGCCGACGTTGATGATGCGTCCGCCGCCGGCAGCGCGCATGCCGGGCAGGGCGGCTTGGGTGGTGTTCAGCGCGGCGCGCACGCTGCCTTCGAGTTGGGCGTTCATCTGTGCCCAGTCCAGCGTGTCGGCGTGGGGGCGGGCATCGCCATTGAATTGGAAGGCGGGCAGCGCGTTGTTGACGATGGTGTGTACCGGCTGGCCGAAATGTTGGCTGGCACGGGCGACCATGGCGGCGACGGCGGCGGGGTCGCGCACGTCGGCCTGCACGGCCAGGGCGCGGTCCGGGGCGGTGGCAGCAAGGGCCTGCGCGCGGTCGGCGCTGTTCAGGAAGTTGATGACGACCTTGGCGCCTTCACGCAGAAAGGCCTGCGCGATGGCGGCGCCCAGGCCGCGGCTGGCGCCGGTGACGATCACGAGTTGCTGGGCCAGGGTGGGTTGCGGGCGTTGCAATGACATGAATTGAAGCTTCCTGCTTAGTGTTCCGAGCCGCTGTTGAGCATGCGGCTGCGGGCTTTTTCGATATGGGCGCGCATGACGTTGCGGGCGCCCTCGGCATCCTGATCGCGGATCAGTTTATAGATGTGGCGATGTTCGTCGATGGCGGCGCGCGTGCGCTTCCAGGGTTCGCTGTGGACCAGGTGGCGCATGACGTTCACGGCGTGGCTGACGTCGTACTCCAGCGACTTGAGGACCTGCACGAAGCGCTGGTTGCCGGTGGCGGACGCAATGGCGCGGTGAAACCCGTAGTCGTGATGGTGGGCGATGGCGCCGGACGCGTCGGCCTCTTCGTAGCCGGTCAGCATGCGGTCCATTTCCTGCAGGTCTTCGGGCGTGCGGCGCAGCGCGGCAAGGTGGGCGCATTCGGGCTCGATCACCATGCGCAGTTCCAGGCCTTCCAGGATATGGCCCACGCGGCGCGCGGGGTCCACGGCAGGCATGCCGCCCATCAGGTCCGGTTTGGACTTCACGTAGGTGCCGGACCCGCGGATCGAGTCCACGAGCTGGTCTTCGCGCAGGCGGTCCAGCGCCTGGCGCACGACCGGCCGCGACACCTCGAAGAGGGCGGCCAGTTCCAGTTCGGTCGGCAGCTTGTTGCCGGGCGCGATCTTGCCGGTGGCGATCGCGTAGAACAGGCTTTCGTAGACGCGCTCGGCAAAACGCTCGGCGCGCACGTAGCCCAGGCCGGACGCCACCTCGGCCAGAACGTCCAGTTCGGGACGGGGGCGGGTGGCCGCGGCCAGCAGCGATTCCAGCTGCGGGTCACGCACGTTGCTCATCGGACGCTCCTTGAAGTGGGGACGGGTTGTCATGCGGCATGACTTCCCCGCAGGGCCCTAAGCCCCTGAAAGATTAGGGATAACCCGATCATCCAGAAAAATATCCTGAACCTTGGGATAAAAGCTGTCATTCCAATTGACAAGTTACAGAGGGCTCCCGTACCTTGCCATCACACCACAACGCCTGCGCGCATGACGCGCTGGCGGCGCGGCTGGCTCTCTGCCGGCAAGCGCCTGGAGACACGCAGATTCCCCCAACCGGCCGTTCGGCCGCTACTTTACTCCGCACATCGTGACTCAGAAGAACTTTATCGCCAACCAATGGGTGGCCGCGGCCACCGGTGAAACCATTCCCGTCCTGAACCCGTCCGATGGCAAGCCTTTCGAGGAACTGGCCCGCTCGAACGAGGCGGACGTGGACCGTGCCGTCAAGGCCGCCCGCCAGGCCTTCGAGGGCGAGTGGGGCCAGATGGCGCCCGCCGTGCGCAGCCGCCTGTTGATGAAGATCGCTTTCGCGCTGCTGGACCGCCAGGAGGAACTGGCGCAGCTGGAGTCGGCCGACACGGGCAAGCCCATCAAGCAGGCGCGCGCCGACGCCGCCGCGGTGGCGCGCTACTTCGAGTTCTATGCCGGCGCGGTCGACAAGCTGCACGGCGAGACCATTCCCTACACGCCCGGCTTCACGGTGCTGACCGTGCGCGAGCCCCACGGCGTGACCGGCCACATCGTGCCGTGGAACTACCCCCTGCAGATCTTCGGCCGCAGCGTCGGCGCGGCACTGGCCGCGGGCAATGCCTGCGTGGTCAAGCCCGCCGAGGACGCTTGCCTGTCCCTCCTGAAGCTGGCCGAGATTGCCGCTGAAGTGGGCCTGCCCGCCGGCGCGCTGAACATCGTCACCGGGTACGGCCATGAGGCGGGCGCCGCGCTGTCCGCGCATCCCGGCATCGATCACATTTCGTTCACGGGCTCGCCGCAGACGGGCAAGATGGTCGCGCATGCCGCCGCCGAAAACCACGTGCCCGTCACGCTGGAGCTGGGCGGCAAGTCGCCGCAGATCGTGTTTGACGACGCCGACCTGGACGCCGCGATGCCGGTGCTGCTGGGCGCCATCATCCAGAACGCCGGCCAGACGTGCTCGGCCGGCAGCCGCGTGCTGATCCAGCGCGGCGTGTACGAGACCGTGCTCAAGCGCCTGTCCGACGCGTTCTCGGCCACGGTGACCGGCCCGGCGGCGGCCGACCTGGATGTGGGTCCGCTGATCAACGCGCGCCAGCAGGACCGCGTGCGCGGCTTCCTGGCCGAAGCCGAAGCGCAAGGCATGAAGGTCGCGGCGCGCGGCAAGCTGAAGGACGGCACGCCCGAGGCCGGCTTCTACCAGCCGCCCGTCCTGTTCCGCGACGTGCCGCCGGACAGCCGCCTGGCGCAGGAAGAAGTCTTCGGCCCGGTGCTGGCCGCCATGGTCTTCGACACCGAGGAAGAAGCGCTGGAAATCGCCAACGGCACGCTGTACGGCCTGGTGGCCGGCGTGTGGACGCGCGATGGCGGCCGCCAGATGCGCCTGGCGCGCAAGCTGCGCGCGGGCCAGGTGTTCGTCAACAACTACGGCGCGGGCGGCGGCGTGGAGCTGCCGTTCGGCGGTTCGCGCCAGTCGGGCTACGGCCGCGAGAAGGGCTTTGAGGCGCTGTACGGCTTCACGTCCTTGAAGACCATCGCGATCCGCCACTGATCGCGGGGCGGGGCGGCGGCTCTGACCCAGGACCCGGGCAAAATATCGGTTAACGTTGATGTTTTGCTTCCGGGGCCTGCCGCCCCGCATTCAGGATCCGTATGTTCACCGGTATTGTTCAAGGCACCGCGAAGATCGCAAAGATCGCGGATCGCGAAGGCCTGCGCACCTTCACGCTGGATTTTCCCCCTGGTTTCTGCACTGACCTGGCCATCGGCGCCAGCGTCTCGACGGACGGCGTCTGCCTGACCGTCACGGAAATCCTGTCCGAGAACCAGGCCACGTTCGATGTCATGCTGCAAAGCCTGGCGATCACCACGCTGGGCAGCTATGCCGAGGGCGACAGCGCGAACGTGGAGCGCGCGGCCAAGGACGGCGCCGAGATCGGCGGCCATCCGCTGTCCGGCCACGTGGACTTCACCTCGCAGGTGCTGATGGTGAAATCGTCGGACACCAATCGCCTGATGCGCTTCAGCATCCCCGAGGCCTTTCGCAAATACGTGTTCGCCAAGGGCTACATCGCCATCAACGGCGCCAGCCTCACCGTGTCGGAAGTGAACCGCGCCGAGGGCTGGTTCGAGGTCTGGCTGATTCCCGAGACGCGCCGCACGACGGTCTTCGAGGACAAGCAGGTGGGCGATGCGGTCAACATCGAGATCGAACGCAGCACGCAGGTCATCGTCGACACCGTGCGCGAAACCGTCCAGGAAAGCCTGGGCAAGCTGCAACCGCTGCTGGAAGCGATCCTGAAGGAAAAGGGACTGACGCTGGAAGACTTCGTCAGCCCGCAGGGCAAGCTGAAGTAATACCGCCCAAGCGCGGCCGCCGTGGCGGCCTTGTCTGCAATGGCCGGCGCCTTCGCGCCGGCCATGTCGTTTTCACGCCGCCCTGAACGGCTGCCCCTGCGGCCGCACCCGCATCCCGGGCTCAAGCCGCGTCCACGGCAGATCCGCGGGATCCGCCTGCATCGGGCCGGGCGCCTTGGCCACCAGCACCTCGTGCGCAATCGGCTGGAAGTCGGCCCGGAAATGCACCGAGCTTTTCACCACCAGGATCGCCATCTGTTCGGGCTGCACGCCGCCGACGCGGAAGAGGTTGCGGTCCAGCATCTGCGCCTTGCCGGCGCTGGCCACCACCCGCACGCCGCCGATCCGCAGCGTGGCCGTCGCGCCCAGGTCCACGTCCATGCCGTTCATCATCGGCCCGTCAAATCGCAGCTTGCCGTCCGATAACGCCTCGACCACAAATTCGCCTTCGAAGGCGGCGTCGCCCGCGACGCCGGATTGCCCGCCCAGGCTGAGCGCCACCGTGGCGCCGACGCCAGCCTCGGTTGCCTGACGCACCGCCTCAGGGTCGTACAGCAAGCCCAGCGCCGCATTCTGCGCGTCGGCTTGCACCAGCGCGCGCAGCATGCCGGTGGTGTTGGCGTCGCCGCCAGCGCCGGGGTTGTCCTGCGTGTCGGCGATCACGACGGGCCGCGTGGCGCCGGCTGCGAGGGCCTGCGCGCGGCGCACGGCTTCGGCCGGTTCCAGGAAATCAGGCGACCACTCGGGTTCCAGTTCCAGCACGCGCGCATACAGCGATTCGGTGACGGCTTCGACCGCGGCGGCGTCCGTGCCGTAGGCCCACACCACCGGCCCGCACTCCGGGAAATCCGCCGCCGGAAAGCCCGGCGCGAAAGAGATGGAGGCAACCCCCGGCGTCTGTTCCAGTTCGCTCAGCAGCGCGTACACGCCCTGCGAGGGTTGCAGCATCGTGCACATGCCGTTGATGGGAATCAGGAAGGGCAGGCGGCGCTCGCTGCGGGTCCATTGTTCTCCGGCCTGAATGCGCGCCATCAGCAGCCGCGCGGCCAGCACGCCGGTATCGGCCATGTCCACGTGCGGATAGGTGCGAAACGCGACCAGGCCGTCCGCGCTTTGCAGCATGCGCGCGGTGACGTTGGCGTGCAGGTCCAGGCTGGCGACCACGGGCACGCCAGACCCCACGATCTCGCGCACGCGGGCCAGGAGTTCACCTTCGCCGTCGTCCAGGTGCTCGGTGACCATGGCGCCGTGCAGGTCCAGGTAGATGGCGTCAAAGCCGCCAGCCCGCACCGCGTCCAGGATCTCGCCGGCAATGCGCTCGTAGGCATCGCGCGTCACGTGGGCCGACGGGCTGGCGCCCGCCCAGATCACCGTCTGCACGGTGTGGCCCTCGGCCGCCACCGCGTTGATGAAGCCGCCGGCCGGGATGTTGACCTCGCGCAGCGCCAGCATGTCCGCGCCGCGCACCATCGCGGGAAAGCCTTCGCCGCGCACGAAATTGTCGTAACCCGCCTTGGAGGGCGCAAAGGTGTTGGTCTCGTGCTGGAAGCCAGCAACCAGGATGTGCATGTTCGGTTCCTGTGGAGGGGGCCGCCCGGCGCGCGACGGACGCGCGACAGCCGGCGCATGAAGCTGTCCAGGATACCGTGTATGCGGCGCATTTGAACGGCACGCGCGCGCCACGGGCATCAGGGACAATGCGGATTGCGCGCGCGGCCGCGGCATACAATGCCCTGACTCACGGAGGTACCCATGTCGGCCACATCCGATATCAAACTACGCCCGCTCGAACGCGGCGACCTGCACTTCGTGCACAAGATCAACAATAACGACGTCATCATGCGCTACTGGTTCGAAGAGCCGTACGAAGCCTATGACGAACTCGTCGCGCTGTACGACCGCCACCTTCACGACCAGAACGAGCGGCGCTTCATCATCGAGCACGACACGGGGCAGCCGGCCGGGCTGGTCGAGCTTGTGGAGATCGACTACATCCATCGCCAAGCAGAATTCCAGATCATCATCGCGCCCAGCTACCAGGGCAGGGGCTACGCCAAGGCCGCGACGCGCATTGCTGTGGGCTATGCGTTTCGGGTGCTGAACCTGCACAAGGTGTACCTGGTGGTGGACAAGGACAATACCGCCGCCGTGCACATCTACGAACGGTGCGGCTTCCAGATCGAAGGCCTGCTCAAGGAAGAGTTCTTTTCCAACGGCGCGTACCGCGATGCCTACCGCATGGCGCTGTTGCAGCACGACCATCTGCGCGACGTGGGACCGGGCGCGCCGGACGCGCCCGTGCTGCGGGACTGGCCGCAGGAAGAGCAGGCGGGCTAGCGCCGCCTGCTGCGTGCTACATCACGGCTTGAAGAACGCCGTGGGCGTCATCAGGCGGTTTTCCTGGCTGATCAGGTAGCCGGCTTCGGCGCTCTTGGTCAGGTAGGTCGCCCAGGCCGGGTCCTTCTGCAGCGCCTGGCGCTTGGCCTCGCGGTCGGCGGCGCTGTCATACACCCAGATGTGCATGTAGGTGTTGACGTTGCCGGTTTCGGTCTGCATGTAGGCGAGCGGCTTGCCCAGATGGCGGCTCTGCACCTCGTAGCCGTGCTCGGCATAGAGCGCCAGGTGTTTCTTGATGGTGCCGGCGCGGCACGTGTAGGTACGGACGTCGTAAAGCATGTTGATCCTTGATAGGGGTAGCGGAAAGCGTGTTATTCGGCCGTGGCGCCGGACTGCTTGACCAGCTCGCTCCAGCGTTCCACTTCGGTGTTCACATATTTCTGGAAGGCGGTGTGGCCGTCGCCCACGGGGTCGGCGCCCAGGCCCTTCAACTTGTCCTGCACGGCCGGGTCGGCGACGCTGTCGGTGACGGCCTTGGACAGCTTCTCGACCACGGGCGCGGGCGTGGCGGCCGGCACGAACAGGCCGAACCACGACCGCGCGTTCATGGCCGGGTAGGCCGCCTCGGAGAACGCGGGCACGTTGGGCAGCGCCGCATGGCGCTGCGTGCCGGTGACCGCGATGGGCGTGAGGCGCCCGGCCTGCACCTGCGACAGCACTTCGGGCAGGTTGGCGAACATGATCTGGACCTGTCCGCCCATGAGGTCGTTGAGCGCCTGCGCGCCGCCCTTGTACGGCACGTGCGTCATCTGCGCGCCGGCCAGCGAATTGAACTGCGCGCCGGCCAGGTGCGAAGCCGTGCCGGTGCCGCCCGAGGCGTAGTTCACGCGGTTGCCGTTGGCCTTGGCATAGGCCGCCAGTTCCTGCGGGGTCTTGGCCGGCACCGAGGGGTTCACCACCAGCAGCAGCGGCACCGACGCCAGGTTGGACAGGCCGGCAAAGTCGCGCGTCAGGCTGTAGTCGAGCTTGTGATAGAGCGTGGCGTTGATGGCGTGGCTGGACGTGGCCATCAGCAGCGTGTAGCCGTCGGGCTCGGCGCGGGCGGCCATCACGGCACCGATGTTGCCGTTGGCGCCCGCCTTGTTTTCCACCACCACGGGCTGGCCAAGCCGCGTCGACATGGCCTGCGCCACGGTGCGCGCGATCACGTCGGTGGCCCCGCCCGCGGCGAAGGGCACGATGATGCGCAAGGGGCGTTCGGGGAAATCGGCCGCGGCGGCCGTCGCGGCCGTGCCCAGCGACGCGGCGGCCATCAGAACGGTGGCGGCCAGGCGCCGCACGGGGGTCAGGGTTTTCGTCATGTCTCTCTCCAGTGTTTTGGGTTTTTTTATGGGTTGCCGGGCCTGGTCTCTCAGGCGCCGGCGGTGCGCGCCTTTTCGCGCAGGCTCGTCAGGGTGGCCCGGGGCGTGATCACCTCCGGGTCCAGGCTGAGTTCGATCAGATATGGGGTTCCGCTGTCCAGCGCGCGTGCCAGCGCGGGCGTGAAGGCTTCATGCGTCTGTACGCGTTCGGCCGTCACGCCGAACGATTGCGCATACGCCACGAAATCCGGGTTGCACAGGTCCGTGCCGATGGTGCGGCCGGGGTAGTGCACCTCCTGGTGCATGCGGATCGTCCCGTACATGCCGTTGTTGAACACGATGAAGACGATGCCAAGCTGGTGCTGCTTCACGGTTGCCAGCTCCTGCGACGTCATCAGGAAGCAGCCGTCGCCCGCCAGGCAGATCACCTGGCGGTCGGGGTGGCGCAGCTTGGCCGCGATGGCCGCCGGCACGCCGTAACCCATCGCGCCGCTGGTCGGCGCCAGCTGTGTGCGCGGGTGGGTGAAACGGTAGTAACGATGCGCCCAGGCGCTGTAGTTGCCCGCGCCATTGGTCAGGATGGCGCTGGGGTCCAGCTGGTCGCGCAGCGCGGCAATGACGCGCGCCGGGTCCAGGCCCGTGCGCGGGGCAGGCAGCTCGGTGTAGCGCAGGTAGTTGTCGTGCAGGCGCTGCGCCCACGCGCGCCACGGCGATGCGTCCACGGGCTCCAGCTCCACCGCCGTCTTGGCGAAGGCGTCCATGCCGGCCTGGATCTTCACGGCCGGCTGGTACACGCGGCCCAGCTCTTCGGGGCTGGCCAGCACGTGGATCAGGGTCTGGCTGGGCACCGGCGATTGCAGCAGCGAATAGCCGCCCGTCACCATCTCGCCCAGGCGCGCGCCCACCGCCAGGATGACGTCGGCCTGGCGTACCGCCTCGGCCAGCTCGGGGTTCACGCCGATGCCGACCTCACCCACGTATTGCGCGTGGTGGTTGTCGAACAGATCCTGGCGGCGGAACGAACACGCCACGGGCAGGCCGTTCAGTTCGGCAAAGCGGGTCAGGCTTGCCAGTCCCGCGTCGGTCCAGCCTGAACCGCCGACGATCATCAGGGGGCGCTGGGCGCCCGCCAGCAGCGTGCGCATGCTGGCCAGGGCGTCGGGCGCCGGATAGGCCTGGGGCACCTGGATCGTGCCGCAGGGCAGGGCCGGGGCCACGTCGGTCAGCATGTCCTCGGGCAGCGCCAGGACGACCGGGCCGGGGCGGCCGGACGTGGCGACGGAGAACGCACGGTTCAGGTATTCGGTGACGCGCGCGGCGCTGTCGATCTGCGCCACCCACTTCGTGAACTGGCCGAACATGCGGCGGTAGTCGATCTCCTGGAACGCCTCGCGCTCGACCATGTCGTTGCCGACCTGGCCCACCAGCACGATAAGCGGGGTGGAGTCCTGAAAGGCCGTCTGCACGCCGATGCTGGCGTTGGTGGCGCCGGGGCCGCGCGTGACCATGCAGATGCCGGGGCGGCCGGTCAGCTTGCCGTGCGCTTCGGCCATGAATGCCGCCGCGCCTTCGTGGCGGCAGGACACCAGCCGGATGCGGTCGCGGTGCGCGTACAGCGCGTCCAATACGTCCAGGTAGCTCTCGCCGGGCACGCCGAATACGGTATCCACGCCGTGGTCCAGCAGGGCTTGCACCACGTGCTGGCCGCCCGTCATCAATGTCGAAGTGTCGTTCATCGCAGTTTCAATCTGGCCGCAGCGCGGCGGGTTGAGTCCGGATGAACTTTACGCAGCCCTGGTCAGGGCGCGTTAGGACAGATCAGAGCTTGTTTTGCACTTTTTTGCGGGCCGGCCCTCGCAGCCCGCCGTCCAGCCGTCACTCGATGGGGCGGTAGTACTTCTTGCGGAAGTCGCCCGGGGTGCAGCCGGTGTGCTTCTTGAAAAAGCGCGCGAAATAGGCCGGATCCTCGATGTTCAACTGAAAGCCGATCTCTGCGATGCCCAGATCCGTGTTGCACAGGAGCCGCTTGGCCTCCAGCGCAATGCGTTCCTGCACGAGCTGGCTGGCCGTGCGTCCCACGCTGCGCTTGACCGCCTCGTTCAACTGGCGTTCGCTGATGCATAGCGCGTCGGCGTACTGGCGGATGGCCGAGAAATCCAGGTAGTGCTCTTCGATCAGCATGGTGAAGCGCTTGGCCAGCGAATAGCTGGGACCCGCCGCAGTTTCACGCTCGTCGGCCGGATACAGCCTGCGCAGCTGCGTCAGGAGGATCAGCAGGTAAGAGCGCACCACGTCGAACCGGCCCGTCTGGCGGTCGCGCGTTTCGCGTTCGATTTCCGCCAGCAGCGGCAGCATGGCGTCGTGCTGCTCGCGCGTCAGGTAGATGACCGGCGATCCGCCGGCCAGGTGAAAGAACGGGAACTTGGCAATGTCGTCGGCGCGCGGAAACATCTGCGCGAAGAACTCGGTGCTGATGTTCATGACGTAGCCGCTGGGCTTGACCGACGACGTCCAGGCGTGGATCTGGCCGGGCGACAGGAAAAAGACCGAGTGGTCGCGCACCGCGTGCTGCTCGAAGTCCAGCAGGTGGGTGCCTTGCGCCTCGGTCATCCACAACAGGTGGTAATAGCGGTGCCGGTGCAGGAAACCGCGCGGGATGTCGTCGTGGTCCTGCAGGCGCACGAGGTCGAAGTAAAAGGATCCCTCTCCCGAGAAATCCGAGGATTCGAAGGTGGGAAAGGTCTCCGGGACGGGCGAAATCGTACCTGCGGACAAGCGGGAGTCTCCTTGATGGCGCGCGGGGCGGCTCTGTTTTTCGCCATCATACGGGGATTCGCCGCGCGGACCGCGGCGCTTACCGGCTGGCCGGGGCGGCGCGCAGCAGGCGCAGACCGTTCGCCACCACCAGCAGGCTGGCGCCCACGTCGGCAAACACCGCCATCCACAGCGTCGCGTGGCCCGTCACGGCCAGCGCCAGGAACACCACCTTGATGCCCAGCGCCAGCGCGATGTTCTGCACGAGGATGCGATGCGTGGCGCGCGACAGGCGCAGGAAGGTGCCGATCTTGCGCAGGTCGTCGTCCATGAGGGCCACGTCGGCGGTCTCGATCGCCGTGCCGGTGCCGGCCGCGCCCATGGCAAACCCGATGTCGGCCCGGGCCAGCGCGGGCGCGTCGTTGATGCCGTCGCCCACCATGCCGACCCGGACGTCCGGCGCCAGCTTGCTTTCAATGGCGGCCAGCTTGTCCTCGGGCAATTGGTCGCCGCGCGCCTCGTCGATGCCGACCTGGCGCGCGATGGCCTGCGCGGTCGGCGTGTTGTCGCCCGTCAGCATGAGCGTGCGCACGCCCAGGCCGTGCAGGTCGGCGATGGCCTGCGCGCTGGTGGGCTTGACTGTGTCGGCCACGGCGGCCACCGCCAGCACGCGGCTGCCGTCCGACAGCGCGATGACGCTCTTGCCCTGGCTTTCCAGCTCGTCAAAGCGCGTGTCGAGCGCGGCGCTGGAGACGCCCGATTCCCGCATCAGGCGGCGGTTGCCCAGGTGGTACGTCTGCCCGCCCACCTGGCCGCTGACGCCGCGGCCGGGCAGGGCGGTAAAGGCCTCGACTTCCAGCAGCGTGCTGCCGGCCTGGCGCGCGGCGTTGGCCACGGCCAATGACACCGGGTGATCCGATCGGGCCGCCAGGCTTGCCGCGATCAGGGCGGCGGGGTGAGGGCCCGGCGCCGCCGCGTCCCAGTCCTGCAGGTCGGTTTGAACGGGCTTGCCGTGCGTCAGCGTGCCGGTCTTGTCCAGCGCCAGCCATTTCAGGTTGCGGCCTTCTTCCAGATAGACCCCGCCCTTGACGAGGATGCCGCGGCGCGAGGCGGCGGTCAGGCCGCTGACGATGCTGACCGGCGTGGAAATCACCAGCGCGCACGGGCAGGCGATGATCAGCAGCGCAAGCGCGCGGTACAGGGCATCGAACCACGGCTGGCCCCACAGCAGCGGCGGCAGCACCGCCACGGCCAGCGCAATGGCCACGACCGCGGGCGTGTAGATGCGCGAGAAGCGGTCGATGAAGCGCTGCGTGGGGGCGCGCGCGCCCTGCGCCTGTTCCACCGCGTGGATGATGCGCGCCAGTGTGGTGTTGCCTGCCGCGGCGGTCACGCGGTATTCAAAGGAGCCGGAGGTGTTGATGGTGGCCGCGAAGACGGGATCGTCCTGGGTCTTTTCGACGGGCAGGCTTTCACCCGTGATCGGCGACTGGTCCACCGCCGACGTGCCGTTCACGACGATGCCGTCGGCCGCGATGCGCTCGCCCGGCCGCACGCGCACGATCCCGCCCGGTTGCAGCGACGCGGCGGGCACTTCGACCCAGCTGCCGTCCGCCTGGCGCAGGGTCGCCGTCTCGGGCGCCAGGTCCAGCAGGCCGCGCACGGCGTTGCGGGCGCGGTCCAGCGAGCGGGCCTCGATCAGTTCGGCCACGTTGAACAGGAACATCACCATGGCCGCCTCGGGCCACTGGCCGATCAGCACCGCGCCGGTGACGGCGATGCTCATCAAGGCGTTGATGTTCAGGTTGCCGTTGCGCACGGCGATCCAGCCCTTGCGATAGGTGCTGACGCCGCAAGCCAGGATGGCGGCCACGGCCAGCGCGGCGGTCACCAAGAGCGGGGCGTCCAGGTAGTGCGAGACTTCCGACAGGGCGGCCAGCACGCCCGCGCCGCCGATCAGCCACCAGTTCACCGCCTTGGCGGCGGGGGCGGGCGCGGCGGCCGCGCCGTCGGCCAGTGGCTCGGGCGTCATGTCCAGCGATTTGATGGCCGCGACGATGCGATCCAGCGCGCCCTCCGCGTGGACGACGGTCAGGATGCGCTGCATCAGGTTGAAGTCCAGCGCATGCACGCCATCCACGCCGTCCAGCTTTTTGCGGATTAGCGTTTCCTCGGTGGGGCAGTCCATCTGCCCGATGCGCAGGCGCGCCAGCAACTGGCCGGGGCCGGCAGTGAGCGTCGCGGCAGCGGCGGCCGGCTGCAGGACCGCATCGCCGTGCGCGTGGCCGCAGCAGGCATCCGCGCCATGGGCGTGGCCAGGGGCCGCGTCGGCGTGCTGGTGGGCGGATGCGCCATGATCGTGGCCATCGTGATGGTGGCCTTCGTGGCCCTGATCCGCGTGGCCGGCGTTCGCATGCGGCGACTTCCCCTCATCGTGACCGCAGCAGGAGCCGCAGGCCCCGCCCGACTGATGTTCGCGTTGTTTGACCGGAGGTAAAGACATCCGCTTGACCCTTCAAATAAGCTGGTGACGCAATTCCACACCTTGGAGTTACTATAGGGTCAACCCCTAATCATCGGATCGGATCCGGGAGGCAGCGATGCGTATCGGCGAATTGGCCACGGCGGCCGGCACCACGGTCGAAACCGTCAGGTATTACGAAAAGGAAGGACTGCTGCCCGCGCCGGAGCGGGGTCTGAACAACTACCGGAGCTATGGGCAGATGCACCTGGAGCGCCTGCGCCTCATCCGCAACTGCCGGGCGCTGGACATGACGCAGGACGAGATCCGCGCCATCCTGTCCGTGGCCGACAACCACCGCACCGGTTGCGGCCCGATCAACCAGCTGTTCGACGAGCACATCTCCCACGTGGACGAGCGCATTGCCGAACTGATGCAGCTGAAATCCCAACTGAGCGAATTGCGCCAGCGCTGCGTGTCGGCGCGCCCGGACACGGACGATTGCGGCATCCTGCACGGTTTGACCGAAATGCAGGTCGAAGAGCGGCAGGAGCGCCATACCCACCTGGGGTGACCGCGCGGGGCGGGATGTCCTTGCTGCAGGCCAGGGGATCGGCGATGGGGCGGCCGTCATCGCGTACTATGAGAATCTGTTTTTTTCCCATTTGCGCATCGATCAATGACCGTCACCCAGACCGCCACCCCGCTCCACGCCCTGACTTCGCGCCGCTCCTTCAAGTTCCTGCGGGCCCCGGCGCCCAAACCCGACGAACTCGAACAGATCCTGCAGGCCGCCATGGCGGCGCCCGATCATGGCGCGCTGCGCCCGTGGCGCTTCGTCGTGATCCAGGGCGAAGCCATCGGCAAGTTGGCGGACATGGCGCTGGACGCGGTCAAGCGCAGCGGCGATCCGCGCATGACGCCTGAAAAGGAAAAGTCCGTCCGCGAATGGATGGCCGGCGTGCCGCTGTTCATCGCCGTGGCCCAGAAGATCGCCCACGACAACACCAAGATCCCCGAGCAGGAACAGCTTCTGGCCACGGGCTGCTCGGTCATGAACATCCTGAACGCGGTCCACATGCTGGGCTACGCCGCCTTCTGGAGCACCGGCCTGGGCACCTACGTCGAAGACGTGCAGAACGCGCTGGGTCTGGACTCGCTGGATTACCGCTTCCTGGGCTTTCTGGCCGTGGGCACGCCCGCGTGCGCGGTGCCCCCCGCCAAGCGTCCCGACTACCGTGAATTCGTCACGGAATGGACCGGCGCCGCCTGAGGAAAACCCTCAGTCCAATGCGGCCCCAAAAGGCCGCGCGGCCCGCTCATCGGCCCTGTCCCCTGTGCTAATCTCGTCAACGGCCTTGCCCATGTATCCCCGGGCGCAGGCCGGCGACGGCAGCGTCCGAGGTCACACGCCTCTGGCAATGCCTTGGTAGGAAGAAAACGCATGACACGATCAAGCGTGGAGACAATACATGAGCCAATATGGGCCGCTGAAGTTGCACGTCCCCGAGCCGACAGGGCGACCGGGTTGCAAGACAGACTTCTCCTATCTGCATCTGTCGCCGCCCGGCGAGGTGCCCAAACCCCCCATTGATGTTGCCGCGGTCGACACCGGTCCACTGGCCTACAGCCTGGTCCGGGTCATCGACAATGACGGCCATGCCGTCGGGCCGTGGGCGCCGGAGATCAGCCACGACATGCTGCGCGCCGGCATGCGGGCGATGCTCAAGACCCGCATCTTCGACGGGCGCATGCTGACCGCGCAGCGCAAGAAGAAGATCTCGTTCTACATGCAGAGCCTGGGCGAGGAGGCCATCGGCACCGCCCACGCGATGGCGCTGGAAAAGGGGGACATGTGCTTTCCCACTTATCGCCAGCAAAGCATCCTGCTCTCGCGCGACGTGTCGCTGGTCACGATGATGTGCCAGCTCATGTCCAACGAGCGTGATCCGCTCAAGGGCCGCCAGCTGCCGGTCATGTATTCCGACCGCGAAAACGGCTTTTTCACGATTTCGGGCAACCTGGCCACGCAGTTCATCCAGGCGGTGGGCTGGGCCATGGCGTCGGCCATCAAGGGCGACACCCGCATTGCCTCGGCCTGGATCGGCGACGGCGCCACCGCCGAAGCCGACTTCCACACCGCGTTGACCTTCGCGCACGTCTACCGCGCGCCCGTCATCCTGAACGTGGTCAACAACCAGTGGGCCATTTCCACCTTCCAGGCCATCGCCGGCGGCGAGGGCGCGACCTTCGCGGGTCGTGGCGTGGGCTGCGGCATTGCGTCGCTGCGGGTGGACGGCAACGATTTCCTGGCGGTCTATTCCGCCTCGCGCTGGGCGGCCGAGCGCGCCCGCCGCAACCTGGGCCCGACGCTGATCGAATGGGTGACCTACCGCGCGGGGCCTCACTCCACGTCGGACGACCCTTCCAAGTACCGGCCCGGCGACGACTGGAGCCACTTTCCCCTGGGCGACCCGATCGAGCGCTTCAAGAAACATCTCATCCTGTTGGGCATCTGGTCCGACGCCGAGCACGACGCGGTCCGCGCCGAACTCGACGCCGAGATCCTGGCGGCCCAAAAGGAAGCCGAGAGCTACGGCACCCTGGTGGACGGCCACGTCCCCAGCGCCGCCAGCATTTTTGAAGACGTGTACAAGGACATGCCGGAGCATCTGCGCCGGCAGCGCCAGCAGCTCGGAGTGTGACCATGGCAATCGATAACAACGCTGGTCCGGCCTCGGCGCCGATGACCATGATCCAGGCTTTGCGCTCGGCCATGGATGTCATGCTTGAGCGCGACAACAACGTCGTGGTGTTCGGGCAGGACGTGGGTTACTTCGGCGGCGTGTTCCGCTGCACCGAAGGCCTGCAGGCCAAGTACGGCAGCTCGCGCGTGTTCGACACCCCCATTTCCGAAGGCGGGATCGTCGGCGTGGCGGTGGGCATGGGCGCCTACGGCCTGCGGCCCGTGTGCGAAATTCAGTTCGCCGATTACTTCTATCCGGCTTCGGACCAGATCGTGTCCGAGGCCGCGCGCCTGCGCTACCGGTCGGTGGGCGAATTCATTGCGCCCATGACCATCCGCATGCCTTGCGGCGGCGGCATTTACGGCGGGCAGACGCACAGCCAGAGCCCCGAGGCGATGTTCACGCAGGTCTGCGGGCTGCGCACGGTGATGCCGTCCAACCCGTACGACGCGAAGGGGCTGTTGATCGCCGCCATCGAAAACGACGATCCGGTGATTTTCCTGGAACCCAAGCGGCTCTACAACGGCCCGTTCGACGGCCACCACGACCGGCCGGTCACGCCGTGGACCGGCCGCCCCGGCAGCGTCGTGCCCACGGGCTACTACACCGTGCCGCTGGAATCGGCCGCCATCGTGCGCCCGGGCTCGGAGCTGACGGTGCTGACCTACGGCACCACGGTGCATGTGTCGCTGACCGCGGCCGAGGAAACCGGCATCGACGCCGAGATCATCGACCTGCGCAGCCTGTGGCCGCTGGACCTGGACGCCATCGTCAACTCCGTCAGGAAGACGGGGCGCTGCGTGGTCGTGCACGAGGCCACGCGCACCTGCGGCTTCGGCGCGGAACTGATTGCGCTGGTGCAGGAACACTGCTTCCATCACCTGGAGGCGCCCGTCGAGCGCGTGACCGGTTGGGACACTCCCTATCCGCACGCGCAGGAATGGGCGTACTTCCCCGGCCCGCGCCGGGTCGGCGAAGCGTTCAAACGCGCGATGGAGGCATGACATGGGGATTCATATCATCAAGATGCCCGACATCGGCGAAGGCATCGCAGAGGTCGAGCTGGTGGGCTGGCACGTCAAGGTGGGCGACACGGTCGCCGAGGACCAGCCGCTGGCGGACGTGATGACGGACAAGGCCACGGTCGAGATCCCGTCGCCGGTGGTCGGCAAGGTGATCTCGCTGGGCGGCGATGTTGGCCAGGTGATGGCCGTGGGCGGGGAGCTGATCCGCCTGGAAGTCGAAGGCGAAGGGAATGTGAAGGCGGGCGCTGCTGCAGCGGCGAAGGCGGCCGTGCCTGCGGCTGGCGGGATTGCTGCCGATGGGGCGCAGCGCGCTGGTGGTCCGAGTCTGGTGGAAAGTGGCGTGGCGGCATCGACGCCCGGCGCATCGGCGCCCGCAACTTCCCCGCCGGCCAAGTCATCAACATCCGCATCTGCCGCTGGCCCCGCGTCCGCGTCGGCCAAGTCGCCAGCCGCCCGCCAATCCGGCGGCGCGCCCGCGGCAATCCGCCAGCCCGGTGAAAAACCGCTGGCCTCGCCCGCCGTGCGCAAGCGCGCGTGGGACCTGGGCGTGGAGCTGCGCTACGTGCAGGGCAGCGGCCCGGCCGGGCGCATCCTGCACGAAGACCTGGACGCGTGGCTGCAAGGGCAGGGGTCGGCCAGCAGCGCACGCGCCGGGTCGGCCTATGTGGAACGCAACGACGAAGACGCCGTACCCGTCATCGGCCTGCGCAGGAAGATCGCGCAGAAGATGGCCGAGTCCAAGCGCCGCATCCCGCATTTCAGCTACGTCGAGGAAATCGACGTGACCGAGCTCGAAGACCTGCGCGTGCAGTTGAACGCCAAATGGGGCGAGTCGCGCGGCAAGCTGACGCTGCTGCCGCTCCTGGCCCGCGCGATGGTGGTGGCGCTGCGCGATTTCCCGCAGATCAATGCGCGCTACGACGACGAGGCGGGGGTGGTCACGCGCTATGGCGCGGTGCACATCGGGATTGCCACGCAAAGCGACGGCGGCCTGATGGTGCCGGTGATGCGCCACGCCGAGGCGCGCGACCTGTGGTCCATGGCCGCGGAGATCAATCGGCTGGCGCAGGCGGTGCGCAGCGGGGCGGCCGGCCGCGACGAGCTGTCCGGTTCGACCATCACCATCACCAGCCTTGGTCCCTTGGGCGGCATCGTCACCACGCCGGTCATCAATCATCCCGAGGTCGGCATCGTGGGCGTGAACCGCATCGTCGAACGCCCCGCCTTCCGCAACGGCGCCGTGGTGGCGCGCAAGCTGATGAACCTGTCGTCGTCCTTCGACCACCGCGTGGTGGACGGCATGGACGCGGCGCGCTTCATCCAGGCCGTGCGCGCGCTGCTGGAACAACCCGCGCTGCTTTTCGTGGAGTGAGCATGAGCCAGATCACAAAGACAACGACATTGCTGGTGATCGGCGGCGGCCCCGGCGGCTACGTGGCCGCCATCCGCGCCGGACAACTGGGCGTGCCGACCATCCTGGTCGAGGGCGCGCAGCTGGGCGGCACCTGCCTGAACATCGGCTGCATCCCCTCCAAGGCCCTGATCCACGCGGCCGAGGAGTTCGACAAGGCGCGCCACTACGCCGGCGAATCGGCGCTCGGAATCGCCGTGGACACGCCGCGCATCGACATCGCCAAGACGGTCGCCTGGAAAGACGGCATCGTCGGCAAGCTGACGGGGGGCGTGGGCGCGCTGCTCAAGAAGAACGGCGTGGAAGTCGTGCGCGGCTGGGCGACGCTTCTGGACGGCAAGACGGCCGAAGTCGAAACGCCCGACGCGGGGCGCGTTCGCATCCAGTGCGAGCACCTGCTGCTGGCCGCTGGCTCCGAACCCACTGCGCTGCCGTCCATGCCTTTCGGCGGCATGGTGGTGTCGTCCACCGAGGCGCTGTCGCCCGCCAGCATCCCGAAGCAGCTCGTGGTGGTGGGCGGCGGCTACATCGGCCTGGAACTGGGCACCGTGTACCGCAAGCTGGGCGCCGAAGTCGCGGTGGTGGAAGCGCAGGACCGCATCCTGCCGACCTACGACGCCGAACTCACCAAACCCGTCGCGGCCGCGCTGGGCAAGATGGGCGTGGCGTTGCACCTGGGCCGCAAGGTGCTGGGGTTGGACGGCAAGGGCGACGCGGTGCGGGTGCAGGACGCCAGCGGCGCCGAAACCCTGCTGCCGGCCGACCGCGTGCTGATCTCGGTGGGACGCCGTCCGCGCACGCAGGGCTGGGGGCTGGAAAGCCTGCAGCTGGACCGCAAGGGCAACGCGCTGCGCATCGACGACCAATGCCGCACGTCCATGCGCGACGTTTGGGCCATTGGCGACATCGCCGGTGAACCGATGCTGGCGCACCGCGCCATGGCGCAGGGCGAAATGGTGGCCGAACTGGTGGCGGGCAAGCGCCGCCACTTCCAGCCGGCCTCCATCCCTGCCGTGTGCTTCACAGACCCCGAGGTCGTGGTGGCGGGCCTGTCGCCGCACGAGGCCGAAGCCGCCGGCCTGGATTGCGTGACGGCCTCCTTCCCCTTCGCCGCCAACGGCCGCGCCATGACGCTGGAATCCACCGACGGATTCGTGCGCGTGGTGGCCCGGCGCGACAACCACCTGATCGTGGGGTGGCAGGCGGTAGGCCGTGCGGTGTCGGAGCTATCGACGGCTTTTGGCCAGTCGTTGGAAATGGGCGCCACGCTGGAAGACGTGGCGGGCACCATCCACGCGCATCCCACGCTGGGCGAGGCGGTCCAGGAGGCGGCGCTCAAGGCGCTGGGGCATGCTTTGCATATCTGACGGCGCGAGGGTAAGGCGGGCTGGCGCTTAGCGGCGCACGCCCGCTTGCGCCAGCGCCGCCGTAAATCCTTCCAGGGCCGGGTTCCCCTGGTCCCGTAGCGCGGCAAGCACGATCTGCGCTTTTTCGCCCGCGACGTCGCGTAGGGGCAAGAACCGCAGCGAGTCCGGACGCATCCGGCTCAAGGATTGGGGCACGATCGCCGGTCCGACGCCGGCCTCCACCAGCGTCAACAAGGTGGGGATCACACTTTCCTGCGCAATCAATGGCTTTAACTGCGCACGCGCGAAAAGCCGCTGAATCATGCTGTGGAAATACGGAGAGATATCTTGCCGGTATCCCACCAGGGGGAACGCCAGAAGTTCCTGTAGCGACACGTCGCGCTGGGGCGCCAGCGGGTGATCGTGGCGCAATGCCACGCGCAGGGACTCTTCGTGGACGACCACGGTCTGGATATCGGCGTCCAGCGGATGCGGGCGCATCAGGGCAACCTCCACGACGCGCGAGCGCAGGGCAGGGTCCATGTCCACCGAGTTCATTTCGCGAAGATCGATCCGTACTTCCGGGTGCGCGTCGCGGTATTGGCTGAGCGCCGACACCAGGGGCGAACTGGCGGCGCTTGGCGTGATGCCGATGACGAGCGAGCCGGTTTCGCCGCGCGCCGTGCGGCGAACCTCACGCAGCATCAGCTGGGTGTCCGCGGAGATCCGCCGCGCCCGTTCGTACATGATCTCGCCGGCGGGCGTCAATTTGACCGAACGTGTCGTGCGCTCGAATAAAGGCACGCCGACCAGCGTTTCGAGCCGCTTGATTTGCTGCGTGAGCGGCGGCTGTGTCATGAACAGTCGTGCCGCCGCCCGGGCGAAATGCAGTTCTTCGGCCAGTGTGCAAAAAAGCACCAACAGCCGTCCATCTAGAAAGATTAATTCCGATTTCGACATAATCGACGCCAAATTACAAATTGGACGTAGATTAATTGGTTTCCTAACATTCGGCATCCCAGTTGTTCAGCCGTTTGCCGGAAACCGTCATGCCTGTCGCGCCCTTTCCCTTGTCCGTCCAGGAAATCTCTCGCCGAGTGCGCGAGGGCGTGGCGGCGCCGCTGGCGGCCGTGCGCACCAGCTTGGCGGCGATCTGCGAGCGGGACAGCGTCATTCGGGCATGGAGCCATGTTGCGGATCCCGCGGCGCTGGAAGCGATGGAACATATTGGCGGCCCGTTGGCCGGCGTGCCGATCGGGGTCAAAGATGTGATGGACGTTGCGGACATGCCCACCCGCTTTGGCGTGTCTGCGCTGGCCGGCGGCGCCGCCCGGTTCGACGCATGCTGCGTGGGTATGTTGCGCGCCGCTGGCGCGCTGCCCGTGGGCAAGACCGTGACGGCGGAGTTCGCCTTCAGGACACCTGGCGCCACGCGTAATCCGCACGCGCCAGGCCATACGCCGGGCGGTTCGTCCAGCGGCTCTGCGGCGGCGGTGGCCGCAGGCATGGTGCCCGCTGCGCTGGGAACGCAAACAGGCGGTTCCATGATCCGGCCGGCGGCATTCTGCGGCGTGGTGGGTTTCAAACCCAGCTTTGGCCAGGTGTTCCGCGATGGCATGAAGCTGACATGTGAATCGCTGGACACCATCGGTTGGTATTCGAACACCGTCGAAGATGCGCAGGCGATCGCGCAGGTGCTGATCGCGCACGACGACCTTGGCGCAGTTGACCGACCGTTGACGGTCGCGGTGCAGCTGGACAACCCCAATGCGGCGCTGTGTCTTGAAAGCCAGCGGGAGATCGCGCGGGCGTGCGAGGTATGGCGCGCGCATGGCGTGCGCTGCCAGCCTGTGGACGCCAGCGCGGAAACGGCGCTGCTGCTGCGCGCGCATGACGTGATCATGCACTACGAATTTGCGCGCAGCCTGATGCCGGTGGTAGCGCGAAATGGGGATGTTGTGAGCCCGGCCCTGCGGCAGGCCGTGGCGCACGGTCTGGCCGTCAGCGCGGGAGAGTACCGAGAGATGCTCGCGGTGCAAGCGTCGCTGCGGCATGGCTGGCGCGCGCGCTATGGCGGCGCGGATCTGATCCTGACGCCTAGCACGCCGGGGCCCGCGCCGAAGGGGCTTAGCCATACGGGCGACGGCGTCTACAACAAGATCTGGTCGGTATTGGGCTGGCCTTGCCTGCACCTGCCGACTGCGTTCAACCAGGCAGGCCTGCCCATCGGCATGCAACTGGTTGGTAATTGGGGAGACGACCGAAGGTTGCTCGCCCTGGGCCGGAAACTACATCATCTGCTGACTCAGCAAGGGGAATGACATGAGGTTCAAATTACTGAAGTGCGCTCTGCTGGCGCTGTGCGCGGCCACCGCAATCTCGGGTGGCGCGCGGGCCGCGGGTGAGTATCCCGACCGGCCAGTCAATATTGTTGTGCCCACGGCAGCAGGCGGTACCGTGGACATCGTGGCTCGCATCATGGCGGAGAAACTGGGCCCGGAGCTGGGCCAGCCCGTGATCGTGATCAACAAGCCCGGCGCGGGCGGGGTGGTCGGCACCCAGGCGTTTTTGCGCGAGCCTCAGGACGGCTACACCTTGCTGTTCACCGCGAACAGCAACCAGCTGATCGTGCCCTGGGTCTACAAGGATGCAAAGTTCGATCCCATCAAGGATTTCGCGCCGATTGCGGCGGTTGGGGAAGTACCCAATGTCCTATGCGTGAATCCGGCGTTCCCGGCAAAGGACATGAATGCGTTCATGGCGCTGGTCAAGTCCAATCCGGACGTGTACCCGTACGCCTCGGCAGGCGCGGGCACGTTGAATCACCTATTGGGCGTCATGCTTAGTGAGCTGGGCGGCTTGCGCATGCAGCACGTCCCGTACCGCGGCGTGTCGCCGGCGATGGCGGACGTCATGGGCAACCAGGTGCCGATGCTGTTCGCCAGCCTGCCATCCGCGTTGGAGAGCATCAAGGCCGGCAAGCTGCGCGCGCTGGGTGTCAGCAGCGCCGAAAGGAATGCGCTATTGCCCGATGTTCCGGCCATCTCGGAGTTCATTCCCGGCTTTACTGGCGACCTGTGGGTCGCATTCTATGGTGGAAAGGACATGCCCGAGGCCTCCATCGCGAAGATGCATCAGGCGATCCAGAAGGTCCTGGCCGATCCCGCGCTGAAAAAGAAGTTCGATCAGTTGGGCGTCACGATGATGCAGGACGGCCCCGCTGAACTGGCCGCGCGCCAGCAGGCAGAATTCATGCAATGGAAGCAGATCGTGCAGGCGTCGGGCGCCGCGCCGGACTGATCCCGGCTTCGCGGCAGCCTACCGGCTCCCATCGATGTAAGGCCGCGCCTGCAGGATCAGGATCTTGTCTGCCCGCACGGCCCATTCGATGTCCTGGTCTCCATTTCCCAAGCGCTTTTTCACCTGCCGTCCCACGGCGGCCAGCCGGGCGACCAGGGCATCATTCAGCACCTGGCGTGCACCCTCGATCGGCACTTCGCGCACGCCGCCGCCCGCATCGGCCACGAGCTGCGTGTCCTCGGCGGAACGGCTCAGCACCTGAACCGCCTTGGACCAGCTTGAGTACATGACCTGTTCGGCCTGCCGCTTGCCTTCCACCACCTTGATGCCCAGTCCGCGCTTGGCGGACAGGTAGGTGACGTGGCGGCGCGAGGCGTCGAAGGGATCGCGCGTGATCATGACGCCCGAGCTGTCCGACGCCGCGGCCCGCTGCACCAGTACCGCCATGACGACGGCGTCCTGCCCGAAGCCTGCCGTGCGGCGCGCCTCGTAAGCCTCGAAGTTGTAGACCGAGGCCCATACCGTCTGCACGGCCCGGGCCAGCGCATCGGCCTGCGTGACGTTCGGCACGGTGGTGTACAGGCCCGCGCCGCTGAAACCCGGCAGGTCTTCGGAATTGGACGAGCTGCGCACGAAGACGCCGTGGCCACCCAACTGCTTCTCCCAGCGGGCGCGCCAGGCGGCCGACAGGGCGGGGTCGGGCGTTGCGTCGACGATGTCCTGGCGCAGCTTGGCCAGTTCGGCGCGCCGCACGTTGGCGTCGCTGGCAAAGTCGGCCCGCTGCGCCAGCGCCGCCACGCGCGCGGGCACCCCCAGCTGGTCCATGAACGCCGCGTATTGGGCAAACGGAATGCAGAAGCCATCCGGCACGCTGGCCGCGGGCGGCAACACGGCCGTCAGCGCGCCCAGGTTCGCCGCCTTGACCCCGCAGTGGCGGCTGTCGCGCGTGGTCATGCCGGACAGCGGCTTGAGGGCGCGCACGGACAGGTCGGGTTTGGGTAGCGAGGGCGAGGCGGTTGGGGTTGCCGCCGTGGCTGGCGACGTGGCCGGCTGCGCGATGCGCTGCACCCGGTAGCCGTTGCTTTCAACGGTCAGTTCGACCCATTGGCCATCATGCTCGCGCAAGGCCGCCACGGCGTCGCGCACATAGGCATTGGGAATACGCCAGCCCTTGGCCAGCAGGTTCACGTGGGACAACAGCGTGGACGGGCGCTGCGTGACCAGGCCCGCCACTGGCGTCATCGCCACGGGCACCTCGTCCAGCACCACGATGTCGGTGGGCGAGAGGTCAGCCGTTTCATCCACGGCCTTCACGATGCGCAGCCGTCCCTGCGCGCGCCCGGTGTTCAGCGGCAAGAAGGTCTGCTCGCGCAGCAGCGCCTCCTGCGTGACGAAGTCCAGCCCGGCCCGCCGTGCGGTCGTTTCCTGCAGCGTGGAGTTGCTCTTGAATTTCAGCGGGTGAGGGAACGTGGCCGCGAGCCGCTGCGCCGTCAGGGTCAGCAGTTCGGGCGTCAGCAGATCGCCTTCCCAGAACTCATAGGTATAGCCGGACAGGCTGTTCTGCCAGCTCAGCGTGCCGAACAGCAGACGACGATTGGGATCCTTGTACTGCGCCACCAGCGCGGCCCGGTCGCCGGACAGCAGCCGCCGCTCGCGCGCAAAGGTCTCGTGCAGCGCGTACCGCGGCGTGTTCACGTAATAGATGCGGTCGGCGCGCTGGCGGTCGATGATGAACAGCACATGGGGGATTTCCAACGGCGTGCCGGCGTTATAGACCCGCGCCAGTTGATCGAATTCGGCCCGGGTCTTGATCTGCGCCAGGAACCGCGGGCCTCCCCACCGCGCGTCCTCGGCCTTACGCGCCTCGACCTCGTCGGGGCGCAGGGGGCGGCCGTTTTCGTAGGGGGAGGGTTTGCGGGCGGTTTGGGCTTGCGTCGCCCCTCCGGCTGCAATTCCCAGCAGACATACCGTGGCTAGGACGATTTGGGATATGCGGAACTGCGGGATGCGCTTCAGGGGCGCACTCAAGGTTGGCATGGCTCGCGGGCGGTCAAGGCGAAGCCGCAATCATATCCAACGTTATTGGGGACGCGCTATCGGCGGGCGGCCGACGGGGATTTGCCCAGCCGACGTACGTTGGTCTGATTTCCCACTGACCAAGAGGTGCGAGAGGACAAGGCGAAATATCCTCAGGGAGGGAGGAGTCAGTGACATGAATACAACATTAATGTTTTTGAACAAAACATTTTTGTTGTAATCTAATCCGCATCGCTGCATTCGGAATCATGAAGTACAGCGAATTCAAAAGGTGCTTGAAAAACAAGGCGCCATCTTTGTGCCGCATCGTGCGGGCAGTAGTCATTACCGAGTGACACTGAACGGCGTAAGCACGATCTTTCCGTTTCACGGTGCCAAGGAAATGGGCAAGAACCTTGAAAACCAAATCAAAAAACAATTGGGTTTGAAGTGAGGCTGTCATGCTGACCTATCCCTACACGTTGACTCCTGATTCGAACGGCACCTTTCTCGTGCTCTTTCCCGATTTTCCGGAAGCAGCCAGCGTCGGCGAGGATGAGCGAGACGCGCAGGTGAACGCGCTGGAAGCGCTTGAGGCGACGCTGGAAATCTATTTTGACGAACGCCGCCTGATTCCATTGCCGTCGGATGACGTCTCCTCGCCCTACGCCGTCACGCTGCCCGCTGTCGTCACCAGCAAGGTTTATCTGTCCAATGAAATGATTCGCCAAGGTGTGCGCAAGGCCGAGATGGCTCGTAGGCTTGGCGTGCATACGCCCCAGGTGGATCGTCTGCTGAACCTGCGCCACGGGTCACGGATCGAACAGGTTGAGGCTGCGCTTGGAAAACTGGGCCGAAGGCTCGACGTGTCGATGGTTTAGCTGATACGCCGGGCTTGAGCCTGCGTTCGTTTGGACGCTGTTCCGACAATGTCGGCCTGAATGCAACAAGGCCCCCAAAAGGGGGCCTTGCATCCAACGCATCTAGGGCAAGCCGAAATCAGCCTTGCGCCGTTTCCGCCAGCACGCGCTGGGCTTCTTCAGCGACGCGTTCGGGGGCGGTGCCGCCCACGTGCTTGCGCGCGGCGACCGAGCCTTCCAGCGTCAGGACCTGGTGCACGTCCTCGGTGATGCTGGGGTGGTAGGCCGTGAGTTCGGCGGTGGACAGGTCGGCGAGGTCGCAGCCGCGCTGTTCGCAGTCGCGCACGGCGTGAGCCACGACTTCGTGGGCGTCGCGGAAGGGCACGCCGCGCTTGACCAGGTAGTCGGCCAGATCGGTGGCGGTGGCAAAGCCCTGCAGGGCCGCGGCGCGCATGTTGTCGGCCTTGACCTTGATGCCGCCGGCCATGTCCGCGAAGATCGTGAGCGTGTCGCGCAGCGTGTCGGCGGTGTCGAACAGGCCTTCCTTGTCTTCCTGGTTGTCCTTGTTGTAGGCCAGGGGCTGGCCCTTCATCAGGGTCAGCAGGGCGACCAGGTTGCCGTTGACGCGGCCGGTCTTGCCGCGGGCCAGCTCGGGCACGTCGGGGTTCTTCTTTTGCGGCATGATCGAGCTGCCGGTGCAGAAGCGGTCGGCCAGGTCGATGAAGCCCACGCGCGGGCTCATCCAGAGCACCAGCTCTTCGGACAGGCGCGAGACGTGCGTCATGATGAGCGCGCCGGCGGCGCAGAATTCGATGGCGAAGTCGCGGTCGGAGACGGCGTCCAGCGAGTTGCGGCACACGCCCTCGAAGCCCAGCGTCTTGGCGACGCGTTCGCGGTCGATGGGGAACGACGTGCCGGCCAGGGCGGCGGCGCCCAACGGCAGGCGGTTGACGCGGCGGCGGCAGTCGGCCAGGCGTTCGGCGTCGCGGCCGAACATTTCGGCGTAGGCGAGCAGGTGGTGGCCGAAGGTGACGGGCTGGGCGACTTGCAGGTGCGTGAAGCCGGGCATGATGGTGCCGGCGTTTTCCAGGGCGACCGTGGCCAGGGCGTGGCGCAGCTGGCGCAGCAGATCCTGCAGGGTGTCGATTTCGTCACGCAGCCACAGGCGGATGTCGGTGGCGACCTGGTCGTTGCGCGAACGGCCGGTATGCAGGCGCTTGCCCGCATCGCCCACCAGTTCCACGAGGCGCTTTTCGATGTTCAGGTGGACGTCTTCCAGGTCGAGCAGCCACTGGAACGAGCCAGCGTCGATCTCGGACAGGATCTGGGTCATGCCGCGCTGGATGTCGGCCAGATCCTGGGCGCCGATGATGCCCTGGGCGGCCAGCATGTCGGCGTGCGCGAGCGAGCCCTTGATGTCGTGGCGCGCCAGGCGCTTGTCGAAATCCACGGACGCCGTGTAGCGTTTGACGAGTTCGGAAACCGGCTCGGAGAACCGGGCGGACCAGGCCTGCGCCTTGTTGGCGAACTGGTTTTGATCGGAGGAGGGAGTGTTTGCCATGATGGGCAGGATTATAGGGCCTTGCGCCACGCCGGGCGACGGCGGCCATTATGCGGGGCCGGAACCCGCTAAGGGCGCGAGTTGTCGGATAATCCCGGTCAGTTCAAGACCCCGGTTCAAGACCGTGGTTTCAAGACCCTGTAAAGCGAGTACGGATCCATGCCCCTGGAATGGGAAGAGCTAGTCACCCAAATTGATACCCATATGCCCCGGGAGATCTGGGCGCAGACGCTGATCGGCATCGGCGCGCTCGTCCTGACCGCGCTGTTCGTGCAGTGGGTGGTCGCGCGGGTGGTCCTGCTGCTGGCGCACCGGCTGCTCGTGGTCAGCGGCCACGGCGATTGGGACAAGGCGCTGCAGCGCCGCCGCGCGTACCAGAACCTCTGGTACGCGGTGCCGTTTGCGGTGGTTTCCATGGGCATCGACCTGGTGCCCCATGCCGAGCGGGTGGTC
Organism: Achromobacter sp. SLBN-14; assembly: GCF_006715415.1. NCBI lineage: Bacteria > Pseudomonadati > Pseudomonadota > Betaproteobacteria > Burkholderiales > Alcaligenaceae > Achromobacter > Achromobacter sp. SLBN-14. The sequence continues at coordinate 100,556 of NZ_VFNE01000001.1, read as the reverse complement.
ACCATCGTGGGCCGGCTGGCGCACGCGGGCGCCTGGATCTGCGTGTTCATCGCGTTTTCGGGCGTGCTGAGCGCCTGGCAGGACACCTATTCGGCAACGACCCGCGCGCAGACCCGGTCCATCAAGGGCTACATCCAGATCGGCAAGCTGATCCTGATGGCGGTATGCACCGTCCTGGTGCTTTCCATCCTGATCGACCGCTCGCCGCTCTGGATGATCTCCGGCCTGGGCGCGCTGTCGGCGGTGCTGCTGCTGGTGTTCAAGGACACGCTCCTGTCGCTGGTCGCCAGCACGCAGCTCACCAGCAACGACATGCTGCGCATCGGCGACTGGATCGAGATGCCGCAATGCAATGCGGACGGCTTCGTCAAGGACATTGCGCTGCACACCGTGAAGGTGCAGAACTGGGACAACACCGTCACCACGGTGCCGACCTACAAGCTGTTCTCGGAAAGCTACCGCAACTACCGGCACATGTTCGAATCAGGCGGCCGGCGCATCAAGCGCACCATCCGCATCGACGCGGCCAGCGTGCGCTTTCTGACCGACGACGAGGCGCAGCGGCTGATGAAGTTCCGGCTGCTGCACGACTATCTGCAAAGCAAGACCCAGGACATCGTCCAGGCCAACCAGACGCTGGGCGAACTGGCCAGCGTGCCGGCCAACCGGCGCCGTCTGACCAACATCGGCACGCTGCGCGCCTACGCGCTGGCCTACCTGAAGCAGAATCCGGAAATCCGCCAGGACATGGCGATGATGGTGCGCATGATGGAGCCCACCTCCGAGGGCATTCCGGTCGAGGTCTATTGCTTTACCGCCGTGACCGCGTGGGTGGAATACGAACGCATCCAGGGCGACGTGTTCGACCATCTGCTGGCGATCCTGCCCGAGCTGGGTCTGCGCCTGTACCAGCAGCCGTCCGGCGCCGACATCGGCGCCATGGGCGGATACCTGCGCGACAGCGCCATCCAGGCGGCGCTGTCGGCCGAGCGCGACCGGCAAGGATCCATGGACGGCAGTCCGGCGCTGCCGTTCGAGCGCGGCCTGACCGACGGCAAGATGCCGCGCCAGGCGGAATAGGGCCCGTGAGATAATCCGGCCGTTGATTCCCGGGCCTCCAGCCCCCCGGCGCACCCCTCCACGTCGCAATCTCCAGGCGAACCTCCCAGGCGAAATCCCCGATGTCGAATCCGTTCTTCAACCTGTATTCCCACGGCTTCGCCCGGGTCGCGGTCGGCGTGCCCGAGTGCCGGGTCGCCGATCCCGCGTTCAATGCCGCGCAGACCATCGCGCTGGCGCAGCAGGCTGCCCAAGGCGGCGCGGTGCTGGCGGCTTTCCCGGAACTGGGCTTGTCTGCCTACACCTGCGACGATCTCTTTCACCAGAAGGCCCTGCTGGACGCCTGCGAGGCGGCGCTGGCCAAGGTGGTCGAGGCGACCGCCGACCTGGATATCGCAATCGTCGTGGGGGCGCCGCTGCGGGTGGCGCATCAGTTGTTCAACTGCGCGGTGGTGGCGGCCGGCGGTCGGGTGCTTGGCGTCGTGCCCAAGACCTATCTGCCCAATTACGGCGAGTTCTACGAAGCCCGCCAGTTCAGCGCGGCCGACTGCGCCATCGACACGCAGATCGACCTGTTGGGCCAGACGGTGCCGTTCGGGTCCGAGCTGCTGTTCCAGATGGAAAAGCTGCCGCTGTTCCAGTTCCACGTTGAAATCTGCGAAGACGTCTGGGTGCCCATTCCCCCGTCGTCCTATGCCGCACTGGCCGGCGCCACGGTGCTGGTCAACCTGTCGGCCTCCAATATCGTCGTCGGCAAGTCCGCCTACCGTCACCAGCTCGTGTCGCAGCAGTCGGCGCGCTGCCTGTCGGCCTATATGTACACCTCGGCCGGCCGGGGCGAGTCGTCGACGGACCTGGCCTGGGACGGCCAGGCGCTCATCTACGAAAACGGCGAGCTGCTGGCCGAATCCGAGCGCTTCCTGAATCATTCCCATCTGCTGTTTTCGGACGTGGACCTGGAGCGCCTGTCGCGCGAACGCATGCGCCAGAGCACCTTCGGCCAGTCCGTGCGCCGCCACGCGGACGAAGTCCGCCGGTTCCGCCGCGTGGCGGTGCCGGTGAATCCGCCGCTGGAGGACACCGAACTGGCGCTGGAACGGCGCGTGGCGCGCTTTCCGTATGTGCCGGCCGACCCGCAACGCCGCGACGCGCGCTGCAAGGAGGTCTACAACATCCAGGTGCAGGCGCTGGCGCAGCGCTTGTCGGCCAGCGGCATGAAGAAGGTGGTCATCGGCATTTCGGGCGGGCTGGACTCCACGCATGCGCTGCTGGTGTGCGCCAAGGCCATGGACGCCCTGGACCTGCCGCGCTCGAACATCCTGGCGGTCACGATGCCGGGTTTTGCCACCAGCACCCGCACGCTGCAGCAGGCGCGCCGCCTGATGGCAGTGGTGGGCTGCACGGCCTCCGAAATCGACATCCGCCCCAGCTGCCTGCAGATGCTCAAGGACCTGGGCCATCCCTACGCCAACGGCGAGCCGGTCTATGACATCACCTTCGAGAACGTCCAGGCGGGCGAACGCACCAACCACCTGTTCCGGCTGGCCAATTTCAGCAATGCCATCGTCATCGGCACGGGCGACCTGAGCGAGCTTGCACTGGGCTGGTGCACGTACGGCGTGGGCGACCACATGTCGCATTACAGCGTCAACGCCAGCGTGCCCAAGACGCTGATCACGCACCTGGTGCGCTGGGTGGCCGAATCGGGCCGGCTGGGCGACGAGGGCGCACAGGTGCTGCTGGACGTGCTGGGCACCGACGTCAGCCCCGAGCTGGTGCCGGGCGGCGCGGACGACAAGCCCGAGCAAAAGAGCGAGGCCTCGATCGGCCCTTACGAGCTGCAGGACTTCAACCTGTACTACACGCTGCGCTACGGCTTTGCGCCGACCAAGGTGGCCTTCCTGTCGTGGACGGCCTGGCGCGACCGCGAGGCGGGCGCGTGGCCCGAGGCCGGCCACGTCGTGCGCAACGAATACGATCTGGCCGCCATCAAGCGCAACCTGAAGATCTTCCTGGACAAGTTCTTCCGGACCAGCCAGTTCAAGCGCACCTGCATCCCGAACGCGCCCAAGGTGGGTTCCGGCGGCTCGCTGTCGCCGCGCGGCGACTGGCGCGCGCCCAGCGACTCCGAGTCCGTGGTCTGGATGCGCGAGGCCGACCAGATTCCCGACGAAGCGCCCAAAAGCTGAGGGCGGCGACGCGCACCACATTGGGGCGGCGGCAGAAAATTCGCGGGCGCCGCTTGGCGACCGCGCGGTGTTATTCTCTGTCCATTGCGCCCGGCGCCCGCCTGTGTCACAAGACAGCGGGCCGCGCGGCAGGGCGACGCACCACATCAAAAACCCAGGACGACCAACGTGAAACAAGTCACCGCCATCATCAAACCCTTCAAGCTCGACGAAGTCCGCGAGGCGCTGGCGGAAGTCGGCGTCAGCGGCCTGACGGTCACCGAAGTCAAGGGTTTCGGCCGCCAGAAAGGCCACACCGAACTCTATCGCGGCGCCGAATACGTGGTGGACTTCCTGCCCAAGATCCGCGTCGAAGTCGTGCTGCCCGACGACCAGGTCGAAGCCGCCATCGAAGCCGTCGTCAAGGCCGCCCGCACCGGCAAGATCGGCGACGGCAAGATCTTCGTGACGCCGGTGGAACAGGCCATCCGCATCCGCACCGGCGAGAGCGACGAAGAGGCGCTCTGAGCCTTTGTCTTTGACCGGGCCGCACTCGCGGCCCGCGTTCCTATCTGATCAACTGGTTCATCTCCAGAATCGGCATCATCACCGCCAGCACGATCAAGAGGACGAATCCCCCCATCAGCAGTATCAGCGCCGGCTCCAGCAGGGCCGTCATCGCCATCGCGCGCCGCTCCAGGTCGCGCGACAGGTTCTGCGCGCCCCGGTCCAGCAGTTCGGGCAACCGCCCGGTCTTCTCGCCGCTGGCGATCAGGTGCACCAGCAGCGACGGAAAGACCTTCTGCGCGCCCAGCGACGATGACAGCGCCGCGCCCTCGCGCACGCGTGCCGCGGCCTCGTCGACCGCCAGCCGCAGCACGTCGTTGCTGAGCGTGCGCCGCGCGGCTTCCAGCGCGGTCAGCAGGGCCACGCCGCTGCCGCTCAGGATCGCGAGGGTGGACGCAAAGCGCGCGGCGTTCACGCCCAGCACGAAGCGGCCGGCCAGCGGCAGCCGCAGCACGCGCGCGTGCCAGGCCCGCCGCGCGGCCGGCGCGCGCAGCGTGTAGCGCCACAAGGCGATGGCCGCCACCACCGCAATGCCCGTGACCGCGCCCCATTCGCGCACGTAGTCCGACAGCCCCAGCATCACGCGCGTGAGCATCGGCAATTCCTGCTTGGCCTGGCTGAAGGCGGACACCACCTGCGGCACCACATAGCCCAGCAGGAAGATCACGATGACCACCGACACGCTGGCCACCACCGCCGGGTAGATGAAGGCCGTCATGACCTTGCTGCGCAAGGTGTTGCGTTCCTCGATGTAGTCGGCCAGCTTTTCCATCACCTGCGCCAGGTCGCCCGATTCCTCGCCCGCGCCGATCAGCGCGCGATAGATTTCGGGAAAGTCGCGCGGCCGCGAGGCCAGCGCCGCCGACAGGCGATGGCCGGCGCGCACGTCGTCGCGCACGCCGCCCAGCGTGGCGGCAATATGTTTTTTCTCGGCCTGCTCCAGCGTGGCGCTAAGCGCCGCATCCAATGGCAGGCGTGCGGCCAGGAGGCTGGCGAGCTGGCGCGTCAGCCACGCCAGATCGGCGTCCGACAGACGCGCGCGCAGCGCCGCGCCCATGCCTTCGGCGCGCGCCGCCAGCGCGGTCGACAAGGGCAACAAACCGCGGCCGCGCAACTGGTTCCGGGCGCCGCGTTCGGAGTCGGCATCGATCGTGCCGCGCACGATTTTTCCGAGCGCGTCGGTGGCTTCATAGCGATAGGAAGGCATGGCTGTAATAAAGCGGAAGCACCTGCCGAAATCGCCAAGAGCCCCGAATTTAAAGGGTTTCCAGCCCGTCACCTTGCCTATGAAATATGACCGGGATGTTGCAGTCACACCCCGTATACTCCGACGCGCTTTCCCGTTTTTCCAAACGATTTCACGTCTCGGGCACCTATCTCGTCATGCGTCACATCGCGCAATTCAGCCTTGCATTCCTGCTTGCCGCAAGTCAACTCGGACCCGCCGCCGGCACGGCTCACGCACAACAGGCGGACAACCGCGTCAGCCTGAACTTCGTCGACACGGACATCCCCGCCGTGTTGCGCGCGCTGTCCCTGTTCACGCAGCGCAACTTCCTGGTGGACCCTCGCGTCAAGGGCAAGCTCACCCTGGTTTCGGATCGCCCCGTCGATAGCGCGCAGGCGCTGTCCATGCTGACCGGCGCATTGCGGCTGCAAGGGTTTGCCATCGTCGACGTGGACGGCGTGACGCGCGTCGTGCCCGAGGCCGATGCCAAGCTGCAAGGCAGCGCCGTTGTGGGCGGAGCGGGACCGGCAGGCGCCAGGCCCGTGGCTGGCGCGCCGGCCGCGGCGGGCAGGGCGCCCGTGCCCGTGTCGGCCTTTGCCAAAGGCGGGGGCAACAGCGGTGAAATGCTGACGCGGGTGTTCCCGCTGAAGTACGAGAACGCCGCGAACCTGGTGCCGGTGCTGCGCCCGATGGTGCCGCCAAACAACCCGATCAACGCGTACCCCGGCAACAACACGCTGGTCGTGACGGATTACGCGGACAACCTGGAGCGCATCGCCGCGGTCATCGCGCGCATCGACGTGCCCAGTTCGATGGACACGGACGTGGTGCCGGTGCAATCGGCCATCGCGACGGACATCGCCATCCTGGCCTCGCAGCTGCTCGACACGCAAAGCAGCGACCCCACGCAGCGCATCGCGGTCGTGGCGGATCCGCGCAGCAACAGCGTGCTGGTGCGTTCGGGCAGCCCGGCGCGCACGCGCCTGGCGCGCGAATTGATCCAGAAGCTGGACGCGCAGCAGAACCGCGCGGGCAATCTGCATGTGGTGTACATGCGCAACGCGCAGGCCACGCGCATCGCCGAGGTGCTGGGCGGGCTGCTGACGGGCCAGGCAAATTCGGCGCCGGGCGCGGCCCCGGGCGCCAGCAGCAGCACCGGCGGCGCGCAGGGCGGCGCGCGCGCGCAGAACACGGCCAGCAGCGCGGGGACGCAGGCAGGCATGGGCATGTCCAGCCAGTCGGGCTCGTCGCGCAGTGGCCTGTCGGGCGAACAGGAGCGCATCGCGCGCGAAGACAATTCGACGCAGGCGGTGTCGTATTCCGCGGGCGGCGCCACCATCCAGGCAGACCCCGCAACCAACTCGCTCATCATCTCCGCGCCCGAGCCGTTGTACCGCAGCCTGCGTGAAGTGATCGACCAGCTTGACCAGCGCCGCGCGCAGGTGCTGGTGGAAAGCCTGATCGTGGAAGTCAGTGAAGAGAAGGCCGCCGAATTCGGCATCCAGTGGATGACCGGCGCGGGCAACATCAACGGCAACGGCACCAGCTTCATCGGCGGCACGAACCTGGGCGGCAGCGGCATCACCGGCAACGGACCGACCTCGATCGACGCGCTGGGCAGCGGCTTGAGCCTGGGCGTGGTCAAGGGCACGGTCGACGTGCTGGGCAACGAGGTCATCAACCTGGGCGTGCTGGCGCGCGCCATGCAGAACACGGGCGAGGCCAACATCCTGTCCACACCCAACCTGCTGACGCTGGACAACCAGTCGGCCAGCATCCTGGTCGGCAAGACGGTGCCGTTCGTGACGGGCCAGTACGTGACCTCGGGCAGCAATGGCAGCTCCAATCCGTTCCAGACCATCGAACGCGAGGACGTGGGCCTGAAACTGAACATCCGGCCGCAGATTTCCGAAGGCGGCTCGGTCAAGCTGGACATCTACCAGGAAGTCAGCAGCATCGACGAAAGCCGCTCGAACGCCACCACCGGCATCGTCACCAACAAGCGCGCGATCGACACCAGCGTGCTGATCGACGATGGCCAGATCATCGTGCTGGGCGGCCTGCTGGAAGACAACGTGACGCTCACGTCCAACGCGGTGCCGGGATTGAGTTCGCTGCCGGTGATCGGGTCGCTGTTCCGCTACGACACGCGCAAGCGCACCAAGACCAACCTGATGGTGTTCCTGCGCCCGTACGTGGTGCGCGACGCCAACCGCAGCGCCAGCGTCACGATGGACCGCTACGACTACATGCGGCGCGCGCAGGGCGCGGTGCAGCCGCGCGACCACTGGGCGCTGCCGGACATGCAGGCGCCGATGCTGCCGCTGCCGGGCTCGGCGCCGTCGGTGTCGAACAACGCCTACGATTTGCGGCCCGAGCAGCAGGCGGCCACGCTGCGCCGTCCGCCGCCGGCCACGGTCGAGACCTTTGCGGTGCGCCAGTATCCCGGCACGCCGCCCGCGCCCGCCCAGCAACCCATCCGCGCGCCGCGGCCGGTCATGATGACGGTGGCGGTGGACCCCGAGAAGCTGCTATGAGCGCGCACCCCTTACCGTACGCCTGGGCCCGCGCGCAGCGCGCGGTGCTGTCGCTGCGCGGGGGGCAGGCGCAGTTGACGGTCAGTCCGCGCACGCCGGAATGGGCCGTGCGCGAGATCCGGCGCTGCCACGGCGATATCGGCCTGACGCAAATCGACGACGAGGCGCTGGAGACGCTGCTGACCGCGGCCTACAGCCACTCGGAAGACGCCGCGTCGGTCATGGGCGTGGCGGAAAACGAGATCGACCTGGACCGCCTGATGCAGGACATGCCCGAGGTGGCGGACCTGCTGGAAGCGCAGGACGATGCGCCCGTGATCCGCATGATCAACGCGCTGTTCGCGCAGGCTGCGCGCGACGGCGCCAGCGATATCCATATCGAACCCTTCGAAACGCACTCCGTGGTGCGCTACCGCGTGGACGGCACGCTGCGCGACGTGGTGTCGCCGCGCAAGGCGCTGCATGCCGCGCTGATTTCGCGCATCAAGATCATGGCGCACCTGGACATCGCCGAAAAGCGCCTGCCGCAGGATGGTCGCATCGCGCTGCGCGTGGGCGGGCGTCCCATCGACGTGCGCGTGTCCACGTTGCCGACCGGGCATGGCGAGCGCGCCGTGCTGCGCTTGCTGGACAAGGAGGCCGGCCGGCTGCAACTGGAAAAGCTCGGCATGAGCCCGGGCGTTCTGTCGCAGCTGGACCGTCTGATCCGCCAGCCGCACGGCATCGTCCTGGTGACCGGCCCGACCGGCAGCGGCAAGACCACGACGCTGTACGCGGCGCTGAGCCGTCTGGACGCCTCCACCAGCAACATCCTGACGGTGGAGGATCCCATCGAATACGACCTGGCCGGCATCAGCCAGACGCAGGTCAACGCCAAGATCGACATGAGCTTTGCGCTCGCCCTGCGCGCCATCCTGCGCCAGGACCCGGACGTCATCATGATCGGCGAAATCCGCGACCTGGAAACCGCGCAGATCGCGGTGCAGGCCTCGCTGACCGGCCACCTGGTGCTGGCCACGTTGCACACCAACGATGCCGTGTCCGCCGTCACTCGCCTGACCGACATGGGTGTCGAACCCTTTCTGCTGGCGTCGTCGCTGCTGGGCGTGCTGGCGCAGCGGCTGGTGCGCAAGCTATGCCCGGCGTGCAAGTCGCCCTCGATGCTGGACGGCGTGCAGGTCTTTCACCCCGTGGGCTGCGAGGCCTGCAACCACACCGGCTACAGCGGCCGCTCTGGCATCCACGAGCTCTTCACGGTGGACGACGAGGCCCGCCGCCTGATCCACGAAGGCCGCGACGAACGCGAACTGCGCCGCGCAGTGGCGGCCGCCGGCATGCGCAGCATGCGCGAAGACGGCCAGCGGTGGGTGGACGCGGGGCAGACGTCGCCAGAGGAAATCCTGCGCGTCACGCGCGACGCGTAGCCCGCGGCCGTTTGCGCTGGGTGTCTGACACCTTCCCGCGCTCCGACGCCGCCCCTATCGCCCGGATCTCCCCACGCTGAACGTCACCGTGTCGCCCGAGCGGCGGCCCAGGGTCGACAGCAGGCCGTCCAACGCGGCGCGGTCGGCATCATTCGCCGATCGGGCGAACGTGGCTTCGCCCTGGAAGCTGATGCCTCGGGGGCCACTACCGCCCTGGCCCTTGACGTCGAGCAGGCCGCTTTCCGTGCTGAGGACCAGCGTCGCGCCGGTTTTACCGCCCTGCACGCGCAGCAAATAAGCCCCCACTGGCGAGATGGGCGAGAGCGCAGTCGCGGCGTTGCGCCAGCGCACGTCCACGGCTGGGCCGGGGGGAAGCGGGGCGCCCAGGCGCAAGGGCTGCCAGTTGATCTCCAGCATGCCTTGCGGCGACAACGTATTCCAAGGCGCGCCGAGCGCAGGCAGAACCGTTGCGGGCACGCGCAGGGACGATGCGGGCAGCGCCAGACCGTTCCACCCCGGACGCGCGCGCAACGCGCCTTGCAGCCAGGGATGCGAGATGTCGAGCGCCATCGTGTCCCAGCGCCATTGCCATTGCACCGGTTGCGGCAGCACGCGGCGCGCGCCTTCGGAGCCAAGGGCGATCCACGCGCTGCCGTGCCACAGCGTGCCGCTGGCGTCGGCCAACGTGACCGGCGCGTCGGCGGGCAAAAGCGCCAGCACCCATCGCGCAGGCAGTACGGCGGCACCCGCAGCGGCGGCGCACAACACGCCAGCCAGCCACAGGCCCGCCACGCGGCGTGAAGGAAGTTTCAGCGGCATCAGCGGCTCCCGGCCGCCTGCGGCGGCAGCAGCACGACCTTGCCGTTGACCAGGCCCGGCAGCGGCCGTCCGTTGGCGTTTGCGGCGCGCGTCAGGTCCACCTGCGAGATGGCCAGTCCCCAATCGCGCCCCGCGCCGTCCAGCCAGCGCATCAGCGCCGATGACGGCGCCTGCTCCAACGACAGCGTGACGCCGCCCGCGTCGGCATCGGCCAGCGTCCATTGCCCGGCGGGCAGGCCGGCGCGTTCCAGACTGGCAGACAGTTCCTGCGTGCTGGGCATGGCCCCCGCGGGCACCGCGTTGCGCTGTCGCAGGGCGGAGGCTTGCGCCGTCAGGTCGGCGACGGTGGCGGCCTGCGTGCGCAGGCCTGGCAGCTCGGCGTGCAGTTTGCGCACAGTGTTCAGGGCGGGCTCGATCAGCGTCACAAAGCCAATCGCCGCACCCAGAAGCAACGCCGCGCCGGCGACGAGGCGGCGTTCGCGCGGGGCTAACGCCTGGTAGCGCGCTCGGGCGCGCGCCAGCGCCGGGTCCACGGGTTTGCGGGCGGCCTGCCACGCGGCTTGAAGTCGATGTAGCGGTGTCATGGTTGGCTGCGCACGATGCGCCAGGTGTTGTCGGTGTCGCCGCGTTCCAGCTTCAGCCCCAGGGCGGCGGCTTGCTGGATCAGCGCCGGCGTTTCAGCGACGCGTTGCGCTTGCGGGCCGGCGTCCGCCAGTTGCAGCGTGAGCGCCTGGTCGGCATATGTCAGGTGAGCGACCTTGTCGGCGGCAAAGGGCAGCGCCTGCGCGGCGGCGCGGGCCAGCGGCAGGAAGTCGCCGGCGCTGGCGGCGCCGCGGTTGGCCTGCAACGCGTCCAGCCCCTGCTGCGCCTGGCGCGCGGGGTCCAGCACGACGGGCACGTTCGGAAATGCCGCCAGCACCTGATCGTGCATGGCACGCCGCAAGGTGTCCGCTTCGCCGCGCAGTTGCGCGGCATACAGGTTCAAGCCAGCGATCCACACCACGGCCGCCAGCGCGCCCCAGCGCCACACCGGCCGCCAGCGTGACACGCTGACCGGCGCAAGATGCGGCATGGCCAGCGACCAGGCGGGCGAGGGCGCGTGCCAGCGCGGATCGGCAGGGTCGCGCAACGGCGCATCGGTGGCCGGCGCCAGCGCTTGCGGGGCGATCAGCGCGCGCACGCGCAGGCCTTGTTCGCTCAGCAGGCTCCACGCGCGGCGCACCGGTTCGCGCGGGGACCAGGCCAGCGCAACGGACCCGTCGGCGGCGCGTGCGCCGTGACCGATGGCAAGGCCATCCAGGTCGCTCAGGACCAGCGGTTCCAGCGCGCCGCGCACGGCCGCCCCGAAATGCGCGCGCGCCACGGCGGGAATCTGCACCGTGGCCGAAATGACGTCGGCCGGGTGCAGAACCGCTTCGCACGCGGCCTGGGGCCAGGCGTGCCCAAGGGCGCGCAGCGCCAGCTCGCCTTGCCGCACGCAGCGGCCGCGCCGGTCGAACCAGGCGTAGGGCAGCGGCGAATCCGCGCCAAATTCCTCCAGCGCGGGCAGGGCGATGCGCAGGGTGTTCTTCAAGGTGTTTCTCTCGTCCAGAGGGTTTCGGGAGCGGCCGGCGGGGCGCTGCGCATCAGCGCCTGCATGGAGACGCGCGCCCGTTCGTAGACCACGGTGCCGCTGGCCAGGAACCAGCTGCTGTTGGTGGAGACGGCGGGCGCAGGCGTCTTCACGCCCGTGCCCGCCAGCCGGTTGGCGAAGTCGCCGGTGTTGTTGAACCAGTTGCCGCGGTCGCGCTCGCCCGCCAAGGCGCGGGCCTGCGCAAGCGACAGCCCCGGCACCAGCGCGGCGATCACCTCCGCGGGCGCGGTGTTGACGTTGACCTGGGTGGCCGACGGCAGCAGCGTCATCGTGCGCCGCAACGCGTTTCGCATGGGCGGTTCAAGGTCCAGCAGCGCCGCGACTTCGTCCACGCCGCGCGGCAACGGCGCGCGCGCCAGCGGGCCGGGCTGCGCCGCGGTGTTGGGCGCGTCCGCCGCCAGCGCGGGCGGCTGTGCGGCGGCAACGATGTCGACGATGCGCGCGGCCAGCGTGTCGGGCAGTTCCAGCGTGCCGAGCAGGCGCCGCAGAATCTCTTCCTGCTCGGGCTGCGCCACGCCATTGCGCGCCAGGTTGTAAAGGTTGTACTTGCCCTGTTCGTCCTGGACCCCGCCCGAGAACACCGCCACGCGGTCGTCGCCGGGGCGCTCGATACGGGTGTCCAGCACTGGGGTCGCCCAAATCTGGTCGCCGCGGGTGGTGGGCTCGCGGCGGCCATGGTCGCGCACCACCAGCCGCGCCCAGTCGATGCCGCCAGCAAGCATCGCGCGCGCCTGCACGCGCGCCAGTTCATTCTCCACGCGCCGCGTGCTGGCGGTCTGCCGCTGGAACAGGCTGGTGGTCAGCGCGGCCACGATCGCAACCACGATGAGCGCGCTGACGACCGCCGCGCCGCGTTGGCGGTTCCCGCCGCCGCTCCCATGACCGCTGCACGAGGCCTGTGCGTGAACAGCCCTGCGGCTCATGGCAGCTCCAGGATGCGCGAGTAGCGCCGCAGATCGCCCGGCGCGCCACGATCAAAAACAATCTCCAGCCCGCTGGGCGCCGCCGCGAACGCCGCGTTCGCGTCCACCCAGCCCACGCCCGGCACCCATGCGCGCAGTGCAAGATTGCGCACGCCCGGCAAAAGCAGCACGCCGTCAACGGCCGCCGCCAGCGGACTGCGCGGCCCGGATGGGCCACTCGTGCGCCACAGTCCGTCGTTGCGGACCTGCCATTGAACACGCTGCCACAGGCCGTTGCCATCGGGATCGGGACGCAGGACTTCCAGCGTCTGCCCGCCGGCGGCGCGCGGCAACAGCCGCAGGCCCGTCGTGAACGACACCGCGTCCAGACCCGGTGAATCGAACGCAGGGCCCGCGTACGACAGCTCCACATCGCGCGCCATCTGGCCCAGCGTGCGTACGATGGCGTCCGTGTCCTCGGCCTGCGCGGCGATAAGATCGCGCGCGCCCGACACGCTGGCCAGGCCGCGCCAGGCCATCAGGCTGACAAGCGCCATCAGCGCCAGGGCGACCAGCACCTCGATCAGCGTGAAGCCGGCCTGGGATTGCGGTGGGCGGCGCACGATCATCGCAGGCTGGACAGCAGTCCGTCTAGCTGCAGCAGGATCGCGCCATCGCGCGAAGACGCAGCGTCGCGGACCTTCACCGACACCTGCCGAAAGCTGCGGTTCATCGAATTGGTAAAGACCAGTTCGCACTGCAGCGCCAGGCCGCCTTGCGGACACGGCACCGTCTGCGAGCCGGCGCGCGGCAGCGTCTGTTCCAGACGCAACTGCGCAAGCGCGTTCTGCGCCGCCAACAACGCCAGGGTCTTGTCCTGCAGCGCGCGGTTGTTCGCGGCCATGACGCCCGTGGCGCGTAACGCCGCGCCCATCGCCACGGCGATGATCGCCAGCGCGACCAGCACTTCGATCAGCGTGAAACCGCGTTCGCGGTTGCGCGGACGCGGCAATGCCGCGCCATCAAGGGAGGCCTGGGCGAATTCGTCAGCGGATCTCATAGCGTCCCGCGGCATCGCGTTGCAGTGTCACGCGTACGTCTGCCGCGCTCAACGTCAACGTCATGGGCGCGGCGACCCATTCCGTATTGAAGATCAGCGGCCGGTCCGGATCCAGCCGCCATTGCACCGGGCTGGCCGACCAGGCCTGCGGACGCAGCACCTCGTCGGTGTCGAGACCGTCGGGGGGCACCGGGATGTCGTCTTGCGCGGTAGGGCCGGCCGCGCGGCCGTTGCGCTCGAACGACCACCCCTGGCCGTTTGCCAGCCAGCGGATCGGGCGCCCGTCGCTGCGGGCCTCGCTCTGCGCCACGGTGAACGCGTCCGCCAGCCGCTCGGCGTCAGCGCGAAGACGATTGTCGCCACGCCCGACCGACAGGCTCACCATGCTGGCCGCGATGGCCACGATCACCAGCACCACCAAGACTTCGACCAGCGTGAAACCGCGTTCAGAGTTCCCAGGAACCGATGTCGGCATCGCCGCTTTCTCCGCCGGGCTTGTTGTCGGCGCCGAACGAGAAGACATCCACGTCGCCTTTGACGCCGGGGCTCAGATATTGGTAGGGGTGTCCCCACGGATCGTTGGGCAGCTTGTCCAGGTAGCCACGCCAGTTGGCAACGCCCTCCGGCTTCTGCGCCAGCGCGCGCAGGCCCTGCGCCGTGGTCGGATAGCGGCCATTGTCCAGCCGGTACAGCTTGAGCGCCTGCATGATGCCCGCAATGTCCTGCCGGGCGGCCGCCTGACGCGCCTGGTCCGGGCGGTCGAGCACGCGTGGCACCACCAGCGCGGCCAGAATCCCCATGATCACAATCACCACCATGATCTCGATGAGGGTGAAGCCCTGCTGGCGGGCAAGCCCGCGCGGTAACTGACGCACTTTGCAACTCCGGTCTTTCAGTAGAAGCCCGGGATTGTGGACATGAAATATGACAGTAATGCGCACGCCGGCAGGTCACCCGCCGGCATTCACTTCAAGCGCGTGATTCCGCCCGGCGCGTCCTGCGCAGCCGGCGCGGCCAGGCGGCTCGCGCGGCCCGACTGCTCGACCGTCACGGCGTCCGCCGCGATGTCGCGAAGCACGATGCCCGGCGCCACCTCAGCCCCCGCGCGCCAAGCCAGCGGCGGTCCGCCGTCCACGCTCAGCACGGCCGCACCATCGGGCCCAGCCGCGATCACCCCCAGCACCGTTATCTGCGTGCGCATGGCTTCGTCCTTGCCGAACCACAACGCGACCGGCGTATTGTCGGCCGCACGCGGCGCAGCGGCCGAGACCGCCGGGGGCAGGGGCCCGGGCTGTGGCGCAAACAGGATAGACGCCCACACGCCAAGCCCCGCGGCAAAAACCAGCACGGCAAGGACACGCAGCAAGGCGGGCGCGGAGGGCAGGGGCAGGCGCAGGGACAAAGGCATGGGATTGAACGGCAGATGAAGCAACGCGGCCGACTATAGCGGCGATTCATGACAGCAATGTTGGGTGTCTGACACCCATGGAAGTGAATGCCGGTCTGCCGCAATGTCTCATTGGGTGTCAGACACCCGATACGATCATCTCCCCCCAAAGAATTCCGACCCAAACCCCGCCACACGCGAAGCGTCATCGCCAAGACGCAAGACACCGCGTAAGTCCCCGGAGGCCGCCCGCGCGGCCGAACGGGGACGGGCACCGCAAGCCGCTTCAACCCCGGGCACGTCTCCAACAGAACGCCAAGCACGCTGACCGTCCCGCCGCCCGGAAAACTCCAACTGCTCGAGTCCGGGCCGTCGCCGTGCCGGACGTCTCAAGAACCCAACCTCAGGCAAGCCAAAACGCAAAAGCGAACAAGCCGTCAGACAGCCCGGGGAGAAGGTCGCCGGCATGTCGTGTCGACTTTCCGAGTGTCAAAACACCCGCCATCACCACATTCCCAGCCGCCAAAAACCCACCCGCTCCCTTGCCTCGCACGCAATCCACCTGCCCAGAAGTCCGACGCGCATTGCCTCATCCGCAAAAGAATCCTGATTCAGCAATCAAGGTTTCTCGCCTTTGCTTCACGGGTCTTTCACGTTCGGTCGCCACCATGTCGGCCAGCGTAAGACCCCCTTCATGAAAAAGAGAAGAGAAGCAATGCAGACATTGAACTGGAGAAGATGGTGCGCCATGTTGCTGGCGACCAGCGTGTTGGCCGGCTGTGGAGGCGGCGATGACGATGACGACGAAGCCCCCGTGGCCCCGCCGACCCAGCCCCCCGTGACAACGCCGGGCGAGGCGAGCGCCAGCAAGGTGCTGTTTGTCGGCGTGGACGGCCTGACGTATGACGCGCTGCGGCGCGGCGTGGCGGACAACACGCTGCCCAACTTGAGCCAGCTGACCGTCACCCGCGCCTGGACCGGCGGCGTGACCGGCACCGTGACCCAACAGCCCACGCTCACCGCGCCCGGCTGGGCCACCTTGCTCACCGGGCAATGGGCCGACGTCCATGGCGTGCGCTCCAATGCACAGAGCCAGGGCATGAAAGCCCCCAGCCTTTTCCAACGCATCAAGACCGCGCAGCCTGAAGCGCGCACCGCCGGCGCCTTCAACTCAACGCTGCTGGCCAGCCTAATAAACATCGACCGCGACGCCGGCTACGTCGAGACGCTAACCGACTGCGCAGGCCAGGACGACTGCGTCGCCTCCCAAGCCCGCGACCGCATCGCCGAAGGCTACGACCTCGTCGTCGCGCAATTCGGCGCGCCCGAACGCGCCGCCGCCGAAAACGGCTTCGGCACCACCTACGACGCGGTCATCCGCCAGACCGACGCCGCCCTTGGCGTCCTGGCCAAGCAACTGGCCGACCGCCGCGCCGCGCATCCCAACGAAAACTGGCTCATGGTCGTCGCCACAAGCCACGGCCTGGACAAGACCGGCGGCAGCGACGGCCTGCCGTTCTCTTCCAACAAGACCATCCTGCTCGCCGCCAATCAGCCCGCGCTGCTCGGCGGCAGCGCCGACGACGCCTCGTTCGACGGCGTATGGGACACCAACTGGTACGCGCTGCCCAGCGCTGCCGACGTGGCGCCCACCGTCCTGTCGCACCTGGACGCCTTGCCCGAGGCCGCCGCCTACGACATGGCCGGCACCGCGCTCAGCGAGCCGCTGGCGCTGCGCCGCGTTGCCACCCGCACCTCCATGGACAACAAGAGCGTCACCGTCACCTGGGTCCGCGTTGGAGAACCCGCCGGCGACATCGTCGTCAGCCGCGACGGCAACGAAGTCGCGCGCCTGCCCGGCACCGCCACCGAATACGTCGACACCGGCTTCACCTTCACTGCCGAGGGCGTGCATGAAGTGGCCTACAGCGTCTCCACCGGCCACGCGGTCAGCGCCGCGCGCGCCACGGTCGTCTACGTCAAGCCCGTGCCCCTCTTGGCCTCGCTGCGCACCGGCCTGACCATGTTCTTCCCCTTCGAGGGCGACGTGGCCGACAAGGCCGCCGGCGGCGGCGCGATCACGCCGTTCGACGGCACCCAGGCGCCCGCCTATGCCGACCCCGGCGTGTACGGCAAGAGCTTCCGGAACGAGCGCGGTTCGGCGGCCCTGGGCGCATTCAAGCTGGACTATCCGGCGGGCCTTCTGGACAGCGTGCAGGCGTTCACCATCGGCTTCTGGTTCCAGTCCGACGGCACCGCCAATGACCGCTCGATCATCGGCAACAAGGACTACAACTCCGGCGGCAACCCTGGCATCACCATCGCCCAATGGGCAGGGCCCGAACTGCGCTTCAACATCGCCGGCGGCGGCAAGCGCGCGGACATCAACGGCGTGAAGTTCACGCCCAACAAGCCCGTCTACATCGCCATGACCATCGACAAGACGGCCCGCACCATGACCGCCTACCGCTACGACAGCGAACTGGGCTTTGTGCGCAGCGTGACCTCCACCGCCACGCCCGGCGTCAACCTGGCCCAGGTCGCCGGCATCTTCGGTCCGCACATCGGCCTGAACGAAGACGGCCTCGGCACCTACGGCATCTGCTGCGCCGGCACCAAGGGCCCGTACACGATGATTTTCGATGACCTGGCGTTCTGGTCGCGGGCGTTGACCGAGGAAGAAGTGAAGTCCCTCGCCCTGTCCGGCAAGTCTGTCCACGAACTGTTTCCCTGATGTCCCAAGGATAAATACCCCATGAGCAAGTCCATGATTTTGCGCGGTTTCCTGCGCGCCGGCGCGGTGCTGATGCTGACCGCCACCCTGGCCGCCTGCGGTGGCGACGATGGCGGCGACGACGACGCCGCCACGCCCGGCAATCCCGGTACGCCCACCCAGCCCGAAACGCCCACCACGCCGCCGCCGGCCAAGCCCGAACTGCGTTGCGCGCCCTGAGCCGCGCCTATTCCAGACACATAGGAAAATCCTCCGTGAAGTCCGATAAAGACACGATCCACGCCGGCAAGCGCCGGTTCCTGCGCAACGCCGCTGCCTCCACGGCGGGCCTGACCGCGCTGTCGATGTTCCCGCCCGCGATCCGCCGCGCGCTCGCCATTCCCGCCAATAACCGCACCGGCACCATCAACGACGTCGAGCACGTGGTCATCCTGATGCAGGAGAACCGCTCGTTCGACATGTACTTCGGCACGTTCAAGGGCGTACGCGGTTTTGGCGACCGCATCACCATCCCGCTGCCGCAGGACCGCTCGGTCTGGGAACAGACCAACGGCACGCGCGTCGTCATGCCGTACCACCTGGACAGCACGCAGGGCAACGCCCAGCGCGTGGCCGGCACGCCGCACGACTACGTGGATGCGCAGATGGCCTGGGACGGCGGCCGCATGTATCAATGGCCCCGCTACAAGCAGAACCAGTCGATGGGCTACTACCGCCAGAAGGAAGTCGAGTTCCAGTTCGCGCTGGCCGACGCCTTCACCCTGTGCGACGCCTACCACTGTTCCACCCACGGCGGCACCAACACCAACCGCCTCTTTCACTGGACCGGCACCAACGATCCGCTGGCGCAGGGCAACGGCCCCTCGACCCGCAACCAATGGGACAGCCTGGGCGCCTCGAACATCGGCTGGACCTGGAAGACGTATCCGGAGCGCCTGCAGGAAAACGGCGTGACGTGGAAGGTCTACCAGAACCTGCCGGAGAACTTCGGCGACAACCCGCTGGCCGGCTTCCAGCAGTACCGCCGCGCCAACGAACTGGCGGGCAACGGCAGCAACGGCGCGCCTTACCCGGCCTGGACGCCCAGCATGGACGCGGCCAATCCGCTCTACAAGGGCACCGCCAACACGATGCCGGACGGCGGCTTCCTGCAGGCGCTGCGCGACGACGCGATGAACGGCACGCTGCCGCAGGTGTCATGGATCGTGGCGCCGGCAACCTACTCCGAGCACCCCGGCCCCTCCAGCCCCGTGCAGGGCGCCTGGTACATCCAGGAAACGCTGGACGCGCTGACCGCCAATCCGGACGTCTGGAGCAAGACCGTCCTGCTCATCAACTTCGACGAGAACGACGGCTACTTCGACCACGTGCCGCCGCCCGCCGCGCCCTCGCTGAATACCGATGGCTCGATGGCCGGCGCCTCCACGGTCAACACCGACCTGGAGCGCCACACGCACGCGTCCGCCCAGGACGCCGCCGACAACCGCGTCTACGGCCCCGGCCCCCGCGTGCCGATGTACGTCGTGTCGCCCTGGAGCCGCGGCGGCTGGGTCAATTCCCAGGCCTTCGACCACACCTCCGTGCTGCAATTCCTGGAAGCCCGCTTCGGCGTGAAGGAAGAGAACATCAGCCCGTGGCGCCGCGCCGTGCTGGGCGACCTGACCTCGGCCTTCAACTTCGCCACGCCCAACGACGAAAAACTGCCCGACCTGAACATCCTGACCCGCAGCGGATCGGACCAGGAACGCGCCGCGCAGGAAGCGCTGACCGCCGTGCCGCTGCCCGACCCGTCCACGCAGGCCAAGGGCGTGCAGGAGCCCGGCGTGCGTTATTCCCGCGCCTTGCCGTACGAGCTGCACGCGAGCGGCCGCAGCCAGCCGGGCACCGGCAACATGTGGCTGGTGTTTTCAAACACCGGCAAGCAGGCCGCGGTGTTCCATGTGTACGACCGCCTGCATCTGGACCGCCTGCCGCGCCGCTACACCGTGGAACCGGGCAAGCAGCTCGAAGGCAGCTGGGACACGGCGGCCGACGGCGGCAAGTACGACCTGTGGGTCCTGGGCCCCAACGGCTGGCACCGCCATTTCGCCGGCGACGTGGCGCATGACCGCTCGGCGCAGCAGGATGCCGAGATCCGCGTCTGCTACGACATCGCCAATGGCGACGTTTACGTCAGCTTCATCAACGCCGGCAAGACCCAGTGCACCTTTGAAGTCACGCCCAATGCGTATTACGCCAACCACGAGCGCTGGACCTTCACGGTCGCAGCCGGCGCGCAGGTCGAGCAGCATTGGGCGCTGGCGGGCAGCCACGCGTGGTACGACTTCACGGTGCGGCTGGCCGAGGATCCGTCGTGGCTGCGCCGCTTTGCCGGCCGCGTCGAAACCGGCAAGGCGTCCGTGACCGATCCGGCCATGGCGATGTAAACGTCACGCGGCGGTCTGCGGTTCGCGTGCGCGGAAAGCCTGCGCGCACGCCTCGCAGATCGCCGCCGTGATGCCCTGGCGGGCGTGTTCGCGGCGTTCAAGCATCCCGATGGAGCGCGACAGCGGCCCCAGGTCGTCGGGCAGGTGAAAGATCCGCAACTCCGGACTGTGCTGCCAGTTCGCGCCGTTGATCAGCGGCAGCAGCGTCACGCCGACTTCCTGGCGCACCAGTTCCACCAGCGTCTCGATCGCGTTCAGTTCCAGGAAGTCATTGACCGGCACCGCCATCCGGCGCAGCAGCCGGTCGATCTGCAGCCCGGTGCGCTGGGTGCGGTCAAAGCGCAGGAAAGGATTGCCCGCCAGCACCTCGCGGGCGTCCTTGCCGGCCGCCGATCGCGGGGCGATCACCACCATCTGTTCTTCATAGAGTGCGGTCCAGCGCGTGCTGGCCATCTTGCGCCCGGCTTCCACCAGGAATGCCGCATCCAGCTCGCCGTCCTCGACCTTGCCCGCCAGCTCGCTGGCCTTGCCCGACAGGATGCGCACGTCCAGCTTGGGGTGGGCCTTTTTCAATCCCGAGATGACCTTCGATAGCGTCCCCATGCAGGACACGATGCTGCCCACCGACACGGACCCGGCCAATTCGCCGGGCGCGGTGTTCGGCCGCCGCAGTCTGTCGTATAAATCAAGCAAGTGCTTGATTTCAGGAAGCAATTCGCGTCCGGCCGCGTTCAGTATGGCCAGGCGCCCGCTGCGGTCGAAAAGCTCTCGCCCCAGCTCGGCTTCCAGCGAGCGCATCTGAAAGCTGACGGCCGCTTGCGTCAGGGCCACCTGCTCGGCCGCTTCCGAGAAGGAACCGTGGTGCGCGACGGCCAGAAACGTGCGCATGAAACGGATCGTACTCATAAAAAATTCTTTTATGACGGAACAAAAAATCAAATTGATTTAATTAAAGCACGAGAGTAACTTCGCCCGCTTAACCTTATGAGACCCGCCACATGAAAACCTTCGACTGGGCCAACCCGTATCCTTCCGTCCGCATTCCGCTGTTTGCCCGCAACGTGGTTTCCACGTCGCACCCGCTGGCTGCCCAGGCGGGGCTGCGCATGCTGCTCAAGGGCGGCAACGCCGTGGACGCCGCCATTGCGGCCGCGGCCACGATCGTCCTGGTCGAACCGGTTTCCTGCGGCCTGGGTGGCGACTGCTTTGCCATCGTCTGGGACGGCAAAGAGCTGCACGGCCTGAACTCGTCGGGCGTCGCGCCCGCCGCCTGGAACACCGAATACTTCAAGCGCAAGTACGGCACCGACGCCAATGGCCTGGCCATCCAGCCCAAGCGCGGCTGGGACGCGGTCACGGTTCCCGGCGTGGTGGCCGGCTGGGCCGCGTTGCATGAAAAGCTGGGCAAGCTGCCGTTCGAACAACTGTTCGAACCCGCCATCGAGATCGCCGAACGCGGCTACGCCGTGCCGCCCGTCGTGGCGCACAAGTGGGCCGCCGCCGCCGAGGAACTGAAGTCGCAGCCCGGCTACGCCCAGGCCTTCCTGCCCGAAGGCCGCGCGCCCAAGGTCGGCGAGCACTTCCGCTTCCCCGACGCCGCCAACACGCTGCGCCGCATCGCCGAATCCAAGGGCCGCGACTTCTACGAAGGCGAACTGGCCGAGCGCATCGCCGCCTTCAGCAAGGAATGCGGCGGCGCGATGACGCTGGAAGACCTGCGCGGCTACCGTCCGGAATGGGTCAAGCCCATCTCCAAGTCCTATCGTGGCTACGAGCTGCACGAAATTCCGCCGAACGGGCAGGGCATCGCCGCGCTGATCGCGCTGGGCATTGTCGAACGCTTCGACATGGCCGACATTCCCGTGGATTCGGTGCAGTCGCAGCACATCCAGATCGAAGCCATGAAGCTGGCCTTCGCCGACCTGTACAAGTACGTCGCCGACCCCCGCGCCATGCAGGTCACGCCCGAGCAGATGCTGTCGGACGCCTACCTGGACAGCCGCGCCAAGCTGATCCGCCTGGACCAGGCCACCCACTTCGAGGCCGGCCGTCCGCACGCGGGCGGCACCATCTACCTGACCGCCGCCGACGAAAACGGCATGATGATCTCGTTCATCCAGTCCAACTACATGGGCTTCGGGTCGGGCGTGGTCGTGCCTGGCACGGGCATCAGCATGCAGAACCGCGGCGTGGGCTTCTCCATGGATCCCAAGTCGGCCAACGTGGTCGAAGGCGGCAAGCGCCCGTTCCACACGATCATCCCGGGTTTCCTCACGCGCGGCGGCAAGCCGGTCATGAGCTTTGGCGTCATGGGCGGCGACATGCAGCCCCAGGGGCACATGCAGACCGTGGTCCGCATGATCGACTACCACCAGAACCCGCAGGCCGCATGCTGCGCCCCGCGCTGGAAGGTCAACCGGGACTTCACGCTCGACATCGAGACCAATATGAAGGCTTCTACGATTGCGGGACTGAAGGACCTGGGGCATGCTTTGAAATCCGTTGACGATCCGTACATGGATTTCGGCGCCGGCCAATTCATCTGGCGCATGTCCGAAAACGACAACGAACTCGGTTACGTCGCCGCCAGCGACAGCCGTCGCGACGGCCAGGCGGTGGGCTTCTAAAGCGCTTCCTAAACCGGCAAATGCAGCAACAAGGGGAATAAACACAATGAAACGCTTGACCATGACCTTCGGCGCCAGCCTGCTGGCGCTGGCCGCCGGCGCCGCCAGCGCCCAGAACATCCGCATCGGCCTGCAGGAAGATCCCGATGTCCTGGATCCGCACCGCGCCCGTACCTACGTGGGCCGCATCGTGTTCACGTCGCTGTGCGACAAGCTGGTGGACATCGATCCCAAACTGCACTTCGTGCCGCAACTGGCCACCTCGTGGTCGTTCAGCGACGACAACAAGGTGCTGACCTTCAAGCTGCGCGACGACGCGTCGTTCCACGACGGCACCAAGTTCGACGCGGCGGCGGCCAAGGCCAACCTGGAACGCGCCATGAGCCTGCCGGACAGCCTGCGCAAGGGCGAGCTCCGTTCGGTCGCCAAGGTCGACGCGCCGGACGCCACCACGCTGGTGCTCACCCTGAAGGAACCGGACGCCACGCTGCTCGCGCAGCTGTCCGACCGCGCCGGCATGATGCTGTCGCCCAAGACCTTCTCGGACGACGTCGCCGCCGTGGGCCGCAAGCCCATCTGCTCGGGTCCGTACAAGTTCGTCGAACGCATCCAGAACGACCGCATCGTTCTCGAAAAATTCGACCAGTACTACGGCGCCAAGGACTACGCGTTCAAGCGCCTGACGTTCCTGCCCATCCCGGACACCACCGTGCGCCTGTCCAACCTGCGCGCCGGCGACCTGGACATGCTGGAACGCCTGAATCCGTCCGACGCCCCGCAGGTCAAGAAGGACGCCAACCTGACGTTCGCACCGGTCGCGGGCCTGGGCTTCCAGCAGTTCATGTTCAACGTGGGCAACGGCAAGCGGGCCGAAGACAACCCGTTCAAGAACAAGCTGGTGCGCCAGGCGTTCCAGTACGCCATCGACCGCAACGCCATCAATGAAGTGGCCGGCGGCGGCATCTTTGAACCGGCCCAGCAGCCGTTCCCGCCCGCCAGCCCCTATCACAGCGACAAGTTCCCCGTCACCCAGCGCGACGTGGCCAAGTCCAAGAGCCTGCTCAAGCAGGCGGGCTTTGACCGCGTGAAGGCCGAGCTGGTGTTTGGCAACAACACCACCACCTCGTCCATCGCCGAAATCGTCCAGGCGATGGCCGCCGAGGCGGGCTTTGACCTGTCGCTGCGCCCGACCGAATACGCGGCGCTGCAAAAGGAAGCCTCGGGCGGCAACTTCCAGATCGTGATGCTGGGCTGGTCCGGCCGGGTCGATCCCGACGGCAACATCCACGCCTTCGTCACCTGCAAGGGCGCGCTGAACGACGGCCACTACTGCAACCCTGAAGTCGACAAGCTGCTCAACCAGGCGCGCACGGTGCCGGACGAGGCCAAGCGCAAGGCCATCTACGACCAGGCGCAGACCATCATCCAGGACGAACTGCCCGGCGTGTACAACTACTACCAGCCGTGGCCCTTCGTCATGAGCAAGAAGGTCCAGGGTTTCACTCCCTACCCGGACGGTATGATCCGGCTCAAGGGCGTGACGTTCGCGCAGAAGTAATGTTGGGGCGGCAATCGACCGCCGCACCCGCCGGACGCGCCTTGCGCGTCCGGTTGTCGTTTGCGGCGGACGCGCATCGTCCCTTGTCCGGCCGGCGCCGTCCGTCGTTCCTGTCTTACGGTTTTCCTCATGCTTAAACTCATCTTGCGCCGCGTGATCGTCGCGATCCCGACACTGATATTGGTGTCAATGATCGTGTTCATGCTGCAGAAAATCCTGCCCGGCGATCCGGTGCTGACCCTGGCCGGCGAAGAGCGCGACCCGGCCGTGCTGGACTACCTGCGCGACAAATACCGCCTGAACGACCCGTTGCCGATGCAGTACGCGGCCTGGGCCGGGCAGGTGCTGCAAGGCGACCTGGGCAAGTCCCTGCGCACCGACGTGCCCGTCACGACGCTGATCGCGCAGAAGCTGCCCGTTACTCTGCAACTGGCCGCCATGGCGATGTTCTTTGCGCTTTTGGTGGGCATTCCCATGGGCATCATCGCCGCGGTACGCAAGGGCAAACCCGTCGAGATGGGCGCCAACATCGCGGCGCTATCCGGCATGTCCATTCCCAATTTCTGGCTGGGCATCATCCTCATCATGGTGGTGTCGGTGCAGTGGAAGCTGTTGCCGGCCTCGGGCTACGTGTCGCCGTCCGAGGACTTCTGGCTGTCCATCAAGACCATGCTGATGCCGTCGCTGGTGCTGTCCACCGCGATTGCCGCGTACCTGATGCGGCACACCCGGTCTTCCATGCTGGAGGCGCTGTCCGCGGATTACGTGCGCACCGCCCGCGCCAAGGGCGTGTCGCCGCGCAGCGTGGTGCTGCGCCACGCGCTGCGCAACGCGCTCATGCCGATCGTCACGCTGGTCACGCTGTTGTTTGGTGAACTGCTGGCCGGCGCCGTGCTGACCGAACAGGTCTTCACAATCCCGGGCTTCGGCAAGCTGGTGGTCGACGCGGTGTTCACCCGCGACTACGCGGTGGTGCAGGGCGTGGTGCTCTGCGTGGCGGTGGGCTTCATCCTGATGAACCTGCTGGCCGACATCCTGTACATCCTGGTCAATCCCCGCCTGAGGCACTCATGAGCGCAATTCCTGCAACGGCCGCAGCCGTCACGCCGCCCCGCAGCCGCAATCGCGCGTGGGCCAAGTTCAAACGCAACCGCATCGCGATGCTCGGCCTGGGCATCGTGCTGTTCTTCGTGCTGGTGGCCATCCTGGCCCCGTTCATCGTCAGCCAGGATCCCCTGCAAACCAGCTTCACCACCATCCGCAAGGCGCCGTCGGCGGCGCATTGGCTGGGCACGGACGAGCTGGGCCGGGACATCTACAGCCGCATGGTCTACGGCGCGCGCGCCTCGCTGATGGCGGGCCTGGTGTCGGTGCTGATCGCGCTGGTCGTGGGCGTGCCCTTTGGCCTGGCCGCGGGCTACTTCGGCGGCTGGACGGACAGCGTCATCTCGCGCGCCACCGAGGCGCTCTTGGCCATTCCCTTCCTGATCCTGGCGATTGCGCTGGCCGCCTTCCTGGGGCCCAGCCTGACGAACGCAATGATCGCCATCGGTGTATCGGCGGCGCCCAAGTTCATCCGGCTGACCCGAGGGCAGGTGCTGGCGGTCAAAAATGAAGACTACGTGCAGAGCGCCCGCGCGCTGGGCGCTTCCGACCTGCGCATCATTGGCCGGCACGTGTTTCCCAACGTCATGCCGCCGCTGATCGTGCAGGCCACGATCACCATCGCCACGGCCATCATCGCCGAGGCCAGCCTGTCCTTCCTGGGCCTGGGCCTGCAGCCGCCGACGCCGTCGTGGGGCTCGATGCTGAACACGGCCAAGAACTTCATGACCCAGGCGCCCTGGATGTCGATCTTCCCCGGATCGGCCATTTTCCTGGTGGTGCTGGGCTTCAATCTGCTGGGTGACGGGCTGCGCGACGCGCTCGATCCGCGTCAGGAAAAGTAATCGATATGGCAACCATGGATTCCAACCGCGTCG
Organism: Achromobacter sp. SLBN-14; assembly: GCF_006715415.1. Classification (NCBI taxonomy): domain Bacteria; kingdom Pseudomonadati; phylum Pseudomonadota; class Betaproteobacteria; order Burkholderiales; family Alcaligenaceae; genus Achromobacter; species Achromobacter sp. SLBN-14. The sequence continues at coordinate 74,445 of NZ_VFNE01000001.1, read as the reverse complement.
TGCAGGTCAATGACCTGACGGTGCGGTTCAAAACGCCCGAACGCACCGTGGAAGCGGTGCGCAATGTTTCCTTTCACGTGAACCGCGGCGAGACGCTGGCCATCGTGGGCGAGTCGGGGTCCGGCAAGTCCGTGACCTCGCTGGCGCTGATGCGGCTGGTCGAGTACGGCGGCGGACATATCGCCAACGGCGGGATGCTGCTGCGCCGGCGCAGCGGCGACGTGCTGGATCTGGTCAATGCGCCCGATTCCACGCTGCAACGCGTGCGCGGCGCGGATGTCGCCATGATCTTCCAGGAGCCGATGACCTCACTGAACCCCAGCTTCACGGCCGGCAACCAGATCGCCGAGGCCCTGCAGCTGCATCAGGGGCTTGACGCCGCGGCCGCCCGCGCCGAGACGCTGCGCATGCTGGAGCGCGTGCGCATTCCCGAGGCGCGCGCCATTCTGGACCGCTATCCGCACCAGCTGTCGGGCGGCATGCGCCAGCGCGTGATGATCGCAATGGCGCTGTCGTGCAAGCCGCAACTCTTGATCGCCGACGAGCCGACGACGGCGCTGGATGTCACGATCCAGGCGCAGATCCTGCAACTGATCCGCCAGCTCCAGGAAGAGATGGACATGGGCGTGATCTTCATCACGCACGACATGGGGGTGGTGGCGGAAGTGGCCGACCGCGTGCTGGTGATGTACCGGGGCGACAAGGTCGAAGAGGGCGGTTCGGACGAGATCTTTGCGCGTCCGCAGCATGCCTACACGCGGGCGCTGCTGTCGGCGGTGCCGCGCCTGGGCGCGATGCAGGGCACGGACGAGCCGGCGCCGTTTCCGCTCTTGAAGGTGGACGAGGCCGCGCGCGTGCCGGATCCGGCCAAGCTGGTGGATACGCCGGTGGCCGCGCCATCGACGGTGCGGCGCGAGAACGGGCCGGTGCTGAAGGTGCGGGATCTGACGACCAGCTTTGACATTACCGGTGGCATTCTGGGCCGGGTGCAAATGCGCGTGCATGCGGTCGAGAAGGTCAGCTTTGACCTGTATCCGGGCGAGACGCTGTCGCTGGTGGGCGAGTCGGGGTGCGGAAAGACGACAACTGGCCGTTCATTGCTGCAACTGGTCAAGAGCAAGAGCGGGTCGATCGAATTCGACGGCAAGAATATCGGTGCACTGCGCGGCAGCGCCATGCAGACGCTGCGCCAGCATATCCAGTTCATTTTCCAGGACCCGTTCGCATCGCTGGATCCGCGCATGACGGTGGGCTATTCGATCATGGAGCCGCTCTTGATCCACAAGGTGGCGCGCGGCAAAGCGGCACAGGATCGGGTGCGGTGGCTGATGGACAAGTGCGGGTTGCTGCCGGAAATGATCGACCGCTATCCGCATGAGTTCTCGGGCGGACAGCGTCAGCGGATTTGCATCGCGCGGGCGCTGGCGCTCAATCCCAAGGTGGTGATCGCGGATGAGTCGGTGTCGGCGCTGGACGTGTCGATTCAGGCGCAGATCGTGAATCTGCTGCTGGATCTGCAGCGTGAGCTGGGTGTGTCGTTCCTGTTCATTTCGCACGATATGGCGGTGGTGGAGCGGGTGAGCCACCGGGTGGCCGTGATGTATCTGGGGCAGATCGTGGAGATCGGGCCTCGGCGGGCGATCTTTGAAAATCCGCAGCATCCTTATACGAAGAAGCTGATGGCGGCGGTGCCGATCGCGGATCCGCAGCGGCGGCATCGCGAGCGGTCGCTGCTGGTGGATGAGATTCCCAGCCCGATGCGTCGGGTGGGGGATGAGCCGCTGGTGGAGCCGTTGGTTGCCGTGGGTGAGGGGCATTTTGTGGCGCGGCATGCTATTGGGGTTTATTGAGGCGGTGTGGGCTGGTTTGCTTGGTTGACTGGCTTTGATGGTGTTTGCTGTGTTTGCTGTATTTGCTGTATTTGCTGTATTTGCTGTATTTGCTGGTGGTGCTGGTGTCGGGCGGGGTTCTTTAGCCGCGGCCGGCGCCGGGCCGGGTGCAAGCGCGGGGCCACGATTGCGGTCCGGAGCCTTCGCTCCGGACTTGCCTAGGCGGCCCCCCCCTGCGTCATCCTCGTTGGCGACCTTCGGCGCCTGCCTTCGGATTCCCTTGGGCGCATCGACGCCCCGCGCTCGCACCCGGCCCGTCACCAGCCGCTCTGTCAGTTGCTGGCGCGGGGTGGCGGGGCGAGTTGGGTTCTTGCGTTTTTGCCGCGGGTGGGGTGGGGCGGAAGATCTTGCGGGGCCGCCAAAATCGGCCGCGCGGGCGGCCTTCTTTGGCGTTTGGGTGTCTTGCGTCGTAGTGATGACGCTGCGCGCTGGTGACGCGGTATTTGATCGCCGTCGGGTGTCTGACGACCGCCGTCGGGTGTTTGACAACCTTACGAGATGCGCATGATCGCCGCCAGGTGTCTGACACCCATCCAAGCGCGGGTGTTCAAACAACCCGCCATTCATCAGCGCTTTTCCAGCGCCAACCTCAACCCAAACGCGATAAACACCGCGCCGGTCACACGGTCCAGGCCGCGGGTGACTGCGGGTCGGGAAAGCCAGCGGGCCAGGGGGCGGGTGGCGGCGACCAGCAGGACGAACCAGAGCATGCCGACGATCGCGTGGACCGTGGCTAGCAACAGGCTGAAGCGCAGGACGTCGGCGCCGGCGGGGATGAACTGGGGCAGGAAGGTGATGTAGAAGACGCCGACCTTGGGGTTCAGGGCGTTGGTGAGGCAGCCGCGGACGAACCAGGCGGTGGCGGTGCTGCCGGGGCGCGTGGCGGTGGTGATTCTGGAGGCGGAGGGCGCGGTACAGTTGCCGGTGCCAGCGCCAGCGCCAGTGCTAGTGCTAGTGCTAGTGCTAGTGCTAGTGCTAATGCCAGTGCCAGTGCCAGTGCCAGTGCCAGTGCCAGTGCCAGTGCCAGCCACCGTGCCCGTACCACCGATCTCCATAGCGGCCTGGCCCGAGTTCTTGCGCACGGCGCGGGTGCTCCACAGCAGCTTGATGCCCAGATAGAACAGGTAGATGGCGGCGCAGATGCGCAGGGTGTCGTAGGCGAGCGTGGACACGGCCAGCAGCGAGCCGAGTCCGAAGGCCGCTATCGCGCCCCATAGCAGGCAGCCTGCGCTGATGCCCAGGCCGGCCATGAGGGCGCGGCGGCTGCCTTCGACGGCGGCGGTGCGCAGCACCGGGGCGTTGTCCAGGCCGGGGGTGATGGTCAGGATGGCGGCGGCCAGGGTGAAGGCGAGGAGGGCGGCTGTGGCTGTCATGGCGCGGGAATGTTGAGTGGCGCTGCCGGCAGGGTTGGCGCGGTGCAGGCCCGGCAAGTGTAACGCCGGGTCTAGCCGTTGGGCTTGATCCTTGAGTCTTGACCCCTGAGCCTTGACCCCTGAGCCGTGGCCTGTGGCGCGTGGCCTGCGGCTTCCGGCGGCTGCAATGCCTGCCGGCATGGGCGATTGACGATTGCCGAGGCGCGTGGCGCCCCGCAGCGGGCGGTTATCATGGCGGCCTTCCCGCAATTCGCTTTTGAACGGACCTACGCCATGGCCCTGCGCGCCACCATCTACAAGGCCGACCTGAACGTCGCCGATACCGATCGCCATTATTACGGCAGTCACGGGCTTACCGTGGCGCGTCATCCCTCGGAAACGGACGAGCGGATGATGGTGCGGCTGGCGGCGTTTGCGTTGCATGCGCAGGAGGAGCTGTCGTTCACGAAGGGGCTGAGCGATACCGATGAGCCGGACCTGTGGGTGAAGGACCTGACGGGCGAGGTCAAGCTGTGGATCGAAGTGGGCCAGCCTGAAGAGCGCCGCATCCTGCGCGCCTGTGGCCGGGCCGACGAGGTGATCGTGTACTGCTATGGCGGTTCGGCCAGCAAGATCTGGTGGGACGGCGTGCGCAACAAGCTGGAACGCACGCGCAACCTGAAGGTGATCAACCTGCCGGCCGAGCAGAGCCGGGCGCTGGGCCAATTGGCCGAACGCACGATGCAGCTGAACGCCAATATCTCGGACGGCGTGGTGTATTTTTCGGCGGCCAAGGGCGAAGTCACCCTCGAACCCGAGGTGTGGCGCTGAAATAGGGGTCGGGGCTTGCGCTTTGGAACGGGGCGGGCTTAATATGACGATCATCATATTTCGGACGTCCCGGTCATGTCTGCCTCCCGCAAGGAACAATCCCACGAACGCATTGTCGATGCGGCGGCGCGCGCGATCCGCCGCGCCGGGTATTCCGGGGTAGGCGTCGCGGACGTCATGAAGGAAGCCGGTCTGACGCACGGCGGCTTCTACGCGCATTTCCCTTCGCGCGACGCGCTGCTGGCGGCGGCGATGGAGCGTGCCGGCCAGGACGGCGCGGCGCGACTGTCCCAGAACATGGCGCGCCGCCGCGCCGAAGGCGCCAGCCCGTTGCGCGCCTGGGTCGAAGCCTATCTCAGCGACGCGCACCTGGCCGGTTGCGAGCGGGGCTGTCCCGTGGCGGCGCTGGCCTCTGAGATTCCCCGCCAGTCGGACGACGTGCGCGAGGTGGCGGCCAGCCGGGTGCAGCGGCTGATGGAAGCCGTGCAGCAGGTGCTGCCCGCCCAGGCGGGCGAACACGCGGCCGCGGCCGTGCTCAGCACCCTGGTCGGCGCGTTGCAACTGGCGCGGGCGTTGGGCGACAACCCGCGCGGACGCGCGGTGCTGGCCTCCGCCCGCAAAGCGGTGCTGGACCAGTACGACCACGAGGCTGCCGCAACGTCTCACTGATTCGATTTTCTCCGGCCGCACTGCGCGGCCGTTTTGCTGCCCTTAAATATGATGGTAATCATATTTTGATTTGCCGAAGTCCCTACATCCACATCAATTTATCCTCAGGAATGCGCATCATGGAACTGAAAAACGCCGTTGTTTTCATCACGGGCGCCAATCGCGGCCTCGGTCTGACTTTTGCCCGCGAGGCGCTGGCCCGGGGCGCCCGCAAGGTCTACGCCGCCGCGCGCGATCCGTCGGCCATCACGCTGGAGGGCGTGGTGCCGGTCAAGCTGGACGTGACGCGCGCTGAAGATGTGGCCGCCGCCGCGGAACTGGCGGGCGACGTGACGCTGGTCATCAACAATGCGGGCATTGCGGACTTCGGCGGTTTTCTCGCGCCGGGCAGCGTGGAGTCGGCGCGCCGCCATCTGGACGTCAATCTCTTCGGGCCGCTACTGGTGTCGCAGGCCTTCGCGCCGGTGCTGGCCGCCAACGGCGGCGGGGCGATCCTGAATGTCCTGTCGATCGCCAGCTGGCTCAACCGGCCGATGCTGGGCGTGTACGCGATGAGCAAATCCGCCGCGTGGGCGCTGACGAACGGGCTGCGCCAAGAGCTGCAGGCCCAGAACACGCAGGTGCTGGGCCTGCACATGGGCTTCGTGGACACCGATCTGACGAAAGACATCGATGCGCCCAAGTCGTCGCCGCAGGCCATCGTGGCCCAGGCGCTGGACGCGCTGGAGGCGGGCGAGCGCGAAGTGCTGGCCGACGAGCTGACGCGCCAGGTCAAGCAGGGCCTGACCGCCAGCCCGGCCGTCTATCTGTAAGCGGGGACCGGACTGCCATGCGTATCCCCACAACTTCCGCCGAGTCCGCGGCCGGCCTTGGCGCCAACGACCCGGCCTACGTCGCGGCGGATACCGCCGGCGACAAGGCTGCGGCGGTCAGCCTGACCGCAACCGGCGTCGCCCCGTCGCAGCCCGCCGCGCCACAAGCCTCGCCCTGGCCCGTCTTCTGGATCGCCAGCATCGCGGTCTTCCTGGTGTCGCTGGACAGCACGATGCTGTATGCCGCCTTCGGCGCGCTGCGCGAAGGATTCCCGACGGCCTCGGCCGCGGACATGTCCTGGGTCCTGAACGCCTATACGGTGGTCTTTGCCGCCATGCTGATCCCCTCGGGCGGACTGGCCGACACGCATGGCCGCAAGCGCATGTTCATGGGCGGGGTGCTGCTGTTTCTGGCGGCGTCGGCGGCCTGTGGGCTGGCCGCCACGGAACAGTGGCTCATCGCCGCGCGCCTGTTGCAGGCGGTCGGCGCGGCGCTTTTGACGCCCGCATCGCTGTCGATCGTGCTGGCGGCCTTTCCGGCGTCGCAGCGGTCCGTGGCGGTGAGCCTGTGGGGCGCGGTGGGCGGACTGGCGGCGGCCGTCGGGCCGAGCCTGGGCGCTTTTGTGGTCGACGTGGCCGGCTGGCCGTGGGCGTTTTACATCAACCTGCCGTTGGGCGCGGTGTCGTTGTGGTTCGGCGCGGGCCTGCTCAAGGAATCGGTCAAGCCCGACGCGCGGCGGCGCGTGGATGGGGTAGGCATGGCATTGCTGATGGTGGGCGTGGGCGCGGTGGCCCTGGCCATCGTGCAGTCGGAGTCGCCAACGTGGCAGCGCGGCGAACTGGCGGTTGCGGCCGCCGTGGGCGTGATGGCGCTGATCGCGTTCGTGGTCTGGGCGCGCGTGACGCCGCACCCGCTGGTCGATCTGGCGCTCTTCAAGCACCGGACGTATCGCTACGTGAATCTGGCGACGCTCAGCTTTGGCATTGCCTTTGCCATGATGTTCTTCGCGTTTTTCTTCTACATGACGGGCGTCTGGCACTACAGCCTGCCGCGCGCGGGGCTGGCGGTCACGCCCGGTCCGCTGCTGGTGATGCCGACGGCGATCATCACCGGCCGGCTGGCGGCGCGGATGGGGCATCGGCCCTTCCTCGTGGGCGGCGCGCTGGTGTATGCGGCCAGCGGGTTGTGGTTCCTGTTGGTGCCGGGCGCGGAACCGGCCTATTTGCGCGAATGGTTGCCCGGACTGCTGCTGAGCGGCATCGGGGTGGGCATGGTGCTGCCGTCGCTGTCGGGCGCGGCGGTGAACCGGCTGCCGGCCCAGCACTACGCGGTGGGCAGCGCGGTCAACCAGGCGACGCGCCAGATCGGCGGCGTGCTGGGTGTGGCGGTCACCGTGGTGCTGCTGGGGCATGGCGCCGCCAGCCACGCGGATTTCTCGCCCATCTATCTGACGCATGTGGGTCTGGCCCTGCTGACCGCCTTGCTCTGCCTGCCGGTGGACACCCGGCCGAAAGCGGCCTGAGCGGGAGGGCGCAAGGGCGGGGGAACCGCCGCCGCAGTACGGAAAACGGGGACGCAATCTGCCTGATCAACCCGCCGAAATGATGCATTTTTGGTGCGGAACGTGACAGAATGTCAGCCACCACGCGCTGGCCGGCTGTACCGGTGAATTCCGTATTGATCAGGTTTCGAAATGCCCGCTTCCGGAGATGCGTCCCCCATCCCACCGCCTGGCCCTGACGCGGCCGGCGCGCCGCGCGAACCGGACGGTCCGCTGGACAGGTTGGCGCGGCTGGCCCGGCGCACGATAGGCGTGGACACGGTCATCATTGCATGCACCGACGCCGATGGCGCGTGGCGGGCGGTGGCTGGCGCCGCGCCGGGGCCCGCGCCATGTCCCTGGTCCCTCGACCATCCGGTCCGCGCCGCCGATGGCCGCCTGCTCGGCACGCTGCGCCTGCTGCACAGCCAGACGCGCCAGCTATCCCCCGACGATCAGCAAACCTTGCAGGATCTGGCGGGCCTGGCGGCCACGGCCATCGAAAAGCGCCACGCGCTGGCCTGCGAGCGTGCCGACGAAGACACCTGGCGCGACGAAGCCCGCAAACTGTCGCTGGCCATTGCCGGCAGCGGCACCGGCGTGTGGGACCGCAACGTGGTGACCGGCGAGATCACCTATTCGCCGGGCTGGAAGGCCTTGCTCGGTTACAGCGAAGCCGAGCTGACGACGCGCATCGAAGACGCCTACACCCGCCTGCACCCGGACGACCTGGACTATGTCCGGGCCGCCATGCAGGCGCACTTCGATGGCAAGACCGACAGCTACGAAGTCGAGCACCGCATCCGCTGCAAGGACGGCAGCTACAAGTGGATCTGCAGCCGCGGCAAGGTGGTCAGCCGCGACGAAACGGGCCGCGCGCTGCGCATGATGGGCACGACCACCGACATCAGCACCCTGCGCGCCATGTCCGAAAGGCTCAAGCGCACCGCGGATCTGGTCGTGAACCTGACCGACGCCGTGCCCGGGCTGGTGTTCCAATGCCGGCCGGTGCCGGAGGGCGGGTCGTGGTTCTCGTATGTCAGCGCGGGCATCTGGGACATGTTCGAACTGACCGCCGACGACGTGCGCGCGAGCACCACCGCCATCGAGCAGCGCATCCATCCCGACGACCTGCCTGCCTACCGCGCGTCGCTGCAGGCAGCGGCCGCGGCGCAGATGCCTTGGCATCTAGAATTCCGCGTCTGCCTGCCGCTTCAGGGCGTGCGCTGGCGGCAGGGCGATGCCAGCCCGCGCCGCGACGCCGACAATGGCGTGGTTTGGCACGGCTTTGTCACCGACATCACCGACCGCAAGCGGGCGGAACTTGAATTGCGCGAACTGGCCGCGACCGACGCGCTGACCACCTTGCCCAACCGCCGCCACTTCATGTCGCGCATCGCCGCGGAGCTGACGCGGATAAAGGGGCAGGGCGGTCAGGGGGCGGCCGTGCTGATGTGCGACCTGGACCACTTCAAGCACATCAACGACACCTGGGGCCACGCCATCGGCGATGGTGTGTTGCAGCATTTCGCGAACATGCTGCGCGCCCAATTGCGCGAAATCGATCTGGTGGGCCGAATCGGGGGCGAAGAGTTCGCGGTCGTCCTTCCAGACACCGACTTCGAACGCGCGCACGTCTTTGCCCGCAACGTGCAGCGTCGGATCGCCGACACGCCGTATTCCACGGGCGGGTGCCCCATCCCGCTGACGGTCAGCATCGGGATTTCCGCGCTGCACAACAACGACGACGATGCGGGGCTGGCGCTTAGCCGCAGCGATCGCGCGCTGTATTACGCCAAGCAGCGGGGACGGAATCGGATCGAGTCGGTGTTTTCCCGATAGAACAACCGCCGGGACCCTTTGTTCCATTGACCGTACATTAGGACACCCCTAGAGTTCCCGTCATGGGAACCTCATTGCCACTTCCGAAATACCACCAGATCTATCTCGTCCTGCGCGAACAACTGCAGGAGGGGCGGTTCGACCAGGACGGCGTGCCCGGCGAGCATGCGCTGGCGGACCAGTTCGACGTCGCGCGCATCACCATTCGCAAGGCGATGGAAATGCTGGTCGCCGACGGCCTGGTGTCGCGGCGCCCCGGCCTGGGCACCTGGCCCCTGCGCGGCGCAGCCGCCGCGCACAGTGCGCCGGCGCCCGATTCGCAGCAGAAGGCGCACCTGACCGGCCTGCTGGAAAACATCGTCAACATGGGCTTGCGCACGTCGGTGCAGGTGCTGGACAGCACGCTCGTCTATGCGCCGCCGTCCGTGGCCGACGCCTTGCATATCCCGCCCGGCACCCCCGTGCACAAAAGCCTGCGCGTGCGCAGCACCGATGCCGGGCCGCTCTCGCACATCACCACCTACGTGCCGCAGTCCGTGGCCGATTTCACGCGCGAAGACCTGGAACGCGAACCTCTCCTGATGCTGCTGGAAGCCGCGGGGGTGGAGTTCGGCGGTGCCACGCAGACGATTTCCGCGCGCCTGGCCGATGCGCAGGTCGCGCGGCTGCTGGACGTTGCGGTCGGTTCGGCGTTGCTGGCCGTCACGCGTCTGGTGCGCGACGTGGGCGACCGGCCGGTGCAATTGCTGCAGGGCCTGTACCGGCCCGACCGCTACCAATATCAGTTGCAGCTATCGCGCGTCGGCAGCATCGACGCCAAGGTCTGGGTCAGCGAAGAGCTGTCGGCCCAATTTCATTGAACCCCTCGGAGATCCGCCCATGAATTCGCGCCGCACTTTCCTCTATCAATCCGCCGCCGCGGCGGCCCTCGTGTCCGCCCCGTGGGTGGCCCGGTCGCAGGGCGCCGCGCCCATCAAGGTAGGCGTGCTGCACCCGGTGACGGGCGCGCTGGCGTATTCCGGCCAGCAATGCCGCCTGGGCGCGCTGCTGGCCATCGAGGACATCAACAAGGCGGGCGGCATCAAGTCGCTGGGCGGCGCGCCGCTGCAGGCGGTGCTGGGCGATGCGCAATCGCGTCCCGAGGCGGGCTCGGCCGAAGTCGAGAAGATGAACGAGGCGGGGGTGTCGGCGATCGTGGGCGCGTATGCCTCGGCGATCTGCCTGGCCACGACGCAGACGGCCGCCAAGTACAACCTGCCGCACGTCGTGGACGTGGGCGTGGCCGACCAGATCGTCGAGCGTGGCCTGAAGAACACCTTCCGTTTCGGTCCGGGCTACCGCGCCTGTAGCGAACGCGCCATCCTGGACCTGGCCGCGCTGAACGACGCCGCCGGCAAGCCGGCCAAGACCGTGATGATCGTGCACGAGGACTCGCTGTTCGGCACGGGCACCGCCGCGCTCCTGTCCAAGGCGCTGCCGGAGCACGGCTTCGAGGTCAAGGAAGTCGTCAAGCACCCGAACCCGACGCGCGACTTCAACAACATCGTGCTGCGCATGCGGTCGGTGAATCCCGACATCGTGATCCCGGCCAACTACTACAACGAATACGCCTTGCTGCTGCGCGCCATGAAGCAGCAGAAGGTGCAGCCCAAGGCTATCTACTCGGTGCTGGGCGGCGCGGCCTCCAGCTACAAGTTCCTGAAGGAATTTCCGGACATCGCCAACGGCATCATCGACTGCAACCACTGGTTCAACCCGAAGGATGCGCGCGTTGCGCCGCTGAAGGCCCGCGTGGAAGAGAAGGGCGCGTACTTCAGCTACGAGGTCTTCATGACCTACACCGCCATGCTGCTGCTGGCCGATGCGCTGGAGCGCGCCAAGTCCGCCGACCGCGCCGCGATCATCGAGGCGCTGGCGTCCAGCACCTTCCAGGACAACCTGATGCCCTATGGCCCGACCAAGTTCGTCAATGGCCAGAACACCGGGGCGCAGCCGCTGCTTACGCAGGTGATCGGCGGCGACATCAAGGTGATCTTTCCGGCCGAATACCGCCAGGCCGATGCCGTGTTCCCGCTGAAGGCCTGACAAGACCCATGCTCGATCCCGCCATCCTCTTTTCCTCGGTGCTGAACGGCCTGACGACGGGCGCGGTGTACGCGCTCATCGCCCTGGGCCTGACCCTGATCTACGGGGTGCTGCACATCATCAACTTTGCCCACGGCGCGGCGCTCATGGTGGCGCTGTACGCCGTGTACCTGCTCAAGGACCGGCTGGGCATCGACCCCTATGCCGCCTTGCCGCTGGTGGTGCCCGGCATGTTCGTGCTGGGCTACGCCTTGCAGCGCGTCGTCATCAACCGCGCCAGCCACGGCAAGGACGAGAACATCCTGCTCGTGACGCTGGGCCTGGCGATCGTGCTGGAGAATCTGGCGCTGGTCTGGTTCAAGTCCGACACGCGCAGCATCGACACCGCATACACGCTGTCCACGGTCGAGATCGGCCCGGCCATGATCGCGCTGCCCAAGGTCATCGCCTTCTGCGGCGCGCTGGCGGTGGCGGCGGTGCTGTTCTGGATCATCCGCAGCACCGACCTGGGCCGCGCCATCCGCGCCGTCGCCCGCGAAAAGCAGGGCGCCAAGCTGATGGGCATCGACGTGGAAAAGGTCTACGCGGTGTCGTTCGGCATCGGCATGGCCTGCCTGGGCGCGGCGGCGTGCTTTCTGCTGCCGGCCTACTACGTCAATCCGCAGGTGGGCAGCGGCTTCGTGCTGGTCGCCTTCACCATCGTGGTGCTGGGCGGCATGGGCAGTTTCGTGGGGGCGCTGGTGGGCGGACTGCTCATTGGCGTGGTGGAGTCCATCGGCGGCCTGTTCCTGGGCGACTCGCTGGGACAGATGGGCATCTTCGCGATCTTCATCGCGGTGCTGCTGTTTCGCCCGCAGGGGCTGTTCGGGGCGAGGGGCTGAGCATGAAACGGGATCTTTTCGCTATCGCGCTATTCGGGGTGGTGCTCGTGGCCGTGGCCGCGCTGGCCCAGTCGGGCGTGCTGCTGACGTTCGTGATGATGTCGCTCTACGCGGCGCTGCTGTCGCAGGCCTGGAACATCCTGGGCGGGTACGGCGGCCAGCTGTCGTTCGGGCACGCGCTCTTTTTTGGCGTGGGCGCGTACGCGCAGGCGCTGGGCCAGTTGAACCTGGGCCTGAACCCCTGGCTGGTGCTGCCCATGGCGATTGCGCTGGGCGCGCTGGTCGGCGTGGCGGTGGGCGGGCTGACGTTCCGCTACGGGCTCAAGGGCTCGTACTTTGCGCTGGTGACGCTGGCATTTGCTGAAGTCTTTCGCATCCTGGCGCTGTCGGCCTCGTTTACCGGCGGCGGCGTCGGGCTGATGGTGCCGCTGCAGGAAGGCGTGGCCAACATGCAGTTCGGCTCGCGCCGCGGCTACATCTACCTGCTGCTTGCGTTCGTGCTGCTGGCCCTGCTGGTGACTGCGTGGCTGCGCCATTCGCGCTTCGGCGCCTATCTGCAGGCCGTGCGCGACAACGAGGACGCGGCGCGCGCCATCGGCGTGAATCCGCTGCGCGTCAAGCTGGGCGGCATTGCGCTGTCGGCCGCCTTCATGAGCGTGGCCGGCGCATTTTACGTGCAGGTCTTCCAGTACATCGACCCGGGCATCGCTTTTGGCTCGGCCGTGTCGGTGGAGGCCCTGGTGGGCGCCATCGTCGGCGGCATGGGCACCTTGTGGGGGCCGCTGCTGGGCGCGGTAACGCTGCATGCGCTGGCCGACCTGACCCGCAACCTCTTCGGCGAGCTGCCGGGCATCAGCATGGTGATCTACGGCGTGGTGCTGATCCTGATCGTGATGTTCATGCCGCGCGGCATCACCGGCGGCGGGCAGTCGCTTGGCCGCCTGTTTGGAATGAAGGAGCGCGCCCGTGTCTGACATCCTGCTTCAAGCGCGCAATCTGTCCATCACGTTTGGCGGCCTGAAGGCCGTGCAGGACGTGAGCCTGGACGTGCGGGAAGGCTCTCTGACCGCGCTGGTCGGCCCCAACGGCGCGGGCAAGACGACGCTGTTCGGCCTGCTGTCGGGTTTTCTGAAGCCCGGGTCGGGCTCGGTGCACTTCGCCGGCCAGGACATCACCGGCCAGGCGCCGCACGAATCCGCGCGGCTTGGCCTGACCCGCACGTTCCAGATCGTGCAGCCATTCGGCGCGCAGACCGTGCGGCAGAACATCGCCGTGGGCGCGCATCTGCGGCTGGCGGACCGCGACGAGGCGCTTGCCGCGGCCGAGGCCGTGGCCGCGCGCGTCAACCTGCAGGCCTCGCTGGATAAGCCCGCCGCGGATCTGACGGTGGCCGGACGCAAGCGCCTGGAGCTGGCGCGCGCGCTGGCCACGCGGCCGCGCCTGCTGCTGCTGGACGAGGTGTTGGCGGGCCTGAATCCCAGTGAGATCGACGAGATGATTCCGGTGGTGAAAAAGCTGGTGGACGATGGCGTCACTGTGCTGATGATCGAACACGTGATGCGGGCGGTGATGAGCCTGGCCGAGCATGTGTGGGTGCTGGCGCAGGGACGCCTGATCGCTTCGGGCACGCCCGGCGAGGTCACGCGCGATCCGAAGGTCGTGGAGGCCTATCTGGGCCACGGCGCGGCCGCGCGGCTTGCCGCGCAGGGGGCGCCGGCATGAGCGCGCTGCTGGAGGTCAAAGGCTTGCGGGCGGGCTACGGGCGCATGGAAGTGCTGCGCGGCGTCGACCTGGACGTGGGCGCGGGCGAGATCGTGGTGCTCCTGGGCAGCAACGGCGCGGGCAAATCCACCCTGAACAACACGGTGTGCGGCCTGTGCCGGCCGTGGGGCGGCACGGTGCGCTTCGAAGGCCAGGACCTGACCGGCCGCCACTACCGTCAGGTGGTGCAGGCGGGCCTGATCCAGGTGCCCGAGGGCCGCCGCGTGTTCCCGAACCTGAGCGTGCGCGAGAACCTGGAACTGGGCTCGTTCACCCGGGCGCGCGAGCGCCGCGCGCAGAACCTGGACAAGGTGCTGGACATTTTTCCGCGGCTGCGCGAACGCCTGGATCAGCTGGCGGGCACGATGTCGGGCGGGGAACAGCAGATGCTGGCCATCGGCCGCGGCCTCATGGCCGAGCCGCGCCTCTTGATCCTGGACGAACCCTCGCTTGGCCTGTCGCCGTTGATGGTCGAGGAACTGTTCGGCCTCATCAAGCGGTTGCATGGCGCCGGACTGGCGATTTTGCTGGTCGAGCAGAACGTGGGCCAGTCTCTCGAAACCGGGCAGCGGGCCTATGTGCTGGAAAACGGCGCCGTGCGCTACAGCGGCAGCTGTCCCGACCTTTTGGCCAGCGACGACGTGCGCCGCGCCTATCTGGGGATGTAATCATGGCCCAGCCTCAAACCCTGGCCCAGAAGCTGATCGCCGCCGCCTGCGGGCGTGAGACGGTGGCCGAGGGCGAAATCGTGACCTGTGCGGTCGACCTGGCGATGTTCCACGATTCCAGCGGTCCCCGGCGCCTGCAGCCCATGCTGCAAGAGCTGGGCGCCACGTTGTGGGACCCGTCCCGCATCGTGCTGGTCATCGACCACTACGTGCCGGAATCGGACGACGAATCGCGCCGCATCGTGCGCATCGCGCGCGATTGGGCCGCAGAGCAGCAACTGCCTAACGTGTATGACTCGGTCGGCATCTGTCACGTGGTGGTGCCGCAGCACGGCCACATCCGCCCCGGCATGTTCTGCGTGGGCGGCGATTCGCATTCGCCGACCGGCGGCGCGTTCGGCGCGTATATGTTCGGTATCGGCAGCACCGAAATGCTGGGCGTGGCGGTCACCGGCCAAATCTGGGTCAAGGTGCCCAAGACGCTGATGATGCATTGGCGCGGCCAGCTGGCGGCCGGCGTCACCGCCAAGGACATGATGCTGCACATGATCGGCCGCTACGGCATGAACGGCGGTCGCTACCAGGCGGTGGAATTCTGCGGCGAGGCCGTGCGCGCGCTGTCCATGCAAGAGCGCATGACGCTGTCGAACATGAGCGCCGAGCTGGGCTCGCAGGTGGGCCTGATCGCCCCGGACGAGACCACCGCGGCCTATCTGCGCGAGGCGGGCGTGACGGCGGACCTGGGCCTTGCGCGCTGGCAGAGCGACCCCCAGGCCGACGCCGAATGGCACGAGTTCGATGCCGCGGCGCTGGCCCCGCAGGTCGCCGCGCCGCACAGCCCGGCCAACGCGCGCGGCGTGGATCAATACAACGACGTGCCGGTGCAGGTGGCCTACATCGGCGCCTGCACCGGCGCCAAGCTGGACGACCTGCGCGCCGCGGCCAGCGTGCTGCGCGGCCGCCGGCTGGCGGACGGCATGCAATTGATGGTGGCGCCGGCCAGCCGGGTGGATCAGGAGCAGGCCGACCGCGAAGGCGTCATGCAGGTGCTGCGCGACGCCGGGGCCCAGGTGCTGGCCACGTCCTGCGGCGCCTGTGCGGGCTATGGCGGGTCCATTCCGGACGGCGCCAGCGTCATTTCCACCACCGCGCGCAATTTCAAGGGGCGCATGGGCTCGGAGACCGCGCAGGTCTACCTGGCGTCGCCCTACACCGTCGCGGCCTCGGCCGTGGCGGGCCGCGTGGCCGATCCCCGGGAGTTCCTGGCATGAACGCAGACACCACGACGCACCGCGTCTGGCGCGTGGGCGCGGACATCGACACCGATGCGCTGGCGCCGGGCGCCTACATGAAATTCGGCATCGACGAGATCGCGCGCCACTGCCTGCAGCGGGTCCGGCCCGATTTTGCCGGCCAGGTCCAGCCCGGCGACGTGCTGGTGGCCGGCCCCAACTTCGGCATCGGCTCGTCGCGCGAGCAGGCGGCCGCGGCGCTCGTGCGCCTGGGCGTGGCCGCCGTGATCGCGCCGTCCTTCAACGGCCTGTATTTCCGCAACGCGTTCAACGTGGGGCTGCTGCTTCTGACTTGCAGCCAGGCCGACACCCTTGCCGAAGGCGAAGGCGTCACGTTCGACCCGGCCGCCGGCCGCATCGGCCGTCCCGGCGGCAACCCCGCCGAATTGCATTGCGAGCCCGTGCCCGGCTTCCTGCTTGACATGGTGCAGGCCGGCGGACTGCTGAATCTGCTGAAACAGCGTCAAACCTCTTAGGAACAACATCATGCTTGACCCCGTTACCCTGGCGGTCCTGAAGGGCCGCCTGGAACAGATCGCCGACGAAATGGACGCGACGCTGTACCGCAGCGCGTTCAATCCCATCATCGCCGAGGCCCATGACGCCTGCCACGGCATGTACGACGCCGCCACCGGCGCCACGCTGATCCAGGGCAAGTCGGGCCTGCCCGTCTTCGTGGGCGCGATGGCGTTCGCGGTGAAGGCGGCGGCCAAGGCCGCGGCCGGCCGTGGCGGCATGGTGGATGGCGACGTGTGGCTGTTCAACGATCCGTACGAAGGCGGCACGCACGCCAACGACTTCAAGCTGGTCAAGCCGGTGTTCCGCGGCGGCAAGCTGTTCTGCTTCCTGGCGTCGGCAGCCCATTGGCATGACGTGGGCGGCGCGGTGCCCGGCAACTACAACCCGGCCGCCACCGAATGCTGGCAGGAAGCGGTGCAGATCCCGCCCGTGCGCATCGTGCGCGCGGGCGTGCTGGACCAGGACGTGCTGGCCATCCTGAAGGCCAACACGCGCCTGCCCGACAGCCTGTGGGGCGATCTGAACGGCCAGCTCGCGGCGCTGGAACTGGGCGCGCGCCGGCTGGACGGTCTGCTGGACGAATACGGCGATGCCACGGTGCTGGAGTCCCTGGACACCCTGCGCGAACGGGCGCGCCGCCTGATGCGCGATCACATCGCCCGCCTGCCGGATGGCGAATACGCCTTTGAAGACATGCTGGACAACGACGGCGTGCGCGACGCGCCGCTGCGCATCGCGCTCAAGCTCACCATCGCCGGTGACCGCCTGGGACTGGACTTCACCGGCACGTCGCCGGCCTGCGCGGGTCCGGTCAACATCTCGCGCGCCACCGCCATCGCGGCCTGCTACGTGGCGCTCAAGCACCTGTTCCCGGATGTCCCCGCCAACGCGGGCGTGCTGGACGCGGTGGACGTGACGCTGCCGGACGGCCTGGTGATCTCGGCCGACCGTCCGCGTCCGGTCGGGGGCTACACCGAAACCATCCTGCGCATGATCGACGTGATCTTCTGCGCGATGGCCCAGGCCGCGCCGGACCGCGCGATGGCGCAGGCCTACGGCACGATCAACGCGCTGTCGATCGCCGGCTACCGCAGCGACGCCGCCCGCAAGGGCCAGCGCTGGGTGATGTTCAGCTTCTTTGGCGGCGGCCACGGCGGGCATTCGGACGGCGACGGCCTGAGCCACGGCAATGCGCCGATCTCCACCGCCACCATTCCGCCGCTGGAAATCCTGGAAGCGGCGTATCCGGTGCGCTTCACGCAATGGGCGCTGCGTCCGGATTCGGCGGGCGATGGCGCGCATCGCGGTGGCCTGGGCGCGATCTATGAAATCGAATTGCTGGAAGACAGCGCCGAGGCCTTCATCTTCGGCGAGCGCGGCCGCAGCGCGCCCAAGGGCATCGCGGGCGGCGGCCAGGCCGCGCTCAACGTCTTTCGCTATCAGCAGGACGGCCAGTGGCTGTCCCCGCCCATGAGCTCGAAGATGCTGGGCATCCGGCTGCAACGCGGCGACCGCGTGCGCCTGGAAACCCCGGGCGGAGGCGGCTATGGCGATCCCGCGCGGCGTGACCCCGCGGCGCGCGAGCACGACCGCAAGATGGGCTATGTGAGCGACATTCAGAAGGAGCAGTCGGCATGAGCGCGGCGCAAGGTTTGGTGGTGGGCGTGGACGTGGGCGGCACGTTCACGGATCTGTTCGTGCTGGACGAGGCGGGCGGCAGCGCCCGCGTGGTCAAGGTGCCGTCGACCCGCGGCGAGGAAGCGCGCGGTTTCATGAACGGCATCGCCCGCGTGGCTGACGGCGCGGGCGACATCGCGACGATCGTGCACGGCACCACCGTGGGCACCAACGCACTGCTGGAGCGCAAGGTCGCGCGCACCGGCATCATCACGACCGAGGGCTTTCGCGACGTGCTGGAAATGCGCCGCCGCGACCGGCCGCAGACCTGGGGCCTGCGCGGCAACTATGAACCCGTCGTGCCGCGCGATCTGCGCCTGGAAGTGCGCGAGCGCGTGCTGGCCGATGGCGCGCTGCACACGCCCGTGGACCTGGACCAGGTCGAGGCCGCAGCGCGCACGCTGCTGGCGCAAGGCTGCGAGGCGGTCTGCGTGTTCTTCGTGAACGCCTACGCCAATCCCGTCAACGAAGCCCAGGCCGCCGCCCGCGTGCGGTCCATCTGGCCCAACGGCAACGTCACCGCCGCCACCGAGGTGCTGCCCGAGATCCGCGAGTTCGAGCGGTGCTCGACGGCGGTGCTGAACGCCGCGCTGCAGCCCGTGGTGGGCAGCTACCTGACGCGCCTGGAATCCGATCTGCAGCAGCACGGCTTCCAGGGCGAACTGCTGGTGGTGCAGAGCAATGGCGGCGTGATGTCGCGCCAGACTGCGTGCGACGTGCCCGTGCGCACCGCCTTGTCGGGGCCGGCGGCCGGCGTCATCGCGTGCGCGGCCATTGCCCGCGCCGCGGGCTTTCCCAATGTGGTCACGGGCGACATGGGCGGCACCTCGTTCGACGTGTCGCTGGTGGCCGAGGGCGAGGCCTCGCTGTCGGCGCAGACCGCCATCGACTTCGGCATGGTCGTGCGCGCGCCGATGATCCAGATCGAAACCATTGGCGCGGGCGGCGGCTCGATCGCCAGCGTCGACGCCGGCGGGCTGCTGCAGGTCGGCCCTGAATCCGCGGGCAGCATCCCCGGCCCGGCCTGCTATGGCCGCGGCAACACCCGGCCCACCGTCACGGACGCCAACGTGCTGCTGGGCCGCATTGCCGCGGACCGCCCGCTGGGCGGCGGTCTTCTGGCCAAGATGGACGTCGACCTGTCGCGCGCCGCCATCGAAGAACACGTGGCGCGTCCGCTGGGACTGGACGTGCACGCCGCGGCGGAAGCCATACTGATGGTTGCCAACGCCAAGATGGCGGGCGCGATCCGCGTCGTGTCCATCGAGCGCGGCCACGATCCGCGCAAGTTTGCCTACATGCCGTTCGGCGGCGGCGGCGCGCTGCACGTGTGCGCCATGATGAACGAGGTGGACGCCGCCCACGGCATTGTGCCGCGCTATCCGGGCGTGACGTCGGCGCTGGGCTGCGTCATGGCCGACATGCGCCATGACGGCGTGCAGACCCTGAACGTGGCGCTGGATGCGCTGGACGCGGCCGACCTGCTGGCCCGCATCGACGAGCTGGCAGACGCCTGCCAGCAGCGCCTGGATTCGGCGGGCGTGTCGTTCGAGGGCATCCGCGAAAGCATCGAGCTGGACATGCTGTACGTGGGCCAGAGCCACACCGTGCGCGTCGAAGTGGGCCGCGCGGACCTTAGCCGCGAGGGCATTGCCGCCGCATTCGACCGCGCCTACCAGGCCGCCTTTGGCCGCAGCCTCACCGGCATTGCGGTCCGCATTCTGAACCTGCGCTACGCGCGGATCGGCCAGCGTCCCAAGTTCGATCTGGCCCTCTTGGCGCCCACCAGCACAGCCATGCCCGCGGCGCTGGGCACGCAGGCAGTCTTTCATGCCGGGCAATGGCACGATGCGGTGCGCTATGCGCGCCTGGACCTGCCGGTCGGCGCCGAGGTGGCGGGCCCCGCCATCCTGGAACAGCCCGACACCACCATCTGGATCGAGCCCGGCTTTGCGGGCCGCGTCGATTCCCTGGGCAATCTGCTGATCGCCCGGACTGCATCGTAGGAGCCCGCCATGCACGCCTTCGATCCCCGCACGACCGCGCTGGTCATCATCGACCTGCAGAACGACTTCCTGGCGCCGGGCGGCGCCTACGACCGCGGCGGCGCGGTCAGCCCGCAGGCCAGGGCCTTGCCCGCGCGGGTCGCGCCCGTGGCCCGCGCGCTCAAGCGGCGGGGCGGTTTCGTGGCCGCCAGCCAGTTCACGCTGTGGCCCGATGCGCATGGCGAACCCATGATCTCGCCGCATCTCAAGCAACTGCGCCCGTTCCTGCGCCGTGGCGATTTCGTGGCCGGCTCACCCGGGCAGGCCAACGTGGCCGAGCTGAACGGGCTGGTCGACGTATCGGTCTGGAAGGTCGCGTACTCCGCCTTCTTCAACACGCAGCTCGACTGGGTGCTGCGGCGCGCGGGCATCTCCAGCGTGGTGGTGGCGGGCATCGTCACCAATGGCGGGGTCGCCAGCACGGTGCGCGATGCCCACATGCGCGACTATCACGTGACGGTGCTGGCCGATGGCTGCGCCGCGCCGACACCCGCCATGCACGAGGCCGCGCTGGCGGACCTGCGCACGGTGGCCGAGGTGGTGTCGTGCCAGGACCTGCTGGACAGGCTGGCATCGTGAGCGCACCCGTCGTCAGAAGGGGCGAAGCGCCCGGCGCGGACGCGATGCACGTGCCGGTGGCCATCATCGGCGCGGGCGCCTGCGGCCTGACCGCCGCGCTGCGCCTGGCCAGCGCCGGCATCGAGACGGTGCTGATCGAACGCGATGCCGTGCCCACCGGATCCACGGCGCTGTCTTCCGGTTTCATTCCCGCGGCAGGCTCTGCCGTGCAGCGCGCCGCAGGCATCGAGGACGACGCGCAGCGCTTTGCCGCCGACATCCAGGCCAAGGCCAACGGCACGGCCTCGCCAGCCCTGGTGGCTGCCTACACCGGCGCGGCCGCCGCCGCCATGGACGCATTGGCCGCGCACGGGCTGCGCTTCGAGGTGCTGGACGGCTTCCTGTATCCGGGACACACGGCGCGGCGCATGCACACGCTGCCCGAGCGCACCGGCGCGGCGCTGGTCGCCGCCCTGGAACGCGCCGCCACCGGGGCTGGCGCCTACCTGCTGACGCGCGCGCTGGCCCGCGAAATCTGGACGGACGACGAAGGCCAAGGCCGCGTGTCGGCGGTGGGCTGCGAACGCCCGGACGGCTCGGTCGACGTGATCGGCTGCGATGTCCTGATCCTGGCCTGCAACGGCTTTGGCGGCAACGCCGCGATGGTGGGCGAGTACCTGCCCGCCATGCGCGAGGCCGTCTACGGCGGCCATGCGGGCAACGACGGCAGCGCCATCCAGTGGGGCACGCAGCTGGGCGCGCGTCTGGCGGACCTGGGCGGCTACCAGGGCCACGGCTCCTGGGCCACGCCACAAGGCGCGCTGATTTCCTGGGCGGTGATGATGGACGGCGGCGTGCAGATCAACCGCGAGGGCCGGCGCTTTCACGACGAAACGCACGGCTATTCCGAGGCCGCGGTCCACGTGCTGGCGCAGCCGGACTCGGTCGCCTGGAACGTCTTCGACGACCGCACGCTTGCGTTGGCGCGCGGGTTTCCCGACTTCGTGCAGGCCGAGCAAGGCCAGGCGCTCAAGACGTGCGCCGGCGTGCCCGAGCTGGCCGTGCTGATCGGCTGCGATCCGCTCGTGCTGGGCCAGACGCTGGATGCGGTCCGCCCCGGCGCGCCGGATCCGCTGGGACGTCGCTTTGAACGGACCCTGCAGGCGCCGTATCACGCGGTCAAGGTGACCGGCGCACTCTTTCACACACAAGGCGGACTGGACATCGACGCGCAATGCCGCGTCCTGGACAACGCCGGCCAGGCGCTGCCCAACCTCTTGGCCGCGGGCGGCGCCGCCCGGGGCGTTTCGGGCAACGACGTGTCGGGCTATCTGTCCGGCAACGGCTTGCTCAGCGCGGTTGCGGGCGGCCATATCGCCGCGGCCACGGCGGCGGCGCTGCTCGGGCGCCGCCTGGATTAGGAACCCAAGATGCAAACACAGAATCTGAAAGCGCAATTGGCGGCCGGCACCGTGCTGGCTCCCGGCGTCTACGACGCCTTGTCGGCGCTGATCGCCGAGCAGGCGGGCTTTTCCGCGCTGTACCTGTCGGGGGCGTCGATCGCTTACTCGCGGCTAGGCCGTTCGGACATCGGCCTGACCACGTACACCGAGGTCGAGGACACGCTGGCGCGCATCGCCGAGCGCGTGTCGGCGGCCGTGATCGTGGATGCCGACACGGGATTCGGCAACGCGCTGAACACCCAGCGCACCGTGCGCGGCTTCGAGCGCGCGGGCGCGGCCATGATCCAGCTCGAAGACCAGACCTTTCCCAAGCGCTGCGGCCACCTGGACGGCAAGAGCGTGATTCCCGCTGCCGAGATGTGCGGCAAGCTGCGCGCCGCCGTGGACGCACGCGTCAATGCGTCGACGCTGATCCTGGCGCGCACCGACGCGCTGGCGTCCGAGGGCCTGGAGGCGGCGCTGGACCGCGCAGAATCCTATCTGCAAGCCGGTGCGGACGCGCTCTTCATCGAAGCGCTGCGCACGCCGGAGCAGATGCGCGCGGCCTGCGACCGCTTTGCGGCGCGCGTGCCGCTCCTGGCCAACATGGTGGAGGGCGGCAAGACGCCGGTGCAGGACGCCGGCGCGCTCGCCGCCGTCGGGTTTCGCATCGTGATCTTCCCGGGCGGCACCGCGCGCGCCGTCGCGCATACGCTGCAGGGTTACTACGGCAGCCTGCGCCAGCACGGCACCACGGGGCCGTGGAAGGACAGGATGCTGGATTTTGACGGGCTCAATGACGTGATCGGCACGCCGGAACTGCTGGAGCAAGGGCGGCGGTACGAAGGCTGAACCCGCTTACAGCGGGGGCAGGGTTCCTGAATCGGGGCGGTGTGCGCGGTTGTGACAGCAGCGGGGGCGCCGCGCGGGCTGAACGTTTTCGCTGCGGCCCGCACTCAGCCGCCTCAGCGCGGCGTGCGCTGGTGCGGCACGAGCGGCGGCACGGGCTGGCCGGCGATCAATTTCCAGAAGTCCGGCAGAAAGCACTCGGCCACCAGCAGCGGCTGGCCCTGGCGCCAGAACACCGAGCGGCGCGCCCAGATCCGGCCGGCCTGCAGCGCGCGGGCTTCGGGCGGCAGCACGTTCGAGGCGGTGGCATGGAACGGCACGGGCGACGCCAGACGGCGGCACGCGAACGGCGACCGGATGACCGTGCTGTCGTGATACAGCATGTCGGCCAGCGGCCGGGTCAACAGGCGCCGCATGCCTTGCCAGGCCCCGTGCGAGGCCGTCAGCGGCGTCAGGCTGCGCGCCGGCACGCTGTCCACGCCATTCACCGACATCAGTACTTCGCGGATCCACACGGGCGCGCCTGGCGCGATCTGCATCGCGCGCGCCTCGTCGGCCGGCGCGCCGTCGGCGTACTCGGCCAGCACCCGCAGACGCACTTGCCCGACCTGGCGCAGGCCAGCGGTCAGCGCGCCAGGCCGGAACAGCCAGTGGCGTTGGGCGGGGGACAGAAGGGCCGGGGCTTGCGCCAGCCAGCCGGCGGCGAGAGGGGGGCGATGGGCTGCGGGTTTCGTCATGGCTGCGTATTATGCCAAGCCCCGCGATGCCAAGCCCCGCGACAAGGCCGTCTGCGTCGCAATGCCGCAGGGCAGGGGCAAGGGCAGAGCAGCCGGCCCGCATACAATACCGCCCATGGAAAAAGTACGTATCTCCAAGCTCATGTCCGAGCGCGGACTCTGTTCCCGCCGCGAGGCGGACAGCTATATCCAGCGCGGCTGGGTCCGCGTCGACGGCGTCGTCGTGTCCGAATTGGGCGCGCGCGCCTATCCTGACCAGGTCATCACGCTGGAACGCGCCGCGCACGCGCGCCAGACCTCCCGCGTCACCATCCTGATCAACAAGCCCGTGGGCTATGTGTCCGGCCAGGCCGAAAAAGGCTACACGCCCGCCGTGGCGCTGATCGATTCACGCTCGCGCTTTGCCGGCGACCGCGCCCCGCAGCGCTTCGAACGCGCCCACCTGGACGGGCTGGCCGTCGCTGGCCGCCTGGACATCGATTCGCAAGGGCTGCTTGTCCTGACGCAGGACGGCCGCGTCGCCAAGCAGCTGATTGGCGAAGACTCCACCATCGACAAGGAATACCTGGTGCGCGTGCAGGGCGAGCTCTCCGACAACGGGTTGGCCTTGCTGAACCACGGCCTGTCGCTGGACGGCAAGCCCCTCAAGCGCGCCCAGGTGCGCTGGCAGAACCACGACCAGTTGCGGTTCGTGCTGCGCGAAGGCAAGAAACGCCAGATCCGCCGCATGTGCGAAATGGTGGGATTGAAAGTGATCGGCCTGAAACGCGTGCGCATCGGCCGCGTCGCGCTGGGCGACCTGCCGCTGGGCCAATGGCGCTACTTGCGCGACGACGAGTCCTTCTGACACTCGCTCCCTGATTAGTCACCCGTCCCGACATCTGCTGTCGGCGTACCAAGGATTTTTCAGTCTGTTTCGGCCTTAGCCGCGTCTCATGAAAGCAGGCGTATCCTTCGCTTGCCAGTGGCTGCCCAGCCGCTCCATCAGGAACTCGATGAAGATCCGGGTCTTGGCGGGCAGCAGGCGCGTCTCGGTGACGGCGTGGACTGGAAACGGGCCAAGCTGCCAGTCGGGCAGCACGCGCTGCAACTGGCCGGACTGCTGTTCCGCCAACTGACCTCCCACCAGCACCGCAATGCCCGCGCCCAGCATGGCCAGGCGGCGGGCCATGGCGACGCCGTTGACGGAAAACCGGTTGCCCGGCGTGAACTCGATGTGCTGTTCGCCATTGGTAAGCGGCCAGCGCGTCACGCGGCCGGCGCCTTCCGCGCGGAACTCAATGCACTCGTGCCGGGTCAAGTCGCTGGGATGCTTCGGTTCGCCGTGCTTCTCCAGGTATTCGCGCGAGGCATACAGGTAGGCAGGCAGCATGCCCAGCAATCTTGCAATCTGGGTCGAGTCGGGCAGGTCGCCGATTTCGATCGACACGTCGCAGGTCTGGAACACGCGCGATGCGTGGTCCGGGTTCGCGAGGTCCAGGAAAAACGTCACATCGGGATAGCGCCGGGAAAACTCCATGAACGATTCAGCCAGGAAGTCCGTGCCGAAGTCCGCGGGCATGTTCACCCGCAGCGGCCCGGCCGGCGTGTCCACCAGCTTTTGCAGTTCTTCATGGGCGATCTGCGCCTCGGCCACGATGCGCTGGCAGCGTTCGAAATACAGCCGCCCGGCGTCGGTCAGTTCCACCTTGCGCGTGGTGCGGCTCAGCAGCCGCAATCCCACGGACCGCTCCAGTTCGGCCACCTGGCGAGACAAGGTCGACTTTGGCACGCCCAGCGTTGCCGCAGCGCGGCTAAAACTGTTTGTCTTGGCGACCTCGACGAAGAGTTCCATTCCCTGTAGGCGTTTCATGACCGAATTTTGTCACAGTGCGGATCGGACAATTGTCCCATAAATGGAATGATGTTTTCTCTTCATGCCCCTTTGTTTCTAAAGCGGGATAACTCAGAATGCGAGTTCTGCAATGCAGCAATGCGATAAACGTCCAGCCTTGCGTGTTCCACGCGAATCCACCCAGGTCGAACGCCGCGGACCGCGCCAAGACGGTCTGACGGGCTGATGTTCTTCGCAGAATCGCCCCAGGCAAACCGGCCCCTTCAGGGCCAACAAGCACGCGGCGCTTGCGCGGCGTGGGGCTACCTTTATTGAAATCGGGAATGCAATCTATGAATAAGAAAAGCGCTATGTGGCGCGGCGCGGCGGTTTTCGCGCTGACGGCATCGGCTCTCACCCTGGCCGCTTGCGGCAAGAAGCAAGAGGCGCCCCAGGCGGGCAAGCCGCAGGTCACGGTCGTCACCCTGGCGACGCAGCCCGTTTCCCTTACCACCGAACTGCCTGGCCGCACGTCCCCGTTCCGCGTGGCCGAAGTCCGCCCGCAGGTCAACGGCATCGTCCAGAAGCGCCTCTTCACCGAGGGCGGCGAGGTCAAGGCGGGCGAACAGCTCTACCAGATCGATCCCGCCCTCTACCAGGCCAACGTCGACAGCCAGAAGGCGGCGCTGGCCCGCGCCCAGGCGCAGCAGAAGACGGCCGCGCTGCTGGCCGAACGCTACAAGCCGCTGGTCGCCACCCGCGCGGTCAGCCAGCAGACCTACGACAACGCCGTCGCCTCGCGCGATCAGGCCGCCGCCGACGTGCTGTCGGCCAAGGCGGCGCTGGACACGGCCCGCATCAACCTCGTCTACACCAAGGTGCTGTCGCCCATCGACGGCATCATCGGCCGCTCCGCAGTCACCGAAGGTGCGCTCGTGACGGCCAACCAGACCAGCGCGCTCGCCGCGGTGCAGCAAATCGACCCCATCTACGTCGACCTCACGCAGTCCAGCGTGCAATTGCTGCGCCTGCAGGACGCCCTGGCCAGCGGCCAGCTGCAAAAGGCGAATGGCGAGCAGGCCGCGCTGGTCACGCTGACGCTGGAAGACGGCTCGCAATACAAAGAGACCGGCAAGCTCCAGTTTTCGGAAGTGACCGTGGATCCGGGCACCGGCTCGATCACGCTGCGCGCCGTGTTCCCCAACCCGGACCGGCGCCTGTTGCCCGGCATGTTCGTGCGCGCGCGCCTGGCTGACGGCGTCGCGGCCGACGGCCTGCTGGTGCCGCAGCGCGGCGTGACGCGCAACCAGCGTGGCCAGCCGACCGCGCTCGTCGTCAACGCCAAGAACCAGGTCGAATTGCGTGACCTGAAGACCGATCGCGCCATCGGCGACAAGTGGCTCGTCACGGACGGCCTGGCCGCCGGCGATCGCGTGATCGTGGAAGGCCTGCAGATGGTGCGCCCCGGCGTTGAAGTGGTCGCCACCGAGGCCAGCGCCAAGGCGCCGCAGCCGCAGCAGCCGCAAGCTGCCGGCGCCGCGCCGGCCAAGCAGTAAATCAGGGAGCCACGCATGGCAAAGTTTTTTATCGACAGGCCGGTATTTGCCTGGGTGATCGCGATCGTGCTGATGATGGCCGGCGCGCTGTCCATCCTGCAGCTGCCGGTTGCCCAGTATCCCAACATCGCGCCGCCCGCCATCGGCATCGCGGTGACCTACCCGGGCGCGTCCGCGCAGACCGTGCAGGACACCGTCGTGCAGGTGATCGAGCAGCAGATGAACGGTCTTGACGGCCTGCAGTACATCTCCTCGGAAAGCAACTCCGACGGCAGCATGTCCATCACGCTGACCTTCAAGCAAGGCACCAACCCCGACACCGCGCAGGTGCAGGTCCAGAACAAGCTTGCGCTGGCGCAGCCGCTCCTGCCGCAGGAAGTGCAGCAGCAGGGCATCCGCGTCACCAAGGCCACCAAGAACTTCCTGATCGTGGCGGGCTTCGTGTCCACCGACGGCTCGATGACCAAGGACGACCTGGCCGACTACGTCGCCTCGTACGTGCAGGACCCCATCAGCCGCACGCAGGGCGTGGGCGACTTCCAGCTCTTCGGCTCGCAGTATGCGATGCGGATATGGCTGGACCCGGCCAAGCTCGTCAACTACGGGCTGACCACGGTCGACATCACCACCGCGATCAAGGAACAGAACGTCCAGGTGTCGTCCGGCCAGCTGGGCGGCCTGCCGTCCGTGCGCGGCCAGCAGCTGAACGCCACCATCATCGGCCCGTCGCGCCTGCAGACGCCCGAGGACTTCGGCCAGATCCTGCTCAAGGTCAATTCCGACGGTTCGCAGGTGCGCCTGCGCGATGTCTCGCGCATCGAACTGGGCGGCCAGACCTACGCCATCGACAGCTTCTACAACGGCAATCCGGCTTCGGGCCTGGCCATCAAGCTGGCGCCGGGCGCCAACGCGCTGGACACGGCGCAGGCGGTGCGCGACACCATCAACAACCTCAAGCCGTATTTCCCGCCGGGCATGGACGTCGTCTATCCGTACGACACGACGCCGTTCGTCAGCCTGTCGATCCATGAAGTGTTCAAGACGCTGGTCGAGGCCATCATCCTGGTGTTCCTGGTGATGTATCTCTTTCTGCAGAACTTCCGCGCCACCATCATTCCCACGCTTGCCGTGCCGGTGGTGCTGCTGGGCACCTTCGGCGTGTTGGCTGCCTTCGGCTATTCCATCAACACCTTGACCATGTTCGGCATGGTGCTGGCCATTGGCCTGCTGGTCGACGACGCCATCGTGGTCGTGGAAAACGTCGAGCGGGTGATGGCCGAAGAAGGCCTCACGCCCAAACAGGCCACGCGCAAGTCCATGAGCCAGATCACCGGCGCGCTGATCGGCATCGCGATGGTGCTGGCCGCCGTGTTCATCCCGATGGCGTTCTTCGGCGGCTCCACGGGCGTCATCTACCGTCAGTTCTCGATCACGATCGTGTCCTCGATGGTGCTGTCCGTGATCGTGGCCATCGTCTTCACCCCGGCCCTGTGCGCGACGCTGCTCAAGCCCATTCCCAAGGGCCATCATGGCGCCAAGAGGGGCTTTTTCGGGTGGTTCAACCGCACGTTCGAACGCAGCAGCAACGGCTACGCCAACACCGTCGCGCGCGGCCTGAACCGCACCAAGCGCCTGATGGTCGTGTATCTGGCGCTGGTCATCGCGATGGGCTGGCTGTTCACCCGCATCCCCACCGCGTTCCTGCCGGCCGAGGACCAGGGCATCCTGTTCGCCCAGATCCAGACGCCCGCCGGCGCCACCGCCGAGGCCACCAAGGCCGTCATCGACGACGCCACCAAGTACCTGCTGACCGAAGAAAAGGACGCCGTCACCTCGGTGTTCGCGGTCAACGGCTTTAACTTCGGCGGCCGCGGCCAGAATGCGTCCATCCTGTTCATCAAGCTGCGCGACTGGGAAGAGCGCGGCGATGCCAGCCTGAAGGCCGCCGCCGTGGCCGGGCGCGCCAACGCGCATTTCGCCCAGACGGAACGCCGTGCGAAATTGTTCGTCGTGCCGCCGCCGTCCGTGATGGAACTGGGCAACGTCACCGGCTTTGACTTCCAGCTCATGGACCGCGCCGGCGTGGGCCACGAGAAGCTGCTCGCCGCGCGCAACCAGCTGCTGGGCGAGGCCGCTCAGAGCCCGGTGCTTGTGGGCGTGCGTCCCAACGGCATCGAGGACGCGCCGCAGTACCAGCTGGATATCGACCGCGAAAAGGCCCGCGCCCTGGGCGTGGCCGTGTCGGACATCAACAGCACGCTGGCCACCGCGTGGGGCTCGTCGTACGTCAACGACTTCATCGACCGCGGCCGCGTGAAGAAGGTGTTCGCGCAGGGCGAGGCGTCCTCGCGCATGCTGCCGGAAGACCTGAACAAGTGGTACGTGCGCAACAAGGATGGCGACATGGTGCCGTTCTCGGCGTTCTCCAGCGCCACCTGGAGCTTCGGCCCGCAGAAGCTGAACCGCTACAACGGCGTGCCGTCGTACAACATCCAGGGCCAGGCGGCGCCGGGCTACAGCTCGGGCGCAGCCATGGAAGAAATGGAGCGCCTGGCGGCCAAGCTGCCGGTGGGTGTCGGGTTCGAATGGACCGGCCTGTCGTTCGAAGAACGCCTGTCCGGCGCCCAGGCGCCCGCGCTGTACGCGATCTCGCTCATCGTGGTGTTCCTGTGTTTGGCGGCGCTCTATGAAAGCTGGACCATTCCGTCCGCGGTCATGCTGGTGGTGCCGCTGGGGATCATCGGCGCGCTGCTGGCCACGCTGATGCGCGGCCTGTCCAACGACGTGTACTTCCAGGTGGGTCTGCTGACGACCATCGGGCTGGCGGCCAAAAACGCCATCCTGATCGTGGAGTTCGCCAAAGAGCACTATGAATCGGGCGCCAGCCTGACGGAATCGGCCATCCACGCCGCCCGCCAGCGTCTGCGTCCCATCCTGATGACATCCCTGGCGTTCATCCTGGGCGTGACCCCGCTGGCGATTTCCAGCGGCGCGGGCTCGGGCAGCCAGAACGCCATCGGCACGGGCGTGATCGGCGGCATGCTGACCGGCACGTTCCTGGCCATCTTCTTCGTACCGGCTTTCTTCGTCATCATGCTGCGCGTGTTCAAGGTCAAGCGCATGAGCGAAAACGTCGACAAGCACGACACCAGCGCCAAGGGGCCGCAGGACGTGCCGGCGGAGGGTCAACCGTAATGACATTCCCGATGAGAACCTTGCTGTCTGTATCCCTGGCGGCGGCCCTGGCGGGCTGCTCGCTGGCCCCCACCTACGAGCGTCCCGATGCGCCCGTCGACGCGGCTTACCCCACGGGGCCGGCCTACAACGCCGCCCAGACGGCCGCACCGGCCGGCATGGCCGTGGCCGACATCGGCTGGCGCGACTTCTTCGGCGATCCGCTGTTGCAACAGCTGATCGAACAGTCGCTGACCAACAACCGCGACCTGCGCGTGGCCGCGCTGAACGTCGAGGCGGCGCGCGCGCAGTACCGCATCCAGCGCGCCGACCTGGCGCCCAGCATCGGCGTGGCGGGCCAGGGCTCGGCCCAGCGCACGCCGGCCGACCTGTCGCCCAGCGGCCGTGCCACCACCAGCCACAGCTACCAGGTGGGCGCCGCCATGTCCGCCTGGGAGCTGGACCTCTTTGGCCGCATCCGCAGCCTGAGCGACAAGGCGCTGGAGTCGTATCTGGCGCTGGACGAAACCCGCACCGCCACGCAGCTCACGCTGATCGCCGAAGTTGCGAACGCTTACCTTACGCTGCGCGCGGACCAGGAGCTGCTCAGCCTGACGCGCGACACGCTCAAGAGCCAGCAAGACTCCTACAACCTGACCAAGCAGAGCTACGACCAGGGCCTGTCCACGGCGCTGGACCTGAGCCAGGCCGAAGTGTCGCTGCGCACGGCCGAGCGCAACCTGTCGCAATACACGCGCCAGGCCGCGCAGGACCGCAATGCGCTGGTGCTGCTGGTGGGCCAGCCGTTGTCGCCCGAGATGGCGGCGGCGTTGGACAACGCGGTCAAGCTGGACGACAGCATGCTGCCGACCACGCTGCCCGCCGGCCTGCCGTCCGATCTGCTGGCCCGGCGCCCGGACATCCGTGCCGCCGAGCATCAGTTGAAGGGCGCCAACGCCAATATTGGCGCGGCGCGCGCCGCGTTCTTCCCCACCATCAGCCTCACTGGCTCGGCCGGCACCGCCAGCGCCAGCCTGGGCGGCCTGTTCGACGGCGGCTCCGGGGCCTGGAGCTTCGCGCCCCAGATCACGGTGCCGATCTTCGCGGGCGGCTCGCTGCTGGCGGGGCTGGATCTGGCGAAGGTGCAGAAGAACATCCAGGTGGCGCAGTACGAGAAATCCATCCAGACGGGATTTCGCGAAGTGGCCGATGCGTTGGCCGGCCGCGGCACGCTGGACGAGCAGATCCAGGCGCAACGGTTGCTGGTGGACGCCAACCAGCGCGCGTATGACGCGTCCGAGCAACGTTTCCGGCAGGGGATCGACGATTACCTGAGCGTGCTGGATTCGCAGCGCTCGCTGTACACCTCGCAGCAGGCGCTGGTCGACACGCGTCTGGCGCGGCTGACCAATCTGGTCACGCTGTACAAGGTGCTGGGCGGCGGCTGGACGGAGCGCACGGTGGCCGCGCCTGCCGCGCCTGCCGCGCCGGCGGGCTGATTGCCTGGCGCGCGTTTGCGGTTTGCCATGCAAAACGGGCCGATCTTGCGATCGGCCCGTTTTTTTTGCCTGTCGGACGCGCGGACGTCAGGTGCGCTTTCTGGCGATCAGGCCCACCACGAACAGCACGATGATCGCGCCGACGACGGATCCGATCCATCCCGCGGGTTCGCCGGGGGCGTACCAGCCCAGCGATTGGCCCAGGAAGCCGGCCACGACGGCGCCGATGATGCCCAGAATGGTGGTCATGATGATCCCCATGTTCTGGTCCCCGGGCATGATGGCGCGGGCGATCAGGCCCACGATGAACCCGACGATGATCATGATGATGATGCTCATGCGCGTACTCCTTACTAGGGAAAAGGGGGCAATGTGGACTGATGATACCCACGGATACCCGCGCCCCGCGCGCCACCGTTGTAACAACTGGTGTGCGGACCCCGCCCGTCGGGTCAGGAGGTCAAGTCGATGAGCTGGCGCACATCCTTGGTCAGCGCCTCGATGCTGTCGGTGTCAGATGCCAGCAGGCGCGCCTTTCCGTCCTCGTCGAAAATGTACACGCCGCGGCTGTGCGTCACTTCGTACATGTCGGCGTCGTCGCCAGGACGGGGCTTTTCGATCTGGTAGGCCACGCGGTAGCGGCGGGCCAGGTCCGCGATCTGCTTTTCGTCGCCCGTCACGCCGATGGCGTTGTTGTTGAAGGCGTTGACGTAGGCCTGCAGGATGTCTGGCGTGTCGCGGTGCGGGTCCACGCTGACAAAGAGAATCCGCACGTCCTTGGCCTTGTCGCCCAGGTTCTGCAACACCGCGGTCAACTGCGCCATGGTGGTGGGGCAGATGTCCGGGCAGCTGGCGTACCCAAA
Organism: Achromobacter sp. SLBN-14; assembly: GCF_006715415.1. Lineage (NCBI taxonomy): Bacteria > Pseudomonadati > Pseudomonadota > Betaproteobacteria > Burkholderiales > Alcaligenaceae > Achromobacter > Achromobacter sp. SLBN-14. The sequence continues at coordinate 42,090 of NZ_VFNE01000001.1, read as the reverse complement.
AAAGAGCAGCACCGTCTTGCCCTTCAGGTCGTCGCTGCTGACCGTCTTGCCGCCCGCTCCCGGTAGCGAGAACTTCAGGTCCGGCAGGTGCCCCTTGACGTTGTAAAGCGTCCAGTCCACGTTCCTGTCGCCGCAGGCGGCAAGAAACACACACAAAGCCATCAGCAGTCCGCCAAAGAAGCGGCCGGTAATCGAGTGTCGCATGGGTCCAGTAGCCGGAAGGGGGTAAACCTTTCGGATTCTACCTGCTGGATCCGCGGAGAGTTTGCGCGGTCGCAATGCCTTGTGCCGGCGCAGGCTGAAATCAAAAAAATGGCCCGCTTGAACGCGGGCCATTTCCAGGGAGCGAACAACCGCTCGATCAGCCCGCTGTCATTCCGCTATGGCGCAGCAGCGCATCGATACGCGGCGCGCGGCCGCGGAACGCGGCAAATGAATCGGCCGCCGGACGCGAGCCGCCCACGGCCAGCACTTCGCGGCGAAAGCGCGCGCCGGTTTCCGGATCCAGCGTGCCCAGCGCATTGCCCGCCTGTTTGGCAGCCGCTTCCTCGAAGGCCTCGTACGCGTCCGCCGACAGCACTTCGGCCCACTTGTAGCTGTAATAGCCCGCGCCGTAACCGCCCGCGAACAGGTGCGAGAAGGCGTGCGGCAGGCGATGCCATTGCGGCGGGAACAGCACCGCCACTTCCTGGCGCACTTCCTGCAGCAACGCCAGCACCTCGGAAATCGACGCGCCCTTGCTGCGGTCGTGCATCAGCATGTCGAAGAGCGCAAATTCGATCTGGCGCACCGTCTGCATGCCGCTCTGGTAGTTGCGGGCGGCGACCAGGCGGTCGTAGAGCGCGCGCGGCAGGGGCTCGCCGGTGTCCACATGCGCCGACAGCTTCTGCACCACGGCCCATTCCCAGCAGAAGTTCTCCATGAACTGCGAAGGCAGCTCGATGGCGTCCCATTCGACGCTGGCGAATGCCGCGGCGCCGGGCTCGTCGACTTCGGACAACAGCGCGTGCAGCGCATGGCCGGTTTCATGGAACAGGGTGATGACGTCGTCGTGCGTCAGCACGGCGGGACGATCGCCGTTGGGGCGCGAGAAATTGCACGTCAGGTAGGCAATGGGCGTTTGCACCGTGCCGGCCACGACGCGGCGCGTGCGCTCGCTGTCGACCCAGGCGCCATTCTGCTTGCCGGCGCGAGCGTACAGGTCCAGGTACAGATGGCCGATCAGCGCGCCTTCGGGGCTTTCGACGCGCACGCCGCGCACGTCGCCGTGCCACGACGACACGGGTGTCTCGGTCAGGCGCACGCCGAAGAGGGTCTGGATCACGTCGAACAGGCCGGCCAGCACGCGCGGCTCGGTGAAGTACTGTTTGACCTCGTCTTCCGAATACGCATAGCGCGATTCGCGCAGGCGTTCCGAGGCGTAGGCGACGTCCCACGGCTGCAGGCTGTCCAGGCCCAGTTCGCCGGTGGCGTAAGCCGTGAGTTCGGCCAGGTCACGCTGCGCGAAAGGCTTGGCGCGCGCGGCCAGGTCGCGCAGGAACCCGGTCACTTCCTTGGCGTCGCGGGCCATGCGCGTCTGCAAGCGCAGCGCGGCAAACGTGCCCAGGCCCAGCAGGCCCGATTCTTCGGCGCGCAGCGCCAGCAGTTCTTCGATCAGCGGCGAGTTGTCGAACTTGGCGTCGCCCTGCTCGGACGCCACCGTGCCGTAGCCGCGGTACAGCGCCTCGCGCAACGAGCGGTCCTTGGCGTACTGCATGACGGGCAGGTAGCAGGGCATCTTCAGCGTGAGCTTCCAGCCGGCCTTGCCGTCTTCCTGGGCGGCGGCGCGCGCGGCGGCGATCACGTCCGCCGGAACGCCGGCCAGGCGGCCTTCGTCTTCCACGATCAGCGACCACGCGTCGATGGAATCGAGCACGTTTTCCGAGAACTTCTGCGAGGCCTGCGCCTCGCGATCGGAGATCTGGGCATAGCGTTCACGGTCCGCGCCTTGCAGTTCGACCCCGCTCAGGCGGAAATCGCGCAGGGCCATTTCCACGATGCGGCGGCGCACCGGCGTCCAGGACGCGAAGTCGGGCGCGGCGGCCAGCCGCTGATATTGCTTGTACAGGCCTTCGTGCAGGCCCACCCAGGTCGAAAACTCGGTGACCAGCGGCAGCGCGGCGTTATAGGCTTCGCGCAGCTCCGGCGTATTGACGACCGCATTCAGATGGCCGGCCACCGACCAGGCGCGCCACAGTCGCTCGGACGCGGTGTCCAAGGGCTCGACCACGGCCTCCCAGGTGGGCGCGAGCGCGGGGTCGGCAGCCTGGTCGACGGCCTTGCGGGCGATGCCCAGCAGCTCTTCGACGGCAGGCACGATATGCGCGGGTTTGACGGCCGCGTAGTCGACCAGTTCGGACACGGGAGCGAGCAAGGGGTTCTGAGTCATGGTGTTACCGGCTTATTGAGTGGCGGACGACGCGCGCGGCGCGCCGGCGATAAGGATCAGGTGAGGGCGATCGTCCCGAACGCAAGGCCCGCCGGCGGACGGGGAGGGTGTCTGCCCCCAAGTTGCGGCAGGTGTCCGACACCCCTGAGACGCCAGCTCAAGCTGAAGCGCCTCTCACACGGGTGTCAGACACCGAGGTCTACGCAGTCAGCCTGCAGCGCGTTCCGCCGCTTCGACCGTGTTGACCAGCAGCATGGCGATGGTCATGGGGCCGACGCCGCCGGGGACCGGCGTGATGGCGCCGGCCACTTCCTTGGCGGACGCGAAATCCACGTCGCCGCACAGCTTGCCGTCGGCGCCGCGGTTGATGCCCACGTCGATGACGACGGCGCCCGGCTTGATCATCGAGCCGTCGATCATGCCCGGCTTGCCGGTGGCCACGACCAGCACGTCGGCGCGGCGGGTCTGGGCCGCCAGGTCGCGCGTCTTGGAGTTGCAGATCGTGATGGTGGCGCCGGCCTGCAGCAGCAGCATGGCCATCGGCTTGCCCACGATGTTGCTGGCGCCCACGATGACGGCCTCGGCACCGCGCAGGTTCACGCCTTCCGATTCCAGCATCTTCATCACGCCATACGGCGTGCAGGGACGGAACAGCGGCTGGCCGGTCATGAGCAGGCCCGCGTTGCTGATATGAAAGCCGTCCACGTCCTTTTCGGCCGCGATGGCCTCGATGACCTTGTGGGCGTCCATGTGCTTGGGCAGGGGCAGCTGCACCAGGATGCCGTGGATGCTGGGATCCTGGTTCAGGACCTGGATGCGGGCCAGCAGTTCGGCCTCGGTCATCTCGGCCGGGTATTGCTCTTTCACGGAATGCAGTCCGGCCTTTTCGCAGGCCGCGACCTTGTTGCGCACATACACCTGGGACGCGGGGTCCGCGCCGACAAGCACAACGGCCAGGCCGGGGCGGGTGCCCTTGGCGGCCAGGGCCGAGACACGCTCGGCGACTTCTTCGCGAATGCGCTGCGAGAGCGCGGCGCCGTCAATAATCCTTGCGGTCATGCGTGTGCCTCGGGTTTGGCCAGAGCCACTTTCATCAAATCTGCAACGGTGGTCACTTCAAGTTTTTCCATGATGTTGGCGCGGTGCGCCTCGACGGTCTTGATGCTGATGCCCAGGTCGTCGGCGATCTGCTTGTTCAAGCGGCCCGCAACGATGCGCTCCAGCACCTGTTGCTCGCGCGCGGTCAGGCGCGCCAGCATGGCTTCGTGGTCCTTCTGAGCCTGGTGCTTGCTCACGCGCTGCGTGGCCTGCTCCAGCATGCGCGCCACGATCTCGCGCAGGTCGGATTCGTTGAACGGTTTTTCCAGGAAGTCGACGGCGCCTTTCTTCATGGTGGACACCGCCATGGGCACGTCGCCGTGGCCGGTGATGAACACGATGGGCAGCGGGGCATTGCGCGCGATGAGCTGTTCCTGAAGTTCCAGTCCGCTCATGCCGGGCATCCGCACGTCGGCGATCAGCACGCCGATCTGGCTGGCGTCGTAGTCTTCCAGGAACGATTCGCCGCTGGCGTAGGCGCGAACGCGGTATCCATTGGCTTCAAGCAGCCAACGCAGCGAATCGCGGACCGCTTCGTCGTCGTCGACAATGAATACCGTGCTCGACAGGTGGGGCGTGTTCATGCGTGCAACTCCTCGGACTGATCGTTCTGGGCCTGCGTCTGGGTCGCAGCGCAGGGCAGGGTGAAGCGGAAGATAGTACCGCCGGCCGGGTTGGGGTCAGCCCATAGGCGGCCGTGATGCGATTCGATAATGGTACGGCAGATATTCAGCCCCATGCCCAGGCCCTGGGACTTGGTGCTGAAGAACGGTTCGAACAGGCGCTCGGGTTCGGCCAAGCCGTGGCCGCGGTCCACCACGGCCACCTCGATATGCTGGTCGTGAAGAATTACGGCAACCTTAAGCTCGTCGGACTCGCTCTTTTCCATGGCTTCCAGCCCGTTCTTGAGCAGGTTCAGCAGCACCTGTTCAATAAGGATGGGGTCGGCCAGGACGTCGGGCGCGTTGGACGGCACGAAGCTGTCGATGCGGATGCGGCGCTTGCGGGCGTCGATCTCGGCAAAACCGATGGCGTTGTCGACAATGCGGCCGATCGCCACGCGCTGGCGGCGCGGCTCGCTGCGCTTCACGAATTCGCGGATGCGGCTGATGATCTTGCCCGCGCGCTCGGCCTGCGAAGCGGCTTTTTCCAGCGCGGGCAGCAGCATGTTGGGGCTGGTGTGGCCGGCCTTGACCAAAGCCACCGCACCCATGCTGTAGTTGGCAATGGCCGTCAGCGGCTGGTTCAGTTCGTGCGCCAGCGACGAAGCCATTTCGCCCATGGTGGTCAGGCGGCTGGTGAGCTGGATCTTTTCCTGCTGCACGCGCGACGCTTCCTCGTGCCCGCGGCGCTCGGTGATGTCGCGCGCCACCTGCATGCGCACGCGGCGCCCGTCGGTCCAGGCCAGCATGCGGTGGTGCACTTCGAACCAGCGCTGCACGGACGGCGCGAAGACTTCGACCGATTCGTCGGTGAAGCGGCCGCGGCGGCCGGCCAGCAGCTCGTCGTGACCGCCCGTCTGCGCGCCGAACACGCGGCGATACGTGCGGTTGGCGAACAGCAGCTCCAGCCCGTCATGCGTGTCGGCAGTGACCGAGATGGCGTCGTCCAGGCCTTCCAGCACGGTCATGAAACGTTCGTGGGCGGCGGTCAAGGCCTCGCGGATGCGCTTGGGCTCGGTGATGTCCGTCATGGACGTCATCCAGCCGATCTGGTTGCCGTTGGGGTCCAGCAAGGGCGACACGTACATGCGCGCCGTGAAGCGCGATCCGTCGCGCCGCTGGGCCTCGACTTCCAGGCCGCTGCTGGGCGTCTTGCCCGACATCAGCACGTCCAGCGTGTGCTGGTGCTGTTCGTGGCGGCCCGGCACCCAATAGGGGAAGGGCGGGCTGCGGCCGATCAGGTCGGCCTCGTTCCAGCCGATCATCCGGCAGAAGGCCGGGTTCACATAGGCGATGCGGCCCTCCATGTCGAGCACGCGCATGCCCGTGGACATGGAGTTTTCCATGGCGCGCCGGAACCCGGTCTCGGCAATGAGGGCGGCTTCGGCGGTGGACCGGAAGCGCGTATAGCGCCACAGCATGAGCAGGCTGATGACGATGACGCAGGACAGGGCCAGCACGACCCAGATCAGGCGTTGCTGGCGTAGTTCCTGGTCAATGGTGACAAACATGACGCTGTCGTCATGGATGCGCTGCAACCAGAAGAACACCCCCATCACACAGATATAGAGGATCAGCACCATGGCGGGCGTGACCCAGTACACCCCGCGCCGCCGGGTGCGGGCGTGATCGTGGAAAGGCGTAGGTATGTTGGACTTGGGCGCGCTGGACATGGAATTCGGGGCCGGTAGACCGCGCATTTTAGTGCGTGTTGGAACGGAATTGCCGGGAATCAAGTCCACCATTCGTCCTAGCCCATAAAAACGAGGGTGTTCAGCAATTCAGGTTCTGTTCAATTTTCCGTATTATGAAATGCCGTACCGCAACATGAAATTTTCCTTGCGACCGGTTAATCTTCTTTCTTAGAATGCCGCCTGACAGGGAAACCGCCCCTGGCAGGTCCTTAGAACGCCCCGACCCCATTCATCACATGGTAGCCCGGATGATCCCGGCTACCATGCAATGTCCGCGAGCAGATCAATAAGCGGTTTGTGGTCACGAACGAACCCCAACAGGAGACACACGATGTCCTCTAACGCCCAGGCTGGCGCCGTGCAGGCCGCCAACGACGAAGACACCCTTGAAACCCAGGAGTGGCTCGAAGCCCTGGCAGCCGTCCTTGATCGCGAAGGACCGCAGCGCGCCCATTACCTGCTGGAACGCCTGATCGACGAAGCCCGTCGCTCCGGCGCTCACATTCCGTTCTCCCCCAATACCGCTTACGTCAACACGATTCCCCCCGGCCTGGAGCCGGCGCACCCGGGCAACCTGGAGCTGGAATCGCGCATCCGTTCGTACGTGCGCTGGAACGCCATGGCCATGGTGGTCAAGGCCAACAAGCATAACCCGCCCGATGGCGGCGACCTGGGCGGCCACATCGCGTCGTTCGCCTCGCTGGCCACCATGATCGGCTGCGGCCAGAACCACTTCTGGCACGCTGAAGACGAAGGCCACGGCGGCGACCTGGTCTACTTCCAGGGCCACACCTCGCCCGGCATGTATGGCCGCGCCTACCTTGAAGGCCGCCTGACCGAAGACCAGCTGAACCATTTCCGCCAGGAAGTGGACGGCAAGGGCCTGTCCTCGTACCCGCATCCGAAGCTGATGCCGGACTTCTGGCAGTTCCCGACGGTGTCGATGGGCCTGGGCCCGCTGATGGCCATCTACCAGGCCCGTTTCCTGAAGTACCTGCACGCCCGCGGCATTGCCGACACCAGCAACCGCAAGGTCTGGGTGTTCTGCGGCGACGGCGAAATGGACGAACCCGAATCGCTGGGCGCCATCGCCCTGGCGGCCCGCGAAAAGCTGGACAACCTGATCTTCGTCATCAACTGCAACCTGCAGCGCCTGGACGGCCCGGTGCGCGGCAACGGCAAGATCATCCAGGAACTGGAAGGCGACTTCCGCGGTTCGGGCTGGAACGTCATCAAGCTGATCTGGGGCGGCTATTGGGATCCGCTGCTTGCGCACGACAAGGAAGGCATCCTGCGCCAGATCATGGAAGAAACCGTCGACGGCGAGTACCAGGCGTACAAGGCCAACGACGGCAAGTTCGTGCGCGAACACTTCTTTGGCAAGCACCCCAAGCTGCTGGAAGCCGTGTCGCGCATGAGCGACGAGGACATCTGGCGCCTGAACCGTGGCGGCCACGATCCCCACAAGGTGTATGCGGCCTTCAAGTCGGCCAGCGACCACACCGGCCAGCCCACCGTCATCCTGGCCAAGACCATCAAGGGCTACGGCATGGGCCACGTCGGCCAGGCCAAGAACCCGACCCACCAGCAAAAGAAGCTGGAACTCGACTCCATCCGCGAATTCCGCGACCGCTTCGGCATCCCCATCCCGGACGACAAACTGGCCGATCTGCCGTACTTCAAGCCGGCCGAAGACTCGCCCGAAATGAAGTACCTGCACGAGCGCCGTGCCGCGCTGGGCGGCTACCTGCCGCGCCGCCGCGCCAAGGCCGACGAACAGCTCAAGGCCCCCGCGCTGGACGCGTTCAAGGCCGTGCTGGAGCCCACCGCGGAAGGCCGTGAAATCTCGACCACCCAGGCCTTCGTGCGCATCCTGAACCAGGTGCTGCGCGACAAGGAACTGGGCCCGCGCGTCGTGCCGATCCTGGCCGACGAATCGCGCACCTTCGGCATGGAAGGCCTGTTCCGTCAGATCGGCATCTACGCGCCGGAAGGCCAGAAGTACACCCCGGTCGACAAGGACCAGGTCATGTACTACAAGGAGTCGGCCGACGGCCAGCTCCTGCAGGAAGGCATCAACGAAGCGGGCGCGATGAGCTCGTGGATTGCGGCGGCCACGTCGTACTCCTCGAACAACCGCATCATGATCCCGTTCTTCATCTACTACTCGATGTTCGGGTTCCAGCGCATCGGCGACCTGGCCTGGGCCGCCGGCGACATGCAGGCGCGCGGCTTCCTCCTGGGCGGCACCGCCGGCCGCACGACGCTGAACGGCGAAGGCCTGCAGCACGAAGACGGCCACAGCCACATCCTGGCCTCGACCATCCCGAACTGCGTCTCGTACGACCCGACGTTCGGCCACGAGCTGGCCGTGATCATCCAGCATGGCTTGAAGCGCATGGTGGAAGACCAGGAAAACGTCTACTACTACCTGACGGTGATGAACGAAAACTACCCGCAGCCCGGTCTGACCAAGGGCGACGAGGAAGGCATCATCAAGGGCATGTACAAGCTCAAGTCCCACGGCAAGGGCAAGAACCGCGTGCAGCTCATGGGTTCGGGCACGATCCTGCGCGAAGTCATGGCCGCGCAGGAACTCCTGGCCGCCGATTGGGACGTCGCCTCGGACCTCTGGAGCGTTACCAGCTTCACCGAGCTGCGCCGCAACGGTCTGGACGCCGAACGCCACAACATGCTGCACCCCGACGAGAAGAAGCCGCAGGTCGCTTACGTCACGGAACAGCTGGCCAAGACGGAAGGCCCGATCATCGCGTCGACCGACTACATGAAGCTCTTTGCGGACCAGATCCGTCCGTTCGTGCCCAAGGGCCGCGAATACAAGGTGCTGGGCACCGATGGTTTCGGCCGCTCGGATTTCCGCGCCAAGCTGCGCGAGCACTTCGAGGTGGATCGCCACTTTGTCGTCGTGGCCGCCCTGCGCGCGCTGGCCGACGAAGGCAAGGTGCCGGTCGCCAAGGTGGCCGAAGCCATCAAGAAGTACGGCATCAATCCGAACAAAGCCAACCCGCAATACGCCTGAGGGTAAAGAGACATGAGCAACATCGTGCAAATCAAGGTTCCCGACATCGGCGACTTCAAGGAAGTGGAAGTCATTGAAGTGCTGGTTGCCGTGGGCGACACGATCAAGGCGGAACAAAGCCTGATCACGGTCGAATCCGACAAGGCCTCGATGGAGATCCCCGCGTCGCAGGGCGGCGTGGTGAAGTCCATTTCCGTGAAGGTCGGCGACAAGGTCGCCGAAGGCGCGGTCGTGCTGGAAGTGGAAGCGGCCGAGGCGGACGCTGGCGCCGCCAAGGAAGCGGCCCCCAAGGCCGAGTCCAAGCCGGCTGCCAAGGAAGAACCCAAGCAGGCCGCCGCTGCCGCGTCCAAGGCCGAAGCCTCGGCCCCGGCTGCCGCCAGCGGCCCGGTCGAGATCGAAGTGCCGGACATCGGCGACTTCAAGGAAGTTGAAGTCATCGAAGTCATGGTCGCGGTCGGCGACACCATCAAGGCCGAGCAAAGCCTGATCACCGTCGAGTCCGACAAGGCCTCGATGGAGATCCCGGCCTCGCAAGGCGGCGTGGTCAAGGAAGTGAAGGTCAAGGTGGGCGACAAGGTCGCCAAGGGCTCGGTCGTGGTGGTGGTGGAAGGCGGCGCGGAAGCCGCTGCCGCCCCGGCCGCCAAGTCCGAAGCCGCCGCCCCGGCCGCCAAGGCGGAAGCGAAGGCCGAGGCCGCCGCCTCGTCGGCGCCGGCCGCGCGCCCGGCGCCCGCCGCCGCCCTGGAAGACGCCAACCTCAAGCCCGGCCAGTTGCCCCATGCCTCGCCGTCCGTGCGTAAGTTTGCGCGCGAACTGGGCGTGAACCTCTCCAAGGTCAAGGGCTCCGGTCCCAAGGAACGCATCACCGCGGACGACGTGCGCGGCTTCGTCAAGCAGGCCCTGTCGGCTGCCCCGGCGGCCGCCGCTGCCGGCGGTTCCGCCGATGGCGCCGCGCTGGGCCTCTTGCCGTGGCCGAAGGTCGACTTCACCAAGTTCGGCCCGATCGAAGCCAAGCCGCTGTCGCGCATCAAGAAGATCTCGGGCGCAAACCTGCACCGCAACTGGGTCATGATCCCGCACGTCACCAACAACGACGAAGCGGACATCACCGACCTGGAAGCGCTGCGCGTTACGCTGAACAAGGAAAACGAGAAGTCGGGCATCAAGGTCACGATGCTGGCTTTCCTGATCAAGGCCGTGGTCGCGGCCCTGAAGAAATTCCCCGAGTTCAACGCTTCGCTGGACGGCGACAACCTGGTGCTCAAGCAGTACTACCACATCGGTTTTGCGGCCGACACGCCCAACGGGCTGGTGGTGCCGGTGATCCGCGATGCCGACAAAAAGGGCATCCTGCAGATCGCCCAGGAAATGACCGACCTGTCCAAGAAGGCGCGTGACGGCAAGATCTCGCCCGCCGAAATGCAGGGCGGCTGCTTCTCGATCTCGTCGCTGGGCGGCATCGGCGGCACCTCGTTCACGCCCATCATCAACGCGCCGGAAGTGGCGATCCTGGGCGTGTCGCGTTCCTCGCACAAGCCCGTCTGGGACGGCAAGCAGTTCGTGCCGCGCCTGATGGTGCCGCTGTCGCTGTCCTACGACCACCGCGTCATCGACGGCGCCTCGGCCGCGCGCTTCAACGCCTATCTGGGTGCGTTGCTGGCCGACTTCCGCCGCATCGCGCTGTAAACGGGGAGCCCTATGAGCAATACCGTTCAAATCAAAGTGCCGGACATCGGCGACTTCAAGGAAGTGGAAGTCATCGAGGTGCTGGTGGCCGTGGGCGACACGATCAAGGCGGAACAGAGCCTGATCACGGTCGAATCCGACAAGGCCTCGATGGAAATCCCGGCGTCGCAAGGCGGCGTGGTCAAGTCCATCGCCGTGAAGGTCGGCGACAAGGTCGCCGAAGGCGCGGTCGTGCTGGAAGTGGAAGCGGCCTCGGGTGCTGACGCCGGCGCCGCCAAGGAAGAGGCTCCCAAGGCCGAATCCAAGCCGGCCGCTAAGGACGCTTCCAAGCCGGAAGCCCCCAAGGCCGACGCGCCCGCCGCCAAGGCTGCAGCGCCCGCCGCCGCCACCTACAGCGGCTCGGCTGACGGCGAATACGACATGCTGGTGCTGGGCGCGGGCCCTGGCGGCTATTCCGCCGCCTTCCGCGCTGCCGACCTGGGTCTGTCCGTGGTCCTGGTCGAACGCTACAGCACGCTGGGCGGCGTCTGCCTGAACGTGGGCTGCATTCCGTCCAAGGCGCTGCTGCACAACGCTGCCATCATCGACGAAGCGCGCGAACTGGCTGCCCACGGCATCAGCTTCGGCGAGCCCAAGATCGACCTGGACAAGCTGCGCGGCTACAAGGACAGCGTGGTCGCCAAGCTGACCGGCGGCCTGGCCGGCATGGCCAAGGCCCGCAAGGTCACCGTGGTGACGGGCGTGGGCGAGTTCGCCGACGCCAACCACCTGACGGTCAAGGGCGCCGACGGCAAGACCCAGACGCTGCGCTTCAAGCAGGCCATCATCGCTGCCGGCAGCCAGTCGGTGAAGCTGCCGTTCCTGCCGCAGGACGAACGCATCGTGGACTCCACCGGCGCCTTGCTGCTGCGTGAAGTGCCCAAGAAGATGCTCATCATCGGCGGCGGCATCATCGGCCTGGAAATGGGCACGGTGTACTCCACGCTGGGCGCGCGCCTGGATGTCGTGGAAATGCTGGACGGCCTGATGCAGGGCGCCGACCGCGACCTGGTCAAGGTGTGGCAGAAGAAGAACGCCTACCGCTTCGACAACATCATGTTGAAGACCAAGACGGTGGGCGCCGAGGCCAAGAAGGACGGCATCTACGTCACCTTCGAAGGCGAGGGCGCGCCCAAGGAGCCGCAGCGCTACGACTTGGTGCTCCAGGCCGTGGGCCGCAGCCCCAACGGCAAGAAGATCGGCGCCGACAAGGCGGGCATCGCCGTGACCGACCGCGGTTTCATCGAGGTCGATCGCCAGATGCGCACCAACGTGCCGCACATCTTCGCCATCGGCGACATCGTCGGCCAACCCATGCTCGCCCACAAGGCCGTGCATGAAGGCCACGTCGCCGCCGAAGCGGCCGCCGGCCAGAAGTCCTTCTTCGACGCGCGCGTCATCCCGTCGGTGGCCTACACCGATCCGGAAGTGGCGTGGGTTGGCCTGACCGAAGACGAAGCCAAGAAGCAGGGCATCAAGATCGAGAAGGGTGTGTTCCCGTGGGCTGCCTCCGGCCGCGCCATCGCCAACGGCCGCGACGAGGGCTTCACCAAGCTCATCTTCGACGCCGAGACGCATCGCATCCTGGGCGGCAGCATCGTGGGCACCCACGCGGGCGACCTGATCAGCGAACTGGCCCTGGCCGTGGAAATGGGCGCCGACGTCGTCGACATCGCCAAGACCATCCACCCGCACCCGACCCTGGGCGAATCGGTGGGCATGGCCGCGGAAGTCGCCGAAGGCGTCTGCACCGACCTGCCGCCGATGAAAAAGAAGTAACGCGCCGCGGCTTGCCGCGATCGCAACAGAAAGCGCCGCCCCTTTTTGAGGGGGCGGCGCTTTTTTTCGTGTGTGCGTTGTGGATGCGTGCGTTGTTTATCCGGCGCCGATCCGCCGATACGAGGCGGGCGAAAACCGCATTGCCAGCGCCAGCAGCACGACCGCGCCGGCCAGCATCACGATCCATGCCTCGGTCAAACTCGCAAACCGATCGCGCAGGACGCCCGCCAGCAACGGCATGAAGCTTGCAATCAAGTAGCCTCCGCCTTGCACGAAAGCCGCCAGCATTCCCGCTTGCGCGGGATCGTCCAGGTGGTCCATCGCCACGATCAGCGACAACGGAAAGAGCGCGCCGATGCCGATGCCCAGGAGCAGGCACGCCAGCAGCGCCAGCTTGAGGGGGGCCAGGATCAGGCATATCAGTCCGCAGATCAGCATGGTTAATACGGCGGCCAGCGGCTTGCGGCGATCCGCAAACCTGCCGATCCATGCCGACACGGCCAGACCCGCCATCACTTCGGCCAGCGTCAGGCCGCCCAGCAGAAAGCCCGCGGCGGAAGGCTCCCAGCCGAGACTGGTATAGAACGGCGGCAGCCACGCCAGCACCAGCGTGTAGGCCCCGGTGCCGATGCCAAAGAACAGCATCAGCTCCCACGCCCGCAGATTGCGCCAGAAGCTGCGCGGCGCCACGCGAGCTGTGCGGTGAAGGGGCGATGACGCGTCGGCTCGACCTTGCGCGGCCTTGAGCCACAGCGGCAGTGCGAGCAGGGCGGGTACGCTCCAGAAGGCCAATGCGGCGGGCCACCCGAACCTGCCTGCAAGCCCCGCAGCGCTGGCCGCCGCCACGGCCGCGCCCGCCATGATGCCGGTGGTGTACAAGCCAAACACGCGACCCATGTCATGCGCGAAATTGCGCTTGATGAAGGCAGGCAGCAAAGTCTGCACCAGCGCAATGCCGACCCCCGCCAGCACCGCCGTCAGCAGCAGCCCGTAGGTCTGCGTCCCGACGAAGCGCGCCGCGCAAGCAACGGCCACCAGCGCCACGCCCAGCGCGATCCCGATCCGCTCATTCAACCACCCCGAAATGCGTGCACCCGCCAGCGCGCAGACGCCCATCACGAATACGGGCAAGGTGGTCAACAGGCTGGCCTGCGTATTGGTTGCGCCGGTGGCCGCCTGGATCATGTCCAGCAACGGCCCGATGGCGGCCAGGGCCGGCCGCAGGTTCAGCGCCACGGCCACGATGGCGACGATGGCAAACAAGGGGCGTAACCTTACGCGCGTCATGGATATCTCGACATCAAGTTATTTGATGTCGAAGTATATAGACGACATCGTGCGTCCGGCAACGGGATATCATTGCTGCCAACGCAAATAGCTTTACGCCGAGACAACCATGAATGACCGTGCAAGGCGCGCGCAGGAAGAATGGCAGCGCGAGCGGCCCGACATCGACGCCAACGTGATGGCGCTGGTGGGGCGTCTGCTGCAAGCCACGCATCTGCTGGAGCGCAACTGGTTCCTGCCCCTGGCCGCGCAATTCGAACTGCATCAAGGCGAATTCGACGTCATCGCCACGCTGCGGCGGTCTGGCAGCCCCTACGCCATGACGCCCACCGACCTGCATGAAGGCCTGATGCTGTCGTCAGGCGCCATGACCAGCCGCCTGGACCGCCTGGAACGCAAGGGCCTCATCGAACGCGTACCATCGCCCAACGACCGGCGCAGCACGCTCGTGCGGCTTACCCCGGCCGGCCTGGCGCTCATCGACAAGCTGCTGCCGATGCACGTGGCGAATGAGCAGCAGGCACTGGCGTCGTTGACCCAGAAGGAGCAGGCACAGCTGGATGGGTTGCTGGCGAAGCTGCTTGTGGGGTTGGGGCGCAAGCCGGGGGATTGAACGGTCACCTTGGGGTAAGCGACGCAGCGTCCACGGCTATCGAAAACGAGCTTTGGCGCAGATGTCTGAAACCCCGGCCCGTCCTGTCCGGCCACGAAAAAGCCGCCCGTGGGCGGCTGATCTGCGTTCAGTGCGTTGCGGCCGATTGCCGCGCGGCAGGGATTCAGGCGTGGGTGTTGATGCGCGAACCCAGCGTGCCGTCGATGGCCAGCACCGGCAGCGACTGCAGCAGCGTGGCGACCGAGTCGGCTTGCGCGTTGATCGCTTTTTTCGTGACCGATGCCTGCACTTCCATCATGAGATTCGCGTCGCGCAGGGCCAGGGCGGAATTGACGGTGTTGTTGACGGAAGCATCCATGGTCTAGGTGTCCTGGTGATGTGAGGCCGGGTCAACGGCCGAAGCAACTCGCATTATGGGGCACGCCGTTCGAATGATGCAAAACATTTCGCAATGATCGCGGGCCGTGTTGCATTGTGGCGCGCGTACGTGGCGGGCATGTGACAGGCTCGCCCCGACGCACTACGGCTGCGCCGGACACTCCTTCACTTTGCCCCAGCCTTGATTGGGTTCGCAGTACTGCTTGCGGGCCGCCCATGCGCATTCGGGACGTTCAAAGAAACCGCGTTCTGCACACTGCGCGAGCTCTCCATCGAGTGCGGCGACCCACGCCATCGGATCCGGCGCGGGAATCTCGGTGATGCGCAGTGTGGGCTGCGGCCCCGCCAAAGCGGGGGCGGCCGAGGAAGCAGGGGCTGTGACGCGTTCCTGTTTGGCAGAAGGCGCCGGCGCTGATGGCGCGCCCGTGGAGGGCGCCGCGTCGGCAGGACGTTCCGTTTGCGCATCGCCGGGTACTGGTGCGGCACCGTTGCCGGCAGCATCCAATCCGGGCGACAAGGGCGGCTGCGGCGTCAGCGGCACGCGCACCGGACTGGCGGATGTCGCGCCCGATGTCGCCGTGTTCGGGGAATTCCACGACACAACGAGCAATACCAGGGCGCCGTAGATGGCCAGGGTATAAAGCACGGTCACCGTTGCGCATCCGAGGCGTCGGCGCGTGATGGGTTCCGCGTCGTCGCGCCCAAACAGACCACGCCACCCCACAAGTGCCGCACCCGGCGCTGATATCAGCCACCAGCACAAACGCTTGAACCACCCGGGCTCGTTGCGGGGCAGGGAAGCCTGCACCTGCGCAGCCAGCAACTCCCGCAAGGCGCGGTTTTCTTCACGCAGACGCAAGGTTTGCAAGTCCGCCGGCCCCTGGTCATCTGGATCCGGCGTGCCGTCGTGCTGCGTAGCGAGTGGATCGGGAGGCGTGGCGGTCATCTTGTGAAAAATATAGATACAAACGTGCGGAGGCAATTATGAAGTAAGTCGACCGGGGGGAACAGCAGAATAGGGAGGGAAATTGGCGCCATTGGCGGGATTAGCCAGGCAGTTGGCGCATGCCCCCATCACAGCCGTGTGCGAGTCACCTTGGGGGCGCCAAGGTGCGCCAGGACGGAAGGCAAGTGAAGCGGCAGGCCCGCAGCCGGACGCGCTGCGGGCCCAATGCGCCCGTGCCGTGCAGGAGGGAACACGCTCGTAACCGTGTCGCGCGGCGTTCTGCGCTGCGGTCCGCACGTGGGACGGGGGGCATTTCCCTCCCTATGCGTCGCGCTAGCGGACTCGCTTCAGGAAACCATCCTGCGCCACGGTGATCTGCAGCTTATGTTGCAGGGCGAAATCCTGTTCAAACTGCTGATTGAGGGGCAGCCATGCCTGCACGGCAGTCTTCGGACTATTGCCCTTGCCCCACGCACGGTGCGCGCAAAGTTCCGGGGGCATGTCTTCAACGACCGTATCGAATACGACGCAGTAGCTCCCGGGGGTCGTCAACGGGGCGTAGGCTTCAAGTTCCGCCAAGACATGGTCGTGCGTGTGATTGGAGTCAAGGCACACCAATACGCGCTTGGCATCTCCCACGAGGTCATGGACCTGCTGGACGACGTCGGAGGCAATGCTGGACCCTTGGACCATCCCGATCAGATGGCTCATGGGATGCGCTTCGATCGCTTGCCTGTTGTGCGCACGGATATCGATATCTACGCCAATGACCCGGCGGTTGGATTTCCCGGGCAACAGGGGGGTCTGGTTTATCTGGGCGTCGCAGTAATCCAGCATCGCAAGCATCGACGCGCTCAGGATCAACGAGCCTCCGTGGGCGATGCCGGTTTCGACGATCACATCCGGCCGAGTGGCCCATATGATTTCCTGCATGGCGTGGATGTCTTGCGGGTACTGGATGATGGGGCGTCCCAGCCACTGGAAGTTGTAGGTGTATGCGCCAGACGTGCCTGCCTTGATCATCCAGGCAAGCGTGTCGGCGGCCAATGCCTTGTCTTCACCGAGGCGCTGGATATTGCCCTGCACTTCATTCTTGAATTGTGTAATCGCGTCCATGATCTTGATTCTGTGTGGTCTAGATGATTTTGACGCTGTCGACTCTTCCACCGATCTGCGCGCCTTGGTAGAGGTTTTCATAGCAGAACGGCTCGAAGCCCGCGGCTTTCATGGCGGCAGCGGTTCGGTCGATGTCGTAGGACACCCGGTGCAGCATGACTTGGTCGGCATCGAGCGTCGCATAGGCTGCGCGATTGTCGCCGTCCCGTGGCTGGCCCGTGGACCCCGGATTGCAGTAACGTTGTTCACCGAAGTCGGCGAGCACCTGCACATGGGTATGCCCGGAAAACAGCAGGCGCACATCGGGCGGAATCTTGTCGCGCGATATCGTGTACAGATACTGGTCGCGGGGGTCTTCCGGGCCACCGTGTACGAATAAGCAGTCGTCTGCGCGGATGAAGTCGTGCGAGCCTTTCAGCCAGTCGACCTGGTCTGCGCGGAGTATGGCTTTCTGGTAGTTGATGATCTGGGTGACCACGCGGGAGCGCGGGCAGTTCTGATCAAGGGTGATGTAGCTGTCGTGGTTGCCCAGCACGTTGGGGGCGCCCAAGTCGCGCAGCAAGTCGATGCATTCGCCGGGTTGCGCGTAATAGCCCGCGACATCGCCCAGCGAGATGAATTGCGTGCAACCGCGCGCCGTCGCATCGGCAACCACCGCCTGCAGGGCGGGAAGATTGCCATGGATGTCAGAGAGTATGGCCAGCATGCGTGACGAAGTCCTCGGTGTACCGCCATGCCTTGCCCGCGGTGATGCGCGGCGCGGTTGGCTCCATTCCAAGCAGATACAGCTGTATCGCCATCTCGGCCTCGTTAAAGCCAAAGGCCGAGCGCAGTGAGTTGCTGCTGGAAAAGCGCGGGTTGATTTCCAGTAAGTACGCCGTGCCAGCTTCGACTCGAAACTGGAAGTTCGTGGGGCCCAGCGGCTGAAAATGCTGGCACAGCCTTTCCGTTGCGGCGCCGATGACAGCGTGTTCGCGCACGACTTCGGCCACAAGCGTGTTGCCCGCGCTGGACAGGCGCCGCCGAAAAATCAATGGCTGCAGCTGGCGTCCATCGCCCAGACCGAAGACGCCGACCGTATATTCTTCGTCGGCGCTTCCCACCACGCGTTGCAGCATCCACGGCGCGATGGCTTTCTTGCGCCAATAATCAAAGTCGGCCTCGTCCTCGAGCAGGACGATCCCGCGCGATCCATTGCCCCGGCGGGGTTTGAGCAGCAGCGGTGCCGGACCCAGTTCTTCGATTGCCTGCGCCCAGGAACTGGGGCGTGCCGAGGGAATTGCCGGGTATCCTATCGCGATCAGTTCCTGGCCAAAATCCCATTTGTCGGCCGTTGCGTGAATCAGCTCGGCATTGTTGAGTGCCAATTTGGCGTTAAGGGTTGAAAAAAACTGGCGATGCGCGTCCAGGAATGTCATGTCCAGTTCGAGCCCCGGCAGGATCAGATCGATACCATGCGTAAGGACGATGCGAGCCCAGTAATCGAGATAGGCCTGGCTGTCCTCGGGGGCATCCGGCTTTTGTTCAAAGGCGTCGCAAAGGCGTGGCCCCGGAGAGTTCGCGCTGCGATCGATGCCGATAATCCGCGGCGCATATCGGCTTTGCCGAAGGCTCTTTACGATGCCTTGCCCGATGATCGCGCCCACGCCGGTGACTGCCACCGTCAAACTGCGCATGGGGCGATCCGGCTGCCGCGGGGAGCCGATGTCGTTCGTGTTCATTGAACTTCCAGTTCCATCAGCAGCGCGACGCACAAATCCGGAAAGTCGACGCCCACCTTCAGCATGGCTTGAAGGTTGGCATCAAAATCCGGCAGCGTCTTCAGCACGTTCAACGGCAACGGCTTGAGGTAGATTCCCTCTTCGTGCGTGATGCGGTAACCCGCCTGGCGCACTGCCGCCCCGAGGGTTTCCCTGCAGTATTGTCTTTGATGACCCAGTGCGACATCGTTAGCATTCAAGCTGTAGATGTCATCGATAAGTCCCAGTTCCAGTCCCAGCCGGCGGTTCATCGATTTTGCGTTGGGCACGGCCACGTAGACTCGCCCGCCGGGTTCAAGGTATTCCCGATAACGCCGCAGGATCAGGTCAGGGTCTTCCACATGTTCCAGAATGAAGCCCATGACAATAATGTCGAATCGGCGGTCAGGGACAAAATCCTCGAAGTACGCTTCGACGATCTGGCCTTTGAAATCGGGCGTGTTCTGTTGGAACTGCTCGATCACCATGCTCGCGCCGTCGACAATGATGTGATTGTCCGACGCGGTTGCGAAGATGCGGGAGGTGTATCCGTGGCCAAGTCCCAACTCCAACAGCGAGCGGGCGCGGCCGAACCGATCAATGATCCGGTGGGGGTACCAGTTGAGAATCAGATTGTTCTCGATTTCCGTGGCGCCATTTGGCCGGTACTCGGAAGATACTGCGTTCAAGTCGTTTTTCATGTTTTGCCGGGTATGCGTTTGGCCCGGTCCAGAAATTCGCGCCATGGGCAGGTCTGCGTACCAATCTCCGCCGCGCCCGCGGGCCCACGGTTTGCGATCAAATCCAACGCGCTGACATAGGGCGTGAACTCACCGTGAAGCTGGGGATATGGCGTCAGTCCATAGTCCATGTAAGAGACCGAGACGCCTATTGCCTCGAACGCTTCGTGATCGAGGTAATTGCGCGCGCCGTGCCCTGTCACGTATTTGTCGACGCCGAGGTTTTTGCAGAGATCGATCAACCGCTGCGTGCTCGCGCCCGGGATGTCCAGCGCCGAAGACCGCAAGATGCGCTTATTCTCCCCGAGGCCAGGAAAGTACCGGATCAAGGCATCCATCGAGGCCTGCGTCAGATCCGCTAGCGTCCTGCTTGGAAGCGCAAATACACTGTCGACGACATCGAGCATGTCGTTCTTGAAGGGAGCCGCGGCATATGCCTGCCGCAACTGCTCGAGGTGGCTGCGTTGCCAATTGGCGCTTTTGTCGAGCAGCACTTCATTGATGTTCTGGCCGAGTTTCTGCCCCGGCAGTGGAATCGTCAACCAGCGCGTTCCGTCCTTCGTCTTTATCTGTACACGGTTGCAGAATCCGCCGCGGGAGAATTGCACATCGTCGTAATAGACAAAGATGTCGCTACATCGGACCTGCTCGAGCATCCCGATCCATGGGAAATACATGGGTTGGGAAACTACGAGGCAGGTCTGCGACTTACGCGGGCCAGCTTCCATCGCGGGCCTCCGAATGCATTCGCCGTATGGTCGCCGCGACGCGATCGATGTCGTCTGAGGTCATGTCGTGGTAGCTGGGCAGATTGATCGCGCGCTGCGGGATGTCATAAGCGTTCACGTTGCGCGGGCAGGGGTCGAACATGGGCAGGCTCGAGAGCGGGTGGAAAAATACCCGTGCGTCGATGCCGTTCGGATTTAAAGCGTCTTGAAGGTGTTCGCGGGTGATGCCAAGCTCGCGTCCAAACACCGCAGTCGGCATCCAGTATCCGTTGCGCACGTGGGCGGGCTCCGGGTTCATGGTCACGCCCGGCAGGTCGCCCAGCGCTGCCCGGTATGCGTCGAACACCCGCCGTTTCCCGGCAATCAGCGCTTCGATGCGTTCCAGTTGCGCGCACCCGATTGCCGCCTGGATGTTTGACATCTTGTACTTGAATCCCAGCAGATCCGGCCAGAATTGCTTGGATTGCTTGGCGTGCCGGCCATGGTTCGACAAGGTGACCGCCGTCTCATAGAGCGCTGGGTCGCTGGTGACGAACATGCCGCCTTCCCCGGTCGTCAGCGTTTTCGTTCCGTGGAACGAAAAGGTGCCGAACACGCCCATGCTGCCCGCGCGCCTGCCGCGGTAGGATGAGCCGATGGCCTCGGCCGCGTCCTCGATCACAGGAATGCCATGCCGCTCGCCAATGGCAAGCAATCGGTCCATGTCGCAAAGATTGCCGTACAGGTGTACCGCCAGGATGGCTTTGGTGCGCGGGGTGATCGCCGCCGCGACCTGCTCGGGATCGATGCACCATGAATCGGGCAGGATATCGACGAAGACGGGTTTGGCGCCAAGGTGGACGATCGGTGCGGCGCTGGCGATCCAATTGGTATCGGCCATGATGACTTCATCGCCCGCTCCGATGCCCAGCGCGGCCATGCCGATGTGCAGGGCGCCTGTGCAGCTGGACGTGGCAATGGCGTACTGCGTGCCGATATGCGACTTGAAACCTTGTTCGAAGCGGCCGAGGTACTCGTAACAACGCTCGCCCCACCCATGGCGGGCCGCGTCAGCCGCGTATTCGACCTCCAGGTCCGTGATTGACGGCTTGGTGTAATGGATGCGAGCGTTCATCGTATTTCCAGGGTGGGCACCGCGGTCACGAACTTTCCACCCCAGTCTCGGATGTACGCGTTCTGGCTGACGATTTCATCGACGATGTTCCACGGGAACACCACCACGTAGTCGGGTCGCGCCTGTCTTAGCGCCGCGGGCGTCAGAACGGGAATACGGCTGCCGGGCAGATACTTTCCCTGTTTGTAGGTCGCGGCATCGCACACGAAGGACAGCAGATCCGGCTTGATGCCGGCATAGTTCAGCAGCGTGTTGCCCTTGGCGGCAGCGCCGTAGGCAGCGACGGACTTTCCCTCCCGCTTCTGGGCGATCAGGAATTCAATGAAGCGGTTCTTGATCTGTTCGACGCGGGATTGGAAGTCCAGATAAGCCTGCGGATCCTGCAATCCTCCGTGCGCTTCTGCCTGCAAGATTCGGGCGACCGCCTCGCTGTCCGCGCGTCGGTCCTCAGCATGGCATCCG
Organism: Achromobacter sp. SLBN-14; assembly: GCF_006715415.1. Classification (NCBI taxonomy): domain Bacteria; kingdom Pseudomonadati; phylum Pseudomonadota; class Betaproteobacteria; order Burkholderiales; family Alcaligenaceae; genus Achromobacter; species Achromobacter sp. SLBN-14. The sequence goes on along the minus strand of NZ_VFNE01000001.1, from coordinate 20,544 downwards.
TAGACGCGCAGGCTGCCTCCGTGGGTCGGCAGTTCCTCCACGTCCGTGATGCGCAACCCGCAGGCCAAGAATATGCGGCTTACGGTATAGAGCGACAAATACGAGTAGTGCTCGTGGTAGATTGTGTCGAACTGCGTGTGATCAAGCAGACGCAGCAGGTGCGGAAATTCGAGAGTGATGGTTCCGCCGGGTTTCAGTGCGGCCTTCATGCCTCGCGTGAAGTCGTTGATGTCGGGAACATGCGCGTAGACATTGTTTCCCGCGATCAGATCGGCCTGTCGTCCTTCAGTGTGCAGCCGTTTACCCAATTCGTGTCCGAAGAACTCGCGCAGGACCGGCACACCCACGGTCTCGGCTGCGTCGGCGGTACTGGCCGTGGGCTCGATGCCAAGGCAGGGGATACCGGCGGCCACGAAATTCTTCAGTAGGTAGCCGTCATTGGAGGCCAACTCGATAACGAGGCTTTGCGCGTTCAGGCCAAACCGCTGGATTGCCATGCCGCTGTAGCTGGCCGCGTGGGCAAGCCAACTTGCGGACGTCGACGAAAAATAGGCGTAGTCCTTGGTGAACAGCGCCTCTGCCTGCGTGTAGTCTTCCGTTTGCACGAGCCAGCAGGCATGGCAAACGCGAACCTTTAGCGGATAGTATGTCTCCGGCTTGGCCAGATCCTGCTCGGTCAGGTAGGCGTTGGAAGGCGGCGCCGCGCCCAGATCCACAAACGTCTGCTGCAAAGGGGTGGCGCAATGGCGGCACTTCATACTTGAATTCCTGCAAAATCGTCTGGGAGCTGCGGGTGCGACCTGTCTCTTTCCGACAGATCGATCGGCTCAAGCGGCCATCGGATGGCCAGCGCGGGATCGTCATGCCGCAGGCCGCCTTCGGCTGAAGGGGTGTAGAACGCGGTATGCAGATAGATCAGCTCGCTGTCCGGCTCAAGCGCCTGGAATCCATGGGCGCAACCTTCGGGAATGACCAGCATGCGAGCGGAGGCCATGTCCAGTTCCTGGGCGTGCGATTGCATGAATGTGGGAGAGTCCGCGCGCAGATCCACCACGACATCCCACACCCGGCCCCGGATGCAACGTACAAGCTTCATCTCGGCATGGGGCGGGCGCTGGAAGTGCATGCCTCTCACCGCGCCGGCGCGGCTTGTCCGGGAATGATTGATCTGGACGATCTGCCGCGAGCCCATGAGATCTGCCAGGCTTTGCGCGCAGAAAAGGCGTGTGAATGCTCCGCGCGAATCCGAAAGCGTGCGGGTTTCGACGACGAATACGCCGCCGAGGGGAGTCGGAATGATGTTCACGCCTGCACCCAATGGCAACCGGCACGTGCCGCTTGCTCGACATACTGCCGCAATTGCTCGGACGTGCTTGCCGAGCCTGTTTCATGGTGTCGGCGGTACCAATCGGCTGTCATCTCAAGGGCTTCGTCAAGCGGCAATGCCGGCCTCCATCCCAAGGATTGGCGCGCCTTCGCGCAGTCCAGCAAAAGCAGACCTGCCTCGTGAGGACCGGACGACGGTTGCGCTTTCCACGCCAGATCGGGCCAGTGCTGAGCGAGCCGGCCGAGCAACTCGGCGACGCTGCGGTTGTCTTCAGCTGCCGGGCCAAAATTCCAGCTTGCCGAAAACGCGGGATCGCCGGCCAGGAGCCGCTGGCCCAGCATCAGGTAGCCGGACAGGCAATCCAACACATGTTGCCAAGGCCGAGTGGCGGACGGGGACCGGACGTCGAGCGCGCGGCCGTCGTACACGGCCCTGACCAGGTCGGGAACCAGGCGGTCCTGAGCCCAGTCTCCGCCACCGATGACGTTGCCCGCGCGAACGCTGGCAATCAGCACGGGCGTGCTGGCGTTCCAGAATGATCTGCGATAACTGTCCACGAGGATTTCGCAGGCGGCCTTGGAAGCGCTGTAGGGGTCATGGCCTCCCAGCGTATCGTTCTCGCGGTATCCCCAATGCCATTCGCGGTTGGCATAGACCTTGTCGGTGGTGACGATCACCACGGCCCGCACGCTGGGCGTGCGACGGCATGCCTCCAGCACGTTCGCCGTGCCCATGACGTTCGTAGACCAGCTATTCAGGGGATCGCCATAGGACTCACGCACGAGCGTCTGCGCGGCCAGATGAAAAACGATCTCGGGCTGCGCCTGCGCCATGGCGCTGACGACGGTCTCGGCATCCCGGACGTCTCCGCGCAAGTCCGTGGTCCGGGTCCGCAGAAGATTCCAATGGTTTAACGGCCCGGAGGGCGCGAGCGACAAGCCGGTCACCTGTGCGTGAAGCTGGTCGAGCCACGCCGCCAGCCAGCTCCCCTTGAAGCCGGTATGCCCCGTGAGAAACACACGCGCGCCTTTGTAAGCGCCGCCGAAAGGGTTCAGGCCCATTTCTTCCACGGAGGATTTCCTTGGGCCCATAGCTGTTCAAGCTGGTTCTTGTCTCGCAGCGTATCCATCGGCTGCCAAAAGCCCAAATGCTCGTACGCCTGCAACTGGCCCTGACGGCTGAGCGTCTCCAAGGGAACACCCTCCCAGGGGCTATCGTCGTTTTCGATCAGCGACAGCACGCTAGGCGACAGGACGAAAAAGCCGCCATTGATCAGTCCGCCATCGCCACGCGGCTTTTCGGTGAAGCCGGTGACCAAGTCGCCCTCGCGGCGCAAGGCGCCATAGCGTCCGGGAGGCTGAACCGCCGTCACCGTCGCGGCTTTGCCGTGGCTGCGGTGAAAGGCGATCAGTTTGCCGATGTCGATGTCGGAAACTCCGTCGCCATACGTAAAGCAAAACGCCTCTTCTTCCTTGACATAGTCGGCGACGCGCTTCAGGCGGCCACCGGTCATGGTCGTTTCGCCTGTGTCGACGAGCGTGACACGCCAGGGCTCGGCCTTGCGCTGGTGCACTTCCATGCGATTGTCCGCCATGTCGAAGGTGACGTCGGACATATGCAGGAAGTAATTAGCGAAGTACTCCTTGATCATGTAGCCCTTGTAGCCGCAGCAGATCACGAAGTCATTCACGCCATAGGCGGAATAGGTTTTCATGATGTGCCACAGGATAGGGCGTCCGCCGATTTCGATCATTGGCTTGGGGCGGGCTTGGGATTCTTCCGAAATCCGCGTCCCCAATCCGCCGGCGAGGATGATGGCTTTCATGCTTTGGTCTCACACCATTGAGTAAACATTTTCCTGAGATCGGCCTCAAACCGCCGGGTGAAGCCGACTTCGTCCATGAGCGCGCTGTTCTGCATGTCCTGCCGCAGGTTTCTGCGGATGTCGGCCAGCGCCGGCAGATCCGTTGCCAACGACACCGCCTTCTCGACATACTCGTCTTCGGTTTCGCAGATCCATTCCGGATGCCCGATAGTGCTGAGAATCGAGCTGCCCACGCGACCGACGCTGGGGCGGTCCGCCAGCGAGACGAATGGCACGCCCATCTGGATGAACTCCACCAGCGTGACGCCCGAATTGTGGGGAAAGCAGTCCAGGCCAATGTCGATGCCCCTGAGCACATCCCAGGGGGGGCTGTTGAAGCCGATCAGGAGCCTGTTGCGGCTAACGCCTTGCGCTTCGAATCGCGCCGCAAGCGCATCGGCCATGGCCGCGTCGCGGTAGCTGCCGCTGTTGATGACCAGGCGGGCGGAAGGCAACCGTCGCAGGATCGCGGCCCACGTCCGAATGGTGCGGTGGTTGATCCGGATCGCCCGGGACAATGTGCCAAAGGTGACGCCTTCGCCCGACAGGGCGGGAAGTTCGTTGACCGCGCCCATCGAGTCTCCGGGCCGGTACGGGCAGCCTGGCTTCAAGCGCCATATCTTTTCGGAGAAGAGATGTTCGCAGCCAACCGGGGCCATCACATCGTCCATGACGATGTAGTCAATGGCTGAAAGGCCCGTGGTGTAGCCATAACCCATCCAGGACAGCGACACCGGCGCGGGCTTGCGTGCGAAAACGCTAAGTTTGTTGCCTTGCGTATGGCCGGCCAGATCGATCAGGACGTCGATTCCGTCCGCACGAATTTTTTCTGCAAGCTCCGAATCCGTGAGCTTCAGGGTGGGAACCCAGTGGTCGAAATAGGTGCGCAGGCGCGTGGTGACCTCGTCTTCAGTATCCAGTTCCGCGTAGGCCGTTAGTTCAAATGCCTGCCGGTCGTGGTGAATGAGAACGGGCTCAAGGAAGTTGTTGCCGGAATGCTTGCGGAAGTCGGGGGAGACGTAGCCTATCTTCAGCCGCCGGCCCGCCATCTTCGGGTTCTTGTGTTCACGCCAGGTTTTCCGAAGCGGCACGCCCACGTCGCGATCATAGGCCCGGTAGGCATCGAAAATCTCCTCCGCCGTCTTGTCGACGCAGTAGTTCAACGTGAACATACGGTTGTTGCGGGCGGTTATGTCTTGAGGGAACCGGACCAGCGTTTCCTGGAGCACCCTTTCGGCGGCGCTGGCGTCGCCGGCGTCGATCAGCGTCTTTGCCAGATTGATCCATGCCTTGCGATGCATGGGATCCAGTGAAAGGGCGGTCCGGTTGCTCTCTTCTGCTTCCTTGTAGCGCCGTTCGGTCGCCAATCCACTTGCCAGCGCGGCATGTGCTTCCGCGCTGGCGGGCGCCAGCTCGACGGCGCGACGTCCGGCGGCGATGGATTCGGCCGTGCGTCCCAGGCGCGCCATGGCGACAGCCAGAACGATGTAGCTCTGGGCGTCTGCGGGCGCAAGCTCGATCATGCGCATGGCGGGCAGTACCGCCTCGGGCACGCGCCCCGTGCTAAGAAGCGTTATGGCCAAGGCCTCCCACGCATCCCAGAATTTCGGCGCGGTCTTGGTCAGGCGCCGAGCTATGACCTCGGCCTCCAGGTAAGCCTGCCGCGTCATGAGTTCGTGCAATTGCCTGGCCTGGGGGATGATGGCCGGGCCGGGATTGGGCTGGTGCCCACTTTGGGTGAGTAGCCCGGCCTGCAGATTTCGAAGCGCCTGGGCAACGACATACAGCCCGAACACGGGCGCCTTGCGATTGGTGTCGACCAGTACCGCATGGAGCAGGTTGAACCATGCCCGGGACGACCCCTCGGCCAATCCGCAACGCTTTATCAGCGCAAGCGTCGACGCGACTTCGCCTAATTCCACCGGCGTTTCATTCAGCTTGGCCTGCTGTGGCGCAAGGCCGGCAGCCATGGCGCGCAGGATGGCCGCCTGAGTGTCGGAGATGGCCAGGCGGACCCGTTCATGCCACAGATTGAACGTCGGCCAAGGGACGGCGGGCTCGGCCTGCTTTTCCAGGTCGAGACAAGGCAATAGTCGCAGCGGGGCGTCGTCGGTCCGCTCGTAGGGACTTGTTTCCAGGCAATAGTGCAGCAGATCCTCTTCAAGCAACTGCCGCAGGCATTTTTCCAGCGCCTTGCGTCCCGTGGCGTCATCCCACTGGTTCTTGTGCAGCAATACCGCCAGCAACGTCGTGTAGGGCAGCGAAGCGGGCCACGCGTGGGACAGTACATCCACCACGGCGATCAAGTCGGCATCGGCGGTGGTCAGGCCGCGGTCCAGCCCGTTGACATAAGTGACGCCGGGCTCGGGCCTGTTGCCAGCCAGCCGCGTCAGGCCGGACGCGAAACGTAGGTGCTGCAGGCGGGTCAGATCGGGCTGAGCCAGGATGTCGCCAGCCCGATCTTGCACAACCCAGAGGCATTGCCGGAAAGCCCGGCCCGTTGCGAAGTCCAGATATTGCTGGCGAACGGTGGCCGGCTGCCCCATGGTCAGCAGACTGTGATTGAGGGATACGCCTTGACCGAAATTGAGCGGAATCTCGCTCAGGGGCCTGGCGTCGCCGACGTAAGCCAGTCCGGCTGTTGAGGCGCGCCCGGCAAGTTCGACGAAGTAACACCCGGTGTTGGCCAGGGGGTTCCGTTGTGGGCCGGCAGTGGCTGGACCGGCGACCAGGGTGCTTTCAAAATGCGCCGCGGCAGCCGCAAGCTGGGAGCGTTGCGGGTTGGAGGCTGACATGCCGTCCTTGAACAGCGCCAACGCGGCCAGCGCGCTTTGCTTCAGTTCCGCCTCCGTCTGTGCCGCATGCCCGTGAAGCATGATCGCGTCGCGGACAACGTCCAGGCTTTTCGCGCCCGGATACACGGGGCTGTCCAGATACAGCAGCCCTTTCGGAGACAGCAGGTTGGCGCAGACGGTCAGCAGCTCTTGCGCGCTGTCCGGCGGCAGGTACCCATACAGCCCGCTGACAATGATGTAGTCAAACAGCCCCAGTTGAGTGCCCAGGTCGCCCGGGTTGCCTACGCACAGGGTCAGGTTGGTCAACCCCATGCCTTGTGCGACCGCTGCGCCCTGCGCGATGAGCGCTTCAGAGGGGTCGACGCCCACCGCCTGTGCATCGGGATAGGCCATGGCGAATGGCAACAGACCGTCGCCCGAGCCGCAACCTAACGCCAGAACCCGGGCCCGATCGAGCGGTGCCGTTTCCACGCCATACAAGTGCGCGGTTCCGCGCAATCTCGTGGGGGACAGGCAAGGGGTCAATGGCCCAGGCTCTGCGACGGATAGACAGTGGGAAGAGACCAAATAGGACATGTGGCAAGCGGGGTAGGGGCGAAACGGGACGATTCTGTGGCAAGAATTTTACGAATCGCCCGGGCTGTCCATTCTTAGAATCAGCGTCGGAAATCGCCACCAGTTTGGGGCAAAGCCTGCTTGCTGCGGCCCAAACGAAAAAAACCCGCCGAAGCGGGTTTTTGAGGCATCCAGGATCGTTGCGAAGGACGATCCTGTTTTCCTGGACGGGGAAAGCCGGAGCTTCCCCAGCCGTCTGTGCTGAATTAACGCAGCAGCGACAGAACGGTTTGCGGCACTTGGTTGGCTTGCGCCAGAACCGAGGTGCCAGCCTGTTGCAGGATCTGAGCCTTGGACATGTTCGACACTTCCGTGGCGTAGTCGGCGTCTTGAATACGCGAACGAGCGTTGGAGAGGTTGTTGACCACGTTGTTCAGGTTGGCGATCGTCGATTCCAGACGGTTCTGCACAGCACCCAGTTCGCCGGTCAGCTTGTCCAGCTTCGTGAAGGCGGCGTCCAGCGTCTTCATCGGGTCCGAGGTCTTCGTACCCTTGCTGGTGTCTTCCGTCGTCAGGTTGCCGGCGCTGTTGACCTTGGCTTCTTGACCAATCTTGGGAGCGTAGTCGCCGGTGCCCGTGCCGCTCTTGACCGTGACCGTGCCCGTGTTGGGATCGACCGAGTAGTTGGTCGTGTAGGTCTTGGTCGTCGTGAACGTGCCCTTGTCGTCGACGTACGTGTTGGTCGATTCGCCGGCGGTGAATGCCAGCGAGGCGCTGGTGATGCCGCTACCGATCTTGATGGTGACGTCGCCAACGGCGGCGTTGGCGTTCACGGAGGCCAGCAGCGCGTCGCTGCTGATCGTGTTCGTGAAGGTCAGTTCGTCGGCGGTGCCGGTGTTGGCGTAAACCTTGCCACCCAGGGAAACCGACGAGGTGCCAGCACCGCCCGAGCCGTTGGCGGCCGCGGTGAACACACCGTCCAGCGTGGCGGCGGTACCGCCGGCGCTGTTGGTCGTCAGGTTGTTGTCGGTGTCGAGGTAGGCTTGTTGGCCGCCGATGGTGATCTTGCCGGTGGCGTCGACTTCAAACGAAGCCGTGGCGCTGCCGGTGTTGGCGTAGGTGCCCTTCAGCGTGCCGGTGGCGGGCTTCAGCGAGTCAGCCAGCGAGGTCACGGCGGCAGCGTCGGAGGCCGAGGTGTCGGTGAACGTGAAGTTCTTGTTGGCGGCGTCGTACGTGTAGGTGATGCCCGAGGTGGCATCGCTCACGGTGTTGCCGTTTTCCAGCTTGCCGAAAACCTGGTCTGCCTTCACGGCGGCGTGCGTCGTGGTGACTTGCCATTCGTTGGCGGCAACGGTCGTGCCACCAGCGGCTTGCAGGTCGGACACGGTAGCCGAACGGTTCTGGGTCACGCCCGAGCCGTTGACGTTGAAGCCGTCCAGACCCAGGGTCTTGACGCTGATTTCGGTCAGGTTCAGGGTGATGGTTTCACCGTCGTTGGCGCCGACTTGCAGCGTCAGGGGCTTGGCCGAATCCGACAGAACCTTCACGCCGTTGAAGTCGGTTTGTTGCGAGATGCGGTCGATGTCCGACAGACGTTGGTTGATTTCGTCTTGCATCGAGTTCAGCTGTTCTTGCGAGTAGCTGCCGTTCGAAGCTTGCACCGACAGTTCGCGAACGCGTTGCAGGTGGGTGTTGACTTCCGAGGCGGCGCCTTCGGTCGTCTGAGCCAGCGAGATGCCGTCGTTGGCGTTACGAGCGGCTTGGGTCAGGCCCTTGACGTTCGCGGTGAAGCGGTTGGCAATCGCCATACCGGCGGCGTCGTCCTTGGCGCTGTTGATGCGCAGGCCCGACGACAGGCGTTCGATGGCGGTACCCAGGGAAGATTGCGACTTGTTCAGGTTGTTCTGAGCAACGAGCGACAAGTAGTTGGTATTGATGACTGCAGCCATGTTTAGGCTCCCAAGAGAGAAAGGCTTCTTCAAACCGGGCAGCGGGGCCGCCCATCTTTGTAACGGGAAGAATTCTCTGACTTGTGTCTTCGAATTTCTCCGTTGCCAGGATTACGGCAGTCCAAAATCAATCTTTAGGTTTTTTTTTTGGCAATCGTAAATTTGGCCGATGGACGCCTGGTTTTCCTGCCGGCGCCCTCTGGGCGAGCCGGCAGGGGGCACGGCACTCAGTTCAGCAACAGGCCGCTGCGGCGCAGTTCAGCCAGCAGGGAATTCAAGAATTCCTGGGCGACGGGCTCCAGATTGCGGGCGCCCTTATACGATTGGCCATTCGGATGCGGATGCTTTCCGGTCGTCAAAGCATCACGCACGGCGCTGCGCAGCTCGGTCGCGCTTCGGGATCCGTCCATCAGGGTCATGATGTGCCGGCTCAGCGGATCGGCCGGCGGCGTCACGCCCTGGTGCCAAAGATTGTGCAGGCTGACCTGTGTGTTCTGGCGGGTGGCTTCGGGCAGCAGATCAAGGGCGCCCGCGATGAGCGCCGGCTTGGATTGCGGGGCCTGGTATTGCGCAGGCTCAAGGCGGTAGTGCAGCGCATTCGATTGCACCAGCGCGATGACATGGGCCAGCAACGCTGCTGTCATCTCGTCCTGCGTGGCGGCGGGTGCATGCTTGCTCGCGGCCTCGCGGATGGCTTCGAACGACACCGACTGCGGCCAGGACTGGCCCAGCAGGTCCATCAGCGTATGCGCAATCGGGTCGTGCGACGTCAGTGTCGCGCCCCGCGCCGTGAGGTACTGCCGTTGCTGCGCAGGCGCCGCGGTGCCGGCCTGCAGGCGCAGGTCGGCCGCCAGGTGCATGCCTGTGAAAGCGCTGCCCTCCGGCTGCTCAAGGATTGCGCCGGCCCGCTCGGCGTGAATCAGCAGGCTCTTGCGGAACGAGCGGCCGATGGCGAAGTCCAGATACTGTTCGCGCATCTCGCGGCCGGCGTTCACTGCCAGCCCATTCAGGCCCAGCGCAACCCGAGAGCCATACGTCGAGGGAAAGGACAATTGCGGTTCGGCATCCGTCAGGTAGGCCAAGCCGGCCTGCTGGGCTGCGGCGGCAAACTCCAGGAAATAGCAGGGCGTGTTGACGGCTTCCAGGTATTCGTGAAGCAGGTAGTGGTCGCTTTGCCCCCGCAACTGCTGGGCGGAATGCCGCAGCGCCGACTGCAAGGGATTATTTTCCCAAAGGCCGTTTTCAATCAGGTTCAGCATGTCCTTGGCGCGCGCCACCTTTTCTTGCGGCGTTTGCGCCCCGAAACTGTTGAGCATCATGGCGTCGCGAAGGACATCCGACGCCTTCCAGCCCGGGTAGGTGTTGTAACTGATATAGGCGATGCCCTCGGGCGCGAGGTTCTCCCTGCAGATGCGCAGAATCGCGTCGCGCACTTCCGGCGGCACCCAGCTGAAGACGCCGTGGCAGATGATGTAGTCGAACGTGCCGAACTCGGGCGTGATGTCCGTCAGGCTCATGGCGTGCAGATCGAGATTGCGTGCGCCGGCGGCCTCTGCCGCGCGCTGGCCCGCTTCGATCTGCTGGGGCGACAGGTCGACGCCGACCGCGCGGGCATCGGGATACGCTATCGCGAACGGCAGCAGATTGCCCCCCGCCGCGCAGCCGAGTTCCAGCACGCGCGCGCGATTCAATTCAGGTGCGGAAATGCCATACAGATGCGCCACGGCGCGCAGGCTGCCGGGCGCCGTGTAGGAAAACGGCAAAGAAAGATAGGGGGTTTCGTCGTAGGCGTCAGAAATGGCCTGCGTCAAGCGGTCGGGTGCGCTCATGGCGAAATTCCGGGAGGGTCGTGGTGCACTGCGAGGCTCTCGCGGTTCGCGGCGCACAAGTTTGTGGGCTAGACCGAAAGGCTAGCAGCCCCGTTGCGACCCGGAAGGCACGAACAAGGTCCGATTTTCCCCCTGAATCCGTGCCGGCTGAAAATCGCCCCGATTCCGCCGCGGGGGAAAATCAGATGATCTGCGCGATCTGCCCTTCCTGCGGCAATTCCTGCCAGGCCTGATCTTTCAACCTTGCGCGTATCCGCGCCGTCGCCTGCGACCTCAATTGGCACACCCGCGCCTCGGTCACATTCATGATCGCGCCGATTTCCTTCAGGTTCAGCCCTTGCTCGTAACACAGCGACAGCAACAGCTTTTCGCGGTCGGGCAGGGCGTCGATGGCGTGAACCAAGGCCTGCCGGAAGTCGCCGGCCAATAGCGAGTCCAGCGGATTGCCGCTGGGCGCGCCGTGATTCAACGTGGCGGACCAGTCCGCCTGACCCGATGCCGAATCGGGCTCGGTGGTGAAGTCTTCATAGTGAACGATCTGGACGCCTTGCGCGTCGTGCAGCAGCGTCTGGTATTCGTCCAGCGGCAGTTCTAGCTGCTTGGCGATCTCGGCTTCAGTCGGCGCGCGCATCAAACGCTGTTCCAAAAACTGGATCGCCTGTTCGATCTTGCGGGCTTTCGTGCGCACGCTGCGCGGCAGCCAGTCCTGGCCGCGAAGCTCATCGAGCATCGCGCCGCGAATGCGCGTCGTGGCGTAGGTCTCGAACTGAGCGTCCGCGGTTTCCTGGTAACGGCGGACGGCGTCGAGCAGGCCGATCATGCCGGCCTGTATCAGGTCGTCGAGTTCGACGCTGGCGGGTAAACGGGCGAGCAATTGCAGGGCCAGCTTCCGAACTAGCGGCGCATATTCGACCAGGCTGTCATCTGCGTGGGGCATTGCGGGAATTCTGGCGGAGTCGATCGTGAAGCGCGGTCGATGTTGTCAATTTGCGACATTGTCGACAAGCGCGGCTACGGTAATGCGGGCGAATCTAGGGAATCGTCAAGATGGCATTGTCGGCAATGGGCGGCCGTTCATTTCAGGAAGTACGCAACGTTTTGAATGCTTATTTGGCAAATTGACCAAAATTTGTCACGAACTTGTATGTCAAGGTGTGTCTAGAAAGGCACGTTGCGCAACATCAACAAAGATTTGTCATATAAGTCATAGAAAATGACATGACCTGTGGTAAATTTTACTTAAATTGCGAACAAATGATACATTTCGCATTAAAACAGGATGCAGCGAGCGGACAGGTAACACACGTTGCCTGCGCTATGAGTAATCAAGCCCCTCGGGTGGGATAGGGATAGGGAGTACGGCGTGCAACAAGTAGAAAATTCTTTGCTGGCAGATATTCGCGAAGTGAATCTGTCATATTTGTTACTGGCTCAGCGGATGTTGCGTGATGACTATGCCGCATCGATGTTCCGCCTGGGGTTCAGCAATGAAGTCGCTGACATTCTCATGCGCCTTTCGCCGGCGCAACTGGTGAAGCTGGCCAGCTCCAGCTCGCTGCTGTGCCGCTTCCGTTTCGATGATTACAGCCTGCTGTCGGCGCTGACCCATGATGTATTGGGTGGTGCGCTGCAACAAGCCCACGCCACCATCCTGCTCGCCAAGCAGCCTGTCGAAGAACTGGCCTGACGGCCCGCGAATCCCCACTCGGACACACCTGTCATGGCCTCCAAGAGCGTTTCCCAGGAAGCGGACGACATCCTGCTTGCCAGCTCCATGATTACGCTGGGCGCGCGCCTCCAGGTGCTTGAGGCTGAAACCAGCCTCAGCCACGATCGCCTCGCCCGCCTGTATCGCGAGATCCGCGGCTGCTCGCCACCCAAGGGCATGCTGCCTTTTTCGGTCGACTGGTTCATGACCTGGCTGCCGAATATCCATTCCTCTCTCTTCTATAACGTGTATTCGTTTCTGAATACGCGCACCACCAGCAAAGGCATACGCGCCACCATCGACGCGTATCGTCTGTATCTCGAAAACGCGGGGCAGGAAGCCGCGGATGCTGAGCCCGTCCTGAGCTTTACCCGGGCGTGGATGCTGGTGCGATTCTTCGACAGCGGCATGCTGCAGCTTTCTGCGTGCCGGCAGTGTGGCGGCCATTTCATTGCCCATGCCCATGATCCCCAATCGGATTTTGTGTGTGCCATCTGCCGTCCGCCACCCCGCGCGGGCAAGACGCGCGCGGCGGCCAAGGCACGTGCCGGCACCCGTGCAGCCCCCATTGCGACCGCCGCTCCGACCTGATCGGGCGTCCAAATACATCAAAAGCCCTGGAAAACACCCCCTAACCCGCCTTTTTGGGGCAGGGGGGACAGGGGATCATTGACGCAAGTTATAGACTTCGTTGGCAGGGGCCCGTTGTGTTGATTGTTATCGGTTTTCTTGTGGTGATCGTGTCGGTCGTCGGCAGCTTCATAGCGCTGGGCGGGCACATGGGCGCGCTCTACCAGCCCTTCGAGCTGACGCTGATCTTCGGCGCGGCGTTCGGGGCTTTCCTGGCGGGCAACAGCAAGAAGTCGCTGATGCTGGTCAAGAAGGCGCTCCCCGACGCGCTCAAGAGCTCGCGCTACGGCAAGGACGTCTACATGGAGCTGATGGCGCTCCTGTATGTATTGCTGAACAAGGCGCGCCGCGAAGGCCTGATGGCCATCGAATCGCACATCGAGGATCCGGGCTCCAGCCCGATCTTCAGCGAATATCCCCGCATCGCCAAAGACGAGAAGCTCATGGAGTTCATCACGGACTACCTGCGCATCATGATCAGCGGCAACATGAGCTCGTTTGAAATCGAGACGCTCATGGACGAGGAAATCGAAACCTACCGCCACGAGCGCGAAGTGCCGGCTCATGCGCTGCAGCAGATGGCCGACGGCTTGCCCGCGTTCGGTATCGTGGCCGCAGTGCTGGGCGTGATCAAGGCGCTGGCGGCCGTGGACCAGCCGCCCGCCATCCTGGGCGACCTGATCTCCAAGGCCATGGTCGGCACGTTCCTGGGTATTTTGCTGGCTTATGGTTTCGTCGGTCCGCTGGCCTCCCGCGTGGAGCGCCGCACGGACGAGGCCATGAAGGTGCTTGAGTGCATCAAGACGACGCTGCTGGCCAGCATGAACGGCTATCCGCCTCAGCTTGCGGTGGAATTCGGCCGCAAGGTGCTGTTCTCGGCGGTCCGGCCCACCTTCGGTGAGCTGGAAGAGCACGTGCGCCAGACCAAGTCGACCGGCAAGGCCTGACGGAGCGGGCCATGAGCACGGTAAATAATCACCGTGTGGTGATCCGCCGCAAGAAGGTCAAGGGCGGCGGGCACCACGGGGGCAGCTGGAAGATCGCGTACGCCGACTTCATTACGGCGATGATGGCGTTCTTCCTGGTGATGTGGCTGGTCAGCATCGTGCCGAAGGAAGAACTCAAGGGGATTGCGGAATACTTCCGCATGCCGCTGCGCGTCGCCATCACGGGCGGGCCCAGCAGCTCGGCCGAAACCAGTGCCGTGCCGGGCGGCGGGCAGGATCCGTTGCGCAGCGAAGGCGACGTCCGCCGCGGCCAGGGCAACCGGGTCGAATCCCAGCCCATGGGCGACGCCGAGCGCCGCGAGCAGCATCGCCTGGAAAACCTCAAGAAGCGCCTCGAGAACGTCATCGAGACCAGCCCCGTCCTGAAATCCTTCCGGCCGCAGCTGCTCATCGACCTGACGACCGAAGGCCTGCGCATCCAGATCATCGACAACCAGAACCGCCCGATGTTCGCCACCGGCCGCGCCGAAGTGCAGCCGTACATGCGGGACATCCTGCGCGAGCTGGGGCCGGTGCTCAATGAACTGCCCAACAAGGTCAGCATCTCGGGTCATACCGACGCGTCGCAGTATGCGCGCGGCGAGCGAGCCTACAGCAACTGGGAGCTTTCGGCCGACCGGGCGAACGCCTCGCGCCAGGAACTGGTGGCGGGCGGCATGAACGAAAGCAAGGTCATGCGCATCCAGGGTCTGTCTTCCAGCATGAGTCTGGTTAAAGATGATCCGTATGCAGCCGTTAATAGACGCATCAGCCTGGTGGTGCTCAACCAAAGCACCCAGAAGCGCATCGAGAGCGAGAACGCCGCAGCCGCGGATTTGAGCGCCAAGGATGCGCGCGAGGTGGGGACGGCCGTGCAGGCGGTGCAAGCCGCCAGCAAGGCCGCAACGGCAACCAAGCAGGGCGAGGCGGTGAACACCCCGCCCGCTGAAGGGGTTCGACAGCAATGACGGCAACGATACTCGTGGCGGACGATTCCACGACCATGCGGATGATCGTTCAGGCGACGCTGACCGGCGCAGGCTGGAAGGTGTTGACGGCCTGCAATGGCCAGGAAGCGCTCGAGGTGGCGATGGCCAACCCGGTGGACCTGGTCGTCAGCGACTGGAACATGCCTGTGAAGGGCGGTCTGGAGTTGATCCAGGGGTTGCGCGAAGAGGACCGGTACATGGATGTGCCGGTGCTGGTGCTGACCACCGAGGACGACGTGGACAGCAAGATGGCAGCCCGGGATCTGGGCGTTTGCGGCTGGCTTTCCAAGCCGGTGGATCCCGATGTGCTGGTGGAATTGGCGACCGAGCTGCTCGACGAGCAGGCCGGCGCGTAGCAGGTTCATTTAGAAAGGCGTACGGGTCATGAGTTCTGGTTTGGACCTCAGTCAGTTTTACGAGACCTTTTTCGACGAGGCGGACGAACTGCTTGCGCAGATGGAGCAGCTGTTGCTCGAGCTCGATGTGGGCTCGCCCGACATCGAGCAGCTCAACGCCATTTTTCGCGCGGCGCATTCGATCAAGGGTGGTGCGGCGACGTTCGGCTGTTTCAACCAGCTGGCGGGCACGACCCATCTGCTTGAGAACCTTCTGGACGCGATCCGGCGTGGCGAAATGGCGCTGCGCACGGACATGATTGATATTTTCTTGGAAACGAAAGACGTGCTCAAAAGCCAACTGGACGCCTATCGGGCCTCCGAAGAGCCCGATGACGCCGTGTTTGAGCGTATTTGCGCCGTATTGAGGCAGCTTGCGCTGGAGCATAAGGATCCTGCCGCAGCCGCTGCTGCACCCGCGCCCGCTGCGCCGGCCGCCGCGCCGGCTCCGGCGCCCGCCCCGGTGCAGCAGGCGCCCCAGCCCGCGCCAGCCGCGCCCGCCGAGCCGGCGGCTCCGGCCGCGGCGTCCGGTTCGCAGGATGGCCTGCCGCTGCGCGTGCGCATCACCAAGGTGTCGGACAAGGACGCCGCGTCCCTGCTCGAAGAGATGGGCAACCTGGGCAACGTCAAGGCAAGCGAACGCGCCAACGGCGTGCTGACGGTGTGGGTGGACAGCACCTGCACGCCGGAAGACATCGAGGCCGTGTGCTGCTTCATCGTCGACGGCGACCAACTGAGCATCGCTCGTGAAGCCGCGCCGGCAGGCGGCGATGCCGCACCGGCGGCCGCCGAAGCGGCGCCCGCCGCGCCCGTAGCGCAGCCGGCCCCCGCCGCAGCGCCGGTCGTGGCCGAAGCGCCGGAAGCGCACGCCGCAGAACCCGCCGCCGCTGAAGCCGGCGCCCCGGCTGCCCGCGCCGCGCGTCCCGCTGCGTCCGCTGCCGCGCACGCCGACAAGGAATCGACTTCGATCCGCGTCGGCGTTGAGAAGGTCGACCAGGTGATCAACCTGGTGGGCGAACTGGTCATCACGCAGGCCATGCTGGCGCAGACCGCCTCCACGCTGGATCCGGTGCTGCACGATCGCCTGCTGAACGGCATGGAGCAGCTCGAGCGCAACGCGCGCGATCTGCAGGAAGCCGTCATGTCTATCCGCATGATGCCGATGGATTACGTGTTCAGCCGCTTCCCGCGCCTGGTGCGCGACATTGCCGGCAAGATGGGCAAGCAGATCGAACTGCAGACCTACGGCCGCGCGACCGAGCTGGACAAGAGCCTGATCGAACGCATTATCGACCCGCTGACCCACCTGGTGCGCAACAGCCTGGACCACGGCATCGAAACGCCTGAAAAGCGGATCGCCGCGGGCAAGGACCCGGTTGGCCAACTGGTGCTGTCCGCGCAACACAACGGCGGCAACATCGTCATCGAAGTCAGCGACGACGGTGGCGGCCTGAACCGCGAGAAGATCCTGAAGAAGGCCATGGCGCAGGGCCTGGCCGTCAACGAGAATTCGCCCGACGACGAAATCTGGCAGCTGATTTTCGCGCCCGGCTTCTCCACCGCCGAGAAGGTCACGGACATCTCCGGCCGCGGCGTGGGCATGGATGTGGTGCGCCGGAACATCCAGGACATGGGCGGCCACGTGCAGCTGTCGTGCGAGCCGGGCCACGGCACCACGACGCGTATCGTGCTGCCGCTGACGCTGGCCATTCTGGACGGCATGTCGGTGCGCGTGGGTGAAGAGACCTTCATCCTGCCGCTGAACCACGTTACCGAATCGCTGCAGCCCACCAATGACCAGATCTACTCGGTCGCCGGCAACGAACGCGTCATGCATGTGCGTGGCGAATACCTGCCGCTGGTCGAGATGCACCGGGTGTTCTCGGTGGGCGAAGCCCAGACCGATCCCACCCAGGCGATCGCCGTCATCATGCAGGCCGAGGACCGCCGCTTTGCGCTGCTGGTCGATCACCTGATCGGGCAGCACCAGGTCGTGGTGAAGAATCTGGAATCGAATTACCGCAAGGTCCCGGGCATTTCCGCCGCCACCATTCTTGGCGATGGCAGCGTGGCCCTGATTGTCGACGTATTTGCGCTCGCGCGCGCCAACCGGGAACGCTGGTCGCAGCCCGAAGCCGTTCTGAATTGATGGAGCTCTAAAAATCATGGCAGCCAAACCGCAAGCGCAAGCCGCGCGCAATGAAGATGTCGGCAGCGAATTCCTGGTCTTCACGCTGGGCGACGAAGAATACGGCATCGACATCCTGAAGGTGCAGGAGATCCGCGGCTACGACGCCGACACGGTCACCCGTATCGCGAATGTCCCGCCCTTCATCAAGGGCGTGACGAACCTGCGCGGCATCATCGTGCCGATCGTCGACCTGCGCATCAAGTTCAACCTGGGCCGCGTCGAATACAACGAGCAAACCGTCGTCATCATCCTGAACCTTGACCGCCGTGTCGTGGGCATCGTGGTGGACGGCGTGTCGGACGTGCTGATGCTGAACGCCGGCCAGGTTCGTCCGGCGCCCGAGTTCGGCGCCACGCTGTCGACCGAGTACCTGACCGGTCTGGGCACCGTGGACGAGCGGATGCTGATCCTGGTGGACATTGAAAAGCTGATGACCAGCGACGAAATGGCGCTGGTGGAGAAGGTCGCCTCCTGATCGGAGTTCGGCCGGAATGCGGGGTAAAGGCGCCATATTGATCGCGATGTGGCGCTTTCCTTTAACGATTGCAGTCAAGGGATGGTTCTTGTGATGCGCAAGTTTTTCGCGAACATGACGATACGCAGCAGCCTGTTGTGGGTGCTGGCGTTCTTCTCATTCATGTTGGTGATCGGTGCCGCGCTGGGCGTGCTGTCTTTGCGCATCAGCAACGGGACGCTGGCCGAAATCAAGCAATCGCAGGAATTGGACGACGCCGTCAGCCGCGTCGTGTCCAGCTACAAGGACACCCTGAACGGCCTGGGCCGTGCCGCGTCCTCCAACTATGCGGACATCGTGCGCAGCATCGGCCAGCCGACCTTGTTGGCGCAGGGGCTGTCCAGCGAGGCCGCAGGCCTCCTGGAGCGGGCCAAGGCGTCGCAGAACAAGGGCCAGGCCGAGTTCGATTTCTACAAGACCCTGCCGCGTCCCGCCGAGGCGGCCGAGGCGCTCAAGGAAATCGACGATTCTTACACGGCCCTCTTGCAGCAAGGCATCACGCCGCTGATCGGCGCGCTGGAAAAGGCCGACATGCCGGCCTACCAGACGCAGATCCAGAAAGTGCAGGACGCGCTGGAAGGCCGCTTTGCACGCGCGGTTGAAGGCTTCGATTTCTGGCGCGCCAGCAAGATGATGGACGCCTTTGAAGTCGCGCAGGTGCGCTACCAGTTCGTGCTGATGGCGGTGAGCGCCGGCGGCATCATCGCCGCGCTGCTGGTCTTTGCCACCTATGTCTTCCTTCGCCGCCGCGTGCTGCAGCCGCTCAAGGAAGCCGGCCATCATTTCGACCGCATCGCCAGCGGCGACCTGACCGCCCGCGTCGAGGTCAGCAACACGAATGAAATCGGCCAGCTGTTTGCGGCGCTCAAGCGCATGCAGGAAAGCCTGACGCGCACGGTGGCTTCGGTGCGCCGTGGCGTGGACGAAATCAACGTGGGCTCGCACGAGATCGCCGCAGGCAACACGGATCTGTCCAGCCGGACGGAGCAGCAGGCTGCCTCGCTGGAAGAGACCGCTGCCTCGATGGAAGAACTGGCCTCGACCGTCAAGCAGAACGCGGACAACGCCCGTCAGGCCAACCAGCTTGCGGCCAGCGCGTCGGACGTGGCCGAGCGCGGCGGCGCGGCGGTGTCGGAAGTGGTGCACACCATGGAAGGCATCTCTGCCAGCTCGCGCAAGATATCCGAAATTGTGTCGGTGATTGACGGCATCGCGTTCCAGACCAACATCCTGGCGCTGAACGCGGCGGTGGAAGCGGCCCGCGCGGGTGAGCAGGGCAAAGGCTTTGCGGTGGTGGCGGGCGAAGTGCGCTCGCTGGCCCAGCGCAGCGCGCAGGCGGCCAAGGAAATCAAGGGCCTGATCGAGGACTCCGTGACCAAGGTGGGCGCCGGTTCTCAGCAGGTCGAACGCGCCGGTTCCACGATGCAGGAAATCGTGGCGTCGGTGAAACGCGTGACGGACATCATGGGCGAGATTTCTGCGGCGTCCGAAGAGCAGTCCAGCGGCATCGACCAGGTGAACCGCGCGGTGTCGCAGATGGATGAAGTGACGCAGCAGAACGCGGCGCTGGTGGAAGAGGCCGCGGCCGCCGCCGGCTCGCTGCAGGAGCAGGCCCAACGCCTGGCCGAAGCAGTGGCCGTATTCAAGATCAACACGGGCGAGGTCATCGAAGTGCCGGCGCATCGGCTGTCTTCGGTGCACGCCACCTATGACGACGCCCGTCTGCATGCGCCCGATGCGCCTGCACTGGGACGCTGAGGATACGCGTGGCAACTTCGGCGAATACGGCGCCGTCCATTCCGGTGGACCGCCAGTTTGATTTTCGGGACGCGGACTTTTCCCGCGTCCGCAAGATGATCCACGCGCGGGCCGGCATTTCGCTGGGCACGCACAAGCGCGAGATGGTCTACAGCCGCCTCGCGCGCCGCCTGCGTGCGCTGGGCGGGCAGGATTTCGCCAGCTATCTGGATAGCCTGGAGAACGAGCCTGACTCGGCGGAGTGGGAAGATTTCATCAACGCGCTCACGACGAACCTGACCGCGTTTTTCCGCGAATCGCATCACTTTCCCATCCTTGCCGACTTCGCGAAGAAGCGCGGCGGGCCGGTTTCGGTCTGGTGCTGCGCGGCCTCGACGGGCGAAGAACCTTACTCGATCGCCATCACGCTTACCGAGGCCCTGGGGCCGCGGGGCGCGGGTTCCACCGTGCTGGCTACCGACATCGACACCAACGTGCTGCAGCGCGCGCGCACTGGTGTCTATCCGAACGAGCGCGTCGCGAAGATGGAGACCGAGCGCCTGCGCCGGTTTTTCCTGAAGGGCCGCGGCGCGAACGAAGGGCACGTGCGGGTGCGCCCCGAGATCGCCGAGATGGTGCGCTACGAGACGCTGAACCTGTTGTCGCCCTCGTGGGGGATCACCGAGAAGTTCGACGTGATCTTCTGCCGCAACATCATGATCTATTTCGACAAGCCGACGCAGGCCAAGATCCTGGAGCGGTTTGTGCCGCTCATGAAGCCGGGCGGCCTGCTGTTTGCCGGCCATTCCGAGAACTTCACGTACATCAGCCGCGATTTCCGTCTGCGCGGGCAGACGGTCTACGAATGCGCAAATAAGGCCTGACCGGGCCAGGGCAGCAAACAAGATGAAGAAAATTAGCGTTTTGTGTGTGGATGACTCCGCGCTGGTGCGTGGCCTGATGACCGAGATCATCAACAGCCAGCCGGATATGGAAGTGGTTGCGACCGCGCCCGATCCGCTGGTCGCCCGCGAGCTCATCAAGCGCCACAACCCTGACGTGCTGACGCTGGACG